>CBDEGF010000001.1:0-662503 GCA_965237685.1 Candidatus Marinacidobacterales bacterium
AAGAGATCGACAAGCTCACCGGCTACCTCGAGAGAACGGGCATCGAATGAAATACAGAACGTTTCGACAAAGCGGCTACTACATCGGCAGCGGTGCCGTGGAAAGTGCCGTGAGCCACGTTATGCAACAAAGGATGAAGCGAGTCGGGATGAGATGGCACGCCGCTGGGGCCGATGCAATGCTCGCGCTGCGCTGTGTCTTCCGAAGCACGGGCGCCTGGGATTCGTTCTGGAACTATCGAAAACAGGTCGCATGAACGGAAGTCGATTGCGCCCGCCGGGTGGGGCGCAACCTTTCCGTGATCTTGATCATTTTCCTACTAGAAATGTTCTCTTGACATAAAAGGAAAAATGAGGTGTCCTTCACAATCCTAAATAAAGAAAACGGTCGCAGCTAAGCGGCCGATGGAGGGACACCTCAATGAAAAGCAGTATCACGCGGGAGGAGTTTAGTAAAGAAGTAAGTCGTCTATCCGAGGAGTTCGCGGAGCAAGTGTGGCAGGCGGTCGTGGAAGCGGAAGCTGATGTCGAACGGTGTGACGAGTGGATGCGGGTCAAGGGCAGCGAATACCTGCGTGAGGTACTGGGCAAGGCGCTCAGCCAACGCTCGGAACGACTCGGTGTGTCAGGCGCATGCGAATGCGGCGCGTCGATGGAGTTTCGACAACATCGAGCGTTCCGGGTGCACACGGTACTGGCGGGTCGGGATGTGGAGCTGAGTGTGGTTTACGCTCAGTGCTGTGAGTGTCGTCAAGGCAAGTATCCGCTGCTGGAAGAGATGCGGGTGGACCAGGAGGGATTCACGCAAGCCTTACAAGAGTTGTCGCTGTTGGCAGGAGTGATCGAACCCTACCGCTCGGCGAGCGAGCAATTGCTGCGAAAGTTCACCGGGGTGGTCGTGAGCTCCGAGAAGATTCAAAGCTTGGTAGGCGCCGATGGGAAAAAGGCGGAGGGTTTTTCGAAAGAGCCTGCGAACGAGGTGGAAGCTGGAACGGGCAGACGCCATAAGGGACCGCTGTACATAGGGATAGACGGCGGGATGGTATTCGTGGACGGCCGCTGGCAGGAAGTCAAGCTAGGCTGCCTTTATACCGAGCAAGGGCGTGTGCAGAGCAAGCTCGGACGCGGAGAGTTGACCGAACGACAGGTCGTAGGGGTTCGAGGTAGCCCCGAAGCACTCGGCGAGGTTTTGTGGCCTCGCTCTTGCTCAATGGGGGCGGAGTCTCGCAAGGTCGTCATCCTGGGTGACGGTGCGCCGTGGATTTGGAATCTTGCGGAGGAGCTGTTCACCGATCGAGTCGAGATCCTTGATTGGTATCACGCCGACGAGAATATCAGCCCTGTGGCACGGGTGGTTTTCGGCGAAGGCACCGACGAAGCCGCACAGTGGCGCAAATCGCAACTCGACCGTCTATACGAAGACGCCGTGGATGAGGTGATCGAGGGTTTGCGGTTTCTGAAAAAGCGTCATCGTTCCAAAGACGAAGAGATCGACAAGCTCACCGGCTACCTCGAGAGAAACGGGCATCGAATGAAATACAGAACGTTTCGACAAAGCGGCTACTACATCGGCAGCGGTGCCGTGGAAAGTGCCGTGAGCCACGTTATGCAACAAAGGATGAAGCGAGTCGGGATGAGATGGCACGCCGCTGGGGCCGATGCAATGCTCGCGCTGCGCTGTGTCTTCCGAAGCACGGGCGCCTGGGATTCGTTCTGGAACTATCGAAAACAGGTCGCATGAACGGAAGTCGATTGCGCCCGCCGGGTGCGTCGAGTTGATGAACCCATGGTTTGGTGGTATAGTACCAGTTGTAAAGTGTTGTTTTTTCTTGCTTGATTTGCATGACCAGTCATGGGAGACAAAAGCTCCTGTGGCTTTTTTTTGTGCTCTTGCCAACGCAAGCTCTACACACCTTACGACTCCTGAGCATAGGAGAATCTCTAAGAAAGGAGGTAGACTTGCATGGTCAAAGGCACGATTAAGTGGTTCAACGACAGCAAGGGGTTCGGCTTCATCGAACGAGAAGACGGCCCTGACGTTTTTGTTCACTTCTCCGCGATTGTGGGCAGCGGTCACCGATCGCTCCAAGAGGGACAACAAGTCGAGTTCGAAGTGACTCAAGGCCCCAAGGGCCCTCAGGCATCGAACGTCACCGCCCTGTAAGCGTCCGATCGCCAAACCTCCAAGGCCTGCCGGCCCACGCGGTCGGCAGGCCTTTCTGATTTCGCCACCGTCCGGTGGTTTAGTGCCCTGCTTCATAGTTACGGTGACGCACCGAGAACGCCGAGGCGCCCGGCTGGCAAGGCGCGAGGAGCGAATGATATCTAGATATATGACCGACGAGCAACGCAGCCAGACGGGATGCATCGTCGTTCGAATGCCACCGTAATTATGAAACAGGGTACTTAGGTCCGCCGGGGGGCGTTTGGGCTAGAATGCGCGTCATGCCGGACGAGCCGACCGAGAAGGACGAGACTGCTCCTGAGGAGGAAGAAGATTTCGCGCGGATGCTGGAGGAGTCTCTCCAGCCCAAGTTCCTCAGCGAGGGCGAGCAGGTCGAAGGAAAAATCGTCGAGTTGGGATCGGACGTTGCGTTCGTGGACGTCGGCGGCAAGGGCGAGGCGACCATCGACCTCGAGGAGCTCATCGATCCAGACGCAGGCGTTGAAGTTCAGGTCGGCGACACCGTCAAGGCCATCGTCGTTTCCACGACCGGCGGGATAAAGCTCTCCCACAAACTGGCCCGCAGCGCGGCCACGCGGGAAGCGCTGAACGAAGCGTTCCAATCCGGGTTGCCTGTCGAAGGACGGGTCGAAAAGGCCATCAAAGGAGGCTTCGAGATTCGATTCTCCGGACAGCGTGCTTTTTGCCCGATCTCCCAGATCGACACGCGATTCACCGAGGATCCCTCGCTCCACGAAGGAAAGGGCTACACGTTCCGCGTCATCGAATACAAACAGGAAGGCAAGAACATCGTCGTCTCCCGGCGCGCCATCCTGGAGGAAGAGGAGCGCGAGCGCGCGGAGGCAGTCCGGCAGCTCATCGTTCCCGACGCCGTCTTGCCGGGGCGCGTCGTGTCGGTGCGCGACTACGGTGCCTTCGTCGACCTCGGCGGCGGAGTGCAGGGTCTGCTCCACATCTCGGAGATGGGCTGGTCGCGCGTGTCCGACCCGACGACCGTCGTCCAGCCTGGTGATGAGCTCACGGTCAAAGTCCTGCGCGTGGACGAGGAGAAAGGGAGGATCTCCCTCGGGTTGAAGCAGCTTCAAGCCGATCCGTGGACGACCGCCGACAAGGACTATCGAGTCGGTCAGGTGCTGAGGGGTCGCGTCACCCGCGTCACCGACTTCGGCGCGTTCGTGGAGCTGGCCGCGGGGATCGAAGCACTAGCGCACGTCTCCACCTTCCCACTGACGCGCAACACCGACGGATGGAAGTCATCGGTTTCGCCCGGCACCGAGGTGGCGGCCGAGATCCTGAACATCGACCCCGAGCGAAAACGAATGGGCATCGCGATCGTCGAAGAAGGCTCGGCGAAGGCGACAGAAGCGAAGGGTAGAAAAGCCGTCAAGGAAGCCACCGAAAAGGGCGAGGCCCGCGACTACGCCGAGCGTCAAGATGCGGAGCAAAACCAACAGGGCGAGAGTTTGGGCTCGCTCGCGAGCACACTCCGCGCTGCGATGGAACGCCGTGAAAAATAGACAGCGGGTTGCCGCCCCCGTTTTGATCGCCACAATTGTCGATCACTTGGACAAACGAAACTCTCGCGCTCCTCCCAGCTAGAACCCCGATTTCGATTCTGCTTCTCGCCGCTGGAACGAACTCTCTCACCCCCTCGTTCCCACGACCCTGCTCTATCCGATTCACAGCCAGACACCTCCATCACCTTGTTGGGGCTCGTCGCCCGGACGCCCTGCCGGCCGGCGAGAGAATGCCGCCGGGAAACGGCTCACCGTGGGCTTTTCCCCTCAACGGAGGCGTCCCGTGTTCCGGAGGTCGTTTTGAATCAGGCAGTTGAGCACGTGGGAGCGGAGGCTCTGGCCTAGAGAAGCTCGAGCCATCAATGGAAGGTACCATCGATCCGGCTGTCCTCCATAGCGCTCGCTCCTCAGCGTTCGCCACCAAGCCCAGCATCACCGGAGCGACGTCTGATAGCTTGCCCTCACGCCGTGGCCGCTCGCGACCAGCCTTCGTGTAGTGGATGCTCGTCGGTCCGCGGCGCCGCTGCTCGTGACGCGGGGGCAACGTCACCAGCCCCTTCGCTTCGACAACCTCCAGGTACTCGTAGCATTCCCGGGTCTTGAGATTGCCGTTCCGACGAACCCACCCCAGGCCCTCACAGATCGTGCGCGCCAGCTCGTGCCGGGACAGACCACACGTGGCGATGATCTCCGTCAGCACGCTCCATTCCTCGGCGGTCACGGTCGTGCCGCAAAAGGTGGGTCGCTTGGCTGCGGTGTCGAGTGCAGCGTTTCCTGCCTGGGTCACTGTTTTCCTCCCAGCCTGAGGTTACACAGTCAGCCAGCGTTTGTCCAGTCCTTTTTTCCCTCTCTCTCTGCCCGCGAGAAAAACAACACACCCGGCGTTCAGCTTACCGAATCGCCCCCACGTTCTCACGCACTACTACCGCAAGGACACGCTGAGCACCGCCTCGACATGGCCATGGTGCCGGGAGCCGTTCTCGACGATTTCGAAGGCGTCTTCAACCGAGACGAGCTTGTCGCCCTTGAGAATGCGTCGGATGGCGTCGACTTGCTCCATGGGCAATTTGGACAAGTTAGCGAGCGTGCGCTTGCGGACGTTTCCGCCCACCCGATACGACTCACGCAGCAGGACCGCGGGGGAAGAGTTGCGCTTGGGGATGATGTGGATATGCATGCCCACAATAATAGCATACCTATCCTTCTTTATTGAGATATTAAGGCCAAATACATGCTTACATATTGCACCCCGAAATCAGGCCCTCGGCGTCCCTAAAGACGCGTAATCATTGGGGATTCACACTATCGGTAGGTTTATTCGACCAAGGAACTTCAGTTTAAGGGCGAGATGCGCGGCGTTGTGAACTTCTTTACGGCCGCGAAGAATCCGGCAGGCTAGTGCTCAGCCGGCCGCGCTGACCGGAGTGACGATCTCCACGGTCGAAGCGATCGGCTCTCTGGCGACAACTTCCAGAAGCGCTCCGTCCTCGCGCCTTTCCGTGACTTCGCCGATGAGCGCCGCATCGGTCACCCCCGCGGCCTCGAGCTTTTCGAGCGTCTCGGCAACTCGCCGGCTGTCGACGCCGAGCACCAGCCCTCCCGACGTTTGAGGATCGAAGAGCAGCTCGAGGTTTGGATGCGACGCTGCCTCGCGTCGAACAACGATGCCTTTTTTGGCCTTCTCGTTCTGCGGGTGAAACGTGCTCCGGAAGCCCTGTGCCAGAAGCTCGACCGAGCCGGGAAGTGCGGGAATTGCCGCGACGTCGAGAACACCGCTCGCACCGCTCGCGCGCAGCATCTCGCCGAGATGTCCCACCAGCCCGAATCCCGTCACGTCGGTGACCGCCGCGGCGCCCACCTCTCGCGCGACGAGCGCCGCCGCATCATTGCCAAGAACCATCGAGTCGATGACGGCGCGAAGCCACGGCCCGCGCGCCCTCCCCTGCATGTCCGCGTGCAGAACGACGCCCGTCCCGAGCGGCTTCGTCAGGACCAGCTGTTGCCCGACCTCCAGGCGATCGATGGCGAGAAGCGCGTCACGGGATCCCGCGAAGCCGTCGATGGAGAAGCCGACGAGAAGCTCGGATGCGGTCGTGGTGTGACCGCCGACCACCGTCACGCCCATTTCGTCGAAGACCTTACGAGCACCGGACAGCACCTGGTACAGGACCTCTTCTGCCTCCTCGTCCGAGGCGTCCTTGGGAATTGCCACGAGTGCCAGCGCGTAACGGGGCTTTGCACCAGTCGCCTGAAGATCCGACACGGCGTTCACCGCCGCGATGCGCCCCACAAGGTACGGATCGTCGAAGAAGGCACGGAAGGCATCGACGCTCGAGACCACGAGGTCGCCGGACGGAGTCTGGTAGGCCGAAGCATCATCTGGAACGTCGAGACCGAGCGCCACCGTGTCGTCCGGCGGAGACGGCCCGACTCTCTCGAGAGCGCGCTCGAGGACGCTCTGTCCGACTTTGGCCGCGCAGCCGCCGCACAGCATTGCCATCTCTCCCGACATGTCGGGAAGTCGCTGGAACTCCTCCGTCATGGTGCCGCTCGCATCCAGGACCTGAAAACGGCGCATGAAACGGCGATCGATCCAGTCCTTGAGGGCCATGACCCATCGTCCTTCGAAGGACAGGCCCGACTTGGATCCGAGCGCAGTGCCGTCGCCCAGGTTGAGCAGCGTGAGAAACTCCCCTTGCGGCCGGTATGGTTTCGGCGGTCGATCGCGAAGCACCCGGCGCAGGTTGTCGATCAGGTACGGCCCCTGGCGAACGGCATAGACACCCGCTTTCGGAGTGCGCGGGTAGTCCTTCATCGTGGCGCAATCGCCCACCGCGAAGAGGTCGTCGTGGCCGACGACCTGCAATGTGGAGCGGGTCAGCACGAACCCGCGCTCGTCGGTGGGAAGTCCGGAGGACTCGAAAACGGGGTGACTCACCGCTCCCGTCACCCAGACGAGCAAATCGCAGGGGATATCTTCGCCGTCGTCGAGCCGAAGGCTCTTCTCCCTCGCTTCGACGACGCGGCGCGAACACTCGATACGGATCCCCCGACGCTCGGCGTTTCGATGGACGCGTGCGATCAGACCGTCCGGGTAGCCCAAGAGAATCTGTGGTGCCGCCTGCAGAAGACGCACTTCGAGACTCGGATCGTCGAAGCCGCCGAGTCTCTGCCAGAGTGTGAACGTAACTTCTACCCCTCCTGCTCCTCCTCCGACGATCACCACGCGATACGGCTTTCCCGCCTCGCGTCGCTGCGCTCGCTCGACGGTGCCCGCCACACGTCCGACGAACCGCCCGATCGGGCGTGTGGGTACTGCGAACTCGCGAACGCCCGGCAAATCGAGCCCGAGCACCGTCGATCCAACATCGACCGAAGCGACGTCGTAACGGATGGGTGGACGGTCTTTCAACAGGATGCGGCGCTCGCCGGGCTCGAACCCCACCGCCGGCGACAGGATCACCCGCGCCTGCGCGCGGCGAGCGAGCGGCACAACGTCGATCTCGAGCTCTTCGGCCCGGTACTGACCGGCGACGAAGCCGGGGACCATTCCCGAGTAGACCGCGACCGGGATATCGAGCACGATGGTCAGGTGCGTGTCGGGAACGAGATCCATTGCGAAGCGCCGGAGCAACTGGACGTGGGAGTGGCCTCCACCGACCAGGACTAGCTCCCTCTCTCTGCGAGTTCCTTCTGGCAAAAACCGCTCCTTCGAACCAGCTGCATCCTAACGACTTCGGGGGCGCTCGGCAAATTTCTTTGCAACGGGGGCGATTTTGCCTACAATATGAACTTTCGAGCCAGGAGCGACGTAGTGATGGTCAGAATGGTTGGCGAGTTCGAGCAGATGGTACTTCTGGCCATCCTCCATACCGGGGAAGAGGCCTACGCGGTGACGGTCCGACGCGAGCTCGAAGAGCGGCTCGGCCGTTCGTTCTCCCGCGGCGCTCTTTACACCGCGCTCGAGCGCCTCGAGTCCAAAGGCCTGGTCCGATCCCGTATGGGAGAGCCCTCGCCGACACGTGGGGGCCGCGCCAAGCGGTTCTACACGGTGACCGCCGCGGGCATCCGGGCGCTTCGAAGCTCACGGGACTCGATGCAAAAGCTCTGGCAGGGACTCGAATCGGTGCTGGAAGAGACGAGATGACGCTCCATCGCGACGGGCCGCCGGGGCTCGCAGAGAGACTTCTTCGGTCCGTCGTGCCCGCCGGCGGTTTCGGAGAGAGCATTCTCGGAGACCTCCACGAAGAGCACCAGGAACTTCGCAGTCAGCGCACCACACTGTTTGCCACCCTCTGGTATTGGCGCCAGGCACTCGGCCTGTCGCTGCGCTTTCTCGGCCGTCCGGTTCGAAGCGAACGACCCGGCGAAGCGGACCGCAACAAAAGAGGAGACTCTCTGATGAGCGACGCCCTGCGCGACCTGCGCTTCGCACTGAGGAGCATCGTCCACAAGCCGGCGTTTGCCCTCATCATCGTGGTGACCCTGGCGCTTGGTATCGGCGCCAATGCCGCGGTTTTTTCGCTGGTCGATGCGCTCATCCTCAGACCGTTCCCGATTCCTGATGTCGATCGCCTCGTGATGCTCTTCGAGACGGTTCCCAAACGAGACCAGGACCGAGGCGGTGTGGCGCCGGCGAACTTCCTCGACTGGCGGGAGCAGAGCGACGTGCTCGACGAGGTCGTCGCTTTCGAGTGGTGGGACGTCAACCTTACCGCAGGCGACCAGCCGGAACGCTTGCAGGGCTCCCTGGTGATACCCGGCTTTCTGGATACACTCGGCGTGCGCCCGCTGCATGGTCGTAACCTGTTCGTGGATGTGGCCCGACCAGAGCTCGAGAATACCGCGGTCCTGAGCTTTCAGCTCTGGGCTCGTCGCTTCGCGAGCGATCCGGGCATCGTCGGAAGCACAGTCCTGCTGGATGGCGAAAAGTACGAAGTGGTCGGCATCGCGCCTGCGGGGTTCGACTACCCCTACGGCACCGCTGTCTGGGCGCCGCTGGTCTTCGATCCGGAGACCGCCGACCGGATGCCCTCATGACCATGAGGATCGCTCTCGCCGAGAGCGTCTACGAGGAGGACCATCACCGCGTCCAGTTCTTCGAAGACGCCCTCGTGCTGGCCGGTGTGGGCATCTACGGGCTCATGTCCTACTCGGTCAGCCGGCGCGCGCATGAGATCGGGGTCCGGGTGGCGCTGGGCGCAGGCCAGCGAGACGTGCTCCGCCTCACGCTCGGCAAAGCGTTGTTCATCACGCTACGCGGCATGGCCATCGGGTTGATCCTGGCGGTGGGTGCCGGAAAACTGATGGCGAGCAACTTGTTCGGCGTCGTCTCGATGGATCCCGTCACGTTCGTCGGCTTCGCTCTTGTGCTGACCGTAGTCTCGCTTCTGGCAGCTACTTCCCGGCCCGCCGCGCGCTTCGCGTCGACCCGGCTACCGCGCTGAGAGTGGAGTAGACCAGGCATGTCCCCCTCACCCGCCCGCCAACGCCTTGGCGAAGGCGGGCGACCTCTCCCCCAGCAGGGGGAGAGGTAATCTCGCTAGTTTGGAAATCGCGGGTGACTACCGTCGGCGGATGCCCATCGTTCGGCCGGCTTCCGCCGGACGCCGGAGCTTTTGATGCTCCTCCCAAAGCTTCGACAATCTCTCCTGGATTTCGGGCAGCATCGGGGCGGAGCGTCGGGTCTGCGGGTCGACGAAGATCGACAAATGCTCGCAGGTCGACACGAGATACTCCTTCCGGTCGTGATGCATCCAGAGGAAGTAGTGCAGCCGTTTCGCATCGAAATCGAGTAGCTGGCAGCTCACCCGGAATCGCTCGCCCACCTTCAGTTCCCGCTGATATGTCATGTGGTCCTCCAGCGCGAACATCAGTCCGCGGCCGTGGCGAACGAACTCCGCGTCGATCTCGAGATGGGCAAAGAATCGGTCTGTCGCTCGATCGAAGGCCATGTGGTAGTAAGCGACGTTCATGTGCCCGTTGATGTCGATCCACTCTGGCTCGACGGTTGCGGTCATGAGACGAAGGGGCATGCTCGGGAAGATTCTATCCGTGCCAGGACACCTTCCGGGGAACTAGAGACAATTCGGCTGCGTATCCAGAAATGGGGTGACGCCATGAGCAAAGTCCGTCGAACCGTCGGTATCCTCATCGCCATTGTCGCCCTGATCGCTGGGGTCGGGTGGCTGGCACAGGACTGGATCCTGGCAAAGGTCTACCTCCAGGTCCTCGAGTCGGATGGCAGGGTCCGGAGCCTGCAGATCGATCGAGTCATCGAGGTGCTCGGCATCGGCCCCGGCTCTGCGGTCGCGGATATCGGCGCGGGCACCGGTCTTTTTTCGCGCCCCTTCGCCGCGGCCGCCGCCCCACACGGAGTGGTCTACGCGGTCGATGTCAACGACGAGCTTCTCGCGCACATAGAAAAGACGGCCGCCGAGCAGGGACTCACGAATCTGAAAGCCGTTCGGGCGCGGGACGACGACCCGGCTCTTCCCGAGAAGGTCGACGTCATCTTCATGTGTGACACGTTGCACCACATCGGAAACCGCGGGCCCTACCTTCGCAATCTCAAGCGTCACCTCGAGCCGGGCGGCCGAGTGGCGATCATCGACTTCGACGAGATCTCCCCGCACATCATGCCCTCGATGAACTACGACCGTGATGCTCTCGAGGGCTGGATGCGCGATGCCGGCTACGAGCTCGAGTCGAGCCACGACTTCATCGACAGCAATTTCTTCCTCGTCTTCCGCTGCCGCGACTGCTGAGGCACTCTCGCCTTTCCGAGCCCGCCGGTGTTAGAGTCGGAAAAGGATGCCCACTATCCTCGTCACCGGCGGCGCCGGGTTCATCGGCAGCAACTTCATCCACTACCTGACGGAGCACCGCCCCAACTGGAAGATCCTCAACCTCGACAAGCTGACCTACGCCGGCAACCTCGAGAACCTGAAGGGGATCGAGGATCGGCCGAGCTACCGCTTCATCAAAGGGGATATCTGCGCTCCCGAGGTCGTGGGGCCACTCGTACAGGAATCGGATGTCGTGGTGAACTTCGCCGCGGAGACCCATGTGGATCGCTCCATCAAGCACGCCGGCGATTTCATCCTGACCGACGTTTACGGGACCTGGGTCCTCCTCGAGGCTCTGCGCCGCTCCTCGCGCCCCGCCCGTTTCATTCAGATCTCGACCGACGAGGTGTATGGAACCGTTGCGGAGGGATCGTCCTCCGAAGAGGATCCACTCGCGCCGCGAAACCCGTACTCGGCGAGCAAGGCGGGAGCGGACCGCCTCGCTTATTCCTACTTCACGACGTACGAGCTTCCGGTCATTGTCACCAGGGCCTCCAACAACTACGGGCCACGACAGTATCCGGAGAAGGTCATCCCGCTCTTCGTCACCAACGCGCTCGAAGATCAGTCGCTTCCGCTCTACGGCGATGGCCTTCAGGTCAGGGACTGGCTCCACGTCGACGATCATTGCCGCGCCATCGATCTGTTGCTCGACGAAGGCACACCGGGCGAGACCTACAACATCGGTGGCGGTAACGAAGTGAACAACCTCGAGCTGACGGAGAAGGTTCTCGAGATGATGGGAAAGCCGAAAAGCCTCATCCGCCACGTCACCGATCGGCCCGGTCACGACCGTCGTTACAGTCTCTCGACCGAGAAGCTGTGCGGGCTGGGGTGGGAGCCCGCCGTCGGCTTCGACGACGGGCTGCGTTCCACGATCGGATGGTACGAGAAGAACGCCGACTGGTGGTGGAAGATCAAGAGCGACAGCGAAGAGTACCGCCGCTTCCACCAGGAACAGTACGGCGAAACGAGAGATGACCTAGAGTAGCTACCAGCTCAGCGTATTCGCGAGGACCGCGCCGTCGGCGAGCGTCAGATTCGCGGTCACGCTGGCGTTCCCGCGCTGATGTGCGGCAGTCCATTCTCCGTCGATCTGGTAGACCACGGCGCTTCCGCGCGCGCCGACGGAGGGAACACGAACTCCCACCTCGCCCCCGGTGTACATCCCGTCAAAGGACCAGCGAAGCTCCAGAGCGCCGAGCTCGAGCGTACGGTTGCTCCGGTTCACGAGCCGCACCTGGACACGATAGGGGTCGCCCGGTCTCAGCTTCTCGGGTCGCATCTCGATGAGGAGGTAGGCAGGATTCGCCGTGTCCTTGCGGCAGCAGTGCGTGACTTAGGTGCTGTTGGGTTCGTAAGCTGAGCGGAGAGATTGCTCAAGGAGGCCATCGATGCGCTCAAAGAAGGCAGAACTCGAAGACGTTGTGAAACAGTTCGAAGCATGGCGGGCGAAGCCACACGGACGGCTGATCCCGGAGGAGTTGTGGAAAGCGGCGCTGGGGTTGC
Source organism: Candidatus Marinacidobacterales bacterium (assembly GCA_965237685.1). GTDB lineage: Bacteria > Acidobacteriota > Vicinamibacteria > Marinacidobacterales > SMYC01 > CBDEGF01. The sequence goes on from CBDEGF010000001.1 coordinate 12,059, forward strand.
TCGATCGGTATGCGCCGAGCACGATCTGCAGTCATCTCCGAGTCAATGCGGCGCGATTCAAACAGGTCCGAGAGAGTGGAGGGGCCGTTGTGGGCGAGAAGCGTTTCAAGGGGCACGGGCGAACGGGTGCTACGGGTCGGTCCCCGCGCACAGTACAGGATCGGAGCGCGGCGGAGCGGGTCACGGCGTTAGCTCCAAGTGGCAACGCGTTCGTCGAGCTGCCGCAGTTCGGCATGGGCTTAGGGGGCGGCATGATGACACCGCCGCTCGGCGAGGTTCAGCATGGAGCGAGCAGATGCCGTCTGACGGTGGAGAGCGCAGCGGGGAGCCTCACGGTCGTGACGGCGAGCGGCGAGGGTGAGAATGAGTTGGTCGAAGCCGTGTGTCGTTTCGTGCTCGGCGCGCTGGAAGGCAGCTCCCGAGCATGATCCAGCTCGTTCCCCAGCTGAAGGTGCTGGTTGCCTGCGAGCCCGTCGATTTCCGCAAGGGCATCGATTCTTTGGCTTGTGTGTGCTGGCAACAGTTCCAGCTCGACCCATTCCTCGGAACGCTATTCGTTTTCCGCAACCGTTCAGGCACGGCCCTCAAACTATTGGTCTACGACGGCCAGGGCTTTTGGTTGTGCCAGAAGCGTTTCTCGAAGGGGCGCCTGCAGTGGTGGCCGCGTCAGACGACGGATGGCGTTGCGGCGCTAATAGTGCACCGGGTCGACACCGTTTTTTACCGCGGTGCGGATCATGCTCAGGAGCACGTCGCCCACGTCGGCGCCTGCCTGGGTCTTGAAGAAGAGCGAGTTCTTGCGATGCCGTTGTGAGGGCTTCAGCTCCTGCTCGACCTCGTTGTTGTCGAGGGGCACGCCCGGCACTTCGCGGAAGCGGGTTAGCCCTTGCCAGTGATTTTTGACGTAGGAAAAGGCTTTTCCAAGGCGGCTGTTGGGCTCCACCACGCGCTCGCGGAACTGCTTTTCGATCCACTCGTAGAGCGCATCCATCACCGGCCGGCTGTGTTGCTGGTGATATGCAAGCCGCGCATCGGGGGTCATGTCGCGCGTTTCGTCGTCGTTGCGGTAGATGGTCGCGATGTCCTCGAGCACCCGCTCGCAGTGTTCGGGGAAGGCTGGCTCGGCCTCGAAGAAGTAGCGGCGTGCGTGCACCATGCACTTGGCGGTAATCCGTCGCGGCGAGCGCGGTGCCATCGAGGAGGCGTCGGCCATATGGATGACATCGCTCTCCTGAACGGTGCGCTGATTCAGGAGCCGGTCCATGTTTTCGCCCGCATGCCGTCGTCCGCTCGCGTACAGGATGATCGGAGCAAGCGTGGCGTCCAAGCCGCGGGCAACAATGCCCGTGGTGAAGATGCCCGTGCGCTCGCCTTTGCCTTGAGTCAAGGTCTCGTTCTCCGCCATCAACGTGAGGATCCGTGCGCCGGTGTCGTCACTGTGAACCAGCGGCCGGTTCGCGGCTATCGTCTCCATGTGGCGGAAGACCGGGAACACGGCATTCGCCATCGCTTCGACCCGCTCGAACTGCGTGGAGGCGGCAAACGGAACCCCCGCCCACTTTTGCCACTGCGCCAGGCGGTGGTGGGGCATGCCCATGGCGTAGCGCAACACCGAAACGACCGCGTCCACACTCGGATGGTACTTGCTCGCCCAGGCCTGAGACGAAAGTGGCGCTGTGAACGTCTTCTGGCAACTTGCGCATCGCAGCACCTGGCGCTCGTACACCGTCGCCTGGATCGGCGGCTGAGCCTTCAGCTCCACATCCTTGTTCGCCGCATGGGTGTCGTAGAGCTTGCCCCGGCACAGTGGCTCGGGGCAGGGGCCGCTCGCCTTCAGCTCGGGATGCGAAACCGCTACGTGCTCGGCACCAGGGTAGTCCTTGGCCCCGTTGCGCCCGTGGCCCTTGTTCTTCCCTTTCCCCTTTGCCTTCGTGCGTTTCGCGCGACGTTCCGTTGTCGCCATGCCAGCGCCTCGACGATAGCGACATCGCAGCAGATGACGCACCGCCTCGAGCAGCACCGGACACGCATCCTCGGGAATCTCCCCTTTCGACAGCCGCTCTTCCAGGCGCAGGAGCTCGGCCCGCTCGAACCTTCATCGCGAAACGCCGAGCTCTCGGCGAAACTCACGCACCAGCGGATACACCAAGCATGTTTTCACCGCTTCGGCTTTTCTCTTGTGCCGGTCCATCCGGCCCCGGCCCGAAGTCACTCCCACCTCCACCCAGTTCGCTGCCAGATAGCACGTCCCCTCGTAACGCTCCCTCTCCACAAACGTCTCGAGCAACACCGGCCTCACCCCGTAGGCTTCCTCCCAGTCATCGACCACCACTCGCGCTGCCAACGACAGCACGTGACTCGCGAGGCCTTTGATGGAAAGCCACGGCAGGATCAGGAACCGACTGTTGTTGACCACCCGGGGAAGGTTCTTCTGCCGCGTTGCGTCATCCCAACCGATGAAGCCGTCACGCGCCTGAAGCCACCGCGCCGCCGAGGAGAACTGCACGCACCCACAGAGCTCCCGCCGAGGATTCGACATCCAGACCAAGTACCGCAGGTGCGCGCCAAAGGCCACCTTGTGGCCCAGGTAGTGGTAACGCGCGACCAGTTCCCTCCATAGCGCTCGCTCCTCAGCGTTCGCCACCAAGCCCAGCATCACCGGAGCGACGTCCGATAGCTTGCCCTCACGCCGTGGCCGCTCGCGACCAGCCTTCGTGTAGTGGATGCTCGTCAGTCCGCGGCGCCGCTGCTCGTGACGCGGGGGCAACGTCACCAGCCCCTTCGCTTCGACAACCTCCAGGTACTCGTAGCATTCCCGGGTCTTGAGATTGCCGTTCCGACGAACCCACCCCAGGCCCTCACAGATCGTGCGCGCCAGCTCGTGCCGGGACAGACCACACGTGGCGATGATCTCCGTCAGCACGCTCCATTCCTCGGCGGTCACGGTCGTGCCGCAAAAGGTGGGTCGCTTGGCTGCGGTGTCGAGTGCAGCGTTTCCTGCCTGGGTCACTGTTTTCCTCCCAGCCTGAGGTTACACAGTCAGCCAGCGTTTGTCCAGTCCTTTTTTCCCTCTCTCTCTGCCCGCGAGAAAAACGACACACCCGGCGTTCAGCTTACCGAATCGCCCCCACGTTCTCACGCACTACTACCGCAAGAACACGATTCGCCGGGCCGGAGGTGGCTCTCTTGACCTGCATGCCGGACGGGAAGACGGGCATCCTCTCCCGCATGGCCGGCGGCTCCATGTAGGTCGTCTCACCGAGCGTGAAGCCGCGTTCGCCCGAAGGCGGGGGCGCGGCGGCATTCTCCGTGTCCACGGCGCGCTTGCGGTCGGCAACCATCGCGCGATGAAGCGCCTCGAGCGTCTTCCAGCGGGACTCGTTCCGCACCCGGATCGACTGAAGGGCTTGCTCCTGCTTCGTCAGCGCGGAGCGGAGCTCGCTCTGGGTGGTCTGGAACTCGCGCTGTGAAGCCTGCAACTTAGTTTCGATCTCCGTTCTGGCGCGCTCCAGCTCTTCGGGGGCAAGCGTGCGCTCGATGGCATCGCGGGTCACACGCAGCTCGGCTCGGGAGGGCTCGAGCTCGCTTCGCAGGTCGGTCAGCTGCTCCCCGAGCCGCCAGCTCAGAAACCCCAGCAGGGACACCGCCACCAGCGCGCCGACGCCGACGCCCGCGAGCGCCGTTGCCAGGTAGAACTGATTGCGCCGGATCTGTCGCTGCGCACGGGAGAGCTCCGCTCGAAGACTGGTGTCGTCGTCGAACAGCATATCGCCGTGCACAGAACTCTCCTTTCTGGGGATCGATCTCATTGTCGGCCATGGAAGGTCCGAGCCGCAAGCGCTTGGTCAAGCAGGGGAGCTCTGCTAGGCTTCGGTCATGGGGTCGGGGTCGAGGCAAGGGAAGACGCCGATGCAACACAGAGCGGCGAATCCGCGACTAAAGAAGATACCGCTGCGGCCGCTCGGAAAAATCAGGAAGTCCGCAAGCGGACGCTAACGGAAACCCGGTAGAGCAGGAAACCCGGAAGTCGGGAAACCCGGAAAGTGAAGGGACATTCTGCCCGCTGGGGCTGTTCCTGGCTTCCCCTTTTCCTGGCTTCCTGCCGTGCCGGGTTTTCCGTGGGCGCCCGAGTGCGGAATTCCGAGGTTCGACAGCTAGAGCATCGTGGCGACGACGTTGCGGAACCGTTGGCGGTCGGGCTCGGGAATACCTTCCGAAAAGGTGAGCTTTCCACCGCGTTTCAGGCCCACGGTTCCCGTCAGTTTGGACAGGTCCGCGATCTCGGAGAACGCACTCCGGAGGTTTCCCGGCGCCTGTCCCCTCACACGGTCGATGCTGCCCTGACGGAAGACGACACGAAACGTGTACGAAGGCCAGACGATATAGACGATAGCGGCAAGCATCAGGGCCAGGAGCAGCAGGCGAAACATGTCTCGAGATTGAAATCATTATCGCAAGCGCCACACCAAAAGGACAGCGCGGCTCAAGACTCGCTCGGCCGCGTCAACTCGTCGAGGTACTGCGGGAACATTCTCCGCCACGTGACCCAGTCGTGGCGCCATTCCAGGCCCCAGAAATCCACCCGGTTGGGGATGCCCTTTCCCCCGAGGAGATCGGCCACTCGCCAGGACTCTCCGATGTCTTCGGCCTCACCTTCTCCGGAGGCCAGAAGAACGAAGCGCGTGTGGAGCTTGTCGAGATCCTCGCCATCGAGATTCGGCAGGTAATGGAGCGGTGAGGAAAAATACAGGTCGTTGGTGGGCGTGCCTTCCAGGAAGCGCTCGATGCCGTACGTTCCGCTCAGACAAAGTGCACTTCGGAAAGCGTCCGGAAACCGACAGAGAACCGCAAGGGCGTTGAAGGCACCGATCGAGGAGCCGGCACTGATGATCTCGATGTCGTCCGACCGGCAGTCGTTTCGTATGGCGGGCACCAGCTCGTAATAGACGAACTGCTGAAACCGGCTCAGGACACTCATCTGATGTTGCGGCGACCCCTCGCGCGCGAGCATGGTCCGGCCCGCAACGCTGTCACAGGAGTAGACCTTGATGCGTCCCGCCTCCAGCAGCTCGGAAAGCGAGTCGATGACATGGAAACGTTCGATCTCCTCCGCGTCACCGCCCGCGGTGGCAAAGAGAAGCACCGGCGTGCCGACTTCACCCCAGCGCACGATCGTCACCTGCTCCTCGAGACGTTCGGAGTACCAGTGAGTCTTCAGCTTCACGCCAACCTTCTCATTCGTAGACCATCCAGAGAGGTCCCGGGAAGAGCCACGACAGGCCTTCGCGCATGCGATCGCGCCAGTTCTCCCAGTTGTGACCGTCGCGCGCCTCGACATAGCGAATCTCCATGCCGGTGCTCTGGAGGAAAAGAACGAGAGAGCGGTTCTCGTAGATCAATGTCTCGTAGGTGCCGCAGCTCACGAAAACTTTCTCGCTGACCGCTTTCGGCTCCTCACGATAGGCGTTCATGAAATCAACCACCGGATCGAACGCGGGGCCTCGCCGGTGCTCGCCGATATCCGTAAACGCGAACGAGCCGCTCTGGAGCAGCAATCGGCCGTAGAATCCCGGGTAATGCCAAGCGGTGCTGAGGCTGGCCACCGCTCCGAAGCTCGCCCCCATAAGCCCGCGATGGCGCGGAGCTTTCTGCAAGGGAAACTCCTTCTCCAGAAACGGCACCAGCTCTTCGGTCAGATACTTCGCGTGAGCCTCGTCGTTCGCGTACTCCACCAGTCGTTTCTCCGGCTGGGTCAATGCGACGATCATGCCCGGTATCTCGAGCCGATGGATCAAGTTGTCGAGGACGGTCTTCATGCCCGAAAAGCGAAGGTAGTCGGGCCCGTCGTGAACGACCACGAGCGGGTAACGACGCGACGGGCGAAAGCGGGCCGGAAGGTAGAGAGTGACCTTCCTCGTGCCGCCAAAGGCCTCGCTCTCGAAAGCGAGCTCTTTCAGCGTCCCCTTGCGGGCAACGGGATCTTCCTTTGCCCACTCGGGAGTCTCGTATCCCGGACCCTGGCACACCGAGTTTGCCCCGAACGGATCGGCTGCCTGATGCGGGTTCAGCGGATCGAGCAGCCACTCCATTCGCCCCTCGTGCAACCGCTGCAGCTTGTACTCGATGCGGGAGGCCTTCGGGAGCTCCATCACCAGGAACCAGACGTCGCTTCCGGAGATTCGCTCGAATTCCTGCGAGGACGAAAGGCCGTAGATCCAGTGCGCCAGAAACACCGCTTCCGCCCGTCCCCGATACACGAACGTCGTGTAAGGACCTTCCAGAATCGGGAACTCATGCGACTCGATGAAAGCATCCACCGCCTTCGGGTCCAGGGGCTTCGTATCCGCCAGTTTGTGAATCGCGAGCTTGCGGTCGGTGATGGCCGCACGCCCTCGCATCACCACGAGCTCACCCCCACGGTCGTCCCGTCCGGCTCGAGCCGAATCGCCTCCTCGGGTGCGCTCCACGACGAGCCGTCCCAGTCCAGGCGGTCGCCTTCGTCCATGATGATGGACGCCGCGGGGAGGAATCTCCGGGCAAAACGAGCCACCCGTTCGCGGTCGTCGAGCATCAGGCGCTTCCTCCCGTGCGGCAGTGCCACCAGACCGGGACAGAGACCGAAGCCCCGCTCCAGCACTTCGGCATTGCCGGGCCCCTGCGGTGGGTGATCGTGGAAGAGCACGACCCGCTCGGTCAGCACCATCGCTCCCGCCGACCAGGCGATGATCGTCTTGTCCGCCAGCAGTCCCTGAAGGCCGAACAGCCGCATCCGGTTCAGAAGCACCAGCACGTGGCCACCGGCGATCGCGACGGCGGGAGCTTCTGCGAGAACCCGGGCGAGCTCCTCTCGTTCCCGCACGACGGCCTCTCGCGTGAGAGGTTTCCATTCCTTCTCGAACTCGCCGCGAAGCTCATCGACCCGCTCCAGGTGCCGGATGTCCAGCTCGCGGAGATCGTGAATGGCGTCCTCGACCTCCGGCTCGACGAGACGCTCGTCACCGTCTCGCTCGAGCAGTCGGAGGACGGCGTCCATCGCGTACGACAGACGAAGGTCGTAGATCTGCTCGAGCTCGTGCAAGGTTCGTTGTGACGCTCGATAGGCCTTCGCAAAATCGACATCGACACCGAACACGTGATCGTTGCGCTCGTAGAGCCGGAGATTCAAGCTTCGCGACTCGAGATGCCCGTCGAGCTCTTGATCCTCCGACTCGCGCTCCTGCCAGCCCGCGGTGATGGTTGCGATAGGACCGTCGGGAAGATCGAGCGAAGCGACTGCCTGCCGGAGATTGGGCCGAGCGCCTTGAGGTCCCAGCACAACGATGCGTGTCGAGTGGTTCATCGTCACTCGGCGAGCACCTTCACTGTTTCGCCGATCCGGTCCAGCATCTGACGAAGCTCATCGTAGTCCGGGTGGCGCAAGCGGATCCATGCGTTGGCCATGTAGCCTTCGCTGACGGGCTGCGTCGGCGTCCCCGGCTCGGGAAGATGGGCGTCGAGTAGCCAGTCGGCATAGTCATCGCGGGTCGACTCCAGACCCTCGTAGCCGACGATGCGGCCGTCTCGCTCCGGCCGGAGGTTGATGACGCCCGCAGCGTAGGCTCGCGAGGGCTTCCGGTCGGTTCTTCCGTGAACCACTGCCCCCGCCCACTCGCGATAGAGATCGAGATCGTTTCCCGCGCAGTACAGATCCCATGCCCGCACACCGGGCGGCCGGCAGGCAATCTCGGAGAACTTGAGCCCCTTCGGACCGAAGAACCACTCCATGTGCGTTGCCGAGGTCTCGATCCCGAGGAGCGACGCGACTTTCTTGCCCAGCTCGCGAACCTCCCGGTAGTCGGAAGCGCTCTCGACGCGGTTCGTCGCGATGAACTGCGGCGAGATCCACCGGGTGCGCATCGCCTCGAGAACGTTCGGATAGTAGTGCGAGATGAACTCATGGGTGACGTTGCCGCCCACGGTCAGCGTGTCGTAGAAGGCCTCGTGGCCCTCGATGAACTCTTCCACCGCCAGACTGACTCCGTGGTCGATGCCGGCTTTGCCGAGGACGTCGTCGAGCTCCTCCATCGCGTCGGCACGGTACGTGCCAGAAGCACCGGCGGCGGCGCGGGGCTTGACGATCAGAGGAAATCCGACCGATGCGGCGAAGCTCCTGATCTCCTCACGCGAGCCGCTGCCGATCGACTGAGCGCAAGGGACGCCGCCGTCCCGGAGAGCTTCCTTCATGGCCGTCTTGTCGCGACAGAGCCACGTGGTACGAACGGACGTTCCCGGAATGTCGAGAGCCTCTCGGACCTCGGCGGCCGCAAGAACGTGCGCCTCCACCGTCGCCTCGAGCCGGTCGACTGGGAGTCGTTCGGAGAGCCACTTGACGCGGTCGAGGACGGCGTCTTTGTCCACGACGGAGCCGACCTGCTCGTAGTGCGTGAGCCAGCGCCGCAGCTCATCGTCGAGGGCCTCCATCGGTCGCTCGCCGATCCCGGTGACGGTGGCGCCGACCTCGTGCAGCGCCCGCGCAAACTCCCGCTGGTTGGCGGGAAAGCAAGGCTCGATCAGAACGACATGCATGCCCCTATTTTGGTCCTTTTGGTTGGAACGGCACTAGCCTTCGGTAGTGCTCGACGTAGAGCTTTGCCTGGTGCTCCCAGGAGAAGTCCTCGTTCATTCCGTTCAGCATGATCCGGCGCCAGATGTGAGGATCTCGATGACAGCCGAGGGCGGTACGGAGGGCCCAGCGCACGCCATTCGCGGTGTAGTGCTCGAATACAAAACCCGTCCCCTCACCCTTGTCGGGGTCGAACTGGCGAACCGAGTCGGCGAGGCCGCCGGTCCGCCGGACCACCGGAACGGTACCGTACTTGAGACTGTACATCTGATTCAAACCGCATGGCTCGTAGCGCGACGGCATCAAGAAGACGTCCGCAGCGGCCTCGATGTAGTGAGCGAGCTCGTCGTTGAAGCCGCGATAGAAGCAGGCGGCACGCGGGTAACGCCTCTCAATCGCGTCGAAGAACTCTTCATAGCGGCGCTCCCCGCTTCCCAGGACCACGAGGCGCAACGCATCTTCCTCGAGCAGCTCGGCGAGCGGAGTCTCGACGAGCTCGATCCCCTTCTGCTCCGACAAACGGGTCACCATACCGACGAGCATGCGACTATCGGCCGGAGCGAGCCCGAGCTCCGAGAGCAACTGGTCCTTGTTCTTGGTCTTGCGCCACAAGCTCTTCTCCGAGTACCGAAACGGGATGTTTTGGTCGGTGTGGGGATTCCAGATGTGATAGTCGACACCGTTCAGGATACCGACGAGTCGCTCCGAGCGCTGGCGAAGATCGTCCTCGAGACCCATTCCGTAGTCGGGAGTCTGAATCTCGCGCGCGTAGGTCGGGCTGACCGTCCCGAGTCCATCGGCGTGATGGATTCCGGTTTTCAGGAAGTTCAGCCTTCCTGCCCGAAGATCGTCCGGGTCGAAGAGGCTCGGGTCGTCCACACCGATGAGCTCGAAGACGTTCGACGAGAACTCGCCCTGGTATCCGATGTTGTGAATGCTCAAGAAGGTCTTCGTCCGCTGGAACAATCGGTCCCAGCCGTAACGGGTCCGGAGGAGGAGAGGCGCCAGCGCCGCCTGCCAGTCGTTGCAGTGGAGCACGTCGGGACGAAACGCGAGGCGCTGACACGTTTCGAGCGCCGCACGACACAGGAAAATAAAGCGGAGCGGCTCATCCTCGTCGGTGGTGTAGATCGAGGGTCGATCGTAGAGCGGCGGACAGTCGATGAGGTACACGGGCACGCCCGATCGAGGGATCTCGGCCTGCCACACGCTGTAGCCGAGCTCGAGCGTTCCGAGCGCGAGTCGCAGGGTCTCGGAGTCGAGCCTCCGGAGCTGCTCTGGCTCGACCGTGATCGTTCCGTAGCGGGGCAGAAAGACGCGGACGTCACAGCCCAGGCCCTCGAGCGCCCGCGGGAGAGCGGCCGACACATCCGCCAGGCCGCCCGTCTTGGCGAAAGGAGCGAGCTCTGACGACAGAAAGGCAACTTTCAACCCGGGCATGAGAAGGGTGAGTTTAGTTCAGCATTCAGCATTCAGCATCCAGCATCCAGCATCCGGCATCCGGCATCCGGCATCCAGTGCACGAAACTGGAAAATCATGGCCCGCAGCCCCATCGGGGGAGGAACGCGACCAACGTCGGCTCTCGCCTCCAGTATCGCGGGGCGCAACCTTTTCGTGATCTTGATCATTTTTCTACTAGAAATGTTCTCTTGACATAAAAGGAAAAATGAGGTGTCCTTCACAATCCTAAATAAAGAAAACGGTCGCAGCTAAGCGGCCGATGGAGGGACACCTCAATGAAAAGCAGTATCACGCGGGAGGAGTTTAGTAAAGAAGTAAGTCGTCTATCCGAGGAGTTCGCGGAGCAAGTGTGGCAGGCGGTCGTGGAAGCGGAAGCTGATGTCGAACGGTGTGACGAGTGGATGCGGGTCAAGGGCAGCGAATACCTGCGTGAGGTACTGGGCAAGGCGCTCAGCCAACGCTCGGAACGACTCGGTGTGTCAGGCGCATGCGAATGCGGCGCGTCGATGGAGTTTCGACAACATCGAGCGTTCCGGGTGCACACGGTACTGGCGGGTCGGGATGTGGAGCTGAGTGTGGTTTACGCTCAGTGCTGTGAGTGTCGTCAAGGCAAGTATCCGCTGCTGGAAGAGATGCGGGTGGACCAGGAGGGATTCACGCAAGCCTTACAAGAGTTGTCGCTGTTGGCAGGAGTGATCGAACCCTACCGCTCGGCGAGCGAGCAATTGCTGCGAAAGTTCACCGGGGTGGTCGTGAGCTCCGAGAAGATTCAAAGCTTGGTAGGCGCCGATGGGAAAAAGGCGGAGGGTTTTTCGAAAGAGCCTGCGAACGAGGTGGAAGCTGGAACGGGCAGACGCCATAAGGGACCGCTGTACATAGGGATAGACGGCGGGATGGTATTCGTGGACGGCCGCTGGCAGGAAGTCAAGCTAGGCTGCCTTTATACCGAGCAAGGGCGTGTGCAGAGCAAGCTCGGACGCGGAGAGTTGACCGAACGACAGGTCGTAGGGGTTCGAGGTAGCCCCGAAGCACTCGGCGAGGTTTTGTGGCCTCGCTCTTGCTCAATGGGGGCGGAGTCTCGCAAGGTCGTCATCCTGGGTGACGGTGCGCCGTGGATTTGGAATCTTGCGGAGGAGCTGTTCACCGATCGAGTCGAGATCCTTGATTGGTATCACGCCGACGAGAATATCAGCCCTGTGGCACGGGTGGTTTTCGGCGAAGGCACCGACGAAGCCGCACAGTGGCGCAAATCGCAACTCGACCGTCTATACGAAGACGCCGTGGATGAGGTGATCGAGGGTTTGCGGTTTCTGAAAAAGCGTCATCGTTCCAAAGACGAAGAGATCGACAAGCTCACCGGCTACCTCGAGAGAAACGGGCATCGAATGAAATACAGAACGTTTCGACAAAGCGGCTACTACATCGGCAGCGGTGCCGTGGAAAGTGCCGTGAGCCACGTTATGCAACAAAGGATGAAGCGAGTCGGGATGAGATGGCACGCCGCTGGGGCCGATGCAATGCTCGCGCTGCGCTGTGTCTTCCGAAGCACGGGCGCCTGGGATTCGTTCTGGAACTATCGAAAACAGGTCGCATGAACGGAAGTCGATTGCGCCCGTATCGCGCGCGCCGTATAATTCGGTCCGCAATGGTGATACTGCGCCACCCGGAGACTTCAAGACGGGCTACACGCACATGGAATGGTTTCTCACGCCGGACGGCGAGGCCGTTTTCGGAGAGATCGCCGCGCGATCTCCGGGCGCCCACCTCGTCGATCTCATCAACTTCGCCAGCGACGTCGATACCTACACCGGCTGGGCGGAGGCGGTGTGCCACGGCGGCCTCTCGCAGAAGGTCGAGCGGAAATACAACTCCGCATTCGTTTTCAAACGTGCCGAAGGACAAGGACACATCCAGCGGGTGGAGGGTCTCACCCACCTGATGGCCGAGCTGGGAGAGCACGTAATGGTCGTCGACCTGCTGCCGATCGGAGCTCCCCGACGCGACTGGAGACAGACGCTCGTCGGCGACGGCATCATCATGCTTCGCCATCAGGATCTGCAGACGACGCTCCACATTTCCGACCGGTTTGCGACCGAGCTCAGCATCTGGTAGTGTAGCAGATACACTACCCAGCATCTACGCCGGCTGAGGCTAGCCGAGGTATCTGTTGCGCGTAAAACGACTCCGACGAGTCCTGTTGTCATCCGCCGCAGTGGCGGCACTGGCTGGGCTCACCGGGGCGAGCCTGGGTTATCTCGAGCTACGCGCGAGCCTGCCGCACCTCGAGGGGGAGCGGTCGCTGGCCGGGATTGCCGCTCCGGTGCACGTCGAACGCGATGCGGGCGGCGTTCCCACCATCCGAGGCGAGAGCCGCCGCGACGTTGCGGTGGCGCTCGGCTTCCTCCACGCTCAGGAGCGGTTCTTCCAGATGGATCTGATGCGGCGCCGAGCCGCCGGTGAGCTTGCGGAGCTCATCGGTGATGCGGCCCTCTCGCTCGACGAGCGCCATCGGGTGCATCGCATGCGCACTCGGGCTCGGCGGGTGCTCGACCGCGCCACCGCCGAGGAGCGCGATCTTCTCGACGTCTATGCGGTCGGCGTCAACGCAGGCCTTTCCTCACTGGGAGCCGATCCCTGGGAGTACCTCCTGCTCCGGCAGGATCCCGTGCCCTGGAAGCCGGAGGACTCGGTTCTGGTGATCCATTCGATGTTCTTCCAGCTGAACGACGCGACCGGCTCGCGAGAGTCGACGCTCGGCCTGCTCCATGATGTGCTGCCGGAAGAGCTCGCTAGCTTCCTCGCCCCACCCGGAACCGAGTGGGACGCGCCGATGATCGGAGAGGTCTTTTCAACGCCCGCGATCCCGGGACCGCAGGTGATGGATTCGAGACAGTCGAAGACCAGCAACCGGCCGGGGCAGTGGCAACGGCCAAGGCCGGTGGAGACGCAGTCAGTAGAACCGGGCAGCAACAGCTGGGCGGTGGCCGGGTCCCGCAGCCACCACGGGGACGCGATCCTGGCGAACGACATGCACCTCGGGCATGCCGTGCCGAACATCTGGTATCGAGCGATCATGACCTGGCCCGAAGGCGGCGAGGAGCGTCGGCGGGCGGGCGTCACACTTCCCGGAACACCGAGCCTCACCGCCGGAAGCAACGGCCACATCGCCTGGGGATTCACCAACTCGAACGGCGACTGGGCCGATCTGGTGGAGATCGAGCTCGACCCGGACAATCCCGATCGCTACCGGACTCCAGAGGGGAGCGAAGCCTTTGAGCACCATAAGGAGACCCTGCACACGAGCGGTGGGGACGACGTCACGCTGAAGGTGCGGGAAACCGTCTGGGGGCCGATTATCGACACCGATCACCGGGGCCGGCTCCGGGCGGTTCGTTGGATCGGTCACGATCACGACGGGGTCAACTTTCGGATGGCCGGCCTCGAGACCGCGCGGACGCTCGAAGAAGCGATGACGGTAGCGCATCGCGCCGGTATTCCACCGCAGAACTTCGTGTGTGTTGATCGAAACGGCGCCATCGGCTGGACGATCGCGGGAAAGATCCCGGAGCGTTACGGCTTCGACGGCCGACTCCCCTCGTCCTGGGCTAGCGGTGAGCGTGGCTGGAAGGGGCAACTCTCCCCGGAGCTCTACCCGTCGGTCGTGAATCCGGAAGACGGCGCGATCTGGACCGCGAACGCGCGCGTCGGGGGCGGCGACGCTCTGTCGACGATTGGCGACGGCGGCTACGCCCTCGGTGCCCGGGCGCGTCAGATCCGCGACGGCTTGATGGCCCTCGAGCGGGCGACCGAGGAGGACCTGCTCGCCGTGCAGCTCGACGACCGCGCGCTGTTCCTCGAACGCTGGCGCGAGCTGTTTCTCACGCATGCCGGCGCTGACGGCCTGGAAGAGTTTCGCCGTTTGCTCGAGGACGGCTGGTCGGGTCGCGCGTCGATCGACTCGGCAGGCTATTTTCTGGTCAGGCGCACCCGCCAGGTCGTGTTCCGCATGGTCTACGAGAGCTTGACGTCAGACGTGCAACAGTTGGACAGGCGCTTTCGCATCTGGGCGATTCGCCAGTGGGAGGGGCCCTTGTGGCGGATGGTGACGGAGCAGCCGGCCCATCTGCTGCCACCACCGCATGAGAGTTGGAACGACCTGCTGGTCTCTGCCATGAAGGAAACGACCCGCGCGCTGTCTTCCGAAGGCGTGCCGATGGCCGCACGGACCTGGGGTCGGGAGAATACGAGCGCGGTTCGTCATCCTCTCAGCCGCGCACTTCCCATCTTGTCCCGCTGGATCGACATGCCTCCGCGCCCGCTTCCCGGAGATGGCGACATGCCGCGCGTTCAGAGCTCCGCGCACGGCGCCTCGGAGCGCTTCGTAGTGTCTCCAGGAAGGGAGGACGAGGGCATCTTCCACATGCCGGGGGGACAGACGTCCCACCCACTGTCGCCCTACTTCGGCGCCGGGCACGAAGACTGGGAGGAAGGCCGGCCAACGCCGTTTCTGCCCGGCCCGACCGTCTACCGCCTGGAGCTACTCCCGCAGCAGTAGCTGGGGAATCCAACGCAGAGGCACAGAGACGCAGAGCGAGGGCACACCGCTTTCGAAAGAGCCTACACGGAACCCCGGAATCGAGGAACCCCGGAAACAATTCCCCGGGGGATCTCTTTGCGCCTTTGCGCTGAGATTCTCGTAGCAGACCTACTGCGCATTCGGCCCATCGTGCTACCGTTCTCGACTCTTCCTGGGTTCCTGGGTTCCTTATATTTTTTGTTCTTCTCTGCGCCTCTGCGTTGAGTTTCCGGAAATCGTCCTTCCACGGATTCGGTGGCCGCGGTCCTGCCTTTGCGCCTTCGCGCCTTTGCGTTGAAATTCCGGCTGGTATTGAGCGCGCGATGATGTACTACGAGGTGCCAAGTTTCTTCGGCGCTTCGTTGAACCGCCGGTTCAGCTCGCCGTTCCAGCAGGAAACGCTCAGCGTCACGTCTCCATGGCACTCGGACTGACAGGCAAGGCGTATCGGAGGATGCGCGTCCCCCTCATCGTTCATCGAGTCATAGCCGAAGTAGCGAAGCCGCTCCTTCTCGTAGTCGGAGATCTCGGACAGGTTGTCTCTTCCCGCCAGCACGCCGACCCAGCAGTAGCCGCAGCTACCGTTCCGGCATTCGACGGGTATCGGTCCATCGATCCGCCGATAGTCCACTTGTCGGTAGTCCCCCTCGTCTTCGGCGCCCGCCATGGCGATGTTCTGGCCGTGATGCGCGCGAAACACTGCGTCCTTCTTTCGCTCGTCCCACCGGACCGAATAACTGCGACCCAGCCCTTTCAGAAAACCGAAGAGCCCGTCCTTTGTCTGCCGCTCGCGCTCCCGGACGATTTGATTGGCTTTCGTGGGAAGAAGGCGACCTTCGGCGGGGCGCGCGGCCACTTTTTCCAGCGATTCCACACCAAGCTGGCGCAAGGCCATGAAGGCGACCGCGGTAATCCCTAGAATCAGTGAGGGATCCACGCGCTCCGGCTTCGCGGCCTCGTCCGCCGCGGCGCGGATGGCTTCGGACAGGCTCGAAGGAATGTCACTGGAGCTGGCGAGGCGCAGGACCGCTTTCTTGACCGGCGACCAGTAGTGGGCACCATACAAAAACGCTACCGAGCGATCGAGCTGATCGGCAAGATGCCACTGGCCCTCGAGGTCCATGAGACGCGCCATCTCCTCCTCACCTTGTGGTGAGCCGAGGGCCGTCGCCAGGTCGAGAGCCCAGAAGGCGAACCAGATGCGCGTCGCGTCACGGTCGACCACGTGGATTGACGGCGCGAGCTCCTCGACAGCCTCTTTCCATGCCTGCTGCGTTCGCTGTTCGAGGAAGCCCAGCAAACGGCTTTCTTCCAAAACGCTCATGGGTGAAAACTCTCCTCGGACAAGGAACCTATCCTAGCCCCGTTCCAACCGGAAATCCAGAAAGGTCGTTGGAACGGGTTCGGGCACTCGCACATTGGATCGTGGGCGCCGTTTTCGCTACTCTTGCATGGTTATTCGCGGATGAGTCACCTCCGTGGCCCCAGAGCCAAAGAGGAGAGCAGCCTTGAGTCAAAGCACGTACCTGAAGATCCTGGCCCACCCTGTCTTCACCACACTCAACTTCCACATGCCCATGGTGGTGGACCTTTCCCATCCACTCATCATGCTGACGGGCGAGAATGGCTCCGGAAAGTCCACCCTGCTTCATTCGATCTACTACGCTTTCAAGGGTGAGAAGGTCGAGGGTTACGTCTACCGAACGCAGGTGGAGGGCATCGATCCCGAGAAGATCTATCTGTTCGACGCCGAGCAGCATAATCCACGCAACCAGCTGCACTTGTTCGAGAACCAGCCGGAAATGAAGGATTTCCTCGAGCTGGCGAGTCACGGGCAGGTCATGCTCTCCATGTTCAAAGACAGCTTCCCCAAGTTGCCCGACGGAACAGTGTTGCTGCTCGACGAGCCCGAGATGGCGCTCTCCCAGTCGAATCAGCGCCGCATTTTGAAGATGCTCAAGGAGCTCGTGGATCAGAAGGGCTTCCGCATCGTAACCGCGACCCATTCGCCCGTGCTCATCGACGCGAGCGATACCTACGTCGTCGATCTGGACCGCCACGTGAATCGCAACCTCATTACGGACGATATGGCCGTTCCGGGGCAGAGCACGCTGCACTAAGGGCTGTTGCAACCCTAACTCACTGCGTTCAAAAGAGTTAGAGGCATCGTCTCATCAGGCACCAAGCTGCCGGACGGAGCGACCGTTCAGCCCCGTTTTGAGGCCATACAGGGTCTCAAATGGCTAATTCGTTGATAAATCCTAGGTTATCCCCGAGCCACTGTCTATTCTCCTCTTGGAACCTAAGTTGGTGGGCCTGTGCCTTCCCGGGACCGAACCTTCGGCACGTGGCCAACAATCCCGAGTTGAAGCTCTAACGAGGTGGAAAGCGCATGCATCGACCAGTCAAGTACTTCGAAAAAGGCCTCAGTTCCCTGGCCACCGGGGCGTGGTACATCTTCGAGCGGTTCAATCGAATCCGCCCCAACCCCTCGTTCACGCCGACCTGGTCCGACAAGCCGCTGCTCAAGTCGTGGCAGAAGACCAAGCCCACGCTAGGCTGGCCACGGACCACCGACTCGCTCTGCCCCAAGTGCATACCCGAGGCGCGCGATAAGATCATCAACGGTGGCGCAGACGTCAACCTTCTCGTCAACGAGAAGGTCGGCGAGATCAAGGCTCAAGTCATCGAGCGTGACGGCAACATCATGATGGTCAAGGACTGCCCTATTCACGGGCACTTCGAAGACCTCATGGCCATCGACGTCGACTTCTTCAAGCACCTCGAAGACGCCTTCCCGGGTCGTGACATTCGGACCCACAACGACGAGAAGCTCCACCACCACGGAAGCAGCACCATCAAGCACGGTCGCGGCGCGGTACTGACCATCGACCTCACCAACCGCTGCAACATGATGTGCGATCCCTGCTTCATGGACGCCAACCAGGTCGGCTTCATTCACGAGCTCACCTGGCAGGACATCAAAACGCTTCTCGACAACGCCATCACCATCAAGCCGAAGCGCCAGATGTCGGTCCAGTTCTCCGGCGGCGAGCCGACGCTCTCGCCCTACTTCCTGGATGCGGTGCGCTACGCGCGCAAGGTGGGCTACGTCAGCACGCAAGCGGCCACGAACGGCATCGAGTTTGCCAAGAGCCCCGAGTTCGCCCGCGAAGCGGCGGCCGCTGGCCTCCGGTATGCCTATCTGCAGTTCGACGGGATCGGCAACGCGGCCAACTCACACCGCCACGTCGGCAACCTTTTCGACGTCAAGCTCCAGGCCATCGAGAACCTGTACAACAACGGTGTCGACATCGTTCCGGTGACAACGCTCATCAACGGAATCAACAACGAGCAGGTTGGCTCGCTCATCCGCTTTGCGCTCGACAACCCGAAGAAGATCCCTTTCCTGTCCTTCCAGCCGGTATCCTTTACCGGACGTGACGAGGAAATCACCAACGAGCGGCGTTTCGCACAGCGCTACACGCTGTCTCACCTCGCTCACGATGTGAAGACGCAGACCGGTCTCGGTGAGCCGGCGCACGACTGGTATCCGATCTCTTTCCTCGGGACGTTCTCCGACTGGGCCGATCTCGTTCACGGTCCCGGGCACCAGTGGGGGCAGTTCAGCTGTGGCTGCCACCCGAACTGTGGCGTCGGCATGGCGGTCATGGTCGACAAGGAGACGAAGGAGTCGGCGGCGGTCACGTCCTTCCTCAATGCGGACCGACTGGCCAATGACCTCAAGTCGGTCAACGACGCGGCCCGCGGCAAGTTCTGGTCCGCGGTCGGCATGGGGCTCTCGCTCATACGGAACTACGACTCCTTCCGGGCGCCGACGCACTTCACGCTCAAGTCCCTGCTCGAGAAATTCGACAAGACCTACAACGTCACCGGGCGCGACTACGGCAAGGTAACCGGCGACCGCACCTTCGCCGATATCGAGAGGCGGCGAAGCGACCGCTGGAACTTCCTGTTCATCGCCGGGATGTGGTTCCAGGATCTCTTCAACTACGACTTCCGCCGTACCGAACAGTGCATCATTCCCTACGCAACCCAGGAGGGAGAGATTTCATTCTGCGCCTACAACACGGGGATCGGCTGGCGCAAGATCGTCGAGAAGATGCACACGACCGCGACGCTCAACAAGTGGTACGCGGAGCGCGGACGCCATCTCATCTACGCCGGCGACAAGGAGGTCGACCTTCCCACCGAAGTGCACTCGATTCTCCTGAACGAAGCCGACGTCAACAAAGGCATTCAGACCGATCTCGATGAAGCCGGGATTGCGAAATACGCCAGTGAAGAGAAGCGGCGGGCTCGCAACGCTGCCACCGCCATCCAGCCGACGGCCGAGGACGCTCGCATGGAGGAGCTCTATCGACAGCAGGTCATGGGCGAGAACGCCGGCGCGGAGCAGCAGCAGAAACCCATCGTGCAGATCGAGGTCTGAGCACTAAAACCAACTGGATTCAGATCTCCACCAAAAGCCCGCCCGCAAGGGCGGGCTTTTTCATTTCTCGGCTACCACCTTCTGCCGCTGGGTACCAAGGCCCTCCACGCTGAGCTCGACCACGTCGCCAGGCTTCAGGAACACGGGCGGCTTTTTCCCGAGCCCCACACCCGCCGGTGTTCCGGTGGTGATGATGTCTCCGGGGAGGAGCGTCATGAAGTGGCTCACGTAGCTGACGAGCTTGGGCACTTTGAAGGCCATGTTGGCGGTATTGCCGTCCTGCATCGTCTCGCCGTTCACCTTGAGGAACAGCGAGAGATTGTCCCCGTCACCAAGCTCGTCCGTCGTCACCAGGTAGGGGCCGAAGGGTGCAAAGCCATCGGCACTCTTCCCCTTGGTCCACTGGCCGCCACGGTCGAGCTGGTCTCCGCGCTCCGACACGTCATTGAGGATAGCGAAGCCCGCCACGTGATCCATCGCTTCCTTTTCTCCGACGCGCCGCGCCGCGCGACCGATCACCAGCGCGAGCTCCACTTCCCAGTCCAGCTTCGTCGCTCCGGGGGGCATCGCGAGGTCATCGTTCGGCGCGGCAAGGGCCGAAGACGCTTTCAGGAAGAACACCGGCTCGCTCGGCAGCGACATGCCGGCCTCCTCGGCATGGTCCCGGTAGTTGAGCCCGATACCGATGATCTTGCTGGGTCGCGCCACGGGCGGGCCGATCCGAACCGCGGTGGGCACTTTCGGTGCGGCGCTTGCTGCCGTGTCGTTCCACTGGCGCAGCCGATCCAGCCCATCGGAACCGAAGAACGGCTCGTCGTAGTCCGGAACCAGGCTCGACGTGTCGACCGCCGCATCATCGAGAAGAAGAACCCCCGGCTTCTCGTGTCCAGGTTGACCGAATCGAAACAACTTCACGCGTCGCTCCTTTCGCGTATTTATGGCCGCCGGCGAAGCCGGGCGCTCCGGTTTCCCTCTCCCTCTGGGAGAGGGTGGCTGCGCGAGGTTTCGTGAGTGCAGCCGGGTGAGGGTGCTTCACCGACCACCGACCGCGAATCATAACCGAGTGTGTAGTAGGATCGTACAAGACCTCCGTGAGCCCGCGATCGCGCCCCCCTCTGACCGTCGTCATTACCTCCTACAATCGGGAAAGGTATCTCGGCCCGTCCATCGAAAGCGCTCTCGCGAGCACCTTCGAGGACTTCGAGATACTCGTTCTTGACGACGCCTCCTCGGACCGCTCGACGGAAATCGCTCTCTCTCACGCCGAGCGCGACCCGCGGATCCGGCTCGTCGTCAACGAGCGCAACCTCGGCGACTACGGCAACCGTAACCGCGCCATCGAGCTCGTAGAGACTCCCTATCTCAAGTTCCACGACTCCGATGACATCCTGTACCGGCATTGCCTGGAAATCATGATGCGGCTTCTGGAGGCGGAGCCCGATGCCGGCTTTGCCCTGACCTCGGGTCGCGCCTGGCCTGGCGGCCCCTGCCCGATGCTGCTGACGCCTCGAATGGCCTACGCGCACGAGTACCTTGGAGGTGGTCTCTTCCATTGCGGACCCTCGGGCGCTCTCTTTCGTACCGAGGTTCTGCGAGAGATGGGAGGCTTCCCCGAGCGAGGGGTAGCTTCCGACTACCTTTTCTGGCTCGCGGCCTGTGCGAAAGTGAACGTTCTTCTCGTGCCGGCCGACTTGTTCTGGTATCGGACGCACCCTGGCCAGACCATCCAGGGCGATGCGGCCGCGAGGGAGTACGCGTTGGCCCAGGGAGAATCCTGGAGGGCGCTCGTGTCCTCCGAATGTCCTCTCACGGGAGAGGTCCTGGCACGCGCGCGGCGAAGCGCCACCCGCCGGCTCCTGAAGCTGACCTGGAGGGATGCTCGACACGGAAGGTGGTCTCACATCGTAGCTCGTCTTCGCTCATCGGGGATCCGACTGAGCGACTGGCTACGGTATCCCCCGCTCAAGGTACGCGAGGGTCAGACATTGATTCCTGGGTGTGAGAACGGCGAGCCGGCCCTGCCGGAGTGGGTGCGGACGAAGCCCGGGCGAGAAACCTTCTCGCGAAACGATACGCCTTGACCGCCGCATTCGGGATCCAGGGCCGGTCCAGACGACTGAGGTAGCGCGAGATGCTCACTCGGGGTTTCTCGCGGTAGAGCTCCTTCCACTTCCGGAAGAGTCGCTCGTAGCCGAGGACGCTTTCCCGAGCGCCGAACCGCGCTGCCACGTGTTGTCGTGCTGCCGAGCTGAGCTCTTCGAGCCGCCCCCAGTCGGCGTCGAGCTCGATGAGGGCCTTCGCGAAACCGTCGATATCGCCCACGGGTATCCGGTACCCGTTTCGCCCGTCTTCCACGAGCTCCGGAATTCCGCTCGCAAGGTCCGAGACCACCGGAACCAGCCCCGCCGCCATGGCTTCGACGACCGACAGCGGCAGTCCTTCTGCTCTCGAAGGAAGCAGCAGAACGTCCTGGTCCTGCAGAATCTCGAAGACCTCGTCGCCATCGACCTGGCCGTGCCAGCGCACATTCTCGGCGTTCTCGAGCGACTCCCGGAGACGTCCGCCCGCCGGTCCTTGTCCCACGAACGACCAGCGCACGCGAACCCCGCGCTCCTTCAGCACCGCATCGATCGACGGGATGTCCAGAACGCCTTTGGCTACGTCCAGCCGTCCCACGAACACCACTCTCAACGAGCCCCGGCTGCTCGTCCGTGTCGTAGCCGGGATGGGAATGCCGTAGGGAAGATGAAAGATGTGGTCCACCCGATGGGGCAGCAACTCCTTCAGGCGCTCTTGGACTCGCTTGCTGCACGCAACGAACCCGTCGATGACCGGCTCGTGCGCTCTGGCGAGATCGTAGTAGTAGTCGTAGTCCCCATGGACGATCTGCAGCACGGTGCGATCGCTTCCGAAGGCCGACACCATGGCCAGCTCCAGCCAATCGTTCGCCAGGAGCACGCCCGGCCCGTCCGGTGTTGCTCGGTTCAGGCGCCGGAGGGCGGCGTTCCAGCGGAAGCGAATGAGCCACGCGGGTCGTGGACTCGGCAGCGAGCTCGCCGTCAAAGGGCTCGTCGTCAGAGAGCCGATGGTTTACCCAGACGACGTGGTGCCGGATGTCCGGATTGCGGCGGTAGTCGATCAGGTTCGCCGCGATTCGGACCACGCCGCCAATCGTATCGAGGAGCACGTGGGTGACCGAAGTTCTTTCGCCTGATGTCATGGATCGAAATTCGGCCGCGTGCTAGGAACGCCAGGCTCTCACCAGCATCGCCCAGCAAAGATGTTTGCCGGGGAAGGGAGTCGCCTCGTCCGCGTAGGGCTCTCGCCAGGGAAGCGGAGTGAGCTCGTCGACGTCGTAGACGAACCCGGCCTCGTCGAGCAGCGATAGTATCGCCGGAGACTGACGGCGAGCGGGATCGAACTCATGGAGGTCCAGAAGAAGCGCCGAAACGTTCCCCAGTTGCTCCCGGCAATCCTCGAGAACGCTCCTCTCCGCTCCCTCAATATCGAGCTTGAGCAAGTCGACCGGCTCCAAGGCCAAGAGATCTTTCAGGCGTACCGCGGGCACGTCTCGAGTGTCTCCGCTCACACCAGCCGCCACCGCGTCGACCGCACCGGAGTCGGCACCTTCGCACCGAAACGAAAGCTTCCCGTTGTGGGTCCACACCGCGGCCTGGACCGCCTTTACATCGCCCTCGGCGTTGCGACGGAGATTGGTCTCGAGCGCGGCAAACACATCGGGATCCGCCTCGTAGGCCGTGATCCGCGCCCTGGGATAGAGTCTCTTGAAGTACAGGACCGACAGTCCGATGTTGGCTCCACAGTCCAGGATTCGCGGCGCGTCACGCGAGCTCCGGAAGACGAGAGACTCGTCCACGAACAGATTTTTCCACTGCGGGCAGGTGGACAGGAGATCGACGTAGTCGATCTGGTAGTCCGCCAGTCGGATCGTTCCCTTCTGGTAGCGCGAAGTGGCCTCTGCGAGCCGACAGGCGTGCTGCCAGGCGGCAACTTCCGGCCTGGGCCAGAGCCAGCGCTTGACGGCCCCCGCGTGGCGACGTCCCCCGCGCTTCAGAGCCGACCAGCGCGTCATGGCGGTCCAGGCGGGAGTTGGGCACACATCCGGGAATCTCTCGTTGGCAACATGTTTTTGAGATTCGGAAGCTTTTGATGAAGATCATAGCACTGCGACCCTCTCGAGTTCGATCCCCACCTGTCGTCGCCATGCAAAGGCAATCGGGCGCAACCTTTTCGTGATCTTGATCATTTCGCCTGGGATTCGTTCTGGAACTATCGAAAACAGGTCGCATGAACGGAAGTCGATTGCGCCCGGCCGGGGGGCCAGGTGGACGCGCTGGCGTCCACGTGCTGGGGAGACGGCTGACGCCGGGCCTTAGGGCCCGCGCAAGAATAACGCCTCTCCTGTCCTTCCTGTGGAGCGATCTAGCTCGAAATGTGCGCAACTAATTGAAGCTAAGTACCTTATCGGCGAGAGCTCTCCTTCGATTCTTGATCCTCCGTTTGAACCCTTTGTTCGGAGCCCCCGCCGGAGGCTCCTTCGTCCGTCGCCCACACTGCTGCTGACCACGGAGCGGAGCCGGGGTCAAGGCCGGCGCAGCCGCCGAGCGCAGCGAGGGGAGCCTTTACCCCGGCGAGCACCGTGGTCCGCTGGATGGGCGATGGCCGACGCCGCCTCCTTTGGATCCACAGAAAGGGCAGGAGAACCATAATAACTTCACATTTTGGGACGCCGATGCATCCCGTCTGGCTGCGTTGCTCGCCGCCTTCCGCAGCGAGCCTGTTGAGCGGAGGGCTAGGCTGCCTCAGCGGCCGAACTGCAAAGATGCTCATATATCTAGATATTATTCACGGCTCCATGGATTGTCCCGGCGACTCCGCCAACGATGATGTAGTCGACGTCGGCGTTCGAGAGGGCCGTCAGAAGGCCTTCAAACTCGGTCGGGCGCGTTTCGGGCATCTCGACCAGCCCGGCGCAGCTCGAGCGCCGCTCGCTGGAGGCTCATGAGGGCGCGGAGTCGTTCCTCGACCGAAAGCTTCAGAGTTTCTCGCAGTATCGTGCGGTCTACGTCCTTCTTGTATGCCTCGATCATTGGATCCGGCCCGAAAAGCGATTTTTTCTCCGACATTGACTTCATTCTAACATTGGGGACGCGACCGTTGCCGCTTCATGGACGGGACCGTCCCCAGAATTACGTCGATCAGTTCTCTAGCGTCCTTGTTCCGAGATTCTGTAGAGCCGATCCGGCCCGTCCTGCCCCAGCAACTGTAGAAGCCCGTCCCGCTCTGCAGCCCGCAGCTGGCGGAGCATGCGCGGACCCAGCCTGGCCTCGTGGGCTAGCAGAAAGCGGACCCCCAAGGCTCGCATCCGTTCCAGGCCGCTCGCCAGCTCTTCCCGCATGAGCCACTGGTGTGAGCGGCGATAACTCTCGGGCACGAAACCGCTGTAGCCGTTGACCAGCGGCCGCCGGTGCGGGATCGAGCGGTAGACGAAAATGGCGTTGTCCTGGAACTGCTCAGGAGGAGGGAAGGGCAGCTCGACGAGAGCGCCCTCTTCGCCTGCCGATGCGAGCTGCTCGTAGAGGGGCGGAGGGGCGGGAGCCGTCATCTGCCAGGGGAGAGGCCCAGCGAAACACTCGAGGGCGACCACCGCCACGAGGGCCCATTGGACCGCTCTGTTTCGAATCCTGGTGAGGCCGATCGCTGCCAGAATGGACACCGCTAGGAGGACCAGAACCCCGGCCCGCGACGGAACGCGGAGGCCCTGGTAGGGCGGAAAGTACCGATGGAGCAGCGAGAAGAGACCGAACGACGGGCCGAGAGACAATCCGATGCCGAATGCGCCCACGCCCGCCCAGCACCACCGGTCGCGCCGCCGCGTGGCGAGAAGGGCGATGGCCGCGAGCACCAACGCCGCAAATCCCGGGAACAGCGGCTCGTGCGCTTTGGGCAGAAAGAAGTGAACGCGCGAGAAGCTCGAGACGTATTCTTCCCAGCCGGCAGAGGAGGACTCCGCCGCCGCCAGCGAGCGAACAGCACCGCTTCGCAGCTTGTCGACGTACGGCAAGACGAGTGGGAGAGAGACGACGCCGGCAGCGGTCAACGACAGGACGAAACCTGTCGAGAAGGCGCGGCGGGCTTCCGGTTTCACCTGCCAGAGCTCGTACAGGGCTACCAGCGGGAGCACCGTCAACAAGTAGATCGCGTAGTAGGCGCTCGAGCCGAAGGTCGCGGCGATCGTCAGTGCCAGGCCAATCCCGGCGGAGCGACCACCACCCCGACTGAGACGGCGTACGAAGTAGAGCGCGAGCGGAATGCCGAACGCGAGTTGAAGCTGCAGGTGCGGTATGTGTGCCCAGTGGTACGGACCGAAGGCGAAGAGCACACCGGCGAGTCCCGCCGCTCGGTCATCGCCGGTCACGTCTTTCGCAAGCAGGAACGCCGAGAGCGCTGTCGCGACGAAGGCGAGCACGAGAGCGACGTTGTACAACAGAATGGGGTTGTCACTGATGAGGCGGAGGGGTGCCACCAGAACGGCTCCCGTGACGAGGTTCTCCGAGTAGGCGAGCGCCCCTTGCTCCGGAAAGAAGATGTTGGCGTCGAACAGATGTATCGGATCGCGCGGCAACTGGTAGAGAACCCAGCTCAGGATCCAGGCGTTCAGAAGTGCGTCGGGGCTGTCGAAGCGGTTCGCCGTCGCCGGTGCGAGGACGAGCGGGTAGGTGAAGACGAGGGTGAGAAGGAAAAAGGCCAGCGCCGCGGCGACGAATGTTCGGAACGGTCGCACCGATGTCAGACCGGGAGGCGCAATCGCCGCAACAGGTCCCGGAACCTGCCGTCGGAACGCAGGCGGTTGTAGAGCGGCAACACATTCAATTGGATCACCAGGGGATCCCGCGCGCGGCAGGATGTCTCCAGGCACTCCATGGCTCTATCCTTCTCGCCGCATCCGATATAGATCCAAGCGAAGAAGATCGGTGACACGTAGTGCTGCTCCGCCCGATCCTTCAACTCGTCGAGGATCCGGAGAGCGTCCGAATCCCGTCCGGCGGCCGCGTAGGTGAATCCGAGCCATCCCAGCTGCAGCGACGTCCGGCCGCCCACCGCCGCTGCCTGCTCCATCACTCGCACCGCCTCCTCATGGCGCGAGAGATGTGCATAGACCACGCTGAGGAGAACGAGCGCCAGGACGTAGTTCGAGTTCAGCTCTAGCACCTTCTCGATCCGCCGTATCGCCTTTTGGCTCTGCTCTTTGGTGAGATATGCCCAGGCGATGACACTGTTCGCGTAGGGCGAGAGCGGATCGAGCGCTTGCCCCCGCTCGGCCAGCTCGAGCCCCTCGTCGGGCTTCCCGGTGCACATCTGAAGGTCGCCGTACCAGCTGTAGGCGAGGGCGTACGACGGATTGAGCGCGATGGCCTGCTCGAACGCCCGGCGTGCGCCCGCCCAGTCGAAATCGAAGTAACGCCGGACGAGGGCCTCGGCTGCGCGAGCTTCGGCCAGACGGTCGTCGATGGCGAGCGCCCTCTCGACCGCCGCTCTCGCGGCGGGCCGACCCTCCTCCGGCCGGCGCGCACCATAAAGCCCGAGGAAGCTGTGAGCGATGGCAACCCCGGCGTGCGCGAGCGCGTACGACGGATCTTTTTCCGCAACGAGCTCGAAGAAATGAAGCGCTTGCTCCATCGACTGTTTGTAGTACTGATTCCAGCAATACTGCCCCTTCAGATACAGGTGGTAGGCTTCCAAATTCGTCGGGTGGCGTTGCGAGCGCTCCGCCGTTGGGCGTCCGACCAGCTTCACTCGGAGAGCGTCGACGATGTTCTCCGAGATCTCGTCCTGGACGGCGAAAACGTCCTCCATCTCGCGATCGTAGCGCTCCGACCAGAGATGAAAGCCGTCGCTCACGTTGATGAGCTGCGCGGTGATCCGGAGCCGTTTCCCCGCGCTGCGGACGCTGCCTTCGAGCACCGTAGCCACGTTCAGCGTTTCCCCGATACGGCGGATGTCCTCGGCCTTACCCTTGAACTGGAACGACGACGTCCGGGAGACGACTCGCAGGCCTTCCATCTTGGCGAGAGCGTTGATGATCTCCTCCGCCATTCCTTCGCAGAAGTACTCCTGCTCCTCGTCGGAGCTCATGTTCGTGAAAGGCAGAACCGCAATGGACGGTGGGGCCTCGTCTTGCGGAGCGACGGGCTGGGACACTCCGGAGCCCGTTTCACCGATCGCTTCGAGAGCAAGCGCGAGGTCGCGAGCAGAGCGGAATCGTTCGCTCGGTTTCTTCTCCAGACACCGGCTCACGATTCTCATGAGCATCGGCGGGACATTGGGGTGCTCCGGTGAGTCCTCTTTCAAGATCGCGCTCATCACATCGGCAAGCGATTCGCCCTGAAACGGCCTATTGCCCGCCAGCATCTCGTAAAGGACGACCCCGAAAGAGAAGATGTCGGTGCGGTGGTCGGCGTCGGCTCCCCGCACCTGCTCGGGAGACATGTATCCCGTCGTTCCCATGACCGTTCCGGGGGATGTCTGGCGTGAGACCGTGGCCTCCTCCGACACCGACTCGTCCTCAGGTGTCACTCGCGTCAACTTGGACAGTCCAAAATCGAGGATCTTGAGGTTGCCGTCGTCGGTGACGAAGAGATTCTCCGGCTTGAGGTCCCGGTGCACGACACCTTTGTCGTGCGCTGCCGAGAGCCCTTGCGCGATCTGAATGGCAAACCGGATAGCTGTTCGCCGAGTGGGCGGCTCACGTCGCAGTCGCTGCCTCAGCGTCTCGCCCTCGAGAAGCTCCATCACGGCATAGGAGATACCGCCCTCCCGGCCGAAATCATGAATCGCAAGGATGTTGGGATGGGAGAGCGCAGCCACCGCTTTGGCCTCTCGCTCGAACCGCGCCTGGGCGCCCGCGTCATCAGCGAGGCGGGGCGGGAGGACCTTGACGGCGACCTCCCGGTCCAGCTTGGAATCGCGGGCTACATAGACCTCGCCCATACCGCCCGCGCCGAGCGGCACCAGGATCTGGTACGGTCCGAGACAGGTGCCGGGAGTCAGGGGCATGGTTCCTTCCAACCGGGCACATCAAGTCATGCCCAGCCGAGACGTTGCGCGAGTGCCGTGGCAAGGTCCTCGAAGTACCCTCCGCTCTTCTCCACGAAGTGCGGGTCGAGGCGGCGGGTGCAGATGGGGGCCGAGAATATCTCCGCCCACTCCGCCACCGGGAGAATCTGCCGTTCCGTCTTCGGATCGAAGTCCGCCCAACCTCGTACGTTTTCTTCCGACCGGAAGAAGTTCATGCGCGCTCAGTTGAAGGCCCACGTGTGCTCCTCCCACTCGGGCATCGGGACGTTGATGTGGCCTACCGCCGAAGAGGGACTCACCTCTGAGACGTTGCCATCCTTCATGCGCACGACGATCGGCTCTCCACTGTCGAGGCACCGGGAGTCGATCCGCATCTCCTTGCCTCACCCGTACAACGAAGTAGAATCATACCGCTCACTTCCTATTTCTGCTATCGTTTCAATGGCTTGTAAGAGCAGGCCAGGAGGTTTCACGGCCGATGACGGAAGCGCGATCCAAGACTCGCTGGTTGGGGCTAGCCCCCGCCCTCGTCGGGATTTCGGTGTTGCTCGCCGAGGCGCCGGCAGCGGCACAGAGCTTGAAGACCGGTTGGATTCCGTTCGAGATGATCGCTCAGTCCGCCCTTCCTATCGTGCGGGTCAGCCTGAACAAGAGCGAGGCCTACCGCCTCGTGCTGGACCCGTCCTTCAAGGAGATCGTTCTGGACATGGCGATCGTGGCGGGGCGCAACATGTCGCTGCTCAACAGCGAGAACGAAGTGGAAATCGACTACTACGGAAAAAAGGGGAAAGTGCCTGTCGCCTATCTGGACGAGATCGCGATCGGAGACCTCTCCTTCCAGAAGGTCATGACACTTCTGGTGGAAGGCGACGATACGACGACCATTGGCGGCATCCGGAGTTTCGGGCGCATCGGCAGGTCGATTCTGGAGCCCCTGCGCCTGACCGGCCACTACCCGAGACAGCTCCTCTTGTTCGAGGAAGCTCCTGATGAGGTGCCGTCGGGAAGCGTGCCCTACGTCATGAAAGGGCGATTCATGTCGATTCCCGCCGAAGTCACGACGCCTCATGGGCCGCGAGAGATTACGGTCGTGTTCGACCCCGGAGCCTCCGGCTCGGTCATCGACCGCAAATGGGCAATCGAACAGGGCCTCGCCGAGAAGGACCAAGACCGGGCGGAGATTCCTGCGATTCGAATCGGTGGACTCCTTGTTGAAGAGACCACGGTGTTTCTCGGCGTCATGAAAGAGCTGCCGTACCGCGACAAGAAAGAGAAGTTCGAGCCGCTCGGGCTGATCGGTGCCGACGTACTGCTCGGGCTCTCTGTGACCTACGATTTCTCTCGTGACCTCCTCTGGCTCGTCCAGGTCGAGAAGAACGAGAACGAAGAAACGGAATCGTGATCGTCCCCTACAAAGGCAGACTCCCGCTGATCGACGCGTCGGTGTTCGTCGCGGACACCGCGCGGGTCATCGGAGACGTTTCCATCGGCGCCGACTCGAGCGTGTGGTTCGGCTCGGTGATCCGCGGCGATGTCAACTACATCCGGATCGGTAAGCGGACCAACATCCAGGATCTCACCGTGATCCACGTGAACCACGGCACGCACCCCACCATCCTCGAGGACGGCATCACGGTCGGACACCGGGCGATCCTGCACGGCTGCCGCGTGAAACGCGGGTGCCTCGTCGGCATGGGCGCCATCCTCCTGGACGAAGTGGTCGTGGAAGAGGAGTCCTTCGTCGCAGCGGGAGCGCTGGTGAGCCCCGGAACGCGGATTCCTGCGCGCAGCATGGCGAGAGGCGTTCCGGCGCGCGTGGTACGGGAGCTCGAGCCGGAGGAGCTCGAGCAGTTGAAGCAGACCGCCCAGTACTACTACGAGCTCAAGAACGACTATCTCGAGGAAGGCGCGTGACGGCCGCTCCCTGGAAACGCACCCACTCCTGCGGGGCGTTGGATCCGGACGCGGTGGGCGCCGAGGCCGTCCTGATGGGATGGGTCGATACGGTGCGGGATCTCGGCGGCATCACATTCATCGATCTCCGGGATCGCGAGGGAATGACCCAGGTGGTTGTCCGTCCGCAGCGCGGTGACGACGTCGTCGGGCCGGCCAAGCGGGTCGGTACCGAGTGGGTCATTGCGGTGCGCGGCAAAGTTCTCGAGCGGTCGAAGGAGACCGTCAACCCGAACATTGCCACCGGTGCCGTCGAGCTCGATGCCGAGGCGATTCGGGTTCTGTCCGAAGCGAAGACACCCCCGTTCGAGATAGATGACGACGTCAAGGTCAGCGAGGATCTGCGTCTCAAATACCGCTACCTCGACTTGAGGCGCAATCGAATGCGCCAGAATCTCGCGACACGCAGCCGTCTGGCCCTCGCCGGACGACGCTACCTCGAGCAGCAGGGTTTCTACGAGATCGAAACACCTTTCCTCACCCGCTCGACTCCCGAGGGCGCCCGCGACTACCTCGTGCCGAGTCGGGTCAACAAGGGCTCCTTCTACGCCTTGCCCCAGTCGCCCCAGATCTTCAAACAGCTTCTGATGATCTCGGGAATGGAGCGCTACTTCCAGGTCGTCCGCTGTTTTCGTGACGAAGATCTTCGCGCCGACCGCCAGCCGGAGTTCACGCAGATCGACATCGAGATGTCCTTCGTCGAACCGGACGATGTGATGGGTCTGGTGGAAGGTCTGTTCGTCGAGATGCTCGGCGCGGTCGGTATCGACGTCGAAGCTCCTTTTCCACGCATGGGCTATGGCGAGGCCATCGATCGTTACGGCACCGACAAGCCCGACCTTCGCTTCGGTTGTGAGATCGCGGATCTCTCGGACGTCGTGAAAGGATCGAGTTACGGCGTCTTCGAGCGGGTGCTCGAAGAGGGCGGTGCGGTACGGGCGATCGCGGCACCGGGCTGTGCTCGGTACTCACGAAAGGACATCGATACCATCGAAGCCTTCGCGAAGGGGCAGGGTGCTCCCGGCCTGGGCTGGGCGCGTTTCGCGGAAGACGGGATCAAGTCGCCCCTTCTCAAGCATGTCGGAGAAGACCGACTGAAGGCCGCCCTTTCGAAAGCCGGCGGTACGGCCGGGGATCTGCTGCTCATGGTGGCCGGAGTTCCTCTCGAAGCCTCTACGGTGCTCGGCGCGCTCAGGCTCGAGCTTGCCCGGCGCGAGGGCTGGCTCCCGGAAGGAGGCCATCAGGGTGAATGGCGGTTTCTGTGGGTCACGAAGTTTCCCCTCTTCGACTACTCGAAGACCGAGGATCGCTGGACCTCCATGCATCATCCTTTTACCTCTCCGCACCCCGAGGATCTGGATCGCCTGGAAAGCGATCCCGGCTCGGTACGCTCTCTCGCCTACGACGTGGTGGCCAACGGCAGCGAGGTCGGTGGCGGCAGCATCCGAATCCACCGCCAGGACGTGCAGGAGCGGGTGTTCAAAGCGCTTCAGCTCTCGGAGGACGAAGCCCGCGACAAGTTCGGGTTCTTCCTCGAGGCGCTCCAGTACGGAACCCCGCCGCACGGCGGGATCGCTCTGGGCTTCGATCGAATCGCCATGCTGGCGGTGGGAGGGACCAGCCTGAGGGACGTCATCGCGTTCCCCAAGACGACGTCGGCCTTCGACCTGATGACCGGCTCGCCCTCGCCCGTCACCAGAGAACAACTCGACGAGCTTGGCATCCAGATCAAGAAGGCGGACTAGTGCTCGACAAATCATTGATACCGGGCGAGTTGCTGCGGACTCGACTCGTTTCGTTTGACCCTCCCCGGGGGGTGTGCTACGGTCGACTCAGGCATGAAGCCTTCGATTCGAGCTTTCGCCTCGCCATTCCGCAAGGTGCGCGCTAGCACCCGGTTGCACCCCCAGAGAGCCTGCTGAATAAAGCGGCCGGACGGCGCTTTGGGTAGCTGCGTGTCGAGAACCTTGCGTTGTACACTCTCCACGGAAGGGGCGATCCCCGATCCATGAAGAAGATCCCGGTGCCCGAAGAAGGGGCGCTCGCGCTTTTCGGCGTCCACGACGAGAACCTCAAATCCATCGAAAAGACGCTCGGTGTCCAGATCGTCAGTCGCGGCGACGAGCTCCTCGTGGAGGGCGACTCCGAGCAGGTGGCAAAGCTCGAGAACATCTTCGCGCAGTTCTCCGAGCTCGTAGAAGAAGGCTACCGCATCACTCCGGGTGATTTGCGCGTCGCGTTGCGTCTCGTGCGGCAGGACCCGAAGGTCTCGCTGAGGGACTTTTTCGTCCGCGCCATCCTCCATCCTTCGAAGAGCAAGAAGGTCATGCCGCGGAGCCTGAACCAGCTCGCGTACATCCAGGCGATCGAGGCCAATGACATCGTGCTCGGTATCGGTCCCGCGGGTACGGGAAAAACCTATCTCGCGGTCGCACACGCGGTCGCCGCGTTCAATCAGAACAAGGTCAAACGGATCATCCTGGCGCGTCCCGCGGTCGAAGCCGGCGAGAAGCTGGGGTTCCTTCCGGGTGACCTGATGGAGAAAGTGAATCCATACCTCCGGCCTCTCTACGATGCGCTCTACGACATGATGGATCCGGAGAAGGTGTCACGCCTGATCGAGCGCGGCTCCATCGAGATCGCTCCGATCGGTTTCATGCGGGGCCGCACGCTCAACGACAGCTTCGTCATCATGGACGAAGCACAGAATACGACGTCCGAACAGATGAAGATGTTCCTCACGCGCATCGGCTTCGGCTCCAAGGCGGTGGTGACCGGTGACATCACCCAGATCGACCTTCCCGAGGGAAAGACGAGCGGTCTCGTCGAATCGATGCGGATCATCGAGAACATCCCCGGAATCGCTTTCGTTCATTTCGACGAGACGGACGTCGTGCGCCACCGGCTGGTGCAGTCGATCATCCGGGCATACGAGAGCAAGCAGAAGCGCCGGTCGGTCGAGCGCGCCGTTGAGGTAGCGGGCGGCGGCAAGAAACCCGGTTCGTCCGACACTTCCTCGTAGGAGCCATGGAGAGCAACGGGTCTTCCAAGCCGAAGAAGGAGTCGGGTCGTCGTGCGCGCAAGGCGTTCCGGCCGCGCGATGTCTTCAATCTCGTGTACTCCTCCCCGTGGCCCTGGGGCGTGGGGTTCGTCCTGGCCCTCGCCGCGCTCCTCACCCCCGGCCTGAGCTTCCGCGTCGAGCGCTACGAGCTGGGTCAGATCTCCCCGGTGACGATTCGCGCACCGTTCGCTTTCAGCTACGAAGACGAGGACACCACCGAAACACGGCGGCTCGAGGCGACGGAGCGGGTTCTCGAAGTCTACAACTTCAACGACGCCGCCATGCCGGATGCTCGGAACCGGATCGCAAACGCGTTCGATCTCGGCCGTCAGAACCTCGCCGTCAGCGAGGATGCCGAAGCCGGCGAGAAGGCTCCGGTCTCCGAAGAGACTGTCGAGAGCGAGGAGCTCGCGGCCGCGACGGCCGTCCTGACGCGAGGCGAGCTCGTCTCTCACCTGCAGGAGAACCTTGGCGTCACGCTCACGGAGGCGGAGGTCGATTTTCTGCTGGAGCGGGATTTCTCGGCAGAAATCGAGCGGGTCCTGTCGCAGGCGGTCGCGAGCGTTCTCGGGCGTGACATCGTGGCGAGCAAGGAAAGACTCCTTGCCTCGGGGCGTCCGATTGCCAGGCGTGAGGCGATCAGCCGGAACTCTCAGGTGCGTCGCGATTTCTCGAACATTCTGTCCGTGGAGGAGGCACGGGAGCTGCTCGGTGTCCAGACGGCTCGCCTCTCCGACCTCCGGCAGGCCGAAAGAAGGCGGCTGACGGAAATCGGCTCCCGTTTCATCGAGCCCACGTTAACCTTCGACCTCGCCGAGACCGAAAGGCGTCGGGTCGAGGCGCGCGAGCAGGTGGATGCTGTCTATTTTCAGGTGCGCAGGGGCAAGACCATCGTGCGGGCCGGAGACGAGATCGACGAGCGGGTGCTGAGCCAGTTGCAGCTCATGACCGAGGAACAGGGACGACGGTGGGGACTCGCAGGCGCATTCGGGGCGCTGTTGCTCTCCTGCGTCCTCGTTCTCTTTCAGTGGCATCTGCTTCGACCGGTGCGCAACGAGCCGATGTGGCGCCGGCAGAGCTTCGCGTTGGTGGCGATCATCATCGTCGGTCACCTTGCCCTGGCCCGTGTCTTCTTCTTCGTGGTGAGGGCGTTCAGCGAACAGCTGGTGACCGTACCGCTGAACAACGCGACCTCCTACTACTACGCCATGCCCTTCGCCGCGGTGGCTGTTCTGGTACTGCTGCTCGAGCACGCGCCCACTGCGCTCCTCGCCTCGGTGGTGTTCTCTGTCTCCGTCGGTGTCATGACCGGAAATCTGCAGCTGGCTCTCTTCAGCCTGATTTCCAACGTGGCGGCGATTCTCGGGCTGTTCCAGTACAAACGGCGAACGGCCCTCTTCTCAGTAGCCCTGCTCATCGGCAGCGTGAACTTCGCGACGGTCGCGGCGATTGACCTGCTGAACGAGCGCTATTTTCCGCTTTCCACACTCAGTTTCGATCTCCTGTGTGCGTTTCTCGGCGGAGCCGCGGTATCCGTCGTCGTATCGTTTCTCGTGCCGGCTTTCGAGTCGCTGTTCCATCGCACGACCGACATCAAGCTCCTGGAGCTCTCCAACAACAACGTCCCCGTTCTCAGGCGTCTCGCGCTCGACGCCCCCGGCACCTACCATCACAGCGTGGTCGTGGGTTCCCTCGCAGAGGCGGCTGCCGAAGCGATCGGTGCCAATCCGATCTTCTGCCGCACCGCGGCCCTCTATCACGACATTGGCAAGCTCCAGAAGGTGAGCTACTTCGTGGAGAATCAGATCGGCGCCAACAAGCACGACAAACTCTCTCCGCGGATGAGCGCGCTCATCATTGCCAGCCACGTCAAAGAAGGCATCGAGATGGGGAAACAGATCGACCTTCCGCCCGAGATTATCGATATCATTCCTCAACACCACGGGACGAAGCTCATCACGTACTTCTACGAGAAGGCGCGGGAAGAGGAAGACCCCGCTCTCGGCGAAGTCACGGAAGAGGAGTTTCGTTACCCGGGACCGAAGCCCCAGACGAAAGAGGCGGGCATCATCATGATCGCCGACGCGGTCGAGGCCGCGGCGCGGACCATCGAGGAACCGAATCCGGCACGGCTCAAGGGGATGATCCGGCAGATCATCGACTACATCTTTCTCGACGGCCAGCTCAACGAATGCGACCTGACGCTTCGCGACCTGGAGAAGATTGCCCAGACGTTTCTGCGCGTACTCATGGGCATTCACCACCATCGTGTGAGCTATCCCGGTTTCGATTTCGAGAAGAAAGTCGAGACGGTGGTGGTTCAGGACAGTCGATGAAGGAGGACCCTGAACCGCGAGCTCCATCGGGCAATCCACGCCAGGAGCCGGCCGAGTTCCGGGTCCGCAACCTCCAGAGACGTGTCCGGGTCGACGGTCCGGGGTTGCGCGCGTTCTTCCGCAGCGTCGTCGACGAGGCGCGACCCGACGCACCCTCCGCCACGCTGGTCCTGGTGAGTGATGAAAGGATGCGCGCCCTCAATCGTTTCTTCCGTGGAAAGGACCGTCCCACCGACGTCCTGTCCTTTTCCGCCGGTGAATCCGTGGCGCCGGGAGAGGCGCCCTACCTCGGAGACATCGTCATCTCGGTGGAAACCGCGGAGAAACGAGCCGCCAGTCGAGGGACCGAGCTCGGGCGGCAGCTCAAGCTGCTCGCACTACACGGGTTTCTTCACCTGCTCGGTCACGACCACGAGAAGGATGGCGGCGAAATGAAGCGACTCGAGTACCGCTTGAGGAGGAGGCTAGGCATCACGGGAGCGGCGAGCGGTGGCCCGTCGACGAATTCCGGCCGCTCGAGGAAGAAGAAATGATTCCGACCTCCCCGGCGATTCTCGGAATCGTGCTGCTACTCGTTCTGGCGTTCTTCCTGTCGCTCATCGACGTCGCCTTCGACTACGTCAGCAAGATCTCCATTCGTAGGTACGACGACGACCGCAGCACGACGGATTTCCTGCGCGGAAGTCTCGAGGATCCGATGAGGCTGCTCTTGCCACTCAGAATCGGTCTTCAAGGAGCCTTCATCGGCATCACCGTTCTGGTAACCGGCCTCTACTTGCATTCCGAAATACGTTTCGCACTGCTCGCAGCCTTTTTGACGATTCTGCTGCTCTTTCTGGTCTTCCGGGAGGCGATGCCGAACATCATCGCGCGCAAGAACCCGGAGCGCATCCTTATCGCTCTGCTGCCGGCGTTTTTCGTGTGCGCGTGGTTCGTTAGACCCATCAGCTGGCCGCTCTCGCACTTAGTCCGGGCGTTCGTCGGCCCGGAGAAGGAGGACGATGAGGTGGTCACCGAGGAGGAGGTCCAGGCGTTTATCGAGGCGGGAGAGGAGGAGGGAATTCTCGAGGGTGACGAAGGCAAGATGGTGCAGTCCATCGTGGACCTCGGAGACAAGGTAGTGCGGGAGGTCATGACCCCTCGCCCCGAGATGGTTGCGATTCGGGACGATGCGACCATCTCCGAGCTCCGTGCCCTTTTCGCCGATGAGAAGTACTCTCGCGTGCCGGTCTATCGAGAGCGCCTCGATAAAATTGTCGGCCTCGTCTATGCCCTCGACCTCGTGACTTTTGCGAATGCGAATCCGGACGGTTCGTTGAAACATCTCGTTCGGGAGGTCGGCTTCGTCCCCGAAACGAAGAAGGTCTCGGAGCTTCTTCGTGAGTTTCAGCGCAACAAGACGACGATGACCATGGTGGTGGATGAATACGGCGGCATCTCCGGGCTGGTGTCCGTAGAGGACATCCTGGAGGAGATTGTCGGCGAGATCCATGACGAGTTCGACGAAGTGGACCAGGAGATCGTCGAGGAAAAAGACGGGGTTTTTCTGGTCAGCGGCCGCGCGGATATCGACGACGTCAAGGAGACCCTGAACCTGGAGGTCAACGGCTCCGGGTTCGAGACGATCTCGGGCTACGTGCTCGACGCCATCGGGCGCATTCCGAAGACGGGCGAAGTGATCGAGCACCAGGGGATGCGCATCGAGGTTGTCGACGCCGAAGGGCAGAGGATCAACAAAGTCCGCATCCGCCCGATTCCATAGTCGACTTCGGATTAGGGCAACAACGCCCCGCTCGCGCTCCGGTAGGTCGACATCCATACGGAACGTGATTGAAATCGGACGCAAATCGTGAGGCTCGCACTATGGTCTCCGGCTCGGTCTTCTCGGCGGCTGACGAGCTAGTGTCCCGTCCCGGAAGTCATGTTGCATTCGAGCGCCGATGCATCCCGCCTCGCTGCGTTGCGCCTCGGTTGAATACACGCGGTATTTCGCCCTCGTCGCGCCTTGCGATCCGGGCGCCTCGACGCTCTCGATGCTAACATCACTTCCGAGACGAGACACTAGCGTATTGTCGAGCTCACCGGCAAAAGCGGGTCTCATCTGGCCTTTCTGGGCTATCCTGGGCGTGACGCTCGCCTTGGCGAGCACCAGCACCCTATTTCATGAAGGCCGGCCGGAGAGGCGACCGTCTCCCTCGGTTTCGGCCATACTCGCCGACGACGGCTCTGAATCCCTCGACTACTGGCCGCAGTGGCGCGGGCCCCTGGGCACCGGCGTCGCGCCGCGCGCCAACCCGCCGTTGGAGTGGAGCGAGGACAAGAACATCCGTTGGAAGCTCGCGCTTCCGGGCAGAGGGCATTCGACGCCGGTCGTGTGGGGCGATCGCATTTTCCTGACCGCTGCCATTTCTTCAGGAGGGCAAGTCCTGCCGCCGGCCGGCCGCCGCCCCGGTGCGCACGACGGTCTCCCGGTGGTGCGTCGCCAATCATTCGCCGTGCTTGCCGTCAACCGCCGTGACGGCAAGATCGTTTGGCAAAGGACGGTTCGCGAACTCATACCAAATGAAGGCATTCACTACACGGGAAGCTTCGCGTCCAACTCCCCGGTTGTCGACGGTGAGCGGGTGTTCGCCTTTTTCGGTTCCTACGGCCTTTACTGCCTCGATTGGAACGGTGAGCTCCTATGGGAAACCGATTTGGGCGACATGCATACCAAGCACGGGCACGGCGAGGGCAGTTCGCCGATGGTCCACGACGATACCCTTCTCGTCAACTGGGACCACGAAGGCCCGTCGTTTGTCGTCGCCTTCGACAAGAGAACCGGCAAGGAGCGCTGGAAAGTCGAGCGTGACGAGCCCACGTCGTGGGCGACCCCGGTGGTTGTCGAGCATGACGGAAAGCATCAGGTCATCGTGAGCGGCACAAATCGTGTGCGAGGGTACGACCTGTTGACCGGTGAAGTGATCTGGGAATGCGCGGGGCTATCGGCCAACGTCGTTGCCTCTCCGGTGGCCGCAGACGGTATGGTCTACGCCGGCAGCAGTTACGACACGCGGAACCTCCTGGCCATCCGCCTCGCGGGCTCGACGGGCGACATTACCGGAACCAACCGGGTCGCATGGACCCGCCATCGAGGCACACTGGTGGCGCCGAGATGGCCGGGAGATCGTCTACCAGGAGCCGGGCGGGCTGATCGTGGCGGTCGCGGTGGAAGCCCGGGAGGACACGTTCCTTGTCGGAGCCGATACGCCGCTGGTCACGCTCGCGAGCTGAGGGGCGTGTTTTCCCCGGACGGCCGCTGGATGGCCTACCAGTCGAACGAATCGGGTCAGGCGCGATGTCTCCCAGGATGCCCTGGCTTTTGCCGGTCCGGTCCGCCCACTCCAGACGGGCGGCGCTCCCCATCGACCTCTTGCCCTTCAGGTAGATCCCGAGCCCGAGGAACTGTTCCCATCTCCGGACGGACGGCACGTCGCCGTCCCCATCTTCGGCTCCGCCGGAACCTACGACTTGTGGATCTACGACATCGCACGCCAGAATCGGACCCGCTTCACCTTCGATCCCGGAACGGAGCAGAATCCCGTATGGTCGCCGGACGGGGGCGCGGTGATCTTTCGCTCCGTGCGGAGTGGAGGTCGCTTCGACCTCTACCGGAAGACGGTCGGCGGATCGGACGAGCAAGAGCTGTTACTCGAATCAGACGTTGCCAAGATTCCCACGAGCTGGTCGCCGGACGGCAAACTCCTGGCCTTCCACACGGATGGCGACATCTGGGTGCTACCGCTCGAGGGCGAGAAGGAGCCCTATGCCTTCACCCAGACCGATCATTTCATCTCTCGTTCTTCCGCGATGCTGTATACCGCTGGTGGTGAACTGGACGGCGGAGCTCGAACGGTGAGGGGTCAAACGTCCCCCCTCACCCGCATCCTCGCCACGGCGAGGCTGCGACCTCTCCCCCAGTGGGGGAGACGTAACCCACCTTTGGTCGTCCGAAAATGACCCTCGAGATCGGCTCGCGGCCTCGGTTCCTTTGAGATTCTTTCTCCCCTCGGCGCTGGCGGCATGGGTGAGGTGTATAAAGCCCGAGACACCCGCCTCGATCGCACGGTCGCCATCAAAGTTCTGCCCTCTCACCTCTCCGAGAACCCCGAGGCCAAGGCGCGATTCGAGCGCGAAGCGAAGGCCATCTCGAAGCTGAATCACCCTCACATCTGGAACTACGCTTCATACTGCACCTCCGTGGGGTGAGCATCGACATCCTTTGCAATCGAGCGACGGGCTGCCATAGGAATACCTTTCGACTTGATTGGCGGGTCTAGGGGAAGCTCGTACAAACATTGATTCGAGTCGTTGAACTGAACTGCCCGGATGAGCCCATGGCCCTGCCAACGGCGGATCGTCTCCTTGCAAACACTGAGTTGTTTGGCGATCTCCTCGAGCGTCAGCATACCGGACTCACGCAATCGTTGGAATCGGCTTTTCAGACCGTAGGTTAGGCAAACTCGACTGAGTAATTTTGAATCGAAGGGTGAGCCTAGACCGGAACGCATTCCTTTTTCATTCAGGATGGCAGCGATCTGGCGATAGGTATGCTCGTTCAAAAGTCGGTCGATCTCCGCGATAACTTCCTGAGAGGTTCGCTGCTCTTGGAACTTGTTCTTAGGGAGGGGTAGCGTGAGCGTTTTCGTCACCCCTGCTTTGAAGCATATGTGCGCAGTAAGATTCGCTCCCTTGTTGATAGTTACGTCTTCGATGAGGAGTCGAACGATACGCTTTCGTTCCTGGTTCGGCGTTTTCGGATCTCGCCACAGCTTTGGGCAGTCTGTGGCCAGGTCAAGGATCTTCGAGCGCTGCTCCTCGCTCAGCTTTTCTTTGTCGGCCTCGCATTGGCGCTCGTAGTTGCGCTGCACCTCCGCTTGCGCTCGCAGCTTGTGATTCCATTCTGCCTCGAGAGAATCCGCCACTAAACGATTGTCGGGATCGACCCTCATGTAGCGCCGACGTGCCAGCTCGCACTCGTAGCGAGCCCGCTCCACCTCCGCGCAACGCAAACGCTCCACCTCCGCAAAACGAGACTCGAGTTCTTGCTGCACCGAAAGCGCTACCTCCAAGGCCAAAGGGCTCATCGTTTCCACCAAAAGCTCCCCGATAGCTCGATCCAGCTCAGCGCCGCAAAAGCTCTGACAGCGGTTGTTCTCCTCCCGCACCTTTCGTCGCTCCTGACACACGTACTCCGGAACCAGTTGCTGGGAATGGTGATGATAGTGAACCGTCATCCGAGAGCCGCACACCCCGCAGATCACTAGTCCTTGCAGTAGCGCGGGACCTTCCCGCGGGGGGCCCTGGCGACGATCCGCCCCATAAGCTTGAGCGTTGGCTTTCAGTCGCTTTTCATTCTCTTCGTACTCCTCCCAACTGATGTAACCGGGATGTGCCCCTTCTTTCAGCGTGTGCCACTCCTCGCGCGGCAACGCTATAGTCTTCATTCCTTTTCCATCGGCCCTGGGGCGGACGCACGTGCGGCCATAGGGGTAGGCGCCCGCATAGCGCGGGTTGCGCAACATCCGCAGCGCCTGGCTCAGCTCTAGCTTGCCCCACAAGATCTCTCCCTGAACCGGAGCTCCCATCGGACGACGAGGAAAGCTGATCTCCTTGTCCGCAAAGTACCGAACGACACCATTGGCAGAGCCTACCCGTCGAAACGTTTCAAAAAACAGTCGAACCGTTGCCTGTACTTTTTGGTCCGGCTCCAAAATCACTTGTTCTCGCTCGTCATAGACCAAACCGATTGGAAGGGGAAGGACCAACTCTCCGCGACTCGCTTTGTTCAGTAGTGCTCCCCGCATCCGTGCTCGCATCACATGAACTTCCGCTTCGCTAATCGTCCCCTTCAAGCCCAGTAGTAATCGGTCGTTGAAATGCCTCAGGTCATAAAGGCCATCGCTGTCCAGGATAAGTGTGTCCGTCAACGCACTGATCTCCAGCAGCCGATGCCAGTCCGATGAGTTTCGCGCCAGACGCGCCACCTCGAGGCCCAACACGATTCCCGCTCGTCCCATGCTCACCTCGGTCACCAGGTTTTCGAAACCATTCCGCTCGCCCGCCCGGGTTGCCGATTTTGCCTGATCGCTATCGATCACCTCCACTTGCTCCTCCGACCAACCCATCGCTATCGCACGTTGCCGAAGCTCATATTGACGCCGCCCACTTTCCTGGTGTTCTACCACCTGGTGCGGGCTCGACTGGCGGACGTAGATGTAGGCTTTTCGATTCAAGTGAGTCGCCGTCACCTTAGTGGATTGCTCAACAGCCATTGCTCGGTTCCCTCAAAACCATGTTGACCAAAATCCGCGTCGCTTCATCGCGCAGCGACATAGGAACGCCAAGCGAGCTCTCCGAGCAATGTCGCCCGCTCGGCTTTGGCACACGCTCGGTTTTTCCAATCGCCTTCATCCAGCTCCACATCCCTTCGCGAACCACCACCATGCCCCAGCCTCGGTGCAGCTCTCCCGCCGAGCTCAGCGCCTCTGAACGCAGCTCTTCATAGGCCAAAAGCAAACGCTTCGAAACCAACTCACTGCCCCCGCCTGCGCTTGGGCCTTCGGCTGCGTCGTTTTTTTTCCTGTAGTTTGACTGCCCGCTCGATACTGCGAGGATTCACGACCAAGTTAAAACGCTCCTTCACCCGCTCCGCCAAAACTCTCCAACTCGGTAATGGCTCGTCTTCAAGCTGCTCCACAACGAAGCGCACCACCTCGGCGGTGAGCTTGTGTGGCTTTTGTGGGCCTCGCTTGTGGGGAGTCAATCCGTTAAGACCCTCGCGTTGAAACGCCTGCTTCGTCTGGTAGAACGTGAGCCGGGAAAATCCGAAAGCGGCCGCCGATTCCGTCACCGAGTCCTGATCGACTTGCACCCGACGCAACATCTCGTACTTGACCTGAACCAGGTCCTCGGGGTCGAAGAACGCGGTGGTGTCGAACAGCAGGGCGCGCACACTCTCAGAGCGTCGATTGAAGGTTCCCTGCTGTTTGGTGTCCTTGCGGCAGCAGTGCGTGACTTAGGTGCTGTTGGGTTCGTAAGCTGAGCGGAGAGATTGCTCAAGGAGGCCATCGATGCGCTCAAAGAAGGCAGAACTCGAAGACGTTGTGAAACAGTTCGAAGCATGGCGGGCGAAGCCACACGGACGGCTGATCCCGGAGGAGTTGTGGAAAGCGGCGCTGGGGTTGCTCGATCGGTATGCGCCGAGCACGATCTGCAGTCATCTCCGAGTCAATGCGGCGCGATTCAAACAGGTCCGAGAGAGTGGAGGGGCCGTTGTGGGCGAGAAGCGTTTCAAGGGGCACGGGCGAACGGGTGCTACGGGTCGGTCCCCGCGCACAGTACAGGATCGGAGCGCGGCGGAGCGGGTCACGGCGTTAGCTCCAAGTGGCAACGCGTTCGTCGAGCTGCCGCAGTTCGGCATGAGCTTAGGGGGCGGCATGATGACACCGCCGCTCGGCGAGGTTCAGCATGGAGCGAGCAGATGCCGTCTGACGGTGGAGAGCGCAGCGGGGAGCCTCACGGTCGTGACGGCGAGCGGCGAGGGTGAGAATGAGTTGGTCGAAGCCGTGTGTCGTTTCGTGCTCGGCGCGCTGGAAGGCAGCTCCCGAGCATGATCCAGCTCGTTCCCCAGCTGAAGGTGCTGGTTGCCTGCGAGCCCGTCGATTTCCGCAAGGGCATCGATTCTTTGGCTTGTGTGTGCCGGCAACAGTTCCAGCTCGACCCATTCCTCGGAACGCTATTCGTTTTCCGCAACCGTTCAGGCACGGCCCTCAAACTATTGGTCTACGACGGCCAGGGCTTTTGGTTGTGCCAGAAGCGTTTCTCGAAGGGGCGCCTGCAGTGGTGGCCGCGTCAGACGACGGATGGCGTTGCGGCGCTACCCGCCGAGCAGTTGGCGGTGCTTATCTACAACGGACTTCCGCTGCGAGCGGGGATGGCCGAGCCGTGGCGGCGGGTCGGTTGAGCCTTTCCAACGTCTTCTGGTAGCTCCAAGGCAGCCACGACTCGGGTGCTGCTCTAGCGTCTCGAGCGTGCATGGAGATGTTCGTCAGATAGTGCACCGGGTCGACACCGTTTTTTACCGCGGTGCGGATCATGCTCAGGAGCACGTCGCCCACGTCGGCGCCTGCCTGGGT
Organism: Candidatus Marinacidobacterales bacterium; assembly: GCA_965237685.1. Classification (GTDB taxonomy): domain Bacteria; phylum Acidobacteriota; class Vicinamibacteria; order Marinacidobacterales; family SMYC01; genus CBDEGF01. The sequence continues at coordinate 55,778 of CBDEGF010000001.1, forward strand.
CTTGAAGAAGAGCGAGTTCTTGCGATGCCGTTGTGAGGGCTTCAGCTCCTGCTCGACCTCGTTGTTGTCGAGGGGCACGCCCGGCACTTCGCGGAAGCGGGTTAGCCCTTGCCAGTGATTTTTGACGTAGGAAAAGGCTTTTCCAAGGCGGCTGTTGGGCTCCACCACGCGCTCGCGGAACTGCTTTTCGATCCACTCGTAGAGCGCATCCATCACCGACCGGCTGTGTTGCTGGTGATATGCAAGCCGCGCATCGGGGGTCATGTCGCGCGTTTCGTCGTCGTTGCGGTAGATGGTCGCGATGTCCTCGAGCACCCGCTCGCAGTGTTCGGGGAAGGCTGGCTCGGCCTCGAAGAAGTAGCGGCGTGCGTGCACCATGCACTTGGCGGTAATCCGTCGCGGCGAGCGCGGTGCCATCGAGGAGGCGTCGGCCATATGGATGACATCGCTCTCCTGAACGGTGCGCTGATTCAGGAGCCGGTCCATGTTTTCGCCCGCATGCCGTCGTCCGCTCGCGTACAGGATGATCGGAGCAAGCGTGGCGTCCAAGCCGCGGGCAACAATGCCCGTGGTGAAGATGCCCGTGCGCTCGCCTTTGCCTTGAGTCAAGGTCTCGTTCTCCGCCATCAACGTGAGGATCCGTGCGCCGGTGTCGTCACTGTGAACCAGCGGCCGGTTCGCGGCTATCGTCTCCATGTGGCGGAAGACCGGGAACACGGCATTCGCCATCGCTTCGACCCGCTCGAACTGCGTGGAGGCGGCAAACGGAACCCCCGCCCACTTTTGCCACTGCGCCAGGCGGTGGTGGGGCATGCCCATGGCGTAGCGCAACACCGAAACGACCGCGTTCACACTCGGATGGTACTTGCTCGCCCAGGCCTGAGACGGAAGTGGCGCTGTGAACGTCTTCTGGCAACTTGCGCATCGCAGCATCTGGCGCTCGTACACCGTCGCCTGGATCGGCGGCTGAGCCTTCAGCTCCACATCCTTGTTCGCCGCATGGGTGTCGTAGAGCTTGCCCCGGCACAGTGGCTCGGGGCAGGGGCCGCTCGCCTTCAGCTCGGGATGCGAAACCGCTACGTGCTCGGCACCAGGGTAGTCCTTGGCCCCGTTGCGCCCGTGGCCCTTGTTCTTCCCTTTCCCCTTTGCCTTCGTGCGTTTCGCGCGACGTTCCGTTGTCGCCATGCCAGCGCCTCGACGATAGCGACATCGCAGCAGATGACGCACCGCCTCGAGCAGCACCGGACACGCATCCTCGGGAATCTCCCCTTTCGACAGCCGCTCTTCCAGACGCAGGACCGTAGTAGTACACCCGCTCTTCTCCCCAACTCTGGCGGTAGCTCACCAGCTCCAACTCTTGGTTCAATAGCGGGTGAAACGGGTGCGTTACCCGGAAACGTTGTTGAAGCTCGCCACCCTTGGATGCAGTTCGAGGCTGACTCTTGCACACTCCACGATGTCGGAAGCCAGGACGGTGTGGACTTCCTGGTAATGGAGTATCTGGAGGTCCGACCCTTTCTGAACGATTAAAGAAAGGAGCGCTCCCGCTCGACCAGGCGCTCACGTACGGCATCCAGATCGCCGACGCCCTCGACAAGGCGCACCGTCACGGGATCGTTCACCGCGATCTCAAGCCTGCCAACATCATGCTGACGAAGTCCGGAGCGACGCTCCTGGATTTCGGCCTCGCCACCCGCCTTCGCCAAGGCTTCGGCGGGCAAGAGCACCGTTCTGACGACAAGCGCGGGGCTGACCTTTCGGCGCTTCCCACGGAAGCAAGGTCCCTGACCGCGGAGGGCTCGATCCTCGGGACCTTCCCAGTACATGGCTCCCGAGCAGCTCGAAGGCGGCGAAGCCGACGCACGGACCGACGTCTTTGCCCTCGGCACGGTTCTCTACGAAATGGTCACCAGCAAGAAAGCGTTCGAGGGCAAGAGCCAGGCCAGCTTGATCACGGCGATCATGAGCAGCGAGCCGCCCCCTGTCTCGAAGATCTCGACAGTGCAGACGATATCGCCGGCATTCCTCGACCACGTCGTCCAGAGGTGTCTCGCAAAGGGGCCCGACGAGCGGTGGCAGTCGGCTGGAGACGTGGGACGAGAGCTGCAATGGATCGAGGCGGGGTCGGCCGCCGGGGATGCGCCCGCCGGGCCGGCCCGCCGATCTTACTGGCGTCTCACGGCCGCTCTCCTGGCTGGGATTGTCGTCGGCGCGCTCGTCGCCAGCTTCTTCTACTCTGGCCAGGAGGCGCCCGCGACTCTTAATCCCGTCATCCGATTCCAGATGTCCGGCTTCGAATCGCCGACCATCGCGAACCGGCGCCAGTTCGCTCTCTCACCCGACGCGACGCATCTCGTTTACAGGCTTGGGGCTGAGCTTCGCCTGCGGCGCATGGATCAGATGGAAGAGACGTTGATACGAGTGAGCGGAGTTGCGAGGGCCCCTTTCTTCTCGCCGGACGGGCAGTGGGTCGGCTTCGAGGACGGCGCCGGGCTCAAGAAGGTGTCGATTCGAGGGGGGACGCCGTCCACCCTGTGTGATGTCGAGAGTGTCTACGGGGCGAGCTGGACCCCTGATGGAACCATTGTCTTCGGAAGCCCCGAGGGGATTCTCCGCGTCTCCGCCGCAGGCGGAGCTCCCGAGGTTCTGATCCCGCTCAACCCCGCCCAGGGCGAACGACTCTACGGTCCTCACATCCTGCCCGGGGGCGAGACGGTGCTCTTTACGCTATCGACCAGCGATCGCTGGGATGATGCCCAAGTCGTGATTCAGTCCCTCGTCTCGAATGAGCGACGCGTTCTTGTCGAAGGAGGAACGGACGCCCGCTACGTGCCGACTGGACACATCGTCTACGTTCAGGCGGGAACGCTCTTTGCCGTGCCTATCGATGCGGATCGGCTCGAAGTCACCGGTGAGCCCGTTCCCGTCCTCGACGGCGTTCGACAGGTGCCAAGCGCGATCGCTGGATCGTCCGGAGCGGCGCATTTTTCGTTTTCCAACAACGGCTCGCTAGCCTACGTTCCGGGTACCAGGCCGCTTCCCCAAACCAACCTCGTCTGGGTCGATCGCCAGGGTGGCGTGGAGCTTTTGACGGAAACGAGTCGAGCCTACTACGTGCCTCGCATCTCACCCGACGGCGAGCGCCTCGTAGTGTCCATCTACGATGGCCTCGCCGGGCGCCGCGACGTCTGGACCCTGGAGCTCGCACGCGGGACGCTCACCCGGTTTACCTTCGGGGAGGACAACTCCACGGATGCCATCTGGTCGCCGGACGGGGAATCCATCGCATTCGCCTCCGACCGGCTCAGTTCGGCGTTCCAGATCTTTTCCCAGCTGGCAGGTGGCCTCGCCGATGCCCGTCCGTTGACGGAGGGCGCCGCCACGACGTTTCCTCGACGTGGTCGCCGGACGGCCAGAGTCTGGTCTTCCACCAGCTCAACGAGGGCCTGCTGAATTTCGACATCGGAGTCCTCGCGACAGCGGGTGAGCGGCAGCAGGAAATCCTACTGGGCACTCGCTTCCGGGAGCTGAATCCGATCCTCTCCCCCGATGGCCGCTGGCTCGCCTACGTCTCGAATGAATCCGGTCGTTCGGAGGTCTACGCGCGCTCCTTTCTCGATCCGGAACGCAAGTGGCAGATATCGACGGACGGAGGACGGGAGCCGGTCTGGGCGCCGGACGGCCGGGAAGTCTTCTACCGCCAGGAAGACAGGATGATGGTGGTCCGCGTCTCCACGGAGCCGGAGCTGACGCCGTCGAAACCCGAGGTTCTGTTCGAAGGGCGCTTCGCGGACGATCCGTTCGGCGGTGACGCCCGGAACTACGACATCGCTCCGGACGGGAAGCGATTCGTTATGGTGCCGGCAGACGCAGAAGAGGAGCCGCTGGACGAGCTCCGGTTCGTCGTCAACTGGTTCGAGGAGCTGAAGCGGCTCGTTCCAACAGAGAACTAGCGAATAGCCGCGTCGCGCTCAGCGCGAGCACCAGTCTTCGAGCGCCAGCCCTTCGAAACTCTCATAGTACCGAACGTTCATACCTTGGAACATACTATGAAGATACTAGGGTATTCCCATACGTGCTACAATGGGAGCCAATCATGAAGATCGGAGTCTCGATTCCCGAAAATCTCATTGCCTTCGCCGACGAAGAGGCGAGGCGCCGCGGACTGTCCCGCTCCGCCTTCCTCGCACAACTTCTCGAGGCCGAGAAGGTGCGCGAGCAGACGAGACGTTACATCGACCAATACGGTTGGGACGTTGCCGAAGACGAGGCGGCGTGGCGTTCTCACCAGAAGCGCCGGATGGCGGAGGAGTACGCTGACGATCAGTGGTGACTCGCTCCCGCGACGCGGGGAGGTTTGGTGGGTCCGTGTCGACAAACGGCGTCCCGCGCTCGTCGTGCAGACCGACAGCGTGCGAGAGCCGCGCGTGCGCTCCTTCCTCGTGGTTCCGCTGACGAGCCGCCTTCATCTGGAAGGGCTGCCGGGCAATGTGCGCCTTCACCGACGAGCGACCCACCTCCCGAAAGCTTCGGTGGCGAACGTCTACGACGTTCAGAAAGTGCTTCGACCGGATTTTCTGGAGCGCTTGGGTTTATTGCCGGAAGAGGACACCACTGCGATTGATGACGGTCTCCGCCTGGTCCTCGCCCTGTAGGGGGTTTGACGTTTTGCCGCGCCCGGTTGGAGCGCCGGCCTACTCTCGCTCGATCAGCGCTCGGAACTCCGGATGGTCCTTGATCTTGTCAAAGCTGGCGTTGCGGGCGGCCACGGCCTTCCACCGGGGATTCTGGGCTATCGCCACCCTCAGGTTCGCGATGGCGTTGGCCGCATCGCCCGCCTGAGCGTAGCGCTGCGCCAGGCCGTAGATCACGTTGTCAGCGAACTCGCCGAAGGGGTGCGCTAAGCCAAGGGCCCGCGGTCGTGAACAACAGCTAGGATATGCTGAGCCTTCTTCCGGCCACGTCCAACAACGAGATCGACGGACAACCCGCTTTCGTCGTTGTCTGCTCACCGGGGCCATCTTTCTCGCCTTCGGTCGCGACCGAATTCGGCGAGATTCGCCACCGCGAACACGTGTTCGCAGATTATGTTAAATACAGAAGGTAACACTCGCCGTCACCGCTCGAGCTCGGCCGTCCAGTTCACCACCAGCGTCAGCGGGCGGGCGTTGTCCTCTTCTGCCAGCTTGATGAGGAGGAACCGCTGGTACGTCCGGCATCGGAGCGTAGGAGAAGGCGTCGCGGGTTGGGGGTTCGAACAACGGCGTATCGGCTCCGACAATAAACGCGTGGGTCGCCCTCGACCAGAATCAGGTTCGCGGTCTTGCCAACGGCGATCGTGCCCAGCGTGCCGGACCGGCCGACGAGCCGCGCCGCGTTGACGGTGGCGGTGCGAAGGACCTGGTAGGGCGTCAGGCCGGCTTTCGCGAAGAGATTCAGCCCCTCGGTGAAGGGAGCTTCCCGGAACCGCGATCGAGGTATTGCCGTCCGTGCCGGCGACCAGGTTGACACCCTCCTCGTTCAGCACGCGGATGAAACGGAGCGTCTTTTCGACGTCGATGATGTTGGCTTTCGCGCCCGACGCCCTTCTGCTCGTGCAACTGCTTCGCAATCGGCCGTAGGTTTGAAACAAGTTGGCGCTTGCGACGATTCCCAGGATGCGCTCGCTGCGCCCCTCGGTGGAGAGGGACATCGGCGCGAAAAACCACGCTGCCGTGCTCTCGAACACCTTGCCGGAGCGGTCGCGCACGTCCTGGTAGTGAGGAATGGAATTGGAGCCGTAGTCGATGCCGGGCCATTGGCGATAGACCTGGAGCAGCTCTTCGGGATCGGCGACGCCACCCAACGGGCGGAGAAGTAGTCCGTGGATGGCGGAGAAAGTGGCAGCGTTGAGACCGATGCCGAGCGCCAAGGTCGTGATAGCGATGACGGCGAAGAGCGGGCTCTTCACCAGCATGCGCAGGCTGTACTGCAAATCTTTGATTACGTTACCGATCACGAATTAAGCCCCGATTATCTTGTGTTTAGTAGACATTGGCGTCCGACGACGCGCGAGGGCCTTCTTTTTCTTCGCGGACTTGGCCACCTAGCGAATCCTCCAGCCCTTTACCGGACCCCCGTGAAAGAAGGCTTCCGGCGTCATGACACCATCTTTCTTGAAAACGGTACCGTCCTTCATCACGAACTCGACCTCACGGAGGGCATCGATGTCTTCCATGGGGTTTCCCGAAACTGCGATGATATCGGCCGCCAGGCCGGGTTTGATGGGACCGCGCTCGTCCATGGTCTCAGAGCATTTGTAGCCGTTGATGGTCATCGCCTTCAGGACCTCCGGCGCTGGGATGCCCGCCGCCTTCCACGTCTTCAGGAAGTCGATGACGATTTCGCCGCGGGTCATTCCTGGCACGTAGTAGTCGGCATCCGTCGAGAACGTCAGGTTCACGCCGTTCTCGTAGGCGTTCTTCAAGCCCGCTACCGTACGCTCGAAGGCTTCGGCGCTTCCTCGATACTCCGTAAACGGAGTCTCGGTGCCCGCGCGCCAGATGCCTTTCTCGGCCATTATCTCGTGAAGCTCGTCGTCGAGGACGCGGGAGTGAGCGAGCGACCACAGGCCCGCTTCGATGGCCCGGCGGGCGCCTTCCCGGGTCTGGATGTGTCCTTCCACCTTCAAGCCAGCCTTCGCGGCCTCATTGACAAAAAGCTTCATCTCCTCGACGGTGTAGCCGTAGGGTTTCGCGTCGACCATGATCTTGATGACTTTGGCACCGAACAGAATGTTCTGGCGGACCGCCTTCACGATCTCGTCGTTCGTATCAGCGTCGAGATACTCCGGGTAGACAATCTTGTGGTCCCGCGCCATCTCCGGCGTGGGCCAGAATTGCCCGCCCATGCCGCCGATGATGAGCCCGGAGTTGATGATGGTCGGGCCGGGAACCCACCCTTGCTCGATCGCCACCCGTAGCGCCGTGTCGGCGTAGTTTCCGGCATTACCCATGTCGCGCACGATGGTGAAGCCCGAGGAAAGCATCTGGATACCGTTCGAGACCGCCTGGATGGCGCGAATCGGTGTCGAGTCGAGCACGTAGGTCAGGTAGTAGACATCGTTCTCCGGTTCTTTCTTGTACGTGAGGGCGAGGTGGTTGTGCGTGTCGACCAGGCCCGGCAGGACACTCAGGTCGGAGAGGTCGATGACCGTGGCGCCATTCGGGATCGGGATGTTGGCCCCGACCGCGGAGATCGTCTCCCCCTCGACCAGGATGATCTGGTTGGCCGCCGACGTTCCCGTCTCCGGATCGATCAGTCGCCCGGCACGGATCGCCGTCGTCTGCCCGACAACGGCCGTTGTCAGGCCGAGGACAAGAACCACTCCGAGGACGCTGGTGAGTGAGGTTCGCATCGACGTCTCCTTGGAAGTTCACGCCCGGCGGGCGCGCTCGTTGTGTGGCGGTCAGCGCGTCAGAGGTCGAGCTCCTGGAGAATGCCCGCCGCCGCCTCGTCCTCGATCACGGGAACCACATCGAACTCGATGAGGTCGGCCCACTGGGAGAGCCATCGGTAGATCCCCTTGGGGTCATCGGTCTCGGCGAGCACGAAGGCCTCGTTTCCGCCGAGAGCGTGCCATCGACCGAGCATGGTGACGCCATCTGGCGGGTTTCCGCCCGTCTCGAGAAAACGTGTGACCCGCTCTTTGAAGGTGTCCATTGCGAGAGGAAAGGTAATCATATATTTCATTCTTCACCCCACCTGTTTCCGGATTTCGATTGAGACCACGGCCGCCAACGGAGCGTGACGTTGATGGTCTGGCCGAGAAAGGCGACATTATACGCGGTTCGGCTCAGCGGAGTGCGAGCGCTGGATCGCCGAGGAGGTGATAAATGCTCACCAGCTCGGGGAAGTGACCCTAGTGTCCTGTATCAGAGGTTCGTTGCCTAAAGCTCGAGGCCATTTTGTGTGCTGGCGAGGCGTGCCGACGAAGTCATATCGGGATATTTCGACCGCCTTCCGCAGCGAGCTTGTCGAGCGGAGGGCTAGGCCGAAGGCCGAACTGCCCTGATGTCGCGACGAAGCCAGCGCGCAAAAGAGCCCGAGATTTAGGTGATGTACTTCTGATACAGGGCACTAGGCGGCGCAGGCCGACTGAGCGGACAGGACGGCGTCGCCCAGCCGAGCGTGTCCCTGCCGCAGCAGGGCGTCCAGCAGCAGCTCATGGAACCGGTGAGCGGGCTCGTTCAGGCTCAGACCGGTCGGCGAGAACGCGGCCACGACACCCTTGTCCTCCGCCTTGAGCAGCTCCACCGCCAGCGAGCGGTGTTGCGCCACGCGGTGAGGACCGACTCTTCAGGGTGGGGGAAAATCCCTAAATCTCTCAGATGGCGGGCGACACTGGCGTTCTGGCATAATCCGCGAACGCGTGTTCGTCAGCCCTGCGACTCTCGGAAAATGAAAAACGAGCTCGACGTCGTTCGCGACGTATCCTCCAGGCTCCAGGAGCTGGGGATTCCATTCATGCTCACTGGGTCGCTGGCGATGAACTACTACGCGCAACCCAGAATGACCAGAGACATTGATGTCGTTATCGAGCTTGCGAGCCGGGACGTGCAAAGAATGGTCCAGCGATTCTCGCCCGACTACTACGTTGCGCAGAGCTCCGTTCAGCGCGCGATCGACCATGAGTCTATGTTCAACATGATCCATCAGGAGAGCGTCATCAAGATCGACTGTATCGTCAGAAAGCGGGCGGACTATCGTCGCCACGAGTTCGAGCGGCGAGCGGAGATCACGCTGTCCGACTTCCGAACGTACATTGTCCGCAAGGAGGACCTGATCCTCTCGAAACTCGTGTGGGCGAAGGACTCTCACTCGGAGCTACAATTGGGTGATGTAGGGAACCTGCTCATGACGGACTACGACCGCGAGTACCTCGATTTCTGGGCGATCAAACTGGGCGTTGCGGAGCTACTCAAGGAGTGCCGCGATGAATGACACCTCTCCCGAGGTCGAGAAGCTGATGCGCCAGAAGTTGATGGCGATGTCGGGTGAGGAGAGGTTCATCCGCGGAGCGCTCATGTTCGATGCGGCCCGAGCGATGGTTCTCGCTTCTTTGGATCCCGGGCTCGAGGGCATCGAGCTCAAACGAGCGCTGTACCGGCGCATTTATGGGGAGTCGCTACCCGAAGACGCGTCCGCGGGAGGCTGACCAGTGGATCTCCCCGGCGGCTCGCGGCTCGGTGCCTACTCGAAGCGAGGTTTATCGCGCCCATGACACCAAGCTCGGGCGTGACGTTGAGGTCAAGATTCTTCCCGCCGACGTGGCCGAGGATGCCGAACGTCTGTCGCGATTTCGCCGCGAAACTGCTGGTCGTTCAGAACTGGTTCGAAGAGCTGAAGCGCCTCGCGCCGGCGAACTGACCACTCGTACCCGCAGCCTCGCCCAGGCGGCCGACCTCTCCCCCGTCGGGAGAGAGGTGACCGCTCCCGGTCTCGTTTGTTCTTCTCAACCCGGCAACTCCTCCATCAGCCGCGTTGCCTCCCGGCGGGCGCGCTCGAAGGGGTCCTCGTCGACTGCCGACTCGCGGCGGGGACGCGAGCCTTGGAAGAGAAAGAAGGCGCTCTCGACGAGGAAGAATCCCCAGACGGCGAGGCCATAGCTCACGAGCGTCGTGCCCGCAAGAAGTCTGGCGACGCACGTCGCTGCCAGGAGGAGCCCGCTCTCGATCAAAAAGGCTCGCCCGATGTTCGCCCGGTAGAGAACGCCGCTGCGAACCACTCCGAGGAGCATCCCGCTTGCGAAGAGCACCACGATCGAAGGCGCGAGCAGGTAGATCCCGCCGCCGAGCGCGAGGGTCAAGGCACCATAGCGAAGCCCTCGCGCCCGGCTCGGGCTCATCACTGTGATGTAGGCGGCGACGAGCACGAGGCTCCCGAGGGCGAGGGCCGGCCCGAGCCCCATCCATGGCAAGGCCACCAACAGGTAGGGAACCGAGACGAGGCCAGCGAGAGCGGCAAAGCCGAAACTGGCAGTGAACTTTCCAGCACGCGTCTCCACTACTGCTCTCCTTTCCCGCCGCGGTCCTGGCGTCGCCGGAGAAGCTCGATCTCGATCTCCTCGTCCTCGACGACCGGCTCGACGAAGCGGATATCCTCTTCCCCGGCCCTCGCCCGAGCGAGGAAGCTCTTCACGCGAACCCGGAGCTCCGAGAGCTCCTGATCCTGTTTCTCGATCTGTTTTTCGAGCTCCTCCCGCTCCTCCCGGAGCTGTTTCGCGCGCCGGTCCAGTTGTTCGGCCCGCCGCTTCAACCCCAGGAGTTTTTTCACGGCGAAGCGCGCCAGCTCCTCCTTGTCACCATCGAGTGCCAGCGCGACGTCCTCTTCCAGTCGCTTGATCTCGATCGCGAGGTGTTTCGAAGCCTCCCGGCTCTCCTTCTCCTCGGCGCCGAGCGCCTCGTGCCGAGCCCGCTTGCGTGCGAGCTCGGCCTCGGCCTCCCGAAGGTGCTGTTTCAGCAGGAGCGAGCGATCCTCGATGGAGTCGACGACGCCGTGGGCGTCGGCTTTGAACAATGTCGTCATACGTGTCAGCAGTCCCATCGTCTCCCCCTATTTCTTGCTGCCGCTTCGGCGCTTGTTCAGCGCTTCGGCCTGGTTGGTCTTGCTGAAGCGGTTCTGCTTGAGGGCCTGATTCGCGCCCTGAAACGCGTCGTCGATATCCGCTTCCAGCTCTTCGACCTCGGCAAGGTTCTGCTCGACGAGCGCGCTCTTGAGCTTTCCGTTCATCCACTCCTGCTTCTGGCGATAGGCGTCGATGCTTGCCTTGGCCTCGTCGCGGCGTCCTTCCCGGACGGCGAGCGCGACGGACTCTCTGAGCTGACCGTAGGACTCCTCGACCACCGAAACCTCCCAGGCTTCCTTGTCGACGCCGGCGAAGTAGGATTCTTCGGTCTGCACGCAGGCCACCTGTGCCGATTCGCGAAGGGTGATGCGATAGGGCTCACCGTCCGCGCGATAGTTGGCGGTGACGGTGCCGAGATCGTACTCGGCGGCGCTCTCCGTCGGAATCTGGTAGGTGACCCAGACACGGCGTTCCTGACCGGAGAAGAGCGTACCCGGGCGGAAGGTGACACGCCCGTCGTTTCGCTCCAGGGGATAGCCGGCCGCACCGATGACCTCGACACCAGGACCCGGGTCCAGGGTGACCGCGAGAGCGCTGGCGACCGTGTCACGGGTGGCGGAGAACTCCTTTGCGAAGACCTCGGCGAGTCCGTGACCTCTCGAGGTAGTAGTAGTTTCCGGTGCCCGCGTCCGCGAGCTTGCTCATGAGGTACTCGTTGAAATCGAGTCCCACACCCACGGTCGAGAGGACTTGCTCCAGTTTCGTGAAACGTGCCGCACGCATGGTGAGTCCCTGCTCACTCGAATCACCGTGGTTCGCCAGACCGTCGGAAATGAGAATGACTCTGGCGGCGCGCGCGTCTCCGCGAGAAGCCCGCAAGGTCTCGTAGGCGAGCTCCAATCCGTGTGACATGTTCGTTCCGCCGTCGGCCTCGATACCGTCGAGGAGGCGCTCCCAGTGTCGCTTTGCCGAACGACTCGCCTTCGACAGTGGAAGTGCGAGCTCCGCTTCGTAGGAGTAGGTGACGAGAGCGAAGCGGTCGGCTTCTCCAACCTGTGCGATGAGCTCGCGGATCGCCGCGAGGCCGTGCTCGAGCTTCTCGCCTTCCATCGAGCCGGAACGGTCGAGAACCACCAGCAGATCGGTAGGCAAGGACAAGTTTCGGCGTGCTCGCTTCTCTGCCGCAAGAACGAGCTCCAGGCGGACCTGGCCATCTTCTCCGGCCAGTACTGCGGTTCGGTCGGGGCGCGCCCTCACAGAAACGGGGCCGGCGCTCGGAGCGTGGCTCCAACCGGGCGAAGACGTCCGGCTTGCCGCCTGGCCTTTCAGGATCCATCCCGCCGTCAGGGTGGTGAGCAAAAGCCCTGCGATGAGAAGTAACGAGGCTCGTCGATGACTCTGTCGAGTTTTCTCTGTCATGGCATCTCCTTTTCGTTTCCCGAACGTTGGGGCTCTCTACCGTTGTACCCTGGTTCTCGAAGATCGAGTGCAAAAGGCCCGTAAAACCAACAGGGTCAGGTTTTACGTTCGATTTACAAAGAGGCAGCGTTCCGACCCGGTAAGGCTGGCTCCCCTCCCGGAGACGGGGGGTGCGAGCTTCGTCTACCTCCTGTCTGTCGTCACGCTTCTGGCCGGAACCGCCGGACTCGTCGGCGTCTATCGAATGGTCGCGCTACGATTGGCCTATGCCCAGCGTCGTCAGAATTTCGTGTCGGCCGTCTCACACGAGCTCAAGACACCTTTGACGGCCATTCGCATGTACGGAGAGATGCTGCGCGACGGCCTCGTCTCCGATCCGGAGAAACGAGCGCACTACTATGAGGTGATCACCAACGAGTCGGAGCGGTTGACGCGTCTGGTGAACAACGTTCTGGAGCTGTCGAAGCTCGAACGGAAAGATCGCTCGTTGAGTCCCGTGGCCGGACCCCTCCAACCCGTGCTCGAGGAAGCCCGCGAGGTCCTGGCGCCCCACGCGACGCGCGAGGGCTTCGAGATCCGGCTCGAAGTGGAGCCGGCTCTGCCGGACGCCATCTACGATCGAGATGCCCTTCTTCAAGTGCTCTTCAATCTGATCGACAATGCCGTGAAATACTCCAGGGCAGCGGCGACGCGGGAGATTGTATTGCGGGCCCGAAAGCGGGACGACGCGCTCGAGATCGCCGTCAGCGACCGTGGCCCGGGAGTGAGCGAGACGCACTTGAAGCGCGTCTTCGAGCCCTTCTATCGTGCGGAGGCGGAGATGACGCGCCGATCCCAGGGCACGGGGATCGGGCTGGCGCTCGTCCGCGGTCTCGTCGAATCGATGGGCGGCTCGGTGCGCGGGGAGAACCGGGCGAGCGGTGGTTTCGTAGTGCGCTTGACGCTGCCCGCCGCGTAGCAACAACGGAACCAAACACGAAGATCGCAAAAGATGACATCGACAACGCCCGAGAAAGCGTCGTTCTCGTCCCGGATACTCTCGAAGTTCGGTCGGGACACGCGGGAGATGTTGGCCTGCCCACTCCGCGTCAAGCGTAGTCGCTACCTGCGGAGGCCGGTCACTTCGTAGACGGTCTCGTTCTCCGTTCGATGCACCGGCTCGAGCCCGGGTTGGGCGTCGGCCCGGCTCTCGATCTCGCTCGCCCGGGTCCGCAGGTAGAAATCCCGGTGAAGTATGACGTAGCGGATCCCGAGCCGGCGCAGGAGCTCGACTCCTGCCGCATCGGGAAAGCTCTCCATGGTTGCGCCGAGCTCTCCATAGACCGGAGGAACGAGCGCGCTGTAGCCGTTGGCGATCGGCTTGAAGTGATACGTCGACCAGTATAGATACAGCGCGTTGCGGTGCAAATCGCGGTTCGCCCGCCGGCCCGCCGGGAGCTCGAGGCTCGCGGGCGAGCCCGGCTGTCGAGCGAGCCATTCGTAGACCTGGGGTACGTCGGGCGCCCGGGCATAGGGAATGGGACCCCCGAACGATTCGACCAGCGGGAAGATCACCAGAATTGCGGCGACAGCGCAGGCTTTTCTTCCTTTTAGCCGGCGCAGGAGGTTTGCCGCGCCCCACCCGGCCAGCATCGCCGCCGCCAGGAGAACATAGATCGCGAAGCGTGGCGGTACACGAACGCCGCTGACTCCAGGCGCAAAAACGTAGAGAAGTCGATAGAGCTCGTAGTTCGGACCGAGGCTCGCCAGGGCAGCGGTCCCACCGACGAGAAGGTATAGAGTGGTGCGGCGATTCGTTCTCAGAATTCCCACCGCACCCAGCCCGACCGCGAGAATGCCAGGAAAGAGCGTACGCTCCGGAGAATCGGGCTTCAAACCCAACCACTGATGAAGGTGCGATCCGGAGCGCAGGTAGTCGCCCGGCCGCGCCGAGAATCGCTGAAGGCGTTCGATGGGGCGCCGAAAACCGAACTCACGCTGCAACCTCATGAAAGGCAAGGCGAGGGGCAGGTACGCGGCCCCGGACACAACGAGCGCGAACGCCAGGCCGACCAGTCGCCGGCGTCGTTTCCAGGCACCGGTCCGCCAGATCTCGTAGGGAATCGCGACTCCGAGAAGCGTCCAGGTAAAGATGCCGTAGTAGGCGCACGAGGCGGCCACGAACCACAAGAAGACTGCGGTTCCGACCGCGTGACGCCGTTGACCACCCTCGAGGTAGCGACTGATGCACAGATAGAGCAGTGGGATGAACCCGGCCGTCTGGAGCTGGAGATGGGACAAGTGATCGAGCCGGAACGGATTGAAGGCGAAGACGGCTCCCGCAACGTAACCTGCCAGGGGCGAGCGCGTGAGCCAGCTACCGAGACGACAAGCGCCATAGCCCGACAACGCCAGCGACAGCAGCATTGCAACGTTCAGCGTTACCACTGCGTGGTCGAAGACGATCTGGATCGGAGAGACGAGGATCGCAAGCCCGATCATCGGATCGTTGAAGGCGAGCGTGCCGAGCTCGGGGAAGTAGCGGTTGGCGTCGAACAGATGAAATGGGTCCCTGGGCAGCTGGTGGGCGACCCATGCCAGTGACCATGCGTCGAGAAGAGGGTCCGCCAGGTCGGTTACCGCCCGGTCCAGCCTCAGGACGAGGGGGAACGTGAACACGGTGGCGCCCAGAAGAAATGCAGCAAAGATGGTGAGCTCGCGGAGGAGAGTCCTCACGATTCGCGGGCGTCCTGGCAGCTGAGGCAAAAAGGAGACTGGGGGCGGGCTTTCAGGGTCCGCCCTGGGCTCGCTCAACTCCACCGGTCGAGCGCCATCTTTGGTCGAGCACAGCAGCTCTTCGAGCCGATCCCGCGCGGCGTCGTTCCGAGGATTCCCTCATTCCCCCTGCCCCTGCCTGATTTTGAATGTGGCGTCAGGTATCGCTCAATCCTGAAGTGCGAGGTCGGTGCCCAGACCTTTCTCCCTCGCCTGCGCGTACACCCAGGCGGCGACGGCCACATCCTCGATGGCGACACCCACAGACTTGAAGAGCGTCACTTCCTCGCCATTCTCGCGGCCGGGCTTCTTGCCGACCACGATATCGCCCAGCTCAGCGTGGATGTCGCTCTCACTGATCGCTTTGGTCTCGATGGCCTCGATGAGGTCACCCGCTTCCTGAAGCACCTGTTCCTGGAAATCCACGACCACCCGGGCGCGCTGGAAGCCTTCGGAGTCGACCTCGCGCTTGACCCGCGCATTGGCGCCGACGCTGTTCAGGTGTGCGCCCGAATCGAGCCACTCGCCCCGAATGACCGGCTCCTTCGAGGTCGTCGCGGAGGCGATCACATCGGATCCCCGTACCGCCTCCTCCGCCGAGGAGGCAACAGTAGTCTTTAGACCCTCCTCCGCAAGCTCGCCGGCGAGCTTCTCCGCCGCCGCCGGAAACACATCGAAGATCGTGACGCGCTCGATGGAGCGAACTTCACGGACCGCCGCCACCTGGTTGCGCCCCTGAAAGCCGGCGCCGATGAGGCCGAGGCTCTTCGCCTCCTCACGGGCCAGGTATTTCGTTGCAACGCCGCTGGCCGCGCCGGTTCGAATCCCGGTGATGTGGGTGGCCGGGATGACCGCCAGGAGCGCACCGCTGTCTATATCGAAATACAGCATGGCGAAGTAGGTTTTCGAGGGCGCCCTCTTTCCGGGCGTTCCGGTCAGGGTCTTGAGGCCGAAGCCTCCCATCCCGGGAACCACCGCGGCCATGATGCGAAAGTTCCCCGCTTCGCCCTGAAGCTTCATCAACATCCGGGGCGCCAGTGTCGTTCGACCTTCGGCGTAGTGTTTGAACGACTCTTCGACGAGCCGCACGCCGTCGCTCATGGTGAGAATCTGCTTGACGTCCGTTTCTTTCAGGATCAGAGCCATGGGTCTAATTGCCTTTGAGCATCGCTTTGAGAACGTAGCCGGCGATGGCGGGATTCTTGCGCAGTCGGCGAATGGAGTAGGGATACCAGCTGGGGCCGTAAGGTACGGCGACGCGGAGGCGGTGTCCGCGGCTTCGGATGATGCGCCGGAGCTGAGGGTCCACGCCGTGAAGCATCTGGAACTCGTACTCCGAGGGCTCGAGGTCCAGGCGTTCGATGATGCGGTAGGCGGCCCAGACGAGCCGTTCGTCGTGGGTCGCGATACCCACGTAACATCCGGCGCTCAGGAGCTCGTCCAGAAGCATCACGTAGTTCTCGCGGATGATTTCCGGATCGACGTAGGCGATCTCACGAGGCTCGATGTAGATGCCCTTGCAGATGCGCACGTTGGCCTTGACTTCTCCCAGGCGTCGGACATCCTCGAGACTTCGGCGCATGCGTGCCTGGACGACGACGCCCGTGTTGTCGAACTCCTCCCGTAATCGGTAGTAGGTTTCGAGGGTGTCGTCGATGCAGGGCGAGTCTTCCATGTCCATGCGGACGAAATTTCCCAGCTCCCGGGCGTGGGTGAGGATCTCCCTCATGTTCTGATAGCAGAACTCCTTGTCGAGCTTCAGCCCCAGGTGCGTCAGCTTCACGTGGATGTTGCTATCGAGGCCCTGCTCCTGGACTCTGTCGAGAAAGGTCTTGTAGTCGCGTACTGCCTCTTCCGACTCCTCCCGCTGTGTGACGAACTCACCGAGAATGCTGGTGGCGACCATGAATCCGTCACGGTTGAGCTCTTGAGTGACGCGGACCTGGTCATCGACAGTCTCGCCCGCCACGTAATTGCGCGCAATGACACGCACCAGCGGTTTGGGGACGAGGGGAAGGGAGGTTGCGATGAGAGTGTCGAAGGCGCTCATTTGCCAGTCAATCCATACCGAGCCATTTCAGAAGCCGATCGAGTGCCTCGTGAGTCGGTCCGTCGATCTCGGCACCCGGTTTGCGAACCCCCGCATGCGCCAGAGCGCCGCGCCGGCGCAGCATCTCCTTGCGGATCGCCATGCCGATACCCTCCTGGAACTCGAAGCGCATGAGAGGTGCGTGGCGATAAAAGAAATCGGCCGCTTCATCCTTCTTTCCGTCGTTCCACAAGGACACGATTCTGACGAGGATGTGAGGATAGGCGAATCCGGTCATCGCCCCGGTGGCTCCGGAAATCAACTCCTCGATGAGGTAGCCGCCGCCCAGCCCGCCGAAGATTCCGATGTCGAGCCCGTCGGCTTCCTCGCGGATGCGGGCGGTCTTGTAAGGCGTGGGGGCGTCCTCCAGCTTGATGGTCCGGGCAGACGGGATTTCCCGACACATCTCTACCAGCAACGGGACTTCCATGTGGTAGCCGGAGATGGGTGGGAAGTCCTGAATCACGATAGCGAAGTCGAACTTCTCGGCGATGGTGGCGAAGTGGTGCCGGATGTAAGTCGAGTTGAGCTTCGGCATGCGCGGCGGGCTTACCATGACACCGGCGGCACCGGCCTTCGCAGCAGCCGCGCAGAAGTTGAGGCAGGTATCGAGTCCCGAGCCGGTCGCTCCCACGATAACCGGCACGCGGCCGTTCACGTGCTCCATCACCGTGTCCAGGATGCCATCCCGCTCGCGGTCGGCGAGACGTGCCACCTCGCTGGTGACCCCAAGGGCGGTGAAGCCCGAGACTCCGTCCTCGATGAACAGATCGATCGTGCGCCGGAGACTCTCCATATCGGGCTCGCCCTGCTCGTCGAATGGCGTGGGCAGGACGGTGTAGACGCCTTCGAGTTTCATCATTGCTGGCTGATTCTCCGTGCTCGGCCCCGGCGGGGGCAAAAGGAGCTCCTTTTTATCATGGTTTGCACCGGCTCTCCACAACCGTTACATTCCCGCCATGAAGATTCGGATCCTCTCACGACAAGACGTCGAGGCCGCCGTCTCCATGGCCCAGGCGATCGAGACGGTCAAAGAAGCGTTCGTGCAGCTCTCGCAGGGGAAAACCAACGCGCCCTTGCGGAGTCATCTGGAAGTCGCGAAGCGCAACGGGGTGACCCTTTTTATGCCGGCCTATCTCGGAGAGACCGACCAGATGGGCGTGAAGATCGTGTCCGTTTTCCCTCACAATCGCGACAAGGGAATCCCGACCATCAACGCCCTGGTCGTGCTCGTGGACACCGAGACGGGCTGTCCGTCGGCGGTCATCGACGGCACCTACCTGACGGCGCTTCGCACCGGAGCCGCTTCTGGCGCCGCCACGGAGCTGCTCGCCCGGGAGGACACCCGCACCGCGGCCATCCTGGGCACCGGGGTTCAGGGCCGAACGCAGCTGGAGGCGGTCTGCGTGGCGCGGTCCATCGAGCAGGTCTTCCTCTACGACCCCCGGAAAGACGTTGTGGAGCAGTTCCGCTCCGCGATGCGCGAGCACGGGCCGCCGGTTCCGAAGAACATCGTGATCTGCGAGACGGCGGAGGAAGCCGTCGCCGAAGCGGACGTCGTCTGCACGTCGACCACGGCTCGAACGCCGGTGTTTCGAGACGAGAGCCTGAAGCCGGGCACGCACGTCAATGCGATCGGCTCTTTCACCCCGGAGATGCAGGAGATTCCGCCAGAGACGGTGAAGCGGGCGCGTGTGGTTGCGGACTCGCGCGAGGCCTGCTGGGCGGAGACGGGAGATCTCATCATTCCGCGCGACGATGGACTCATCACCGAGGATCACGTGCAGGCCGAGCTCGGCGAGCTGGCGGCTGGAACGAAGTCCGGCCGGGAGAGCGCGGAGGAGATCACGCTCTTCAAGACCGTCGGCAACGCCATCCAGGACGTGGCGGTGGGCTCGCTGGTTCTGGAGCAGGCGGAGCGTCGGGGGCTAGGAAGCGTGATGGACCTCTAGCACTGCTGAAAAACGACAAACCACGAAGATCACGAAGGCCACGAAGAAAAACATCAGAGAAGTTGCACTTGAGTGCGCGGGCATAGACAAGAGGTATCAGACGATTCTCTCTCCAGGCCCTCCTTACTCAGGTGAAGTTACCGAGTCGGGTTCATGAACGATTTACTTCGTGCTCTTCGTGGTTCGTCTTCGCTTTCCAGAGCACTCTAGCAGGTGGCCAGGGACGCTCCCCGCGTCTCGAACGCCCCTTTGGTGAGGTTGAGAAACTCGACGATCTCCGAGGGCGACAGACCGCTCACTTGCGGGAGGGGTACCGCTCGCGGCCGCCGCTTCTTGGATGCCGCTCGGGCGTCCCATGCGAGAAGGATGTAGGCGTTGACCGGCTCTCTCGGGTTGCTGACGGTGAAGCGATCGATCTCGCTCCAGGTATAGAAGAAGCTCCCGAAGACTCCCTTCACTTCCACTCCTCGAGCCGACGTGCGGATATGAGACGGCCGCTGGAGGACGACGAAGGCGATCGCGGCGATCCCCGATGCGGCGACGAACTTGAGCAGCGGCACGAGCGGCTCGTCGAGCCCCGCCAGAAGCTGTGTCACACTGACGGCCCACAGTGGCAGAACGAAAAGTGCCCAGTACTCCGGCCCGTTCTCGAGCGTCATCTCACGCGCGTAGAACCACTTGGAGCTCGGCCTGTCGGATTCGGACAGATGTGGCGCGTCCATAACTGCTTAGCCGGTCGCCGAAAGGACGGAAGACTGAGGTCTCGACCCCATTCACGGCGCTCGTGAGGCCTATTATACCGCTCGGGCCGGGGGCGGCAACTTCCCGGAGGCTGTTTGATCCCGTTACTCCCGCGCGCTAGCCCCGTTTTCCGCACTCGAGGGGCGTCGCCATGGTCGCGCGTAGCCCTTGCGGAACGCGGAAAACGGGGCTAGCGTAGATAGAGACGTCACGACAACTCGGGGAGTCGTGGCCCGCCCCACCTGCCCCCTCACGCTGGGCTGACAGAAAGCCCGCCCCACCGGCTACCGCCCTCTGCAGCTTTGTTCCTGCCCGCGTAGCGTTTGAGCGGGATCACCGGGGAGGTGGCCATGTTCTATTCGTGTCGGCTCTGCCATCGCCCAACCAACCTTTGGCTCGACTTCTGTGACGCGTGTGCCCGGGATGACGAGGTGCCGGTGCACCAGCAGCCCGGCCGTCGGGTTGCGAGCCCTCCGAAGGAACAGGCGGAGGAATCCGCAGTACTGCCTTTTCGGCCAAAGGAGACTTGAGGGACATCAAGCCGAGCAACGTCCTCGTTACCAGAGACGGCGCGGCGAAGATCCTGGATTTCGGACTGGCCAAGCTGGCCGGGCCGAGCGGCTCAGTGGCTGCACAGTCCCGGAGATACAGGTTGATGAGTGTCTGGTACGGGATGCCCATCTCATCCGCGAGCTCCTTGAAGTAGTCTATCGTTGGCCTGTCCAGGCGAATCGTGATCTGTTTCTTGAGCCTCTTTGCGTAGGGATTCTTTCGAGCTTTCGAGAAGTCGTATTCTTTTCTCATTTCTTCAATCTTTCCTCGTATTGGCTACGCTCTTGTTTTGTCGCTTTGCGCGCACTGATGAGCCGGAGATTGTCGCCATCTCGCACGCAATGACAGAACGACTAGAATCCGGATGAGCGAACTCAACCCGTCAAAAGTCGTTCTTCGTCGTCCGAATGCTACGGGCGAGCGACGGGGTTCTCCAGCAGGCCTACTCCTTCGACCTCGGATGCGACGACATCACCGTCGTCGAGAACGACCGCTCCCGGCGTTCCGGTGAGCAGGACGTCACCGGGAAGCCACGTCATGCCTTGCGAGTGAAAGGCGATGAGCTTGTACGGGTCGTGCCTCATGTGGGAGACGATGTTGGAGCGCTTCACTTCGCCATTGAGGCGTGTCGACGTCCGGACCTGGCGCAGGGCATCGCGGTCACCGATCTCGTCCGCGGTGACGACGCAGGGGCCGAGGCTCAGAAACGTGTCGAAGCTCTTGGCCCGTGTGAGGAACCGGGGGTTTCTCCGAAGGATGTCCTCGGCTGTCATGTCGATGGCGGGCACGAATCCCGCGATGTAGTCGCCTGCTTCCTCCTCGGAAACGTCCCGGCACGTGCGGCCGACGACCACCGCCAGCTCCGCTTCACCGGTCACCCGTTCCGAGGCTGCCGGCAGGTGAATCGTCTCGCCCGGCCCGATGATGGAGAAGGCGGGACGCATGAAGCTCGCCGGCTCGCCCGGGCTCTTTTCGTCCAGGTCAGAGGCGTGCTCGACGTAGTTGAGTCCGATGTTCCAGATCTTCGGTGGACGCTCGAGAGGGGAGAGAAGTCGCACCGAATTCGGGTCTCGTCCGGGGCCCGCGAGATTCGGCAACGCCTCCGCGAGCGCCGCCAGGTGGTCCAGATTCATCAAGTCGTCGACGTTCGTAGGAAAGGCCGTGCCCAGCTCCCGGTTGAGCTCGAAGATGCCCACGATCCGATCGTCGACGAGGACACCCGCGCCGGTCGCCTCGCCGTCGGTGAAGCGGCAGAGTCTCAACGGGCGCTCTCCCGTGGCGTCGGCTCGGGAAGCACTTCGTGGCGGGGGACGAAGAGACGGCCATCTTCGACCACGATGTAGCCGTCCCGAATGACCAGGTTAACGTGCTCCAGGTCGCGCAGGTTCTCGTCCGGTCGTCCTTCGACGACCAGAACATCGGCGAGCTTTCCCGGCTCGAGCGTTCCCAGCTTGTCCTCCATTCCCAGAATCTCCGCGCCGGTCCGGGTCGCCGCGACCAGGACCTCGGGCCTGGTGTATCCGCCCTTCACGAACCACTCGAGCTCGGTGATGTAGGCGCTGGGGAGGTAACGGAAAGCCTCCATGACGAGGTCGGTCCCGATGCCCATCTTGAGGCCCGCTTTCTTCATCCGGCGAAGCACGTCCAGGTTGGCTTCCTTGGAAAAACTGAATCGACGGGAGGTCGAGCCGTGGTAGCCGCCCGAACGATCGAAGATATACGCGTAGGTCGTCAGGGTGGGGTCCGCGTGCACGCCCCGGGCGGCCATCATCGAGATGACCTCATCGGTACGAGGAAGCGGATGCTCGATACAGTCGGCGCCCGCCTCGACCGCCCAGCCGATGTAGAACGTTTCGGCATCCACCGTGACCCTCAGACCGAGAGCGTGGGCCTCGTCCACCGCAGCCTCAATCTCCTCTTCGGAGTAGTGGCTGGCGAGCTTGATGAAATCCGCACCGTTCTTGAAGTTCTCTCGCACCGCCTCGCGCCAGTCGTCGGGACCACTGGCTTCCCGAATGGTGCCGTACAGCTGCGTGCGGGGCGAGAGCCCTTCCGCGCCGTGGCCACCCGTGGCGGTGATGAGCTGGCCGGCGGCAAAGACCCGTGGCCCCGGGATCCGGTTCGCCGCGACCCACTCTTTGAGCCGGAACGGAATGTCGTACTTGGAGCCAGTGTCGCGCACGCTGGTGATGCCACTCTCGATGAAGTAACGAAGCCGCTCGACGCCTCGCAGCGTCGCGTGCGTGGGATTGACCGCCTGCTCGATCGACACATCCGGCTCGGTATAGTCGAGGTGCGTGTGCAAATCGATGAGTCCCGGCAACACGGTGTGTCCGGAGATATCGATCACCCTGGCACCTGCCGGCCAGTCCTCGACACCCGGCTCGAGTACGGTCACTACCTTGTTGCGCTCGATGACGAGCGTTGCCGGCCGGGTGGCCGTGCCGGTCCCATCGAAGAGACGGCCTTCCCGCAGGACGATGCTGCCGTCCGGTCCTCTCGGCCCGGGCGGGATGGGGATCCGTCTGGGGTCGTCGGTAGTCACCTCGTTCTCGTCGAAAAAGCGCCGGCGGTCTTCCGGCCTCTGTTGTGCAAGGACTGTGAGCGGCAGGAACACGGAGAGGGCGGTCCAGATGAGCCTGGGTTTCATGTTTTTCTCCCGATTTGATTCACGCGACGATCGGGCCTAACATCGCCGCTGGTGGAGCATATGCTGAGAACGAGCCTTTGCTCAAAATTGTTGACCCTGTTCGAGATTCTGGCGAGAGAGCCGTGAGAGTTCGCCTCGACTACGGGGAGGACGGGCTCTTCGTCGACCTCCCTGAGCACGGCACGACAGTCATCGAGCCCGACTATCCGCCCGGTGTCGCGAATCCATCGGAGGAGCTTCAGCGGGCACTCCGCGAGCCATCGGGAGCGGTGCCCGTTCGCGATCTGGCGAGACCCGGACAAACCGTTGCCGTCTCCGTTTGCGACGGTACGCGCGCCCAGCCCCGGGAGCTCATGCTGAAGGCCCTCTTCGAGGAGATGCCGACGGTGCGACCGGAAAACGTCGTCATTCTCGTGGCGACCGGCACGCACCGAGCCAACACGGACGACGAGCTCGAGCACATGCTGGGGAGAGACATCGTCCGTCGCTATCGTGTGATCAGCCACGATGCGAGGGATCGCGAATCTCTCGTGCATGTGGGCGAGAGCTCCCGAAGGGTTCCCGTCTGGCTCAACCGGCTCTGGGTCGAAGCCGACGTTCGCATCACCACGGGGTTCGTCGAGCCCCACTTCTTCGCTGGTTTCAGCGGCGGTCCCAAAATGGTGGCACCGGGTCTCGCCGGGCTCGATACCACGATGATCCTCCACAACGCGGAAAGGGTCGGGCATCCGATGGCCACCTGGGGCGTCACGGAGGGCAATCCCATCCACGATGACGTTCGGGACATCGCGCGGATGACGGGAGTCGACTTCGCTTTCGACGTGACGTTGAACGGAGAAAAGGAGATTACCGCGGCCTTTGCCGGGGAGCTCTTCGAAGAGCATCGACTCGCCTGCGCGAACTCCCGGCGCGAAGCGATGCGCGCCGTAGATGCGCCCTTCGACGTCGTGGTGACGACGAACTCCGGGTTCCCGCTCGACCAGAATCTTTACCAGGCTATCAAAGGGATGTCGGCCGCCGCTAAGATCGTGAAAGAGGACGGTCTCATCCTGTGCGTGGCCGAATGTCGAGACGGGCTGCCGGATCACGGCGCCTACGCCGACCTTCTGAAGCGAGGATCCTCGCCGGAGGATCTTCTCCGTCTCGTCAACCAACCCGGATTCGCCGTTCCCGACCAGTGGAACGTGCAAGTTCAGGCTTTGATCCAGAAGCGGGCGAGGGTCATGGTGCGCTCCGATTACCTGTCCCGGGATCAACTGCGAGCTGCACACTTCGAGGCGGTCGACGACGTGGCGCGCGTCGTGCGCGAGGAGCTCGACGATCGTGGAGCCGACGCGCGTCTTTGTGTTCTTCCTCGAGGTCCACAGACGATCCCCTACCTCGCATGATCCGGATCACGACATTTTTGGGAGCAAATTGGTTGATTCTTGGTTACAATAATGCCTGTACCCCTGAACAGCTCGGTACCAGGTTCGGGAAACACGGAAACGCAGTCCCGAGCCTGGTACTGAGCTCGGGTGCTCCTTCCTTCCTGATTCGTTTCCGTCTCTTTCACTAGCAATGTTTCGTGAAAGGCTCGCGAGCTTTCGAAACGCCTTCCGCGGGATCGGGACGCTCGTTGCCACGCAGACGAACGCGCGCATCCATCTGCTCGCCACCGTCCTGGTGATCACCGCTGGACTCTATCTGGGTGTGGGTCGTTCGGACTGGCTCTGGCTCGCGACAGCGATCACGATTGTCTGGCTTGCCGAAGGACTGAATACGGCGCTCGAGTTCCTCGCGGACGCGGTGAACTCGGAGCGTCACCTACTGATCGCGAAAGCCAAGGACGTGGCCGCGGCGGCGGTTCTCATCGCCGCCTTAGGCGCGGTGGTGATCGGTCTGCTGGTGCTGGTGCCGTATGTGTCTATCGAAATGCGAACACGGTGACGCGTCGGTTCTCGGTGGCATCGGCAGGGTTGTGGGCGAGGGGCCGGCTCGCACCGAAATCCTTCGCTTCCAGTCGAGCGGCGTCGATGCCGTAGAGAATGAGCACGTTCACCACCGCAAGTGCCCTTTGATCGGAGATCTCGGCGGCTGTCTCGCCGGCGTCACGATGACCGTGGATCTCCGCGCGTAGCGTCGGTCGGTCGAGCAGCTTCTGCGCGACCTGGTCGAGCTTGGCACCTGCCCCCGGCCGGAGCGATGCACTGGCGTCAGCGAAGTAGATCGTCGCCAGGAGGTCCGGTTCCTCGCCGTCGGCGGGGTTCGGCGATGCGCCTTCCCGCGTCGCATCCGGCGGGGCGGTCGTCTCGCCCGTTGGCGTGGTCACTCCCTGCGGAACGTCGACGTCGACGATCTCGAGCGTATAGGAACCGCCCGTCGCCCAGACGCGGCACCAGGTTTCTCCTCCATCGCTGCGCGAGAAGCTGAACAGCAGCCGGTTGTCGTCCTCCCGGCGAACCGTGGCATCGAGCCGCTCGACCTCGCTCTGAAAATGGTCGACGATGACCTCGCTCGAGACCGGCTCTCCGTTCGAGCCGGGGACGTCGGTCTCGTATTCGAGGCTCCAGAACCGGCCTTCGAGCGTGCGGCGCACCCGCCGGCCTTCGTCCCGGAACGAGACGCGCATTTCGCCCAGCTCCTCGACGATGGGACGACCGACTTGCCGCGAGTCCGCGAACGGATGGATCGAGGGATGCACGACCTCTTTCGCCGGCGAGGCAATCGCTGCGAACCCGGTCAGAGCGAGGATGATCAGGATCAGTGGTCTCGACATGCTGCTGATGCTCCTGGCGGCGGACGAACACCAGCTTCCCACGACCGGGCGCGATCTCCAAATGGCTCGGGCTAAAGCTCGGTCTGTCTTGCCGTCGGGACAAGGGTGCTTTACGATGTGATAAGCAAAATGAAGAGGACGCTTCTCGACTTGATCCAGGAGTTCGCCGCGCTCAACGCCGCGAAGACCCTAGCGGGAGGTCGGCTTGCTGCCGAGGGCGAAAAACGCTGGGCGGAGTTGATGAAGTTCTACGAGTTTTTGATGGCGCAGGATGGTCTGTGCGCTCAGCCGGCGAGTCGGTTCACCGCTGCCGAGATTCGCGAGACGGTAACGACCAGAAACCGCCTCCGCGTGCGCACGGAGATGGAGATCGTGGTGGACCGCGAGAGCAACATCCACCGTGCCAAATTGGGGAACCTCAGCTGCGGGGGCGTCCTGCTTCTCTGGGACGAGGATTGCGACGTCGGCGCCGAGCTCACTCTGCACCTCGCCAACGTCAGCCGGGGGCAGAGCATTCTCCCCACCACCGGACAGGTCCGCTGGCGGAGCGACTCTGGAGCGGCAGACGGGAGCTTTCGCTACCGCATGGGGATCGAGTTCAACGAGGTGGGGCCGGCGGAGGAAAAGAGCATCGATGCCTTCGTCGTGGACAGCCTCGAGAACAAGCTCCTGTCGCTCAGCCGGGACGCACTCGACCCCGAGTTCCTTCGTCGCGAACGGATCACCCTCTAGACTGATCGACCAGGAGGAGTGGTCTGGACATCCTTCGAGTGTACCGCTTCTTCCCCGTATCATCTATTGTTCGGATTGCCTGGGCGCAATCGACTTCCGTTCATGCGACCTGTTTTCGATAGTTCCAGAACGAATCCCAGGCGCCCGTGCTTCGGAAG
Organism: Candidatus Marinacidobacterales bacterium; assembly: GCA_965237685.1. Lineage (GTDB taxonomy): Bacteria > Acidobacteriota > Vicinamibacteria > Marinacidobacterales > SMYC01 > CBDEGF01. The sequence continues at coordinate 82,189 of CBDEGF010000001.1, forward strand.
ACACAGCGCAGTGCGAGCATTGCATCGGCCCCAGCGGCGTGCCATCTCATCCCGACTCGCTTCATCCTTTGTTGCATAACGTGGCTCACGGCACTTTCCACGGCACCGCTGCCGATGTAGTAGCCGCTTTGTCGAAACGTTCTGTATTTCATTCGATGCCCGTTTCTCTCGAGGTAGCCGGTGAGCTTGTCGATCTCTTCGTCTTTGGAACGATGACGCTTTTTCAGAAACCGCAAACCCTCGATCACCTCATCCACGGCGTCTTCGTATAGACGGTCGAGTTGCGATTTGCGCCACTGTGCGGCTTCGTCGGTGCCTTCGCCGAAAACCACCCGTGCCACAGGGCTGATATTCTCGTCGGCGTGATACCAATCAAGGATCTCGACTCGATCGGTGAACAGCTCCTCCGCAAGATTCCAAATCCACGGCGCACCGTCACCCAGGATGACGACCTTGCGAGACTCCGCCCCCATTGAGCAAGAGCGAGGCCACAAAACCTCGCCGAGTGCTTCGGGGCTACCTCGAACCCCTACGACCTGTCGTTCGGTCAACTCTCCGCGTCCGAGCTTGCTCTGCACACGCCCTTGCTCGGTATAAAGGCAGCCTAGCTTGACTTCCTGCCAGCGGCCGTCCACGAATACCATCCCGCCGTCTATCCCTATGTACAGCGGTCCCTTATGGCGTCTGCCCGTTCCAGCTTCCACCTCGTTCGCAGGCTCTTTCGAAAAACCCTCCGCCTTTTTCCCATCGGCGCCTACCAAGCTTTGAATCTTCTCGGAGCTCACGACCACCCCGGTGAACTTTCGCAGCAATTGCTCGCTCGCCGAGCGGTAGGGTTCGATCACTCCTGCCAACAGCGACAACTCTTGTAAGGCTTGCGTGAATCCCTCCTGGTCCACCCGCATCTCTTCCAGCAGCGGATACTTGCCTTGACGACACTCACAGCACTGAGCGTAAACCACACTCAGCTCCACATCCCGACCCGCCAGTACCGTGTGCACCCGGAACGCTCGATGTTGTCGAAACTCCATCGACGCGCCGCATTCGCATGCGCCTGACACACCGAGTCGTTCCGAGCGTTGGCTGAGCGCCTTGCCCAGTACCTCACGCAGGTATTCGCTGCCCTTGACCCGCATCCACTCGTCACACCGTTCGACATCAGCTTCCGCTTCCACGACCGCCTGCCACACTTGCTCCGCGAACTCCTCGGATAGACGACTTACTTCTTTACTAAACTCCTCCCGCGTGATACTGCTTTTCATTGAGGTGTCCCTCCATCGGCCGCTTAGCTGCGACCGTTTTCTTTATTTAGGATTGTGAAGGACACCTCATTTTTCCTTTTATGTCAAGAGAACATTTCTAGTAGAAAAATGATCAAGATCACGAAAAGGTTGCGCCCCCCCGGCCTTGGCCAGCTTGCGGTCGGCGAGGATGCGCTCCTCGCGGCCCGGATGCGGCCCGTGAGCCCAGACGGGCAAAGCGGTCTCCCGCGAGGGCTAAGCGTCGCTGGGCCCGGATGGGGACAGGCACCATCCTCGCCCGCCTCGCCCACGCGGGTCAATCGTAGAACCCAAACCTCCGCGCCCGCCCACAGCGGACTCACAGAGGCTGTGATTAGGCCACCGTTGAGGGCCGTTGGCGGCAGGATGTAAAAATATCTAACATTGTTGACGAGCATCTGACGCCGTGTTAGAGTACGGCTCCCTGAGAAGGAGGGGGGAGACCAGACATGGCCGAGAAGCCGAAAGATATCGGTAGTATTCTCCAGGAAGCGCGGACGTCACGCGGTTTCACTCAGGCTGACATCGCACCTCAGCTTGGTGTATCGCGAGCCACCGTCGCCCAGATCGAGACAGGGCGGCGATCTTTGAAGGCTGAAGACCTGCGCCGGCTAGCTGCCTTCTATGGCTGTAGCCCCAGCGAGCTCCTGCCCCGGGATACCGACGACAAGGAAGCGGATGGCGTTGCCGAGCTGTTCCGCTCTCATCCTGATCTCGCGGAAGTTCAGGGGCCGAGCTCCTTCGCCGGTGTGTGCGCGATGGCGAGAGCTCTCACCCAACTGGAAGCAAGACTCGAGATCGACGCCCTTGCACACCCGCTTCCTTTGTACCGAATTGGGCGCGCAAATACGCCGTGGCAAGCGGCGGAGCAAGGACATCGCATTGCGGAGGATGAGCGGCGCCGCCTGGCACTTGGAGAGGGGCCCGTCCGTTTCGTCGACGAACTGCTCATGACGTCGGGCGTTCGTTCGGCCAAGGCCACTCTGCCTAAAGGAATCATCTCGATTTCGATCGCTCACCCGGACCACGGGCTTCTCGTTGTGGTCGACGAGAATCTTAGTCTCGAGCACCGCCGCTTCAGTTACGCACACGGACTTGCCCATTTCTTGTTCGATACCGAAGCGCCGTGGCGCGTATGCATTTCTGGCGTGGCGCCTGATCTTGCGGAGCTGAGGGCCGACGCTTTCGCAAGCGGCCTTCTGATTCCCCAGCATGGCCTGCGTCGATACGTGGAGACCCTCGGCAAAGAGACATTGGGACGCGCTGGTCCCACGGTGCTCTCCGTGTTTTCAGAGGGCGACGGTCGCGACAAGATGGGCGAGAGCCGTCGGGTGGATGGTCGCCAGCGCAAGGGTTGTCACCCGATCACCTTGGCGGACGTCCTACGCACGGCTCACTACTACGGCACGAGCTCTAGAGTGGCTGCGCATCGTTTGAGGAACCTCCGGCTCTTGACGGACCGGGAACTCGATCAACTAGAAACGGTGTTGCAAAGTGAAAAGCATACGCCAATCGAAAGTGAGCTTGCGCTACCGCCAGCCCTCCATGAGATGGACTCCCTTTGTTCTCGACTGGTGGCGCTGGCGGCCAGTGCACTCCATCGGGGAAATATCGATGTCCCCAGATTCAACGAGCTAGCGGATCTCGCGGGAGTTCGCGTGGCCGACCGAGCGCGTATCTTGGCCATTACGGCGACGCCTCAAGAGCATGAGACCGCTAGCCGAACATCCGAGGCGACCGCCTCACAGGAGAAGGAGCATTCGTGAAAAGTGAAATCAAAATTGCAATCGTGGGCGTCGGCAACTGTGCCAGCTCCCTGGTTCAGGGACTCGAGTACTATCGGCACCACGATCCCTTGGAAGCTGCCGGGCTAATCCATCCTGAACTTGGTGGCTACCGAATCGAGGACGTCGAGGTCGTTGCTGCATTCGATGTGGATCGGCGAAAAGTGGGGCGACCCCTTCATGAGGCCGTTTTTGCCCATCCCAACTGCACAACAGTGTTCCAACGGGAGCTATCCGAGACCAGTGTCACTGTCCAGATGGGGCCCGTCTTGGACGGAATTGCGGGTCACATGGATCGCTATCCCAACGACCGGGCCTTTCGTCTGTCCGACGCCGAGCCCGTTGATGTTTTGGAAGCGCTCGAGGCATCCGGCGCGGAGATCCTCGTCTGCTACCTGCCGGTAGGTTCGGAGCAGGCCGTGCGTCACTACGCGCAGGCGTGCCTCGACGCTGGTGTCGCCATGGTCAACTGCGTGCCGGTGTTCATCGCCTCTCGCCCGGAGTTCGCCGAGGAGTTCGAGAAGAAAGGGCTTCCGATCGTAGGCGACGATATCAAGAGCCAGTTCGGCGCCACGCTCTTGCACCGAATCATCACGCGCACACTCGGCGACCGTGGCGTGAAGATCGAGCGTACCTACCAACTCAACACCGGCGGCAATACCGACTTCCTGAATATGTTGGAACAGACCCGACTCGTGACCAAGAAAGTCTCAAAGACGGAATCGGTGCAGTCTCAGCTCGACCAACGCCTCGCGGACGAGAACATTCACATCGGCCCCTCCGACTACGTGCCCTGGCAGAACGACAACAAGGTCTGCTTTCTTCGCATGGAATGGCGCGGCTTCGGCGACGTTCCGATGAACCTCGAGGCACGGCTCTCCGTTGAAGACTCGCCGAACTCGGCGGGTGTGGTGATCGACGCCATCCGGTGCGCCAAGCTGGCACTCGACCGAAACATCGGCGGGCCGCTGGATGCTGCATCGGCCTGTATGATGAAGCACCCGCGGAAGCAGATGCGCGACAGCGAAGCATTTGCTGCACTCGAGCGGTTCATTCAAGGGCAAGATGGCATGACCAGCGCCCCGCTCCACGACACATCGACGGACTCTCAGGAGACGCTGGCGTTGCTGAGGCGGCTTCGGATGGATTCCGTACAGGTTCTCGATCAGGTTCGACCTGGGCTGGACGGAGGGAAGCCGTCGGTGTGAATGCAAACTGACCTGCGGGAGCGCGCCCGGGTGTATTGACCAGACGGGAACAGTATCTCGGCCGTGCGCGAAACGCACCGCAAACCGGGATCGCGCCGGAGCTTCAGAGCTGGCCTTCGAGGTAGCCTCGGACGAGCAGAAAAGCCGCGAGATCGTTTTCCCTGGCCACTCGGTCCGTCTTTTCGCTGGCAGGGAACAACAAAGACCGCGCCCGCCGAAACCGCTGTGCGGAGCGCGTTCGAGTTTATTGACCCTACGAGCAAGGCCCGCGAGGCATGGGAGCTCAGTTTCAGGATCTCGACGAGAGTAAGCGGCGCGAGCTTCAAGCATTCATAGATGCGCTTCACGCCCGACATCGACCTTGAGGTTCTTCTCCAGCGTCCGCGAAATCGAGGCAGCGGTACTCGAAACGCCTCAAGAGGAATGCCTACACGATCCTCCCCCGTTCAAACCGACACCTCATTGACGGCTCTCTTCCTAAAAGCTGATGATCGCCGAAACAGAGAGCGTGTCGACCAGCTCGGAAAGGTCGAGGCCGACGTCGAGCTGAAAGGGCGCGAACGCGATGCCGAGGCCGATGGCGACGTGCAGCTCGTCATCGCCGCCACGAAAAAGCGCCTGGCACAACAGATCTCTTTCCTCGACGCAGAGAAAGCGATGATCGGGATCGAGCCAGGCGCCGAGCCGCAGCGCCACCAGGGGCGATCGGGTGATGAAGGCATACTCGAGGCCGATGTGAAGCTCGTTTCCATCCCGCTGCTCCACTTGACCCTCATCCGCCACTGCTGGCTCGAGAATGAACGTTTCCAGAAACCTGCTGTACCCGACGTGGTCCCATTCGAAGCTGACGGTGAGGGCTCCACTTTCCGACTTGAAGGCAGCGCCGACACCAAAGACGTGGGGTAGACTGACCGACCCTTCCGCCTCAGGTACTAGCAACTCATCGTCGAAAGGGATTCGATCGAACGCCGGTCCCGCTTGATCCTCAGCGCTCAGCGCGAACGTAGGGCCGAGACGAAAAAAGCCGCCCAAGCGTATGCGTCCGGTGTCCCCATGACGCATTCGCCCCGGAATAGGGGGTTTATGGCACGGGAACTGCTAAGGGGTGGAGGCGGGAGTAGGCTGCCAGCGGTCGGGTAGAAGCTCGTGGATGCGTTTTTGTGGCCATCCGTCGGCGAGCTTGCGGAGCACGTCAGTGAGGTACGGGAGAGGCGGGACGTTGTGCTGTGCGCAGGTGCGCATGAGGCTGTAGAGAACGGCGGTGCGTCGCGCGGCGTCGTGAGAACCGCAGAAGAGATAGTTGCGTCGACCGAGTGCGATGGCCCTCATTTGTTGCTCACAGATATTATTGTCAAGGCTTAAGCGTCCATCGTCGACGAAGCGAGTGAGAGCGGTCCAGCGGTTGAGTGGGTAACCCGTGGCCATGGCAGGGTCCGAGCTGGGCGGTTCGCTTCGATGCGTCAGCACAAACCACCGTTTCAGCTTCTCGAGTACCGACGCCGAGCGCTCCTTGCGAAGTAGCGTCCGCTCGTCGACCGACAGCTCCCTCGCATCGGCCAGGCGTTCGATGCGATACATCCTTGCGATCAGCTTGAGCGGGTAGGCGACGCGGCAGTCCATGTCTTTGAGGGCAACCAGCCTTCGTCGTGCATGCGCCCAGCACCGACTTCTTCCGCGGAGGCCACCGTGCCGTTAAACACGCGATCGAACACGCTCGCGGCGTCGGCCTGCACGTATCCCGTGCGGCCCGCCAAAAACTCCCACGGACCCGTCGCTCCTTCGCCCGTCGGCGCGTAGCGAAACACCACGTCTCGGTCGTCGCCCATGTAGCACCACATCGTGCCTCGCTCGATGTTCTCCGCGCTTTGCGGATCGAGCACTTTCACTCCGGTGGCATCGGTTCGGATGACATCGGCCTTCAGGACCCGCTTCTCCAACTGGTCCACAAGCGGCTCCACAAGGTTTGCCACCTCGCCCACCCAATCCGACATCGTGGAGACCGCAATCCCCGCGCCGCTACGGGCGTAGATACGATGCAAACGGTGAAAGGGAACGTGGTCTACGTACTTGCTCACCACCACATGAGCTAAAAGCGAGGCGTCAGCGCTGCTCCGCTCGATCACCGGGGCCGGGCCCTCGGCTCTCGTGACGCCTTCCCGGCACTTCCCACAGGCGTACTTCTCCAGATGGTACTCATGCTCGATGAAGTGCCCCGGCACGTACTCGAGCCTCCGTCGGACGTCTTTACCGAGAGGCTTCTTGAGTTTGCCGCATCGAGAGCAGCCCCGCTCCTCTTCAGGTATCTCGCGCAAGTGAACCTGGCGTTCGATCCCGTCCGTTCGGATTGTTTCGCGGCGCGGTTTGTTGCCCTTGCCTCGTGGCCGAGTCTTTTTCGCTTCTTCGATCTGCTGTTCCAGCTCCGCGTCTTCCCGAGCCTCGGTTTGTGGGTCGAGCTCCGGCTCCAGCTCTTCACCACCGCTTTGGCTCATCAGCTGCTCGAACATCAGCTGGAGCTGTCCGGGGTCCACCTTCTCGGAGCGCTTGCCTACTCGTTCCCTCTGAAGCTTCAACACCATCAGCTCCAGCTCTCTCGATTTGCGCAACACCGCATCCAGCGCCGAGACCAGCAGGTCGAACGCTTCCTCCGTCTTGCCCTCGCTTGCTAGACTTCGGGCCGAATCCCGAATCTGCCCCAGAGCGTTGGGCGCCCTCGTACTGCCAGCGCCCTCTCGGCGCGACTGGGTCGATTCGGAGCTCGTGTTCACTACTTACGCCTTTGACGCAGCTGTTTCGCTAGCCCCTTGCGATTCTGATTGCCCAACTGAGCCACCGCCTCTCGCATCTTCGACCAGGCCTCGACTCCACGACGAACTTCCCGTTCGTGGCTTCGCGGGATGTACAGCGATGTCGACCGACTCTCCTCGTTGCGAAACTTCAGGTACAGGTGGGGACCATGGAGACGATTCGGGTCGGTTCGGCACCCGCAGGCGGTTTTACCACAGCGAAACATGACCTCCGTAAGCGTGCCCGGTACAGCGTTCTCGCCGAGGGTTTGAAGCCGTTGCAGTAGTCGTGTCTTAGTCATATATAGAAGATTAAGACTAATCGCAAAAAGCAAGAAAGTCAAGTCCCTGCTGCGTTCTTGGGAAGAAAATCAGCCCTTCAACCGTGAAGGGCGACTCTCTTCTCCTCAGCTCGCTGATACCATCGCTTCCGGCGTCGAGCGCCACGAAGGTCCAACCCCTCCAGCATCAGTCCCAGCTCGCCAGAGTCCAACTCAACGTGCCTATCACCCGGACGCGGTGACGTCGGCAGTTCAAAGGTCCCTCGCTCCAGCCTCTTGTACAGCAAAACGTACCCCGTCCGATCCCAAGCGAGGATCTTCACACGATTCTGACGCCGATTCAGAAACACGAACAGATGACCGCTCAGGGGCGATTGACCGATCACACTCCGCGTCGCTGCAGCCAGCCCGTCAAAGCCGCGACGCAGGTCCATCGGCTCCGCCGCAACGTAGATCCTCACAGACGATGGGAGCATCCACATCACGCTCGACCTTCTAGAACTTCGAGCACCCGACCCAGCTCCTCAGATGAGAACCCCTCACGCACTCGTACGCGCCTGCCGTCCAACAACACCACCTCGATCGCGTCCCTCTCGCCTCCTCGCTCGCCTTCTCGCTCGCCTCCCACCAGGCGAACCGGATGAAACCGTACACTCCCCCTCGACCCGCCTTGCAGTCGCTCCGACCACCGAACCAGCCGCTGGGAGGTCAACCCGTACTCCCTGGCGAACTCCGAGACACGCTTCCCACTACGCTGCCATGACGACACAACATTCCGCGCATCCGCCTCTGCCCAGCGCCGCTTCCCTATCACTTTCGATATCCCCGCTGTCCTTCGCTTCGACATCTCTTGCCTCCTTCGTCCCCCGCCTCCAGTGGCGAGCACACAAAGGATGCCTCGGGAGCGACGTATCGGGAACATGGTGGGAGCGGACGCTTACACCCAAGCCCCACTGGGGCGTGGGCTTCCAGAGAAAGCCCGCGTTGAAGGTCCAATCGCTGCCATCCATGCGGGTGCGGCTCGTGGCACCCAGCGCAGTCGGCGCGTAGAGATTGAGCCCGAACCGCCCATCGGGAAGCGTTTCGGGCAGGGGCGCGATGAACTCCGCATCATGGTCCAAACGTCCGCGCATGAGCGAGACGCCTCCACCCAGGCTGAAATTGTCCGCAAGGCGAAAGGCGCCCGCGAAACCATAACTGACAATCTCCAGATCGGTTTCGGAACGGAAATCGAAGTCCCGCGGCGGTACCAGCGGCAGATCAGGTTCGTCGGCGAAGAAACCTTGCGTTTCCGAGCGGGCCTCGAAGTTGGCGGTCTGGTGACGGTAGAAAGCGATGGACCAATCCTTTCCGGGATAGACGAAGGAGAGAAAGGAGAGGCCGCTCAAATCAGCGGAGGAGCTGTCGGTTCGGAGTCCGTTCGTTTGATCGAGGCCGATTCCGGTCGCCGCCCCACTGAGTCGACCACCCACCGTGAAGGGAGTCGAAAAGCTCCAGAGGCGTCCCTCGGCGGAGACTTCGGGACGGGTGAGTTGGATCAAACCCGCCGGATTGGCGAAGCTCGCGGTGGCATCGTCTGCGAGCCCAACGAAGGCTCCCCCGAGCCCCTGGCTTCGCGCTCCAGGATTGGAAAAGCTGAACTCGAGAGTGGTGGCGCGCCTTGCGCCGAGACGAGCCGGGCGAGGGCTAAACTCCCGACGCAGATCAGCCGTTTCACGGTCGCGAGCCCTTCCCTCCACCGGACGGTGCGACGCTCCGGCGGCCGCCGCACGGAGGGGCATCTCGGCGACGAGAAGCAATAGAATAGGGACGAGCTCGAGCACCCGCGAGACGAGGGCCAGAAGCTCGGGATCGAGAGACCAAAGCTGAAGGGCAGGGAGTCGGACAGAAGATCATAACTTGTGTTGCGACAACGTATCCTGCGGCGACCGCGATTTTCAACCTTGCCGCTGGCTCGGCACGAGCTGGGGTCGCTTGATTTCGTTTGCGTGCGTAGCCATTGAACCACAGCGCGGCGGAGCCGCACGCGTCCTCTGATCTGATTTTGAAGAATGCGGTTCTCGGCAGTGAGATACTCGTTGCGCAGCAGGAGCTCTTGATCCACTGAGGCTGGGTAAACTGTCCACGGCAGAGGGCTGCAGTTTTTTGACCGGACGGGCTCTCTCTTCTCGTATGGTCGATGTTGGGACCTGCAGCCCATGCCGTTTTGTGCGTGAAGCGGATGCCGCGGAATCCGGCTCCGACCAACACCGCTTTGCAGAGAACAAGCCACGCCGCCCATGCCCATTGTTCGAGGGTCAGCCATGCCTATCGCCGTCGACTCCAAACCCTCCGCAGAGGCGGAGCTGGCGCGCTGGAAATCTCTCTTGCCAAAGGCTCACGACTCGTACCGGCCGAGCGGCAAAGTGCCCTTCGCCGCCTATCCCTGGATGATGTTTGGCGCCCTCCTCGGCGTGCCCGCGGGCGTCGCCGGGGGTACGGTCATCCTCGCCGCCGGCGGCCTTCTCGTTTACCTACTGGCGCATGTCGCGAGTTTCTTCATTGGGTTGCCGATTTTCTTCTATGTATTGGTGCTTGCCTCCATAGGCTTGGCGATCGTCGTGGCTTTCCTCGCCTGGCTCGCCCTGTACGCCGGCGGACTCGCCGGTGCCGCGGTCGCCATCTTTGCCGGCAAGGGAAGAAGCCGCGGCAAGATCGTCCAGTCAGCACTCGGCATGATGTCGGCTCTCGCATCGGTCGCGGTCTTCTTTCTGTTCGTCCAGTGGCCGGCGTCGGACTTCTCCGGCAACGTCCCTGACTTCCTCCGCGACATGTTTGGCTTGCAACCTCGTCACGGGCGTTGCCGACGCGAACATGGACGGTGCGCCGGTGGTCGCGATCGCCGGACAGGCGGACACGTTGCGGATGCACAAAGAAAGCCACCAGCACGTGGACCTCGTGCAGCTGTTCAAACCGATCTCGAAGTACAGCGTCGAGATCCGCGAGCCGGAGATAATCCCCGAGGTTGTTCGGAAGGCCTTCAAGCAGGTCGAGGCGGAGAAACCCGGGCTCAGCTTCCTGGAGCTGCCGGAGAACGTCGCAGAGGCTGACCTCGATGCCTCGGAACCGCTCAAGGTCCAGACGGCACGGGAACCCGTTCCGCATCCGGACAAGGTCCGCCAGGCTACTCGGATCATCTCCAAGGCCAAAGAGTCCGATCATCCTGGCCGGTAACGGCGTCATTCGAGGAAACGCCTCGACCGAGCTAGTGGCTTTTGCGGAACGGCTGGACATCCCTGTCGCCACGACCTTCATGGCGAAGGGCGTGATTCCCTTCTCGCATCCGCTCTCCCTCGGGAGCGTGGGGTTGCAAGCGCACGACCACGTGAGCTGCGGCTTCGACCGGGCAGACGTCATCGTCTGCGTTGGCTACGACATGGTCGAGTATCACCCCAGCACGTGGCATCCGACGCGCGATCGCAAGATCGTCCACGTGCACGCCTCTCCGGCCGAGGTCGACGCGCACTACATTCTCGAGGTGGGGGTAGTCGGAGACATCGCGCTCTCTCTTCCAGCCATCGCTTCTGAGGCGGCCGCCTCGGAGTGCTCGCCCGTAACGGCGCTCCGCGAGACCATCGTGGAAGAGCTCGAAGCGTTCGCAGGCGATCCGAGCTTCCCTGTGAAGCCCCAGAGGATCGTCTGGGACCTTCGACAGGCACTGGATGCGGACGACGTCGTGATCAGCGACGTCGGTGCCCACAAGATGTGGATGGCACGCATGTACGAAGCCGAGGCTCCGAACACCTGCATCATCTCAAATGGCTTCGCCGCGATGGAGGATCGCCTTGCCGGGCGCCATCGCAGCCAAGCTGGTCCATCCCGACAGGAAGGCGGTCGCCGTCACGGGAGATGCTGGTTTCATGATGAACTCACAAGAGATCGAGACGGCGCTTCGCATCGGGACTCCGATCGTGGTCTTGATCTGGAACGACGGCAAGTACGGGCTGATCGAGTGGCACCAGAATCGGAAGTTCGGGCGCGCGAGCCACATCGACTTCAGCAATCCCGATTTCGTCAAGTATGCCGAGTCCTTTGGCGCCAAGGGCTACCGTGTCGAGAGCGCTGAAGATCTCGTTCCGACCTTGAAGCAGGCGCTGGCCGACGAGACGGTGGCGGTGGTCGACTGTCCGGTCGACTACTCCGAGAACATGAAGCTCACCGAGAAGCTCGGCAAGCTCTCGTGCAGGATCTGATTAATGGTAGAGCACTTCTCCTTGATGGCGCCGGGTGCGATGGCGACCGGCGAGCCGCTAACGGTGACCGCTCCCTTCGACAACACCCCGATCGCGACCGTGGACACCGGCGATCGCGACGCAGTCGAAACTGCCTTCACGACCGCACACGCGCTCTTCCGCGACCGCGATGCCTGGCTCAGCCCCGCTCAGCGGATCGAGATCCTCGACCGTGCGGCCGGAATCATGAAGGGGCGGCGCGAGGAGCTCGCGCGCGAGGCGGCCCGCGAAGGAGGCAAGCCACTGAGGGATTCCCTCGTCGAGGTCGACCGAGCGATCGATGGCGTGCGCGAGTGCACGGAGTACCTGCGCACCCAGCGGGGGACCGGCATCCCGATGGGGATCAATCCCGGCTCGGCCGGGCGCATCGCCTTCACCCATCACGAGCCGATCGGGGTCGTGCTCGCCTTCAGCGCCTTCAATCATCCGATCAACCTGATCGTGCACCAGGTCTGCCCGGTCGTCGCATCCGGCTGTCCCTTCATCGTGAAGCCGGCCGAGGCGACGCCACTCTCCTGCTGGCGTGTTGTTTCCATCCTGCACGAGGCTGGCCTGCCGCCCGAATGGGGGCAGGCGCTTCTAGTCGAGGACCTGGATGTCGCAGGAGCCATGGTGTCCGATTCGCGCGTCGACTTCTTCAGCTTCATCGGCAGCGCGCGCGTGGGATGGATGCTCCGCTCGAAGCTCGCGCCCGGTGCTCGCTGCGCTCTGGAGCACGGCGGCGCGGCTCCGGTGATCGTCACCGCGGACGCGGATCTCGACGACGCGGTTCCGCTGCTCGCCAAGGGGGGCTTCTACCACGCCGGCCAAGTCTGCGTCTCCGTCCAGCGGGTCTTTGCCGAGCGTTCGATCGCGCGCGACCTGGCCGCGCGCCTGGTCGAGGCCGCGAGGGCGATGGTCGTCGGCGATCCGACCGATGCTGGCACCGACGTGGGGCCGCTCATCCGAGGAGCCGAGGTCGAGCGGGTCGGCGGATGGGTCCTCGAAGCGATGGACGGCGGCGGTGAGATCCTGACCGGAGGGGAAGCGACCTCGGCGACGACCTACTCACCCACGGTCCTGTTCGATGCTCCGGCCAGGAGTCGCGTCATGACGCAGGAGGTCTTCGGTCCGGTCATCTGCGTGACGCCCTACGATCGGATCGACGACGCCATCGCTCAAGCAAACGACCTGCCGCATTCCTTTCAGGCCTCGGTCTTCACGCGCGATCTCGACTCCGCGGTGCGCGCCGCGCGCCGCCTCGACGCCGCGGCCGTGATGGTGAACGACCACACCGCGTTTCGCGTCGATTGGATGCCCTTTGCGGGCCTGCGTGAATCGGGGCTGGGCATCGGGGGGATCCCTTACACGATGCACGACAGGGTACTGTCAAGTTGAGGTCTCGAGCTCGGACCGGACCGCTAGATAATGGGGCTCGAGCGCGCCGAGTTGCCAACATCTTGGGGTCGGATCGGCCCTGAATGCCTCAACTTGACAGTACCCTCGGGAGAGCTTGTTCACTTTCTCCCCGGGAAGATCGAACGTCACCCAGGCGATTCCGTCTTCGATCGAAAGTCGAACAGGCGATGAGTCGGTGTCATTCATGCGGGCGACGGATGGTAACTGGCTGGCGCGGCTCAATCAATAATAGATAAAGGTGGACTGTGATGAAGCTCTCTTGCATCCAACCCGGCTTCGGCGGACAATTCAAACGAGGATTTGCGTCATTTTGAGCCAACCTAGCCAAACCAAGCGGACGAGTCCCACCAGGCCGACCAGTTTTCCCGAAAAGGCGCTGATTTTCGCCCGTAAAGCGCTCAATTTCGCGGACGACACCGTCGTCAGGATGTGGCTCCTGGCCTTCCACCCTGTGTTGGTGATGCGCCATCCGGAGCTCATGCGAAGGCCCGACTCGCTGACCGAGCACCCGGAGCTGCTCGCAACGGACATGGTGAGCGCGGTGAGCGGCGAGCTCGTGGAGCCTCCGATCGGCACCAATGATGAAGACACCATCTTTGTCCGACTGAAAAATCCGAGGTCCGAGCGGGATCCGGCGCAAGACCCGAATCCAACTGGGCACTTTCGTGGCCTACCCGATCGTCGCCTTGTTCCTGATGCTCGGTATCTCGTTGCCCGAGCCTCCACTGCCTCCGACACAAGTCATGCTTCCTAACCTCATCTTCATCTCGGAGCCGGGACCGGGCGGCGGTGGCGGCGGAAGCGGGGAGTCCGAGGAGCCCGCTCAGGTTCAGAAGATCGAAGGTGAAGACCAGGCCCAGGTCGCCGTCGCGGTGGAGACGCCCGAGGAAGCGCTCGTTTTCGATGCCCCGGACAAACCCGAGATAGAGCCGGACGAGGAAGAAATCGTAGAGGAAAGCGAGCTTCAGGAAGTCACCGCGCCCGTGATGGCGATGTCGCCCGATGATGCATCGCAGGAAGGGATCCTTGAGGGCCTGGAGCAGCTCGGAGCCCAGGGAAGCGGCACCGGTATCGGAGAGGGCGAGGGGTCCGGCATCGGAGACGGATACGGTGGCGGCTTCGGCGGCGGCGCCTATCGCATGGGGAGCGGCGTCACGCCTCCCGCGCTCCTGAGGCAGGTCGATCCGAGGTACACGGACAAGGCTCTCGCCCGGAAGATCGAAGGAACGGTCGTCCTCGAAATCGTGATTCTGAAAGAAGGAAGGGTCGGCGAGATACGGGTGCTCCGAAGCCTGGACCCGGAGCTCGACCGGAAAGCGATCGAAGCGGTCCGCCAGTGGCTCTTCAGCCCCGCCAAGCTTCAGGGCCAGGCGGTCGATGTCGTGGCGGAGATCGAAGTCGCTTTTTCACTGCTTTAGCTCTCTAGCTCAGAAACTCCTGAGCAATCGCGTCGTCCACATCCTGTGCCGCGTCCACTTCGAGACGAATGTCCTGAAGCCGTGACGTGAGCTCGGGCACGGGCGTGGCACTCGTCTCACCGCGTGAGAGATGCAGTCGGAGCTGCTTGATCTGGTGCTCCGCGATCCGGTGACAGAAGCTCGGCTGTTTTTCCGTCCATGGCCGCTACGACATCCCGCGCGTTCTGACCCAGCGGGCGCCGTGCCCCGGAGGTAGCACCACGCCCCACGCGACGTGGTCGCCGCCCGCCGAACAGGTAAGGCAAGGTGCCGATGAAGTGAAAGCCCAGCCCCATACCCCAGAACATCAACCAGAACGGAAACTGACCCGAGGCGAACCACATGGCCCCTCCGACCGTAACGAAGACGCAGCCATGGGAGAGGAATCCCTGGATCTTCCGCCGTCGGGCCCAGTCGTACGGATCACCCTCCGGGGGTCCACCGAGCGCCCCGCCGCCTGCTCCGGCGACATGTACTCCACCGTTCCAAGAAGCATGCCCGCCCGCGTACCCTCGCGGAGCATGGTGACCATCTCCGAGTGCACTTCGAACGGCAGGACGGTGAGCTTGGCCAGGCCGAAGTCGAGAATCTTCACGAACCCGTCGTAGCTCACGACGATGTTCTCGGGCTTCACATCCCGGTGCACGATGCCCGCCTCGTGGGCTTTGGCCAGGCCTTCGGAAATCTGGGTACCGATCTCCAGGAGCCGGGGGATCGCGAGGGGCCGCCCCAGCATCTGGCGCAGCGTCTCGCCTTCCACCAGCTCCATCGCCATGTAGTGGATGCCGTCGTCGTCCCCGATGTCGTAGATATGAACGATGTTGGGATGATTCAGCGCCGAGGCCGAGCGAGCTTCCTGCTCGAAACGGCGAAGCCTCTCCTGGTCAGAAGCAAACTCCTTGCGAAGAACTTTGACGGCGACTTCACGGCCGAGCTTGAGATCCTTGGCGCGATAGACGATCCCCATGCCTCCCTGACCCAGTGAGGCGACGATCTCGTAACTTCCGAGTCGGGTTCCTGATTCGAGCATGGGCTTGCCTGGTACACCCGTGGTGGGTAGGGAAGTGTACATCAGTCATCAGCTACCAGCATCCAGCTCCCAGCATCCAGTAGCTGCACCGCAGGTCCCCAGCCCGAGCCCGAGCCCGTGCCCCTGCCCGATCCCTGTTTCCGTTCCCGCGGCCATATCGGGCACTGACATTCATGTCAGTCAGGAGCATCCAGGCACAGTTCGCGGGACCGCCGGGCTCGGGCTCAGGCTCGGGCTCAGGCTCGGGCTCGGGCTCGGGACTTACGGTGCCGCGTCGGACGCTGGGGGGCTACTTGTTTTCGTTCTGGTAGGCACCGTCGTAGGTGCTGTCGGCAGGGGCATCGAGGCCGAAGAAAATGAGCTGAATGATCCGGGCGTCTCGTTTCAACCGGAGCCCGAAGGGGTTCGACACCAGAAGCATCGAGCCGCTTCGCCCCGAATAGCCCGAATCCCAGAGCGCGGTGACGACCTGGGCACCGCTCCGGATGACGCTCGAGCGGGTGCGCGCAAAAGCGAAGACGTCGGAGGGGATGTTCACGACCTCGTTGTAGACGATCCAGTAGGCGCCCGGAGGGAGCTCCCACCAGCCGTCACCGCTCGGCTCGATGGGCGTCGTGTCCGGCGTGCGGCGCTCGGTGTTGTCGAAGTCGACGGAGCCCGGCTCATCGGCGAAGCGCGATACCTCTCGCAAGGTGAAATCGACACCGTCCATCTGAATCTGGGCCTCGGCATCGACGAGATGCTCAATCAGTGGAGGCGAGCTCTCGAGGCGTTGGCGAATCTCGTTCCCGGCAATGAGCTTCATCGCAAACGTCTCAGCTCCACGAGAAAAAATCGGGCTCGGGCTCGGGCAAGGGGTTGCGCGATGCGCAACATCTACTCCAACCTCGGGAGGGTGATGTTTTCCTGGCCCTGGTACTTGCCCTTCTTGTCCTTGTAGGAGCGCTCGCACTCCTCGTCGCTTTCGAAGAACAACACCTGCGCGATTCCCTCGTTCGCGTAGATGCGACAGGGCAGCGGCGTGGTGTTCGAGATTTCGAGCGTCGCGTTCCCCTCCCACTCGGCGTCGAACCCGGTCACGTTGATAATGATGCCGCAGCGGGCGTACGTGGATTTTCCGATACAGAGCCCGTACACGTTGCGCGGGATCCGGAAATTCTCGACGGTGTTCGAGAGCGCGAACGAGTTGGGCGGAATGATGCAGATATCGCCCTTGTAGTCGACGAAGCTTTTCGGGTCGAAGTGCTTGGGGTCCACGACGGCGGTGTTCACATTCGTGAAGATCTTGAACTCGTCGGAGACACGGATGTCATAGCCATAGGCGGACAGTCCGTAGGAGATGACGCCCGCTCGAACCTGTTCATCCACGAAAGGCTGGATCATGCCGTGCTCGAGCGACATCTTCCTGATCCAGCGGTCGGATTTGATCGAGGGCATGGTTTCAGGCGGGACGGATCTGAAGACCGGTGAAGAAGTAGGAGATCTCCGCCGCAGCGGATTCGGGAGAGTCCGAACCGTGGATCGCGTTTCGCTCCACGTCCTCGCCGAACTCCTTGCGAATCGTTCCCTCGTCAGCATTAGCTGGATCCGTCGCCCCCATCAGCAGCCGCAGGTCGGAAATAGCGTTTTCCTTATCCAGCACCATGACGATACAAGGCCCCGACGACATGAACTCGGTGAGCTCGCCGAAGAAGGGCCGCTCGCGATGTACGGCGTAGAAGCCCTCGGCGTGGAACCTGTTCAATTGAATCATCCGCAGGCCGAGGACTTTGAAACCCGCCTCTTCGATGCGGGCCAGGATCTTCCCGGTGGCGCCGTTCGTGACGGCATCCGGCTTGATGATGGATAACGTTCTCTCCGTCACCTGGACCACTCCTTGCTAGGAGACTAGCTCTTCGAAAGAATTCGCGCCATGGTCTCGCCCATATCCGCCGGACTCTTCACGACCTCGACGCCGGCCTCCTCTAGCGCAGCCATCTTGTCCGCAGCGGTACCTTTGCCCCCCATGACGATCGCCCCCGCATGACCCATGCGGCGACCGGGAGGCGCCGTCTGGCCGGCGATGAAAGCGACGACCGGTTTGTCGAAGCTCTCCTTGATGTACTCGGCGGCCACCTCTTCGGCGTTCCCACCGATCTCCCCGATCAAAACGACAGCGTCCGTCTGCTCGTCCTCCTGAAAGAGCTTCAGGGCATCGACGAAATTCGTTCCGTTGACGGGATCGCCACCAATGCCGATGCCGGTGGACTGTCCGATGCCCCGCTGAGTCAGCTGGTGCACCGCCTCGTACGTGAGCGTTCCGCTGCGAGAGACGACGCCCACCCGACCTTCTTTATGGATGTGGCCAGGCATGATGCCGATCTTCGCCTTGCCGGGCGAGATGACGCCGGGACAGTTCGGCCCGAGCAGGCGACTCCTGGAGCCGCCGACCACACGCATGACCTCCACCATGTCGAGGACCGGGATGCCTTCGGTGATGCACACCACCAGCGGCAACTCCGCGTCCACCGCCTCGAAGATGGCGTCCGCGGCGAACGGGGGCGGGACGAAAATGACCGAGGCGTTGGCCCCGGTCTCGCGCACCGCTTCGCGAACGGTATTGAAGACGGGAACGCCTTCAACACTCTGCCCCGCCTTGCCGGGCGTCACACCGGCCACGACCTTCGTGCCGTAGTCGATGGCTCCTTTTGCGTGGAACTCCCCCTCGCGGCCGGTGATGCCCTGGACGAGCAGGCGGGTGTCGTTGTTGACGAGAACACTCATCTGGCACCCCCCGCGATCTGAGCCACGACCTTCTCCGCCGCCTCCTGCATGCTCTCGGCGGTGATGAAGCTGAGACCCGACTCCGCGAGCATCTTCTTGCCGATGTCCGCGTTCGTGCCTTCGGCACGAATGACGATGGGAACCTTGACGCCGAGCTCTTTTACCGCCGCGATGAGCCCTTCGGCCAGTCGATCGACCCGGAGGATCCCGCCAAAGATATTGATCAAAACCGCCTTCACCTGTTCGTCCGACATGAGAATACGAAAGGCGTTCTTGATCTGCTCCGCGCTCGCGCCGCCGCCCACATCCAGAAAGTTGGCCGGCTCGGCGCCCGCGAGCTTGATGATGTCCATCGTGGCCATCGCGAGTCCCGCACCGTTCACCATGCAGCCGACGGTTCCGTCGAGCTTGATGTAGTTGAGGTCGAACTTGGAGGCTTCGACCTCCAGCGGAGCCTCCTCCCCGATGTCCCGGAGCTCGACGATGTCCTTGTGGCGGAAGAGCGCGCTATCGTCCACATTGAGCTTGGCGTCGAGCGCTAGAACCTCGCCTTCCTCCGTGATGAGACAGGGGTTGATCTCGACCTGAGTCGCATCGAGCCCCTTGAAGGCCTGGTAGAGCGACATCAGGAACTTGACCGCCTTCTTGAAGACGTCTCCCTCCAGATCGAGACCAAAGGCCAGCCCCCGCGCCTGGTGGGGTTGCATGCCGAGGGCCGGGTCGATCTCGCACCTTAGGATCTTCTCGGGCGTCTCCTCGGCCACTTTCTCGATCTCGACCCCGCCGGCGGCACTCGCAATACAAATAGGCCACCCGATCGCCCGGTCGACGATGAAGCTGAGGTAGAGCTCCTGCTTGATGTTGAGGCCTTCCTCGATGAGCAGCTTGCGAACTAGCTTGCCCTCCGGACCCGTCTGGGCGGTGACCAGCGTCATGCCGAGAATATTGCCCGCGTGCTCGCGAACGTCGTCTTCGGTCATCGCGAGCTTGACGCCTCCTCCCTTGCCGCGCCCGCCGGCGTGGATCTGGGCTTTGACGACGACGGGAAGCCCCATCTCCTTCGACGCCGCCACGGCCTCGTCCACGGTCTCGACCTTGGTTCCGCTCGGGACCTTGACACCGAAGGGGGCCAAAAGCTCTTTCGCCTGATATTCGTGTACGTTCATATCAACGGCGTCCAGTCCTCAGCATTCGGCATCCAGTACCCGCACTATCAGTTCCCTGCCCCAGCCCGAGCCCGTGCCCGCTCCTTATACTCCTATGACCCCCACCAGCTCTTGCACAGAGGCGGCCGACTTCTGGAGCGCCGCGCGCTCGTCCGCCGACAGGTGAATCTCGATGATCTCTTCCACGCCGGTCGAACCGAGCTTCGCCGGGACACCCATGTACAGTCCGTTGATACCGTACTCGCCCTCCAGATAGGCGGCGCAGGGCAGGATCTTCTTCTTGTCCTTGAGGATCGCATCCACCATCTCGACGATGGCAGCGGACGGCGCGTAGTAGGCGGAGCCGGTCTTGAGATAGCTCACGATCTCGCCGCCACCCTTTCGGGTCCTCTCGACGATCCGCTCGATGACGTCTTCCGCCATCAGGTCGGGAAGCGGGATCCCGGCTACGGTGGAGTAGCGCGGGAGCGGAACCATGTCGTCGCCATGGCCACCGAGCACGAAAGCGTGCACGTTGTCGACGGAGACATTCAGCTCCATCGCGATGAACGTCCGCATGCGCGCCGAGTCGAGCACCCCGGCCATGCCGACGACCCGGTTCTTCGGAAACCCGCTTACTTTGAAGGCGGTCTGGACCATCGCATCCAGAGGATTCGAGACCACGATCAGAATCGTATTGGGCGACTCCTTGATCGTCTGCTCGGTGACGCTCTTGACGATCTGGTAGTTCTTTTTCAGCAGATCATCACGACTCATATCCGCCTTGCGTGGCAGTCCAGCGGTAATGACTACGATGTCGGAGCCCTTGGTGTCCTTGTAATCGTTCGTGCCAACCACGTGGACATCGGAGCCGCTGACCGGACAGGCCTCCAGCATGTCGAGACCTTTGCCCTGGGGAATGCCCTCGATGATGTCGATCATCACCACATCGGCCAGCTCCGCGTCCGCGATGCGTTGGGCGGTGGTGGCGCCTACGTTGCCCGCACCGACCACCGTAACTTTGTTTCTCATCCTGTCCACTCCTTACATGTTCTCGATCATCGCGTCGGCGAACTCCGACGTCTTGAGCTTGGTCGCGACCTCCATGAGACGATGGAAGTCGTATGTGACGCGCTTTTGCGAGATGGCCTTCTCCAAGCTGTTCTCGATGAGATCGGCCACCTCGTTCCACCCCAGGTGACGGAACATCAAGACGCCGGACAGGATCACCGAGCCAGGATTCACTTTGTCCTGGTCGGCGTACTTGGGCGCCGTGCCGTGGGTCGCTTCGAAGATCGCGTGGCCGGTCACGTAGTTGATGTTGCCGCCGGGTGCGATACCGATGCCGCCGATCTGCGCCGCCAACGCGTCGGAGATGTAATCGCCGTTCAGGTTCAAGGTGGCGATGACGTCGAAGGACTTGGCCCGGGTCAGCACCTGCTGCAACGTGATGTCGGCGATGGCATCCCGGATCAGGAGCTTGTCTTTCCACTTTCCGTCGCCATGGCTGTCCCACAGGCTGTTCAGGCACGCCTCGACCTCGTTGCGAACGTCGGCCTGGCGATTCTCCGGCATGAGGTCGTAGCCCGGCTCGATCTCGCGAGCGTTGTCCTCGAGAGAGATATCCGGGTTGGCCTCCCGATTGCCCAGGATCCAGCTCTCCCGCTCGCTCACCGTCTCGGCCCGGAACTCCTTCGCCGCGACCGCATAGCCCCAGTCACGGAAGGCACCCTCCGTGAACTTCATGATGTTGCCCTTGTGGACGAGCGCGACGCTCTTGCGGTTGTTGGTCAGCGCGTAGTTGATGGCGGCCCGGACGAGTCGCTCCGTTCCCTCGCGGCTCACCGGCTTGATGCCGACCCCGCTCGTCTTTGGAAAGCGGATCTTGTGAACATCCATCTCGTTCTCGAGAAACGAGATGACCTTGCCGGCTTCCTCCGACTCGGAGAGGAACTCGATACCCGCGTAGATGTCCTCGGTGTTCTCCCGGAAGATGACCATGTCCACGTCCTGCGGACGCTTCACCGGGCTCGGCACGCCCTCATACCACTTCACCGGCCGCAGGCAGACGTACAGGTCGAGCTCCTGGCGGAGCGCCACGTTCAGGGAGCGAATGCCTCCTCCGACCGGCGTCGTCAGGGGACCCTTGATGCCGACGAAGTACTCGCGAAAAGCGTCCACGGTTGCGCGGGGAAGCCATTCCCCGGTCTCGTTGAAGGCTTTCTCACCGGCCAGTACTTCGAACCAGCTGACCTTGCGCTTGCCTCCGTAGGCCTTCTCGACCGCCGCGTCGAACACGCGAACGCTGGCGCGCCAGATGTCGCGACCCGTCCCGTCGCCTTCGATAAAGGGAATGATCGGGTTGTCAGGAACCTGAAGCTTTTCGTTCTGGATCTGAATTCGACCGCCTTCCGGCGGGCTGTTCGTGGTGCTCATGGATCTCCTGCAGGAGGCGCCGGGCGCGAGTGCCCGACGCGACTACTTGAGGTTCTCGGATTGGACAACTGGCGACCGCACAGGCAGCGGTGTTCCGTGCGAATTCACAAAAAAAGTTAGTGTAACGGCGGGAAGCGCCAAAATCAACCTGTTGCTTCCGGAGATTCAAACGCAAAGGGGCAAAGCGCGTTCCTCTCCCCTTCCGCCTCTTCACCCCGACGGTCAGCGGTTCTTGATGATCAAAATCGGCAGAGACCGCAGCGTCGATCACCGTCGTCCTCAACTGGTTCGAGGAGCTGAAGGCCCGCGTCCCCACCAACGACTAAAGGAGACACCGTGGAAAAACTCTTGCCCGGGCAAGATTCCAGCAACCAGACGCCGGCGGTACGTCACCGCGGTCTACTACGAAATTGCCAGTCGGTTCGGGGAAGGCCTAGAATAACGAGAGAACGAGCGAATGGCTTCTACGAACTCCACCGTCGACGATAGCGCGGCCTACGTGCTCGCCGTCAACTTTCAGTCCATCCGCCTGACGGACGAGCAGTTCTATCGGCTCTGCCACGATAACCCCGAGCTCCGAATGGAGCTCACTGCCAAAGGGGGGTTGGTCGTCATGAGTCCTACCGGCGCCAAGACCGGCTGGCGCAACAGCAAGCTCAATCAAAGGCTGGCGAACTGGGCGGACAAGATATCCTCTAACCGTTCGTTCACGAGACACCCTGGAAAAACCTTGCCCGGGCAAGATTTGTCTAGATTGACTCTTTGGCCCGCTCACACCCCCGGAGTCAGACTGTGCTCCTCGAGCTTGCCTTCGAGCACCTCTACCGCGATCTCCAGGATCTCGGCGGCGCGCTCCAGATCCCACTCCGCGTCGTCCAGGACGCGGCGGAGGTAGTCGGCTTCGGCGCGCTTCAGGCTGACGAAGCCGTTGGCAGATGGGGCCGCCGCTCCGGGCACCTCGTAGGCCTCCAGACCAAGATAGGTCCACACGTCCTTGCCGACGCGCGTCTCGAAAGTCTCCACCAAAGAGGGGATCCCACCCACCCGCTCGTCCAGATTGACGCGCTCGACGCGATGGAGCGGGAAGAACACGGTGGAGAGTCCCATGGACACGTCGCCCCGCGCGACGCCGCGGGTCCAGTCGTCGAAAGAGTTCAAATCGATGCCTTTGACGGTGATGCCGCTCGACTGGACCGCAACCACGATGCCCCACACTTTCTCGCGCGGGGTCTGGAGATTCACGATGACGGGAGAATATTTCTTCATCTCTTTAATTTTGCCTTCAGTCGCTCCTCGACGCCGGGAGGGACGAGACCGGATATGTCCCCACCGAGATTCGCGACCTCTTTGATCAGACGGGAGCTCACGAAAGAGTACTCCTGGGCGGGCATCATGAATACCGTCTCGATGTCGGGGGCCAGCCTTCGGTTCATGAGCGCCATCTGGAACTCGTTCTCGAAGTCCGAAATGGCCCGCAGCCCGCGCACGATCGCGTCGGCCTTGCGACCCCTCGCGTAGTCCACGAGGAGCCCGGTGAAGGATTCGGCCTGAACATTGTCCCGATGCGCGAAGGTCTCGCGAATCATCTCGAGTCGCTCGTCAACGGAGAACAAAGGCCGTTTGTCCACGTTCCGCAACAACGCGACGACGATGGTGTCGAAGAGATCGCCCCCCCGCTCGATAATGTCCACGTGACCGAGTGTCAGCGGGTCGAAGGAGCCCGGGTAAATGGCAGTGCGCTTTTCGGGCATTTGAGGAGAGCCTAGCACCAGCCTCGCGGCCAGGGCAAAAGCTCAATCGAGCATCGTGAACAAGGTGAAACGGCTCTCACCGGCACGCAGCTCGCGCTGGCGGCCGAGACGCCCGTAGTGCTCGTGAAGCTCCGTCTTGCGGTGGTGCTCGACCGCGACCTGGCCACCTGCCGCTACAAGACCCTCGGTGTCGAGAGCATTCAGGATCGCGTCCTCGGCTCGGGCGCGGTAGGGAGGATCCATGACGACCACGTCGAACGCCTCTTTCTGGTCGCCGAGCAGCAGTAGTGCTGATCGCACGTCTTTCTCGAGGATGTCCGCCTGATCCTCCAGCTCGAGCTCCGCCAGGTTGGTCTGGATCGCCTCCACCGCCTGGCGGCTCCGGTCGACAAACACGACGAATGCGGCACCCCGGGACAGAGCCTCGAGCCCGAGCGCCCCGGCGCCGGCGAACAGATCGAGCACCCGGGCGCCCTCGAGCTCGCTGGCCAGCGTGTCGAACAGGCTTTTTTTGAGCCGCCCGCTCGTGGGCCGTGTGGCCAGACCTCTGGGAGTGTGAAGCCGCCGCCCAGTGAATCTGCCGCTTCCTATGCGCATTTCCCTCACCCGAGCCCGAAATAGTAGCCCCAGCTGCGTTCTGGTCTGCTTGTCTCCGTCAGCCACCAGCGCCAATCTCGAAATGCCCGCTCCACAGCTTTACAACGTGCCGGAGTATGTTCTCCCCCTCCGGGCTCCGTGCCTCCGGCGAGCGAAAAAAGGCGCGCGCCTCCTTCCGAGCCTCGCCGAGCACCTCGCGGTCGCGGGCCAGATTCGCCACCCGGAACAGCGGAAGCCCCGACTGCCGCGTCCCGAACATGTCTCCCGCCCCCCGGATGTCGAGGTCCCGCTCCGCGATCTCGAAGCCGTCGGTCGTAGCCAGCATCGCCCCGAGTCGCTTTTCGGCCTCCGGCGTGAACGGCGGATAGGTGACGAGAACCGCCGTCGAAGGCGCGCGGCCCCGTCCGACGCGGCCGCGGAGCTGGTGGAGCTGCGCGAGGCCGAAGCGCTCCGCATGCTCGATGACCATGACCGTGGCGTTGCCGACGTCGACACCCACCTCGATCACCGTCGTCGCCACCAGGATGTCCACCTCGCCGCGACTGAACGCCTGCATGACCTCCTCGCGCTCGGCAGCCGGCATGCGGCCGTGCACCAGGCCAACCCGCCGATCGCGGAACACTCCTTCACGCAACGAGTCAGCTCGTGCCACCGCCGCACGCAAGTCGGTGCTCTCGGACTCTTCGATGAGCGGGCAAACGAAGTAGACCTGATGCCCTTTTGCAATCTCCGACCGCATGAGCTCGAAGACACCCTCGAGCTGCGAAGCGTCTTTCTGCAGGGTCTCGATCGGCTGCCTCCCGGGTGGCATCTCGTCCAGCACCGAGAGATCGAGGTCCCCGTAGAGCGCCATCGTCAGACTCCTCGGGATCGGCGTCGCAGTCATGATGAGCAGATCGCATCCGACTCCCTTCTCGCGCAGCACGTTGCGCTGCAACACGCCGAAGCGGTGCTGCTCGTCGATGATGGCGAGGCCCAGCTCACGAAAGCGAACGCCTTCCTGGATTAGAGCGTGTGTCCCCACCACCAGATCGATCTTTCCCTCCTCGATCTCTCCGAGCTTCGTCTCCCGCTCCGACTTCCCCAGGCGCGCACTGAGAAGAGCCACCCGATAACCCGCCGGCTCGAGCAGCCGGCGCACGTTGGCGAAGTGCTGCTCGGCCAGCACCTCCGTCGGTACCATGAAGGCGACCTGGGCCCGGTGCTCGATGACGATGACCGAGGCGAGAACGCCCACGATCGTTTTGCCGCTTCCGACGTCACCCTGGAGGAGCCGCCGCATCGGTTTGCCGGAGCCGAGCTCGTCCGCGATCTCCTTCAGCACGCTTCTCTGAGCGTCGGTGAGACGAAACGGCAACATCTTCCGGACGACTTCCCGGATGCGATCGTCCACCGGAAAGGAGCGCGCCTTGTGAAGGTCGAGCGCTTTCGACTTTTGCAGCTCGACTCCGACGAAGAACAGGAAGAGCTCCTCCAGAATGAGACGGCGCTGGGCGATGGAGCGAAACGCGTTGTAGTGGTCGATCTCCGCATCCTCCTCCGGAAAGTGCACCTGGCTCAGGGCTTCCTCTCGCCCGGGCAGCTTCAGGCGCTCCCTGAGCGAGGTCGGCAGAAGATCGGGCGTTCCGGGTGGAAGGCCCGCCACCAGGAAATGAGCGACCCGGCGCAGCATGTTCGGTGACATGGGCCCGATCCGTTCGTACACCGGCACGATGCGACCGGTGTGCGTGCTCTCCGCCTCCGGGTCGTCGACCAGCTCGAGCTGGGGGCTCTTGACCTCCACGACGCCGTCGAGACGCGAGCGGTCGAACTTGCCGTAGAGGCGAACCCGCCGGCCTTTGGTCAAGGTGTCTTTGAGGTACTCCTGATTGAACCAAACGGCCTTGAGCCGACCGGTCTCGTCGCGTAAGACGACTTCGATGATCTTGAGATTGCGCCGCCGGGCCGCCTGCTTCACATGAAGAGACACCACCTCGGCTTCTACGGTGGCCTGCTCGTCGTGCGAGATGTCCTCGATACGAAGTCGCCGACTCCGGTCTTCGTAGCGGAACGGCAGGTACAGGAGCAGGTCGTGAACGGTGTGGATCCCTGCGGCGGCGAGTGCCGCGGCCTTCTTGGGGCCCACCCCCTTCACGTATTGGACAGGGCTCGTCAGCTCCAGCAAGGCATCACTTGGAACGGGTGGGCTTTGGCTCCTTGATGATCTGCTTGACCAGCATCGCGCCCGGAACGGAGCGGATACTCTCGAGCCCGTACGGAAGGGGAAACGGCTCACCGATCCGGAAGCCGTCCGGAAGTATCATGGTAGTGCCGTGGCGCTTCGCGAGGTTCTCGATGAAGTCCGGCGGCAGCTCGATGCCTGCGAAACTCACCCGCTCGAGGATGATTTTTCCAATCCCGCCTCCCGTCTGGAGTCGCGCGGTGAGCTCCACCGGGACGAATCCCGAGAGAAAATGAAGAATGCTCGACGGGGGCATCTCCGCCTTCAGCTCATCGAGATTCACCGTCGCACCAACGACGGCGACTTCGTCTTCGAAGCGCACCCAGGGACTCTTGACCGCCTTCGGGAAGTCGGCCGCTCGCTGTTCGCGCAGATAGACATTGACTCCCTTTTCGTGGAGCTCGTAGGCGACCTCGCCGGCCTCTCCCGCCTCGTGCCGCGTGACGATCTCCTGAAACGTCTGCTCGATATCGGGCGCGGTGGCACTCTGCGGGGCCTCTCGCTCGGCTCGCGCGCCCATTCCGAGGAGCGCAAACAGAGCGAGCGAAACGCTTCGTCTCATGGCACCACTCTACCCCAAAACCATGGGCGGCTCATTTACGGGATCGGTTCGAGCCGGTCGAGCACCGCCCTCGCGCCGGCAGAGTCCGGGCGTATCGCGAGTGCCTGACGGGCGTGGTCGACGGCCAGATCGGGCTCGCCCATCGCCTCGTAGAGGGTGACCAGCCCCACATGCGCGTCCGCCGAGGGATCGTGCCACAGAACCACCTGAAGCTCCCCGACGGCCTGCGCCAGCTCGCCTCGCTCCCGGTAGATCTCCGCGAACTCGAGCCGCGGCTCGATGGCTACCGGATCCTGATAGACGTGGCGTTGCAGCAGTTGGACGGCCTCGTCCTCGCGACCGAACGCGCGATACTCCCGCGCGCGGAGCAGCCGGTCCACGCTGACGACGTCTTCGTCCGCATCGGTCCACTCCTCCGCGGCCTCGGACGCCTTGAAGAAGAACACGGACGACACGCGGGCGAGCCCCCCGACCGTCGATGGGTCCACCTCTCCCAGGTCGGGCGACAGCGCCAGGGCGACCTCGTGGTTCCGCTCCGCTTCCTCGCTGAGCGCCTGCGATCGGGCGGCGGCGGAGAGAAGCAAGTAGGCCTCCGCGTCCACCGGATTCAACGTGACGACTTTCTCGAGCTGCTCGAGAGCATGACTCCCCCGGCCCCGGCGCCAGTAGGCCCACCCGAGGTTGAAGAGAAACGTCGGCTCCTCGGCCGCAAGCTCGACCGAGCGCTCGAAGGCGGCGACGGCACCATCGATATCCTCCGCCCTCAACCTCGCCACGCCCAGGTTGTTGACGAAATTTGGCCGCTCCTCCAGCTCGACCAGATTCTGAAAAATCTCCGCTGCCGAGCCCGGATCGTCCACCGCAAGATACGCGACACCGAGCACAAAATAGGCCTCTCGATACGACGCGGCCTGAGGCTGAACGGCGGCCAGAACCGCGAGCGCTTCCCGGGCCTTTCCCCGCTCCAGCAAGATGTTTCCGAGCTGAAGCCGCGCCTCGGCGTAGGATGGCTCGTGTGAGAGGGCTTGTTCGAGAAGTCGCTGGCGCTCCGCGCCATCCAGGCTCAGCCGTGCTCTCGCACTCGCCTCGACAGCCTCGGCCGGCAGCCCGTCCCGGCGTGCCGCGCAGGCCTCCACCGCCCCCGGGATGTAGTCGAGCTCGATACGAAAGACGTTCTTGGCGATACGGTTCGCAAGCGGCACGAAGGCGTCGACCGAATCGTAGTCTTCGAGCACGCCGACGGTCGTCCCGCGCTCCAGGTCGATCACGCGCGCGGTCACTTCGAGGCGATCGCTCCCCACGCGGTAGACACCGACCACGACTCGATTCGCCTGGAGCTCCTGACCGAGCACGATGGCGGTCGCTCGCGTCAGCGCGTCTTCCGGTGAGAGGCCTTTTTCCTCGAGCCTGCGGTTTCGCTCTGCGGTGGCAACGACTTCGTGACCGCCGGCTTCCAGATGAGAGGCAACCGCTTCGGCGAACGCCGCCCCCTTCCAGCTCTCCGGCCCCGTCTCCGTCGCGTCCTCGAACGGCATGACGAGAATCCTCAGGGAGGCGGCGAGGGCAAGGGTCCAAGATGTCATGCTGCGGCCTTAGGGGCTCGATGGTTTCATTGAAGATAAACGTGTCTGCCGCTTGAAGTTACCGCCCAGTATACACCCGGATCGCACCTCTTGCGATGCCCGGGCCAGCCCGTATAATTGTGGGAAGTCGATTCTTCGGGAAGAGGACTCGGTTTCTCACCCGGAAAGCTCGAATGGACACACGCCCGACGACGGAACGCCCCACCGGTGTCTATCTGGTAACGCTCTACTTCGTTCTGGCAGGCTTTCTGGAGTCCATCCAGATGTATCGAGACTGGGAGCATCCCCTGAGCTTGAACCCTTTCGCGGCGCAGTCGGTCTGGCAGCTGGCAGTCCATACCGCCGTCTATCTCGTCGGGGCGTACTTCATCTGGCATCTCGCCAGCTTCGGGCGCCTCGCCGCCCTGATCTACGGCTATCTCATGCTGCCCGTGTACATCGTCGTGCTGATCGATCCGGCAGACAAGGTCACGACGCTGCTCCTTCTGACGAGCGTCTTCCACATCCTGGCCCTGATCCCGACGCTTTCTTACCTGCAGCCGGCCCGTCAAAAGAAGCTCTTCAACGTCAGCCTCTGGGATCTCCTCCTTTCGAACGACTGAGCCCACACCAGGTTGAACCCTCCCCGGGGGTTTGTTAGCATTTGAGGGAAGCGGATCTTCCCCCCAACCTCCTTAATAAAAATTTAATCCGCTCAGGGACACCCAGCCCGCTGGCTTGGGAGGGTATTCATGACATCCCGTCCGCTGGACGCGACGGACGATCTCATCGAGCTTCTGGAGAACTCGCCGGCCGGGGACGACGGCCGCATCGAACAACTCCTCGCCTCGCGCGACGAACTGCATGCACCATTCCTGCGTCTCCTGACGCACCTCGAGTTCTCGGACGAGGAGGCGAAACGGCACTGGGACTCCATCATGCGGCACCGCCGCGTGCTGGCCACCAAGCTCGGCCGGGACGCGGGGCTTCAAGTCACCGCTCTCGACTACTTCCAGAATCTCATGCAGGAGCTTCGGACCCCGAAGCTCATCGAGCTCGCCGCCTATCTGGCCACCGAGCGAAACGCGGTCACCGACGGTCTGACCGGCCTTTTCAACCGTCACTACTTCGACTCGAGCCTTCACCGCGAGACGAAGCGCGCCCGCCGCTACGGACTCTCGTTCTCGCTGGTCATGCTCGACCTCGACAATTTCAAAGAGGTCAACGACACGCACGGCCACTTGGCGGGCGACCGGGCGCTCAGTGCCTGTAGCGATGTCATTCGACAAAGCGTGCGCGAGATCGATGTGGCCTGCCGCTACGGGGGCGAAGAGTTCGCACTCATCCTTCCCGAGACCAGCCGCGACGGGGCCTTCATCGTCTCCGAACGAATTCGGGCCGACGTCGAGGAGCTGTCCGAGAGCAAGCTCATCCGTGACGTGGACATCGACCTGAGCGTCAGCGGAGGCGTGGCGCTCTATCCCACCGACGCGGCCACCCCGGACACACTGGTCCTAATGGCCGACCGGGCCCTTTATCGCTCGAAGGGCGACGGCAAGAACAGGATCACCCTCCACGCCGAAGAGAAACGACGCTCACCTCGTTTCGAAGCGCGCAAGCTGCTCGTGTTCAAGGAACCGCGCAACGACCAGGAGCTTCGCAGCCAGACGAAGAACCTCTCACGGAGCGGAGCCCTGGTAGAAAGCAAGATCCCTCTGACGATCGGCTCGGAGCTCGAGATCGGCATCACCGTGCCCCAGTCGAACGCGCACTTCGACCTCAGGGGACGGGTGGTACGGCTCGAAGAGGCGAGTGGAGAAGACGAGGACACGAAGCGCTACAACATTGGCATCGCCTTCGTTGCCGAGACCGACGAGCAGGCGCGTCAGATCGAGAGGCTCGCCTCGGAGATCTACCGGCCCCTCTCGGAGAACAAAGGCCTCCCCGGCTAGTGCACGAACCCGCTGATACTGTCGGCAAATTCCAAGGTCATTTTTCGTGCTGGTAAGGCGCTCCGACGAACTCATATCTAGATATTTGGAGGAGGAGCAACGCCGCCAGCGCGGAAAAGGACGAGGAATTTGCGGCAGGATTAGCGGGTTCGTGCACTAGTGCCCTAGAGGAAGCCATTCCCGATTGCCTCTCCCTCTGGGAGTCCGCCTTCGTCGATACGAACCGTCTGCTGACTTCGGCGGATCCGCCGAAGCCTTGGCGGAGGCGGAAGGGCGGGCGAACCCCACTGGCTGGCGTGAGCCCGGGTCAAGGCGCATTTTCGATTCGGGGGCCATATACTGGCTCAGAAAGTCGCAAGCCGTGAAATCCTGGGATTTGTCGCCGCCGCCGCCATCGGATCTCGGCGACCATGACGTGCCGCTGGAAGGCGAGCACCTGAAGGACAAGCGCGTCGCGCTCCTGGTCACCGGCGGCATTGCGGCGATCAAAGCGCCTTTCATCGCCCGAGCCCTGCGCCGCCAGGGGGCCGACGTCGTCGCCTTCTGCTCGAAGGAGGCCCTCCGCTACACGACGGCCGATGCGCTCGAGTGGTCCACCACGAACCCGGTGATCACGAAACTGACCCCCGCCTCAGAGCACCTGAGCGATGCCCGACCCATGGATGCGTACCTGGTCGCCCCCGCCACCTACAACACCATCAACAAGGTAGCCCTGGGTATCGCTGATGGGGTCCTGACCTCGACGCTGGCGACAGCGGTGGGCCTTCTGGAGCGCGGGAAGACCCGACTCCTCATCGCCCCCACCATGCACGGCAACCTGCACAACTCCATTCTCACCGAGTCGATGCGAAAGCTCTCCGGGTTGGGCGTCCGCATCATCCCTCCCCGCGAGAGCTACGGAAAGCACAACATTCCGGACAACGATGTGCTCGTCGCCGAGGTCTGCGCCGAGCTCAGCACCTCTTCTCTGCGAGGGCGTCGGATCCTCGTCACCGGCGGGCCGACCGCCGTTCCGATCGACGGCGTACGCCGGATCACCAATCGATTCACAGGAAGGCTCGGCATCGAGATCGCGAACGAGCTCACCCTGCGAGGCGCGGACGCACAGCTCATCCTGGGCGACGCCGGCACCTCGGCACCGAGCTACGTGGAGTGCACCCGCGTTGGCAGCTTCGACGAGTACCGCGACGCCGTGCTCGCAGCTCTGGATGGACAGGAGCACGCAGCGGGCATTTTTTCCGCCGCGGTGGCCGACTACCGGGCGGAAACCGTGGTCGAGGGCAAGATCCCGAGCGGCGGCGCCTTGAAAACGCTGTCGCTCACCCCGACCGAGAAGATCATCGACCAGGTCCACGGCCGCTTTGCCGGACTCCCGATGGTGACGTTCAAATACGAGGAGAACGTCACCAGCGACGAGCTTCTCGAGATCGCCCGACGCCGGCTGGCGAAAGGCCACCTCGCCGTCGTCGCCAATCGAGGCGAGGAGACCGGCCCCAAAGGCGAGCAGGTCGCCTACATTGTCTCGAACGGAGAGGCGGAAGGCCCCCTCGTCGGCAAACGCAACATCGCCATCGGTATTGCCGACTTCCTAGAAGCCAAACTCTAGTCTTTACCTCTCCCCTCTGGGGAGCCGCCTTCGTCAGCGCAGCTGACTCCGGCGAGCCTCGCCGAAGCCGTGGCTCAAGATACGGCCCCCACGGCGAAGGCGGGAGGCCGATCCGTTCCTGATGCGTCCCGGACCGGGTGAGGGGTCATCGTTTACACTTATCTTGACAAAACGCTTTCTGCGTCGGATAATTTCGTTCCCACAGGTGACGCGGGGTGGAGCAGTCCGGTAGCTCGTTGGGCTCATAACCCAAAGGTCGCGGGTTCAAATCCCGCCCCCGCCACCAGCCTTCGCTCCATTGCATCCCGACACGAGCTACGGCTAGGCAGGCCACATTCGCGAAGGCTGTCCCGCCGAAGCCCATAGGGCGAAGGCGGACCTTCTAAGTACCAGTCGTCGGGAAGCGGCTACGTCGTCGTGGCTCCTCCACCCGGGGCCGTCGTCTACTCTGTGCCGACCTATTCGACGGTGGTCTACGTCGGGGAGACCGAATGCATCTATGTGAACGGAACGTACTATGTCCCGACGACGAAGCCGGCGGAGAACCCGCCGCCACCCGATCCGAAGGCACCGACGACCGTATCGCCCGAGGCCGAGGGTGACGGGGAAGACCCGCATTCATAGCGTTCGTCGACACGAAGTAATGCTGCTCGGAATTCGTCCAAATCGTCCTGGTCCTCAAAGAACTGGATTCCGAACTGCGCTGTGAGCTGCTCCGGCTCCAAGCACAGCTTTGCTACGGCCATGCTGAGCCCCTTTGGCCACTTCTCCTTGCTCATCTGGCTGAATCGTCGAACCATTTACTTCTGCCGACTCTTCGGGATTGTCGCCGGAATTTTGACGAACTCCCCATCCAGTCTAACACCAGCCCGTCCAGCTCTCCCTCCCTGGTGGTGTCGCTGGATCCGGCTCCACAGAGGGGAGTCGTAAACTCCACGCCCCTCGCATTTTCTGGAACCGGGCCGTCGTACGCTTTAACGCTTCGCCAGAAACCAGACGGCGCATGGGGGATAACCCACTTTCGAATGGAACCTCCGCAATCTGACACCGAGCCCGTTCTCCTCTACAAGCCGCCTTCACCGCCCTATCCGAAGGAAGCGCGGAACGCAGGGACAACGGGTGAGGTTGTCGCACGCATTCTGGTTCGCCTGGACGGCTCGACGGAGGTCGTTGAGGTCATAGAAGGTCTTCCACACGGCTGCACGGCGGCCGCCATCTCGAACGCAGCCCTGTGGACGTGGGAGCCCGCCACCAAGAACGGCCGACCCGTCGAGGCCGTCGGAGTGATCGTGGTTAGCATCGAACTCTTCGACCTCGAGATGATGGGCGGACGAGGGACGGGTGGTGATCGAACATGAGCCTCTAAGCCGTCCTGGAGCCACTCCAGGCTAAGCCCCGACGCATCACCGATGCGAACCGTTGTAACACAGGAACTCTCATTTGCGACTCGGCGTCCTTCGGCGAGCTGTGGGCCGTTTCATGAATCTCAAGAGGGCAACCTTGGTCCTCCCGATTCAGAGCGCGTGGCGCGAACGACGTCCGCCAGGAACCCCGTGCACTCACCACATCCGGCCAGATGCTCCAGAGCGCCCTCCTCCTCCCCCTCGATGAACTCGGCCACGTCCCGCGGGCTGAGATGCTCGTCCATGGTCGTCTCCTTCCTTTACATATGAGAGACGAGAAATGGGCCGACAAGCCTCCCAAGGAGGGCAGGAAATCTAGAAATCGGCCGATTCGCGTGGCGGCGGACCGCGAACCCCCCAAACTTGGCACCCATGCGCGAAAACTGGCGGCCAAGTCCGTCTAACAAACAGAGGGATTCATGCTCAAAGAAATGGGTCAGGTGGCTGTGGAGTGCCTCAAGCATCCGACGCGCTCTTCCTACTGGATACCCTATGAGGAACGTTACCTCTGCCCCGAGAGCCAGCAGAAGTATCCGTCCGTTCCCTTGGAACAGCGTGAGGCCGCGAACGAGCCGCCTTCACTTCACAAACACTTCAAGCTGGTGTTTCTGGCCGCCTTTGGTGGGACAATTTTCTTCACGGTCATCTGCATTGCCTGCCATGCCCTCACAGGCGGAACGCCACCAGCCCCTCTGCAGCGGCTGATTGACACACTAATAACCATGGCTCAGGTTGGTTTTGGAGCCACGGTCGGAGTGCTTGGTGGCCGCGTGGTTCAGTAATCCGTGCCGGCTCGACCTACGCGGCTCACCTTGCCACTGTGGGCTTTGCCTCATTGACTGGCCGGACGGTTCGGACGACGATTTCTCCAAAGTCCTTACACCCAATACTCTCTTCTTCTCTTCTTTCTCCCTCCAAAAGAAGAAAAAGACCGTCCGAGCCGTCCGAAAGGGCCTAAGAAACTTGGAATCAACGGGTTGTGTCGGACGATACCGCCGTCCGAGCGGGTCCGAGACCGACGCTGTACCCTCTGTGCCTATGATGATGAGACACCTTGCCTGGCAGA
Source organism: Candidatus Marinacidobacterales bacterium (assembly GCA_965237685.1). Lineage (GTDB taxonomy): Bacteria > Acidobacteriota > Vicinamibacteria > Marinacidobacterales > SMYC01 > CBDEGF01. The sequence continues at coordinate 116,745 of CBDEGF010000001.1, forward strand.
AATTAGACTCTAAAGAGGGCGAGGAGGTTTCCTGAAGGATGAAGGATCCAGAGAGGGAGAGAGACAGGATGATCTCAGGGGAGGCGAATTTTGGGGAGGAAACGGAGGGGAGTTCAGTCTCAGGTAGTGAGACTGAACGTAGCGGAGGAGCCTCTCCAAAATTCGCGGCGGCGTCGGCTGGGGACCTGGCCTCGGCCGGAGCGGTACCCGACCCGGAGGTGACAGACAAGCCGAAGCGGCGCCGGTTCACGGTGGAGTACAAACTGTCGCTGCTCAAGAAGGCGGATGCGTGTACCCAGCCAGGAGAGGTCGGGGCCTTGTTGAGGCGCGAGGGGGTGTATTCGTCCACGCTGTCACAATGGCGGCGTCAGAAGGATGAGGGCACGCTGGCGGCGCTGAAGCCGAAAAGGCGAGGGCGAAAAGTCCAGGAGGTAAATCCTCTGGCGGTGCGGGTCACGGAGCTCGAGCGTGAGGTGCAGTACTTGCAAGGTAAGCTCCGACAGGCCGAGACGATCATCGATGTGCAAAAAAAACTTTGCGGGATTGTGGTGGAGTCGGAGACTCGCCAGTAGAGTCGAAGCGGCGAATGATGACGGCGGCCCAGGAACTATCTCGCGAGGTAGGGGTCCGTGCAGCCTGTGAGGCGCTGGAGGTTTCGCCGGCGACGTTCTATCGTTGCCGGCAGTCCTCCAGCGCTTCGAAGCCCTCATCTGGCCGAGCGTCATCACCGCGAGCCCTCGCGCCCAAGGAGCGCCAGACGGTGCACGATACCTTGAACTCGGAGCGATTCGTGGACCAGGCCCCCACAGAGGTCTACGCGACGTTACTGGACGAGGGTAAGTACCTGTGCTCAGTGCGCACCATGTATCGCATCCTCGAGGAGCATGCCGAGCTGCGAGAGCGGCGCGATCAGCTCCGCCACCCAAACTACGAAAAGCCGGTCCTTGTGGCGACGGGAGCCAACGAGGTTTGGTCCTGGGACATCACGAAGCTTCTCGGTCCCATGAAATGGGCGTACTTCCACCTGTACGTGATCATGGACATTTTCAGCCGCTACGTCGTGGGGTGGATGGTGGCCGAGCGAGAGAGTGCGGAGCTTGCGAAGCGTCTCATCAACGAGACCTGTTCGAAGCAGGGAATCGTTTCAGGGCAGCTGACGCTTCACGCCGACCGCGGCACGTCGATGAAATCCAAGCCGCTAGCGATGCTCCTCTCAGACCTCGGGGTGACGAAGACCCACAGCCGTCCCCACGTTTCCAACGACAATCCTTACTCGGAGAGTCAGTTCAAAACACTCAAATACCGTCCCGAGTTCCCCAAGCGGTTCGGGTCGGCCCAACACGCTCGCGACGTTTGTAGAGATCTGTTCGGCTGGTACAACACCGAGCACTATCACTCCGGCATCGGCCTGCTGTATGCGTCCGGTGTCCCCATGACGCGTTCGCCCCGGAATAGGGGGTTTATGGCACGGGAACTGCTAAGGGGTGGAGGGGGGAGTAGGCTGCCAGCGGTCGGGTAGAAGCTCGTGGATGCGTTTTTGTGGCCATCCGTCGGCGAGCTTGCGGAGCACGTCAGTGAGGTACGGGAGAGGCGGGACGTTGTGCTGTGCGCAGGTGCGCATGAGGCTGTAGAGAACGGCGGTGCGTCGCGCGGCGTCGTGAGAACCGCAGAAGAGATAGTTGCGTCGACCGAGTGCGATGGCCCTCATTTGTTGCTCACAGATATTATTGTCAAGGCTTAAGCGTCCATCGTCGACGAAGCGAGTGAGAGCGGTCCAGTGGTTGAGTGGGTAACCCGTGGCCATGGCAAGGTCCGAGCTGGGCGGTTCGCTTCGATGCGTCAGCACAAACCACCGTTTCAGCTTCTCGAGTACCGACGCCGAGCGCTCCTTGCGAAGTAGCGTCCGCTCGTCGACCGACAGCTCCCTCGCATCGGCCAGGCGTTCGATGCGATACATCCTTGCGATCAGCTTGAGCGGGTAGGCGACGCGGCAGTCCATGTCTTTGAGGGCAACCAGCCTTCGTCGTGCATGCGCCCAGCACCCGACTTCTTCCGCGGAGGCCACCGTGCCGTTAAACACGCGATCGAACACGCTCGCGGCGTCGGCCTGCACGTATCCCGTGCGGCCCGCCAAAAACTCCCACGGACCCGTCGCTCCTTCGCCCGTCGGCGCGTAGCGAAACACCACGTCTCGGTCGTCGCCCATGTAGCACCACATCGTGCCTCGCTCGATGTTCTCCGCGCTTTGCGGATCGAGCACTTTCACTCCGGTGGCATCGGTTCGGATGACATCGGCCTTCAGGACCCGCTTCTCCAACTGGTCCACAAGCGGCTCCACAAGGTTTGCCACCTCGCCCACCCAATCCGACATCGTGGAGACCGCAATCCCCGCGCCGCTACGGGCGTAGATACGATGCAAACGGTGAAGGGGAACGTGGTCTACGTACTTGCTCACCACCACATGAGCTAAAAGCGAGGCGTCAGCGCTGCTCCGCTCGATCACCGGGGCCGGGCCCTCGGCTCTCGTGACGCCTTCCCGGCACTTCCCGCAGGCGTACTTCTCCAGATGGTACTCATGCTCGATGAAGTGCCCCGGCACGTACTCGAGCCTCCGTCGGACGTCTTTACCGAGAGGCTTCTTGAGTTTGCCGCATCGAGAGCAGCCCCGCTCCTCTTCAGGTATCTCGCGCAAGTGAACCTGGCGTTCGATCCCGTCCGTTCGGATTGTTTCGCGGCGCGGTTTGTTGCCCTTGCCTCGTGGCCGAGTCTTTTTCGCTTCTTCGATCTGCTGTTCCAGCTCCGCGTCTTCCCGAGCCTCGGTTTGTGGGTCGAGCTCCGGCTCCAGCTCTTCACCACCGCTTTGGCTCATCAGCTGCTCGAACATCAGCTGGAGCTGTCCGGGGTCCACCTTCTCGGAGCGCTTGCCTACTCGTTCCCTCTGAAGCTTCAACACCATCAGCTCCAGCTCTCTCGATTTGCGCAACACCGCATCCAGCGCCGAGACCAGCAGGTCGAACGCTTCCTCCGTCTTGCCCTCGCTTGCTAGACTTCGGGCCGAATCCCGAATCTGCCCCAGAGCGTTGGGCGCCCTCGTACTGCCAGCGCCCTCTCGGCGCGACTGGGTCGATTCGGAGCTCGTGTTCACTACTTACGCCTTTGACGCAGCTGTTTCGCTAGCCCCTTGCGATTCTGATTGCCCAACTGAGCCACCGCCTCTCGCATCTTCGACCAGGCCTCGACTCCACGACGAACTTCCCGTTCGTGGCTTCGCGGGATGTACAGCGATGTCGACCGACTCTCCTCGTTGCGAAACTTCAGGTACAGGTGGGGACCATGGAGACGATTCGGGTCGGTTCGGCACCCGCAGGCGGTTTTACCACAGCGAAACATGACCTCCGTAAGCGTGCCCGGTACAGCGTTCTCGCCGAGGGTTTGAAGCCGTTGCAGTAGTCGTGTCTTAGTCATATATAGAAGATTAAGACTAATCGCAAAAAGCAAGAAAGTCAAGTCCCTGCTGCGTTCTTGGGAAGAAAATCAGCCCTTCAACCGTGAAGGGCGACTCTCTTCTCCTCAGCTCGCTGATACCATCGCTTCCGGCGTCGAGCACCACGAAGGTCCAACCCCTCCAGCATCAGTCCCAGCTCGCCAGAGTCCAACTCAACGTGCCTATCACCCGGACGCGGTGACGTCGGCAGTTCAAAGGTCCCTCGCTCCAGCCTCTTGTACAGCAAAACGTACCCCGTCCGATCCCAAGCGAGGATCTTCACACGATTCTGACGCCGATTCAGAAACACGAACAGATGACCGCTCAGGGGCGATTGACCGATCACACTCCGCGTCGCTGCAGCCAGCCCGTCAAAGCCGCGACGCAGGTCCATCGGCTCCGCCGCAACGTAGATCCTCACAGACGATGGGAGCATCCACATCACGCTCGACCTTCTAGAACTTCGAGCACCCGACCCAGCTCCTCAGATGAGAACCCCTCACGCACTCGTACGCGCCTGCCGTCCAACAACACCACCTCGATCGCGTCCCTCTCGCCTCCTCGCTCGCCTTCTCGCTCGCCTCCCACCAGGCGAACCGGATGAAACCGTACACTCCCCCTCGACCCGCCTTGCAGTCGCTCCGACCACCGAACCAGCCGCTGGGAGGTCAACCCGTACTCCCTGGCGAACTCCGAGACACGCTTCCCACTACGCTGCCATGACGACACAACATTCCGCGCATCCGCCTCTGCCCAGCGCCGCTTCCCTATCACTTTCGATATCCCCGCTGTCCTTCGCTTCGACATCTCTTGCCTCCTTCGTCCCCCGCCTCCAGTGGCGAGCACACAAAGGATGCCTCGGGAGCGACGTATCGGGAACATGGTGGGAGCGGACGCTTACGGCCTGCTTACACCCGAGTCGGTGCACTACGGCCGGGCGGCGACGATCGTCGAAGGTCGCCAACAGATGCTCTTGGACTTCTTCGAAGCCCATCCAGAGCGTTTTGTGAAGGGAACGCCGAAACCGCCCGAAATACCCTCAGCGGCGTGGATCAATCCGCCGGCGACGAAAACGACGCCTCAGATTGGCGCACAAGCCACGTCCGAGGCCTTCGACGACCTGCAGGCACCCCTGATTTGCAACGTTTACGGGGATCCCGTCGTCTCCGACTCGGCCGCCTCAGTGACCCGCACGCAACAGAACCACGCGGGTACTCAGGGAAACCCGGCGTGACGGTTCGTCCGCCGCCCACCGCACGTGGGCCCCTTCACCGACGGCGACACATAAGCGGTTGCTCACTAAATACACGATCTCGGTGTCTCAAAGTCATTGACAATTACCGGTACGCCAGCGCCGCAATGACAGACCTCAAGCATCGTTACTCCGACGGCAGATCCCTTTTACGGGCTAGCCGTTTCGACCTATTGATTTCGATTCAATTGCCCTGCAATGAAGTGAGGCACTTCTCGGAGTACCAGAGTTCTTCCAAGTCGTTGAACGGCGCAGCCCAAGCCACCAAGTACTCCTCAAGTTTCGCGATCTCCTCTTTGGACAGATACCAGCTCATGCTCACTTCGGCCGACTTCGCTGGGTTATCGATAACTACGGTTTCCAGGCACCCTGCCGGTAGAGATCGTTGGAGCATTCCGAGTCTCTCGTCATTTCGGAAGAGCATACTCGAGTCGCGAGCCTTCATTGCAGCTTCCAGAGGGCTCGTGAGCCACTGAGTCACGAGCCTCAGTCGGTGCCAGAACCAGTCGCTCTTCCTTTTCCGTCGCTCTCCTCTGTCACCGTTTTCTGCCCCGGTAGACTCTCCGTCGGAAGGTGCCTTGCCCTCCTGAATCGCTGAACGCTCTGATCTGGATAACGATCACCCCGGAAGTCTGCTCCTTCACCCATTTCTGGACAACGTCTTGTGAAAGCCAAGATGATGCTATGTTCACACCGTAATTGTCGTAGTATCCCGCGTCCACCACGCGTCTCGGTTCGGTCGTGGGTAACGAGACGGCCGGAGTAACGTACGGAAACGAGGCGTTCATCCTAACCGCTGTCCTAAGGCCCAGCGTGTAGTGGGCGGTCGGAATAAGCCGAAACAGCTCGATCGCGGTTTGCTTGTTGCTTTGATCCTCTGGTCCGATAACGACGCTCGATAGGTCGAGGTTACTAATCAGGAGCGGCTGCCCAGTCTCGATCAGCCATGGGCGAGAGAATCAGAGAAGGCCGCCAACCACGTCCCTCTCCCATTTCCAGGTCGTGGAACGTTTGGTTCAAAGAAAGCCCTGGCGTTCCAAAACTAATCCCCGATCGCCCCAGGTGCACCAATCAAACCACCAGTCTCCTACGGCGGAGGGAACGAATTGAGAGTAGAGGAATCGGACCATATCGCGCTGGACTAGTTGCTGCGCTATTGGGCCTAGGCTGTCTCCGAACGGCGGAAAGGCTGTCCGATACTCACGCATCCGGTGGGGATCCTTGACCTCCACGCCACCTCCGCATTCCTCTGGAAATCGGGACCTGCTGTTACAGATATCGCGAAGCAAGGCATCGGTAATCCTTTTGTATCGAGGCCCCGATTCAGGTGTCAGCGCCGCGTAGTAAGCTGCCCCCACCATTCCACCGGACGCGCCCGTGAGCAATCGCACACTCTCGGAGAAATAGGGAAGTCCGATCTCGTGTGAGGACAGGCGGTCGAGGACGAGCGTAGTCCAAAAAGCCGCTCTATAGGCTCCTCCAGAGGTGGCGATTACGATGAGCTTCGGCTTTCGAGCGCCAACCCACGACGGGTGCTTCCGCCCCTTGAGCTGATAGGTGTAAGAATCGAATCCCTCAAGGACTCTTTTTCTCCATGCCTCCAGCGTGCTCACCGAGTCCAGCAGCTTGCCGTTCGCGATCGCCGTCGGGCTGCGATTCCCAGTTCGGTACAGGCTCGTTGCAACGCCGGTTTCATCGACTGAGAGATCTGCGAATCCCGGGAACTGATTGTGGAATCGATTTTCTGGAAAAAGGATAGCGATGACTATCAATGTGGCCGCGGCGATGACCCTCAGGGAAGGTCGAATGTGCGCCAGAACGAAAAAGACCAAGATGACCCATCCGAGAAGCAGACCGATCGTAACGGCAGGGACCAGAACATCGAAAAACACCAACACATGAGATGCAAGAATGGTGAAAGCTATGAACGCCCCAAACGACTTGGCGACCGACAGCGGCGTTTCTTTCTTGGCAAGTAGCATCACCAGCGTCTCAAAGGCACGTCGCAGTTGCCGGAGTAGGCGGCCTAGCAAGCCCTTTTGGCCTGAGACTCTGTCGCCCAGCCAGAGAAAAGCAGGCTCGACGATCCGCTCCGCCGTCCACATCAGAAACCAACTTATGAACGAACCTGCCGTGATCCCTAGGACGGCACGCCAGAGGTAGCTCCCGGTTTGACTCGGGGCGCGAATGATGGCGACGAGGACCAGGAAAGCAACGAACAGAGCTGCATCTCGGATGACCAACGATTTGAAATCGCGCCACGCCATCTCCTTTTTCTCGTCCGTCACCTCCTGCAGGTAAACTCCGGCCCAGGTAACTGCCAAAAGGATTACGGCGAAAGCGTAGCCCCAAAAGACGGGGCTGTTGCGTAGAGTCAATCGACTCCAACTTCCCATCGGGCGACCAGGTGGGAGTGGTATTAATACCTCCCTCAAAGGTTTGCCGGGTTAGCGTTGTGCGGAGGATGTCATAAACCCAAATATGGGTCTCAACCTCTGTGATTCCGGCGGCTACACGCTGGCCGTCAGGTGAGACCCGGGGGAACACGTAATTCCGAGGAGGGGCGGACAAAGGCTCAGCCACACCCTGGCGGTCCACCCAGACCAGTCTGCTCGCCGATTCCTCAGCAGAACCAGCAATGTAAGCCAGGGTCCCCGTTCGGGAGATAGCAAAATGTGCGCCGCCAAGGGCCGTAATGGGAGAACGAATACCTTCTATGACGGGCACCGGAGAACCAGAGATTTCTAGCCGATCGAGATCAAATGGAACGGCCATCAGGGTTCCCGTCCGGTTATAGACCAGGTGCCCTGTGGAAACGTAATAGGGGAAGCCGCCGCCCTGCAGCAGGACCTTGCGTTCACCCGTATCGAGCCGCTGTGCCACGATTGTCGAAACGCTTTCGGACCCGGCAGTGGTCGCGAACAGCACCGCTTGGCCCCCGGGCAGAATCTCCGGCCAACGATGGAAGGAGTCCTGTGAGCCAACATCCGGTGACGTGAGGGTCTCAGGCGTCCCGCCGTCTGCCGATACCCAATGGAGTCCCTGCGCACCGACCGAGCTAAAGATGATTCTGTCATCTGCTCCCCAGCTCGCCCCCTGGGCGCGGTCACTCGTGCTGCAGATGGTCAGCACGGCACCGCCCGCGATCGGAACCTTTTTTAATTGTCTTGCGGCAAAAAATCCCACCCACTGTCCGTCGGGAGAAAAGAAAGGACTGGTCGCTCCGTCGGTTCCCGAGAGTAACTGGTCCCCCAGGCTATTCATGGGCCGAAGGTAGAGCCGCACCGGATCGTTTCCCTTTTGCGCGGAATAGACCATAAGGGAGCCATCCGGCGACAAGGCCAGGGGCACGATGGCGGTCGGCAGAATGACTTCGTCAGCTTGCAAGGCGACCACCGTGCGCGTAACCGGCAGGGACGGTACGGGCCGCAGATTCCATACGGCAACGCTCGCAATGATGGTTCCGACTCCAATAGCGAGGGCCAACGGAATCGCACCTCGCCAGCTGGTACGGGACGAGACCCCTGCAGCGTCTGTTGCCACGCCTACTTCTGACCCACCGTCGGCAATCCACCTCAATTCATCATGCAAGTCCTTCGCGGATTGCCATCTGTCCTCTTGCGCTTTCGCCAGGCATTTCTTCACCACGCGGTCCAGAGCCGGGGGCGTCATCGTCTGAACTTCCGTCATCGGTTGCGGCTTGGAGTTCATGATCGCACCAATCAAGCTCGCCTGGCTCTTACCTTCGAAGGCGCGGTTGCCTGTGATCATCTCGTAGAGCACCGCCCCAAAGGCAAAGATGTCCGTGCGGCTATCCGCTTCCTTGCCTTCGAGCTGCTCGGGCGCCATGTACTGAAACGTGCCGAGGATGGAGCTTCTTCCGTCAGGGACTTCTGCTCTGTTGGGAGACTCGAGTCGCCCGCTCCCGCCTCGCCGGAGCCTTGGCGAAGGCGGGTAGCGAGCCCAAAATCAAGAACCTTCGCCCCCGACTTCGTCAGCATGATGTTGCCCGGCTTCAAATCCCGGTGAACAATACCCTGACGATGCGCCTTATCGAGCGCGCCGGCGATCTGGATGCCGTACTCGAGAGCCTGGTCCAGCGACAGGCCTCCTTTCTTGAGCCGCTCAGCAAGCGTCTGCCCCTCCAGGTACTCCATCACCAGGAAGTCGACGCCGTCCTGGCTTCCGACATCGTGGAGGGTGCAAGAGTCAGCCTCGAACTGCATCCAAGGATGGCGAGCTTCAACAACGTTTCCGGGTAACGCACCCGTTTCACCCGCTATTGAACCAAGAGTTGGAGCTGGTGAGCTACCGCCAGAGTTGGGGAGAAGAGCGGGTGTACTACTACGGCGAGGATGGGCAACTACGTGCATTACCAGTACGTTTGCGTATTCCAGCCATCGTGAACGCCGAATCCAGAGCAAGCTGAACAGCGAATCCGGTGAAGCCGAACGCTCATCGAAGCGATGAAGTGTTGGGTGACCTTCCTTTCCACTGATTGAAAACGTGAACCTATCTTACCTGCGTGTTGTGTAGCAAGGGGCGGCAGGTCGGTGCCGGAGGGAGCGGGCGTAAGGAAAGACGCGAAGCGACCTTCCCGCTCCCGTAGGCAGCGACCTGCCGCGGCCGAACCCCGGGCGATGTGGGGCTGGTTTCGGGGGGTTGCTGGGGTATGGCCTGGCTCGAGAAGACGCTTCCTGAGGCATTCTCGCGCGTCGTTTTGGCGCCGCATCGTCTGGTACCCCGGGTTTGGCGGTTTCACCCGTTTTTATCGCATCGACGCTGTGGTCCCTCGCTCGCTCATGCATCGGCGTTGTCAGATGCCTTTGGCGCAGCCTTGGTCTTTCTCAGAGAAGCTCCTTTGAGAGTGATGCGGTGCGCGCTGTGGAGAATGCGATCGCAGATAGCGTCTGCCTGGTTTGGGTCGCCAATCGCTTCGTGCCACTGCTTGAGCGGAATCTGGGTCGCGATGAGTGTGGAGCCACGCTCGACGCGGTCTTCGATGACCTCCATTAGATCCCGTCTCTCCGATTCTTTCAGCGGGTGAAGCAGCCAATCATCGATAGCCAGTAAGTTCCAGCTTGGCGAGTTTCGTCAAAAGCCGGGCGTAGGAACCATCACCACGAGCGACCGCGAGCTCGTGGAGCAAGCGCGGTGCTCGCACGTAGCATCCGGTGAAGCGGCGACGACAGGCCCGCTCCACGAAGGCACAAGCCAAGAACGATTTGCCAATCCCCGTCGGGCCGGTGATGAGCAGGTTATGGCGCTCACCGACAAAGCGGCAGTTGCCCAGGCTCAAGATCTGTTCGCGGTTTAAGCCTCGAGGCGCTTGGAAGTTCACGTTCTCCAAACATGCCGGATAGCGGAGCTTTGCCGCTCGCAGTCGTAGAGAAAGCTTACGCTGTTCGCGGGCGGTCCTGGGCGAGCAAGTACCATCCGAGTGTGGACGCGGTCGTTTCGGTGTTGCGCTACGCCATGGGCATGCCCCACCACCGCCTGGCGCAGTGGCAAAAGTGGGCGGGGGTTCCGTTTGCCGCCTCCACGCAGTTCGAGCGGGTCGAAGCGATGGCGAATGCCGTGTTCCCGGTCTTCCGCCACATGGAGACGATAGCCGCGAACCGGCCGCTGGTTCACAGTGACGACACCGGCGCACGGATCCTCACGTTGATGGCGGAGAACGAGACCTTGACTCAAGGCAAAGGCGAGCGCACGGGCATCTTCACCACGGGCATTGTTGCCCGCGGCTTGGACGCCACGCTTGCTCCGATCATCCTGTACGCGAGCGGACGACGGCATGCGGGCGAAAACATGGACCGGCTCCTGAATCAGCGCACCGTTCAGGAGAGCGATGTCATCCATATGGCCGACGCCTCCTCGATGGCACCGCGCTCGCCGCGACGGATTACCGCCAAGTGCATGGTGCACGCACGCCGCTACTTCTTCGAGGCCGAGCCAGCCTTCCCCGAACACTGCGAGCGGGTGCTCGAGGACATCGCGACCATCTACCGCAACGACGACGAAACGCGCGACATGACCCCCGATGCGCGGCTTGCATATCACCAGCAACACAGCCGGCCGGTGATGGATGCGCTCTACGAGTGGATCGAAAAGCAGTTCCGCGAGCGCGTGGTGGAGCCCAACAGCCGCCTTGGAAAAGCCTTTTCCTACGTCAAAAATCACTGGCAAGGGCTAACCCGCTTCCGCGAAGTGCCGGGCGTGCCCCTCGACAACAACGAGGTCGAGCAGGAGCTGAAGCCCTCACAACGGCATCGCAAGAACTCGCTCTTCTTCAAGACCCAGGCAGGCGCCGACGTGGGCGACGTGCTCCTGAGCATGATCCGCACCGCGGTAAAAAACGGTGTCGACCCGGTGCACTATCTGACGAACATCTCCATGCACGCTCGAGACGCTAGAGCAGCACCCGAGTCGTGGCTGCCTTGGAGCTACCAGAAGACGTTGGAAAGGCTCAACCGACCCGCCGCCACGGCTCGGCCATCCCCGCTCGCAGCGGAAGTCCGTTGTAGATAAGCACCGCCAACTGCTCGGCGGGTAGCGCCGCAACGCCATCCGTCGTCTGACGCGGCCACCACTGCAGGCGCCCCTTCGAGAAACGCTTCTGGCACAACCAAAAGCCCTGGCCGTCGTAGACCAATAGTTTGAGGGCCGTGCCTGAACGGTTGCGGAAAACGAATAGCGTTCCGAGGAATGGGTCGAGCTGGAACTGTTGCCGGCACACACAAGCCAAAGAATCGATGCCCTTGCGGAAATCGACGGGCTCGCAGGCAACCAGCACCTTCAGCTGGGGAACGAGCTGGATCATGCTCGGGAGCTGCCTTCCAGCGCGCCGAGCACGAAACGACACACGGCTTCGACCAACTCATTCTCACCCTCGCCGCTCGCCGTCACGACCGTGAGGCTCCCCGCTGCGCTCTCCACCGTCAGACGGCATCTGCTCGCTCCATGCTGAACCTCGCCGAGCGGCGGTGTCATCATGCCGCCCCCTAAGCCCATGCCGAACTGCGGCAGCTCGACGAACGCGTTGCCACTTGGAGCTAACGCCGTGACCCGCTCCGCCGCGCTCCGATCCTGTACTGTGCGCGGGGACCGACCCGTAGCACCCGTTCGCCCGTGCCCCTTGAAACGCTTCTCGCCCACAACGGCCCCTCCACTCTCTCGGACCTGTTTGAATCGCGCCGCATTGACTCGGAGATGACTGCAGATCGTGCTCGGCGCATACCGATCGAGCAACCCCAGCGCCGCTTTCCACAACTCCTCCGGGATCAGCCGTCCGTGTGGCTTCGCCCGCCATGCTTCGAACTGTTTCACAACGTCTTCGAGTTCTGCCTTCTTTGAGCGCATCGATGGCCTCCTTGAGCAATCTCTCCGCTCAGCTTACGAACCCAACAGCACCTAAGTCACGCACTGCTGCCGCAAGGACACTGAACACCCGAGCCGGGACCACAACCGCACCGTAATGCGTCGCCAGCTCTTCGTACGTCCGGTTGATCCCTGGCTCGTAACGGTCCACCAAATCCACGCCGCTCTTCAAGTTGTCCGGAACCCAGATCTCCGTACTGCCACCGAAGTAATCCGACATCCCCTTATGGGCCTTCGCCCACGATTCCAGCGACTGGTTCAGTGTCGCTTCGACGTAGGTGTAACTGCTCGCGCCCAACGTCCCGACGAACAGCTCCATTTCGACGAGCTCTCCCGTTTTCGGATCGACGATGTGAGGCTTCTTCCCCGAAAAATCGACGAATGTCTTCTCGCCTGCTCGATGCCGTTGACGCATCGTCGGGTTCAGCTTCTTCTTCCACTGACCGTACAGCTCGCAATAACGGCTGTAGCCGTACGCTCCCAGCTTATTCTCCGCGTACTCCACCCACAGCTGCAGCAACGTCAGCTCTCGGTGACGCCTCAGCTCCTCGTGGATGTGGGCATAGTCCAGACCCGGCCGTGCGCCAGACGAGCCCGGCGGCGGAAACAGCCCTGCCTCCAGCTCCCCGTCGCTCAGCTCCTCCGGGAGCGGCCAGCTCAGACCACCCTTCTTCGCCTTGGCCAGGAATCTGCGTTCACGATGCCCCGGAATACGCATTACGTTGGACGAGTTTGGCGGCGAAGGGTCCGGTTAACGCTCTGTCGGGAGGCCGGAGCTGGTTTCGCGTATCTGACCTTTTGGAAGTGGTCAGAGTAGTGGCAAGGTTGGGGAAAGGAGTGTAAAGGAAAGTATGTCGGGAATGTTAACTAAAATATGTCTCTATAGATCCACCCGGAAAAAGCTTGCTGCTGATTAACTGGTGGTAGGCATTAACTAAAGCGATTTCCGGAAGAAAAATCTTGACATCGTCTAATATGTGGATATAATATAATTAACATCGAGAGGTGTTCGTGCCTGCGCTTGGGCCTTCGGCTGCGTCGTTTTTTTTCCTGTAGTTTGACTGCCCGCTCGATACTGCGAGGATTCACGACCAAGTTAAAACGCTCCTTCACCCGCTCCGCCAAAACTCTCCAACTCGGTAATGGCTCGTCTTCAAGCTGCTCCACAACGAAGCGCACCAACCTCGGCGGTGAGCTTGTGTGGCTTTTGTGGGCCTCGCTTGTGGGGAGTCAATCCGTTAAGACCCTCGCGTTGAAACGCCTGCTTCGTCTGGTAGAACGTGAGCCGGGAAAATCCGAAAGCGGCCGCCGATTCCGTCACCGAGTCCTGATCGACTTGCACCCGACGCAACATCTCGTACTTGACCTGAACCAGGTCCTCGGGGTCGAAGAACGCGGTGGTGTCGAACAGCAGGGCGCGCACACTCTCAGAGCGTCGATTGAAGGTTCCCTGCTGTTTGAGGTTTTGCTGTTTGCTTGAAGGCGGCGTTTTAGGGGGGCAGTGAGTTGGTTTCGAAGCGTTTGCTTTTGGCCTATGAAGAGCTGCGTTCAGAGGCGCTGAGCTCGGCGGGAGAGCTGCACCGAGGCTGGGGCATGGTGGTGGTTCGCGAAGGGATGTGGAGCTGGATGAAGGCGATTGGAAAAACCGAGCGTGTGCCAAAGCCGAGCGGGCGACATTGCTCGGAGAGCTCGCTTGGCGTTCCTATGTCGCTGCGCGATGAAGCGACGCGGATTTTGGTCAACATGGTTTTGAGGGAACCGAGCAATGGCTGTTGAGCAATCCACTAAGGTGACGGCGACTCACTTGAATCGAAAAGCCTACATCTACGTCCGCCAGTCGAGCCCGCACCAGGTGGTAGAACACCAGGAAAGTGGGCGGCGTCAATATGAGCTTCGGCAACGTGCGATAGCGATGGGTTGGTCGGAGGAGCAAGTGGAGGTGATCGATAGCGATCAGGCAAAATCGGCAACCCGGGCGGGCGAGCGGAATGGTTTCGAAAACCTGGTGATCGAGGTGAGCATGGGACGAGCGGGAATCGTGTTGGGCCTCGAGGTGGCGCGTCTGGCGCGAAACTCATCGGACTGGCATCGGCTGCTGGAGATCAGTGCGTTGACGGACACACTTATCCTGGACAGCGATGGCCTTTATGACCTGAGGCATTTCAACGACCGATTACTACTGGGCTTGAAGGGGACGATTAGCGAAGCGGAAGTTCATGTGATGCGAGCACGGATGCGGGGAGCACTACTGAACAAAGCGAGTCGCGGAGAGTTGGTCCTTCCCCTTCCAATCGGTTTGGTCTATGACGAGCGAGAACAAGTGATTTTGGAGCCGGACCAAAAAGTACAGGCAACGGTTCGACTGTTTTTTGAAACGTTTCGACGGGTAGGCTCTGCCAATGGTGTCGTTCGGTACTTTGCGGACAAGGAGATCAGCTTTCCTCGTCGTCCGATGGGAGCTCCGGTTCAGGGAGAGATCTTGTGGGGCAAGCTAGAGCTGAGCCAGGCGCTGCGGATGTTGCGCAACCCGCGCTATGCGGGCGCCTACCCCTATGGCCGCACGTGCGTCCGCCCCAGGGCCGATGGAAAAGGAATGAAGACTATAGCGTTGCCGCGCGAGGAGTGGCACACGCTGAAAGAAGGGGCACATCCCGGTTACATCAGTTGGGAGGAGTACGAAGAGAATGAAAAGCGACTGAAAGCCAACGTCTTCGAGTTCTGCCTTCTTTGAGCGCATCGATGGCCTCCTTGAGCAATCTCTCCGCTCAGCTTACGAACCCAACAGCACCTAAGTCACGCACTGCTGCCGCAAGGACACAATCTTGGCACACGTGTGCCAAGACCTAAAAGGGCGCGATACGGGTAAGGACGGCTCGGAACCCGATGAAGGGACGACGCGCGCCCGGGTCGGCTCCGCCGCGAATGGCGGCGCGGATGTTCTGGTCGGGGTCGCTGTACGACCCACCGCGCATCACCCATAGCGCGTCTGCATCGAGATCGAGGTTGTCGATGGTCGGATCGTACGGGTAAGGCCGATAGGGGCTTCGTGTCAGCTCCCACACGTTGCCGCTCATATCGGACAGGTCGAAGGGACACTCGGGGCACGCGAAGCTGCCGACCGGCGTCACACTCGAGCCTCGGTAGTTTGCCCGGTCCAGCCTGGGCTCATTCCCCCACGGAAAGATCCGACCGTCTGTCCCCCTCGCCGCCTTCTCCCATTGCGCCTCACTCGGCAGGGCCACGTGCCAGCCATCGCCGAGCAAACGGCTCAGCTCTCGCGGCGTGTGCGGCGACTCGCGCAACATCGTCTCGAGCCATCGGCAGTACGCTAGTGCGTCCGGCCACGACACGGCCCCGACCGGGTGGTCGGGTGAACCTCCGAGAGCCTGGGCATCGGCGCGGAATCCTGTCGCCGCGACGAAGGTGCGGAACTGGGCGACCGTGACCTCGTATCGACCGATGTAGAAGACCGGGAGGTCCACCATGCCCTGGTTGCTGGACGCTGACCACCGCTCGTTGACGAAAGCATGTGGATCGACCTTTGGATCGCTTCCCATCCGAAATGGCCCGGCAGGAATCTCGACGAATCCCAGAAGATCCTCGTCGGGGAGGAACCAGGCGTCCGGACGGAACCCCGAGAGAGCAGTCACATCGGACGCGAGTGCGGGAGCCGATCGAGCCGCGCCCTCCGGCCGTTGGGAGTACAACCAACCTGTCACGGCAAAGGTGATAGCTGCGATGACCGCAACCCCTCTGGCGTTGCTTGGGTAGGCCGGGTGTTCGGGAGTGGCTCTTTCTGTTGTCACTCCAAGGGTCCTCCACCCGACTCGACCCGCGCGGCGTTTCGGCACGCGAAGGTCCATCCGTGCTCGCAGGCCCGCGCGTAGAGCTCCGGCTCCGGCATCTCCATCAGATTCCTGCCGCCCTCACGCAGCAACAGCCGGAGGTCAAGGGTACGTGGGTTTGCCCGGCTGAGGCTCTTCGGAGCGAGCAGGTTGACGCAGCCAGCCTGGAACCGCAGCTCGCAGCCTCGCGAAAAGTAGCCCAGTGCCAGCTCGAGCTCCGCGGCCGTGACCTTCCCCTCCATGTAGTGACGGCCGAGCTCGTTACACGCCCATCCGGAATTGTCACCACAGTATGTCGACTCGATCTGTACAAGGCGTGCGCACGCGTTCCGACGGCCGTCGGCACACGCCTGCTCCCAGAACGGAATGGTGTCGCCACGGTGCGTCGCATCGGTTGCGCCCGCACTCGTCATGATGCCAAAAAACGCCGCCCACACCGCCATGTAGGCCAGGTTCGCGCGGGCGGGTTCCCAGTCGAGTCCGAGACGACTCAAAGGGGTGTCCTGAATCGCACGCCACGTAGTCATGACACGATCGATCCCGCGAACACTCAAGTTCAAGAGTGGCACGCAGAGAAGCTTGTCGTAGAAGGTGGGGACTCCCGCCGCTCCAAGGAGCGCATACAGGACGAACACGCCAAGCCCGTACAGCACGCCAAAGACGAGCTTGCCTGGCGGCGTTCGCGCCGACGTCGACGGATCGGTAACGAGCAGATGTAGACCGAGAAACACGGCGGTCGGAATCTCCGAATCGATGAAATAGGGCACACCTGTCGCCGCCGAGTACACCCAGCTCGCGCCGAACAAGACGACCGCCGCGGAGCCGGCAATCAACGTGATCGAGAAGAAGTACATGACGACCAGGCCGATCAGGCACAGAAACAGATAGATATTCGGCGCGAGACTCAGGGTCGTCGCTATTTCCTGGCCCCAGGTGAGGTCCGTCGTACTCGTCGCGATCAACACGATGGAGAACAACGCCAGCGAGAAAGCGGACGGGTTGAAGATGTGCACCTGCCGCCCGTCGCGGGTCCAGCGAACGAATTCCTTCCCCAGGAAACCGACCGCGATCATCACGAATTGGAGATAGAACCAGTCGTCCTTGAACCACAGAAAGAGGTTGGTGCTGAAGATGATCGGGAAAGGACCGAAGCCAAGAACGTAGGTCTTTCGGCGCGACCAGCCAAGCAGCATGTCGAAGGCGTAGGCAAACAACAGCTGCGCGGCCAAGAGCGTGGCGTAGTCATAGACGGGTCGCCAGTAGTAACCCCAGTACGCGAACACCGCAGCCTGAACGGTCGCCTGGAGATAGTGCTGCGAGCGCAGCTCGATCCGGAGGAAGCGACGGGCAGCCTCGAGTCGCCAAAACATCGCAGCCTGCCAGACGAGCAACACCACGCTCGCCGCCCAGAACGAGCGGACTAGCATCGGGCTCTCTTGCACCCGAGGTGCAAACGACAGCATGACGAGACCGAGCGTGAATGCGAGCGGTACCCAGAACACGCGCCACTCCGCTGTGGCAGAGCTCTGATCCCGCGCTCGCTCGCTCCCCCGCTCAGCGGAATGGCCGGCCCTCTGCCGGCGCGCTTTAGGGGATCGTCGCCGTCGCTTAGATGCCATCGATTGGAGTCCCTCGAGCTTCCTGCTTCTACATCATTGGAGGTCAGAAACAACAAAAGCGACCCCGGAGGGTCGCCTTTTGTCCCTTACCGCGATCGGAGCGTGGCGAAGCGTCGTATGGCGCCCCGCTACAAACTCAGTGGGTTTTCTTCGCCTTCGGCTCGTCGCTTGGCAATGCCATAGCCGCCAGGCCGTCCGCGAGCTGGATGATCACATACTGCTTGCCCTCGTGCACCCAGCTCGACATGCCATACCGCGTCGCTCCAGGAATCTCGACGGCTCCCACGCGTTCGCCGGTGCGTTTGTCGATGGCGAAGAGGTTCCACGTCCCATCGCCGGTTTGGCCGGAAGCCATGAGCAAGGTTGGCGTTGTCACCATTACCGACCATCCGCGGCGACCCTGGTTGGTCGGGACCCCCGCCACGTCCTGGAGCAGGGGGTGATTCCGGATGGCCACCTGATCTTCCTCCGGCGCATCACCATTGGGGATCACCCAAAGATGCTCGCCCGTGGTCATATCGATAGCCGTAATGCGACCCACAGGCCCCTTCCAGATGGAAATCCCACCGAATCTTACTCGGTCCGGACGACCCCGTGCGCCGCCACCGCCACCGCGACCGCCTTCTTCCACCGCGCGAGACCACTCGGAGTGGGTCGTGCCCGTCGGCTGGGAAGCACTGTCGAGCGGGGATTCGACGCCGGGCATGAGGGTGTAGGCCCCGCAGCCGCTACTCGACGCGACGTACATCACGCCCGCCACCGGGTCCGCCACGGCAGGGCTGTAAATGTTGGCGCCGCCTCCGCCCCCAGGGCAGGCCAGGCCCGCACCCGGCCAGTTCGCGTCCGGGCTATCCGCGACGACGGGCGGATTGAACAACGGAAAGAAGAGGTTTTTCTCCCGCGCGTACTTGAGCACCGCCTCGCGAACCTCAGGCGTGTAGTCGATTAGATCTTCCTCCATCCGTCCCTGCAGGTCGAACGCTGGCGGCTTGGTGGGGAAGGGTTGCGTGGGCGAAAGCTTCTCGCCAGGGACGGTCGACGCGGGAACGGGGCGCTCCTCGATGGGCCAGATCGGCTCGCCCGTCTCCCGGTTCAGCGCGTACACAAACGATTGCTTGGTGGCCTGGAAGATGCCCTTGACCGCCTTACCGTCGACCGTGACGTCCATCAGCACCGGAGCGGTGGGCGTGTCGTAGTTCCAGATGTCGTGATGGACCATCTGGTAGTGCCATTTTCGCTCGCCGGTCTCGACGTCCAGCGCGATCAAGCTCGTGCCGTAGAGGTTGTCACCCGGATGGAAACCCCCGTAGTAGTCGATGGTGGGTCCGTTGGTCGGAATGTAGACGAGCCCCAGCTCCGGATCTGCCGCCATCGGTGCCCAGGACGAGATGTCACCCGTCCACTTCCAGGCGTCGTTCTCCCACGTCTCGTGCCCGAACTCTCCGGGACGCGGGATGACGTGGAACTTCCACTTGAGCTTCCCAGTGCCGGCGTCGTAGGCGAGGATGTCTCCGGGAACCATTTCCTTTCGCGTCTGGTTGTAGCCCTGCTCGGCGGAGTTCCCCACCACCACTACGTCGTTGACCACGATCGGTGGCGAGGAGCTGGTGATGTAGCCGAGCTCGAGCGGAATCCCTTGATAGGGGTCATAGGGATGATCCCATTCCTGCCACCGACCCCAGTCCTCAATCAGATCCCAGACCAGGTCGACGGTGCCCGACTTCGGAAACCCGGGCACATCCACGGCTTTGCCCCAGTTCTCGAGGTGCCGCCCGGTCTCGGCGTCCAGGGCGTGCAGGAAAAAGCCCGGCGTGGTGATGTAGACCACCCCGCGCCCGTCGATCTCGCCGTAGGTGATCCCCTTGCCGTATGCCTTCCGCATGGAGTATTCGTAGCGGAACGTGTTGGGCTCGGTGAAGCTCCAGAGCAGCTCGCCCGTAGCCGGCTCGAGGGCGATGACGTGCCGGCGTTCGCCCGTGACCGTGATCAGCCTGCCGTCCACATAGCTGGGCGTTGCCCTGGAGGTGCTGGGGCCGAAGCTTCCAGCATCGAATCGCCAGGCGACCTCGAGATCTCCGAAATTGGACGCGTTGATTTGATCCGCCCGCGTATACCGCGTGTGCCACGCATCTCCACCCAGGAAGGTCCAGTGACCCTCTTCGGCACCCGGTCCCTGAGCCGTGGACGCCATCGGCAAGCAAAGCAGCCCGCCGAGTGCTAGCGTGAGCCGGAGCAAGGTTGGCAGCTGCCAAGACAGCCCGAGCTGGTAGTTACTCATGAACCCCTTCTTTTCGCCCCGACGAGTTTGGGCTCCCACAGATTCGTAGCAATATCTAGTCACGGAACCGACCAGAGGGGCATTGTATCGATCGAGTCGTGCTTCCGCCATCATCTGTTCACTCGAGCCGCCAGAAGCCTCTCCCAATGACCGGGGTGGTCGGCAACCGCCTCGGTACGGCAGACATAATCGCTCCGATGCCCACTAGTAAGCATGGCGGCTACACGAATACCTCGCGGAAAGTGAATCGCCGCGTGGCGAGTCCGGCCTGCATCGCGAGACCCACGCGTTCCATTCCTCCGGACGAACTGATCGAAGGTCCGCGCGTCATCTCGTTCTTCATCATCTTGCTGCATTCTCGTTCGCCTCCTTGGGTGTCTCCACAATGTCTCCAAGACTGGGGCGGATTCTGGAGGACTCGGGAGGACTTCTTGGTCACTGCCGGGAGGCGTCGGCGAAAGAGACCTCGAATCGCCCAGCAGGTTACCGCGAGTTGCTTGCGTGCCAACGGAGTGATACGAACGCGGTAACGTGTCGAGATTTCTGTTCGCGACGACTCCAGTTACCGGACACGTGAGCCCCCTGCTACCCCTTGGGAAAAAGCTCGTAAAGCGCGGTCACGAGGTGCAATGGTACACCGGCGCACGGTTTCAAACGAGCGTCGAAGCGATCGGGGCGCGTTTCCTGGGTTTCCAAAGGGCGCGCGACATCGACTATCACCATCTCAACGACGTATTTCCCGAGCGAGTGAAGCTTTCCGGTATGGCGCAAGCTCGTTGGGATATGAAGTTCATTGTCGACGTGAACGTCGAACAGTGTGCTGATCTGTTCGCGATCGGAATGGAATACGAGCCCGATGTCATCGTGGGCGACTCCATGTGTTTTGCGGCCCTCTTCGTAGCTGAAATGCTCGACACGAAGCTCGCGCTCGTCAATATCACTAACTACTTTGCGCAAAGCCGCGATACGGCTCCGGACAGTCTAGCACTGGCGCCGAACGGAGGCTTGGGCTTCCGTCTCGAGAGGAGCCTATGTTCGAAGCACCAACGCGTCGCTCGGAGTTGTTTCTTCAGCCGACGGTTCCTGCTTTCGAGTACCCCAGAAGTGATTTGGCGTCACATGTGCGTTTCATCGGCGCGCTCCTGCCGGAGTCGCCGATGAACTTCGCGCCGCCGGCCTGGTGGAACGAATTGAGTTCGGGACGGCCCGTGGTCCTCGTAACGCAGGGCACTGTCGCGACGAGTTTCGAAGAGCTGCTGCTTCCCGCCGTTCGCGGGTTGGGAGATGAGGACGTGCTCGTCATCGCTACAATTGGAGGCAAGTCGTTTGAGGGCCTAGCTTTTCCTAAGGTCCCCAGCAACGTTCGGCTCGAGACCTTCGTTCCGTTTGCGCCACTGATGCCGCACGTTTCTGTGATGGTTACCAACGGTGGCTACGGCGGTACGCATTCTGCCTTGACTCACGGTGTCCCTTTGGTCGGCGCGGGAACGTCCGAGGACAAAGCCGAGATTTGCGCTCGGATCGCATGGTCGGGCGTCGGTATCAACTTGAGGACGTCGACTCCCAAACCCGAGCAAATCCGACGGGCGGTGTCGACCGTCCTCACGGATCCGAGATACCGGCGGAGAGCGCAAGAAATGCGCGACCAGTTGTCACGACTTGATGCCGCGACCGCTGGCGCTGAGCTGATCGAATCGCTCGCTGCCTAGCGCTGTCTCCGCACCAGAGGCTCACTCGCCCTCTACGCTTATCGCGACGTGCTCTGGACTGAGTGCTCCCGCCGGATATGTCGCAACCATACTATCGATTGATACGCCGGATGATGTTCGCACAGCCGCTCAATCGCGCGGGCCGAACTCACGGATTGACCGTAGCTGTAGACCCACAGGCTCACCAGTAGCTGCGGATCGAAGGCGGGCCGGCCTGCGCCACCCGCGACCGAGCGGATCGCTGAGAAAAAGTGATGCACAAGTACTGCACCGACGTGTTGCACTTGTCCGAGGCAGAAGCCTAACTACGGATAGCCGCCGCACGTGCGTCGCGCCGACATCCGGCGCTGCTGACGATGCTCGATGATGGGCGTCTTCACTTGAGCGGCATCGCGGTGCTGGCGCCGCATCTTACCGACACCAATTGCGAGGAGCTCTTGGCTCGATCAACCCACAAGACCAAGCGCGAGCTCCTGGTGCTGGTGGCGGAGATTGCGCCGAAGCCGGATGTCTTGCCCTCCATCCGGAAGCTTCCGAAGCAGCGACAGAAGAAGCGGCAAGAACCGCCGAAAAAGAACCGTCCGGAAGCCGGCAAGTGAACATGGTACGTTAGGTGCCGAAAGTACTCCGTCTGGAAAGAGTAGCCCAGCCCCTGAGCCCGCCCCGGCTCCCGAAGCGGCTGACAAGCCGCCAGTTGTCGAGCCGCTGGCGCCTGCACGCTACCGAGTGCAGTTCACCGCGAGCGCCGAGCTCCACGACAAGCTCCAACGGCTCGCGACGCTCATGCCGGGCGCCGACCTCGCGTGCATGATCGAGGCGTCCGTGACGGAGAAACTCGAACGGCTCGAGGCCAAGCGCCTCGGCAAAGTCAAAAATCCGAGAAAGAGCTTCGAAGACGCCGACACGTCGCCGGGAGTGCGCGGAATCCCCGCTCCTGTGAGGCGTTTCGTGTGGGAGCGCGACCATGGTCAATGCAGGTTCGAGAGCGGCGACGGTAGACGATGTCCCGAGCGCCGAGGGCTGCAGTTCCATCACGAAGATCCCTACGGGCTCGGCGGCGATCGAAGTGCCAACAATGTCAGACTTCTATGTCGCGTCCACAATCTCTACATGGCGGAGATGGACTACGGCAAAGACAAGATGGAGCGGTACCGGCGTTCCACAGACCGGGTCCGTGAACCGAAGCCGTCGTTTCAACTCTTTCCGGACAGAGTTCAAGAATCGCCGCCCCTTCGTGTTGCCGTCCAACTCGCAACGAAGGACGGTGCCACACCACGAGCCGTTTTCTAGCTCCCGCCAGCCTCCGCCAAGGGGAGGTTTTTTTCTCACGTCCAGGGTGTGGGTGTGTGGTCGACTCGTCCTCGCGGGGGCGAGCCTCAGATGCATGTGCGGTTCGATGATCTTTCACGAGCCTCCATTCGGTTCGAGCTGGCCACCGACGGGGAGTGGAGTACGGCATCCGGGTCGCGGATGCCCTCGACAAAGCGCACCGCCAAGGCATCGTTCATCGGGACTTGAAGCCCGGGAACATCATGTTGACGAAAACCGGCGCGAGGCTTCTCGACTTCGGTCTGGCGAAGTTGGCTGCTTCGGAGGGCAAAAATGCTGAGGGCCTCTCGGCTCTGCCCACCGAAGCAAAGTCGCTCACTGCCGAAGGCGCCATCCTCGGCACCTTCCAGTACATGGCTCCTGAGCAGCTCGAAGGCCAGGAAGCGGACAGCCGCACGGACATCTTCGCGTTTGGCACGGTCCTCTACGAGATGGTCACTGGCAAGAAGGCGTTCGAGGGCAAGAGCCAGGCAAGCTTGATCACCGCGATCATGAGCAGTGAGCCCGCGGCGATCTCAGAGCTGCAGACGATGTCACCACCGGCACTCGATCACGTAGTCCAGCGATGTCTCGCATAGAAGCCCGACAAGCGGTGGCACACGGCTTCCGACGTGATGCTTGAGCTGGAGTGGATTGCCGAAGCCGACTCGGAAGCGGGCGTGGTCTTAGCCGTTGGCGCTCGGCGAAGAGCCTCAAGGCCTCTCGCCCTGGTGGCGTTAGGCGTGATGACTGGTGCTCTCCTGACCGGCATCGCCTTCTGGAGCCTGAGAACACCATCTTCTCCGCGCCCCTTGGCGCGCTTGGAGATCACACTGCCGCCGACCGACCGTCTCACGAATACCGGCCGGAGCGTTGTGGCTGTCTCCCCGCAGGGCACTCATCTCGTGTAGGTAGCCAACAACCAGCTTTACGTGCGCGCGATGGATCAATTGGAGGCGACACCCATGCGAGGCACCGAAGGCGGCGGTAGAAGTCCTTTCTTCTCTCCTGACGGCCAGTGGGTAGGTTTTTGGGCCCAAGGCCAGCTGAAGAAGGTCTCCATCAACGGCGGACCACCAGTGACGCTAGGTGACGCTCAAAACCTCTTGGGCGCAAGCTGGGGAGCTGATGACCGCATTGTCTTTGGAAAGGGTCCGGAAGGCATTCAGAGGGTCTCCGCCGCTGGGGGCACGCCCGAGGTCCTAATTCCTATGGACTCCGCCAATGGAGAAGAGGGCCATGGGCCGCAGATCTTGCCAGGCGGCCAGGTAGTGCTGTTTACCCTCCGGTCGGGCGGCGCTTCTTGGGATGACGCGCAGATCGTGGCGCAGTTGCTGGAGACCGCGGAGCGGAAAATCCTGCTGGAAGGGGGGACGGATGCCCGTTACGTGCCCACGGGTTCTTGGCATTGCCCATGGAAGGAGATCGCGAGCCGCGGGTCGTGGTCGGGACGGAATATGAAGAACGTAGCGCGGCACTCTCGTCGGACGGCCGGTGGCTCGCTTATGTGTCCGATGTAACCGGAGAGGAGGAGGTCTGGGTGAGGCCTTATCCCGGCCCCGGAGCTCCAATCCGGATTTCCCCGAACGGTGGCACGGAACCCGTTTGGGGGCCGGACGATCGGGAGATTTTCAACCTCGACGGTGACAAGATGATGGCGGTGGCGGCCGAGACGAAGCCAGAGTTTCGTTTTGAGCCGCCGGAGGTTTTATTCGAGGGACCGTACTATCACGAGGTTCCACCTTCCTACGACGTTGGCCCCGACGGGCGTTTCCTGATGATCCAACCCACCAGCGCGGGCCAGACGGAGACCACGAAAATCGTCGTGGTCCTCAACTGGTTCGAAGAGCTCAAGCGGCTCGTCCCCACGGACAATTAGCGATGGCCCTCTCACCCGGCACACAGCTCGGCCAATACGGAGTCGTCGAAGCTATCGGCCAAGGCGGGATGGGAGAGGTCTACCGTGCGCGCGACACGAAGCTCGATCGTGACGTTGCCATCAAGGTCCTACCCGAGGAGTTCTCCCAGGACAAAGAGCGCCTGGCTAGGTTCGAGCGCGAGGCCAAGCTTCTGGCCCAGCTCAATCACTCGAACATTGCCACGCTTCATGGGCTCGAAGAACATGAAGGTCAGCAGTTCCTGGTGATGGAGCTTGTCGAGGGTGAGACTTTGGCGGAGCGCAGTGCCAAGGGTCCCATCCCGGTCGATGAGGCGCTTCCGCTTTTCAAGCAAATCGCCGAGGGCCTGGAGGCTGCCCACGAAAAAGCGATCGTTCACCGGGACCTCAAACCCGCGAACGTCAAGATTGGACCCGATGGGAATCCCAAGATTCTCGACTTCGGTCTCGCGAAAGCGTTCGTAGGCGGTGACACGGCCGCCGATTCGTCACAGTCTCCAACGCTGACGAAAAATACGGCTCTCGGAGTCATCCTGGGTACTGCCTCTTACATGAGCCCCGAGCAAGCGCGAGGCATGACGGTCGACGCGCGCACGGACGTGTGGGCCTTCGGCTGCGTTGTCTACGAGGCGCTGTCGGGCCGCAAGGTGTTCGAGGGCGCGAGCGTGACCGAGACCCTGGCCGAGGTGCTTAAAAACGATCCGATTGGGATGTGCTACCCGCCGCGGTGCCCATGTCGGTACGAAACCTGCTGACTCGATGCTTGACCAAGGATCGCAAGTGGCGACTGCAGCACGTTGGCGAAGCGCGCATCGCGCTGCACGACACGATGAATGACGGCGGCGACGACGTGCGCGGGATTGTTCTTCTAGCGAAGAGCGGGCGAACCGCCTTGGCTCGTGGCCGCCGCGATGGCTGTCGTTGCCGTGGCGGCATGGCTCTCCCCACGAGAGCCGGTCCCGTCACCCGAGCCACTGCGCGCGGTCATTCCCGTCGCACCCGCCGAGCGACTGGCCACACCCGATGGTTACTACAAAGGGATTCTCGCGATCGCTCCGGATGGGACGCGCCTCGTTTTCTCCGGAGAGAAAGACGGCGAGGACGTTCTCTACGTACGGCAGTTGGATAGGTTCGACGCGCGGCCACTTCCTGGCACGTCCGGGGCGACTCGACCGTTCTTTTCTCCAGACGGGAGACACATTGCCTTTTTCGCGGACGGCAAGCTGCGGCGCGTGGCGCTCGACGGCGGCAATCCGCGGATCTTGGCCGATGTCGTGGAGGTTGCCCATGGTGGGGCCTGGGGAGACGATGACACGATCGTCTTCGTGCCGAAACCCGACGTTGGTCTCTTTCGCGTTTCGGCGGACGGTGGCCCCGTTGAGGTTCTGACGGTACCGGATCCGGAACGCGACGAGCGGGGTCACCAGAACCCGTCGTTTCTTCCCGGTAGCCGAGAGATCTTGTTCGATGTCACAGTAGTCGGGCGCCGGTGGGACGAGGAGCGTGTCCAGGAGGTAATCGAGTACTACGAAAGCCAAACGGACGAAGAGGCACTCGCAGAGCACGAGCATCCCCTGGAGAAGCAGAAAGAACCCTCGTTGACCTTCCCGTCGAGCTTCTCCCGTTCGTGCGTGAACTGATCGTCAAATTTCGCGAATCGCAGAAAATCGCCATTGACGACGGCTCCAGCCCGCGTTCGGTTGTTGTGGGGACGTACGCAAGAATCGACGGGTTGCGGGTTCCAGCCTTCGCTCAGTCCAGCAGGTTAAGGACGAGCTACAGCCAGGCAGGCAGGCAAATCCCGCCCCCGCCACCACTTCCTGACAGCCTCACCTCTCGGGCGGGAAACGCCCGGCGCTTCATAGGTTGAACACTCGAGGCGGAAGGATGATACTATCCTGAAGGGCCTCGACGAGGCTTCGCTCTATTTTGAGCTATGAGTACACACGCGGGTACAAGATCGAGCTACCATCAGGAAAGTCGCGAGACCTGTGCTCCGGCGAAAAGCAAAGAGCGCTGGCTTCCGCGGCGTTGCACGCTCGAGGGCTTTGGCGAAGAGGCCGACCGTTGTGGCGGGATGGACGTAAGCGAGCTGGAGCCTCTCACGCGGTTGAAGGTGCGGACGCACAACACCCTTTACCAATTGACCGTCCTCAATCCATGGGAGTCGAGAGTACTTGTTCAGGGTGGACGGTTTTTCGCCGAGCCTGCTGAAGCCAACCTCTGCGGATCCAGCTACGGCGGCTGTATGCTCAAGACACGCTGGATCGGGCTCGGGATGCGGATGGAGATATATGGCAAAGACGGTCCCATCGGGACCTCTCCGGTTCGCTCCGTCCAGGCCGAAGACGACTCCAGCCTTCCCGGGCCTTTCTAAATTACCCTCCTCCAACGCGGCGATGAGCGCGTTGTCGACCACCCGCCTGCCGCTAGCGTTGGCCATGTGGCGCCACAGCCGGCCCACGAGAAGGCTCGTTTAGAGTCCGCCAGCTTGACGGTACCGTTGGCGCGACCGCGGAGAGAGCCGGTACGGGCGGAATCACCCTGAGTGACGCGGTACTGGTGAATCGGAGAGCGGCTGTAGGAGGTCGATCAGCTCTTCGCGCGTGAAGAGCTTTGTCAGATGCGGGTCGTCGGTCTGGACCACGGCATTCATCAGCTTTCGCTTTCGGTCGATGATGGCGGAGATTTTCTCCTCGAGCGTCCCCTCGGTAACGAGCTTGAAGACCTGGACCGCTTTTTTCTGGCCGATGCGGTGAACCCGATCCGTCGCTTGGTCTTCCCGAGCCGCGTTCCACCACCGGTCGTAATGAATCACCACCGAGCCCGCCATAAGGTCGATTCCGGTGCCGCCGGCTTTGAGACTTCCCAGGAACACGCAGCACTCGGCTTCTTCGTTGAAGCGCCGGATGATCTCGCCCCGGCGACGCGAAGCGCCGGTGAGGGTGGCGAAGCCCACGTCGAGGCAGGACAGCAAGCACTCCATCATCTCGATCATTCCGAGGAACTGGGTGAACACGACCACCTTCTGCCCGCTGTCGAGGCTCTCGAAGAGAAGCTCCTGAAAAAGCTCCCACTTGCCCGACGCGTACTTCTCGACGGAGTCTTTCTCTCGGCCCTTGTCCAAAACCAGAGCCGGGTGATCGCAGATGCGCTTGAGAAGGGCGAGGAGCGCAAAAACGTGAATGTAGGGCAGGCGCTCGCCCTCGTTGTGGAGCCGCTCCACCAGTCTCGCGCCTCTGGCCTCGATGGCGTCGCGGTAGAGCTTGACCTGGTCCTCGCTCAGGCGGCAGGTACGGATGTCCTCGATCTTCTCCGGCAGCTCGTCCAGCACCGCCTCCTTGAGACGTCTCAAGACGAAAGGCGACGTTATTTTTCGGAGCGCTTTCAGCCGAGTCTCGGAGGCGCCACCGTTGTTACCGTAGGTGCGAGCAAAATCTTCGTCGCTTCCCAGGTAGCCAGGAAGCACGAGATCGAAGAGCGCCTTGAGATCCTCCACCCGGTTCTCGATGGGTGTTCCGGTCAGTCCCACTTTCATCGACGCGTTCAAAACGCGCCGCCTCGTAGGACTGGGTGGCCTTGTTCTTGATGTGCTGGCGATCGAAGGCGCGTCGGTAGTCGGAGCACTCCGAGTCACCTGGCGCTGCCGAACGGTACCGAGACGCACCGGGCGTTTCGGTTTTTCCTTCTCCACTTTCTCGAGCGACGCGCTGATCTTCTGAAAGCGATCGCGCGCCACCCAGAGCTGCACCGAGCTCACGGTATGCTCGCCGCCCTGCCAG
This sequence comes from Candidatus Marinacidobacterales bacterium, assembly GCA_965237685.1. Classification (GTDB taxonomy): domain Bacteria; phylum Acidobacteriota; class Vicinamibacteria; order Marinacidobacterales; family SMYC01; genus CBDEGF01. The sequence continues at coordinate 145,296 of CBDEGF010000001.1, forward strand.
TCCTCCGAATCGGCCGCCACGGTCTGTCCCACGTCGGCGATGACCACCGTCTCCTGATCGGGCGGAATCCCCGATGGGGAAGCCCCTCGAAAGTCCATGGTTGTCGCGTCATCGGGGGTCATACCCTGGGCGATGCTGTCGAGCTCGCGCGCAACTTCCTGGAAATTCTCGAACCGGCTTGTCGGGACCTTCTCGAGACAGCGCTGAATGAGCTCCTTCATCGTCGGAAAAGGTGAAAACGCTTTCTCCGGCAACGGAGGCGGATCTTTCTGCAGAATGTTGTTCATTGTGGCCGGCATGCTGTTCCCTCTGAAGGGGAGCCGCTCGCCAAGAAGCTCATAGGCCACCACCCCGAAGCCGAACTGGTCGCACCGATGGTCGACCTGCCTGCCTTCCACCTGCTCCGGCGACATGTAGTCGACCGAGCCCAGCACCGTACCGATGCGCGTGAGCTGAGAGGAGGCAATGCGGGCGATACCGAAGTCCATGATCTTGACGGTACCGTCCCGGAGAATCCGGATGTTACCCGGTTTGACGTCGCGGTGAACCACACCGGCTTTGTGCGCATGGCCCAGACCGAGGGCCACCTGCTTCAGAATGCCGAGCTTCTCGCTCGGGTAGAGGAAGATCCGGTTGCGGATGATCTGCCTCAGATCGATGCCATCCAGAAACTCGAGGGCAATGAAAGGGATCCCATTGTCTTCGCCGTAGTCATGAACGGTAATAATGTTGGGGTGTTTGAGCTTGGCCGCCGCGTTTGCCTCGCGGGTGAGGCGGTTGCGGAGCTCTTCATCTTCGGCGGATTCCGCCGACATCGTCTTGATGGCCACGATGCGGTTGAGAACGGGATCCCGGGCCTTGTAGACGACACCCATCGCTCCACGGCCGAGCTCCTCCAGGATCTCGTGCCGCCCAAGAACGTTTCCCATCAGTTTTCTCTCACCGCACTCGCCTCGCGGTCGAGCATGCCAAACCCAACCGGATCAACCCCTTGCCGTGGCAGAAACCGAGATATCCAAGTTTAGCAGTTGTTATGGGTATGTCAAAGTGTCCCCAAAATGGCATACGTTGGCCGGGGAGTCGCGGTTCCGCATCATCTACAGTGGATCATCGCGCGGGTGGCTCCAGCCGGTCGTCTCCGTTACGATGACGCGGCAGGAGGAAGCGATGGGATCGTTCGGAATTGCCGAGCTCGCCGAGGCGCTACGAGAGGCGGCCGCGGAGGCGACGGGTGACCAGGACATGATTGAGCGGGTTCGCCCCCTGGCCGAGCGGGCCGCCGCCGAGACCGGCTGGCTCGAGCCATCGATGTACGCGTGCGATGAGGAGCAGGGCTTCGGGCTGCACCTCCTTCACGAGGAAGAGGACCATTCCCTGGCGGTGTTCGCGGCCGCATGGCTCCCCGGTCGCGGTGCGCCGCCGCACAACCACGGCACCTGGGCCGTCGTGACCGGCGTGGATGGACCCGAGAAGAACACGTTCTGGAAGCGTCTCGACGACGGCTCGGAGAAGGGACGTGCGCGGATCGAGAAGCTGGGCGAGGCCGTCATCCAGCCTGGCCAAGTGGTCAGTCTCCTTCCCGACGAGATTCACAGTGTGTTGAACGAGACCGACCGCGTCACGGTGTCGCTGCATCTCTACGGCCGTCATCTCAGCAACGTGACGCGTTCGCAGTTCGATCCGGAGCGAGGCATCGAAGAGCCGTTCATCGTCTCGATTCAGTAAGCCGTTTGCCGGGGGGAGTGTTCAGGAAGACAGTCGGCTACCGATCGTCTCGATGAGCTGGACGGTCTGGCGGACGTCGTCCTCGGTCGTCCGGGGGTTGATCGTGCACAGCCGGAGCGCCCGCGTCCCTTCCAGCAGGGTCGAGCTCACCATGGCGAAACCATCCTCGATGAGCTCGCGAACGATCTCCGCATTGAGTCGATTCAAGGCCGGCTCGTCGTCGGCCAGTCCCCGGGGCCGGTACCGATAGGAGACGATGCCGAGCTGGGCGGGCGTGAGTACCTCGAAGCCCGGTGACTGTTGAAGCCAGATCTCCGCCTGCTCGGCAAGATCGAGGCCGTGCTCGACCGCCTTCCGGAACGCATCGAGACCAAAGAGCTTGATGGACATCCAGAGCTTGAGCGCTCGAAAGCTCCGCGTGAGCTGGAGGCCGTAGTCGCAGAAGTTCACCTCATCCGTTGCGGATTCCGCATCCCCCATGTACTCGGGTTGCACGCGAAACGTTTTCTCGAGAAGCTCTCGCTGGCGCACCAGCACGCAGCCCGCTTCGTAGGGTTGAAAGAGCCACTTGTGAGGATCGAGGCTCACCGAGTCGGCTCGTTCGATGCCTTCGAGGAGCTTTCTACCGCGCTCCGACAGGACGGAGGCCGCACCGTAGGCGCCGTCGATGTGAAACCACAGGTCGTGACGCTCGCACAGCTCGGCGATCGCCGGCAGTGGATCGACCGCACCCGTATTGGTCGTACCCGCGTTGGCGATGACGCATGCGGGCCTGCGGCCGGCGCGTCTGTCCTCCGCAATCGCTTCCTCGAGCACGTCCACGCGAAGGCGGTAGCCGTCGTCCGTCGCGAGACGGCGCATCCGCTCTCGGGGAAAACCGAGCACCCGAAGGGCGCGCTCGAGGGAGGCGTGCGTCTGCCGCGAGCAGTAGACCACGCCATCGCCGGCCGCCTCGCCCAGCTTCTCCTGACGCGCGACGGTGAGTGCGGTGAGATTGGCGATCGAGCCCCCGCTTACGAAGAGCCCTCCCGCGGATTCTGGATATCCGATCAGCTCGCGGAGCCAGTCGATGGTCGTGAGCTCGACGGCGGCCGGCCCGGAAGCCTCGAGCCACGTGCCGGCGAAGACGTTCAATCCCGAAGCGAGGGCATCGGCGAGCACGCCGACGAAGTTGCTCGGCCCGGGCACGAAGGCAAAGTAGCGCGGGTGATCCACGTGCATCGTCGGGCCGAGCACGTCGCGATCCAGTTGCTCGAAGAGCCGGTCCGGATCCATCGGCTGTTCGGGAACGGGCTCGGACAGGCGCTCGTCGAGCTCGCGTCGACCGAGTTTCTTCGCAACGGGTCGGTTCGGCAGGCCGTCGACGTGATCGACGATTCGATCGATCACGCGATAGCCGAGCTCGCGCATCTCTTCCCGGGTGAGCTGGAGGCGGAACGAACGTGCGGAAGCTCGCCGATCGAACGGAGTCCCTTGCGAAGACCCTCCGCGAGCGGCTGCCTCGAGGCAAAGGGCCGACGGAGTCCGAAGCAGAGCTGTACGAGGACCTGGTGAGCTACCTTCTCTACTACCGCTACGAAGAGGAGCTGGAGAAAGCCATGACCGCCAAGGGGCCGATCGGCTTCTACAAACCTTTCGTACGGGATGCGCGGTCCTACCTGCGCGTCGGCGCACTTCGGGAAAAGCTCGAGCCGGCGCTGCCGCACTGGTTCGCTTTTCTGTTCCAGGTTCGCCGGGCCTCGCACCATATCTTCGACTTCATCGTCGGCAACTCCATGCCCGCGGCGCGGCTGAGGGGTGCGGTATGGCAGTCGATCTTCACGCACGACCTCAGGCGGTATCGCCGCAGTCTGTACGACAAGATGGGTGACGTGGCCACGCTGGTCATCGGTCCGTCAGGAACGGGCAAGGAGCTGGTCGCGAAAGCGGTGGGGATGTCCCGCTACATTCCCTTCCAGCCAAAGCAGAGGAAGTTCGCTGTGGACCCGGCGCGAGCCTTCTATCCACTGAACCTGTCGGCCCTTGCGCCCACCCTCATCGAATCCGAGCTCTTTGGCCATCGTCGCGGTGCCTTTACCGGAGCGCTCCAGGATCGCAAGGGCTGGCTTGCCGTCTGCCCCGCTCTCGGGACGGTCTTCCTCGACGAGATCGGCGAGCTCGACACGGCCATTCAGATAAAGCTTCTTCGCGTGCTCCAGACGAGAGAGTTTCAGCCTCTAGGGGAGACGGAGCTTCGATCGTTCAGGGGTAAGGTCATCGCCGCTACGAACCGGGACTTGTCGACCGAAATGCGCGCCGGAAGATTTCGGGAGGACTTCTACTACCGGCTGTGCTCCGATCTGATCCTGACCCCCTCGCTGAAAGAGCAGCTCCAGGACACTCCGGAGGATTTGCAGGAGCTCGTGCTATTCATCGCGCGGCGGGTCGTTGGAAGAGAAGAAGCGGAGCGCGTGACCGAGGAAGTGATGGAATGGACGTGCGGGCACCTGGACGCCGACTACGAGTGGCCGGGGAACGTCAGAGAGCTCGAGCAGTGCGTTCGAAACGTGGTCATCCGCAAGGAATACCGCCCAACGCCGCGCCGGCCGAGCGGCTCGGAGCCGTCATGGCTTTCGGAGCTCGAGAACGGTCGCCTCAGCGCCGAGGAGCTTCTGCAGCACTACTGTCGACTCGTTTACGCCCAGACTGGAAGCTACGTCGAAACGGCGCGGCGCGTCGGGCTGGATCGCAGGACGGTCAAGAGCAAAATATCGTCGTGACTGACCGTCAGATTCTCTTTTCGTCTTTCTTCTCGTATTCCTGAAGCTCTTTCTCGAGCTCTTTCAAGCGCTCTTCTACCTCGCGCATGCGCCTCTGAATACGGCTGAAGTCCAGGCTCTTCCATCGCTCGAGCTTCTCGCGCCACTCGTCGCTCTCCAAGCGCTCTTCGAGGCCGTGCATCGCGTCTTCCAAAGCCTCCCGGGTATCCTGGTCGATCTCGAAGTGGAAGTCCTCGAGCCTCTCGGCGGCGAAGCCGGGAATGAACGTGTAGTTACCGCCGCCCAGCGAGTGAACCGACCGGGAGCTCTTGGCAATCGTCACAGGGAGGGACATCATGGCTCCGTCGCGCCAGAGCTCGATCTCCGCCGTTTCCCCTTCCTCCTTGCGGCGGATCTCGCGCGAGAGCCGATGAGGCTGGGCGATCGGTTTACCGTCCACTCCCGTGAGAATGTCGCCGACTTGAATACCGGCCGCTTCCGCCGGTGAGCCTTCCGTGACCTTGCACACCAGTACGCCTGTGTCCTCGGGAACGCCGAAATGCTGCCGCAGCTCCTCCGTCAAAGGAAGCACCTGGACGCCGAGATAGCTGCCGCCTCCGAGCCTCCATACGAAACGATAGCGTTCGTCGTCCCGCTCGTCTTCCTGAGCCGGCTGTGCAAAGGTCGGAGCGGTCACGGCAACCAGCGCGGCCAGGAGGATCCAGAGTGTGATGCGATGTCTGTTCATGCTTTTCTCCATTTGTTTGAAATCATTGAGGGCTCGGAGGGGCGGAACTCACGGGTCCGCGATCGGAGACCGGTCGCATGTAAACGCCCGGCCCACGGTCCGCCAGCTCCTGCAGGTCGATGACGAAGTCCACGTCCTCTGTTCCACCGAGCTCCAGAACCGGCTCGAGCTCCGCAGCGAGACTCCGCAGCTTTTCGAGCTCGCCCTTGAGCTCCAGGAACTCGTTCTTCAGCTCCTCCACACGCTCCACCTGCACCGCACCAGCCCGTGGCTTCACCAGGTGGCTCCCCCCGACCACGAGCGTTCCTACGAGCAGGCCGGCGGCTGCCGCCACGAGCGGCAGGCGCCATCGCGGCGGTGCGGTTACGTCCTCGGAGACCGCGTTCATCACCCGATCGGTAAAGCCCGAAGAGGCCCGCTGCCGGGGAAGCTCTCGAAGCAGCCGACCGACGTCGTCGTTACTCACTCCGGACATGCGAGTCCTCCGTTCCAGTACGGCTCCAGGAGCCGGCGCAACTGCGCACGTCCCCGGTTGATCCGCGACTTGACCGTACCCTCCCGACAACCCAGCGAGGCAGCGATGTCTTTGTAGGGCCAGCCCTCGATCTCCCGTAGAATGAGCGGCGCCCGCAGCCGCATTGGAAGCTCGCCCAGGGCCAGCTTCACGCGCTCGGTCGTCTCGGCGCGAAGGAGGTCGGATTGAGGGGAGGCGACGGCCCTGCCACCATCCTGCGAGATGAGGGCCTCGACCGCGATCCATCGCCGGTGCCGGCGCTCCTCCGAGCGGACCAGGTTCGTGGCAACCCGGAAGAGGTACGGCTGGAACCGGCCTCTCTCCTGGTAGCGCGAGGCTCCACGGAACAGCCGCACGAACGTTTCCTGGGCCAGCTCCTCGGCCCGATCCCGGTTTCGCGTGAGTGCCGTCAAGTAGTTCACCAGACTATGTTTATGGCGGTCCACGAGATCGGCGAAAGCTGCCCGCTCACCCTGCTGGGAGCGGGTCATCAGCTCGGCGTCGCTGACCACCCTCATTTCACTGGGAATAACGCCTGAAGGCCGGAAAAGTTCCCGACTTCGGCGGGCAAGCCCACGGGCCGCCCCGCACAGCCGCCTTAGCCGAGGCAAGCCCCCATACGGCAAGTTAGACCCCCTTCCCCGATTGTCGGTTTTCGAGTACAATAGTGGGCCCCAGCAGTTCATAAACCCTCGGTTCATATAATTAGGGTCGAACCAATGTATCTTCAGCACTATGGCTTCCGGAACAAGCCTTTCCGACTTACCCACGATCCCGCCTACTACTACGGCGAGATCCATCAGGTGCCGCTGAACGAGCTTTGTTATTCCATCGAGGAGCGCCATGGTCTGGCCGTCCTTCTGGGGGAGCCGGGGGCGGGAAAAACGACGCTGCTGTTGCGCCTGTTGAGAAGCTTCAGCAAACACCTGCACGGCGTCTTCCTTTCCGACGTGGCCGTGGGCGAGGCCTCCCTGCTCAGGCAGGTGGCGCGAGCACTCTTGATCCCCTTCAAGCCCCAGGATCCGACGGACGTCGTCTCCCAGTACCTCGACATTTTCCTTCGCGGCCAGGTCAACGCCGGCCGCACGGTGGTCGTACTGGTCGACGAGGCGCAGGGGCTGATGGACAGCCAGTACGAGGAGCTTCGCTTCCTCACCAACCTGGAGCACAAAAACAAGAAGCTCGTCGAGATCGTGCTCGCGGGCTTGCCGTCGCTGGAGCGGAAGCTGAAGACGCCCGACCTGGAGGCTCTGAATCAGAGAGCGACGGTCCGATGCTGGGTGGAACCTCTCGACCTCGAGCATACGTACGCCTACGTGCGTCACCGCCTGCAGGTCGTCGGCGCTTCCAACCTCGCAATGGTCTCGACCGCGGCAGTCGAGCGTATCCATCACGCCTCGCGCGGAATACCGCGGCTCATCAACATCGTCTGTGAGCGAGCGCTTCTCGTCGGCTATGTCGACGAGGTACAGCTCCTGGATGCACCGCAAATCGACCAGGCGGTCGCCGACCTGAACCTGAAGCCGATTGGGGAGGGCTCCGATCAGCACACGGGGGGGCTTAGTTTCGAGGCGAACCTGCTGTTGCGGATGGCGGGTCAGATCGACGCCATCAAGAAGAAGGTGGATGACATAGAGGCGAGAATAGAGACCGGCGCGCTGACCGTGCAGGCGGCGACGACGAAAAACGTGCCCCGGCTCCAGAGGTGGCTCAAATCGCTAAGGGAAAGCCCGCTGACTCCGTCGACCGACACCGAAGCGCTCGAAGACCTGGTGGAGTCCCCGTTCGCCGCGGCAACCCCGATCAAGGCGAACAAGCGCGAGACCAACCACTAGATGACGAATCACTGATACAGGGCACTAGCAGCTAGAGCCCGCCATCTGTCAGGCGCAGCGCCGAGTGCTCGAGAGGCCGGCAGAAGCTCCCTTCGTTGCAGGACGTCCACGGCGGGCGACAATACGAAACCCGGCGTTCGCGGGGATCGGTTTCGGGCGATGGTCGAGCAATCGGTTCCCCACCGTCCAGAACACTCCGAAAACAAGGCCAAAGCTCAGCCAGAACCACGGATTCAACACCGTCCCTCCTTTACACAGATTCGATGTAGATACAGACCTATTTTAGTGAATATTATTTATAGATCAAGCGCAAAATAGGCCGTAGTCCGAGCTATTCCCTACGCCGGGTTGTGGGAGGGTGAAAGTCCGGGAGGCAGCTCGATGGCTGCCCCCTCGAAACGGGCGAGTGGCTCAGCTCGCCGGCGCCGGCTGGACCTCGACGCTCCAGGCCGCGCGATGGACGAGCTCTTGAAGCAGCTTCCCGAGGACCGTATCTGGAGGGCAGGCGAGAACCAGGTCACGACGCTGCACACCGAGACGGCCCTCATGATCGGCGACCAGAAAATCGAGGCTGGAAAATACAGCCTCTATGTCTATGCGCCAACGGAGGGTCCGTGGGCGCTCTGCATCAACAAGAACCTGGGGATTCCTCTCGGAGAGATGTGGGCGGAAGCTCCCGACAACATGAAGAAGGAGCCCTGGCCGGTGCTCATGAGCTACCAGAAGAACATTGGCAGTGAGGAAGTCGCCCGAGTCGAGATGACGAAGATGGACGCCGAGGAGAGCGACAGCTTCAGCATCTCTTTCGAGGGCAACGCGCTGCAGATGGTCTGGGGCGACGCGCCCCTTGAGAACGGGGCGGCCGTAGTCGATTACGACGGCTTTGCCATCGACGCTGGTCTCTGCCTTCCCGCGTGGACCCCCCTGAGCCAGACATAGACCGGCCACGGCCAGCAAGATCGCCGAAAGAGCGAAACGTTTCATCATTGACTTCTCCTTAGTGGATAAAGCTCCCCTCAAGCGTAGGGGTACGACACTCCGCGCGCGAAAGTTCCGTTGAGCAAATCTCTTCCTGTCACCAAGAACACTATCACCTCAGAAACAGGTAGACCGCAACCCCGGTCACCGAGACGTACAGCCAGACCGGAAGGGTGACCCTCGCCCAGCGCCGGTGGCGCTCGAAGCGCGAGGTCGCTGCGAACCGCAGCGTCGTCAGCACGAGCGGCAACACGATGACGGAGCCGACGATGTGGGTGATGAGCACGACAAAATAGACGATGCGGATCGGGCCCTGCCCTTGAAATGGCGTATCGCCGTGAAAGTGATGGTAGACGACATAGCTCACCAGGAAGAGCACCGAGGACGAGAGCGCCGCGAGCATCAGCCGGTGGTGGCGCTCCCGGTGACCGCGCCGAATAGCGGCGAACCCGGCCAGAAGAAACAGCGTGCAGGTCCCGTTCAAGACAGCGTTTACGGCGGGCAGGCGGGAGGTCCAGACGGGCGCTACCGCGCCCGGAGTGCGTCCGTAGAGAAGCCAGAAGAGGAACCCGAGTACGACGACGCTTGCAAGCGCGATGCTCCACGTCTCCCAACGATCGCGGGCGCTCATGACAGCCCTCATTGTGATTCGGTGCGGGACCGTTTTTCAAGCTTGATAGTCATCACTCGTTTATTTAGAATTAGAATTCTAATTCTTATTATGGCGATCTTCAAGGTACCGCGCCAAGCCCGCAGCCGGGCCACGCTGTCTCGAATTCTGGAGACGGCTCAATCTCTGGTTGGAGAAACATCGATCGACGACCTGCGCGTCGTCGAGATCGTACGAAAGGCCCGTTGCTCGGTAGGGTCGTTCTACGCCCGCTTCCCCGACAAGGAGGCCCTGGTGCTCGCTCTTCATCGCGAGCTCGTGGAGGAGCTCGAGCGCTGCACCAACAAGTGCCTGGCACCTGAGCACACCCGTGGTCAGAGTCTCGAAGCCCTTCTCGAGCAATACGGCCAATGCGTCAGCGAGACGCTTCGCCGCTACCGGGGCCTCCTTCGGGCCGTCGAGGCCGAAATCGAGGCCGGCGGGGACGCCCGCTACGTCGAGCGAGAACGACTCCTCGAGGCCAAATCCGCTTCCGGCCTCCACAAGCTGCTCGCCGATCGGTTTCCCGCCGCGGCGTCGTCCCGCCTCGAGAGGCTTGCGGGCCTCGGCATCGCCAGTATCGGCAGTCTTGCCAGGCACGGCGTCTCGGCTGCGGCGAGCCCGGAAGAAACGATGAGAGAGGCGAGCCGGATGTTCGTTTCCTACGTCCGGGCCGAGGCGAGGGACGAGACTCTGTAGTTAGATTTCTGTCGCAGAACTGCGACCCTCGTTCCTCCCGAGCCCCAGCCCTTGCCCAAGTGGTTGCGCGAGAAATCGAAGTCGAAGCCCCACGCGGTCTGTTGCCCGGCTGGGGAGTACCCGAGCGATCGAAGAAGCTCCTGGAGCTCGCTCGTCATGTACTCGCCCCGCGCGAACGAGGCGCCGACGTCGAAGGCCGGCACGGGCCGAAACCCGAAGCGTCCGGCGAGCTGCTTGCCTGGATTGTCGTCACGCACCTGAGGCCGTGACACCGTGCCCTGCGTCAGGGCGACGGCGAGCTGCAACGGCTGCTCTCCGATCCTCACCTGAACGCCGGTATCCCACCGCAGGGGATTGAGCACGGGGAGTCCGGCATGGGGCGCGGTCACCCCGAGCGGGTAGCGAACCTTCGCACCCCGACCGCCTATCGCTGCCAGCTCGTCTATACCTCCTGGTGCGGCGTCGGTCCGAACGATCGTGGGGTACTGATAGGCGAGCGGATAGCCGATGAGCGGATTGTCCAAGTCATAACGTCGCCTCGAGAACGCACCGAAGACGGCAGGGATGCGCCCCACCTGCACGTCGAAGGCGCGCTCGACCCACGGCCGGAGGCGAACGTAGAGCGCGTACGGCAGCGGTCGATCCAGATTGTCCGTCCGGATCTCGGTGAGCACCGAGAACTGCTCCGAAGCCAGAAACTCCAGCTGGAAGGTCAGCCGGAACAGGCGCAGGTTGTTGCGCTGATAGTCCGTCTCGTTGAAATAGCCGTTGTCGTGCTCGCCGAAGTTCGCACTCGCCTCGACCCCATAGAGGAAACGGTCGATGAAGCGCGTCTTTCCGTCCTCGGCGAGGGCCGGTGACGACGCCAGCAGCGAGACAACCAGAAGCCTTCTCACGTTGCGCCAGTCCTTTCGCGAGTATAGCCCACCGCTTCACGTCTGCACGGTGCGGTCCGGGACCTCGAGCTGCTGAAAACCGCGTCTTCGAGGAGGAGAGGGAAAGGGACGCGCTACAACCCGAAGCAGGCGTCAAGCCTCGCCTTGTGCCCGCCGATCCCGAAACGGAGGCCTGAGCTCGTCAGGCTCAAGCGCCAACGCAGCCGCAACCAATGGATCCGCGGAAGGGCTGATTCGGGAGAAAACATGACGCAACCGCCTTCGCCAAAGCTTCGGCGAGTCTCGCCGAAGTCGTTGGTAATCTCCTTGCCGACCAACGACGGAGGCGGAAGGCGCAAAGCGCGCAGAGTGAAGACTGCACAGAGAAGCCGCTACCAACTGCCAAGGCAAAGATCACACGGAACCCCGGAACCCACCAGGAATCAAGAAAGGAGACCGCAGCTCACCGAATCCGTGGAAGGGCTATCTCCGGAAATTTAACGCAGCCGCCTTCGCCAAGGCTTCGGCGAGCCTCGCCGAAGTCGTCGGCGGTTTGAGGCAGAGCCGACGACGAAGGCGGGAGGCGCAGAGACGGAGAGAGCGGGAAACCCCAACGGAGACCAGATGTCACCGGGGCTGAGCTTGGCTTCTGATGCTCGAAGCCCGGGACCTCGAAGTCGCCGATGAGCTGCGAGGCCGGCGTGTGCTTCGGATGGCCTCGTCTGCTCTATCGGCGCAAGCGCTGATGGATCCGAAGGCAACTGCTTGATTATTTATGCATTCTATGTTAATAAATATGCATCATGCGACGCGTCACGGCGGACAAGATCGCCTCGGTGGCCATCGACTGCCAGCTCACTCTGGAGCTCCGCCTGAGCGATGACATCCCCTGTGAAGAGGGCATCGTCGTCGCCGTCGAGGTGCTCACCGACAAGGCCCACTACAATCAGCTCGAGCTGGTCAGCGGCCGCATGTCCCTGGTGAAACGGGGCGACATCGTGGTCGGAGCGCTCGGCCATCGGAAGGCGCTTTTCGGCTACTCCGGCCATATTCCCGAGTCACTCCGCCCCGGAGATACCCTCCATCTTCTCAACCTGGGCGGCGTTCTGGGCCACTGTGACTCGGCGGATCCGGCCCGAGGAGCCCCCTTCGACTGCAAAGTGCTCGGGGCCGTCCTCACCTTTCCCTATCTCGGCGAGCGCATTGGTGTTCCCGCCCGCGTGGGCGGGATGGAGCTGGCCGACGAGCCCGAGCTGAATGCGAGAGGGATCCCGATCGTGGCCATCGCCGGCACGTGCATGGATTCCGGCAAGACCGCGGCCGCCTGCGCTATCGTGAGCCACCTGCGCCACCAGGGCCTCGTCGTCGACGCTTTCAAAGCGACGGGTGTTTCCGCGCGGCGGGATATTCATGCAATGGAAGACGCCGGTGCGCGAGAGACGATGTACTTCACCGACTTCGGCGTGGTCACGACGACGCCCGACAACGGACCCAGGGTCACGAAGGCGATGATCCATCGGCTCGCCGAAGGCAAGCCAGACGCGATCCTGTTCGAGCTCGGAGACGGTCTCCTGGGGGCATACGGCGTCGAAGCCATTCTTCAGGATTCCGACATTCGAAAATCCCTGACCGCGGTCGTGCTGTGCGCCAACGACCCGGTGGCGGCCTGGGGTGGCGTGGAGCTCCTCCGCCGGCGATTCGATATCCGTCCGGTGGCGGTGGCCGGCCCTGTCACCGACAACGCCGTCGGGGTCGATATCGTGAAGCGCCGGCTCGGTACCGAAGCCGCCAACGCGATCACCGATGGTTCCACCCTCGGTGAGATCGTGCTGCAACATTTTCACAGCGAACCCGGATCCGGATCCAGTGGCAAGGTCCACTTGAAGGTGGTGCGCCGATGAGGGCGAGCCACGAGGCCATCGTGCTCGGCGCCACCGGCTACGTCGGTGGAGAGCTCCTGCGCCTGCTGACCGCCCACCCGCATCTGGAGCTTGGAGCGGCCATCTCGGAGAGCTCGGCGGGTAACTCCATCGGTAGTGTGTTTCCGCACCTGGAGGCGAGCTTCTACGCGCACGATTTTCGCGCGCCGGACGAGATTGCCGCAATCGTAGAAGGCGCCGAACGACCGCTCGTCGCCTTCTCCGCCGCGAGCCACGGTCAGTCCGCGGCACTCGTCGCCCGGCTTCTCGAGGCATCGGAACAGGCCGGACGCGAAGTGAACGTCGTCGACCTGTCGGCGGATTTTCGATATCCCACCGCCGGCTCCTACGAAGACGTGTACGCATCCCCGCACGGGGCGCCTGCGCTTCTCGAGCAATTCCATTCGGGGCTCCCGGAGCACAGCACCGAGAGACCGCGTCACGTCGGCCATCCGGGCTGCTTCACGACCGCGACGCTTCTGGCCATCGTGCCACTTTTGAAGCTCGGTCTGGTCGAACCGGATCTCTACATCGCCGGCATCACCGGGAGCACCGGAGCAGGGCGCTCACCGACCGCCACGACGCACCATCCGCTCCGCCACAGCAATCTCTTCGCCTACAAGCCTCTCGATCACCGGCACGTGCCCGAGATGACCGCGCTCGCCGAAACGACGAGTGGCGTACGGCCGTCGGTACATTTCATTCCGCACTCGGGACCGTTCGCCCGGGGCATCCACGTCACCGTTCAAGCCAGGAGGGGACGGAGCTTCGAAGCGGAATTGCTTCTGGACGAGCTCCGTGGCTTCTATCGAGAGGCTCCCTTCGTGCGTGTCGTCGAGGGAACCCCGAAGCTCAAAGACGTCGTGGGAAGCAACTACTGCCATCTCGGCGCCGCGGTGAATGGCGATACCGTGGCGGTGTTCTCCGTTCTCGACAACCTGTTGAAGGGTGCGGCCGGCGGAGCGATGCAATGGATGAATCGCCTGGCGGGGTTTCCGGAGACACTCGGGCTGACCCAGCCCGCTCCAGGGTGGATCTGATGCCGATCGCCGAAAAGGACCCGCTCCTTCAAGTCTACGCGCAGTTTCCCTTCGAGCCTGCATCGGCGGAGGGCGTCGTGCTCCGGACGACGGATGGTCGCGAGATCGTCGATTTCTACGGCGGTCACGCCGTCGCCTCGCTGGGCTACGCTCATCCGCGTCTCGTCGAGGCGCTCGCCTCGCAGGCGAAAACGCTCACGTTTCAAAGCAACGCCGTAGCGCTCGAAGTCCGCACCCGCGCCGCCCGTCGCCTCACCGCCTTCGCGCCAGAGGGTCTCGAGCAGGTGTTCTTTGCGAACAGTGGCGCCGAGGCCAACGAGAACGCGCTCCGGCTCGCGTTCCGCGCAACCCGACGAGAGCGTGTGGTGGCGGTGGAGCACGCGTTTCACGGCCGGACCGCGGCCGCCGGCGCCGTCACCTGGGGGGCGGCCGACAAGTGGTACGCCTTCCCTCGAGCTCCCTTTCCGGTCAGCTTCGTTCCCAGAAACGAGCCCGAAGCACTCGAGGCCCTCGTCGACGAGACGACCGCCGCGGTCATTGCCGAGCCCATACAAGGCGTCGCGGGAGCCTTTGCCCTGGATCCGGACTTTGTCCGGGCCATGCGGCGGCTTTGCGACTCACATGGGGCGGTTCTCATCTTCGACGAGGTCCAGAGCGGCGTCGGAAGAACGGGCCAACCGTTCGCGGCGGATCTGTTCGGCGTGACTCCCGACATTCTCACGACAGCCAAGTCGCTCGCTGCGGGATTTCCGATCGGAGCCGTGCTCATGAACGAGGCCGTCGCCTCCTCGGTCACCGTCGGTGACCTGGGCACGACGTTCGGCGGTGGGCCGATGGCGGCCGCCCTCGTCGAGACCGTTCTCGACGTGATCGAGGAAGAGGGCCTTCTCGGGAACGTCCGGCGCCTTTCCGCGCTCATCCGCTCGACGTGCCAGGTGGGTCCGGTCGAGGCGATCCAGGGGGCCGGGTTTCTCACCGGACTGCGGTGCCGGCGTCCCGCCAAAGAGGTTCGCGACGCACTTCTCGACCAGGGAATTCTCGTCGGCACGAGTGCGGACGCCAGCATCGTCCGCCTCCTGCCACCACTGGTGCTCGGGGAGGAGCACGTCGAAATGCTGTCCAAAGCTCTCGCGTCGCTCCCGTTATGAGCCTGACGTTTTTCAACTCGCTCTCGGAGCTCGAGCCGCAAGCGGTGGAAGAGCTTCTCGCACTGGCTCGACGACTCGAGGAGTATCCCGAGCCACAGGCTCTCGAAGGCAAGGTCCTTGCGCTTCTCTTCCTGAGTCCCTCGCTGAGGACCATGACCTCGTTTCAGGCCGCGATGCTGCGACTCGGAGGTGGAAGCTTTGTCGTCTCACCGAACCTGTCGATCCACCCGCTCGAGACGCGCCCCGGGGTCGTGATGGACGGCAAGGCTGCCGAGCACATTCGGGAGGCGCTGCCGGTCATGGCGTCCTACGGCGACGCGATGGGCATTCGCGCCTTCGCTCCAAGGGCTAGTCTCGAGGAGGACCTGGAAGACCGCGATTTTCGCGCGATGGCCGAGCTGTCGCCCGTCCCCATCATTAATATGGAGTCCGCGATCCGCCACCCGTGCCAGAGCCTCGCCGACTGGAAGACGATGGAAGATCTTTCGGTACCGCGCGAGGGCGGCAAGTTCGCGCTCAGCTGGGCGAATCACCCGAAGGCGCTGCCCCTCGCCGTGGCCGCTTCGACGGTGCAGATGGCGGCGATGCGGGGAATGGACGTGACCGTGCTCCGCCCCGACGGGTTCGCGCTCCCCGAGCCGATCCTGAAGGTCGCTCGGGAGCTCGCGGAGCGCTCCGGCGGTTCGGTTCGTGAGACGGACGATCGTTCGGAAGCTCTCGAGGGGGCACATATCGTCTACGCGAAGTCCTGGTCCTCGACGGACTACTATGGCGATGACGAAGGAGACCGCGAGCTCCGGAGCAGCCTGAGCGGCTGGCGCGTCGATACCGACTGGTTCGCGGCGGCGGACACGAACTGCTGGTTCATGCACTGTCTCCCCGTCCGGCGCGGTGTGGTCGTCACCGAAGAGGTTCTCGAGGGACCGCGAAGCGTCGTGGTTCACGAGGCGCGAAACCGCATGTTCGCGCAGATGGCAGTCCTCTACGAGATGTTGAGGAAGAACAAGGCAGCATGAAGACGAACGAGCGTGACATCGTCGTCTCGGCGCTCAAACATGCGGCGCCCTACATCCGCTTGTACAAGGGGAAGACCTTCGTGCTGAAAGCGGGTGGTGCCGTCTTCGCCGAGGCGGGCTCGACGCGAGCACTCGTCGAGCAGGTGGCGGTGCTTCACCAGCTCGGCATCCGCATCGTCTTCGTGCACGGCGGCGGTCCGCAATCGACAGAGCTCGCCGAAGCGCTCGGCGTCACCACGCAGATGGTTCAGGGGCGACGCGTCACGGACGAGAAATCGCTCGAAATCACCACTATGGTGTTGAACGGGCTCATCAACACGCGCATCCTCGCCGCCTGTCGCGATCTGGAATTGCCCGCGGTCGGCATCAGCGGTGTCGACGCCGGGCTCATCAAAGCGGGCAAGCGCCCGCCGGTCGTCATGGAAGAGAGCTCGCAGCCAGTCGACTTCGGCTACGTCGGAGATATCGAGGACATCGACGTCGATATCCTCGAAAAGCAACTCTCTCACGGGCTCATGCCGGTGGTGAGCCCGATCTCCGCCGACAGCTCGGGAACGCTTCTCAACATCAACGCCGATACTGTGGCCGCGGCTCTCGCCGTTTCGCTCCGAGCCGAGAAATTGATCCTGGCGACGGGAGCGCCGGGCATCCTCGAAGACGGCGACGATCCCGATTCGCTGCTCTCATACCTCGACCTCGATGGCCTGACCAAGCTCCGGGACCAGGGCTCGCTCGCCGACGGCATGATGCCCAAGGCGCTCTGCATCGAAACGGCGCTGACCGGCGGCGTGCACCGGGTGCACATCATCTCGTTCAACGTCGAGGACAGCCTCCTCCTCGAGATCTTCACCAACGAGGGAACCGGAACGATGGTCGTCAAGAGCGTCGAGAGCCTGACCGTCGAAGAGCAGTCACCGAGCGCGACGACCTCGAGAGCCACGGGGCGAGTGTAGCGACCCGCAAACGGTCGCTCCGTTGCGAAACGTTCTGCTATTCCGACAATTGCTGACGGCCGTCGGCCCGCTGGCGCGCCACTTGCAGAGCACCATTGCATACAACGCGCTCCTCTTCCGACACGTCGTAGAAGACCCGGTAGTCTCCGACCCGTAGCTCCCATACGGGGACCTCTGCGGTCCAAGGCGGCACCAGGCCCTCGAGCATCTTCTTGTTACGTGTCACGCCTGACGGCGCGTGGATGAGTTGATCCTCCATAGCTTGCATGATCTCACGCCGATGGTACGACGAGATTCTCTTGAGGTCCCGCGCGACGTCCCGAGCAAAACGGAGCGCGTACACGCATATATAATCGTTCGGGCGGTGCGAAAGAGCTTCCCGATAGAACAACAGAGGAAATCCGATGAAGACCGTAAGTGTCAGGGATCTTCAAAAGAACGTGAAGGGATGCGTCGACGAGGCACAGGAGGGTCGAGTCGTCATCACCAGGCATGGAAAGCCGGCGGCGGTCCTCGTGGGTGCCGAGGGACAAGACTGGGAAGACGTCGTCTTGCAGACCGATCCTGCTTTCTGGAAGCTGATTCGAAAGAGGCGCTCGCAAGAAACGATGTCGTTCGAGGAGCTGAAAGCGGAGCTCGAGAAGGAGCGTTGATTCATCCGAGAGCGGTCCGTCTCATGGCGGGTGGGGCCCGAATGGGATACCTGCTGCGTCACCTGCTGTCGGTGCTGGTGCTTCCGGTGACGGTCGTCGTTCTGATCCCCCTTTGGATTGGCCACCGATACGGCGTACGACCGACCTGGCCCGCCTCCCCGCTCGAGCTGGCGCTCGCGGTAGGTGGCGTGCTGGCGCTGGTGGCGGGTCTAGCGTTGTCCGGGGCGTCTCTGCATCACTTCTTTTCGCGCGGCCAGGGCACGCTCGCGCCGTGGGATCCGCCGCGTCGTCTCGTCATAGGCGGGCCGTACCGCTACGTTCGGAACCCGATGATCGCAGGGGTGATCTTCATGCTGATCGGAGAGGCGGCGGTGCTGGGATCTATGCCTCATGCCCGGTGGGCCGGCCTGTTTCTGATCATCAACACGATCTACATTCCGCTTCTGGAAGAGCCCATGCTCCGGCAGCGGTTCGGCGGTGCTTACGATCGCTACAAGAGGAATGTGCCGCGATTCATCCCTCGGCTCCGACCGTGGCGTGAAGAAGATGAAGATCCTTCCCTCTGATAGAATCGGCGCCCGTGAGCCGAAGCTCGGCCTTTTTATCGTTGATTACATCCCGAGGAGAGAACGACCATGCCCCGACTCCTTCCGCGTCCGTTCCATGTCGCTGCCAGCGTCCTGATTCTTGCGGGGCTCGCCGCCGGCTGCGCGCCGTCGAGCGACGAGCCGGAGGTTGAAGACGCACCGCAGGAGCCGCGGCCGAGCGGGCTCCTCACCAGCGCCGAAGGCGTCGCCCCGGGCTACGTCCTCTACTCGCCGCTCTCTTCGGGCACGACCTACCTACTCGATACGGACGGGCGCCCGGTGCATACCTGGGAGAGCGACTACGCGCCGCACTCGCTCTACCTTCTCCCGAACGGCAACCTGCTACGACCCGGGCGGGACCCGGACGGGCGCAAGTTCACCGCGGGAGGAATGATGGGCCTGCTGCAGTTGTTCGACTGGGAAGGCGAACTGCTCTGGCAGTGGAAGCTCTCGGGCGAGAGCCAAATCCTGCACCACGACGTGGAGCCACTCCCCAACGGCAACCTGCTCGCCATCGCCTGGGAGTTAAAGACGGAGGAGGAAGGGCGCGCAGCGGGGCGGCGTCCCGATCTCATCCCGGAAGACGGGTTGTGGTCGGAGGTCATCATGGAGATCGAACCTCTGCCACCAGACGATGCCCGCATCGTCTGGTCCTGGCACGTCTGGGACCACCTGATCCAGAACTTCGACGCAGAAGCCGAGAACTACGGAGACCCTGCGGAGCACCCGGAGCGCATCGACATCAACGGCGACGGCCCGCCGCTCGAGATCGACGCGGAACAACTCGAGGAGCTCAAGGCGTTGGGCTACATCCCCGACGTGGAGGAGAATGAGGGCGACGAGGACGCCGACGGGGATGAGGACGAGGACGAGCCCCGTCCCGACTTCCTCCATATCAACGCCGTCGACTGGCACCCGGAGCTCGATCAGATCGCGATGACACCGCCGACTTCCGGTGAAGTCTGGATCATCGCTCGCCCGAGCTCGACCGAGGAGGCGGCCAGACCCGGGGGTGACTTGCTCTACCGTTGGGGCAACCCTGCGACCTACGGTCGCGGTACGCCTGCGGGTAAGAAACTTTTCTCCCCCCACGACGTCCAGTGGATCCTTCCGGACCACCCCGGAGCTGGACACATCACGGTCTTCAACAACGGCAGGGGCCGGCCCGAGGGGGAGTGGACCTCCATCGAGGAGATCGTGCCTCCGCTCGCGCCGGACGGGAGCTACCCACTCGAAGCCGCAGAGCCGTGGGGTCCGACAGAGCCGGTGTGGAGCTACCGCGCCTCCGAGCCCGAGTCTTTCTACGCCGCCTTCATCTCGGGGGCGCACCGCTTGCCCAACGGCAACACCTTCGTCACTTCGGGACCGCAGGGGCGTTTCTTCGAAATCACGCCGGAGGGTGAAACCGTCTGGGAGTTCTGGAACCCTTACTCGGGCGACGTCCGGGACAGCGACGGCACCAGGCCCGGCAGCGACCGCCTGCTCTACGGTGTCTGGCGGGCCCAAAAACTATCCCCGGACTTTCCAGGACTCGCGGGACGTGAGCTCGTGCCTCTCGACCCACAGCCGACTTCGGGAGTGCCGTCCGGAAGCTAGTGCTCGAACTCGCTAATCCTGCCGTGAATTCCTGGCCCTTTTCGGCGCTGACTGCGTTGCGGCATTGGTTGCAGTTCGGCCTGCGGCCTAGCCCTCCGCTCGTCAGGCTCGCTGCGGAAGGCGGCTCGAAATATCTAGATATGACTTTGTCGGAGCGCCTTGCCAGCACCAAAAATGGCGTCGGACTTCACCGACAGGACCAGCGGGTTCAAGCACTAGTCTCAGGAATGACGACGCGAACCAGCCACTCGACACAAAAATCGAACGAGAATCCCTCCTTTAAACGATTGATTTAAATGCTCAGCTCAGTTGTCCACGGGAGCGAGGCGCTTCAGCTCTTCGAACCAGTTCTGGACGACGTGCAGCGTCACCGGGCCGGGCCGTTCCTCTCTCTTCATCATCACGAATCGCCGGCCGTCGGGTGAGAGGTCGTACACCCTAGTGCCCTGTCGGACGGCTGGTTCACTAGATCGAACAGCAAGCGCGGCGTCTCGGCCGTGAACGTGGGTTCGGTCGTGACGGCGACCGCGAGCATGCGATCGCCGCTTCGGTAATAGATCTGTCGACCATCCGGACTCCAGACGGGTTCGCGACCGCCATCCAACGAAACCTGCTGCCCGCCGCTCGAGCCGTCGAGGGGCATGACATAGACCTCGTAGCGTCCGGTGAGCCCGAATTCGTTCGAAGCGTACGCGAGCCAGCGTCCATCGGACGACAGGGACGGCTGGATCTGATCGCCGGCCCCGCGCACGACGGGAATGGGGACGGACGGGTCTTCCAAAGCGATCTGCCAGATGTCGCCCTCGTCGACGGGATGTCTGCTCCTGAAAAGGAGTCGCTCGCCGTCGGGTGAGAAGTCCCAGGGTACTGGGGTTGCCGAGCGCTCCAGGAGTGGCCCGGAGACGTCTTTCGTATCCACCGCAATGAGGAACAAATTGGGAGACTGTCCGGGACTGGTGGCGTTCACGGCCAGATGCTTCCCGTCGGGGCTCCAGATCGCCCTCTCGACCGGTGTCCAGAATGTTCCCGATGGATCCTCGAATCCAGACGTCACGAGACTCAGACGGCCGTGCTGGATCTCGAAAACGTGTACCTTTTGCTCGGCAGTCATCAGCACGAGACGCTCGCCGTCGGGAGCGAAACGCACGCTGCGCCAGGTCAGCGCCGGAGCGGCAAGCGGCTCCTCGCCCGTGCCGTCGAGGTCGACCAGAAACAATCGCCGGTCGGCCGTCGCGCGACGCCTGAACACGAGGGTGCCAGTCTCGGAGAACGCAAACTGGGCGTAGCCCCACTGGTCGACTCCATGCAACGCCCACACGTTCGTGAGGACCGCAACCTCGCTCCCCCTTGTCTCCAGGCGTTCGGGGTCGAAGGGTATCGCGTAGAGGGTCTCCTCCCTCGCGTAGACCAGGTGACCGACGGGCCCGGTCGGCGCGTAGCGGGCATAGTACCCATCGGCCACGATTTTTCGCTCGCCCGTCGTCAGGGACTCCACCGCGATACGGTCCTCGTCACTGTTCGTGCTGATGTGACTCGTGAACAGAATGGCGTTTCCATCGGGGAGAACCTGCGGGCCACGGTGGTTGAGCTAGCCTGACCGGTCTCGAAGTGCGACGATTCGGGGTATCCCTGATTCCAGTGGATCGTGCCGAACATGCTTGAAGAAGTTCGTGAGGGGAGCGCCCGCCACTGAGGCAGCGAATATGTTGGTGCGGGTTGGAATATAGCTCGCCTGGTAGCCTCCCCAGGAGTGACCAACCAGACCGACCCGTGTCGGGTCGACGATTCCTTTCTCGAGTACCTTCTTGACCGCAGGCACGACGCACTCGACCGCTGAGGGGCCCGGGTCGCGGTCCCGGTAGACGATGTCGGGCTGGAAGACGAAGTAGCCCTCCTGTGTGAAGACCGTCGTGTTGTAACGCAGGGCCGCGAGATCGTCACTCTCCTCTCGCCAGGACAATCCGCGGTAGACCGCCTCTGCCGAGTCGAGCACCGTCAGCGCACCGCTCGCACCGTCGTAGAGCTGCAGTCCGTTACCGGAACGATCCGTCGCGCTGATGGCGAGCGCGAGAAGGATTCCCTCGTCCTGCCAGGCGTAGCTCGAGACGCTCCCGACGTGGGTGTCGATCCCGTCCGCCATCCGACGGATGATCAGATCCGAGGACGGCGGATCCTCGTCCTCTGCCTCCGCCGGCCCTTCCGACGCTTCTTCGTCGGTATCCGGATGCTTGTGGAAGCTGAGGTAGCCTCCGCCGTCTGCGAAGGCGAACGACTGCACGTTGTCGATGACTTCGACCTCGCCGGTCTCCAGTCGGACGAGCCCGAGCTTGTTGTGAATCGGCTCGGACGCCTTCTCCTTCTTCCTCCGCACCGTTTCCGGATACCCAATCTGGCAGGCGAGCCAGCGGGAGTCGTCGGAGAAGACGGGGGCGCTGCCCTCATCTACCACGACCGGCGTTTCCGGTCGGCGACGCTCGTAGATCCGGAGCTCGCTGGCCCCGTCCACCCGGCTCACCGGCACCGCGAGCCAGTGACCGTCGGGCGACAGCTTCCCGACGCCGAGAGTTTCCCACTTTCCATAGTCGGCGGGCGTGAGGTTCGGACTCTGCTGCGGGCGCGCTGGCGCGGCCAGTGTGCAGAGAACGAGGAGGGCTCCGAGTCCATTCGGTAGACGGATCATCGACGGGAAATAACAGATTAACCCCGCGGGCGAAACGCTGCCGGGGGGTCGTCCGATTGACGTCTCGTGAAACCGGTTCTATCCTTATACCTAGTAACCCGTTCAAAACCGAAAACACCGCGCCAGTCCCTGGCGAGGGAGGGAACCATGTCGACCTTTCGAATTCCGCTGATCATCGGCCTTCTGCTCGTCCTGAGTGGCTGTATTGTCTCTGAACAGATCGGCGAGCCGGTCGGAAGGGGTCGCTCGCGAATGCCGTCTAAGGATGTGACCATGCATTTCGACACGGACTTCAACAAGGCGATGGTGTACGGGCGCTCCGCCGCGATCGCCGGCCTGGCTTTGTGGATCCTGGTCGCCTTTCGCAAGAACATCCTTGCGATGCTCCTCGCCATGGCGCTGTTCTCCGTCGCCGGCTGGCTCGTTCACCGGGACTATCCGACGATGAACGACTACCGCATCGTAGTCGAGGAGAGCGGACTTCATTTGAGCATCCCTCCCGATCTGGACACGCAGATTCCATGGAATGCCGTCGAGAGCCTGGAGCTCGCGGGGCACGCCTGGGGAAACGTGGGCGGTGGATTTGTCATGACTCCGATGGGCGGGATGCGCCGTCAAGCAGGTGTCGAGCTACCCGACTGGGAGACGATGGACATCACGCTCGCGGGCGGTCAGACGCACCGGATCAACCTGAAACGGCTGAGCATCGAGCACCGCCAGATCTTTGCGCAGGCCCTCATCAAACGCTCGCCAACCTTCTACTCGCCCGCACGTTCGCTCGCGCTCGGGAGCTCGCGGTTCACCTGGCGATAGGAGCGTCGCGAGCGCGCATCGCTGTCTTCTCTGGTTGCCGCGCGCCCTTCCGTTGATCGGTGGCTACACCTCGGAAGCGTTGTCGCTCACGTTCGCCAACATCGGATTCGTGCTGCCGCTCATCGGCGTCGTTGTCGCCGCCTTCGCTCTCGCGCCTTTCGTCGTGCTGAAAGGCCGCAATCTCTCCCACCTGATTCGTACAGGCACGCTCGCGAGCCGCGGCGGCATGCGTCTGCGCTGGGCTCTCGTCGTGGTGCAGATTGCACTCGGACTGGTGCTGATTCGTGGAACGGGCCTTCTGGCGAGAAGCTTCGACGCGCTGATGTCGGTCGATCCGGGATTCGAAGCGGATGGGCTCCTCACGTTCGGTCTCGGCCTTCCGGAGGGACGTTACGACACCGAGCAGAAGATGCTGGCATTCCACCGCTCGCTCACCGGGCAGCTGGAAGCGATCCCGGGCGTCGAAGCAGCCGGCGGCGGCGTGTGGCTTCCTCTTTTCGGACCGGGCTACCGTGCCGCGTTCCTCCCCGAAGGCGAGGGCGCTCCCCGGAACGAATGGCCTTCCGCCGGCGTGAGGCTTCTGACTCCCGGCGCCCTCGAGACTCTACACATTCCACTCATCGAAGGACGAGCCTTCACCTGGTGGGACGACCTCGATGCGCCGCGCGTCCTTCTCGTCAACCAGGCCTTTGGGCGCGTGCACTTCCGTGACCGCTCACCGATTGGGGAACGGGTGGCGGTAAGTTGGCGAAGCCCGTCGAATCCGGAAGGTACGATCTGGGAGATCGTGGGCGTCATCGGTGACACGCGCCCGAGGCTCGAGGAGGAGCCCGTTCCCGAGATCGCTTTTCCCGTAGGGCAGTTCCCACCCGAGGGGATCTCCTACCTGATCCGTAGCGCACGGTCCGATCCGGATCTTGCCGCGAGCATCCGTGCTTCGGTGAACGCCATCGACGCCGACCTCCAGCAGATTCGAATCCGGACGATGCACGAGCTAATTGCGGAGAGCGTTTCCGATCGGCGGCTCTCGCTCGAGCTGACGAGCGCGCTCTCGGCCACCGCACTGGCGCTGGCCGCGATGGGGGTCTTCGGCGTTCTTGCGTTCATGGTGAGCCGGCGCCGACGCGAGCTCGCGATACGACTCGCACTCGGTGCCACTCGTCACCACCTGAGAAGCCTCGTACTCGGTGAGTGCGCGAAGCTGACGCTTGCCGGTGTCACGGTGAGCTTGCTGGGCTTTGCGTACGTTGGGGCGCTGGTTCAAAGTCAGCTCTATGGTGTCGAAGCGTGCGACACAAAGACACTCGTCGCTTCCGTCGGAACGTTGCTCGTGGTCGCTTTCCTGGCCGCGGTCGCTCCGAGCCAACGTGCTACGCGAACCGAGCCGATGGAAACGCTCCGCGAAGAGTGACCGACCGACTCGAGACGTTAACCGGCTACGGAAGCGGAAAGTGGATGCCGTCCATCACACCCTGGTTCGTGGGCATTCGATGCTCAGGCCGCGCGCACAGAATGAGCAATTTGTCGACTTTTAGAACGACCCGGACGCGGGTCAGGGAGTTAACTGCTTGACTCTGAACCAGTATCACCGCATCCTGAAGATGGCACAGGACTCGCAATAACTCACCGTCGAGACTCGGGAGGGCCCGGCAGGCGGTCGCGATCTCCGCGACTTGCGCCGAAACCCGGTCCGTCACGACGCCGACAAGCGACAGACCCGCTCGAGCCCGCCCTTCTCGACAGGAGACGAGGCACGATGGCTATCTTCCTTGTACTGCTGGTCGGCGTCATCGCCTGGGCTATGTGGGGTTTCCGGGAAGGAGTCACTTTTGGCCTGATCGCGTATCTCCTCTGGAGCTTCAAAGAGCAGCGACAACGCATCCATCAGCTGGAGCGATCGCTGTCACAGCTCGCCACCCGCACAAAAGCCTTCATCCGGCCGCCGGTGCCGGAGGACGCGGCGGAGAAGGCTGAGCCGGCGAGCCCAGAGCCCAGGCAAGAACCCAAGGAGGCAACGCCTCACGACGTACCCCCGTTGGTGCCTCGGCCGCCCCCCGAAGGACCCGGAGCCGGAGGTATCGCCTGCGTTGTCGTCTGACCGGATCGACGAGTCCCCGGTGAACGAGCTCGTTCAGCGCGTCATCGGCTATCTGAACCGTTTCGGCATCATGGTGACGACGGGCGTGGTCGTGCTCTTCTTCGGCGTCGCCTTCCTTCTCAAATACGCCGCGGACAGCGGCCTGCTGCCGGTGGAGTTGAGGCTGGCGGCGGCTGCGATCGCCGGCATCGCCCTCGTCGCGATCGGCTGGCGCACTCGATCCAGCAGACCGCTCTTCGCCCGCTCACTCCAGGGCGGCGGGATCGGCATCCTGTACCTCACCGTGTTCGCGGCGCTCAGGCTCTATGAGCTCATCCCCTCTGGTTTCGCATTTTTCCTGCTTGCCGCTTTCGTTGCACTCACCGCCACGCTCGCGCTTCTGCAGGATTCCCAGTCTCTGGCCGCGCTCGCGACAGCGGGCGGCTTTCTCGCTCCGGTGCTGACATCGACGGGTGCGGGGAGCTACGTTGCTGAATCTCCCTCCCGGTCCGAGGAAAAGGCCAGCCAGCGGCCGTCCGGCGACCAGGTCGGGGTATCGTTGTTGCCCGCGGTGGTGAAGCGTGAGTGGACGCCGCGCTCGAGCTCGTAGATCCAGATGTCCCTTCGCCCCTCCTCCGCGATCACGAAGGCGACGCGCTCGCCATCCGGAGAGACCCGGGGCCAGCTGAAGTCGCCGCGCCTCTCCGACAAGAAAGTGACCTCTCCCCGCCGGTCGACAAAACCCACTCCACGTCTTGCCCGGCTGGCCTCTGCATAGACGAGCGAGCCCGTTTCCGAAAAGCTGAAGTGCGCCGCGCCCGTGAACACCAGCATAGCCCGCGCCACGCCTTCGAGCACCGGGACCGCACCTCCCGTGATCTCGAGACGGCGGGCATCGAAGGGCACCACAATCACCTTGCCGCCGAGCGCATAGACCAGGTGCCCGGTGGGCACGTAACGGGCATCACTGCCTCCTTCGATCAAGACGCGCCTCTCACCGGAATCGAGCGATTGCACGACGATGCGACCGGAATCCCAGTTCGTCCCTTCGGTGAGCGTGAAGAGGAGTGCGTTGCCGCCGGGCAGGATCTGCAGTCCGGCGGCGAGCTCACCTTGATCCGGGTCGAGGCTCACCAGGACCTCCGGCCTCCCTCCGTCGGCGGAGACCTGCCAGATACCCTCTGCCCCGAGGCCAAAAACGATCCTGTCGTCCGGTCCCCAGCTCGCCCCCTGAAAGTTCCCGACGTCGCACAGGACCATCGGCGCGCCCCCCTGGATGGAGATTTTCTTGAGCTTGCCACCGGAATAGAAGCCAATCCATAGTGAATCCGGGGAGAAGAACGGGCTCCCCTCCGCTACGCCCTCAGTGCCGCGGAGTGGGCTCGGTTCGATCTCATCCATGGCGCGCAAGTGAAGCTGGCTTCTCGAGCTGTACACGATGTGACGGCCGTCCGGGGAAAAAGCGAAGCCATGACGACGCAGGAGGGACGTCCGGTATTCCGGTGGCAGCTCCATCTACAATCGACTCACCTGGCGCGGCGGTGGCTCGGGTCCGAGGTTCCAGACCGCCGCGCCGGCAATGATCGCTCCGACGAGCGCGGAGGCGCCCGCGGCGAGGAGGACGTAGGGATGCCAGGCTGATTGCGGCTTGGAAGCCCCGATAGCCATCGCCTCCGGATGCGCCAGTAGATCCCGGACCTCCGCGCGGATATCGGCCATGTCGCGCCGGCGTTCTTTCCGGTCCTTTTGAAGACATCCGCGCAGGAGCCTTCGAATCCCAGGGTCGAGGCTCTCCGGCAAGCGGCTCCACTCGGGCTCACTCTTGATGACCGACGCCAGGATCACGGAGACATCGTCTCCCGAAAACGGCGGCTGCCCGGTCAGCATCTCGAACACCACCGCGCCAAAGGAAAAGACATCGCTCCGCTTGTCGACCGACTTCCCCCGCGCTTGCTCGGGGCTCATGTAAGGGGCCGTGCCCAGAATGACGCCTTCACGGGTCGCGGCAGCAGACATCGTGGGGGAGTCCGAACGGCCCGGGTCCGATGACGGATCGGGCTCGAGCGCCTTCGCCAAACCGAAGTCCAGGACCTTGACCTCGCCGTCCGCCGTCACCTTCACGTTGGCCGGCTTCAGGTCGCGATGGATGATGCCCTTCTCGTGCGCGGCATCCAGAGCTTCGGCAATCTGGAGCGCGATCTCCAGAGCGTCTTCCGGCTCGAGAGCCCCTCGCTTCAGCCGTTCGGCCAGCGTCTCGCCTTCCACCAGCTCCAGAACGAGGAAGTGGACGCCGTCCGATTCCTCGAGCCCATGGATGGCGGCAATTCCGGAATGGTTGAGCGAGGCGAGGAGCCTGGCCTCCCGCCCGAAGCGGGCGAGTCTTTCGGTCGCTTTGGCGAATTCGTCGGGGAGAACCTTGATCGCGACCTCCCGCCCGAGCTTCGTATCGGTGGCCCGGTAGACCACACCCATACCGCCGGCACCGATCTTCTCGGTGACGCGATAGTGAAGAAGCGTCTTGCCGACCATGGTGAGGAAATCCCGAGGACGGCGATGTTAGACCACGTGCCGCGCAGGTCAAAGCTGCGGCGCAGTTAGCGAGGGCCACCTCGGTTTGGAGCTCCGTTTACAGCAGGCGCCTGGTGTGCCATCCTGGTTTTATCCCAATTTTCTCGACGGAGGCGAAGTGTGACCAGACCAGGAGCTATCCTGGGGTGGGGGCTGATCTCCATCCTGAACCTCTCGCTCGTCGCCACGTCGCTTCAGGCAGCCGGAGGCCCCGATGCCTCCTGCGACGGTTGGCTCGCCCGACTCGCTCTCGGCAGAGCAGCTCTTGACCGCCGGACACCGCGCTCTCGAGAACAAGGATTTCGAGACCGCGCTCAGAGCCTTCTCGCAGGCGGCTGAGCTGGGCGACCTGGAGGCCATGATCTTTGTGGGAGTGATCCACGAGAACGGCTTGGGTGTATCCCAGGACGTCTCCGAAGCCATCCGTTGGTATCAGGCGGCGGCGAAACAAGGCTTTCTGCCCGCCCAGTACCGGTTGGGCATGATGCACGAGAACGGCGTGGGTTTTCCTCGCGACGCAGGCAAGGCGGCTCAATGGTACCTCTCGGCCGCCGAGCAAGGCTTTCCACCCGCTCAGAACAAGCTGGGACAACTGTACGTGGAAGGCCGTGGCGTCTCCGGAGATATCGCGGAAGCGGTCCGTTGGGTGCGAAGAGCGGCCGAGCAGGGATACCCACCCGCTCAAGACCGAATGGGTGATTTCTATCGGACCGGGAACGGCGTCGCGCTGGACCAGGGGCCTGGCGGTCCAATGGTTTCGCCGAGCGGCCGAGCAGGGCTACCCCGAAGCCCATTACCACCTGGCCCGCCAGTACGCGCTCGGCCGGGGATTGCCCAAGGACGAAGCGGTGGCAGCCCAGTGGTTCCTTCGAGCGGCGGAGCTGGGACACGTCGAGGCACAAGCAGACATCGCCTGGAGATACGACCTCGGACGTGGTGTGGCCGTCGACGACGCCGAAGCCGTCCGCTGGTATCGAAGCGCCGCGGAACAAGGACACCTGGGTGCTCAAGGCAGTCTGGGTCTGATGTACGAGTATGGGGAAGGCGTGGCGAAGGACGTGGCCGAAGCCCTCCGCTGGTATCGAAGCGCCGCCGAGCAGGGAAGCCCGTACGGCCAATATCACCTGGGGCGGCTGTATCGGCAGGGTCTCGGCGTACCGAAGAGCGCTTCCGAAGCCGCCGAGTGGTTTCGAAAGGCGGCCGAACAAGGGAACGACCTCGCGCAGACCACGCTGGGGCAAATGCTAACCAATGGCGAAGGCGTTTCCAGGGATGACGCCAAAGCCGTGGAGTGGTTTCGCAAGGCTGCAACGCGAGGAAATGTGGAAGCACAGACCTATTTGGGTTGGATGTACTCGGTCGGCCAGGGCGTTCCGAAGGACGACGAGGAAGCCGTACGCTGGTACCGTAAGGCTGTCGACCAGGGGTACGCCCCGGGACAGGTCAATCTGGGCCTCATGTTCGAGAATGGCCGCGGCGTTGCCAAGGATGAAACGGAGGCCGCTCGACTGTATCGCATGGCAGCGCAACAGGGACACGCAACGGCCCAGGCGTTTCTGGGGAATCTGTGCTACTCGGGTCGGGGAGTGCCTAGCGACGCCGAGGAGGCCCGACATTGGTGGCGAAAGGCGGCCGAGCAGGGCTACGTACCGGCCCAGGTACAATTGGCGATTTCCTACAAGCACGGCTGGGGTGGGTCCCAGAATTTGGTAGAAGCGTTCCGCTGATATCGCGCGGCGGCCGAGCAAGGTGAGGCGTTCGCCCAGTTTTCTCTGGGTCTTTTGTACGCGGAAGGCGATGGGGTAGCCAAAGACACTGCCGAAGCGATCCGCTGGTATCGCAAAGCCGCCGAAGGAGGAAACTCTTCGGCCCAGTACGAGCTAGCGCGAAGATACGAGGAGGGGCGCGAGCTCCCGAAGAGCGAGTCGGAAGCGATCCAGTGGTATCGCGCGGCAGCGAAGAGCGGCTCGGAGGAAGCCCAGAAGTGGATGACGAAGAAGCGGCTGAGCTGGTAGACGAAAGTAGGAGATGACAGACCGGGTCTATTCGCCCCAGGAAACCCACCGGACGGTACTCGAGCCCCTCGGGGAGTAAGGGCCCGCGGAAGAATAACTTCACATTTTGGGACGCCGATCCATCCCCCCTTGGCTGCGTTGCTCGCCCGAGCACTAGAGCATCCGAGCGCGCCTCAGATGCCTTGCGACTCCGCGCTCGATGCGTTCGAAATGAGGAACCGTACCCGACAGGTGCTCGCGGAGTTCTGTCTCCCATCGCTTCTCATATTGCGTAACTCGCTCTCTGTAGCGCGCCGCGAATATGTTGGGGTCGAATCCGCGGTGCTTGGCCTTGGATTCGAAGAGAGCGCCTGCTTCGGAAGCTTCCACGCCCGCCTCCTCGAACAACATGTTCAGGTCGAATAAATCACGGCACTGGAGACGCTGCAGGACACATCGCAACTTCTCTGCTGCGATCTCGAGTGACGTGTATACATGAACCCTTGCCTCCTTGGGCAAGTCCGGCCAGTGCGACAGCAGGGGGCGGCGCTCGGTGTTAACGACATACTCATCATCGGCGATATCGAGTTTGAGCGTCCGTTCTCGACTCAGCGGACCTACGTACGCGATGCGAGGAGGGTCGTTGCCAGTCAACTCGAGTCGTGAAACAGTGCCCGTTACAGCTCTGAGTGATTCACTGACTGCATTTAGACCGTCTTGAACCGTGCCGTCAGCGACGGAAAAGTCGAGGTCGGCCGAATATCGAAAATCTTGGAAGTGGCATAGACGCAGCGCCGTGCCACCCTTGAAGATCAGTTCCGTTGTCCTCTCCGACACGGCAATTGCAGCCACGATGTGCGCCAGCACATAGTCTCGCTCAACGGTCCTTGCGGGAAGGCCCTCGTCGGAGGCACGTCTTGTGATTTGAGCTTTGGTGATCATTGCCAGGCCACGTTCGCGAGCTCATCGCGCGACTGTGTCCATCGAATTCGCCATCTGGAATCGCGCCACACCGTTGTGGCTCTCGGAGTGGGCTCGAGGTCTAGATCGAACTGAGGTTTTTCGAGCGGACGGAGTTTGCCCGCGAGCCCTTTGATCCCGAGTGCGTCGGCGACCGAACCGATTCGGCGAAGGCCGGCGGCCCAGCCCAGCTGCTCGGCGTACTGCATCAAGCGCTGCGGGCTGGCATGTATCCCACCGGTGGACGCCGCCTCGGCGAGCACTGCCGCACCACCAACCAGTTCAGGGCGGGCAGCGGCATCGAGAAGCGCGCGCTCCAGGTTCGAGACCCAGGAAGGACCGTGTACGATGCTTCCCAAGGAGATCGATGCCTCGGGTTCAGCAATCGTTCGTAATGGTCGTCCCGACAGGTCTCGTACCCGCATTCGTTTGATCGCCGCGACCTGGATAGTTCTCGCAACGTGAGAGATAAGGTCGTGCTCATCCAAAGCGGTGCGATAGCCGATGCGATGAGGCTGGCCCTGAAAGGCTATCGCCACTGCTAGCGCCACGTCCTCTGCAGCCGCTCTGGTTCCAAGGACACCGAGGCTGCGGAGAACGTAGCAGCCTCGCCGCACGCGATCGATCAGCCCCGCATCAACCATGCGCCGCATAAGATTGGCTGTAGCGGACGGTGAGCGGCCGAGGTAATGGACTGCCTCATCGAAGGTGAAATACAGCTTCCCCGCAGCGGCAAAGTCGTCCACCAGCTCCAGCGTCGTGTCAGGTGTTCGTCTGACCATAATCAACGTGTTATCGTGAGGTACTGCCATCATAGCACTATAATTGAGTGTGGAAAGGCAATAATTAAGGAATTCTATGAATTAATGTTGTTCAATCACCCACGAAGACGCGGAGAAAATCTCGCCCGGGCGAGATTTTCGCGCTGCTGCGGGAAACGGGTGGCTAGTGCTCGAACCCGCTAATCCTGCCGTGAATTCCTGGCCCTTTTCGGCGCTGACTGCGTTGCTCCTCCTCCAAATATCTAGATATGAGTGCGTCGCAGCGCCTTGTCAGCCCCAAAAATGGCGTCGGACTTCACCGACAGTATCAGCGGGTTCAAGCACTAGTGGTGGAGGATCTCGACGTGAATACGCGTTTCTCGTCGAAGCAGTAGGGCCGAGAGCCTGCCCGGTTGCGTGGTGTTATGCCGCGGTGACGCTTGCCTTCACCGGTCCGCGTGTCACCTGAGTCAGGTCTTCCATCACGTCGAACTGCTTCGCGCTGACCTCACTGAGCGCCGGGTGATTCATGACCCCCTGGGCCAGGTCGCTCTCGAGAAACGCATCGACCGAAGCCTGATCGTCGAACAAAGTAGATCCCTCCGGCCTCGCTCTCCTTCTCGTTCATGAGCCAAACTTTCCATCGGAGCCCAGGCACCGCAGCAAAGTCCTCCGCCATCGGTTTGACCGTTCCGGCGTAGTCCGCCGCTGAGACACCGAACTTGAAATTGAGTTGCACAATCCTTGCCGCCATGAGAATCCCTCCTCTACGGTATTCACCCCAGTGGGCGAGACGACGGCCTCGCCTCGATGAGGTTGTCCAGGTGACGCCCGCTTCACGTCGAGGCAACCCGCGGCCTACTCCGCTCGCAGTGCTTCCACCGGGTCGATCTCGGAGGCGCGCCACGCGGGGACCGAAGAAGCGATGAGGGCGACGATGGCAAGCAGCACGTATGCGTCCGGTGTCCCCATGACGCATTCGCCCCGGAATAGGGGGTTTATGGCACGGGAACTGCTAAGGGGTGGAGGCGGGAGTAGGCTGCCAGCGGTCGGGTAGAAGCTCGTGGATGCGTTTTTGTGGCCATCCGTCGGCGAGCTTGCGGAGCACGTCAGTGAGGTACGGGAGAGGCGGGACGTTGTGCTGTGCGCAGGTGCGCATGAGGCTGTAGAGAACGGCGGTGCGTCGCGCGGCGTCGTGAGAACCACAGAAGAGATAGTTGCGTCGACCGAGTGCGATGGCCCTCATTTGTTGCTCACAGATATTATTGTCAAGGCTTAAGCGTCCATCGTCGACGAAGCGAGTGAGAGCGGTCCAGTGGTTGAGTGGGTAACCCGTGGCCATGGCAAGGTCCGAGCTGGGCGGTTCGCTTCGATGCGTCAGCACAAACCACCGTTTCAGCTTCTCGAGTACCGACGCCGAGCGCTCCTTGCGAAGTAGCGTCCGCTCGTCGACCGACAGCTCCCTCGCATCGGCCAGGCGTTCGATGCGATACATCCTTGCGATCAGCTTGAGCGGGTAGGCGACGCGGCAGTCCATGTCTTTGAGGGCAACCAGCCTTCGTCGTGCATGCGCCCAGCACCCGACTTCTTCCGCGGAGGCCACCGTGCCGTTAAACACGCGATCGAACACGCTCGCGGCGTCGGCCTGCACGTATCCCGTGCGGCCCGCCAAAAACTCCCACGGACCCGTCGCTCCTTCGCCCGTCGGCGCGTAGCGAAACACCACGTCTCGGTCGTCGCCCATGTAGCACCACATCGTGCCTCGCTCGATGTTCTCCGCGCTTTGCGGATCGAGCACTTTCACTCCGGTGGCATCGGTTCGGATGACATCGGCCTTCAGGACCCGCTTCTCCAACTGGTCCACAAGCGGCTCCACAAGGTTTGCCACCTCGCCCACCCAATCCGACATCGTGGAGACCGCAATCCCCGCGCCGCTACGGGCGTAGATACGATGCAAACGGTGAAGGGGAACGTGGTCTACGTACTTGCTCACCACCACATGAGCTAAAAGCGAGGCGTCAGCGCTGCTCCGCTCGATCACCGGGGCCGGGCCCTCGGCTCTCGTGACGCCTTCCCGGCACTTCCCGCAGGCGTACTTCTCCAGATGGTACTCATGCTCGATGAAGTGCCCCGGCACGTACTCGAGCCTCCGTCGGACGTCTTTACCGAGAGGCTTCTTGAGTTTGCCGCATCGAGAGCAGCCCCGCTCCTCTTCAGGTATCTCGCGCAAGTGAACCTGGCGTTCGATCCCGTCCGTTCGGATTGTTTCGCGGCGCGGTTTGTTGCCCTTGCCTCGTGGCCGAGTCTTTTTCGCTTCTTCGATCTGCTGTTCCAGCTCCGCGTCTTCCCGAGCCTCGGTTTGTGGGTCGAGCTCCGGCTCCAGCTCTTCACCACCGCTTTGGCTCATCAGCTGCTCGAACATCAGCTGGAGCTGTCCGGGGTCCACCTTCTCGGAGCGCTTGCCTACTCGTTCCCTCTGAAGCTTCAACACCATCAGCTCCAGCTCTCTCGATTTGCGCAACACCGCATCCAGCGCCGAGACCAGCAGGTCGAACGCTTCCTCCGTCTTGCCCTCGCTTGCTAGACTTCGGGCCGAATCCCGAATCTGCCCCAGAGCGTTGGGCGCCCTCGTACTGCCAGCGCCCTCTCGGCGCGACTGGGTCGATTCGGAGCTCGTGTTCACTACTTACGCCTTTGACGCAGCTGTTTCGCTAGCCCCTTGCGATTCTGATTGCCCAACTGAGCCACCGCCTCTCGCATCTTCGACCAGGCCTCGACTCCACGACGAACTTCCCGTTCGTGGCTTCGCGGGATGTACAGCGATGTCGACCGACCCTCCTCGTTGCGAAACTTCAGGTACAGGTGGGGACCATGGAGACGATTCGGGTCGGTTCGGCACCCGCAGGCGGTTTTACCACAGCGAAGCATGACCTCCGTAAGCGTGCCCGGTACAGCGTTCTCGCCGAGGGTTTGAAGCCGTTGCAGTAGTCGTGTCTTAGTCATATATAGAAGATTAAGACTAATCGCAAAAAGCAAGAAAGTCAAGTCCCTGCTGCGTTCTTGGGAAGAAAATCAGCCCTTCAACCGTGAAGGGCGACTCTCTTCTCCTCAGCTCGCTGATACCATCGCTTCCGGCGTCGAGCGCCACGAAGGTCCAACCCCTCCAGCATCAGTCCCAGCTCGCCAGAGTCCAACTCAACGTGCCTATCACCCGGACGCGGTGACGTCGGCAGTTCAAAGGTCCCTCGCTCCAGCCTCTTGTACAGCAAAACGTACCCCGTCCGATCCCAAGCGAGGATCTTCACACGATTCTGACGCCGATTCAGAAACACGAACAGATGACCGCTCAGGGGCGATTGACCGATCACACTCCGCGTCGCTGCAGCCAGCCCGTCAAAGCCGCGACGCAGGTCCATCGGCTCCGCCGCAACGTAGATCCTCACAGACGATGGGAGCATCCACATCACGCTCGACCTTCTAGAACTTCGAGCACCCGACCCAGCTCCTCAGATGAGAACCCCTCACGCACTCGTACGCGCCTGCCGTCCAACAACACCACCTCGATCGCGTCCCTCTCGCCTCCTCGCTCGCCTTCTCGCTCGCCTCCCACCAGGCGAACCGGATGAAACCGTACACTCCCCCTCGACCCGCCTTGCAGTCGCTCCGACCACCGAACCAGCCGCTGGGAGGTCAACCCGTACTCCCTGGCGAACTCCGAGACACGCTTCCCACTACGCTGCCATGACGACACAACATTCCGCGCATCCGCCTCTGCCCAGCGCCGCTTCCCTATCACTTTCGATATCCCCGCTGTCCTTCGCTTCGACATCTCTTGCCTCCTTCGTCCCCCGCCTCCAGTGGCGAGCACACAAAGGATGCCTCGGGAGCGACGTATCGGGAACATGGTGGGAGCGGACGCTTACAGCAGCACGGCGACGACCGCGAAGGTACCGGGGTCGGTCGGCGCAACTTCATAGAGAAGCCCGGAGATGAGCTCCGACAGAAAGACCGAAGCGGCGAGACCGATCGCGAGACCCGCCGCGGCGAGCACGGCTCCCTCCTTCAGGACGACGCGCATGAGGCCCCGGCGGTCGGCGCCGAGCGCGGCGCGAACACCGAACTCGTGGGTGCGCTGACTCACGCGGAAGGCGAGCACTCCCGCCACACCCACCGCAGCGACGCTCAAGGCCAGAACGGCGAAGGCGCCCACGAGCGTCGCGTTCAGACGCTGCGAGGAGATCGCGCGCGCGCGCACTTCCGCGAGGGTGGCGATGTTCTCGATCGGCTGCTCGGGGTCGAGCTCGCGAATGTGGCGGATCATGGGGCGAACGACCGTCTCGGGCTGCGTGGTACGGATGAAAAGAGAGCTGGCGGAAGGCTCCTGCGCGAAAGGGTTGAAGACGACGTGAGGGACCTCGTTCGCCAGGCCGTAGTCCTTGGCGTCCGAGACGACGCCCACGATGGTCCGGTAGTCCTCACTCACATCGATGAAGCGGAGCACGTCGCCCCTCCAGCCGATGCGCTGTTCCTTCTGAACAGCCGGCGCCACGCAGGTTCGTTCTCGCGAGGATTGATGAAACGAGGCGCTCCGAGAGCGCGATAGGCGCGAGCGAGCTCCGAAGCGGTCCCGAATCGAGCGAGCGCTTCGGTGGTCGCGATCTCCTGTGTGAGGCCGGCCTCGATGCGCTCGGCGATATCATCTTCGAGATGCGCCTCCGCCTCGTAGAGGATGCGCTCGATGCCGGCGTGGGCCGGGTCGAGTCGGAACTGCGCGGCGAGCTCTTTTCGGAGGGCGAACCGAAACGCCTCGATCTTCGGCGACGACGACATGGGTGTCACACGGTGTCCAGAACCGACTCGACTGCCTGGGCGAAGCTGCCCCACTCCTGTCGCTCCCGGGCGAGGGCTTCTCTTCCAGCGGGCGTGAGGTCATAAACGCGTCGGCTGCGTCCTCCGACCGTGGCCCAGGAGCTTTCGAGGAGGTCCTTCGACTCCAGCCGGTGGAGCGCCGGGTAGAGGGTGCCCTCCGGCAGCTCCAGAGCTCCCCCGCCTCGCTTCGGCGAGCCTGCGAACGATCCGGTAGCCATGGGCCGCTCCCGCGCCAACGACCGCCATGAGCAGCAGGTCCAGGTGTCCTTTCAACGTTTCTCGCTTCATATCTCGGGATACTACACCTCGCTATACGATGTATCAAGGGAAAAGTTCACGCTACAGCTAGCCAGGTAGACCTGAAAGCGACGGGTCCCGTGCCCGTAAACGAGCCCGAGCCTGAGCCCGATGAGCCGGGTAGCGTCCGTGCCGATTCCTGGCGAAGGAGACGGGCTCGGGCTGGGGCACG
This sequence comes from Candidatus Marinacidobacterales bacterium, assembly GCA_965237685.1. Taxonomy (GTDB): domain Bacteria; phylum Acidobacteriota; class Vicinamibacteria; order Marinacidobacterales; family SMYC01; genus CBDEGF01. Next base: position 182,160 of record CBDEGF010000001.1, read on the forward strand.
GGCTCGGGCTCGAAACGAGGCTCCGATCAGCGACTCGCGCAACGTGAACGGAATTCACACTTCTGGAGAGTTAGAGCCTAAGGCGTTCACCCGTTTCCGTTTATCGATACGAACAGCGATGTGGGGTATCTATACTTGACCCGATGGGCTCGGAATGCGAACGACAGGAGGTTTCGAGCCAACGTAGCCTATATAGACGGCCGCGTCTCCATAAGCTTCGAAGAAGCGAGCGACGAGCGTCTGGAAATCCGCGTCGGAGTCGACGACCTCCCCGCCGTGGATGGCGACGTACGAGTCCTCATAAGGATCGCTGAGGTTCGGAGCGAGCTGCTCGAAAACACTTCGCTGCTCTTCGAAGCCGTCGTGAAGCTCGGCCGCCTTCGCTGTCTTGGTCATTCTCCTTAAGCCTTTCTTCACGTTCATTTTATCACGCCTCCTCCCAACGACAGGCAGCTACTCGTTCTCGCTGGTGAGCCGGACGACGGTCGCGTACTCGTTCCGCTCCACCTCCTCGAGTGCCTCCACACGCTCCGCCACCCCATCGGCCAGGCGCTGGAAGAGATCCCGTGCCCCCTGAGTCGGAGGGGCATCTCCCATCGAGGCGAAATTGAGCAGGCGCGCCAGCTTGCTGTCGATCGCCGTCGGATAGTTGATGAGGTCCTGCCCCGCCCGGGCGCGGTATTGAACCAAACGCTCTTCCAGCGGGTAGAGCTTGTCGTTCAGGGCAATCAAGCTCGCCGCCGCTCGGACCGGTCAGGTATTGAACCAGAGCGAGCTCGCCCGAGACGCGAAGCTCCCAGCGAGCACGGTGTCCCGCTACCTCGGCTTGCTCGAGACCTCTTTCTTGATGGCGCGTCTCGCACCGTTCCTCAGAAACCGAACCAGCCGTCTCATCAAATCTCCGAAAATCTACGTGACGGACTCGGGGCTCGCCGCACACCTCACGTCGGTCGAGGACCTGAGCCCATCGGCAGACGAGCCTTTTCGGGGAGCTCTTTTCGAGACCTACGTGTATCAGAACCTCGCGGCTATCCTTTCGGCGCGCGCACCGAAAGCGGACCTCACGTTCTGGAGCGTGCAGGGGAGACACGAGGTCGACTTCGTCCTCTCCCTCGGACGGCGAGCGATCGGGATCGAGGTGAAAGCCGGTGCCGTTTCCGAGACAAAGACTTCTCGGGGCTCCGCGCCTTGATGTCCGGGTCGAAATCGATCACCGCCGGGGTGCTGGCCTACAACGGAGCGGAAGCCGTCAAAGTGGGAGAAAGCCTTTTCGCGATTCCTCTCGGACTCCTTCTTTCCTGACACAGGGGGCCCGTTGAAGCAACCTGGGTCGTCCGGATCGCCGCCTGGATAAGTTGTGGTACGCTTGCAAACTACCTCTGTGCGCGGCGAGCTAGGTCGATCATTGCTCGCCATCGGCTATCAGAGGCGGATCCAGACGAGCGAATCCGCCTGATCAGTAAGGCGGGCGGCACGAGCCGTGTCGCGCTGACCGTCGCAATACTCGTCGTCGTTGGGCCTGCGCTTCTGCCTTCGATTGCTGTGCTGCCCTTTTGTGCGCTCATCGCGGGGATTGTTTATTGGCTGTCGAGGCGCCCAGGAGCCGCTGCTGGCGTCCTCAATCTGCATAGCGACGAGAACGAATAGACTGCTCGAAGCCCCGAGAAACCCAGCAGATCCAACTCTACGACGCAAGTATCGCCGTTGTAAGCGGTCATTCACTCACGCCTCACAAGGCGCTCGATCTGAAGCTCAATCGCGACGCGACGCCCTACTCCATTTGACCTTTTCTCCCCGTCCCCGTTAGATCGTCCTGCAGAAGAGGTAACGAATGGCCCTCAGCCCCGGAGCCAAGCTCGGTCCCTACGAAATCCTGTCCCTCATCGGAAAGGGTGGGATGGGAGAGGTGTACAAGGCCCGGGATACCCGCCTGGAACGTACCGTTGCCATCAAGGTCCTGCCGTCTCACCTCTCCGAGAATCCCCGCGCCAAAGCCCGCTTCGAGCGAGAAGCGAAAGCCATCTCGAATCTGAACCATCCGCACATCTGGAACTACGCTTCATACTGCACCTCCGTGGGGTGAGCATCGACATCCTTTGCAATCGAGCGACGGGCTGCCATAGGAATACCTTTCGACTTGATTGGCGGGTCTAGGGGAAGCTCGTACAAACATTGATTCGAGTCGTTGAACTGAACTGCCCGGATGAGCCCATGGCCCTGCCAACGGCGGATCGTCTCCTTGCAAACACTGAGTTGTTTGGCGATCTCCTCGAGCGTCAGCATACCGGACTAGGGGTGACGAAAACGCTCACGCTACCCCTCCCTAAGAACAAGTTCCAAGAGCAGCGAACCTCTCAGGAAGTTATCGCGGAGATCGACCGACTTTTGAACGAGCATACCTATCGCCAACACACGTACTCCGGAACCAGTTGCTGGGAATGGCGATGATAGTGAACCGTCATCCGAGAGCCGCACAGAGTCAAGCCCATTCTTAGTTGAACTCTCCACGGCTCACGATTACGCGACCTTCTTCTTCGATACGGTTGATGTCTTCGCCTCGATCTTCAGTTCCCGCTTGAGAGCTTCGCGAAGCTTCGGGAGATGGCGGTAGCCCACCACCTTCCTCAAGCGCGGTTCGATGTCCACGAGCGCCGTCGCCAGCCAGCGCTGGCGTTGGCTCGAGTTCTTCCAGTGGTCGACCTTCGCGCAGCGTTCCTCCACCAGGGCATTGACGGATTCAAGGCAGTTCGTCGTCTTGAACGAACGGCCCAGCACCCCGTATACGCCGAGTCGATGCACGCTCAGCGTCTCCTCGAGTCCTTCCTCCAAGCTGCCAGCTGCGGATTGGTTCCGCTCTTCTAACTCACCGTGAAGTTGCTCGAGCGCAGCGAGGGCGTCTTTGTACTCCGGCCTGTTGTAGGCTCTCTGAAGCCGCTTGCGCCACGACCCCTGCTCGCCCTTGGACAGGTAGCTCACTACGTTTTCACGTTTGTGCCACTGGCAGCGTTGTATCAGGGCCCGCTTACGGAATGCCTTCTTTACTGCCGCTTGGAGACCCTTGCCGCCGTCGATGATCACCAGTAGACCCTGGGAGATATCGAGTCCCCGCTCGAGCAGTGAACGCAGAAACGGCGTCAACACCTGCGCGTTCTCCGTGTCCGTCTCCACGAAGCCCAAGAAGCGTTTTTCCCCAGAAAGCGTAATGCCCAGCGCCACAACCATCGTGGCGTCGGCGAACGTCTTCCCGTCTAGAAACAGCGCCACCACATCCTCGCCGGATAGATCCCGTTCCTGCATCTCTCGGAGCTTCGTCGCGCTTGCTTCAACGAACTCTCGGGACACCGTCGAGCTCGACAGCCCGATGGCGCCCGGAATCGCTTCCGCTGCCGCCTCGTAGTTGCGACAGGAGATTCCGTAGAGAACTCGTTTCAGCAGTAGATCATTCACCTCACCGCCGTGGCTCAGCGCCTCGTACGACCGCAGCGGAATCTCTCCTCCCTCGATGCTCCGAACCCGGGGCACACGGATCGGTACCCGCTGGCCGGCAAGCCCTACCGTGCCCGGGTTGGTTCCGTGACGGCGACCACGCACCGACTCTTCCTTGCGAGCGTATCGCCCCCCGGCCAACGCCTTCACTTCGTCGTCGAGCAACTCGTGAACGCGCATTAGCCCCAGGGGGACCAACGAACGGATCATCTCTATCTTGGCATCCAGCTCGAGCTCCGCGTACTCCTCGCGACTCACGAGCGCGACCTCACCCAAACGACGTGACTTCTTGCGTTTCTTGACTGAACGTAGCAGACTTCCCATCTCGGCTCCTTTCTCTTGCCGCTTGATGTTGTTCGTTCAAACGTCATCAAACCACGGGGTTTGGAGCCGTTTCAATTCCCAACTAAGATTGGCACACTTTCGCCGCACACCCCGCAGATCACTAGTCCTTGCAGTAGCGCGGGACCTTCCCGCGGGGGGCCCTGGCGACGATCCGCCCCATAAGCTTGAGCGTTGGCTTTCAGTCGCTTTTCATTCTCTTCGTACTCCTCCCAACTGATGTAACCGGGATGTGCCCCTTCTTTCAGCGTGTGCCACTCCTCGCGCGGCAACGCTATAGTCTTCATTCCTTTTCCATCGGCCCTGGGGCGGACGCACGTGCGGCCATAGGGGTAGGCGCCCGCATAGCGCGGGTTGCGCAACATCCGCAGCGCCTGGCTCAGCTCTAGCTTGCCCCACAAAGATCTCTCCCTGAACCGGAGCTCCCATCGGACGACGAGGAAAGCTGATCTCCTTGTCCGCAAAGTACCGAACGACACCATTGGCAGAGCCTACCCGTCGAAACGTTTCAAAAAACAGTCGAACCGTTGCCTGTACTTTTTGGTCCGGCTCCAAAATCACTTGTTCTCGCTCGTCATAGACCAAACCGATTGGAAGGGGAAGGACCAACTCTCCGCGACTCGCTTTGTTCAGTAGTGCTCCCCGCATCCGTGCTCGCATCACATGAACTTCCGCTTCGCTAATCGTCCCCTTCAAGCCCAGTAGTAATCGGTCGTTGAAATGCCTCAGGTCATAAAGGCCATCGCTGTCCAGGATAAGTGTGTCCGTCAACGCACTGATCTCCAGCAGCCGATGCCAGTCCGATGAGTTTCGCGCCAGACGCGCCACCTCGAGGCCCAACACGATTCCCGCTCGTCCCATGCTCACCTCGGTCACCAGGTTTTCGAAACCATTCCGCTCGCCCGCCCGGGTTGCCGATTTTGCCTGATCGCTATCGATCACCTCCACTTGCTCCTCCGACCAACCCATCGCTATCGCACGTTGCCGAAGCTCATATTGACGCCGCCCACTTTCCTGGTGTTCTACCACCTGGTGCGGGCTCGACTGGCGGACGTAGATGTAGGCTTTTCGATTCAAGTGAGTCGCCGTCACCTTAGTGGATTGCTCAACAGCCATTGCTCGGTTCCCTCAAAACCATGTTGACCAAAATCCGCGTCGCTTCATCGCGCAGCGACATAGGAACGCCAAGCGAGCTCTCCGAGCAATGTCGCCCGCTCGGCTTTGGCACACGCTCGGTTTTTCCAATCGCCTTCATCCAGCTCCACATCCCTTCGCGAACCACCACCATGCCCCAGCCTCGGTGCAGCTCTCCCGCCGAGCTCAGCGCCTCTGAACGCAGCTCTTCATAGGCCAAAAGCAAACGCTTCGAAACCAACTCACTGCCCCCGCCTGCGCTTGGGCCTTCGGCTGCGTCGTTTTTTTTCCTGTAGTTTGACTGCCCGCTCGATACTGCGAGGATTCACGACCAAGTTAAAACGCTCCTTCACCCGCTCCGCCAAAACTCTCCAACTCGGTAATGGCTCGTCTTCAAGCTGCTCCACAACGAAGCGCACCACCTCGGCGGTGAGCTTGTGTGGCTTTTGTGGGCCTCGCTTGTGGGGAGTCAATCCGTTAAGACCCTCGCGTTGAAACGCCTGCTTCGTCTGGTAGAACGTGAGCCGGGAAAATCCGAAAGCGGCCGCCGATTCCGTCACCGAGTCCTGATCGACTTGCACCCGACGCAACATCTCGTACTTGACCTGAACCAGGTCCTCGGGGTCGAAGAACGCGGTGGTGTCAAACAGCAGGGCGCGCACACTCTCAGAGCGTCGATTGAAGGTTCCCTGCTGTTTGAGGTTTTGCTGTTTGCTTGAAGGCGGCGTTTTAGGGGGCACGAACACCTCTCGATGTTAATTATATTATATTCACATATTAGACGATGTCAAAATTTTTCTTCCGGAAATCGCTTAGTTAATGCCTACAACCAGTTAATCAGCAGCAAGCTTTTTCCGGGTGGATCTATAGAGACATATTTTAGTTAACATTCCCGACATACTTTCCTTTACACTCCTTTCCCCAACCTTGCCGCTACTCTGACCACTTCAAAAGGTCAGATACGCGAAACCAGCTCCGGCCTCCCGACAGAGCGTTAACCGGATCCTTCGCCGCCAAACTCGTCCAACGTACTGGTAATGCACGTAGTTGCCCATCCTCGCCGTAGTAGTACACCCGCTCTTCTCCCCAACTCTGGCGGTAGCTCAATCAGCTCCAACTCTTGGTTCAATAGCGGGTGAAACGGGTGCGTTACCCGGAAACGTTGTTGAAGCTCGCCACCCTTGGATGCAGTTCGAGGCTGACTCTTGCACACTCCACGATGTCGGAAGCCAGGACGGCGTGGCCTTCCTGGTGATGGAGTACCTGGAGGGGCAGACGCTTGCGGAGCGGCTGAAGAAAGGAGCCCTTCCACTCGACCAGGCTCTGGAGTACGGCATCCAGATCGCCGACGCTCTCGACAAGGCTCACCGTCAAGGCATCGTTCACCGGGACCTGAAGCCCGGAAACATCATGCTGACGAAGTCCGGGGCGAGCCTTCTCGACTTCGGCCTGGCCAAGCTGGCAGCTTCGGAGGGCGAGAATGCTGAGGGCCTCTCGTCACTTCCGACCGAAGCCAAGTCGCTCACTGCCGAAGGTGCCATCCTCGGCACCGTCCAGTATATGGCTCCGGAGCAGCTCGAAGGGAAGGAAGCGGACAGCCGCACGGACATCTTTGCCTTCGGTGCCGTGCTGTACGAAATGGTAACCGGCAAGCGGGCCTTCGAGGGCAAGAGCGGCGCAAGCCTCGCGGGTGCGATTTTGAAAGACGAAGTGCCAACAGTATCACCACCCGTGCTCGACCATCTCGTTCAAACGTGTGTGGCGAAAGATCCGGACGAGCGTTGGCAGAGCGCTTCCGACGTAGCGCGGCAACTGGAGTGGATCAACAAGCAGTCGACGCAGCAGCAGGAGCTCGAGCCAACGAGACGGAGTCCGGCGCTCCTGGGAGCCATGCTGCTCCTGGGGGAATTCTTGGTGGACTCGCGGTTTGGAATCTCGGCGAGAGCACGCCGGAGGCGACACGTTCGGGATTGGAGTTCGAAGTCACGCTCCCAGACACCGATCGCATCTTCCCCGATGGGCTTGCACTCTCGCCCGACGGCTCGACGCTCGTCTACGTCGCCCGGCGCAACGAAACGGATCAGCTCTTCCGGCGCGATCTCGACCGAGTCGATCCGGTGCCGATCGACGGGACCGAGAACGCTCAGTCACCGTTTTTCTCACGAGATGGGCAGTGGATCGGTTTCTTCGCCGAAGCAAAGTTGCAGAAAGTCTCGATCGCGGGAGGTCCACCAGAAATACTTTGCCGTATCGTCCAGACGCTTGATCGGTGGGACGTGGATCGACGCCGACACCATCGTCTTCGGGAGCCTGAATTCGGGCCTTCAACGCGTCTCGGCTTCGGGCGGAGACCCTGAGGCACTCACTTTTCTGGAAGACGGTGAAGCGTCGCACGGGTGGCCGACGTGCCTAGCGGATCGCCAAGCTGTCCTGTTCACATCGGTTCCACGCGCGGAGGAGTCCGAACGCTGGATCGTGATGGAGTGGCTCGGTTCGGGTGAGCGCCGCCGCCTTGTCCGAGGGGAGGCCGCCCGTTTCCTCGGGAGCGGCCGCCTCGTCTTCGCGCGGGAGAACTCGCTTTGGAGCGCACCGTTCGACCCGGACTCGCCCGAGCTCCTCGGCGAGGCAGTTCCTGTCCGCGACGATGTCGGCCGTGGCAACCAGGTCAGCCACTTCGCGATTGCGAACAACGGAACCCTGGCCTACTCGCCCGGAGGTGCGACAGCGTTCCGAGACGAGCTCGTCGAGATGTCCCGAGAGGGCGCGCGGCTCCGAACCCTCGACCTGCCCGGTTCCAGTGGAAATCCGGCCTTTTCGCCCGACGGATCGCAGCTCGCAGCCACCGTCACCACACCTCGCACCGGTCAGGATGTCTGGCTATACGACTTGGAGAGCGGTCGCAGCCGGCGTTTCACGACACATCCCGCGAGTGAGGGAACCGTTGCCTGGGCGCACGACGGTACACGCGTCTTCTTCCGGTCCTCGCGGTTGGGCTCTCACGACATCTTCGTAAAATCCGTTGGTGGCAACGCCGAGCCCACAGTGCTGTGGCAATCGGACCAACTCAAGCACGTGATGAGCGCCTCCGCGGACGGGCGCTTCCTCGTGATCGACGTCCACGAAGGCGGCGAGGAACAAGATCTGTGGATTTTTCCGTTGACAGGGGATGGCTCGCCCGAGCCCGTCGTGGATACCGACTTCGATGAAGATGACGGAGCGATCTCACCGGACGGCCGATGGTTCGCGTACGCGTCGACACAATCGGGCCATTACGAGATCTATGTCATTCCCTTCCAACGTCAGGGCCAACCTATTCAGGTTTCTCTCGACGGCGCGAAACAGCCGAGATGGCGGGGAGACGGTAGGGAGCTCTTCTACATCGCCTTGAACGGAACGTTGATGGCCGTGGCGTTCGACGACGGAGAGGTCGGACTCCCAGAGCCGCTCTTCGACACTGGGATCAGCAATCCCGAACGGAGCAGTTTGCGTTGGGACGTGAGCGCCGACGGCCAGCGTTTCATCGTGGGTGTTCCCGCGGGCGATAGCGCCACTCGGCGTATTCGCGTCGTCCTCGATTGGGCCAGCCGGTTGGAGTGAGCTCGTCCATGTCTCCTAACGCCTGGTCAGAAGCTCAGTCGATACGAGATCATCGACGCGCTCGGTTCCGGCGGTATGGGAGAGGTCTACCGAGCGCGCGACACCAAACTCGACCGTGACGTGGCCATCAAGTCCTTCCCGAGGAGTTCTCCCAGGACAAAGAGCGACTGGCCAGGTTCGAGCGGGAGGCGAAGCTCCTTGCACAGTTGAATCACTCGAACATAGCGACGCTCCATGGTCTCGAAGAGCACGAGGGCCAGCAGTTCCTGGTGATGGAGCTGGTTGAGGGCGAGACATTGGCAGAGCGCATTGCCAAGGGTCCCATCCCGGTCGATGAGGCACTCCGCCTATTCAAGCAGATCGCTGAGGGCCTGGAGGCTGCCCATGAGAAAGGCGTCATCCATCGGCATCTGAAGCCTGCCAATATTAAGGCGACGCCCGAGTGGAAGGTGAAGGTGTTGGACTTCGGTCTCGCGAAAGCGCTCGTGGGTGAAGCCCGTCCCCAAGACCTCTCGCAATCACCGACCATGCCCCGAGAAGGAACGGGGCTTGGAGTCCTCCTCGGCACCGCACCTTACATGAGCCCGGAGCAGGCACGGGGGAAGGAGGTCGACAAGAGAACGGACATCTGGGCATTCGGATGCTGTCTCTATGAGGCTCTGACGGGAAAGGTGGCATTTCTGGGAGAGACGGTCTCCGACACTCTCGCGAAGGTCCTGGAGCGCGAGCCGGACTGGGAGGCGCTACCCGCGAGCACGCGGGCTCGCTTCCGCAGCCTGCTCGGTCGTTGCCTCCAGAAAGACGCCACGAAGCGGCTTCACGACATCGCCGACGCTCGTATCGAGCTCGAGGAAACGCTCGATGCTCCTTCAATCGACGCCGCGGGAGCGGCAGCTATTGTGCGACCAGCCAGTTGGCGGCGGGCGGTCCAATTGGCTCTCGGCACGTCCCTGGTCGTGGGAGTTCTCACCGATGTCGCGGTCTGGAGCGTCATGCGTCCCTCCCCAGCCGAGCCGAAGCTTTTTGTCATTGATCTTCCAGACACAAGAACTACGACGTGTCACCCGACGGCCGGCGCTTCCTGACTGTCTTGCCCGGCGAAACGGCGGAGCTCAACGTCGTCCTCAACTGGTTCGAGGAGCTCGAGCGGCTCGTTCCCACCAACTAGCTTGCCCCCGCCATCAAGCCCATCCGCCCGGTCGAAGAGAAACAGCCCTTCAACGACCCTGCGTGGCTCTTCGAACCATTTGAGGACGACATGAATCCGGTTCAATCGCGAAACGCTAGTACTACGGCCCACTTGTTGCCACAACGTTGTCAGGAGACTTGTGCCGGTCTCAAAGCTCCTGACGCAAGGGTGTCAGGAGTGCCGTTGCATCCTGCCTTCGTCAACGCGATGCCATTTCGGCATGGCGAGCGAAGGAGGAAAAACTGTGAGTCATCCAGTAGTGTGGTTCGAGGTCATGGGAGAACAACGGCGAGAACCTGCAGGGCTTCTACCGGAATCTTCTTCGGTTGGAAGATCGATGAGGAGACCTTCGAGGAGGAGCCCGGGAAGACGCTGCGGGACTACCTGCAAACGATCGGCCCGTTCGCCGAAAGCCTGCTGGACGACTAAGCCAGAGCACCGCGCAGCGTGGCCACGCGCTCGCGCACGAGGTCGACCGAGACTTCCTCCGCGGCGATCGGCCTTCCGATCATCACGCCGATCCGCGACCAGAACTTCCTGGGAAGAAAGCCCAGGAGACCTTTGCCGTCCAGGCTGAAGAGACTTCCCCATAATCCCTGTAGTCCGACGGGAACGACCGGCACGGGCGTTCGCTCGACGACGCGCTCGATACCCTTCCGAAACTCCGCCATATCCCCATCACGCGTCAGAGAGCCCTCCGGAAAGACACAGACCACGTCACCCTGCTCGAGGGCCTCGGCGATCGTGTCCATCGCCTTTGCGAGCAGCTCCGGATTCTCTTTGCGTCCGCAGATGGGTACGACGCCTCCCTTGTCCCCGATGTAGCCCATCAGAGGCAACTTGGCAAACTTGTAGTACATGACGAAGCGTACTGGACGCTTGAGCGCGGCGGTAACGATCAACCCGTCCACGAACGTCACGTGGTTGGCCGCGAGCAGCACCGCTCCTTCCTCGGGAACGTTTTCCAGACCCTCTACCCGGAGCCGGTACACGGTGTGGATCAGCAGCCAGACGAGAAAACGGATCATGAACTCCGGGATGAGATGGAAGATGAAGACTGCCACCGCCAGATTCAGAACCGCCAGCACCAGATAGGTATGGACGGACGGGATACCCAGCGCGGCGAAGCTCGTCGTCATGATCGACGAGCCGACCATGAAGAGCGCCGACAGGATGCCACCCGCCGCCAGGATCTGGGAGCGTCTCTCCGGCGCCGAGCGCTGCTGCACCAGCGCGTTCAGCGGAACGATGTAGAAACCGCCGAAAACGGCGATGGCGAAGAGATCGAACGCGATGCGCCAGCTGCCCGCGCTCGCGAGAAAGGCACCGAGACCCAGAAGGGTGCTGCCGGGAGCCGGCTCGTAGAGCAGGCTGGCGATGAAGAGATCGAGCGCGAAAAAGCTCAGACCGAAGGCACCGAACGGAACGAGCCCCAGCTCCACCCGGTACCTCCCCATGCGCTCGCACAGCATCGCGCCGAAACCGATGCCAATGCAGAACTCCACCAGAAAGAACGTCACGACCAACTCGTTCGCGTGAAGGATGTTCTTGCCGTAGTTCGGGAAGAGCGTGAGGAGCGTAGCGCCATAGAACCAGAACCAGGAAACGCCCAGAATCGAATGGAACACCGTCTCGTTCTCGTAAGCGTAGCGGCAGACGCGGATAGTGGTTCGGACCGGGTTCCAGTCGAAGCGCAGCGTCGGGTTGGTTGCCGGTGCTTCGGGAATGAGGCGGCTGACCGCCCACCCGGAAACGGCGACCGCGAGAACGAGCGCGGCAACGACGGGCGTCCCCCAGCCTCTACCGATGAGAACGCCGCCGGCAATGGTGCCAATCAGAATCGCGAGGAACGTACCTGTCCCGACGACCGCATTTCCGCCCAGAAGCTCATCGTCGTCGAGCGCCTGCGGCAGGATGCCGTACTTCACCGGACCGAAGAAGGCTGACTGGGTCCCCATCATGAAGAGCGCCACCCCGAGCACCCAGGCGTTCCCCATCAGGAAGCCCGAGGCGGCAACCAGCATCACGCCGATCTCCCAGAGCTTGACCCACCGGATGAGACGGGACTTCTCCGACATGTCCGCGAGCTGCCCGGCGGTGGAGGAGAACAGGAAGAACGGCAGGATCAGAAGCCCGTTCAGAATCGGTACCCAGACGTTGCTGTCGTGCTTTTGCGAGAGGACGCCGAAGGTAATGAGGACCACGAGCGCCGTTTTGAAGAAGTTGTCGTTGAGTGCGCCGAGGAACTGCGTCCAGAACAGAGGTGCGAAGCGACGCTGACGAAGTAGTTGTAGCTGGCTCATCGTTCCTTGCCCCTCTAGCGCTGGTGCCCTGTATCAGTAGATGAGGTAGAGGTCCGTCTGGCGCCCGTTGATCCAGCGCCAGCCGTCTTCGAAGAGCGCGGCGTCCTCTTCGAGGGCGAAGCGAACCTCCTGGCCATCCCATTCGGGCACTGGATGCCGGACGTTCAGCTCGATGGAGTACCACGTGTTCGCGCGAAGCTCGCGCTCACCACGGCCAGGCACGCCTTCCTGATAGTCGGTCATCCCGATCGGAGGGCCGGCGCCGTGACCGTGGTAGCCGATGGGGTGGCAGTAGATCGTGGGGTTCAGGCTTTCCGAACGGGCCTCGGCCAGCGCCTCGGCCAGGGCAACGTTTCCCGGAACACCAGGCTGGGCTTTTTCCATCGTGATGTCCTGGAGCCGATTGGCCGCCCTCTGGCCTGCCTTGATTCCCTCGGGCGCATCCGTCTCGCCGAGCTTCAGCACGTAGGCGTTGTGCTGGGTATCGGTGGAAAGACCGAGGTACACGATGCCGAAATCGCAATGCAGGAGATCGCCCCGCTGGATCACGTTGTAGCCGGGCTCTCCCGGCTCTGGTGTACCGCCGTTCCGCTGGATGTTGACCGACGGTTGAAACCACTTCCCGAGTCCCATCTCGACGACCCGCTGGCGCATCCACCAGCGCACGTCCTCCGTCGTCGTCTTCCCCGGGACGATCACTTCGTTGGAGAAGGCTTCCCGGATCACCATGTGCGCAACCTGCATGACGTGGCGATAGGCTTCGTACTCCTCGGGGATCTTGGTTTCGAGCCAGCCGACGGCCAGCATCTCTGCGGTGACGACCCGCGCGGCGTATTTCGGCCCCAGCGCCTCCAGAAGGTTGTCCTCTTCGTTGGCGGTGAGCCCGTCGGCGTGATTCCAGAGCTCGGACTTGTTCACGCCGATGACCTGGGGGTCGCGAGCCTCGACGACCTCCCTCAGGCCTTCCCACTGCTCGTGGTTGAGGGTTCGGTGCACTTCGAACAGTCCCTGGTAGTCGAAGCGCCCGACGGAGAGTCGCTCGACACCCTTGCCTTCGCCCCGGTCGTAGAAAACGAGAATGGATCGACGTCGCGACGAGTAGATCGTCAGCGGGGCCATCGATCGAAACACCGGGTCGCTGTTGTACTCCCGGGTCACCATGATCCACATGTCGATGCCCTCGCGGCGCATCAACTGCGGCAAAAGCTCGTCGAATCGCTTCAGGATTCGGGAGCGCACCAGATCCGCCTGCTCCCGGTGGGTGAGAATCCGCAACGGAGTCGGCGGCACGAGGCGGTCGGTCTGGGCGCCGACGTCGACGGTCATCAGAAGTAGAGCTGCTGCCACGAGACGCATGTTTTCTTCTCCTCTTTTCGCGGGAGAATCTCCGGTTTCGGGCGCCACGTCAAGTCGATTTGCGCTCGGGAGTTACACGACTTAGGATCCCCTCTACCGCTGAGAACGAGACACCGATGACGATTTCTTCACCGACTCGAGCGCACCTCTCACGCCACGATGCCCACGTCTCCTTCGAGTTCTTTCCGCCAAAGACGCCCAAGGGACAGGAGACCCTGCTGAAGACCGCGAAAAGCCTGGCGGAGTTCCGGCCAGACTTCATTTCAGTGACCTTCGGAGCGGGTGGGAGCGTACGGGCGCGCACGCTCGAGACCTGCCTTTTCCTCCACGAGGCCATGGATGTCGACGTGGTGCCCCATATCTCCTGTCTCGGCCTTCGTCGGGAGGAGATCGTGGAGCGTCTGGAAAAGTATCGGGACGCGGGCATCGGGACCCTGCTCGCCATTCGCGGCGACGTTCCGATGGGCACGAAGTCGGTGGATGACGTCGAGATTCCCTCCGACGGCTTTCGCTACGCAAACGAGCTCGTGTCGTTTCTCAAGGACTACGGGGGCTTCCACGTCCTCGTCGCCTGCTATCCGGAAGGGCACCCCGAGTCCACCAGCTTCCAGGCAGACATGGAGAACTTCATTCTCAAAGTGGAGGCGGGCGCCGACGTGGGGGTGACCCAGTATTTCTTCAACAACGCCGCCTATTTCAAGTTCGTGGACGAGATCCGGCACTGCGGGCTCGACATCCCGATCGTCGTCGGCCTCATGCCGCTCTACCCCTACGAGCAGGTAGTTCGATTTTCGGAGAAGTGCGGCGCGGACGTGCCGCTTTGGATCCGAAAGAGGATGGAAGACTACCAGGACGACCCCGACTCGCAGTTCGAGCTCGGCGTCGAGCTCATGACGCAGCAGATCGAGGAGCTCATCCAGAGCGGCGCCCCCGGCATCCACTTCTACACGCTCAACCGACCGGAGATGACGGCGCGGGTGTGCGAGAACCTGATGTCGAAATCCAAACAGGTCGGCTACGGCCTGTCCTTCGAGGACGTCGCCTACGACGACACCGAGCCCCAGCCGGTTCCGCCTGGCGAGTAGGTCTCAGCAGGGTGGCGAAAAACTCATCGGCACCCTGCCGAGCGGCAGCCAACGCCTCAGCCGCGAGACCGGCGCGAATCGGCTTCGTTCGCCGGACGGAGAACGACCGCCCCGACCGTCAGCGAAAGAGAACGATATTTTTGACACAAAAACGTACACAAAATAGAATTTAAAAGATGAGCATATCTTCCAAAGACATCGTCTCGCTCAGCCGCGCCAGGGCGAACCTTACCGATCTCATCGAAGAGGTCCGCGTCAAGGGCACCGAGAAAATCATCACAAAGAACGGCGAGAGCTGTGCTGCGCTCATCGATGCGGACCGGCTGGACTACTACCACAGGCTCGAGCGCGAGTATGTCCACATCACGCTGCTCAGCGAGACAATTCGCGGTCTGTCCGACCTGAATGAGGGAAAAACGCTCGGCCTCTCGAAGCTCAAAGCCCGACATGGCCGATAAGCGGCCCAGCTTTACGGAGAATTTCTCCAGAAACCTCGAGGACATCGAGGACTTTTCTCTGGAGGGAGTAGCGCAGTCACGCGGATCCCGCGTGATGGACCTGTCAAACCACCCAGTTGCGTTCCGGCCGCTGCTTCTCTAGAAAGATGTGATCCAACTGGCCCGCTCGCGTCGTATCAGACGTGAGCCCAGCGATGGCGACGGCACAGGCAATGATCGCTCCGAGCGATGGGCAGCTTCTCATGAGGCTCCAGGACGGGGACCCGTCCGCATTGGAGGCGCTCTACGATCGCCACGGAGCCTATATCTACGCGATCGCGCTCCGCCTTCTGGCCCGGCAACCGGAAGCGGAGGAGGTCACGCAAGACGTCTTCTGGCAGCTCTGGAAGAGCACAATTCGCTACGATCCGGCGCGTGGCCACTTTACGACCTGGCTGTTCGCCATTACCCGAAGCCGCTGCCTGGACCGGTTGAGGCGGCGCCGTCACAAACCCGAAGTCGAACCGCTGCCGGTCGCTCTCGAGGAGGCGCGGAGAGCGATCCCGAGGAAGAGGCTTACGTCGCCGAGCGCCGGCGCCACGTCACCGCTGCCGTCGACGAGCTGCCGCCGGCCCAGCGGAAGGTCCTCGTGCTGTGCTTCTACCAGGGACTCAGCCATCGCGAGGCCGCGGAGCAGCTCGGTGAGCCACTGGGGACGGTGAAGAGCCGCATTCGCATGGCCATGGACAAGCTCAAGATGGCATTGGTCAATATCGGAACGACATCATGAAGGCGCACGACGAATACCTCGAGCTCGTGAGCGGGTACGCACTTGGTGCCCTCGAGGACGACGACCGCCGCGCGCTCGAGGAGCATCTCGCGACGGGATGCGTGAGTTGCCGGAGCGCTCTCCGCGAGGCACAAGACGTCGCCGACCAGCTCGCCGGCGCGGTGACACCGGTGGCGCCCCCGCCCGAGCTCAAGACCCGGCTACTGGCCCGCATACGAAACGAAGACTCGGAGCCGTTCGAGCGGCGCCCGAGCACGGTTTTCTGGCCGCTGGCCGCGGCCGCCGGTCTCGTTGCCGCCATCGGCGTGACGTTCTACGCGCGGTCACTGTACGAGGACGCCGAGCGGGAGAGACAAGCCCGGATCGAGCTCGAATCGAGGCTCGCGGAGGTTCAAACCAGCGTCTCAGCGATGACCGGCCCCCGCACGCGAGTAGTCTCGCTCTCCGGAACGGACGCCTCGTCGAACGCGATCGCACAGGCCTTTCTCGATCCGGAGACCGGACAACTGCTCCTCTACGTTCACAACCTCCCCCCTCTCGGCCCCGGACAGACTTACCAGCTCTGGGTGATCGTTTCCGGGCAGCCGGCGAGCGCCGGCATTTTTGGAACCCAGCCGGACGGCAGCGCGCGCCACACGGATGCGCTTCCCACGACCGTCGAGGGCAATGTCACGCTCGCGATCACCGTCGAGCCCGAAGGCGGCGTGCCGCAGCCAACCGGCGACATTCTCCTCATCAGCTCCTGAGAAAATTTTTCTCCGACTCATCCAATCGCCCCTCCGACGGCGTACTAACGGCGTAACCAAAAAGTCGATTCGCTCCTGACGGAGCGCGAAACCAAGAGAGGGGTTTCCAATGAACGGTCTCAATCTGTCTCGCATGGCGCTCGGCGCAGCAGCTGTGACGATGACACTTGCGTGCAATCAGACCGTCAATTATAGTGGCTCGTCGCACCGGACGCCCTGCCCTTGTAGATCTTCCCCCCCTTCATCACGACCTCGACGTCTCCGAGCGCCATGATGTTGAAGAGCGGGTCCCCCCTGACGACGATGATATCGGCGAGCTTTCCGGGCTCGATCGTTCCGAGATCGTTCCCGCGGCCGAGGATGCGCGCGTTCACGCGCGTGGTTGCGGAGATCGCCGCCTGAGGGGTCATCCCGAGATCGACGAAGGCCTTGATCTCGCGCCAGAGCGCCTCGGTGTGGAAGTTCATCGGGGTCCCGGAATCCGTTCCCATGCCGATGACCGCACCCGAGTCGATCCATTGCCTGAGAGAATCGTCGCCGAAGAACATCTGCCTGTGAGTGGTCGCAAAGTAGCTCAGCGCGTGGAAGTTCTGGAAGCTGGCCTGCACCTCTTCATAGAGCTCCGGCGGGAAATCCGTTCTCAGCCGCGGATCTTGAAGCCGCTCGGGGAACTGGATGGTCGCCGGGAACACCCAGACGCGATGCGCTCCGGTCGGAACGACCGGCCGGCCGCTCACCACGCTGTCGCGAACGAGAGCCTCCTCATAAGGAGGGGTTCCTGCCGAGCCCACGTGCTGCAGCACATCGACGCCCATTTCGAGCGCGTTTCGAACCGAGATCGGATCGTAGACGTGAGCGTGCACCGGAATGTCGTGGCGGTGCGCCGTTTCGACGATCGCCGCGTAATCTTCGCGGGTCAGGCCCGCCCAGGCTTTGATGACGTCCACGCCCGCCCTCGCCAGCTCTTCGGTCGCGCGCGCGGCCTCTTCGGGCGAACCGATCAGCCGTTGTCCGCTAGCGGGCAGAATGGACCACTCACGCCGGGCGATCCAGGCTCCCGACACCCAGAGCCGAGGCCCCGGAATCTCTCCGGCGCGGACCCGGTCCCGAACGGCCAGGACTTCCTCGAGCGAAGCGCCCAGGTCGACCGCGGAGGTAATCCCGGCGTCCAGTAACTGCTTCGCCGAGATCTCCATCATGCGTTCCATGGAGGTCCCGCTCGTCTCGAGCCAGGAGAACCAGCGTTCGTAGTCGCCATGGCCCAGGATCATGAGATGCGCGTGCAGGTCGATGAGGCCGGGCAGCATCGTGCGTCCGCTGGTATCGATGACGCGGTACTCGGACGGGATGTCGATGTCCGAGGCGCGCCCCACGCGAACGATGCGCTCGTCCTCGATGAGGACGGCCGCGTGATGCAACGGCGGTACTTCGTAGCCGTCGAGCAGCATGCCGCCGACGAGAGCGAGCTTCTCGGCGTGAGCGACGCCGACGAGAACGAGAAAAGCCAGAATCGTTGAGGTACTCACGCAGATTCGTTTCATGACATCCTCCGCACGCACACTATTCCAAAGGTCGCCTTTGTGACAACGGCTCCCATGACCGACCGCACCCTCGACCTCGTCGCCACCGCTACCTTCGGGCTCGAAGCCGTCGTGCGACGAGAGCTCGACGCGCTCGGCTACCAGGCTCACGTAGTGCAACCGGGCCGTCTTCTCTTCGAGGCCGAAGCGAAAGCCATCGCGCGCGCCAACCTCTGGCTGCGCACCTCGGACCGGTTGCTCCTTCGTCTCGGTACGTTCGAGGCGGCCGACTTCGACGCGCTCTTCGAGGGAACGAGGACGCTTCCCTGGGATCAATGGATTCCGGAGGACGGCCGCGTCCCGGTGCGCGGGCGCTCGGTCGACTCGCAGCTCTCGAGCGTTCCCGCCTGTCAGAGCATCGTGAAGAAGGCGATCGTCGAGCAAATGAGATCGGCCCACGGCGTTGAGACGCTGCCGGAGACCGGGGCGGACTATGCCGTCGAGGTGCATCTGTTGAAGAACCAGGCCTCGCTCTCGCTCGACACGAGCGGAGCCGGCCTGCACAAGCGAGGCTATCGGCCCATCTCTGGTGAGGCGCCCCTGAAGGAAACACTCGCCGCCGCACTCGTGCTCCTGAGCTTCTGGCGGCGCGACCGGCCTCTCTGGGATCCGTTTTGCGGAACCGGAACCATCCCCATCGAAGCGGCACTCGTCGGCCGCAACCGCGCTCCCGGAATACGTCGAACGTTTGCCGCAGAAAGCTGGTCGAGCCTGCCCGATGACCTGTGGAAGCGCGCCCGCGAAGAAGCTCGCGACCTCGAGACGAAAGAAAGGCTCGGGCCGCTGTTCGGCAGCGACATCGACGAGAAAGCGCTCGAACAAGCTCGCTTTCACGCTCGTGAGGCTGGGCTATCCGAGGAGATTCGGTTCGAGCCCCGCGACTTCCTCGAGGACCCGATCGAGCTTCCGGACGGCGACTACGGGTGTCTCATCACGAATCCTCCCTACGGGGAGCGGCTCGCGGGTCGTCGTGACGTCGAGACGCTCTACCGTACCATGCCGAACGTTTTTCGCCGGTTGCCCACCTGGTCCCATTACGTTCTGACCGCGTGGCGGGATTTCGAGGATCTCGCGGGGCAGCCCGCCGACCGGCGCCGAAAGCTCTACATCGGCCGCATCGAATGCACGTACTTCCAGTACCACGGTCCGCGGCCCGGCTCGTCTGACCAGCCGGCGTTCGGCGGTCTCGGAGCCAAGGAAGCACGTCAGGTGGACGATTTCGGCAACCGACTGAAGAAGCGCGCCCATCATCTACGCAAGTGGCCGAAGAAACTCGGCATCGAGTGCTACCGCCTGTACGAGCGCGACATCAAAGAGGTCACGCTGGTGGTGGACCGCTACGGCGAGTCGCTTCACATCGTGGAGATCGACTACCCGAAGTTCCGCGCACCGGCCCAGCAAAGTGAGTGGCTCGAGCTCATGGCGGCGCGCGCAAGTGAGGTTCTGGGGACGCCGCGCGAGAACGTGTTCGTGAAACGAAAACGGCGGCAGCGCGGAAGTGATCAGCACGAGAGAGTGGCCTCCGAGCATCAGAGCTTCATCGTCAGTGAACGGGACCTGAGATTCGAAGTGAATCTCTCGGACTACGTCGATACCGGCCTGTTTCTCGACCACCGCGACACGCGCCAGCTGGTGCGCGAGATGGCATCCGGGAAGCGGTTTCTGAACCTCTTCTGCTATACGGGAAGCTTCACGGTGTACGCCGCCGCCGGTGGTGCGCGAACGACGACCAGCGTCGACGCCTCCCGACCCTATCTGGACTGGGCCGAGCGCAACCTCGAGCGGAACGGATTCGATGAACCGAAACACCAGTTGATCTGCCAGGACATCTGGGAGTACCTGGACCACCCACCCCGCGAACCCTACGACCTCGCGGTCCTCGATGCCCCGACGTTCTCCAACAGCAAGTCGAGAGAGCGCGATTTCATCGTCGAACGAGATCACCCCGAGGTCATCAATCGAGTGCTCAGGCTTCTCAGCCCCGGCGGCATCCTCTTCTTCTGCACCAACTTCCGTCGGTTCAAGCTCGCTCGCGAGAAGCTCGAGACGAGCCTCTGTGAAGAAATCACGCCGGCAACGATCCCTGACGACTTCCGCAACCGAAAGGTCCACCGCTCGTGGCGTCTGACGAAGTCGCGGAGCACGCCGTAGTAGAATGCTTTCCATGAGGATCCAACCGCGGCTTCGAGCCGCTTTCGTCTTTCTCGCGCTGGCGGCCGGCAGTCTCGCCTACTCGCAGGAACTGGCGAACGTCCCGGTGGAAAGCTTCGAGCTTTCGAACGGCATGCTCTTTCTCGCGGTCCAACGCCCCGAGCTCACCACCGTCTCCGCCGGCTGGGTCGCACACGTCGGCTCGGCGAACGAACGCCCCGGCATCACCGGCATCAGCCATTTCTTCGAGCACATGATGTTCAAAGGGTCGCACACCATCGGTACGTCGAACATCGAGCGCGACCTCCAGATCATCGAAGAGCAGGAGAGGCTCCAGGAACGGATCCGGGCGCTCTACCGCGATCAGCGCGCGCGCTACCGCCTGGGAGAGCTAGAAGATCCGTTCTCGGACGACAACCGAACGCCGGACTTGATCGAGCTACAGAAGAAGTTCGACGCACTCGTCGAGGAGCAGCGGGAGCTCATGGTGAAGGACGAGTTCGACCGGATCTACACGGAGGCAGGCGCCACCGGAATGAACGCCTTCACCAGCCACGACGTAACGGTCTATTTCATCACCGTCCCGGCGAACAAGCTCGAGCTGTGGTTCTGGATGGAATCCGAGCGCCTTCTCAATCCGGTGTTTCGCGAGTTCTATTCCGAGCGCGACGTGGTACACGAAGAGCGGCGCCTGCGTACCGAATCCACGCCTACCGGCGAGTTCGACGAGCTGTTCGAGGCCATGTTCTGGCAGTCTCATCCCTACAGCTGGCCGGTGGTGGGCTGGCCTTCCGACTTGAGCGTCTACACGCTCCAGCAGGCGAAGACCTACTTCGACACCTACTACGCGCCCAACAATCTGACCGCCGTTCTCGTCGGGAACTTCGATCTCGACGAGGCGAAGGCGTTGGCGGAGCGCTACTTCGGCCGGCTGAAACGCGGCGAGCACGAGCCACCCGACGTCGTGACGCTCGAGATGGAGCAGAAGGCCGAAAAGCGGATGCGCGCCGAGTGCGACTGCCAGCGGCAGATCCGTATTCGCTACCACACCGTGCCTTTCCGACACCGAGACTCCTACGCTCTGGACGTGCTGGCGGGCCTTCTCAACGGGCGGACGGGGCGACTCTACAAAGCGCTCGTGCTCGGGGAGCAGATCGCGAGCGACGCCTCCGCCTCGCAGGACTCCCGCAAGTGGGCCGGGGCTTTCGAGTTTCAAGCAGAGACCAAAGGCGAGGCCACGCCCGAAATGATCGAGCAGGCGATCTACGCCGAGATACGGCGGATTCAGGAAGAGCCGATCCCCGAAGAAGAGCTTCAGAAAGTAAAGAACCAGGTCACGGCGTCCGCCTATCGCCGACTGGCCAGTGGCTTTTTTCTTCTCGTCCAGCTCCTCGTCTACGACGCGATGGGCGACTACTCCTACTTGAACGAATGGGCGGAGAAGACACTGGCAGTCAACGAGAACGACGTCAAGCGGGTGGCGAGGGAGTACTTCTCTCCGGAGAACCGCACGGTGGGCCTCTATTTCCGGAAAGAGGGAACCGAGGCGGTGGAGATGCCCACCGAGCTCGAAGGTCTGCCACCGCCGGTGCGCCAGCAGGTTCAAGCGCAGCTCAACCAGATTCGAAAGATGGAGGATGCCAGCGCCCTGCGGGGCATGCTTGGCCAGCTCGAGCAGCAGAAAGCCAGTGCTCCCCCGCCCATGCAGAAAGTCTTTCCGCTCATCGAGCGGGTCATGCGCGAGCGGCTGGCCCAACTCGAAGGAGGTGAATGATGATCCGTCGGCTGAGCACCCTCACCCAGGAGCGACGGCTGCGCCGTCGGTACATTTCCATATTGATGCTCGTTTTCACCGCGGGGCTGTCTTCTTTCCTCGCAGCCCAGCCGGTGGCCGTCGATATTCCGCCGAGGCCGGAGGAAATTCGCTACGGCGAGCTCAACTTCACCGTCCCCGATGGAGACGACTATCGTCACGAGCTCTCGAACGGCACCGTCGTCTACGTGGCGGAGGATCATACGCTCCCGCTCGTGAGCATCCGCATCATCCTCAAAGTAGGCAGCCATCTCGACCCGCCGGACAAAGTGGGACTCAGCGGCCTGGTGGGCACGATGATGCGCGAGGGCGGTACGAAGTCGCTCTCGCCGCATGAGTTCAATGAGAAGGTCGAGTTTCTCGCCGCTCAGATGTCGAGCTTCGGGAGCGACACGCAGGCGGGGGCGAATCTCAGCACCATCACTCCAGTGCTCGAGGAGTCGCTTGTTCTCTTCTTCGAGATGCTGCGAGAGCCCGGCTTCGACGAGGGACGCCTCGAGATCGAGAAAGGCAACATCCTGGAGGCGATGAAGCAGCGTAACGACGCACCCGACAGCATCCTCCGACGGGAGTGGGACTGGATCTTCTTTGGTGAGGATCATTTCAGCAGCCGGCGCATGACGGAAGCCAACTTGAACAACATCACCCGCGCCGACCTCGAAGCGTTTCACGACAAGTACTGGCGCCCGCAGAACATGCTCATCGTTGCGTCGGGAGACGTCGATACGGATGAGATCCTGCAGGAGCTGGAAGAGCGGCTCGCGAAATGGACGGGCACGGGTGCCGATGCCGAATGGCCCCCTCCGCAGCCCACGCACCAGGTCGAGCCAGGCCTCTACCACGTGGAGAAGGACATCCCGCAGGGCCGCGTGCGCATCGGACATCTCGTGCCTCAATGGACGGACTGGACGAACCCGGATCGGGCCGTCATCCAGGTCATGGACGAGATTCTCGGGGCCGGCGGCTTCACCTCCCGCATCCTGCAGCGGATCCGCTCGGACGAAGGACTCGCCTACTCGGCGGGCGCACGGTTCGGATTCGATGCCCTCGAGCCGGGGCGGTTCACGATTTTCTACCAGTCCAAGAGTCCGACGGTGGCGCTGGCGGCGCAGATCGCTCTCGAGGAAGTGCGGCGCATCCAGAACGAGCCGGTGAGCGACGAGGAACTCGCGCTGGCCAAGAACAGCCTCGTCGAGGCGTTCCCGCGCCGCTTCGAGTCGGCCCGCCGGATCACCGGGATCTTCGCGACCGACGAGTTCATGGGACGCTCACATGATTACTGGACCCGCTGGCGCGAGCAGGTCAGCAACGTAACCGCGGAGGACGTGCAGCGCATCGCGCAGAAGTACCTCGACCCGGAGAACGTGGTCTTCCTGGTGGTCGGCAAGTGGGAGGACATCGAGCCCGGCGATGCGGACGACCGCGCCAGCATGAAGGAGTTCTTCGGCGGCCAGGTGACTCACCTGCCGCTGAGGGACCCCCTGACGCTCGAGAAGCAGCAGTAAAGAAAATCGAAACAGGCACGCTTTTACAAGAAACGTAAAAAGAATTACCTGTCCCCGTTTTTTACGCTTTTCGTAAGCGGTGGCGGTAGACCTGTCGCTTGAGGCGGTCGTCGACGTCATGCGCGACGAGCGGTCCCGCTTCCCAGACGGTCTCGTCGATCTCGGGGAATCGCACGACGCCCGGCGCGTTCACCCGGTCGGGAACGTGGGTCAGGTCGATCACGTCGGCGTAGCGCATCGCTTCCTCGAAGATGCGTGCGCCGCCGATGAACCAGACGTCGCCCTCGCAGGTCGCGAGGGCAGCCTCTATGGTCGGGAAGCAGTCGACGCCGTCCAGGCTTCGGCTCGTGATCACGATGTTTCGTCGACCCGGAAGGGGTTTGCTTGGAAGAGACTCCCATGTCAGCCGCCCCATGATGAGGGTCGCCCCCATGGTCAGCTTCTTGAAGCGCTTCATGTCGGAGGAATAGTGCCAGGGTATATCGCCATCGACACCGATGACCCACTCCGGGGAAACGGCCGCGATGATGCCTTTCACACCGCGACCTTGAACTGAATCGCGGGATGGGGCTCGTAGCCCTTCAGCTCGAAGTGACGCATCACGGTGTCCGTGTCTTCCGGCAGCAAGGCCTCGACGTCCTCCAGGGAGCGCAGATCGTTCGAGATTCCTATCCTAGGGAGCGAGCGTGGCTCTCGCTCGAGCTGGCGCCGCAGGCCGGGGACGTGATCGTACTCCGCCATGCTGCCGTCTTTCTTGCACGTGTAGATGTGCGCATCGACGAGTGTAAGAGCGAAGATGCCCGGGCGCATTCCGGTGAAATGTGCAAAAAGTTCCAGCAGAAGGCTGTAGCCGGCGATGTTGTAGGGCACGCCCAGAGCCACGTCGCAGCTTCTCTGGGTCAGGTGCAGGTTCAGTCTCGGCTCACCGTCACGTCCGTTCTGCACGTTGAAGAGGAACAGGCAATGGCACGGCGGAAGCTCGCTCGTCTGCGCGTTGCCCGGCGCCCAGGCGGTGACCACGAGTCGTCGCGACATCGGGTTGCGCCGGAGCTCGCCGAGGACCCACCGGATTTGATCGTTGAAAGCGGGACGGCCCTCCTCGTGCACGGGAAAGTGCCGCCAGAAGTTGCCGTAGGCGCTCGGCACGCGGCCGTTCTCGTCAGCCCAGGGATCCCAGAACTTGCAGCCGTGCTTTTTCAGAAGATCGATGTGCGGATCGCCCGACAGAAACCACAGATTCTCGACGACGATGTTCTTCCAGGAGATCTTCTTCGTGGTCAGCAGCGGAAAGCCGCGCGCGAGCTCGATCTCATAGTTGATGTTGAAAGTGGAGAGCGTGTCGACACCGGTGCGGTTCTCCTTGCGGGTTCCGGTATCGAGAACCTCTCGCACCGTGTCCAGGTAGACCTGCATCGGGTGAACGCCAGAATGATAGGTCAACCGCCAGAGAGGGTCAAAGAAGCTCTCGCAGCGCCTCGATGAACCGGTCGACGTCGTTCTGGTCGTTGTAGACGTGGGGGGTCACGCGGATCGAGGCTCCGCGCACACTCACGTAGATCTGCCGCTCCGCCAGCCGGGCCAGGAGATCGTCAGAGACGTTGCCGCCCAGTGCGAGCCCCAGGTAGTGACCGGCTCGTTGTTCCCGTGGCACCGAGTCCAGGCCGAGCGCCCGCGCCCGCTCGGCGATGTCCGCCGTCATCCGCTCGATGGTCTCGGCAAGGTTCGAGACACCCCATTCGAGGATCTGCCGGATGCCGGCCGCCGCGGCGGGAACGAGGGCGAAATTGGACCGCTCACCGACGTCGAACCGCTGGGCGCCTGGCGCGTAGTCGTCCTGGTAGTCGACGAGTCGCGCGAAGTTCTCGGAGCCGCGCCGGTGGATCCAGTTATGCTCGAGCGGCTTGCCTTCACGTTGCCAGCGCTCGGACACGTACAGCAATCCGAGAGAGTAGGGCCCCATCAGCCACTTGTAGGTCGCCGCCACGAGGAAGTCCGGCTGGATCTCGGCGACGTCGAGGGGCATCGCACCCGCGGACTGCGTGACGTCGAGGGAGAGGCCAATCCCCTCCGCACGACAGTGGGCGCCGATCTCCTTCAGATCGAAGAGGCCGCCATCCGTCCAGTGGCACTGCTGAAGGGCAACGATCGCGCTCTGCCCGTCGATCCGCTCGAGAACGGCGTCGGTCCAGTTCCCGCCGGTCGGTCGCGTGACCGTTCGGATCTCGGCCCCTGCCTCGGCCGCCCGCTCCCGCCAGGGGTAGACGTTTGAGGGAAATTGGTCTTCCACGACAACGACGTTTTGCCCCCTCGCGAGGGGCAAGTTCCTTGCCGCAACCGACACCCCGTAGCTCGCCGCCGGGATAATGGCGATGTCCGTGCCTCGCGCGCCCACCAGCCCGGCAAAGGCCTCTCGAAGCGAGTTCGACCCGTCAAAGAAGTCGGGCGGGGTGATCGTCCACGGCCGGCTTTTCTGCTCGAGGCCTTGCACACCGGCATCGCGGACGGACTTCAATAACGGAGACATGTAGGCGCAGTTGAGATAGGCGACGTCGTCGGGGATATCGAACAAACTGCGCTGGGAGTCCAGGATCACGCGCCTCACGACCTTTCGACGGCTTCCCGGATCTTGTGCACGAGCTCGAGGGGACGAAACGGCTTCTGAATGAACAGCTCGGAACCGGTGAAGCGATCTTCCAGCATCTCTTTGCTGTAGCCGCTCATCAGAATAACGGGGACCGCGTTACTCCGCAGGCGAATCTCCCGGAACACCTTCTCCGCCTCCATTCCCGGCATCGTCAGGTCGAGGAGCACGACTCCGATACTCTCCTGGTGGTCCTCGAACAGCTCCACTCCCATTCGGCCGCCGGACGCGGTGAGTACGTCGAAGCCGCTCTGCTCCAGAATCTGTGCGGCCGTCTCACGAACCCCTTCCTCGTCGTCGATCACGAGGATCGCTCCTACGTCTTCCGCAACCGGGCCGAGCAGCGCGACTTCG
This sequence comes from Candidatus Marinacidobacterales bacterium, assembly GCA_965237685.1. Lineage (GTDB taxonomy): Bacteria > Acidobacteriota > Vicinamibacteria > Marinacidobacterales > SMYC01 > CBDEGF01. The sequence goes on from CBDEGF010000001.1 coordinate 208,669, forward strand.
GCGCGGGGCGCCGCGAACGGTGTTTCCGGTCGAATGGGTAGCAGGATCTTTACCGCTGTTCCCTTTCCGAGCTCGCTTTCGAGGAGGACCGCTCCGCGATGTGCCCGGACGATCCCCAGCACCGCTGCCAGACCGAGTCCCCGGCCGTGACCTTTTGTCGAGAAGAACGGATCGAAAGCCCTCGCTCTCGTCTCCTCGTCCATCCCGGCGCCATCGTCGCGAACCTCGAGACAGACCGAGCGACCTTCCTCCAGGGAAGATGACACCGCGCGGGAGAGCAGCTCGTCGTCCGCATCGACGACTTCGGTCCTCAACCCGATTCGACCCCCTTCGCTCGCCGCGGCCTCGGAGGCGTTCATCACCAGGTTGAGAATCGCCTGCTGGAGCTGCGAGACGTCCGCTTCGACGTCGGGCAGGTTGGCGGCGTAGTCGCGCTCGAGCATGACATCCTTGTGGGTGGAGACAATGAGCAGGCGCGCCATGTTCTCGAGATGCTCGTTCAGATTCACCCGCTCGGTGGCGAAGTGGGCACGGCCGGTGTAAGCCAGCAGCTGACTCGTGAGCTCGGCAGCTTTGAGAGCCCCCCTCTCGATTTTCTGGGCCCGCTCCGCCTCACGACTCCCTTCGGGAAGAGAGCGCAGAACGAGCCCCGCGTTGCCCAGGATCGTCGTCAGGAGGTTGTTGAACTCATGTGCAATACCGCCAGCAAGCACGCCCAGGCTTTCGAGCTTCTGAGTGCTCAGAAGATGCGCCCGATATTCGAGCTGCTGGCGCTTCGATTCCGCCTCTTTGAGCTCCGTGATACACACGTCGGAGCCCACCATGCGAACCGGTCGACCCTCCGCATCGCGCGACACGACGCCCCGTGCGAGGAACCACCGGACACTTCCGTCCCGGTGAAGCATTCGATGCTCCACTTCGTAGTGAGGGGTCTCGCCGCTCAAGTGGGCCTCCGCCGCCTTCATCACGTTCTCGGCGTCGTCGGGGTGCACGTGGCTGCCCCATGACTCCAGATTGTTGGCGATCTCGTCATCCCGGTAGCCGAGCAGGCTCTTCAGGTTGGGGTCGACGTACATCTCGTTGTTCAACAGATCCCACTCCCAGACACCGACCTTCCCGGAGGCGGCCGCGCGATGGTAGCGCTCCTCGCTCTGCTTCAATGCCTGGACCGTGCGATTGCGCTCGGTCAGATCGCGCGCGATACCCAGGACCTGGACCTCGCCGCCGATCCGTACCGGAATCGTCCTCACCTCGATATCGACTTTCGTTCCATCCTTCCGAATCAAGGTCAGCTCGTCGGGCCCGGTCGGCTTTCCCAGCGCGCTGAGGGCGAGGAGCCGGGCGGCCCGCGCGCTCTGGGAAACGGGAAGGAGCCCGACCGAAAGGAACTTCCGCCCGATGAGCTCGTCGCGGTGGTACCCGCTCAGCTCCTGGGCTGCCTTGTTTCCGTCCAGAAAGACCCCTTTCAGATCGCTCAGGTAGTAGGCGTCGGGTGCGAGCTCGAAAAGAACCCTCAGTCGCTCCAGCTCCTCACGGAGCGACTCGACCGAAGCACTGTCATTTCTCAAGCGGTCGCCGGACATGGCTTAGTACCCTGTTTCACAATTACGGTGGCATTCGAACGCCGATGCATCCCGACTGGCTGCGTTGCTCGTCGGTCATATATCCAGATATTATTTGCTCCTCGCGCCTTGACAGACGGGCGCCTCGGCGTTCTCGGTGCGTCACCGTAATTATGAAGCAGGGCACTCAGGAATCCAGAAGGAACAGCAAATCTTCCCTCGTCAGCGGAGAGCTGCCTGCCGTCGCGAGCTCGGAGAGCTCTTTCTTCTTCTCCTGCAGCAGCTGGATCTTTTCCTCCACCGTCTCCGCCGCGATCAACCGATAGATCGTCACCGGCTTGTCCTGTCCAATGCGATGCGCCCGATCGGCAGCCTGCGCCTCCACCGCCGGGTTCCACCAGGGGTCGAGCAGAAAGACGTGGTCCGCTGCCGTGAGATTCAACCCCACACCACCCGCCTTCAGCGAGATCAAGAGAACGGGAGGCCCCTCCTCCCGTTGAAACCGCTCCACGACCCCCTGCCGGTCCTCGGTCGAGCCGTCGAGGCGGAGGTAATCATACCCGCTTCTGTTCAAATGCGGCTCGAGAAGGTCCAGCAAGGACGTCCACTGCGAGAACACGAGCGAGCGATGGCCATCCGAAACGGCCGTCTCGAGCTCGGTGAGCAGGAGCTCGGTCTTCGAAGAGGTATCGGCGGTCTGGCCGGGAACGAGGCCCCGGTGGCAGGCGGCCTGTCGCAGCCGGAGCAGCGTTTCCAGCGCTCGGAGCGGACTCGCGCCTCTCTGCAGGCGGGCCGCCACGTCCTCGTGTGCGGAGAGCCGAAGGGCATCGTAGAGGATCCGCTCTTCCTCCCCGAGCTCGGCGCGAAGCGTGATCTCGGTGCGGGGCGGAAGCTCCGGTGCCACCTCCTGCTTCCGCCGCCGGAGAAAGAACGGCTGGACGCGCCGCCTGAGGTGCGCGAGCACGTCCGTCTCACCATCCTCGATGGGGCGGACATAGCGCTCGCGGAAGTCGGAGAGATCGCCAAGGAATCCGGGGCTCAGAAAGTGGAAGTGGCTCCAGAGCTCCTCGAGGCGATTCTCGATGGGCGTGCCCGTGAGCGCGAGCCGCCACCGCGCTCGGAGACTGCAAGCTGCACGGGCGAGCTGGCTCTCGGGGTTCTTGATCGCCTGGGCCTCGTCTAGCACCACCGTATTCCATTCCTCGCCGGAGAGTACTTCCCGGTCGAGCCTCAGGAGCGCGTGGGTCGTCAACACGAGGTCCGCCTCCGGATCGAGCTTTCGATCGGGTCCGTAGTAGAGCGTGACCGAAAGGTCCGGCCGGAACCGCTCCGCTTCCGCCTTCCAGTTGTGCAGGACACTCGTCGGCGCCACCACGATAGCGCGCCGGCGCAGCACCGCGAGCGCCTGAATCGTTTTTCCGAGTCCCATGTCGTCGGCGAGAAGCGCCCCGAGCTCCTGGTCCCTCAGAAAGGCGAGCCGGTTCACACCATCGCGCTGATACGAGCGGAGCGCCGTCGCGACCGGGCCATCGAGATCGGCTTCGGGGACGGCGCTGAAGCCCTCGACAAGCCCCTGTAGCTTCTCGAAATCCGGCGGTGGCGGCTCGTCCAGCTCCTGGCAGAGTCGAGCGAGGTCCGCCAGGCCGGCTCTCGGAACGTCGCCCTTCGCGTCACGGGCGGCGAGGAGATCCGACAGAAGTCGACCATGGGAATCGAGCCACGCGACGGGCAGTGGCGAGAATCCGCCGTCGGTCAGCGGAACCAGGTTCTTTCCCTCACCCCAGGCCCGGACCACCGCGGAAGCGTTCGCGCGGCGCCGTTCTTCTTTCTCTTCGACCTCGAAGAACGCCTCGACCCGGCGACCCCGGATCTCGACCCGCGGCACTACGGACGGCGCGAGGTGGAAAAACTGAAGACCGTCTCCTTCCAGATGGCCTCGGAACCGCTCCAGGCCCGATACGAAACGAACGGCGTCCTCCGGTGCGAGGAGCTCTCCGGCACCGAGCTCGAGCCCGTAAGTGCGCCGAAGACGCTCCGCGAGCGCCTGCTCCGCCTCGGTGTCGCGCAAAGGAACCTTCGAGCCAAGAGTTACAAAACGCTCCCCCTCGACACGGGCCACCGGGGGGTCGCCGTACACGATGCTCGGAAGCACGTAGAGCTCGTCGCCACTCTTCTGGCATCTGAGCGAGAGGCGCGGTGTCTCGCGAACGGTCTCCGTCGACAGGGCGGCACGCACGTCCACCGGCAGGCGTTTGCCGAGCGAAGGCAGAACCTCGCCAACCAGCTCTCCGCTGCGACTCCGCGAGAACCGCCAGCCCTTTTCGAGCTGGTACCGCTCGGTACCGGAGAGCTCTGGCTCACCGACCGGTCGCAGCTCCCCACCCAGCAGGGCGACGCCATTCCGGAAGACTTCGGCTCCCTCTTCCAGTCGAAGGGAGAGGAGGAATCCCCCCTCGTACTCGTCGACGCGCACCGTGGGAAGGAGCGGTGTGACCGAAGCACGAACCGAGCTTCCGTCGAGTGTCACGTCCGCCGAGCGCGGGAGCACGGCGAACAACCGGGGAAACGAAGATCGCTCTAGAACCCCCGAGAGCTGGACGCCCAGAGCCTTCTCCACCGCCATGTCCTCGGGCGTCGCATCCACCCGGGGACCGTCGAAGCGACCGGCCGCGAGAGCGCTCAGGGAAACATCGACGGCTCGAAATGCACCCTCGATCTCAAGGGCCCGCTCGAAGGACAGCCCTTCGGGCGTCCTGCGAAAACGATAGACGAGCCGGGGAGCAGGTTCCTCGATGACGGGCAGCCCGTCGTCGCCCTCTCTCGCCCGCTTCATCGCGATCACGGCGGCCGCCACATGCTCGCAGGCCTCGAGACGGCTCGCGCAGTCGCAGTCCCACTCGAGCTCCTCGGTGTAGAGGGATACGCGTGGCGAGACCGCCGTTCCCTTAAGGTCGATGCGTGCCACCGCCTCGTCCGGCTCGAAGCGCTCCCACGAAACGGCACCGTTGCGTGAGAGGGTCACGCCCTGACTCCAGGCGTTGGCCGGGCATCGGGCCCGGACGTTGTCGAACAGCTCCATACGCCGCAGATCATAGCTCGGCGGAGGTTCTTGGCCGATCCACCGCGCGTGGACTACTATCTTTCCATGTGTCGAAACATCCGCACCCTGCATAACTTCGAGCCACCGGCGACGGAAGAGGAGGCCCGCGCGGCAGCCCTGCAGTACGTCCGCAAAGTGAGTGGATTCAACCGACCATCGAAGGTGAACCGAGCCGTCTTCGAACAGGCAGTGGAGGACGTGACCGCGGTGACGCTCCGAGTTCTCGACGAGCTCGAAGCCACGACCGCTCCCAAGAACCGGGCGGCGGAAGCGATCAAGGCGCGCGAGCGCTGGCAGAAGCGGGCCGAGCGCATGCGCGCGGGATAAGGGGCCGACCCCTCACCCAACTCAGCGGGCAGCGATGAGCTTCTCGACCTGACGCACCGCGGCCTCGACTTTCAGCTCGATGCCCTTCCGGCCGTACTCGGCACTGGCACGCGTCGGGTCCCCGCTGACACCGCTCCCTTCGAAGCCACCTTTCGGAGCCCGCTTGTCCAGCCGGATGTGCTCGGGGGCTACCGCCAGGAGCTGTGAGGTGTCCGAGATGCCGGCGTGGCGGCCAATCGTTTCATCCGTCTCGCCCTGAGTCTTCAGCCACTCGCGAAACCCGTTCGCCGAGTAGTAGTCGCCGACGAAGTGCACACGGGTCTTCTTCCCGTTCCACTCCTCGTTGAGGTGCTCCGAGACTTCCTTCATCCCTCCCTGGTTGCCTCCGCTGTCGCCGATGAAAACGATGTCCGTGAAACCGTGAAGCTCGAAGCTCCGCGCCGCGTACTCCAGCAGCTTCATGAAGTGCTCGTTCGGAAGCGAGATGGCGCCGGGGTAGCGCAGATGGCCGGAAGGGGGATCGAAATTGCCCTCTGGCACGTAGGTCACCACCGGTGCGACCAACGCGTTCCCGAGCTTCCGGGCGATCTTGTCCGAGGCGTGGCGGATGATGAACTTGTGCTTGCCCAGCACCATGTGGGGACCGTTCTGCTCGGTCCCGGCGGTAGGAATGATGATGGTGGTCGAGCCGCTCTCGAGAGCGTCCCGAACCTCGGTCCACGTGAGCTCGTCGAGAAAGACCGTGTCCGGCGCCTCGGCAGCGGCAACGGCAGCGAGGCCAAGCGAAACCATCGACACCAACGACACCAACAGGCCAGCGATCGCATGTTTCATTCTGAATCCCCTTTGCGCGACGACGCGCGGAGGATACAATCGCAAAGAGATCAGTTCAAGGCGCGTCTGGTTTGGCGAGAATGTGATCGAGGACGTCGCGAAAGTTCTGGACGTCGTACTGAACGACCATGCGACCGTTCACGTAGATCGTCGGCGTCGAGCGCACGCGCTGGCGGCGGCCCTCCGCGACAACCGCCTTGACGGCGGCAAGACCGGCACCGGACTCCACGCACCGGTCGATCGCAGAGGTGTCGAGTCCGAGCTCGCCTGGAAGAGCGTCCAGAAACGCGGTGGAGAGCTTCGGGGGCTCGAACAGCGCGTCGTGGACTTTCCAGAAATCGGCGGGATTCGCCTCGCCCGCACAGCGGGCCAGCGTCGCGGCCCGGCAGGAGAGAGAATGAATCTGCTGCATGATCCCGTCGTTGCAGCTCGTATCCAGCGGGAAGTTCTTGAACACCAGTCGAACGTCGTCCGGATAGTTGTCCAGAATGTGCTTCATCAGGTAGCTGGAATCGCGACAGTAGGGACATTCGAAGTCGCTGAACTCGACAACGGTGATGGGGGCATCCTCCGGGCCGAGAACGAAGTCCCGCTCCGGTGAGATGTTGATTTCCTTGACGGGACGCCGCTCCCAGAGCTCCGCTTCGCTGAGCTCCGAGCCCGGTGGTGGCACCGGTTGAGACGCTTCGGCCTCCGTCCGGTTGGCGCCGTAGCGAAGAGCCAGCCCCGCGAACAGGCCAACGAAGAAGACAACCGCAATAATGATGGGAAGCGTCGAGCTGTAAGAGCCTGAGGCAGCCGGCTCCGCGGCAGGTGCGGACTCGCCAGCCTTCGCCTTCTGCGCTTGTCGCCGCTTCCTCTTTTGTTTGCTGGACATCGATTTCATTATCCCAGTCGGAGGCGCGAAACGAAAGCCGCATCGCAGGCACTCCCTACCGTGGCGCTTTGCCGCACCGGCGTCCTATAATCCGGGCGCCTCATGACGCTTGCACTGCTGACACTGAATCTTCTCTCGATCGCCGCGATCGGAGTGACCGTTTATCACGGCATCCACATCCCCGAGGGCGGCGGCGCTTTTGGCCGGCACTTCATCTGGGCTCTCGTTGCGGCGACCGGTGCGGTCTTCACCCACACGATGACCTACTTCTACTTCGTGGGCATGGGGAGCAACCTGCGGAAGGCCATCGAGGAGCACGGAAAAGGCAAGGACTACCTTCTGGAAAGCAGGCGTCTGAAGGCAAAAGTCCTGCCCTGGGCGTTCTTCGGGATGTTGCTCCTGATGACAACGTTCATTCTGGGGGGTGGTGCTCACACCCGGGCCATCCCGAGCTGGATCCACAACGCTCTGGGCTACCTGTCCCTCGGAGCCAGCGGCTTGATCCTGCTCATCGAGGCCTACTACCTGCTCCGGCAGAACAGCCTCGTCAACGCCTACCAGCGCGAGCTGACCGGCTCGCCGAAGCCCGAGGCGACCACCGAAGCGGCGAGTTAAGGTCGGGCACCTGATCCTCGGGAAGATACATCGAAGAGCTGATGAGGACCCGGTGAAGGGCGATGAACGGTCTGGCTTTCGACTTTCGGTTCGCGTTGCGCTCACTCTGGAAGCGTCCCGCCTTCAGCCTGCTCGCCGCTCTCGTCCTCGCCCTCGGGATGGGCACCGCGACGACGATGTTCTCTCTTGTCGATGCGCTCCTGCTCCGGCCCCTTGCAGTCGAGTCGCCAGAGCGACTGGTTCGTTTCTATACGAGCTCCACCGCCGGTCTCCGCTTCTTCACGCTCTCCTTTCCGGACTATCGCGATATCGCCGCACTGGAGGAGGTATTCACCGGCGTGGCCGCCGACGAGCCGCTCGCCCTGGCGATGCGCCAAGAGGGTCGAGTCCGGCGGCTGTACGCCTACATGGTCACCGAGAACTACTTCGAGCTCCTCGGTCTTCGCCCAACGGTCGGCCGTTTCTTCGACGGCTCGGACGGGCCGAGAGTCGCCGTCGTCGGCAACCGCCTCTGGCGAGCCGACTTTGCGGGGGATCGCCAGGTGGTCGGAGAGCAGCTCACGCTGAACGGAGAGCCTTTCACCATCATCGGAGTCGCACCCGAGGCGTTCAGTGGAACGCACCGAGGACTCCGGCCCGAGCTCTGGGTTCCGATGGGCGCGCAAGAGCTCCTGTCGATGGCGACGCGCAGGGAGCGTCGCGGCGCTCGAGGCTACTTCGCCATCGGTCGACTACGCGAAGGTGTGACCTTCGAGGACGCCCGGGCTCGCGTGGACCTGCTGGCCGAGCATCTCCAATCGACCTATCCGGAGTCGAATCGAGGCGTTACGTTCAACGTCCTCTGCGAGGCGCAGGGCCGGGTGCATCCTCTCGCTCGCGACTACGTCGTCGGCGTCTCCGGCGCCGCCGCCTTCGTGGTCGTGATGCTTCTTCTGCTCGCCTGCACCAACGTCGCAGGGCTTCTCATCGCTCGGGGTGCGGGCCGGCGACGTGAGCTCGGCGTACGCGCGGCCATCGGCTCGGGACCTTATCGCATCGTTCGTCAGCTTCTCGTGGAAAGCCTGCTTCTCGCTCTCGTTGCCGGCGCATTCGGCCTCGCGATGACTTGGTCCATCACCGCCTTCGTCTCGGCGATCGAGCTGCCGACGGAGCGACCGATCGCGCTCGAGCTCGGAGTCGACCATCGTGTCGTCTTGTTCTCGCTCGCCGCCCTCGTGCTCACCACGCTGGCGGCGGGGCTGGTGCCCGCACTTCGAGCCTCGCGGCCGAATCTGATGGACGTGATGCGAGATGCCGGTTCCACATCGAGCCAATCCCAGTGGCGCCTGCGCCGTGTTCTCGTGTCCGGACAAGTGGCGTTGTCGGTGCTGCTGCTGCTCACCGCCGGCCTCTTCCTGGAGAGTCTGACGAACGCGGGCGACACGGAGATCGGCTTCGAGCCGGACGGGCTTGCCATGGCATCGGTCGACTCGAGCCTCCATCGTTACGACCGGCCGCGCGCCGGGCGATTCTTCGGCGAGCTCACCGATCGCCTCTCGAGGCATCCGGCAATCGAGTCCGTGGCACTTGCCAGCTCGATTCCCTTGAGCCTGAACATCGTCCGCGCCGCGGTATCACCGGAGGGCTCCGACGACACGCGCGGTGACACCAGACTCTCGGTGGACCTCTCGTTTGTGGATGAACACTACTTCGGGACGATAGGTATCCCTGTTCTAGAGGGCCGAGGCTTCGAGGCCGGCGACGGCGGTGGCCCCCGCGTCGCGGTGGTGAACGAGATGCTCGCCCGAACGTTCTGGCCGAGCGGGCACGCGGCTGGCAAGCGCCTCTACGTCGGCGATGACGCGCCTTACGAAATCGTCGGGGTGGTGCGAAGCGGGAAGTATCTTTCCCTGGGAGAGGAGCCGAAACCCTTTCTCTACTTTCCGCGGTCGCCCTCGGAGAGCTTCGCGACGACGGTGGTGGTGAAACCCCGCTCGCACGTCTCCTCCCTCGTGGCGCTCCGAACCCTGACCGAGGAAATTCTCGAATTGGACGCCGGACTCGCCATCTACGAGGCGAAGACGATGGAAGAGCATTTGAGACTGTCGCTCCTTCCGGCTCGCGCGAGCGCTACCGTTGCCGGATTCTTCGGTGCCGCTGCCATCGCTCTGGTGGCGGTGGGACTCTACGGCCTGCTCGCTCAGGGGGTGGCGGAACGAACCCGGGAGATCGGTATCCGACGGGCCCTCGGAGCTCGGAGCCCCGATGTGGTCGGCTTGTTCCTGCGACAGGGCATAGGCATCGTGTGGACCGGACTGGCGTTCGGCCTTCCCGCCGCGCCGCGGCAAGCCGCATCGGCCAGGGCCTCCTGCACGGGGTGGCGGCGTCGGATCCGAGAGCGTGGAGCATGACCATCGCAGTGTTGCTCGCAGCGAGTACCCTCGCTTGCTGGCTTCCAGCCCGCCGTGCGGCGCGCGTGGCACCGATAGAGGTCCTTCGCTACGAGTAAGCTTCCCTGCCCGCCCCTTATCCTTTATTCTTTACTGCTTTCCAGAAGGAGGATGTCCGAAATGACTGCGAAGTGCCCTCACTGCGCGGCCGGGGTCGGGATCGCCGAAGACGCCGAGCTCGGCGAGCTTCTCGACTGCGGGGAGTGTGACGAGGAGCTCGAAGTCGTGAGCCTCGACCCGCCCGAGCTCGCACCCGCGCCCGAAGAGGAAGAGGACTGGGGCGAGTAGTGGGAAGGAGCGACAACCGAGCGATCGGTGTCCTCGCCTCGCTCATCCGCCCGGAGGAGAAGATGCTCTTCCGGGCGTTTCGCGACCGAGGCGTCCCGTTCGAGAAGATCGACGACCGTCACCTGATTCTCGATCTCCACCAGATGGAATCACCCTACAAGCTGATCCTCGAGCGTTGCATCAATCATGCCCGTGCACTGCACACGCTGAAGTACTACAACGACCGGGGGGTCCGAACGATCAACTCCTACTACACGGCGAGCATCTGCGGTGACAAGCTTCTGACCTCGATGGCGCTCGCCGAAGCCGGCGTACCCCGGCCGCGGGACGCGGTGGCCTACACGCCCGAGTCCGGCCTCGAAGCGATCGAGCAGATGGGCTATCCGGTCGTGCTGAAGCCGGCTGTGGGCTCGTGGGGTCGCTTGCTTGCGAAAGTCAACGACCGGGACGCTGCCGAAGCCATCCTCGAGCACAAGAAGATTCTGGGCAGCTATCATCATTCCATCTACTACATTCAGGAGTACATCGAGACAGGGGGGCGAGACATCCGCGCTTTCGTCGTGGGCGGGGAATGCATCGCCGCCATCTATCGTGAGGCGGACCACTGGATCACGAATACGGCGCGGGGCGGAAAGGCGAGTAGCTGCCCGGTCGAGGGTGAGCTGAAGGAAGTTTCCGAGGCGGCCGCGAGAGCGGTAAAAGGGGACGTCGTTGCGGTCGACCTGTTCCAGACGAAGAAGGGATATCTCGCGAACGAGGTGAACTACACGATGGAGTTTCGAAACTCCATCGATACCACCGGTGTCGACATTCCGGGACGCATCGTGGACTACGTCATCGAGGTGGCGAACGGTGCTTGACGTCTCCATCGTTGGAGGCTCGGGTTACACCGGGGGCGAGGCTCTCCGACTGTTTCTCGGCCACCCGCAGTTCCAGGTCAAACAGGTCACGAGCGAGAGTCACGCGGGAAAGCCTGTTCACCACACGCATCCGAACCTGAGGGCAGTCACCCGGCTGAAGTATTCCCCGCTCTCCGAGCTCGAATCGACCGACGTCCTCGTCCTGGCGCTGCCGCACGGCGAAAGCCAGACGCGGATCAGGAGCTTTCTCAAGCTCGCGCCTCGGGTCGTGGATCTGGCCGCGGACTTCCGGTTGAAGAACCTCGGGCTCTACCAGAAGTACTACAACGAGGAGCACCGCGAGCCCGAGCTTCTCGCCGAATTCGTCTATGCGCTGCCGGAGATCCATCGGGAGGTGCTCGCGAAGGGAATGCACCTCGCCGCTCCGGGATGCAACGCGACCTGCGCCATCACTGGGCTCCGGCCCGTCTTCGAGGCCGGCATCATCGAGGGCGGACGCGTCTTCATCGATGCCAAAGTGGGAAGCTCGGCGGCGGGCGCGAAGGCGTCCCCGGCCACACACCATCCCGAGCGCTCAGGGGCCTTGCGCTCGTTCAAGCCGACCGCCCATCGCCATACCGCGGAAATCGTCGAGAACCTCACCACCGACCAGGAGCCGGAAGTCCATTTCAGTGGGACATCGACCGATGCGGTAAGGGGCATTCTCACCACCAGCCAGATGATCTTGAATCGAGACGTGAGCGAGCTCGACATCCGAAGTATCTATCGTCACCGCTACCAGGACGAGCCGTTCGTCCGCATCGTCAAAGAGAGACGAGGCATCTATCGCTACCCTGAGCCCAAACTCCTGGCGGGGACGAATTTCGTCGATATCGGATTCGAGCTCGACCCCTCGACGCGGCGTCTGGTGGTGATGGCCGCCATCGACAACCTCGTCAAAGGCTCGGCGGGAAACGCCATCCAGGCGCTCAACATAGGGCACGGCTGGCCGGAGACGACCGGCCTCGAGTTCCCCGGCCTTCATCCGTGCTGATCATCAAGACCGGCGGCGCTTCGGGAATCGACGACGAGCCTCTTCTTGACGACATCGCGTCGCTTCGCGGACAAGGCGAAGACATCATCCTGGTGCACGGGGGATCAGACGAGACCAACGAGGTCGCCACGAAACTGGGGCATCCCCCGCGTTTCGTCACCTCGGTCTCCGGCTTCGAGAGCCGTTACACCGACCGCGAAACGCTCGCCATTTTCACGATGGTGTACTGCGGCAGGCGGAACAAGGCGCTCGTCGAAGGCCTTCAGCAACGCGGCGTGAACGCGGTCGGGCTTTCGGGTGCGGACGGGCGCATTTTCGAAGGACCCATCAAAACGAAGGTCAAGATCGTCGAGAACGGCAAGAAGAAGGTCTTGCACGGCGACAACACCGGCAAAGTCACCAGGATCAACAAGAAACTTCTGGACCTCTTGATGGACAATGGCTTCACCCCGATCCTCTCGCCACCCGCCATCTCGGAGGACGAGTCCCGCATGATGAACGTGGATGGCGACCGCGCCGCTGCGATGCTCGCCGTCGCTTACCAGGCCCGGGCGCTGGTCATTCTCTCCAACGTCCCCGGGCTTCTGAAGGACATCGAGCGCGACCCGGACGACGCCGAGAATCTGATCAAAACAATGGACCTGGCGTCCACGCCCGATCCCTATGTCTTCGCCCGCGGCCGCATGAAGAAGAAGATCATGGGCGCGGTGGAGGCCATCGAGCGGGGCGTCGGGAGAGTCATCCTTTCGAGCGCGAACGTGGAGCATCCCGTGAAGCGTGCGCTCGGCGGCTCGGGCACGCACATTTTCACTTCTTCCGAGATTTCTGAGGGCGAGACGCCATGATCAAGGAGCAGGCCCAGGCCATGCTGTCCGAGATCTACGGCTGGTTCACGGAAGGTTTCGATACGCCGGACCTGATCGAAGCGAAGGCTCTGCTCGACGAGCTGTCTTGACGGAATCCACCCGAGACCTCGAGCTGCGCTACGGCGCCGGGACCTATCTCAAGCGCGATCTCGTGCTCGTGCGAGGCGAAGGCGCTCGCGTTTTCGACGAGGAGGGTAAGTCCTACATCGACTGTATCGCCGGTATCGGCACGGCGAGTCTCGGACACAACCACCCGCGACTGGTCGAGGCGATCTCACGACAGGCTTCCGAAATCATCTCGGCGCCCGAGCTTCTGTCGACGCCGAGTCGCGCGCGTTACCAGGAGCGACTGCTGGAGACGCTTCCCGACGGGTTCGAGCGTGTCTTCCTCTGCAACTCCGGCACCGAAGCCATCGAGGCGGCGCTGAAGTTTGCCCGCTACTCCACGAAGAAGCCCGGAATCGTGGCTCTCAAGCACGGCTTCCACGGAAAGACGATGGGTGCCCTTTCGGCGACTGCCGAGAAGAAGTACCGTGAGCCCTTCGAGCCTCTACTCCCCTTCGTACACCACGTGGGCACGCGAGACCCCGGCGAGCTCGAGAGCGTCTTCGAAGGCAACACGATCGGCGCGTTCATCTTCGAAGCGATCCAGGGCGAGGGAGGCGTCCGACCGCTCGACAAGGATTTCGTCACCGGAGCCGTCGCGATCGCGCGCCGCCACGAGGCCCTCGTGATCGCCGACGAAGTGCAGTGCGGCTTCGGCCGGACCGGCAAGATGTGGGGCTACGAGCACTTCAACCTTCAACCTGATCTGGCTTGTGCCGCCAAGGGCATCGCCGGCGGTGTTCCGATGGGAGCGGTGGCGCTCGGAATGGGTGTGGCCGAGCTTCCTGCCCAGAGCCACACCTCGACGTTCGGTGGCAATCCTCTCGCCTGCCGGGCGGCACTGACCGTTCTCGATGTCCTGCAAGACGAGGACCTGGTCGCCAACTCAGGCCGGGTTGGGGACATCATTATGAACGGCCTGCGCGAGGCCGGCCTGAAGCGGGTGCGGGAGGTACGCGGCCGGGGCCTCATGATAGGCATCGAGCTCAAGGAGAAAGCGGGGCTGTTTCTCACACCACTCTCCGAACGGGGACTCCTCTGTCTACTCGCAGGGTCCCGTGTCCTGCGACTCCTGCCCCCGTTGATCCTCACCGGGAAAGACGCCTCGGAGATCGTCACGATCCTGACCGACGTGTTGTAGACACATCTCTCACTCGCGCCGATCCCGCGCTATTGTTATGGGACGTTCATCTAGGGAGGAGACCGAATGCTGCGCGCCCTGATCCTGCTAACCGCTTTTGCCGCCAGTGCTTCCGCCCAGACGAAGCTTCTACGCCTTCCCGATATCCACGGAGATCGGGTGGTTTTCACCTACGCGGGGGACCTGTGGTTGGCCCCGGTCTCGGGCGGTGAAGCCTCGAGGCTGACCACCCACCCAGGTCTGGAGCTCTTCGGCAAGTTCTCCCCGGACGGCCAGTGGATTGCCTTTACCGGGCAGTACGACGACGACGAGCAGGTCTACGTGATACCGACAGCAGGCGGAGCTCCAAAGCAGCTCACCTACTACCCGGCGCGCGGCCCGCTCGCTCCCCGCTGGGGCTACGACCACCAGGTGTACGGATGGACGCCCGACGGCCAGGCCATCCTGTTTCGGTCCTGGCGGTATGGCTGGGGACTGGCGGACGGCCAGCTCTTCACCGTCGGCGCGAAGGGTGGGCTACCCGAACCGCTTCCCATGCCCAGAGCCGGGGCGGGAGACATCGGCCCGGACGGCAACAAGGTCCTCTACTCTCCCCTGTTCCGTGACTTCCGAACCTGGAAGCGCTACCAGGGCGGATGGTCCCAGGACCTGTACATCTTCGACCGCGTCTCGCACGAGCTCGTTCAGGTGACCGACCATCCGAGGAGCGACCGCGACCCCATGTGGGTAGGCGACGCGATCTACTTCTCCTCGGATCGCGACGGAACCCTCAATTTGTATTCCTACGACGTCGCGTCGAAAACGACCTCGCAGCTCACGCACAACACGACCTGGGATGTGCGCTGGCCGAGCGCCGACGGGGGGGGTCGCATCGTCTACGAGCTGAACGGTGAGCTTCAGATCTTCGACGCTCGAAGCGGATCCGCGACGCCGATCGCCATCCGTGTTCCGACCGATGCACTTCCGACGAGACCCACTCGCGTCCAGGTGGCCGAGAACATCGAGAGCTTCGGGCTGAGTCCCAAAGGCGAGCGCGCGCTCATCGTGGCCCGCGGCGATGTCTTCACCGCTCCCATCGAGAAAGGACCGACGCGGAACCTGACGAAGAGCTCGGCATCTCACGACAAGCTCGCCGCCTGGTCTCCCGACGGCAAGACGATCGCCTTCATCTCCGATCGAGACGGGGATGAAGAGATATATCTCGTGAACCAGGACGGGACGGGCGAGCCGCGACGCCTCACGCGGGGTGGACGCGCCATGCGTTATCAGCCCCGGTGGGCCCCCGATGGCGAGCGCATCGCATTCAGCGACAAGGACGGCAAGATCTACGTCGTCCATGTCGAGACGGGAGAGCTCGTCGAGGTGGCCGACGAGCGCCACGGACAGGCCACGGACTACCAGTGGTCACCGCACGGCGGTCTCCTCGCCTTCACCCTCACCGACCCGTCCGGATTCGGCTCGATCTACATCTGGAGCGTCTCCGACGGAAAGCTACGCCGCATCACCGGGGAGTACTTCAACGAGTTCACCCCGGCCTGGGACCCCGAGGGCAACTATCTCTTCTACCTGAGCGACCGACAGTTCCAGCCGCAGATCGGCTCGTTCGAATGGAACTATCTGGTGGATCGCGAGACGGGCATCTATGCCCTTGGGCTACGCAAAGATATCGCCCATCCGTTTCCTCCAGAGAGCGACGAAGTGAGCATCGAGGCGGACGAGACAGATGAGGAGAAAGAGGAAGACGAAGAGGAGGGCGCTCCCGCCCACATCACAATCGACTTCGATGGGCTGGTGGAGCGGGTCGCCCGAGTGCCGGTCGAGGACGACAACTACGTAGCGCTCGCCGCGAAGAAAGGACATCTTCTCTACGTGCGCGGCGCACCCTTCTATTACGGACGCCAGGCGGACAGCCAGCCTTCACTCCGTATCTTCTCGATGGAGGATCGCGAGGAGAAAGTCCTCGCCGAAGGCATCTCGGGCTTCGCTCTGTCCGCCGACGGAGAGAAAGTCCTGGTCCGACAACGCAACGAGGTCAACCTCCTGAACGCTGCGCCGAACGGCAAGGACTCGGCGAAGAGCGTCGCGACGTCGGGTCTCTACGTCGACCGTGTTCCGGCAGAGGAGTGGACCCAGATCTTCAATGAAGTCTGGCGCCGTTACCGGGACTTCTTCTACGTCTCGAACCTCCACGGCTACGACTGGGACGACCTTCTCTACCGCTACCGGAACCTTCTCCAGTACGTCGGCCACCGCTCCGATCTGAACTACGTGATCGGCGAGATGAGCGCCGAGCTCAGCGTGTCGCACGCTTACGTCGCCGGCGGCGATTACGAGCAGCCGGACCGACCCCAGGTGGCGCTTCCCGGCGCCCGCTTCGAGCTGGACGAAGCATCCGGACGCTATCGCATCGCCAAGATCTTTCATGGCCAGAACGAGGAGGAGCGGTACCGCTCGCTGCTCACGGAAATTGGCGTCGACGTGAGCGAAGGGGACTACATCCTCGCTATCGACGGCGCCGAGCTCTCCTCTTCCGAGAGTCCGTATCGCCACCTCGTTCACAAGGAGGATCGGCCGGTGGTCCTCACCGTGAACGATCGCCCGCAGATGGCAGGCTCACGCGAGGTGAGCTTCAATCCCATCACGACGGAGACCAACCTCGTCTACCTCGACTGGGTGGATGGGAACCGGCGGAAAGTCACCGAGATGACCGGTGGTCGTGTCGGCTATCTCCACGTGCCCGACATGGGGTCGAACGGTATTCGCGAGTTTATCAAGTGGTTCTACGGGCAGATTCGAAAGGAAGGACTCGTCGTGGATGTCCGCGCCAACGGCGGCGGCAACGTCTCCCAGATGCTCATCGAGCGGCTGAAGCGCGAGCTCCTCGCCACCGGCTTCTCCCGAACCAACGAGACCGCCACCACCTATCCCGCCGTGGTCTTCCACGGCCACATGGTCTGTATCCTCGACGAGAACTCCGCCTCCGACGGCGACATCTTCCCCGCGATGTTCCGACAAGCCGGCCTCGGCCCACTCATTGGGAAGCGCTCCTGGGGAGGGGTCATCGGCATCACCAACCGCGGCACCCTCATCGACGGAGGCTCGGTGAACGTACCCGAGTTCGGCTTCGCGAGCGCCGAGGGCGAGTGGATCATCGAAGGTCACGGTGTCGACCCCGACATCGAGGTCGACAACGATCGCGTCCGTGATCGAAGGTCGCGACCCGCAGCTCGAGCGTGCGGTGAAGGAAGTGATGGATGCCATGGCAGCGAATCCGATCAAGCTTCCCGAAAGGCCCGCGCCACCGGTAAAAACCAAATAGTCAACCTCTTTCGTTCGGAGCGACGCATGGGTAGAATACCCGGCGCGTCCAGGAGGGAGTGAATGAGACTTGCGAGTGTAGCACTGGCGGCCGCGTGCTTTCTGTGGCTAGCCGGTCCCCTGTCTGCGAACGAGCCCTCGTTTCGGGTCGACGGCGTCCAGGAAGCGAGCATCGCCGATATCCATAGCGCCATGGAAGCGGGCGAGCTGACCGCGACCGAGCTGGTTCAGCTCTACCTCGACAGAATCGAGACCTACGACAAGAAGGGCCCGTACATCAACGCCATCATCACGATCAACCCGAGAGCTCTCGAGCGAGCGGCGGAGCTCGATCGACAGTTCTCCGAGTCCGGATTCGTCGGACCACTCCACGGCATTCCGGTCATCGTCAAGGACAACTACGACACGCACGACCTCCCGACGACCAACGGGACGCTCGCGCTGAAGGACTCCTATCCTCCGGACGACGCCTATCAGGTGCGAAAGATCCGGGAGGCGGGAGCGATCGTTCTCGCCAAGTCCAACCTGGCCGAGTTCGCGATGAGCGGCCACTTCACGGTGAGCTCCGTTCTGCCCGGCTACACGCGAAACCCCTATGACCCTCTCCGCGTCACCGCCGGATCGAGCGGCGGCACCGCGGCAGCAGTCGCCGCGAACTTCGCGACCGTGGGACTCGGGACCGACACCGGGAGCTCGATTCGCGGGCCCGCATCGCATCAGTCCCTTGTGGGCTTCCGGACGACGATGGGGTTGACGAGCCGGGACGGCATCGTTCCGCTCAGCCTGGCTCGGGACGTCGGAGGTCCCATAGCACGTACGGTCGCGGATGCGGTCGTCATTCTCCAGGTGATTGCCGGCTACGACCCAGCCGACCCGGTCACTAGAGCAGCCGAGGGAAACGTTCCCGAGGGCTACGGCGCGTTCCTGGACGAGAACGGGCTCGAGGGCACGAAGATCGGTGCGGTGCGGCAGATGTTTCCCGATGACGATACCGACCCCGAAGTCCTGGCTCTGATGAATCAAGCCCTCGAGGACATGAGAAAGGCCGGAGCCACGATCATCGATCCGGTGCGTATTCCAGATTTGGAGGAGATCCGGGAATCGTTCAAGCGACGCGTGGGGCGATTGAAGTTCGACTACAACAACTATCTCGCGAGCCTCGGTCCCGACGCACCGTTCAAGTCACTTTCCGAGATCATCGAGACCGAAGACTACCACCCCTTTCTCGAGAGCAGCCTGACTCGAGCCAAAGAGATCGAAGGGCCACCGGAAGAAAACCCCGACTACCAGCACAACCTCGAGGTTGCCAGCAGACTTCGCGATGCCGTCGCGAAAGCGATGGATGACGCCGGAGTGGACGCTCTGGTCTATCCTTCGTTCCGCTATCCGCCTCGACTCATCGGAGACTTGAACACGCCGGCAGGCACCAACAGCCGAACGCTCTCCCCGCCGACGGGCTTTCCAGCCTTCGCCGTTCCGATCGGCTTCACCAATGGGGAGCTACCCGCCGGCCTTCAGTTTCTGGGCCGGCCGTTCAGCGAGCCCACGCTCATCAAGCTGTCGTATGCCTACGAGCAGGCAACGTACCATCGCCGGCCCCCGAAGACCACGCCCCCGCTCCAGTAGAGCCCGTTGACTTTGAGCGACTAGAAAACTATCGTCACGTCTCAGACGCCGATGCCACTCGCCCCAGGTTCCAAATTAGGCCCTTACGAGATCCTCGCTCCCATCGGTGCGGGCGGCATGGGAGAGGTCTACAAGGCCAGGGACACCCGTCTCGAGCGCACGGTCGCCATCAAGATCCTGCCCTCGCACCTGGCCGACAACGCTCAGCTCCGCGAGCGCTTCGAGCGCGAGGCGAAAGCGGTCTCCTCGCTGAATCACCCTCACATCTGGAACTACGCTTCATACTGCACCTCCGTGGGGTGAGCATCGACATCCTTTGCAATCGAGCGACGGGCTGCCATAGGAATACCTTTCGACTTGATTGGCGGGTCTAGGGGAAGCTCGTACAAACATTGATTCGAGTCGTTGAACTGAACTGCCCGGATGAGCCCATGGCCCTGCCAACGGCGGATCGTCTCCTTGCAAACACTGAGTTGTTTGGCGATCTCCTCGAGCGTCAGCATACCGGACTCACGCAATCGTTGGAATCGGCTTTTCAGACCGTAGGTTAGGCAAACTCGACTGAGTAATTTTGAATCGAAGGGTGAGCCTAGACCGGAACGCATTCCTTTTTCATTCAGGATGGCAGCGATCTGGCGATAGGTATGCTCGTTCAAAAGTCGGTCGATCTCCGCGATAACTTCCTGAGAGGTTCGCTGCTCTTGGAACTTGTTCTTAGGGAGGGGTAGCGTGAGCGTTTTCGTCACCCCTGCTTTGAAGCATATGTGCGCAGTAAGATTCGCTCCCTTGTTGATAGTTACGTCTTCGATGAGGAGTCGAACGATACGCTTTCGTTCCTGGTTCGGCGTTTTCGGATCTCGCCACAGCTTTGGGCAGTCTGTGGCCAGGTCAAGGATCTTCGAGCGCTGCTCCTCGCTCAGCTTTTCTTTGTCGGCCTCGCATTGGCGCTCGTAGTTGCGCTGCACCTCCGCTTGCGCTCGCAGCTTGTGATTCCATTCTGCCTCGAGAGAATCCGCCACTAAACGATTGTCGGGATCGACCCTCATGTAGCGCCGACGTGCCAGCTCGCACTCGTAGCGAGCCCGCTCCACCTCCGCGCAACGCAAACGCTCCACCTCCGCAAAACGAGACTCGAGTTCTTGCTGCACCGAAAGCGCTACCTCCAAGGCCAAAGGGCTCATCGTTTCCACCAAAAGCTCCCCGATAGCTCGATCCAGCTCAGCGCCGCAAAAGCTCTGACAGCGGTTGTTCTCCTCCCGCACCTTTCGTCGCTCCTGACACACGTACTCCGGAACCAGTTGCTGGGAATGGCGATGATAGTGAACCGTCATCCGAGAGCCGCACACCCCGCAGATCACTAGTCCTTGCAGTAGCGCGGGACCTTCCCGCGGGGGGCCCTGGCGACGATCCGCCCCATAAGCTTGAGCGTTGGCTTTCAGTCGCTTTTCATTCTCTTCGTACTCCTCCCAACTGATGTAACCGGGATGTGCCCCTTCTTTCAGCGTGTGCCACTCCTCGCGCGGCAACGCTATAGTCTTCATTCCTTTTCCATCGGCCCTGGGGCGGACGCACGTGCGGCCATAGGGGTAGGCGCCCGCATAGCGCGGGTTGCGCAACATCCGCAGCGCCTGGCTCAGCTCTAGCTTGCCCCACAAGATCTCTCCCTGAACCGGAGCTCCCATCGGACGACGAGGAAAGCTGATCTCCTTGTCCGCAAAGTACCGAACGACACCATTGGCAGAGCCTACCCGTCGAAACGTTTCAAAAAACAGTCGAACCGTTGCCTGTACTTTTTGGTCCGGCTCCAAAATCACTTGTTCTCGCTCGTCATAGACCAAACCGATTGGAAGGGGAAGGACCAACTCTCCGCGACTCGCTTTGTTCAGTAGTGCTCCCCGCATCCGTGCTCGCATCACATGAACTTCCGCTTCGCTAATCGTCCCCTTCAAGCCCAGTAGTAATCGGTCGTTGAAATGCCTCAGGTCATAAAGGCCATCGCTGTCCAGGATAAGTGTGTCCGTCAACGCACTGATCTCCAGCAGCCGATGCCAGTCCGATGAGTTTCGCGCCAGACGCGTCACCTCGAGGCCCAACACGATTCCCGCTCGTCCCATGCTCACCTCGGTCACCAGGTTTTCGAAACCATCCCGCTCGCCCGCCCGGGTTGCCGATTTTGCCTGATCGCTATCGATCACCTCCACTTGCTCCTCCGACCAACCCATCGCTATCGCACGTTGCCGAAGCTCATATTGACGCCGCCCACTTTCCTGGTGTTCTACCACCTGGTGCGGGCTCGACTGGCGGACGTAGATGTAGGCTTTTCGATTCAAGTGAGTCGCCGTCACCTTAGTGGATTGCTCAACAGCCATTGCTCGGTTCCCTCAAAACCATGTTGACCAAAATCCGCGTCGCTTCATCGCGCAGCGACATAGGAACGCCAAGCGAGCTCTCCGAGCAATGTCGCCCGCTCGGCTTTGGCACACGCTCGGTTTTTCCAATCGCCTTCATCCAGCTCCACATCCCTTCGCGAACCACCACCATGCCCCAGCCTCGGTGCAGCTCTCCCGCCGAGCTCAGCGCCTCTGAACGCAGCTCTTCATAGGCCAAAAGCAAACGCTTCGAAACCAACTCACTGCCCCCGCCTGCGCTTGGGCCTTCGGCTGCGTCGTTTTTTTTCCTGTAGTTTGACTGCCCGCTCGATACTGCGAGGATTCACGACCAAGTTAAAACGCTACTCCGGGCACGGAGGCGCCCACCGATGATCGTCTTGTAACGATACATGGCCGTCTCCACCAGGTTACGTCCGTTGAAACCAGACTCCTTCTGCCAGCGTCGCCGACCGTGTTCCTCGATGAATTCGATGTGGCGGTCTCGACATGCAGACGCGATCGTGCCAGAGCCGCTACGGCGGGCGCGCCGCCTCGGTGGAATAAGGATCGTGACCGGTTCTCCCGCTTGACGATTCTCCACGGTGTCGTAGACCAACTGGGTGTCATACGCGCCATCCCCGGACACCGATCCAATGGCCCCGTCAATCTGTTCGAGTAGAATCGGGACCTGCGAAGCATCCCCCTCTCTGTTCGTGGTGAGCGCCGACGCCAAAATGTCACCCGTCTGCGCATCGACCACCAAATGAAGTTTTCGCCACAGCCGGCGGCTACTGTGCTTTCTCCACTCGCTGTCAACGTACACTTTCAAACCGGTGCTATTCACCAAGATATGAAGAGGTTGAGCGGTCGGCTGATGAAACACGTTCACGTTGAGACACTTCGCTCGGCGCGACAGCGTGGTGTGATCGGGTATCCGTAGATTCAATCCGAGCCGCACCGATAGAGACTCGAGGAAACCCTCCGTCTGACGCAGTGCAAGATGGTAGACCGAGCGCACTGTCAAAGCGGTCTCGATGGCGAGGTCGGAATAGATTCGCTGGCCGCCTGGCTTCGATCCAGCGGGCGCATGCCATGCCCGGAGGGCTTCCTCGGAGAACCACATAGTCAGGTCGCCTCGCCGTCGCAGAGCGCCCTCATACTCTGGCCAGTTGCGCAGGTGATAGGACTTCTTCGTGTACTTGTGCTGGCTCCTTTTCGGATAGCGCATGGTTGTTCCCCGCTCCGGCAGGTTGGGTCCGTAATCATACGCGAAGGAGACCTTGCCCCCGCAGCGTCGCCATGCACCAAAGCCGATTTTGGGCACCTCCAGACCGACCGAATCTTGCTGGTTTTCATCCGTGAAATGCGGGTTGATGGGCTGCCAGGCAACCCGCTGCTTGTCCTCCGTGGAGGATTCGTTGCCGTAGTCCCGCACCACGCCGGCAAGGTACGCGAATCTTGTTTTCAGCCCAGTCTGAGGACTCAGATAGTGACCGTCTTTGGGGCGGCGAATCCTATGACGGATTTGGTACCTTTGTTTTAGTTGTACCCAATGTGCTGCAGCTCCTCGCGGTACATCCCGCCGGGACCCCCTGGCATCTCGCCCTATCTCCTTGCTTCTCGAAGTGAACGATCTTCACCCGGCCGTGGCCCGATGACACTATCCCGCAAGGACAAATGGTCATATCGGTTTATCCGAGTTCAATCGACTTATAGTTATTCAGGCCATAGCCGAAGCTGGGGATTGGAAATCCTCGGTGTGTCGAGCGTCGAGGCAGAGGCGCCAGTACTACCCGCACAACATCGCCGAGCCGGTGAGGTGGCGACGGGACGATCATTGCCGCACCACCGAACCTCCTCCCGAGACGGAAACAGCTAGCGTCGGATTGCCGATGTACACTACCGTTGCGCGCCGCTCACGGTTCCCTCGAGCCGGTCGGAGACGTTCACGACCACCTGGGCGACATCCGAAACGTCGAGACTCACAACACGGCTTCGCAGGGCCTCAGCCAGGTACCGAACGGGGGGGGCCGAGACGACGAGATTCTGCCGATCGGCTACGCCAGCCATGCGTGCGGTGGAGACTCCGCTCATGGTCACGTCGAGCGCCTCTGTATCGAGATCGACGGCATCGACCTCCATCACCCCCGAGATGGCAAGGGATTTCAGCTCGCGCACCGTGAGCCGGTAGACCACCTCGTGTTGCAGTCGCAGATTGCCGTTTGCGCGCAGGCCGAGAACCAACTGGCCGTCCATAACTTCTGATGTCAATAGCGGGAGGATATTGTCTTCGGCAGTGACGGTCAGCGATTCTGTTCCCGTCTGCTCGATTTCGAGTTTGCCCACGCCCGAGACGGTGACGGCGTCGAAGCCTGTGACCGTTCTCGTCTCCGAGGCAATGACACCCGAGCCGATGATTCTGTCGCCGTTATCACTGAAGTCGTCCGGTTGGACCGGGTTGTCGCACCCTCCGAGTAGCATGAGGGTGATGATCGCGTATGTGCTTTTTCTCAATGTGCTTTCTCCTTTGATTTGATCGAATAGGCCTGGCCCGTCCTCATGGTGTGAAAGCCAGGATTGCTTCCATGGCCGGGTCACGACCGTTGTAAAAGTCCTGCGACGACAAGGCTACCGGCAGGTCGGGCACGTGCGTGAGGCGCGGATCCGTCGGCGTGCTTCGCTGGTGGTACCGGGTGGAGACGAAGAAATGGAACCCAGAGCTCGGGAGCTGGAGCCGCATGGCGTCCCCATATCCATTGGGGCACCGCCGCGCGCGTCAGGACGAGAACAAGTATTCCCATCAACATTCGGCTCATCGTAGGTTGGTCCTTTCGGACCACCCCAGGACCGGGTACCCGCCTGAGGCCTTTCGTTTGCGGTCACGCCCCGAATCTGGCCCAAGCCAACCAGGACCTCAATACCCTGGCGCTTACCAAAGGGTGAACCCCTCGTTCCACGCTAGCTGCTTGCTCGAAAAGAAGTTAGGGTGAATAATTCCCGCTGCGCTCGAAGTCGAAGTCATCGCGCGATTGGCCACGCGCAATGAGTGAGCCGCGTCCTCCAAGCGGGGAGGAGCATTCCCAGAGCGGCCATCAGCACGTGTAAGGTCCTTTTCGTCATGGTCTTTTCTCCAAGTCGTTGAAAACAAATTACCCAAAGGGTTATTTGGGTGGAGCCAGCAGCTCCTTCTATTGGGTAAGGCGGAAACGGCGCTCGGGAACCCGCACCGTGGCTAAAAAAAAGAGACCCCAGATGGAGTCTGGATGTCTTGGGGCCGCGATCCGGTTCTCGGAACGCTAGAAGCTGAAGATCACCGACGCGGATGCGGTGTCTCGAAGCTTCGACAGATCGATACCTATCGACCGCCTGCTCGAAGAGGCCAAACTCGATGAAGTGGCTCGGGCCGTCGAGCATCTCGACGCCTGGCAGAAATGTTGTTCTCTGGCTCCACCGAGGTTTCCAGCCTTCGTGCAAAGGTGCTGCCTTGATGCATAAATACAGGTAAGTCATTGATTCCATTGACGCTGCGATTTTTGCCCCAAAAACGTAACCTGCTGATTCCTTTAGAGTTGTCCAGAGTTATGCACCAAGGCAGCGACACGGTGGTGGTAGGGGAGGGTCGCAACGAGGCTCGTGCCGATATTCTCCCGGCCTTCCTGTGAAGTCTCATGGAGCACTAGCTCGATGGCGAGCTCAGGCACTGCGAGGCAGAAGACGTCGGCTTCCTGAATAAGAAGCTCGGCCCGAAGGGCCTCGATCTCCTCCTCACCGAGACGGCAAGCCTCGGCAGGAAGATGCGCCGTGGGTTGCTCGAGATCCTTGAGGCTGACAGTATCGGCGCCTCCACCTCCGCCGCCTTCACCGAGGCTACCGGACGCGAGCTGTTCCTGAAGGCTCGGTCCGGTAGATTCTGCGTCGAGCTCCTCCTCGATGGCGTAGTAGTTGATGGATTTGAAGTCTTCCTCCCAGAAAAGCGTCACCAAATCGTCCTGCTCACCGGAGTGAACGCCGATCCGGTTGAGGCAGCGCAAGAATCCTTGAAGCTCCTGGTCCTCCAGGCCGGGCAGAAACGTCAAGCGCCGAATTCCATCGCGAAAGATAAGGAACGCCAGGCTGTCGTTGCGGTCCGTGCTCTCGTAGAGAACGTCTTCACCAAAGAGAATTCTGAACTCTTGAATCGCGAGCTCGAAAGAGCCCTCTTCTTCGAGATGAGCGAAGAGTTTCGAGTAAAGTTCTTTCTCGAGTCGATGGGAGATGGCATTGTTCGCTTGGTAGAGCCTCAATGCCTTCTGCGCCTTGACCAGCAAACGCAGCAGGTCCCTCAACGCGGCGGCACGCGGGGACTCGGTGCCTACCTCTTCTCCAACGACTGTTTTGTTTACGGCCACACAGATCCTCGGCAGCCCTCACTGCAACTTCCGGGCCATCTTTCATGGCTCCGACAGCGCTAAGTCTCACCATATATAGGGAGTTTTCGGGACGGCGGAGGAAAATGGAGGGCAGGCGTGAGAGGAAAGGGGTGTGGGGTTGGCCACACACCGCTATTTAAAAAGTCGACATTCCAGCTACTCGGTTTCCGTTGCCTCTGTCCTAGTGCTCGAAGATTGAGGGTCCGCGCTGAGTCGTTCGCTGCAAGCCAAGGTTTGAGGCCCCTCGAGCGCGATGTTATTCTCCAGAAAGGATGACGCTCGAAGACTACAAGATGGTTCTTTATCGCCAGGAGGACGGCTCCTGGGTGGCGGAAGTCCCGGCAATATCTGGTTGTTACGCCCTCATGCCGACTCGTGAAGAGGCTCTGTCCGAGCTGGCCCGCGTGTTCCAGATGATTCGCGAGGAGTACGAGGGGCGGGGTCAGCGCCTTCCGGACGACACCACAGAAATCGTGAATGCCTAGTGCATAATCACGGTAAGGACTGAACGATGACGATCGACTTGAAGGCGGAACCCTTGCCCTTGGAAGTCGACGCAGATGACGTGGTCCACGTCGGGGGCACGCGCGTGACGCTGGACTCGGTCATCGGGGCCTTCAAGGATGGTGCGGCCGCAGAGGAAATTGTGAGCCGGTTTCCGACCCTCGAACTACCTGATGTCTACTCCGTCATCGGCTACTACCTGCGTCGGCCGGAGGACGTGGAGTCCTACCTGAGGCAGCGCCAAGGGCAGGCGGACCAGACTCGCGAAGAGAATGAGGCTCGATTCGATCCCGTCGGCCTGC
Organism: Candidatus Marinacidobacterales bacterium; assembly: GCA_965237685.1. Classification (GTDB taxonomy): domain Bacteria; phylum Acidobacteriota; class Vicinamibacteria; order Marinacidobacterales; family SMYC01; genus CBDEGF01. The sequence continues at coordinate 235,234 of CBDEGF010000001.1, forward strand.
GCGACCGATTGATGGCCTGGCGGCACTGCTACACACCACCGAAATCGTGAATGACTAGCGCGCTGCGGTCGACGTAACACGTCCTACTGCGCGATCACGTGATCGCGGTTCCCGTTTTCGACGCGGCCCGTGCAATACTCTTGCGTCAAATGACGAGGCACACTCCTCTCTCCCAGAACGACTTTCTATATGAGCTGGTGTCGTGTCCCTCCGTCTCCACGCGAGAGAAAGAAGTGGCCGAGCTCAGTGTCCGGCAGATGGCGGCTCTCGGCTTTCGCGATGTGCATCGGGACGCCGCCGGCAACGCAGTGGGTTTCTGGGGCTCAGCCGGTGCGAAGCGGCAGCTCATGCTGCTCGGTCACATCGACACGGTGCCGGGCGAGATTCCCGTCCGTATCGAGCGCGACGGAGACGACGAGATCCTGCACGGTCGCGGCGCGGTGGACGCCAAGGCGCCGTTTGCCACGTTCGTGCAGGCAGTGAGTCAACTCGACCGGGGGATCCCGGCCGAGATCATCGTGGTCGGAGCGGTCGAAGAGGAAGCGTCGAGCTCCAAAGGCGCCCATCAGGTACTACAGGATTTCGAGGAGCCGGACGGCGTCATCATCGGCGAGCCGTCGAATACCAGCGGCATCACGCTCGGATACAAGGGACGGCTACTCGCGGAGCTCTCCATCAGCCGTACCATGACCCATTCGGCCCACCAGCACGTGTCAGCCGCGGAAGCCGGGATCGCGTTTCACCTCCGCGTCCAGTCGATGGTCGAGAAGCTCAACGAAGGTAAGGATGGCATCTTCGCGCCGCTCGACTACTCCGTCCAGTCGTTTCAGACGCAGGCGAACGGATTCTCCGAGTCGGCGAACGTCAAACTGGGGTTTCGGTTAGGCCCGTCGTTCACGCCGAGCGGACTCGAGGAGACGCTGCGAGACTTGCATCGAGCGCATCGTGAGTCGATCGGCGACATTCGGTTCCTCGGCCACGAGATTCCAGTACGGTTCGACAAAAAGAACCGGCTGGCGACCGCGCTTCGGGCGGCGATGCGCGCCGAGGGCGTCACGCCGCGACATCTTCACAAGACGGGAACGTCCGACATGAACGTCCTCGCCTCGAAGTGGGGATGTCCGATGGTAGCTTATGGTCCGGGCGACTCCGCCCTCGACCATACACCGGAGGAGCACATCAAGCTCGGCGACTACCAGCGCGCCATACGCATTCTGTACGGCGCCCTCACCAGACTCGCAGGAGGATAACGTGAACCGACGGGTCGGTCCTTCACCTGGATCCCTTGCTAGAATCACAAGGTCGATGGCATGAATGCCGATCAGGCCCTTACTCCTGCATTCCACTAACGCCATCGCCTGAATTACCCTCCATCAGGGGACCCGACTGATCCCAGGTCGTGTTGGTCGGCCGCTTTGCGCCCGCCCCCCGACCGTTCTTGATCTTGTTGCCCCGTGTCCAGAAAAAAGTGAACTTGTCGTTGGAGGTGGCCATCCCGTGGAATTTAAGGTTGAAGTTCTCGAGCGTGGTCTTGTCCACCGGTGGCTCGAAGGTCCGGGAAAGCGCGGTGATGTCGATATCCCGGTTTCGGAAGGCGCCCCAGAACCACGCCTTGTCCCGGGCGATCGGGCCTCCCACGTCAAAACCCCAGTCCCGAATCTTGTTCACCGTGTTGGTGAGGACGGTGTCGAACTCCCCGGTCTCGGGCGTGTTGTTGGACTGCAAGTTGTCGCCGGTGCCGTAAAAGGATGCCTGGCCCGTATAGGCGTTGCCCCCTTGCTTCGTAACGAAGTTGATGCCGATATTCCCGTAGGGGATCTGGGCTTCATGGCCCCCACTCGAGACCTCGATCTCCTGGAAGGAGTCGAAGTCGTAGTAGAGGGCGCTGGATCCCGTGGCCGCCATATCCGTGATCACCACCCCGTCCACACTCCACTGGGCGCTTCCGCCCTGAGCCTGGGAGTTCATGCTACCGGCCCCCATGAACTTGGACTGCTGGCCCGACTCCGAGCCGCCGACGTTGATGCGGTCCACGGAGACGTGGGGCACCCAGGCCAGGACCGTCCAGGGGTCGCGGGAGCTGGGAATGTTCGCGAGGATGTCGTCGTCCAGACTGGCCTCGATATTGGTGTGTCTCCTATCCACCACGGGAGACTCACCGGCCACCGTGATGGCTTCCGCGATGCCACTCAAGGACAGACGCACGTCCATGGTGATCGTAGAACCCAAACTCACCGGGATGTTCTCGCGTCGCAGGGTCTGGAAGCCCGTCAGGCTGAACTCGACTGCATACACGCCAGGAGCGAGCTCCGGAAATCGATAGACCCCGAGCTCGGTAGTGACCAGGATGCGATCGGGAATCAGCTCAGAGCTGAGGGTTACGGCGACACCGGGAATCGCCGCGGCCTGATCGTCGGTGACCCTGCCGTAGATGGACCCGGTCGTCACCTGCGCGAAACTTTGGGCGGTGAAAACCAGGAGAAGGCCAATCATCAGGCAAAGCCGCATTCGCTTGCACGTTGGCATTATGCCCCTCCTAAAACTAAAAATAGTGAAAACACTTCTGATCAGCACAAGAAGGTCGTAACTTCTTCTCAACTAGTGCAATTTCGTTGCCACACCACTGGGTTGCCAGGGATAAAGCATCTCCCTTTTTTTCAATGGATTGGAGTCGGACACTGCAGAAGGGGGGCGCAATAGTTCAACACATTGAATATTGATCCATAATATTGGATTCCAATCTCCTGAAATTGAAATTCTGGAGCGCCACGAGGCAAGATTTATCTTGCGGTAGGTAAACTTGCGTCCTGCGCCGGGTTGAGCGTCGTCCTTTAGCCAGCGGAGCGAAGGCGGCTTATCAGGCGCCTCACCTTCATAACATCGTTGCCGTACCGAGACCGTGGCGCGACTCAACGAAGCGCTCGAGATAGTCGATGGCTTCATCAAAACGGTTCTGCTGTGTCAGAGAATCCCCAAGTTATACAGCGTGTCGTAAAGACGCGGGTCCAGCGCCACCGCCTTCTTCCAGGCCTCAACCGCCTCCTCGAGACGTCCCGTGCTGGCGTAAACCACGCCCATCCCGTTGAGCGCCTCGGCCGCATCGCCGTCAAAGTCCAGCGCGCGCTCGAATTGGGCGAGAGCCGGCTCATAACGTCTCTGACCGAGGTACACAGAGCCGAGGTTGTTATGAGCGCTCACCAGAGAAGGGTCTTTTCTGAGCAGGTCCTCGAAAACCTGGATGGCTTCCGTGGTGCGACCTTGATAGAAGAATGTCAAACCGAGCGGGTTCCGTGCCTCCATGTGATCGGGATAGCTTTCGACCGCCAGCTTCAGGATTGCCTCGGAGCGCTCCAGGTCCCCGGCCAGTTGGAGATAGGTGCCCAATCGGACGAGCACCATATCGTTTCGGACGCCCTCCCCAAAAGCCGTCTCCAACACGCCGATGGCCTCGGTGAGCCGATCCAGCTCTTTGTAGATGTACGCGAGGTAGGCGTAAGCGAGGGCAAAGTCCGGCCGCCATTCGATCAGTTCCTGGTAGCGCTCAATGGCCTCGTGATGTTGGCCCAGCCGGAAGAGCGTTCCCGCATCGTCGAGTTGGTTGATGAAGTGGATGAGCCGCTTGGGGTCGTCTTCTTCGCTAAAGTTGCTATCCGGGGAAATGCTCGCGCTATGACTGCCGCTCACATAGCCAAGGGCTCTCAGTTTTTCCAGGGTCTCCTCGTCGACCGATTGGGGTTGAATGGTTGTCGCACCGTCTTCCGTTCGCTCCGCGAGTAGGTCGTGGAGGCGCTTCTCGAGCGCCGCGGCAACTTCCGGCTTCGCCTCCCATAGATTCTCGTTCTCCTCGAAATCGGCCTCGATGTCGTAGAGCTCGGGCAGGGGCAGCTCGATGTACTTGTACTCGTCCAGATAAAGCCCCCGCGGAGACGCCCAGTTGAAGTTGAGCGTAAGGGCCATGGATCCAAAGTACAAAGGCTTGGGATCCCACTTCCCAACCCCCGTAAGGAGCGGCCGTAGAGGCTCACCTTGACTTTCCGCAGGAATGGGCAGCTCCATGTAGTCCAGCACCGTGGGCATGAGCCTGGCCTCTCTGGGCGAGCGCTAATGTGTCCGGCTATCTGAATCCGACCTGACAAGTGATGGCTCGAGCGGCTGGCTCGACGAGCTGAGCAGGGGGGGATGGAGTGAGCACGATTCTTCGGGGACAAACGGTCCGTCTCCGATCTCGGATTCTTCCTTTGGCCCTGCTGGCGGCGGTGCTTCCGGGAATTCCCTCTTCCGACGCGGCGGAGAAGCTGAGCAAGTCGGACCGCCGCTGGCTCGACCAGGAAGTGTCGGCTCTCATCACGGAAAAGGAGACTCAGATCTTCACGGAGCTCAACTCCCAGAAAGATAGAAAGCTGTTCAAGGAGCTCTTTTGGGCGCGTCGCGATCCCGTCTTGATGACCCTGCAGAACGAGTTCAAGGAGGAGTACGGGAACCGGGTCCGTCTCGCCAACCGTTACTTCAATCAGCAAAGAGGGCGCAAGGGCTCGACCACCGATATGGCAAAGGTTTTTTTGTTGCTGGGTTCCCCGGCGCAGACCGAGCGAAGCCGGCGTAGTGGACCGGGAGACCGAAGTATCCTGCAGGACGCGGTCGCCTTGACAACTTCTTCACGTACTTCATTACCGGGTCGGAAGATATGATTCTCGCCTCCATGCAGCGTGTCCTTGCGGCAGCAGTGCGTGACTTAGGTGCTGTTGGGTTCGTAAGCTGAGCGGAGAGATTGCTCAAGGAGGCCATCGATGCGCTCAAAGAAGGCAGAACTCGAAGACGTTGTGAAACAGTTCGAAGCATGGCGGGCGAAGCCACACGGACGGCTGATCCCGGAGGAGTTGTGGAAAGCGGCGCTGGGGTTGCTCGATCGGTATGCGCCGAGCACGATCTGCAGTCATCTCCGAGTCAATGCGGCGCGATTCAAACAGGTCCGAGAGAGTGGAGGGGCCGTTGTGGGCGAGAAGCGTTTCAAGGGGCACGGGCGAACGGGTGCTACGGGTCGGTCCCCGCGCACAGTACAGGATCGGAGCGCGGCGGAGCGGGTCACGGCGTTAGCTCCAAGTGGCAACGCGTTCGTCGAGCTGCCGCAGTTCGGCATGGGCTTAGGGGGCGGCATGATGACACCGCCGCTCGGCGAGGTTCAGCATGGAGCGAGCAGATGCCGTCTGACGGTGGAGAGCGCAGCGGGGAGCCTCACGGTCGTGACGGCGAGCGGCGAGGGTGAGAATGAGTTGGTCGAAGCCGTGTGTCGTTTCGTGCTCGGCGCGCTGGAAGGCAGCTCCCGAGCATGATCCAGCTCGTTCCCCAGCTGAAGGTGCTGGTTGCCTGCGAGCCCGTCGATTTCCGCAAGGGCATCGATTCTTTGGCTTGTGTGTGCCGGCAACAGTTCCAGCTCGACCCATTCCTCGGAACGCTATTCGTTTTCCGCAACCGTTCAGGCACGGCCCTCAAACTATTGGTCTACGACGGCCAGGGCTTTTGGTTGTGCCAGAAGCGTTTCTCGAAGGGGCGCCTGCAGTGGTGGCCGCGTCAGACGACGGATGGCGTTGCGGCGCTACCCGCCGAGCAGTTGGCGGTGCTTATCTACAACGGACTTCCGCTGCGAGCGGGGATGGCCGAGCCGTGGCGGCGGGTCGGTTGAGCCTTTCCAACGTCTTCTGGTAGCTCCAAGGCAGCCACGACTCGGGTGCTGCTCTAGCGTCTCGAGCGTGCATGGAGATGTTCGTCAGATAGTGCACCGGGTCGACACCGTTTTTTACCGCGGTGCGGATCATGCTCAGGAGCACGTCGCCCACGTCGGCGCCTGCTGGGTCTTGAAGAAGAGCGAGTTCTTGCGATGCCGTTGTGAGGGCTTCAGCTCCTGCTCGACCTCGTTGTTGTCGAGGGGCACGCCCGGCACTTCGCGGAAGCGGGTTAGCCCTTGCCAGTGATTTTTGACGTAGGAAAAGGCTTTTCCAAGGCGGCTGTTGGGCTCCACCACGCGCTCGCGGAACTGCTTTTCGATCCACTCGTAGGGCGCATCCATCACCGGCCGGCTGTGTTGCTGGTGATATGCAAGCCGCGCATCGGGGGTCATGTCGCGCGTTTCGTCGTCGTTGCGGTAGATGGTCGCGATGTCCTCGAGCACCCGCTCGCAGTGTTCGGGGAAGGCTGGCTCGGCCTCGAAGAAGTAGCGGCGTGCGTGCACCATGCACTTGGCGGTAATCCGTCGCGGCGAGCGCGGTGCCATCGAGGAGGCGTCGGCCATATGGATGACATCGCTCTCCTGAACGGTGCGCTGATTCAGGAGCCGGTCCATGTTTTCGCCCGCATGCCGTCGTCCGCTCGCGTACAGGATGATCGGAGCAAGCGTGGCGTCCAAGCCGCGGGCAACAATGCCCGTGGTGAAGATGCCCGTGCGCTCGCCTTTGCCTTGAGTCAAGGTCTCGTTCTCCGCCATCAACGTGAGGATCCGTGCGCCGGTGTCGTCACTGTGAAACCCGGGGAAGGTTCTTCTGCCGCGTTGCGTCATCCCAACCGATGAAGCCGTCACGCGCCTGAAGCCACCGCGCCGCCGAGGAGAACTGCACGCACCCACAGAGCTCCCGCCGAGGATTCGACATCCAGACCAAGTACCGCAGGTGCGCGCCAAAGGCCACCTTGTGGCCCAGGTAGTGGTAACGCGCGACCAGTTCCCTCCATAGCGCTCGCTCCTCAGCGTTCGCCACCAAGCCCAGCATCACCGGAGCGACGTCCGATAGCTTGCCCTCACGCCGTGGCCGCTCGCGACCAGCCTTCGTGTAGTGGATGCTCGTCGGTCCGCGGCGCCGCTGCTCGTGACGCGGGGGCAACGTCACCAGCCCCTTCGCTTCGACAACCTCCAGGTACTCGTAGCATTCCCGGGTCTTGAGATTGCCGTTCCGACGAACCCACCCCAGGCCCTCACAGATCGTGCGCGCCAGCTCGTGCCGGGACAGACCACACGTGGCGATGATCTCCGTCAGCACGCTCCATTCCTCGGCGGTCACGGTCGTGCCGCAAAAGGTGGGTCGCTTGGCTGCGGTGTCGAGTGCAGCGTTTCCTGCCTGGGTCACTGTTTTCCTCCCAGCCTGAGGTTACACAGTCAGCCAGCGTTTGTCCAGTCCTTTTTTCCCTCTCTCTCTGCCCGCGAGAAAAACAACACACCCGGCGTTCAGCTTACCGAATCGCCCCCACGTTCTCACGCACTACTACCGCAAGGACACAGCCGCTCGAGAACTTCGAGAACATGACCTGGTTTTACGAACCCAACCCGGAGCTCGGTGTCCCTCCCAACGGACTCACCCTGGAGTTCGAGGCGCAGCCTCGCGACGCCTACCGACTGATGCGCAACGAGGTGATCGATGTGGTGCTGGAGCGTGCCCAGGAAGTCTACATCTTCAATCCGGACATCGATTACGCACGGGACAACAAAGGGAATCTCTTGAAGCCTCCCTCCAAGCTCGATCCGGGCAGCCGAGCCAAGTTGGTTCTCCGGGAGATGATGGAGACAAAGACCGAACACAACGATATAACTTTCGAGACCGAAGTGGCCTTCTTCAGGTCGACGGAAGGCTCCTATGTTCCCTTGCTTTTCGTCGTCGACCCCGAGTCCTTGAAGTGGAAGAACGACGTCGCCCAGGTCACCTTTTTTGGCTCCGTGGAAACGTTGGAGGGTCAACCGATCCGCCACTTCGAGGAGCAAGTGAAGCTCACCCGCACTCAGGACGGCCCCGTTGTCTTCGAAATGCCGCTCGTGGTGGAGTCGGGTAACTACACTTTTAACCTGGGAGTGCTGGACCAAAAAAAGACAGGAACCCGTAGACTGCCGATCTTTGTGCCCGGTTTCTCTCAGGATGGCCTCTTCTTCGTCTATGGATTCGCGTTCGACGATAAAGGCCAGCCCAACCTTACCGGTGAGGCTCGTCATGTCCTCGGTGCTCCTTTACACCGAAAGACGTGAGGTCGAAGGTCCGCCCCGCACCCCGGGCCATGCCTTCCAGTTCGGCGACGTCCAGTTCACCCCCCGAGGAGCCAGGCCGTACCGGCCGACGAATACGATGGGACTACTATGTATTCTTGAAGGATGGTCAACAACAAGGCCAGAGCTTCTCCGAACCGCTTCAAGCCAGCTCCTCGCAGGCGGTAGCCAGTATCGAGATCCTCGATTTCGCTCTGGAGGTCGAGTCTTATCCTCTAGTGGACTATTCGCAGCTCGTGGACAGCTATCGGCACGGCGATGTCGCCGAGGCCGCCGAGACGCTGTCTCACGTTTCCAGACACGCGCTCAAAGGAGCAGCGAAGGATTACCGGGAAAAGCCTCTGAGCGAGAATGAACCTGAAGTCAGCCGCGCTTCTTCACACCGAGGTCGCCGTTCGAACCGGCCGACAGGAGGTTTTTCATTTGAAAGCGGCGCGAGAGTACCTGGATCGGATCGAGGATGTTTCCCTTCGGCGAGAGATGAAGCGAAGCTGGTTCCTGGCGGTAGCGCATCATCTTCATCGGTCGCCCAGCAGCTGGGGTTCGTTCCCCCTCATGAAAGATTCGCTCAAGTCGTTTCCGAGGGACCCGGAGATCTATCTGGCGGTGGCGTCCGTTTTCCAGACGGCGGGCCGGATGGGAGTCGAAGGGATGCTCGAACGAGCGGAAGATCTCTATCGCGGTGTGCTCCAGAGGGATCCCGCTCACGTCGAAGCTCACTGGAGGTTAGGAGGAGTCCTGCAACTCACCGGGTGTCGAGAAGAGGCGATTCGGGAACTGCGGTGGAGTCTCGAGCACACCGACGATCGGCAGATTGAGTTTGTAGCTCTGGTTCTCCTCGGAGAGATCTACGACCAGCTTGGCGACCTTTCCAAGGCTGCTGAGTCCTTCCGCGCCGCATTGGAGATCGACCCGCATTGTCAAGCAGCAGCTATAGCCCTGAGCCACGCCCTTCATCGACTTGGCGATGGCACCGGTTCGCGGGATGTTGTCAATGAGTTCCTCCATCGCGATGGAACGGGCCCGGATCGATGGTGGCTCCACGTTCGCGGGAGCTCGGAGCGGCTGGACTCCATTTTGAGCGGGATGCGGGAGCAAGTTCTCCAATGATCTTTGCTCCGTTGGTCCTTTCGTGGCTGGTAGCTTTCCAGCAAGAGGACCAAAGGGAGGAAATCTTCCGATTCGACGTCGAGGTCCGCACCGTTTACGCGGATGTCTTCGTGACCCATGGCGGCGAGCCGGTCCGAGGACTGACCGAGATGGACTTCGAGGTCTTGGATAACGGCGTTCCGCAAGAAGTCGAGCTGCTGGACCATGGCACCCTGCCGCTGACAACGATGCTCCTCCTGGATACAAGCGGAAGTGTGGTCGGCAACAAGTTGGATCAACTGAGAGCCGCGGCGCACGCCTTCGTGGAAGAGTTGCAAGCGAAAGACGACATCGGGCTTCTGACCTTTAGCCGCGAGATGGATCTCCGGATGGATCCGAGCGGTGATTTTGCTTCCTTGCATCGATCGCTCGAACGGCCCATGGAACGAGGGGAGACCGGTCTCCACGACGCTCTTTACGCCGGTCTGAAAATCGTCGAAGCCCGCACGGGGAGACCTCTGGTAGTACTTTTCACAGACGGGCTGGACAACACGAGTTGGCTTACCGAAGCCGAGGTGCTCGCGGTGCTGAAGGCGTCGGACGCGGTGGTGTACGCGGTTGGTGTCGAACCCAGTCGTCGCGTAGCCCTGAGGAGCAGCGGACGTACCTTTCGCCACAAAGCAGAGCTTTCAGCGCGGGATTTGTTTGGAAAGCATTACGGGAGCAACCGGGGGCCGCGTCTGGTACGTTGACGCCAGTATGAATCTCAGGGAAGTCTTCCTGAGGATCCTGATCGAGATGAGAAACCGCTACCTCCTGAGTTATCGGCCTCAAGGGGTCTCGCTAGACGGCTGGCACACTCTAGAGGTCAGAGTGAAGGGCCACCAGTTTGATGAGATCCGCGCGCGACCAGGTTATCTCGTCAGAGCGAGCGACAAATAAGCCTCGCTACCCTAGTGCCCCGTCCCGGAAGTCAGGTTGCATTCGAGCGCCGATGCATCCCGCCTCGACGCTCTCGATGCTAAGGGCCCTGGCAAGAATAACTTCCCATTCTGGGGCGCCGATCCATCCCGTCTGGCTGCGTTGCCCGTCGGTCATATATCTAGATATTATTCACTTCTCGCGCCTTGCCAGGCGGGCGCCTCGACGCCCGAGAATGGGAACTTATTTTTGCCAAGACCCTAACCTCACTTCCGAGACGGGACACTAGTCCTCAGTACGGTCCTCCCCCGGGAGAATCGAAATATCCCTGAGCAGAATTCCGACTCCCTCCAGGACGACGTAACGTCCAGGCGCGAGATCTCCAAGCGTTTCAGTCGTGCCCCCGGGCCAAAGAACCTCTACCCTCTCCGCCTCGACGGCCTCGCCAAGACCGAAGTGCAACTGAAGCGGACCCTGAGACAGGTAGCTGATTCCGGACTTCACCTCTCCCATCACCGTGCGCTCGCCGATTCCAAGCGTCACGCGGGCTCCCACGCCGTCGCGGTTCGAGGCTCGGCCGACGAGTTTCAGCCGGAGCGACGGGCTCTCTTCCCCACCGTCGTTTCGAGCCAGCATGACGGACTGACCGCACCGGGTCACGAGCACGTCCAGATCCCCATCCTGGTCATAGTCGCCGGGAATGGCTCCTCGTGCGACGTTTTCGCGGACCAGCGCTTCGCCCAGCGATTTCGCAATCTCTGTAAAGGAACCGTTCCCCTGGTTGCGAAAGAGGAAGTTGCGCTGCTGGTAGATCGAAACGCTCCCGAACAGATGGATATTGTCGATGATGTGGCCGTTGGCTACGAAGAGGTCACGCCAACCATCGTTGTCGTAGTCGAAGAAGAACGTTCCGAAGCCGACGAAGTTCAGGGACGTCTCCGCGATGCCTGCCGCGTAGGAAGCGTCCATGAAGATACCGCTGGTGCTCCCCCTGTAGAGGTTGTTGTACTCGAAGTCGAGGTTGGTGACGGTGATGTCGAGAACCCCGTCGCCATCGTAGTCGGCAATGTCGGTTCCCATTCCTGCCTGGGTCTGGCCGTCCTCGCTGTAGCCCACACCGGCGAGAAGCGCGACATCTTCGAAACGACCGCTTCCGTCGTTCTGGAAGAGCATATTGCGCATCGAGTCGTTGGCAATGTACAGATCGAGATCCCCGTCATTGTCATAGTCGCCCCATACGATGCCGAGACTCTTGCCGTCGCCTCCCTCGACGATGCCAGCCTCCTGAGTCACGTCCTGGAACGTTCCGTCCCCGTTGCCGCGAAACAGAATACCCGGTTCCGCGTTGTAGACGTCGGGGTGACAATACGCTTTGACGTTCTTGGCGAGGTTTCCGCAGAACTTGTGGTTGTCGACCGCGAAGTCCACGTAGCGGCAGACGAAAAGGTCGAGAGAACCATCGCCGTCGTAGTCACCGAAGGACGCGCTGGCGCTCCACCGGCCCGCGGCGAGCCCAGCCTCGGCGGTCGCGTCGCTGAACGTGCCATCACCATTGTTTCGATATAGAACGTTCGGCCCGAAGTTGGTGACGTAGAGATCGAGATCCCCGTCGTTGTCGATATCGCCGGCCGTCATGCCCATGCCGTAGCCGGTGTCCCCGACCCCGGCAAGCGCCGTTACATCGACGAAGCGGCCTCCGTCGTTCCGGTAGAGCGCGTTGGTCGGGGTTGGATCGGGCGAGGCCGAGCCGGGAAGTGGGGCACCGTTCAACAGATAAACGTCGAGGTCGCCGTCGTCATCGTAGTCGAAGAAGCCTCCTCCCGATCCCATGGTCTCCACCATGTACTTCTCCTGGGTGGCAGCGTTGAAGTGGGTGAAAGCGAGGCCCGCTTCGTCGGTGACGTCGACGAATCGAATCCCGTCCTCAGCGAGGCACGGATAACCAAGAAACACCAGCGGCACGGGGAGCAAGAGTCGCTTAGTGCCCTGTCTCATAATTGCGGTGACGCACCGAGAACGCCGAGGCGCTTGGCTGGCAAGGCGCGAGGACGAATAATATCTGGATATATGACCGACGAGCAACGCAGCCAGACGGGATGCATCGGCGTTCGAATGCCACCGTAATTATGAAACAGGGTACTTAGGCACGGGGGGCCACTATAGCGTACCGGAAAGCGCTTTTTCACCGTATGGACTAAGGAGCCCGTTTTGCCTTCGATTCTGATTCTGCCTGTTCCAGAATCTTCACGAATCGACCGCTCCCGGCGCAGAGGGCCATGCAGGCGTGAACGGTCGCCTGCTCAAGTTCGCTCGAACTTGAGCAAAGCCTGCTTCCCCGAGGCGGCGTCTTCCGCGTTCCGGGCGAACAACGAGAACTCAGCACCTTCTTTTTGCTTCAGGTAAGACAGCCGTTTCTGGGCCTGCTTGAAAAGACGAGATTCGGCGACAGCGCGCCTCTCAGCGTCAGTTTGGGCCAAACGGTTGAACAGGCCGTCCGGGCTGAACAGTTTGTTGCTGAGCGAGACCGCTTCGGTTTCCGCGACCAGAACCTGTCGAATTGCCTTTTCAACCACCTCGCGAACGCTCATGCTCGACCTCACACCTCAGAGAAAACGGACTTCAACGTCTCGCTGGAGCTCCAAGTAGATCGCCTCTTGCATCGTTCTGCTCCTTTATCTCAGCCACCCTTCGTACCCCGCAGCGCTGTCTCTAATATAGCAGAGTGCATCAGTGCTGATACATCCTGTCGTCTCCTTTCCTGTCTACAAAGAGAAGACGACATTTGTGGCTGGAAGCCCCCCGGCCGGAGAACCTAATTCAGAATTTCGACGGGCAGCAGGGCGATCTTCTACGCGACAGAAACTGGGCCGGAGGGGAGTCCTGCCGAGACCGGGCGCGATGAACGAGTGGCCCGGCACCTGGAAGGGCAAACGAAACGCCGCTCGGAGCTCACCTTGTCCGATCGGCCGTTCCGGGGTTCGCTGTTGAATCCTCTACTGAATCGGTGTAACTCTATGGGCCGCGGAGCTTCCGGGATCGGCCGACACACGGATCCGACGATGCTTCGCACGGTTGTCTCCGACACGAGACGGGGGGAAAGCGAGGAGCCTATGATCTTCTTCGAGACCTACATCGCCCTTCTGCTGGCGGGGCACCTGCTGGCCCTGGCGTGGGTTGCAGCGCTGGATGTGAGCAGGTTCCTGAAGAATCAGGTCGACTGATCCTGCTGGTAGCTCTCCATCGGCGGGCAGGTGCAGACGAGATTGCGATCGCCGTAAGCGTTGTCGATGCGCGCCACGGGCGGCCAGAACTTGTGCTCCTTGACCCAGGGAGCCGGAAAAGCGGCCTGCTCCCGGCCGTAGGCGTGATCCCAGGTGTCGGCGGCGATGCGGCGCGCGGTATGAGGCGCGTTCTTGAGCGGGTTGTCGTCACGATCGGCCCGGCCCTCTTCGATCGCTAGAATCTCTTCACGGATCGAGATGAGCGCGTCGCACAGCCGGTCCAGCTCTTCCTTCGACTCGCTCTCTGTCGGCTCGATCATGAGGGTCCCCGCCACCGGGAACGACATCGTGGGTGCGTGAAAGCCGTAGTCCATGAGCCGCTTGGCAATATCCTCGACCTCGATGCCCGCCGAGCTCTTGAACGGCCGGCAGTCGAGGATGAACTCGTGCGCCACCCGGCCTTTGGCTCCGGTATAGAGCACCTCATAGTGCGCCGACAGGCGCTTGGCCATGTAGTTCGCATTGAGGATGGCGACCTGCGTGGCTTTCGTGAGTCCGCTCGCCCCCATCATTCTTATGTAGCTCCATGAGACGGGCAGGATGCTCGGGCTTCCGTAGGGTGCCGCGGAGACCGGGCCAATGGCCTCCTCACCGCCCATTGCGATCACGGGATGGCCGGGAAGATACGGTGCCAGATGCTCGGCGACGCCGATCGGCCCCATGCCGGGGCCACCGCCCCCGTGGGGGATGCAGAACGTCTTGTGGAGGTTCAAATGACACAGGTCGGCGCCTACGGCGGCCGGCGAGGTCAGCCCCACCTGGGCGTTCATGTTGGCTCCGTCCATGTAGACCTGCCCGCCGTTGTCGTGAACGATCTGGCAGATTTCTCGAATCCCCTCCTCGAAAACCCCGTGGGTCGAGGGGTAGGTCACCATGAGCGCTCCCAGGGCATCGCGGTTCGCCTCCGCTTTCGACCTCAAGTCCTTCAGGTCGACGTTTCCTTTGTCGTCACAATCGACCACGACGACGCGGAAGCCGGCCATCACCGCGCTGGCCGGGTTGGTGCCGTGGGCCGAGACCGGAATCAGGCAAACGTCCCGGCCCTCGTCTCCACGACTGCGGTGATAGGCGCGAATGAGGAGAAGCCCGGCGTACTCGCCCTGAGCTCCGGCGTTCGGTTGAAGGCTGACCGCGGCGAAGCCGGTGAGCTCGGAGAGCCACGACTCGAGCTGGCTGTAGAGCTCCCGATAACCCTTCGCCTGCTCGGGCGGAGCAAAAGGGTGCAGCGCGCCGAACTCCGGCCAGGTCACAGGAAGCATCTCGGTCGTCGCGTTGAGCTTCATGGTGCACGAGCCGAGCGGGATCATCGACGTCGTCATCGAGAGATCGCCCGCCTGAAGACGATGAATGTAGCGGAGCATCTCGTGCTCGGAACGGTAGCGGTGGAAGACCTCGTGGGTGAGAAACGTGCTCTCTCGTCGAAATCGCTTCGGCAACTCGCTCTCGGCGGTGGCCGCCAGCTCTTCCACCGTCGCCGAGGCGTCACCTCCGAAACAGGCGAGAAGATCTCGAACGTCCTGCTCGGCCGTGGTCTCGTCCAGGCTGATTCCGATGGAGCCGTCGTCGAAGCCGCGGAGGTTCATCCATCGTCCGGCGGCGGCGCGGCGAATGGCAGCGCCGTCCTCGGGGGAGGTGATCACGTGGAGCGTGTCGAAAAACGGTGCCTCCGCGAGGCGGTGGCCGAGCCGGCGAAGACCGGCCGCGAGGATCGAGCTCAGCCCATGGACGCGCTTCGCGATGCGGGTGAGCCCCTCGGGTCCGTGATACACGGCGTACATGCTCGCCATGATGGCGAGAAGAACCTGGGCGGTACAGATGTTGCTCGTGGCTTTATCACGACGAATGTGCTGCTCCCGAGTCTGGACCGCGAGCCGGTAAGCGGTGGCCCTATCGGCGTCCTTCGATACCCCCACCAGGCGGCCGGGGATTCGGCGCGCGTACTCGTCCTTCGTCGAAAGATAGGCAGCGTGAGGGCCTCCGGCCCCGAGCGGCACACCGAAGCGTTGGGACGAACCGACAGCGATATCCGCGCCGAACTCGCCAGGCGGACGCAGAAGGGTCAGTGCGAGCAGATCGGTCGCGACCGCGACGAGAACGGATGCTTCCCTCGCCCTCGCGCAGAGATCCGAGTAGTCTTCGACACGGCCGTCCGTCGTCGGGTACTGGATCAGGATGCCGCAGAGATCATCGCCCGCGAGGTCGATCGAGGAGACTGGACCGATGCGGAGGTCGATGCCGAGCGGCTCGGCTCGCGTCGTGACCACGGCGATCGTCTGCGGGTGACAGTCCTCCGCCACGAAGAAGCCGTTTCTCTTGCCCCGCGAGATCGCGAAGCACATATGCATGGCCTCGGCAGCGGCCGTCGCCTCGTCGAGTAGAGAGGCATTTGCCAGCGACAGGCCGGTGAGATCGGCCACCATCGTCTGGAAATTCAGCAGCGCCTCGAGCCGCCCCTGCGCGATCTCTGCCTGGTAGGGCGTGTACTGGGTGTACCACCCGGGGTTTTCCAGAATATTGCGCTGAATCACCGGGGGCGTGATGGTGGCGGAATAACCCAGCCCGATGAAGCTGCGAAAGATCTCGTTCCGGCCCGCAATCTCTCGCAGCTCTTCGATGAGCTCTTCTTCGCTCAACGCCGGTGGAAGACTGATCGGGTGCGGGAGTCGAATCGATTCCGGCACCGTATCGGCGATGAGCTCATCGAGTGAGGCGTGGCCGAGGAGCGCCAGCATACTCTCGATATCGCTGTCCCGCGGCCCGAGGTGGCGGCTGGCGAACGAGTCGCCCGCACGTATCTGCTCCAGGACCCGGCCGGCGCCCCTGGACTCGCCAGCGGCGACGGCGCTCAAGAACTCGCCTCCTTGTCGAGATACTCCTGGTACTCCGACGCCGACAAGAGCTCGTCGAGCTCGGACGGATCGTCCATCTGGAGGACGAGCAGCCAGGCCTCTCCGTACGGGTCCTTGTTGACAAGCTCCGGTGCATCCACGGCCGTCTGATTCACCTCCAGCACCTTGCCGCTGACCGGCGAGAACAGCTCCGAGACCGCCTTCACCGATTCGATGTTGCCGAAGATCTCCATGGCTTTCACGCTCGCGCCCACTTCCGGGAGCTCGACGAAGACCACGTCACCGAGCTGGCGCTGCGCGAAGTCCGTGATACCGACTTTGCCTTTTTCGCCGTCGACGCGAATCCACTCGTGCTCTTTCGAATACTTCAGATCATCAGGCAGCATGTTCCTCTCCCTCGCTCGGCACCGCAGCCCGGTGGACCACCATAGCGCAAAGGGTCTATTTTTCCCGCTTGTAGAACGGGGTCGGAACGACGCGCGCCTTCGCCCGGCGGCCGCGAATCCCCACTTCGAACTCGGTCCCGGCGTCCGTGGCCTCGATGGGAAGGTAGGCGAGGCCGATGTTCTTCTTCAGATACGGGGCGAAGCTCCCACTCGTGACTTCGCCGTGCTCCTCGTCGCCCAGAAACACCGGGTAGCCGCGGCGCGCAATACGGCGATCGACCATCTCGAAGCCGATGAGCATTCTCTGGACGCCCTCTTCCTTCTGGCGGGCCAGCACTTCCCGCCCGAGGAAGTCTCCTTTGCCCAGTTTCACGATCCAGCCCAGGTCGGCCTCGAGAACCGTGTGCTCGTCGTCGATGTCGTTTCCATAAAGCGCCATCTTGGCCTCGAGCCTCAGCGTGTCGCGCGCCGCCAGCCCGACCGGCTTCAATCCGTGATCCGCGCCGCGATCCAGAAGTTCCTCTGCCACTGCAAGAGCTCTCTCGCCAGCTACCATGATCTCGAAGCCGTCTTCGCCGGTGTAGCCGGTGCGCGAGACCATCGCTTTTTCGCCCAGGACCTCATCATCGACGAATCGGTAGTACTTCATCGATGCCAGGTCGACGTCCGTCAGGGAGCCGAGAATCGCTTCTGCATTGGGGCCCTGAAGCGCCATCAAAGCGTAGTCGTCACTGACGTTTCGAAGTGTGACATTCCCGCTTCGCCTGGAGTCCATCCACTCGAAGTCCTTGTCGATGTTCGCGGCGTTCACGACGATGAGATAGCTCGTGTCACCCGTGCGGTACACGAGCAGGTCGTCGACGAAGCCACCGCTCTCGGTCGTCAGTGCCGAGTAGTGGGCGCGACCGATGGTCAGTTTCGAGACGTCGTTCGGCGTCAGACGCTGGAGCAGTTGCTCGGCGTCCGGACCTTCGACGATGAACTCGCCCATGTGACTGACGTCGAAGAGACCCGCTTGCTGGCGGACCCGCATGTGCTCGTCGACGACGCTGCCGAAGTCCACCGGCATTTCCCAGCCGGCAAACTCGACGAGCCGGGCACCGTGCTTCTCGTGGAGGGCGTAAAGTGGTGTGCGCTTGAGCAAGGAAGAAGCCGAGCCGCACGATCCGGTTCGACCCCATTTCGAAAGCTTGCCGGGATCGGTACGTGCGAATTAGCGGCAGACGCTACCATAGCACCTAACCCCTGTCAAGACAGCGCCATAGCCGGGCGCAATCGACTTCCGTTCATGCGACCTGTTTTCGATAGTTCCAGAACGAATCCCAGGCGCCCGTGCTTCGGAAGACACAGCGCAGCGCGAGCATTGCATCGGCCCCAGCGGCGTGCCATCTCATCCCGACTCGCTTCATCCTTTGTTGCATAACGTGGCTCACGGCACTTTCCACGGCACCGCTGCCGATGTAGTAGCCGCTTTGTCGAAACGTTCTGTATTTCATTCGATGCCCGTTTCTCTCGAGGTAGCCGGTGAGCTTGTCGATCTCTTCGTCTTTGGAACGATGACGCTTTTTCAGAAACCGCAAACCCTCGATCACCTCATCCACGGCGTCTTCGTATAGACGGTCGAGTTGCGATTTGCGCCACTGTGCGGCTTCGTCGGTGCCTTCGCCGAAAACCACCCGTGCCACAGGGCTGATATTCTCGTCGGCGTGATACCAATCAAGGATCTCGACTCGATCGGTGAACAGCTCCTCCGCAAGATTCCAAATCCACGGCGCACCGTCACCCAGGATGACGACCTTGCGAGACTCCGCCCCCATTGAGCAAGAGCGAGGCCACAAAACCTCGCCGAGTGCTTCGGGGCTACCTCGAACCCCTACGACCTGTCGTTCGGTCAACTCTCCGCGTCCGAGCTTGCTCTGCACACGCCCTTGCTCGGTATAAAGGCAGCCTAGCTTGACTTCCTGCCAGCGGCCGTCCACGAATACCATCCCGCCGTCTATCCCTATGTACAGCGGTCCCTTATGGCGTCTGCCCGTTCCAGCTTCCACCTCGTTCGCAGGCTCTTTCGAAAAACCCTCCGCCTTTTTCCCATCGGTGCCTACCAAGCTTTGAATCTTCTCGGAGCTCACGACCACCCCGGTGAACTTTCGCAGCAATTGCTCGCTCGCCGAGCGGTAGGGTTCGATCACTCCTGCCAACAGCGACAACTCTTGTAAGGCTTGCGTGAATCCCTCCTGGTCCACCCGCATCTCTTCCAGCAGCGGATACTTGCCTTGACGACACTCACAGCACTGAGCGTAAACCACACTCAGCTCCACATCCCGACCCGCCAGTACCGTGTGCACCCGGAACGCTCGATGTTGTCGAAACTCCATCGACGCGCCGCATTCGCATGACATCGGCAAATGCGAGGATCTTGCCGCCAGGATATTTTGGTTCGTAGAAATTGGCATCCATTCTGTTTCTTCTCCTTTCACTCTTCACTCTTCACTCTTCGCGGAGCCCGTCATTGATGCTCCCACTTTCCTTTCCGAAATCTGGCAACGCGGACCCGTCCGGTCGAACCGAGCACGACGACCTCCTCCCGATAGGTGACGATCCGTCTGGCAACGATCTCGCCGATCCCCGGGAGCGCCACAAGCTCCTCGATCTGCGCCCGGTTGAGGTCGACCGTGCGGGGTGGATTTTTCTCCTGCGTCACGCTCTCCGCCGTGACAAGAGAACCTGCGCTCAATGCAAAAATTGTAGGCGGACGTCCCCTTTCCCTTCCAATCGCTTGGCGCGCCGTATGCGACCATCGTCGCAACGACACACCGACCAGAGACACGTTAGACACGGGAGAACCTCTGCTGCGGCTCTCACCTCCTTTCGCTCCCTCGACCGACCTAGTGCTTAGCCGGGCAGTCGATTCGGTGTTTCCAACTGACTTCAGCTATGGCAAGGAGCGGGCCATGTGCGAGTGCACCGAAGGTTGAATCGTGTAAGCTTGTCCACGCAAAAGACTTGAGGCGAGATACAGCGGTGGTGCGATGGATTCGAAGTGACGTCGAGGGTATCGATGTGTCAACCACCGTTGTCGGCAAACAACGACCGATTGACAAAAGACCACAAAATCAAGAACTTGGAACTGACAACAAAGCGTGACAGGTGTCAACAAGGGTGGTCGCCCCCGTCGTTTGCCTGGCAGCGGAGCGGCCACACGTAGATTGAAAGCGGAGTTTTGTGCTAGTATGTAATGTTGTGGTTGAAGTTTCGCCGCCATCTACCCTCACCTAGTCCGGCGTCGGGACAGCCAAGCGAGGGCACAACACACCCGCTCACCAGTTGATGGAAGACAAAGAAAGCGGAAGCCTGAGCGAAAAGTCCGTTTTGGACCTCCTCATGGAGCTTCATCGGGGAACGGTGACCGGATCCCTCAAACTGGAACGAGCTCCACTTCAGAAGGCCGTCTATTTTCGGGAAGGCCAGATCCTCTTCGCTGCGTCCAACGACCCCAAGGACCAGCTGGCTTCCATCCTGGTCGAGGAAGGCAAGCTCGGGCCGGACCAGATGCAGGTCGCGCAAGCGCGGGTGTCGCCGGGGAATCCTCTCGCGAAAGTGCTGACGGAGCTCGGCTACATATCGCAGCGCGAGCTCGCCGATGCGGCGCGCTTGAAGGTGGAGAAAATCCTCACGGACCTCTACGCCTGGAAGGAAGGAACCTACCAGTTCGCCACGAAGTCTCTGCCGAAGGGAGCCATCGACCTGGATCTCTCCACGGCGCGACTCTTGTTCAACAGTATCCGACGCATTCAGGATCGCGAGTGGGTACTCCGCCAGCTCGGTTCTCTCGAGGCCGTTCTTGGACCAGGAACGTCACTGTCGGATTTCATCCAGCAGGCCCAGGCGGACGACGCATCCAAAGACGTGCTGGAGCTCGCCGACGGAGTGAAGACGGTAAAGCAAATCGCCTCGGTGTCGAGCCTCGGAGAGTTCGACGTGAGCAAGATCCTCGCCGCCGCAACCATCCTTGGTGTGCTCGACAAAGGTCACGGGCAGCCGGCTGCGCCGCCGGACGCGTTCTCGATGCCGCCGGCCGTGCCGCCGGCCGGGAGCACGATCTTCGACGCATCGGTGGCCGCGCCGAGCCCGGGGGGCGTCGCGACGGTGGGGCTCGAACAACCGGCCGCACCGCCACCTTTCGAGGCGCCTCCCTCCGCCAAAGACATGCCCGGGGCGGACAAAACGGTGTTCGATCCCGCGCCATCGCCACCTCCGGCGTTCGAGCCACCGCCCCCGAGCGACTTCGGGACGTCGGAGCCCACACCCGGATCCTCACAACTCCTGATCGATGAACCGGAGCCGGATATCCCGGACGGCGGGGCACGGCGGCCCCCACGACCACGCCGCAAAGGGGGCTCCTCCTCCTCCGGCATCATCGCCATGGTGGTCAAGCTGGCGGCCGTCCTCGTGCTCGTGGCCGCCGCGGCCGGTTCGGTGTACTACTTCGTCTGGCCCATGGTTCGCCCGGAGGATGCGGGGTCGAGTGCGGGAACGACCACGACACCCCCCGGAGGTGCGCCCGTCGCCAAGGGCGGCAGCCCGAGCCCGCCGGCGTCCGTCGGATCGGCGGGAGGAACTCCTGGGACGAACCCCCAGAGCGCCGGGACCACGACACCGCCTTCCGGCTCCGCGACGACGACGTCGACAGCGCCGCCCCCGAAGGCCGGTACATCACCCGGTACCCGGCCGCCGACTCCCAAGGGAACCGCACCAACCGGCACCGGAGGCACGAGTCCGCGCCCGCCACCGCCCAAGCGTCCGACGACCACGACCGCGCGACCCACGCCGCCACCCCCGCCGCCCGGCGGCGGCTCCGGGCGGGACCTGCTCCGCACAGGCCAGTACTCGCGGGCGGCGAGCGCCTTCATGAGCGAGCTGAGGACAACGGGCTCGGGGAAGGTGACAATCGCCCTCGGCCTGTACTGCGATGAGGGCAACGTGGGCCGTGTGGTCGACGCCGCAAGCAGCGCCAGCCAGCTCTACCTGCTCCCTACCGAGGTGCAGGGTCGCTCCTGTTATCGCGTTGTGTGGGGGCTCTTCGATTCGCGGGAGTCCGCCCGAAGCGCCATCGGCTCGGTCCCGGCGACGGTTCGAACCGGCGACGCGGCCCCGATCGCCTTGTCCCGCCTTATGCGCTAAGGGTTAGCCAGGTAGACCTGAAAGCGACGGGTCCCGTGCCCGTAAACGAGCCCGAGCCTGAGCCCGATGAGCCGGGTAGCGTCCGTGCCGATTCCTGGCGAAGGAGACGGGCTCGGGCTGGGGCACGGGCTCGGGCTCGAAACGAGGCTCCGATCAGCGACTCGCGCAACGTGAACGGAATTCACACTTCTGGAGAGTTAGAGGTTAAGGGTAAGCACTACGGGCGACGATCCTGTACACTAGAAGCAGCTTTCTCCCGAACGGGTTGAGCCCGAACCAACAATGAAAAAGGTTCTCTTCGAGGCGGATTCCCGTCCCCTGATGCAACCGCTGGTGTGCGCACTGGTGACGGTCGTCCTCTGGGCGAGCACCGCGTAGGCATCGGAGCAGATCCTCTTTCTGAAGAACGGGCGCCAGATCGTTGTCGAGCGCTTCTGGGAAGACGCTGACCAGATCTTCTACGAAAGAAACGGCGGTGTGTTCGGGTTCCCACGTGCTTTGCTCGAGCGCGTGGAAGCCCAAGAGCCGGTCGATACCGAGCCGGTATCCGAACCGCGGGGGTTTCGAAACGCCACTGCCACACCGACGCTGAACTCTGCACGCGAAGCGAAATACGCGGGAGATACCGAGCAGGCCCTCTGGCTCTACCGTCGCGCGGTGGCGCAAGCGCCCGACTCCGTTCTCGTGCGGCTGGAGCTCGCCGATTTCTACGTTGCCGAGGGGGAGCTCTTCGCGGCTCAAGGACACCTCGAGCAGTCGAAGCGGATCGAGCCCGGAAACGGCGAGGTGCGCGCGAAGCTGGGTGACGTCTACTACGCGCGCGGACGGACGGCGTTCGCCATTCGGGAGTGGCATCGAGCCTTGGAGATTGCTCCCAGCTCGGGCGTTCTGTACAAGCTGAAGAAGGCGCTTCGCGAGAACACCGAGGATGTCAGCTTCAACGAGGCCGAGCGACCGAATTTCGTGATTCGCTACGATGGCGCGGTCGACGAGAACATCGGCACCGCCGTGGCCGCGGCCCTCGACCGGGAGTATTACGATCTGGCTCGCGAGCTTCGATTCTCGCCGCGAAGCCCGATCCCGGTCACGATCTACACGAGCCGGGAGTTTCACGACGCTGCTCACGCGCCTTCGTGGGCCTCGGCGCTCAACGACGGAGAGATCCGCATACCGGTGGAAGGGGTGAGCGGGATGACGACGCGGCTCACGGAGCTGGTGCGGCACGAGCTCACTCACAGCTTCGTCCGCGCGCGCACCCAGGGGAACTGTCCCTCCTGGTTTCACGAGGGGCTTGCTCAAATGCGCGAGGGCAGGAGCTCGGCCGAGCAGGGCGAGCGCCTGAGGCTCGCCAAGACTCTGGACGCGCTCGTTCCCTTGTGGAGCCTCGAAGGTCCGCTAACGAGCTACTCTCGAGACCGGGCTGTACTCGCCTACGCAGAGTCGCTTTCCGCGGTCGAATACCTGATGGCGCGCAAAGGCCGTGAATCGATCGTTCGCATCCTCGAGTTGCTGGGCGCGAAGCGCACGATGGACGAGGGGCTGAAGGAAGTCGTCGGGCTGGACTACCAGCAGTTCCAGATGGCCTGGGAGGCCGACCTCACACGTTACCGGTCCGAAGCGCCGCAGTAGTAGCTGCTAATCCACTACACGGCGCCGCTCTGCGATCGAATCCAGTCTCTCGGAAAAAACGACCTTGATCCGATCGAACTCCGCCCGGTGGGCCTCGGCGACCGGGGGGCCCGGCGGAAAGATCTGGGTCAGGGGGTTCACCGGCTTCCCGTTGAGGTGCAGCCTGAAATCCAGGTGTGGCGCGGTGACGGCACCCGTCGCTCCGACGTATCCGATCACCTGCTTCTGTTGAACCGCCTGCCCCACGCGCAGCCCGCGCGCGAAGCGCGAGAGATGAAGATACTTCGAGACATATCCATTGGCGTGTCGGACCGAGACGAGGTTCCCGGAAGCGCCCCGCCTGCCGCGCTCCACGACGACACCGTTCGCAACCGAAAAGACCGGTGTGCCCGTTCGCGCCGCATAGTCGACGCCGAGGTGAGGCATTCGACGCTTGTGGACCGGATGTAGCCGGCTGTAGGAGAAGCGGGAGCTGATCCGCTCGAGCTCGAGTGGTGCCCTAAGGAAGGACTTCCGCATCGAGTTGCCGTTCGGGTCGTAGTAGTCCTTGGCGCCTTCCGGATCCTCGTAGAGGTAGGCCGAAAACATGCGTCCCGAGGCCTGGTAGCGCACCGCTTTGAGCTCTCCGTATCCGATGAACGTGCCGTCGTGGTAGAGTTTTTCCACCAGGAGAGCGAAGCGATCCCCTTCACGGCTCTCGGTGTAGAAATCGAAATCCCAGGCGAAGATGTTGGCAAAGGCGATGACGAGTGGAGCACTTTCCCCGAGACGAGCCATGCTGGTGAACAGATTGCCCCGGAGCGTTCCCGAAAGCGCTACGTCTCTCCTCTCCACTTCCCGCTCGCGCGCGCGTGCACTCCAGTCTCCACTCCGGTTCACCGCTTCCACGACGGCGAGCGGCCCTCGTTCGATGCGGATCGTCTCCGCCTCCCCGTCCAGTCCGTAGACCACGTCGATCGCATCTCCGGCCCTCAGATGCCGGAGATCGAGCACGCCGGAGAGAGAGCGGGCCACTTCGTGCACCTCCGCGGCGGAAAACCCGTTTCGGAGAAGTACGTCGGAGAGCGTTTCGCCGCGCCCCACCCGGTCCGGAAAGGCGACGCTCGAGCTCGCCGGCGACGATCGTTGCCGAACCTGTTTGCCAGCAACCGGAGGACCCTCCGGGACGATGGAGCTTGCGACTTTGACGGCGGCGAGGCCCCAGACCAGCGCGGACAAACCGAGCCAGCCGCCCAGGATCCGCAGGAGCGTCCGGCGCTCGACGTTCATGATGTTTCTAGGCACTAGGCACTAGCCGCTAGATGACGTTGTAGAACGACAGGGTTCTCTCGAGCCCTTCCTTCAGGTCGACCGCGGGCACGTAGCCAAGGTCGCGCTCGGCCGCCGAGATATCCGCGAGCGAATGAAGTACGTCGCCCGCACGCGCAGGGGCGTACTCCGGCTGGAGGGACGAGCCAGCGAGCTCCGCCATGGTCGTCCAGAGGAAGTTGATGGATGTTCTCTCGCGACAACCGATATTGTACACGCCACCGGCCACCTCCTCGCGCCGAGAAGCGGCATAGTTGGCCTCGGCGACGTTGTCGACGAACGTGAAGTCTCGTGTCTGAGTCCCGTCGCCGTGGATGGTGGGTCGCTCGCCTGCTGCGAGTGCATCCATGAAACGACTCACCACACCCGAATAGGAAGAGCTCGGGTCCTGTCGAGGGCCGAACACGTTGAAGTAGCGCAGCGAGACCGTCTCGAGACCGTAGAGCCGGTGATAGACGATGCAATATTGCTCCGCCGAGAGCTTCGAGACCGCATAGGGTGACAGGGGCTCCGGCCGCATGTCCTCGACCTTCGGAAGCTCTTCACTAGCGCCGTACACCGAGGACGACGACGCGTAGACGAGCCGCCGCACGTTTGCGCGCCGGCACGCCTCGAGCAAAAAGAGGGTTCCGCTCGCGTTGGTCTCGTGACTGGGAAGAGGCTCTTTCACGGATCGAGGAACGGACGGAATGGCCGCCTGGTGCAGGACGTAGTCCACGCCTTCGACCGCATCCGCGACCCGCTCCGCCGACCTCAAATCGCCCTCTACGACCTGGATGTCGTTCTGTACCTCGTCCAGGTTCTCGCGAAAGCCGGTGGAGAAGTTGTCCAGGATCCGGACTTTCTCTCCTCGCTCCAGGAGAAACCGGACCAGATAGGAGCCGATGAATCCCGCGCCTCCTGTTACCAGATAGTGTGCCAAATACTATTTCCCCCCCGACAAGCGTCCCACGGACAATAGTTTAGGGGCAGCACCCCGAGATCGTCAATCACGAGAGGCTGCTCGACGAGATCTCAGCATGGTCTTGACAGATCTCGCCCGGCTGCTCGCAGCGAATCCCCGGCATGTGTTAGGATCCAAAGGGTTACGGCCCTCACCCCATCGCGGGAGCCATCCGGAGCCGAATCGAGTGCAAGGAGAGCTCACCCAACAAACTCTGGCGGACACCATCCGCACCCTGTACGTGGGTCGCAAGAGCGGCATCGTCCACCTGTCCAAGGGTGGCGTGCACAAGCGCATCTACTTCAAGAAAGGGTCGATGATCTTCGCCAACTCCGACGTGGAGACGGACCGGCTGGGCGAGTTCCTCATTCGAAGTGGCATGATCGATCGCGAGATTTTCGCGAAAGCCTCCGAGCGCATGAAGCAGACGGGCCACCGCTTCGGCCGCACCCTCGTCGAGCTCGGTTGCTGCGATGCCGAGACGATGGAAAGCAAGGTGGTGGGCCAGATCGAGGCCATCATCTATTCGCTCTTCGACTGGCACGAGGGCCAGTACCGGTTCGAGCAGCACGAGGACCCGGTCGACCAGGACATCGTTCTCAACCTCTCCACCGCCGACATCATCCTCGAGGGCATTCGGCGGATGGACGATATGGAAACGATTCGCAGGGCGGTCGGAGATACGAACGGCGTCCTGTCCCCTGCCGAGAATCCATTGCTTCTCTTCCAGCAACTCAACAGCTTGAGCAGCGAGGAGGGTTTCATCCATTCACGCTGTGACGGAAGTAGCAGCATCGCGGATATCATGGCTATCAGCCCGCTGGGCGAAGACGAGACGCTGCGGTGCATCTACGGACTGGTGTCGGCGGGTGTGCTGGAGTTCTCGGGAGCCACACGCCCCGAGGCGAGTGTGTCGCGCGGACCGGTGGCCGAAGTAGCTACCGTCCCACCACCTCCGTCGAAACCGGCCGCCAAGGCACCGCTACCTCCCGAGCGCGTCGCACCGATGCCTTCGCCACCTCCACCGACTCCGGCACCTCAGCCAGTCAATGCAGAGGTTCCGAAACCGGAGCCGGCCGCTCCGCTGTCGGGCTCGGCCGCGGCACCGGAGGGGCCGAGCCCGGAGGAGCTGGCGGTCCGCGAAGACATCGTTCACAAGCACGCCTCGCTCGCGGACGGCTCGCTCTACGAGCTCCTTGGGATCACACAGGCCGCGAACGAAACGGAGGTGAAGAAGGCCTACTACTTGATGGCCAAGAAGTATCACCCCGACCGGCATCACTCGCCGCATCTTCAGGAAGTGCACCACATGCTCGAAGAGCTCTTCGTGAAGATCACCCACGCCTATCAGACGCTCTCGGCTCCCCTCGACCGCCGGCGCTACGATTCTTCACTGAAGGACAAAGGGGCGAAGACGCCCGAACAAGAGGAGGCTCAAAAAGCGGCCGACGACGTCGCGGAAGCGGCGACGAAACGCTCCGCGGAAGACCGCTTTCGCGAAGGCAAACGGCATTTCGACGAAGAGGCCTTCTTCGATGCCATCCAGAGCTTCCGGGAAGCCGTCCGACTCAACCCCGACAAGATCCAGTACCGCAAGCTCCTGGCGCAGGCCTTGATGAAGAACCCCAAGTGGATGAAGGAGGCCGAGGAGCACTTCCAGGCAGCGCTCAAGATCGACCAGTTCGATGCCGAGTGTCACTTCGGGCTCGGACTCCTCTACGAGCAAAAAGGGATGACGACGCGCGCCCAGAAGTACTACCAGCAGGCCGCCACGTACGACCCTGACAACCCGGATATCCAGGAGAAGCTCGGGGACAAGAAATCTCTCGGAGCCCTGGCCGGCATCAAGCGGATTTTTGGACGCAAAAAGTCGTAAGCCTGTCCGAGCCCTCCGTAAGCCGAATCCTGTTCCCCTCGGGAGTCGCCTCCTGCCGGGGCGATGGTCATTTATCTAGCCGACACGATTGCTCGTGCGGTCGAGCGACCTACCCGGAAGCTTCGGGCGGGCCACCCTCTGACGCTTCCCTATTTGGTCTTGCTCCGTGTGGGGTTTACCGTGCCCTGGATGTCACCACCCAGGCGGTGCGCTCTTACCGCACCTTTTCACCCTTACCACCGCCCCGAAAGGCGGCTCGGCGGTATGTTTTCTGTGGCACTTTCCTTCCGGTCACCCGGACTGGGCGTTAGCCAGCACACTGCCCTGTGGAGTTCGGACTTTCCTCTCGTCTCGCCGTGGCCGAAGCCGCGAAGAAACCAGCGACCATCTGGAAGACTCGGACAGGCACATGGATTATGCGCTCCCTTCGCCGCACGCGCAACTTCTCCGGCTTGTTTGAACCGGCCCGCGTTTATCCATCCGTCTCCTGCGAGATCTCGTACTGCTCGAGCTTCTTGTAGAGGTTGCTGCGCGGCGTGCCGATGACCTGGGCGGTCTGGGAGATGTTCCAGCTGTTCCCCCGGAGCTTCTGCACGAGAAACGCTCGCTCGCTCGTCTCCTTGAACTCCTTCAAGGTGGCGGCGCTCAAGTCCGCACTCGACGACTGCTCGCCGTAGCGAATGCCGTCCGGCAGGTCCTCGACGCCAATCGTGTTCCCCAGCGACATGATGAGCACGCGCTCGACGGTGTTTCGAAGCTCGCGGACGTTTCCTTTCCAGGTGTGGGTCTTCAGCCGCGCCAGCGCTTCTTCCGAGAACTGCTTCTTGCGCAGGTTGTCTTCATCGGCGAAGGAATCGATGAAGTGCTTGATGAGATCCAAAACGTCGTCGCTGCGCTCGCGGAGTGCCGGAGTCGAAATGGGAATCACCGAAAGACGAAAGAACAGGTCCTCGCGAAAGTTCCCCTCCTCGATCTCCTTTTTCAGATCCTTGTTCGTCGCCGCGATGACGCGCACGTCGACCTTCGTGGTCCTCGCCGAGCCGACCCTTTCGACCTCACCCTCCTGCAGCACGCGCAGCACCTTGGCCTGGGTGCGAGCACTCATATCCCCCACCTCGTCGAGAAAAATAGTCCCTCGATGCGCCTGCTCGAACTTGCCGATCTGTTTCGCGGTGGCGCCGGTGAAGGATCCCTTCTCGTGACCGAAGAGCTCGCTCTCGATGAGATCTTCCGGGATGGCGGCACAGTTCACTTGCACGAAGGGACCTCTCGCACGATTGCTGTTCGCGTGGATGGCGCGCGCCACCAGCTCCTTGCCGGTGCCCGATTCACCAGTAATGAGCACGGTGGCGTTGGTAGGGGCGGAGCGCCGAATCGATTCTCGAACCCCGTCCATCGCTCCAGACGAGCCCACCATCTGATAGTGGCGCTCGAAGCGAAGCCTCAGCCGCCCGACTTCCTCCTCGAGCTCCTTGCGCTCGAGAGCGTTTCGAACCGCCACCAGCACCCGCTCCGTCGTGAGCGGCTTCTCGATGAAATCGAAGGCACCGAGCTTCGTTGCCTGCACCGCTGTCTGCACGTTGCCGTGACCGCTGACCATGATCACCTGGACTGCCGGCGACAGGTCCCTCATCTGCTCGAGCACCTCGAGGCCGTCCATTCCCGGCATCTTGATGTCGAGAAACGTGAGGTCCGGCGGGTTCTTCTGGCAGAGCTCGATCGCCTCGCTGCCGGAGGAGGCTTCCACCACGTCATACCCCTCGTATTCGAGGGCCATGCGGAGCGTTTTTCGAATGGACTCCTCGTCGTCGACGACCAGAATGCTCGGTTTGATCATGCTCGGCAAACGGGCTGCAGGGTCAGGGCGAAGCACGTCACTCGAGGGGAGTTGCGTCGCGCCAAATCACGCCCCGTGTAGCGGATGCACGGTTCTCTCGACAGCCTTCCGAGTATAGCACAGGCCTGGATCGGACCTAACCGACAGACACGACGAGCTTTAACCCCGATCCGAAATTCTGTGATCTGCCAACGTGCTGCCAAACGGCTCCAGGAGCAGCTCGGCGCCGGCGATGCCGACCGAGACTTTAGTACCCTGTTTCACAATTACGGTGGCATTCGAACCCCGATGCATCCCGTCTGGCTGCGTTGCTCGTCGGTCATATATCCAGATATTATTCACTCCTCGCGCCTTGCCAGACGGGCACCTCGGCGTTCTCGGTGCGTCACCGTAATTATGAAGCAGGGCACTCAATTTCGGTTCGGGGTTAACTGTTCTTCTCCCTCCCCCGTCTCCACCTGTGCGAGCACCTCCCCGAGCGCATCCAGCTCGAGGCCGAGTAAGCTCGTGCGGCCACCCATTCGAATACCCTCGAGTCCCTTTCGACTGCGAGCGGCAAGCTTGCGGGCGCCTTCCCTGTTTCCCTTGCGTGCCTGGACGCAGGCGGCGGCGAGCTGAATCAGAGCCCGCAGCCCGCGGGAAAGCTCACCGTCCGCCACCTGCCAGAGCCGCTCCCACTCCGCGTGCGCTTCCCAGTAGAAGCCGTGGTTGAACAGGTCGATTCCGTAGAGATAGGTCTCGTTGCGAGACCAATCGTCGATAGCCAGGTGGTCAGGAAGAGACTCTGTCCGGCCGAAGCTGTGGCCCGCCGGGTCTCGTTCCGGGTGGGGTGTTTCTCCCGGGACGTGGCGATAGGACGGAAGGGCGAGGCTGGTGTAGCGAGGCAGCATTACCTGTAACAGTGCTCGCTCGCCTCTTCGGCTCACTCGCGCGCCTCGCTCCTCGCTCGGCGCCCAGGTGCTGTCGGCCCATTCGGGCCGGTCTCGCGGCAGACGCGTTGGCTGCCGCTCGGCAGGCTGCAGACGCTTGCAGCAGCCTAGTGCTGGCGATCGATGACGTAGTCGGCCAGCGCGAGAAGCGACTCCTTGTGCGCCGAGTCCGGAGCCCGGTTGAGGCACTCCTTTGCCTTCGCGGCGTAGTCCTCGGCCACCTGGCGGGCGCGATCCAGGCTGCGGTTGCGCCGCACCAGATCCAGAATCTCCTTCCGGCTCACCTCGTCGATAACCCGTCGGTCCAGAACCGCTTCCACCGTCGGCACCGCGCGCGGCTCCTCCTGGAGCGCGTAGATGATGGGCAGTGTCACGTGCCCTTCCTTGAGGTCGGAAAGAACCGGCTTGCCGAGCACTTCCTCCTCGGCGGTGAAATCGAGAAGGTCGTCGGCGACCTGAAAAGCCATCCCCATGTTCATCCCGTACTCGCCCAGGGCCTCCTCCACCTCGGTAGGCGCCTCGGCCAGCGATGCGCCCATCCGCGCGCAGCCGAAGAAGAGGTACGCGGTCTTGCGCTTGAGTATCTCGAGGTGCTCTTCCGCGGTGAGGTCCACCGCACCGCCCCGCACGAGCTCCTGAATCATGCCTTCGATCATCCGGAGCGTAATCTCACAGATGAGGTCGAGAATCTTCAAGTTCCCGATGTCGACCGCCAGCCCGATGGAGCGAATGTACAGGTAGTCGCCGAGCAGCACAGTGATGTCGTTGCCGAGCAGCGAGTTCACCGATTTCTGACCGCGGCGCATCGCCGCCTCGTCGACGATGTCGTCGTGCACGAGCGTCGCGGTGTGGATGAACTCGGTAATCGCCGCGAAGGCCGGAGCATGCGGTCCGCGGTAGTCGCAAGCCTTGGCCGCCAGCAGGAGCAGCGCCGGACGTACCCTCTTGCCGCCGCTGCGATAGATGTACCGGGAGCTGCTCTCGACGAGCTCCAGTCGACTCTCGACCTTTTCGCGGATGATGCGCTCGACGAGATCGAGCTCCCCCTGGACGCTTCCGAAGATGTCGTCCAGGCGGAGCGTGGGCTGAGTGGATGGGCTGGTTTCAGGCGATGGCATGTTCCCTCAGTCGCTACCGGTAGTTCGTAAACTGCATCTCGATGTCCAGATCGGACTCGCGAAGCAGGCTCATGATGGACTGCAAATCGTCTTTCTTCTTGCCGCTCACGCGAACCTGATCTCCCTGGATCGAAGCCTGCACTTTGCGCTTGGTGCCCTTCACCATCTTGACGATCTCTTTGGCCTTGTCCATTGGAATGCCGCTCTGGAAATGGATGGACTGGCGCACGGTCCCCGCAAGGGCCGACTCCATCTTGCCTCTCTGCAAGGCCTTGAGAGGGACCTTGCGCTTGACCAGTTTCGTTTCGAGGACGTCCAGAGCACTTTTCAGCTTGTACTCGTCCGAGGAGGTGAGCTCGAGTGAGCCGTCGTCGCCCGAGACCGAGATCGCCGTTCCGGATCCCTTGAGGTCGAAACGAGTCGCGATCTCTTTCGTTGCCTGCTGAACGGCGTTGCGGACCTCTTGCAAGTCTATTTTGCAGACGATGTCGAACGAACTATCTGCCATGTCGGCCTAGATTATTACGAAATTCGACCCTTCGGGCAACGTAAGGAAGCCCGACGGCGAAGCCGTCGCTCCGGTTTCCCTCTCCCTGGAAGGGAGAGGGTGGCCGCACGAAGTGCGGCCGGGTGAGGGTGCTTGCCCGACGGCGACTGGTGCACGAAGTGCGGCCGGGTGAGGGCGCTCACACATCTATAACTTGAACACCCGTCGGAAGTTCTCGTCGGTGGCGCGCTCCACCTCCTCCAGGTTGGCCTGTTTCAGCTCGGCGAGACAGGAGGCCGTTTCCCGGACGAAGGCCGGCTCGTTTCGTTTGCCCCGATGCGGCACCGGTGCCAGGTAGGGGCTGTCGGTCTCGACCAGCAGACGGTCGAGCGGCAGAGCCCGCGCCACCTCACGCAGCGGCTCAGCGCTCTTGAAGGTGAGGATTCCGGAGAACGAGATGAAAAAGCCCCGCTCGATGGCCGCCTCGGCGGTCGCGCGGTCGGCGGTGAAGGAGTGGAGCACGCCTCCGACCTCGGAAGCGCGCTCCTCGTCGAGAATCGGTATCAGATCCTGTTCGGATTCCCGCTGGTGGACGATGATGGGGAGCTGGAGCTCGCGGGCCAGTCGAATCTGACGCCGAAAGACATCCTGCTGCACGTCGGGCGGCGACCAGTTGTAGTGGTAGTCGAGGCCGATCTCCCCCACCGCGAGGAGGCGCGGGCGGTCCACGAGCTCCCTGACGAGCCTCTCGCCGCCCCGCGCCTCGAAGATCTTCGCGTCGTGCGGGTGACAGCCGACCGCTGTGTAGAGCCCGTAGCGATCCACGACATCGAGTGCCTTCAGATACGAGCCGTCCTCGTCGATCATGGCGAGCGAAAGAACCGTCTCCACGCCCGACTCGCGCGCTCGGGCCATGACGTCATCACGATCGCCGTCGAAGCGGTCCATCTCCAGGTGAGCGTGTGAGTCGATCATCGCTTCGTGTTCCCGCGCTCCGCCGCATCCGCATGGCAGTTGGCCGCCGCGGTGTACCCCAGCGCCTCCATCGCTCGAGATTCGTCCTCGGAAAGGATCGCGCAGTCCGGTGGAGCGGCGCGCAGGTGCTCCTGTTCCCGCAGCCATCGGAACAGATCGTGCCGAGCCACGCCGGCAACGATGGGCTCCTCTTCGATAACGCTCTCGAGCTCGGCGGGATCCTCGTCCAGTCGATAGAACTCTTGATCCCCGGTGCGACTGTCCCAGATGAGCTTCACGTCCTCGGTGCGAGCGCTGTAGCGGGGCTTGTCCCAGAGCGTGCGGGAGAAAGCAACCCGATCGCCCCCGGTGCCCTCTTCTCCAAGAAGAGCGGGGAGGAGACTTCGGCCTTGCATCTGCTGGATCGCTTCATGACCGCCCAGCCCCATGAGCTCCAGGATTGTCGGTGCAAGGTCGAGAAGCTCGACGAGCGTCTCGACACGTCGCGGTGTGAGGCCGGGGATGCTCACGATGAGAGGCACGCGAATGCTCTCCTCGTAGAGCTGCGTGTTGTGTCCGAAGAATCGATGCTCGAACATCGCCTCGCCGTGGTCCGCGGTCAGGACCACCATCGTCGTCTCCCGCAACCCCAGCGCGTCGAGACGAGACAAGAGCTCACCGACGAGATGGTCGGCGTAAGCCATGTTTCCGTCATAGAGCGCCCGGATGCGCCGGATCACGTCGTCGTCCGGAGTTTCGCCCTCCGCCGCGGCGATGTTGTACCGGTTCACGTCGGCCCAGACGTGGATACCTTCCGGAAACAGCGTCGGAGCTCCGAAACGCCGGTCGTACGGAGGAGGAGGGTTGTAGGGAAAATGAGGCTCCTTGAAATGAACGTAGGCGAAGAAGCGCTGGTCGGTACGCTTCGAGAGCCAGGCATCGAACAGCTGCAACACCGAATCACCGCGTCCCGCGTAGCTGTCGAGCTCCCAGGCGGCCTGGAAGGACTCGTAACCGCGGTCGAGTCCGAATTTCGACGAGACCACCGCGTTTCCGGCGAAAGCGGTCGTTCGCACGCCGGACGTCGTGAGCAGGCCGGGGACGGTGACCGCGCTCTCCGGCAGCCGGTCCGCGAACGAGACACTCTGATGTCGCTCCGGATACTGTCCGGTGAGGAGCGATCCCATCGAAGCAATCGTGTAGACCGCCTGCGTAACCGCCGTGGTGAAAACGACACCGCCCTCACCGAGAGCGTCGATCGCCGGCGTGGTTGGCTTCTCGTATCCGTGAAGACTCATGCGGAGAGGGGTCGCGCCGTCGAGCACGACGAAGAGCATATTGAGCTCGGAGGTTCGAGCCGCGAGGCGGTCGCGCTCCTCTTTCTCACGAGGCCGACGAGGCCGCTCTCGTGCTACGGGTGCCTGGAGCTCGGGACGGACCCAAAGGCCGTCCGTTTCTGCCCGAAAGACCACTTCCGCGGGCTCGCCGGAAACCGCATCAAGCTTCGTTTCGAGAAGCAGGACGTCGCCGGAAGCCCGCGCTTCCAGAGTCTCGACGAGCTGACGCCCCGACGCCGTTCGCACTTCGACGGCAAGGCGACTCCCGGCGGGAGCTCTCAGATCGACCGGTGCCTCGGCGCCACCCGTGACCCTGAGGGATGAGCCCTCGGGAATCCGAAGAAAAAAGACCAGCGATCCTCCAGCGGGAAGGTAAACACCCGGCGGGTCACTCCCGGCAGGACGAACCAGCGCAAACGGCCCCGGGCGGCCGGCAACGGGATCTTCGTCCGGGGGAGAGACGTCGAAACGATAAAAGGCCGCTGCGAGCCGTCGTCGATCCGCCCCGGCCTTCGCGGTCGGGTCTCCGGCGTAGGCGAAGCGCATCTCGACGCGATTCGTTCCCGCCGCGACCTCCAACTCGAACGGGTAGCGATCGCGCCCCGCTCGGAGCTCGATCGGCTCGATATCGACCTCGTTGACGACGAGTGAGAGTGTCTGCGGTGGGGCAGCTTCGTAGACGAAGGGCTCGCACGTGAGCCAGGCGATGCGGCGCCCGCCCCCGTCCGTCTCGAACGTGAACGAGGCCGTCCTCTCGGTGGTCCAACGAAACGCCCTGCCGTCCTCCGAAGTCTCGCCGTGCGACCACCCCTCTCCGAGGTACGGCAGAGCGGCCGGCGAGCCGAACTCGATGAGGATGCCGGACCAGCGCTTCTCGGCAACGGCCAGGTCGGCCATCAGAAGCTCCTGCCACTCGCCGTCCGGCCGCTCGCACGAGCCCACGAGCACCGCTAGCAGGATGCTTGCGGCCGCGGGACGTCTCACCATTACTTCACGATGCTCCCGGGAGCGACCTCACCGTCGAAAACGGCCAGCACCGGACCCTCGTCCGTCTGCGCGGCCAAAAGCATGCCTTGCGACTCGACACCGCGCAGGCGCGCCGGCTTCAAGTTCGCCACGACGATGATGAATTTCCCGGCGAGCTCTTCGGGCTGATACGACATCGCGATGCCGGCCACGAGCTGGCGCTCTTCGTCTCCCAGATCGACCCGCAGCTTCAGTACACGGTCCGCACCTTCGATGCGGGAGGCTTCCAGGATCTTCGCGACGCGAAGGTCGATCTTTCCGAACTGGTTGATAGAGATTTTCGGGGACTCCGCCTCCGCTGGTGCCTTTGGGGACTCACTCGTCGGTGTCTCTTCGCTCATCCTCAACTCCTCTTTTTTCTTGCCTGGCTACCCGGGGCGCCGTAGGCGGCGAGTGCCGCCTGCTGCACCCGCTTGACGGTCACGCCGCGACGCGCCGCCAGCTTCCGACAGTCCTCGTACTCCGCCGCCCAGTTGACCACCGTGCCGTCGAGCAGCCCTTCCTTGATCCGCACGTCGCCGTAGGACGTTTTGACTGTCTCCCAGCGACGCTCCAGAACGTCACGCTCCACCTCGTAGCTTCGAAGACCGAGCGTGGTGCTCTCCGCAA
This sequence comes from Candidatus Marinacidobacterales bacterium, assembly GCA_965237685.1. Classification (GTDB taxonomy): domain Bacteria; phylum Acidobacteriota; class Vicinamibacteria; order Marinacidobacterales; family SMYC01; genus CBDEGF01. Next base: position 271,011 of record CBDEGF010000001.1, read on the forward strand.
AGACAACGCCGCTCGCCCGATCCCGACCCGCAACCGTGGTGATTACGGTGAGCTCCACACCGGGCCGGTTCTTCTTCATTTGAACCGGTGTCAGGTAGACGTCGAGAACGCCTTCCTCGAGCAGCCTCTCGAGCAGATGCCCGGTGAGCTCGGGGCTCATGTCGTCGATCGTGGCCTCCATGACGACCACGCGCTCCCGCGTCCTCGCCACGCGCTCGCCGAGCGCAACGCGAAGAGCGTTGGCTCTCCCGTATTTCGGGTCTTTGGTGCCGACGCCGTAGCCGATCGCTTTCAGCTTCATGCCCGGCCAGGGGCCGAATCGACGGGCGAGACCGGTCACGAGGACGGCTCCGGTCGGGGTGGTTCGCTCGAAGCCGTCGTCGTCGGAGAAGACCTGCGCGTTGCGCAACAGCAGTGCCGTGGCGGGCGTCGGAACGCTCATCAGACCATGCTCTGTCGTGACCGAGCCACTCCCGACGTTTACCGGCGAGCTCACGATCTCGCTAACGCCAAGGAGGGACACACCGGAGACGGCCCCGACCACGTCGACCAGCGTATCCAGAGAGCCCAGCTCGTGCAGATGGATGTTCTCGATGGGCTTCCCGTGAACCCGAGCCTCCGCGGCGAACACACGCTCGATGAACTGGAGCGAGCGCTCCTTGATCTCGGCGGACAGGCGGCTTCGATGAATGATCTTCCGAAAGTCCGCGAAGTGACGGTGGCCGCGGTCGCCGGGAGTCTCCACCCGGATGCGCGTACCCTGAATGCCTCCGCGAGTCGCCTTGCTCCGACGCAGGCGGAATCCGTCGACACCGAGTTTGTCGAGCTCGGCCACGAGTGCCTTGAAAGGGACCCCAACATCGACCAGCGCACCCAGCGTCATGTCGCCGCTCACGCCGCCCGTGCAGTCGAAATAGAGGATGCGATCGGTCATCGGCATCCAGCATCCAGTAGCTTCACCGCGGGCCCCCTGCCCCAGCCCGAGCCCGTGCCCCTGCCCGTCCCTGGTTTCGTTCCCGTTTTCCCGTCTCAGGTCCCCTCGACCCAGCTAAGTACCCTGTTTCACAATTACGGTGGCATTCGAACGCCGATGCATCCCGTCTGGCGGCGTTGCTCGTCGGTCATATATCCAGATATTATTCGCTCCTCGCGCCTTGCCATACGGGCGCCTCGGCGTTCTCGGTGCGTCACCGTAATTATGAAGCAGGGCACTAAGGCACCGCTCTTGCCAGGAGCCACCTCAGGCGCAAAGGCCGCCGAAAGCGAAGAGTAATAGACCTCTGCGATCTTGGCGACTCTGCGTCTTTGCGTTGATCTATTTCCTGGTTGCGGGTTCCCTGCTCTGTGGTCCTGTCCGGAGGATTCTAGCGCGAACCGCCGAGTGCTGGCGTTTGAAGGGCCTCCGCGCTTAGACTCGGAGCGCTCATGATTCGCGACATCCTGGCTTTGATGCTGCTCGTCTTCCTGCCCGCTCAGGACTTCCCGAGCCCGGGAAGCGAGATCCGGCACATCATTCCCTGGGGCGCGGGGGGTGCCACGGACGCGGCGATGCGAGGATTCATGGAGTCTTTCGAGCGGCATCTGGGGATCCCCGTCCTCACCGAGAACATTCCCGGGGGGCTCACTGCGGTGGGATTGATTCGCCTGAAGACGGCCCGCCCCGACGGCTACACCATCGGAACCATCACCTATGACGTCCTGAGCCTGGAGTTCCAGGGGTTGGCTCCGGTTCGATGGGAAGACTTCGAGCCCGTCGGCATGGTGACCGAGCATCCGAGCGCTCTCATCGTGCCCGCCGATCGTTTCGAGAGCCTGGAGTCTTTTCGCGCCACATCACTCGCCTCTCCCGGCACCATCAAGGTCGGTAACGTGGGCACCGGCGGCATCTGGTACCAGCACGCCGGCGCCATGGAGAACGCCCTCGGCCTCGACCTGACCCACGTCCCCTACGAGGCCGGCTCGGGTGCCCAGCTCGCAGCCCTCCTGGGAGGCGAGGTGGACGCCAACGTGGCCAGCCTTCCCGCCTCGCTTCCGTACGTGCGTGATGGGTCGCTGCGCGTGCTCGCGGTCATGGCCGAGGAGAGAGACGCCCTCGTGCCCGACGTCCCCACGTTCCAGGAAGAGGGTTTCGACCTGGTCTACGGGGGCTTTCGGGTGATCGTCGTGCCGAAGCGGACCCCTCGGGCGATCGTGGCGAAGCTCGAGGAGACGATGCACGTCGCGTGGCAGGATGCGGAGTTTCAGAGGTGGGCGGTCAGAGCGGCGATCGGGCCGAGGTGGCGCAACGGGGACGAGACCCGCTCGTACCTGCGTGAGCTGTCCGTGAAGGTCGAAGCGCTGATGCGGGAGCTCGGACTCAACTGATGCGTGGCAGCGAGACGGTCGAGACGCTCCGCAGGCTGGGTGTCGACGTGATCTTCGGGTTGTGCGGGGATACCACCCTTCCCCTTTACGAGGCACTCCACGATCTCGACCACGGAATGCGGCACGTCCTGACGAGGGACGAGCGCTCCGCCTCGTACATGGCGGACGCCTACGCGCGCCTGAGCGGCAAAATCGGTGTCTGCGAAGGACCGAGCGGAGGCGGGGCAACCTACATCCTCCCGGGTCTCGCCGAGGCCAATGGATCCTCGGCTCCCGTCGTTTGCCTCACCACGGACATCGATCGCGCCGACCGTGGTCGCGGCACGTTGACGGAGCTCGACCAGAGTGCGCAGTTTCGACCGGTCACACGCTTCACCCGAATGCCGGAGTCGCCGGGCCGGATCGAAGAAGCCCTTCGGGAAGCCTTTCGGTCCGCCGCCACGGGGGCGATGGGAGCAGCGCACATCGGACTTAGCTTCGACGTCCAGAGCGGCAAGACCGACGCCACGCTCGTCGGAGGCGAGAGCTCGAGTCACTACCCCTTTTCGCGTGCCTCACCCGAGCCTGACGAGGTCAAGTCGCTCGCTCGCCTTCTCACTGAAGCCCCGGCGTCCCCTCATCGTGGCGGGAGCTGGTGTCGTTCGCTCCGAGGCCTGGGAAGAGTTGACGTCGCTCGCCCACCTGCTCGGCGCGCCGGTGGCCACGTCGATCGGCGGCAAAGGCAGCATCGCCGAGACGGATCCGTATGCGCTCGGCGTGATCGGCAGCAACGGAGGGCTTTCGTACCGGCACGAGCTCGTCCGCCGTGCCGACGTTCTCTTCTACATCGGCTGCCGGCAGGGGTCGGTGACCACCGAGAAGTGGACGCTCCCCGCGAACGGTGAGAAGACGATCCTCCAGCTCGACGTCGATCCGGAGCGGATCGGCTACAACTACGAGACGGCCGCCAGCATCGTCGCCGACGCCAAGCTCGGGCTGAAAGCCCTCGTCGAGGAAGTCGGTTCCCTTTTGTCCGGCCGACCAGCCGGGAAGATCGAGCCTGAGGAGATCACACAGGGCAGGAACGCCCACTTGAGGGACACGAAGAAGCTCTTCGCCTCGGACGAGACGCCGATCCGACCGGAGCGGGTCCTCGCCGAGCTCCTCCCTCGCCTGCCTCAGACGGCGGTTCTTTGTGTGGATCCCGGCACACCGTGCCCTTACCTCTCCGCCTATCATCAGCTCCCGCTCGCCGGACGGTGGTTCGTCTCACCGCGCGCTCACGGTGCCCTTGGCTACGCCCTGCCAGCAGTCTGTGGAGCTTACTTCGCGAAACCCGACGCCGAGCGCGTCATCGGCGTCATGGGCGACGGCAGCTTCGGCATTTCCTGCGGCGAGCTCGAGACGCTCGTCCGCTTGAAGCTTCCGGTGACGCTCATCGTCCTCAACAACGCCGGTTATGGCTGGATCAAGGCCGGCCAGAAGCAGCGCGGCGAGAAGTACTACTCCGTCGATTTCTCGGAGTCGAACCATACCGCGATCGCAGAAGCCTTCGGGCTTGCGGCTCGCCGCGTAGAACCCCGGCGAGCTCGCCGCCGCGATCAAGGAAAGCCTGACGAGCGAAGGCCCGTATCTCCTCGACATCGTCGTGCAGCCGCTCGAGGAGGCAAACGCCCCAGTATCGAAGTGGATCGCTTGAGTTCTCGAGGTCCGGGGTGCAATCGCTGGCTAGAGGTTGCACTTACAGGGGGTTCTCGGAAGAAAGGGGTTTTTCACCGTGGCCATCGTCGTTCGGTCATGCGGAGAAGGCGATTGGGTCTTGACGACGACGCCACCCGGGGGCTCGCTCACGGCTCGATGCGTCCCAGCCAATCCAGATAAAGCAGCTTTTCGAGACCGTGGACGCCCTGGACAAGAGGAACGTCTATTTCGGCTCGCGGGAACAGCGTCTTCCCGGCGGACGGCGGTTTTGCTGCTGTCAGAAACTATGCTATACTTCTGACATATGAAAACCCTGAGCACACGCATCCTGGAGGAGGTGGCCGCGTTGCCCGAGGCCTCCCCAATCTACGCCAAAGGGCTGCTTCATCTGGGCAGTCGTGCGGCCGTTGACCAGGCCCTGTCTCGCCTCGTGCGCCGAGGTCAAATACTGCGGGCGGGCCGCGGCCTGTATCTGCGTCCGATTGAGACTCGATTCGGCCCGCGAACACCCAGCGTCGAGGTCGTTCTTAGTGCTCTCCAAGTGGAGACCGGCAAGACGATTACTCCCAGCGGCGCCGCGGCTGCCAACAAATTGGGTCTCACCACGCAAGTGCCGGTGCGCACGATTTACCTGACGTCGGGGCCGAGCCGTCGTCTGCGATTCGGGGCCCAGACGGTCGAGTTGCAGCATGCACCGCAGTGGCAACTGACACTCCCTGGGCGCCCAGCGGGCGAGGTCATTCGTGCGCTGGCGTGGCTCGGGCGTGAACGAGGGGCAGAGCTCACGAGCCAGTTAAAGGACACCCTGTCGCCGGAAACAGTGCAGGAACTCTCGATTGCACGGGGGCGAATGCCAACTTGGATGGCTGAGCAGATCAGCGCACTCGTGGCCAATGCCTGACGCTTTTTTCGACCTCTCGCTCGAAAATAGATACGACGCACTCCTGGTAGCCGCTTCACGGTCAGGGAGGCCCTTAGACCAGGAGACGCCACCATGGTGAAATTTGGCGTTGCGTTCCGGACGGGTGACACGGCGCTCACGGCTCGATGCGTCCCAGCCACTCCAACAGGCCCAACGTCAGCCATGGCACGTAGGTGATCAGCAGGACGCCGACGCCCAGAATCGCGAGCATCGGCAGCGACGCGCGTGCCACCTCGAGCACCGGCTTCTTGAACCGGTACGACGAGAGGAACAGATTCAGGCCGACCGGCGGCGTGAGATAGCCCATCTCGAGGTTAGCGATGAAGATGATGCCCAGATGCACCGGATGGATGCCAAAGGCGTGGCCGATCGGCAGAATCAACGGCACGACCACGACCGTGGCCGAGAAGATGTCGATGAAGACGCCGACGATCAACAGGAAGACGTTGAGCATCAGCAGAAACGCCAGCGGCGACTCGACGAACGCCCGAATCCACTGGAGCAGCTGGTCGGGCACTTGCGTCAGGATGAGGAATTCGGTGAGGCCGACTGCGACTGCCAGAATGACCAGCACGCCGCCGACGATCGTCAGGCACTCGGCGAACACCCGCACCATGTCACGGCGGGGTGATAATTCGCGGTGGATGATCGTCTGCACGACGATAGCGTAGAGCGCCGTAAGCGCCGACGCCTCGACGACCGTCGCCCGGAGGCCGAACATCGAGCCCAGCACGATCATCGGCAGTGCAAGCTCCCACTTGCCGATCCAGAGCGAGGCCAGGGCTTCCTTGGCGACGAACGGGGCTCGAGGCACACGGCTGACGTGTCCTTCGCGCACGCACCACGCCGCCACGAGACTCGTGAGCAGGATGCCGGGGAGAATCCCGCCGATGAACAGGTCCTCCATCGGCAACTGCGCGACGACGGCAAAGAGAATCAGTGGTAATGCCGGCGGCAGCAGGAGTCCGAGCGATCCCGATGCCGTGAGCAACCCGAGCGAGAAGCGCTCCCGGTAGCCCTGCTTGAGCAGCGCCGGCAGCAACAGCCCGCCGAGGGCCAGGATCGTCACGCCCGAGCCGCCCGTGAAGACCGTGAAGAACGAGCACACCAGGGCGCACACCACCGCGGTGCCGCCCGGCAGCCAGCCGAACCAGGCGCGGAAGACCCGCAGCAGGCGTTCGGACGACTGACCTTCGGCGAGCACGAAGCCGGCCAGCGTGAAGAGCGGAATCGCCGGCAGCGCGTCCGAGTCGCCCAGCAGGTCGTAGGCGTTCACCATCATCGAGACCGGCAACGCCCCGTCGGTGAAATTCAAGAGCAAGGCCGCGCCGCCGAGCAGCGCGAAGATGGGCGTGCCGATAATGCCCGCGGCGATGATGAGGACGATGCCGGGCCAGACGCTGCGCATATACAGCAGGTCGGGCCACAGAAAGAACACCAGCGCCACCGCCAGGCCGCTGCCGGCCAGCGCGCGCGCCTTCCACCCGTCGCCCGCCCGCCGGATGACGCGAAAGGTGATCAAGCCGAAGGCAATGGGCAGGACGAGTTGCGCGATCCACTTCGGAATGCCGGGGCCGATCGTGTCATCGAGGCCCATGTAGAGGACCACGAGATCGACGGCGCCCCAGGTCAGAAGCGCACCGACCGCAGCGGCCACGGCGCCGCTGAGGATGCCGATGACCTTGCGGCTGCGACCTTCTTCAGGCAGAAACGATGCCGTGGCCAGCGCCAGCAGCTTGCCCTCGCGCGCGGCGATCGCCGCGCCGAGCAGGCCGACCCACAGCGTCAGGTGTCGAACGAGAGAAATCGAACCCTTGATGCCACCGGGGGCAAACCACTGGACGACGACTTCGATGATGGGCAGCAACACCATCGCCAGCAACGCCGCGCCGGCAACGGTGTTCTCGATTCGGACAAAGGCGCGGCGGGCCGCGGCAGTCACTGGCGATTGACCATCCGATAGGCGTTCCGTTCTCTCAGGGCCAGGTCAAAGATGTCGGCCGGCACCATACCGCCTCGCATCGAGTCGCTCAACGACGCGCCCAGCTCGTCCCAGCCGGCGCCGCCCTGTTCGGAGACCGTTAGTCCCCGCTTCTTCATCTCGTCCACGGCTTCGGCGTCCTGACCCGGAATCAGCGTGCGGAGTTCGAGATCCATCTCCCTGGCCGCGGCAAGCAGGCGCGGGCGCAGGGCGGCGGGCACCTGGTTCCACACACGGGAATGGACCACGATCCCACCCACGATCGGCGCCACGCGCAGGTCGAGCATGTTTGGCGCGCGGTTGTACCACTGAAACGCCAGGGCGGCATAGGGTGGCGACGGCATGGCATCGATCCGGCCGGTCAAGAGGGCCGCCATCGCATCCGCCACCGACAACGGCACCGGTGTGAACCCGTTTTCCTTGTACCACTGGATCATGTCGCTGTCGCTGGCCGACGTCCACAGCTTGGTGCCACGCAGGTCGGCGAGCGTCGAGACGGTGCTCCTTCGAGAACACCTGTACCCAGCCGCCAAATCCCCAGGCGATGAACGTCAGCCCATTGTCTTCCAGACGGCTGGCGAGCTCGGGCTCCAGTTTCTCGACGACCGTAAACAGCTCTTCGTTCGACTCGAAGAAGAAGGGCAGGCTGAAGACGTTGAAGGCCTTGTCGATGCCCGCCATGCCGCTCGTGAGCGCGGCGGCCTCGGGCCGGGGCCGGTCCGTTCTAAGAAGCGAGACAACCTTGGCGTCGTCGCCTGCCGAGCCGCCGGCGAAGACGGTCAGGTTGACCAGGCCGTCCGAGATCTCCCGCCAGTCGGCTGCCAGTTCCTTGAGCTTGATTTCCCAGAGGGACCCGGCCGGCGCTTCGGTGGCGAGGCGAATCCTCACCCGCCGCTGCGCGGCCGCCAACACCGGCGCCGCCAGCAGAAGCGACAGACCAAGCAACCACACACGCTTCATTGCAATCTCGACGGAGTTTCGAGGAACAAATCGTCGATGCGCGCCAACAGATCGCGCGCGCGATCCTGCGCGATGATCGTCGGCAGCCTCATCGTGGGGTTGTCTTCGGGATCGATGGCGAGCGCCTGGCCGAGCAACTGCTCGAACTCGGCGCGGTTCTGGTTGGCCACCGAGATCGAGGTGGCCAGCGTCACGTACGGACCGGGATCGAGCCCGTGGGACAGCTCGATGGCTCGTTCGAAGTGCTGCCGCGCACGTTCTTCCGACCCGCCCATTGCCTCGGGCAGCGCCTCGAGCGAGATGAGCGCGGCATGAATGGCGCCGTTGCCGTAGTCTTCGTCGAGCGCCAGCGCCTTGGCCATTAGCGCCTTCACGGCCGTCACGTCGGCGACGAGCGCGGGCTTGCCCTGGCCAATCGAGATCGCGGAACCCCACGCGGCCCCGGTCCAGAAAATCAACTCGACGTCGTCTTCCGACGCCCAGTCCAGCGCGTTGTCCGGGTCGAGCATCAGGTGGCGTTCGACCCCTTCATGCCGGAGCTCGAGCGCCCGTATGCAGTAGCGGCGGCCGCGCATGTAGAGCTTCAGCGCCCGTTCGTTCAGCGCCATCGCGGCAGTGAAGTCGGTGGCTTCGACCTTTTCGGCGTCGAGCTGGACGAAGGCGTAGGCGTACTGCGTGAAGAGGCTGCAGGTGGCTCGGAGCAGGTCCTGGTTCTTGGGGACCGACTCGAGCAGCGACTCGTATAGCTTCAGCGAGAACGGCGCGGCCTCGCGCACGAGCTGCGGATCCTCATCCGACGAGAAGGTCGTGCCCCCTCCTTCCGACAGCGTGCCCGCCACGCTGTTGACGGCCATCTTCTTCAGCGAGCAGCCGGAGAAGACGACCAGGGCCGCGGCCAGCGCCACGGCGCGAAGCGGTGTCGACGAGAGCGAGGGGATAGCCATCGTTCAACCAGCCCTTACGCCGCGCCGCACGGCCCGCGCGGGCGAATCAAGCCTACCAGTCTAAGGGTCCGGAAGGCGGCCGTTCGGCCTCGCGATGCCTGATGTTGAAGCAAGAGTGTCCTGATACTACAGCCGGCGGCCCGGGACCGGCCGCATCGCCCGTCGGGCGGTCCGGCGACGTAGCTTTGACGCGTCCGGACCTTGAGGCCCCGCCGCTTCACCTCGACCTTGAGGCGTAGGGAGTTGGAAGTGTATCCAACCCCGAGCGACGGTGCAAAAGGCATCGGGAGCGGGCGGAGTGGGCTCGAACTGCCTGGAAGAGGTGCCTGACGATTTCCGTTCCTGCCAAGCTGCTGGTGATGGCGAGACAAGAGTTATAATGCCTACATCTTCGGTAGGTCTCTCGCACACCACAATTTATGGTGTTTCTGGACAGAAAGTAGCTAGACGAAACCGACGGCTTTATGTCGAAGTGGGTCGCTTGAGCGTTGCGCTTCCACCGGGACCTGATCTCCGGCGGAGCGCTCCTCGGCCTCTCTATCCTCTATTGCCGGGGAACACTTAGCCTGCCTCCCGGACGGGATGAGCCCGGTCCGGCGTTCTTCCCCGTTTTGTTGTCGCTGGCATTGGGCTTCATCGCACTCCTAATACTGGTTCGTGGATTGCGAAGCCGACCCTCCGGCGGACCTCGCGCAGAGCTCGGAGGGCCGCTCGTGACGATGGCGCTCACCGCGCTCTACGCGATTGCGTTCGAGCCCGTGGGGTTCCTCTTGAGTACGTTCCTCTACACCCTCTTCCTGACACTCGCGTACGATCAGAAGCGCTGGCGCGTGGCCGTCGCCGTTCCCTTCATCACCACAACCTTCGTCTACCTGCTCTTCGACCTCGGTCTCGGGGTGCGTCTCCCGATGGGACTGCTATCGTGAGCGCCCTGGCCGAGCCAACGACGCTGCTGCTGCTTGCGGGCGGTGTGGGGCTCGGCGTCCTCGTCGGCGCCGTCCCGGGTCTCACCGCGACCCTTGCCATCGCGCTCCTGCTTCCGTTCACCTTCCATCTCCCGCCGGTCCAGGCGCTCCTCATGCTGACCGGGATCTATGTTGGGGGTATCTACGGTGGCTCGATCACGGCCATCACCGTAAGGATCCCGGGTGCCCCCGCGAGCACGATGACGCTCCTCGATGGCAACGCGATGGCCCGAGCGGGAAAGACGGAAGCGGCTCTAGGGCTGGCGACCTTCAGCTCCTTCGTCGGCGGGATCGCTGGCGGCCTGGCACTGGTGCTCTTCGCCCCACAGCTGGCGCGACTTGCCCTGCGGTTTCAATCGCCCGAGACGTTTTCCCTCATCGTGCTCGCGCTCGTGGCGGTGGCCACCGTTTCCAGTGGTTCGTTCACAAAAGGGCTCGCTTCCACCGTAGTCGGGCTGATGCTCTCGACCGTTGGCCTCGACAAGATGGTGCCGGTGGGACGGTTCACGATGGGACTTCCCGACCTGCTCGTCGGTGTCGCTTTGCTGCCGGTCGTGATCGGCCTCTTCGCGCTGACCGAGCTCTTCTGGCAAGCGGGGGAAGAGCGAGATGCGGTGCCGAAAAGCGAGCCCATTCATTATCGGAGGGTGCTCGACTTCGTTCCGATGATGAGGCAAGTGGGCTTCAAGCTCTTCGCCAAGAGCGCAGGAATCGGTGCTTTCGTCGGAGCCTTGCCGGGTGCGGGTGCGGCGATGAGCGCGTTTCTCGCCTACACCGAGGCGAAAAGAAGCTCTCCGCATCCGGAGGCGTTCGGGACCGGGATCCCCGAAGGCATCGTGGCGCCCGAGACGGCGAACAATGCGATGACCGGAGGTGCCTTCGTGCCGATGCTGGCGTTCGGGATCCCCGGAGACGCGGTCACCGCGGTGATCCTCGGCGGCCTCATCATCCAGGGCCTGACACCGGGCCCGCAGCTCCTTCGCGACAACGCGGAGCTCATGGCGCCGCTGTTCGCCGGATACTTCCTCGCCTATGCGCTCGTGCTCGTGATTGGGCTCGGGCTTCTTCCGCTTTTCGCGCGGCTCGCGAGCGTCGACCGCATCTACCTGTTCGCCACTATCGCCTCGATCTCGCTCGTCGCGGCCTACGCTTCGGAGCGAACCGCGTTCGCAATGTACCTCACCGTTGCGATCGGTATCCTCGGCTTCGTCCTGCGCCGTTTCGGCTATCCGCTGGTGCCGATCCTGCTGGGGCTGCTTCTCGGCGCGCCCCTCGAGACGAACTTCCGCCGCGCGTTCATCGTGTCCGAAAACGGTGCCTGGATCTTCCTGACGTCGCCGATCAGCGCTGTCCTTCTGGTGGCTTCGGCGCTCCTCGCCATCTACTTTGCCCGCCGCACCTAAGTACCCTGTTTCACAATTACGGTGGCATTCGAACCCCGATGCATCCCGTCTGGCTGCGTTGCTCGTCGGTCATATATCCGGATATTATTCGCTCCTCGCGAGACGGGCGCCTCGGCGTTCTCGGTGCGTCACCGTAATTATGAAGCAGGGCACTTAGCCGGAAGGGGAGTCGTTATTGTCTACCCTTGCCCCAGGCGTAGACGAGGCCAGCATTCTCCCACGCCTCCCAGCTTTCGCTGCCCTGGCTCGAGCGGGCGTGACCATCCACTTCGATGGCGGTCAGTGCCCATTCGCCCACGGTCAGGAAGCGGTCGGTCTGCCACTCAGAAGCGCCAACCTGGGCGAGCGGCATCGGCGGCCGGGCCTCACTGAGGAAGGCGATGCCGACCTCGCCCTCTGGAATCGTTTCCCGAAGCCCGATCAGGGCTTGTTTCGCCTCGGCTTCGTAACTCATCGTGAGGACGGCAATCAGCAGCTCGCCGGTCGTGAAGGTGAACTCGGCATCGTAGGCTTTCTTCCGGTTGGACGCCCAGATCGGCGAGATGGTGCGGGCAGTGGAGAGCTTGGCGATGGCCTCGGCGGAGTGCTGGCGCAGGGCGACTTTCAACCCGTCACGGCTCACGATGCCGCGGCCCACCAGTATCTCCCCTAGCGGCCGGTTCTCACGACGGCACTCCTCGTAGGCGTCCTCGACCACCTCCTTCGGGAGAGGTGGTCGGGCCTCCGAGCGCAGGATGTCCGTCAGCCGATTTTCCATCTCCGAGGCGGCTGCCCAGCAGACGCGCCCCTCTTCGATGAGGATCGTCCCTTGGGGCTGGTCCTTTTCGGTGAAGACCAGGGCGCCGGTGGCTCCCTTCGGGAGCTTCTCGATGCCGCTAATGAGCCGGTGCAGGTGACCGATTCGGTACGGAGCTTCGGCACGCAGGGTTTTGCTTGGGGACACCATGCCGAGGCAGACGTCGTGCAAGGGCAATGCCACAGCCTGGCGATCCGCTTCAGGCGGTCAAGAAATTGAAAACAAGTAACTTATCGAAACGCCTGTGGGTTGCTGATGACAAGCGAGTATGGGGTTTTCGCTAGTCGACCTGAGGGAGTTTCCCCTCAGATCTCGGTGCCTTCCGGGATGGTAACGTCCTTGGGAATGACCACGATGCCGTCCCGGATGTAGTAGTTCTCGCCATCGAGCTCGGTCTTGCCGTCGGCGTTGAGGATCCGAGTCCCAGCACCGATCCTCGCATTCTTGTCCACGATGGCGTTTTGAATGACCGCACCTTCCCCGATCCCGATGGAGGGCCGCCCCGCTTTCCGGTCCTTCTCTATCTCCGGTGGCCGCTGGTAGAAATCAGCCCCCATCATGACCGTATTCGCTAGATCGGCGCCATCTTCGATGCGCGAGCGAATACCGATGACGCAATGCATCAGATGGCACCGGTTCAGAATGCAGCCCTCGGCGACCAGCGAGCCGCTGATCTCGCAGTCGTGGATTGTGCTGCCGGGAAGAAAACGTGGGTGCGTGTAGATCGGCGCCAGGGGCTCGTAGAGGTTGAATCGGGGCAGGGGGTCGGTGAGCTCGAGGTTGGCCTCGTAGAACGTCCGGATCGTCCCGACATCCTCGAAATAGCCGTCAAAAACGAACGCGTATAGCTCCCTTCGTCCAACCATTGCTGGCAGGATGCCGTGTCCGAAGTCGTTGGCATCGGATTCCTCGAGTGCCGTCTCGAGAACGTCGCGGTTGAACAAGTAGATCCCCATCGAGCCCAGAAATCCCTGGGCACTCTCGAGCCCGTCCAGCTGGTCGGCGGGAGGCTTCTCCACGAAGCGAACGACCCTGCCTGACTCGTCCAGCTGCAGAATGCCGTAGCGGGGGGCCGCTTCGCGATTCACCGGATTGACCGCTACCGTCACCTCGGCATCTCGTTGAATGTGCTCGTCGATGAGCTTCCGGAAGTCCATCCGGTAGAGCTGATCGCCTCCGAGAATCAGAACGTGATGGGCGTTGGGACGGTTGAGGAAATGCCGCACGTTCTGGCGCACCGCATCGGCGGTCCCCTGGTACCAGTCGCGCCGCTCGGGTGTCTGTTCGGCCGCCAGAATATCGACGAAGCTCCGGCCGAAGTTGTCGAAACGGTAGGTCCGTGAAATGTGATTGTGCAGTGATGCGGAGTTGAACTGGGTCAGGACGAAGATGCGGCGAATGCCGGATGCCAGGCAATTGCTGATCGGAACGTCGATGAGTCGATACTTGCCACCCAACGGGACGGCCGGCTTCGATCGCTCCTGGGTCAGAGGAAACAGCCGATCGCCCCGCCCGCCCCCGAGGATGACCCCCAGCGTCTTGTCCGACACGGCGGGATCCTAACCTCTTTGCGCTCCCGCTGATAGGATAGTTTCGAGGCAAAATGGAACCGCTCAAACAGATCCTCTCCGGACGGCCGTCCATCATCGCCCGGAGCAAGGACGGCGGCCTCACTCCGGGGTATCTGGAGAAAGCGAAGTCGCTCACCCGCGGAACCCTGAAGATGAGCGATCTGGAAGGCCGGCCGATCGACGTCGACATCGAGACCCTGAAGGGTGTCTTCTTCGTGCGCGATTTCGTCGGTAACCGGACCTATCTCGAGAAGAAAACGCTGTCCGACGAGCCCGAGCGAGTGGGCCTGCGCGTCCGCCTTCGCTTCGAGGACAACGAGACACTCGAGGGCGTCGCGGAGAACGCGCTGGATCTGCTTCAGCCACCCGGCTTTTTTTTCTGGCCGGGCGATCCCGAGTCGAACAATCGCCTCATCTTCGTCGTCACCTCGGCCCTCCTCGGCTTTCGTGTTCTGGGCGTCAAGCACAAATAGTCGTGCTCTCACGCTCCGGGCTCTTCCTGCTCCTGTCCGCGACGCTGGGTTGTGGCGGCATCACGCTCGAAGACATCACCGTCGCCCGGCCCGTTCCCGACGGTTCGTGCATCGTCGTGGGCTTTCTGGGTGGCCGGGATCGATGGGACGACGAGCGACAAGGCGTGCGAAAGCTCGCGCTCGAGCTTGGAGACCCCGCCGCGACGCGTTTCGTCGAGACGTTCAAGAATCGCCGCCGGGACGTCGCCGAGCGCTTCGTGGTCGCCGCGCTCGACCGGAACCGTGACGGCCGCGTCGATGCTGGCGAGAGGCAGCGCGGTCGCCTGGTCGTCTACGGCCAGAGCTTCGGGGGTGCCGCGGTGGTGAAGTTCGCCCGCCAATTGGACCGGATCCAGATCCCGATCGACCTGACGATCCAGCTCGACAGCGTCGGTCGCGAGGATGGGGAAATCCCGTCGAACGTGAGCTACGCGCTCAACCTCTACCAAAGCGACGGCTGGTTCATTCGTGGTGAGCAACCGATTCGCGCCGCCGATTCATCCAAGACGACGATCCTCGGCAACTGGCGCTATCGCTACGACGAGCCCCCCGGCTCGGAGATATCGCTCGCCGGCCTGCCGTTGTGGAAGCTCGCCTTCCGGATCCCGCACGCCAGGATGGACCGGGACCCACGCGTGTGGGCGGACATGGCGTCGATGATCCGGACCGCCTGCCAGCGAGGCGACTTGAAGGCGGCAGCCCGCGAGCTGCGAGATTAGCGGGTGCTGAAAATGCGACCGCACCCTGCCGAGCGGCAGCCAACGCGTCTGCCGCGAGACCGGCCCGAATGGGCCGACAGCAGACCGATCGCCAAGCGAGGAGCGAGGCGCCGCGCGCGAACGAAGAGTGAGCGCGCGATGATGCACCTGACGCTTGCGTCACTTCGGGCGCTTGCGATTCGTAGAAGGGATCTCGATGCTCTCGTCGCCGAAAACACTCAACCCCCAGGCCACGTCCGCGCTCGTCGCCACCGGCTTCTCCGAAGCCGGCGCTTGGGCGGCTCGTTTGCGCCGAGCGAAGTCTCTTCTTCGGACCACCTCCCATTTGTCGGGAGCCTGGACCGCGCCACCCAGCCGACTCACCTCCCAGGCCAGCTCATGGTCGGCGGTGACCACGGTCACCCGTTCGGGCCGCCCGGCCTCGGAGAGCAGGCGGCAGATCGCCGCATCCGCGTTCTCGGGGGGCCGGGAATAATGAATCGAGAGCCTGGGATGAGGTCCCGCCGGGCTGGATCCCGTCTCACCACTGCCGTCGAACACGAGCACCACTTTGAGACGTCGAAGCACACCGGAGGCAAGGACTTCGGAGACCAGCGCATCCCGGCCCGCCTCCAGGCCCTTTCGGCTCTCGACCTGACGCAGGCGGTTGACCCGGCGGATCACGTTGTAGGCATCGACGAGGTAAAGGCTCTCGGAGCTCATGGTCTGTCTCACAGTCTAACCGAAACGCGGCGCCTTGATCTGGAGCAGTCCGGGGCTGGCGGCACGCTCCTCCTCGAACATGTTCCGGACGCAGACGGCGAAGTGCTGCTGAGTCTCCACTCGGGACGTGACAATGACCGGGATCCGAACCTCGTCGTTGGCCTCGAAGTCGAGCGAGAAGCGCTTCACCTTGCCACCACCCTCGATCCATGCCATGGAGGGTGGCAGGTCGACGTGCACGAGATCTCCCGCGCGATAGCCTTCGGAAAGCGCGACCACCAGCTCCACCCGGTCCCCCATCCGGAAACGGTCCGTATTCTTCCCCTTTTCGTTTCGGAAACCCACGCGCAGCGCAAAAGTCCCCCTTGTACCTGCTCCAGTCTTCCTCCCGCAGACGCAGGATCTCCACGGCCACCACGCCGTCGAGAACCTCGACCGTCTCGACTTGTCGGCGAGCTCGCTGGCTTCGCCGACGGACATTTCCGTCCCGTTGGCCCGAACCCTTCCGTCCGTGCCCACGAGACGCGACCGACGGAGCTCGACCATCAAGCGAATGGCGGCCACAGAATCGACGGTCGAGTATAGGCCGCCTTGCTCGTTGAACTGTCGCGTTACCTGGTTGGCGACAGGTACGCCCTCGCGTGATTTGCCCAAGGCGATCAAGCTGGCCGCGGCGTAGGCGAGCTCGGCGCGGTCGCTCACCCGGCCGCGCCGCTTCTTCAAGCTCACTTCGTCACCGGACCCGTCGAGAGCCTCCGAGAGGAACGTCTCGACAGCTTTGCGATCGCCCCCGCCCGAAGCGACGGCGTAGGCGTCCTCCATGCAGTCCACCCGATCCGGCACGAGCTTCATCCGATGCGCTTCAGCAGCGCTTTCGGCCATCTCGATACCTTCCCGGGCGGCGCGGCGCAGACTCTCCGAGAGGTCGGGCACCGAGTCGAGCTTCGAGAGGCTCGCCAGGTAGCGAGTCGCGAGTCGGCTGTAGTGCTCCGAGACCGGCCCCGAGTCGGGGTACATGCTGAAACCTTTTCCGGGACGGAGCATCTTCTTCGCGCGCGCGATTCCGGCGAGCATGATCTCTTCCGCCTTTCGCCTCGTCGCGGGCTTCTCGGCGGTCAGATACATGAAGACAGCGGCCAGTATCTTGGCGGCGGTCTGCTCGCAACAGAGATGAGCGTAGCCCGCCGTCGCGGTCACGAGGCACTCGAAGGACTCCTTTACGGCCGGAAGTACGCGGAGCGTCAGCGCGTCCGCATCGTCCAGCGTGACGCGATCCCCCTTCTGAAGCAGCGCCAGCTCCTTCGCCCAGGAGCGCAGACGGCCGGGCTGTTCCACCGCTACCTCGACGGTGTCCTCCTCACCGGTGGCCACGTCCTGAAGACGTGCCGAGTAGTTTCCCGGCTCGACGTCGAGCTCGACGAGGCGAGGCGTGTCGACCACCATCCCCTCGGCGCGAGAGCCATCGGATAGCGTTACCGGCTTGCCATCCCGCTCCAGAGTCAGCCGTCCCTGCCCCGAGGATGTGTGCGCTCGGATTCGGCCAACCACTTTGTCGTCCGGATGAACACTCGGCGGAAGCTCGAGGTCGAGCCGCACCGGCTGATCGACGGTGAAAGACTTCCGCGTCTCGATCCAGTCAGCGTCGACGAGGGCGAAGGCCTCGACGACGAATGTCGCGAGAGCATCACCGACCGGAATCACGAGCTCGTTCGAGCGCTCGACCGGAACGAGGCCATAGAAGAGCACTTCCGGGAACTCGGAGCGCGACGGCGCCTCGGGCGCCTGGGAAGCCTCCTCCAGCTCGGCCGCCGCTCTGCCAAGCAGCAGTTCGCGGGAAGCTCGAGCCCGCATCATGCCCCGTCGTCCCGGTGCGGTGGCCGGAGCTGCGCTGGCCATGGTCACCAATTCGTCGAGAGCCACCGCGTCCCCAGCGAAGTCCATCATTGCGCCGGCGAACACGACACCGCCCGTCGGAACGTTCAGAGCGTCGGCACAGAGGGTCCCGATGTCGACGAAGCCGCGATCCTTCATACCGCTCGTCAGGTCGTCGACCGCCTTCTTGAAAGAGGCACCGAGCCCGACGGACGGTGTGGAGCCGGCGGTCAACCTCTGGTCACGAACCGAGACCAGCACTGGCGCCGCTCCTTCGGCACCGGATACATCGAGGCGAATGGCCAGCTCAGCGCCGGGGCGGACCGTCTCTGCCACCTCGACGCCGACCGCGAGACGACTGGGTGCGATGAAGGTAACGAAGCCTTCGAAGGGTCGTCCGTTCACCAGACCCCCGGCGACGACCATGCACAGCGATGCATCGGAAGACACCTCGATGACGTCTCCGGACTTTTTGTTTCCGAGTGCCCGCGCCGACAGGTCGCCCGTTCTCAAATCCACCAGGACCAGCTGGAGCTCCTCGATATCCGCCTTGACCTCGAGCTTTCGATCATCGGTCACCACTTCGTCGACGATGAGAGGCGTCGTGAGGAAATCCCCCGAGGAAAGATAGCCGCCTCTGAGAGGCGTCGCGCCCTCCTCCGGCATCATCGCGAAGAGAAGCTCGCGCCCCAGCTCGCTGACCACCGACGTGTCTCGCTCTGCCGCCCGGCTTCCGGGGAGTGCGACCTGCGCCGTTTTCTCTGCATCGTCCACCGATGTCAACTCGAGGCGGAAGGGCCCATCCCCCCTTCATCTTCAGTCTTCCGCGATAGCGGCCGGCGCCTTCGGGCCGAAGGCGCGTGCGGTCCACGGGTCGTCCCCGGCCCGTCACCTCGACGAGAGCGATCTCGAGGTCGCCCTCGAAAGGCTGCTGATAACTCTCCACTTCGAGCTCGAAAGCGAGCTCTCTCGCCCCGCGGTCGAGCCGGCGGCAGATACGACCGCGGACGACGATGAAGCGGCCATCCGATCGCTGACGGACGGCTACGCGACGGCGTGGAGCGCCGCCGACGCGGCTACCATCACCAGCTACTATGCCTCCAACGGCGACCTCATCGGTGTGGAAGGCCGCGTGTCCAAGGGCCACGAGGAGATCGAGGCTCGTGTCACCGACGACTTCTCGGGCATGTTCAGCGGCACCCAAATCACCATCAATACCGACAGCGTTCGCTTCCTCGAGCCGGGCGTTGCGATCACGAATGGCTCTTTCGAGGTGACGGGTATCAAGGGCCCCGATGGCGAAGCCGCGGATCCGTTGAACGGCCTCTATAGAAACGTCCTCGTCAAAGAAGATGGGGAGTGGCGCATCGCCTTGCCTCCGCCCGATGGTCCCCGTCGAAGTTCCGACGGAATCCGAACAGTAAGGAGAGTGCGATGAAAATAGCGAAAATCGGAATGCTCACGCTCATCGTGGCGATCGCGCTCCTCTCGCAGGTCGTCGCGCAGGTCGCCTCCGGCGAGGAGGCCATCGCCGCCATAGCTGCCAAGTGGGCCGAAGCCTGGGACAACGACGACATGGCTACCATTGCCGCGCTCTACACGGAGGATGTAGAGGTCATCGGGACCGACGGCCAGAAGGCCAGCGGACGCCAGGCGATCGAAGCCTATTTCGGCGGCCTGAGGGCCGGGCCCTTCAAGGGAACGACTCTCACGCTCAGCGATCTCGAGTATCACTTTGTCAGCGCCACGACGTGCGTCGGAGACAATTCCTGGGAGGTCGTTGGCGCTCCCGAGGAAGCTCAGGCCATGTCGAAGGGAACCACCACGGTTGTGTCGGTGAAGAAAGACGGTCAATGGATGATCACCGCGCACCAGTCCCGCATTCCCGTCCCGGAGCAATAGAACAAGTAGACGGTTCTTGCCCTCTCCCGCCTTGCGGGAGAGGGGGGACCCTATCCGTAGGTCACCGCGACGACCTCGAGCTCTCGGACGCCATCGGGGAGCGCAAGCTTCACGAGATCGCCCTCACGCGCCGCGAGAAGGGCCTTCGCCATTGGCGAGATGAAGCTGACTTTCCCCGCGGCCGGGTCGCTCTCGTCCACACCGACGATCTGATAGGTCTTCTCGACTCCATCCTCGTCGGCCACCGTCACCCTGGCCCCGAAGCGAACGCGATCGCCGGATTGTGTCGACGGGTCGACGACCACCATGTTGGAGATCCGCTCGCTCACGAAGGCGATGCGGCGGTCGATGGCCTCGAGCCGCTTCTTTCGCGAGAGGGATGCGCCGGGGCCTCCCACCGCGGCCTCCGACGAGGAAATCACCGCAGGACGTACCACGTCTGCGAGTCGCGACAGCTCTTGCCGAAGAGCAGCCGCACCCTCGGGTGTGACGTAGTTCTTGACCCCGGGCGGGAGCGGATCTCTGGGTTCGGGGATCGGCTCGTCGAGCTCGTCGGATTCCTTTTTGAAGGCTCGGCTCATCTCAGCATCCAGCATCCGGCATCCAGCCCCGGAAACCGGGCATCCATACTAATCGGCAAGGTTCTTGGCGATCCAGCCCCGTCGAGCCAAAATAAAGGGGTTATGAGGGACACCGAGCTCTGGTTCTATCAGGGGCGACGTGGGCAAGCGCCTGCCGGCGTTCTTCTACCTGCTCTTCTGGAAGAAGTCCGACGTGGGAGAGTACGAGCTCTACCATCCCTTCATCGACGGACCGAAGTCCCTCTTTCGAGGTGCGCTCGCCGAGTCCGGCCCGGACAACCTCGACGCGATCGAGGCGCTGGATGCGATCTCACCGGAGCTCGCTCACGCCTCCCTCTCGTTCGACACCGGCGAGCCTCCGGATCTGATCGGGGGCCGCGCGGCGATGGGCATCGACGCGGTCATGGCCAGCATCGAGGAATCTCCCAAGCGCGCCGTGCGGACGGACTATGCTGACGCCTGGATGGAATACGGCCGGCGCGTCTCCGCCGACTACTCGTTCAACTTCGTTCCCAACCGCCACGTCTTCTCGGTCATGGCAGAGCCAGACGGAACGGCTATCCTCCACTACAGCGTGGAGCTGGACCCGGAGAACTTCGGACTCGAGACCAACGAGGACGACCCGTCGAAGTACTACACGACGCTCGATGTCAGCCTCGAGGCCACCAACGACGAGGGGACGCTCGTCATGTCGGCCGACAGCCCCGCCTACCTCGAACTCACACGGGAACAGGTGGACCGAATCCTACTACACGGAAGATTTCCAGAAAGCGATCGGCTATCTGGAGCGGGCGATGGCGATCCGACCGCAGGACAACCTCCCTGTTGAACGCGATGGCCGACTGCCTTCTGAAACTGGGAGAGCACGACAAGGCCAAAGCCTATTTCGAGCGCTCGCTGGAGCTCGACCCGGCTCAGCAGGCCGTCAAAGACCGCCTCGCCGAGCTGTCCAGCCCCGGTAGCTGAGCTTAGGGTCCGCGCAAGAATAAATGCCCATCCTTGGGCGTCGAGGCGCCCGCCTGGCAAGGCGCGAGAAGTGAATAATATCTAGATATATGACCGACGAGCAACGCAGCCAGACGGGATGGATCGGCGTCCAAGAATCGGTAGTTATTCTTGCGCGGGCCCTTAGCTTCGACGAGAACGAGGGAAAGATGCTTCGATTGGTAGGAATTCTGACGCTGCTGTCGCTGCCAGCGACGGCCCTGTCGGTGCAGAAGGAGCTGCTCGAGCGGCTTTCGGAAAAGCACCGCAGGTGGCTCGAAGAAGAAGTGGTCTACATCATGGCGGACAGGGAGCGAGAGGTGTTCCTGTCCGTCGAGACGCTCGAGGAGCGAGAAGGCTTCGTCGAAGCGTTCTGGCGAAAGCGCGATCCGAATCCGGCGACCCCTGTCAACGAGTTCAAGGACGAGCACTACGCCCGGCTGGACTACGCCAACGAGTTCCTCGGACGGGAGAGCTTCCTGCCCGGATGGCGTACCGACATGGGCCGCTACTGGATCATCCTCGGAAAACCGGCCACGATTCAGCGGTTTACCGGCAAAAACGAGCTCAAAGAAACCGAGCTCTGGTTCTATCAGGGGGACGGGAGCCGGGGCCTCCCTGCCTTTTTCTATCTCTTGTTCTTCAAGAGAGACGACGTGGGCCACTACCAGCTCTACCACCCGATGCTCGATGGCCCCACCGCGCTCCTTCGGGGAATGGAGTTCGACGCCAACCAGGACAACTTCGCTGCGCTCGAAAAGCTGGAAGAGATCAGTCTCGATCTGGCGGACGCCTCGCTCTCCTTCGATACCGGCCAGCCACCCGACTATCTCACCGGAAGGCCTTCGATTAGCGTCGATGCGATGCTGGCTCGCGTCGAGGAGTCCCCCAAGCGCGCCATCCGGACCGACTACGTCCGCGCCTGGGAATTGTACGGGCGGCGCGTCTCCGCGGACTATTCGTTCAACTTCGTAGCCAACCGCCACGTCTTCACGGTGATGGCAGGTCCGGACGGCACACCCATCGTCCACTTCAGCGTCGAGCTCGACCCGGCGAGCTTCGGCTTCGAAACAGACGAGGACCAGTCGAAGTACTACACCACCCTCGACGTGACGGTCGAGGCCACGGATACCGAGGGCCGGCTGGTCCTCGTCAACAACCGCTCCAGCTACATCGAGCTCAGCGCGGCGCAGGTAGAGCAGGTGCAGAGGGCGCCGGTCGCCTACCAGGACGACCTGCCGCTGGTGCCGGGAAGCTACACACTTTCGGTGATTCTGCGGAACCGTGCCTTGAAGAACTACACGGTCGCGGAGAGGGAAATGGAGATCCCGGCGTTCGCGACCGGAACGCCGGCGCTCACGGGCGTCGTTCTCTGCCACAAATCGACCATGGCCAGGACGGGCGACCCGACCGAGATCCGGACGTTTCAGTTGGGCAGTCTCCTCGTCGAGCCGGCGTCGAACGGTCTCTTCGCCATTGGAGAGCCGGTCCTCGTCTTCGCGCAGGCCTACCAGGCGCAGGGTGGCTACTCAGCGACGTTCGAGCTCGTCGGGGCGGATGAGAAAGTGTTCGATTCGACCGAAATCAAGGACGCCGCGGCCGACGGAGGGGCGCTCATCGGAGGCCTGTCTACCCTCGGAATGACGGGTGGAAACTACACGATACGTGTCCGCCTCGTGAGGCCCACCGGGGAGCTGGCGGCGGAGAAGACGGTTCCGATCGTGGTGTCACCGCGTACCGCCGTGGCCCGCCCCGCCTTCGTCTACCGACGAGGCTTCAATACGAAGATACCGGGGCTTCTCGCGCTGGCCCGAGGCGACCAGCTCTGGAACATGGGCCGGCACGACGAGGCCCAGGCGGAGCTCGAGAAAGCGGTCGCCGCGAACAACCCCAACCTTCCGCAGGCGCACTGGAAGCTCGCAACCGCTTACCTGAGAAACCAGGACAGCAACCGGGCGCTCAGGCTGCTGTCGCCTCTGGAGCCGAAGTTCCCCACCCGGTTCGAGGTCATCGCCGGGATGGGCTTTGCCTACTACTTCAGGCAGGATTTCCAGAGGGCGGCGGGCTACCTCGACAGAGCCATGGGCATCCGCCCGCCAGACACCAGCCTGTTGAACGCCGCCGCGGACAGCTACCAGCAGCTCGGTGACGCCGACAAGGCGCGGGAGTACTTCGAGCGCTCGCTCCAGATCGATCCCGCTCAGGACGCGATCAAGGACCGCATCGCCGCCCTGTCCTCGCAGGGGGGCTGACCCGCGAGATCGGGCGAACCCGCTCCTGGAAACCAGGAACTTCGCAAGCGGACGTTACGGAAACCCGGCATGGCAGGAAGCCAGGAACTTCGGAAACCAGGAACGGAACCGTATCCAATCCAATCCGTGGAAGGCTATTTCTGGAATTTAACGCAGAGGCGCAGAGACGCAGAGAAAGAAACCGCGGTCAATCGAATCCCCGGAAGGGCTGATCGGGAAATACATAACGCAAAGGCGCAAAGACGCAAAGCGCGCACGAACCGCTCTGGGGAATCGGCCGCGGACCGCCGCGCCGTACAGCTTGTGGCCCTAGATTGATAGGACGTTCTCAAAAGCATAAACTGGACGTGAGAGCCTGAAGATGACGGATAAGGAAAGCGCTATCGTGATGGAAGAGGTTACCGATCCGGCCGAGCTGTCCGAGGCCCGAGCGCAGCGAGGGCAGTTCGACCGCAATTCGGCCTGGTTGCAGGCGCACGCGTCCGAGGTTTACGCGAAGCACCATGGCAAGTGCATCTGTGTCCCTGGCGAAGAACTGTTTGTGGCAGATACCGCCAAGGAAGCGCTTGCCAAAGCATCGGATGCGCACCCCGCCGACAAAGGGCGTTTCGTGCTTTACATTCCCAAGGATCGGGTGCCGCGCATCTATGCGAATTGATGGCGAGTGGTACGAATGCGATGAGGCGTTGGTGCACGAATCGGTCTTGACTCCGGCAACCGCTTCGACTCAGCTTCTCGATAGATCGAATATCGAGGAGATGAACCCATGGCTGCGCGCAAGTCCACCAGAGTGAACCGCAAATACAAGACGAAGTATCGCGTGACCAACTGGTGGGAGTACGAGCGTGGTCTCAAGAGCCGTGGCGACATCACGGTCTGGTTCAGCGAGGAGGCGCGCGAAGCGTGGACACCACCGAAGAACGGCCGCCGCGGTGGCCAGCCGCGCTACTCGAATCTGGCAATCGTGACGGCGTTGACGTTGCGCATGGTCTTTCACCTTCCGCTCCGACAGACCGAGGGATTCTTCGATTCGTTGTTGCGGTTGATGGAGCTCGACCTGATAGCACCGGACCACACCACGCTGTCGCGGCGGAACAAAGACATCGACGTGCCTTGTCCCACCAGAGCGCATGATGGCGCGCTCCATCTGATTGTCGACTCTACAGGACTCAAAATCTCGGGTGCCGGTGAGTGGCACGCCCATAGGCACAAGAGCTCGAAGGCGCGTCGACAATGGCGGAAGCTGCATGTCGGCGTGGATGACGACGGCTTCATCGTGGCGGCGACGCTTACAAAGAGCAGCGAAGACGATCCGTCCACCGTCCCGGAGCTCGTCGAACAGGTCCACTCTCCGATCCGACGTTTCACAGCCGACGGGGCCTACGATACTCGGTCGGTGTACGAGGTCCTCGGCGAGGTCGGCACCGCGGACATCAAGATCGTGATCCCACCTCGACGAGGGGCGGTGCCTTCGGACGGCGCCGAGGGCACGTGGGCGCAGCGGAATGCGACCCTCGAGACGATTCGCAAATGTCGGGCGCCAAGGCTGGCAGCGGGAGTCACGGTATCGACGACAGGGCGCCGTCGAGAATCTTTTCTTCGTCGGGGAGTAAGTTGGGCCGCCAAAAGGTCCCGTGCGCGCCCCGAACGGATTCATGCACCAACGCCTCCGCGATCGGTCGTACCAACTTGGACTTGGAAGTAAACAGCCGTGCCCAACGTTCACGATTGCCGCTTCATCACGAAGTCGACGGCGTAGTGCACGTCAAACTCGTCACGACCAACGAGTACAAGGCGGGTCCGCTCCGGACCAAAGCCCTCTGGGGGTTCCGTGGCGAGCATCTCGCCGGTATTACCATCGATAGCCTCGGCTCTCTTCCCAGTGCCGGCAAGCTCAAGCCGAAACCAAAGTCACCGGAGCTCGCGTTACGTGCTGCGGATCTCAAACAAACCCGCCGCTTCGGCGCTCTACGCAAACGGCAAGGAACCCTGTTTCGACTACCCGCTCAACACTCATGTGACGATGTTCCGGGCCGGGCTTCCCGCTCCAACTGCACGTCGAGATCGCAGCCTTCAAGCAGGACTCTTTGGCGGAGTTACGATCATCTGCGGTTGGCACCCGGACAAAGCGAACCAACTCGCAGCAGAGCATTTTCTGTGGGTCCGGGCGATTTGAACCCCTCGCGGCGGGGCTTAGGCGCTGCGACGCTCGAAGCCGCGGCCTGGAGGCAGGTGGAGGCTCCGAACTCTCGGAAGTCTGTACCGCACTTCCTCGAGCCCGAAGCCTCGGCATCCAGGACCGCTTTGGTTTCGATCATTCACCCCGGCCCACCCGAGTGTTCGGCCTATGTCGATGTTGTCTGTCGCCCGCCGGGCCGCGTGGGTGAAAGTAAGGATAGGAAAATTCATACGGGTCCGGCGCCGGTCCGCACGAAATTTACCCACTGGGATGGGACTGTGCACTCCTATGGTGGTCACGAAAAAAGAGGGAAGCAGATAAAACCCCTCAGGAAACTTGAAAAGTTTGTCTGAAGGGGTTCTCCTTTGTTCGCCAAAAACGAAAGGCCAGGGACCGAACGCGCTGTCGCTCGCGCACCGGGCTTCGAAGTCGAGATGTTGCTATGACTTTGGGAGGAAACCCGGAGCGCAGTAGGAATCAAGAAAAGAGACCGCGGACAATCGAATCCATGGAAGGACGTTTGGGAGATTCAACGCAAAGGCGCGAAGGGGCAAAGGAACTGGGAACTCGTCCAGCCGGACCGCGGCTCACCGAATCCGTGGAAGGCTATCCCGGGAACTTAACGCAGAGGCGCAGAGAAAGAAACCTCGGTCAATCGAATCCCCGGAAGGGCTGACCTGGAAATACATAACGCAAAGGCGCGAAGGGGCAAAGCGCGCCGAGGATAACAGGTACCGGGGGTGACTTCTTTCCTGGTTTCCCCGTTTCCTGGCTTCCTGCTGTACCGGGTTTCCTCCCCGTTCCTGGCTTCCCCGGAAAAAGAAAACCCCCGGGGCGGGAGCCCCGGGAGTGAAGTGTTTGTTTCGGGCTAGGAGTCTAGAGCTCTAGAACTCGTAGCGGAAGCCGAAGCGGAACACCCGCGGATCGAGAAGCGCGATGATCTCTTTGAACCGGCTTCCCGCGAACGAACGGAAGTTCACGACCACGTTGGAGTTCGTGATGTTGTACAGGTCACCCATGACGGTGAGCCGACCGGCTTTGTTGAAGTCGAAGGTGTAATCCACCCGCACGTCCCAGATGCCCACGTTCGGTGCGCGATCGTCGGCGATGGGAACCGCGTGGATGTTCTCCGACACGTTGGCGGTGGGAAGGCGGACGCTGATCCGGCGCGCCCAGTTCCTGCCGCTCTGGAGCTTGTAGGAAGTTGCTACGCCGATACCAACATCGAAGACGTAGCGCCCGACGACCTTGAAGTTCCAGAACGTGTCGTCCTGCCGGCCGAAGTACCGCTGCAGGTTCGGCTCCCAATTGTATATGGGCTCGGTCCGCATGGCCTGGAGACGGTTCGTCGAGTCCTGGGTGGTGTCCATGAAGATGTTCCTCCGCGTGTACATGTACGAGGTCAGGAACATCCACCGATCGGAGAAGCGCTTGTGCAACGCCACCTCGAGGGTGTTGGCGTTCCCTTCGTCCGGGGCGAGACCCCACTCTTGAGGGTTTGTCCAGAGACGCGACGACGGGAGTCCCGCCGGTCGATCGAGCATCCGGATGACCTGGTCGTCGGCCGTTCCCGCGACGTTGTCCGCCCCTCTGTCCATGTAGTCGAAATTGAGCGTGTACTTGTCGAGACGATCGATGTCCACCTCGTTCCAGCCGTTCTTCAGGCTTTTGAACACGTAGTTGGCGCGGACGGAGAGGTTTTGCTGGATCTCGTGCTCGATCGAGGCCGAGAACTCCTCGCCGTACTCGAACAAGAGGTCCGGATCCACCGGCTGGGCGCCGCCGCCACCGAGCGTCGTCTGAAAGTCACCGAGCTCCGGTGAGCACGAGAGGTTTCCGCACGGACCGGGATCGAGCTCCCGGTTCCCGTTGAGGTCGTTGAAGCCGTACCGGAGTCGCACCAATCCGACCGGGTTCGCATCTTCGACGAAATCTGTGCTGGGGTTGGAGTAGAAGCGCCCGTAGAACGCCTTGGCCACCGTCGTGCCGCGGCCGTTGAGGTCCCAAGCGAGACCCACCCTGGGCCCGAGCCCATTGAGGGTATTCGTTGTCGTAGCAGGTGTCTGCACCGGCTCGAACGGGAACCCGACGAGCTCGGGCTCGATGCCCTGCTCCGGCCAGCCGAGCGTGTAGCGGTCAAAGCGAAGACCCAGATTGAGCGTCACCCGATGGTTGAGGGTCCACGAGTCCGTCGCCCACAGAGAGAAGAGCTTCGAGTCGTTGGACCCGGTGTTGGGGCTGTTGTAGATATCCACGTCCTGGGAGACGCCGTCCTGGAAGAACATGAAGTAGTTCGCCGGTTGGAAGCGCGTCAAGGCCTTCCGCTCGCGATACCACTCGGTTCCGAACTTGAAGTTGTGCGTGCCGGCGGCATCTTTCACGTAGTAGGAGAGGGTACCAGCGAACTGGGGCTTCATCGTATCCCGGAAGTGGTAGTACCAATACGCGGCGTTGTCGTACTGCCCGGTTCCCCTGTCCCGCGCACCGGCTTGCACGCCCTCCGTGGACTGGGAGCGCGTCTGTTGCGGGTAGAGCGGGAACTCGTTCTTCCACCAGGACCACTGGACGTCCAGAAACGCTGCTTTGCTGAGGACGCTCGTCCACTCGACCTTCGCCGGTTTGTTGACCGAGGCCTGGTAATGGGAGGCGTTGATCGGCACCGTGGTGCCGAGGTTGCGCTCGGCCTGCAGCTTGGTGCGGCGGTTCCAGAAGGTGATGAACTGGTTGTTCTGATTGATCTGCCAGTTACCCTTGATGGAGTAGTTGACGAGCTCGGTGTGGGCGGGGTCGGGAAGGCCGAAGACGATCGCGTCCTGACTGTTCTTCCGATAGCTGAAGAACCACCAGGCGTGACCACGGACGATCGGTCCACCGACGCCAGCGTTGAAATCATACTGCGTGTCGACGGGATTGCCCCGGGTGACGCCGCCTCCGGGGGCCTTGAAGCCATCCTTCTCGCCGCTGCCGCCGGGCAGAAACTCGTCCGGCACGTTGTCGGAGACCTGGCCGCTGGAGATACGGTCGTAGTAGAGGTCCACCTTGAACTGGTCACCGCCGGAGCGGACGGTGAGGTTGTGGAACGCGCCGATACCGTGGGTTTCGACCTGGTTACCGGCACCGCCGAGCTGGTACTCCTCGAAGCTTCCGTAGTCGAAATAGCCGGCGTTTCCACCCGTTCCCTCGGTGACGTTGATGCCCTCGAGAAGCGTGCGGTTCTGCGATTCGGAGCCGTACGTTACATATTGCGTCTGGGTTCCGGCGTGCGAGCCACCGACGTCGTAGCCGTTCATCTGGAAGCCGGGCGCCTGCGCCATGGAGGCCCAGATGTCACGGGCATTCGGGATGTCCTCGAGCATCTCCTCGGAGAAGTTGACGGCGGTCGTCGTGGTCTTGAGGTCGACCACCGGCGACTCGCCGGTGATGGTCAGCGTTTCCTCGACGCCCGCGAGCGGCATGTCGGTGTTGATGGTGACGGTGACGTTCAGGTTTACCCGGATGCCTTCGCGCACAACCGTCTGGAACCCGGCCAGCTCGAACGTCATGTCATAGCTCCCGGGAGGCAGCGACGGAAAGCGGTAGCTACCGTCCGCGCCCGTGACGGTCACCTGAAGTTGAATGAGAGCCTCCGACGCGATCGTGATCGTCACGCCGGGAAGAACACCGCCCGTATTGTCCCGTACGGAGCCCACGATGGTGCCACGAAGCTCCTGGGCTCCGAGGGGCGCCACCATGGCCACCAGCAACAAGACCACGAGCCGGGACGCCCACTTCGTGGACAACTGCTTCATGAGTACCGCCTACCAATAGAAAAACGAGTCGCAAAGACAGGGAGCCAACTCACACAGACCACTGTGTCTGTGGTTCAAGCAAGTGTCGTACCGACGTGCTCGGATACAGTAGATTGAATGCTATCAACGACTTGGGCGATTGATGCATCAAGCTTATCGGCGCATCCATCCAATTTCTTGGATCCTCGACCAACGTATTGAATCCATTCATTGTCTACTCTTCGGCGCCTCATGTCGAAGCCGATGCTGTCGCTCCATCGCGCGACTCACGCTTCACTTCGAGGATCGATCTGACATCACGCTCTCCGCCCCAGACGTTCGGCTGAACGACGTACAGATCGAGCCATCCGTCGCCGTCGTAGTCGATCCAGACCACTCCCGCCCCCTGACCGTGGAAGTCGTCGAGAACGGGAGGGTCACCATCGAGCGGCTCTGAGGGAAGACGCCTCGTCGCGTCCCCTCTCAGTTGAAAGTTGCCGCACGGGAACGAGTCGACCGCTCTAGGAATCGCAGCATCGATCGGGCACGTTCCAGGCGGATGGCATCGCCGCTCAGCTCCGCCGCCTGCTCGAGGCCTTGATACCCCACGACGCTCCTCGGGTTGAGGTCCACCGCCTTTTCGAACAGCGCCGCGGCACGCTCGAAGTTCTTCGCCTCGAGCTCGAGCCGACCAAAGTTGTTGAGATGGACCCAGGCCTCCGGTTCCAGCCCGATGAGCGTCTCGAAGGCCTTCCGAGCTTCCTCGGTGTTTCCGACCTGAGCCTGCGCAATGGCAACGACTTGCAGGGCCCGAGGCTCGTCGGCGCGCTCGGCGAGGATGGCCTCCGCCTGGCTCGTCGCGGCCTCCGCGTTGCCGGCCCGGAGGCTCGCTTCGGCCAGCAAGGCCGCCGCCTCGGCATCGAGCGGATCTCGGGTCAGGATCCGCCGAACCAGGCCCACCATCGACGCCAGCTCCCCGCGATCCCCCTCCAGCTCGGCGGCCATGAACAGGGCCTCGCGGGCGTCCGGATCCTCACGCAAGGCCTCGGCGAGAGATACGAGCGCCGCGTCTGGATCGCTAACATTCTTATATAGGAGGCCGAGCGCGGTGTTGGTCTCGACGCTCGGATTCGCGCTCCTTAATGCTCCCTCGGCGCGTTCGGGCACGCCGAGCGCCAGGGCGGCATGCACGAGTCCCTCGTAGGCGGGCCAACGACCGGGATCTTCGGCGATCACACGCGAGAAAATTTCGAAGGCCCATTCGAAGCTGCTTGCGCCCTCGAGCACGAGGGCTCGGTTCAGAAGATCCTCCACGGTCGGCTCGACCTCGAGGAAGCGGAACCTTGGGACCACGCCGCTCGGCTTCCGAAGCGCGACAATTGCATCGCGATTGCTCCCCCCTGTCGCCGCATGCATGGACCGGGCGGCACCGAACTCGAGCACGGGATGATCGTCCGTATGCCGGGTGGCGTCCGCCGCCCACTGGGCAAGCTCGGGCGTCGAGACCGCGTAGAGCGCGCCGAAGCCGTAGAGCCCGAAAACTCCGAGCTCTTGCAGGTCCTGTCGTACCGCATCTTCTGACATGCGTCGCCAGAGCTCGCCACGAGACGGAAGCTCCATCTCGTCGGCCGCGCCCACGAGAAGAATGTCCGCCTCACTCAGAAGAAAGAGCGCCGTGTCTTCGAAGACGTCGGTGAAGCCCGCAACGATCGTCTTCAGATCCTCTTCGGAAAGGTTGTAGATGTGGGCCCACTGGCAGAAGAGTCCGTCCGGAGTGAGCCGCTCGCGCGCAAGTGAGAAGAAGTCCCGCGTGAAGAGACCGGAGACACCCGCCATCCACGGATTGGAGGGCTCGGAAATGATGACGTCGTAGGGCTCCTCGGTGAGCAGGAGATGATTGCGGCCGTCGGCGATTCGGAAAGTAAAACGCGGGTCGTCGACGACGTCGTGGTTGACTTCGCGGAAGAACTCCTCGGCGCCGGCCACACCCGTCGAGATCTCCACCGCCTCCACCGTTTCGACCGGGTGGGTCAGGGCGGAGCCGGCCGTCACGCCGCTGCCGAACCCGATCACGAGCACCCTGCGCGGCTCTGGATGGAGAAGTAGTGGAGTGTGAGCGAGCATCCTCTGTGTCAGCATGTCGTCGGCGTTCGTCGCATCGACTTTTCCGTCGATGGCGAGCGAGACCCGCCGCCCCACCTTCTTGACCGAAACGGTGGCGACTCTGTCCTCCTCGTAGTAGAGAAGCTCGCCTCGCCGAAGAAAATCGAGGAACTCGCCTGGCTCCATGTCGGCCGCGTACTTGTAGAGCCCGCCCGACATTAGCTCCCGATCCCAGTGCGGAAGCGTACGGTAGGCCACACTCGTCGAGGCGAGCAGGAGGCCCGCAAGGCCCCAACGCGCAACCGGAGCCATGGCGGGCGACGAAACGAGAAGCAGCGCGCAGGCAAACACATGAGCCCCGGCGCAGACGTAGAGCGACGACTCCGCCCCCGCCGACGGAAGGACGAAAAAGCCGATCAAAAGGGAGCCCGCCACCGCACCGAGCGTGTTCCACGCATAGGTCCGTCCGGTGGTATAGGCCGCTCGGCCGGAACCCCTTCCCGCAACGACCTCGACCGCCAGCGGAAAAGCGGCTCCAAAGAGAAAGCTCGGTACGACAAGAAGTGCGAACACCCAGGCGAGCTCGACTCGCAGCAAACGGACGGCGTCGCCGGCGTTGTCTCGAACGAGCTCACCCACTGGAATGGGCAAGCTCCCGATGACTCGAACGAGCACCAGGGACGCCACCCCGGCAGCGAGCTGAACCGAGGCAAGAAGCCACCACGATCGACGCGTGGCCCACCGCGCCGCCACCGCGCTCCCCAGCGCGATGCCCAGAATGACCGAGCTGACGATGAAAGAGAACCCGTAGGTGGTCGGACCGATGAGCAACACGATGGCCCGCGTCCAGGCGACCTCGCTTCCGAGCGCGGCGAAGCCGGACAGCGCGATAACAGACAGGCCCGCCCAGGGTGGGACGATATGAACAGGGCCCGCCGCGCGCCCTTGCTCCTCGCGTTCGTCGGGCGACGACTCGGGCGCTTCCGACGTGTCTTCGAAGCGCGCCACCAGCATCACCATCGCCGCCAGGCCGTTGAGCGTGACCGCCACGAGCGTCGTGGCGGCGAGACCCAGCCAGTAGAGCAGGAACACGCCGGTCCCGAGGCTACCGACCACCGCTCCGAAAGTATTCGCCGCGTAGAGGAGCCCCGCGGATCGGCCGACCGCATGCTCTTTCTGCACCACGCGCTCGCGGAGCGCGGTCAGCGTGGGCAGCGTCGCGCCCATCAACGTCGTCGGGACCAGAAGAGCCATCGATGTCGCGATGCGCGCGAGGGCGAGTCCCGTTCCGTCGCCGGTCGAAACGTACAGCTCGCGGAAGAGCGGAGTCGACAAGGAGAGCAAGGCCGGGAACACGAGACCGGCAAAGCCGATGCCGCTCTCCAACACGACGTAGAGTCGCGGCAGTTTCGAGGTTGGCTGACGGTCCACGTATCGCGCGGCCAGAACGCTTCCGAGCCCGAGTCCCGCCATGAAGGTGGCGAGAACGGTGGAGACCGCCTCGAGCGTGCTCCCCATGAGCAGGGACAGCTCTCGAACCCAGACGACTTGATAAATGAGAGCGGCCGCTCCCGAGAGGAAAAGGGAAACCGGGAGGCCCCAGACAGGATTCTCTCGCCGGGCGCCCGGTCTGGTCACGCGGGGAAGTTTAGCGTATGGCGTGGGGCCTTGCCCTCACCCGGCTGCGCTCGCATCAGCTCGCGCAGCCACCCTCTCCCAGCCCGCCTTCGCAACACGCTTCGGCGGGTCCGCCGTAGCCTTGGGCGGAGGCGGAAGGGAGAGGGAAGCCGGCGCGACGGCTTCGCCGTCGGTCTTATCCGAGGAGCTTCAGCGCTCGCGGGAAATCTTTCTCCTCCACCGCAACCACCGCCGCCGTTTTCTGGGCTTTGGAGTAGGCGGTCGCATAGGCGTACTTGACGTTGATCTTCGCCTTGGCCAGCTTCTCCATCGTCTTCGCGAGCGCCCCGGGCCTGTTCTTGAGCTCCACGAACAGAACGTCCTCCCGGTTGAAGGAGTAGCCCGCTTCACGGACCGCGTGCTCGGCGAGATCCGGATTCGCGACCAGCAAACGGATAGGTCCCTTGGCGCCACTCGCCTCCGGGGCGGCCAGGGCAATCAGGTTGACCCCCCGAGTCGCCAGGTCGCGACAGAGTGTGGCGAGCGTTCCGATCTTGTTCTCGAGTCTGAGGTTCAACTGAACGGCCTTCGGCATGACTCTCCTCCGCAGGGCGGTGAACCGGCATCGTACCCTCTGCCGCAATCCCAGGCAAACATTCGATTCTCACCACGAATCGGTGTAAATGATGCTGGCATGAGAACGCATCTGCTCACCGTGACGCTTCTTCTCGTCGTTTCCTCCCGGACCAGCGCCGGGCCGGACGCCAGACTACTCTCGCGGATCGACGCCATCGTCGAGGAAGCCATGTCTCGGGAAGAGATCGCCGGCACGTCCATCGGCATCGAAAAAGATGGCACTCTTCTGGTCGCCAAGGGCTACGGTTTCGCCGACCTCGAGAACGGAGTCAAGGCGAGCGAGCACACCGTCTACCGTATCGGTTCGATCACCAAGCAGTTCACCGCCGCGGCGATTCTGCTGCTCGCCGAGGAAGGTAAACTGACGCTATCCGACGAGCTGACGAATTTCTCCCCGACTACCCGACCAGAGGCCACCGGATCACCGTCGATCGGCTCCTGAACCATACGTCCGGCATCAAGGGTTACACCGAGATGCCCTCGTTCTGGGAAAAGGCGCGGCTCGACCTCTCTCACGAGGAGATGATCGAGCTCTTCTCCTCTGCGCCTTTCGAGTTCGAGCCGGGCGACCGCTACCAGTACAACAACTCCGCCTACTATCTGCTCGGTGTCATCATCGCGCGCGTGAGCGGCGACCGCTACGCGGAATTTCTGCAATCGAAGCTCTTCCGGCCGCTCGGCCTCATGGAGACACATTATCTCGACAACCATCCCATCGTCCAGAATCGGGCCGAAGGTTACGAAGTGCGGGACGGCGAGGTGGTGAACGACGATCCGCTGAGCATGCGGCTCCCCTACGCGGCGGGCTCGCTGGGCTCGACGGTGATGGATCTTCTCCGCTGGCAACGAGCACTCGATGGCGGCGAGGTCCTGAGTGCAAAGAGCCGTGAGGCGATGACAAGGCCAGGCACTCTCGTGAACGGCAAGAGCATCAGCTACGGCTACGGGCTCGCGATCGGGAAGATGTCGGACCGGCGGAAGATTTCACACGGTGGGGGTATAAACGGCTTTCGCACGCAGCTCTCCCGCTACCCGGACGAGGACTTGACCGTCGTGGTGCTCTGCAACACCGGAGGGGCGAACCCGGCGACACTGGAGAGCCGTCTGGCCCGCGCGGTCCTCGAGATTCCGGAACGGGATATCGAAGAGGTGGAGCTTTCGAGGAACGAGCTGCGGATCTATGCCGGCACGTATCATCCGGGACGGGGTCCCATTGTCGTGAAGCTCCGGGATGGCAGGCTTCTCATCGGAGAAAGGACCCTTCGCGCGACCGGCGATCACGTGTTCTACCCTTCCAACGACAATTATCAGAAAATAACCTTCACCGTCGAAGAGGGTCGTGCGACGGCCATGCGCATCGAGCACGAAGGTCGGGTGACCGAAGCCCGGAGGATCGAGGCGGGAGGATCGCGATGAGCAGGAGCTGGATTTCAAGAGCAGCGCTCGGCCTGGCGTTCGCCGCCATCCTCATGCTCATTGTTGCCGGGCCCGGTTACCGGCTTTCGTGGTGGGGCCTCGGGCCTGCCTTCACCCTCTTTCGCTACGCGGCCTACGGTGGCGTCGTCGCCGGCCTGCTCGGCCTGGTGGGCATGGTGGCGGACAAGGGCGGCCGGATGGCCTCGGTCGGTGCACTCGTTGTGGGTCTGGCCGCGTTCGGGATCCCGTTTCAGTTTCAGCGCTCGGCGCAGACACTGCCCCGCATTCACGACATCTCTACCGACACGGAGAATCCTCCCGAGTTCATGGAGGTGCTCATCTACCGGGCCGACTCTCCGAGCAGCGCCGAGTACGGTGGGCCGGACGTGGCGGCACTCCAAAAGGAGGGATATCCCGACATCGAAACTCTCGTTCTCGATCAGCCCTTCGACGAGGCTTTCGAGAACGCTCGCTACACCGCGGGGGCGATGGGTTGGGATATCGTCGCCGCCGAGCCGGAGGCCGGCCGGATAGAGGCCATCCACACGACGTTCTGGTTCGGCTTCAAGGACGATGTTGTCGTGCGGCTCGAGCCCGAGGGCGAGCGAACGCGTGTCGACGTCCGCAGCTGCTCGCGCGTGGGTCGTGGCGACCTCGGTGCCAACGCGAAGCGGGTGCGGAAGTTTCTCTACCGCCTCAAGGCCTTTCCCGCCGGTTGAGGTCCACTCCAAAACATCGCGGGAACCCCGGAACAACGAAACCCAGGAAATCTGAATCCTGAATCGGACTCGTGACAATCCGATCGATTGGCCTGGATTTTTTCCGGGTTTCCGGGTTCCGTGTAGTCTTTTGTCAAACCGTGTAGTCTTTTGTCTCTTGTCGAAAGACTTGTTGGCGCGCGGTTTCCTCGGCCGGCTCTCACGCCTCTGCGTTGGGCTCTACAGAATGACCCGCTCATTGCCGGTGCGGCGGGTCACGCGCTGGCGGTCGAGCCACTCGAGGAGCGGAATCGCGTGCTTGCGCGTTACACCCGCGAGCTCCTTGAACACCGCCACGTCGATCCGATCGCTCCTGGATTTGTAGTCCTTCACGGTCCGCTTGAGGTCCTCGAGAACGTCCCGGTGGAAGACCATGCCTTCCGTGAGCTGGACGAGTGTCCCCTCCCGAAGCAGCACGCGCTCGATACGCTGCAGCACCTCGAGCTTTTTCTTGCCTTCCTGCGCCGTGTCCTTCAAGGCCTGCGGTCGGTGGCCGGCGCGCCGGTAGGCCTCTTCGAGAAAGGCCCGCGCGTCACGCTCCTCGGTCGTCATCTGTATCCGATGGTCCACGGTGGCCACGACGTCCCGATCGGTCCTCAGCTTCTTTTCCTCGACGAGGTGAGCGATGAGCCACTGGAAGGCTTCATCGGGAAGACCCGCCCCCGCCTTTTCCTTGAGCTCTCCTTTGGGCATTCCGTCCCGTAGCGGGTTTTTCTTCTGAAACCCCTGGACGGCCTGAACCAGCCGTTCGCCGATGCCTTCGACGACCGAGGGCGCTAGTAGCAGCGCCGGGCCGGAGGAGACACCGGTGGCTTTTCCGCCGGCGACCAGGCTCTCCGCGAGGGCTCGCGCCACACCTCGGTCGACGCCGAGCCGGACCGCCAGCGCCTGTTCGGTCAGGCCAGAGGGGCCGGCCTCCGCGATAAAGACGGCTGCCGCCTCCTCCGGACCACTGTCCTGGAGGCGGTCGAGCTCCGTCACGACACGGGCGCTCGTCACGGCATGCTTGTCGGGCCGTGCGTCGAGCACCACACCTCCCGCGATGGTCTCGAGCGGCGAGTAGCGCCGCAGGATGAAACGGTCCCGCGGAGCAGCCACGACGGCAGCTTCGAGGCGAAGTTGCACGAAGCTTCTTTCGCCCGGCTTGATGGCGTTTCTGCCTCCCAGCACGCGCACCCGGGCCAGCACCTGCGAGGTCCCGATGTGCAGATGCACGCGCGATAGATCCTTGATGGGCACCGGCGAGCCCGGGAGAACTTCGAGCTCCGCGTCGATCATCATCGTGGGTGCGAAGGTTCCCGGGCGGACCAGGACGTCACCTCTTTCGATCTGGGACACCTCGACACCCTGGAGGTTCACCGCCGTCCGCTGGCCCGCGGTCACGCGTTCCTGCTTCTGCCCGTGCGCCTGGAGGCCGCGCACGCGCGTTCGCACACCGGACGGTTGAATCTCGACCTCCTCGTCCCGCCCGATGGCCCCCGATATGGAAGTTCCGGTGACGACGGTACCGAAGCCCTTCATCGAGAAGACACGGTCGATCGGGAGGCGGAACAGACCATCTTCGGTCCGGCGCTCGACCTGCGAGCCCATCGAAGAGAGCGTCTTCTCGAGCTCTTCGAGCCCTTCCCCCGATTTCGAGGAGACGTGGAGAACCGGCGCTCCCGCGAGAAAGCTGCCGGCCACGAGCTCTCTGGTCTCCATGGTCGCGAGCTCGCGGAGCTCCTCGTCCACCAGGTCACATTTAGTGATGGCGATAAGGCCACGGGGGATATCGAGGAGGCGGCAAATCTCGAAGTGCTCTCGCGTCTGGAGCATGACGGACTCGTCCGCCGCAACGACCAGAAGGACGATATCGATGCCGCCGACTCCGGCCAGCATGTTCTTCACGAATCGCTCGTGACCGGGAACGTCGACGAGGCCGAGATGGACGTCGTCCTTGCGCAGAAAGGCGAAGCCGAGGTCGATGGTGATCCCGCGCTCCTTCTCCTCCTTGAGACGATCGGGGTCGATCCCGGTCAGGGCCTGGACGAGAGCGCTCTTTCCGTGATCGATGTGGCCCGCCGTGCCAACGACAACGTGTTTCATCAGACCGCATCATACTGCAGCGGCTGCGGCCAGTTCCCTTGCCCCAGCCCGAGCCCGAGCCCGAGCCCGAGGAGCATCCAGGAGCGTCAATCCCCTCACCCAACCTCTCCCCGGAGGGGAGAGGAACGCGCGGCGCAGAAATTATGCTTTAATTCCAGGGAGGAGGACAGCCATGCGAAAGGCTTGGTGGGGGTTAGCGGCGTTTCTAGTGGTGAGCTCGGCTCACGCGCAGGAGATCGGTCCCCGGAGGGGGGCTCTGGTGATAGTGGGTGGAGCGATGAGAGATACCGCCATCATGGAGCGCTTTATCGAGCTCGCCGGCGGGCCGAAGGCGCCCATCGTGATCATCCCCACGGCCGGCGGCGACGACGACTACGACGATTTCTATCGCGGTGCGGCGCGATGGCGCGAGGCGGGCGTCGAGAACATCACCATCCTTCACACCAAGGACCGGAACGAGGCGAGCTCGGACAGGTTCGTAGAACCGATCCGAAAGGCCCGCGGTGTCTGGTTTCCCGGCGGACGCCAGTGGCGCCTTGCGGACTCCTACCTGGACACACGCACCGAGCTCGAGCTCCACGCGCTGCTCGATCGCGGGGGCGTGATCGGCGGTTCCTCCGCCGGCGCTACCATTCAGGGATCGTACCTTGTCAGAGGCGACACGAAGACCAACACCATCATGATGGGAGACCACGAGGAGGGCTTCGGCTTCCTGAAGAAAGTCGCCATCGACCAGCACCTGCTCGCCCGCAACCGGCAATTCGATCTCATCGCGGTTATCCAGAAGCATCCGGAGCTTCTTGGCATCGGACTCGACGAGGATACCGCCATCGTCGTTCAGGGCGACCAGGCCGAAGTCATCGGCCGAAGCTACGTGGCGATCTACGACAATCAGGCCACGGTGGCCGAACGGGGACGGTTCTACCTCCTGCGCTCTGGCGATGTGTTCGACCTCGCGACACGAGAGCCGCAGCGCCGCACGATGTCTTCCGAGCCGTTCGAGGAGATTGTGAAAAAGAAGGCCTGGAAGTAGTGTGGAAGTTGACCTCTCCCCCGGTCGCACACTCCTCGAGCGCGGGACAACGTCGCAATCGTGCTAGGATCGTTTCCCTTTCCCGGAGAGGAGGATCCAGCTGGCTAAGTACCCCGTTTCACAATTACGGTGGCATTCGAACGCCGATGCATCCCGCCTGGCTGCGTTGCTCCCGCCTTCCGCAGCGAGCCTGACGAGCGGAGGGCTAGGCCGGAGGCCGAACTGGAAGAATGCTCATATATCCAGATATTACTCGCTCCTCGCGCCTTGCCAGACGGGCGCCTCGGCGTTCTCGGTGCTTCACCGTAGTTATGAAACAGGGTACTAAGCTGCCGCGAGCGGCGTTCGACCGCTCGCCCGAAGAGACGACCCGCCTGCTGTGTCTCGGCCTCCTCCGTGACGCGCGCAAAGCGCTCAGTCGGATGGAGGATCCGCAGGACACCGAGGCTCTCCACGATTTCCGCGTTGGACTGCGGCGGCTACGCAGCACGCTGCGGGCCTACCGGCCGTACCTGAAAGGATCCGTCTCACGCAAGCACCGAGCACGCTGGAAGGAGCTGGCTTCGTCGACCAACGTCGCTCGTGACACCGAGGTACAGATCGAGTGGCTGTCGGTGCTCCGGGACCAGTCCTCCGCGGATGAGCTCGCCGGTGCCAGGCACCTGTTGGACCATCTCGAGCATCAGCAACGAGAAGCGGTCCGTCCCGAGGCGCTCGCGCCCCGGTTTCGTGAGCTCGAAGAGGATCTGCAGGCCCGACTGCGGTGGGTGCGGTTCGAGCTCGACGGAGCACCGGCCCTGTTCGTCACTGCGGCCGCGGGCCTGCTTCGGGACCAGGGAGTGGCGCTCCAGGAGAGCCTTTCTCGCGCCAAGAGTGCAGACGACGCGGACGCTCTGCACGACGCCCGGATTCGAGCCAAACGTCTCCGGTACCTTCTCGAGCCTTTTCAATCGGAGATCGAGGCTACGCGCTCTCTGATCAAGCGGCTCAAAGCCCTTCAGGACTGCCTAGGCGAGCTTCAGGACACGCGAGTGCTGGCGGATCTGATATCGAAGCGGCTCGAGTCGGCCGCGCTGGAACGGGCTCGACTTCTTCACGATCTCGTGTACCGTGAGAGTCCGGAAGGCGCCAATCGCGAAGAGGCGGACCCGAGTGGGGGGCTTCTTGCCTTGCTGCGTCGACTGCGAGCGCGGCGCGACGAGCGCTTTCGCGAACTGGCCGCAAGCTGGCTCGGCGAGCCGGGCTCTCCTTTTTTTCGCGGTGTCGAAACGTTGAGCCGCTATCTGGGCCACTGGCCCGGCCAGATCCCCGTCCGCAGATTCCTCCTGAAAGAGCTTCCAGAGCCCGCCCGCCGAATCCGGCCGGCCCGCATCGAGGAAGGCTGGATCCTTGGAAAATCGATCAAGGAGCGCGTGCGGTCGGTACACGAAGGGCGCCGCGTGAGCTACTGGCGCATCGTCGAGCTCCCTGAGGTCCCCATGGCGGCCGTCGAGGAAAAGCTCACCAAACGCGAGTTCGAGAGCCTGTGGCCGCTGACCACACGAAAGCGTCTCGAGCGTCACCGGTACGTATTTCGGGACGGCGCCCGAAGCTGGACGATCGACGCTCTGCCCGCCCGGGGCCTCGTGATAGCCGAAACGGCAACGGACGCGACGGAAGAAACACCCGGGTGGATTCGTGAGGTGCTCGCCCGGGAAGTTACCGGTGTTGCGAGGTACGAAGCGGAGGCGCTCGCGCGGCCGAACGCGAGACCTGCGGGCGGCGCCGTGGTCCCTTTCGAACGCCGCAGGTCCGGTGCGGCAGGCACGGGACGCTCCGAGCCGAGCGGAGCCTAGTGCTCACTGCTCCGCGTTCGGCTGCTGAAAGATTTCCCGGCCCTCGAGTCGCATCGCGCTCAGCGCACCGCCCCAGACGCAACCCGAATCCAGCCCGACGAAACGCTCGTCGATGTAGAGACCCAGCGCCGCCCAGTGCCCGAAGACGACCGTCGCTTGGCCCGTCTTGGCGAGCTCGAACCAGGCTCGGCAACCCGGTGGCGCTTCTTCGGGCGGGCCCGAAAAGTCCGTACAGGCTTCGCCGTCCTCGGTCAGCGTTCTCAAGCGGGTGAAGGCATCTACGATCACTCTCATCCGAAGTAGTCCGTCGAGCGACGGGCTCCACCTTGCCGGCTGCTCGTTGTCGTAGAGCGCGTGGAGGAGCTCCAGACGGCTCTCCGGCGAGCGAAGAGCGTCGGCGGCCTCGCTTGCCAGTGCTGCTGCTTGCTCGAGGGTCCAGCTCGGCAGCAGCCCTCCATGAACCATCACGATATCTCGCTCCTGGTGAAAGAAGGGACGCTCGACCAGCCACTGGATTAGAGAAGCGGCATCCGGAGCACGAAGCACTTCGTCCAGAGTGTCCCGCGCGCCTCGGCGCCGCACCCCCTCGGCTCGTGCGATGAGATGTATGTCATGGTTGCCGAGGACCGCCGTCACGCGGTCGCCCAGATTCGTCGCCCAGCGGAGTACCTCGAGCGAGCGCGGCCCGCGATTCACCAGATCTCCAACCAGCCAGAGCCGATCCTTGCCCGGGTCGAACTCGATCCGCTCGAGCAGCAGCTGCAGCGTCCGGTAGCAGCCCTGGATGTCACCGATGGCGTAGGTAGACATTGCTCAGTTTCACTGATGATACGATAGCCAAAGGCACCCGCATTCGCCTTTCGCGCATGCCCGACACAAACCGCCCCGATACCTTCGCCGCTGTCGATCTCGGCTCGAACAGCTTCCACATGAGGATCGCGCGCGCGGTCCAGGACGAGATTCACGAGGTCGATCGGCTTCGGGAGCGTGTCCGCCTCGCCGCCGGGCTCGAAAGGGACAAGACGCTGAGCAAGGAGGCGCTCGACCGTACCATGGCGGCGCTCCAGAAATTCGGAGAGCGTCTTCAGGATATCCCCTCGAGGCAGGTACGTGCCGTCGGGACCAACACGCTCCGGCAAGTCAAAAATCCAAGGAAGGTCCTGGCGCAGGCCTCGGCGGCGCTGGGGCATCACATCGAGATCATCTCCGGTCAAGAGGAAGCGCGGCTCATCTACCTGGGTGTGGCGCATGCGCTGCCCAGCGCCGAGGATCGGCGGCTCGTGGTCGACATCGGAGGCGGTAGCACCGTGTCCTTGCGGCAGCAGTGCGTGACTTAGGTGCTGTTGGGTTCGTAAGCTGAGCGGAGAGATTGCTCAAGGAGGCCATCGATGCGCTCAAAGAAGGCAGAACTCGAAGACGTTGTGAAACAGTTCGAAGCATGGCGGGCGAAGCCACACGGACGGCTGATCCCGGAGGAGTTGTGGAAAGCGGCGCTGGGGTTGCTCGATCGGTATGCGCCGAGCACGATCTGCAGTCATCTCCGAGTCAATGCGGCGCGATTCAAACAGGTCCGAGAGAGTGGAGGGGCCGTTGTGGGCGAGAAGCGTTTCAAGGGGCACGGGCGAACGGGTGCTACGGGTCGGTCCCCGCGCACAGTACAGGATCGGAGCGCGGCGGAGCGGGTCACGGCGTTAGCTCCAAGTGGCAACGCGTTCGTCGAGCTGCCGCAGTTCGGCATGGGCTTAGGGGGCGGCATGATGACACCGCCGCTCGGCGAGGTTCAGCATGGAGCGAGCAGATGCCGTCTGACGGTGGAGAGCGCAGCGGGGAGCCTCACGGTCGTGACGGCGAGCGGCGAGGGTGAGAATGAGTTGGTCGAAGCCGTGTGTCGTTTCGTGCTCGGCGCGCTGGAAGGCAGCTCCCGAGCATGATCCAGCTCGTTCCCCAGCTGAAGGTGCTGGTTGCCTGCGAGCCCGTCGATTTCCGCAAGGGCATCGATTCTTTGGCTTGTGTGTGCCGGCAACAGTTCCAGCTCGACCCATTCCTCGGAACGCTATTCGTTTTCCGCAACCGTTCAGGCACGGCCCTCAAACTATTGGTCTACGACGGCCAGGGCTTTTGGTTGTGCCAGAAGCGTTTCTCGAAGGGGCGCCTGCAGTGGTGGCCGCGTCAGACGACGGATGGCGTTGCGGCGCTACCCGCCGAGCAGTTGGCGGTGCTTATCTACAACGGACTTCCGCTGCGAGCGGGGATGGCCGAGCCGTGGCGGCGGGTCGGTTGAGCCTTTCCAACGTCTTCTGGTAGCTCCAAGGCAGCCACGACTCGGGTGCTGCTCTAGCGTCTCGAGCGTGCATGGAGATGTTCGTCAGATAGTGCACCGGGTCGACACCGTTTTTTACCGCGGTGCGGATCATGCTCAGGAGCACGTCGCCCACGTCGGCGCCTGCCTGGGTCTTGAAGAAGAGCGAGTTCTTGCGATGCCGTTGTGAGGGCTTCAGCTCCTGCTCGACCTCGTTGTTGTCGAGGGGCACGCCCGGCACTTCGCGGAAGCGGGTTAGCCCTTGCCAGTGATTTTTGACGTAGGAAAAGGCTTTTCCAAGGCGGCTGTTGGGCTCCACCACGCGCTCGCGGAA
Source organism: Candidatus Marinacidobacterales bacterium (assembly GCA_965237685.1). Lineage (GTDB taxonomy): Bacteria > Acidobacteriota > Vicinamibacteria > Marinacidobacterales > SMYC01 > CBDEGF01. The sequence continues at coordinate 314,183 of CBDEGF010000001.1, forward strand.
CTGCTTTTCGATCCACTCGTAGAGCGCATCCATCACCGACCGGCTGTGTTGCTGGTGATATGCAAGCCGCGCATCGGGGGTCATGTCGCGCGTTTCGTCGTCGTTGCGGTAGATGGTCGCGATGTCCTCGAGCACCCGCTCGCAGTGTTCGGGGAAGGCTGGCTCGGCCTCGAAGAAGTAGCGGCGTGCGTGCACCATGCACTTGGCGGTAATCCGTCGCGGCGAGCGCGGTGCCATCGAGGAGGCGTCGGCCATATGGATGACATCGCTCTCCTGAACGGTGCGCTGATTCAGGAGCCGGTCCATGTTTTCGCCCGCATGCCGTCGTCCGCTCGCGTACAGGATGATCGGAGCAAGCGTGGCGTCCAAGCCGCGGGCAACAATGCCCGTGGTGAAGATGCCCGTGCGCTCGCCTTTGCCTTGAGTCAAGGTCTCGTTCTCCGCCATCAACGTGAGGATCCGTGCGCCGGTGTCGTCACTGTGAACCAGCGGCCGGTTCGCGGCTATCGTCTCCATGTGGCGGAAGACCGGGAACACGGCATTCGCCATCGCTTCGACCCGCTCGAACTGCGTGGAGGCGGCAAACGGAACCCCCGCCCACTTTTGCCACTGCGCCAGGCGGTGGTGGGGCATGCCCATGGCGTAGCGCAACACCGAAACGACCGCGTTCACACTCGGATGGTACTTGCTCGCCCAGGCCTGAGACGAAAGTGGCGCTGTGAACGTCTTCTGGCAACTTGCGCATCGCAGCATCTGGCGCTCGTACACCGTCGCCTGGATCGGCGGCTGAGCCTTCAGCTCCACATCCTTGTTCGCCGCATGGGTGTCGTAGAGCTTGCCCCGGCACAGTGGCTCGGGGCAGGGGCCGCTCGCCTTCAGCTCGGGATGCGAAACCGCTACGTGCTCGGCACCAGGGTAGTCCTTGGCCCCGTTGCGCCCGTGGCCCTTGTTCTTCCCTTTCCCCTTTGCCTTCGTGCGTTTCGCGCGACGTTCCGTTGTCGCCATGCCAGCGCCTCGACGATGGCGACATCGCAGCAGATGACGCACCGCCTCGAGCAGCACCGGACACGCATCCTCGGGAATCTCCCCTTTCGACAGCCGCTCTTCCAGACGCAGGAGCTCGGCCCGCTCGAACCTTCATCGCGAAACGCCGAGCTCTCGGCGAAACTCACGCACCAGCGGATACACCAAGCATGTTTTCACCGCTTCGGCTTTTCTCTTGTGCCGGTCCATCCGGCCCCGGCCCGAAGTCACTCCCACCTCCACCCAGTTCGCTGCCAGATAGCACGTCCCCTCGTAACGCTCCCTCTCCACAAACGTCTCGAGCAACACCGGCCTCACCCCGTAGGCTTCCTCCCAGTCATCGACCACCACTCGCGCTGCCAACGACAGCACGTGACTCGCGAGGCCTTTGATGGAAAGCCACGGCAGGATCAGGAACCGACTGTTGTTGACCACCCGGGGAAGGTTCTTCTGCCGCGTTGCGTCATCCCAACCGATGAAGCCGTCACGCGCCTGAAGCCACCGCGCCGCCGAGGAGAACTGCACGCACCCACAGAGCTCCCGCCGAGGATTCGACATCCAGACCAAGTACCGCAGGTGCGCGCCAAAGGCCACCTTGTGGCCCAGGTAGTGGTAACGCGCGACCAGTTCCCTCCATAGCGCTCGCTCCTCAGCGTTCGCCACCAAGCCCAGCATCACCGGAGCGACGTCCGATAGCTTGCCCTCACGCCGTGGCCGCTCGCGACCAGCCTTCGTGTAGTGGATGCTCGTCGGTCCGCGGCGCCGCTGCTCGTGACGCGGGGGCAACGTCACCAGCCCCTTCGCTTCGACAACCTCCAGGTACTCGTAGCATTCCCGGGTCTTGAGATTGCCGTTCCGACGAACCCACCCCAGGCCCTCACAGATCGTGCGCGCCAGCTCGTGCCGGGACAGACCACACGTGGCGATGATCTCCGTCAGCACGCTCCATTCCTCGGCGGTCACGGTCGTGCCGCAAAAGGTGGGTCGCTTGGCTGCGGTGTCGAGTGCAGCGTTTCCTGCCTGGGTCACTGTTTTCCTCCCAGCCTGAGGTTACACAGTCAGCCAGCGTTTGTCCAGTCCTTTTTTCCCTCTCTCTCTGCCCGCGAGAAAAACGACACACCCGGCGTTCAGCTTACCGAATCGCCCCCACGTTCTCACGCACTACTACCGCAAGGACACGTAGCACCGAATGCATCATCGGGGAAGGTTTGGAGGCAAAGCGCGTGGCGAGTCTCTTCATGGGATGCGTGTCGTATTCGAACATGTTTTTTCCGGACGGTGAGATCACGGTCGAGAACATGAAACAGGCCGAGACGAGCGCCCGCCTGGAGCTGGAGACGATCGAGGATCTGTTCCGGAGCCTGGGGTGGGATCGGGCGTTTGGCTCCTCGGGCACCATCATCGCCGTTACCGCCGTCATTCGCGAGAACGGCTGGGGACGGAACGTCACACGAAAGGGCCTCAAGAAGCTGAGCAAGGCACTGGTGCAGGCCGCCCGTTCGAGCAAGCTGGACCTTCCGGGCTTGACGGCGGAGAGGGCGCCGGTGTTCCCCGGCGGCGTGGCTATTCTGCGCGCGATCTTCGAGGGGCTCGATATCGAGTCGATGGACAGGTCGAACGGGGCGCTTCGGGAAGGAGTGCTCTACGACCTGATCGGCCGCAGTCGCCACGAGGACGTCCGCGAACGAACGATTCAGCGGCTGGTCGACCAGTACCGCATCGATACCACCCACGCCGAGCGCGTCGAGCGAACGGCACTGGCCGGCCTGAGACAGCTCGCGGGACCCTGGCAACTCGAGGATCCCGACCTGCGGCAAATCCTGCAGTGGGCGGCCCGGCTCCACGAAATCGGTCTCACCATCTCTTACAGTGGTACCACCGTCACGGTGCGTACATTGTCGGGAACGCGGAGATGCCCGGTTTCTCCCGGGACGACCAGAGGCTTCTGGCTGCGCTCATCGGCGCGCACCGGCGGAAGTTGTCTCAGTCGGCGTTCGAAGATCTGACGGCGCTGGAGCCGGAGCTCGCGCTTCGGCTCGCCGTCACTCTCAGAATTGCGGTGCTACTGAATCGACGTCGGAGTCCGCGTCCACTTCCGCCTGTGGCGGCCGCGGGAGCAAAGCGGAGTCTGACCGTTGCCTTTCCCGAAGGCTGGCTGGACGAGCACCCGCTGACGCGCGCGGATCTCGAGGAGGAGGGCAAGACGCTGAAGAAGGTTGGCTACGAGTTGAGTTTCAACTGAAGGCCCTCTGCTTCGAGCGCGACGCCATGGGAAAAAACGGCGACCTCGAGGGCTTGCGCTCAGCGCCGATACTGGGCGATAGCCGGCCTTTCTCAAGTTGTAGCTCAGAAGCTCCTGAAGGGGCTCCTCGTCCTTGACGATCAGAATCTTTCGAACCCCCATCTCGCCGATTTCCCGCAACCATCGTATCCCAGAGACGCGGGCTCGGGCGCGGGCTAGAAGTAGACCTGGATGCGGGAGAGAGAGGCGAAGTTGGACGTCTCACTCGTCGAGGGGTCGGGGGGCTCGCGAAAGCGCTCGAAGCTGAAGTTGGATTGGTAACGCACGAACTTGTTGAGCCACCAGTTGATGCCGATCGTGTAGACGTCTGCCCGGTTCCTGCCTTTCACGTCGAAGTATTGATAGCGAAAGCCGAGCTCCCAGGCACCAGGGCCGCCTTCGCGAATCGGGCGCTTCGGCTTGATCGAGGTGTCCCCGCCTTTTTCTTCTCCGGTCAACACGTAGGTACCGTGAATCTCGATTCCATTGGCCTCGACGTCGGGAAGATCGCCGCCGTCATCGCCGAGCCCCAGGCGCTCGGCGCGAGCCTCGATGTACTCGGCCTGGATCTTGACGTTACGATGAAACCACCATCCCTCCAGATTGTAGCGGGTCAGGTCGCCGCTCAAGGGAACTCTGTCAGCGAAGACGACGCTTCGGCTCGAGGTACGCCCTCTGAGAAAGGACTCCCCCTCTCGTTGGCCACGCCCGATGGCACCGCCGAAGCTCAGATTCTTCAGCACACCCACCGTCCACGGGCTGAAGCGGACCCGTCCGAAAAGGTCCGGACCTTGTCCGGTTTCATCCAGGCTGAGCTCGCCGCGGTCGTTCTGCGCCGAGATGCCATATTCGAACACTTCGTCTTTCGTATGACCGTGAACCATGACACCCGGGCTGCGGCTGGGGACGATGTTGTTCAGCATGGCGCGCTCGATGAAATCGATGTACCTCGAGGACTGCAACTCTTCCTGGCTGAACGGCGCCTTGAACTGGCCCGCGGTCACTTGAATCGAATCCCTGGCTCGAATGTTCAGATAGCCGTCTCGAAGGAGGGTGCCCTCGACGTCGGCAAAGTCCGCCTGCACTTTGAAATCGAAGTACTTGTAAAACACCCCCTCCACCGACAACCTTGCGCGGCGGACGAGAAAAGTGCTCGACGGTGCGAAATCCGCGCGGTAGGCGCGAAAATCGAGGTGCATGCGACCGCCGAACTCCATCTCGAAGTCGCCGTCCGAGCTTCGGATGAAGGGGTGGCTTCCGTTCCAGCCCGCGGTCCGGGAAGATTCTTCTTCGTCGTCCTGCTCGTCTCCGAAAGCTGTCCCCACCAGGGCCAATCCCAGGAGCATCAGAAGAATTCGCGAGCTCGGCATGAAACCAAAATCTCCGGGCATCAAGTCTTGGTGATTTATGTTAGAAAATTGTCAGGTGGAAGTTACTTTAGAGTTACATCGCCCGGATGTCGGCGTCAACCCGGGCGCCGTGTTTCCTCATTTCCGGCGGCGCGACGCCGGCCGCGGCGGTCGGTGTTCCGGCTTGCGTACTCCCGTTGACCCTTCGATCGCCAGATCGATCCGGCGGTGGTGCCGGTCGACCCGCACCACCTGGACGCGCACCGGGTCGGCGAGACGGTAGAGCTTTCCGGTCGACTCGCCGCGGAGCGTATGCGCCTCCTCGCTGTAGTGATAGTAGTCGTCCACCAGCGTGGCGATGTGCACGAGCCCTTCGACGAAATACGCCTCGAGCTCGACGTAGAGGCCGAAGCCGGTGACCCCGGTGACGAAGCCGTCGAACACATCGCCGACCTTGTCGGCCATGAAACGGACTTTCTTCCAGTCGACGAGCTCCCGCTCCGCCTCCTCCGCCCGGCGCTCGGTGAACGAGCAGTGCTCGGCCACGCCAGGGAGTCGGGCTTCCCGCTCGCTGGCCAGCCCTTTCGAGGGAGGACCGCTGTGACGGAGCTCCCGAAGGTGTCGATGCACGACGAGATCCGGGTAGCGGCGAATCGGAGACGTGAAATGGGTGTAGAGCGGTGCTGCCAGCGCGTAGTGCCCCTGGTTGTCCGGTGTGTACACGGCCTGTTTCATGGCGCGCAGCATGACATACGTGATGAGCTTCTCCTCGGGGGTGCCGCGGACGCGTTCCAACAGTCGCTGAAACGCTTTGGGGGTCAGCGGCTCCGACGCCGCCCGCAGGCGCTGGCCGAAGCCGAGAATGAAGTCCTCGAAACGCGCCACCCGATCCTCGTCCGGCGGCTCGTGCACGCGATAGATCGTCGGAACTTCGGCCTCCGAAAGAAAGCTGGCAACCACCTCGTTGGTGAGAAGCATGAGCTCCTCGATGATCCGGTGCGCGACGTTGCGTTCCGCCGCCTGGATGTCGACGACACTCCCGTCCTCGTCCAGCGTGATCTCCGCTTCGGGTCGGTCGAAGTCGATCGACCCGCGCTTCTCGCGACGGGCCCGGAGAATCCCATAGAGCGCTCGCATCGCCTCGAAATGCGGGACCAGCGCGTCGTAGCGCGCAAGCGTCTCGGGGTCCCGGTCCTCGAGGATTTTCGCCACTGCGGTATAGGTCATGCGCGCGCTGCTCCGGATCACGCCGTCATGGAAACGCGATCCGATGAGACGCCCGTCCGGGCTGACTTCGATGAGCACGGACTGCACGAGCCGGTCGACGCCCGGGTTCAAGCTGCAGATGCCGTTCGACAGACGCTCGGGGAGCATCGGGATGGCGCGTTCCGGAAAGTACACGGAGTTTCCACGCTCGGCCGCTTCATCGTCGAGTGACGTGCCGCACCGAACGTAGAGGGCCACGTCGGCGATGTGAACGCCGAGCAGATAGTTGCCGTTGTCGAGAATCTCTACTTCGACGGCATCATCGAAATCGCGGGAGTCTTCCCCGTCAATCGTAACGATCACTCGTTCGCGAAAGTCGGTCCGTTGCTCCAGTACCTCCGCCGGAATCTCCAGTGAGATCCCCTCCGCCTCCGCCCGGATCTCCTTCGGAAAAGCGTCCGGCAGCCCGTGCTTGGCGACGATGACAGCGACATCGACCCCCGGATCGCCCTCGCTTCCCAGAACCTCCACGATACGGCCGAGCGGCGCGCGATAGGGCGAGGGGTATCGGGTGAGCTCGGCGACCACCATCTCTCCCGTCCGTGCCCCCAGAAGCTCCTTCGAGGGAATGAACACTTCGTACAGAAGCCGTGCATCGAACGGGCCGACGCGGGTACCTCCGGCATCGACCTGGAGCCGTCCCACCACGCGCGCATTGACCCGATCGAGCACCTCGACGATGCGCCCCTCCGGACGGCCCTCGCGACCACGGCGCTCCACATGAACGAGCACCTTGTCGCCGTGCATGGCGTCGGCCATGTCGGGACCCGCGACGTAGATGTCCTGCCAGCCCGGCTGCACCGGGCGCACGAAACCGAAGCCGCGCGCCTTGCATTCCAGCCGGCCCGCCACGAGGTCCATCCTTTCCGGAAGACCGATCCGATCGGCGCCGGTGCGCGCGAGCTCACCCTGCGCGAGCATCTCGCCGATGACACGGCGCGCGGCGACGCGCGCATCCCCTTTGACGCGCAGCTGTTTCAGAAGATCTTTTTCTGTGGTGGGTCGTCCGAGCCGTGTCAGGAGTTGGCGAACGCGTTCGCGCAGCTCATCGCTTCTGGACAATCAGGCCTCGGAGCAGCGGATCGTATCACGCGGCTTCGGCGCGGTGTCGATACCACTTCAACTGAGGCATCGCGCCCGGAACCCTTGTGTCGCGACAACACAAGGGTCGCGAGAGCCAACTGGCTCGTTCGGATCCAAACGTTTGGCATGAGTAGTTCGGTAACGATTGTCCGGTGTCGTCCAGCTCCGCCGCTGACAGTGCCTTCCCAGGCGAGAAGATATCGGACATCGTTCCTGCTCCCTCAGGTAGAAGAATAAATAACGTTTATATTACGAGTATTACACGAATCACAATCCAATGTCAAGAACGGAGCGCCCGTAAACTACTTTGATACAGCTAGATAGACGGTGGATCTTTTCTGCTACAAAAGGTGGGAGATGGGCTCGTCAGGCCAGGTTTTCTTGACAGGGGTCTCAAGACTGACTAATCTGCTTAATAGTGATGTTTCGCCAGCGCCAATCGATGCTCGCCACCTGCGCGTGTAGCCGGCCCGGGGCGCCCGGGCCGAGGTCATCGGAGGTACAGGCTACTTAGCGAAGTCCACCAAAGGCCTGACCTTTAACCAACGCCCAGCTCCGGAAGAATCCGGCGCTGGGTTTTTTGCATTTTGGGGGCACCGACATGCTGTTTCCCGCGTTTCTGAAGCTGGAAGGTCGCCCGGTTCTCGTGGTCGGGGGCGGGACGGTAGCCGAAGTGAAGACAAGAAGTCTTCTTGCAGCAAAGGCATGCGTCACCGTCGTCGCTCCGCAGATCGACTTCGGAGGCTTCGACGAAAAGCTCGAGCTCCGTCGGCGACCCTTCGTCCCCGAGGACGTCGACACCTGCTGGCTCGCTGTCGCCGCGGCGACGCCCGACGTGAACCGCCAGGTAGCCCGCGCGGCGAGTGCGCGATCCAGGTTCGTGATCGCGGTGGACGACACGGCATCCTCGAGCGCCTACGCCGGAGCGGTGCTTCGTAGAGGCGGCGTCACGCTCAGTATCTCGACCGATGGGCGCGCGCCGCTCTGCTGCGCCAGGCCCTCGAAAGCGTGCTGCCTCCGGACCTGGAGGACTGGCTCGAACATGCCGAGGCGATGCGACCGGGCTGGCGGGCGGCGGGTGTTCCGCACCGCGAACGGCGACCTCAGCTGCTAAGAGCCCTCAACACTTTGTACGAAGAAGAAAGCAAATGACGATGGGCTTCGTTTCCCTCGTTGGCGCCGGGCCGGGCAATCCCGACCTCCTTACGTTGGGAGCAGCGCGAGCGCTCGGCGAGGCCGACGTCGTTTTCTACGACGATCTGGTGCAACCCGGCGTTCTCGCCTACGCGGAGCGCGCCCGGTGCCTGCGCACCGGCAAGCGCAAGGGGCGTGTCTCGATTCCACAGGAAGTGATTCAACAACAGATGATCGATGCGGCACGGGCCGGCCTGCGGGTGGTGCGACTCAAAGGAGGCGATCCTTTCGTGTTCGGCCGTGGCGGGGAGGAAGCGCTGGCCCTGGCCGCGGCCGGGATTCCTTTCGAAGTCGTGCCCGGTTTGAGCTCGGCGGTGGCAGCTCCGGGTCTGGCCGGAATTCCGGTCACTCATCGGGGGATCGCATCGGGATTCGTGGTGCTCACCGGCCATGCGCCGTCGGCTTACGAGCCCATCTGCCGAAGCCTCACCCCGAACTCCGTGACTCTGGTCGTTCTCATGGGGCTCGGCCAACGCGCGGATTTGGCCCGCTTCCTGCTGCGGTCCGGGTGGCGCCGGGACACACCGGCGGCAATCCTCTCCGAGGCCGGCACCGATCGTTCGAGCGTATGGACGGGTGCGCTCGAGGAGCTTCCCACGACGCGCGGGTGGCGTTCCCCGAGCACGATCGTCATCGGAGACGTCGTTTCGGTGCGTGCGCACCAACGTCCGGCCCCTTCAACCACGAGCGACAAAGGAGTATGGGATGGCAGCGAGCCCGACCTGGAAAGAACACTTGAAGGACCGAGGTCCCGATGAGCTGGGGCGGGAGATCGACGTCTACGAGACCCAGCTCGAGATGCGCCGGCAAGAGCGTCTCGACATAAAGGTATTCGCGGAGTCGCGTCTCCGCCGAGGCGTCTACGGCCAGCGCTACGACAACGCTCAGCGCCACGACGGGAGACGAGCGCGAGAGCTCACCTATCGCTCGGGAAGTTTGCTCAAGGGCCCGAACACCGTGTGGGATGCGCCGGGGATGCAGCGGATCAAAATCCCGTTCGGACACGTGACCGCCGAGCAGCTGGACGTTCTGGCGGATCTTGCAGAGGACTATTCCGATGGCATCCTCCACGTCACCACTCGCCAGGACTTCCAGCTCCACTTCGTCCACATCGAGGACACTCCCGATCTGATGCGGCGATTGGCCGTCGTCGGCATCACCACGCGCGAGGCCTGTGGCAATTCGGTGCGTAACGTTACCGCCTGTCCTCTCGCCGGCGTCTGCGGCTCGGAAGCCTTCGACGTGGCGCCGTATGCCAGGGCATGTGCGTTCTTCCTCCTGGGACATCCCGATGCCCAGGAATTCGGGCGAAAGTTCAAGATTTCTTTTTCGGGTTGCGCGGATCAAGCCTGCGGGCTCGCCACCTTTCACGATCTGGGATTCATCGCCCGAACACGAGGCAGGGAGCGGGGTTTCGAGCTCTATGTCGGAGGAGGCCTGGGAGCGGTTCCCCATCAAGCCAGGCTGTTCGACCCGTTCTTGCCCGAGCGGGAGCTGCTCCCCGTGGCGCAAGCGGTTTGCCGTGTCTTTGCCCGACTGGGTGAGAAAAAGAACCGAGCGCGTGCACGCCTCAAATTCCTGGTAGCTCGACTGGGCGTGGAAGAGTTCCGGCGGCTGGTTCAGGAAGAACGGCGTCGACTGCCCCACGATGAACGCTGGACGGCATTCCTGGAAAGGGCCCGCCGCGACACCGACCAGGGCCTCGAGCGGATCGCCCTGGAGCAGCCGACCGCTTCAGCGACGCCGGGTTCCGACTCCGCGTTCGAAGCGTGGCGGAAGACCAATGTGTTCCCCCAGAAACAGTCCGGCTACAACGTAGCGGCTATCACGCTGCCCCTGGGAGATTTCTCTTCGAGCCAGGCACGAGCCATCGCGGAGATCGCTCGCCAGAACACCCGCGGCGCACTGAGGACGACCGTGGATCAGAACGTGCTCCTGCGCTGGATTCCGGACGACGGGCTGAACGATGTCTATTCGGCCCTCACCGCTATCGGTCTCGGTCAAGCCGGTGCGGGCACCATCGTCGATGTGACCGCGTGCCCGGGAACCGATACCTGCAAGCTGGGAATCGCCTCGTCGCGTGGGCTGGCGGCGGAGCTTCGCAGCGGACTCCTCGCGCGGAACCTCGCCGCCGACGCTGCGATCAAGGACCTGCACATCAAGGTCAGCGGATGCTTCAACTCGTGCGGCCAGCATCACGTGGCCGATCTGGGTTTCTACGGCGTGAGCCGCAGAATCGCGGGACGGACGGTGCCGCACTTTCAAGTCGTACTCGGCGGGGAATGGACGCGTAACGCCAAATCCTTCGGACTCGCCATCGGCGCGGTCCCCTCGAAACGCATTCCGGAGGTCGTGGCCCGGCTCACGGAGCGCTATCGCCGCGACCGGCAATCGGGTGAAACCTTCCCGGGTTTCGTCCAGCGCGTCGGAAAAGGGACTCTCCGCGCTCTCCTCGAGGACTTGATGGCGGTGCCGGCCTATGACGCGGATCGAACGCTCTATTCGGACTGGGGGGACCCGAGGGAGTTCACGACCGGGGATATGGGACAAGGAGAGTGCGCCGGCGAGGTGGTATCCGGAGCCGACTTCGCCCTCGCAGCCAGCGAACGGCAGGTTTTCGAGGCGCAAGTGGAGCTCGACCGGGGCGCGACGGGTGAAGCAGCGCGTCTCGCGTACCGCGCGATGTTGCAAGCCGCCGGAGCGCTGGTGCGTACGGAGACGGAAGAATTTCGCGACGACGACGCACTCGTCCATGAGTTCCGGGTCCGCCTGTACGACACCAGGCTGTTCTTCGACCCGTTCGCGGGAGGCAAGTTCGCCCGCTACCTGCTGGATTGCCACGACGACAAGGATCTGCTCGCCGCCGCAGACGTGAGCGCGGCGCTCGCGAGACAACGGATCGAAGAGGCGCAACTGTTCATCGAAGCCTCGTACACCTGTCAGGCTCGCCTCGCGCAGCGACCCTCGACGCTTAGCACTACTATCCCCAGGAGCGGGCAAGCATGAAAGTCATCGATGAGCTGCGGCTGTCGGCCAAGCTCTTCGCACAAGAGCCGCGCGCACTCGACGCGCGAGTCTTCGTCGAGATTTTCCATCGCTGGATCCAGGAACGCCGTCTGAAGGACGAGCTCATGGTGGACGTTGCGGATTACACACACGTTCAAGACGGTCCCGGGGTGATTCTGGTGTGCGACGGTGCACACTACAGCCTCGATGAGGCGGATGGCCGTTTCGGGCTGGTCTACTGTGTCAAACGGCACCCGGCGAGCAGCGTCGATCCGGCCTCTCGGCTGCGTCACGCTCTCCGTGCCCTGGTGCGCGCCTCGCGCCAATTGGAAGCGGAATCCGCTCTGAAAGGCCGACTTCGTTTCCGCTCCGACGAAATCTTGTTCCGCTTTCACAACGGACCGGTCGCACTCGACAGCGCAAGTATCTCTGAATTGGAGACGACAACCGAGCGGGTCGTTTCTCACCTTTTTGCCGGCACCAGCGAGGTAGCGCTCCAACGACTTCGCGGCCCCCGGCCACTGACGCTCCGGGTGCGGGTGACGGGTGCGCCGCCATTGCCGGTACTCGACGAGCGCGCCGGTGAGCCTCACAACGTCTCATGATTGGCTCCAAGGCACCGCGAATCGGGGCGCTCGAGCACGGGATCGAGGCGACGATCGGCGATACACCACTCGTACGCATCCGCCGCCTGGGAGCCCACCTTCGCGACGTAGAGCTCTACGCCAAGGCCGAGTGGTTGAACCCGGGGGGGTCGGTAAAAGATCGCGCGGCGCTCGCCATGATCGAGGCGGGATTGACGACCGGCGCGCTCCGGGAAGGCAAAACCATTCTCGAGGCAACGAGCGGCAACACCGGCATCGCTCTTGCGATGCTCGCCGCTGCCAGAGGTTTTCCGTCCAAGATTTGCCTTCCCGCCAACGCAGGGGCCGAGAGAAAGCGCGTGCTGCGGGCCTACGGCGCCGAGATCGTAGAGACCAGTGCCCTCGAGGGTACGGACGGGGCCATCCGCCGCGCTCGCCAGTTTCACCACGAGGATCGGGAAAAATACTTTTATCCCGACCAGTACAACAATGACCAGAACTGGCTGGCCCATTTTCGGGGCACCGCGGGCGAAATCTGGTCCCAGTTGCAGGGTCGGATCGACTATTTTGTTTGTGGGCTTGGAACCAGCGGAACGTTCATGGGCACGACGCGCCGACTGAAGGAGCTCTCGCCGCGCGTCGTCTGCATCGAGGTGGGGCCGAAAGAGCCGCTGCACGGTATCGAAGGCTGGAAGCACATGGAGACGAGCCTGGCGCCGGGCATCTACGATGCATCGCTCGCGGATGAGCACATGGATGTCGGCACCGAGGAGGCTCGAGCGATGACGTTGCGCCTGGCTGAGGAGGAAGGGCTGTTCGTCGGCGTCTCTTCCGGCGCGGCAATGGCCGCGACACTGAGCCTGGCGGAACGAGTGCGGCGCGGCGTGATCGTCACGGTGTTTCCGGATGGCGGCGATCGCTACCTGTCGGAAGGACCCTATCGTTGACGATAAGACTTTCCGATCGTGAGGTCGAAGCTATCCGTGAGCACGGGCGCGAGAGCTATCGCGACGAGGCCTGCGGCGTGATGCTCGGCCGCGTTCACGGTGAGCTCAAGGATGTGCTCAGCGTGGCGCCGCTGGTCAACTCCAGAAAGGATGAGCGTCACCGCCGCTTCGTGGTGACGCCCGAGGACTACCGGCGCGCGGAGGCCGAGGCGGCCTCGCGCCGCTTGACGCTCGTTGGCTTCTATCATTCGCACCCGGACCACCCCGCCTATCCTTCGAGCTACGACCTGGAGCATGCTTTCCCCTATTTCTCCTATGTCATCGTGTCGGTACGAAACGGCGAGCCAGGCCAGCTGCGTTCTTTTGTCCTGGCGGACGATCGCTCGCGATTCTTCGAGGAAGAGATGTCCATCGACAACGCGGAGCCTTGACTCGGTCGCTCATCACTTCTGGACAATCAGACCTCGGAGCGACAGAGCGTCTCACGCGGCTCGGCCCCCGTGTTGACACCGCTTACTGCGCGCCCTACCATTGTTTTCCTTCGCCTGCGTGCCGAAGTGGCGGAACTGGCAGACGCGCTGCGTTCAGGGCGCAGTTCTCTTCGGGGAGTGGGGGTTCAAATCCCCCCTTCGGCACCAACAACTTGCCATCCGTTTATTCAATAATTTAGACAGTGAACAAGTTAAACTTGCTAACCGTTTGCTAACAGCCGCTGGGCGCGCCCGCATCACCCCGCAAACCTCCCCGGGATGCTGGAGGATCACCCAATCGCGGAAGAGGAATCCCACCTACGAATCTGTGGGTCGGCCGTTCGAATCGCCCACGGCGCGCCATTCTTTTCAAGGGTTTTACGCGGTCACCCCAACTCGCTCTTCGTTTCCGGGCATTTCAGGAGAACCCGGCAACGCTAACTTGGTGAAACTGCACGAAACGATAAGACGGTTGAACTACACTACCTAAGGGGCCGACGCGATAGCAGGTGGGCTCGGCCACACAGCGCGAAGGACCGTCGGCATCCCGGATTTGATTCGCCACGGGCTATTGACGGGGAGGCACCAGTACCACCCCCGAGCGGAAGCGCAAGCGCTTACGGTGCTTCGTAGGATGCCGGTTCGCGGCCAACATCGAGAAAACCCTGGAGTTCAATCTTCGAACGGTTCTCGACCCGTGGAACGCCGACATCCGAATCGAAGGCACCGATCTCGACGCCGGTGACCTACTAAGGAAAATTGTCAATCAAATCAAGAGCTCTGATCTGGCAATTTTCGATAACCGTGGCACTCTCCAAAAACCGAACGTCTACATTGAGGCGGGTATCCGTCACGCTTTGAATCGGCCAATGATTTTCTGCGAGTACACGGGCCGCAGCGTTGGAGGAATTAAAACGATCCCATCAACAGGTACCGTGCCCGTCGACCTTCGGTCGCTTACCAGGGTACAGTACAAGACGTATGAAGAGCTCTGTCGCGAGATCTATTTTCGTTTCCCGCGTTTTCTCCAAAGGAACCGCTTGGTGTTCTAGCAGCGGGTATCGTCACGTTGAAGGCGCAACGCCGCGGCGAAAAGCACGTCGAGAACCGCGCTCACTCCATGCGGGGGCGGGATTTGAACCCGATCAGGCCACTTTTCTAACAGGTTGATGGCCTCCCGAGTCCTCCCGACCGTGAACCAGCTTACGCTGCGTTGCCTCCACTCTGCGCCGCTTGAACTCTCAGCTCACCCGTGGATACTTCCGCTTCGTGAAACACAAGAAAGAGCTGCGTGGAGGGACGATGGATTGGTAACGCCTGCTGGCCTATATCACCGGCTCAGTGGATCAAGAGCTCCTGCTGCGCAACGAGTACCTCGCTGCCGAGAACCGCATTCTTCGGAATCAAATCAGAGGGCGCTTGCGGCTGACGGATGGCGAGCGGCGAACGTTGGCCGAGATCGGAAAGCAGTTCGGCAAGAAGGCGCTCAAGGAGGTGGCCAATATAGTGCGGCCCGACACAATCCTCGGGTGGCACCGAAGGCTCGTCGCGAAGAAATTCGCCGGCTCCAAGAATCGTCAGTATCCGGGCCGACCCCGAATCGACTCCGACATCGACGAGCTGGTGCTGCGATTCGCCAAGGAGAACAAGTCCTGGGGTTACGATCGGATTGTAGCTCCGCCCGCTCCCGGGCCTTTTCCGGGTCATGGAGCGCCGCTCCATGACCGCCGCGCCCACCGTGTCCATGCATCCTGGCCAACATCGATCCGCCGGCCGCCATGGTGGCCGTGGCCAGGCCACCGGCCAGCACCAGGCCCAGGAGCCCGTCTCCCGCGGGCTCCTCGGGCGGAAGCGGCGTGTCCAGAAACATGTTCCACCGCACTCGGGTGGCTTCCGGCGGCTCGAAAAGATACGCGCGCCCGGCGTCATTGGCTGGGGCGAGCTCGCGCAGGGGTGCGATATTGTCGAGTATCCAGATCGACCGGCCATGCGTTCCCACGACGAGATCACTTTCGTGGATGACGAGATCCCGGACGGAAGACGCCGGCATGTTCATGCGCAGCGACTGCCAGTGCTCTCCGTCGTCTGCAGAGAAGTAAACCTCGCGCTCCGTCCCTGCAAACAGTAGGCCGGCTCGCGCGGGGTCTTCCCGCACGACATTCACCGGGCCTCCGCCTTCGAGGCCGCTAACCATCCGCGTCCACGTGGCTCCACCGTCATCCGTCCGATAAATGTGAGGGCGCATGTCGTCCCGACGGATGGCGTTGATGGCGATGTAAGCCGTATCCCTGTCGAAATGTCCGGCGTCGATCTGTGAGACTTTGTCCCAGGCGCGAAGCTCCGGCGGCGTCACGTCCTTCCAGCTCTTGCCGCCGTCCCGGGTGACGTGCACGAGACCGTCGTCGGTGCCGGCCCAGATCGTGTCGACGTCGAGGGGCGAGGGGCCGACGGCATAGATGACGCCTCGGCGGGGCATCGTCTCTAGATCCCCGGTACGAAAATCGCCGATACTCTCCGGAACTTCCGGCCGCTCGCGAGAAAGGTCGGGGCTCACGACCTCCCAGTCCTGGCCACCGCTCGTCGTCTTCCACAGCACATTGGTCGCAAAGAGCAGCATGGACGGCTCCGCCGGGTGAAACAGCAGCGGCATCGTTCGCAGGATGCGGTACTTTCCCGAACGGAGAGCCTCCGGAGCCACGTTTTGCGTTTGCCCGGTGCGCTTGTCGAAGCGAACGACCCGACCGCCATAAATAATGTTGGGGTTCAACGGGTCGGGTGCTATGTAAGCGTATTCGTCGGCTCCGACTCCCATCCAGTCCCGAAACGAGATTTGCCCGCCGTTACCACGGCTCGCCGTCCCGATGGCGCCGCTCTCCTGCTGCCCACCGTAGACCCAGTACGGAAATTGGTTGTCCGTGGTCACGTGGTAGAGCTGCGCGGTGGGCTGGTTATACCAGGAGCTCCACGTTCGGCCGCCGTTGACGGTGATGGTGGCGCCCTGGTCAGCGGTAAACAGCATGATGTCCGGTTGCTCCGGATTGATCCAGATGCGCTGATAGTCGTCACCACCAGGCGCCCCCTTGACGGACGTCCACGTCCGGCCGCCGTCGTCGGATCGATAGGAAGCGATGGTGCCCACGAACACGACGTCAGGGTTTTCTGGATGAACGCGTACGTCCCCCCCGAGGCGCGGGTCGGTCGAAACTAGTGTCCAGCTCTCTCCGCCATCGTCGGATCGATAGAGGCCACCACCACCTCGCGCACTCACCGTCAGGAAAATCCGTTTCGAGTTGCTGGGGGCGACCCCGACGAAAAGGGGTCCCCAATCGGCGGCGGGTAGCCCCTTCGAGAGCCGTCGCCAGATCGATCCCCCATCCGTCGACTTGTACAAACCGGTGCCCGGACCGGAGAAGCGTCCGTTCTCCCACGGCCCCACCCGGTGCTCATAGAGACCGGCAAAAACGGTCCGCGGCTCCGAGGGATCGAGCTCGACCATGCTGGCGCCGGTGTTGTGGTCAACGTAGAGAACTTTGTCCCAGGTCTCGCCACCGTTCGTCGTTCGGAAGACGCCGCGCTCCTGGTTCGGCCCGTAGGGATGACCGAGCCCAGCGACGTAGACGATATCGGGGTTGGTTGGATGAACGACGAGCCGACCGACCTGCTGGACGTCACTCAGGCCAACGTGCTCCCAGGTGTTGCCGCCATCGGAGGATTTGAAAATCCCGTCCCCGACGCCGAGGTCGGGGCGGTGTAAGCCCTCGCCGGTCCCGACGTAGATCACGTCCGGCTCGGAGGGCGACACCGCGATGTCGCCTACCGACCCGGTTGGTGCATCGTCGAAGATAGGTCGCCACGTACGACCGTAGTCCGTCCGTCTTCCAAACGCCCCCGTTGTTCACCCCAGCGTAGAAGACACTCGGCTGGCTCGGCACACCGACGCCACCCACCGTCCGGCTCGCGCGAAAGGGACCGATGATGGCGCGCGCGGTCGATGTGGTGTTTCCATCCGGGACGCGGGCGCGGCCCAGGCGGAGGAGCCGGGGCCTCGGGAGTAGGTTGCGGAACGGGTCGAGGAGGGGGCTCGCCCGGCTCAAGACGCCGGAGCTCCAGAGGGTCGTGGACGAGCTCCAGGGGATGCGCCCAGCCCAGTCAACGGGGTCGACCGGGTCGTCGCCTAGACGTTCTTGAGGGACCAGTTCCACGCCTTCAATGTTCCATTCAGAAAGATGTCCTTCGTCATGTGCGGCGAGGAGCGCGGCCCAGACATGCTCGCATGGAGCCAGGCGCTCGACGTAGTACGGGCAAGCGCAGCAGAAATAGATGGTGTCCTCGCCGCGCTCCAGCATCACCAGGAACCGCTCTACCGCAGCGTCCACACCTTCGGCAGTGGCAGCAAGGATGTCGGCGTCGCCTCTCTCGTGGAGCTCCTGCCCGGTTTCTCTCGGGATTTGGCCCACCTGCGAGGCAAGTGACTCGAGAAGAGACATGACTCCACGATTATATTTCGAGTCGCCTGAGATGGGGTTCACGCGCACGGAAGCTCGCCGAGCTTCCGTAGTTACCTCAGAACCTCGAGCACTTGTCGAGGCGTCATCACGTTGCGCGGCTTGCTTCGGGCGGGTGGAACCCTCGTCCATAGACCGAGAAGTACTTTTCGTCCTTTTGCCAAGGGAAGATTGGAGGCCTTCCTTTCGAGCTGCGCAAAGGAGCGGCCGATGTCGGTCGTTTCTTCCCATTTGACCTCACCTCCTCACCATCCCTACCACCGGGTGGCGCACAATCTCACCGAAATCCTTTTCGGGAAGCGCATGAGTTTATGGCCAGACGGGCAACCGATCGCGTCCTCGCGTCGTCCAAAGGATGGGTAGGGAAGGAGCCTCGATGATTCTTTCCGCCGTCGGCATCTATGGTGTGATTGCCTACTCCGTAGCTCAAAGAACCCTGGAGCTCGGCCTTCGCATTGCCCTCGGCGCCCAACGCACGCAGATCTTTGGTCTCGTCGTCCAGCAAGGAATGTTTTGCGCCACGTAAGCGTCCGCTCCCACCATGTTCCCGATACGTCGCTCCCGAGGCATCCTTTGTGTGCTCGCCACTGGAGGCGGGGGACGAAGGAGGCAAGAGATGTCGAAGCGAAGGACAGCGGGGATATCGAAAGTGATAGGGAAGCGGCGCTGGGCAGAGGCGGATGCGCGGAATGTTGTGTCGTCATGGCAGCGTAGTGGGAAGCGTGTCTCGGAGTTCGCCAGGGAGTACGGGTTGACCTCCCAGCGGCTGGTTCGGTGGTCGGAGCGACTGCAAGGCGGGTCGAGGGGGAGTGTACGGTTTCATCCGGTTCGCCTGGTGGGAGGCGAGCGAGGAGGCGAGAGGGACGCGATCGAGGTGGTGTTGTTGGACGGCAGGCGCGTACGAGTGCGTGAGGGGTTCTCATCTGAGGAGCTGGGTCGGGTGCTCGAAGTTCTAGAAGGTCGAGCGTGATGTGGATGCTCCCATCGTCTGTGAGGATCTACGTTGCGGCGGAGCCGATGGACCTGCGTCGCGGCTTTGACGGGCTGGCTGCAGCGACGCGGAGTGTGATCGGTCAATCGCCCCTGAGCGGTCATCTGTTCGTGTTTCTGAATCGGCGTCAGAATCGTGTGAAGATCCTCGCTTGGGATCGGACGGGGTACGTTTTGCTGTACAAGAGGCTGGAGCGAGGGACCTTTGAACTGCCGACGTCACCGCGTCCGGGTGATAGGCACGTTGAGTTGGACTCTGGCGAGCTGGGACTGATGCTGGAGGGGTTGGACCTTCGTGGCGCTCGACGCCGGAAGCGATGGTATCAGCGAGCTGAGGAGAAGAGAGTCGCCCTTCACGGTTGAAGGGCTGATTTTCTTCCCAAGAACGCAGCAGGGACTTGACTTTCTTGCTTTTTGCGATTAGTCTTAATCTTCTATATATGACTAAGACACGACTACTGCAACGGCTTCAAACCCTCGGCGAGAACGCTGTACCGGGCACGCTTACGGAGGTCATGCTTCGCTGTGGTAAAACCGCCTGCGGGTGCCGAACCGACCCGAATCGTCTCCATGGTCCCCACCTGTACCTGAAGTTTCGCAACGAGGAGGGTCGGTCGACATCGCTGTACATCCCGCGAAGCCACGAACGGGAAGTTCGTCGTGGAGTCGAGGCCTGGTCGAAGATGCGAGAGGCGGTGGCTCAGTTGGGCAATCAGAATCGCAAGGGGCTAGCGAAACAGCTGCGTCAAAAGCGTAAGTAGTGAACACGAGCTCCGAATCGACCCAGTCGCGCCGAGAGGGCGCTGGCAGTACGAGGGCGCCCAACGCTCTGGGGCAGATTCGGGATTCGGCCCGAAGTCTAGCAAGCGAGGGCAAGACGGAGGAAGCGTTCGACCTGCTGGTCTCGGCGCTGGATGCGGTGTTGCGCAAATCGAGAGAGCTGGAGCTGATGGTGTTGAAGCTTCAGAGGGAACGAGTAGGCAAGCGCTCCGAGAAGGTGGACCCCGGACAGCTCCAGCTGATGTTCGAGCAGCTGATGAGCCAAAGCGGTGGTGAAGAGCTGGAGCCGGAGCTCGACCCACAAACCGAGGCTCGGGAAGACGCGGAGCTGGAACAGCAGATCGAAGAAGCGAAAAAGACTCGGCCACGAGGCAAGGGCAACAAACCGCGCCGCGAAACAATCCGAACGGACGGGATCGAACGCCAGGTTCACTTGCGCGAGATACCTGAAGAGGAGCGGGGCTGCTCTCGATGCGGCAAACTCAAGAAGCCTCTCGGTAAAGACGTCCGACGGAGGCTCGAGTACGTGCCGGGGCACTTCATCGAGCATGAGTACCATCTGGAGAAGTACGCCTGCGGGAAGTGCCGGGAAGGCGTCACGAGAGCCGAGGGCCCGGCCCCGGTGATCGAGCGGAGCAGCGCTGACGCCTCGCTTTTAGCTCATGTGGTGGTGAGCAAGTACGTAGACCACGTTCCCCTTCACCGTTTGCATCGTATCTACGCCCGTAGCGGCGCGGGGATTGCGGTCTCCACGATGTCGGATTGGGTGGGCGAGGTGGCAAACCTTGTGGAGCCGCTTGTGGACCAGTTGGAGAAGCGGGTCCTGAAGGCCGATGTCATCCGAACCGATGCCACCGGAGTGAAAGTGCTCGATCCGCAAAGCCCGGAGAACATCGAGCGAGGCACGATGTGGTGCTACATGGGCGACGACCGAGACGTGGTGTTTCGCTACGCGCCGACGGGCGAAGGAGCGACGGGTCCGTGGGAGTTTTTGGCGGGCCGCACGGGATACGTGCAGGCCGACGCCGCGAGCGTGTTCGATCGCGTGTTTAACGGCACGGTGGCCTCCGCGGAAGAAGTCGGTGCTGGGCGCATGCACGACGAAGGCTGGTTGCCCTCAAAGACATGGACTGCCGCGTCGCCTACCCGCTCAAGCTGATCGCAAGGATGTATCGCATCGAACGCCTGGCCGATGCGAGGGAGCTGTCGGTCGACGAGCGGACGCTACTTCGCAAGGAGCGCTCGGCGTCGGTACTCGAGAAGCTGAAACGGTGGTTTGTGCTGACGCATCGAAGCGAACCGCCCAGCTCGGACCTTGCCATGGCCACGGGTTACCCACTCAACCACTGGACCGCTCTCACTCGCTTCGTCGACGATGGACGCTTAAGCCTTGACAATAATATCTGTGAGCAACAAATGAGGGCCATCGCACTCGGTCGACGCAACTATCTCTTCTGCGGTTCTCACGACGCCGCGCGACGCACCGCCGTTCTCTACAGCCTCATGCGCACCTGCGCACAGCACAACGTCCCGCCTCTCCCGTACCTCACTGACGTGCTCCGCAAGCTCGCCGACGGATGGCCACAAAAACGCATCCACGAGCTTCTACCCGACCGCTGGCAGCCTACTCCCGCCTCCACCCCTTAGCAGTTCCCGTGCCATAAACCCCCTATTCCGGGGCGAATGCGTCATGGGGACACCGGACGCATACTGCGCCACGGCCGGTCTGCTCCTCGGCATCGGCGGCGCATTCGCACTGACACGAACGATGGAAAGTCTCCTGTTTGGGGTCGTGCCGACCGATCCGGGAATGTTCGTGTTGGTCCCGCTACTTCTTGCGGCGGTCGCCTTCGCGGCGACGTCCTTGCCCGCGCTCAGAGCCACGAACGCCGACCCGTTGTCGGCGCTCAGGGCGGATTGAGTCGTCCGTCGCCAAGACTCACATGGTTCCGGTCAACACCACCGCCGCAGCTCATGGCCTAGAACCGCAACTCAGCCTCCCACAACCGCAGCTTGTTCCTTAGAACCGCAGCCCATGCTCAAGAAAGCACTAAGTCTAAATCGTTAACATTATTTGAGGGACATGACACGTGTCGCCTCCCACAAATAATGTTAAGGGCTTGAGCGTACGGCTTTCTTGATGACCCGCGAGCTGCGCTACGACGATGGATGGCCCGGGCTCACGACCGTTCTCTCTGATGAGCTTCTTTCCGTTCACTACTGCTCGGAGACACTCCGCTCCGGCGCACGCGAGATCAATGCCTTAGCGCAACCGAGTCAGCGAGCTGTCGCACTTTCGGACGGAAGACGGCACCCCTAAGCTGGCAGCGAACATCCCAAGATAGGAGCACCGATTTGGGTGTGGCTGGTTGAGCTTGCCAAGGCCGGGCCGTCGCTACTTGCAGAATTCGTGAGCTGGAGTGACAACGTCCCATGTTAGTCCTTGGGCAGTCACGTCGGTGACTGTTGTTGTGTAACAGCCCGATGGGGCGTTCTTCAGTGTGAATGTCACCAAGCTAGCCGTCCCCGTCGTGCCAGTGCCTGAAGCAACGAAGGACTCGTCACGGAACAGATCGATCGAGACAGATGCGCCGCCGACCGGATTGCCCAAGTCATCCACGAGAGCGACCGTGATGAGCAGGTGCTTATCCTGATTCTTTCCGCCCTCGGTGGCGTAAGTGATGGAAGCGACGCTTACGGTCGTCGGCTCGATCGGCGGAGTCCCCACCGTGATACTGATCGAAGCACTTCCGGTTTTGCTGCCAGAGTCGGTAACGGATGCGGTGATGGTGTGGTCACCATCGCTGAGGGTCTTAGAGAAGCTGCCTCCGGTACCTATCTGCCCGTCAATGTTGGAGGTCCAGACCAAACTAGCAGTCAGATCTTTGTCCTCGGTGTCGGAGGCGGTTCCCTCAAAGAGGATCGTCGCGCCCGAGTCAAAGGTTGAGCTATGGGCAGGGTAGGTGATGGAAACGGTGGGAGCATCATTGGGAGGACCACTCGCCACGTCGACCAGGCGCTCGGGCTCGGAGTCGGGGTCGTTGGTATTCGCCGGACCCCAGGCGGTCTGCGCCTCGGCCGCGTCGATCAGCGCCTGGCGGATGGTTGCCCGTAGGGTCAAGAAACTCATGCGGCTTCCCGAAAGAGGTCCATTTGCTCTCCAGATAAAGGAGTTCCGGCGCCGTTCGCTCAGGCAGGAGCTCCGCCAGCGGGCTGGAGCTACCCTTTTCGCCGTCGCCACAGCAGGCGTATAACCGCGGACTCTGCAAGGTCCGTTTGCCGAACAACGTCCGGAAGACGATCTTGGGGAGCGGTCCCCGGTGACGTTCACGAGGTATCAAGGTATCAGGAGATGGCGCGTATGATACCAGAGCCTGCTACGAATCCATCGGCAAACGCGGCGGGAGCGCCATCATACCTCCGCGCCGCAATGCAAAGCCTTGGAAAGGGATCTCCAAAGCGGCCTCACTTAGAATGCGAAACGGGAACTTGCTTCAGATCCAAGAAGAGGGATGATACGAATGGCGTGTGACTAGTGGCTGTACTCGCCAAAGCTTAGCTGAGAACGCGATGTCTCGAATCAAGGCGGTGTTCAGTGACCGATTGTCCGGACGGCGTCTTGATAACCAACGTGCCGGCGGCTGTCAGATGCACAGCGTTGAATCGGATGACGAGCCTAGGAATGCCCGACTCGGTCAGGATTTGACAGTCGCCCTCAGACGGCGGAGTCGTCCCGATTTGGATTTACGCAACAATGCCCGATCCCGGGCAAAAAAACCTTGCAATTGAAGCGGTTCACTGGTTCGGGCGAACAGGTATCTTTCGCCAAAAGTCGTCCGCTCTTACGCCGCGACCGGTGTAGTCATCGTCACTTGGTCCGCACCGTTTAGATTGTTTCCATTAAGTCCACCACCATCGGGCACGTCTCTACATAGCTGCGCACTCATCGGGCCGTGGGCGTGCCTCCCGCCTTGTAGAACACTGGCTTTTCGGGCAGCTTGCTCGTGTCGATGATCCAACCCTCTTTCATGACCATCGACTGTTTCCAAATGTTGCGGATATCGGAGAGAGGATCCCCTTCAAGCAACAACAGATCGGCTAGCTTACCTGGCTCCAGAGTCCCGAAGTCCTTCAGTCTTCGGCATGCCAGCGCACCGTTCTTCGTCGCCGACACGATGGCCTGTGCGGGCGTCATGCCGAGTTCGACCATGCCCTCAATCGCGATCAGGCTTGCAGTGCCTGCTAAACGGTAGTCGGGTTTCGGCGGGCGCCGGTCGGGCAGACCCGACCGAGTGTTATCGCTGGCGATGCTAATGATGGCGCCGGCTTGAATCAGCTTTTGCGCGTTCCGGCGCCACATCTCGATATCCAGCCCCAGCTCCTGCCTTTCTTTGCGCCGTTCGGCGAGAGTTTTTGGCCTGCGGCTCTCCGCTTCCGCCTCCGCTTCTTTCAGCCGCTTCTCAGCCTCAGCCTTGTCCTTGAGATGCTTCTTCCACGCCTCTCCGTGGTAGGCGTTGTTGACGGACATCGCGCAGATCACTTTCCGATCACGAATCAGGCGCACAAGATCGTCGGGCATCTCGCGTGGGGTCAGGTACTCCGGATGCTGGATGAGATCGATCCCCGCCAGCACGGAAAGCCGCAGCCCTTCAGAACCGGTCGAATGGGTCTCTGCGACCAACCCGCGCTTGTGCGTCTCCTCGACGATGACCTTCTGCGCATCGGGCGAGAAGCCGATGAACGTCGGGTTGTTGAAGTGGCTCGTGCCGCCGTACTTGATGAAGTCGGGCCCCTTGTCCAGGTACTTGTTGATGGCGACGCGCAGCTCCTCGGGCGTCATGTCCATCAGCTCTTCCCCGGAGCCCTGGGTGATGAGGTCGTTCATCTGCTCCTGAAAGACCGTCAGGCCCTGGTCCCGGACCACCGAGAAGCTAACGGAAAAGGGGCCGCCCCAGCCGACGATGTTGCCCGCCACCAGCATGCGCGGTCCGGCGACCTCACCGCGCGCGATGGCGTCCCTCACCTCCATGAGCGCGATCAGCTGACCGTAGCTGTCCCGGACGGTCGTGACCCCATGTTTCAGGTGCATTTGCGCCGCTTCGAGTGCGATATCGAAGCTGCGGTGCTGAAATCTCGCTAGCTGCTCATGACCGCCGAAGATCGACACGTGGACGTTGGTGTCGATGAACCCGGGGGTGACGTACTTGCCCGCGCCGTCGATGATCCTCGCGCCCTGGGGAATCCGGACGGAAGCGCGAGGCCCGACGGCGGAGATCCGCTCGCCAACGACAACGACCGTCCCATCCGAGATCGGATCGCCACCGTTGCCGTCAATGATGGTGGCGCCCACAATCGCCGTCGCCGGCTCGGATCCCTGCGACGAACCGGCGCGTTCACCCACCAACACCATCGGTGCGCTGAGAACGAGGGCAAATACAGGCACTGCACGGAGACATTGCTTCATCATCGAATCCTCCTTCCCGGTTTCCAGTTCTCGGTTCCCGGCTCCGGCACCGGGAACCCGGTACCGGGAACTGGGTACGAATAGCGTTGCGTCATTTCATCGTAGCCGGTCGCAAAAACAGCGGCTTTGTCCCGAAGCTTGCTCGTATCGATGACCCGACCTTCTTTCATGACCCCGGTTCATCTTGCGAATGTTCGAGATGTCTGCCAGCGGGCCAGCATCGAGGACGAGGAGATCGGCGATCTTCCCCGCTTCCAGCGTCCCGAAATCCTTAAGCGCCTTGCTGGCGACCGCGCCGTTCTTCGTCGCCGACACGATAGCCTGGGCCGGCATCATGCCCACCTCCACCGGTATTGTCAACTTGAGAGCTCCCAGGCCGATCCGACCGCAAGATGTGGTTGACGGCGTACGCTCGAACTCCATTATATTGGGGCCCGATCCGCCAACTTGACAATACCCCTGCCGTTCGTAGTGGGCATAGCCGTGCTACTCGCACGATCATTGTGGAGTTCGGAGCGCGAACGTTCGACACATCTCTAATTGGCGGGCATTCAAGGGGAACCGACTAGCCGCGTGACTTTCTCGCGTGGTCAAAAAACTCATGCGGCGTCCCGGTAGTAATATTTCAGCAGCCCGCCGAGGCTATCCCGACAGCGGATTGGCCCTTCGCCGCGATCGCTACCTTCTACAGACTCTGACGGAAAGAGAATGACGTTCTCCTTGGTTTCGTTCTCCATGATAATGAGCGAGATAGGAAATCAAACACTGTCTCAGTGCGGCCTCGCCGAACAAGATCAGCTTCGAGAGACATTCATTTTTCACTGACAGGACCCACCGCTCCGCGAATGCGTTCAGATTCGGACTCCTGGCGGGAAGCGTGACCGTCTTCACGCCCACTGCTTCAATCGTCCGCCGGAACGCCGAGCAGAACTTGGTGTCGCGATCGTGAATCAGGTACTGACTCGCGGAAAGGAAGCCTACTTCCGCCATGGTCACATTCCGGGCCACTTGGCTCATCCACTGCTCGTTGGGATGCGGCGTGACGCCGGCAACGTGAACCCTGCGCGTAGCCAGGTGGATGAAGAACAACACGTAGTACGTCACCAGCCCACCCTGAGTCCACACCTCCGCGGTGAAGAATGATGTCGGCCTTCGCCGTGCTTTGCCTGGTTTTGGCCGCTGGCGTTGAGCTCGTCGTCGTGGGGTGCGGGTCGTTTCTTTCGGGTATGTTTTCTTCTTCGTCGGGCGTAGTGACCGTAGTACAAGATGGAATGCTGGTTAGGCTGGGGAATGTGGATGAGCACCCGGGCGAGGAACTCGAGTGGGTCGAGGAGACTCGGCTTTTCTAATTCTTGATTTGGGCTGATAGAGAACGTAGTTGCTCTTTTTGTCGTACTGGAGTCTTCGAAGAGAGACGGGGCAGCGGACGATATAGCGAGAGAGGGTTTCAAGGGCTTGGGTATCGGAGGGATAGAGGTAGAGATCATTATCGATGCTAAAGCCCGAAGAGCGCCATGAACGGAGAATCTTGATGCGTTCGTCCGAGAGAAGGTCGTGTTCTTGATGGCAGGAGTTTGCTCGCCCGCGCTGTGACGACACGTTACACGAGCGCAGGAAAGGCAGCGCCGGCCGGATGCGGATGCCGTTCGGCGTTTCGAAGTCCCTCTTGCCGATGGCGCTCAGTTGCTCCGCACGGCATCCGGGGACGGGTTCCTTGATGCATCGCGAGCTCGGTCGCGGGTGGGACCTACTCCGCGAGGGTCCCATCACTTCGAGCGGTACACTTCCCTTCGGTGTCCAACCCGAATGACGAGGACGACGAGCTGTTCGTCGATCACCTCATAGATGATTCGGTAGCTCCCGACCCTGAGCCGTCGGAGGCCGGCGAATTCACCTTTCAGCACGCCCCCAGCGTTGGGCTCCTCTCGAAGACGGTCGATGGCCTCGACGAGTCGAATTCGGTCGGTCTTGGTGATGTTGGCAAGGGCCTTCGCTGCGCTTCTCTTAATCTGCAGCGAGTAGGTCACGCTTCACCTCGTCCCAATCGAGCAAAGGATCGGCCGGGTCCTTCAGTCTCTCCAGGGCCAGGCGGAGGTCATCGACGTCAGCGAGGTAGTATTCGATCGCCTGTCGGATGATTTCGGCCCGGCTGCGATTGAGGGACTGAGCGGCCGCGTCGATGCTCTTCACGAGGTCGTCCGGAAGTCTCGCAGTAACCTGGGTCATGTGACACCTCCTTGATGTCAGAGAATACCATTGTAATCATCTGAAATCAAGGCGGGCTCGCCTTGATTGCGAACGGTGGCGGAGAGGGTGGCGCAGATAGCGAGCGTGGTGAGCGAACTCTTCCTCATTCAAGGAGCTCCGTGGCTCGCGCCTGCTTCCCATACCGAACAAAAAGAGCAGGCACCACAACCATGTTGAGGGCGGTGGAGCTCAGAAGTCCTCCCAGCACCACGACCGCCATCGGGGACTGGATCTCCTTTCCGGCCTCACCGCCGCCGATGGCGAGTGGAATGAGCGCGAGAGCCGCCGTCAAGGCCGTCATGAGGATGGGATTCAGCCGCTCGAGGGAGCCCCGGAAGACCGCCCCTCGGCGAGGCTCGCCTTCGAGCATCAGGCGATTGTAGTGGCTGACGAGCAGGATGCCGTTTCGCACGGCGATGCCGAAAAGGGTGATGAAACCCACCAGGGAGGCAATGTTCAGCACCCCACCCGACGCGACAAGCGCCGTTACGCCGCCGATCAGAGCTAGCGGCAAGTTGACCATGATGAGAAGCGCGGTGCGGGCACTTCCGAACTCCTGGTACAGGATCAGGAAGATGGCGAGAATGGAAACGGCCGACAAAACGGTGATCGCCCGCGCCGCCGCCTCACCG
Source organism: Candidatus Marinacidobacterales bacterium (assembly GCA_965237685.1). GTDB lineage: Bacteria > Acidobacteriota > Vicinamibacteria > Marinacidobacterales > SMYC01 > CBDEGF01. The sequence goes on from CBDEGF010000001.1 coordinate 342,004, forward strand.
CTCTCGAACTGGCCGCCATACTCGACGTAGTAGCCCTGGGGGAGGTCGACGCTCGCTTCGATTCTCTCGCGGAATCCTGGACCACGCTCGCCACGTCACGGCCGCTGACGTTCGATTGGACCACGATCTTTCTCTGGAGGTTCTCCCGGCTGACCGTGCTGGGCCCACGCTCCTCCGCAACCTCGGCGAGCCATTGCGAGCTCGATCTTCGCGCCGAGAGGCGTATCGATGAGCGCGTTCCGGATCTTCTCGGCACTTCCGCGGTGCTCCTCATCGAAGCGGACTACCAGGTCGAAGGCGTTTTGTCCTTCGAGCACCTGACTGACCGCTTCTCCATAGAAGGCCACGTCGACAGCCTCCGCAATCCGGCGGAGCTCGTACAGATCGGGCCCGAAGATCTTGATGGCGATCGCAGCACGCGTGCCGGAGAGCATGTGATCGATACGATGGCCGATCGGTTGACCCATCGTGATGTTGGTTCCGGCAACGGCGGTGAGGTCGACACGGAGCTGGTCCATGACGTCTCCGAGCTCTGCCTGGGAAAGATCGCTGATCAAGACAACGTCGATCTCCGCGGCGTTCACACCCTGGGCGTGCTCGTCGAGCTCGGCTCGCCCCGTGCGCCGCGCCGTCGAGACCACCGCGTGATGGCCTAGCATCTTCCGCTCGACCAGCCGCCCGAGCTCGTCGGACTCGACAATGCCCGTTCCCGACACGGTCACTGCGGACACGGTGAGCGTTCCCTCCTGGAACTCCGGTAGAAAGCCCCGACCCAGGAACGGGAAGAGCGGTGCTCCTCGCACGATCATTGTGGAGGATGGAGAGCGAACGTTCGACAGGATCCCTTGCAGACAGCCATGATCGCCGGCTGGTCATAAGAATAGCTCCCTGCCATTCTTGGGCATGACGAGAACCCACCGAATTCCCCGGAGCTACGACCATCGGCTGCGTGACGCCATCGCCGCGACTGGTAACGCGGACCTGTTCCGGGACGTCGCCATCCCTGCTTCGACGCGACGCACATGGGCGCGCGGCGAGGTGCGGCCCGTGGTTGCTTCGGTGGACGTTGAGCTGGAGGTCTACGAGCTATTGGAGCAGGTCGACAATCTAAGACAGCAAGCTAAGGTGCAGGCGGCTGTCATCGGGTTACTGGTGCGAGTGTTGAGGCTCCGCGGAGGCAAACTCGACGCCGATCGCGTTCCCGATGGGGTGAGCAAATCCGTCGTTTTGAGGGCGATTGCGTCGGCGAGCGGCGTACTGTCGTTGAGCACCGCACTTAGAATCGTAGGAATCTCGTCGGCGCGGTATCACGCGTGGCGACGCCGGGAAGAGGGCTGCGGGCTCGACGATCAACCGAGTTGCCCGAAGTCGTTTGCAAGCCAGCTCACGCGCGAAGAAGTGCCCACGATGAGGGATTTCGTTGAGTCCGAGACCTATCGCCACATCGCCGTACAGCACCTAGCGCTTTACGCGTAGCGGCTTGGCAAGCTCTTCGCATCCGCAAGCACCTGGTACAAGATGACCCGCGAGCGCGGGTGGAAGCGTCCCAAAAGGCGGGTGCATCCTGTCAGGCCGACAGACGGCCTCCGAGCGGTGCGACCCAACGAGTACTGGCAAATCGACGCAACGGTGATCCGGCTGACGACCGGCATCCGAGTCTATCTGCAGGCGGTCATCGACAATTTCAGCCGAAGGATTCTTGCCTGGCGGGTGAGCGACACGCTGAGCTCGGCCACCACCCGGGAGCTGCTCATCGAGGCGTCAGTCGACCTCCCCCACACCGCCGCAAACGCTACCGTACTTGTTGTCACCGACGGCGGTTCGGAGAACTTTGGCGAGGTCGACCAGCTTCTAGAGAATTCTAGTTCTCTGAGTCGTGTGCTGGCGCAGATCGACATCATCTCCTCGAACTCAATGATCGAAGCGTTCTGGCGACAATTGAAGCATGGTTGGCTTTTCCTAAACACGCTCGACAGCACGGTGGCCGTGCGGCGTCTCGTCACGTTCTACGTCCGTGAGCACAATGAAAAGATACCGCGCGCCGTTCTCGGCGCTCGCACGCCGGACGAGGTGTACTTCGGCCGAGAGGAGAATGTGCTTGAGCGGCTCTCCGAGCGCCGCAAAACCGCGCAGCGGGTCAGGAGCGCGGTAAATCGAGCAGCGAGTTGTCATCGCTGCGGCTCTTCACGCGCTGGCCCTGCTGTCCAGAATGCCGCCAGACCAGGGCCTCGTCGAAGACCTGCTCGGAAATCTGCATGATGTCTGTGTGAGCAGCACCGTTCCTCAAAGCTCAGCTCTTTGTACTCGCTCGAGCTCAGCTGGGCTTCGAACGAGGACACCATGCCGAACAACTTCATGGTGTTCATTTTTTCCGTCGTTTCGTGTCTCAGCATCGGAACTCTCCTCCTTCGTAGTAATCGGCTCCTCGGATGTTCCCGTGCTCCTCTCGCGGTTTCGCTTCGCCGTCCGCTTCGAGCACCACACGATCGAGGCCAGCCGAGAGAATGTTTTTCACCGTGCGATAGGTGTAAGAGCTCAAAGCCTCCGCTCGCACGCAAGCGGCCTCGAGACGTTCGTTGCCCCAGCGTCGGCCCAGTCGCATCACTCCCAGGCAGGAGCGAAATCCCTGCTCCGGATGAGGCCGGCGTCTCAGAATCTCGGAAACCAGCCTACCCGTTGCAGGACCTGTCCTCTCGGCCCAGTGGATCAACCGTGAACGCGGCATGTGCTCCGGATTCGTTGCGAACTGACCTTTTCCTTTCTTTCGGTGATGCGAAGCGACGCGTTCTCCCTTGAACAGGACCTCCACCACCAAGGGCGTCAGGCGTAGCTCGACTTTTTCGTGAATGAGCTGATAGGGAACGCTGTACAAGTTGTCGTCCACATCCACGTGGTAGTCGATGTTCACCCGGCATCGCTTCCACGTCGATAACTCGTAGCGCTCCTGCGGTAACGGTTTCAGGGCGGGCCGGTCCAGCCTCTCGTACAACTCCCGCCGACTCGCACCGAGCTTCTGCATCGTCCGCCCATTGAGAACCTCCAACTGCTCCCAGATGGCTTCGTTCAGTTCCGCCAGGCTGAAGAACGTGCGATGACGAAGCGCCGCTAGAATCCAGCGCTGGACCACCTGCACCGCCGACTCCACCTTCGCTTTGTCTTTCGGCTTGCGCACTCGGGCCGGGATCACCACCGCACCGTAATGCGCCGCCAGCTCCTCGTACGTGCGGTTGATCCCCGGCTCGTACCGGTCCGCCCACACCACGCCGCTCTTCAAGTTGTCCGGAGTCCAGATCTCGGTACTGCCGTCGAAGTAATCCGACATTCGCTCGTGCGCCATCACCCACGACTCCAGCGACTGGCTGGGGGTCGCTTCGGCGTAGGTGTAACTGCTCGCGCCCAGCGCTGCGACGAACAGCTCCACTTCGACGAGCTCTCCCGTCTTCGGATCGACGATGTGGGGTTTCTTCCCCGAGAAGTCCACGAACGTCTTCTCGCCCGCTCGATGCCGTTGACGCATCGTCGGATTCAGCTTCTTCTTCCACCGCCCGTACAGCTCGCAATACCGGCTGTAGCGGTACGCTCCCGGGTTGTCCTCGGCGTACTCCACCCACAGCTGCAGCAGCGTTAGCCCTCGGTGCCGCTTCAGCGAGTCAAGCCCATTCTTAGTTGAAACTCTCCACGGCTCACGATTACGCGACCTTCTTCTTCGATACGGTTGATGTCTTCGCCTCGATCTTCAGTTCCCGCTTGAGAGCTTGCGCTGGCGAGCACCGTGGTCCTATGGATGGGCGATTGGCGACGATTCTACCCACAGATTCTGCTGAAGACCCGGAAAATTCACACGTGTCCGGCCCCGGTCCCCACGAAATTTCCCCCAGCGGGATGGGAATGTGCAATCCGATTGAGTCCTGGTGAAGTAGCAGAACTCGAGCAAACAGGGAAAGGCGGTTGAGAAGTGTCTCCTGCCGGGGGGATGGGTGTGAAGAGACAGTCTGGCCGTTCTCGTGTCGAGGTATTCGGACAAGTGGCGTGGTCGGAAGTCAGTGGCTAGGGTTCGGGTGACGAGCGCGAGTCGCTTTTTCTTTTTTCGAGATGAGTCAAGATTTTCCGAATCACCTTCTGCTCGTGATGAACGAGACGACGCGCATGTTGCCGCCGCAGTTTTTGCAAATCAACGGGTATGTTTTCTTCTTCGTCGGGCGTAGTGACCGTAGTACAAGATGGAATGCTGGTTAGGCTGGGGAATGTGGATGAGCACCCGGGCGAGGAACTCGAGCGGGTCAGTAGGAGCCGAGGAAATCCATAAACGCCACCACGCACAACGACTTGAAGCCAGCTTCAGGCTGGGCCGACGCTCACGAATGACCGAAGAGTGTCAACGGCGGTTGTCGGTGAGCGTCCACGCGCGGGGGTCGAGAGTGGCCTGGGCGGACAAGTGCTTGCTTTCCAGGGAAAAAGCGGTTTCGCGGAAGTGTCAACGATGGTTGACACCAACTGTCCACCTGGTTGTGGTCAAGCGAGCCAGGGCCCGGCATCATTGCACGAGTGTTTCGTGGTAGTACGGATTCCTCGCTAACGAGCTCTTCTTCATTCAAGGAGTTCCGGGGCTCGCGCCTGCTTCCCATACCGAACAAAAAGAGCGGGCACCACAACCATGTTGAGGGCGGTGGAGCTCAGAAGTCCTCCCAGCACCACGACCGCCATCGGGGACTGGATCTCCTTGCCGGCCTCACCGCCGCCGATGGCGAGTGGAATGAGCGCGAGAGCCGCCGTCAAGGCCGTCATGAGGATGGGATTCAACCGTTCGATAGAGCCCCGGAAGACCGCTTCCCGGCGAGGCTCGCCTTCGAGCATCAGGCGATTGTAGTGGCTGACGAGCAGGATGCCGTTTCTGACGGCGATGCCGAAAAGGGTGATGAAACCCACCAGGGAGGCAACGTTCAGCACACCACCCGACGCGACAAGCGCCGTTACGCCGCCGATCAGAGCCAGCGGCAAGTTGACCATGATGAGAAGCGCGGTGCGGGCACTTCCGAACTCCTGGTACAGGATCAGGAAGATGGCGAGAATGGAAACGGCCGACAAAACGGTGATCGCCCGAGCCGCCGCCTCACCACTCTCGAACTGGCCGCCATACTCGACGTAGTAGCCCTGGGGGAGGTCGACGCTCGCTTCGATTCTCTCGCGGAATTCCTGGACCACGCTCGCCACGTCACGGCCGGTGACGTTCGATTGGACCACGATCTTTCTCTGGAGGTTCTCCCGGCTGACCGTGTTGGGCCCACGCTCCTCCGCAACCTCGGCGAGCCATGCGAGCTCGACCTTCGCGCCGAGAGGCGTATCGATGAGCGCGTTCCGGATCTTCTCGGCACTTCCGCGGTGCTCCTCATCGAAGCGGACTACCAGGTCGAAGACGTTTTGTCCTTCGAGCACCTGACTGACCGCTTCTCCATAGAAGGCCACGTCGACAGCCTCCGCAAGAGTCCCGGGAGTCACGCCGTACTTGCTCATGGCATCGCGGTCGGCAGCGATGCGAAGTTGGGGCACGTCCGCCTGGGGCTCGACCGCCAGGTCGGCTACTCCGGGCACGTCCTCCACGCCGGCCCGCACAGCGTCCGCAATCCGGCGGAGCTCGTGCAGATCGGGCCCGAAGATCTTGACGGCGATCGCAGCACGTGTGCCGGAGAGCATGTGATCGATACGATGGCCGATCGGTTGACCCATCGTGATGTTGGTTCCGGGAACGGCGGTGAGGTCGACACGGAGCTGGTCCATGACGTCTCCGAGCTCTGCCTGGGAAAGATCGCTGATCAAGACAACGTCGATCTCCGCGGCGTTCACACCCTGGGCGTGCTCGTCGAGCTCGGCTCGCCCCGTGCGCCGAGCCGTCGAGACCACCGCGTGATGGCCTAGCAACTTCCGCTCGACCAGCCGCCCGAGCTCGTCGGACTCGACAATGCCCGTTCCCGGCACGGTCACTGCGGACACGGTGAGCGTTCCCTCCTGGAACTCCGGTAGAAAGCCCCGACCCAGGAACGGGAAGAGCGCGATGGTCACTACAACGAAGGGCACCGCTGCGATCGTGACCGCCGTCGGGTGTTTCAGAACCACCGCGAGCGTCCGCACGTAGACTCCCTTCAAGCGTTCCACCAGCCAGCTCTCACGCTCCCGCTCCAGGAAACCTGCTCGGGGAAGCAGGAACGAACAGAGGACCGGCGTCACCGTGACCGCCACTGCCAGCGATGCGAAGATGCTGACGATGTAGGCGAAGCCAAGAGGCTGAAGCATGCGGCCCTCGACTCCAGAGAGGAAGAACAGAGGAACGAACACGATCGAAATAATGACCGTAGCCTTCACGATAGGGGCCCGGATCTCTCGCGCTGCATCGAAGACGACGGGGAGGGCACGCCGTCGCTCTCCTTCTGGAAGGCGTCGGTTCTCTCTCAGACGACGAAAGGTGTTCTCGACGTCGATGATCGAATCGTCCACGAGAGCACCGATCGCGATCGCCATCCCGCCGAGGGTCATCGTGTTGATCGTGATTCCAAGCATCATCATCGTGATGACCGCGATAGCGAGCGACAGCGGGATCGCGAGGACCGAAATCGCCGTGGTGCGGAGGTTCCAGAGAAAGAGGAACAGGATGACGACGACGAGAAGCGCGCCGTCGCGAAGCGCCTCGACAACGTTGTCAACCGCCAGCGAGATGAAGTCGGCTTGCCGGAAGATCCCCCGGTTGATGGCGATGCCCTCGGGGAGGCTCTCCTGGAGCCGGTCGAGCTCCTCGTCGATCCGCTTCGTCAGCTCGAGTGTATTCGCGTTCGGCTGTTTCTGGATAGAAAGGACGACGGCAGGCTCTGCGTTGACGGAGGCGGTCCCAAAACGAGGCTTCTCACCGATCTGTACGTCGGCGACGTCGCCGATGCGGACGGGAGTGCCGTTTACGAGGCGCACCACCGTTTTCTCGATGTCCGCGAGTTGGCGGACGCGGCCCAGACCCCGGATGAGGATTTCCTGCCCGCTCTCGAGATAGACACCGCCCGAGGCAATCGCGTTGGAGCTCTCCGCGGCGCGGAGCACATCCGATAGCCCCACGCCGTAGAATCGCAGGCGGTCCGGGTGAACCGCCACCTGATACTGCTTCACGGCTCCTCCGATAGGAACGACTTGAGCCACGCCCGGAATCGCGAGAAGCCGCTTCCTTACCACCCAGTCGGCGACGGTTCGCACCTCCATCGGAGGGAGACTGTCGCTCGTCAAGCCCACCAGCAAGATCTCACCCATGATGGAAGTGATAGGGGCAAAAAGCGGTGGGCTCGTGCTCCCGGGGAGCTGGGCGGCCACGAGCTGAAGCTTCTCACTCACGATCTGGCGAGCCCGGTAGATGTCCTCACCCCACTCGAACTCGACCCAGACGATGCTGATTCCCTGGGCGGACGACGAGCGCACCCGCCTCACGCCGGCAGCACCATTCACCGCCGTCTCGATGGGGAAGGTGACGAGGAGCTCCACCTCCTCGGCCGCCATGCCGTGCGCTTCCGTGAGCACGGTCACGGTGGGTGCGGTCAAGTCCGGAAAGACATCGATCGGAATCGTTACGGCCGAATAGATGCCGCCGGCCAGGATAGCGGCGGCGCCGAAAAGCGTGACCAGCCGGTTTTGCAGAGACCAACGGATGACCTTGTCCACCATTTTGCAGTCCTCTAGTGGGGATGGCCGTGATCCGCGATCTCCGACACGTTGAGCGACGCGAGGCGGACCTGATAGGCGCCCTCGGTGACGACGCGCTCGCCGGAACGGATGCCGCTCGCCACGAGAGTCCACTCGCCATCCGAGGGCCCGAGGGTGAGCACGCGCCGCTCGAAGCTCTCTCCACCCACCTGGACGTAGGCCACGTCGAGCGCGTCCTCTTTGCGCACCGCTCGTGAGGGAACCGCGACTCCCTCGGTTCTGCCCGCAATGAAGAGCCGAGCTTCGACGAGCATCCCGACTTTCAAGCTTCCGTCTCGATTTCGCGTTTCGAGGAGCACCGGGAGCGTGCGCCTATCGGCGTCGATGGCGGCTCCCAGCGAGACAACCCGGGCCCCCTCGTACACTCGTGGGCTCCCTTCCACGGTGAACGACGCGCTCGAAGCCCTGGACACGAGCGCCGCCTCCCGAGCGGGAACTTGGATGCGTAGCCACAGCATTGCCGGATCGACGATGCTGAAAAGGCGCTCGCCTGCGGCGACCCTCTCCCCCACGGTCAGATTCCGTTCCGTGACAAGACCATTGATCGGAGCAGTGAGGGCCAGCTCGTAACCCTCATCGTTCGGCTCGCCGAGGGCCTCGAGCGCAGCGCGGCTCACTTCCAGATCGTGCCGCGCTTCGACGAGCCGTCTCTCCGGGATGGCCTCGACCGCGTTCAGCCGCTCGGCGCGCGCGACTTCGCGCTCCAAGCGCTCCACCTTGGCCCGCAGTGCCGCGTAGGCATTCTCCCCGGGGACGGGGGACAAAACGGCGATTCGCTCCCCGGCTTCCACCCAATCGCCGGGAACGGGTGCGTCGAGGTTGTGCTTGGCTCGGACGATTCCTTCCACCGACGCCGTAACTCGAGCAACGGCGTTCGGGACGGGAACGATCTCGCCGTTCGCCGATAGCGACCGCTGGAGCTCGCGCTCGACGGCGGGTGCGGTGGCGAACCGAATCGTCCACTGCTGCTCCTTGAGGAAAGTGCCGGCGGCAGGAACATCCTCCACGTCCGGGAGCGCCGCGCTGGAGCCGAAGACGCGGATCTCGCCCACCCAAATGTCCTCCTCCCCTCTGGGGCTTTCGAGAGTCATCGCAAGCTGATAGGCCCCTTCCTTCGGAAGCGAGGGAGCTGGAGTGAAGATCCCGTCTCGTGCCGGAGTCTCGGCGACGGTCGTGTACTCCTTCTGATCCGGCCCGACGAAGCGAAGCGTTAGCCTACCCTCTCGCACAGGCTGAAAGTCTTCGAGAAAGGTCAGATGGATGGCCCACGGCTCGCCGGCTTCACCCGCCACCATAGGGGAATACTCGAAAAAGAGCTCCACGCTCTCCGTCCAGATCGTGACCGCCGCGCCGCCCCCGTGCTCGTGATCCTCCTCCTGGCTTACGTCACTGCTCGGCCTTGGTTCGACGCAGCTGGCGAGGCCGAACGCAAGGAAGACGATGGCAAGCTCCGCGGCTAATCCATACGTGGTTCTCTTCATCGCTCGATTCATCGCTCACTCCCGGCTGTCGTTGCGGCAACGGGGACTCCGCCCATCGCCCGCTCGAGATCGTAGTAACGAATCCACTGCTCCGACTTCAGTTGCGATTCCATGGTCTGTGATTCTCTGAACGCTTCGGCGGCATCGAGGAGCTCCAGCAGAGACATCTCGCCCTCGCTGTAGCTCACGCGCGCGATCCGAAGCAGATCGTCGGTTCCAGTGAGGAGCTGGTTACCAATCAAGTCGATGCGCTCGGAGACGGACGCATACGCCGCCAGGGACCTCCCAACATCGGTCACGATCGAACGCCGGGTGAGATCGACCCGCGCGGCCGCGGCACGCAAACCGGCCTCAGCGGCTTCGAGGTCCCCTTTCCGACGGTCGAACGTGGGAAGCGGAATGTCCACTCCCAAGAAAAAGCCATCGAAGCCATCGGATTGCCGCTTGTAGCCTCCTGTCAACGTCACATCCGGCCCCGTGAAGGTCGAGAGATACCGGATGGAAGCGTCGGCCGCGGCCCTCTGCGCCTCAGCGCTTCGTATCTCCGGGCGCCGCTCGAGGGCGAGCGCGATCGCCGCTTTCTCTTCCAGCTCCTCGAAGGATGGGGGTGCGCCCTCGGGCGCTGCAATCGGGGCGATCTCCGGCAGCTCCTGCCCGGGCGCTCCGGGGAGAATCATGGACGCGAGCCTCAGACGAGCGTTCCTGAGATCGATTTCGGCCGATGCACCAAGGTTTTCGTAGCGCGCCCGCTCGATGCGAAGTCGTCGCGCGTCGTAGCCGGAGAGGTCCCCTTCGCGGAAACGCTCCCGGCCGCTATCCTCCGCCATCCGGAAAACGGTGCGAACTTCTCGGACGACGGCCGCCCGTTGCTCCGCCGTCGCCGCCTCGATGAAGGCCCGCTTCACCTCGAACGCGAGTCGGCGGAGCTCCGCATCGAGCCTCGACTCCAGTGCGGCCGCCCGCTCGTCCGACGCCTCTGCTCGCGCCGCGCGACGTCCTGGCCACTCCAAACGCTGGCTGAGCGTGAAGTAACTCTCCGAGTAGTCGAGTCCTGTCTTCGACAAACCCTCGTGGCTCACTGCCGCCACCGGATTTGGATGCGCTCTGGCCTGCTTCGCGAAGCCGAGGGCCTGGTCACGTTCGGCCGCCACGAGACGGAGCTCCAGATTGTTCTCCTCGAACATCGCCAACGCCTGTTCGAGTGTGATTCGCTGGACGGACTCTTCCGCCGACGCGTGAGGCAGGACCGTAACAACCGCGGTCACGGTCACAAGAACCACGTTGCACGTGCACCAATCACGGACTCTTCCGCCCAGGATCCCTCCGAGACCTATTTCAAACTTCACCTTTTCGGACATGCACGTCCTTCCGATACGGGCATCAACCCGCCAAGAATGCGGAAAAAAGAAAAGTGATGTGCCTCTAGAAAGGCAGAGTCGCTTGCCTCTCAGCAAACGGAGGGCGGGGCTCGGACCGGCTTTCGGAAGAGAAGCGGCGGCGGGCGATAGACGTCGAATCGAGCGTCCGGGAGGGCAAGACACGGGGTCGATGGGAGATTGAGCTCGACGGTCGACGCGAGCGTCAGGAGGGGCCTCGAAGAGCGCTCCACACGTCGTGAGTCGAGCCGCCCATGCGAAATGTTCAGCGAATCGTCTCGACGGTCACCCTCGCTGCTAGGATCGCCAGACTCTTGCGCGCGTGAGTCGTGCGAGTGGCCGTCGAGATGGGCGTGGAACGTGATTCCGTGATGCGACTCGTAGTCGACCTCACCTTCGTGCCGATGGGACTGAACCCCACCGTCTTGATGAAGATGGGCTAGTGGAGCCGAAGCTGAGAAAAGGAGGAGCCCCGCTAGTTGGAGGCTTGCAATGGCGATTCTATGGACTCGGCTCTTCACAACGCTTGATTCTCCCGGGTGCACCGCGCGAAGTCAACCTCCCAATACGAGGATACTCCGACGCGTTTCGAGCCATCGGCCGTTCGCTCCACGGTCTTCGATAGGTTGGTTTATCGACCCTCTAATACTTTGGGAAATAGCTATTCCACCGCGACGAGGTAGAAGTGGTACGCGCGCGAAGAGGCTTCTTTCAGGCAGTTGGCGAGATCCTCCAGCTCTTCACTCAGGATCTCCTTTTCGTTGTCTCCCCACTGTGAAGACGCTTTGACCGCCTCCGCCAGAGCGGTCAGAGCCTTCAGGCCCTCGTCGATAGGCGCCCAGGCGACCGAGTTGTCACTCATGTCACCGAGGTCCTCCTCCTCCGGTTCCTCGACCTCCAGGTCCTCGCCAACATCCTCCGGATCCATGAAGGCGCTCAGGGGCGTCAGTCCCTCCGCCTCGGCAAGGCGGTCCAGCTCGTCGAGCTCGGTGAGCAACAGATGGACATCACCGTCCGGCATGACGTCGTCGACATCCGGCCTGAAGACCGGCGTCAGGTTCACACCCATTATCTCAGCTCCCTAAGTGCCCCAGACTCGGACCAGCTTACAATCCAACGGACCGGGCCAGCAACACGCTCGCTACAAGCCCGACGGCGAAGCCGTCGCACCGCAGGGGACTGTTTCTCTTTGCGGCCCTTGGTACCGACTCGAGGCTGTGGTGGCTCTTTGGCTAAAGGAGTATCCGGCCTGCGGGCGCATCAGAACGCGAAGAGCATCCCGCTCGCACTTTGCGCACTTTGCGAACTTGGTGTTTTTGTCCCGGTGTTTTGGGACCAGGGTACTAGTGGACTGGAACGTTTAGTGGATTTAATGCGTCGTGACGGATCGTTGTAGGTCCACTTCACGGGCTTGGGATCTTCGTTGTACTTACGAATGTAGCGCATGATCTTCTCTTTGCGGCCCTTGGTACCGACTCGAGGCTGTGGTGGCTCTCGAGGAACTCTGCGACCTTGGCGGTCTTATGAGCCGACAGATTGTCGAGGATGACATGTATTTCGTGCTTTCGCTTGTGGTTCGCAACCAGCTGCTCCAAGAAGGCGACAAACTTGGCTAAAGGAGTATCCGAGCCTGCGGGCGCATCAGAACGCGAAGAGCGAAATCCCGCTCGCACTTTGCGCACTTTGCGAACTTGGTGTTTTTGTCCCGGTGTTTTGGGACCAGGGTCCACTAGTGCACGAACCCGCTGATACTGTCGGCAAATTCCAAGGTCATTTTTCGTGCTGGCAAGGCGCTCCGACGAAGTCATATCTAGATATTTCGAGCCGCCTTCCGCAGCGAGCCTGTCGAGCGGAGGGCTAGGCCGGGAGGCCGAACTGCAACAAATGCTGCAACGCCGCCAGCGCGGAAAAGGACGAGGAATTTGCGGCAGGATTAGCGGGTTCGTGCACTAGGTCAAGTCCTCGTCTCGCTCGAGCACCTCGGTGATTGCATCCCGCAGCTTCATGAGATCCTTTCTCTCCAGCTCAACCAGAGCCGGTTCGCTGATGACCGGCGAGCTGCTGCAGAAGCGAAGCGAGGCGCGCGAGTAGCCCTTGACCTCGACCCGACTCAAGGTGAAGGCCTCGTTCTTGGTGCTGGAGAATCGCCCGGGAAACGAAATCTTGATCGAGCCATCCGAAAGCTCAATAACTTTGGGGTCCACCACGCTCCTCCTTGGAACTGCCTGAATTGCGTCGCCAGGGTAAATCTATGAAAAAAGTCGGTTAGAGCAAATCGTGTGTCCCGCGGCGACTGCGCACCAGCGGGCAAGCCAACACTTCTATAGGTGTACGGTTTTCTTCTCCGTTCGGATCACGACAGATCGAAGAAGAAACCTCCCGTTTCGTGACCGCGAGCGTTGCCATCGGTCGACCGGAAAGGTTATATTGTTCTCTACACTCAACTTAGTGCCCTAATTCATAATTGCGGTGACGCACCGAGAACGCCGAGGCGCCCGTCTGGCAAGGCGCGAGGCGCGAATAATATCTGGATATATGACCGACGACGAGCAACGCAGCCAGACGGGATGCATCGGCGTTCGAATGCCACCGTAATTATGAAACAGGGTACTTAGCCGCGAAACCCGGAGAGCCGCCTTCGTGCCCAAAAAGCTCGGCGAGCTCTTGTTAGAAGAGCATCTCATTACTGAGGAGCAGCTCGCCCTCGCGCTCGAACACCAGGAAAAGCATGGTGGCGTGATCGGGAGCATCCTCGTGCAAATGGGCTTCGTCAAGGAGAGAGACGTCGCCTCGGCGCTGGCGACCAAGTACGGGATCGAGCCGGTCAACCTCGACACGGTTCTCCCACCTCCCGACGTGCTCCATCTCGTGCCGAAGGCGAAAGCACGTCAGCACCGCCTGGTTCCGGTAGCAACCGACGGGCGAACCCTGACGGTCGCGTCGGCCGACCCGACCAATTTCTCGGCGTTGGACGACATTCAGTTCATTACCGGCCTGAAGGTCGAAACCGTTTACGCGCCCGTCGGCGCGATCCGCGAAGCTATCGAGCATTTCTATGCGCCACTGACCCGGGTGGGCCTTTCGCGCTCGTCGTCTCCGGGCCAGGTGATCTTCGAGCTAGGCGACGCCGATCCTGCCTCCGTGACATTCCCGCAGGCACCCATGGCGGAAACCTCGTCCGCCGAAGAGGACACGGCGGGCTGGCTTGCTCGAGTGGTCGTGGCGGACGCGCTTCGCCGCGGCGCCACGGAGATCCACCTGGAGTCTCCCTGGTCGACCTTCCGAATCCGATTCCGGATCGACGGCGTTCTCTACGTCGTGCTTCAGCTCGCTCGGGGTCTCCTCCCGACCGAGGCCGCGGTCCGACCCGAGGCGCTCGTCGATCGATTCAAGCGACTGGCAGGCCTCGAGGCGACTTCTCCGGAGCGACCCCGGGAAGGGAGCGTGGACGTCGAGCAGGAGCTTCCCGGCGCAACGCTTTCCGTCCAGCTCGGAGTGGCGACGCTTCCGACGACCAGCGGGGAGAGAATGGTCCTGACGCCCCGGGTGGAGCGAGCGCTTACGAACGGAGAGTTGACCCCGAGCCCCGCGCCGCTCAGCGACCGTTTTCCCGGGTGGGATCGGCAAACGAAAGAGACCGCCTTCCTGGCTGCGGTGGAGCGGGGCCAGGATCCCGTCGTCAAAGCCTTGCTGCAGTCCGGGGTCGAGGCCGACCCAGGGCCGGCGGCGCGTACTCCCGTCATGGTGGCCGCCGGGCGCGGCCGCCGACGCACGGTCCGCCTGCTGATCGAGCATGGCGCCGACCCGCAACGCCCTGACGGTGGGCTCACCAGCTTGATGGTCGCTGCCTACCAGGGGCACGCCGAGACGGTCGAAGAGCTCGCATCGCACGGAGCTTCGGAAGACGACCGCCAGAGGGCGCTCCTGTTGGCGACGCGGGAAGGGCATGCTGCCGCGGTCCGTGCGCTGCTGCGTACCGGCGCTTCTTTTCGAAAGGATGCCTTGCTTGCCGCTTGCCGATACGGTCACGTGGAGGTCGTGCGCGAGCTTCTGGCCGTGCTCACCCCGGTGACGCTCCACGTCACGCTGCGCGCCGGTTTGCTCGCCGCTGCGCCGGGCGGCTATGAGGAGCTGGTCCGGCTGTTGCTCCAGTGGAGTCGTGGCGCCATGGAGCAGCCGGTCGTGGACCGGGCGCTCTCCGCCGCGGTGAAGGGGTTCTACCCCCCGACCCGGCCGCCGTACCGTCGCGCCTCACGGCTGGCCGAAACTCGAAAACTGATCGCCGACTACCATGGCACCGTCCGTCTGCTTCTCGAAGCCGGAGCGAACCCCAATCGCGCCTGAGCCAACGTAACGACGCTGCTGATGCTGGCCGCCGGCTCGCCGCACCCGGGCATCGTGGGCTCTCTGCTCGAGTTCGGCGCCGACCCCAACGCGCAATCGCGCACCCGCTGGACGGCTCTCATGTCCGCCATTCAGGTCGTGGACGAGGAGAGCGTCTGGCTGCTGCTCCGCTCGGGGGCGGAGATGAATGCCGAGGCGCTTCGGAGCATGAGCTCTCCCGCGCGCCGGGGCCTGCTGCAGGCGCTGCGAGACGTCGAGACCGTCAGCTGGCGACAGGTCGACATGGCCGCGGCCTGGAGGTGGGCGGAACAAACGGGCGACGCCGATATCGCCTGGCTGCTCGAACGGGCGGGGGCTCGAGAGTCCATCGACCGCGAAGTCATCGTCATTGCGCGAGCCGCGGCGAGAGACGGAAAGACCGCACTCGATTTGTCCGGCCGCGGTCTGACGCGATTGCCCGCCGCTCTCGGGGAGCTCTCGCAGTTCGAAGAGCTCGACCTCTCGAACAACCAACTCACCGAGCTGCCACCCGAGATCGCAAAGCTCCACAAGCTGAGGATCATCAATCTCTCGTGGAACCGGATCGAGCACCTGCCGGCAGAGCTCGCCTCCCTCGGGAAACTTCTCGAGATCGATCTGTCGTACAACCGGCTGGAAGAGCTTCCGATGGAGCTGCTGCAGCTGGAGGAGCTTTCGTTCCTGGAGCTCGCGGGCAACCGACTGACAGGCCTTTCTCCGGAGCTGGGACGCCTGCGCAACCTGAAGGTACTGAACCTGGCGCACAACCGGCTCGAGCGGCTTCCTCCGGAGATCGAACAGCTGTCGTCTCTCATCGCGCTCAGGCTCGGATACAACGAGCGCACATCGCTTCCGGCCAAGCTGGGAGAGCTCGGGCAGCTCGAAGAGCTGGACCTCACGAAAAACCGCCTCTCGACTCTTCCGTCGGAGCTCGGCCAACTGAAACGCCTCGCGATCCTGAACTTGACCTTCAACCGCTTCACGAGATGGCCCGAGGTGGTGGGCGAGCTCGGATCGCTTCGCCACCTGCTCGTATCGGGCAACGGATTGATGGCGGTGCCCGACAGCGCGGCCGGTCTGAGAAGTCTGGAGCGGCTCGAGCTCCCGTCGAACCGGCTATCCGCCTTCCCGCCGGTGCTGAGTCGACTCTCGAAGCTGGCCGCACTCAGCCTGGAGAACAATCGCATCAAGGAGCTTCCCGCCGCGATCCGCTCGTTGAGACACCTGAAGCGACTGGATCTCGAAGCGAGCCGCGGCGGCGGAAAGATCCTCCTGCTGGGGGCGAGCGAGCGCATCAGAAGACTCTTCGATCTAACCCGCCTCACTCCGTTTTTCAGCTGGGCGGACGAATTGGACGAGGCGCTCGGCCGGTTCGAGCGCAAAGACGCATGAGAGACATGGGATCACCCGGGCGGCACGAGGCAGCAGATGCACCACGCCGCTCGGGTGCGGCCGAAGCCTTCCGGGACGCGATTTCGAGCCTCGAAGGCCCGCTTCTCGACGCGCTGGCAGAAACGGCTGCACGCCTGTGTGACACGCCCATGGCTCTCGTCGGATTCATCGACCACGGCGACCTGCGTCTCGCCTCTCGGCGAGGCATCGCGAAGGCTGCTTTTCCGCTGGAGCAATCGTTCTGCCGGTACACTCTTTCGCGAGCTCGTGTTCTGGTCGTCCCGGACGCCCGGAAGGACTCGCGCTTCGTTCAGCATCCCTGGGTGGCGGGCGATCCACACATCCGATTCTACGCAGGCGTCCCTCTCATCACCGCCGCCGGCAACGCGATCGGCACGCTCGCCGTGCTCGACCATAAGCCGCGTCAAATCGAGCGCTCGAAGACGAAGACTCTCGAGGCGCTCGGCAGCCAGCTCGTGCAGCAGCTGGCCCTCGGCCGCCAACTCGCCGAGCTTACCCAGGCCGTTTCCGAAACGGAGGATATCGACCTCCTTTTTCGAATGTCGGTGGACATGCTTTGCGTCGCGGGCTTCGACGGCTTCTTCAAGAAACTCAGCCCATCCTTCGCCAGAACGCTCGGCTGGACTCTCGAAGAGCTCTACGCGAAGCCTTACGTGGATTTCGTCCACCCGGATGACCGGGCTTCGACGGACGCGGAGGCGAG
This sequence comes from Candidatus Marinacidobacterales bacterium, assembly GCA_965237685.1. Taxonomy (GTDB): domain Bacteria; phylum Acidobacteriota; class Vicinamibacteria; order Marinacidobacterales; family SMYC01; genus CBDEGF01. Next base: position 359,070 of record CBDEGF010000001.1, read on the forward strand.
CAAGATAGCGTCCGGAGTCGACACGCTCCACTTCGAGAACCGCTACGAGTGCAAGGACGGGTCTTTCAAATGGCTCTCCTGGACCGCGCGACCGTTCGTCGAAAAAGAACTGATGTACTCGGTCGCGCGGGATATCACCGAACAAAAGCTGGCGGAGGAAGAGCTCAAACGATACGCCCGCAAGCTCGAGGAGGTACGGAGAGTCCAGGCCCAGAACGAAGAGGACCTGATCAAGCTCGTCGACGAGCTCGAAGAAGCACGACGGCGATCGGACGAAGCGGCGGTGGCAAAGAGCCAGTTCCTTGCCAACATGAGCCACGAGATCCGAACGCCGCTGAACGTGATCCTCGGAATGACCGAGCTTACCCTTGACAGTCAACTGAACGAGGACCAGCAGGAGCACCTGGACACCGTCAGGGAATCGGCTCACTCGTTGCTCGGGCTCCTGAACGAGATTCTGGACCTCTCCAAGATCGAGGCGGGACGGCTGGAGCTCGCCACCCTGCCATTCGACCTGCGAGAGACGGTAGAGAGCACCATGAAGGTCCTGGCTCTCCGCGCCCATCAAAAGGGACTCGAGCTCGCGTGTCGCATCCATCCGGGGGTGGAGACCGACGTGATCGGGGATCCGGGCCGCCTGAGGCAGGTCCTCGTGAACCTGGTGGGTAACGCGATCAAGTTCACCGAGAAGGGTGACGTCGTTTTGACGGTGGAGTCGAAAGAAGAGACGCGGGATGAATTGCGTGTTCACTTCTCCATTCGCGACACAGGAATCGGCATTCCTCCCGAAAAACGAGACCAGATTTTCGAGTCCTTCACCCAGGTCGACAGCTCCACCGCGCGAAAATACGGCGGGACCGGCCTGGGCCTCGCCATCGCGGCTCAGCTGGTCGAGCTCATGGGTGGCAAGCTTCGGGTGGACAGCCAGGTCGGTACAGGCAGTACTTTTCAGTTCACCGCCCGATTCGGGAGGCAACCGGAGAGAGACACGATTTCACCGGACCTCACCGGGCATCGTGTGCTCCTAGTAGAAGACAATGAAACGACTCGGGAGATCCTCGAGGAGATGCTCCACGACTGGAAGGCAGAGGTAGTGTCGGTCAGCGCGGCAGAGGCCGCTCTCCCGGCACTCCAGAGTGGGGCTGGGGATGAGCATCCGTTCACCAGTCTCCTCATCGATGCCCAGCGATCCTCGATGAATGGCTTCGAGCTGGCCCACGAGATCGTCCAGAGACGCTTCCCATCCCGCGTCTCCGTGATCCTGCTGGTTGCGGCGAGCCAGCGAAGCGAAGTCGCACGCCTGAGGCAAGCGTATACGACCTATCTGACGAAGCCCGTTCGTCGAGCGGATCTCTTCGAAGCTCTGGTACGCGGCTCCCGCCGGCGACCGGCGGCGGACCAGAGCCTCTCCACGCGCCGTCGAGCCGGGAAGAAAGGGCTGAAGCTTCGTGTCCTCCTCGCGGAGGACAACCGGATGAACCAGGAGCTGGCGGTCGAGCTCCTCGTGCGGCGCGGGCACTCGGTGGAGTTGGCGAGCAACGGTAACGAAGTTCTGACGGCCATCGACAAACAGCAGGATCCTCCGTTCGACGTCGTTCTCATGGATGTCCAGATGCCCGAGATGGGTGGACTGGAGGCCACGGCGGCCGTTCGACAACGCGAGAAACTGACGGGCGGACACATCCCCATCGTGGCCATCACCGCGCACGCGATGCTGGAGGACCGCAAGCGCTGCCTCGAGGCGGGAATGGACGGCTACATCTCCAAACCGTTTCAATCGCAGGAGCTGTTCGAGACGATCGAAAGCCTGGCGCGGCCGCGCACGCTGCCTCTGCGCGAGAGTCCCATTGACGAGCCGAGCCTGCTCGAGAAGCTGGATCACGACCGGGACCTGCTGCGTCGCCTGGTGTCGGTTTTTCTCGACGACGCTCCGCGTCTGATCGGCGAGATCCGGGCGGCGCTCGACCGCAACGACCTCTCGGCGGTCGCCGCCACCGCGCATACGCTCAAAGGCGCCATCGGTAACTTCTCGACCGATGACGCCTTCGAGGAAGCGCGCCAGCTCGAGATGTTCGCTCACGACGGGGATCTCACCGCAACCCGCCGTGCTTTGTCGGACCTGGAGGCCGCCTTCTCCGATTTGCTCAGCGCACTCGAGCGACTCGACGAGCACGACCGCCTCAGCTCCGAAGGGGTCGAGGAGTCGTCACCGACGGATTCGAGATGACAACGGCACCGGCAAGCATCCTGATCGTCGAGGACGATCGGACGACCCGCCTGCTCTTGAACGAGATTCTCGACGGCGCGGGCTACGAGACGTCGACGGCAGACAACGGGTCGGCGGCTCTCGAAGCGATTGCGGCAAGCCCGCCGGCGCTCGTCCTGCTCGACGTCTGGCTTCCGGGGATGAACGGCCTCGACGTCATGGCGAAAGCTAAAGAAAGAGGCTTATCGCCAAAAATCGTGGTCATGACCTCCGCCGACACCCCCCAGACGGTGCTGAGGGCGCTCAAGGAGAACGCCTATCAGTACGTGACGAAGCCGGTCGAGCCGAGACGTCTTCTGGAGCTCATCGAGCGAGCCCTTTCCTCACCGGCAGTGCCACCTATCACCGTCGTATCCGCCCGCCCGAACTGGGTCGAGCTCACCGTGCCGTGCGATCTGGCAACTGCGGAGCGGATCCACGAGTTCATGCTCCAGCTCAAAGCCGATCTTTCCGAGGAGGTGCGCCACTCTGTGGGAACGGTGTTCCGGGAGATGCTGCTCAACGCCATCGAATGGGGCGGCAAGCTCGACCCGAGCCAGGAAGTCCGTGTCGCCTACTTGAGAGCGAAACGCATGCTGCTGTACCGGATCGCCGATCCGGGCAAAGGCTTCAGTTTCGACGAGCTGTCGCACGCGGCGCTGGGCAATCCGCCGGACAGTCCGGGGAGACACTTGAATGTCCGGGCGAAGAAGGGCCTCCGAGCGGGCGGCTTCGGCATCCTCATCGCCCGCGAGATGATCGACGAGCTCCTCTACAACGAGAAGCACAACGAAGTCGTCTTCGTGAAGTATCTGGATTGAATGTCTGCAACCTCCTCCCTCTATCGCGAGGCCCTTCGAGTATCTTCGTCAAATAGAAGTCTCGGAAGTTACCCGAGTTGAACAACTGAAAAACAGGTCAGCCGAGAGGAAAGACTGTCGGGTTTCTTTGCTCCTTCTAACTTCAAGTCCTGAAACGATTTCTCACGATCGGTTTTTTTCGATGTCGGGTTGACTTACAGCTCGGGTGCTCCGTCGCAATGCGCGGCGCGAAGGCCTTATCCCCCAACTCGTTGCCCGGCAAGACCATCTACCGTCCTCTTATGTTGTTCGATGACGTGGCATCGAACGTGCACTGTCCCGCCACTGGGAATTGGGAAAGGGGGATGTGTGCAATGGTAAGGAAGATTTGTGCCCTTCTTGTGGTCGGGCTCCTGTCCGCCGGGCTGGCGAGTGCCGACCTCATTGATTTCGAGGACCTCATCGAGGGTGCCGTGGTCGGCACGATCGTTACCGCAACGAACAGCGTGACGTTTACGGTCGACGGAGGCGACGATGCTTTCGTGCACGCGTTCGGACTGCCGCGAACCGCATTCGCTCCGAGCGACCTCGTGGCGGATCCTGGATTCCGAGGCGGAAAGCTCTTTGCGGCCGACGAGTCCACCGAAAACACGAGTCTCGAGGACAAGCTGCCCTACGAGCTGTCGTTTGCGCAGAGCATCGACATGCTTTCCGTCGATCTCTACGACTTCCGTGGGGACGGCGGAAATTCGGACACGATCGTGCTCAGCGCGTTTACCGATGCAAATTTCACGACCTTGCTCGGCACGGTCGAGATCCCGATCGTGGGCGGCCTGCCGGACGGAAGCCTCCATACCGGGGTGATCGGCGGGATCGGGAACTTTCGCTCGGTCACGATCGGTCTTCTGTTCGAGGAAGACGAGGGTCGGGATGTCGGCACCGGGATCGACAATATCGAGTTCAACACCGCCCCTGAAGCCGGCGACGCTTCTGCTGCTGGGTTTCGGAATGGCCGTCGCGGCGGTTCGAAATCGGCGGCGCGTCTAGTGCCCCGTCCCGGAAGTCAGGTTGCATTCGAGCGCCGATGCATCCCGCCTCGCTGCGTTGCGCCTCGGTTGAATACCGCGGTATTTCGCCCTCGCCGCGCCTTGCGATCCGGGCGCCTCGACGCTCTCGATGCTAACCTCACTTCCGCGACGGGACACTAGTTCTTCTTCGCACTCGACGCCTCGGACCCCGCGCGGGGTCCGAGGCTTTTTTTCGGGCTACTCCATCGAACCCCGCTCACCCTCGAGCTCCGAGCGGATCCAGGCCCTGGCTCGTATCCAGTTCCGCTGCGCCGTACGCAGCGACACGCCCAGCGCCTCGGCCGTTTCCTCCTCGCTCAAACCGGCAAAGAAGCGACACTCGACGGTCTGGGCGAGCTTGGGCTTCCGCTCACGAAGGCGCTCCAGCGCGCGGTCGAGGTCGAGGAGGTACTCCGCCTGCTCCCGGCTCGCCACCCGTTGCTCGTCGAGCGGAACGGCGTCCACGCCCCCGCCTCGCTTGGCCGCGGTGCGCGCCCTCGCCCGGTTGATGATGACCTGCCGCATTGCGCAGGCGGAGATCGCCAGGAAGTGGCCCCGGTCCTGAGCATTCATGCCCTTTTGACTGGCAAGCTTGAGATAGGCCTCGTGCACGAGGCCGGTGGTGTCGAGCGTGCGCCCTCGAGCGGAGCGCCGAAGGTGGCTTCGGGCTATCCGGCGAAGCTCGTCGTACACGAGCGGCACGAGTCGATCGAAGGCCTCCTTGTCACCTTCCGAGTAGGCCCGAAGAAGCTGCGTGACTTCACCTTGATTCGACAACGGGGTTTCCTCAACGGTTCAGAATAGAGGGGCGCTTTTTCGAAAGCAAGAGCGGACCACTGCAACCGACGTGACAGAGGCCGGACCTGTGGAATAAACGACCTCAATGCCTACGCTCGTGCGGTCAGAACGGGTGTTCGGGAGATCACGACCGGCTTCGAGATCAAGGAGGAACGGTCCATCCGGGTGGGCGGGCTACCGGGACGCTGGATCCACATCGTCGCGACATCGGAGGGTCTCGAGATCGAGTACTACTTCGCGTGTCTCGTCCGCTACGAACTCGCCTATCAGGTCATCGGGTTTTCGAGTACCGAGAACTTCCCCGCCGCGGCACCGGAGTTGAAACGGATCATCGACTCGTTCCAGCTCCGCGGTATCTAGAGTTCATCGCTCGCCAGACTTTCTCGGCGGTCAGTGGTGTGTCGATGTGTTGCACGCCGTACGGTGACAGAGCATCGATGACAGCGTTGACCACCGCGGGAGTGGAGCCGATGGTCGCCGCCTCACCGATACCTTTCACACCGAGGGCGTTGAGAGGCGATGGCGTTACGGTACGATAGGTCTCGTAGGTCGGGAGCTGGTCGGCGCGCGGCACGGCATAGTCCATGAGTGAGCCCGAGAGCAGGTTGGCGCTTTCGTCGTAGATCGCACCTTCCCACAGCGCCTGACCGATTCCCTGCGCGAGGCCGCCGTGTACCTGTCCCTCTACCAGCAACGGGTTGATGACGCGACCGCAATCATCGACGCTCACGTAACGGAGAATCGTAATCTCACCCGTCTCCGGATCCAGCTGCACGATGCACAGGTGCGCCCCAAAAGGAAACGTCTCGCCCTTGGGCGTGAACGGCTCGTCCGAATGCAGCTGTCCTCTCAGCACTCGGGGCAGGCGCTTGTGATGTCCGGTAGCCGCCACCTCTTCCCATCCCACGGAGCGGGACGGTACCCCGACCACGTGGAAGCGGCCCTCGGTCAGTCGGATGTCTGCCGAGGCGGCTTCGAGCAGGAAGGCCGCCAGCCCTTTCGCCCCCTCGGTTACCGCTCGAGCGTTCGAGAGCACCGCCGAGCCGCCGACCGGAGTGCTCCGGCTGCCAAAGGTCCCGGTGCCCTTCTTCACGACGGCCGTGTCGCCATGCTTCACGGTCACGTGGTCGATGGGTATCTGAAGAGCATCGGCAGCAATCTGCGCCCACGTGGTCTCGTGCCCCTGCCCGGTTGGAGATGTTCCTGTCAGAACGGTGGCCCTTCCACGCGCATCGATGCTGACGGTTCCCGTTTCCCAGGGTCCGAAACCACAGATCTCGACGTAAGAGGAGATGCCGATGCCGAGCGGAGGGCCGCCCTCATGGCGACGTCGCTCTTGTTCCCTGCGCACCTCTTCGTAGCTGGCTCGCTTCAGTGCAGCGTCGAGGGCCTGCCCGTAGTCACCGCTGTCATACTCGAGCCCCAGAGCCGTCTGATACGGAAAACGCTCTTTCGAAACGAAGTTTCGCCGACGAAGCTCGGCGGGATCCATATCGAGCTTTCGCGCCAGCGCGTCCATGGCGCGCTCGAGCACATAGCAGGCCTCGGGACGCCCCGCCCCGCGATAGGGCTCCGTCGGCACCTTGTTCGTCAGGACTCCGGTCGCGGTGGCGCGGGCATTCGGAATGTCATAGACACCGGTCATCATCGTGCCGGTGAGCGTCGCGATGAGAGCCGAGACGCGGGAGTAGTAGGCGCCCAGATCGACCGTGACTTCCAGGTCCGCCGCCACCACGCGACCGCTGTTGGTCGCCGCCAGTCGCATGACCGCGTGCTGGTCGCGACCGTGCACCGTGGCGAGATAGTCCTCGCCCCGGGAGGCGACCCACCGGATTGGGCGACCGAGCTTGCGGGCGAGAAACGGTACGAGAATCTCTTCCGGATAGACATTCGCCTTGGCGCCGAAGCCGCCCCCGACCTCCGGGGCGATCACGCGCACGCGCTCTTCGGGAACTTCGAAGCTGGCGGCAATGGCACGTCTGACCATATGCGGGATCTGCGTGGTCGTCAGGACCGTGAAGCCGTCAGTATCGGGGTCGAAGACCGCCGCCACCGCCCTCGGCTCCATCGCGTTCGGGATCATGCGCTGAATGCGCATCGGAAGCTCGACGGTGACCTTCGCCCGCGCGAACGCCGTGTCGACGCTTCCTCCCTCGGCCTGCCACACGAACGCCCGATTGTCCGGAAGGCTCTCGTGAACCCGGGGCGCCCGCTTCGCCAGAGCCTCGACGGGTCCCGCGACCGCCGGGAGCGCCTGGTAGTCGACTTCGACAGCCTCCACCGCATCGGCGGCGATGAACGGGGTCTCTGCCACCACGACCGCCACCGCGTCACCCACGTGCCGGACCCGCCCCTCCGTCAGGGGCCACCGTTCGGGCACCCGCATCTTCATGAAGCGCTCGTCGCCCGAGCCAGTCAGCGCGGGCAGCGGCGAGGCCACGTGAGGGTTGACATCGGCGGCGGTCAGGACCGCGACCACCCCTTTCATCGCGACGGCCCGCGACGTGTCGATCCCACGTAACTCCGCATGGGGAAAGGGACTTCGGACGACGGTCATGGCCGCGGCCCCGTCGGTGGAGAAGTCCGCGACGAAGCGTCCTTCCCCCCTCAACAGGGCGGGATCCTCCCTCCGCCTCACACGGGAACCGATGAACTTGGGTAGCACGTCCTTCATGCGTTGTGGTGGGGGGAAGGTTATCGAAAAACGGCTCAGTCTCCAACGGTTGCCCGCCGTTCCCGCGGACCCTTAGAATCCAGCCAGACAGGGAGTAGGCAAATGAAGACGCACGGAAGCAGCAGGTTGGAAATGAACCGTCGCCGATTCGTCGGCTTTTTCGGCGCTGCCGGACTCGGCTCCACCCTCATGCCGGGCGCACTGGCCGCCGTCGCCCAGGACCGAGCAACGATCACCGTGGAGATGATCCGGGCTGCCGCCGGCATCGCCGGCTTGAGCTTCACCGCCGAGGAGGAGAGCAGCATACTGGAGCGGCTCAACGCCGAGCGAAGCCCGGTGGCCCGCTTCGACGAGCTGAGAACGGTGGAGCTCGGCAACAGTGTTCCCCTTGCCCTGGTCTTCAACCCGGTGCCACCGGGCAAGCACATCGATGCCGCCGGCGACTCCTACCTCCGACCGAGCCCCGTCGAGATCTCGATGCCCGGTTCGGACGAGGAGCTGGCCTTTCTTCCCGTCACGCACCTCGCGAAGCTCATCGAGCGGCGCGACATCTCGTCCACGGATCTCACGAAGCTCTACCTCTCCCGCTTGAAGACCCACGATGCGAAACTCCACTGCGTAGTGAACCTCGCGGAGGAGATCGCTCTGAAGCAGGCGAGGCGTGCCGACGAGGAGATCGCTCGCGGGACCTACCGGGGACCCCTCCACGGAATTCCCTGGGGTGCGAAGGACCTGCTTGCGATCAAGGGTACCAAGACGACGTGGGGAGCCTCGCCCTACAGAGACCGGCGCATCGAGGTGGACGCGACCGTCTACTCGAAGCTCACCGAGGCTGGCGCCGTTCTCGTCGCCAAGCTGACCATGGGAGCGCTCGCCCAGGGCGACCGCTGGTTCGGCGGTCGGACCCGCAATCCTTGGAATACCGAGCAGGGCTCGAGCGGCTCCTCCGCCGGGCCCGGCTCCGCCACCGCGGCCGGACTGGTCGGTTTCTCGATCGGAACGGAGACGCGCGGCTCCATCATCTCGCCCTCCACGCGAAATGGCGTCACGGGACTGAGGCCGACCTACGGTCGTGTCAGCCGCTACGGAGCGATGGCGCTCTCCTGGACGATGGACAAAATCGGAGCCATGTGTCGCTCGGCCGAGGACTGCGCTCTGGTCTTCGCGGCCATTCACGGACCTGACGGAAAGGACAACACGCTGCACGATGTGCCCTTCCGGTGGGATGGGAGCGCCGACGTCACGAAGCTGAAGGTCGGCTACTTGAGATCCGCATTCGAAGAAGAGATCGAAGACGACCCGGAGCATCCGGAGCGCGTGGAACGGCAGCGACAGACACGGCGAAACAACGAGGCGTCACTTCGTGCCATCCGTGGACTCGGCGTCGAGGTCGTGCCTTTCGAGCTGCCGGAGTTTCGCACCCGGGACATCGGCTTCATTCTCACGACGGAATCGGCGGCCGCGTTCGACGATCTCATGCGCAGCAAAAAGGATTTGATGATGAAGGAGCCACCGGAGGAGAGCCGCTGGCCCGACACGTTCCGCGCCGCTCGTTTCGTTCCCGCGGTCGAGTACCTGCAGGCCAACCGGGTGCGCATGCAGATCATCGAGGCAATGGACGAGGCCTTCGGCGATTTCGACCTCTTCGTCGGAAGCGATCTGGGTTTGACGAACCTGACCGGGCATCCCGAGGTGTCGATGCCGGATGGTTTCTTCCAGGGCTCGCCCACGAGCCTCCGCTTCACGGGCAAGCTCTTCGGGGAGGCCGAGATTCTGCTCCTCGCACGTGCGTTTCAAGGAGCTACGGACCATCATCTGAAGCACCCGACGCTGTAACCTACTTGCGGCGAATCGACACGTCGTCGAACCACGCGATTCAGGCTCCACGGCCGCGGGTTCTCTGCGAGAAAGACCGTCGAGCGGCCAGCGAGGAGAAGATCTGATGAAGAAGAAACGATCGGCGCTTTGGTTGGTGTTCTGGCTCGGCTCTGCGAGCGCGTACGCAGAGCGTATGCCTTATCCTCCGGAGGAGCTCACCGCGCGTCGCGAGGCGTTGTGCGCCTCGCTCGGTGGCGAAGGCACGTTGCTTCTCTTTGGCGGCACGATGCCCCACCCCGGGTACCGGTTCCGGCAGGACCATGACTTCTTCTACTTCACCGGCAACGAGGATTTGAACACCGCTCTTGCTATCGAGCTCGACGGTTGCAAGGCGCACTTGTTTCTGCCCGTTCAGGACGAACGGGAGGTGCGCTCCGACGGCTGGAACCTGCTGCACGACGAGGAGGCCGCTGAGACCTGGGGCTACGAGACGCTGCACCCGCTGGGCTATCTCGGGGAGTTCCTGGCGCGCGGTCGAACGGGTCGTCCGCAAAAACTGTTCGTGCGCCTCTCGGAGCGCGACGAGGTGAACCAGTCGCGAGGCAACAAGGCCCTCTATCTCTCGCGACGGTTCAACAACCCCTGGAGCGCCCAGCCCTCGCTGGATGCCTGGCGCGTCACGACGCTCCGCGAGCGCTATCCCTATTACGAGCTCATCGACGCAAGCCCGTTCATCGACGCCCTCAGGGTCATCAAGACCGCGCGGGAGATCGAGATCCTTCGCCACAACGCGGCCTTCAGTGCCGAAGCCATTCGCCGCGCCATCGAGGTGACCCGGCCGGGCCGATTCGAGTACGAGCTCGAGGCGGAGGCCAAGTACGTGATGCTGCGAAACGGCTCGGAAGCGAACGGCTACCCCGCCATCGTCGGCTCCGGTCCCAACGTCAACATCTGGCACTACCGGGCGAGCGGACGCCAGATGAAGGCCGGAGAGCTGGTCGTCGTGGACTACGGTGCTTCTCTGAGCTACCTCACGGTAGACATCACACGGAGCTGGCCGGTGTCCGGAAGGTTCGACGAGCTTCAGGAAAAGGTCTATCGGTGCGTTCTGGAAGCCCAGAAGGCGATCCTCGCCTCGATGAAGCCCGGGGTGACGCGCGCGGACACGCGGGAGATCGGCAAGGAGATCTACGAGAAGCACGGTTTCGGGGACCACCGCTCACCCGGTGCCGGACATTTCGTGGGGTTGAGCGTCCACGACGTGGGCGACCGGGACGCTCCGTTCGAGCCGGGCATGGTCATCGCGGTCGAGCCCATCATCGAGATCAAGGAAAAGCAGATCCACGTTCGCATCGAGGATACGGTGTTGATTACGGAAGACGGCGTGGAGGTGCTCACCTCCGGTGTGCCCAAAGAGGTCGATGAGATCCTGGCTCTGGTGGGTAGTCGAGAACCGGCGCCGATCACCAAGGATGACAATTTCTGACAAAATTGCTTGACAGTAATCACTATTAGTTAGTGGTGAGGCACACGTCTCATGAGCGTGGTGAGCGAGGTTCGACTCCTCGGCGCCGGACCAGATTGCGTCAGCGCATGGAGCTGACCTTCACTCGTTCGCCACGTTGCCAGGATGTCCTCGCGGCGACGGCGACGCGAAGGGCCTCGATGCCGTCGTCGATGCTGATGGAAGGCGGCTTGTCCTGCAAAAGGTTCCTGACGAAATCGGTGAGCTGTGTCGTGTAGGCCTGGCCGAAGCGCTCCATGAAGTAAGGAACCGTGTCGTGGGCAACGCTGTCCCGGGTCATGACGAGGATGGGGGTCTCGCGCAGATAACCGATGCGAAGAGTCCCTTCCGTACCCAGGATCTCGGTGGCAATGTCGTAGCCGTAGACGCCGTTCCGGCTCAAGTCGATCTCCCCGAGACGCCCATCGGCAAAAATGAGAGACACGACAGCATTGTCGATATCCCCGATCGGCTCCACCTCTGGATAGGCCAAAGCACCTCCAATGCTGTGCACGGCATCGACTTTTCCGAAGAACCAGAGCGCGAGATCGAAGTCGTGAATTCCCATGTCGACGAAAATGCCACCGCTGCTCTTCAGGTACTCGAGGCTGGGAAGGAACGGATCGCGCGAGGTGGACTTGAAGACGACGGGCGAGCCGATCTCCCCGTTTTCGATTTTTTCTTTCGCCGCCGCGTAGCCGCGATCGAAGCGCCTCATGAAGCCGAGATGGAAGAAGATGCCCGCCTTCTCCACCGTCCGACGCATATCGTGCGCATCCTCGAGTGATATGGACAGCGGTTTCTCGCAGAAGATCGGTTTTCCGGCCGCGGCCGCCGCTTCGACCAGCTCTTTGTGGGTATCGGTGGGCGTGACGATGACCACCGCCTCGACGCGTCGGTCCTCGATCAGCGATCGAGGCTCCTGGTAGCGGGATTCCACCTGGACCTCGTCCGCGACTGTCGAGAGGGCCTGCCCGTCGATATCGGCGACCGCAACGAGATTGGCCCCCGGGACGAGCGAGGAGAGGCTGCGCGCGTAGACCTTGCCCAGCCGCCCGAGCCCGAGAAGCCCGACGTTGATTCTGGCTGGCGGCACTTACCTGCTAGCTCGAGGTGAATACTGGCTTCTTGGGTGGATACGGAAAAGCCTTCTTGCTGTGGGTGATCCCTGCCGATACGTAGAGCTCGGCCATCTTCAGTGCGACCACCGCCGGGTTGAGAACCGGCGTTCCGAGCTCCTGCTCCGCGTCCTCGGCAATTTCGAGAAAGGCCATGCTCATGCAACCGGGCAGCAATACGTCCGCTCCGTCCTCGCGCATCGCCTTCCTCGCCTCCTCGACGAAGGTCGAAACGACCTTGGCGCGGTCGTTCGCCAACTCCAGCACCGGGACCTCGATCGATCGCACGGAAGCCAATCGAGACTCGAGTCCGTGAACACGTGCGATCTTGCGCAGCGAGGGGATCACCGACTCCAGCACCGTGATGACGCTCGTGTAGTGACCGAGCGGAAGGGACGCCAGAAGCGAGCTCTCGTAAGGCCCCACTACCGGAATCGACACCAGCTCGCGTGCCGCCTCGACACCGGGATCTCCAAAACAGCCGACGATGACCGCGTCCAGCCCTTCGCGTTCTGCGCGGGCGACCCCTTCGAGGACGTGCGGGATCGCCAGTTGTTCCTCGACGGTGGATTCGATCGAAGCGGGCCCGTCTTCGGCGTCCCAGATCTCGACCTGGGTCCCGGACGCGGCGCGCTCCTGCAGAAACGAACGTCGGCGCTCGAGCTCCGCCGGGCCGTGATGCTTTCCCATCGGACCGGGAACGAAATACAGCACTCGCACAGTGGCGGTATTGTATCGCCAACGCTCAACGCAATCGAAGCGCTGGGTCGCCCAGGAGGTGGAAGATCTGGAGCAGCTCGGGGAAAGCACCGCTGGTCGCGTAGGCATCCTGGGCAGCGAGGATGGCGTCCCCAAGGCGGGCGTGGTCACCCTCGAGCAGCTCACGAAGCAGCAGCTCGTGCAGCCGGTGGGCGGGGCCGTTGAGGCTCAACCCACTGGGTGAGAACGCTGCTATGGCGCCCCGATCCTCGGCCTTCACCAGCGTCTCCGAAAGAGAATCGAAATACGGGAAGTGGAAGTAGCCGTTCAGGCAGTTCATCGTCAGGAGCAGCGGCTGTTCGCTTTGCGGTGCGAGCAGCGATACGTCAGCGTTGTTGAGAATGTTCTCATCCGCCCAGAGGTGGATGCCGCCGTGCCCGAGGTAGCTCATGAGGGAGGCTCCGGCGTCGAAAGCCTGCTGAATCTCGAGCCTCGTCGCGTCACGGCCGAGCTCGCCAAGAAAGATTCGTCGCGAGTGACTCAACTTGCCCGCGGTCGCTTCGGCGTTGGCCTCGAAATCCCCCGCGACGTCGCTGTTGTCAGCGATGAAAACGGCGGAAGCATCGAGTCTGCCGCCACCGTCCTCCCAGGCGAGGATCTTGTGAACCATGGCACCGCCTTCGTCCACGCTGGCGGCAGGCAGGCGTCCGATCGCGAAATCCGGGAGCTCGTCGCCTCCGTTGATCGCGGCGTATCCAGGATCCGACGCTGTCCAGAGGTACGACGTCTTTACCATCAACGGCGGTATCCGGTTCTCGACCCCGGTCCCGAGGTAATCCTTGAAGTCGTAGCTGCCATCGCCCACGAGCAGAACGTAGCGTACCGCGGGCACGCGCCGATGGTGATAGACGTGTCGCAGGAACGCCTTCAGAGATTCCGGTGTTGACTCCCCGTGTCCGAACGCGTCGTAGACCTCTTCGATGGCGACGGCTTCGGTGCGAAGTCCGTCCGCGCGTCTTTTCTCCAGAAGGGGCTCGAGTCGCGCAAGAAACGCACGGGGCGCCACCGCGAGGTAGTCGGTCTGCCGCGTCGAACTCACCAGAGAGCTCGCGCGGGCCTCCCGTACCACCGGCCGGAGCACGTGCTCGGGAGCCGCCACGACGTATCGGTGCTCCTGTTCGACGGGAATCCGGATCGCGCCCGCGCGGCGCGCCAGCCGAGACACCCATCGTAGCGGATCGGCCGTCGCATCGATGACAAACGGTGCCCTCCGGAAACCCTGGAAGCAGCAGGTCACCCGTCCAGGGCGAGCGGCCGCTGAGCCTTTCCACGGAGTCGGCGGGCAAGCGCGGGTAGTCGACTTCGAACCGGTCGAGGAGGACCATCGAGTACGCGGCTTGCGTATCTCCAACGTTCTCTATCTCGAGCAGATTTTCTCCCTCGTGCAACACTCCCGCGGTAAGCGGCGCCGTAACGGGCCGATCCTGCTTGCCGTCCCATGAGAGCTCCGCTACAAGCTGCCCGTTCACGAACAACCGAACGTGATGATCGGGATCGGCGGGAAGGTCGCTGGCTCCTTGAAGCCAGACACGGAGCTGTCCTTCCTCGGTCGTCGAGGCGAGCCCGGAGATCGAGAACGGGAACGGTTTGGTCTCCGGTGCAAAGAGCAGATCCCACAGCCAGAGGTCGGGTGCATCGAGAAGACCCGCCTGGTAGTAGCGGTTCTCCTCGCGTTCGAGCCGATGCCAGAGATAGGAGACCGGATCCCTGCCGGTGTTTACCGGAGCATCCTCCATCAACAAACCCGGCTCCCCCAGCTCCAGCTCATAGACGGCTTCGTTGCCGTACGGATTGAGACGGGCTCCCTCACTCACGAAGTAGAGCGTAGAGCCAGGCCGAAAAGCGTCTCGATGCGGCACCAGGCGATAGGCCACCGGCTGACCCTGACGCGTCAGTCGGAGCTTCGTCACCGGCAGGCTGGGACGCGCGCGCGCGCCGAAGAGATCCTCATAACGCAGGCCGTACAACCCCGGCTCTCCGGTGGCCAGACGGGCCACGACTTCGTGCTCGCCGCGACCTCGCCGTCTGCGCGCTGCTTTTTCCGACGGGTCGACCTTCCGGAACGACAGCGTGACCACGAGGCGTCGAGCCATCAGCAGCTCGCCCGACTCCTCGTCCCATCGGAAGGGCGAAAGCTCGACGAGCGCCCTCTTCTGCGCCCCCTGATAGCCGACGCTCCGGATGCGCGCCCAGGAGTCCTCAACCGCCCCGCGCGATCCGCGCCGGGTGCGGCCCGGCGTTCGCCGGAGACCCACCGTGCCTTCCGGACTCGCAACCAGTTCCATCGGACCGTTGACGTCGGGTCGCAGACCCTGAAAGCGGGACACGTCCTCGGCGCGGACGGAGACGATCTCCACACCTCGCCCCTCGATGGCGTCGATCCACGCACGGCGCACCGGAAGCCCGTCTTCGGTCGTGAGCCCCGGCACGGCCAGATACAGGATCCCTTCCTCGGAGAGCCGACCGACGAATCCTCCGATGGTGAGCTCGATCGAAAGCCTCCCGGAACCGGCTCGCCGTATCGACCATCCTCCCGCGTCCGGATCGCCGTAGATCAGCTCGCCGCCGCCGGACGCTTCCCGCTCGTCGCGCTCATCGGGCTCATCGTCCGAAGGTGACGGTGTCGCAAAAACAGGGCCGTGGCGGGTAGTTGCCCCGGTCGTCTCCACGTCCTCGATCTCGTAGAAGTACGTGAGCCCGTTGACCAATCCGCTGTCCCGGTATCGATAACGGGCCCCGACCGGCGACGAGCCGAGCCCAGGAATCGCCCGCTCCGTCACGCGCTGAAACGGGCCCGCCGCGGTGCTCGCGCGATAGACGTGAAAGCCAAGATTGTCCAGCTCCGAGCCGGTGGCCCACTCGATAACGACCTCACGATCTCCCGGCGTCGCCCTGAAAGACGTCAACGCCACTGCGGTCGTCGCCATGAACTCGTCCGCCCCCACGTCCCAGGCCAAGCCGAGCCGGGAGAAATCGTCGATATCGTCGAAGAAACTCAGGGAGGGTTCACCCTTGTCGATGGCCTGGGCCCCGCTCTTCAGATGCAGGTCCACCGCGCTGACGAACTCACCGCCTGCCGCCACTAAGGTGACGCTGTCCGGGCCGGGGGCGGTGAGGTCGGTGGAGACGTTGAAATCCGAGATCCCCCAGGACGGTGTGGCGGTACAGCCGGATCCAAGGTTGTTGATATTGAAATCGGCGTCCGCGTCTCCCTCTCCGTCCAGGTTCCCGACCGCCAGCACGTTACGCGCGTGAACGGTCGTGGTATTGGACGCTCCCTGACAGGCATTCACCCCGCCGGCCGCGAAATTGCCCCCGGTGCCGCAGTTGTAGGCGGTCACGTTCTCCAGGATGAGAACCAGGTCGAACGATCCGGTGTCGTTGTTCGCGTTGTAGCAGGCACGACCCATGTTGTAGGCGATAGTATTCTCGATCCGCGCCGTCCAGTTACCGGTGCCTTCCAGCATTCGAAAGCCGTCCGAAGCACCATCGCCGCCGTCGTGGACGATCAGATGGCGATAGAGCGTGTGATCGGCACGGATGCGGAACGCATCGTTGCTTGCACCTGGCCAGCCGGTGACCTCGAACCACTCGACCCGGGTGTAGTCGGACTGGACCACAAAGACGTCCCCGGGCACGGAGGGACGTACCACCGCTCCCGAACCGGCGACGCCCGAGTGGCGGTCGACCGGTGCGACCGTCAGCCACATGAATCGGGCGGCGTCGGTCGTGGCGCCCGAGAAGACGACGAGCTCGTCGAAATCAGCGTCGTTGTAGGCGACGCCGACCTCGCGCCGGAGCTCGCCCACCAGATTGCCATCTTGAGCGTTCTCCCAGTTCTGAAGGGTGTCGTAGGCGCGCTCGATGGAGTAGTTCTCGGTCCCGCTGTGATCCAGAGTCGCGCGGGTCTGCACGGTTAGAAGAGCTCGTAAGTTTCCGCCGTGTGACCGGAGGAAGCCGCGACGGTCACCGTGACCTGCGTCGCGCTGTCCCGAGAAGCGACGCTGAACGTCTCCTCGTTGCCGCCACCCGGGTCGAGCACGAGCGTATCGCCCGCCTGGATGTTGTTGGGCAGGCAGCCGCCGCAGTTTGCGAAGGTGACGGTCGTGGTGGAAACGGCGACGCTCGCGTCACCCCTGGCGTAGAGCCGATCGAAGTACTGCCCGAAGCCGACCTTGCTCGCCGTCCGGGTGGGCAGGTACAGAGGATCGCCGTTGCCTCCGATCCCGTGGTTCCGTTGCGGCGAGCTGTCCTGGTACTCGGCGAAGTTCCCCGAGCCCGACTCGTCGAGATGCCACACGCCGGCATAGTTGGAGCTCCACACGCCCTCGGGTATCTCCTGGCGCGTGAAGATGTCGGTGCTACCGTAGTGGACGAACAGAATCGTGTTCACGGTGACCGAAAGGTCGGGTACTTTCACCCAGGCGACGAGAGCGCCGGTGCTTGCGTCCCAGGTCTCTATCTCGAAGTCGAGTCGCGTCGTCCCGTCGGCCGCGGTGAAGACGATGTCGTAGCCGTCCGGGCTCTGAACCCGACCGCCGTTACCCACCGTGCGCAGGTCGGGGTCGGAAAGGGAAACGAGCACCGGGAAGTCGGCATGATTCACGGAACCCGAGACCTGGTTGAAGTCGATGGTAATCGGCTTGCGAAAGCTGAAGGTGGCAGTGCCCGCCGTCGCAGGCAGGGACATCGCGAGCAATGGGAGGGCCCCAAGGACCCGGACCGCCCAGAGACACACCGCTCTCATATGAGGAGAGGTTGCAAATCAGATGCCAGCCAGCCCTCGCAGCCGGGCGCACAAACGGCGACGTAACAGAAGTTTGCAAGCGGGTAGAAAGCCCCCACAACCGATCGACGATGGGTTTTCCCCACACGCGGGGGTCGCGCACCCACGGTGAGGTGATGGCTGCCAGAAGTCTGTGAAAGGCGGGAGGATCACTCCTCCACGAAAAACGTCTCGACGATCTCCGCTGGCGGCGGCGCGCTGAGCCGGCTCACGACGAGCATGAGGACCAGTGACACCGCCGGGCCGAAGATCGCCGGCCAGATCCCCCCTATCCAGTTGTTGAAGGACTGGTACTTCAAATAGCCCAGGATGTACCAGAAAACGCAGGCGACGAACCCACCGATCATGGCGGCGATCGCTCCCTGTTTCGTTGCGCGCGGCCACCAGACGCCCAGCAAAAACGGAAACGTGAAGGACGATGCCATGAGACTGAACGCCATCGTCACGATCCACAGGATCGCGGCCGGAGGCTCGATGGCGACCACCAGAGCGACACCCCCGATCATGAGTGTCGCCAGCCGCGCGACTCTCAGCCCTCGGGAGCGATCGGCCTCGCGCTCGGTGAGCTTCACGTAGATGTTCTCGACTGCCAGTGAGCCGGCGAGCAGCAACGTCGAGTCGATGGTGGACATCGTGGCGCCGAGGATGGCTGCGACGATGATCCCGCCCACGAGTGGAGGCAGAAGCTCGGACACCATCGTGGGCACGATCAGGTCCGGCTGCTCCAGTTCGGGGAGCAGCACTCCACCGGCGACCGCGACTAATCCGGCACAGATATAGATAAAGCTTTGAAACGTGATGGAGTACACAAGGGCTTTTTTGAGCGTCTTGTCGTCTTCCGGAATCATGAACCGCGTCACCGCGGCGGGGGCGCCACCGATCTGGAAGAAACCCCAGACGAGGAAAGAGCACACCACCCATGTGGCCGGCATGTTTCCGTACAAGGAAATACCGCCGGGTTGATCTCGCCGAACCGCCGGTGCATCTCCGCGAAGCCTCCCGCCTCGCCGACCGCCAGCGGCGCGAGAATCGCGAAGCCGACGATCATGATTATGCCCTGAATCAGATCGGTCCAGGCCACCGCGTACATCCCCCCGAGTACCGTGTAGAGGATGACGATGCCTCCGAAAAGGAACAGTCCCCATAAGTAAGGCATCCCGAGCGTGACCTCGAAGACGTTTCCTGCGGCCTTCAACTGCGCGGCGATCATCGGAATGAAGGCGACGAGCATGATGACCGTCGCCACCGTGGCGGCGGCGGTGCCGTAACGCGCCTCCAGAATGTCGGCGAGCGTCAGGCTCTTGATTCGACTCGCGATCCGGCGAAGCCTTTGGCCGAGCAGAATGTAGGTGAACCACGGCGCGGAGGCGGACGAGACACCCGCCGAGATGAAGTTGTAGCCGAGGACACTCTGGGTCCCGACGGCGCCCATGTAGCTACTCCCGCTCATCTGGGTGACGGAATAGGAGAAGCCGATGGTCGCCGGGCCGAGTTTTCCCCGGGCGATGAAATAGTCTTTCTTCGAGTGCAGCTTCCGGTTGAACCAGAAGCCGAGACCCATCATCCCCGCAAAGTAGACCACGAGGATCAAGGTGTACTGAAGGCCCGAGCTCACGAGGCGCCGACTATATCACCGCCATGCAGGCCCACTCGAAATCGCGGAGATCAAACAGCATGATGGAAGTGAGACCACGATGCAAAAGAGCACGGTGTCGAAGGCGGCGTGGGCTTCCTTCGCCGTCTATCTCCTGCCAGTGGTCGGACCGCATTTCGTCGCTTTGTGGGCGCTCGTGCTCTGGCGCGAAGTGACGCACGCAGAACGGGAAATGCCATGGTTGCTGGCGGACCTGACACTTGCTCTTGCCCTTCAGGTAGCAGCCGGCTTCGTCTTCTACGTTTTCTTCCGATGGAAAGGCTGGTGGCGCTTCGGACTGCTCCTCGCCGCCACACCCCTGCTTTTCTTCGTTCTGGAATGGGCCTACATGCTGGCGATCCCCGTCCGGTTTCTCATCGAAGAGGACCGTGCAACGGAGATTCTGGATCGGGAGGTGGAATGCACGATCCCCGACGCAAGGCTGCTGCCGGTGCGCTCCGGGGTCGATCTCGCTCTCGAGCGGTCGAACGTCGCGTGGATCTCGCGCGATGGCGACACGCGCTTCGCCCTGCTGACGATGCCCGGTTGTCAGCTGCGCGACGTTGAGTTCGAAGCGGGCGAGGCCGGCGGCGGTCTTCAGTGGCTCTCTTCGAGCGGGGCCGCACTGTTCACGCGCTGGAACCGCGAGACGGACGAGCAGACGTTCTGGCATCTCCCGACCGATGGCGGTGCGCGGCGGCTCGAACCGCCTGCCGACCTGAAGCACTGGTCACCGGTGCTTTCGAGTGATGGAAACGCCCTCGCCTGGACGGTGCGGAAGAGGAAACCCGATGGGAGCTTGCAGTCTATGGTTGTGTTGCGGGAGGTCACGGGAGGGGGCGAGCGGCAGATCCGCCTGCCCAAGTTGGCCGGGAGTCCCGAGGTCGTTGCCTTCGACACCGGCTTCTCGCGGCTCACGGTCTCGACGAGTGCTGGCGAAGTCCTTGCGGTGAACCTGGACGGCGAGCTCGTCTGGGGTCCTCATCGCCTCGGCGATGTCCGGCACGTCTTCCACAATTTCCGCCGGCACGGCGATGGATGGGTCGCCTGGGACGCCTACCGGGAGCGGGGGCGCTATCGGGTCGAGTGGTCGCTTCAACCTGGCGAGGGCGTCTACGCGATTCCGAAGGGTCGCTCGATCACATCGGTCGCGGTCGACCCGTGGGGCCGCTACATCGGGGTGAGCGTGATCCCGGCTTACAACATCGGCAACGTATCGGATGCGGTATTCGTCTTCCGCGCCGACGACGGACAGGAGGTCTATCGTCGGTACCTTTCGCCGTACTCCAGGAGCGAAGTGGCCTTTGTGGGAGCGCATTTCTTTGCCTTCAGTCTCTTCGAGGAGGGCGTCAGCGTCGTCGAAGTGCTACGCGTGCCGGGACCAAGCCCGGTCTCCCGGTCGCGAGCCTG
The DNA here is from genome assembly GCA_965237685.1 of Candidatus Marinacidobacterales bacterium. Lineage (GTDB taxonomy): Bacteria > Acidobacteriota > Vicinamibacteria > Marinacidobacterales > SMYC01 > CBDEGF01. Next base: position 379,682 of record CBDEGF010000001.1, read on the forward strand.
GGCTGAAGCCTATCGGGCAGCCTTTGAGCCACTGTTGTCGCTCTTCGACCGCCTCGATGCCGAGGGACTCGGGCAGGAGGAGTGCGAGATGCTGCCAGCGACCATCAGCGCGGCAGCTGGCCTTGCGGCTGCGCCCGATGACGTCACCGCCGAGAGCCTCGATGCGCTCATTCGTCGGATGAACGAAGCGGCACCCGCCTGCCAGGCGTGGGATCCCATGGCGTTCGCCGGGGTCGTGTCCGACGCGGAATATCTCATGCAACACATCGAGGAGACGCTCGTCTACGAGCACGGTCTCCGCGCGATCCCGGACCTCGGGCCTATACGGGCTGGAAGCTCTTTCATCCGTCCCGTCACCGACGCGGGCGGCCTCCAGCGCGCGAAACGCTTTCGCGCGGACCGCTAGATCACCTGGCATAACACCCTCCCCCCGTGTAGACTTCGCGGGCCTACCCTGAGGAGGTCTCGCAATGCATCGCTTGTTTCTTGCCCTTTTGTCCGTGCCGGTCGCCTCCGCCGCGCTCGCCCAGGAAGCACCCACCCTTCGCGGAATGGTGGACCTGAAGGTGGAGCTCGACGACGCTTCCCTGGCGCAGATAGATGCCGACGTTGCGGTGCTACCGGTGTTCGCCGATGAGGACCCTTTGGCCACCGTGCTCGCGGGAGCCGACACGTCGCTGTCCTCGGCGGTTCAGACGGCAATCGCACAGAAACTTCTGACCGGCAAGCTGTTCCAGGCGGTGCCCATCCTCAGCCCCGAAGGGATGGCGACCCGGCGCCTCGTCCTCTTGGGTGCCGGCAAAGAGAGCGAGTGGTCGCACGAACGACTGAGACGCCTTGCGGGCGCCGCCGCCCGAAGCATCCGGACGCAGAGCGTCAGCTCCCTGGCAATCTTCGTTCGCGGAAAGCTCCCCGCCACCGAGGCGGTGACCGCCGCAACGGAAGGCGCCTTCCTTGGGCTTTTCGACCCCGGACTGCACAAGTCCGACGAAGACGCCCTGCAGCTGAAGGCGTTGCGAATCGGCGGTCTAGGCGCAACCAGCGAGCTTTTTGCGATTGCCGACAGAGCCACGCTCGTGGCAAGAGCCACGAACATGGCCCGCTCGATTACCGTCGAACCGGCGAACTACCTCACTCCCGAAGTTCTGGCGAACCATGCTCGAGCGATCGCCCGCGACACCGGACTCGAGGTCGAAGTTTTCGACGAGCACCAGATGAAGGAGATGGGAATGGGAGGCGTCATCGCGGTCGGGAAAGGAAGCGCCAACCCGCCACGCTTCATCGTGCTCAGGCACACCGCGACCGAAGCCTCCAATGTGACGATCGCGTTCGTCGGCAAAGGTGTCTGCTTCGACTCCGGAGGTATCTCCCTCAAAGATGGGAGCGGCATGTATCGCATGAAGGGCGATATGGCAGGCGGTGCCACCGTTTTGGCCGTGATGCGAATTCTCGGCGAGCTGAAGCCCGGGATCAACGTCATGGGCATCGTTCCGGCCGTGGAGAACCTTCCCGGTCCAACCGCTCAGAAGCCGGGCGACGTCTTCGTAGGCTACTCGGGCAAGACCGTCGAGGTCATGAGCACCGATGCCGAGGGCAGACTCATTCTCTCGGATGCCGTCGCCTATGCCGTGGACAAGGGCGCCACGCACGTGATCGACATCGCGACACTCACCGGAACGGTGCGACGCGCTCTCGGCGACCGGCATGTCGGCGCGTTCTCCAGTGATGATGCGCTCTTCGCAAGACTTCAGGAGGCGGCGGCCATGACCGGTGAGAGCTTCTGGCGCCTTCCCATCGACGACGAGTACGCGAGGGGCATCAAGTCGAGCCTGGTGGCTGACCTCAATGAGACGGGCGGCGATGCCGGTGCTTCGATCGGTGCGAAGTTCCTCCAGCAGTTCACCGACGGAAAGCCGTGGATCCACCTCGACATCGCCGGGCTTTCCTGGCCGGCCTACACACCCTCCTACCGGGCGGCCGGGCCCACGGGAGTCACCGTCCGCACCCTGGCCGAGCTGGCGATGCTCATGGGTGAGAAGGGCGGCGGAACGACGAATTGAATCAGCAGCAACCTTTTACTCGCTAGCCTCGTCCTTGGACCAGGAAGGGTTGAAGCAATGCAGGAGATTCTCCGGGACCTCCGTTACGGCGCGCGGAGCTGGGTCAAGAGTCCTGGCGTCTCCATCGTGGCCGTGGCCCTCCTCGCGGTCGCCCTCGCCGCCTGATACGTCCCCGCCCGTCGCGCCACGAAAGTCGATCCGAGAGTAGTGCCCGACCGGTAGCACCTCATTCTCACTCGAAACCACCACCGAGATGGTCTATAATCTGTATATGATCATTCCATAGTCATTCCAAAAACGGATCTTAAATACTAATAAGTGATTTACTATTAATTACTTAGATAGTATAAAAATCATTCCTGAATGAGCACCCTGACGGAACAACTCGAGCGAGGGGCCATCCCGGCGCGCAGTTTCGTGCAAGCATTGGGCGTCTCTTCGCAAACCCTGATGCGTCGGTTGCGTGCCGAAGGGGACAAAGTCGTTTGCATTGGGCGGGGCCGTGCGACCCGCTATGGGCTGAGGCGGACCATCGCCGGACTCGGATCGTCCGACCTTCCGCTCTTTCGCATCGACGACGCTGGCAAGCCCCACCCCATGGGTCGGCTGGTCGTTCTGGCGGGAAATGAAACAGCCTGGTTACCCGCCGGGGTCGTCTTCGCTGGACTTCCGCCGGAAGTCGCCGACATGCAGCCGTCAGGGTTCATGGGCCGCGCCTTTCCGCGACAAAACTCCGATCTGCCCGTACCGTCGAGGATTACCGATTGGTCCGACGACCATACGCTCATCGGCCTCTCGCGCCGCGGTGAAGATTTTCCGGGTAATCTGATCCTCGGCGACGAGTCCATGGAAAGATGGTTTTCCCATCCTCCCGAACCGGTCACGAGAGAGAATTTCCCCGCTCTCGCCGAGGCTGCCATCGCGGGCGAGCCGGCCGGATCTTGGGCTGGCGGCGAGAGACCCAAGTTTGGCGCCTTCGTGAATGGCTGCCATGTACTGGTCAAGTTCGCGGTGGGCGGCGATCGACAGGGAGAGCGCTGGCAAGACCTGTTGCGTCTCGAAGCACTCGCCCTCGAGGTTCTGCGGAATGCCGATGTGGCGGCGGCGCAGGCGACGCTGGTTGAGACTGCCACTCACCGGTTTCTGGAAATCGACCGGTTCGACCGAATCGGTCCACGAGGCCGGCGCGCCATGGTGAGCCTGGCCGCCGCTCATCAGGATCCCAGAGACACCTGGGCGCGCGCGGCGCATCGAATGGCAGAAGCCCGGCTCCTCACCAGGGCGGACGCCGAACGCCTGCAACTCTACGAAGCCTTTGCGCGCCTAATCGCGAACGAAGACCGGCATCACCACAACATCGCGCTGTTTCCAGAATTCTCGGGTGAGGGGGAGACGATGACCGCGGAGCCTGAGTACTACGATCTCGCACCGGCCTTCGACCAGTTGCCGATGCTCTACGCACCCCGAAGCGACGGGCAACTCCTGGACCCTACACTCGTACGGCCGGTGCCGACCGCCGACACCTGGAACGTCTGGCCGGAAGCTCGTGCCCTGGCAGCCACCTTCTGGCGGCGGGCGACTGAGGACGGTGCGGTCTCTGCCTCCATGAGGGAGATCGCCGCTCGCAATCTGGAGGCAATCGCCGAGTGAGCGTCAAGGCTCGGACTTGCGACTCACGTTCGTCACATTATCTTCCGGGTTCTTGTCCACCAGCTTGTTGAACGGATCGATGCCGGCCTTCTTCGGCTCCTCGTCGACGACGATCTCGAACACCGGATCGCTGCGATCCACCCAGCGTTTCTCGAGAGCCAGCACCTTGCCCTCCGGCACGCCGCCCGGCTCCGTCTCTCCGAACACCGCCACGTCGACATAGTCGTCGATCCCGACCGCTCTCTCGTCACCCTCGCCGGTGGCGTGAAACTTGGTCGCGCTCGCCGTAAGACGCACGACGTATTTTCCGTCCTCCCGCTGGTGGTACGTCGCCTCGATCGCCCGGTTGTCGTAGAGCGTGATGTTCTCGAAAAGATCCGACAGAAGAGGACGGTACTCTGGCGGTGTCTCCTCCTCGATGAACGAGAGGAACTCGCGTGAGTACGTGTACGGTGGTTCCTGAAAGCCCACCGCCTCGACGTAGCGCTTCAGCGCGGCGTTCAGCGCCTCTTCCCCGATGTAGTCCTTGAGGGCGTACATCACCAGGCTACCCTTCCGGTAATGGATGTAGCCCTGGTTCTCGACGAAGAGCAACGGCAGCTCTTCGATGAGCTCCCCGCCGCGTCCCCTCAGATAGGCGTCCAGCTCGTACTTGAGAAAACGACGCATCTTCTCGGGCCCGTACTCGTGCTCCATCACCATGAGTGCCGAGTACTGGGACATCGTCTCCGACATGACGGTCGAGCCCTGGTTGAAGCCACCAATGACCTGATGCGCCCACCACTGGTGCGCCACCTCGTGAGCGGTCACATAGAAGACGTAGTCGATCGCTTCGTCATCCTCCTCGTCCAGCTTGGCGATGAAACCAATGGACTCGGAGAACGGGATGGTGTTGGGAAAAGACTGCGCGAAGCGCGCATAGCGGGGGAACTCGATGATCCGCACCTGACGGTGCTGATAGGGACCGAACTCCCGCGTGAAGTAGTCGAGCGACTTCTTGACCCCATCAATCATGCGATCCACGTTGTAGGAGTGTTTGCGGTCGTAATAGATCTCGATGTCCACATCCTCCCAGCTGTCGCGCTCCACTGCCCAGTCCGCGGACAGGTAGGAGAAGAAGCCGCGGATGGGCGAATCCATCTTGTAGTGGAAGTAGCGCCGCCCCTCCTCTTCCCACTCCCGCTGGAGGTATCCGGGGGCGATGGCAATCTGGCCTGGGCTCGTGGAGACGACCGTCTCGAAGTCGATCCAGTCCGACTCTCCGGTGATGTAGTTCCGCTCCCGGCCCTTCGGATCGTCGATATCCGGAAACCGCTGAGCAGGCTCCAGCTCGTGCTTGCGCCGAACGTTTGGATCGGACAGCTCGAACTGCCGCGTGTAGCCGAGGTGAGGAAAGAAGTGGCCGCTGTTGAAGAACGTACCGTTGAAAACGAGTCGCGTGTCGGAGCCGTTGTTGACGAAGCCGGGATTGGTGACAGACAGATCGTAGGTCATCTCCAGCTCTTCGCCGGGAGCGAGCGGCCGCTCGAGCTCGTAGATGTAGTAGCCGAGCTCTGTGTCTTCCATCGTGAGCTTCGAGCCAGGGATGTCCAGAGCCTCGATGTCCACCGCGGTGCTCACTGTCAGGTGGAGCGAAGCCAGGGCCTCGGCCGTCTTGTTCGCCAGGGTGTACCGTCCCCGAATGTCGACGGCCCGGCGCTCCGGATAGATATCCACGTCCGCGTAGACCGCGGTAATCCGCGGCAGCGGCATCTCCTCGTACTGCTTGTAGCTTTTCTCGAATCGTGCCGAGCGCTCTTCCTGAAGATCGCCCGGAACGTACTCGTTCAACGCGTTGGTGTTGTAGAAGATGTAGGCCCCGGTGCCAACGAAGGCTACCAGGGTTCCCGCTGTCACCAGCTTGACCGGCCCACGGAAGCGTTGAGCGGCGATGCGCATTCTCGGCGACCACCCGCTTTCCCTTCCGCGTACCCAGAAGGCGTGTATGAAGACCATCAACAAAACGGCGAAGAAGCTCCAGTACAGGTAGAACCAGAACAACGGCGTGACGAAATGGCCGTAGCCGTTCATGTCCGAGTAGGGCGAGCCTGGGGCGTTCGCATAGCGGTACAGGTTGTGATCGAAGTCGAGCGCGGGAAGAGCCGGCACACTGATGAAATAGAGAATCATCAGGAGAAACCCGAGATACTTGTGGTTGGTCAGCACCTGCAGCGCGATGGCCAGCACCCCGGCCAGAACGAGCGGTATTCCCACGACGAGGAAGAGTCCCTGCAGGTACAGGCCGAGCTCGAAGTTGCCGTAGCCATGATAGGCCTGAATGCCCACGCCGGTCGCGGCGGCTGTGGCAAGCAAGGCGAGAAGTACGAAGGAGAGAGCGGTCAGTTTCGAGGCCCAGAAGACCCATGTTGGTATTGGGAGCGCGTCATAGACTTCGCTGAGTCCAAGCGCTCTTTCCCGCCATACGATCTCGCCGCTGTAGACGGTGAGGATGATGAATACGAAGAGAAAGCTCGACTGAAGAATGTTCACCATGAGATGCGTGACGGGATAGACCGGGGTGCCGAAGAGCTGGTCGATGACCGTCGAGTTGCCGATCATGTTCAGCACGCCGAAGGCGAGAATGACCGGAAAGGCAACACCGCGGACCACGCCCCGAATCTCCATGCCCGTCTTGTTGAGATACTGGCGCCAGGCGACTGCCCGAGTGAAAAACGTCTGGGCGCCAGCGGCTTCGATCGGAGCCACCGTGGGTTCGGGAGCTGGCGAAACCTCTTCGGGCCGCTTCGGCTTCTTCTTGGACTTCCGCGACGAGATCACCGTGAAAGAGAAGCGGTAATACGTCCAGGCGAGAACGACGATGCCGATACCCACCCACGCCAGCCGATTCGTCACCAACAGTCCATCGAGCGTCGGGATGCGGGCGTTGCGCTCCGCCACCGTCCAGTACTTCGTCGCAATGCCCAAAGCGGCGCCTCCGAAAGGGTCGAGAACGGAGGCCAGCGGCTCGTTCTCCAAGTCGGACAGGAGATTCCCGGCCAGAGCGTAGCCGAAGAACGCGGCCACCACGCCGGCGTAGGTGAACATCAGGCTTCGCGTGGCGGTCGCCAGCGAGAACACCAGGCTTGCCGAAAAAAAGAGGTTCGGGATCGCGATGACCAAGAGAGCGAAGAGATACGGCAGAGCGGAAAAGGGGCCGATACGCTCCGGCTCGAGCCAGGGCATGACACTCCCCGCCACGATGGCCAGCACGACGGGCGCCATGGCGCCGAACGCCACCACCAGGGCCCCCGCGAAGCGGCCCAGCAGGTAGTCGCGCTTCTTCACCGGGGTCGAGAAGAAAAGCTCCGCGGTTCGATGGTCGAAATCACGGAGCACCGTGCTTGCCACAAAAGCGGTCGTTACGAAGATGCCCAGGATGCTCATGACGAGAAGCATCTGCATGATGACGAACGGGGCGTTTCGGTGGACTCGGCCGATGGCGCCGCCGATGGTGACCGCATCGGTGGTGATGGCGAGGAACGTCAGGAGAAAGAAGAAGAGCGCGCTGAGCCAGAAAAGAGGCTGGCGCAGCTGATAGCGAACTTCGAAACGGAAGATTTCCCAGAACATGACGCCCTCCGTTCTAAGCCGCTGCGACCGGCTCGTCACGGTCGCGCGCCAGCGTCGAGAAATAGACGTCCTCCAGATCCGGCTCAACTTGCTCGAAATCTGCTCCGGGAGACTCACCACTCTGAGAGTCCACGTGGACGACGGTCTTCCCCGCCCAAAGGTGCGTCGAGATCACGCGGTGCTCGCGCTGGTAGTCAGCGAGTCGCGCTCGTGGCACCACCTTTTTCCAGATGCGCCCGCGCAGCTCTTCGATCGACGCCATGGGCTCGCTGGTCAGGAGCACCTCACCCTTGTCGATCACCGCCATCTGACTGCAGAGGTCACTCACGTCATCGACGATATGGGTGGAGAGGATAATAATGATGTTCTCCCCGATCTCCGATAGGAGGTTATGAAACCGCAGTCGCTCGGCGGGGTCGAGGCCGGCGGTGGGCTCATCCACGATGATGAGCTTCGGATTGCCAAGAAGCGCCTGAGCAATCCCGAAACGCTGCTTCATGCCGCCCGAGAACGTGCCGAGCTTGTGCCTGCGAACCTCGTACAGGTTCGTCTGCTGGAGCAGCCCCTCAACGCGTTCTTTCCGCTCCCGCGCGCCGGCGATACCCTTGAGAACCGCCAGGTGATCGAGCATCGCCTGGGCGGTGATCTGCGGATAGACCCCGAACTCCTGCGGCAGGTAGCCGAGAAGCCGGCGAACCTCGTCTTTCTCCTGGAGCACGTCCAGGCCGTCCAGGCGAATGCTCCCCGAGTCCGGCTCCTGGAGCGTGGCGATGGTCCGCATCAGCGTGCTCTTGCCGGCTCCGTTCGGCCCAAGCAGGCCGAACATTCCGGTGGGAATGGAAAGCGAAACGCCCTTCAGCGCCTGCACGCCGTTGGGGTAGGTCTTGGAAAGATCTCGAATCTCCAGCTGCAGACTCATGCCATGAGCCTCCTTCCCGAACATACGGAACAACGGGCCTCGAGGTTCTCGGGGCGCCCGTGGAGGCGGGGCTCGAGGGTGAACTACCCGCGGCGGCCGCGAGCGTCAATCCGCGGAAGGCAAGGATATCAGTCCCCTCATCCTAGTGTCCTGTATCAGTGGTTCGTTGCGTAAAGCTCGAGGCCAATTTGTGTGCTGGCGAGGCGTGCCGACGAAGTCATATCTGGATATTCGAGCCGCCTTCCGCAGCGAGCCTGTCGAGCGGAGGGCTAGGCCGACGGCCGAACTGCAATAATGCAGCAACGAAGCCAGGGCGCAAAAGGGCCCGAGATTTATGTGACGTACTACTGATACAGGGCACTGGCCTTCTCCCCGAAGGGGAGAAGGAACATGCGAACGCACGTTTCCTCTCCCCTGTGGGGAGAGGAGTAAGGTGAGGGGAACTGATTCCTGGATGCTGCATGCTGATCGATTGACGCATTCACCAGGCCACGTCTACAATAGGCTCCGGCGTTACAGCGGAAAGACTGGTTTGGCACGAGCGTCGTTACCATCTCCCATCTCCTCGCCTGTAACTCTCACTTCCGGCAAGTGAGCTCCCGTGCGAAAGTGGCGGAACTGGTAGACGCGCTGGACTTAGGATCCAGTGGGGCAACCCGTGGGGGTTCGAGTCCCCCCTTTCGCACCAGACCAACGTCATCGAGGGGCAGGGTGCGGCGAAAGCGCGGGCCCTAAGGCGGTGAAGGAGAGAAGAACGATTTGAAAGTCGACTGCGTGGAAGAGGGCAACTCGCTCCGGCATCTGGACATCGAGGTGCCCGCGGAGAAGCTCTCGGAAGAGTTCGATAAAGGCGTCCAGCAGCTTCGCCGGACCGTGAAGCTTCCGGGGTTTCGCAAGGGCAAGATCCCGAAGGACGTCATCAAATCGCGGTTCCGGGGCGACGTGATGAATCAGATCGTCCGGGACATGGTGCCCGAGGCGCTGGGCGAGGCGCTCCGGGAGCAGAAGCTCCAGCCGATCAGCGACCCCCGGATCAGCAACCTCGTCTCCGATCTCGGACAACCGCTCTCGTTTCGAGCTTCCTTCGACGTACTTCCTGAATTCGAGGCGAAGGGTCACACCGGCATCGAGGTCGAGCAGGCTCATAGCGAAGTGACGGAAGAGCAGATAGACCAGGGCGTGGAATCTCTGCGCGAGAATGCCGCCCGGTTCGACCCGGTCGAAGGACGCGGCGCCCAGGACGGCGATTTCGTCATGGGGAATCTCACCGAGCGGCCGAAAGACGGCGGCCAGGAGAAGACTCATGAAGGCATCACGATCGAGCTCGGTGGAGGCTCGTACCATCAAGCACTTCACGAGAAGCTGCAAGGAGCGAACCCCGGCGAGACGGTGACGTTCGCCGTCACGTTCCGTCCCGACCATCCCGAGCCGGGGCGGGGTGGAAAGAGCTTCGATGTCGATTTCGCCTTCGTGGAGCTCAAGCAGAAGGTGCTCCCGGAGGTGGACGACGAGCTGGCAAAGGACGTGAGTGATTGCGACTCGCTCGAAGAGCTCAGGAACCACTTGCGGAAGCAGGCGGAAGAGGAAGGCCGCCGACGGGACGACTTGGAATTGAAGAACCGCCTCTTCGACAAGCTCATCGAAGCGAATCCGTTCGACGCGCCCGAGTCGCTGGTCGAGCACGAACTGGATAACCGGGTCGAGGAGATGGCCCGGGGCCTGGCCCAGCGGGGCATCGACCCCCGGAACGCAGGAATCGACTGGCAGTCCCTCCGAGCCGATCAGCGCGAGGCGGCCGTCAAAACGGTGAAGGCGACCCTAGTCCTCGAGCGGATCGTGGCCCAAGAGGAGCTAAAGGAGACCGAAGAGGACGTCGAGAAAGAGATCGAGGAGACTGCCAAGGCGATGAACAAATCGGGGGAGGCAGTGCGTGCTCACCTGATGAAAGAAGGAGGAATGGACCGCTTGAGGCAAAATATACGCCGTGGCAAGGCGGTTGACTTCATCAAACAGCATGCTAAACTTAAATAGGGGAAGAACTTAGATGCTGATCCCGATGGTGGTCGAACAGACCAACCGGGGTGAGCGCGCCTACGATATCTACTCGCGCTTACTCAAAGACAACATCATTTTTATCGGCACTCCGATAGACGACAATCTGGCGAACCTGGTCGTTGCCCAGCTCTTGTTTCTGGAGGCGGAGGATCCCGACAAGGAGATCTCTGTCTACATCAATAGCCCCGGTGGGTCGGTCACCGCGGGCCTGGCCATCTACGACACACTGCAGTTCATCCGTCCCGACGTGACGACCTACTGCATCGGGCAGGCGGCGAGCATGGCAGCAATCGTGCTCGCGGCGGGAACGCCGGGCAAGCGGTTCGCGCTCCCGAACTCGAGGGTGGTCATCCATCAGCCCTCCGGCGGCACTCAGGGCCAGGCGACGGACATCAATATCCAGGCAAAGGAGATTCTCCGGACACGGCAGCGGCTCAATGAGATCCTGTCGAAGCACACCGGCCAGGACATCGCCAAGATCGAACAAGATGTGGAACGAGACTTCATCATGACGGCCGAGCTCGCTCGCGAGTACGGCATCATCGACCAGGTAATCAGCAAACGCAACTAATACCGTTCCAACTAGCTTTGAGCGAGGCACCCATGACAAAAGACTGCACTTTCGTTCCAACCGGAGCTGATGGGCCAGGTCGAGACCAGCAGGAACGGCACTAGCCTCGACGCGATTCCAAAAGCGGAGTAAGCGTGTCCAAGAAAAACGGTGACCCGGAAGTTCTACGCTGCTCGTTCTGCAACAAGGACCAGAGCGACGTACGCAAGCTCATCGCCGGCCCCACCGTCTTCATCTGCGACGAGTGCGTCGAAGTCTGTAACGACATCATCGCCGACGACAACCGCTTCGAGAACCGATCGCAGCGCTCGAATCTCCCGACGCCGGTCGAGATCAAGGAGTTCCTCGACGAGTACGTCATCGGCCAGAAAACCGCCAAGAAGAAGCTCTCGGTCGCCGTCTACAACCACTACAAACGCGTCCACATAATGAAGGCGAAGGCGCGCCAGGATGTGGAGCTCACCAAGAGCAACATTCTGCTGATCGGCGCCACCGGCACCGGCAAGACGTTAATGGCCCAAACCCTCGCCAAGCTCCTGTCCGTGCCGTTCACGATTGTGGATGCCACGACGCTGACCGAAGCCGGCTACGTCGGCGAGGACGTCGAGAACATCATCCTCAAGCTCCTGCAGGCAGCCGGCGGGGACATCGAAAAATGTCAGGAAGGCATCATCTACATCGACGAGATCGACAAGATCTGCCGGAAGGACGAGAACCCCTCCATCACTCGAGACGTCTCGGGTGAAGGCGTCCAGCAGGCGCTCCTGAAGATACTGGAGGGCACCGTCGCCAACGTGCCGCCCCAGGGAGGTCGCAAGCACCCGCACCAGGAGTTCTACCAGATCGACACGACGAACATTCTGTTCATCTGTGGCGGCGCTTTCGTCGGGCTGGACAAGATCATCGAACGACGCATCGGAAGAAAGAGTCTCGGCTTCCGGGCCCATCTCAAGGAGGTCTCGAAGTCGGACCGCGAACACATTTTCTCGGACATCCAGCCCACCGACCTGATCAAGTACGGGCTCATTCCGGAATTCGTGGGACGCCTTCCCGTCACCGGCACACTTCACGAACTGGGGCGCGATGCGCTCATCCGCATCATGAGCGAGCCACGCAACGCCATCACCAAGCAGTACCAGCGTTTGTTCGAGTATGAGAACGTCAAGCTACGATTCACCGACGACTCGCTGGGCGCCATTGCAGACCTGGCGCGGGAGCGCAAGATAGGCGCTCGGGGCCTCCGGATGATCATCGAAGACCTTATGCTGGAGCTGATGTATAATCTGCCGTCTCAAAAGAAGGTCAAGGAAGTCGTCATCACCAAGGAAGCGGTGGAGGACCACGAGACGCCGGTGACACTCATCGAGAAGGCTGAGAAGGCCGGCTGAGAACAAAAGACCCCGAGCCCGCCAGGTGACCTGGTGCTCCTGTCGAGCTCATCCCCCGTATCGAATCCAAAGAATCCGTAGCGACCGCCCACGGCCGCTATCGCAAGGCAAGTCGAGCGCATGACGGATACAAGCAGCGATGTTCGGTAGCAAGAGCAGTAGCAAAGACCGTTCGGAAGTCTACGAGACCCTCGCCATGGTTCCCCTCAGGGACGTGGTGGTCTTCCCCTATATGATGATGCCGTTCGTGATCGGGCGCGCCTCCTCCATTCGCGCGCTCGAGTACGCGCTCGCGAACGAGCGCAAGGTCTTCCTCGCTGCGCAGCACGACGCGACGACCGACGAGCCGCAGGCAGGAGATATCTACACCGTTGGAACCATATCCAACATCCTGCAATCCGTAAAGCTTCCCGACGGCAACATCAAGGTTCTCGTGGAGGGACTGCACCGCGGACGAACGATCGAATGTCGCGAGGAGGAAGGCTTCTTCAAGGTCGTCGTCAAGACGGTGCCCAAGCTTCATGAGACCCCGGCAGACGCCGCCACCTTGATGAGCAAGGTCGTGTCCCTCTTCGAGCAGTACGTGAAGCTCGCCAACAACCTCCAGAGCGAGGTCAAGAACGCCGCCGTCCAGGTGGACGAGCCCGGGAAGCTGGCCGACACGGTGGCCTCTCATCTGGTCATGAGTGTGGAGGAGAAACAACACCTGCTCGAGACCTGGAATCCAGCCGAACGCCTGAGCCGAATCGCCACGGTGCTCGAGGCGGAAGTCGACGACCTCCAGGTCGATCGCCGTATTCAGGGACGGGTGCGCAAGCAGATGGAGCGAGCCCAGAAAGAGTACTACCTGAACGAGAAGATGAAGGCGATCCAGAAGGAGCTCGGTAGAAAAGAGGACAAGGGCAACGAGACCGACGAGCTTCGCAGGAAAATCGCCGAGGCCAGGATGACCGCAGAGGCGGAGGAAAAGGCGGTCACCGAGCTGAAGCGACTCGAAGCCATGCCGCCCATGTCCGCCGAGTCGACGGTCTCGCGCAACTACCTGGACTGGCTGCTCGCCGTTCCGTGGCACAAGCGCACCCGGGAGAGCCGCAACATCGAGCGGGCAGAGCGCATCCTCGAGGAAGATCATTACGGGCTGAGAAAGGTGAAGGACCGCATCATCGAGTTTTTGTCGGTCCGCCAGCTCGTCAAGAAACAGCGCGGCCCCATTCTCTGCCTGGTGGGCCCCCCCGGCGTGGGCAAGACGTCGCTCGCCAAGTCCGTGGCTCGCGCCACCAGCCGGAAGTTCGTCCGCCTTTCTGTCGGAGGCGTCCGCGACGAAGCGGAGGTGCGCGGACACCGGCGAACCTACATCGGCGCGTTCCCGGGCCAGATCATCCAGATGATGAAGAAGGCGGGCACCGTGAACCCGCTCATCCTTCTCGACGAGGTCGACAAGATGAGCATGGATTTCCGCGGGGATCCCGCCTCGGCACTCCTGGAAGTGCTCGATCCCGAGCAGAACCACTGCTTCCAAGACCACTATCTCGACGTGGAATACGACCTCGCGAACGTCATGTTCATCGCAACCGCCAACATGATGCAGAACATGCCGCAGGCGCTGATGGATCGCCTGGAGGTCATCCGACTCGCCGGCTACACCGAGGAGGAAAAACTCGAGATCGCCAAGCGGTTTCTCGTTCACAAGCAGAAAGAGGCCAACGGGCTCAAGAAACGCGTGATATCGTTCTCCGACGAGGGGCTCGTCGAGATCATTCGCCGCTACACTCGCGAGGCCGGCGTGCGCAACCTGGAGCGTGAAATCGCCGCGATCTTTCGCAAAGTGGCGCGGAAAGTCGTCCGCAAGGATGCTCCAGCGGAAATCCATATCACCCAGGAGGACATCTCCGAATATCTCGGTGTCCCCAAGTTCCGTCCTTACCGCATAGAGGGCGAGAGCGAGGTCGGCATCGCCACCGGCCTTGCCTGGACGGAGGCGGGCGGCGACATCCTGACCACCGAGACGACCATGATGCCAGGGAAAGGAAACCTGACATTGACTGGAAAGCTGGGCGAGGTTATGCGAGAATCCGGCCAGGCTGCCCTCTCGGTCATCCGTTCCCGCGCGGAGCGGTACGGTCTTCCAAGGGATTTCCACCGAAAGCACGACATTCATATCCACATTCCGGAAGGCGCCATACCGAAGGATGGCCCGTCAGCAGGAATCACGATGTGCACAGCACTCCTCTCGATGCTGAGCAAGGTACCCGTCCGTTCGGATGTCGCCATGACCGGCGAGATTACGCTTCGAGGGAAGGTGCTCCCCATCGGGGGTGTGAAGGAGAAACTGCTCGCCGCTCACCGGGCCGGGCTCTCCCGAATCATCCTGCCGCGGGACAACGAGAAGGATCTGTCGGAGATCCCGGAGAGCATCCTGCAGCAGCTGGACATTCGGCTCGTCGAGAAGGTAGAAGACGTGTTCGAGACGGCTCTGGTCTCGCCGTTGCCGGCGGCCCACGCCAACCTGCAGAACGTCTCCGATGGGCTCGAAGAGGTCTCGGCCGATCTGGAGGACATCTCCGACGAGCCAGAGGGCGAAGGCCCGATTCCCGGGGAGTCCATCGCTCACTGAAACTGCGACCGAAATCTCGACAGTCAGACTCGCTGGCTGTCGGCTAACTTTCACCAGCGACGCCGCGGGGTCGAGCGTCGACAAACCGAGCGAAAAAACAGCGATGTCCCATGACGAGACCCGTGGAATTCCTCAAGAGCGTCTCAGCGCCCGGGGGATTTCCCGCGCCCGACCTGCCCGAAGTGGCGGTGGTCGGTCGCTCCAACGTGGGGAAATCGAGTCTGCTCAATTGCCTGACGGGCGTCCGGAAGCTCGCCTTCGTCTCCAAGACACCGGGGCGTACGCAGATGATCAATTTCTTCCGGGTGGGGAGCGAGTTTCTGCTGGTCGACCTGCCGGGCTATGGCTTCGCCAAGGTACCTGCGAAGGTGCAGCGCGACTGGGAGCGTCTCGTGACAAGCTACCTGTTCGAGCGAGAGGCGCTTCGACTGGTGCTCCTCCTGGTCGATGCACGACGGGAGCCGATGGACAACGACCTTGCGGTTCGGAACCTACTGGCGGAGCGCGACATCCCGTTCCGCGTCGTGGCCACGAAAACAGACAAACTTTCGAAGTCCCAGCTGGCACGTCAGCGGGGCGCCTTGAAACGAACTTATGCCGCAGAGGGAGGGCTGCCGATCGTTGCCTTTTCCGCTGTGACCAGTGAAGGAAGGAAAGAGCTATGGAAGGTGATCGAGAGACACGTGCGCGAGGAGAGACCAGCACGGAAGAGCTAGAAGAGCGCCCGTCGCGAAGCGAAAAGGACAACAACAAAACGAAGTCCTTGAACATCGCGGAGCTCAAGGAGATGAACATCTCTGGGCTGGCGAAGGTGGCCAAGGACCTCAGCGTAGCGGGCGCGACCGGTATGCGCAAACAGGAGCTCATTTTCAAGATTCTCCAGGCGCAGACCGAGCAGAGCGGGCTCATTTTCTCCGAAGGTGTCCTGGAATGCCTCCCGGACGGTTTCGGGTTCCTGAGGGCACCGGAGTACAACTACCTGCCCGGGCCGGACGACATCTACGTCTCGCCGTCCCAGATCCGCAAGTTCGACTTGAGAACGGGAGATACGATCTCCGGGCAGATTCGTCCTCCCAAGGAGGGCGAGCGGTACTTCGCCCTGATCAAAGTCGAAGCGGTGAACTTCGAGACGCCGGAAGGGGCCCGGGAGCGCATCCTCTTCGACAACCTGACACCGCTCTATCCGCAGGAGCGCATCCGCCTCGAGACGGCGCAGGACAACCTGTCGGCTCGTGTCATGGATCTGATGACTCCCATCGGAAAGGGGCAGCGCGGTCTCATCGTCGCCGCGCCGCGAACCGGCAAGACCATGCTGTTGCAGAACATCGCCAACAGCACTACCGCCAACCATCCTGAAGTCGTCCTCATCGTGCTGCTAATCGACGAGCGCCCCGAAGAGGTGACCGACATGCAGCGCTCCGTTCAAGGTGAAGTTATCAGCTCCACCTTCGACGAGGCGGCCTCGCGTCACGTCCAGGTGGCGGAAATGGTCATCGAAAAGGCCAAGCGACTCGTCGAGCACAAGCGCGACGTGGTGATCCTTCTCGACTCCATAACGCGGCTGGCGCGGGCCTACAACACGGTGGTGCCGCCCTCGGGCAAGGTGCTGTCAGGTGGTGTCGACTCGAACGCGCTTCAGCGTCCCAAACGCTTCTTCGGTGCCGCGCGGAACATCGAAGAGGGAGGCTCGCTCACCATCATGGCTACCGCCCTGATCGAGACGGGCAGCCGTATGGATGACGTCATCTTCGAGGAGTTCAAGGGCACCGGCAACATGGAGATCCACCTCGACCGGAAGCTCGTGGACAAGCGCGTGTTCCCGTCCATCGACATCAACAAGAGCGGTACCCGGAAGGAAGAGCTGCTTCTGAACAAGGATGAGCTGGCTCGCGTCTGGATTCTGCGCAAGGTGTTGTCGCCGCTGTCTCAGGTTGAAGCCATGGAGCTGCTTCTGGACAAAATGGGCAAGACGCGGAACAACGCGGAGTTCCTGGCCTCGATGTCCAGTCAGGGCTAGCTAGAGCCTGTTGCAAAAGCCCGTTAGCGCCAAAGAGGGGAAATATACGGTAGCGGGGGGTAGGACTACTTATTAACGCGAGCGCTGTTTCGGGCTTGTTCCAGAATGTTTTCCTTGTTCATGTCGCTCAGTTTGCGGAGAGACTTCTGAAGGCGCTGCCAGGCCTGAACGCCGTCGCGGATGCTCTTTTGAGCCGCTTTCGGCACGTAATAGCCGGTGGTTTTGGCCGCTTCGCCGCGGTAACTGATGTATAGGTGAGGGCCATGTTTGGGCCCGGGCCCGTGGCATCGACAACTGGGCGTGCCGCACGTTCGATAGCTTTCGGCGGGCGTGCCGAAGATAGCTCTACGAGCGTCGGATTGAATCTGGCGTAGGAGTTGATTTCGGCGCTTACTCCACGAGTCGGTTTTTGCGGGCATCCTGCTTGTCCTTGTCTTTTTTTCGCTTTGTCCGCGCGACGGATATGAGGTTTTGGCTGATCACACACCAGCCGACGTATCGCTTGAATCCGCTGTCACCTTTGTAAGTGGCGCGGAACATAGCAAAGCGATGCTTGAGAGTGGCGATCCGGGACTCGATACCGCCGCGCCATTTGAGCGCTCTGCGAAACCAGCGCTGTTGTTGCAGCTCGACCCGCTTTTTCGATCGACCTGGAGCTGGCAACGCGACTCTTTTGACACCGAGTTTTTTCGCCTGCTGCTCATTGTTCGCCGAGAAAAATCCCCGGTCGGCTGTCGCCATCTGGGGCGGCTGACCGAACTGCTCCGTGTGTTTGTCGAGCGCAGGCATCCACTGCGGTTGGTCAGCGGGATTGCCATCTGCGACGTCGTAGTGGCTGACGATGCCGTTTTCCACCTCGTCGATGCGGACCAGTCGTCCAAACTCCGTCGGCTTGGATGCCTTCCCTTTGCGGATCACCGCCGTATGTTCCTCAAAGATGCTCACGATCTTGTCGGGATAGTGACGCTCGCCCTCGAAAACGCGTGCCCGCGTCTGCGCTAACACTTTGCTGACGAGCGGCAAAAAGTGCTGTAGTTCGTACTCGCTCCGGGTGACGCTCAGCAACGAGCCCACGATGGGCAGCGATCCATCTTGAAGTGCCTGCATGACGGTTTCAGCTTGGCGAACCACGCCGCGAGCAATGCCCATCAACGTGCCATAACCGTCCTTGAACTTCTTTCGACTCGACTCGGTAAATGACTTACTGGCTCGCTCGATCTCGATAAGCCGATGTTTCACCGTCCGGCGGTGGTCGACCACCTTGAGCGCACCCTCAGTACAAGCCTTGGCGATACGCTTGAGGTTGCGGGTTATCACCCGAATACCATCACCAATCAGCGAGCTGTCCGTCGGGTAGTGAATATTGCTCTCGACCACAGTCGTATCGGTCCGAAGCTTGCGCCCCCTCGCAACACCCTCCTCATGCGCGATACCTACCACGCGAGCATGAATCTTCTCAGTTAGCTCTGGACTCAGCAGCGCGAGGTTGCGGCTGAAAGTGGAGAAATTGGGTGCGGGGGCGTCGTCGAATCGGGTAAAGCGGCGATACAGGAGGTTCGAGCGCACTTCACGTTCCAAGTCTCGGAACGACCATCCCTTGATGTGCTTGAGCACACAAGAGCGCAACAACCAGTCGGGCGCGATGCCGGTTCGATTCGAAAGCGGGTAACGTTGCGCGAGTGATTGGTGGACCAGCTCAATTATCCCGGTGTCATCAAGAAGAGTGTCAACAGATTCGAGGAGGTCATCTTTGATAAGCGAGGCCTGCTTGCCGAAGTTTGACATAGAAGAGCGAGGACTGCCTTGTGAGCGTCCCGATCATGCCTAAGAGATCTCCTCTCTTAGGTATCATGTCAAGAAAAAAATCCAAACAATCACTAATAACGGCTTTAGGGAGTCAATCGCGGAACTGCAGGAATAATCAGCAGATCGGCCACGGGCCAGACCGTCCGGGCGTTGAACCCAAAGGAGGAATGAGCTACGTTTTGCAACAGCCTCTAGCTAGTACGCGTCTTGAAGCGTGTAAGAGATTGAGAAAGAAGGAGAAATCGCAAATTTAGGGCTAGTCTTCTGAGGGAGTGTCGCTTAGTATCGAGTCGACAAAAACAAAGATTCTAAATGACTTAACTCCAAAGGAGACCAGCCCTAAATGCGAAAACCGATCAACCCACAGCCGAATCTACGTGAGCCCTGGCTGGAGGTGGAGCACGCACGCGAGCTCAAAACGATCTCGTCGCTGCTCGATGCCCATCCTAAGCTCAATGAACTGGTACTGCAAGACCTGAGGTCGGTCAACCCATCGGCAAGGGGCGATGTTGGTCGCGGGGGTATGAGCGCGGAGCAGGTTCTGCGGGCGTTGTTGGTCAAGCAGCTGAATCAGTTCACCTATCGTGAGCTGGCGTTTCACTTGGCAGACTCTCGAAGCTATCGGACGTTTTGCCGGCTCGGCATCATGGAGCCGACCCCGTCGAAGTCGACCCTGGCAGCAAACATCAAAGCCCTGAAGTTCGAAACGCTGGAGAAGATCAACCGAGAGCTGGTAAGCATTGCCGAGAAGGCCGCGATCGAAAAGAGAAGAAAAGTACGCGTGGACTGCACGGTAGTGGAATCGAACATTCATCCGCCAGCAGACTCCGAGCTTCTCTATGACTGTGTTCGGGTTCTCACTCGCCTGATGTGCCGAGCTCGCGATCTGCTGGGTACAGTAGTGGTGTTCGGCAATCGAACGCGTCGAGCGAAAAGACGTCGACTGGGCGTTGTGAACGCGAAGGATAAGCAACAAAGGCGTCGCGTCTATCGAGATCTACTGAAAGTGACGGAAGAAACCTATCGCTCTGCTCAACGCGTTTCAGAACAGTTGGAAGCATCGGGCTTGACCGACCCGGTGAAGCGAGCGAGTGCGGAGGGGATCGCCGCGGATTTAGAGCACTTTCTCGTCCTCACCGAAAAAGTCATCAACCAAACCCGGCGTCGAGTGATCGACGAAGAGCGTGTGCCTGCCGAGGAAAAGGTCGTTTCCGTCTTTGAAGAACATACCGACATTATTCGCAAAGCCCGGCGCGAAACCCTCTACGGTCACAAGGTGTGTTTGACTGGTGGCTCGTCCTCGATGATTTTGGATTGCGTGATCCTGGATGGGAACCCGGCCGACTCAACCCTCGCCGAAACCATGATCGACCGTCAAATCGAAATCTACGAGCAAGCCCCGCGTCAGGTGGCTTACGATGGCGCGTTTTCTTCGAAGGCAAACTTGGAAGCCATTAAAGGCAGGGGAGTCGAAGATGTTGCCTTTACCAAGGCTCACTTCGCGGTGACCGATATGGTCAAGAGTTCCTGGGTCTACCAACGCCTGCGGCGGTTTCGCTGCGGAATCGAAGGCATCATTTCGTTCTTGAAACGAGTCTTTGGTCTCGACCGATGCACATGGCGCTCATTGCCTTCTTTCAAATCGTATGTATGGAGTTCCATCATCACTTGCAACCTGCTGGTGATGGCGAGACACCTCTTGCGATAATAGCTATTACTCTTCCGCTCGTAATAGTCATGGATTGCTAACGATTTGCCTCTCGTTTCGTCCAAGATTCCTCATTCGCTCTCAACCCTACGAAGTCCCTACGAAAACGTATAATACCCACATCTTCGGTAGGCCTTTCGCACACCACAATTTATAGTGTTTCTGGACAGGAACTCGCCAGAAACTAGCCAGGGCGTGGCTGGGCTATACTAAGGAGATCGACCGCACTTGCACTGTCTTGGTCAAGGGCCAAGGCAGGGGCAGGGCAGGTTGAACGCATTAGGAATCAAGGAGTTATCCGGTGAGAGCAGGAATTCACCCGAAATACGAGGAAGTCAACGTCCGCTGTGCGTGCGGTGAGACATACACCACGCGCTCGACCAAGGGCGGCGAGATTCGCCTGGAGATCTGCTCCAAGTGCCACCCGTTCTATACGGGCAAGCAGAAATTGATCGACTCCGCCGGGCGCGTGGAGCGGTTCAAGCAGAAGTACGGCGACCAGCGCCTGCCCACGAAAAAGAAGACTAGGAAGAAAGCCTCCGGCAAGGCCTGAAGGTTGGGTGAGGGGACTTCGATCCTGCCTGGTAGCTGGATGCTGGTGGCTGGTAGCTGATCATGAATCTGGACGAAAGGCTCGCCGCCGTCGAAAAGCGTTTCGACGACGTGACGGCGGAGCTCGGAAAACCCGACGTCGTGTCTGACCCGGAACAGATACAGAGGCTCGCCAAAGTTCGCGCAGAGCTCGAGCCGGTCGTCGAGAATTACCGCGCCTACAGAGCCGTATCTCGCGAGCTCCAGGACGCGCGGCAAATGCTGCACGAAGAGGAGCTGCGCACTCTTGCCCAGGAGGAGATCGACCGCCTGGAGGCGGAGAGCGCGAGGCTCAACGATGAGCTTCGCCTCCAGCTCCTCCCCAGGGACCCGAACGACGAGCGGAACGTCATCCTGGAGATCCGAGCCGGCACCGGTGGCGAGGAGGCCGCGCTTTTCGCGCAGGAGATGTTCCGCATGTACCGCAACTATGCGGAAGGGCAGGGCTGGCGCGTCGAGATCCTGAGCCTCAACCAGACCGGCATTGGTGGCATCAAGGAAGTCGTCGCTTTGCTGGAGGGGAAAGGCGCCTACAGCCAACTCAAGTATGAAAGCGGGGTGCATCGGGTCCAGCGCGTTCCCGCTACGGAGGCTTCCGGACGTATTCATACTTCGGCAGTGACCGTGGCGGTGCTTCCCGAGGCCGAGGACGTCGAGGTAGACATCGACCCCAAGGACATGCGGATCGATACGTTCTGCTCGTCCGGCCCGGGAGGGCAGAGCGTCAACACGACCTACTCCGCGGTACGCATCACCCACAACCCGACCGGACTCGTCGTCAGCTGCCAGGACGAGAAGTCCCAGATCAAAAACAAGGCGAAAGCGATGCGCGTACTGCGCTCGCGGCTTTTCGATCTCGCCAAAAAAGATCAGCAGGAACAGATCGCGAACCAACGAAAAGGGCAGGTCGGCTCGGGCGATCGAAGCGAGAAGATTCGCACCTACAACTTCCGCGAAGGGCGGGTGACCGACCACCGGATTCACCTCACGCTCCACCGGCTCAACGAGATCCTCAAGGGAGACCTCGAGGAGATGATCCACGGGCTCGTGGCCCATTATCAGACGGAAAAGCTCAAAGAAGCGGAAGCCGCTACCGTGCAGTCGTGACCGACGGCTCGGCCCATCGCGCCCAGCGACTCCTCGAAAGAGCCACCCAGGAGCTGGCCAACGCCGGCGTACCCGAATCGAGGTTCCAAGCGGAGCTCATGCTCCGCCACGCCATGGGCTGCTCGCGCGAAGCGCTCCTCAGCCATCTCCAGGAGCCGGTACCGGCAGAGGCCGCCGGACACTTCTTCCACCTCGTCGAGAAGAGACGGGGGCGAGTCCCTCTCCAGTACCTCGTTGGCGCCCAGGAGTTCTGGGGACTGGAGATGAAAGTGACGCCAGCGGTGCTCATCCCCCGACCGGAAACCGAAGGCATCGTGGAGGCAGCTCTGGCCGAGCTCCGGGACCACCCGAGTCCCCGCATCGCCGACGTCGGATGCGGAAGCGGCTGCATCGCGATCGCTCTCGCGACCGAGCTCCCGAAGGCCTCCTTCTGCGCCACCGACGTCTCGGCGGCGGCGTTGGCCGTTGCGCGAGAGAACGCCCACCGGCATGGCGTGGCCGATCGGATTGCGTTCCTCAACGGAGACCTATTGGCACCGCTCGGCGACGACTACGAACCGCTGGATGCCGTCGTGACCAATCCACCTTATGTACCGGACAAGGATTATGAAGCCCTGCAGCCGGAGGTGCGGGACCACGAGCCACCCGAAGCGCTCAGAGGGGGCCAGGGCGGTCTGGGTATCGTGGCCCGGCTTCTGATACAGGCCTGCGAGGCACTGGCGCCGGGCGGACGCCTGTTCATGGAAATCGGGATGGGGCAGGAAAGCAAAGTACGAGGCCTCGTCCAAGAAGCCGGCCTCGAGTGGATCCGGACCGCGCCAGACCTCCAAAGCCTTCCCCGCGTGGTGATCGCCACAAAACCGCCGCAAAGCTGACCTCGCTACGCCATCGGGTCACGAGGCTGAAAACATGGACAAGATTCGTATCGAAGGGGGTGCGAGGCTCGCCGGCCAAGTGTCGGTGAGTGGCGCGAAGAATGCCTCTCTTCCCGCCATGGCCGCCTCTCTTCTCACTGGCGAGCTTCTCGAGCTCACGAATGTTCCGGATGTCTGGGACGTGAGCACCATGCGGCGACTGCTCTCCGAGCTAGGCGTTGTGGTGGACCAGCGACCGAATGCCCTTCACCTCAGCGCTCCCGCTATCCGATCCCACGAGGCACCTTACGAGCTCGTGAAGACGATGCGGGCTTCGGTGCTCGTTCTCGGACCACTTCTCGCCCGCAACGGCCGCGCGCGTGTTTCCCTTCCCGGCGGCTGTGCCATCGGGGCCCGACCCATCGACCTGCACCTCAAAGCGCTCGCGCAGATGGGGGCCGAGGTGACGCTCGAACATGGTTTCGTGGAGGCCACCACCGAAGGTCTGCGAGGCGCCGACATTACCTTCGATCAAGTCACGGTGACGGGAACCGAGAACATCCTCATGGCCGCAACGCTGGCCGACGGGAAGACCGTTCTCCGAAACTGCGCCCGCGAGCCCGAGGTCCTGGACCTGGTGCAACTGCTCAGGAAAATGGGCGCACAAATCGAGGGTGAGGGGACGAGCGAAATACGAATCGAAGGCGTGTCCCGACTCACCGGCACATCGCACCGCATCGTTCCGGATCGCATCGAGACGGGCACGTATCTGCTCGCGGGCGCTCTGGTCGGCGACAGCGTCGAGATCGTCGAATGTTGCCCGGAGCACTTGAAAAGCGTGACCGATGGCCTGCGGCGACTCGGTGTTGCCATCGAGTCGGGAGAGAATCGTCTCCGGGTGCATTCGCCGTCGCCGGACGAGCTCGGCACCCTCGATTTGGAAACACGCCCCTATCCCGGCTTCCCCACCGACATGCAGGCGCAGCTCATGGTGCTTCTGACACAGGCCTCGGGTGAAAGCTCCGTGCGAGAGACCATCTTCGAGAACCGGTTCATGCACGTGGCCGAGCTCGACCGGATGGGCGCGGACATTCGCGTGAACGAGCACCGAGCCACCGTACATGGCCCCACACCCCTCTCGGGAGCCCGAGTGATGGCGACCGATCTTCGCGCTAGCGCCTGTCTGGTGCTGGCCGGACTCGTCGCCGAGAATACGACGGTGGTGGACCGCGTGTACCACCTCGACCGCGGCTACGAGCGGATCGAAGAGAAGCTCGCCGGTCTGGGAGCCGCGATCGAACGCGTGAGCCGCTGAGCCCACGCCGCGGCCGTGGGTTACAATGAATCCACATGGCCGAAACGGCGCGAAAGCTCGCCACCTGGGAGGACCTCCTGGCAATTCCGGACGATGGGCGGACGTACGAGATCATCGACGGAGACATCGAAGCGTTTCCACGCCCGCTACCGGCTCACGGCCTGGCGCAGGGCGTCCTTTCCAGTGAGCTGATTCCGCCGTTCCAGCGAGGGCGCGGAGGCCCCGGTGGCTGGTGGCTCATCATCGAGCCCGACGTGGAGCTCCGGCCCCACGACATCGTGGCACCGGACGTCGTGGGATGGCGCCGCGAGCGCATGCTCGACTTTCCCAGAACGCGGCCCATCCGGATCATTCCCGACTGGGTCTGCGAGGTGCTTTCGCCGAGCAACAGGAAGCGCGACCGTGTCGTGAAAGCCGACCTGTACCTGGAAGTCGGGGTGCCCTTCTACTGGATCCTCGACGTCGACGAGCGAACGCTCGAAGCCTACGCGGCCAAGGATGGAAGCTGGTCGAGGCTAGGCGCCTCGACGGACGGCGCGTCGCCTCGCGTCCCGCCATTCGACGCCATCGAGCTCGACGTCGTCGTATCCACGGTGACGCTCATCATGCGAGATCCGTCGCGGTAGAAGAGCTCCCGGCGATTTCTGGACCACAGAAGGGTCGAGCGAGTCCCGCTCGCCAGGTCCAAAGCAACCACGTTGCCGGAGGCCCCGAATAACAGGGCGTTTCCTTCCGGCAAGAGTCTGCCGGAAGAGCTTCACGCATTCCTCGATCTCGAGACGACCTGGCGCGAGCCGTTGCTCCAGCGTTTCTCCGGGCACGAGCTCCATGACCAGAAACGGTGTCCCCTCGTGCTCGAAGAAACCGTGAAGGGTCGCGACGTGCGGGTGGCTCAGGGAGGCGAGCAGACGGGCTTCGCGCTCGAAACGGTGTCGTCTCTCCGCATTGGCAAAGTCGTCCGGCAGGATCTTGACCGCCACCTCCCGGCCGAGCTTCGTGTCGCAAGCCCGGTAGACCTCCCCATGCCTCCAGCGCCGATGGGCTCGACGATCTCGAATTCAGCGAGACGTTTTCCCGCGGGAAGGGACAAGAGATGCGACCTCCCTGGCGCCGGTCTCCGTGGCGGGATCCTACCTGATAATGGCCTAGGACGGCCTCCTCACGATCAGGGGGGAACCCGAGTCCTCTCTCGGACGAGCTTCACCTTTGTATAATCTGCACTCGGAGAACGTTCCTGAATCGGCCCTAGAGCGAGAACTTCGATATACTGCAGCGAGCTGCTAGGCTCAAAGCTCCGTTATCCGTTACACGACGGTGGCGCACTACAACACGAATGCCGAGGGTAGTTACCGACTCACGTCGTGTAACATAATTGCGGTTAACTCACAAAGTCGAGCCGAGCCCGAGCCCGGAGCCGGACAACCAATGAGGCGGTTCGATCTCGAGAAGCTGGATGTCTACCAGTCGAAACACAAACTAGCCGCGTAGCTGCTGCTTCGCATCGTAGCGATGTGGACGCGAATGGTCCTCAATCAAAGTCCATCGGGCTCAGGCTCGGGCTCGGTAACGGGCGCGGGATGAACGTCCTCGTACTTTCGTTAACAGAACCGGCACCTTTGGCCTGCTCTCAATAGGGGAGTTCTGAGGCTAGTCTCCTTCCGGTCGACGTCTTATTACGATGAATCGCCCTCGCTCGCTTCAAAAGCCGCTGTTCGATTCCTTCGAGCCAACGATGAGAACTTGAGAATGGATGTTTCCAGAATCGCTTTCAACCAGACGGTCGAAGACCGCATGCGCAACGACGCCAAGTATCGACGTGCGATCGAGAAGAAGTGCCGGCCGGTATTGTCGGTCGTCCGTGAAAAAACGGACGCGGAGCTGATGGCATGGCTGGAGAATCACGGTCTGAAGATCGATGAAGGGAGCTTCAAAGCTCTGGCCGAGCGTTTCGCCTCGGCCGAGGAGTTGGCCGATTGGCTCGTAGAGGACCGGCGACTCCAGCTGCAAGGCTTCGACTCGGACTTCTTCTGGATGGCTCTTGTCGCTTTGTGGGAGAGGTGGGCTCCCGAGCGACCGAGCTACGAGATGGTGGACCTGTGGATGCAATCCGGGTACGAGCACTCCCGAGCGCAGGACGCCGTCGCGGCCTCGACGCTATGGCTAAAGGCGTGGCGGGCAGTGCTGAAAATCATGGACGATCACGATGTCCGCTCCGTCCAAGATTTCGACCTCCGGTTTCGTGGAACCCAGTATCTTTACAACTGGGCTCAGGATCTGGAGCTCGAGCTATCCAACGCGGGCTTCGACGACGAGCGCCTCTATCATGAGGGGATCCGCTTCTGCCAGACCTTCCAAGAGCGATTCGGGGATGAGGACGCCCTCATGAAGGAGAACATGAGACGCGCGCTGGCGGGCTTCTACGCAAACCTCGACGAGATGGTCACAGTGGATGAGCTTTTCGACGGCTGGCTGAGTGAAGACCCCCAATGGGGCTGGGGCTGGACGGGCTGGTCGGACTGCTACTATCTGTTGAGCAAGGAACGGAATGCGGAAAAGGCCGAACGGCTCCTGGTCCAAGGTCTGGCTGTGCCAGGAGTGCGCGATGAGCTCGATATGCTCGACCGCCTAGAAACACTTCATTCGGATCTTGGGCGCGAGAAAGAAGCGAGGGAAGTTCGAGATCGCCTGAAAAAGATCCGGGGTGGTGTGTCCGATCTCACGGACACCGAGCCCCAGGTGCCGGTGCGGGTAACAAAAGTCGGGCGGAATGAACCCTGCCCGTGCGGCAGCGGAAGAAAATACAAGAAGTGTTGCGGCGCGTGACGCCGAATCGTGCTCGACGCAGGTCTCGCAACGCGCCTGATGAGGTGCACCCATTCTCTCCTCAAAGCGGCGCACTTCCTTGGCGAGAGCTGAGGTTCTCGCAAGTGGAAGTCTCGTTAACCTAGACCGAAGGGTGAGGTTTCGTGGTGAGCCCGGGCAGACCAACGATGCGAATGGGTCGCCTACTTCGAACGAAACGTTCGCTGTGAATGAGTTGACGGCGTCGAGGCGCGCCCTTATTCTGATGGGGATCCCCAATCAACACGGTTGCCACCGCGCCCGGAGCCGGTGCGCCAAGAGCCATGTCTCAACCCGACAAGACTGCGATCTCCCAGGATCTGAAGGTGCTTCTCGCGCCGATGCAGAGCAGGCATCAACAAGAGATGCTGGGGTGTGCGGCAGCGCTCGTTCTGCCGGGAGTCTTCTTCACCCTGGCCTGGTGGCTCGGTATGGCCTGGTGGTCTTCGCTTCTGGTGGCGGTCGGGATTGGCGTGGCTCTGGTCATGTTGCTCGCTCTCAAGGCAGAGAGCGGGACCGAGCGGCTCACGTCGCGCGCGCTCGCGGAGTTCAACCGCTCTTACCCGCGGGGAGCCGAAGAGCGGAAGCTGGTCATCGACCTGTTGAAGCGCCTCGCGAACCCGTCGAAGAGCTACTTCATGCCGGCGGCGGAAGCGTTGGTGCGGGCGCTCGAAAACGAGGATGACCTTCTCGGGGAAGCGTTTTTCGCGCCACCTCCCCTCGGGTCCGTCGCTCCGGAAGCGAGCAGGAAGAACGAAGATTCCCCAACGCGTGAGAACGGCTCGAACGAGCCCCGCCTGTTGCCGCTAGACCCGGAACGCGAAGCTTGACGCGGCTCAGGCGGGAACGATGGCTTGGAAGCCACCGACTCCCGTCACCACCACGTTTCCCTTGGCGTCGAGCTGAACCTCGCTGTCAGGGGTGTCCTCGATGTCGCTCATGGAGTAGCGCTCGGACAGAAGGTGAACGAACTGATTGCTCGAGCCGAACAAAGAGCGACCGAGCGACGCCTCCTGCCGAAATCGCCCCGCAACGAGCACATCCGTTGCCTCCAGCACGGCCGTCCCCGATGGAACGCGGCGGATCTCCTCGAGGGTCAGTCCCCCGTAGAGATCCCTTTCTCCAGCTCGTCGATCCAGAGCACACAGGGCGAGATGGTCTCGGCGAGCTTCAGGCCCGCATTGCGTTTTCTTCCGATTCACCGACCAGGCTCCCGTAGAGAGCGCCGATATCCAGACGAAGAAGCGGGATGCCCCACAAACCGGCCACCATCTTGGCGGTGAGCGATTTCCCCGAGCCGGGAATTCCGATGAGTGCGATGCCCTTGGGCTCTGGCAGGCCATAAGCTCGCGCCGCCCGGCTAAGGGCCCTGGCAAGAATAACTTCCCATTCTGGGGCGCCGATCCATCCCGCCTGGCTGCGTTGCTCGCCGCCTTCCGCAGCGAGCCTGTCGAGCGGAGGGCTAGGCCGCGTCAGCGGCCGAAGTGGAAAGATGCTCATATATCTAGATATTATTCACTTCTCGCGCCTTGCCAGACGGGCGCCTCGACGCCCTAAAATGCGACCTTATTCTTGCGCGGACCCTCAGGATCCGCTCATGCACAAGCTGGCTGGTAGGACGCCATGATGCAAGCTCGCACCGACGTCATCGGAAGCCTGCTCCGGCCTCCCGAGCTTCTGAAGGCACGGGATGCGCTCGCCGCAGGGAAGCTTCAGCCCTCCGCTTTCAAGGTTATCGAGGACCGGGCCGTCGATCAGGCGATCGCGCTGCAAGAGGAAGTTGGGCTCGAGGTAGTCACCGATGGCGAGATGCGAAGAGCCTCGTTTCAAAGCCAGATGACCGATGCGGTCGAGGGCTTCTCCAAGCACGATCTCGACGCCTTTCTCTGGGGGCACTGGCAAAGCGCGGAGCTGGGTGATTGGAACGTGGATCGACCCGAGCTCGCAGTCGTCGGAAAACTCCGCCGGCGACGTCACCTTTCCGCCGAGGAGTTCACCTACCTGCGGTCCCGCACCCGGGCGAGGCCGAAGGTGACACTCCCCAGCCCGACGCTCTTCATCAACTTCTGGTCGAAGGATAGCTCCACCGGCGCCTACCCCAATCATGACGCCTTTCTGGCGGACGTCGTGACCATTCTGCGAGACGAAGTCTCTGAGCTGCTCCGGCTGGGCGCGAGCTACATTCAGCTCGACGCGCCGCACTACACGTCGCTCCTCGATTCCAGAACGCGGGACTTCTACGAAGCTCAGGGATGGAGCATCGAAGGCTGGCTCGCGCGTGGGATCGAGCTCGAGAATGCGGTCATGGAGGGCTTTGCCGAAGTCACATTCGGCTTCCACCTCTGACGAGGGAACCAGAACAGCCGGTGGCTGTCGGAAGGTGATTACGAGCCACTCGCACGGAAGCTCTTTCGCGAACTGGCGGCCGAACGGTTGCTTCTCGAGTACGACGATGCGCGATCGGGATCCTTCGAGCCGCTCAGGCACGTGCCGGAGGACAAGACGGTCGTGCTGGGCCTGGTGGGGACCAAGCTGCCACGCACCGAGGGGCCGTCGTTCTACGAGCGGAGGCTGCGGGATGCGGCGCGCTTCGTGCCCGCCGATCGACTGGCGATCTCCTCACAGTGCGGCTTTTCCACGTCGGTCGTGGGAAACCGCATCTCGCCCGAAGATCAACGAGACAAGTTGCGCATCATCGCCGAAACGGCGCGAAACTTCTGGAGCGAGGGTTGATGGACACGTCTATTTCCTGGCCTCGCGCCAATCGACCTTTCCGCGACGAACGCGACGAACTCCGTTCATCTCGAGCCACTCACGCGCTTCGCGCAATGTCTTGAAGGGATTGGACGCGTGTCGAGAAGCGCCGTTCCGCCGCGCCGTGGGTTTTTCCCCATGACAACTGGGTTTTCCCCACACCCAGGGAGCGCGACTCGCCAAGCGTTGCATCCACCTAATTCCTTCTTCCTGAAACCTTTGCCGCACGGCGGGGGGACCGTCCCGCGGGTGGCACTCCTCTTGCTAGAAAGCACGGTTGTAAACCCAAGAAACAGTCCGTCTGTAGGGTCACCGCCTCGCGTTAAAGCGGGAGCCGTGTTGGAGGAGGCAAGGCCATGCAGCGTCTATCCTGCAAAAAGAATCAGCCCATGGCGTTCCGATGCCGGAGCTGCGGCGCGGAGCTGATGAGGCGCGCCGGGTCCGGCCGACCCGCGGCAAGCGACAACCCTGTCCCACCGCCCCCGGCATCGATGGCGATGCCCGACGCTGGGGGAGCTGGCGCGGCCACCATGGACAACCCCTATGCCGCACCGCAGATGGCGGCAGCAGTCGTCACCGACCATCTGATGGTCGACTCCCAGGAGCTCGCCTCGCGAGGCTCCCGTCTGGCTGCCTCGTTGCTGGACAGCGCCATTCCCTTGTTCGGCGTTTTCCTCATGGCCCTGGGCGTGGGTGTCGCTGGTCCGGATTCGTCCATGAGCGACCTTTTCATGTTCGTGCTGGCCATTGCCGCCATCGGCTTCGTGATCTACCAGATTCGCCTCCTCGTCACACAGGGCCAGACGCTGGGAAAAAAGATCATGAACATTCGCATCGTCAGTTATGATGATGGGATGATACCCGGCGCGGGCAAACTTCTCGGCCTGCGCTACGTCGTCAACGGGTTACTCGGGCAGATCCCGGGCTATGCCTTTGTCGATGTTCTGTTCATCTTTGGACAGGAGCAGCGTTGCATTCACGACTATCTCGCCGGGACCAAAGTCGTCCAGGCCTGACAAGCTGACGCCCGAGCCGGCGGGGAAATCCCTGGAGGTCCGCCGCGGCTGTCCTAACCAACCAGGTCTACATCGAGACGCCCGAGAACGTGCGGCTGGCTTTCCGGCTGGCGGGACCGGGCACCCGTCTCGGCGCCTACTTGCTCGATCTCGGCATACGCGGGGTCATTCTCTATGTGCTGTACACGGTGGTCGCGATCGTCCTGCTACCCTTCGCGACGACGGGGCTTCCGAGCGGTGTCTTCTTCATCGCGAGCTTCGTGATGGAGTGGGGCTACGGTTGCTTTTTCGAGACGTGGTGGAACGGGCAGACTCCGGGCAAGCGAGCCTTCCGCCTCCGCGTGATTCGAACGCAAGGATACGCGATAGGGTTCTACGAGGCGATGCTGCGGAATCTCCTCCGTGCAGCGGATTTCTTCCCTCTGTTCTACGCTGCCGGCTTTCTTACGGTCGCCTCCACCCCGCGCATGCAGCGCATCGGAGACCTGGTCGCCGGGACGATGGTCGTCCGCGAACGGCGACCGGAGCTGCGAGGCGAGCTCGAAGGTCTGAACAAGCTCCCGCCCATCGACCCGGGCTCGTTTCGCCATCGCTACCGACCCTCGGAGAAGACGCTGGAGACGATCGAGAGCCTCTATCGCCGGCGCCTCCTTCTGGCTCCGGCACGCCTCGACGAGATTGCTTCGATCCTGGCGCAGCCACTCGCCAAGCACCTCGAGGACTTCGAGGCGAGAAAAGCCGCTCGGGAGCACCCCGCTGATTTTCTCTTTTGCGTATTGAGGACCTTCCGCGCGCAGCCTGACGAGCTCGCCCGAGCGATCGCGGGCGGGGCAGCCCAGCCGAAGCCGAAAAGGGTCGAGCCACCGGCACCGACGTTCACGACATTCTGATGAACAAGCAACGCTTTCTTCGCGAGCGCCGTGAGGCCTGGCAACGTTTCGAGACGCTGCTCACCCGCGCCGAAATACCGGGAAGACCCCGGCTCGCGGAGAACGAAGCCAGCGAGTTCTCTGAGCTGTTTCGAGCGACATGCTACGACCTGGCGCAAGTCCGCTCACGCGACTGGGGCTCGGCGGTCGAGCAGTATCTGAACGATCTCGTGGTGCGCGGCCACGGTGCTTTCTACGGCTCGGTGCCAAGAAAGCGCGGAGTGACGCTCCGGTTTCTGACCGCCACGTTCCCCCGCCTGCTGCGGGCCAACCACTGGTTTTTCTGGACCTCGTTCGCGCTCTTCATCGTGCCGTTGGTGGTGAGCTGGGTGGTCGTTCAGATGGACCCATCGCTGGCGCATCGCGTGCTTCCAGGAACAGCTCTCTATACCATGGAAGAGATGTACTCGATGGAGGTCAAGGAGTTCGATCGCCAGGACGCCGCCATGGCGGGGTACTACGTCCAGCACAACACGTCCATCGCTTTCCAGTGCTTCGCGCTCGGTATCTTCCTGGGTCTGGGGACGATCTACGTCCTCCTGTCCAACGGCATTCAGCTGGGAACGGTCGCCGGCTACCTCATTGCCAAGGGGCACGGCGAGCGCTTCCTGGGTTTCGTCGTCTCGCATAGTTCGTTCGAGCTCACGGCCATCGTCGTCTCGGGAGCGGCCGGCCTCGTTCTCGCGCATGCGATCATCGCCCCCGGCAATCGGACGCGGCTCGAGTCGCTTCGCGAGCGTGGCATGGTGGCGGTCAAAATCGCCCTCGGGGCAGCCGCCATGCTGTTCGTGGCAGCGATGATCGAGGGTTTCTGGTCGGCGTCGCCCCTGCCCAACATGGTGAAATACGTCGCTGCTGCGTTCCTGTGGCTGGTCGTCATCGCCGACCTCGCCCTGGCCGGTCGAGGGGCGGAGACCACATGAGACTGGAAGCGGCCACGATGGCGCTCGAGCAGCGCTCGGTGGGCGCGACCATCGATCTGGCGATTCTCTTCTACCGCCAGCACGCGCCCCAGATGCTGGCACTCACCGTCATCTTCGGAGCCATCCCGACGACCATCGGGGCGTACCGGGCCGCCGCCCACGGTGACGGCTGGCTCTGGTCCGGGCTGGCGTTCTTCTTCGTCTCACCTTTTCTCGGCGCCGCCCTCGTTGCCGGTGCGGGCCACCACGTGTTCGGGGAGGAGTTCACGGTGGGTAACGCTCTCAGGTACTTCTGGAGCCGCATCGGTGCCTTGCTGGTCCTCCTGCCGTTCGGCCGCGCGATTCTCGGGCTTCTGACGCTCATGTGCTGGGGCGTGTTTACGGTCCCTCTGGCCTCCCGCTACGGCTACCTCTCGGAGGCCCTCATTCTCGAACGGCTCAGAGTATGGCGGGTGGGCAAGCGACTCGAGGAGATTCTTCGGAACCGCTTCTTCGAATCCTGCGGACGTTACCTGGCGATCGTGAGCTTTGCCTCGGTAGTCGCCGTTACGCTGTTCTCGTTCATCGATGTGAGCTCGTGGCTCCTCCTCGGAATTCCGATATTCTTCGGCAAGGTCTCCTGGGCGGTCGCATTCGACGACATGGCGAACCTGTTCTCGTACGACCCAGTGCTCGTGGCCACATGGACGGCGACCTGCTGGCTCGTTTATCCGCTCGCTCGACTCGCATGGTTCTTCTGTTATCTCGACGCCCGGATTCGGAAGGAAGGCTGGGATGTGGAGATCGACTTCCGTGTGGAGGCCCGGCGACTGGCCCCGGTGAGCTAGCTTGATGAAACTGTCCCCGTTTCGACCCGCCGCCCTCCTGAGTGCCTTCATCCTGGTCGCATCGGTATCCCCGAGCCAGGAGGTCCCGCAAGAGACGGAGTACGAAGAGGACGATGCCCCGGCCTACGAGTACCAGGAGGAGCCCGTCGTTCGGAGCGCCCTCGAAGAAGTGCTCTCGCGACCGGAGTTCCAACGTCTCCGGGAAAAGCAGGAAGAAGATGAGGAAGAGGAAGTCTCGGAGGAACCCGCCTGGCTCAAGCGGTTCTTCGAGTGGCTCGAGGACTGGCTCGGGCCGGCCGAGAGGGAGGAATCGGCTTCGCTTCCCTCGTTCAGCGGGCTCGACTTCATTGTCTACGCGATCGCCGGTGTGATCCTGGCGGCAGCGATCGTGCTCATCGTGAAATCCATTGCCTCCAGCTCCTCCGTCAAATCCGTGGACGACGGAACCACGGAGGCTCAGATCTCCGGACCCGGTACGCCGCCCGGAGAACGCTCACCGGACGAGTACTTGCAGAGGGCGATGAGATACGCGGAGCAGCGCCAGTTCAAGTCCGCGATCCGCGAGCTCCTTCTCGGAGCCATGAGCTTTCTGGAGCGACGCGGAACGATTCGATACCGCAAGGGACTCACGAATCGGGACTATCTGCGCGCGGCGAAGGGCGAAGGTCGGGAGTCCCTCCGCACGGTCGTACGCCATTTCGAGCTGGTCTTCTTCGGCCGTCGTGAGGCCAGCGCCGAAGGGTTCGACGAGTGCCGGAAGCAGTTCGAGAAGAGCTTCCGCGGATGACGAAAACAAATTTTCAACGCAGAGGCGGTAGACCGAAATGGTCACCGGGAAGACTGACGCAGGAACACGAGAGTGAACGCAGTATTTGTTGGGAATTTCTCAGTGGATGTTTTCGTGCACTCTGCGACTCCGCGTCTCTGCGTTGAGTGTTTTGTGCACTCTTTTTGCGAGCAGCGGTTATGAAGCGTTCGGAGTGGATCTGGCCTCTCGGACTGCTTGCGGTGTTGCTGCTGGGCTACGGCTTCATCCCTTCACCGCGCGGTGACCAGGGGCTCGACTCTTTCAACGAGGACGGCGGCGGCAAGAAGGCCTTCTACCTCCTCACCCAAAGCCTTCTGCCCGATGTCGGGCGCAATGCAGAGGGGCT
Organism: Candidatus Marinacidobacterales bacterium; assembly: GCA_965237685.1. Taxonomy (GTDB): domain Bacteria; phylum Acidobacteriota; class Vicinamibacteria; order Marinacidobacterales; family SMYC01; genus CBDEGF01. Next base: position 414,390 of record CBDEGF010000001.1, read on the forward strand.
GATTCCTCAGGACGACAACGCCGATACGCTCGTTCTACTCGGTCCGGCACGCTACCCGGACCGGGCGCAGTGGCAGACACTCTACGACTGGGTTGCGGAAGGACGCTCGCTCGTGTTCGCCACCCGTTACATGGACCCCGCGGTCGATCTGGGACCCTTCGGGCTCGAGGTGAAACCGTACCTCGATTGGCTGACGGACGACGAGAGCGACAATGGCGAGGGAGACGAGGCCGATGCCGAGGCGACCGAACCGGAGCCTGTCCCGGCTGACGCATCCTTGACGGAGCTGGTGAGCGGCAACGTGGACTGGCGCACGAACGGCTACGTCGCCTTCACGTCGCCGGACGCGACCATCGAGGTGAGCGAGGAAGGCTACCCTCAAGTCGTCCGATTGCCGGTCGGTGACGGGGTCATCGTGGTGAGCGCGAGCGATTTCATCTTCAGTAACCGCTCGCTCGCAACCAAGGGCGACAACGGGCTCCTCGCGTTTCGGCTCATCGAGACGGCGGTACCCCTTGGTCCGGTCTACTTCGACGAGGCCATGAACGCGGCCGGGGCACCGAAAGTTGTTGGTATGCTATTCGAGGAGCCTTTCCGCGTTCTCACGATACAGCTGCTGATCGTCGTGCTGTTGTACGGGTGGATGTCGAGTCGACGGTTCGGGCCTCCGGCCTCGCCGGTGGACCCGGCCCGGCGCAGCCTGCTCGAGCATGCACGGGCGCTTGGAAATCTTCATTTCAAGATCAAGACTGGAGGACAGGTCGTGGCGACCTACATGGAGCTGTTTCGGCGTGAGCTCGGCCTGCGATACGAGGCTGGCAAGGGCGGGAGCGGCCACCTGGCTCCGGCCGAGGGAGTGGACGCGGAGAGCTCGGCGGTTCTGCAGCGGGCCCTTCGGACGTCCAAGAGCCCGGTCGTCCCGCCGTCCCAGGTCGCACGCGTGATCAGGGAGCTGGCCCAGTTGAGAGACCGTACGTCACCGAAAAAAGGAGTTCCGGATGGAGCAGAAAACGCAAGCCCCACCGCCGATGACACTTGATCGGGTAGCCCAGCTGTTCGAGGCCACGCGCGACGAGGTCGGCAAGGTCATCGTTGGCCAGGAGCGGCTCGTGGAAGGGGTGCTGGTTGCGTTGTTCTCCGAAGGCAACGTTCTTCTGGAGGGCGCACCCGGGCTGGGAAAGACGCTCCTCGTCAACGTGCTCTCACGCACGGTCTCGTGCCATTTCAAACGCATTCAGTTCACACCCGATCTCATGCCGTCCGACCTCACCGGCCACAGTGTCTTCGACATGAAGGAACAGGAGTTTCACTTCCAACCCGGCCCGGTGTTCACGAATCTCCTGCTCACGGACGAGATCAACCGCTCACCCCCGAAGACACAGTCAGCGCTTCTGGAGGTGATGCAGGAGCGTCAGGTCACGGTCGACGGCAAGTCCTACCGCTTGCGGCGGCCGTTTCTCGTGCTCGCGACTCAGAACCCGCTCGAGCACGAGGGAACCTATCCGCTTCCGGAAGCGCAAGTCGACCGCTTCATGTTCAAGCTCCTCATCGACTATCCGACGACGGAGAAAGAGACAGAAATCGTCGGGCACTATGCCGCAGGCCGGGATCCACGGGATCTCTCCGGCTTCGACCTGAAACCGGTAATGGACGCGGACGACGTCATCCAGATCCAGCAGGCCTGCAACCAGGTCATCGTGCAGCCGAAAGTTGTCCAGTACATCACGGAGATCGTCGGAAAAACCCGAAGCTGGCATTCGGTGTCGGTGGGCGCGAGTCCCCGGGGCAGTGTGAACCTCTTTCTCGCCTCGCGGGTGCTCGCAGCTTGTCGCGGGAGAGACTTCGTCGTCCCCGACGACATCAAAGAAGTCGCTCCGTGGGTGCTCCGACATCGACTCATTCTTCAATCCGAAGCCGAGATCGAAGGGGAAACGGCGGACGTGGTGGTGTCCCAGATCCTGGACTCCGTGACGGCGCCCAAGTCGTGATCCCCCGCTCGACCCTACTTGCGTGCTACGGCGTGATCGGGGTGTTCCTGGTGGCCGGCATCTGGGTTCCTTCACTCACCGCGGTGGCCTTCGCGGCGAACATTCTGGTGGCGGCGGTCGCGCTCTACGACCTGCGTCGAACGCCCGCGCCGGCGAACGTGGATATCCTGCGCGAAGTCTCGGAGGTCTTGAGCGTCGGCACCAAGAACCGGGTCACGCTTCGCCTCCTCAACCAGGGCACGACGCCGCTCGACATCGAGGTCGTCGACGACGTGCCGCGCCCGAGCCGCTGCGAGGGCCTGCCCTTCCGTGTCGAGCTACTGCCCCGCAAGGAGATCGAAGCGACCTATCACATCGTCCCGCAGCGTCGCGGACAGAACCGCTTCCAGGCCGTCCACTTCCGTTACCGGAGCCGTTGGGGTCTCTGGACACGAAGCGTGAAGCGTTCTCTCGAATCGCACGTACGCATCTACCCGGACATCCGCACCGTGCGCCGATTCGATCTTCTCGCTCGACGAAACCGCCTGTCGGAGATGGGGCTGAAACTCTGGCGGCTGAAGGGCAGAGAAGGCGAGTTCGAGCGACTTCGGGAGTACCGGCGGGAGGACGAGATACGTCACATCGACTGGAATGCCACCGCCAAGCACCGGCGCCTCATCAGCCGCGAGTTCACCACCGAGCGGAACCAGAACATCGTGATCCTCCTCGACTGCGGGCGCTCGATGTTCAACGAGACGGAGGGTATTTCCCACCTCGATCGCGGCCTGAACGCCTCGATCATCCTCAGCTACATCGCTCTCGGTCAGGGCGACAACCTCTCACTGCTTGCTTTCTCGAACCGCATCGAGCGTTTCGTCGGCCCGGTGCGCGGAAAGCCGGCCATCCAATCCTTGATCCGGCAAACCTACGACCTGGAGCCGAGGCTCGAAGCCTCGGACTACGGCCTGGCGATCGAGGATTTGCTTCGCCGCCAGAGAAAGCGCGCCCTGGTGCTGATGATCACCTACGCTCTCGACGAGCAGCACCTGGCTTCCATTGGTCGCTACCTCCGAAACGCAGTCAAATCGCATCTCATTCTCTGCGTTTTCCTCCGGGACTTGCCGCTTTTGAACCTCGCCGAGCAGGTGCCTTCGACAGACCTGGAGGCGTATCAGGTGGCCGCCGCCGCCGAGATGCTCGCCTCGCAGGATCGCCGCATCGCAGAGCTTCGCTCGACCGGCATCCACGTGACGGAAGTCACGCCCAACGAGCTCGCGGCGGTCGTCATCAACCAGTATCTGGATATCAAGGCGCGGCATCTTCTGTAGCCGCCAACCGGTCAGAAACGAATTTCTGTCCACGTTGTGCCAGTCGCTGCTCGAGGCCTCGTTTCGGGCCCGAACCCGAGCCCGAGAGCTAGTGCGCCGGGCACGGGCGCGGGCTGGGGCAGGGGCTCGGTTGGATGTTTTTTTTGGACACGCGCTTTTGGGCAACCTGAAGCGCAAACTCGCCTCACGGTGTTCTTGTACCGTATCTTGCTAGAACTGTTTCATTGACACCTGCCGAATCCCTCTCTACAATCTTTAATATAGCCTCGAAAAACTGAATAAGCGGTTCCGGAAACCATGCACCTGCCGGAGTGCACCGGGTGGCGAAAATCCGCCCGTAGTGCCGTCTGATGAAATAGCAGGCTTAGGAGATCTTCCATGGATCGACAACACGCGCTGATGGCGATACTCACGTTCGCGTTCATCTACGTGATCGTCACCGGTGCGGCCGTGATGCACGCGAGGATGCAGGTGTTCTCCTGGTCGGAGGTCCGCGAAGCGGTGGACGCGCTGTCCGCCTTCTGCACCGTCGGGGTCGGTGCCGTCATCGGACTCTACGTCGCCTCCCGTCCGGAAGAGGGAGAGGGAGAAGGCGAGAAAAAGAGCGATTAGCTCTTCTTCCCGTGTCCTCCTGCTTCCGGAAATCGAAACGCAAAGGCGCCAAGACGCAAAGTAGAGCCCCTCTCACAGACCTTGTTCAGGGCTAAGGCCACTTCTCCAGCCCTGGCGCAATCGGCCACCCCGTACGCGAGCACTAGTCCATTCGCGATTTCGGCGTCGACCTTTGCGCTTTTGTGACTTTGCGCTAACCCCGATCCGAAATTAAATCGGTCTGGATCGTTCGGCAGCCGTACAAGGAAGGGCGATTTCGCGTTTTGCCAGCGCGTCCTCAAATCACATAAAGTGCTTTTCGAAGAACATCGCCTGGCGTGCACTGCGCCGCTCCTTGAGCTGTTGGGACGGACGTTGGCATAATTTCGGATCGGGGTTAAGTTATTCATCCAGGAGGCCGGCCGTGAAAAGACGTTTCCACCTGCTGCGCATCGTCTTCGGCGTTCTGGCGATTTCCCTTCCCGCGGCGACCGATGTCGTTATCGACTACATCGGCCACGCCTGCTTCGTGGTGGAGTCGCCCGACGGCACCCGTGTCGTCATCGATCCTTTCAGCTCCACCCGATGGCTCGGTTATCGCTTCCCGGAGTCCGTGGAAGCCGATGCCGTCCTCGTCACGCATCCTCATTACGACCACGATGCATCCTAATTACTGGGGCGATTCGGTACCTGTCTTTCGAAACCCCGGCGAGTATCGGCTCGGCGACGTTTCCATCCACGGCATCGAGGGTCGCCACGCCGACCCCTACGGGAAGGACTTCGGCCAGAAGAACACGATCTGGCTCGTGGAGGCGGGAGGCGTTCGCATCGCCCATCTCGGTGACAACGGACCGCTCACGGACGAGAACTACCGCGCGCTCGGCCGTATCGACGTGCTGATGGTACCCGCCGACGGCCAGGACCACATCCTGAAGACCAACGAGATCGACGCCATCCGGGAAGCGCTTCAGCCTCCCGGTGGTGATTCCGATGCACTACCGGCTGGACGGATTCCTCGGGCTCCCCCGCTCGCTCGGCCCCCTGGATCCATGGCTGAAAAAGCAGTCGGGGGTCGAGCGGCTGGACGGTAACACCGTCCGAGTGGCGCGACCGACCGAGCCGTCGCCAAGAGTGCTCGTGTTCCAACCGTCGTCCGGTCTGAAGGTCTGGTCGGAGGGCCTCGCGGCGGGCTGGGCGAAGCTCGACGAGGCGCGCAAGCTCATGCAACAAGGTGAGCAGGCCTTGCCGCAGGCTGCGGCGCTGGTCAAAGAAGCCTACGACGACGCTGAGGGCATCGCCTTCGCCTTCCAGTGGGCGCGGGCGCTCGCCCAGGACGTGAGAAAAATTAGTTATTGACTAGCGGTACCGCTATGTTATAGAATTGCGAGTATGGGATACGTAACGAAGCTGCAGGTGATCAAACGAGCCAACGACACCCGTCAGTGCTATGTGATTTGCCCGTCGCCTTTAGCGCAGGCGCTAGAGATGGAGCAGGGCGAGGAGCTGGAGTGGGTGGTGGAGGATCGAAACACCCTGATTGTGCGTCGGACGCCAAAGGCGAAGCGAGGGAGAAAGCGGGGTAGACGTGGGTGATAACCAAACGTCGCTTCCCGGCTTTCCGAGTCCGCGAAAACGGAACGATGGTGATGACGGCGATGAGGGAGAACGCGCGACACAGGCTCGGTTGAAGGTGGTCGATCGCGCGCAGCTGCTGCTGCGGACGGTGGACGTGGAGCGATTGATCCCAGAGGATGACCCAGCGCGTGCGATCTGGGAGTTCGTGGGTTGGCTGGATCTCAGCGGGTACACGGAGCAGATCCGCTCCGTCGCGGGTGGCGCAGGCCGGCCCGCGTTCGATCCGCAGCTACTGGTGAGCCTGTGGGTCTACAGCTACAGCCAGTCCGTGAGTTCGGCCCGCGCCATTGAGCGGCTGTGCGAGCATCATCCGGCTTATCAATGGCTCACCGGAATGCAGAGCATCAGTGCGCACACGCTATCGGACTTTCGGGTGACCCATTCGGAGGCCCTACACGAGTTGTTTGTGCAAACTTTGGGGCTTCTGAGTGCAGACGGATTGATCACGCTCGAGCGAGTCATGCTGGATGGGACGAAGGTGCGCGCGAATGCTTCGTCGAGTGGATTTCGCAGCAAGCCTCGTGTGGAGGCGTATCTGAAGGATGCGCGTGAGGCGGTCGAGGCTCTCGAAGCACAGACGGAGGAGGAATCGAGCCGGCAGATGCAGGCAGCACAGCAACGCGCCAGGCGAGAGAGACAGGAGCGTCTAGAATCAGCGTTGAAGGAGTACGACAAGCTGGAAGCCGCCAAAAGCCGCGTAAAACGCGTGAGCACGACCGATCCCGACGCGCGGGTGATGAAACAAGCCGAGGGCGGCTCCGCACCTAGCTACAACGTCCAGGTCTCAACGGATGCCGCGCACGGCCTGATTGTCGACATCGATGCCACGCAGGCCGGCAGCGATTATCAGCAGCTGACGCCCGCCATACAACGGCTTGAGCAGAGCATGCACCGCGCGCCCGAGCAGATGGTCGTAGATGGGGGCTACATCAGTAGCAACAACATCACGGAGATGGCGAAGCGCGACATCGATTTCGTCGGTCCCCAATCCGAGAACAAGGCAGCAGAGGCTAATCGGCGCAAGTCGTATAAGCACCACGGCGTGAGTCCGGAATACGAGGCGTCGAAGTTTGTCTTCGATACGGAGACCAACACGTATGTGTGCCCGCAGGGCAAGCACTTACGCTACGACGCCAAGCAGGAAAGCCATGGCACGATGTGCTATCGATACAAGGCGTCGGAGCAAGACTGCCAGACGTGTCCGGCCAAAGATCAGTGCTGTCCTCGTACGCGGCACGGCCGCTCGATCGAGCGGCGCGAACTCTTGCCCGACATAGCCGCGTTCCGCCAGAAGATGCAGACCGACGAAACCAAGGCCATCTATAAGACACGCTCGCAAGTGGCCGAGTTCCCGAATCTCTGGATCAAAGCCAAGTTTGGCCTGCGGCAGTTTAGCGTGCGCAGAATTGCCAAAGTACGCACTGAATCTCAGTGGGTCGCCCTCACCTACGATATCCTGCAGTGGATTCGCCTCCGCTGGAGGCCAAAGATGGTATCGGCGCTCGCGCCGACGTGAGCGCATTGAGCACACGCAGCCCGATTCGTTTAAGCACTAGTTAGAAAGCTAGTCAAAAAGCAACAACGAAACGCCGATACGATACCGGGTGAATCCGCACCACGCGGACCCGCCCCCCCTAGTTGACACAAGTGCGGACCAACCATCCCCATCTCCCTGGGGAAACGCGATTTTTTCTCAGGTCCCCAGTCCGGACAGGCGGCGGAGGCCATGAAGGTGCTGGAGAAGGCTCTCGCCGGCGCGGGACGAGACGACTGGGAGTACCGGATGCGCTCGAGAGCACTTCTGGCCGAGCTCTACGCGGCGGCCGGTCGCAGGGACGAAGCCGTCGAGCAGTCCCGCATCGTACGCGACAACGCTCAGCGGTCAGAGTTGATCGACAAAGCGAACGCGTTTTTGAAGAGCTCGAACTGACGCCCGGTTACTTGCGATAGTAAACGGGCTTTTCCGGGAGCGCATCCGTGTCCACCATCCGGCCGCTCTTGATGATGTGATGAAGCTTCCGGATGTTGCCGATGTCTTGTAGTGGATCGGCATCCAGAACCAGCAGGTCGGCTCGCTTCCCTGTCTCGAGCGTGCCGAGCTCATCCAGCATCCCGCAGGCGATGGCGCCGTTCTTCGTCGCCGACACGATCGCCTGAGATGGCGTCATGCCCAGCTCGACGAGTCCTTCGATGGCGTAGATGGTGCCGTCGAACTTGACGAAGTCCACGCCCTTGTCCAGGTAAGCGTTGATCGCGACCCGCAGCTCCTGGGGCGTCATGTCCATCAAATCCTCACCCGTACCCTGACTCACCAGCTCGTTCATCCGCTCCTGGAAGACGGTGAGCCCGTCCTCTCCGATGAGGCTGAAGGTGATCGAGAAAGGTCCACCCCAGCCGACGATGTTCCCGGCCACCAGCATGCGCGAGCCGACGTGCTCACCCTGCTCGATCGCATCACGAACCTCGATGAGCGGCGGCAATACACCGTAGCTGTCGCGGACCGTGGTGACGCCGACTTTGAGATGCAGCTGGGAGGCTTCGAGAACGACTTCCTCCTGTCTGTCGTTGTAGCGGACGAGCGTCTCGTACCGCTCCGGCGTGTGTCCGCCGTAGAGCGACAGGTGCACGTTGGTATCGATGAAGCCGGGCGTCACGAACTTGCCGCTGGCATCGATGACGCGGGCGTCCGACGGGACTTCGACCGACGAACGGGGCCCGACCGCGGCGATGCGGTCGCCCTCGATGACGAGAACGCCATTCGATAGAGGCGTCCCGCCGTTGCCATCGATGATCGTGGCGCCCACGATCGCGAAGCGCTCCTGAGCGCTCGCGAGCCCGCCCGAAATCAGCAGAGACAGAAAGACGTAATGGCCGAATCGAATCATGAATTCCTCCCGACGATTCGGGCCGGAGTATAGGGCTTCAGGCAGGCTGGCGGAGCCAGGGTAGCCAGCCCGTAGGCTCTGATGAGACCCGGTGTGGCCATGGCCTCGTAGAAGTTGGTGAACATGCCGTCCGAGTTCGCCAAAAAGGAGGAGACGATGGCCGAGAACCAGAACAGCATGAGCAGCGGCGGGCCCACGAATCCCAGCTGACGAGCGGTGCCGGGAAACCAGCAGTCCGAGGCCCCAGCCGATCCGGGAGAGCGTCGTCGAAGTCTGCAAGCGGTCGTGGACGTTCTCCCACACGATGCGCTCGCCGTCCCGGGCGCGCACCACTCCGTCCGTCGCCTCGAATTGGAGGAACGGCACGGTGGTCGAGCGACACGAAGCGCTCGAGAGCCACGACCAGCCCGACGATCTCTTCCTTTCCGACTTTCATGCCGCGGCCGATATTTCCGTTCGGCGCGTGGTGCAGCCGGGCCGCTTCGATGAGGTCCTGCCTCCCGGCAAGGATGCCGGTCGACTGCGGTCCGCGAATCCCCTTGCCACCGCTGATCACGACCAGGTCGGCGCCGGCTTTCACGAAGCGGGTCAGGTTCTCGATCGGAGGCAGATCGGATGCCATGTCCACGAGCACCGGGACGCCGGTTTGCTTCCCGATCTCGATCAGCTCCTCGGGCATGAGCACCTTGTCCGCATGTGGGGTCGCTATTCGCTTCGGAATTGGAGGCCCGAACTCGCTCTGCTTCTCGACCGCGGTGAGGACGGCGATCATCGCCGCGTTCTCCGAGATCTTCCGGGAGGCGTCCTCGCGGTCGTCGAACTCCACGATGCTCATCCCGGCGGCGCGATAGGCGCGGTCATAGCTGAAGCGGTGCTCCGACTGTATCAGGCACTCGCGCCTGGGCCACGTCGGGTGTGGCAGAGCATCGACCTTCCCGGCGTCGGTCCCTGTGAGACAGGCGGCGGCGCCCAGAATCATGGCGGAGAAGGCGCCTGCGGTCACGAGCGCATCCTCCGCGCCCATGATCTCAGCCACGCGCCGACCTGCAGCCTCGGTGAGCTCGTGCAGCTCGACGAAATAGTCGTTCGCCTCGACCATCGCCTGGATCACTTCCGGTGGCATGCGCGAGCCGCCGAGACGCGTGATGTGCTCGTGCGCTCCCAGATGAGGCTTGATGCCGAGAAGACGGGTGTAGACGTTGTCTTCGAGCGACGCTTCCGTATTGGGTGCGGCGGCGAAAACGCCCTCGGCGCCGTCGGAGCCGGAAACATAGCACCCGAGGCCCACGACTCCGGCAACGCCCGCCGAGGCGCTGGCGCCGAGAAAATGACGTCGGCTGAGCTCCGTCTTCGTACGATTCGTCACGGCGCACCTCCTTCCCGTTTCTGCAGTCCGCGGACGGCTCCTTCGATCATCGAGTCACCCCCAGTCACGTGCGAGGGGGATTCTATCCCGGGCGGTCATCGAAGGCGACGGTCGTCAGTCCTACGGCCGTCGAGTAGAATGCGCGCGGGAGTCGCCGAATGGATCCTTACATCGCCTTTGTCGTCCTGTACCTCCTGTTCCTGATCGGCGTAGCCATCCACCGGTCCCGGGCGGTCAAGACCCAGGATGACTTCATGGTGGCCGGCCGCAGTGTGCCCTGGTACATGCTAGTGGGTACGCTCGTCTGCACCTGGATCGGCTCGGGAAGCCTGTTCGCAGGGGCGGGGCGGGGGTTTCGCGAAGGGTTCTCGGCGCTGTGGTTCAGTGCCGGGGCCTGGGTGGGCATCGCGATCGTGTACTTCCTGGCGGGACGGGTGAGGCGCATCGCCCAGTACACGGTGCCGGATATCCTCGAGAAGCGATATAACCCGGCGGCGCGCGTGCTGGGCACGCTGGCGATCGCGATCGCTTACCTTACGATCGCCGGTTATCAGTTCATCGGTGGCGGACGGCTTCTGAACATCCTTTACCCCGGGATCGAGCCGGACACCGGGAAGGCCATCATTTGCGGCCTGGTGATCCTGTTCACCGTCAGCGCAGGCATGCTGTCCATCGTGGCGCTCGACGTCTTCAACGGCATCATCATCATCGTGAGCATGCTGATCGCGGCACCGCTCGTCCTGGGCGCGGCTGGCGGGCCTTCGGGGCTGACCGAGACGCTCCCCGAAACGCACTTCACCATCACAGGGCAACTCGGGATCGGCGCGGCCATCGGACTGTTCCTGCCCACGCTGCTGCTCCTGCTCGGGGAAAGCAGCATGTACCAGAAGTTCTTCGCGGCGAAGGACGAGAAGTCGGCGCGCAAAGCGGTGATCGGAATGATCGTCGGCGTCATTCTCGTCGAGACCCTCATCACCACGACCGGGATTTTCGGTGGTGGTGTGTACTGGGGCCAGGCGCCGTTCATGAACGCGGACGGAAGCTTCGAAAGACCGGTGACCGAGACGATTCTGCTCGTCCTGGCGCGCAGCAACCTGCCGGTCGTAGCAGGATGCCTCCTTCTCGGAGGCGCGGTCGCCATTGTGTTTTCGACGGCCACGACCTTCCTGATGGTGCCCTCGACGAATCTGACCCGGGACATCTATCAGCGTTTCATCAATCCCGACGCGAGCGAGAAGAGGCTCATCCTCTTCCAGCGGATATCGATCGTGGGCCTGGCTCTTCTCGCGTTTCTCCTGACCACCCGATTCCGGACCATCTTGGATATGGCGCTCTATGCCTACACGATGGTCGGGGCTGCGGTAACACCGGTGCTGTTAGCAGCGTTCCTGTGGAAACGCGTGACGGCAGCGGGCGGCGTCGCATCCGTAACCGCCGGCATGCTCACAACCTTGGTGTTCGCCATGCTCGATCAGGCGGGATGGGAGCAGGTGGATCTGGGGTTCACGACGCTCGCGATCGACTCCGACCACGTCGTGTATCCGGCGGCCTTCGCCTCCATCTTGTGCCTCGTCGTGGTCAGCCTGACGACGCCGCCCCCGCCGAAAGAGAAGTGGAAACCCTTCATGTCTGAAGAACAAGGAGTATGACCGTGAGCTACGAACTCATCCGTGTCGAGCCGACGACGCCGGTCGGGCGCATCACGATGGCCTGGCCGGAGAAGCGAAACGCATTGTCCATCCAGATGATGGAAGAGCTCACGAGCGGGCTCCAGGCGCTCGGGAGCAATTCCGACGTGCGCGCCGTCGTTCTGGCCGCGGAAGGAAACGTCTTTTCTGCCGGTCACTTTCTCGGTGAGATGGTGGACAAAGACATCAATCACCAGAGACACGTTTTCGACACTTGCGTCACCATAATGGAAACGGTGCAGAAGATCCCCCAGCCGGTCATCGCCGAGGTGCCGGGAGTGGCAACAGCCGCAGGATGTCAGCTCGTCGCCACCTGCGATCTCGCGGTGGCCTCAGAAGGGGCTCGCTTCGCGACGCCCGGCGTGAAGATCGGTCTCTTCTGCACGACACCCATGGTGGCTCTCGCACGCGCGGTCGGTCGCAAGCGGGCCATGGAAATGCTTCTGACCGGCGAGTTCATCGACGCTACCACCGCCCGTGATTGGGGTCTGGTCAACCACGTCGTCCCCGCGGATAAGCTTCGCGAATCAGCCGAATCGCTCGGCGGGAAGGTCGCCGACGCAAGCTCGTTCGTCGTCGCTCTGGGAAAGCAGGCGTTCTACACGCAGATCGACCTCGACCAGCGAAAGGCCTACGACTACGCCAAAGAGGTCATGAGCGTGAATGCCCTTGCGGCGGACGCCCAGGAGGGAATGAGCGCTTTTCTGGAGAAGCGGAAGCCGTGCTGGGTCGGCCGCTGATCACGAACCCGGAGTTCGCGATCGGATGCTTTCCGGACACAGCCGGAACCCCGGAAACACGGAATCCCGGAACGTACACTCCATATCATGCCGTAAAGAGCGGCACCCTTCGAGCAGGCTTGTTTCCTGGTTTCCGGCTCTTCCGGGGTTCCGTGTGATCTTTTCCCGGCTTTGCCGATGCCCCCCAATCTCCGTGATGAGAAAACGCTCGGCGACGGGCTTCAATAGAAGACCGCGGCTTCGCCGCGCTCCTTGACGAGTCGCTCGATGAGCTCGAGCAGAGCGTCGCGCCGGGCGATGATGGCTTCGACCTGCGATTCGAGCAGGAGCCGGCCGAAGCGCAGCTTCAAGACTTCGAGCTTGAGACCTTCGAGCTTTTCGACCATCTCGCGATCGAACTTCACCGGCAGCTTGTCGGGATCTTCGTCCAGCCTCTTGTGGCTCAGGAAGGCCTGCGAGTGGTCGATGAGAACGACGTTCCATTCGTCATCGACCATGATGTTCTTCGGACTTCTGTCCCAGTTGCTGATCAAGTTGTCGAACACTTTCATGCGGGAGAGCTGGCGAAACCAGGCCTCGGTGCGCGGTATGGCCTCTTCGTCGACATCTCTCAGCAGCTTGCCCCCGTCCAACCACAACTGGAAGGAGCCGTTCTGCGCCTGAATCCGCTTTGCGATCGTGGGAGGCACCATGTCCAGGTGGAGTATGCGGTCCAGCTTGGTAGGCGGCGATCTCGGCCTGATAACTCTCCCAGGCCCACTCTTTGGGCCCACGATGGATGGGCTTCCACAGCGCGGCGAGTACCTGATTGTCCCGCTTCAGGGTCACCTTCTTCGGGTTGTTAGCGCCGATGCCCAGTTCTTTCACCGAAACGATTTCGGCATTCTCCAGAAATTCTTCGAACTGCTGCGAATGGCCCATCCAAATCTTGGCGGAGTCCGCGCGTGCCACTTCCGAAGCGCCGGCGGCAAGAATCCCGGCGAATAACAAGGACAAGAAATAGAAGCTCGCTCTGTTCATGATTCTGTCCTCCTGGCGTTGGCGTTCACTCCGGCGACCCGAAGGCATAGAAATACGGAATCCGCTGCTCTTCGAGAGGGAATACGTTTCTCTGGAACCATCAGTTCCGCGTCCCTGGAACAGATCTGAAGCCCCGGAATCAGATCCGGGACCGGGGAAAGAATAAGCCCTTTGGTGCCAGAACGAAAGTAAGGAGGCGGTCACTCCTCGCCCATCTCATTCTAGCCCGGAAACCCGGCTCGACTGTGACAGACGGTAGAACGACCGCTCGTCCGAGCGATGAAAGCCGGTGACCCAGTACCCTTTGTCCAAATAGTGCACCAGCAGGCGGCGCGTCTTCATTCTCCAATCGAGCGCGAGGCCTTTGTCAGATGCCATCATGTCGGTGATGGTCCCGGGGATCTCGACCAGAAGCTCCTGCTCGGAGATGTCGAGCACAAGGTCGTCCTGGCAAGTGAGAAGGCCGTTCTCACCGGGAACGGCGCGATTCGAGCGCGGCAGCCGTTCCCATCCGGGACGATCCGGCGGGTTGCCTTTCTCGACGTTCCTCACGCGCTCACTCGCAAGCTGCCACTCCGTCTCGAAGCGATCGGTAGGAAGGCCGCCGTGGAGTGGGCTGTCGCTCGCGCCGTACACGTTGATCTTGTACTTCCTCGCGATGCAGCCGAGGCGGTGGGCGCAACCTTTTCGTGATCTTGATCATTTTTCTACTAGAAATGTTCTCTTGATATAAAAGGAAAAATGAGGTGTCCTTCACAATCCTAAATAAAGAAAACGGTCGCAGCTAAGCGGCCGATGGAGGGACACCTCAATGAAAAGCAGTATCACGCGGGAGGAGTTTAGTAAAGAAGTAAGTCGTCTATCCGAGGAGTTCGCGGAGCAAGTGTGGCAGGCGGTCGTGGAAGCGGAAGCTGATGTCGAACGGTGTGACGAGTGGATGCGGGTCAAGGGCAGCGAATACCTGCGTGAGGTACTGGGCAAGGCGCTCAGCCAACGCTCGGAACGACTCGGTGTGTCAGGCGCATGCGAATGCGGCGCGTCGATGGAGTTTCGACAACATCGAGCGTTCCGGGTGCACACGGTACTGGCGGGTCGGGATGTGGAGCTGAGTGTGGTTTACGCTCAGTGCTGTGAGTGTCGTCAAGGCAAGTATCCGCTGCTGGAAGAGATGCGGGTGGACCAGGAGGGATTCACGCAAGCCTTACAAGAGTTGTCGCTGTTGGCAGGAGTGATCGAACCCTACCGCTCGGCGAGCGAGCAATTGCTGCGAAAGTTCACCGGGGTGGTCGTGAGCTCCGAGAAGATTCAAAGCTTGGTAGGCGCCGATGGGAAAAAGGCGGAGGGTTTTTCGAAAGAGCCTGCGAACGAGGTGGAAGCTGGAACGGGCAGACGCCATAAGGGACCGCTGTACATAGGGATAGACGGCGGGATGGTATTCGTGGACGGCCGCTGGCAGGAAGTCAAGCTAGGCTGCCTTTATACCGAGCAAGGGCGTGTGCAGAGCAAGCTCGGACGCGGAGAGTTGACCGAACGACAGGTCGTAGGGGTTCGAGGTAGCCCCGAAGCACTCGGCGAGGTTTTGTGGCCTCGCTCTTGCTCAATGGGGGCGGAGTCTCGCAAGGTCGTCATCCTGGGTGACGGTGCGCCGTGGATTTGGAATCTTGCGGAGGAGCTGTTCACCGATCGAGTCGAGATCCTTGATTGGTATCACGCCGACGAGAATATCAGCCGTGTGGCACGGGTGGTTTTCGGCGAAGGCACCGACGAAGCCGCACAGTGGCGCAAATCGCAACTCGACCGTCTATACGAAGACGCCGTGGATGAGGTGATCGAGGGTTTGCGGTTTCTGAAAAAGCGTCATCGTTCCAAAGACGAAGAGATCGACAAGCTCACCGGCTACCTCGAGAGAAACGGGCATCGAATGAAATACAGAACGTTTCGACAAAGCGGCTACTACATCGGCAGCGGTGCCGTGGAAAGTGCCGTGAGCCACGTTATGCAACAAAGGATGAAGCGAGTCGGGATGAGATGGCACGCCGCTGGGGCCGATGCAATGCTCGCACTGCGCCGTGTCTTCCGAAGCACGGGCGCCTGGGATTCGTTCTGGAACTATCGAAAACAGGTCGCATGAACGGAAGTCGATTGCGCCCGAGGCGGTTGATATTCAGATTGGCGTTGGGCGCTTGAAGAGGATCGAACGTCCAGTTGACGAGCGAAAGGCCTTTGTCGAGCACGCGCTCGCGCTGTGCCCATTTGAGCTTCTCGCCGAGTCCTCGACCGCGGTAGTCGGGAAGAACCGCCAGCATGTGGGAATGGTGAAAACCGCGCGTTCCGTCCCAGCCGGTGAAGCCGTACACGAAGCCGACCATCTCGTCCTCGTCGAACGCTCCGATGCACACGCCGCCGTACTCGTGCTCGGCAACCAGCTGCATGACGGGCACTACATGAAGTTCGTCGAATCCCCACACCTCGAGCTGAAGTCGCACGCACTCCTCGTACTCGGAGAAACGCTCGACATCCCGAATCACGACAGCCACAGCGCCCGAATTCTAGTTCACAGATGGCGATGGGTGGGGACAAGCGAGGCGTGCCCGCCACGGCTGCGGACCCGCCATTTCCACTCGACGGAAGTCGCTAGTGCTCGAACCTGCTAATCCTGCCGTGAATTCCTGGCCCTTTTCGGCGTCGGACTTCACCGACAGGATCAGCGGGTTCGAGCACTAGTGCTCATGCCTTCGAAGAGGTCTCCGCCATCTCCTCCCGCGCCTTGTTCATGAGGTCCGTCACGTCCTCGCCATCCCGAGGGAAGGTCGCCATGCCGAATCGGAGTTTGGGGATGATCGGAGGAAGCTCCTCGCCAATGGTGAAGGGTTGTTTCTTGAGCGCCCGCCGCACCCGTGCCACGACACGGCCCCCACCGTAGCGGTCCGACGCGAAGGCCGACATCGCGATCAAATGCTCGGAGCCCATCATGCCGACGAGGTCCACTTCGCGAAGCGACGATACCGCCTGCTCCGCCACGTGCCAGAGGACAGGCTCCTCGAAATTCGCCCCGAACATTTCCACGATCTGCCGGAGATCGACGATCTGAATGAGGATGAGCGTCAAGGGGCGCTCGACGCGGCGGCACATGTTGAGCTCCCGCTTCAGTTCGGCAAAAAAATCGTCCTCCTCGTAGAGAGGCACTTCTCTATTGCGAAACAAGGACTTCGGAGCTTTGTCGGGTCCGGCCGTCGGCGGCGGCTCAGGTGCGGCCACCGCGGCTTCGGATTCGACGGGGTCTGAAACCGCCGTCGACCGGATCTCGTAAACCGGAGCTCCCGCCGAATCGGCATCGGGAGCTTTCGTAACCGGCGGCGCCTTGGCGACGGCTTCCTCTTTGTCAGTCGCCTCCGCGGTATCGGGAGAAGCGTCCGGTGGCGAGGCGGTCTCGGCGATCGCAGCACCTGATGCGCCGGCGACCGTGTCCTTCGCGGGCTCGTCGCTGGAAGCGCTCTTCTCTGAGGACGATTCGTCGGATGCGGCTTCCCAATCGAGACCGGCTTCCGCATTCGAAGAGGCCTGCTCCAGCTCGGCGGCGACCGACGCGCCGGCTGCAGGCGCCGACGTCTCGACCACCTTGCGGAGTTGCTCCCTGGAAATGAAAGGCAGCGTCTTGCCGCTCACGAGCTCGGCAGCTTCGAAACTTTCGTCCGGGGTCGATGGCTCGGCAGGTGTCTCCTCGGATTCGTCTTCTGCCGTAACTGGCCCCGGCTCGTCTTTTACGGCAGGTACGGCAGGCACGGCAGGCTCGACCGGTGCTCCACGGGGCGCGTCCGGAGTCTTCACCTCAGCGCTTTCCCTCGTGGCCTCGCCCGCTTCCTGCGGTTTCTCCGGCTGGCGAAGCCTGGCAGCTTCCTCGTCCGGCGCATCGACCCGCACTTGCGATTCCATCTTGAACCGGTCTTCGAAGAGCTGCTTTGCGGCATTGACCTCCTCGTTCAGCTCCTCGACCGCTTCGGGTTCCGCCGGCTCCGGCTCCTCGGCTTCCGGAGATGCGGCGGGGCTCGGCGCATCAGCGGCGGCCTCCTTCTCCTCGGTTGTCTCCGACGCCGCCTCCGTCGTGCCGTCTTCGACGGTTGTCGCGGAAGTCTCCGTTTCTGCATCGGCGGTGGTGCTCGGAGCTTCGGCCGGCTTCTCGCCCGTTTCCCTGGCAACCTCCGGAGAGCTCGGCGCTTCGACGACGTCAGGGGGCGCCTCAGCTTTCGGCTGGCCGGCCTCTTGCGGCAACGACTCCCCGGGCCCCGCAGGAATGGCTTCGGTTGTTGTCAGCGATGGAGGCGGTGACTCGAGCTCGGCTGCTCCCTCTGTTCGGGCTTCAGGCACCGGTTTCGGTACCGGGCCGGAGACCTTCCTGGCCGTGGGCGCGAGAGCACCGACACCCAGGATGGAGCCTGGCGCCGGCGAGGGCGGAGCCTTTTTCTTGCCGAAAAGCCGCCCGAAAAAGCCTTCCTTCTCCGGCTTCTCCGGCCGAGCGGCTGGCGCTGGCAACCCCAGACGGCGCAGAAAGCTCGACGGTGGGCGTTTCGTGCTCTTCGAAAGCAGTTGCACGACGACCCGCTGCAGCTCGGGAGGACGAAAGGGCTTGTGCATGAAATGGTCCGCCTTGAACTGCTGGCGAGCCTCATGTTGATAGTTCTTGCGCAGGTAGACACCGGTGAGTACGAGAACCTGGGTCCCCTTGAGCTCGGCGTTCGTCTTTATCTGCTTGCAGAGGTCGAAACCGGAGAGGCCTGGCAACAGAACGTCCATGATGACCACTTTGGGCCGGTGCGTG
The DNA here is from genome assembly GCA_965237685.1 of Candidatus Marinacidobacterales bacterium. Taxonomy (GTDB): domain Bacteria; phylum Acidobacteriota; class Vicinamibacteria; order Marinacidobacterales; family SMYC01; genus CBDEGF01. The sequence goes on from CBDEGF010000001.1 coordinate 432,426, forward strand.
AGTACCTGGTCCATGACCTTGTGGGGGTCCTTGATCGCCACCAGCTTGCAGCCGAGCGGGCCCAGGGTGCGCTCGACGAGGTTCAGGTCCTCGGCGTCATCGTCGACGATGAGGATAGTGGACTCTTCGGCTTCCATGAATCGCTCGTGGGGATCCTCTCACGCTCCGGATGACAAGGGCTGAAGCGCGGAAGAGCAGATCGTTTAAGTGTATCCAGTGCCGAAACACGTTGCAAGAACGCCCGTTTCCCGCGTCCCGCGGGGACAACATTTTGAATTCCCGGCGACCGGAGTGCTAGTCTGGACCATCGGAAGGAGGCACACACGGATCGCTCTACGTCCTCTCGAACCAACTTTCTCACGCTGACCGGGGCGTTGGCCGGAGTCATCGTAGTCGACCAGTTCGCCAAGCTTCTGATCGCCGGCCGGCTCGGCCTAGGGGAGAGCGTTCCCATCATTCCCGGCCTGGTGGACCTCACCCACGTGCACAACACGGGGATGGCTTTTGGCCTGCTATCGTCGGCCGATATTCCCTTCAAGTCACTCGTGGTGACGCTTCTGTCGGTGCTGGCGATGGGGGCGGTGGGGTTCTACGCACTGACCTCGCCCGCCTCGGAGAAGCTCACGCGAGTCGGACTCATGCTCATCCTCGGAGGTGCCGCGGGCAATATCATCGACCGAGTGCGCCTGGGGTACGTCGTCGATTTCATCGATGTCTTCTACCGGGGCTCGCACTGGCCTGCTTTCAACGTTGCGGACAGCGCCATTTGCCTCGGCGTCGGATTGTTGCTCCTGGACAGTCTCAAGCATCGAGCCCCGGCGGAGTCATCCACTGATGGCAACGCCATGCCTGCCGGACAAGCCGAACAAGCCGAACAAGCTGAACAAGGAGATTCCTAGACATTGTTTCCCAAGCTGCTCGATTTCGGTGAAATCAGTCTCTGGAGCTGGAAGTTCAACGCCACCCTTCACACCTATGGATTTCTGCTTGCGATCGGTTTCCTCGTGGGTCTGAAGGTGGCCGCCACCCGCGGCAAGAAGATCGGAGTGGAGCCCGGGCTGATGATGGACCTCGGCCTCTACATCCTGGTCTCGGCCCTGGTCGGTGCGAAGCTCCTGCTGTTGATCGTGGACTGGCAGCACTACAGCCACGATCCTTTCGCCCTCCTCCGCTCGGGCGGGATCTTCTACGGAGGTCTGGTCGCCGCCGCGCTGACCGCCATCTGGTTCTTCCGCAAACACAGGCTGTCGACGTGGCTGATGGGGGATATTCTCGCTCCCTCGATCGCGCTCGGGCACGCCATCGGGCGACTCGGTTGCTTCAGTGCCGGCTGCTGCTACGGCAAGCCGACCAGTGCTGCCTGGGGCGTCACGTTCACGGACCCGTACGCGAACGAAGTGGTGGGTGTGCCCCTCGGGATGGCCCTTCATCCGACCCAGCTCTATGAGGCGGGTGTCGAGCTCGGCCTCTTCCTGTTTCTCATCTGGCTGGCGGGACGGAAGCGCTTCGACGGCCAGATCTTCTGGACCTACGTCGCGCTGTACTCGGCCTCACGCATCGTCATCGAGTTCTTCCGCAGCGATCCCCGAGGCTTCGTCCTCGACGGAGACTTGTCGACGTCTCAGTTGATTGGCATCGTGATGCTCGTGGCGGCGTCCGCCGCTCTCGTCGTTCTGAGAAGGAGCCCGCGCCAGGAACCCGCGTAGCCGAGGCCACACCACAGAGGACACAGAGGTCCACAGAGAAGAGCAAGCAGACGAATCCTCCGACAAGGGCGAGAAGAGATCACACGGAACCCCGGAAGGGAGGAAACTCGGAGAAGCCCACCCAGAAGGATGAGACTCAGAAGAGACCCGAACGGATTCGAGCACAAGTTTCCTGGGTTCCGGTTTTTCCGGGGTTCCGGCTGTTCTTTTCCTGAAACATCCGTTCGCGAACTCTCGCGTTTCGATCGGTGTTTTCTCTGTGTATCTCTGTGATCTCTGTGGTTAGCCCTCATCCCATGCAGCGTGAAAGCTGGGTTGTCGACGAGGGCGAATCGGGGAGACGCCTGGACACGGTCGTCGCAACTCACCTCGAGGACGTCAGCCGGGCGCAGGCGAAGCGCTGGATCGACGACGGGAAGGTCCGCCTCAACGGTGACACCGTACGACCGTCACGCACCTGCCGGACCGGCGACGGCATCGAAGTCGACATCCCGGAGCCGGAACCGGCGGAGCCGACGGCGGAAGCGATCCCACTCGATGCTACCTACGAAGACGAGCATCTTCTTGTCGTGTACAAACCACCCGGCATGGTCGTCCACCCCTCGCCCGGACATCACTCGGGAACACTCGTCAACGCGCTTCTGTCGCACTGCACCGATCTGAGCGGGATCGGTAGCGTCCTCAGACCGGGGATCGTGCACCGACTGGACCGAGGAACATCCGGGCTCCTGGTCGTCGCCAAGAACGACCGGGCTCACCGCGATCTCGCCCGTCAGTTTCGGGAACGCACCGTGGAGAAGCGTTACCTGGCTCTCGTTCACGGCGTCTTTCCGAGTCGACTCTCCGTGGATCAACCCATCGGACGGGATACGGTCCATCGCACGAAAATGTCCACCCGCACCGGAAGGCCGCGAGAGGCTGCCAGCGAGTTCGAACGTGTCGAATCGCTGGTAGCAGCCACTCTCGTGTCCGCGCGCATCTTCACCGGGCGCACGCACCAGATTCGCGTTCACCTCAGCGAATCGGGCTTTCCCGTCGTCGGGGATACAGACTATGGGCGGCCCGGATTGCCACCGGGCGCGACGTCCGCGGAACGCCAGGCGTTCGCGCTTCTGCGCCGCTTCCCGAGGACCGCCCTTCACGCCAGCATTCTGGGCTTCACCCATCCGGCGACGGAGGATTCGCTCAGACTCGAATCGCCCCTTCCCCGGGACATGAGGGAGCTGGTCGAGGCGCTCCAACACCTGCGCGACAAGGTGTAAGATCGCAGGGGTACTACATTAAATGCGCAGCCTCACCAACTGCCTGCTGAGTGGCCAGTTTGCAGCGCTCCTCATCACCCAACTCGTCTTGCTTCTCAATCCGAACATCGCCCTGACGATCCGCAACGTTGCCGGCATATGGATGGTCCTTGCGCCCACCTACGGACTTGCCATCGGTGCGGCCCTCTGGCTGGTCCTGCTTCTGACCGAGGCGATCCGCGGTCGGAGCCTGGGGCCGGCGTGGTTCTCGTTTCGCGTCTCGACCTGGCTGCTCATGCTGGTCCTCGCCGGTGGCGCGGCCCTGGCCTGGCACAACGTCGTCTCGGTGCGGTTGTACGTCCCCGCCGAGCACCGCACAGGTCTCGCGATGTCGGCCACCGTGCTGACCACTGCCGCGGCCATTCTGTTCGTCTTGGGGCTTTTTCACTATTCGTTCGGTCGGCGGGGCGTCCGTGCCAGCTTCGTGCTCTTCGGCGTGGCTTTGACGACCTCCCTTGTCGCCCCGTTTCTCCTGCTGCGCGAGCCACCTGAACCAGAGACCTGGCCTCGTATGCCCCTCGCGGACAATGCAGCCCCTCGCCGCTTGACGATCATCGGCATCGAGGGCGCGTCGATGTCCTACGTGCTTCCAGCCGTCGCCGAGGGACACCTCCCCAACTTTGCCCGACTTCTGGAGACGGGAGCATCCGGGGCCTTGAGGACGCTCTACCCCACGGAATCCGTTCCCGTCTGGACGAGCATCGCGACCGGAAAGCTCCCGCGACAACACGGGCTCAAGGGCTTCTACCGCTATCGCTTTCCATTCGTCTCGACGCCGGTCTCGATGCGACCCCGCGGCCTGTACTTTCAGGGACTGGACAAGCTGGGGCTCGTTCAGAGAAGCGCAGTGACCTCGAGCCTGCGTGAAACGCAGCCCTTCTGGGTCATCCTCAGCCGATTCGGTGTCACGCAGGGCCTCGTGCGCTGGTGGGGCTCTACCCCGCCAAGTCGATTGACGGCTTCATGGTCACCGAGTACCTCCATCGTCAGGCGAGAGAGGGGCTCAGGCCGCCTCTCCCCGAGCTCACGCACCCTCCGGAGCTGTGTCCTTGCGGTAGTAGTGCGTGAGAACGTGGGGGCGATTCGGTAAGCTGAACGCCGGGTGTGTCGTTTTTCTCGCGGGCAGAGAGAGAGGGAAAAAAGGACTGGACAAACGCTGGCTGACTGTGTAACCTCAGGCTGGGAGGAAAACAGTGACCCAGGCAGGAAACGCTGCACTCGACACCGCAGCCAAGCGACCCACCTTTTGCGGCACGACCGTGACCGCCGAGGAATGGAGCGTGCTGACGGAGATCATCGCCACGTGTGGTCTGTCCCGGCACGAGCTGGCGCGCACGATCTGTGAGGGCCTGGGGTGGGTTCGTCGGAACGGCAATCTCAAGACCCGGGAATGCTACGAGTACCTGGAGGTTGTCGAAGCGAAGGGGCTGGTGACGTTGCCCCCGCGTCACGAGCAGCGGCGCCGCGGACCGACGAGCATCCACTACACGAAGGCTGGTCGCGAGCGGCCACGGCGTGAGGGCAAGCTATCGGACGTCGCTCCGGTGATGCTGGGCTTGGTGGCGAACGCTGAGGAGCGAGCGCTATGGAGGGAACTGGTCGCGCGTTACCACTACCTGGGCCACAAGGTGGCCTTTGGCGCGCACCTGCGGTACTTGGTCTGGATGTCGAATCCTCGGCGGGAGCTCTGTGGGTGCGTGCAGTTCTCCTCGGCGGCGCGGTGGCTTCAGGCGCGTGACGGCTTCATCGGTTGGGATGACGCAACGCGGCAGAAGAACCTTCCCCGGGTGGTCAACAACAGTCGGTTCCTGATCCTGCCGTGGCTTTCCATCAAAGGCCTCGCGAGTCACGTGCTGTCGTTGGCAGCGCGAGTGGTGGTCGATGACTGGGAGGAAGCCTACGGGGTGAGGCCGGTGTTGCTCGAGACGTTTGTGGAGAGGGAGCGTTACGAGGGGACGTGCTATCTGGCAGCGAACTGGGTGGAGGTGGGAGTGACTTCGGGCCGGGGCCGGATGGACCGGCACAAGAGAAAAGCCGAAGCGGTGAAAACATGCTTGGTGTATCCGCTGGTGCGTGAGTTTCGCCGAGAGCTCGGCGTTTCGCGATGAAGGTTCGAGCGGGCCGAGCTCCTGCGCCTGGAAGAGCGGCTGTCGAAAGGGGAGATTCCCGAGGATGCGTGTCCGGTGCTGCTCGAGGCGGTGCGTCATCTGCTGCGATGTCGCCATCGTCGAGGCGCTGGCATGGCGACAACGGAACGTCGCGCGAAACGCACGAAGGCAAAGGGGAAAGGGAAGAACAAGGGCCACGGGCGCAACGGGGCCAAGGACTACCCTGGTGCCGAGCACGTAGCGGTTTCGCATCCCGAGCTGAAGGCGAGCGGCCCCTGCCCCGAGCCACTGTGCCGGGGCAAGCTCTACGACACCCATGCGGCGAACAAGGATGTGGAGCTGAAGGCTCAGCCGCCGATCCAGGCGACGGTGTACGAGCGCCAGATGCTGCGATGCGCAAGTTGCCAGAAGACGTTCACAGCGCCACTTTCGTCTCAGGCCTGGGCGAGCAAGTACCATCCGAGTGTGGACGCGGTCGTTTCGGTGTTGCGCTACGCCATGGGCATGCCCCACCACCGCCTGGCGCAGTGGCAAAAGTGGGCGGGGGTTCCGTTTGCCGCCTCCACGCAGTTCGAGCGGGTCGAAGCGATGGCGAATGCCGTGTTCCCGGTCTTCCGCCACATGGAGACGATAGCCGCGAACCGGCCGCTGGTTCACAGTGACGACACCGGCGCACGGATCCTCACGTTGATGGCGGAGAACGAGACCTTGACTCAAGGCAAAGGCGAGCGCACGGGCATCTTCACCACGGGCATTGTTGCCCGCGGCTTGGACGCCACGCTTGCTCCGATCATCCTGTACGCGAGCGGACGACGGCATGCGGGCGAAAACATGGACCGGCTCCTGAATCAGCGCACCGTTCAGGAGAGCGATGTCATCCATATGGCCGACGCCTCCTCGATGGCACCGCGCTCGCCGCGACGGATTACCGCCAAGTGCATGGTGCACGCACGCCGCTACTTCTTCGAGGCCGAGCCAGCCTTCCCCGAACACTGCGAGCGGGTGCTCGAGGACATCGCGACCATCTACCGCAACGACGACGAAACGCGCGACATGACCCCCGATGCGCGGCTTGCATATCACCAGCAACACAGCCGGCCGGTGATGGATGCGCTCTACGAGTGGATCGAAAAGCAGTTCCGCGAGCGCGTGGTGGAGCCCAACAGCCGCCTTGGAAAAGCCTTTTCCTACGTCAAAAATCACTGGCAAGGGCTAACCCGCTTCCGCGAAGTGCCGGGCGTGCCCCTCGACAACAACGAGGTCGAGCAGGAGCTGAAGCCCTCACAACGGCATCGCAAGAACTCGCTCTTCTTCAAGACCCAGGCAGGCGCCGACGTGGGCGACGTGCTCCTGAGCATGATCCGCACCGCGGTAAAAAACGGTGTCGACCCGGTGCACTATCTGACGAACATCTCCATGCACGCTCGAGACGCTAGAGCAGCACCCGAGTCGTGGCTGCCTTGGAGCTACCAGAAGACGTTGGAAAGGCTCAACCGACCCGCCGCCACGGCTCGGCCATCCCCGCTCGCAGCGGAAGTCCGTTGTAGATAAGCACCGCCAACTGCTCGGCGGGTAGCGCCGCAACGCCATCCGTCGTCTGACGCGGCCACCACTGCAGGCGCCCCTTCGAGAAACGCTTCTGGCACAACCAAAAGCCCTGGCCGTCGTAGACCAATAGTTTGAGGGCCGTGCCTGAACGGTTGCGGAAAACGAATAGCGTTCCGAGGAATGGGTCGAGCTGGAACTGTTGCCAGCACACACAAGCCAAAGAATCGATGCCCTTGCGGAAATCGACGGGCTCGCAGGCAACCAGCACCTTCAGCTGGGGAACGAGCTGGATCATGCTCGGGAGCTGCCTTCCAGCGCGCCGAGCACGAAACGACACACGGCTTCGACCAACTCATTCTCACCCTCGCCGCTCGCCGTCACGACCGTGAGGCTCCCCGCTGCGCTCTCCACCGTCAGACGGCATCTGCTCGCTCCATGCTGAACCTCGCCGAGCGGCGGTGTCATCATGCCGCCCCCTAAGCCCATGCCGAACTGCGGCAGCTCGACGAACGCGTTGCCACTTGGAGCTAACGCCGTGACCCGCTCCGCCGCACTCCGATCCTGTACTGTGCGCGGGGACCGACCCGTAGCACCCGTTCGCCCGTGCCCCTTGAAACGCTTCTCGCCCACAACGGCCCCTCCACTCTCTCGGACCTGTTTGAATCGCGCCGCATTGACTCGGAGATGACTGCAGATCGTGCTCGGCGCATACCGATCGAGCAACCCCAGCGCCGCTTTCCACAACTCCTCCGGGATCAGCCGTCCGTGTGGCTTCGCCCGCCATGCTTCGAACTGTTTCACAACGTCTTCGAGTTCTGCCTTCTTTGAGCGCATCGATGGCCTCCTTGAGCAATCTCTCCGCTCAGCTTACGAACCCAACAGCACCTAAGTCACGCACTGCTGCCGCAAGGACACCCGGAGCTTTACGAGGAGCTACTGGCACTGGTCGTTTCTCCCGAGGATTTCGACGACGAGGCGCTCTCTCGCTTCGTCGACCTGACCATCGACATTCCCGGCGACAGCTTTCCCTGGCGAGTCGCGCTCACGAGAGCTCTCAGCGAGGATGCTACCTACCACCGTGTCGGAAACATGCTTCGCGCGAGGTACCGGCCCGACGTTTTCGCCATCTATTACTTCGGGCTCGATGTGGTCGGACACTACTTCACGCGCTATCACCGACCGGAGAGCTTCGGCGACGTGACCGACGCCGAGATACAGCGGTACGGCCGCGTCATCGATGCCTACTATCGCCATCTCGACAGCCTGGTCGGCGAATACCTTCAGAACCGGTCGCCGGACGAGATTCTAGTGGTCGTGTCCGGGCACGGCATGGAGCCACTCTCGCTCGGCAGGAGGGTGGTGGAACCCTTCAAAGGCAACCCATACCTGTCCGGTTACCACGAGGGCTCGCCGGACGGATTGCTCATCTTCCAGGGTCCCGGCATTGCCCGGGACGCCAAGCTGCAAGGAGCATCCGTCGTCGACATCACTCCCACGCTCCTCTATCTCATGGGACTGCCACTGGGTCAGGATATGGACGGGACCCTGCTCACCGACGTCTTCGAGGAGGAGGTGATTCGAAACCAGCCGGTAACGTTCATCTCGTCCTACCACAATTTTCTGGTCGAGCCTCGCCGTCCCGGAGACCTCCTGGACGCGCCTTCTCCTCTCGATTTGCTGCCGGAGCTAGTGGAAGAACAGGACTAGTGCTCGAACCCGCTAATCCTGCCGTGAATTCCTGGCCCTTTTCGGCGCTGACTGCGTTGCTGCTCCTCCAAATATCTAGATATGAGTTCGTCGCAGCGCCTTGTCAGCCCCAAAAATGGCGTCGGACTTCACCGACAGTATCAGCAGGTTCAAGCACTAGCCGTTTGAACCTGAAGACGACGGGTCCCGTGCCCGTAAACGAGCCCGAGCCTGAGCCCGAATGCTGCGACAACGTCCCGTGCCGATCTATGGCAAAAGAGAACGGGCACGGGCTGGCGCACGGGCTCGGGCGTGGAAAGCATCCATCGAGGCACTGGTGAGCGCCCCCCTGAAGCGTGAACAGCGTCTCCATTCTCGGGGCTGCCAGCGGCCTGGACCAGGGAGTGTATGAAAAGAGATCTGAACCTGGTCCGAAAGATTCTCCTGAGCATCGAGGAGCCCGACAACGGCGAGATTACCTGGACGGAGCTGGAGCAGGAGGGTTACGAGCTTCCCGCGGTCAACTATCACCTCGAGCTCCTGAACGATGCAGGCCTGATCAAGGCGGACGAGCTCGTTCCGGGGCAGTGGTGGCCCGAGCGGATGACATGGGCCGGCCACGAGTTCCTGGACGCCGCACGAGACGAGCGGCTCTGGGAGGAATCCAAGCGGCGCGTCGAAAAACGCTTCGACTCGGCGCCATTCGAGATCGTGCGCGAGCTCCTGATGCGCATGGCCCGCAACGAGCTGACTGATGGACCGCCCCGTCGCCGCCCCCCACGGCCCTCACGCAAGAAATAGCATGCCCGTATAGGGACTGTTTCACAACCGGAACCCCGGAAACAAGGAACCCCGGAGCGGTAACACTTTGTCTCGAGCACAGCCGGGTTCTCTCTCTAGCGTGCGGAACTCCAGGTTTCCTGCTAGGATCCGGCGACTCGACATGGCCGAACGCGCGACCTCCGTGATCATGGGGTCCGCTGATTTTCGGAAGACGCTCGCGCGCCTCGCTTCCAGAATCCTGGAGCGATTCCCCGACAGCGGTGCCCCGCTCGCACTGGTGGGTGTCCGCACGCGGGGGGTACCTCTGGCGCGTCGTCTGGCCCGGCTCATAGGAGAAGGGTCGGGAAGTACGATTCCGGTGGGCGTGCTCGACATCACCCTCTATCGCGACGACCTTACGGACATCGCCGCACAGCCCATCGTCCGGGGCACCGAGCTCGACTTCGAAGTGGACGGGCGACGCATCGTTCTCGTGGATGACGTTCTCTACACCGGGCGAACGGTGCGCGCCGCTATCACCGAGCTCGTCGACTTTGGCAGACCGCAGCGCATCGAGCTCCTCGTCATGGCGGATCGCGGATGGCGCGAGCTCCCCATCCAGGCCGACTACGTTGGCACGACGGTCGAGACATCGCACAATCAACGCGTGGAAGTTCTCCTGGAGGAGGAAGATGGTCGCGACGAGATTCGTCTCGTAACGCCGACGACTGCACCATGAAGCTCGCGCGTAAAGATCTGCTCGACATCGAGAGCCTCGCACCGGAAGAGATCGAGCTGATTCTGGAGACGACGACTTCCTTCAAGGAGATCAACACCCGCGCCATCAAGAAAGTCCCCACCCTGCGAGGACGCACGATCATCAACTTGTTCTTCGAGGCCAGCACGCGGACGAGGACATCTTTCGAGATCGCAGCCAAACGACTTTCCGCCGATGCGATCAACATCAGCGCGTCTGTCAGCTCTCTCTCGAAGGGCGAAACACTTCTCGATACGGTGCGAAACCTCCAGGCGATGGCACCCGACGTCCTCGTCATGCGCCACGCCGCCTCCGGAGCACCGCATTTCGTCGCGGAGCGATTGAAAGCGTCGGTCGTTAACGCCGGCGACGGCATGCACGAGCATCCGACCCAGGCTTTGCTGGACGCTTTCACGATTCTGGAATCCAAGCGACGACTGGACGGGCTCAAAGTCGTCATCGCCGGGGATCTTCTCCACAGCCGCGTCTTTCGCTCGAACGTCAGACTCCTGACGAAAATGGGCTCCACGGTGGTGGTCACCGGCCCGCCGACACTGATCCCTCCGGCCATCGAAGGGCTCGGCGCGACGGTCAGCCCGACGATGGAGGAGGCGCTTGCCGACGCGGATGTCGTCATGATGCTCCGGGTACAGCGCGAGCGAATGGAAGGCGGCTTCTTCCCTTCTGTGCGCGAGTACTTTCGACTTTACGGCCTGACCGCGGAACGACTCGCGCACGCCAGGCCAGACGTTATCCTCATGCACCCGGGCCCGATGAATCGGGGCCTGGAGATCGACTCTTCCGTCGCGGACGGCAACTTCTCGGTCGTGCTCGACCAGGTCACCAACGGCGTCGCCGTCCGCATGGCGGTGCTCTATCTCCTCGTGGGCGCCTCCGGCGCTGCGGAGGAATCCGGAAGCTCCGAATGACTCGCCTGCTCATCAAGAACGCGCGTCTCGTCGATCCGGCCCAGGGGCTGGATGAGGCCGGCGATCTCCTTTTGTCCGACGGAAAAGTGGAGGCGTTCGGCGAGAATCTGTCGGCCCCGGACGCGCGGGTGATCCCGGCGAGCGGAAAGGTGGCGGTGCCGGGCTTCATCGATCTGCACGTTCACCTGAGAGAGCCTGGATTCGAGTACAAGGAGACAATCGCCACCGGAACGGCGGCGGCGGTGGCAGGAGGCTTCACCTCAGTGGCCGCGATGGCGAATACGAGTCCGCCGAATGATTGCGCGGCGGTGACCGAGTTCATCGTGAAGCGCGCAACGGAAGCTGCGAACGCCCGGGTGTATCCCATCGGAACGATCACCAAGACGATGAAGGGACGGGAGCTCGCCGAAATCGGCGAGATGGTGGAGGCGGGCGCGGTGGCGATCTCCGACGACGGCCTTCCGGTGAGCGACGTTGGCGTCATGCGGCGAGCCCTCGAGTACGCGACGCAGTTCGACATCCCGGTCATCGAGCACTGCGAGACACCGGAGCTTCATCCGGGTGGCGTCATGAACGAGGGGTACTGGTCGACATCGCTCGGACTTCGCGGCATTCCGACCGCGTCGGAAGAAATCTCGGTGAGGCGCAACGTCGTGCTGGCCGAGCTCACCGGGGCCCGCTTCCACGTCGCGCACCTTTCCACCAGGGGTGCGCTCGAGGCGGTCCGCCAGGCGAAGGACAAGGGACTGACGGTGACTTGTGAGGTCACTCCTCACCACCTGCTCCTGACCGACGAGGCCGTCGGCGGATACGATCCGAACACGAAGATGAAACCGCCCTTGTGCACCGAGGAAGATCGTCAGGCCCTTCTCGAAGGCTTGAGGGACGGAACGGTGGACGCCATCGCCACCGACCACGCGCCGCATCACGAGGACGAGAAGAACCAGGAGTTCGATCAGGCGCCGTTCGGCATCGTCGGGCTCGAGACGGCCGTTCCCCTTTGCCTGCACCATCTCGTCGGCAAGGGTGTGATTTCGTTGAGCCGGCTGGTGGAGCTCCTGTCCACCTCTCCCGCACGCATCGTGAAAGTCGCAGGTGGAAATCTCGAGGTGGGGGCGCCGGCCGACGTCACGCTCCTCGATCTCGAGCAGACACATGTGGTCGAGCCCGCGACATTCCGTTCCCGCAGTCGCAACACGCCCTTCGGCGGGTGGGAGCTCCGCGGTGCCGCCTGTGCCACCATCGTGGGCGGTGACGTCAAGTGGGCCGCCGACGGAGTGCTCGGCTGAAATGCCTTCACGCCGCTCGGCTCTCCTCCGGGAGGGGCTGGAAGCTCTGAGTCGACGCTACGACACGAGGTATCTGTCACCCGATCCGCTCGAATTTCCTCGCCGGTTTCGAGCCCATGACGATCGAGAGATCGTCGGGCTCGTCGCCTCCGCCCTGGCCTATGGCAACGTCAGGACGATCTGCCAGAGTCTCGAGCGCCTCGTCACATGGATGGGTCCCCGGCCCGCCGCTTTCGTCCGTGAGCTGGAACCGCAGGCCGCTCGGCGCTCGCTCGGTGCTTTTCAACACCGCTGGAGTCGCGCTCGCGACGTGGTGTGCCTGTTGTGGTTCACCCGACAGATGATCGAGATATCGGGGAGCGTCGGTGCGTTCTTCGAAGAGACGTACGTCCCGAACGACATGGCCTCCAGCCTGAGACGCTTCTCGGAGCGCGCATTGTCCCTGGAGCCCGGTGGCCTGTACCGCGGCCGGGGTTTGCCGACTCGTGCCGGCGTGCGATTCTTCTTTACCAACCCTGACACTGGCGCCTGCAAGCGAATGAACATGTACCTGCGCTGGATGGTGCGTCCGGACGACGGGCTCGACTTCGGCCTCTGGCGATTCATGTCGCCTCGAGAGCTGGTCATCCCACTCGATACACACATCTATCGCATCGGCCGACACCTCGGCTGGACTCTCCGAAAGACGGCCGCGTGGCGCGCCGCCATCGACATCACCCGCAGCCTCGCCAGGGTCGAGCCGGAAGATCCGGTGAAGTACGATTTCGCTCTCTCCCGCATGGGAATCCGGGAGAACTGCCCTCGCCACGGAAGGAAGGTGGATTGCGATCTGTGCGAGTTGAAACGGAAGCTGCGCTCACCCCGCGCCGCATAGCAGGTAACCTCTCCCCCTTGGGGGAGAGGTCGTCCGCGCAATGCTTTAGTGGTCGCGGACGGGTGAGGGGGACAGTTGAGCACGAGTTAAGTCCATGAAAGACTGCTGCCTCGCGGAAGCCCAAAAAAGCCTCAAGCGCCATCGTGACGTGGCCCGCTGCGACGATTGCGGATCGTTGCTGCTCGCCTACGGAAACGACCGCGACTTCTTCGCCGCCCGGGACGAGCTCGAAAGCCACGAGCTGGCTATCGAGACCGCGGAGCTGGGCCGGCTCAAGATTCTCGCCAAGCCGGCCTAGTGCAGCCTGGCACCCTGGACAGCGATTTTCGCCCCCTACCGTTCCTTTCCGGCGGTCACCGGCAGACCGTTGTGGGGCAACTGATCCGGCGGAGCTTCCGGTGGCCCTTCCCCGTCCAGGACGTCGTTGTCGACGCCGGTGACGACGTGCGACTGCTCGTTCGCGCCAGCTGGCAGGACCGACCGAAGGACACCACCCCGGCGATACTGCTCCTACACGGGCTGGAAGGCTCGGACAAGTCACCCTACATGCTCAGCTTCGGCGTCGAGGCCTATCGACAAGGCTGGCACGTGTTGCGCATGAACATGCGAGGCTGCGGAGACTCTCTCTCGCTGTGTGCCCGGCTCTACAACGCCGGCCTGAGCTCGGACCTGCTGGCAGTACTGAAGTGGCTCAGCAAGATCGTGCCCCGAATCGGCATCGCTGCCGTGTCTCTGGGAGCCAACCTGACGCTTCTCACGATGGGCCGAGAGATCGATCGGCTGCCTCCCGAGCTCGAAGCTGCTTTCGCGGTCTCTCCTCCGCTGGACATGTCCGCCTGCGCCGATGCGCTGGAGTTGCCGCGAAATTTTTTCTACGAGCATCATTTCATGCGCCAGCTGCGCCGGTCGTACCGGGAGCGGCAACGGCTGGAGCCGGACCTCTATGAACCGGGACGAGAGCGAGGCATCGATACTTTGCGCGCGTACGATCACGAGATCACCGCGACCTACGGAGGCTACGACGGGGCCGAAGACTATTACTCACAGTCGAGCGCGGGCCCTTGCCTGCGGGTGATCGATCGCCCCACTCTCGTTCTGGCGGCTCGAGACGATCCGCTCATTCCTGCCGACAGCATCTCCGGCTGGCCCACGAGCGAGAGCGTCATCGTGGAGATGCCACGTACCGGAGGACACGTCGGATTCGTCGGCTCTTGCCGCGCACCTGGCTGGTTCTATCCAGCCGAGCGCATGGTGAGTTTCTTTCGGCAGCACTTCCAGCAAGGGTCTTGGCAAGAATAAGTTCCCATTTTCCGGGCCCTAAGGGTAAGTTGTCTTTCTTGAAGACGACTTAGCCCCAACAACTGGTGTTTTACTTTAGGAATCTCAAAAAGCTAGAACAGTTTGTTGCCTCGGGAGGACGAGGCGCTGAGGTGGGTTCGTAACAGCGCGTTCAGCGCTGCGACGTCGGCGGCTGCGGCACGCTCGGAAGAGTGAACGCTCCGGGCATCCTGTCCAGTTTCTGATTAATCTCACCTGGTTGGTCTGGACCCGTTGCCGCCTGTAGGAACTCGCGTTGTCTTCGCTTCATCGCCATCTCGACGATGGCTTTGCGACGATCGGCCAGGAACTCCTGGGATGCTTTGCCAGACTTGCCCATTGGGGACCTCCCTTCGCGGTTGGTAGCGACCTGAGGAGCCGAGGTAGGAAACGTTACGTGAGAGGAGGTGAGTCTGTCAAGCAAACCCGAACACGTCGGAGCGGAAGCGTATACCACAAGTGCACGCTCCGACGCGAATCGATGAGCAGGCCGCTCGCCAAAAACACGAAACGACCTGCTCGTGCCGTTCGTTTCAACGCACGTTGACGTTCGCGCGATCGAGGAGTGTTCCACGCGCGCGCTCGAATGCGATGATGGCGCGGTTGTAGTCGACCACCGCCTGCACTTCGTTCGCCTGCGCCTGGGCGAGGTCGCGTTGCGCCTGAACGATGAAAAAGCTCGTGGACATGCCGACCTCGAACTTTTTCTGCTCTGCCTCCAGGCGCCGCTCGGCCAGCTCACGAGCCACCCGCGTCGCGTCGATGCGCTTGCGTGCCGTATCCACCGAGCGCGCCGTCTGCCGGACTTCCTGAGAGAGCAAGATCGCGTTGGCGTCGACCTGAGCCCTCTGCTGGCGCTGCTCGACCTGCGCGCGCGCGTAGTCCGCCTGCGAGGAGGTGTTCCCGAGCGGATAGGAGATATTCACGCCGACCGTCCAGTCGCGAAAATCACCGCCGAAGACCTGGTTGATAGCGTCGTTGTAGCCGCCAGGAACGATGCCCAACGCATCGCCCGCGAAGTCGCCGCGAATAATCTGATCGCCACCCAGTCCGTTGAAAGCGAGGGAGCCGATCAAGTCCACTTGCGGCATCATCTGGTTCTTCGTGAACCGCACGTCATAGGAGCGCGTCTCCATCTGGATGCGCGATTGGGTCATCACCGGGCGTCTTTCGAGTGCGATGCGGATCGAATCGTCGAAGTCGATCTCGAAGTCCGAGAGGGTCGGCTCGTCCAGCGGAACAATCTCGCCCAGCCAGAACCCATCCGAGTCCGGGTCGTTGATGAGACGCTTCAGCTGATCCTCGGACGTTCGAATGGCGTCCTCCGCCACAATGACGCCCTCCTCGCGCGTTGCGACCTCCGCCTCCGCCTCGAGGACGTCGATGGGAGCCATCGTTCCCACTTCGACCTGGATTCGATTGTTCCGCAGCAGATCCTTGGCGAGCTGCAGCGATTTCTCCGTCACGTCGAACGCCTGGATCGATCCCACGAGGTTCAAGTAGGCGTCGTACACGCCGCGCACCGTATCCATCACCTGCATCTCGAACTGCTCGCGCGAAATCCGTTCGTTGTTCTGCGACACGACGACGTTACGGGCTCCCGGGCTGTACTTCAGGTTCTGGACCAGCGGCTGACTGACGTTCGCCTGGATGACGGCGTTGTATCGTGGATTGAACCCGGAGAAGGCGCTGTTCGTTCTGACCCGCTGGTTGTTGAAGCTCAGGTCGTACTGGAGTCCGAACTGCAGCTCCTGGCGCCATGCGAAGTTGTAGGTATTGAACGATTGCTGCAGCGTATCGGCACCGATGAGCTGGTTCGAGGCCGGCGCGGTGTTATCGACGTTGCTGATATTGGCGCTGAAGAACGGCTTGAAGAAACCCTTCGCCGAGTTCACGCCCTCGAAGCTGGCCTGGTTGCCCAGACGGGCCACCACGATGTCGAGGTTGTTCTCGAGCGCCATCTGAACCGCTTGCTCAAGCGTAAGCTCGATCCTGTCCGGCTGGGCGACGTCCTGCGCCCACGCCGAAGAGCCCACGGCGAAAAGGACGACCGGCAGAAGCGTTGATTTGAAGAATCCAAAATGATGCATCTAAGTGCTCTCCCAGTTAACTCGGAACCAAGCGGCTGGCGATCGGGCCAGAGTTCGGTCACAACTGACTGCTACGTGACTCGAATCGTCTTGGTTCCGTCCAAAGATCTCCAATCCAAGTCCCGTGCCAACATCAATTCTGTAGAAGGCCTTGTATTCTAGTATGTTGGAGCGAGGCGGCCAGACGGAAGCGTCCGTTCCTGGGACGCTGCGGACAGTGCGAGCGAGCGCCGAGGCGTGAGATGCCCCTTGACAACCTTTACAAGATGACACTGGCCTACGACGGCACCTCCTACCGGGGCTGGCAGGTCCAGCCGAACGACGACACCGTCCAGGGTCGGCTGGAAGAGGCTCTCGGACGCATGGCCAAGGAGCCGGTACGGGTGACGGGGGCCGGGCGCACGGACTCGGGCGTGCATGCCGAAGCGCAGGTGGCCCACTTCACACTCGCCCGCCCCATCCGCGAGGACGGCATTCTCAAGGGGCTCAATACCCTGCTTCCGCCGGATATCCGGGTCACCGAGGTGGTGCGAGCGCCGGACGGCTTCCACGCCCGTTACAGCGCCCGGGAGAAGACCTATCGCTACCGCCTCTACTGCGCTCCCGTCGCCCACCCCTACCGCGCGCGATGGACACTCCACGTGCCCCAGCCCCTCGATGGGGACGCCATGAGGGCCGCAGCGGCAATATTCGTCGGTGAGCACGACTTCACGACGTTCCGGGCGGCGGCCTGCAGCGCGAAGACTTCGCTTCGCGTCTGCACCGCGTCCCGGTGGATCGACGCGGCGCCGGAGCTGGTTTACGAGGTGACGGCCAACGGGTTTCTCCACCACATGGTACGGAACATGGTGGGAACGCTCCTCGAGGTGGGGCGGCGCAAGATGCGCGCCGACGAGATTACGACACTTCTCGAGGCGCGGGACCGCAACCTCGCCGGCCCGACCGCTCCCGCATCGGGGTTACACTTGGTGAAAGTCACGTATTGACGTAGAGGGGTCCCTGCGCAAGCTCCGCGCCGGCCCGGCCTTTGCGTCTACAATGCCGGGCCCATGCCCAACGACTCGAAGCCTCCGGTCATCCGCGTCCGGGGAGCCAGCCAGAACAACCTGAAGGGGCTCGACCTCGACCTGCCTCTGGGCTCTCTGATTGCCGTCACCGGCGTCTCCGGCTCCGGAAAATCCTCTCTCGCCTTCGACACGCTCTACGCCGAGGGCCAGCGACGCTACGTCGAGAGCTTCTCCGCCTACGCGCGCCAGTTCCTCGATCGCATGGACAAGCCCGCCGTCGAGTCGATCGACGGCATCCCGCCGGCCATCGCCATTGACCAGAGCAACCCGGTCAAGAACTCCCGCTCCACCGTGGGCACCATGACCGAGATCAACGACCACGTGAAGCTGCTGTACGCCAAGACGGCTGAGCTTCACTGCCGCGGCTGCGGGAAGAAAGTCGTGCGAGACACGCCACAATCGGTGCTCGCGTCGGTACTGGAGAGCGCCGGCTCTGAACGCATCCTCGTCACGTTTCCGCTCGCCGTCCCGAAACGCGTCGAGCCCGGCGAAGTCGAGGCGCAGCTTCGAGAGCTAGGCTTTCGTCGCGTGCTGATCGAAGGCGAGATTCAGGAAGTCGAGCCCCGCCTGTTGGCCCGGGGAACGAGCGTCGACGTTCTCGTCGATCGCCTCCGCGTGTCGGCCGACGCCAGGGATCGGCTCGCGGACTCACTCGATCAAGCGTTCCGATTCGGCAAAGGACGGGTCAGCCTGTGGCGCGAGTCCAGGGGTAGTCCTGCGGAAGAGAGATTCAGCGAGGGCCTTCACTGCCCCGACTGTGACGAGAGCTACCGCGAGCCGGTGGCGAACCTGTTCTCCTTCAACAGTCCGCTCGGTGCCTGCGAGGCATGCAAAGGGTTCGGTCGCACGATCGGCATCGACATGGAACTCGTGGTTCCGGACTCGAGCAAGAACATCAAGGATGGCGCTATCAAGCCATGGACGACGGAGAGCTATCGCGAGGGCCAGGACGACGTCATGGCTTTCTGCCGGCGTCGCCGGATTCCGGTGGGCGTTCCGTGGCGCGAGCTCGACGAGGCCCACCGCCGTCTGATCTTCGAAGGGGACGGGTCCTTCTACGGGATTCAGGGCTTCTTCGAGTGGCTCGAGGGCAGGACCTACAAGATGCACATCCGGGTGCTGCTCGCAAAATACCGCAGCTATCGGAGGTGCGAGGACTGCGGCGGTACCCGGTTCAAGCCCGATGCCCTCCTCTACCGGATCGATGGACGCACGATCGCCGGCGTCTACGCGCTCGACATCGAGAAGGCGCTCCGTTTCTTCAGCGATCTGCGGGACCGGGCGCCGAGCCCGATCGCGGAGGGCCTCGTCGACGAGATTCGCAGCCGGCTCGACTACCTGTCGAGCGTGGGCCTCGGCTACCTGACGCTGGACCGGCAATCGCGCACGTTGTCGGGCGGCGAAGTGCAGCGGGTGGACCTTACGACGGCCCTTGGCTCGGCGCTCGTGAACACACTCTACGTGCTGGACGAGCCATCGATCGGACTCCACCCCCGCGACACCGCCCGGCTCATGGACATTCTCAAGAAGCTGCGCGACGCCGACAACACGATCGTCGTGGTCGAGCACGACGCGGAGGTCATCCGACGCGCCGACCAGATTCTGGATCTCGGCCCGGGCGCCGGCGAGCGCGGCGGCGAGATCGTCTACTTCGGCTCGCCGCGGGAGCTGGGTCGCAAGAACGGATCGCTCACCGGCGCCTACCTCGTCGGCGAGCGCCGGATTCCCCTCCCGGCGCAACGGCGAACGCCGGGGGAAGCAGCCATCGAGATTCTGAAGGCGAGCGAGAACAACCTTCGCGACGTCGACGTCACGATCCCGCTCGGCCTGATGACCGCTGTGACGGGCGGCTCCGGGAAGAGCTCCCTCGTCGAGGACGTGCTCTATCGCGGCTATCGCCGGTGGCGCGGCGAATGCGACCTCGACGCCGGGCGCCTGCGAGGGGATTGACGGATTCGACAAGGTCAGAGACATCGTTCTCGTGGATCAGTCTCCCATCGGGCGAACACCCCAGGGCCAATCCGGCGACCTATCTCAAAGCCTTCGACGGCATCCGGCGACTCCTCGCCGGCACACCGCTGGCGAAGGAGCGCGGCTACGACGCCGCGACGTTCAGCTTCAACGTGGACGGCGGTCGTTGCCCCCTGTGCTCGGGCGAGGGCTTCGAGAAGATCGAGATGCAATTCCTCTCCGACGTCTACGTCACCTGCGAGTCGTGCGACGGGTCTCGCTTCCGAAAGGAAGTCCTCGACGTTCGCTATCGAGACAGGAACGTCAAGGAAATCCTCGCGCTCACCGTCGATGAGGCTCTGGAGTTCTTCGGTGGCAAAAGCAAGATCGTCGCGCCTCTTCTGACTCTCGCCGAGGTGGAGCTCGGCTACCTTCGGCTCGGCCAGCCGATGAACACCTTGTCGGGAGGAGAGGCGCAGCGTCTCAAGCTGGCCGCTCACATGGGCCGCGCGGATGCGGAAGGCACCCTGTTCCTCTTCGATGAGCCCACCACCGGACTCCACTTCGAGGACATTCGTGTCCTGCTCGAGGCCTTTCAGAGATTGCTCGATCGAGGCGCCAGCATCGTCGTCATCGAGCACAACCTCGACGTGATCAAGAACGCCGACTGGCTCATCGACCTCGGACCGGAGGGCGGCGACGCCGGAGGCTCGGTCGTTGCCTCGGGAACCCCCGAGGAAGCTGCGCATCGACGGCGCGGTGAAAGAAACCTCGCGCGCAGGTACACTGCGCCGCTACGTCGAGCACGATATCGAGGCGCTAGTCGCGGAGCTTGCGCTGGGCCGGAGGCCCGACGTGCTGCGAAGCGGTGCGCGACACCCTGCGGGTGGGAAAAGGGGCCCTGCTGGCACTCTCCGCGCGGGAGAGTCGCTACTACAACCTGGCCCGGGCCTGTGCCCAGTGCGCGACGAGCTACGAGGAGCCCGATCCCCGCGTCTTCTCTTTCAACAGCCGCTACGGAGCCTGCCCCGAGTGTAACGGGATGGGATTCCTCGAGACCTTCGACGAAGAGCTCATGGTTCCCGACCCGTCGCGTGCGCTCTCCGAAGGCGCGCTCCAGGTGCTCGCGTCTCGTCGCGTCCCGCCGCTTCTGAAGGGACGAGCGGGAAAACGAGCGAAACGACTCGGGCTTCCCGCCAGCCGCCCGTGGAAGCGTCTATCGAAGTCGAAGAGAGACGCCTTTCTCTACGGCGACGGCGCTGGTGGCGGACTCACCCACTGGCTCGAGAACCTCTACCAGGACGCGCAGGGAGAGCTCGCGGACTTCCTGTCACAGTTCCGCTCGCAGACCATCTGCCCGGAGTGCGAGGGTGCGCGTCTCAATCCCATCGCTCGGTCGGTGCGTCTGGGTGGCCACACCATCCACGAGCTCAGCGACATGACACCCGGGGAGGTGCTTCGGTTCCTGGAGTCCTTCGAGCGCACCGAGCTCGGGCGACGCGAGCGAACCCGGCTCATCTCGGAGACGATCTTCAAGGAGATCGCCACGCGATTGCGCCTGCTCCTGCGCGTGGGACTCTCTTACCTCACCCTGTCGCGCCGGAGCGATACGCTCTCCGGCGGTGAGGCGCAACGCATTCGGCTGGCCTCCCAGCTCGGCTCGCACCTGCGCGGCGTGCTCTACATCCTAGACGAACCGACCATCGGTCTCCACGTACGGGACAAACCGGCTGCTCCTCGACACCCTGCGCGAGCTGCAGCGCCTGGGGAACTCGGTCGTCATCGTCGAGCACGACGAGGAGACGATCCGGAGCGCCGACCACGTGATCGACCTGGGGCCCGGGGGCGGCTCCCGGGGAGGCGAGATCGTCGCGGAGAGGCCGCCGTCGAAGATCCTGAGCCATCCGAGCTCTGCGACCGGCCAGTTTCTCAGCGAGCGCTCTGCGCCGGCTCGCGAGCCCCGCCCACTCCGCGACATCGATACCATCGAGATCAAGGGCGCGCGTGCCCACAACTTGAAGGAGCTGGACGTTCGCTTTCCGCTCGGCCGGCTCAACGTGGTCACTGGGGTCTCGGGCTCGGGCAAGAGCACGCTGGTGCGGGACGTCCTCTACCGCGGTGCGCTCAAGGAGCTCACCGGTCGCGGCGGCCGGGTGGGGGCACACCATCGGATGGGGATTATAGACTTGACTAAGCACGCCTCTTGGACGGCTTGCGCCGAAGGGCCTTGGCCAGAGCCTCCGGGCTCGGCGGGCGCGGGTAAGGCACTGGCGGATCTGCCTTCCTGCGCCTCGATTTCTTCTTAGTCGTCTGTCCCTGCTTCATAGAATCCCCCTATCTTTGAGCGTGGCGAGTAGCGAAGCGTGAGGCCGATCACCCTTCACAGAGTTACACGCACCGCACAGAAGTTGCAAGTTATCGAAGTGGTCCGAGCCGCCCTGACTTTGTGGCACCACGTGGTCCACCGTGAAGTTGCGGAACGGGAAGGCCACGCGGCACCCTCCACAGCGCCCTTCCTGTTTCCCGAAGAGCTGATGCCTGTGTCCGGTAGCTCGGGAGCTTCCCGAGGTCCGTCCGGCGCAGGACATCGGTGCGGTGGTTCAGCTCGTAGAACAGCTTGAACTCATCTTTCAGGCGTGACTTTACGAGCTTCGCCGCCAGTGGCGAGAGGTCAATCCCGACCCATTGTCTGTGCAGGGTCTCGGCCGAGACACAGGCGGTAGCGCAGCCAGCGAAGGGGTCGAGCACCACGTCGCCTTCGTTCGAGCTCGCTTTGATAATGCGTTCGAGTAAGGCAAGGGGCTTCTGTGTTGGGTAGCCGATCGTTTCGCTTCCGGCAGCCTGTTCGATGTCACCCCAATCATTGGTGATCGTCCGACCCTTGGAATCCTCTAGATATTTCTTGTATTGGGGCACCGCTCCAGGACGCAGTTGGACCACTAAGCCGTCAGCGTAAGCCTTTTTCATGCGCTCGCGTGTCCATCGCCACACGCGATGGACCCCGAGGAATTCATAGGTTAGGTTCGGACGATCGTCATTCGGATTGAGAAGAGGTAGAAGCCTGTAACGTCTTCCGTCCGGTTCTTGATACTTGTAAGCCTTCCTGGTGTACTCTGGATCATGATCGCCGAACACCTTGTTGAAAACACATTTCTTTGACTTCGTGTAGCGGAGAACGATGTCTCGGCAATTGGGGAAATTCGTTTTCCCGAGACTCTTTGGATTTGATCTTCGCCACGACAATTCATTTCTGAAGTTGCGCCTTCCGAAGACCGCGTCCATGAGCATCTTGAGGTAGTGGCTAGCCGTTGGGTCGCAATGTTGGTCCAGTACTTCCGAGCATCGACGCCACGGCGCTCGAGTCCCAACGCTTGTAGCCGTGCGCGACGGCCTCTAGGGCCAGTTCCGGTTGTCGACAACCGGCGCGAGCATCTGGAGAAGTACCCTCGGACGGAGCCCCTCTCTCGAAAGAGAGAGGGGCTTTTTTTTCGGGAAGCCAGAAACACCTGCCCCTACCGGAGGCGGGTGCGGGCGTCGCGAAGAGCCGTCGCGATGCGGTCGTCGTCCGGAGCGAGAGCGAGTGCTCGCTCGTAGAAGCGAACGGCTTCGGCCGAGCGTCCGAGCGCGCGGGACGAGCCGGCAAGGAACACCAGCACGTCGACGTCGGCCGGGTCCCGTTCGGCGAGATCGAGGAGCAGCGCGATCACTTCTTCGTGTCGCGACGCCTCGTAGAGCAGGGCGGCGAGCTGAAGACGTAGCTCGACTCGCGATGGCGAGAGGCGTACCGCGTGACGGGTCTCCTCGATCGCACGCTGGAGCTCGCCCCGTCGCGCGAACAACAAGGCTCGACCCCGTCGCACCATGTCTTCGGACTGCATCGAGCCTTGACGGGCGAGAACTTGCACCGAACCCGATGAATCACCGGCACGAACGACGAAGCGTTGGCTCGTCTGACCGCCCGGGTAGGACACCTCGAGCACGCGCTCTCCCTCGGCCAGATGGGCCTTGGGCAGCGAAACGGTCGCGATCGCGACCGGTCCGGAGACCTTCGCCAGCGCTCGATGCTCCCAGAGTGCTCCCTTGTCGTCGGAAAGTCGCCACTCCAGTGCCAGCTCGCGCGGCAGACCTCCCGGTTTTGCCGTCGCCAGTTGCAGCACCGCCACAGCCGGCGTGAGCGTGGCGCTCGGAGCCACAACGAGACCTCCCGACTGGAACGGATAACCGGAAGTTCCGAGCGGAACTTCGTGGACGGAGCGAGCGAGAACCAGGGAAGCGGTCATCGCCGAGCTCGCCGTCGGCTCGTGAACCTCGAGGCTCGTCGAGGCGAAGCCGGTGCCACCGCCCTCGCTCTGTAACAGCATCTCGAGCCGCCATTGCCCCGAGACGATCGGAACGCGCCCCTGGAAGCTGAGCGGCGTGGTCCTCAGTCGGGCAGCTTCATCGCTCGCGAGGTCGAGCGTCAGCCGGTCCTCCCATCGATCGATCTCTTTTCCGCGAACATCCAGAATCCGTCCTGCGAGAACGAAGTCGAGAAGCGATCGCTCCCCTCCCTTGCGAACCCCGAGCCTGTCGCCCTGTGGCGCGGGAAGCTCGAGGGCATAGTGCAGCTGCGGCAGCAGCGCTTCATCGAACAGGACCGCAGCGACGAGATGGGTGCGGAGCCGGGCGAAATCGGAGAGGACGGTCACACGTTCGGAGAACGGATCCCGATACAGGAGCTCCTTGAGGCGGTCGAGCTCGCCCAGCAACTCCAGTGCGGTGAAGGCGGCCCGATCCGGGCTGGCACCCGGCACCAGGGACCGGACCGCAAGGGCCAGTTCCGGGTCCAGGTCGAACAGCACGTCGAACGCGCCCTCCAGACGAACACGTCCAGGGTCGGTCAGCTTTACGAGCGCCTCGACACCGTCGCTCAAAGGGCTCCAGAGGCGAAAGTCTGCCGCGCCGGCGGGCTCGAAGAAGACGAGGTAGAACGATGGCGGAAGAAAAGCATGCCCGATGCCGTCGTACTGCCACAGTTCGGCGGGAACGATTCGATCCCCGCGATGATCCACGCTCTGCCGAAAGGAGGGCGGACCGAGTAGCTGATAAATGCGTCCTCGCTCCGTGAAGCGCCCCCGACGCCGGCCGGAGCCGAAAAGCCGGTCACAGGCCGTGAGACGCCTCAGATGCTCTTCGCGACGAGCCGACGGACTCCCCTCGCCGGAGCGGCGTCTCCAGAACTCCGCCATGAACCGCTCTCGAGACTCGGGCGTTCGCAGCAACTCGAAACGCGCCCGCTCGACGGTGCTGATGAGAAAGTGCACCTCCTCTTCGAGCCAGGCGTCGGGCGGTCGCGGGCTTCCATTTGCGGGCGCGGCAAGGCTTGCCACGAGGCCCGCAAGCCAAAGCCGTGTCATGGAACGGGAGAATACCATGTGCTAAAGTTAGCGGATCGATCACCAATGGCACTATGAGCCGCGAAGACGTTCTCGAGGACATTCGAAAGGGCTCGATCGAAGAGAAGCTCTTCGAGGGTATCGACCTGGCCCGGCTGCCACAGCACGTCGCCGTCATCATGGACGGCAACGGCCGGTGGGCTCAGAGCCGAAACCTTCCGCGTGTCGAGGGCCATCGGGCCGGCATCGATTCCGTCCGGGAGGCGGTCGAGACCTGTGCACGTCTGGACCTTCCGGTACTGACCCTCTACGCTTTCTCCGTCGAAAACTGGAAACGGCCTCGCAGCGAGGTCGACGTGCTCATGAAGCTGCTCAAACAGTACCTGCGGCTCGAGCTCTCTACGCTGATGAAGAACGGGATCAGGTTTCGAGTCATTGGACGGATGCCCGATCTGCCCGAGGACGTTGTCGCCGAGCTCGAGCGCGGGATGGAGCGAACCCGAAACAATTCGGGACTCGTCTTCAATATCGCCTTGAACTATGGCGGGCGGGCGGAGATCGTCGACGCGTGCCAGCGTCTGGTCGACGAGGCCCTCGCCAGGGGCGAAGCGCTACGAATCGACGAGGCTCTCTTCTCCCGCCATCTCTATACGGCCGGACTTCCCGACCCGGATCTTCTCATTCGCACGAGCGGCGAGCTCCGCGTTTCGAATTTTCTTCTGTGGCAGATCGCCTATGCGGAGATATGGGTCACGAACACGCTGTGGCCGGATTTTCGCAAGAGGCATCTCTTCGAAGCCATTCTCGACTACCAGAAAAGGGAGCGTCGCTACGGCGGCATCGACGCGCCGACCCGCAGCTACGCCTAGCAGGCTGCTGAAAAACGCGTCCGCGGCCTGCCGAGCGGCAGCCAACGCGTCTGCCGCGAGAATGGCCCGCATGGGCCGACAGCACACCGAGCGCCGAGCGAGGCGCCAGGCGCGCGAACGAGTGCCGTTCCAACTATTTCGGCCTGGAAGACTCGTGCCTTCCACGGCTACTCCATAGCTGGTGAGCGACCCTTTCCTTCGGCGAAGCGAGTTGGAACGGTACGAGGAGTGAGCGCGCTGAGCACTAATCGTTGTCCCTGCTGAGATGAGGCGGATCCTCACCGCACTCGTCGCGGTTCCACTTCTGCTGCTCCTTATCCTCCGCGCTCCGACGTGGGCTTTCGCGCTGGCTGTCGCTGCCTGCGGCCTCCTCGGATTCTGGGAGTTTTCACGGCTGAGCCGTGTGATGGGCTTTCCGGTCGTCGAGCCACTCGGATACATGGCGGTCGGCGCGTTCATGCTCGCCTACCACCGTCCCGACCTCCTCACACCCTTGACGCTCGTGGTCGTCCTCGCCGTTGCCGGTGCGGCGATCGCGGGGCGCGAGACGACTCGCGAGGCGCTGGGCGGTGTCTTCTCGACGCTCTTCGGGATCGCCTATACCGGCGCCCTTCTCGGAAGCCTGATCGGCGCGCGCCTTGCAGCACCGGAGCCGGCGGCCCGGTACTGGATCCTCTTTCTGCTGGCGGTCATCATGGTGGGAGACGCGGCAGCCTACTACACCGGTAGAGCCCTCGGCCGGCGCCGTCTGGCGCCACGTCTGAGCCCGAAGAAGACCGTGGAGGGTCTCGCTGGTGGGCTGGCCGGGTCGGGACTGGCTGCGCTCGTCGTCGCCCATCTGTTCTTCCCAGCCGAACCACTGCCCAGGGTACTCGCGCTCGGGCTGGCGCTCTCGGCGCTGGGTGTCGCCGGTGATCTCTTCGAGTCTTTCCTGAAACGAACGGCCGGAGTCAAAGACACTTCGAGCCTGATCCCCGGCCACGGGGGGATCCTGGATCGTCTCGACAGCCTGCTCTTTGCCGCGCCGGCACTCTACCTTTACTTGAGGATGACGGCCTGAGAAGCTCGTTGGGACGTCCCGCCGATTTCCGCTAGAATAGGGAAAGCAAGAGACCCTGGCGCACCAAAGCGTACCTGACATAGAGCATTGATTAGCCCGCACGACGATCGACTCAAAGGGATCTCCATACTGGGCTCGACCGGGTCCATCGGAACCAACACTCTCCGGGTGATCGAACGCTTCGACGACCGTTTCCGAGTGGTCGGTCTCGCCGCTGGTACGCGCATCGCCGATCTGGAGGCCCAGATCGCCCAGTTTCGGCCTGCCGTGGTCTCGGTCGCGAGCGAACAAGCAGCCCGGGAGCTGCGATCCCGCTATCCGACCGTCCGGGTTCGCACCGGCGTCGATGGCATGGTGGAGGTCGCAACCCAGCCGGAGAGTGATTTCCTGATCTCCGCGATGGTGGGGGCGGTGGGCCTCGTCCCGACACTGCGAGGCATCGAGGCGGGCAAGACCGTCGGCCTCGCGAACAAGGAGACGCTCGTCATGGCGGGGGAGATCATGACCCGCGCGGTCAGAGCCGCGGGAACCGAACTGCTACCCGTCGACAGCGAACACAACGCCATCCACCAGTGCCTGGCCGGCCGCGACCACGCGGTC
Organism: Candidatus Marinacidobacterales bacterium; assembly: GCA_965237685.1. GTDB lineage: Bacteria > Acidobacteriota > Vicinamibacteria > Marinacidobacterales > SMYC01 > CBDEGF01. Next base: position 459,714 of record CBDEGF010000001.1, read on the forward strand.
AAGCGCGTCTGGCTAACGGCATCGGGAGGTCCCTTCCGGCAGGCATCGTTGTCGGAAATGCGCGACGCGAAACCGGACGAGGCCCTGAAGCACCCGACGTGGCGCATGGGTCCGAAGATCACGATCGACTCCGCTACGATGATGAACAAGGGGCTGGAGGTCATCGAGGCCTGCTGGCTGTTCGGGCTGAGGCCCGAACAGGTGCGCATCGTCGTCCACCCGCAGTCCACGATTCATTCGATGGTCGAGTTCGAAGACGGGTCGCTCATCGCGCAGCTCGGGATTACAGACATGCGAGCGCCCATTCAGTACGCGCTCACCTATCCCGAGCGGCTCGACACGGCTCTGCCCCCACTCGATCTGGAAACGCCCTTGTCTCTGGAGCTTCATCCTCCGGACACGGAGCGGTTCCGCTGCCTGCCGCTGGCCTATCAGGCCATGGAAGAAGGCGGGACGGCGCCCGCGGTGCTGAACGCGGCAAATGAGGTAGCCGTCTCGGCCTACCTCGAAGAACGCATCGGGTTTCTTCAGATTCCCGACATCCTCTCGGAGACGCTGAACCGCCACGACCAGAAGCCCGCCTCGGATCTGGAAACTGTTCTCGCCACCGACGCCTGGGCACGCGAGGAGGCGGAGCGGGTCATCGCGGCAGCGGCCGCGATCGCCTGACGGGAATCCGCTCGTGGAGTCGCCTTCGGCGACCACGGGCGAGGTGAGTGACTGCTGTCGGAGTAGATTGAATCGATGACAACGCTGCTTGCATTCGCTTTCGTGCTCGGGGTGCTGGTGTTCTTCCATGAGGCGGGCCACTTCCTGACCGCCAAATGGGTGGGTGTCAAAGTCAACGTGTTCTCCCTGGGTTTTCCGCCCAAGCTGGTTGGCAGGAAATGGGGCGACACCGAGTACCGCATCGGGCTGCTCCCCATCGGGGGCTACGTCAAAATGGCGGGTGACAATCCGCTGGAAGCCACCGGCAACCCGGAGGAATTCATGAGTCGCTCCAAATGGGAGCGACTGGCCATCCTGTTCATGGGCCCGATGATGAACCTGGTGATGGCGGTGCTGATCTTCACCGGCCTCTTCATGGTGGGGATCTCGCAGCTCGCGGGCCTCGAGGACCCTCCGGTAGTTAGATTCGTCTCGCCGGAGTCGCGGGCTGGCCGCGCCGGAGTCGAGCCGGGCGACCGCATCGTCTCCATCGGCGACCAGGAGATCGAGAACTGGCGGCAAACGCTCGATATCTTCATTGTCAGCGCCAACGAGACCCTCCGCCTCGGGCTGGAGCGCGATGGTGAGCTCATCGAGGTGCCTCTCGAAGTCGCCCAGGGCGAGGAGGAATCCGGCTACACCGGACTGTTCCCGGCGATGCAACCTCAAGTGGCCGCGCTCCGCGAAGATTTTCCCGCCGCGCAGGCTGGCGTCGAGGCGGGCGACATCATCGCCAAAGTGGACGGCGTGCCGATCTACACGAACCGGGATCTCGTCGATGTCATCGAGGCGAAGGACGGCGGGGCCCTCTTGCTCGGCCTCGTGCGAGACGGTGAGAACCTCGAGCTCGAGCTCACTCCGCGTCGCGATCAGGATCGCTGGCTCATCGGTATCGAGTTTCCCTCGCCGGTCGTGGTGCGTCAGATCTCGAACCCTGTCCTGGCCCTCGGCGCAGCGGTCGAGGAGTGCACCCGCTTCACCGCGCTCACGTTCACCGTGCTCGGCCGCATGATTACGGGCCGGGCCTCCATCCGCCAGTTGTCCGGCCCAATCGGCATCGCCCGGATGTCGGGGGAAACGGCGCGACGTGGATTCAAGGAGCTCTTCACCCTCATGGCACTCCTGAGCCTCAATCTGGGGATTCTGAATCTGCTGCCCATTCCCCTGCTCGACGGCGGACACATGACCGTCATCCTGCTCGAAGGAATGGCTGGCCGCGATTTCAGCCTTGCCGTCAAGGAGCGCATCCTGCAGGTGGGCTTCGTCATGCTGCTCATCCTGATGGTGACCGTCATTTACGTCGACCTGAGCAAGATCGAGGCGATTGGTCGATACCTACCGTGGTAACAAATCAGCATCCGGCATCCAGCATCCAGCCGTTGAAAATAGGCATTCTCATGTTCCTCTCCCCGCCGGGGAGAGGTTCAGAGCTCCGTTACTACGACGGTGGCGCACTACAACACGAATGCCGACGGGTAGTTACCGACTCACTTCGTGTAACATAATTGCGGTTAACTCACAAAGTCGCTCCGAGCCCGAGCCCGGAGCCGGACAACCAATGAGGCGGTTCGATCACGAGAAGCTGGATGTCTACCAGTCGAAGCACAAACTAGCCGCGTAGCTGCTGCTTCGCATCGTAGCGATGTTGACGCGAATGGTCCTCAATCAAAGTCCATCGGGCTCAGGCTCGGTAACGGGCACGGGATGAACGTCCTCGTACTTTCGTTAACAGAACCGGCACCTTTGGCCTGCTCTCAATAGGGGAGTTCTGAGGTTAGGTGAGGGGGATTGAGCTTCCTGGATGCTGGTTGCTGGATGCTGTTTTGTGAAAATTGACGCGATCGACATTCGCGAGCTCAAGCTCGACTTGAAGCATCCGTTCGAGACGAGCTTCGCGCGCGTGAGCTATCAACACTTCCTCATCCTCACCGTGACGGTCGACGGAGTCCCCGGCTGGAGCGAATGCGTCGCCGACGAAGCACCGGGCTACTCGTACGAGACGGTCTTCACCGCCCGACACGTCATCGAGGAGTTCATCGCGCCGATCGTCTTCGGGCGTGACTTCGATCATCCCGACGAAGTCCTCCCCGCGCTGGCCCGAATAAGAGGCCACAACATGGCCAAAGCAGCGGTTGAGATGGGCTTTTGGGAATCCTACGCGCGCCAGAAGAACTCGGCCCTCTCGTCGGTGCTCGGCGGCGCTCGAGCCGAGATCGCCTCGGGCGTATCCATTGGTATCAAAGGCTCCATCGAGGAGCTTCTCGAAACAATCGGGACTGAGCTCGACGCGGGTTATCGACGCATCAAGATCAAGATCAAGCCCGGGTGGGACCTCGAAATCGTGCGTGCCGTTCGAGAGCGTTATCCGGACACGCCGCTCATGGTGGATGCCAACAGCGCCTACCGCCTCGAGGACCTTCCGTTCTTCAAGGAGCTCGACCAGCTCGACCTCATGATGATCGAGCAGCCGCTGCACTACGAGGACATGTGGGACCACGCCAAGCTGCAACGCGAGATCGAGACTCCTGTCTGCCTCGACGAGTCGATCCACTCCGTCGACGCCGCTCGCCACGCGATCGAGATGGGTGCTACACGGATCATCAACATCAAGGCAGGGCGGGTCGGAGGGCTGTCTGCCGCGCGCGACATTCAGGCCCTGGCCGCCGAGCACGACGTTCCCGTGTGGTGCGGGGGCATGCTGGAGAGCGGGATCGGCCGTGCCCACAACGTGCACTTGTGCACGCTTCCCAACTTCACGCTTCCCGGGGACGTGGCGGACTCCAAGCGGTACTTCGTCAAGGAGCTCATCGATCCGCCAGTCACGGTACGTGCCGACGGGACGATCGCTGTCCCGACCGGGCCGGGAATCGGCTACGAGGTCGGCCAGTCCACGCTGGAAAAGCACATGCTCTCGAGCACCCGCCTGAAACGCTGAACGTGGCCAATCGAATCCGCGGAAGGATAGCATCGGAGAACTCAACGCAAAGGCGCAAAGAAAACCCGGCGCATCCACTCGTTCAGCCGGACCGCGGCTCAATCGGATCCGTGGAAGGTCTGGCTCGGGAATTTCAACGCAGAGGCGCAGAGTCAAAGACAGCGCGGAGAAGCTTCCGAGACAGAGCAGCAAGAAAGATCACACGGAACCCCGGAAGAGAGGAACCCCGGAACAGGGAGATTCGTCGGGAGTACAGCCTTTTCTCTGTGTTACTCGGTGGTGAGGATCCAGAGGATATAATCCGTGGCGATGAAGCTTAACGTTGCCATCTCGTCTGCGCTCTTGCTGGCGCGGTGCGCGAGCGCTCCGCCGCCGAGCGAGCCCACAATACTGGACAAGCTCGCTCGCATCATGAAGCTCGAGGACGAGCGCGCGGTCAACGTCACGGAGCTCGAGACACGCCTCTCCGATCCGGCGCCACGGGTACGGGGACGCGCTGCCGTCGCGCTGGGCCGGATCGGTCGCGCCGACGCGGCCTATTCGCTGACAAGACTGCTCGACGATTCCTCACCCTACGTACGATTGACCGCCGCATTTGCTCTCGGCCAGCTCGAGGGCGAGCTGCCATCCGGCACGATCGAACGGCTCACCGAAGCGCTTACGGACGCACACCCTGAGGTCCAGGGCCGAGCCGGCCAGGCACTGGCGCGAAAGGGCGGTGATGCGGCGGCGGAGCTCGTGGCGAACGCGCTCCTTCGAGAGCTGCCGTCGGGACCCCGACCCTACCAGTGGCGGGAGGATACGGCGAGCTCCACGCTGTCGCCAGCCTATCCCAACCTGCGCCTCGGCCTGTTCGCCCTGGCCCGGCTCGATAGCGTCTCCGAGAGCCTCCGGGTGCTTGCCACCGACGAACGTACGCTGCGGTTCTACTGGTGGCCGGCGGCCTGGACCACGGCGCGTCTCGAAGGGAACGAGCTCCGGGATCTCCTGGAACAGTATTCGCGATCGCCGGACGCCGACGAGCGAGTGTGGGGATTGCGCGGGCTGGCGCGTACCGGCACCGAAAGACCGTGCGAGTTCATCGTTCGCCAACTGATCGACCCGAACGAGAAAGTCCGCATCGAGGCGATCCGGGCGGTGGCTGCTCTCGGAATCCAGGAAGCGAACGACCAGATGGTGAAGATGCTGACCAGCGACACGACCTACGTACGCGTCGAGATTCTGAAAGCGCTTGGCACCGTGCGCGCCCCGGAAGCGGTGGAGCTTCTCATCGACTGGATCTCGGATCCGAGCCCCTGGGTGCGACAACATGCCCTTGGCGCTCTCGCTCATCAGGATCCCGACACGTTCTGGCTGCTGGCGGCGGGGCTCAGCCCCGATCCGAGCTGGCGCGTGCGCACGAGCATGGTGGAGCTCTTCAGCGCCATGAGCGATCCTCGTGCGGTGGCGCTCCTCCGCGCACTGAGCGACGACGAAGACGCGCGGGTCCGGGCGAGAGCCATTACCGCTCTCGTCGAGGTCGACCCTGAGAGCTCGAAACCTCTTCTGCTCAGCCGGCTCAAGGCGGAAGATGCCTACGAGCGCATCGCGGCGATCCAGGGCCTCACGAAGCTCCAGATATTGGACGCGGTGGAGCCGCTCAAGGAGGCGTTTTTTCGCGAGTCTGTCCGCGAGGCAAAGATTGCTCTCCTGAACGCCATCGACGAGCTGGACCCGTCGGCCGGGGAACAGATTGCCCGGACCGGGGCAGGCGACCGGGACTGGCTCGTTCGGCGCAGGGCCGTCGCGATCGCCGGGTTGCCCGCGAGCGCCGTGGGCGATGTCGGCGTCGACCGCGACATCAGCCTGTACGAGGGGCTGCTGGAGCCGAAGTTCACGCCGCAGGCCTTCATCCACACCGATCGTGGAACCATCGAGCTCGAGCTCTTCGTGATCGACGCCCCGCTCACGGTAGCGAATTTCATTCGACTCGCACGTGATGGCTACTACAACGGTCTCTCCTTCCATCGAGTGGTCCCGAACTTCGTGATACAGGCGGGAGACCCTCTAGGAGACTCGACCGGTGGCCCGGGCTATACGATCCGGTGCGAGATCAACCGACGCGCTTTCGTACGGGGCACCGTGGGCATGGCTCTGGACGGCAAGGACACGGGCGGCAGTCAGTTCTTCATCACACACCTCCCTCAGCCGCACCTCGACGGCGACTACACCGCCTTCGGACAGGTGACGAAGGGAATGGAAGTCGTCGACCGCATCGAGTCGGAGGACACCATCCGGGAGATCGCGATCTGGGACGGCCACTCGTTGTCGGGAACCCGCCCGAGCGGCGGCTCGGTCAACCGCTGACGCCGCCATCCCATGCCGGCTATCCGTCTGGTCGCGATCGATCTCGACGGAACGCTCCTCGACACGAAGCGCGAGATCCCGGCCGCGAACCGGCAGGCTCTCGACGAAGCCCGCTCCCGCGGAGTTCACGTGGCCCTCGCCACCGGGCGGCGCTTGCCGGGTCTCGCTCGTTACATCGAATCGCTGGACTTCGATCCGTTGCTCATCGTGAACGGAGGGGCCCTCGTCAAGGAAGGGCTCTACGGAGCCATCCTCGAGCGTCGCTTTCTTCCGCGCCCGGTCGCGGAGCGCGTAGCGTCGGTCGGAGAGCAGAACGGCATGGTGCCGATGGTTCATGACGGACCGGACGGCGAAGGGTACCTCATCGTTCTCCGTCGGGAACGATTCGAGCCTTCACTCGAACGCTACCTGCAACAAACGCAGCCACCTCCCATCTTCGTCGACGAACTCGCGCTGGAGCGCGATCCCGCGCAGATCACGTTCGCAGGAAGTGTCCAGAACGTACGTTCGATCGGAGAGGCGATTCGGAGAGAGCTGCCGGATCAAGCCAGCCTGGCGAGAACCGAGTACTTTCTGCAGGATCTTTGCCTGCTGGACGTTCTCGCCAAAGGGGTGACGAAGTCGAGCGGTCTGACGTTCTTGAGAGACTACCTGGAGCTCGCGCAAGAAGAGACGATGGCCATCGGTGACAACTGGAACGACCTCGACATGCTGCAGGAAGCGGGCCTCGGAGTCGTGATGGCAAACGCGTCCGGCGAGCTGAAGGAGCTGGGATTCGCGTTGACGGGAACGAACGACGAGGCGGGAGTGGCGCAGGCGATCAGGAAGTACGTTCTCGACTGGTAACAGTCCCGTGCCCGTTGACGTGTCGGTCATCGTACCCGGCGTATCCAGCGATGATGCATACGTCGGTCAACACGAACAAGGCTTGAAGCCCATCGGGCTCGGGCTCGGTAACGGGCAAGTGGAAAATTTTAGGTGAGGGAACTAGAACTCCTGAATGCCGAATGCGTAGACAAAAAAATAGGGGGTGAAAATCTCACCCCCGCTCTCGGTACCCCTGAGGAAGTTGCTTTTACTTCTTCTTCTTCGTAGCTTTCTTGGCTTTTTTAGCTGCTTTCTTTCTGGTCTTCTTTTTGGTTGTAGCTTTCTTAGCTCTCTTTTTTGCCACGCTCTCGCCTCCTTCCTTTGAGGGGTTGGAGCGGAGGATGAGCCGGACTGACTTTCAAAATGACCGTTGTCAAGTTGACACCAATCACGGACTCTTTCCGCTCGCCAGCCCAAAAACCCAAACCAATCCCCTCCGGCCATTTACGTCGGCAGCCTCAGCCACCCCGATCTGCCCGGACAACAAGAAATTGTTTGAGTCTGAGCTTGGCATACTAGATGTAGGATAAGTATCCCCCAAGGGGCTGTCAAGCATAAATTGCGCGGCCGTTCCGCTTTATGCTTTGTATTGAAGACGTTAGCCGGAGCGCCGGCGGCGAAAGACGTGAAAGCCCAGTGTTTATGCGCCTACGGGGCATACTTTGATTTTTTATAGATAAAAAATAGAAGGTCTGTCTTGGCGACTCGTGATTTTTTTTTGAAGAAAACATCGTGGAGAAACAGACCCGGGCAGGACAGTCGGCACCGGGAGCCTCTAACATGCGCGGATGAGCTTTCGCTTCGAGCTGAAGAAGACCTCCGGCGGCGCCCGTCTCGGCGTATTGACGACGAAGCACGGCTCGGTCCGGACGCCCGCCTTCATGCCGGTTGCGACGCAAGGCGCCGTCAAGTCTCTTACTCAGGCGCAGGTCGAGGATCTCGGCGCACAGATTCTCCTTTCGAACACTTACCACTTGATGTTGCGGCCGGGGGCGGAGCGAGTGAAAGCGCTCGGGGGACTTCATCGCCTGATGGCCTGGGACAAACCCATCCTCACCGACAGTGGCGGCTTTCAAGTCGCGAGTCTCGCCGAGCTGCGCAAGTTGGAGGACGAGGGGGTGACGTTTCGCTCACATGTCGACGGCACTCTTCATCTACTGACACCCGAACGAGCGATCGAGATTCAGGAGAAACTCGGCTCCGATATCGCGATGGTACTGGACGAGTGCGTTCGCTACCCGGCAGAGCGGGAGGCGGTGCGGCAGGCTGCGGAACGCAGTCTCCTCTGGGCCAAACGATGCGCCGCCGCCCGTAGCAGCAAGGACCAGGCGGTGTTTGGCATCGTGCAGGGTGGAGCCAGCGAGGTCATCCGAATCGAGAATGCCCAGGCTCTCGCCGCGCTCCCTTTCGAAGGCTTCGGTATCGGCGGGCTGGCGGTGGGCGAGCCCAAGGACGTGACGCTCGCCATGACGGAGCTCTCTGCGCGTGAGCTGCCGGAGAGCCGGCCGCGGCACCTGATGGGCGCCGGAACACCAGTCGACATCATCGAATCGGTGGCGCGCGGCGTAGACCTTTTCGACTGTGTGCTGCCCACTCGCAACGGTCGCAACGGCACGCTGTTCACGAGTCAGGGGCGCATCAGCATTCGTAACGCCCGCTTCACCGATGACCCGGAGCCGCTCGATCCCGACTGTGACTGCTACACCTGCCGCCGTTTTTCGCGGGCCTACCTTCGCCATCTCCATCTGGCGAAGGAGATGACCGCCGCCACCCTCAACACCATCCACAACCTGCACTTCTACCTTCGACTCATGGGGCGGATACGTCGGGCCATTGCGGAGGACGGCTTTCAGGGGCTCCGGGCCGAGCTGGTGGCGGCGCTTCCGGAATCCCCGCGAGCGGGAGCGAACGGCTAGTTTCAGCGGTTCGTTGCCACTGATACAGGGCACTGCTACGAGAGATCGACTTGATGGTCTCCTGAGCATTGGCTTATCATGGGCGGATGCTCGCGGTGCTCATGACGTCGCCGGACGGCCCGGGATTCGGATTTCCGCCCCAGCTCCTCCTGATGCTCGCTATCTTCAGTATTTTCTATTTCATCGTGTTCCGGCCCATGAAGAAGCGGCAGCAGGACACCGAGCGAATGCTGAAGGAACTGAGGAACGGCGACCGGGTCCTTACCAACGGCGGCATCTACGGCACGGTGGTGAGTGTCGGCGACGACCAGATTCAGCTTCGAGTCGCGGAGCACGTCAAGATTCAAGTCGCCAAGTCGGCCATCACGCGGCTGGTCGAGGAGTCCGCCGGCAGAGGCTAGTGCCGTTCCAACTTCTTTCGCCTTAAGGAAAACGTCGCTCACCAGCTATGATGTAGCCATGAAAGGTACGAGTTTCTAGGCCGAAATAGTTGGAACGGCACTAGTGTCCAGCCGGCTCGATTGAATCACTCAACCGTCCGGTCGAGTTCAGCGACGGCGGTGTACGGAGTCGAACGAATCCCATGAAGAAAAACTTGAAATGGAAGGCCCTGCTCGTCGTGGCGGTCATCGCCCTGTGCTCCTGGGCGGTCGTCCCGCCAGAGGAGCAAATCAAGCTCGGCCTCGACCTCAAAGGCGGGATCCACCTCATCATGAGGGTGAACACCATCGACGCTCTCGACGCGGTCACCGACGAGGTTCGCGAGCAGCTCATGGAGGTCCTGGACGACGAAGGGGTCGGCTTCGCGGATGCCACCGAAGAGGAGCCCGGCGTGATCGTCGTGAGCGGCGTCGACTCTAACGAAGGTGGAAAGTTTCGCAACGTCCTCGAGACCAGCTTCGCGTCCTGGGACCCGGTGAGCGAGGGAAACGGCACCTGGCGGCTCTCGATGCGCTCGGCAGAGCGAGCCCAGCTCCGGGACGATACGGTCATCCAGGCGGTCGAGACCATCCGCCGGCGGGTCGATGCGCTCGGGGTGGCGGAGCCCCTGATTGCTCCTCACGGCGACGCCGGAAACCAGATTCTCGTGCAGCTTCCCGGGTTCGAGGACGTGGACCGAGCGAAGGCAATCATCAAGGAGACCGCGAAGCTCGAGCTCAAGCTCGTTGAGGCGGGACCGGCTCTCTCCGCAGAGGATCTCCTGGGCGGTCGGACCGAGGTCCCCGGAGCAGAGGTCGTCTTCGAGGACACGGGGAGCGGCAGGAACTACTACCTCGTGGAAAGAGTTCCGGTGATCACCGGTCGGGACCTCAAGAACGCCCGACCCAGCATCGATCAGGACGACAACTCGCCCAGCATCGACTTCACGTTGAAACCGGAGGGGGCCAGCAGGTTTCGGCGGGCCACCCGCGACAACGTCGGTCGGCTGTTAGCGATCATCCTCGACGGACAGGTCCATTCAGCGCCGCGCATCGAGAGTGCTATTTTCGACCGGGGTCAGATCACCGGCAGGTTCACCCAGGAGGAGGCTCGAGACCTCGCTTTGACGCTTCGCTCCGGCGCGCTTCCGGCGTCTCTCGAATACCAGGAGGAACGCACCGTCGGGCCGAGTCTGGGGGCCGATTCCATCCGAAGCGGTGTGCTCGCCTCCATCACCGGGCTCGCCGCGGTCGTGGCGTTCATCCTGATCTACTACCGGTTGTCCGGGGTGAACGCCGTCGTGGCTCTGGCACTGAACCTGCTGATTCTCCTGGGGGCGATGGCGTACTTTGCCGCGACGTTGACGCTCCCGGGCATCGCGGGCGTCATCCTGACGATCGGGATCGGAGTCGATGCGAACGTTCTGATCTTCGAGCGCATCAAGGAAGAGATGCGGGGCGGGAAAACGCCACGGACCGCGATCTCGGCCGGCTTCGGAAAGGCCTTCTGGACCATTTTCGACGCCAACGTCACCAGCTTGTTGGCCGCTGCCATCCTGTTTCAGTTCGGCACCGGCCCCGTGCAGGGGTTTGCGGTCACGCTGAGCATCGGCCTCCTCGCCAACATGTTCAGCGCCATCTTCGTCTCGCGTTTCATTTTCGACCTGGTTCTCGGAACGCGGCGACATGTAGAGGTCCTCAGCATCTGATTTCGAAACGAACGGGAAAGTCATGGACATCCTAGGCGATACCAGAATCGACTGGCTGAAGTACCGCTGGTACTTCATCACGTTCTCTCTCATGGTTGTCATCCTCGGCGTGGTCGATGTGGCGCGCAAGGGCGGACTGCGGTACGGAATCGACTTCTCGGAAGGAACGATCGTCACCGCAAAGTTCGAGCAGACACCTTCGATCGATACGATTCGGTCCAGGCTGTCGCAGGCGGGAGTCAACGCCGTCATTCAGCGCTATGACAGGGAGGATCTCAACCAGGTGATGATCCGCGTCGAGCGCGACACCAACGCGACGGCGGAGCTCGACGCATCCGCGAATCTGATCATCCATACACTGAGGTCGGAGATCCCGGACAACGCCCTTGTTCCGGGGGGAACGAGCACGGAGATAGTGGGCCCGGTGGTGGGCCAGGAGCTGCGGCGCAAGGCCCGCAACGCAACTTTTCTCGCCCTGTTCACGATCCTCCTCTACATCGGCTTCCGCTTCGAGTTCATCTACGGGGTGGGGGCCACCGTGGCGGTCGTGCATGACATTCTGCTCACGGTGGCACTGGTGTCGGTTTTCAACTACGAGATCACGCTGAACGTCATCGCTGCCTTCCTGACCCTGGTGGGCTACTCGGTCAACGACACCATCGTCATTTTCGATCGGGTACGCGAGAACCGGAGGCTGGTCCGCCGAGAGTCTCTCGCGAACATCATCAACCTCTCCATCAACCAGACACTCCGGCGCACGATTCTCACATCGGGCCTGACCCTTCTGGTGACCGTCGCACTGTTCGTACTCGGTGGTGAGGTGCTGCGGGCTTTCGCCTTCGTGCTCGTCGCGGGTGTGATCATCGGTACTTACTCCTCGATCGCCATCGCCTCACCCATCGTTCTCTGGTGGCGCTCCCTGAGGGACAAGCCGGTGGACGATCGTCGCAAAGCGAAGGCGGAGGTGGGAGCCCGCGTCTGACGTCGGCCGTCCTCCGCTGGCCGCCGCGCCAATCGGATAAGATGGACTCATGCAACGAGGCCCAGCCTCTCGGGCGGAGCCGGCGGGGCCGAGCCATGCCTCGGCTCGTCCCGAAACACTGTTCCAGGAATCACTCGGCCTGACTCGAACCCGCGAGCGGCGCTGGTGGACCGGTCCGCTCGGTCTCGCACTGCACGTTGTCGTGGCGGGCTACCTGGTGCTGGTTCCCCTCCTCAGTCCGTCGCCCGGTCTCGAGCCAGAGATCATGCGTCTCTCGTTCAACTTCGCGCCACCGCCACCCCCCCCGATGCGGAAGGGGGACCCGATGGACGTCCGAAAAGACGAAGTGGAGCCGCCCGAGCGCGATCCCGACCGACTCGTCGTGCCGGGGACCCCGAGCGAGATCCTGATGCCCCACATGTACGTGGATCTCGGGGTGGAAGATGGCTACGACGACGAGCTCCTCGATGGAATGGTCGGAGGCGTTCCCGGCGGGGTGGTGGGAGGCGTTCCCGGCGGCGTTCCGGGCGGCGTGATCGGCGGCACCGGAACCGCTCTTCCCCCGCTCCCGAAGCCCGACGTTGGGCCCCGGCCGATCCGGATGCCTGCGCCGAGCTATACCATCGAGGCGATTCGACAGAAGGTCGAAGGCGTCGTCGTCCTGAGGGCCATCATCAACGAGAAAGGCCAGGTCGAGGTCCTGCGGGTCGTGCGCTCGATACCGGGGCTGGACGAAGAGGCCATCAAGTTCGTCGAGGCTCGCTGGCTCTTCCAGCCCGCCACGAAGAACGGTCGCCCGGTGGCAAGCCTCAGTGAGCTGGTTGTGAAGTTCAACCTGTATTAGGTAGGCCTAGCCAGGTAAACCTAAAGACTTGGAGACCTATCGGAACCCTAGGTGGCCGACAGATTCTGCGGAATACTCGATTTTCCTTTTGGCCGCTCGGGACTATAATGCCAGCTCGTGAGGCAAGCTTCTGTCTGCGTTCCCTAAAAGGAGGATCAGATGACGAAGCTCAGGGAATTGGTAGTGGGGGCAACCCTAGCGTGCCTCTGGGCCTGCGGTAGTCCGGAGGAAGCGACCATCGGACAATTCTTCCTTGCCGCCAGGAGCAACGACAGCGCCACGCTTGCTGCCATGTCGACCGTCGGCCCTCCCGGGCCGGTAGAGTCGTGGCAGGTGGTCGACGTTAGCTCTGAATCGACGGAGCCTTTCGCGTTGCCAGGGCTTCTCGTTCGGTTGGAGGCCGCCGAGAAGGAACGAGACGCTACGTTGAAGGAAGGCAGAGAGTATCTCGCCGAACACGAAAATGCTCTCGAACAGATCATCCCGAAGCTGCAAGAGGACCCACAGTTCGAGTTCAGCGGAGAGCTTGGTGAGATTCAAGAGGAGTGGTCGAAGCTGGTTGAAGAGCGCAAAGCGACGGAACGCGAATTTCAAGACCTCAAACGGGCCGTCGACACCGAAACCAAGCTCGCCACTAAATCAGTGCTGAGACAGGCAACCATCGAGAACTTCGATGGAGACGTCGCGGTGACGGAAATGCTGCTCATGCTCAAACTCCCGGATGCCGACGAGAAACCCTATACGATTACGCTTCGAAAGTACGACCTCTCTGGTCCGCAGAGCGATCGCACCGAGGCCTCGCGTTGGATCATCGTCGACATCGAGGAAAAGGCACCGACTTAGACCCTTAGCCCTGACGCACCGGAGCCGCAACCAACAAGAGGGTCGCGGCAGAGAAGACTGCCGTGGCGATGGGGGGAACGCCCTTGGTCTGGTCGGGTGGTCCCGTTACTCTTCGCCGGGCTTCGGGAAGCTCTCGACAACCCTGGCCCGGACCTCACCGTTCGCGTGCGAGAACTCGAACTGGTTCTGGTAGAACTTCGCGTTCTTGCCCGTCCGCAGCTCCATCTCTATCACTTCGTCCGGCATGAACGGCTTTCGGTACGTCCGCGAACTGCCTGGCGTCGCGTTGCCCTGCTCGTCGTACCAGTACTCCGACACCGTAAACCCCGTTATCGAGCCCTTCGACACGTTGCGCACCCGGATCGTGCTGATCACCTCGTTGCCTTCCACCTTTGTCTCGGGTGCGAGAATCTGAACTCTCGCGAGACCGCGTACCGGCCGAGGCCTTGACGTCCGCCTCCTCCGAGCAGGCCGCTTGTCCTCGGCGGCGCCTTGGTCGTCGGCGCCAGCCTCGGAGGGCTCGGTGGAGGCTGCCGGTTCAGAGGCTGGCTTACTGGCCTCTGCAGGCGCGGATGCCGCGGGCTGAGCCTGCGGGGTCGTCCCCCTGGTGTCGTCGCTTTCTCCGCAGCCGATAGCAAGCAGTCCGATCCCGACAAACGAGGCCAGTAGTAACATTTCGAGGCGTTTCATGGCGCCCTCCTAGGTATCGAACAAGTGATATCTCGCAGAGTATAGTCCCCTGGGTGCGCAGGGCTCAACCACGCGCCGGCGCGGCTACATCTCGCCTCCAGCCTCGGACTTCGGGCCGGAGGCGGGGGAGAGCGCGCGATGCCGTTCCCGCCTCCCCAGGGCTCGATCACCTCGGCCGCGCACGACGTCGACGAGGCTCTATTTCTCGACCTCTCGATTGAGGTCGAGGAACTTCGGCTTAGTGTAGTCTAGTCTTGACTTGGTCCTCTGCTTTCGGGTTTCCCCCTTGACAATACGTCCCGTCGCCGAATAGAATTGATGCCCTGATCTTGGACGGGGTGTCCTCCAGCTCACCGCAGCCGTTTGACAGGGATATCAGTTTCCAGGTATGGATACGCCGTCGCGGCCGTCCAGCGCTCCCAATGGGTGTGGCCGCTTGTTGAGAAAGCTGTGGTCCGGTCTCGAGATACTCGAATTTCTGTCACGTACGAGGAACCCGGGGGCACGAGACGGTGTCTAACGGCTCAAATGGGGCGGGAATCCCCTTACGTTTCCACTCCGTTTGTGTTCGGCAAGGCTAGAAAGGGGAGTCCAGACTTCGGTCGCCGGCAAAAGATTCGTAAGGTTAGCTCGATTCATTCATAGTTGGGAACGGGAAAGGAGCATCGACGCCGTGCCTAGAGAAATGTTGTTATATTCACTACAACCCGAGGCGCGCCCGGGGCGCTCGCTGGGAAGCTTCTTGGTTTCCTTTTCGATCCAGGGCGGCATCCTGGCGGCCATGGTCTTCGTTCCTCTCATGGCGACGGATAACCTGCCGACGCCGGAGGGGATCATGACCTTCATGGCCCCACCGCCACCGCCACCGCCACCACCGCCACCGCCACCCCCAAAGGTGAGCCGGCCGAAGCCAGTCGCACCGCGGCCGGTCCTGAGCGCCACGCCGGAATTCGTGGCGCCGGTCGAGATTCCCGATGAGATCGGGATGGGTGGCATCGACTTCGGTGTCCCAGGCGGCGTCGAAGGTGGCGTCCCGGGTGGTGTCGTCGGCGGAATCGTGGGCGGCCTGCCTGACGCACCGCCACCGCCCCCCAAGGACGAACCGGTCCGGGTCGGCGGCGATATTCGCCCGCCCAAAAAGACCATGGACAAGAAACCCACTTATCCGGAGATCGCGAAGCAGGCTCGCGTCCAGGGCATCGTGATCCTGGAGGCCATCATCGATCCGACCGGAAACGTCACCAACGTCCGTGTTCTACGATCGATTCCACTGCTCGACCAGTCGGCCATCGACGCGGTAAGGCAGTGGAAGTACGAGCCCACCTTGTTGAACGGGGTTCCGGTGCCGATCGTCATGACCGTCACGGTGAACTTCGCTCTGAGCTGAGAAGTCTTTCTTACTTTCGTTATTCATGAACACTAGAAGATCCCCAGAGGACAGGAGGAAATAGGTAATGTCTTTCGATTTAATCGACATCTGGCAACACATGGGTCCCACGGCCAAAACAACGCTCTTCATCCTGATCGTCATGTCGATCTATTCGCTCAGCGTCATGATCGAGCGGTACATGACTTTCCGCAAGGCCAGGTCGCAGTCCCGGGCCTATGCCCCGCGCGTGGCCAAGCTTCTCAAGGACAGCAAGATCTCTGAAGCGATCAAGGTGAGCGGTGGCAAGGAGTTCAAGAACAGCCACCTCGCCAAAGTGCTTCTCGCTGGCCTTCACGAGTACCAGTACCAGAGCGAGAGCGGGGGAGGATCGCGCGAGGACATGATGGAAGCGGCTCATCGTGCCATCGAGCGTGCCACCGCCCTTAACCTCACGGACCTCAGACGCGGGATGGCCGGTCTCGCCACGGTTGGCGCTACCGCACCGTTCGTCGGTCTGTTCGGCACGGTCGCCGGCATCATCAACGCGTTCCGCGGCATGGCGCTCACCGGCTCGGGCGGTATCGGTGCGGTATCGGCAGGTATCGCCGAGGCGCTAATCGCAACGGCCGTCGGTCTCGGCGTGGCCATCCCGGCGGTGTGGGCCTTCAACTACCTCACCACACGGGTCGAGGGCTTCACGGTGGAGATGGACAACAGCGCCTCCGAGCTCATGGACTACATGGCGAAGAAGACCGTCGGCTCGTAGTCGACCTAGTAAGGCCGATGCACTGACTCTTGTAGAGGAGGAACCAAGCCATGGCTATGGCTGGACTTGGCTCGAAAGAGTACAACTACAACATCAATGTGACGCCGCTGGCGGATGTGATGCTGGTGCTGCTCATCATCTTCATGGTGGTCACGCCCTTGCTCCAGAAGGGCGTCGACGTCAAGCTTCCCGAGGCGTCCTACAGCGCCGAGCACCCCGACAACGAGGAGACGGTGAACGTTGCGCTCAAGCTCGACAACACGATCTACCTCGACATGATCCCGATCACCGAGGCCGAGCTTTCAACCAAGCTGGCAGAGAAGTTCGCAGGCAAGGCCGAGCGCGTGCTGTTCCTCAAAGCGGACGAGGGTCTGGAGTACCGGGATGTGCTCCATCTCATGGAGCTTTGCCGTGACGGCGGCGCTGACGAGATCGCGCTGATCACCGACAGAAAGACCGGTTAGTCCGAAGGAGTACGAATCATGGCAATGCAGTCGGTTGGAGTCGAAGCGATGGGGGAGATCAACATCACGCCACTCATCGACGTGATGCTGGTGCTTCTCATCATCTTCATGGTGATGACACCGCTGACCCAGGCGGGCCTGGACGTGGAGCTTCCGGAATCTGCGGAAAACGTGGCAGAGTCGACTCCAGATCCAAACCAGCTCGTTCTGGATATCGATGCGAACAACCAGGTAACCATCAACAAGCAGCCGGTCGACCGGCAAGAGCTCCCGCTCCGCATTCGGGACATCTTCGAGACCCGCTCCGACAAAACCCTCTTTCTTCGCGCACACCCGAGCCTGACGTACGGTGAGGTCGTCGACGTGCTGGATGTGGCGAAAGGAAATGGGGTCGAGAGAGTCGGGATTGTCCCACCGTCGGACGGCAGCGCCTTCTCGGGTGGCGGCCGCTAGTCCCGGTCCAACTGACTGTTTCGCTCTGCAAGTTGGAACGGGACTAGGCGCCAACTACACGAGACCTACCTGAAGGAGAGGATAGCCCGCCAGAGGGGTTATCCTCTTTTTCCGGCCCATGCGAATGCGGGCTAGGGGTGAACCGAGCTCGTGGGAAGCCTCGCCAGAATTTGCCGTTCGGCACGGACCAGTCGTTCGATCTGCGCTGCCGCGCGGTTGAACGTTCGCGCAAGCTCCGCGATTTCGTCGTTCCCTTCGACCTCGACCCTCGCCAGCTCGCCGCCGCCGAGCGCAGCCACGCGCGCCTGGAGCCGTTCCAGACGCCGCGTGAGTGAGCCGACGGACCCGCGCCGGTAGGCGCGCCAGCCACCAGCGCCGCGAGCAGCGCCACAACGAGCAACCCCGGGCCCGATCGCCGGTATCGAGCCACCGCCCGTCCGGCAGCCTCAGGGCCGCGGTAGCACCCGAGCCCCGGGAACGGAGCCACCGGCTCTCCGTCCATTCGGCCGAGGGTCGTGCCAGCGCTCCACCTCCGGATGCAGCGATCGGCAATCGAGTCCGTGGAAGGGTTGACTCGGGAAAAACACAACGGTAGAGACGTGCACGTCGAGGTTTCGATCGAAGGGTCCGTGCTCGGAGACATGGGTATTGAAAAGTGAAAGGGCGAGGCGGCTGGTGCCGCCTCGCCCTTCGAGAACTTCGACTACTAGGGGTTTCCTTGAGAATCTACTGAGTCTGGGACTCCGCCTCGGCAGCGGCGGCCTCGTCCTGCTGTTTCTTCAGCTCGAGCGCCCGATCACGAAGCTCGTCGGCCTGCGCCGTCAGCTCCGCCCTGTTCCGGGGGTCGATCTTGGCCCGCTCGCGCAGCAGCAGGTTCTTGTAGATCAGCGCGTCCACGTACTCGTCGTTGATCTCGAGCGCGTGGTCCAACTCGTCGAGCCCGAGTCCGATGAAGTCCTTCTTGTTGTCGTCCGTGAGGTCGGGATCCCGATAAACCTTGTCCCAGTAGTGAACGGCAATGAGGTAGTACCCCTCGGGGTTGTTCCCCTGCACGTCGCGGGCTCTGCCGAGCCACTTCATCGTCTCCTCGAAATTGCCATACTTGTTATGAAGGTTGGCCACCTGGCGATAGCCGATGGGGTCATCGGGGTTCATGGCCACCGGCCTCTTGTACGCCTCGATGGCGCGCTCCATCAGGGGCATGTCCTCCGGATCGTGGAACCGCTCGTAGACATCCGCCAGCGCGTAGTAGCGCTCCGGCGTTTCCTTGTCGAGCTCGATCAGCCTCATGAAGTACTTCTCGGCGGTCTCGAGGTCGTCCAGGTTGTCGCGGTAGATGGCGGCCAGCTGCTCCATCGCGTACTGCTTGTAGGAACCGAGATACTCGTATTCGGCGCTGTGCTCCTCGGCCTTCACGAGCGTCGTCTCGTAGTCCTCGATCGCCTTGTCCAGAAGCGCGTCGTTCTCGGGATCGTCGAGGCGGGCCGGCCGGTACTGCAGGTGACGGCTGCTGCCGCGGTAGAAATACACCGGCACGAGCACGCGAGGATCGGCATCCGCATCGAGCTCGAGCACCGCACTGTAGCGCTCGACCGACTTCTCGTACTCCTTGGCGGAGTACGCGGTATTGGCTTCCTTGAAGGCCTGGCGGGCCTTCAACATGTTCCATGTGTCAGCGCAGCCGCTCATCGCTACGCCAGCTGCAAGCACGATGACAACGACGCTGGCTCGAAGGGTAATCATGAGTTCAACCCCCTAGAAATAGGCGTTCCACGATTGGGGAACGAAGTATATTACGAGGCCGATGCCTCGTCAACAAGGCCCCCTCCGCGAGAAGTTGACCGCTGCCGGACCACACGCCTATCATGAGGTGGCGAAACCCTTTCGCCACGGGCGTTTGGCGTCATCGACATGATTCGCTTCGAGAATATCCTGGAGAAGGTCCGAGCCTACCAGCCTGACGGTGACCTGGAGCTCCTCCGGCGGGCCTACGTCTTCTCGGCGAAAGAGCATCGCGGTCAACTCCGGAAGTCCGGTGAGCCTTATCTCATTCACCCGCTGGAGGTTGCCAACATACTCGCCGAGCTGAAGCTCGACGTCGTCTGCGTCGTGTGCGGGTTGCTGCACGACGTTGTCGAGGACACGCTGACCACGCCCGAGGCCCTCGAGAAGTACTTCGGCCACGAAATCGCTCACATCATCGACGGGCTCACCAAGCTGAGCAAAATCAAGTTCTCGTCCGTGGAAGAGCAACAGGCGGAGAACTTCCGCAAAATGCTCATGGCGATGGTGGACGACATTCGGGTCATCATCATCAAGCTCGCCGATCGTCTCCACAACATGCGAACGCTCCAGTACCTCTCGGAAGAACGTCGGGTTCATATCGCGAACGAAACCGTCGAGATCTACGCTCCACTCGCCGGACGGCTGGGGATGGGTCGGATCAAGGCGGAGCTCGAAGAGCTCTGTCTCAAGAACCTGGAGCCGAAGACCTACGGCGTGCTCGCCGCGCGCATCGAATCGAAGAAAAAGTGGGCCGAGGAGTTCATCGCGGAGATGAAGAATACGCTCGAGTCGAGGCTGAAGGACAACGGAATCGAGGCCGAGATCACCGGGCGAACCAAGAGCATCTACAGCATCTACACGAAGATGAAGCGCCAGCGGATCGAGCTCGACCAGGTCTACGACTTCATCGCTTTGAGAATCGTCACCGACAGCATCAAAAACTGCTATGGAACGCTCGGAATCATCCACAACACGTGGCGCCCGGTCCCCGGCCGCATCAAGGACTTCATCGCGATGCCGAGACCCAATGGCTACCGATCGCTCCACACTAGCGTGATTACGGATGTCGGAGTTCCATTCGAGGTTCAGATTAGAACTCCGGAGATGCACCGCGTGGCCGAGCAGGGCATTGCCACGCACTGGAAGTACAAAGAGGGGCGTCCCTTCGAGGAAGCGGACGTCAAGAATTTCGCCTGGCTCCGGCAGATTCTCGACTGGCAGCAGGAGGTCAGGGATCCTCACGAGTTCCTTAACAATCTCAAGCTCGACCTGTACCCCGACGAGGTCTACTGCTTCACGCCGAAGGGCAACGTGAAGTCCCTTCCAAGGGGCGCCACACCCGTGGACTTTGCCTATCACATTCACACCGACATCGGCCATCATTGCGTTGGAGCGCGGGTCAACGGACTCATGGTGCCGCTTCGCTACAAGCTTCGGAACGGCGACATCATCGAGATTCTGACCTCGAAAGGGCACCGTCCGAGCCGGGACTGGCTGGCGTTCGTGGTGACCTCCCGGGCCCGAAGCAAGATCCGGAACTTCCTGAACGTTGCCGAGAAGCAACGGAGCATAGAGATCGGCCGGAAGGTGCTCGAGAAGGAATCGGCCCGGGTAGGACTGAGCCTGAAGCAGATTACGGACTCGGAGTCGTTTCCCGAAGTCGTGAAGGACTACGGGGGCTCGAAAGCCGATGATCTGTTCGCGGCGGTGGGCTACGGTAAAGTCTTCCCTCGCCAGATCATCGCTCGCTTCGTGCCCGAGGAGAAGATGGACGAGCGACCCGGCGCGGGCGCCAGCCTGGCGCGGGCGGTTCGACGTGTCCTGCGCGGCTCGCAGGACAAGATCAAGGTCAATGGCATGGACGACCTCATGGTCTACCGTGCCAAGTGCTGCAATCCGATCCCCGGCGAGCCCATTACCGGCTATATCACCCGGGGCAAGGGTGTTTCGGTCCATGCCTCGAAGTGCGCGAATCTTCTCAATCTCATGCTGGACAACGACCGCCGGATCGACGTCTCCTGGCAGGGCGACCAGGAGACGAAATACGACATCACGCTGTCCGTGAACGTGGAGGATCGCAAGGGTATCCTCGCGGACATCACCTCCATCATCGCCGATATCAACGTCGACATCCGGAACGTCGAGGCGAAGACGTTCGAGGACCGCAAGGGCTCCATCGACGTGACGGTGGCGATCAACAACGCCCGGGAGCTGGAGAAGATCACGCGCTCGCTCCGCTCGGTGGAAGGCGTCCTCGACATCGTACGGCCGCGCGCGCGGTAGAATCGGCCTCCAGCATCCGGCATCCAGCATCCAGGGGACGCAGAAGGATCCATCCGGACCGCGAGAGCGCTGAACTCGAGCTCGAACGGGAGAACTCTCGCGCGTTCCTCTCCCCGCCGGGGAGCCGCCTTCGTGGCGAAGCCGACTTCGGCGAGCCTCGCCGAAGCCTTGGCGAAGGCGGGAGGCTAAGTGAGGGGGTCTGAGCTTCCTGGATGCTGAATGCTGACGGAGGAAACAGCCGATTATGAAGAAAGCCATTCGCAGTGATGATGCTCCCGCTCCGATCGGAGCCTACAGCCAGGCGGTCCAGGCCGGAAACTTTCTGTTCGTTTCCGGTCAGGTGCCCCTGGATCCGAAGACTGGTGAGATGCTTCAGGGGGACATCGGCGAGCTCACCAGGCGCTGCATGGACAGCGTCGTCGCGATTCTGCAAGAGGCGGGGATGACGACGGCCAACGTCGTCAAAACCGGCATTTTTCTTGCCGACATGAACGATTTTGCAGCGATGAACGAAGTCTACGCGAGCTACTTCGGGGAGGGTATCCCGCCTGCCCGCGCGGCGGTGCAGGCCGCCCGGCTCCCCAAGGACGCCCGGATCGAGATCGAGGTCATCGCCAGCACCGACGTGTAGGCCAGTCAGGTGACGGTCTCTTTTTCCTTCGACTTACGCTGTTCGTCGAGCTCGCGCAGGTACCGGAAGCTGTAGATTCCCGTCGAGTGGCCGTCCGACCACGAGATCTGGATCGCGTAGTTCCCGACCGGGTTGATGCCGGAGGGCCTGAGATCGGCGAGCGGCAGCAGCACGAGATTCTTGCGCTCGCCCGTCCATTCGTCGACGCACACCGCGCACGGACAGCGGTTGCGGAGGTAGTCGAAAGGAAAATCCGAGCTGGTGTCGTCCGCCCAATCGATGCGGAGCCGGCCGTCCTCGACCCGGATCTCCTTCGGCTGCGCACCTCCGCCGCTTTCGAAATTCACCCGCGCCACCGCCGCGGCGACGCGACGGACGATGTCGTCGTAGGCCTTCGATGCGGGCGCTTCGGAGTTCCGGCGAACAATCGGCTCACCCTCGTCACCAGCGATCACCACCTCCGGATCGAGGGGAATTCCGCCGAGAAACGGCAACCCGAGCTCTTCGGAGATTCGCTCGCCGCCCCCTTGACGGAAGATGTAGGTGCGCTCGTCGCAGTGCGAGCAGACGAAGTAGCTCATGTTCTCGATGATGCCGAGAACGGGGACCTGGACGGGCTCGAACATACGAAGGCCCTTTTCGGCAATCGTACGAGCCACGTCCTGGGGGGTCGTGACGATGACCGCTCCGGTGAGCGGCACGCTCTGGGTAAGGGTGAGCGGTACGTCTCCGGTGCCGGGCGGGAGGTCGATGATCAGGTAGTCCAGCTCGCCCCAGGCCACCCCCATCATGAACTGCTGGATGAGCTTGGTCGCCATCGGGCCGCGCCAGATGACCGGGGTCTCGCTGGTGGTAAGGAGCCCCATCGACATCATCCGGACCCCGTGGGCCTCGATGGGTACCAACCGCTTGTCGGCATCGGCCTCTGGCCTGTCGTCGACGCCGAGCATCGTCGACTGAGACGGTCCATAGACGTCCGCGTCACAGAGCCCAACCGAAGCTCCCGTACCGGCGAGCGCGACCGCGAGGTTGGCCGCCACGGTGGACTTGCCGACGCCGCCTTTTCCCGAGGCAATGGCGATCAGGTTCTTGACCCCGGGAGGCTTCTGCGGACCAGGCATGACCTGGCCGTTGGGAAGCACGCGGTTCGCGCCATCGGGAGAGGCCGTCACGCTCCACGTGATGGCGACGTGGACCTCCTCGATCCCGGGAAGCGTCAGAAGAGCCGCCTCGGCCTCCTTTTTGAGCTGCTCCTTCGCACCGCTCGCGGGGTTCGGGAGCTCGATGTCCAGGCTCAAAATGGGCGCACAGATGCGAATGTTCTTGACCAGGCCGAGGGACACCACGTCCCGACCGAGGTCCGCATATCGCAGTCCCTCGAGCTTCCCGAGTACGTCCTTCTCCGTCGTGTCAGGCATCTTCCGACTAGTCCTCCCAGGGCCACGGCCGCTCGACCGGCGAGTCACGCGATACGGCTCGATAATTATAGGCACGAAAAGTCCCTAAGTGCCCGGCCCGCCCGGCGGCGTTGCGTAGGGTGTACCGAATGTGGAATAAAGGCGCCGGTCGGGATGGTCCCGATCGCATCCGGGAAGGAGGGGTCATGCGCCGCAATAACCTCGCAATCATCAGCTCACTTTCGTTTCTGCTCGCGCAGGGTAAGCGTCCGCTCCCACCATGTTCCCGATACGTCGCTCCCGAGGCATCCTTTGTGTGCTCGCCACTGGAGGCGGGGGACGAAGGAGGCAAGAGATGTCGAAGCGAAGGACAGCGGGGATATCGAAAGTGATAGGGAAGCGGCGCTGGGCAGAGGCGGATGCGCGGAATGTTGTGTCGTCATGGCAGCGTAGTGGGAAGCGTGTCTCGGAGTTCGCCAGGGAGTACGGGTTGACCTCCCAGCGGCTGGTTCGGTGGTCGGAGCGACTGCAAGGCGGGTCGAGGGGGAGTGTACGGTTTCATCCGGTTCGCCTGGTGGGAGGCGAGCGAGAAGGCGAGCGAGGAGGCGAGAGGGACGCGATCGAGGTGGTGTTGTTGGACGGCAGGCGCGTACGAGTGCGTGAGGGGTTCTCATCTGAGGAGCTGGGTCGGGTGCTCGAAGTTCTAGAAGGTCGAGCGTGATGTGGATGCTCCCATCGTCTGTGAGGATC
Source organism: Candidatus Marinacidobacterales bacterium (assembly GCA_965237685.1). Taxonomy (GTDB): domain Bacteria; phylum Acidobacteriota; class Vicinamibacteria; order Marinacidobacterales; family SMYC01; genus CBDEGF01. The sequence goes on from CBDEGF010000001.1 coordinate 483,871, forward strand.
TACGTTGCGGCGGAGCCGATGGACCTGCGTCGCGGCTTTGACGGGCTGGCTGCAGCGACGCGGAGTGTGATCGGTCAATCGCCCCTGAGCGGTCATCTGTTCGTGTTTCTGAATCGGCGTCAGAATCGTGTGAAGATCCTCGCTTGGGATCGGACGGGGTACGTTTTGCTGTACAAGAGGCTGGAGCGAGGGACCTTTGAACTGCCGACGTCACCGCGTCCGGGTGATAGGCACGTTGAGTTGGACTCTGGCGAGCTGGGACTGATGCTGGAGGGGTTGGACCTTCGTGGCGCTCGACGCCGGAAGCGATGGTATCAGCGAGCTGAGGAGAAGAGAGTCGCCCTTCACGGTTGAAGGGCTGATTTTCTTCCCAAGAACGCAGCAGGGACTTGACTTTCTTGCTTTTTGCGATTAGTCTTAATCTTCTATATATGACTAAGACACGACTACTGCAACGGCTTCAAACCCTCGGCGAGAACGCTGTACCGGGCACGCTTACGGAGGTCATGCTTCGCTGTGGTAAAACCGCCTGCGGGTGCCGAACCGACCCGAATCGTCTCCATGGTCCCCACCTGTACCTGAAGTTTCGCAACGAGGAGGGTCGGTCGACATCGCTGTACATCCCGCGAAGCCACGAACGGGAAGTTCGTCGTGGAGTCGAGGCCTGGTCGAAGATGCGAGAGGCGGTGGCTCAGTTGGGCAATCAGAATCGCAAGGGGCTAGCGAAACAGCTGCGTCAAAAGCGTAAGTAGTGAACACGAGCTCCGAATCGACCCAGTCGCGCCGAGAGGGCGCTGGCAGTACGAGGGCGCCCAACGCTCTGGGGCAGATTCGGGATTCGGCCCGAAGTCTAGCAAGCGAGGGCAAGACGGAGGAAGCGTTCGACCTGCTGGTCTCGGCGCTGGATGCGGTGTTGCGCAAATCGAGAGAGCTGGAGCTGATGGTGTTGAAGCTTCAGAGGGAACGAGTAGGCAAGCGCTCCGAGAAGGTGGACCCCGGACAGCTCCAGCTGATGTTCGAGCAGCTGATGAGCCAAAGCGGTGGTGAAGAGCTGGAGTCGGAGCTCGACCCACAAACCGAGGCTCGGGAAGACGCGGAGCTGGAACAGCAGATCGAAGAAGCGAAAAAGACTCGGCCACGAGGCAAGGGCAACAAACCGCGCCGCGAAACAATCCGAACGGACGGGATCGAACGCCAGGTTCACTTGCGCGAGATACCTGAAGAGGAGCGGGGCTGCTCTCGATGCGGCAAACTCAAGAAGCCTCTCGGTAAAGACGTCCGACGGAGGCTCGAGTACGTGCCGGGGCACTTCATCGAGCATGAGTACCATCTGGAGAAGTACGCCTGCGGGAAGTGCCGGGAAGGCGTCACGAGAGCCGAGGGCCCGGCCCCGGTGATCGAGCGGAGCAGCGCTGACGCCTCGCTTTTAGCTCATGTGGTGGTGAGCAAGTACTGGGCGCATGCACGACGAAGGCTGGTTGCCCTCAAAGACATGGACTGCCGCGTCGCCTACCCGCTCAAGCTGATCGCAAGGATGTATCGCATCGAACGCCTGGCCGATGCGAGGGAGCTGTCGGTCGACGAGCGGACGCTACTTCGCAAGGAGCGCTCGGCGTCGGTACTCGAGAAGCTGAAACGGTGGTTTGTGCTGACGCATCGAAGCGAACCGCCCAGCTCGGACCTTGCCATGGCCACGGGTTACCCACTCAACCACTGGACCGCTCTCACTCGCTTCGTCGACGATGGACGCTTAAGCCTTGACAATAATATCTGTGAGCAACAAATGAGGGCCATCGCACTCGGTCGACGCAACTATCTCTTCTGTGGTTCTCACGACGCCGCGCGACGCACCGCCGTTCTCTACAGCCTCATGCGCACCTGCGCACAGCACAACGTCCCGCCTCTCCCGTACCTCACTGACGTGCTCCGCAAGCTCGCCGACGGATGGCCACAAAAACGCATCCACGAGCTTCTACCCGACCGCTGGCAGCCTACTCCCCCCTCCACCCCTTAGCAGTTCCCGTGCCATAAACCCCCTATTCCGGGGCGAATGCGTCATGGGGACACCGGACGCATACCGCGCAGGGGGTCGCCGGATCACAGGAACAGACGCAGGAGGAGCAGGCCCGCCAGCAACGGGAAGAAGAACAGGAGGAGGAATTCCCAACGTACTCGGAGACCGTCGTGGTCACCGCCTCCCGCGTGGAGGAAACACTGCTCAATGCGCCTGCCACGGTGAGCGTGCTGACCTCCGATATCATCGAGAACGCGGGCGGCCAGAACTATGGCGACATGTTGCGTGCGGTTCCGGGAGTCAACGTCACACAAACCTCCGCGCGGGACATCAACATCGTCAGTCGCGGCGCGACCTCGACGCTCGCGACTTCCCAGATTGCGCTCATGGACGGCCGCACCATCTACCAGGACTTCTTCGGCTTCGTCATGTGGGACGTCCTCCCAATCGATATGAGCGAGGTCGACCGGATCGAGGTGGTTCAGGGACCCGCCTCCGCCGTCTGGGGTGCCAACGCGATGACCGGCGTGGTCAACGTCATCAGCAAGACCCCACGGGAGCTCGATTCGACGTCGGTCCGATTCGGTTTCGGGACCATCAACCGCAAGTGCGACCGGTGCGGCACCGGAGACGAGGGGGACCGGGGACAGACCTATACCCTGAACCTCTCACATGCCCAGGCGGTCAACGATCGCTGGGCCTACAAACTCTCGGGCGGCTTCCACTTCTCCGATCCTTTCGCTCGCCCCACGGGCAACATCGATAACCCCTTCATGACGCCCTACCCTCCCTACCCCAACTCGAGCACCACGCAGCCCAAGTTCGACGGCCGCGTCGACTACGATTTCCCTGACGGAAGGCAGAAGCTCTCATTCTCCGGAGGCTACGGGGGCACCTCGGGCATCATTCTCACTGGCATCGGACCGTTCGACATCCAGAGCGGCACCGCTGCCAGCTACGGGCAGGTCAAGTACCGTCGCGACAACTGGAAGGTCGAGTTCTTTACCAATCTCCTCGATGGCGACGCACCCGCGCTTCTGGCCATCGGACCGGACGGCCAGCCGATCAACTTCTTTTTCGACACCACGACCCTCGATTTCAACGTATCGAACTCGCAGATCGTCGGCGGCAAGCACCTGCTCAACTACGGGGGCAACGTGCGCTACAACACCTTCGAGCTTTCGATCGCGCCCCGCGGCGACAATCGGAACGAGTTCGGTGCCTACCTGCAGGACGAATGGTTCATCAACGACAAGTTTCGGTGGGTTCTCGGCGCGCGGGTCGATCGCTTCAGCATCCTCGACAAGGCCATCGTGTCGCCCCGCACGACGTTTCTCATCAAGCCCGACCCCGACCATACGATTCGGGTCTCCGTGAACCGGGCGTTCCGGGCACCGTCTTTCGTCAACAACTTCCTGCAGACAGCGGTTCTGAACCAGATCAACCTCGGGGCCATCGATCCCAGATTGTCGGGCGTGCAGTACATCTTTCCGCTGCTCGCTCTCGGCAACGAAGGGCTGGATGAAGAATCGATGACCGCCTACGAAGTGGGCTACACCGGGACGTTTGCGCGTCGCTACACCGCAGGCATTTCCTTTTATTACAACGACACCCGTGACAGCATTCTCTTCACCACGGTGGATACGTACTCCAGCCAGAACCCGCCTCCCGGCTGGCCCCTGCCACCGTTCATCCTGGATCTGTTGATCCAGGCCGGTGCCGGGCTCCCATCGGAGCTTTCGTATCGGAACTTCGAAAAGCTCATCGACAAAGGCGTCGAGCTCTCGCTCAACGCACGGATCAACCGAGAATGGAGCGTCTACGGCAATTACTCCTGGCAGGCCGAGCCGGAACCCATCGGATTCGACCTGAGTGAGGTCAACCTCCCGCCGAAGAACCGGTTCAACGTTGGCGTGAACTTCAACGCCGATCGCTACTTCGGAAGTCTCAGCCTGGCCTACCAGGACAGCGCATTCTGGCAGGACGTGCTCGACGTCCGCTTCGACGGACCCACGGAATCGTTCGCGCTCATCAACGGCACTTTCGGGGTCCGCTTCGCCGACCAGCGGCTCTCGGCCGCCGTCAGGTTCACCAACCTGGGGAACGACGACGTGCAGCAGCACGTCTTCGGGGACATCATCAAGCGGCAGATTGTCGGAGAGGTCACCGTACACATTCGCTAGCTATTAGCTATTGGCTTGCGACTTCTACTTCAGAGACTCCATAATCTCGTCCAGCGCTTCCTTGGGCGGTCGAATTTTCTCCAGGGGCAGCGTGGCCAGCGGCTCTTCGACCATGCCGAGCAGCTCGAGGAAGTTCTCCTTCTCGGTGTCCACGTAGAGGAGCCCGGTGAGGAAGTGCTGCGCATCATGCGCCTGGAGGAGAAGCTCGTTCGCGCGCCGGCGATCGGTCGGGTCGTAGTCCATGTCCAGCTTCTTCAGCACGATGTGTGATCCATCGTGCATCCGCACTTCTTTCGTCGTCCCCTCGTCGTACTCCACCTCGATCTCATCGAAGAACGGGATGAAATCGATCTCGTGGATCACCTCTTCGTTCTCCTTGCCCCAGGTGTAGCTCTTCGTCGAGCCGGCGTGGTTGTTGAACGTGACACAGGGGCTGATGATGTCGAGGACGGCCGTTCCGTTGTGCGCGAAAGCGCCCTTGAGGAGGGTCACCACCTGCTTCGGATCTCCGGCGAACGAGCGGGCGACGTAGGTCGCCCCGAGCTCCACCGCCATCCCGCACAGATCGATGGGCGGAAGCTCGTTGACCACTCCCGTCTTGAGCTTGGAGCCCAAGTCGGCGGTGGCGGAGAACTGGCCCTTCGTCAGACCGTAGACGCCGTTGTTCTCCACGATATAGACCACCGGCAGATTCCGGCGCAGAAGATGCAGGAACTGGCCGACGCCGATGGAGGCGGTATCGCCGTCACCAGAAACCCCCACCGCAATCAAGTCCCGATTGGCAAGAACGGTGCCGGTCGCGACGGACGGCATTCTGCCGTGGACGGCATTGAACCCGTGACTCTGGCTCAGAAAATATGCCGGGGTCTTGGACGAGCAGCCGATTCCGGAGAGCTTCGCCACACGGTGGGGCTCGACGCCGTATTCGTAGAGCGCCTTGATGAGCTGGCTGCTGATCGAATCGTGCCCGCAGCCCTTGCAAAGCGTGGACGGCTTTCCCTTGTAGGCCGTCTGCGGAAGCCCCAGCCGGTTGACTCTCTTCGGTGGAGTGGGTGGCTCTTTAACGCTGGTTGACATGGTATTCCTCGATTCGAGCGGCTCGGCTTCAGGAACGCTTCTCCTGCGCGACGATATCTTCAGTGACGGTACGGGCGTCGATGGGCAGGCCATCGTAGTTCAGGATACTGCGAAGTCGACCGAGGAGATCCGGTCGATGGCCCAGCTCCATTCGGATGATCTGACACATCTGGGCGTCGCGATTCTGCTCGACGACGTAGATCCGCTGGTGGGCTTCGATGAACTTCTCGAGCTCTTCGTTGAACGGCAATGCGCGAACACGCATATAGCTTGTCTTCAACTCTTCCTCGTTCAGAAGCTGGTCGCGAGACTCGACGATAGCCCAGTGGGTCGTTCCGTAGACGATGATGCCGACCTCGCTGTCCTGGTCGCCTTCGAACACCGGAGCGGGAACTTGCTTGCGTGCGGTGTCGAACTTCCTGGTGAGTCGGTCCACGTTGTTGCTGTAGTCGTCCGGTCGCTCGCTGTACTCGGCCTGTGGGTCGTGTCCGCTGCCCCGCGTGAAGTAGGCCGCTCGCGGGTGGTGTGTGCCGGGCAGCGTGCGGTAAGGGATGCCGTCGCCGTCCACGTCCGCGTATCGACCCCAAGTCTCGAGCTTCTCCAGCTCCTCGGCGGACAGGACCTTTCCACGGTCGATGGGCCGCTCGGGGTACTCGAACGGGTCCGACATCCATATGTTCATGCCCAGATCGAGATCGGACATGACGAAAACGGGCGTTTGAAATCGCTCGGCCAGGTCGAAGCTCGTCCCGCCGAACTCGAAGCATTCCGCCACCGAGCTCGGGAACAGCAGAATGTGTTTGGTGTCACCGTGGCTGAGGAGATAGGCGAACAGTGTATCCCCCTGTGCGGTGCGCGTGGGAAGTCCGGTCGAGGGACCGACTCGCTGGATGTCCCAGATCACCCCGGGAATCTCTGCGTAGTACGCAAGCCCCACGAACTCCGACATGAGCGAAATGCCCGGGCCACTGGTGGAGGTCATCGACCGCGCCCCTGCCCAGCCGGCGCCGATCACCATGCCGATGGCGGCAAGCTCGTCTTCCGCCTGGACGATGGCGAAGGTCGCTTTGCCCGTTTCCTTGTCGAGGCGGTAGACGTTCGCGTAGTCGATGAGCGATTCCACCAGGCTCGACGACGGCGTGATCGGATACCAGGTGACCACCGTGACGCCGGCGAACATGGCGCCGAGGGCGCCCGCTGAGTTGCCGTCGATGAGGATCTTGCCCTCGGTGGCATCTATGCGTTCGACGCGCAGAGGATCCTGTTTGGTGAGGTTCTTCTCGGCGTACTCGAAGCCGACCTCGATTGCCTTCTCGTTCAGCTCGATGGCCTTTTTCTTGGATTTGAACTGCTTGGCGATGGCGCGTCTGATCTCGTCCTTTTCGAGGGAGAGCAGGTGGCCGACGACGCCGACGTAGATCATGTTGGCCAGAAGATTGCGCAGGCGGGTTTCGCTGATCACCTGGCCGGCGAGCTCGGCGAAAGGCACGGGATAGAAAACGACGTCGGAGCGCACCTTCTCCAGGCCGAGCGACTGCTCGTACACCACGGCCGCACCGGGCACCAGCGACTCCACGTCTTCTCGAGCAGTCTGAGCGTTCATGGCGATCAGCAGATCGACTTCTCTCTTGCGCGCAACATAGCTGTACCGACTCACCCGTATCGTGAACCAGGTGGGAAGGCCAGCGATGTTCGAAGGGAACAGGTTCTTCCCGCTGACCGGAATCCCCATCTGAAAGATGGAGCGCATCAACACGCTGTTGGAAGACTGGCTTCCGGATCCGTTGACGGTGGCAACCTGGATGGAGAAGTCGTTGACGACGGCCGGCTTCGTCACGTCTTGCCTTTCGCCTACGAGGGTTTGTGCGGACATTTCGAAGAAGCCCTCCCGTTCCTACGGTCTGCCGCGTTGTGAGGTGGCCGTATCGATTCTCACTGGGATCATATCAAATGGCCTACTTTTGAGAAAGAGTGCATGCCTGCTAAAACTCCTCTTTTTCAGGGTTTATGGCCCTCCTTGGGAGCCGGATCCCGCCCGACTCTCCTCGATTCGAGGGTAGCGCAGCGAGGCTCGATTCGGGGCAACAAGCATCACAACTTCTCTATGGCCTATGGCCTACGGGCGCCCCCCTGGTTGGGGTGAGCGTTTTCTCCGAACCCCGTACCGCGCGATCTTGTAGTGTAGCGCGCGGGGGCTGATCCCGAGGATTCGCGCGGCTTTCTGCCGATTGTCCGTCACTTCCTCGAGGGTCTTGCGAATGACGATCTCCTCGACCTTTGTGAGCGGCGTTCCCAATCGGATGGAGATTCGGCGCCCGGAAGCGTCGGTGCGGTCGAGCTCGACCGGAAGATGCTCCGGACGGATGATGGAGGCCTCTACAGTTACCGTCAGTCGCTCGATGACGTTGCGAAGCTCAGCGACTACGTTGTAAACAGCAGAAATCGAGCGGCTTTTCCCCACGACGTTCCCGTACTCGTCCTTCAGTGAGAGTCTCTCCCTGAGGCTCCGGTTCTCCTCCGACAGGCGTCGCTTCTCGAGAGCCTTGTGGGCGAGCACTGGAAGGCGCGTCGGGTCGAGAGGCTTTACGAGGTAGTCGTAGGCCCCTTCCCGCATGGCCTCGACCGCCTCCTCCACCGACCGTTCGCCGCGGCGGGCGGTGAGCATGAACTCGGTCTCGACACACCCCTTCTTGAGCCGAGCCAGATGGGCAGGCCAATCCTCATCCAGCAGATCGATGTCGAGAATGACCAGGCCGTAGTCGCCCCGAGACAGCGCGGCACCGTCGAGGGTGTCATTGGTCGCGACGGACCGGCCGCGGTCGACGAGGCTGTGAAGAGCCTGGGCGATGGCCCCCCGTTCCACCTCCAGAGCGTCCAGAACGAGGACCTTCTCCCGCTCGACTCGACCGGTCATCGTCTTGCAATCTTTGCAGTCACTTCTACCCTAACGCACGCCCGAGCTCCCGTCAAAACGGGTTCCGTCCCCGTCGAGCGGAGGCTCCAACGCATCCGAACGCCGGCCACCAGTAGCGCATCTTTTGCAGAAAATGGATTCGGTACTGCAACAAATTCGTCCACATCGGAAGCGTGGGGCATGGCGTTGACACTCGACGGACCCGACTCTACACTCGTCAATGAAAGGTCACGCTCGAAGTCGTGGCCTGGTCGCGCCGAAGCGACGCGGAGGAGGAATCCCGTGAGGCCCACTTGGAAAGGTTTTCTGAAGCTGTCGCTGGTCAACATCCCCATTCGCCTCTACCCAGCGGCTCGGTCGCAGTCCTTGTCGTTCAACCAGCTCCACAAGGAGTGCAACACCCGCGTCAAGTACGACAAGCGGTGCCCGACGTGCGAACGGAGCGTCAAGAGCGACGAGATCGTCAAGGGGTACGAGTACGCGAAGGAACAATACGTCATCATGGATGACGAGGATTTCTCGAAGGTCCGCCTGGACTCGACGAAGTCGATCAACATCGTCCAGTTCATCGAACGAGGCGAGATCGATCCGCTCTACTACCACGGCTCGCATTACATCGTGCCCGACGGACCGGTTGCCGTCGAAAGCTTCGCAACGATTCTGAAAGCGACGGAGGAGAAAGGTCGAATTGCCCTCGGCAAGTTCGTGATGAGCGGGAAGGAGCAAGTCGTGGCCATCCGCCCTCGTGACAAGGCATTCGTGATGTCGGTGCTCTACTACGCCCACGAGGTGCGTGCACTTTCCGGTATCGAAGAGCTCGACGCGACTCCCGAAATCAACCCGGAAGAGCTGACTCTGGCCACGCAGCTCATCGACTCGATCACCAAACCTTTCGATCCCGAACAGTTCGAGGACGACTACCGCAAGGCGCTGCTCGACGTCATCAAGGCTAAGGCGGAGGGCCGGGAGATCGTGGAACCACCCGAAGTCGAGACCGGCAAGGTGGTCAATCTCATGGAGGCACTCAAGTCGAGCCTCGAGCGCTCGCAGGTTCCCGCCGTGGAGTCGGAGGTGGAAGAGCGGGCGAAGGCGTCGAACGAATAGGGTTGCTCTCAAAAACTCGACGCTGGGACGTGAACCTTTGCGGTTTTGGCAACTTCGCGTCTTTGGGTTGATCTTTTTACTGGTTGCGGGTTCCCCGCTCCGCGACTCCGCGCCTCTGCGTTTGTTCTTGTCTTGAAGATGTCCGATTGGCTGAACGCCAGAATCTCCCCGATGCTGGCCGGCATCGGCAAGCCCTTCGACTCGCCGCGATACCTCTTCGAAGTCAAGTGGGACGGCATCCGGGCACTTGCCTTCTTCGGCCGTGGCATCGCCCGCCTGCAGGGGCGCAAGCTCATCGACTCGACGCACCGTTACCCGGAAATCATCCGCGCTCTCGAGAAGCTCCAGGGAGAAGGCGTCATGGACGGCGAGATCATCGTGCTCCAGGACGGGCGACCGAGCTTCGAACGCGTCCTGGTCAGGGAGCAGACGAACTCCCTGGACAAGGCCCTCGTCAAAGCGCAGAAGTACCCGGTGATCTATGTGGCGTTCGATCTTCTGTATCGCGACGGCGAGCCACTCGTCGATCGACCGCTCACCGAGCGTAAAAAGGCGCTGTCGGAGCTCTTGAAGGACGCCCCCAGCCCGATCGTGGAGAACCAGTACGTACTGGAGAAGGGGAAAGCGTTCTACGACCGCGTGGCAGAGCAGGTCCTCGAGGGAGTGATGGCAAAGGCCATCGAGAGCCGCTACCTCGTCGGAGAGAGAAGCAACGATTGGCTGAAGCTCAAGGTGCGCCAGACGGTCGATTTCATCATGGTGGGAACGGTGCGGGAAGCTGGTACCGGAAGAGTCAAATCACTGGTTCTCGGCGCCTATGAGGACGGATCGCTGATCTGGATGGGTAACGTCGGGAGCGGGCTCGATGGCCGCACGCTGTCGCAGCTCGCCTCCGAGCTCGGACCCCTCGAAAGTGAGCCGCCCGACAACTTCAAAGCCAGCGCCCCAGGCGACATACAATGGCTCGAGGCCAAACTCGTCGTGCGGGTCGAGTACCTCGAGCTGACCGGCGAAGGGAGGCTCCGTCATCCGGTGTTCGTCGGTTTCGTGGAGAAGGATCCGAAAGAGTGTCTGGCCCCGAAGCGGTGACAATCGAATCCGCTTCAGGGACTCGGGAACAACATAACGCAAAGGCGCAAAGCGCGCAGAACAAACCCAGGAAAGAGATCACACGGAACCCCGGAATCGAGGAACCCCGGGGCGCGATCAACTGCAACCGCATAAGGTCTGCTTCCGGAATTTCAACGCAGAGGCGCGGAGACGCAGAGAAAGAAACCGTGGTCAATCGAATCCGCCGAAGGATGACATCCGGAGAATTGAACTAAACGGAAAGGCGCAGCCGCCTTCGCCAAGGCTTCGGCGGCCCGCCGAAGTCGGCGGCGGGCAACAACCGAGCCGACGACGAAGCCGGGAGGCGCAAAGCGCGCAGAGGAGAGGCCGCGCAGGGAAGCCGCCACGAGGTGTAAAGAACATCACGCGGAACCCCGGAAACTCGCTCGAAAAGGGATTTCGAGAACCAAATCTTTCTCCGCGGCCTTGTTTCCGGGTTTCCGAATTTCCGAGGTTCCGTGTGATCTTTTGCTCTTGTCGGAGCCACGGCAGCGGGCGGGGGTCTACGCGATCAGTTCCAGAAACTCCTTCACCAGCTGCCCGGTAACGCCCCAGATGTCGTACTTGCCGTAGACGTAGTGGTAGACCTCGTGGCGCGATCCGTCGGGGAGCCGGCGGTATTCGATCTCGAGGGTGTGCTCGTCGTTCAGAGCCTCGAGCGGGACTTCCAGAAGCTCCTCGACTTCGTGATTGGCTCGGAACGGATAAGGACCCCGGATCGCTCCGACGAACGGCGTGACCCGGAAGCCTGTGATGGTTCCTCGCTCGTCCATTTGACCGAGCACCGAGACATGCTCCGACTCGAGCCCAACCTCCTCGCGGCTTTCCCTCAGGGCGATCACCAGCGGCGTATTATCGGACGCGTCGACCGCGCCCCCCGGGAAGGAGATATCCCCCGGCTGGCGGCGCAGGTTCGAGGCGCGAATCGTGAACAACAGGCGATGCCCTTCCGGGGCAAGGATGAGGGGAATGAGCACCGCGGCAGGTCTCAGCTCCGATGGCCCCCTCTGGGGCTCGCGATTCGAGAGGCGTTCCCGTAGCTTGTCGAGCACGTCCATGGATGGTCTAGTCCCGTTCCAACTTGATTCGCCTAGTGACGACCTTACACTAGGCGTAAATGGTTGGAACGGGACTAGTCTACCAGTCGGCGATTCCGGTATAATCGCTGGGTTCATGCAGAGAGGCCACCGCCGAGCGCTCGTTCTGGTGGCCTGGCTTCTCCTTCCGCTCGTTCTTCCCCAACCTGCAGAATCCGGCGATGCCTTTCTCAAGGGCGGCATTATCTTTCAGCCCCGGGATGCCGACTTTGCCGCTCGATGGTTCATCGACTTCGGAAGCGACTATCCCGTCAACCTGACCGAGACGCTGTTCCTGGGCTTCGACATTCAAGCCTCTGTGTTCCGGATCGATGTCGCGGCGAACCAGACGGCCACCGTCTCGCGCGGCAATGGCTTCGTCAACCTCAAATACAAGTCCGGGAGCCTCGGGGCGCGGCCCTACGGCGGCGGAGGTATCGGGCTGATCAGCAGCTGGGTCTTCGTGAGCGGTAGCACCGAATGGGTGAACGACATGGGGTGGCATCTCATGGGGGGTATCGAGTTCCGCTCCATCGCGGTGGAGCTGATGGTGCAGCGGGCGTTCGGATCGGACCCCGACACCGGGCCGGACACGGAGTACTCGGTCCTGCTCGGTTTCGTCTGGTAGCTTCATTGGGCGCATGAGCCTCCGCTGCCGCGCTCCCACCCGCATCGACCTGGCCGGCGGGACGCTCGACATCTGGCCGATCTACCTGCTGCTGCCCGAAGCGGCCACGGTGAACGTGGCCATCTCCTTGAGCACCGAGGCGCGACTCGAGACCTCCTCCGGGCCATGGCGCGTCGTGCGCCAGCCCTCAGGACAGACCGTCGAGGCCGACTCTCCCGACGGGCTCACGACTCAGCCCGGGGCCGAGATCGCCGGATCCCTGTTGAGCTTTTTCTCGCCGGATCGACCCCTCGAGCTGACGACGCGTTCCGAAGCGCCGCCGCAATCCGGGCTGGGTGCCTCGTCGTCTCTGGGCGTTGCCATCGCGGGAACGTTGAGCGAGCACTGCCGCGCCGGGCTCAGCCCGGCGGAGATCATCGAGCTGGTCAAGGATACCGAGGCGATCGTTCTGCGAACGCTCACCGGAGCGCAGGATCATTACCCTCCGGTCTACGGTGGCGCGAGCGCACTGTGGTGGGAGCGTCCGCATCCGCGCCGCGAAGCGCTGGATGTCGACGCGGAAGCCTTCGAGAAGCGCTTCATCCTGGCGTATACCCATCAGCCTCATCGCTCGGGCGCCAACAACTGGGAAGTCATCAAGCGCTTTCTCGATGGAGACGGGGCGACCCGACGGGCGTTCGAGCAAATCGGACATACCGCTTCTCGAATGAGGGACGCCCTGGCCGCATCCGATCTCGACCAGGCGTCGCGCTTGCTGGGTCAGGAATGGGAGTCGCGGCGCCAGCTGGCGCCCGAAGTCTCGAGCCCGGAGCTCGAGGCGCTCATTGCGGCAGCCGGTGAGGCCGGGGCGACGGCGGCGAAGGCATGCGGAGCCGGGGGCGGTGGCTGTCTCGTCATCGCGGCCGCCCCCGGGCGCCGCGCACACGTTCGGTCGGCTATCGAAGAGGCGGGCGGCTCGATCCTCGAATACCACCTGGCCCCGAGCGGAATGGCGCTTTCGAGTTGAGCCATGGCTGAGGAGACCTTCATCGTCGCGCTGGGCTCGACCCGGCGCCCGAAGGTCGACGCAGTTCGTACCGCCCTGCGACTGCTTCGCGATCGCCTGGACGACTTCCCACGAGCCGAGCCCGAGATCGTCACGCGGTCCGTGCCCTCCGGAATCCCTTCGACGCCGCGGTCGACCGGGGAGATGCTCCGCGGCGCGCGGAACCGGGCCGACGCGACGCTCGAAGAGCTCGGTCGCGAGGGCGCGGTGCCTCGGTTCGCCATCGGGCTGGAGGGTGGCGTGCTGCTCGAGCCGGGTTTCGAGCCCGCTTGCTGGCTCGAAGGATGGGCTTACGCGACGGATGGACACCACGGTTATTTTGGAAGCAGCGGCTGCATTCCGGTACCAGCGCCGCTTGCCGCCGCGGTCAACGAGCGGGGCGAGGAGCTCGGCGACGCCGCGGACGCGTACTTCGTTCGGACGAACGTGGCCGGTCGCCAGGGAACGTTTGGCGTTCTCACCGCGGATCTCGTTTCCCGCGAGGCCGCCTTCGTGCGGGCCCTACTCCACGCGCTCGCACCGTTCTATAATGCATCAGTATATGGCGATTGACTGATGTACGTGTTCCGTTCACACCCCGGTTGGATCGAAGTCATCACCGGAAGCATGTTCAGCGGCAAGAGCGAGGAGCTCATCCGTCGCCTGCGCCGGGCCCAGATTGCCCGTCAGCGAGTCCAGATCTTCAAGCCCGCCATCGACGGTCGCTACAGCACGGAGCACATCGTCTCGCACAGCGAGATGCGCATCGATGCCGAGCTCGTCGTCCACGCCGACGACATCCTCGACAAGCTCGACCACCGCACCGAGGTGGTCGGCGTCGACGAAGCGCAGTTCTTCGAGGATCGGCTCATCGAGGTCTGCGAGCAGCTCGCCAACGCCGGCAAGCGAGTTATCGTCGCCGGTCTCGATACGGACTACCTGGGCAAGCCCTTCGAGCCCATGCCCCAACTGCTGGCGATTGCCGAGTACATCACCAAGACGCTCGCCATCTGCGTTCGGTGCGGCGACCCGGCGAATCAGACCCAGCGGCTCGTCCGATCGAGCGATCGGGTGGTCGTCGGAGGCTCGGAGGCTTACGAGGCGAGATGCCGCCGGTGTTTCGAGCCACTCCTCGCAGAGAAGGAAGCGCCTGCGAAGGCGGTGCCCGACGAGAAGCTCGGCTCGGGCTAGGGCTCGATCCCGCTTTCTTTCTCCGATAGCATCCGTCGTGGCAGGCTGCTCGCCATTCAGCCGGAGCCTGCGCGAGCGGCCGCCTTCGCTTCAGGCTTCGGCGGCCCGCCGCCCGTAGCCTTAGGGCGCAGGCGGGAAGAAGCCAGCCAGAGAGCACTTACAGGAAATGCCCACCTTCACCACCGTCTCCTCACTCTCGAAGAAGCAGAAGCAACATACCGGTTCTGTTGAGCACGCTCCCCCTTGCCCGTTACCGAGCCCGAGCCCGATTGACTTCGATTAACAACCAGGTAGGCGTCCAGTTTTTGGTGATCGAACTGCCTTCTCTGGTGCTCCGGGCTCGGGCTCGGGCAGGGGCTCGGGCTCGGGACCTGGCGCTCAGGGGATGTAGGCGATCGCGTCGATCTCGACCCGCATGCCCTCGAGCGGCAGGGCGGCGACCTGAACCGTGGTCCGGGACGGCCGGTTGTCGCGCATCATGCGCTCGTAGACCGCGTTCATCCGCGAGAACTCCCGAATGTCAGCCAGATAGACCCCGCAGCGCACCACGTGCTCGAGGCTCGAGCCGGCCGCTTTCAGGATCATCTCGATGTTCTTGAAGACCTGCTCGGTCTGGGATTCGACGTCGGCGCCGGGCAGCTCGCCCGTTTCGGGGTGATGTGGCCCCTGGCCGGAGACGAAAACGAGTTTTTCGAAAGTGACTCCCGGGGAATAGGGCCCCACCGGCTTGGCACCCTGAGTGATGAATTCGTGCTTGGACAAGCTTTACCTCCCTGATTTAGGACAGCGAGCTTCGGCCCGGCAGATAGATCTGCCTGAACCCTTCGAGCAGAAGGTTGGCGCCCAGGACCGACAACGTGAGGGCAGCAGCAGGGGCGGCCCAGAGCCACCAGTAGGCACCCGCCGCTGCGGTCGCCGTGGACAGCATGTTGCCCCAGCTCGGCCAGGGGTCCGGCAGTCCCAGGCCGAGGAAGGACAACGTCGCTTCGCCGAGAAGGAAGTACGGGAACGTGATGCCGAGCTGTAGGAGGAGAAACGGAACCAGGTTGGGCAGCAGATGACGCAGAATGAGCCAGCGACGTCGAGCACCAGCGGCAAGGGCCGCAGACACGAACTCGTGCTCTCGCAGGGTGAGAACCTGACTCCGAACGAGCCGGGCAATGCCGCTCCAGGCTACGAAGGCCAGGGTTGCTACGACGATGGTGGCGGAGACGGTCGCAGACAAGGCGTCGGGAAAAAGGTTTCTGAATGCGAGGATGAGGTAAATGGCTGGGAGCGCCATGACGAGCTCGGCGACACGCATCAAGAGACGATCCCAGAACCCGCCCATGACTCCGGCCACGAGTCCCACCAGGCCTCCCACCGTCACCGTCAGCAGACTGCCCAACAGGGCGGTCACCAGGCTGAACCGGGCCGCGTACAACGTGCGGCTGAAGACGTCACGTCCCAGAGGGGTCCGTCCCCCACAGATGCGTACAGCCTCCGGCGTCCGAAGCCGGTGGAAGGTACACGTGCTGCCGATCTTGATAGGTGGGGCTCGACGTCAGCCAGGGAGCACAGACCGCGGCCGAAGCGATCCCGAGCAGAAGAAGCGCCCCCGCCCAGACGTAACTGTTTTTCGAGCACACGGCGTTTCCGGCTTTCCTGATCGTTAGAGGCTCTCTTCCATTCGAACGCGCGGATCGACGCGCGCCACCGCGATGTCGGCGAGCAGATTGCCCGACATCATCAGAAACGAGGCGACGACGAGCGCGCCGAGAAGCAGAAACGCATCTTGCGATCGAAGCGCGGTCCACGCCAGCCGGCCCATCCCCGGCCAGCCAGTGACCACTTCCACCAGAAAAGCCGCGCTGAGGAGCCGTCCAACCGAGCTGCCGGCAAACGTGATGAGAGGCATCAGACCGGACGGAAGGACCTGCTCGAAGATGAGTGCGGAGCGGCAAAGCCCGCGCGCACGGGCCGCCCGAACGTTCTCGGTGTGGAGGACTTCGGCAAAAACGCCCCGGGCCTGAAGGAAGAAGGCCGGCCCCATCACCAGGGCGAGCGCTGCCGCGGGAAGGATCAGGTGGCGCAGAAAATCGAGCCAGCGCGCGAGAAAGGCTTGAGACGTCGTTGCACTCGATCCCCCACCGACCGGAAGCCAGCCCGTCTAGGCAGCCACCGCGAGCCCGAAGATCGCAATGACGATCGGATGGAGCGAAACGAGACCGAGCGCCCCGATCGATGCCAGGCGGTCCAGTTGCCCGGGAAGCCGTGATGTCGCGAGGAGACCCAGCAGTACGCCGGCGACGGAAGCCACCAGAAAGGTCGTCGCGACCAGTGCCAGGGTGTAGGGGACGGCTTCGCCGAGAACATCGGCCACCGGCCGTTGAAAGCTCCCGGACAGCCCGAGATCACCGACGACGAGGCCCGAGAGCCAGGAGAAGTATTGCACGTACCACGGCTGATCGAGCCCGTAGTACGCGGACAGCTCGTCGAGGACACTCGGTGCGATACCAGGCTGGAAGCGAAGAGAGTCGAGAAAAGTACCCGGTGCCCAGTGAAGGAGGAGGAAGGACAGCAAGGTCACCGCGAGGAGAACCGGAACGGCGGTGAGGCATCGGGCGAGGATGACTCTCACCATCGCGGCTCTCCAGTGGAAGGGCTAGGCCACCGGACTCAATTGGGACCGTAGCTGCCCGGCGTATCGTCCGTGCTGAACAAGCTGGGCTGGAAGGTGTCTTCGTCGTGGTGGTCGGCGGCACGCTTTCGTCCCTTGCGCCGATTCTTGTCCTGGTACATGTTCTTGTCCGCCGCCATCAGAAGCGACTCCAGGTCCGCGCCGGCCGCCGGATAGGAGGCCAGACCCAGCGACAGTCCGACTTTGAGAAGTGAAGAGACGCCCACGTCGACGGACATCGCCTCCACCGCATCCTGAAGACGATAGGAGAACTGGCGCGCCTGCTGGTAGTCCGTCTTCGGCAAGACGGCGATGAACTCGTCACCGGCGTAACGAACGAGCACGTCGGAGTCCCGCATCTGCTCCTTCAGAATGCGGCCGACTTCCTTCAGGAACCGGTCCCCGGAGTGATGTCCGAATCGGTCGTTGACGCTCTTGAAATCGTCCAGATCCATCTCGATCACTGTCAAAGGCTCGCCGTAACGTTTCGCCTCGGACAGGGTCTGCTCGAAAAAAATATACAGGAAGCGGGAGTTGGGGAGACCGGTGAGACGATCGGTGAAGGCGTCTTCCTGTGTTTCTTCGAAGCGAATGGCATGGAACAGGGCGATCGAGGCCCGGTTCGCCACGATCTCCATCAAACGGATGTGGTCGTCCGAGTATCGAACGTCTCCATCCATGTAGAGAGCGATCGTTCCAAGCGAGCGATCATCGTTGACCAGAGGCGCCAGGATGGAGTTTCCGTAAGTGCCGCGAACCTCCTCGGCCAGCGCCATGGTGTCGGGCCCAGGATGCACGTTGTAAAGCATGCGGTTGTTGGCTGCCACCCAGCCCGCCAGCCGCGTTCCGATCTCGATGGTGACCGAGCGAAAGGCTTCCTTGTTCTGCCCGGCCACGTGCGCCGGAGTGAGCACCCCCAGCTCCTCGTCGGCCAGGTAAATGACCAGCGTGGTGAAAGGAATGATCTTCTCGATCTTCGAGGCGACGATCGTGAGCGTATCGTTCCGGGACAGCGAGTTGCCGATCGTCTGGAAAATCTCGAACAGCGTAAATATCTCGCGCTGGGGCGCTGAAATGGAGTTGCTGAAGGCGGGGGCCTGCGGCACACCGACGATGTCGGGATCGCGCCTCTTGTCCGTATACTCTTTCGGTGCCCGGAGCCCGCGGACCTCGACCCGCTCCAGCTCTGCCTCGAGATCGTCGATGATCGCGAAGAACTTGTCGAGAACCGCCGCGTCGAACTTGTGCGCGTCCCGCTTCATGATCGCGAGCGCCGCCTCGCGACTGAGAGACCGTCGATAGACACGCCGTGCGGTGAGCGCCTCGTAGCAGTCGGCGACCGACAAAACGCGCGAGCCGAGCGGAATTTCCTCGCCCTTCAGGCCATCCGGGTAGCCACTGCCATCCCAGTTCTCGTGGTGGTGGCGCACGATGTCGACCACCGGGAACGGAAAGTCGATCGAGGAGAGAATCTCCGCACCCACCGCCGGGTGGGTACTCATCTTCTGAAACTCCCTCTCGGTGAGTTTTGTCGGCTTGTGGAGGATGTAGGAAGGGATCGAGATCTTTCCGACGTCGTGGAGAACCGCGGCGAAACGGAGCCCCTCGTAGGTGCTCTCGTCCACCTCGAGCGCTTTTGCGAGACCGAGCGTGAGCGTCTGGGCCCTCTGGATATGCGTGCTCGTGTGATGCTTGTAGTCGGTGTGGAGCTCCATCGCATCGATGGACAACGCGAAAGCCTCCAGCGTCTGGAAGTGGAGCCGGGAAAGAGCCTCGTACTTCTGGTTGTAGAGCCGATGCGCGTAGAAGGCGACGACGACCACTGGAAGGGACAGGACGATCGCGCCGGGTCCCCAGAGCTCGTGAAACAGGAAAACGACAGCCGCACCCGCCGAGGAGGCGAGGAAGTACAGGGACAGGATTCCGAAGTCCTCCTTGAAGAGCTTCCAGAAATCAGCGCGGCCCATGAGCGCCTGAACGAAGTCGGTGGAGGCGCTGTTGACCAGGAAGTAGGTGAGCCCACCGAAGGCGGCAGGGACGACCAGCCCGATCGCTCCCACCTCCCTGGCTGGCAGTGTAGCGAAGAAGACGATGCCGAAGGCGAGCGCGTAGATGGCCGCGCCGGCAACGTTGAACACCGCGTTCAGCGTCGTCCACTCGAGGCGTGCGCCGCGCTCTACCGGACGCCGCTTCGTGGCGAACCAGTAGCTCACGAAGTAAAAGAGGCCGTTTGCCACCACGCCGATCGCGATGCCGTAGATCATCGTCACCGACAGGATGAGGCAGTCCGCGACCGCGACGTAGTTGTCGGTGCGGGGAATCCGCACGACCCAGCGGGCGCTCAGACAGGCAACGAGGACCACACCACCGAGCGCGATCCACTCGCCCGGGGGATAGCTGAGGATGAGACCCGGCACACTCGGCAACGCCCAGAGGTAGATCGCGATGCCGCTTCCGACGACGGCATACACGAAGAGCTTTGCTTTGGACGGCCCTGGATGCGGGTCCATTTCCACTCCGGAAGTCAGCGCCTATGGGCTCTTCGCCCGCTATGAGAAGAAACTTAAATATGAAGTACGAATCGAATCGCCGACGTTCCGAAGCTCATTGTCAAGGGAGTGAACGACTCCGGGTTGGCAAGCTACCACACCTGACAAAGTGTGGTCAAACAGCTTTCAGGTCGCAAGAGAAAGAGAGGGAGGAGACCGCCCCCCGGGGTCTCCCCGATGATGACTCGGCTAATGAATGCCCATTGTGAGGAGCTGAATCATCTATGGATCGAGCAAAAACGAACTCACCAGCAGATGATGATGCCTGGGGCGGTCCGATCCTCGAGTTCTTCTACGTCCAGCTCTTCGATTTCGATGATTTCTTCGCGCTTGATTTCCATGATGCTCTCCTGTTAACAGTCCTTGACTGTCCCTTATTCGAATATGACACATTTAGAACATTCAAATTGAATAACTCACACCCAAAGTACGCCGCGCATTGTTCGACCTCCTTTCGTGACTCGCCGTTCACCGGATCCCACAGGGGATCAGCGTCGTCGACGGTCTAACAAGGTAGCGTGGACGAGCGGTCAGCTCGCTGGTCTGGAACGACCCTCGGAAGGCTTGACGAAATGATACGAAATAACGTTCAAAGGAAAGCGTGCGTTACCTGGCCGCGAACCGAGGGGGATCCACAACGGCTGAAAACCTCGCGCTCACACCTCCCTTCGCCTCGCAACGGCCCACAACTTCAGCCGCTGCCTTGGTCTATTCGGGGCGAAGGTACTGCTAGTTCACCAGCTTTTCAGTGACGCAGGTCACGAGGCATTCTCATGGTGTGTTTTTCCCCCACCGCGCCGATGGCGATCTCATCGCTATTCCACAGGACGTGCCCGAAAGGAGTGGGGTCGAGCTCGAGGACGGAACGATGTGCGGCGATCAGAACGTGGGGTACCACCAGGTCCAGCATCGGCGCCTGCTCAGCGACGATCGCCTGCACTTCATCGTAGAGCTTCTTCCTGTCCCCGGAATCGGTGGCCGTCATCTGCTGCTCCATCCGCTCGTCGATCCGGGCCTCCCACTCGCGGGCCGGCGTCGGTTGAGACGGGTGCCAAAAGTGAAATCGACCCCGACTGAGCCACAGCGGCATTGCCGCCGAAGGGTCCGGATCGGTCTGCTTGATGCCGAGCAGACAGGCCTGATAGTCGAAGCTCCCCATGAAGACGTGACGCCATGGCCCCGCCATCCAGTGACAGGACGCTCACCCGGATCCCGATGCGCGCGAAGATCCTCCTCGAGGAAGGAAGCCATGCGAACCCGGTGCGCGCTCTCGGTGTTGGTAAGGATGGACAGAGAGACCTCCTCTCCGCCGGGGCCGAGCAAGCTCCCGCTCTGCCCGAGCAGGAAACCCGCCTCCCGAAGCAAACGCCTCGCGGCTTCCAGATCGAACGAAGAGGGCTCGAGATGGGTGTTCCGCCAGAAGTAGTTGGCCGGCGATACCGGCCCTTCGGCAGGGGAGGCCAGCCCGGAGAACACCACTTCGGCCATGCCCGACCGGTCGATCGCGTTCGAGATCGCCCGGCGGAAGCGGACGTCCTGATACCAGCTCTTCTGGGCGGCAGGAATCGGGCTGTCAGGATTCAGGTTGAACCAAAGGCGCTCCACCACCATTCCCGGTCCCAGATCCATCACGTCCAGGTCACTGAGCCCGGCTTCCTGCAAGTGGAGGAAGGATTCGGGAGAGAGCGAATCGACGAGGTCGACCTCGCCCGCCTTGAGCCGAAGCAGGCTCGCGTTGGCATCCGGGATGACCTCGAATACGAGGCGATTCAGTCTTGGAAGCGGCTCGCCCGACCCGGTGGTCCGCCAGTAACGGGGATTGCGCTTCAAGACGATCCGCTGGCCGGGTACGAAGCGTTCGAGGACGAAAGGTCCCAGGCCAACGATATCGCTCGGCGGGCGCCGACCCCGTAGGCCGAGGCGAAACTCCCGTCGGAGAGACTCGCCTCCAGGCGGTGCTTCGGCAGGATGGGCATGGAATCGAAGGCCCGAAGAATCGGTGCGGTCCGGCGCGGAAGCCGGAATTTGACCGTTCCGGGGTCGACCACCTCCGGAACGAGCTCCTCTCCGTCGACCCTGAACAAATCCGCGAGTGGGCTCGCCACGCCAGGGTCGTAGAGGGCTCGGAAGGTGAACACCACGTCTTCGGCGGTCAGGGGCGTGTCGTCGGAGAAGTGAACGCCCCCACGCAGTCGAAACGTGAGCTCGCGCCCATCGGAGGAGAACTCCCAGGATTCTGCAACCGCAGGCTCCATCTGCTGGGTGATCTGATTCAGGCGGATGAGGGGAGCATGCAGCTGGGACGTAACTTCTCCGTCACCGCCTCTACAGCAAGCATCCGATTCCAGCTCTGGGGATCGTTGCGAACCGCCACGCGGAGCTCACCCCCGCGGTCGTCCGACGGTGGAGCTGGACCCAGGCAGGCGGAGAGAGTGCTCGCCCCCAGGAACAGGCCGAGCCGACGGGCGGAGCCTCTCATCTTTGCGCCTTGGAAAGTTCGTTTGGCTGTTAGCTGTAAGGGCGTATCCTAGCACAAGTCTCGAGTACAAACGAAGGGCCGTTTGGAACGGGCGCAATCGACTTCCGTTCATGCGACCTGTTTTCGATAGTTCCAGAACGAATCCCAGGCGCCCGTGCTTCGGAAGACACAGCGCAGTGCGAGCATTGCATCGGCCCCAGCGGCGTGCCATCTCATCCCGACTCGCTTCATCCTTTGTTGCATAACGTGGCTCACGGCACTTTCCACGGCACCGCTGCCGATGTAGTAGCCGCTTTGTCGAAACGTTCTGTATTTCATTCGATGCCCGTTTCTCTCGAGGTAGCCGGTGAGCTTGTCGATCTCTTCGTCTTTGGAACGATGACGCTTTTTCAGAAACCGCAAACCCTCGATCACCTCATCCACGGCGTCTTCGTATAGACGGTCGAGTTGCGATTTGCGCCACTGTGCGGCTTCGTCGGTGCCTTCGCCGAAAACCACCCGTGCCACACGGCTGATATTCTCGTCGGCGTGATACCAATCAAGGATCTCGACTCGATCGGTGAACAGCTCCTCCGCAAGATTCCAAATCCACGGCGCACCGTCACCCAGGATGACGACCTTGCGAGACTCCGCCCCCATTGAGCAAGAGCGAGGCCACAAAACCTCGCCGAGTGCTTCGGGGCTACCTCGAACCCCTACGACCTGTCGTTCGGTCAACTCTCCGCGTCCGAGCTTGCTCTGCACACGCCCTTGCTCGGTATAAAGGCAGCCTAGCTTGACTTCCTGCCAGCGGCCGTCCACGAATACCATCCCGCCGTCTATCCCTATGTACAGCGGTCCCTTATGGCGTCTGCCCGTTCCAGCTTCCACCTCGTTCGCAGGCTCTTTCGAAAAACCCTCCGCCTTTTTCCCATCGGCGCCTACCAAGCTTTGAATCTTCTCGGAGCTCACGACCACCCCGGTGAACTTTCGCAGCAATTGCTCGCTCGCCGAGCGGTAGGGTTCGATCACTCCTGCCAACAGCGACAACTCTTGTAAGGCTTGCGTGAATCCCTCCTGGTCCACCCGCATCTCTTCCAGCAGCGGATACTTGCCTTGACGACACTCACAGCACTGAGCGTAAACCACACTCAGCTCCACATCCCGACCCGCCAGTACCGTGTGCACCCGGAACGCTCGATGTTGTCGAAACTCCATCGACGCGCCGCATTCGCATGCGCCTGACACACCGAGTCGTTCCGAGCGTTGGCTGAGCGCCTTGCCCAGTACCTCACGCAGGTATTCGCTGCCCTTGACCCGCATCCACTCGTCACACCGTTCGACATCAGCTTCCGCTTCCACGACCGCCTGCCACACTTGCTCCGCGAACTCCTCGGATAGACGACTTACTTCTTTACTAAACTCCTCCCGCGTGATACTGCTTTTCATTGAGGTGTCCCTCCATCGGCCGCTTAGCTGCGACCGTTTTCTTTATTTAGGATTGTGAAGGACACCTCATTTTTCCTTTTATGTCAAGAGAACATTTCTAGTAGAAAAATGATCAAGATCACGAAAAGGTTGCGCCCTTTGGAACCTGCACGACGGGACCTTTGCCGTTCAATTGTGTGAAGAGGTATATTTGATGCGGCCTCCCCTGGCGCCAACTGACCGTCGTCGTCATGCTGAACGTCATCAACGCGCTCAACATCCTTCTGCCCACTTTGTATGCGCTGGCAGTCGCCGATTACGCGCTGTTGTTCTTCCGCAACGACGATTTCGCGGAGCGCACCGCGCCAACGCTGCTGCGGGGGGCGGCGGTCCTTCATGCCGCATTGCTTCTCGCGCGGAGCTTCCACTTCCGGCACTTTCCCATGGCAACCGTGTTCGAGGCCTTTTCCGTTCTCGCCTTCGCGATCCTCGTCCTCTATGCGTTCATCGAGTCCAGAATCGGCGTTCGCACCACCGGTTTGTTCATCGTTGGGATCACCTTCGCCTTCCAGACCGTCTCGTCGGCCTTCATCGAGGCGCCACAACAGTTCAGCGCCAGGCTCTGGGAGCCTCAGTTCATGATGCACGTCTCGACGGCGATCCTCGGCTACTCGGGAATGGCGGTCTCCGCCGTGTACGGTCTCCTGTACTTGATGCTCTTCTACGACATAAAGCAGCACCGATTCGGCTTGATCTACAAGCAGCTGCCGTCGCTCGAGATCATGGCCAGCTTCACGCATCGCGCCGCCTGGCTGGGCTTCATCTTTCTGAGCGTGGCAATGGCGAGCGGCCTGGCACTGTTGAAGAAAGAGTACGGGAGCTACTGGAGCTGGGATCCAAAGCTCACGATCACCTTCATCGCCTGGCTGCTCTACGGCGTCTGCGTCGGTGCCCGGCGACTGTGGGGCTGGTCACCGAAACGGGTGGCCTTTACTTCAATCGCCGGTTTCGCGGTCATCCTGTTCTCTCTGGTGATCGTGAATCTGCTTCTTTCGTCGTTCCACGGGTTCGTCTGATGGATCTCGTCGTCGTCGGTCTCAATCACC
This sequence comes from Candidatus Marinacidobacterales bacterium, assembly GCA_965237685.1. Taxonomy (GTDB): domain Bacteria; phylum Acidobacteriota; class Vicinamibacteria; order Marinacidobacterales; family SMYC01; genus CBDEGF01. The sequence goes on from CBDEGF010000001.1 coordinate 508,392, forward strand.
GCACCGCGCCCATCGAGATCCGGGAGCAGGTGGCTTTCACGGAAGACGAAGTACGGGAGGTCCTCGCGCGGGCGCGCGAGGAGGAGAGCCTGTCGGAAGCCATGCTCGTGTCCACGTGCAACCGGACGGAGCTCTACGGCCTCTCGACAAACGACGACGAGGCGGAGCTCTACATCCGGGAGCTCCTTTCCCGCTTCAAGACGGTGAACCTGTCGGTACACCCCGGCTACGCTTACACGCTCACTCGATCGGAGTCGGTACGTCATTTGTTTCGGGTGGCCGCCGGCCTCGACTCCATGGTGCTGGGCGAGCCCCAGATCCTCGGGCAGGTGCGCCGGGCCCACGAGCTCTCCATCGAGGCACGGGCCTGTGGTCTCGTTCTGAACCGGACGCTTCAAAGTGCGATCGCAGCGGGCCGGCGGGTACGAAACGAGACACAGATCGGTGCCGGCGCCGTCTCGGTCGCGAGTGCCGCCGCCGAGCTGGCGGGTAAGATCTTCGACGACTTGTCGAGGCGCTCGGTGTTGCTCATCGGTGTCGGAGAGATGGGCACGCTCACCGCGCGACACATGCTCGACCGGGGAGTCCAGGAACTGGCGATCGCCAACCGCACCTACCGCAATGCGGAGGGGCTGGCGCGCTCGATGGAAGGGCGAGCGCTGCCGCTGGACCGCATCGAGAATGCGATGCAGTCCGTCGACATCGTCATCAGCGCGACCGGGGCGACGCGACCGCTGGTTAGCAGGGAACAGATGAGGCAAATCCTCGCCCAGCGGGCCGGACGTCCTCTCTATGTGATCGACATCGCAGTGCCGCGCGATTTCGATCAGTCGATCGGCGAGCTCGACGGCATTTTCCTTCACGACATCGACGACATGAACCTCCTGGTGGATCGCAACCTCGCCAAACGGCGCGTCGAGATTCCCAAGGCAGAGAGAATCATCGAGCAGGAGCTGGAAGCATTCCTGAGCTGGAGACGATCGCTCGCCGCCGCACCCGCTATCAAGAAGCTGCGCGAACGCATCGAAGAGCTCCGCGCTCGCGAGGTAGCGCGACACGCGAAGCGATTCTGTCCGGAGGATCAGGAGCAGCTCGATCGGCTCACCGAAAGCATCTTGAACAAGATTCTTCATCCCATGATGACGAACGTTCGCGACTGGAGTGGGGACGGCCAGCTGGGAGCTCTTCGGATCGACACGCTCTACGAGGCCTTCGGCCTGGAGCGCGAGCCATCGCCCGACGCCGGCGAGCCGGAAGCGAGCTCCGCCTCCGGTCCCGAGCGCCATAGGACCAAGTCCCGGCGCTGAGATCCCGGACGGGCCCCGTTGGTGCAATGAGGAAGCTGAAAGTCGGAAGCCGGGGGAGCGAGCTGGCCCTTGTCCAGGCGAGATCCGTTCTGTCGGCTCTCGCTGAACGGCATCCCTCGGCAGAGATCGATCTGGTGGTGATCCGGTCGACCGGCGACCGCGTCACCGACCGACCCCTCAATCAGGTCGGCGGAGCCGGTGTATTCATCAAGGAGATCGAATCGGCTCTGTTGGACGAGCGCATCGACTTCGCTGTTCATAGCATGAAAGACATTCCGAGTGAGATGGCGGACGGGCTGGTCATCCCGGCGACTCTGGAGCGCCTCGAACCCCGGGACGCTCTCGTCAGCAAGCGCGCGGGTGCGCTCGACGAGCTGCCGGTGGGAGCGCAGGTTGCCACCGGAAGCCTTCGGCGACGCTCACAGTTGCTCGCGCGTCGCCCGGACGCCGTCGTCTCCGATCTCCGCGGCAACGTGACGACCCGCCTCGAAAAGTTCGACCGCTCGGACTGGGACGGCGTAATCCTCGCGGCCGCCGGGCTGATGCGCCTGGGGCGCGGGGATCGTATCCGCTCTCTCATACCCATCGACACGATGCTCCCTGCGGTGGGCCAGGGAGCACTCGCGCTTCAGACAAGAACCGCGGACGAGGAGGTCCGTCGCCTGCTGTCCACGCTCGACCACCGGGAAACCGCTGTTGCCGTTACGGCCGAGCGCTCCTTTCTCAGAAGACTTCAGGGGGGATGCCGGGTGCCCATCGCCGCACACGGCGTCGTTTCAGCCGACCGACTGCGGCTCACCGGCTACGTGGGCTCGATCGATGGAACGCGGCGGGTGCGTCTAGATTCGGAAGGATCCCTCGAGGAGGCTGAGACTCTCGGAGTCGCTCTGGCAGAACAAATGCTGGCCGAGGGAGCCGAGGAAATCCTCCTCGAAAGCCGCAGCGAGGCTTAGGGTCCGCGCAAGAATAAGTTCGCATTTTCCGGCGTCGAGGCGCCCGTCTGGCAAGGCGCGAGAAGTGAATAATATCTGGATATATGAGCATTCTTCCAGTTCGGCCTCCGGCCTAGCCCTCCGCTCGACAGGCTCGCTGCGGAAGGCGGGAGCAACGCAGCCAGACGGGATGCATCGGCGTTCGAATGCGACCGTAATTGTGAAACAGGGTACTTAGTGACGGCGCTGAAAACGCCTCTCGCTGGCAAACGCGTCGTGGTCACACGACCCCGCGAGCAGGCGGCTTCCCTCGTGAACGCACTTCGCGAGGCCGGAGCGAAGGTAATCGAAGCGCCCGCCATTCGCATCGAGCCGCCGCCGAGCTGGGAGCCTCTCGACGAGGCCCTGGCGCACCTCGCTCGCTACGATTGGGTCATCTTCACGAGTACGAACGGTGTCGGATCCTTTTTCCAGCGATGGCGGCAGGCGCGGAAAAGCGGGTCTTTGAGCGACGTCCGATTCGCTGCCATCGGGCCAGTCACCGCGCGCGTCCTGTCCGAGCACGATGTCCGGGTCCACCTGCTTCCCGAACGTTTCGTTGCGGAGGAAGTCTACGACGCTCTCGTGTCGAAGCTCGGAGGTGAGATGACCGGTAAGCGATTTCTTCTTCCGCGCGCAGACATCGCGCGCGAGGCGCTTCCCGACGCGCTCCGCTCCGCGGGCGCCGTCGTGGATGTGGTGGTTGCGTACCGGACCGTCACCGCGCTGCCGGAGATCGAAGAAGCCGTCGCGAGCGTGGAACGTGGAGAGGTGGACGTGGTCACCTTCACGTCCGGCTCGACGGTCCGGAGCTTTTTCGAGGCCGTGCGCATGGAGCCGGGTCGATCCGCGCTGCCGGCCCATCGATTCCTCGCGGCCAGTATCGGTCCCATTACGAGCGCCGCGCTCCGTCAGGAAGGTGTCGAGCCCGCCATCGAAGCCACCACGTACACTGCCGAGGGACTGGTGGAGGCGATCCACCGCTTCTTCGCGTCGCGTTGAGAGGGAAAGTTTTTCAATGGGGAGAAGCGAAGATCTGTACGAGGCATCGAAAAAAAGCCTCCCGGGCGGCGTCAACTCTCCGGTTCGAGCCTTCCGGGGTGTGGGGCTTGCGCCGCGATTCATCAAGGAAGCCCGGGGGTGCCGCCTCACGGATGAAGACGGTCGAACCTACATCGATTACATCGGCTCGTACGGCCCCCTCATCCTCGGCCATCGACACCCCCGCGTCGAAGAGGCGCTTCGCCAGGCGCTCGAGAAGGGCACGAGCTTCGGGGCGCCCACCGCTCTCGAGCTCACGATGGCGGAAACCGTCTGCTCCATGGTGCCTCGGGTCGAAATGGTGCGGATGGTGAACTCCGGGACCGAAGCGACGCTCAGCGCCGTTCGGCTGGCGCGAGCCGCGACCGGGCGCGACGGCATCGTCAAGTTCGCAGGCTGCTACCATGGTCACTCCGACGCGTTTCTCATCAAGGCGGGGTCGGGCGCGCTGACGATGGGCGTTCCGGACAGCCCGGGAGTACCGCAAAAGCTCGCTGCCGAGACTTTTGTCGCGCGTTTCAACAACCTCGAATCCGTCGAGACCATTTTCCATGAGAATCCGGATCGCATTGCCGTGGTCATCGTCGAGCCGGTGGCCGGAAACATGGGTGTCGTGCCACCCCAGCCGGGATTTCTGGAAGGCTTGCGGGAGGTATGTACCCGGGAGGGCGCTCTCCTCGCGTTCGACGAGGTCATGACCGGTTTCCGGGTGGCCCGCGGAGGAGCCCAGGAGCTATACGGCGTCGGTCCCGACCTGACGACTCTCGGCAAGGTCATCGGAGGAGGACTTCCGGTGGGTGCCTATGGCGGATCCCGCGAGCTGATGGAGCAGGTGTCGCCGGCGGGCCCCGTATATCAGGCCGGTACGCTCTCCGGCAATCCGCTCGCGATGAGCGCCGGTCTGGCGCAGCTGCAGACGCTCGAGGAGCTCGACGCCTGGACGACGCTCGAGCGAAGAGCGGCGAGTCTGGAGCGAGGCCTTCGAGCAATTCTCGAAGAGCTCGGGCTCGAGCTGGCCATCAACCGGGTGGGCTCGATGATGACCCTCTTCTTCAAAGAGCCGCCGGTCGAGCATTTCGAGGCCGCCTCGGACGCCGACACCGAACGCCACGCCCGGTTCTTCCGGGCAATGCTGGAGCGCGGGGTCCACCTCCCGCCGTCCCAGTTCGAGGCCTGGTTCGTATCGCTCGCCCACGAAGAGCTGGACCTGAACGCAACCCTCGACGCAGCGCGGGAAAGCCTGCAACAGGCCTATGGCAAGAGTTGATGTCTGAAATCCGGGTCGCACGCCTGGCCGACATTCCCGAAGGAGCGGGCATCGCCGTCGATGTCGGCGAGCGAAGGCTTGCACTGTTTCGACACTCCGGACATGTCTTTGCTCTCGACGAAACCTGCCCGCACCGGGGAGGACCGCTCCACGAAGGCGCGATCGAGAACGACGTCGTGCTCTGTCCCTGGCATCAGTGGCAGTTCGACCTGAGGACGGGTGCCTCTCCGATCAACCCGCTTTCCAAGGTGCGGAGCTATCCCGTCCGCATCGACCGCGACGACGTCTGGGTGAGCGTGGAAGATTGACAGCATTCAGTAACTGCACCGCCAGTTCCCCTGCCCCAGCCCGAGCCCGTGCCCCTGCCCGTCTTTGGTTCCATTCCCGGTACGAGGCTGAGCCCGACAAACTTCAATTGCGACCCATTCGTGCGAACATCACTACGATGCCGACGATCTCCCCGGTTCCGGCGCCGGGCTCGGGCTCGGGCTCGGGATAATTGACATACATGCCTACCGCTTCGTACATTGATTGACTCGCACGACATGGAAACGACACCCGTATACGATCTGCATGCGCATACGACCGTCTCCGACGGTCAGCTCACGCCGGGTGAGCTCGTGCGCGCCGCAGCGACGAGCGGGTTATCCGCTATCGCGGTCACCGACCACGACACCGTGGAAGGGATCCCCGGCGCGATTGAGGAAGCAGAGCAGCTCGGCGTCGAAATCGTTTCCGGTGTGGAAGTGAGCGCGACGTTTCGCAACGTGGCGGTTCACGTCCTCGGTCTGTTCGTGGAGCACCGGGAGCCCTGGCTTCAGAAGTTCTTCTCGGAGGCAAAGGAGCGCCGGGTCGAACGCGTCCACCGAATCGTCGAAAGGCTCGGCCGGGTGGGCGTGGTGGTCGACCCTCGGCAGGTCTTCGCCAAATCGGGACACGGAACCGTCGGCCGTCCTCACGTCGCCGAGGTGCTCGTCGAGCAGGGTGTCGTGGCTACGATGACCGATGCGTTCGACGCATATCTGGGAGAGAACGGTCCGGCCTACGTCGGCTACGACCGGGTCAGCTTCGAGGACGCGGTGGGACTCATTCGCCGCGCCGGAGGCGTCTCATCACTCGCCCATCCCGTTCTGTTGAACGACGACGCGCTCATCCCGGACATGGCGGCACTCGAGCTCTCGGCGATCGAGGTCTTTCATCACGAGCAGAATCCCGCCAAGAGGGCCGAGTACGCGGAGCTCGCTCGACGGCTCGGCCTCCTCGTCAGTGGCGGCTCGGATTTCCACCGACCGGACGCGTCCGGCGAAACGCACCTGGGCTGTGAGCTGCCGCCCGAGGCGTTCGACGCGCTCCGGCGGGCGGCGGGCTCAGCTTGACAGGGTTTCGGCCTCCTGGGTATACTACGATGTCTGATGAATTTGGTTATGTTTAAGAAGTTGCCTGTCATCAAAGTGTTAGGGATGTTCGCCAAACCAAACCAGGAGAGCTCAACATGTTGACACTGACCGAAATGGCTGCGTCGAAGGTCCAAGAGTTCCTCGCGCAGAACGGGCGCCCCACTGCGGGTCTCAGGGTACGGGTCGTGGGCGGCGGCTGCTCCGGCTTTCAATATCAGCTCGCTCTCGACGACAACCACGCCGAAGACGACGAGGTCTACGAGTTGAACGGAGTCAAGCTCTTTGTCGACCCTCGTAGCCAGCTCTACCTGGACGGAACCGAGATCGACTACGTGGAAGACGTCATGGGTGCGGGTTTTCGCTTCAACAATCCGAACGCCACGGGATCTTGTGGCTGCGGTGAGTCCTTTCAGGTCTAGTCGACGATTACGCCTCCCACAACCAGCATCCCAACCCGTCCTGACATGTAGCTTTGAAATCGAGCGACGAACGCGATCTCGTCACCATAGAGATCGAGGGGAAGTCGTTCGAAATCCCCGGCGGTGAAAGCCTGCTCGTTGCGATCCAGCACATTGTGAGGGAAGAGACCCCTGTCATGGGGCGTTTTTGCTGGAGCGACGAGTGTGGCAATTGTGAGCTCCTCGTCTCTTCCGGAGACGACTCCGAGCTCCTGCGAGCCTGCCAGACGGAAGTCACGGATGGCATGCGCCTCTCGCAGCTCAAACCCGACCTTCGTTACTGGCTCCATCGAAAGCTTCGTTGACGACGGCTCGCCCGTTCGCCTGTAGAATGCTCCGCACCATGAAAGGACCCGCTTGATCTCCGCGGTGATCTCCCTGCTGGCCGGACACCTGGCCGCCGGAATCCTCTGGGTAACGGCCGCCATCTCGCTGTCGCATCGCCTGCCGGAGAGCTTCGTTCGTTTCTGCACCGGTGCGTCCGCGGCAGCCGCCTTTGTCGCTGGTGCGCTCGCTTCCGGAGACGCACGCTGGATCTGGCTGGCCCTCGGGGCGACATCGATAGGCTGGTACGCCTGGCTCCACACGAGAGCTCCTGCAAAGCTCGTTGCGCTCCTGGTCCTGCTCGTGGCGACGCTCGCATTTCCAGCGCCCGCCTTCGTGGACGCCATCACCGCCGCCTGGTGGCTCTCCGCTGCGGGGAGCGCGTCCTCCGCTCTGCTGCTCGGAGCGGTGAGCGTCACCATGGTTCTCGGCCACTGGTATCTCGTGGACACGAGCCTGTCGATCGGGCCCCTGAAGAGCGGCGCCTTCTGGTTCTGGGTCGCTGTCGTGGGACGCTGGCTCGCGGTCGGCGCGGCGCTCTTGTTCGGAGGCTTCGAGCTCCTGCGCATCTCGCGCGCCGCTGACATTATCTTTTCCACGACAGGGCTGTTCTTCATGTTCCGAAGCCTCGTCGGCCTCGGAGCGCCTCTCGTGCTGGCCGGGCTCATCTGGCAAACGGTCAAGATGCGTTCCACGCAGTCGGCGACCGGGCTTCTCTACGTCGCGCTGATTCTGGTGTTCTTCGGAGAGCTCATCTCCCACTTCCTCCGATACACGACCCGCTTTCCCCTATGAGCTCGCCCGAAGTCGGATTCTTCTGCCGCGAGTGTTCGACCTACAACGCATACCGCCTGCCGCCCGAGGAAAGGGCAGGCGGCTGCGTCGCCTGCAGCCACCGGAACGAGCCGAAGCCAACGCAGTCGGTTCTCACAGGCGGTCCGATCGACCTCTGCCCGCAGTGCGAGAATCCGATTCTGTACGTTCGGAAGGATCTCCCCCAGCAGCTGGGCTGCGCCGCAGTGACGGCGACGGTCGTCTTGTCGTCGATCGCCTACGCGTTATGGGACTTCCCCGCGGCGCTTGCGGTGCTCGTCACCGCTTCCCTTGCCGACTTCTGGCTCTATCGGACGCTGGGCGAGGTCACGGTGTGCTATCGCTGCCACGCCGAGCTGCGCGGGTTCGTCGAGAACCCTGCCCACGAGCCCTTCGACATGCACCGTGCGGAGGAGTTCGAGCAGGGGACGTGAAACCAGGAACGGAGGAAGACGGAGCAGAGCAGAAGCGTCCGCTTTCGGGCCAAACATCGCCTCCGGCAAGGGCGGGAAAAAGACATTCCACGGAACCCCGGAATAGAGGAAACCCGGTGTTCTCCCCGAAAGGGGCTGTCTCCGGCGTTGCTCCTCCTCGAAATATCTAGATATGACTTCGTCGGTGCGCCTTGTCAGCACCAAAAATGGCGTCGGACTTCACCGACAGTATCAGCGGGTTCAAGCACTAGTTCGTTCCGTCTTCCTGGGTTCCGGCTCTTCCGGGGTTCCGGCCGTTTTTTTCCAGAATTCAGGGGTCGAGCTTGATTTTCACCGGTTCGTTGTGGTGCGGGGCTTCGAGCATGTCTGCCATGGTCACGCCTCCCAGAAAGCCGACCATCTGTGTCTGCGCCTGGTTCCAGACATGCAGCATTTCGCAGGCGTCCAGGAGCGAGCAATCCTCGTGGTGGCCGTCGATGCACTTGTTGAGGCGCACCGGCCCGTCCACGGACTCGATCACCTCCAGAAAACTGATCGACTCCGGCGAGCGAGCCAGAGCGTATCCGCCGTGAGCTCCCTGCTGTGACTTGACGACCCCGCGGTTCGCCAGAAGCGGCAGAATCTGGGCGAGAAAAGCCTGTGGAATATCCTTCGCCTTCGCGATCTCACTGACTCGGCCGTAGCGCTGGGGGGACATGCGGGCGAGGTAGATTACCGCGCGAAGGGCATAGTCGCTCTTACGCGAGAGCTCGAGCATCCCTCTTCCTCGGTCTCAAGGATTATATCGCAGGCGACAGGTCCGGCCAATAGAGAGGAAACCGTGTTGCCCGATCCGAGATCGTGGGCATAGGATTTGGAAGACGCATGAAGCTCGTTATCTTCGATCTCGATGGCACTCTCGTCGATTCGGTCGCGGACATCGCCTACTCGCTCAACCGGTTGCTGGAATCCATGGGGCGCGATCCCTACTCCGTCGACACGGTCCGGGGCTTTATCGGCAAAGGTGTTCGCCACTTGCTGCGAGAGGCGCTTCGGACCGACTCCGCCAGGGTCCTCGATGACACCCAGGCTTCTTACCTCGAGCTCTACCGTCGCCACCTTCTCGACCGCACCCTGCCGTACCCCGGGACTCGCCATGCGCTCGAAGCGCTTCACGGCCACCATCGACTCGCTGTACTCACGAACAAGCCGGAACGCGAGAGCCGCGCGATACTCGATGGCCTGAACCTCACAGACTTTTTCGACCTCATCTACGGCGGCGATTCACTTGCCAGCAGAAAGCCGGATCCGGCAGGGATTCATCGTCTCATCGAGGAGCTCGGAAGCTCCCGCCCCGAAACTCTGATGGTGGGCGACAGCGCGGTCGATCTCGCCGCTGCCCGAAATGCCCGCGTCAGCTCATGCCTGGTTGCTCATGGCATGGGGCACGGCGCCCTCGGCGAGAACGGAGGCCCGGGGCCGGACTACTGGATCAACGAGCTGGGTGAGCTCATTCCCATCGTGGAGTCTCTGGGAAGATGAAGCGTGTGCCGACCTTTTTCGAGCCCGCGCCCGTGCCCTAGTGCTCGAACCCGCTAATCCTGCCGTGAATTCCTGGCCCTTTTCGGCGCTGACTGCGTTGCTCCTCCTCGAAATATCTAGATATGACTTCGTCGGAGCGCCTTGTCAGCCCCAAAAATGGCGTCGGACTTCACCGACAGTATCAGCGGGTTCAAGCACCAGCCCGTGCCCGTTTTCCACTGCCGGGGGTCGGCACGGGATGATACCGAGCCGTCGGGCTCAGGCTCGGGCTCGGGCTCGTTTACGGGCATGAGATCTGCCGCTTTCAGGGTTCACCTGCCTGGGCACTGGACGCTGCCGGCGGCATGTCGTCTTCCAAATCCACTCCCAGCGCGTCGGCAAGCCGGTTGATGTGATTGAAGTAGCCGATCACGTGCACGAGCACGAGCAGATCCTCGTCACTGAGGCCGTGCGCTCGAAGGCGGTCCAAATCTTCTGGCCGCGCATCCTGCGGTAACGTTGTCAGGCGGCGTGCGAAATCGACGATGTCGCGCTCGCGCTCCGTGAACGCCGCACGATCGGGGTCGTCCTTCACCGCTCGGGCCCACTCTTCCCGCTGGCTGACCTGACGGAGATCCCCGTGAAGCCTCCGTTCAGTAGTGGCAGCCGTTCGTCCTGGAGACGACGGTGGCCACCATTTCACGCTCCACCCGGGTGAGCCCCGAGGTTTTGTGCATCAGCTGGATGTAGAGGTTCATGAACGTGCGCAGGACGTCCGGGCGGAGGCTGTTGATCTTGACTATCTGAAACACCTTACCCGCGCGTTTCACGGCGGCCTCGTACTGGAGCTTCAAATCGCCTTCCGCTTCGCTCTCGTCGACGGTGTGGATCCAGGCCATCGTGCGCCTCCTTTCGCTGGCGGACGTTGAGAATAGCCCAAAATGGAGACCCCTCGCCGGCCCGTGAGCTCCCGGGCCACCCCACACTTTGCGCCACGGGAGTGGAGATGCTAACCTTTTTCGGCAGGATTCGTTCGGGCCATCCTCGGCCCCTTTTCTTTAGTCGGTCAAGACTGTGCCATCGATTCTCATAATCGACGACGAGGAACCCGTCCGCTCGACGTTCGAAGACATTCTCCAGGCCGAGGGTCACTCGGTGACGACGGCCTCCGGTTTCGAACAGGCCAAGGGGTTTCTGCTCTCGCGACCGTTCGACGTGGCCCTCACCGACCTTCGTCTGCCGGAGCAGGACGGCATGTCCCTGCTGCGGTTCGCGGTCGAGCACGATCCCGAGATCAGCGTGGTCATGGTGACCGGCCATCCGGATCTCGCGACGGCGGTCGAAGCTCTCAAGCAGGGCGGCTACGACTACGTCACCAAGCCGGTGACCCGCCAGGCGCTCGTGACGGTCGTGGAGCGTGCAGCGGAGCGGTGCGCCCTTCTGCGAGAAAAGAGCCGACTCGAAGAAGAGAACGCCGAGCACCAGCGTTCGCTGGAGCAGAAGGTAAAAGGAGCGCACGGGTCGGCTTCGGGAATCCGAGCAACGCTACCGCGACCTGTTTCAGGAAACCCTCCGCGCCTACGAAGAGGTCAAGACAACGCAGGAGAAGCTCATCCGCTCGGAGCGTCTCGCCGCGGTAGGAGAGCTGGCGGCCCGCATAGCCCACGAGATCCGCAACCCGCTGGGAGCGATCTCGAACTCGGTGGGGGTGCTGCGCCGCGATTTGCATCTCGACGGCGATGACCTTCGACTTCTCGAAGTCGTTCATGAAGAGTCGGAACGCCTGGAGCGTATCGTGGCCGATTTTCTCCGGTTCGCCCGTCCGCGACCCGTACAGAAGACGAGCCAGAAGCTCCCGAGCATTCTGGAGGACGTGCTGCTTCTGTTCTCGAAGGAGGTCGAGGCCACCCGGCAGGTCAACATCGAGCGACACTACGAGCCGGAGCTTCCGGCGATCGCAGTCGACGCCGAGCAGACCCGCGAAGCGCTCTGGAATCTCATGGTGAATGCGGTGGAGGCCATGCCGGAGGGTGGCACCATCTGCGTCGTGGTGCGCGCCGCACGCCACCAGGGCAACGAATCTCTGGAGATCCTCGTCACGGACACCGGCAAGGGCATCGACCCCTCGGAGCATCACAGGATTTTCGAGCCCTTTCACACCACCAAGGCCGAAGGGACCGGCCTCGGTCTTTCCACCGTACAACGAATCATCGAAGAGCACTCCGGCGAGGTCGAGGTCGAAAGTCAGCCCGGGACGGGCAGCACGTTCCTTCTGCGTTTCCCTTTGAGTACCGATGAGCGACACCCCGTCGAAAGCCGCAGCTGACCGCCGGGCGGCCGGAACCGTGAACCCGCCGGTGGCCGTCATGGTGGTGGACGATCAGTCGAGTATCCGCGAATCGGTGGTCATCACATTCCGACGGGAGGGGTACTTCGTCGACTCGGCGGAAAGCGGCGAGCAGGCGATGGAGCTTCTCTCCACGAGACCCTTCGACCTCGTTCTGACCGACCTGCGCCTGGGCGGAATGGATGGTATCGAGCTCCTCGAATACATCAAGAAAATGTTCACCGACACGGAAGTCGTGATGATGACGGGCTACGGCACCATCGAAGGTGCCGTCGAGGCCATCAAGTCCGGCGCCTACGACTACATCACGAAGCCCTTTCAGCCGGAGGAGCTCACGCTGGTGGCGAGGCGTGCTCTCGAGCGCAAGGGCCTGACGCAGAAGGTACGGGTGCTCGAAGAAACGGTCCGAAGGCAGGCCCCGCTGGACGGGATCGTGAGCGCATCACCGATCATGAACGAGGTCCTGAAGGTGGTGAGCCAGGTGGCGCGACTCGACTCCACAGTGCTCATCACCGGAGAGAGCGGCACGGGCAAGGAGGTGATCGCGCGCGCCCTCCATGCGCTGTCGCCTCGCAACGACCGGCGTCTGGTTACGATCAACTGCGGTGCGATTCCGGAGAATCTCCAGGAGAGCGAGCTGTTCGGACACACCAAGGGCGCTTTCACCGGAGCCTACGCGGACAAGAGAGGATTGTTCGACGAAGCGCACAGCGGAACGGCGTTTCTCGACGAGGTGGGTGAGCTGACTCCGATGGCGCAGGTCAAGATGCTGCGATTTCTCCAGAACGGTGAGGTGCGGCGTGTCGGCACCACCTCCAGTCGAAACCTGGACGTCCGGATCATCGCCGCCACGAACCGGGATCTGGAGAAGAGCGTCGAGGACGGTTCCTTTCGGGAGGACCTGTTCTACCGGATCAACGTCATCCCGATTCAGCTGCCGCCGCTGCGGGAACGACGCGAGGATATTCCAGCCCTCGCCCAGCACTTCCTCGCAGGCATCGCCAAGCGGATGAATCAGGAGGATTCCATGTCGATCTCCCCGCGGGCGATGGACCTTCTCATGAACCAGCCATGGCGCGGCAACGTGCGGGAGCTGGAGAACGTGGTGGAACGGGCAGCCGCTCTCGACCGCGACGGTATCGTCGGCATGGACGACCTGCCCTTCGCCGAATCCGAGCGAAGCGAGGACCGGGTCATCGAGCAGGCCCGACAGAAATCCCTCACTCTCGCCGAGCTCGAGCGCGAGTACATCCTCGAGGTGCTGGCGGAATGCGCCGGCCGGCGCAAGACGACGGCGAAGCGGCTGGGAATCACGACCGCGACGCTGTGGCGCAAGCTGAAGCAGTACGAGAAAGACGGTCTGCTCACGCGCTGAAGGAAGCTACAGCGATCATAAAGAACCCAGGAACCCATCCATTCTCTCGATCAACTCCATTCTAGTGACTAGTCCAGCTCTGGAATCTCTATTCCCGGGTTGACCGCCTTCGCCTGCTCGAGCACCTTGCGCGCTCTCAAGTGCAGGCCGGCATCCAGATAGAGCTTGCCCAGATCGACCAGATACTCCGCCTTCCAGAGGTCGAGGTTGGACGCGATCTTGAGGTTCTTCTCCGCATCCTGGCGCCACTTCGGGTTCTTGGAGAGGGCGAGGCCGAGAAGGTGGTAATACTCGCCCTTGTCCGAGACGAGCTCGATCGCCTGCTGGCAGAGCTCGATACAATTCCAGTAGTCGTCATCCTTGTAGGCCGACCTGGCCTTGCTGAAAACGCTTTTGGCCTCGGAGGGGTCCCTCGACGCCGGAGGCGCGGTGGCTTTGGCGCTCGGTGGCGCCTTCCACTCCTGCCTCTCCTTGTCGTACTGACTTTCCTTGTCCGCGAGCTTCTGGTAAGGATGGCTTTTCTCACGACTCGAAAGCGTCTTGTAAGCGTCACGGATTCTCATGAAGACGTGAGACAGCTTCTCGTGAAAGGTCGGATCGGTGATGTGTCGAAAACGATCGGGGTGGTAGCGGCGGGCGCCTTCGAAAAACGCCTGCAGAATGGTGTTCGCGTCGGCATCTCTCGGAAGGCCGAGTACCTGCCAGTGGTCCTTCTTTTCGATTTCCTTGAAGAGCTGCTCGACTTCCCGGATCTGCGGTTCCCGATCCGCGGTAGCCAGACTCTCCTTCTTCTCCGTCGGCTCTCTGGTCTCTTCGACCTCGGGCTCGGGAGGCTCGCCTTCCGGCTCGATGATCTCGGCTTGCACGAGGCCAAGGAGTGTCCGCGCCGTCTGCTCGTCCGGCAACGGACTCATCGCAAAGATGTCTTTCGACGACTGCGTGCCGTCGATGCGAGAAAGTACGAACGCCTCCTCCGGTTTGAGGTTCACTTCCTGGAAGCGTTTGAGCGGATCCTCCGGAAAGCCCAGGCGGCGCTCATCGGACTTCAGCGTCTCGACGCACTCATCGACGTCCGGAGTCCTCCGTGCCGCCTCCATCAGAATATCGGCCACCGACAGAGGCGCCTCGACGAGGGAATCGACGTTGCTGAGCCTGGAGAAAGCCAGGCGCCGCGGCGGAGAGATGAGCTGCATGCAGGCAATGTCCAGCAGCTGGATGCGAACGAAGGTCTCGATCTCCGCTTCTTCGATGACCTTGAGCTCCGCAAGGATCCGACCGAGCTTCCAACCGCTCTTGATGAAGTGCGACGCATCCACGAAGTGCTGCTTGGTGATGCGGCCGTGACGGATCATGACCTCTCCGAGGCGATCGTCCTCCAGAGACGATTTGGCGGCCACGACGAAACCGGAGCGGAAGAAGACGGCGCGTCGAGCGGCGCGGGCCTCGCAAGTGAGAATTCCGGTGCGCTTGCCGAAGTAGAGCCGTTTGAAGGCGTCGGCCACCTGAGGATTCATCTTCGGGAGCCTCGATATCGTACTCAGCCCGCTCGTCGGCAAGCACCTCGGCGGCACTTCGTGCCGTCACCCTCCCGCATCCGCCAAGGCTTCCGCCTCCGCACAAGGCTACGGCGGACCTGCCGAAGCTCTGACGAAGGCAGGTCGGCGAGTCCGCCGTAATCAGCGGGCCGCCCTCAGAAGACGAAGGCCCCTCTCCGGGAGTGGCAATACGGAGCGCGAGTCCGCTCGTCGGACCAGGAAAAAGCCTTCCTTCTTACGGTATTTTCTCGATCTTAGCATGAAGGGCCGGGTTGCCCATCTGAAGAACTTTTGACCTTCATGTACGAGCCCTTCGATCTCGACGAGCCAGTCGCGAAAGCGGCCGAAATGATCGGAGCGGCCACCAAGGTAGCAGGCTGCTGGAACGTCGAGTGAGCGCGCGCTAATCCACGGATGCCGTTTAAAACTTAAACGGATCTTCGTAAATCGAACGTTTCAAGATTGAACCCGCCCCAGGAGGTTAGCCGTCTCGACCCGTTAACTCCTCATGATACAAGATCTTAATTTCGAGAGGTAAGTGGCATACCCCTTGCAGCATGCAGATTCGAAGTGAGTTTGGCGTCGCTCCCCAATCTCGACGCCAGCCCCGGGAGGTGCCCCCCCGCACCGCCTCCCGGGGACTAAACTAAACTCCAACCGGAGTGCTCCCTCGAAAAAAGAGCGCTGTGTTTTTGGGGTTATTCGGGCGTTACGGCCCTCTCCTACGGCTCTGACGGACCTGGCGCAGGTGCTTCGGAAGCGAAGACCAGCTTGCCGTCATCCACGTCAACGAGCAGTGTCTGGCCTTCGACGATATCTCCCGCCAGCACCCGGCGCGCGATCTCACTCTCCAGCGATTTCTGGATCGTCCGCTTGATGGGCCGAGCCCCGTAGACGGGGTCATAGCCCGCTTCGGCCAGCCAGCGCCTAGCGCCCTCGCTGAGCTCAAGGAGGATGTTCTTGTCGGCGAGGCGCCGCTCGAGCCGCGTCAGCTGAATGTCCACGATGGACACCAGCTGCTCGCGATCGAGCGCGTGAAAGACGACGACCTCATCGACGCGGTTCAAGAACTCCGGGCGGAACGCCTGCTTGAGCTGGCGTGTCACCTCTGCCTTCATCGACTCGTAGGCATCGGTATCCGTCGAGCCTTCGAACTCGAGGATATCTGCGCTCCCGATGTTCGAGGTCATGATGAGTACCGTGTTGCGAAAGTCGACCGTGCGCCCCTGCGAGTCCGTGAGGCGACCGTCGTCGAGAATCTGCAGGAGAAGGTTGAACACATCCGGATGCGCCTTCTCGATCTCGTCGAACAATACGACGGAGAACGGCTTGCGCCGGATGGCCTCGGTGAGCTGGCCGCCTTCCTCGTAGCCTACATAGCCCGGCGGAGCGCCAATGAGACGCGCGACCGCATGTTTCTCCATGTACTCGCTCATGTCGATCCGGATGAGCGATTTCTCGTCGTTGAAGAGATAGGCGGCCAGCGTGCGCGCCAGCTCCGTCTTCCCCACGCCGGTGGGACCGAGAAAGAGGAAGCTCCCGATGGGACGGTTGGGGTCCTGGATGCCGGCGCGTGCCCGAACGACTGCGTCCGACACGGCATCCACGGCCTCGGCCTGACCCACGACGCGCTCGTGAAGGTGCTCCGAGAGCTTGAGAAGCTTTGCGACCTCGCCTTCCATGAGCTTGGACACCGGAATGCCGGTCCAGCGCGCAACGACCTGCGCGATGTCCTCCTCATCGACCTCTTCCTTGAGGAGCACGCTCTTGCGATCGTCGAGCATCAGCTCGGCACCTTTGAGCTGCTTTTCCAGCTCGGCGAGACGGCCGTAGCGGAGCTCGGCCACCTTGTCGAGGTCGTAGGCCCTCTCCGCCTTCTCGATCTCGTTCTTCGTTTCCTCGATCTCCTCGCGGAGCTTGCGGACGTTCGCGAGCAGAGCTTTCTCTTCCTGCCACTGCGAGCGGAGTGTGTCGGCAAGCGCCTGATGATCGACCAGCTCTCGCTCGAGCTGCTTGAGCCGCGCTTTCGACGCTTTGTCTTTCTCCCTCTTCAGGGCTTGTTGCTCGATGGTGAGCTGCATGACGCGCCGGTCGACCTCGTCCAGCTCGGTCGGAACACTGTCGATCTCCGTTCGCAGGCGCGCTGCCGATTCATCCATCAGATCGATGGCCTTGTCGGGAAGGAACCGGTCCGAGATGTAGCGGTTCGACAGGGTGGCCGCCGCTACCAGAGCGTTGTCCTTGATGCGAACGCCGTGGTGCACCTCGTAGCGCTCCTGGAGCCCGCGAAGGATGGAGATCGTATCCTCGACGGTCGGCTGGTCCACCAGGATGGTCTGAAAGCGCCTCTCGAGCGCCGCATCTTTTTCGATGTGCTTGCGGTACTCGTCGAGGGTCGTCGCACCGATGCAGTGCAGCTCGCCTCGCGCGAGCATCGGCTTCAAGAGATTCCCGGCGTCCATGGGCGCACCTTCGGCCTTTCCGGCCCCGACGACGTTGTGGAGCTCGTCGATGAACAGGATGACGGCGCCCTCGGACTCCTGGACCTCCTTGAGCACCGCCTTGAGTCGCTCCTCGAACTCGCCCCGGAACTTGGCGCCGGCGATGAGAGCGCCCATGTCGAGGGAAACGACTCTTCTGTTCTTCAATCCCTCCGGAACGTCCCCATTGATGATCCGCTGGGCGAGTCCCTCGGCGATGGCGGTCTTGCCCACACCGGGCTCACCGATGAGCACCGGGTTGTTCTTGGTCCGTCTCGACAGGATCTGAACTACCCGCCGGATCTCGTCGTCGCGGCCGATGACCGGGTCGAGCTTGCCCGCCGATGCGAGCTGGGTGAGATCCCGACCGTACTGCTCGAGCGGCTCGTAGGTTCCCTCCGGGTTCTGAGAGGTGACCCGCTGGGAGCCACGCACGTCCTTCAGCGTGGCGAGAAGCTGATCCCGGCCCACTCCCCTGTCCCGGAGGAGCTGACCGGCAAAGCCGTCGTCGGCCACGATGACCAGTAGCAGGTGCTCGATACTGACGAAGTCATCCTTCAGCTGTTCGGCCTCGTCGCGAGCCTTCTCGAGCGCCTGGCGCAGTCGGCCGGAAAGATACAGCTGCCCGGCTCCTGAGCCCGAAACGGACGGCAACCCTTCCAGGTGACGCTCTAGTTCGGCCTGGAGGACGTCGGAATCCTGGTCGAGACGCGCGAGGATGCGGCCGGCGAGCCCTCTCTCCTTCTGCTGAAGGAGGGCAAGGAGCAGGTGCTCTACATCAATCTGCTGGTGGCCGTGCCGTGTGGCCAGGCTCTGGGCCTGAGTGACCGCCTCCTGCGATTTCTCTGTAAGCTTATTGAAATCCATGGCCTTGGAACCCCTCCTCAAAACTGGAGTTATCGTACTATACTTAGTGTATCACTGTCAAATTTTATGATGCTTGGACGCTAAGTTTCTATTGACAATTCCTGCCTGCTCCTGTATAGTATGTTTCGTGGGGCCTAGCAGCCCGACAAAGCAATCCAAATAAAGGAGTTAGATCGCATGGGCAAAGCAATCGGAATCGACCTCGGGACCACGAATTCGGTCGTCTCCGTCATGGAGGGTGGCGAGGCCAAGGTCATCGTCAACTCCGAGGGGGACCGGGTCACCCCTAGCGTCGTAGCCATTAACAAAGATGGCGAGCGCCTCGTCGGGCAGGTTGCCCGCCGCCAGGCGATCACCAACCCTGAGAACACCGTTTCTTCCATCAAGCGCTTCATGGGCCGCCGGTACGACGAAGTGAGCGAAGAGCTCCGCATGGTTCCGTACAAGGTCTCGAAAGCCAAAAACGGCGGCGTCGAGGTCCAGGTCGCCGCCAAGAAATACACGCCACAGCAGATCTCGGCCATGGTGCTCGAGAAGCTCAAGCAGGCCGCCGAGGACTACCTGGGCGAGCCGGTCAAGGACGCCGTGATCACCGTTCCAGCCTACTTCAATGACGAGCAGCGGCAGGCCACCAAGGACGCGGGAACCGTCGCCGGCCTCAGCGTGCTCCGCATCATCAACGAGCCAACCGCGGCCGCTGTGGCCTACGGCCTGGACAAGAAGAACGAAGAGACCATTGCCGTCTACGACTTTGGAGGCGGTACGTTCGATATCTCCATCCTGGAAGTCGGAGACGGCGTCGTCGAGGTCAAAGCCACCAACGGAGACACGCATCTCGGCGGAGACGATATCGACCACCGGGTGATCGAGTGGATGGTTGCCGAGTTCAAAAAGGAGCAGGGTATCGATCTGTCGAAGGACAACATGGCCCTGCAGCGGCTCAAAGAGGCCGCCGAGCGAGCCAAGATCGAGCTCTCCTCCGCCATGGAGACCGAGATCAGCCTTCCCTTTGTCACCGCGGACGCATCCGGTCCGCGCCACTTGAACATGAAGCTCAGCCGCGCCAAGTTCGAGCAGCTGGTCGACGATCTGCTGCAGCGGACGATGGAGCCAGTCAAGAAGGCTCTCGCGGATGCGGGACTGAAGGCAGGCGACGTCGCCGAAGTCGTTCTGGTCGGCGGAAGCACCCGAATTCCCAAGATCCAGGAGCTGGTAAAGGAAGCCTTCGGCAGGGAGCCGCACAAGGGTGTGAATCCGGATGAGGTTGTTTCGTTCGGCGCCGCGATTCAAGGCGGAGTGCTGCAAGGCGACGTCAAGGACGTGCTGCTTCTCGACGTGACGCCTCTGTCGCTCGGTATCGAAACCCTGGGTGGTGTTTTCACGAAGCTCATCGAGCGCAACACCACGATCCCGGTGAAGAAGAGTGAGAGCTTCTCCACGGCTGACGACAACCAGACGAGCGTGGGCGTGCACGTGCTCCAGGGCGAGCGCGAGATGGCGCGCGACAACCGCACGCTCGGACAGTTCCAGCTCGTCGGCATCCCCCCCGCCCCGCGAGGCACGCCTCAGATCGAGGTGACCTTCGATATCGACGCCAATGGCATCGTGAACGTCTCGGCCAAGGACACTGCCACCGGCAAGGAGCAGGCCATCACCATTACCAGCTCCAGCGGTCTCGACCAGGCGGACATCGACCGGATGGTCAAAGAGGCGCAAGCGCACAGTGAGGAAGACCGCGCTCGCCGAGAGAAGGTCGAGGCGCGAAACCATCTCGACACGGCCATCTTCACCACCGAGCGGAGCCTCAACGAGAATCGCGACAACCTGGACGCCTCGCTCGCAAAGGAGATCGAGGACGCCGTCGCGGACGCCAAGCAAAAGCTCGACAGCGACGATCTGGACGCCTTGAAGCAGGCGCACGAGCAGCTGACTTCGGTCTCGCACCGCATGGCCGAATCGCTCTATCAGAAGACGCAGGCCAGCCAAGCGAACGGCGGCGGCCCGGGCGGAACCTCGGAGAAGCCAGCCGGCGAGGACGTGGTCGACGCCGAGTTTACGGAAGTGAATTAATCAAGTCTCCTCGGAGGGAGCTGGCTCCCGCCCGTGTGGGCGGGGGCCTTTTTTCTTCTCCGCTGAGAATCTTGCCCGGGCAAGATTCTGCCCATTATCGAAGTCAGTTCACCCTTCGACCGCGTCGTCCAGACCGAACACGAGAGACAACCCTCCGAGTAGCTGGTGAATTCGCCGTGGACTCAGAGTCCCGATGAGATCTGCCAGCTTGTCCCGATCGACCGTGCGAACGTGCGTAACGTTGATGACGCTCGGACGAGGGAGGTTCGCTTCGCCCTTCTTGAGCCGCACGTTTCCCGGCATGCCAGCAAGCATCAGATTGGAGCTGATGGCAGCGACGATTGTCGTTTGAATGGCGCTTCGGTTGAAACGGTCGTGCTGAATGACGACGGCGGGTCGACGCCCGGCTGGTTCGGAGCCTTCTCCTCCGAAGCGAAGCCAGTAGACCTCGCCCTGCCTCACTACCAGGACTCGTCTGCCCAGTCCGTGCCGACAGAATCCAGCTTTTCGGCGACCTGCAGCTGTTCGTCACGAACACCCAGGTCCACAAACAGCGCGTCGAGGCGGCGGGTTATCTCCGCGTCGCGGCGCGCCCGAATGGCGGCGCGCAGAATGCGACTGATGAACCCACTCCGGGATTCGCCATGCTCGCGAGCCGCTTCGTCGACGGCCGCCAGCACCTCCTCGGGCACGGTTATAGCGATTTTTGCGCTTGCCATGGTATGAACTCTAGTGATGCTAACTATCATACCATACGATGGCGGGAGCGAGATCGGCTGGGACGTTTCGCAGACGGATTGCGAGTGGTGCTCTCCTGCCGACGCCAGCAGGAGATTCCGTTACGTGTCAGAATTGCGCTATGTTGTTTCTAGGTCAGGACTCCGTGGGCCTTCCCCACTTCCGTGAAGGCATCGATGGCGCGGTCGACGTGCTCTTTCTCGTGCGCCGCGGAGAGCTGCACGCGGATGCGCGCCTTGCCCTTCGGGACCACCGGGAAGCTGAAGCCGATGACGTAGATGCCCTTATCGAGCAGGTCCGCGGCCATTCCTTGAGCAAGACGGGCGTCGCCCAGCATGATGGGCACGATGGGATGGGTGCCCTCGGTGACGTTGAAACCGCGTTGGGTCATCTCCTCGCGGAAGTACTTGGTGTTGTCCTCGAGTCGCTGGCGATGCTCGGTCGTGGAGTCGAGGATCTCCAGCGCCTTGTTGGCCGCGGAAACGATGGCCGGCGCTAGAGAGTTCGAGAACAGATAGGGTCGGCTCCGCTGGCGCAGCAGATCCACGATCTCCCGCCGCCCGGTCGTGAAACCTCCAGCCGCCCCGCCGAGGGCTTTCCCCAGCGTCGACGTGATGACGTCCACCTTGTCCTGCATACCGAAGAGCTCGGGGGTACCGCGACCGGTGTCCCCGACGAACCCCGTGGCGTGCGCGTCGTCGACCATGACCATCGCGTCGTACTGCTCGGCCAGCTTGCAGAGCTCATCCAGCGGGGCGTAGGTGCCGTCCATGCTGAAGACACCGTCGGTCGCGATGAGACGGAAGCGCGTGTCCGAGGCCTCCCTCAGCCTCTCTTCCAGGTCCGTCATGTCGCGATTCTTGTAGCGGAAGCGCTTCGCCTTGCAAAGACGGACCCCGTCGATGATGCTGGCATGGTTTAGCTCGTCGCTGATGATGGCATCGTCTTCGCTCAACAGTGTCTCGAAGAGTCCGCCGTTCGCATCGAAGCAAGAGCTGTAGAGAATCGCGTCGTCGGTGCCAAGGAAGCGAGCGATGCGTTCTTCCAGCTCCTTGTGGATGTCCTGGGTGCCGCAGATGAAGCGCACCGAGGAAAGCCCGAAGCCCCGCTTGTCCAGCCCTTCATGAGCGGCTGCGACGATCTGAGGATCGCTCGACAAGCCAAGGTAGTTGTTGGCGCAGAAGTTCAGGACCTCGCCGGACGGGACCTCGATGGCCGCTCCCTGCGCGGACTGGATGACCCGTTCCGCTTTGAAGAGACCGGCTTCCTCGATCTCCTCGAGCGTCGCCTGGATGGATTCACGCGCCTTGCCGAACATGGCTCACACTCCTTCCGTGGAGGCGCAATGGTATTGCGGGCACCGGCCCCGTTCAAGGGAGTAGCTAAAGAAAGGAATTGCGTCTCTGGCGCAGGCTTCCGACGATGTCGCCGATGAGGAGGATGAACACCTTGGCAGGGTCATCCTTCGGACCTCCTAGGGCCTCGGGATCGTAACGCTTCATCTCCTCGACGAAGCGGATGAAGGGGTCCTGATCCGACTCCCGCACCCCGACGAGAGCGGGGAACTCCTCGGGGTCGAAATCCCTGAGGCCTGCCTTGATCGCCTCGAGCTGCTCCGGCTCGCGCGACGAATCGAAGCTCTGGACCTCGTCGAGGAGGTCACTGAGCCAGTTGACGAGATTCTCCATGTCCACGACGTTCTCGATGTGTCGCCGAAAGAATGTCTGGCGTGTCAGCGTCGGATCGAAGATCAGGAGCTGTTCGAAGAGAGTGGACATCAACGTTTCCTGGATCGCGCCCATGCGCAGACCCAGCTCGTCCACCACCGCATCGATTCGACCCTCGAGGAATTCCCGGCTGTCACCGCCTTGAGGCAGATCTTTCTGAAGAGGTACGAATTTTCGCACCCACCGCGTCAATTCCTGGCGAATGAAGCTCACGTCACCCGCGAGATCACGCACCCTCTGTCCGTAAATGCCCCGTACATTGTCCCCGCTACCGGTCAGGGGGCAGGAGGCCATGAAGCTCTCGAGCTGGTGGACCCTGCGATTCAGCGCGAACACGTACTGCCCCAGCGTCTCCACTTTTCTGTCGTAGAGCCGCCGGGCGTCCTCCGGGTCGGCGTGCTGCGTCTCGAGACCGATCGATCGCAGCTCCTGCCGCGAGCCGTCGATGCCACTGAAGGCTTCGGAGGACAGCAGAGAGGCGGCCTGAAAGATCTGATCCACCAGAAAGCTCGCGATTTCCTGGTCCGCGATGAGCTTGATCGTGTCGTTCAGGACATCCAGCCTCGTTTCCGCGACGAGGAACTCGAAAGCGACGTGGTCGCGGCCGTTGTGGAGCCGCTCCCGGAGCGGCGAGGAGAGGCGTCCCGCGCGGAGAAGGTCTATCGGCGTAGAGGCCGGGGCAGGGTCCGACCGCTCGTTCCCCGACAGTGGTAGCGGGCCGTTCGGGAGTTGAGCCATCGATACACTTCTAGGGCGTGGTTGGGGTGGCCACGACCCGAATATAACAGCCACCTCGGACGGGTGTCAAAGACTGCCGCATTCGGCAGTCCGGCATCCAGCACCGACGTCCTCAGGATTGCCTAGTCCGGAGATGACCCAGCTTGCTGACCACCGTCGCGCAGAGCCGCTTGAACTCCTCGAGATCGCCATTTCGAAGGGCGGCCTGGCTCAGGTCGATCTTTTCCACGAGCTCGGCGAGCTCTCGGCGCTCGAGCTCCGAGCGGACGGCTGCGAGCGCCGTGTCGATCCTGGAAAGCTCCCCCATTTCCAGATTGTTCAGCGTGGCGATGAGCGCGTCGAAGCTTTGCAAGCCTGGTCTCTCCGTGTTGCCCGGCAGGTTCCAGCCTCGTATTCTACTAGAGGCCGAGGGAGAAATGACGTCCGGTCAGCGCATCAAGCGAGAGATCGAAGAGCGAGCCATTTCCATCGGCTTCGACAAAGTGGGGTTCGCACCCGCGCGCCTACCTGCGGAAGACGCCCGCCTGCGAGAGTGGCTGGCCCGGGAGTATCACGGTGAGATGCGCTGGATGGATCGAGACCCGGCACGCCGTACAGACGCCGGGAAACTCCTCGAGGCAGCCAAGACGGTGATCTGTTGCGCGCTGAACTACTACCAGGGCGCGCCGGTGCCGCTCGCCCCCGGGCAAGGGCTCATCTCGAGCTACGCACGGGGAACCGACTACCACCACGTCCTCGAGGAGAAACTCCGCGAGCTCGCATCCTTCATCGAAGACCGCTACCAGGTGCCGACACGAGTCTACGTCGATACCGGCCCGGTCCTGGAAAAGCCGTACAGTGTTGCCGCGGGCCTGGGGTGGCTGGGCAAGCACTCGAACCTCATTTCACGCGACGGAAGCTCGTGGTTTTTTCTCGGCGAAGTACTGGTTCCGATCGAGCTCCCTGCCGACACCCCCGAGCGCGATCACTGCGGCACGTGCACGCGCTGCATGGAAGCCTGTCCGACCCGGGCGATCGTCGAGCCGTACGTAGTGGACAGCCGGCTGTGCATCTCGTACCTGACGATCGAACTCCGTGGCTTCATTCCGCGCGAGCTCAGGTCCTCCATCGGTGAGCGCATCTACGGGTGCGATGACTGCCAGGATGTCTGCCCGTGGAACCGCTTTGCCCGGAAGAGCGAAGAAGCTGCGTTTTTTCCGAGCGAGCCGCTCGCCTCGATGGACCTCGTTGCCATGCTGAGGATGACTCGCGAGGATTTTCTCGCCGCGACCCGCAAGAGCGCCATTCGGAGGGCGCGCTACCCGGGATTTCTGAGAAACGTCGCCGTCGCCCTGGGCAACAGTGGAGACCGAAGCGCGGTCCCGGCTCTCCTGGAGGCCCTGAGCCACGAAGAGCCCCTGGTTCGAGGTCATGCAGCCTGGGCGCTCGGCGAATTGAAGGACTCCCGAGCGATCGAGCCTCTGCGCAGTCGACTCCAGCAGGAACCCCACGATCGCGTCAGGGAAGAGCTGGAGTGGGCGCTGGAGGTTATTCCAGCGGCTCCACGCCCACCTCGGTCAGCCAGTTCTTGATCCTCTCTTCGAGGTGATCCCGGTGGAAGCGTTTCCACTTGTGGAGAGCGTCCGGCAGATCATCGATGACATCCTCAAACCGACGTTCGTCCTCCGATTCGATGATGGTGGACTGGAGCACCCGACGCTGGTCGCTGTTCTCGAGACTTGCGATGAAATCGCGAATCTGTCGCATCGGTACGACGCGGCGAGCATGAGGAATGAGCACGTAGCGCTCTTCGGACGTCATCTGGTGTTCGTCTTCCTCCTCCTCCTTGTTGTCCAGATAGGCGAAAAGAAGTGAACCGCACCGGTGTCCCGATCCAGGTAGTAGCGGTGCTCGTCCGAGCCGTCGCAGAAAGTGTCCTCGAGCTCGGCCCAGTCGATACGGATTCGCTTCATCATGCTGCCGTTGTCCGTCAGTGAATGTAGTCCAGGGTGCTCACGTCCCAGTAGCTCTGATAGGCACCTCGATCGTAGAATCGAAGAAAGCTCAGCAGCTTCTGTCGAATCAGCGTGCTGCGGTGCCCTGGCAGTGCTGCCGGATGCGGGTACCCGTAGCTGAAGTAGGCGCGGATGACCTGGCTCGAGGAATCGAGCGGCAGCGCGCGCAGGTTCTCCACGTACTCCCCGAAACGGCCAGATCGTACCAAATAGAACTCGACGTTGGAGACGTAAAGGGCGGAAACCGTCAGCCCTCGCTCCTCCAGAAACCGGCCGATCTTCCGGAGCGCAAAATCTCCGCTGAAGTCCCCCACGACGGGCACCAGACGCCCGTTGCGCGCCAGCTCGCTCACGTACGTGTAGTCTTCGGGACGCGACAGGAAGTGGCTCGGCTCTCCCCGTGGCCCCCTTGCGAACAATAGGCGCCGGTACGTCGGGTGACGCGACATCGGGGATCGTCCGTGACTGCGAAAGCGGATCTCGAGCTGTTCATCGAAGAACGTCCGGTAGACAAACTCGACGAATCGGCGATCCGAGGTCGAGAGTGTCATATCGCGTGTACCCTCGATGTGCCGCATCACGACCGCGAGATTGCGCTCGAAAACCTCCTCGTCGACGGGGGCCGCTTCGAACTGCCCGACCATAGCGTCGAAAGTCCAAGTGGGCTTCTCAGGGCCGCAGTCTCGCGCGAATTGCCAGCAGAGAAATTCGTACGGCGTATCGGCCCGTTCGAGAAAGGCGTTCAGGAGCAGGTGATGCAGCATGTTCTCGTGCCGAACGTCGAGGATGAACGCCCAGATCGGGCGCACACGGCCGACGTAGTGGAAGTTCTGAGCCGGCCCGACGCCGACGTAGGCACCGCCCATGGGCTCGAGACCGTCGACGACCTGCACGTAGGCGGTCTCGTTGGAGATGAGGTTGTCGGTATCGAAGTAGCCGCCGGGCTCGGAGAACGCCTCGACGAGCTCCCGAAAGCTCGGAGGCTCGGGAGGCGGCGGCGATGACCGACAGGAAAGGCCGACAGCGACGAGACCCAGAGCTCCTAGTGAACGAACCCGCTGATACTGTCGGCAAATTCCAAGGTCATTTTTCGTGCTGGCAAGGCGCTCTGACCCGCCTTCCGCAGCGAGCTTGTCGAGCGGAGGGCTAGGCCGAAGGCCGAACTGTCTCGATGCCATATCTAGATATTTCGAGGAGGAGCAACGCCGCCAGCGCGGAAAAGGACGAGGAATTTTGCGGCAGGATTAGCGGGTTCGTGCACTAGCTTCCAGAAGGCGGCGAAACCAGAAGATCCAGGCACGCCTGGGCTACGAGCGGCCGAGAGCCGTCTGCATCTCCTTGACCGTCGTGAATTTCAGCCGGGGACGCTCGGTTCCCACGGCCCTTTCGATTTCCATCGCGTCGAGCTTCCTCCAGTCGTCGTAGGAGAAGTAGTTGGGTTTTCGTTCCTTCACGAGGTTCCTGGCCTGCTCTGGATCCGGGTGGCTCGGCTCGAGATGGACACCCTGGCCCAGATCCTCCAGCATGAGCTCTACCGTTTCTAGCGCATCCGGCTTGTTCGTGCCAATCACCCCGGTGGGGCCGCGCTTGATCCAGCCCGCGCAGTATTGGCCTTTCACCGGATCCCCGTCCACCGAATCGAGCACCCGGCCCTTGTCGTTCGGAATGATGCCCCAGTCGTCCCGGAATGGCACGTCGGGGAGAGCCACACCCTTGTAGCCAACCGAGCGAAAGACCAGGCTGGCGTCGATCACCTCGTGCCTGTCCGTAGCGCGGGGCCGGAGCGTGCCTCTCTCGTTCAGGTACAGCTCGTTGTGAACCAGCTTGACCTTCCCCACGCCACCGTCGTCGCCCGCCAGCAGCTCGACCGGCGAGACGCAGAAGCGAACCACCAGTCTCTTCTCCTTCCCGCTCCGTTTCTCACGCGCGTAGCACTGAAGAATCTCCACCTTGCGGTCGGTCGATTTGTCCGGGTTGTCGGCGAGGAACCCCTTCGTCGCTTCGTCCAGCTCCGCCTCATCCTCCGGAACGTTGATATCGGTGACCTGCATTTCCCCGAGCTCCTTGATCTCGGGGTTCGTGAAGGCAGCCTGGGCGGGACCCCGGCGGCCGAGCATGTACACCGTCTTGATGTTGCTGTTTCGGAGTACCTCGAGAGCGTAGTCGGCAATGTCGGTGCGCGCCAGCTCGGCGATACTGCGGCACAGAATGCGGCAAACGTCCACGGCCACGTTACCCACGCCAACCACCGCCACCGATTCCTGCGACAGGTCGAACTCGCAATCCCGGTAGTCGGGATGACCGTTGTACCAGGCCACGAACTCGGTCGCGGCGTGGCTCCGGTCCAGGTCCTCACCAGGGATACCCATGCTGCGGTCGATCTGTGCTCCCACGGTATAGACGATCTGATGGTAGAGCGTCTTCAGATCTTCCAGCGTGACGTCCGTTCCGAACTCGACGCCCCCGTAGTAGCGAAACCCGGGGTTCGATGCGATGCGGTCATAGGCCTTGGTGACGGATTTGATCTTCTGGTGATCGGGCGCTACGCCCCCTCGCACCAGCCCGAACGGCGTGGGAAGCCGCTCGCACATGTCGACTTCGACGATATGGTCTTTCTGCTTGAACAAGTGCCCGGCGGTGTAGAACCCGGTGGGTCCAGAGCCGATGATGGCCACCCGCAGCGGATTCGCTTCCGTTCCAACTTGTTGCGTCATTGTTCTCCTGTCAGCCTGTCGGACGAGACAATTCTTGATTATAACAGGCAGGAATTCAGCATCCAGCTACCAGCATCCAGCATCCAGCTCAGGACAATGGGCTTTCACGTGTACCTCTCCCCGAGGGGGAGAGGCTAGGTGAGGGGGACTGATTTTCCCGGATGCTGGATGCCGGATGCTGGATGCTGGATGCTGGATGCTCCGGTGGAGTCACCGAGAACGGTCGACGATGCTGTATACGGCCGGAATGATGAGAAGCGTGAGGGCGGTGGAGGTGACGAGCCCGCCAATGACGGTGATGGCCATCGGGGCCCGCAGCTCACTGCCCTCGCCCAGACCGAGCGCCATCGGCGCCAGGCCGAGCACCGTCGTCGAGGTGGTCATGAGAATCGGCCGCAGGCGAACCCGCCCCGCTTCGCGGAGCGCATCGAGTTTCGTGGCGCCTTCCCGTCGAAGCCGGTTCGTGGTATCCACCAGGATGATCGCGTTGTTCACCACGATGCCCGCCAGCAGGATGACACCGATCAGCACGACCACGCTCACCGTCACATCGAAGATGGATAGCGTCACCAAAACTCCGATGAGCGAGAAGGGAACGCTGAACAGGATGACGAAGGGATGGAGGAGCGATTCGAACTGGGAGGCCATCACCAGGTAGACCATGAAGACCGCCAGCAAGATGGCGAACCGCATGCTCTCAAAGGAAGTCTCCATCTCCTGGCGCTGGCCGCCCATACGCCAGTCGAATCCCATGGGAAAGCTCATCTGGTTCAGCTCGGCTTCGATGGCCTCGGAGACCGAGCCCAGGTCTCGGCCCACGAGATTGGCGGTGATGACGGCCACGCGCTCGCCGTCGGCCCGCCGAATCTCCGCCGGGCCCTCGACTTCCGTCACCGACGCCACCGTAGACAGTGGAATCGGCGTCGTGCCCTCCCGAGCGATATTGAGGTTCCGCAGGTCACGGGCACTGTCGCGGAACTGTTCCTGCGAGCGCAAGCGAATGTCGATAGTGCGATCCTCCCGGGTGATGTCGGTCGCGACATCGCCCAGGACCTTCGAGCGCACGAGAGTGGCAACTTCATTGACGTTGTAGCCGAAACTAGCGAGCCGGTCCCGATTGAAGCGGATCTGCAGCTCGGGGTGCCCGCCCTCGGTCGACGACTTGATGTCCGCCAGCCCGGGAATCGCTTCCATCTTCGAGACCAGCTCGTCGGACAGACGGGTGAGCAGGTTGAGGTTGAATCCCCGAATCTCCACTTCGATCGGCGTCTTGAAGCTGAAATAGGACGGGCGGCCGAAGCGATAGAGCATGTCGTCGTCGCGGTCGAGCGCCGGCCGGAGCTCTTCCATCAGTGCCTCTTCCCGTTCGCGAGTGGAGGGCCGGGTGACGGTCATGGTGAGCTGCCCGATGTTCTCGCGAAGCTCGCCGGCGATGCCTCCCTGCTCGTTGCTCGTCCCCACCACGGAATAGATCGAGGTGACACCGTCCAGGTTCATCGCCGCCGCCTCGAGGCGCTCCATTCGCTTGGCGTTGAGCTCGAGATGCGTTCCGGGGGGAAGCTCCGTATCCACGAAGATCTCCCCCTGGATGAGCTCGGGAACCAGCTCGGTCCCCAGCTGATCCAGAAGCAGGAAGCTCGCCCCGAAAAGCACCACCGTCGCGAGGATCACGATGAGCGGCCACCGGAGCACACCGTCGAGGAGTCTCGGATAGACCTGAGAGATCGCACCGTAACCGGCGTTGAAGACGAGGGAGGGGAGATACAAAACGGCTCGGATGAGAAAGCCGATGGCGAGAGCCACCCATTTCAGCAGGCGGAAGAACCACGTGCTTGCGAACGATAGCGCACCGATGATCGCCAGCGCGACGCGCGATCGATGGTGGGGCTCCACGTCATCGACCACCTCCTCGCGAAACGCTCTCGACGCGAGCATCGGGATCAGCATCAGGGCGACGAGAAGCGACACCGTGAGCGAGTACGCCACTGTCAGGGCCTGATCGCCGAAGAGCTGGCCGGCCACACCTTCCATGAAAACGATGGGGACGAAGACGCAGACGGTGGTCATCGTGCTGGCAATGACCGCCTGGCCGACTTCCCCCGCACCCCGGCGGGCCGCCTCGAGCACGCCGTGGCCCTCTTCTCGCTTTCTCTGGATCGACTCGAGGACGACGATGGAGTTGTCCACCAGAAGTCCAATGCCCAGCGTGATCCCTCCCAGCGACATGATATTGAGCGAGATACCCGACAGATACATCAGGAAGAAGGTAGCGACCACCGAGATGGGAATGGAGATGCCAATGATCACCGTGGCGCGGATGTTGCGCAGAAAGAGCATGAGGACCAGAATCGCGAGGCTTCCTCCGATCATCGCCGTCTGGAGGACTTCCGAAACGGACTGCCGAATGAAGCGGGATTGATCGGTGATCATCCTCATTTCGAGGCCGTCTCCCACCCGTGAGAGACGTTCTTCCACGAACCCCATCCGATCTTTGACCGCCTGGGCCACCGTGACCGTATTGGTGCCACCTTCTTTGTAAATCGCGATCTCGACGCTCTCCCGGCCGTCGATGCGACTGATGACCTCGCGCTCCTTGTGTCCCCGTTCGATCCGGGCGACATCCTCGAGCCGGATAACGCGACGCGTGGCATCGATGACGATGTTGCGCATGTCGGCCGGGCGCTCGAACTCGTTGATCGTTCGGACGAGGTACTCGATCTGACGCTCCTGGATCCGCCCCCCGGTCAGGTTGACGTTCTCCGCCGCGAGCCGGGCCACCACCTGGGGAACGCTGAGTCCGAGGTTCGCCATCCGACTCTCGTCAAGCAGGACCTGGATCTCCTCCTCGAGGCCGCCGTTGACTAGAACCGCAGCGACGCCCTCCACACGTTCGAGCATGCGTTTGACCTCCTGCTCGGCGATGAGCCTCAATCGAATCAGGTCCTCGTCACCGTAGAGCCCGAACCGCATGATGGGGTCGAGAGAAGGGTCGTAACGAAGGAGGACCGGACGGCCGGCGGCGTCGGGAAGCAGCACGATGTCGAGCCGCTCGCGCACGTCGAGTGCCGCCATGTCCATGTTGGTTCCCCATCCGAACTCGAGTGTGACGTCGCTCGTGTCGGAGCGTGAGCTCGAGATGACCTTCGCGACATTGTTCACCACGCCGACCGCATTCTCGATGGGCCGTGTGATGAGGCTCTCGACCTCGGAAGGCGCCGCACCCTCGTACTCGGTGCGAACGGTGAGCGAGGGGTAGGTGATCTCGGGCAGGAGGTCGACGGCGAGGTCGCGGAAAGCGATGAAGCCGAAGACGATGGCCGCGATGAACACGACGATGATCGTCACCGGCCGCCGTGTGGAAAAATCAACTATCTTCATTTCAGCATCCAGCATCCAGGTCCAGAAGGATGGCGGTGTGCCGCCTCCTGGCAGCTGGTGACTGGTAGCTGGTTGCTTGCAGGGGCCAGCTAGGGCCGGCGCGCCTGCTCGCGCCTGCGTTTGATGAACTCTTCGATCTCTTCGTCGCTCATGCCGCGATCGCGCATGCGCTTCTTGATGCTCTCGAGCTGCTCCGGCGTGAGGTTGTTGAAGTCCATCCCTGGCCGGCCCGTTCCGTCACCCATTCCCATACCGCCCCCGGCCGGCGGGACCCCGTGGCCTGCCGACGCACGATATCCGGAGGGCTCGGTCGACTTCCCTTCGGGTCGCCGTCCAGCCCGCTGCGGTGCTGCTTCTTTGGCACCCGGTCCTTTGAGAATCTGAACCGCGGTGCCGTTCGTCAACCCGTCTTGTCCAACCGCCACGACCCGGTCGCCGGCATCGAGCCCGCTCAGCACCTCGACCGTCTCGTCTTCCTCGTACCCCAGCTCGAGATCGCGGCGCATCGCCATCCCGTCCCGGACAACGAACACGGTATCCGTAAGGCTTTCCAGCGAGAGGGCTCGCTTCGGCATGACAACGGTGTTACTCCTCGTATCGGTCTCGAGGAGGACGCTCGCGAACATACCCGGACTCAGCTTCCCCCGGGTACGCACCTCGAGGGTCACCCGGATGGTGCCGGTGGAGGCGTCGACCACCGGGCTAATCCGAAGAACCCGCGCCTCGAAGCGCTCGCTCGGCCAGGCCGCGACGCTCAAGAAAGCCTTTTGCCCCTTCTTCAGTCGTGAGAGCTCCTTCTCCGGTACCTGAATCTTGCAGAGCAATGGGTCGAAGTCCGAGATGCGAAAGAGCTGCTGATTCGGCGAAACGTTCTCCGCGAACTTGACGTAGCGCTCGATCACGATCCCGTCGAAGGGTGCGGTAATCGTCGTGTAGTCGTATTGGACCTGAGCGCTGTTGAGCTGCGCCTTCGCCGCTTCGAGCCTGGCCAGAGCCTGGTCATAGACTTCCTGGCTGATGATCTCGTTCTCGATCGAGGCCTTGGCCCGTGCGTGGGCGCGGGTCGCTTCTTCGAGCTCGACCTTCGCGATCTCCACCAGAGCCCGGTGTTCGGTGTCGTCGATCCGTACCAGAAGCTGTCCTATTGCGATCCGCATGCCTTCTTCGGCTGCCAGCTCCACGATGGGTCCCGACGTCCGGGAAACGATGTCGACCTCGTTCTCCGCCTCTAGGACCCCGTTCGTTTCGAGGAAGGACGAGATCGTGTCCAGCGTCACCTCGACGACCTCGACCGGCACCGCCGCAGTGTCCGGACTCCCGCCCATGCCGCCGCGGCCAAACGGCGAGCCGCCCTCACCATGCCCCCCCCGATCTTCGCGGCTCTTTTTTGCCGGGGGAGCGCCGTTGGCGTCGCCTCCTGCACCTTCTTCTGACCGGCAGCCCACCGCGACGGCAAGCGCCACCATCCCCGCAACGATTGGAAGATATTTCGATCTGCTCATTTGATTTTGCTGACTCTCGTTATCCGCCCACGCACACAGGTCCCATATGCAATTTTTGCAACCGGCTACGCTGCGCGGACGGCCTTCCCCACGAACCGCGTACAGTCATCCACGATCGTGTAGATCGTTGGAATGATCACCAGCGTCAGGAAGGTCGATGTGGTAAGCCCTGCCATGATCACGAGCCCGACGGGAGCCCAGTTCCCCGCTCGCCCCTCGACGTTGCCCAGAAGGCCGAGAACGATGAGCGGCGCCACCATCGGGAGGAGTCCAAGGATGGTGGTGAGAGCCGTCATCAAAATGGGTCTCAGCCGGTGCTTTCCGCCTTCGATGATGGCCTGGTCGCGCGGCATTCCCTGACGGCGCAGCTCGTTGACATGCGCGATAAGCACGATGGCATTGTTCACCACGACACCCACCAGGATGATGAGCCCCATGTTCGCCATATTGTCCAGCGGCTGATTGGTGAGCTTCAGAACGATCCCCACACCGATGAAGGCGAAGGGTACGGCGAACATGATGGTAAACGGCTGCACGAAGCTCTCGAACAGGGCCGACATGATCAGGTAGATGAGGAGGAGCGCGAACAAGAAGGCGAAAAGGGCGCTTCCGAAATCCTGTTGAGCGAAGCGTGCGAAGCGTCCGAAGCTCCACTCGTAGCCCGGCGGAAGCGCCACCTCGGCCATCACTTCACGAACCTGTCCCATCATCCGGAAGGATGCGCCCGGCGTGTTCGTGTTGGCGGTGATGTCGAGCTGCGGCCGTCGGTTCTCGCGCTCGATGTTGCGCGGTCCCCTTTCGACGTCGAAGTCCACCATCGCGCCGATCGGAATCGGCGCCCCGGCCGCAAAGACGGGCATCTTCCCCAGCTGGTCGAGCGTCTCGCGATCTGCCTCGCGGAACTGAACGACCAGATCGATCTCCCGATCGTCCGACTCGAGCTGGCCCACCGGCCGGGACGACAGGGCGCTTGCGATACTCATGGCGACCGCCTGCGTCGAGAGCCCGGTTTGCAGCGCCCGCTCGCGATCTACCGACACATGAATCTCTTCGGTTCCGCTGTCCAGCGAGCTGTCGACATCCCGGGTCCAGGGAACCGCCTCGAGCGCCACGACCACACGTTCCGCGACGGTCTCCAGCACGTCCATGTCATCCCCCGAGAGCTCGACTTGAACCCCGAAGCTCCCGCCCCGGTGGCCGCCTGGTCCATGCCCCGAACTCTGGGCAATCTTGAAATCGACCCCTGCCTTGGTGGGCAGAAGGGCCCGAATCTCATCCCGTACGACGCGCGCACTCCTAGTCGACTGCTCCTCGTCGACGAGATAGATGTCGAACTTGCTGCCACCCCGGAAACCGCCGCCGCCCCGCGAGCGGCCCCCGGCGCGACGGTACCGGTACGAGATGTCCTGGATCTCGAGTTCTTCCCGGTGTGCGTCGAGAATCCCGGCGACTTCCTCGAACACGGCTCGAGTCTGCTCGAGCGAGTAGTTCCTCGGCGGGTCGACGTTGATGGTGACCTGTCTTGCCATGGTGCGCGGTGTGAAAGTCCGCTCGATGGTGCCGAAGAGCTTCCACGAGCCCCAGAGCATTCCGAGAATCGCGATGAAGAAGACGAACCGATGATGGACGGTGAAACGGATGACGTGTCCGTAGCCGCCGGACAGGACCTGAGTCAGGCGTGAGGGGGTGGTCGACTCTCCTTTGAGAATGATGGCAGCCGCCATGGGAACGACAGTGAGGGCTACCAGGAGCGAAGCCACCATCACGATACAGATGACGATGCCGATGTCGTTCATGAAACGCATGAAGCCACCGCCGGAGGCGGCAAGGAACACCATGGGAATGAACACACACATCGTCGTGGCGGTCGAGGCGATGATCGGCATCGCCACCGCCGTGGTTCCGCGGAGGGCCGCGGTGCGGGGATCTTCACCGAGATCGGTGAAGTGACGCGACACCGACTCGATGACCACGACCGAGTTGTCGACCAGCATGCCGACCGCGAGCATCAATCCCATGAGGCTGATGATGTTCAGCGTCGTCGTGACCGCACCGAGCTGTCGAAGGAAGTACAAAATGACGAACGTGAGGATGATCGATATCGGGATGGAAATCGCGACGAGGAGCGTTGTCCGGAGCTTCCTCAGAAACAGAAACAGAAAAAAGATAGCGAACACACCGCCGAGCATCCCGGCGTTTCTGAGCTGGCCGAGACCCCTCCGAACGTCCACCGACGAATCGGAGATAACGCGCACCTCCATGCCCTGAGCCGCGGATAGCTCTTTGATGGATTCGACCTCTGCCTTGACCCCGTCCACCACCGCCAAAAGGTTCGCCGTCGAGGCCTTGAACACCGCCAGGGTGATGGCCTCTTTGTGGTTCAGAAAGTTGTAGCTGTCCTGTCGCGGATAGGTGTAGCGAACGTCGGCCACGTCCTTCAGCCGCACACCGGTTCCATTGAGGGGAAGCTCCTCGATCTCTTCGAGGGTCTCGAACCGCGCCACCGACCGAACCGCCAGCTTGCGCGAGCCCTCTTTGATGTAGCCGCCCGAAACGTTCACGTTGTTGTTTCGCAGCACCTGGGAGACGTCCCGAACGTCCACGCCGAGGGCCTGGAGCCGCGAGGGATAGAGCTGCACCTGGAGCTCACGCCGCTTGACCCCATTTACCTCCACCGAGGCGATGCCTTCCAGCCGCTCCAGCCGCCGCTGAACGACCTGCTCGGAGAAGTCGTAGAGCCGGTCCTTGCCCCCCTCGGCGCTGAGCTGAAACCGAAAAATGGGCATGTCGGTGCTCTGGAAGCGCCGGATGCGAATCTGCCTCACATCACTGGGCAGGAGGTGCCGGACACGGTCGATCCGATCCCGCACCTCCACCGCCGCCAGATCCATGTCCGTTCCATCCTTGAAGGAGAGACTCACGCTCCCCTCGTTCGCCGAGGCGCGGGCGGAAAGGGTCTCGATGCCGTTGATGGTTCCGAGGATGTCCTCGAGGGGGCGCACGATGAGCCGCTCGACCTCCTCCGGTGAGGAGGAGTTGTAAGAAGCGCGCACCCACATGCTGTTGGAGGAGAACGTGGGCATGAACTCGAGGGGAAGCCGCTTTAGGGACAGGTATCCGAGAACCAGAATACCCAGGACGGCCATCGTCATGGTGACGCGCCGCTCCACGGCAAAGCGTGCGATCGGGTTGATATGCTCTGACAAGATCTCGTCCCCCTGGCTACCGGCTCTTCGTTCCCTTGTGCGCCTTCGCATCGTGCTCTCCCAGCATCCGGTTGAAGATGGCGGACTGCTCCTCGGTCAGAAAGGCTCGTATGTCGCCGCGGAACTGCACCCGTAGCTCCTCGTACTCCTGACGAGACGACTGCCTGTAGAGCCGCACTTTCTCTCGGTTCGCTTCGAGGACCTCTTCGAACTCCGCCTGCTGCTCCGCTGTCAATGCGAGCTCTTCCTGGAGACGCCCGAGAAACCGGCGTCCGTGGTCCCTTCGACGGCGAGCGCGCTCGGTGTTCTCCACGTCGGCGGAGCCGCTCGACCGGACGGTCGGAGCAAGGGCGAGGCGATGGATCGCCACTCCGGCCGCCACACCGATGAGAAGTGTCAGGCAGAGCGTCAGCCACATCCACCTTTTGGCGGTTGTGATCATCGCAGCACCTCCTTCTTCCTATACGTTTTGGCCCCCTTCGGTGCCATTGGGTTTCGATTCGCCTGCGCACGGGAACGTGCCGGCCATGGCGAAACAAATCGCGCGTCTCACGTGGGCTCAGGGCTCCGGCTCGATCGCGATCCCGATGACCGCGGCGGTAAGCTCATCGGCGCCGAGCAGCTGGCTGTCGACGACGGCGGGACTTCCCAAGGCTTCGTGCTCGAACTCTCCCAGATCTATCGAGCCGTTCACCGTGAGCCACACGGCAGCGACCGCGGCCGCCACGGCGGCGGCGGCCACCGGCAGGAGCCTGAGAGCCAGCTGGCGCCAGGTCCACCACGGAGCCACGGAAAGACTGTCCCGGCGCGCCCGAAAGCGCGTGACGAAGAACGGGTCCGGCTCCGTCATCGCCTCGAGGCTCCGCGAGAGCTCGCGGAAGGATGCGAGCGTGGCAGCACAATCGGAGCATGTCCCCACGTGTTTCTCGACGAGGATCCCTTCCTCGGCTGCCAGCTGTCCGTCGTAGTACGCCGAAAGCCTGCCTTCGATGTCAGAGCAGGACCAATTCATGTCGCGCCCCTTTCACCACGCAACGCCGCGCGCAACTCGAGTCGTGCCCGGTGCACCCGTGTTTGGACGGTTCCCAGCGGCCACTCGAGAGTGTCCGCCATCTCCTGATAACTCATCCCTTCGACCTCACGCAGCACGAGCGGTATCCGATGCTCGGCGCGCATCTGCTCGAGCGCACTGGCCACGTGGCGGATGCCCTCCAAGTTCGCCGCCAGCTCCTCACCGGAGCCCTGCCCCGCCTCGTTGGCGTCTGCCGAAAGCTCCACCTCGGAGCGGCGCGAGCGGCGCCGGAGCTCGTCCTGCGCTCGATTCACCGCGATCCGATAGAGCCAGTTCTTGACCGATCCTTCGTTCCGGAACGTATGCGCTTTCCGATAGGCCTGTAGAAACGACTCTTGAGCAATGTCTTCCGCGAGTCCCATGTCCCTGACGAAGCCGAATGCCAAGTTACGTATCCTCGCCTCGTAGCGTACTACCAGCGCCTCGAAGGCTTCATCGTCGCCCTCGACGAACCGGGCCAGGAGGTCGCGATCCTCTTCCGTTGGCATGAGTGGCCCAGAATACCTCGGTGCCACAATCGAACACCCACGTACTTCCTCCTAGTCCTGCCCACGGTTTCAAGACGACGGCGCGGACCTGTTTATTTCACGCAGGTGAAAGAAAGAGAAAGCTCTCTCTATTCAGTAGTTTACCCAAACCCACCGAGGGGGGAGCCAGGGGGCCGGCTCGCCCGGGCGCGCCCCGGCTATGTTCTTGAATCGTAGGGGTTTGTTGTGCAAGGCACTCCGGGGTTGCCGAGACGATGCACGACGTGTTCTCGCATTCCGGGGCACGCGCGATCATGGATCACTACCGCAACGTGCCGGACGACATTCTGCGACGGATCCCGGAAGACGATGGGGTGGTCATGGTGAACTTCGTTCCGTTCCACGTGTCGGAGGAGGGCAAGCAGGACAATGCGGCCGTTTTCGAGCTGGCACGGCTCGCGCGGCTCTACCCCTTCGACCCGGAGCGCCAGGAAAGGGAGTTCCTCGCGTGGCGCGAGAGGAATCCGGAAGCGAGGGCCACCCTCGAACAGGTGGCGGATCACATCGACCACATCCGAGCGGTGGCGGGCATCGACCATGTAGGCCTGGGCTCGGACTTGGACGGTCTCGTCACCGGCCCCATCGGTCTCGAGGATGTCTCCAGGTACCCGGCCCTGATTTATCTTCTCCTGGCTTCCCCGTTTCCTGGCTTCCTGCTGAACCGGGTTTCCATAGCCTCCTTCTGCGGAATTCCTGGCTTCCGGGTGGGATTGTCATTCTCGGAATCGCCACGTAGAATCGGCGTCCCAAAATGTGAAGCTATTTTTGCTCGGGCCCTTACTCGGACTCGCCGCGGTGTCGGCGAAGAATCTCCCGCAAATGCTCTCCGAGCTGCTCGAGCTCCGGCCGGAGACCGCGAAGCATGTTCTCGAACGGATCGGCATTGCCGAAGTGGCCCGACAGGAGGACCTTGCGGAGCTGCTGCTCGGAGGTATCAGACGGGAGGCTGAACTCGATCCCGCTGACCGCCCCGTCGTGAATGATCCCCTCGCCGTTGAGCATCGCACGGGTCCAGGCGATGCGGCCGGTCGTATCGAAGAGGCGTTGTTCGCGCTGGAATTGAATGGACAGCCGAACGAGGTGCCCGGTGGGCAGGATACGATCGGAATGCACACAGGCGCCGCGTTCCGAGATGTTGCTCAGGATGGCGTAGGCAGGCGGTAACTGCCTACCCTGATAGAGAGTTAGCGACACATGGCCTCTCGGTTGTAAACGAAGCCTTGTTCGTTTTTCCG
Organism: Candidatus Marinacidobacterales bacterium; assembly: GCA_965237685.1. GTDB lineage: Bacteria > Acidobacteriota > Vicinamibacteria > Marinacidobacterales > SMYC01 > CBDEGF01. The sequence continues at coordinate 547,409 of CBDEGF010000001.1, forward strand.
GCGCTAGAGCCACTCGATCCCACCCCCCCCACCCGTGTAATCTACGCTATCCGGCAGGACCGCTCAAGTGTCAACACTGGCGAAAGGAGTGGGGTCATGGCACCCAAAACACCTCAAGAAATCGTGGATGCCATTGTTCGAAACCTCCCCGACCGGACCGGAAAGAGCCTGGACCAGTGGGTAAAGCTGCTGAAGTCCCGGGCAGCGAAAAAGACGCGCAAGGAACGCGTCGTGTGGCTTCGAGAGAAACACGGACTCGGTGGTCCGACGGCCACGGTCATCGCGGCAGAGGCGGAGGGGACCAGCCTCGCCGTACGAAGATGGTGACTCTCTGGTCGAAGCTCAGTATGGCGGCGCGAAAGCAACGCTTCGACCCATTCACGATGCGCTCGTCGAGGAGATCAAACGCCTTGGAAAGGACGTGGCGATCCAGCCCCGGAAGACGTACGTGACCATCAGCCGCAAACGCCAGTTTGCAGCCATCCAGCCGAGCACCCGTACGCGCGTTGACCTCGGGCTCGTACTGCCCGGGACCAGGGCCTCCGGTCGCCTGAAAGCGGCGAAGAACGTCGGCGGCGGACGCGTCACCCACGCCATCGCGCTCGAGAAGAAATCCGACATCAACGCGGAAGTACGGAAATGGCTGAAGTCCGCCTATCAGCACGATGATTGACTTGAGAAGCGACACCGTCAGCCGACCCACGGATGCGATGCGCGAGGCCATTGCCCGAGCCGACGTGGGGGATGACGTCTACGGCGACGACCCCACCATCAACGCGCTGGAAGAGCGTGTGGCCGAGATTCTCGGCAAGGAAGAAGCCGCCTTCATGCCCACCGGTACCATGACGAACCAGGTGGCGCTCCGGACGCATACCGAGGCGGGCGACGAAGTGCTCGCCGATATCAAGGCTCACATCTTCACCAACGAAGGGGGGGCGCCCGGCGGAGTGTCCGGTGTCATGTTTCATCCCTTGCCGGGCACGCACGGAATCTTCACGGCTGAAGACATACGTCTTGCCATCCGCATCTCAAGCCCGCGGATGCCCGCCAGGATTGGCGCTCCGCAAAAGCTTCTGTGCGTCGAGAACACCCACAACGCCGGGGGCGGCGTGATCTGGCCGCTAGACGCTACTAAAGATGTTGCCGGCGTCGCCCGCGAGTACGGTCTCAAAACCCACCTGGACGGGGCGCGTCTCTGGAACGCTTCCGTGTCGTCGGGCATTCGCGAGGCTGACTACGCGGCGCCGTTCGACACAGTGAGCGTCTGCTTCTCCAAAGGGCTCGGGGCTCCGGTGGGCTCGGCGCTTGCAGGAAGTCACGAGCTGATCGTGAGAGCGCGCCGATTCAAGCAGATGTTCGGCGGTGGCTTCCGGCAAGCGGGAATCCTGGCCGCTGGAGCCCTCCACGCCATCGAAAACCACCGCCAGCGGCTCGCCGAGGACCATCGGAAGGCCCGGCGTTTTGCCTCAGGACTGGCGGAGCTTCCAGGCATCGAGCTCGACACCTCCCTCGTGCAGACGAACATCGTTCGCTTTCGCCTCGCCAGCGCCTCGGCGGGAGAGTTCGTGGAACGCTGCCACGAGGGCGGCGTCGCGATGAACCCATCCGGCCGCCACGGCGTCCACGCGGTCTTCCACCTCGATGTTGCGGAAGCGATGGTAGAGCAGGCGCTCGACGTGGTCCGCTCCGTCGTCGAAAAACAAGCCGCCTGATCCTCGTGGGGCGGGATCACACCACGAAGATCACGAAGAAGAAAACAACAAGGCGGCACCCCAACGCGCGCTCCTTGATAGGGGGCAACCGGTCCTTTGTCCAGGCCTCCTTCGTCCGGAAGCTTTCCGGGCTCGGCCTGATAATTGACTTGCTTCGTGCTCTTCGTGTCCTTCGTGGTTAGTGCTTTCGCTTCCGTTCACGCATTGGCGCGGAAAAGCTCGCCCAGGCTCCACGCGTAGGCGCCCACTCCACCTTGCAGCCTCGCGATGCGCTTCACCGCACGACAGTAGAACGTCTTCAGGATCTTGTCGTTCTTGTAGGCGGGCGTCAGAGCCCGCGCCTCCCTCAAGAGCTCCCTCGCGTCGGTAAACGACGGCGCACCGTTGCCCATCGATGCCACGCACTGGGTCAAGAGGTGCACGAAACGATAGTAGTCGCCCAGCTGCTCGCTGTTCACCCGGCTCAGCCGGCGGGTCGCCGCCCCGACGTCTCCGTCGCAGGCCTCGGCAAAGGCGAGAAGAAGCTCGTGGATGCCCGTCGTGTGATCGGGCTGCGCCTGTACCATCTTCCGCGACACCGCGGCCGCTTCCTTCCACCGTCCGAGATAGCTCAACGAGATGACAAAGTTGACCATCATCCAGGGCTCCGCTCCGGCTCGAGAGCGCCAGTCCTTCAACCATGAGAGAACACGGCGGTACTCGTTGAAACTCACCAGACCATAGGCGACAGTTCCCCAAAGGTCGTCGTGGGCTCTCAGCTCCTCGGAGTTCGCCTCGACGAAGCTCACGAAATCGCCTCGGGCACCGTTGTCCGCCATGCCGTTGAGATAGGTAACGGATGCCATTTGCCATGCCGGCTCGCCCGGACCGAGCTTTCCCAGAAGGCGGTGGGCCGCTTTCCAGTCCCTGCCGTCCACGAGTGGCTGCACCATCGCCTGGCCCACCTCGGGGTTCGCCCCCCCGCCAAGCGCCTTCAGAGCGATCCACTCGAACTCCTTCGCATGCTTGGCGGCCGCCCACACTTCCTGGGCGCGTGCGAAGTGTTGGACCGAAGCTTCGTGGTTCTCGAGCAGACATGTCAGGTTCTCACGAGCCTTCTCGAAATATCCCGGGGGCACGTCGAGCTCGATCGCCATCACGGCTTCCTCCGCGTCGGGAAGGTACGGTGCCACACGGTTCAGGACCTCACGCGCTTGCCCAACCTCGCCCTCCTGGCGGTAAAGGTTGAAGAGCGAGATCCCGGCGAACACGTAGTCCGGAGCCAGATCCATGGCGCGGTGGAGGAGCGATTTGGCCTCGTCGATCTCACCGTTACATCGCTTTGCGTCAGCCAGGTAGCCGAGCGCCAGCGGCACGTTCGGCCCGAGCTCTGCCAGCCGGGTCGCCGCATCGAGGTACCCCTGCACGTTGTCGAGCTTGTTGTACCACTCCGCGAGCTGCATCCACCCCCAGTGGTAAAAGGGATCGATGCCAACGGCCTGTCGCATCTGGTGGATCGCCTCTTCCACGTTGCCCCGCTGGGCCGCGACCCAGGCCGCCCGGCCGAGCAGCGTGACCGGGATCGCTTCTCCCCAGACATCTTCTCGACAGGCAACGATTGCCTGCTCGAAGTGCTGCGCCTCGGTTAGAAGCTGCGCTTTGAGATCGTAGGCGTCGATATACCGCTTCTCGATGGCAATGGCCCGGTCGAGGGCCTTCAACCGCTCGTCGAGCTCCTCGAAGCCGATCATCACCTTCGCCAGGATGTACCAGGTGCTCGCGCGGCCTGGCTTCGCCTGGGCGACATCCCTGGCAAGCGCCACGACCGATTCCGCCCGGCCCAACGCGAGCGCCCAGTCCCGGAAGCTGTCCCAGGCCGCCTCGTCCGTCGGCTCGATGAGAACGGCCTCGCGGATGGTGTCGAGGGCCGCTTCGCGTTCGTTCAATCCCCACAGGATGTCGGCAAGCTGTTTTCTCAGGTCCGCGTCCCGCGGCGAGCGCTCGACCGATCTCTCCAGGATCTGGCGCGCCTGTGTGAAGTCCCCGGATCGCAGGCAGGCATCGGCGAGCTCGCGAATGGCGGGGCTCCAGGACGGGTTGATGGCGAGCGCCTCCCGAAGGGCTTCGATCTCCGCGCTCGCATCGGCGGCTTTCCGATGAACGGTCGCCAGATCGATCCAGACGCGTGGCAGCAACGGAAATCGTTCCGCGGTGCGGGACGCGAGCTCCCTCGCCTCGTCCAGACGGTCCATCTCCGTAAGCTGGCTCACCAGCGCCGACCACGTGTGCCACAGGTCCGGACGGGCTCGGTGCGCCTCGCTCAGCACGTCGAGAATCTCGGACGACTCCAGAACACCGTTGGCGTGGTCCCGAAACGCGAGCAGCCCATCGCCGAAGATGACCTGCCGCACCAGCTCGCTTCGTATGAAATCCAGTGCCTCCCGTCGCTCGGTCGGTGTGACGCAGCTGGTCATGAGAAGCGCAACCGCATCTTCGGCATCCACCGAGAGTTTCAGTGCTTTCTGGAACCACTCCCGCGCCGGTTCGATCTTGTCCTGCACGAGAAACACGTGCCCCCGAAAGATATGGTTGGTGGTACTCAGGGGCTCGTGCTCGAGCGCGATGCGGATGTGCGCTTCCGCCTCTTCGTACCGATCGAGACCAACGAGATTCCGGACGAGCTCGCGCCGACTCCACGTGTCCGTCGGGCTCGTCTCGACCAGGCGCTCCAGGATTTCGATGGATTTTTCCGGCTTCGAGTCCCCCAGCCACGACACCGCGAGCTGACTCAACGTGTGATTGTGGGAGAACTTGTCGATGACTCTGAGCAGGTGCTCCTCGGCGGCCTCCGGTCCTTCCTGGTCGTGTAGTAGCGCTACCAGGGATCGGTGAGCATCGAGAGCGATCGGCTCCGAAACGAGCACCTTCCTCCACAGCTCGAGTGCCTTCTTCATCTCGCCGCGATGCTCGGCGAGTGTGGCTTCCGCCCGCAGCCAGTCCACACGGCGCGTGCGAAGTTTGACCTTTTGAAGCAGCGACTCCGCTCGATCCTCGTGACCGTACCGCGAGAATTGAACGGCGCAGAAGAGTGCGAGATCGGCATCGTCCGGACGCTTCTGGAGAGCCCGGTCCAGGGCAGCCAGCCCGTCATCCACGCGGTCCAGGTCGTCGAGTGCCTTGAAAAGGGTTCGTGCGGGCAGGCCCGATTTCGCGCCAAATCGTCCGAAGCGACCCTGCAGAAATGCGAGCGCCTCGTCGGCGCGCTTGAAGTGTCGTGAGGCGATGAAGTACGCGTGCGCGTAGTCCTCGTTCCTGTCGCTGAGACAGGTGGCGATGCGGTACAGGCCCAGCCCGTCTTCGAACGCTCGCGACTCCCAGAGCAGGTGCGCCAGCTGCGAGTAGTGCTCGGCCTCGGTTGGCTGCATACGGATGGCGCGACGAAGCAGCCGATTGGCTTCGGGCAGTTCGCGATGGTCTCGCCCTAGAAGCTCTGCGTGCAGCTGCAGGAAGACCGGGTCGATCTCGCTCTTGAGGGTCATCGAGCGGAGAAGCGCCAGACGCTGATCCTCGCGCCCGGCCATTTGAAGGCATCCCAGCAGCCGCAGCGCGAACGCCTGAGCGTGGGGATACTGACCCGCCAGTGCCTCCATCGCAGCGAGACGCCCTTCCGCATCACCGTCGTAGTCTGCCAGTGACAGCTTCGCCTCATGGGCGAGTCGATGGTCGGGGCTCAGTCTCGAAAGCTCCCGAAGGACGCGCTCCGCCGTCTTGCGATAGTGCTCGTCGAGACACAGCTGAAAACGATGGTAGAGGTCATACTCTTTCTCGTCGGGCAGCAGAATCCCGCGCAGTGCCTCCGCCCGCGCCTCGGGAACCAGCGCCATCCCGCGCGGCCCGGTGAAAGCGTAGTGATCGAGACCTTCCTTGACGCGGAGCTCGCCCTGACTGCGAACGTAAGGATCACGGATCAGAAACGTTTGGCGAAGCGAGTCATACCCAATGACGGACTGAAGATGGGCGCTGGTAGGCTCGACGGTCGTGAACGTGAACGGTATGCCGGCATCGAGGAGCGCGACGGCGCTCTCCCAGGTGACGGTGAACTCCTTCACGAACCAGCCGTGGGTCTCCGCCCAGTTCCTCTCACTGTGAGCAGGCGTTCCGTCATAACAGATCTCCTCCGCAAGCTCCAGATGATCTGCCGGCATCGACCAGAAGCGGCAGAGCGCGGAGAGCGTAGCCGGGGCACAGGTCATGTGGTGCTGTCGAACGAACGCGACCTCGAGGCGGAGACGCTTGCCGTTCGAACCGGACGCCTGCGAGAGCTTCTCCGCAAAGTCCTCGTAGAACGGCCCCGGTACCCGTCGTGCATGCTCGAGAGCCTCGTCGAGCCGACCGAGGTAGTAGGCGGTATCGGCCCTCCGGCCGGCAAGCCACTCGGTCTCGTTCTTCTCAATGATCGGAGATCGCGCCTCGTAACGGTCCAGGTGCCGCCATACGTCGTCGTAGCGTCCGTGCTCGCTCAGGAGAATCGACAGCTGCGCATCGACGACGCCGACCTCGAGCCGCTCCGAGGCTACGGCGAGAAGCCGCATGGCCTCGTCGTCCTTGCCGACAAGCACCATGAGGTGCGCGGCCTGCTGCACTGCCGGTCGATACAACGGATGGAGCTCGAGCGCCCGCCGGGACGCGGTCAGTGCCTCCTCGTATCGATCCTGCTGCTCGAGAACGAAGGCGCGAGAGACCAGAACCCACTCATTGTCCGGCGAGAGGCGCTCTGCATCGGACTGAGCCGCTTCGGCGGCATCAAAGTCCCGCAGCATGGCCCAGCTCTCACCTCTCAAGGTGTACCAGTCCGCAGCCTGGCGCGAGCTGCGCGACTCCATCTCCTGCGGATCGCGCGCAAGAAGCTTCAGAGCAAAGTAGGGCCCGCGGCGCTGCAGGATGGCATGTGCCGCATAGTAGTTGGCCTCGAGGTCGTCGGGCGCCTGCCGGGCCGCTCTCAAATGGAGTGACGTTCCGAGACGCCGACCGCCCAGCTGAACGGCCAGTCTGCCGGCCATGACCTTGCGCTCGGGCTCCTCGATCGCGGAGAAGGAGCCCCAGGCTTTCGCCTTCTCGTAGGCTTGCAGATACAGACCTCGCTCGTAGAGTTGGAGGATCTCTCTGGTAGACGGCGAGCCGTTCAAGATCGAGTTGTTCTCTCGGGAGTGAGGCTGGTCTTTTGTTGATTATCGCGCGTCGCCCAGGCCCTGTCTAACAGTAGAAACCCTTGACACGGAAGGTGTTTTTGGGAGAACGTATAGTACAGGCTCCGCACGAACGGGGTTCGTGTGGCGGCTCCGAGCGGGTCTGGGCGGCCCCAGGGGGCCGGACGGGTTTGGGTCCGTCATCGTCGGCCACGCCCAGAAAGGAGGTGGTCCATTGAGTAATTCTAAAGTTTCTGCGGAGGTGGCGTCTCCTTGAAGGGCGAATAGCCTTTTCGCGCCACGGCGAAGGGCACCCTCTCAAATAGGGGGACCCAACGCCACCGACGCGGAGATCAACGGCCCCGGTCTCGCGCAAGCGGGACCGGGGCTTTCGCCTTCTTGGGGCCTTCTTAAGGTGGCGGTGAAGACAGCTCCGATCCGGAGCTCCTCGCAGCGGCTCAACATCGTGCTCAACTGGTTCGAGGAGCTGAAACGCCTGGCATCCCAAAATTGAGCTTCGCGCGCTATTGCGATGCAGGATCGTGCCCCGCGGTAGGTTCTTCTTCGGCAGCGCTTTCGCTCGGATCCTGCCCCTTTCGCTCGTCCCTCATTCCCTCCTCCGCCTTCCAGGTCATCGCCGTCAGAATGCGCGATCGGCCGCTCGGGTGGTTGAAGAAGATCATCTCTTCGAGGGGACCCGGGCTCAGTTTCCGGTACTCGCCCAGCTTGAGTGACACGGTGGCGAAACCGTCCGGCTCGCGAGCGGCGTTGAGGCCGAAGACGTCGGGCTCGGCTTCGTTGGTACGGATGTAGCTGTTGAGGACGGGCGTCAGCACAAACATGTACGTCGACAGCAGGACGCCGAGAAGTGGAAGCCCGGCCATGTCGCCGATGTCAGCGATGCCGAAGCGCTCGCCCCAGCGCGAGCGCAGCTTCTCGAAGAATCCGTTGACGAACGCGAAACCGCCAGCGAGCACGAGTCCGAAGAACAGGATGCTCTCTTGCACATGGTTCAGCGCGTAGTGACCGATCTCGTGGCCCATCACCGACTTGATCTCGGACAGAGAACAGCGCTCGAGCAAGTTGTCGTTGAGCGAGATGCGCATCGTCGCCAGAAAGCCGCTGACGTTGGCGCTGATACGGTTCGATTGCCGTGAGGCGTCGAACTCGTACACGCCCGTCGCCGGCACGCCATTCGCGCGCGCCATGCTCAGGATCGGGTCCCTCACCGTAGGGTCTTCGAGGAGCTCGTAGGTATTGAAGAGCGGCGCGATGAACACCGGACCGATCACCATCATGAACGCCAGGAACACGACGCCTCCGGCAGCCCCGTAGAGCCACCACCGGCGTCCCGCCTTGCGAATGGCGATATACAGTGCCGAGATCGCGAGGGCGCCCATGACGAGGCCAACGGCGAGCCCGACGAGCTGGTCGCGCATCCAGGGCCCGAACGTCTGAGTCGCGAGTCCGTACTGGTGCTCTCGAATGAAACCCTGATAGACGGCGAGCGGAAAGCCAAGCACGAACGTCACCACGATGTACTGCACGACGTAGAGGGCGCTGCCAAGGAAGCCTCGCCCGGTGCGTTTTTCCGCCCAGTCCCGTATTCGTGCCGAAAGTCGTGTGGAGAGAACAATCCGCGCGACTCCAAGGCCGCACAGAAAGCCGATGAGCTGGAGCCATTTTTCAGCCCAATCCCGCATCCGGGCCGAGAGCCTGCTCGACAGAAGAACCCACGCCACTCCAAGCCCGTAGAGAAAGCCGATGAGCTGGAGCCAGTAGCCGCCCTCGAAGTAGGCGTCCGAGCGTTCACGGTCCTCCGCGGATACGGTCGCCAGGTAGGCCTCGGTCGCCGCCTCGGGGTCGATGGCGGGCTGTGCGACGGCGAGTGTACGAAATCCCAGCGTCAGGACGACTAACAGAAAAGCGTAGCGGCGCATGCGGTCCTCCGGAAAGGCATTAGACTCGCCGTTTCGGACCTGCGTCAAACACCAGTTGAAAGTTCCTTTCACAACTCAATAGAATCGCGTCATCGCTCTCCCGTAGAGCAAAAGCGATGGCTCTCCAGTCTGGAACGAAGCTTGGTACGTACGAGATTCTCTCGTCCCTCGGCGCGGGCGGGATGGGGGAGGTCTACCGAACTCGCGATACAAAACTGGGCCGCGAAGTTGCGATCAAAATCCTTTCACCAGAGCTCGGTAAAGATGAAGAGCGACTGGCGCGCTTCGAGCGGGAAGCTCGGCTCCTCGCCTCGGTGAATCATCCTGCCATCGCCACGCTCCACGGGTTCGAGAACGATGACGGCACTCCCTACCTGGTGATGGAGCTCGTCGAGGGCGAGACGCTAGCCGAGCGTATCGCCGGGGGGCCGATGTCTGCCGACAAGGCCTTGCCGATCTTCACGCAGATCGCCGAAGCTCTCGAGGCGGCTCACGAAAAGGCTACGATCTCTCTCCCGACGGAGAGCACTTCGTGTTCGTCCGGAGCGAGGGCGATCCCGACCCGCGCGAGATTCAGGTGGTCTTCAATTGGTTCGACGAGCTGAAGCGGCTCGTCCCCACAAGGTAGCGTCACTGGCGCGCCGACTGCGCGCAACGGAAGCCGATGGTATTGCTCCTGAGATCGGGAGCGGTGAAGTTCCGATAGTGAAGCGCGAGTAGACGGTAGTCGCCGTCGGACCAGCCGCCGCCGCGCATCACTCTGTAGGAGCCGGACTCGGGGCCCTTGGGATTCTCGAACGGGCTCACGCTGTAGTAGTGCCGGTCGTACCAGTCGTCGACCCATTCCCAGACGTTGCCGGTGACATCGTAGAGGCTGAATCCGTTCCGAGGAAACGACCCCACCTCGGTGGGTCCGTTGGGGAGGCCGAAGCGTGCAAGCGTCGTTGCTCCCTCCTCCGTCTCCGGCCGCAGCTCGTCGCCCCAGGGGTACATCGTTCGATCCCGCCCGCCGCGGGCGGCCCGCTCCCACTCCGCCTCGGTGGGTAGACGTTTTCCAACGAAGCCGCAGTAGACCACGGCGTCCTCCCAGCTCACGTTGTAGACGGGAAAGCGTTCCTGTCCCTCGGGAAGCTGGCCTTCGATCCAGTGAAAGGGGGCGCGGTGGCCGGTCTCGGCGACGAACACGGCGTAAGCCTCGTTCGTCACTTCATGGGTGTCGATGAAGAAGCCGTCCATCTCGGTGAGGTGCGCGGGCTGGTCATCGAGTCGAAGGCGAAGATGCATCCCCAGCTCGTCGATGAGCCACATGTGGGTGCGCCCCATCCAGAACTCCCCCGGCTCGATGTGGGCCATGCCGGCAGGAGCTTGGGCGGTTCGGAGAACGAGCCGGCTGAAGCGACGATGATTGGCAGAAGCCAACGAAGCGGCACGTCTAGACAAACAGCTCGACGATCTCGTCGTTGGCCTGGAACTCGCCCCCGCCCACCGGAGCGGTCTGGACGTACTCGTAGGATCGACCCGAGGGCGTGTTCTCGAACGTCTTCATCCAGTCGATCCCGAGAGATGAGTAGATGGTGGCGACGATGTTGTCCATAAACGGCTGGAAGTCGTAACTCCATCCCGTCTCGATACATTCCGACCCATCGGCGTTCGACCGGCCGATGATGCGACCGCCCTGGACCCCTCCGCCCGCGAAGAGCGACGTATAGCAGTTCCGATAGTGATCGCGCCCCGCGACCGGGTTCATCCCGGGTGTCCGACCGAACTCGCTGGTGGCAACGATAAGAGTCTCGTCGAGAAGCGTTTTACCCGGCTCGCTTCCCGGGGTCGACGAGAGATCCACGAGCAGGCTGGCGAGCCCTTTGTCGAGACGGTTGCACGTGTAGTAGTGATTTCTTGGATAGCGACTGTGGTCGAAGATATAGCTGTGGTGGTCCCACTTGTCCCCATCGTAGATATAGATGAAGCGCGTACCGGCGTCCGCCTTCAGCAGGTTGCGAGCGAGGATGCAGCCGAGCCCGAACTCGTCCTCGCCATATCTCTCTTTTTCATTCGGAGAGGCGTGAAAGACCTCCGACCAGCGCGGGTCGGCCTGGAGGCGAGCCGCTTCGCGATAGTAGGTCCGATAGTCGCTCGCCTTGCTGCCGAGCGAGGCACGCTCGGCTTCCGACACCTCGGCGAACGCCTCCAGCAGGCGCCAGCGCTCCTCAAGGACCTGGTTCAGCCCGTTCGTGTTGCCACCGAACGACTCGAAGACGGTCGTCGGGTCCAGATCGACGGGCGTGAATCGCGTGGGAAGAAAGCCCGAGCCGATCGCACCGGCGCGCGCTTTGGTGAGGTACGTTCCCATGTAGGTTGGAAAGGTATCGCTCTCGCGCCTTTGTGATTCGAGCTCGCAGGCGATGATGCTGCCGAAGCCGGGGATCTCACGAGCGAGCGCCACGTTGAGTGCGCGGCCGGTCTGGGTGTGGTACTGGCCGATGAAGTGCACCAGCTCGTTGGCTCGCATCGAGCGCACGAGACCGATCTTGTCCATGTGCCCGGAGAGATTCGGAAAGAGGCGATGCGACAGGTACAGGTCGGAAGCGATCTGCCGAACGTCCAAATCCTTCGGCGTGATGCGCGTCTCCTTGAAGTCGAAGGTCTCCATCTGGCTGATGGCACCGCCCATCTCGATGAGGATGGCGCTGCGCGCAGAGCCGCGCGGGTTGGCGTTTCCGGAGGCACGGACGCTCAGTGGCCAGACCACACGTTCCGCCCAGGTACCGGCGAGCGCGAGACCTCCCCACTTGAGCACGTCCCGTCGCGTCGGGAGGATGTCGGCCAGCTTTCGCTCCATCCGCCTGCCTCTCAGTGATTGAGGACGAACTCGACGCTGTTCAAGAGCGCCCACTGGACGTTCTCGGCGCCGCGCCTTCGATCGTCATGGAGAGCGCTCAGCGCGACCCTCATCTCACGCTCGGTGGGCCAGCGCGAGAGATTCACGAGGAACAACTCTTCGACGACCGCACGGTCCGTGCGCTCGGAGTCCACCAGCTCCTGGACGCGACTGCCGTCCGCTGCCAGCACGCGGTCGTTGACCACGGAGGTACTCGTCAGCAAGAGTGCCTGGAGCGTCGACGCAGTGTTGCCGTCGGGCGGCTGGGCCGACCGATTGCCCTGGTGAAACGCCTGCATGATGGCGCCGATTTCTCCGCCCTCGCCGGTCCCGCGACGGCTCATCGCATCACTCGGGCTTGCCAGCTCCTTGACACGGTGGACGGTCGTTCCCGAGAACTTGAACGTCGCAGGGCGGCCGGTGACAGCGGTGATCGCATCGATCACCTCGGGGCCGGTCAGCAGGCGAACGTACTTGCGCGCGTAGTAAGGCGTGTAGTCGTCCTTCCACTCACCCGGGAATCGCGCCGACAGCTGGTAGGTGCTCGACTTCAGGACGGTCCGGATCAAGTGCTGCACGCTGTAGTCTTTCTTCATGAAGTCGCGGGCCAGCGCGTCGAGCAGCTCTGGATTCGTCGGCTGCAGCGTCCAGGGCTCGGGAGGCGGGTTGTCTGGATCGAGCCGCGCCAGATCGAACCCATCGTAGGGGGTCACGAACGGCACCGTCATCAGCTTGCCCCAGACGAGGTTCACCGTGGCGCGCCCGAACTGAATGTCCCCGGTGAGCATGCGGGCCAGCTCGGCCCGCGGGCTCTCCCCGGGGCGAGGCGTCTCGCCGGTCAGGAGAAACGCCGGCTCCCACCGCTCACCCCAACGAGGCATGCGGTTGAGGCTCTCCGTCATGAACGGAGCATCGTCAAGGGGCTCGTAGCCGCGCCCGAAATCGTCGATCACTTGATCGCCGTTTCCGGTGTTCTTCGTGCGATCGTCCCACGCGCTCAACATGCGCGTCTGGCCGAGAAAGGCGGCCTGGTGGAGGGTCGACGAGATCGGAAAGGAGCTCGAACGGCCCGTCGAATCCCTCGAGGATGCGATCGACTTCGACGCCCATCTGATACGACAGGGTCCAGCCGGCGATGTCGTAGGGCGGTGTCGGAGGCCCGCCGGGATAGGGAATGTCGTCCGGATGGTCCTGGGGCTCGAACATGTCGAGCACGTGGGGGCGAAAGGCCTGAGCCGATTTCACCACGTAAGAGCCCTCGGGGTAGGTCTTGCCCCCGACGTCGAAGGACCGTGTGGCCCGCTCGACGGTGACTCCGTTCTTGATGAGCACATTGACGAACTTGGTGGCAGTCAGGAAATCCGCCTGGCTGGCCGGCAGGATGAAGCCCCTCGGGTCCCGGTTCTCCGGCTCGCGCATCATTTCCCAGTACTTCTCGGGCAATCCGCGAGGCCTCCTCCCTCGGAGCGAATCCGGATCGATATCGGGATCTTCCGCGGCGGTCTTTTCGATGGCTGCGATCCGGCGCGGCGTGATCGTCCAGTGGTCGCGACTGCCGCGCTCAATGGAGTTCATTCCCATTTTGTAGATGTTGAAGAGGAAGGCTTCGCGCTGTCGCGAGGCGACGTCGAGCACCGCACGGTTCGAAGTAATCGAGTAGTCCACCGACTGCCGAAAGTGCCATTTCTGCGGAGGTACGGGGTAGGGCAGGCCGTTGCTTGCGATCTGCCTGCGGGCGATGAAAGGAACTTCCATCGGAGTGGGGCTGCCGATGGTCTCGGTCAGAAGCCCGATCATGTTGTGGAAATAGGGCGTGGTGCGGAGTCCACCGTTCCTCCAGGATCATCCGGTCGGATTCCCGGTCCAGCTTCTTCCAGTAGGCGACCAACTGCGCATAGTTGGCGAGCTGGTAATCGTCGCCCAGGTTGAAGCCGAGCTCGTCCATGGGTGCTGTGACCTTCTCGGCGGAAACAACCCATACGGGTAGAGCCAGAAGGAACGGGACGGCTACGGAGACGGAGATTCGTTTTCTCTGGATGCTCATTGGTTTTGGCCTCTACTCGGCAAAAGATGCTTTGACCGCGTCGGAAGATATCACGCCCGCGAGAGGCGCGTCTTTTCCGAAGGGCGGCGCCGTGGTAAAAGGGCGAGCAGGAGGGCCGCCATCATGAAAAAGATAACCCGTGGTGAGTTTCTGGGCTGGAGTGGTGCCAGTCTCCTGGGAGGTCTCGGAATCGGAGGATGCACCACCGGCTCGGACAGCAAGAGCGCATTGCTCGCCCCTGATCTCGTGGCGCTCAACGGAAAGGTCTATACGGTTGACGACGATCTTCCCACCGCGGAGGCCTTCGCGGTGAAGAACGGCCGGTTTGTAGCAGTGGGGAGCAGCGACGATGTTCGCAATCTCGTCTCCGCGAGTACCGAAGTCATCGACTGCGAAGGCATGACGGTGACGCCCGGATTCATCGACGCCCACTGTCACCCCGGTGGCGTGCGCGAGCTCCTCGACGTGGACCTCGATCTTCGCACCATTGACGACATCAAAAAGGCACTCGCGGCCAAGGCGGCCGACACGGCGCCCGGTTACTGGGTGGACGGCTTCAAATACGACGATACGAAGGTGAAGGAGGCTCGGCGCATCAACAAGCACGACCTGGATGAGGCGGTGCCCAACCATCCGGTGCGCGTCTCGCACCGGGGCGGCCACATCGCCTGGTACAACTCGAAAGCGCTCGAGATGGCCGGGGTGACCAACGACATCGAAGACCCCCCTGGCGGACGCTTCGAAAAGGACGAGAACGGCGAGCTGACGGGCCTGGTCGAGGAACGAGCCCAACGCGCCTTCGCTGACGTGGGCCAGCGGGCGGAACGCTCGCGAGCCGATCGACGGGCCGGCGTGGCTCACATCTCGAAGCTCATGACCGCGGCCGGCTTGACGTCCGTCCACCAGACCGGGAGCGGAACCGATTCACTCATCGCTCTTCAGGACGCCTACCGCGCGGGAGAAATGCGCTTTCGTATGTACCTGTTCCCGTCCGGCAACTCGGAGTTCTTTCCAGACGCTGAAGACGGCCGGCATTCGCACCGGGTTCGGAGACGAGTGGCTTCGCATTGGAGCGGTGAAGTTTGGTGCGGACGGCTCGGCGTCCGGACGCACCATGTACATGAGCACGCCCTACGTGGGTCGACCCAATGACTACGGGATCCTGACGATGCAGCCCGATGCCATCCTGGAAGCCGTCGAGGGTGCCCACCGTCACGATTTCCAGATCGGGATTCACGCGAACGGCGACAAGACCATCGAGTACGTGCTCGACGCCTACGAGCACGTGCTGGAAAAGTGGCCTCGTCCCGATGCTCGACATCGTCTCGAGCACTGCTCGCTGGTGAACCCTGGGCTGCTCCAGCGCATCAAGGACACCGGCTCTATCCCCACGCCCTTCTGGACGTACACGCACTACCACGGCAACAAGTGGGAGGAATACGGGCCGGAGAAGATGCAGTGGATGTTTGCCCACAAGTCGTTCCTCGAGTACGGCATTCCGGTGGCCGGGGCGTCGGACTACGTACCGGGTCCCTTCGAGCCTCTGATGGCCATCCAGAGCATGGTGACCCGAAAGGATATGCAGGGTCGCGTCTGGGGGCCGAATCAAAAGGTGACGGTAGACGAGGCGCTTCGCATCGGAACGATCAACGGAGCCTACGCCTCGTTCGAGGAGAACATCAAGGGCTCCATCACCACCGGCAAGCTCGCGGATTTCGCCGTGTTTGCGGAGGACCCGCACGACGTCGACCCGGACCGCATCAAGGAGATTCAGGTCGTGCGGACCGTAGTGGGCGGCAAGACGATGTTTGCCGCCTAGTCTCACGAGAATCTCGCCCGGGCAAGATTTTCTCCTACGGAGTGGCGATTTTTTTCAACCGCTCCGCCAGGGCATCCCGGAATTCTCGTAGTTTCTCGACGGTGAGCGGCTCGAGCATGGTCGGCAGAGGTTCAACAGGAAATCGCGCGAGAAGCCAGGCGAGTACGCCCGGGTCGATCCCCGTGTCCTTCCGAAGCGCGAGACCCAGGTCTCTTTCCGGAGGGTAGCCGGCGCGGTCGAGGAAAAAGAGGTCGACAAGGTCTCGGGGCTCGGAGCGAGACAGGATACAGGTCAGTTTGTTCGCTCGTAGATCAATCAGCGACTCGATGACGATCCCTTCCAGCGATGGTGGAGGCGGGTCGATATCGGGAATCGGCTCGTGTACGACGTCGACCTCCAGCTCACCGTCGTCCCATTTCAGGACGGCTCGCACCAGCGAACCAGCGTCGCGCACGACGGTGACGTTCACGCCGACTGAAGCAGCCACGTCGCTCAGCACACCCACCAGCGTGCGCATCTCCTCGGCCTGATGAGAGAACAGGTCGATGTCGCCAGTGACGCGATGCCGCAAGTAGGCGCCCGCCAGGGCGGCTCCTCCTCCCAGGTGACAAGGGACTCGTTTCTGACATGCGCGGATGAATTCGAGAACTTCGGGCGCCACGACGCGCCGATCGAACTCGCTAGTCACGCCGCGATTCCGCTGGCGGCCATTCGGGTGTCGGTAGTCCCAGAAGCCAGGCCCACATACTTCGCGCGCGTCCCAGATAAGGAACAAGGCGGGACCAGAGTCCACGGATCTCGTCGGGGGTCGTGAAGAGCCATACATCACGAGTGTTCGCTTCCCGCAGGAGGGCGCCCATCCAATAGGCCTTCTCATCGAGATTGTCGGACCCGAGTCGCTTCTTGAGCCCGCCTACGGTCACATCCGTCCACCACAGAAAATACGGCCGCGTCCCATCGTCGAGCAGATCCTCCGACGTCGGTGGAAGGGCAGAAACGGTTTCCATGCAACGATTTTACCGCATCACAAGCACTGGCAGGCTGCTGAAAAACGTGTCTGCCTAGATCACTTTTGTACATCTGATGTTCGCTTCGACGCCGTCCAGCCGTTAGAATTCCCCTCCGCCCGATTCCGGTCAGGTCGTTGAGCATGGAAATGGAGGGGTCCCCATGAGTTCCAGCATTCGTTTTCTCGGCGTTTGGCTCGCTCTCGTCGCGCTGATCGCGCCAGCCGCAGGAGCGGCCAACAACATCACGTCGCCCGAGTCCTTCTTCGGGCACCAGCTCGGTGCCGACAGGAAGCTCGCGCGCTGGGACAAGATCGTCGAGTACTACCGGCTTCTCCAGCGGGAAAGCGACCGGATGAAGGTCATCGATCTCGGCCCATCCACCGAGGGCCACCCCTACCTGCTGGCGATCATCACGTCGGCCGCGAACCACGCGAATCTGGAACGGATTCGGGAGGTCAACCTCGAGATTCAGGACCCGCGCACGCCCGAAGACGAGGTGAAGAGGCTCATTGGCGAAGGCAAAGCCGTTGTCAGCCAGTCGTTCGGCCTCCACTCGACGGAGGTCGGCGGCGCGCAGTCGGCGCCGCAATTCACCTACGATCTGCTCTCCCGCGACGACGATGAGACGCAGCGGATTCTCGACAACACGATCCTGCTCCTGTTCCCCTGCTTCAATCCGGACGGCCAGATCATGGTCACCGACTGGTACGACAAGAACGTGGGAACGGAGTACGAAGGCGTGGGGCTTCCGTGGCTGTACCACAAGTACGTCGGTCACGATAACAACCGCGATGCGGATTTCCTCAACATGGTCGAGGCGAAGTACACCGCCAAGGTGCTCTACAAGGACTGGAAGCCGGAGGCCTACGTCGACCACCACCAGATGGGAGCTACGGTGCGCGCTTCTACGTGCCGCCCTACAGCGAGCCCATCCGGCCCTATGCCGACCCCCTGATGTGGCGCGAGCTTTCCTGGTACGGCGCCCATATCGCGTACAAGCTGGAAGAGGCCGGCAAGGCGGGAGTTCTGAACGCCGGGCAATATCCTGGCTGGGGTCACTTCGGATGGCACTGGATCACCCCTTTCCACAACATGTCGGGAATGCTCACGGAGTCGGCCAGCGCCAACCTGGCCTCTCCACTGTATCTGCACCCGGACCAGCTCCGGGGCGGGGCGCGCGGCCTTCCCGAGTACGACGCCCAGTCGAACATGCCGAATCCCTGGCCGGGCGGCTGGTGGCGTCTCCGCGACATCGTCGAGCAGATGACGATTGCCGCCTGGGCGATTCAGGACAACGCGGCACGAAACAAGGAGACCGTTCTCTGGAACGGCTACCTCAAGGCGAAACGTCAGATGCAGCGCGGCGCCGAGGGCAGCCCGAAGGCCTATGTCATTCCGGCAAACCAGCATGACTCGCTGACCGCGGTGAAGAGGATCAACACGCTCCTGGCGTCAGATGTCGAGATCCAGCGTGCCAACCAGGCGTTCAACGTGGGAGGCATGGACTACGAGGAGGGGAGTTTCATCATCTCGCTGGCGCAGCCCAAGATGGGGCTCGTTCGCAACCTTCTCGGACGCACGCTCTATCCCGACAACGACTGGACACGTGCCCGGGAAGGTTCACCGCTTCGACCCTACGACACCGCGACCCACACCATGGCCGAGATCATGGGGGTGCGTGTCGATCCGGTCGAGGAATCGGTCGATGACTTCGAGCCGCTCACCGCTGCCGTACCCACGCCGGGAAGCGTCGGCTCCGGCTCACGCTTTGTCCTCGATGGTCGGCAGGACCAGAGCTTCAAGGCCGTCAACCTGCTGCTCGACAAGGGTGGGGTGACCGTTCGCCGTGTCGATACGCCGAGCTCGGGATTGAAGCGGGGCGATTTCATCGTTTCCGGAAGTGCCAGTGCGCTCGGCGACGTCGCCGAACAGACCGGCGTCGACTTCCAGACCCTGGGAAGCGAACCGAGGCAGGGGGTTCACGACGTCAAGCGGATGCGGGTGGGTATGTACCACCGCTACCGCGGCGGCAACATGGACGAGGGCTGGACGCGCTTTCTTCTCAAGGAGTTCGCCTTTCCGTACAAATCCATCAAGGACGACGAGATCAAGGGTGGCGATCTCAACGCCAGCTACGACGTCATTATTATTCCGAACGACTCGACGGCCATGATCACCGGCGAAAGTGAAGAGACGACAGGCTTCAGGCCTCCCCAGAACTATCCTCCCGAGTACATGAGCGGGATCGGGAAGGAAGGCACGGAAGCCTTGAAGCAGTTCGTGGAAGCAGGCGGCACGCTGGTGACCCTGGGAGCGGCCACCGACTTCGGAATCAAGACCTTCGAGCTGAACGTCCGCAACGTGGTGGCGGGAGTCGACTCGAAGGATTACTACTGCCCCGGCTCCACGCTAAAGGTTCATTTCGATAACGACCACCCGCTGGCTTACGGAATGCCGGAAGACGGACTCGTGCTCAACTGGTTCAGCCCGGTATTCGAGATCGTTCCCTCGCGACACAACGATCGATACCAAATCGTCAACACCTATGCCGAGCGCGACATCCTTCAAAGCGGCTGGCTGATCGGCGAGGAGCACATCTCGAACAAGGCGGGAATGGTTGCGGCGAAGGTCGGCCAGGGGAAGGTCGTTCTCATTGGATTCCGAACGCAGCATCGCGCGCAGACCTACGGGACGTTCAAGCTGCTCTTCAACGCGCTGCTGATGTAGGCACCGGCGAGGCCTCGACGAGCAGCAGGTGCTCGCCCGGGCGGCGATCGAATCGAGCGCTCGGGGCTCCCGGCGGATGCTCTCCGCCAGCGAAGCGGGCCGAAACTCACCTCGCTGGCGGGGCTATCTGAACTTTGAGCCGCTCTTCACATCCCCACCACAGAGGCTACTCTTCTTCTTTGCAACGATCCTTCTCCTCGAGCTGCAATTCGTCATCGTACTCGAGCTCCGGATCATCCGGGTCACCCCACCGGTTGCCACCGTTTACCTTGTACACATACGGCGTATATTTGTAGCAGCCACGATAGTCGTAGAAAGGGTTCGCGTTCTGGTGTTTCATCTTGCGGGCTCTTGTCTTGATGGTCTCGTTCGCACCTTTGGCGACCCTGGCGTGTTTGACTCCGTCGTCATTGCCCTGACCGTTGAGCGGATCGAGATACGTTCCCGCCTTTGCCGTTTTTTTTCCGGTCTCGAGCTGTTTGTACTGGAAGTCGGCGATCTCGACATCGATCAGCAGCTCGGTCGTCTTGTTGTATATGGTGCCCGGCTCGGCAACCTCTACCTCCAGGATGGCGTCTGGGACGGTGAGCGCATCCTCCTGGAAGGCTACGCGGAGTTCGTGAGCACGGTGGCGCCCGCATGGGAGGCTGACGGCCGGTCCATTTACGGTGGCTTCTTCTGGATCAACGGCAGGGACAGTTATCCCATTCCGAGAGAGGCCTACTACATGGCCGGCGCGGGTAATCAAAAGACGTTCATCATCCCGTCTCACGACCTGGTGGTCGTCCGGCTCGGCCACTACAAGGGGGGCTCGCCCGGCAACGCAGGGCTCGAAAACGCGTTAGCGCTCTTGATGGAGGCGGTACCGGAAAGTCGTTGAGTCTCAGATCGCAAGGTAGACGGGATCGTTGCCCTCGTCCTCGAACCAGCAGATGTGCTCGTCGACCAGATCCAGCTTCACGACATAGGAGACGTCCTCGGGAAGCGCAACATCGACCGGGAGCTCCGCGCGCCCGCCCGGGGGCACATCGTTCGGCAGCTGAACGCGATGGAAATCCATGTTCAAAAGACTGCGGTCGGGGCCGAAGAGCTGCAGGCCCAGCCGGACCCGGCCCGGCTCGTCACCACCGGCCAGCCATAGCGTGTCACCGCGGTTCCAGACTTCGACCGCGCCGTGAAGGCGCAGGCCCTCCCGACTGAGCCTGGGCTCCATCCTGGCGCGCAACGCGCGCGGCATGCGGGAGTCGAGCGCCCGTTGGCCCTTGCGGCAGACGAGAATCGGGTGTGTGCGAATGGACTGCATGACAAGCTCGTCGAAAAACAAACGCTCGCCGTCTCGCCAGATGGTAAGCCGTTCGGAGCGCGACGTCGTCGCCTTCTGCAGCTCCCGGAGCGTGATACCGACGGTGGGAAAGTAGTGCGGCACGATGATGACGTTGTCGAACCCCGCATCCTCCGCGTAGCGAACGGCGTCGGGCAGATGGATCTCACCCTCGCGAATCCCGAATCGAGCCTCCGCTCTCGAGTCTTCGGTCTCGGAATGCCCCTCACCTGCCTCCGCCATCAGGAACATGCCACCGTCTGCAAGAATACGGAACGCTTCGTGGAACACCGTCCGCACGTCGGTGGAATGATGGAGGGCATCGACCACCACGACCGCGTCCACCGAGGCAGAGCCGAAGGGCAGGTGCGTCATGTCCGCACCCACTGGCCAGAACGAGAGGTGCTCCCGCGTGAAACGATCCTTCCCCACGCGCAGAAGGGACATCGCGATGTCGGTGGTGATGGGGCGATAGCCGAACTTCGCCAGCAGCTCGCTCACCCATCCCGCCCCCCCGGCGAGATCGACGACCTTGGCGCCGAGTGGAATCCGCAGATGCTCGGCAACCACCAGGAAGCTATGGAGCATCTTCGCGTTCTGCTCGCGATTGACCCGTGTGAAAGGCTTGGTGAAGTTGTAATGCGTCGTCTTCTCATGGACGTAGCGCTGGATCTCCGCGTGGCGTGTGTCCGTGGGTCGCTCGCCCAGCGGCCCGGCGAGAAACTGCGCCCAATCGACGGGATTGTCACTGCCGGGGGCGCCCTCATGACGCTTCCACGAGGACAGAACCCCGGCGTATGCTCCCGCGAGCCGAGTCAACCAGTCGATGGAATCGTGAAGATCTCCGATCTGTTTCGGCGTGACCTCCGGGGTGTCGAGGAGCGAAGGGGGCTCGGCCTCGACCTCTCCGCCGCTCGCCCAAATCGCGGCCGCCGCGCCGATCCGGACCGGGCGATAGGGGTCCTGCAAGAGGTCTCGAAGCACTTCGGTGTTCTTCGCCGCCTTGCACTCGCCCGGAGCGAGCGCGGATGCGAGGCGCACCATCCACACCGGGTCCTTGACCAGATTCTCCATCGTGCCGCGAACGTAAGCGCCCCGGGGCCCGACGCTCGGAAACCGCCGCTGAAGGGCACGCGCCTCGCCACGTAGTAGCGGAACGGACTGAACCGGAGCGCGCTGGGATCCTCGCGAACGAGTCGGCCCAGCCGGGAGAGCGTGACGACGCGAGTCCTCCAGTCTCCGCGACGCGCGACGCGGAACAGATGAACGATGTCGGACAACCCGGCGTTTTCCAGTCGGGATATCGCGTCGTCCTGTGCGGGATGCTCGATGGTCGGCACGGCGGGCTATGGGCTATGTTAGCTCGAAGTCGCGCTCACGCGACGTTAAGCGTCACGTCCGCCACTTTCGAACCTTTTTCGGCGAACCAGCAGATCCCCTCGTTGACCATGTCGAGACGAACGACGTAGCTTCCCGGCTCCGACGGGGCTTTCAGCTGGAGCTCCATGCGAGCGCGAGCGCCGCGTGGAAGGTCTTCGGACAGGCTGGCGCGCCCATAGTCCATCTCGATGAGCCGTCCGTCAGCCTCGAGAAGGTGGGCTCCGAGACGCACGTAGCCGATGCCGCGCCGACCTTCTTTGAGGTAGACCGTATCGCAGCGGTTCACGACCGTCGCGGCGATCGTGAAGTCTTCAGCGGCACGAACGCTCAACGCATCTCTTTTCGGACGGATGCTTGCCATGTAGTGTCGAGGGTGGAGAGACGAAACGGCGTAGGGTCCCTTGCGAAAGATACCAATCGGGCCGCGAAGAAACCATCCGGAACAGCTCTCGAGTAACGTTGTCGCCGAAGAAATAGTCGCCCTCGAAGGCTTGCGGGAAGTTTCCTCAAGGGGCGTGCCCAGCCGCCGATGATCCCGTTCCCGTCCGGGTGCGTGTGGGGATCGCAGCACGCTGTCGATGGTCGAACAGCCCCAGGGTCGGCGACACCGACTCGAAATCGAACCTCGCGTCGGCATACTCTTCCTGCACCGTCCATCGAGACGCGAGCTCGGCCGAGACCGAGATCCGAAAAGAACGTCCGGTGTCGAGGGGTGCTCTCGATTCGACTCCCTGCAGCTCGAGCTCGCCGCTGGTGAAGCTCGCCCAGGTGAACTGCATCCGGATACGTTCCTGACGGTCCAGCCGAGCGCGCACCAGAAGGCCGATACCGGTCGCGGGAAACCCGATCTTGCCGAGTGGGGTGCCGCGGTCGATGCGACGTTGCTCGAAGTAGGCCCCGACCACGAGCCTCTGGAACCCGGCTGCGACGAACTGGTCGAGACGGAGGTCGGACTGGTCGAAAACGCCGGCACCTTCCTCGATGCGACCCGGCACGTCGAGTCCGAAACCTCGTACCAGGAGGTCCGCACACAGCACCAGGCCGACACTGCGATCCTGGAAGAGCCGGTAGGAGCCTCCGAGCCCAAGGCCGTACGTGAGCGCCGGCTCGCCGCTGTCCTCGCCCACGTCCGTGATCGCAGCGCCGATCTCGTAGACAGCAGCTCCCTCGAGCTGCGCCGCCAACCCGGTTGGGCAAGACGACGAACCCCACCAGCAGGAGGATCGTGTTCACGCAGCGTCTCATTCGAGCTCCTTGCAGCCAGCAAAAGACAAGGTGACGCACCCTCACCCGGCGGCGCTTCGCGCCGCCACCCTCTCCCCGAGGGAGAGGGAAAAAGTAGCGACGGGGGAGCCGTCGGCCATGGATTAGAAGAGCGTATAGATGAAGGGAGCAGCGCCGCTTCCGCTGAGAAAGACGAGAAGGCCAAGTCCGAGGATGACGACGAGGATGGGCGCCAGCCACCACTTCTTGTTGTGCTTCAGGAAGTCCAGAAACTCGGAGACCAGACTCTGGCGGTCTTCCTGAGCGAGGTGAGCCAGATCGTCGTCTTTTGGCGGCAACGTGTGTCCTCCCGTCCGCTAAAACTGACGGAAATAGTCCTTCTTGTCAAAAGCTCTCCGGCAAATCGATCCAATAGCTTTCCCGCTCGGGTTCCCACCGGCGCGCGAGCGGATCGCGACCGATCAGCCGAAAGAAGAGTGCGATCGGCGTCAGTAGCCCGAAGAAGAGAATCGCGAGCGCGACATGCGAGATGACCCATCCGATGGGAAAGGTCACGACCCCGAGAAGGACGAACAGCGGTCGGTTGGCGGCGGGCTTCAGCAGGGAGAACGCGCCCGAAACCAATCCGAGCCCCCACAGAACGTACGCCGTCGGCCGCGCCGCAGAGCCAGGCTCCACACCGAAGACACTTCCCTTCCAGAGGATCAGGCCACTGAGGAGCGTAAAAGCTCCCAGAGCGATGAACCCGAACTGTCGGAGTTGCCGGCTCGACGGGTCGAGTGTGAGCTGCACGATCATGAGCTAGTCGAGCTGGAACTGTGCCAGATAGGTGTCGATTTCGTGCTGGGTGGCCTGCGGCTGGTCGTTCTTCCCGAGCAGGAAGTTCCCGATGACGAGCGCATCCATGTTCGTGGCCATGAAGCAACGGTAGGCGTCTTCCGGTGTACACACGATCGGCTCTCCCCTCACGTTGAAGCTCGTATTGATGACCACCGGGCACCCCGTCCTCCCATGCAGCCGCTCCAGCAGTCGATGGAAACGAGGGTGGCGCTTCGGATCGACGGTCTGGAAACGCGCCGAATAATCCACATGGGTGACTGCTGGAACCATCGAGCGCGCCTGCTTCAACTTCTCGAACCCTTGTGCGCCGTCTCCGTTGACGGGGAGCCGTTTGTCGGCGCGAACCGGGGCGACCAGCAGCATGTACGGGCTGTCTTCCTCGGGACGTGTTTCGAAGTACTCGTCGACTTTGTCTCTGAGGACGGACGGAGCAAACGGCCGAAACGACTCGCGGAACTTGATCTTCAGGTTCATGAGCGACTGCATCTCGCGAGAGCGAGCATCGCCGATGATGGACCGGCTTCCCAGTGCCCGGGGCCCGAACTCCATCCGACCTTCCATGTGCCCGACCACCTGCCCCGAGTCGACCAGCCCGACGAGCGTCTCTACCAGCTCATCCTCGGATTCGAAGTAGCGGTAGACGGCACCGGCACTCTCCAGAAACGTCTCGATCTCGCCCCGCGAGTAGCTCGGACCAAGTAGCGAGCCCTTCTGGTAGTCACCCTCTTGCAGAGGCGCCCGTCGATTGTCGAGAAGCTGGTGCCAGACGAAGAGCGCCGCGCCGAGCGCCCCACCCGCGTCGCCGGCGGCCGGCTGGATCCACAGGTTCTCGAAGGGGCCCTCCCGCAGAATCCGGCCGTTGCCCACACAATTGAGCGCGACGCCGCCCGCCATGACCAGATTCGGCAGGCCGGTCAGCTCGTGCGCGTAGCGTGCCGCCCGAAGCATGATGTCCTCGGTGACTTCCTGGATGGAGGCCGCGATGTCCATTTCGCGCTGGGTGAGCGGACCCTCCGGAGGTCTCGGCGGCCCGCCTAGGAGCCGATCCATCTTCGAGGAGGTCATCACCTCCTTGTAGCAGAAGGCAAAGTAGGACATGTCGATCCGAAAGGAACCGTCGGGCCTGAGGTCGATCAACTTCTCCCGCATCAGATCGGCGTAGCGAGGCTCGCCATAGGGAGCCAGCCCCATGAGCTTGTACTCGCCGCTGTTCACTCTGAAGCCGCAGAAGTACGTGAAGGCCGAGTAGAGCAGGCCCAGAGAGTGCGGAAAACGAAGCTCCTTCAGGAGTCGAATCCGGTTCCCTTCGCCGATCCCGATACTGCCCGTCGACCACTCGCCAACGCCGTCGAGTGTCAGGATGGCCGCTCGTTCGAAGGGAGAGGGAAAGAAGGCACTCGCCGCGTGCGATTCGTGGTGCCGCGTGAACAGGTACCGGCCCCGATAGCGCCCCTCGAGCCCTCGGTCGAGCTCCTGAGGCGTTCGCAGCTTCTGCTTCAGCCACAGCGGCAAGCCCTTGAGAAACAGTTTGAACCCGCGCGGCGCGTAAGCGAGGTAAGTCTCCAGGATACGGTCGAATTTCAACAGAGGCTTGTCGTAGAAGACCACCAGGTCCATGTCCTCCGCCTTCAGCCCCCCTTCCTTCAGGCAGTAGTCGGCCGCGTGTTTCGGAAAGCTGTAGTCGTGCTTTATTCGCGTGAACCGCTCCTCCTGAGCGGCGGCCACGATGTCGCCATCCCGCACGAGGCAGGCCGCACTATCGTGATAGAAAGCCGAGATTCCGAGAATATTCATGGGCTTCGACAGCCTTTGAGCATAAATCACGGCGAAGGAACGGGCAAGGAGCCCGGAGCCGGGTGCGGGCGCACGTCAGGATTGTGAGATGAGAATCTATCATCAGGCCACTCGGCGTTGAGCGCGACGCTCCCAGAACTCCTCGAAACGACCGCTCAGCTTGCAGCAGCGCAGGGCGATGATGGCGTCAACGCCAGCGACGGTCCAGTGCATCCCGGCGCGCTTGCACCGCGTTCCGATCGCGACCTTGCAGCCGGCCTCAACGACCCCCGTCGAGGTACAAAGCCCTGCTGCCCGGAACTCCGGATAGCGCATGCGCTCACGGTTGCGTACGACGTAGTCGACGCACTTGCGCGCCTCGTCATCCTTCGGCGAGTGTAGTCGTAGGGCGTTGAGGATGGCGTCGGTATCGCCGACGTCCAGTTCGTCGTGACGTTCGCACGCCCACTGCTTCGCCAGGTCGGTGCCCGCACCATAGATGGACTTGGCGACGTCCGAGAGGTGCTGCTTGGCGTGGAAGCGGTCAACGATCTGAACAGCGTCGGGAAAGTGCTCGTCGGTGAGGTTCCAGATCCACCTGGCTCCATCGCCGAGCACGGCTTGGCGCGCCGCGCGCTCGAAGCCGCGCCGCGTAGCCTCGCGCGCGACACGCGCCGCGAACTCGCTCGGCGTGGCGTCGGTGTCCTTGTGTGCTGCGCTCTCGATCGCTGCCGAGTAGCTGATCGAGCCCGCGTCGCGCACGGGCGTGCCTTGCTTGTCCCGCCCCTCGGCACTCCAGATCGTGACGAGCTTGACCTCACGCGTCTTGGCCGAGCCGTCGGGCTGCTTGCCCGGGCGGTCCACCAACTCCTCCTTACGCACCGGCACACCCGTGCCATCCATCCCCAGGTACAGCGTCGGCGCCAGTACTTCGTTGGCCCCCGGCGGCTCGACCACGAGCTTCTCGTCCTCGGCGATCTCACGCCCCAGCGCCTCGGCCGCGCGCTCGACATGCTTGGTCGGCACATCCACCCCGGCCAACTCGTGCAGTAACTCGTGGCCTTCCTCAAAGCTGACCATCGCGCCCACCAGCCCGGCCATGCGCAGCACGCCCGGAGAGAGCGAGCCACCCTCCAAGCCCAGCGCCCGGTCGCGCGGACAGAAGCCCGCTTCGCACACCTTGCAGTAGTAGTAGGCGCGCTCCAGCCTTAAACGCCCCAGCACGCTCTCGAAATTCTTGCCATGCCGGCCGGCGTAGTGCGCCGACTGCCCGCACGCGCAGGGCAACATCGGGCCGGCATGGTCCGAGGTATCGGCGTTCAGTCGTTGTTCCACGACGCGGGCCGCCACATGCATCGCCATGCGGCGCGCAGCCGTCTCGATGGCCTCGAAGTCCCACTCCTCGACGACGCCCGTGCCTAAGAGCGCTTCGATCTCGGTGACGGTCTCGACTTCGAACGCCGTTTTGAAGCCCTTTTTTGGGCCGCCTCTTGCGAGGCGGCCTCGGAGTCTTCGAGTTGGGCGTCGGCCCATTGCTCGCAAGCCTGCCAGTACGCTTCGACAAGCTCGCGGAACTTCTGGCCTGTCGCAACCTGCTCGCGGACCTGCCTGGCTTGCTCTGCATCCAGCCACCGAGACTTCGTGCGGCCTTTCACCGCGCGGGTAACGCTGTAGTACGGCCCGTGACGAGCATCCGTGTCGTCGGCGCAGGGGCAGCCGGCCTTATTGCACTTCACATACCGCTCTGAGACCGAGCCGCGTCGCATGGGCCTGGGCTCGGCCAACTGGCTAATCAGAGCGCTAACTTCTTCTGGCACCAGCGGGTTGGGCATGGGAACCTCCCTACCTTGCGGACAGTATAACCGTAAGGTAACCATGCCACAACAACCGTAAAACGTGCATCGCCACTACCGTGACGTGCGCCCATCAAGGAGGCCCGGGTTGCACCTGGAACCAAAACGTGCTAGGCCTGCTACGCCGCGATAGCCTTGGCCTCGATTCTGGGCCTCTCGGGTGGCCTCTTTTCCGCTGCCGCACGGCCAGGTCAGCGCCCGTTCTCCTATTTGGGCGCAAACGTGGCACTCGAAAATCGAGATTAGAGACCAAAACCGAAAATGAGGCCAGTTCAGCCCTTCTAGCGCGTCTCTGGTGCCACCTACCCCTGCAAAACCCCGCCAACCGCGCGGAAAATCTCATCCGTCTCTGCAGTGCCACAATTGGGCAGACTGGGTGGCGGATGGTGCAGTTCGGAGCTATCCGGTCTCGGCTGGAAACCCCGAAACACAGGTCGGAATCTGCGTCCTGGCCCATACGTGGGGGTTTTCTGAGTTTTCTGAGCGGATCGAGTGGCCATCAAAACGCTCCGTCGCGTTGTCCCTTCCATAAACTCGAGCTGCATGAGATTGGCGAACTGCCTGCAACGAAGATGCTTTGGTCGTCTTCAATGTAGGACGTTTTAAGAGCCGGCGTCGGACGGCATTTGTTGCGAGCCCGTCATTATCGGGAGCTAAGAGGCCGCGCTTTCATCGCTTGGCGCGAGGTAACGTGTGCCTGACGAAATCGCGAAGCGCAACAGTCAACCGGGACCAGTCTGGCTACAATGACGCCAACTTGACAGTACCGTTGAACGGAACAGGAGGGGCGGAGAGAGCTGGCCGGACTCGCCGCCTCTCTCCGTACGCTTGGACTTCCACAAAGCGGGCCCGTCTTGGGGTCCCATCCTCGGTAGAGTAGAATAGTGCTTCGATTTCTTGATTTCGCCTCGGAGCCAGTATGCGCGTCTTCGTCGTAATACCTGTTTACAATGAGGGGAGTGCCGTCCGCACTGTGGTCGATGCGGTCAGCCGCTTCGTGTCGCCGCGGAACATCGTGCTCGTGGACGACGGCTCGATCCCCAAGGTCCCTCGCGACGCCACCGGGCATGCGCGCGTGTTGCGCCACTGCATCAACCTCGGCAAGGGAATGGCACTGAAAACGGGCTGCGAGCACGCCATGAGCCTCGGCGCCGAAGCCATCGTGCTCATGGACGGCGACGGGCAGCATGAGCCGATGGAGATCTCCAAGCTCGTCTCAAGGCTTGAGAATGCCGACGTCGTGTTCGCGACTCGGGAGCTGAACCGGCAAATGCCTGCCTTCCGGCTCGCCGGTAACTGGACTCTCAATCAGTGTGCGAGATGGCTTTTCCGCATTGAATTAAAGGACATCTGGTGCGGCTTCCGGGCATTTCGCGGCGATGTATTCGAAAAAATTGTTTGGGATGCGCACGACTACGCTGTCGACGTGGAGATGGCCGTCCGGGCCTGCAAGCAAGGTCTGACGTGCCATGAGGTTCCCATCAAGACCGTTTACCACGACGCCCACAAAGGTGTCACCGTTGTCGATGGGCTGAGGCTTCTATGGCATCTCGTGAGGTGGAGATTCACTCTTTAGAGATGTTACCACTTCAGCTCTTGTCGACGTTGTTCGCGCTCGCGATGCTCTATTGGACTTACCTGAGCTACCGCCGCAGAACCATACGGTTCTTCGAGTTCTTGTTCTGGATCGGTGCTTGGAGCGCTTTCGCGCTCATCGTCATTTTTCCAAGTAGCACGAACGGCTTCCTCGAGAGACTGAGCGTGAATCGAACCATGGACCTCATGCTCATCGTGGGCTTCATGCTGGTCTGGGTAGTGCTCTTCGCAGACCACCTGGAAACTCGTCGCATTCGACAACAACTCCAGGAGCTCGTTCGGCAAATCACTCTCAAGGAGGGTGAAGAGCCGTGAGGATCCTCCTCGTGACTCCTTACTTCAAGGACTCCTTCGCCGGCAAGATCTCGATGGGCAGTGCCGTCATGGCGGCACGCCAGTTCTCGCGATGTCACGAAATCCTCGTCATCACGACGGGCAGGCCGAAGCGCGAGGAAAAGGTCTCGGGCCAACTGACGGTCTTGAGCGCGCCCGCGTTTCTGCTACCCGACCCAATCAACTACGTGATCTCGCCCGCCAGTCTCGTCATGGTCTGGCGGGCCATTCGCGAATTCCGCCCACACCTCGTCGTCGTGAATAAGTTCATGTTCTTCACGAGTTTTGCCGCGCCCTTCGCCAAGTGGATGGGGAAGAAGACGATTGTCGTGACCGACACCTACCCCGGGATCAATTGGTTTCCTCGAAACCGTATGGTTGGCTGGGTCATGTGGCTCTACGCGCGGCTAGTGGGAGTCCCGATTTTGCGGCGCGCCGACAAGGTGGTCCTTCT
The DNA here is from genome assembly GCA_965237685.1 of Candidatus Marinacidobacterales bacterium. Lineage (GTDB taxonomy): Bacteria > Acidobacteriota > Vicinamibacteria > Marinacidobacterales > SMYC01 > CBDEGF01. The sequence goes on from CBDEGF010000001.1 coordinate 577,478, forward strand.
CCACGAGGGACTTGTGGACGTGGCCCGGCGGTACGGGTTCGACCACACCGTCATTCACAACGGACCCGACCTCGACGAAGCGGACTCGGCGGTCCCCGCCCCTGACCTCACGAAAGCAGACGGAGAGATATGGATTGGCTACGTGGGGCGGCTCGAGAGCGTCAAGGGTTATGATTACCTCATGGTCGCGGTCGAATCGCTGGCTCGACGCCATCCCGGACTGAAGGCATTCTTCATCGGCGCCCAACGCCCTAAGGCGGTGAGAGCCGCCGAGAACATGGTGTTCCTAGGTTTCCGCGAGGACGTGTTCTCGGTCCTGAAGCGCATGGATCTCTTCTGTCTTCCATCGCTTTCGGAAGGTTTGCCGAACGCATTGATGGAGGCGATGGCTGTTGGTTGCCCCGTGGTGGCGAGCCGAGTCGGAGGAGTCGAGGTTCTCATCGAGGATGGCCACAACGGCGTTCTGGTACCGCCTGGCGACGCCTCCGCTCTCGAGGCGGCTCTCGACGGTCTCCTGACGGACGAGAGGAGGAGGAGGAGACTGAGCCTTAGCGCCCGAGAGACCATCGAAGTCGGGTTCAACTGGCGCCACATCGCTGAGGAATACGAGGCGCTCTTCCTGAGTCTTCTCGGTGAGACGGGTGAGCACCTTCAACCGATCTCGAATGAGCCTTACTCGCTCGTCGGCTCGGTTGGCCAAATCAGAGAAGACGGCTGATCCAGCTAGCCGAGGCGGGCATGCCGCTCAGAAACGCGTTGCGATCCTCAGCGGCCATCCCGCCGAACGCCCGGTAGAGAGCGAGAAAGAAAGCCAACCCGAGGGCGAGCAGGAGTGCAAGAGAGAACCATCCCGCTGAGAGCCTTCGTCCGACGATAAGAACGGGCACCGTGGCTCCGACCGACGCCAGTAACACTTTGGCGGCGAAGGTCACCGGGAATCGAAAATGCAGCTGCGGGATGCCCGTCCAGAGCAGCCACGCCGCTGATAGAACTCGAGTAGCGCCGAACGCAACGACCGCTCCGGCCGCGCCCCAGCGCGGGAACCCCCACGAGGAGGGGGAGCTTCGCTATGAGGAGCTGTTTGTATCTTCCTCTCGTCATGAGCGCAGCGCGCAGCGCCGAATACACGGTGTACTCGAGAAACAGGAGAGGCACGAACAACTGCAGAATCGGGACAGCCTCGCTGTAACGTATGCCGTATACGAGTGGGAGCAGGAACGGAGCAACACTCGTGAGGAGCGCCGCCATCGGGATGAAGAGCAGAATCATCAACATCACGTAGAGCCGCAATATCGAGGCCGATTGGCGGGGATCCTTGCGAGCATCTACGGCGGAAAAAAGCGGAAGAGTGATTCCCGAGAACGGCACGGAGAGCGTGCTCGCAACGCGCATGGTAAACTCGGCAGCGACGGTGAAAAACGCGACATCCTGGGCAGCCCCCAGGGCAGCGATGAGGAAGACGACGAAGAAAGGGCTGTTTAGATAGCTCAAGAGCTTCTCCAGGAAGCTCGTCAGGCCGAAGCGTCTTGCATCGCGGACCAGATCCTGTGGAAGAGGACTGCTCGGGTCCTGCGCCACAAAGGCCCCACGGCTCTTTGAGGCAGCCCTGGAGAGTGGTAGCTCGACGAGCGCCGCAAGGGCCGTCGCTCCAAGGATTCCTGTAACTCCAGTGTCCAGTAGCGCGGCAAGAATCACGAGAGCCGATTGCGCTCCCGACGCCACCAGGAAGATCACGCCGATCGTCTTGCGCTGGAAGAGTCCCGTGAGGAAGTACTGATGAATCCGGGCCAGGCTCTGTAAGGTGACGGCCATGACAATGAACAGCAAGCTCGCGTCCCGAAACGGAAGGACCGTCTCCATCGCAGACCATCGGTACCGTGCAATCAACAGGAGGCCGACGATGAGCGCGAGGACGAGGAGGCGGGTTCGGGCCGCGCCACGAAGAAAGGCACCGGCCGCTCCCGGCCCTATCCTCAGGAGCTCGGGCGTGAATCGCGCGACCGCCGAGGAGATTCCGAGATCACTCCACAGCAAGAGCGATGCTATCGCCGCGGCGGCGAGCCCATAGACCCGGTACTCTTCGAGGCTGAGGGCCGCGCTACGAGCGCCGAACTCAATAGAGACAGAATCGCCAGGAGTGGAACGAAAGCGACATTCCACGCGACGGCGCGGGACGTCGTGTGCGCCAAGCTTTCCGGCTCAGAGGAAACCTTGCGGGCTTCTTCGCTTGAGGAGTCCGGAAAAGGGGTCGTCAAGGACGGAGGACCGCTGCCGCCACCGGATGACGCATTAGAGTCGAGCTTGGTATCATAGAGGAACGAGATGCTAGAAGATGGCTCACCTGAAAGCAACCACTCCCTCGACCACACCTGCAGCGAGGCCTCCCTCATGGAAAGCAAGGACGGACAAGCAGAAGCTTCCGACGCCCGGTTCCAGGTGTGCTTCGTCAGCAGCGTTTATTACAGCCAGCCGCTGGACGCGACAAGCGCGAAGAAGTTTCGATCACTTGAGACCATTGGTAGAATCTTCGTTGTAGGGTTCGCGACAAGCCTTCGACCCGTGTGGTTTAAGGATGGAGCCTCCTTCTTCCTGCTTCCTTCTTTTGCGTCACCCGTGTTTCGATACCTCATGCTGTATTCCGCGGGGCTTGTTGTCACCTTGAATTGGATCCTCGTTCATGGAGTCACAGTGGTCGTGACGCAAGGCCCCTACGAAGGCCTTTGCGGGGCGGTTGCGAAGCGGATATCACGGCTCTTTGGCAGACGTGTAGCTCTTCTCGTCGAAAGCCACGGTGACTTCGAGCAGGACCTTTTTTTGCAGAGGCGGATTCGCTTCGCCGGACTCTTCCGATGGCTCATTCTTCGAATATCCGGATTCGCGCTACGCCGTGCCGATGCACTTCGCGCCATCTCGCGTTCCACTAGCGAACAGCTTTCGCGATGGGCTCCGGGAAAACCCATCGTGAGCTTTCCCGCCTGGACCGACATGGCAACGTTCCTCTCAGCCTACGCGCAGGAGCCCAAGGATTCGAAGCTCATTCTCTTCGCGGGAATGCTCATACCACGGAAGGCGGTGGACCGGCTCATCGAGGCCTTCGCGCTCGTTACCCAGCAGGCTCCCGAGGCGCGACTCTGCATCGTAGGTCGGATCGACGATCCCGAGTACGTCGGCTTGCTCACGGCCAGGGTCGAGCAACTCGATCTGCGGACATGCGTGACCTTCCTGCCGCCTATGCCTCAGTCCGAGCTGGCCCGATACATGGCGCGAGCGGCAGCACTGGTCCTTCCTTCCTTGTCTGAAGGCCTCGGGCGGGTCGTGTTCGAGTCGATGGCGGCCGGGACCCTCGTCGTAGCCAGCCGCGTTGGAGGACTCGTGGATCTCGTCTCCGACGGTGAGACCGGATTCCTGGTGCCGCCCGGAGACATCGGAGAACTCGCGGCCCGAATGAGCTGGGTACTTGCCCACCCAGATCGCGCCGTTGAGATGGGGCGAGACGCCAGAAAGTTCGCGCGGGTTTACTTCTCAACCCACCGCTATGTCCAGGGGTACCGGCAGGCCTTCTCGCTGGCTCTCGATTCGCACCAATCAGGCGTTGCAACCGACTGACTTGTGCGACTCTTGTGGTTCAATCTCGCCACCGATGTCGACGATCCGGTGCTGGGTTTCACCAGTCGGTGGATCCAGGCGATTGCGACGAAGGTCGAGCGGATTCACGTCATCACGATGCGCGCAGGCCGGATCGAGCTTCCTGAGAACGTCCGGTGTGATTCCGTCGGCAAGGAGGCGGGTTATAGCCGGCCTCGTCGCATCGTGGAGTTCTACCGAATCCTGTTAGAGGTCCTCCGAAACGAGCCGGTTGACGCTTGTTTTTCGCACATGTTTCCACTTTTTACAGTTCTAGCGGCGCCCCTGCTCCGGCCCAAGGGCGTTCCGATCGTCACCTGGTACACGCACCCGAGTCTCACACTGCAGTTGAGGCTCGCCCATCGTCTCTCGGCTCAGATGGTGACCAGCCTCCCTTCCAGCTATCCCTACGACACGGACAAGCTCCGCGTGCTCGGTCACGGGATCGATACCGATCGGTTCGCGCCCGATAAGACCAGGCCACAGCTTCCTGCCCTGATCCTCTGCGCGGGACGACTTTCTCCCGTGAAGGATCACGTGACGCTGCTGAAAGCCGTCGCGATGCTCAGACAACGTTTTCGCGGGCAATTCCAAGTGATGATTCTCGGCAACCCGGCGAGGCCTTCGGACGTCGACTATCGGAGCTCTCTGAAAGAACTTGCGCGTGATCTCGACATTGAGGATATCGTTCATTTTCACGATGCCGTGACGCCAGCAGAGCTTCCGACATGGTATCGACGGTGTGCTGTGCATGTGAACTTGACCGGGGTGGGTTTCGGGGACAAGGTCGCGCTGGAATCACAGGCATGCGCGAGGCCTACGCTTACCGCCAACGAGGACTTCCGCGAAACGCTCGGCCAGTACTCAGCCCAGCTGCTCTTCCGCTCAGGAGATCCGAACGATTTATCCTCTCGCCCTGCTGGAGCTACTGACTCTCCCTGAGGAAAAGCGGCTGCACATGGGGCGTTACCTTCGCGAGCGGGTCCTGCGCCTACACGGCATCGAGGGCCTTGCCGAGAGACTTGTGGAACCTCTAAAAAGCCTGGGAAAAGACCCGCCGCAGTGACGCACCGACTACTCGGTGCTCAACGTCCAGCTGATCGACAAATTCCACGATGAGCACAAGCGGTGGCGAGATCAAGGTGTCTCGGCTTCAGTATCGATTCGGGACCGGAGTGTTGCGAGTCGCCGCCAGCCGCTGGACCATCTACGCGGCACGGCAGTAGTAGTTGATCGTGCGCGTCACCGGCGAGCCTCCTCTGAGAGCGACGCTGTATGAGCTCGAGCGATTCCGATGCAACCTCTGCGGCGAGACCTTCACAGCGAGCGCCCCTGATGGCGTGGGCGACGAGAAGTACGATGCCACCTCCGCGGCCATGATTGGACTGCTGAGGTACGGGAGCGGGCTTCCCTTTAATCGCCTGGAAGGCCTGCAGGGCTCCATGGGCATTCCCCTGCCGGCCTCGAACCCAGTGGGATATCTCCAAGACGCTGCCTTTGCTCTCGAGCCCGTCTTCGAGGAGCTGATCCGGCAAGCGGCCGCTGGCGATGTGTTCTACAACGACGACACTGGGTATAAAGGTTCTTTCCCTCATGAACGTGCCGCCCGGGCCAGAGGATGGCGTCGCCGCCGAGCGCACCGGGCTCTTTACCTCAGGGATCGTTTCCACGAAGCAGGGGCGGAGGATCGCGCTTTTCTTCACCGGGCGCAAGCACGCAGGCGAGAACCTCAGCCACGTTACTCGCTCAACGGGCTTCGGAGCTCCCTCCGCCGATCCAGATGTGCGATGCGCTTTCACGCAATCTTCCCAAGGAGTTCGAAACCATCCTCGCAAACTGCCTGACACATGGCCGCAGGTACTTCGTCAAGGTTGTGGAGAACTTCCCGCAAGAGTGCCGCCACGTTCTCGAGGCGCTCGCCGAGGTGTACCGAATCGACGCCATCGCTCGAGAGCGAGGGCTCTCGCCCAAGCAACGATTGCGCTTGCATCAGGCCGAAAGCGAACCGATTCTCAAAGAGCTCAAGGCTTGGTTCAAGGAGCAGCTTGCCGACAAGAAGGTAGAACCGAACTCAGGTCTTGGCGAGGCCATCCGTTACATGCCCAAACACTGGGACAAGCTCACCCGATTCCTGAGGGTGCCAGGCGCGCCCCTCGACAATAACCTGTGCGAACGCGCATTGAAGAAAGCCATTCTGCATCGGAAGAACTCCCTGTTCTACAAGACCAAAAACGGCGCCCGGGTCGGAGACATCTTCCTCAGCCTCATTCATACCGCGGAGCTCAACGGCGTCGATCCCTTCCGCTAACCTCACCGAGCTCATTCGGACATCGCGTCGAAATCGAGGGGCGAACCGCCGACTGGCTGCCCTGGAACTACCGCGACTACCTCACCCGGACATCAACTGACGATCTAACGCACCCACACCCCGAAAAACACGGCCCTTAAGCACGCTTGCCGAAAGCTCACGAAGCGACGGATGACTTTCTGGTAGAATTCGAATCCATCCGTGACGATCAAGGGAAGACGCTCGAAATTCATCCGCCTCGAAAGGTCGCGAAACAGAGCGTGAGTGTTCCGGTAGCTTCGCCTTCCCGTCACCGTCGATGGCCAGAGCAGAGACCAGACCTCGATCGTAACGAAGACCCAACTCGACGTCTTCTTGTTGCCCGCGAACGTGCGAATCTCGTCGGCTTGAAGCTCTTTGGCAGCGAAGCCAGCGATCCTTCTGTGGTTGAATCGACGACACACTTGGGCTGCCTTATCGAAAGTAGCTCTTCGATGTTGGAGACGGTAGTAGGGCGTGCCTTTCGTCGAAGAGAACGTCTTTCCGCACTCGCCGCACCGGTATCGACGGCGTTTCCCGGACCTCGCTCTGTAGAATCCGTTGCGAATAATGCTTCTGGAACCGACTGTTCCATACGACGGTCATGCGGGATTGAGACATCTGCGATTCTTCACTTCGGCTCGGCCCTGACGATGAGAGGACTGTGTCTTCGGAATTCTGGTTCAACCTTTAGCACGCAAACCGGTTAGGGGCTGGCCGCCAACACTTAATTATCACAGGTAAACCCCCGGCTCTGCCGGGGTGACTCGCAGAGGTTTGACCGTGTGAGGCAGTAATAACAAAGTCCTCCTTGGAAAGCGCCAACTTCCAAACAAGGAGGACTCAATGAAAAACCACGAAAGCCTATCGCACACGCGGTACGACTGCAAATACCATGTTGTCTTTATCCCCAAATACCGACGGAAGAAAATCTACGGGGCGATTCGGCAGCATCTGGGAGAGATTTTTCACGAGCTGGCGAAGCAGAAGGAAAGTCGCATCTTGGAAGGGCATTTGAAGGGCGGTCACGTCCACATGTGCATCAGCATTCCACCGAAGTTTGCGGTGTCGAGTGTGGTGGGCTTCATGAAGGGGAAAAGCGCAATTTCGATAGCTCGAAACTTCCTGGGGCGCAAGCGTAACTTCACGGGGGAGAGTTTCTGGGCGAGGGGCTACTTCGTGTCCACGGTAGGTTTGGATGAAGAAGTTGTTCGTGAATACATCCGGCACCAAGAAAAGGAGGATCAACGCCTAGAGCAGCTGAATCTGGTTTGGTCGGCCAAGAAGGCCCAATAGTGGTTCAGCCGCCTTCAGGCGGCTCATGAACCTGCCCCTTTGAGGGGCTAACAAAGATAAGCCCCCGGCTCTGCCGGGGGTCATTTAACTGCGGAAGCACCGGATAGGTTTTCGGAGGAGCGTGGAAAAGAGGATGTTGTTGGTGACGTGTTCCTAGCCCTAATCGCAAATAAACGTCACCGTGTCTGAGGTCTTTGGCCCCGTGAATAGCACCTTTTCCAGGTTCTGCATACACCGTGCAGAATCACCTATAGTGGCGGCGAGCGGGTGCCCAAGCACGAGCTTCTCGCCTGCGCCCAGTGCGGCTGTTTCGCGTTTTCGTGCTTCGAAGATTTTGCGATTAGGGCTAGATACTATACCTTTTGTCCGAATCCGGTGCCACCTAAATGGTCAGAGAAGCGAGCGAGCGTGTGACGTGAATGGCCCGACCTTTGTTTTGTCCACCGGTCGGAGTGGCACGCTCGCGCTGCAACGTTTTCTTCGGCGCTCGAAGCGGGTGGAAGCTTTTCACCGATATCGAGGTAGGCTTGACAAGTACTGGAACGACCAGAGCTTCGTCTTGGAGCAGAACTTCGCCTATTACCAGGCGTTGTCGGAAGCGAACGAAAACAAGAAACGTCTGGTGGTGAGGCTGCTTCGCCGGTCGATCTTGGCGCTTCTTGCGCCAAGGTTTCGGCTGGAAGCGATGGAGTAGGCGATGGATGTACGGGACTGTCGGACTGTTCACAGATTACCGAGTTCGGTATCTCGTAGATTGGCCGAAAGACGCCCCGGCTCGATAGGTCACATAACCCTTCGCGGGAAGTGTGCAGGAGCGCGTAGTGCGGGAAAGCCGCACGCTGCGTGCGATGTGGCGGGGGCTGGAAACGGACTTACGGTGCGGCTAGTGAGGCACTCCCATAGGAAATGGGGAGAAACAGATAGGCCGCGCCTACGGAGCACCGGCCAGCCCTCGACCCCACCGGGTTCGTATTAATAAAGTCTTCTGGGGCCGTCCATGCTTGCGCCCATGTTATCAATCCTCTGTCGCGAGGTGATGACGAAACAACGTTGTGAGGTCCGACCGTGCCGTGTAAGATCGCGCCGATGGATTCCTCGCTGGCGTGCTATGAAGGAAAGCTCGTCTACGTCGCCAACCTGCGGGTGCCGAGCGAGAAGGCGCACGTCCTGCAGAGCTTCAAGATGTGTGAAGCTTTTCGCCGGCTCGGTCTCGACGTCGAGCTCACATATCCCCGTCGGCGAAACACCTCTGCGATGGAAGGTGTCGACGCGCTGAGCTACTACGACGTGGAGTGTCCCTTCCGGCTCGTCGAAACGAATTGCCCCGACTTACTGAGACTCAGCGCCAACCCACGCATACAAATGATGCTGTTCGTCGCTCATTCGACGCTGTTCACCATCCAGTCCGTACGTCGCCGATGGGACGGGAACCCTTTGCTCTACACTCGGGACATGTTCGTGGCTCTCGGTCTTGCGCTCGCAGGACGCGCCTTTGTTATGGAGCTTCACTCGCTTCCCGATCGCGGGCCGACGAGGCGCTGGGTTAAAATCGTTTCTCGCGCCGCGACGGCGATCGTCGTCATCAATCGCCATCTCGTTGAAGATTGCGTGGCTCTAGGCGCTCCGCGAGAGCTCTTCTTCGTCGCTCCCACGGCCGTGGATGCCCGTCTTTTGACACCGCGCATGGACCGACAGAAAGCGCGAAGAGCGCTCGCGCTCGATACTGACGGACCGGTGGCGGGTTATACCGGGCATCTTTATTCCTGGAAGGGGATCGACACCGTGGTGGCTTGCGCCGAGAAAATGCCCGATGTCACGTTCCTCGTCGTGGGTGGGACGACGGAGGACGTCTCTCGCCTTCGTCAAAGAGTGGAGGTGCAAGAGTTATCGAACGTGCGTATCGAGGACCATGTGCCTCCGGTTCGGGTGCCCACCTATCTCGCCGCGTCGGACGTTCTTCTTCTGCCCAATTCTGCCAATGCACGGATCTCAGCGAGGTACACGTCGCCCCTCAAAGCCTTCGAGTACATGGCGTCGGAGCGTCCGGTGGTTGCGTCCGATCTTCCGTCGCTGGGCGAGCTGTTCGAGGACGGGAGAAACGCGCTTTTGGTGCGGCCCGATTGCCCCGATGATTTGGCGCGCGGTATACGTCAGATTTTGGAGGACCCTGCCCTGGCCCAACGGCTCAGCGCTGCTGGTCGTGAGAGTGTGCGTTCCCGGACCTGGGACCAACGCGCCGCGGCCATTCTCGAATTCGTTTATCTCCGCGGTGCACCGGTCCAGCGTTCCCATTTGGCGCCCGTCGAGTGCGGCGCTACCCGGTGACGGTAAGCCGCCCGCGTCGGCGTTTTGAATATCGGCTTCAGCCGCTACCGGCTTCCGCTCGATCCGCACCAGAAGAAAAAGTTCGAAAGCCCTCCGAGATAGCGGAGCTTCACGTGGTGGGGAGCTCGCCCGTGATTTGCAGCCTCGATATGAGCACGATCTCTGCGACATCAGCACCGAACACGCATCGCCTGAAATCTTCGGCGATATCTGCACCTATGATTTCGAGCGTGAAGGAATGTATCAATACGTCGTCATGAGCGAGGACCCGATCAAGGCGAACATTTACGAGCGGGCCGACGCCATGGCCATGCAAGACGAGGTCGCGTGTTTGGTCGCGAGCAGCATCAAAGGATGGCTGCCACCAACTTTGAACGCCGACTCCGAATACTCCACTTCTGCCACTGGCTGATAGACCGTGCCGTCCAGAATGGTGTTCTCGCGCGATGTCCTCAAACTCGTGGTCAACTTGCTGCTCCTCGACACTTTCAATCAGGGGTTGTTAATCGTCATTGCATTCGGGACGATTCTTTATCTCGGCGTCGACTACTTCGGCGTTGTTCAATATTTTACCGCGGTCGGCGCCTTCCCCGGTGCTTTTTACAACCATTTCACGTTAACGATACGACGGTTCGCACCCGTCGACGACACCCGTTTGCAGGCAGAGATTTTCCTTTCCAGTTTGCTGTTCCAGGTGGCGATCGCGTTCGGCGTTGTGTCTCTTGCTTTTTTGGGGTGTTCGATTTTACCCGCAACGAGGTTTTGGAGAATCGAGCACTCTCTGACGGACCCACAGGTTGCTTGGAACGTCGCGATTGTGCTGCTCTCTTTGTTGACGGCGGTGCTTGCCAATTCGCTGCGCGCCTTGGTCAACGCGCAGCAGAAGATCAGGACCGCCAAGCTGATGGCTACGTTCGAGGTCGTGTTGAACCTCACCTGGTTATTGGCCGCCTTTTTGCTGCTTTCGGACCGCGCCTGGGGATGCGTTTTCGTGCTCGGCTCTCGCGTGGTCTCGCAAGTCTTCGTGGCCGTTCTGTCTCTAGTCTATTTGTCTCATATCTCTGATGTTTGGTCACAGCTCGCTAGAATCGGGCCGTATGAATGGATTCCAGTCTGCCGGCAAGTTCATCAGGATTTCAATCGACGCTATACGCTGCCTCTCCAACTGGCTTCGGTCTTCGCGTTCTTGAAAGAACATCTCGCGGTGATCGTTTTGGGGCAGGCGGCTTCGGTCACGCAGGTCGCCTATTACCAGGTCGTGAACCGTATCTTCGTTGTCCCCAGAAAGTTCATTCTGAGCACGATGCATGCGCTCCTGCCCAAGATCGTCGGCGCCATGGAGGCGGACCCCGCGCATTTCAGAAAACAGTTTCGCTTTTTTGCCTGGGTTCAGCTGGCGTTTTGCGTCGCTGCGGCGTCCGCTATCCTCGTCTTGCAGCGGCCCATCTTCGGGTTGCTCGGGATCGAGCCGACCACCGAGGTCGCGATGGTAGTGCTTTTTTTCTCCATCAATCTTTTGTTCAGCGCGTTGTCGCAGTCGAATAGCCTTGGGTTCCATTTCGGGAGCGATACCCGAGCCGTCATGGTCGTTTCTATCTTGCAAGCGAGCATTCTCACGGTGCTCACGATGCTGCTCGTCCCGCACGCGCAGGCGGTCGGAGGTGCTATCGCGTTGATGGTCGCCACCGCCTGCAGCACCGTCATGATCGTGATCGCGAACCGCCACGGGGTACTCTGGCAGTTGCGCGATAACCTTCATTACTCACTGGCGATGTTACTGGTGGCGACCCTGTGGTACGCGGGCATCTGACGAATGGCTCTCGCAATCACGTCCCAGTCGCTCTCCTTGCGGATCCTTTGGCTGGACTTGAGCGCGATGATGCTGACGAAGAGAGTCGCGTGGGGTGGAGGGCGGCGAAGAGGTGAAGAGGCCAAGTCAGCAGGGCGTTGGTGCACGAATCCGTCTTGACTCGGTCAAAGGTTTCGACTCGGCTTCTCGATACATCGAAGAGGTGAAGAGGTACTCTCAAGTGTTCCGCGGCCTGACGGCCACCCCGAATGAATGAAACGCGGTAGTCTCTGTAGGTGGCACCGGCTCAGAGGTCGGCTCAACGTTGGTGCGACTGAGCCCGTTGTCAAGTTTGGCTGGGAGTCCTGCGCGTACCCTAAATTGCGTTTTCTATCCAGCTGGGATTGTTGAGCGCGTCTATTAAATTACAAGTTCGTGGGCTCCACGCCGGTGCGACGCGAAGGAGGCTGCGATGAGAGTGGTTCATAAGCGATGCGCCGGATTGGACGTCCACCAGAAATCGATTACGGCTTGCGTGCGGGTTGCGTTGAAGCGGAAGGTGGTACGCGAGACGCGTGTGTTCGGTACAGGCTGTCAGCGCCGGTCTCGCGGTGGTCCATTTCGGCGTTGATGGGCTGGTCCAGGGCGGCGTTAGGGAATGGCATTAAGGGGTGGTCCACGTGGGGTTGGGGGTTAGATAGAATATCTGTGAGCGGGAGCTGCTGAGGTAACTTCGCCGAAGCGTCTCGGAGGAGAGTAGGAGCTCTCCCCCGAGACTTGACCCGCTGGGAGCAAGACCTCCCGCGCGCCCACCGAACGATCGGCCAAGTCGAGGACAAAGGCAAGTACGGGATCGTCGTGCGTCTCGGCCGAGAAAGCGACGATGTCTATTGAAGGGATGCGGCAGATTGTTCGAGCCGCAGCGGGCGCAGGCGCGCTACTGCGGCGCAGAATGCCGTAGGGCAGCGAAGCGATGGAGAGATTCGAAAAGTAGAGGCGCTACCGTAAAAGGAAAGTGGCCGACGGAAGCGTCGGGAACAAAGTCGTCGTCACCGACGACGTCAACAGGAGCGAAAGCGTAGAGGGGAAGACGTTCTTGTCGCGGTGGAAGCGCCCGCGTGGGTCATCACCCAGGAAAAAAGATCGAGCTCGTGCGACCGTCCTGGCTGCTACGAGAGTTTTGAACGTACGCGGCGCTCACCGCTTCAGCGATTCTGCACAGGTGCTTGTCGGCGAGCACTTTATAGAGTTATCGAACGAGAACGAAGGTGGGAGGTTCGTTATCGTGCAGGGCGACAACGAATCGGTGCGGTCCAAAGCGGTTGAGCGTGAGGTATTGCCAAAAGGATGGAAGGAGTTCTAGTTTGACGTAGCCCAAGGGGAGGAGGGGGGCGAGCCGGCGTGAATGGCCCGTCCCTCTTCTCTCGATTATAGAAGAGAAGGAGCTTTGTAGCAGCGATGGCGTCGCCAGTGGAGTTGGTCGAACTCGATCTCGAGGAGCTGGGCGAGCACTTTGGTCGTCTGCGAGTTCACACGCCGGATTCGGAGCGCGGGATGGCGCGGTCGATGCGTCTTTATGGGCAGCTGTCTCCGGTGGTTGTTTGCTTGCGCGAGAGGCGCTACGAGTTGATCGATGGCTTCAAACGTCTGGCGGCGGCCCGAAGCCTTGACGGTTGGGCTCGATTGCTGGCGCGCGTGATGGCAGTCGATGACAAGGCGGTCAAGGCGCCGATCTACGGTTTGAACCGGGCTGGAGGAAAGACTACGGAGTTGGAAGAAGCGTGGATCGTCTACGCGTTGGTACGCGAGGACGGAGTCCCACAGGTCGAAGTTGCGGAGCTTCTGGGCCGGCACAAGACATGGGTATGCCGCCGACTAGCCTTGGTGGAAAAACTTTCGGAAGAGGCGAAGGAGGAACTCCGTGTGGGGTTATTGACTCCGACGGCGGCGCGTCACGTGGCGCGATTGCCCCAGGGCAACCAAAAGGAGTTTTTGCAGCTGATCCATCGTGAGGCGCTGACGGTACACGAACTCGAGGACGTAGTCGGCCTTATGCTCAGCGCGCGGAGTGTCGAACAGCAGCGATTCGTGCTCGACTATCCCCGCGAGGCTCTCAGCCAGACGATAGGAGCTGAGGTTGAAGCGCGCGACCCGCGACTGAGCCCAGTGGCGAGTCAGTTGTGGCGGAAAGTTTCAATGCTGCTCGGAATGCTAGCTCGGATGGATGGGTTTCTAAGCTCTCAGGGACGAGCGGGACTGACGCCGAGGGACCGCGAACTTCTTGCACCACGCTTCGAGCGGCTTCACGACGCCACCTCGGTGGCCACGCTCTCACGCGACCTCATCTCGGAGCTGGCACGAACATGAGCGAGGCCGAGCGAGCCGAGATCATTCGCCAATGGTACGGCGGCGGCTCGTTTCGCGGCATCGCTCGTGCTTTGGGTATGAACCGCAAAACGGTGGCCGCCGTCATCAAGGCTCACAAGGACAAACGTGCTCAACCCCATCTCAGCGTACCCGCACCCGCTTCGCAGCGAAAGAGTCTTCTCGACCCCTACGTCAGCCAGATCGAGACGCTTTTGCAGCGCTATCCCGACCTGACGGCAGTTCGTTTGCAAGAGGAACTGTGCGCAGCGGGATTCAAGGGGGGCTACAGCATCGTCAAGCAACGGCTCCGGCAGATGCGGCCGCGGCCGGTGCGCCAACCGGTCATCCGATTCGAGACCGGACCGGGGGTTCAGGCGCAGATGGATTACTCGTTGTTCGAGATCGATTTTCTCGAAGGGGGCAAGCGAAGAGTCTGGGCTTTCAGCTACATCCTCGCCTACTCACGTAGGCGTTACCTGCGCTTCGTCGAATCGCAGGAACTCCACCACAACCGTGCGCGAGCATGTTCGGGCCTTCGAGCTCGAGCACTTCGCCACCTTGCGGATTCCTCTCACTGCCGAACAGCTCGATCGCGTCTTGACCGCTGCCGAGCAGGAGGCTCTCTCCGCGCTCGAAGTGCTCGACCGGCTAGTCGGTGAGCAAGCGGCCCGGCGCCGAGAACGCTCCATCGAACGCCGTATCGTCGCCGCACGATTCGCCGAGCGAAAAACTCTCGACACCTTCGATTGGAACTTCAACAAGAGCATTCAACGCGTCCAATACGAGCAGCTCGCCACCGCGGAGTTCGTCCGACGACGTACCAACGTCATTCTCGTCGGCCAGTCCGGTGTCGGCAAAATCCATCTCATGCAGGCCGTCGGACTCAGCGCATGTTCCCTCGGATACCGCGCCTTCTATACAACCTCCGCTCAGATGATTGCCAAACTCACCGCTGCCATGGCTGATAAGACTCTCAACGAAACCCTCAAACATTACGCAAAGTGGGACGTCCTCATCGTCGACGAGTTCGGATTCGACCGCATCGAGCGTGAAGAGTGTCCTCAGGCAGCGCACCTTCTCTACACAATTATCGCCAGCAGACACCAAATCCGTTCTACTATCCTCGTCACCAACGTTGATTTCGATGCATGGGCCGAATAACTTGGGAGATGCTCCTCTCGCTATGGCGATGCTCGACCGCCTCGTCGATGGCTCCATCATCATCAAACTCAAGGGTCTTTCCTATCGCGCGAGCCGCTCTGCCAATATGAACCAATAGTTCTTGCCTGCGTCGCGACAACTCGCAGCACACATTTTGGTCCGTCCTCGACGACGAAATGGACCAGCGCTTAACCGGCGTCGACATACAAGCACGAGCGAATTGCTTGAAATGGCGGATTGGCTGGGGCAGAGCGGTTGCACGATTGTAGCGATGGAAGCGACCGGAGCGTATTGGAAGCCGGTGTGGCATGTGCTCGAAGGTCATTTCGAGTTGGTGTTGGCACAACCGGCCCACGTCAAGAACATGCGGGGTCGTAAGAGCGATATCAGTGATGCCTTCCGGATAGCGGATTTGCTTGCCCATGGTCTCATTCGTGCTAGCTTCGTTCCGCCAACACCGATCCAGGAACTGCGAGAGCTGACCCGAACGCGAAAGCAGTTCGTTCGCGAAATCGCTCGGGAGATCCAACGGATTCAAAAGACGTTCGAAGATGCGAACATCAAATTGACGAGCGTGATGAGCAGCATTTTAGGAGTAAGCGGGCGAGCGATTATCCGAGGGAGCATTGCGGGAGAAAGCGACCCTCACAAGCTGAGCGAGCTTGGCTCGAGCTCACCCGGGCGAGTAGTAGTGCTCCAACTTGAACACGTCGTTCATCGAGTGATTGAATCTGACGGCTCCGCCGATACGCTCGAACGGTAACGATGAACCCGCTCCTGCTGATCCTCCTCTCGGAAATACTTGAAAAGTCAGAGACTTGGTTATTTGGACCCTTCCACCATGGTGGATGGGTTGTTTCCAAAAGATACATCGGTACTTGATTGTCGGTGCTTCCGCCATCAAGTGATGGGATGGACTCCTCCGCTGACATAGACGGCATCGATGTGCCAAAGTCAGTCGAAAGAACGCATCGAAAAAGGAGGAGTCCGAATGAAAGATACGACGATCGCTGTGGGTCTTGCAAAGAACGTCTTCGAGATTGCCATCTCGCGCGAAGCGGGGAAGGTGTCCAAGCAACTCCGTGTGAGTCGACCCAAGTTGGTGTCGTTTTTTGCGAAACAGAGTGCTGCCACCGTGCTTCTCGAAGCCTGCGGCTCGGCTCACTTCTGGGCAAGGACGTTGCGACGGTTGGGACACGACGTCGTCCTGCTCCCACCTCACCTCGTAAGGCCGTATCGACGCGGGAGCAAGAACGACCGCGCGGACACCAAGGCTTTGCTCGAGGCTTACCGGAACGAGGAGATTCTTTCGGTGCCCATCAAGTCCGTGCGCCAGCACACCCTCGCCGCGCTCCATCGCCTACGCTCAGGATGGCTCTCCACACGGACCGCACGCATCAATGCCGTACGCGGGATCCTGCGCGAGCTCGGACTCTTCATCCCCAAGGGCGCTCACTTCGTCGTGCCCGCCATCTCCGAGCTCGTCGAAGACGCTGATTCTGATTTGCCCGACGTGCTCCGTCCGCACCTGCGTGATGCGTGCTCCGAGATTCGAGAGCTCAAGGACAAGTGCGCTGGCATCGAGCACGAGCTCAAGGCGCTCGCCAAGCAGCTTCCTGAGGTGCAACGACTTCTCACCATTCCCGGCATCGGACTTTTGACCGCCCATCTGCGACTGCATCCACAGGGCGCCGGGCAGTACTGACGCGAGATAAGGCACGGGAATAGTGGGAGCCTCGAACCGAAGGATCTCGTAGCCGGCCGCTTCCACTTGGCGCCGCAACACCCACGGATAGCGCCACACGTGTGGCAGCTCGCTCCACCCCACATAACCCTCGTCGACGCCTTCGCCTAAGAGGTTGACGAAAGTTCGATACAGCCCCAAAAAAAGCGCGCCGGGCGTCCTGCGGCTGATTTGCCAGTAGTTGTCCCCTCCGAGAATCACGCTGGCGCACGGGTTGAGGCACGTGGGAAGACCCAGTACGGCGACATCACGGCTCACGCGGCGAATCTCCGCGAGGCCGCGTTCAAAGTTGGGTAGATGCTCAAGTACATGCGAGCTCACCACGATGTCGAAGCTATCGTCCGCGAACGGGAGCGCTTCCACGTCGGCGACCTGAAAGCTCACGTCTCGACCCGCCCGAGGACGACCCGCCGACAGATTGGGCTCCGACAAATCCACACCCGTCACCGAGACGTTGTCTTGTGAAAAGGCGCCAGCCATTGCCAGAACGAGGGAACCCTCGCCGCAACCGGCGTCCAAGATGCGTGCGCCCGGCTTCACGAACTCACGAACGCTTTCGAGCGTGGAGTCTTGGATGGCTCGGTGAACATAGCGCCGCAACGGGTAGGGGGAATCGAGCCGCTTGTCCTGAATGTTGTCGTGGTAGTTGCGGTAGAACGAGCGCACCTCATCGTCGGGCCGCGAGCCTGAAGCGGCTTGACCACGTCCGGCCTCTTTGGTGCTCAACATTCCTGCTCCACTTGTTGCACGGTGACCTTGGCCGGCCGCCTTCCAGAGAGAACCTGCTCGTAGACCGCCACGAGCTCCCGAGCCGAGCGCTTCCAGGTCATCTCGCGAGCACGACGAAGTCCACACTCCGCCATCTTTCGAGTCCGGTCGCGGTCCTGGAGCAGTATGGTGAGGGCACGCCCCGTCGCCGCCGGATCGTTCTGGTTTACGAGCTCGCCATTTTCTCTAGGCACGACAATGTCCTCGGCCCCACTGTCACGACACGCTACCACAGGAGTCCCGCAGGCATTCGCCTCGAGCAAGACGAGGCCGAAGCCCTCGAAATGATCGCCACGATTCGCAGCGTTGAGAATGAAAGCATCGGCTCGACGGTACCAATCGATCACATCGTCTTCGCTGATAACGCCGAGAAAATGGACCCGCTCCCCTACCCCGAGCCGGACGGCGAGCTGCCGCAACGATGCCGCATAGTCGGGATGGTAATCCTCGCTTCCGATGATGAAGAGCTTCGCACCGAGCGTCGCATCGAGGCGCGCGAGAGCTTCGATGACAACGTCGTAGCCTTTGCGCGGCTTGACGGCGCCGACGGAAAGGATCACCCGTCCCTCTACGGACGCGGCCGCTCCACTAGGCGTCCCCGGACAAAAGCGAACGCTATCGACGCCCGGATTGACCACGACGCTCGGCGATGAAGGCCCTCGCGCCCGTAGGCGTTTTTCCGTGTATCGACTGATGCACACGATGCGCTCGGCGTTGTTCGACCAGAAAGCGAAAGGAGACAGCCCGGCATGAGCAATGGCGCTATAAGTACCGACCGCCGTCGCGACCAGAGGTCGCCGCTTGAGCCGGCAAACGAGCGAAGCGGTGGAAAGATAGGGCTCCATTAAGCAGTGCACGAGATCACAGTCCGACAACGCGCGAGCGGCGGCGGGAAGCGTCTTGGCGACGGCAAGCGGCCAGCGCGCGAGGCTCTGCGGCCACGGCGGTAATACGGGGCGCGGCTCCGCGATGTTGATCTGCACGTGATGAGCAGCAGCGTCTGCAGGCACCACGACGCGGCAGTCGAGCCCGAGAGCGGCCACGTGTCGTATCGTCTCGAACGACAGGCGCGCCCAGCCGTTGCCGCCCCCCAACGTTCCGGCGACGAAGCCGATGCGCGTCAATGGCCATCTCCGCAGGCGATCGCATCCGAGCTCCATCGGGCCGTTTTGTGATCCCACATGATGGTGGTGAGCCGATCCATGAGCTCCGTGACAGTATACTTGCTCTGCGCCATCGCCACGCCCTGTGCGGCCAGCGACTAGGTCAGCTCTTGCGCTGCTATTACCATTTCGTTCGCCGGCATAGGGATGTGTCCCGAGGTCCGTGGAAAAAGAACGGCGCCCTCCACTCCGTCATCAGAGTATCATATCAGGCGGCAGCCTCCGCGTGTTCGAGAACCTCGCTCAGACGTTGGTAGCCGTCGATGCGTCGTAGTTGAATCTGGCCAGAGGCGATAAGCCCAAACAGCAAAGCGACCGCGGACTCCTCGCTGGAGAACGACGCTTGGGTTTTCGTCCGGCGTCGAAACTCGCGGTTGAGATTCTCCAGAGCATTGGTCGTTCGAATCGATTTCCACATGGCACGAGGGAATTCGTGAAGGTCAGCAGCTGATTACCGGCCTCCTCTAGGCTTCGGACGAAATGCTAGTGTCAGTTGGCCTACGTGTGTCGGCGAACGCCATCGCGTCTAATATAAGGATGTCGGCGTGCACACGAAGAGGTTTCTGGACGTCAGCCACCGCTTGGTCGGCCCAGCCTGCATCGCCGGAGTACGGAGCTGGCGTCCGAACTGCAGAGCCCTATGCCGGGATCCGTCCCGCTTCCCGTGGAAATAAGAATGGCGTAACCTCCGGTTAAGCAAAACGAAACCGCGCCTGGAAAGGCGAGGAGGAGGATTACGCCATGAAGAAGCCTACCACCATATCGAAGGAGTCTGTAAGCGAGTACCGGGAGTTCGTCCAACTTCGGCTGCGTAAGCGGGTACTGGAGGCGATCGAAGTCGTGCTCGAGGAAGAAGTCAACCAAGCGCTGGGGTGTGGTAGCTACGAGCGTGCGGAAGACCGCCGTGGATATCGCAACGGAGCCGAAACCCGTCGCGTGACGACGTCGGTGGGAACTCGCGAGCTCCGGGTGCCACGAGCCCGCGTGCGAGACGAGGAAACGGGAGAAACGACAGAGTTCAGGAGCGAGCTGTGGCCCCGGTACGCGCGCCGGACTCGTGAGGTCGACGAGGCGTTCTTGGGGACGTACTTGTCGGGCGCGAATAGCCGCCGGATCCGCAAAGCGCTGAAACCACTGCTCGGTGAGGAACACCTATCGAAGAGCGCGGTGTCTCGCGTGGTTAGCCGGCTGAAGGAGCGCTTCGAGGAATGGCAGAACCGTGCTCTCAGCGAGGAGGTCTACGCGATCGTTTACCTGGACGGCTTCCACCTGAAAGTGCGGATGGCGAAACGTGTGATCAGCGTACCCGTACTGGTCGCGCTCGGGGTCGCGCCAGACGGGCAGAAACGTCTGTTGTCATTGCGTCTGGCGGTGAGCGAAGCCTCGACGCATTGGGGCTCCGTGCTGGAGGGACTCCAGGCTCGAGGACTCCGAGCTCCCAAGCTAGTGATCAGCGACGGCCACAAGGGGCTGACGAAAGCGCTGGAGAAGTCGCCGGGGTTCCCCGTCCTGTGCCAAAACTCGGCCCTTTTGAAATAGACCATAAATCAGCAGCTTAGTGTCTATGGTGCGCTCCCGTGAACGGCTTGGCGGGTTGCTACGTTTCTACCATAGGGAAGCCGCATGAGTATTTTGACCTTACGGGCACTCCCACAGGAAACGGGGAGAAACAGATAGGCCGCGCCTACGGAGCACCGTGCCAGCCCTCGACCCTACCGCGATGGAGCCTGACCAGAAGCCTGCTGGGCCGGACAGTTCCCCCGCTGATGCCCAGGGTGCCGACTATAATAGTGAAGGAGCCTCATCGGTGGGCCTTTTATTGGCCCGGGCGCAAACACAGACACTAAGCCGGTGATTTATGGTCTATTTCGAAAGGGTCGAGTTTTGGCACAGGACGGGGTCACGGCAGCGGGGGAATGGGTCAACGATCGCACCCACGGCCAGCAATTCAAGGCGGGCTTCATGCGCACCTCGGAGCCATCGTCGATCGACGGCATCGAGAAATACCTTGGCTCCGGCATGATCCACGGCATCGGGCCGGTCTATGCTGGGAAGATGGTCAGGGCGTTCGGCGAGAAAGTATTCGATATCATCGAGGCCGAGCCGGAACGGTTGCGCGAGGTGACCGGTATCGGCCGAGTGCGCGCCAAGCGAATCACCGACGCCTGGGCCGAGCAGAAGGTCGTTCGCGAGATCATGGTGTTCCTGCACAGCCATGGCATCGGCACGGCGCGCGCGGTGCGGATCTACAAGACCTACGGCGTGAATGCCGTTGAGGTCATGACGGAGAACCCGTACCGCCTTGCACGGGATATTCGCGGCATCGGATTCAAGACCTCTGACGCGATCGCCATGAAACTCGGTATCGAGAAAACAGCCATGATCCGGGTTCGCGCGGGGATTTCTCATGTGCTCACCGAGGCGATGGACGATGGTCATTGCGGCCTGCCGGCCGAAGAGCTTGCACCGCTCGCCGTCGAATTATTGGAAGTTCCAAATGAGTTGGTTCAGACCGCGCTGGACCTCGAACTGGCCGACGGGACGGTCGTCGCGGACACTGTGGCGGGAACCCACTGTATATTTCTTGGCGGCCTGTACAGGGCCGAACGGGCGATTGGCGAACGATTTCTAAAAATCGCGGGCGGCAGGCTCCCCTGGCCAGATATCGATGCCGGCAAGGCGCTGCCATGGGTCGAGGAGAAGACCGGCCTGTCGCTGGCGGCAAACCAAGCCGAGGCGGTTCGCCTGGCCCTGACCTCCAAGGCATTGGTCATCACCGGCGGGCCGGGCGTGGGCAAAACGACCATCGTCAACGCCATCCTGCGCATCCTGGCCGCCAAGGGCGTGACCCTGCTGCTCTGCGCCCCAACAGGCCGAGCCGCCAAGCGGATGACCGAGGCCACCGGGTTCGAGGCGAAAACGATCCACCGGCTACTCGAAGTCGATCCCAAGGGCGGTGGGTTCAAGCGCAACGGCCACAACCCTCTCGATTGCGGCCTGCTGGTCGTTGACGAGACCTCGATGGTGGACGTCATGCTGATGCAGGCCTTGCTGAAGGCGGTCCCCGACACTGCCGCGCTACTGATCGTGGGAGATATCGACCAACTGCCCTCGGTCGGTCCGGGCCAGGTACTGGCCAGCATCATCGCCTCCGGTGCCGTCTCGGTCGTGCGGCTGACCGAGGTTTTCCGTCAGGCGGCGCGAAGCCGGATCGTCACCAGCGCGCACGGGATCAACCGGGGTTCCATTCCCAATCTTTCGAAGCCCGAGGGCGACAGCGACTTCTACTTCGTGCAGGCGGACAATCCGGAAACCGCGGTGCCGATGATCATCGAATTGGTGAAGACGCGCATCCCAAGGCGCTTCGGGCTCGATCCGATCCGCGACATCCAGGTACTGTGTCCGATGAACCGCGGCGGCGTCGGCGCCCGCTCGCTCAACATCGAGCTGCAGACCGCCCTCAATCCGGCCGGACAGCGCAAGGTCGAGCGCTTCGGCTGGACCTTCGCGCCCGGCGACAAGGTGATGCAGATCGAAAACGATTATGACAAGGAGGTTTATAACGGCGACATCGGCTATATCGACGATGTCGATCCCGAAGTCGGCGAGCTGACCGCGCATTTCGACGGGCGCGCCGTCGCCTATGGCTTCGGCGAGCTTGACACGCTGGTTCCGGCATACGCTGCAACCATTCACAAGAGCCAGGGTTCGGAGTATCCCGCCGTCGTCATCCCCGTTCTGACCCAGCACTACGTTATGTTGCAGCGGAACCTGCTCTATACCGGCGTGACACGCGGCAAACGTCTGGTTGTGCTGGTCGGCCAGAAGAAGGCTGTGGCCATCGCCGTGCGCAATGTCTCGGGACGGCGGCGGTGGTCGAAACTGGATGAATGGCTCGGCGATGCGGGAAACCGGCTTGCTCTCTCTTCCAGCAGCTGATCCAGGAAGTGCGGTCGCTAGCGGCGTGCGGCGGTGGTTGCCGGTGGCCCTGCTGGTGGTCAATGGATGGTACTGGATCTGAAGATAGCACCCTCGGGCCAAGGGCCGTGGGCTTTACAATCGTCTTGGGCGGGCGGGTCGTCACCATGCAGATGACCACCTAGTCGAGAGCGAATATCGAAGCGTGTTCCTGAAGCTGTTTCCACGCTACGCCGGTCGAGCCCGCCGAGGGGCTACCGTCGCCGGCGACCATCTACGCGGCACGGCAGTAGTAGTTGAGAATGCCCCCAAGTCGCTCTCGCGACACGATGGGGCCAGTGTCATTCGCGCTTGCCGGCAGAGGTGTGAGGAGCTCGTTGCCGAGACCTTGGTGGTTCCGTTCTGTGTGATAGTGCACTACGTATTCGGTTACCGCTGTGCGCAGGTGTCGCTCACTGAGAGGTACGAAGCGGTCGAGACACTCTCGACGTATGGAGAGAACGAATCTTTCCGCATATGCGTTCAGATTCGGACTATTAGCGGGAAGGCGCAGGGGCTTCACGCCTGAATCTCTCAACAGCCCACGTACCGCCTCGGTGAATAGCGGGTCCCGGTCGTGGATGAGGTATCGCTTGCCAAGGAGGAAACCATCCCACATTGTCAGTGAGGTTTCTTGCCACCTGCTTCATCCACTCCCCGTTGGGGTCCGACGTTATCCCACCGATGCACACGCAGCGAGTGGCGATATCGATGACAAACAGGACATGGTAGCGGACGAGCCCGAACGGGTTCACAACCTCGACGGTGAACAGGTCTGTCGCAGCGATGGCGCCCCAATGAGCCTTGATGAAGGTGCTCCACGACATGCTCTTGCCCCGCTCCGGGGCAGGCGCGATACCGTGCTCGGCGAGGATCCTCTTGATAGTGTTGCGTCCGAGTTCATGTCCTAGGTTCTTGAGTGCGCCTCGCAGGCGCGTATATCCCCACGTCGGGTTCTCCTGCGCCACGCGCACAATGAGCTCACGGATGTTCTTCGCCGTCGGAGGTCGGCCTGGGCTCCGGTTCTTGCTGCCATCGTACTTGGCTGCGATGAGGCAGCGGTACCAACGCAGAAGCGTAGCGGGTGTGGCAACGGACGCAATCTGGGCCAGCGCCTCGCGGCCCAAAGCCTGGGCCTTGACCGCGAGCCTGCGCCGCTCCTCGTCCGAGAGACTGAGACGCTTGCCCCGAAGCCCGGCTCGGAGCACACGGTTCTCCTCTTGCTGGTAGTCGATCACATCCTGCTGCTGGCGGTTGACCCAGCCAGCTAGAACGAGCAGTAGGAATTGCACGTGGTACGTCATCATGGATCTGAAGATAACACCCTCGGGCCAGACGATTGTAAAGCCTACGGCCCTTGGCCCGGTCGCAAACACAGACACTAAGCTGCTGATTTATGGCCTATTTCAAAAGGGCCGAGTTTTGGCACAGGACGCGTTCGAGTATTTTGACCAGACAGATTGAGGGTGCACTGCATGCAGGCTTCTGATCAGGCTCCATCGTTGTCCTCTTGGTCGTGACTCGGCCAATGGCGCTCCGCGATAGGCGGAGCAGGGCATGCCACCACAACAGCCGAGCGACTGGCTGTCGCGCGAGGTGTGTCCCTTCAGAAAATGAGACAGACCCTCTCCGCAAACGCGACCAGAGTCTTCGCATTCGCTGGCATCGATGCGGCCTTCGAGATCAAACCGTCGTGACCTTCGGCGAGCCTGCGGCAGAGGAGTCGCCGTCGCCTACATGCAGCTTCCGCCATGGTCGACGCGGTTATTGTCAAGTTAAGCAGAATCGGCTGACCGACAATTTCGTTCGCCAACATACGCAGGCCAACTGATACTAGTCCCCTGTAGCAGAAACAACTAGACAAAGCAGAGCTTGCCGAAACCATTCTAAGTGCATGACTCTTATGAATCTTATGGGCTGGCTAAAAGTCTAACTTTGTATAGTAATCAAAGACCCAGGGGACTAGCATTCAAATGCCTCTAGCGGTGTAACACTACTTGATGGCAGAAGCACCTTCTCGGAGGGTATACTTCGCCTCAAGAATGTTCTACCGATCTCCGGATGCATATCGGCGATTTGCCAGGGAAGCTATACGTAAAAAGCGAGCAAAGGATCGGGCAAAGGCGAACACTGGGAAGCCGACGAAAACCAAAGCATTGCAGGTTGCGGAGCCCCCACCAATCCGACCGGAGGTGCTAACGGGCGAGGGAGATGTTGGCGAACGGGTTGCTACCCTTGGGCGTTGTTTCGCCGACGGGGTGATACACCACTACCACCTATCGACGGGCCACATGGCCCAGATGCCACGCTCGGATGTTCGCCCTGAGACGCTGGCCGCGTTGCGGCCCATTATCAAGGTGGCCACCAGCGGCCATGTGGTGCCGTTGCCCGGATTCACCGAATACTTTCTAAGCATCAGGAACACCTGGATCGGCGCGGTGGGCTGGCTCATTGAGGGAACCGAGCGCCGAGTCATGGTTCGTTGCGTGACGGCCTGGACGGTCGGGGGCGCAGCGAAGGGCGTGCGCTGGTTGGCGGCGGAGCTACCGGCGGAGCTGGACTTGCCCTGTTGTCTGGTCAGGCTTGGAGTACCACTGCTTGAGGACCCCGTCGCGGCAAGTTTGCTTGATGATGCTGAGCGGTGCATTGGCTGGGCGTTGCTACCCACCGCGCCCTAGCCTTTTTACCGGCATCGTCAAGTTGAGGCTGACGGCCGTTTCTGATGCGCAGCATGGTGGGTTCACCACGGGCTTGAGCCTAGTATCTTGGGGGTCGGTCTCGTCCTGTCCAAAAACACAAACGAACTCAAGACTGGCGCCGCCGGGCAGTTTCGATCGTCATCGCCCCGTGGCGAGCCCCGGTGATGTCTTAAGATTCCTGTCAAAGAAAAACGATGTATGGTTCCCCAAGCTCAAACCCGTCCCCGTCCTGTGCCAAAACTCGGCCCTTTTGAAATAGGCCATAAATCAGCAGCTTAAAGGGCCGTAGGCTTTACAATCGTCTGGCCCGAGGGTGTTATCTTCAGATCCATGATGACGTACCACGTGCAATTCCTACTGCTCGTTCTAGCTGGCTGGGTCAACCGCCAGCAGCAGGATGTGATCGACTACCTGCAAGAGGAGAACCGTGTGCTCCGAGCCGGGCTTCGGGGCAAGCGTCTCAGGCTCTCGGACGACGAGCGGCGCAGGCTCGCGGTCAAGGCCCAGGCTTTGGGCCGCGAGGCGCTGGCCCATACTTGGCTGCGATGAGGCAGCGGTACCAACGCAGAAGCGTAGCGGGTGTGGCAACGGACGCAATCTACGATGGCAGCAAGAACCGGAGCCCAGGCCGACCTCCGACGGCGAAGGACATCCGTGAGCTCATTGTGCGCGTGGCGCAGGAGAACCCGACGTGGGGATATACGCGCCTTCTTGGCAAAAATAAGGCCTCTCCTATCCTTTGCGGCGAATTGCGAGGGCGACGAACGCTAGGCCGGCGAAAACGAGCATCGAGCCGAGAAGTACGGCTGTACCGACCCACATGTACCGTTTCCTGTGACCAGGATCTCGCAGCGCAAATACAAAAATGGCGTTGATTCCTTGAGGCGGATTGATCTCGTGGTGAAGATACAGGATGCGCTTTTCCGGCGAGGCAGTATCGCCACCCACCGGAACGGCGACATATTGCCTGCCGTCCATCGCATAGCTGACGGCGCTGCCTGACACCGGACCGCTGACAATCGTCTCCCAGAGGAGTTCGCCGGTGCTGTCGTCGAATGCCATGAACCGCCGGTTGACGTCGCCTCCGAAAACCAGGCCACCAGCGGTGGCCATCAGGCTGCCGATGACGCCGGCACGCTGTTGGTGTAACCACCGCGTCCTGCCCTCAGTGATCGAAACGGCGTCGATTCGTCCCACGAGGTAAGGCTCCGGGAGCGTCGGATCCTTGATGAAGATCCTGCTGGTGGCATAACCGTCCTCAGGAGCTGGCTTGTCAGTGGCCCCTTTCATCAGCATGCACATATTCTGCTGCGGTTGGTACATGAGCCCGGTGCGCGGACTGTAGGCCCCGGCCGGCCAGTCCTTCCCTTCGTTGATGTCGACCCGACCCGTTTCCCCGTCGATACCCGTGACGATATTCTGGTGAATCGTCTCACGGGCGAACCTGCTCCAGCAAGCCAAAGGGGGAGCCGAGCAAGTACCCCCGCGACACGATTCTTCCTCCCGCGTTAATGACGTCCGTTCCGGCGTGCTCGAGCAAATCGCGAAACTCCGTGGTGAACTTCTTATCGCGGTCCAGGATGAGGAATCGCTTGCCGCGCAGAAAGCCGTCGAATGGGTCGGTGAGATTCCGACCGACCTGCATCATGAACGGGCCATCTGGCCCGGGAGTTATTCCGGCAATGTGCACTTTTCGCGAAGACAGCTCGATGACGACGAGCACATAGCAGGTCACGAGCCTGCGAACTGTGGCGACCTCGACGGTGAAGAAGTCGGTCGCAGCAACGGTTTCCCAATGGGCGGCGAGAAACGTGCGCCATGGCGTTCGCTCACTTCGCTCCACCCGCCCGCACCGGTAGGCCAGCAACCGGGAGATTGCCATCCTGTCTGGGCAATGGGTCGGAGATCCGGTGAGCCGAGATCTTGATGTTCGCGTGGCTGTGGTCTGCGCAGCGGCGACCTCGGCCAGACCGCCCATGTAGCTCACCTGCTGGCCAGACCGCCCATGCTCATTTGCGCGAAGACCTCGTCGCCCACCGCCAACCCGTCGACACCGTCGCCTCGCTCCAGGATCATGCCCGCCACGTCCATCCCCGGCACATACGGAAGCGGTGGCCGCTGCTGGTAAAGGCCCTGCGCCTGTAGGGCATCCGGATACTGCACACCGGCATACCGAGTTCGAACCAACACCTGCCCCGGTTCGCAGGCCGGTGGTGGAATCTCGTCCAACGAGAGGGCCTCTCGGAGCGGAGCCGGAGTCGCCAGGGGTCGCCCCTGGTCGTCGAGACCGACGTAGCGGTGGCAGCGGACGGCTTTCATCAAGCTACTCATGGCGGTGTGCGAACCAGCTCGCCGGGCCTAGAAGTTTCCCGAGGAGACTTCACGTGGTACGTCATCATGGGTCTGAAGATAACACCCCTGGGCCAGACGATTGTAAAGCCTACGGCCCTTGGCCCGGTCGCAAACACAGACACTAAGCTGCTGATTTATGTCTATTTCAAAAGGGCCGAGTTTTGGCACAGGAGGGGGATCGGCCTAGACCGCCCGGCCGAAACCCAATTCGGTGCATCATGGCCCGTCTATTTCAAAAGGGCCGAGTTTTGGCACAGGAGGGGGATCGGCCTAGACCGCCCGGCCGAAACCCAATTCGGTGCATCATGGCCCGTGCCCCTCTACCGTGGATCCTAGCTCTCACCGCACTAGCTGGATTCGTCACGTTCAGCTTCAGGATTCTGAGAGCCCCGTGAGGTCAGGTCGGTGAGATTCCGACCGACCTGCATCATGAACCCGCCGTCCGGCCTGCGAGTGATTCCAGCAATGTGTACTTTTCGCGAAGACAACTCGATGACGACGACCACATAGTTGGTCACGAGCCTGCGGACCGCGGCGATCTCGATGGTGAAAAAGTATCCACTGCAAGTGAGTTACCGCTTCTGACCGATGACGTAGGCGATCCAGGCTTCCTCGTCGCCGCCACGTTCGACTCTCCTGAATACACCGTTGCCTTCCCCGGTATTGCGGTCGGTGCCTTCCCAGAGCACGTGGATGTCCGAAAACCCCGCCTCGTCCATGAGCCCACGGAGCTCTGGAAGAGTCCACAGCCGCAAATCGTAGATGAAGGCGTTCTTCATGCGGGTCCCGTCCCGAAACTCGAAGTGAATCTTGCAGAGGATATGGTGTGTCACGGGATCGAAGTCGGCCTGATCCCAGACGTAGGTGAACCCCTTGAGTCGTTTCCGCTCCTTCATCAGGAACTGAGCCTGACCGCCGCCCCACGCGTCGAGTACGAAGAGGCCGCCGGGCAAGAGCGCGCGATGAGCGTTGTTGATGTAGGCACCCATACCCTTACGGGTCTTGAAGACGGAATAGCTGAAGTTGAGTCCCGCGATCAACTCCGCTTGGGGGTCTCTGACCTCACGCACGTCTTCCCGAATGAGTTGCACCCGATCTCGTTGATGCGCTCCGAGAGCGCTCACGTTGTGGTCGCGCGCCCACTGCAAGGTCGCCTCGTCGAGATCCACGCCCAGAGCGAAGTTGTTGCGACTCTGCTTCACGAACTCGCACGAGAGAATCGCAGTCCCGCAGAAATCCTCGCGAAATATCCGGAGGCTCGTGCCGGTGTACTTCTTGAAGTATCTGGAGAGGAACTTCGCGTCCTCCTCTGGAGCTTGGACGCTCTCCTGATAGAGAATGTGTTTGTCGGTCTTCTCGGCCGTCAGCTTGGGCACGGACGTTCCTCTGGAATCTCGCTCGGAGTGGCTTTGGTGCATGGACGCGAGGAGCATAGTGTGTCAGCGTGAATGATCTTTCCATCGCGCAACTTGCCGTTTCGCGCTTCCCCACCTTGGTATTTTATGGTCTAGCGGACGATCCTCGTCTCCTCATCCTGTGCCAAAACTCGGCCTTTTTGAAATAGACCATAAATCAGCAGCTTAGTGTCTGTGTTTGCGACCGGGCCAAGGGCCGTGGGCTTTACAATCGTCTAGCCCAAGGGTGTTATCTTCAGATCCATGATGACGTATTACGTGCAATTCCTACCGCTCGTTCTGACTGGGTCAACCGCCAGCGGCAGGATGTGATTGACCTGCGTGATAAACTCTGGTCCATTCATGCTACTGATTGCCAAACTTATCGACTACTACTCCGTTGTCGTCATCGTCGCGGTGATCCTCGGCTGGCTTCAGCTCCCGCCGAGCAACCAGGTAGTTCGCATCACCCGGATGTTGACCGAGCCGGCTCTGGCACCGATTCGTAGGCTGGTGCCGTCGGCGGGGGGGATCGACTTCTCGCCGTTGATTCTGCTTGTCCTCCTTCAGATTCTGAAGGGCGCGTTGATCTAGCGCTGTTACTATATACTACTCTTGGTCTCTAGGCTTCTGTTTCCTCAACGTTACAAGCGAGCAGTTGACGCGGCGTGGACGGTGGGGCCCGCGACAACCATTGAGCAGAGCTACCCTTTGGGCGGGTCGTCACCATGCAGGTGACCACCTAGTTGAGAGCGAATATCGAAGCGTATTGTTTGGAGAATCGGAACCGCAAAAACTCAACGTCGTGACCGGTCCCCGCGGTGTTCCGGCCCGGAACGAATCACCATCGGTCGCGCCGCAAACGTTGATCGGGGCGAAAACGATCATCAGCGGTGAGTTGAACACCAGCGAGGTGCTCCAGATCGAAGGGCGGGTGGAAGGCAAGATCAAGAGCAGCGGAATGGTTGTGATCGGAGAAGTCGGTCGAGTGAAAGCGAAGATCGAGGCGGCCAACGTCTCGATACGTGGCAAGCTAGAGGGCGACTGCACGGCAAGCGACAAAGTTGAGCTCACCCGCACCGGAAAGGTGTTCGGAAATCTCCGCGCCCCACGCATCGCGGTTGCCGAAGGAGCCATCTTCCAGGGGTCGGGCCAAATGACGGTCAACGAGGAACGCTCCGCTCCTGCTGAACCAGAGGTTGCTGAACCGGAGGCTGCTGAGCCGGAGGCTGCTGAACCAGAGGTTGCTGAGCCAGAGGCTGCTGAGCCGGAGGCCGTTGAGCCGGAGGAGAATGCCCCCAAGTCGCTCTCGCGACACGATGGGGCCAGCGTCATTCGCGCTTGCCGGCAGAGGTGTGATGAGCTCGTTGCCGAGACCTTGGTGGTTCCGTTCTGTGTGATAGTGCACTACGTATTCGGTTACCGCTGTGCGCAGGTGTCGCTCACTGAGAGGTACGAAGCGGTCGAGACCATGTGGGCTCCCGCAGAAAGACCCATACTGGGCGACGTCGTCGGCGGTGATCACGGTGGTCCCGACGAGGCGCCGGAACACTGGCGGGAGCGCTCGGCCTACTTCAACATCGACAGAATCAAGACGCCGCTCCTGATTCTATGGGGAGACCGTGACTACAGCGTGCGCATCAGCATGGCCGACGAGTACTACGAACTGGCAAAGGCGAAGGGCAAGCCGACCGAGTATTTTCTCTGCGACGACGAACCCCACGGGTGGTATCACTGGCGTCCCGAAGATTTGAAAGACGCGCTGATCCGGGTCGCAGCGCACTATGAGAAATACGTTGGACAGTAGCTGAGAGCCGATCCTGGTCGTCAGCGGTCCCCCTGCTTTTGCCGGATGGTGGACTTGCCCTGGCCATGCGTCGTCTCGTGAGGAACCGACGCGTCGCCGCCAGCACCACTCTGGGTGTCTCCGCCTTCGAAGATCTCGATTTTGCCATCTTCCACGAGTTTCTTCAGTGCGGCGTGCTCCTCGGCGCCATCGCGGATCTGTCCCGTCTTGCCCGGACCGAGATGAAGGGACTTTCCCCGGGGTAGTGGCAGTTTCAACGGCGATCGAGTCTTGTTGATGACGGTCTTCATTCGTGCGCTCCGTTGACAGAATCCCAAGCTATTGTATATCGGACCGCTCGGTAAACATTCCGGATCTCCCGGACTCCCCGCTGATCCTGGGCCTACAAACTGGCTAAAACTGGTGAATGACAAGCGGCACTCCGGTGAGCCCAAGGTGGAAGTCCGTCGACCAGCACGCGACGATACGGCGCTCGGCCATGAGATGGAGGCCAGCGGCGTCGGTCAAGGTCAGATCCTGGTCGGAGAATTTCCTGAGGAGCTCCGCTGCCTCCCGCTGCTCGCGCTGGCCTACTGAAGCGACCTTCATTGGGCGTATCGCCTCCACCATCGCGAGAAACTGAAGGCCTCGGGTTCGATCGTATCGCTTGAGAAACCAACCATGCCCCTCTGCCACGACGAGTACGGTCGTGATGAGCTTCGGAGGATCGGCAAAGAGGCGCCGGAACAGTGAGTGATGCGTGTCCGATCGATCCGCGAAAGCGATTAGAGCCGATGTATCGACGTAGGCCTCAGTCTTTCTGGCCATAGACGAGATCATCGATTCGTTGACTGGAGCGAGGATCGCCGGACTCGATCATGCCTGCGAAGCGCATCCAGGGCTTCGATTCGTCGATGGGAAGGACCTGGCGCAGAGACCTTCGGAGCAGCTCAGCCAGCGAAATACCCATCCGCTGAGCTTCCTGTTTTGCCAGTTCGTATTCCTCTTCGGTGAGGCTGATTTGTGTCCGAATCATGATGATAACATCATAGCACAAAGTGTTATCATACGGCGCTTCCGCGCCTAGAGACTTCCGAAAGCGGTCTGGCGGAGAGTGTCGAGCTTCGGCCCCACGGAGTCGACGCGTCTCCGGCACTGCCTCTCCCAGCCGAGCTTGTCCGTCAGGGGGCAGAGCTCTCCGAGATTCACGTGTTGATCCTCCTCGATGCAGATGGCCGCCTCTTCGGGATTGCTGCAGAAACAGATAGCATGCTTTTCATATCAATCTCCGTCTCGTTTCTTTCGAAAGGGCGTCACTTGTGCACGAGCCCGCTAATCCTGCCGCAAATTCCTCGTCCTTTTCCGCGCTGGCGGCGTTGCTGCATCACGGCAGTTCGGCCTTCGGCCTAGCCCTCCGCTCGACAAGCTCGCTGCGGAAGGCGGGTCGGAGCGCCTTGCCAGCACGAAAAATGACCTTGGAATTTGCCCACTGTATCAGCGGGTTCGTGCACTAGTATTGAATTGACCTGCCAATGTCAACCGTCGCGCACCCGGCGGGCGCACGTCACGGTAGTGGCGATGCACGTTTTACGGTTGTTGTGGCATGGTTACCTTACGGTTATACTGTCCGCAAGGTAGGGAGGTTCCCATGCCCAACCCGCTGGTGCCAGAAGAAGTTAGCGCTCTGATTAGCCAGTTGGCCGAGCCCAGGCCCATGCGACGCGGCTCGGTCTCAGAGCGGTATGTGAAGTGCAATAAGGCCGGCTGCCCCTGCGCCGACGACACGGATGCTCGTCACGGGCCGTACTACAGCGTTACCCGCGCGGTGAAAGGCCGCACGAAGTCTCGGTGGCTGGATGCAGAGCAAGCCAGGCAGGTCCGCGAGCAGGTTGCGACAGGCCAGAAGTTCCGCGAGCTTGTCGAAGCGTACTGGCAGGCTTGCGAGCAATGGGCCGACGCCCAACTCGAAGACTCCGAGGCCGCCTCGCAAGAGGCGGCCCAAAAAAGGGCTTCAAAACGGCGTTCGAAGTCGAGACCGTCACCGAGATCGAAGCGCTCTTAGGCACGGGCGTCGTCGAGGAGTGGGACTTCGAGGCCATCGAGACGGCTGCGCGCCGCATGGCGATGCATGTGGCGGCCCGCGTCGTGGAACAACGACTGAACGCCGATACCTCGGACCATGCCGGCCCGATGTTGCCCTGCGCGTGCGGGCAGTCGGCGCACTACGCCGGCCGGCATGGCAAGAATTTCGAGAGCGTGCTGGGGCGTTTAAGGCTGGAGCGCGCCTACTACTACTGCAAGGTGTGCGAAGCGGGCTTCTGTCCGCGCGACCGGGCGCTGGGCTTGGAGGGTGGCTCGCTCTCTCCGGGCGTGCTGCGCATGGCCGGGCTGGTGGGCGCGATGGTCAGCTTTGAGGAAGGCCACGAGTTACTGCACGAGTTGGCCGGGGTGGATGTGCCGACCAAGCATGTCGAGCGCGCGGCCGAGGCGCTGGGGCGTGAGATCGCCGAGGACGAGAAGCTCGTGGTCGAGCCGCCGGGGGCCAACGAAGTACTGGCGCCGACGCTGTACCTGGGGATGGATGGCACGGGTGTGCCGGTGCGTAAGGAGGAGTTGGTGGACCGCCCGGGCAAGCAGCCCGACGGCTCGGCCAAGACGCGTGAGGTCAAGCTCGTCACGATCTGGAGTGCCGAGGGGCGGGACAAGCAAGGCACGCCCGTGCGCGACGCGGGCTCGATCAGCTACTCGGCAGCGATCGAGAGCGCAGCACACAAGGACACCGACGCCACGCCGAGCGAGTTCGCGGCGCGTGTCGCGCGCGAGGCTACGCGGCGCGGCTTCGAGCGCGCGGCGCGCCAAGCCGTGCTCGGCGATGGAGCCAGGTGGATCTGGAACCTCACCGACGAGCACTTTCCCGACGCTGTTCAGATCGTTGACCGCTTCCACGCCAAGCAGCACCTCTCGGACGTCGCCAAGTCCATCTATGGTGCGGGCACCGACCTGGCGAAGCAGTGGGCGTGCGAACGTCACGACGAACTGGACGTCGGCGATACCGACGCCATCCTCAACGCCCTACGACTACACTCGCCGAAGGATGACGAGGCGCGCAAGTGCGTCGACTACGTCGTACGCAACCGTGAGCGCATGCGCTATCCGGAGTTCCGGGCAGCAGGGCTTTGTACCTCGACGGGGGTCGTTGAGGCCGGCTGCAAGGTCGCGATCGGAACGCGGTGCAAGCGCGCCGGGATGCACTGGACCGTCGCTGGCGTTGACGCCATCATCGCCCTGCGCTGCTGCAAGCTGAGCGGTCGTTTCGAGGAGTTCTGGGAGCGTCGCGCTCAACGCCGAGTGGCCTGATGATAGATTCTCATCTCACAATCCTGACGTGCGCCCCTCCTTGATGTCCATCTTTCCAGCCGGCAAGTCTGCACATCGACACCGGTCGATAGCAGCCGTGATGTCGTGACCAACACGGGGTATCTCGATTCCGGGTCGATGAAGTTGCTGAGTTGCGCCTGCCCCTCAAGGTCGGCGCCGGTGATGCGCATGACGTAGCGGTGGTTCTTTTCCACCAGGTCGGCGTTTTCGTTGATGAGTGCCTGGCGCACGCGAGCGGCGTGTTCCTGGTCCACGCAGAAAACAATCGCTTTCTGGAAACGGTCTCCGCTTTCCTTCAAGAACGCCGTGACCTTCCGGGCCACGAGCTTGGTCCGCTCATCCAGGACCAGCGTGCGGTCGAAGTCCTTGACGTTGTAGATGCGGTCCTCGACCTCCTCGCCATCGCGGTCGAGCTGCCCCTTTTCGGGACGATAGCCCTCCACGTCGCGATCGATATGGATCTTGACGACCTTGTAGGGCGCCAGAAAACCGTCTCGGATACCCTCCTTCAGGGAATAGGTGTACACCGGCTCGCCGAAATAATGGATGTTAGAAACGTAGCGGGTTTCCCTGGGCGTGGCGGTGAGGCCGATTTGGGTGGCCGACGAGAAATATTCCAGAATCTCCCGCCAGGCCGAATCCTCGGCGGCGCTACCGCGATGGCACTCGTCGATCACGATGAGGTCGAAGAATTCGGGCGAGAACTCACGAAAAATCTTCTGGTGTTCTTCCGGTCCGGTGATCGCCTGATAGAGGCTGAGATAGATTTCATAGGCGGTGTCGATGCGCCGTCTTCCATCGATGGCGCTGGTCAGGTCTTCGGAAGTGCCGTCCGCGCGTTCGATGGTCTTGGCTTTCGTTGAGAGCTTCGCCATCGCCGCGCCGAAAGGCCGGAAGTCGTTGACCATGGTTTGGTCGATCAACACGTTGCGATCTGCCAGAAACAGGATGCGCTTCTTGCGGCCCGCTTTCCAAAGCCGCCAGATGATTTGAAAAGCGGTATAGGTCTTCCCGGTGCCGGTCGCCATGACCAGCAGGATGCGTTCGTCACCCTTGGCGATAGCCTCGATGGCGGCGTTGATGGCGTTGACCTGGTAGTAGCGCGGAGCCTTATCGCCACCGTCGTCGAAATAGTCGAAGTGATCTTCGGCGCTCAGGCCCGTAGCTGGTGATAACCCGTGAGGTCAAAATACTCATGCGGCTTCCCGATGGTAGAAACGTAGCAACCCGCCAAGCCGTTCACGGGAGCGCACCATAGACACTAAGCTGCTGATTTATGGTCTATTTCAAAAGGGCCGAGTTTTGGCACAGGACGGGTTCCGGTGTGACGATACCGGCGACTTCTGCCAAGAGTTTCCGGCCAAGCGCCTTACCCTTTACCGCGAGCCGACGTCGCTCGGCGTCCGTGAGGCGAAGCTTCCTCCCGCAAAGCCGAGCTTTGAGGACTCTGTTCTCCTCGAGTAAATAGACGATAGTGGCCTGTTGGTCACGCTGGAGCCAACCAGCGATGGCGACGACCAACAAGGTCAAAGGCTGGAGCGGCGTGCTCATGGCCGAGGATTCTAGCTCCCATTGGCGAACCAAGCCTAGACACCTCTAATCCGAAACGTCCCGGCGCGCGGGTCTTGAGTTTGTATTTTTGGACATGACGCGCAAGCACCAAAAGTTCAGCACATAGCCGTCGTCCATTTGTAGCAGGCGCTCAATCTGACGTTTCTTCGGAATGGTTAAGTCAGCCATCTTAGTCCAAAGCATGCAGCAATCGTCATTCACCCACCTGTCGTGTCGAGAGCAATTCGGCAGCTCTCCGAAGAATGGCTGTTATGTGACCGGACTCGAACATTGACGCAAGATGACCTTCACAGAATCGGTCCTTCCGAACGTGAAGGGTCAGTAGTCTCCCCAGCGTTGACAATCGGGCACGTCCAAGCGCTTTGGGGTCGCGATACAGCCGTTCGGCAGTCGATTGCCAAGCGCCCCAGTCAAAAGGGCGTATGACCCCGGATTCACGGAGAATCTTCAGCACTTGCATTGCGCCTGAGTCGAAGGCGTAGAACGGGAAGGTGCCAGGTTCGGAGCGCCACGAGCCTGCCCGAAAGCTGGGTGCTTCGAGAATGGGCAGTGCTGTCAGGGCCAGGTTCCAATTGGCGTCCTGCTGAAACTCAGGTTTCATCGCTATCCATCATCCGCAGGCGCCAGCTGAGAGGTTCAACAGCCAGAAGGCAACGTTCCTTTGCGGAGAACGGGTTTTGCATGAGTGCGAGGCTGGCCTTGCTGCTTGCAGCCCTTACCACGAGCGCGAGCACGTAACGGGAGCCCATCCTTTCAGCGGCACTCCACTCGTTGCTCGTCATCTCCAAAGAAGAAAATCGGGAGAGCGTTGTACCTTTGACCTCGACTGCGATGAGTTGGCCATCGTCGTCTTCGTAGCTGATGTCCCAACCTGGAGTTTCGCCTTCCTGTGCTACCCAGCGGAGCGAGTCCCTACCACCGCTGGAGAGCGTCTTCCGAAGGTGCTCCAAGACGCGTTCTTCCGCCCAATCGCCAACTTCCCGAGAGCGGTCAGACTTGCGAGTGCCGGCAGAGGTGGTACGAAGCCGCCCGGAACGGGGCCTTCGCAGGAACAGACGAGTTGGATCGTCCTCGACAATGAGTGTTGCCCTCAAGGTGTTGGATTGCGGAGTCGGAGGGGCGGGAGGTCTGCTGCGAGCTGCCCTCAGGATACGATCGAAGACATCGAGTGGAATCTCACGTACACCGGTACGCCAACCCAGGGGGTTGGCGATACGCTCGTAGGCGACCCCGTCTTTCTTCGCTGGTACTGGTATGTCGAAGGGTTGGTAGTCCTCAATCGCACAGAACCATCGTCGCTGCCGGGCGGGTGTATTCGTGGGCTGGCCGGGGTCCTGCCAGACTTCACCGATGACGCCTGTTCCGAAATATTCAGCCGCTCCTCGTTTTCCGCCTGCCCGGCGCACACCACGGTAGTAGACGAAAGGCCGTCCCTCGGTGACTCGCTTTCGGTACATGTTCGGAAACTGGTACTGGACACAAGTGTCATCTGCCCAAAAGTCGTACCGTTGTCCCACTGTCTCTTCGTTCTCGACGAGAACGAGGGCGTAGGCAGGTGACGGCATTCCTCCTTCTCCTCCTCCAGGTAGTCGCCGAATTCTAGCCAGAGACCGCTCCGGTCGAAACCTCACCCTTGCAGAATCTCGATCGTATCTCAGTTTTCGAAGTGCGCCCAGGATGATCGCGTGTTTGAGTGGCGCCGCCACATGGCTTTTCGAGGGCAGTTCAGGCCCTTCGGAAAAGCCATCTTGAGGATGGTGAGCGAGTCACCGGGCCGTAACACAAGTGAACCCACAGGTGGCCCCGACAAAAAAATAGACCCCAGAGGCCGAGTTTTCTCGTGTCGGACGAAGGCAACAGGATGTGTCGCCAGACTATCTGATGAGGCACATCCCTCTGGCGGGGTTGGTAGGGACAGCACGGTGACAAGGACATGCCAAGCAACTGGAGAAGCCGTCCTCGTCCCGTCAAGAAATCGACGGAGCAAGGTAGACCGCATAACCGGAGGCCCCGGGAAAACGGTCGAAGACGAGACGGTGGCGGCTGGGTCCGTAGTAGCGTTGAAACGGGGCAACGCCCGTGGAGCAAAGGGGCCCTGCTGCACACAACTCCTTCGTCAACAAGCGAGGCAGGGGTGAGATGACAAAA
Organism: Candidatus Marinacidobacterales bacterium; assembly: GCA_965237685.1. Lineage (GTDB taxonomy): Bacteria > Acidobacteriota > Vicinamibacteria > Marinacidobacterales > SMYC01 > CBDEGF01. The sequence goes on from CBDEGF010000001.1 coordinate 615,327, forward strand.
TCACCCATCACTCTGCAGGAGCTGAGACGAAGGATATACGTCAAGGCGAAGGCCGAGAAGTCTTGGCGCTTCTTGCGCCAAGGTTTCGGCTGGAAGCGATGGAGTAGGCGATGGATGTACGCGACTGTCGGACTGTTCACAGATTACCGAGTTCGATATCTCGTAGATTGGCCGAAAGACGCCCCGGCTCGATAGGTCACATAACCCTTCGCGGGAAGTGTGCAGGAGTGCGTATTCCGGGGCATCGTGAACGCAGATTCCAGCCGAAGGTGAACATCCATTCCAAAGCATCGTGAACACGGATTCCAGGCAACGTGAACGCCGGTTCCGGCATCGCGAACGCTCATCGATAGCACGTTTCAAGGCACTCTAGGTCGTACCCGGAAGGAGGACGATCTAGGAAATGGCAGCTAAGAGGTTATCGATGAGAAAAATACGAGAGGTTCTAAGGTTAAAGTACGAGCTGGGTTTTACTCACCGCACGATCGCAAAGGCACTTCGCGTGGCGGTTGGAACGGTGAGTGAGTACCTGGCCAAGGCGAAGAAGGGTGGTTTGAGCTGGCCGCTCCCGGAGGAGCTGAGCGACGGGGAGCTGGAGGCAGGGCTGTTTCCGCCGCCGGGCTCGTCTGGCGCACGGCCGGGTCTGGACTATGCCCACATCCACGAGGAGCTGAGGCGTCACCGAGAGCTGACGTTGCTGCAGCTGTGGGTGGAGTACGCGGAGAATAAGCCGGGAGCGTACGGCTACAGCCGTTATTGCGAGCTGTACGGTCAGTGGAAGAAGAAGCTGAACCCGACGATGCGTCAACGGCATCGAGCAGGCGAGAAGACATTCGTCGATTTTTCGGGGGAAGAAGCCTCACATCGTCGATCCGAAAACGGGAGAGCTCGTCGAAATGGAGCTGTTCGTCGGGACGTTGGGCGCGAGCAGTTACACCTACGTCGAAGCGACACTGAACCAGTCGCTGGAATCGTGGGCGAAGGCCCATAAGGGGATGTCGGATTACTTCGGTGGCAGTACGGAGATCTGGGTTCCGGACAACTTGAAGAGCGGCGTGGATTTGGTGGACCGTTACGAGCCAGGGATCAACCGGACGTACGAAGAGCTGGCGACGCATTACGGTGCGGTTGTGGTCCCGGCTCGGGTGTTCAAGCCGAAAGACAAAGCGAAGGTGGAGTCGGCAGTGCAGGTGGCGCAGCGCTGGATCCTGGCGGTGCTTCGTCATCGCACGTTCTTCAGCCTGGCGGAACTGAACGAAGCCATCTGGGAGAAGTTAGAGGTCCTGAATGCGCGTCCGATGCAGAAGCTCGGTGTGAGTCGGCGGGAGTTGTACGAAAGGCTAGACCGGCCCGTACTGAAACCGCTACCGCAGGAGAGCTACGAGTTATCGACGTGGAAGCGGTGCAGAGTGAACATCGACTACCACGTGGAGGTGGAGAACAACTTGTACAGCGTTCCCTATCAGCTCATTCACGAGAAAGTCGAGGCACGGGTGACGGCCTCGGTGGTGGAGGTCCTGTTCAAGGGAAAGCGCGTCGCGTCGCATCCCCGCAAGAAAGGAAAGGGGCACTACTCCACGAACCCGGAGCATATGCCACGTTCGCATCGGGAGCACCTGGAGTGGACGCCGTCGCGGCTGCTCCACTGGGCGGAGCAGTCAGGTCGCGCCACGGGAAGGCTGGTTGCGGGGATTCTAGAGAGTCGGCCTCACCCGGAGCAGGGATTTCGCTCTTGCCTGGGAGTCATGCGACTAGGCAGCCGCTGGGGCAGTGAGCGTCTCGAGGCCGCTTGCGCACGAGCGGAAGCTTTGAGCTCTTACAGCTATCGCACGGTGAAAAACATTCTCTCGGCTGGTCTGGATCGTGTGGTGCTCGAATCGGACGCCGAAGCGAAACCGCGAGAGGAGCACGAGAACATCCGAGGCGCGGATCACTACGAAGGAGGAGAGTCCCGATGCTGACACCCGAAACGATAGAAAAGATGAACGCCATGAAGTTGTTCGGCTTGGTGTCCGCGTTCGAAACCCAGTTGAGCTCGAGCGAATACAAGGAGCTGAGCTTCGAGGAACGTGTGGGACTCCTGGTCGATGCCGAGTGGACCGCCCGCGAACAGCGTAAGCTTTCTCGACGACTGCGAGCGGCAAAGCTCCGCTATCCGGCATGTTTGGAGAACGTGAACTTCCAAGCGCCTCGAGGCTTAAACCGCGAACAGATCTTGAGCCTGGGCAACTGCCGCTTTGTCGGTGAGCGCCATAACCTGCTCATCACCGGCCCGACGGGGATTGGCAAATCGTTCTTGGCTTGCGCCTTCGTGGAGCGGGCCTGTCGTCGCCGCTTCACCGGATGCTACGTGCGAGCACCGCGCTTGCTCCACGAGCTCGCGGTCGCTCGTGGTGATGGTTCCTACGCCCGGCTTTTGACGAAACTCGCCAAGCTGGACTTACTGGCTATCGATGATTGGCTGCTTCACCCGCTGAAAGAATCGGAGAGACGGGATCTAATGGAGGTCATCGAAGACCGCGCCGAGCGTGGCTCCACACTCATCGCGACCCAGATTCCGCTCAAGCAGTGGCACGAAGCGATTGGCGACCCAAACCAGGCAGACGCTATCTGCGATCGCATTCTCCACAGCGCGCACCGCATCACTCTCAAAGGAGCTTCTCTGAGAAAGACCAAGGCTGCGCCAAAGGCATCTGACAACGCCGATGCATGAGCGAGCGAGGGACCACAGCGTCGATGCGATAAAAACGGGTGAAACCGCCAAACCCGGGGTACCAGACGATGCGGCGCCAAAACGACGCGCGAGAATGCCTCAGGAAGCGTCTTCTCGAGCCAGGCCATACCCCAGCAACCCCCCGAAACCAGCCCCACATCGCCCGGGGTTCGGCCGCGGCAGGTCGCTGCCTACGGGAGCGGGAAGGTCGCTTCGCGTCTTTCCTTACGCCCGCTCCCTCCGGCACCGACCTGCCGCCCCTTGCTACACAACACGCAGGTAAGATAGGTTCACGTTTTCAATCAGTGGAAAGGAAGGTCACCCAACACTTCACCGCTTCGATGAGCGTTCGGCTTCACCGGATTCGCTGTTCAGCTTGCTCTGGATTCGGCGTTCACGATGGCTGGAATACGCAGACGAAGCTCGCCCTCGCTCATTTCGGCTGCTCGCACAACTCGTACACGCGGTCGTGCAGCCGCGCGCGGTAGGCAAGGCCGCCCAGACCCGAGCGGGTCAAAACGGGATTCGAGCTCTCGCGCAGCTCCTGCCAGCTCATCCACCGAGCCGCTTCTATCTCCTTGGTGTCGACCGGTGAGATCTCTCCGGACGCGGCGCTCGCGACGAGCACATGCGTGGTCCAGAGGGCGGCCTTTTCTTCACAAGAGAATGTGGCATGAACCTGAAGCACGTAGTCGTCGACATCGATGTCGAGGCCGGTCTCTTCTTTCGCCTCCCGCGCCGCGCCGTCCAGAAACGACTCTTCGGGGTGAATCCCGCCGGAGGGAAAGCGAAAAGCGCCTTCGGGATAGCCGTGCTTGCGAATGACCGCCAGTCGCTCGCCGTGACGGATGACGAGACTTACGTCATGAGCTCTTCCGTGCTCGCGATGTTGCAGCACGTCGGAAAGCTCCTCGCGGCCGAGCGGCACCTCCCAGTGCTCGACCAGGGGTGCCCCGAACGAGAGTACGAGCTCCTGAACGATGTGCCGGCCGATGTGCATGCTCGTCCTAGAAGGTCACGAGCCCGAGGTCGGTAGCTGGATCGTCACGGAAGTCGTCTCCACATTGAGTAGTTTCACGAAGTCACGAATGAAAGCCGGCGTCGCCCAGTCTCTCGGTCCTTCTTCGAAGGCATGAAGGCGACCTTCGCGGTCGATGATGTAGGTCTCCGGATACTTGAAAGTCCGCCAGGCGCGAGACACGCGATAGCCGTTGTCGTGCAGGATGGTGAAATCCAGGTCGAACTCGCGCTGCATCCCGAGCACATCTTCCACTTTCTCGTCGACGGACACTGCAAGGATCTCGAGCCCTTTCGGGCCCAGCGCGCGGTGGAGCCGTTTCAGGGACGGAAGCTCGTCGCGACAAGGCGGGCACCATGTGGCCCAGAAATTGAGCACGACGACGCTCCCCCGGTAGTCGGAGAGTCGGTGCTGGGTGCCGGAGAGATCCGGGAGCTCGAAATCCGGAGCCTGCTCACCAACGCGCGGGGCCGGCGGCGCCGTACCGCAACTGGTGGCAAGGACAATCGTCAGCAGAACGAGGGCACACGAGCGAAACCAACGCTCGGCCCTCACCCCGCGGCACTTCGCGCCTTCACCCTCTCCCAGTCGGAGAGGGGACTCGGAGCGACGGCTTCGCCGTCGTTCTCTCATACGGCACGGTCCTCCTCAACGTGGCGGACTCACGACGTCGCGGAATCGGTCTACGGTCGTGACCGCCCGCTCCGGATCGTCGGTCATGATGCCGTCCACGCCCCAGTCCAGAAGCCTCTCCATGTGGACGGGCTCGTTGACCGTCCAGACATGAATCTCGATGCCAAACCGATGGATCAGCTCGATGACCGGCTTCGAGACGACCCGTCTCAATCCATGATACTCCGGAACCTGGAAGACGGTGCCCACCGGCCGGTAGGCCTCGAAGTCGCCGCTTCGACAACGGCCCAGGAAATCCCGTACTTCCCGCTTGCTGAAGCTGGTCGGAACCTGCGGCGCCCGTGACCGGAAGGCCGAAATCGACTCGTGTTCGTGAGACGCCACGACGACCCGGTCCGAGGCGCCGGTGCGTTCGATCCGCGCGGCCAGGGCTTCCGCGATTCCCTCGCGGGTGCGTTTGATCTCGATCGTGAAGCGGGTACCGGGAAAGCTATCCAAGACTTCCTCGAGGGTGGGAATGACGAGGCCCTTGCCGCGGTACGGAAACGTCCGGCCGTGGTCGGGACTGAAATTGAATCCGGCATCGAGCACCCGTATCGCCGACAGCTTCATGTTTTCCACTCGACCTCGCTTGCCGGTGGAGCGCGACACCGAGCTGTCGTGAACCACGACGAGCTCGTGGTCGGCGGTCAGGTGTACGTCGAGCTCGAAGTACGGGGCGCCAAGCTCGAACGCCAGGCGGAAGGCGGCCATCGTGTTCTCGGGCGCCTTTGCCGAGGCGCCTCGATGGGCGAACAGACGCGGTTTGGCGCACGAGAAGAAGCGACTCGTCGAGTATCTATGGTTCAAAAGCGCTCTCTGCTATCGGGTGACCGGCGCGGCCGATGATCCCGCCGGGCCGGGGCACCAGGACCTGCCCGTGCCAGCGTTGGTTTCTGCTGACAGTTTGACGATAGTTCTATTATCCGGAAAGGTGTGGCCGTCCGTCAAAGCCCCACAGGAGACCAGGAACCCCAGAGTTCCGCACTCGGACGCAAGCGGAATTCCTGGCTTCGGCGGGCTCAGGGGGAGCTGATGCGCAGTCCCAGAGCCCGATCGTCGCGGGACGCAGGGTCGAGATCGGACGGGCGAAACCCATCGCTGCAACCCACCGTGAAGGCCTCCTCTGACAGCAGGCCAACCGTCCGCTCCGCCCACGGGGCCAGCCAAAATCGAGTCTCTTTGGAAGACGTAACGATCTCGACCCAGTTCTCAGCCGCACCGTTGGAAAGCCGGATTCGACAATCTCCGTCGCAGGGCCCCTCCAGGGCAAACCTGGCGGTCGAAGCCGACTTCACCCAGAAACCTTTCGGGTCCAGGTAGGCATGATCGTCCAGCCCGTGGAGCCTGACGGCAGGCGACAACGAGAACGTTCGAAGCGCCTCGACGGGTCCGAAGGCCCGGATCGCCCGGGCCTCGATCACTCCTGAGTCGAGTGATTGTGGCGCTCGTACGTGAAACTGCCCGAGGGGCAGCCGCGTGGCCAATTCGAGCCCGCCGTCCTGAAAACAGCCTTCCCCGTTACAAAACGAAGCCAGCTCGGCGCCGACGCCCGAAAGGAGATAGTTGCCGGGAGGCAGCGTGATCGGGCGGCTTCGCCATGCTGTCTCGTCCCCATCCCGGTGGTTCGACTGGAGTGGGATGGCGACGAGCCTGGCCGCTTCGATGAGCTCGAGGAGGCGTTTTCCGGGCAGCACCGCGAATCTCTGGTCCGGGTCGCCTCGGGACAGTCCCTCCGCCAGCGAGAGCATGAACCGTGCCCGAAACTCGGTCGGCCGCTGAGGGAGCACCGCATCGGCGAGCCACGCCACGAGCAGCCACGCCAGCGAGAGGGGGAGCAACGGAAGTCGTCTCGGAAAGCGTTGGGAGACGACGGCAGCGAGGAGCCAGAGCACTCCCGCCAGGACCAACGCCCGAGAGCGATCGTCCATCCGCACCACCGACGGGAGGTACGCGCTCAGATCCCAGGAGCTCGACAGTGCCTCCCAGAGCCTGCCAGTTCCGTCTCTTGCGTTGAGGTAGAGGGGTTGTCCCGGAAGAAGGGCCGCAAAACCGGCGAGGAGCAGGCTCGCCAGCAGGAGCGGCCGCGCCCAGGGCACGAAGCCGCGCTCGGGCTGCCACGACCAGACACAACCGAACGCAACTGCCAGGAGCGGTAGCGCGGGAAAAAGGAATCGAGCGGGAGGCGACGTTCCACCAGACCACAGAGGATGGGCCGCCCCTGGGAGAGCCACGGCCACCAGCACGGCGACCGCGTAGAGCCCGGCTCGACGGTTGCGGCGCAACAGAGGATAGAGGCCGGCGAAGCCGAGGAGGTACACCGGAGCCGCGGCCAGAAGACCGAATTCCTGATCGAACAGCAATCCCGCAAGACCGTTGGGAATCGCCTCGAGAAACACCCGCGAACGGCCGTAGCCAGCCGTCGGGTTCCAGCTTCCCGTACTCACGACGGTGTAACCCAGAACGAGAGCCCACCCCGCACCGGCGCCAGCTACGAGCTCCTTCCCCCGCGCACGGAATCTCTGGGTTGCGGCGACGAGCAGGATCAGGGAAAGCGGGATGAACTTCACGTGAAGCAGAGGAAGCACCCCGGACAGGGTCCCGCAGCCGAGCGCGAGTCCGGCCGACAGCGGTCTCTCGTCCAGTAGGCGGGCGAACATCGCCGAGACGACCAGGGCTGCCGGGAGCTCCGGGTAGGCGGCAACGCTCAGGAACAGGGCCGGCACGGTCAACCCGAACGCGCCGGAAGCTGCGAGGCTCGCGCCACGATCCCCGGTAAGACGGAGCATCGACACAAAGACGAGCGCCCCGGAGAGAGCGCCCAACAACGCCTCCGTTACCAGGACGCCGGCCAGCCCTGCCAGGGCGAAGCCCGGCAGAAGAAGAACAGGAAGAGCGATGCCATGTACGGAGTAGCGCGAGCCGTGCCCGAGGTGCGGTCCGATTCTCCCCCGGTAGAAGGCTCGGTAGTCCTCGTCGGCGTAGTTATTCTCGACCGTGAGGTCACCATCGTGCAACAGGCTGTAGGTCATCAGCAGGTAGTGCGGCTCGTCTCCCGAGAGACCCACGCTGCGAGCCACCGAGAATCCGAGGGCGAGATAGGTCGCAAACAGAATGAGGCCGACGCGAACTGCATTCCACGACCCGAACGTCGGTTTCGCGACTTGGAGGAGGCGCCATACGACACCCGCAACGGAGCCCGCCAGGACGATGTCCAGAAACGGACCCGCGAAGGCCGCAACAAACGGGAAGTGCCGGAAAATGCCCGGGAGCCAGATCGCGATGCCGAGTCCGGCAACGAACAAAGGGTCTAGCTCGCCCATGCGACCCTGGCGTAGTCGAACCAAGGCAAAACCTGCGCCAAGCGCCAGACCCAGCGCTACCGCCCAGCCGAGGGTGCCGATGGAAGGCACTGAGGCAAGGATCTCACCGGGCAGACCATCCCTGTCCGGAAGAGGGATACGAAGCCCGCCGCGCGACTGAATGCCGAGGGCAAGGCAGGCGCCGGCGCCGGCGCCCCGGAGCGTCTGCGCCCACCGGATCGAGCTCTGACGATTCACCACAGCGGCAACTTATCCATAACGTCCGACGGCGAAGCCGTCGCTCCCTATTCCCTCTCCCCCTGGGAGTCCGCCTTCGTCGATTTCCCGACCGTCTCCTGACTTCGGCGGGTCCGCCGTAGCCTCGTGCGGAGGCGGAAGTGCCGCCGGGTGCCGCCTTCGTCCCGTCAGTGAAAAACAGAGCGGCAGTTCGGCCTCCGGCCTAGCCCTCCGCTCGACGGGCTCGCTGCGGAAGGCGGCTCGAAATATCTAGATATGACTTCGTCGGAGCGCCTTGTACCGTTCCAACTTGATCGGCCTAACGACAACCGTGCATGCGGGCAGCGCGTTGCCGTTCTAGTGAGTTTCCATCCTAGGGGCAAAAGTTGGAACGGCACTTGCCAGCACGAAAAATGACCTTGGGATTTGCCGACAGTATCAGCGGGTCCGTGCACTAATCGCCACCCAACGCTTCACGCCACAAGAGAGCGACCAGCGTCTTGGCGTCCGCCACCTCGCCCGTTCTCAAGAGATCGAGCGCCTCCTCGAGCGGGATCGAAACGCACTCGATGCTCTCGTCGTCCTCCGGCGACGGCTCTCCCGCTCGGAGCCCGGTCGCGAGAAACAGGTGCATCCGCTCGTCGGTGAATCCCGGTGCCGGAAAGAATTCCGCCAGCTTGCGCCATGTGCTCGCGGTGTAGCCCGTCTCCTCGATGAGCTCGCGCCGGGCGGCTTCGTCCGGCGACTCACCGGGATCGATGTGGCCCGCCGGAATTTCAAGTAGGTCCTCCTGGACCGCATAGCGATACTGGCGCACCAGGACGAGACGACCGTCCTCCGTCACGGGAAGAATGCCGACCGAACCCCGGTGACGGACGACCTCCCTGTCGACTTCCTTGCCGCTCGGCTCGACGACGCGGTCCACCTCGAGCGACAGGATTCGCCCCTCGTAGACGGTGCGCCGGTGCCGAAGTTCCGCCTTTGATTTGGAGCTCACTGGGAAGGATTCTAGCGGCTTGGACCGCGTTTTACGACACAGGGCCCGGGAATCCGCGATCAAAGAAAAGATCAACGCAGAGGCGCAGAGACGCGGAGAAAACAAAACTCATGAGGAACCCAGGAACCCAGGAAAAATCGAAATCGGTAGCGCGAGGGGCCGAATCCGCAGACGGGCGTTTCGGAACAACCACGAGGATCACGAAGGCCACGAAGAAAAACACGAAGAAAAACATCGGACAGGTTGCGCTTTCAATGCGCCGGTGTTGACGTGGGTATCAGACGAGTCTCTCTCCAGGGCCTCCTTCACGGGTGAAGTTGCCGCGTGGGGTTCATGGGTGCTTCGTGCTCTTCGTGTCCTTCGTGGTTTTTCTCTGTGTGTCTCTGTGCTCTCTGTGGTGCCGACTCACCCTTCCACGGGTTCGATTGACCGCGGTGTTCTTTTTCTGTTTCCGGGGTTCCTCGCTTCCGGGGCTCCCGCGTTGTCTTTGGAGACATTCCAATGCGGTCGACACCGGAGAACCGGCGGAGCGCTAGTTCATCGGGGCGTCGAGAAGGGGGTAGTAGCCCTGGCGCGTGCGGACGACGAGGTCCTTTTGCTCTTTGATCCGAATCTCGATGGTGCGCCAGCTGCCATCGTTTTTCGTATTGCTCGAGACGTAGGCGACACGATACTGGCTGTGCAGCTCGTCCTGGATCTGATCGAAGCTCTTGTTCAGCTCTCCGATCCCCTTCGGGAAAAAAGCCTGTCCTCCGGTCTCCTCCGCGAGCTTTCTCAGAAATCCTTTGTTGACACCGCGAGCCCCGGCCATACGACGCCCCCGAAACCCGACCGAGTAGATCGTCACCTCGGAGAACCGCGCTCCTTCGACCGCGTCGTCTTTGTTGGCCTCGCTTCCCTGTCCGGCGGAGCGGGAATCGTCGCCGTCGGTGAATACCAGAAGCGCCTTTCGTCCCGGCACTTCCGAAACCTTGTCGAGGGAGATGAGGATGGCGTCATAGAGTGCGGTCCAGCCGGAGGGATAGAGGGACTGAATGCTGGAAACGAGCCGGTCGACGTCACCCGTGAAATGCGAGCTGAAACGAATGTGCTCGTTGAAATCGGCGACGATAGCCTGATCGCCTTCCCAGAGCTTGGTGACGAAATTGGCGGCCGCCTCTTTGATACCGTCCACGCTGGGGCGGACGCTCGTCGAGGCATCCAGCAGGAGAAGAAGTGTCACCGGCGTGACCTCGGACGTGAAGAAGCTGAGCTCCTGGCGAACGCCGTCCTCGTAGACCTCGAAATCCGCCTCGGCCAGGTTGGGGATGAATCGCCCCTTCTTGTCGGTCACGACCACGCTGAGGTTGACCGCCTGGATATCCGCACGGAACTGGAAACGCCCCTGTTGCTGCCCGTCGGTCTTCTCCTGGGCGAGGGCGGGCATCGACAAAGTGACCCAGACGACTGGGAACAGCAACGAAAGGTATCCGGTTTTCCACTCCATACTGAAACTCCAGGAAGGCGGCTCGGGCAAGGCCAGTTTAGCACAGCGTCTTTTCCGGGGCGCTCGCGCGGGGACGCGTTCGCCCTCGTGCCGCTCTCTCCGGGAGACGGACGCACATAGAACCAGCGATATTTCGCTGCGCCGGAACAAGATGGAACGGCACAAGTCTTGTCGGGGATTCGTTTTTTGGCTACACTGCCAACCATGGAAAGACGCTTCTTCACAGTGTCGGAAGCGAACCAACTCATTCCCTTTCTGACGAAGAAGTTGAAGTCTCTTCAAAGAGTTGGCCGCGCGCTTCAAGACGTTTCCGAAGCGGTGGCCCCCGATAGCCAGGACATCGCGTGGTCCGGGGGCATCCCCGTGGAGCCCCAGTACTTTCAGCTCCTTTCAGGATTCCAGTCGGATTTGGGTGATATCTGTGCGGAGGGTTGCCAGATCAAGGACGTGGAATCCGGGCTCATCGATTTTCCAACCGTCTGGGCAGGCCGGGAAGTCTATCTCTGCTGGCAGCTCGGTGAATCCGAAGTAAGCCACTGGCACGAGGTCGAAGCGGGCTTCTCGGGCCGCCAGGCCCTCGAGAGCGCCACCACCGACGAGGGAAGCGCCTGAAAAGCGGGCCTTGCCTTTCGCCTACTACCAGAAACTCACCCCCGCCCAGAGGCGGATCTACGATGAGAGCGACCGCATCGGCTCGGTCGAGCTCTATCGGCCGCATCTTCTGACCGAACGCGTTCGCGCGTTGTCCGCTGCGCTCGCGACAGGCGAGCGAGCTCCCACCGGGAAGGCCGCCCAGAGCCTGATGGACGGCCTGACGGAAGCCTTCGGCGTCCCGTCGATGCGGGTCGGGATGCGCGAGCGACGCCCCTCGACGGCGACCAGCGAGCTCCATGGCCTCTACGAAGTGGAGGGTGGCCACTACCGCGTCTCTCTCTGGATGCGCACCGCGCGCCGGAAGCAGGTCGTCAAGTTCAAGACGTTCCTGCGGACATTCCTCCACGAGCTCTGCCACCACCTCGACTACCATCGCCTCCGCCTCCGGGACTCTTTTCATACCGAGGGTTTCTACAAACGGGAGTCCAGCCTGATGCGGCAGCTGTATCCGGCTGAACCGGCCGAGGCGGAGGCGAAGAAAGCCAGAAAGTCATCCCGCACTCCCCGTGGAGTGTAAGGTTTGCACCTCGCGTAGCGAAACGATAGACTCATTTGTTTGAGTGCCGCCGTCCAGCCGACGGTTTGCGGAGCTCGCGGACCGTCCTACCGGACCGGCACGCTCGTGAATTGAACCCAAGGGCGGCTGCCAACCATTTCCATTTCGAATCGGAGGACCTGAATGAAGAAGTTACTGCTCGTTGCGTTCGTTGCGCTCCTGACCGCCTGCGGCGGTGGCGGAGAGGATACCAGCGCCGCGACTCCCGCGGAACCCGTCGATCTCGGCGCGGTGGGTGCATTGACGGGCTCGATCAGCCTGGAGGGCACGGCCCCTGCGATGAAGGAAATCCAGATGAGCGCGGACCCCAACTGTGCTCGCTTGCACTCTTCGCCCGTTCAGCAGCAGTTTGTTGTGGGCGAGAATGGCAAGCTGGGCAACGTTTTCGTCTACGTGAAGAGCGGTCTCGAGGGCCGGACTTTCCCGGTTCCTGACGAGCCGGTCATGATCGATCAGCAGGGATGTATGTACGTGCCGCATGTCCTCGGCATCCGGGCGGGGCAGACACTCGTCGTGCGTAACAGCGACGAGACGCTCCACAACATCCACGCGATGCCCAAGAACAACCCCGAGTTCAATATCGGCCAGCCGGTCAAGGGACTCGAGACCAAGAAGACCTTCGAGAACGTCGAGGTCATGGTCCCGTTCAAGTGCGACGTCCACAAGTGGATGAACAGCTATGCCGGCGTGCTCGATCATCCCTACTTTGCCGTCAGCGCTCCGGACGGCTCGTTCAGCATCCCGGACCTCCCGGTGGGTGACTATGTCGTCGAAGCCTGGCACGAGCGCTTCGGCACACTAGAAATGAACGTGACGGTCGCCGAGTCGGCGACCGTAGAAGCCAACTTCACGTTCACCGTGGACGAGTAAGTCTTTCTGCGTCTCGAGAGGCGCCCGCCTGGCAAGGCGCGAGGAGTGAATAACATCCAGATATATGACCGACGAGCAACGCAGCCAGGGGGGATGGATCGGCGCCCCAGAATGGGAAGTTATTCTTGCCAGGACCCTTAGTAGGTCTTCGCTCTACTTTAAGTGGGATTTTGACAATCACTTGTGGACCGAGCTTGTGTGAAATAATTGCGGTTAACTCTTCCAGTCGGTCCCGAGCCCGAACCCGAGCCCATGCCCGAGCCCGGAGCACCAAAGAACTCTGCTATGAGGCAGTTCGATCACGAAAAACTGGCCGTCTACACGAATGGTTGTTAATCGAAGTCAATCGGGCTCAGGCTCGGGCTCGATAACGGGCAAGGGATGAGCGTTCTTGCTTTCGTTGTTAAGAGAACCGGTAGGTTGCTTCTGCCTCTATCAGAGGAGTTCTAAGGCTAGCGCGGGGTTTGCTGTGATCCCTTCGAGAGCGTCGAGGTGGCGAGGAGGACCAGCGCGATCCAGATCAAGTCCGATGCTAGCAGGTGCACAAGCTGGGTCCAGACGGGAGCCTTCAGGTAGACATTCAGCGCTCCGAGCGCAAGCTGCAGCCCATACAAACCGACGGCGCTAATGGCGAGCCGACGGGCCGTCTCGGACGGCCGGGCCGTCGCACACTGATACGCACTCCAGGAGACGACGAACGCCACCAGGAGCGCCGCGGTCGGATGGTAGAAACGGGACTGAAGCAGCCCCGCCAGCACCGGTGAGTCCTGCGGCGAGAGGCCTTCGGTCAGGTGGAGCGTATCCCCGAGCGCCGTCACCGCGCCGCCGGAGCCAACGACCAGCGTTCCTGCAAGCGCGAGGCCGGCCGCGAGAGCGGCTCGCCCTTGACCACGCAGAACGGGGGCCTCGCCTCCCGACACGAGCCAGCCGGTCAGGACCATCGCCGCCAGAAGAAAGAACGTGTTGGCGAGGTGAAACGCCATCGCGTAGACGCGCTCGATCGAATCGTTGTCGGTGACCCACTCGAAACGCACCAGCCCGGCCCCGATAAGGGATTCGGCGACGACGAAGAACGCCGACCAGCCAACCGCCTTCCGCGCGGCGTGTCCGCGCGGGAAAGCACGATAGACCAGGACCACCAGGGCCACTACCGCCAGGCCGAGGAGGCCACTCGAAAGTCGATGCGTGAACTCGATCAGCGTCTCGAGTCCCGGCGAGCGGGGAAGGACCTCCCCGTTGCAGAGGGGCCAGTAGCTGCCGCAGCCTGCTCCGGAACCGGTGGCCCGCACGAAGGCGCCCCACAGGATCACGACGAGAGTATAGCCCAGGACGATCCAGGCGTAGATGGCGAGCGAGAAACGTCGGCGGGAGAAAGCGGTCACGAGCGGAGCGGAATCATCGCGCCTATTGTCCCTGCTCTAGGGGCCGACTTGCCAGGTCGGCGACGCGGCCCCACCATGGCGAAGAACGCCTAGTAAACCCGCTCGCCCAGCTTCTCGGCGGACAGGCTGGACAGGCTGGACAGGCGGCGTCCCCTCACGCGTTGATAGTAGATGCCGCCGGCAAGGCTCCCGAAGACCAGGTAAGGGGCGCCCAGAAGAAACAGTATCGCGCGATTGAAGCCACCCGCGAGCTGGCCGTTCTCCTGCTCGAGGGCGGTGCGACACATGGCGCACTGGGCCATCGCCGGTGGAGACGACGCAAACAACGCCACGATGAGGGCGGCGGCCCCAGCCAGATGCTTCATACCTCGAGAGTTCATCGCCACAAACTCTGGTCGAGAATGCTGGCCCCGTCGTAGGCCGGGACGACGAACATGAGAAGACTGGTGACGAAAATGCCGACCATCACAATCATAATGAGGCCGAATTTCTCGAACTTGAGGTGCATGAAGTAGAAAATAATGAGCGCGGCCTTGATGGCAGCGCCGAGCAAAAGAAGCGGCACCTGCGCTACCGGCGCCAGATTGGATTCACCGATGAAGATCATCGACAAGGTGAGAACCAGCAGAATCCCCAGAATGATCACGTAGATCCTGTAGCGGTGGCCACCCGATTCTTCGGACATTTCGTTTGCCTCTTCCGCAAAATCACACGAGATAGAACAGGGCAAAGACGAAGACCCAGACGAGGTCCACGAAGTGCCAGTACAGCCCCGCATTCTCCACACCCTGGGCCGAGTACTTGCCCAGGGCGGAACGAATGGCCACCACCAGGTTGATGGTCACACCGGTGGTCACGTGCATCCCGTGGAATCCGGTGATGATGAAAAAGCACGCCGAGAACTGCGGCACGTCCCACTTATTGGCGGTCAGCCGCGCCCCTTCGTGAATGAAATGGGTCCACTCGTAGGCCTGCATGCCCAGAAAGGCGATGCCGCCCGCAATCGTCGCCCACATGAACCAGGTCACGTGGGATTTTCGGCCCGCGGTCGCGGCCGCCACCGCGCAAGCCATCGTACAGCTGCTGGCGATCAACGTGAACGTCATCAACGTGATGAAGTTCATGTCGAACGCTTCGGCCTGATTGGGCCAGCTCGGGCTGGCGACCCGGAGCACGCCATAGCTCACCAGCAGGCCCGCGAACAGAAGCGCATCGGTGATGATGAAGATCCACATCATCAGCTTCTGCCAGCCGATGGCGAAAGGGCTGTGCCCGCCAGACCACGGGGAGTCCATGGTCTGAACCGCGGTGTCGCTCATGATTCCTCCTTCGAATTCCCGTTAGATCACGAACAGCACGACGAGCAGATAGAGCCAGAGCCCGCCCAGAAAGTGCCAGTAGGTGGCCGCCAGCTCCGGAGCGCGAGACTCTCCGGGCGTCAGACGATAACGAAGGGCCTGAACAACGACGTATCCGAGGGCCCCGACGCCGCTCAGCAGGTGAACGGCGTGGACACCGCTCAGCACGTAAAAGAACGAGCTGTGTGGATTGCTCTGAAGGTAGAACCCTGCCTCGGCAAGTTGCTTCCAGCCGAGGAACTGCCCGGCGATGAAGCTCAGACCGAGGATGGACGTGAGGACCATCCACTTACGAAAGGCGATGGGACGCCAGTTCGTGAACGCCCGTCGTCCCATCTCGATCGTCGCGCTGCTCACGAGAAGGAGCACCGTATTCACCCAGAGGACGGGCGGAGCCGTGAGCGGCGCCCAGTCCGTCCCTGCACTTCGAACGATGTAGGCACTCGTGAAAGCGGCAAAGAGCATGGTGATCATGCCGAGCAAGATCCACAACCCCAGCCGAGCCGAATCCAGCCCGAATTCGCCGCTGGGACCGCCGCCGCCGAACTCGCCGAAGCCTTCCTCCCCGCGGTCGATCCCACCCCCGCCCGCTTTGGGCGCGACCGGCTCGGTCAGCACATCCGGCATCAACCCAGCCTCCGGTCGAGAGTGAGAAGAACGAGAACGAGCGGCAGGTACACGAGCGATGCGGCCAGCAGCTCGCCCGCCCGCTTCCGGTCGTGACCGTCGCCGAAACGAAGGCTCGAGGCAACGAAGGAGATTCCCAGGACGAGCGCGCCGACAAAGTAGACCCACCCCGCCGTCCCGAGCAGCGTCGGGAGGAGACTGACCGCGACCAGCGTCACGCTGGCCAGCGTGGTCTGGACCCGGGTCCGGCGGCCCGATACGTCGACCAGAGGCAGAATCGGATAGCCGACTCGTTCGTAGTCCTCGCGATGGCTGACCGCGATCGCCCAGGTGTGCGGAAACTGCCAGAGGAACAGCATGCCGAACAAAGGCCAGGCTTCGAGCGGCAGACGTCCCTGGACCGCGCACCAGCCCATCAAGGGCGGAATCGCACCCGAGATCGCTCCTGCGAACGTCGACCAGACCGACCGTCTCTTGAGGGGGGTGTAGACCCCGACGTAGACGATAAGAGCAGCTACCGAGAGCAGCGTGGTCGCCCCATTCGCGAAGAGAGCGAGGAACACGACTCCGAGCGCGGACAAGAGGGCCGCAGTGCCCAGAGCCGGTCCCACCGACAGGCGCCCCGAAGGTATCGCACGGTCTGCGGTCCGTTGCATGCGGGCGTCATCGGAGCGCTCCATCACCTGATTGAAGGCGTTCGCACCTCCCACGACCAGGTAGGTTCCGGTGGCGAACCAGAGAAGTTGGAACATGTCGACCTGGCTGCCCGAGGCGAGCCAGAAGCCCACCAGGGCGGACAAGAGCACCATGAACGAGAGGCGCGGCTTGGCCAGGCTGAGATAGTCGACCACGCGGGGACGCACCGCAACGGTGCTCACGCGCGTCGATGCCGTCGGCGAGTGGACATCGACGGCTCCAGCAACACTTCTCATTTCGTCGTCCCGATGTGGATCAGCGCAAGCTCCGTCAACCCTTGCCTTCGACTTCCACCGGGGCCTTCCACTGCGGTGCGTAATCCTCGTCCTCGCCCGGCTTGCTGTAGTCGAAGGCCCAGCGATGTACTTCCGGGATCTCACCCGGCCAGTTGCCGTGACCGGGGTGCACCGGCGTGGACCATTCGAGCCCGTTCGCCTTCCAGGGATTCTCTTCGGTGACCTTCTCTCCCCTGAACATGCTCCACAAGTAGTTGAAGAAGAAGATGAACTGGGCCGCCCCGAGGATGAAAGCTGCGATCGTGATGAATTGATTCACCGGAAAAAGCGGTTTCAGGTACTCGTAGGTGCTGGGATCGTAGATCCGGCGCATCATGCCTGCGATTCCCAGGTAGTGCATCGGGAAGAACGTCGCGTAGTAGGCAAGAAAAGTGAGCCAGAAGTGGACCTTGCCCAGCTTCGCGTTCATGAAACGGCCGAACATCTTGGGAAACCAGAAGTAGATGGCGGCGAAAGCTCCGAAAAGCCCGGCCCCGGCCATGATGAAGTGAAAGTGGGCGACGACGAAGTACGTGTCATGGAGCTGGATATCCACGGCATTCGTGCCGAGGAAGACACCGGTAAGCCCCCCGGTCACGAACAGTGAGACGACGGCAAGGGCGAAAAGCATCGGCGTCGCGAATCGAATGCGCGCCTTCCACAGCGTGGCCAGCCAGTTGAATACTTTGACCGCCGACGGGATGGCGATGGCGAGCGTGGTGGTCACGAAGACCGCTCCGAGAAACGGGCTCATGCCGCTCACGAACATGTGGTGGCCCCAGACCAGGAAGCTCAACGTCCCGATGGCGATGATCGCATAGACCATCGAGCGATATCCGAAGATCGGTCGCCGCGAAAAAGTAGCGAGGATATCGGACGTGAACCCCATCGCCGGGAGCATGATGATGTAGACCTCGGGATGGCCGAGGAACCAGAACAGGTGCTGCCACAAGAGCGGCATCCCGCCTTCGTGAGGAAACAACGTGTCCCCTATGAAAATACCGGACGGCAGATAGAAGCTCGTCCCGAGACCGCGGTCGAAGAGCAGAAGAATGGCGCCGGCGGCGAGAGCGGGAAAGGACAGCAGTCCCAGAATGCCGACCGCGAACTGCGCCCAGGTGGTCAAGGGCATCCGGAACATGTTCATCCCTTTGGCGCGCAGGTTGATGATCGTCACCACGAAATTCAGGCCGCCCATCGTAAAGGCGGCGATGAAAAAGATCATCCCGACGAGCCAGAGCGTTTGCCCGGTGCCCGAGCCAGGTATGGCGGAGCGCAGAGCGCTCAAGGGTGGGTACGCCGTCCACCCCGATGCCGCTGCTCCGCCCTCGACGAAGAAGGAGATGATGATAATGATGGCGCCGGGAACGACCGTCCAGAACGAGAGCATATTGAGGAACGGAAAGGCCATGTCCCGGGCACCGATCTGAAGAGGAATCAGAAAGTTGCCGAATCCACTCACCGGCAGGAGCGACAGCAGGAAGAACACCATGATGGTGCCGTGCATGGTGAAGAGCATCACGTAGAACTCGGGTGTCATGATGCCGCTGGCCATCCCCACTGGAAAAAGCGTCTCCAGAAGCTGAAACTGCGTCCCGGGGAACCCCAGCTGCAAGCGCACGAGCATCGCGAGGAGCCCCCCGACGACGCCCATCATCATGGCAAGCGTCAGGTACTGCTTGCCGATCATCTTGTGATCGTAGCTGAAGACGTAGGTGCTGATGAAGCTTCCCTTCCCGTGCGCACCCTCACTCATTCGCTATCTCCTTCGATTCGCGTGTCAAGAACTATCAATTGTCCTGGCTCTGCTGCTCGACCAGCCAGGCATCGTAATCCGCTTGAGTCTTCACTTCCAGAAAGGCCCGCATCCGGTAGTGACCGAGGCCGCACAGCTCCGCACAGGCGATCTCGTACTCGCCCACTTTGGTGGGAACGAACCAGACCTGGGTTGGCATTCCTGGCAACACGTCCTGCTTGACGCGAAAGTTTGGCAGGAAGAAGGCGTGCTGGACGTCCTTGGACATGAGATCGATGCGTACCGCCCGGTCCACGGGTATCACCAGCTGGTTGGTCCGGATGAAATCGCCCGCCGAAGCGGGATCGTTCGGGTCGATCCCCATGTAGTTCTCCAGCGAATAGAGCTCCGGCCGGATCGCTCCGAACTGCCCGTCCGGTCCCGGGTAGCGAAAATCCCACTGGAACTGCGCAGCCATCGCCTGGATGACAATCGCATCCTCGGGAGCCGCCGCTTTGACCGTCCCCCAGACTCGGAGGCCGGCGAAGACGATCGGGATGAGGATGACCGCGGTCCCTATCGTCCAGGTCATCTCGAGCTTGTGGCTCTCGTGCCAGTAGCTTCCCTCGGCGTCTGGATCGCTCCGGAATCGGTAGATGTAATAGCCGAGCACGATCTGCACGAGGATATAGAGAACGCCAGTGACGCCAAGTATGACGTAGTAGAGCGTGTCCTGAGCACCCCGATCGGATGCCAGCTCGGGGACACTGTACTTGAAGAAAAAGATGACGGAGACCAGGACGATGGCCCAGATGCTCAACGCCAGAAAGAGCCCATGGTTGTTCCCGGACCGCATTTCAGTATTTTCTGCCATCAACTACCCTCATTCACGAGACAAAGCTGGCTCGCGCCGATCGGGGCGCGGGCCAGCTTCCCTACCTCGTATATTGCATCAAGTACGCGGCTACGGCGCGCATCTGTGCTTCCGAATCGCCCCCCAGGAAATCGGGAAGCGGCGTGACGGGCTTGCCGTCGTCGTCGAGCGGCCAGAACTGGGGCATCTGGGTCCCCGGGGTAATGCTCTGCGGGTCCTTCATCCAGTCGACGACCCACTCCTCCCGCAAACGCTCGCCGGTCAGACGGAAGCTGGGCGCGAGCTGAGAAGCTTCCATCGATCCCGCCGCCTCGGCGATGTGGCACCGCTCGCACTGGAGCTTGCCCAAAAGCTCCCGCCCGATGCGCAGTGTCTGCGGGTCTGCGGGCAGAGCCTCGGAGGTAGCGAACGGCTGCGTGTCGTCCATCGCCATGAAACCCTGGACCAGCGTGTTGGTTTCCTCGTCGGTGAACGGGAACGTGGGCATCCGCACGTTGAGCCAGAAACGCACCTCGCTGGGCTCCGTCAGGAAGTGGAACAGCCAGTTCGGCTGCGTGCGCGCGCCCTGCGTGTTCAGGTTGGGCGGGCGCATGCCCGTGTCTTCGATCCTGTCGTTGATCGCGCCCCCGAAACCGTCCACGATGTGGCAGCCGCGACAGTTGT
The DNA here is from genome assembly GCA_965237685.1 of Candidatus Marinacidobacterales bacterium. Lineage (GTDB taxonomy): Bacteria > Acidobacteriota > Vicinamibacteria > Marinacidobacterales > SMYC01 > CBDEGF01. The sequence continues at coordinate 635,442 of CBDEGF010000001.1, forward strand.
AGTCATGGACGAGGCGGAGCGCCCGTTCGGCGTAGGCCTCGTTTCCGTCGAGCGTCTTGACGCCGTCTTTCGGAAATTCGTCCCGAACCTGTCCGAGGACGTTCCGGGCGAGGTCCTCGATCTCCTGGTCCGTAAACCCGAAGGAGCCCATGCGCAGCTTCTCGGGCGGCGTCTTTTCTTTGTCTTTGTCGTAGCTCCTGGGCGCTCTGAGCTTTTGTTTCAGCCAGGCCTCCCGGCTATGCTCGAGCTCCACATAGCCGAAGTCCAGGCGGGTGACCAGCTTCGAGCCCCAGGTCGAGAGATCGACACCGATCTTCTGCGCGTTCTCGAACCCTTTGATGTCGTGACACCCGAAGCAGCCATAACGGCGGATGAGCCGCTCGCCGGCGTAGAGCTTCTTCTCTTCCTCCGACATCCCCGAGAGCGCCTCCGCTGCGTGAGCATCCGGCAGGCCGGTACGGAGAAACTCGAGAGCAATCTCGTCGAGCGCGGCCGCGTCCGCCTGCGGCACGGGCAGGCCCTCGAAGCTCTCGTTTCGAAGCGACACCAGATAGGCGGTCGCGTCCGCCGCCTCTCCATCGGTCAGCCTCAGGTTCGGCATGAAGGTCTCTTCCCAGTAGTGCCTGGGGTTCTTCAACCAGTTGAAGAGAAACGCTCGGTTGACCTTGCTGCCCAGACCGGCGAGCGCCGGTCCGCGACGGCGGTAAAGCTCCACATCCTCGTATCCGGTCTCGTCCAGGATGTGGCAGCCGAGGCAGCCGATATCGTTCACGAGCTGCTCACCCCGGCCGGCGTTTCCGCGGGGCACCTCTCCGTAGGACAACGCTTCCGACTTGTCGAAGATGTAGGCCACGATGGAGGCAACTTCCGTGTCGTTTCGTGCCTTGAGCTCGGAGTCGGGGTTGTTGTCGAGGTCCCAGAACCTGGGCATGAAGGTCGAGGCCTTGAAGCTCTTCGGATCCCGTAGCCACCTGGCGGCGAACTCCGGCGTCGTCTTGGCAACGATGTGGTCGAGATTCGGTCCCCGGTTGCGTCGATCCTCGAAACCGTCCGTGTTGTGACACCCGTAGCAGCCCGCTAGCTCGTAGAGAAACCGGGCGCGGTTGAACTGTTCTCCCCCGGGAATCATCACCTGATCCCGGTGGCATTTGAGACAGCCCGCCTCGGTCATTCCAACCGGGTACATGGGCTTGTCCCAGTAATGGTCCTCTTTCCAGCCGTACGTCTCCTCCCACTCGTGCTTCTGCGTTTCGTTCCGGGGCGTGTGGTCGACGCCGACGAAGTCGGTCGCCCGTCCCCGACCCTCGTGGCAGGACGTGCATCCGAACAAATCCATCGAGTGGGGCGATTCCGGATTGACGTAGAGCTCGAGGTTCGGGTGGGTCGTGAAGGGCTGAGGTGCATCGGCGTAGTCGGGATTGTCGATGCCGAGATGGCAGGTCATGCACCGATCGATGCGTGGAACTTGAATGAAGTTGAGATCCTCGGTGACGTTCTGAACGAGGACCTGCCGGATCTCGATGCTGGGGTCGATGAAGTCGACCACTGGGAGATTTCGAAACGTGTTGGGGATACTCTCCGCTATGGAGTCTTGCTTCCGTTTCAGAAGGGTGGCTTCCTGGTTCAGGGCCTCCATCTCCCCATTCAGCTCCGTGACTCTGGAGTTGAGCTCCCGAAGCTGACGTGCGAGATCGTCGATTTCGTAGTCGAGAGAAAGCCGGACCTGCCTCGCTTCCCGGAACTCGTTCTCGAGATCCCGGAACGCCTCCTCACTGACGCGCTTTCCGATCGGCGCGTGCTCTCCCTCCTCGTAGTAGAACTTGACGGAGTCGTATTCGGACTTGAGCGCACGCTCCTTGATGTCGGCGAGCGTCCGCTTGTCCTGGAGCGTGGCGCGACTGGCTTCGAACTCGTCGATCTCCGTCTGCCTCGATGCCAGCTCTATCTTCGCCGCGTCGAGCTCCTGATCGACGCGCCCGAGCTCACGCTGGTTCACCCGCCGGCTCGCTTCCTCGATCTGCTGCGCGGTCGTCTCACGCTCCAGCTCGACGAACTGGCGCTGATAGCCTTTCCACTCGCGCGAGTAATCGAACCAAACGAGCCAGATGGTGGAGAAGAAGAGCGCGATGCTCGAGAGAGCGAAAACGATGTTCAGTCGGCTGATGTCGTACGCATGTCCAGGTGCCGTTTTGGCCACAATTGTCCCTTTTCTGTGCTAGCCGATTGCCGTACCGTTCTCGGTCGTCAAATGTTGAAGAAGATCTCCGGAAAGGTGACGATGTACTTCAAGTTGAACGCCCATCTCAAATACATTTTGATCGGTAAACTGAGCATCAGCAGGAAAAGGACCACACCCACGTAGTAGCGGGTCGGTCCCATCTTCTGGAAGTACTTGTTCAGGCTCACCCACTGCAGAAACCTGGGAAATTTCTCCTTCGGCCAGGCCAGAACGACCGGCAGCACGAACATGTAAACGGAGACCAGGAGCACACCAAGGAACTCCCGAGCGAGCGGATTCTGGGGCAATGGACGTTCGAGTAACTTGACCCAGAAGAAGTCCGAGACATGGACGTTCAAAAGCGGCTCGACACGATGCGGATCCCAGTACTCGTAGGGTCCGAAAAAGTTCCAGTTCGGCCCCCGCAGGAACGTCCCGGAGATCACCAGGAGAACCCACAAAATCAAGAACCCATAGAGGAAGATGGCGATCTCCGCCTTACGCTCTTTCAACGTGAAGTAGCCACTCCCTTTCGGATTGGTATCGATGTAAGGGATGGCCACCAGGCCCACGATGACGAGGGTCGGATACACCACGCCCGCCAGCCACGGGTCGAAGTAGACGAGCATTTCCTGGAGCCCGAGGAAATACCAGGGTGCCTTCGACGGATTCGGTGAGTCCGCTGGATTCGCCGGCTGCTCGATCGGTGCGGGCAGCGCGATCGACCAGACCAGAAGTCCGATGCCCAGGATGATCATACAGAGAAACTCCACGTAGACCAGATCCGGCCACACCCAGACTTTTTCCTCCTCCTGCTTCTCCAGCGGAGGCTCACCATCGGCAAGGCGTTTGTCGTTCTCCACTCCCTGATACATCGCGTACCAGGTGAAGAAAGCCACCAGGAACAACATGAACGTGATCGGGACGTTGTCCGGCTTGGCAACGATCGCGACGAAATCGGGGTCGGTGAGGCTGAACAGATAGAAGCCCACCATGATGGCACCGACGATGTAGGCAGCCTTCTTGGTCCATACCTGCGTGTACTTGAGCGACAGCAAAAAGCCCACCGTCGCCAGCGTGAAGAGCACCCTCGGGTCCGTCAGCCAGTTGATGAGATTTTTGAAGCTTTCCATAGCTTTCGTCTGCTAGCTCCTACGAGTGTTCACCGGAGTCGTGCGAGCCGACTCGCTCACATGGGACCGGAGATGCCGCCGTCCTTGCGAACCCTCCAGAAGTGAACCGACATCAAGAACGCGGCTGCCAGAGGAAGGCCGACACAATGGAGGACGTAGAACCGCAGGAGCGTCGCTTCGCCCACCACCCGGCTCCCGAGCAGGATGAACCGCGCATCGTTGCCGGAGTTCACGAGGTTGATATCGCCCAGCTTCAACGCCGCCGAAAGCGGCCCCTCCGTTCCCACGAGCGGCGTCGCTCTTGCCATGTTCGAGCCGACCGTGATCGCCCAGATGGCCAGCTGGTCCCAGGGCAGAAGATAGCCGGTGAAGGAAAGAAGAAGCGTGAGGACGAGCAGGATGACGCCGACGCCCCAGTTGAACTCGCGAGGCGGTTTGTAGGAGCCGGTCATGAAGACCCGGAACATGTGGAGCCAGACCGTGATGACCATGGCGTGGGCGCCCCAGCGATGGAGCTCCCTCATGACACCCAGGGGCACGTGCTCGCGCAAGTCGACGATATCCGCGTAGGCGTACTCGACGGTAGGGCGGTAGTAGAACATGAGCAGAAGACCGGTGAACGTGAGCACGAGAAACAGGAAGAACGTCGTGCCGCCCATGCACCACGTGTAACGAAGCTTGATGCCCGCCTTGCGCGATTTCACCGGATGAAGGTGAAGAAAGACGTTCGACATCATCACCAGAACGCGGTTTCGGTTGCTCCTGACGGCGCCGTGGCGAAAGATCGACTTCCAGACTTGAGACTCGGTCAAGTTGTCCCAAGCGTTCTTGAAGATGCTTAGAACGTTCTGCACGCTGTCTTCCTACTCTCTTTCTCGAACCTTTACGCCAGACTCAGGCCAGACTCAGAAACGACTCCGGGTCTTCCCACTGGGCCGCCTCGAACTTGTAGAGCCGGCTCTTGTCGATGAGCACCTGTCCGTCTTCGGCCAGAACGATCCGATGCCGCTCCAGCGGCCGGGGCGCCGGGCCTTCGAAATTGATGCCGCTCATGTAGAAACCGCTGCCGTGGCAGGGACATTTGAACTTGTTCTCTGCTTCGAGCCAGTTCGGAGTGCAGCCCAGATGCGTGCAGATGGAGGAAAGCGCATACATACCCTCCTCGTTTCGCACGATCCACACCCGGTACTTTTCCTTGAAGCGCGTGTCCACGACACCGATCGCAAAATCGCTCGGAAAACCCACCTTGAAGGTCGACGGCGGCTCGTTCAGGACGTTGGGAAACATGAAGCGACCCATCGCCGTCATCCCGGCGGCGGCGGACGCGGTGAAGAACGTCCAGGCGAGGGCGAGCCAGTTGAACTGGCGGCGGCTCACCTTCTCTTTCTTTGCAGCCTTCGCGGGCTCCTCGGCGGCGGCTTTCGCCTCTCCTGCCTCTGATTTCTTTTCGTCAGTCATGGCTCTCCCTGAAACGGTCTTCGAAGAAAGTCACCAGATTTAGTTGTGAATTGCCGCGGGCTTCACGAACTACCGGCACGGGCCACCGAGTTTGAATTACGTCTTTTCCAATTGGGAGCTCGACATACGAGCCCGGACCCAAAACATAATATTGTAGTCATTGCTCGTGAGACGTGTCAAGACTTCGAACCGCGAGGGCGCGCAGAGTCTTTCGAGATCTGACGACGCAACGCTATATTCCACAATGCCTTACGGGCGCGGCTCCGAGCTTCCGGACGAATCCCGACCTGGATCGTCGAGCTGCCGAAGCGCTTCGAGCGCGGCCTCACGAAGGTTCAGATTCGGGTCTTCGCTCGCGAGATCCCGAAGACTCTCTCGGATCTCCGCTCCTCCGACGAGAGCCGCGGCCTTGATGGCACTCTCCATCGCCTGAGCACGCTGCGCGGCGTTCATGTCGCCGAACTGGTTCATGTACTCCCGGTCGAGCATCTGCAGAAGATTCGCCTCCCCCGTGTCGTCGCCGAGCTGAGCAAGCGCGATCGCGGCGTTCATGCTCACATCGGGCTGTGGGTCCTGGAGGGCCGGCAATAGCCGTTCGATGGCTCTCGTGTCCCCAAGGACACCGAGGCCGTAGATCGCCATCTTGCGCACCCCGGGATCGTCGTCGCGGACGCGATCGAGCAGCGGTGTGACGGCGCGTGGGTCGCCGATGTTCCCGAGAGCCCAGGCGGAGTAGAGACGCGTCGTGGCATCGCGATCCGAGAGCGCATCGATGAGAACGGGCACCGCCGCCGGGTCTTCGAGGTGACCCAGGGTCAGGGCCAGATAGTGCCGGACACGGGGGTCATCGTCGGTGGCACTTTCGAAGAGCTCCATCATCTCGGGGACCAGACCCTCCATGCGCCGGGCATCCTTGCCCATGGTGATGAGCTTCGAGAGCTCGAAAGCGGCCTGCCACCGGCGGTTGCTGCTTCCACTGCGAATCTCGTGCAGGTAGTCGACGCCGGTCTTCTCGTCCGAGATGAGCCAGGCGGAAAAGAAAAAGAGGCTGACCGCTACCGCGACGACGAACGCTGGAATGATGAACAACTGCAGGAGGGTACGCGCGAATCCGACGTCGTCGACCGCCTCGACCTCGGTTTTGGGCTCGCCTCTGTCAGGCTCGTTTCCCGGCTCGTCCATGGGGAGTGGAATCTTAGCAGGAAACCCTGAATTCCGTGTATGGATGCCTCAGGAAACCCGGCACGGGAGGAAGCCAGGAATTCCGCGAACGGATGCGCCAGGGAAACCCGGCACAGCAGGAAACCCGGAAGATCCGAAACCAGGAAAAACGAGGCAGTATGAGGAAAGATTGAAGACAGAGAAGCAGAAGCGATCGCTAGCCGCTTCACCGCGCGGAGCTCAGGGAAGCCGGGAGAATCTCTTCCGGGTTTCCTGGTGTGCCGGGTTTCCTGAGGCGTCTCCATACGGAGTTCCTAGCTTCCTGCTCTACCGGGTTTCCTGGAAGTTCCGGGTTTCCCGTTCCTGCTCCTGAGCCTGCTCCTGGTACTGCAGCTGGTACAACCGGTGGTAGATACCCTCGCGGGCCAGCAGCTCTTCGTGGGAGCCGACCTCCCGGATGCAGCCTTTGTGGAGCACCACGATACGGTCGGCGCTCCGGATCGTGGAGAGCCGATGGGCAATGACCAGACTGGTGCGATCCTGCATCAGCCGGTCGAGCGCCTCCTGGATGAGAAATTCGGTGTGCGTGTCGACGCTCGAGGTCGCCTCGTCGAGAATCAGAATCCTGGGGTCGTGGGCGAGGGCGCGCGCGAAGGATACCAGCTGGCGCTGGCCTGCCGACAGAGAGCTCCCCCTCTCCCGGACGGAGGCGTCGAGTCCCCCTGGCAAATCCGCAAGCAGCTCGTCGAGGTGGACGGCAGCGACGGCCTCCGCCAGGGCATCATCGTCTATGGCCGTGTCTCCCAGGCGAATGTTGGAGCCGATGGTGCCGGAGAACAAGTGCACGTCCTGCTGGACCACACCGAACTGCCGCCGGAGCTCCCTCGGGTGCCACTCGCGAGCGTCCAGCCCGTCGACCAGAATGCGCCCCCGTCGAACGTCGTAGAACCGCATCAGGAGGCTGGTGAGCGTGGTCTTGCCCGAACCGGTGTGGCCCACCAGCGCGACGCGCTCGCCGGGAGCCACGGTCAGGTCGATCTCCCTCAACACCCAATCGTCGTCTTTGTAGGCGAACCAGACGTCGTCGAACCGAATCGAGCCACTCGCCCTCTCGGGGCGACAGATGGAGGAAGGAGCCTCGATGGCGACTTCGGTGTCCAGAAGATGGAAGATGCGCTCCGACGAGGCCATCGCGCCTTGAAGGATGTTGAACTTCTCCGAAAGATCGCTGATGGGACGGAAGAACTTCTCAGAGTACTGGACGAAGGCCACCAGACCCCCGAGGCTCAGTGCGCCGAGGAGGATCTGACCGCCGCCATACCAGATGATGAGCGCAACGGCGGTGGCACCCAGTATTTCTACCGCCGGATAGAAGAGCGAGTAGTAGAGGATCGTCTCCAGATTGGCGCCGGTATGCTCCCGGTTCAGCCTGGCGAACTCCCTCGCTTTTCTCCGTTCCTGGCGAAAGAGCTGAACCACCTCCATGCCTACGACGTTCTCCTGTATGAAGGCGTTCATCCAGGCCACGCGTGAGCGAACCTTCCGGTAGACCACGCGCACGCGTCGCTTGAAGAGGATCGTGATTGCGAAGAGGGCCGGCAGGACCGTGAACGTGACCAGAGACAGACGCCAGTCCATCGAGATCATCACCATCATGATCCCGAGGAGCAGGAACACGTCGCCGAATATCGTCACCACGCCGGAAGTGAGGAGCTCGTTCAGGGCATCCACGTCACTGGTAACCCGGGTGACCAGCCGGCCCACCGGGTTGCGGTCGTAGAATCCGGGGTGGAGTCGTTGAAGATGGCCGAAGATCTGCCGGCGCATGTCGAACATGACCCGCTGACCGGCCATGTTCATGATGTAGACCTGGTAGTAGCTGATGAAGAACTGCGCCACGAGTGCCGCGACGTACATCAGCGCGATGCGTGACAGGCCCTCGAGATCCCCGGTGGCGATGTAGCTGTCGATCGCTACTTTGGTGAGGTAGGGCCCGACCAGGTTGAGCGCGGCAACGGCCAGCACCAGAAGAAGGGCAAGAAAAACCGTCCCCTTGTAGGGCGACAGATACGTCAGAAGACGACGCATCAGGTGGCCGTCGTAGACCTTGCCCGGTGATTCCTCTTCGTGAAACTCCATTAGACTGCTAGGTGACGATCTCTAAGGAACCCAGGAACCCAGGAAGGAGAGCTAAATGAAACAGTCCAACGCTTCCCGCAGGAAGATTCTCTCCTTCGATCAGTCTTTCCTGGGTTCTTGGGTTCCTTATAGTTGTTTCCTGGTTTCATGCGGCAACACGTCCATGCGGAGTTGTACGTCGTACTCGCCAAATCAACGTCGACCATGCTTCTTCGATTGACCACGGATCAGATGGCCTCTAATTCCTCCTCCAAAATCTGCTTTCGGTACAGTGAAGCGTACAGCCCGCCCTGCTCCACGAGCTCGTCGTGGCGCCCGCGTTCCACGATGCGTCCTCGCTCGAGAACACAGATCAGATCCGCGTCCTTGACGGTGCTGATCCGGTGTGCGACGAGAAGCGTCGTACGCTTTTGCATCACGCCCTGGAGCGCGGAGAGAATCCGTTCCTCGGTCTCGGTGTCCACCGACGAGAGGACGTCGTCGAGCACGAGGATGGGTGGATCGACGACGAGTGCACGCGCGATGGTCGCCCGCTGCCGCTGTCCACCGGAGAGGGTGATACCTCGCTCTCCGACCATGGTTTCGTAGCCCTTCGGGAAATCCTTGACATCGGTGTCCAGTCCTGCGCTCCGCGCCGCGGCTTCGATCTCTTTGTCGCCGGAGTCGGGCCGGCCGAAGGCAATATTGTCGCGGATGCTCTCGGAGAAGAGGAAGCTGTCCTGCGGTACGAAGCCGACCACGGCGCGAAGGCTCGCGAGAGGCAGTGTGCGAACATCCCGCCCATCCACGAGAACCGCTCCTTCGGAGACGTCGTAGAGCCTCGGTACGAGACTCGTCAGTGTGCTCTTGCCGGATCCGGTTCTGCCGACGAAAGCCACCGTCTGGCCGGGCTCGATGACGAGGTCGATATCCCGAAGCACGAAGCCCTGATCGCCGTTGCCTTCTCCCGCTTCCGGGTATGCGAAGCTGACCGCGCGGAACTCGATCCGGCCCTCGGCATCGACAGGATCTCCCTCGGACGACGCGGCCTGTTCCGCTCCGAACTCGGGCTCTTCATCCAGGATCGCAGCAAGTCGATTCATGGAGGCGGCGCCCCGCTGATAGATGTTCACGACCCAGCCGAAGGCGATCATCGGCCAGGTCAGCATGGCCAGATAGGCGAAAAACGCCACCAGCTCGCCGAGCGTGATAACGCCCTGAATGACCATGCGCCCTCCCCACCAGAGGACGAGCGCCGTCCCGAGCCCAATCAAGCTTGCCAGGAGCGGGTAGAAGGCTCCCCACAATCGGACGAGCCGCATGTTTCGCTGAAAGTACTTCTCGTTCTCTCTATCGAACCTGGCGACTTCGTGATCTTCCTGTACGTAGGCCTTGACGACTCGCATCCCGGTGATGTTTTCCTGAACGAGAGCGGAGATGTCGCTCATCTTCTCCTGGATCGCCTCGAAGCGTTTGTGGATGAGTGCACCGAACTGCTTCACCAGTACCGAGATCACGGGCATGATCAAGAGCGAAAGGAGAGTCAACTCCACACTGATGGCGAACATGAAAGCGAGCGCACCGATGGTGATTATCACCGTCTCGGCCGGGTACATCACTCCTGGACCCAGCACCATCCGGACCGCGGTGATGTCGTTGGAAGCGCGCGACATGAGATCGCCGGTGCGCCAGCGGCCGTAGAACGACGGGCTCATCCGCTGCAGGTGCTCGAAAAAATCCTTCCGCAAGTCGTACTCGACGAAACGAGAAACGGTGATGATGAGCTTGCGCATCCAGAACCGAAAGAATCCCGCGCCGGTCGCAATCCCGACGATGAGGGCACCGTACAAGGCCAGCTTTTCGACCGTCACCGCGATCGTGAGGTCGTCGATCGCTCGTTGGAGGACTTGGGGCGCGAGAACCGAGAAGACCTTGCCGCAAACGAGCGCCATCGTTCCGCGCGTCAGCGGCCTCGGATAGCGCTTCAAGTAAGGAATGAGCCGCGCGAGCGATTTCATACGAACTGGCGAGTATAGCACCCCGCGAAATCGGCGCTCCCGAACGCCGAATCTCTACACGGAACGCCGGAAACCCGGAGAACTCAGAATTTGTTCTCGAACGCGGCGGCTCGGAGAGCCGAACGAGGATCTGGTGCCGAGTGTGATTGTGCGGTCGGCGGAGAATCTTGCCCGGGCAAGGGTTTCAACCCATATCGAGCAGGGGACAGTCCCAATGTCGCGCGCGCACCGGGCTCCGAAGGTGAGGCCAACTGTCCCCTCACCCGCCCGCCCCAAGCCTCGACGAAGGCGGGCGCCCTCTCCCCCGAGGGGGAGAGGTAATTTCACTTCTCATATCGTCTTCGCGCGAGGCCGACCGGCCTCACGGGTCACGTTGCGTGACCATTTCGACTAGAGAATTCGCCTGTCCCGAAATCTAGTGTTTTCTCTCCGGGGTTCCTTGTTTCCGGGGTTCCGGTTGGGAGACTGACCCCGTACGGAGTGTTCTAGCTGATCTTTGATTACTGCTGGTCTCTCGGAGCGCCTTCGATGATCCCCGCCCGCTCGTCGACCAGTGCCTGAAACGGCGGATCCCCCAGGCTGCGATAGAGGGCCAGCGCCTCCTGACGCTTCCCCATCTGCTCCAGCGAGCGCGCCCGGTTGTAGCGAAGCGCTGACTCATCATAGGGCGCGAGGGGGTCGAGCTCGCCCGCAGCTTCCTCGAAGGCGGTGATGGCGGTGGCATACTGGCCTTCCTCGAAAAGGCGAAGCCCGCGTTCGAGCGCCGTCTCCTCCGCGACGATTCCATCGGAACCGGGCTCGCCCCTGCGGAAGAACTGCGGCCCGGCCTCGAGCGGGTCCACCAGCGCGCTGCGAGGCTCGACGATCTCGCCCTCGAGCAGCAGGGCCGGACACCCCTCGTAGAGCCTGTCGGTCTCGCCGGCCAACCGGAGGCCGCGGCAGCCATCGGCAGTCTCGAAAAGAAAAACACCACCGCGTCTGGCGGCTTCGATACCGCGCGCCTCATGCTCCTCGGGCTCCGCCCAGACGATCCTCAAGTCGTCGCCGGTGTCCTCGAGCACGAAAGCGAAGTGGCGAAACCCCGGCCCGCCACCGCGAAACGAGCTCTGCAGATAGACACGGGCAGGGGACGAGCCTCGATCCACATGGGTGAAGAAGACACCGTCTCCGGCGGCGGCTGCCCGCCGAACCGAAGCGTCGAGCCGTTTGGCCTCTTCCAGCAGCCGGTCGCGAATGCGGGAAGCGAGCTGCACCAGAACCCGGGACTTCGATGTGTCGGCACGCTCGAGCCGGGACAAGGCTTCGAGAAGCTCGAACCTCAGCTCGCGCTCGTCGTTGTCCCTGAGAACCCGCTTTAGTGTTCGGTCGAGCTTGGCGTAGTGGTCGTCGAGCCCGGCGGGACCGGACTCGAGCTTCGCGAGAGTCTCGATCCAACGGCGCACCTGTCTCGGCGAGGCCATGCCATCTTCGAGCACGATGAGGTCACGATTGGCGAGCGGCGCTTCCCTCTCGTCGGGCAGCTCACCCAGAAAGTCGATAACCGCCTCGACCCACCGCCTGATTTCGCTCGTGGAAGGTCTATCCGCCATCGAGAGACGGAACTGCACGATCCCGCCGCGTGCCACGATCCGTATCTCGCCCTCGTGATAGAAATCGAGAGCCGCGGGGAGATTGGCATCCAGACCCACGCCAAAGCGGATGCCGAGGAGGCGAACGATCCGCCGCATCGTCTCCAGGTCCGCCTCGTCGACGAAAGTCGCGAAGATAGCAGGGATTCTCCGGCGCGAAAGATCCGGTACCAGACGCGTCAGCGCGTCCAGCTCTTCGCTGCACCGCTCGCACCCGTTCATGGGTCGGTACAAGAAGAGGAGGCTACCGGCGGCGAACCGTTCGGCGGTACTGATGGGGCCCAGATCCGTCGTCACCGCCCGCATTTCCGGAAACGCCTCGACAACGATGTCGACAGCGGGATAGGTCCCCTCGAGCTCGGGTGCGCGGCGCGCATCGAGGGCCGCTTTCAAAGCGTTCTCGGTCCGGAAAACGCCGCTCTCTCTGAGCGCGCGCTCGATGTCTCCGACCGCCGCGTCCGGCGCGACAAAAGCTTCCTCCAGAAGATCCAGGCGCGCGTCCGTCATGAGGTCCGGCTGGTCGGCCATCCGCATCAGGAGCGTGGCCTTAGGACTCATCGACACCGCCCGGCGGTAGGCCTTGCGTGAGGCCCGCCAGCGCTCCTGCGCAACAAGGGCATCGCCGAGCGCCTCGAAGTAGCGCGCGCGGCGACTCCGGTACGAGCCGCGAGCTTCGAGGATCATGTCCTCGAAGAGTAGACCCTTTTCCGGGGCTACCTCGATTTCCTGTTCGGGGACAAAGCGGTTCGAAAGTGTGATGGCCTCGCGAGCGGAGCTCTCCGCCGCGCGGACGTCACCCTCGGCCAGCTGGCGAACCGATGCTTCGTACGCCGTCTCTGCGCGAGAGTTGCCCTGTGAGACTGCAGGAGCCAGAAGCGTCGCCAGAAGAGGAAAGAGGGTGATCACGGCGCCGTCTTCATCGAACGGAGGCGCTCGGCGGCCGCTTTCAAGGTCTCTTCGGTCTTGCAGAAGCAGAACCGGAGCTTCTGCGCGCCGTCTTCCGATCGATGATAGAAACTCGAACCGGGAACGCCGGCCACACCGACGTTCTCGATCAGATGCCGGGCAAAGGTGACGTCGTCGGAAAAACCGAAGCCCGAGATATCCGTCATGACATAGTACGCGCCGCCGGGACTCGAGCAGCGAAAGCCGGCCTCTTGCAGGCTCCCGACGATCAGATCTCGCCTCTCACCGTAGTCCCGAGCAAGCCCTGCGTAGTACGAATCGGGGAACCGAAGCGCGACCGCCCCTGCCTCTTGAAGCGGCGCGGCCGCACCGACGGTAAGGAAGTCGTGAACCTTGCGGATCGCTCCGGTCAGCTCTTCCGAGGCAATAGCCCATCCCACACGCCATCCGGTGACCGAGTAGGTCTTGGACAGGGAGTTGATGGTCACGGTTCGCTCGAACATCCCGTCCAGGGTCGCAACCGGTATGTGCTCGGCGCCGTCATAGAGGATGTACTCGTAGATCTCGTCGGTAATGGCGATCGCTCCCCACTTCTGGCACAGCGCCGCGATCTGCTCGAGCTCCTCCCGATGATAGACCTTTCCGGTCGGGTTGTTCGGCGTATTAATAATGACGGCACGCGTTCGATCGGAAAAGGCGCGGTTGAGCTCGTCCGGATCGATGTGCCAGTCGGGCTCGTGGAGCTTCACGTAACGGGGCACCGCCCCGCTCAGAATGGCGTCCGGGCCGTAGTTCTCGTAGAACGGCTCGAAAACCACGACCTCGTCCCCCGGATCGACGACCGCGAGCATGGTCGACATCATCGCTTCGGTGGACCCGCAGGTAACGGTCAGATGGCGTTCCGGATCGATCTCCATGGAATAGACGTGGCGGTAGCGCTCGGCGAGCGCGTCCCGAAAGGCCTTCGCACCCCACGTGATCGCGTACTGGTTGATGTCTTTCTGAATGGCCTCGACCGCCGCTTGCTTGATGTCCTGGGGTGCCGGAAAGTCAGGGAATCCCTGCGCGAGGTTGACCCCGCCGTGAATGTTGTTGAGCCTGGTCATCTCCCGGATCACGGACTCTGTGAACCGAAGTGCTTTCTGGGAGGTGCCAGGACGCGTTTGGGCTGGCCCGCTCATAGTCGTTCCTTTCGAAGTAACAGGGAACGAGCCGAGGCGCGTCCGGCGGAGAGTGGGCGCTCGTTACTCCGCGGCTAACGCCGCCTGGCCGTAGAGGCGACGATACAGCATCTCGTTCCGGAGTACCAGCTTGACGTAATTGCGGGTCTCGTCGAAAGGTATCTCCTCGATGAAGACCTCCGGATCGATCGTCAGATCCATGTCCGTCCAGCGTCGCACCCGGTGCGGTCCGGCGTTGTAACTGGCCAGACCGTAGTCGACGCGGCCATTGAAACGTGCCAGCAGCAGCTTCAGGTAGAGCGTGCCGTAGCGGATATTGACCTCTGGATTGTAGAGGTCGCGAAGCTGGTACTTCCGGCGCTCCTGTCTTGCCAGGATCTTCCCGGTCGAGGGCATGATCTGCATCAGACCCCGTGCACCGGCTCGCGATCGCACCCTGGGATTGAACGTGGATTCCTGACGGATCAGGGCCGCGACGAGGTAAGGGTCCAGTCCCCGCTCGGCGGAGTACTTCTGAACGAGATCCCAGTACCGGAGCGGGTACATGACTTCCCAGATCGGTCGAGGCAGCAGATCCCCGGTGGCCGAGATGTGGAACGGGAAGGCCTGGCGCATCGTCGCCATCGATTGAAGATTCCTGTCTTCGCGCGCGTGGATCCACGCGGCGATCGCCAGAAAGGAGGCGTCGTCGACATCCCCGGTGACGGCTGTCTGGGCCTCCTTCAACGCCTCTTCGGGAAGCCCCACCGCGAGAAGGAGCGCGATTCGTCGCTGTCGCCGCTCTCGTCTCACGCGAAGCGCCTCGCCGAAGTCGATGCCTTGACGGGCCATCTCGAGGCTCACCAGCGATCGTTCGTGGCCTTCGATCTGCAGAATGCGCTCGTAAGCACGACGACCGTAGTACGTGTTCTTGTATCCCAGAAGCACCTGACGGTAGAGAGACTCCGCCTTGTCCGAGTCGCCTGCGTCGACGGAGGCACGCCCCGCCCAGTACAGGAAACGCGAGATCTCGAAGGCTTCGGGCCGCTCCCGTGCCGCCCGCTCGAAACCCTCGGCAGCTTCGCGAAAGCTCCCTTTCCGATAACGCTCCCAGAGCACGATCCACTGTGCTTCGAGAGCATGCTCGCCGCGCGGAGACTGCTGGACGAGCTGTCGGAAGTAACGAATCGCGATGTCTTCTTCCTCGCGATCGCGGTGATAGTGACCGAGGCTCAAGAGCCCGGCCTCGACCCAACGGCTGGGCGGGCTGGTGTCAAGGAGCTCGGCCATCCGCTGTTGATACTCCCCCGGCCGGCGAGCGGCCTCGCCCTGGTAGAAGAGAGCCTCAGCACGCAAATCGTCGCGCGTGACTTTCTTGAGCAGGGTTCTCGAGTTCGTCAGACGCCGGCGCTTGTACTGCGCCACGCCCTGACGCAGGGCCACGAGCTGCCGGTCGACGAGCTTGGGGAAGCGGCGCAGAAGATACTGATAGCCCGAGTAGGCGTCGCGATAACGCCCCGTCTCCAGAAGAAGCTCCGCGCGCTCGAACGCGAGTGCGTAGAGCTCCTCGTCCGGCTTGGGGAGGCGCGAGCGAAGCCGGGTCAGTCGCCGGCCCGCATCGCGGGCACGAGGGTCGGTCGGCATGCCGTAGTAGAGCTCTTCGAGCACGGGTACCGCTTCCTCTCGCCGGCCGAGATCCACGAGAATCCTCGCGAGCTCATCGAGAGCAGCGCCTCTCGTCTCGCCCTCGGCTCTCCTGGCGACCGCACCCACCTGCCGAGCCGCCTCCTCTCTCTGGCCCCTGCTTGCGAGCAATCGACCGTAGCGAAGCTGGGCTTCGTCGTAGATCGCAACGTCGGGATATCCCGCCACCAGTTGCTCGAGCGCACCGAGTGCCTCGTCGGGCTTCTGCCGCTCGGTTTCGCGGGCAATGTAGTAAAGCGCGTAGGCAGCAAGCTCCGTCTCCATGATCCCGAGGCGTCGGAACTGCTCGAGCGCGGCCTGAGATCGCTTCTGCTCGACCAGGAGCACACCCGAAGCAAAGGCCGCTAGCGCCCGGCTGAGCGGATGCTCGCTATTCGAGGAGGCGATCTCTTCAAGAACCTTCAGCTGATTTTTGCGCTTGCCTTGTTCCAGAACCGCGGCCACTCGCTCGACTTCGGCGCCGGGCCGGTGAAGCGGCTGCCAGGGAGGCGGAGCGGTTTGCGGGCGAGTGGGCTCCGTCGTACCACTTTCCTGGGCATGGCGCGAGGCGGCGACAAGAACCTGCAGGAGGAGGACAACCACCACCAGACCCAGGGTCGGCAGAAGAGCTTTTCTCACCGCGTGAAGCATCTCGTTCCCGTAGACGTCTTGCGCTCCGACGTTTCGCCAACCGCTTTCGCCGGAGGTGCGCTCTTGCTATCCGCGGAGACAGCTTCCCCCAACGAGAAGCTCGGCCCCCACTCGGCTCCCGTGCGGGCGACGATCCTAAGCTTGTAAAGTCATTCTACCAAAGAATTTGGGCAGAAAAATGGCGCCGTTCACAAAGAATCCTTAGTCTGGCGGGAGGCGCGCGAGGAAAGCAGGGCCTGGCCGAAGCTCGCGGAGGGGAGCCCAGTCTAGAGGCTAGTCTAGCCTTAGTTCATCGGGTGGCCCATGGCCGCCGCATCACCGTCCGCGAGGATCCGCACGAGCTCCTCGTTGAAGTAGTTCGTGGTGTCGCGGATGGCGGACGGCACGCGCTCCGTGTACAGCTGGCGACTCCGCTCGATGTCGTCTCTCAGCTGAACGTAGATATCCCGGCTCTCTCGACCCTGTTTCACTTTCGCGTCGTTGTAAAGCTTGATCTCCGAGACCAGCAGCCGCGCGAAACGAATCGCATCTTCATGCTGCTGGCGAGCGTCCGCGTCGAGCGTGTCCAAATCGGGCCCGCCGCCACCCACCGGTGCCGGGGAGGGCGCCGGCGAGGGTGCGGCGCTCACACCGCTGGAGCCGCGGGCCAGCTGGCTGGGCTGAAACATCACGGTCTCGGATTCAGGCTCCTCGGGAGGAGGTGGAGGCGCAGGCTCCGGCGAGGGGGCAGCCGCGCCAGGCGATCTGCCTGCACTCAACGTATCCAACACTTTGGAGGCGAAGAATGTGAGAACTTCCATCGCCTCGGTACCCTCGAGGCGTTCCGGTCCATCACCGCTGTCCGCGTAGATCACTGCCGCAATTCGGTCGCGGATGACGAGTGGTGTGGCAAATATATTGGACGGCAGAACGTTGCCAATGCGGGACAATAGTTGAACGTTGTCACGATGCGCCGTGCTCTCGCCGAGATAGCTCGAGCGCGCATCGATGACCGCCTTGAAGACCGTGTTGGCGCTAGCCGGTACCGAAATCCTCTTCAGCTGGTCGTTACTGAAGCCCGGGCTGTCGTCGAAACCGCGACCATTCCAGCCAATGCATGAGCCACCTTTCAGGATGAACAGCGCCACGCGCGGGGCAAACTGGGCCAGCCCGGCGAGCAGATACGTGAGCACCTCCGTCAGAGACTGGCCTCGATCGATCGAGGCCACTGCCTCACGCACTTTCTTCATGGAGTCGACCTGTCCTCCGCCGCCACCCATTGCCATGCCGGCCGCCTCGTTCGCGAATGCAAGGATCTTGGTCTCGTCGATGTTCTCTTCGTACCGCGACATGCGTTCCTGAAGCGCATCGAGCTTGGAGACGAAGTCGTCCTGCATGCTCGTCACGTCTTTACGAAGCTCGTTCGCCCACTTCGAGACGAGCGCGTGAAAGAGCGCGAGCGTTTTGGCTCGCAGCTGGTCCTGATTCATCGACAACGTCTCCTCCCAGGAGTGTCAAGGAAAGACAAAGCCCGGCCGCACGAGCCGGTACTGACTGAGAGGCATTTCAATATCTGAGGCATTATCTGATATAATTACAGTTAATTCAACGTAAACAAAGGCCTTTCCGTGGTCGGCGACGATCCGGCCTCACGAAGGGCCGTTGCGCAGAAACGGAAGCCGATCTAGACTCTGAAAGATAGAATGTTTTGAAAGGGGGCGCAAAGGGTTCGACGGGGATATTTGAAGTCGTAGCTGCATGCCAAGGGCTCACGCCTTGCCAAAACGTGGGGCCAAAACACAATTGCCGACGATCAGTTGGCCATGGCTGCGTAAAAACCAGTCACGTCCGCTCTGACCTCGCTCGTTGGGTTGGTACCGGGCGTCAATTTAGACGGGCTGGCCGGTCGCTTCGCCTCGGGCAGCCGGCGAGATAAAGAGGCTGGCCCTTTTCGAGTTTTCGCCAATTCCTGATCGAAGAGGGTGAGATACCCGGGAGTCGGACAAGCATGTAGACGCTGCGGGTGAAGATTTCCGGACGCGGGTTCGATTCCCGCCGCCTCCACCAATCAAAGCACTCTTGATGAACTCCAACTCCATGGCAACTTTCGCCGATGTGAAGGCTACCACCTCGTAGTTCGTTTCGACGTTCAAGAAGCTTTTGAAGGAGGCGAGAGCGTTTGGAACCGACTCGACGAGGTGATCTTGTTCGCTGGCAAGGAACGACGACCGAGGAGCCGAGGCGTATCGCGATGCGGCGCAGGCTCGGAACAGAGGAGAGACGCCGCCAGCGGGCAAGAGCGCCCGTGGAGCGCGACCGTTTCATGAATAATCCGGGCTAAGCCCAGCCCCTTCAGAAGTCGGGGTCGACAGACCATGCTGGTTCGTTGAACAGGATACCGAATCAGCCGGATATGCTAGATTGGACGACGGGTGTCAGAGAATCAACTTGCCTGGACCGAGCCGCAAGCGCGTGAGTGTTCCTCGAGCCGCTTTCCCGTGGGGGCGAGGTGAAGATGAACTGCGATCCGGAGCGATGGGAGCCGTTTGAGCGGGAAATCGAGGTGAGCCTCATGAGAATCTACAGCCTAGAATGGGTTGAGGAAAGGGCGTGGACGGGTGGAGACAGGCTGTGGCGGGTGAAGGGTAAATGGTCCCGAGAGAGCAGTGTCTACGCAGAAGCGGCTTCAGGCAGGATCGAACTTGACATGCACTTGCACGCGGCCCCAGAGCGGCTTGACAAAGAGAAAACCAAAGACCGGATAGTCGCGCGCATCTCCCAGTGGCTGAAGTCGATTCCAAAGGAGGCCCGGCTTCCTGAGAAGCGACGACTCGGTATCACTAGACCTTTACCATCATGAATTCCTCGCGTCTACGGTTCCACGTGTGCTAGGGGTCATGTTTTGGAAAGGGTTGAAGCCTTTTGAAACGACGGTCCTCATACACCTATTGCTCCCTTTTTACCTTCCTTCTTGCTAAACTCAAGAGTCTAGCTGGCACGTGACGCGCGAAAACGTCCGAACAGGAGATCACGTCAACGCTGCACCGAAAGCCACTATCGTCATTGATGCACCTGCCAACTTAAGCTCATTTAAGAATTACGCTACCCGCAGCGGCCACCGGCTGCACTACTGTCGTCGGCGGTCGACAAAATGGAAAGAATCGTGAAAGCATGAGGTACGTAAGTCCTTCAAGCAGGGTTGCGTCGCTTTCGAGAAAACGTGGAGAGCCTCCTGACCCGGCGCATTCAAACGTAGGGTCTCAGCGGCGGCGTGGGCCACAGTCGAGATCGAGCCACAACAAGAGCGTTGAAGCGCCTTCCGAGAGCCAAAACAGGGGCTCTCCGTGTCAAACTGCGGATCTCCGAGGTGCGGGACCCGATCTTCCCACAGAAGTTCTTCTCTGGAGGTCACCATGCTGAGACGCAACAAACGCACCTGTGATATGTGTGGCGCTGTTATCTTGAAGGAGCAGATTTACGACCGATCGAGTCAAGCCCATTCTTAGTTGAAACTCTCCACGGCTCACGATTACGCGACCTTCTTCTTCGATACGGTTGATGTCTTCGCCTCGATCTTCAGTTCCCGCTTGAGAGCTTCGCGAAGCTTCGGGAGATGGCGGTATCCCACCACCTTCCTCAAGCGCGGTTCGATGTCCACGAGCGCCGTCGCCAGCCAGCGCTGGCGTTGGCTCGAGTTCTTCCAGTGGTCGACCTTCGCGCAGCGTTCCTCCACCAGGGCATTGACGGATTCAAGGCAGTTCGTCGTCTTGAACGAACGGCCCAGCACCCCGTATACGCCGAGTCGATGCACGCTCAGCGTCTCCTCGAGTCCTTCCTCCAAGCTGCCAGCTGCGGATTGGTTCCGCTCTTCTAACTCACCGTGAAGTTGCTCGAGCGCAGCGAGGGCGTCTTTGTACTCCGGCCTGTTGTAGGCCCTCTGAAGCCGCTTGCGCCACGACCCCTGCTCGCCCTTGGACAGGTAGCTCACTACGTTTTCACGTTTGTGCCACTGGCAGCGTTGTATCAGGGCCCGCTTACGGAATGCCTTCTTTACTGCCGCTTGGAGACCCTTGCCGCCGTCGATGATCACCAGTAGACCCTGGGAGATATCGAGTCCCCGCTCGAGCAGTGAACGCAGAAACGGCGTCAACACCTGCGCGTTCTCCGTGTCCGTCTCCACGAAGCCCAAGAAGCGTTTTTCCCCAGAAAGCGTAATGCCCAGCGCCACAACCATCGTGGCGTCGGCGAACGTCTTCCCGTCTAGAAACAGCGCCACCACATCCTCGCCGGATAGATCCCGTTCCTGCATCTCTCGGAGCTTCGTCGCGCTTGCTTCAACGAACTCTCGGGACACCGTCGAGCTCGACAGCCCGATGGCGCCCGGAATCGCTTCCGCTGCCGCCTCGTAGTTGCGACAGGAGATTCCGTAGAGAACTCGTTTCAGCAGTAGATCATTCACCTCACCGCCGTGGCTCAGCGCCTCGTACGACCGCAGCGGAATCTCTCCTCCCTCGATGCTCCGAACCCGGGGCACACGGATCGGTACCCGCTGGCCGGCAAGCCCTACCGTGCCCGGGTTGGTTCCGTGACGGCGACCACGCACCGACTCTTCCTTGCGAGCGTATCGCCCCCCGGCCAACGCCTTCACTTCGTCGTCGAGCAACTCGTGAACGCGCATTAGCCCCAGGGGGACCAACGAACGGATCATCTCTATCTTGGCATCCAGCTCGAGCTCCGCGTACTCCTCGCGACTCACGAGCGCGACCTCACCCAAACGACGTGACTTCTTGCGTTTCTTGACTGAACGTAGCAGACTTCCCATCTCGGCTCCTTTCTCTTGCCGCTTGATGTTGTTCGTTCAAACGTCATCAAACCACGGAGTTTGGAGCCGTTTCAATTCCCAACTAAGATTGGCACACTTTCGACCGATCGATGGTACCTCCAGAGAAGGCATCGGTCGCTAGAGGTCTTCTAGAAGGACACTCGTTCACTGAAAACCCGGACGGCAGCATCGCCTTGGATACTTGCTTGAATTGCGAGCTGCCCTCTAGTTTGCAATCTGAGTGACTTTCCGCCCAGGTTCTCAGGCTTTGCAGTCTGTCATTTTTCAGGACGTCGTTCGGGTCTGCGGGCTTCTCGCCGAACTGTGGCGGGTTCTTCCAGCAAAAGACATGATACTATCCCCTGGCGGCGCAAGAGATTGATTGTCGTGGCTTTCGATTAGATCAATCGACGCAGGTTCCCACGCCTGGGGTCGTTGTATCACTTCTCCGCGTAGCAGCCACGACAGCCTTCCTATGAGCGAGCAAAGGCCGGACCTGCAGTCTTAGCCCCCGGCTCCCAATTGAGGGCCCTCCACTCGTAGCTTGGAAATGGGCTAGGGGACAGAGTCTGTCCGCCTAAGGGAGTGGTGAAGGAAATGGAATGGGGCAGTGGCAGGATTGAGGACCGGGGGCCTTCAGACCCGTTCCTCCCATTTGAATCCGCCGTCCCCGGAATCCTTGCCATTCTACATGGCGAGCTCCGACAGGAGCTTCAGGCATGCAAAGACAGGCCCGAGCCTGGGCGGAAGAATGCCAAGGGAGACCTCCAGCGCTCCTTTGACCTCACCGCCGACGAGTACGTGCGGAGCTATCTCGAACGGGCGTTTCCCGCTGGTGTGCTGCTCTCGGAGGAGAGCGGTGAGAGAAGATTTGGCAGAGGAGAGCGCCAATACCGTTTTGTAATCGATCCCGTGGACGGTTCGGACAACTACGCTCGACGACTGCCGCTGGCAGCACTCAACATAGCGGTGCTTCCTGCCGAAGGGCCTCTTTCACCGGAACAGGTCCTCTTCGGCATGGTCGGAGATCTTCTTCGAGACGAAAGTCCAATTCTGGCCGCACGAGGAGAGGGTGCGCATCGCGGCAGCACTCGGTTAAAGACTTCGTCGGTTGGCAGTCTTTCCGAAGCCTTCGTGTCCTGCGAACTCAATCATTTCGCACCTCCACCGCAGCTCGGAAGGCTGCTGAGCCGGGCGCGGGGTGTACGAGTTTACGGGTGCTGCTCGCTTGCCCTGAGCCTGGTGGCCTCTGGAGCAATGGACGCGCACGTGGATGTGAGGGATCGGTTAACGCTAGAGAGCTTTTCGGCCGCTTCGCTTGCCGTGGAAGAGGCTGGAGGTTGTGTCGTGGATCGGAAAGGCAATCCGCTCGGTGCTTTGACGGGGCTCGAGCAACGTACGAGCTTGATCGCGGCGGCAAGCTCTGAACTCGCAAAGGAGATCGCTAATGTCCTCGATCCGTCCTGTTTCTGATAGCGCACGAGGCTATCCTGGCGCCCCCACCGTCGTCATGTTGGCGGCCGGCATGGGTTCCCGTCTGGCTTCGCTGGGCAATGGCCGCCCCAAGCCAACGATTCCTGTGCTCGGCCTGTCCCTTGCCGAACGGATCATCCTCACCTACCAGGCATCTGGGATCCATCGCTTCGTAGTGGTGCTGGGCTACCGAGCGGACGAGGTCCGTGAACACGTCCTCGACGTAGCGGCCCGTCGCGGCTGCGAGGTGGAGTGCGTCGTCGCCAAGGACTGGCGGCTGGGAAACGGCGCCAGTGCTCTCGCCGCCTCCAGTGTCGTGTCGGAGGAACCCTTTCTGCTGACCATGGCCGACCATCTGATCGATCCGCAGCTGCTGGAGCAGGTGCTGCGCATCCCTCCCACGGAGGAGGAAATTTGCGTAGCCGTGGACTGGAACAAAGAGAATCTCCTCGATCTCGAGGACGCGACGAAGGTGCACGTCGCAAACGGACGGGTGGTCCGGATAGGAAAAGAGCTGAGCGATTGGGAGGCAGCGGACACAGGGGTTTTCTACTGCACGCAGGCACTCTTCGAGGGTATCCGGCAGGCATCGGCCAAGGGACACTACGGGCTCTCGGATGCGGTCAGGGAGCTAGCGGCCGAGCGGCGGGTTCGCACGGTCGATGTCACGGGCGAGAAATGGATCGATATGGACACCGCATTCGCGTTCCGCCACGCGAAGCGGAGGCTTCTTTCTTCGGTCGTCAAGAACACGGACGACGGCTACGTCTCGGCACATCTCAACCGTCCTCTCTCCTTACGGCTCTCGAGTCTTCTGGCCGAGGCGCGGATCTCTCCCGACCGCATCACCCTCGCCGCCTTTCTGCTTTCGCTTGGCGCGGCGGCTCTCCTCTCCTTGCAGGGTTACATGGCCGGGCTGGCGGGGGGACTCTTGATACAGCTCGCCTCGGTAGTGGACGGCTGTGATGGTGAAGTGGCTCGTCTCAGACAGATCGCCAGCCCCAGGGGAGGTTGGCTTGATACGATGCTCGACCGCTATGCGGATCTTGCCGTAGTGCTGGCCATCACCTTTTCCTACTCCTCTACCCATCCGGGCCCTCTCGCGTGGATGGGAGGTTTTCTTTCCCTTTCCGGCTACTTCATGGCGAGCTACGTGATCAAGGAGTACGCTCTCCGGCACGGCAAAGCCTACCCGCCCGATTTCCTAAACCGAATCAAGCGCCGAGACCTTCGCCTGTTGGGGATCGCAGTGGGAGCTGCTCTCGGTGTCGCGTTTCAGGCCATGGTTGCCCTTGGCGTGCTCAGTCACCTTTGCGTGGCGGGAATCCTGGCCCGCGGCTGGCGGCAAGGGGGCCGTTTCCAGCCCGCCGCATCATCAAGACGCGCGCCCACCCTGGAAAAGGCACCGGGCTCGGCGGTCGTCTAGATCGCTATTCGTAGCGCAGGGCGCGCATTGGATCGATTCGAGAGGCCTTGCTAGGCCGACGATCTGCGTGATTCCAACTAAATGGACCAAAATAGGGGCATCATGGGTTACACGTTTGTGCCATTGAGTGGACAGGACGGAATTAGCCGCAAAAAGTCGGAACGGCACTGGCAGGGTGCTTAAAGATGCGTCTGCGCCCTGCCCGAGCGGCAACCAACGCGTTTGCCGCGAGACCGGCCCGAATGGGCCGACAGCACACCGAGCGCCGAGCGAGGAGCGAGGCGCCGCGCGCGAACGAGGAGTGAGCGCGCGATGATGCACGAAATGAAACCGGCGATGCGATTCCTGTTCCCAACCGCGCTGACAACGGTGCTTCTCGGCGGATGCGTCCAAGGGGAGGTGATCCGCGCCTCCCACCAGTGGCCCGACGGGGACGTGCGAGGCCAGATGCTCGAGATCATCCGGGACGAGCTCGAGGCATCCGGCACCGATCTTACGATGCGTATCTATCCCGGGCAATCACTCTATGGGGCCAACGAGCAGTGGACCGCCATGGTGCGGGGTCGCCTGGATGTCACCGTCTTTCCGCTGGCCTATGCGGGCGGACGGCATCCCAAGTTCAACGTGACCTTGATGCCGGGGCTCGTGAAGAGCCACGAGCACGCCGCGCGTCTCAACGAGTCACCCTTCATGGACGAAATTCGCCGCGAAATCGAAGCGCAGGGCGTCGTGGTGCTCGCCGATGCCTGGCTGGCCGGCGGCTTCGCCTCGAAGAAGAGTTGCATCCTGTCGCCGGAGGACGTGCGGGGACAGACGATCCGCGGCGCAGGCAAGGCCTTCGAGCAAATGCTCCTGGGAGCGGGCGGCTCGATCACCTCGATGCCCAGCTCGGAGATCTACACCGCCATGCAGACCGGCGTCCTCGACGCCGCCATCACCAGCAGCATCAGCTTCGTCTCCTTCCGACTCTACGAGCAGGTCGAGTGTCTCACCGCCCCGGGCGACACGGCCTTGTGGTTCATGTACCAGCCGATGCTCATGTCGAAGAAGAGTTTCGAGGAGCTGACGTCGGAGCAGCAAGCGGTGCTCATGAAAGCATCCGACAAAGCGGGAGCTTTCTTCGCGGAGCAGGCGGTGGTACTCGATGCCCGCGTCGAGGAAGAGTTTCGAAAGGCCGGCGTCGAGGTCGTGCGCTTGAATCCAGGCCAGCTTGCCGCTTGGCGTGCGGTCGCCTCGGAGACATCCTACAAGCTCTTCGCCGAGGAAGTCGAAGGCGGTCAACGTTTGATCGACGAAGCACTGGCGGTCGAGTGAGCCCGGAAACCTTCGTCTCGTTCGTACGCAGAGCCTCGAGCATCGCCGGTATGGCCGCGACGGCCATGATTGCGCTTTCGATCGCCATCGTCTGCCAGCTCGTCTTCACGCGCTACGTCCTGAGCGCACCCACCGTCTGGCAGACCGAGCTGGTGACCTATCTCCTCGTCGGTGCCACCCTCATCGGCGGTCCCTACGTCCTGATGCTCAAGGGCCATGTCAGCGTCGATCTGATCCCCCACTACCTTTCGACCAAAGGACGGAAGCGTCTCGCCGTCACAGGTATCCTCGCCGGCATCTTCTTCTTTGGGATCCTCCTGCGGTCGGGCTGCGAGCTCTGGTACGACGCCTGGTCCGGTGCCTGGCTCTCCGAAAGCGTGTGGGCGGTACCGCTCTGGATACCCTACGCAGCTCTCCCCATCGGATTCGGTTTGATGCTCCTGCAGTACTTTGCCGACCTGTTGACCATCCTTCGAGAGCCGACTCGCGGACCCGGAGAGTCTCGGTCGTGAACCCGCTCGTCCTCGGCGCCGTCATCGCGGTGGTCACCACCGTCGTGCTTCTGTCCGGCGTACCGGTAGCGGTGGGACTGGGGCTCGTCGCTGTCACATTCTTGATGCTGTTCGAGGGTCCCTCCGCGCTGACGCTGATGGCGGACCTCTTCTTCGGCAAGCTGGACGATTTCACGTTGCTCGCTATCCCGATGTTCATCGTCATGGGCGCAGCGGTCGCAGCTTCGCAGGCCGGTAGCGACCTCTACGAGGCGCTCGACCGATGGTTGCATCGTGTCCCGGGAGGGCTCGTCATCTCGAATCTCGGCGGCTGCGCCCTCTTCTCGGCACTCTCGGGTTCTTCGCCAGCGACCTGCGCCGCTATCGGAAAGATGGGGATTCCGGCGATGCGCGCGCGTGGCTACAGCGACGAGATCGCGACGGGCTCCATCGCTGCGGGAGGTACGCTCGGCATTCTCATCCCGCCCAGCGTGACGATGATCGTCTACGGGATCGCAACGGAGACCTCGATCGGAAGGTTGTTCCTTGCGGGGGTCGTCCCCGGAATCCTGCTCACATCGCTCTTCATGGCCTGGGCGCTGTTCGCGACGTGGCGATGGGGCGACCCGAAGGTAAGCACGCGAGCCGAGGGCTATAGCTGGAAAGAGAGGGTTCAGATTCTCCCCAAAGTCCTGCCGTTTCTTGTGATCATCCTTGCTGTCGTCTACGTGCTGTACGGCGGGGTGGCAACCCCGTCAGAGACGGCGGGGGTGGGCGCCTTTCTGGTGATCGCACTCGTCATGGGAATTTACCGCGTCTGGCAGCCGGCCGCGCTCTGGAAGATCATGAGCGACTCGACGCGAGAGTCCGTGATGATTCTCTTCATCATTGCGGCTTCGGGCCTGTTCAGCTTCATGCTCTCGAGCCTCTACGTCACCCAGTCACTGGCCGAATGGATCGTTTCCATGAACGTGAATCGCTGGCTCCTGATGTTCTTGATCAACGTCTTCCTGCTCGTCTCGGGTTTCTTTCTGCCGCCCGTCGCGGTCATCCTCATGGCGGCTCCGATCCTGCTGCCCATCATCACCGAGGCGGGCTTCGACCCTTACTGGTTCGCCGTCGTCTTGACCGTGAACATGGAGACCGGACTCATCACGCCGCCGGTCGGACTCAATCTCTACGTCATCAACGGCATCGCGCCCGATATCGGACTATCCAAAGTGCTGAAAGGTGCGCTGCCTTTCATGATCTGCATGGTGCTCGGTATCGTGATCCTTTCCGCCTTTCCCGAGCTGGCGACCTGGCTGCCCGACCGGCTAATGGGCCCGTAGCGGCGCGTCAACCTGTCGTTAGGTACTGTCAAGTTGACGTTGCGCGAGCAAGCCGGGCGCCGCCGGATAGCTTCTCAGCTTGTCGCAGGTTT
>CBDEGF010000002.1:0-1406432 GCA_965237685.1 Candidatus Marinacidobacterales bacterium
CGCTGACTGCGAAGTTCCTGGTGCTCTTCGTGGAGGTCTCCGAGAATGCTCTCTCCGAAACCGCCGGCGGGCACGACGGACCGAAGAAGTCTCTCTGCGAGCCCCGGCGGCCCGTCGCGATGGAGCGTCATCTCGTCTCTTCCAGCACCGATTCGAGTCCCTGCCAGAGCTTTTGCATCGAGTCCCGTGAGCTTCGAAGCGCCCGGATGCCCGCGGCGGTCACCGTGTAGAACCGCTTGGCGCGGCCCCCACGTGTCGGCGAGGGCTCTCCCATACGGGATCGGACCAGGCCTTTGGACTCGAGGCGCTCGAGCGCGGTGTAAAGAGCGCCGCGGGAGAACGAACGGCCGAGCCGCTCTTCGAGCTCGCGTCGGACCGTCACCGCGTAGGCCTCTTCCCCGGTATGGAGGATGGCCAGAAGTACCATCTGCTCGAACTCGCCAACCATTCTGACCATCACTACGTCGCTCCTGGCTCGAAAGTTCATATTGTAGGCAAAATCGCCCCCGTTGCAAAGAAATTTGCCGAGCGCCCCCGAAGTCGTTAGGATGCAGCTGGTTCGAAGGAGCGGTTTTTGCCAGAAGGAACTCGCAGAGAGAGGGAGCTAGTCCTGGTCGGTGGAGGCCACTCCCACGTCCAGTTGCTCCGGCGCTTCGCAATGGATCTCGTTCCCGACACGCACCTGACCATCGTGCTCGATATCCCGGTCGCGGTCTACTCGGGAATGGTCCCCGGCTTCGTCGCCGGTCAGTACCGGGCCGAAGAGCTCGAGATCGACGTTGTGCCGCTCGCTCGCCGCGCGCAGGCGCGGGTGATCCTGTCGCCGGCGGTGGGGTTCGAGCCCGGCGAGCGCCGCATCCTGTTGAAAGACCGTCCACCCATCCGTTACGACGTCGCTTCGGTCGATGTTGGATCGACGGTGCTCGGGCTCGATTTGCCGGGCGTTCGCGAGTTCGCAGTACCCACACGCCCGATCGGGCGGTTCGTCGGACGTGTGGCGGGCACCGTCGAGCGAGCGCAGCGACGCGAGGCGGGAAAGCCGTATCGCGTGGTGATCGTCGGAGGAGGAGCAGGAGGGGTAGAAGTTACGTTCACACTCTGGCAGAGACTCGGCGGCTTCGACGATCCGAGTCTCGAAGTGCGTCTTCTGCAGGCGGCACCACAGATTCTCTTGGGCTACCCGGACGGTCTGATCGCACGCGTCCATCGAAACGCCGAGCGTCGGGGGATCCGTATCGAGTGTTCGCGCCGCGTCGTCGAAGCGAGGGAGAAGAGCCTTCGGCTCGACGACGGCGAAGATATCCCCTGCGATTTGCTCGTCTGGGTGACGGGAGCGGTGAGTCACCCCGTTTTCGAGTCCTCCGGACTTCCCACCGACGAGCGCGGGTTCGTGCTGACCCGCTCCACATTGCAGGTCGTCGGCCACGACGACCTCTTCGCGGTGGGCGATTGCGCCACGATGAAGGACTACCCGCGCACTCCGAAAGCGGGTGTCTATGCCGTTCGCCAGGGGCCGTACCTGATCGACAACCTGCGCCGGGTGCTTCGCGATCGACCGCCGAAACCATACCGGCCGCAAGGGGAGTTTCTCACGCTGCTCAACCTGGGCGACGGCACTGCGCTCGGATCCAAGTCGGGCCTGTCCTTCGAAGGACGATGGGTCATGGCCCTCAAGGACTGGATCGATCGCCGTTTCATGCGCCGTTTTCAGGTCCTGGATGCGAGCGGCACCATGACGGAGGAGTTCCAGCGACTTCCCGACATGTCGGGAGAGATGGCAATGCTGTGCGGCGGCTGCGCGGCCAAAGTCGGACAGAGCGTCCTCGAGCGCGCTCTCGAGAGAGTCGGGCCGTCTCCGCCGGACGACACGGTGGCGCTCGGTCTCGACGTTCCAGATGATGCTTCGGCCTACCAGACTCCGTCCGGCGACCTCGTGGTCTCGAGCGTCGATGCCTTCCGTGCCTTCTTCGACGATCCGTACCTTGTGGGGCGCATCGCGGCGGTGAACGCCGTGTCGGATCTTCAGGCGACTGGTGCAAAGCCCCGTTACGCGCTGGCACTCGTGGCAATTCCCAAGGACGCCTCGGACGAGGAGGCAGAAGAGGTCCTGTACCAGGTGCTGTCCGGTGCTCGTAAGGTCTTCGACGAAATGGGCGTGACGGTGGTCGGCGGTCACACCACGACCGCATCCGAGCTTCTCGTCGGCTTCTCCATCGACGGCTTCGCGGGATCCCGTGACGCGCTTCTCGCCATCGATCGCCTGGAGGTCGGGCAACAGCTGGTCCTGACGAAGCCGCTCGGGACGGGCGTCGTTCTGCACGCGGACATGCAGGGGAGGGCGCGCGGGCCGTGGCTTCGCGCCGTCATCGACTCGATGGTTCTTGGCAATGATGCGGCGGCGCTCGTCGCGCGAGAGGTGGGCGCCGCGGCGGTCACCGACGTGACGGGATTCGGGCTGGTGGGACATCTCGGCGAGATGCTGCGCGCGAGCGGTGCGAGCGGTGTTCTCGACGTCGCGGCAATTCCCGCACTTCCCGGCTCGGTCGAGCTTCTGGCACAGGGCTTCCGGAGCACGTTTCACCCGCAGAACGAGAAGGCCAAAAAAGGCATCGTTGTTCGACGCGAGGCAGCGTCGCATCCAAACCTCGAGCTGCTCTTCGATCCTCAAACGTCGGGAGGGCTGGTGCTCGGCGTCGACAGCCGGCGAGTTGCCGAGACGCTCGAAAAGCTCGAGGCCGCGGGGGTGACCGATGCGGCGCTCATCGGCGAAGTCACGGAAAGGCGCGAGGACGGAGCGCTTCTGGAAGTTGTCGCCAGAGAGCCGATCGCTTCGACCGTGGAGATCGTCACTCCGGTCAGCGCGGCCGGCTGAGCACTAGCCTGCCGGATTCTTCGCGGCCGTAAAGAAGTTCACAACGCCGCGCATCTCGCCCTTAAACTGAAGTTCCTTGGTCGAATAAACCTACCGATAGTGTGAATCCCCAATGATTACGCGTCTTTAGGGACGCCGAGGGCCTGATTTCGGGGTGCAATATGTAAGCATGTATTTGGCCTTAATATCTCAATAAAGAAGGATAGGTATGCTATTATTGTGGGCATGCATATCCACATCATCCCCAAGCGCAACTCTTCCCCCGCGGTCCTGCTGCGTGAGTCGTATCGGGTGGGCGGAAACGTCCGCAAGCGCACGCTCGCTAACTTGTCCAAATTGCCCATGGAGCAAGTCGACGCCATCCGACGCATTCTCAAGGGCGACAAGCTCGTCTCGGTTGAAGACGCCTTCGAAATCGTCGAGAACGGCTCCCGGCACCATGGCCATGTCGAGGCGGTGCTCAGCGTGTCCTTGCGGTAGTAGTGCGTGAGAACGTGGGGGCGATTCGGTAAGCTGAACGCCGGGTGTGTTGTTTTTCTCGCGGGCAGAGAGAGAGGGAAAAAAGGACTGGACAAACGCTGGCTGACTGTGTAACCTCAGGCTGGGAGGAAAACAGTGACCCAGGCAGGAAACGCTGCACTCGACACCGCAGCCAAGCGACCCACCTTTTGCGGCACGACCGTGACCGCCGAGGAATGGAGCGTGCTGACGGAGATCATCGCCACGTGTGGTCTGTCCCGGCACGAGCTGGCGCGCACGATCTGTGAGGGCCTGGGGTGGGTTCGTCGGAACGGCAATCTCAAGACCCGGGAATGCTACGAGTACCTGGAGGTTGTCGAAGCGAAGGGGCTGGTGACGTTGCCCCCGCGTCACGAGCAGCGGCGCCGCGGACCGACGAGCATCCACTACACGAAGGCTGGTCGCGAGCGGCCACGGCGTGAGGGCAAGCTATCAGACGTCGCTCCGGTGATGCTGGGCTTGGTGGCGAACGCTGAGGAGCGAGCGCTATGGAGGACAGCCGGATCGATGGTACCTTCCATTGATGGCTCGAGCTTCTCTAGGCCAGAGCCTCCGCTCCCACGTGCTCAACTGCCTGATTCAAAACGACCTCCGGAACACGGGACGCCTCCGTTGAGGGGAAAAGCCCACGGTGAGCCGTTTCCCGGCGGCATTCTCTCGCCGGCCGGCAGGGCGTCCGGGCGACGAGCCCCAACAAGGTGATGGAGGTGTCTGGCTGTGAATCGGATAGAGCAGGGTCGTGGGAACGAGGGGGTGAGAGAGTTCGTTCCAGCGGCGAGAAGCAGAATCGAAATCGGGGTTCTAGCTGGGAGGAGCGCGAGAGTTTCGTTTGTCCAAGTGATCGACAATTGTGGCGATCAAAACGGGGGCGGCAACCCGCTGTCTATTTTTCACGGCGTTCCATCGCAGCGCGGAGTGTGCTCGCGAGCGAGCCCAAACTCTCGCCCTGTTGGTTTTGCTCCGCATCTTGACGCTCGGCGTAGTCGCGGGCCTCGCCCTTTTCGGTGGCTTCCTTGACGGCTTTTCTACCCTTCGCTTCTGTCGCCTTCGCCGAGCCTTCTTCGACGATCGCGATGCCCATTCGTTTTCGCTCGGGGTCGATGTTCAGGATCTCGGCCGCCACCTCGGTGCCGGGCGAAACCGATGACTTCCATCCGTCGGTGTTGCGCGTCAGTGGGAAGGTGGAGACGTGCGCTAGTGCTTCGATCCCCGCGGCCAGCTCCACGAACGCGCCGAAGTCGGTGACGCGGGTGACGCGACCCCTCAGCACCTGACCGACTCGATAGTCCTTGTCGGCGGTCGTCCACGGATCGGCTTGAAGCTGCTTCAACCCGAGGGAGATCCTCCCTTTCTCCTCGTCCACGCGCAGGACTTTGACCGTGAGCTCATCACCAGGCTGGACGACGGTCGTCGGGTCGGACACGCGCGACCAGCCCATCTCCGAGATGTGGAGCAGACCCTGCACTCCGCCGCCGAGGTCGACGAAGGCACCGTAGTCGCGCACCGACACGACGCGCCCCGGCAAGACGGCGTCGGGAACGATGAGCTGCCGGACTGCCTCCGCGCGCTCGCGCTCCTCTTCCTCCAGGATGGCGCGCCGGGAGACGACGATGTTCTTGCCTTCCTGTTTGTATTCGATGACGCGGAACGTGTAGCCCTTTCCTTCGTGGAGCGAGGGATCCTCGGTGAATCGCGTGTCGATCTGGGAGATCGGGCAAAAAGCACGCTGTCCGGAGAATCGAATCTCGAAGCCTCCTTTGATGGCCTTTTCGACCCGTCCTTCGACAGGCAACCCGGATTGGAACGCTTCGTTCAGCGCTTCCCGCGTGGCCGCGCTGCGGGCCAGTTTGTGGGAGAGCTTTATCCCGCCGGTCGTGGAAACGACGATGGCCTTGACGGTGTCGCCGACCTGAACTTCAACGCCTGCGTCTGGATCGATGAGCTCCTCGAGGTCGATGGTCGCCTCGCCCTTGCCGCCGACGTCCACGAACGCAACGTCCGATCCCAACTCGACGATTTTTCCTTCGACCTGCTCGCCCTCGCTGAGGAACTTGGGCTGGAGAGACTCCTCCAGCATCCGCGCGAAATCTTCTTCCTCCTCAGGAGCAGTCTCGTCCTTCTCGGTCGGCTCGTCCGGCATGACGCGCATTCTAGCCCAAACGCCCCCCGGCGGACCTAAGTACCCTGTTTCATAATTACGGTGGCATTCGAACGACGATGCATCCCGTCTGGCTGCGTTGCTCGTCGGTCATATATCTAGATATCATTCGCTCCTCGCGCCTTGCCAGCCGGGCGCCTCGGCGTTCTCGGTGCGTCACCGTAACTATGAAGCAGGGCACTAAACCACCGGACGGTGGCGAAATCAGAAAGGCCTGCCGACCGCGTGGGCCGGCAGGCCTTGGAGGTTTGGCGATCGGACGCTTACAGGGCGGTGACGTTCGATGCCTGAGGGCCCTTGGGGCCTTGAGTCACTTCGAACTCGACTTGTTGTCCCTCTTGGAGCGATCGGTGACCGCTGCCCACAATCGCGGAGAAGTGAACAAAAACGTCAGGGCCGTCTTCTCGTTCGATGAAGCCGAACCCCTTGCTGTCGTTGAACCACTTAATCGTGCCTTTGACCATGCAAGTCTACCTCCTTTCTTAGAGATTCTCCTATGCTCAGGAGTCGTAAGGTGTGTAGAGCTTGCGTTGGCAAGAGCACAAAAAAAAGCCACAGGAGCTTTTGTCTCCCATGACTGGTCATGCAAATCAAGCAAGAAAAAACAACACTTTACAACTGGTACTATACCACCAAACCATGGGTTCATCAACTCGACGCACCCGGCGGGCGCAATCGACTTCCGTTCATGCGACCTGTTTTCGATAGTTCCAGAACGAATCCCAGGCGCCCGTGCTTCGGAAGACACAGCGCAGCGCGAGCATTGCATCGGCCCCAGCGGCGTGCCATCTCATCCCGACTCGCTTCATCCTTTGTTGCATAACGTGGCTCACGGCACTTTCCACGGCACCGCTGCCGATGTAGTAGCCGCTTTGTCGAAACGTTCTGTATTTCATTCGATGCCCGTTTCTCTCGAGGTAGCCGGTGAGCTTGTCGATCTCTTCGTCTTTGGAACGATGACGCTTTTTCAGAAACCGCAAACCCTCGATCACCTCATCCACGGCGTCTTCGTATAGACGGTCGAGTTGCGATTTGCGCCACTGTGTGCGTATTCCGGGGCATCGTGAACGCAGATTCCAGCCGAAGGTGAACATCCATTCCAAAGCATCGTGAACACGGATTCCGGGGATCGTGAACATCGATTCCGGGGAAGGTGAACACGGATTCCAGGCAACGTGAACGCCGGTTCCGGCATCGCGAACGCTCATCGATAGCACGTTTCAAGGCACTCTAGGTCGTACCCGGAAGGAGGACGATCTAGGGGATGTCCCGGCCGCTGTTGAATTTGGTTGGGTAGCGGCGGCACCTGTGAATACTCTTAGGCAGCAAACTCATCGCTGTCAAGAGATTTCTGTTTGCTTCTAAGCGCGTGAACGAGAGCGCCCATATGGCGATAGCCTTTGATACGCCGGAACTTTTTCTGCGCGGTGACGACGCCGAGAGCGGTCCATCGGCGAACCATGGAAAGACTCTTCCAACGCTTGACGTTTCTCGATACTCTGCGAATGGTTCCGTTGAGATTCTCAATGGCGTTCGTCGTGGCAAGAGACTGGCGAAGTAAGGCGGGCAGCGCGAGTTTCACGACCGTGAGTGTCTCTTCCATCCCTTCACGAAGGCTTCCGGCAGCTTCGTCGTAGCCGTTTCGCTCGAGCCAAGACACCAATGCCTGAAGTCGCTTGCGCGCCTTGTCGGCACTCTTGCACTTGTAGGCTTCCTTCATCGTCTGGAGCACGTAGGCGTGACGAGACTTGGGAAGGTACGAGCGGAGATTTCGGAGTTTATGGATCTGGCACCTTTGGATGACCGCGAGATCCCCCAAAACGTCGACGAGTGCCTTGCGGATGCCTTTGCCTCCGTCCACTACGCAGAGAATCGACTCATCGACGCGCAAGCCTCGCTCGAGAAGGTCCTGCAACATCGCGGTGCACACCCGAGAGTTCTCCGTCGAGCCCAGCCATATACCCATGGGCACCTTCGTTCCATCTATTGTGATACCGAGACTTACGACGACGGTCTGTCCGGCCACCTCAAGGCCATCCATCATCAGTGCCGCAAGCTCGAACTTCTCTAGCCGCCGAGACAGGTATTCCCCAAGCTTCTTAGTCGTCTGGCTCACGAGGTGACGGCTGGCGGCACTCTTACTCGTGCCACGAGACTTCAACTTGGCCGCGGGTTTGTCCAGACTCGATCCGTAATTTCGGGTCGATACCCCCACCAAGATCTGATTCAACACTCGCTCTGGAAGCGGGTCTTCTTCGCGGAAGGCTTCGAAGTGTGGAAGCGACGCCTCCTCGCCCGACTTCGAGCGAACTCGAGGTCGCGACACTTGGATGCGACGACCACCGAAGCTCAGCTCTCCGTTCGTGCTCCCCCAGTGGTTATGAGTTCGCTCCTTCTCGTGCTTGCCCTTGAGCCCCGCGATCTCCTCGGCGTCCTCTCTGAGCAGTAGGTGCAGAGCTGTCAGTCCTTGCTCGTACACCCATTCCGTCAGGTCCGCCTTCGTGGCCGCGATCCCAGCTATCATCGGTAGCAGTATCTGACCGACTTGGCCAACTACCTTGCCCGTAGGCGAGTGCGTTTGCTTTCTTACTGGCTTCTTTGATTTCCTAGGCATTGGTGGCTCCTTGTCCCCCTCTGGAGACGGTTTATTGGCAGACCTATTCTTAGGCCGGCCAAGGAGCGCCGCTACCCCAAATTCAACATCCGGCGGGACATCCCCACGATCTAGGAAATGGCAGCTAAGAGGTTATCGATGAGAAAAATACGAGAGGTTCTAAGGTTAAAGTACGAGCTGGGTTTTACTCACCGCACGATCGCAAAGGCACTTCGCGTGGCGGTTGGAACGGTGAGTGAGTACCTGGCCAAGGCGAAGAAGGGTGGTTTGAGCTGGCCGCTCCCGGAGGAGCTGAGCGACGGGGAGCTGGAGGCAGGGCTGTTTCCGCCGCCGGGCTCGTCTGGCGCACGGCCGGGTCTGGACTATGCCCACATCCACGAGGAGCTGAGGCGTCACCGAGAGCTGACGTTGCTGCAGCTGTGGGTGGAGTACGCGGAGAATAAGCCGGGAGCGTACGGCTACAGCCGTTATTGCGAGCTGTACGGTCAGTGGAAGAAGAAGCTGAACCCGACGATGCGTCAACGGCATCGAGCAGGCGAGAAGACATTCGTCGATTTTTCGGGGAAGAAGCCTCACATCGTCGATCCGAAAACGGGAGAGCTCGTCGAAATGGAGCTGTTCGTCGGGACGTTGGGCGCGAGCAGTTACACCTACGTCGAAGCGACACTGAACCAGTCGCTGGAATCGTGGGCGAAGGCCCATAAGGGGATGTCGGATTACTTCGGTGGCAGTACGGAGATCTGGGTTCCGGACAACTTGAAGAGCGGCGTGGATTTGGTGGACCGTTACGAGCCAGGGATCAACCGGACGTACGAAGAGCTGGCGACGCATTACGGTGCGGTTGTGGTCCCGGCTCGGGTGTTCAAGCCGAAAGACAAAGCGAAGGTGGAGTCGGCAGTGCAGGTGGCGCAGCGCTGGATCCTGGCGGTGCTTCGTCATCGCACGTTCTTCAGCCTGGCGGAACTGAACGAAGCCATCTGGGAGAAGTTAGAGGTCCTGAATGCGCGTCCGATGCAGAAGCTCGGTGTGAGTCGGCGGGAGTTGTACGAAAGGCTAGACCGGCCCGTACTGAAACCGCTACCGCAGGAGAGCTACGAGTTATCGACGTGGAAGCGGTGCAGAGTGAACATCGACTACCACGTGGAGGTGGAGAACAACTTGTACAGCGTTCCCTATCGGCTCATTCACGAGAAAGTCGAGGCACGGGTGACGGCCTCGGTGGTGGAGGTCCTGTTCAAGGGAAAGCGCGTCGCGTCGCATCCCCGCAAGAAAGGAAAGGGGCACTACTCCACGAACCCGGAGCATATGCCACGTTCGCATCGGGAGCACCTGGAGTGGACGCCGTCGCGGCTGCTCCACTGGGCGGAGCAGTCAGGTCGCGCCACGGGAAGGCTGGTTGCGGGGATTCTAGAGAGTCGGCCTCACCCGGAGCAGGGATTTCGCTCTTGCCTGGGAGTCATGCGACTAGGCAGCCGCTGGGGCAGTGAGCGTCTCGAGGCCGCTTGCGCACGAGCGGAAGCTTTGAGCTCTTACAGCTATCGCACGGTGAAAAACATTCTCTCGGCTGGTCTGGATCGTGTGGTGCTCGAATCGGACGCCGAAGCGAAACCGCGAGAGGAGCACGAGAACATCCGAGGCGCGGATCACTACGAAGGAGGAGAGTCCCGATGCTGACACCCGAAACGATAGAAAAGATGAACGCCATGAAGTTGTTCGGCTTGGTGTCCGCGTTCGAAACCCAGTTGAGCTCGAGCGAATACAAGGAGCTGAGCTTCGAGGAACGTGTGGGACTCCTGGTCGATGCCGAGTGGACCGCCCGCGAACAGCGTAAGCTTTCTCGACGACTGCGAGCGGCAAAGCTCCGCTATCCGGCATGTTTGGAGAACGTGAACTTCCAAGCGCCTCGAGGCTTAAACCGCGAACAGATCTTGAGCCTGGGCAACTGCCGCTTTGTCGGTGAGCGCCATAACCTGCTCATCACCGGCCCGACGGGGATTGGCAAATCGTTCTTGGCTTGCGCCTTCGTGGAGCGGGCCTGTCGTCGCCGCTTCACCGGATGCTACGTGCGAGCACCGCGCTTGCTCCACGAGCTCGCGGTCGTTCGTGGTGATGGTTCCTACGCCCGGCTTTTGACGAAACTCGCCAAGCTGGACTTACTGGCTATCGATGATTGGCTGCTTCACCCGCTGAAAGAATCGGAGAGATGGGATCTAATGGAGGTCATCGAAGACCGCGCCGAGCGTGGCTCCACACTCATCGCGACCCAGATTCCGCTCAAGCAGTGGCACGAAGCGATTGGCGACCCAAACCAGGCAGACGCTATCTGCGATCGCATTCTCCACAGCGCGCACCGCATCACTCTCAAAGGAGCTTCTCTGAGAAAGACCAAGGCTGCGCCAAAGGCATCTGACAACGCCGATGCATGAGCGAGCGAGGGACCACAGCGTCGATGCGATAAAAACGGGTGAAACCGCCAAACCCGGGGTACCAGACGATGCGGCGCCAAAACGACGCGCGAGAATGCCTCAGGAAGCGTCTTCTCGAGCCAGGCCATACCCCAGCAACCCCCCGAAACCAGCCCCACATCGCCCGGGGTTCGGCCGCGGCAGGTCGCTGCCTACGGGAGCGGGAAGGTCGCTTCGCGTCTTTCCTTACGCCCGCTCCCTCCGGCACCGACCTGCCGCCCCTTGCTACACAACACGCAGGTAAGATAGGTTCACGTTTTCAATCAGTGGAAAGGAAGGTCACCCAACACTTCACCGCTTCGATGAGCGTTCGGCTTCACCGGATTCGCTGTTCAGCTTGCTCTGGATTCGGCGTTCACGATGGCTGGAATACGCACACTGTGCGGCTTCGTCGGTGCCTTCGCCGAAAACCACCCGTGCCACAGGGCTGATATTCTCGTCGGCGTGATACCAATCAAGGATCTCGACTCGATCGGTGAACAGCTCCTCCGCAAGATTCCAAATCCACGGCGCACCGTCACCCAGGATGACGACCTTGCGAGACTCCGCCCCCATTGAGCAAGAGCGAGGCCACAAAACCTCGCCGAGTGCTTCGGGGCTACCTCGAACCCCTACGACCTGTCGTTCGGTCAACTCTCCGCGTCCGAGCTTGCTCTGCACACGCCCTTGCTCGGTATAAAGGCAGCCTAGCTTGACTTCCTGCCAGCGGCCGTCCACGAATACCATCCCGCCGTCTATCCCTATGTACAGCGGTCCCTTATGGCGTCTGCCCGTTCCAGCTTCCACCTCGTTCGCAGGCTCTTTCGAAAAACCCTCCGCCTTTTTCCCATCGGCGCCTACCAAGCTTTGAATCTTCTCGGAGCTCACGACCACCCCGGTGAACTTTCGCAGCAATTGCTCGCTCGCCGAGCGGTAGGGTTCGATCACTCCTGCCAACAGCGACAACTCTTGTAAGGCTTGCGTGAATCCCTCCTGGTCCACCCGCATCTCTTCCAGCAGCGGATACTTGCCTTGACGACACTCACAGCACTGAGCGTAAACCACACTCAGCTCCACATCCCGACCCGCCAGTACCGTGTGCACCCGGAACGCTCGATGTTGTCGAAACTCCATCGACGCGCCGCATTCGCATGCGCCTGACACACCGAGTCGTTCCGAGCGTTGGCTGAGCGCCTTGCCCAGTACCTCACGCAGGTATTCGCTGCCCTTGACCCGCATCCACTCGTCACACCGTTCGACATCAGCTTCCGCTTCCACGACCGCCTGCCACACTTGCTCCGCGAACTCCTCGGATAGACGACTTACTTCTTTACTAAACTCCTCCCGCGTGATACTGCTTTTCATTGAGGTGTCCCTCCATCGGCCGCTTAGCTGCGACCGTTTTCTTTATTTAGGATTGTGAAGGACACCTCATTTTTCCTTTTATGTCAAGAGAACATTTCTAGTAGAAAAATGATCAAGATCACGAAAAGGTTGCGCCCCACCCGGCCGATCAGGACGCCTTGAACCGCGGTGGGACTCGTCACGTGGCCTGGCGTTTCGGGCGACGTTCCTGGGGCCGCTTCGGGATGCGGCGTGCAGGGGAAGGACTGCAGGGTGTGAAAGAGTGCCAACACGCCCAGAACCACGATTGCTGCCAGCCGGACTCCTCAACCCATTGGTCGCACCGTGGGGTGGTCTCGATAATTAGGGGTCGTTGCTACTCGCCCGTCCAGACGTAGTCTCTGAAGACCGAGCGTTCCCGAAAACCAAGGCGCCGGTACAGATTCTGTGCTGCCGTCGTCGACCGTAGAACGGCGCGTCGATAACCGGCACGCCGAGCGTCCTCCAATGCGACCAGGGTGATGGCCGTTCCCAGACCACGACCTCGTACCTCGGGGACGGTGGCGACGGAATGGATTCCGAATGCCGTCGCGCCAAGGAATGATCCCGCGACGGCCACCGGTTCGCCTCGGTGCAAACCAACGTAGAGGCGCCAGGGCATGTCTTCGTCAAAACCCAGGCTCGCAAAAGTCCGGAGCATGAACTCGGCCGCCGGCTCGGCCATCGAGTGGCCAAGCTGCATAGGCGTCTTGCAGAGCTCCAGTGTTTCGACATCCCGGACGGGCTTGACGACCAAGGGGAACGATTTCGTGTTCTCGTCGAGATCGCGGAGCTCCAGAACCATCCCCGGACTTTCTCCGACGAGGAGGAATCCGTGGGACTCGAGGATCTCATCCAGGTTCTCGGGTCGGGCGTTGGGCCCCCGGATCCAACGAAGCGGTGAGCCGTGGTTGCGGAAGAAGTCGATAACCTCTTCCACGCGGCGATCCACTTCTCTCGGCTCGAGCTCCGCACGGCAGACGAGGTTGGCGAACGGGGCAGGGGAGCGGCTCAGTAGCCACGTCAGGCCGGGGCGCTCCGTCAGCTCGATCTCAGGAGAGAGCCCCTGGTAGCGGAAGAGCTCGACGAGATTCGCCTCGACGTCACAGGACGACGTCGGCGACGGTTTGGAAGTCGGTCGTCTCACAGCTACGATTCCTGGGCTCCGAAATCGCAGCTAGCACGAAAGCCACGCGAGGCATGGCTGATCCGGAAGACGGCGTCAGACGACTTCGAACCCTATGCCTTGAAGGGAGGGCGGCGCACTGGAGACTTCTTGGTGTGTGCCTCCTTGTACTCCTTGAGCTCCTCGTCGGTAATGCATAGATGCGACGCTGGCGTCGCGTCCACGCCGCAGGCTATGAGCTCACGCTCCAGCCGCAGAAAACAAATCTCAGGCGCGTCCTGGTATCGAACCCGCTGTTCGATAAACGCACGGTTCAAAATAGCCAGGGTGTAGTACTGATACTCGGCGTCGACTTGCTTCACCCGCAGATTGTAGACACGCGACGTCCGGTTGACGGTGAAACCGACATATTCCGACTTGGGTGCGATACTGGGCATCCGTCTTATCCGGCGAGTCGTGGAGGGACCGGGCCCCGCGCGCGGCTCATCGGAACAACGATATCAGGATTGAGTTGAATGTTCTAATGTGTAGTAGTTCAGACTTGAGTTGATTTCCCGTCCCTCGCGTCTCCTCAGAACTGGAGTACCTAATAACTGACCCCAACCCTGGATTCAACCAGACCCGACCGTTGAGGACAAGACCTCCGAAGCTGGTGGGCGGCAGTGGGTTCGAGTATCTCGGCCACATGGGATCGCGGCCAGCGTTCACGCAGCGGGCGTCTGGATGACGTTGTTCGCGCTCTCCGCCCTTGCGCTTCTCGACCCGGAAGTCTCCGTCACGCTGGCGCGAGCCTTCGAAGCCGCCCGTGAAACCGGGCACTAGCGCACTAGCGCACGCCCTCCATCAGCTCTGCCGCATGGTTGTGGATCTCGACGTGGTCGCCCTTGCGACGCAATAGCACGAGATTGGCATTGCGCGGGACCGCCTGGCACACGGTGCGATTGTGCGCGGTACAGATGAACTGGGTCTTCGGAAATACCTCCGAGAGAAACTTCATCAAGTTCCGCTGCCATCGCTGGTGCAGATGGAGGTCGATCTCGTCGACACAGACGACTGCCGGCGTTGCCAGCGGGTTGGCACTGCGCGGGTTCAGGACGTAGAGC
Source organism: Candidatus Marinacidobacterales bacterium (assembly GCA_965237685.1). GTDB lineage: Bacteria > Acidobacteriota > Vicinamibacteria > Marinacidobacterales > SMYC01 > CBDEGF01. The sequence continues at coordinate 14,220 of CBDEGF010000002.1, forward strand.
CGCCGGGCGAAGTCGACGAGCCAGGCGATGAGCGTGCGATAGCCCATGCTGAGCTCTCTCAGCGGGACCCATCCGTAGTGCGTTTGGAACTCGACTCCGGCGCGCCCTTGCCGTGACGCGATACGGATATCCGTCACGTCGAGCAGGATCGACTTGAGCAGGTCTCGAACCTTCTTGGCCGCCCGAGCTTCCCGAAGCTGGCGACGCGCGGGGCCGAAATGGCTCATTTGCACGAACCATTCTTCGGCATTGAGAAGCTCGGCGTCATCCACGAACAGACTTTCGTCCCCCGAGGATTCCAGCGGTTTCCGGCCCGAGTCCGCTGTGTTTCCGTAGCGACGGGAGGCGCCGTAGCCGAAATAGCGCAAGGTCCCGTCGCGGTCGAAGTCCCAGCGTGGAGGTGGATTCTGACGACGGCGCTCGGGGGCATAACGCACGGAGAACTCGGCCACTTCCTTTGGACGGAGCAGTACTTGTGCACCGACTTGCGTCGCCTTCGATGGGCGCCGTTTGGGCCACCAGTTGTAGCGAATGAAGGAGGGTACTTCCTTGCGGTCCTGCAAGGTGGAGGCGATGCTGCATACGGCCTGAAGAAGGGTTGTCTTTCCCGCCCCGTTGTCGCCGAAAATGATGGTCCAGGGGATGGGTTGCTTGCGCTCGTCCGACAGCTGCAGTGTCTGCCTGGGACCAAAGCAGCGCACGTTCTCGAGATCCACCTGCAGCAAATAGAGAGGGACTCCGGTCGATCGGCTCGTTTCGCGCTTCTTGCGTCCGGTCGCCCTGCCCTTGCGCGCCGCGCCGCCACGATTGGATGCCCCCGTTGCCGACCTCTTGCGGGCGGGGGCTCGCTTGGAACGAACGCCCTTCTTCCCGCCGATCTTCTTTCTGATCGGCTTTTTCTTGACTGCTTTCTTCTTCATCATCGCCTTTTTGGTCTTCGTCTTTGGGGACATTTTTCTCCGCGTGGTCTTTCGCTTCGCCATAGTCGTGGCCTGCGCTTCGCCCCGGTCCTGCAGCGTCTAGTACCGTTCCAACTTGTTGGGCCTAGTGTCCTGTATCAGTGGTTCGTTGCCTAAAGCTCGAGGCCATTTTGTGGGCTGGCGAGGCGTGACGACGAAGACATATCGGGATATTTCCAGGAGTCGCAACGAAGCCAGCGCGCAAAAGGGGCCGAGATTTGGGTGACGAACTGCTGATACAGGGCACTAGCGATGGAGTCGCTCATTGGCAACGCCGTAGCCACGGTCGGTACGGGTCTTAGGTCCAAATAGTTGGAACGGCACTAGTTTTGGTGTTTTGGTGATCGTACGCAGGGACAGTTGTATCATGTAAGGCCCGTTGAGCCTAGCCGGGTTCCAAACTCGACGATGGCCTCGAGAATGGCCAAAATGTGCGGAGTTGGGGTGATTCTACCCAGGGAGGAGAAGCATGATTTACGAAAGAGCCCGAGACCGGGCACTAGCAGGCCTCGAGCTCTTCGCGAGCAAGAGTTGAGTCAGACTCGATGGGTCGAGCTTACCAGCGCCGTCCACCGCCACCGCGACCGCCGCCGCCTTCGGTCTTGGGTCGAGCTTCGTTGACGTTCAAAGTACGACCGCCGAGCTCGGTTCCATTGACACCACGGATGGCTGCCTGCGCGGCCGTGCTGTCGGACATCTCGACGAAAGCGAAACCACGCGGGCGACCAGTGTCGCGATCGGTAATCACGCTCACGGTATTCACCTCGCCGTAAGCCGCAAAGACATCTCTGAGCTGCTGCTCGGTGACGTCGAAAGAACAATTCCCTACATAAATATTAGCCATGAAACGGACTCCTTAACAGAAAGGGCTTAAGCGAGGGCTGACGGAGGTGTGGTGGAAGTCACCATCAAAAGGATTCTACGAATAGCCATCGGGTAGCCGACTGGCTCATATTTGACAATTCCGGTGCGATTGTCAAATCGGACGTTTGTGATGGATTCTTCTCTGCTGGTTCATGGCCAGATGGGGTAACGGTGAAGCGGTTCAACCGATTCTACCTCGAGGGCGAATGAGCGCTTCGATGCGAGGCTCGAACGCTCGTCGACCTCAGCTTTTGTGCTGCGATTGTGATTCGACTACACTGGCTCTCACGATCGGGCAAAGCCGACGCGCTCCATCGATTCTTTCGTAGGCGTGCCCTCGAAAGAAGGGAAATGAAACTCTACGTGGCCAACCTTCCTTACAACACGTCCGAGGAATCTCTCCGCAACCTCTTCTCGCGTCATGGGGAGGTGCAGAGGATCTGGATCGGGAATACTCGCCTGGGTACTCCCCACGGCTACGGGTTCGTTCATATGTCGGACGGCTGGAACGCCGAGAAAGCCATCTCGTCGCTCGACGGTCTCGAGCTCGAGGGACACGAGATCACGGTGCACCAAGCGAGAGACTGATTCTCGAGAGTCGGTCGAAGGTCCTCGAGAAAGCGGCGGCGCGGCTCGAAGGAGCTCCCGTGGACCCCCGGACATCTGGAGATTCGAGATGCCAATTTGGAGCGAAGCGATTGCCAGGCACCAAGAACCGAGGCTCCGACGAAGCATCTGGCAGCTCGTGAACACACTCGTCCCGTACGCGGCGCTTCTGACCCTGATGGCCTGGACGGCACCGAGTTCCTACTGGGTGACACTGGCGCTCGCCGTTCCTGCGGGGAGCTTGTTGGTGCGCATCTTCATCCTCTTTCACGACTGCGCGCACGGCTCCTTTTTCCGGTCGACTCGGGCGAACGAAGTCTGGGGCTTTCTCACTGGCGTCCTGACCTTTACTCCCTATCGAGAGTGGCGGTACAAGCACTTGCTCCATCACGCGACCTCGGGGGATCTGGACAGGCGCGGCCAAGGAGACGTTTGGACGCTGACGGTGCAAGAGTACCTCGAGGCCTCCCGCTGGAAACGCTTCGCCTATCGTCTCGCCCGCAATCCCATCGTTCTCTTCGTTCTGGCGCCGTTATTCGTGTTCCTCGTCCACCAGAGATTTCCGAGGCGCGGTGCTGCCGAGCGCGAGCGGGCGAGTGTCTATTGGACGAACGCCGCACTCCTCGGAGTCGTGTCGGCCGCGAGCCTTACCATCGGTCTCGAGACCTACCTGCTCGTTCAGGTGCCGGTGCTGATGCTCGCCGCGACGGCGGGGATCTGGTTGTTCTACGTACAGCATCAGTTCGACGGTGTGTATTGGGAGAGGGGAAGGGACTGGGACTTCGTTGCGGCCGCCCTGAACGGGAGCTCGTTCTACCAGCTTCCCGGGTTCTTGCAGTGGTTCACTGCGAGCATCGGGTTTCATCACGTTCATCACTTGAGCCCGGCCATTCCCAACTACAACCTTGAGAAATGCCACCGGGAGCACCCGATGTTCCAGGCGGTGAAGCCGTTGACGCTGCGCAAAAGCTTGAAGTCCCTGACGTTTCGGCTCTGGGACGAGCAGCGAAGAAAGCTCGTCTCCTATCGGAGGCTCCGGGAGATCCGGAGAGAGAGTGCCGGCGTGGCGAGTTCGACCTAGTGCACGAACCCGCTAATCCTGCCGCAAATTCCTCGTCCTTTTCCGCGCTGGCGGCGTTGCTGCATTGGTTGCAGTTCGGCCTCCGGCCTAGCTCTCCGCTCGACAGGCTCGCTGCGGAAGGCGGCTCGAAATATCTAGATATGACTTCGAGACAGTTCGGCCTTCGGCCTAGCCCTCCGCTCGACAAGCTCGCTGCGGAAGGCGGGTCGGAGCGCCTTGCCAGCACGAAAAATGACCTTGGAATTTGCCGACAGTATCAGCGGGTTCGTGCACTAGGAGCTTTCGCGGTTGAATACAAATGATTAATTATTAATTAACGCAGCCGGTCAGGAGACGATCTGCGGGATGGGGGTACCGTAGACGTCGGTGAGACGCATGTCGCGACCGTTGAACCGATACGTCAGCTTCGTGTGGTCCATCCCCAACAAGTGCAGCATCGTCGCGTGTAGGTCGTGTGCCGAGAAGGGCTGCTCCTCGGCCTTGTAGCCGAACTCGTCGCTCGAGCCGATGACTTGCCCGCCCTTGATGCCCGCACCCGCCATCCACACCGTCATTGTGCCGGGGTTGTGGTCACGGCCAACGCCGCGTTGAGAGATCGGCATTCGCCCGAACTCTCCGTGCCAGAGGATGAGGGTCGATTCGAGCAAGCCGCGTGCCGCGAGATCCGTCAGGAGGCCCGCGATGGGGAGGTCCGATTCGGCTGCGTGCTGCCGATGGTTCTCCTCGAGGTCGCTGTGGGCATCCCACGTGTCCGTGTTCTGATTGCCCATGCCGCCGTGGAAGAGCTGAACAATGCGCACGCCGCGCTCCACGAGCCGGCGCGCCATGAGACACTGCCGGCCGAAGGGCTCCGTCACTTTATCGTCCAGCCCGTAAAGCTTCTGGGTTGCCCTGGACTCCGACCAGACGTCGATCGCTTCCGGAGTGCAGCCCTGCATCCGGTACGCGAGCTCGTAGGACGAGATCCGTGCTGAGAGCTCCGAGCTCGACGGATACTTGTTCAGGTCCAGCTCGTTGAGCTTCGCGAGCGTATCCAGCCGGGCACGCTGCTCCTCGGGGCTCATCCCCTCGGGGGGTTCGAGGTCCACGATCGGCTCGCCCACGGCGCGAAAGAGCGTGCCCTGATAGCTGGCCGGCATGAACCCGGCGCCCCAGTCGTTTGGGCCGCCGAGCGGACCTCCCCGGTAGTCGTTCATCACGACGAACGCGGGAAGGCTCGAGCTTTCCGACCCGAGACCGTAGGTCACCCAGGCGCCTACGCTCGGAAACCCCATCCTCAGCTGGCCCGTCTGCATCTCGTAGGTCGCCTGGACGTGGTCGTTCGACCGCCCGTAGACCGATCGCAGGAACGCGATCTCGTCGACGCGCCTCGAGAGATGCGGGAACAGCTCCGATACTTCGATGCCACTCTGGCCGTGCTTGCGAAACGCAAACGGGCTCGGCATCAACGGACCCGGGAAGCCCTGGCGCACGACGATGCTGCCGTCGACTTTGTCGTCGAGAGGCTCTCCCGCGTGCTTGCTCAGTGCCGGCTTCGGGTCGAACGTATCGAGATGGCTGACGCCGCCGCTCATGAAGAGCGAGATGACGGCGGTGGCACGCGGCGAGAAGTGTGGCGGCTTCGGCGCGAACGAGTTGCCGTCGACGGGGGCATGGCACCGCTCGGCGGCCAGCAACCCGTCGCGGTCGAGAAGATGCGCCAGCGCCAGTCCGGCGATACCGCCGCCGGACTCGAACAGGAAGCGGCGGCGCGACCAGAACGTCTTCTTCATGACGTCACCTCAGGTACAGGAATTCGTTCAGGTTCAGCATCACGTGCGTGAGGTCGACCAGGGAACCGTTCTCGACCAGCTCGAGCACGATCGCGGCTTCCACCCCCGTCGGCGGTTGGGTGAGCGCGATCCGATACGCGCGATCGATCCGGGCCTCGAAGTTGTCTGAGCGTGGCGACGATGCCTCGCCCGAAATGGTGGTGCCAGATTCGGTTGACGATCACGCGGGCCGGCAGAGGGTTCGAAGGTGATACGAGCCACTCCGCGAGTGCGAGACGGCGTCCCGAGGTGCGACCGTCGAGGCGGGGGACCTCCGTGGGCGGATCCCCGTAGGTGGCCACGGTGACGAACCCGGGCAAACATCTGAGATCCTTTGCTGAACGGATCGCCTCGGATCAGGAAGTAGCTGGGCGGCATCTGGTAGGGCTCTGGACCTTCGTGAAGGTAGCTTCCCGGCTCATCGGGAACAACGCGACACTCGGGACACCCGACGATCTCGTCGCCGAAACCATCGGGTGCGTACCGGTAGTCGCCGTCCGTGACGATCTCCGCCATCGCCGGCTTCTCTGGCCGCTCGATTTCGTATGCCTCGATAACGACCCCCACACCGGCAAGCGCGCGTGGCGGCTGTACACGATCCCCTGGCCGGGCGATCCCGACAACGGGACGTGGGCCGGCGACTCATGGCGCACGGGCGGAGCGCCGACCTGGATCACCGGGTCGTACGATCCCGAACTGAACCTCATCTACTGGGGCACCGGAAACCCCGGCCCCGACTGGAACGGCGAAGTGCGGTTGGGTGACAACCTCTATTCCGACTCCGCCCTGGCGGTCGACGCCGACACCGGCAAACTCGCGTGGTACTTCCAGTTCACGCCGTGGGACGTGCACGACTGGGACGCCATCCAGGTGCCGATCCTCGCCGAGCTCGAGCTCAACGGCGAGCCGCGCAAGGTGATGATGTGGGCCAACCGCAACGCCTTCTACTACACGCTGGATCGCGAGACCGGCGAGTTCCTGGTGGGCACCCGGATGCGAAGCAGACCTGGGCGACGGGTCTCGATGAGAACGGCCGGCCCATCCGAGCGCCCGGGAAACTCCCCACGCCCGACGGCAACATCGTGTCGCCGCCGGTAAGCGGCGGCACCAACTGGTGGTCGGCTGCCTACAGCCCCAGGACAGAGCTCTTTTACGTGAACGCCTACGACGGGGAGCAAGAGTTCTTCATTCGCGAGGAGGAGTACCGCGAGGGCGAGCAGTACACCGGGGGCGGTGCTTCGAACGTGCAGCCCACCGACAAATACAAGAGCGCCATCCGGGCTCTCGATCCGCGGAGCGGCGATCTGCGCTGGGAGTTCGAGATCCAGCCGCTCTCGACGGCTGGCCAGTTCGTCTTCGGCGGCACCGTTGACGGCTACTTCTTCGCGCTCGACGCCGAGACCGGGCGGGAACTGTGGCACATTGCGGTCGGCGCCCGGGTCCACTCGGCGCCGATCACGTATGCGGTGAACGGCGAGCAGTTCATCACGATCGCGGCAGGCAACGTGGTGTTCACGTTCGGTCTCGACTAGACATCTCGACATCAACGGCCGAACGCATCATGATGCGTACATGAGGACCACTCTGACCCTCGAGCCCGACGTCTCCTCGGCGACAGTTGCGAGGCCCCGCCTCACCTCGACAGGTTGCCGCCCGTCACGGCTCCACGCAAAAGCGATACTAGGTCCGATTCTCGGATCCACTGTTCAGGAACCACTCGAGCTCGACCGAATCGCTTTTCCCGGAAACACCCCATCTACGATCTCCAAGTCCTTCACGACGAACGTACCTCCCACCAGCACGTGCACGATGCCAGCGGATGGGACGTCTCCTTGTTCATAGGTCGAGCGATCGAGGACCGTCTCAGGATCGAAAAGCGTGAGGTCCGCGTCGGCTCCGACCTGCACGCGCCCTTTCCTTTTCATCTGCGGCGCCGCCCCTTCGAGCCTTCGGGCCGGCAAGAGTGTCATCTTGCGCAGGGCGTCCATGAGCGAGAGCGCCTGCCGCTGTCGCACGTAGTGTCCGAGGATGCGAGCATAGGTGCCGGCGCCCCGCGGGTGCGCCGGTCCGTGGACGAACGGGATGCCGTCGCTCGCCACGATGACGTCGGGCTGAGCGACGATCCACTCGTTCGTCTCTTCCGAGCGACCGTGAATGATGACCCAGCCTCCTTCTTCGCGAAACCGCTCGAAGCTCGCCGCGTCGAGCCGATCGCCGGTTAGCGCCCACTGGAGTCGACCATATTCCTCGTCCGAGAGACCCTGCCACGAATCGAAAAGCGCCGACTCGAGGCGCGTCGACCCCGCGGTGTAAGGATAGGATTCGGTCGTAATATCGAGACCCTGCTCGCGGGCGCCCCGGATCATCTTCAACGTCGTCCGCGCAAGCTCGTCGGCGCTACTGTTCATATGGACGATGTGGAGGGAGGCACCCGTCGAAGCGGCGTTCGCGATGACTTCCTGAAACGCACCCACCGTGCCGCCGGAGTTCTCACCCCGAACGTGCACGTAGATCGGGACGTCCTCTCGTTTAGCGATCTCGAAAAGACGGAAGATCTCTTCTCGCGAGGCACCAGGAGAGTAGGTGATGCCGAATCCGAATCCGAGGCCCCCCTCGCGGATCCCGTCGACCATCATCGTTTCGAGCGTCTCCAGCTCTTCGGCGGTGGTTTCCTTGTAGGTGTAGTCGGTGTCGTGCATGAGCCGCACCCGGTTCGGATCCGTCGGGTCACTGAGCGCCCAGCTTCCGATGTCGATGTCGTGGAAGAGCTTGATTCGGGCGCCCACGTGGCTGACCGTCGCTCCGTAGTTGATGAGCGCCTCGCCCTCGCGAGAGGCAAGCCAGGCACCGACCGGGTACACGCCGATCTCCATCTCGAGAGCGGTGGTCACGCCGTCGGCCGCCTGGAGTCGGTTGCTGACCGGATCCTGCCCGTGCGCGTGAAGATCGATGAAGCCGGGGGCTACCACGAGCCCGCTTGCATCGATGCTCTCCTCGCCTTCCAGCGGTCCCTCGGAGATGGCAACGATTGCGCCATCGGCGATGGCGACGTTTCGGATCGTATCGAGACCGCTCTCCGGATCCATGACCCGCCCGCCAAGGAGAACGAGGTCCACGTCGGCCGGCACGTCGCTCGCCGGAGCGCAGGAGAGAGAAGAGAGAACGGCCGTCGCCACCAAGAGACGTTTCATGGGGCACCTCCAGTGCTCGGCCATCCTAACGCAATACACCGCGGCACCAGCTACCAGTCAGAAGAAACCAACATCGGAGGAGCCGGCTGCCAAACATCCTGTCGCTCTTCCTTGCCACGCTTTTCATCTACGGGCCCATGTGGGACCAGGTGAAGCAGGCGGAGGGTCCGGAGGCGGCGGGTTTGATCGGGGGTCTCGTCGGTGGTGTCATGGGCAGCGTTTTTGGTCTCGGCTATCCGATTGTCCTTCTCATCTTCATGACGCGTCCCGCGCTCGTTGGTGCTTTCGATCCCGAAGCCGCGAAGGTCGTCGAGGATTTCGCCTCGATCGAGGGCGAGCGCGACGGGTCGAATCCGTACGCGGCGCCCGGCTCGGCGAGGCGAACGCGGCGGTAGACGATGGATCGGCGCTCGTTCTTGTGCGTGGTTGCCTCTCTGGCATCGGGCGCTCGGCACGCCGCCTGGTCGACGCCGTTATCCCCTGTCGAAGTGCGGGGAGCCTACGGTGACCCGAGCGATTTCTGGAAAACGGGCGCCCGCCTCGACGACATCGGAGTCGATGCCGTTTTCGTTCCCGCCGGCTCCGTGAACGAACACATGGTCGCGCGGATCCGCTCCGAAGGCGCCCGGGTTTTCGTGGATTTTCCGACCTTCAACGGCGGACGCTGGCTTCTTGGGCGTGTGGGGGAAAAGGAAGAGCCCATCCGGGAACACCTCGATGCCTGGCCGATGGATGCCGCAGGGGACGTGATGAGCCCCATGCTCTACCACGGCCGACTGGACAGGGATCCCGGAACGTGGGTGACGGAGAACGTTCGGTGGCTCACGGAACGACTCGGCACCGCGGGAGAGACGGCGCCTCGGGTGTGGCCGATCGTTCAAGCCTTCGACCGGCCGCGAGCGGTCACTGCGACCGAGCTCGAAAACGCCCTCCGGGGCGCTCGACGCGGTGGCGCCACCGGCGTCCTTTTCCTGAGTTTGAGCTCGATGGCCGCGAGTGAAGCGAAGACGGCCGTGGTCCGCGAGCTCTACCGCAACGTGCTCAGCGGTTCTTGAGCTCGTCGATCGCGCGCTGGTAGAACGGTTTTTCGTCGTTCACCCTATAATGGTGAAAGACGTCGTCCGGGAGTCGCTCATCTTGACAACCAACGCAACTTTCTACGAGACCAGTGGTCAGGTTTTCACCAAGACCGCTGCCGACATCGAGGCCATGGCCCGCGCCGGTCGCCTGGCCTCGGAGTGCCTGGAGTGGATCGTGCACCAGGTGGTACCCGAAATGACCACCCAGGACATCGATGATCTGCAGACCGACTTCGCCCGCAAGCACGGTGTGGTGGCCGCCCCCTATCAGTACCGGGGATTCCCCAAGAGCATTTGCACGGCGGTCAACGAAGTCATCTGTCACGGAATACCGAACGCCAAACAGGTGCTCAAGGAGGGCGACATCGTTGGCATCGACGTCACGCTCATCCTGGATGGCTTCCATGGCGACAACGCCGCGACGATTCCGGTGGGAGAGGTCAGCGAGGAAACGATGAAGCTGCTGGTCGCCACCCTGGAGGCGAATCGGCGAGGGATTGCGGCGGTTCGACCGGGAGCTCGCATTGGAGACATCGGCCACGCCATTCAGTCTCATACCGAGCCGCTCGGCTATTCGGTGGTGCGTGATTTCGTGGGGCACGGCGTCGGACGAGGCTTTCACGAGGCACCTCAGATCCCGCACTTCGGCACCGCCGGTCGTGGCCGTCGCCTGACGCCCGGCACGGTCTTCACCATCGAGCCCATGATCAACCTCGGGACCTACGAGTGCGTACTGCTCGACGATGGCTGGACGGCGGTCACCACCGACGGCAAGCTCTCAGCACAGTACGAGCACACCCTCGCGGTCACCGAGGACGGTGTCCGGGTGCTCACTGTTCAAAACGACGATGGAGTCTGGGAGCCACCGGGGCGGTGGTATCCTCCCGGGTTCGAGAAACCGACGGGCTGACGCAGCTTCGATCGGCGATCGTCAAATACTCGACAGATAGACGAGCAAGTCATCGATCTGCCGGGCGGATAGCTCGAGTCCGGGGTGGCCGTACACGGCAAAGACGTCTCGAAGCGACTTCGCTCGCCCGTCGTGAAGAAACGACGAACGATGCCGGACGCCCCGCAAGGAGGGTGGGTTGAAGCGTCGATTGCCTGCCTCGTCCTTGAGTCCGACATCCCTCGAGAACTTCGACGTATACGTCGGGGCCTTGTGACAGCCGTGGCAGCCGGCTTCGCGAAAGACCACTTCACCGCGACCGAGACCCTCGGCGTCGCCGTCCGGGGGTAGCTCGGGCGGCTCGAGCGTGCGGAGGTAGCTGGCAAGCGCTGCGATCTCCCCGGCGGAGAGCTCACGTCCCCGGAGCGTCGTTCGCTGCGACTTGGCGATCTGCGCCTCGAGTGTCGGCATCATGCCGTTCCACGCGTAGGGTGCGGTGCGCCCAACGCCGAGCAGGGAGGGAACGCGCTTGGGTGTTCCATAAGAGCCATCGCCCAGCGTGTCGGTTACCTGGCCGTTGGCATGACCGTCGCTGTGACAAGTGTTGCAGCTCATCCAACCGCGAAGCGATACCGTGGCGTCGTAGAACAGAAGCTCGCCTTTGTCTTCATCGGAGAGCTCCGCCATCGGGCCGAGAGCGATCTCGCCCAGAGGCTTGCGCGCCCGGGAATCCACCACGGTGACCGAGTCGGAGAAGGTATTGGCCACGTAGACACGCCCATCGTCGTCGGTTGCGATCGCCGTAGGCCGTCGGCCAACTTGCACCGTATCCAGCCGGGGCCAACGCTCGCGTCCGATGCCGATCTTCCCGACGCCACCGAGAGCCACGACGACTTCACGGTTGGTGACAACTACCTGCTGCGGGTCGCCAGACGTCGCGAAGAAGTCGCCGAGATCCATCTGGCGGGCGCCTCGAAGCGGATCCCTGGTCTCGTCGAGGAGGGAGTCCATCCGAAGCGACGTCAGGCGATTCGCCATCAGGACGCCCCATATGATGTCGTCCCGATTCGTTTTGGCCGCCCGATCGACGCTCTGGTGGGTGAGCAGGACACGTCTGCCGTCCTCGGAGAGGGTCATGCCCCGAATGTTGTGGGCGGGTAGCTCGAGGACGCGTTCGAGCTCGAACGCCGGCACGTCGACGAGTGCCACGCGACCCCCGGAGGCATCCGCGACCAGCAGTTTCTCGTCGCCCGGAAGGACGACCTGTTGGCGAGGTGCAAAGGGAAGCTGAAGCGAGTCGGCCACTCGCGGCGACCCCTCGTCCGGCAGACGGACAAGGTCGAGTCGTCGCGACCAGAGACCGGCGACGATCGCGCGCTCGCCCGAATCGATGAGACTGAGGCTCACCGGGTACGGACTCACTGGAATGCGGTGGCGGAGCGTGATCGTTTCCTGGTCCCGCGTGAGCACAAGGAGCGCATGGGCCCGCTCATCGAGAGCCAGCAGCCGGCCCTCGTCATCCTCCGCATCATCAAGGGCGACCAGCGCCGAGAGACGCTCGCCAACGCGGTATTCGCCGAGCGTGGACAGGCGTCGCACGTCCAGGACGCTCACCGAGCCGCTTCGATTGGCGGCGAGAAGATAGTCTCCGGACATGACCAGCGCCAGCGGCCGGCGCAGCCGAGCTTGGCGGTGAAGCGGCTCGACGTTCTCCGCCCAGAGACCATTCGCGAGCAGCAGGAGGGTCGAGCCGGTGACGAGCCACGAGGGCCAGCGCATCCTTCTACTTTATACGAAGTGAAGGGTCCGCTGCCTTGACAGATCCGCCGGGCGGAAGAATAACTAATGATTCCTGGACGCCGTGTGACTCCGCCGCTTTCAGGCGGTATAATTTCCAGTACAGATTCCATCAACAACTTTACCGGCGATTTGTAGTGCGAGGGTTTCCGTCTCGCACGGAGGAGAATCGGGATGTCGAAGACTGCAAAGGGCTGCCTCATCGTGGCCGCCTGCCTCGTCGGGATGGGGCTGATTCTCATCGGCGTCGGGGCACTCTGGTGGGCTAACAACAAGGACGCGATCATCGCCCAGGCACGCGAGAACCGTGACGCAGGCCTGGCGTTCGGCGAGAAGACGGACAACACCGGGTGCCTCCAGGAATCACTGACCCGCCATGGCCAGTGCGGCGCGTTCACCTGCTACGTCTCGAACAACTTGTTCTTTTCGGCCTGTCTCGAGAATAGCCGGCCGAACGAGGGTTTTTGCACGAACGTCCCCCGCGTCGAGGAATTCGTGTCCTCGGCCCAGTGGCGTATCAGGCAGTGCAGCGATCGCAGCTTGAGCGACAACTATTGCGCTGAGCTCTTCGGAGAAATCCAGAAGTACTGCAATGAAAAGCCCGCCTCACCGAAGAAGCCGTGGGAGCCATGAGGCTACCGGCGGCACGAGCACGATGAGCGCCAGCCGGCCCATGTCGGCGATCCAGAAGGGAACCACCCCACGGAATATCGTTCCCGTCTCGATGTCCGGCAGGACGCTCTTGAGGACGAAGACGTTGAGGCCGATGGGCGGCGTGATCAGGCTGATCTCCGTCGCGACGACGACCACGATCCCGAACCAGACGAGATCGAAGCCGAGACTCTGCACGACCGGATAGAAGACCGGCACCGTCAGCAGGACCATGGACAGGCTCTCCAGGACGCAACCGAGCGTGAGGTAGATGAGAACGATGACGGCCATGACCAGAAGCGGCGGCGCGGCGAGTCCGGAGACTCCTTCGGCGAGCGCGGCGGGGAATCCTGCTACGTTGATGAAATCGGAAAAGATCAAAGCTCCCATCAGAACGAAGAACAGCAAGTTCTCCTGCCCTTTCTGTGGATCCAAAGGAGGCGGCGTCGGCCATCGCCCATCCAGCGGACCACGGTGCTCGCCGGGGTAAAGGCTCCCCTCGCTGCGCTCGGCGGCTGCGCCGGCCTTGACCCCGGCTCCGCTCCGTGGTCAGCAGCAGTGTGGGCGACGGACGAAGGAGCCTCCGGCGGGGGCTCCGAACAAAGGGTTCAAACGGAGATCAAGAATCGAAGGAGAGCTCTCGCCGATAAGGTACTTAGCTTCAATTAGTTGCGCACATTTCGAGCTAGATCGCTCCACAGGAAGGACAGGAGAGGCGAACAGCATGGCCGTCGTTCGCGCCGATTCGACGAGGATCTCGTAGACGAGAGATGCGGACAGGCGGCGCCGTCCGAGCGCGAACGCCATCGCACCTCCCGCGCCGATGCCGGCGGCCTCGGTCGGAGTGAAGACTCCGGCGTAGATGCCACCCATGACGATGACGAACAGCAGGAGCACCCCCCAGACGCGCGCGAGCGCATGGACACGATCTGCGCGCGACATCCGATCGCCCGGTGGCCCGAGGGAGGGGTCGCGACGGGTGCTCCACTGGATGGCCGCCACGTAGAACAGGATGCCCACCACTCCTGGCAGGAGACCCGCAGCAAACAACAGGCCAATATCCTGGCTCGCCATCGTGCCGTAGAGGACCAGGATCACGCTCGGCGGTATCAAGATCCCGAGCGTGCCCCCCGCGGCCACCGAACCCGCCGCCAGTGAGTCCGCATAGCCGAGGCGTCGCATCGACGGGATGGCGACTTTCGACATCGTGGCCGCCGTGGCGAGGCTCGAGCCGCAGACCGCACTGAATCCTCCGCAAGCCACGACGGTGGCCATAGCCAATCCCCCGCGCCGATGGCCGAGCCAGGCGTTCGACGCGGCGAACAGCTCCTCGGAGAGGCCGGCGCGCGTCACGAAGTTCCCCATCAAGACGAACAGGGGTACGACCGAGAGCTCGTAGTTGAGTCCGGTCTCGAAGGTGACTTGACCGACCATGGATAGAGCCGCATTCCACCCGACGATGAGCGCGAATCCGAAGAGACCTACCGCGGTGAGTGCCACGGCGATGGGAACGCGGACGAAGAGGAGCGCGAGCAGGACAACGAAGCCGATGAACGAGGCACTCACAACCCCGAGCGCGCACTGGTGAAGCTCGTGACCAGGTGAGCTGCGAATACGACAGCCGTGATCGCAGCGAGCGCGCTCAAGGGGTACGCCACCGCCGCTTTCGAGAGGGGAACGAAGGCGAACCGATCGCCGAAGTCTGCCAGTCGCTCGGCCTGAAGCCACAGTCGCCAGGCCACCAGCGCGGCGACGGCGGTTCCCAGCAGGTGAACCGCGGCGTTTCGCCAGGCGGCAACGCACGCCGGGAGGACGCGCTCGAAGAGCGCAATCTCGACGTGCTCTTGCCGGGCCGAGACGAGCGGCAGCGCCGTGAAAATCAGGACCGCCATGAGGACTTGTGTCACTTCGAAGGCGCCGGGAACCGGCCGGCCGATGAGATAGCGACCGACGACGTCCACGATCGTCAGAAGCATCATCGTGAAGAGAACGCTTGCGGCAAGAACGCCGAGCGCGGTGCGGAAGAAGCTCATGAGGCGGTTCATTGACGCACCGCGTCGCTCACTCCGCGGCGGCGCGAATCTCTCTTCGCAGTGCTTCGAGCACACGCGCTCCGTCGACACCCTTTTCCTCCGCGCGCTCGATCCAGGTCGACTCGAGAAAGGCGAGGCGCTCGGCGAGCGCCTCGAGAAGCTCGCCGTCCGCGACAGAGACTTCGGTGCCAGCCGCCCGCATGGCCTCGATGCCTCTCTCGTCTTCGTCATCCCACGCCCTTCCGGCGAGCCGGGCCAGGGCCTCGCCGGAAACGCTTCGTATCGCTTCCCCGTCGCGCGGCGTCAGGGACTCCCACGTGCTCTCGTTCACCACGAGAAAGAACGATGAGTTGAAGAGCCCGCCCGGAACGAGCGTCGCATGAGGGAGCAGATCGGCGAGGTTGAAGAAGGCGACCGACTCCGATGGAAAGAAGAGACCGTCGGCGACGCCGTGACGAGCGTCTCGTAGGCCTTCGTGGCCGGTGTCGTCACCGAGACCGTTCCCAGGACGTCCGCGATGCGAGCCGCGATCTCGCCACCGATGCGCAGCTTCAGCACGGACAAGTCTTCGCCCGAGGTGACGGGGCCTCTGGTCGTGAACAGTTGACTTGGCCCGTGGGTCCATAGACCGAGCAAGACGAGGCCGCGGTGCTCGTTCGCGGACGCCAGCTGCTCGCGGTGAACGCGCCACAGCGCGACCGACAAGGCTTCGGCGCTGTCGCTGAGAAAGGGAAGCTCCGCCACTTCGGTGAGAACGAACCTTCCCGGCGTGTAAGTGTGGACCCCGAACGCGACGTCGGCGAGCCCGTCGAGCGCGATGTCGAAGGAAGCTCCCGGCGGCCCGAGGGGTGAGGCCATGATCTCTACCCGAACACGCCCCTCGGTGGCTTCTTCCACCGAGCGGGCCCAGGGCTCGAGCGCCCCTCGAACGAGGACGTGAGACGGCGGCAGCCAGTTGGCAACCCGGAGCGTGCGTCCCTCGCCGGGCTCCCGGCAGCCCGCGGCTATGGCAGCCAGAAGACAGAAAGCGATGAGACGGCCGATGGCTTGCGTCATTGGGGAGCTGATTATAGCCTTGGCGGCTCGCCGCGGAGACCGGCGGCAAGGTTCCGGATCGTCGCCGGTGTCGTACGGCAGCAGCCTCCGAGAATACGCGCACCGAGCGCGTACCACTCCCCGGCGCAGGCCTCGATTTCGGGACCTGCGCTCGCGGGCATCCACCGATGCTCCGTTCCGTCCCATCGCTCTCCGCTGTTGGGGTAGACGATGAGCGGCCGGGCAACATCGGGCACCGTTCGAAGCAAATCCGAAACGTATCCGGGTGCGGTGCAGTTGATTCCGGCGGCGATCACCTGGGGCCGTTCGATCACGAGGTCGAGGCATTCGGCAAGCGTCTCGCCGTGCGACACGTGTTTTCCGTCCCGGCAGCTGAAGCTCACCCAGACGGGCGTCTCGGGAAACTCTTCGAACAGTCGCACGAGAGCTTCCGCTTCGAGCCGGCAGGGAACGGTCTCGCAGCCGAGCAGGTCGGCTCCGCTTTCGGCGAGAACCGCGAAGCGGGATCGGTGGAAGTCCACCAGCTGACCGACGGAAAGCCCGTAGTCTCCGCGATACTCCGAGCCATCGTGGAGATGGGCGCCGTAGCACCCGACCGAAGCAGCGACGATGGGTCGTGGCCGGTTGTCCTTCCCCGCCTCTTCCCAGAAGGCATCCCGGGCCTCGCGCGCCAGACGGACGCTCAGCTTCATCAGCTCGGCAGCCTCGGGTGCGGCGATCCCTCGAGCGGCGAATCCCTCGAACGTCGCTTGATAACTGGCGGACGTGGCCACGTCCGCTCCCGCCTGATAGTAGTCGTAGTGGATGGCGCGGACGAGCTCCGGTGCCTCCACCAGGGCTTTCGCCGACCAGAGAGGATCACGTAGGTCCGCCCCGCGAGCTTCGAGCTCCGTGGCTAGAGCGCCGTCCAGGACGACCACCCCGTGGGCCTCCAGAAACGGCTCAAAGGGGCTCCTCATTGGTCCAGACTTAGCATGGCGGCCGGGACCTGACCAACCTGTTACAATAAAAAAACCTCGACAAGAAAGGCCCGCCCGCGCGGGACACTATAGAGAATGGCTGGCACGGAAGCCTGGCAGGCGATCGACTGGACGATCGCCATCGCGTTTGGAGTGGCATTGCTCGCGTCGCTTGCGGGGGCGTTGTCCGCCCTCCTCGTTTCGCAAAACCAGCTGGCCGCCCGGGCGGGGTTTCTGGCCGCCGCCCTGGTGGCGGTTGCGTGGCTGGCCGTGGCGCGCAGAGATGCAAGCCTCGAAAGCGAGCTCGCCTCTGCGCGCGAGAGCATCGAAAACCTGTCTGCAGAGCCGGACGGGCGGGAGATCGGGCCGGAGGACCGCAAGCTTCTGGTCGGGGTTCTCCAGAGCTTCGTCGGGCGCACCGCCTCCGTTGTTGTCAACGCCTCCGACCCGGAAACGAGTGCCTACGCGCGCGAGATCGTTGGTGTCCTGAAAGATGCGGGATGGCAAGTACCTCCCTCTTACGGGACGATGTTCACACCGATCATTCTTCCCGGTCACGATTCGGTGAGCCCGGGGGTCGTGCTCGGGTTCTCACCCGAGGTCCCCGCCGGGCAATCGAGCGAGATTCTCCAAGCGTTTCGGGAAGGTGGTGTCGATGCGGGCATCGGGCCGCACTTCCCGGGAAGCGATCACCCGATCACAATACTGGTCGGCCCCGCCAAGTAACTGGTTCCTGTCGCGGAAACTGCGACCCTGGTCCCTCCCGAGCCCCAGCCCGTGCCCACGCCCGTGCCCGAAACAGCTCTAAGAGGGAGAGCTGCTCCCGCTAATGGATTCGTTCCTCAACGCTTCATGCTACTCAACCCTTCTAGGCGCTACCTTCGGGCTGGGGCTCGGGCTCGGGCACGGCGTGGAGCAGAACCCTGGTTTTCGAGACAGAAACGAACTACGTGCTCAGGTCCATGTCGTCCGCGAGCCGTTGAAAGCGCTCCAGGTACTTCGTCAGCTTCGAGCCGAACTCCTCCGCCACCGGTTGCTCGAAGGCCAGGCCGACGCCTTTCTTCCCGCCCGGTCCATCGCTGCGGACCCACACGACCTCGACCGCCGCCTGGCAAGGGCCGAGATCGCCGGAAAGGTTGAAGCGCAGCTCCCAGACCGTGTTCGCCTCCGGAAGGTCCTCTGCATGAAAGAAAGCACCGCCCTGACTGAGATTGGTGACGTATCCGGTGAACGTCTGCTCGTTGCTGCCGGCGAGCTCTGCCCGGATCACGGTTGGACCGAATCTGGTGTGGCGGCGCAGGTTGTGATCGACCTGCTTCTCCGGCTGGGCCAGCGACAGCTCCTCGTCCATCTTGGCGATCACGAGCAGCAAGTCGCCCGTGTCGAGCCCTCCCTCCGCGTAGAAGCTCTTGAGGTTGAGGCCCTCCAGCTCCCGCGTCGGGTCGCGACGGCGCTCGAAGTGATAGACGCCTTCCTTAAGATCGAAGAGCTCACGCAACGCGACGAGGGCCTGGACCCGTCGGAGCGCGAGCCGGCTCCGCGGCCCCGATTCTTTCGCCGCTTTGACGAGGAGTGAAAGGCTCGACGTGGAGTTTGTCGCGATGACGTTGCCGCGCTCGAAGATGACCGAGCCACGGATGTCCGGTCCCGCGACGTTCAGCAGCCCGCTGTGCTGGGAGTAGGCAATGACCTGGAGAACCTCGAGAAGCGGCATGTCCTCGAGACGACCACTGACGGGCATGGTTTTCGAAGGGGATCCTGTTTTCGCGGGCTCTCCGGGAGACTGTCCTTCTAGTGTAACGACCAAAGCTCGCTGCGGGTAGTGTGTTCTTGCAGCTCGTGTTACCCTGAACACTTCCCGTACATCGATCGTTAGCTGAACATCGCCGTCATCCGTGCCATGGGGCAGGAGGGAACGAACGGCAGCGCCTTCGTTCCCATCCTGGAAGCGCAGGCGGAAGACCCGTGGGCGGAAGATCTGAGCTCGGAAGCCAAGCACGCTTTGAGGAAAATCCGAGGCTCCTAGAAGAGACTTCTGCTCGCCGAAGCCAGGAAGTCCGCAAACGGTCGTGTCAGGAAACCAGGTGAAGCAGGAAGCCAGGAGTTCAGGAAACCAGGAGTGAGACAAGGGCCGGCTCCCCTTATCCTCGTGGCTTCCTGGTTTCGTGGCTTCCTGCTCGACCTGGCTTCATTCAGCATCCGTGTACGGGATTCTTGGCTTCGATAGCTTTCTTCGCAGGAAAACAAGCTTCTGCGGGTTAGCAGCACATCCGCGACAACGTCGATGGCGGTAACGGTGAACCTGTTCGTGGGGTCGGCGCCATCGCCCTCAGCTTTCTTTCTACGAGAACGACGGAGGAACGACTCAGTGAAGAAGAGCACCGGGAAGCGACGGAAAGCTCCTCTCTTCGCTGGGCGCTCGTCGCTTTCACCGTTTCGGGTTTTGCCGCCCTCGGGCTCGAAGTCATCTGGACGCGGCTCTTCACGCTCGTCTTCATTGGCTATACCTACTCGTTCACTGCCATGCTCTCGGTGCTCCTGGCGGGCATCGCTCTGGGAAGTATCGCCTTCGCGCGTGCCGCGGATCGTTCGCGCGATCGGCAGGCGCTTCCCTGATGGATCGCGACGGAGTCCTGGCCTTTGCGGGCTCGGCTCCATTGATTACCGACGATCTTCCCTATGTAGAGTTCACCGGGCCGAAGGCGGTGGACATGTCCACGGCCGCGGCCAACTACATCGCGGTGACGCGTCACGCGATGTCTCCCGTTGGCTTTCTTGCCGACGGCGTGGCCGAATCGAACCCGGAGCTCCTGGTGGCGCTGGAAGCTCGGTTCGAGCTCGCACGAGGGCGATGGGAGATGGCGGCGGAAGCGCAGGACCGACGAAACCGGGATCTCGAGGAGGCCCGGCGCAGCGGCGTTGCTCGTTGAGCGTCGCCCGTTCACCGGTAGAATGCACTCGGCGTGAGCATCCTGGCCGATCCCGACGAGCGACCTGACCTGATCGATCTCGACCGACCCACCCTCTGGGAGCGGCTCTGGGAGCCCGGAGATTCCACCTACTGGCTGACCCGCTACGTGATCCTTCGTCTGCTCGGTCTCGTCTATCTGGTGGCCTTTTGGACCTTCGTGATGCAGGGTCTGCCGCTTCTCGGAAGTAAGGGTCTCTTGCCGGTCGCTGCCTATCTGGAGCGGGCGGAAACGACCCTCGGTTTCGGCAGGGCGGTCCTCCAGCTTCCAACGCTCTTCTGGTTCAGCGCGTCGGACGGTGTTCTGGTGGCGGTGGCGCTTCTGGGCGCCGCGCTCTCGCTGATCGTCCTTCTCGGCTACGCGAACGGCATCATTCTGCTCGAGCTCTGGGTGCTCTACATTTCGATCGTTCACGTCGGTCAGGACTGGTACAGCTTCGGGTGGGAGATCCAGCTCCTCGAGACCGGCTTTCTAGCGGTGTTTCTCTGTCCGCTCATGGATGGCCGCCCTTTTCCGGCACGCCGGCCGCCGGTCGTGGTGATCTGGCTGTACCGCTGGCTGATTTTCCGCATCATGCTGGGAGCCGGGCTCATCAAGATGCGGGGCGATCCGTGCTGGAGCGACCTCACGTGCCTCGCCTACCACTACGAGACCCAGCCGGTCCCGAATCCTCTCAGCCCGGTGCTCCACTTCATGCCCGTGTGGTTTCACAAGCTGGGCGTCCTCTTCAATCACCTTAGTGAGATGGTGGCACCCTTCTTCGTGTTCGGGCCTCGGCGAGCGCGTCACGTCGCCGGGATTCTGCTGGTGAGCTTTCAGTTGTTTCTCATTGCCAGCGGCAATCTGTCGTTTCTCAACTGGCTCACTATCGTTCCGGCCCTTGCCTGCCTCGACGATTCGTTCTGGAAGCGTGTTCTCCCCGAGCCGCTGGTGGAGAGAGCGGCGCGCGCGAGCGAAGGCCCCACGTCACCGATGTCACAGCGGGTCGCGGTAACCGCGCTGGCGGCCGTTGTGGCGCTCCTCAGCATCAATCCCGTCGCGAACCTTCTCTCGTCGCGGCAAGCCATGAACACGTCCTTCGATCGCTTCCATCTCGTCAATACCTACGGTGCGTTCGGAGTGGTCGGCAAGGAGAGACTGGAGCTCGTCTTCGAGGGAACCACCGACGAGGCCATCTCGGAAACGACCGAATGGAAGTCCTACGAGTTCGAGTGCAAGCCGACGAGCCTCGATCGCCGGCCGTGTCTCATCACGCCTTACCACTATCGGCTCGATTGGCTCTTGTGGTTCGCCGCGATGGGAAGTCCCGAGCGCTATCCCTGGTCCGCCCATCTTGTCTGGAAGCTCCTGCACAACGACGCCGGGACGCTGAGCCTCATGGAACAGAATCCGTTTCCCGACGAGCCGCCGAAGTTCATTCGTGTCCAGCTGTACCGTTACGAGTTCGCGCCACTCGACGAGGACGCATGGTGGGTGCGAACGCCGGTGGGGTCGTGGCTTCCCGCGGTGTCGGTCGAGGACCAGCGGTTCCGTGAGTTTCTGGATGCGTATGGCTGGCTGGAGTAGCCGCTACTTCTGAGACTGCAGCGTCAACACCACGCGGAGGCCCGGGTGATGATCCCTCAGCCGGAGCTCGGCGTGATGAAGCTCCGCCACCGTGGTCACGAGTGCGAGGCCCAGGCCAGCGCCCGGAGTGCCGCGGCTCTCGTCCAGACGATAGAACCGCTCGAGCACTCTCTCTCTCTCTTCGGCGGGGATGCCCGGGCCATCGTCGGAGACCTCGATGACCGCGTCGGTGCCCTCGGCGCTCAGGGCGAGAGCGGCCCGGCCACCCTCCAGCGTGTACTTGAGTGCGTTGTCGAGGAGGTTTGCGATGGCCTGAAACAGAAGATCCCTGTCGCCGTGGACCGTGATACCTCCGTCACGCTCCACCGTAAACGTCCGGCCCACCTCTTCGAACAATGGTTGGTAGAGCTCCGCGACGTCGTCGATCAGCCTGCTCAGGTCGACCATCGTGAAGGCCGCTGCTCCGCGTTCCCCCGATTCGATGCGGGCGATACGCAGGAGCGCTTTGAACGTGGAGAGGAGACCGTCTGCCTCCGTAATGGCCCGCTCGACAGCTTTCCGCTGGTGCTCGTCCTCTTGACCTGCGCGCAGTCGCTCGAGCTCGTTTCGGAGGCGAGACAAGGGCGTTCTCAGGTCGTGAGCGATACTGTCCGAGACCCGTCGGACCCCCTCGACCAGTCGCTCGAGCTCATCGAGCATTCCATTGACGTGCTCGACCAGTGCCTCGATGTCGTCATCCCGAGGCTCTCTCGGAATCCGCCGGGACAAATCCCCGGTCACGATTCCCGAGATGGCTTCGTTGATGGTTCCGATCCGCCGCAGTCGCCCGCGGCTGACGAGGAGGCCTCCGGCGAGTGCGAGCGCGACGGTCAGCGCGAGGCCCCAGACCATCGTTCTCAGGAGCTGGCTGCGCACGGTTTCCAGCTCGTACATGTCCCGCCCGACGAGCAGGTGGAAGCCGCCGCGAAGACGAAACGGCTTGCCTCGCGCCCAGTGACCCTCCATCCCGAGCGGGAAGTTCAGCCAGCCGGCGTCGTCCGGCTCGAGCTCGGGCCATCGGCTGAGGTTTCCCGCCAGCGGCGCGTAGGAGAGGTCGGCCAGCAAGTAGATCGTAGGTCCAGGCGGCTCCTGCCGAACACGCTCTTGAATGAGTGCGGTGAGACCGGCCAGACCGGTCAGGCGGTAGCGTTCGGCGAGGACCCGGATCTCGGTATCGATGGTCTCATCCGCCTGACGGAGCATGTAGCCAGCGGCCGACCAGTAGATGAATCCGAGCAGGAGGAGGGCAGAGCTCGCGAACAGGGTCACGTAGGCGAGGGCCAGCCGGAACGAGGCGCTACTGAGTAGTTTCTTCGGGTTCACGGAGGACGTAGCCCGCGCCGCGGACCGTGTGGATCAGCGGCTGGTCGAAGTTCTTGTCGATTTTGCGCCGCAGCCGACTCACGTGAACATCGATCACGTTCGTCTGCGGATCGAAGTGGTAGTCCCACACTTTCTCGAGAAGCATGGTCCGCGTCACGACCTGTCCTGCGTGACGCATGAGACACTCCAGCAGTCGAAACTCGCGCGGCTGAAGCTCGATGGTTTGTCCCGCGCGCTTCACCACACGTGACAGGAGATCCATCTCGAGATCGCTCACCCGGAGCGACGTTTCCACGGCTTCACCGTCGCCTCTGCGGGTGAGTGCCAGAAGCCTTGCCACCAGCTCCGAGAAAGCGAAAGGTTTGACGAGGTAGTCATCGCCGCCCTTCTGGAGACCCTCGACCCGGTCGTCGACTTCACCCAGGGCGCTGAGAATGAGGATCGGTGTGCGCTTTCCGGACGATCGAACCGTCTGAACGATGGAAAGGCCGTCGAGGCCAGGAAGCATCCGGTCGACGACCAGAACGTCGTAGTCGTGCTCCAGTGCCAGAAACAGACCGTCTTTGCCGTCCGAGGCGCTGTCCACGACGTGACCGCTCTGTTCGAGTCCCGCGGCGATGTAGTCGAGGGTTTCCCGATCGTCTTCGATGACGAGCACCCGCAAGTTCGATGACCTCCCTATGAGCAAGAAGGGGCGACGCGTGAGCGCCGCCCCGAAAGCTTATCGTACTCCCGGATCAGTCGAGGGGAACGGCGACGAAGCTCCGTCGCTCACCCCGTGCGACCTGCAGCAGAAGGGTACCCCTGGACTCGAGCTCCTTGATGGCGGTTGCCGTCTCTTCGACGGAGCGGACCGGCTGGCGGCCAACCATGGTGATGACATCTCCTGGTCGCAGCCCCTTGCGCGCGGCCGGGCCGTCCGGCCTCACCGACACGACAAGGGCGCCCTCGACGTCGTCTCTCACCTGAAAGCGACGCCGAGACTCCGGGCTCAGCTCCGAGAGGGTGAATCCGAGCTTTCCGCTCGGCGCGTCGCTCTCTTCCAGCCGGCTCGGCCGTCCGCTGGCCTCCTCGCTCTCGCCAATCGTCACCGCGAGGGACTCGCGCTTGCCGTCGCGCCAGACGTCAACCGTCACTTCGTCGCCGGGACGGGCGGCCGCCACGGCTCGGGTGACGTCCTTCAGGGTTTCCGCACGCTCGCCATTGACGCCGAGGATGATGTCACCGGGGGTGACACCGGCGGATTCTGCCGGGCTGTCCTTCATGACCCGCGCCACCAGAGCACCTTCGGCGGTCTCGAGCCCGAGACTCTCCGCGATGTCCTCATCGACGGGTTGAATCTCGACACCGAGCCAGCCGCGCTCGACGTGTCCTTCGGTGCGAAGCGCCTCGATGACGGGTTCGGCCTGGGCGGCGGGGATGGCGAAGCCGATCCCAACGCTGCCGCCGTTGGGCGAATAGATGGCGGTGTTGATCCCGACGACCCGACCGTTCATGTCGAAAAGCGGGCCTCCGGAGTTGCCCCGGTTGATGGGCGCGTCGATCTGCAGGAAATCGTCGAAGGGCCCCGCCTGGATGTCTCGACCGCGGGCCGAGACGATACCGGTCGTGGCGGTACCTCCAAGCCCGAAGGGGTTACCGATGGCGATGACCCAGTCTCCGACGCGCGTTTCATCCGAGTTGCCAAAGCTGGCGTACGGAAGGGCTTCTTCCGCCTCCACCTTCAGAAGGGCCAGATCCGTCTTCGTATCGCTGCCAAGAAGCTCCGCGTCGTACTTGCAGCCGTCATCGAGCGTGACCGTGATGCTCTCCGCCTGCTCGACCACATGGTGGTTCGTCACCACGTAGCCATCCGGATCGATCAGAAAACCGGAGCCCGCACCTCGCACCAACGGACCCTGTCGCTCCTGGTCGGACTGGGGCTGCATGAACCGCCGGAAGAACTCCTCGAAGGGCGAGCCAGGCGGAAACGGAGATCCCGGCGTCGCGCCGCGGCGGGGACGCGCCAGCCGGGCGGAAGTGGAGATATTGACGACGGCCGGCTTCACCGGCCCGATCACGTCCGCGAAGCTGGCCGGAGCCAGTTCCGCGCGGGCGATGTCATCGTGTGCCGGTGATGCTGCAACGGACGACGACGGTGCCAGCTGCCAGAATCCGATAGCGCTCACGACCGCGAGTGCGACGAAGGCCGCTCTCCATCGGCTCGAGGCCGCGTTCGAAGCAGGTGCTTTGATCGTTGTCATTTGGAAACCTCCCGAATCTGATTCACGATTCGAGAGTAAACGACGCCGCCTTTCCGGCCGGTTGCCGGAACATGAACGATTTGTAATGTCTTCGACGAGAGCGGGAAGAAGACCACACGGAACCCCGGAATTGAGGAACCCTGGAACCCAGGAGGAATCAATGGAGGGGACCACGGCCAATTGAATCCGTGAAAGGACGCTCGGAGATTTCAAACGCAAAGGCGCAAAGACGCAAAGAAAAACATCGGGGACCGCACATCACCGAATCCGTGGAACGGCTGCTTTCGGAAACTCAAAGCAGAGACGCAGCCGCCTTCGCCAAGGCTTCGGCGGCCCGCCGAAGTCGGCGACGGACGACAACCAAGCCGACGACGAAGGCGGGAGGCGCAGAGAACGACCCGAAGCGAATGCGAAACGAACGAGTCGCGCTGTCGGTTGCCCCGGTGCTACGATGCGTCTTCTTCAGTACCGAGGAATGTCCTTGCAGAGGAACGTCATGCATCCTTTGAGACGGTCCCGATTTTTCAATTCCCTTGTCGTCATCGCCCTCTTGACCGCGGCTGCTACGAGCGCGAGCGGCCAGGAGCTCGATCTGCTGATCCGTAACGGGAGGGTCCTGGATGGGGCCGGCGGTCCGGACTACCGCGCGGACATCGGAATTCAAGGCGACACGATCGTCGCCATGGGCAAGCTGGGCGATCGATCCGCCGGGCGCGTGATCGACGCATCGGGCAAGTTCGTGGTGCCCGGCTTCATCGACATGCACTCTCATGCGGATCGGGCGCTCACCTCCGACGAGCCGGAGGCACGCAAAGCGCCGAACCTCATCATCCAGGGGATCACGACGATCGTCGTCGGCGCCGACGGCCGCAACATCGTCTGGCCGGTCGCGGACGAGATGAAGACCTACCTCGATCCCGGCACCGCTCTCAACGTGGTGCCGATGGTAGGGCACGCGACGGTGCGCGGTCAGGTGATGGGCGAGGACTACGAGCGAACAGCCACAACGGACGAAATCGCCCGCATGAAGAAACTGGTCCGTCAGGGCATGCAAGAGGGTGCCTGGGGCATGGGCGCTGGACCCGAATATCGACCCGGTCGCTTCAGCAATACCGAAGAGCTGGTCGAGCTGGCGAAGGTCGTCGCGGAGTTCGACGGCTTTTACTACGCGCACCAGCGCAGTCAATCGCCGCTCCCCCTGTGGCAGACCCCCAGCATGGTTAAAGGGTGGCGTCTCAACGGAACCGACGGAATGAAAGAGACCATCCGCATCGGGCGCGAGTCCGGGATTCGCGTGGTGGGAAGTCACATCAAGGCCAAGGGGCCGGCCAGTTGGGGTCACTCTGCGATGGACGTACTGCTCATCGAGGAGGCCCGGACGGACGGCGTACAGGTCTATCTCGACCAGTACCCGTATGAAACCTTTGGGGGCGGTCCCGCGGGTGTCATTCCGCGGTGGGCTTTCGCCCCGCCGGGAACGGACCGCTCGGGTGGTCTCGATGATTCGAAATTCAGGGAGCCGGTCTCTTCGACAACTACAAGGAGAACCTCCGCGCCAACCTGGACGATCCGGAGACGGGTCCGATTCTTCTCGAAGATATCGGGCACATCCTCGATCTCCAAGGAGGGGCCGATCGGCACATCATCGTTCTCTTTCCGGAGGACCCGTCACTGGTGGGGAAGACCCTCAGCGAAGTCGCATCGGACAAGGGCAAGTCGGTGGTCGAAACCCTCGTCGACTTCGCCCTCGCGGGAGATGAGGAGCTGCCCCACGGCGTTCAATTCCGGCCGGTCGCCGGTCACGTCTTCGATGTCGAGAACTACATGCGACAGGAGTTCACCGCCACCTCGACGGATGGCGGCGTCCAGTTGGGTGAGGCCCCGCCGGGTCGACACCCCCGCTACTGGGGCACCTATCCGAGGAAGCTCGCCTACTACGTGCGCGAGCGTGGGGTCATCACGCTTCCTTTCGCCATTCGGTCCTCGACCGGCCTGCCCGCCCAGATCATCGCGCTTCCCGACCGCGGGTACCTACGCGAAGGCTACAAGGCCGATATCGTCGTCTTCGATTTCGAACGTGTTCAGGATCACGCCACGATCCTCGAGCCCGGTCGCCCACCGGAGGGGATCGAATATGTGCTGGTGAACGGCGAGCTCGCCGTCGAACGTGGTCAGCTGACCGGTGCACTCGCCGGTGTCGTCATCGACCGCACCAAAGTACGCCCGGACGGGAGCAGCTCGACGGAGGATCCGTGATACCTCACGGCAAGAAAATTCTGCTGATCGCTGCTGTCATCGTCATCAGCTTCTTCGCGTGGACGCGCTATTTACCGCCGGAGGCTCGGGTGACGCGGACGTTGACGGAGGCGGCCGCCGCGGCGGAAGTGAAGGACGTGGCCGGATTCCTCTCCTACATGGATGACAGCTATCTGGACCCGTACCACGACGATCGGGCCGCGCTCGAGGCGCGCGTGAGCGAGGCGTTCGATCGTGTGGACCGCTTCAACATCACCATCCGGGAGATCGAGGTCGACGTCGAGACTGACACCGCGTCCGCAACGTTCGACCTCATCGTCGTTGGAATCAAAGGAGACCAGCGGTACCTTCTGACGGGCTCGCCGATCCAGCCCCGAAAGGTCACCGCTCATCTAGCAAAGAAGCCGGCCGGGTGGAAGGTGCAGCGCCTCGAGCTGTCCCCGGCGGGTGCGCAAAACTGAGGCGAATTTACCTCTCCCCCCAATGGGGGGAGAGGTCGCCGTCGGTAGAGCCGACTCCGGCGAGCCTCGCCGAAGCTGCAGGCGGAGGCGGGAGGTCGCCGTGCGCAGCGCGGCGGGTGAGGGGGGAAGTCGCGCGAGGGCGCCCCACGTTCGCTTTGCCTTCGCACGGAATCCCTTCTGTTGCGCCTATTCGTCGGCCTCTGCTAACCTCGCTTCGTTCAAGAGCCGTTTTGCAGATTGTTCAGAGAGCTGTGACCGGTAGCCGGGAGCGAAGTTCTCGTACTTGAATCGCAGCCCGTAATGATGCCTCAGGTTTTGTGATGTAAACACACTCGTGTTTAAAACATTCGAACGTAAAAATAGGTGGTTGTTTTTGCGCTATTCTGACTCGGTCCCGGACCGAGTTCCAAACGGCCGGAGCCTGCCACGAATCGGCTAGGGGTCACGTGGTTCCGGCGGAGCTACGAGCCGCGCTTGCGGGATGGGTTCCGACGCATGAGTTTTCCACGAGATTCCTGGACTTCGAGAACGTCGGTCATCGTCCGGGCAGTATATTCCTCCGGTTTGTCTGAATCGCTCACTTCCCAGTAAACTCCGCCGGTCAGGAGGCATGCCATAAAAGCAAGACTCGGTCTGGTGGTGACGGTTCTGGTGTTGGCCCTCGCCGGCGCCGCTCTCGAGACGGGTGCCGCCGCGGCAGCCAACGAGGCCTACTCGCCCGATCTGTTCTCCGGGCTGAAATACTCCATGGTAGGACCGTCCCGAGGGGGCCGGGTCACGGCGGTGGCCGGTCACCGTGCGCAACCCTCGACCTTTTACATGGGTACGGTGGGTGGCGGGGTCTGGAAGACCACGGACTATGGCATTTCCTGGCATCCGATCACCGACGGCTACTTCGCGACGGGCTCCATCGGGGCGATCCGGGTCGCGGGCTCGGACCCGAACATCGTTTATGTAGCCACGGGCTCGGACGGGCTCCGAAGCAACGTCATCATCGGGAGGGGAGTCTACAAGTCGACCGATGCCGGCAAGACCTGGACGCACATCGGTCTCGAGAACACCGGCAACAGCGGGGCGGTCCTGATCCATCCTGAGAATCCGAATCTGGTCTACGTGGCGGCCATCGGGAATCCCTTCGTGGCCAACCCGGAGCGCGGCGTCTTTCGGACCAAGGACGGTGGCACCAGCTGGGAGAAGGTCCTCTACATCTCGGACAAGACGGGCGCGGTGGATCTCGAGTTCGCACCGGACAACCGGGACGAGATCTACGCCTCGATGTGGCTCGCCGAGCGCAAGCCCTGGACCATCATCAGCGGGGGTGACGAGGGCGGCGTCTACAAGACGAGCGACGGGGGCGAGAACTGGTCGGCTCTCACGAACGGCTTGCCGAGCGGCATTCGCGGCAAGTCGGACCTCGCGGTCTCCGCGGCAGACCCGGAACGCGTGTACGTTCTGATCGAGGCTCCAGGTACCGAAGGGGGCGTCTACCGCTCGGACAACCGGGGCGAGAGCTGGTCTCAAGTCACCGACTTCCAGCCGATCCGGAACCGTCCTTTCTATTACTGTAACCTCGAGGCCCATCCGAAGAATCCCGACGTTCTCTGGGGCATGGCGGAGGGCTACTACAAATCGGAAGACGGCGGGAAGAGCTGGGAGCGCCAGACGGTGCCGCATGGCGACAACCACGACATGTGGATCAACCCGGACCATCCAGACATCTTCATTCAATCCAACGACGGCGGGGCCAACGTGACCCTCGACGGCGGGGAGACCTGGTCGACCCAGCACAATCAGCCGACCGCCGAGCTGTATCAGGTGGACATCAGCGATGAGTTTCCGTATCGGTTGCACGCGGGTCAGCAGGACAACAGCACGATTTCGGTACCGAGCCTCCCTCCTCGCTACATGCCCGGAGGCCACATTTCCCTCTGGGAAGCCCACGGAGGCTGCGAGACCGGTCCGGTCGTCCCCAAGCCGGGAGATCCGGACATCGTCTATGCCGACTGCAAGGGGCGGTTCGGTCTCTACAACCGGCGCACCGGTCAGGAGCAACAGTATTATGTAGGCTTCTGGAATCTGTACGGCCACAACCCGAAAGACCTTCAGTTCCGCTTTCAGAGGGTGGCTCCGATCCACGTCTCGCCGCACGATCCCAACCGGGTGTACCACACGTCGCAGTACGTTCACGCGACCGAGAACGGGGGAAGGACTTGGCAGATGATATCGACGGATCTCACCGCCTTTACCCCCGAGACCCAGGTGGTCTCCGGCACGCCGATCACCCTCGACGTTACCGGTGAAGAGCACTTCAGCGTGATCTACGAGATCCAGGAATCTCCTCACGAGCGTGGCGTCATCTGGGTGGGAGCCAACGACGGCCCCATTCACATCTCCAGGGACAATGGCGCGAACTGGAAAGAAGTCACGCCACCCGGAATCGGACCGTATGGACGCGTTCAGACGATCGAGGTCTCACCGCACCAACCGGCGAAGGCCTATGCCTCCATCCTGCGTTATCAGCTGGGGGACTTCGAGCCGCACGTCTACAAAACCGAAGATTACGGGGAGAGCTGGACGCGCATCACCACCGGTAGCAACGGCATTCCCGGCGACCATCCGGTGCGCGTGGTTCGTGAAGATCCGGATCGCGAGGGACTGCTCTACGCGGGGACCGAGTTTGGAATGTTCATCTCGTTCGACGACGGCGCCCAGTGGCAGTCGTTCCAGCTCAATCTGCCGGTAACGCCGATCACGGACATCAAGATCGTCGACAAGGATCTGGTGATGTCGACGATGGGTCGCAGCTTCTGGATTCTCTACGATCTGACACCCCTGCACGAGCTGTCCGAGACCGTGGCCTCTGCCCAGGCGCATCTCTTTCAGGTCAAGGATCCGTACCGCCTTCATGGCTTCGGCCGGGGGAGGGGAGAGCGAGGTCCCGACGAGCCGCAGTACCCGGAGCCGGGAGTGAACATCGACTACTACCTCGCCAGTGAGCCTGCGGGCGACGTGACGCTGGAGATCCTGGACGGAGCCGGCACCGTCATCCGCGCTTTCGCGAGCGACGGCGAAGGCGAGCGCAACGTACAGCCGGAAGAGGCGAGCATGCGGGAGTGGCGACTCGAGCGCGTGGGTGTCCCGACACTCTCGAAGACCGCGGGCATGCACCGCTATCGCTGGCGCATGCGCTACCCCGGCCCGTGGGACGAGGATGCGGAGAGTTCGGGACTGAACGGTCCCATGATCCCTCCCGGGACCTATCAAGCGCGCCTGACACTCGGCGAGTGGACCGAGACCGTTTCGTTCGAGGCCAAAGTGGACCCGCGCGTCGTCAAGGAAGGCGGCGTGACGACGGAGGACATGAGAGCTCAGACCGAGCTGGTTCTGAAGGCACGCGACGCGCTCAGCAGTGCCCGACTCGCCGCGGCGCGGGTGGAGAAAGCGCTGGAAGAGGCGAGCGAGACCAAAGCGGAAGGGCTCGCGGCCGTCGAGAAGGAGCTCGTAACACCTGAGAGGCGTTACTCAGAGCCGATGCTCATCGACCAGCTCTCTTACCTCTACGGCAATCTGAGCAGCGCGGACCAGCGTCCGGGCAAGGATGCCTACGATCGCTACGAGAGCCTGAGATCGCAGCTCGATGAGCAGCTGGCGAAGCTTTCGGAGATCCTTGGCGCCCGCACGGACGCCGGCGCGCGCTAGGCCCCGGCCTGGGAGATCGCGTCCAGAACGTAGCGGGGAAGCGCGAAGGCGGCGCGGTGCACCTCCGGGGTGTAGTAGCGTGTCGTCACTCCGCTTTCGGCCAAGCGCTCGGACAGAACCTCTCGCGCGATGCTCCGGAGAGACGGCTCGTCGCTCGCCCAGGCGAACATCATGATGCCGCCCACGTAGGTGGGAACGGCGGCGGCGTAGAAAGTCCAGTCTCGAAAGCTCTTTGCCATCCGACGTGCCGTCGTCGTGACCTCCTGCAGCTGCTCGAAGGCCACGCCGTTCTGGGTGACGAGCACACCTCCATCGGCCAGGCAGCGATGGCACCCTTCGTAGAACTCGGACCTGAAGAGCGTCTCGCCGGGGCCTATCGGATCTGTCGAGTCTGAAATGATGACGTCGAAGCGCTCGGGCGACTCGCGCACGTAGTCCAGGCCGTCCTGGAACACCAGGCGCAATCGTGAATCGTCGAAGGCGCCTTGTGAATGCTCCGGCAGGTACTTCTTGCTGAGCTCGACCACCTGCGGATCGATCTCGACCAGCGTGACGTGCTCGACACTCGAATGACGGCAAACTTCACGGAGCATGCCGCCGTCGCCGCCCCCGATGATCAGGACCCTCTTCGCAGCGCCGTGGGCGAGGAGCGGGACGTGGGTGAGCATCTCGTGGTAGATGAACTCGTCCCGCTCGGTCGTTTGCACCACGCCGTCGAGCGCAAGGACGCGGCCGAACTCCCGGTTGCGAAAGATGACGAGCTCGAAGTGCTCCGTCTTCCGCTCGTAGAGGATCTCGTCGACCGCGAAGAACTGTCCCCAGCCATTGTACAGGGACTCCTGGAACTCGGGCATGGAATTAATCAGCGCTGCTTGAACAGGCTTCCCAGCAGGCTCCCTCCGATCTGTGCCACGTCGTCCAGCACCTGACCGTCGCCGTCCGTGACGATGAGCTTCCTGAAGATGTCCAGTCCGCCCCACCCGAGCTCGCGCTGTTGCGCGCCAGCGCGCTCGCCAGCACCGGCAGCGCTCCGGATACTTGCGTTGCCTTGTGTTGAATATCCGCTGGAAGCGAATGATAGAGGGACCAGAAGGTAGGAGAGGCGTGATGCTTCAAAGGGGTTTGGTCTTCCCCAACGCGTGCTCACGAAGTGCCTCGTCAGCGAGGGAATCGAGCTTCCCGGCCTGAACGTCGCGCTCAAGCTGGCGATCCCAAGCCTCCCAGTCGAACGTCAGAAACCACTCGCGAAACTGCGTGAGTTCCTCCGCAGATAGGCCTTGGACCTCCTGTTCTATTCGTTTGACCCTGCTCATGACACTCTTATTGTAGCACCGTGCCCTGACGCGTTCTTCCGGGGCAGTACCGGGACGCGAAGCTCTCGTCTTCCGGGACGCCGTGCGCTCCGCCTGTGGGATCACTGGCGCTGCCACGGGCCCGTTCTATTGTCCGGCCGACGAGAAGGTCTACCTCGATTTGACCTTCTTCGAGGATCCTGCTCCCGGGTCAGGGTTGGTTTCGTCGAAGCTCGGCGTGCAGGTTCACGTTCTCGCCCGCTTCCACCACGATCGTTCTTTCCCAGGTGTCGAAGCCCTCTTTGACGACGCGAATCCGGTACTCGCCGGGCAGAACGCGCTTCACGCGAGGCGTACTTCCGTTGAAGTCGCCGTCGATCTGAACGTCCGCATATCGGGGGTTGGATGAGATTTCGAGGACGGCGTGCGTGTTCTCTCGAATTGCGATGTCCTGCTTTTCGTCCTTGATACCTTCCTGGTCGTACTGAGCTGCCACGCCTGTCACCTGTTCTATCGTTCTCAAGAGTTCGCGATAGTTCTTCTTGTCGAGCTCGAGCTCGACGGCTCCACTGCTCGTGCCCTCGTCGAAGGTCAGCGTCAGATAATGCTTGCGACCTTTGGAGAAAAAGAGAAGCGGCGAGATGAAGAGCGCGGACTTGATGCGCCGGCCGGAGACACGGGAGTAGAAGAGATCGGTCACCGCACTCGTCGGTATGGTGAAGTACTCGGCTCCGTCCTTATCGGCGAAGCGGATCAGGTCGTTGTCGACGAAGAGTCTGCCTTTGTCACCTTCCTGGGCGGCGCGAAACGTGGTGCGGGCCTCGACGTTGTTGAAGGAGACCTGAGCCACAGCGGGCAGCGCGAAGAGAACGATCAGCAAGGTTGCTATCCATTTCATTTTTCCACCTCCACGAGGGCCGTGCCTTGCAGTCCGGATGCCAAGGCACAGCCAGAGCATTAAGTCCTTGTTCTGTAGCTAGAGGCTGTTGCAAAACGTAGCTCATTCCTCCTTTGGGTTCAACGCCCGGACGGTCTGGCCCGTGGCCGATCTGCTGATTATTCCTGCAGTTCCGCGATTGACGAAAGTGTGCCAATCTTAGTTGGGAATTGAAACGGCTCCAAACCCCGTGGTTTGATGACGTTTGAACGAACAACATCAAGCGGCAAGAGAAAGGAGCCGAGATGGGAAGTCTGCTACGTTCAGTCAAGAAACGCAAGAAGTCACGTCGTTTGGGTGAGGTCGCGCTCGTGAGTCGCGAGGAGTACGCGGAGCTCGAGCTGGATGCCAAGATAGAGATGATCCGTTCGTTGGTCCCCCTGGGGCTAATGCGCGTTCACGAGTTGCTCGACGACGAAGTGAAGGCGTTGGCCGGGGGGCGATACGCTCGCAAGGAAGAGTCGGTGCGTGGTCGCCGTCACGGAACCAACCCGGGCACGGTAGGGCTTGCCGGCCAGCGGGTACCGATCCGTGTGCCCCGGGTTCGGAGCATCGAGGGAGGAGAGATTCCGCTGCGGTCGTACGAGGCGCTGAGCCACGGCGGTGAGGTGAATGATCTACTGCTGAAACGAGTTCTCTACGGAATCTCCTGTCGCAACTACGAGGCGGCAGCGGAAGCGATTCCGGGCGCCATCGGGCTGTCGAGCTCGACGGTGTCCCGAGAGTTCGTTGAAGCAAGCGCGACGAAGCTCCGAGAGATGCAGGAACGGGATCTATCCGGCGAGGATGTGGTGGCGCTGTTTCTAGACGGGAAGACGTTCGCCGACGCCACGATGGTTGTGGCGCTGGGCATTACGCTTTCTGGGGAAAAACGCTTCTTGGGCTTCGTGGAGACGGACACGGAGAACGCGCAGGTGTTGACGCCGTTTCTGCGTTCACTGCTCGAGCGGGGACTCGATATCTCCCAGGGTCTACTGGTGATCATCGACGGCGGCAAGGGTCTCCAAGCGGCAGTAAAGAAGGCATTCCGTAAGCGGGCCCTGATACAACGCTGCCAGTGGCACAAACGTGAAAACGTAGTGAGCTACCTGTCCAAGGGCGAGCAGGGGTCGTGGCGCAAGCGGCTTCAGAGGGCCTACAACAGGCCGGAGTACAAAGACGCCCTCGCTGCGCTCGAGCAACTTCACGGTGAGTTAGAAGAGCGGAACCAATCCGCAGCTGGCAGCTTGGAGGAAGGACTCGAGGAGACGCTGAGCGTGCATCGACTCGGCGTATACGGGGTGCTGGGCCGTTCGTTCAAGACGACGAACTGCCTTGAATCCGTCAATGCCCTGGTGGAGGAACGCTGCGCGAAGGTCGACCACTGGAAGAACTCGAGCCAACGCCAGCGCTGGCTGGCGACGGCGCTCGTGGACATCGAACCGCGCTTGAGGAAGGTGGTGGGATACCGCCATCTCCCGAAGCTTCGCGAAGCTCTCAAGCGGGAACTGAAGATCGAGGCGAAGACATCAACCGTATCGAAGAAGAAGGTCGCGTAATCGTGAGCCGTGGAGAGTTTCAACTAAGAATGGGCTTGACTCCGATTGACTCCCTAAAGCCGTTATTAGTGATTGTTTGGATTTTTTTCTTGACATGATACCTAAGAGAGGAGATCTCTTAGGCATGATCGGGACGCTCACAAGGCAGTCCTCGCTCTTCTATGTCAAACTTCGGCAAGCAGGCCTCGCTTATCAAAGATGACCTCCTCGAATCTGTTGACACTCTTCTTGATGACACCGGGATAATTGAGCTGGTCCACCAATCACTCGCGCAACGTTACCCGCTTTCGAATCGAACCGGCATCGCGCCCGACTGGTTGTTGCGCTCTTGTGTGCTCAAGCACATCAAGGGATGGTCGTTCCGAGACTTGGAACGTGAAGTGCGCTCGAACCTCCTGTATCGCCGCTTTACC
Source organism: Candidatus Marinacidobacterales bacterium (assembly GCA_965237685.1). GTDB lineage: Bacteria > Acidobacteriota > Vicinamibacteria > Marinacidobacterales > SMYC01 > CBDEGF01. Next base: position 49,932 of record CBDEGF010000002.1, read on the forward strand.
CGATTCGACGACGCCCCCGTACCCAATTTCTCCACTTTCAGCCGCAACCTCGCGCTGCTGAGTCCAGAGCTAACTGAGAAGATTCATGCTCGCGTGGTAGGTATCGCGCATGAGGAGGGTGTTGCGAGGGGGCGCAAGCTTCGGACCGATACGACTGTGGTCGAGAGCAATATTCACTACCCGACGGACAGCTCGCTGATTGGTGATGGTATTCGGGTGATAACCCGCAACCTCAAGCGTATCGCCAAGGCTTGTACTGAGGGTGCGCTCAAGGTGGTCGACCACCGCCGGACGGTGAAACATCGGCTTATCGAGATCGAGCGAGCCAGTAAGTCATTTACCGAGTCGAGTCGAAAGAAGTTCAAGGACGGTTATGGCACGTTGATGGGCATTGCTCGCGGCGTGGTTCGCCAAGCTGAAACCGTCATGCAGGCACTTCAAGATGGATCGCTGCCCATCGTGGGCTCGTTGCTGAGCGTCACCCGGAGCGAGTACGAACTACAGCACTTTTTGCCGCTCGTCAGCAAAGTGTTAGCGCAGACGCGGGCACGCGTTTTCGAGGGCGAGCGTCACTATCCCGACAAGATCGTGAGCATCTTTGAGGAACATACGGCGGTGATCCGCAAAGGGAAGGCATCCAAGCCGACGGAGTTTGGACGACTGGTCCGCATCGACGAGGTGGAAAACGGCATCGTCAGCCACTACGACGTCGCAGATGGCAATCCCGCTGACCAACCGCAGTGGATGCCTGCGCTCGACAAACACACGGAGCAGTTCGGTCAGCCGCCCCAGATGGCGACAGCCGACCGGGGATTTTTCTCGGCGAACAATGAGCAGCAGGCGAAAAAACTCGGTGTCAAAAGAGTCGCGTTGCCAGCTCCAGGTCGATCGAAAAAGCGGGTCGAGCTGCAACAACAGCGCTGGTTTCGCAGAGCGCTCAAATGGCGCGGCGGTATCGAGTCCCGGATCGCCACTCTCAAGCATCGCTTTGCTATGTTCCGCGCCACTTACAAAGGTGACAGCGGATTCAAGCGATACGTCGGCTGGTGTGTGATCAGCCAAAACCTCATATCCGTCGCGCGGACAAAGCGAAAAAAAGACAAGGACAAGCAGGATGCCCGCAAAAACCGACTCGTGGAGTAAGCGCCGAAATCAACTCCTACGCCAGATTCAATCCGACGCTCGTAGAGCTATCTTCGGCACGCCCGCCGAAAGCTATCGAACGTGCGGCACGCCCAGTTGTCGATGCCACGGGCCCGGGCCCAAACATGGCCCTCACCTATACATCAGTTACCGCGGCGAAGCGGCCAAAACCACCGGCTATTACGTGCCGAAAGCGGCTCAAAAGAGCATCCGCGACGGCGTTCAGGCCTGGCAGCGCCTTCAGAAGTCTCTCCGCAAACTGAGCGACATGAACAAGGAAAACATTCTGGAACAAGCCCGAAACAGCGCTCGCGTTAATAAGTAGTCCTACCCCCCGCTACCGTATATTTCCCCTCTTTGGCGCTAACGGGCTTTTGCAACAGGCTCTAGCTAGTTAAAGGTGTCCTTGCGGTAGTAGTGCGTGAGAACGTGGGGGCGATTCGGTAAGCTGAACGCCGGGTGTGTTGTTTTTCTCGCGGGCAGAGAGAGAGGGAAAAAAGGACTGGACAAACGCTGGCTGACTGTGTAACCTCAGGCTGGGAGGAAAACAGTGACCCAGGCAGGAAACGCTGCACTCGACACCGCAGCCAAGCGACCCACCTTTTGCGGCACGACCGTGACCGCCGAGGAATGGAGCGTGCTGACGGAGATCATCGCCACGTGTGGTCTGTCCCGGCACGAGCTGGCGCGCACGATCTGTGAGGGCCTGGGGTGGGTTCGTCGGAACGGCAATCTCAAGACCCGGGAATGCTACGAGTACCTGGAGGTTGTCGAAGCGAAGGGGCTGGTGACGTTGCCCCCGCGTCACGAGCAGCGGCGCCGCGGACCGACGAGCATCCACTCACGAAGGCTGGTCGCGAGCGGCCACGGCGTGAGGGCAAGCTATCGGACGTCGCTCCGGTGATGCTGGGCTTGGTGGCGAACGCTGAGGAGCGAGCGCTATGGAGGGAACTGGTCGCGCGTTACCACTACCTGGGCCACAAGGTGGCCTTTGGCGCGCACCTGCGGTACTTGGTCTGGATGTCGAATCCTCGGCGGGAGCTCTGTGGGTGCGTGCAGTTCTCCTCGGCGGCGCGGTGGCTTCAGGCGCGTGACGGCTTCATCGGTTGGGATGACGCAACGCGGCAGAAGAACCTTCCCCGGGTGGTCAACAACAGTCGGTTCCTGATCCTGCCGTGGCTTTCCATCAAAGGCCTCGCGAGTCACGTGCTGTCGTTGGCAGCGCGAGTGGTGGTCGATGACTGGGAAGCATGTTTTCACCGCTTCGGCTTTTCTCTTGTGCCGGTCCATCCGGCCCCGGCCCGAAGTCACTCCCACCTCCACCCAGTTCGCTGCCAGATAGCACGTCTCCTCGTAACGCTCCCTTCAAAATCTCCGAGAAGACTTCGTTGAGCTCTCGGACGTCCTCGTAGTTCCGGTACGAGAACGGGAGCATCGTGAAGCCGGGAATGTCGACGGTCGAGTCGGTCGTGTACAAGTTGACGAGCTCGTCGACCCTGTCGACGGGCAACGGGTTCAGGAGCACCGCGTTCACGATCGTGAAGACCGCCACGTTGGCGCCGGTACCGAGGGCGAGGCTCAGCGCCGCTACGGCGGTGAAACCGGGCCGGCGGGCAAGCGTCCGGAGGCCGTATTGGATGTCCTGTCGCAGTTCGTCCATGCGGTGCGTGAGAGCAACCGGCGTGCCATGCCGTCCGACTCGACAAGTCTCCTGTTTGTAACGAATTGCACAAAGTTGTCTCGTCGGCCCTGCAGTGCTTTCTCGTTCACGCGACACGATTTGTCCGTCTGTGGACAGGCACGCGGGACTGTGCCGAGCCACGTCCAAGGACCGACGTTGCTTGCGGCGCCAAGCGCCACCGCGTAACCTCCGCCTCACGGGAGTGACGCCATGAGAGTGCTTGCTGTGTTCCTGCTTTTCGCTCTGGCCGCCTGCCAGCCGACTTCGGACGAACCGCCCGCGGAAACCGAAGCGGACGCCGCCGCTGTCGTCGAAGGCCGGATCGAGGCTGCGGATGGCGTTTCGATTGCCTACGATGTCCGGGGGAGCGGCGACACCGCGCTCGTTTTCGTCCACTGCTGGGCCTGCGATCGATCGTTCTGGCGCGACCAAGTCGACACGTTCTCCGACGAGTACCGTGTGGTCACGCTGGATCTCGCCGGGCACGGCGCCTCTGGCTTCGATCGCGAGACCTGGACTTCCGCCCAGCTGGCGGAAGACGTTCGGGCAGTGGTGGAGTCTCTCGATCTCGGGCGCGTCATTCTCGTCGGACATTCTCTCGGCGGTCCGGTGTCCCTGGAAGCCGCGCGCCTGATGCCGGAGCGTGTCCAGGGTGTGGTCTGCGTCGATACGCTGCACGACGTGGAGTTCGAGTTTCCCGAGGAGATGGCAGAGCAGATGATGGCGGGGCTCGAGAACGACTTCGAAGGCTCGATGCGAGGCTTCTTAACGTCTGCGATGGCATCCGCGGATCCCTCGGTCGTGGACTTCGTTGTTTCGAAGGCCGTCTCGGCGAATCGGGATGCGGCACTGGCAATCATCGGTGATATCAGCCAGTTCGTTCTGAAGGACGCTCTGGCTACGGTGGAGGTGCCCGTCCGATGTATCAACGCCGAGCCCAACCCGCCGATGGTGCCGGTGACGAACATCGAGGCCAACCAGGAGTACGCGGATTTCGATGCGGTGATCATGGAGGGTGTGGGCCACTTCCTGCATCTCGAGCGCCCCGACGCGTTCAACGAGGAGTTGCGACAGGTTCTGAGCGGCCTCGACAGCTCCTCCTCGTAACGCCCGCGTGCCTCGCGTCCGCCTATTTCACTGGATCCTCAAAAAAGGCGATCTCGCATCCACCAAAGGACCCGGTCGTCCCCGCCTCCCGCATGGCGGGCTACGCGGGAAAACCACTTCCCGGCAAGATCGGCATCAAGGTCGACTCCGTCGTGGCCCTCGTGGGGGCACCGCCCGGCTTCGAGAAAACGCTTCGGCCGCTGCCGCGCGACGCCAGCCTCCGCCGGCGACTCACCCGCGCCGCGGACATCACACTGTGGTTCGTGAAGTCGTCTGGGGAGGCACGACGGCGCATCGTGCGGATGGCCGCACAAGCGCAAAAGGGAGGACTGTGGATCCTCTGGCCGAAGCAGGGCTCTGTGGTGGATTCGGACCTCACGCAGGTCAAGGTTCGGCGCATCGCGGAGTCGGCCGATCTTGTGGACTACAAAATCGCATCTGAACAAGCACGGTCTCGACTTCGTCGATGCTCGAAAAGTTTTCGCTGGGCTCACGCTGACGGTGAAGGACGCTCGTTTCGAATACCGCGAGCAACGTTTCATCACCCTGGGTATGCTCAAGGACATCGTCGTCGTCATCGCGCACACGGAAACCGATGAGGAGATTCGCGTCTTCTCGATGAGAAAGGCGACAAGAAATGAGCAAGAAGGGTACTTCCAAAGCCTCGCGAACTGATTTCCGACGCGTCCGAGCAACCAAGGACGAGGATATCGATTTGTCCGAGGTACCCGAAGTCACGTCGGAGCAGCTCACTGGCGCTCGAGTTCGATCCGCTCTAGAAGATGTGCCCGAGGGCAAGACCCGCGTCACGATGTACCTCGACAACACTGTCGTGCAGTTCTTCAAGATGATGGCAGGCTCACGCGGTTACCAGACTCTCATAAACGAAACTCTTGCCAAGTTCATCCGGCAGCGCGATCTGGAGGACATGATACGTCGCGTCGTTCGCGAAGAGTTGAGCGATTCGAAGCGAGAGTCAGCCTGAGCACACACCAGTCCTACAACGTCGCGGGAACGGAAAAGCCCGTTCGCATTCCCGCGTTTCAAGTCTCCGCGGGGTTCTTCCCGATGATGGGCGACATGATTGCTATCGGGCGAAACTTCCGGCCGGAGGAGAGCGAGCCTGGCGGGGAGAGGGTCACCGTCCTGAGTCATGGATTCTGGCAACGCCAGCTCGCCGGTCGTCGGGAAGCCGTGGGCCGCCAGATTCTGCTCGACGGTCTGCCGCATACCATCGTCGGTGTGGCGAAGGAGGATTTCTTTTTCCCGAGGCGGAATACCGCCCTCTACACTCCGATTGTGCTCGAAAGGGGAGTTTCGCCGAGGAGCGAGCGGACGCTCTTCGTGATGGCCCGGCTGAACGAAGGAGTCAGCGCCGACGAAGCCTCCGCCGAGATCGAGGGGATTGCCGCACGGCTGACGGACGAGTATCCAGACACCAACGAGGACTGGAGTGCTCGCGCCGTGGGTCTGAGAGACGATCTCGTGGACGGTGCTGCCCTGGCCATGATGCTGCTCTACGGTTCCATCACGTTCGTCCTCCTCATCGCCTGTGCCAACGTGGCCAACCTGTTGCTGTCGCGTGCAACGGTTCGCGAAAAAGAGATCGCCCTTCGCACTGCGATGGGCGCGGGGCGATTGCGCATCATCCGTCAGCTTCTGACCGAGAGCGTGATCCTGTCTTTCGTGGGTGGTGTTCTTGGGCTGGTCATCGGCATCTGGGGCATGCAGGTATTGAAGAACATGCTGGCCCCGGACCCGAACGTCGGCTTCATCGCCGAGGAGATGAACCTCAGCCTGGCGATTCTCGGACATACCATCGCGGTTTCCGGCATCGCGGGACTTCTCTTCGGACTTGCCCCCGCCCTTCAAACGTCGCGACCGAATCTATCCGAGACGCTGAAGGAGGGCGGTCGCGGGGGTAGCGGTGGGGTGCCGCGCCGATTCCTGCGAAACGGACTCGTGGTGGCAGAGGTGGCCCTCGCGCTGGCACTGCTCGGAACGTCGGGAGCGTTCATTCGGGCCTTTCTCCACATCTACACCGCCGATCCCGGCTTCGACCCGAAGGGGCTCCTCACGATGCGGATCGCGCTGCCGGAAGCGGAGTATGGCGGGGACGACCAGACGGTTCGCTTCTACCGCGCTGTCCTCGAACGACTCGAGGCGATTCCTGGTGTCGAATCGGCCGCCGCCACGACAACGCTACCGCTCACCGCCTTTCAGCGAACGGGGACCGCGCGGGCGACGATAGAGGGGTTCTACGACGAGCAGGAGCTCGATAACCCCAACGTCGTCGACCTCGTCGTGAGCCCCGGATACTTCGAAACAATGCGGATTCCGATACTGCAGGGGCGTGGCGTGAGCGATCAGGACAACGAGGAAGCGCCCCTCGCCGCTGTGGTGAGCCAGGAGATGGTGCGGCGCTACTGGTCCGGCACCGACCCGCTCGGCAAACGGTTCAAGCTCGGCAACCGGAGCTCCGACGCCCCCTGGGTTTCCGTCGTCGGTGTCGCGGCCGACGTGCAGACGAGCGCTCACTCGTTACGCGAGCCCACGCCCCCGATCCCGCATGTGTTTCTTCCCCACGCCCAGCACCCCCGGCGCGAAACCTCGATCGCCATTCGGACGGCCCTCGAACCCACCGCGATCGGTGCCGCGGCGCGACAGGAGGTCTGGGACGTCGATCCCAATCAGCCGGCGGACAACGTCAAGACGATGGAGACAGTCATCGCGGAGGTCGATACCCAGAACACGTTCTTCGTGCGCATCCTGACCGGGCTGTCGACCGTCGCGCTGTTGCTGGCGGGCGTCGGCATCTACGGCGTCATCTCCTACGCGGTGAACCAGCGCTCGAAAGAGATCGGCATTCGCATGGCAATGGGAGCTCAACCACGAAGCATTCTCTATCTGGTGATCAAGCAGGGAGCGCTCCTCACCGTGGCGGGGCTTGCGCTGGGAATCGCCGGTGCGGTCTTCTTCGTGCGGCTCCTGGGCAGCCAGCTCGAAGGCATACAGGTCACCAACGCCTCGAGCGTCTCGACCTACGTTGCCGTGTCTGTCGTTCTTCTGGCGGTTGCCAAGCTCGCGAGCTTCCTTCCGGCCCGCCGGGCGGTAAAAGTGGATCCTTTGGTGACGCTGCGCTACGAGTAGTCCCTGGCCACGTTTTCGCTTTAGACGCCGGCATCCTTCACAATCCACCGGAGCTGATGCGCAAGCCGGTTGTCCTCTGCCTCTCCTTCATCGTTCTTCTCGGCCTCTCCCTCCGTCTGGCGTATCTGCTGCACGTTACATTAGATCCCGGGTTCACCTGGGTGGATCCGGACCACTACATGCGCAAGGTTCTCGACCTGGCTCGCGGCGAAGACGGCTGGCACTGGTCTTTCGATGCGGTCAGGCACTCGGTAGAGGGCAGGCACTACACGCTGCCGCCGCTCTACCCGTTCTTTCTTTCGCTCTTCGCTCTTTTTCCTCACTACCCATTGACCGCTCAAATCGGTCAGGCGCTGCTCGCAACGCTTTCGATTTTGCTTCTCTTCGACCTGGGTCGACAGCTTCACAGTGAGCGAGCCGGTCTCATTGCGTCGGGCATTTACGCGGTTTGGCTTCCAAGCATCATCGCCGTCTGGTCCACGATGCAGGAAGCGCTCTACGTTCCCCTCGTTCTGCTCGCCTTCGTCCTCCTGGTTCGGGCGCTCCAAACCGGACGCTCGATGCTGTGGCTGGGCGCCGGCGCTTTCTTCGGTCTGGCCGCGCTCACCCGTTCGATGCCCGTCTACTTTGTTCCGACGCTCGTCGTTCTGATTCTCGTGCTGCGCGGGGAGCCCAGGAGAACGACCGCCAGCGTTCTGACGCTCGTGGCCGGCTTTGCGTTATTCACGATCCCTTATAGCGTCGCTCTGTCTCTTCACCTCGGTGAGCCGACCCTCATCGAGAATCACGGGGGGCTTCGCGTCGTGACGCGCTACGGCGGTAACGTGGGCGACACACCGCCTGGTCTCGTCGAGACCGCGGTAGCGATTGTGCGCGCCTTCGTCGCGAACCCCGCCACGCTCTCGAGCGACTGGAGGTCCACCGCTCGGTCGCTCTTCTATGTCAACGGAGGCCGGCTGCTTCAAATCTACCTGGGGGCAGAGACCAGGTTCGGGGCCACCCTGTGGAAGCTCGCCGCACATACGTTCGCAGACCTCCTTTTCATCGCGACGTTGTTGCTTGCCCCTCTTGGGGTGGTGCTGGCGAAACGCCGCCCGGTCGCGCTGATCTTTGCGTTGTGGATTCTGTTGAACATCGTCTTGACCGCGCTCTCCGGGTTCGGAGGTCCGAGGTTACGTGCTCCGATCGAGCCTCATCTCGTCGTGGCGGCCGCGGTCGTTCTGGCGGGTGGTTACCGACGCCCCCATTGGGCCTGGCTCGCCGTCGCAGCCCTGACCTCCGTCTCTGTCGCGGCGCTCGTGTTGCCCCAGGTACCGGCGAGCCTCCATGCAAAGGGGGACTATCGTGTCCACTGGCCGCTCGACCGACCGCCCAAGCGGTCGCCGATGCTCGGCGAGGCGGGCTTCAACGTGCTCGCGGTGGACGGGACGGTGGAGCTTGCCGTTCGCCCTCGCAACCTCGCTGGAGCCACGAAGGTGGTGGTCTCGCTAGAGGGCGAGCCGGCGGAGGAGGTCACCGCGATGGAAACCGAGCATCGCCTCCGTTACGAATGGCCACGACTCGAGCTCGTGCATGTCGAGCTGACGGCGGCGGATGCAGGACAGGCCAGCCCGTGAGGCTCTACGTCATCGTGCCCCGGCGGTGAAGTAGTGATATACATCTGCGAAGGAGGTAAGTATGAGGAGGTTCATCACGCTTGTTGTGACCGTCCTGGTGGCGCTGGGTCTCGTCGCATGCGGCGGCGAGTCGGAGCAGACGGGCTCGACGGAGCCAGCCGAAGCCGAAGCCGCGACGACGGCTGAGGAAGCCCCGCGCGTCGAGGGCGCCGAGCTGGCCGCCATGCTCGCACATGCGGGCGTTGTTCTCCTCGACGTTCGAGAGCCCTCCGAGCTGGAAGAGCTCGGCACGGTCGTGGGTTACGTCAACATCCCCATTGGCGAGCTCGAAGGCCGCCTCGACGAGCTTCCAAGGGACAAGCCCATCCTCACCGCTTGAAACGGCGGTGGCCGAGCCGCGCGTGCCGCGGCTTTGTTGAAGGAGAATGGTTTCGAGGTCGCCGGTTTCTGTGGTCTGAGGGACTACGAGGGAGAGAGGATCTTTCCGAAAGCGGGGTCCTAGCCTGGCCTAGCGGGTTCGAGCACCAGTTGTCGTGCGCCTGCCGCGGCGCTACCATAGAACTATCCTATCCAACCGAACATCGTTCGGCCGGAATCATTTCCCAGAAACATCAGACCAAGGAGAAGGCTCTGTGCCCAAGTGCGCCTGTTTCCTCGCCTTTCTCGCAGTGTGCATCGCCGCGCCCAGTGCCCCATGGCAGAGCGCGTCGATGGGCCCCGCAACCTACTGGCAGGACAATGCTTGTACCGAGCTCCCGCTCGACGCGGGCGCCGGCGTGCGGTGGTGTGTCGGCTCGGTCGCGGTGAGCCCGACAAGCGGGCTCCAGCTCCACGTCACCTGGACCGGCTATGGCCTGTCCGGGAAGATGCTCGAAAAGGGGTCTGACTCCGAAAGCCGGGGCATGTATCTCGTCGACAACCTCGGGAATCGCTACGACCACATCGAAACGCGTGGCGCCGCCCGCGAGGGAGGACACCTCGACCAGCACAATCCTGTCCTCGAGGGGCTGTTCGTGTTCCCGAGCCCTCAGCCGGAAGCGCAGGTCTTCACGTTTCACGACCGTGATCAGGGCCTGTCGATTTCCGGTATCACTCTGTCTGCGGATGCCCGAACCGATCCGTTGACGAGTGTTTCGGTTCTGGGTCACATCACCCGATCGGACACCATCCACCTCGAGTTCGGCTGGACGGGACTCGGCAGCGAGGCGAAGGAACAATACATGTTGACGCGCGCCGGCGACGCCTTTCGGGCGGAGGGAATCCGCGACGGCTTCAGTGAGATCGCGATACCCCGGGCCGACATCGATCTGGACACGGTCGACACGTTCCTGGCGCTGCTAATGGACTCACCGTTGCTCCCACGGGAGTACGTTCCGAGCATCACACGGACCGACGACTACCCGGCGATTACGATCGAGCTCGGGAGTGGAAGCGAGAAGGTGACTTTCTTCACGCGCTCTCAGGGAATTCGACATGTTCCCTGGGGTGCCGAGGCGACGGGCACGACGTACGTGATTCCCGATGGCACACCGGCGCGAGCACTCGAGATCCTCGACCCGTTTCTGGGACGCGATCTCGCCACTCGCGCCCGAGGGCATCTCGAGCCCCGGATCGGGCGCGACCGCGCGACGGAGCTCTGGACGAAGCTCGAGAAGGAGCTGGGTGCGGGCGAAGCCTACAAGATCGTCTACGGGTTGAAGAGCGAGCTGGGCGGTGAGCGCGATGACGAGCTTCTGAAATCGCTCGACGAGTACGTCGAAAGGCGGGCCCGATTGCGAGTGCGGCCCTCCTCGAGTGAGGTGCTTTCCAGCGGGAGCGGGGACACGGAGCTCGTGGCGGCGGCTCGCGGGGGCGACCTCGAGACGGTGCGGGCACTTCTGGCACGGGGTATCGACCCGAATGAAACGAGCCCACTCGACGGAGACACACCTCTTCTTGCGGCCGCGCCCAAGGGTCAATCGGAGGTGATTAGAGCTCTGATTTCGGCGGGAGCGGACGCAAATCTCCGTTCCTCGGGCGGCGACACGGCGCTCGGTCGTGCCCTCGCGGGAAATCATGTCGAGACTGCCAGCCTGCTGCTCGAAGCAGGAGCCGAGCCCGACGTCAAGGGGCGCGACGGTGCGACAGCGTTAATGCTTGCTTCGCGGCTCGGTCATGCGAAGCTCGTGGAGCGTCTCCTGCAGGCGGGCGCGAACCCGAATGCCCGGAATCTTCGTGGTGACGGGCCGCTGGGTATCGCTGCGGCGCAGAACCTCCCCGGCATCGTGCGGTTGCTTCTCCAGGAGGGAGCCAACCCCAATGCTACCGACAACCAGGGAACGAGTGCACTGATGCGGACCTCCGATCCCGGTGTTGCCCGCTCGCTTTCGCGCGCCGGCGCCAGGGTCGACGCGACGGACTGGGCCGGTTTCACGCCGCTCATGCTTCTCGCATCGGGCGAGACCGTCCCGCCAGGTTTCAACGGAAACGAGCGACGGCGCGGCCGGCCCTGGGATCCGACCGGCACGATTCAAGTGTTGCTCGATCGGGGTGCCCGAGTGGACGCACGCGATGCCGGGAGGCGCACCGCACTCATCCTGGCCAACATCGATTCGAGAAAGAGTGATGTGCGGCCCGACGTCCTCCGACTTCTGCTCGATTTTGGCGCCGACCTCGACGCTCGAGACGGTGATGGCTGGAACGCGCTGCTGTACGCGGTATCGCATGGTGACGTCGAGAGCGTTCGGGTTCTGCTGGAAGGGGGCGCCGACGTGAACGTCAGGACGAACCCCGGCAGCGCGAGTGCGCTCGACATTGCTGTCAAGAACAGCCAGGGCGAGGTCGTCAAGCTGCTACTGCGCGCAGGCGCCCGCCGCTAACACGAGCGGTAGCGCTCGAGCAGCTCAGGGTTCTCCCGAAACCAACCGACGAAGCGGCGGAATCCCTTCTCGAAGCCCACCCGCGGTGACCAGTTCAGCTCGCTCTCTATCTTCTCGATGTTCGCGATCCACACGTGGCTATCCCAGTCACGATCGGACATGGTGTTCCATTGGGGCTCGGTGTCGATCTCGAGGACGTCGCGTGCCAGCTCTACGGCTTCACCTAGCGTGATCTGCCGTCCGGTTCCCACGTTGTAGACGGCCCCGGGCTCCCCGGTTTGCTCGGTGGCGGCATGCAAGCAGGCTTCGACCACGTCGTCCGTGTAGACGAAGTCGTGGGCGAGCCCGGGAGAGGCGAGTGGCGGGAAAGCCCCACCGAGCCCGCGAACGATGAGCCGCGGGATGAGACGGCTCGGCTCCTCGAAAGGGCCGTACACCGAATAGAGACGAAGCGTCGGCAAGTGAACCTCGTGCTTGCGCGCCACGAACCGGCAGTACAAGGTTGCGGAGGCTTTGGAGACCGCATAATCACTCGTTGGCTCGAGGGACTCGGCCTCGCCTGGCCCGTGGTCCTTCGTGCCGTATTCGGACGAAGTCCCGGTATTGACGAAGGCGTCGAACCCGGTCTCGAGGCAGCATCCGAGGAGGTTTGCCGTGCCGAGAACGTTGGTGCGAAGGATGCGTTCACCATCCGACTGGTGGGAATAGGCACCGTGGGCGGCAAGGTGGAACACCCACTCCGGGCGCGCTTCGCGAACCGCGGGGCCGAGGCGCGCTTCGTCGAGAAGATCGACTTCGTGTACGCGGGCGTGCTCTGCGATCCCGGCCAGCCGCCAGTCATCCGTCCCGGGTCGGAGAAGCAGATGGACCTCGTGTCCGTCGTTGACCAGCCGTCGAGCCAGGTTCGCACCCACGAATCCTGCCGCTCCCGTAACGAGGACTCGCCTGGGCATGGGCTCAACCGAGGAAGCTCTTGTAGTCGAACGTCTCCAGATACTGCCAGGCGTGCTCGCGAATTCGGGCCCGCTCCTCGTCGGAGAGCTCCTCGGCGGTCGCTCGGTTGGCCTCTGGCGTCGCGGTGCGGATCGTCCCCCAGGGATACACCTCTTCGAGCGGCTTGCCGTTGAAGCTTGGCCGAGCGACTGAATCCGCTCGCTCGAGTCCGAGCTGGTTGCACAGCGCACCGAGCGCGTCGCTCGGATCCGCCATTACGTCCTCCGCACGAAGGATGTGCATGCGGTCCGGATACTGCTCGCGATAGAGAAGCGCGAAGTACTGATTGAGCGCCCAGCCCAGCATGTAGGTCGAAAGCGACAGGGGAACGGGCCGCTTCTTCGTGTCGGCATAGGCGGACCACGGGTTTCGAACGACGTGCAGGACGTGAGCTCCGGCCAGGTCGTTCAGGATCTTCTCCGCATCGACCACGATGACCGGGCTGTAGCCGACGTACATGCACTCCTCACTGCGCTTCGCGTGATCCTTCCAGGCCTCGAAAGTGGAGCGGAAAAACGCTTCCACGTTACCGGCACGCGAGCGCTCGGTTCCCCGCACCCGCTCCGCAAAGATGGCCTTGCGTTCGTCGTCCGATAAGTCGAAAGGCATATGGCGGAACTTGCTCACTTCGGGCGTGCGAGCCCGCACCTTGCACTCCTCGTCGATAATGGCGTGGTAGTTCTCTTCGGGCGTCGCGTCGAGAGCGAAAACCGGCCAGCGATACTTGCCGGGGAACAGCGAGCTCAGCGCATCGACGACGCGCCCGGTTCCGAGCTGCGACTCGAAGGGATAGACGAACAGTTGCGGATGGCCGTCGAGAAACCGATGGGTGGTATTGCCGCCGTTCTCGTACATGGCGCTCAACATCAAGAATCGAAACTCTTCCGTCATGAGCATCACTTCAGTTTCTTGGTTTGAAACGCGTAGAACAGCTGTCGTGCCCGCTCCGAGTTACCGGGTGAGCGAAGCGTGAACGGAAATCCGGACACGACGCGCGCCGGCGCCCAGTCGACGGCGAAGATCTGATTCCCGGCGGGCCACACCAGGCGAGCCAGCTCCTTGCCAGTTCGGGTGTCGATGGCGTGGATTCCGCACATACTCTTGTCCACCTCCAGGCCGGGCGCGTAGCTCCGGAACCTAGGGATCACCCGCGACGTTCCTACGAAGGCGATGTCCTTGCAGAACGTGAGCCCCCGCGTCCATCCGCGAAGTCCGACCACCGGCTCGTAGCGACCGTCCCTGACGACCCCCAGCTCCCCGTAGCCGCTGTTCGCGACCCACAGGCGGCGGCGGTGAAGCCGGGCCGAATGGGGACGGGTCAGGCCGTACACGATCGGCTCGCGCGTCGCACCCGAGAAGATCACCCCCCGCTTGTCGATGGGGAAGTTGCGATGCCCCGGACGCCGCGTCGTGATCTCGTCCGTGGAAGCGGAGAAGAAGGATGCTTCGATGGTCGGGCCGGCGGCGATGGAGTTGAGCTGGACGTGGTTCTGCGCGAAGACAGGCTTGCCGCGCTTCTCGATTGAGCGCGGCCACCACACCCGCTCCAGCCGGCCATCGCCTTCCACGCGTACAACGGCGTTCTGGCCGACCGCGTTTGCGTGGAGCTCCCCAGCGATGAGGTTCAGATCATGAAGGTAGGTGCTGCCGGGGTAGAAGCGCGCCGCGACCGGAACGAGAGGATTGCTGTCGAGCCTTGCCAGGGCGACGTCCTTTCTGCGCTCGAGTCCGGACACGGGCGCAAGCGTGAAAATCTGATTCGGATTCCTGGTCGAAGCGACGTGCACGATTTCTCGCTGTCGATCGTAAACGAGACCCGACGGATGGGGGAGGCGAAGGTAAGACACCACCGGTCTGCCGTCACGGACCGCCAGCGCCACCACGAGGTGCTCGTACTCGCGGGTAACGAGAAGCGTCAGCTTTTCGCGCTCGAGGATCTCCCAGAACGCTCCCCGCGCCGAATGCCTCAGGAGGTCGGGGTCGACGGCGGCGGCCTCCTCCCACTGACTGGCGATCTGTGCCGTGTCCCGCCACTCGGCGTGGTGCCGCGCCCAGAGATCGCCGAGGCTGCTCGAGCTCGTCAAGACGTTTTCTTCCGGTCGCGCCACATCCCGAGTGCACCCCAGTACATTTTGAGCGCCGACAGATAATCTGTGGTCGATGCGCCTCCGTGGCGGAGATTCGAGAAGACCGGTACTTCCAGCACCGGATAGCCCTCTTCGCGACAGATGATGTTGAACTCGACGTCGATCAGATCGTCCTCGCGCGACAGGCGCCTCGTGGACATCCCAGCCAAAAGCGCGCCATTTCTCTGGAAGGGGCTCGAGCGTGAGCACCTGGTCGGTGAATCCGAGGGCCTGCTGTCCGTTGGCGTCACAGATCGCAACGAGGTTCGAGAGTCCATGATGGGAGGCGAACATGACGGCTTCCCATAGCGAGCCCTCGTTGCACTCTGCATCACTGAGCAGAGCGAACACACGGTGGGCGTGTCCGGACATCCGGGCGCCGAGCGCCATTCCAGCGCCCACGCTCAGGCCTTGACCCAGCGAACCGGTCGAAAAGTCAACACCGGTGAGAGCTTGCTCGGGATGAACACCCAGGAGCGAGTCGTCGCCACAGTAGGTGTTCAATTCCTCCGCGGAGAGAAATCCTTTCAGGTGAAGCGCCGCGTAGAGAGCCAGTGCCGCGTGCCCCTTGGAGAGGATGAACCGGTCGCGCTCCGGCGCGTCCGGTGAGGGCAGATGGAGGATATCTCCGTAGAGGGCCGCGAGGATGTCGGCAACCGAAAGTGCGGAACCGATGTGTCCGACGTTCGCGCGCTTCGATTGCTCGAGGATGATCCGCCGAAGCCTGGCCGGTCGAACCGGAGGCTCCGCCACGGGACGGGTGGTCGGGGAGATCCTGTTCTGCTGCAAGGTTTTGTTCGCCGGCGCGCCTGATGAGAACGTATCGTAGTTCGGCTCCCGGCAGCCGATCAAGACGTTGTCCAGGGGAGCTTCGCCGGTTTGCTGAGCTTCGCTTTCCAGGCGGTCACGATGTCCTCGAGGACGGTTCTTGCGGCGACGGCGTCCGTCGGGCGGAGGTCGAAGCCGAGCGTCCTCATGCTTTCTTTCCACGAGAACAGCATTCTGGCGTGGGCGCCGGATTCGGTGTGCACGTTCTTGGCATGAAGGAGCAAGCGCGATTCCAGCTCGGCAGCAGCCTTTTTCAGGGCCGCTTTGTCTCCTCGAAGCCGGTCGGCACGGAGCTTGCCCTTGGATTCAACCTGCTTCAGCAGGCTGCGAGAGCGGCCTCGGAGGCCGCTGGTCTGCCAGCTGTCTCTGGCGCACGCGATCGAGAAGAACTCTTGCCACAGGCGCCCGTCGACGAGCGTCTGCTTTCCCGAGACCAGCTTGACCAGAAGCGTCTTTTCGTGATGCTCCAGGTGTTCCAGGACAGCGAAGATGTCGTGCGAGGCGCGGTGCGACCACCAGGAGCCTTCGACAGGCTCGCCGGCCACGAGACTAGCGACGCTGGGCAGAAGGCGTCGGTGACTAGCAGCAGGCCTTCTCGAGCCAGAGCCCCGCTTCACGAGGCGGACGTTCTGGACGGTCGTAGCCTTCACAATGTTTTGAGAAACCCAGACGCCTTATATCACGGTGACCGCGTGGCGGGACTCTGTGGCACCGCGTCCGGATCTAGGCTATTTTCGCCTCGTGGGCGTGATGTTCAGGCTTCTGTTCGCAATCCTGCTCGGCCTTCTTCTCGGGTTGGCCGGCCCCGCATTGGCCGATGACGATGACAAGAACGGCGAGCCGGAAGTCGTCATCTTCGGCCCGCCTCCGCCCGAGCCACCGGCGGTGGTCGCCCGGGATGAGCAGGGGCGTGTCACCCTGCGCGCCATCCGCCTCAACGAGCCGCTGGTGCTCGACGGCAAGCTCGACGACGACATCTACCGGCGTGTTCCCGCGGTGAGCGATTTCATCCAGCAGGAGCCTCACGAGGGAGAGCTGGCCACCGAGCAGACGGACGCCTGGGTCTTCTTCGACGACAAGAACGTCTACATCTCGGCGCGATGCTGGGACAGCCACCCCGAGCGAATGATCGTGAACGAGATGAGGCGCGATAACCGGAACATCTTTCAGAACGAGCATTTCACCGTGGTGCTCGACACGTTCTACGATCGTCGAAACGGGTTTTTCTTTCAGACGAACCCCCTTGGTGCGCTTCGCGACCAGTCCGTGCAGGATGAAGGCCAGAGCAACAACAACGACTGGAACACCGTCTGGGACGTCAAGGCCTCCATGTTCGATCAGGGCTGGATCATGGAGATGGTGATTCCCTTCAAGTCGCTGCGATACAAGACGGGGCGCAGCCAGATCTGGGGCATCAATCTGAAGCGCACCGTGCGCTGGAAGAACGAGGAGTCGTTTCTGGCACCCATCGCGGCCTCCCACCGTTTCCGCGGTGTCTATCGGTTCTCCGACGCAGCGACGCTCGTCGGTGTGGAAGCGCCTCTTCATTCTCGCAACCTCGAGCTCAAGCCGTACGGAATCACATCCGTGGTCACCAACAACGATGCGGATCCGGTAGTGTCGAACGATGCGAGCGCCGATGCGGGGTTCGACGCCAAAGTCGGTCTGACGAAAGGACTCATCGCCGATTTCACCTACAACACGGACTTTTCGCAGGTTGAAGAAGACGAGCAACAGGTCAACCTGACCCGGTTCAGCCTGTTCTTTCCCGAGAAACGGGACTTTTTTCTCGAAGGTCAGGGAATTTTTGCCTTCGGCGGTGTGCAGTTGAGAGGAGGCTTCCGTGGTCGCCCGGGGAGAGAGAACGAGGAGCTGACCCCGATCCTGTTTTTCAGCCGTCGCATCGGGCTGACCGAAGGGGGCATCGACCCCATCCGTGCCGGCGGCCGGGTGACCGGCCGCGCCGGCGCGTTCCGGATTGGCGCCCTGAATATTCGAACCCGGGGCATCCCTGCGGCGGAACTGGAAGCAACGAATTTCAGCGTTCTTCGGCTGCGTCGGGACGTCCTGCGGCGAAGCGACATCGGAATCATGGCCACCCACCGCAACACATCTGAGACCCTTGGCGCCACCTCCAACAGCGTCTTCGGGGTCGACGGAAATTTCTCGTTCCTCCAGAACGTCAGAATCAATACCTACTACGCGGTGAGCCGCACTCCCCACGGGGAAGCGGACCTCCTCGCCAAGGACGAGACCAGCTACCTGGGGAAGATGGACTTCAACGGTGATCTCTACGGACTTCAGCTCGAGCACCTGAAAGTGGGCCAAGGTTTCAAGCCGGAGATCGGTTTCGTCCGCCGGGAAGCCTTCCGCCGTAACTTCGTGCGGGGACGCTTCAGCCCCCGGCCGCTGTCCATCCAGTCGGTCCGTCGGTTCGTGTTCCAGGGAGACTTCGACAACATCGAGAATCTCGGGGGACGTCTGGAGACCCGACGATCCAAAGCCCAGTTCAAGATCGAGTTCGAGGTCGGTGACGAGACCACGGTGGAGTACACGAGATCCTTCGAGTTTCTTCCGGAGGAGTTCGAGATCTCGGACGGCGTGATACTTCCCGTCGCGGAGTACGACTTTCAGGACGTCCGCTTCATCTATCGATTCGGTCCGCAGCGGGCGGTGCCCGGCTTCGTTACCTTCCGGATGGGGAGCCTTTTCAGTGGCGATCGAAAGGAGCTCACCTATCGCGCGCGCGTCGAGATCTCACCCAAGTTCTCCATCGAGCCAGCGCTGTCCTTGAACTTCGTCGACCTGCCGGAAGGAGACTTCACCGCGCGCCTCTTGACTGCGCGTTTCAACTGGACGTTGTCGCCCCGAATGTTCGTATCGAGTCTCGTTCAGTACAACTCGAGCGCCAGCTCGCTGGGCTCGAGCCTTCGCTTCCGCTGGGAGTACGAGCCCGGAAGCGATCTGTTCGTGGTCTATACGGACGGACGCCTGACGGATGTTGCGGGTTTCCCCATTCTCCTCAATCGCACGTTCGCGGTGAAGATGACGAAGCTTTTCCGGTTCTGATATGGTGGATCTGTCGGTGCTTCCGCCATCAAGTGTTGCTAGCGCAGCGAAACGCGTTTTCACGGACTGAAGGAGGAGACATGAGCACGACAACCGCACTTTCCCGCAGGAGCTTCTTTGGAGGATTGGCGGCGGTCATCGGCTACGTGGGGTTGCGGCCTGGCGCCCTCTGGGCGCAGACCACCGCCGCCGTGACCGGGCGCCGCCAGCGGCGACGCCGGCTGACCGAGGAGGAGTACGACGCTTTCGCGAAGCTGTCCAGCAACGAGAACCCCTACGGACCGTACGACTCGGCGATGAAGGCCATGAACCACGCGTTCAAGTACGCGAACCGTTACGGCTATCCGGATGCCAACATCCAGCAGGAGATCGCGAAGCATCACGGGGTGGAGCCGGAGAACATTCTGCTCGGCGCGGGCTCCGGCGAGATCCTGAGGGTGGTCGGCATGACGTTTCTCCTGGGCCACAAGAGAGTCATCGGGGTCGAGCCCTCGTACAGCTCGGTGTACCGCCACGCCACAGGTATCAGGGCCGACGCCATCAAGCTGCCGCTCCTTCCGGACTACCGCCAGGATATTCCGGCGATGATCCAGGTCACGAACAGGAACTACCGGGACGTCGGGTTCGTCTACATGTGCAACCCGAACAATCCGACGGGTGTCATCGTCGCGAAACAGGAGATCCGCCAGCTCGTCGACAACATCCCCGAAGATGTGCCGATCCTGGTCGACGAGGCCTATCATCACTTCGTCGACGACCCGAGCTACGCCACCTCGATACCCTACGTGCTCGAAGGACGGCCCGTTATCGTCGCGCGCACGTTCTCGAAGATTGCGGCACTAGCCGGGATGCGGCTCGGGTACGGCGTCGCGCCGGCAGCTCTGATCGACCGGATGCGTCCTTACAGCACCGGCAGCACCAACGCCTGCGTGAAATGGGGCGCCGCCGCGGCTCTAAAGGACACCGCGTCCCAGGAGAAGGTCAAGAGAGTCACGCTCGAGCTTCGCCGGAAAACGACGGCCAAGATCGAGAGCATGGGCTTCAGCGTGATCCCGTCGGAGACCAACTTCTTCATGATGCACCTGGGCCGTCCGGTGGCACCCGTTCGCGAGGCATTCCGAAAGCGCGGGGTCCTCGTCGGACGCGACTTCCCGCCCATGCTCAAGCATTTGAGAGTCTCGATCGGAACCGAGGAGGAAATGAACCGCTTCATGGCAGCGCTCGAAGAGATCTTCCCCGCAGGGCCAGGACCGGCCCCGACCGAGGCATCGAAGGTCGGCTGATCCCATCTTTTTTCGCGGCGCCGAAATGCCATCGAGCGGCAACCGGACATGCCAGCGGCTCACTTCAACCTCGGCAACGCTTTGTTGGGCAAAGGCCGATTTGTCGTCAAAACGGCAGAGACACGCGTACAAGGGTTCCCTCACCTTCCTCGCTCTCGATCTCGAGGTGACCACCGTGCTCCACCACGATGCTTCGCGAGCTGAAGAGGCTCCAGTTCGAGGTGCCCACACGGCCGTCTTTCACTGCAAACGCCGGCTCGAAGAGGTGCGGGAGCTTTTCCGACGCGATGCCCCGACCGTTGTCCCGCAACTCGATGACGATCTCGCGTTCCTGCCGCCGACTGGAAATCCGAATGTGCCCTTGACCGTCCATGGATTCGGCCGCGTTTCTCAGCAATGTCGAGAACACGGCGGAGAGGGTCTGGGGACGACAGCGGATCCGGGGTAAAGGCTGGAGGTCGAGCGTGGTCCTCGCTCTCGGCGAGAGCTCTCCGCTCAGCATTCCGACGGTGTCGGTGAGAATTTCGTTGAGGTCGGAATCTCGGATCTCGGCCCGGTCGAGGTTGGTGAACCGATTCATCCGATTCACGATCCCGGTCAATCGCTCTGCCGCGTCATATCCACCCTTGACGAGCGACCGCACCGGCTCGTTCGACCGGGAGGGCCTCTCCTCACGATCGAAGTACGACTTCAGGGAGCTCATCGTGTTCGTGACGACCCCGAGAGGAGAGTTGAGCTCGTGGCTCAACGCAGCGGCCAGCCGACCCTGAGACGCCGCGGTTTCGGAAAGCAGCAGGCGGGACTGCGTTTCCTGGAGGCTTCGGAGCGCCTGCCGTGCAGCTTCCCGTGCACGAAAGGCGTCGGCTCGCTGGCGATAGATGACAGCGGTCAGGCCCGCGGCGATGAGGACCCCGAGCGCGGTCAGCAGGACGTGAGCCGGGCCTCCCCCCACCGGAATGGCGAACAGCCATGGGACGATCCAGATCGAGGCGAGGTGAATCAGCGTGATGCTACTGCCGAATGCCATTGCCTGAAGTGGCCTGAACGGAAAGAGCGCGACAGCGACGAGCATGATCAACAGGAGCGTGCCGGGGAGATGATGATCCTCCGCGGGTCTTTCGGGCAGAGCAAGGAGAAAGATCACGATCACGATGAGGGCGACGGACAGGCTCATCGCCGCCCCGATGCCGCGCGCGTAAGGGCGGACCCCACGCCAGTAGGAAGCTCCCAGTGCCGCCAGCCCCACCGCGCCACCAGCCGTGTGCCCCGAGATCCAGCCGGCGCTTCTTTCCCCGGCTACCAGCTCTATCAGAACGGCCCAGAAGATGGCGCCGAGCTGCACCAGTCCACCGGTTCGGAGCCCTGCGACGGAGATACGGGACAACTCCTCGCGGAAGAGAGGCTCGTCGGTCTCGTCCCGCGGCAAGAACAACCGTTCGAGACGCGCCCACAGGGATGGCGACGCGTCGTCGACCTCTTCGAAGAAGTACCGACGCCAGCTCACGCCGGGCAGTCTAGGTCTGCCAAGCGCCCCGGTGCAAGATTCCGCCAGCACCATCGGGGGCCTAAGTACCCTGTTTCACAATTACGGTGGCATTCGAACCCCGATGCATCCCGTCTGGCTGCGTTGCTCGCCGCCTTCCGCAGCGAGCCTGTCGAGCGGAGGGCTAGGCCGCCTCAGCGGCCGAACTGGAAGGATGCTCATATATCCAGATATTATTCGCTCCTCGCGCCTTGCCACACGGGCGCCTCGACGCCCAAAAATGGGCATTTATTCTTGGTCGGACCCTTAGATGTCAGTCCACAACGGTACCGGCGTGCTCCAGAAGGTCATGCTCTGCCCGCCTACCTACTACGAGCTCGTCCCGGTGGACGATTTCGCGCGGACGGCGCTGGAACGGGGCGATCGGGTCGATCACGAGAAGGCCCAGGCTCAGCACGATGAGCTGGCCGACATCCTGCGGGATGCGGGTGTTGAAATCTCCTACATCGAAGAGCCGGATCCCAGCCGTCACTATGCCGTGAACGCGCGCGATTTTGCCGTCAACTCGCCGGAGGGTATCGTCATCGGTCGCTTCAAGTACTCGGAGCGTAGAGGGGAAGAGATCCCCGGTGAGAAACAACTCAGGAAGCTGGGCTACCCGATCTTCGCGCACATCGAGCGCGGCTGCTGGGAAGGCGGAGACAACAAGTGGATCGACGACAAGAACCTTGCGACCGGGACAGGGGAGCGCAGCACCTGGCCCGGCATCCAGAATGCACAAGAGATCCATGCAAAACAGGGCATCAAGGTTCACGGCATTCCGATCCCGCCCAAGTGGACGCACCTCGACTGTCTTTTCTCTCCGGTGGCCCCAAAGCTGCCCTCATCGTGAAATCCGAGGTTCCGGACTGGTTCGTCGGCTTTCTCGAGGGTCGCGAGTACGAGCTGGTCGATGTTCCGGTGGAGAAAGCAGAAGGGGAGGTTGCCCTCAACGTCCTGTGTCTGGGGAACAGCCGGGTTGTCTCGTTCAAGGACAACACATATATCAACGACGTCCTGAAGTCCCTGGGGCTGACCGTCTATGCGCCGGATCTGACCGAGTACACGGAACGGGGTCAGGGACCACACTGTTTGAGCTTCGAGCTGGAGCGGGAAAAGGACTAAGGGTCCTGGCAAGAATAACTTCCCATTTTGGGGCGCCGATCCATCCCGTCTGGCCGAGCGGGCGGTGGTCGACACTTCCTGCAAGCGGTCGGAATTCGCTTGTTTGTGCTGTCGTACTGTATTATTATGTTAATATAGTACGATGAAGCGCAAGCGCGAACCCGATCTGTACGACGATCTCTTCCGCGCCGTCCTGGCGCTCGAAACGGTCGATAGCTGCCGGAGGTTCTTCAAAGACATCACGACGCCCGCCGAGCTGAAGGCTCTATCAGAGAGGTGGCACGTCGCCCGGCTTCTCGACGCAGGCAAGCTCTCGTACCGCGAAATCCACGACGAGACCGGCGTCAGCACCACCACGATCACACGGGTTGCCCGTTTTCTCGGGCAGGAGCCGAACCAGGGTTACCGCCTAGTACTGGACCGCCTGAGGCAGAGCCGTGCCCGTTAGAGATGCCGAGCGGCTCCGCGTCGCCATGCAGAAGTCGGGCCGGCTCGCCGACGCCAGCCTCGACCTGTTGCGGCAGTGCGGGCTCCACGTCTCGAAGGGCAAGAACGAGTTGTACTCGCGGATCGAAGAGCTTCCAATCGACGTGTTGCTCGTGCGTGACGACAACATCCCGGGCTTCGTCAGCGACGGCGCGTGTGATCTCGGTATCGTGGGGAAAAACGTTCTCCGGGAAGTCGAGCTCCGGAATCGCCCGGGCTTCGAGGTCGAGGTGGTCATGCTGCTCGGCTTTTCACGGTGCCGGTTGGCGGTCGCGGTCCCGACCGCGGCGGGGTTGTCGAAGCCGTCCCAACTGGAGGGGTTGCGGATCGCCACGTCCTACCCGGCGACGCTCAAACACTATCTCGACGCCCAAGGGGTGCGCGCGGACATCGTCGAGATGACGGGCTCGGTCGAGGTCGCGCCTCGCATCAAGATCGCTGATGCCATTTGCGATGTGGTCTCGACTGGAGCCACGCTCGAAGCGAACCAACTGGAGGAACTTGCGACCGTTCTCGAGAGCGAGGCACTCCTCCTCAAGCGTTGTAACGGTCTCTCAGACTTCAAACGTGACACGGCAGAGCGTCTCATTCCGCGCATTCGCGGCGTGATCCGCTCGGCGAACACCAAGTACATCATGATGAACGCCCCGAGCGCGTCGGTGGACGCCATCGCATCGGTCCTTCCAGGGGTCGTGTCGCCGACGGTGATGCGGCTTGCGGGTGATAGAGACCAAGTCGCCATCCATGCCGTCTGTGAAGAAAGTGTCTTCTGGGAAACGATGGAGAAGCTGAGAAGCGTCGGGGCGAGCGACATTCTCGTGATGCCCATCGAGAAAATGTTGGCTTGAGCCCATGGTGTCTCTGAAACGCGTTCCATGGGCAGACCTCGACAACGAGGCGCGGCGGTTTGCCCTTGCCCGTCCTTCGCTCGCGCACGCCGACGACGTCGACACGGCGGTTCGTAGCATCTGCGCGCAGGTCGCTCGGCGCGGCGACGGCGCCTTGTTCGATCTCACCGAGCGATTCGATGGCGCGCGTCTCGAGAGCTTGTGCGTTCCCGACGATGAGATCGCGGCAGCCAGTACCGCGATCGACCCGGAAGATCGGAATTGCCTGGCGCGCGCTCTGCACAACATCGAGGTCTTTCACCGTCTGCAGCGCTTTCGTAGCGTGGAGGTGGAGACGGAGCCGGGCGTCTCGTGCCGGCGCGTGAGCCGGCCTGTGGACCGCGTCGGTCTCTACGTCCCGGGGGGAAGCGCTCCGTTGGTGTCGACGCTCCTCATGCTCGCCGCCCCTGCGCGACTCGCCGGATGCCAGGAGCGCATCGTTTGCACACCGCCTGGCCGCGATGGCCGCGTCGACGTGCACATTCTCGCAGCAGCCGAGCTTTGCGGGGTATCGGCGGTCTTCAAAGTGGGGGGTGCGCAGGCCGTGGCGGCGATGGCCTATGGCACCGAGACCATTGCTCGCGTCGACAAGATCTTTGGCCCCGGCAATGTGTACGTAGCCGCTGCGAAGCGGCTGGTCTCGAGCGAGCCTGGCGGACCCGCGATCGACCTCCCCGCAGGTCCGAGCGAGGTTCTCGTGATTGCCGATGATTCCGCCGAGCCCGCGTTCGTGGCCGCGGATCTGTTGAGCCAGGCGGAGCACGACGAAACCGCTCAAGTCGTCCTCGTCACGCCGTCGACGCCGCTTCCGGATCGTGTCGAGCACGAGCTCACGCGGCAGCTCGCGGATCTTCCGCGTCGCGTGATCGCCGAGGTGGCATTGAGCGGCGCTCCCGCCATCGTCGTGCGCGATCTTTCACAGGCCGTCGATGTGTCGAATGCATACGCTCCCGAGCATCTGATTCTCAATTGCGAGGGCGCCGATGAGCTCGTCGACTCCGTTCACCACGCCGGTTCGGTGTTCGTGGGGCCGTGGTCGGCTGAGGCGTTCGGAGACTACGCGAGCGGGACCAATCACGTTCTGCCGACCTACGGGCACGCGCGCACCTACGGTGGGCTCACTTTGGAATCGTTTTACAAGACGATGACCGTCCAGCGTCTCACCGAGGAGGGGATCGAAGGACTCGGGCCTAGCGTCGAACGGCTCGCTCGGCTCGAAGGCCTCGAGGCGCACGCCCGCGCGATAGGGCTTCGCAGGAACGTCCTGGCGCAAAAGGTGTCCGAGTGACGTCGATTAGCGAGCTCGCTCGGCCCGAGATCCTCGGCCTGCGGCCGTACATGTCGGCCCGAAACGCCGTTCCCTCAGCGGAAGGGTGCATCCGGCTGGATGCGAACGAGAGCCCGTGGCCTGCCTTCCCAACGCAGAAAGGGCTCAACCGCTACCCGGCACCGCAGCCGGTCGAGCTAACGCGTCGGCTCGCTGACCTCTACGGCGTGTCCACGGACCATCTCCTCGTGACCCGTGGAAGCGACGAAGCCATCGATCTGTTCGTGCGTGTCTTCTGCCGACCTTCGCAAGACGCGGTCGTCATCTGCCCGCCCACGTTCGACTACTACCGCGTTGCAGCCGAGATCCAAGGAGCTCGGCTCGTGTCGGTTCCCCTCGGCGACGGCTTTGCGGTCGATGGCGCGCGTCTCGTCGAGGTTGCCACGAGCCCGGAGAGCTCGGCGAAGCTCGTCTTCCTTTGCTCTCCCAACAATCCGACGGGAGGTGCCACGGACCCCGACCGGATTCTGGAGATTGCCGACAAGCTCCCGAAGCAGATCGTCGTCGTCGACGAGGCCTATATCGAGTTCTCGTCGACGGAGAGCCTCGCACGCCGGGTCTTCGAGGTGCCGAACCTGGTGGTTCTGCGGACGCTATCGAAAGCCTTTGCCCTTGCGGGAGCACGCTGCGGCGCGACGCTAGCTTCGCCGGAGATCCTCGATCTCCTGGAACGCGCGCTCGCGCCCTATCCGATTCCGGCACCGACCGTCAGCGCGGTGCTCGCCGCGCTGACACCCCATGGGCTCGCCGTGGTCCGGGAGCGCGTCGCGCGATTGAGACAGGCGCGCGACGAGCTATCGCATGCGCTTTCGAGCTGCGCGGACATTCGCCGCGTGCACCCGAGCGACGCCAATTTCCTGCTGCTCGACGTCGGGGATGGCGCGGCTTTCGCCAAGAGGCTGCGCTCGCGCGGTATTCTCGTCCGTCACTTCGAAGGACGCCACTCAAACCGCGTGCGCGTGAGCGTGGGAACGCCCGAAGACAACGCCTTGCTCCTCGAGGCGCTCGGCATCGCCGGGCCGACAACCGGACGCGAGAGGCGTGCGATCGTCACCCGCGAGACGAAGGAAACGAGAATCTCTGCGTCCGTCGATCTCGATGGCGATGTCGTCATCGACGTGAGCACCGGCATCGGGTTTTTCGATCACATGCTCGAGCAGGTGGCGCGGCACGGTGGGTTCGGGCTCCGTCTCCTCTGTGAAGGGGACCTTCACGTCGACGCCCATCACACCGTCGAGGACACCGCCCTCGTTCTCGGGCAAGCGCTGCGGGAGGCGTTGGGGGACAAACGCGGTATCGATCGCTACGGCTTCGTGCTCCCGATGGACGAGGCGCGCGCCGAAGTCCTCGTCGATCTCAGCGGCCGACCCGCGGCCGTCTTCGAAGGCACGCTTGCCGATCTCCGGGTCGGTGAGCTCGCGACTGAATTGGTGCCTCACATCTTCGAATCGCTAGCGCAGAGTCTCGGCGCCGCGATCCACGTTCGGGTATCCGGGCGGAACACGCACCACATGGTCGAATCGTGCTTCAAAGGGCTCGGGCGTGCACTGCGGCAGGCAATCCATCGCTCTGGAGACGAAGTCCCCTCCACGAAAGGGATCCTGTGATGCGCGTCGCGATTGTCGACAGCGGCTGTGCCAACGTCGCCTCGGTAACGTTCGCGCTCGAGCGGCTCGGCGCCTCGGCCGAGGTCACCTTCGACGCAAGCGTGATCCGGGCGGCAACGCACGTCGTGCTACCGGGCGTCGGTACGGCGACGTCTTTCATGGCGCGGATGCACGAGCGTCAGCTCACGGCGCGTCTGCGTTCATTGCGCCAACCCTGTCTCGGCATCTGCCTGGGGATGCAGGCGATGTTCGAGCGATCCGAAGAAGGTGACACGGAGACTCTCGGTATCTTTCCCGGACGCATCGCGCGCTTACCGGGTGGTGACGGTCTCACGATCCCCCACATGGGCTGGAACCGGCTGGCGTTCGGTGCCAGTGCCCACCCGTTGCTCGAGGGCATCGAGTCCGGCGCTCACGTTTACTTCGTCCACAGCTACTATGCGGTGATGTCCGAGCAAACGATCGCGACGACTCATCACGGTGTGCCAATCAGCGCGATGACGGCCCGAGACAATTACTACGGCTGCCAGTTCCATCCGGAGCGCTCCGGGCGTGCGGGTGCGCGCCTGCTCCGAAACTTCTTGAGCCTCTCGTGATCATCTACCCCGCGATCGATCTCTCGGGAGGCGAGTGTGTCCGTCTCTACCAGGGAGATTTCGAGTCCAAAACGATCTACCCACGGGAGCCGCTCGAGCTCGCTCGCGAGTTTCAGCACGCAGGTGCGGAATGGCTGCACGTCGTCGATCTCGACGGGGCGAGAGTCGGAGCGCCGTCGCAAACGGAGACGATCCTCACCCTCGCCCGCGGGACGCATCTCAAGATGCAGGTCGGTGGCGGCATCCGTGAGACGACGCAGATCGAGACACTCTTGAACGGTGGCGTCGATCGCGTGGTCGTGGGGAGTCGAGCCGTCGACGCGCCTTGCGAAGTTCGCGAGTGGCTGTCTGCCTTCGGTCCCGATGGTTTGGTGTTTGCGTTCGACGTGCGGTTGAAAAAGGGTGTGCCGTTTCCGGCAACCCGCGGCTGGCAAACGGAGAGCACGACGTCGCTATGGGATCTCCTGGCCGGCTACGAAAGCTCCGGCTTGCGGCATGTGCTCTGCACGGACATCGAACGGGATGGGACGCTTGGCGGGCCCAACACCGAGCTCTACGGTGAGATCTGCCAGCGTTTCCCCGAGCTGGACGTCCTCGCATCGGGCGGCGTGTCCACGCTCGCCGATCTCCGGGCGTTGAAGCGCATCCCGGTCGCCGGTGCGATTGTTGGCAAAGCGCTTTACGAGAAACGCATCGCTCTGCCCGAGGCGCTCGAATGCTAGCGAAGCGTATCATCCCGTGCCTCGACGTTCGTGACGGCGTGGTCGTGAAAGGTGTTCGGTTTCGAGACCACGAACAAGTCGGCGACATTCTCGTGTTGGCACGCCGCTACCGGGACGAAGGTGCCGACGAGATCGTGTTCTACGACATTACTGCCTCCGCCGACGGACGCTCGGTGAGCCGGAATTGGGTGGAACGGGTGGCGCGTGAGCTCGACATCCCGTTCTGCGTTGCCGGTGGAATCCGCTCGGTCGAGGACGCGCGCGCGGTTTTGTCGAGAGGCGCGGAGAAGATCTCGATCAACTCGCCCGCGCTCGAGAGACCGGAGCTCGTCAACGAGCTCGCAGATGTCTTCGGCACGCAATGCGTGGTGATCGGGATCGATTCGATGAGCGAGGGCGGCGGGTACGTCGTCTATCAATACACCGGTGACCCGAACAAGACGGTCGCGAGTGGACAGCGCACACTCAAATGGGCTCAGGAAGTCGAGCGGCGCGGCGCCGGGGAGATCGTCCTCAACTGCATGAACCAGGATGGCGTACGCCAGGGCTACGATCTCGAACAGTTGAAGCTGATGCGCGCGGCGATCGAGATTCCGCTCGTTGCTTCTGGAGGCGCGGGAAGCCCGGAGCATTTTCGCGACGTCTTCCGCGAGGTGAACGTCGATGGGGCTCTAGCGGCGAGCGTGTTCCACAAGCGTTCCATCGAGATCGGAGCGCTCAAACGTTATCTTGTCGAGGAAGGCATCGAGGTGCGAGCATGACGTCGACCGACGAGAGCAGGATCGATTGGGAGAAGGGAAACGGGCTCGTCCCCGCGATCGTTCAAGATGCGCGGACGCTTCAGGTTCTCATGTTGGGCTACATGGACCGTGCCGCTCTCGAGCGCACCCGGAAGAGCGGTGTGGTGACGTTTTACAGCCGCACCAAAAAACGCCTGTGGCGAAAGGGCGAAACTTCCGGAAACACGCTCGAGCTCGAACGCGTCGAGATCGACTGCGACTGCGACACTCTCCTCGTTTTCGCCCAGCCGAAGGGAGCGACGTGCCACCGTGGTACGACGAGCTGTTTCGGCGATGACGACGCGCCCGGGCTCGGTTGGCTCGCGCGGCTGGCGGAGATCATCGACGCTCGAAAGACGTCCGATCCCGACGAGAGCTATACGGCACGGCTCTTTGCTGAGGGTATCGAGACGATGGCGAAGAAGGTCGGGGAGGAGGGCGTCGAGGTTGCAGTCTCGGCGACGAGCCGCGACGGGCGCGTGGTGGAAGAAGCCGCGGATCTTGTCTATCACCTTCTGGTGGTGCTCGCGGCCTCGGATCGTAGGTTGTCGGAGGTGACGGAGGTCTTGCGCGAACGACACCGCGTCGGGGATTGAGCCGCCAGAAATCTGTCGTTGGACCTTCAGGAAGCCTTGGTCGATGGAAGGTCATCGGTTCGGGCTCCGCTTCCAGAATGGCAGACAGCGTCAGCAGACTGGTAGAAGAGATCCAAAGTGCCGAAGTCGGTGCGACGCTGAGCATTTGCGCCCGAGTCCACGACAACAAGAGCCCGACCATGCCTCACGACTGGCAGTCGGTCGTCGTACGCTGGACGGCAGGCAGCCAGACCCGTGAGCTGCCGATGGTTTGGTACGGAGAATTCCTCTGGCGGGCAGGGATCGAAACCCCATCGGCGGAAACGCTGACGTACTGGATCTGCGCCACCGACGCCGCCGGCAACGAAGCGTGCTCCTCTCCGGTGACGGTCACGGTTCAATAGGAAGCCGAGCTGACGTCTCAGGACTCGGTACCGACCAATCTAGCTTAGCTGCTAGCGGAATTCTCCGCTGTGCTCGACAACAAAGCGGAGTGCGTTGGGAGCGTCCTTTGGGATACCAAAAGACCCGATCCTGAATTCACCCCAGAAGGCCGTGAGCCGGATAAAGAGATATAGAAATCCGCACAGTCGGTTGACGTTTATGCCGCCCTTCACACAGTGATGATAACTTTTCCTCGGGCGTGTCCTTCTTCAAGGTACCGGAGAGCTTCAGCAACCTCACTTAACGGGTAACATCTATCTATGACAGGTACTACTTTGCCCGCTTCAAGAAGCTCTTTCATAAAAACCAGATCCTTTTTGTTCATTTTCGCCATCATGAAACCCATTTTCTTACTCCCGGTCATTGACATCCATGGCCCTAGGAACAGAACTTGGAACAGTTGAGCTACGGAACCCCCGATCAGGACATAAATTCCCTTGGGATTCAATGCACGCCTATAGTCTGAAACCGAACGATATGCCGCAGCATCAAGAATCAGATCATAACGCTGCCCATTTTGGGTGAAATCTTCTCGAGTGTAATCAATGACGCGGTCTGCCCCAATCGAGCGCACCATGTCCAAATTCCTCGTGCTGCACACGCCCGTGACTTCAGCTTCGAACGATTTGGCGATCTGCACCGCGAACGTACCCACGCCGCCAGACGCACCATTGATCAAAACCTTTTGCTCTGGCTGAATCTGTCCTTTATCGCGAAGACCCTGGAGGGCGGTGACTGCCGCGACAGGTACGGCCGCTACTTCCTCGAATGTCGTACCTGTCGGTTTCAGCAGTAATCTATCTTCAGTGACGCACACATACTCGGCGAAACCCCCAAACTTGCTTGCCCCGAATACCTCATCACCTGGCTGAAACTGCTTTACGTTTTTGCCAACCGCTTCAACCCGCCCCGCTATGTCGATTCCGAGTATCTTGTTTTTCGGTCTTAGAAGCCCATCGCCCATGAGGCGGATGAAGAACGGGTCGGCTCTCATGGTGTGCCAGTCGGCTGGATTTGCGGACGCCGCATGAACCTCTACTAGGACTTCATCGTCTCCAGCGGTTGGCTTTTGGATCTCTTCATATTCAAGGACGTCAGGAGAGCCAAAGTTGTAATGGACAATTGCTTTCATGTGTGTTCCCTTCCCTAGTGCGTCGCCGTAGCCCATAGGCGGACGACGCACTTCCCTGTTAAGTGCTTGGCAGGGACAGCCGGAACGCTGCCATTTCTTGGCCGTTTCGGATCAGCAGAAGGTCGCCGATCAGCACCGGGTGGTTCCACGTCTTGCCCTCGAGCGCCGGGAACCGCGCGAGCTCCGTGAACTGGGCGGGTGCCGCGGCGACCAGCGCCAGCTCACCTTGCTCCGTCAGCACCAGCAGCAAGTCCTGCTCGGGCAGCAGGACGAGCTGGCCGTGGCCGTAGCGTCCGCCTTTCCACTTGCGCTTGCCGTTCTCGACGTCGATGCATGCGAGGATGCGGCCGTCGAAGCCGAAGGCATGGCCATCGTGAACGACGAAGTCGTTGAAGTAGGGCTTCAGCCGGATCGAGGTCCAGCGCTCTTCGACGGTCCATCCGCTGGGGCTGTGTGCCACCGCGATGCGCCGCATGCCCTTTCCCTCGCCGCCGCTGATCAGGAGGTCACCGTCCGCGGTCAGCGCCGGCTGCACGATCCGCATGCCCTCCTTCCGCGGGTGCTCCCAAAGCGCCGCGCCATCGGCCAGCGCGAAGCTGGTCGCCCCGGCTACGCTCATCAGCAGGATCTGCTCGACACCGTCTAGCGTGAACAAATGCGGTGAGCTGTAGCCACCGCCGCCAGCCGGGCCGAGCCAGCGCGGCTCGCCGCTGGCGCGGTCGTAGGCGACGAGCTTTCCGGCGGCGGCGACGAGGACCATGTCGTCGACCACCAACGGCGAGCTCGCAAAGCCCCAGCCCGGAACCTTCCTGTCGCTGTCGGACGCCACGTTGCGCGACCAGACGACCGCGCCGTCATCGGCGTCGAGCACGTTCAGGATACCGGTTGCGCCGAATGTGTAGACGCGACCGTCTCTAAGCGTCGGCGTCCCGCGCGGACCGGCGCCGCCATTCGACTCCCAGAACCGGGCCGCGTCGCGGTGTCTCCACACCGGCTCGCCGGTTCTCGCGTTGTAGCAGGCGATGATTTCGTCCTCACCGCGCTGCTCCTGCGTGTAGAGGAGGTCGCCTCGGACCGCGAAGGACGACCAGCCTGGTCCGATCGGCCGGCGCCACAGCTCGACCGGTGGTGAGCTGGACCAGTCGGTCTCGATCCGCACGCCGGGGATGACGCTGTCGCGGGCGGGTCCGCGAAAGCCAGGCCAGTCGGCTTCTGTGTCCGTCCCCGCCGGAGCTGACATCGGCGCCGTCGGCTCGTCGGCCGCTTCGGCCAGGAGCCGTTCTTCCGGAGTCTCCGACCACCGCCACGCGAAATCCGAATGGGCGTCGCCGGTAATGCCACCCGTCCGGAGGAGCGTCCACACGCCGCAGGCGAGCAGGATGGTCGCGACCATCGACACGCGCCGAGCTCCGTCTGAAAGGTTACGGCTGGCCACCGCCCACGCGACGAACGCGAGACTCAGGAGCGGGATCGCATACATGGGGAACAGGAACCCCATTCCCGCTGTCGCAACCGACACATGGAGGAGTCGCGAGGTCGCGACCAACGCGATGGCCATCAGGGCGATGGCGCCCAAGCGCTCGGACCAAGCCGCCCGGCTGAAGAACACCCACCACACGATGATCGCCAACCCGCCGACGAGTCCGCCAATCGCTCCGGCAGGAAGGGCCTCGGGTACGAAGATAGGGACGCCGTACCTGGCCATCCACTGCAGCACCACGATGACCACGCCGGGCCACACCCGGAGTTTCTGAAGAGTCGGTTCGTTCAATCTATTCCTCCCGGAGAGCCTGCACGGGGTCGATCTCAGATGCGCGCCAGGCGGGAACCGCTGACGCGAGAAGCGCCACCAGGGTGAGCAGCAGGGCGACGACGCCGAGCGTTCCTACGTCGGTGGGTGTCACGTCGTGGAGCAGTCCGGAGATGAGCTCGGCGAAGAAGAGCGATGCCGCGAGCCCGATGGCGAGGCCGAAAAGAGCAAGCAGCGCGCCTTCTTTCAGGACGACCTGCATCAGGAGAGATCGATCGGCACCAAGGGCCGCGCGGACTCCGAACTCGTGCGTCCGCTGGCTGACTCCGAACGCGAGCACTCCAGCGACACCCACCGCCGCCACGGTGAGAGCGAGGAACGCAAACGCCCCAACCAGGGTGGCGTTCAACTTCTGGGGCGAGATCGACTCCGAACGTATCTCGGCGAGCGTCGCGATGTCCACGATCGGCTGCTCCGGATCGAGCTCGCGAATTTGATTCATGATCGGCCGCACGAGCGTGTCCGGCTGGACGGTGCGAACGAAGAGTGAGCTGGCGAGAGGCACCTGGGTGAACGGGTTGAAGGCCACATGCGGCACGGCCTCGGCCACACCGTACTCCTTGGCATCGGAGACGACGCCCACGATCGTCCGGTACTCCTCACTCACGCCCATGAAGTGCAGCGTGTCGCCTCTCCAGCCGATGCGCTGTCCCACCGCCTCCCGGTCCGGAAAGTAGTGATCGGCCAAGGCCTGGTTGACTACCAGCACCTTCGCCGCACCCGGCTCGTCCGTCGACTCGAACGAGCGGCCTTTGACCAGCGTCATTCCGAGCGTGTGGAAGTAGTCGC
Organism: Candidatus Marinacidobacterales bacterium; assembly: GCA_965237685.1. Lineage (GTDB taxonomy): Bacteria > Acidobacteriota > Vicinamibacteria > Marinacidobacterales > SMYC01 > CBDEGF01. Next base: position 83,587 of record CBDEGF010000002.1, read on the forward strand.
CACTCACGATGCGAAAGTCGGCTCGCGGCGGTGGAGCTCCCGGCTCGGTCGGCTGTGCATCGATCTCGAACTCGAGCGCGGCGAGCGAGCTCCAAACACCGCGCGGCGTTTCCTTCAAGGGAATCATGCTGCCTAGAGCCGCCGAGCGAACGCCAGGAAGAGCCGTGACGCGTTCCACGATCGTCCCGTAATACGCGAGCCGTAGTTGATTGGAATCTTCATGGCGAGCACTTCTTCGAGAGCGACACCGCCGTCATCCCGCTGCAGGTTCCTCAGCGTTTCGAGCAGAAGACCGGCCCCCCCACGAGCAGCACGAAGCTCACACCGACCTGTACGACGACGAGGAGCCGCTGCATGCGACGACTCGCGAAACCGGCGCTCGCGCGTGCGCCGGAGAACCGCCCCCAGCTCTGAGAAACCGTGCCGGGCAGTCGCGGCAGAAAAGCGAAGAGAGACGCCGCGGCCAGAGCGACCACGAGCGCCACTCCAAGGACGGTCGTATCGACGGTGATCTCGGAAGCACGTGCGGAGTAACGGGCGATGTAGGCGGCGAGCAGATCGACGCCTGCGACCGCGAGAAGGATACCGAGCACGGCGCCCATGAGCGATGGGATGATGTTCTCGACGAGCAACTGGCGCCGGAGTGTGTGAGTCTTCGCACCGAGCGAGACGCGGAGCGCCCACTCGTTATGACGGCGCATCACCTTCGCGAGCGTCAGGTTGGCCACGTTCGCGCAGGCGATCACCAGGACGAAGGCAGCCACGCCTAGCAGTATGACCATCGTCGGTCGCGCGTCGGCGGCGAGCTGATTGCGCAGATCGACGAGCGAGACGTTGTAGCCATGCGCCGGGTCGTAGGCTTCGGGGTGCTCCAAGTGCAGCCGGCGGGTGATGGCGTCGACCTCCGCCCGCGCGGAGTCCAAGCTCGCGTCCGGCGCGAGACGCGCGAACACCTCCGTCATGCGGTGGACGCGATCGTCGACCATGCTCGCGCTCAAATGGTGCGGGCTCGCAACCATATTGACGTAGATATCCGTCCGCTCGGGATACGGCGGCGCGGGCTCCGCCACGCCAATGACCTCGACGCTCCGGCCATTCATCGTGACCGTGCGACCGACCACGTCGGGATCTCCGCCAAACTGCCGCTGCCAGTACTCGTAGGTCAGGACCGCGACCGCCGGAACAGCCTCGCCGTCGTCGCTGCTCGAGATGACCCGACCGACGCGAGCGCCGAGTCCCATCACTTCGAAGTAGTTTCCGGTCACGATCCCGGCGCGTACACGCCTCGGTTCGTCGAGCCCGAGCATGGTGAACGTCATTGCGGAGAACTCCGTAACGCCCTCGAGGCTGGGACTCTGCTGGCGGTAGTCGTCGATCTCCGAGACGGAGTAGAGCACGTTGTGGATCCCTGCGAGATCTGCAGAGTGACGCAGGTAGACGAGGCGATCGCCGTCGCGATACGGCAGCGGCTGAAGCCACACCCCATGCACGACGCTGAAGATCGCGGTGTTGGCACCGATGCCGAGTCCCAGCGTCAGCACGAACGCGAGCGTATAGCCCGGGCTTTTCGAGAGGAAGCGGAGCCCGAGACGGACGTCGGAGAACCATTGATTTATAGACATACTCCTCCCCCGTGATTGGAAGCCGCTCAGCAACCGGCGCCACACAGGAACGTCCGCATGAGGATCGATGAACCTCGGCGCTTTGAGAGCACCGTAGGCACGAGCAACGCGCGAGGCCGTCCCGAATCGGGAAAGGGCCGTGGCGGTTGCTGCCTCGTTGGTGGCGCCGTCGTCGACGAGCTCCGCAATCGTGTCCTCGAGATGCGTCTCGGTCTCCTCGAGGATCCGCTCGATACCGGGGTGGCTCGGCTCGACACGAAACAGGGCAGTGAGCTCCTTTCTCAGCGCGCGACGGAACGCTAGTAGCTTTCGGGTCTTTCGGGATGGCGGGCTCATACCGTATCCAAAACCGATTCGACGGCCTGTGCGAAGCTGCCCCATTCCTGACGCTCCTGTGCCAGCGCTTCTTTTCCGGCCGGTGTCAGGTTGTAGACGCGGCGGCGGCGTCCGCCGACTTTGGCCCACGAGCTCTCCAATAGCCTCTTCGATTCGAGCCGGTGAAGGGCCGGGTAGAGCGTTCCCTCAGGAAGCTCCAGGGCCCCACTGCTGGCTTCTGCCAGACGGCGGGCGATGTGATAGCCGTGGTCGGCGCCGGCGCCGACCACCGCCAGCAGCAGGAGATCCAGGTGCCCTTTCAACGTTTCTCTCTTCATACCTCGTGATACTACCCCTTGTTATACGAGGTATGCAAGGGAAAAGTTTCAGTTCTCCTCGCTGCCCCAGTTGCATCAGAGCCTGATACAGGACACTAGACTGAAGTTCCTGACTGAAAAAACCAACATCCCGTGTTAATCCATAGGTATAAGGCCAGGCGGGTGGTACGCGCTTCTGTCTACACGGCGATACCCTTCAGCAGTTCGTAGGCCCTGCGCTGCTTGGAGTCTGGTGTTGTGGTCACGTCAAAGGTCATCTCGCTCGGTGCCGCCCCCGGTCGCCGACACTTGTTTCGGACGATGTTGGTGATCAATCAGCCCTGAGCGCCGACAATAAGTGGAAGGGACAGCCCGCGCTAGCAAGCTCCTCCTAGGTATGAGCGCCTTCTAACCGCGATCTGGCGCGGGGTTTTGCTCTTCGAGCTCCATCCATCGCTCGAGTGCCCGCTCGAGAGACGTCTTGGCCGCCTCGAGCTGCTCGAGCACCGGCGCGACCTCTTCGAACGGTTGCGTGTAGAAGTCGGGCGCCGCCGTGCGTGCCTCGAGCGCCGCCACTTGCTGTTCCAACGCCTCGATCTTCTCCGGGAGAGCGTCGAGCTCGAGCTTGAGCTTGTAGCTCAGCTTGGTCGCCGCCCGAAGCGGCTCCCGGCGCGCCTTTGGCTTCGCCTCGTCGCGGGACGCTCGTTTGGGTCCTTCCTTCACCGCCAGTGCCCGGCCGTGCCGTACCCAGTCGCTATAACCACCGACATAGTGTTGGAGCGCGCCGCCCTCTTCGAAGACGAGCGTACTCGTCACCACGTTGTCGAGGAAGGTGCGGTCGTGGCTCACGAGGAGCAAGGTCCCTTTGTAGTCCACGAGCTGCTGCTCCAGGATGTCCAGCGTCTCGAGATCCAGATCGTTCGTCGGCTCGTCGAGCACGAGCAAATTGGACGGGCGGGCGAACAGGCGGGCGAGGACGACACGGTTGCGCTCGCCTCCCGAAAGCGCCCCCACTTTGGATTGCGCCCGCTTGGGACTGAACAAGAAAGCGCCGAGATAGCCGATGATGTGGCAATCTTTCCCGTCGATGCGCACGAACTCACGGCCGTCGCTGACGGTCTCGGCCACGGTCCTGTCGGGGACGAGCTCGCGTCGCAGCTGATCGAAATAGGCGATTTCGAGCTTCGTCCCGAGCTTCACCGTGCCGGCCTCGGGCTCGAGCTCTCCGAGCATGATGCGCAAGAGCGTGGTCTTTCCGACCCCGTTATTTCCGATGAGCCCGAGCCGGTCGCCGCGACGGATATCGAGCGAGAGGCCCTCGAACAAGCGGTCCCTTCCGTAGCCGTGAGCGACATTCTCGAGCTCGATCACTCTGCGCCCGGACGCCTCCGCGCGCTCGACACGCCTCCGCGCAGTGCCCTCGCGCTCGGCACGTTCCGCATAAGCCTTCCTCATCGCTTCGAGCGCGCGCACGCGCCCTTCGTTTCTCGTGCGCCGCGCTTTTATGCCCTGCCGGACCCACGCCTCTTCCTCCGTGAGACGCTTGTCGAAAAAAGCCTCGGCGCGCTCTTCGGTCTCGAGCGCCGCTTCTTTCCGGCGTAGAAAGTTCTGGTAATCCCCCGGCCAGCTCGTGAGGGTGGCTCGATCGAGCTCGACGATTCGGGTCGCGATCCGCTCGAGAAGCGTGCGGTCGTGGGTCACGAAGAGCAAGCAGCCCGAGAACCCTCGCACACGTTCCTCGAGCCACTCAATCGTCTCGAGATCGAGATGGTTCGTCGGCTCGTCGAGCAGCAGAAGCTCGGGACGGAAGACCAGCGCATGCGCGAGCGCCACTCGCCGGCGCCAGCCTCCCGACAGCGCTTTCATCTTTCGATCCGCGGGTAAGCCCATCTCGAGCATCAAGCTCTCCACACGTTGAGCCAGATCCCATCCGGACTCGGCGTCGATACGGTGCTGAAGTTTCTCGAGCTCGAGAAGTCCCGCCGCTTCCAGACTCTCCGCCGTGAGGCGGTGATAGGCGTCGAGCAGACCCTGCAGCGGGTGCAATCCAGCGGCGACGTGATCGCGAACCGTGGCGTCGCCGGCTTCGGGGAGCGCCTGCGAGAGCTGGCATATGCGGAGGCCCGGCTTGTGCTTGATGTGCCCGGCATCGGGCTTCTCGTCTCCCGCAATGAGGCGGAGCAAGGTCGTTTTGCCGGCGCCGTTCCGCCCGATGAGGCATACTCGCTCGCCCGGCTCGAGCACGAGAGAAGCCTCCCGTAAAAGGGTGTGATCGCCGATCTCGTAGGTCACGGCGTCGACGGTCAGAAGCGGCATCGGCGCCGGGATTATAGACATCTATTCGCCGTCTTTGCGTCCGCGAGCCCACGGGCACAACAACTCAGTTACTGTTTGAGGAGTCCCTCCCCTTGAATTCAAGCTACCATCATGATCCAATGGGTGGTGGTCCGAGACAATGGAGATGCCCAATCCCTACGAGACGCCCCAGGAGGGAGAGACGCTCACCGAGAACGTCGTTTCCTACCGGGGACTTTGGTCCAGCGCCGTCCTGGCGACGGTGCTGTTTTTGATCATGAGTCTCCAGGGGAGCATGATCGGCGCCTTCGGACTCACCCTGTTGATTGTTCCCGTGCAAACGGTGTTTCTCGCGGTGGCCTTCCTGCGGAGAAAGGACCGGGAGAACACTGTCCGATTGAGGCTCTCGAGGATGGCCATCTATGCGGCGATGCTCGTTGCGATGTTCCTGCACGCCGGCTACGAGCACCGCGTAGCAAGGGCGCAAGCGGAGCAAATCGTCGAGGCTTGCCGTGCTTATGAGACGGAGCGGGGACATCTACCGGCGGAACTGTCGGAGCTCGTTCCGGAGTATCTCCCGTCGCTCCCCGTCTCTTTCGGGGTCATCGCCAGGAAGGCCTACTACTACTCCGCTCCCGAGGACGGGAGTAGCGCGAGGTTCATGTACACTCCCGAGCTCTTCATACGCAGTTGGTACAACTTCGAAAAACGCGAGTGGATATCCTACGGAAGCTAGTGTCCCTCGAACCTGGCCAGAAGCTCGCCCACTATGAAATCGTCGAGCCCATTGGGAAGGGTGGGATAGAGTTTCTAATCCGTGTCAAGTCCTTTCTTCAAAAAAGTTCATCGCTTCCTGCTTGAGGTGCATTCGAATTTCATCAAGATTTTCACCGGAGTTCAACATTTGCTCGAGGCTCCGGAAAACGAGCATCGCGAATTGGTCCTTTGTCACGGGGAGGGTTTCGGAGTTAGGATCGGCCGGCCGGGATGAAACTGTCCAGTGCCGGCACGGTGGTGGGCATCGAGGCGCCCAACCGGACGATGAACCTGGAAGTCAAACCCTACGTCACTGTCGGGTTGAGAACCGATCTCGCCGCCGCGGAGCCTTTCTCAGACGAGTTGGACCAGGATGTTGGCTTCGATGTGAAGTACGGTGTCACTCGGAGCCTGGTCTTCGACTTCACATGCAACACCGACTTTGCTCAGGTCGAAGACGACGAACAGCGCGTGAACCTCACCCGCTTCAGCTTGTTCTTTCCCGAAAAGCGGGAGTTCTTCCTCGAGGGCCAGGGGATCTTTGCCTTCGGGGGCCGCCGGACGAGCCGCTTTGGTGGCGAGTCAAACAACACCCCCATCATGTTCTTCAGCCTGCGCATCGGTTTGAGCGGGGCGACGGCAGTTCCCATTCAGGCGGGAGGCCGGCTCACCGGCCGTGCGGGTGCGTACACGCTGGGCGCTCTGACCATCCAGACCGATGAGGTTGCGGTGGCCCGTGTGCCGACCACCAATTTTTCCGTTCTTCGGGTCAAGCGGGACATTCTCCGCCGGAGCAACATCGGCGTCATCGCCACCCACCGCTCGGCCTCGGCGATCGGTAACGGGACCAATTCGCTCTTCGGCCTCGACGCGAACCTTTCCTTCTACGACAACCTGAACATCAATGAGTACTACAGTCGAAGCCGGACGTCGGCGCTCAAAGACGATGATGTCAGTTACCTGGGCCGGCTCGATTACGGAGGTGACCGTTACGGGCTCCAGCTCGAGCGGCTCGTCGTGGCCGAGAACGCCGACCTCTCCGGGACGAGGACTAAGGCTACGTCTGGGCGGTCACGGGGGCAGACGGTTGAGGAGGGTCCCGGCTATTGCGGTTTTCGAGGTGGTCCAAGATCTGCCGGATGACGCTGGGCTCAGTGATGAACGAAACGACCCGCATTTTTCCGCCGCAGTCTCTGCAAATCAACGGGTCGGTTTTGTAACCCGGTTGTCGGTGATCAGTACCCGACCGTCGAAGACCAGGCCGAGCCACCGTTGCGGTGAAAACGTCGTGAGGAGGCGGCCCACCCCGCGGCGGACCGCCCGTGCGGCGTGACAAGACGAGAAGGGTCATCCCGGTTGATCCGCGGCGCCCGCGCCGGTAGATTCGCCTCAGCCCAACCAAAGGGGGGACGAAATGAGCAAGAACGCGTACAGAGCCGTCCTCGTATTCGTCGCCACGACCCTTCTCACCGGGGCCTGCGCACCCGCGGGCGATGAAATATCCTCGGGCCGGTACGATGCGAGCCCGGCCGGCTAGTCACCGACAAGCTGAGAAGCTATGCGTCTGCCCATCGGAGCGTCATGCCGTGCGTCGTCCATAGCACGGAACGTTACGAGAACAGTCGCGCCGAGGTCTCGCACCAGCCGACGCGGCAACGCGAGCGCCAAATGCGAAGGTTCAGGTCTCCAGGTCAAGCGCAACGATTCTTGACCGTGCATGGACTTGTTCACAACCTCTTCGGCGTCGACGTCACCTGTTGCGGGCTCGCCATCATCGAGAGCTACGAGCTCGCGCGTTCCTCGCTTGGGACGCCGTCACGTGCGCCGCGTGACTCGAACGGAGACGTCACTCCGGCGGCGCCGGCTTGCTCGCGCGACGTCAACTTGACCGTACCCTCCTCGGACACGATACTGTAGGCTCTCACGTGCTCATCAAAAGCGGTCCCCCCGACGGTCTTCAAACGCGCTCCTCGCGTTTTCTAACCGAACCTCCCTGGCGCGAGCCGTGAAGATCGCCGGGTAAAACGGCTTCGGCCTGAGCCGAGCCCACTCCGGGTGAGAGCGTCACTGCCTCCGCACGACGAGACCGTCGCAGGACGTGGCAAGGGAACAGGTTAACTCGACAGTTTTTTTCTTGACAGGGCCTGGGGAGTCCATCCTGTCAGGGACCGAGCGAGGGCCGGAGGCACAATTCTGCAACAACGCCGCTGGTAGACACTTTGTCTCCCTGGAAGTGAGGGAATGACAACGTGCGGATCGTTATTCAATAGTCAGGATCGCCGAGATCGTTTCCGGAGATGCTTGAGTTTCCACAAGGAAACGACCGCCTTTTTTTCGAGGAGGTCGACTTGGTTTGGAGGAGGTCAGAATCATGATTGGGTATACGCTCGATTCTCGAGCCCAGGCGCATGAGCCACTCGACTCGCCGCGAGCCACCGATGAACGGCTGCTCCCCGGGCTGGAGAGTCCGATCCTCACCGGATGGCGACTTTGGGGACGGTCGCTGGGGAGTCTTGCCCGCTACCTGAGCCCCCTGGCTTTGTTGCTCACCGTCATCGCATGGACCCAAGATCCATCATCGCTCGTGGGCGAAATCGATGAGGTGGATTCAACCGTTCTTGGCACGCCCGTGGCCGAAGACCCGCAGCCAGTCGAAACTGCCGATGTCGATGCGGGAGCGGACCCGGGTTCGACCGTTACGGCACTTCTGCTGGCTTTCCTCTTTGCTTTCAGCATCGCGCTCACCGGAGTTGTGCTCTCACAGTGCTACACCGGTCGAGTCAAAGGAAACCCTTACTTCTGGACGCTGAAGCGGCTCGTTCCCTGGGCGGTGACCTGGTCTCTCATATTTCTTTTTACTTTCCTCGGCTTCATCGCCTTCATCGTGCCAGGAATCATCATCGGACTCCGATTGTTCTGGGCGGACGAGCTCGCCCTGATCCACGGCGCCGGACCCATTCGAGCGCTGAAGGAGAGCTGGCAGCTCACGAAGAATGCGGCTGGCGCAGTCTTCGGCTTCCAGTTCCTGGCCGGGCTCGCGATGTACCCCATCCTGTTGGCTGCCATGGTCTCAATTGCGTTGATCACGCTGCCATTTGAGCTTCTAAGTAGCTTCGGGACCGGCGGCCTGGCGGATATCGTCTTTACCTTCATCGCCGTTTTGATTCTCTTCATCAGCTATGGGGCCTTGCATGCTCCAGAGCTCGCCTACTTCTATGGAATCCGGGCTGCCCGCGCCGCCTTGTCGCCCGCCGAGGCAGAACGGGCCGATTGGCTCGCTCTGGCCAAGCTACGCTGCCGGGAGCTCACGCACTAACTCTGATGTTGCAGAGCAGCGCGGATTGATTCAGCGTGTGTCCAGTTACCTTGCGAGCCTTTGCCAGATGACATCGGGCCATCATTGAAGGCGACGATGTGACCCGTGTCCACGATGTACTCCCCGTCGACTTCGACCGGATAGATGGCCCCGAACGAGTTCATGATCATCTTGCCCGCGCCGGTAAGGTGTAGCCAGAAAAGCCCCTCCCCGGCAAGCACCGAGCGAAAACCCTGCCACCCCAGATCGAAGCTGACCCCCTGCTCGCAGGCGACGAAGGAGCCCCCCTGGACGATCAGAGCCTCGTTGTTGAGCTGGTAGGCTTCATGTCTCCCGCCAGCGCCGTGCCCAGCCAAAGGTCGCCACCAGTGGCACCAGCCGTGAAATGGTTGACGAAGAAGGACTCGCCCGCGAGCAGCCGCTTCGCCCCACGCACGACGCCGCCACCGCCCCGCGAGTGCGTCGTCGTCTCGATGGACATGTCGCCGCTCATAGCGATCATGGCCCCGCCTTCGGCGGTGCATTTTCCTGAGGACCGAGGCGGCACTTGGCGGCCGCGTTGCCTGGACCTTGTACAATCTCGATATCCATGACCACCTCACAGCTTGGGGTTCAACCAACCTGCCAGCCCGCTTAGGCTCCGGGACTGGATGACAATCCCTCCCTGACCCACCACCCGGGTCACGAGTCCTTCCCCTCCGAAGAAGCTGCTGAAAAGCCCGCCCGCAAGCTGCATCTTGAGCTTCAGGTGAGGCTCGTACGCCACCAGGTGTCCGGTGTCTACGATGTACTCCCCCTCCACTTGCTTTTCGACCAGTCCGCCGTAGGCGCCGTACCACAAGGTGCCGGTCCCAGAGACCATGAGCTTGAAAAGCCCCTCGCGTCCGATGAACGAGGCCAGACCCGCCCACCTGACTCCGAGTCTGAGCCCGGGTGTGGAGGCAATGTACGCTCCGGGTTGGAGGCAAATGCTCTCATCCTCGAGCTCCCGCTGCCGGATGTCCCCTGGAACCCGCTGCACCAGGGTCACCCGCTGCACCTCCTGCGTGTTGTTGATGAAGTGGTTCACGAACAGCGATTCGCCCCCAAGGACACGCTTGGCGAGGGCCGAGAAAAGGCCGCCGTTCAGCTTGGCCTTCATGTCGAGCTCGGCCGACATGCTGGCCATGGCGTCCGACTCCGCAACCACACTTCCGCCTGGCTCGAGATCGACGTGGATGTGGGCAAAGGCCGGGCCGCCCTCGATGCTGGCCTTCATTGGAAACTCCTTGCCGGGGTGCCGGCTGGATTCTTTGGAGAGCTCCGACGTTGTTCCCCCGGTGGAACGACGGGGCCCTGGTTTTTATGGAACCGGTTCATTTGTCTTCTCTCCCTGGCCCAGGGGGCCGTTGGTTTGGTGCCCCCGCGCGCCTGTGGATCCATTTTATAGACCGGGGCTTCCCGTATGTTTGAGTCTTATACGATTTGTCCGAGAGAAATTCGCGGGGTGTACCTGCCATCGGTAGGAGGAGCCCCAGTCGAGGGCGCCATGGGGTAGCAGCTCCAATGTAAGCGTCCGCTCCCACCATGTTCCCGATACGTCGCTCCCGAGGCATCCTTTGTGTGCTCGCCACTGGAGGCGGGGGACGAAGGAGGCAAGAGATGTCGAAGCGAAGGACAGCGGGGATATCGAAAGTGATAGGGAAGCGGCGCTGGGCAGAGGCGGATGCGCGGAATGTTGTGTCGTCATGGCAGCGTAGTGGGAAGCGTGTCTCGGAGTTCGCCAGGGAGTACGGGTTGACCTCCCAGCGGCTGGTTCGGTGGTCGGAGCGACTGCAAGGCGGGTCGAGAGGGAGTGTACGGTTTCATCCGGTTCGCCTGGTGGGAGGCGAGCGAGAAGGCGAGCGAGGAGGCGAGAGGGACGCGATCGAGGTGGTGTTGTTGGACGGCAGGCGCGTACGAGTGCGTGAGGGGTTCTCATCTGAGGAGCTGGGTCGGGTGCTCGAAGTTCTAGAAGGTCGAGCGTGATGTGGATGCTCCCATCGTCTGTGAGGATCTACGTTGCGGCGGAGCCGATGGACCTGCGTCGCGGCTTTGACGGGCTGGCTGCAGCGACGCGGAGTGTGATCGGTCAATCGCCCCTGAGCGGTCATCTGTTCGTGTTTCTGAATCGGCGTCAGAATCGTGTGAAGATCCTCGCTTGGGATCGGACGGGGTACGTTTTGCTGTACAAGAGGCTGGAGCGAGGGACCTTTGAACTGCCGACGTCACCGCGTCCGGGTGATAGGCACGTTGAGTTGGACTCTGGCGAGCTGGGACTGATGCTGGAGGGGTTGGACCTTCGTGGTGCTCGACGCCGGAAGCGATGGTATCAGCGAGCTGAGGAGAAGAGAGTCGCCCTTCACGGTTGAAGGGCTGATTTTCTTCCCAAGAACGCAGCAGGGACTTGACTTTCTTGCTTTTTGCGATTAGTCTTAATCTTCTATATATGACTAAGACGCGACTACTGCAACGGCTTCAAACCCTCGGCGAGAACGCTGTACCGGGCACGCTTACGGAGGTCATGCTTCGCTGTGGTAAAACCGCCTGCGGGTGCCGAACCGACCCGAATCGTCTCCATGGTCCCCACCTGTACCTGAAGTTTCGCAACGAGGAGGGTCGGTCGACATCGCTGTACATCCCGCGAAGCCACGAACGGGAAGTTCGTCGTGGAGTCGAGGCCTGGTCGAAGATGCGAGAGGCGGTGGCTCAGTTGGGCAATCAGAATCGCAAGGGGCTAGCGAAACAGCTGCGTCAAAAGCGTAAGTAGTGAACACGAGCTCCGAATCGACCCAGTCGCGCCGAGAGGGCGCTGGCAGTACGAGGGCGCCCAACGCTCTGGGGCAGATTCGGGATTCGGCCCGAAGTCTAGCAAGCGAGGGCAAGACGGAGGAAGCGTTCGACCTGCTGGTCTCGGCGCTGGATGCGGTGTTGCGCAAATCGAGAGAGCTGGAGCTGATGGTGTTGAAGCTTCAGAGGGAACGAGTAGGCAAGCGCTCCGAGAAGGTGGACCCCGGACAGCTCCAGCTGATGTTCGAGCAGCTGATGAGCCAAAGCGGTGGTGAAGAGCTGGAGCCGGAGCTCGACCCACAAACCGAGGCTCGGGAAGACGCGGAGCTGGAACAGCAGATCGAAGAAGCGAAAAAGACTCGGCCACGAGGCAAGGGCAACAAACCGCGCCGCGAAACAATCCGAACGGACGGGATCGAACGCCAGGTTCACTTGCGCGAGATACCTGAAGAGGAGCGGGGCTGCTCTCGATGCGGCAAACTCAAGAAGCCTCTCGGTAAAGACGTCCGACGGAGGCTCGAGTACGTGCCGGGGCACTTCATCGAGCATGAGTACCATCTGGAGAAGTACGCCTGCGGGAAGTGCCGGGAAGGCGTCACGAGAGCCGAGGGCCCGGCCCCGGTGATCGAGCGGAGCAGCGCTGACGCCTCGCTTTTAGCTCATGTGGTGGTGAGCAAGTACGTAGACCACGTTCCCCTTCACCGTTTGCATCGTATCTACGCCCGTAGCGGCGCGGGGATTGCGGTCTCCACGATGTCGGATTGGGTGGGCGAGGTGGCAAACCTTGTGGAGCCGCTTGTGGACCAGTTGGAGAAGCGGGTCCTGAAGGCCGATGTCATCCGAACCGATGCCACCGGAGTGAAAGTGCTCGATCCGCAAAGCGCGGAGAACATCGAGCGAGGCACGATGTGGTGCTACATGGGCGACGACCGAGACGTGGTGTTTCGCTACGCGCCGACGGGCGAAGGAGCGACGGGTCCGTGGGAGTTTTTGGCGGGCCGCACGGGATACGTGCAGGCCGACGCCGCGAGCGTGTTCGATCGCGTGTTTAACGGCACGGTGGCCTCCGCGGAAGAAGTCGGGTGCTGGGCGCATGCACGACGAAGGCTGGTTGCCCTCAAAGACATGGACTGCCGCGTCGCCTACCCGCTCAAGCTGATCGCAAGGATGTATCGCATCGAACGCCTGGCCGATGCGAGGGAGCTGTCGGTCGACGAGCGGACGCTACTTCGCAAGGAGCGCTCGGCGTCGGTACTCGAGAAGCTGAAACGGTGGTTTGTGCTGACGCATCGAAGCGAACCGCCCAGCTCGGACCTTGCCATGGCCACGGGTTACCCACTCAACCACTGGACCGCTCTCACTCGCTTCGTCGACGATGGACGCTTAAGCCTTGACAATAATATCTGTGAGCAACAAATGAGGGCCATCGCACTCGGTCGACGCAACTATCTCTTCTGCGGTTCTCACGACGCCGCGCGACGCACCGCCGTTCTCTACAGCCTCATGCGCACCTGCGCACAGCACAACGTCCCGCCTCTCCCGTACCTCACTGACGTGCTCCGCAAGCTCGCCGACGGATGGCCACAAAAACGCATCCACGAGCTTCTACCCGACCGCTGGCAGCCTACTCCCGCCTCCACCCCTTAGCAGTTCCCGTGCCATAAACCCCCTATTCCGGGGCGAATGCGTCATGGGGACACCGGACGCATACGCTCCAATGGTATTGTCAAGTTGAGGGCTTCAAGGCCGATTCCACCTCAAGATATGATTGACGGCGCATCCTTGAGCCCCACGATATTGGGGTGCGATTCGCCAACTTGACAGTACCGGTGAGAGTGATGGAACCCCATAGTCCTGCCGATCCGAGGACTTAAAATCCCCTGTCGTCGGACGTTCCGGTTCGAGTCCCACCCCGGTACCAGCATGAGATCACTCCTCCGCCAGTAGATCCCTGAAGGGCGGCCGTCCTGCCAGGGCCACCTTGAAGGCATAGATCGTGAGTGCCAGACAAAACGAGACGATGAGAATGGGCGCGTGCGCGTACCAGGCCGACAGGTCGGAGCTCAGCGGGTAACCGTTCAGCAAGCTCCCGATTAGCGCACCCACGAAAATGGAGACCCACCCGAAGCGGAACATGATGAGGTACCACACCGCGATATAGATAGCGATGGTCACAAAGCCGAAGCCGGAGCCATAAACGAAAACGTAAAGCGTCCCATGGATGGCGATGGCGATCCACGTCCTGCGAAAGATCAGGCGTAGTAGAAGGAGCGCGATGAAGACAAACAGGTGGTGGGTCGCGATGTTGACCTGAACGGCGAAGAGCTCGGAGACGGACTCCCTCACCCCGCGTAGCGCGATGAGCTTCGCTGGATGGCTCGGAATGTCGGGTCGGGGCGGCGCGTGATCCAGCCAGAGGGGAATCAGCCAATTGGTGTCGGAAGTCAATGCGTTGGAGAAGAGATTGCAGGTCCTCTCCTTTGATGTACTCCATGGAGATGAAAGGACGGCCCTCGACCTCGCCGATGTCGTAGACCCGGCAAACGTTGGGGTGCGAAATCTGTCGGGCCACACGGACTTCATCCCGAAACCGTTTCTGCGCCCGTTGGTTCCGGGAGGTCTCCTCGGGAAGGAACTTCAGAGCGACAGGTTGCGCCAACGTGAGATCGTCGGCATGATAGACCTCACCCATGCCACCTCTTCCGACGCGCTCGATAATGCGATAGCGACTGGCGAGGACCTTTCCGGGGCTGAAACGGCCATCGAGGTACTCGATGGCGATGGCCTCCACTTCCGGGCTCCACGTTCGCTCTTTCGTTACCTCCGCGGATAGCTCGGCGGTCGGATGTCCACAGGACGAGCAGAAGCGACTCTCGTCCGCGATAGGACTCGAGTAGACTTGGCAGTTCACTCGCGCTCCGTGCAACGAAGTGCTCGAGCCGGAGACTCTGGTTCGATCCTCCGCGCTACGACGAACAATATTCAGAACGGAACGGAAACGCAAAAGGTCACGGCGCGCCAGCGCGATGGAAGCACCTGGCCCAGCCGAACGTTGGCCTGGTCCGGGCGCTGCATCCCTCGTTTCGATGAGCCGGTCTCTCTCGCTCAGTTTGACTGGCTCGCGGTCACGGGGTGCTCGAGCTCATGGTCCCGGTTGAGCAGGAGCGTAATCGCGGGATAGGTCTCTTCACCGACCGGCGTCATGACAACGAAGCGCTCTCCTTGTAGTGTGTCTTTGTGTGAAAGTGTGCCAATCTTAGTTGGGAATTGAAACGGCTCCAAACCCCGTGGTTTGATGACGTTTGAACGAACAACATCAAGCGGCAAGAGAAAGGAGCCGAGATGGGAAGTCTGCTACGTTCAGTCAAGAAACGCAAGAAGTCACGTCGTTTGGGTGAGGTCGCGCTCGTGAGTCGCGAGGAGTACGCGGAGCTCGAGCTGGATGCCAAGATAGAGATGATCCGTTCGTTGGTCCCCCTGGGGCTAATGCGCGTTCACGAGTTGCTCGACGACGAAGTGAAGGCGTTGGCCGGGGGGCGATACGCTCGCAAGGAAGAGTCGGTGCGTGGTCGCCGTCACGGAACCAACCCGGGCACGGTAGGGCTTGCCGGCCAGCGGGTACCGATCCGTGTGCCCCGGGTTCGGAGCATCGAGGGAGGAGAGATTCCGCTGCGGTCGTACGAGGCGCTGAGCCACGGCGGTGAGGTGAATGATCTACTGCTGAAACGAGTTCTCTACGGAATCTCCTGTCGCAACTACGAGGCGGCAGCGGAAGCGATTCCGGGCGCCATCGGGCTGTCGAGCTCGACGGTGTCCCGAGAGTTCGTTGAAGCAAGCGCGACGAAGCTCCGAGAGATGCAGGAACGGGATCTATCCGGCGAGGATGTGGTGGCGCTGTTTCTAGACGGGAAGACGTTCGCCGACGCCACGATGGTTGTGGCGCTGGGCATTACGCTTTCTGGGGAAAAACGCTTCTTGGGCTTCGTGGAGACGGACACGGAGAACGCGCAGGTGTTGACGCCGTTTCTGCGTTCACTGCTCGAGCGGGGACTCGATATCTCCCAGGGTCTACTGGTGATCATCGACGGCGGCAAGGGTCTCCAAGCGGCAGTAAAGAAGGCATTCCGTAAGCGGGCCCTGATACAACGCTGCCAGTGGCACAAACGTGAAAACGTAGTGAGCTACCTGTCCAAGGGCGAGCAGGGGTCGTGGCGCAAGCGGCTTCAGAGGGCCTACAACAGGCCGGAGTACAAAGACGCCCTCGCTGCGCTCGAGCAACTTCACGGTGAGTTAGAAGAGCGGAACCAATCCGCAGCTGGCAGCTTGGAGGAAGGACTCGAGGAGACGCTGAGCGTGCATCGACTCGGCGTATACGGGGTGCTGGGCCGTTCGTTCAAGACGACGAACTGCCTTGAATCCGTCAATGCCCTGGTGGAGGAACGCTGCGCGAAGGTCGACCACTGGAAGAACTCGAGCCAACGCCAGCGCTGGCTGGCGACGGCGCTCGTGGACATCGAACCGCGCTTGAGGAAGGTGGTCGAACCGCGCTTGAGGAAGGTGGTGGGATACCGCCATCTCCCGAAGCTTCGCGAAGCTCTCAAGCGGGAACTGAAGATCGAGGCGAAGACATCAACCGTATCGAAGAAGAAGGTCGCGTAATCGTGAGCCGTGGAGAGTTTCAACTAAGAATGGGCTTGACTCCTTTGTGTAGAGGAGGTCTCTGATGTCGGTACAAGAAAACAAAGCGACCCAACGCCGCTACTTTGACGAGATGCTGTGTCTTAGGTATTCTCCGTCGCCCCGGCCGCAGCTTATCGCCCCTGTTAGGCGGCCAAACGTGAGCGACGCGTCATTGGATGCATCATGAGCACCGAAGCGCAGAACGTTAGCGTAGGCTCCCCCTGTGTCACCGGCTTAGTTGGCATTTGGTTTTCAGGCTAGGCTAGCAGGTGGGGGAGAAATGTCAAGACGTTAGAACAACGTTGTACTAACGTTGACATAACGTTATAACTCAGAGGAGCTCGCGGAATTCCTCGAGGGTGAGGCCTGCTTGCTTGAGAATGGATTTGAGTACGCTTCGTTTGAGGTCGCCGGTGTGATAGGGAAGCGTAACCTTGAACTCCGGATTGTCGGGATGCCGGAGGGCGTAGTGGCTTCCCGTAGTGTGGTGGATAAAAAAGCCTGCTCTCTGGAGCGCCTTGAGTATTTCTTTCGGCTTGAGAACAGGCAGGCGGGTCATGTGGGTTGGAGCGCAACCCGTATTTGTTCCATGACCGGCTCGAGGGTGAGGGGTTTGTCGGTCGGTATGGCTTCTCCGTCCTTCTGGAGCGCCTCGAGGTAGCACCGGAGCGCATCTTGAGCCATCTCTCGTGCTTCTTCGAGCGTCTCTCCCTGGGTAGCCAAGTCCGGGATGGCCGGGAACGTGACCACGTAGCCGCCTTCCTCGGCCGGGTCAAAGAGGGCCGTAAACAAGTGTTCTTCTTGATTCATACCTTGAATGGTAGCAGAGCGAGGGATTTGGTCAAGGGAAGAGAGGGGTGCTTTCCTATTTAAGGATGGGAAATCTAGTGCAGGAATGAAAAGAGAGCCGCTCGATGAACTATGGCCACTGCTTCGAGAGAGCCCAGAGCCGCACAAGCAAGGACTCTCGTGCTTTCGCGCCAGGCCATGGACCAGGGCTGGCCAGTAACGATGTACGGATGGATTCGCCCGTTTCTCCTCTCACGAACCGATCGGGACGATCCGCCACCCATCGCTCTCGGTGAGCTCGCGGGCGGCAAAACACCAGATGACCAGCCGCTTGTTGGCCCAGTACTCGGGCGTCGACTGAGCACGCCGCAAGAGGTTGATCCTCGCCGCGGTCGCCCCAGAGCCGCGCACGCCCAAAAGATCGACGGCGAACCCCATCTCCTGGGCGAGCTGATCGGCTAGACCCGCCCCCTCGGCATGCATGTCGCCGCCGGCGTGGAACACCAGCGTGTGGCTGTCGCCCAGCAGTACCACCGGGCTCGTCGGATCGGACGCGACCGGAATCAAAGCGCCTTCGGAACCGGAGCCCGTTCCCACGAAACGCAACGAGACACGTTCTTTGGCCAGGCTCGGATCGCCAAGCGCCGCCCAGAGGTCGCCGGCAATCTCCACCGATTTCCACTCCTCCTGTCGTGTCGTTTTCGGGATCGACTCGAACCAAGACCGGGAGGAGACAGAAGCGGCAATCCGCTTCGCCACGAGGACCGTGGCCGCACCAGACCAATGGGTGTCCTGCTGGCAGTGGAGATGGCCTTTCGGATGTGGTCGATTGGAAAGGAAGAGCGAGGTCGGGTCGAGGATCTCGACGCCATTCTCGCGAAGCAGGTCGTAGAAGGCTTCATGATGGACGTCGACGCGAGGCAGAGCCTCCTCGTCGAGCCGGGCAGTCGGAAGCTTGTCCCGGTAGATGATGCTCTTCGGCGGCACGGGCACGATCATCAGCTCGACCCCTGCCTCCAGCAGTTGATCGCGAAAGTCGAGAATCGCGGGGAGGGGGTCCGCCCATTCGGGGCGGCGAGCCTGGCTCACCGCCGCCGCTTCGTCGCCCCAGAACTTGCCAGCTCCGAGATGTCGCAGCTCGGAAGCCAGGAACAACCACCCGTCTCTGCCCTCCACCACCATCGTTCGCTGTTCCTCGGCAGAGCGGGCCAGGCTCGCCCACTGGGAGAACAGGTCCTCGGGTGTTTGAGTCTCCTGTCCGCCGCACCCGGCGCAGAGGAGGGTCACCGCGCCGACGAAGAGTGAGCGCACTGAGCACATCAGTTGGCCACCTCGCCCCACGCCGGCTCTTGGAACTGTACGTCCTCGTTCGCCAGCTCGGAACGGTTGATGCCTTCGTACAGATTCGCCACATCCGACCAGGGCCGAAGGCGGACCGAGATCGTGTCACCAACCCGAAACTGAGCCGCTTCCTGCAACACGTGCTCCCGCATGCCCCAAAGGTACACTACCGCTTCGCCCCCGCTCACCCCGGCCCGCCCGCTCGCAAGATCCACGAGGTGTACGGCAGTGATGTGGTCTGCGTAGGGCACCGTGCCCGGGCGCGGGATCGGGGCAATCTCCCGGATCCTCCCGGAGACCAGAACCTCTTCTCCCTCTTCCGGAACGAAGAACCGTCCTGGCGCCGTCGCTCCCACTCCGAGATCGACCAGCTTCCAGTCGCCAGCCGCCAACTCGCGGTCTGCGAACTGGTAGATCACGAGGCGCTTGCCGTCCAGGCGGTCGCTGCCGCGCGCCAGCTCCCGCCCCAGCAGCTCCCGCGTCGCAAACGCGCCGTCGGCGTTTCGAACGATCCGATCGACGGGACGTTGCATGACGAAGCTCAACTGCTCGGCGAGGCCAGCCGACTCGCCCCAGCCCATCTCACCGAGAGAGTAGATATTGCTGAAACTGTCGCCAAGTAGAAGAACGTCGGCCGACCGGCTCGGCCTCCACGGCGCGTGGGCCGCCGTCCGGATCTGCCGCAGCGTGACCCGCTCCGCCGGGTAGCGAGTCTGCCCTTCGGGCAGATCCAGCATGCGAGCGACGTCGCCCAGGTTCGCGACCTCCTCCTGTCTGCTGATGAAGCCGGCCGACGGTGACGGCGGCAGATCCACGTGGCGCGTCACGAAATCGTGAAGACGATCCGCCACCCGCTCCATCGCGTCGGGCCGCCAGTGCGTGTCGGTCATCAGGTACGACGTTCCCGTCCGGCGCTTTGCCTCGAGAAGGGCCGGAGCCGCATCGAAGACGAGGACGCCTTCCCCTTCGAGCTCCGCGATGAACGTCGGATAAGAAGCGGACCGAAGCGAATCCTCCCCGCCTGCGAGACGACGGGAGAAGGCTTCCGGATGCAAGGTCGGCTTGACGGGGGTCGGCATGACAACGAGCTGGATCCCCCGCGCATCCAGCTGCGACTTCAAATGGAGAATCGCCAGGCGCGGATCCGGGTGCGGTGGCGGATCGAGACCGCCGGCCGCACCGCGGCGCCGGGCGAGCTGGCTGGGCTCGAGGAAACCGGGTCCCATGAGGTAGTCCAGGTCCTCGCGATAGAACAACCACCCGTGACGCCCGATGTAGGCCCGTTCGTTGCCCGCCCCGAGGCTGGTGAGGACGTATTGCGTGTCCGGGCGCAGCCGCCGTGCAAGGAGCGTCCTCTCTTCCGCCTCGTCTCCGAACCATTCGAGCTCTGCGATCAGCGCTCGGTTCCACGAGACAATCCGCGAGACGAGCGGTGGCGCGACCCCGGACGCCGGCGCGGGTGCCGGCTGCCGCAAAGCCTGTGCGAGACGTGTCAACCGCCCGCGGAGGGCGTTGATCGCCTGTGGATTCCTGACGTCGTAAAGGATCTCGCTCAACGGCACCGCACCCACGAGAATCACGAACTGTGCTACCAGCACGAAAGCGGTAGCTCGCCCAACCGTCGTCCGACCGGCTTGTTCTCTGGCGAGTCGCTCCCGCGTGAGTTGCAACGAGGTTTCCGGCATCGTCAGCGAACCTTCTCTAGAAGATGAAATAGATGAACGGGTTGTATGCCTGCGTTGCCAGCACGGCCAGCGAGGCCAGCCAGAGGGCGACGATTCCTGCCGCCTTCAGCGGGGTGATCGAGCGCGTCCAGTCCCATGTCTGCGGACAAGTCCACGTGATCAGAGCCGCCACCAGGACGCTCGCGAGGTAGTACGGCTGATACAAAATCCCGCTCAGAAGCCCCGCACTCTCGTGGACGGCCTCGAGCCCGAACATGCTTCGAAGGTAGAAGAGCGCATGGGTCAAGTCGTCGGCGCGAAAGAACACCCAGCTGATGAGGATCAAGACAAACGTCACCGCCCGACGACCGGCTCTGGGCAGCCACTGATACGCCGAGGCCTTTCCGCGGATACGCTCGAGGGCGAGCAGCAGACCGTGGAAGCCTCCCCAGATGACGAAGTTCCAGGACGCGCCGTGCCACAAGCCGCCGAGGAGCATGACGACGGCGAGGTTCAGATAAGTCCTCATGGCTCCCCGACGGCCTCCACCGAGCGGAATATAGAGGTAGTCGCGGAGCCAGGTAGACAACGAGATGTGCCAGCGACGCCAGAACTCGGTGACCGACTCGGCGAGATAGGGAGAATCGAAGTTCTTCGAGAAGACGAATCCCAGCATGAGGCCGAGCCCGATGGCCATGTCCGAGTACGCGCTGAAGTCGAAGTAGATCTGAAAGGCGTAGCCGATGACGCCGTACCAGGCGTCGACGACGCCGATGGAGCCGGCATCGAAGGCCACGTCCGCAACCTTGCCGCAGGGATTGGCGAGGAGGATCTTCTTCGCGAGGCCGACGCTGATGAAGGCGACACCACGCGCGAACTTGGTGACGGTGTGGGTCCGGTTGGCGAGCTGGTCCGCAACCTCCGAGAATCGGATGATGGGCCCGGCGACGAGCTGAGGAAACATCGACACGTAGCACGCAAAGTCGATGAAGTTGGCGAGCGCTCGCGCATGACCGCGGTAGACGTCAATGGTGTAGCTCATCGACTGGAAGGTGTAGAAGCTGATCCCCAGGGGTAACACCACGGTGACCACCCTCTGGATCTGAAGATCCGGCAGGCCGAGCCACGTCACGAGCACGTCGAAGTTGTCGGCGGCAAAGTTGAAGTACTTGAAAAAGCCCAGCAGGGACAGGTTGGAGACGATAGACAACGTGAGGGCGAAGCGCTGCGAGCGGGTGCGAGGCGTTCCCGGCGGGAGCTCCTGGATCGAGCTTCCCCATCGGCCGGCGCCGTGTCTGGCGATCACCAGCCCGCAGAAGTAATCCACCGTCGTCGATCCCGCCAAGAGGAAGACAAACAGTGGGTTCGCCCAACCGTAGAACAGATAGCTCATCAGGGTGAGGAGAAGGTGCCTCCCCCGACGAGGCATCGCGTGGTAGAGCAGCAGGACGACGGGAAGATAGTAGAAAAGGAAGAGGTATGAGCTGAAGACCACGAGTTAGTGTCCTGTATCAGTGGTTCGTTGCATAAAGGGCCCGAGATTTATGTGACGTACTACTGATACAGGGCACTAGCTGTCGACGTCGTAGTAAAGGCGCAGGTCGAACGCGTCGCTGTCCATGACGAGTCTCTCGCCTTCCAGCTCCTCGTGCTCGTCATACGCTTCCAGCGTCATCCGGACGATCGCGCCCTGCTCTCGCACCGCGGTGCCCAGCACCTGGCCGTCTCGAATCACCCAGTGCGCGACGAGAAGCTTTTCCTCTTCGTAGGTGCCGGCGAGAACGCGAACGACTTCGTACTCGTTGACGAGGAGCGCACGCCGATAAGGGAGGACCGACTCGGGCGTGGGAATCGGAGCGCTCGAAGCCACTCGGGCCTCGACCACGAGACGGTCGCTGGGCGCTTCGGTCGTCGATGGGGATTCCGATCGACGTGAGACGTCACGCACTACGTCCGCTGCGGGTTGCTCGGCCGGGTCGATCCACGCGTCGGGATAGAAATCAGCGCGACCGTTGGAGGTCACCCTGACCCACTTCTCGACGGACGCAAAATCAGCCGCGAACCGTCCGAGATAGATCTCGACCTGCTCACCCCCGCCACGAACCTTGTTCGCATCGTCGCCGACGGTGTAGGGGCCGGTCATCGCGAGAAACCGGGGATGGTTGCTCCACCGGGGATGATAGATTTCGAAACCCTCGATCCCGGGCGCGTTGTTGATGTTCACCTGCCACCGCTCGTCACGCTCGATGTCCACCATGGTCAGGTTCCGGTGCGCCCCGTCGAAGTACCAGAACAGAGAGCTCGAGCCCCCTGCCAGTGCCGTCCAGCACCCCCTTCCCAGACGGCGCCAGGAGCCATTGGGTAGCTCCGCGACGCCAGCACGAGGCCAGGGGAACAGGCCACCGGCGAGGCGACCGTCGGCCGAGAGCTGGAAGCTATTGGGGTTCACCGGCTTCTTGTCCCAGACGAGCTCTTTTACGTCAGGGCGATCGATTTGATATCGCGTGACGTTTCGATAGGACGGAGCTCGGGTCGGTGCCTCGTCCGTGCCCATGTAGACCCATTCGATTTTTGTCTCCGGATCGATCCACGCAGCGAGGGCAAACCCATCGGCGAGCCGCCTCAGGCCGGAGCCATCCCAGTTCAGGACAAACGCACTCTTCTGCTGGTGATCCGAGAACACGACCCGGTTGCCTGACGGAGTGATCATCGGTTTGGCGTAGTTGGCTGGTGTAGCGAGGATGGGGCGCTCGCCCAAACCGTCGTCCGTGTCGTAGCCCATCAAGACGAGCCGATCGCCGGCGCTGAGGATATCCGTCCCGTCGGCGATGTCCTGGGTCCAGACGACCCGGGTCCGAGCACCGGTCAGGCTCCGCAGCTCACCCGCCGTCCCCGAGGCCTCCCGCTTTCTCCCATTTGGTTCGTCGCCTCTGCCCTGCGCATCTCGCCAGAGGCCGGAGGGTCCGCACGACAGAGAGACCAGAAAGCAGGCGAGCCCAACCAGGAGCAGCCTCGGAGAGACTGGGGGGAAGACGTACACCATACGACGGCACCTTTCTCGAGACGCGTGCCCATTGTATCGCTCACGACTCTGTTCCCGCCGGAGACGGTGAAGACATGAATGGGCTCTCCGTTGGCTGGAGAGTGAGACAGCACAGGCGCAGGTGGGATTTCCGTGGTGCCGCGGGACGGAATCGAACCGCCGACGCAGGGATTTTCAGGGCTCGCGGACACGGTCTCCGCTGGTCGCTTCTGGTCGGTTTTTGGTTTGTTTACTCAAAGTGAAGGGCGACGGATTACGTGGTTGCCGACTGTATTCGGTTCGCGTTTTGCCCTGAAAATTCAAGCCCTGGAGAGTTCCTGGGACGCGAGCCGAACGCGGGCGGTTGCGCCAGGACGCTCGCGGGGATCGGGATTCGCGTTAGTTAGTTCAAAATGTCGGCGAAAACGCGCGGGATCTCATCGCGAATCACCCGGTCGGCGTGCGTTGTGTAAGGGTAGTGCCAATACTCGACGTTGCGGTGCCAAAGCGTTGCTCGAGGCCATCTTGGAGTCCGCCCCTGGCCTGGGTGGTAGGGTCGCCTCGGCACCGACTGCTCCAAGCAAGGTAATCGCTGCGATCACGACCCGTGGCGCGAAACGTTGACATTTCTTCACTTTGAACCCCCTTTCCGTGTAGACCCGGATTGAGTCAAAGACAACCGTTTGCGAAGCAGGTGAGGGGTCCCAGGCGCTCCTCGCTCGGCTCGCAGCCGACCCCACCGCGTTCACCTATCAACACGGCTTCATCGAGCTGGCCCGCACGGTTCGCGCGAACCGGCTGGCGGTCGCCCGGGGAGATCTGACCATGGCCGCCGCGGTAGTGACTGGGGGCACCGTGATCGAAGGGACGCGCGCGATTCCGGTGCTCATGGCCCGCTACAATAACAGTGGCTCGGCGCCCTTCCCGGTCACGGATCTGCAGACCGAGCTCTTCGATGGACCCTGGCTTCCGACCGGGACCATGACGCAGTACTACCAGGAGATATCGTACGGTCGCTTCACGGTCACCGGGACGGTGTTCCCCTGGCAGCAGCTGCCGCGTGACGACACCTTCTACGAAGGCCCGGACGAGCCCAATGGTGAGCCTTGCAACGGTGTGTGCAACAACGCCGAGATGGTTGCTTTCGTGCGCGATCTACTCGGACTCAACGATGGCGCCATCGACTTCAGTCAATACGACAACGACGGACCGGACGGTACTCCGAACTCTGGCGATGATGATGGGTTCGTCGATTTCGTTGCCTTCGTCCATCCCGAAACGGGCGGTGAGTGCGGCAACAACAACACCAACATCTGGTCGCACCGCTGGATGCTGACCGGCTGGCCGGGGGGAAACGAGTTCGAGACGGACGATGACGCCAACGGCGGCGGGAAGATACTCATCGACGACTACGTGATCATGCCGGCGCTTGCCTGCGACGGCACGACGATGATCGAGATCGGCGTGTTTGCTCACGAGTTCGGCCACGCCTTTGGTCTTCCGGACCTCTATGACACGGTCAACAGCAACGGCCGATCGGCGGGTATTGGCCTATGGGGGCTCATGGCCAGCGGCTCATGGGGCGGCGACGGACAATCCTCCGAGCGCCCGACACACATGTCCGCCTGGTCGAAGGAATATCTCGGCTGGGTCGTATCGCAGCAAGCCTCGTCCGACGGAGGTTTTCAGCTCTCGCGGATCCAGGATAATCCCGAGGCGCTCATCGTCGAGATCCCGAGCACGAACAGCTACTACCTGATAAGCAACCGGCAGAAGGTCCTATTCGACGAGAATCTTCCTGTAGGCGGCTTGACGATATGGCGAATCAATGACGACGTCGTCATTCCCGGTCTACAAAATAACCGTGTCAATGCCGATGAGACCAATCCCGGCGTCAAGCTGATCCAGGCCGACGGGAAGAACAACCTGGACAAGGCGGGCGAGAGCCCTCCCCCGCAAGGGAACCGGGGAGACGACGGCGACCCCTATCCCGGTTCGAGTGGGAACCGTCAACTCGACAAGAATTCCAATCCGAAAGCGGACGCCAGCATCGCGATCTGTGGCATCAGCGATTCGGGCACATCCATGTCTTTCAACGTTTCACTGAATGCGACCGAAGGCTGCGAGGACGCTACCGACGATAACTGTTCGTCGGCTCCACTGATTACGGACATCTGGGCCTCACCGAGAGGTGTGGTGACCTTGGTTCTTCTACTCTTTCCCGTGCTCCTGGCCTTCGGATTGTTGTGGGGCGAGCGGCGCAGGAGCGTCCGAATCGCCTAGTGGAGCTGCCGGTGAAGCCTGCGATCGAGATCGCTGGGACGCAGGTCCCGACGTATCTGCTCATGCTGACTCTCGGCGCGAGCCTCTTCATCTGGGTGAGTGTTCGCTCGGCCCGAAGACAGGGGCTTGGCGCCGAGTGGCTCCCGCTGCTCCCGATGGCCACTTACCTTTCGGCACTGGTGGGGGCGCGGCTGTTCTTTGCGTTGGAGAGGGTGCTGGATGCCCCGGCCGAAACCGAGCTGAGCGTCGCCGCGCTCTTCGGGGGCTACGTCTCCCATGGTGCGTTCGTTCTCGGGCTCGCGACGGTCGTGGCAGGTGCTGCCTTCATGCGCCTGCCGTTTCTCGCACTGGCGGACGCTTTCTCGCCTGGATTGTGCTTGCTTGGCGCTCTGGGACGACTTGGCTGTTTCCTGGCAGGCTGTTGCCACGGCAGACCCACGGAGGCATACCTCGGGGTCGTCTTCCCGAGTGATAGCGCTGTGGCGCTCCGATTCGGACCGGGGGTGCCGGTGCACGCGACTCAGCTCTACGAGATGGGCGCCTGGATGTTTGCCTTGCTCGCCGTTTCGCTGGCAAGCCGTCGGGGAGCCGGCCCCGGCAGCGCTTTCCTGGGACTCATCCTCTCCTACTCGGTAGCCCGCTTCGGCCTCGAGTTCACGCGGGGCGATCACCAAATCGTCTACTGGAGCCTCCACCTGGCGCAATGGTATAGTCTGGCAGCGGTCTTTCTGGTCGTCCTTGCGGCGAGTCGCTTCTCTCATCGCCCCGCTTTGTCGAGAACTTGAGGAAGGGTCTTGGGAAGTCCCGTGAGCTCGTTGGGAAGCGCTCAGGGAAACGCTAGAATGGTCTATGAAACTCTTCGGCGCTCTTCTGTTGGTCCATTCGCTCGCAACCGATCCCAGCTGTGCGTGAGAAGTGGCGGGCCCGTCGTCGGCTCAACCCAATTCGGTCGCAGTCAAAGAGCTCGCCACGAACCCGGGAGCGTTCGTCGATAGGCCGCTCAAAGTGTCGGGCACCCTGGAGAACGCCGGGCGCAACTATTTCACCGACCTGAAAGTTGTTCTGACTGACGAGGAAGACAACTTCGTCTATGTCAAGCCCTGGCTCCCGATCGAGACTCCGCCGGCGCCACCGGGGGGGCGTGAGCGGGAGACGTTGTCCGAATACCTGGACCAGAGAGTGGAGCTCACCGGTAACCTCAAGCTCGAACGGCTCAAGAACGTGGGGCGCACGTACGTACTGAATGTATCGTCCGCCAAGATTCTTCCAGAAGAGGAGTAATCGTCGTTCCACGTCCTCCTGAACTGGTTCGAAAACCTGAAGCGGCTGGGGCCCACTGGGTAATCGCTCCGGGGGGGTTGGCACGGTGTTTGTCTGGCATGAATGAGGAAAAGCATGCGTCGCTCCAGAAAGGAGAGGAATGATCATCGACCGACTGGCGAAAGAGAGCGAGTGGGTCCGCGGTTTTTGCGATCGCTCCCACGTCATCCAGGCTCCCTTTGGCATTTTTCCTCCTCAGGAGAGTAATCTTCCGGTAAAGACCGCGCTCGTCCCTCGCAACGGGGACATGATCTCCGGCCAGTTCGCCAAGCCGCTCTTTGAAAGCACGGTAATCTTCGGAAACGGAGAGGAGGGCCGCGAGCAAGGAGCGTTGTTCGTTCAGAGCTCCGAGAGCGGTGTCGTCTCGGAAGACCTTCTGCG
The DNA here is from genome assembly GCA_965237685.1 of Candidatus Marinacidobacterales bacterium. Lineage (GTDB taxonomy): Bacteria > Acidobacteriota > Vicinamibacteria > Marinacidobacterales > SMYC01 > CBDEGF01. The sequence continues at coordinate 110,496 of CBDEGF010000002.1, forward strand.
TCTCGCCCCCGATGACACGACGCACGTGCTGTTGGTTACCGTAGTCGGGTTCACGCTACGATTCGACTGCCTCGTCGCCTATCGCTTCCTCGCATATTGCGGTTCACACTTCTCGTCGCCTCCCAACATGGACCTCGTGCTTGAGCTCTCGAGGCAGGCTTTCGTGCAGGTGAACGGTGGCTTGCCCGAGCAGGCGGGGGCCGTTTACCAGATCGGTGGCGTCGATTGGAGAAGTTTCGTGCAGCATCAAGTGGGCGCGGTTGCCGCCCTGTTCGCGCTTCTCAACTGCAAGAACGTCGTGCGCGATCGCACCGCACCCGATGCGAAGTTACAGCGGTCTCGAAAGAAGTCGGGGAAGCTTCCACTCTATGTGTACTCGAGTTTGAAGTTGATGCCCTTGGGAAGGAGTGGAGCCAACGGTGACGCGGGTAGCGCGCGCGCGATTCACTGGGTGCGCGGGCATTTCAAGGAGTACTCACCGGAAAGGCCGTTGTTCGGCAAAATTGCCGGGCTCTTCTGGTGGGAGCCGCACCTGGCGGGGACTGCCGCCTCCTCGGATCAGTTGCTCGCGGGTTGACCGAGCAGGTGCTCCACGACGCGCTCCCCTTGAATCCCCCTATGGGACGGTAATCTCCCCGAATCAACGGTTTAGCACACAAGCACTAGCTCGCGCCCGGCCTTCTCTCGATCTATGCTGGGGTCGTTATGTTCAAGTTATCGACTCACCGAACTCTGATCGCCGGAATTTGTTCGCCGCTTCTCGCGGCCGTTCTTGGCGCCGGCGTGTACAGGACGCTCACCCAGGCCAGCCACGATCGCGACGCTGATTTCGTCTTTCGACTCTCGATGACGACCCTCGCCATGGTCGTGCCTTTCGTCCTGACCCTCTTCCTCGCTCTGGGCGATCGTCGGCGTCAGGCTTTCACGACGTCTGGAAAGGTTGGCCTCGTCCTGGCGCTTCTTTCTTTGGCGCTCGCCTCGGTTCCCGTCGACGGCATGCTCGATCGGATGAGCCAGGCAAACAATCTCTCCCTCGCGGACGTCACGGCGCCCCTATTCGACACCGTGGACATTAACGGCAATCCGCACCGTCTCGCGGAGCACGCGGGCAAAGTTGTGCTCGTGAACATCTGGGCGACCTGGTGCACTCCGTGCCGCCGGGAGATGCCGGAGCTCGAGCGCCTGTATCGAACACGCAAAGACGACGGTTTCATGATCTTCGGTCTTTCGACCGAGGATGTGGAGACCCAGCAGAAGTTCGCCGAAGAGGTCAAAGTGAGCTATCCGCTTCTTACGGTTCAAGGAGAGGTGCCCGAGATTTACAGAACCACGGCACGTTACCCCGCGAATTTTCTCATCGATCGCGAGGGGCGGCTGCAGCCGGCGCCGAGCACGGAACAGCCTTTCGAGAACCTCGAGGCCGTCGTCGACGCCCTCCTGCAGGGAGAGAGCTGACCAGGGCCTAGCCCGGATTATTCATGAAACGGTCGCGCTCGACGGGCGCTCTTGCCCGCTGGCGGCGTCTCTCCTCCGCTCCGAGCCTGCGCCGTATCTCGATACGCCTCGGCTCCTCGGTCGTCGTTCCTTGGCCTCCAACGCGCGGACTACTGCTTACGCCGAGCCACGTCGGCGGGTGAGTTCGTGTCTTGAGCGAATGAAACGCCTTGTGAACCCCAGTACCGCGAGACCCATGATGAGAAGCTGGACGAGCGACGGAGTTGGAACGGGGACGGCACCAAAGGGCTGGGCCCAGTCGATGCCGGTGCCTCCGATCGCGGTGAAATCGGAGAGCGGCATACCCCCAACCGTGACGCTCTGGATTCCACCCCAAGCTACCGAGTTCGCAAGAAAATTTACGGTCGACGTGTTGTTGCCGAACGACGTTTGCGAAGAACCTGGAGGAGCTTCCCGATGGCTTCTTCGCCGGGGAAGTACTGGGCTGCCAGCGTCTCGTTGACGGCGACGATCGTGGGATCATCGAGCCGGTCGTCCCTCGAGAAGTCCCGCCCCTGGAGCAGCTCGATCCCCATGGTCCGGAAGTAGTCGGGACCAACTACTCGAACCTGACATATAGCTTCCTGCCCCGGGGGAGGCGCCGGGCGGCCGTCGACGGTGAACTGTGCCCCCCAATTGATGTATCCGGTCGCGGGTAGCTCGTTGATGGCTGCCGCGGAGTGAACACCATTGAGCAACCGCAGTGCTTCGAGTATCTGATCCAGGTGGCTCACGAGCTCCACGGGCTGGGGATACTTGTTCTGTGGCACCGTCAAACGGACGGCGATGACGTTCTCGGGGCGGATACCGCGTTCGAGGTTCTGGAGTTTGATGAAGCTCTTGACCAATCCGCCGGCGCCAACGAGAAGAACGAGCGACAGGGCCACCTGCATCACGACCAGAGCCGTGTGCATGACGTTGATAGCCGGAGCGCCCCTGAGGAAGCCTTTGTTGAGCGAGCGGGTCAAGCTGCGCCTCGAGGTCAGAAGGACGGCGGGTAGCATCCCAGAGATCATCACCGCGAGCAGACCCAGCGACACCGTGAACCCGAGCACACCGGCATCGAAGGCCACCGCGGCCGCCCGAGGAAGCTCAGGCGGAACGAGAGCGGACACCAGAGGCATCCCGACGAAGTAACTGACACCGACCGCGGAGACACTGCCCAATCCGCCAAGGAGAATCCCGTCCGCCAGGAAGTGCTTCCAGATCTGAAACCGGCTGGCCCCCAGAGCGGAGCGCATGAGGAACTCCTGCTGCCTGGCCGTCGCCCGGGTCAGCAGAAGACTGTGTCCTTGCGGTAGTAGTGCGTGAGAACGTGGGGGCGATTCGGTAAGCTGAACGCCGGGTGTGTTGTTTTTCTCGCGGGCAGAGAGAGAGGGAAAAAAGGACTGGACAAACGCTGGCTGACTGTGTAACCTCAGGCTGGGAGGAAAACAGTGACCCAGGCAGGAAACGCTGCACTCGACACCGCAGCCAAGCGACCCACCTTTTGCGGCACGACCGTGACCGCCGAGGAATGGAGCGTGCTGACGGAGATCATCGCCACGTGTGGTCTGTCCCGGCACGAGCTGGCGCGCACGATCTGTGAGGGCCTGGGGTGGGTTCGTCGGAACGGCAATCTCAAGACCCGGGAATGCTACGAGTACCTGGAGGTTGTCGAAGCGAAGGGGCTGGTGACGTTGCCCCCGCGTCACGAGCAGCGGCGCCGCGGACCGACGAGCATCCACTACACGAAGGCTGGTCGCGAGCGGCCACGGCGTGAGGGCAAGCTATCGGACGTCGCTCCGGTGATGCTGGGCTTGGTGGCGAACGCTGAGGAGCGAGCGCTATGGAGGGAACTGGTCGCGCGTTACCACTACCTGGGCCACAAGGTGGCCTTTGGCGCGCACCTGCGGTACTTGGTCTGGATGTCGAATCCTCGGCGGGAGCTCTGTGGGTGCGTGCAGTTCTCCTCGGCGGCGCGGTGGCTTCAGGCGCGTGACGGCTTCATCGGTTGGGATGACGCAACGCGGCAGAAGAACCTTCCCCGGGTGCCCTCGCCCGGCTCGAGCGCGCGTCGCGGCGGCCGCGTTTCTGGTTGACGGTCTTCGTCCTCCTTCCGGGTACGACCTAGAGTGCCTTGAAACGTGCTATCGATGAGCGTTCGCGATGCCGGAACCGGCGTTCACCTTCCCCGGAATCGATGTTCACGATCCCCGGAATCCGTGTTCACGATGCTTTGGAATGGATGTTCACCTTCGGCTGGAATCTGCGTTCACGATGCCCCGGAATACGCAACCAGACCCCGCGAGACCCGAGGGCATGCAACACCACGCTGTCGCGGCGGAACAAAGACGTCGACGTGCCTTCTCTCACCAGAGCGCATGAAACCCGCAAGACCATCGCAAAGTCACTCAACCTGTGATCGGTCATTCGGCGTGGGCTGCGGTCTCGACGTGGCCAGCTCGACGATACGCGGCCGGGGTGATGTCGAAACGCTCTTTGAAGCGGCGCGTGAACGACGGTACGGATCGATACCCCGAACGAAACGCTATGTCCGCTATGGCGAGATCGGTGTCCCGCAGCAATTGCCGTGCTGTCGAGAGTCGCCAGTCAATAAGATATTGAATGGGCGTTTGATCCAGCGTGTCTTTGAAACGCCGCGCGAATTGGGTGCGCGACATGCGAGCCGTCTTCGCCAGCGAAGTCAATGTCCAGTCGCGACCCAGTTCCTCGTGAATCGCCTTGAGCGCCGGCGCCAACTGGGGGTCGACAATGGCGCGCATGAACGGATTGGCTAGACCGGGGGGCAAATGCGTTTGCGTTCGAATGGCTTGCATGAACAGGATTTCGATCAATCGACTGATGATGGCGCGCACACCTTGGCCACTTCGGTTAGCCTCGATTGTCGTCAAACGGATAGCGTCCGCCAACCAAGGCAGTTGGCCAATCGTTTGGGTATTCAGAACGATCATGGATGGCAATCCATGGAACAGCGGATGGCTGACGTGATGGTCGAAGTGGCAAAAGCCACAGACCAACCGGCAATCAGGGCCACTGCCCATCGCCCGGTGGCGAAGGACGCCATCCGACGTGGGGTTGTCGCTGCTAACAATCTTCTCGAGCGCTAGCGACGGCGCGTGACGGGCACTCAACAACTGCTGCCCCGCGCCGTGCGGGATCAAGACGAATTCGCCCTCCCGCAAACTCGTCGGTTCGTTGGCACCGTCGACCGTGACCCAACACTGGCCGTGGACCACCAAATGGAATCGAATGGTTTGCTGCTCGGGCGGGATATGGACGCCCCAGCCCCCAGCGAAATCTGTCGTGAAGTAGAGGTCACCACTCAAGCGAAAGCGAGAAAACACATCGCTCAAAAAGTCCATTAGACGCCCTCAGTTTGTTCGAAAACGACGAATATTAGGACGATCTAATAAGAAAATGGCAATAGATGTCAATTACACAACACGGGGCAGACGGTAACATAGACGATGAACTGGCGCATTGGGTCTTGCTCGACTCGAGCGCAGTGGGTCACTGCAAGCGTTTGCCACGTGCATATCCACATGAACGAGAGGGAGGGTGGTCAACATGATTCCGACGTCAGCACCAGAGCGTGTGCGTCGCGCGCACGACCGCATCGTGCCCATTTTTGATTTTCTGACACAGTACGAGTCCTGGATGGCCAACCCGAAACCGACAGACTGCGACTTTGCGCTGGGTAACTCACAAACCATGCCGCTGCAACGATTTGTGACGGCGCTGCGCGAGGCGACTGCACCGCAGAACCCGGATTGGTATGCCTACAAGATGAGCGAGCCGTCATCGCGCGAGATCGTCCGCGATTCGCTGTTGCGACTGACTGGCCAATCGTACGCGCCAGAAGACATATTCCTGACGAACGGTGCTACTGGGGCGTTGATGGTCACGATGAACGCACTGATCGGTGCCGGTGATGAGGTGATTTATGGCAGTCCGCCATGGTTTTTCTACGAAGGCATGATCTTGAACGGCGGTGGCAAGCCCGTCCCGGTGCGCGTGCAGGCCGATACCTTCGATCTAGATCTGGACGCAATCGCCGCCGCGATCACCGAACGGACGCGCTTCATCATAGTCAATTCGCCCAACAACCCTACCGGTAAGGTGTATACACGCGAGACGCTCGAGAAACTCGCAGCGATACTTGAAGACGCGAGTCGTCGCATTGGCCGGATCATTTACCTCCTTTCTGATGAGGTTTATCGGACCATCGTGTACGACGGCAGGCAGTATGTCAGCCCGACAACGTTTTACCGCAACTCGATCATGATCTACTCCTACGGCAAAACACTTCTTACTCCTGGGCAACGTCTTGGTTACTTGGCCTTGTCGCCGGACATTGAAGAGAGGCAGGCTTTGAGGGACTTGATGGCGTCGAGTTAGATCCTGTGCGGTTGGGCCATGAGCAGCGCGTTGATGCAGCATGCGTTGGATCGCCTTGAAAAATTGTCACTGGATGTCGACGAGCTGCAGGCGCGACGCGACCGTTTCGTCGCGGGATTGCGTAACAGTGGCTATGAAGTTCACGCGCCGGAAGGCGCGTTCTACGTCACGCCGAAGACGCCAATCGACGATGATGCGACATTCGCGAAAGAACTCGCCAAGGAAGGTGTCTTTTGTTTGCCCGGCCACGTGGTGCAAATGCCCGGGCACTTGCGTGCCTCTGTGACGGCAAGCGATGAGATGATCGAACGGGCGCTACCGAAATTTGCTGACGTCTATCGTCGATTAGCTGGCTGACCCCTCTCCGGTCATCGGGAGGCTCGTAAAGGCCCGGACCCTCCCTGCCTGCTTTCCACTCTTCAGCTGGACGAACCCTCCGATCCCCGGGACGTCTTCGACTTCTACATCGGTGCGTTTCATGCACGACTGCGGCACGGACGTGGCTGGTCCAGCCTTTGGGGAGTCCTGTCTTGGGCTCGGATCGTATTTTGCCATAATGGCTCTGTTTGGTCTACGGAATCCAGCATAACCTGCGAACAGACTTAATGTTGAGCTCAGACTGTCATAGCGCCAAAATCGCTTGTCCACCACAGAGGATTTTGAAAATGAAGTCGCAATGTACGGTATGTAATTCTGAGACTATCATCCCTGATGCTCGCGTCATGGACTATGACGATGCCACTGGTGACGCCGCTTTACGCGTTCTAGTTGGTGGTGCTGATGATGTGCCTGTATCACAGCCACCGCTGTACGCTGAACTAAAAGCTGAGATTTGCGGAGACTGCGGACACGTCGCTCTTCGTGTGGCGAATCCACGGGAGTTGGATCGGAAATATCAGGAATCCGTGACATGACTACACGGCAACCGTGTAAAAGCGGAAAGTCCTCTCGATGCGTCAACGCCGGTCAACACCGCATGTACCCTGCCGTGGCAAGTGTTTGGATTCTAACAGCAACGAACGGTAGCCACGCATTCGGTCCACGATCATGAATCCCGGTAAACGTGTTCATGCTGGAGTCATCGTTCTCTTGGCTTTGACGGCCTGGTTTCTCCCGGTCCCGGACGGCTTGAAAGACACGCAGGCAAATAAGGCGCGTTTAATTGCGCGAGAAGTCAACTTACCGCTGGAAAAAGTTCGGCTGAGCGTCAGGCTCCTGAAGGACGAACACAAAAAAAGCGATGCGGATATCGTTCAATATTTGAGACAAGAGAAAAAACCGCTCGACGAGCAGCAGATTCGCCGGATCAGATACGAACTCGCTGGCGCCGAATCACAAGCGGCTGAGCAAGAGTTGGAATTGTTGGGAGTCGATGCATGGAAACTGTTCATCATCTTCATCGCGACGATCGCCATGATCTTGGTCGATGTCATGCCGATCTTCGTCTGTTCACTCGGCGCGCTGGCCGTTGCCATTCTTACCGGCGTTTTGACGTACAAAGAAGGTTTTTCAGGGTTCTTCAACGAGGTCATCATTCTGATTGTAGTTGCCTTTGCGATCGCCCGGGGGATCGTTAAGTCCGGCCTCGGCAAGCGGATTGCCTATTTGGTCATCAGCAAGTTTGGCGGTTCGACCCTGGGTCTCGGCTATTCACTCGCAGCAACCGACGCCCTGATCGCCCCGGCCTTTCCCAGCAACACGGCACGTTCCGGTGTCCTGTTCCCGGTGGCCGAGTCCGTCGCGCGGAGTGCCGGGTCTGTGCCGGATGACGGAACACGCACCAAGCTCGGTGCTTTTCTGATGATGAACAGCGTCGCTGGGTTAACCATTTCGTCGGCGTTGTGGCTGACGACCATGGCGGCGAATCCAATGGGCGTCGCGCTGGCAAAAAATATCGCCCCCACCATTGACATTTCCTTCGGTACCTGGCTCCTCGCCTCATGTGTGCCGTCACTGCTGGCCCTTGCCGTCGTCCCTTATCTGCTCTACCGATTCTTCCCTCCGGAAGTAAAAAGGACGCCCGACGCGCCGAAAGCGGCTGGAGCGGAACTGAAGAAGATGGGCCCGGTGAGTCGCCACGAATGGATTATGGCGGGAACCTTCGTCGTGCTGATTGCGTGTTGGGCCCTGTCGAAGGTTCTCGGCATCAACATCACGGCTATCGCGCTGGGCGGGCTGTTCGTCTTGATGGCGACACGCGTGATTACGATGGACGACATCCGCGGCAGCAATGGACCTTCAACCTTCGTGTGGTTTGCCGCCCTGTTTACCCTCTCCACCTACCTGGACAAATTCGGCTTTATGGAATGGATTGGCGACGGGGTGGGCGAAGCAATCGCGGGTTGGCCCTGGCCGGTCGTTTATGTGGTCCTGCTGATTACTTACATTCTCATTCATTATTTCTTTGTCAGCCAAACCGCTCACATGGTGGCTGTGTTCCCCATATTTCTGACAGTTGGCCTCAAAGCAGGAGTACCCGGCACGCTGCTAGCCATGATGTTGCTGCTGGCGACGAACTTCTTCTCGGCCCTTACGCCGCAAGCAAGCTCGGCCAATGCCATCTTTGTCGCCAGCGGTTACGTGACTCCCGGAGAAATCTACAAGAGCGGCGGTTTTGTGACGTTGGTCAATACGGCAATTTACGGGATCGTCGGCACGGCGTGGATTTGGCTCGTTCTTGTGTAGCTCGCCCAGATGACGCACACAATAAACGAGACGGTGGGAGAAGTCGTACAATCGTTTGTGATGATCATCATTCCGCAGACTGAAAGGATCTGGTTGTGATTCAACCTGTCCATGGCGGTCTTTGTTACCGACACGAATGACGACACCGTTCCCGACACCTTCGAGGTTATCCCGGACTCGCATTGTAACGGCCGACTATGCGACGTCTGCCACAATTCATAGATCAAGGTGTGAACCCCATACTGAGTGAGAGGAGCAAATCATGCGGAAACGATGGTTCCGAGTGATCGTGGTTGTGGCCTTGATCCTTCTGCCGGTGGGAATCCTGTGGCTCTCGGAGCCGGGTGAATCCAAGGTCGTGGTCAGGTACTTGCTCCAGTTCTCGCGAGGAGACGCTATGGACTGGAAGAAATTGCTGGCGTACATCACGGGATCGGCTCGGCGGACTGCTCCGATACAACTATCGCGATGCCGCATGAGTTTTTTGACCAGACGAGGAACGTTGGGGCGCTTACGCAGGATTCTCGATGGCGTCGGAATGGTCGAGTGGGTGCTGCCACTTGAGACCGGGGAATCGTGCAAAATCACGATCCGTTGTGATCCAGGTGCATCCTGATTCGATCGCAAGAGCAGCAAACCAGGCATCTGTAACCAGATTGGCTCTCGCGTTTGTAGCCTCGCAGAGGCGAGCGAAGAGCGACCAATGGTGAGCTGACGAGCGTACGGCGCGGCAGTTCGGGTGCTGCTGTATCGATTCGGTGAAAGCGATCGCCTCCTTGAGCGTCGTCGGCTCTTTGAAGACCTTCGGATGCGTGGTGATGCGAATGACGCTCGTGAGTACCTGTTCGGAAATCGCGAAAGCCGTGTCCCCGTTCAGCAGCTCGAGCAGCCAGGCTCGGAACGCGTCGTGCCGCTCCGAGTCTCGCCTGAAAGAGTAGATCAGGACGTTGACGTCGAGAAGGTTCACCCGCGGTCTTCCATGACGTCTTCGAGCCCGGCGTTCGAGTCGAGGTCGACGCCCGGGCGCAAGCCGCCCTTGCCCGAAACAGGGAGCGTGAAGCGCCGTGAGCGGGTTCTGGCTGGCTTGTCTCGATAGGCGGTGAAGATCGCTTCAGCAATCGCGTCACCGACGGAGATCCCTTTCTCCTGGGCTTTGTCCTTACACAGCTCCAGCGCCTCGTCCTTGATGTTGACGGTGGTTCTCATACTTGAACTGTACTTGTTTTGCATCGTGATGTCAATTAGTGATGTCATGATGACGGCAAGGGCAGCTTATTGTGGCGCTTCCGCCATCAAGTCTTTGCTACCAACGAACGTGCGGATCTCATCGGCTTGAGTTCCGTGACGGCGAATCCGGTGGAGCTTGGCCGTGAAGGATAGTAAACCCCGATCCGAAATAAGCTATCATCCGATGCGCGTGCAAGGAGTTGCGATTTCGCTTTTTGTGAGTGCGCCGCCAACTCACCCAACGTGCATTTCGAGAAAACGTCGCTCGTGCGGTCCAGTGCAGCTGCTGGAGCGGTGGTGCGCGATATTCGCAGATCGAGGAATTTCGGTTCGGGGTAAATTGCACGCCGCTCGGGATACACATGAAGAAACTCGCGGTCGTCGCACTTCTGATGGTCGGTCTCGTGGTGTGGTTCGTGGTCGACCTGCTCAACGCGTCTGGCTACTTCAAGACGATCACGCCGCACTTCGAGGGGCGATGCCAGCCGGTTGGCGGGATGCCGGGTCCGGAAGATATCACCGTGGATCCGGAAAGTGGCGTTGCCTATATCTCACCGACCGATCGACGCGCCCTCAGGGCCGGGAAAGTGACCGAGGGGGCGATCTACGCCCTCGACCTGGAGAGTCCGGAACCTCGCCCGGTCGAGCTCACCGGCCAGTTCGATCAGGAGTTTCAACCTCATGGAGTGAGCCTGTTTCGCGGTTCGAATGGCGAAGCGTCGCTCTTCGTAGTCAGTCATCCTGGCAATGGGCACACGGTGGAGATTTTCGACATTGTTGATGGCAGGCTTGCCCACCGCGAGACCATCAGAGATGAGCTTCTCAGGAGCCCGAATGACATCCTCGCCGTTGGCTCGAGGAAGTTCTACGTAACCAACGACCATCGTCACCCGGGGGGATGGAAACGAACGGCCGAGGACTTTCTGCGTCTGGCCGACTCCGACGTGGTCTTCTTCGACGGGACCGGGTTCCGTGTCGTAGCCGAAGGGATCGTCTATCCCAACGGCATCACGATGGATCCCGACGGCCGCACCGTATTTGTCGCCTCGACCACCGGTCACTCCATCCTGAGCTACCAGCGGGATCCGGTGTCAGGAGCGCTTTTGTTTCGTGAGCGTTTCGCGGTGGGGACGGGAGTCGACAACCTCGAGATGGACAGGGACGGCACCTTGTGGATCGGAGCTCATCCCAAGATGCTCGCCTTCCTGAAGAACGCTCGCGATCCCGAGAGCCCATCGCCGTCGCAGGTCCTTTCTCTCGAGCCGTCCTCGGGTGTTTTCCAGGAAATATTCTCGAGCCGGGGAGACGATCTCTCGACGTCCAGCGTCGCCGCCGTTTACGGCAAGTGGATGTTGATAGGCTCTGTTTTCGACGAGCACCTGCTTCTGTGTGAGATGCGCTAGCAGCTAGCTAGCTGCCCAGCCAGTCTTCAATCAAGCGTCTCGCGACGGAGATGCGCGACGGCAAGCGTACACCCTCACGATGACGAAGCTCCTCTCGTGAGAACCACCGGGCGTCTTCCAGCTCGTCGCCTTCTAGCTCGATCCCGCTCGTCGTCGCCGTCGCGGTGAAGCCCAGCATGAGGGAGCCTGGAAAGGGCCAGGGCTGGGACGAGTGATACCGCACGTTGGTGACGTCGACGCTCGTCTCCTCGCAGACCTCGCGCGCCACCGCCTCTTCGAGGCTCTCTCCCGGCTCGACGAAGCCGGCGAGCGTCGAGTAGACGCCTTCGGGCCACTTGGACTGTCTTCCGAGGAGGCAATGACCTCCACGCTCGACGAACATGATGACCGCGGGGTCGGTGCGGGGGAAGTGCTCGAGCCCGCAGTCGTGATTCTCGCACCGGCGGACGTGTCCGGCCTTGCTGGATGCCGTCCGGCTTCCGCAGCGTCCACAAAAAAGGTGCTGCCGGTGCCAGTGCAGCATCGCATTAGCGTAGCCGAGGAGTGCTCCCTCTTCCCGCGGAAGCAGAGCTCCGATTTCCCGGAGATTCACGAAAGCGTGGGTCCTGTCGAACCCTAGACTCTCGATGGGCTCATCCAGGTGCGAGAGGTCGACGGCGAAGTAGCTGGTGTCGCCCGCGCGCCCGAGCAGCACCCTAGGATGGTCGTGGTCGAGGTGCGCTTCCAGCTCGGAAGCGCGCGCGAAGACGAGCTGCGGCGCTTCGCCGGGTATCACGACGTGCCGGGACCGCCAGACCGTGAGGACACGGGTTCCCTCCCGTCGCCACTCTTCCTCGAGGCCTGCTTCGTCTTCGCGCAGCAGCGCACCGCGGTCGAGCGCCAGTCCGGAGAGGAAGTTGGGCCGCATGGAGAATCGGGAAATGGCTATCTTTGCACGTTCAGAAGTTGGAGAAAAGATGCCCCGGCAGTTGACGGGGAACGGGGTGAGAACGATAATCGCGCTGTTGTCATCGGACGGACGGAGGTCGACTTCTGTTGGCTCGTGGCACGGTGAAGTGGTTCAACGAAGTAGAGGGCCACGGGTTTCTACAGAGGGATGACGGGCCGGACGTCTATGTGCACTATTCCGACATCGCGGGTGAGGGGATCCGCAGCCTGGTCGAGGGACAGGAAGTCGAGTTCGATATCACCAGCGGGACCCGCGGCCCGAAGGCGCTGAACGTGAGACCACTATAGAATCACCCGGACCGTTGTTGTCCGTTTTCTCACCACAGCCGCCTTCGCCAAGGCTTCCGCCTGTGCACAAGGCTACGGCGGCCCGCCGAAGTCGGCGGCCGGCAATAACCGAGCCGACGACGAAGGCGGGAGCACACAGAGTTCCACAATCTGTCGAAACCCGGAGTTCCGCACTCGGATGAATGGGGAAGCCAGGTCTAGCAGGAAGCCAGGAAACTGGAAAGCCAGGAGAGCAAAGGGGCGTCCCGCAACTGCAGTAGGCGCGCAGGTGAGTTCCGTCGTTCGGGTCCTGAATGATCTTCCGGTCCCCTCCTGGTTTCTTGAGTTCCTGGTTTCCTGCTGAAACCTGGTTTCCTGAAACGACGTTTTGCGGAACTCCTGGCTTCGGTAAGCCGCGGTCCGGATCGGGTGAGTGTCCTGTTTCTCTTTGCGCCTTTGCGCCTTTGCGTTGAATCTCCCAAGCGTCCTTCCACGGATTCGGTAGGCCGCGGTCCGGATGAGCGGATGCCAGGTTTTCTTTGCGTCTTCGCGTTAGGTTTTCTCCCGAAGCGGCCCTTCAACGGATTTGGAGGGCGAGCACCACGCGCTCAGATCAGCGCGGCGTCGGCCATCACCTCCACCAGCGCCCGTCCGTCGTGCGCTAGCGCCTTTTCCAGCGCGGTATCCAGCTCCTGCCTGCGCTCGACTCGAACGCCCAGCGCACCGCAAAGCTCCGCGTAGGCGGCAAAGCTCGGGTTGTGCAGCGACGTCTGCCAGACCTCCCAATCACCGGCCCGCTGCTCCTTCGAGATCTTGCCGAGCTCTCCGTTGTTGAGCAGCACGTGGGTGATGTTCATGCCGTACTTGACGGCGGTGGTGAGCTCACCCATGTACTGGCCGAAGCCGCCGTCGCCCGAGACGGAGACCACCGGTCGATTCCGGAAACGATCGTCGTCCTCCTGCGTCGCCGCCCAGGCGCCCATCGCGGCGGGAAAGGCGAAGCCAATCGAGCCGAGGTAACCGGACATCAGGACTGCCTGCCGCTGGGTCTCGAAATACCGGCCGAACGAGTAGGTGTTGTTGCCGACGTCGACGGCAATGATGGCGTCGGCAGGGACCTGGCGGTTCATCGCGGCAAAGACGGCCGCGGAATTGACGCCTCTACCGAGGTCATCGTCCAGGCGACTCTCTTTTTTCGCGCGCCAGATTTTCCAGCGCCCGGAGATCTGGTCTCTCCGGTTCTCGAAGGGGGCATCGCCTGGAAGAGCCTCCGCGAGGAGCTTCGCCGTCACACCGATCTCACCCCACACCGGAACGTCCACCGCGTGAAATTTCCCGAGCATCATGGGGTCCAAATCCACCTGGATCGTCGGCTTCTTCGAATCGATGCCGGTGTGGTTGCTGAAGCTGGCGCCGAAGACGAGGAGGCAGTCCGATTCGTTCATGAACCAGCTCGCGATCGGAGTGCCGCTTCGCCCCAGGACGCCGCAACCCAGAGGGTGAGTGTCCGGGACCAGGCCCTTGCCTTTGAAGGTCGTAATGACCGGGCAGTCGAGCTTGTCGGCCAGCGCCAGCACGCTGTCCATCTCGAACCTTGCGCCGTGACCCACGATGATCGCCGGCCGTTTCGAGCGCCGCAAGCGCTCGAGCGCCTTGTCGAGGGATTCCTCGGGAGGCGCGATCGTCCGGGAGAACCTTTCCGGCGGAGAGGAAGACTACTTCGTGGACGGAATGACCGAGGACATCACCACGGCGCTTTCCCGCTTCGGATCCCTTCTCGTGATCGCTCGTGCGTCGGCGTTCGCCTGCCGCGATCGCAATCTCACCGTGCAGCAGATCGCCCGAGAGCTCGGGGCCCAGTTCATCGTTCAGGGAAGCGTACGGCGAGCCGCAGCTCGCGCCCGCATCAACGTCCAACTCGTCGACGCAACAAGCGGCAAGCACGTGTGGGCCCAAAGGTTTGACCGGGAGCTCGAGGACGTTTTCCTCGTGCAGGACGAGGTCACCGCCACCGTGGTGTCGACGCTTGCGGGACGCGTCGAAGCCTCACGGCTAGCCCACGCGCGCCGCATGCCGCCCGAGCGACTCGACGCTTACGACTACGTACTCCGCGGGAAAGATCACCATCACCGCTACACAGCGGAGGACTGCCAGAAGGCGATCGAAATGTTCGAGCGCGCCATCGAGCGCGATCCCAACTTCGCCCCCGCTCACGCCTGGCTCGCCTGTGGGCTGGGGCAGGCCCGCGCCTACCGTCCCGACGAGGACGACGCGCTGGTCGCACTCGCGCAAGAAGCCGCCGAGCGCGCCCATGAGCTCGACAAACAGGACGCCGAGTGCTACCGGGTCCTCGCCAATATCGCCGTGATCCGTCACGATCTTCCGATTGCCCAGTCGTACCAGGAGCGCGGTCTCCTTCTGAACCCGAACGACGACCGCTGCGTCTGCGCGATGGGGCAGATCCACTGCTTCCGGGGCCGCCACGAGGAATCCGAGAGCTGGATAGAAAAGGCCATGCGGCTCAATCCGTACCATCCTGAATCCCTCTGGCTCTACCTCGGTCGCGCACTCTTTCACCAGGACCGTCATGAGGAGGTGCTCGGGGCGATGGGAAACATGACCAAGCCGACGCTCGCCGCGCGCGTCTATCGAGTGGCGGCGAGCGCCCGCCTCGGTGACGAGGAAGGATTGAAGAAATACACCGACGCGCTGAAAAAGGCCCACGCCGGCTTCGATCCGGAGCGCTTCGTCGGTTCGATTCCCTACGAGCACCAGCGTGAGAAGAGCGCTCTGCGGGACGCGCTTAAAGAAGCGGGCCTGTAGAACGAAGCTTTCCTGCGACGTCGAGACGGCGTTGTGTTGTACGCGGCAAGATCTTGCCCGGGCAAGATTTGTGACCGAGAACGGTCCGGCCACCGCAGTGGGCACGGGGCGGTAGCGCTGCGGCCGACGCCCAGCTAAGATCGCGCCATCTCAGAGGCCGTCCATGTCCCTCAGCCCCGGCCAGGCCCTCGCCCATTACAGAGTCCTCGGCGAACTCGGAACGGGCGGCATGGACGAGGTCGACAAAATTGGCCTGCCGAGACCGCCTAATCGCTTGTCTCGGCACTCGAAATGTCCGTCTCCCCGCTGGGGAGAGGGATCGGGTGAGGGGACAATTCCGCTCGCCGACTCTCTCTGTGTCCTCTCCTGGCGGTCGTGCGTGTGCCCGTTACCTTCGAGGCGAGCGAATCTAACCGAGCCGAGGCGATGACGACCCCGTGGCCGAACGTTCAGAGAGCGGCCGCCTGATCAAGAGCGAATGGCGCAAGCACCGACTGACGCCGGCTCGCTGCCATCAGATGCGGGTCGGCTATATACTTCCAAGCGACGACAAGGGACTTCATGGCCTACGTTGGGAGCTACACCCACGACGTCTTCATCAGCTACGCCCACAACGACGACCCCGATTGGATGGAGGCGTTCGAGGAGAGCCTTCGACAAGAACTGAGTGATCGTCTCGGGCGTTCGGTCGACTTCTGGCAAGACGCCAGAAAGCTCGGGCTCGGGGACGATTAGCAGGAAGGCATCGAGACGGCCATCACGGAGACGGCGGTCTTCCTCGCCGTGGCATCACCGAGCTATCAAGAGTCGGAATGGTGTGCGAAGAAGCGGAGAATCTTCGTAGACCAGTTCGAAAGCCTCGACGAGATGAAAGTGCCAACGAAAGGCGGAAAGCCGTTCCGGTTCGTCAAAGTACACAAGCTGCCGTGGCCGCACGACGAGCACGACCACTTCTTTCCCAAGGCACAGCACGTTGACCTGTTCGAGCGCAGCAAGACCGGCGCGCCAGACGAGCTCGTTCCAGGCACGGAGTCGTTCCGCACGAGGCTTCGCGAGATTGCACATTCCATCGCAGAGATCCTCATCGCGATGCGACGCCGCGGAGAGCGCGTGTTCATCGCGACGCCGGCCGAGGACGTGAGTGGGCCGGAAACACGGCTCCGCGACGAATTGCTCGCGCAGGGCTACGACGTCCAGCCAACGGGACGACTCGACAAGACGTTCGAAGACGAAGCGGTCGAGAAGGCGCTCGAGCGGGCGAGGCTTTCGATTCATTTGCTCGGCGCATCCTACGACGTCTATGCCGAGCACCTCGCAGAACTCGCGTACGGCCTGTCGGTCCCACGGGTCGTGTGGCTGTCGCGTGAAGCGGAGACGAGTCCATCGCCCAAACAACGGGATTGGATCGAGCGGCTCCTCCGAGGAGCTGGGAACGGATCGCATCCCACCACCCTCACCGGGCTCGAGTCTCGCATGCGGGAAAACATCCAGGAGTTGCTCGTTCCCAGACCGGAAGAAGCATCACCCCTCACCTCGGAAAAGAAGCGTTCGATCTACATACTTTGTGATACGTCGAGCCCCGGAGATACGGCCGCGAGCGCAACGCTTTCGGACCAAATCCGAGCTGCGGAAGATGTGGAGATCTTTCTGCCCGCGACCGCCACGTCCAGCAGGGGTCTCGTCGCGGCACACGAGCAGAGGCTCCGTGAGTGCGAGGACTCCTCTTGTTCAAGGACGAGGCACCGCAAACGTGGCTACGGGACGCCAGCATGCAGGTCATGTCCGTTTGGATAACACGACAAAAACAAAACCCTGTGCGCTCGATGGCGTTTGTCGTCGACGATCCCAGCGTGTTGGGTTCGACTCCCAACGTCATCTGCTACGAGGAGCCCTTTACGCTCAGCCAACTTGCACCATTTCTTGCGGAGCTTACGAAGGAAGGCAACGTCGATGCCCGAGCTTGAGTACGAGTTCGAACGCGTCGTCGCGGAGCCGTTCCCGGGTCTTCGCACTTTCGAACCTCACGAATCTCTACTCTTTTTCGGACGACGAGCACACTCCGAGGAGCTCCTGGCCCGGCTCTCGACGCACCGCTTTCTGGCCGTGGTCGGTGCATCCGGAAGCGGAAAGTCATCTCTGGTGCGTGCCGGCTTGCTCCCTTCACTCTACCGAGGTCATCTGGCCGGCGCGGGCTCGCGCTGGCGGATCGCCGTGATGCGGCCGGGAGATGCTCCTCTCGATCGGCTTGCCGAATCTCTGGCGGACGACGAGGTCCTCGAGAATTCGGCCACGAGAGCTGTGCGTGAGACGGTCGCGCAATCCAGCCTCGGCCTCGTGCAGGCGGTGAGGCAGTCCGGACTGTCCGGCGACTCACTGCTCGTCGTCGTGGACCAGTTCGAGGAAATTTTTCGCTACCAGCAGCTGGGGGGAGACGAGAGCGCGCTGGCGGCTCTCTTCGTGTCCACGGAAAGCGCTGACGGCCGCCATTGCTACGTGTCCGTCAGCGAGCAGGACCGGGTGTCGGTGATCTCATTCGAGGAGGAGAAGGAGATCGTAAGCGTTCCGGTCGGCGATCATCCACAGCGCGTGCGCACTGGCAAGATGCGAGTGGCCGAATCGTCCGCCCGCTGAGCGAAAGCTCCCACGCACGCATCGGCTCGAAGTCGTGGAGTCGCGACGAGCTGCATGCGCGCTGAGTCGTTCATCGATACCAACGTTCTCGTCTATGCCGCCGCTGGGCGTGAATCGGAAGAGCGCAAACGCGAGCAAGCACTCGCGTTGATCGAACGGGAAGACGTCGGCGTTTCTGCCCAGATCCTTCAAGAGTTCTACGTCACCGTTACCCGCAAAATCGAAATCCCGATGAGCTCGGAGCAGGCGCTCGAATGGATCGAGCAGTTCGAGTCCTTTCCGTGTGTGCCCGTCGACGCGAGCCTCGTAAAGATTGCCGCCGAAGTCAGCGAGCGTTTTCGAATCTCGTATTGGGACGGCGCGATTCTCTCTGCGGCGCAAGTGTTGGGCGCGGAGACGCTCTATACAGAAGACCTGAACGACGGCCAGCGATACGGCGCGGTTCGCGTCGTGAATCCGTTCCCGGCCGACGAGCGTTAGCCTCCGTCGACGATGAGGCGACGTTCCGGCTGCAAGTTTTCCAACGAAACTCGATCTTGTTGTAGTGATTACCGAATGTCCCTGTCACACCTCCCTCGCGGAAACTCAGGAAATTAGATCCCGTTCGCTGCTTGGTGAACGGGCGGAATTGCGCCCGACGGGGTGCGGAAGGGGGTTTCGGTGGCGCGTGTAGGAGGAACAAGCAGCCGCTTGGTTAGTGAGCCCACGACAGAGTGGAGTGAGAGTGCTTCGGGCGCACGAGTCTCATTCGAATGACCCGTGAATGGCGCCAACCGCTATGCCCGCGGCAAGGAGTCCGGCGGAATAGGAGGGTCCTTGTTATTACATCGCACAAAAGGGGTCGTCCACGGCGCGCGGAGTTGACGGATAGAGCGTTCTGCGAAATCGGAGGGCTCGCCAAGCCCGCTGACCGCCTCAGGTGGAAACGGAGAGTCAAGCCCATTCTTAGTTGAAACTCTCCACGGCTCACGATTACGCGACCTTCTTCTTCGATACGGTTGATGTCTTCGCCTCGATCTTCAGTTCCCGCTTGAGAGCTTCGCGAAGCTTCGGGAGATGGCGGTAGCCCACCACCTTCCTCAAGCGCGGTTCGATGTCCACGAGCGCCGTCGCCAGCCAGCGCTGGCGTTGGCTCGAGTTCTTCCAGTGGTCGACCTTCGCGCAGCGTTCCTCCACCAGGGCATTGACGGATTCAAGGCAGTTCGTCGTCTTGAACGAACGGCCCAGCACCCCGTATACGCCGAGTCGATGCACGCTCAGCGTCTCCTCGAGTCCTTCCTCCAAGCTGCCAGCTGCGGATTGGTTCCGCTCTTCTAACTCACCGTGAAGTTGCTCGAGCGCAGCGAGGGCGTCTTTGTACTCCGGCCTGTTGTAGGCCCTCTGAAGCCGCTTGCGCCACGACCCCTGCTCGCCCTTGGACAGGTAGCTCACTACGTTTTCACGTTTGTGCCACTGGCAGCGTTGTATCAGGGCCCGCTTACGGAATGCCTTCTTTACTGCCGCTTGGAGACCCTTGCCGCCGTCGATGATCACCAGTAGACCCTGGGAGATATCGAGTCCCCGCTCGAGCAGTGAACGCAGAAACGGCGTCAACACCTGCGCGTTCTCCGTGTCCGTCTCCACGAAGCCCAAGAAGCGTTTTTCCCCAGAAAGCGTAATGCCCAGCGCCACAACCATCGTGGCGTCGGCGAACGTCTTCCCGTCTAGAAACAGCGCCACCACATCCTCGCCGGATAGATCCCGTTCCTGCATCTCTCGGAGCTTCGTCGCGCTTGCTTCAACGAACTCTCGGGACACCGTCGAGCTCGACAGCCCGATGGCGCCCGGAATCGCTTCCGCTGCCGCCTCGTAGTTGCGACAGGAGATTCCGTAGAGAACTCGTTTCAGCAGTAGATCATTCACCTCACCGCCGTGGCTCAGCGCCTCGTACGACCGCAGCGGAATCTCTCCTCCCTCGATGCTCCGAACCCGGGGCACACGGATCGGTACCCGCTGGCCGGCAAGCCCTACCGTGCCCGGGTTGGTTCCGTGACGGCGACCACGCACCGACTCTTCCTTGCGAGCGTATCGCCCCCCGGCCAACGCCTTCACTTCGTCGTCGAGCAACTCGTGAACGCGCATTAGCCCCAGGGGGACCAACGAACGGATCATCTCTATCTTGGCATCCAGCTCGAGCTCCGCGTACTCCTCGCGACTCACGAGCGCGACCTCACCCAAACGACGGGGCGCAACCTTTTCGTGATCTTGATCATTTTTCTACTAGAAATGTTCTCTTGATATAAAAGGAAAAATGAGGTGTCCTTCACAATCCTAAATAAAGAAAACGGTCGCAGCTAAGCGGCCGATGGAGGGACACCTCAATGAAAAGCAGTATCACGCGGGAGGAGTTTAGTAAAGAAGTAAGTCGTCTATCCGAGGAGTTCGCGGAGCAAGTGTGGCAGGCGGTCGTGGAAGCGGAAGCTGATGTCGAACGGTGTGACGAGTGGATGCGGGTCAAGGGCAGCGAATACCTGCGTGAGGTACTGGGCAAGGCGCTCAGCCAACGCTCGGAACGACTCGGTGTGTCAGGCGCATGCGAATGCGGCGCGTCGATGGAGTTTCGACAACATCGAGCGTTCCGGGTGCACACGGTACTGGCGGGTCGGGATGTGGAGCTGAGTGTGGTTTACGCTCAGTGCTGTGAGTGTCGTCAAGGCAAGTATCCGCTGCTGGAAGAGATGCGGGTGGACCAGGAGGGATTCACGCAAGCCTTACAAGAGTTGTCGCTGTTGGCAGGAGTGATCGAACCCTACCGCTCGGCGAGCGAGCAATTGCTGCGAAAGTTCACCGGGGTGGTCGTGAGCTCCGAGAAGATTCAAAGCTTGGTAGGCGCCGATGGGAAAAAGGCGGAGGGTTTTTCGAAAGAGCCTGCGAACGAGGTGGAAGCTGGAACGGGCAGACGCCATAAGGGACCGCTGTACATAGGGATAGACGGCGGGATGGTATTCGTGGACGGCCGCTGGCAGGAAGTCAAGCTAGGCTGCCTTTATACCGAGCAAGGGCGTGTGCAGAGCAAGCTCGGACGCGGAGAGTTGACCGAACGACAGGTCGTAGGGGTTCGAGGTAGCCCCGAAGCACTCGGCGAGGTTTTGTGGCCTCGCTCTTGCTCAATGGGGGCGGAGTCTCGCAAGGTCGTCATCCTGGGTGACGGTGCGCCGTGGATTTGGAATCTTGCGGAGGAGCTGTTCACCGATCGAGTCGAGATCCTTGATTGGTATCACGCCGACGAGAATATCAGCCCTGTGGCACGGGTGGTTTTCGGCGAAGGCACCGACGAAGCCGCACAGTGGCGCAAATCGCAACTCGACCGTCTATACGAAGACGCCGTGGATGAGGTGATCGAGGGTTTGCGGTTTCTGAAAAAGCGTCATCGTTCCAAAGACGAAGAGATCGACAAGCTCACCGGCTACCTCGAGAGAAACGGGCATCGAATGAAATACAGAACGTTTCGACAAAGCGGCTACTACATCGGCAGCGGTGCCGTGGAAAGTGCCGTGAGCCACGTTATGCAACAAAGGATGAAGCGAGTCGGGATGAGATGGCACGCCGCTGGGGCCGATGCAATGCTCGCACTGCGCTGTGTCTTCCGAAGCACGGGCGCCTGGGATTCGTTCTGGAACTATCGAAAACAGGTCGCATGAACGGAAGTCGATTGCGCCCAAACGACGTGACTTCTTGCGTTTCTTGACTGAACGTAGCAGACTTCCCATCTCGGCTCCTTTCTCTTGCCGCTTGATGTTGTTCGTTCAAACGTCATCAAACCACGGGGTTTGGAGCCGTTTCAATTCCCAACTAAGATTGGCACACTTTCGAAACGGACCTCGGCGAGCGCCACAGGACGATGCCCGCGGCCACCATCCAGACAACGAAACCGACGAAGCTGACGAGGCCCACGATCCCGAACGCTTCGGGCACGGAAACGAGCAGGAGCGACACACCCTGGGTGAGGGCGATCGCGAATCCGAGCCACGCAATCCAACGGGGACCCAGCCTCTCCCGCAGCATGGCGGCCGAGAAGAGAAGCACGCCAACGGCGACGAGGGTTCCTCCCAACAGGTCTCCGGTGATGTACCCGAAGGCGAGCCACATGCGGCCCACCGTAGCGAGCGCGCTCTGCACACCTTCGCTCGCGTTCGCATAGGCGGGTGCCAGCGCGTGGATCATCGCCAACCAGATGATGTTGCGGATCAGGGCCAGGAGGCTGCCTCCGATGAAGGCGAACGCCGCGACCCACATCATGGAGCCAGCCCGGCCGAAGGCCTCGAGGAAGCCCAGACCCGCCACGGCCAAGAGGACCGGCGCCAGCACGAAGATCCATACGGCGATGACTGCCGTGTCTCGATGCTCCACCATGATCGGTAGGACATCGGTCGCCTTCACCGCATCCAGCAAGCCGATACTGCCAAGCAAGAAGACTGCGACGACGATCGTCGCGCTGTAGAGGACGGCACAAGCTCCAGCGACGCGCGAAAGGCGAACTCGTTCCATGCTCCGCTCGCCTCCTTTCGGACCCAGAATAGCCCATCAGTACATTGCTTTTCCGCCTGGTGGCCTAGAAAGAAACTTAGGAAAAAAGACATAATCGTCCGCAAGCCACTGCCCCGCGTCACCAACTCTCCTGGGAAAAGTCCCCTGCGCAGAGGAAGGTGCGGCCTTGGTTTCCTATCAGCATCTGAAAAGCGAGCTAACGGAATCGGCACTTTTCTTGCATATATTCATGTTCTCGCATGATGACGGAGCGCAGCCAAAACACGTTCTGGACTGTCGCGACCGCCTGGCTTTCGGAATGCTCCCGCCTCAGCCTCCGCCACCCGATCTCGGCGCTCTCGTTGTTTCTGGGCAGCGCCGTCTTGTGCGGTTGGTTTTGTCCGCGACCTCTTTTTGACTTTGGCCTCGAGCAGCTCCTCCCGCGCGGGGACGCGGAGTTTCGCCGCTACCAGGCCCTCGGCGAGTGGTTCGGCCGGGACGACAACACCGTTTCCGTTTTTCTCGAGACGCCCGACCTCTTCTCTCCGCAGGGAGCGCGGCGGGTTTTGGAGCTGAGCGAAGATTTCGCCGCCAGTCCTTTGGTAGAGCGCGTAGCGAGCCTCGCGAGTGTCCCCCTGGTGGAGCGCCGCGGAAACGAAATCTCCATCCGGCCACCCTTCACCACCGAGCGCTCGAACAGGCTCGCGTTCTCCGGCCTGCGAGAGCGACTCCTGAAGGAGCCAATTTTTAGGAGCCGTCTGTTATCGCCGGACGGTCGGACCACCAGCTTCGTCCTGCGTTTGCGCGAAGACGTCTACGGTGATCGCCATCGAAAATCGGTCTTGGCTCACGTGCAAACGGTGATCGAGCAGCACCGGGGAGCGGGTGGAACGTTTTGGATCACGGGCAACGTCCCCACCGCCAAGCTTATCTCGATCTCCTCGTCCAAGACGCCCTCCTACTGCTCCCGTTGACATCGCTTCTCTTGGCGGTCGCGCTCTACCTGATCTTCCGCCACTGGGTGGCTGTCGTCGTTCCTCTTGCTGTCATCGCAATGAGCCAGGCGGGGACCTTCGTGCTGATGACGTGGATGGAAATTCCCGTCACGCTCTTGAGCATCTCCGTTCCCGTCATACTGACCGTCGTCGGTAGCTCGGACGCGGTGCACTATCTGACGCGATACACGCAGGAGCTGGCCGCGGGAATTTCGAAGCGCGCCGCGCTTCAGAAAAGTTTGGAAAAAACGCTCCCGGCGCTTCTCGTCACCTCGGCAACCACCGCTGCAGGTTTCCTCGCGCTCCTAGTCACAGACATCCCCCTGCTGGAAGGGTTTGGTCTTCTCGTGGCCTCGGGCATCGCCGCGGCTTTTTTTGCAAGTGTTTTGGTGGCCCCACCGCTTCTCATGATGCTCCCTGCACCGCCCCGACCTTTCGGAGGTCGCGTGATGTTTTTTTCGCGCCTTTCGAGCTGGGTCACGGGACGGCCTCGGACCATCGCGGCGGCCGCGATCGTTCTGAGCGCCATCGTGGCCGTCGGCGGAGCGCGCCGACTTCGCGTGGAGTCGAAGCTCATCGACGACGTTTCGCCGAAACACGAAATCGCCGTCAACCGGCGGGCGGTCGCGAGCCGCATGGGAGGCACTTTCCCGATCACGTTCCTCGTGCATGCCGTCGACGAGCTTGCTGCGGTGAAACCGAGGGCCGCCCTCGAGCCGGCCTTTCTACGGAAAGTAGCCGCATTCGAGCGAGCGCTGCGGGAGCAGACCGAAACACCTTTTTCGAGCTGCCTGTCGGCGGCCGACGTCTTCAGCTCGTTCTGGCGTGGCATGGGCCGTACGGGCGAGCTCCCCCCATCCATCGAAGAGGTTCGGGAGCTCGCTTCGCATCTCCCGGGCTACGCCCTTTCTGAGCTCTTCGTCCCCGGGGCTCGTTCCTTGCGGATCGACGTCTGGATGCACGACCGAGGCACACGCGAGACTGACGCCTTTGTCGAGCTCGCACGCAAACAGTTTCGCGAGATCTTCGGCCGAACCGCTCGGCTGGAAATCCAGGGGTTCGCGTACTTGGCCCACAAGGTGCACGCGAGCGTCGTAAGCAGCACGCTCCAGGGGTTTGCGCTGAGTTTTGTCCTGGTCAGCTTGCTCCTGGCGTTGATGTTCCGATCGCCGGATGACGTCCTCATGGCGACGATCACGAACTTGGTTCCTGCTGCTTTGACGCTCGGTTTCATGGGTTTTGCCGGTATCGACCTTCGCATCGCCTCGGTCATCGTGTTCTCCGTCGTTTTCGGCGTCGCGGTGGACGACACGGTGCACTTCCTGGCCCGCTATCGGGAAGAGACCACTACCTCTCGAGGCCCGTCGGAAGCGGTGCGTCGCAGCCTGGTCGGAACCGGCGTCGCCATGACCGCCACTTCCATCGTCTTGACGTCGGGTTTCCTGGTACTGCTGTTGGGGCAGTTTCGTCCCGGCCGCGAGCTGGGAGTTCTGATGGCGGTCTCCACGATGAGCGCGCTTGCGGCCGATCTCGTCATCTTGCCGGCTCTGCTGGTTTGGTGGCGTGGATCGGACGGGTGAAATCAATGCGGCGGTCGATGCCCGAGCCCTCTGAGCCGTCTGAGCTTGCAGGCGAGCGGCCAGTTCGGCTCGTGAGCTGGGACGTAGACGGAACTCTTTATTCTCGCTCGCGCCTCGTGCTTCGCCTTCTCCTCGATTTCGACGAAACGGCTTTCTCGGCGTTGAGAAAGCTCTTCTCTTTCAAGAACGAGCTCGAGACCTTTCGACGCACGCAAGGTGTAGCTCCAGAAGCGATGGCAGCGCTACGAGAGAGTCGACATGAGCGCAACGAGATCGAGCGGCGCTTCATCGTTCCCGCCCTTCGTCGCATCGGCCCGCACTCATCTGTCGTCCGGGCGATTCAGTTTCTCGAGGGCGCCGGGATCCCCCAGGTCGTCTTCTCCGACTACGCTGCGGAGCACAAGCTCCGAGCCCTGGAGCTCGCTCGCTATTTCGACGCCGTCTACGCCGCCGAAGCGTTGGGCGCCCTCAAGCCGAGCCCTGTCGGCTTGGAGCGCATCGCGGACGACTACGGCGTCGAGCCCGGGGATATGTTGCACATCGGGGATCGCCGCGACACCGACGGCGCCGCGGCCGACTCTTTCGGATGCCGGTTCTTGCTCTTCGGACGCAAGTCCTGCCGCCTAGTCGTCTCGAGAAACGGCTGCTCTCCTACAGTTTCGCTCCGACTGCATCGACCTCGCGCGCTCCCAGCTCCTCTGATAAAGAGGAAGAAACTTGAATTGGGCCTCCCAGCTCAGGCGCTGATGCTCGCCGCCGACGAGCGCGATGAATTCCTCCAGGGGAAGGCGTATGACCCGCGTCGGAGCCAGCCGTCCGCTCTCTACTTTGCCGCGATACTCGCGATTGATCTCTCCGAGGAGAGTATGGCAACGGAGGGCGAGAGCGGAGTCGCCCGGCGCGGATTCGAAACGCCGGTCGACGATGACGATCTTGTAATGAGGCCGGGGCTCATCCTTGGGCTGCGAAGGAAAGGCGGCCATGAAGGATTCAGAGAGTAACTCGGTGAACTCCCGACGCACAGTGCGGAAGACGGTGAGCCATTGCTCGCCGGTGAGCTTTTCTCCGGTAAAAGAGTAGGTGAGCCCTCTCCGGCGTAGGAAGCGGAGATCCGGCAAGCCCGCGACGAGCTCTTTGCAGACGAAGACGTCTTCGGTTTGGTAGCGGCGAAGCCCGAAGGGATCGCTCACGACCATCGAGTACGTCTTGCCGACTTGAAGGTCTGACACGGTCCGCAGGTTCTCCGGCTCGTCGGCAGCCCCCTCTTCGACGAATTCATAGAGCACTCCGCGCGCTAGCGGAAGGAAGTGAGCGCGACCTGCCCGAAATGAGCTGACGGGCTCGACGGTCTCCGTCGACATCGAGTACATGGGGATGAGACGGTAGCGAGCGCGCGGCAAGCAAGACTCGATACGTTCCAAAAAGGGCTTCACGTACCCGCCCGTCCAGCAGATGTACGCCTCGACGCCGGGTGCGCAATCACCGAGGCCGAGCGGGCTCGCACTTTCCGCGATCCGTGCGATCCGGGCTTCGCTCCCCCGCGAAGCGAGCCGGCGCGCCAGTACGGAAACGGCGGCGGGAAGATCGGAGCGCCGGTGGTGGAAGTCGCGGACGAGTCGCGAGCACGACGGCCAGTCATGAACGAGCTCGTCGAGAAACAAGGCGATGGTGGAGGGATTGGTGCTGTAGAGCACGCCGGGATTTGAAAGCGTGAGAACGAAGAGCCGGATCGCCGCGGGCGTGTACCGTTCGATGAGCTCACGGAGCGCGGGATCCGCATGAGCCCGGTAGGGAGCTTGAAGCGTGGACCGATAAGGCGGCGTACGCCTTTCCCGCAGCAGCAAGGCGGTGAGGGAGTTTCCCTCGGCACAGAACGAGCTGAACACATAGAGGCTCTTCCGCCTTATCGACAACCCGTAGGCCATTCGAAGATACACTTCGGAGAACGTCCATTTGACCGATCGAATCCGGGACAGCGGGTACAGGATGCGCTTGGGATGAGAAGTGCTCCCCGAGGTAGCGGCGTAATCGTAAGGGCCACGCCGGGCGGCGGCCGCCTGCTCGATGAGTGCTACCAGCTTGTCACCGTGCGGCAAGATCGGCGCGCTCGAGCGGATTCCGTAACGTCGGCGCAAGCGCCTCTGGATGGCGAGGAAGCGCCGAACGCGCCATCGATGGCCGAGCTCGAGTAGAGCGCCCAGCCCGAGCATCCCGACGCCGATGCACCCGCGCAGAAAGTCGTTCAGCGTACCCATTAGCGTAGCGCTCGCGCCAGCCGAAGCTGCTCGTGAAAGCGGTCCAGGAAGACGGAGACGTCCCGCCGCTCGAAGCGGGCGGGGTCGAACGTCAACGTGAGCCAGCTCTTTTCTCGAATCGTGACCCCGGTCAGGCCGAGCGGGTATCGCTCGTGGAGCATGCCGACGCTCTCGATGCGTTCAATCGACCCCACCCAGGCTCCACTGGTCAAAGCGGAGCGCTCCGCGTGCGTGAACACCGCCGTACCCATATCCACGCCGGGCCGATTCACGAACGCGCGCACCAGGGCCGCCGCCAATGCCGACGTCCAGCGTGACAGCCGCAACAACGTTATTAAAGGATGCGTCTCGGGGACCGCCCACTCGCCGTGTCGTTTGCACCAGGCAACCTGCTCTCGTACGGCTCGACATTTATCCGCCAGAGACGAGCGGTCATCGTAGCGGGGGTAGATGCGGATGCGGCTGGTCCCGTTCCCGAATCCAGCAAAAGGGTCTTCCCGAATGTTCAGCGGATACCAGAGGCCTATTTGCCGGCCGCCGTCCGGGTGGCAGGCCCGGTTCCAGGCGATGATCGCCTCGAGAAAGCACGTCGCCAGCAGGTCACTATAGGAGAACTCGCGCCGGGACCTCGTGATCGCCCTGAACCGAGAGGCGTCCAGCTCGAAGCTGTGCCAACGCCGACGGGGCGAGCCCTGGGAGCGAGCGGTGTGGAGTGCATCAGCGTGTCCTTGCGGTAGTAGTGCGTGAGAACGTGGGGGCGATTCGGTAAGCTGAACGCCGGGTGTGTTGTTTTTCTCGCGGGCAGAGAGAGAGGGAAAAAAGGACTGGACAAACGCTGGCTGACTGTGTAACCTCAGGCTGGGAGGAAAACAGTGACCCAGGCAGGAAACGCTGCACTCGACACCGCAGCCAAGCGACCCACCTTTTGCGGCACGACCGTGACCGCCGAGGAATGGAGCGTGCTGACGGAGATCATCGCCACGTGTGGTCTGTCCCGGCACGAGCTGGCGCGCACGATCTGTGAGGGCCTGGGGTGGGTTCGTCGGAACGGCAATCTCAAGACCCGGGAATGCTACGAGTACCTGGAGGTTGTCGAAGCGAAGGGGCTGGTGACGTTGCCCCCACGTCACGAGCAGCGGCGCCGCGGACCGACGAGCATCCACTACACGAAGGCTGGTCGCGAGCGGCCACGGCGTGAGGGCAAGCTATCGGACGTCGCTCCGGTGATGCTGGGCTTGGTGGCGAACGCTGAGGAGCGAGCGCTATGGAGGGAACTGGTCGCGCGTTACCACTACCTGGGCCACAAGGTGGCCTTTGGCGCGCACCTGCGGTACTTGGTCTGGATGTCGAATCCTCGGCGGGAGCTCTGTGGGTGCGTGCAGTTCTCCTCGGCGGCGCGGTGGCTTCAGGCGCGTGACGGCTTCATCGGTTGGGATGACGCAACGCGGCAGAAGAACCTTCCCCGGGTGGTCAACAACAGTCGGTTCCTGATCCTGCCGTGGCTTTCCATCAAAGGCCTCGCGAGTCACGTGCTGTCGTTGGCAGCGCGAGTGGTGGTCGATGACTGGGAGGAAGCCTACGGGGTGAGGCCGGTGTTGCTCGAGACGTTTGTGGAGAGGGAGCGTTACGAGGGGACGTGCTATCTGGCAGCGAACTGGGTGGAGGTGGGAGTGACTTCGGGCCGGGGCCGGATGGACCGGCACAAGAGAAAAGCCGAAGCGGTGAAAACATGCTTGGTGTATCCGCTGGTGCGTGAGTTTCGCCGAGAGCTCGGCGTTTCGCGATGAAGGTTCGAGCGGGCCGAGCTCCTGCGCCTGGAAGAGCGGCTGTCGAAAGGGGAGATTCCCGAGGATGCGTGTCCGGTGCTGCTCGAGGCGGTGCGTCATCTGCTGCGATGTCGCCATCGTCGAGGCGCTTGGCATGGCGACAACGGAACGTCGCGCGAAACGCACGAAGGCAAAGGGGAAAGGGAAGAACAAGGGCCACGGGCGCAACGGGGCCAAGGACTACCCTGGTGCCGAGCACGTAGCGGTTTCGCATCCCGAGCTGAAGGCGAGCGGCCCCTGCCCCGAGCCACTGTGCCGGGGCAAGCTCTACGACACCCATGCGGCGAACAAGGATGTGGAGCTGAAGGCTCAGCCGCCGATCCAGGCGACGGTGTACGAGCGCCAGATGCTGCGATGCGCAAGTTGCCAGAAGACGTTCACAGCGCCACTTTCGTCTCAGGCCTGGGCGAGCAAGTACCATCCGAGTGTGGACGCGGTCGTTTCGGTGTTGCGCTACGCCATGGGCATGCCCCACCACCGCCTGGCGCAGTGGCAAAAGTGGGCGGGGGTTCCGTTTGCCGCCTCCACGCAGTTCGAGCGGGTCGAAGCGATGGCGAATGCCGTGTTCCCGGTCTTCCGCCACATGGAGACGATAGCCGCGAACCGGCCGCTGGTTCACAGTGACGACACCGGCGCACGGATCCTCACGTTGATGGCGGAGAACGAGACCTTGACTCAAGGCAAAGGCGAGCGCACGGGCATCTTCACCACGGGCATTGTTGCCCGCGGCTTGGACGCCACGCTTGCTCCGATCATCCTGTACGCGAGCGGACGACGGCATGCGGGCGAAAACATGGACCGGCTCCTGAATCAGCGCACCGTTCAGGAGA
Source organism: Candidatus Marinacidobacterales bacterium (assembly GCA_965237685.1). GTDB lineage: Bacteria > Acidobacteriota > Vicinamibacteria > Marinacidobacterales > SMYC01 > CBDEGF01. Next base: position 140,367 of record CBDEGF010000002.1, read on the forward strand.
GCGATGTCATCCATATGGCCGACGCCTCCTCGATGGCACCGCGCTCGCCGCGACGGATTACCGCCAAGTGCATGGTGCACGCACGCCGCTACTTCTTCGAGGCCGAGCCAGCCTTCCCCGAACACTGCGAGCGGGTGCTCGAGGACATCGCGACCATCTACCGCAACGACGACGAAACGCGCGACATGACCCCCGATGCGCGGCTTGCATATCACCAGCAACACAGCCGGCCGGTGATGGATGCGCTCTACGAGTGGATCGAAAAGCAGTTCCGCGAGCGCGTGGTGGAGCCCAACAGCCGCCTTGGAAAAGCCTTTTCCTACGTCAAAAATCACTGGCAAGGGCTAACCCGCTTCCGCGAAGTGCCGGGCGTGCCCCTCGACAACAACGAGGTCGAGCAGGAGCTGAAGCCCTCACAACGGCATCGCAAGAACTCGCTCTTCTTCAAGACCCAGGCAGGCGCCGACGTGGGCGACGTGCTCCTGAGCATGATCCGCACCGCGGTAAAAAACGGTGTCGCCCCGGTGCACTATCTGACGAACATCTCCATGCACGCTCGAGACGCTAGAGCAGCACCCGAGTCGTGGCTGCCTTGGAGCTACCAGAAGACGTTGGAAAGGCTCAACCGACCCGCCGCCACGGCTCGGCCATCCCCGCTCGCAGCGGAAGTCCGTTGTAGATAAGCACCGCCAACTGCTCGGCGGGTAGCGCCGCAACGCCATCCGTCGTCTGACGCGGCCACCACTGCAGGCGCCCCTTCGAGAAACGCTTCTGGCACAACCAAAAGCCCTGGCCGTCGTAGACCAATAGTTTGAGGGCCGTGCCTGAACGGTTGCGGAAAACGAATAGCGTTCCGAGGAATGGGTCGAGCTGGAACTGTTGCCGGCACACACAAGCCAAAGAATCGATGCCCTTGCGGAAATCGACGGGCTCGCAGGCAACCAGCACCTTCAGCTGGGGAACGAGCTGGATCATGCTCGGGAGCTGCCTTCCAGCGCGCCGAGCACGAAACGACACACGGCTTCGACCAACTCATTCTCACCCTCGCCGCTCGCCGTCACGACCGTGAGGCTCCCCGCTGCGCTCTCCACCGTCAGACGGCATCTGCTCGCTCCATGCTGAACCTCGCCGAGCGGCGGTGTCATCATGCCGCCCCCTAAGCCCATGCCGAACTGCGGCAGCTCGACGAACGCGTTGCCACTTGGAGCTAACGCCGTGACCCGCTCCGCCGCGCTCCGATCCTGTACTGTGCGCGGGGACCGACCCGTAGCACCCGTTCGCCCGTGCCCCTTGAAACGCTTCTCGCCCACAACGGCCCCTCCACTCTCTCGGACCTGTTTGAATCGCGCCGCATTGACTCGGAGATGACTGCAGATCGTGCTCGGCGCATACCGATCGAGCAACCCCAGCGCCGCTTTCCACAACTCCTCCGGGATCAGCCGTCCGTGTGGCTTCGCCCGCCATGCTTCGAACTGTTTCACAACGTCTTCGAGTTCTGCCTTCTTTGAGCGCATCGATGGCCTCCTTGAGCAATCTCTCCGCTCAGCTTACGAACCCAACAGCACCTAAGTCACGCACTGCTGCCGCAAGGACACCATCAGCGGGCCGTTTGTAAGCGTAGCGGCTTCGCCTCACCGGTGAGCGGTGACCGCGCAGAAGCGGTGCTGGGAGTGCGGCCCGACGGTTTTTTGCCGGTTTCGTCGAGCCCAGGCAACATCCAGCTGATGAGCGATCCACATGGCCGCGCCAACGCCGTCACATAGGGCGTGGTGGAATCGACTGACGGGGATGAGCTTGGTACCGCTGACTGGGTAAATCGCAAGCTGTCGGATGGGGAGCTCATGCCGAGGATCAAATGGGGCGTCCACGAACCGCTCGACCGCATCGGTAGCCTCGGCGAGGCCGGCGGTCGCGACGCTGCCGTCTCGCGGCACGGTTGCGGAGGTCCAAACTCCCCCTCGCAAAAGACAACCGCTGGTCGGAAACGAGCGACGCGCGCTCCTGGCGCCGGAGCGGAGCGCCTCCAGAGGGGGTGCATCGTTCATATGAAGGATGAGCGCGAAATCCAGAGGGCGCTTTCGTGTGGACATCGCGGCCGAGACGAGATCTAGTGCCGGTGCCCTCAAAACGGCGGATGCCTTTGTTGTCATACAGACTCCCGGGGAAAGTAGAAATCTCGTTTCGGGAAAAGTCGCCTCCAGAGAGGGCCCGGCACCGCTTCGACGTGCTCTTTGAGGTCGAACCAAGAGAGGGTGGGGTCGAGGTGGTGGGCACGGTGCATGCTCAGACCGAGTGAGAACCAGTAGATCATCCGGCCGTAGTAGTTGTGCGAGCACGCCGCGGCAGCGCCGGTCGAGTATCCCTCGTGCGTCTTGTACGCGAAGGCATACCACAGCAGCAGGGAGACACCGACGAGCGCCGGGACCAAACCCCAGAGCAACCGGTAGGGCTCGACCCACAAAGCGACCGCTCCGTAGACGAGGAAGATCAGCGCGTAGTTCCAAATGAGCTCGACGATATCTGCCCGCTTCACTTTCCCTCGTTTCCAGAGCCAGAAGAACCAATGATGCGGCATGGCCACGGCGCGGAGGGGAAACTCCCAGGCGCGAGGGCAGTTGAGAAAATAATCGGGATCCCAGTCGGGCTCGTTCGTATGGGCGTGGTGAAGCCTATGGGTCTTGCGGAAGTTCGTGAACGGCACCATCGAGGGAAGGACTGCCAACCGTCCCCACCCGAAGTTGGCGGCCTTGGTGCGGCCCAGGTGTCCGTGGGTGCCCTCGTGGGCCATCACCGTCCCCAGGAACATGAGGTAGGTGCGTACGAGAATATCGAGACACCATGTGAAGGCGTTGTCGGGTGACCAAAACAAGCTTCCCACGGCGCCGAGAACCAACGCAACGATGATGGCGCGACTCAGTCCGTAGACGTGTCGACGTTTCGGCATTCCCTCCGCACGGGCGATCGGTACGAACATCACCGAACCTCCTTTGGCCCCTCTTCCGCCCTGCTTCCGATGTGTCGAGGTCATTGAAGGGTGTAGCAAGATGCGTGCCATTGGTCGCGGCGGTCCTGCCGGCAAAGAACCGTGGTCGGCCCCCACGCGCCGCGCCGAGCTGTATCGGAAATCGAACGCTACGGTCGAAAGAGGCCGAATTTCGAAACGGGATGACCCGTGAGAGGCTCAGTGGTCTGAGTCCAAGTAAACATTTCTCCACCTCACTTTGGACTCAGCAAAGACACTCCGAACGAGAGACCGGTCACGCCACGACCGTCTCCCGCGGCGAAGGTCGTCGCACTGCCGCGCGTCGGTGGACTGAACCATCGGTACTGGCGCGAGGCTGCGTAGCAACGTTGCCGGCTGCACCCGGGGCCCCGAGTCTTGACATCCCCGGCGCTCCTTAATCCGCGCTCCACGTCAACCCGGCGCCGTCTCTCAGGCGTTGAACCGCGTTTCGTCGTCGCTTCTCGCTTCGCGTGGCTGTTCGTCCCTGCCGGATTAACAATGACGAGGCACAGGTAGCCGCTGCGACGTTCGTCCACAGCTTTGAGCTCAGCGGAGGATAGATGGCCGCGCTATCAGGCGAACCAGGCGTTATGCAGCCAAGAAAGGCAAGAAATGGGTCGCCGTTGCCGACGGTCAGGAAGGAAAAGAGTTCGACGACGTGGGGAGCGCCGTTTTCAGCCCCGAGAGCCAGCATCTCATCTATCCTGCGAAGCGCAAGAAGAAGTGGGTGATGGTCGTCGATGGGATCGAGCACGGCCCAGAAATGCGAGATGTGGAGGCCGTGCTCGGATTCGTGCCGGAGAGCCAAGCACCCGTCTACGTCGGGCGGACCGGTAAAGCGGGCTGGTCGGTTGTCATGGAGTATCTTCCCGGGCCTGGGTTCGACATTGTCGCCGCCCCCGTTTGGGTCGGTCATTTTACCGGGTGACGCATGCGCTGCCATCGTCGCCCGAAGACTAGTCTTGGGGAGTCCCCGAGACGGGCTTTACGCACTTGCTAGATCTCAAGAGAAGCTAATAGACAATCAGCAAGTCGAAACGCTTCGCACCGGGCAGCGCCCGGCGAGATGCGGTCTTACCGGCGCGTAGCTCTCATAGACTCGCTGCAGCTGCTAGGCGGGCGAAGGCGTGTACATTGTCTGTCCACAACCTGTACACGAACTGCCATGGCAAGACCGAACTGGCCCGTCACCCTCCGGTGAGCTCCATGGAAAAAGGAGCTTTCTCGTTCTCGCCTTGTTGGCACGTTCCCTGCTCATAACATGGTTCTCAGGTCGCCCCTAACGGATGGTGCCCCGTGAGAACGGTCTGGATTCGAGTGCTCCTAATACCACTCAACAAGTTGGATAACCAAGTGGTACGAGTAGTAGCCACCGGGCAAGCTTTCAGCGCCTCTTCGCCCGGATGGTGGAACTGGTACGCCAGAAGGGAGAGCCCCTGGCGGTGGACCAGCTTGAGGAGTCGGACGTCATCCTGCCGCCACCAGACCTCACTCCCGCCGAGGCAAAGAACCTCTTTGCTGGCGAAGGCCTCATCCCCAGCTGAGGCTGAATGAACGGCAAATCGATCGCCGTCTGGGCTCTTTACGACTTCGCCAATTCCGTCTACCCCGCCGTTATCACTGCCACCGTCTTCAGCGTTTACTACGCGAATGCCATCGTTTCGTGCTGGCAAGTGCCGTTCCAACTTTTGCCCCTAGGATGGAAACTCACTAGAACGGCGACGCGCTGCCAGCATGCACGGTTGTCGTTAGGCCGATCAAGTTGGAACGGTACAAGGCGCTCCGACCCGCCTTCCGCAGCGAGCTTGTCGAGCGGAGGGCTAGGCCGAAGGCCGAAGTGCAACTAATGCAGCAACGCGGCCAGCGCCGAAAAGGACGAGGAATTTTGCGGCAGGACTAGCGGGTTCGAGCACTAGCCTCCCGCGGCTTCACGATCGACCCACCAGAAGGCAGCCTCCGGCCGCACCCGCCGGGCGGGCAGCTCCGCCGCACCGGCGAGCGATCCCGCGAGGGCCTGGCGCTTTGCCTCCCCCGCGACGAGAAAATGGACTTCTCGCGACCGACCGATCAGGGGCCGGGTCATCGTGAGTCGTACCGGCGGTGGCTTGGGACTGTCGCGTACCGCCACGACGAGACGTGTCTCTTCCTCGAGGGCCTCCGAGCCGGGGAACAAGGACGCCACATGTCCGTCCTCCCCCAGGCCGAGGACCATCCAGTCGAAGTGAGCCTCTGCCGGAGAAAAAAAATCGCGAATCGCTCGCTCGTAGCCTTCGGCGGCGGTATCGGGCTCTTCGACGTTCACCTCGGGGGCGTGAACGTTCTCCGCCGGGATCGGAACCGAATTCAGCAGCGTCTCCCGCACCATCCGGTAGTTGCTGTCTGGATGCTCTCGGGCGACGTATCGTTCGTCCGACCAGAATAGATGGACGTTGCGCCACGGGACGTCTTCCCGAAACTCGGTCGCCAGCAGGTGATACAGCAGCTTCGGCGTCTTGCCACCGGCGAGCGCCACCGCGAAGCGGTCGCGCTCGCCGACCGCGCGCTCGGCCGAAGCGACGAAGGCCTGGGCCACCGCACGACTCAACGACTCCAGATCAGCGAAGACCTTGAGCATCATGACGTCGGACGGCGCAGCCGTCCCTCCGATTTCCCTCTCCCTGGCCGGCCTTCGCGTAAAGCTTCGGCCGGTCCGCCGTAGCCTTGTGCGTAGGCGGAAAGGGAGAGGGGTGGCACGAGCCAATCCTCGTCTGCGAGTGCGGCCGGGTGAGTGCTTCCCCGACGGCCGCTGATGGCAAGTGGCACGATCCTCGATCCGCCAATGATTTCCGCAGCCGCGAAGCCAGGCTCGGCCATCCCGGGCGAGAAGCTCGTCCGCTTCTCTCGGTCCCCAGCCTCCCCGTGGGTATGTGACGAGAGAGGGGGCGTTTTCACCCTCCCAGCCCTGGAGGATCGGGTCGATGATCTTCCAGGAGAGCTGGATGCCGTCGCTTCTTGCAAAGAGTGAGGCGTCCCCATGCAGAGCGTCCAGCAACAATCGCTCGTAGGCCTCCGGAAGGGCGATACCCTCGAAATCGTCCGCGTAGTGGAACTCCATGTCGACCGAGCGGAGCTCCGCCAGCGTGTCCGGTACTTTGGCCTCGAACCGGAGGTGCATGCCCTCGTCTGGCTGCACGCAAATGGCGAGGTAGTTCCGCCGGAACTCGCCACCGGGCGGAAGAGGAAACATCACATGCGGTGGGGAGCGGAACTGGATGAGGATCTCGGAGACTTTCTTTTCGAGGGCCTTTCCCGAGCGAAGATAGAAGGGCACCCCTTGCCAGCGCCAGTTGTCGATGTGGAGCTTGAGCGCCGCGTAGGTCGGCGTCCGGGAGCGCGCTTCGACGCCTTCCGCCTCCTTGTAGCCTTCGTACTGACCGCGCACGGTGTCTGTGGCCATGCGATCCGCTGGTATGGCACGGACGGCGGCAAGCACCTTCGTCTTCTCGTTGCGGAGCGCGTCGGCTTCGAACGAGTAGGGTGGCTCCATGGCTACAAGGGTGAGGAGCTGCAGAAGGTGATTCTGGAACATGTCCCGCAGGACGCCGGTCCCGTCGTAGAAGCCGGCCCGGTGCCCCACGTCGACCGACTCGGCCACCGTGATCTGGACGTGGTCCACGTAGTTGCGGTTCCAAAGGGGCTCGAAGACGGTGTTCCCGAACCGAAAGAACAGGATGTTCTGGGAGGTCTCCTTCCCGAGGTAATGGTTGATGCGGTAGACCTGATGCTCCTCGAAAACCCTGTGAACCGCTTCGCTGAGGGATCTAGCTGTCGGCAGATCGCGCCCGAACGGCTTTTCGATGATGACCCGCCGCTCGCCACCGCCCTCTTTCGCCATACTGGCTCGACCGAGTCGCTCAACGGTACTCTCGTAGAAGCGAGGCGAGATCGAAAAGTAGTAGAGCCGGTCCGCCGGTCCGCCCTCCAGCTCACGAAGCATCGCATCCAGGGAGGCGAAGTCTCCGTTGTTGTCGAGGTTTCCGCGGACATAGCGGAGTCTCGTCGAGTCGGCCTTTGCGCTGGAGGTTGAAGAGCGCCGGGATGAGCGTTCCTCCGTGTCAGATCTCCCGAGGCACCGAAGATGATGATCGTTGTCGGCTTTTGATTCATGACGCTCAGTCGGAGCTCTTGATGGCGTGGCCTCCGAACTGGTTTCGCATCGCTGCGAGAAGTTTTGCCGCGTAGCTCTCCTCCTGGCGACTCACGAAGCGCATGAGAAGCGAAGCGGTGATGACCGGCGCGGGAACTTCGAGATCGATAGCTTCCGCTACCGTCCAGCGGCCTTCGCCACTATCCGCCACCCATCCCTTGATATCCGTCAGGTCCTGGTCGTTTTCCAGGCATTGGCGGTCAAGTCCAGGAGCCAGGAGCGAACCACGCTTCCGTACCGCCAGATCTCCGCGACTTGATGGAGATCCAGGCCGAACTCCTCCTTCTTATGCAGCACTTCGAAGCCCTCGGCGTAGGCTTGCATCGTTCCGTACTCGATCCCGTTGTGGATCATCTTGACGAAATGGCCAGCACCTGCCGGACCGACGCGGCCCCATCCCTTGTCGGGCCCCGCTGCGAGCGACTCCAGGATCGGCTCCAGCCGTTCCACGGCGCCTTTCGCGCCTCCCACCATCATGGCGTAGCCTTCGGCGAGGCCCCACACCCCACCGCTCGTGCCGACGTCCACGAGATGGATGCCCTTTTCTTCCAGCTCCACGCCGCGGCGCATGGTCTCCTTGTAGTTGCTGTTGCCGCCGTCCACGATGAGGTCGCCGGGCGAAAGGAGCTCCGCGAGCTCGCTCACGACACTTTCCGTGGGCCCGCCCGCCGGCACCATGACCCAGACGGCACGAGGCGCTCCCAGTTCTTCCACGAGACGCTCGAGCGAGTCCACACCCGTCGCGCCTTCGTCGGTCGCCGAGCGGACCGCCTCCGGATTCCGGTCGGTAGCGACGATACGATGGCCTGCCTTGATGAGACGCGTCGTCATATTGGCGCCCATCTTTCCGAGACCAACCATTCCCAGCTCCATACTCAACCTCCCTCGTGGCCGCGTTGATGAGCCGCCAAGCACTCCCACATCACGTTCGGGAGATCGGTTGGCAGAGCTCCCCGGATCCGAGAAGACGCTTCGCTCAGGAAAGAACGTCCTGAACCGCGCCTTTCAGTCGCTCGAGATCCCGGCCCACGTCCGAGCCGAGGTGAGCTCGGAGGACTCTCCGGTCCCGTTCCGCCAGGACCTCGAAGTCGCCCCGCGCCTGCGCTGCCTTGACGACGCCGAACGTGTATTTCTGGCCCGGAACCAGCAGATCCTCCGCCTCGTCATGGGTCACCTGTAGAAAAACTCCCGTGTTCGGGCCTCCCTTGTAGGCCTGGCCCGTCGAGTGCAGAAACCGCGGTCCGAATCCCAGGCAGGTGGCGACGCGCCGGTGGTTCCGCACTGCGTGACGCATGTCTTGCAGGACTGATTCGTTGTCACGATTCATGTGGACGTAGGCGAGGATAGCGAAGTAGTCACCATCGCCCAGCCGGTCGAGATGGGCGCGGAGAAAACCTGCGAGGCTGCCTTGCTCTCCCAGGGCGTCCGCGTTAGTGCGGTCCGTATGGAGTTGGATGCCGTGGTCCTCGAAGATCGGGACTTCCTCTGGCAATCGACCCGCCGTCTCGAACTCCGTCGTCAGTGCGAGGGTGGCCACCTTGCTCGCCTCCACGTCGGGTTGATCGAAGGGATTGATGCCCAGGATCGCGCCCGCGACCGCGGTGGCGATCTCCCAGCGGAAGAACTCTTGCCCGAGATCTTTCACCTCTGAGATGGAAATGCGGACGATCGGTTGGCCCGCCTCGGCGAGCTTGGTCATCGCCTCGTCCTGTGCTGCGTCGGGCTCAGCATCGAGCCGGAGATACGCGAAGATACGATCATCACCGTAGACCCCGGGCGGGCCCAGCTCCTCCCGGTCGACGGGGATGATTGCCTTTCCTTGCTTGCCGGTGGACTCGGCGACGAGCTGCTCGAGCCAGGCACCGAGATCCGAGATGGAGGGCGACGCGACCAGGGTGAGCTTGTCACGACCCTGTTTGGCCGCCAGTCCCAGCACGGTCCCGAGCCTTGCTCCTGGATTCGTTTCGACCGGAACAGAGGACGAAGTGGCCGCCGCCATCGCATCCGCCCTCTCCAGAAAATCCGTCACGTCGAGACCCATGGCGGCTCCGGGCACCATGCCGAAGGCCGAGAGTGCCGAGTAGCGCCCTCCTACGCTAGGCACGCCGTGGACGATGCGCGAGAACCGCTCCTTCTTCGCCGCCTCTTCGAGCTGGGAGCCCGGGTCGGTGACGGCGATGAAACGCTCTCCGACCGCGGAGCCGAGCTCCTTCTCCACTCGGTCGTAGAAGTACTTCTTGAAGATGTTGGGCTCGAGCGTCGAGCCGGACTTGCTGGAGACGATGAACAGTGTCTTCGACAGATCCAGTGTACTCTCCAGCTCCCGGATCTGGGCCGGATCGGTGGAGTCCAGGATGCGAAGTCTCGGGAACCCGTGGATCTGGCGGAAGCTGAACGCAAGAACCTCCGGACAGAGGCTCGATCCCCCCATTCCGAGCACGACCACGTCTCGGACACCGGAGGTGAGGACCTGTTCCTGCAGCTGGCGGAGCTCCTCGGCGCTCTCGTCCGAATGTTCGGTGAGGTCGAGCCATCCGAGCCATCGATTCTCACCGTGGTCCGTCCAGAGCGTCGCGTCCCGCACCCAGAGGCGATGCATGTTGCGGGCTTGCTTCCAACTTTCGAGAGAGCTCGCGACCTCCATAGAGAGCGCCTCGGGCAGGGAGTAGGTCGAGGTATCCTCCGGCGGTTTTCTGTCTGAGATCATGGAGCGTCTCCGGCCATTGATTTAGCCGACATACCACAAGTGCCTGGTTTTGGAGCCTCTTACACGGTCATGACCGGGCGTCCCTGACGACATTGCTATCCCGGCCAGAAAACGATATTCTTAACGGTTCGTTAACCCTTGAACCGAAGGGAGTTCATGAAGCCTTTTCCCGTAACCCAGAGGATCACTCACACCAAGTATGGTCTCGGCGTGATCGCAGAATCCGACGCCGACTACACTGTCATCGATTTCGACGAGCATGGCCGCAAGAAATTCGTCACCCGTATCGTCACCATCGCGACGAGCGACGCCCCGCCTCCCAAGCGGCGACGGCGGAAGAAGAAGGTAGAGACGACCGAGAAAAAGTGAGCGGCCCCGCTCACTTCCTGTTCTCGCCCGGCTTCGAAAGCACGTAAGTACCGCTCCGGCTGTCTCTGGTGATCCGGAACAGCCCGCGCGCAGCGCCGTCCTCCAGAAGCTCGCTGAAGCTCCCGTAGCCGTAGCTCGATTCGCTGAACGAGGGCTGTTTGCGCTTGATGGTCTGTTTGACCAACGAGCTCCACAGGACCTCTTTGTCTTCTCTCTCCAGCGCCGCCATGGCGTCGAGGACCGTCTGAAACGGCTTTTGTTTGTTCTTCGGAAGTGAGGCCAGACGACGCGGGGCGCGCGCGGGCCTCTTGACGAGGTCGTCGTAGAAAATGAACTCGTCGGAAGCGGAAGAGAGCAGATCCGAAGTCGACTTCCGCAGTCCCACGCCGATGACGGTCTTGTCGTTCTCCTTGAGTTTTGCCACCAGGGGAGCGAAGTCGCTGTCCCCCGATGCAATCACGAAAAAGTTGATGTGCTCTTTCGAGTAGCAGAGGTCCATCGCGTCGACGACCATCTTGATGTCGGCGCTGTTCTTGCCGCTGATGCGCCGTTGCGGAATCTCGATGAGCTCGATGCCCGCCTCGTGCAGCGTTGTCTTGTATTTCTTGTATCGGCTCCAGTCGGCGTAGGCCTTCTTGACGACGATCTTGCCTTTCTCGACGAGCCTTTCCAGGACCCTGGAGATCTCGAACTCTTTAAGCCCCGACTCGCCGGCGCCGAGGGCAATGTTCTCGAAATCGATGAAAAGGGCGAGTTTCGGTTCTTCGGGCATGGGGCAGTCTAACGCACCGCCGACCGTTTGGGGCGAGGACAGCAATCGTCGGGACAGGTGTCGGGTCGGGGCGGGAGGTTCCCGATCGCTCTCCGATCGGCGTCCGAACCGAGTCGTTCCTCGATGAGCTCACGAATCGCCGACACGAACTTCGGGTGCGTTCCGGCCGGACCGGCGCGAACGAGGGTGATGCCCAGCTCGTCCGCGAGCTCGCGAGCTTCGACATCGAGATCGTATTTCACTTCCATGTGATCCGAGATGAAGCCGATGGGGGCAAGCACGGCGGCGCGACCTCCGGACTCTGCGAGCTCCTCCAGGGCGACGCCCACGTCGGGGCCGAGCCACGGCTGCGAAGGCGGGCCGCTGCGACTCTGGTAGACCAGGCGCCAGGGATTCTCCCCGGCGGCCTCGTGAACGAGTCTGGCCGTCTCCAGGAGCTGTTCTTCGTAGTCCGAGCTCTCGGCCATCGACGACGGCAGGCTATGCGCGGTGTAGAGAACCAGCGCTGCCCTGCTCTGCTCCGTCGAAAGCTGAGCCAGCGCCTCACGGAGCCGATCGCGGTTGGCCTCGACGAAGCCGGGGTGATTGAAGAAGGCACGCAGCTTGTCGACCCTCGGAGCACGGGCTCCGACCACCGTGCGGGCCTGCTCGAGATTGTCGAGGTACTGGCGGCATCCCGAGTACGAGCTGTAGGCGGAGGTCACTAATGCCAGCGCCCGCTCCACACCGTCGTCCGCCATTTGCCGCAGCGCGTCGGCGAGAAAGGGATGCCAGTTGCGGTTGCCCCAGTACACGGGGAGGTTCCATCCGTGAGACGCGAGCTCCTGTGTCAGTGCGGAGATCAGGGCCCGGTTCTGTTCGTTGATCGGGCTCATTCCGCCGAATCTCTGGTAGTGCTCGGCCACCTCGAGCAATCGGTCTCTTGGAACGGGGCGGCCGCGGACCACGTTCTCCAGAAAAGGCATCACGTCTTCGTGCTTCTCGGGCCCTCCGAAGGAGACGAGAATGACCGCATCGTACGCGAGCTTCACGGAAGGAGTACCTACGACAGTTCGAACTGCTCCAGGTTGGCTCGAACGCGTTCGATGAACTGAAATCCGGTGACACCATCGATGACGCGGTGATCGAACGTCAGGGCCAGCACCATGATCGGTCGGATCGCGATCGCATCCTCGACCACGACCGGCTTCTTCTGCACGGCGCCGAGTCCCAGGATGGCCACTTGTGGCTGGCTGATCATCGGTGTGCCGGTGAGCCCGCCGAACATTCCCGGGTTCGTGATCGTGAACGTGGCTCCCTGAACGTCTGAGACGCCCAGCTGACGAGCTCTCGTTTTTTCGGCCGCATCATGGATGGATCGAGCGAGGCCGATAAAGTTCATCTCGTCCGCGCGATGGACGACGGGCACGATCAGTCCCTCTTCGATCGCAACCGCGATCCCGAGGTGGATATGATTCTTCAGCGCGATCTGATCGCCCACCACCGAAGCGTTGAAGATCGGGAACTCGCGGAGCGCTCTGACGGTGGCATCGGCGACAAAAGGGAGATACGTCAACGGAACGCCCTCGCGCGCCTCGAAAGCTTCCTTGTTCGCCTCCAGGTACTTCACGATGCGGTGCATGTTGCACTCGGAGAACGAAGTGACCTGCGCCGATATCTGCTGGCTCCACACCATGTGCTCGGCGATCTGCTTCCGCATGCCGCTCATCGGGACCAGCTTGTCGCCCGCCTCCGGGCGGTAGAGGTACTGCGGCGGTGGCGCGGGAAGGTTGCTCGTCGTCGCGGCGGCGGGCAGCGCCGTTCCACGTGAAGCAGCGGGGAACGTCTCCGTGGGCTGGCGCGGCTGTTCGGCGTAACTTTCGACGTCTTTCCTGGTGATCCGGCCGCCCTTGCCGGTTCCGGGGATGCGGGAGAGCTCTTCGAGGGGAAGGCCGTGTCTCGCCGCCGTCGAGACGACCGCTGGAGAGAACACGTGGCGCTTCTCGCCACTGGTCTCTCCGCGGGGCACGGTGGCCGGCGGTCTAGCCTGCCGTCCGCGCTCGAACGTCTTCGGCTCGTGGGCGGAGGAAAAGTGCCCCCCGCCGGACGAGGAGGGAGGTGCCGTGGCTTTCTCGGAGGCCTTATCGGGAGCTTTCGCCGCGCCCCCGCCGGTGATGATCGCGAGGACAGTGCCGACCGCGACGGTCTCGCCCTCGCCGACGAGTACCTCCTCCAGGACGCCCGAATCCGGCGCCGGCACTTCGGTGTCGACCTTGTCCGTGGTGATCTCGAAAAGGGGCTCGTCTCTCTCGACCTTGTCGCCGAGGTGTTTGAGCCACTTCGTGATGGTGCCTTCGGACAGGCTTTCCCCCATCTGGGGCATAACGACTTCGGTAGTCATGATCTAGGAAGTGTATCCAGCGCCGGAGGAAACCACGAGTTTCGCACTTGGACGATCGAGGAAACCCGGTCTAACAGGAAGCCAGGAAGCCATGAGAGCACGGGGTCCCTCTCGGAACGGTCTTTAGAAATGGTCCGACTCTGCGTCTCTGCGCCTCCCGCCTTCGTCGTCGTCCGGTATTCCCACCGCCGACTTCGGTGGGCCGCCGAAGCCTTGGCGAAGGCGGCTGCGTTGAGTCTCCCGAGATAGCCCTTCCACGGATTCGGTGAGCTGCGTTCCCTGTTTCTCTTTGCTCCTTTGCGCCTTTGCGTTAGGTTCTCTGGGGCTATTTTCTCGCGGCTCCCGTCGGCCGGTTTCTGTCCCATCTCTTCAATATTCCAGCAACCTGCGCGCGGCGGATTCGATCTTCTCGTGCGACGGGATCACCGCGTCCTCGAGGGTCGGGCTGAACGGTACCGGGACGTCGAGCGAGGCCACTCTCATCACGGGTGCGTCCAGCGACTCCCAGGCATCCTCGGTGAGTATGGCTGAGAGCTCCCCGCCAATTCCAGAGGTCAGATGCGCTTCGTGCACGATCAACGCCTTCGAGGTTTTCCGAACGCTTTCCAGAATACAGTCCTTGTCGATCGGCGCGAGGCTTCGCAGGTCCACCACTTCGAGGTTGGCGCCTTCACCCCCCAGCGCTTCGGCGACCTCGAGGCAAGTGTGGACCATCGCGCCGTAGGTGATGAGCGTGAGATCGTCGCCCGTCCGCTTGACGTCGGCGATGCCGATCGGCACCTCGTAGTCGTCTTCGGGAATCTCTTCCCGGATGCGACGATAAAGATGTTTGTGCTCGAGATAGATGACCGGGTTGTTGTCGCGAATGGCGGCTTTCAGGAGCCCCTTGGCCTCGTAGGGGGTGGAGGGCTGGACGACCTTCAACCCTGCCACGTGGGTGAACCAGGCTTCCGGATTCTGGGAGTGATAGGGTCCTCCGCGGAAGCCGCCGCCGGAGGGGCCTCGAAAGACGACGGGAACAGGGATACCCCACCGGTAGTAGCACTTGGCGGCAAAGTTGACGATCTGGTCGAACGCGCAGGCAATGAAGTCGGCGAACTGAAACTCCACGACGGGCCGAAGGCCCATGATCGCCGCGCCACAGGCGGCACCGGTGAATCCCGATTCGGAGATGGGCGTATCGATGACGCGCTCCTCGCCGAACTCCTCGACGAAACCGCGTGTCACTTTGAAGGCGCCACCAAAGACGCCGATGTCCTCTCCCATCAGAAAAACGGAAGGATCCCGCCGCATTTCCTCGCGAAGCGCCTGAGAGATCGCTTCCAGGTACGTAACCACCGCCATGAAACGGCGAAGTATATCAGCAGTGGCGGCGAACCCCGAACCGCGCCAAGATGAGTTGGCACCACGGAGCGAGGAAACCGCAATCAGAAAAAGATCAACGCGAAGCCGCAAAGGCACGAAGGGAACCCGGCACCCCACTCGGACCGCAGCTCACCGAATCTGCAGAAGAGCTATCTCGGGAATTTTAACGCAGAGACGCAGAGGCGCAGAGTAAAAGACAGTGCGGAGAAGCCTTCGAGACAAAACAACAAAGAGATCACAAGGAACCCCGGAATCGAGGAAACCCCGGAAACCCACGAGGACTCAAGATAGAAGACCGCGCTCCATCGAATCCGCGGAAGGACGCGTCGGCACCACAGAGAGCACAGAGATACACAGAGCAGCGAAGCCGCAATTAAGGATGAAGGCGCTGAAGCCAGGAGTTCCGCGAGGGATCGTTTCAGGAAACCAGGTAGACCAGGAAGCCAGGAGTTCAGGCAACCAGGAGCAAGACAAAGCCCCGCTTTCTTTGTCCTCGTGGCTTCCTGATTTCCTGGCTCCCTGCTCTGCAATGCTTTTTGCCTAGAGTTCGGATTCGTTCGAGCGCGGTCCCGTTACTTTGCGCCTTCGCGTCTTTGCGTTGAGATTCCCGTGGAAGACCTTCTGCGGATTCGGCCCCTCGCGCTACCGTTTTCGATTCTTCCTGGGTTCCTCATAGTTTTTGTTTTTCTCTCCGTCTCTGCGTTGAACCTCCGGAATCATCCTTTCGCGGATTCGCCCAGCTGCGGTCCCGTTTTGCTTTGCGCCTTCGCGCCTTTGCGTTGAATTCCCGGAATCAGGGTTTTACGAAGCGGCCGGCCTTCGCGCTCCACTTCAGGCGCATGCCCTCCACCGCCAGCCGGAAGTTCCGGAGGTTGGTGGAGTGCCTGCGGTAGGCGCCACGGATGTCGCCATCGCTGTAGGTCGGCCCGTAATGAGCGGCGAGGATGAGAGTGTCGGGATGATCTCGTGCGAGCTCGGCCGCATGTTCCTGCGAGCCGTGGCCGAAGGCGTGCTGCTCGCGATCGAGGAAGTGCGCGTCGACGACGGCGAGCTGCGCGCCGTCCAGCATGCGTGCTTCCACTGTGCGGGTCTTCCGCGTCGGCTCGTGATCGCACAAGTAGGCCACCGTGAACCCCTCGGGTGAGCGGAGGCGATATCCCAGCGTGACCAGTTGATTCTTTTTCCGGCCGTCCCCGCTGTAGTGGTTCAGGGGAAACGAGGTGACCTGCCACCCGTCGACCCCGAGGTCGTCGTTTGCGGCTACCGTCGAGAACTGAAGGGTCTTGAGCGTGTGCCCGGCGAGGACGTTCAGCGGTACGTAGGCGGGATGCGCATAGCCGTTCTCGACGGCGCGAAGCGCCTCCTCCGAGCCGCGGACGTGGACCCTCAAACCGTTCGCCGCTTCCCAGAACCAGTTGGCGTCCTTGAGCCCTTCCCAGTGGTCCATGTGAGCATGGCTGAGAAAGAGCTGGATGCGCGACACGCCCTCGAACCGACGCTCCCGCCGTAGAGCATGGCTGAGAGCCCCCAGCCCGCGGCCGCCATCCAACACGAACAGGTCTGTCCCGGAGTGGACGGAGTAGCATGAGGTGTAGTTGGCGATTCGGGACCGCGGCGGCGTGAGGCTCCTCGAGCCGCGGGCGCCCCAGACGTCGAAGCTGACGCCGCCCCCCGCCTTCGCTCTTCGAGCTTCGGCGGGGTCTCGCCGAAGGCTTGCCGAAGGCGGACCGGCTCGAGGGCCCTTCTCAGGCTGTCTGTCGCTCATCTTGTTCACGCGGCTCATGCGATCGTCTACCCGTGCCGTTCCAACTTGTTCCGGCCATCAGGGACACGGCTCTCTCGAGCGATGTCGCCCCTTGAATTACGGTCGAGTTCCACTGGGCGGAGTTGGAACCGCACCAGCCTCTCCCATCGCCATGGCGGTCATGCGGCGCAGGCGCCGGCAGAGCACCTGCATGACACCGCCCACCACTCCAATATTGTCGCTCATCAGCTCGAAAAATGTATCCCTGTCCAGGCGGAAGAGAATCGTGTCCTCCACCGTTTCCACGGAGGCGGACCGGGGCTCCGGATCGAGCAGGGCCAGCTCGCCGAAGATTTCGCGCTCTCCCAGATAGTTGATGGTCTTGTCTCCGTCGAAGACGCGGACCCGTCCGGATGCGATCACATACATGCTGTCACCGACCGCGCCTTTGTCGAATACCAGTTGGTCGGCGCCGAGCGACAGCTCCTCCAGAATCGAGGCCACGTTCACCAGGACCTCCTCCGAAGTCGTCGCGAACATGGCGACTCCCTTGAGCAGGAGCACCTTCTCGAGGGTAAGCATACAACTCTCCTTGCACGATTCATCGCGCTCTTCCGGGGCGGGAACGGCTCCGAGAGCCCATCGCGCGGTCTCGGACAGGAGCTCGTCGTCCGTGGCCCCGAGTTCGGTGAGTCGTGCTCTCAGCCCGTTCTCCGACAGACCCACCGCTGCCCGAATCGCGCAGGCCTTCGTCCAGTTGCCCAGCAGCTGGTCGGAGCGATTCAGGATCTCCAGTAGACGCTGGGGTGGCGTGCGCACTTTCTGAGGAAAACGGTCTTCGAGTCTCGCGAGCCGCTCCGGAGGTTCGAGCTTCTCCAGCAGGGGCAGCGCGAGATCCCTGAGCTCGAGCGAGAGCGTGACATCCAGCATCTCCGCCGCGTAGCCCCGTTTCTCCGGCGACTCGTGGTCCATGTTCTCCCTGGCAGTCTGTATAGAGGTGCCATCATAGAGGAAAGACAAAAGCAGAAAGAGACGCTCCCGACCCTCCCGGAGCTCGTTCTCCAGAGAGACGCGCAAGGATCGGTACCGCTCTTCGTTCGCCAGGTCACGCCACGTCGCAAGCTTCCAGGAGGCGTCGCCGGCCTCCTCCTCGATGTGAGACTCGATGATGGCCCGCGTCTCCTCTGCCTCCGCTCGATAGCCACGTGAGCCCAGAGCGGAGAGCGCCTCGTGTCGAACCACCTTCTCCTGCGTCTCGAGCGAGCGAAGCAGCGTGGCTCCGGCCTCGGTTCCACTGACCTTCGCCGACAGGCGTGCGAGGCGGCATCGGGCCTCGACCGGGAGGGATTTCGCTGCCATGGCGTCTTTCACAAAAGGGAGCGCAAGCGTGCCGTATGCGTCCGGTGTCCCCATGACGCATTCGCCCCGGAATAGGGGGTTTATGGCACGGGAACTGCTAAGGGGTGGAGGCGGGAGTAGGCTGCCAGCGGTCGGGTAGAAGCTCGTGGATGCGTTTTTGTGGCCATCCGTCGGCGAGCTTGCGGAGCACGTCAGTGAGGTACGGGAGAGGCGGGACGTTGTGCTGTGCGCAGGTGCGCATGAGGCTGTAGAGAACGGCGGTGCGTCGCGCGGCGTCGTGAGAACCGCAGAAGAGATAGTTGCGTCGACCGAGTGCGATGGCCCTCATTTGTTGCTCACAGATATTATTGTCAAGGCTTAAGCGTCCATCGTCGACGAAGCGAGTGAGAGCGGTCCAGCGGTTGAGTGGGTAACCCGTGGCCATGGCAGGGTCCGAGCTGGGCGGTTCGCTTCGATGCGTCAGCACAAACCACCGTTTCAGCTTCTCGAGTACCGACGCCGAGCGCTCCTTGCGAAGTAGCGTCCGCTCGTCGACCGACAGCTCCCTCGCATCGGCCAGGCGTTCGATGCGATACATCCTTGCGATCAGCTTGAGCGGGTAGGCGACGCGGCAGTCCATGTCTTTGAGGGCAACCAGCCTTCGTCGTGCATGCGCCCAGCACCCGACTTCTTCCGCGGAGGCCACCGTGCCGTTAAACACGCGATCGAACACGCTCGCGGCGTCGGCCTGCACGTATCCCGTGCGGCCCGCCAAAAACTCCCACGGACCCGTCGCTCCTTCGCCCGTCGGCGCGTAGCGAAACACCACGTCTCCCGCCGCACGCAGTGCCGCAATCCGAACGCGGGGGTTGTCGTCGCGAAGCACCGGGGCCACGAGTGAGCTGTCGCTCCAGGAGGATTCCGCGATGACTTCGCAGGCCAGGGTTCGTTCGGCCGGCGAGGGGGACCGCAGCAGACGCCGCACGGCCGCGACCGCGCCGAGTGCCTCGCGCCTGGGCTTTCTCAGGAGCCCGATGAGTGCTCCCCGCCTTACGACGAGATCATCTTCGCCCAGGTGGGCGACGACCTGCTCTACCGAAGCGTCATCCAGCGCGCACAGAGCCCTCAGCGCAGCTGCCCTCACAGCGGGGACCGTCTCGCGTTCTACACATCGGGCCACGGCTTTCGAGGCACCGGTGGACTTCCTGCCCTCGATGAGAAGCAGCACGTGCCGACGGACGTCCGCGGACGGATGACCGACCAGTCGAATCAAGTCGCTGTCATACGATCGGTGCTCGGCCTTCTCCAGCAAGTCGAGGGCAAAGAGCACGTCCGGCGCTCGCTCGCTCTCGAGTTGACTTCGAACGAGCTGGAGACTCTCCTCGTCCTCGAACGAGAACGACATACGGTCTATGGTGCGCTTTTGAAGTGCCTTCAGGAGTGCCGCCCCGTACTCCCGAAACGTGAAGACCGCGAGTGGGATCCACACTCCAAAACTCGCCAGCATGACGTAGTGGAGAAAGCTCACCGATTGGAGGCCGGACGGCCGGAACGTGAGCATGATGGCCGCGGCGAGACCGATCGCGATGGGTGTCAGGATGACTTCCACCGCAATTTGAGCCGCCAGCCGCTTCCGCTTCGGAAGCGGCTGGTACAGGACTTTGAAGGAAGGGTTGTCCACCGGGTGTTTGACCGTCTTGTAGAGCCCCTGATTCGATATCACCAGCCAGAAGACGGCGACCGGAATCGGCACCGACGCGACGACCACGATCGCCGTTGTCAGAACGACGTGACTCACCGGGAGAACGAGCAGGCCGACGCGGACACCGTAGCGACCGAGGAGCTTCCCGGAAACGAACAGCCGCACCAGGAGGTTGACCGCTTGGGTTACCCCGGAGAAGAGCGCAAAGAAAGTAGCGAGTCTTTCGACGTCGTGGAGCCGCGTCTGCATCTGGGTAAGAAACGCGAAATCCACGAAGTACTTCCCGAGCACGGCCACGAAGGCCAGGGCAAACACCAGCTTCAGATAGCGGTCCTGGAAGAGCCGGTACAGGGATTTCAGGGAGCCGTCGCTGGAGACGGACTTCTCGGCACCGGTGCCTTCGTTCGATGTACCAGCCAGGGCCGGAAAGCATCGGAACAACGTCACGAGTAGAGCAACACAGGCGGCGAGGCCTGCGGCGGAGACCCAGATGAGGTTCGGGACACCGATGGACAGCACCAGCACGGGGACCGAGAACGAGCCGAGGATGCGCGCGGTCACTTCACCCGAACCGATCAGGCTGAACAGTCGCTTCGACTGGCGCACGTCGTAGAGTCGAGTGGCCACGGCCCAGTACTCGAGGTCAGTGAGGATCGAGAGAAGCCGATAGGCGACCATGAGCAGAAAGAAGAGCCACAAGGCTTCGGTGATGCCGAGCCCGAGGCGAAGCAGGCTCACCATCGCGAGAAGGAGCGCGAGTGTCCCGAGCATGAGGACCGCGAACGGGACGCGCTCCTTGAGCCGGTTGTAGACGAGGCCCGCGAGGATGCTCACCGCCGAGGCCGTCAAATAGACGTAGGGCAGCGTCGCTCCCGTGAAATGGGCCAGAAAGAGCGCGCTCGCTGCGGTCTCGAAGAAGACGGTGGAGACTCCCATGAAAAAGGAGTGAGAAAGAAGCAGGGAAGTAGCGCGGCCCTCACCGGGGCGAATGTCGAGCCACGACAGGACGGACCCTTCCTTGTTCATGGAGCGGGCGACTTCCGGATCCAGCCAACAAGGCCGAAGCTCAGGCGGAGACCTCGTTTCCCAGGCACTGGCTGACGAGCTCCCTCATTTCGCGAATCAGTTCGTCCTGGCTCCGCTCGTTCTTGAACAGGACGGCCGTTGCCAGGCCCCGTAGTCGGGCCCGGTGCTCCTCGGTGACGTCTTTCGCGGTAATGACCACGACGGGAATGTCGTTCCATTCCTCGTTCTTGCGCATCTCCTCGATGAAGGCGAAGCCGTCCATCTCAGGCATCATGAGATCGAGGAGAATGAGTCTGGGCTCCATGTCCGACAGTTTCGCCAGCGCTTCGCGCCCGTTCTCCGCCTCGAGTACCTTGATGCCGTCGTTGAGCATTTCGCTGTAGCCGAGAATCGCGTTCAGCGGGGTCCGGAGCTCGTGGCTCATGTTCGGGAGGAACGAGCTCTTGGCCTTGTTCGCTTGCTCCGCCGCCTCCTTGGCGATACGGATCTCCTCTTCGACCTTCTTTCTCTCCGTGATGTCCCGGGCGACGAGATGCGATCTTGAGCGCTAGCGGCTGTGGACAGGGCGGCGACCAGAGCGCCGGGCAGGATCCATTGCCTCCGTGTCATTCGTCCTCCGAGTGGTGTCAGCTGGTAGAGCGGATGGTCACCTGGGGAGAAATCTCCCTCCGGACGCGCAAGCCGCCCGGGCGGAGAACCTCCGTGTGGTTCGAAAGGTTTTTGACTGTGGATCAAGTGTAACACACGGATGCAGTTATGGCTGCGGCGGGGCTCGTCCGTCGGCCCTCCCTCGCCTGGAAAGAGGCGTTGAGTGAGAGCCGAACTCGCGGTAGAATTGATCTAAATCAACAACCTGATTTTTCTTTCAGCAGTGAGACTTCTCTGCCCGGGGTCGGACGCTGCGGAGAGCGCGATGCCTAGAATTCTGCTCGTAGAGGACAATGAGATGAATCGCGACATGCTTTCGCGACGCCTCACCCGCAAGGGTTTCGAAGTCGTGATCGCGACGGACGGGCAGCAGGGCGTTGAGATGACGCAATCCGAGAGTCCAGACCTGGTACTAATGGACATGAGCCTTCCGGTGTTGGACGGCTGGGAGGCAACCCGTCGTCTCAAGGCCTCCGAAGATACCAGAGACATCCCGATCATCGCGCTGACCGCCCACGCGATGTCCGGCGATCGGGAAAAGACGCTTCAGGCCGGCTGCGACGACTACGACACGAAGCCGATCGAGCTGCCCCGGCTACTCGAGAAGATCAACGCGCTACTGAACGGAAGGAGCTGACGGGCAAGGGGAGAGGGAGCGTGCTCACGTTGAGGGCAAACTCTCACTCCACCTCGCTCGCCAGAGTGCTCCTGAGAAAGCTCTTGATGTCGTCCGGCACGGACGTGAAGTGAAGCCGGGCGTTTTCGCTCTCCACAGATATGACCTTGGCGTAGAGATCGCCGGGAATGATGACACCGTTCAACCCGGTGAAACGGATGAGGACGTTGCTCAGGGGCTTCAGCGCGCCCTGGATCGAGGCCTCGCCTTCCTTCATCGAGAGGGCAACGAGACGTGCTTCGAGGCAGTCGTCGGTGATGTGCTTTCCGTCGAGCACAGAGATGTGAAGCGGAATCTCCCGGACCAGCTTCCGAATTTCCGTGGAGCGCTCAGGAACGCGGAGCTCCCGGTCACCTTTCATACCTTTCAGCTCGTGAGCGGTCACCGGCTCCTTGAAGCCCTTGGCGCCCAGCTTCATCTCCTCGCCCAGAATCAGCTCCGCTTGTGTTGCGTCGACGACCGACTTGGAAACGAGCACCTGCCCGCCAACCGTATAGGATTCGATCCGGCCGGTGAGATTGACGTGGCTTCCCACCACGCCGTACTTTGCGCGCTTTTGTGAGCCGATGTTGCCCACCACGCACTCACCGGTGTTGAGTGCGATTCCCATCTCCAGCTCGGGAAAACCGAGGTGGCGATTCTCCTCGTTTACCGCCTCCATGGCACATTGCATCTCGATGGCGCAGGCAACGGCGCGGTCCGGGTCGTCGTCGCGACAGACGGGAGCGCCGAACAATACGAGGATGGCGTCTCCGATGAACTCGTCGATGGTGCCCCCATACTTGGTCACGATGTCCGCCATGGCGGCGAGATAATTGTTGAGCATGGTGACGACCTGCTCGGGGTCGAGGTTCTCGGAGAGGGCGCTGAACCCTCGGAGGTCGGACATCATGATCGTGATCGTTCGCTTCTCGCCGCCGAGCTTCAGCCCCTCCGGCGAAGACAGGATGTTCTCGACGATCTCCTTGCTGAGATACCGTCCAAACGTCTTGCGAAGGAACTGGTTGTGCCGCTCGAGCTCACCGGTCAGGCGCTCCGCCTCTTCCATGGCCTTCTTTCTGGAAAGCTGCGTCTCGATGCGCACCAGGGCGACCTTGAAGTCGATCGGCTTCGTGATGTAGTCGTTGGCGCCGAGCTTGAACGCGTTGACGACGTCTTCACCCTGGTCTTTGGCCGTTGCCATGATCACGGGAAGCTGGAGCGGCGAGTAGGTCTTGCGAACTTCTTCGAGAACGTCGTAGCCGCTCACCTCGGGCATCATGATGTCGAGCAGGATGAGGTCGAAATCCTCCGTCCGGATTTTATCGAGCGCTTCCTGACCACCTTCCGCGACGCCCACTTCGAATCCGCGTCGCTCCAGTCGGCGCGCGAGCATCGCGCGGTTCGCCTCGATGTCGTCCACGACGAGCAGACGAGCAGGTTGCTCTTGCTCGCGGTCCGCAGCGCGGCTCGCCGGCGCTACGTACTCGCCGCTTGTCACCTTCGGCGTGACGCGCGCGGGGGCGGGCGCCTTCCCGGGCTCACCGTCGAGAGGAATCCGGTCGATCGTTTCGAGGAGGTTTCGAGCCGCGTTGCCGATTTTCTCGAGATCGGCGAGATACTGCTTCTGTCCGTCCGACTCTGCTTCTTCGCCCAGCAGCTCGGCGTAACCGATGATCTGGTTGATGGGTGTCCGGAGCTCGTGGCGCAGATTCTTGCCGGGAGCGTTGTTGCCGGCCGGCGACGTGCGGCCCGAACCGGGCGCCTGCTCCTCCGCTAGATTTCGAGCCATTCCGCTTTTTCCTCTCGGCCTGCAGAAAGTCGGCCAAGCAGACGTATTTTTTTTGGGGTTAATAAGATTTATAACACGAAACCCGTGTATCGGCGAGAAAGATACGGGCTGGTTCCGAATAACACAGCAAACAAAGCCCGCGATTGTCCGTGCCTCACCACAGAGCTCACAGAGTTCCACAGAGACCGGAACGAGTGGGAGCTTACCTCTCCCCCGCTGGGGGAGCCGCCTTTGTCGGCAAAGCCGACTCCGGCGGGCGGGTGAGGGGACATTCGAATCGATCTCGTTCGCCCTCAATCCAAGGGGAGGAGCGCGCTTTGCGTCTTTGCGCCTTTGCGTTGAAATTCCGGAGTCAATCCTTCTACGGATTCGATAAGCCGCGGTCCTTCTTGACCGGGTTGTCGGCCTCACCCGGAGCAGGGATTTCGCTCTTGCCTGGGAGTCATGCGACTAGGCAGCCGCTGGGGCAGTGAGCGTCTCGAGGCCGCTTGCGCACGAGCGGAAGCTTTGAGCTCTTACAGCTATCGCACGGTGAAAAACATTCTCTCGGCTGGTCTGGATCGTGTGGTGCTCGAATCGGACGCCGAAGCGAAACCGCGAGAGGAGCACGAGAACATCCGAGGCGCGGATCACTACGAAGGAGGAGAGTCCCGATGCTGACACCCGAAACGATAGAAAAGATGAACGCCATGAAGTTGTTCGGCTTGGTGTCCGCGTTCGAAACCCAGTTGAGCTCGAGCGAATACAAGGAGCTGAGCTTCGAGGAACGTGTGGGACTCCTGGTCGATGCCGAGTGGACCGCCCGCGAACAGCGTAAGCTTTCTCGACGACTGCGAGCGGCAAAGCTCCGCTATCCGGCATGTTTGGAGAACGTGAACTTCCAAGCGCCTCGAGGCTTAAACCGCGAACAGATCTTGAGCCTGGGCAACTGCCGCTTTGTCGGTGAGCGCCATAACCTGCTCATCACCGGCCCGACGGGGATTGGCAAATCGTTCTTGGCTTGCGCCTTCGTGGAGCGGGCCTGTCGTCGCCGCTTCACCGGATGCTACGTGCGAGCACCGCGCTTGCTCCACGAGCTCGCGGTCGCTCGTGGTGATGGTTCCTACGCCCGGCTTTTGACGAAACTCGCCAAGCTGGACTTACTGGCTATCGATGATTGGCTGCTTCACCCGCTGAAAGAATCGGAGAGACGGGATCTAATGGAGGTCATCGAAGACCGCGCCGAGCGTGGCTCCACACTGACTGGTTGCCGATTCGCTCGAGGCCAACTGGAACGACAAGCTGCGAGTCCTTTCTGAAGCTCAAAAGCGTTACGAGCAACAAAAACAACTCGACGAATCTACCGGCAACCAAATCGATCAGAAGCGCGTGCTTTCCCTTGTCAACGACTTTCCTGCAATCTGGAACGACCCGAACACTCCCCAGCGTGAACGCAAGCGAATGCTCGGTCTGCTCATTGAGGATGTCACCTTGATCAAAAAGGAGACCATCACTGCACATGTCCGTTTTCGTGGCGGTGCCGCGACCACCCTCACACTTCCACTTCCACTCCACGCATGGCAAGGGCGCTTGACTCCTGCTGCAACCCTTCACCAGATGGATGTACTACTCGAAGAGCACACCGACTCCGAGGTGGCTACCATCCTGAACGAGCGCGGCTTAAAAACCGGTGCTGACGGGAGATTCTCAGCCGAAAGGATACGATGGTTCCGCTACGTGAAGGGCATCAAGAGCCTGAAGCAACACCTGCTGGATAAAGGCTGGCTAACGACCGAGCAATATGCTGACAAGCTCGGTGTGCACTACGATACGATTAAGACCTGGCGAGCCAAGGGACTCATCCACGCTCGCAGGTGCAACGACCGAGGTCAGTGGCTCTTTGATCCGCGCGACAACGTTCCACCAACATCAAGAGGCCCTAGAACGAAACTACGTCAACAGGGAGATAACCACTCTAACTCCAAACCCGCTGCAGGAGGTGCAGTATGAAACGATCTCCTTCAAAACCGATCCCTTGATTTGCAAAAAATGCGGCGGCAAAATGCGCGTCGTTTCTTTCATTACCCAGCCCAGCGTCATCCGGCAGATCTTGGACCATCTCGAAAATCGTAACAGCCGGGACCCCCCTCAACCGCCTGCCCCCGTGACCGCCCAGACGTAGCGCTTACCCCCATTCAGGGGGCCAACCAGATGATGCCCCTGCGCCCAAAACCTCCCAAGACTCTTTTCTCGCTTGGGCTCGCGCCCGCCGATGCTCCCTTTTCCGACTACCCTTGTGATTCGTCCGTCTCCTGCTGCGTCCCGGCGGACAAATTCCGCCCCTTTGCTAGCAGCGGCCAGGATTTAATGTCCTATGATTCCGCGCGAATTCCGCAGCCGCGCGTCGCACTCAGCTCATCTTTCACCGGCGAACTCATGCGAACCCCCTCAAAACGGAATTCTGCCTCTTCACGGCGCGCCGACAGACCTTGATTTTTCCTATCCTTTGATCCGGCGCGGGTCAGCGTTGTGCCGCTTCGCAATCTCGTGCGCGCCGGATACAATCCTAACGTTGGCGTGTGACAAAAGGGCCGGATTCCAAATGCTTAGCCCACATAGTAGTTTGTCCCATGGTATCAGCGTTAGCGGCGCCCTTACTTGGATCCACCTTTCGGCGCTTTAGTTGCGCTGCGGCAACTATGTAAAACCTGACCGTCTAACGTAAGCTACTGCAACAATTAGACTAATAAGAAACCGACAATTAGGGAAGAAGGACGAAGTGGATCCGAGTGAGAGCCGAAAATGGATCCAACTTAACCCGCCGTCAAAGGTTTTATCAGCGACCGTTCCCTGGCAAGGGGAGGCTTTGTGACAAAATCGAGCTCATTAGTGGTGTTGAGGGATGAGTCGCGCTCGATATCAAGATGCCGACGACCCATTGCTGCATCAGCAACTACTGGTCCCTCAGGAACGCGATGACTTACTACGCTACTCGCAGGAAGTGCAACAACTCCACACTATGTACGAAGACCGTAACGACCGGCCCGACTACCTAAAGGTCGTCCGCTCCGATGGAATACGCGTAGCCAACTTACTGAAAGGCATCCCATACCAAGAACTGAACGCACAGGAGCGGCTCTCTCAAGCGCGACACGTAGCGCTTGCACTACTCCTGTCCACGTTGGCGGAAGAGCGCTTCCTGGCGGGTGACAACGACGAATTCGTCGGGATAGTACACGAAACTCTCAAGGCGAGCGACTATGGACTCGCCTTGCTTGATTCGCTCAGCAAGACAGGTTCCGATCCGGCACACGACTTCAGCCACCAATCTAGGCAGGCCCTTGATTTCGCGGGTCGCTACGAATATCGCGAATTCTTTCTGTATGCTCGTGCATTGTCGCATACGCTGCTCGCCCGGGTCGGCGGGAGAGACGTCGCCGACGTGAGCAGAGCTTTCGCCGAGGTGCCCAATAGTTATTTAGCAGAGAATCCACCGATCCACGAGGAAGTGGTTCAGTGGCTCTGTAAGGAGTACAGAAGTGAGTTGGAGGCATTGATATGCTCAGAGAACTGAAAATCCTACTCGGTATTCTCTTGGTGCCTGTGTTGATTTGTGCGCAGGCACCGAACCAAAAAGAATCCGTAACAACGGTAGCTCGCGATGGCAACAGGATTGGCGGTGGTCTTGATGCGATCGCCAATGGTGAAAGCGCTTTGGTGCAAATCGATGTCGGCAAAGATAAGCCGGAATTCACCAAGATTGTAGTGACACAAGATAGTGCGTTTGTTCGTGGGCGTACCGACCACGGCGCACTCGAATTCTACGAAGTTACATCCGGCGTTACCGTCGACGGGTTCTGGATAGAGACCGTCCTCGGCGAATTAGTGCAAGGTCGACTTAAGTTACCTGCGCAATTACCAAGCTCCGACACGTCGTTCTGGGAGGCTCTTCTTGCGGAAGGGCAGAGGAAACGGCCCGGAGAAACGAACCCCGGTTGCCCGACCTGTGTCCCGTGTTGCGGGGGAGTCCCCACCGGAGGTCCTCTTCCTGGTGGCCCCATTCCCGCGCCCGTTCCCCCCTGGCATAGCGCATCCGGCGATTCGGTTCGAGGACAGAAATAACTAACTTCGCTGGGGTTCTGTCCTCTCAAGTGTGACGAGCGCCCGGGACTGTCATCCGAGAAGCGGCAACGGTCTAACTGTCGGTTCAGCCGACGGTCGGCTAGTGCCGCCCGCAGCTGACGTGGATCGTTAGGTGACGAGAGACAGCTGACTATGGACTGGAGCTTCTACCCCGAGGTCTACTGGCACTGCTATGTGGCCCTTCCCGGCAGAAAAAAGGACCGGCAGCGTGCGGTCATTCAACGACGCGACTCGCGATCAAATCCGTCATGAGAGAGAAGACAACCACTTGGAAGGAGTTCATTCGTTCTCACATGGATGTCCTTGCCGCAACGGACTTCTTCACCGCGGAGGTGTGGACGCAAGGTGGGCTGGTGACGTACTACGTGTTGTTTTTCATCCACCTGGCTACGCGCAGGGTTCACCTTGCCGGCGTCACGCCGCATCCCAACGAGCAGTGGATGACCCAAGTGGCTCGCAATGTGACCATGGCGGACGTGGGCTTCCTTTCGGCGAGTCAGTACCTGATTCACGATCGCGATACCAAGTTCTGCCCGGCGTTCCAGCGGACAATTGAAGCGGCGGACGTGAAGACCGTCAAGCTTCCCCCCAAGAGCCCGAATCTGAACGCATTCGCGGAGCGCTGGGTTCAGTCAGTAAAAAGTGAATGTCTCTCCAAAATGATCTTATTCGGCGAGGCAGCACTCAGAAGGTGTCTGACTTCCTATCTCGCTCATTATCATGGTGAAAGAAACCATCAAGGCAAGGAGAACGTCATTCTCTTTCCGTCTGTAGAAAGCAGCGGTCCTCGCGAAGGGTCAATCGGCTGTAGGGAACGGCTCGGCGGGCTGCTGAAATACTACTACCGGAAGGCCGCATGAGTTTTTTGACCACACGGGCACGCAGATCGCTCCCGATACCGGCGTGATCGACGCCGAGGAGATTCGTGATGTATCGGTCGCCGCTGTTGGTATATACTGGTAGATACCATGGAGAAAGAAGCATCTAGTGCCCGCGCGAAGCTTTTCATGAACGGCCGAAGTCAGGCCGTGCGTCTCCCAAAGGAGTTTCGTTTCCGAGGCGACGAGGTCAGCATCAGAAAAGAGGGTGACAGAGTGATCCTGGAGCCGCTCAAGCGGCCCACATGGCCGAAGGGCTACTGGACGAGCTGGTCGAGGGTTCCGGACGATTTTCAGGCTCCCGAACCGCTACCTTCCAAGCCGATCTCCGTGGACTTGGAAGGATGAGCTATCTCCTCGACACGAACACGTGCGTGTACGCTATCAAACGTGTTCCCAACGTCATCGATCGACTGAGGCGTCTCTCCCCGGATGAGGTGTCCGTCAGTTCGGTGACCCTTGCCGAACTCTGGTTCGGTGCCAGAAAGAGCAGCAAGCCAGCTCGCACGCGTGCGAGCGTGGATTCCTTCTTGGACCCGATCGCGGTCATCTCTTTTGACCCCGCCGCCGCCGAAGACTACGCCGAGATACGATTCGAGCTGGAGCGGTCCGGTCAACCGATCGGCGAACGCGACCTGCTCATCGCGTCGGTCGCAAGATCCCGAGGTTTGACGGTCGCAACGCACAACACGAGAGAGTTCAATCGGGTACCGGCGCTGGCGGTGGAGGACTGGGTCTGACGGTTTCCTGCACGTGACTCCATGCCGACGCGAACGTTGTTGTCATCGACAGCAGCGGCCACATGACGACGTCGATGCCCGCCACGCTGGTAGCGCGCGATTTCCTCATTCTCGATACGGGCGACGGCGGCCCGATGGAAGCGACTAGGATGGGCGTAGATGTCGGCGCGGAGGCTCTCGTCCTCGTAGGGTCAAAAAACTCATGCGGCTTCCCGATGATAGAAACGGAGCAGCCCACCGAGCCGTTCCCGACAGCGAACCGGGGCGTCGGTCCGATGTGTATACCCGCTGACCGGGAACAACAATAAGTTGCCCTTCCCTTGGTGATTCCTCTCGTGGTGATAATGCGTGACGTAGTGCTTCAGCGCGAGCCGAAGCGAGCTCTCCCCGAACAGAATGAGCTTCGAGAGGCACTCGGCTTTCGCTGATCTCACCCAGCGCTCGGCGAACGAATTCAGGTTCGGGCTTCTCGCAGGCAGCTTGACAGTCTTGATGCCCACCGCTTCGAGGGTCAGCTGAAACGACTCACAGAACTTCGAGTCGCAATCGTGGAGCAGGTATCGGCTCGAGGAGAGAAACCCGACATCCGCCATCGTCACATTCCGGGCCACCTGGGTCATCCAGTGACCGTCGGGACACGGCGTGATGCCAGCAATATGAACGCGCAGGGTCGCGAGGTGCATGAAGAACAACACGTAGTACGTGACGAGCCCGGATGTCGTCCACACCTCCGCGGTGAAGAAATCGGTCGCCGCAAGGACGTCCATGTGCGAGCGGATGAATTCGTTCCAAGTCGTGGTCTTTCGGCGCTCCGGCGCCGGGGCGATGCTGTAACGCTTCAGAATGTTGCCGACGGTTTGGTCGCTCACACCATACCCAAGATTCGCGATCGCGCCGGCGATCCGGTCGTATCCCCAGGAGCGATTCTCCGTTGCGAAGCGTACGATCAGTTTCTCGATCTCCTCGTCGATGCGCGGTCGGCCAGGATACGCCCGATTCTTGGAGCCATCGAACTTCTTCGCTACTAGCTTGCGGTGCCATCCGAGGATCGTCTCCGGTCTCACGATATTCGCGACCTCTTCGAGCGCTTGCTTGCCGAGCTGTTTTCCGATCTCGGCAAGGGTTCGTCGCTCGCCGTCGGTCAGGCGCAAACGACCTTGGAGCTGATTTTGAAGAATGCGGTTCTCCGCTACGAGGTACTCGTTCCTCAGGAGCAACTCTTGGTCAACCGAGCCCGTAATGTAGGCCAGCATGATCTTCCAGTCCATCGCGTCTCCCCTCGAGAACTGGAGTAAGTACAGGACGGCGACATCGGTTTCAAGCTGAGGCCCGCCGCGAGGCAAGGCCTCCAAAGCCGCCGGCTCACAACGCGTTCGAGTATTTTGACCCAACGGGAACGAACGAGCTCTTAATCTCCGGCGGGGCGCTCGGCCTAGAACCTGGAGACGATTTCGCGGAGGTAGAGGAATCCAATATCAATGCGCTTTCCTTACCCTAGCTGCTCGCGATCGCTCTTCGACAGCGAACGCTCCCTCAGCGTTGAAACGCGCTGTCACGCTTTTCGCTGACACGACACCCGCATGACTTTCCCATGATATCATCTTGTCGTACTTCGCGGCCTTTTCAGTTCTCTCCTTTCCTCGGGGCTGCTTTGCTGACGACGAGTCTTGGCACGCGTCTGCCGAGGCTGTCAGGAGTCGCGTGAAGAGCCGGAAATGACGAAGGCGTCGAACATGGCTTGCAGTCGGACGTGGCTTCCTTCTTATGGGGTCCGGTGTCATGATCACGGCAGTCGATCGGCGTCAACGCTGTCGTGATTGGGGACGACGGCCACGCGGCTGACGCCAACGGTTATATGGTCCTGGGAAGATTCAAATGTTGCATCTGCTGAAGAGGCACCTTGTCCCAGTCGTGGCCCACTTCGAGCAGGTGCTCGTACTGACCTATGCCTTTCCTCAAGAGCTTCTGGCTCCGCTACTACCGCCAGGGCTCGAACTCGACACCCACGACAACTTGGGATTCTTGGCTGTAGCGATGGTCCAAACCAAAGCGCTTCGCCCAGCATTCGCGCCAAGGGCGTTGGGCAGGGACTTCTTTCTGGCAGGCTATCGAATCTTCACTCGGCTGAAAACTGCCAAGGGACAGGTGCTGCGTGGACTCAAGATATTGAGGAGCGACACGGATCACTCCTGGATGGTGACCTGGGGCAACTTGTTGACGCGATATGGCTATCACAAAGCTGAGGTGGCATGCAGAAGGCAGGACAGCACACTCCGGATCGATGTTGCGACTCCCCAAGCGGAGGCCGACCTCGAGATCACAGCGGATCTCTCCAATTTGCCTGGGCCGTTGCCGGAAGGATCCCCTTTCGCCAGCGTCGAAGCAGCTAGGAGATTCGCGGGGCCGCTGCCGCACACCTTCGATTACGAAGCCGAGTCTCATTCGATCATTGTCGTTCGAGGAGTGCGCGGCAATTGGAAACCGCAGCCTGTGAAAGTCCAGGTCCGAAAGAATACCTTCCTCTTGTCGCCGCCCTTTAGCCAAGCCAAACCTGTATTGGCGAATGCATTTTACTTGGCGGATGTCCCGTACAGATGGGAATGCGGTTGGCGAGAGCAATTGCCGAAAGCGTGATCGCCGCCCGCGGTCCGTTTCAGGGCGTCACGCAGATCATCAGGTACAACTGGCCCTACTATTTCTTCGCGCTGCTGCTCGTCGGCGCGGGCCTCGCAGTTGCACTATGGGCAGCGCTCCCGGCTCCGCTCACTTGGATCATCTTGCTGGGCACGGGCTTGACCGCGTTCTGGTCCATGACTTCCATTCTTGTCTCCTTCTACATCTACGACGTGTCGCCCCTTTACCGATGGGAATGGCTTGCCGGCCTGTTGAATCCTTCACCCCGAAACTGGGCCAATTTCCATGCCGGTTTAGATGAGACCACCGAAGCTGTCCGGCTTCTGTTTCCAGCATCCCAGGGCAGAACGTTCGACATTTACGATCCCCTCAAAATGACGGAGCGCTCTATTGAGCGCGCGCGAAGCTCCGCCAAGAGGGGGCCTTCGGGTAACAATGCGGATTTCAGGGTTCTCCCCATCGTTGACTCAGAATGTGATGCTACATTTCTCATATTTACGGCGCACGAGATCCGCGATCCGACCGACAGGCTCCGGTTCTTCAAAGAACTGCATCGCATACTGAAGCCCGGCGGCACGCTGGTTCTTGTCGAGCACCTTCGGGATGTCTGGAACTTCGTCGCCTACGGCCCCGGCTTTAGGCACTTTTTTGCGCGATCCGAGTGGACGCGAGTTGCTGAGGAAGCTGGCTTTTCAGTCCAAAGCGAACGGTCCATAACGCCGTTCGTGCGATGCTTTGTCCTCTCCAAGGCGATGGGAAAATGAAGCTGAATTTCTGGGAGAGACTATTAGTCAATAATCCCGTGCGCTCCTTGGTCCAGCACCATTTCGAAGCACCGATGCTGTTGAGGATGGGTGGCCGGCTCGATGGGAAGAAAGTCCTTGAGATTGGCTGTGGTCGTGGCGTCGGGATCGAGGTGATTTTTCAGCGCTTTGGAGCCCGCCACGTTACCGCCATTGACCTTGACCCCAGGATGATCGAGTTGGCAAGGAAAAGGCTTGACTCCTTTCCCGCGAACAGACTGCGGCTTTCAGTCGGAGAGGCGATTGCAATCGACGCTCCTGATAAAGCCTTCGACGCCGTATTCGACTTCGGGATCATCCATCACGCGCCGAACTGGCAGAAAGCGGTTGCGGAGGTTGCCCGTGTGCTGAAACCTGGCGGACTATTTTTCTTTGAAGAAGTGACCAAGGCAGCACTTGAGCGATGGCTGTATCGCACCTTATTGGATCATCCCAAAGAGAACAGATTTTCTATAGGAGAATTCCTAGCCGAACTCGAAAGTCAGCGCATTAAGTTGAAAGGTCAAACTGCTACCCTGATGTTCGGCGACATTTTTGCTGGCGTCGGCAGACTGGCTGGCTCAGGTCGTGAGGCAGAGTCATAGCGGCCATATAACTTCGGCTAGAGCCCACGGCCGGCACCTACGATTAAGGTCAATGGCTTGCTCACCAAGCGCGCCAGTATTGCTGGCGTCCTGGTCTCGCGCCCGAACTTCAAAGCTCTGTGCTATGCCGGACGAAGTTGTAGTGACAACGCAAGAGCTCAACGTGCCTGCTGAGCTGGTCTGCGCATCGGGCTTCTCTGGCGCGGCGGCGCGGTCCACCAGATAGAGCGCCTCACCGAGGCCGAGCGAGCTGGCCTGGTTGGAAAGCCTTTCGCCTCCGAATACCCCGCTGAGCGAGAAAAACGAGGTATTCGACGGGATGAGAGTCGCGTAGACGCCCATCGACTCGAGCGATCCGAGCCCCGTCGGGCCGGTGCCGCCGAAGAGCGGATCGTTCATGAAGCCACCGATTAGAAGAGTCTGCTCGAATCCCGCCGGGTGCAGCTGGACGGAATGGCTCGAGCGGCGCCACCGGCAGCGCGGCCACAGGGGGAAGAAACCTGGTCCGCGGTTTCAGCATCCTCTCTGGTGGTGGCGGCGGCTCCGGAGGGCAGGGCGGTGGCGGCGGTGGTGGCGGCCAGGGCGGCGGTGGTGGCGGCGGCGGCGGCGGTGAGGCCGGCGAAGTCTTTTCGAAAGGCGAAAACGGCAGCCCTGGCGGCGCGGGCGGTCGCGGGGGCTTTGGCGGGCTGGGAGGCCCAGGTATGGCCGCTGCGACGTCGCCGGCGGGAGCAATGACAGCGATGAGAACGAAACGAGCCAGTGCGAGCTTTCCTCGACCCACGGCACACTTCCTATCGGTGAATGCGTTGTCTATCACTTCCTTCGGATTCGACGCGGTCCGGGGGGTGATGCCTCTTCCGCTCGAAGCTCGCGTGGAACCGGCTCTTCTACGCCTGGCCCGGGGCGAGATCCAGGCCGGTGAGATCGCCGGCCTTCGACGGAGCGCGGCCGGACTGGCGGTCATCCGCATCGAAGCCTTTCGGGATCGCGACGCCTCACGGGTGGCGAGCCGGGTACGGACCTTGGCGGAGCCTGCCGAGCCGTCTCTCGCCCGAGGGCCCCCCGATCTCTTCGTGGTTCGGGGGTCGGAGATTCTCGCCGTCCTCGCGAACGTTCCCGGAGTGTCCTACATCGAGGCGGTACGCGAGCGCGAGCATGACGACAACCTCGCGGTCAAGGGCTACATTCTCGACGTCGAGCCCGTCTGGACCGCCCCGTCCCTCGGTTACGACGGCACGGGCGTCATCGTGGATCACAATGACAGCGGGGTCGATCTCTCCCACGCCGATTTTCCTCCCGGAACGGTGCTCGCCAACGGTGGGCGCGATGGCGGGCACGGACAGCGGCCACGGGACCCATACGGCCGCCGTTTGAACCTGCGCGGGCGATCGAAGGTCCGCCGGGAGGTCAGATCCGATTCTTCGAGCAGACGG
Organism: Candidatus Marinacidobacterales bacterium; assembly: GCA_965237685.1. Classification (GTDB taxonomy): domain Bacteria; phylum Acidobacteriota; class Vicinamibacteria; order Marinacidobacterales; family SMYC01; genus CBDEGF01. The sequence goes on from CBDEGF010000002.1 coordinate 175,249, forward strand.
AGACGAGCCCGCTCAGTACCGGTGTGAGCTGGTCGACGGATTTGGAAGTCTTCTCCAATGCCGTGCCTCTGAAGATCACCGTCGTGTGGACCGATCCCCCTGCTCCCGGAGGCTCCCTTAGCCCACTGGTGAACGATCTGGATCTCTTCGTCGTTGCCCCGGGCGGCACCGTCTATCGGGGCAACCAGTTCACGGGAAGCTGGTCCACCCCGAATCCGGGCGCGGTGGTGGACACCGCGAACAACGTGGAGAACGTGTTCGTTCAATCGCCCGCCGCTGGGCAGTGGACTCTTCAGGTGAGCTCCACCCTCACCGCCACCAACCCGCCCGGGCTCGCCGGCCAGGACTTCGCTCTCGTCTATTCGGGAGACGCCGCGGATTGCGCACCGCCTCCCGCTCCCACTGGCCTCGTCGCCACCGCGACGGCGGCGAATCGTATCGATTTGAGCTGGAACCTCGAGCCGGCTGCGGTCTCTTACAAGGTGAATCGGTCCACTTCGAGCGGCGGACCTTACACGGAGATCGCGAACATCGGTGCCACCAGCTACGTGGACCTCGCCGTCTCCGGAGGCACCACCTATTACTATACGGTGCGCTCGGTCGACGCGGGCGTATGCGATTCCGGCCCGTCCAACGAGGATTCTGCTCTCGCCACCGGAGACTGCATCTTGCCTCCCGACTTCGCCGGCCTGAGTACCGTCGTCTCCCAGAGCGGGACCTGCTCCATCGACTTGAGCTGGAATCCGGCAACGAGTAACTGCCCGGCAGCGGAAGTGGTGTACGACATCTACCGCTCGCCGACGCCCGGCTTTACGCCGTCCGCTGCCAATCTCATCGACGCCTGTGTGACGAACACTTTCCACGAGGACACCAACGTCTCGAGCTCGACCACCTACTACTACATCGTGCGAGCGGAAGACGGCACGGGGAGCGGCGGGGGGCTCTGTAACGGCGGAAACGTGGACGCGAACCTCGTCGAGATGAGTGGCGCCACCGGTCTCACGCCTACGACCCTTTACAGCAACGACTTCGAAGGAATCGACGACTTCACCCATGCACCCGACGTCGGGGGCAAGGGAGACAGTTGGCGCGGCATTCAGACGGCGTGCACCGCTGCCAGCGGCACCGGCACCTATCGATTCGGCGGCGCCTCCTGTAATGCGAACTACTCGAGCGACAACTTCGCCTCCGCCGGGCCGGCCACGCTCAGCGTGCCCACGGGGAGTTTCAACGTTACGCTGAGCTTAAACCACCGCTGGCAGTTCGAGCCGGTCGGCGCGAGTGTTTTCGACGGTGGTTACGTGGCGGTGAGCGTGGATGGCTCGCCGTTCCAGCCCGTTGCTTCTTCGCGACTCTCCGGTACGGGCTACAACGGCACCGTCGACGGTGCCTGCTCCAACGGCGTAGGCACCGACGTGTTCACCGGCACGAGCTCCGGCTATTCGGGTGGCACCTTCCAGAGCACCTCGATCGATCTCGACGGGGTGTGCGACGATATCCTCGCAGGGGTGACGGGCTGCGGGGGCCACGACGTCCAATTCCGCTTCACCGGCGTCACCGATTGTTCCATCGCGAGAGACGGGTGGTTGCTCGACGACGTCGTCATCACAGCGGACGTGGCCGGTGCCTGCACTGCGGCGCCCGAGCCGGTGGTGTTCTTCACCGTGACCTCCACCGACCAGAGGAACGACCTCGAGTGGCTGAACCCGGCTTCCGGGGGCACGGTGACCATCACCTACCGCACCGACCGTTTTCCGGCAGATGTTACCGACGGCACCCAGCTCTCTCCGCCCCTCGGACCGCCCGGGGCGCCTCAAACGTTCACCCATCAGCCGCCTCCCGCGGATGAACAGCGTCGAAACACGAGCAACTCCGGTCCGAGGGGTTTGACGCGAACGTCATTTTGTGCAGAATAATGTGTGGAGGTTCACACATGGCAACTAATCTATCGATCGAACCAGAGTTACTCGAAAAAGCGCTGCTGGTGAGCGGCGAAAAGACGAAGAAGGCAGCTGTTACCAGAGCCCTCGAGGAGTTCATCGCTCGTCGGGAGCAGCGGAAGCTGCTCGACCTCTTTGGACGACTCGAATGGAATCCGGATTTCGACTACAAGAAGGAGCGCTCGCGTAGATGAACGTCTTTGTCGACACCAGCGTTTGGTCGCTCGCTCTGAGACGGGACGGCAGCGCCGATCCGGAGATCAGCTTGCTCGAAAGATCGCTCGCCGGTGGCGACATCGTCATCACCACAGGTCTCATTTTGCAGGAGCTTCTGCAGGGGTTCCACGGCCCCAAATCACGGGAGCGGATCATTCAATCCTTCTCCCTACTTCCCGGCATCACGCCTGAGGTCGAGGATCACATCGAAGCGGCCGCGTTGCGCAACACTTGCCGACGCAAGGGAGTCCAGGTCGGTACGATCGATGCTCTAATCGGCCAATTGTGTATTCGACACAGCCTTCAACTGCTGACGACCGACGGGGATTTCGAGCACATGGCGAAGCACGTTCCGCTGTCCCTGCTGACGATCTAGTCCCTACCGAAACCCTCGCATCGGCGGGCCGACGGGTATTGGCGACGTCGCGCTGATGAAAGCGTCCCAAAGAACGTTTCAGGACAGTCCCTCATGAGGCCAGGGCCTCACGCTAAGACGGATGAAAATATTGTACCTCTCCCGCACTTGGGGGAGAGGTCGCGGCTCACCGATCGCGAGGCCACGGGTGAGGGGGACATCTTTTCGTAGCAGGTTTCGGACAATCGTCCCAGCGTCGAGCGTCTGGAGGTTCCGCAAACCTTGTGAGTGCCGGGACCGACGAGGCTCGAGCTCGCGGCCTCCGGCCGTGACAGGCCGAAAGAGAGAGAGGTGTCCCTTCCACCCGCCGTCACCGAAGCGACGTCCCAAGGTGCATTTTGGTGCATAGGTCGAACGCCGACATGCGTGTGACCTGCCACGAGAATGACAAGTTTTCGCCGGATGTATGACGTCCTCCGAGAATGATGGTCGGCCGCTCGGCTTATGCTGCCTGGTGATAGGTAATATCGGAGCATTCCGCCAAGAGGGCTCTCGACACCGGACGGCTATCCTCGGTCCCTCAACTTTCTTGCACTGGGAAGAGCAGCTTGTTGTCGAAACCTTGGTGATTTCGCTCCAGATGGTATTCGATCGCATCCGGTACGGTGTCTCTGCTAGAAGCCTCGCGCTATCGCGCGCAAAAGGGAGAGGAGGTTAGGTATGAAACGCATGGTATTTCTTTTTTTGTTTGTGTCCATCCCGGTCCTGGCAGTCTTGGTGACGTGTGTCGCCGAGGCCCAGAAGACAGATCCGGAGCTCATTGCCGAGGCTGAAAGCGCAGCTCCGCCGGTGATTGCCAAGAGCGCCACGATCAAGACCATGGATGGCAGGGTCCTGAGGGAGGGGTCGAGCAGCTGGACCTGTTACCCGGGAACAGACGCCGCCGGCCCGATGTGCAACGAAGCTCAGTGGGACGCCGTCCTTGGGGCCTACATGAAGAAAGAGCCTGTCGACGTCACGGAGTTCAGCGTCTCTTACATGTTAGCGGGCGAGGGGGAAGCGATTGGTGTCAGCAACACCGATCCATTCGCCACTGAGCCCACCGCCGACAACGACTGGGTCAAGGAAGGGCCCCATCTCATGATCGTGGTACCGGATACCAAAGCGCTCGAAGGGCTTTCCACCAACCCGAAGGATCCCGTGTACGTGATGTGGAAGGGAACGTCTTACGCACACATCATGGTCAAGATCGCGGAAGAACAGTAGTCCTTTCTCCCGGTTTCGGGCGTTGTCGACAGCTGGCTCCTTCCCCCAAGTGTTTTTCTCCAGCGTGCTCAGCCGGCCCAGGGCCGGCCCCACGGGGTCAGTCGTTTCGCCGATGGATGGTCGTCCGTCCGTTCACGGTACACCCATTTGGCCCGGTCGAAATTCGCAACACACCGATTTACAATCTGACGACATGCCCCTCACCTCCGGCACCTGGCTCGCCGCGTACGAGATCGTTGCACCCATTGGTGCCGGCGGGATGGGCGAAGTGTACCGGGCCCGCGACACGAAACTCGGGCGTGACGTCGCGCTCAAGACCCTTCCCGAAGAGCTCGCGCAGAACGAGGAGCGGCTGGCGCGCTTCGACCGGGAAGCGGTGCTGCTCACACAGACCTCATGGACAATTGCGAGCAGTTGTTCGACGAGCTCGCGTTCTGGCTATATTCCGAACAGCAGGGCCAGCGCGTGAAGATTCGCAGCGATGGCAACTCGCTGCTCGATTCGCGGCGCTCCTGACCCGCTGCGCTCTCTTGCGTTGCTCGAAAAGCCGCTCTGGCAGATTCTCCTCCCGGCCGAAGTAGACCTCGTCTGGTGTACGAGCTCCGAGAACGGCGCGCGGGATCTTTTCATTGTGCTCATCGACGTAGAAGGCGACGAGACGCCGCACCGCCGCCGTACTCTCGAGGGCGTTCAAGAAAAGCCACGCATGCTTCAATTGTCGCCAAAACGCTTCGATCAAAGAGTTCGAGCAGACGATGTCGATTTGCGCGAGCACACGACTGAGCGAACTTGAATTCTCAAGAAGCTGATCTACCTCGCCGAAATTCTCTGAACCGCCGTCGGTGACGACAACCACGCTGGCGTTCGCGGCGGCGAGAGGGAGGTTCTGTGAGGCCTCAATGAGCAGCTCGCGTGTTGTTGCCGAGCTCAGCTTGTCGCTCACCCGCCAAGCAAGAATTCTTCGGCTGAAATTGTCGATGACCGCTTGGAGGTAGATTCGGATCCCGGTCGTCAGCCGGATCACGGTTGCGTCGATTTGCCAATACTCGTTGGGGCGCGTTGCTCTGAGGCCTGCTTTGGGCTTTGCTGGATGCACCCGCCTTCGGGGGCGCTTCCAGCCGCGCTGGTGGATCATCTTGTACCAGGTGCTTGCAGACGCGAAGAGCTTGCCAAGGCGCTGCGCGTAAAGGGCCAGGTTCTGAACCGCTATGTGGCGATATGTCTCGGCCTCCACAAAGCCCCTCATCGTTGAGACTTCCTCCCGCGTCAATTGGCGGGGGAAGAACTTCGGACAGCTAGGTTGATCGTCGAGCCCGCAGCCCTCGTCCTTGCGCCGCCACGCGTGATAGCGCGCCGACGAGATCCCTACGATTTTGAGTGCGGTGCCCAGCGACAGCAGTCCCGTCGCCGACGCGATCGCCCGCAGAACCGCGGATTTCGTTGCACCATCGGGAACGCGATCCCCGTCGAGTTTGCCGCCGCGGAGCTTCAACAGTCGCACCAGTAATCCGATGATCGCGGCCTGTTCCCTGGCGCGCCGTCGTAGTTTGTCGACCTGCTCCAACAGGTCGTAGACCTCCAGCTCCACATCGACAGAAGCGACCACGGGACGCACGTCGCCACGCGCCCACGTGCGTCGCGTCGAAGCCGGAATGGGAACATCCCGGAACAGGTCCGTGTTACCGGTCGCGGCGATGGCATCGCGCAGCCTATAGTCGTAGGTCTGGCGAACTCGGTGGGCTCTCATCATGCCGCAGCATGGCAGGCAACAAGTCTCATGGCCAGCCAGTCGCTCATGGAAGCCCTGCATAGATGTGTCGAACGTACGCTCTCCCCACTCCAGAAAGAGCGTGCGAGCAGCACGGCTGATGGAGCTCGACCTGAAAGCACCGGACCACACCACGCTGTCGCGGCGGAACAAAGACGTCGACGTGCCTCGTCCCACGAGGGCGCATGACGGCGCGCTCCATCTGATCGTCGACTCTACAGGACTCAAAATCTCGGGTGCCGGCGAGTGGCACGCCCACAGGCACAAGAGCTCGAAGGCGCGTCGACAATGGCGGAAGCTGCATGTCGGCGTGGATGACGACGGCTTCATCGTGGCGGCGAAGCTCACGAAGAGCAGCGAGGACGATCCGTCCACTGTCCCGTGTCTGCTCGAACAGGTCGACTCTCCGATCCGACGTTTCACAGCCGATGGGGCCTACGATGCTCGGTCGGTGTACGAGCTGCTCGGTGAGGTCGGCACCGCGTACATCAAGATCGTGATCCCACCTCGACGAGGGGCGGTGCCTTCGGACGGCGCCGATGGCACGTGGGCGCAGCGGAACGCGACCCTCGAGACGATTCGCAAAGTCGGGCGCCAAGGCTGGCAGCGGGAGTCAGGGTATCGACGACAGGGCGCCGTCGAGAATCTTTTCTTCAGGTACAAGCGCACGTTCGGAAACAGCCTTCACACGCGCGGCTACGAATCGCAGAAGCGGGAGGCAAGGATCGGGTGTAATGTATTGAACCGGATGGCTGAGCTGGGCAAGCCTGAATCCCACGCGATCGTCGGGGAGTAAGTTGGGCCGCCAAAAGGTTCCGTGCGTGTCCCGAACTGATTCATGCACCAACGCCGTGATGAGGCGGAGCTCCGGAGCCGGTTGTCGACCGGAAATCTACGGACCGGTAAAGGACCACAAGAGATCGCCCGTCTCTTTCTCCCTGAGAGCCAATCATCCTCGGCAAAGGCGCGCTCCCTCTCCCCCCCGCGGGGGAGAGGGAAGCTCGCCTGGTCTCGTCAGGCGGATTTCGGCAATCCCTTCTCCGCCAGCCGCTCCATCACTTCGCAGAAGTAGTCGAGCTCGGGCAGTTGCGTGTAGAGGTTGGGCGTGACGCGAACTCCCTTGAATTCGTCGTGGTTGATCGGGGTGACGACGATCTGGTGCTTGTTCCAGAGGTGCTCGGTGAGATCGCCGGGGTCGATGCCCACGATCTCCACCGTTGCAATCGCACAGCTCATATGGGGCTTCAGGGACGTGTGCAGACGAATTTTGGGGTTCTCGACCAGGCGCTTGGCCCAGTAGTCCTTGAGGTAGCGAAGCCGCTCCTCCTTGCGCTTTCCCCCGATGGCGTTGTGGTACGTCACCGCCTCCCCGGTGGCCAGCCGAATCGCGGCCGAATGCGTGCCGATTTCCTCGAATTTGCGTATGTCGGCATTCATGCGCTCCGGTGCGGCCATGAGAGGCCAGATCTTCTCGATCTTGTCCCTCTGCACGTAGAGCATGCCCGTGCCCTTGGGCGCCATCAGCCATTTGTGAAGACTCGTCCCGAAGTAGTCGCAGCCGATCTCCGGCTGCGTGAAATCGAACTGGCCGAACGAGTGGGCGCCATCGACCACGACCTCGATGCCGTGCTCGCGTGCCATGTCGCAGATGTCTTTGACCGGGAAGATCTGTCCGGTGATGTTGACCTGATGCGACATGAGAATCATCTTCGTTCTAGGGGTAATGGCCCGGCGGAACGCTTCGGTCAGCTCGTCCATCTCGTCGGGAGGAATCGGGACGCTGATCAAGTTGATGTCGATGCCCTCGCGCCGGTGTCGCTGATCCAGCGTCGTGCGCATGCGGCCGTAGTCCTGGTTCGTGGTGAGGGCCTCGTCTCCGGATTTGAGGTCGCTGCCGAGAAGCAGGATCTCCATCGCCTCCGAGGCGTTGCGCACCAGCGCGACTTCCTCCGGATCACACTTGAACAGTCGCGCCAGGCGCTGGCGGATCGCTTCGCGGCGCGGCTCGAGGATTTTTCTCATCTGGTAGGACGGGGCCTCCTCCTGTTGCCAGATATAGTCCACCAGGGCCTGGGTGACGATGCGCGGAGACGGGCTGCAATAGCCGTTGTTCAAATCGATCAAGCTCCGGCTGATGGTGAAGGACTGCTGGATCTCGCTCCAGTAGGCCTCGTCCTGCGCCGCGTCTTTCGGGCTCGTCTGGGAAACCCGACTCGTTGCCGCCTCGACGCGCGCGATAGTGGTCGGATCGAACAGCGTCGCCACCGCCGCAGCGCCCGCGCCGCGTCCCAACGTTCCGAGAAACTGTCTCCGCTCCATGGTTTCCCTCCAAGAGAGTCTTTTTGATACCTCGCCATCACGCGAGCCGTGTACGACCCCCGTCGGGGCAGGAATCTATCACGTTGGCTCGGGAGTGGGGAGCGGACGTTTACTAGTCCTCGTCTCCTCGGTAGTCGGCAGAGAACCAGCGCTCGATGCTCATGCGGACGAGGACCGCGTCCTCCTCGTCCGGATCGAGGCTGTGCATGTAGCGATCGCCGCCCTCGGTGCCGAGGTAGCGCCTCGCCAGCGGTCGGACATCGTTTTCGAGGTCGGCGTCGACGATGCGTGTGACCGGACCTTCCACACTGACGTACTGGTAGGGAGCGCTCTCGTTCTGGACACACAGGCTGATACGCGTGCCCTCATGCAGGAGCCTGCCCTTGCGGGAGTCTCGCCCGGTGACGAAGTAGAGCTTACCGCCCTGCTGGTAGCCGTACCAGACGGGGGCGGCCAGCGGCCCCAGCTTCACCTGGTTGAGGCTGAGGACACCGACGTGGACCCCGGCCAGAAACCGCTCCCGCTCCGCGGGTGACATCACGAACGACACGTCAGAACCAGAACTCCGTCCTCACGAACCGGACGAAGTCGCGGGTCAGCACCTTCCCGACGAAGCTGGTGCCGCAGTAGATCTTCGCCACACCGGTCATTCCGGGCTTGAGAAGCCTCTTGCTGTTGTCGACGGTGGCGCGAACGAGAATGGAAGACGTGGCGCCGTTGGGAGTAGCGATCGGTGCGATCTCCGCGACCTCGGCGTGAAAACGGCGACTCGGGTAGCCCCTCACCTTGAACTGCACGGGGTGGCCCAGCGCGATGACGTCGATGTCCTTCTCGGCAACCGGCATCTCGACGACCACCCGTTCATCGTTCACGATCTCACAAACCACTGTACCCTCTTCCAGGAACTCGCCGACTTTCTCCTGAAACCGGTAGGTGGTCAGCGTGCCCGAGATCGACGCATAGACTTTGCTCCGCGAGAGGAGATCTTCGAGCTTGTCCAGCTCGGCCTCGAGCCTCTCGATGACCGCTTCTTGCGCATCCGGGTCCCTCAGATGAAGCACTTCCATCTGCTCGTTGCGGCTGTCCCGGCTCTGCTTGCGCACCAGCGCCAGATCGGCTTCCGCCTTGCGCCGGCGACTCTGTGCCTGCTCGAGGTCGTTCTGCTCCCGGTCGAAGCCATCTTTGGAGATGAGTCCCTCGGTCCAGAGCTGCTGCGCCCGGTCGAAGTCCTGGCGTGCCGCCTGCTCCTCGGCGCGCGACGTTTCGAGCTCGCGCTCCTTGACTTGAGTTTCTTCGAGATAGACCGGGTTTCTCTTGGCCAGCAGACTCAGTTCTCTTCGGGCCTGCTCGAGCTCCGCGATCTTCGTCTTGCGTTCCAGCTCGCGCTCGGTCGTGTCGTACTTCAGAATCAATTCGCCCTTTTGGACCTGGTCTCCCTCGGCGAAGTAGCTCTCCGCAATGCGTCCTTCGGCAGGAGCGCGCACCGTCTCCCGCTCCATCGGGAGAATCTGGAGATCGCTGGGGATTCGGAGCGTCCAAGGGAAGAAGGCGATGAGAAGCAAGAGGGCTGCCCACAGGAACACGAAACGGAACCGACGTTTCTGCTGTCCGAGCTGCTCCCACTTTTCCTTGCTGACCTCCTTGGCCTCCGAAGCGGCCGTGACCGCCGGCTTGTGCAGGAGGCCGACGAGGAAGACGGAGTAGAGGCCGAGCGCGGTGGATCCGAGCTCCTGGAAGACCCAATCTCCGGAGTAGAAGGCGATGTAGCCGACGAGGATAGCGGTGTAAAGGAGCGCGGCGGCGCCGAAAAGCGTGAGGAATCGGTCGCCTCTCATGGCAAGTATCCGCCGGTCCCGGAGCTCGAGGCTGATCGGCGCGGAATCGAGACCCAAGAGGCGTCTCGTGAAGCGCCCGATCCCTCCGAGGGCCTCGCGCCGAAGATTGGCAATCCCCAGATAATCGGAGAGCAGGAAGTACCCGTCCATTTTGATGAGCGGGTTGAAGTTGAAGAGCGCTCGGACGCCACAGACGCCCACGACGACAAAGAGCACACGCGAGGTCCAGGTCTCGGGGGCGACCACTCGCCAGGCGACAACGGCGACTCCCCAGAGGAAGAGCTCGAAGAAGCCACCCGAGAACAGCACCCAGAGCCGCTTTCGTTTCTCGCCGAAGAGGTAGGTATCGCTGAACGTTGCAATAGAAACAGGGGATGAAATACATCAGGAGGAAGCCCATGTCGGTGACGCGGCCCCCGAAGTGACGGCAGGTGAGACCATGCGCCAGCTCGTGAAGTACGGTGATCGCGGACAGCACCGCCAGAATGAAGAGCAGCCCCTCCACGTTCAGAACACCTTTCAGGCCGAACAGGAGGGCATTGTGGTTCCCGAGAGCCACCCAAAGGCCAGCCAGGATCGTGAGGGTCATCAGCGTCACCGCCGCGGGACGAAACAGAAAACCGAGATGCGCGTAGAGGCGTTCGATGACGCGTTGCGGGTTGGCGAGCGGCCATCGCGCCGAGAACACACTTCCCGCACGAGAGACTGATTTCCCTGCTAGCGAGGTCTCGTCGTCCGGCGCCGTAAGAAGGCCCAGGGCCCGAAACTTGGCGGCGAACTTGCGCAGGACCTCCTCGGAGACCAGCACCCGTTTTTCCTCCGAGGCGCGTCGCCGGATCTCCGCGATCGAAGTCTGACCATCGAACTGGGTGACCAGAAAGTGCTCGAGGGGCTTGATACGAAAGAACCGGTTACTGGCAGGATCTTTGATGACGTAGTGAAGCGCGCCCTCTTCCTCGACCGCCTCGATGAGCAGGTCTTGTCTGAGCGCAAGATCGAGCTCTTCGGCCGCTCGTTGCGCTTGTTTCTCCGAGCGGGGTGCCCGAAACGTGAAACTGCAGTGGGGGCAACGGATTCCGGGGCTGCGACGCGGCTCCGGCCTCTCGAAAGGCTTGCCGCAGCGCCTGCAGGTGAGTCCCGGTTGTGACATATCTCCCTCGTCCGTGGGGTTGACGATCGAGATGTCCGTGAGCCCGGTATTCTAGGCTGAAAACACCCAGTGGCTCAACGCAAACCCGGTGCAACGACCCCTCACCCGTCCGCCATGGACGACCGTCGCGGACGACCTCTCCCCAGGAGGGAGAGGTTTATTCGTTCAGAAACGGAAACGCACGGATACCTGAAACTGCCTCGGCGGCGCGGCCTGGACGATCTCGAGAAAGCTCGGAATAGGGGCGCCCGCATCCGGGCCGTAGGCGTCGAGCACCTGGAGCGGGTTCAGACGGTTCGTAATATTGAAGACCTCGAGGCTCGCCTCGACGTGGCGGCCCTCGGCGAGCTCGAACACTTTCGCGAACGAGAAATCCAGCGAGAACCACGAGCGGGCGCGAAAGCTGTTGCGCGAAAGGACTGCCCCGGGTCGAGATGCCCGCTCCCGGAGCTTGCCGTCGCCGTCGAGATCGAGCCGTACCCTGGGGTCGACCACCCGGCCGGAGCGGGCCCGAAGCACACTACCGACGCGTAGCCCCCACGGGCCGTCGAGGATGCCGTTGACCACGAGACGATGAGGAATGTCGTAACGGCCTCGTCCCCGCTCCGCCTCCGCTTCGAGCGGGTTCAGGGGTATCGAGCGCTCGGGTCGAAAGTCGTCGCCGTCGTTCTCCGTCCGCGACCACTGGTACATCGCCTGCCACTTGAGCACCTCCCAGGCGCGCTGGGTGTAGACGAGCTTCAGGCCCCAGAACTCGCTCGTTCCTCGCGAAGAGAGAAGGTAGAGGTCGCGGTAACCTCCGAAAGGGTAGCCGTCCGGCAAGGACCCGGACTCTCCCGGCGCGATGGGTTGTCCGGGAACACCAAACGGTCGGGTCGCGTCGGCTTCGGCCATGGTGCGGTTGCCACCCGACGAGTAGTCGAAAGGGCTCGGAGCGTTGAGTTCCTCGGGCAGAATGAGGCTTTCGCCACGGATGTAGCTCAGATCGACGGATACCGAGGCTCCCGAGAGAAGCTCCCGTTCGACTCCCGCGGTGACGTGCTGCGCGTACGGGGTACGCCGATTGGAGGGCGAGAAGATGGGTGCCTCGACGTACAGGTTGGCGGGTGGAGGATTCGACAAGAAATCCACCACCGTCGAGCCATCCGATACGTGCACCCTCAACCCCTCCGGGCCGAACAGGCGTTCGTACGAATCGACCAGTGAGAAAACGAAGGTGTAGAAGATGCCGTATCCTCCGCGAACCGCCGTTCGTCCATCCCTGGTTGCATCCCAGTGGAAGCCGAGCCGCGGTGCGAAGTTGTTGCTATCGGGGACAGACGTTTCTTTCTCCCAGCGAAGGCCGAGGTTGAGCGTGAAGTACGGTGACAAATGCAAGTCGTCCTGGAAGAACGTCTGAATGTGAGTTTCCCGGTAACTCGCGCGGTTTCTGCCGTTAACGAAGCTCCGCTGGAACAGGATGATGCCGGGGGAGCCGGAGATGGCGTCCAGCGCCGTCGTGTCGGGCGCGAACAGAAAGGCCCCGTCCAGGAACGACTCGATCTCGGTATCGGTGTCCACTCCGTACAGGTTGACGCCGGCCTTCATTCGGTGGTCGCCCCGCGAGAAAGACAGCGTCTCCGAGAGCTGCCATTGATCTTCGTCTGCCCGGTAGAGCCGGTTCGGATTCCCGATGTTGCCTCGCGTGGGATGAAGGAGGGCCTCTCCGAGGGGCGGAGCCACGCTGGTGTAGCCGAAATTTTCGCGGATGAAGCCTGCTCGCAGCTCGCTCAGCGTGCCGCCGAAGCTCGACGTCAGCGTTGCCTGAACAGCCCACTCGTTCTCGTCCGTGTCCTGGGCGTTCTCTAAAATGTCGAAGCCGCCCACCTTCTCGGTGCTCGACCGGTCGTTCACGATGACCCTGGCCAGGAAGTTGTGGCGATCGCCCAGCGGCTGGGACAGCTTGAACAGAAACTGCGCGTGGCGTGAGGGGAGCTCGAAGGTGCCGCGAAATCGACCCTCGTCGAAGGGCGCGGTCACGACGACGGTCTCGTCCTCATTTCGGTACTCGAAGCTCGTGAAGAAGTGGGTTCCCTGATCCCCGATGGGACCCGAAAGGGTGAAGCCGAGATCCTGACGCTCGAGCGGAACGCTCTGGCCGGTCAGCGGATCGGACGAATCCCAGGAGCCAGGTCGGATGTGTGCGAAGACGCTTCCGTGAAACTCGACTCCGCCGCTCGGCGTCGTCGCGCTGACGAGGCCGCCCAGGTTCTGGCCGTACTCGGCGGAAGACTGCCCGGTGATGACCCGGAACTCCTCCACTGCTTCGAGACTGACGGCGATCTTGGAAACACCGTGCTGGTCGCGCGTGTTGTTGAATCCGTCGAGGCGATAGGCGGTGTAGCGAGCATCGTTGCCGTTGATGGACGGGCCACGCGGCGCCCGGGCCGGCTCGGCGGGGCTCCGCTCGTCCGAATCGTCGACCGAACCGGCCAGCGTCACGAGCTCCAGGTACTCTCGCCGCGTCAGTGGCAGCTCCTCGAGCTGGCGCTCCTCGACGGAAAGGCCGACCTGAGCGAGGCTCATATTAATGAGAGGAGCTTCTCCCGTGAACGTGACGGATTCCTGGACGTCGCGGGACTTGAGTGTGACGTTGAAGACGTTCGTCGTATCCGCGAAATAGCGCAGTCCTTCGTAGCGCGAGGTCGCGAAACCGGCGAGCCCGACTTCGAGGGAATACTCGCCCGGCGGGAGAGCGGAAAAGGTGTAGCGGCCGGCCTCGTTCGTCGTAGTGGAGCGCTCCGTCCCGCTTTCCGCGGACGTTAGCGTCAGCGTCGCGCCCGAAAGGGCGCTCCCCGTGTCGTCGAGGACCGTGCCCCCGAGATCGAACGTCGAGGAACCGGCCAATGAGGCGGGAACGGCGAAGCTCAGCGCGAGAAGGTGGATGAGGACGCGGTGCTGCATCACGGGAAGACCGCTCAGTGTATGACGCTGTTTGTCTCCGGATCAATGCTATACTCCCGCCCTTGCGTGGACCCTTAGCGTCTTGAATCGATGGGACTGCGTCTGAGACTGGGCGAGCTCCACTGACAACTTTGCTCGAGCCATCCATTCGTCGCTAGCGCTCCTCGACGGCGGGCAGCGATTCAGCTCGTTCGTTCTCGTCTGGCACACCGACCGCGGGGCGTCCGATCAGGCTCCCCGCTGAAAATTGAGAGGAGGAGCTCGAATGGAAGCACTATACGAAATGATGGTCGAACAGAGCGAAATCTGGGGACCGCGGGTCTTGCAGATCGGCACCGCGTTGCTGATTCTCATCGGAGGATGGCTCGTCGCGATCATCGTCGGCGCCCTCGTACGCGGCGCGTTGAGACGCACGACCCTCGACAACAAGCTCGCGAAAATGGTTCTCGGAGAGGAGAAAGGCGAGGCTTTTCCGGTGGAGGCCTGGTTCGGCAAAGCCGCCTACTACGTCATCCTGCTTCTGGCGGTCGTCGGCTTTTTCGACGCCTTGGAGCTCACCGTCGTCAGCCAGCCCCTGACGTCGCTGCTCGACAAGGTCTTTGGCTACGTGCCGCAGGTGCTGGGCGCGGCCGTGCTATTGGCGATCGCGTGGGTCGTGGCGATCGTGCTGCGCCGCGTTGTCCGGGGTGGGCTCGATCTGGCGCGGCTCGATGAGCGCGTAGGCGGCGACGCCGGGCTCGAAGAGGAAAAGCGCCCCGCACTCAGTCGAACCCTGTCCGACGCCGTCTACTGGCTCGTCTTTCTCCTGTTCCTGCCCAACATCCTGGGCGCCCTCCAGCTCGAGGGGCTCCTGGCGCCCGTCCAGAGCCTGATCGACCGCCTGCTGACGTTCCTCCCGAACATTCTGGCGGCCGGTCTCATTCTCGCCGTCGGGTGGTTCATCGCGCGGATCGTCCAGCGGCTGGTGACCAACCTGCTCGCTGCCGTCGGTGCCGATCAACTGGGCGAGAGAATCGGACTTGGCACGGCGCTCGGCACGAGAAAGCTCTCCGGCCTTCTCGGGCTCGTGGTCTACATCTTCATTCTCTTCAACGTCCTCGTCTCCTCGCTGAACGCGCTGGCCCTCCACGCCATCACCGAGCCGGCCAGTCTGATGCTCGGTCAGATTCTGACCGCCCTTCCGCTCCTGTTCGCCGCCGGACTGCTGCTCACGCTGGCCTTTTTCATCGGGCGCCTGGTGTCCGGTCTTCTCGCCAACGTCCTCGCCGGCGCCGGCTTCGACAATGTGCTCCAGAAGCTTGGCCTCGCCAGGGGCGAGGTAAAAGAGGGCGAGCGGACGCCGTCCGCGATGGTGGGCATCCTTCTGTTGTCCGTCATCATGCTGTTCGCTTCGATCGAGGCGGCCGGTCTCCTCGGTTTTACCAACCTGGCGGTGCTCATCGCCAGCCTTCTGGAGTTCGCCGGTCAGCTGGTACTCGGGCTCGTCGTGTTCGCCCTCGGCCTCTTCCTGGCCAATCTGGCCGCCGAGACCATTCGCACCAGCGCCAGTGCCCAGGCGCCTCTTCTGGCCACTGCGGCCCGCATTGCGGTCATCGTCCTCGCCGCTGCCATTGGCCTGAGGCAAATGGGGATTGCCAACGAAATCATCGAGCTGGCGTTCGGGATGATTCTCGGTGCCATCGCCGTCGCGGTCGCCATCGCTTTCGGCCTGGGAGGCCGGGAGATCGCGGCGAAGCAAATCGAGCAGTGGCGCGGGAGCCTGAACAGCTGATGAGCCCCGTACCCGTCTCCGTGCCCGTACCCGGCAATTGCTGCCGCCGGGAACGGGTACGGGAACGGAAACGGGGGAAATAGGCATTTGCCGCGCTTCATCATTCAACACCGCGTACCCTGGGCCGACGTCGATTTGGCCAAGATCGTCTACTTTCCGAGATTCTTCTCCTACTACGAGATGGCGGAGCTGGAGTGGATCCGGGCCCAGGGCTTCCGTTACGAGGACTTTCTCGAGCACATGAACGTCTGGATGCCGCGGGTCGCGGCCCACTCCGACTACTTCGCACCAGCGCGTCTCGCCGACCTTCTGTCGGTCGAGATGGGGCTGAAACGCCTCGGCCGCACGAGCTTCACTTTCGGCTTCGACGCCTATCGGCTGCCCGAGCGTACGCACCTCGCCGAGGGCTACATCACGATCGCCACCGTCTCACGGGCACGGTTTCGACCGATTCCCATTCCAAAGAAACTGGTGAAGCTTCTGGACGGCCTGCGAGACCAAACGTCCGCTCGCTTGAGGAAGAAGTGACACCGTGACGTCGCCGGCGATCTTCCGCAAGCGCTTTCCCATCTTCTCAAAGAAGATCTTTCTGAACAGCTGTTCGAAGGGCGCTTTGTCCCGGGACGTGGAGGACGCCTACCGAAACTACATCAGCACCTGGGGCGAGGGGGGCTCGCCCTGGGAAGAGTGGATGGCGCTCCTCGAATCGACGCGTGAACGCCTGGCGGGCTTCCTCGGCTGCGGTCCGGATGAGCTCGCGATCTCTTTCTGTGCCTCCACCGCCGTGAGCGCGCTTGCTAGCGCTCTGTCGTTCGAAGGAAAGCGCAACGCAGTCGTTCTTGGAGACTTCGAGTTTCCGACGATGGCGCACATCTGGCTGGCCCAGGAGAAACGCGGGGCTCAGATCAAGCGGGCGCGAGCGGGAAACGATGAGCTTCCGGTCGGATCCTACGAGGACGTCATCGACGAGACGGCTCGCATCGTTCCCGTCGGGCACGTGTGCTTCCGCAACGGTTACCGCCAGGACGTCCGCTCCGTGGTGCGGCTGGCCAGCGAGGCGGGTGCCTATTCGCTCGTCGACGACTACCAGAGCTCGGGCACGCGCCCGCTCGATGTCAAGGAGCTCGATTGCGACTTCCTGGTGAGCGGTTGTCTCAAATATCTTCTCGGCTCATCCGGGCTCGCGTTTCTCTATGTTCGTGAGGAGCTCATCCAGGAGCTCGAGCCCACGCTCACCGGTTGGTTCGCGCAGGAGCGGCCGTTCGATTTCGATATCGAGCGGGCGACCTATCATGCGAGCGCTCGGCGTTTCGAGACGGGAACGCCACCGAATCCCTGCCTCTACGCCGGTATGGCGGGGCTCGAGCTCGTCGAACAGGTGGGAACGAAAGGGATCGCCGCCCACGTGGAGTCCCTGGCAACCGAGCTCCTCGAGGGAGCTAAGAAGCGCGGCTGGTCGGCGATGACGCCGGAGGAGCCGGAGCGACGAGGTCCTCTCGTCGTTCTGCACTGCCGCGACGCTCGCAGGGCCGTGGATTTGCTCGAGCGGGAGGGCATCGTGGTCTCCGATCGAGGCGCCGGCCTTCGCGTAAGTTTTCACTACTACAACCTGTCCGAGGACGTCGAAGCCCTGTTTTCGGTCCTCGACGAGCATGAAGAGTTGATGGAAAGAGGAGACTGAGTTGTCGTACTCGGACGGAGGCAGAGAGATCCGCAAGGTCGGGATCGTCGGCTCCGGTCAGATCGGACCGGACATTGCCCTGCATATGACCAAGGTGCTTCAGGAGCACGACGTCCCTATCGTGGTCGTCGATATCGCCCTGAAAGCCCTCGAGGCGGGCCGGCGCAAGCTGGGCAAGAAGGTCGACAAAGGCATCGAGACGAAAGCCTTCAAGCCTGATCAAGGCGCGGCGATGAAGGACAACGTCACCTTCACCGAGGACTACGATGCCCTGCGCGGGACCGATCTCGTGATCGAGGCAGCGACCGAGGACCTCGCGCTAAAACAGCGCATCTTCTCGCAGCTCGAGACGCTGGTCTCGGAGGACACCATCCTCGCATCGAACTCCTCGCATCTCGAACCGGAGCGAATCTTCACCGAGGCCGGCCACTCCGCCCGGACGCTGGTCATTCACTACTTCTTCCCGGCGGAGCGGAACCCGCTGGTCGAGATCGTGCCGGGCGATGCGACTTCGACAGACGTCGTCGCATGGCTCGTGTGGTTTTACGAAGCGATCGGAAAGGTGCCCATCCGTGTCGAGAGTCGCTACGGCTATGCCATCGACCCGATTTTCGAAGGCATCTTTCAGGCCGCCGCCCTTTGTGTCGAGGAGGGGCTGGGCTCCACGAAAGAGTTGGACGCGGTGGCGAGAAAGGCCCTCGGCCTGGGTGTCGGCCCCTTCACCGCGATGAACCTCACCGGAGGCAACCCGATCACGTCGCATGGTCTGGACGAGCTGCACGAGCGGGTGAACGCCTGGTTTCGCACGCCGAAGATCATGCACGACGCCATGGCGTCCGGTGAGCCGTGGGAGGTGCCGGAGCGGGGTGAAAAGGTAGACGTAGACGAGGAGCGGGCGGGCACCATTACCGAGCGGATGCAGGGCGCCTACTTCGGGCTGGTCGGCGAAGTTCTGTCCGGTGGTATCAGCAACGTGGCCGACCTCGAGATCGGTTGTCAGATCGGCCTCGTCGTCAAGCCGCCGTTTACCTTCATGAACGACGTGGGCCCGAAGGCGGCGCTCGAGAAAGTCCGAGCCTATCAGCGCGTTGACGAGAGCTTTCCGCTCGGCGAGACACTGGTGGCGCAGGCCGAGTCGGGCGAGCCGTGGGACATCCCGTGGATTCAGCGCCGTGACGAGGACGGCGTCGCGATTCTCACCATCCGCCGCCCGCATGTTCTCAACGCTTTGAACCGGGATGTGTTCGATCAGCTGGCTCGTCACTTCGACGATATCGCGACCGACGGTTCGGTGAAGTCCGTCGTTCTTACCGGATTCGGAAAAAAGGCCTTCGTGTCCGGGGCGGATGTCGGCATGCTGGCGGCCATCCAGTCGAAGGCAGAGGGGATTGCAGCCTCTACGCACTCCCATGGCGTGCTGAACAAAATCGAGAACTCCCCGAAGCCAGTGGTCTGTGCCTACAACGGCCTCGCCTTCGGTGGCGGTAACGAGCTCGGCATGGCTTGTCACGCCCGCATCGCCCGGAAGGGCCTTAAAATGCTGGCGGCTCAGCCCGAGCCGAACCTCGGCATCATTCCCGGGGCGGGAGCCACCCAGCGACTGCCAAGGCTCATTGGTCTCGAGAAGGCCTGGCCATTGTTGCGAACCGGTCGTCCGTTCTCGAGTGCCGAAGCGCTCGAGCTGGGCCTCATTCGGGAAGAGGTCGATGGGGACGTCGTCGCCCAAGCAGCGGAGCTGGCCCGTGACGCTGCCGATGGCAAGCTGGAGCTTCCCGCGATTCCTCGGGAGCCGCTCGACGTTCCCGAGCTCGGCGACGTGGATCTGGGCCACCTGTCCCGCGCGGTGGACGAGGTCCTTCAGAGAGCCATCGTCGAAGGAGCGAAGAAGACGCTCGCAAAAGGTCTCGAGGTCGAGATCGAGTGCTTCGGCGACGTCTGCACGCTCGAAGACATGCGCATCGGGGTCGACAACTTCGTCAAGAACGGCACGCGCTCGAAAGCCAGCTTCGTGAACAAGTAGACTTGCCCTCCACAAAGATCGCGCGAACAGCAACGCGTTTCACGGTGAGCGAAGAAGGAGCTTTAACGGCACGTATCGAGCGTAGGTTGCAAAATCTGGATCGGTGGTGAAGATCTTGAGGCCAAGACGATTGGCGACGGCGCATATTAGAAGATCGACACCACCTCCGGCCACGCCACGAGCCCGACAGGCGTTGTAGAAGCGTGCCGCCTGCTCGTAGTCGGCCGTCAGAATCGGAATGTCCGGGAAGTCCGCTAGTCGGTCTCGGAGTCGATCGAAGTCCTGTTCTGAACGAATGCCCGACAGGATTTCCTGACGGACAGGGCCGACGACGGCCACCCTGCCGTCGCGTACCAGAGCCTGCCACTCCTCAACCAGCCGCATCTCTTCGGAGTTCAGATCTGAAGAACGGCGTCGAAGCGCGAGGGACCACACCGAGGTGTCGACCAGAACGCTCAGTGTTTGCTCCGCCGCAGCCGCGGTGCCTTGTAGTCGTAATCCGCGTCGTAATCGATCTCGCCAACGAGATCGAGAATGCGCTGCTGCCGGCGTCGCTGGATGTATTCCTCGAGGGCTGCCGTGACGGCCTCCTTCTTCGTCCGATGACGTCCAATTCGGCGAGCTTCGTCAATGAGACGATCATCGAGCGCTAGATTCGTGGGCAATAGTAGACCTCCTTCTTCCACACACTTAACTGTGTAGCTAAAAGTGTAATAGTGCGTGTGCAAAATTGCAAGCCCTGAGGCCAGCTCATCGAACACGAGGAGTTGATTTTTCTTTGATCAGTGAGGAACTTGGGGTCCGACCGGCGTTGTTGCATGATTCCCGACAAACCTAAAGGAATCAGTAAGTTACGTTTTGGGGCCAAAATCGCAGAGTCAATAGAATCAACGACTTACTGCAACAACGCCTCTTTCCAAACTGTCCGGTGGCGTAGCCGTGCGGTTTCAGCAGCTCGGCGATGGTGGGATCCTCCCCCCCGCCGCAATCGAGCATGGCGGCGCCGTCGGCGCCGAGCGTCAGCGCAGTTGGACGGCCCAGCCGGCGCAAAGCTACTATGCTCATCGTGAGCCAAGCTTTCGAAGCTGTACCGATGCGAGTCCTCCGGTTCCTGTTCGCGACCTCGATGCTCATTGGCAGCTTATCCGTTACGGCGGACGGCGGGGAGAGCTCTCAGCAAGGCGCGGAGGGCCCATCGATCACGCACCAACAGGAAGAGTAAGAAAAGGAAAAAGACAAGGAGAAAGACCAGGAGAAAGACCAGAAAGAAGAGAGCTGGTTTCGGCTTTACTGGGAGGACGGGATCCACCTCGACGGACTCAACAGGAACTTCACGATGAGGATTGCTGGGATGGCGCAGAACGACTCCGCCGCCTTTAGCCGGGAGAGCGACGAGGAGACCGAGCTCGGACGCCTCGAGACCGGGGTCGAATGGCGTCGGATGCGACTGTACGCCGAAGGCATCGTCGCTCGCTACTTCGACTACAAGTTTCAGTACGACTTCGCGGCAAACAATCCGCCTCAATTGAAGGATGCCTTCGTAACATTTTCCCTTCCCTTCTTCCCAGCGCGGGTTCGAGGGGGACGATTCCGTACGCTGCTCGGCCTGGAAGGCACCGCGGCCGCCGCCAACACGACCTTCATGGAGCGGGCCCTGATCTCCGCTTTCCTCCCGAGCCGGAATACGGGGTTCATGTTCTTCCGTGACCAGCTGCTACGGTTTCAGCAGATCCGCTGGGCAGTTGGCTTTCTGCGCCCCGAGGACCAGTTCGACTTGAGCTTCAATGACCGGGCCGGGGTGTCCGCACGCATTGCTTACGTTCGCCGCTCATCGGACAGCAAACGTTTCCTCCATGTCGGGGCCGATTATCTTTCCCTGCGAGTAGATGACACCATCCGCTTCCTGGAGAGGCCCGAATCTCATATCGCGAACCAGTTCGTCGACACGGGTGATATTCCCGCCGAGCGTGTGAACCCATCTCATTGCCGAAGGTGCTTGGGTCAGCGCCCCTTTATCGGTGCAGTCAGAGTACGCCTTCGCCGATGTCCACTCCCCTGTTCGCGACGAAGGGAGTGTCACGACGACGCGACTATCGGAAGGCGTCGGTTCACCGAGAAACCCGGAAAGGGCGAAGAGCCCGGTTCCGAGCAGCAGGAAGTGCAAGAGGGGCTCGCGCAGCCATGAGCGAATCCAATCCACCGCGCTATGGCCGTTCCTTCCGTCTGGCACCATTTTCCATTCGATTGGAAGGCAGTCTACGGCGTGTACCAGATCGGTGATGTGTACGCCCGCTCCTGCGTCGACACCGGCGCCCCGTCTGGGATCGGGATACCGAAACGGAACGCTTCGTACGTGGACCAGCGCGGTGTTCGGGATCTCGATCACGCGCGCGTAGTAGAACGTCCTCTTCGTGGCATCGAAGTCTGGATCGGTCCAGACAATCCCCAGCTCCGACGCTCCGATCGTATTGGTGAAGTTGGCTGTCTCCGCATCCACGGTGTTCCCAACCGGCGGCAACTTTCCGTCCGGGCCCGGCCTGCGATCGCCGGACCAGATGACGTCGTACACCTTCTCGTGTGTGGTCCCGTCCGCGTCGAGCCAGCCCTTCACAATTTGGATTCGATCGAGATTGCCGCCAATCGGATCACGCAGAGCATAGACCATGAAGGCCGGTGCTTGACTTCCCGAACGGGCTGGCAGGTCGCCGCCCATCGGCACACCCTTCTCGTAACCCGCGAAAGCCGGGCTGCGGCTCGATAGATCGGCTGCGGTGAAGTCCCAGCCGCCGAAGAAGCGTACCGCCATGCGGCTCCCCGTCGTTCCGTAGACCTCCTTGCGCTCCATCGCACCAAAGAGTGACTCTCGGGTGTTTTCCAACGCCCAAATCGCAGCCAATCCGGAGGATACCTGCCCCCAGCCCATGGTCGTGCCTCTTTCGTTCGACCAGAATGGATGGCTCATTCGGTCCGGTTTGGGTTCGGCACCACGGGCACGTCGAGCGCCTCGTCGAAGCTTGGAGGCGCACATGGCAACGTCCGCCCACCGCGCAGGAGCTGGAGGGCCTCATCGAGGATCACATCAAAGAGGAGATCCTCTACCGCGAGGCGATCGCCATGGGGCTCGATCGCGACGATACCATCATCCGCCGCCGTCTCCGGCAGAAGATGGAGTTCCTCGCGGAGGACATCGCCGCTCAGGATGAGCCGGCTGAGGAGGAGCTCGAGCTCTTCCTCGAGCAGAACGCCGATCGCTTTCGCATCGATGCAACCGTGAGCTTCACGCACGTGTATCTGAACCGGGATCGACGAGGCGAGCGAGCTCTCGATGACGCCGAGGCTCTGCTTGCCCGGCTCCGTCAGAGCGGAGAGACACTCGACGCGGGCTCGCTTGGCGATCGGCTGCCCTTGCCGCAGGCTTATGAATCGGCGAGCGAGACGGAGGTCGCGCGGCTGGTTACCTCGAGCTTCGCGAAACGGCTTCCGGCCGATACGACATGCTCTGGAAGGGACCGGCCAGCGGAGAGCTCCGACTCAAGCTCGATCCCGTTTTTCCAGAGTCCTGTACGTTGACGGGTGCCGGCACGCAAGAGATGACGGGTAGTGCGCTCCTGTGGCGGACGAGCCTCGAATGCCCCGGCGGTCTGATTGGAAAAACGCTGCTCATTGCCGGGCTCGAGGCGACGCTCACGGATGTCCTGGTTCGCGTTCATCATGCGAACGGCACAGAGGAGACCCATTTGCTCAGCCCCGCGTCACCCTCCGTAACCTTGGGTGGAGAAACTGGGGGTGACACGGGGATCGGCGCCTATGTCTATCTCGGTATCGAGCACATTCTTCTCGGAGTCGATCATCTTCTGTTCGTGCTCGGGCTGCTCTTGATTGTTCGAGACCGCTGGATGCTCGTGAAGACCATCACGTCGTTCACCGTCGCTCACAGCATCACGTTGGCCATCGCGACGCTGGGCTTTGCCTCGGCGCCGGTGGCTCCGCTCAACGCAGCCATCGCCTTGAGCATTCTCTTTCTCGGACCGGAGATCGTCCGTTCGTGGCGCGGCGAAACGAGCCTGACCCTTCGCCATCCTTGGCTCGTGGCTTTCGTGTTTGGACTTCTTCACGGGTTCGGTTTTGCGAGCGGGCTGTCGATCATGGGGCTGCCTCAGGCCGAGATCCCCGTGGCTTTGCTTCTGTTCAACGTCGGGGTGGAGATGGGCCAGCTCTTTTTCGTCGTTCTCGTCTTGCTCTTGGAGCGATCCTTCCGGGCTCTGGAGATCCAATGGCCACGCTTCGTCGAGGCATTGCCGGGCTATGCGGTCGGAACCATGGGAGCGTTCTGGACGATCCAGAGAACGGCCGTGCTCGTAGGGTTCATGCCGTGAGTGCCGTGGCGCGCCAAGCCTGGTTGGTTTCGTTGCTGACCCTCTGGCCCGTGGCCGCGTGGGCCCACGTACAGGCGAGCGAGACCGAAGGACTCTGGAGCGGCTTGTGGCACCCCGTGTCGGGTTTGGATCACGTAATGGCGATGATCGCGGTCGGCCTCTGGGGCGCGCAGCTCGGAGCGCCGGCCCTGTGGATGCTTCCCGTTACCTTTCCGATGGCGATGGCCTTCGGAGGCATGCTGGGTCTCATGGGTATCGGCTTTCCCGGCGTCGAGGTCGGAATTGCGCTTTCGGCTATCGTTCTGGGAGTCCTCGTGCTTCGGGAATCGCGCCCGCCTCTCTGGGTGGCCGCGGTCGTGGTCGGCTTCTGTTGGTTGATCGGCGGGCTGGCAGGGCTGCAACAGCCGATGGAGATATCGCTTCCCGTCGTCACGACGTTGTCGTTCCTCGTCCTTGGAGGATTGGTGGCCGCCGACCGAAAGCTACCCTTTGGCCTCGTCGTCGGCCTGGGAGCTCTGCTGGGCTTCGGCCACGGCTATTTGAACGGCACCGCCATGTCCGAGGCCCAGCTCGGAGTCGTCGGCCTCATCGGGATCGGGTGCGCCGTGTTCGTCATCGTGAGCTTGGCCGGCGCGTTCGTCCTCACGATCCGTGCCGATTGGGCTCGCATTGCGGTACGGGTGGCAGGGAGCTGGATTGCGGCCATAGGATTGCTTCTGCTGGGCTGGACCTTTCGCGGTACGTAAGATATGGCTCGGAGTTAAGTTGAACCCAATCGAAAATCATGATAGGAGACGAATGATGCAATTGCGAAGGTTCCCTTTGCGGTGGCGATTCTTAAGAGGTGATTTCAACCTTGCACTGGCCTCGATGGCCCTGCTTCTGCTTCACTCGACCCAAGCCTGGTCTCAGGAAGACGAGGAGACCAGAGAGACGTTTTCCGCTTTTGCCGTCTCGATGGGAACGGTCGCGCCCGGCGCCAGTACGACGTTCCAGATCACCATCGACCGATGGACCACCGACGAAGAGCGCAAGGAGCTCATTACCACGGTCGTGGAAAAGGGCTCGGAGGAGCTCATCAAGGTGCTTCGGGACCAGGAAGAGACGGGCTTCGTCCGCGTGACCGGGCGCGGTGCCGGAAGGACGCGCTTTCCGAGCGTGCGCCTGCATTTTGCGCGGGACATCAGGACGGATGGCGGGCGGATCATAAGGCTGGCAACCGACAGGCCCATCGGCATGGCGGAAGCCATGCGAAATCCGCGAACCATGGACTATACGTTCAGCCTCATCGAGCTACGTCTGGACGAGAACAACGAGGGCGACGGCACCCTCGCGATCGGGGTCGAGATGAAGTACGACAAGGAGAAGAACACGCTGGTGCTCGAAAACTTCTCCTCTGAGCCCGTTCGTCTCACCCGCGTAGGCAAGACGAATTGACGAGCTCAGGACGGTCGTTCGTCTGGCTGGCGCGGGTCTAGTTGTCTCGTTGGGGAGGCCGCCACGACTAGCGTAACGGTCGCGGGAGCGGTCTCTCGGGCTTCAGCCCTCCCTCGTCGTGTATTGAACGGGGTTCAAAGGACTCAAGGCTCCGGCCCCGGCACGTCGATCGGCAGTCTTCAAACGACGTTTCCGCGCGCGGGCCACCCTTGCCGATAGGCGTCGACTCGACCAGCTTCCTCCGCCCGCTCGCGAGAAGAGCAGACGGCCCAAAGCGCCCGCCTGGCGATCGAGCTCGGGATCGGCGGCCTCGCTCGCGAATCGCCGGAGCGTGGCGGCGCCGGGCTCCGTGTCCGCCCGGTCCAGCCAGAACATGAGACTCCGCGCCGTCGCCTTGGGGTCACCCGAGCGAGCCGCTTTTCGGAACTTCTGAAGGCTTTGTTGCATGGCTCGACCCCGAACGCAGGACTGTTCCCAATTTGGGGTTTCAGGCGGCTCGATAGCTGTCCGGCATCCCCAGCTCCGTCATCCGGTTAAGTATGGAGCACGCCACTTTCGTCTCAGTGCGCTGATTCGGTAGGCTCCGAGCACGGAGGCGCCCACCGATGTTCGTCTTGTATCGATACATCGCCGTCTCCACCAAGTTACGTCGGTTGAAACCAGACTCCTTCTGCCAGCGTAGCTGGCCTTCGAGAAGATTGCGGTCGTCACCGACCTCGACGCGTCGGAGGCCGAGAAGCTCACCGCAAAGGTTCGTGCTTTCTTGCAGGTTCTCGGAGACGGCCCACAGTGGATGGTGCTCGACCGCAGCCAGACGGAGACGGTCGAGCAGCTTCTGGGACTCGTCGAGGAGGAGAAGCCGGAACTGCTCGTGACGTACCGCAACTTGCATAGCGCCGCCTGGCGTTGGCCCCACAGCCTGGGGCCTCGGCTCGACGTCCTCACTCAGGCGACGAGCTGCCCGGTGATGGTCATTCCCCACCCGCGCGACGAGTCATCCTTCGACCCGTCGATGCAGCATACCGAAGTGGTCATGGCGGTGACCGATCACCTCGCGGAGACCGTCGCCTGGTCAGCTACGCGGCTTCCTTCACCGAGAAGGGCGGCGATCTCTTTCTCACTCATATCGAGGACGACGCTACCTTCGAACGCTACATGGAAGCGATCTCGAAGATCCCTTCCATCGATACGGAAAACGCTCGGGCGGAGATCATCAAACAACTACTCAAAGAGCCCAGCGACTATATCGAAAGCGCCCGTCGAGAGCTGAAGGGAGATGGCTTGGACCTTCGGGTTCATTCCGTGGTCCGGACCGGTCACCATCTGACCGAGTACAAACAGCTCGTCGAGGAGCGGTCGGTCCAGCTTCTGGTACTGAACACGAAGGACGAAGACCAGCTCGCCATGCACGGCCTCGCTTTCCCCCTTGCCGTCGAGCTTCGCCGGATTCCCTTGCTCATGGTCTGAGCCCATACTTCACAATGGTGTGGGAAGCTACATTTGCCACCGTCCAGTCCGGCGTCACCGCGCCCCATCCGGACGTGCCGTTCGCGGTCACGCTTCTCTTTACTGCCATTCTTATCGGTTTGATTCTCTGCCTTGCGCTGGAAGAGAAACTGCACGCGAAGAAATCGATCATCGCCGGCTCCTTCGCCATCCTCTGTCTCACGCTCGGCGCGTTCTTGGAGCTCTTGCCCTTCGGCGAGGTAACGCTCGCCGACGGCCATCACATCAAGCTCCCGGTCTTCATTCCTTCCATCGACTGGGGTGTGATCACCATCATTCTCGGGGCCAGCATCTTCGTCGACGTCACCAGCAAGTCCGGGCTCTTCACCTGGATCGCCATCACGCTGACCAAGCTTTCAAAAGGGGATCCCCTGCTGCTGCTCGTCTTCTACGGAGCGATGACCACCGTCTTCTCCGCGGTATTGAACAACGTCACGGCGATGATCATCATCGGCTCGCTCACTCGCCGTGTCGCTGGACAAGCTCGGGCGAAACGACAAGCTCCTGGGCTTCTTGCTCATCGAGGCTCTTCTGACGAACGTGGGAGGACTGCTCACTCTGATCTCGTCCGTTCCCAACATCATCGTCGGTACGACGGCCGGCATCGGTTTCGTCACTTTCTTCGTCAAAGCCATCCCCTACGTGCTCGTGACCACCGTCATCACCATCTGGCTCGGTGCCAGGCGATTCGGGATCGAACGGCTCGCTTCCGAGGAAGAAGGCGGAAGCGGCGGAGCGCGTCGCTGCCTTCGACGAGAATGACGGCATCCAGAGCATGGGATTCTTCTGGTTCGGGGCGGTCATGCTTCTACTCTTCGTCGCCTTCATCGCCGGGGCCTCCTTCGAGAGCTGGGCCATCGGGAAGCTGGGAATGGGCTTCGTGGCCATGAGCTTTGCGATGGTGATGCTCCTCCGCTACAAGGCCGAAGCGGATAAATTCTATGGCGCCGTCGATTGGGATCTGATTTTCTTCTTCGCCTTTCTCTTCGTGACCATCTACGTCATGGAAGAGGCGCTCGTTCTGGAGCTCATCGGGCGAGGATTCGCACCTATCATTGGGATGGGGGAAACTCTCGGCGGCGGGCTTCTGCTCGTGGTGTCTGCCATCGCCAGCAGCGTGACCGACAACATCCCCCCGTCGGCGATGCTCGCCAAGATCCTCGCTTCAGAGAGCTTTCAAACGCCCGCGGACTCGCCCTTCTGGTGGTCGGTCATCTTCGGGGCCAACCTTGGCGGGAACCTCACCCCGATCGGCTCGGCTTCGACCTTGGTGGCGGTCACTATCATGCACAAGCACGGACTCGAGGTCTCCTTCCTCAGGTTCGTGACCCTCGCCCTGCCTTTCGCGCTCGTGCACATCGCCTTCGCCACAGCCTACGTCTTGCTGTGGCTGTCTTGACCTGGCGGGCCTGACTCTACGGATCTCTGGCCAGGTCACCGAGCTCTACTTCTTTCCCTCGACCAGGTGCTCCCAGGCATCGTAAATGTCGCGCTCCCTGGCCAGCCCTTCCAGCTCGTCGGCCACTCGAGGTTCGAGGGGAATGCCATTCGCCCGGCGATCCTGCTCGATGGCGAACTCCGCTTCGCCGGGGTAGTAAACGCGGGGCGCTCCGGACGCAGGCGTTTTCACGAGGCTGTCCATCATCTCTTTGATACGATTCCGGAATCGAACCCAGGGGCCAAACGAGCGAATCCGAAACGCCATGAAAAAGTGGCCGATGCCCGCCACGGAAGGATGCGTTCCCTCGGCGCCCGCGAGCTCCTTGCCGAACGAGCCGCCAGACAGCACGCCACTCAGAATGTCGACCGCGAGCGCCAGGCCATAGCCTTTGTGGGAGCCGCTCTCGGGGTTGCTGCCAAGGGGAAGCAGGCGCATCGCCTCCAGGGCAGTCTTTGGATCCGTGGTGGGCTTCCCGCTGGCGTCGAGTGCAACGTCGGGAGATATCGTCTCCTTCAATCGGATCGCTTCTTCCAGCGTCGGGCGCGATGTGGCCGTCGTAGCCATGTCGAGCACGAAGGGCGGCGTGCCCTCCTCGGTGGGGATGGCAATCGCGAGGGGGTTTGTTCCCAGCGCAGTCTCGGCGCCGTAGGTCGGGAGCATCGCCGGCATTGCGTTACTCATCGCGACCCCGATCAGCTGCTCCTCGAGCGCGAGGCGCGCGTAGTAGCCGGCGGGGCCGAAGTCGTTGCTTCGCCGAACCGCCACGGCCGAAACGCCGTAGCGCTTTGCGGTCTTCACGGCCAGCTCCATCGCCTGCACCCCGATGGCATGGCCGAGCCCGTTGTCCCCGTCGATGGTGGCGACGGCTTCTTCCACGCCGGCCACTTTGATGTTGGCGTTCGGCTTGATGAGCTTTGCGGTGATCCTCCGCGCGACGAAAGGGAGTCGGCCCACACCTTCCCCCTCGATGCCCGCCAGATCCGCGGCCACGAAGACGTCGGCCGCCTTCGACGCGTGCGCGCCGGGAACCCGCAGGCGCTTCAGGACCTCGCGAACGAAGTAGTGGAGGCGTCCGTGACGGACGAAAATCGTCTCTCTTCTGCGCACGTAATGCCGACTATAGCAGGCCGCGCAGTGCCCCAAGTAGTCGCTCAATGTCATCGGCGTTGTTGAAGACGTGAATCGATGCACGGATGCCGCCAACGCGGGAGGTATACCGCCTGGACAACAGAATTCGCTGGCGATGAAGGCTCTCGACGATTTCGCTTTCGTCGATGCCGCGTCGAGCCGGCCGAAACACGACGATACCCGAGCGCTCGTGCCTTTCTGGCGGGGAAACGACGGTGGCCCCCTGGCGATCCAGGCCGTCGATCAGATGCTCGACGAGGCCTTGAACGTGATCGTGAACTACCTCTGGCCCGAGCGCGTTGAGGATCTCGACCGAAGCGCCGAGCGCTGCACCGCCGGGAAAAACGGGTGTCCCTCCGACCTCGAAGGCGGAGGCCTTGTTCGGAAAACGAAAAGCCCGATCCGGGGACGAGGAGGGTCGTTGGAAATAGGACTCCCAGCCACCCCGCGGCTCACCCAGGCCCTCGTAGCCGCGAATGGGCGGGCTGAGCTCCCGCAGGCGTCGCTTGTTGATGTAGAGGAAGCCGCAGCCGATGAGCGCGTTCAGCCATTTGTAGCCACCGCAGGCGATGAAGTCGACGGGCGTCTTTCTGACGTCGAGCGGCACCGGCCCCGCGTGCTGGATCGCGTCCACGACCAGGTAGACGTCACGCTCGCGGCAGAGCCGGCCGATAGCTTTCAGGTCGCACAGAAAACCGCTCGTCCACTGAACGGAGCCGAGCGTCAGCACTCTCGTCCGGCGTGTCATGGCCGCTTCGATATCGTCGATCCCGAAACGGCCTTGGCGCGCGTGGAGAAACCTGACCTTGACGCCACGCTCTTCAGACAGCCGCTGCCACGGGATTGGTACCTGGATGAACTCGCTGTCGGGCAGAAGGACCTCGTCGCCCCGCTTCAGAGGAAGGGACAGCGCCGCAATGTTCAGCCCGAGTGTCGTGCTCTCCACGAGAGCCACTTCGTCCGGATGTGCATTGATGAGCGCCGCCACAGAAGCCCGTCCCGCGTTGCGGCGCCCCTCGAGCTCCTCGAAGAGATCGCCCGACTCCGGCTCCACGTCACCGGTCGCGATCGCGGTGTAGTGGTCCACAACGGCGCGAGCCGGCTCGGGCAGGATCCCGGCCGAGCCCCAGTTGAAGTACGTCATTCGGTCGAGAGCCGGAATGAGCCCCCGTGCTTCGTCTGGGTTCAACTTCATCAGGAAGGGGCGATGCTATTCGGGCGCGTCGGACCCGTCAACGGGCAAACCGGCGGCTGAAGTTGTGTTCCGCAGACGGTGTTTTGTGCTCACACCTCGTAGGGTTTTCCCACCGAAAACCCGTGTGGGACAATTCGCATGTCTCGGAAGTTGCTTTTCTGCAATTACTTAGCGGCAGCCCCCCGCGGCCTTTCCCGGCACGGGACTTGCTAGCTCTCACTGGTCGACTTTTGGACGGAGGTTTCGGATGGAGTACAAAGAGAAGGCCCCCTCTTCAGGGGGAGCCGACTCCAATCTGCTGGTCCTGACGACGGAGCAGAAGGTTTACAGCTTCGATCTTCTGGAGACGTTCCGCGTCGCCATCGGGAGACACGATACCAACGATCTCAAGTTCGACACGCGCAACGTGTCGAACTACCACGCGGAGATTCTGAACGAGGCCGATGGCCTCGTTCTGCGCGACCTCGGTAGTACCAACGGGACCTACGTCAACGAGGAGAAAGTTCACCGTCATCGGCTCCGCCAGGGCGACCGCATCCGGGTGGGGAACTACGAGATCTCGGTCCGGCTGGGGGCCTCGAACGGTACGCCCTCCGCCGCGCCGTCACTC
This sequence comes from Candidatus Marinacidobacterales bacterium, assembly GCA_965237685.1. GTDB lineage: Bacteria > Acidobacteriota > Vicinamibacteria > Marinacidobacterales > SMYC01 > CBDEGF01. Next base: position 206,206 of record CBDEGF010000002.1, read on the forward strand.
GCTTCCGTCGGCAGCAAAGGGCGTTTCCGGGGCATGGATCCGCGAGAGGGCGAGCTTGACGACGGATCGCTTCCCAAGCGCTCACTGAAGGAGCTTCTGCGCGCGGTCGTGGCCGCCGATCAGGACTGTGTCGTCGTCCTGTCCAACCGGGGACTGGAGATTCGAGCCTATGTCGAGTCGGGTCGCATCGTCCACGCGCAGGTCGGCGAGGTGAAAGCCGAGAAGGCTCTGTTTCGCGCCTTCTCGTTTAGGATGGGCGAGTTCGCCATCGAGGCGTTTCCCCAGAACGAGCAGGTTCCGCGCACCATTACGCTTCCGGTCGAGACCCTCGTCGAGGAGGGCCAGCAGCAGGCCGCCGAGATCGCAGAGCTCTTCATGAAGCTTCCTCCGCTCGATCTGACCCTGCGCCTTTGCGACGACTCGAAGGTCATGATTCGGGACCTTTCTCCCGCCGAGTTCGACGTCTTTCAGGGGCTCATTCGGTGGGGGACGCTCGCCAGGACGCTCGAGGGCTCCACTCTGACAGACCTGCGCGTCATGAGCGCTACCCACTCGTTGATGCGCAAGAAAGTCTTCGACGTCGAAGGCGGCCACGGCGCTCTTCTCGAAGAGACCAACATCATCACGAACCCGGAAGTTCTCAAGGGCATCCCGGGCGTCTGATCCCCCTCGCGCTCCGTTCCCTTGCCGGTTCGCCAAACTCGCGTCTTTGACCTCCACGCTACTCCCGCGATATAAGTTTCGGTTCACTAAGGAGCCTAATTGCCGGATCGGGAGAAGGAAGAAACTCCGCGCGTCACCGTAGCCATTCCCTGTTACAACGAAGCCCCGACCATCGCGAAAGTCGTCGAGGATTTCCGGAAGGAGCTTCCGGAAGCGGATATCGTGGTTTTCGACAATGCCTCGACGGATAACACCGCCGAGGTGGCGCGCCGGTCCGGGGCAGCGGTTGTACGGGAAAAGCGGCGCGGAAAGGGCTATGTCGTACAGAGCATCTTCGAGAACGTCGACTGCGATCTTTGCGTCATGGTCGACGGTGACGACACCTACGAAGCGGCCGACGTGCACAAGCTCATCGAGCCGGTGCGCCGGGACGAGGCGGACATGGTCGTTGGGGACCGGCACCAGGCGGCCAGCGACAAAGCCTTCACCGACCTGCGAAAGTTCGGCAATAGCCTCATCCTGTGGATTATCAACGTCGTCTTCCGTACCTCGTTCCGCGACGTGCTCTCCGGCTACCGTGTGATGAACCGCAACTTTCTTCGCACGGTGCCGCTCATCACCGGCGGCTTCGAGACCGAGACGGAGCTGACACTGCAGGCCCTTGCCAAGGGCATGGTCGTCCGCGAAGTCCCGACCCGGTACCGGGAGCGTCCCTCGGGGAGCCACTCCAAGCTGAGTCCCTTCGCGGACGGCTACCGCATTCTGATCACCATCGCGCTGCTGCTCCGGAGCCATCGCCCACTCTATTTCTTCAGCTCTCTGGCGGTACTGCTTCTCGTCGTCTCAGTGGGTTACGGCGCCCTGTGGACCTACGGTCAGTTGCCGGTCGTCGCACCGTGGGTTCACGCCCTGGTCATCGGTAGCCTGGTGTTCCTAGCAGGCCAACTCGTAATCGTGGGTCTGGTGATGAACGCGATCAATACCGGTTTTCGAGAGACTGCTTCTCTCCACAGGAGAGTCCTTTGAGCTCGGTGGCGGACGTCAAGGCGAGCGCCTCGCAGCTCGAGGACGTGTCCTGCGCCATCTGCGGAGGCGACCGCTACGAAGTCGTCATCCCGTCGAAACGGGATCCGTCGAAGCCCATCGATCTCGACGTCGTCTTCCGCTCCTCGGCAGACGAGCCCTTGATGGATCAGGCGGTACGGTGCATCGACTGCGGCCTGGTCTACGTGAGACCCCGTCTGCGGGGTGACTTGATCCTCGAGGGTTACTCGGATGCGACGGACGAGCAGTTCGTCTCACAAGTTGCCTTTCGTGAGCGGACCTTCGCTCGTTGTCTCGACCGGGTCGAGAAGGCGGCGAAGCTTCCCGGGAGGCGTGTGCTGGACGTGGGGACCGCGGGAGGATCCTTTTTGTCCGTTGCCAGGGAGCGAGGCTACGAGCCCCTCGGATGCGAGCCGAGCCGATGGATGTGCGAGTTCGCACGCGATCACTACGGTCTCGAGCTGCATCAAGGAACACTCTTCGACGCGCCGTTCGAGCCGGGGAGTATCGATCTGCTGACGCTGTGGGATGTCCTCGAACACACCATCGACCCCAAAGCTGTCCTTCTGCGCGCGAGCGAGCTCCTGACGACCGACGGCATCCTGGCGTTGACGATTCCCGACTACGGGAGCTGGGCGGCGCGGTTTCTCGGTGAGCGCTGGCCGTTTCTGCTGACGGTTCATCTTTATTACTTCCAGCCGGCGACGATTCGTGAGCTTCTGCTGCGGACCGGTTTCGAGCCAGTCAAGTCTCGCGCCCACCTCCAGACCCTCGAAATGGGGTACGTTGTGAAGCGTGCCGAGCCCTACCTCGGCCCCCTCGGCCCATTGGCGACGAAGATTGTGCACGGTATCGGCCTCGCCCGTCTGCCCTTTCACTACTGGGTGGGGCAGACCATGGTCGTGGCCCGGAAGGCCGTTTCCTGAGCCGCTTGAATAGCCTGAATAGATCGATGAGCGAGTCCCGTTCGATCGTCGTGCGGGCACCAGTCCTCGGTGGGTTGTGCGCGAGCTTCGAGAGCCACGGCTTCACACTCGACCACGGTCCTCACAAGATGTACTCCGTCGTTCCCGGGGTACTCGAAGAGCTCGAGACCATTATGCAGGGGCGGCTTCTGAAGCACGAGAAGCAGAACCGCCTGCGGCTGCTCGATCGATACCTCGACTATCCGCTGTCGATCGGAAGCCTTCTGCCGGCGCTAGGGCTGATCCGGTCGGTGCGGATGGGTCTCGACTACGCACTGGCGCTCACCGGGGGTGTGTTCAACGCCTCCGAGCCGCGCTCCTATGAGGACTACGTACTTCGCCGCTTCGGGCGCAGCGTCTACGAGCTGGTGTTCGAGCCGCTTGCCTGGAAGGTGTGGGGCGACCCGAAGACACTCGCCGCAGAGCTGGCTGCGGCACGCATCCCGTCGGGTGGTGCTACGGAGCTCATTCTGCGGCTCCTCAAGCTCAAAGAGAACACCCCCGACGTCGACGCGCCTTACTTCTACTACCCGCGCAAAGGGTTCGGCGATTTTCCGGTGCGTCTTGCCGAGCTCATCGTTGGATCCGGCGGCCGGATCCTCACGAAGACGACGCCGACGAAGATCGAACGAGACGGAGCGCGCATTCGCGCCATCGAGGTCGATAGCGACGGCTCGAGTGAAACCCTGTCCTGCGACCTTCTGGTTTCATCGGTGCCCATGCAAGCATTGGCCCGGCTCCTGCATCCGGGGAATCGCGAAGTCGAGGACGAGGCGGCCTCCCTTCGTTTTCGCCAGCTCATTCTGGTCTATCTCGTTCTGGATCATGACCGGCTCCTGACCGACCACTGGATCTTTTTCCCCGAAAGGAAGTTTCCCTTCAGCCGCCTCTTCGAGCAGAAAGCGCTCAGCGAGGAGCTGGGGCCTTCGGGGCAGACCGCGGTCTGCTGTGACATGACCTGCGCGCTCGATGACGCGACCTGGAAGGCATCTGACGAGGAGCTCGTCGGCAGATGCCTCGATTCTCTCGTAGAGATCGGCCTGACCAGCAAGGATCGCCTCGTCACCGGCTTCACCAAGCGCTTTCGCGATTTCTACCCGGTCTATGCCGTCGACTATCGGGAGAAGCTCGGCCGGGTCTACGAGCGGCTGCAGGGCGCGGACAATCTCGTGCTCACCGGTCGTCTCGGGATGTTCAACTACAACAACTCCGACCACTGCCTCGACATGGGCCGATTCATTGCGAACGGCCTGGCAGAGGGCGATGCGCCGACCGACATCTGGAACCGCCTCGAGGAGCGCGTTCGAAGCTACCGCATCGTAGACTAGATCCATGCGCCGCCTGCCCTCGTTTCTTGCGGCAGCGGGCCTCCTGTCGCTGGTGGGTGTCGCCGTGATTGCCCACCTTGGCGCTACTGGGCCTCTCGAGCTGCGGTTGAATCTCGGCCCCGGCGATAGTCCCTACGTCGGGGGCTTCCACCCCGACTACGAGATCGTCGAGAAAGTCGCCACCCATTGGAGCCGGTACGACGCGGCGGTGACGCTTCCGCTGGCGGTGAGTGGCGGGCCGGTGACGGCGACGTACCGTTTCGCCCGGGTTTTTTCCGAGACGGCCGAGGTGGAAGTGGCCCTGGACGGCCAGCTGGTCGACCAGTTCTCCTGCCGGGGAGGGCAGTACCTCGAGCGCGAGGCGACGGCGCCGGTGATGGACGGGCCACTGATGCTGTCGATCGTCAGCGACTCGCATGAGCGTGAGGACAAGGGGCTCAAGCTGGACTGGTTGCGCTTCGATCTCGGCGAGAGAGCCCGGGTTCGACTCACTGGCTGGGCGAGGTGGCAGCCGGTCTTCCTCTCTCTCGTCCTGCTCGGCATTCTCATCGCTCTCGGGTGGGGCGTCCGGACATCGCTCTCACTCGCACTCCTCTGGACACTCCCTCTCTCGGTTGCGCTGCTTCACGATCCATGGCTGAGTCATCGCTTCCTGCACGGATGGTCGGTCGCGCTGCCACTGTTCGGAATCTTCCTCGTCGTGGCGAACCGGCTCTCGGCCGGTTCGCGGTGCTACGACGCTCATGCTCGCGGCGTTTCTGATTCGAGCTCTGCTCGTGAGCCACCCGGACTTCTACTATCCGGATCTGAGGACCCACGCCCGTCTGGTGGGTTTCGTTCGCGATGCGGGCGGCCAGTTCCTCGTCTCACCCTCGTCGGTGATCGAGGAGCATGGTGTCTGGGTGACCGGGGCTTTTGGCAAAACCTTTGCTTTTCCCTATACGCCCGCGTTCCACTTGCCGTTCGCCGTCTTCGATATCGCCTATGACGATCTCGTTACGACGCTGAAGCTGGCCACGGCGGCTATCTCCACGCTTCCTATCGCGCTGGTGTGGGCCTTTGCGGCGCGACTCGGGTTTGCGGGAGCTCCGCTTTTGTCCGCGTTGGCGATGGTCGTCATTCCCACGTACTCCTCCCGGCTGAGCTTCGCGTTCCTCCCGGCTCTTTTCGGTCACGCTGTGGATCTGACGCTGCTTCTCTACCTGTTCGTCCGGTTGCCGCAGATTACCGAGAAAAGAGGCTGGCTTGCTGGTTCGCTTCTCGTAGCTGGCTCCTACCTCGCCTATGTATCCGGTGTTCTGAATACAACGATTCTGCTATGTGTGCTGGCCGCGCTGGTGTTCTTCTGGTCCGAGGGCGAGCCCCACGCGCGCCGGTGGCGCGCCGTCGTCATTCTCGGGATGGGACTTCTCGGCAGCGCCCTCGCCTTCATCCTTTTTTATAGAGATTTCCTCCCAATGGTCCTCGATCTGGTCAGCCGAGTGACTGGGGGCGTCGAGGGAGGGGAATCGCGCTACCCGATCCGTGGCTTCTTCGAGATGACCGCGATTCGCACCCGGGGCTTCTTCGGGTGGTGGTATCCGGCTCTAGCGGCGGTCGGGATGTACCTGGCCTTCCGGAAGGGCGTCCCGCGCCTCCTGCTCTCCGCCTGGCTGGGCGCGTACTTCGTTCTGCTTTTCGGGCGGGCCAAGATCCCCGACATCTTCCAGCACGGCCACGAGACGCTGTTCGTGACCCCGCTGGTCTGTCTCCTGTCGGGTGTTGCGCTGTCGAGCTGGGTCGCCGCCGGACGAACGAAGCAGCTGGTGGTTGCCGCTACGGTCCTCGCGCTCGCCGTAGCCGGTCTCGCCGAGCAGTGGGGCTTCTTCGCCGACCAGCTCGCGAACGCCCTTTGAGCGCCCCCCGCACGGTGAGATTTCCATTGCACTATTGCAACTGCAGTTATAGCCGCTGAAACAGCAGATCACGCTGCGTCTGGACAAGGACATCATCGCCTGGTTCAAGGCGCGCGGCGACAAGTACCAGACGCGAATCAACGAGGCTCTGAGGGAGTACATACGCGCGCAGGCCGGACAAACGGAGTAACGACCGGTGCTCGAACGCCCGGTTAGACCGCAGCGTAGACTCGGGCGATAATGGAGGGGATGGCTGATTTCACTTTGGAGTACTGGATGGACGACGATTGGTACGTCGGACGCATCCGGGAGGTCCCTGGCGTTTTCAGCCAGGGCAAGAGCCTCGACGAGCTGAAGGCCAATATTCGCGAGGCCTACAGTCTGATGATTGACGACGAGGCGCCGCCAGTTGACACGCCCGTGCACACGGAGCCCATCCAGGTCTAGTGCCCCGTCCCGGAAGTCAGGTTGCATTCGAGCGTCGATGCATCCCGCCTCGCTGCGTTGCGGCTCGGTTGAATACACCCGGTATTTCGCCCTCGCCGCGCCTTGCGATCCGGGCGCCTCGACGCTCTCGTTGCTAACCTCACTTCCGAGACGGGACACTAGCGGTTGAAGCGCAAGGAGTTCGTTCGAGAACTCGAGCGCGCTGGATGCCAGCTTCATCGCTCTGGCAGCCGACACGACATATTCGTGAATCCGAATAATGGCAAGAAGGCGCCAGTCCCACGACACGTCGAGATCAGGAACAGTCTTTGCCGACTCATACGGAAGCAGTTGGGCCTCAGGTAGGCACTTCTCGAGAGTGAGATCGCGCGAGCCGACGTTTCCGCTGTAACGTCATGGCCGGCTGGCGGACTCTACAGGGAGTCTTTCGAAGGAGGTCTGCGATGCGCCGACAGCTGGGAGCTCTCGGTGAGCGGGCTCGTCGAGCACTGTCCGCCGTCGGGGGCGACACGTGGTTGCCGGATGTCGCGCTCGATGGATCGGCTCGAAAGTAACTCGCCCCGACGGGCTCACTGAGACGAGCACAGCGTCCTACGAAACCGGGTCACGCGAGCCGACTTGGACGGGGGACTTAAGTTTCTATTGGCAGATTGGAAAACTGGGTTTTGGCCACCGGTCGGGCGCGTCCTGGAGTACGTCGAGAAGTACCAGACCTGGAGGGATCAGCAGGATTACGAGCTGGCGGAGAATTGCCGTGAGTTTCCGGCAAGCGTGCGTTAGGGTCTGATTTCTTTGGGACGTGCGTGCGTCTGCTCGTTTTTGGAGCCGCGAGCGAGTGTGTCTCGGTAGTTCCAGGGCAGCCAGTCCGCGGGGTTCGCGTGGATTTCGCCGCGATGTCGAATGAGCTCGGTGAGGTAGTGGAAGGGATCGACGCCGTTGAGCTCGGCGGTGTGGATGAAGCTGAGGAAGATGTCTCCGACCCGGGCGCCGTTTTTCGTCTTGTAGAACAGGGAGTTCTTCCGATGCAGAATGGCTTTCTTCAATGCGCGTTCGCACAGATTATTGTCGAGGGGTACGCCTGGCACCCTCAGGAATCGGGTGAGCTTGTCCCAGTGTTTGAGCATGTAACGGATGGCCTCGCCAAGACCTGAGTTCGGTTCCACCTTCTTGTCGGCAAGCTGCGCCTTGAACCAAGCCTTGAGCTCTTTGAGAATCGGTTCGCTCTCGGCCTGATGCAAGCGCAATCGTTTCTCGGGCGAGAGCCCTCGCTCGCGAGCGAGAGCATCGATTCGGTACACTTCGGCAAGCACCTCAATCACGTAGAGGCACTCTTGCGGGAAGTTCTCCACAACCTTCACGAAGTACCTGCGGCCATGCGTAAGGCAGTTTGAGAGGATGGTTTCGAACTCCTTGGGAAGATTGCGTGAAAGCGCATCGCACATCTGGATCGGCGGAGGGAGCTCCGAAGCCCGTTGAGCGAGTAACGTGGCTGAGGTTCTCGCCTGCGTGCTTGCGCTCGGTGAAGAAAAGCGCGATCCTCCGCCCCTGCTTCGTGGAAACGATCCCTGAGGTAAAGAGCCCGGTGCGCTCGGCGGCGACGCCATCCTCTGGCTCGGGCGGCACGTTCATGAGGGAAAGAACCTTCACACCCGTGTCATCGTTGTAGAACACATCGCCAGCGGCCGCTTGCCGGATCAGCTCCTCGAAGACGGGCTCGAGCTCAATGGCAGCGTCGTGGAGATATCCCACTGGGTCGAGGCCGGCAGGGGAATGCCCATGGACCCCTGCAGGCCTTCCAGGCGATTGAAGGGAAGCCCGCTCCCGTACCTCAGCAGTCCAATCATGGCCGCGGAGGTGGCATCGTACTTCTCCTCACCCACGCCATCAGGGGCGCTCGCTGTGAAGGTCTCGCCGCAGAGGTTGCATCGGAATCGCTCGAGCTCATACAGCGTCGCTCTCAGAGGAGGCTCGCCGGTGATGCGCACGAGCACCTTCGGCTTCTTCGCATAGACCTTGCCCGTCTCGCACTCCGGGCACCGCTGCCCGTGCTTCAGCTCATCGCGAGCGATACGGATCCGATCCGCGCCCTGGTAGGCGTCCGCGCCGTTGCGACCATGACCCTTGGCCTTGCGCCGCTTGGTGCTCTTGTCTGGCTCGTCACCCTCGCTCGGCCCGCCACTCTCCCCGCCGCGAAGCTGTGGAGTTTCGCCCTCCACTTCGGCAACAACCTTGCTCGTCTTTTCCGTGCTTCGACCGAACAACATCTCTCGCAGTTTCCGAATCGTCATCCGGTCGTCTTCGATGAGATCCGTCAGCGTCAAATAGGCGTTGCGCAAAAGCTCCAGCTTCTCGTAGTCCTCTTCCGCTAAGGAAGCCTTCGCACGCTTGAGCAGGGTTTCCAGATCTTCCATCGTTAGCTCGATCGTTGGTGGAGTCCGCATTCTAATAGCTCGAGAGCTTTTCTCGAAAGCGCTTCGTCAGCGGATAGCCCAGCACTTGCTTCAGCGAGCGGTTCGGACGCTTCGACCGGCTGTCCTTGCCCAGACCCTTCGTCATGCCCAAAACAACCCAGTTCGCCGCCCGGTAGCACGTCCCTCGATACCGAGACACGTCCACGAAGGTCTCTACAAAAAACACCGGATTGCCGTAGCTCTGTTCCCACTCCATCGGAAGCTTTCGCACCATGCGGCCCAGAATGTGCGACGCCAAATGTGGAACGAAGATCCACGGAAGGATCAAAAACCGCGGGTTATAGGCGATGAAGCGGATGTTGCGCCGCCGGGCCTCAGCAGACCATCCGATGAAACGGTCCCGAGCCTCCAAGTGGCGTGGTGCTGACGAGAACGACACGCAGGCCACCGGACGCCCTTGGCTCAAAACCAGGTACTTCAGGTGCGCCCCCACCGGCTGCGTGTAGCCCAGGTAGTGGTGGGTCTCGATGAGCCCGTTGAACACAGCCTCCTGTTCCGTGCGCCGCACCTGACGAAACTCCAGAGGCTGAAGCGCGCACAGACGTGCCCGGAGCGGTGTCGAGTCGAGCTCCACCACACTCGGTTTGTTGCGGTGATACGGCCTCGAGAACCGGTACCGCGGCTCCGGAAGCTCGATTCGAGACGAGCGGTGAAGGCTGAGCAGAAGCCCTCGAGCGATCGCGTCGCACGGTGCGCCGTTCGCTTGCACCCATTGCCACGCCGCGCACAGCTTCAACGACAGCGCACGACGGCTTTCCTTGGGATGGGCGGCGATGAGCTCGCGGATGAACTCGATATCCGCTTCGCTCACTTCCCGGCCGCGATACCGAACCCCACTCATCAGACGGCAGCTTAGCGGATCGTTCCCTAGAACGCAACCCTTTTAACCCCCGATTCGTTTCTCCCTCACCCTCACGCCGGCACCGCCACCCGCCGCCACTGAGGCGCTCCTTTCGCTGCCGCGGGATCACCCCCCGACAACAGTACCCCGAGCTCATGCGCTTCCAGGCTCTGATGCTTTCCTCCCTCAGGCCAGTGACGGAAACGTCCCTTCGACAGACGCTTTTGGCATAACCAAAATCCTTGGCCGTCGTAGACGAGCAGTTTCACCGATGTCCGTCGTCGATTGCAGAACACGAACACCGTCCCGCTAAACGGATCCCGTGATAGCTCCTCCCGACACATCCGCGCCAACCCGTCGATCCCCCGGCGGAAGTCCGCAGCACCCACCGCCAACAAGATCCGCATCTGCGGCGTTACCTGGATCACGACCCACCCCCGAAGAAAAAGCTCTCGCTCAACGCCGCCAGATCCGGACTCGCTCCCTTCCACTCCACACGCATCCACTTGCCGTCCACACCCTTGTACTCCGCCGCTCCTTCTCCGCCCACCAGCCCAGGCCCCATCAGCGAACAAACGAACTAGCTTCCGCCTCGGCGCTCGGTTTTCCTTCTCCTTCCGCCGATGCCGACCAGCGCCTCTTCAGCTCTTCGTAGTTCAACCTCAAGGCACGCGACGTCCGATGGACTCCAAACTCTCTCGCCAGTCCCTCCGCAACCTTCCACATTGCTTCCGGGATTCTCCGCTTCTGCCGAGTCGCTCGCCATCTCTCGAAACGCTCAACTCCTCGATTCAGACGCATAGGAAGCGCGTTTCCCTGCTTCTTTCCTTTCATCTCTGACCTCCTTTGCCTTTCCGGGTTCGGAGGACAAATCTAGCTCGCAACACCTTCCCTTTTCATGCACGCTTGCCGGAAACTCACGAATTGCCACGAATGCGGCCAGCTTGGACTCGTGCCGAGCACGATTAGATCCGGCCGCTGGCTCGGACACCCCTGCCTCGTCCCCTGTTCTTGCGCGTGGGGCAAGCAGAAGCGCCGCTATCTCTCTCAGGCCGATGGCCATAAGCGCCCGCGAAAGAAGAAGGGGCTGGAGCCACCACCGCCAGCCCAAGGTGTCCTTGCGGCAGCAGTGCGTGACTTAGGTGCTGTTGGGTTCGTAAGCTGAGCGGAGAGATTGCTCAAGGAGGCCATCGATGCGCTCAAAGAAGGCAGAACTCGAAGACGTTGTGAAACAGTTCGAAGCATGGCGGGCGAAGCCACACGGACGGCTGATCCTGGAGGAGTTGTGGAAAGCGGCGCTGGGGTTGCTCGATCGGTATGCGCCGAGCACGATCTGCAGTCATCTCCGAGTCAATGCGGCGCGATTCAAACAGGTCCGAGAGAGTGGAGGGGCCGTTGTGGGCGAGAAGCGTTTCAAGGGGCACGGGCGAACGGGTGCTACGGGTCGGTCCCCGCGCACAGTACAGGATCGGAGCGCGGCGGAGCGGGTCACGGCGTTAGCTCCAAGTGGCAACGCGTTCGTCGAGCTGCCGCAGTTCGGCATGGGCTTAGGGGGCGGCATGATGACACCGCCGCTCGGCGAGGTTCAGCATGGAGCGAGCAGATGCCGTCTGACGGTGGAGAGCGCAGCGGGGAGCCTCACGGTCGTGACGGCGAGCGGCGAGGGTGAGAATGAGTTGGTCGAAGCCGTGTGTCGTTTCGTGCTCGGCGCGCTGGAAGGCAGCTCCCGAGCATGATCCAGCTCGTTCCCCAGCTGAAGGTGCTGGTTGCCTGCGAGCCCGTCGATTTCCGCAAGGGCATCGATTCTTTGGCTTGTGTGTGCTGGCAACAGTTCCAGCTCGACCCATTCCTCGGAACGCTATTCGTTTTCCGCAACCGTTCAGGCACGGCCCTCAAACTATTGGTCTACGACGGCCAGGGCTTTTGGTTGTGCCAGAAGCGTTTCTCGAAGGGGCGCCTGCAGTGGTGGCCGCGTCAGACGACGGATGGCGTTGCGGCGCTACCCGCCGAGCAGTTGGCGGTGCTTATCTACAACGGACTTCCGCTGCGAGCGGGGATGGCCGAGCCGTGGCGGCGGGTCGGTTGAGCCTTTCCAACGTCTTCTGGTAGCTCCAAGGCAGCCACGACTCGGGTGCTGCTCTAGCGTCTCGAGCGTGCATGGAGATGTTCGTCAGATAGTGCACCGGGTCGACACCGTTTTTTACCGCGGTGCGGATCATGCTCAGGAGCACGTCGCCCACGTCGGCGCCTGCCTGGGTCTTGAAGAAGAGCGAGTTCTTGCGATGCCGTTGTGAGGGCTTCAGCTCCTGCTCGACCTCGTTGTTGTCGAGGGGCACGCCCGGCACTTCGCGGAAGCGGGTTAGCCCTTGCCAGTGATTTTTGACGTAGGAAAAGGCTTTTCCAAGGCGGCTGTTGGGCTCCACCACGCGCTCGCGGAACTGCTTTTCGATCCACTCGTAGAGCGCATCCATCACCGGCCGGCTGTGTTGCTGGTGATATGCAAGCCGCGCATCGGGGGTCATGTCGCGCGTTTCGTCGTCGTTGCGGTAGATGGTCGCGATGTCCTCGAGCACCCGCTCGCAGTGTTCGGGGAAGGCTGGCTCGGCCTCGAAGAAGTAGCGGCGTGCGTGCACCATGCACTTGGCGGTAATCCGTCGCGGCGAGCGCGGTGCCATCGAGGAGGCGTCGGCCATATGGATGACATCGCTCTCCTGAACGGTGCGCTGATTCAGGAGCCGGTCCATGTTTTCGCCCGCATGCCGTCGTCCGCTCGCGTACAGGATGATCGGAGCAAGCGTGGCGTCCAAGCCGCGGGCAACAATGCCCGTGGTGAAGATGCCCGTGCGCTCGCCTTTGCCTTGAGTCAAGGTCTCGTTCTCCGCCATCAACGTGAGGATCCGTGCGCCGGTGTCGTCACTGTGAACCAGCGGCCGGTTCGCGGCTATCGTCTCCATGTGGCGGAAGACCGGGAACACGGCATTCGCCATCGCTTCGACCCACTCGAACTGCGTGGAGGCGGCAAACGGAACCCCCGCCCACTTTTGCCACTGCGCCAGGCGGTGGTGGGGCATGCCCATGGCGTAGCGCAACACCGAAACGACCGCGTCCACACTCGGATGGTACTTGCTCGCCCAGGCCTGAGACGAAAGTGGCGCTGTGAACGTCTTCTGGCAACTTGCGCATCGCAGCATCTGGCGCTCGTACACCGTCGCCTGGATCGGCGGCTGAGCCTTCAGCTCCACATCCTTGTTCGCCGCATGGGTGTCGTAGAGCTTGCCCCGGCACAGTGGCTCGGGGCAGGGGCCGCTCGCCTTCAGCTCGGGATGCGAAACCGCTACGTGCTCGGCACCAGGGTAGTCCTTGGCCCCGTTGCGCCCGTGGCCCTTGTTCTTCCCTTTCCCCTTTGCCTTCGTGCGTTTCGCGCGACGTTCCGTTGTCGCCATGCCAGCGCCTCGACGATAGCGACATCGCAGCAGATGACGCACCGCCTCGAGCAGCACCGGACACGCATCCTCGGGAATCTCCCCTTTCGACAGCCGCTCTTCCAGGCGCAGGAGCTCGGCCCGCTCGAACCTTCATCGCGAAACGCCGAGCTCTCGGCGAAACTCACGCACCAGCGGATACACCAAGCATGTTTTCACCGCTTCGGCTTTTCTCTTGTGCCGGTCCATCCGGCCCCGGCCCGAAGTCACTCCCACCTCCACCCAGTTCGCTGCCAGATAGCACGTCCCCTCGTAACGCTCCCTCTCCACAAACGTCTCGAGCAACACCGGCCTCACCCCGTAGGCTTCCTCCCAGTCATCGACCACCACTCGCGCTGCCAACGACAGCACGTGACTCGCGAGGCCTTTGATGGAAAGCCACGGCAGGATCAGGAACCGACTGTTGTTGACCACCCGGGGAAGGTTCTTCTGCCGCGTTGCGTCATCCCAACCGATGAAGCCGTCACGCGCCTGAAGCCACCGCGCCGCCGAGGAGAACTGCACGCACCCACAGAGCTCCCGCCGAGGATTCGACATCCAGACCAAGTACCGCAGGTGCGCGCCAAAGGCCACCTTGTGGCCCAGGTAGTGGTAACGCGCGACCAGTTCCCTCCATAGCGCTCGCTCCTCAGCGTTCGCCACCAAGCCCAGCATCACCGGAGCGACGTCCGATAGCTTGCCCTCACGCCGTGGCCGCTCGCGACCAGCCTTCGTGTAGTGGATGCTCGTCGGTCCGCGGCGCCGCTGCTCGTGACGCGGGGGCAACGTCACCAGCCCCTTCGCTTCGACAACCTCCAGGTACTCGTAGCATTCCCGGGTCTTGAGATTGCCGTTCCGACGAACCCACCCCAGGCCCTCACAGATCGTGCGCGCCAGCTCGTGCCGGGACAGACCACACGTGGCGATGATCTCCGTCAGCACGCTCCATTCCTCGGCGGTCACGGTCGTGCCGCAAAAGGTGGGTCGCTTGGCTGCGGTGTCGAGTGCAGCGTTTCCTGCCTGGGTCACTGTTTTCCTCCCAGCCTGAGGTTACACAGTCAGCCAGCGTTTGTCCAGTCCTTTTTTCCCTCTCTCTCTGCCCGCGAGAAAAACAACACACCCGGCGTTCAGCTTACCGAATCGCCCCCACGTTCTCACGCACTACTACCGCAAGGACACGCCCAAGACACGATCCCCTTCTAATGGAGCGCGTCGCTTTCGTGATCCACGGCGCGCCCCGGACCAAGAAGAACTCCGGGCGTCTCATCACCGGGCGCATTATCGTGGGGACCCGCTTTCGGCGGCGCTCCCCCACTATCCTCCCTTCAAGGGCGTGGGAGAACTGGAAGAACACCGCTTTGGTGGCGGGGGTCACGGGCCCCCCCATCGACTATCCCGTTAACTGCAACGCCGCGTTCTACCGCGATCGCGCACAAGGGGACGCGGTGGGGTACTACCAGGGACTTGCGGATTTCCTGGAGAAGCGGCAGATCGTCACAGACGACAAGTGGCTGATTTCTTGGGACGGTTCCAGACTGTACAAGGATGCGGCCGCCCCGCGCGTTGAAGTGGTCCTAATCAAGGTATAGACGGCGCCGGCGCCCGGCCCGTTGTCGGCATGCGTCACGGCAAAATTCGCGGCGCCGGCCAGGTCGTCCCTTTCGCGTGTGAGTCAGCTTATGCCCGCACTCGAGGCAGGTCTGGCGCCAGGGAGCGGGCAGGGGAGGACGGCAGTCCGAGCACAGCTCCCGTGGGCGCCCATGCGAGGGCTCGACGCTGAAAGCGGTCTCGCAGCGACGGCAGTATCGGACCTTCACAGGCTCCCTCACAACTAGGAACTTAGCATAAAATCCGTTGACTCCCCGAACGGTTTTAAGTATAAGTGTCCTGAAAGGTCCCCTGGATGCGTGATGAGTATATGGGCTGCCAGCCCCCGCCAGGACAGCGAGGCCCCATGAGGCCGGAAGAGGGAAACAGGATGCCAGTGAAAGCCGAATTGATGCTCGTCGACCTCGGTTCGATTGCCTACCCGATATGGCATTTGAACGTGGACGACCCCGACCACAACAAAACCTCCAAGACCATCGTCAAGCGGATCCTGGAACTCACGAGCCGTCACAAGGTCGCCGCGATCTGTTGTGACGGCCAGGGGTCCCGCGACTCCCGGTGCAAGATTGATGCAGATTACATCCGGAGCGCCGTCGTAGGAGCGCTGAGCGGCAGGCTACCAGACGACTTCGACGCCCGCAGCATCGGCGATGCGCGGATCGCGGGTGACTAGTGGCAAATCCAGGACGGCAGCGGTCGCCGCGATGAGACGATCCCCGCGCTCCTGAATAGCGTATAGCTCTTCCGCTTTGAGCACGACGTCCAGACTAACGATGAAGGATAGGTTACCTCTCCCGCCGGGAGAGGTCGCAGCCTCGGCGAGGCTGCGGGTGAGGGGGACCCACGAGATCGCCGCAGTCTCATCTTCCCTCACCCCAACCCTCTCCCAAAGAGAGAGGGAGCGCGCTTGAGAATCCCGGCTCATGAGACGGCGTCGGTCCTGCCTTCCGCTCCTCGCCGCTTTCGCCGCGCTGGCGCTCACTACTGAGCTCGCCTACCTGGCCGCCTCGTTGTTCTCGCGCTCGCTCGAGTTCGACGTGGGGCCGTCGACCGGCGCCTACCTCACCGGGTTCACGGAGAGCGAGGAAAGACCTCCGGTCAGCTTTCGCTGGACCGGTGAGCAGGCGAGCCTCGCGCTGCCACCCCTTGCTCGGCCCTCGAAGGGCACGCTCGAGCTCCGCTACGCGCGCTTCCTGGAGGGAACCGCCCGCATCCACATTTTCGTCAACGGCAACCGGGTCCGCTCGGCAAGCGCGCGCTCGGGCCGGTTCCGTACCGCAGCGATTCCCCTCGAGCTCGAGACCGGCGAGCTTCGATTCGAGCTCGCGACCGAAGATCCGGCGCCGGAAGCCCTCGGAATCGCTGTCGACTGGCTTCGTCTGGAAGGGGCGCGCTTCCACCTCCCTTTGTCCGTCTGGCAACCGCGTGCGCTCGTGATCGGTCTCTTCGGCCTGGCGCTGGCTCTGGGATTCTCAGCTCTCACTTCCGTTGCCGTCAGCCTTCCCGTCGTCGTGGCGCAGGCGGTCTGGTTCGCGTGGGATCCGTTCGGCATGGTTCACGTTCACAGCGCAGTGGTCGTCACCGCGCTCGGGGCGACCGTGGTGCTGACTCTCGCGCTCAGAAAGCTGTCCCCGTCGCGCTGGCTTCCGCTTCTCTTTCTGGCGGGCTACCTTTTCAAGGCAGCCCCGCTCTTTCATCCCAGCTTCTACTACGCCGACACGCGCCAACACCGTCTCTACGCCAGCATCTTCGCCAGCGCCGTGGGCAGTGTCGAGGAACGAGGCGTCTGGACTCAGAAGCAGATGAACACCGCCTACCCGCGCTGGGTGGGCGGCAAAGCCCACGCCTTTCCCTATTCACCGGTGTTCTTCCTGCCCTTCACCTGGCTGGACGTGGACGAGCGCACGCTGGAATCATGGATGAAACACGTGGCGCTTCTCGCAGGAGCTCTCGAGCTTCCGGTCGTGTATCTGATCGCGAGAATGCTGGTCGGAGGCGGGCAACGCGTTCGTCGAGCTGCCGCAGTTCGGCATGGGCTTAGGGGGCGGCATGATGACACCGCCGCTCGGCGAGGTTCAGCATGGAGCGAGCAGATGCCGTCTGACGGTGGAGAGCGCAGCGGGGAGCCTCACGGTCGTGACGGCGAGCGGCGAGGGTGAGAATGAGTTGGTCGAAGCCGTGTGTCGTTTCGTGCTCGGCGCGCTGGAAGGCAGCTCCCGAGCATGATCCAGCTCGTTCCCCAGCTGAAGGTGCTGGTTGCCTGCGAGCCCGTCGATTTCCGCAAGGGCATCGATTCTTTGGCTTGTGTGTGCCGGCAACAGTTCCAGCTCGACCCATTCCTTCGGAACGCTATTCGTTTTCCGCAACCGTTCAGGCACGGCCCTCAAACTATTGGTCTACGACGGCCAGGGCTTTTGGTTGTGCCAGAAGCGTTTCTCGACGGGGTGCCTGCAGTGGTGGCCGCGTCAGACGACGGATGGCGTTGCGGCGCTACCCGCCGAGCAGTTGGCGGTGCTTATCTACAACGGACTTCCGCTGCGAGCGGGGATGGCCGAGCCGTGGCGGCGGGTCGGTTGAGCCTTTCCAACGTCTTCTGGTAGCTCCAAGGCAGCCACGACTCGGGTGCTGCTCTAGCGTCTCGAGCGTGCATGGAGATGTTCGTCAGATAGTGCACCGGGTCGACACCGTTTTTTACCGCGGTGCGGATCATGCTCAGGAGCACGTCGCCCACGTCGGCGCCTGCCTGGGTCTTGAAGAAGAGCGAGTTCTTGCGATGCCGTTGTGAGGGCTTCAGCTCCTGCTCGACCTCGTTGTTGTCGAGGGGCACGCCCGGCACTTCGCGGAAGCGGGTTAGCCCTTGCCAGTGATTTTTGACGTAGGAAAAGGCTTTTCCAAGGCGGCTGTTGGGCTCCACCACGCGCTCGCGGAACTGCTTTTCGATCCACTCGTAGAGCGCATCCATCACCGGCCGGCTGTGTTGCTGGTGATATGCAAGCCGCGCATCGGAGGTCATGTCGCGCGTTTCGTCGTCGTTGCGGTAGATGGTCGCGATGTCCTCGAGCACCCGCTCGCAGTGTTCGGGGAAGGCTGGCTCGGCCTCGAAGAAGTAGCGGCGTGCGTGCACCATGCACTTGGCGGTAATCCGTCGCGGCGAGCGCGGTGCCATCGAGGAGGCGTCGGCCATATGGATGACATCGCTCTCCTGAACGGTGCGCTGATTCAGGAGCCGGTCCATGTTTTCGCCCGCATGCCGTCGTCCGCTCGCGTACAGGATGATCGGAGCAAGCGTGGCGTCCAAGCCGCGGGCAACAATGCCCGTGGTGAAGATGCCCGTGCGCTCGCCTTTGCCTTGAGTCAAGGTCTCGTTCTCCGCCATCAACGTGAGGATCCGTGCGCCGGTGTCGTCACTGTGAACCAGCGGCCGGTTCGCGGCTATCGTCTCCATGTGGCGGAAGACCGGGAACACGGCATTCGCCATCGCTTCGACCCGCTCGAACTGCGTGGAGGCGGCAAACGGAACCCCCGCCCACTTTTGCCACTGCGCCAGGCGGTGGTGGGGCATGCCCATGGCGTAGCGCAACACCGAAACGACCGCGTCCACACTCGGATGGTACTTGCTCGCCCAGGCCTGAGACGAAAGTGGCGCTGTGAACGTCTTCTGGCAACTTGCGCATCGCAGCATCTGGCGCTCGTACACCGTCGCCTGGATCGGCGGCTGAGCCTTCAGCTCCACATCCTTGTTCGCCGCATGGGTGTCGTAGAGCTTGCCCCGGCACAGTGGCTCGGGGCAGGGGCCGCTCGCCTTCAGCTCGGGATGCGAAACCGCTACGTGCTCGGCACCAGGGTAGTCCTTGGCCCCGTTGCGCCCGTGGCCCTTGTTCTTCCCTTTCCCCTTTGCCTTCGTGCGTTTCGCGCGACGTTCCGTTGTCGCCATGCCAGCGCCTCGACGATGGCGACATCGCAGCAGATGACGCACCGCCTCGAGCAGCACCGGACACGCATCCTCGGGAATCTCCCCTTTCGACAGCCGCTCTTCCAGGCGCAGGAGCTCGGCCCGCTCGACCTTCATCGCGAAACGCCGAGCTCTCGGCGAAACTCACGCACCAGCGGATACACCAAGCATGTTTTCACCGCTTCGGCTTTTCTCTTGTGCCGGTCCATCCGGCCCCGGCCCGAAGTCACTCCCACCTCCACCCAGTTCGCTGCCAGATAGCACGTCCCCTCGTAACGCTCCCTCTCCACAAACGTCTCGAGCAACACCGGCCTCACCCCGTAGGCTTCCTCCCAGTCATCGACCACCACTCGCGCTGCCAACGACAGCACGTGACTCGCGAGGCCTTTGATGGAAAGCCACGGCAGGATCAGGAACCGACTGTTGTTGACCACCCGGGGAAGGTTCTTCTGCCGCGTTGCGTCATCCCAACCGATGAAGCCGTCACGCGCCTGAAGCCACCGCGCCGCCGAGGAGAACTGCACGCACCCACAGAGCTCCCGCCGAGGATTCGACATCCAGACCAAGTACCGCAGGTGCGCGCCAAAGGCCACCTTGTGGCCCAGGTAGTGGTAACGCGCGACCAGTTCCCTCCATAGCGCTCGCTCCTCAGCGTTCGCCACCAAGCCCAGCATCACCGGAGCGACGTCCGATAGCTTGCCCTCACGCCGTGGCCGCTCGCGACCAGCCTTCGTGTAGTGGATGCTCGTCGGTCCGCGGCGCCGCTGCTCGTGACGCGGGGGCAACGTCACCAGCCCCTTCGCTTCGACAACCTCCAGGTACTCGTAGCATTCCCGGGTCTTGAGATTGCCGTTCCGACGAACCCACCCCAGGCCCTCACAGATCGTGCGCGCCAGCTCGTGCCGGGACAGACCACACGTGGCGATGATCTCCGTCAGCACGCTCCATTCCTCGGCGGTCACGGTCGTGCCGCAAAAGGTGGGTCGCTTGGCTGCGGTGTCGAGTGCAGCGTTTCCTGCCTGGGTCACTGTTTTCCTCCCAGCCTGAGGTTACACAGTCAGCCAGCGTTTGTCCAGTCCTTTTTTCCCTCTCTCTCTGCCCGCGAGAAAAACAACACACCCGGCGTTCAGCTTACCGAATCGCCCCCACGTTCTCACGCACTACTACCGCAAGGACACACCGCTCCGAGGAAGAAGAGTCCGGCGGCCACGCCGGAGAATCCAGCCACGAAACCGATCAGCGCGGCCAGACAAACCGCCATTCCACCGACGCCGACCAGGGTGATCGGCCAGTTGCTGAAGCTGAACGTTGCGGTCAAGGCCAGCCGCACCATGTCGAGCAGACGATAGTTGCTCTCCCCTCGCGAGCGGGCCGGGCGATCGTACAGGACCGACGCGGTACGAAAGCCCACCCAGCTGGTGAGTCCCCTCAGAAAGCGCCGTCGCTCCCCCAGTTTTTTCAGCGCATCGACCGCCTGTCGCGAGAGAAGACGGAAGTCTCCGATGTCGGGCGGCACGCGCACATTCGCCACCGCGCCGAGACCCCGGTAGAAAACGTAAGCCGTCGAGCGCTTGAACCATGACTCGCGGGGACGGCGGCGGCGCTGGGCGTAGACGACGTCGTATCCTTTACGCCACTTGTACACCATCTCGGGAATGAGCTCGGGCGGATCCTGGAGGTCCGAATCCATCGTTACGACCGCCTGGCCGCGCGCGTGATCGAGCCCCGCGGTCAGGGCGACCTGATGTCCGAAGTTGCGGCTGAAGACGAGCACACGGACATGAGGGTGTGTTGCCACCAGATCCTCCAGGATCTTCTGCGATCCGTCCGTGCTCGCATCGTTGACGTAGAGGAGCTCGAACGAATCGAGCTCGGCCAGAGAAGATTCGAGCCTCCGATGCAGCTCGGCCAGGTTGGCTTCTTCGTTATAGACGGGCAGAACGACGCTGAGGGATGGCGGGCTCATCAAAGAGCGCCTATCTTGACCCGCCCGCGCGAGTGCCGTCAAGAAAGGAAGAACTCAACGCGGAGGCGCAGAGAAACAAGGACGATTCCGCAACTCCTGCGACTACGGTTGTCGAGCGCGGCACTCAGTCAATACAATGAGCCTACTGTGAGCGAACGACTGCAAGGAAAAGCGGCTCTCATCACCGGGGCAAGCAAGGGAATCGGCAAAGGGCTCGCCTCCGTCTTTCTGCGGGAAGGAGCGCGCGTTTTCCTGTGCGCGCGCGGCAACCAACAGCTCCACCACGCCGCGGAAGAGCTTCGATCGGAGGCCGCCAGCGAGGATGACGTGGCCTGTCTCGCCGCTGACATCGCGGATCCCGATGATGCCCGGCGGCTCGCCGAGAGCGCTCTCGAGCGCTTTCCCGATCTGAGCGTCGTCGTGAACAACGCCAGTATCCTGGGCAAACGCTCCCCGGTGGTCGATCTGGACGTCGAGACATGGGACGAGGTGCTGCGCGTGAACACCTCGAGTCTCTTCTATGTCACCCGCCCCCTCATCCCGGCGCTCACCGCGCGGGGCTCCGGCTCCATCATCAATGTGAGCTCCAGCGTGGGTCGAAAGGGCAAAGCGAACTGGGGCCCCTACGCGGTGTCGAAATTCGGGCTGGAGGGCTTCACCCAGGTGCTCGCCATCGAGCTCGAGCCGCACGGCGTCCGCGTCAATAGCGTCAATCCCGGGGCGACCCGCACCGACATGCGAGCGAGCGCCTATCCGGACGAGGACCCGATGACGCTTCCGACACCGGAGGATATCTCCGAAGTCTTCGTCTACCTCGCATCCGACGAGTCAGCTTCCGTCACGGGTCAGGCCATCGAGGCCCGCGACTACTTGAAAACCGTCTCCGGCTAGATCCGCTGGAGCTTCCCGGACGGGAACATGGAAATCAGAACGATCTTCGACGCACGTCGGTTTTCACCCGAGAAGATGCAGAAGGTGAACCTCTTCTCAACGTCCCAGTTCTTCCTGGACGTGTACTGCCTGGAGCCGGGACAGGCGCAGAAGGTCCATCGTCATGACGACGCCTCCAAGTTCTACCTCGTGCTGGAGGGACATGCCCGCATCCAGGTCGGCGACGAGCGACGTGAGATCGGTCCCGGTCAAGCGGTTCTCGCCCCCGTCGGTGAGGAGCACGGGGTTCGGAACGAAACACCGGAACGACTGGTTCTGCTCGTCGGGATCGCACCCGCGCCGAAGCATGCATAAAGGGTGACGTGGCTGCCGGGCAGCGAGAAACCTTCGGATCTGGCTTCGGCTCCGTCATGGCGCTCATCGGCGTCGCGGTCGGCCTCGCCAACGTCTGGCGCTTCCCCTACATGGCCGGAAAGTACGGTGGAGCGGCGTTCGTCCTGCTCTATCTCGTATTCGCGTTTCTGTTCGGAATTCCAGCCATCATGGCCGAGTGGACGCTCGGGCGAATGACGCGGCAGGGCCCTGCCGGCGCCTTCACCGCCGTCGGGATGCCATTCGGCAAGGCCATCGGCGTCGCGCTCTTCATCACGATCTTCATGGCGACGTCCTATTACACCCTCGTGGTGGGACAGGTCTTGTTCTATGCCCTCGAAACGCTGTTCGTGGGCACGGCCGGAGCCGATCCGGACGGCTTCTTCACCGCCCACCTGGGCAGTATCACCGGCTGGAACGTGGCGGTCACCCTCGCCACGCTCCTGGCCATCGCCTGGGTGCTGCGTTTCGGGGTACGTCGCGGCATCGAGTCCGTGTCTCGTATCGTGATGCCGGTGGTGTTCGTCTCGCTCCTGGCCGTGATCGCCCGCTCGGTGACCCTCCCCAGCGCCGAGGAGGGGCTTCGCTTCTTTCTGCTCCCCGACTTTTCGAAACTGACGCCGGAAACGGCTCTCGCGGCTCTGGGGCAGGTGTTCTTCAGTCTCTCCCTCGGAGGCACGTTTTTCCTGCTCTACGGCAGCTATCTCCGCAAGGAAGAAGACATCCCCCGGACAGCGGTCGCCACGGCGCTCGCAGACCTCGGAGCCGCGATGCTGGGCGGGCTGGCCATTCTTCCTGCAGTGTTCGCAGTGGGGGTCGCCCCGACAAGCGGGCCTTCCCTTCTGTTCGTGACCCTCCCCGTCGTGTTCGCACAGATGCCGGCGGGCAGCATCGTCGGCGCGGTCTTCTTCGGCGCTTTGTATCTCGCCGCCTTCCTGTCGGCCATGGCGGCGGTGGAAGTCCTCGTCGATGGGCTCGCGGTCTACCTCGGATGGAGACGCACCCGGGCACTCGTCGTGATCGTGGTCGCGGAGCTGATTGTGGCGCTCCCTTCGATGGCGAGCTCGGACTTTCTCATGTGGAACGATCTCGTCTGGGGCTCGACGATGCAACCGGTGGGCAGTGCGCTTACACTGATGGCGCTCGGATGGTGTGTGTCGAGAGGACGGCTCCTCGCAGAGATCCACGAGGGTTCGGACATCAAAGTCGGTGGCCTGTGGATCTTCTGGATTCGCTGGATGATTCCCGCGGCCATCGTGATGATCCTCTTCTACGGCTGGTGGCCCCGACTGAGCCAGCTGTTTTGAGTCCGCTATGAAGTTAGAAAACAAGAAGGCGCTAATCACCGGTGCCAGTCGCGGGATTGGACGGGCGATTGCGCTCGCCTATGCGCGTGAAGGCGCCGGGCTGGCGCTCGCCGCCCGTTCCACGGACGAGCTGATTGCGCTCCAAGAGGATATCGTTGCCGACGGCGGCACCGCGTTCGCGGTCCCGATGGATGTGACCGACCAGAGCTCGATCGACGAAGCGCGGGAAGCGGTGACCGACCGGTTCGGTGCGCTTCACATCCTTGTCAACAACGCCGGCATCGCGGAGAGCGTGAAGGTGGCGGACATGGACGACGATCACTGGAATCGCCACCTCGACGTGAACCTGACCGGCGCCTTCCGCGTCACCCGCGCCTTTCTCCCCGGCATCGTCGAACGGGGTTGGGGTCGTATCATCAACATCGCCTCCACTTCCGGAAAAGTGGGATTCCAGTACACGGCGGCGTACTGCGCGAGCAAGCACGGGCTCATTGGCTTTACCCGGGCGCTGTCCCTGGAGATGGCACCGCTTGGCGTCACCGTAAACGCGGTATGTCCGGGCTTCGTCGCCACGGACATGGCGGCGCGTGCGGCGGCCAACATCGCCAGGAAGACGGGCCAGTCCGAGAAGGAAGCGACCGCCTGGCTCGCGAAGCTCTCGCCGCAGAATCGCCTGGTCGAGGCGGAAGAGGTCGCGGCGGTGGCGTTGATGCTCGCATCGGAGGACGCTCGCAGTATCAACGGTCAGGCCATCAACATCGACGGCGGCGCGGTCGTGTACTGACGGAATGCGGCTTCAGAGTCTCGCAGCCGGCGCTCTTCTTCTTCTGGCTTCACCACTCTTCGCCATCGCTCTTCTGAGGCTCGCGCCGGTTCTGCGGCTCGAGGTCGGCCCCGGCGACGCGCCGTACGTCCAGGGCTCGGCAACCGATGGCGATGGGAGGACAGGCGGACGTGGCGGAGGATGGAGCGACGCGCTCGCGCCTACCTTCCCGCAACGGTCACGGGCCCCGGCACGATGACGCTCGTCGCCGAGGAGGGCTCCGGCCAGCTGCGCGTCCAGTTCGACGACGAGACGCTCCACGAAATCGGCGTGCCGCCGTCACCCGCGGAGCGGCGAATCCGGTTCGAGCTTCCATCGGATCGGCTCCGGGCCTACGCACGATTGCGCTTCGAGTCAACGACGGAGGGCGGCGAGCTTCGCCTCGGCGCCGTCGAGTGGAGCTCGAAGGGTGCGATGCCACAACGCCGTTTGCTATGGGCTTCGGCTTTCCCGCTGCTCGGCCCGTTCCTCGGTGTCCTTGCGGTAGTAGTGCGTGAGAATGTGGGGGCGATTCGGTAAGCTGAACGCCGGGTGTGTTGTTTTTCTCGCGGGCAGAGAGAGAGGGAAAAAAGGACTGGACAAACGCTGGCTGACTGTGTAACCTCAGGCTGGGAGGAAAACAGTGACCCAGGCAGGAAACGCTGCACTCGACACCGCAGCCAAGCGACCCACCTTTTGCGGCACGACCGTGACCGCCGAGGAATGGAGCGTGCTGACGGAGATCATCGCCACGTGTGGTCTGTCCCGGCACGAGCTGGCGCGCACGATCTGTGAGGGCCTGGGGTGGGTTCGTCGGAACGGCAATCTCAAGACCCGGGAATGCTACGAGTACCTGGAGGTTGTCGAAGCGAAGGGGCTGGTGACGTTGCCCCCGCGTCACGAGCAGCGGCGCCGCGGACCGACGAGCATCCACTACACGAAGGCTGGTCGCGAGCGGCCACGGCGTGAGGGCAAGCTATCGGACGTCGCTCCGGTGATGCTGGGCTTGGTGGCGAACGCTGAGGAGCGAGCGCTATGGAGGGAACTGGTCGCGCGTTACCACTACCTGGGCCACAAGGTGGCCTTTGGCGCGCACCTGCGGTACTTGGTCTGGATGTCGAATCCTCGGCGGGAGCTCTGTGGGTGCGTGCAGTTCTCCTCGGCGGCGCGGTGGCTTCAGGCGCGTGACGGCTTCATCGGTTGGGATGACGCAACGCGGCAGAAGAACCTTCCCCGGGTGGTCAACAACAGTCGGTTCCTGATCCTGCCGTGGCTTTCCATCAAAGGCCTCGCGAGTCACGTGCTGTCGTTGGCAGCGCGAGTGGTGGTCGATGACTGGGAGGAAGCCTACGGGGTGAGGCCGGTGTTGCTCGAGACGTTTGTGGAGAGGGAGCGTTACGAGGGGACGTGCTATCTGGCAGCGAACTGGGTGGAGGTGGGAGTGACTTCGGGCCGGGGCCGGATGGACCGGCACAAGAGAAAAGCCGAAGCGGTGAAAACATGCTTGGTGTATCCGCTGGTGCGTGAGTTTCGCCGAGAGCTCGGCGTTTCGCGATGAAGGTTCGAGCGGGCCGAGCTCCTGCGCCTGGAAGAGCGGCTGTCGAAAGGGGAGATTCCCGAGGATGCGTGTCCGGTGCTGCTCGAGGCGGTGCGTCATCTGCTGCGATGTCGCCATCGTCGAGGCGCTGGCATGGCGACAACGGAACGTCGCGCGAAACGCACGAAGGCAAAGGGGAAAGGGAAGAACAAGGGCCACGGGCGCAACGGGGCCAAGGACTACCCTGGTGCCGAGCACGTAGCGGTTTCGCATCCCGAGCTGAAGGCGAGCGGCCCCTGCCCCGAGCCACTGTGCCGGGGCAAGCTCTACGACACCCATGCGGCGAACAAGGATGTGGAGCTGAAGGCTCAGCCGCCGATCCAGGCGACGGTGTACGAGCGCCAGATGCTGCGATGCGCAAGTTGCCAGAAGACGTTCACAGCGCCACTTCCGTCTCAGGCCTGGGCGAGCAAGTACCATCCGAGTGTGGACGCGGTCGTTTCGGTGTTGCGCTACGCCACGGGCATGCCCCACCACCGCCTGGCGCAGTGGCAAAAGTGGGCGGGGGTTCCGTTTGCCGCCTCCACGCAGTTCGAGCGGGTCGAAGCGATGGCGAATGCCGTGTTCCCGGTCTTCCGCCACATGGAGACGATAGCCGCGAACCGGCCGCTGGTTCACAGTGACGACACCGGCGCACGGATCCTCACGTTGATGGCGGAGAACGAGACCTTGACTGGGTCGAGCTGGAACTGTTGCCGGCACACACAAGCCAAAGAATCGATGCCCTTTCCTGCTTGGCGTCGTAGCGTAAGTGCTTGCCCTGCGGGCACACATACGTGTTGGTCTCCGTATCGAAGACAAACTTCGACGCCTCGTATTCCGGACTCACGCCGTGGTGCTTATACGACTTGCGCCGATTAGCCTCTGCTGCCTTGTTCTCGGATTGGGGACCGACGAAATCGATGTCGCGCTTCGCCATCTCCGTGATGTTGTTGCTACTGATGTAGCCCCCATCTACGACCATCTGCTCGGGCGCGCGGTGCATGCTCTGCTCAAGCCGTTGTATGGCGGGCGTCAGCTGCTGATAATCGCTGCCGGCCTGCGTGGCATCGATGTCGACAATCAGGCCGTGCGCGGCATCCGTTGAGACCTGGACGTTGTAGCTAGGTGCGGAGCCGCCCTCGGCTTGTTTCATCACCCGCGCGTCGGGATCGGTCGTGCTCACGCGTTTTACGCGGCTTTTGGCGGCGTCCAGCTTGTCGTACTCCTTCAACGCTGATTCTAGACGCTCCTGTCTCTCTCGCCTGGCGCGTTGCTGTGCTGCCTGCATCTGCCGGCTCGATTCCTCCTCCGTCTGTGCTTCGAGAGCCTCGACCGCCTCACGCGCATCCTTCAGATACGCCTCCACACGAGGCTTGCTGCGAAATCCACTCGACGAAGCATTCGCGCGCACCTTCGTCCCATCCAGCATGACTCGCTCGAGCGTGATCAATCCGTCTGCACTCAGAAGCCCCAAAGTTTGCACAAACAACTCGTGTAGGGCCTCCGAATGGGTCACCCGAAAGTCCGATAGCGTGTGCGCACTGATGCTCTGCATTCCGGTGAGCCATTGATAAGCCGGATGATGCTCGCACAGCCGCTCAATGGCGCGGGCCGAACTCACGGACTGGCTGTAGCTGTAGACCCACAGGCTCACCAGTAGCTGCGGATCGAACGCGGGCCGGCCTGCGCCACCCGCGACGGAGCGGATCTGCTCCGTGTACCCGCTGAGATCCAGCCAACCCACGAACTCCCAGATCGCACGCGCTGGGTCATCCTCTGGGATCAATCGCTCCACGTCCACCGTCCGCAGCAGCAGCTGCGCGCGATCGACCACCTTCAACCGAGCCTGTGTCGCGCGTTCTCCCTCATCGCCGTCATCACCATCGTTCCGTTTTCGCGGACTCGGAAAGCCGGGAAGCGACGTTTGGTTATCACCCACGTCTACCCCGCTTTCTCCCTCGCTTCGCCTTTGGCGTCCGACGCACAATCAGGGTGTTTCGATCCTCCACCACCCACTCCAGCTCCTCGCCCTGCTCCATCTCTAGCGCCTGCGCTAAAGGCGACGGGCAAATCACATAGCACTGACGGGTGTCGTTGGCTCGCTTGATCACCTGCAGCTTCGTCACGTATCCCAATGAACCGCCATTCTATAACATAGCGGTACCGCTAGTCAATAACTAATTTTTTCTCACGTCCTGTGTCCTGGCTCATAACGACGTCATCCGCCAGCCGCTCCCAGTGGTGGATTACGACCGTGGGGAGCCGTAACTACGATATCTCGCCCGACGGCGAGACATTCATGCTCATCGAGCGGACCGAAGAGTTCTCGCCCACGCGAGTGGAAGTCGTCCTCAACTGGTTCGAGGAGCTGAAACGTCTCGTCCCCGTTGACTGATCCGTCGCCGATCTGCCGGGCGAGATTGGTCGATCTGTACTTTACGTTGTACAATGCTTCCATGTCACGAAGTATCAGTATCTCCGAGGCACGAGCTCGCTTGCCGGAGCTCGCCAGATACCTGCGCCGCTCACCCGGGAAGGCCGTGTTCATCGAGCACCGAGACATGAAAGAGCGCCTTGCGTTGGTCACGGAGGGGCACTTGCTCTATCTGGAAGCCATCGTGGCCGCCGCTGCGGAGCGAGCGGATAGCAAATTCAAGCTCGCGGGGAGTATGACGAGCGCGCTCACGGATGACGAGCTGGAGCAGGCGCTCCTGGACATCAAGTCGGATGAGCGCGCACGCTCAGCTGCCAAGGCGGACGAGTTCTAGAGCATGGCCGAGTTGGCTGTCACGGATAGCCACGCGCTGATCTGGTACGCCACGCAACGGCATCGAAAACTGGGCAAGAAGGCAAGGAGACATTTCGAGCGGGCCGATGCGGGTGCCGCAGCAATCTACATTCCAACGATGACTCTCGTCGAGATCGCCGAGGCCTCGCGTCGTGGAGCCATGGAGCTTGGAGGAGGGTTCGTTACCTGGTGCAAGCGGCTACTCTCCTCCCCCTACTTCATCGCACTCGACCTCCTCCACGCAAAACCTGTTCGCTTTAGAGCTGCTTCTCGTCGACGAGCTTTCGAAGCGTCTCCATCTCACGGTTCAGCTTGTCCTGCTTGCCGGACAGCGACCAGATGTAGGCGAAGAGGATGAGCCACGTGACGGTGTAGGCGGAGAAGAGATAGATCACGATACGTCCAGCTCCTTGTAGAGGTAGTCGATCTCCTGGCGTGCCGATTCGAGCGCCATGCGCCTCTGGAGAAGCCAGAACAGCAGCAAAGTGAATGCGGCGAGCGAGACGTACATGGCGTGCCACATCTCGGGCTCCATCCCGGACTCTTCCCCGCTGCCGATGACCGGCTGGGGGTGCTGTGTACGCCACCACCGGATGGAGAACCACACGAGAGGAACGTCGACGAAGGCGATGATCCCGAGCACCGCGGCGAGCTTGGCCCGCTTCTCTTCCTCTGGCACGTAACGCCGCAGCATCAGATAGGAGACGTAGAGCAGCCACAGCACGAGAGCGAAGGTCAACCTCATGTCCCAGGTCCAGAACACGCCCCAGGCGTACTTGGCCCAGATGGGTCCCGTGACCAGGCCGACACTCGTAAACAAGACGCCTACCTCTGCGCTGGCCAGCGCCAGGTTGTCCACCGAGCGTTTCCCGGTCACCAGGTAGGTGATGCTTGCAATGAAGTTGAGGCCGAATGCGATGCCGGCGAGCCACCAGGCGGGCAAGTGGAAGTAGAAGATGCGCTGGACGTCGCCCATCGTCGCCTCACGTGGCGCGTACAGAAAGGCACCGTAGAGCGCCAGGATCATGCTGACGAGGCAGAACCAGGGAAGGATTCGCGACACGGTGTCTCTCACGACACCGGGATTATACTCCGGTCAGATTAGTCCGGAGAGTCACCAGAATCAAGCTGCCGCGGCTAGCGGGTCTTGGCTGGGACTGGGGTCTCTCGGAACTCGAACGGCTGGCGGCAGCACCAGCACAGGCCCGGGGTATGTGCAGTGATGTTGCACGTCGCGCAGAAGTAATGCGGGTCGTACCGGTCGCCGTCTTTGATCGAGTAGAGCTTGACGATCTCGACGTCGCCGGAGTCTTTCAGCCAGCCCTCGATCTCGAGCTCCTGATGGCGGACGCGCGGGTCGGTGAGCATCTCTACGCGCGGATCCGACGCGGAGAGACGATACTCCTTGCCCTCGTGGCTCTGGAACACGAAACCGTTCTCCATCGTGCAGTCGTCCTCGGAGCTCGAAGGCTTGCCCTCGGCACTCAGACAGATCGCGTTTCCCCGGATGGCGACCTTTTCTGGCCCCGCCCACGACGCACTCGCCGCCAGGAGAAGGACCGGGAGCGTGAGACGCATGGTGAGCAATTATAACAAGCTTGGCGTTGACCTCCGTCCAGGGGGAGAACCGGCACGAATGTCGGCATATCTTACAGTTTGCCGTCTCGGCCGAGTGTCTCTTCTAAACACTTCGGCCCGTTAGTCTTCTCACGAACGGTGTGGATCGTAGCCCCCGATGAACGTCGGAATTGCTTTCGCCCGCGCAAATGGGAAGGGGATGAGCAAGAACGGCAACCAATTGACAAATAGTAACTTGCTTCCTATGCGAGATTCTGGCCTGCAACTTGCTTGTAGTCTTTTCGGAGATACGTTTATCGATCATAGGAGAAACTCGTTCCATGAAACACCAAAACCCCCTTTGGCCGTCCTCGCCGGCGCGTTGTTGTGTGCTCTGTCCTGGGCGCCATCCGCCTCGGCGGCGGTCATTGGCATAGACGGAGTTCACGGCTTCGACAACGCCGCCAAACTGACTGGCGGCAACTTCGATCAGCTGCGGCAGGCCATCATCAACCAGGGTCACACCCTGGTCACCCTGAACTCTTTCAACGCTGCCAGTCTCGCTGGCCTCGATGGCGCCATCTTCATGACGCCTTACTCGCAGAACAACCACAGCTACTCGGCTGCCGAGAGGGCGGCGATTCAGGCTTTCGCGAGCCAGCGAGGCGTGTTCGTGAGTGACTCCTCGTTGTGGACGGACGACGGCGCGGGCTCGGACCGTCCCATCTCCTTCGGAGACAATCAAAGACTTCTGGAGAACTCCGTGAATTTCGTTGCGCAGGGTAGCGGAGCCATCTTCCTCGCGGACAACGGGACCGGCTTTCAGGTCGCCAACATGAACCTTCTCGTGTCGACTTACGGCATCTCGTTCGCGGCCGGTCCGACGGATGGAGGGGGTCGCACCGTTTCCAACTTCCTTCCGCATGCGGTTATTGCCGGCGTGAACCGGGTCGGTGTCGACTTCCAACTGCCGATCACGACCAACGCGCCCTCGATGGACCTGACGGTCGGCGCAGGAAATGAGAACATCCTGTCCGTGTTCGAAGTGCAGCAGGTACCTGAGCCCGTAACTTGGTCAGCATTGCTCATCGGTCTGGCCGCGCTGGGTATTAGCCGAAGACGAAAGACTTCGAAGTAGTACGACGTCTCGCCTCTCGACTCATGGGTGCGACCCGGAGAGGTCGCACCCTTTTTCTATTCTGGCGACGTGGGGACCTCGCCTGGTCGGTTCGGGACCGTGCGATCGAAAACCTGGTAAGGTAGCCGTGACGTGAAACCGGCCAAACTCGTCGCCCTCCTCGTCGTCCTGATCCTGGTCTTCATCCGTGCAGAACACGGAAGTGATCACGGTTCGATTCTTGTGGTGGGAGCTCAGCATGTCCCTTATCGTTCTGCTGGTCGGGGTATTCCTGCTCGGTGCGTTTGCGGGGCTTGTGGGCGGGCAGCTTTGGCGGAAAAGACGCATGTCCAGAAAAAGGGCCGATTCTTAGCGGGCACGTTTCGCCAGTACCCAATCTCCTTCACACGAACGCGCCAGGCAGCCTGCCGCGCGGCAGCCAAATCATCTGCCGCGAGACCGGCCCGAATGGGCCGATAGCACGCCGCGCGCGTCCGACTTCGCCAAGGCTTCGTCGGGACCTCGCCGAAGCCCGGAGGGCGTAGGCGGGAACGAAGAGTGAGCGCGTGACGATGCAGTAATGTCATCAGAACGGCGAGGCGTAGATGGTCACCTTTACGATGGTAGACCTCGAAGTTGTCCTCCGCGTCCAGGATGGCGTCTCGCTGGTACTCCGTGCCGACGATGTGCTCCGGCTCATCGTCGTACATCCGCGCGCCGATGAGGAGGTGGCTCTCGGTGAAAACGATCCACACTTCGGTCTGCTTGTCCGCCGGCAGCCCCGGCCGTGGCTCTGCCTGGATGAAATGACTCGCCCGTGCCGTGTGGTCCCAGATGGCTTCCGTCAGCAGCCCGTCGATGTCGGGTTGTACCTGGGCGGAGGAGGCTGCAAGATTGGGTCGGGTCGACGCGTCGGTATCGAGCGCGAACGCGACGAGGATCACAGCAAGTGTCAGCAGGAAACGTGGCATGGCAGCGTCATCTATAATAGGAATTGCGCGCTGGCCGCGAGGAAAGTGGGTGAGGGGGACAGTTGAGCCCTGCCTCCTTCGGTTCACTTCCGTAGAAGGACCGGGATCGATGTCAGTAGAAACGTATCCGGAACTGCAGGAGACGTCCGTCTCGAGCTTGCCGCGGCAAATCCTCCTTCGCTCTCCCGAGATCACGTTGAAGCGGGCGAACCGGGGGGAGTTTCTCTCTGCCCTCCGGACCAATACGCGGCACCGCCTTCAACGCCTCGGCGTGCCGTGGAAGGTGCTCTCCCCGCGGGGGCGGGTTCAGGTGGAGGTTGGGACCGGCACCCTCGAAGACTTCAAAAAAGTGAAGGACGCGCTTCTGGAGATCATCGGCGTGGACTCGATCGCGCCAGCCATCGCCATCGAGACGGGACGGCTGTTGGAGGGTGGAAGTCTCACACGGGAGCTGATGGAGCAGGTCATCCTTCAGCTGGCGCGAGAGCAGTTCGCGCCGGAGCGGAGCTTCGCGGTCCGGGCGCGCCGGGTGGACAAGCAATTTCCCTGTGGCTCGCTCGAAATGGAGCGTTGGCTCGGCGACGTGATCCGACTGCGAAGTGAATGGAAGCGTGTGGATCTCGAGAGACCGGATTGCACGTTTCACGTCGATGTCTATCCCGATACGACGTTCCTGTACGCGGATCGGCTCAAGGGCGTCGGCGGGCTCCCGGTCGGCACTGCCGGTCATGTCCTTAGCCTGCTGTCCGGCGGTATCGACTCTCCCGTTGCCGCTTTCCTGCTGGCTCGACGCGGATGCACGGTGGATCTTCTCCACATGAGTGCCGCCCATGCCGAGGAAAGAGACTTCGGCGGCTCAGCCATGGCGCGCATGGCGAAGCGGTTGAGCGTCTTCACACTTCGCACGCGGCTCTTCGTGGTTCCCTACGTCCATTTCGATCTGGCGATGCCGGACCGGGGCGCCGGCTACGGCGCCATCCTGTTCCGTCGATTCCTGTTTCGCGCAGCGGAGCGTCTGGCAGGCCAGATCGGTGCGATGGCACTGGTCACCGGTGACAGCCTTGCCCAGGTGGCGTCACAGACCCTCGAGAACCTGATCACGAGTGCGCGGGCGGTGGAAGCTCCCGTTCTGCGTCCACTGGTCGCTCACGACAAGCAGCAGATCATGGAGCTGGCCCGGGAGATCGGAACCTACGAGATTTCTCTGGAGCCGGTAAAGGACTGCTGTGCTCTGGTGGGCCGGCGGCCGAAGACGAAGTCCGACCCTGACAAAGTGTCGGCGCTCGAACGTCGGCTTTTTCCAAGGTATCAGGAGCTGGTCGAAGCGTCGCTTACGGACTCTCTCTGGGCGGAGTACGATTGTGGTGAGCTCGTGAGCGTCCCGCGGAAGCTGGACCTCCACGCCGACATGACCATCGGACTCACTGCAAGACGGGGAAACTAACGCAAAGTCGCAGAGTGTGCGCTGGGTTTGAGCAAACCGCCAGCGGTTGCCCATTGCGGTCTCTCTTCTTGATTCCTCGCCGGTTTCCGGTGTTCCAGAATTCCGAGGTTCCGTGTGCTCTCTTTGCTGTTTTCTTCGGAGGGTTCTCCTCGCTGACTTTTCCTCTGCGTCTCCGCGCCTCTGCGTTGAATTTCCCGAAACAGCCCTTCCGCGGATTCCATTGGTTGCGGCTTCGCTGCTCTGTGAGGTTCCCTCTACAGTAGCGCGCGCTCGCTCGCGAGTCGAGATTTGGCGTGCGGTGATCTAGAATCCGTGCCGACCTGAGGCTCGGCGGCGAAGCCGTCGCAGCCGGGTGAGGGTCTCGGAAGGAGACCACAATGTTGAAAAGACTCATGCTGGCGGGCTTTTTCGTAGCCCTGGCTGTTCCGGCCTTCGCGCAGACGGACGCGAAGCTCGATGAGCTGAAGGACGCGGCGGGCGCCCAGGTTGGCGAGATGGCGAAGTTCACCCAGGAGATGGTGGACTCGATTTTCAGCTTCGGCGAGCTCGGGATGCAGGAGTTCGAGACCTCCCGCTACGTCGTCGACATTCTCGTGGAGAACGGCTTCGAGGTCGAGGAAGGAATTGCCGGGATCCCCACCGGCTGGATGGCAACCTGGGGCTCGGGCAAGCCGGTGATCGCGTTCGGAAGCGACATCGATGGTATTCCAAAGGCGTCCCAGAAGCCGGGTGTCGCCTATCATGACCCGGTGATCGAGGGAGCTCCCGGCCACGGCGAGGGCCACAATTCCGGCCAGGCGGTGAACGTCACCGCCGCTCTCGTGGTGAAGCGCATCATGGAGCGCGAAGGAATAGAGGGAACGCTCAGGCTCTGGCCGGGGGTGGCCGAGGAGCTGGTGGCGACGAAAGCCTGGTTCGTTCGCGACGGCTACTTCGAAGATGTCGACATCTGCATTTTCACGCACGTGAGCAACAACCTGACCGTGAGCTGGGGACAAGGCCGGGGCAACGGTCTCATCTCGGTCGAATACACGTTTCTTGGTGAGTCCGCCCATTCGGCAGGCTCGCCCTGGCGAGGCAGGAGTGCTCTCGACGCGGTGGAGCTCATGAACGCGGCGATGAACATCCGCCGCGAGCACCTGCGCCTGTCGCAGCGTACGCATTACGTCATCACCAACGGGGGCGATCAGCCGAACGTCGTGCCCTCGGTCGCCTCGGTCTGGTACTACTTTCGCGAGCTCGACCACGAGCACATGAAACAGCTCTTCGAGATCGGGAACAAGACTGCCCAGGCAGCCGCCCAGATGACGGATACCGAAGTGAGCTGGCGCATTCTCGGGCACGCCTATCCCCGTCATTTCAACAAAGTCGTCGCCGAGATGATGTGGAAGAACATCGAGAAGGTGGGACTTCCCGAATGGAGCGAGGCCGACATCGAGCTCGCCAAAGGGCTCCAGAAGGAGCTCGGAGTCGAGGAAGAGGGTCTGCGGACGGAGCTCGGGGAGTTGGGGGCACCGACCGAGGGACCGCGACTCGGAGGAGGCTCCGACGACATCGGTGACATCTCCTGGAACGTTCCCACCGTGACCATGCGCTTCCCGGCGAACATGCCCGGCGGGCCGGGACATCACTGGGCGAACGCCGTCGCGATGGCAACCCCCATCGCGCACAAAGGTGCCACCGCGGGTGCCAAGGTATTGGCGATGACCGCGCTCGATCTCTTCACGCGGCCGGAGCTGGTCGAGCAGGCGTGGGACTACTTCAAGAACGAACAGACGAAGGATCATCAGTACACGCCCTTCATCACCGCGAATGACCCCCCGGCCATTCATCTGAACAAGGAGAAGATGGAAGCTTTCCGAGAGGAGATGCGCAAGTACTACTACGATCCATCCAAATACGACACCTACCTGGAGCAGCTCGGGATCGATTACCCGACCGTTCGCGAGGAGACGAGAGGGAACCAGAAATGAGCTGGCAGTGCTGGTATACTTGGTGAAACACTCGTTTCGAATCGCGAATCTCACGACTCGGCTGCCCTGGGCCCGGCCGGTCGGGTGCGCCCGGAGGAGACGAGCCTGCGGGCGAGGAAGGCAACGGATGGAGACCCCGAAGATCGCTGCACCCCACCAGGAGCTACAAAAGCTGGTCGGACGCTGGTCCGGCGTCGAGAGCTTGTCCCCGTCTCGGGGCGAGCCCGACATCGAAGCCACGAGTAGCCTCACCGCGAGCCTGGGGCTCGAAGGCTTTTTTCTCATCGTCGACTACGAGCAGAAGCGCGACGGAAGCGTCAGCTTCCGGGGTCACGGCGTCTGCGGCTGGGACCAGGCCAAAGCGCGTTACACCCTGCATTGGTTCGACACCAACGGTCTGGACCCGGGGACTCCCGCACCCGGCACGTGGGAGGGCGACGTGCTCACGTTTCACCGCAAGACTCCTGATGGGCGACACGAGCGCTTCGTAGTGCATCTCGTGGAAGAGGCCAGCGCGGTGTTTCGAATCGAGGGGAGCACGGATGGCGTTTCGTGGCGCACGCTTCTGGAAGCGTCTTTTCGCAGGAAAAGGTAGGGTCGGTCCCCAGCCCGAGCCCATGCCCGAGCCCGAGCCCGGAGCACCAAGAAACGATGCGATCAGCGAAGTGTCAATCCGACCGCGTCCTGCTGCTTCGCATAGTGGCGATGTTGACACGAAGGGCTGTCAATCGAATTCAATCGGGCTCAGGCTCGGGCTCGGTAACGGGCAAGGGATTGACGTACCAGAACAGTTCTGAGCCTACTCCTCCAGCACGTACTCGAACGTCATCCATGAGACCGCGGTGAACACGCCCGCGAAGACGAAGAGTAGCCGAATCCAGCCCCAAGGACTCTCCGCCGGATCGTTCAGGAAAACGAGCCGGGTGGCCTGCGCGGCGGCGATGATCAGCGGGATGGTTAGCGGGAGCAGCAGGATGGGTAGAAGGACTTCCCTCATATTGGTGTTTGCCGCCATGGCGGCGACGATGGTGCCCACGGCCGCGTAGCCGATAGTGCCCGCGAGCACCACGGACACGAAGGTCATGAGCCCACCTGCCGAGAGCTCAGAGAAAACGCCGACGTTGAAAAACAGCACGAACAGCGGAATGACCAGCACTTCCACCACGATCATGAAGAGGGCGTTCGAAATGAGCTTCCCGAAGTAGATAGCGGTGCGATCCACCGGTGCGAGCATGAGCCCGTGAAGACACCGGTTCTCCTTCTCGATGGCGAAGCTTCGGTTGAGTCCGAGAGTGCCTGCGAATACGAAAGCGGTCCACAGGATGCCCGGGCCCACCTCGAGCCATCCCTCGCGACCGACCGGGACGGTGAAATTGAAAACGAGCAGGACCAGCACCGAGAAGACGAACATGGACGAGAGAATTTCCTTGGTCCGGGTCTCGCCGCGCACGTCCTTCCGGACGATGGCGAGAATCGCGGCGAGGAACTTCATGCCCAGTTTGCGGTCCGGAAGAGACGCTCCCGGTACGTCGAAGCGCCCTCCTCGGCGTCTCCCGCGAAAACGATTCGGCCACGCTCGATGACCGCGACTCGATCGGCGATCGCCAGACCCCGGTCGAGGTTGTGGGTCGTCAGAATGATGGCGCGGTGCTCGCTCTTGAGCTCCGCGAGGCGATCCGACAAGCGCTCCGCCGCCGCCGGGTCGAGGCCGGTGTAGGGCTCGTCGAGCAGGAGCAGTCTGGGCTCGTGCAGCAGGGCCCGGGCAATGGTCAGCCGCTGGAGCATTCCCCGGGACAGGCTCCGCACCGCCGCATCCCGGCGGGCGGCAAGGCCCGATCTCTCGAGTGCCTCGTCGACGCGGCCGGCGGCGAGAGAGTACAGCCGCGCGTAGAGCTCGAGGTTCTCACGAACGGTGAGATCAGGATACAGAAAACTCTGATGGGAGACCAGGCCGATGTCGCGACGAATCTCGTCACCGTGCTCGGAGGGCAGGCGCCCGCCGTAGCGCACCTCACCCGAGGTGGGGCGCATCAGCGTCGCGGCGATGTAAAGGAGCGTCGTCTTGCCGGCGCCGTTGTGGCCGAAGAGCACCAGCGTCTCGTCCGCGTGAACCGTGAGGTCGACGTCCTTGAGCGCGGACGCGCGACCGAATCGCTTGACGAGCTGGCGGGCTTCGAAGACCGGCGTGGGCAAGAGCTCAACTTTGGTCGGTGTTCTGTTCTCTAGCGGGCAGCAGCGTCCACAGCAGGCCAAAGGCCAGCGCCGCTCCCATGAGCGTCACGAGGATCCCCTTATGAGCGAGCGTGTCGTCCGGGAGCCGGGTCAAGGTGCCCCGCGGCGGGGCCGGGGCAGTGGATTCCGCTTCGGAGCTCGAGCCCATGAAATCGGCGGCCTGTTTGCTGCCGCCCGAGAGGCCGAGGCGCACCGGGCTTCCGGCGGCCACGCTGGTTTGCCTGAGGACGGTGAACCGGCCTTCCGGCTCGGGTCCGAGATTCTCCCAATCGGCGGCATCGAGCTCCATGTCCGCCGGTGACACCAGCATCAGCAGCTCTGCGAGGGGGAAGTAGGCTTCGGAGTCGATGCGGTAGCTTCCGCTCGAGAAGTCCACCTCGTACGAGATGGCAATGTCGGTGGAGCCCGGTTTGAAAGCGGTCTTCGTGACGTAGCCGTTGCCGTCGGGTGCCGCGGAGGCCTGCTGGGGAACCGGCATCCCGCTGGCAGCTGTCGCCTGAACACCGAGGACTTGTACGAGTCCCTCTTCCGGCATGTGGAATCGAAAAGTCCCGCTGTCGTTGTAGAGCGTTCTGGGCGGATTCGTCCGGTTCTCCACCGAGAACACCTTGTCGAAGCGGAGCCGCTCGCGGTCTCGCCGGATCAGGAATCGGGACATCGTGATCTCGAAGTCCGCGTCGTTCCATCGGTCGACGACGTCGTAAACGGTAAACGAGGCTTGTGCTTCGTAGCCGCGCCCGCCTCCGAAGCTCACTGGCTGGTTGTAGTTCACACCCGACGAGGTGATCTGAAGCAAGTACGGTCGTTCACCCTCCAGCTCGATGCCGTCGAGCTGGAAGCTCCCCGAGACCCCCGCCAGCGTAGCGATCGGCTCCATTCCTTGACTCAGGCGGAACAGAGTTACCGTCTCGGCAGTGCCGGGGCCTCTACTGGTTCCGTTCTCAATCGTGGCCCGGATGACGCCCCCACGCGGTTGGGACCAGACGGTTGCGGCCAGGATCCAGCAGCCCGCGGCAATAGCGAGGCTTCTCACGCCCCCACCGCCGTTCCGCAGTCGTTACAGAATCGGGCCCTCGATGAAAGCTCGGCGCCGCAGTTCCCACAAGTCCGCGTCGGCTCGGGAGATTTGCCACAGCCCATGCAGAACTTTGCCCCGAGCGGATTGTCCTCACCACAAGCCTCGCAGGAGGCGACTTCCTCTGCTTGCTCCTGTTCCCGGCCCTTGCCTCTGCCCCGGCTCTTGCCCGTTGACGCTCGCTTCTTCTTCGACGGTGTGAGCTCGTCGATGCGGGTCATGACGGAGGCCACTTGCCCCATGTAGTCGTTGTGAGCTTTCTCGTAGTCCTCTGCGGAAATTTTGCCTTCGTCTTTCTCGAAAGCGAGATCCTTGAGGAGCTCGTACAGCCGGGCTTTCTGCTCGCCGAGTGCCTGAATCTGACGGGCCAGCTCGCTCCGGTTGAAGAAAGACCCCGCATCACCGGCAAACACGGGATAGAGGACGAAGGCGACCGCCATTGCGGCGAGTGTGGCGAGAAAGAGGAGCGTCACGAGAGGTCCTGAAGCTCTTTCTCGATGCGTTTTCTCTGGGCGTCGTCGATGGCGACGACCGGCCGCTCCGGTGCTGTTTCACCGGAGCGCTGCCGCCACGAGCGCAGGACCTGGCGTGTCGCGAAAGCGCCGACGCCGAGGGCGACAAACGGGACGATCCACGCCGTCAGGTAGAAGCCGGACGCGGGAGGGGCCGAGAGAATGATCGGTCCGTACCGCTCTCGAAACGCGTCCAGAATCTGCTGGACGCTTTCACCGCGGTCCAGCCGCTCCTGCACCTCTTCGCGAATAGGAAGCGAGGAGTGGCAGCTCTCCATCGAGCAGTTGGCAACCGTCTGGTTGCAGCCGCACTGGCAGGCGAGCCCATCGCAAGCGGCCCGAAATTCCGGGCCAAGAGCTCGCTCCTGTGCGAGCACGGATACCGCGATGGACAGCGCAAATACGTGAGCGATGCGCTTAAGCCACGTCATATTTTCGCTCCGCTTCCTCTGCCGCCTTGCGCGCGGTCTCGGTGGCGCGAACCAGCTTCAGCTCCCGTTTGTCAGGAACCATCGTGATGACGGTACCGAAAAACATCACGATACCGCCCAGCCAGACCCATCGCACCAGCGGCTTCAAGTAGACCTCGATCGTCACTTTGCCGCTCTCGGTGATGCCGGCGAAGACGAGATACACGTCCTCCTGAAACGTGGCGTAGCGCCGGACTTCGGAGGTCGGTTGCTCGGTCGCGAGGTAGAAGTGCCGCTGAGGCTCGAAGACACCCTTGACGTCTCCGTTCTTGCTCACTTGAAGCTGGGTCGACCACCACTGGTAGTTCGGTGTCGTGCCTTCGCGAATCCCCAGGAGCTCGATCTCGAAGGCGCCGATCGAAGCCGATTCGCCCGGCTCGAGGTCCGCTTTCATTTCCGAGTCGAACGCGGAGCCGGCCACACCGATGAAGATCAGCACCATCCCCAGATGTACGATGTAGCCGCCGTAGCGCCTGGTGTTGACGAGCGTCAAGTCGACGAGCGCTGCCAGATATCCTCCGCCTCGATG
Source organism: Candidatus Marinacidobacterales bacterium (assembly GCA_965237685.1). Classification (GTDB taxonomy): domain Bacteria; phylum Acidobacteriota; class Vicinamibacteria; order Marinacidobacterales; family SMYC01; genus CBDEGF01. The sequence continues at coordinate 246,466 of CBDEGF010000002.1, forward strand.
CAGCCGCCGCGCGATCGCTCCTTTGTGAAACTCCTGAACGAGGGTCGTGATGACGAACGCGGAAAGCGCGAAGCACACGTGCGCGTAGAAATGCCGCATCCCGAGGGCGAACAGGAGAATTCCCGTCGCGGCGCCGACCGAGACCGGCAAGGTGAAGTGGCGCTTCAGGCTCTCGGCCGAGGATTTCCTCCAGGCCAAAAGCGGCCCGACGCCGGTCAGGGCCAGCAGCGCCAGTCCGATCGGAACGTTGACCTTGTTGAAGTAGGGGGAGAGGAGCGAGACTTTCTCGCCCTGTATGTACTCGGTCAGGACGGGAAAGAGCGTTCCCCACAGAACTGCGAAGCAGGCGGCCAGAAACAGGAGGTTGTTGAACATGAAGCCGGACTCGCGCGAAACCATCGATTCCAGCTCGTTCTCGGATTTGAGATCGGGGAGTCGATAGAGCACCAGTGCGAGGCAGGCCACTGCGGTCAAGATGATGAAAATCGCGAACTGGCGTGCGAAGTCCGAGGAGGCGAAGGCGTGCACCGAGGAGACGATCCCGCTCCGGGTGAGAAACGTCCCGAAGATGCAGAGGAGATAGGTGATCATCACCAGGGACACGTTCCAGATCTTGAGCATGCCCTTGCGCTCTTGAATCATCACCGAGTGAAGATAGGCCGTGGCGGCGAGCCAGGGCATGAGCGCCGCGTTCTCCACCGGGTCCCAGGCCCAGTAGCCACCCCATCCGAGCTCCACATAGGCCCAGCGCCCCCCGAGGATGAGCCCCGTGCCGAGGAAGAGCCAGGCGAAGAGCGTCCATCGGCGGGTCGAGCGAATCCATTCCGCGCCCAGCTGCCGGCTGATGAGTGCGGCCACCACAAATGCGAAGGGGATCACGAAGCCAACGTAGCCAATGTAGAGGATCGGTGGGTGGATCGCCATGAGGGGATGCTGTAGCAACGGATTTAGCCCGCGCCCGTCCGGAGCGGCCCAGGTCTCGGTTCCGCCGGCTGCGGTCGTGAGACCGAACTGGCCGAACGGATTCGACACGAAGTAGTTCACGTACCCGAAGAACAGGATCACGACGCCCAGCGTTGCCACGACGTAGGGCATCAGCTCACGGTTCTTGTTGCGGTTCTGGAGGACCACGATCGCGCTGAACGCCAGCAGGAGCCAGCTCCAGAAGAGAAGAGAGCCATCGTTGCCCGCCCACAGTGCGGCGATCTTGTAGGGAATCGGCAACGCCCGGTTCGAGTACGTCGCGACGTACTCGAAGCGGAAGTCATTCTTCAGGAACAGCGTGACCAGGCCGAGCGTCGCGACCGTCGAGAGCGCCGAGCCAGCAAGGAGCGCCCGCTCCCCGCTTCGAACCAGCCCGCCCAGCCGCTTCCAGGCGCCGAGCAGCGAGGCGATGACGGCGTAGCTCACGAGGAGCAGGATGGCCATGAGTGCGAAATTTCCGAGATGGTGCATGATGACTTCGTATCTCCGTTGGTCGGATGTTACATGGCCAGAAGCGTTCGGGCGAGCCCGTCGGCCACGGTGGGTATGACGCGCTCGACGGGAGGAGCTAGTCCTGGCACCTAGATTTGAACGGTCAAAGTCAGGTGTCGTCCCGCGACAACCCTTTTTCGTACTCCGCCTCGTATTTGGAGGCGCACTTCGCCTGAATCGCCGTGGCTTCGAACGTGCCGTCCGGCTGGAGATGCCCCTCCGCGACCGCCTGCGCCCGATCGACCAGAGTGTCCGGCAGGGGGCCCTTCCCGACGTACTTGATGGGGAGCATCTCTCCGTCGTAGGTGATGTCGAAGGTGACCACGCCTTCGTCGCGCCGAACGATGGTTCCCGGCACGACGTCACCGGCGACGCGAACGAGCCGGCCTTCGCCTCTCGCCCCCTGCGCTTTCAACTCGCTCACCGTCTGGTAGTAGGCTTTGCCCTCCTGGAAGCCGGAGATAGCGAGGTAGAGGACGGCGGTGATGACGACCGCACTTCCGACAACGAACTTGACCTTCTTCACCTTCATGTCTGGCCCCGATCTCGAATGTATTATAGCGGTGCCGTGAACGGGGTGGCAAGGTGCGTCCCGCGCTTCTAAACGACTTCGCGTCAGTGGTTTGGCGGGATTCAGGACACCTCGTGGGCGAGAACCTCGCTCGCTCGCGGCATTTCGGAATAGTCGAGCTCGACCTTGCAGCATCGGCGGCATACCGGAAATATGCCATGCTCCAACAGTTTTGTTCGGAGCTCGGTGTATCGGCGGCTGTTCCAGATGTCCTCGAGGGAGCTCTCCCGCAAATCCCCGACCTCGACTCGAATGAAGGGGCAGAAGTTCACGTTGCCGTCGTAGGTGATGCGCCCCCCGAAGAACGGATAGAAGCACTGGCCTTTCAGTGGCCGGTTCGGGGTGTAGTAGTGCTCGAGATCGTCGAAGCCCTGGGCCGGGCGCCAGTTGATCGTGATCCCCTTCGACTCGGCATAGGCGCAGGCCTCCCGGAGCACGACCGGAATCTCGCTCGGGTCGATGCCGGGGTCGTCCGTGACGTAAGTGCTGATAAGGTCTCTATCCGTCTCGCCGATGATCGCGAGCGTCTCTTCGACCTCGCGGTTGGTCGCGAACATGAGCTGGTTGAGCCCGATGAGGTCTATGCCGAGGGCGGCGACCTGATTGACGAGCTCTTTCAGCAGGTGAAGGTTGCCCGCGGTGAGGGTCGTATTGATGGAGAGCGGCAGGCTCACCCCCGCATCGGAAAACGTTTTCTGCAGCGTCCGGATGTTGCTGTGGATCTTGCGAAACGCACCCTTTTGCCCGCGCACCTCGTCGTGAAAATCCGGGGGGCCGTCGAGCGAGACGCTGATGTGCTTCAGAAAGCCTCGACGCGTCAGCTGCAGAAGCGCGTCGGCCTTGTCCTCACGAAGTACGGTGCCGTTCGTGGTGATGTAGTCGCACCGCATGCCCTTGCTCTCCAGGAGCTCGAAAATCGAGAAGAGATCCTTGCGGACGAAGGGCTCGCCACCGGTGACGTTCAGCGCTTTGACCCCATTCTCCCCGAAGATACGGTCGAGCTCCTCGAGGCTCAGCTCCTTCGAGCGCCAGTCTTCCGGGTTCAGGATGTCGGCCACGTAGCAGAAGCCGCAGTGCAGGTTACAGAGGAGCGTCGGCTCGTAGACCACGAAATGGGGCAGCGGAACGGCGATCCCGTCCCCCCGACTCTTGAGCTTTCGCGTCAGATGCTCCCGTCGCGTGCGGACGTAGCGGTTCTTGAGCTTTCGCAGGCTGCGCTTGTAGATTCCTTCCATCTAACCGAACATCGTTACAGGTTTACCTGATGGGCGTCAAACGCGCGCAACCTCTCTCACTTGGAGGGCTCGGCGCTCACCTGGTATCAGAAGCGCCGGGTGAGCGGGATACTATCTCACGGGCTACCTCGAGGGCATTCAGATAGTCCGTCACCATCGTCTCCATGGCGTGCTCCGAAGCGACGAAGGCTCGGGAAGACTCCTCCAGTCGGCGACGCCGGTTCGGATTCCGCACCAGATCCACGATGTCGCAGTAGAGTCCCTCGTCTTCACCTTCGAGCTGGCTTCGGGCCACGACGGAGTCCGGGTAGTCGGACACGTGAAGCTGGTCCGTGACCAGAACGACGCGGCCGCAGGCGAGCAGCCTGAGGAGAGTGGCAGAGGTCTCGCCTGCCGAGGGGTAGCGCAGGTTGAGGCAGAGATCGGCAGCGAAGGCATAGAGGTAGAACTCTTCTTCGGAGACACGGCCGAGCACCCTTACGGAAGACGCGACACCGAGGCGCTCCGCCTCGGCCATCGCGTCGAAATGATCGGCGGTACCTCCCACGAGGAGGTACGTGGTTTCGACGCCCGATTGCACGAGCCTTGCCAGGGCTTTCAGCGCCGTCGGGATCCTCTTTTCCGGCGTCACCAGGCCGAACGAAGCGAGGAGCAGCCCGCCGGGGAGACCGAGTCGGCGGCGCGCTTCCTCTCTGGTCACGGGGGTGGGAAGAGACATCCCCATCCGGATACGCTCGACGCGCGCCTCCGGACAGTGCTCTCGCACTTCGCCGACGGCACTTTGTCCGTGAACCAGCGTGAGCAGGCTTCTCGAGACGAGAGGCTCGTACAGGGGATAGGTGTAGAGGAGGCGTCCTCCGCCCATTCGGAGTGCGACCTCCGCAATCTCCTCTCCACGCTCCGGATAGGCGGCGGCCACTTCGGAGCGGTACAGGTCGAGTTGCTGGAGTGCCGCGCGCCGTTTCTCCAGATTGCCGATATCGGCGCGGTAGGCCCGAACGGCCGGGCTTCGAAGGTAGGCGTCGAGTCGAGCGTGATGGAGCACCAGGTCGTGAAGGACGACAACGCCCGGATGGTCGAGCGCGGCCGGGTACACGAAGTCGTGATGCTCGCTGTTGCCGACGTGGTACATGGCGAGCCCCCGCTCGCCGGGCTCGAAAGACGAAGGCGTTCGGATCGGAAACGACGCGTCGTCCGGTTGCTGAGGGGAGATGGCCTCCACGGTCCAGTCCTCGGACGCAGCAGACAGCTCGCGGAGAAGATCGAAGCTGTAGTCGGCGATGCCGGTCGGCGCGGGGGGCAGGGGTGTGAAAACGAAGAGCTTCACTGGTTGCGGTCGGCCTGAGGGCTCTTGCGTGCTTCGAGCAAGAGGATGTCCCCGAGGTCGACGCGTACGGGAAGAGAGGCGAGACGGAGCCGCTCGACGGCCCATCGGGCGGAGCGGGCCACCGGGCCGAACATGCCACGGGAGCGGTGCAGCAGGTAGCCCAGCTTGAGCGTCTTCGGCTGCGTCGACAGACGCAGCACGTCGAAGCCGGCGCGGTATACGATCTCCTTCGCACTGTTTCGCGTGAAGTAGTGGAGATGCATCCGCATGAACCATGGCCACCGGCCGCGAAAGAGGCGCGCTCCGAGACCACCCATGTTGACGGTCGTGAAGCAGAAAAGCCCGCCGGGTGCCAGCAGCCCGGCGATCCGCGCGACCGCGCCCACCGGATCCGTCAGGTGCTCCCAGACATCCCACGAGACGACAACGTCGAAGAGCCCGTTCGAGCGGTACTCTTCGAGCGTTCCGTTGAACACGTCGAGTCCTTTCGCCTGTGCCTGCTCGGCGGCCCAGCGCGAGGGCTCGATGCCCACCCCCTCCCAGCCGCGCTCGCGTGCTTCGTCGAGGAACAGCCCCACCGAGGCGCCTATCTCGAGAAGTCGGCCGGGTGGCCCGGTGAAAGGATGGCGCTCGATCGCCTTCAGAGTCTTTCTGAAGGCGGCGCGCCGCTCCTCCTCGGAGGTGAAGTAGTCGGGATCCTCGACGTCCCGGTACAAGTCGGCGAGCTCCGATGACGAGACCGGCGGAACCGAACGCGCGAGCCCGCAGGGCCGGCAGATGTAGATGTCGTCGTGGAGGGAGAGGTGCGGGCTCGTACAGGCGACTTCGCTGCAGGTGATCGCGTCTCCGTTGGGCACGTTCGACGGGTAGAGAAGGCAGGTCTCACCGCCACAGAGCAGGCAAAGGGGTCCTTCAGAGACCGGGGGCATTCGAGCGTTCCGTGAGCTCTTGGCGGAGACGCTCGCGGTCCCGCAGGCCCTGGTGAAGGGCTCCGAAGGTCGCGAGGATGTAGCGAAGGGAGCTCAAAATGTCCACCGACGAGGAGTCCTCGGCGTAGCGGGTCGGGATGGCCACTTCGTCGAGGCGGAATCGAAGTAGCACGGCCTGGATGACCATCTCCGAGTCGAAAACGAACCGATCGGAAAACTGCTGGTAGTCGATGAGCTCGAGGAAGCGCCGGGAGTAGGCCTTCATGCCGCTGTGCAGCTCTGAGAAGTCGGTACCGAGAAAGTAGTTCTCCACGGCGGTCGTGAAACGGTTGCCCACGAAGCGATAGAGGGGCATTCCGCCGTCCATCGGCCGCCCGCCGTCGGCGAAACGGGAGCCGAACGTGAAGTCGGCCCGGCCCTCGAGGATGGGCTCGATGAGCGCCGGAATCCGGCGAGGGGCGTACTGGTGGTCGGGGTGCAACAGAACGACGACGTCGCCCCCCTCTTCGAGCGCCCAGTCGTAGCAGGTCTTTTGATTGCCGCCGTAGCCGCGGTTGGCGGGATGGCGTCTCGTCTTCAGGCCGAGGGAACGGGCAACCGCCATCGTATCGTCGGGGCTCGCGTCGTCCACGACGAGCACGTCGTGGAAGCAGTCGCGGGGAATCTCCCGGTAGGTCTTCTCCAGGGTTCGTGCCGCCCGATAGGCGGGCATCGTAATGATGATCTTCACGTCGGACCTTGTCCCGGCGCGGGAGATGTTATTTCAGCCCACCATCGGAAACAAGGCTGCTTCGTCCAGCCACCGATTGGGACTCAGGCTTCCACGGGCTACTGCGCCGAGGCTTCCGGCAGCCACCAACGCGACATGTCCATCGAAACGGTGCCGAAAGGCGCGGCCTCGACGAGCTCCTCGTTGACGAACGTCCGAAGCAGAGTCCAATTGGAGTCGGACAGGCGATAGACCTCGAGAGTTTTCGCAACAGGGTTCACGAGCCATAGGCGGGCAACGTCCACTCGGGCGTAGATCCGAAGCTTTTGACCCCGGTCGATGGGCTCGGTGCTGGGCGAGATGACCTCGCAAACCCAGTCCGGCGCTACGTCGAACCAGGGCGCATCCGGGAGCAAGGGGACACGCTCCCGGCGCCACCCGGCGATGTCGGGCACGACGACGTCTTCCTCGAAATGAAGCTCGGGCTCGTCCAGGATCTCCGCCACGAGGTGGTCCGGCAACCGCGCTGAGCTACTCCATCGACTATCCGAGCTTTCGAAACAATTGCGACGCGTCGACTCCGAGCTCATTGCGCACATCGGCGAAGTGGACGAGCGTCGGCTATATGCGCGCGAGGCCTGCTTCCATCTGGCCGAGCGCGACTATGGAAAGGAGGTGATGAAACGCTACCGGCGATCGACGAGCTGCGTTCGCGAACCCGCATTGGTCTACTGCATTGCTGGCGGAGCTGCTCCGGAAGCTCGATTAGACCCTGGATAAGGTGCGCGCTCTGATCAGACGATAGATCCGGCCCCTCACTCGCAATCGCTAGATCCGACTCGAGCGCGCCTCGCTCACTCGGCGCTACGGAGCGTTAGAACAATCTTTCGCGGAAGCCGGACTACAGAGAGAAATGGGTTCACGGGAGTGTGACAAGCTCGACCGCAGACGCGCTCTGTCTACTTTGCGCACTATCATGCACGTCCTACTATGGCGGTCTCGCTAGAATCTCAACGATCGGTATCGGATCTGCTTCATTTGGACCGACAAGGGCGCCGAGCGAGTCGAAATCACAGATTATCACTGAGGTGAGCACGTGCCCCGAAACCGAAAGGGAGCCACGTATGGTACGCGTTCCAATGTGTCCTTGCGGTAGTAGTGCGTGAGAACGTGGGGGCGATTCGGTAAGCTGAACGCCGGGTGTGTTGTTTTTCTCGCGGGCAGAGAGAGAGGGAAAAAAGGACTGGACAAACGCTGGCTGACTGTGTAACCTCAGGCTGGGAGGAAAACAGTGACCCAGGCAGGAAACGCTGCACTCGACACCGCAGCCAAGCGACCCACCTTTTGCGGCACGACCGTGACCGCCGAGGAATGGAGCGTGCTGACGGAGATCATCGCCACGTGTGGTCTGTCCCGGCACGAGCTGGCGCGCACGATCTGTGAGGGCCTGGGGTGGGTTCGTCGGAACGGCAATCTCAAGACCCGGGAATGCTACGAGTACCTGGAGGTTGTCGAAGCGAAGGGGCTGGTGACGTTGCCCCCGCGTCACGAGCAGCGGCGCCGCGGACCGACGAGCATCCACTACACGAAGGCTGGTCGCGAGCGGCCACGGCGTGAGGGCAAGCTATCGGACGTCGCTCCGGTGATGCTGGGCTTGGTGGCGAACGCTGAGGAGCGAGCGCTATGGAGGGAACTGGTCGCGCGTTACCACTACCTGGGCCACAAGGTGGCCTTTGGCGCGCACCTGCGGTACTTGGTCTGGATGTCGAATCCTCGGCGGGAGCTCTGTGGGTGCGTGCAGTTCTCCTCGGCGGCGCGGTGGCTTCAGGCGCGTGACGGCTTCATCGGTTGGGATGACGCAACGCGGCAGAAGAACCTTCCCCGGGTGGTCAACAACAGTCGGTTCCTGATCCTGCCGTGGCTTTCCATCAAAGGCCTCGCGAGTCACGTGCTGTCGTTGGCAGCGCGAGTGGTGGTCGATGACTGGGAGGAAGCCTACGGGGTGAGGCCGGTGTTGCTCGAGACGTTTGTGGAGAGGGAGCGTTACGAGGGGACGTGCTATCTGGCAGCGAACTGGGTGGAGGTGGGAGTGACTTCGGGCCGGGGCCGGATGGACCGGCACAAGAGAAAAGCCGAAGCGGTGAAAACATGCTTGGTGTATCCGCTGGTGCGTGAGTTTCGCCGAGAGCTCGGCGTTTCGCGATGAAGGTTCGAGCGGGCCGAGCTCCTGCGTCTGGAAGAGCGGCTGTCGAAAGGGGAGATTCCCGAGGATGCGTGTCCGGTGCTGCTCGAGGCGGTGCGTCATCTGCTGCGATGTCGCCATCGTCGAGGCGCTGGCATGGCGACAACGGAACGTCGCGCGAAACGCACGAAGGCAAAGGGGAAAGGGAAGAACAAGGGCCACGGGCGCAACGGGGCCAAGGACTACCCTGGTGCCGAGCACGTAGCGGTTTCGCATCCCGAGCTGAAGGCGAGCGGCCCCTGCCCCGAGCCACTGTGCCGGGGCAAGCTCTACGACACCCATGCGGCGAACAAGGATGTGGAGCTGAAGGCTCAGCCGCCGATCCAGGCGACGGTGTACGAGCGCCAGATGCTGCGATGCGCAAGTTGCCAGAAGACGTTCACAGCGCCACTTTCGTCTCAGGCCTGGGCGAGCAAGTACCATCCGAGTGTGGACGCGGTCGTTTCGGTGTTGCGCTACGCCATGGGCATGCCCCACCACCGCCTGGCGCAGTGGCAAAAGTGGGCGGGGGTTCCGTTTGCCGCCTCCACGCAGTTCGAGCGGGTCGAAGCGATGGCGAATGCCGTGTTCCCGGTCTTCCGCCACATGGAGACGATAGCCGCGAACCGGCCGCTGGTTCACAGTGACGACACCGGCGCACGGATCCTCACGTTGATGGCGGAGAACGAGACCTTGACTCAAGGCAAAGGCGAGCGCACGGGCATCTTCACCACGGGCATTGTTGCCCGCGGCTTGGACGCCACGCTTGCTCCGATCATCCTGTACGCGAGCGGACGACGGCATGCGGGCGAAAACATGGACCGGCTCCTGAATCAGCGCACCGTTCAGGAGAGCGATGTCATCCATATGGCCGACGCCTCCTCGATGGCACCGCGCTCGCCGCGACGGATTACCGCCAAGTGCATGGTGCACGCATGCCGCTACTTCTTCGAGGCCGAGCCAGCCTTCCCCGAACACTGCGAGCGGGTGCTCGAGGACATCGCGACCATCTACCGCAACGACGACGAAACGCGCGACATGACCCCCGATGCGCGGCTTGCATATCACCAGCAACACAGCCGGCCGGTGATGGATGCGCTCTACGAGTGGATCGAAAAGCAGTTCCGCGAGCGCGTGGTGGAGCCCAACAGCCGCCTTGGAAAAGCCTTTTCCTACGTCAAAAATCACTGGCAAGGGCTAACCCGCTTCCTCGAAGTGCCGGGCGTGCCCCTCGACAACAACGAGGTCGAGCAGGAGCTGAAGCCCTCACAACGGCATCGCAAGAACTCGCTCTTCTTCAAGACCCAGGCAGGCGCCGACGTGGGCGACGTGCTCCTGAGCATGATCCGCACCGCGGTAAAAAACGGTGTCGACCCGGTGCACTATCTGACGAACATCTCCATGCACGCTCGAGACGCTAGAGCAGCACCCGAGTCGTGGCTGCCTTGGAGCTACCAGAAGACGTTGGAAAGGCTCAACCGACCCGCCGCCACGGCTCGGCCATCCCCGCTCGCAGCGGAAGTCCGTTGTAGATAAGCACCGCCAACTGCTCGGCGGGTAGCGCCGCAACGCCATCCGTCGTCTGACGCGGCCACCACTGCAGGCGCCCCTTCGAGAAACGCTTCTGGCACAACCAAAAGCCCTGGCCGTCGTAGACCAATAGTTTGAGGGCCGTGCCTGAACGGTTGCGGAAAACGAATAGCGTTCCGAGGAATGGGTCGAGCTGGAACTGTTGCCGGCACACACAAGCCAAAGAATCGATGCCCTTGCGGAAATCGACGGGCTCGCAGGCAACCAGCACCTTCAGCTGGGGAACGAGCTGGATCATGCTCGGGAGCTGCCTTCCAGCGCGCCGAGCACGAAACGACACACGGCTTCGACCAACTCATTCTCACCCTCGCCGCTCGCCGTCACGACCGTGAGGCTCCCCGCTGCGCTCTCCACCGTCAGACGGCATCTGCTCGCTCCATGCTGAACCTCGCCGAGCGGCGGTGTCATCATGCCGCCCCCTAAGCCCATGCCGAACTGCGGCAGCTCGACGAACGCGTTGCCACTTGGAGCTAACGCCGTGACCCGCTCCGCCGCGCTCCGATCCTGTACTGTGCGCGGGGACCGACCCGTAGCACCCGTTCGCCCGTGCCCCTTGAAACGCTTCTCGCCCACAACGGCCCCTCCACTCTCTCGGACCTGTTTGAATCGCGCCGCATTGACTCGGAGATGACTGCAGATCGTGCTCGGCGCATACCGATCGAGCAACCCCAGCGCCGCTTTCCACAACTCCTCCGGGATCAGCCGTCCGTGTGGCTTCGCCCGCCATGCTTCGAACTGTTTCACAACGTCTTCGAGTTCTGCCTTCTTTGAGCGCATCGATGGCCTCCTTGAGCAATCTCTCCGCTCAGCTTACGAACCCAACAGCACCTAAGTCACGCACTGCTGCCGCAAGGACACGTTCCAATAGGCCCGCCGACACATCCTGGAGAAATGTGCTGGAGGAGTTCTTGAAACCTCTCAACATGACGCAGGTGGAGTTGGCTGAGAAGCTGGGTGTGTCGTACCCACGGCTAAACGAGCTGGTCCATGGAAAGCGAGGCGTAACGCCGGACACGGCCCTTCGGCTGGAGCGATTGCTGGGAATGGAGGCGCAGTTCTGGCTGAATCTTCAGCTTGCCTGGGATCTGTACCACCTCAAGAAGTCGAAGGCTGCGAAGGATATCGCCAAGGTCAAGAGACTCCCACAGCTGCAGAAGGCCTGATTCGGCTCGCGACCCATCCGCCTTGATATTGGACCTTGTCCCGGCGGGATAAGTTATTTCAGCCCAGAGTCGGAGACAAGGCTGCGTCGTTCAGCCCATGATTGCGCGAGGGCCAAATAGTGACTATAATGGTGACCATATTGAGTGACTCGTTCATAGCCATTCGAGCTCATCTACGACAGGGAGGTCCGTCAGCACCTCGAGCCTGTCGAGTGGAAGTTCTTTTCACTCATTCGTGAGACCATCGAGGCACAATTGAGGTTCGAACCCGACCTCGAGACAAAGAACCGCAAGCCGATGAGGCAGCCCAACGTGTTGGGTGGGGAGTGGGAGCTCCGTTTTGGTCCTGACAACCGTTTTCGGGTCTTCTACCGAGTCAACGCCCGCGAGCGCGAGGTCCACATCCTGGCGATTGGAGTCAAGAAAGGAAGCGTTCTGCACATCGGCGCTCAAGGTTCGAGATATGAAGATTGCACCGCTCGCCGAGGTCAAAGCACAGTTCAGCCGTTACGTGGAGGAGAGTGAGCGCGGGCCGATTATTGTGACCAAAAACGGGCGGCCGGTTGCCGTTATTATCGGTGCGCCCGATGAAGAGGAACTGGAACGATTGATCCTGGCACATACACCACGGTTTCGCCGCCTTCTGCAGGCTGCGGAGGAGCGAATTCGACGGAGTGGAGGCATGGAGCACGACGATTTCTGGGAGACCGTTACGAGTGATGAGCCTCGTCAGGAATCGGCTTCGAAGCGTCGCTCGCAGCCCAAAAGACGGTAGCTGCCAGACGTTGTGACAGCGCCTCGTCTCCCGCCATCCGGTCGATCGCCGCGGCCAGTGCATCCTCGTCGCCCGGCGGCACGAGGAGTGCGTTTTGTTCGTGCTCGAGGATTTCGCGCAGCGAAGGCAGATCGGAGGCGATCAGGGGCCGGCCCGCCGCCATGGCCTCGAAGAGCTTGAGGGGTGAGGTGTACAGCCGCGCTGTCGTCGAATCGAGCAAGGGAACGACGAAAATGTCCGCCCTCGTGCGCTCGCTGGCGAGATCCGAGGGCGGGAGGTAACCGCGAAAACTCACGCGTTCCGCGAGGTCGAGATCGGAGGCGAGCCGGCGGAGTCGGTCCAGGTCCGGCTCGGGGGGGAGCCCGCCCACGATGACGAGGTCGGCAAGCTCGACACGCCGGATCGCCTTGACGAGCGAGTCGACTCCCTTCCAGGGGTAGAGCTGTCCGATGTAGTAGACCTTCGGGCGGCCGCCCCCACGTCCCGAAGGTTGAGCCCCATCGACCGGGGTACGACAACCGTCAGGAATAACCGTGGCGGGTGCGATAGGAGCGTGAAGCGCCTCCAGACGGTTGGCCAGCGCCTCGGTGACGGCGACGAGTCCCGAGGCGCGACGACACACTCTCCTCTCACGCCGTATCAGGCGTCGAAGCTTTCTCTCCGTTGCGGTGCCCGACTCCCCGTACATCTCGGCACGTTCCCGGGCGAAGTCCCTGGCCACGACGTGAGCTTCGTAGAAGAACGGCCGGCCGTCGACCATTCTCGTCCAGGAGACGAGCTCGGCGAGCGCGAGATCGCGCGTGTAGACGGCGTCGAAGCTCGGCCGGTGGCGAGCGGGAAGCGTCGCGGCCCGGGCAAGAAAGCTCAAACGAGCGGACAGGGTACCCAGGTTCTTTACCGGCAGGCGTGTCAGCTTCAGATTCTCATGCGGTTTCAGGTAGAAAAAGGCCAGGCACTCCGCGTCGGATCGCTCGTCACGCTTCTGAACCACGAGCTCGACGGGGTGTCCGGCCCGCGCGAGGGCGTGACAGGTCTCGATGGTCTGAAGGCCGTTGGCTCGCTCCATCGGAAAGCGAATGTCCGCGAGGTAAAGAAGCCGCATCTTTACACGCTCAGGGTTCGCGCAAAAATAAGTTCGCATTTTCGGGCGTCGAGGCACCCGTCTGGCAAGGCGCGAGAAGTGAATAATATCTAGATATATGACCGACGAGCAACGCCACCAGACGGGATGCATCGGCGTCCCAAAATGTGAAGTTATTCTTGCGCGGGCCCTTAGGAGTCGCCCAAGAATTATTTCGACATTCTTCTTGGCCTGATGGTGTAGTTCCATTTTGGGAGCGCCCTTCCTTTCCGTATGGATAGAGAATTCATCTTTTCATCGGAGATCTTGACGCCGTTGGGATAGGCCTTGGTGTTGAGAAGGGCCCGCACCTTTAGGCCAATGTCGGTTGTTGTTGTTCGAATGAACTTTAGTATTTTCTCAAAGCTTTCGAGGGGTTCACCTTCCCAGTTGCGACTGATGTGGTTGAACAAAGAATGCTCGACCGGATTCCATTTTGATGCCCCCGGTGGGTAATGGCACACCGTGACTGTTAAACCATATCTATCGCAGAGTTTTTCCTGAAGGTGCGCGCGCCAAACACGAGAGCTGGAGCGGTTACCGCCGCCACCATCGGCGAGAATCAGAAGGCGTTTGCTCTGCTGGTAGCGTTTTTGGCCTTCGTGTTGCCACCACGTGACGACACCATCGACGGCGAACGCGGGAGTCTCTCGCGACGTTCCGACGACAACAAGGCCACGGTTTGCAACAGGGTCGTAGACACCATAGGGAATGGCGATGCCTTTGGCGTCTGAACGAAAATCGTTGGCCAAAGTATGCATCGCCTCTTGCTTCCAGGCCATGCCCGCATTGCGGAAGTTGCTCTACCAGTTCCCTCTTCTTGGTGTCTACGCTGACGATGGGGTCCCCTTGGCGGATGAATTCGTTCCGACGAGCGCGAATGAGTCGGAATTGCCTGTCGTGCTCACGTGGAGACGCCGTCGAGCGTTTCTTATGATTGACACGCAACCGGAAGTCCAGTTGTTTGAGGAGTCTGCCCACGGTGTTTCGACTCACCTCAATTCCACGCTTAGCGAGTGCGCTGGCGATCTTCTTTGTGGTCTTGCGCGTCCACTTCAGGCCGCCGATAGGCTCACCAGCCGTTTCGTACTTCATCAGCTGCTTGATCTCCGCGATGACTTCCGGTGTTTTTTTTCCACGCGCGGGCGACCAGCACCCTCCTTTCGGATACGATTGAAGTCAATCTTTTTGTCGAGCAGTTCGCGCCGTCCTTTGGCAACGGTCTGACGATGGATGCCAAGCAGATCGGCAATCCACCGCTCTGCGCCATGTCCAAACTGAAGCGCTTCCACACCCGCGAATAGCCGTCGTTGCTGCTCGTCGAGCAATGCAGCGAACAACACCACAGCGGCTTTGACCTCATCGGGAACCTGATCGGGACCCCTGAGCACCTGCAATGCGGCGTTGCCCAGCTTTGCCTCACGGGCTGCAAGCTGGCGTCTGCGCACGGAGGCATTGCTCGAGCAATAAAGATACGACCGGCCCATCCGCTCTCGCCTCACGCGGCCTTTCTGGACCAGCCGAAGCAGCGTTTCTCGGACACCTACATGCAACTGTTTTTCGAGCTCATCAGCGAAATAGCCAAGCTGAGACGCAGTGACCCATCGCTCCAATGTCGCCGCCAGTGTCCCGCTACGCGAAAACCACACCGAGTTCGTCGACCACAACCCTTTTTCGTCAAACTCGACCATCCGGCTCAGTGCGTAGTAACGGCCACCGTGAGAATAGCTGGTTCGATACGAGAGTCTCTTGAGCGCGCGATAAACCGTCATGTCTACTTCCGTGCCGAGCGCGTGCTTCAACTCCTGCATGGGCGCAATCTTTTTGTTGGCGAACAAACGGACCAATTCTCTGTCTGTCACGCGTTTTACCATTGACGACCTCTCAAATGTTGTAATGTCAATACGAACATCATTATACTTGACATAACATTCATAGACGCGCATATCACCCGCTGATGACACGAGACATTCCACTCTTGGCGGGCTAATCAGACTCTTTGATGTCCAGCACTCAGACGGATATCGCTGTAGGACTGTAAACTGACGGCGAACTTATTTTTGTGCGACTCCTTAGTGCTCGCTCACCGCTCCGCAGCAGGGAGGATCTCGTAGACGACGTCGTTTCCGAAACGGAACCTTGCTGGCATGCGCTCCTTGTAGCGTTCCATCGCCGCATCCAGGTGCCTTCGTCGGGGCTGGGGGATCGCGTCGTAGTGAATGACCACGAAGCGCACCGGCGCCCGCCGTTCCAGGAACTCCAGGATGCGAGACGTCGGGAAATGCCGCAGCCGGCCCACCACCTCCCAGTAGTCGTCGGGCCACCAGCCGCTGAACCCGTTGACGAGCGGTTTGAAGTGACGGGTGGAATAGAACATGTTGCGAGACTCCTCGA
The DNA here is from genome assembly GCA_965237685.1 of Candidatus Marinacidobacterales bacterium. Lineage (GTDB taxonomy): Bacteria > Acidobacteriota > Vicinamibacteria > Marinacidobacterales > SMYC01 > CBDEGF01. The sequence continues at coordinate 261,976 of CBDEGF010000002.1, forward strand.
CGATCGCCTCACCCTCGTGGATCGGAAGCACCAGCACCGCTTCGTTCGATGGCTGCTCGGCCAGCCATTGATGGACGGCCGGGACCTCGGGTGCGGGTGGAAGAATTCGCGCCAGCGAGTGCGTTTGATACTCGAAGAGCAGAAGGGCGATGGCGGCGACACCGAGGATGTGTCCTCGTCGCTCGCTTCGCTCCACCAGCCACCGCGTGCCCCAGCCCGCCAGTACCGTCCAAGCGAAGAGCACCAGGACCGCCAGTCGCGCCGGCGCGCGCATCCCGTTGAAGCCTGGCAGGTGACGATAGAGAAATCGATACGGAAGGTCATAGGTCTGGCTAGCCCATGCGGCCTGTGGTCCCATCGACAGAAGAAACGCGACTCCCGCCAGCAGTAGGCAGAACCAGTAGAACAGACGCCCCACGCGTGAATCGCTACTCAAACGATAGCCCACCACACTGCCGATGGCACCGAGGGCGATCAGCACGAATCCCGGAAAAAGCGCCTTCTCCGATCGTTCCTGGCGAGGAAGCATGGCGAAGTGGGGCGCTTTGTTGAAAGCACTCGGACGGAGATAGTCGATCGGCGTGGCGGAGAACTGAACCACGTCTTCGTAGCGCCGGTAAAACCCTTGCTCGGTCCGGTTGCGTTGGTAAGGGAGGAAGAACGGGATCGTGCAGAGGGCGACGATAGCGCCTCCCAGCGTCAGCGCGCCGAGTTTCTGTCTGCTCAGCAGGGAACGTCCACCGGCTACGAGCACCAGCGCGAAGAGCACCATCGCCGTCACCAGGTAAACCGCGTAGTAGTTGCACGAGAGAATCTGGAGCAGCGAGAAGATGACGACGCCGACGAGTTGGCGAGGCTTCCCGTACTTCAGGTAACGGACCAGACAGAAGAAGAGGAAGGGCAACCACTGAAACGTGACGAGCTGGATGTGCAGCAAGTGCAGCAGCCGGAAGGGCAGTGCGAGAAAGGCCAGGCCCGTTGCGAGTGCCGCCCACCGGTTCCTGGTGAGCTCGTGAACGAGCAGGTACATGCCGAGCCCGCTGAGCACGAAAGAAGCCGCCAGTGCGAGGTTGTAGGCGAGCACGAGGTTGCCGCTCAGCAGATAGGCGGGCCAGACGACGATCGCGATGCCGAACAGGTGCTCGGAGTAGGCCAGCGTGTCCTGCCTCGGAAAGAAAATGTTGGCGTCGAAGAGTGAAAAGGGCTCCCGGGGCAGGATGTGGAAGTTCCAGCCGAGCGCCCAGATGTTGAGAAGCGAGTCGGCACTTGCGTTCAGGCCGCTGCCCACGCGTGGGAAGAGTGGCCAGGTCAACCAGGCGGTAACGATGCTGAAAAACAGGAGCAGCCCCGCCAGCTCATCCCGGCGGAGGCGCTCTCGCGGGTTTTTCATCGTCCAGCACTCGTCGGGTGAACGTCGCTACCGCGCAGGTTCCCTCGTTTCGTACACGTGAATCTCGGGAATGCTCCACCCGATCGTTCCCTGCTCCGTCCGGTTGATGAACAGACGCAGGCGTTCCATCGGCATCGGTTCGAGATCGTAACGGAGCCGCGCCTCGGTGGGCTCCTCGACGAGCTGTCGGAGCAGTTGCGCCTTGTACGTGAGGTCCTCGATCTGTGTCACTCGCTGGCCGCGCAGGCCACGGTATCCATTCATTTCGAGGTTGCGCGCGAACTCTCCGTACGGAAAAGCCATCTCGATCTCGACCCGCGCCGGCCTTCGAGTGGAGGCGAACGTAATCTCGAAAAAATCGCCTTCCTGCTGCATCTTCCCGGTGGTCCACTTCGTCCGGCGGTCTCCATCGATCGCGAGCTCTGGACGGGTCACGCCATTCGCTTCCAGTTTCCACCCCCCGCGATCGATCTCGACGCAATCGCACCGCACCGGGCTTTCTCGTTCCGTCTCGGCCCCGATCAGATGGATCTGCTCGCCGCCCAGCCGATAGTGCTCCCAGACCGGATCGTCTCGATCGGGGAAGCTTGCGAGCAAAGGGAGCTCCTCTTTCGAGCGCTCGAGTGCCCGCAGGTAGTACCTCTGGTTCTCCGTCCATCGCTTCGGATGCACGAGTGCGAGCTCGAAGCCAAGGGCGCGGAGCAGATGGAGCGAACGCGGGTCGGGAAAGTCCCTGAGGTCCCACTGCAGAAGCTCCAGGGCTGGAGGGTAGAAGCTTGGCTTGCCGAAAGGTATGGGTCGTTCATGCATCGTCGAGAAGTAGGCTTCGAGCGACGTGTATCGGATGCGGTAGAAGGGCCATACCGGGAGCTCCACCACCGGCCCGCCCGGTGGATTGTCTCTCAGCCATTTGTAAGCTTCCGGGATGCGCTGGCCCGCCGGAACCTCGGTTCCCGTTATTCTTGCCGGAGACCATTGCTCGGCGAGAACGAGCGCGGTCACGAGGCTCGCGAGCGCCAGAGGCCGCGCGGGGAACTTTCGGAGGAACACGAGCAGTCCCCTGGCTGCGAACAGGGCCACCGCGAGATATACGAGCACGGTGAAACGCGCCGGCTCTCGAAGCTTGGCGAAGGGGCTGAAGAACTGCAGGATGCGAAACGGCCCTTCTCCGTACGATGCGCCGGCAAAGATCAAATCGGGTCCCGCCGCGAGGAGAAACGCGGCCAGCCCTACAATGACGTATGCGGACCAGACGAGGCGACCGATGTTGTCTCCCGGCCTCACGAGTGCTGCCAGCGCGCCCACCATCGCCAGCAGGACCGGAAGATATCCCAGAAAGTGATCCGGAAGGCGAAACTGTGCGAAGCCGGAGTAGAGCAGGCTTCCCGCCGGAGGGAGAAAAAAAGTGGCGAGGTCGAAGTTCACCGGCTCACCGGTGAACTCGTAGCGTGCGAAGAGGTTCAAATAGGGCAGTGCCACGACCGTCGTGATGACGGCTCCGATCGCCGTCGGAAGCAGGAATGCCGGAAGTGAGGTGAGACGCGGCCGGTAGCTTATCCAGTAGGCGGGAATGAGCAGCGCGGTCGCGACGGAGTAGAAGAGCAGGTAGTAGAACGAGGCGAGCCCGACCGCGAGCGACAGAGCGCCAAACGCGATGCCCCACCTCCAGGAAGGGTTCCGAAAGAACCGGTGGAGCGACCACAGACCGAGCGGGATCCACTGCGCCTGGATGAGCTGGGAGCGGGGAAGCTGGGCGAAATGGTAGGCGTTGAAGGCGTAGAGCGCGCCGCCGAGGAAAGCGGCGAATGTGTTTCCGGTCAGCTCCCGGATGAAGACATGAGCGGCGAACGCGCTGAGCGTGAGGCCCACGATCGTGATCATGTTGAAGACGAGGACCCGGTTGTCGATGGTGCGAAACAGGGCGCTCGACCACGCCGCCGTCAGAAACTGGGGCTCGGAGTACAGGAGTGCGCTCGGGTGCGGATAGTAGTCGTTGGCCTCGTAGATGTCGGGGTAGCCGAGCTCGAGATGCGTCGCTCCCCACCAGAGAATCCAGAGGTTCTGAAGCGAGTCGCCGTCGTCGGCGAGCCTCTCGTCCAGTTGAAAGCTCATCGGAGCGAGGAGCACGAGGGCGAGCAGTGCGTAGACCGGGAGCCAGACGAACAAGCGTGAGCGGTTCGACGGATCGCTCGTGGCCATGATCAGATTCGCTGGGGTGACGTTTCCGGTCAGATCGCCTGGGCGAGGACCGACATTTTCCAGCGGGGGTCCACGTACACGACTTTCTCGTTCAAGCCACTCCAGCGCAGAAAAGAGAGAACGGGTTTCCAGAAACCAGGGCGCGTGGGGACCATCCGGCTTGCCGCCTCGTCCAGAGGCATCAGCTTTCCGACGGTGCCCCACTCGAGTGGCGTGAATCCGCCGGCCTCGAGCAGGTGGCCGAGGCTCCTGCGGTCGAAGAAGTAAATATGCTCTGGCATCTTCCGCATTTCCTCCCAGCGCTCACCGAGGAGCCGCGCGCCGAGGCTCCCCATGTCGGGGGTGACCACGGAGAGAATGCCCCCGTTGCGCAGAATGCGACGAATCTCCAGCATCAAATGGTTCAGGTCGGGCAAATGCTCGACGACGTCCCACATCGTGACCGCGTCGAATCGACCATCCGCGAAGTCCGCTTCGAACAAGTCACCATGGACCGGCACTCCGAGTTTCTCCCGGACACGCTCCGCCACGGTGGCGGCCGGATCGATGCCTTCCACTTCTCACCCTCGCTCGCGAGCCTCTCCGAGGAGAAAGCCGTGTGCACAGCCAATGTCGAGGATTCGCCCAGCGGAAACGTGGCGCTCGACATCCGTCAGAAGACGGGACGACTTGTCGCGCAGGCTGTTGCCGTCCTCTTCGTAGACTTCATAGCCGACGCGTGGATCGTTGCTGCAAAAGTAGTGCTCGTCATAGAGGGCGCGGAGTGCCTCGGCACCGGGACGAGGCGACATGTACACGAGCCCGCAGCCGCGACACCGGTGAAACCGGTATCCGTGGAGCTCCTTGAAGAACGTGGCTTCCGTGGAGAGGCAGGCCCGGCAGCCTACCGTTTCCATGAGAGTGGCGTCGAGAGCCGCGGTTCTTTGAATCGTTTCCGCGGCTCGAACCGTATTCTCGATCTGCGGCACCGCGTGAGTATACTCCTTCGCCAACATGCTACGAGAGCTCGTGGAGCTTTGGCCGGGAGGTCCTTCCTTGAGCCTCGGGCTCTACCTGGTGGCCTTCCGCTACCTGTTTGCCGCTTCCCTCCTGGCATGGGCGGCCGGGCTCGTGCGCTGGCGGAGCCGCCGGTGGCTGATATCGGGGTCCTTGGCCCTTGCCGCCCTGAGCTGGCTCGTTCTCACCCATCCGCTCGAGCGCCCCTACGGGCTGGTCGAGGGCGAGCGTGGCCTTGCCGAGCTCGGAGACGTCATGGTCGCGGCGGCTCGCGCTGACGCGAGCGAAGGCGCGGTGACAGGGCTCGCCAGCCCCTCGCCGCTGTGGAGCTGGACCCTGGCTGTCGTTTCTGGCTTTCGTCCGGAGAGACTTCTCGTTCTCTACGAATGGCTGCCGCTTCTCGCGACCCTTGCGCTGGGGCTCGCCGTCGCGTGGTGGACGAGCCGTCTGCCGGAGGACGAACGGATGCTCGAGGGAGCTCTTCCCGGGCTCGCCGTTTTCTTCGTCCTCTTTCTGAGTGGAAGCCGCCTCGGCTTTCTTGGCCTCGAGGGTTCGTTCTGGCCAGCGTTCCTCTGGGCGACGCCCAGGGTCGGGTTTGCGCTGGCTCTGGCGGCCGTCTTCCTGGGAGCGTTCGCCAGGCGCTCCATCGGCTCGCTGGCGCTCGCCGGTTTGGCCCTCGCCGCGTTGGGATGGGTGAGTGCCGTCGTCGCCGGTACGCTCGCCGCGGCGACGGTTCCGTTCCTGTGGCGCGAGCTTCGGTCCAGAAACCTCGAGCCCCGCCTGTCGTTGTCGAGGCTCCTCGTCGTTTCCACGGCGCTGCTCTCGTTCCTCCCGTTCCGCGCCCCCGGCCCGACCTGGGACGCGGGCGAGGGGAGCTTCGCGCTCCTAGTGAACGAAATCCTGGCCCAAACAATGGACCGTGGCCTCGTGGCGGTGCTCGCCGTCGCAGGGGTGGTCCGCGCGTTCGCGAGCGGCGGAGAGCGGAACCGGTTCCTCGCCTGGGCGACCTCCACGTCGGTTCTTGTCTGGCTCACAGCTCTTCTGAGCGTCGGCCCGTCCGAGGCTGTTCGCTGGTTGAGCGCTCTCGTCGTGGTCGTCGTGTCGGTTGCGGCGAGCTACGGCGCTTGTGCAGCACTGGGTTGGTTCGAGGGGAGCGGGATCGTGGACTCGAAACGCTCACCCGGACGCCTGGGCCTGGCGGCACTCGTCGCCGTGACCCTGCCATGGTGCTTTCCTTACTGGTGGCATCCCGTGCGGATGGACAGGACCTATGTCGCGAGCCTTCCAGAGATCGGCGGCAACTATCTCGCGATGGCAGAGGCGATCCGTGATCGCGTGGAACCCGATGCCGTTGTGGTGGCTGGGCCCTCCTACGCGCCGTGGATCCCGGCCCTTTCGGGCCGCCAGGTTCTCCTTCTGGACGGTGGGTGGGAGGCCGAGGAGCGAGCCGCCCGCGAGCAGGCGCTTTCGTGGATGGTGCGCTCGGGCGATCCGAACAGAATCGAGGCGGCGGCGCGCGAGTGGGGCATCACCCATGTCGCCTGGGGCCGACTCGACCAACCGGGGCCGGAAGAGGATCGCGCCGCGGTCGATCTCGCGTTCTTCGAGGACAGCCGGGAATTCGTGGAGGTCTGGCGTCTCCGCCGCTGGCTGACGATTTACGAGTACGATCCAAATCGCTGAAGCAAGACAACTCAACGCAGAGGCGCAGAGTCGCAGAGAAAGACAAAAACTATAAGGAACCCAGGAACCCAGGAAGAATCGAAAACTGTCGCGCGAGGGGCCGAATCCGCAGAAGGGCTTCTCGGAAACAACCACGAAGATCACGAAGGTCACGAAGAAAGGAGACCGGACGCCAGAAGTGTCAGAAGGTTCTCTTCGAGGCACTCCACAAAGATCCTTCTCGTGTGGTTTTCAAGAGTAAGTCGCTTCGTGGTCTTCGTGTCCTTCGTGGTTATCCCGTTTTTTTTGCTCTCTAAGTGCTAGCGAGCGGTCACTTCGGCGGCGACCGTGCCTCGCTGCGAGAACCAGAAATACCCCTCGTTCACGAGGTCCACGAACCAGGAGGCCTCGGTGCAGCGCGTGGGGAGGTAGAACGAGAGCTCCCGTTGCAGAGTCTCCCCTGGCGCAACGTTCGCGGTGAGACGGTGCCGCGGCAACGCCTCACAGAAATCCTCCGCCCCAAGCGGTTCGCTTCGAAGCGCGATGGTGACCCAACCCGATGCGCGCTGGCGGTAGAGCCACGTGGTCTCCCCCGAGTTCGTCAGGCGGCTGCAATGGGTGCTACAGATCTTCATTGTTGGAGTCGCCTCCATCGTGGCTTTCGTCGCCACCTCCCCATACACTCTGCTCCACTACCAGGCGACCCTCCGTGAATTCCGAGCCATCCGAACGGTTCTCTATGGACTCGAAGGGCCCATGGCGATTTCCATCCATGTCGAGGAGACGTTTCCGGTCGGCTTCGGCTGGCTGTTCTTCCTCCTGGCGCTCGCCGCAGTGACGCGGGCGGTGTGGAAGAGGCGTCCCATCGATCTGGCTCTCCTCGCCTTCGCCCTTCCATCTTTCTGTAGCGTGGCGACGGTGCGCTGGGTGTTCCCGCGTTACCTCATTCCGTTCGTGCCGGTCCTGGCAGTGATGACTGCCGAGTTCGTCGTCTGTCTGTTCGCCGGACCGGCTCGCCGTTTGGGAACGGCGCCGCTGCAAGCGCTTGCGCTCTTCACTGTGCTTGGGCTCGTCATGCCGGGGATTCTTCGCTCGGCGTACTTCGATTCGATCGCTTCCCGAAAGGACACCCGACTCCTCGCGGCGGAGTGGGTCGCACAGAACGTTCCAAAGCGGGAGACGCTGCTGCTGTGCCGCGGCTACGGCGCCCCGGATATCAACAAAGACCGGAGGCGCGCCCCGGCCTTCGATCCACAGACTCTCTCATGCTCGGAAGGAGCTCTCTCCGAAGCGACGGCCCGGTTCGTCATTACGCACGACCACCCGATCCTGACACAGTATTCGAAGCTTCCGCCGTCACTCGAATCCTACCTGAACCGGCATGCGGATCCACTGGCCGTGTTCGACCCCTTCACCGAGAAGTACCGGGCGGGTGCGGTCGAGCCGTACTTCTACGGTGGGGACGCGTTCTACATTCCGTTCTCGGGATTCGGTGCGGTGGAGCGTGGCGGCCCCATCGTCACGATCTGGGCGCTGAAGAAGGTCGACTAGTCTACTACTAGACACGAGAGCTCTATTCGACTCGCCTCGGTACGGGGTTTACCGCGGGATTCCTCCCGGGAATCATCCCGCAGTCACTTTTGGAACTGATTGATATATATAGAGATATAAATAGATCCTCACCGGCCTCGTTGCCATCGTCACCCGCCCGTATTATTCTGCTCCTTCAGGTCATGTGTGGAATCGGCGGCTTCAACTGGCGGGACGAGCAGCTGCTCGCGCGGATGAGCGCCACGCTGGCGCACCGGGGGCCCGACGACGAGGGTCTGTTCGAGGACGACCACGTCAGCCTGGCCCACCGTCGCCTCAGCATCATCGACCTGTCGGAGCGGGCTCACCAGCCGATGGCGACCGAGGACGGCTCGCTCGTCATGATTTACAACGGTGAGGTCTACAACTTCCGCTCGCTGCGGACGGAGCTCGAGAAGGAGGGCTACCGCTTTCAATCCGACAGTGACTCCGAGGTCGTCCTCAAGGCCTTCCATCGGTACGGTCGCCGGTGTCTTTCACGGCTCAACGGCATGTTTGCCTTCGCGATCTACGATCGGAAGCGCCGGAAGCTCTTCCTTGCGCGGGACCGGCTCGGGGTAAAACCTATCTACTACCACTGGGACGGTTCGAGCTTTCTCTTCGCGTCGGAGATCAAAGGCATACTGGAACACCCGGTTCGGCGTGAGCCGAACCCCGATGCACTCGCACAGTTCTTCACCTACCGTTTCAACTACGGAAAGCAGACCGCGTTTGACAACATCTTCAAGCTGCAGCCCGGACACTTCCTCAGCTTCGATATCGAGAAGAACGTGATCGAGACCGAAGACAGCTGGTGGGACGTGGACTTCGACGGGAATGGCGAGAGCGACGCGAGCGTCACCGAGTGGGCGGAGAAACTCCGCGAGCTGATGACCGACGCGGTCTCTCTGCGGCTCATCTCGGACGTGCCGCTCGGTTTCTTCCTATCCGGTGGGCTCGATTCCTCCATCGTCACCGGTGTGGCGGGTGATCTCGGGGCCAGGCTCGAGACCTTCTCGGTCGGATTCGAGACGACGAACGAGCTTCCGTTCGCCGCGAGAGCTTCGCGCCACTTCGGCTCCGAGCATCACGAGGTTCGCATTGGCGACGAGGCGCTCGAGCTGCTCGACGAGATGGTCTACCACATGGACGAGCCCATCGGCGATGCGGCGTTTCTCGCAACGTACGTTCTCAGTCGCGAAGCACGCCGTCGGGTCAAGGTCGTCCTCGCCGGCGAGGGAGCCGACGAGCTCTTTGCCGGCTACGATCGCTACAAGCTGGCTCTCTTCGGCGATGCGGCCTCCATGTTCGTGCCGGGGTTCCTGAAACGCTGGATGGCAGCGGACCGCTGGCCGGGCGAGAACTGGAGACGGCTGGCCGCGGTGATGTCCGGAAACAGCCGCGAAGAGCGCTATCTCGAGGTCATCCGGCTTTTTTCGCAGGACGAGATACGCGAGCTGGCCTTTCGGTCGGGAGAGACCAACGGTCTCTCACTGCGCGATGGCGATCTTCTGAGGGCGATCCAGTATTTCGACTTGAAGACGGTGCTGCCCAACGACTTCTTCATGAAGGCGGACAAGATGTCTTCCGCATGGGGCCTCGAAGAGCGCGTTCCCTTCCTGGACCACCGAATCGTCGCGCTGGCCTTTCAGCTCCCCCGGCGTGCCAAGCTGAAAGGGTTCGATGAGAAGCACGTGCTGAAACGGGCGTTCGCCGGTATCGTTCCGAAGGATATTCTCGAGCGCCGCAAACACGGCTTCGATGTGCCGATGGATCACTGGATGCGGGGACCTCTTTACCACCGCTTGCGTGGTCTGCTGGAGGAGAACGCGCACGCGCTCTACGACAAGAAGCCGGTGATCTCGATGCTGGAAGCGTTCAAGAACACGCCGAGCCGAAGCTACAAAGCGAGCTTCTTCACCGCCCAGAAGCTCTGGAGCGTTTTGACCTTCGAGCTCTGGTATCGCCGGTATTTCGGGTGATCCAGGCAAGGTCTTGATGAGCGATCCCGCTCCACCGGGTGTTTTGATGGTCGGGCTCACTCGCTTCTCGCTGCCGGTCGGCCCGACTTTGGAGAAGAAATTCGAGCGGCTGCGGCCGGTGGCGGACCTCCACATCGTGGGCTTTGCGGCCACCGCGCGCTTCAAGCACAGGAGCGAGCCCGGAGTCAAGCCCTTTCTTAGTTGAAACTCTCCACGGCTCACGTTTACGCGACCTTCTTCTTCGATACGGTTGATGTCTTCGCCTCGATCTTCAGTTCCCGCTGGAGAGCTTCGCGAAGCTTCGGAAGATGGCGGTAACCCACCACCTTCCTCAAGCGCGGTTCGATGTCCACGAGCGCCGTCGCCAGCCAGCGTTGGCGCTGGCTCGAGTTCTTCCAGTGGTCTACCTTCGCGCAGCGTTCCTCGACGAGAGCATTGACGGATTCAAGGCAGTTCGTCGTCTTGAACGAACGGCCCAGCACCCCGTACACGCCGAGTCGATACAACGTCAGCGTCTCCTCGAGGCCTTCCTCAAGACTGCCAGCTGCGGATTGGTTCCGCTCTTCTAATTCACCGTGGAGTTGCTCGAGCGCTGCGAGGGCCTCTTCGTACTCTGGCCTGTTGTAGGCCCACTGAAGCCGCTTGCGCCATGACGCCTGCTCGCCCTTGGACAGGTAGCTCACCACATTTTCACGTTTGTGCCACTGGCAGCGTTGTATCAGGACCCGCTTACGGAATGCCTTCTTTACTGCCGCTTGGAGACCCTTGCCGCCGTCGATGATCACCAGCAGACCCTGGGAGATATCGAGTCCCCGCTCGAGCAGTGAACGCAGGAACGGCGTCAACACCTGCGCGTTCTCCGTGTCTGTCTCCACGAAGCCCAAGAAGCGTTTTTCGCCGCAAAGCGTGATGCCCAGCGCCACGACCATCGTTGCGTCCGCGAACGTCTTCCCGTCCAGAAACAGCGCCACCACATCCTCACCGGACAGATCCCGTTCCTGCATCTCTCGGAGCTTCGCAGCGCTCGCTTGCACGAACCCTCGGGAGACCGTCGAGCTCGACAGCCCGATGGCGCCCGGAATCGCTTCCGCTGCCGCCTCGTAGTTGCGACAGGAGATTCCGTAGAGAACTCGTTTCAGTAGAAGATCATTCACCTCACCGCTGTGGCTCACCGCCTCGTAGGAGCGAAGGGGAATCTCTCCTCCCTCGATGCTCCGAACCCGTGGCACACGGATCGGTACCCGCTGGCCCGCAAGCCCTACCGTGCCCGGGTTGGTTCCGTGACGGCGACCGCGCTCCACCTCGTCCTTGCGAGCGTATCGATCTCCCGCCAACGCCTTCACTTCGTCGTCGAGCAACTCGTGAACGTGCATTAGACCAAGGGGGACCAACGAACGAATCATCTCTACCTTGGCGTCCAGCTCGAGCTCCCCGTACTCCTCGTGCCTCACGATCTCGACCTCACCCAAACGACGTGACTTCTTGCGTTTCTTGACCGTACGTAGCAGACTTCCCATCTCGGCTCCTTTCTCTTGCGGCTTGATGTTGTTTGTTCAACGTCATCAAACCACAGGGTTTGGAGCCGTTTCAATTTCCAACTAGGATTGGCACACTTCCAGCCCGTCCACCTCTACCTTGCCCCGTTGCTCCCCCTGGCTCCTGTGCGCTTCGCCGTGCTTTTTCTCTACGCCCTCGGCGTCGGCTGGCGGCTCGGTCGCGCCGGCCGCGTTCGCATCCTCGTGGCGGAGAGCCCTTACGAAGCCATGTCCTGTCTGATCCTCAAGCGCTTGCTCGGTTGGTTCGGGCACCCCGTCGCCTTTGTCACCGAGGCCCATGGCGACTGGTTGAACGCCCCTTTTCTCTACAACCGGCTCCCGATGGCGTTCGCCGTCCGTCCGATCCTGAAGACGTGGTCCGGATTCGTTCTGAGGCGGAGCGACGTCATTCGTACGATCTCCCGCTTTCTAGAGAAGCAGATCGAATCGATTGCTCCCGGTGTGCCACGGGTCGTTTTTCCCACGTACACCGATTTCGAGCTCTATACCGACGCCACCCGGTCGGAGCCCGTCGGGGATCGGGTGGTCAGCGTGGGTGCCCTCTACCCGGTGAAAGGATTCACGTACCTGATTCGGGCCTGGAAGACGGTCGTCGCGGTGCGCCCGGACGCCCGGCTCGCGCTGGTGGGAGCCGGGCCGTTACGCCCGTCCCTCGAGCGGGAAGCGGTAGAGCTCGGTGTGCGTGACCGGCTCGAGTTCCGTGGCTCGCTTCCGCCGTCTCAGGTCAGGCGCGAGCTCCTGAGCGCGCGCCTGATGGTGCTTCCGTCGCTTTCCGAGGGATTGGGAAGAGTCCTCATCGAAGCGGCGGCCTGCGGGCTGCCGGTGGTGGCAACCCGAGTCGGCGGCATACCGGAGCTCGTCGACGATCAGACCGGGTTTCTCGTGCCTGCTCGCGACTCGGAAGCGATCGCCGAGAAGGTGATATGGCTCCTCGAGCATCCGGAGCGTGGTGAGGCGATGGGAGCTTGCGGCCGTCGCAAGATGCAGGGTGTGTACTCGACCGAGCGGTACGTCGAAAGCTACCGTGGCCTGTTTCGTCGCGCACTCGAAGGCACTTGACGTGAATCTCTTCGGCTTCGACATCGGTGAGCTCGATCTCGAAAGCTTCGTCGCGGCGATGCGTCTCGTGACGGTCGCGATCGTGGCGATCTCTTTTCTGTTCTTCTACCGGCTCGAGCGATGGCGCATCCTGGCGATGGGAATCGGCGCACTGGTCGCGGTGGGATGGTTCACGACGTTCTATCCGCTGTACCGGGTCTACGGTCTCGAAGCGCCCGGGGATCGGCTTCGCAATCTCAGCTGGGTCGCCTCGGTGGCCGCCGGGAATTCTCCCATGAGCACCGGCTGGGTCGGAGACCTTTCGCTCGAGCCGTTCTGGGCGCTGGCGGCGGGAACGCTTTGCTTTGGTCGTCCGGAGTGGGCGCCGCTGGTGTACGCGATCCTGTCTCTGCTGATACCTTTGCTGCTCGGGTTCGTACTCTTCGCTCACTTCCGCCGGGACGACGAGGAGGGTTCCGGTGAGCTGCTCGGGCTGTTCGTCGTGACCTTCGTGCTCCTTGTATCCACCGACCCGCTCGACTACGTAGCGCCGTTTCGCGGTTTCTTCAGCCGGAACTTCTTCCTCAAGCCGAATCACTCCGTGGGATACGTGCTGATACCGGTGCTGGTGGGCATCGTTGCCGGCGAGAAGAGAGGGTGGGTTCTCCGGGCGACCGCTCTTCTCTGCCTGCTGGGCTGGGTCTTCATCATCCACTGGGCGTTCTTCTGTCTGGGGCTGGGGATCTATCTCCTTCTTCGTTACGTGAAGGGTTCGAGTGGGTGGGGTCGCGAGCTCGGCAACACCCTCGTCCTGTGGGTCGTTAGTGCCGCGGCGGTCGCTCCCTACGTCTACATCATCTATGCCCAGTATCCCTATGCGCTCCGCCTCGACCCGGTGGTGAGTACGCAGCCACCCACGTTGAGCTACTGGGGCGACATGTTACCGGTGGGAAGCTCCCTGCTGCTCCTGGTCACGCTCGATCGGGCGCTTCTTTTTTTCTTCGGTCTGGCCGGCGCCGGGTTCTGGTGGCGCCGCGGCGACAAGCGCGACCTCCTGTGGTTGTCGCTCGTAGTGGGAGCTTACCTGATGTGGGGTGTCAACTATGTCGGCTACCTGACCTCCCAGGCTCGCGAATCGGACGAGTTCTTTCACTTTCTGGAGTTCGTGCTCTCGGTGGCCGCCGGCGTGGGGGCCTACCGCCTGTTCGAAGCCGTGACGAGCAGGCTGTCTCAGTGGCGTCCGTCACAGGTGAGCCTCGTCCTCGTGTCGGTTCTGGTCGTGACGCCGCTCCTCGTTCCCTATTGGCGTGAGCCGAGTCGGATGGACGGTCACTTTCGGCTTGCGCGAAAGCCGTTGACCGAACCGGTGCGCGAGCTTCGCGACTGGGTGCTCGAATCTACGGAGGGAACCGACGTCATAGTGGCCGACGGGCTGGCTGCTCTATGGGTACCTGCGCTCACCGGTCGTCAGATGCTGGTGCCACATCGGAAGGGAAAAGAGTACCTCGACCGGTTGCTGTCCGGGCCTGGCGGTGCAAATGCGCTACCCTTCCGCGTCACCCACATTCTCTACAGCCACGAGCTCGAGGCCTCCACCGGGCTCTCGCGGGAGATTCTGGAGACCGATCCCCGATACCGGCGCGTCTTCGAGAACCAGCTGGTGACCGCGTACCGGATCGAGAAGTGACTCAAGATTCCCTCTCCCTCTGGGAGAGGGTGGCTGCACGCAGTGCAGCCGGGTGCCGCCTTCGTCCCTCGCAATCCACGGGGACTTCGGCGAGCCTCGACGTAGCGCGCTTCTCGTGATCGGATGCGCGCGAAGACGGGAGGGCTCATCTCCCGTCGGCGCGCTCGAGCTTCAGATAGATTCCCGCGAAGTACCCGCGTGCTCGCGGATGAACTGCTCGTCTTCGTTCAGGTTCTCCTCCAGCTCGAACCAGCGCCTCAGGTACGCGTTCTTGTTTTGATCGGAGGCCTGGTGGTTGTGAATGCGCTTGAGAGGATGCACGTTGTAGAAGCGCCGCGCGAGGATTGTGAGACCGGCCTGATCCGCCAGCGCCGCGAGCTCTTCTTCTCGGAGGCCGACATCGTAGTAGCGCTCGGCGATGAAACGGCCCACCACGTAGCGTGCCCACAGCTCGAGCCACGAGTGCCGCGCGTAGTGCCCGGAGTCGAGCGTGACGTAGGCAAGGGTTTCGGAGTTCATCACGCCTGCGAGCTCTCGAAAAAAAGTCACCGGTCGTGCGAGGTGCTCGAGCACTTGCGTCGAGACGACGACGTCGAAACGCGGCTCGAGCCTGCTCGACATCTCGTAGCTGCTCATCTCCAGCAGCTCGACATTCAGTCCCTTCTCGCGGGCGGCAAGCCGGGCCTCTTCGATCCCGCGGACGTCGATACCGGTCAAGCGAATGCGATCGGCATGGACTGCGAGGAAGCTCTCCCACAGGTTGAAGGGCGTGGGACCCACGCATCCGACGTCGAGAACCGAGAGGGGAGTCTCCCGGGATTCGACGAGCGCTTGAAGCTCGTCCAGGATCTTCAGCTTCGCCAGGTTCCCCGGCAGGAGTGCTGGTCGGGCGAACAGTCCACCGTCTTCGAGTGTCATCGATCGTTCCGGGAGCGCGACATCTTAGCCTAGGCGGAGATGGTTGCAAAACGAACCCCCCGCGAGGTGAAAAAGCACTCACCACGAAGGACACGAAGAGCACGAAGTCAATCGTCATCAGGTCCGTCCTCATGAAGCTCGACTCGGGAATTCGCTCCGTATGCGAGTCCCAAGCGCTTTGATTCGCGGTAGGTTCCGGGGTTCCTGGGTTCCTTGTCGTTTCCGGTTCTTCAGGGCACGATGACGGGGGCGTTGTTGGACAGGCTCACGTTGCCGCTGTCGTCGGTGACCTTGACGACGAAGTACCAGGTGCCGGCGGCGACGCCGGTGGCGACAAACGTCTCGCTGGCTCCCGCCGCCTGCGGAGTTGGCTCGCCATTCACGGTGTTGGCGGCGAGGAAGCTGGGGTTGTCGGTGATGGGGTTGACCGAGTACCGCACATCGTAGGAGGTTGAGGTTCCGTCGAGGTCGTTGTCTCCGACGGCGGTCCAGCTCAGCTGCACGCCAGGCGGAAGGGGCTCGGAGATCTGCACCTCGGCGAGCTGCACGGTGCGATAGGCGCCGACGAATCCCTGTCGTCGGTAGTCGCGCTCGCCACATTCGAGAACGGGGAGCGGTTGCCGAGCTCATCGGCGACTTCGAGAGCAAAGTAGTAGGTGGTATCCGGGTCGAGTCCGCTGACAGGGATGGTCTGGCTCGAGCCTGCCGGCTGAGGTGCGGGCTCACCGGCGAGCTGGTTCGCGTTTGCGAAGTCGTTGTTGTCGGCGATCGGTGAGGTGGCGTAGCGCAAATCGTAGGCGAAAGCCGTTCCGATGAGACCGTCATCGCCCACGGTGGTAAAGGAAACGTCGACGGAGCCGGTTCCGGTGGAGGTGGCAGACAGATCGGTGACTCTGGCGGGAGCTTCTCCCGCGGTGGTGGCGGAGGGGGAGTTGGAGACGTCGGACGTGTTGCCGGAGTCGTCGGTGACACGGACGGCGAAGTACAAGAGTGTTTCGCCGGGCAGTCCGGAGAGCACGAAGCTCTCGGCGGAGCCCGCCACCTGAGGCGTCGGCTCGCCATTCACGGTGCTGGCAGCGAGGAAGCTGGGGTTGTTGGTGATGGGGTTGAGCGAGTAGCGCACATCGTAGGAGGTTGCGGTCCCATCGAGGTCGTTGTCTCCGACGGCGGTCCAGCTCAGCTGCACGCCAGGCGGAAGGGGCTCGGAGATCTGCACCTCGGCGAGCTGCACGGTGCGATAGGCGCCGACGAATCCCTGCTCGGTGACGAGTAGGCGAACGTATCGGGCGGAGGTGGCACCGAAGTCGAAATGATTCCAGGTTTCGGCAGCGGCCCCGAAGTCGTTGCGTGCGACGACGGTGGAGAAGTTGACGTTGTCGAGGCTGAGCTGGATTTGAAAGTCCCTGGGAAAGCTTGCGGCGAGCCCCTGCCTGGGGTAAAGGCTGAGCCTTGCCACGTCGAGTGGAGCTCCGAGGTCGAAGGTGATGGACTCGGTGGTGACCGCGCCGAGGTAGGGGGTGCTCCAGAACGAGGAGAGCGAGCCGTCGGTGGCCATGGTAGCGGCGTAGCTCGCGTTGAGCTGGCTGGAGGCGGAAACGGCCGCGGGCACGCGCACCTGGAAGCCTCCGCCGGCGAGCGCGGCCGCCAGGTCGGTGACGGCCGCCGGTGCGGTTCCGTCGCTCGTCATCCCCGACGTAACGTTGGACAAGAAGGACCGGTTTCCGGCCGAATCCTCGCTCTGAAGAGCGAAGTAATACATCGTCTCCGAGTCCAGCCCATTCTCCACGGCCGTCTCGGGGCTGCCCGGCGCCGACGGTGACGGCTCGGTCGTCGCTTCGGCGGCGGACTGGAAATTCCCCTCAGTGATGGGAGACGTCGAATAGCGCAGGTCGTAGATGGCAACCGCCCCACCCTGGTTGCCGTCTGCGTAGGGTGCGCTCCACGTGATGGTCGCGCTCGTGGCGGTAGCGCTCGCGAAGCTCAAGTTGGTCACCGCACCCGGTGGCGCTCCCGGCACCTGGAACACGACCGGGCTCGAAACCGGAGACAGGTTTCCCGCGTTGTCCGTCGTGCGAAGGGCGAAGGTATAGTCGGTATCGGGCGAGAGCCCGGTGAGGATCACCGTTTCCTGAGAGCCGGCGGGAGAAGGCCCCGGCAAGTTGCTCGCCGCTATCGCGTTCGGGAAGTCGATGGTGGAGCCTTGCGCGTAGCGGAGGTCGTAGCTCACCGCTGTTCCGGTGTTCCCGTCGTCTCCCGGCGCGAGCCAATCGATGCTGACACTTCCTATCGGAGGAACGACTTCCTGGACCTCGAGCTCCGCGATCTGCACCGCATAGAAGGCCCCGAAGCGCCGCTCTTCGGTCACGGCCAAGCGCACGTAACGCGCGGTCGAGACGGGAAAGTCGAAGACCTGCCAGGCCTGGCCTGGAATGGGGTAGTCGGCCTCCTGGTGGACGGTGGTGAAAGTCTGGTTGTCGGAGCTCACCTGAATCTCGAAGTCGGCGGGAAAGGCGTCCTGTGTTCCGAAGCGCGGGTGAATGCGCAAGCGGCCCACCGGACGGTTTCCGCCGAGGTCGAGCGTAATCTGCTCGTTCTGCGGAGTTCCCCGCATCGGCGTGCTCCAGAAGCTGGCCAGGCTAGCATCGAGCGTGTCCGCGGCCTCGTAGCCGACGAGCTCACCGGACGAGCTCGAAACCGAAGCTGCCACCGGGTCGAATGCAGGTGCAGGCTGCACGGTGAGGCTCGCCTGGGCCGGAGAAACGAAGTCCACCTCGAGCAGCCGGCCGGCGGGTGTCGGGCCGATCACTGGGCCGTCGACCGCCACGACCGTCCACCGACACAGGCCGTGGGGAAGTGTTGCCACCTGGGAGGTACCGGTGATGCCGGTCACCGTCAGAAGGATCCAGCCGGAGTTCGGGTCGTCCACAATCAAGTTGTAGGAGCTTGCGCCGACGACCGGACTCCACGAGAAGCTCACGTTGGCGTCTGCGGTGATCGCGCCGTCGTTCGGGGCGATGAGGCTCGTAGCCATGAGTCTCAACGTTCAACGTGAGGTCACGCTCGTCGCTTTCGCCTATCGCGTCGGTCACCCGGACCCGAATGGGAAAGGAGCCGGCTTGAAGGGGCGTTCCCTGGATCACCCCGGTCGTCGGATCCGGCCCGTTCAGGCCCGTGGGGAGGACCCCCAGCGGGCGGGAGAACGTGAAGGGAGGCGTGCCATTCTGAACTTGTATCGTCGCCGTGTAGGCGACGCCGGCGGTCGCCGGCGCCAGTGAGCCCGTCACGATCGAGGGCCCTGTCCCGGGAGCGAGGTTTACCGCCGCCGCATCGACCTGGATGCGCGGGGTCGACCGGTTGCTCTTCGGGTCCAGAATGGAGGGGCCGGTGGCCTGCAGTGCCGCGACGACGCCGTCGACCGTTACCGAGGGTGAGGCGCTCCTCAACAATGCGAACGCGCCCGTGACTTGCGGTGCGGCCATCGAGGTCCCCGACAAGCTGCTGAACCCGTTCCCCAGAACCGACGAGTAGATGGCGACTCCGGGCGAGAGAACGTCCACCCAGTCCGCGCTGTTCGAGAAGCTCGCCACCTGGTCGGCGTCGGTCGTGGCGCCCACCGTCACTGCCGAGCTGATGCACCCGGGAGCGCTGGTGGCATGGGCCTGCCCGCTG
This sequence comes from Candidatus Marinacidobacterales bacterium, assembly GCA_965237685.1. Lineage (GTDB taxonomy): Bacteria > Acidobacteriota > Vicinamibacteria > Marinacidobacterales > SMYC01 > CBDEGF01. The sequence goes on from CBDEGF010000002.1 coordinate 280,642, forward strand.
TTCCCGGAGGCGATGACCGTCGCGATGCCCGCCGCCTTTAAGTTCTCCACCGCCGCGGTGTAGGCGGGGCTGATGTCATCGCAGGTCGCGGTATAGGTTCCTCTTCCCAGGCTCAAGTTCACCGCGGCGATGTTCATGCTCCCCGCGAGTGAAAGAACGTGCTCGAGGCCGGCGATCTGATCCGACGTGTAACTGAGCAGGCACGGGTTCCCGCCGCAGTAGGAGTCGAATCTCGAGAAAACCTGGACCGCAACAATGTCTGCCTTTCGAGCGACCCCGTGAATGGAGAAGCTGGAGCCGGCCGCGATGCCCGCGACGTGCGTTCCGTGGAAGCAGGCACCGACGCCCGCACAAGTACTGGGAGAGGCGGCGCCACTTCCCACCATGCTCTCCTGTCCGTTCGGGCACAGCGTGGTGGATCCGAACGCGCTGTACGTGGTGGAAAAACAGGCCTCCGAGCTGACCCGTCCGCCGAAAAAGCTGTGAGATGCTTCGACGCCGGTGTCGAGAATGGCGACCGTGAAGCCCGACCCCTCGTAGCCGTCCGCCCAGGCGTTGGTCGCGCCGATGAGCGGCGAGCTGACGTCGAGCGTCGGACGGGCGAGCCGGTCCTCGGTCACCGAGAGGACCTCGGAGTTCGCGAACAAGTCTTCGAGCGCCTGCGTTCGAGGCGAGGAAGTTTCCGTTGTCGATGGGACCGTCCTCGAAGAAGCGCCAGGCGGCTTCGTACGAAACGGCGGTGCCGGTGTGATCGTTGTCCCCTCCAGATCTCGGAAGCGCTGCCGCCGGGAGTGATGCTCAGCTGGACGGCGGTGGACCTTCGGCGGGTACGAGCTCCACCCAGTCGAATCCGGCAATCGCTCCAGGGGGAAGGCGTGGCTCGCTCGCGGTGCTCTCCGCGCTCAGCTCGAGCCGCAGCGCGCCCGGCCGAAGGATCTGCGGCTCCACGGAAACCTCTCTTATATCCCACGGGTAGGAGTCTTCCCGGAACTCCAGTCGAGCGAGGCGAATGCCGTTCCGAAAACGGTCACGAACCCCGGTTCACCGTAGCGGTGCATGCGGAGGCGCAGCCTCAGCGCACCGCGGGAGGTTACCGGAAGGCGGAGCCCGGAGCCGGCGTAAGCCATCCGCGCTGCGAAGTACGTCATGTAGCGCTCGCCGCGGCGAACGCGGAAGGGACCGCTGTCTCGATAGGCTCTTCCCCACGAGCCGCTGTCGAGGAGGAAGGCGTCCTCGCTCGCCCCGAGCTCCACCCGAAACGCCTGGATACCGGTCGAGGCGACGTAGACAACGATGGAGGCGACGGCCAGGTAGATCCCGGTGAGCCAGACGAAGAACCGCGATCGGCTGGCCATCAAATGCAGGGCAGAATCCGCTCCGCACCCGTGTAGACGTTCATCGAGCTGCCCCGCAGGAAGCCTACCAGCGCCATTCGCGAGCTCGCCGCCATTTCGACCGCCAGGCTCGACGCGGCGGACACCCCGGCAACGGCGGGGATACGCGCGACGAGGGCCTTCTGGACGATTTCGAAGCTCGACCTCCCGCTCACGATGAGTATCGTTTCGCCGAGCGGCAGCTTGTCGTCGAGCAGTGCCCGGCCGATCACCTTGTCTACCGCGTTGTGCCGGCCGATGTCCTCGCGCAGGTACACCAGCTCACCGCCGGCATCGAAGAGGCCTGCGCCATGGACCGCGCCCGTCGCACCAAAGCCCTCCTGCCCGGCGAGCATTTTGTCAGGAAGGGTGTAGAGCAGCTCGGCGGTGATCTCGAATGGATCCTCGAGCGGTGGAGCCTGGATCCGAACGGACTCGATGGTCAGTTTCCCGCAGAGACCGCAACTCGAAGAGGAGACGAAGTTACGTTGCCAGCCTCGGTTCGACGTGTCGACGCCCTCGGCGGTGCGGACGTCGATGACGTTGCAGATCTCCGGGTGTCTGGAATCGCGCTTCGGGTCAACGGCGTCGAGCTCGTGCTTGCCTTTCAGGATGGTCTCGGTAAACAGGAAGCCGCAGGCGAGCTCGACATCGTTCCCGGGGCTTCGCATGACCACCGCCACGCTTTTGCCATCGAGCCGGATCTCCAGGGGCTCTTCGACGGCGACATGATCCGATCGCTGCACGGCCGCGCCTGCTTCGACGCGTGAAACGTCGAGAGACATCGAGGGCTGGTTGGGGCGAGTTGCGATGGGAGCCTCCTTGGCGAATCCGGCAAGGGAATGATACCGGAAAACAACTGGGGAGTCGCGGACCTGTAGAAGTAGAGAAGCAGCAACCCATTGGAATCTGTGGAAGGACCGATCCGGGAGAAAACGTAACGCAAAGTCGCAAAGGCGCAAAGCACGCGGAGAACAACCCGGTTCTCGGATCGGCCCATCTCTCCCGCGGCAACGTCCGTCGACCGAGCCAAGGCACCGCCGTCGCCAGGGCTTGTGCGGGCGGGTGAGGGGGACATGCGAATCGGTCTATTCGCCCTCACCCCCCCCTGTGTCAAAAGAGAGGGAGCGCGCTTTGCGCCTTTGGAAGCGCCAGGCTAACCATCCGAGCGTTGGCCCAGTGTCTTGGGCCTGATTTCCTATGAAAGACTTGGTCGAACCAGTGGAGGTAGGCGTTAGCCAACAATGGGGAGACCACTCCCCCTTGAGGCGTGCCTTGGCGATTGCGGCGGATATGTCGTTTGCCGTCGTCGTCTTCCTCCACAACAATGGCTCGCAGCCACATACGGATCAGATTGAGTAGACTCCGGTCCGCAATGCGGTGTTCCAGCACTTTTATCAGTTTGTCGTCCCCTCTGCTAGACTGACCAGGCTTTCCTAGGAACCGTCCTCGAGCTGTTTTCCGAGCAGGCGCGTTCGGTGTTCTCCTTTCTCTTTGGCGGCATGGGACTGTGCCTTCTCATGGGAACGACCTGGCTCCAGAAGCGGGCCGGGGTGCCGGACGGCTTGAACGCCTTCTGCTGCGCGCTTCTCGGATGGTCGCCCAACTTTCTGGTCTATCGGAACTGGCTGTTCTACACCCTGCCGGTGGCGATGCTCGGCGTTCTCGGAGCGATGAGCGTCGTGTTGTTCGTCCGCAGACGCCGCCCGACCTTCGCCTGGGCGTTCGCCATCGTGACGACGGCGCTCGTCTTCACCAGGGCCACGTTTCACCCCATCTGGGTCTGCCTCCTCGCCGCTTCTGTCTACCCGCTGGTTCAGCGCGAGCACCGGCGGCACTGGCTCGCCGCGGCCATGATTCCTGTCGTGCTCGCCGGCGCGTGGTCACTCAAGAACCATCTCGTCGTCGCGAGCTTCGGGATGAGCTCCTGGCTCGGCATGAGCGCGGCCAAGCGGTGGCCCCTTTCGCAAAGTGAAATGAACGAGCTGAAAGAGGCCGGTGCGCTGCCCCCTTTCTGGCATCGCCGGCCGTTCCAGGAGCCGCGCGATTTCGAGCCCTTCGGGTTTTTCCGGGAATCCCGGGGCGAGCACCCCTCGCTCGATGCGCCTTACAAGTCGAACGGGGAGCCCAACTTCAACCATCGGGACTACGCGCAGATTTCGCGCGCGATGTGGGATGGGGATGTCTATCTCGTCCTGCACTACCCAGGCCGTTACGCCCGGCGCGTGGCAACGGCGGTCCTGCTGTTTGTCCAGCCAGGACCCAACTCGGTGCACTTTCTCGTCGACTACGACTTCTCGCGAGTGCACTGGATCCGTGCCGCGATCACGCGTTATCTCTTCCTCGGCGGAGAGATCGAGCGACCTGTTCGCATGCTCGAACCGCCGCCCAACCTGCTCCTCCTGCTTTTCCCCGTGCTGCTCTGGACCGGGTTCCGCCGCAGCCGCCGCGACGGCTCGGATCGGCCGTCGCGAGCCCTGTTTGCCTATTGTCTCGTCACCATTATCTGGGTGACCGCCGTGTCGAATCTCATCGAGATCGGCGAGAACGATCGCATGCGATGGGAGGTGGAGCCGCTTCTCATCCTTTTGTTTGGTGTCCTGGTTTCAGATGCCTGGAAGAAGGCAGGCTCGACACTCCGGTCACTAGCTTAGCTAGAGCCTGTTGCAAAAGCCCGTTAGCGCCAAAGAGGGGAAATATACGGTAGCGGGGGGTAGGACTACTTATTAACGCGAGCGCTGTTTCGGGCTTGTTCCAGAATGTTTTCCTTGTTCATGTCGCTCAGTTTGCGGAGAGACTTCTGAAGGCGCTGCCAGGCCTGAACGCCGTCGCGGATGCTCTTTTGAGCCGCTTTCGGCACGTAATAGCCGGTGGTTTTGGCCGCTTCGCCGCGGTAACTGATGTATAGGTGAGGGCCATGTTTGGGCCCGGGCCCGTGGCATCGACAACTGGGCGTGCCGCACGTTCGATAGCTTTCGGCGGGCGTGCCGAAGATAGCTCTACGAGCGTCGGATTGAATCTGGCGTAGGAGTTGATTTCGGCGCTTACTCCACGAGTCGGTTTTTGCGGGCATCCTGCTTGTCCTTGTCTTTTTTTCGCTTTGTCCGCGCGACGGATATGAGGTTTTGGCTGATCACACACCAGCCGACGTATCGCTTGAATCCGCTGTCACCTTTGTAAGTGGCGCGGAACATAGCAAAGCGATGCTTGAGAGTGGCGATCCGGGACTCGATACCGCCGCGCCATTTGAGCGCTCTGCGAAACCAGCGCTGTTGTTGCAGCTCGACCCGCTTTTTCGATCGACCTGGAGCTGGCAACGCGACTCTTTTGACACCGAGTTTTTTCGCCTGCTGCTCATTGTTCGCCGAGAAAAATCCCCGGTCGGCTGTCGCCATCTGGGGCGGCTGACCGAACTGCTCCGTGTGTTTGTCGAGCGCAGGCATCCACTGCGGTTGGTCAGCGGGATTGCCATCTGCGACGTCGTAGTGGCTGACGATGCCGTTTTCCACCTCGTCGATGCGGACCAGTCGTCCAAACTCCGTCGGCTTGGATGCCTTCCCTTTGCGGATCACCGCCGTATGTTCCTCAAAGATGCTCACGATCTTGTCGGGATAGTGACGCTCGCCCTCGAAAACGCGTGCCCGCGTCTGCGCTAACACTTTGCTGACGAGCGGCAAAAAGTGCTGTAGTTCGTACTCGCTCCGGGTGACGCTCAGCAACGAGCCCACGATGGGCAGCGATCCATCTTGAAGTGCCTGCATGACGGTTTCAGCTTGGCGAACCACGCCGCGAGCAATGCCCATCAACGTGCCATAACCGTCCTTGAACTTCTTTCGACTCGACTCGGTAAATGACTTACTGGCTCGCTCGATCTCGATAAGCCGATGTTTCACCGTCCGGCGGTGGTCGACCAAATCCAAACAATCACTAATAACGGCTTTAGGGAGTCAATCGCGGAACTGCAGGAATAATCAGCAGATCGGCCACGGGCCAGACCGTCCGGGCGTTGAACCCAAAGGAGGAATGAGCTACGTTTTGCAACAGCCTCTAGCTAGCAGCTAGTCGCGGCGCTCCGCAAGGAAGTCGGATATGATCGCCGCCCGCCCGTCCCACGTGCGAGAGCTCACGTCGCGGAAGGCCTCCTCGGCCAGACGCCGTCCCAGTTCGGGTTTCTCGAGAACCCGCCGGATCGCTGTGGCAAGCGCGGCGGGGTCGTCGGGCGGAACGCACAGCGCGTTCCTCTCGTGATGGAGGACCTCCCCGAGCGAAGGCAGATCGGAAGCCACAACTGGTCGCCGCGCCGCCATGTACTCGAAGAGCTTCATCGGTGAGGTGTGCCTCGCCGAGATGGTGTACCGGCCCGAGTTCGGAAGAAGAAGGACGTCGGCGGCGGCCAGATAGAGCGGCACGCGTGCCGGTAGGACGTAGCCTTCGAGCCGAAGATTACCCAGCTCCTGCGTTTCGGCCTCCTGACGCGCTCGACGAACATCCTCTTCTGTCCCGCCGACGACGAGGAAGCTTACTTCGGGGCACTGCTTCGCGCAGTGAAGGATGGTTTCGACTCCTTTCCACCGATAGAGATGGCCGGTGTAGGCCGCTACCGGCCGTGCGTGGGGAACCCCCAGCTCTTCGCGGGCTCGCTCCTTGCCAATGTCCGCGCCGAGGCGCGCCCGGTCTACCGCATCCGCGGCGACGAGGATTCTCTCTCGCGTGGCACCGAGCGCGACGCAGTCCTCGGCGAGCTGGCGCGTGATGACGATCGTTGCAAGGACCTGCCGATCGATGAGCCGCATCCAGCGCCGTAACGGTCCGCGCTCCGGCAGCGTGTGAAGCTCGAGCACGAATCGTCGCCTCAAGAGCGCCAGCGCCGTCGCAACGAAGAAATCTGTCGTGTACAGCATCGCATCCTCGCGAGGCCCATAGCGACTAGCGGCCAGCACCGCGAAGAGACTCGATTGGAGGAAGTTCGACATCGCGTGCAACGATGCGGGCATTGGAAAGCGCAGGAGGTCGGGGCTGCGGATCTCTTCGAGGGCGAATCGGTCCTCGACCTGGTAGAAGTCGAAGACGTTGTCGACACCCTCCATCGCATCGGTGCGTCGTCGTCGAGGATGGACCAGCGTGACGGACCAACCGCGGCCCGCGAAGGCCTCGCAGCTCTTGAAGACTTGAAGACTGTGTGCCTTCTCGCTCGGTACTCTCAGATTGGCGAGATAGACGAGATGGCTCATCGTGGGGCTCCCTACGCGTCGAGGAGTGCCTCGATGATCCGATCCTGGTCCTCCGGTTCGAGATAGGCGTGCATCGGAAGGCTGAAAATCCGGCGGGCGATCTGCTCCGAGGCGCCGAGCGGTACCGGGCGGTGCCCTAGCCCTGCGAAGGCGCTCTGCTCGTGGAGTGGTGTCGGGTAGTAGATTGCCGTCGGGATGCCTCGATCGTCGAGACGCCGGCGGTCGGTCTCACGGTCCTCACTGAGAACCGAATACTGGGCCCAGACCGGAACATGGCCTTCCGGGATCTTCTGCACCTGGAACTTTCCGCCGAGCCTTTCAGCATATCTGGCGGCGACCGTCTGCCGCTTGTCGATCTCGTCTTCGAACACGCTGAGTTTCTCGAGCAGGATGGCTGCCTGCAAGGTGTCACAGCGCCCGTTGACGCCGATGCGGACGTTGTCGTACTTGTTCGTGCCGCTACCGTGCATCCGAATCGAGCGGATCGTCGCCGCGACATCATCGTCGTCGCAGAAGATCGCTCCCGCGTCGCCGTAGCAACCGAGCGGCTTGGCGGGGAAAAAGGACGTCGTCGCCACGGGAGCACAGGCGCCCGCGCGCTCCTCCGCGAATCGGGCGCCGAACGATTGCGCGGCGTCTTGCAGAAGGAAGAGGCCGTTCTCCTCGGCGATCTGCCGGATGGCCGGGTAGTCGGCGAGCAGCCCGAACAGATCGACGGCGATGATTCCCCGCAAACTCCCACTGTCGTCCTTTTGCGCACGGGCAATGGCCTCGCGAAGGCTCGCCGGATCTATGTTGAAGGTCCCGGGATCGACATCGACGAAGCATGGCGTCGCGCCGAGCAGTGACACCACCTCGGCGGTGGCGACGAACGTGAAAGAGGGCGTGAATACGAGGTCGCCCCGCCCGACGCCGAGCGCCATGAGGGCCATCAAAATCGCGTCGGTCCCGCTCGAGCAGGAGATCACGTGCCTGGTGCCGGCGAAGGTGGCGAGCTCTTCCTCCAGCTCGGCCACTTCCGGACCCATGATATAGCGGCCGTGTTCGAGAACGCTTGCGATGCGCCGGTCGATGCCGTCGCGAATGCGGAGCTGTTGAGCCTTCAGGTCGATGAACTCCACGTCGACCAGTCTAACCCCAAAGCGAAATAAATTCCGCTGGAGAAATGGGGGACAGGTATTTCATTTTCGCGAGCACAGGCGGGAGAAAATGAATTACCTGTCCCCCATTTCCCCTGGCGCAGATTTTCGCTTTGGGGCTAACTCGGTGCCGCGACCCGTTGTTCAGGCGATCGGAGGTCCCGGCAGGTGACCTGCTCGCCGTCGAGCCGGTACTCGTAGTCTCCGACGACACAGCTTGAACCGCTCGAGAAGTCGAGTCGCTTGCCGTCTCGGCTCATCCAGCCGGCGAGTCTGGCTGGGCTTCCCTTGACGAGTGCGAACTCCGGTACATCTTTCGTCACCACCGCGCCCACAGCGACGAAGGCAAAACGCCCGATGGTGTTTCCGCAGAGGATGGTCGCATTGGCACCGATCGTTGCGCCGTAGCGGACGCGCGTGGGCAGGTAGTGCTCGGTGCCTTTCTGCGGGTACTCGCAACGGGGGTTCGAGACGTTGGTAAAGACCATCGACGGGCCGCAGAAGACGTAGTCCTCCAGCTCGACGCCCTCGTAAATAGAGACGTTGTTCTGGATCTTGCAGTAGTCGCCGATGCGTACGTTGTTACCGATGTTGACGTTCTGAGCCAGGCTGCAATGTGCTCCGATGACAGCGCCCGACTGGACATGAGAGAAGTGCCAGATCCTCGTTTCGCTCCCGACTCTGGCATGGGCGTCCACGAAGGCCGTCGGATGAACGAACGCCGAGTCGTTGATCTCCGCTTCCGGCGACAAAGGGCCGGCGGCTCCCTGCGGGCTGCCAGCACCGTCGAGTGAGCGCTGAGCCTCCTTGAGAGTTCTCAGCACCGCGACGGCGCTCGCGGCGTCGCTGAGCGGAGGTTTCTTCGTCTGCACGCAATCCCTGAAGTGCTCGAGCTCGAGCTTCAGAGGCTCGCCATCATCGAGTTCTCGACGAGCGCGTGCTTGCCCGCTTCGAGCGAGCGTCGTGCCAGCTGGTAGTGCGTCTCCGCGGGCGTTGCGATGACGACGGCCGAGACGGCGTCGTCTTCCAGAACGGAATCGAGCTGGGTGGTGAAACGGGAGCTCAACCGGTCGTCGGGGAGGCGCGAGCGGGCTTCCGGGTCGTGGTCGCAGACCGAGCGGAGCCCGTCGCCAAAGATCTCGAAAGCGGCGCGAACGTGGTTCCGCCCCCATCGACCGCAGCCGATGACGGCGAGCCCGAAGTCTTCTTGCGGCATTTCCTGATCCATTGCGCGCTCACTCGTTTGGGGACCCCGCTCTGTTTCGAAGCGAGAATAGAGCATTGCATTCCACGGGGCAACCAGTTAGACATTGGACATTGGGTCTTGCCATGAGCTTGAAGATCGTGACCGTCGTCGGGGCACGACCTCAATTCGTGAAGGCCTCGATGGTCTCCCGCGCGATCTTCTCCTGGAACCGGGAACATTCCGATTCACTGGTCGTGGAGCGCCTGGTTCACACCGGGCAGCACTACGACGACAACATGTCCCGGGTTTTCTTCCAGGAGATGGGCTTGCCCGAGCCGGATGTGAACCTCGGGGTCGGCTCGGGCTCCCACGGGGAGCAGACCGGGCGCATGCTTCTTGGTCTCGAGGAAGTCTATCGGGCGGAGGCGCCCTCGGTGGTCCTCGTCTACGGCGATACGAACTCGACGCTGGCCGGAGCCCTCGCCGCCGCCAAGCTCCAGCTCCCGGTGGCCCACGTCGAAGCCGGTCTTCGTTCGTTCAACAAGCGGATGCCCGAGGAGTTGAACCGACTGGTGGCCGATCATCTCTCCGCGGTGCTCTTCTGTCCGACCCGCATCTCGGTCTCGAATCTCGAGCGTGAGGGGATCCGCCACCACGGGACCATCGCGAGTCCCGATGCGCCCGCCGTTCTTCAGGTGGGGGACGTCATGTATGACGCCACTCTCCACTTCGCGAGTCGAGCCGACGAGCGAGACGACACCAGGTTCGATGCGGCGCAGAGCTTCGCCCTGGCCACGATCCACCGGGCGGAGAACACCGACGACTCCCATCGGCTGGAGACTCTGCTGCATGCGCTGGCGGAGTCGCCGGTTCCGGTAGTGTTGCCGCTTCATCCGAGAACGAAGAAGAGGATCGACGAGGAGCCCGCCCTTTCTGAGGTCGCGTCGAACCTTCGGATCCTGGAGCCGCTCTCGTACCTGGACATGCTTCGTTTCGAGAAGCGCTGCCGGTTCGTGCTCACCGACTCGGGCGGTGTCCAGAAAGAGGCCTACTTCCTGAAGAAGCCCTGCATCGCGCTCCGCGACGAGACCGAATGGAAAGAGACGGTGGACGTCGGGTGGAACGCCACGGTGGGCACCGGCCCGAGGGCCATCGCGACCGCGATCGGCAACGCGTCGGATTTCGACTCCAAGACCTCGGGCGCCCCCTTCGATGAGAGCGGCGCCTACGACGACACACTCTATGGAGGCGGTGACGCGGCGGCCAGGATCGTATCGGCGCTGGTAGAGCTTTTTTCGGGATCACGCGCGGTGTAGGATGTTGCGTTCGGTAGCCGACACCGACGGCTAACTACAATCATGTGTGGTATTGCAGGTTTCGCCCACCTCGGCGGCGAGGAAGTCCCTGACGCGAGGCACAAACTGGGGGTCTTCAATCGTCTCCTGAGGCACCGCGGGCCCCGACGGTGAAAAGACCTGGCTCCACTCCGACGGCCGTGTCGGCCTCTCCCACGTGCGGCTGAGCGTCATCGATCTGACGACCGGTGATCAACCGATGCACGGACCGAACGGGAACACCGTTGCCGCGAACGGCGAAATCTACAACTACCGCGACCTGCGCGACCGCTTCGGCGAGTCCTCCTTCCGGACGGAATCCGACACCGAAGTCGTGCTCGAGGCCTATCGCCGCTTCGGCGAGAGCTCGGTCGAGCATCTTCGCGGGATGTTCGCCTTCGCGTTGTGGGACGAGGACAGGCAGAGGCTTTTCTGCGCGCGCGCCCGCTTCGGCATCAAACCCTTTCTACTACACCGTGGTCGGCGACGTTTTCTATTTCGCGTCGGAGATCAAGGCAGCTTCTTCCATTGCTCGTTGACATTCGGGTCGACCGTGAGAGTTTCAAGGACTACCTCGCGTTTCAGTTCACGCTGGGCGAGAAAACGCTCTTCTCCGGCGTCAAACAGCTCCTTCCCGGGCACACGCTCGTCGTCGAGAAGGGGCAGGTCAGAACCAGGAAGTACTGGGAAGTCTACTTCGAGCCCGACTACGATGCCGGCGACGACGCTTCGAAAGACAGGCTCGATCATCTGCTCCGGGAGTCCGTTCGGTATCACCTCACGAGCGATGTGCCGGTGGGGGCTTACATCAGCGGCGGACGGGACTCGGGGATCGTCGCCGCTCTGGGAAGCGAGTATTCGAGCGGTCCTCTGGTGGGCTTCACCGGGCGTTTTCCCCACGGACCGGAGTACGATGAGAGCGCCTACGCGCGGGAGCTCGCCGAGCACCACGATATCGAGCTTCACCAGATCGACATCACCAGCGACGACTTCATCGATTCGATCCGCAAGGTCATCTATCACCTCGACGTCCCGGTGGCGGGGCCCGGCTCGTTTCCGCAGTTCCACGTCTCGAAGCTCGCGAGCGGGCATCGCAAAGTCGTTCTGGGAGGTCAGGGCGGCGACGAGATCTTCGGCGGCTACGCCCGCTACCTCATTGCCTACTTCGAGCAGTGCATCAAAGGGGCGATCGACGACACGCTTCATGACGGCGACTTCATCGTGACCTACCAGTCCATCATTCCGAACCTCGTGACGCTCCAGCAATACAAGCCGCTGTTGAAGCAGTTCTGGAGTAGCGGACTCTTCGAGCCGATGGAGAAGCGCTACTTCGATCTCATCAATCGTGCTCCCGGGCTCGGCAAGGAGATTCGCTGGGGCGAGCTCGGAGACTACTCACCCTACGAGACCTTTCGAGCGATCTTCCTCGGGGACAACGTCAAGAGGGCTTCGTACTTCGATCTCATGTCGCACTTCGACTTCAAAACCCTGCTCCCGGCCCTTCTTCACGTCGAAGGTCGCATGAGCATGGCGCACGGTCTCGAGTCGCGGGTGCCGTTTCTCGATCACCCTCTCATCGAGTTCGTGGCGACCCTGCCCTCGAACGTCAAGTTCAAGGATGGCGAGCTCAAACGGCTTCTGAATCGCACTTTCGAGGGTGTTCTCCCGCAGTCCATCGTTCACCGCAAGGACAAGATGGGCTTTCCCGTTCCTTTGAACGAGTGGGTCCAGGCGGAGTTGAAGGACTTCGTCCATGATACGTTTCATACCCGGGCCGCGCGCGAGCGGGTCCTGTACGACAACCAGGCTGTCCTCGAGGGGGTCCGTACGGAAGGAAAGTTCGGTCGAAAGCTCTGGGGCTTTCTGTCACTGGAGCTCTGGCTTTCGGAGTTTCACGACCGGGCGCACGAATACCGGGGGATGGTGAGCAAGGCCGAGGCGGTACGAAGATGAGGATTCTGATAACGGGCGGGGCGGGCTTCATCGGCTCGAGCCTCGCCGATCGGATGCTGGCGCGAGGAGAAGACGTCCTGGTGCTCGACAATTTCAACACCGGGCGGCGTGACAACCTGCCGTCGCATCCGCAACTCGAGCTCGTCGAGGGAACCATCGCGGATCGGCGTTTCGTCGAGCGTACGTTCGGGGCCTACCGCCCCACGCATGTCGTTCACGCCGCGGCCGCCTACAAGGATCCCGAGGATTGGGAGGAGGATGCCCTCACCAACGTCCTGGGCACAGTGCACGTTGCCCGCGCCTCGCAGAGCGCCTCGGTGGAGCGCTTCATCTACTTCCAGACAGCGCTCGGATACGGCCTGAAGCCGAAGGAGCAGCCCATCACCCTCACACATCCGTTCGACGCTCGCGGGAGCTCCTACGCCATCAGCAAGACCGCCGCCGAGCACTATATCGAGCTGGCCAGGCTTCCCTTCGTCTCACTCAGACTGGCGAATGCTTATGGTCCGAGGAACCTCAGCGGGCCTCTCCCGACGTTCTATCATCGCCTGAGCTCGGGAAAGCCCTGCTTCGTCATGGACACCCGGCGCGATTTCATCTTCGTCCAGGACCTCATCGACGTCGTCGAGAAGGCGCTCGACGGCACGGGCTCCGGCTACTATCACCTTGCCTCGGGACGTGACTACTCGATCAAAGAGCTCTTCGACGCTACGGTGGAAGCTCTGGGCATCACGCTCGACGAGCTGGTCGAGGTCCGACCGCGAGGTCCGGACGATGCCTACACGATTCTCCTCGACCCCCAGCGCACGAACGAGGACTTCGACTGGAAAGTCACCACACCGCCCGAGGAGGGCGTTCGGCGCGCCATCGACTACTACCGCGAGTTCGGGATTCAGGAGACGTACACGCACCTCAAGGTAGAGGGGAAGTAGCCGCCTCGGCTCGATGCCTGTAAAGACGGCGCTGTTCTATCAGCGCCGAAAGTACTACTCCTACAACGACGACTGGCTCGATGCCTTTCGCCGCCATCCGGAGCTCGCCGTCGATGTTTTCAATCTCCGCTGGCCGTCGTGGCTCCGACTCTTCGCGACGATCCGCGATTACGAGCTGGTCGTTCTTCTTCACTCGGCCGACGTAGGACTCCGGAATTTTCCGTCCCTTCTGCGAAGAATCCTGGAGCGGGCGCGGGCAAAGAAGGTTTTCTTTGCGCACAACGAGTTCAAGGGTCTCGGCGCCAAGGTGGACTTCGTACGCTCCCTCGGCGTCGACTACATCGCTTCGCAGCTCCCGCTGGACTGTGCGGCCCCTCTGTACGAGGACTCCCTGGAGGCCACCGTACTCTCGGTGCCTCACGCCCTGAACGCGGATGTCTTCACGCCCGGCCCCGAGCGAGGCCGACCGATCGATCTCGGCGCCCGCACCGCGGACTATCCTTTCTATCTCGGGGATCGGGATCGGGTCGACATCTGCCGGCATTTTCTCGAGATGTCGTACGACGGTCCGCTCCGCCGAGACATCTCGCTCGATGCCAGCGAGCGCTTCGATCGAGACGGGTGGAAGCGCTTCCTGCAATCCTGCCGGGGTACAGTTGCTACCGAAGCGGGGGCCGCTGTCGTGGACAAGGACGACCGGACGCGACTGGCCGTTCAGCGCTACCTCGACGAGCATCCGTCTGCTGCTTTCGAGGAGGTGCATCAGCGGTTCTTCGCCGAGCGTCCAGGCGCCGGGGGTGTCTCCGGCAAGTGTGTGTCGAGCCGCCACTTCGATGCGATCGGCACGAAGACCTGTCAGATCATGTTTCGCGGCCGGTTCAACGATACTCTGAGAGCGGACGAGCACTATCTCGCTCTCGAACGGGATTTTTCGAACGCCGAAGACGTCGTGGCGCGGCTGATGGACGATGACGTCCGGCTTCCGATGGTGAACCAGGCCTACGAGTATGCGCGCGACGGCCACACCCACCGACACCGCATCACCCACCTCCTTCGCCAAATCGGCGGATGACCGGTGCTTGTTCCACACACAAAAGCGAAGAGGAACGGATATCCTAGGGGGCCGGGCAAAGTTACTGCGACCCTTCGTGGGGATCGTCTTCGTCGGCCGGAAGGTGGAGGCCTGGGAGTATCCGGAGAAGGCGAGCCGGACGCGGGCTAACAACGCAAAGGGCTACGATTTTCAAGGGACAGGATTTTCCGGAATGGGCATGTACCAGCGAAAAATGAATCTCCCTGGACTCCGTCGCGACTTGCCAGGATCCGGCTGAACGACCCGTTCTGCCATCGAGTGATGCCGCGAGCTCCCGACCTCATCGAGCACTGGGATCAGCTCTGGGAAGATCGTCCCCAGGGCTCGCTGTGGAAGCACCGGGCCGCTGCCGAGCTCGTCGAGGAAGGTCCGGTTCTGGACGTGGCCTGTGGCTCCGGCAACACGATGCAGCTTCTTGCGGAGAGAGGCATTCCGGTGCTCGGATGCGACGTCTCTCCCGTCGCCCTCGGCGCGGTGCGAGCCAAAGAGCTCCCGGTCGTTCGCTGCGATCTCGAAGCGCCCCTCCCGTTCCGTGACGGTGCCTTTCGAGTGGTGACGCTGGTCGACGTGCTGGAGCACTTCTTCGAGCCCGAACGACTCCTCGGAGAGGCTTCCCGTGTTGCGGAGGAGATCGTGGTGGTCGTTCCGAACTTCAACTCCGTGACGGCTCGATGGCAGATGCTTCGTGGCCGGGTCCCGGAGAACAACACCCGGCGCAAACGACATGTGGTGTGGTTCAACTACCGAGTGCTGCGGCAGGTGAGCGCGGCGGCGGGCCTTCAAGTGCGAGCCGAGCGATTCCAGGGCTATCTGAGCGGGAGCGCGGTGCTGTCCCACGCCGGGCGGCTCCTCGCGCGGGCAAGGCCGCCGCTCTTCTCGCTCGGCCTGGCCGTCCGGCTCACGCGGGCTTGACCGTCACCGCCGGCACCGTTGTAGGATCTGGCCGAAGCAATGACCCCACAGATGTTTTCGCGAGAGCCGGTCCGCATCGTCGACGGCATCTATGATTTCCTCGACGAGCTCGACGACTATACCGAGAACTACGATCGGATCGCCCGGGACGACCTCGAGAAGAGGATCATGCCGGACGAGGTCAAGGAGGTTCTCGGCAACTGCTGCGAGCTGCTCGTCGAGGGGGATACGGTGCTCGACGTCGGCGCCGCCTACGGGTTCATACTCGAGCGTATCCGAGCTCGCACGAAGATCGCCCTGGATATTGCGATCGATTACCTGCGTGAGATTCCCGCGGACGTGACGAGGATTCGCGCGAACGCGGAGCGCATCCCGCTGGAAGACGATCTCGCGGACACCGTGATCTGCACGGACCTCTTCGAGCACGTGAAGGACGAAAAGGCCCTCGCCCGCGAGATGACGCGGGTCCTGAAGCCGGGCGGCAAACTCCTGCTCGCGACGCCCTGGAAGCAGGATCTGAGCGTCTACCAGACCGAGGAGTACATCCGGAAGTACAAGAAATACAAGTACGTTCACCTGCGCTCGGTCGACGAGGAGATGATCCGGGAAAGCTTTCCTTCTCTCGAAATGCTGTCCTCGACCCTCGTCACCGTCGGTATGAAACACATGACACTCCGGCCCTATCCCATCCGCTTCATGCGCTTGGTGAAGCGTTCGGACTGACCGCTCCCCCGACGTGATGACGTGATAACGTTCGTCGACTGAACGTGAGCTCACAGCGTTTCCGCTCCTCGCCGGTGACCAGACAGCTTCTCGAGGTCCTGACCCTTTTCCGCAGGCTTCTTCTGGGGCGCGGCGCCACCTTCGTGGCAATCCTCGGACTCGTCGTTCTCGGGGCCATCCTCGATGCGGTTGCGATCGCGCTGGTGATGCCACTCATCGGCGCCCTCCAGCCGGCCACTACCCTCGAGCTGCCAGCGTTTCTGTCCTCGCTGCTCCCTTCCGAGTCTGCGCCCACCCGCATCGCACTCCTCGTCCTGGTCGTGTTCGTGGTCAAGAACACCGTCGTGCTCGTGCGGACGCGGGCGAGCCTCCTGTTTCTTAGCGACCTCTGGCGACGCTGGGTCGGCCGTATCGTGGATCGCCTTCTCTATCGCCCGGGCGATCTGCCCAGCGATTTCAAACCTGGAAAGATCGTCGCGGTGTCGTTGACCGAAACGAGAGAAGTGCTCAGTGCCTACCTGGGACTCTTGAATCTCGCGGTGGCAATGTTCACGCTTCTGAGCGTCTACGCGGTACTTTGGCTCAGCTCCTGGCAAGCCACGCTTGGAATCAGCGTGCTGGCGGTTCTGCTCGTCTATGCGGGAGCCCGGCCCCTCACCCGCCGTTCACACGAGGCAGGGTCCCGACTGGTTCACTCGCTCGAGGTTGCGAACTCGCTCTTGATCGAGACGGTCATCGGCAGGCGGGACGTCACCGCTTTCGGACAGGAGGATCTCTTCGAGAATCGGCTGCACGCGCCCCTCGGGCACATTCGGAGCTCGCTGGTCAGCGTTCAGTGGCTGCGGAACCTGTTGCATCCCGTGATCGAGACGATCGCGGTGGCGGTCTTCTGCCTCATCGTGTTCCTGACCAGCCGTTTTTCGATGGCGGAGCTTCCCACCGTTCTGCCGGTCATCGCGGTCTTCGCCGCCGCCTCCTTTCGCCTGTTTCCGCTAGTGACCGCCACCGGAGCGCAGTGGGTGGCCGTCATCAGCCGCAAGACGCCGGCGGAGCGCATCCTGGGCATGGTCGAAGATCGCGGGCCGCTCGGAGGACACGAAGAGATCCGCAGGATGGATCGCTCCATTGGGCTCGAGCGGGTCACGTTCGCCTATCCGGGCCGGTCGGCTGCCTTGAGCAACGTGAGCCTGCGCATCGAGAAAGGCCAGCGCATTGCTCTCGTAGGTGAGTCCGGCTCCGGGAAGTCCACCATCGTGTCCTTGATCATGGGCTTCATCGCCGCCGGAGACGGCACGATCTCGATCGACGGAACGCCGCTCGCGAAAGCCGATATCGCCTCCTGGCGCCGCCTGCTGGGATACGTGGGACAGGAGTCGACTCTATTCAACATGAGCCTGGCGGAGAACATTGCTTTCGGCAGAGCGACTCCCGAGGGTGAGGAAGTTCGAGCCGCCGCCTCGGTGGTCGGGCTGACCGAGTTCGTGGATACCTTGTCCGAGGGGATTCGCACGAGTGCGGGGGAGAGAGGGGTCGAGCTCTCCGGCGGGCAGCGCCAGCGGGTTCTTCTCGCTCGGGCGATTCTCTCGAGACCGGGCATCCTGGTTCTCGACGAGGCGATGAGTGCGCTCGACAACGATTCTGCCGCCCAGCTGATGCGGGAGGTGAAGACCTTCCTTCCCGGCGCCACCTGGATCGTCGTGGCTCACCGATTGGGTGCGGTACAGGATTTCGACCGGATTTACGTCATGCGTAACGGGCGCATCGTCGAAGCAGGGACCCACCAGGAGCTTATCCGCCGCGAAGGCTACTACCACCAGCTGCGCTTCTCGGAAGGGCAGGCGAGCGCCGAGGCGAGTCGTATCGAGCACTAGACTGACTAGGAGCCACAAAAGCGCATGTTGTCGCCTCGAGACCATTACTATCCGCAGTTCGCGCGCTTCATTCACCAAGATCGCGAGCGAGCGACTCATCCTCGATCTCGGCACGTACTACGCCTTTCGCAAGGAGCTTCAGCCATTTGCCGAGCAACTTGCCCGTGGCAGCTATTTCACGATGGATTACCGCGTCTCTCATATCGAGCCCGGCACCCGTCCCCCGGACGTAGACGGCGATATCTGCTCACTTCCCTTTCGAACCGCCGCAGCCGACGCCGTCATCTGCAAGGACGTTTTGGAGCACGTTCGCGATCCGCGGGCGGCGGTTGCGGAGATGCATCGGGTTCTCAAGGGAGGAGGCCTCCTCTACTGCTCGGTACCTTTTCTCCACCCGTACCACGGCGGCAAGGAGCTGGCTGATTATTGGCGGTTCACGCATGAGGGCATCGAGCTACTCTTCTCTGATTTCTCCTGGGTCGATGTCGTGCAAGGAGGTGGCGCTGTCTTCGTCGTCAAGAGTTTCACTCCCCCTCCGCTGAATCGTCTGCTGTTCTCGGCACCCTTCATGCCGATCTGGAATCGGCTGGACAAGCTGACCCTCGGTCGGCATGCCGCGAACATGTTTCTCGTGTTCGCCCGCAAGTGAGCTGACGCCATTGCCTCTTACTGTGGTAAGCGTAGTGGGGTAACAACAGGCGAGGTTGGATTGAGAGTTGCCTTCGCGACCGGCATTTTCCCTCCCGACATTGGCGGCCCCGCGACATACGTCAGCGGATTGGCTTCCGAGCTGGTCTTGCGGGGCGACGCGGTCGAAGTCGTAACCTACGGCAGCAACGACGGCGCGGTGTCGCCTTTTCCAATCCATCACATCCATCGCGGCGATGTTCTGCCGCTCCGATACTGGCGTTTTGCCCGCGCCGTCCGGCGCGCCGTGTTGCGCTCTGACGTGGTCTACCTTCAAGACCCCATGAGCTCGGGCTTGCCGGGCCTCCTGGCGGCGAAATCGACGGGCCGGCCCTCGGTTTTGAAAGTTGTCGGAGATCCAGCCTGGGAGCTCTTTCGTGAGTCGGGGGTTGTCACGGATGATTTCCTGGGTTTTCAGGATTCGAGATATTCGGCTCGGGTCGAGGCGGTACGCCTCGCGAGTCGACTCGTGGCGCGAGGAGCCGATCGCGTTCTGGTGCCGAGCCGTTTCTTGCGTAACGTCGTCGAATCCTGGGGCGTTCCGAGCGACCGTATCGAGGTCGTGTACAACGGCGTGAAGGACGCGACGCTGTCGCCGGACGATGCTCGACAGGCGAGGCGTCGCCTCGGACTCGGAGACGAGACCATCATCCTGTCATCAGGCCGGCTCGTACCCTGGAAGGGCTTCGATACGCTCGTTCGGCTCGCGGCGGCGATGAAGCTCCACCGGCCGGAGCTACGCTGGATCATCGTCGGCTCGGGACCCTGGGAGAATCATCTCCGGGAGCTGGCCGCCGATCTTTCGGTGACCGATCGAGTTCGCTTCACGGGCAGGCTCTCGCATGAACAAATGTCTCTTTATCTTCGAGCCGGGGACGTGTTCGTTCTCTGGTCCGAGTACGAGGGACTTCCTCACGTGCTACTGGAGGCGATGCAGGCCGGAACAGCCGTTGTTGCAAGCGATGCCGGCGGGAACAAGGAGGTGGTGGAGCACGGCGAAAGCGGCCTGCTCGTGCCGTGGGGAGACTCGGCGGGGCTCCGCGAAGCGATCGAACGGCTGTCACGTGACCCGGCCCTTCGGGAGCGTCTGAGGGGGGCGGGACGAGCGAGGTCGGGCGCGTTTTCCTGGCGATCCACCGTCGAGGGCACCATCGAAGTGCTCGAGCGGACGATTCGCGCTGGATCGGGGTTAGGGTGATTTAGGCGAAGGGAGAATCATTGCCGTCGGCTCGGACGTCGCGATCCCAGCCGGCGCGTCAGGCCGATGCCTATCGGGCCGATGAGATGACCGTGCTCGAGCGCGGTATCAAGTCGCGCGGCGGGAGAAAACGGCGATCAGGTGGACGCCGCTCGATGCGTCCGCCTCCTTCACCCAGCGATTGTAGCCGGAGCGGAGCCAACGTAGCAGCGGCTTCCAGTTCGCTACGAAAAAACGGTTGGACCCGACGCGAGTCAGCAGTTTGTTCATGAAGCCGTGCCGCTGAAGGTAGCGGACCGATTGAAGCTCGAAGTGCTTGCCCAGGGTTTCTTCGAGCAGACTCACCGTGAAATGACGATAGTGCTTCGGAATGACCGGCACGACGGTCGTCGGGACGCTCACGATGAAACGGCCGTCCGGCTTCAGGAGCTTCGACAGCTGTTCGACGACGGCGGGACAGTCTTCGGGTGGGATGTGCTCGATCACCTCCGCCGCCAATAGAAGATCGAACTGTCTGCCTGCCAGCTCCTCGAGTCCGTTCGCGAACCGGACCCGGTCCTCTTCGTTGAAAGCTCGCGCGTAACGAAGCGCCCTCTCGTCGATGTCTACGCCGCAAAGCTCCACCTCGGCGGAATCGACGTTCCTCGAAAGCTCCAGCAGCAACCGTCCGTCCCCGCAGCCGAAGTCGAGAATCGATCCTGGATCGAGCTCCTGCACCTGAGCGGTAATCGCTTCGAGGAGCGCCAGGTAGTCGAGTCCCCAGTGGTAATGGCGCCCCACCGACCACCCCCCGTCGCTTCCGACCGGAAGATGGTGGTACGGAAACTGGTGGCCGGATTTTTGTATGTCTCGGGGATCCCGCGTCATGTCGGAAGCGAATTCTACACTCAAACGAAGTAGAGCTTTCGCGCCGCCAGCCAGCACATGCGCACCAGCAGCCATCCGTCACGAAAGCGGTGGATGTTGGTGTCGCCGTACACGCGCTCCCGATAGCGAACGGGGACTTCCTGCATCTTCAAATTGAGCTTTGCGACGCCAAACATCAGGTCGAAATCCCCGAACGGATCCAGCTCGCCGAAGTAGGCTCGATTGGCGGCGAGGAGCTCGTAGTCGGGGCGCCACAGGCATTTCGTTCCGCAGAGTGTGTCGGAGAAGCGCTGGCCGATGAGGATGCCGAGCAGCGCGCTGAAGAACTTGTTCCCCACCCAGTTGAGAGGACGCATCGCTTCGTCTTCCATTGGATAGACGAGCCGTGTTCCCTGAACGTAGTCGGCGGTCCCGTCAGCGAGCACACGGTAGAAGCGCGGAAGGAGCTCCGGAGGGACGGTCAGATCGGCGTCGAGAATCATGAGGAGATCCCCGGAGGCTTCCGCAAAGCCCTTGCGCACGGCATCTCCCTTGCCACGTCCCTCCTGTTGCACCGCTTTGATTCGAAACGGCCAGGGACCCGTCTGGACCTCTTGTATCTTTTTCCAGGTCTCGTCGGTTGAGTGGCCCTCGACGAAAATAACCTCGAGCTCACCGGGAAAAGACGGCATACGCTCGAGCGCGGCATCGATGTTGCCCTCCTCGTTCCGCGCAGGGATCACCACGCTGGCCGAAGGAGTCGTGGTCCTCCGGGCTCTCGAAGGTTGCACGCGGGCGACGAGGTACTCGAGGGCGCAGGCGCGCCAGAGCAGCGGAGCCCGTGCGAGGAAGCGGTTCACGAAACTGCTGATCAGCGGGATCCGCACCGGAATCAGGCACAACTTGCCGGAGCGATTGATCTCGAAGCCCGCCAGCTCCGCCAGCTGCTTCGTCTGAGTCAGACTGAGCCAGCTCGTGTACATCCGCGGCTGCGCCATTCCCAGTGCCGCCGCAATCCGCATGGGGATGTTCCAGAAGGGGTTGAGCTTCGTGAAAACGACGCGTGTCTTCTCGTGACAGGCCTCGTGAATTCGCTCGAGCACCGCCTGGATGTCCTCCAGATACATGAGGAAGTCCGCGCCGATGATGTAGTCGTAGGTCTTGTCTCCGCCGAGGCCCTCGCGGGCATCACCCACTCGCCAGTGTCCTTCGGGGTGGCGCTCCTTCGCCTTGTCCACCATCTTCGGGCTCAAATCCACACCGGCGACGTACGAGGGGTTCAGTGCGGCGGCGAGATGGCCGTCCCCACAGCCGAGCTCGAAGATTCGCTGACCCTCGGGAACGACGAATCGGAACCAGCGGGTCAGATACTGGTAGTAGTAGCGGTTCCGATGATGCCAGCGGTCGTAGTCATCGGCGTAGCGCTCGAAGTAGGTCCTGGCGTCGATGCGTTCCATTCAGCTCGCCTGCGCCACCTTCGGGAAGAAGAGGATGCTTTCGTAATCCGTGATTCCGGTCTTGTCCGAAAGCCCTGCCTGGCGCTCCGGCGGCGCATCATAGCCGCACTCGTCGATGATTTCGAAGAGCGCATCGAGAGAGACGCCTGCCACCCGAAGCCCGTAGGGCCAGCATTCGAGCGCGAGCACTGGTCTTTTCGGTAGCGCTCGGAGCCACTCGCGCATCCCGCGCAGCACGGAGACCTCGTGGCCCTGCGTGTCGACCTTGATGAACGAGACCTCCGGCAAGTCCTCGAGCTCGGCGAGGACGGTGGGGAGTCGCTGGACGTGCACCGGCACTGCCTTCCGGTGCGGCACCGCTTCGGTGTCGAGGCTCAAGCGGCTGTCGGCGCGATTACCCAGGTTGCGGTGAAGCAATGTCTCTTCTTCGCAATCCCCGAGCGCGACCGGAGCCACGACGACGTTCTCGCAGCCGTTCCGCGCCAGGTAACCCTTTAACAGTCTCACATTCACTGGATCGGGCTCGATAGCGACCACCGTTCCGCCGGCACCGACTCGCCTGCTGAAAAAAACGCTCGTGAAGCCGACATTGGCCCCGACGTCGATCACGGTCGACCCCGGTTCGATGAAGCGCGCCATCGCCGCGAGCTCCGAGCCCTCGAAGATGCGTTTGAAGAGCGTATATAGGCCCACATAACTTCGTCCCGCCCAGGCCTTCTCGAGCACATCGTCTGTAAAGACGGTCAACGCGATTCGGGAGCCTACGGCCTGAACCAGCTCTCTCAGCTTGTTCGAGAACCTCGCACGGTGGGGTGTGGCTTCATGCGGCAACGGTCTTGGGGCCCGCCGAAAACGCAACGGGCAGGGATGCTAGGGTATCATAGGCGTGCCCGTGAGGCGTCTAAGGGCCCGGGCAAAAATAACTACCGATTCTTGGACGCCGATCCATCCCGTCTGGCTGCGTTGCTGCCGCCTTCCGCAACGAGCCTGTCGAGTGGAGGGCTAGGCCGTGTCAACGGCCGAAGTGGATACGATCGCAATCCCGATGATTGCAGAACAGCGCGTGGCAAACCGTCCGCGACCTTCATGGAGTCACAATAGAGCCCATCCTGCTGACCTGTTCGTCGATCTCTGTGCCATGACCGTCGGTCTGCCAACCTCCAACCAGAAAGTCGTGGCGAAGAAACCAGATGACGCATGACGGGGAGCATCGCGTCGGGGCAGGGAGCAAACCGGCGCTCGAGCGCTTCGGACCGTACCTGCTCGCGCTGGTGGTCGGTCTCACCTTCGTCGCGCCTCAGCTCTGGTTCCCCTCGACGCTTCCCGAAGGAACGTTTCACCGGATGAGCTTTTCGGAGACGGACGGGGAGACCTACTACTTCGCCCGCGTGCGCGAGGTGATGGACGGACATTGGCGACTCGGAAACGCCTTCTCCGCCGATTACAAAGACAAGCCCGTCATGCACTTGGGGCTGCTCGAGCTCGTCTTCGGAGCGAGCGGACGTCTGACGGGAGCCCATATCGACGGACTGATGATTTTCGTCAAGTTCGTTCTTGGCGTCCTTGCATTTGTCGCTCTGTTTCGCTTCTCGCTCGCTCTGACCGGAAGTCCGCTCGTCGCCGCCGCATCGGCAACTCTCGTCCTCCTCGGGCTCGACGCGTTCCTGCGGCCCTGGCTCGTCGCAGGAAGGCTCTTCGATCCATCGCAGGCGAAGTTTCTCAGGAAACCCGAATCGCTCGTCAGCCTCTCGAGCCCCCGATGCATTTCCTCGATCATGTGGCTCGCTGCGGAGGCGGAGAAAGCGATCGTCGTCCATGATGGTCTACGCGAGCCAGAAGCGCTCGGGATCGAGGCGTCTCACGATGGCGAGCTCCTCCGTCGTCGGTGGCTCGGTGGGCGCGCAGTCCGAAGCGCGCTTCAGCTCCCATCCGGTCTCCCGGGACACCGCCTCGGGCGAATCGCCGTCCTCCACGTCGTGGTAGGAAGCGAGCTCTGCTTCTTTCGTTTTCTCGTCGAAGCGGAGGACTCCTCGGTCGGTGAGGACCGCCTTCGGTCCGCCGCCGGGAAGTCCAGTCTCGGCTCGCCATTCGCCCCCGTCGCCGTAGCCGGGTGAGGTCACGTAGCCAACTCGCTCGACCAGCCTGTGGCGGCAATGCTCGAGCAGCACGACGAGCCTCTGCGAAAGCGAGGCGATGTCCGAGGCACCACCACTCCCGGGGAGACGAACCTCGCCGCTTTCCTTTCGAACCAGGGTCGTGTTGAGGTTGCCGAAACGGTCGACTTCCGCGGCACCCACGAAGCCGACGCCGACCCGCCCCGATTGCAGCAGTCCCATCACCTCCAGCATGTCGGTGGCGCGCGTGGCGGCGTGCTGGTTCGGCGGATCACTCATCGTGAACAAGAGGGCTTCGGCCGCCCGTCGGCGAACGAGGCCGTTTTCGTAGAGGCCGATGGCGCGCGGTGCATGGGTAGCCTGCGCCAGCATGAAAGCCAGGAGCGGCAGCCGCATGCCCACGAATACCAGCTCCCCGTCCCGGATCTCGCGGGCGGCGGTGACGACCATGAATTCTCTGCGAGTGGCAGCTTGGCTCATCTCGACCGAGTCCTCTCCGGAGTCACGTCCGCCGGACTATGATACGACTCCTCAGAACGGGTACAATAACAAGTTCGGCTCCGGACACGGTTTTTTCCGCCGAGACAAGTCCTGAAGGAGGAGGTTGATGAGCCGCCAGACGCTGAGCATCACCGATAATCGTACCGGCAAGAGCTATGAGATCCCCATCGAGAACGATGCCATCGAAGCGATAGCTCTTCGCCAGATCAAGGTCGACGACGACGACTTTGGACTCAAGAGCTACGACCCCGCCTTCAAGAACACCGCCTCCTGCAAGAGCCAGATAACTTTCATCGACGGCGAGAAAGGCATCCTGCGCTACCGTGGCTATTCGATCGAACAGCTCGCCGAGCAGTCGAACTACCTGGAGGTCGCGTACTTGATTCTCCATGGCGAGCTTCCCACCAAGTCCGAGTACGAAGCGTGGGCTCACGACATCACCCATCACACGATCATCCACGAGTACGTGACGAAGCTCCTCGACGGGTTCCGCTACGATGCGCATCCGATGGGGGTCCTGGTGGGGATGCTGGGGGCGCTGTCCACGTTCTACCCCGATGCGAAGAACGTCCACGACGCGGAGTCCCGGGAGCTGCAGATTCGCCGGCTCATCGCGAAGGTACCGACCCTTGCCGCCTTCGCCCATCGTCACAGCATCGGGATGCGCTACGCCTATCCCGACAACGATCTGTCGTATGCGGGCAACTTCCTGAACATGATGTACCGGATGACGGATCAGAAATACGAGCCCAACGAGGCATTGGAGCGCGCCCTGGACGTGCTCTTCATTCTTCACGCCGATCATGAACAGAACTGCAGTGCCAATGCGATGCGCAGCGTCGGGAGCTCGGAAGCGGATCCGTACTCCTCGCTGGCGGCGGCGGCGGCAGCGCTCTATGGACCTCTGCACGGCGGCGCCAACGAGGCGGTGCTCCGCATGTTGAACGAGATCGGGACCAAGGACAACGTCCCCGACTATGTCAAACGAGTCCAGAGTGGTGAAGGTCGCCTGATGGGCTTCGGTCACCGCGTTTACAAGAGCTACGACCCGCGGGCGAAGATCATCAAGAAGGCCGCCTACGATGTTTTCGAGGTGACAGGGCGGAACCCGCTGATCGATATCGCGCTCGAGCTCGAGCGCATCGCCCTTCAAGAAGACTACTTCGTCAAACGGCGCCTCTATCCCAACGTGGATTTCTATTCGGGCATCATCTACGAGGCCATGGGCTTCCCGGTGGACCTGTTTCCGGTGCTCTTCGCCATTCCCCGCACATCAGGATGGCTCGCTCAGTGGCAGGAGATGATCACGGATCCGGAGCAGCGTATCGCGCGGCCCCAGCAGCTCTACCTCGGGGAAAGCGAGCGCAACTTCGTCCCGCTGGACAAACGTTAAGAACAAGAACTCAATGCAGAGACGCAGAGTCGCAGAGCGAGACTCGGTAGAACGAGTGGCTCGGTCCTCTTCCCGATCTATTCAACCTTCTCGCCGCAGCTGGCGCAGAAGCTGGCGCCCGGGTTCAGGTCTTCACCGCACTTGGCACAGGCCGCGGACTGTTTGCTCCCGCAGCCGGAGCAGAATTTGGCGCCGGCGGGGAGCGCCGCCTTGCACTGCGCGCACACCGCGCCCTGAGGTGCGCCGCAGTGACTGCAGAACGCCGAGCCTGCGGGAATCGGCTGCGAGCATCCGACGCAAGGCGCGGTCGCGGCACCCGCTCCCGCGGCCGGTGCTCCGGTGGCGGGCGCGGCCGCTCCGGCCATCGCTCCTGTCATGGCCTGTCCCATCGCGATGCCCGCGCCGAGACCCACACCCGCAGCTGCGGTGCCCCCTGGATTCTCCGCCGCCGCCTCCATGGCGCTCGCCGCCTGGAACTGCGTGAAGCGACTCATGTCGCCCACGACGCCCATGCTGGTGCGCTTGTCCAGCATCTGCTCGACTTCCGGCGGAAGTGAAATGTTCTCGACGTAGAACTTGACCAGCTCCAGCCCGTGGCTCTGGAACTCCTTGCTGAGCTTTTCACGGGACGCTTTGGAAAGCTCGTCGTAGCTGGCCGCGAGATCGAAAACGGCGATCTCCGATTCGCTCAGCAGGTCGCTGAACCCGGAGACCGTCAGCCGTTTGAGCTGACCGGTGATCTCCTCGGTGGTGAATAGGCCGTCGGTGCCGACGATGTCCTCGAGGAACTTCGCGGGATTGTCGACGCGAAAAGAATAGATACCGAAGGCGCGAAGCCGTACCGGACCCAGCTCGGGATCCCGCACCATGACCGGGTTGGAGGTCCCCCACTTCTGATCGGTGAACTGGCGGGTCGAGACGTAGTAGAGCTCGGCCTTGAAAGGCGAGTTGAAACCGTACTTCCACGACAGGATCTTGGTGAGGATCGGCATGTTGTGCGTGGACAGGCGATGAAGTCCCGGCTTGAAGACGTCGGCGATCCCGCCCTCGTTCACGAAGACGGCCATCTGTCCCGGACGGACCGTGAGCCGTGCGCCCATCTTGATCTCCTTGTTCTCGACGGGGAACCGGTACACGAGCGTATTGCCCGAGTCGTCGAGCCACTCGATGACCTCGATGAACTGGGATCTGGCAAAGTCCATCAGTGACAAGTCGTCCTCCTTCGGTTGTGCAAAGACGGGGCTGTGGCGGGACCTCTACGAGTTTACCACACGTCAGGATAAGCGCCCGTTGTCGCCCGCTTTCGCAGCGGTGAAGTTGCAGGCTTGGAGCCCGAACCGTCGGGACAGGGTCTGGCGATGGCGTGCCACCAGTCGATAGACCACCAGCTCGCCGAGCAGCAGCACCGGGATGGCGTAGAGCAATGCTACGAGCACCGACCAGGGTGGGTAGTGGAACAGAAACCGGTTGATGGCGAGGGCGCCGCGCCGAACCGGACCTTCGGCCGGGATGAGCTGAAGGGCGCGCTCGCAGTCGACGTAGGTGACCCCTCGAGCCTGCAACGCGTTCTCCGGGATCGACTGGTACGGAACGATCGCGTACAGGTCGCGACGGTCGATGCGCTCGGCCCACCGCGACCAGCTCGTACAGATGCCGCAGTCGCCATCGAACAGCACGTACGACCGGCCGGCGTCCAGCATCACGCCGCCTCGCTCGGCCCGTCTTCCGCGCACCGACGCCAGTTGCGGAAAACGGGGCTTGCCCCTGCGCTGCGAAAGACCTGGACGGCCGATCCGTCCGCAAGAAACGCAAAGCTGTCTTTGGCGCGGAGCGCAGACGCCAGCTCCTCGCCGTACAGGTGCTCGAGGTCGAGATCCACCCGGTGGTTTCGCGCCGGCCAGACGTCCCACACCGGATGGTCCACCCGGTACTCGAGCGTCTCGCCGCCCCGCTCGGAGTAGCCCCAGTAGTGCTCGGAGATGAAACGCTCCCGGGAGTCCTCCGCGGGTTGCACGGCGGTGATCTCGGGCTCCACCTCGATGCCGCCCCACGTTCCGTTGACGCGGATGTCGTAGCGAGCCCGCGCGAGCACGCCGTTCTCGTTGTCGATCGCGTGGCGCATCGGGAGCGCGACGTAGTTCTCACCATAAACGCCTCTTGCGATCGCCGAGACGGCAATTCGGGGCACGACTTCCTTGATGAAAACGACTCCGCGGCGCCATCCGCTTTCCGCGTATCGCTTGACGTAGAGGCGCAGGTTGAGCTCTTCGAAGCTCTGGTGAAACGGAACGGTGATGCCGAGAACGCGCGTGCGCAGAAAAAGAAAGCCGACTAGGCTCAGGTACGTGTGGCCCTCGAAGAAATCGAGCTCCGTACCCTCGGGGACGTACCGGCCCAGCGGCCGTGGATCGACCGAGAAATTGATCATCACCAGGTGACGCCACTCGGCGGACAGGAAGGGCTTCGAGCCGGTCAACGCCCGCTCCCGTTCTCGAGCTTCTGACGCACCCGGCACGCGTAGAACTGACGGTCTTCGAGGCCGAAGGAGCGCTTCCACAGGAGATTGAGCTGGAGCACTTTGTGATTAATCTCGCGCGTCAGCCGCAGTCGCTCATCGTCGTCATCGACACTCGCTAGCAGATCCTTCAGAGTCAGGATTTCCTTTCGGAGCTCCAACTCCGGTGGAAGAAAACCCGCGTCCTTGAGGATTTTGTAAGCGATTCGCAGGTCTCCGGGAACGAGCCGGTCACCATCCAGCCGCAGTGGCTTTCCGGCGCCCGGCAGGTTATCGCACTCCCCGCGCTCGATGGCGTCGCGGATCCTCTCCTCGGCAATGCGTTCCAGAAAAAGCATCTACCTCATTGTAGGCAAAATCCCAGGTAGCCCGCAGGACCGCCCCGCTCGCTGTCGTGGTTGGTGAACTGGGTCCGGGGCCGAGTTCACCGGCGTCGTCCCCAGGCGACGTTGATCGCGCATCGCTTTTTTGCAAGGATGCTCCTCTTCGATGCAATCTTCACCTGCGAGGCCTTCGGTATTTGCCACTGTCAAGACCGTTGCCAGAGGCCGCTCGATGCTGCGCGCCACGACCATTACGACGCTCTCCATGCTCGAGCTCGAACTCGAGGAAGGCGCCACGATCGTGGACGCGGGAAGCCCGGGAGCGCGGTCGAGTATCTGGTCTTGCCTGAAGCTACCCGAGCGGTACCGTCGCATTGCCATCGACATCGTCCCCGACACCCTTCCCACTGTGACCGCCGATTTGGAGCGGGGATGGCCACTCGCCGACGGGTCAGTGGATGCGGTGGTGTCCTTTTTTGTTCTCGAGCACCTCCGCAGACCCGCAATGACCTTCCAGGAAGGCCAACGTTGCCGTCGGCCAGGAGGCTTCCTGCTCGCCACAACGGTGCTGATGCACCCGAAGCACAGCGCTCCGTCGGACTATATTCGCTTTACGGACGACTATCTTGTCGCTCTGTCGATGGAGGCGGGCTTCGATCGCGTGCAAATCGTCCCGCTTCTCGAGGGTCCCTTCCAGGCGATGGGCGGGATGATATCTTCGTGGATTCGACCGGCGTGGCTGCGAGGAGTGGGGCTACTCGTCGTAACGGCTGCAGACAGCATCTTCACCCGGGTAACCCCGATCCGGGCGAGCGACTGGTCGATGGGATACATCATCGTCGCGAGGAAGGCGTCCCGGAAAGAGTAACGGGGCTTCTGTCAGTCGTTCAGCTCGCTCAGCAGCTCCGAGAAGCGCTTCAATCCCTCTTCCACCTCGCGCCGCTCCCCCCCGTAGCCGATACGCACGTAGCGTCCCATCTGGAAATACTCGCCCGGGACGACGAGGAGGCCTTTCTCCTCGCGCAGCCGGTCGGTCAAGTCGCGCGAGCCGATATCGACCCCGTAGCGCACGAAGGCGATGGCGCCGGCTTTGGGCGCCACCATGTGGAGTCCCGCTTCGGCATGGCGAGCGACCCACGCCGAAACGACCGGCAGCTGCTCCCGGAGGTGTTTCCGCGTTCGTTCCAGAATCTGGTGGCGCCGCGCGGGCTCGAGCGCGATGCGGGCCAGCCGCTCGGAGAGCGCGCCGGGCGCGATGCTCGTGTAGTCCTTGTACGCCCAGAGCTCCTGCGCGCGCTCCGGCTCGGTGACGATCCAGCCGATGCGGAGTCCGGGCAGTCCGAAGGCCTTCGAAAGCCCCGCCGTCACCAGAAGGCGGTCGTACCAGCCCCAGAACGTGGCCGAGGTCTCGCCATCCACCTCGGCGCCGAGATAGACCTCGTCGGCGAGGAGCCACGCCCCGACACTTCCGGCGATTTTACAGATGCCGCGCATTGCATGCTCGGACATCACGGAGCCGGTG
Organism: Candidatus Marinacidobacterales bacterium; assembly: GCA_965237685.1. Lineage (GTDB taxonomy): Bacteria > Acidobacteriota > Vicinamibacteria > Marinacidobacterales > SMYC01 > CBDEGF01. The sequence continues at coordinate 310,945 of CBDEGF010000002.1, forward strand.
GGGTTGTTCGGGTTGCAGACGGCGATGAGCTTCGTCCTGTCGCTCACCGCCGAGCGGAGCGCCTCGAGGTCGGGAGCCCAGTTCTGCTCTTCCGACAACGGGAAGGGTTTCACCTGGGCCCCCAGCGATCGGGCGAGACCCCAGATCTGAAGGTAGTTCGGCAGCATGACGACGATCTCGTCAGCCGGCTCGACGAGGTGCAGGACCGAGAGAAAATTCGCCTCGGCCGTCCCGTTCGTCACCAGGACGTTGTCGGCGGAGGAGCCGGGATACAGATCGCTCACCAGCTCCCGGAGCTCGGTACTTCCATTCGTCTGGGGGTAGCCCAGCCGCGTGTCGCCGACGGACGCTCCGTCCAGTAGCTCGTCGAGCGTCAGCGGATGCACGCCGCTCTCCGAGAGGTTGACCTCGACCTGGTTCTCCCAGATCGACTGCTGGCGCTCCATTTCGAAGGTTTCGAACTTCATGAAAACACACTCTTTCTGATGATCGGAGAACCTATGCCCCGTCCCGGAAGTCAGGTTGCATTCGAGCGCCGATGCATCCCGCCTCGCGGCGTTGCGGCTCGGTTGAATACCGCGGTATTTCGCCCTCGCCGCGCCTTGCGATCCGGGCGCCTCGACGCTCTCGATGCTAACCTCACTTCCGCGACGGGACACCAGGCGCTCGAGACCTCCGGGGGATCTTCGGGGTGAAGCTGGTACGCCCGGTTGGCGTCGCGAAAAGTTACGCAGTGCTGGACGCTCGCTCCATCAGCACCTGGATCAACTGGTCCAGCTTCTTCTGGGTGTCCTCGTCGAGCGCGCGAAACACGAGACCGTAGTGGTCTGTCTCGTTCTGGGGAGAAACGGCGTGCCAGCGAATCGCGGCGTCCAGCGTCAACGTTTCACCAGTGGGCTCTAAGTCGAGAATGAGTTTGACGGTACTGATGCCGAAGTCGGTCTGCGCTTCCAGGAGCGCGCCGCGAGTGGAGATGTTATGAATGCGGCCTTTTTCTCTACCTTTTTCCCACTCGACGAAACATTGAATGGCACCGTCCGCCTGGAGCCGAGCTTGCGATCGCTTCTCCATGATGCCTCCATCTATAAAGAAGCATGCTACGCCCATATGAGGTCGCGAGACAAGCGCCGATATCGGCCTGCCCATCGCTGGGCGTTTCCGGCCCCTGGGAGGGTAGAATAACGTGGAGATGACCGAGAGAAACCCGACGCGCAGCGTCCGGATTGGAAGCGTCACCATCGGCAGCGGGCACCCGGTGGTCGTTCAGAGTATGTGCGCCACGAAGACGCAGGATGTCGACGCCACCGTGGCGCAGACCGAGCAGCTGGCCGGTGCTGGGGCGGGCCTGGTGCGCATCGCGGTGGACAGTGCGAAGGATGCAGAGGCGCTTGCGGTGATCCGGAGCCGAACCGCCGCGAATCTCTCCGTCGACCTTCAGGAGAGCTATCGGCTGGCAGAGGTGGTCGCTCCGCATGTCGACAAGATCCGCTACAACCCGGGGCATCTCTACCATCACGAGAAGGAGCGTCCGGTTCGCGACAAGGTGTCGTATCTGGCCGAAGTCGCGGGTGAGAATGACTGCGCCATCCGCATCGGCGTGAACTGCGGCTCCATCGATCCCGACCGGGCGGACCAGTTCGCGGCCGACCCGGTGGGCGCCATGGTCAGCTCGGCTCTCGAGCACGCCGAAATGCTGGACGCCCTTGGCTTTACGAGGTACTGCGTCTCGCTGAAGGACTCCGATCCGGCGAACGTCATCGAGGGCAACCGCCGGTTCGCGGCGCAGAGGCCCGCGGTTCCGTTGCATCTCGGCGTCACCGAGGCGGGGCTTCCGCCGGACGGCATCATCAAGACACGCATCGCTTTCGAGCAGCTTCTGTCCCGGGGTATCGGCGACACCATCCGCGTTTCGCTGACCCTTCCGAACCCCAGAAAACACGAAGAGGTACAGGTCGGCCACGACATTCTTCGAGACATCGAGGCGGGCCGGTTTCGCTCCGTTCCGGAATTTCCGAACGACCGGCTCAACATCATCTCCTGTCCATCCTGCTCGCGCGTAGAGAACGAGCAATTCGTAGAGCTTACGGAGAAGGTCAAGGAGCTCACCGCTTATGCGAAGGAGCATGCGCTGACCATTGCGGTCATGGGTTGCAGGGTGAACGGGCCCGGTGAAACGGATGATGCCGACCTTGGGCTCTGGTGCGCTCCGAGCTTTGTCAACCTGAAACGGAGAGGCGAGCGGGTGGGCGCCTTCTCTTACGATGGGATCCTTTCCCGTTTGAAGGAGGAGCTCGACCGGCTCATCGAGAATCGGGCCGCGGCCCAGGTGTAGCCCTCATCGAGAGCCTCCACTATCGACGAGCTCCATAAGCAGAGGTCCTTTCTTTGAAGGGCAGAGTGGGGATCGCGCCGATGATTCTGGCGACGCTCGTCGCCAGCGACGTGGTCTTCGTGATCATCACTCAAGGCTGGTCACCCGTCGCCGGCGACGTGGGAACGACGGGATTCGCGGTGCGACTCGTCGTTCTGGCCGGCCTTGTGGTCCGGAGCCGTCGAGCCCGTCGCGATCGTTATTCTCTGGCTCTCTTTTTCCTCTCCCTCGTCAGCCTGTTTCACTTTCACGTGACGACCGAGCGCCGTGTCGGGGACGGCTTCTTCTACTACGCCTACGTGCAGTCCTTCTGGAAGGATTTCGACGTCGACTTCGACCAATCAGTACCGGCAGTACGGGATCGCGGAGCGCGAGAATCTGAAGCCGCTGACCGATACCGGGCATCGGCGAAACACGTTCTCCGCAGGGCCGGCGGTGTTTTGGCCGCCTTTCTTCGGCCTGGGCGAGCTGGTGGCTCGCTCGAGGAAGTGGGCGGGGCACGACGTGAACCTTCTCGGAAACGGTCCGATCCACTGGACGGCCGTTTCGTTCGGCACATTCGTCTATGGCCTGGCGAGTGTCTTTCTGCTCCAGTCATTTTTGAGACGCTACTTCTCGGAGGCCGTTGCCTTTGCCGGAACGGTGCTCACCTGGTGGGGCACGAGCTTCTACTGGTATATGGTGCAGCAACCGCTCATGAGTCACACGCTCTCCACGTTCTGCTCCGTCTTGTTCCTCTGGTGGTGGGGGCGGAGCCGACTCGAGCGTGGCACGCGTGGCGCCCTGCTGGCGGGCCTTCTGGGTGGGTTGAGCGTCTGCGTGCGCTGGCAGAATGCACTCCTGTTGCTGCTGCCCGGAATCGACTGGCTACGGGCAGCCTGGAACCGCGACCGTCAGGTGCTCCTTCGCGTCGTTCCTCTTGCGGCGGGAGTACTCGTCGGCGTCCTGCCTCAGCTTCTGGCCTGGAACGCTCTCTACGGAACGTTTCTGATGACCGATCCTCCGCAGGGAGCCGGCTTCCTGCGCTGGACGCGCCCCTTCGTTCTCGAGACGCTGTTCTCCTCCCGGCACGGCCTGCTTTCGTGGACGCCGGTCCTCTGGCTGGGCTTCTGTCTCGTTCTGATGACTTACGTGAACATGGTAGCTGCCGACTGGTGGGCCGGCGGGTCGTTCTCGAACCGCCGCTTCGACTCGGCGTTGCCGATCCTGGCGCTGGGAATCGCTTTTTCAGCTCAGAAGATCTACGAGTTGATGCGGCGCCGCCCCGCCATTTTTGCGTCGGCTCTCCTGGCTTTTTTCCCGCTGTGGAATCTCATCTTGATGGAGCAGTATCGCCACTACCGGATTCACCCCGAGAACATGGTCTCCTTCTCCCGGGTGACCTCGGACGCCACCGAGCTCGTGCTCGAGAAAGTGGGCTACCCCTTCGCCTGGCCGGTGAACTGGTGGTTCGCCTGGAGAAACGATGCCAGCTTCGACCACTACGACCTGCTGTTTGGCCGCTATCTCTTCTACCCGCACCGCGGCCAGACAACGTTGATGGAGGTCGGCGAGGACGACGGGGCGTTCATCGGTGAGGGCTGGAGACCTCCGAGCCTGAGGAATGGTCGCTGGGTGCGCGTCACCCGGCGCGACAACGCCCGTCTCTACCTTCCACTGGAAAGGGCGTGGCCGCTCGAGCTGGTGTTCAATCTATCCGTTCGGCCCGCTCCCGTGGAAGTGGGCGTGGAGGTCAACGGGGAGGGGATGGGCAGCTTCGTCGCCTCCCCGGGTTTCAGCGACTACCGGGTACGCGTGCCCGAGCGGGCGTGGCGCTCGGGTGCCAACGTGCTCGATCTCCTGCCAGAGTTCAAGGAGCCAGGTCAGATGCTGCTGCTGGATCGGATCCATGTGCGACGACTGAGCGACTTTTAGCGCATCATCGCGCGCTTCCGCCTCCGCACAAGGCTTCGGCGGACCGGCCGAAGCTTCACTCGAAGGCCGGCACTCCTCGTTCGCGCGCGGGTCGATGTCGTGGATCTCGGCAAGGGGGGGTGTCGCGTGAACGAGACCGTTGGGAGGTGGAGTCGAGAGCTTAGCTGCTCCCGGTCTTGCTCTCGGTGGTCGTCGTCTGCTTCTTCTTCGTCGTCGTGTTCTTTTTCTTGAGGCGGGTCCGACCGTTCGAGCCCCGAAAGATCTTGCCCCGTTTCGTGCGGCGATCGCCTTTACCCATAGTGTGTCTATGTTAGTCGGGCGCGACGCAGGATTCAAACGGCGGTACAATGCGTCCATGCGTATCGACTTGAACTGTGACATGGGGGAGAGCTTCGGTATCTATCGCCTCGGTGCGGACGATGACGAGATGCTCCAGATGGTCACCTCCGCCAACATCGCCTGCGGTTTCCACGCCGGCGATCCCCAGATTATCGATCGCACGGTGGGCTTGGCGGCCCGCCGCGGTGTCGCGGTCGGTGCCCATCCGAGTCACCACGACCTTCGCGGATTCGGCCGACGAGCCGTCGCAGCCAGCCCTGGTGAGGTCGAAGCCGACGTGCTCTATCAGGTTGGCGCAGTGGCGGCTTTCGCGCGGGCGCACGAGGTCCCGCTCGTGCACGTGAAACCCCATGGTGCGCTCTACAACCAGGCGGTCGGCGACGAGGAGCTCTCCGCGGCCATCGCCCGCGGCGCGGCTCGGTGCAGCACGGATCTCATTTTTGTCGGTCTTGCCACATCGGAGATCATGCGCTCCGCAGCGGAGCGTGAGGAACTCCGTTTTGCCGGCGAGGCGTTCGCCGACCGCGTGTACAACCCGGACGGCACCCTCCAGTCCCGTCGCATCCAGGGTTCCGTGATTACAGACCCCGAGAAGGCGGCAGCGCAGGCCGTCTCGATCGCGGCGGAAGGCAAGGTCATCGCTCATGACGGAACCGAGGTGCGGCTCGAGGCCGACACCTTGTGCTTGCACGGCGACAACCCCGCGGCACTCGATAACGCTCGCCTGGTCCGGAAGGCCCTCGAGGATCGAGGTGTTGCCGTCCGAGGGCTTTCATGACGCGCCGTCCGCGCCCTCGACGACCGCGCCAACCGTAAGCGCGTCTGGCGATGGGGAAGCTGCCGGACGCGCTCTCGTATCCCAGGCGCCTTCCCGCCGGCGAGGCCGCGGTCGTCGTCGAGCTCGGAAACGCGATTGACCCCGATCTGAATGCGAGGGTCCGTGCCCTCGACCGTGAGCTCGCGAACCACCCGTTCGAGGGCTTCACCGAAGCCGTTCCAACCTACCGCTCACTGCTGGTCTTCTACGAGCCCCTCGAGACGGATTTCGATCGGGTGAGCGAGCATTGCCTCGCCCTCGTCCGGCGCGCGAGTCAGCTCGAGCTTGCTCCGCAGCCCGTGAAAGAGGTCCCGGCGGTCTACGACGGCGAAGATCTGGACGACGTCTCGCGCCAGACCGGCTTGAGTCGCGACGAGGTCATCCGGCAACACTGCGAGACGGAGTACCTCGTGTACATGGTCGGCTTCACGCCGGGATTCGCCTACATGGGACTCACCCCGGACGCGCTCGACATACCGAGACGCTCCAGTCCGCGAACCCGTGTTCCTGCCGGCTCGGTCGCGATTGCCATGGCTCAAACCGGTATCTACCCCTCCCCGACCCCGGGAGGCTGGAGCCTGCTCGGGCGCGCCGAGCACCGGAGACTCTTCGATATCGACGCCGACCCGCCGAGCTTCTTCGTGGCCGGCGATCGCGTTCGCTTCGTCCCGGTCGCAAAGCTCCCGCCCTTCGCTGCCCGCGCAGAACCCATGCACGCGGCGACGGGAGAGCCGGTCTTCGAGGTCGAGGAGGGGGGACTGTTGAGCACCGTTCAGGATCTGGGGCGCAGCGGTCTTCAACGGTACGGAGTGCCGGTCGCGGGAGCGATGGACGGGCCCTGGCTCAGAATCGCCAACCGTTTGACGGGCAACGCACCCGGCGCGGCGGGACTCGAGTGTACGGTGTCGGGGCCTCGCCTGCGTTGCCTGCGCCCTGTCGTCGTGGCCGTAACCGGAGCGGACCTCGGAGCTGTGGTGGAGCGGGACGACCTGGGGAGCTGGCGACCTCCGCTGGGGAGTTCTTTTTTTCTGCGCACCGGTAACGTGCTGCGCTTCGACGGCCAGCGCCAGGGCGCGCGCGCCTACATCGCTGTCGGAGGCGGCATCGATGTTCCCGTGGTGGCGGGCTCGCGCTCGACCTACTTGACCGCGGCGCTGGGAGGCTACCGCGGTCGCTCGCTCGCTCGCGGCGATCGCCTGTATGCGGGGCCGACGGCGGGGCCGGCGCATCCGGGCAAGCGATGGCCGGAGCCATCGGAGCTCGATGGCGAAGAGCCCACAATCCGCTTTGTCTGGGGACCCCAGGACGACTACTTCACCGAGGACGGAAAAAAAACGTTCGTCACCTCGCGCTATCGGGTCGCGCCCTCTTCGGATCGCATGGGCTATCGTCTCGAAGGCCCCGCGCTCGAGCACGCCGGAGCGAAGGAGATCATCTCGGACGGGATGATGCTCGGAGGAATCCAGGTGCCTCCCAACGGCCTGCCCATCGTCATGCTCGCGGATCGGGCGACGACGGGAGGCTACCCGAAGATCGGGACCGTGATTCGGGTGGACATCGCGAGACTCGGGCAGCTTCTTCCCGGCGATGCCCTTCGCTTCGAAGCCGTGAACCTCGAGGAGGCCAGGGGCATTTTGCGCAGGGTGACGCAAGCGGAATTGTCTGCCCGGCCTATTTGATGTTCTGGTAGAAGTCGATGAGCGTTCACCTCACTCCCGGTAGGGACGCCTCACGTACCTCTCCGCTCGTTTTCGCGAGTCCTCGACGTCTGCGAGATTGATGACCTTCCGGTAGTGCGCGAGGGCTTCGTTTCGCCGGCGCACCACGTCCAGAATCTGCCCGGAGCGGAGATGCGAAAGCGCCCGTTCACGCTCAGGGGTGTCTTCGTCGTCGATCGCGCTTCGAAACCGGGCGAGGGCAGCCTCGGGCCTTCCCGCCTCCATGAGCTTCACGCCGACAGTGTACCGAAAAGTCGGCAACGGGAGCTTCTGATAGTTCCTGACGCCTTTCTCCGCCCGCCGGGCGACTTGCTCGTACACGTCCGCCGCTTCTGCACGGCGCCCCATCCGCTCGAGGATTTGCCCTTCGTTCAGGTGAAAAATGAAGTTCTCTGGAAAACGGGCATGCATCTCGCGGGCGAGGCTCAGGGCGTACTCGTACTGTTTCTCGCGAACGTACAACACCATCAGGAGAACCCGCGCGTCCGTCGCGACGAAACGGCCCTTCTCGGCACTCCGGATGAGGTAGTTGAACCCGAGCGTCGAGTCTCCTCGATAGCCAGCGACCATCGCGACCCATTTCACATACCAGGGGAGATTGTCCAGCAGGTACTCATAGGTGCCGAGCGACATGAGCGAGTCGTAGTAGTCGGGGTCTTCGTCGACGATCGACTTTTGAATCTCGTACGATTTCTTTCCGTGCTGGAGCGCGTTCATGGTCGCGCGTTCGATGGTGAAGGCGAAAGCACCCTTGAGGCCTTCCGCGACGCCCAGGTAGTAGCGCGCATCCTTGTCACGGGGATTGGCCCCCAGCATTCGATTGGAGAGGTCCTCGCTCTTCGCAATGAGGTCGAAGAATCGCTCCTTCACGGCCTCCGCCACCTGTTTCTTCGCCGGACGGGTGAAGTAGCCCGGTGAGAGAAACTCCTCCAGGTCGAGGTCCTGTCGCTCGAAGAGCTCCTGAAGCCAGACGGCCACCGCGAGAGCCAGTGGCGGGCCAGGATGCTGCGGATAGGACTTTCTCAGAGCGGCAAGTCTCAGAATTCCTTCCTGGTAGTCGAGCCGATAGAGCGGGTCCGTGGCCTGGAGAACGTCCCGGTAGTACTCGCCGTCCCGGATTCCTTGAGAGGCGGCGAGCTGGCCGCTGAGAAGGAAAGTGCCCAGAAGAATCCAGGCTGTAGGGCCTCGCATGGGTTCTTTAGATGTTGGTCCTAAAATCCGGCGTGGTCAAGGAACGGAGTGTATCAAGGGAGGGTCCTACTTCGGGAAGCGCTCAGCAAAAAAGCTCAAGAGCCTGGCTCGTATCTGGTCGCGGACGTTCCGGAACGAGGCTCGGATATCCTCGTCGCTTCCAACGGCGCCGGCCGGATCCTCCTGCGGCCAGTGAAGTCGCTCGACGTCGCCGGGGAAGATCGGGCACACCTCTTCGGCGCAGAGCGTGATGACCGTCCTCACCCGATCCTGGGGAACGTCGTCGACCGACTTCGAGTGGTGCGAGGTGATGTCGATGCCGAGCTCGGAAAGGACCTCGATGGCGTAGGGGTTGATCCGTGCCGGCGCGGAGCCGGCGCTCATGATCTCTACACTCTCCGGTGCCATGGAGCGCGCCAGCCCTTCCGCCATCTGGCTGCGGGCCGAATTTGCAACGCAGAGGAAGAGAATCGTGTTTCGCTCGCCGTGCATGGCCGGCGGAGTGTAGCATGGCTCACCGTTGCGCTGCGGAGACCGTCGCGCTAGATTTCGCCCATGAAGATTTCGAGATCCCTGGTGCTTTTGTTCTGCCTCGTCTCTACCGCCGGGCTCGCGGCGGGCAGTGATCTTTCGGTAGGCGCGCACTTTCCCACCCTGAAGTTTCCGTCTCTCGAAAGCGGCGCACCGACGTCACTTGAAGACTTTCGCGGCAGGAAGCTCGCCCTTCACGTCTGGGCCTCCTGGTGAGCGGGCTGCCGCAGGCACGTGCCCGGGTGGCACGAGAAGACGAAGGCGCTCCAGGACTCGGGCCGTCTGCAGATGCTGGGGATCGTTCAGGAACAACATCCGGACCGGACGTGGTTGTTCATGCAGTGGAAGCGGATGGGGTGGCCGATCTTGATCGACTCCCTCAACTTGCTGGAAGTCACCGCGGTACCGCTCACGTTCCTCATCGATGAGTACGGCGTCATCCGATATGCGCGGCCAACAGATGAAGACCTCGCGTCCTTTCTCGAGACGAGCTACACGCCGAGCGAGCCCGCGGCTGTGTCTCCGCCGGCGAGCTCTGCCGAGCAGCTCTTTCTGTGGGGAGGTGACCAGGAGCTCAGCGAGGCGATCCGACAGTTGGAGAGTCGGGTGAAGAAAGATCCGACTGACGGCTGGTCGCTTTTCCGTCTGGGCGTTGCCTCGAGACAGCGGTACGACTCTCGCGAAAGACGACCGGATGATTTCCAGCGGGCGGTCGCCGCCTGGACTCGAGCGCTCGCCATCGACCCGAACCAGTACATCTGGCGGCGTCGCATACAGCAATACGGCCCGCGCCTGGACAAGCCTTATCCGTTCTACGACTGGGTACCGGAGGCGCGTGCGGCCATCGAGGCAAGGGGAGAGATCCCAGTAGCCCTTCTCGTCGAACCTCGCGGTGCGGAGTTAGCCGAGCCGGCAAAGGTGTTCGAAACTTCGGAGGCGGAGTCCGCCGAGCCGGATCCCGAAGGACGCATCCATCGTGATGAGCGACCGTTAATAAGGATGGAGACGGTGGTCGTTCCCAGCCGGCTGAGCTCGGGCGAGTCAGCACGTGTGCATGTCGTCCTGCGACCCGACAAAGCACTGAAGGCGCACTGGAACAACGAGGTGGACGAGCTCGTCCTCTGGGTCAGTCCTCCAGAGGGATGGCGAGTGGACCGTGTCCTTGCGGTAGTAGTGCGTGAGAACGTGGGGGCGATTCGGTAAGCTGAACGCCGGGTGTGTTGTTTTTCTCGCGGGCAGAGAGAGAGGGAAAAAAGGACTGGACAAACGCTGGCTGACTGTGTAACCTCAGGCTGGGAGGAAAACAGTGACCCAGGCAGGAAACGCTGCACTCGACACCGCAGCCAAGCGACCCACCTTTTGCGGCACGACCGTGACCGCCGAGGAATGGAGCGTGCTGACGGAGATCATCGCCACGTGTGGTCTGTCCCGGCACGAGCTGGCGCGCACGATCTGTGAGGGCCTGGGGTGGGTTCGTCGGAACGGCAATCTCAAGACCCGGGAATGCTACGAGTACCTGGAGGTTGTCGAAGCGAAGGGGCTGGTGACGTTGCCCCCGCGTCACGAGCAGCGGCGCCGCGGACCGACGAGCATCCACTACACGAAGGCTGGTCGCGAGCGGCCACGGCGTGAGGGCAAGCTATCGGACGTCGCTCCGGTGATGCTGGGCTTGGTGGCGAACGCTGAGGAGCGAGCGCTATGGAGGGAACTGGTCGCGCGTTACCACTACCTGGGCCACAAGGTGGCCTTTGGCGCGCACCTGCGGTACTTGGTCTGGATGTCGAATCCTCGGCGGGAGCTCTGTGGGTGCGTGCAGTTCTCCTCGGCGGCGCGGTGGCTTCAGGCGCGTGACGGCTTCATCGGTTGGGATGACGCAACGCGGCAGAAGAACCTTCCCCGGGTGGTCAACAACAGTCGGTTCCTGATCCTGCCGTGGCTTTCCATCAAAGGCCTCGCGAGTCACGTGCTGTCGTTGGCAGCGCGAGTGGTGGTCGATGACTGGGAGGAAGCCTACGGGGTGAGGCCGGTGTTGCTCGAGACGTTTGTGGAGAGGGAGCGTTACGAGGGGACGTGCTATCTGGCAGCGAACTGGGTGGAGGTGGGAGTGACTTCGGGCCGGGGCCGGATGGACCGGCACAAGAGAAAAGCCGAAGCGGTGAAAACATGCTTGGTGTATCCGCTGGTGCGTGAGTTTCGCCGAGAGCTCGGCGTTTCGCGATGAAGGTTCGAGCGGGCCGAGCTCCTGCGCCTGGAAGAGCGGCTGTCGAAAGGGGAGATTCCCGAGGATGCGTGTCCGGTGCTGCTCGAGGCGGTGCGTCATCTGCTGCGATGTCGCCATCGTCGAGGCGCTGGCATGGCGACAACGGAACGTCGCGCGAAACGCACGAAGGCAAAGGGGAAAGGGAAGAACAAGGGCCACGGGCGCAACGGGGCCAAGGACTACCCTGGTGCCGAGCACGTAGCGGTTTCGCATCCCGAGCTGAAGGCGAGCGGCCCCTGCCCCGAGCCACTGTGCCGGGGCAAGCTCTACGACAGAGTGGATCGAAAAGCAGTTCCGCGAGCGCGTGGTGGAGCCCAACAGCCGCCTTGGAAAAGCCTTTTCCTACGTCAAAAATCACTGGCAAGGGCTAACCCGCTTCCGCGAAGTGCCGGGCGTGCCCCTCGACAACAACGAGGTCGAGCAGGAGCTGAAGCCCTCACAACGGCATCGCAAGAACTCGCTCTTCTTCAAGACCCAGGCAGGCGCCGACGTGGGCGACGTGCTCCTGAGCATGATCCGCACCGCGGTAAAAAACGGTGTCGACCCGGTGCACTATCTGACGAACATCTCCATGCACGCTCGAGACGCTAGAGCAGCACCCGAGTCGTGGCTGCCTTGGAGCTACCAGAAGACGTTGGAAAGGCTCAACCGACCCGCCGCCACGGCTCGGCCATCCCCGCTCGCAGCGGAAGTCCGTTGTAGATAAGCACCGCCAACTGCTCGGCGGGTAGCGCCGCAACGCCATCCGTCGTCTGACGCGGCCACCACTGCAGGCGCCCCTTCGAGAAACGCTTCTGGCACAACCAAAAGCCCTGGCCGTCGTAGACCAATAGTTTGAGGGCCGTGCCTGAACGGTTGCGGAAAACGAATAGCGTTCCGAGGAATGGGTCGAGCTGGAACTGTTGCCAGCACACACAAGCCAAAGAATCGATGCCCTTGCGGAAATCGACGGGCTCGCAGGCAACCAGCACCTTCAGCTGGGGAACGAGCTGGATCATGCTCGGGAGCTGCCTTCCAGCGCGCCGAGCACGAAACGACACACGGCTTCGACCAACTCATTCTCACCCTCGCCGCTCGCCGTCACGACCGTGAGGCTCCCCGCTGCGCTCTCCATCGTCAGACGGCATCTGCTCGCTCCATGCTGAACCTCGCCGAGCGGCGGTGTCATCATGCCGCCCCCTAAGCCCATGCCGAACTGCGGCAGCTCGACGAACGCGTTGCCACTTGGAGCTAACGCCGTGACCCGCTCCGCCGCGCTCCGATCCTGTACTGTGCGCGGGGACCGACCCGTAGCACCCGTTCGCCCGTGCCCCTTGAAACGCTTCTCGCCCACAACGGCCCCTCCACTCTCTCGGACCTGTTTGAATCGCGCCGCATTGACTCGGAGATGACTGCAGATCGTGCTCGGCGCATACCGATCGAGCAACCCCAGCGCCGCTTTCCACAACTCCTCCGGGATCAGCCGTCCGTGTGGCTTCGCCCGCCATGCTTCGAACTGTTTCACAACGTCTTCGAGTTCTGCCTTCTTTGAGCGCATCGATGGCCTCCTTGAGCAATCTCTCCGCTCAGCTTACGAACCCAACAGCACCTAAGTCACGCACTGCTGCCGCAAGGACACAGTGGACCGGAGAAGTCATCGCGTCCCGGTGCCGCCCGAGGCCGTCAGCCAGGAGACCCGCCGGTTGGAGTTCGAAGTTCAAAGCCCGGAGAGTGCGGCCGGTACGATTACCGTACCGGCCTATGCGCTCTACTACGTGTGCGAGGACGTCGACGGAACTTGTCTGTTTCGGCGCCGCGACATCGATATCCGGATCGAGGTTGCCCCGAACGACTAGGTAGTGGCCTTGACCTTCAGCTCGAGTCCTTTGCCACCCCGTTGCGAGTGTTCCACGTGGCCGATGACGCGGGCCATCGGGACGCGCACGAGCTCGTTCGCGTCGTCTTTCGGCTCGCCAAAGAGTTGGATCGAGGCCTCTTCACGGCCGGACTCGAAAGCCTCTTTGTCGGTCCCGGTCAGAAAGCCCAGGAGGACCACGCTTCCGTCTTCGAGCTTGTGGCACTCGTAGGTCCGGATCTCGCGGGACTTGAAGAAGGGGAAGTCCTCTTCGGCGGGCGAGTAGGTGAAGCCGAAGACTCCGGGAGGCAAATGGTCGGCACCCGTGCCCTCTTCTTCGTCGGTGAGCTCTCGCAGCTTGTACTCGGCCCGGAGGCTCGCGAACCGAGCCAGCTCCTCCTTGGCCATGGGTTGGTGTTCCTGCAGTTTTGCCATGTGTCTGTCTGTTCCCCTTCCGTCTGAACGTGTCCGCCCGAGATTCTAGCAACTGGCCGCACCGTTTCAAAAAGGCCAAATTTGCTAGCGCCAGCCGGGTGACAATGGTTAGTCTAGAGGCATGACCGCCGCGCCGCGCCTCCTGGGGGCATTCGTGCTCAGTGCGCGCTCACTCCTCGTTCGCGCGCCTGGCGCCTCGCTCCTCGCTCGGCGCTCGGTGTGCTATCGGCCCATTCGGGCCGGTCTCGCGGCAGACGCAATCACTGCCGCTCGGCAGGCTGCAGTCGCGTTTTTCAGCAGCCTGCTTGTGCTCGGGATCCTCGCCCTGGCCGGATGCGATGCGGAGCCACTCCCACCGGCACCGCCCGTCACGAAACCGGCCGCCGCCACAAAGGCGATTCACGCCGGTGAGCCCCGGCAGACCATCGTAGCTTTCGGGGACAGCCTGACCGCCGGCTATGGGCTTGCGCTGGACGAGGCCTATCCGGCGCTCCTGCAGGACAAGCTCGACGCCGCGGGCTATCCCTATGGCGTCGTGAACGCCGGCGTCTCCGGGGATACCACCGCCGGTGGCCGGCGCCGTCTCTCGTGGGTGCTCGAAGGGAACGATGCGGCGATTCTGATCGTAGCTCTGGGAGGCAACGATGGGCTTCGGGGTTTGGCGCCGTCCGAGATGAAGGCGAACCTGACGGCCATTATCGAGGAAGCGAAGGCTGCGGGAATTAGGGTGCTGCTGGCCGGTATCGAGGCGCCGCCCAATCACGGGGCGGACTACACGCGTGAGTTTCGCGAAGTGTTTCCGACGCTCGCCGAGGAGCAGGACGTCGTCTTGTTTCCGTTTCTGCTCGAGGGCGTCGGAGGCGCTGCGGAGCTGAACCAGCCGGATGGCATCCATCCGAACCCGGAAGGGGCGGGGATCGTATCCGACAACCTCTGGGTCTATTTGGAGCCCATGCTGAGGGTGCTGAGCAGGGAAGCGGCGGCGACCTCACCATGATTCGGCTCGAAGGCATCACCAAGATCGTCGACAGCGGGGCCGAGAAGCTCACGATCCTGCATCCGATGGATCTGAGCGTTCCCGCCGGTGAGTTCCTCTCGATCATTGGCCCGTCCGGGAGCGGAAAATCGACTCTGCTCGGGCTCATCGCCGGTCTCGATGCCCCGACGGCTGGCCGCGTCGTGATCGAGGGCGAGGATCTCGGGACGCTCGGCGAGGACGAGCTGGCGAAGCTGCGCGGCGAGCGCATCGGATTCGTCTTTCAGTTCTTTCATCTGATTCCCTCGCTTACCGCCTACGAGAACGTTCTAGTGCCGATGGAGATCTCGGATTTCCGCGATGCAGTCGAGCGCTCGCACGAGCTTCTGCGCGACGTCGGGCTCGAGAACCGCGAGCACCACTATCCGTCGCAACTCTCCGGGGGCGAGCAGCAGCGGGTGGCGATCGCCCGCGCCCTCGCCAACGATCCGCCGCTCCTTCTCGCCGACGAGCCCACCGGAAATCTCGACGCCAACAACGGCAAGCATGTTTTCGAGCTCATCGAGACGATCCACAAGAAGCGGAACACCACCATCGTTCTGGCCACGCACAACATGGAGCTTGCGCGCCGAGCCGACCGGGTGGCGGTCCTCAAAGCGGGTCGCATCGATCGTATCGACATGGGCCGCAGTTCTCGTGCCGACGAATCATTGCCCAGCGCGGCTACGGGAGGCTGAGCGATGCGTTTCGTTCTCAGAATGGCGGTGCGGGAGCTCCGCGCCTCCTGGGCGAGACTGGCTTTCTTCTTCATCTGCATCGCCATCGGAGTGGCCTCGATCATAGCTCTCCGCTCGATCATCCAGAGCGTCCGGCTCACCCTGACGCAGGAATCGAAAGCCATCACTGCTGCCGACGTGGTCATCCGGACCGGACGCCCTTGGAGCGACCATGCACTCTTCATTCTCGACGAGAAGCTCGACCAGCCCTATGTCTACGATCGAACGCGTTCGGTCGAGACCGCGACCATGGTTCGAGTGGAGCGCGACGACAACGCCTCGACGATGGTGGAGCTTCGTGCCATCGAGGCGGCCTTTCCGTATTACGGTAATATCGAGCTCACGTCTGGCGATCCCTATGATCACTCGCGCCACCTCGCCAATCGCGGAGCCCTCGTTCGTCCCGAGCTTCTGACGCGGCTCGATGTCGAAGTCGGCGACACGATTCGCATCGGAGAGGCCGAGTTCACGATCCGCGAGACGTTCACCAAGGAAGCGGGCCGGAATCTGAGCATGTTCGTCGTCGGCCCCCGCGTCTTCATCGACTACGCGGAGCTCGAGGCTACCGGACTTCTTCAGATCGGGAGCAGGGTCAGCAGGCAGATTCTCGTGAAAGCGGATGACGAGCAGGTGCCGGAGCTCGTGTGGGATCTCCGGGGAGCGCTGGCCAACGACTTCGTCCGGGTCAGATCTTTCCGGCAGGTGGGAAACCGGCTCTCGCGCCGTCTGGCGCGCGGCGAAAACTATCTCGCGCTGGCGGGCTTCGTCATCCTCATCATCGGTGGCATTGGCGTGTGGAGTGTCGTCCGGGTGTTCGTCGCTCAGAGACTCAAGAGCGCCGCGATCCTGAAATGCCTGGGGGCCAGCTCCCGTCAGGTGCTGGCGACCTACGTTTTCCAGGTCCTCGGGCTCGCTCTCCTGGGAAGCCTGCTCGGCGTCGTTCTCGCCCGGATTGCCATCTTCATGATCCCGCCGGGTCTTGGCTTCGAGCTCGAGGACGTGGTCTTCAGCCTGAAGCTCTCCGCGGTGCTCCAGGGAGTCGGCATCGGGCTCATCGTCTCGGCGCTCTTCGCCCTGATTCCTCTTCTGGAGGTCCGGAGGGTGCGCCCGCTGCTGCTTCTGCGCCCCGGGAGTGAAGCGGGGAGTGCCGGACCGGGCGTGTTCCGTGGACTGGACGGCGCCCAGCTCACCGCAGCGGTCGTTCTCGGCGCCACGCTGGTCGCCCTGGCGGTCTGGCAGGCGGGCTCGCTCCGTATCGGGGCCATCGTATCCGTGGGCTTCATCGCGGTTACGTTGATCCTGCACGCCACCGGTATCGGGTTGATGAAAGCGGTCTACCCGCTCAGCAGAAAGGCGTACTTTCCACTCCGCCACGCGGTGCTGAACGTGAGTCGGCCCGGCAATCAGACGAGGGTCATTCTCCTGGCGGTGGGACTGGGTTGCTTCTTCGTGCTCACGGTGCGCGCCATCGAGAGCAATCTGCTGGAGCAGTTTGCGATCGAGCTCCAGGACGACGCGCCGGACATATTTTTCATCGACATTCAGCCCGACCAGGTGGACGAACTCCGAGAGAGGGCCGAGCGCCTCGGCGCCCCTCATGTGAATCTCGTGCCGGTGCTGCGGGCCCGCGTCGTCAAAGTCGATGGGGTTCGAACGAAGCTCGAGGACTACCAGGCGGTGCGGGAGCGCGGTGGGCTCGGCCGGGAGTACACGATCACGTTCCGGAACAACCTCGAGTCGAACGAGCGAATCGTCGATGGGCAATTCTGGGGCGTTGACCGCGAGTTCGATGGCGCCGAGGTTTCCATCGAGGTCAGCTTCCAGGAGAGACACGGCATCGAAGTCGGAGATACGATCACTTTCAACATCATGGGCCGGGAGATCCCGGCGAGAGTTACGAGCCTGCGCGAGGTGGAGTGGAGCGATGCACGAAACGGCGGGTTCATGTTCGTTTTCCGGCCCGAGGGCCTCGCGGGTGTCCCGAACACGTTCGCCGGCTTCGTCAAGGGCCCGAGTGACACGACGACCCGCGTGCGCTTCCAGAGGGAGTTGTCCGCCGACTTCGCGAACGTCTCCATCATCGACTTGCGGGACATTCTTGCCTTGATTACCGAGGTTGTGGAGAAGATCTCGCTCGCCGTCACCATCGTCGGAGCCGTCGCGCTCTTCAGCGGGGCGCTCATGCTGGTGGGCTCGGTGGCGATGACGAAGTACCAGCGTCGGTACGAAACGGCCATCTTCCGAACGCTCGGTGCGAGCAAGCGACGTGTGGCGACGATGATGTTGCTCGAGTATGGCACGCTCGGCGCCCTCGCTGGCCTAATCGGTGCAATCAGCTCGGTGGTGATGAGCTGGGCGCTGACCGAGCAGGTGTTCGAGATCCCGTTTCGCCTGCCCGTCGTGACCCACGCCGCCGGAATCGCCATCGCCACCGTCGGCGTGAGCGTGGTAGGGCTCGCCGTCACCCTCGACGTGCTGCGG
Source organism: Candidatus Marinacidobacterales bacterium (assembly GCA_965237685.1). Classification (GTDB taxonomy): domain Bacteria; phylum Acidobacteriota; class Vicinamibacteria; order Marinacidobacterales; family SMYC01; genus CBDEGF01. The sequence continues at coordinate 328,588 of CBDEGF010000002.1, forward strand.
CACAAGCCGTTGTCGATCCTGAGAGCGGAATAGAAAGGGGACAGGGGTGTCATATTCTCAGAGTGACCTTTGAATATGACTTGCCTGTCCCCTGGTAAACCGGGGACAGGTAAATCATATTCAAACGTCACTGTCTGAGAATATGACTTACCTGTCCCCGGTTTACCAGTCCTCGTGCGGTGACCACTGCTGGCAGCGGGGACACTGCGTCTCCTTCCATTGCTTCCCGCACCCCGGACAATGCCCTCGCGTCTCGAACGTGTTCCACAGATGAAGGCAGCTGCAGGCCCACAGGTCGCCTTTCTGCGGCTCCCAGGCGCACTCCGGACAACGGATGCGTCCGCCGCCTCGTCGCGTCGAGGATTCGTCGTCGATGACGACCGATTCCCCTCTCCCTCCGGGAGAGGGTGGCCGCACGGGTCGGCCCGTTCGAGTGTGCGGCTGGGTGAGGGGCCGATCTCTCCTGCGGTCCAGGTACCTCGGAGCTATCTCCGTCATCCTGAATAATGTAACTCACGGCGTTCCGGGGCCGAAGTCGCCCGGGACACGAAGATCCCGTAAACTCCAGCCGCGCTGGAGTTGCGATGAACGAGCCCAAAGGCGACGCGCGGAAGGACCTAAGCCATCCCGGACGACGGGAGGTGCTGAAAGCCGCTCTCGGTGTCGGTTGTGGCCTTCAGCTCGCGCGCTTTGCAAGCCCGCAGGATGACGCGCCGGCCCGCCCGAGGGAAAACGACCGGCTCGTTTTCGCGTTTGGTGATCGCAGCGGCGAGACGATCACGCCCGACGACGTCGTTGTGGGAGCGGAGCCCCTGTGGGCTTATCCAGTGGATCCCGCTTCCAGGCAGGTCAAGGACGATCGTCTCGCGACGCTCCTGATCGTGCGCTTCGCGCCCGGGGCGCTCGACGGGCCGACGCGTGACCTAGCCGCCGATGGCATCCTGGCCTACTCGGCGGTCTGCACACACACCGGTTGTGACGTCTCGATCTGGGATGACCAGACGCTGAACTTCGTCTGCTCCTGTCATGATTCCGAGTTCGATCCCAGAGAGGGTGCGAAGGTGCTGTTCGGCCCGGCGCCGAGGCGGCTTGCCGCCCTGCCGCTGAGAATCACGGAAGGCGCGCTCGTCGTGGCCGGCGAGTTCCGGGGTCGCGTGGGGTTCAAGAAGTAACGGGAGGTTGCGCGGATGAAACGCTCTGGCCGTTTTCGCCCGCACTTTCTCGTCGTTTCCCTGATCTGGCTGCCCCCGGCGGTCGCGGCTCAGAACGCGCCCGATTACCACCCGGTCACGGATGAGCGACTCCTTCATCCGGAAACTCGAAACTGGCTTCACTATCGCGGCACGTACGACGGGTGGGGCTACAGCGCGCTCGACCAGATCGACAGTGACAACGTCAGCAGGCTCGCTCCCGCCTGGACGTTCTCCACGGGCGTAGCCGAGGGACACCAGTCTCCGCCGATCGTCAACGATGGCTATCTCTTCATCACGACCCCCGAGCAGCAGGTTCTGGCCCTCGATGCGCGAAAAGGCGAGCTGATCTGGCGATACCGTCGAGAGTTGCCGGACGATCTGATGCAGCTCCATCCCACGAACCGGGGTGTCGGCCTCTACGAGAACAACCTGTATCTGGCGACCGTCGACGCGTTCGTCGTCGCCCTGGACGCCTCATTGGGCGAGGTCGTGTGGGAGAAGCCCGTCGAGGACTATCGCACCGGCTACTACATGACCCTGGCACCGCTTTTGGTCAACGGAAAAGTGATCGTCGGCGTTTCCGGCGGTGAAATGGGGATCCGGGGCTTCGTGACCGCCCTGGACGCGAAGACCGGCGAGGAAGTGTGGAAGACGTACACCATTCCCGGTCCCGGCGAGCCGGGCCACGACACTTGGCCCGGAGAGACCTGGCGTACCGGCGGCGCTTCGATCTGGGTCACCGCAACCTTCGACCCCGATCTCAACCTCTCGTACTGGGGCACCGGGAACGCGGCTCCCTGGATGGGAGATGCGCGGCCGGGAGACAACCTGTACACAACTTCGGTGATTGCGCTGGACGCCGATACCGGAGAGCTCAAAGCGCACCACCAGTACCACTGGAACGACTCCTGGGATTGGGACGAAGTCTCGGCCCCGCTACTCATGGACGTGGAGCGGCCAGGGGGGACCATCAAAGCCCTGGTCCATCCAGGACGCAACGGCTACCTGTGGCTGCTCGAGAGAGCGGAGAATGCTATCTCCTTCATCGATGCCGAGCCCTACGTCTACCAGAACGTTTTCACGCGTCTCGACCCGAAGACGGGCCGCCCCGAGTACGATCCCGAGCACAAACCAGGTGTCGGCAGGAAAGTCTCTTTCTGTCCATCTCTCTGGGGAGGCAAGGACTGGCCGCCGGCCGCCTACAGCCCGAAGACCGGTCTCCTCTATATCCCTGCCAATGAGAACCTGTGTGGAACGATGGAGGGCGTCGAGGTGGAGTACCGTCCCGGGCAGATGTTCACCGGGCTGAGGCGTCAGGCGGGCATGACACTGCGGGAGGGCGCCGAGCACATCGGCGAGCTTCAGGCATGGAACATGAACACTGGCGAAGAGGTCTGGACGCAGACGTTCGAGTTCCACAACTGGGGGCCGGTTCTGACCACCGCGGGGAATCTGGTCTTCATGGGAGGCACCAACGATCGCTATTTTCGGGCCTTCGATGCCAGGACAGGAGACATCCTCTGGGAGCAGCGCACCAACTCGGGCATCACCGCTGTTCCCGTGTCCTACGAGATCGACGGCGTGCAGTACATCGCCGTCCAGTCCGGGTGGGGCGTCGACGCGCAGGCAAAGCAGGACCGACTGGATCGCATTCTCGGGCGTCGAACGCACGTGCCGCAGGGCGGCGTGCTCTGGGTGTTCGCGCTCCGGGAATGAACGCCGCGTCTGGCCGGGCGATAGAGACATGAGCGCGACGATCTTGGGACCGTGGTCACCGCCGCCGCCAGGCGCTCCTTGGTCAGCGTTTCCGGTAGCTTCGGGTCCTGTGGGCTCGATCGCATCCGGTTGCCGAAGACGAGCACGCCGGCTTCCGCAAGGCGTTGAATCTCCGCACTGGTTTCGAGAGATCGCAGCCCCGCACGATTCCGCGCCCGGTGGATGGCGGTCGCCAGGCGTTGCGACTCCATGCGGTCGATCGTCACCCGCGTCTGGGTTGCCATCGAGGCGACGACCGCGCCCGCGAGCAAGGAGAGTCCGACGATGAGTGCGGTCGTGACAAGAACGAGGGATCGATACATGCGCCAGCCCCTGACGCGGAGGAGGATAGGTCCCGATCGTGACCGAGCGCAAGCGCTCTGACAAGACCGAGGCGAGGCCGTCGGTCCGTGTTCCCTCTCCCTTCCAGGGAGAGGGTGGCGGCACAAAGTGACGCCGGGTGAGGGTGCGTCGTCCGACGCCCGTGTGAGAGCATCTCACACGGCGATGAGACGTGTGACGGATGAGGACGTGCTTGCCTTTGACCGAGACGGTGCGGTCTGCCTGCGCGGCGCTTTCGAGCTCGAGTGGCTCGAGGTTCTCGCCCATGGCGTCGAGCGCAACCTCACTGACATCAGTCCGTTGGGCGTTCGCTACACGCCGGAGGGTGCACCCGGCGGCTTCGTCGATGACTACTGTCGCTGGCAGGACTTCGCGGAGTACCGGCGCTTCCTGTTCGAGTCGAACGCGGCGGAGATTGCAGCGAGCCTCATGCGGTCGAGCGTCGTTCGGCTCTTTCATGAGCACGTTCTGGTCAAGGAGCCGGGCACGCTGGAAGTGACCCCCTGGCATCACGACCAGCCTTACTACTGCGTCGACGGCGCCCAGCTCTGCAGCATCTGGCTGCCGCTCGACCCGGTGCCCCTCTCCGCCACGGTCCGGTTCGTTGTCGGCTCTCACCGTTGGGGGAACATGTTCGCGCTGCGCAAGTTCATCGACCACGGTAGCTACGACCGCGCGACGGAGGCGTTCGAGCCGGTACCCGATATCGACGCCTCGCCGGAGAGCTACGAGATCCTCGAGTGGGCGCTCGAGCCAGGAGACTGCATCGTGTTTCACATGCGCACACTGCACAGCGCGCCGGGGACGCGGGATCTCAAAACCAGAAGACGGGCTTTCTCGTCGAGATGGCTCGGTGACGACGCGGTTTTCGCCCGTCGTTCTTTCGAGACCTCGCCCCCGTTTCCGGATGTCGATCTCGAGCCGGGCCAGCCCATGGCACACGATCGCTTTCCGATCGTCTATCCGGTCCCGTAGGCTCAGTCCGCCCGCAACGCCACCACCGGATCCACTTGTGAGGCGCGCATCGCGGGGATGAGGCACCCGAGGAGAGCGGCCGCCAGAAGAACGAACGGAACGGCTGCGAAGGTCCACGGGTCACCAGTGGCGGCTCGCGAAGGCTTCGTTCACGATTGCGACGGGCTCGGTGTCCGCCCGGTCCGCGCTCGTGAAGAGGCGGCCTTCCCGCAGGGGAACCCCCCATCGCTTCGAAATAGCCTGCGGTCGCGACTTGCCAGTCGGCGGAGGTCGTCTCGCCCGGTGCCGGCTCGTACCCCTCGATGCGGGTTCCCCAGTTACCGATCTGGGTGGCGAGAGGCAGGACGCGGGCCGGCCCCGCCTCCTCGACGCCGGGGAGCGCCCGGACGCGCTGGAGAAGACGCTCATAGAACCTCGAGACATCGGGGGAGTCCGGATAGTCACGGCTCGGTGTCGACAGGCGCAGCGTCAGGACGTTGTCGGTGCGGAAGCCGGGACCGATGCGCGCGAGGTTGGAAAAGCTGCGAATCATCAGCGCCGCTCCGACGACGAGCACCATCGCCAGGGCGATTTGAAGCACAACCAGTGCCGACCGGAATCACGCACCAGACGCGCCCACCCTGCTCCCAGGGCTCGAAGGGCGATCTCGCGACGACGCTCCTGCGCCTTCGACAGGGCAACGTTGGCCACGTTGGCGCAAGCGATCAGCAAGACAAATCCCACGGCTCCAAGAAGAATCCAGAGCGCCGGACACACGGTGCCAAACACATCGTCCGCGACCGGAATGACCAGCGTGCGAAAGCGCCACTCCTCGAGGTAGGCGCCATCGGCAGTGGCCCGCTGGTTGAACGCCAGCACCTGGTATCTGCGCCAACACGGCCATTTTCAGCCTGGTCAACGCCACGCTGTTGAAGCCGATGCCGGTGGAGAATCCGGACGAGCTGGTCGCCCTTTACGTGACCCGCTCCACCGAGCGCACTCCGTTCAACTTCAGCTATCTGTACTTCGCCGATCTTCGCGATGGCGCCCGTGCGTTTGCTGCATTAATGGGCTCACAGGGGGTACCCCTCAGTTTCGAAGCCGGGGGAGAGCCGGAGCTCGTCTGGGGCGAGATGGTGACAGCGGACTACTTCGGTGGCCTAGGGGTTGCCGCCGCCGCGGGACACCTCCTCACCGCCGAGGAGGTCGCATCCCGCCGCCCGGTGGCCGTTCTCAGCCACGCCTTCTGGGAGAAGCGCTTCTACCGAAACGACGACGTGATCGGAAAACCGATTCAGCTCAACGGCCATCCCTTCACCGTCGTCGGCGTCGCGCGCAACGGCTTCACCGGGACCAAGTTTCTTGGCTTCACTCCCGACGTTTGGGTACCGGTGACGCTGCACGAGCAGGTGTCGCCGGGAAGCGAAGGCCTTCTCGAGCGGCGGCGTGGCGGCTGGCTCAACGTTCGGGGGCGTCTCGCACCCGGTGTTTCGATGAGCGAAGCTCGAGCGGAGCTCGACCTGGTGGCCTCTCGCCTCGAGGCGGAGCATGAGGAGCACGAAGACTGGCGGGCTCACCTCTTGCCGGCCTCTCGGAAGACGGAGCCGTTCATCGAGGTCATGAGTGGGGGCGCCCTCCCGGTGGCCTCCGGGGTTCTGCTCGCGGTGGTCGGTATCGTTCTTCTGATCGCATGCGCCAACGTGGCCAGCCTGCAGCTCGCCCGCGCGTCGGGACGAGAGAAGGAGATCGCGATCCGCATGTCCCTGGGAGCGACGCGGCTGCGTCTCGTGAGACAGCTTCTTCTCGAGAGCCTCCTCCTGGCCGGGCTGGCCTGCGGGCTCGGGATCTGGCTCAGCACGCAAGTCATCGACGTGGCGCTTCGAATGGCGCCCGCGCTCGACTACGCGGTGGATTACGGAGTTGCGACCGACGAACGTGTTCTTGGCTTTTCGCTTCTGGTCTCCTTCGTTGCCGCGCTGGTCTCCGGTTTGTTTCCGGCGCTGAGAGCCGTTGGTGGAGCTCCCAACGTGTCCCTGACGGGATCGAGCGCCAGGCGGTCCTGTTGGGCAGCGCGCCGTTGGATCGTCGTCCCGCAAATCGCGATGTCGCTGGTCGCTCTCGTCTGCGCCGGTCTTCTCCTCCGGAGCTTCCAGAACGTGAGCCGTTCGAACCTTGGACTTTTGACGGAAGGACTCCTCCTCGCTTCCGTCAATCTCGATCTTCAAGGTTATGACGAGGAGGCGGGCCGGAGTTTCTACCGTCAGTTGACGGCGCGGGTAGGCGACATCCCGGGAGTCGATGCCGCGAGTCTGGGGTGGCCGCTTCCGCTCGACGCCTATACGGAAGGCGCGAGAGTGCTTGCGGACGAGACGGTCGACCGCGACGACGAGCATGGAATCTCCGTTCTGTACAGCGTCGTCGCGGAGGATTATTTCGAGACGGTGGGTACGTCGCTTCTTCGCGGAAGAGTTTTTCGCGTCGAGGACACGGAAGACGCGCCGTCGGTGGTCGTTGTGAACGAGACTCTGGCCGGTCGACTCTGGCCGGACGGCCGAGCGGTGGGAAGGCGATTGCGGTTCGGGGCGGAGGGGCCGCCGGTCGAGGTGGTGGGCGTGGCCGCGGACGGCAAGTACATGGCCCTCGGCGAGGACCCCCGCCCCTACCTCTGGCTACCGCTTCTCCAGAATCACGGTGCCCCCATGACGATCCTGCTGAGAACGGCAGGAGCACCGCGCGCGCTGGAGGCCCGGCTCCGCTCGGAAGTGCGCGCGCTCGATCCGAGCCTTCCGGTCTACGGTGTCAAGTCCATCGGCGAATACCTCGATCGAACCCTTGCGCCGGCACGGGCCATGGCGGTCACGGTGAGTTTCTTTGCGCTTCTCGCGGTCACGCTGGCGACCTTCGGACTCTATGGCCTGATGGCGTTTCTGGTTACGCAGCGGCGCCGCGAGCTCGGAATCCGCATGGCGTTGGGGGCGGGGAAGCGTGAGATTCTAACCCTGCTTCTGGGACAGGCCGCACGCCTCGTCGCGCTCGGGCTGGCGCTCGGACTCGCGATCGCTCTCGCATTGGGTCGTGTCCTCGAAAGCGTGCTGTTCGGTGTGGGCGGGCGCGAGCCCGGGATCCTGGGCGCGGTCGCCGTCCTGCTGGCTCTCGTCGCGCTGGCAGGTAGCTTCGGGCCGTCCCGGCGCGCCGCACGACTGGACCCGGTCGTAACCTTGAGACACGACTAGCGCGCTGTTCCGCCGCCGAGCGAGCGCGATTCGGGAGATGCTCGCGGGCTGGACGGAGCCGGGCGGGCTGTCTATACTACGCCGACTTTCAATGAGGAGGCTTTTCTACATGGCTCGCGAGAACCGATTGTCACGGATCTTACACCTGGCTCTGGCCGTTGCGTTTCTTCTCGGTCTTTGCTCGACGCTGGTGGCTCAGGAAGACGCCAACCTCGTTGAATACCGGCAGAAGCTCATGTCAGGTCAGGGTGCAAGCATGGGCTCGATCGGTGATTACATGAAGTACAAGCTGACCTATTCCACCGACCAGATCGTCACTCACGCCAGGAACATCCACGAGTATTCGAAGCTCATCGAAGAGACGTTCAAGAAAGACATCTCCGCCGGCGCCACCGACGCGAAGACCGAGATCTGGGGCAACTGGGACGACTTCGTGGCAAAGTCGAAGGCAGTGACCGAGGCGAGTGCTGCGCTGGTCGAGGCGGCCGAGAGCGGTGACAAGTCGGCGATGATGCCTGCAGTGGGCAAGCTGGGAGGCGCGTGCCGCAGCTGCCACAACACTTATCGGAAGCCCAGAGAAGAAAGCTACAAGAACAAATAGGCATGGGCTTCCCGAAGCCTCTGGTCCGAACCACGCTTTTCGTCAGCCTCGGTCTCGGCGTGCCGGGAACCGCCTCGGCGCAGGACGCCGAGGCCATCAAGCGGGGCGAGTACGTGTATCGGGCGACCGGCGGGTGCACCTGTCACTCCGACCCCGCGGCGAGCGAGCTGTCGCTCGCCGGGGGTCGGCCTATAGAAACACCGTTCGGCACCATCTACGGGACCAACCTCACCCCCGATCCCGAGACGGGTCTCGGCGACTGGTCGGAAGGCGACTTCATCGAGGCGATGACGGAAGGAGTGAGCCCTGACGGCAAGAACTACTATCCGGTGTTCCCCTACACGTCTTTCACCAAGATCAAACGGAAAGATCTCTCGGACCTGTGGGCCTATCTGAAGACACTCGCCCCGGTGAAGAAGGAGAACAAGGAGCCGGAGTTCGGAATTCCCTACAAGTTCAGGGCCTCGCTGACGCCGTGGCGCGCGCTCTACTTCGAGCGCGGCACCTACGAGCCAGACCCCGAGAAGTCCGCCGAGTGGAACCGGGGGGCCTACATCTCCACGGCACTGGCCCACTGCGGTGAGTGCCACACGCCCCGGAAGACCCTGGGCGCACCCGACAAGGACCTGTACTACGCGGGCTCCGTCGAGGGTCCGGAAGGAGAGCTCGCCCCGAACATTACGCCCCACGAAGAGACCGGTATCGGCGGCTGGAGCCAGGAAGACATCGTCTGGTTTCTCCAGACCGCCTTCAAGCCCGATGGTGACGACTCCACTGGCCTGATGGGCGAAGTCATCACCAACGGCTACGTGCAACTCGAGGCGTCTGACCTGGAGGCCATCGCTATCTACTTGAAGTCGCTCGCGCCGATCGAGAACGAGGTCAAGGCGCAACAGTAGAGCATCATCGCGCGCTTCCGCCTCCGCACAAGGCTACGGCGGACCGGCCGAAGCTTCACGCGGAGGCCGGCACTCCTCGTTCGCCCGCGGCGCCTCGCTGGGCGCTCGGTGTGCTGTCGGCCCATTCGGGCCGGTCTCGCAGCAGACGCGGTGGTTGCCGCTCGGGCCTGCAGATCGTCACGGTCATTGGCGCGACCAGACCTTCTCGAGCCAATCCACCGCTTGCGCTAGATACTCTTTGAACCTGAACGACTCGAAGTGCGGCACGTCCGTGACGATGACCAGCTCCGCTGGTGCTCCGGCGTGCTTGAGCTCGGCGATCGCTCTCGCCGTGGGCGAGAGCGCCACCAACGTATCCGCGCGCGAGTGGATGGCATACAGGGGGAGCTTCGCGATGGCCTCGAGGTCCGCTGATTTCGGAGCGCTAGCCATTGGGATCGCGGCGGCGAAGCGACCGGGATGGCGGGATGCCAGGTACCAGGTCCCCATGCCTCCCATGCTGTAGCCGGTCACGATCACCCGGTCGCGATCGATGGCGTAGTTCTCCATGATGTGATCGAGGAGCGACAACACCGCTTTTTCAGCGGTGGGCGTGGACTAGGAGGACGCGGGGCAATCGGGAGCGACGATGACCGCGCCGAGCTTCTCGAGCGCAGGCTCCACGAGAGTCGTCAACATGCCTTTTCCGTAGTAGGGCCTCCCGTGGCCCGCGAAGTGAAGGGAGAGAACGAGCGGCCGCTCCTCGTCATCACGGTAACCTTGCGGAATGGAAAGGGCGTACCGCACGGCGGGTTTGCCCTCCGGCTCGAAGAGGAGCTCGTGAACCCCGGGCGGGCGAGGCATCTTCGTCATCGCCAGAAGCACTCCAAGAAAGATGCTCATCTGTCAGGCTCGTCCCGACTTCAGGTCGAGGCTCCAGGCTCCCGCTCCTTTCCAGAATAGTTACGCTGCCAGCGCGATCACGACGACGGGAATGATTGGCTCTTTTGGCTGCAGGGGAAACAGTGAGGGGTCGTCCACGACGAGGTGCACGTACGAAGCCACGACCACATCACCTGTTCCCTCTCCGCGCTGCGGCCTTCTCCGTCGTCGGAACCGCAGGCTCCTCCCCCTTCACGTATCGGTCGAACCACGTGAGCCACCTCGCCCAGAGATCCAGATAGCTCTCTTTGGCGCGGGGCCCGTGCGACTCGAAAGGATACATGTACAGGACCGCCGTTTTTCCGAGCCCGGTGAGCGCCTGCATCATCCGTTCCGATTGGATCGGGAAGGTGCCCGTGTTGTTGTCATCCAGGCCGTGGTACATCAGGAGCGGCGTGTCGATGTGATCGGCCTGAAAGAACGGGGACATTTCGAAGTACAAGTGCGGGTTCTCCCAGACGAAGCGGCGCTCGAACTGGAAGCCCATGGGTGTGAGCGTCCGGTTGTAGGCGCCGTCACCGGCAATGCCTGCCTTGAAATAGGGCGTGTGCGCGAGAAGGTTGGCGGTGGCGAAAGCACCGTAGCTGTGACCCCCGTGTCCTATTCGATCGATATCGACATAGCCGAGCTCGTCGATCTTTCGGATGGCGGCGTACAGGGTGTCCACCAGATGCTGGACGTAGTTGTCGTTATACGACCGGTCCTTTCGGATGATCGGCACGTCGGGGTAGACGAGCGCATAGCCCTGGGCGAGCCAGATGTCCGACCAGCGCAGGTAGCTCAAGTGGGTGAAGGCGTTGTGGTTTCGTGCCCGGATGGCGGTCCGTTGATACTCCTCGACCGACGAGTACTCGCGGGGATAGGTCCAGATCATGGCCGGGACTCGGGTTCCCTCACGGTAGCCGACGGGCAGCGAGATACGCCCCTGGATCTCGAGGCCGTCTCGACGTGAAAACGTGAAGTCGATGCGCCTCGCGTCCGTGATCTCGGGAAACGGGTCGCGGTTCTCCGTCAGGTTCGAGTCCGAGCCGCCCTCGACCAGAAATGTGTCCGGAAAATCGGATTTGGATTCCCTGCTCACGAGCATGCGGGACAGGTCGGCATCGAGCGGAACGATCGGCTGATCGAACTGGCCCTTGCGACCCTCGAACACCCGCTCCTTGCTTCCGTCGGTGACGTTCACCCGATCGATGAACGCCTGGGGAGCGAAGTCTTCCTGGTAGCCGGAGCCCTTCAAATAGGCCTGGCCGTTCGAAGCCAGGAGAGCGAAGGGGACACCGCTCGGCGTTCGTCGAGTGAGGACCTCTCCGGGCAGCGCCAAAGGGTCCTCCGGGTCGTAGTCGGGGGCCAGAATCTGCTCCGATGGTTGTTGCTGCGTGAGATCGTAGGCAACGATGCGCTCTTTCGAATCGGCGGTGATTGTGGCGATTGCGAGCTCACCCTCGAGCGTGTAGTAGACGTCGGAGAAGCTCTCCTTCTTGCCTTCTGCGGTCGTTACGAGCACGCGGGCGCTGGCGAGGTCGAATGGTGCCTCGAGCTGCAGGATCCGATCGATGCGCTCCTCGCTCGCCTCCTTCTCGTCGTCGTCGTCGTCGGCTGTCGTTTCACGCCAGAGCAGGGAGAGCCCCTTGCCATCCGGCCGCCACTGCACGTCGCGGGGAAGCTTTTCTTCGGTCCGATTCGGTCCTCGCTCGCGCCCCTCCTGAAGAGGCATCTCGCGGACCAACGAGACCAGGGCGCCCTCGCGGTCGAGCACTTCCAGATTCCGGGCGAAGCCGGTGAAGCTCGTAATGTAGGAGAGAGGCTCCACGATGCGCTCGGCGAGGATATGCCTTCCGTCCGGGCTCGAGGAGATCTCCAGAAACATTCCCGGCTCGCCCAGTCGTCGGGGTGATTTGCCGGGGGCCAGCTCGGCGAGCTGGCTCGTCGTGTAGTATCGAAACAGCTGCGCATCGGTGTCGTCGTGCAGGAGGAACGGGTACGTCGGGTTGGGCGTGGCCTTGTCCCGTGTCTCCCGGATGACCGGTCCGGCTGGGAGTCGTCTCTCGGGCACGGGCCCGCGATTGGCAGGGACAAGGAGCGTGAGCAGGCTTCCTTCGGGCGTCCATTGAAGAAGCCTCGAGGGTGCGTCGGGAGCTCGGTTGCGCGCCGGTCGCGCGGCGAGGGTCGCCATCACCGGCTCGCGGGAAAGGGGCTCCGCTTTTCCGGTGGCACCGTCCGCCACCCAGACTTCGGTGCGCTCGCTCGTGTGGGCGAGAAAGGCGAGCTTCGCTCCGTCGTGCGAGAACGTTGCGTCGCTGACGAAGATGCCCTCCGGAACCGCGATATCCCGAAACTGGCGCCGACTCAATGAGTACAGGCGGAAGCGGTAGGTCCCATAGGTGTCGAGCCGCCACTCGCGGTTCACGTCGGGGCGGATCTCCAGCATCGCGAGCCGGAGCGTCTCATGTCCCATCTTTTCGAGCGTGGAGAGCTCTCTCGTGAGCGGCACGAGGAAGTGATCCCCGTCCGGGCTCGGGTGGTTCAGCGTGGCAAAGTTCTTGTCTCTGTCGAAGAGCTCACGAACGGGCTCCGGCGGAAGGATGTAGGTCCGCTCCTCCTCGCTCGCGGTGAATGGCGCGAGCAGGAACGTCAGAGCCAACGCGGTCACAAGAATCGTACGGGTCGTCATGGATCCCTCCCTGGGTGGTGGTCGGGATTCTCTCGCCCTTCGGCCCCTCGCGCAACAGGGAAGGGACCTGGGTTTAGAAAAGAAGGGAACCGCAGCTACCGTTTTCTCACCACAGAGCACACCGAGAAATCCAGTTCCACTAGAAAGCGATGACGAACCACGAAGGACACGAAGAGCACGAAGCAATCAATCACGAACCCGAATCGAGAGCTTCACTTATCAAGGAGGCCCTGGCGAGAGAAGCGTTATGTTTTCTCCCGAATCAGCCCTTCCGCGGATTCCATTGGTTGCGGGTTCCGGTTCTTCCTACTCCTCTCGCAGGGCCACGATCGGATCCACGCGGCTCGCCCGCAAAGCGGGTACCGCGCAGGCAGCGAGCGCCACCAGAAGCAGGACGAGGCCCACCGCGACAAACGTCACGGTATCGGTCGCACTCACGTTGAAAAGAACGGTAGCGACGGCGCGTGTCGAGACGATCGCACCCACCAGCCCGATGGCCGTTCCGAGGAGCCCCAGTCCGACACCATGTGCCAGGATGCTTCCCAGGATATTCGAGCGCGTAGCTCCGAGGGCCATGCGCAGGCCAATCTCCTGGGTCCGGGCCGTCACCGTGTACGACAACACACCGAAAACACCGGCCCCGGCCAGCGCCAGGGCGATGGCGGCAAACGTTCCCAGAATGATCATGTAGAACTTCTCGGCGGCGATGGTCTCGGAGACGAGGGCGTTCATGGTCACCAGGCTGTGCGTCGGCTGCGCCGGATCCTGCTTCAAGACTTCTTGCCTGAGCGAGGTCATCAAAGCTGCAGGGGGCGCAAACGATTCCTTCTTGAGAGGCTAATGCGCTTTTAGATCAGCGGGTTCGAGCACCGAGGCTGCAGGAAAGCAATGACGCATCGGAGGAAACGTCGCCACGGGCGACCCCGGAAACGGAAAGCGCGGCGAAGGGCTCAGCTCGTGCAGGGTCGGGGGCATCTCCCGCCCGTTCCGGGTGGCCCGGACGTGCTCCTGGCGATCGATGAGCGCGAGCGCCCGCGGATGCGCCGACCGCGTCATTTACTCATGTGGTTCGTGGGCGTATCCGTCGTGGCCCGGCTCCAAAGAGGGAATCGGGGCCAACGGCAGTCGATCGCGCCAGCCGGTCTGCCGGTCGTGGAGCGCGAACCCGCGCCAGGCGAGCAGGCTTTCAACGCGAGCGACTCCGTGAGAGACAATCTCCAAATCGCGAACAGCTCGATGAGCCGCAACCGGTCCCACCCGTAGCGACCCTCGGCGTGCTCCGGCTCGAGATCGACGTTCAGTTGAAAATGGGTGGTGATGCTCGTAGGGCTCATTCGTTTCCTGGTGGGACCGATCGGCATTCCTATCTCGGTCGGTGGTAAAGCGACGAGCATTACCGTCGCCCTCCTGGTGACGCTCGCCACCTATGCTGGCTATCTTGCCTGGAAGGGGGGCACCCTGGGTGACGTCGTCGTCGTCGCGATCGGGCTGGTCCTCACCTACAACGTTGTCCTTACGCTCTTCCTCGTTGCGAGTCACGGTATGGGTGTCGACACCTACTACATGAACCCTGCTCATGTCGGTGAAAACCCGGACATCCCGCGACACCTGATGGCGCACTACGGGGTGATTCCGATCGCGCTCGTAATGGCGACGGTGGCTTTGTCGGCGGGGTGCGCGCAGAAGACCGTGAACGACGTACTTGCCGATCCGCACCGCTATGCGGACAGGAACGTCGCACTCTCGGGCCGCGTGGTCGAGAGCTATTCCGTCGTCGGCCGAGGCTTCTACCGGATCGAAGATCCGACCGGCCGTCTCTGGGTGTTCTCGACAAGAGGCGTGCCGCGCACCGGCGCGAGTGTGAGTGTCAAAGGAAAAATCCACGACGGATTCGATCTGACGTCTCTCTCCGGTTTCATCAAGTTGCCGGAGCCCGTCCGGGAGCGCATCGCCACCGGGCTGTTGATGGTAGAGTCGTCCCACAAGGCGAAGAGCTAGCGCCAAAGCGAAAAAAAATCCCTCGGAGCCCGAATCCCCCCTTTGACATCGGCGCGAGCCTTCTCTATCGTCGATACAACCGATGACAACACTGGCTGACGAGCAGTCCTGGCTGCGAACGGTCTCTCTGATGATCCTCGCCGCGGTGGCGGCGGCCGCCGCCCTCATCTATACCCGCGGCGTGATGATTCCGTTCATTCTCGCCCTTTTCATCACCTACATCGTGACGCCGCTGGTGGATTTCATGGAGACCCGGCTGCGCTGTCCCCGAGGGCTGTCCATTTTGATCGCGCTGCTCGTGATTCTGGCGGTGATGACGCTGTTCGTTCTTCTCATCACCACCTCGGCCCGGGGCCTGTCCGAGAGCGCACCCATCTATCGGGAGCGACTGGCGAGCGCGGCAGCGAGCATCCTGTCCATTCTCGATCGGTTCGACATCGATCTGGGTCAGCAGACCGTTCTCGACGGTCTGAGGCAGGTTCCGATCCTGAGTATGGTGGGCAGCACGGCGGGCTCGGTGGTGAGCTTCGTTTCCAATGGGGTTCTCGTCCTGATCTTCGTGATCTTTCTCCTGGCCGGTCGCAGCGCCCGTCGTCGCGAGGGCATCTACCAGGAGATCAACGCCAAGGTTCGACGGTATCTCATCACGAAGTTGGTGACATCGGCGGCGACGGGTATCCTCGTCGGCTCGCTTCTCACCATTCTCGGCCTCGACCTCGCTCTGGTGTTCGGCGTTCTCGCGTTCTTTCTGAACTTCATCCCGAGCGTCGGTTCGATCATCGCCACGCTGCTGCCGCTACCGCTGGCGATCGTCCAGTTCGACAGCTGGATTCCGGTCATCCTCGTGATCGCGCTCCCCGGTGCGGTTCAGCTTACGATCGGTAGTTTCCTCGAGCCGAAGATTCTGGGAGAAGGCCTGGACCTCCACCCGGTGGCGGTGCTGTTTGCGCTGGTGTTCTGGGGTCTCATCTGGGGTCCGGTGGGCATGCTGCTCGCCGCACCCATTACCGCGATGGTGCGGGTCGTCCTGGACCGCTTCGAGACGACGCGGCCCATCGCGGAGATCCTGGCAGGCCGTTTGCCGGCAATAGGAGAAGCGGCCGCCTGACTAAACGCTCCCCGAATGCGTGGCGAATCGACCCCGTTCGTGTTGAGGGCGCTGGCGGCGGTCTCGCTGACACTCGTGGCCTGTGCCCTCCTCGGAGGTGCCGCCGCAGCATGGACCGCCGCTGTCTGCGCGGCGGCGTTTCCGGTGCTGCTCATTGCGCTCGGTGCCAGCCGTTCCGGTGCCGTGGGGCCGTTGCGAATCCCTCTGGTCGTTCTTCTTTTTTTGAATCTGCTCGGCTGGGCGGGCCTCTACTTCTTTTCACCCTCCTCGACGACGGTGGCCGGGTTTCCGCTCTCGGCACTGTTCCTGGCGGTCTGGCTCGGGCTCGCCCCGCTCGTGGGACTGACCTACGCCGTCACGTTCGACTTCCACGGGCCCCCGCCGGAGCCGGTCGTGCGAACGCGCGAGCCCCACGGAAGCTGAGCCGATGCCGATCCTGGACCGACCCGTCATCGTGGCGGTGGGCGTCGTCTACGTGGTTGCGATTCTCGCGGTGGGACTCTGGTCCGCCCGCCGGACACGTTCACCGAAGGATTTCTGGATCGCCGGTCAACGCATAGGTCTCTGGATCACCGCGCTGGCCACGATGTCGGCGGCTTTCAGCGGCTTCGTGTTTCTCGGGGGACCGGGCCTGATGTACACGATGGGCCTTGGCTCGATGTTCATCAACGCCTCGGTGGGCCTCACCGCCGGTCTTCTCTGCTGGACGGTCGGAAAGCGACTGCGCCTTCTCGCCGAGGTGAGAGAAGTCTTCACCGTTCCGGATGCGATCCTCCATCGGTTTGACAGTCGCCTCGCCTCCGGTGTCGCCGCGCTGTCGGTACTCGTCGGGACGATTGCCTACCTTGGCCTACAGTTTCTCGCGCTGGGTGCCTGGTCGAGGCGGTCTTCGGAATATCCACGCGCTACGGCGAGTACGGCCTGGCCCTGGCGATGGGGGTTGCCGTTGTGGTGCTCGTGCTCTACTCCGTCGCGGGCGGGATGATCGCGGGCGTGTATACGGATCTCGTCCAGGGCGCGCTCATGACGCTCGTTGCGGTTGCGGTGTTCGTCCAGGCAGTGAGAGTCGGCGGGGGATTCGAGTCGATGGCGTCGAGCATCGCTGGTTCGGTGGACTTCGGCTCCTCGTTCCTCGAGCCCCTGGGCAGAATCCCGTTGCTCACGGCGGTGAGCTTCTATTTTGTCTTTTCGGTCGGAGTACTCGGCCAGCCCCACATGCTCCACAAGTTCTACATGATCGACGATCCGCGGAAGCTGAAGTGGATGCCGCTCGTGGTCGGGGGAAGCCAGACCTTGTGCGTGCTCGTCTGGCTCGGCATCGGTCTGGTCGTTCCGGCCCTGGTGGCCGAAGGACGGATGGCACCGCTTGCACAGCCGGACCACGCCACCCCGCTCTTTCTTCTCGGCCACTCACCGGATCTTCTGGCCGGTCTCGCGTTGTCCGGCGTGCTTGCGGCGATCATGTCGTCTGCAGATTCCTTCATCAATATCGCCGCGGCCGCCCTGGTGCGCGATCTGCCCCGCTCGATCGGAAGGCCCCTTCGCAACGAGCTCGCCTGGGGACGCGTCGCCGTCGTGGTCGTGGCGGTGGCCGCCTTCGCCACCGCCTACGCTCACGGCGACCTGATCGTGCTTCTCGGAACGTTCGCCTTCGGCACGTTCGGCGCGGCGCTGGCGCCGGTGTTCGCGGTGGGGCTCAACTGGCGCCGGGTCACGGCGACCGCCGCCACCGCTTCCATGGGCGCTGGACTCGTCCTCACCGTATCGCTCGAGTTAGTGACCCGGGCCGGACTCCAAATCGTCGCACCCGGAGTCTTGCCCGCGGCCGTCTCGATGGCCACATCCTTTGCCGTGCTCTTGATTTTGACCTGGTGGTCGCCCGCACCCGAGAACGGAGCTCTCGACGATGATCTGGCGGCGGTCATGGACGCCTAGAAAAATTGGCGCCGGTGGGAGGTTTGTTGCCTCGTTTCTCGTCTTTCGAAGTGAACTGATTTTCGAAAGGAGAGAAGAAGATGCGATTAGCCTCGATTCTGTGGCTGGCCGTCGGCGCCTGCCTGGTGCCGGAGCGCCTGTTTGCCCTGCCCATTCTCAACGAAGTCTTCTACGACGCCGAGGGTTCGGACCGGGAGAGCGCCTTCACCGAAATCCTGGGGGAGCCCGGCTTTCGGTTCGACGGGTTCCATCTGGTCGGAATCACATCCGGACCGTTCTGCCAGTCCACGTTCGCGACGAAATCCCGATGGGCCAGGACCTCGCCGAGGGCGAACGACGTCGCAACCACGAGCAATCCATCCTTCGGAATCACCGCACCGAAGAGCGCAACGGTGCGGTAGGGCTTGCCGTTCGACCCGTTTCCTCCGCGCCTATCCTCCGCGTTTTCGGGAGCGCTCTCGCTTCAGTTTCAGAGCCTGTCTTTCCAGTAGTCGCCGACGTTCAACGACAAGTACGGCAACGCCGGACGCCACAACGCGGGAGAAGGGGCCCCGGCCAGCGATCCTGCCGCTGGATTCGCCCTGACACGCGACTTCATGGGAACGGATACCGATGACAATGAGTCAGACTTCCTGGCAGGGCGTCCCACACCGGGGTCCTCGCCAGTGGTGATACCGGCACCCTCGGCGTTTGTGTTGATCGGTCCTGGTTTGTTGTTGTCCATCCTCTGTCGCGCGGCCGGTGCAGCTGTGGGATCCGGACAAGCGCGTCATCGACGCACTCCTGGGCTTCAAGACTTCCGTTACGCTCTATCGCTTTCTACATTCGCTTTGTTCGGGCCGTCAACCACGAGATGGAGCGGCGGGGCTACGTACAGGACACCGTCAAACCCGACATGGAGATCCTGTTCGACGTCAACGTGGCGAAAAAGCTCGAGTCCGAAACGACGACCAGCCGGAGCTGGGACCCGTCCAACGTTCGAACGAACCTTCAAGTTCGACTTCTATCAGGAAGGCACTCTTCACATCGAGGTCTACCAGCTCGAGACCTACCGGCTGCTGTGGTCCGCGAAGGGACGACGACGGGTCAGTACACCGGACCGCGCGGAAAAAGAGATCAACCAGGCCGTGAGCTGGCTCTTCGGAAAATTTCCCGTAGGGCCAAAGGAAGACGAGAAGAAAAAGTAGAAACCTCCTACTCCCACCCGCTCGCCCGGCGAGCCAGCCCCCGAACCTCCTCCTCGATCCGTCGAGCCGCTCCGACGTAGTCGCCGGTTTCTTCGAAGCGAACGGGATCGCCGATGTGGACGACGATTGGCCCCGGGATCGGCCAGTCATCGTGGAGCGACATGACCTCGAAGAGTCCCTTGATGTAAATCGGGACCACCGGGACCTGCAGACGCACCGCCATGAGGCCCACCCCCGGCTGAAAAGGAAGCAGACGACCGTCCGGTGTGCGACGTCCCTCCGGGAATACGAGAGGCGAGTAGCCGGAGTCGACGAGGTGTCCGGAAAACTGAAGGGCTTCTCGCGCGCCCTGCGCCGTCTGAGGAAGCGGATACGTGTGCAGAGCGGTTGAGACCATCCAGTACTTCAACGCTTCGCTGGCTCGCGGACCGGTCGCGCCCTTGAGGTAGGCGGGAAAATGCTCCAGTCCCATCGCCGGGGCGACACGATCACGGAGCTGGAACGGAAGTGCGGCGAGAATCGCAGCCACGTCGAGATGGCTGGTGTGGTTGGCCGCAAAGAGAACCGGTCCGTCGAGTCGCTCGAGCGGTCCGATCACTTCGGTTTGGATGTAGTAGCGGAAGAGGGGGAGCCAGGCGAGCTCGCGGAACACGGTTCGGACCGCGCGGATCGGGAACGTGCGCGTCCACCGCGGAAGCCCGCTGAACAGCGAACGAGCTTCGCTTGCACCCTCCGGGGCTTCGCGTCGTTCCGACCCGGCCGGCCCGGCCGGCCCGGATGCCTGTTGCTCGACCCACTGCTCCAGCTCCTCCACCGTCGCCAGCTGGGACAGCTTCGTCTCGTCGAGACGGGCGCCGGTCTGCTGTTCCAGATCGGTGAGGAGCTCCACGCGGTCGAGGGAGGTCAGTCCGAGATCCTCAGCCAAGCGGTCAGAAGCGCCGAGCTTCCCGGCGCGTCGCGTCAGGTGTCGCTCGAGCAGCGCGCGAACACTGCCCGGTCGCTCGGCACCAGACAGATCCGTCGCGCGATTCACGACCCAGGCCGCAACTTCGTGGCGTCGTACCTTGAGCGTGGAGGATGTGCGGGGGAAGTCGAGATCTGGCCAGACGGACCATTCACGGATGCGCTGATGCGGCTCGAGCGCGTTGTTGGCCTTCTGCACAATATCGTTCGCATCGACCTGGGCGTTCGCCAGGAGAAGCACCGCGTGGACGGTCTCGCCGTGCTCGCCGGATCGCCCCACCACGACGGACTCTTTGACGGCCGGCTCGCGATTCAAGGTCGACTCGATGTCTGACGGAAACACGTTCAACCCGTCGGCGCCCACGATGACGTCTTTCTTTCGTCCGCGATAGAAAAGGTGTCCCTCGTCGTCGAGCTCTCCGATGTCACCGGTCCGAAGCCACGTGTCCTTTGGTGCCGGGGGATCGCCCCGGTAGTACTCGGTCACCACGTTTTCGCCCCTCACGAGAATCTCGCCATCCGCCGCGAGCTTGATCTCCTGTCCGGCGAGAGCCTTTCCCAGCGATCCCGGTTTGGTGTGAAAGGGGTGGTTGGCGGTCACCATGGCGCTCGCCTCCGTCAAACCGTAACCCTGAGCGACTACCCATCCGAGTCCTCTAAAAAACGATTCCTGCTCGGCCGGGAGCTGGGCGCCTCCAACCAGAACCGCCCAGAACTTCCAACCGAAGGCGGAGTGCACGTTACGAAAACGCCACCATCGCCGGAGCTCGCGGCGGAGTCCGCCTCCCGTGTCCAGCCTCTCCGGAAGCTGGAAACGTCGCTCGAGCTCGCGCCGCAAGGAATGCAAAAAGCGCGGCACGCTCACCAGAACCGAGACGCGCTCCCGGTGGATGGTCTCGAGGATGGTGTGGGGGTAGATCTCGTCGATGAACACGACCGAGCCGCCGAGCAGAAGAGGAATGTAGAGCCCCATGAACTGTCCGAACACGTGGCTCAGCGGCAGCAGATCGAGGAAGCGAATCGGCTGGAAAGGGCGAGCGTAGGCAGCGTACTTCCGGATCTCGTCACCGATCGGGCTCAGCACCGCGCACAGGTTCCGGTGTCGATGGACGACACCCTTTGGATCTCCGGTGGTGCCCGACGTGTAGAGAACCTGCACGGTGTCGTCCGGCGAGACGGAAGGGGCCCCGTTGAGCTCGATGAGCCCGTCGTGTGTCAGATCGCCGATCGCCTCGTACGTGAGCGTCGGAATTCCGAGAGGATCTGCATCCACGTACGCCCCGTGAACGAGGAGGCTGGCCCTCACTTCCTCCTGAATGCGCCGGGCGAGCGCCGGGGTCGATCGAAAGTCGACCGGAACCGCCACCACGCCCCGGGCCAGGCAGGCCCAAAAAGCGGCGACCCACTCGGGCCGACTCTCCCCCCACAGGAGCACGCGGTCGCCTTTGCCGATCCCCCTTTCTTCCAGGGAGCGGACGACACCGGCGACGTGTCGATGCAGGTCCTCATAGCTCCAGCGCCAGGTCCGGAAGCCATTGGAGTACAAGATGGCCTCGCGTTTCCCGAGCGACCGAATCACCGGGAGGAGCTCGACAAGAACCTTCATCCGGTTCGCTCAGCCTCCCGGTTGTAACCTCTTCTTGAAACCAGAGCGGGTGATGCCCAGGCCGGCGAGGATCACCGCTGCCCCCGAAAGCTCCAGTATCGAGAACCGCTCGTCCAGAACGAGCCATCCCAGGACCACCGCGATCAGGGTACTCGACAAAGGGATGAGCTGGGTCTTGGTGACGTCCATCCGTTTGATCAGCCAGTAGAGCCCCACGAACGCCAGAGAGGAGCCCACCAGCGCAAGATACAGCAGGGACACCCAGGCCATCGTCGGCCAGGCGAAGTCGAACGGTGAGCCCTCCACCACGTAGCCCACCGCGAGTAACGGCAGGCAACCTACCACCATCTGTCCCGCCGAGAGGACGAAGGAATCGATGTGGTGTGCACGCGTTTTGATGAGCACCGTCGACCAGGAGTTGATGAAAGCGGCGAAGACGACAGCGCTTGCACCCCACACGAGACCGGGCTCCGACAACCCGAGCTGGTCCGAGAAGACAATGGTGACTCCGAGAATCCCGCAGAGAACACCGAGCGCCTTGCGAAGGTTCATCGGCTCGCTCGGAATCGCAACGTGGGCCATGACGAGACCGAAGAGCGGCATCGTCGTATAGAGCACCGCCGCGAGCGCCGAAGTAATGAAGAGCTCCGCCCAGAAAATGAGACCATAGTTGATCGAGAAGGTAATGAGCCCGGTGACGGTGATGAGCCACCAGTCCTCTCGTCGGCCAGGAAGACGTCGCCCGGTCATCACACAGAGAAGCGCGATCGGAATCGAAGCGATGAGGAAACGGATGCCGGCGAAGCTCAGCGGCGGGAGATATTCCAGACCGACCTTGATGAAGAGCCAGGTGGAGCCCCAGATGGTACTCAGGAGCATCCACATCCAGAAAGGTCGGTGCATATTGCTGCGTCGATGCGTCGTCCACTATATTGCAATCGGAGCCGCTCAGTGATGCAGATCGACGTGTCCATTGGCCTGCCGGAGGTTGCGGCACGACTGCGCTCCGGGATGGCCTGGGTGGACTCCCTCCTTCTGACGCCTACCTGGGGGGTGTCCGAGGACTTCGTGGGGAACATCCGGGACGACAGGCTCGAGATGCGGGTCCGCCACGGCTACAGCAACGGCTACACGAGACTTCTCTACGGCCGGATCGAAGCTACGCCTTCGGGCAGTCGGATTCGAATCGAGTTCAAACCGGTGCGGTTCGTCATCGTGGTCATGACCGTGCTCTGGTGGGTGATCCTGATCCCGACACTGATATATCTGGCGTCACTCGTCCGTCATGCTTTTCTCGGCGGGAGCGTCGATTGGCGTGTGGTCGGATTTTGGGCCCTCGGACCCGGTGCGGCCCTGGCCGTTCTCTATGTCGTCGAAGTCATTGGCAAGAAGCTGGGCCAACGTGACGAGGAGAGAATGAGGCAGCACGTCGAGGGGATGTTCGCCGACGTGCGTCTCGGTTGAGGCTCACGACTCGGGCAACCAGACAGCCATTGGCGGAAGAACGGGTTGCCGGAGTCAAGAGCTATTCGTGCACCAAAGCCGATCGGGTCTCGAAGTTGTCCTCCGAAGATCGAGTTGGCATGTTACATGAACCACGTGTATTATGTAATAGAGAATGATTCAGTCGTTCGCCGATGAAACGACGGCCGATTTGTTCCGAGAGCGCTCCACGAAGGAGGCTCGGCGCATTCCGAAAGACCTTTGGCGGATCGTCCGCCGGAAGCTGAAAATGTTGGACGTCGCGCAGCGGCTCTCGGATCTCGGCAGTCCGCCGGGAAACCGTTTAGAGGCTCTCAAGGGAAATCAGCGCGGTCGTCATAGCATCCGCGTGAACGAGCAGTACCGGGTGACGTTCTGGTGGGAGGGAAATCATGCGTACGAAGTCCGCTGCGAAGACTATCATTCGTGATCCCGCGTGGCTCGGGCCTGCGGTGCACCCGGGTGAGATGCTGCGGGAGGAATTTCTCGTGCCTCTCGGTCTCACTCAGGTGGAGGCCGCACGGCAGCTCGGAATGTCCGTGAATCGTCTGAACGAGCTCGTCCTCGGCAAGCGAGGAGTCACCGCGGACACGGCACTTCGCCTCGCGCGCCGGTTCAAGACGACGCCGCAGTTCTGGATGCATCTGCAGGCCGACTGGGATTTGCACCAGGCGATGCAAAAGACATCGGCGGCGTGAAGAAACTCGCTCCACTGCGTATTCCGGCCATCGTGAACGCCGGTTCCAGAGGAAGCTGAACAGCGATTCCAACGAAGCTGAACGCTCATCTAAGCGATGACGTGTTGAGTGACCTCCTTTCCGTAGGCTCACCGATCCGGAGCAGAGGATCGCCCGACCCCGCCAGGTCTACCTGGACTCCGGAGAGAGACGTTCCCATTGACAAAAGGGCATAGGTCTCCGAACTGATTGGTTGAGATCGATTCGCAGTCGCGGCTAGGGCGCACGACTGCGGAAGACGCGGATCTCGGACATGGTCCAGGGCATCTCGAACGGATCGGTTTCCGTGATGCGGATGCGGATCTCTCGCACCTCGCGCGTGTCCACTTTGATCTGAAGCTTTGCCTTGAGGGGTCGATAGAGGAGATCGGCAAAGAAGTCGTCGAGGGATCGGGCTCGATCGAAGGGAAGGTCGATCCACTGGCCACCCTCGACGAGGCCGAGCACCTCGAATCGCGTCGGAAACTCGTATGGAGGCCCGATCTCCATGGAGATGCGGGCTGGCGCCGTTGGCTTCGGGAAACGGATCGCATAGAAGTGGTGCTCTCTCTGGAAGTCAACGGTGCTCCAAGTCGTGCGCGGATCTCCGTCCGTTGCGCGCTTGGCGCCGGGAGTCGAAGCGTGAACACGCCACTCGCCGCGGTCGAGCTCCCTGAGCTCTGAATCACCTGCGGCGGCGGGTCGGAACTGCAGGCCGGAAGCGTTCTTCAGTCGAAGCACCCACTCACCCCCTGGAAACGGGCCCACCGTTGACCACCTCTCGCCATCGGGGAAAGCGTTGGGGCGAAAGGTTGCGCCTGGTCTGACCACAACGGTGTCGATTCCGAGCCTTTCGACGAAGGCCAGGCTTTGTTCGCTCGGGAAATGGAAGAGCCGCCATCGAATGAAGTGGACTGTCGGCGGCATGTAGCCGGTGAACCCTTGAACGGTTCTCTTCCAGTGCACCGTGGAGAAGTACATTGCATCGGCGTCCATCCGCCCTCCCCAGTAGCGGGTCGTGGGAACTTCGGCGACGACGCGGGCGTCCGGTTGGGCTCGGATCCAATACTAGGAGCAGGCGAAGCCGCGCTAAGCTCTTCCTCTCCGCGAGCCGACGCGGCAGCATGCCGAAGAGTGCTAGGGCCATAGCGCTAAAACCGAGAAAATGCGCCGCGTTCTCGTTGACCCTTGCAGTGCCAAGAATGTCTTTGTAGAGAAGGTTCCCGGGCAGTACGTCCAAGTATCGGTCCATCGGGATCGGTGCCGGCTCGTCGCGGTGATAGTTGAAAGTGCCGGAGTTTTCGAGATAGGGAAACCGCGAAGATACCGGTCAGGAGCAATGCCACGCCTAGACTGACGAGCAGCGGGAGAAGCCTTCGAATTCCAAGGTGGTGACGCCAGTTAAGGAACAGCACCGCGGGCAGGACCACCAGGGGAAGATACAGGGCCCAATACATGCAGCTCAGGCCTTGCAGAGCGTAGAGCAGTCCGGCGACGGCTCCTGTTTTCATTCCGGGAGCTCTAAAGAAACGCAAGAGCGAAAGGACGGTCGGTGCCCTCAGGCCGGCGGCGCTCAGAAACGTCGGAAAGAGATCGACGATGCCCACTGGCTGTTCCACGGTGCGCGCCACTCCGTCGGGCCAGGAAACGATGAGCGGGACTCGAATTTGTTCTTCGTAGAGCGAAACGGTCGGAAGGGCGAATTTGAAAAGCTATCTAGACGGCACCACGGTCGCCAGCCCATTCGTCGGTGCTGCCGAGGTCACGGTGGCCGAGGCGGATGGGATGAGGACGTTGATCTCTTTGCGTGCCGGAGATGTGAAGTACATCGCCAGGCTCGCGGGCTCATTCGAGGAAGCCTCCTGGGACAATATTCTGAGCGAGGAGATCTACGACATCGTTCGAGACCCCGCTGAAAAAGACGAGCTTCTGCGGAAGCGGGCTGCGTCGGCCGGAGAGTTCAGAAGAACGCTTCGCGACTACATCGAGACTGGCAGGAGGCGACGCGCGCTGTGGGAGACTGGCTCGCAGCTGCTCCCCGGTGAGGAAACACGGCGAGAGCTGGAAACGCTCGGGTAACGTGAAGTAGCCCGCGTGCCAGTTTACGCCAATACTTCAGGGGTACAAGCTGGGTAGGCGCTGTGCTCGGTACACGTGCCAGCCAATCGGCGGCTCGTCCTTCAAAATGAGCTCGAACACCTTCTCCGCGGGCTGCGTGTGTGTGACCTCGATGAAGAGCGCCCGGCGCTGAATACCGTCCCCACCTCGCGGGATTCCCTTCCTCGGCGGTCTCTCGTGCACCGTCGGTGACGAGGATGTTGCCCGTTTCGGGAAGCCAGTCAGCATCACTGAGATACCGCGAGTAGAAGAGCTCGTCGCCGGGACCACCGTAGGACCAGACCTGTGATACCTCCATCGTGCCCGCATTTGATGGCTACTCCACGGCGCGACTGTAGCTCTTCTCACTCGGCATTCTCTCCTCAAACGGGCTGGCGCGGTAGGTCCCGTTGTCGAACACAACGATGGTGCCATCGCCGTTCAACGAGGGACCGTGGTGATGATACGACCACTCGAGCTTACCTTTGGGCTGAAGGAGATACGAGCTCCAGGGCTCCTTCCAATTGTCGGGGTTACCGAGGATCCAGGCGGGCTCGCCCGTCTTCAGACTCACCTTGGAGATGGCGTCCTGGGTTCGCAACGAGAGCACCATGGAGTCGTCACGGGGGTCGTAGGTCACCGCGTTGGTGTGTGCCCAATCCCTGATGGGAGGATCAACGATCTCTTCCGTAGGTGGCTTGCCAATAGCTACCGCTGAGAGAACCGCAGGCGATGCGATCGGAAGCGAGAATATCCAGAAGCTTCCACTCACGGAGCACCGTCCCGTCACGCGAGAACTCGACGACCACGTCTCCGATGACCGTCGACTTCGCCGGGGGGCGTCCGGGTCGGTGTCGCTACTCGGGAAGTCTTCGATCACGCGAGCTTCCGAGCTGAGCGCCGGGAAATTTCCTGATGGGAGCTCGATGACCTCGTGATGAAACGTATCGGTGTCCACGGGCGTGCTGCCGTCTGGAATGTCTTTTGGCGTCCCCGTGGCATGCCACTGCTGAACTATGTTGCCGAGCATGTCGATCTCGACCAGACGGTCGCTCCAGCCGCTGCCCAACGCCTTCGCGCTCGAACGGGCTATGGATTTTCCTATCCTTCCGGCTTCTCGCCCGAGAACTATCGGCGCGAGACCTTCGAGGAGCAGCTCGATCGCTTTCTTCACTATGGTGTCGCGTCGTCTTGTCTCTGGGCGTCGATTCCGGCGATCTGGTGGCCGCGTGATGGAGGCCGCTTTGTTCACCGTCGACGCGTGCGCGGCGGTTCGCATCGGGGGGCTCACTATCCCGCTACGGCCTTCATGGCTCCTTCCAGACACCGTATTCGTGAAGAGCGCTCCACTCGCTGCCTCGGCGGGCTCGCGCCCGGAGTTGAGCTGAAAAGGGAACGCTCCTGGTTGACTCGGTGAAGCGATTCGCGTCGACGCTTCGAGGATCGCTTCCGTCCGTGGTGAAAAAAACCTCGTCCGCTCCATCGGGCCTGGCGATGACGAGCTGTTCCCCCGCCCTCTCGAAAGTTGAGGGTCAATCGTGGGGTAGTATCTGTGTTCACGGAGCGCTTGGATGAACCTCGAGGCGTTCCCCTCCATCTGGCTCAGAACGTCATCCCGCGCCCGCACCCAGTGACCATCTTTGGTGCGTGGGTCGTCCGCCAGCGCCGTTGCCGAGTCGCCCCATCGCGCGGACTCGCAAAGCATGGCCTTCTCCACATAGTCGGACAACCTTCTGAAGTTGGTCTGGTTGACGTTGTCCAAGAGCGGGCCACCGTTGTAGCAGGCGCGATAGACTCGATCAGCGAACAGCAGGAGAAATTCCGGGCTATCCTCCAAGCTCTGCCAGAGTCGGTGCAAAGCGGACGGTTTGACGGGATTCACGAAAGCGGGGTCTACCCAAGCGCCCGGAGCGCCATACCCTCTTACGAGACCGTAGGTCATCTCTGAATCCCAGCAAAAGTATATGCAACGGCCGGGTGGGTTCACTCTGACGCCGGCGTACCAATTGTTCTTCCCCCAATCGGACATTCCGGAAAACCAGTTCAGCAGGATGTAGTCGCTGAACTGGGACGTGTCCAGCAGCGATTTCATGTGCTCGTAGTTTTCCGGCTTGGAGAGACCGCGTGTCCGCGCAAACGCGTGAAGATCTTCCCATCGAGAGCTCCGCGGCGGGTCTCCAAGGGGGCCGTATTGGTTGACGGCAATCCAATCGGCGTAGGGCTCGCCCCCCAAATAGGATGCGAGGAATCGCTGATCGGGACGTTCGACCGCGTTGTAGACGCCCCAGTACATCCCATTCAGATAGAGGTGAACGAAGTTCCCGTGGGCCGAAAGTCCGCTCAACCACAGCTGAGAATCTCGCAGGTGCTGGTCTCGTACGTAGACCGCGTTCTCGCTAACCGGTGCGTTGTCCTCTGACCAGTTCTCCTGACCACCAGCCCTCAACACGATGGTGTCGAACTCGCTCGTCGCGGACTCGGCGTGATGAACTGCGGACTCGAACAACGGATAGCGGAGTTTTCCTGGTCCGTATTCCCTGCTGAAAACGAGCCGAAGGGAACGTTTTTGGATGCCTTTCGTTTGGACGCCGCCCATTTGGCTGTGCGCTTTGACGGCACAATCGATCTGAAAGCCCTCAAAATACGAAAACCGCTCTCGCGGAGGATAGATGAGCTCTACCGAGCCGGCCCTTACCGGGGGAAAGCGCTCGAAGTAGAGGCCCCGCTCCGAGTCGAAGAGGTGCTCCGAGTCCATCACGAGGGAAAGCGTCGGAATGGACGTCAATCCATCGACGAATTCCTCGTTGTGGTCGCTCGAAACGATGTCCGGGTCAATCTCCATGTCCAGATCCGGACGAGGCGCAAATGCCGTCGCGCCGCTCGAAACGCCCTCGGGGGGTGGCGCTGGATAGTCGTAGGGCAGAGTCTTTTGCTCTCTCACGCTATTCGGAAAGATGTACGTTTGCGTATCGACGTTGGTCGGCGTCATTCCGTCTTTGAACGCCCTGGCGCGTACGACTGTGGTGCGAGAGATGAAAAGCGTATTGCCGAGCTTCCCGTTCCCGAGGCTGGGGCTGCTCCCGTCGGTTGTGTAGACGACGGTAGAATCGGGAGTCGCGGTCGTTATCGTCAATTCGAACGCGTGGTCGTAGAAACCGCGATCGTGACTGAACTTCGTATCCGCGACATCGCGCGGTTCGAAGGCTCCCGCCGCACCGACGACGCGAGACCACTCGTTGAACAGCGAGACCCCGCGGCTCGCGGCTTCACGATGGATGTCCGTCTTGAACTCAGGTGCCGCGAATCCCACAACGGCCGGGGATGTGCGCGAGGTTCCGTTGGCCCACCTCGTCTCCAATATCAGCGTTGCCGGCTCATCGTCCCAGCCCGTCAGGTCCGCTCGCCTGAGTCGCCACCGCTCGCGCGCGTCCGACGTAAGGACCTCGCTGAACGCACGCACCCGCTTGCCACCGGCTTCCACGTAGACGCGGAACTCGATTCCATCGTCCCGGCCGATTCTCGATAGGAGTGCCAGGGAAAATTCCAATACCGTGCCTGGTCGGATCTCTAGGGGAACCGACAGTTTGGAGTCGACCGGGAAGGTAATCGCTTCCCTCCGTTCACCGGAAAAGGTCAAGAACTCACGGGCGGGTCGTTCGTCCGACGCATCGTCAACACCCGGTGTCCCGCGCTCGACCAAATCGAGCAGGGAGATTTCGTCACTCTTGTTGCAATCCCCTGCCTTGCAACCAAAGCCCGCAGTGGCTAACCAGAAAAGCACGAAAGCGATGCGCTGCACGCTGAACCAGTCCTAGTCGTTGCAGACGAGCTCGAGCAGCCCCGTCACGTGGGTCGAAGCCACGCTCAGAACGGCACAACGCGCCTCGTCGGGTGGAGTGTCTTGCTCCGCCGAACAGGTTTCCGATATCATTTCCGAAGTATAGAAGGTTTTCGCGCGAGGAAGAAAAATGTCGGGCCTCGAGAATTGGTTCGCGGAGCTCAGCCCGGAAGCGGGCCTGGTCTTCCGATGCGTCGTCAATATGTGTATCGGCGGTGGACTCGCGATCTATGTTCGCGAGCTCTACAAACGTTACGGCTCGACGATCTTGAACCGCGAGAACTTCGCCAACGTCTTCCCGATGTTGACGCTCATCACGGTCGTCATCATCTACGTTGTGAAATCCTCATTGACGCTGTCGCTCGGCCTCGTCGGGGCCCTATCGATCGTTCGCTTCCGCACGGCGATCAGAAGCGCCGAAGAGCTCGCCTACCTCTTTCTGTGCATCGGGATCGGCCTCGGCCTGGGAGCCGACCGCCGACTGTTGACCTTCGCGGCGGTAATCGTGATCTCCGCTTTCATCGTGGCCCGTCACCACCTGGGCCGACGACGGACGGCACACAATCTATTGTTGACGATAACCGGCGACGCGAAGCGATTCTTCGAGGAAGAGAGAGAGGTGGTGGACCTCATCGAGGAGCTTGCCGGGAAAGTGACCGTGCAGCGGCTCAGTCTCGAAGACGGGCAAGTCCAGTTTAGGGCGGCGGTCTCGCTGAAGACCCCGAAGGAAACGGCGGCGCTGGTTTCGGAGCTGCACGCACAGCTCCCGCAATTCCAAGTGGCTTACGTCAACCTTGATCCGCTTGTATAGAGCCCGTCTTCGTCTGTCAGCGAGCCAGTCCCAGTGTGTCACACGCCATGACGTATTTCGAAGAGCGGGTCACAATGGGCCGCAGAGGGTAGAGAAGGCGCGGCAAGGCCGGCTCGAGATGCACTGGCGTCTTGCCCTCGAGAATCACCAACCCGGCAAGTGGACGCCCGAAGCTCAGGTTGGGCCGGCCGAGGTCACGTTGATCGTAGCACCGGATGTCGGAGTCAACGGTGATGCGTAGCGGAGCGTCGTAGGCCTCGAAGTATTCGCGCTTGTAGCTTGCGATGATACTCGGCTCCGAGAAGAGCATCAGCGTCCCGGCGAGAGTGGGCGGAAGGATCGAGCGGAGCGCGCGATGAATGGAGCGGTAATGCATCGCGGTCAAATTCAAATCCGACTTGATCGGCACTCGCACTTTCTCCACGATTTGACCGGTCCGGCGTTTCACTTCGAAGAAAAGGCTGCGCTCGTCGTCACCATACCAGCGAAGTCGAACCTTCGCCCTGATTCCGATGCCATCGAGACTGTCGGCAAAAGCGCTCATCTGAAAGTCGTCGAAATAGATGCTACTCACTACGGAAAAAACGCCCCCATACTGGACGCGGCGACAATTGACTTCCAGAACCGAGCGCAGCATTCGTGCATCTCCACTTGGGAGGGCAAACTTGACCTCACGCCGGCGATTCGTGACCGGCGTCCCGTCGAGCGGGTCCGCCAGACCGAAACCTCCCCGAGAACCGCGTGTCGCACCGACGGGCGCGCTAGAGGAGCTCATCGACGTCAACGTAGGAGATATCAAGCCCCGGCAGCCGACCGCGCAGTTTCGACAGTTTCGCGGATACCTCCGCCTCTCGCACGGTCACGACGGCGCGCAATTCAACGAGGTCTTCATCGTGATCCAGGCGTTGAATTTTGGCCGCGCCGTCCAGCGTCGTCAACACATCGAGCGCGCTCGGCCCTTTGTCCGTGAAGAAGCGTTCGGGCGCTCCGGACACCGTAAGAAGCCACTGGCGCGACTGGCCCCTTCTTTGGGAACGACTCGTGAAGTAAATGAACACGGAGACTACGACAAGGGAGACGGCGCTGAGGAGCAGACGATTTGCCCCGAGGGAGATGCCAATGGAGACGCAAAGGAAAGCGTAGACCAGCTCGTTCGGGCTCTTGATCGCCGTACGAAAGCGTACGATCGTAAGTGCTCCGAGGAGACCCAGCGACAGAGCCAAAGACGACTGCACGATGTAGATCACGAACATCGTGGTAAGGGTCAACACTAGAAACATGCTGGCGAATGTCTCCGGATTGGAGGGGGAGTTGCCGAATCGTCGGTACAGCCCTTGCACGAAGAGAGTCAGAATTCCTCCCAGGACCAGACTCACGACGAAGCGAGCCACGCTCGTCCGCGTTCCCCGCTCAAATCCGAGCTCCGTGGCAGTATCCCTTCCCCAAGTCTCGAAACCCGCCGACCATCGGCCGACGACGCTAACAGCGTGTCTCCACCGATGACTGGCGATCGTGGCATCTCCCCAAACGGTTTGAACGCGATCGGCCCAAGGCACACTGTCCGACCCACCTCTAGGCCGGGTGACGAGCGTCAGACGAACACGCCGCCCGGACCAGCCTGTGAGATCGATCTTCCGCGGATGCCACACGTTCGCGTGGCGCAGTTCGAGCGTCTCCGCAAAAACGGTCACCGGGGCTCCATCGCCGTCGGTGATTTCCACGGCATAATCGACGCGCGCTCGTGTGACTCTCTGCACGATGACAAGGGCGAGATCCACCGAAAGATAGGCTGAAGGCGGGAGCTCGAGCTCGTACGTGTCGCAAGCGGGAGCTTTCGCCGAAAGCGTCAACGAGCGTTGACACCGAGGCCGAGCCCGTGAGGGAAATCTCGCCGAAATCCCGAGCTCCGAGACACTTGCGCTCGTCACGGCGGGTGTCAACGTGGGTTGACGCCTCAGTGTCAACCCGGACACTGGCTCGGCGCCAGGCGCAAGACCCTCACTCCTGCTCGCCCCTCAAATCATTGCCATTACGAGCTCACAAGCCCCGCAAAACCCATGAACGCCAGTCCGTGAGGCCACACTCGCATTACTGGAGCTTCCTCGGAGGCGGCCCCGAGGGCGGCATCTACCGGACGACGGACGGCGGCGCCACCTGGCAGGAGCTTCAGAACGGCCTGCCCGCGGGCGACGTCGGCAGCATCGCGCTCTCCGTCTGTCGCAGCCAGGCCGACACGATCTACGCGGCCATCCGCGCAAAGGGGGACGAGGAAGGTCTTTACCGCTCCGATGATCGGGGCGCGAGCTGGGAGCGGCGGAGCGGCGAGATGGCTTACAAGCTGCGATGCGACCCCAACAACCCGGAGCGCGTCTACCTGTTGCGCAACGGCAACAATGTCTCCGATGACGGCGGCCGGACGTTTATCTACGACTTCGCGGGAGCGCAAGTCCACGTCGACCAGCGGGCGATGTGGATCGACCCGACAAACTCCGACCACATCGTGATCGGCAACGACGGCGGCGTCTACTTCACCTTCGATCGTGGCAAGAAGTGGAACTTCGTGACGAACCTGCCGGTGATGCAGTTCTACACGGTGGCGGTCGACCAGCGGGAGCCCTTCTACTACGTCTACGGTGGCACCCAGGACAACAACACGCTGGGAGGACCGAGCGGTACGCGCTTCACCGACGGCATTGCCAACGAGGATTGGTTCGTCCCCGCTGCGATCTCGAACCTGCGGGGCCGCGCGCGTGGCTGAATCATCGAAAATTTGAGCGTGGTCGCGTGAGCAAATACTACTGAGTTCATGTTGGCGAGACCGCTTCGGCTGTCGGTAGGTCCGGAGAAGAGGGAGGCAACGTCCCCTCTTCGCCCGGTGGTCAGCGGCTCGCTACCAGATGAAACGAAACGCTATCTCGGCTTGCCTCCCACGCTTGGTGGTCAGGATCTGTCCGAACGATGGGGAAAGAGAGTTTTGTATGTTCGGGGTAAGGAAGTTCGCACCTAGATTGAGGTTGCTGAAAACGATAAACACCTGAAAGGCGAACTCTATGGCTGTCGAACGACCGGTTGGAATCTGTTTACTCACGCACAAATCCAGGTTGAGGTAGCGGCTGCTATCGATCTGGTCGGGAGGGACCGGGCCCAATCCGTTCTCGGCCCTCCAAGCATTCACCAAGGAAAGGTCGAGATCGCGGTTCCTCTGGTTGCGGGTGGTGCCTGGCACGTAGTCGCCATCCAAGCCCGTGGCGAAGCCGTCCCCATTGAGATCCCTGCCTGCAAGCGCACTAAAGGGCATCGTCGTGCGGAGGGTGTAGATTCCGGAAAGCCCGATGTCGTAAGGGAGCCTCACGAATCCAGAGCCCAGGAACGTGTGCCGACGGTCAATATCGAAGGGCCCGTAATCAGCGTCCCGGTCAAGCTGATTCACGAAACGTCGACCCGGCTTGTTATCGTTCCCCTCCTGGAAGGTGTAGCTCAGCAGGTACTGATACTCGTCCTGGAAGCGTCTCTCGACTTTTATGTACAGGCCCTTGTAGTCGCTCAAGGAGATGGACTGCATCTCGTCGACTCGGCCGAACTCGGGAATGGACCGCAGGCGGGTGATCGGATCTCTCGGGTTCAGGTCGACGGTCTTTCGGTCGTCCCGGACACGGGTATAAAGAAAGTCCGCGTTGAACGAAAATCCTGGCGTGAGCTCCTTCTCGAAACCCAGGTTCAGCTGCTGCGACCAAGGATTGTGAAAGTTTTCGGCCAAAAAAGTGACGTTGGGTGGTTGTGAGACCGCAAACACCAGAGGGTCCTGGCCCCGGTAGGGATCGGGAAAGCCTGGATTACTGATCCGGAGAAACAATTGGCCAAAATTTCGCCACTCTCTGAAGAGGGTCAAGGTGCGGATGTTGTCGTAGTAGATGCCCCATCCGCCACGGATCACCGTCTTGGCGTCACCGACCGGGTCATAGGAGAAGCCAAAACGAGGGCCAAAGTTGTTCTTGTCTCCTCTGTCTTTTGGATTAGGCTGGAAGGGAATCGGGCGGACGGCGGCGGAAGCGCGGCTACGACATCGGGTGGGACGGGGGGATCTTGGCCTTCGAGGATGGGATAGTCGTTGACATCCAGCCGCTCATTAAAGACGCACCTTCGGCAGCGTGGCGGGCGAGCTTCCTGTGCTGGACGGTGTGGAGCTCTTTGGCCGATTCAGCTACCAGGGCGTGAATCCCGTGTTCGGCGTGTTCATCAGCGGATCCGCCCCTTCGGTTCGAACAAGGTGATCTTTCGTTCAATCACCAACGCGGAACATCTACCGGGCTTCAACGGCGCAGGACTTTACCGGTCGGTTGTGATCGGCCCGAGCCCAAGTGAAGACCAGATCGCGGATGCGCTCCGCCAGGTCTGGGCGAGCGTGTGGACGCACGCCGGTTTCGAGGCGAGACAATGGTATCGGATCGACCATCATTCCGCCTGATGGCGCGCCCTAGAACTCTTGACTGGTGAGTTTCCGCCATTGTGTGAGTTTATCACCTCACTAGGTGGTCCGCTTTTAGGGGGGGAAGGTCTATTTCGCCGTAACTCCGGAGAGACCACCGAGGCGAACGTTGGCTGTCGCCTTGGCACCAACACGTTGGCGGTCACTCCCCTTTGCTTTGTGGTGACGCTGATGACGATCAGGCGATGGCGCCGACACAGCCAAGCCTAGTACGGCTGCCCAGAAATAAGTCCCAACCTCGCTCGTTCATAACGCCCTAGGCCGCGGGGCAGCTCCTCGAATGGACGCTGTCCGTCCTTCGTCGCTGCCCGCGTGGTCAAAAAACTCATGCGGCGTCCCGGTAGTAATATTTCAGCAGCCCGCCGAGGCTTTCCCGACAGCGGACTGGCCCTTCGCCGCGATCGCTGCCTTCTACAATCCATCGTCTCTCCACGCAGCTCTTTCTCGTGTTCCACTAAGCGGCAGTATCTACGGGTGAGCTGAGGATTCAAGCGCCGCAGAGTAGAGGGACGCTGCGTAAACTGGTCCACGGCAGAGGGTTCCAGTTTTTTGACCGGACGGGCTGGGTTAGCTATAAGGCGTTGCGGAACGAATCTGTTAGCAGGAGCAGCTCTCTCTCTTAGAGTTCTTTTCGGGCACGGGCTTGGGCACGGGCTGGGGAACCGGCGACTGAACGAGGACAGCTTCTGGTCGCCCGTTCCACGGATCCATACCGCAACGCGCGTGTCGCTCGCCGGGACGCTGGAGGAGATGCGGGACCTGCGCCCCGGATCGAGTTTCAAGCTCACGCCCTACGTGACCGGCGACGTCACCGAGAACGAGCAGGCGCTTCGGGAAGGGGACTTCGATGGCGGCGCTGGAATACACACACAGCTCCGAAGATGGCGTCGCCCTCGCCGGGATTCTGGATCGCGAACCCGAGTAACCCCTGATAAGGTGTCGATCCCTGCACTATTTTCCCGCTAACGTTTTCTCGTTCGGGCAAGGAGCTGGCCATGGAAACAGGATCTCTCCCAATGACAGATCCAGCGGCGAGGGCGTTTTCAGTGGCCCGTCCCTCGAACGACTGGTACCTGGCCTGCAGGTCGGTCGAGCTCGGGAAAAAGCCCCTGGCCGCCGCCATCCTCGACGTGCCGCTCAGCTTGTTTCGGGACGAGCATGGCAAACCCACGGCGCTCCTCGACCGCTGCGCTCATCGCAACGTGCCCCTTTCCGGAGGCCGGGTCGTGGGCTCCCAGATCGAATGTCCGTACCATGGCTGGCGCTATGACGCCGCGGGGATCTGCCGGCGGGTGCCGGCCCTTTGTGGTGACCCGGAGGGCAGGGCGCGACGCGTGCGGTGCTACCGGGTGGTCGAGCAACAGCGCTTCGTTTGGGTGCACATGAGCCCGGACGAGGAGCCCAACACCGAGCCCTTTTCTTTTCCCTACATGGATGATGACGACTACGTGAAGATCCACTACTCCGCCGACTTCGAAGCTACACTCCAGGCGACGGCGGAGAACATTCTCGATGTGCCTCACACGGCCTTTCTGCACCGCGGTTTTTTCCGGGGTCGGAAAACCCATCGAATCGAGGCTCGGTTGAGGCGATTCGCGGATCGCGCCGAAGTGGAGTTCATCGGCGAGCCGGTTCCCAAGGGTATTCTCGGCACGATTCTGGCCCCGAGAGGTGGCGTCATCGAGCATTTCGATCGCTTCATCCTGCCATCGGTGGCGCAAGTGGAGTACCGACTGGGCAAGAGCCACTTGGTGATCAGTAACGTTCTGACGCCGGTCTCGGATTTCTTGACCCGCCTGTCAACGGTCGTCGCGTTGCGGCTGCCGCTCGGAGCGGCCCTCCTGAGCCGTTTGTTCAAACCGATTGCCCTACGCGTGGTCAGGCAGGACGCAGAGATTCTGAAACGGCAGAGCGACGCGGTGCGTCGTTTCGGCGGGGAACAATTTGCCTCGACGCCCGTCGACCTGCTCGGTCCGCAGATACTGCGTCTGCTCGAGCAAGCCGCGCGGGGCGGTGTCCCCCAGGCGGACGAGCCATTCGAGACCCATATCGAGATGTTAGTCTAGAGCTCTAGTCACTAGGCGTAATCACTAGGCGTAACCGAAACGACCCATCCGTCTTCGTCCGCCGCCTGGATCGAGGTGGTTCCAGCGTAGAAACCCGCTTCGAACTGCCGGTCGTTTCCGGTCGTCTGCCGCTCGTTCCATTTCTCGATGTAGTGGAGATAAGGATTGATACCATCTTGGTACGGATAGGGGTCGCCCGGACCGACGTCGGGATCGTTCTTGTCCCGGTCGATGAGCTTCGCCCGCTCCTTCGCGTATTCCTTCGACAGCAGACCCCTTATGGGCTCCTCGGGAGGAAAGTAAGGGTCCCCGTAGTAGAAGTCCCGATCCGCGAAAGCCAAGTTCATCGCCTGGTAGAGCGTATGGATGTATTGGGCGGTGTTGTAGCCCATCGACTTTACATCGAAGTTCTCGAGAATGTTCAGCGTCTGAAGGAGCACCGGACCTTGCACCCAGTGCGTGAGCTTGTAGACTTCGACGCCCTTGTAGGTGGTCCTGACCGGTTCTTCGATGTGAACCTGCCAGTTGGCGAGATCGTCCAGCGTGTGGAGTCCACCCTGCTCCGTGTCCTTGCGGCAGCAGTGCGTGACTTAGGTGCTGTTGGGTTCGTAAGCTGAGCGGAGAGATTGCTCAAGGAGGCCATCGATGCGCTCAAAGAAGGCAGAACTCGAAGACGTTGTGAAACAGTTCGAAGCATGGCGGGCGAAGCCACACGGACGGCTGATCCCGGAGGAGTTGTGGAAAGCGGCGCTGGGGTTGCTCGATCGGTATGCGCCGAGCACGATCTGCAGTCATCTCCGAGTCAATGCGGCGCGATTCAAACAGGTCCGAGAGAGTGGAGGGGCCGTTGTGGGCGAGAAGCGTTTCAAGGGGCACGGGCGAACGGGTGCTACGGGTCGGTCCCCGCGCACAGTACAGGATCGGAGCGCGGCGGAGCGGGTCACGGCGTTAGCTCCAAGTGGCAACGCGTTCGTCGAGCTGCCGCAGTTCGGCATGGGCTTAGGGGGCGGCATGATGACACCGCCGCTCGGCGAGGTTCAGCATGGAGCGAGCAGATGCCGTCTGACGGTGGAGAGCGCAGCGGGGAGCCTCACGGTCGTGACGGCGAGCGGCGAGGGTGAGAATGAGTTGGTCGAAGCCGTGTGTCGTTTCGTGCTCGGCGCGCTGGAAGGCAGCTCCCGAGCATGATCCAGCTCGTTCCCCAGCTGAAGGTGCTGGTTGCCTGCGAGCCCGTCGATTTCCGCAAGGGCATCGATTCTTTGGCTTGTGTGTGCTGGCAACAGTTCCAGCTCGACCCATTCCTCGGAACGCTATTCGTTTTCCGCAACCGTTCAGGCACGGCCCTCAAACTATTGGTCTACGACGGCCAGGGCTTTTGGTTGTGCCAGAAGCGTTTCTCGAAGGGGCGCCTGCAGTGGTGGCCGCGTCAGACGACGGATGGCGTTGCGGCGCTACCCGCCGAGCAGTTGGCGGTGCTTATCTACAACGGACTTCCGCTGCGAGCGGGGATGGCCGAGCCGTGGCGGCGGGTCGGTTGAGCCTTTCCAACGTCTTCTGGTAGCTCCAAGGCAGCCACGACTCGGGTGCTGCTCTAGCGTCTCGAGCGTGCATGGAGATGTTCGTCAGATAGTGCACCGGGTCGACACCGTTTTTTACCGCGGTGCGGATCATGCTCAGGAGCACGTCGCCCACGTCGGCGCCTGCCTGGGTCTTGAAGAAGAGCGAGTTCTTGCGATGCCGTTGTGAGGGCTTCAGCTCCTGCTCGACCTCGTTGTTGTCGAGGGGCACGCCCGGCACTTCGCGGAAGCGGGTTAGCCCTTGCCAGTGATTTTTGACGTAGGAAAAGGCTTTTCCAAGGCGGCTGTTGGGCTCCACCACGCGCTCGCGGAACTGCTTTTCGATCCACTCGTAGAGCGCATCCATCACCGGCCGGCTGTGTTGCTGGTGATATGCAAGCCGCGCATCGGGGGTCATGTCGCGCGTTTCGTCGTCGTTGCGGTAGATGGTCGCGATGTCCTCGAGCACCCGCTCGCAGTGTTCGGGGAAGGCTGGCTCGGCCTCGAAGAAGTAGCGGCGTGCGTGCACCATGCACTTGGCGGTAATCCGTCGCGGCGAGCGCGGTGCCATCGAGGAGGCGTCGGCCATATGGATGACATCGCTCTCCTGAACGGTGCGCTGATTCAGGAGCCGGTCCATGTTTTCGCCCGCATGCCGTCGTCCGCTCGCGTACAGGATGATCGGAGCAAGCGTGGCGTCCAAGCCGCGGGCAACAATGCCCGTGGTGAAGATGCCCGTGCGCTCGCCTTTGCCTTGAGTCAAGGTCTCGTTCTCCGCCATCAACGTGAGGATCCGTGCGCCGGTGTCGTCACTGTGAACCAGCGGCCGGTTCGCGGCTATCGTCTCCATGTGGCGGAAGACCGGGAACACGGCATTCGCCATCGCTTCGACCCGCTCGAACTGCGTGGAGGCGGCAAACGGAACCCCCGCCCACTTTTGCCACTGCGCCAGGCGGTGGTGGGGCATGCCCATGGCGTAGCGCAACACCGAAACGACCGCGTCCACACTCGGATGGTACTTGCTCGCCCAGGCCTGAGACGGAAGTGGCGCTGTGAACGTCTTCTGGCAACTTGCGCATCGCAGCATCTGGCGCTCGTACACCGTCGCCTGGATCGGCGGCTGAGCCTTCAGCTCCACATCCTTGTTCGCCGCATGGGTGTCGTAGAGCTTGCCCCGGCACAGTGGCTCGGGGCAGGGGCCGCTCGCCTTCAGCTCGGGATGCGAAACCGCTACGTGCTCGGCACCAGGGTAGTCCTTGGCCCCGTTGCGCCCGTGGCCCTTGTTCTTCCCTTTCCCCTTTGCCTTCGTGCGTTTCGCGCGACGTTCCGTTGTCGCCATGCCAAGCGCCTCGACGATGGCGACATCGCAGCAGATGACGCACCGCCTCGAGCAGCACCGGACACGCATCCTCGGGAATCTCCCCTTTCGACAGCCGCTCTTCCAGGCGCAGGAGCTCGGCCCGCTCGACCTTCATCGCGAAACGCCGAGCTCTCGGCGAAACTCACGCACCAGCGGATACACCAAGCATGTTTTCACCGCTTCGGCTTTTCTCTTGTGCCGGTCCATCCGGCCCCGGCCCGAAGTCACTCCCACCTCCACCCAGTTCGCTGCCAGATAGCACGTCCCCTCGTAACGCTCCCTCTCCACAAACGTCTCGAGCAACACCGGCCTCACCCCGTAGGCTTCCTCCCAGTCATCGACCACCACTCGCGCTGCCAACGACAGCACGTGACTCGCGAGGCCTTTGATGGAAAGCCACGGCAGGATCAGGAACCGACTGTTGTTGACCACCCGGGGAAGGTTCTTCTGCCGCGTTGCGTCATCCCAACCGATGAAGCCGTCACGCGCCTGAAGCCACCGCGCCGCCGAGGAGAACTGCACGCACCCACAGAGCTCCCGCCGAGGATTCGACATCCAGACCAAGTACCGCAGGTGCGCGCCAAAGGCCACCTTGTGGCCCAGGTAGTGGTAACGCGCGACCAGTTCCCTCCATAGCGCTCGCTCCTCAGCGTTCGCCACCAAGCCCAGCATCACCGGAGCGACGTCCGATAGCTTGCCCTCACGCCGTGGCCGCTCGCGACCAGCCTTCGTGTAGTGGATGCTCGTCGGTCCGCGGCGCCGCTGCTCGTGACGCGGGGGCAACGTCACCAGCCCCTTCGCTTCGACAACCTCCAGGTACTCGTAGCATTCCCGGGTCTTGAGATTGCCGTTCCGACGAACCCACCCCAGGCCCTCACAGATCGTGCGCGCCAGCTCGTGCCGGGACAGACCACACGTGGCGATGATCTCCGTCAGCACGCTCCATTCCTCGGCGGTCACGGTCGTGCCGCAAAAGGTGGGTCGCTTGGCTGCGGTGTCGAGTGCAGCGTTTCCTGCCTGGGTCACTGTTTTCCTCCCAGCCTGAGGTTACACAGTCAGCCAGCGTTTGTCCAGTCCTTTTTTCCCTCTCTCTCTGCCCGCGAGAAAAACAACACACCCGGCGTTCAGCTTACCGAATCGCCCCCACGTTCTCACGCGCCATGCCATCGAGGAGGGAACCGCGGACAACATCGAGCGGAACAAGGAGCACATCAGAAAGTAGCCGTACTCACGGGAAGTCCTGTTGCCTCATCTTCGTGAAGAGCGCGAGGCGCCCCGGCTGGGGGAGATCCTCCGCCAACCGGACCTTCGCCGAGACCCTGCGAAAGCTCGTTACCGCGGAGCA
The DNA here is from genome assembly GCA_965237685.1 of Candidatus Marinacidobacterales bacterium. Lineage (GTDB taxonomy): Bacteria > Acidobacteriota > Vicinamibacteria > Marinacidobacterales > SMYC01 > CBDEGF01. The sequence goes on from CBDEGF010000002.1 coordinate 369,711, forward strand.
GGAAGCTCTTGCCGGCGGAGCCAGCCGGAAAGAGGCGATCAACGCCGCCTACCATCCTTTCTACAGAGGAGACATCGCTCAGGAGTTCGTTCGCGGCTCGCAGGAGCAGGGTGTCCTTGCGGTAGTAGTCCCTCGGCCATCTGGATCGCGGGCTCGAGGACGTCCTCCAGGCTGAGCGTTCCGTACTCAGCCAGCATGAACGTTGCCGGTCCCGATCGCCCCGAACATGTTGTCCCCGCTTCCGGCATCGACGGTGCACTCGGGCTACATTTGCTCCGGCGGCCAGCTCTACGAGCTGATGTCGGGACGGGATCGGTTCGTGGCGGACTTGCGTCCGCTCATGGAGCCGCTACTGCGGCGAAAGGGCTCGTCTCCGGGTATCTGCTGCCAGCCCTACGATCTCTGTACCGAGCTCATTGCCCGCGAGCTCGGCGTGATCGTGACCGATCCTCTCGGCGAGCCGTTGTCGGCACCTCTCGATGTGGCAACGGACGTGGCCTGGGTTGGCTACGCCAACGAACACATACGAAAACAAATCGAGCCGTTGCTCCGAAACGCCCTCAGCCGCCGTGGTCTACTGGGCGAGTGAAGAGCCGTGAGCGAACAATGGCCCGGCCTCGACGAGCTGAAGCGCACCCTCGAGGTGCCCGACGACGACCCGCGTTTGAGAGAGCACTGGGACAAAGGCTCCTCGACGACCATCGTGACGCGCGCACCGGCACGCCTCGACGTGATGGGCGGGATCGCAGACTACTCCGGCTCGTTGGTTCTACAGCTTCCGCTGCGAGAAGCCACCTTCGTGATGCTGCAGTCGGACCCGTCGCCCCGGCTCACGATCGTGAGCCTGGACGAGCGACCGAGCGATGCGGAGGCCGTCTTCACGATGCCGCTGGCCGACTTCGTTACGAGTGATGATCCCCTGACCTACGAGCGCGCCCGCGAGTATTTCGGAGATGAGCCGTCCCGGGCCTGGGCTGCCTACGTGGCCGGTGCCTTCCTCGTCCTGATGCGGGAAAAGGGAGTCGTCTTCACTTCAGGGGCACGGCTTTTCATTCACTCCCGCGTTCCCGAAGGCAAGGGGGTCGCCTCTTCGGCGGCGCTCGAAGTCGCTGCGATGATGGCCATCGATGCCGCGTACCGGCTGGAGCTCGAACCTCGCGAGGTTGCCCTTCTTTGTCAGAAGGTCGAGAACCTCGTCGTCGGGGCGCCGTGCGGCGTCATGGATCAGATGAGCTCCGTGTTCGGTGAGACCGGGCGGTTGATGTCGTTGCGATGCCAGCCCGCCGAGCTTCAGCAGAGCATCGCGACTCCCGAAGCGCTCTCCTTCTGGGGGATCGACTCCGGCATCACGCACGCGGTTTCCGGTGCCGACTACACATCGGTTCGGATTGGCACGTTCATGGGATACCGTCTGCTGGAGGACATGGCAAACGAGAACTGGGGTGGCTACCTGGCCAATCTCACGCCATCGGAGCTCGAGCAGCGCTTTCTGGCCCGCCTTCCCGAAACGATGCCGGGCGCTGATTTCGTCGAGCGATACGGGACCACATCCGACACGCTCACCCACGTCGATCCCTCTGTCACCTATCCGGTCCGTCGGCCGACGTCCCACCCTGTCTACGAGCACTTCAGAGTCCGTGCCTTTGCGCGACTGCTCCAGGAGGGCGAGCTCGACGACGCCCCGCTGCTCGGAGAGCTCATGTACCAGTCACACGCCAGCTACTCCGCCTGCGGACTCGGCTCGGAGGGAACGGATCGTCTCGTCGCCCTGGCACGTGAAGCGGGCCCCCCGCGGGGGATCTACGGAGCGAAGATCACCGGTGGGGGCAGTGGTGGGACGGTGGCGATCCTGGCTCGCCGCGACGCGGGAGCTTCGGTTTGCACTATCGCGCAACGTACGCCGCCGAGACCGGACGGGAGCCCCTCGTATTCGCCGGTTCCTCACCGGGTGCGGCACGATTCGGAGCCCTGCGCTGGAAACGTTAGGCGTCCCCTACGGGTCTTTGCTCGTGGCGCGTAGCCAGACGGCCATCTCGTTCGGACCCCGATGCGACCAGGCGAAGTACGGGATGGCGGTCAGCTCGCGCACACCGGCGACGCCTCCGGCCGGTCCGCGGAGCGTGACGATGCCCCCGAGCATCTCGCTCGGCTCCGCGCGAAGCTCACCGTCGTCCGGGAGTACCAGCTCGAGGGCGCGGCCACCGTTGTCGACTCCTTCGACGCAATAGACCAGGGGGCCCCGCTCCAGCGCAACTCTTCCGGTGTTCGCCGCAACGCTGGCGTGACTCCTCACCCGGCGAACCGTCAGGGGAAGCTCCAGCTCGACGACGTCACCCCGATTCCAGCTCCTTTCGATCACCGCAAAGCCGTTCGACAGTTCCGTCGGGAGCCGCTCTCCATTGACACTCAGTGCGGGCGACGCGCCCAGCGAATCCTCGTAACGGTATAGATCGCTCGGCACCGGCGAGTTACGGGCCCAACCGGGAATGCGAACACGGAGCGTCATGGCAACGGGCTCGAGTGGCTCGACCGCAAAGCGAACCTTACCCTCCCATGGATAGTCCGTCGTCTGTCGGATGGTGACCGGAACGTCCGACACGCGGAGCGTTGTCTCGCTCGCGATGAAGTTCGCCACGAAAACGTCGTCGTCCCGCTGCGCGTAGACATAGCCGGGCAACGCCGGGAGAAACCTCGAGACGTTCCCCGGACAGCAGGCGGTCCCGAACCAGAGCCGACGTGACGCCCGGCGAGGAAATAGTCTGCTGAGGACTCGGTCTTCTTGCGAACGACCCACCAGGCAATGCCGATAATGACGAGGAAGTAGAGGCCGACGACCAGCCAATCGAGCCCGTTGAAAGACATCACCGCAGAGCGGGCAGTCTAAAACACGCGCGTGAAGAAGGCCAGGACGCTCGAGTTGACGCAACCCGCTGACCGGAAGCGCCCCCAGAGGTGCTTCCGCCATTAAGTGTTGTTGACATGAAATTAAGACTTTATGGCCCAATGGATTACAGTCAATCTGGATCCTGTCGACTTCGGTTCGCGTTAAACTGGGCAATAAGCGCCTTCCATGCAAGAGGATGCGTACGAATCACCAACAGTAGACGGCGGAAGCACCGTCTCGGCCATCTTGCACCTGCGGGGCCCGTCACGTATCTTTGCCGAGGCGGGGTAGCCCGGGTTTCCCGCCGAGTGGCGCAAGTCGACTGGGGGCTAGTGGATGTCCGACGATGGTAAGCTCGCTCGGGCGACGCGTCTGTGGCAAGAGGGTTGCCGAGCCCTCTCAGATCGCGATCTAAAGAAAGCCATCGACCTCTACGCGCGCTCGATCGAAACCTGTCCCACCGCCGAGGGCTATACCTTCCGCGGATGGGCGATGAGCTTCGAAGGACAGCTCGACGAGGCGATCTCCGAGTGCTTGAAGGCCATCGAGGTGGATCCGCGTTTCGGAAATCCCTACAACGACATCGGCTGCTACCTCATGCAGCAAGGAGACCTGGACGAAGCTGTCCACTGGCTGCAGAGGGCCAAGCAGGCCACCCGCTATGAGTCACCTCACTTCCCGTGTCTCAATCTGGGACGCATCTACATCATTCGGGAGATGTACTCTGCGGCGCTCAAGGAGTTCGAGCAGGCCCGCAAGCTTCACCCGGACGATCCGATGGCCGAGGCCGCCGTCCGTGCTCTGAAGAAGACGATCCAATAGATGGATGGGCGATGGCCCAGCCGCGCGCGACCGCGTGGTCGAGAGGTGGGTAGGTCTTGATTTCGCAGGCGGACGAGTTTTGACGAACGACACCTTGCCTTCGGGTTTACTCGAGCCTCAAGGCCGGGTCACCCAATAGATGATAGATGCGCAAAAGCTCTGGGAAAGCGCCCGTTTTCGCGTAGGCCGACTGGGCGGCGAGCACGGCGTCTCCGAGTCGCTCATGACCCTCGTTGAAGACCGCGTCGAGAAGTGCGAGGTGGAATTGGTGCGCCGGGGAATTCCGACTCAACCCCGTTGGCGAGAACGCCGCGATCGCTCCTTTGCCGTCTGCCTTGAGAAGTTCTTCACTCAGCGAATTGAAATAGGGGAAGTGAAAATATCCGTTCAGACAGTTCATCGTCACGAAGAGCGGCTGCTGCGACTGAGGAGCGAGAGAGGCGACGTCCGAGATGTTGAAGACGTCCTCGTTTGCCCAAAGATGGATGCCGCCGTGGCCAATGTAGCTGATCGAAGAGGCTCCCTCGTCGAAGGCTTCGAGGATCCTGGCTCGCATCGCACCGGCACCCAGCTCGTTCAGGTAGAGCTTGCTCACATCTCGTCCTGACAAGACACTTCGAGAAATCTCTTCCGCGTTCCCGACGAAATCGCCCGCACGGTCGGGGTTATCGGTGACTAAGACCAGGGTGTTGGAAAGGCCTGCTTCTCCACTTTCGTAAGCCAGGATCTTCTCCACCATCACCCGCAGCTCTTCTTCATTGGCTGCCGGTAGTCTGCCGATGGCAACGTCGGGCAGGAAGTCGTCTCCGTTCACCGCCGCCAGCGTCGGATCGGAAGCGGTCCAGAGGTACGTGGTCTTCACCATCAATGGCGGGACCCGATTCACCTTGCCCGTTCCCAGGTAGTTCTTGAAGTCATAGAGCCCATCACCCAGGAGCAGGACATAGCGAACCGATGGCTCTCGCCACTGGTGGTAGGCGTACTCGATGAACTCCTTGATGGCTTCGGGCCTCGTCTCTCCGAAACCGAACTCGTCGTAAATGGCCTCCACCGGGACCGCTACCTCTTCCATAATCGACACTGGTGACGATGTCGGTCGTCACGATACCGTTGGTATCGAAGGAGGTGTCCAGGGTGAGATCGGTGTTGTAGCGCACCAGGGCAACGTCGATGCTGCTGGCAGTGACAACGTAACCTGCCAGGACAATCTTGCCGTCGGGCTGGACGACGGCGTCGTTCGCGACATCATCCAGGGTGCTGTTGACCGGCGTAATCACTTCCTCTGCCGGCGCTTCCACGACAGAGGCGAGCTGGCCCAGACAAAAGAGAGCAAGGAGCGACAGGGACTTGGCGGTGGTCCTGCGTGCCGATGAGCCGCTGTCGCGAGGGAACTCCTTGCGATGAGGTTGCCGCCAGCGCCGGGGCCGGATCTTTGTCCAGTTTTCCTCTCCTCACGACTGGGCCAGATGAGACGGGCTCATGCCACTTGCGAGATCAGGCTGGCACAGAGGGCCTTGCGCTCAACCGAATCCTGGAAGAAGCAGCAAGGGTTGTGCCAGGAAATGAGCGGACTTGGACCTCCAGGAGCCCTTTAGCTTGCGGGCTTTACACTTCTGGCGGGGGGAAATGGCCACAAAGATGGAGGGGATTTCCTGCTTCCTTGGTGGTGCGCGTCGACCGCTGATGACACCCGGTGTCTTCCACAAGCTACTTCTTCAAGACCTCCAGCGAGACTTCCACCTTGGAGGTCTCACCGCTGATCGGATCGGTGGCTGTGGTGAGCTCCACTCTTTCGCCGTTTCCGAGAACGACGCTATGGTCGGAGCTGAACGTCCGGAAGAGGGGATTTCCTTCTGCGGCTCCACCCTCGGTGCTGGCCGCTGCCGGGTACATCGAAGATTGCTCGAGGATGATGAGTTCGTTTGCGCACGCGACCTCCTCTGGGGATCGGTGCGCCTGCCGAACGGTCGCGGATTGCTCTCGGTTCTGCCTTCGCTGGTCGGCTCGTTGCCGATCGAGTGCGAGCCGCCACGCGATGCGGACCAGCCAGGAACGAAAGCGATCCGGGTTCCGCAGGCTTCCAATTTTGCGATAAGCGGTGAGCATTGCTTCCTGTGCGACATCCTCTGCGTTCTCAACAACCGCTCCGAAGCTCGTCTCGGCAAACGTCCGCTTCGCCTGGTTGAGCCGGAGCGGCACGGGTCTCTTCATCGTTTTCAACGAGAGGCGCGACGTGTTCATCCCCGGAACCGAGCCCTTCGGCCGTTCTTTCATCGTCAAGTACACGCACTTCATCGATTTCTGATTCGTCGAGCAGCGTCGAGCCCCGATCGAGATCGGCGAAAGAGACCCGGCGCCTCCCTCACCTCCCCGTCGGCGGCTCGGTCCACCGGCTCGCCGTGCGCTCCGCTTCCTCGAGCATGCCCGCGACCGCCTCTCGTTCGAACAAGCGGCCGCGAACCATGACCGCCGCGATCCTTGATGTGTTCCGAATATCCTCGAGCGGGTTGGCGTCAAGCAGAACTGCGTCGGCTCGCATGCCGTTCTCGAGGGTGCCTCGATCCGCCCAGCCGAAGAAGCGAGCCGGCTTCCGGGTGGCGGCCTCGATGGCCTCCTGCTCGGAAAGCCCGGCCGAGACAAGGAGCGCGAGCTCATCGTGGAGACTGAACCCGGGAACGAAGTAGGATTTGACCACGTCCGTTCCCGCGAGGACCTCCACTCCCGCCGTGTGAAGACCCCGTACGATGGCGAGATTTCGCTCGAAGAGCTCTTGAAGCTCGGACGGGTCTCCTCGCGGGGCCGAGGCCCATTGCTCTACATAGCTACGGGGAACATAGCGAAGCCGTTCTGCGCCCAGAACGTCCTCGTCGCGGCGTGCGATCGCAAGCTGTGTCCAGCGGAGCGAGAGCGTGGGGACGACTCTCGTATGGTTGCGAGCGAGAAGCGTGAAAAGAGTGTTCGCCTTCGTTTCACTGTAGGATGGGAGGAGCTCACCGATGGTCGGACGGCGCCCATCCGTCTCCACGCGTTGTCTTAGCCTCCGTTCCTCCGTAGAAGAGGCCATCAGAATAGCGTTCAAGTGCTCGATGGTCGCCTGGCCGGCATCCGAGGCTTCGGCGGCGCTCACCGAATGCGGCACATGTCCCACGAAGGAGAGCGCTTGCGTTCGCGCCTCCTCTGCGATGGAAAGGAAGGACTCGCGACTGAGACGATTGTAGACCTTTACGAAGTCGGCTCGCTCCTCCTTCAATCGTCGAACGAGCGCTCTCCCCGATTCCGGGTCCTCGACGATCGCGGCATGAGACCAAAAAGAACCCGGACCATCCAGAAGCGGGCCGGAGGCGAGAATCTTCGGGCCCACCCGCCGGCCCGCTTCGATCTCCAGCCGCCACAGTTTGATACGCTCGAAATGCTCCCACGGGCTGGCCATATCCCGAACCGTCGTGACGCCGTTGGCCAAGAAAAGGCGCAGATGATCGATGCCCTCGTATCGGGTGTGGACGTGCGTGTCCCACAACCCCGGAATCATGAACTTTCCAGACGCATCCACTTCGCGCGCGTCGAAAGGGATCGGGTACTTTGGTCGGGCTCCCGATGGCGGTGATCCGCTCCCCCCGCACCAGCACGTTCTGGTCGGCTCGCGCCGGAGCGCCGGTGCCGTCGATGACGGTGAGATGAGTGAACACAATCGGGCCTCCCTGCTCCTGCACGCAGGCGCAAACGAGAGTGAGGGAGAGCGCGATGGCTGAGATGCGGGATTCCATTTTTGTGCCTCGATGCCCGACGGCGGTCTCTTTTTACGGCAGACCCACGATATCCCGGGCCGGACCGGTGAGCTCGTGGCTGATCTGGCCGTTGGTGCGAACCGCGTAGGTCTTGCCCGGATCGCCACCCGGGAGCGAGCTTCCGTCACAGACCTGGACGTGCTGCGTGCCGTCGGCTTCCTCTCCCGTTGGCGGCGTGTGATGAAGGAGGACTGGAGCGGTGGGATCGGTGACGTCCAGAATGGACATTCCGTTTCTCTCCACCCGCCGCTTTGCGAGTTCAAGGCTTCGCCGGCATGGTGTCCGACGAACAGAATCGAGCGCTCTCCATATCGATGCAGCGTTGGCTGATAGGCCGAACGCCCCTGCAAATCGTGGTGGCCCACGAGTTGCATGTTCCAAGCTCGCGGCGTGGCAGTGCTCGCCTGCTCCGTCGTTGTGCGGTGTCGATCGCAGGCGACAACGCCCACTGCAACGGTGAACGCGAGGAGCCCCCTGCTGGTTCGCTGCTCCGAGGCATGATCTCGCTTGCGTACCCCCGTTCACAGGGAAAGTCAAGCCGCGGCGATGTTCGAAGGAGCGGGCAAGGACGTGAATCAACGAGAGGCGCGCCGTGTTCGTCCCCAGAACCGAGCCCTTCGGCCGTTCTTTCATCGTCAAATACACGCACTTCATCGATTTCTGAGTCGTCGAGAGAGCGCGAACCCTGGCCCGATGCTGATACCACCGACGAGGAGCGTCCAGCGGAAGCGGTCCCTCGTTTCCTCGCGCAGCTTTGCCAGCGAGGGCTGAAAACCCCAGCACCACGAGCAGAGGGGATCGCCGACGTAGATGAGCTCCGGGAGTTCAGCCACGAAACGAGGCCGCCAGAAGTAGAAGCCATCCGGCCAGGAAAGCGACACCGCCGATCGGAGTGACGGCGCCGAGCCAGCGCAGCCCGGTGAAGCTCAGCAGGTAGAGGCTCCCCGAGAAGATCACGATCCCTGCCGTCAAAGCCCAGCCGGACGCCTGGGCGAGGCTGCTCGGATGCTGTTCAGAGAGCCAGGCCACTGCCAGGAGGCCCAGCGCGTGATAGAAGTGATAGCGAACGCCGGTCTCGAAGACCGCCAGCATCTCCTCTGTCAGCCGGCCGCGGAGGGCGTGCGCGCCAAAGGCACCGAGCGCGACCGCCAGGAACATCGCCACGCTCGCGATTCGCAACCAGAACACGGTTGCATTCTAGTGCCAAAATACAGGGACAAAAACATCAAGTTCGCAAAGCGTGAGCGGGTTTCTCTCTTCGCCTTTGCGTTACGTTTTCTCCCGAGTCAGCCCTTCCGCGGTTTCCATCGGTTGCGGCTTCGTGCTCTTCGTGTCCTTCGTGGTTTGGCTTCGCTTTCTAGAGGCACTACTCGAGCGTTGAGCGACGGGCTCAGGCAGCGAGCGCCTGGAGCGCCTCCGGATGCCGAATGACAACGCGCCCGTCAGCGAACTCGATGACACCCCGTCGCCTCAGACCCGAGAACGCGTGGTTGACGATCTCGCGGCTGACGCCAAGGAGGTTGCCGAGCGCGGACTGGCTGAGCTTGATGCGAAGCAGGATCCCCCGGCTGTCGCGGACGCCGTAGGTGTTGCTGAGCTGCAAGAGCAGGTCGGCGAGGCGTGCCGGCGCGTTCTTGTAGACCATGTCCATGAGCCGCTTCTCCAGCGCTTTCTGACGCTCTCCGATGTGTCGCGCGAGCTTCATGAGGACCTCGGGCCGGCGGGCCAGCATCGCCCGGAACACGGTTCCCGGCACCACCCCCAGGGTCGATGCCTCGATCGCCTCGGCCATGGTCTCGCGCGGCTTCTGGTCGAGCACACTCGTCTCGCCGAAGAACTCATAAGGTTCCAGGATATCGAGGATGAACTCCTTGCCACTCTGGGAAAGACGCGAGATCTTGATTCGCCCGCTGCTGAGGAAGAACACCGATTCGGAAGGGTCGCCGGGAAGGTAGAGGAATCGGCCCTTGTTGACGATCCTGGCCTGGGCTTTCGCTTCGAGCTCCTCGATCTCCTCGCGTGGCAGGTCGGCGAACAAAGCGAAGTCGGTGAAAGCTTTTGTATTCTTCGGCTTCATGCGTTTCGCTCCCTTGGCGCGGGCGTCCCTCCCGAGCCACGAACTGGCTTTGATCAGGTATTCGCCAGCTGGAGCGATCTGGTTACATGGCGAAGCGGTATTTTTTTGTCCGGCGCAAGTTGTTGATTCGTATGGTCTAGTTAGCGAGCCAATTGGCCGGGTTGGAGCGCCTCTTGCAGCTCGCGCGGCTCGTCGGGATACAGCTCGGCCACGTGCTCCGCGTAGCCGTTGAAGAGCGGCGTCTCGAACGGCTCGCGCGTGTCGAGCCAGTGGGACTGAGCCTGGCTCCAGCGCGGGTGGGGGATATGTGGATTGACGTTGGACAGGAAGCCGTACTCGTGTGGCTGAATCTGCCAGAAGGTCTTCGGCTGCTTTTCCAGAAGCTCGATGAGCACGATCGACTTCGGATTCTTGTAGCCGTACTTCCAGGGCACGACGATGCGAACGGGGGCCCCGTGCTGTTTGAGCAGGGGCTCACCGTAGATCCCGGTGGCGACAAGCGCCAGGAGGTTCATCGCTTCGTCCATGCGAAGTGCCTCCTCGTAGGGCCAGGGGTAGTACTCGGATTGGCGGACGCCAGGCATCTGGCGCCGGTTCAACGCGCTTCGGAAGCGGACGAACTTTGCCGAGCTCTTCGGTTCGACCTTCTCCAGCAGCCTGGACAGCGGAAACCCGGTCCAGGGCACGTTCATGGCCCACCGCTCGACACAACGAAAGTGATACACCCTTTCCTCCAGCTCGAAGGCCAGGAGATCGTCCAGGTCGAACGTCTGGGGTTTGTGGCACTCGCCTTTGACCTCGACCTCCCAGGGGGTCACCTCGAACTTCTCGGTGTGCCTCCAGACGGGACCGCCTCGCCCGGGAAGAAACTCGTAGAAGTTGTTGTGGGATGCCGCGACCTCTCGCGGCGTCAGGGCCTTGCGCGCGATAGCGGCAGGTACGTCGTAGCTCTCGTTGCGACTTGCCGGAAAGACGTCCGGGTTCTCGTACGGGGGAGCGATGACGCCTTCGGGGTTCGGTGGTGTCTGGCCTGATTCGAGGAGGTCTGCTCCGCCGATGACGCTCGCGCCGAAGGCGGTCAAGAACTGCCGCCGGTTGAAGTACACCTCGGGCGGTGTCACCTCGAGGGAAGGAACGCTGGCTTCGAAGCGTCTCGTGCGCACGGCCACCCCCTTTGTCGAGAGCCCATTATAGGCCCATTGCCGTGGATTTGCGTTGCCTGAATGTCCCGTTCGTCACGCCAGATTCCGGTTCCGGCGCCGCTCCCACCACAGTCCGAAGCCCAATCCGAGAAGGCCCATAGCGAGGAGGGCTCCGGTGTGCCACGGCAGCGTGTGGCCTGGATGGGAAACTCCACAGTAGAGGCGATAGATCGATTCGGAGAGAATCGCCGCTCCCAGTCCGCTCATGAAACCCACGATACGCGGACGCAGCGGCAGCCCGCGCGAGAGAAGCCAGAAAACCACGACTAGCGTCGGTATGCCGAACAGCGAGATGCGGCCGAAGCAAACCGCTTCCTGCTGCCACCCCATACCGTCGGGCACGATGGGGCTGAAGGTAAACGTGAAGAAATTCGTTCCGATCTGCATGGCGACCGCGAGAACGGGTGCCACGATCCAAAAGGCAGAGCTCATTTCCTCGCCGGGGGTCCGGTTCCGGAGCACCATCATCACGACGAAGTAGGCCACCCCCATCATGAGAAGCACCGGACTCCAGAGGCTCCAGAAACCGAGTTTGTCTGCGTCCCCTCGAAGACCGTACACGGTGAGCACCACCGCGAGCGTGATGAGAGCAATCGGAATCACGAGCAGTGCCCGGCTCCAGGCGGGCTTCAACGGAGTGACGGAGCTCAGATCCCGCGATACCTCGGCACGTATTCTTTCGAAGCTTTCGTCTCTAACCACGATCACCCTCGTCCTCAGAGGCGAGAATCTGCCGGAGTGATTGAATACCGCGATGCGCCCGCAGCTTGGCGGTTCCTTCCCGGATTCCCAGTATCCTTCCGATCTCCTTGAAGCTGAATCCCCAGACGTGGTGCAGGAGCACCGCTTCCCGGCGCTCGTCGTTCAGCTGGCGCAGTGCCCGCCGGACGCCGGTTCTCGTGGCGAAGCTCTCCATCTCCGGTGGCACGGGGATGTCGAGGGCCTCGTCGTCCACCTCCACCTCGTGCTTCTGCTTCCTCATCGAGCGCCTCACGTGCATCAAATACGTGTGTCGTGCGATGGCGAAGGCCCACGGTTTCACCGGCCGACCCGGCATGTAGGTCTGGCGCGAGCGATGAAGCTGAAGAAACGCCTCCTGGAGCAGGTCCTCCGTCAACCCCGCTTTCCAGATGAGCGAGCCGAGGTAGGCCCGCAACCGAGGCGCGAGCCTCCGGTAGAGCTGATCGAACGCATCGATATCGCCGGCCTGGTACCGCCCCATCAGATCCGCAAGGTCCGGCTCCGCCGTCCGTTCGGGGGAATTCTCTGCGCCTGCCTCGTCCGCCATCGCCTGCACGAGCGGGATCATTACCTCGGTGTCGCATCCGCGTCAAAGCCATGATAGAAAGAAAAATCTGGTCAAATCCCCGAGTGTTGCCAGGACCGCCTCGAATGCTCTTTTGCCGCAAGGTGCCCAATGGTTACAGGTGTGTCCGGATCGGCACACCGTGTGTGGGACTCCTTTTTTTCCTGGCGTCGGGACGTGTATAAGGGAGACGGAGGAGCCATTGAGAGGAATCGAGTCGCGATGGCGGCGCTTCGTGGAGGACGTCCAGAACGGACAGCACCGCGATTTCCAGTCCCATCGCGAGGCGTTCGACGCCACGAACACCGGGCAGGGACTTTCCCTCGCCTGGTGGCCGGGTGAGCGTGAGCTTTCGCGCTCCAATCTGAGTGCTCTGATATCCCGGCTCGGGGCGAGCGACTACCAGACACTTCATCGGTGGTCGACGGAGAACCGCGCGGAGTTCTGGGCGAAGGCAATCGAGACGCTCGGCATCCATTTTGCGAGTCCGCCGGAAGCGACGCTGGACCTGACGGCCGGAGTCCTCGCACCCAGATGGCTTCCGGGGGCGCGGCTCAACATCGTGGACAGCTGCTTTCTCGCGCCTTCGGAGCGGACGGCGATTGTGTCAGGGAGTGAGCAGCTGGCGGAGCTCACCTCCATCAGCTATGGCGAGCTCGAGCGCCGGGTGAATCGCTTCGCCAACGGGCTCCAGGATCGGGGCTTCTCCGAGCACGACGCCATCGCCCTGTACATGCTCATGACGGTCGATTGTGTGGTGGCCTACCTGGGGATCATCCGCGCCGGTTGCCGTGTCGTCTCCATCGCCGACAGTTTTTCCTCGGCCGAGCTGAGGAAACGGACCGACATCGCCGGCGGCCGCGGTCTCGTGACAGTGTCGAGCTACCTGCGCGGCGGCCGGCGCATCGAGCTCTATGAAAAGGTCCGCCAAGCCTTCGCGGATGCACCAGGCAGCATGCGGAGCTCGTGATTCCCGGCGGGGGGGACTCGGTGGAGCTTGGGGATGGCGACGTCCTCTGGAACGACTTTCTCAGCACCGACGAGGTGTTTGACTCGGTGGTAGACGAGCCCTACCGCGTGACCAACGTTTTGTTCTCTTCGGGGACCAGCGGAATGCCGAAGGCGATCCCCTGGACCCACCTGACACCCATCAAGTGCGGGATGGACGGTCACTTTCACCAGGATATTCACTGCGACGACGTCGTCGCCTGGCCGACCAACATCGGCTGGATGATGGGCCCCTGGCTCATCTATGCGACGTTCCTCAACGGAGCGACCATGGCTCTTTACGAGGGTGCGCCGCACGGGAAGGCGTTTGCGAGCTTTGTTTCCCGGGCGGAGGTGAGCGTTCTGGGCGTCGTTCCAGCGCTGGTCAAAGCCTGGCGCGCACGAGATCTCATTGGCGTCGACGACTGGCGCGCCGTTCGTGTGCTCAGCTCCACCGGCGAGGCCTCGAACGCCGAGGACTATCTCTGGCTCATGAGTCGCGCCGGCTACCGGGCGCCGGTCATCGAGTACCTGGGGGGTACCGAGATCGGTGGCGGTCACCTGACCGCGACCGTCCTCCAGCCATGTGCTCCGGCTACGTTCACGACGCCGGCTCTCGGGATCGAGGTCGTCATTCTCGACGAGAAGGGTGTGCCAGTCGGCGAGGGCGAGATGGGCGAGGCGTTCCTCGTGCCGCCCGCCATTGGTCTGTCCCAGGAGCTGCTGAACAGGAATCACGACGAGGTGTACTACGAAGGCTGTCCGCGGGGTCCCAATGGTGAAGTTTTGCGGCGCCACGGAGATCAAATCGCGCGTCTTGCCGCCGGCTTTTACCAGGCCCGCGGTCGGGCGGATGACACGATGAACCTGGGCGGGATCAAGGTGAGCTCACTCGAGCTCGAGCGCGTGGTGAACGAGCATCCCGCCGTCTTCGAGAGTGCGGCGATTGCGGTTCAGCCGGGAGGCGAGGGCGCCGACCGGCTGGTTCTGTATGTCGTGCTCGAGCCATCCGCCGAGGTTGCCGCGCTCCGAAAAGAGCTCTCGACGCGGATCGGCACCGCCCTGAATCCGTTGTTCAAGATCCACGAGGTCGTGACGATCGAGACCCTGCCTCGTACCGCGTCCAACAAGATCCTGCGGCGGGAGCTACGCTCTCACTTCACCCAGGACGGCGTCGGTACGATGACCGAGCCTTCGAGAACCGCCAGGAGGATGGAAATCATCTCCTTGCTTCCAGGGCTGACGACGATGGCCTCCGGTCCACACTCGAGATCGAAGTGTCGCTGGTAAAAGGCCGCCACCGCCTCCCGCAGTGCTGGAAGCCCGGCGGTCGGAAGGTAGTCGTGCTTGCTGGCGTTCTGTCTCAGGGCTTCGACGACGGCCGGTGGCGGCGAGAAGGGAGATTGCCCGAAGGCGAAATGATGGTACTCGCGCTCGCAACCTCGCTTCAGACAGTCTTCGCGATAGGCGCGGATCCGGTCGTTGATCCTGACCGCTACATCGCCCAGGTGCGTGCGGGCGAGCGCCCGGAGCATGCGTAGGTATAGAGAGGGGAGGTTGCCATGACCGAACGCCGGGTCGCCATCGTCGCGGGAGCCCGCACGCCTTTCGTCAAGGCGGGCAAGGCTTTCAAGGGTGCGGGACCGTTGGCCCTCGCACGTCACGCCGTCAGAGGGTTGATCGATCGCCACGAAGTCGATCCCTCGATCGTCGACGCCCTGGTCTTTGGCGTTGTGGTTCCCGAACCGGGGAAGCCCAACCTCGCCCGCGAAATCGTCTTCGAGGAGGGCCTGCCCCGGAGCATCGAGGCTCAGACCGTCTCGTCGTATTGCATCACCGGCCTCCGGACAATCGCGGCCGTGGCCGAGGGGATCCGGTCCGGCAGGATCGAGTGCGGGATCGCGGGCGGAACGGACTCTCTATCGCGCTCGGATCCCTCGACGTTCAAGGAGCCCTCGACCGGTCTCACGATGGGCCAGCACACCGAGCTGACGCGGAAAGAGTGGAACATCTCGCGCGAGCAGCAGGACGAGATCGCCTTCTCCAGCCACCGGAACACGGTCGCGGCACGCGAGCGACTCGCGCACGAGATCGTTCCGTTCATGGATGTCGAGCACGATTCAGGGCCCAGGCCAGACACCTCTCTCGAGGCGCTCGCCGGACTGCGACCGGTCTTCGAGCAGAGCGGCACTCTCACTGCCGGCAACTCTTCTCCGGTCACCGATGGTGCTTCCGCGGTTCTGCTGATGAGCGAAGAGCGTGCGCGGAGGGAAAAACGCGAGCCTCTCGTCTATCTGCGCGCGATGGAGTTTGCCGCCATCGATCCGGCAGAGGGACTCCTCATGGCTCCGGCGGTCACCGTGCCGCGGCTCCTGGAGCGTACCTCGCTTTCGCTCTCGGACATGGACCTGATTGAGATACACGAAGCCTTCGCCGCACAGGTTGCAGCAAATGTCGCTGCCTGGGAGAAGGGCTGGAAGGGCGTACCGACCGGATCGGTGGACTGGAACCGAGTCAACGTGAACGGCAGCTCCATCGCTGTTGGACATCCCTGGTCGGCAACCGGCGGTCGTATCGTCACGACTCTGGCCCACGAGATGAAGCGCCGCGGGGCCGGCTACGGCCTCGTCAGCATCTGCGCGGCCGGTGCGATGGCGGGCGCTTTCATTCTCGATCGAGCCTGATGGCCCTGACCCCCGAGCTTGCACGGATTCGACAGTGGAATAGAATCGAGCTCGCAAGGAGGCTGTTATGCGAGCCTGGTTGGCAATCGTTGCTTTCCCGACCCTCTTCGCCGGCTGTGCGCCACCGCCCTCCGGCGGCGCCGCCGAGTTCTCACCGGAGGAGGAGAAGGTCGCCCTCGAGACGATGATGGAGCGGTTTCTCGAAGCCAGGAACAACTTCGACGCTGACGCGATCGGAGAGTTCTTTGATTCGGAGTACGATCAGGGAAACATCAACGCTGGCAGACTGCAGATCACGAGTGGGCCGGAGCGGGTCGATGCCTACCGAACGGCCTTTGCCGAAGGCACCATAGAGAACAAGCTCGAGCAGGAAGAAGTTCACTCCGTGCGTTTCGTGACACCGGAAGTGGCGATCATGGACGTCGAGCACCGCTTCACGACGCCCGAGGGTGACGTGGCGTTCCGCAACTTCGCGACCTACATTCTGGTCAAGAAGAACGGGAAGTGGCTCATCAGCGCCGTCCGGCTGTCACCCGTGGTCGATATCCAATAGATGGGTGCGGCGGCTCGACGAAGTGGAAGCGGAGGCGATGATTCGACCAAGCCAGGGTGTGCACATCGTGCTCGGACGCGAGTTCCTTCCCGGGGAATCCGCCATCATGGTGCCGCACACGACGGACGGCCGGGTTCTGTTCGCGATTCCGTGGCACGATCGTGTCGTCGTTGGTACGACCGACACGCCCGTAGAGGAGGTTTCGCTCGAGCCGCGACCTTTGTCGGAGGAGCTCGATTTCCTGCTGTCGCAAGCCGCCAGGTACCTGACAAAGGACCCTTCTCCCGAAGACGTGCTCAGCGCATTCGCGGGCCTTCGGCCTCTGGTCCGAGAGGGTGGCTCGGAGAACACCTCCTCACTCTCCCGGGATCACATTATTCACATTTCCGGCTCGGGGCTCGTCACCGTTGCCGGCGGCAAGTGGACCACTTACCGGAAGATGGCCGAGGATGCCGTGGATCAGGCGGCCGCTCTCACCGGTTTCGAAGACCGGCCCTGCATCACGAAGGAACTGAGAATCCACGGCTACCACCAGGATGCGAGTCGCTTCGGGGAGCTCGAAACGTACGGGGCGGATGCGCCGGCGGTGCAGGACGTCCTGCGACGGGCTCTGCGCTACGAGGAGCGACTGCATCCGGCGTTGAGACCGAGAGCGGGAGAGGTGATCTGGGCGGTGGAACAGGAGATGGCGCGGACCGTGGAGGATTTTCTGGCGCGCCGCACGCGTTGTCTATTGCTCGATGCGCGCGCCAGCATCGAAGTGGCGCCCCAGGTCGCGCATCTGATGGCGGAGGCACTGGGTCGCGACGACCGGTGGACGGAGCAGCAGATCCGTGACTTCACCGAGCTCGCCGAGGGCTACATCGTCGCCTGACGAGTGCCGCTTCAGCTCCAGCCCGTAGACAGACCTGGTATTCGGTCCGGCATCATCGTCGCCGAATTCGAGGCGGGTGTCTGGGCGGACCGGATGGCCTGGCTTTCTCGTCCTGCCGCCAGGCGGGGCTCTCCCGCAATCCATTGAAAATCCGACCTATCCGGTCGTGTATACTTATGCCGCTCATTCGATGGGGATTAGCCATTGACAAGAGCTCAGGCAGGAGCCTATTATATCTCAGACCAAATAGGTCGTAGATATGCTTAGATTGTCCAAGAAAGCCGACTACGCGATGATGGCGCTTGTGGATCTGGCCGCCTTCGATAGCGCGGCCTCCAGGAGTGCCCGGGAGATCGCCGCGCAGTACGACATCCCATCGGAGCTGCTGGCCAAGATCCTCCAGAGGCTGGCGCAGCAGGGAATCGTCCGCTCCCATCAAGGCACCAAAGGGGGCTACCGTCTGGCGCGAGACGCCGGAGCGATCACCGCGGGCGAGGTCATCGAGGCGATCGAGGGTCCGCTGGCCCTGGCCCAGTGCTTCGCCGTCGACGGCTCCTGCGAGCAGTTCGACAAGTGCAACATCAAGAGCCCCCTGCAGCGTCTGAACGACCAGGTCGCTGCCATGGTTTCGGGAGTCACACTGGCCGAAATGGCTAACTGGCAGCGGAGTGACTACGATCAGGAGATGGCCAGGCTGCCGGTGATCGGCTAGTTACGGAGAAAAACGCCGAATGAGCTCAACCAGCGACAAGCAGCTACAGGAACTCGTCGACAAGGAATACGAATACGGCTTCGTCACGGAGATCGAAGAGGACCAGATCCCCAAGGGATTGAGCGAAGACGTCGTCCGTATCATCTCGAAGAAGAAAGAGGAGCCGGAGTGGCTTCTCGAATGGCGGCTCAAGGCCTATCGCCAGTGGCTCACGATGACCGAGCCGACCTGGGCCAAGGTCCATTACCCGACCATCGACTACCAGGACATTATCTATTACTCGGCGCCGAAGCAGAACGAGAAGCTGAAGAGTCTGGACGAGGTCGATCCGGAGCTCCGGAAGACCTACGAGAAGCTCGGCATCTCTCTCGAGGAGCAGGGGCGACTGGCCGGAGTCGCCGTCGACGCGGTCTTCGACAGTGTATCGGTGGCGACGACCTTCAAGGACAAGCTGGCGGAGCTCGGCATCATCTTCAGCAGTTTCTCGGAGGCGGTTCGCGAGCATCCGGAGCTCGTGAAGAAGTACCTGGGAACGGTCGTACCCTACTCCGACAACTTCTTTGCCACGCTGAACTCGGCGGTCTTCAGCGACGGCTCCTTCGTCTTCGTGCCGAAGGGCGTGCGCTGCCCGATGGAGCTTTCGACCTACTTCCGCATCAATGCTTCTCAGACCGGGCAGTTCGAGCGTACCCTCATCGTGGCCGAAGAGGGAAGCTACGTGAGCTATCTGGAGGGATGCACCGCTCCCATGCGCGACGAGAACCAGCTGCACGCGGCTGTCGTGGAGCTCGTTGCTCTCGATGATGCGCAGATCAAATACGCCACTGTCCAGAACTGGTATCCCGGTGACAAGGACGGAAAAGGCGGCATCTACAACTTCGTGACCAAGCGGGGCAAATGTGCCGGCGTCAACTCCAAGATCTCCTGGACGCAGGTAGAGACGGGCTCCGCCATCACCTGGAAGTATCCGAGCTGCATTCTC
Organism: Candidatus Marinacidobacterales bacterium; assembly: GCA_965237685.1. Taxonomy (GTDB): domain Bacteria; phylum Acidobacteriota; class Vicinamibacteria; order Marinacidobacterales; family SMYC01; genus CBDEGF01. Next base: position 388,579 of record CBDEGF010000002.1, read on the forward strand.
CAGGGCGACAATTCCATCGGTGAGTTCTACTCGGTGGCGCTCACCAACAACTACCAGCAGGCCGATACCGGAACGAAGATGATCCACATCGGCAAGAACACGCGCAGCACCATCATCTCTAAGGGAATCTCCGCCGGGCACGGGCAGAACAGCTACCGTGGTCAGGTGAAGATCCTCAAGAGCGCCGAGGGCGCGCGTAACTTCTCCCAGTGTGACTCGCTTCTCATTGGCGACAAGTGCAGCGCCCACACGTTCCCTTACATCGAGGTGAAGAACCCGACGGCTCAGATGGAGCACGAGGCGACGACATCGAAGATCGGTGAGGACCAGCTCTTCTACTGCAAGCAGCGTGGCATCTCGAACGAAGACGCGGTCTCCATGATCGTCAACGGTTTCGCCAAGCAAGTGCTTCGCGAGCTGCCCATGGAGTTCGCTGTAGAAGCGCAGAAGCTCCTCGGCGTCAGTCTCGAAGGAAGCGTTGGTTGATGCCGTTCCAACTATTTGGACCTAGAATCCCGTACCTACCGTGGCTGTGGCGGTGCCAATGAGCGACGCCATCGTCAGAACCAACAAGTTGGAACGGCACTAATCCACCAATTCATCATCTCGAGGCTACTGTGAAACCAATGATCGAAATCAAGAACCTCCACGCCAGCGTGGGGGGCAAAGAAATCCTTCGCGGCATCGACCTGAGCATCAACCCGGGCGAGGTCCACGCCATCATGGGGCCGAATGGCTCGGGAAAGAGCACGCTGGCGCAGGTACTCGCCGGCCGGGATACTTATGAGGTGACCGAGGGTGAGGTGTTGTACGAGGGTGAGAATCTTCTCGACATGTCCCCGGAGCAGCGCGCCCACCAGGGCTTGTTCCTGGCCTTTCAGTATCCAGTCGAGATTCCCGGCGTGAACAACACGTACTTCTTGAAAGCGGCGGTGAACTCCATTCGCAAGGAGCGCGGCGAGTCGGAGCTGGACGCCATGGACTTTCTGAAGCTCGTCCGCGACAAGGTCAAGCTGGTCGAGCTCGACGAGGAGCTCATCAATCGTCCGGTGAACGAGGGTTTCTCCGGCGGCGAGAAGAAGCGCAACGAGATTTTCCAGATGGCCGTCATCGAGCCCAGGTTCGCCATCCTCGACGAGACGGATTCCGGTCTCGACATCGATGCCCTCAAGATCGTGGCCAACGGTGTGAACGCGCTTCGGAGCCCGCAGCGGGCCATGCTGGTCATCACGCACTACCAGCGGCTTCTTAACTACGTCGTGCCGGACTTCGTGCACGTCCTCTCCGACGGCCGCATCGTAGAGTCGGGTGACAAGGAGCTGGCGCTCCACCTCGAGGAACATGGCTATTCGTGGGTCGAGAGCCGTCAGCCCGAGCGCAGCGCGAGCGACGCGAGTCGCGAAGCGAGAGCCGCGGGGGTGGGGTCCCCGCGGACATGAAAGATGACGGCCGGCTGATGGATTCCGTCGAGGCCTACCGCTCCCAGTTCGGGGAATTCACTTCCGGACAGAACGGCGAGCCGCCCTGGGTCACTGCACGCCGGGAAGAAGCCTTCGATCGGTTCGCGACGAAAGGCTTTCCCCGCAGAAGCGACGAGGAGTGGCGCGCGACGAGCGTCTCGCCCATTCTGTCGACTTCGTTCCGGTTTCCCGCGCCCAGCCCCAACGGCCAGTCGGAGGCGATGGCAAAGCGCTTCCGCCTCGCGCACTGGCACGGAAACGAGCTCGTTTTCATCAATGGCCGCCTGGTTCTGGAGCTCTCGACCCGGCCTCCGCTGCCCGAGGGTGTCGTGGTGGCAAGCCTCGAGGAGGCGCTCTCCGAGCACCCGGATCTGGTGGAAGGAGCTCTCGGAGCGGCAAGGAACGAGGAGGAGACGAGCTTCGCCGCTCTCAACGAAGCGTTCCTGTCGGCCGGGGTCTTCATCTATCTCCCGAAAGGAACGGTCCTCGACGAGCCCGTTCACGTCCTGTATCTCACCGTGCCGGACGGCGACGCGGTGATGACGCATGTCCGGAACGTGATCGTTGCCGAAAGCGACTGCGAGGCGAAAATCGTCGAGAGTTACGCCGGTCCGCAAGGTTCGGTCTATTTCCAGAACGTCGTGACCGAGGTTGTACTGGGCCCCAACGCGAAGCTCGATCATTACAAGCTGCAGCGAGAGAGCAAGACCGCCTTTCATCTGGCGAGCCTCGGCTTCCGCCAGGAGCGGGATTCGGTGCTCACCAATCACTCGCTGTCGCTGGGAGCGGCGCTGGCGAGAAACGACATCCACGTAAAACTCGATGGGACGGGAAGTGAGTGCACGCTGAACGGCCTGTACGATGTGGACGGCAGGCAGCACGTCGACCACCATACGGTCATCGACCACGCGAGTCCTCACGCCTCGAGCTGCGAGTTCTACAAGGGCGTTCTCGACGACCAGGCGCGCGGTGTTTTCAACGGACGGATCATCGTTCGGCCCGACGCGCAGAAGACCGACGCCCGTCAGACGAACAGGAATCTACTTCTGTCCAGGGAAGCGCTGGTCGACAGCAATCCGCAGCTCGAAATCTACGCCGACGACGTCAAATGCGCGCACGGGGCGACCATCGGCCAGCTCGACGAGGAGGCGCTGTTCTACCTGCGCAGCCGGGGCATTCCCCTCGACGAGGCGAGGAATCTCCTGACGCAGGGTTTCGTACGCGAGGTCGCCGACCGCATTCGCGTTCCGTCTGTCAGGATGGCGCTGGAAGGCGGCCTGTTCGGGGAGCCTTTCACGGATTCCCCGTGGAGTAGTGACGAGTAGTGATATGAGCGCAGTCAGAGAAACGCGCGGGGCGGCGGTTTTCGACGCCGAAAAGGCGAGGGCCGACTTTCCCGGGTTGCACCAGGAGGTCAATGGAAAGCCGCTCGTCTATCTCGACAACGCGGCGAGCTCCCAGAAGCCGCAGGCGATGATCGATGCGATGGTACAGGTCTACTCGCACGATTACGCCAACATCCACCGTGGTGTCCACGAGCTCTCCCAGCGGGCGACCAGAGCTTACGAGGGCGCGCGAGCGAAAGCGCAGCGGTTTCTGAACGCGGCCTCCGATCACGAGGTCGTGTTCGTTCGCGGTACGACGGAAGCCATCAACCTGGTGGCGCAGAGCTACGGGCGCGCGAACGTGGGTGCGGGCGACGAGGTGCTCATCACCACCATGGAGCACCACTCCAATATCGTTCCGTGGCAGCTCCTTTGCGAGGCCACCGGCGCGACGTTGAAAGTCGCCCCGATCAACGATCGCGGCGAGCTGGAAATGGACGCTGTCGAGAGAATGATATCAGCGCGGACGAAGCTCGTGGCGGTGGGACACGTTTCGAACGCGCTCGGTACGGTGAACCCCGTCAAGGAGATCGCGGCGCAGGCCCACGCGCAGGACGCGGTGGTCATGGTGGACGGCGCCCAGGCCGCGCCTCACATCACCATCGACGTGCAGGATCTGGACGCCGACTTCTATGCCATCTCCGGACACAAGATGTTCGGGCCCTCCGGGGTTGGCCTCTTGTACGCGCGGGAGTCGATTCTCGAAGCGATGCCTCCCTGGGAGGGGGGCGGCGACATGATCGCCTCGGTGAGCTTCGAGAAGACGACGTACAACCGTCTTCCGTATCGCTTCGAGGCGGGGACCCCCAACATCGCCGGCGTCATCGGACTCGGCGCGACCATCGATTACCTCGAGGCCATCGGCCTGGACGCGATTTCCGCCTACGAGGCGGAGCTGCTGGCCTACGGGACAGACGCTCTGAAGACGGTTCCGGGTCTGCGACTCATCGGCGAGGCGGAACACAAGGCGAGCGTTTTGTCCTTCGTGCTCGAGAACATCCATCCCCACGACGTCGGAACGATTCTCGATCAGGAAGGGATTGCGGTACGCACCGGACACCACTGCGCACAGCCGGTCATGGATCGGTTCGGGGTGCCCGCCACCGCCCGCGCATCGCTTGCGCTCTACAACAACAAGAACGATATCGACCGGCTAGTCGCCGGCCTTCATCATGCCAGCGAAATTTTCACTTAACCAATCTGAGCCGAGGAGGCGAGCGAGCACTGATTCAATGAATGACAATCTTCGCGAGCTCTATCAGGAAGTCATTCTCGACCACAGCAAGAAGCCGCGGAACTTTCACGCGCTCGAGGACGCCACTCACGAAGCGAAAGGGCACAATCCGTTGTGCGGGGACCGGCTCACGCTCTACCTGATCATGGATGGTGACGTGATTCAGGATGTTGCCTTCGAAGGTGCGGGCTGTGCTATCTCGACCGCTTCGGCTTCGATGTTGACCGAGACGCTCAAGGGAACGACCGAGGAAGAGGCCGAAGCTATTTTCGAGGCCTTTCACGATCAGGTGACCGGCAAGGACGCGCCCAATGACGGCTCGAAGCTCGGAAAACTCGCCGTCTTTGGCGGCGTGCGGGACTACCCCGTCCGCGTGAAGTGTGCCACGCTTGCCTGGCACACGCTGCGGGCGGCACTGGCAAAAGAGGCGGAAGCCGTCTCCACGGAGTAGCTGAACATGGCGGAACAGGAAAACACCACATCCGAACAATCCACCGCGCCGGAGTCCGGCGAGGACTCCTTGAAGGATCGTATTGTCGTGGCCCTGAAGAGCTGCTACGACCCCGAGATCCCGGTGAACATCTATGAGCTTGGGCTGATCTATCGGATCGACGCCAGCCCGGAAGGTGCGGTCGAGATCGACATGACCCTGACTTCACCTGCCTGCCCGGTCGCGGGTACCCTCCCGCCGGAAGTCGAGACCAAAGTCGGCGCCGTCGACGGGGTAACCTCGGCGAAAGTCGATGTCGTTTGGGAGCCCGCCTGGACCCCCGAGAAGATGAGCGAAGCGGCCAAGCTTCAGCTCGGGATGTTCTAGCGGTACGCCTTCCCGCCGGCGGATTGCCCCGACGGGGCCGCGTTCGATAGACTCGCTCGAATCCCCGAGCGCCATGCAAGATCCTGAGAGCTGGTCCGATGCCAGGCGAACCCATCCGGCCGGGAAGATCCTGTTCGAGGAGAACGATCCGGGCTCTCAGATGTACGTCATTCGAAGCGGCCGGATTCGCATCTTCCGCCGTGTCGGAGAGGACGAGGTGGAGCTGGCCACACTCGGCTCCGGCGATTTCTTCGGGGAAATGGCGTTGCTCGAAAGCCTGCCGCGCTCGGCAAACGCCCAGGTCATCGAGGACAGCGATCTCATCGAGGTCAGTGCTTCGACTTTCGAGGCCATGATCCAGGACAGCTCGGAGATCACCCTGCGGATCATGCGCGCGCTCGCTTCCCGGGTACGCGAGCTCGACTTGCGACTCCAGAATCTCCTGACCGAGAGCGGGATCGGACGCGCCATCGAGATCCTCCGCTGGCTGCTGTCCAAGGGGCAGCGTGAGGGCAAGTACGTGCGGATCGATGCCTCCCGCGTTCACGTGGCGATCACCGCCCAGGCGAGGCTTCCCGCGGGAGAAGTGCAGGACGTGTTGGACCACTTGCGCAAAGCGGGATGCATCAAAGAAGATGGAAGGGACATCCTCATCGCCGCGAACGACCGGCTCGCCCAATACGCGACCTATCTCGACCTGAAGCGACGCTACGAGCCGAACGACCGCATTCCCGCAGAGGTGCAGACGGTTTCCAGTGAGGAGAAGAAAAGAGCCGTCCGGCGATTGCTTGCCGCTCTGGGAAGTCCGTCGCATGACGGTGCGGACACCGCGCTGGGAAGCCAGTATAGAAAATATGCCGATCTGCAGCGCGAGTTTGAGGGCCGTTAGACAAAGCGACGAAGAGCTCTCTCGCACCGAGTTCCAAGTCGTCCTCAACTGGCTCGAGGAGCTGGAGCGGCTGGTGCCGCCAGCGAACCAGGCAACGACGCGGTGAAGTCAGGGTTCATCAGCATTATCGGGCGCCCGAACGTCGGAAAGTCCACGCTTCTGAACCGCATGGTCGGTCAGAAGATGGCCATCGTGACCGAAAAGCCCCAGACGACGCGGAACTGCATCCTTGCGATCGCCAACACCCCGGACGCCCAGATGGTCTTCTTCGACACGCCGGGCATCCACAAGCCCATGCATCGCATGAACGAGATGATGGTACGGGCGTCGATTCAGAGCCTCAAGCAGGTCGATCTCGTGTTGTTGATGATCGACATTACCCAGCGGTTCGGGAAGGGGGACGAGCATGTGCTCGGACTTCTGGAGAAGATCGAAGCGCCCGTTCTCCTCGCCATCAACAAGATGGATCTCGTCGAAAAGACGAGGGCGCTGCCAGTCATCGACGACTACCAGAAACGATACGCGTTCGCCGAGATCGTGCCCATCTCCTCGCTCGATGGCGAGAACGTGGATCGTCTGGTCGAGGTCCTGGAGAAGCGCCTTCCGGAGGGAGAGCGCCTGTATCCGGAAGACACGTTGACGGACCTCCCCGAGCGGTTTTTTGTGTCCGAGATGGTGCGCGAGAAGATTCTCGAGCTCACCCGGGAGGAGATCCCTTACTCCACCGCGGTCAGCATCGATGCCTGGGAGGACGGCGCCGAGCTGACCCGTATCGAAGCCTCCGTTCTCGTGGAGCGCGACTCCCAGAAGGGTATCGTGGTTGGAAAAGGTGGCAAGATGCTGAAGCAGATCGGCTCGGCAGCGCGCAAGGACATCGAAGAGTTTCTCGGAACGAAGGTCTTCCTGGGGCTCCATGTCAAGGTTCGGAGCCAGTGGCGGGAGAACAAGCGGCTCTTGTCCGAGCTAGGGATCGAGCCCCGCCGAGGCTAGTGCCCTGTATCAGTAGTACGTCACATAAATCTCGGGCCCTTTTGCGCGCTGGCTTCGTTGCGGCTCCTCGAAATATCCAGATATGACTTCGTCGCCACGCCTCGCCAGCACACAAAATGGCGTCGAGCTTTATGCAACGAACCACTGATACAGGACACTAGTGCCCGAACCCGCTGGTCCGCCGTAAAATTTAGAAAACAGGCCACAAAAAGCCGCGTATGGCGGGCGCAACCTTTTCGTGATCTTGATCATTTTTCTACTAGAAATGTTCTCTTGACATAAAAGGAAAAATGAGGTGTCCTTCACAATCCTAAATAAAGAAAACGGTCGCAGCTAAGCGGCCGATGGAGGGACACCTCAATGAAAAGCAGTATCACGCGGGAGGAGTTTAGTAAAGAAGTAAGTCGTCTATCCGAGGAGTTCGCGGAGCAAGTGTGGCAGGCGGTCGTGGAAGCGGAAGCTGATGTCGAACGGTGTGACGAGTGGATGCGGGTCAAGGGCAGCGAATACCTGCGTGAGGTACTGGGCAAGGCGCTCAGCCAACGCTCGGAACGACTCGGTGTGTCAGGCGCATGCGAATGCGGCGCGTCGATGGAGTTTCGACAACATCGAGCGTTCCGGGTGCACACGGTACTGGCGGGTCGGGATGTGGAGCTGAGTGTGGTTTACGCTCAGTGCTGTGAGTGTCGTCAAGGCAAGTATCCGCTGCTGGAAGAGATGCGGGTGGACCAGGAGGGATTCACGCAAGCCTTACAAGAGTTGTCGCTGTTGGCAGGAGTGATCGAACCCTACCGCTCGGCGAGCGAGCAATTGCTGCGAAAGTTCACCGGGGTGGTCGTGAGCTCCGAGAAGATTCAAAGCTTGGTAGGCGCCGATGGGAAAAAGGCGGAGGGTTTTTCGAAAGAGCCTGCGAACGAGGTGGAAGCTGGAACGGGCAGACGCCATAAGGGACCGCTGTACATAGGGATAGACGGCGGGATGGTATTCGTGGACGGCCGCTGGCAGGAAGTCAAGCTAGGCTGCCTTTATACCGAGCAAGGGCGTGTGCAGAGCAAGCTCGGACGCGGAGAGTTGACCGAACGACAGGTCGTAGGGGTTCGAGGTAGCCCCGAAGCACTCGGCGAGGTTTTGTGGCCTCGCTCTTGCTCAATGGGGGCGGAGTCTCGCAAGGTCGTCATCCTGGGTGACGGTGCGCCGTGGATTTGGAATCTTGCGGAGGAGCTGTTCACCGATCGAGTCGAGATCCTTGATTGGTATCACGCCGACGAGAATATCAGCCCTGTGGCACGGGTGGTTTTCGGCGAAGGCACCGACGAAGCCGCACAGTGGCGCAAATCGCAACTCGACCGTCTATACGAAGACGCCGTGGATGAGGTGATCGAGGGTTTGCGGTTTCTGAAAAAGCGTCATCGTTCCAAAGACGAAGAGATCGACAAGCTCACCGGCTACCTCGAGAGAAACGGGCATCGAATGAAATACAGAACGTTTCGACAAAGCGGCTACTACATCGGCAGCGGTGCCGTGGAAAGTGCCGTGAGCCACGTTATGCAACAAAGGATGAAGCGAGTCGGGATGAGATGGCACGCCGCTGGGGCCGATGCAATGCTCGCACTGCGCTGTGTCTTCCGAAGCACGGGCGCCTGGGATTCGTTCTGGAACTATCGAAAACAGGTCGCATGAACGGAAGTCGATTGCGCCCCGTATGGCTAGTCAAGCCGTTCCTCGATGTGCTAGTCTTACAATCGTCCAGAAATGAACGAACCAGTTCCGAGTAGAAGCCATGCCGTTGACCCGGACCCCTCTTCTCGCCGAGACCGTGCGGAAACTCGTCGCACGCGGCGCCGTGGTCAACGCCTACAACATACTTAGTCGGCTCCACCCTTCCGATATCGCCGGGATTCTCGGCGAGCTCCAGGAAAACAACCGAAAGCCCATTTTTCAGGTTCTGTACCAGCGCGACCTGGAGCTGGCCAGCGAGGCGCTGTCCGAGTTCGGGCCGGCGCGGGGCGTGGAGCTTCTGGGCGGGATGTCGGCCGCCGAGATCTCCAAAGTCCTCCAGGAGCTGGATCCCGACGACGCGGCCGGTTTCGTAGCCGGTCTCCCCGACGAGCTCCAGGAGGAGATCCTGGGCGCGATGCGTCAGCGGGAGGCCTCGGAAGTCGAGGACCTGCTCCAGTACCCCGAGCAGACGGCGGGCCGGATCATGAGCCCGAAGGTCTTCTCCCTGCACGAGGACATGACCGTAGGAGAAGTCATCGCCCAGCTCCAGGCGGCCGGCGATCTGGAAATGGTCTTTTATATTTATGTCGTCGACGAGCACCGCAACCTCGTCGGAGTGCTCTCGCTCCGCCAGCTCCTCCTCAAGCGACCCGAGACCCAGCTCAACGAGATCATGGAGACCGACGTCATCCGGGTCACCACCGATACCGACCAGGAAGAGGTCTCGCAGCTCGTGGCCCGGTACAACATTCTGGCGATTCCCGTTGTGGACGATCAGAACAAGCTGGTCGGTGTGATCACGGTGGACGATGTCATCGACGTGATCAAGGAAGAGGCGACCGAGGATATGTACCGCCTGGCCGGACTCGATGTGGGTGAGCGCGTGTTCAGCCGTCCGCGGACCTCGGTGCGGATGCGGATTCCCTGGCTCGTCGTCAACCTCTTCACCGCTTTCCTCGCAGCGCTGGTCGTCGCACAGTTCGAGGGCACCATCGAGCAGTTCGCGATCCTGGCCGTTTTTATGCCGGTCGTGCCGCTCCTTGCAGGCAATGCCGGAATCCAGACGCTGACGGTCATGGTGCGCGGCATGGCGCTCGGCGAGTTGAATTGGGCCAACAGTCGCAAGGCGCTCTTCAAGGAAGTGACGGTCGGTGTCGTCAACGGAATCCTCATGGGGGTCCTCGTGGGCATCGCCGGATACCTCTGGAAAGGGGATTCACTCATCGGAATGGTGTTGGCACTGGCGATGGTGGGGACACTTCTGGTGGCCGCGGTGGTCGGAACCCTCATCCCTCTGGCCTTGCGCTGGCTGAAGATCGACCCTGCCCTTGCCTCTTCGGTCTTCGTGACTACGGCCACCGACTTATGCGGCTTCTTCCTGTTTCTCGGGCTGGGGGCCTATTTTCTGACTCGGCTTTAGGGTCCGCGCAAGAATAAATGCCCATTCTTGGGCGCAGTCTAATAAAGGGCGCTCGTCTGGCAAGGCGCGAGAAGTGAATAATATCTAGATATATGCCGGTAAGGCGAGCCACCTCCATCGTCATCCGCAGCTACCGTGTCGGTGAGGCGGACAAGATTGTCGTCTTCTTCACCCTCGAGCGCGGAAAGCTCCGGGGCATCGCCAAGGGGGCAAGGCGCACGCGCTCGAGACACGGTGGCTCTCTCGAGATCGGCAACGAAGTCGAGCTCACGTACTTCGAGAAGGAAGGGCGTGAGCTGGTCTCGGTGGATCGCTGTGATATAGTCCGCTCGAGGTTTTCCGAGCTAGGGGAACCGATTCTCGCGGCAACGCTCGCATACTTCTTAGACCTCGTGGACTCCTTCGCACCCGAGCACGACCCGAATGTGCGCCTTTATCGCCTGCTTCGTGCCTCCATTGGGTCGTTGACGCGCTCGGCAGACGCCGAGACCAAGGCTCGCTACTTCGAATCGTGGCTTCTGAGACTAGTTGGCTTTTACCCTCGGCGAAAGACTTGTGCCTCTTGCGGAAAGGCGCTCGCCGGCTCGGACACGTTCTATGTGCCGGAGGAGCACCGGCTCGGCTGTCGTGGCTGTCACTTCCGGGGCGTGCCGCTCGGCGCCGAGACGCTCGAATATCTCGGCGAGATCTGGTCGCTCGCTCCCGAAGACATCCGGCCGCCGGCATCCGACGCGGCGCTACGCGAGCTCGCGGTGCTGAACTACAAGCTGATCCAGGAGCAACTGGAAAAGGAGTTGCCGTCGCATCAGATTCTGGAAGATATGATGCGTGAGGAGAAACGGGAAAAGCTCTCATGACGCTTCAGGAGCTGATTTTTACACTGACCGAATACTGGTCCGACATGGGTGTCCTCGTGAACCAGCCGTACGATATCGAGATGGGCGCCGGGACCATGCATCCCGAAACGTTTCTCCGAGTCCTTGGGCCCGAGCCCTGGAGAGTGGTCTACGTTCAGCCGTCCCGTCGGCCGGCAGACGGGCGCTACGGTGAGAACCCCAACCGTTTGTACAAGCACCACCAGCTCCAGCTGATCTTGAAGCCTTCTCCGCCAGACATCCAGGATCTCTATCTGGACAGCCTGGCTGTCTGCGGCATCGATCCCGCCGTGCACGACATCCGCTTCGAGGAAGATGACTGGGAGTCACCCACACTGGGCGCATGGGGGATCGGGTGGCAAGTGGTTCTGGATGGCCTGGAAATCTCCCAGTTCACTTACTTCCAGCAGGCGGGCGGCCTCGAGCTTCGTCCGATCTCTGTCGAGATTACCTACGGCCTCGAGCGTCTCGACATGTACCTCCAGGGCGTGGACAACGTCTATGATCTCGAATGGGCACCGGGTGTTTCCTACGGAAAGGTCCGACACCGTGACGAAGTGGAAGGCACGCAGTACAGCTTCGAAAGTGCGGACGTCGACATGTGTCGTCGTCACTTCGAAGATTATCTCCGGGAGGGCGATCGACTCTTGAAAGCGGGCATGGTCCTTCCTGCCTACGAGTTCTGTCTGAAGAGCTCGCATGTGTTCAACGTTCTCGACGCCCGGGGCGCGATCTCCGTCAGTGAGCGGACGGCTCACATTCTCAAGGTTCGAAACCTTGCCTGCGCGGTGGCCGCGGCCCACGTCGCGACCCTCGAAGTGCACCAGGAGGAGGCGGAGCAGGCGCCGGCATGAAGAAGCTTCCTTTTCTGTGGGAGATCGGCTGCGAGGAGATTCCCGCCTCGTGGTTGTCTCCGTTGATCGCAGAGCTTCGGGAGCGGCTCGCCAGGGAGCTCGATCGGGCCGCTCTGGATCACGAGAAGCTCGAGGCCTACGGGACGTTGCGACGGCTCGTGGTGCAGGTCCCCAAGCTGGCCGAAAAACAGGAGGACCGTGAGGAAACGGTAACCGGCCCACCCCTCAAGATTGCCAGAGACGACGAGGGGAGTTGGACCAAGGCGGCCCTCGGCTTCGCCAAGAAGAACGGGATCGATCCGAAGAAGCTCGAGATCGTGGAGAAGCAAAACGGGAAGGAGTACGTCGGCTTCCACAAGAAAGTCAAAGGAAGAAGAGCCGTCGAGCTGCTGCCTCGAATCATGGCCGCGACCCTCCGCAGCCTGGCTTTTCCCAAGTTCATGAACTGGGACGCGGTCCTTTCGGACGGGAAAGGGCCTTTTCCCTTCGGCCGGCCGATTCGATGGATGGTCGGCATATTCGGAACGAAAGTCGTCCCGCTGGAGATACTAATCGAAGGTGGAGCTTCCGTCAAAACGGGTCGCAAGTCGTACGGCCACCGATTCCTGGCACCGGAAGGAGCCAAGCCCGGCGCTCCGTTCACCGTCTCGACGTTCCGCTCGCTCGCGCAAGGACTCAAGAAGAACTTCGTAATCCTCGATCCGCTGGAGCGGCGCACGAGGCTCGAGAAGGCGGTTCAGAAACTGGAGAAGAAGGCCAAGGCCAAGCGGGCTCCCGGGCTGGACACCGATCTGGTGGCGCAGCTCGTCGAGTGGCCGGGCGCGGTGCTCGGCACCTACCCCAAAGAGTTTCTGGCTCTGCCGGACGAGGTGAGACACACCGTTCTGATCCATCATCAGCATTACTTTCCCCTCGAGGGCAGACCCAGCTTCGTCGCGGTCACGAACGTGGGCTCGGATCCGCATGGGTACATTCGGAGGGGAAGCGAGCGGGTCGTGGTCGCGCGGCTGCGCGATGCCAAGTTCTTCTGGGACGACGACCTCGCACGACCGCTCGCGGAGCGTGGTGATGAGCTCGAAGGAATCCTCTTTCACAAGAAGCTCGGGAGCTACCGGCGTAAGGTCGAGCGTATGCTTCCCCTCGCCCAGTGGATTGCCCACCGGTGCCACGCGAGAGAGATTCCGGTGCGCCGCGCCGTCGAGCTCTCGAAGTGTGACCTGCTCACCGGCATGGTAGGCGAGTTTCCCGAGCTCCAGGGCGTCATGGGAGGGATCTACTCCCGTGAGCAACGAGAGCCCGAGGCGGTCTGGAAGGCGGTCTACTCGCATTACTACCCGCTGGGTCTCGGCGAAGACGATCCGTTCCCGCTCAATCGAGAAGGCGTGGTGGTATCGCTCTCCGACAAGCTGGACACTCTGGCGAGCATGTTCTCGGCAGGCGTCGCACCGACCGGATCGCGCGATCCCTTCGGTTTGAGGCGGGCCGCGCTGGGCGTGATCCGCCTGCTCCTCGAATCCGAGCAGCGACTGGACTTTCCTCTCGAAGTTTCGCCTGAGAAGCTCCTTCAAGAAGCACTTCGCATCGTCGGCGAGCTTCACGATGAAGTTGACGCAGAGGCTCCGACGAAGCTGCGGGAGTTCTTCGTCGAGCGCCTGCGCTACGTCTTCGAGCGCGATTTTCGCTACGACGAAGTCAACGCCGTATTCGCCCTCGGGGCGCTCACTTTTCCGCTGACCGATCTGAGACGTCGCCTGGAGGCGATCCGATCGCTGAGAGGTAGTGAGGATTTCGAAGCGCTCTCCATCGCGTTCAAACGGGTACGAAACATCCTGAGCGACCAGAGCCCGAATGCCGTGGATCCTGCGCTCTTCGTCGACGAAGAGGAAGACGAGCTGTACCAGGCGCTCAGGAAAGTCTCGCCCCGGGCCGATATGGAGATCCAGGGCACCGAGTACGACATCGCCTTGAAGACGCTGTCAACGCTCCGGCCGCAGGTGGATCGGTTCTTCGACGAGGTTCTTGTCATGGCCGAAGACGAGACGTTGCGGGCCAATCGGCTCGCTCTCCTGAACGCACTCGATACGCTCTTCAATCGGGTGGCCGATCTGTCCGAAATCGTGGCCGATTCTTCACAATGACACGCATCCACCGCATGCCGGACGCGCTGGCGAACCAGATCGCCGCCGGCGAGGTGGTCGACCGCCCGGCTTCGGTCGTCAAGGAGCTCGTCGAGAACAGCCTCGACGCCGAGGCGCGCTCCGTTTTCGTTCTCATCGAAAAGAGCGGAAAGGAGCGGATTCGGGTCGCCGACGACGGCACCGGAATGACGTCCGAGGAAGCCCACCTGGCGCTCGAACGTCACGCCACGAGCAAGCTCTTTGCGACCGAAGATCTCTCGCGGATCGCGTTGCTCGGTTTCCGTGGAGAAGCTTTGCCCTCGATCGCATCCGTCAGTCACATGGTCCTTCAAACTCGCGAAGCCTCCGAGGAGAGCGGTACCGAGCTCACCGTCGAGGGAGGCGCGCTCGTACGGGACCACGCACTGGGCTTGCCTCCGGGAACCATCATCGATGTCCGGCGTCTGTTCTTCAACGTGCCCGCGCGGCGAAAGTTCTTGAAGGCGGACGTTACCGAGGCGTCGCACGTGGCGCACCTTCTGTCGAACCTGGCGGCGTCGTTTCCCCGTGTGCACTTTCGGCTCGAGCACGGCAAGCGAACGGTGCTGGATGCCCCGGCGGTCGCGACGCGTCGTGAGCGTCTCTACCAGATCGAGAAAAGCTGGGTGGAGAGCACGATCTCCCTCGAGGAGTCGGTCGGAAGTCTTTCGATGGCAGGCTGGTTGTCGCCTCCCGCCGAGGCTCGGGGAACCTCCCAGCGCCTGCACCTCTTTGTCAACGGCCGTCCGGTGAAAGATCGCATTCTGACGCACGCCGTCCTGGAGGCTTATCGCCAGGTCTCCTCGAAATCCGGAACACCGCTCGTCTATCTCTTTATCGACCTGCCGCCGGAGAAAGTGGACGTGAACGTGCACCCGGCCAAGAGCGAAGTACGATTCATGGATCAGCAGCTCGTTCATAACGCCGTCTTCTCGATGATCAAGAACTCGCTCTACGGTGAGGGAAGAGCCCCAGAGATCTCTCTGGGCGGCGGGCCTCTTCTTCATTCGGGAGGCCGGACGGGGGAATCCAGGTCCTGGCCGCCGGTCGGAGGTGGAGCGTCACGCGCTTCGGAGCCGGTGCCAGGCTTTGGGTCGGCGAGCTCCTCCGGGCTCTCCGGCACCGACGTGGCCGAGGTATTGTTCGGCGAGCTGGCCACCGCCGAAGGTCAGACACCCGCTTTTGCCGAGTTCGCGGATCGGCCGCCCACACCCATCGGGCAGTTTCGTGACAGCTTCATTCTGGCTTCGGACGAGGAGAACATCTGGCTCATCGACCAGCACGCCGCGCACGAACGAATCCTCTACGAGGACTTGGTGGAACGGCAGCATGAGGTCGGACAGCAGCTGCTCCTGACGTCGGTGACGCTCGAGCTCTCGCCCTCCGAGCGAATCACGATGGAGGAGGAGCTTTCGAGATTCACGGCCTTCGGCTACGACATCGAGCCGTTCGGTAACGACGGATACATCGTACGGGCCGTACCAGGCTCGCTGAGCGGGCTCGACTCGATCGGTCTCATTCGTTCCGCCCTGGCCGAACGGGAGCGGGAGTGTCGCTCGGCCTCCTTCGTGGATGCCCACGGCCGCATCGCGGCCCGGCTCGCCTGTCACGCCGCGATCAAGGTGCACCTCGAGCTCGCGATGGAAAAGATGCACTACATCGTCGCCGAGCTCTGGCGCACGAAACGACCCACGGTCTGCCCTCACGGACGTCCGACCACGCTACGGATCGGTCTGGAGCAGATCGAGAGGAAGTTCGGAAGAATTTGAACGCAGAGGCGCAGAGGCGCAGAGAAACGAAACAGGGGATCGCGCCCAATAGAATCCGTGGACGGCTGATTCGGGAATTCGAAACGCAAAGTCGCAAAGACGCAAAGGGCGTATCCGGGACCAACTACCGGACCGGTCGAGTTGAAAACCTGGTTCAGGTTTCGCGTGGCGAACCCGATGCGCGCTTTGCGCCTTCCGCCTTTGCGTTAAGTTCTGGATTTTTCCGGAGAGACAGCTACTCGTGAAGAAGAAGCAGATCAACTGGCTCAGGTGGACGCGGTATTTCGTCGGTCGCGGGCTCGAGATCTTCGGGCTGGTCATCGTGACCTGGTCCATGTTCATGTTTATCGGGAGCCCCGAGATGCGCACCATGCTTGCCATGGCCGGCGCGGGAGCCGCTTTCTTCGGGGTGGGGTGGCTCCTGGCGAAGAAGAACCCAGAGGCTTCGGGAAAATAATCGCGAAGGAAGGCGCAAAGAAGGGACCGCGCAAAAGCAGCCTCTGAAGAGGGTCGGCAAAAAGACCACACGGAACCCCGGAACAAAGGCGAATGGAACACCGGGCCGAATCGTTAGCGGAAAGTATCCTGGCAACCAACGCGAAGGGGCGAAGGCGCAGAGTCCGGAAGGACTTCAGGAGAACGAACGTGTTGAAAAAGATTCTTGTCATCGGGATCACGCTGGCGAGTTGCGGGACGGTGGCGGGGCAGACGGTGCCGCCTCGTTTCACGATGCAGTGGGAGGAGATGGCGAAGACGATCGTCGAGCGGCTAGCCCTGAAAGAGGGCGAGACGTTTCTCACCGTAGCCCATCCGGGCCTTTTCGATGAGCTCATTCCTCACCTTCGCTATCAGGTGATGCGCTCCGGCGCGGTCGACCTCGGCGTCATGGACGTGATGGGCCAGCCCGTGCCAGAGAGCTGGAGCGAGAGTACACTTCTGGCCGGAGGCAAGGCCTCTCGGGAGCGACTCCGCGAGATGCTGAAAGGCGTCGATGCCTCCATCATGCTTCCAGGCGCGAACCCAGGCCAGCCTGTCTACGCCGCCATTCAGGATAACCTCCGCGACGGCCTCGGCCGGACCATCCACTTTCACTGGCTCGAGAACGGGAGCGCCTTCGTCCTGCCGGGACAGCCTTTGCCAGCCCGACACCTCATCGAAGCGACGTATCAGCGCGCGGTCCTCGACTCGGACTATCGCGCGATCGGGCAGCATCAAGAACGCTTCGAGTCAGCCATGCGGGAGAACGAGATTCATGTCAGGACGCCGCTGGGAACGGATCTGGCGTTTCGTATCGGTGACCGGCCGGTGACGCGACAGGACGGCGACGCCTCGGCGGCACGGACGACGAAAGCGAACGTGTTGATCGATCGCGAGATCGAGCTTCCCTCCGGTGCGCTGCGCGTCGCGCCCATAGAGGAATCGGTCCAGGGTCGCATCGTGTTTCCACCGTCACAATGGGGTGGGCGACCGGTCCACGGTCTCACCCTGGATTTCGAGAACGGCAAGGTCGTCCGCTCGAGCGCCGAGTCTGGCATCGAAGCGGCCCGGCGCGAGGCGAACGAGGCCGGCGAGGCGGGGAAATCGTTTCGCGAGTTCGCACTGGGCTTCAACCCGCTCCTCACTATTCCCGATGAAAATCCCTGGATCCCCTACTACGGCTACGGAGCGGGGGTGATTCGGCTGTCGCTCGGAGACAACTCCGAGCTCGGGGGCAAGGTCACCGGCGGCTACGTGCGCTGGAACTTCTTTCCCGACGCCACCGTCACGGTCGCTGGCGACGTCTGGGTGCGAGACGGGAAGCTGGTGAAATAACCCTCGATCCGCCGATCCGAACACTTTATGTCACCCAGTTCTCGAAAAGCGGGGGAGAATCACTACACTCTGACCCTTTTTCCACCCGTTTCCGCTGGCACGCTTCTCGCCTGGGACAGAGGTACGTCTTTTCACCACCTCACTATCAGGAGCGGACTATGAGCAACCGAGTCAACCAGGACATTCGCTCTGCCGTCGAGAGCCGGGAACGCTCCGGCGACGACCAGAATCCGAAAACTTCAGAAAGTCTCGAGGGGGAATCCGTGCCGCGTGTCTGCACGCTCGACGGATTTGCCCAGGAGCTGAGTGAGCGCGGCGGCCTGGATCCGACGGAGTTGGAGCCGCTGACGCAACTTACCGTCACCACGACGCGTACCAAGTACCGGCTCACGTTGATCGAGCCCCGGAGCTCCCGGGTCCTCGTCCAGAGCGAGGAGTTCTTTCCGATTCCGTTCGAAGCGCTGCTCTGCGGCGCCAGCTTCGGAGGCAGCTTCCTGAAACAGCGCTGGATCGGGATCGGGATCGGCATGCGCATGGAGCTGCATTGCGAGCAGGGCAACCTGGTGACGGCTCCCGTCGTTTCCGTGGAGACGGAAGAGGAAGCCGAGCTGGCCGGGCCTTTCTAATCTAATTGGTTCTCCTGCCCTTTCTGTGGATCCAAAGGAGGCGGCGTCGGCCATCGCCCATCCAGCGGACCACGGTGCTCGCCGGGGTAAAGGCTCCCCTCGCTGCGCTCGGCGGCTGCGCCGGCCTTGACCCCGGCTCCGCTCCGTGGTCAGCAGCAGTGTGGGCGACGGACGAAGGAGCCTCCGGCGGGGGCTCCGAACAAAGGGTTCAAACGGAGATCAAGAATCGAAGGAGAGCTCTCGCCGATAAGGTACTTAGCTTCAATTAGTTGCGCACATTTCGAGCTAGATCGCTCCACAGGAAGGACAGGAGAGGCATCTAATTTAGTCCCCGATAATCTTGATCAGCACGCGCTTGGGGCGGCGCCCATCGAACTCACCGTAGAAGATCCGTTCCCACGGCCCGAAATCGAGTTTTCCGCCGGTGATGGCCACCACCACCTCGCGCCCCATTACCTGGCGTTTGTGGTGAGCGTCTCCGTTGTCCTCTCCGGTGCGATTGTGGTGATAGCGCTCCGGACTCGGATCGAACGGCGCCAGCCACTCGAGCCATCGCTTGTAGTCGTCGTGCAGCCCCGGCTCGTCGTCGTTGATGAAAACCGAGGCGGTGATGTGCATCGCGTTGACGAGGCACAAGCCTTCGCTAACGCCGCTTTCGCGAACCGCTTCCTCGACCTCCGGCGTGATATTGATGAACTCCATGCGCTCCGGAACCGTGAACGTCAGAGTCTTTCGGAGCGACTTCATCGGACTTCGGCGGAGCTATCCCCCGATGCCGTCGGCGGTGAAGAAGTTGACCAGCGAGTCGAGCTCGTTGCTGACCTCTTCCACCCGGTGCTGGAGAACGTTCCGGATCGAGAGCAATCCCAGCACCTTGTTCTTCTCATCCACCAGCGGCAGATGACGAAAGTGTTTCTCGGTCATCAGAAGGAGCGCTTCGCCCATGGACATGTCCTTCCTGGCGGATACGCAATCGGCGGTCATGACGTCGGAGACCCGGGTGGAGCCTGGATCCTTGCCCTCGAGGACCACGCGGATCATGAGGTCGCGCTCGGTGAAGATGCCGGCCAGGGTCTCGCCCTCGGTCACGGCGACGGCACCTACCCGACATTCCGCCATCAGCTTGACCGCGGCCACAACTGTGGTTTCCGGATCGACGATGGCCCCCGGCACGCTCGCGATCTTCAAAAGGTCCATTTGCGCCCTCCTTTCGACGTGGGATCGTTGTGACGCTGTTGCCGTCCCCTGGAGATCGGCCGGGTGAGAAGGTCCGCTCACTACGGGAGCGGATTTCCCGGATTCTTCTGCCTGGCCGGCGAGTCGCGCTGGAACGGCACTAGATTCTGTATCAGAGGTGCTTCTCTCTGCAAACGAGTGCTCCCGACACCAAGAGGGCGTCGTCTTGTGAAACCGCCAACTAGTTGATTGTGTTATGTTAAAAGATCGCAATCTCTCCAAAGGAATGAAGTGCCGAATCCGGAGTCTGTGAACCAGCGCGTCGTTGTGTGCGGTCTCGAGCGAATCCTGTGGACACTCGTCCTGTCCGCCACCTTCAGTGCGACGGTGGAGGCCCTGCCGCAATTTGCCCGTCGCTACAGCTTGCCTTGTCATTTCTGTCACGACGGGTTCCCGAAACTGAGCCCGCTCGGTGAGCAGTTCAAGGAGCGGGGCTTTCGACTCCAAGGGGAGACCTCCGACGTTCGGGACTGGATCCGATCGGTTCCCATCAGCGCTCGAGCCACGTTGCGCCAGACCTTCGAAGAAGACGGAGACGCGGAGACGTTCGGGCTTGTGAAGGTCCTGAGCGCCGGCAATCTCGGCGATCGGTTCGCCTACTGGATCGACGATACGCTCTTCTACAGCTGGGAGAAGGATGAAGACGGCAAGCGGAAAGGATTCGACCACGTGGGCGTCGACAACGCCTACGCTCGCCTCGAGCTCTTGCCCGACGAGCTCTACCTCAGGGCGGGACGGGTCGAGCTCGACTTGCCTTTCACGCAGGTTCGCTCTCCCAACCTCTTCGCCTACGAGATCTATTTCACAACCACCGGGTTCGAGACCGACGTTATCGGGGCCCACCAGGACGGCGTGGAAGCCGGCGGCTTTCTCGAGGACACCACCCGCTGGTTCATCGAGCAATGAAGGCGGCGCTCGCTGTCAGCTCGGTTTCCCAAGCGACATCTCCGGTGGTATTCAGAAGCTCGAAGCGGGCCTGAATCGTTTCACCCGACTCGGTGGCACGCCCGCGTAGTAGGAAATCGACACCGAGCTGATTGGCGACCGACGCCGGGTCTTCATCGGCCTCGAAACCTCGCGCCGAGGACATGGGCGCGAGCTCCAGCAAGGGTGATCCTCCCAGCTCGTCACCGAGAACGACGGGAAGCAGATTCTGGAGATAGTCGTGTTCGGGACTGCCGTCGTACACGACAGGCAGGATCGCCATGCGGACGGGCTCCGTGGGGGGTGGGGGCGGACAGCGAAATAGAGCGCGAGGCTCAGCACAGCCGTCACCGGGAGGGCGATGAGCCACTCATCTGCCGGCGGTCGAGCGGGCGGGGAGTGGCGCGAGCACGCCCGAGCCCGCTTCCTCGATGTCGGCGAGCTCGTGGTCGAGCTCGTCCACGCTCTCGTATCGTCGGTCGCGATCCCGCTCGAGACAGCGCCGGACCACCCTATCCAGGGCCGGTGCCACCTCCGGCGTGAACTGGCTCGGCGGCGGGCAGATCTCCTTTTCGCGAAGCGCCATCGGGATTCGCTTGTTGTCTCCCGGGGCGCGCCTGCCGGTGAGCATCTCGAAGAGAATCAACCCCAGGGCGTAGACGTCCGATCGGCCGTCCACTTTCTCGCCGTCGGCCTGCTCGGGAGAGAGATAGGCGAGCGTGCCGAGGACCTCCCCTTCCATGGTGATCTTGTCGCCACCGGGGTGATAGGCGATGCCGAAGTCCATCACCACGGCGCGGCCGGAGCGGTCGAGCATGATGTTGCTGGGTTTCAGATCGCGGTGGACGATGGAGCATTCGTGAATCGCGCGAAGCGCTGCGCACACCTGGCGCGCCATCGTGACCGTCTGCCGCGGCGACAGGCTTCCGACGGACTGGATCAACTCGTCGAGCGTCTGTCCGTCCACGTACTCCATGCTGATGTAGCGGAGGCCCTCGCTTTCCCCGGTGTCGTGGACGCGGCAGACGTTGAGGTGGGTCACCTGACGGGCAAGGTCGAGCTCTCGCCGGAACCGCTCGAGGCTCGCCGCACGACCCGCGGCTTCCGCGCGGAGCAGCTTGAGAGCCACCGGTCGCTGCAGCTCGCGGTCCAACGCTTTGTAGACCACACCCATGCCGCCGCCGCCGATACGCTCGACGATGGTGTATCGGTCCGAAAAGAGCGTCCCGGGAGCGAACTCGAGGCTCGCTCTCTTTGACGGGAGGGCCGGAGAGGGCGGCTTCCGGTCTCGGGAGGGCGCCTCTGCGGACTTGTGGAGGGTGTGCGCGAGCTCGTCGTCTCCCTCCTTCGACAGGCCGCGATGAACGTCCGCGATCTGCGCAATGTCTCGGAGGGCGTCGAGCAGCCCGCGCTCCTGGGGTGTGCTCGCTCTGGACTCGGCTTTCGACCAGTCCACGTCGATTCCGTCCGAGACTTGCTTCGCCAGGGAATCGAGGTCGTCTTTGTCGGTCGGCCCTTTCGGCTCTTTCGTCATTGTCCGAGTTCGCGCATCTTCTCCGCCAGACGGGACACCGCCCGGCTCACCGCCATACGCGCGGCGTCGGAGCTCGGTTTTCCGCGCTCGAGGGCGATGTCCGCGTAGCTCATCCCGAGCTCCACTCGGGCAATAATGGCCTCTCGGTCCTCCGGTTTCAACGCTTGAAGTGCCGCCTCGTATCGCTCGAGCTTCTCCGGATCGAGCGCCGACTCCGTATGTTGCTGGAACAAAAAGGAATAACGGCCGAGCAGGTGGCGACGTTCATAGGTCAGCCCAGGCCGAGAGATTTGTGTGAATTATCACATCGGAGCCGTAAGTCTGGGGTCGCGGGCCGTCTAAGCGGAAGACCAAGTGCTTGAACCCGCTGGTCCTGTCGGTGAAGTCCGACGCCATTTTTGGTGCTGGCAAGGCGCTCCGACGAAGTCATATCTAGATATTTCGAGGAGGAGCAACGCAGTCAGCGCCGAAAAGGGCCAGGAATTCACGGCAGGAGTAGCGGGTTCGAGCACGGGATGGGTTGAGGGAGCCCCAGATGACGGACCAGCATTGCCCGGCGGCGGAGGAGCTCGCCGCCTTCATCGATCGTCGGCTGCACGCAAACAAGCGAGAGGAGGTGCTCGAGCATCTGACTCGCTGTGAGGACTGCTACTCGGTCTTCAGGGAAACGGTTCGGTTTCAGACCGGGTGGCGACACCGTCTGCCTGTCCTCGCAACGCTGGTGGGTATGGCATCACTGCTCGTTCTCGCGACGGGGGCGATAAGCGTGCTGCTCGTTCAAGGACGACGCGTCAGCCCGCTTCATCTCTCTCTGAGCGAGTTGCTCGACCCACTGCTGGAGGAGGGCGTCGTTTTCTCAGAAGATCTCTGGCCGTCTCGTTCCGGAAGGCCTGGCGGATTGGGTCTCGAGCGAGCTTCCTTCAGAGCCGGCGTGCGGCTCGTCGATCTGGAGATCAGCCTCAGGCAGAATCAGCGGAGACGGGCGTCCCGGGCAGCCGGGGAGCTGCTCGAGGCCAGCCAACCCCCCGAGCTTGACAACCTCCAGACGAGCCGGCTCGCCGAGCTGCTCGACGAGGAGCTCGATTGCCTCCACGTTTGCCTAGGAAAGTGGACCGAAACGGGGAGGCTTGCCTCGCGACGACGACTTCACCGCGTCATGGAGGGCGACACTTTTCGCCGGGCGGCGAGGCGCTTCATCGACCGCGGGGTATCGCTCGAGACGGCCGCGTCGCTGGAGCGGGTCGACGCGGCATTGAGCGACGGGCAGGCCACGCCACGGGAGCTGTCCGGTCTGGAGAACGCCTTCGAGCAGATTATGCTGACGAACTGGTGAGAAAAAAGCCACAACAAAAAAAGTGGCCAAGAGATCACACGGAACCCCGGAATTGCCGGAACCCTGGAACCCACGAAGGAATCAAGGAAGGAGACCGCTGTCAATCGAATCCGCAGAAGGATGACACCGGAGAACTCAACGCAAAGGCGCAAAGAGAAACGGGCATCCACCCGATCCGGAGCGCAGGTCACCGAATCCGCGGAAGGCCTGATTCGGGAGAAAACATAACGCAGAGGCGCAGATCTCCCGAGCAGTGCAAGGGTGATCGGATCGACCACCGCTCGGACATCTACTCCATGGGTATCATGACCTATCAGCTTCTCGCCGGCCGGGTCCTTTTCACCGCCGAGAGGAAAACGCAAGTGGCCGATGCTCGAATGTACTGTTCAAATGGCCTTATGTTCGACCCAGCATGGGACGAGTTGCCCTGGCGCCGCTGTGACTTAGGACGTAGGGAAAACCACTCGGTTAGGGGTGGGTATTTCACCAGAGAAGCCGATGTTACTTCACCATGGAAGTCGATGTTACGATGTTAAATCAAGGCCCTGTCCGTTTCGGAACGAGAATTGCTTTAGCCCTTCATCGCTTCGTAGCCTGGCAGTTCATCGTGGGGCGGAGGCGGGTACGAGGAGTATGCCGTAACTCTGTGATCCCGAAGAAGATTTCACGGTACGACGTTCTCGAGGAGATCGGCCGCGGGAACATGGGTGTGGTGTATCGGGCGACCGATCCCATGATCGGCCGCGACGTCGCGATCAAGCTGATCAACGTGGCGTTCCGCGTGGACCCGTCCCGCAAGAAGGTCTTCATGGACCGCTTCTTTCACGAGGCCAAGAGCGCTGGAAAGCTCGCGCATCCCAACATTATTACTGTCTACGATATCGGTGAGATCGAAGTAGCGGGAGCACCCGAACCGTTCATCGTCATGGAGTACTTCCCGGGTCGTGACTTGTCATCGTTCCTGGACGACGGACTGCCCGATCCCGAGACGGTACGGCGAGTCGGGGTCCAGTTGGGCGGGGCGCTGGACTACGCGCATCGTCAAGGCGTCGTGCACCGCGACATCAAGCCGGCAAACGTTCTCTTGGGGCCGGGGCCTGCGGTCAAAATCGTCGACTTCGGTATCGCGAAGGTCGAGGCACCCGATCTCACTGCTACCGGCGAGCTGATGGGAACGCCCGGGTACATGTCGCCGGAGCTCTTCAGCGATGGGACGATCGACGGCAGGAGCGATCTCTTCTCGCTCGGTGTGATCCTCTACTACCCGGCGAGGCCTTTCATCGGACCGGCTTCCGCAACGGCCTTCGTGAAGTACTCGCCGTCTTCGAACCGGCTCCATCCTCGGACTGGAGGCCGATCGAATTGCCGTTCAACGCCATGAACAGCCCGACACCGCCCGATCGACTTCGCATCAACGTCGTGCTGCCAGGGCGTGGCCAGGTATGGCTCTCGGAGCTCGAGCTCGTTCAGTTTTCGGAAGCTCCGCACGGTCCGCGAGCCGACTCGACCGGATGGTCTGTCTGGTTCGGCGCCATCGGAGGCTCTGCCCTGGGTGTCTTTTGTGGCATCCTCGGAATGCTCGGCGGAACGGGCAAGGCGAAGAGGTTCGTTCTGGGCGGGATGAAGGCAGCGATGCTCTTCGGGCTCCTGACACTGGCGGTCGGAATCGCGAGCCTCCTCCAGAAGCAGCCTTACGAAATGTACTACCCCCTGACGCTGGTGGGAGCACTGGCGCTCCTGGTGCCCGCAGCGGCGCTTCCCGGCCTCAGGAAACGCTACGAAGAGCTGGAGCTCCGGCGCATGCGTGCGATGGATGCCCGCGGCTAGGGCCCGCGCAAGAATAACTACCGATTCTTGGACGCCGATGCATCCCGCCTGGCTTCGTTGCTCGCCGCCTTCCGCAGCGAGCCTGTCGAGCGGAGGGCTAGGCCGCCTCAGCGGCCGAACTGCACAGATGCTCATATATCTGGATATTATTTGCTCCTCGCGCCTTGCCAGACGGGCGCCCTTTATTAGACTGCGCCCAAGAATGGGCATTTATTCTTGCGCGGACCCTTAGACATGGCGAGTGGCTCGAAGAAAGTCATCTACGCGGCGCTGACCGGCAACGCGCTCATCGCCGCGACCAAGTTCGTTGCTGCGACGATCACGGGCAGCTCCGCCATGCTTTCGGAGGGCATCCACTCGGTGGTGGACACCGGAAACCAGGTGCTCCTTCTTTACGGTCTGGGGCGCTCGAAAAAGCCGCCCGACGAGGAGTTCCCCTACGGTCACGGCAAGGAGCTCTACTTCTGGAGCTTCATCGTCGCCATTCTGATCTTCGCCGTGGGTGCGGGAGTCTCCATCTACGAGGGCGTTCGCCACCTCCTGCACGCGGAGCCCATGCAGAATCCGGCCGTGAACTACATCGTGCTGGGATTCGCCATGCTCTTCGAAGGTGGAGCGTGGGTTTTCGCGTGGAAGGAGTTCCGCGCCTACAAAGGCAAGAAAGGCTACATCCGCGCGGTCATGGAAGGGAAGGACCCGACGATGTTCGTCGTGCTCTTCGAGGACTCCGCCGCCCTGCTCGGCCTCGTCGTGGCATTTCTCGGCGTTTTCCTCGGGCACGTGACCGGTATCCCCTATTTCGATGGTGGGGCGTCGGTCGTGATCGGTCTCATCCTCGGAGGAACGGCCATGTGGCTGGCCTACGAGACGAAAGGACTTCTCATCGGAGAGGCCGCGGACCGCGAGGTGATCGAGACGATCCGGCGCATCGCCTCGAGCTTTTCCGAGATCAACCACGTCAACGAGATCCTCACCATGCACATGGGAGCGGACTTCATCCTCGTCAATCTGAGCGTGGATTTCGTGGACGGAACGCCCGTGGAAGCGGTGGAGCGCACGATTCAGGATCTCACTGAGCAGCTGAAGGAAGAGCGGCCACGCGTCAGACGGGTGTTCGTGGAAGCCGAGCCGCTGGCAGTTGCCCGCGCCAGACGAGACGAGGAGAACTAGACAGCTTGCAGGGCGTAGGTGGCCAGCCCGATGGACACCACACGGTCGTTGCCCTCGACGACCTCGAGCCGGCAGGTCGCCAGCGTGCGTCCCTTGCGGACGACCTCTCCGATGGCGAGCAGGTCTCCCTGGACCGCCGCCAGCAGGCTCAGCTTGAACTCCACCGTCTTGACCGTGGAGCCCGGCGAGACCGAACCCACTGCGAAGTTGCCCGCCGTGTCGGCGAGCAGACCGATGAGACCCCCGTGGACAACGCCATGCCCTTCTTCGAACTCGGCCCGAAACGGCAAACGCACTCGCGCCACGCCGTTCTCGCAATAGCCGAGCGTCATGCCCAGGTAGCGGCTGATCGGGGCCGACTCGAAGAGTTGCTTGAGTTTCTCGAGATGTGCGGAACGTTCCGTCGTTTCACCCGACCGGTGGCGGATACCCTCGGGCAGAGGAACCGGCACCAGCTTGGGCTCATTGGGGGGAGCCGGACGGGGCCGTGCGGCGGCTTTCTTGTTGGCGGGCCTCGAAGAGATACTCCCCTTCTTCGTGCTGCGGGCGTGGAGCGGGGCCTTGTTGGCCCTGGGGGGCGGCTTTTTCGCGACCTTCTTGGCCTTGACCGTCTTTTTGGCGGGTTTGGCCGGCTTTCTGGCTGGCTTCTTGGCTTTGGGGCGCGAGGTGGACACCCGCTTACTAGCCTTCTTCTTTGCTCGTTTTGCCATCTGCTCTCAAAACCCGTCGCCATTGACGAGCGGGTACACTGTCGCCATAGGCGCGGCTAACCAACTTCTCACGACACGTTTTCTCGGGGAGCGATCCGTATAAGCCTAGCTGTACACGACAGATGCCAAAGGGCGAGGCACAGCGGTAGTTTATCATACAGGAGCGGAACGCAAGCTTTAATTTGCCAGCGCCACTCGCGCCGCGTTAAACTCTTTCGCCGGGCGAAGCACGAGAATTCATCTAAGTCTCTATATTGTAGGAGTTTGTAGGTCGGTTTCGAAGGCGGTTCGGGTCGTGGCACCTCGAAGAGAAAAAAAAGCGAAAATAGAGCCCCCCCGAACGGCCCCGGGCCGATTGGCCGTGTTCAGGTGGACGAGATGAGCGAGAGTACGATTTACGACCTAGCAGTTTTGGGAAGCGGGCCTGGGGGTTACGTGGCGGCCATCCGAGCGGGACAGCTCGGATTGAGTTCGGTGGTCATCGAAAAGCGGGACGCCCTCGGAGGAACGTGCCTTCACGTGGGATGTATCCCCTCCAAGGCGTTCTTGTACGCGGCCGAGCTTCTGGACCGTATCGGGCATGCAAAGGACCACGGCGTTATCGTCGACCGCGTCCAACTGGATTGGGGCGTTCTCAATAAACGCAAGGAGCGGGTCATCCGAAAACACGCCGCGGGCGTTTCCTACCTGTTCGAAAAGAATAAAGTACACTCGGTGCAGGGCTTCGGCCGTCTCGCGGGGCCCGGTCAAGTCGAGGTCAGCAGGCCTGAGGGCACCCAGACCATTTACGCCCGTCACGTCATCGTAGCCACCGGCTCGGAGGCACGGACGCTCCCGGGTCTCGAAATCGACGGCCAGAACGTCCTCAGCAACGTCGAAATGTTCGAGCTGCCCGAGCAGCCGAAACGCCTCGGCATCATCGGCGCGGGAGCGGTTGGTGTCGAGTTCGCCTCGATGTTCCACAGCTTCGGCACGGAGGTCACCTTGATCGAAGTGCTGCCGCGCATCGTCCCTGTCGAAGACGAGGAGATCTCGGCCACGCTCGAGCGATCTTTCACCAAGCGCGGCATCCAGACCCTCACCGCTACCAGAGTCGACAAGGCCGAGAACCAGGGGACGTCGGTCAGCCTCCAATACACCTTGCCGGACGGCAAGCAGGAACAACGTGCGGTGGACAAGCTGCTCGTGGCGGTGGGCCGAAAGCCGAACACCGAAGGGATCGGGCTCGAGAGTGTCGGCATCGAGCCCGAGCGGGGCACTATCCCAGTCAACGAGTTCATGGAGACATCGGCACGTGGGATCTTCGCGATCGGTGACGTCGTCAAGTCACAACAGCTGGCGCATGTGGCTTCTGCCGAGGGTATTCTCGCCGTCGAGACCATCGCCGGGCACAAGACGAAGCCGATGAACTACCACCACATGCCCGGTGCAACCTATTGCTCGCCGGAGATCGGGAGCGTCGGTCTCACCGTGGCCGAGGCGAGCGAGCGCGGTTACGACGTCCGCGAGGGGAAATTTCCTTTCAGCGCGAGCAGCAAAGCAACGATTCTGGGTGAGAGCGAGGGTTTCGTGAAAGTGGTCACCGAGGCCAAGTACGACGAGCTTCTCGGCGTCCACATCATCGGGCCTCATGCCACGGATCTGATCGCCGAAGCGGTCCTGGCGCTGGAGCTCGAGGCGACGTCGGAGGCGCTCATGCGGGCGGTTCATGCGCATCCCACGCTGTCGGAAGCGGTCGGCGAAGCGGCCCACGGCGCGCTGGGCGAGCCGATCCATGTTTGAAGCCTGCTACCGTCTGGAGCTCGGCAGGCGAGACTACCTCGCTGCGCTGGATATCCAGCGCCGACTTGTCGAGAAGCGAAAGGGCGGAGACATCCCGGATGTCCTCGTCTTCGTGGAGCATCCACCCACCTACACCCTCGGCCGCTCGGGCCGGGGCGAGCATTTGCTTCTGGACGAGAGCGAGCTCGCGGAGCTCGGTGCCAGCTTCGTGGCCACGGACCGTGGCGGCGACATCACGTTTCACGGCCCCGGACAGATCGTCGGCTACCCCATTGTGGACTTGAAGGCCTGGCAACCCGACGTGCATCGCTATTTGAGGGGTCTCGAAGAGGTTGTCATGCGGGCCCTCGCGGATTTCGGCGTCCGGGCATCGCGCGAAAAGGGGTTCACCGGCGTTTGGCACTCGTCCGGGAAGGTGGCGGCCATCGGGATTCGAGTCTCGCGCTGGGTTGCATCTCACGGCTTCGCGCTCAACGTTGCGACAGACCTCGCGTATTTCAAACGGATCGTTGCGTGTGGTATCGTCGGCCGCGCAGTGAGCTCCATGGAAGCCATTCTGAAAACACCAGTTGTTGTTCCGGACGTGCGGGACAAGCTCGCCCGGCACTTCGGTGAGGTCTTCGGGCGTGAGGTGCAAACAGTTTCCGAGGCGAGCCTCCTGCAATAGCACTCGATGACACGCCTGGGCAAGCGCCACCTCCACGAGCTCCACTATCACACCACCCTTACCCGGAAGCTGGAGGAGACCCTCGCAGGGATGGGTCGAAGCGGGCGGCTTCCGGGTCCCCTGTGGCTCCGGCGTGGCCTCGAGGCCGTTTCCGTCGGCTGCGGTTACGTGCCGACGCCCAGGGACCACGTTGCATCTTCGCTTCCCAGCGTCGGCTTCCCGCTGGCGCGCGGCGTATCGCCGAGTGCCATCGTGGCCCACTATCTGGGCAAAGCGGAGTCGCTGGGGCGGGGTCGTGACGGGCTCTTCTACTTCGGAACGGCTGCGGACAACATGGTCGGAACCACGGGGCATGCGGCGACACACGTGAGCGTGATGGCCGGTGTCGCTTTTGCCGGTCGATTCTCGAAGCAGTCGAACGTCGCTCTGGCGCTCGTCTCGGAGGAGAGCATCGCCACCGGCGATTTCCACGAGGGCATCAACTTCGCGGCGGTCAAAGAGGCTCCTCTCGTCGTGGTCGTCGTCAGGCGCCAGGGCTCCGTCGCGAGCGCGTCGTTGCCTTCGGGAGCCGGTGTGTCGCTCATCTACGAACGCGCTCAAGCGTACGGAATCTCGGCCATGCCGGCCGACGGAACCGACCTCCTGCAGGTCATCCAGGTCGTCGAAACGGCTTTCGAGCGAGCGCGCGAGGGCGGAGGCCCGACTCTCATCGAGGCGGCCGTTCCGGAGGCCGAGCCCTACGAGCAGCAAGCCGACGCTCTGCCGCCGCCTTTTCCAGGCTACCGGGCGAGCGACGGATCGCCGGATGGGGAGAGCGCCAGCACGCTCGGAGACTTCCTCCGGGCTCACCGGTTGATGACCGAAGACGAGGAAGCGGAGATCCTTTCACGGGCCGATAAGGCCGTGGATGAAGCCGTTCGGGCGGCCGAGTCGGCCTCGGCCCCGCCGGTCGAGACACTGACCGAGGGGGTCTATGCCGATGGATAGAGTTCAACGGAATCGCCTTCGCCAAGGCTTCGGCGAGTCTCGCCGAAGTCGTTGGCAATTCTCTTGTCGACCAACGACGGAGGCGGAAGGCGCAAAGGCGCTAAGGCGCTAAGGCAGCGAATCGAGATGAAGCCAATCGCGGTCTCGTCCTTGGTGGTCGCGTTGCCTGGAAGTTGAATCGACGATGGGAGACGTCACTTACCTCGAGGCCATCCGCCAGGCCATGTGGGAAGAGATGGAGCGCGACCCGAACGTGATCCTTCTCGGCGAAGACATCGGCGCCTACGGCGGAGCTTTCAAGCTGACCGAGGGCTTCGTGGAGAAGTTCGGCGACAATCGGGTCATCGATACTCCCATCAGCGAGGAAGGCTACACCGGCGTCGCGATCGGGGCTGCCTATAACGGCCTTCGTCCGATCGTCGAGTACCAGTTCATCGATTTCATCGCCAGCGCCTTCAACATGATCACGAACTTCGCGGCGAAGAGCCGGTACCGATGGGGTGTCGGGGTTCCCATCGTGATGCGAGGGCCGTCAGGCGGCGGTGTTCGAGCGGGGCCTTTTCACTCCCAGAGTCCCGAGATGCACTTCGTGCACACGCCCGGCATCAAGGTGGTGGTGCCCGCCACGGTGGCCGATGCCCGGGGGCTCATGAAAGCGGCGATCCGCGACGAAGACCCGGTGCTCTATCTGGAGCACAAGAAGCTCTACCGGCACGTCAAAGTGACCGAGGAGGAGCTTGCCGCGAGCGAGGACATCGTGCCCATCGGAAAGGCGGCGCTGCGGCGGGCGGGCAAAGACGTCCTGCTCATCACCTATGGTGCGATGCTCTACACCGCTCTCGAGGCGGCGGAGGCGCTGGCGAGTGAGGGAATCGAGATGGAGATTCTGGACCTTCGGAGTCTCGTCCCCCTGGACAAGGAGTCCATCCTCGACGCGGTGCACCGGATCAACAAGGTAATCGTGCTCCATGAGGACACACGCACCGGGGGAATGGCGAGTGAGATCTCGACCATCATCACCGAAGAGGGATTCGACGATCTCGATGGGCCGGTCGTCCGCCTCACGGCGCCGGATACTCCCGTGCCGTATGCGGCGGAGCTGGAGGATGCGTTCATTCCTCAAGTGGATGACGTCGTGAGCGCCGCAAAGCAGCTGGCGGCTTACTAGGGCTTGGGATGCCGAAGACGGGAACGGAGCCAGGGGGGGCACGGGCTCGGGCAAGGGAACTGGCGGCGATCTTGCCGGATGCCGGATGCCGGATGCCGGATGCTGGATGCTCGCATCCAAAGCTTCGTTTAGGAGTCTAAGAAGACTAATGGCAACTGAAGTCATCATGCCTCAGATGGGCGAAAGCATCGCCGAAGGCACGGTTACGAAGTGGTACAAGAAAGTCGGTGACACGGTCGAGCGTGACGAACCACTCTTCGAGATCTCAACGGACAAGGTGGATACCGAGATTCCCGCTCCAGCCGCCGGTGTGCTTTCGGAGATCAAAGTACAAGAAGGGGAAACGGTCCCCATCAATACCGTGGTGGCCGTCATCGGCGGTGAAGTGGGCGTTTCCACGAGTGCCGCGTCGAAGGCACCGGCCGCTCCTGCCGTAGCGGCGCCACCGCCGGCGGCATCAGAAGCGTTGGATCGCGCGCAAAAGAGCTCCCCACTCGTTCGCAAGATGGCGAAGGAGCACCGAATCGATCTCAGTCAGGTCGCCGGAACGGGAAGTGGCGGCCGGATCACGAAGCAGGACGTCCTCAGCTACCTCGAAAGCCGCGGCAAAAGGGCCGCTCCCGCCGTACCGCCCGCCTCGGAGCCGCAACCGACTCCACGGGCGCCGAGTCCACCGGTCGCGCCGCCCGCGGCGGCACCGGTCCCGGCCCCGCAATCGACCGCGGAGGCTCCACCGCTTGTCACCGACGGTGGCTATGCGGGGCGCGACGAGCGGGTTCCCATGAGCTCCATGCGCCGGCGGATTGCCGAGCACATGATTCTGTCGCGCCGCACGTCCGCGCACGTCACGACCGTGTTCGAGGCGGACGTGACGCGCATCGTGCGGGCCCGCGAGGATAACAAGCAGGCGTTCCTGGAACAGGAAGGCGTGAAGCTCACCTACACGCCGTTCTTCGTGCGTGCGCTCGTCGGCTCGCTCAAGAACTTTCCGGAGCTCAATGCCTCTATTGATGGCGACACCATCGTCTTCCGGAAGGAATACAACATCGGTCTTGCCGTCTCGCTCGAGCAGGGGCTGATCGTTCCGGTTATCAAGCAGGCGGACGAGAAGAGCTTTCTTGGTCTGGCCCGTGCGGTGGGTGACCTCGCGGATCGCGCGCGCAACAAGAAGCTCCGTCCGGACGAAGTCCAGGGCGGCACGTTCACGATCACGAATCCGGGTCCGTACGGTGGTCTGTTCGGAACCCCCATCATCAATCAGCCCCAGGTGGCCATCCTCGGTCTCGGCGGCATCCACAAGCGCCCCGTCGTCGTCGTCGACGCCATCGCGATTCGGGACATGGTCTACCTCGCTCTGTCGTTCGACCATCGACTGGTCGATGGCGCCCTCGGCGATCAGTTCATGGCCGATGTGAAGCGTCGGCTGGAGGGGTGGCAGGAGCGGGTGCTTTAGGGGACAGGTATTTCTTTTTCTCAGAAACCGACCTCTGAAAAAGAATTACCTGTCCCCGGGCTTTCGCTCTAGAATCGACACATGGCAACGACGGTTCGCTCTCCTCGTCCGGACTGGCTCAAGGTCAGGCTTCCGAGCGGCGACAACTATTTCCGCCTCCAGTCCGTCATGAGGCGGCTCGATCTGCATACCGTTTGTGAAGAGGCGCGCTGTCCCAACGTCGCGGAGTGCTGGGGACAAGGTACCGCCACCTTCATGATTCTGGGTGACGTCTGCACGCGAGCCTGCGGCTTCTGTGCGGTCACGACCGGGCTTCCCACGAAGCTGGACTTCGGCGAGCCGGAGCGCGTGGCCGAGGCTGTCGAGTTGATGGCGCTTCGTCACGCGGTCATCACCTCCGTGAACCGGGACGAGCTCCCGGACGGCGGCGCCTTCATCTTCGCGCGGACCATAGAGGCCGTGCGTCGACGCACGCCCGGGACCACTATCGAAGTGCTGATTCCGGACTTCAAAGGCTCCCGCGAGGCGCTCGAGACCGTGTTGCGCGCGCGTCCCGAGATCCTGAACCACAACATCGAAACGGTCCCTCGACTCTACAAACGCGCACGACCGGGTGCGAGCTATCGCCAGTCGGTCGAGCTTCTGCGTCGCAGCAGGGAGATATCACCGGACGTCGTGACCAAGACCGGCATCATGCTCGGGCTCGGGGAGACGGTCGAAGACGTAGAGGACGTGATGCGCGAGCTCGTCGAGAGGGCGGGCGTCGACGTCTTCACCATCGGTCAGTATCTCCAGCCGACGAAAGACCACCTCCCGGTGGAGCGCTTCGTGCATCCCGACGAGTTCGACGAGCTGGCCCGCCGCGGAAACGAGATTGGATTTCGCCACGTCGAGGCGGGGCCGCTGGTTCGAAGCTCCTACCACGCCGCCAACCAGATTCCCGATCGGTAGTACTAGGCCGTCGACCCGCCGCGCCAGGTATCCTCCCCGTCGCCGTCGCTCTCCGCGGTGGAGCCCGGCCTTTGCTTCAGGATCTCGTCGATGACCATCTCGGCCAGATCGGGATAAGGTCGTTTTCGGCGCTCGGGGTTTTGCCGCCGATCGCTCGGCCCCTGGCGCCGGTCCAAGTCGTCCCGGCGTGCACGCCGTCGATCGCCACCGCCACCGCGACGGCTCCCGCGAAGCTCCGAGCCTTCGATCTCCGCGAGGCTTCGGACGAGGAGCGAGGAGATGCAGCCGGTCCGCGACCATTCCTTGCTCGGGTTACGCTCCTCTATCAGCCGGATGTACTCGTCGATGCGCTGGAGCAGGGATTCCGAAAAATTGCGAAGCACCAGATCCAGCATAGTCGACCCCCCAGAAAACAACCCCTCGCGCGACTCGAGATGCAGGCGAGCCCACTGCGAAGCGATTCTGGCATTCTGCTCCCAATGTGGCGGTGGTGCAACCGAGCCCAGGTTCCATTTTCCCAAGACGTCGGTCGACCTGCCTGCTATTTCATCTCGGTCACGAGTATCGACTCGATCGAAAAAAGTCTCGAGGGTGTCGAAAAGGTCGTTCCGCGACGGGAGACGTTCTACGGAACGGTGGAGATATGGACACCGAGTGCGAGTGTGGCAACGTTTGTTTCTCGGTGAGCACAGGGGAAATCCTCGCGGGCAGGCGTTCGGCCATTCGCGTGGTCAAGCTGATTGGAAAGTCGAAGGGCCGATGATGCGGGCCCTTAGTGCCCTTCCGGTGGCGCGGCGAGCCACCCCGCGAGGCGGTCTTAGAGGACCCTGACGTTCGAGGCCTGAGGGCCTTTGGGCCCTTCGGTCACTTCGAAGTCGACCTGCTGGCCTTCCTGTAACGAACGGAAACCGCTTCCCGAAATTCCAGAGAAGTGAACGAAAATATCGACGCCGTCTTCACCTTGAATGAAGCCGTAGCCTTTGCTTTCGTTGAACCATTTCACGGTACCTTTTGCCACGAGTCTACCTCCCTGATTTGACTATTGGTGCCGACAGGATTCGGCGTAACGTGTAGACCTCGCGCTGGCAAAAGCTTTATGCAACGAACCTCTGATACAGGACACTAGCGGACCCCGTGCTCGCACAATTACTCAAGCAGAGACGAACTACACTTCGAAAACAGGATATAGCACGTTGGCGCAGAAAGCCAATGCCGAGACTCGATTGTTAACTCCAGCGGAACCAGCGGAGCGCCAGCCCGAAGGTGACCGCGGCGTAGACGGCGAGGGTGGCGATCTCGATTCCCTGGGATGTGAGTGGCAAACCCTCCAGCATGACCCCGCGCAGGGCGTCGTTCAGAGCGGTCAGCGGCAGGGCGCGGATGAACGGCTGGGCGATGTCGGGGAAGCGCTCGTACGAAAAGAAGATGCCACTGAGGAGCCACATCGGCAGCATGACCAGATTCATGAGGCCGGACACTGTCTCGAGGGTCTGGGCCCGACTGGCGACCAGAAGCCCGATCCCCGCGAACGTCACCGCTCCGAGCAGAATCAACAGGAACAAGGATAGCCAGCTGCCGTAGATCACGACACCGAACGCGAACCGGGCGAAGATCAACAAGAGGATGACCTCGGGAATCATGAAAGACATCCGGCTCGCCATGATGGCCATGAGGAAGTCCCTCTTCTTCATCGGGGTTGCCACGAAGCGCTTGAGGAGCTTCCGGATGCGCATGTCGACGGTCACGAAGCCGACTCCCCACAGCCCTCCGCCCATCAGGTTCATGCCGAGAATGCCCGGGATAAGAAAGTCGATGTAGCGTGCGCCCGGCTCGTCGAACTCGACGTCTCGGACCTCTGCAACGTCATCTCGACCACCGGAGCGCTGGAGTGCGTCGTCCACCGCCTGGCGAGCCAGGACGCTTTCGGGTCGTGTGGGGTCGTAGACATACTCGAAGAGGGGCTCGGCGGACCCGGGCGCCCGTACCACGAGGGCGGACTTGCCGGTTCGCAGCCGGCGCCGCGAGCTCGCTTCGTCGTGTATCTCGGCGACGAAGCGGTCGTCGTTCCCGAGGGTGGCCGCTATTCGAGCCGCGCCGCCGCCTCGTTCCACGTCGACGGCGATCTGCGCGGCGGGGCGATCGCGGAACGCGATACCGAGGCCGACGGTGAGGAGGATCGGAAAGCCGTAGACCCAGAAAATCGTCTCAGGCTGGCGGTAGAACTCGCGAACACGGGCAAGAATGAGCTGTCCGAGCGGGCTAGCCCCGTTTTCCGCAGTTTCGGAACGGTTATGCGCGACCATGGCGATGCCCCTCGGAGAAACTATGCGAAATTAGGGCCAACAACATCGTGGAATCTCCCAGCATAGGAGCGAGATTCGACCCCGAGCGGAAAACGGGGCTAGGCATTGGGGGTGTCGTCCCGGAGATGCCGTCCGGTCAGCGAAACGAACACGTCCTCGAGACTGGCGTGCCGCGTCGAGAGGCTCGTCAGCGTAGCACTCGACTCCTTCAGCTGACCGAGGAGTGCGGGGAGCGACACGTGCGGTTCCGCCACCGTGAGTCGTATGCTCTCACCCTCGGTCGCCACGGACTCGACACCCGGCACGTCGGCGAAGGACGAGCTGTCCGCGGCACCGTCTGTTTTCTCGAGTGAGAACTCGATCACGTGCTCCGCGCCCAGATCTGCGATCAGCTCCCGGGGCGTGCCGAGAGCGATGACCTTGCCGTAGTCTACTACCGCCACACGATCGCAGAGACGCTCGGCCTCGTCCATGTAGTGCGTGGTCAGGAGAATGGTGCGGCCGTGCTGGCGAAATTCGCGCACGATGTCCCAGAGCTGGCGGCGAGACTGCGGGTCGAGCCCGGTCGTTGGCTCGTCGAGAAACAGAAGCTCTGGGTCACCGACGAGCGAGCAGGCGACGGCGAGCCGTTGTTTCTGCCCGCCGGAAAGCTTGCCCACCCAGACGTCCGCCTTCTCCTGCAGCGAAACCAGCGCGACGGCCTCGTCCGGGGTGATACCGCTCCGGTAGAAGCTGCGGAAGAGCGTGAGCGTCTCGCGCACGGTCAGCTTGTCCGACAGCTGGGTTTCCTGAAGCGAGATGCCGATGCGATTCTTGATGGCATCGTCCTGCCCGCCCCAGAGCATCCCGAGCACTTCGACATCGCCCGACGTCGCCGCCAGCAGCCCTTCGAGAATCTCGATGGTCGTCGTCTTGCCGGCACCGTTCGGTCCCAGGAGACCAAAGCACTCCCCCTCGTCCACCACGAGGTCGAGCCCCTTGACCGCCTCGACCGGCGGCTTCGCGGGGTAGGTCTTTCGCAGGTCGTGGCAGCGGATTGCAGGGGGCATGGGGAACGATCCGGACTGGTCGGGCCCTTTAGGGTCTTGGCAAAAATAAGTTCCCATTCTCGGGCGTCGAGGCGCCCGCCTGGCAAGGCGCGAGAAGTGAATAATATCTAGATATATGAGCATCTTTCCACTTCGGCCGCTGACGCGGCCTAGCCCTCCGCTCGACAGGCTCCCGCCTCCGCCCTTCGGGCTTCGGCGAGGTCCCGACGAAGCCTTGGCGAAGTCGGACGCTGCGGAAGGGCGGCGAGCAACGCAGTCAGACGGGATGGATCGGCGTCCAAGAATCGGTAGTTATTCTTGCCCGGACCCTCAATAGAGCACGCGGAAGTTGATGGTGCGCGGAACGCCCTTCAGCGCCCCGATGACACTGGCTTCATAGCGCCTGCTCACATCCGTGATCACGTAGCCGATCTGCTCGTTCGTCTTCAGGTACTGGCCGAGGATGTTGATCTTGTGATCGGCCATGACCTGGTTGATCGCAGCCAGGACGCCCGGCTCGTTCGCGTGAATATGAATGAACCGGTGGGCTCTCCGGAGGTCGGGAAGCTGCACGCTCGGGAAGTTGACGCTTCCGAACGAGCTTCCAGTGTTGATGAACGAGATCAGGGCGTTGGCCACGAAGTGGGCGATGTTCTCCTGTGCCTCCGTGGTGCTCCCGCCGATGTGGGGCGTCAGAATGACGTTGGGCAAACCCTGGAGCGCGCTCTCGAACGTCGTGTCGTTGCCGGTGGGCTCCTCCGGGAAGACGTCGAGCGCCGCGCCGGCGAGACGTCCGGATTCGAGCGCTTTGGCAAGCGCATTCACGTCGACCACCGAGCCCCGTGCCAGGTTGAGGAAGAAGGCACCGGCCTTCATCTGGCGGAACTGCTTGTCGCCGAACAGCATCTCGTTACGCGGCTGCCCGTCGACGTGAACACTAACGACATCCGCTTTCTTCAGGAGCTCGGCCATCGAGCCGCACTTGGTAGCGTTTCCAAGAGGCAGCTTCTCCACGATGTCGTAGTAGTAGACATCCATGCCAAGCGCTTCGGCGACCACCGATAGTTGCGAGCCGATATTGCCGTAGCCCACGATGCCAAGCTTTTTGCCTCGCACTTCGAAGCAACCCTCCGCCGACTTTTCCCAGTTGCCCTGGTGGAGCCTCGCAGATTTTTCGAACGCCCGCCGGGCCAGCATCAGGATCTCTCCGATGGCGAGCTCTACCACGCTTCGGGTGTTGCTGTAGGGGGCGTTGAACACGATGACGCCGCCCCGCGAGCAGGCGTCCAGGTCGATCTGATTCGTGCCGATGCAGAAAGCGCCGACCGCTTTGAGCTTGTCGGCTGCCTTCAGGACACGCTCGGACACCCGAGTTCGCGAGCGGATGCCGAGTAGCGTGACGCCCGGGAGCTCGCGGATGAGCTCGTCCTCCGGAAGGCTGGCCGGCGCGGTTCGAACGGAGTAGCCCTCCTTGTCGAACTGCTCGGCGGCCGACGGGTGCACGTTCTCCAGAATGAGCACCTGGATGCGGGTCTTCGGATAGGAGATGGAGCCCGGGAACTGGTGGATATAGAGAAACTCGTCGAGGCTGGGAAGCACGTGGTCTGCCAGCTCCACGACGGGCTCCCGCCGGGCGTTCTCGGTGAAGGCGTAGAAGTGCGAGGCGAGGCCGGCTTCCCGGATCTTGTAGTCGCTGAAGCCGTCGCCAATCACGATCACGTCGCCGTCGAGGCAGAGATTTTTCAGCTGCCGTGCCTTGCCGTCCTGCCGGATGAGGGGATTCGTCGTATCGAAGCCACGGATCCAGTCGTCTTCCGAGAACAGGAATTGATTTGCGAAAAGATGATCGCGCTTGAGTCCCAGCGGCTCGATCACCGGCCAGATGATCTCGGTGAATCCGTTCGAAAGGACATAGATGTCGTCGCGGAACGTTTTGAAGAATCTCTTGTTGCGCTTCACCGAGGGTGTGAGAAGACGCTTCAAGGCCCGGACGAGTGACTCCAGATGCTTGCGGTGGGCATCGAGAAGCTCGATGCGGAGCGCGATGCCCTCCGTCATGGACATGCGGCCGTTGGCGGTGAGCTCGGTGATGCGCTCGACTTCGGAGAGTCGCGTCGAGCGCTCGGGATGGTGTTTCAGCGAGATGCGGGCCAGCTCGGGGAGCGATTCGACCTGAACGAGCGTGCTGTCGAAGTCGAAGACGAAATACTGCCTGGGGGCAGCGATCTTACGGGCAGTCATCGTGTCGGCAACGGTTTCGCGCAACCGCCGTGAACCTCACAGGTAGATCTCCAGAAACTCGAGGATTTTCTCGAGATAGGCCCGGGTGGCCCCGGGGTCGAAGTCGTATCGGTACGTGGCTCGGGCACCCTCGCCCTTGAAGATGAGCTCGACGAGCGGGTACTCCGGCCGCCGTCGAAGAGCGTCGAAGTATTGACGTTTCGTGGAGTACGGTACGAGAGGATACACCTCACCGTGAAAAGAGAGCAGCGGGATCTTCACCTCGTTCACGTTCCGAATCGGTGACAGCTCTCGGTAGAGCGCGAGGTTTCCGCGCAGCGGACCGATCTCGCGCTCGAGATAACTTTTTCCCTCGATGTTGGTCTCCTGGTACAGCTTCTCCAGATTCGGCATGCCCACCGCCTCGATGGCGCAGGCATAGAGGTCGGGGTAGCGGCCGATGGCGGCGAGCGTCAGAAAGCCGCCGTAGCTGACCCCCCAGATGCCGATGCGGTCGCTTCGCACCTCGGGTTGATCGGCCACGTAACGCGTTCCCGCGACCAGGTCCTCGAGATCGCCGCGCCCCCAGTCGCCATCGTTCAGACTCTCGAACGCGACCCCGAAGCCGGAGCTTCCCCGCACGTTCGGCGCAAACACCGCGAAACCGCGCTGCACCAGAAACTGGGTGACCGGCCGCCAGCCGTTGGTCCACTGGGAGGTCGGCCCACCATGCGGTCGAACGATGAGAGGGGCGGGATTGTCCGCACTGGCGTTTTCCGGGAGATAGAGAAAGCCGGTCACCTCGCGTTTGTCGAAACTGGAGTAGCGGACGAGCTTCGGGCGGACCATGAGGCGAACGTCGATCTCGGAAGGCAAGGTTTCGCTCACCTTTTCGCGCCCTCCTTCGAGCAGGTAGAGCCAGACATCGCGCGGGTAGGTCGGTCCTTCCGAGAGCACGAAGATGGATTTGCTGTCTGGTCTCCACGTGGGTTGCGAGTGCACCCCGGCGCCGAGGGTCAACGTGCGGTGACGTTCGGACTGCACGTCGAAGAATCGGAGCCGCAGATCGCCGTTCCGGTTCTCGACATAGGCGAGATACGCACCATCCGGGCTCCAGGCGGGATCCGTGAGCTCGTACTCCGAATCGAGGAGCTTCGTTGGCTCGCCGCCTTTTGCAGGGACCGTGTAGATCGCTTTTCGACCACCGGCATCCGAGACGAAGGTGACGCGCTCACCGTCGGGTGACCAGCGAGGCGAGAAGCTGTCGCCGGACCATTCTTCCGGCAGAAGCTCGCGCATCTCCCCGCCTTCGGCGGAAACGAGGCCAACGCGACGGTTCTGATGCCGTCCCGCCCCGTAGGTGAAAGCGATCGATTTCCCGTCGGGCGACCATCTCGGGTCTTCCTCGTCGAGTGGATCGCTCGTGAGGCGGCGCGGAGAACCTGGCTGTCCCGCTTCGAGTGGAATCACGTAGACGTCCCAGCCGGTTTCCGTCTTCCGCTCGGACAACAGCGCGATGTATTTGCCGTCTGGAGACCACCTCGGGCGGCGGTCCTCGCCGGCGTGATCGGTCAGCTGCCTCGCACCGCGCCCCTCCGAGGTGGCGATGTAGAGGTGCCAGCTTCCCGTGCGGTTCGACGTGAACAGGAGGGTCTTTCCGTCGGGCGCCCAATCCGGGTCGCGCTCGCCGCCCGTTTTCGTCGATTCGACGGGCGTGCCGTTGAAGCTCCCCGGCTCGAAGATCCAGACCCGCTCGCCTCCCAGCTGCGAGGCGCTGAGCGCGACGCGTCCCCCATCGTGAGACATGGTGTAGTTCGTGACGTGCGGGATTCGGAGGATGTAGGGGATCGTCAGCGCTTCACTCGAATCCTGCGCGTGAGCCGTTACTGACGCGGCGGCCGCGAGCAGAGCGAGCGCGGAGCGTATCATGGGGTGATTTTAGCGTAGAATCTGGTGGAGGTTGTGGGTCACCCCAGCGGGCATTGCCGCCCGCATTTTTCTTTGAGAGGGCCGGAAAACGATGTCTCTCGTGAACTATTCCAAAGACAACGGTATTGCTATCTTCGAGCTCAACGCGCCTCCCGCCAACACGTACAGCTACGACATGATGCGCGAGCTCGATACCGCCATCCTCGACGCCCGCATGGACCAAGATGTCCATGTCATGGTGTTGACCGGGGCCGGCGAGAAGTTCTTCTGCGCCGGTGCCGATATCGCGATGCTCGACCAGGTGACACCCGAGTTCAAGTACTACTTCTGCATCCATGCCAACGAGACGCTCAACCGGCTAGAGCACACCGCGAAACTCGTTATCGCCGCGCTCAACGGGCATACGGTGGGCGGTGGTCTCGAGGTCGCTCTCGCGGCGGACCTGAGGATCGCGAAGAAGGACGGGGGACGGATCGGTCTTCCCGAAGTGAAGCAGGGAGTCCTTCCCGGGACCGGCGGGACGCAGCGCCTGGCGCGCCTTCTCGGACGCTCCAGGGCCATCGAGCTCATGGTGAGCGGTGAGCTCATCACCGTCGAGCAGGCGGAGGAGCTGGGCATGGTGAACAAGGTGCTTCCTTCCGAGAACTTTCGCGAGGGCGTCCTGGACTACGCCGCCCAGTTCGTGCCGCCCGCGAAAGCCTCGAAGGCGGTGGGGCGCATCAAGCGCGCCGTTTGTTCGGGCCTCGAAGTGCCGTTCTCGGAGGGCCTCGCGCTCGAGCGCGAGCTTCAGCAGCAGCTCTTCACCTCCGAGGATGCGAAAGAGGGTATTGCGGCGTACGTGGAAAAGCGAGATGCGACGTTCAAAGGCAGGTAGGGACGTGCGGCTGCCCTAGGTGG
Source organism: Candidatus Marinacidobacterales bacterium (assembly GCA_965237685.1). Classification (GTDB taxonomy): domain Bacteria; phylum Acidobacteriota; class Vicinamibacteria; order Marinacidobacterales; family SMYC01; genus CBDEGF01. The sequence goes on from CBDEGF010000002.1 coordinate 430,704, forward strand.
GAGTTCTGTATGACCACGCAAATCGTTATCGCCGGTGCGGTGCGGACGCCGATCGGGAAATTCGGCGGTGTCTTTCGAAAGCTGAGCGCCGGCGACCTCGGAGCGGCTGCGGCGAAGGGTGCGATCGTGAAACGCGGCGTCTCACCGGGCGCGGTCGATGAGGTCATTTTCGGCAACGGCCGGCAGGCGGGCGTACGACCGAACGTCGCCCGCCAGGTTACCTATCGCGCCGGCCTCGGCGAGGCGACGCCCGCCTACACCATCAACAAGGCCTGCGGCTCGAGCCTGAAGGCCATCATGAACGCCTACGGCGCTATCGCCCTCGGCGATGCCGACGTCGTGCTGGCGGGCGGTACGGAGAGTATGAGCAACACTCCGTACCTGCTGCTCGACGCCCGCTGGGGTCACAAGCTGGGCCACTCGGAAGTCGTAGACGGGATGTACCGTGACGGCTTTCTCTGCCCGCTGTGTGAGCAGCTGATGGGGAACACCGCCGAGAATCTCGTCGACAAATACGGCCTCACTCGCGAGGACTCCGATCGTTACGCGATGGAGACCCAGAGGCGCTGCGAGGCGGCGCGATTGCCCTGGGTCACCCCATTGGCGCGACCGGCGCCCGTATCACCGTGACCCTGCTCCACGAAATGGCCCGCCGCCAGGCCCGGCGCGGTATCGCGACCCTTTGCATCAGCGGCGGGATGGGACTTGCTGTACTCTACGAGTCCTTTTAAGTCGAAGCAGGCGATCTATATCTCGGAGCAGACGTCGTTCGAACGGATGCTCGACTACGAAGAACGCGCGCAGATCGAGTGCTTCGAGACCGAAGACGCGCTCGAAGGAATTCTAGCCTTCGAGGAGAAGCGTCCGCCACGCTTCAAGGGTGCATAGGGCCCGACCAAGAATAACTACCCATTCCTGGACGCCGATGCATCCCGTCTGGCTGCGTTGCTCGCCGCCTTCCGCAGCGAGCCTGTCGAGCGGAGGGCTAGGCCGCGTCAGCGGCCGAGCTGGCAAGATGTTCATATATCCAGATATTATTCGCTCCTCGCGCCTTGCCAAACGGGCGCCTCGACGCCCAAGAATGGGCACCTATTCTTGGGCGGACCCTTAGGAGTTCAAAAAATGATCGGTTTCGGCCTCAGCGAAGAGCAGCAGCAGTTCCGGGACCTCGCCCACGAGTTCGCGGAGAAGGAGATACGGACCAGGGCGCGCCATCACGACGAGACGGGCGAATACCCGCTCGATATCTGCAAGAAGGCCTGGGAGCTCGGGCTCATGAACAATCACATCCCGGAAGAGTACGGGGGGCTCGGGCTGGGAGTGCTCGAGGGTGTCCTCATTTCCGAGGAGATCGCGTGGGGCTGTACGGGCATCGGTACCGCCATGGAGGCGAATGCACTGGCCATCGGCCCGATCATCGTGGTAGGCACCGACGAGCAGAAGAAAAAGTGGCTGTGTCCGATGATCGACGAGTTTCACCTCGCCGCTTACTGCGTCACCGAACCGGGCGCAGGAAGCGACGTCCAGGGAATGAAGGCCACTGCGAAGCGTCATGGTGACGAGTACGTGTTGAGCGGAAGCAAGATATGGATCACGAACGGGGGTGTCGCCGATTGGTATTTCGTGGTCGCCTACACCGACCGGGAGAAACGCTACAAAGGCATGAGCGCCTTCCTCGTAGAGAAAGACAGCCCGGGTGTCGTCGTCGGAAAAAAAGAAGACAACATGGGCCAGCGGGCCTCGGACACTCGCGCGGTCACATTCGAAGAGGTCAAGGTCCCGGCGGCGAATCGACTCGGCGACGAGGGCCACGGCTGGCTGGCGGCGATGGCCGCCTTCGATCACTCCCGGCCGGTCGTCGCATCCGCCGCGGTCGGCCTGGCTCGGGCCGCCTATGAGCACGCGGTGGACTATGCCAGGGAGCGAGAGACCTTCGGCGTGCCCATCTACAAGCACCAGGCTATCGGCTTCATGATCGCCGATATGGCCTGCGCCATCGAGGCCGCTCGGCTCCTCGTCTGGCAATCCGCCTGGGCTATCGACCAGGGCAAGCGCAATACGAAAGAGGCGGCTTTTGCGAAGCTCTTCGCGGCCGACACGGCGGTGAAGGCCGCCACCGATGCGGTCCAGGTCTTCGGCGGCAACGGTTTCAACAAGGAGTACCCGGTCGAGAAGCTCTATCGGGACGCGAAGATTTACCAGATCTACGAGGGCACGAGCCAGATCCAGAGATTGATTGTCACGAAGGAGATCTTCGACCGTTAGTTCATACTCGCTATTCCCTGGAGGTAACGACGATCGTGAGGATTCTCTCAATTACGGTCGCACTGTTTCTCGGCGCCGCGGCAAGTGCGCAGGAACGCTACGACATCGTTCTTCTGGGTGGGCGCGTCATGGACCCCGAAACCGGACTCGATGTCGTCAGCAACGTGGGGATTCGCGGCGAGCGGATCGTCGAGATCTCGTCCGAGCCGCTCTCGGGCGACGAGGTCGTGGATGTCCGTGGGCTGGCGGTGGCGCCGGGATTCATCGACCTGCACGCTCACGGGCAGACGAACGAGGCGAACGAATATCAGGCGCACGACGGCGTAACGACCGCCCTCGAGCTCGAGAGTGGAAGACCCTTCATGAAGGAGTGGCTCGAGGCCCGGACTGGAAATGCCCTCATCAATTTCGGCGCGACTTTCGCCCACGGTGCGACGCGCTGGATTGGAAATGGAGAAGTACCGCGAACAAGGCCGACGGGTGCGGGAGATCGTCGCGGAAGAGGGTCTGGAGAGCGATCGGCTCGAAGAGATCTACCGGTCCGCCTTCGGCTCCCGGTACGAATCGCTGACGACCGAAGAGCTCGACGCGATGACCGAGATGATGTCTTCCGGGCTGTCCGAGGGAGCTCTGGGGATCGGGGTTCCGGTGGGCTACTACGGGGGTGCCACGCGCGAAGAGGTCTTCCGGGTCTACGCGTTCGCGGCACGGATGGATGTGCCTGTCTACACGCACGTCCGCGATCCGGACATCCCCGCCATTCAGGAAGCCATTGCCAACGGCGCGGCCTCCGGAGCATCGGTACACATCGTTCATCTGAACAGTATGGCACTCGGCCGGATTGGCTTGGCCCTCGACATGATCGCCTCCGCCCAGAAGCAGGGGCTCGACATCACCACGGAGCTGTATCCCTACACCGCCGGTTCGACCAGCATCGAGTCGACGCTCTTCGACGAGGGGTTCCGCGAACTTTCCCGGCTCGACAGAGCCGACGTCCTTCTCGGCGCCGAGCAGCTTGGCCGCCTCGATGGTGGCTGCACGCAGCGCTTGAAGAGGCGTCATCCCCGCCTCTACGTAGTACTCTGCCTCCCGCACCGTCGCGATCGTTCCGTCGTTCGGCTCGTGTGGAAACTGATCGGTGCCGAGGGCGATGGAAACGCCCTCCTCTATCGCCATCTCGAGTGCCTTCCAATGTTCCCTACCCACCGATTCCACGCGATCGAGGTACCACGGCGGCGAGCCTATCTTCTCGAAGAAGGGAAAGGTTGCGGGCTGGCTCACCACGATGGTCGGAACGAACCACGTCCCGTTCTGTTTCATCTTGCGCAGCACCTCCCGGGTGAGGAAGTAGCCGTGCTCGATACAGTCGATGCCCGCGTCGACCGCATCGCTCGTGGCTTGCGGCGAACCGGAGTGTGCAGTAACTTTCGCTCCGAAGCGATGCGCGGCGTCGATGACCGCTTCGATCTCGTCCGGCGTCATGAGCGCCTCGGCGATGTCGCCGCGCTCCGTCGCGATGCCACCCGAGATCGCGATCTTGACCCAGCTCGCGCCGGCGGCGATCTCGCGGCGGACCGCCTTGCGGAGCTCGTAGGGGCCGTCGAAGGTTTCGCCGCTCGCCCCGTGACCCCCTGTAATGTCGACCATCTGGCCGGCGCTGAAGATTCGTGGACCGACCGCCTGGCCGCGCTCGATAGCTTTTGCGAGCGCGATGTCCGCGTGGCGGCGATCGCCGGGCAGGCGGATGGTGGTGACGCCAGCGAGCAGGGAAGCTCGAGCGTTCGACGCCATTCGAAGGGCCAGCTCGGCCTCCGTTTCGTTCGCGAGCTCGGCGGCCAGGCGTCCCGGCAGGACCAGGCCGAGATGCACGTGCATGTTGAGTAGACCGGGCAACAGCCAGGTGCCGCCGGCCTCGGTAACCTCCGCATTCGCCGGGAGCCGCGTGGACGAACGAGGTCCCACCGTCTGGATCCGCGCGTCCTCGATTACGACGACGCCGTTCTCGATGGGCTCGCCACCCGCCAAGTCGACGATGGTGGCGCCTGCGATGACCCTCGTTCCCTGAGCGACGAGGTGGGTGGACGTGCAGAGACTCAGTGTCAGGACAATGCTCGCTCTGCGCATGGGATCAGCCTAGTGCCGTTCCAACAATTCCGGCCTGGAAACTCGTACTTTGCGTGGCTACATCATAGCTGGTGAGCAGCGTTTTTCCTCAGGCGAAACAGGTTGGAACGGCACTAGCACTTTACAGCGCCGGGCAAAGAGCGTTATTCAGAGGACATGAAAAAGGAGCTCAATGGCGTAACGCTGTCCTGGGAGGATCACGGCTCGGGTGAAACGGCGGTTGTGGCCCGAGAAACGATCCTCGCCAATCCCCCGCGAGGTATCGCTGCCGCCCTCCGCGGCATGGCGGAGAGGGGAGACTCGACGGAGGTCCTCGGCGGGATTCGCGTGCCCACGTTCGTGGTCGTCGGGGAAGAGGACGAGCCAACGCCGCCACCCCTGTCCCGTCAAATGGCGGCCGCGATTCCCAAAGCAAAGCTCCAAGTGATTCCTGACGCCGGGCATCTCACCAATCGAGAGCGGCCCGAGGCCTTCACGGCCGCACTGGATAGTTTTCTCTCCGAGTTGACATGACGTTCCTGCTCGCCAGCCTCGTCGTTCTGGGGCTCGGGCCGATGCTCTACCGCCTCGCCGGCCCGCGGCTTCTCTCCATTGTGGATACGCTCGTGGTGGTCGTCGTCGCGGGAATCGTCCTCGTTCAAATCCTTCCCAACACGGTGATGGGTGCCGGGCTCGGAACGATTGCGGTTTTTGCGGTTGGTTTTCTCGCGCCCACGCTCGTGGAGCGCGTCTCGAGGGAGGCCGAGCACCCGGCGCACCTCGTCACGCTGCTCCTCGCGTTTCTCGGTCTCAGCCTTCATGCTCTCGTCGATGGAACGATCCTCGGTGTTTCACGCGCGGGCGAGCGCGAGGTGCTGCGTCTGGCGGTGATTCTTCATCGCGTGCCGGTGGGGCTCACCATCTGGTGGCTACTCCAGCCGCAGTTTGGCGCAACCGTGGCGCTGGGCGTGCTCTTCTCGGTCGGGGCCAGTACCGTCATCGGTTTTTTTGCGGGGAGTGCGCTCGCCGACGCGCTCGCCCAGGGCGCCATGCCGTGGTTCGAGGCGCTCGTTGCGGGCTCGCTTCTCCACGTGGTCGCCCATCACTATCCCTGGTCGAAGACCGGCAACGGCTCCCTGCGCGTACAGCGCGCGGTCGGTACGGTGCTAGGGTTGGCGTTGCTCGGCTTTCTCCTCGGCAGCGAGGCCTGCACGGTCACCGCGCCGCAGTGAAGGTCTGACGAAGGCGCCACTGTACGTTACCCCCTGGTGGGTGAAACCTCCACGACCGTACGGCTCTCAAAACGGCTTCGTCGAGAACGGGCCGAGCACCACGCTCGAGCGTCAGGCCCGCGACGAGGCCGCCGTCCGTCACCGTGAAGCTCACTTCGACAGAGCCGCTCACCTTGTCGCCGAGCGCCCTCTCCGGAAAGGTGGCGGCCGGACAGCTGATGCACCGGAGATAGGCGGGCTCCGATCTCGGTAGCTCGGGCCGCAAGTGCTCCAGGTGCGTCCAGGAAAGGTTGCCGGGTCGTTCGCTGCCGACGACTTGAGGGCTGATTCCGACCGGCTCCAGGACGACGATCGAATCGGGCGGCACAAGGTAGTTCGAGCCGTCGGCAAGCTGCAACCAGGTCCTCGAGTTTTCGACGAGCGTTCCGGTGCGGACGGCATCTCCGACGTCGAGATCGTCCCCGTCCTGGCCGTCAATCCATTCGTTCGCGCCTGCTTTGCGGACTTCGACTCGGCCCGAGGTGTCGAGCAGTCGATGACGCCCCACGCGGATCATGCCTCCCTCCACGCGGTAGCTGAAGCCATGGATGGTGAGAATCACGTCGAGCGCCTGCTCCCACGGTACCTCTGTCAGCTTCAACACGAGTAGATCGTCGAACTCGGCTTCAGCCACGACGTCGAAGCCGGTCGTACGGGCAAAGAACGTCATGACGTCGTCGAAACTCCCCTCCATGAAGTTCAGGGAGATGAGGGGTTCTCGGTAGCGTTTCGTCTCGGCAGCAACGAACGGTCGGAGCCGTTCGGGCTCGGCAACCACCAGAATGTGCCCCTTCTGAGAGAAAGCGAGGCCCTGGCTGTTCAGAAAGAGGAAAAGGGCCTCGTCCCAGGGCAGTCGGTCGAGCTTCGCCGTGACCGAGCCCTGGATCCCTGGTAATACGACGATGTTGAGTCCCGAGATGTCTGCGAACAGGCGCAGGATGTCCTGGATATCACCGTCCTTGAAATCCAGACTGATGGCGTCACCGACCGGCTCGCGATGCCGGCTTGCGTGCAGGTTCCGGAGCCCCTCACGGGTCGCAATGATCTGAACATCGCCCCGAGTCTCGAAGTCGAGCCCGCTGGCCATCAGCACCAGATCGAGCACGCGATCCCATGGCACGTTCTCGAAGCTCGCTGAGACGGTTCCCTCGGACCCGGAGTACAGGACGTGTTGCAGGTTCGCCTGGCGATGGAGCTCCTCCATGAGGTCGGAGATGGATGCGGACTCGATACTCAAAGAGACTGGCGTTCCCCGGTATGCGCTGCGCCGACCTCGGGAGTCGAACCCCGGTCATCTCACGACGGCAGCGCCAGTGCCCGGATCCGACGTCAACCGAACCCGGGGCCAAATCTCCTCCCAGCGCTCGTCCATGGGTACGGTCCCCGAGACGGCAAACAGTAGAAAGCGAACCGCCTCCGGATCACGGCCGTAGTCCTTGAGAACGCGCCGGTAGGCGGCGAGGCTCCTAACGTGTTGCTGCGCAGCCGCGCTCGCCTGACCCAGGCGGACAAAGGCTTCCCACCGCGACGTGTCGGGAGCGTTGGTATCGTTTGCCACCGACTCGAAGGCTGCGGTAGCAGCCTCGTAGTCACCGAGGTCCGCTCGCAGCTTGCCTTCGGTCAGAAGCTCTTCAGGATTCTGGCTCGGGGATGTCAGAAGGACACTGAGAAGAAATGCTCGCACCATGCTTCACCTCGCTGCTACTGGGACCATCGTGAGCGGGTGGGAGGAGCGATGTGTCAGTGAGGTGTCAATCGTCGTCAGCCGAGTGTCCCTGACTGGAGAGGCGGTAGCCGATGCCTCGCACCGTGTGAAGCCACTTCGGCTCGCGCGGGTCGTCTCCGATCGCCCGTCGAAGAGCCACGATGTGGTTGTCTACGGTGCGGAGCGTGGCCTCCGAGTCGAGCCCGGAGACTTCCTCGATGATATCGATGCGTGGGACCACCTCGCCCCGACGCTCGGCGAGGGTTTTCATTACGAGGATGTCGTGCGTGGTAAGGGCCAGAGAACCGTGTGGGCCGGCCGCGGTGAGGGCCCCGAAGTCGAAACGGACATCGCCCACGGCAAGCCCGTGCTCGGGTACTGGCTCGCGCACTTCGTGTCTGGCACGCGCCACGACGCCGACGCCGCACATCGCGACGAGGACCAGAGACCAGAGCGCCATCCGAAGGCCGATGAGCCCGAGCCGGCCGAGTACCTCCGTATCGACGGTGACGCTCATCCCTTCCACCCCTGGCACCCGGGCCCACATCGCGCCGGGCGCCCGCTCGCTCCATGCCAGCTCGACTCTGGGTGGGACGCTGGCCTCGCCGAGGAGCGTGTCGGTGGGGACCTCGTACCGGAGTCGCCCGTCCTGATGACGCGTCCAGCCCTCGAGAAGTTCGATTGCGAAGCCGTGGCTCCCTGTTCCCTCTTCCCCTGGGAGAGGGTGGCCGTGCGAGCTCGCTTCGGACGTACGCGAGGCACGGCCGGGTGAGGGCGCGCGGTCGACGGCGGAGCCGGACATGATCTTTCTCTGAAACTCCGGAAACGCCGGAAGCGCTTCCATCGAAGGCGCACGCCGGAGCGCGCTCACGAGCGGCTCGACGCGTGGATCGTCGCCGGCGCCGAGGACCCTCGCCAGGTGGCTGACGTCCTCGGGGAGGACCGAAAGGCGACCCTCGAGGAGCTCTTCGGTGACGTCGATTTTTCGTAGGTTCGCGTAGGGCGCGCCGCGCCGCTCCAGGGCGAGCGCGGCAACGACTGCTTTGGGAAGCCTGCTCGCGCTCGTGCCCGGCACGCGCAACAAGCCGAGAAGCTCATGCGGCGGCCGTGCGGAGTAGGGGACGGGCTTTCCGTGAACCGGAACCCGCAGCGGCGGAGGAGCCAGCCATTGCACACGCACGCTGGCGCTGGGCTTGTCGGCGACGACGCCCACCTCGAGCTCGGCGATCGTGGCGCGAAGCGAGAGGGCGGCCAGCTGAGCGGTTTCCCTCGCCTCGCCGAGAGCCACGCGCTCGCGGCTGCGGCTCTCGGACACCAGGGAGCGGTCGGTCAGCCAGGCGAACGCTGTCAGCAGACAAAGCAGAAGCACTGGCAGGACGAGATCGCGTCGCATGGGGCTCCTCTTATTGTGCGATCGAGGCTGGCGCCGATTGTCAGCCATTTGTCAGGGGTGTGCAACTTTTTGGGCACTGGCGCGAATTTGCGACAAAGTTACGAAATTCGTAACGTGGCAACAAATAATGCAAACCATTACGGAGAAAAAGACCTCAGCTCCGGTTTTGGTTCCAAGTCGCACAACAAAATCTGACGTCGGACCACTAGCTTGGGAGGAGCTTGGTCTCAAGCCCCGCTCAAGAAGTCGATAACCGATTGAGCACTGTCGATGAGGGGTTGTCCCTCGCCGCCGTGAGGGTTCCGGAATTGATGAAAGCGTTCACCTGATTGATGAAGGCCTGAAGCTGGTTGATGGCTGCCTGGATGTTGTTCTGGTCCAGCTTCTTGACCGCGGCGTCGAGCTTCGAGCCGAGTGCATTGCCCTGACCGGGGTTCAGGTCACCGGTGCTGACCAGATCGAGAACCGAATCCAGGATATTCTGAACCGCTGCCACCGGGGGCAGGGCCTGCCAGCTCGGATCGTCGCCCCGCAACGCCGTCACGCGATTGACCCCGCTGCCATCGACAGCGCTCATGACGTAGAGATCGAAAGCAACGCCGGGATTGGCACGATCGCTTGAGAACGCGATGAGGCTTCCGTCGGGTGACCAGGCCGGTACGTTGTCCCGGGCGGGGTCGTTCGTCAGTTGCCGCACTCCGGTGCCATCTGCGTTCATGGCGTAGACGTCCAGGTCGCCGTCGCGGTCGCTGACAAAGGCGATCTGGGTCCCGTCCGGTGACCACTCGGCCGCCCGATCGCTGGCCGGATTGCCGGTGAGGTTGGTCAACGTCGCGTCGGTCAAATCGAGGACGAAGACCTCGGTCTGCTGAGCAGGTATCGTTCTGCTGAAGGCGATTCGGTTGCCATCGGGCGACCAGACCGGGTCGAAATCGCTCGGCGCACCGCTCGTTAGCCGGGTGACTCCGGTGCCGTCGTCATTCATCACGTAGAGGTCGAAACCGCCGCCGCGGTTACTCGAGAACACGATCTGGCTTCCGTCCGGTGACCAGTCGGGGGTGACGTCGATAATAGGCGTATTGTTGGTCAGCTGGATCTTCCCACTCCCATCGATATTCATCAGCGAGATCTCGGTGGCGGTACCGATGCCTGCGACGAAAGCAATCCGTTGACCATCGGCGGAGGAACGAGGCGAGAACTCTTCCTGGGTCAGATCACTCAGCCGACGCCCACCATGCCGAGGGCGCCCCGAGCGGGGAGCTGCGCCGAGAATCCCGCCATGTAGTGGATCTTCTGCGGGCGCAGGAAATCGTTGTAGAAATCCGTCTCGACCAGGGTGTCGTAGTCGACGATCGAGCCCACGTCGAAGGCGTTCGGCACCAGTCCGCGTTTGCGGAGAGTGTTGTGCAGTGGCGATTCACTGAAGAAGCGAAACTGGTAGTTCTTCGCTCATTCGCTGCCGTACGTTGCCCACAAAGAATCTGGACCCTTCCGGATGGTCGAGTCGGTGACGAAGAGCATGCTTCCGTGAGCGTCCAGAAGGCTCATGAGCGGGGAGCAGACCGCCTCCGAGAACGCGTTGAGATTCTCGTAGGCGAGGGGGGCGGACGTGGCTTTCAGGACCTGCTTGAGCTGGCGGATGCCACTGAGGCTGATGCTCACCGATGCCCCTAGTCAGCCCGCCTAATAAATTTGTTTCGGATCTGTCACGTAAACGCGTCACGGATCCGTCGTCGCTCTCCCGATGAGATCCGAGCGGTCGACCCCATCCCGGGAACCTGGAACCGGAATGCCTAGCAGAGCAGCGAGGGTGATGGGAAGGTCGACGGTGTGAATGCGCTCGTCCTGCCTGGCGGCGGCGAGGCCCGGCCAGCGAAGCACGGCGAGCACATGGGTGTCGTAGTCGTACGCGGAGCCGTGTGTGGTGCCGAGCCGTCTCTCGATGTGCCATTTTTCGAACTGGATATAGATGTCGGGACTCCGGTCCGGATAGTGGCTGTTCACGTAGCGCTCGAGAACCGCATCGTCGGTCCAGCCGGACTGTGCTTCCACCTCGGTTCGGGTCCAGACGTTGGCGACGGACTGGCAGCGCTCCAGTGCTTGTGCAAGCGTATTCTCGAAGTGCGCGCGCTGGATGTTGTTGCGGCCAAGTGTCCCGTAGTCGAGGTGGCGCTCGGTGAGGAACCAGCGATCTTTTCCGAACCGCTCGAGCAGGCGTCGCCCCGCGTTCTGGAGACACACGAAGTCGTCCGATGAGAGGCGCCGTCCCGGCAATCCCTTGGACTGCTGATACTCCGGCATCGGCGCAACACCGTGATCGGCGCTCAGCAAGATGGCAACATGCTCGAGCCCGACCGCCTCGTCGAGAAAACGGAAGAACTCGCCGAGCTCCCGATCCAGGCGCATCATCGTGTCGAGAAGCTCGCGACTGTTCGGTCCGTAAGCGTGACCCACCGTGTCCACACTGGCGAAGCTCAGGGCCAGAACATCGGGGACATCATCCTTTCCGAGCTTCTCCGCCTCGACGAGCACTTCGGCGAAGTCGAACAAGTAGGTCTCCAGAAACGGTGAGTTGTAGAACCCGCTGTAGAACCTCCGGTTCGCCGCAACGTGCCCGCTTCCGAGAGAGCGCGGGAAATCGCCGTACGGTCCTGGAACGATGTCCATCCGGGCGAGGGTTTCCGCCTCCACCGGTAACGGTGTCCAGGATTCTCCGAGATAGTCGTCGACCAGCCGTCGACGATGAAACAAGAGCACCCATCCCGGGTAGCGGCGCAAATAGTGGCTACTGGTGACCCACTGGCCCGAGCCAGCGTCGTACCAGTAGGCCCCATCGGCATTCTGGCCACCCATCAGGACCGACGAACGGTCCTTGGCGCCGGCGGAGTAGACCCTGGCCTCGGGGTATGCCTCCTTCAACCAATCGCCAAAACCGGGTATCCAGCAGATTGGCGGGCGAGCGTCCCCCGGAGGCGGGGCCACGGCTCGTGCGTCCGGTACGGAGATCGAGTTCCAGAAGCGGAGAATTTCTGTCTTCGACACAGTAGACCTGCTTCTTGTTTCGTCGCTCGAACCACGAGTTACCGACGATTCCCGAGTGCGAGGGGTAGAGCCCGGTCGAGAGCGAGGAGTGGCCGGGGCCGGTACTCGTCGTCGCGTGGTTGTGGTGCGCATCGGTGAACACCACGCCATCGGACAGGAGTGAGCCGAGCCCGCCGGTCAGCACCGGACGGAAACGTTCCAGGTAGTCGCCGCGGGCCTGGTCGATGGTCAGAAGCAGGATGAGACGCGGCTTCTTTGGCTCCGCGCCATGGAGCATCCCGGGGTGTAGGAACAACCCCACGCTGAGTGCGACGATCCATCTCGCCATCAGCGCCTCTCTTTTGATCCCGACCAGGGCGAACGTGTCGAAACGAACGGTCCGCTCTATTGAACAAGATGTAAGGGGGGGGTGTTGCAGGACCCCCTCACGTTCGCTAGTCTAAAGTCATCAATCCCGGTAAACAATATTGACCTCGGAGCCATCCGGCTCGCTGGCCCATTGGTGCGGAGGGTAGCGATCCAAGTGCAGTACGGCGAGCTCATCGATTTCCTGCAACACGTAGGGAAGGATCCGTCCCGCCTCATCTTCGAGGACGAGCTGACCGGCATCTATAACCGGCGCTACCTGCACAGCTATTTCGAGCACAAGGTCGAGTGGGACGGCGCGAAGGACTTTCCCATCTCGCTTCTCGCGATGGACCTCGACTTCTTCAAGAAGATCAACGACACGTACGGTCACGATGCGGGTGACGAGGCCCTCATCTGGGTCGCCAAGTTGATCAGAGAAGTGGAGGGCGAAGACGGCCATCCGGTCCGTTATGGCGGCGACGAGTTCATGCTCCTGCTCCCGCACCGCGATCTGGACGCTGCGGAGAAGGCGGCCAACCGGTTGATCCAGCTCGCCAAAGAAAAGCCGCTTCCGTTGTCCGACGGCAAGGGGTCGGTCAAGATCTCCCTGAGCATCGGTGTCGCCTCCGCGCGGGACGACGCCGCCACCGGGCCCGCCCTGATTCGGAAGGCGGATGTCGCCCTCTACATGTCGAAAAAGGGGGGGCGGGGCCGGGTTTCCGTCGCCGGTCGACTCACCGAGCAGGAGACGTTTCCGAAGACGACCCTTCACCGGCTCAACGAGGCCCAGATCGCGGGCCGGGGCGCGGAGCTGAACGCGGTCTCGGAAGCGCTCGGCGCTCTCAGTCTCAACCAGTCCAGTTTTCTCGTGCTCGAAGGCGCCCCCGGGATGGGCAAGACGACGCTTCTCGAGACGATCCGGCGCAGCCTCGGCGCGAACCCGTTGTTCGAGCTCGTGAAGGTGAGCGGCGGACAGGAGGAAGGACTTCGTCCGTACTACGTCTCGGCCGCCATGGTCCATTCCTTGATGAACCGTCTCCCCGACAAGGGTGTCTCGGTGCTCGAGGGCATGACCCGGAGAGAGCACCACTACCTCGACCTCGGCCACGTCCTGCCGCAACTGGAGACGGAACAGACGCCCGCCGACGAAGATGAGGCGCGGTTGCGAGAGGGCATCTTCGCGACGGTGCTGCAGCTCGTCCAGAAGTTGCTCGACGGCAAACAGCTCGTTCTCCTGATCGACGACTTGCAGTTCGTGGACGAAGCGACGCTCGTCCTTCTTCGCGTCCTGTTTCAGCGCGGCGAGACGCCAGCCCTCGTTTGCGCCACCCTGACCGAGGCGCTGGCGCCTGGTGCGGAGGGAGAGGCACCCCCCTGGCAGCGGTTCGAGGCCTCGCGTCCCGCCGATGTGAACATCGAAAAGATCGTTCTCAAGCCACTCTCCGCCGAGGACATCGTCGAGCATCTTCAGGGTGTCTTTCCCGGAATCGAGCTTCCGGACGGCTTCGAGAACGAGCTGGCTCGACTCACCCAGGGGAATCCTCTGTTTCTCGGCGAGATCGTTCGCAAGCTCGTGCTCGATCAGAAGCTCAGTCTTGTCGGGCAAACATGGAAGGTAGAGTCCCCCGAGGAAGGCTATCTGCCGCGCTCGCTTGAGCAGATCGTGCACGACAAGATCGCGGCGCTCGACCAGGAGGGACGGGAGATTCTCGAGCAGGTCTCCACGATGGGGGAGACCGTTCCCCTGAGCATGCTCACCGGTGCTTCCCACATCGCGGAGAGCAAGGTGCTCGAGTTCCTGGATCGGGCCGAAGCGCTCGGTCTTCTTCGGGATGACTTCGAGATCAACGATGAGACGATGCGCTTTCTCAGCAAGAGGGTGCTCGAGCTGGCCTACGGCGGCATCAACGACGACCGGCGCGAGCAACTTCACCAGCAGGTCGGTGCCTACCAGGAGGAGCTGTACCAGAAGCGGCTCGGAGTGTCGGCCTCCATTCTTGCCTACCACTTCAAGCGCAGCGCGGACCAGGAGCGTGCCGGCCGCTGCGATCGCATCCAGACCGACTACCGTCATCGGGCGTTCAATGCCGAGGAAGCGGCCGCCTACACTGCCGATCCGCTCGCGGACGAGGAAGACGAGCCCGAGGATCACCGACTCAGTGCCGAGAGCCTCGCGAAGCTTCCGAATTTTCTTCGGACGTTTCTCACAGGCGTGCGGAGCATCCAGCTCTATCCGCCCGGAAGCCAGCCCATCAAGAAGGCCTATCAATCCTCGATGCAGGCGCTTCGGGCGGTCCTCGCCGGGAGTGAGTTCGTTCACCTGTCGCGCTCGCAGAACGTGCTGCTCGTCAATGAACAGAAGATCGACGTCGGGGAGTATCGTCTGCTCGCCAATTCCTACCTCGAGCTCCTCGATCGCATGGAGCTAGGAAGAGAGCATGGCGTAGACGCCCCGACCGAATCCGCGCGAAATCGCTCCCGGAATTCCAACGCAGAGACGCAGAGGCCGCAGAGTGAGCGGGACTCGCGCTAACTGGGAAGCCACCCAAACCGGTTGGTGTTCCCTGCCGCCCTGCGAGTGCGTCCTTCCAGATTCCGGGGTTCCTCTCTTCCGGGGTTCCGAGTGATCTCTTGGTCCGCTGTTTGAAGGCCTTCCGTGATGTCTCTTGACTCTGCGTCTCTGCGGCCTCTGCGTTAAGTTTCCCAAGATATCCCTTCTACGGATTCGGTGGGCTGCGGTCCGATTGGACGAGCATCAATCGCGGTCGGCGGCCCCGGCCTCGAAGCGGACTTCGCTCACCCTTGCGGCGAGTCGTCTCGGGTCGCGCTCCGAGGCGCGCCGGATCGAGGACCACGTCAGCTCCAGTCGCTCGATAGCGGCTAGCTCGGCCGGCGGAAGGCGGAAGCTCACGTCCTGCCAGCCGGGCTTTAGATCGACGCTGGCCATTCGTCTGCCGTCGAGCCGCGCAACCATGTGCTGGGGCACCTCACCGAGAGGCGCGACCGTGAGCACGAGGTGACTCGCGTCCGGCGACGGGCGGCGGAACAGCAACGTCGATCGCTCGTGATTCGCCCATCGGAAGCCCCGCTCGTCCTCTTGCTCCGGACGCAACCAGCCGGTCTCGTAGTGCTGCCTGGACACCGGGGACGCTGCGGGAAGGCGCGTCGGATCGGGCGGTAGCTCGTTGCGGAGGACGCGGAACAGAACGTGCGTCTCGTCCTCGAAGACCACCTCGGTGGGGAGCGTTGCGGTCAGGAACTCGACGACACCCCTCTTCGCATAGGCTTTGTCGACGACCACGTAGCCCAGGTCGAGGAAGCGGGCTACGTGCGGCGCCGTCGCTTTCTCCTCCGCCAACAGCAGCTCGTCGACCGCGAGCCTTCCTTTTCGAACGTCGATGAGCGGCCGTACGAGGTGGAGACCAAAGAAGTACTCGCTCTTCTCACGCGGAACGCGCGCCGCGGTGCCGATGAGAATGCGTTTTCCATGGATCCTCTGGTGAAACATGATCTCGCCCGGGTCCTGCTCGATACCGGGTATCTCGATGACGGTGGCATCGTCGGGATCGGAGGCGATCATCTTGTAAAGGGGATGGACCTCGGCGGCGAACAGTGGAACCGGGCTCACGAGGTACTCGAGAACCATCAACAAGGAGACGGCGCCGGTCAGCCCCAGGTTGAGCTTCGGCGCCAGCTTCGCGGTCCGATCGGTCCAGACGAGCGCCAGAAGGCTGGCAAGACACAACACCACCAGGATCGAGAGCCGCGACGGGGCACGTAGTTGCTCCAGCAGGGGCAGCTGAGCGATGAGCGCGAAAGGCATCGGAACGCCGGTGTCGTGGCCGTTGATGGACAAACGTGCGCCGAAGCTGAACAAGGCGAACGCGAGCGCCCCCACGAGCCAGAAACTCCACTGTTTTCGATGCCGCGCGCCCGCCGCGGCCACCGCTCCGGCGATGAGCAGAACGTAGCCGGTGAACACCGTGGTCTCGGTGACGTTTCGATCGAGCCGGTTGCTCCAGCCCGAAAAGAACGTCGATTGCGGCGCCGGCCGGAAGTACGAGAACAGGTCGGCCGCGTATCGGTCGGCGCCCGGGTAGCGCTCGTAGGTCCACTGGCTCAAGTCCGTCTGTGCTTGCCACACGAGCGGGCCGAGCGCTGCGAGTGCCACCACCCCGACACCGAGCGGTCGAGCCAGCCGTCCCCGCATGCTCCGGAAGTGGAAGAGAAGGTAGATCAGAGTGAACGCGGCCAAAAAAACGAGGTAGCTCGAAGCGGTGTAGCCGCAGGCGGCAGCAACGAGGCCGGTGGCCACGAGAATTCCCAGGCGCGCCTTTTCCGCCTCCATGAGCTTCAGGAGCAGAAGAACGTAGAGAGGAATCCACTCCGTGCCCAGCAGGTCGTAATGTCCGGCGAGGCGCGACATGCGATAGGGGCAGAAGGCAAAAGCGAGGCCGGCGAGAAAACCGCCCGTCGCGGACGCCCCGAGGTGTCGGGCGAGCGCGTACATGGCCACGGCCGAAAAGACGAACGTCAGCATCACGACCAGATTCGCGGCAAGGACGTCCCCGGCGAGAGTGGCCAGAGGTATGAAGAGGAGGCCCTGCCAGAAGCCCAGCGTGTGAAGAGCGAGGCCAATCCCTACTGGAAAGAAGATCTCGCTCGTGGCGAAAGGACTCTGATGCAGTGTCGTGAGACTCTCCCGCACCCACCAGTAGTTCCAGAGGTAGATCTTCGCATCACCACCGGCCTCACCCACGTGGTGTGACGTCAACTTCCACGCCAGGGGGTAGGTGAGCACGATGGTGAGAGCCGAGTAGGCGATGACGAGGAGGCAAGCGGTGAGGACTCGCCTCCGGGTCATGAAGACCCGGATCCTTGTTTGGCTCGCCGCTGATTGCGGAAGTATTCGATCTGGTACTTGCGCACCGCGTTGTTGTGCTCGCGGAGGGTCTTCGAGAAATGATGCGAGCCGTCGTTCTTCGAGACGAAGTAGAGGTAGGGACTGTCGTCCGGCTCGAGCACCGCATCGATGGCTTCCTCGCCCGGCGAGGCGATGGGGCCGGGCGGAAGTCCCGGGTACCGATACGTGTTGTACGGCGAATCGAGGTCCAGGTCGCGTTTACGCAGATTGCCGTCGTAGGTGCCTGCAATCTTCAACGCGTAGATGATCGTCGGGTCCGAGCCGAGGGACATCCCCCGCTCGAGCCGGTTCCAGAACACGGAGCCGATGAGCGGGCGCTCGCTCGGCCGTCCCGTCTCCTTCTCGACGATCGACGCGAGGATCACGACCTTTCGCGCGTCGAGACCGAGCTCTTTCGCCTTCGCCTGGCGGCCCTCGTCGAAGATCTCGCTGAATTGAAAGACCATCGTCCGGGCGACCTCGGCGGGCGAGGGATTTCGCGTGAACTGGTACGTCGTCGGAAAAAGGTAGCCCTCGAGGTCGGAAGCGTCTGGATCGAGTGAGGCAATGCGGTCCGCGTCGGAGAAGGCCCGCTCCAGTGACTCCGCGTCGCCCGCACCGAGCTTCTCGAGATGGTCAGCGGTCTCGGCGAGTGTTAATCCCTCGGGGATGGTCACTGAGAACGTATGGATGTCACCCCGGATCAGTTGACCGACGACCTCGACGGTGGAGATCGGTTCGGAGAAGCGGTACTCGCCGGCCTGAACATGGGCGCTCTCACCCCGAAGGCGCAACGCCACCAGGAACAGACGACGGCCCTGGATGATGCCTTTTTCCGCGAGCTCCCGGGCCACTCCAGTTCCGCTCGCGCCCCGGGCGACGGTGAAGAAGATCTCGTCAGCATCGTAGCCCTTGAATGGCGCGCGCGCGGCCTGATGGGCCCAATAGGCCACGCCTCCCGCGGCCGCCAGGCTGGCGATGACCAGAACGGCGAGGAGCTTGAGGGCGCGCACGTCAGCTCCGTCGGGCGTCCAGATAGCCCTGGAGGATCAGTGCCGCCGCCACTTTGTCGATGACCTTCTTTCGCTTCGAGCGGGAGACGTCGCCCTCCAGCAGGGCCCGCTCCGCGCCCACCGTCGTCAGCCGCTCGTCCCACGTCGTCACCGGAATTTCCGATTCGGTGCGAAGCGCATCCACGAAACGACCCACCTTTTCCGCCTGGGGGCCGATCGAGCCGTCCATCGAAAGGGGCAGTCCCACGATGATCCCCTCGACTTCTTCACGCCGGGCCAGCTCGAGCAGCTTTTCTATATCTTTGCGCTGTCCCTTGCGCTCGATGGTATCCGTCGGCGAGGCAATGAAGCCAGTGGCGTCGGAGAGTGCGATACCGATACGCCTGTCACCTACATCGACCCCGAGAAAACGCATAACCTCCTGAAGTTAAAGGCAGTATAGACTTCGCCTGGAAAAGGGGTCAAACCTTCGCGGAGCGTGACGTGATTCGCATCGGTCGGGACGGACTGCGGGTTCCTCAGGAGTCTTCGGCGCTGGGGATCGTCCTCGGCCTGTCTACGCTCAGTGGCCTCGGTTTCGAATGGAACGGCTATCGTCTCGAGTCGGCTGGGCGTCGACTCGTCGAGGGGATCAAGGACATCACTGGTTCGGTGGACGAGCAGGGCGATGGGCTCTCCTTTTCTCCGGGACAGACGCGAGCCGGAAGCTACCGATTGGAGCTCGATGGGGTCGAGCCCGTGACACCAGCGCTTCTCGCGTTGACGCCACTGCTCGCGCAGGCAGACGGTCCCTCGGAACTCACGTTCGTCGGCGCCACACACGGGGAGGAGGCGCCGCCCTACGAAGCGGTCGAATCGACGTGGGTGAGTCTCATGAGACGCGCGGGCCTCGAGCTATCGGTTCGGTTGACGCGCAGCGGGTTCCCGCCTCGAGGCGGCGGCGAAATCGTCGCGAGCTTCGAGGGGCGTCGATCGATTCACGGTCTCGAGCTGATCGATCGGGGCGGATTGAAAGCGCTCCAGATCGTCTCCGCCGTCTGCGGCATGCCGGCACACGTCCAGCAACGTCAAGCCAGCCGCGCCAGGGCCGGCCTCGCGTCACTCGGGTTGCCGGCCAACGTTCAGCTCGTGAAGCTCCCGGGCCGTCAGCCGGGCCAAACCGTCGCCATCACCGGTGTCTTCGAGGAGCTCCCGATCGCCGTGTCGGCTAATGGGGGTCGAGGCCGATCGGCAGAAGCGGTGGGGCAGGAAGCGGCGTCGCGATTCCACCGCTACGTCGACACGTCGGGAGCGGTCCCTGGTTTTCTCGTGGAGGCGCTGGTTGTAACACTTGCTGTCGGTTCCGGACCGTCGAGGGTGACGACGGACCGGTTGCCGTCCCGGCTTGCCGCGGTCGCTGGTCTCGTCGATGCGTTTCTCGGAAGGAAGGTGGGAATCGAGGGCAAGCCCGGAGGGCCTGGCGAGGTGGTGATTGACTGAGCCTGGTTTTCTTCGTGTCAATTGTGTCTTATACTTGTGAGACTTAGTGCCCTGCTTCATAATTACGGTGACGCACCGAGAACGCCGAGGTGCCCGTCTGGCAAGGCGCGAGGAGCAAATAATATCTGGATATATGACCGACGAGCAACGCAGCCAGACGGGATGCATCGGGGTTCGAATGCCACCGTAATTGTGAAACAGGTACTTAGCTACCAGATCTCGAGGATCATCTTGAGTCAGAGGAATGCCCCCATCCTCTTCCGCATCGTTCCGATTTGTCTTCTCCTGATGGGAGCGGTCTCGCCGCCCGACGCGAAAGACGACAACGCCGCTCGTCTTGCCGAGGAAGAACAGAAACTCCAGGTCGTCTCGGACAAGCTCACGGCCCTCGAAGCGGAGCTTCGCCAGCTCGACACCCGCGAGACCTCGCTTCTCGGCGAGCTTCACCGACTGTCGATTCAGGCGCACGTTGCAGAGGAGCAGATCCAGCTGCTGCAGATTCAGCTGGACCGCGGCTACCGCGACATCGATGAGACACTCGGCCAGATCCAGAAACTGGAGAAGTCCATCGAGACTCTCAAACCATATCTCGCCGGTCGCTCGGCGAGCCTCTACAAACTGGGGCGGCTGAGCTACGCACGGTTGCTGCTGTCCGTGAAGGAGCCCCGGGAGCTTACGCGGGCGTATCGCTACATCTCACGGCTCGCGAGAGCCGACGCCGAGAAGATCACGCAATTCCTCTCCGACGAGAAGGCCCTGCAGGAGACCAAGCGGAGCTGGTAAAGAGGACGGAGACGATGCTCGCCACGCGCGAGCGGATGAAAGAAACGCGCGCCGAGCTCTCTCGGCGACGGGCGACCCGTGCGGCACTGCTCTCCGAGGTCAAAGAGCGGCAGGAAATGGCCGAGGCCGTTTTCCACGAGCTCGAGCAGGCGGGCGAGAATCTCGGACGGCTCGTGCAGGCGCTCGCGACGGGCAAGTCCGTGGACGAGACAGTTTTCCTTCCGATTCGGGCCTTCGCCGGGGAGCTGGGCTGGCCGGTCGAGGGGCAGCTCGAAAGTCAGTTCGGGCGGCGCCTGCATCCGCGATTCAAGACGGTCACGGTGCACAACGGTATCGAGCTCGAGGCGCCGGCCGGCAACACCGTCAACGCGGTCTACGACGGCGAAGTCGTCTATGCTTCCTGGTTCGAGGGCTACGGAAACCTCCTGATCCTGAGCCATCCTGGAAACGTGCATAGCCTCTACGGCTACCTCGCAGACTATCGGGTCCAGGTGGGCGATGTCGTCCGCACCGGACAGCCCATCGCCTGGGTGGGTGACACCGGATCGCTCGACGGGCCGCGGCTCTATTTCGAGATAAGGGTCGAAGGCCAGCCCGTGGACCCCGAAGGCTGGCTCGACGGCACGCGTAGACTGGCGCGTGCGGAATGATTTGCCTCGGTTGCCTTCTAGCGTCAAAATTAGAAGAGCGGGCCTATCATCTCGCCCGGACGGCGTTCGAGACGGTGTGACCTTCGCTGCAGCGGACGGGACGGCCGGAGCGGAATATGGCCCCGCCGCTGAACTCGGAACTGAAAAAACGTCGGTTTTGTCGGAGGCCTTTCAACGTGAAGATACGCGCCAAACATCTGATCCTTGGCTTCTCGGTCCCTTTCGTTCTCTACGCCATCCTCGGTGGATTTCTGGGCCGTGCCCTGGCGCGTGATTCCGCCTATCGCTACCTTTCGGTCTTTCAGGACGTCGTGACCCTCATCATGAATAACTACCTGAAGGCGCCCGAGATGGAGATCGTGATGGACGGCGCGATCCGCGGGATGATGGAGGCGCTCGACCCCGATAGCTGCTATCTGACACCGGAGCAGTTCGAGGCCTTTACCGATCCGGACAAGGAGCCGCAGGCTGATATCGGTGTCGAAGTCACTAAGGGCTACTACCTTCAAGTCGTTTCGGTGTTGCCGGGCTCGCCGGCCCACAAGGCCGGCCTGGAGGCGGGCGATCTCATCAAGTCGGTGGATGGCGTCAATACGCGCGAGACGAACGTCATCGTTGGCGAGTCGATGCTCCATGGGCCAGCCGGCTCCACCGTCGAGCTCGAAGTGATCCGAGGTCGGGAGACCAAGCCTAAGTCCTTCACGATCCACCGCAGGAACGTCGCCGTTTCGCCGGTCGAGTTTCGCATGCTGGACGAGGACACCGGCTACATCCACGTCGCCTCGTTCCGGGCCGGCACGGACCGGGACGTCAAGCGCGGCATCGAGATGCTCAAGCGAGATGGGGCCCAGGAGATCGTCTTGGACGTCCGGAACAGCTTTGGCCGCCTCGCGGAGGAGGGCGCCCGGGTGGCGGAGCTCTTCATCTCCGGCGGCACGGCGGCGGAGCTGGTCTCGCGCAAGGGTGAGACGACCGAGCTGTCGCTAGCCGCAGACCGCGTCGCGTGGCAAGGTCCGACCGTGCTGGTCATCAACGGCGCCAGCCTGGGTGCTGCCGAAATCCTTGCCAGCGCATTCGCGACGTCCCAGCGCGCGGAGCTCGTCGGCGTCCAGACGTCCGGGCGCGCTGCGGTGCAGAAGACCATCGCGCTCGGGGATGGTGCGGGCGTGGTGCTTTCCGTGGCTCAGTATCAGACACCGGAGGGGGAGTCCATTCTCGGCAAGGGCATCGCTCCTACGGTGGAGCTCAGCCGCGCCGATCGTCAGGCCACGGAGAACGACGAAGACGTTTTTCTCGACAAGGCACTCGAAGTGCTGAGCGAGCAGACGAAGGCAAAAGCCGCCGCCTGACGAAACACCCCCGCACGCGCGTTCACCCGCGGACTCACCACAGAAAACACAGAGATACACAGAGAAAAACCACGAAGGACACGAAGAGCACGAAGTAATCATTCATCAACCCGAGCCCGATGGCTTGCTCGCTTTGCGCTGAGATACCTCGTCGTAGACCTTCTGCGGATTCAGCTCCTCGCACTACTTTCGATTCTTCCTGGGTTCCTGGGTTCCTTATAGTTCTTGTTTTTCTCTGCGTCTCTGCGCCTCTGCGTTAAGTTTCCCGAGACATCCGTCCGCGGATTCGGTGAGCCGCGGTCCTCTCTCCTGGTCTCCCCAAAGAAAAAAGGCGGGTGACCGAAGCCACCTGCCCAAATCCTGTCGGAAGACCGGTTTTAGTTCGTCGTGCCGTCTCCCTCGAGCACGAAATCAAAGGACTCGGTGATGCTCGCGTTCTTCACGTTGTCCTTTATCATGATGTCAACGATGTAGTTCCCCGGCTCGAAGGTCGCAAGTGGAATGTCCATCACGCCAATCACGATCTCGTCCACAGCCGTTTGTGGCGGAAGCGCCTGCGTCCTTCCGAGCATCTTTCCGTCCTTCTTGAGAGCGAACTGCATCGTGATGTTAGGCTGTCCTCCCACGAGACCGTAGCCATAGATGTTGAACACCGCTTGGAGGTTATCGGTCTTCTTGTAGATCCGTCCCAGCTTCGGACTGAAGTGAAAGCCTCCTACCAGAAACGCCTGGCCGGTGCGAGGGACGAACTCCTCGAGCTTCTTGCCTTCGCTGAACACGACCGGCGTAGATAGCTTGAGCTCCTCGTCGCCGAAGCTCGGCACCTCGAGGTCGATGATCTTCGTTCCAACTTTCTCCGTCGCGTTGTCACGAATCCCCATATAGACGGTGTACTGGCCCGCAGCGAGCTGGATGGGAAACTCGAGCGCGGCTTTGTCGCCCACCCTGGTGGGACTGTAGTTTTCCTCATTCTGGGTCAACGGAAAACCATCGACGTCCTCGATCACGTAGAAGACGGTCGTATCGGCCTCGTCGCCCTTCCAGGTCAGTTGGCTAGCATCCATTTCCATCAGACTGGGAATATACGTTTCCGCAGTGTTGGATCTGAAGTGCGCGAAGTGGGACTCGAACCCGATGTCCGTGGTTTCGGTCTGGGTGTCCCGGAGAGCCTGCAGGATCAGCTTGGCCGGGCTGTTCGGATCATAGAGGTCGTCGAGCTTCCTGAGTCGACCCTCTTCGTTCCGGGCATAGTTGATCGACGGGTTAGCGACCAGGCGGGTCTTGACCCGGTCGAGTATCTCCTTGAGCTCGTCCGTCTCCACAATCCGGAAACCGAACTGAGCGCGCTGGCGAAACTCGATGCTGAGCCCATCGGGAAAGCCGAACTGGGGATTCGGGTCGTAAATCCAGACCATGCTTCCGCCGCCGCCGCCAGCGCCGCGGCCGAAACCGCCACCGCCGCGAGGGTCAGCACCAACACCGCCGCCGGGACCTCGATCGTCGCCGCCAGCGCCGCCACCAGCGCCGCCACCGGAGGCGTCGAATCCGCGGCCTCCGCCACGGCGTTCACCGCGCTGCCGCTGAGCGGGTTGTCCCATCAGCAAGACGATCTGGCCCATGTCGGTCTCGAAGCCCTTCATCCCACGCTGCTGGAACATCTGGTCCGCCTGTCGGATTCGCGCCTCGTAGATTTCCTTGAACTCGTTGTTCGGGGTGTTCGGGCTCGGATCCCGGCGAGCCCAGAACAGCTCCTTGAAGAGTTTCCGGTCATCCTTGTCGATGGTCTTGAAGGTCTCGATCTCCCGCATCGTGATGATCGCCAAGACTTCCTTTTCCATCCACTTCTTGTCGCCCTTGCTGAGCTTGTCCTGGGCAACAGCGGTCGCGCCGACCGCGAGCGCGAGAAGAACGCACCCACTCACTATCCAAAGTTTCTTGTAAAGCATGAAAGCAGTTCCTTTCGTAGGGGCTGGCACCGTTCCAACTATTTGGACCCAGAATCCCGTGCCTACCGTGGCTGTCGCGATGCCAATGAGCAACTCCACGCCAGGCCCAGCAAGTTGGAACGGCACTGGTCGTCGAGGCTCGAGCAGGCCTATGCCAAGGCCATCGGTCCGATGGGACCTTGGCATAGCAGAGTCAGCGCTCTCCGCTAGCACTCGATCCGATGAAGGATACGCGTTTGGCTGGCGAAGTGCAAATTTGCCCGGTGATCGGTAGTGGTCTAGTCAAACTAGACCACTACCCGGTGATCCGGTCCCGCCGTGACGGACCCCGAGGTGAGCCCGGCTCCTCGCACACGTGCTATACTGCAAACTGGAGAGGTCGTGTTTCACGAAGCCGCCGTTATCGAGCGTAAATGCTTGATTCCCGTAATCTTGGGGGTCGGTATGATCGCGGCCGGCTGCGCCAGCACCCTCGAGAAAAGAGCCTACACGCCTGACGAAGTGAGGGCCGAGCTTGGCCAGCGCTTGCCCCGGGCGACCCTCGACGAAGTCATCGTCCCCTTCGAGATCAACGACGAGATCCGCGCCCTGGCGCACCGTGTCACTCGAGACATCCAGAGCGACACCCAGAGGACCCGGGCCATCGTCAACGCCATCATCGACCACACCCGTTTGTCGATTTCCTACGACTGGTTGTCCAACAAGACGGCCGTCGAGGTCTTCGAGGAAGGACAGGGCAACTGTCTCGCCTACACCAACTTGTTCGTCGGAATGGCCAGGGAGATCGGCCTCGACGCAGTGTACGTCGATGTGGTCACGCTCGAGCGCGTCTCCAAAGAGGCCGACGTCATCGTCAACAACGGGCACGTCACCGGTGGCGTCATCCTGGGGCCGGACACGAGGGTCATTGACTTCACGCGCACCCCGGAGCGCGAGTACATCGGCTACAAGATCATCGACGATCTGGAGGCGATGGCCAACTACTACAACAATCAAGGCTTCCTGTACGGGTACTTCTCCGATCGGGAGACAGTGGACCCGAGCTTCAACCCCCAGGAAGCCGAGCTCAAAATGTACAAGATGGCTCTGGAGATCGATCCGAAGTTTCCGCGAGCGCTAAACAACCTCGGCGTGGCCTACAAGCGGCGCGGGAGGGTGAACGACGCGATCGAGCAGTACATGCTGGCTCTCGAGGCGGACCCGAAGTTCGCCGATGCTCGATCCAATCTCGGTAGCGCCTACTACTCGATGGGACGCGTGGAAGATGCCATCCATCAGTTCGAGCTGGCGACAAAGACTTCCAAGTCCAACGCCTACTTGCACCATCACCTGGGCGTGATCGAGTTCCAGCAGGGCAACTACGAGAAGGCCATCCGCCACTTCAAGAAAGCGCTCTCCAAAGAATCCAAGCTGGCGGATGCCCGGTACTACATGGGCGAGGCGCGCCTCGCTCTGGGGCAAAAGGACGAAGCTCTCAAGGAATACGAACGCACGCTGAAAATCGACCCGAACTATATGTCCGCGCACGCCAAGATCGGTCTCCTGACGGAGGAGAAGAACAAGTCGCAGTAAACTACTTCGCAAGCCACACGTTCAGAGCCTCAGTGGCTCCGGCCGGTATCGTTACCTCGCTCACGAAGCTCTGATATCCCGCCCGGCGGATCTCGAGCCGATGCGGACCCGCCCCGATGTGAATCGTCACCGCATCCATGCCGGCGAGGGACCCCCAGAGCGCTCCGTCGATCCACACCTCCGCGTCCGGCGGCTGAACCCTTACCAGCAGACGCCCGAACGAAGGGGCCACGATGTGGCTCCCGGACTCCTCGGCTCCCGTCGATGGGGCTGGGGGCGGTGGGGGAGCGCCGCCAGGGCTTCCGTGAACCGGCGGTCCCGAAGCACCGCTCGGGGCAAGGGGCTCCAGCACGTCCTCGAGCTCGAGAGTGCGTCCGGGATCTATCACGACGATCTGCTCGTAGACCCGGTGCCCGTGAGCCACGATCTGAACCTCGTGCTCACCCGGCACGATGTAGAGCTTCTGGAAAGGACCGTCGAAGTCGTCCACCGTGCCCGCGTAGTAGCCGTCGATGTAGACCGCGGCCGTTTTCGGAGTCACCAGCCGTCCGAAGAGCCCCGCGGCCGGGCTCGTAGCCCCCGAAGATCGCCGCGTGAGGTGGTGGAGGCGAAGGGGGTGGCGTCCGATGGGGCCTCGGACTGACAGGCCGAGAGTATGAGAACGAGAAAAAGGGCGAGTGGACGCCCACTCCCCAGACCCCGCCGCCGGGGTACGCGTGATAGAAGCCATAGGGCCGGACGTATCCAAAGCCGTGCTCGTACCCCCGACGATGTGCTGCTTCTGACGTCCCGGAGAACACGGCTCCGAAAAGAGCTGCGACCGCCCACACGAAGCTTGCCCTGATAGCCACGACAGCCCTCCTTTCTTCGTAAGCTTGTCAATGGCAAGCAAAACCCGTACCCGATTGTCGGTCGAATGTTTTCAACGCGTTGCAGCGATTCCGTCGTTCGGGACTGTCCCAGGAGAGGGTTCTGTCGTCCCGTAAAGCGGTCACTTTGGGCAAGTGATAGAATGGGAAAGAGAGGATCGAAAGACTATTCACCGACTCGAAGGCAACATCACCGGCCTCAAGGCTCAACAGCGCCGACGCCTCGAGAAGCTGTATCAGAGGCGACTCCCGCGTCGCTCGCTCGTCAACCAGGAATTCGCCCGTCACCTGACCGAGATCTCCCGGGAGATCCGTCGGCAGGTGGGCGTTCTCGTCAACCGCAAGGGCGCCGTGGAGTGGGTGGTGGTCGGGAACGCACGCCAGATCGTCTTGCCCGACCTGAAACGTATTCGCGTGGCGGAACAGCGCTTTCGAGGGCTTCGTTGTTTGCACACTCACCTCGACGCCGAGCCCCTCACCCACGACGACTTGACGGACCTCGCACTCCTGCGTCTCGATGTCATGGCCGCCATCGAAGCGAAGGAAGACGGATTGCCTGGCCTGGTGCGAGCCGCCCACTTGACTCCGGCGCACAACGGCTCGTCGGAGCCCTGGGAGCTCATGGAGCCGGTGCTGCCGAGCCGGATGGACATCGACTTTCTGGAGTTCATCGGGGCTCTCGAGGGAGAGTTCGCGGCCGAGAGGGGACAGCTTCACAAATTCGACCAGCGCGAGCGCGCGCTCCTGGTCGGTGTCACCACCGGAAGTATCGAGGCGGAGCGTGAGCGTCTCGACGAGCTCAGCGAGCTGGCGCGGTTTACGGATGTCGTCGTTCTCGATGCCATTGTTCAGAGGCGGCCGCGTCTCGACCCGCGCTACCTCATCGGCAAAGGAAAGATCGAAGAGCTCGTCATTCTCGCGTTGCGGGAGGGCGCCGATGTCATCATCTTCAACCACAACCTCTCACCTGCTCAGGTTCGCTCGATCTCCGCGGCAACCGACCTCAAGATCCTCGACCGTACCCAGCTGATCCTGGACATCTTTGCCCGTCGGGCGCAGAGCCGGGAAGGAAAAGTTCAAGTCGAGCTGGCACAGCTTCGCTACATGCTGCCACGGCTTACCGAGATGGATACCGCCCTGTCGCGATTGACCGGCGGCATCGGGGGAAGAGGCCCCGGCGAGACGAAGCTCGAGGTCGACCGCCGGCGCGCTCGGGATCGCATCGCTCGTCTGCAGAAGGCGATGGGCGAGGTTCGGCGCAAGCGCGGAGAACGTCGCAAGCGCCGCGTGAGTCACGGCCTCCCGATTGTCTCGCTGGTCGGCTACACCAACGCCGGCAAGTCGACACTGCTCAACCGGCTGACCGAAAGCAGCGTCTCGGCGGGCAGCCGCATGTTCGAAACGCTCGATCCCACGGCGCGCCGCCTGCGAGTTCCCGTCGAGCGAGAGGTGCTCCTTGCCGACACGGTGGGTTTCATCCGCGACCTGCCACCGGAGCTCATCGACGCTTTCCGGGCCACCCTCGAGGAGATCGAGACCTCGGCGTTCATTCTGCACATCGTGGATTGCTCGAGCGAGAGCTATGGCGAGCGCATTCAGGCGGTGGAGACAATCCTCGAAGAGCTCGCGCTGCACAAGATCCCGCGGCTTCTCGTTTTCAACAAGTCGGATCGGCTCGGCGCCGAGGAGCGGGCCAGGTTCGCGCGGTTTCCACAGAGTATTCTCATTTCGGCGCTCAATGGCGATGGCACCGATGCTCTCGTTGAGCGCATCGGGCGCCTCACGCGACGAACCCAGTCTCGACCTCTCCCCTCTGGGGAGAGGTCGGCGGCGCGCAGCGTCGCCGGGTGAGGGGTCAGCTTTGTTCATCACGCAACTGAACGTAGCTCTCGTACCTCGAGCGCAGCACCAGGCCGTCTTCGACCGCCCGCTTGACCGCGCATTCGGGCTCCGGCACATGCTGACACGATGAGAATCGGCATCCGTCGAGATAGGGTCTGAGCTCGGGAAAACACCAGGCCAGCTTCCTCTTCTCGATGTGCTCGATGTTCAGCTCGCGAACCCCGGGTGTGTCGACGAGCTCGCCCCCACAATCGAGGGAGATGAGTGCCGCCGCGCTCGTCGTATGTCGGCCCCGGCCGCGGCGATCCACCGAGCCGCTCAAGAGCTCGAGACCGGGCTGAATGGCTGTGGCGAGCTTCGTCTTGCCAACGCCGGAGTGACCGGCGAAAACGGAGCGCTTTCCCTTCAGCAGCTGAACGAGCTCCTCGAGTCCGTCACGGCGCTTGGCGCTGGTGCGGACGAGGGGGTAGCCCGCGTCGACGTAGACCTTCGTCTCGTTGTTCGCCTGCTCCAGCTCCTCCGGGGTTCCGAGGTCGACTTTGTTCAGACAAAGCACCGGCTCGATGCCCGCGTCGTGAGCGATCACGAGGTACCGGTCGACGAGTCCGACTCGGAACGGCGGATTCTGCACGGCGGAAACGATGACGAGCTGATCGACGTTGGCCGCGAGCACTTGCAGGCGAGGTTTTCGTCGGCCGACCCGTCGAACGAGCGCAGAGCTCCGTTCCTCGATGCGGTGGACAACACTTTTCTGTGGCTCCGAGTCGAGCCGTGACAGGGCGACACGATCGCCGACCGCGATCTGGTTGCGGACGTCATCGCCGGGCGCGTCGAAGAGCTTCCCGCGTACGTAGCACTCGATGACCGTATGCCCGGGGTCCTCCACTCGAACGCTGACGACCTTGCCGAGCAGCTTGACGACGGTGCCGTGGATCTCGGTGGGTGCGGGCACAGGAAACCAAGATTGTGATGATCGAGCCGGAATGCTATCGCTCGCCGCGCTCCGCTGTCAAAGCGTTGAAAACGCGCAACGAACGTTACCGTAGGGATAGCCCCACGCTCAAAGTTTTTCGCGCTTTGACGCCATGGGGCATCGCGTGCTTTCGGAATCGCTTCGGGATCCGAAGAAGATCTGTTATCCTTCCCGACCATTGAGCGCCCCCTCGCGCTCAGGAAAATTCGCGGTTCGGCGTCTCCCCACCGGACCCAGTATCACCCAACCAGCGCGCCTGGAGTTCTCTCTGAACTCACTAGATTGGGATAGGAAATGAAGACGACGCGCAAGCTCCTCAGCCTCTCCCTCGCCCTTCTCTTCTTTTTCGAAACCACAGTCTTCTATCCGGTGCGCGCCATCGCCGCGCAATCGCCGCGGCTGGCGGTGCAAAGCGCCGAGCCCTCTCCCTACCACTGGCGAACGCCGGAGGAGATCGTGGAGGCAGTGATGGCCGAGCTCGAGGCCATGGAGGCCGCGGAACTTGCCTCCGCCTCTGCGGTCTTGCCCGCGGCGCCGAGCGTGGCGACACCGGCCACGGTCGCGGCGGCCACCCAGCCCCCGCCGCCGATCCCCGGTGCGACGACGCGGGAGAGCGTTTCGAGCACGGAAGAAGAGGGCGACAAAAGGAGCAACGCTCCCTCCGTGAGCGCGGACGGGCGTTACGTGGCCTTCGAGTCCGAAGCGCGCAATCTCGTTTCCGACGACAACAACAAGAAGAAGGACGTCTTTGTTCGAGACCGTGCGTTCGGCACCACGACGCGGGTCAGCGTCGCGAGCGACGGCACCGAGGCCAACGGTGAGAGTGGGGAGCCCGCCATCAGTGCGGATGGGCGCTACGTGGTCTTCGAGTCGAAGGCGAGCAATCTGAGCCCCGCTGACACCAACAAACGCTGGGACATCTTCCTCCACGACCGCCAGAACAGAGAGACCATTCCGGTGACGCATGGTGATGATGACAGCCATGCCCCGGCCATCAGCGCCGACGGCCGCTACATCGCCTTCGAGTCGGATGCCGAAGAGCTGGTCGTGGGAGACACCGGCCACCGCCGGGACATCTTCGTGTACGAGCGTGACACGGGCGAGATGAGCCTGGTGAGTGTCTCGAGCGGGAGCGCCCAAGCCGATCGCGACGCCAACAATGTCTCTATCAGCGGTGATGGCCGCTACGTTGGCTTCGACTCGAAAGCATCGAATCTCGTTGTCGGTGACTCCAACAACCAGGAGGACGTCTTCGTTCACGACCGCGAGACGGGTGAGACGATGCGGGTGAGTGTTTCCTCGAGCGGTGAGGAAGGAGACCATCGCAGCGAAGCACCTTCCATTAGTGGTGCGGGTCGTTTCGTCGCCTTCCAGTCGAAGTCGCGCAATCTCGTCCCGGGACTCGCCCAGGGCGGCTCGGCCGACGACGATAGCAGTGACGATGACGCCAGCAGCGACGATGATAGCAGCGATGACGACAGCAGTGACGATGACGGCGGCCGTCAGGATCACATTTACGTTCACGACCGCGATACGGGCGAAACGAAGCTGGTCAGCCAGTCCACCGACGGTGTTCCCGGCGACAAGAAGAGCTCCGAGGCGTCGATCAGCGCGACGGGACGATTCGTAGCCTTCGCCTCCAAAGCGAGAAATCTCGTCCCGGACGACACCAACCACAAGGAAGACGTGTTCGTGCGTGATCTCGCCCGCGAGATCACGATCCGGGTGAGCGTGGGGCATGCGGGCGAGGGCGACAAGGAGAGCGGCCGTCCCGCCATCAGCGGGAACGGAAGCTTGGTGGCTTACGAGTCCAAGGCGCGAAACCTCGTTCCCGATGATACGAACAGGAAAGACGACGTCTTCGCGACCGAGGTCGAGCTGAACCGCTCGCCGTTAGCGGTCGATGACGACGCGAGCACACTCCAGAACACCTCCGTCGATATCGCGGTCCTGTCGAACGACGACGATCCGGACGGCGACACGCTCACAGTCGAGTCGGTCGAGTCGATGAGTGGGGCGAGCCTCGAGATTCTGGACAACGGCAGCGTTCGCTACCTGCCGCCGGTGGACTTTGTGGGCGTCGATACCTTCACGTACACCATCGACGATGGTCACGGCGCTGCGGCGAGCGCCACGGTGAGGGTCGAGGTGAACCCCATCAACCAGCCGCCGGTGGTCGACGCCGGGCCGGACCAGAACGTCGTTCTGCCGGATTCGGAGAGGCTTCAGGGAAGCGTGGTGGACGACGGGCTCCCCAACAACACGCTGTTGATCGAGTGGACGAAGCTCAGCGGTCCCGACGGCGCGACGATCGTCAGCCCGACGATGGCGGTGACGGACGTTACGTTCACCCAGGCCGGTGTCTACGAGTTCCAGCTGGAGGCGAGCGATTCGGAGTTCACGGTGACGGACACGGTAATGGTGACCGTGGAAGAGCCGATGATGGTGACGGTCTCGGTAGGCGATCTGACGGTGGTCGAGGGAAGCGGCGGGCTGACCGAGGCGATGGTCCCGGTCACGCTCTCGAGCGCCAGCAACCAGGCCGTCGCGGTGGACTTTCTGACGTTCGATGGGACGGCACTCACGAGCTGCGACTACGTGACACAGTTTGGAACGCTGAGCTTCGCGGTGGGCGAGACGTCGAAAGAGATTCGAGTGCCGGTGGTGGGCGATCTGGCGATCGAGCCGGACGAGAACTTGATGGTTCGGCTCGGAAACGTGGTAGGCGCCGAGATGGGTGACGACGAAGGCATGGTCATCATCGAGGACGACGACGCGGCGAACCAGGGACCCTCGCCGGCAGGCAACCGGACACCGTTGAACGGCGCCACGGGCCTCGACCCGAACCCGACGCTGTCGTGGACGGGAAGCGATCCGGATGGCGACCCGCTCGACTTCGACGTCTACTTCGGAACGGCGTTTGGAACGGACGGACAGGCCTGGGTCGAGCAGTGCTCGGCGACGCCTGGACTGGGACCACGCGCGTTCGGAGCCACCGCGCTCGACGAGGCGAACGACCGGCTCATCCTTTTCGGTGGTGCTGCTTCTGGTGGAAGCGCGGGCGACGTCTGGGTTCTGGAGAACGCGAGTGGCGTCCGGGGCATTCCGAGCTGGCAATCCCTAAGCCCGGCACCCGGCCCGACGGCGAGCCAGCAGGCCGTCGCCGCCTATGACAGCGTCAACAACCGGTTGATCGTGACCGGCGGCTGCTCGGGCGATTGCGATGCGCTACTCGTCGACACGTGGATTCTGACGAACGCAAACGGTCTGGGCGGTGCGCCGGTCTGGGAGGCACTGCCCGACGCTCCGGTGGCCCGGCGAGGCGCTGTTGCGGCCTACGACGCGGACAGCAATCGGCTGGTCGTCTTTGGTGGCACGGATGGCACAACCGAGCGGAACGACCTCTGGGTGTTGACGAACGCGGACGGCACCGCAGGAACGCCCGAGTGGAACGACCTGGTTCCGTCCGGCGCTCTGCCGGGTGCACGTTGGGGGCATGCCGCCGCCTACGAGGCGACTGCGGATCGACTACTCATCTTTGGAGGCTCGAGCGCGGGCTTCGACAGCGACACGAACTTCGTCGCGAACGACGTCTGGCTGTTGACCGGCGTCTCGACCCCAGCCCGACGTGGGTGCAGCTTGCTCCCGACAACGGTCCCGTCCCGTCCCGCCTCGGAGCCCAGGCCGCCTGGTCCTCGCACGAGAACCGGCTGGTCGTGGTGGCCGGTCTCAACAACCGGCACGACCCACCGCTGCCGAACGATCTTCTCGGAGACATGTGGGTGCTGGACGGCGCTTTCGGAAGCCTGCCGCTGGTCTCGGCCGGACAGGCGGCGAACAGCTTTGCGACGACCACCGCCGCCGTTTCGGACAACCACTTCTGGCGCATCGTCACGCGGGACGACAAGGGAGCCGCCACCGGGGCACCGGTGTTCCGCTTCCGGCCGAACGCCGCACCTACCGTCGATGCGGGAGCGGATCAGACGATCCGTCTTCCCGACGTGGCCGATCTGGACGCGACCGTTTCGGACGACCCGCTCCCAGGCGGCGGGGTGACCCTGCTCTGGGAAGCGGTCAGCGGACCCGGCACGGTAACCTTCGGCGACCCGAACGCCGAGGACACCACGGCCAGCTTCACCGAGCCCGGAGTCTACGTGCTTCGCCTGACCGGCGACGACGGCGAGTTGCAATCGAGTGACGAGGTGACGATCACCCTCGAGACGGCGAACCAGGCGCCTTCGGTGGAGGCCGGGCCCAATCAAACCATCATCCTTCCCGAGACGGCCGTCGCCCTCGCGGCCACGGTGACCGATGACGACATCCCCCCGGGGAGCATGGTCACGGTCCAGTGGAGCTCGAATCCTGCGGGCGTCGTCTTCTCCAACCCGACCCAGACCGACACCACGGCGACCTTCCCCGGGGCGGGGGTCTACATCCTCCGCATCACCGCGAACGACACCGCGAACGACACCGAGCTCGAAGCCTTCGACCAGCTGACGGTCATCGTCGTTCAGCCCAACACCGCACCGATGGTCGAGGCGGCCGACAACCAGGCGACATCTCTCCCGGCGGCAACCATCACGCTCAACGGTATCGTCACGGACGATGATCTGCCGAGCAATACCCTGACATCGACCTGGAGCCTGGTGAGTGGTCCCGGCACGGTTACTTTTCTCGACGAGAACGCCCCGGTCACCGACGCGAGCTTCGACACCGCAGGCGCCTACACGCTGCGCCTCACCGCGACGGACACGGAGCTTTCATCGAGCGATGACGTCGATGTGATCGTTGCTTCGGACGCGCTACCACCAGATCTGATTGTCGAGCTCGTGGACACCTCCGCACTCGTTGTGAACCCCCAGAGCCTCGAGATATCCGGGACGGTGGCCGCGGTGATCGGCAATATCGGAGCCGGCCCGGCGGCCGGGCCGTTCGAGGTCACCTTCTTCGAAGATCTCAACCGGAACGGAACGTTCGAGATGTTCGAGGACAATATCGTTGGTGTCGGGAGCCACTTTGGAATCGACGCCGGTGCCTCCGCCGTCGTCACGCCGGTGAATCCGGCCGCCCTCGAGTTCCAGGGCAATCTCATTTACGCCTTCGTGGACAGCTCCTTCGTGGTCGACGAGACCGACGAGACGAACAACATCGGGAGCTCGGCCGCGACCTGCGAAACGACGCCGTTCTCCACGGACTGGAATGTGCAGGTGGAGTGGGCCTGGAGGGGCTCGTCGGCGCTGCCCGATTTCTCGAAAATCATCCAGACGCCTGTCGTCATCGATCTCGATGGCGACCGGATCCCGGACGTCATCTTCACCGCCCACAAGGGCGGCGGCTTCTCAAACGGCATTCTGACCGCGGTCAATGGAAGGGACGGCAGCGACCTGTGGCAAGTGACCGATCCCGCTCACGAGCTATCCCGGTTTCCTTCTACGACGGAGACCCGTCTCAACGGAGTCGTTCGACCTCATCCTGGCAGGCGGTGAGATCGTGGACGGGACCGGCACTCCCGCGCGTCGGGCGGACGTTGGGATCCGCGGCGATACGATTGCCGCGGTAGGCGACCTGTCGGCGGCGAGCGCGGCGCGAACGGTCGATGTCAGCGGCCTCGTCGTCTCTCCTGGCTTCATCGACATGCACAGCCACTCGGACTTCACGCTGCTGGTCGACGGGCGAGGACTCTCCAAGATCACGCAAGGGGTGACGACCGAGCTTCTGGGGGAGTCTGGCTCCGCGGCGCCGGTCGAAGGAGAGGCGGTCCCCGAAATGGGGCGCCGGCTCGCCGACATGGGCCTCGAGCTCGGCTGGAGAAGCCTCAGCGAGTACTTCGACGTCGTGGAGCAATCGGGGATCAGCGTCAACATCATCACTACGGTGGGGAGCGGCCAGCTTCGCGCGTCGGCGGTGGGCTACGATAACCGGCCCGCGACCGAAGAGGAGTTGGCGCACATGGCTGAGCTCCTCGACGAGGCGATGCGCGATGGTGCCATCGGCGTTTCGAGCGGGCTCATCTATCCACCCAACGCCTACGCCTCGACGGAAGAGCTGAGCGCGCTGGCCAAAGTCGCGGGTAGCTACGATGGCATCTATCTGACGCACATGCGAGGGGAGAGCGACAACCTGCTCGAGTCTCTGGAAGAGGCCATTCGCATCGGAAAGGAATCGGGCGCCGCGGTGGAAGTGCTTCATTTCAAGCGTTCCGGAATCCGTGTCGAGGGTGAAACGGAGTCCCCGACCATCCAGGACGCGGTGGCCCTCATCGAGGAGGCGCGCTCCGAAGGCGCTACCATCTTCGCCAATCTCTATCCTTACGCTGCGTCACAGACGACGTTGGGAATCCGCCTTCCCGACTGGGTGCACGATGGAGGTCGCGAGGAGATGCTGGCTCGACTACGCGATCCCGAAACGCGCGAGCGTATTCGAAGCGAGATAGCGCAAAGCTTGTCCGAGGGCATCGCCGGGAGCACCGCCGATACGATCCTCTTTGGCTCCACGACCTACGACGATCACCGCGGGTATCAAGGCAAACGTATCAGCGAGATCGCCGAGGACATGGGGGTCGAGCCCGCGGAAGCTATCATCGAGCTCATCGACAAGGCGGACGGAAGCACGCGGGCCATTTACTTCGGCATGCGCGACGAGGACGTTCGTTACCTTCTCGGGCTCGACTGGACCACGATTGGGAGCGACGGCACCGCGGTGGCGCCGGAAGGAATCCTGGCGCGCTCGCACCCTCATCCCCGCTGGTACGGAAGCTCCTCCGCTCGACAGGCTCGCTGCGGAAGGCGGCGAGCAACGCAGCCAGACGGGATGGATCGGCGTCCCAAAATGTGAAGTTATTCTTGCGCGGGCCCTTAGCTGGCTTGGCAGGCTCGGCGGCCAATACCGCAGTACCAAATGTAGCTCAGACGGGCGGGTTTGACGCGAAGAGGCCACAATCAGCTCAGCTCGATGGGCCAGAGGATCTCGCATCAGAGCAGGCTAGGCCGCGTCAGCGGCCGAACTGGCAAGGTGTTCATATATCTAGATATTATTCGCTCCTCGCGCCTCGCCAGCCGGGCGCCTCGACGCCCAAAA
This sequence comes from Candidatus Marinacidobacterales bacterium, assembly GCA_965237685.1. Lineage (GTDB taxonomy): Bacteria > Acidobacteriota > Vicinamibacteria > Marinacidobacterales > SMYC01 > CBDEGF01. The sequence continues at coordinate 467,287 of CBDEGF010000002.1, forward strand.
ATGCGAACTTATTCTTGCGCGGACCCTAAGGAGCAACCGATGATGATGTTCGTGCCGCTTGCCTTCGCGAGCTCTCGCTTTTCTTTCCTTGCGGGCCGGGCCCGTTTGCTCGGTTGGGCCGCCGTTACCGGGCTGACGCTTTCGGCGTCGCCGGCCGCGTCCGCGGAGGAGGCGCCTCGCCAAGAGGTCGAGCGACTCCAGCTTCGCGTCGAAACGTTGGAGCAGGAGCTGGCCTCGCTCCGCGAGTCTCTCGTCGAGCTTCGGCAAGATCACGAGCGGCGCCTCGAGACGATCGAGAGCCGCGTCGATCGCATCGCCGCGCCAAGCGCGGCTCCGGCGGCGGAACCATCTGGTGGCGTGAGCGAGCAGGAGCGGGCCGAGATAGAGCGGGAGCTCGAGGCCCTTCTGGGCGAGACGAGCGAAACCCCTTCGTCCGCCACCGGCGGGCAGGCGGAAGCTTCCACCGAGCGTCGCTTCTCGAGCCAGACGCGGACGCTCAATCAGCTCAATCCGGAGATCTCGGTGACCGGCGACGTCTTCGGCACCGTGTCTGACCGGAGCGGGGATCCCAACGGGAACCAGTTTCGCTTCTCCGAGTTCGAGGTTGCGTTCCAGGGGTCGCTCGATCCGTTCTCGCTCGCTAAAGCCTTCGTCGTCCAGGAGGAAGGCCGTTTCGAGGTGGAGGAAGCCTACATCGACTGGACGACACTGCCGGGAGGGTTGGGCTTGAAGCTCGGCGAGTTCCGTCAGGACTTCGGCAAGCTGAACCGCTGGCACCACCATGCACTGCCCCAGGCGCAACGGCCGCTCGTCCACCAGGCGTTTCTCGGCGAAGAGGGCCTGAGAGGCCTCGGGGTGGGCCTGTCGTGGCTGCCGAACCCGTTTCTCGGCGACTACAACGAGATCTGGTTCCAGGTGACCAACGACGAGAACGACCTCGCGTTCTCAGGGCGGGGCTTCGACGACCCCGTCTACCTTCTTCACGGGACGAGCTACTGGGATCTGACCAGCGCCTCCTACCTCGAGCTCGGCCTTTCCGCGGCGAACGGCGTCAACGACCAAGCGGGACGGTTCCGAACCCAGCTCTACGGCGTCGACTGGAACTACGACTGGAGGCCGCCGGCGAGGGCCTTGTACCGGGGGCTCGAGCTGCGGGGGGAGCTCCTCTGGCAGCGCCGCGACTCCGCACAAGGCACGTTCGATAGCCTCGGTGCCTACACGTACGGGACCTACCGGCTGAACCGGCGCGTCCTGGTGGGGCTTCGTGCCGACTGGACGGAGCTGCCGAGCGCCCGTGGCGAAGAGCTATGGGGCGTGTCGCCGTACGTCGACTGGTGGCAGAGCGAGTGGGTACGGGTGCGGGTCCAGTACTCTCACAGCACCGGGATTCTCGGCGGAGAAGAAGAGGAAAGCGCCTTCGAGCGCAAGAAGGACAACAGACTCTTCTTCCAGGTCACCTGGGCTCTCGGACCGCACAAGCACGAGAAGTACTGAACGCACTACAATGGCGTTGCAGTGAGGAGAGCCCGCAGAGTCTTTCTTGCCACCACCGTCCTGGTGGGTGTCGGCGGGACATCGGCGCCCGAGTCGGTCGAGCAGAAACCCTTGCGTGTCATGGCTACGCTCACCCCTTACCGGGAGATCGCAACGGAAATCGCGGGGGAGCGAGCGGAGGTCGAAGCGATTGCCGCCGCGCGGCAGGATGCCCATTTCGTGCAGGCCAAGCCCAGCTTCGCGGTGTCGCTGCGCGGGGCCGACCTGCTGGTGGCGACCGGGCTCGATCTGGAGCTGTGGCTGCCGGCTCTCATCGACAAGTCCCGGAACCCGAAGATTCGAGAAGGTGAGGTCGGGTACGTTTCGGTGGCGAGCGGTATTCGCATGCTCGAAGTACCCAGCAACCCGAGCCGCGCCGCCGGAGACATCCACATCTTCGGCAACCCCCACGTGCACGCCGATCCTTTGCGAGCGGTGATCGTGGCCGAGAACATCAAAGTGGGTTTCCAGAACGTCGACCCGCAAAACCGTTCTTTCTACGAGGAGCGTTTCCTCGATTTCGAGCGCCGCATCCATATGAGGCTCTTCGGACGCGAGCTGGTGGAGCTGGTGGGAGGGGACAAGCTCGCGGAGCTGGCGATGCGTCATGAGCTTTCGCCGTTTCTGGCGAACAACCGGATGGGCGGCGAGGCCCTGTCGACACTGCTCGGCGGCTGGATGCGGCAGGCAGAGTGCCTGCGCGGCAAGCGCATTGTCGCCTATCACCTGAACTGGATCTATTTCACCGACCGGTTCGGTATCGACATCGCCGCCTACGTGGAGCGCCGCCCCGGGATCCCGCCCTCCGCCTCTCACGCGGCCGACCTCATCGAGCTCATCCGGAGCGAGGACATTCGTGTGCTCTGGGTGGCGGATTACTTCGACCAGCGCATCCCGAAGCTCATTGCGGAGCGCACTGGGGCCCAGTTTCTCTATGTCCCCTTGTACACGGGGGCCACCGAGTCGACGGGGAACTACTTCTCTCTCATCGATGTGTGGATCGCGAGGCTTCGATCGGCCTATCCCGAATGCTCCGCCGAGCTTCGACCTTGAGTTGATACGATGGGCATTGCGCTGGAAGTGTTGCTGCCGCCTTTCGCGGCCTGTCTCATCTTGACAGGCATCCACACCTACCTTGGCCTCCACGTCGTTTCGCGGGGCGTCATCTTCGTCGACCTGGCCCTCGCGCAGATCGCCGCCCTCGGCGCGACGTTCGCCTTTCTGCTGGGCCACGACCCGAGCAGCACACAAGGCTATGTCTATTCCCTCGTCTTCACGTTCGCTGGGGCGGCCGTCTTCTCGCTGTCCAGGCTCCGTGACGAGCGCATCCCGCAGGAAGCCATCATCGGTATCACGTTTGCCGTGTCCTCGGCGGCCGCCATTCTCATCGCCGACCGAGCGCCTTCGGGTGCGGAGCACGTCGAGGCGATGCTGACCGGCGCTCTTCTCTGGGTGCCATGGTCGACCATCGCGAAAACGGGAGCGATCTACGTACTCATCGGTCTGTTTCACTGGATCTTTCGCCACCGTTTCCTGACCATCTCGCTCGATCCGGCTCGGGCGGAGGCCGAGCGCTGGCACGTCCGGTGGTGGGACTTTCTCTTCTACACCTCCTTCGGCTTCGTCATCACGTCGAGCGTGGCCATAGCCGGCGTCCTACTGGTTTTCTCCTTTCTCATCATCCCCTCCGTCATCGGTGTGATCTTTGCCGGATCCATCCGGGGGCGGCTTCTGATCGGATGGAGCGTGGGAGCGGCGGTGAGCATGATCGGGCTCACGCTCTCCTATGGCTACGATTTTCCGAGCGGGCCGGCGGTGGTCGTCACGTTCGGCGGCGCATTGCTGGCGGCTTCGATAATTCGGTGTCTCCTCGTGGCGGAGTCGCGGATGGCGGCTTCGACGAAAATCACCGCGGTGTCCGCGGTGGTGCTGGGAGGCTTCTGGCTTTCGTTCCTGCTCGCAGAGCGACTGGCGCCGGACACGAGCGGTGGGGAGTATTCGGAGGAGGTCGCGGCCGCCATCGATCCGGTTGAGGGTGCTCGCGAGGCTCTAGCCGCCCTGGCGCGCACGACCGGCGAGCCTCCCCCGGGGGCGGTGAGCGCCCTCGTCGCCGTTCGCGAGGACATCCACCGTTTGATGGCCACCGGCGAGGTCGAGGTCGAAGAGTCTGCCGTCGCCGCTCTCGGCCGCAGTCGTGGTAACGGTGCGGTAGAGGAGCTCCTGGAAGAGATCGCGCACCACGCCGAGAACGCCTGGGCAAGGTTGCGGGGTGCCGAGGCGCTCGTCTCTCGTGGAAACGCGATCGGTATCGAGGCCCTCATCGAGCTTCTGGACGCCGAGCTGCCGCCCTTTCTCCAGATGCAAGCTGCCGAGCGCTTGCGGGAGGCCACCGGCGAAGACTTCGGTTTCGATCCGCAGGCAGACCGGGAGACGAAATCGGACGCGGTGCGTCGGTGGAGGCAATGGTGGCGCTCCCATCGAGGCGAGGCCTTGCCCGGGACGAGAGAGCCGTGAGGTTGAAGCCCTTAACTCGGGTCGAAGACGAGGTAGGTTTCCTGATGGTTCACATAGAGACGACGGAATACGTGGGCGGGCAGAATGCCGTGCTCCGGGCCTGAAGAGCCCGGGACGCAACGATCAGTATCGGATCTGTTTTCATTGGGAGCGTGGCCATGCCGACGAAGTCGAAATCACGGACTACCACTAAGCGGAAGGGGGTGGCCCCGGCGCGGAGTCGCGGGTTCGTGCACTAGGCCAGCGTGAGACCGGAGCGCATCACCAGCAGACCCGCGGCCACGAGCCAGAGCGCGTTCAAGTGAAACAACGGACGGTACAAATTCAGGCTGTCGGGCAAGCCCATCGTGAGCGCCATCCCCGCTAGACCCAGCAGACCCGCGGAAACCGCCAGCCACCCGGGCAGGATCCCTCCATAGAGCAGCCCGGCGCCGAGCGCCACTTGCCCGAGTCCGAAGAACACCCGCCCGAACCGGGTCAGGCAGGTGATGTACTCCGTGCTGACCCGGAGTGACGCGACGAAAGATTTCAGCTCCGCTTCGGACTTTCCCTCCATATCGATAGCGCCCCACGCGCCGAAGTGGTAGTAGAAAGCCCCGGCAAGGGCGGCCACCATGAGCCCGGCTGCCGCGACAGCGATCGCGGGCCAAGTCACAACCCGTATCGGAGTTTCCGCCAGTAAAGTGGCCAAGGCTACGAACGCCATTACCGTCGTGATGTGGCCGAACAGATGGACCCGGTACAGCCAGATCCACGTCTGGAGACGGCGACGAATGCTGGAAAAATCGTTGGGTTCGAAGAACGTGCCGGGCTTTGCCGGAAGAAAAGTCCGGCCACTCCAAAGCATCACTGCGGCAGCGATGAAAAACCACCCGGTGACGCTGGCTCCAAAGTTGCTCAATGTCCTGTCTCCTGCCCCGCGGCGAAACGGGAGAGCAAGGCGATACAAACCGTTCCCAGCAATAGCGCGCAAGGCCTCATGTTCTCAAGTGTCTGTTTTCAATGGCGGGGCCGACGAGACTCGAACTCGCGACCTCCGGCGTGACAGGCCGGCGTTCTAACCAGCTGAACTACGACCCCGCGCAGGGCAGGTCAGCAAAACCGCTCTCCATGTGCCGGAGAGCAGTTGAGTATAGCGACCGGGTTCACGGATTGTCAATGGAACCAGGCGTTTCGTCCAGTGGGAGGAATGTCCACTCCACGATGGCACCGTCTTTGACCCGATAGAGGGTCGGTCTCCTTCCGGTCCTCGAAGACGACCTCCGCGAGGCGGCTCGAGCCCTGTGATTGGGCGAAGGCCGCTCCCCCGGAGAGGCTCAAAGCGAGCAGTAGCGCGCAAAAAAGCATGAAAACCTCCAGTTCTACTTGAGGTTACGTCGGGCGCTATGATAGGCTTTTCTGTTCTGAGATCGATCATCTATGAGATTGACAAGGAATCAGGTTGAGTTTATCGCGTACCGACTGACCACGGATCTCGCGGAAAAGGGCCTCGTCGAAGCGGATGACCCCAACAAAATGATGGAATCGCTCATCGCCACCATTACCGAGGAGCTCCTGGTCGAGGATCGGCTCAACGACGAGGTGCGCGACATTCTGACCCAGCACGCCGAGGAAATGCGCCGGACGAACGTGGAATATCGCGAGATGTTCAAGATGATCAAGAAGAAACTGGCCCGGGAAAGGAAAATCATCCTCTAGGATGCGGAACGGTTCGAATGCGGCTCTCCAACGCGAAAATCAACCATCTCTCGAACCTCATCATGGACTACCTCCGGACCGACGCGGCGGTCGAGTTCTTCGAGGAGGAGAGCGACATTCGGATCGAGATCGCCCGGGTCATCACGGAAGAGCTCCGCGACGACGAGGTCATCGACCAGGCGGCTCGCTACAAGATCGAGAGTCAGCGCCGAGACATCCCCGAGGGTAGCGAAGAGTGGGACATCCTCTATCGCAGGTACTACGACGAAGAGATGATAAAACGTCGGAAGGTGACCCCGAGCGGAACCAGGTAAGAGCATTGAGTCTAACCCCTTCTAAATCCAGAATTTCAGCCCGATCAGGGCAGCCACCGCGCTGACGCCGAGCACGGTGACGTGCTCGCAATTCGACCACACCCGCTTCCAGGAGAATCGGCGGCCGACGCCCCCACGATACGGTGTCACCCGCGGCAGGAATAGAGGGACCTCCTCAGCGTAGGCCGCATACGGCTCGGGATGCGCTTCGGCGAGCGCCGCCGCCTCCCTCCGCATCACCGGTCGATACACCAGAAACAAAAACAGAGCGAGCAGGACCAGGATCTCCCAGCGACCGGTGGCCAGCGCAAAGCCCAGTCCGACGAGCACGCTGCCGAGATAGAGTGGGTTTCTCGTCCAGGCGTACGGCCCGGACGTCGTGAGACCCTTCCAGCGTTCCAGGTGGCCCGCGGCCCAGAGACGAATCGCCTCCCCGAGCCCGGCGACGCCGAGACCGGTGACGTAGAGCTTGGGGTCGGGGGTCGCAAGGTAGAGGGCGACGAGACCCAGAACCCAGCCCAGGGGCACCCTCCAACGAGCGAGTGCCTTAGTGCCCTGCTTCATAATTACGGTGACGCACCGAGAACGCCGAGGCGTCCGACTGGCAAGGCGCGAGGAGCGAATAATATCTGGATATATGACCGACGAGCAACGCAGCCAGACGGGATGCATCGGCGTTCGAATGCCACCGTAATTGTGAAACAGGGTACTTAGCCTCCATCGCGGCGCTAAGTCTACCACGACCAAGGACTTGGCGCGACCAGGCTCACTAATAAACTTAGTATATTAAACTAATATTATATTAAATATATCTGTGTTCTAAAGACTAATATTTATTGACAATCTGCTGAAGAAGCGGTAAAGTAGCCACAGGCATGGGAGATGGGTCCCAGGAGTTCGAAGAGTAACTTAAGGAGGAGAATCCAATGAATCTGGTCGTTCGCGATCCTTTCTGGAGAGAGTTCAATACTCTGAGCCACCGGCTCAACCGAATGCTAGAGGGCTTCGGCCGCACCGAGTCCAATGGCGAGGGCGAGAACCTCGGCCACTGGAGCCCTTCCGTGGACATCTACGAGAAGGGTGACGACGTCATGCTGCAGGCCGAGCTTCCGGGCGTGAAGAAAGAGGACATCGACATTCGTGTCGAGAACAACGTCCTGACGGTCCGCGGCAAGCGGGAGCGCTCCGAAGAGGTCAAGGAAAACGGTTACGTTCGCACCGAGCGCTACTACGGGAACTTCAGCAGGTCCTTCAGCCTTCCCAGCACCGTGGATTCCGCCAAGATCTCCGCAGGGTACAAGGAGGGGGTGCTCAGCCTGGTTCTGCCGATGGCCGAGGAAGCCAAGCCGAAGCAGATCGAAGTCAACATTTCATAACCCCCGGACCGAACAATTTGTTTGGACGGAGCGGGGCCCCGGGGCCCCGCATTTTTTCTTCATCCACCTAGCTATCTCCAGCCTGTTCCCCGAACCGTTCGAGGATGGTCTCGATCAGACCTTTCGTCGAATGTTCCTTCGGGTCTCCGACAATACGGATGCGTCCCCCGAGACGCCGCATCACCTCTCGCTCCGGCAACGTCTCCTCGGTGTAGTCGGTGCCCTTGCAGTGCACGTCGGGCCGAAGCGCCTCGAGCAGTCCGGCGGCCGTGTCTTCCTCGAAGACAACTACCAGGTCGACCACTTCGAGCCCCGCCACCAGCTCCGCTCTGTCCTCCGCGGGCAGAAACGGTCGACCGGGGCCCTTCAGGGCTCGCACCGCCTCGTCGCCGTTGACACCGACCACGAGCACGTCGCCTTCCTCGCGTGCCCCGTCGAGATAGCGGGCGTGTCCGACGTGGAGAAGATCGAAGCAGCCGTTGGCGAGCACGATGGTCTTGTCGTCCACTCGAGCCGAGTCTACGAGTGATGTCGCCTCTTCCAGGCTCGCGACACGGCCCATCACGAGTGTCCGCGATCGGCACGGACCGCCGCTTCGAGCTCGTTTCGACTGACCGTCGCCGTCCCGCGTTTCGAGAGTGGCGGTGCGCTCCGGGACGTCAAGCTTCGACCTCCCAGAAGATCTTGCAGAGCACCTGGTAGAGGTTCGCCCCGACCACATCGGGTTGACGAGGCCAGCCATCGCGATGGTGCTCGTAGTTCCCTTCACCGTACCCGGTAAGTACGAGCGCGGAACGGGCTCCCGCGACCCAGCCGGCTTTCAGGTCGTTGTAGGAATCACCGATCATGAACGAGCGGGCCAGATCGATACCGTGCTCTTCCCGGGCTCGAAGAAGCATCCCGGGTTGCGGCTTTCTGCAGTCACATTCATCCGATGGGTCGTGCACGCAATAGTAGATGCCGTCGAGTCGCGCGCCGGATTCCGCGAGAATCGCCTCGAAACGATCGTGAACGTCTTTGACGAGCGCCTCCGAGTACAGTCCGCGCCCCACGCCCGACTGATTCGTTGCAAGAACGGCGAGGTAACCCTGGCCGTTGATCAGTCGTATGGCTTCTGCCGCCCAGGGGAACAGGCGAAAACGACTGATGTGGTTGACGAAACCTTCCGACTCGTTCAGCGTGCCGTCGCGATCCAGGAAGATCGCGGGGCGACTCACGGTCCGACCTCTTCGACCTTCCGCTCCACGCCTTCCGCCCCAAGGAGCCGGAGAGCGTCGGCGTACACACGATCGGCCGTCACGCGCTCCATGCAACGGTGATCCACCGGACATTCCCGGAGAAGACACCGGGCACAGTCGACCGGCTCGCGAACGACGAGCGTCCGAGGCCCGAGCGGCCCGGTTTCGCGCTCGTCGGTCGGCCCGAAAACGGCGAGCGTTGGAACTCCCATCGCGGCCGCAACGTGCATCGGCCCAGAATCGTTCGTCACCAGAATGGAAAGGTGCTGAAACGTCCCGATGAGTGCACCGAGGGATGTCTTCCCCACCAGACACAGCGGTTCGGAGCGTGTGTGCCTCCGAATCTCCTCGACCAGCTCCTCCTCGCCGGGGCCGCCGAAGAGCACCGCTCTCCCGCCGAGTCGAGATGCCAGTTGGTCCGCCACCTGGCCGTAGCGGTCCAGCCGCCATCGCTTCGCTCGGCTGTTCGTGGATCCAGGATGGATCCCTGCCAGAGGCTCGCCTTTCCAACCGGCGCTCTCGAGCGCCTCCCGCCCGCCACGCTTCATTTCATCGGTGGGTACCAGATGCAGGTCCGCCGTTTGACTGTCCACTCCCGCCGCTCGGAGCAGATCGAGGTAGTAGTATGACTGATGCCGGCCGAACGGTCTGGGTGCCGGGGGCACGGGTCGTGTCAACAGGAAACCGCGCCCCTCGGTGGCGTAACCCATGCGGTCGGGAATACGGCTCGCCCAGATAAGAGCGGCCGTGCGAAACGCGTTCGGGAACAGAATCGCCGTCTGGAACCCGCCCTGTTTGACGCGCCGCACCGCACGTTGGAAGCCCCGGGGGCCTCGGTGCTCGCCGCGCGGATCGTAGACGAGTAATTCGTTGACCACCTCACAGGCCTCGTAGATCGCTTTGACCCAGGGGCGCACCAGAACCGTGATTTGCCGGTCGGGATGCGCACTCCGCAACGCACGAACCGCGCCGAGGGACATGACGGCATCGCCCACCCAGCTGGGTGCGCACACGAGGATCGAGTCCGACCGGCTCACCCTGCCCCCTCCGAAGCCAGCGCGAGAGACTGTTCTTCCTCGTCGGCAGGACGCGTTCTCCAGCGGCGATGCATCCAGAGCCAGTACTCAGGATTGCGTCGCACGTAGGCTTCCAGCACGCTCGCACATTCCTGCGTCAGCTGCTGAACGGCGCGCTTGCGGTCAGTGGCCGCGTACAAACGCTCGTCGATCGGCTGCTCGTAGATGAGCCGGTACCGTCCGTCGGAAAGAGGCAGCGTAAACACCGGCACCAGCGCTGCGCCGGTCTTCACCGCCAGCCAGCTCGGAACCGGCGTCGTGGCCGCTTTGCGGCCGAAGAAATCCACGAAGACACCGTCCTCTTTCTCGACGTTCTGATCCACCAGCGCGGCCACCGTTTCGCCATCTTTCAAGAGCCGGAGCATGCGCTGGAGTGCCCGCTCCTTGTACAGCACGCTGTTGCCGGAAGCGGTTCGAATCCGCTCGAGCCACCGGTTGTAGTGCGGGTTTTCCTGCAGCCGCGCCACCACCGCCATCGGGCCGAGCCGGTACCCGTGGGCGATCGCGTGGATCTCCCAGTTGCCGAAGTGAGCCGCAACGAGGAGAACGCCCTTCCCTCGCGCCCGCGCCACCTCGTAATGCTCGACACCTTCGAGCTCGACGATGCGATCGATGCGCTTTTCACTCGGTGCGAGCGACAAGAGCTCGAAGAGCATCGCACCGAAGTGACGATAGGCGCCCCGGCCGATCGCAAGCTTCTCGTCCACGGTCTTGCTCTCCCCGAACGCCTTGTCCAGGTTGTCGATCGTCAGCGCACGGTGTTTGGCGTCGAGCGCGTAGACGGTGCCACCGGCGATGCGGCCGAGCCAGAGCCGGACTCTCCGGGGAAGACATCGCAACGCTCCGCCCACCGCCTGGGCGGCGGCGTACTCGAGCGTATATCTGATTGGAGCAGCTTTTTGTGTAATTGCTCGCTCGCCTCCCGCTCGCGCAGGCTGCGAACGCATCACAGCAAGCAGCCTGCCGCGCGTAGACCATCGAACCAATGAGTATAACGGAGGTGGCCGGCCCTTGGACAACGGGGCTAGATGTCTCGCAGCACGCGGGCCGGCTCGAGCCGTGCCGCCCGGCGCGCGGGAAGCCAGCTTGCGCCGCCAGCAACGAGGACGAGAACGGTGGCGGCGGCGACGAACAGCTGTGGCTCTCTGGCGGGGAGACCAAAGAGCAGCGACTGAACGAGCTCGGCCGCCCAGAAGCTTCCGATCCAACCGCGATGTCGAAACGTCGGCCGATCTCGGGGCCAAAAAAGCCGGGGTGGGTGACCCCGATAATAGTGAACGGAACCCGCTCAACCGTGATGGAGTGGCCGAGCACATCGGGCGAGCCGCCGAAGCGTCGTTGCCAGAATCCGTCACTGATGACCGTGACGGCCCCGTCGGCGCCACCGCCCGGCCGGTCGTCCGCCTCCGTGAAGGTGCGGCCCACGATCGCCGTCGCCCCTAGCACGTCGAAAAACCCGCCGCTCACGATCAGGCCATCGACGAGCTCCGTCTGACCCCGCTCGGCGAGGTCGAAGCGCGTGGACGACCACGCGCAGGCATCCTCGAACAGGTCCCGCTCGCGGATCGCTTCCCAGGCTGGATGGGTCGCCCAGAAACTCCGGCTCCCATCGGCGCGGTAGGTGATGAAGGCGAGTCGTTCCGGCTCCGGGACCGGAAGCGTCGTGAGCAGGAGGTCGTCGAGGATCGAGAAGATGGCGGTGTTCGCACCGATCCCGAGGCCGAGCGACACTACGGCGACGACGGACAGTACCGGAGCCGCTCGCAGAGCGCGCCAGGCGTCGCGAAGGTTCTGCATACCCCTTGTCTTACTCCGCGTCGAGTCTTGCGGCAACCGAGTCGAGAAGATGATAGAACGTTTCTGCATCGTCGAGCTCGACACGCGTGTGCGTTCGGTAGATGGGTAGCTCGGCTGGCATCGCGCCGTCGAGTTTCACCGCATCTTTGCCGGTGGTCACAAGGGCTTTGACGCCGCGGCGGCGCGCCTCCTCGACGAGCGCATGGACTTCCTCCGGCTCCCACCGGTGGTGATCGCGACGCTCCGCCGTCCACAGGATGTCGAGCTCTGCCGCATCCAGGTCGCGGTAGAAGCGTTCCGGTCGGGCGATCCCGCAGAGCGCTCCCACCGGCTCGCCGCGAAGCTCCCCCAGGGAGGCCATTTGTTTGGGCCGCTCGAGAAGCGATACGCCTGAGATCGACGAGCGCGCCACGAACACCGGGGCGTCTCGAGCGTGATTCGCGACGGACGCGCGAATTCTCGCCACCGCCTGAGAGTCACCTGCGCCGGTCAGTACGACCGCGCTCGCGCGCCCGAGAGCGGAGTACGGCTCGCGCAGACGCCCAGCCGGCAAAAGCTTCGCGTCGCCCGGTCGGTCGTCGGTACTGATGCAGACGATGTCGAGGTCTCGAGCGAGCCGGCGATGCTGGAACCCGTCGTCGAGAACGAAGAGCTGCTCACCCAGACGCTCGATCACCTGCATCCCGGTACGATGCCGGTCGGCGCCGACTGCGACGACGAGACCGGGAAGATCCCTCGCAAGCTCCACCGGCTCGTCTCCACCCGTTGCGGCGTCGACCAGCACCTCGTCACCGTTCGATACGAGCAGAATTTGATTCTCGTCCTGCCGGCCGTAGCCGCGGGAGAGAACTGCAACGGGGCGCTCCTCGGCGCTCAGGTACCGGGCAATATGGGCCACGAGCAGTGTCTTGCCACTCCCCCCGACCGTGAGGTTGCCGACGCTTACCACCGGAGCCGGGAGTCGCTCGACACCTTTGCCGGCATCGTAGCCGCGGTTCCGCATCGCAACCCCAGTCCCGTAGAGCCACGAGGCCGGTACCGCGAGAGGGCGAAGCAACTGCTGCCAGAACGGAGAGCTCATCGAGCGTCGATGACCTCTTTGACGAGCGCGATCGTTCGGCCGGCCGCACCTCGGTGGTCTTCCACGACCTGCGCTGCCCGGGCACCCAGCTCCGCGCGCTCCTCCGGAGAAGTCAACAGCTGTTTCAGTGATTCCAGGAGCTCATCGGCATCGCCCACCTGTCGGGCGGCACCGGCGTCGGTGAAAACGGTGGCGATCTCCTGGAAGTTGTGCATGTGCGGTCCGAACAGGACCGGCTTGCCGACCGCCGCCGGCTCGATGACGTTGTGACCGCCCCACGTCGCCAGGCTCCCGCCCACGAAGACGATGTCCGAGCCGGCGTAGAGCGCAGCGAGCTCACCGAGCGTGTCGAGCACCAGAACGTCGGTGTCGTCGTCGGCAGCGTGAAGCTCGGAGCGACGAGCGACACGATGCCCCTTCCTCCGAGCTAGCTCGAAAACCTCGTCGAAGCGATCCGGCTGTCGGGGGGCGAGCACCAGGTAGAGGTCCCTGAACTCCGTGCGAAGCCGTCCGAAGAGGTCGAGGAGAATGCTCTCCTCCGGCTCGAGCGTGCTTCCACAGACGAGTACCATTCGTCCCACCGGGAGGATTTTCTCGAGCTTCGCCGCCGCCTCCGGATCCGGCTGGATCTGGTCGAACTTCAGGCTGCCCGTCACATGCACGCGCTCCGACGGGGCGCCGAGGTGCCGGATGCGCTCGGCATAGGCGTCGTCCTGCATGCAGAATCGGTCGACCGTCGCGAGACAGCGTTTCAGGAACCGGCGGATGCTTCTGTATCGAGGGAACGAGCGGTCGGAGATCCGACCATTGACGAAGAGTGTGGCAGCTCCCGCGCGATGACACTCCCGCAGCAGGTGAGGCCAGATTTCGGTCTCCATCACGAGGAGCGCACGGGGGCGCACGAAACGCACCGCCCGACGTACGATCGTGGCGAAATCAAATGGGCAGTAGAAAATCGCATCGGCTTCGGTGAGCTGGCGCTCGGCGATCTTCCTCCCGGTGACCGTCGTGACCGAGACCACGAGGCGCTCTTCGGGAAAGTTCTCTTTCAACAGCGGCGCCAGTGTGCGGGCAGCGATGACTTCACCGACCGAGACGGCGTGAATCCAGATGGACGGCCGTTCATCGTGGAGCTCACGCGGGAGGAAGCCGAGCCGCTCCTTCAGGGTGGGCAGATACCGGCCAGTCCCGAGCCCTCGGACCGCGTAGTAGGGAAAGGCGGCGACGAAGAACGCTCCGAGCAGGGCGCTATAAAGAAGGTACATTCAGAAACAGCATCCAGGTGTGTACCGTTTTGATATACTCTGGCCCGCCTCGAAGTGACAGCAAGCGGCTCGTAGGAGTTTCTCAATGGCAATCAAAGTTGGGATCAACGGATTCGGGCGCATCGGACGGAACGTTTTCCGGGCGGCGCTGGACGACAAAGAGATCGACATCGTCGCCGCCAACGATATCACCGATACCAGAACCCTGGCCCATCTGCTCAAATACGACTCGGTTCTCGGCAACCTTCCCCACGAGGTGAAGGCGGAAGGCAACGCCATTTCGGCGAGCGGCAAGAGCTTCAAGGTCCTGAGCGAGCGCGACCCCGCAAAGCTCCCGTGGAAGGAGCTCGGAGTCGACATCGTCATCGAGTCCACCGGTCTCTTCACGAAGCGCGAGGACGCCTCCAAGCACCTCGACGCCGGTGCCAGCAAGGTCATCATCTCCGCGCCGGCCAAGGGCGAGGACATTACGATCGTCATGGGAGTCAATCACGAGCAGTACGATCCCTCCTCACACAATCTCATCTCCAACGCTTCCTGCACGACGAACTGCCTGGCCCCGGTGGCCAAAGTCCTGCACGAAGAGTTCGGCCTAGCGAAAGGAGTGATGACCACAATTCACTCCTATACGAACGACCAGCGCCTTCTCGACCTGCCCCACAAGGACCTGCGACGAGCCCGCGCCGCCGCCCTGTCGATGATCCCCACCTCGACCGGCGCCGCGAAAGCGGTGACCAAAGTGCTTCCGGCACTGGAAGGGCGCCTCGATGGAATCGCCGTCCGCGTACCGACACCCAACGTGTCGTTGACGGATCTGACCGCCGTTCTGGGAACGGAGGTCACCGAGGATCAGGTCAACGAAGCGCTGATAAAAGCAGCGGACGGACCACTGAAAGGAATCCTCCAGGTCTCGCACGAGCCGCTCGTCTCGAACGATTTTCGCGTCAACCCGCATTCCTCCATCGTGGATGCGCCCTTTACGAAGGTCGTGGCTGGGGACGTGGTCAAGGTCCTCGCCTGGTACGACAACGAGTGGGGGTTCTCCTGTCGCGTCATCGATCTGATTCATCACATCGCGAAATCGGCTGACTAGATCTGTCGCTCGGCTGCACCACTGCGTTTCCCGGGCGGCCCGCTTGTCTGCTACGCTTCCTGTCCAATGAGCACGAAGCTCCTCTACATCGAGGACGACGACAAGCAGCGAGAGAGCCTGGCCGAGAGCCTGGCCAGCCGGGGCTTCGAGCTCACCGCGGTATCCTCGGGGAAAGAAGGTCTCGAACGCCTCTCGGAGCTTGCTCCGGACGTGGTGCTCTGCGATCTGAACATGCCCTCGATGAGCGGTATCGAGGTCCTGAAGAGCGTTCACCGGGAAAACCCCAATGTTCCGTTCGTGCTTCTCACCGCACACCCGTCGATTCCCGAGGCGGTCGACGCCATCGAGCAGGGCGCCTACCGGTTCCTGATCAAACCGCTCAGTATCGACGAGGTCGAGATCACGATCCGTCATGCTCTGGAGCACTTCCGACTGGAGCGCTGGAAACGAGAGGCGGATGAGGAGCTCACCCGCATCGTCGAGAGTACCCCCGTGCCCTTCATCATGAGCACGGTGAAGGAAGGCCGCATCCTCTACGCCAACCGCCCTCTTGCTCAGCTCGTCGGCACTACGCCCGAGGCGCTCAAGGGACGGTACACACCGGAGTTCTACTACGACCCCGCCGAGCGCCAGCAGGTATTGGAGCGACTGCGCCAGGACGGATTCGTCAAGAACATGGAAGTGCGGATGCGCCGGGACGACGGCAGCCCGATATGGACCCTTTTCTCGCTCAGCGTCACCGAGCTGCGCGGAGAAGGTGTCATCCTGGGGGGTGTCATCGACATCACGCCGCGCAAGCAGGCGGAGGAACGCCTCAAGCTCTACCGCGAAATCTTCGTCAATTCCATCGACCCCATCATCGTTCTCGACCCGGCGGGCTGTGTGGTCGAGCGCAATCCGTCCCATCTGGAGAAGACGGGCCTCACCGATGACGACGTTATAGGACGCTCCATCTATACGTTTCTGGGCCAGGAGAAAGCAGAGGAGATACAGAGCGCCCTCGCGGATGGCGGGAGTTTTCGAGGCGAGGCCGCCGTCCAGGGAGTCGCATCTGAAGGTCGAGAAGCGGTCGGGCGTCGAGCGATTCGAGAAGGTGCGTGTGTCCTGGCTCCGGGGAGCGGTGCGCAAAAAAGGCGTAGTCGCCGAGTCGAGGACACAACCGGGCAGCCGCAGCGAATGCGGCCGTCGTAATGAATCCGTCCACGAGCACCGCCAGTTGCGCCGCGGCCGCTCCGATCACGAAGCCGGACAGCGCGGCGATCTCGAGTCCACCCACGACGCGCAGGACTTCCGCGGGATCGTCGGATCCGACCCCGTGGGTTTCGAGAGCAGCCCGGATCACCGCCGCCTTGCGCACGAGCCCCTCGTCGTCCAGCCCCGCCCCGCGGCCGGTGGCCTCCTCAACGGGTATGCCCGTTAGAGCGGTCGTCATGGCGCTCGCCGTCGTGGTGTTGCCGATGCCCATCTCGCCAAGCCCGACGAGACGGACGCCGTCCGCGTTCGCACGTTCCGCTTCGTCCAGGCCGACCTCCATCGCCTCTGCGAGCTCCGAGGCCGTCATCGCCGCCTCGCGTGCAAAGTTGCGCGTGCCTCGCCGCACGGGTCGCGACACTATCTCCGCGTGACCACCCTGCGACGCCGGCACAGGCTTCGCGACACCGACATCGACGACGGTGACCTCAGTCGAGGCAGCCCTGGCGAGCGCATTGATGCCCGCGCCGCCCGAGGCGAAGTTCGCGACCATCTGACCGGTGACGTCACTCGGGTACGCGCTCACGCCCTCTTCGACGATCCCATGGTCGGCGGCGAAGATCCCGATCCGCCGTCCCTCCGACACGGGTCGCTCCCGCCGCTGGATCCCGCAGAGTCGGGCGGCGATGGTCTCGAGTCGGCCCAGACTTCCCGGTGGTTTCGTCAGCGTGTCGTGACGCAAGAGAGCTTTCGACTCGAGCTCCCGGTCGATGGGCTCGACGCTGGCAATCGTTCTCTCGATCCGCTCCGATAGCTTCAATTCGGGTCCCTGATTCTCGCGCCGCTACCAGGCGCGCGACCAGCTCGGCCCCTTGTGCTCGCCGCCTCGCAACCGGCTGTCGACGCCCGCTTCTTTCTCCACCAGTCGGCCGTAGAGCCACAGCAGATCGGAGAGCCGATTGAGATAGGCGATCACCAGCGGGGGGACCTTGCTCTTCTTCGAGAGTCGGACGGATGCCCGCTCGGCTCGCCGGCAAACGGTGCGCGCCACGTCGTAGGCCGCCGAGACCGGATGCTCGCCCGGCAGCGCCCAGTCTCCCAGAACTCCGTCGATGCTCTCGATCTCGTGTACTTGCCGGGTGAGTCCATCCACCATCTCCTGAGTCACCTTCGACGTCGTTTTCGACGCCTTGCCAGCCGGCGTCGCAAGCGCGCCCGCCACCACGAAGAGCTCCTTCTGAATAGCAGCCGTTCGGTCGCGAATCCTCTCGCTCTCGCAAATCGAGCGGGCGAACCCCATCGTCGAGCCCAGCTCATCGACGGTGCCGTAGGCCTCGACCCTCGCGCCGGCTTTCGAGACGCGCCGCCCACCCACGAGCCCGGTCTTTCCGGTATCGCCCTTTTCCGTGGAGATACTCATGATTTACCTTTCTCGTAAAAAACGGGGACAGGTAATTCTTTTTTCCATTTTCGTAAAAAGAATTACCTGTCCCCCTTTTTTCCCTTTTTCGTAAGCGGCTACATTGCTGTGTAACGCGTGCGGCGCGAGAGAAGCCACAAGAACAGTGGGCCTCCCGCGAGCGCCGTAACCGCGCCGACGGGCAGCTCGCTCGCGCCGAGCGCAGTGCGGGCCAGGGTGTCTGCGAGCACGAGGAAGCTGGCGCCGAACAGCAGAGAACACGGAAGCACGAGTCGCAGGTCCTCTCCGAAAAGAAGGCGGATCGA
Source organism: Candidatus Marinacidobacterales bacterium (assembly GCA_965237685.1). Lineage (GTDB taxonomy): Bacteria > Acidobacteriota > Vicinamibacteria > Marinacidobacterales > SMYC01 > CBDEGF01. Next base: position 485,188 of record CBDEGF010000002.1, read on the forward strand.
GTGGGGAACGATGAGTCCCACGAAGCCGATCGGGCCGGCCACAGCGACGGTGACCCCTACCGCTAGAGAGGAAGCGAAGTAGATCACCCGCTCGGTCCGGCGGACGTCGACACCGAGGCTCGCGGCCGTCTCCTCGTCGACCGCGATGAGATGGAGGTCCCGGGCGAAGAAGAACAGGAGCAGGACGCCTGGGACGAGGAAAATCAGCATCCGCACGATGACACCGTAGCCGACGATGTCGAGACTCCCGACCATCCAGCGAAGAATCTGAAGCGCCCTGGTGTAGTCGGTCAGGTACTGGATCATCAAAACACCCGCGCCGGCGATCAGATTCAATACGATCCCAGACAGCAGGAGTGCGCCGGGAAGCACGACGCGGCCCGCCGAGGCCATGCGATAGACGATCAGGACGAACGCGAAAGATCCGGCGAAAGCCGCGACGAAGACCACCGGAACCCCGGCCACCCGGCTTCCGAATCCCAGTGCGATCGCAACGCTCGCCCCAAGCGCGCCGCCGCCTGAGACACCCAGCGTGAACGGCTCAGCGAGTGGATTCCGGAAAAGCGCCTGGAGGACCGCGCCCACCGCGGCGAGGGACGAGCCGACCATGAGCCCCAGAAGCACTCGCGGCAGCCGGATCCGAAAGAAAATGGTCCGCGCCGTCTCGTCGAAACGAAGCTCCTCCCATCCGATCCGCTGATAGCCGAGCGACAGGGCGAACCAGGTGCTCACGAGCAGCACGACGAAGAACAGGGCAACAGCAGGCACGAGTCGGCCCGACGAGGTGGAGACGCTTTCGAGCGCCTTCGCGTGAGCGACCCCTTCGGCAGACGACATCACCATTCGGACCACACGAACGTTCGACCTTCGATCTCTCTCGCGCGCACGCGATCATCCTCGTAGATCAGCGCCAGCGTCTTCTCCTGGAGCACGTCCCGTGGCGAGCCCTGGGCGCTCATCCGGCCGTCGCTCATGCCGTACAGGTAGTCGAAGCTTCGATCGAGCATCTGCAGATCGTGGGTCACCACGAGCGCGGTCAGACCGCGTGCATCGCGCAGCCGGCGAAGGGCACTCAAGAGCTGCGCCCGATGCTTCAGATCCAGGGAGGCCGACGGCTCGTCGAGCAGAAGAATCTCTGACTCCTGGGCAAGCGCTCGCGCTACCGAGACGAGCTGCTGCTCGCCGCCCGAGAGCTCGGTAATCGGACGAGGCGCCAGATTCGAGGCACCCACCACCGCCAGCGCGTCGAGTGCAATCGCTCGATCCGAATCGCTCTCGAAGCGGAAACGGGAGTTGTACGGAGTCCTTCCCGTGAGGACGACCTCGAGGGCGGTGAAGGGAAAAACCATCGCCTGCTTCTGAGGCACGTAGGCGAGCCGGGTGGCACGCTCGCGCGGCGGAATACCCTGAAGCTCCGCTCCTCCGAGCATGATGCGCCCGGCGCCCGGCGTCAACACACCCGCCAGCAACCGAAGGAGCGTCGACTTTCCCGAGCCATTGGGGCCGATGAGCCCGGAAAAGCTCCCGCGTGCGATCGCAAGCGACGCTCCCTGTACGACCGCCACCTCCGGGCGATAGTTGAAACGGACCTCCTCGGCCACCAGGAGAGGCTCGCCGGTCATCGCTCTTCCTTTGCGAACCGCCCGGGATGGATGTAATGCGCGATGGCTTCGGCTGCCTCGGCGATGAACTGAGAGGGATGGATCCACTTCTTGTCTCTGAGCGGGTAGACCCGGCCCTCGCGCACGGCAGTGACCACGAGCGTGTCCCGCCAGACGACGAGCGGATCCTCGGCGAGCCCACCGCTCGTGAAAACGAGCGTCACCGGGGTGGCCAGCGCCTGCACCATGTCCAGGATGACTTCGGGATCGAGGGCGACCACGGCCTCGACGTTGATCTGGACATATTGGTGAGCGGAGGGTGGCGCAATCGGCTCCCCGCCCGCGGTACGGACGAGGTCGGTGAGAAAGCTCCCCTCGGTCGCGACGTACATGTCCCGCAGCGTTCCGGGAAGCCGGTCGACGACACACAGCACGCGCGGCCGGGGCGCTCCTTCCACCGCCCGGGCCACACGATCTAGACGCTCACGCGTGTCGGAAATCAGATGAAGCGCACGCTCGTCGTTTCCCACGACGCTTCCGATAGCCCGAATCGCCTCGTAGACGTCCTGAAGCGATTGCCCGCCCACCACCAGCGTCTCGATGCCCAGCGTCTCGAGCTGGTTCTTCACCAGAGGCGCCTGGTCGTCGATCATCATCACGATATCCGGTCGGAGCGCCACCACTTGCTCGAGATTGGTGTTCGTCCAGCCGCCGATCTTGGGTAGCGATTCGGCCTCGGGCGGATACTTGCAGTAGCTCGAGACCGCCACCACGCGATCGAAAGCTCCAACTCCATAAAGGATCTCCGTCACGCTCGGGGAAAGAGAGATGATGCGCTGGGGCGGCTCGGCCAACGCGAACGCCGATACGAAGAGATGCCCCACCAGAAAGACGGATTGAATGGATACTTTCTCCATTCCTGGACTCCTCGTTTCCTGGCTTCCCCTCAGAACTCCACCGCGACACCGGCGATTCCGACACGGCCGGGAGTGCGAAAGCCACTCTCGAAGTACGTACTGTCGAAGAGATTCTCCATCTTTCCGAACAAACGAAGGCGAGCTCCACTGAGCGCCAGGCGATAGCTGGCGACGAGGTCGGCTTTCACGAAGCTCTCGAACCGGTAGACGCGACTGGCAAAAGTGGACGGGTCGAAAACGGGCGCAAGGTAGCTGCTCGAGGCGTAGAGGTCGACGCTCAGGAGCACTCTTGGCCCCAGAGCTTGTGTCGCCACCAGTGAGACCTGGTGGCGGGGAACGACGAACGCCTGAGTCTGCTCCGGAAGGCTTCCCGGCGGAGGCTCCGCGTCGGTGAACGTATACGACCCGCCGAGCCGAAGTCCAGCGGTCGGGAACGCCGCATCACCTGTGAGCTCGAGGCCACGGTTCGTGACGCCTTCCGCGGTTCGATAGCCGAAGAAACGCCCGAACGGATCCGTCCCGGGGTCGATACCACCGGTGGAGTCGAAGACGATGACGTCGGAGAGCCGCGTCCTGAACCACGTTGCCGTGGCGCGCAGCCGATCCTCCGCGAACGATTGCTCGATGCCCACGTCGAACGTCAGCGACCGCTCGGGAGGAAGTCTCGGATCGCCGAACACCGAGTAGCCGAAAAAGCTCGAAAAAAACGTACCGTACCGCTCGAAGAGCGATGGCGCGCGATAGCCTGAGCCGAAATGGGTCCGTAGTTTGGTGCCGGTACCTTCGAAGCCGTAGGAGATCGCGCCATCGCCGGTCAACGCATCGTCGAGCGCCTGGAGCTCGAGCCCCTGGTAGGGAGCACCGTCCGCCGGAAGGAACGTCGGTCGGTCCAGCGAGAAGAACTGGGCACGAATCGCGCCCGCCAGCTGAAGAGCGCCGCCGGAAAGGGAGAGCTGATCCTGTGCAAACAGGGTATGACTCCGCTGGGAGACGTCGACGTCCGAGTCATCGGAGGTGACACCGGAACGGGAGCGAGTCTTGAGGCGCTCATCTTCGAGCTCGTAAGCCACGTCGAGCCGGTGCACGCCCCATGCGTAGTCGAGCCGGCCGTTCAGCGTGTGAATGCGCCCGTCGAAGTCCTGACGAGACTGGTCGACCGGCTCGAACGGCGTCACACCGGAGGGCCCGTCGAGAAACGTGCGATTGGTGAACAGCCCGTGATAGTTGATGCGATAACCGAGCTCACGGCGAGGTTGTTGCTCGAAAGTGATCAGGGTCGAGACGAAGCTCGACTCTCGAAGGTTGTCCGGATCGTTGGCCGACGGAACGTAGTTGGCCGCGCCAAGGTCGAGCTCCGCGAGCGGCGTCCCCGATTCGTAGCGGGCGAGCTCCTCCGCTGCAAGCGGCACCGCATCGACCACACCCTTTGGCAAATCTCCAATCGCCCCCGGGCTCTCGTTCAATCCGAGTCGAGAGTCGGCAGCGTAGGTCCGCACGGACAGGCTCGCCGTCGGGCTCAATCGCACGAGGGCACGCCCCTGAACATTCGTGTTCCGCGCCGGATCGTCGCCGTCCACACCGTCGGAGACATTCAAGTGAGAGAGACCAGCGCTGTACAGGAACCGATCGTCACTCGCGCCGCCCGACGTGTAGGCGCGTGCGCGAACGAGCCCGAGTCCCCCCACTTCGAGGAGTGCACTTCCCTGCGGAGGTCCTCCCCCGCCCTGGGTCACGATATTGATGACACCGCCACCGGCGTTGCTTCCATAGAGCGACGATCCTGTTCCTCGCAGAATCTCTACACGGTCGAGTGCCGTTGCGTGGAGCGATTCCATGAAGCCCGAAGCGTCTCCTTGTGGAGCAGCGGCATCACGAAAGCGAACGCCGTCGATGACTACCGCGGTATCCTCGTTTCGAAGGCCGCGTATCTTGATGGAAGTGAAACTCCCGGGCCCCCCGAGCCGCTGAACGCGAAGCCCCGGGACGGTCCTCAACGCCTCCGGAATCGAGTACTCGTTGCGCGCTTCGATCTCTTCGTTGCTGACAACGGAAAGAGACTTGGCCACCTCCGATGCGATTTGCGCGGTGGCGGAAGCGGTGACGACGACCGACTCCTGATAGGCCGCGAGAGCCAACGAGAGCGTCAGCTCTTCGACCGCCCCCTCGCCGAGGCGCACTTCGGTCGCTTCGGAGTCGGAGAAACCCCGCGAGCGGGCCGAAACGAGATAGGTGCCCGGGCCGACGTCGTCGAAACGACAGGTCCCGTCCGAACCGACGCGAGCCTCGAGGCGAAACTGGGCGTCCCTCCGCACGAGCTGCACGACCGCCTGAGGCAGCCCTGCCCCCTGCGGGTCGACGACGCGAACCCGGACCGAGGCGGGCTCGGCCGCGGCGAGCGTCAGAGAAATCGAGATGAACAGAAGAGTGGCAGCGAAACGATGCATGAACGAAACCTCCGAGCCATTTTTCTATGGACTCGCCGAAACGAAGGTCTCGGAGGCAGGTGAGTCAAAGACGGTAGCTGCCTTCGAAACCGGACTCTTCCCATCGAAGAGTGCTCCGACTTCTTCGGCTCGGGCAGGTTTCCTGACTTACGGATGGAACGCCTGGGCCCGCCTTCCCTGCGCCTTTCGTTGCAAGTGGCTTGGCTGGCCGCGCCCGCGTGGACGCGACACCCTGGGCTTCGGCTCTCCGATCACAGTGGCGTGGGCCGTTGGGGATTCGAACCCCCATTCCCTTTTACCCCGTAAAGGGCACCCGAGCCTGTCCGTCAATCAACGGCAGTATAGAACGGATTGTCGGCCGGGTTCAATCGGAAAGAGAGTTATCCGCGCGACCGGCGACGGGACGCGGCGAGACCGCCGAGTCCTATTGCCAGCAGAAGGATTCCACCGGGTGCGGGCACTTGAGAATCACGCAACCGAATGTTGTCGTACGCGCTCGAGCCGCCAACGATGATGCGCACCTCGTCGAACGGGTCGATTTCCAGGTCCTCCGCCGTGAAGTTCGCCACTCGTAAAAACCGACGGTTGCCGCGGGCTCGATGGCGCCACAATACTAGAAACAAAGACGGTACCCGCAATCGAGCGGACTGAGAGCTTCTCCGACCCACAGAAGTCGGCAACTCCGCTTCTGGAGGGTCGCTGAGCTATAATGTTCGTTTTGTGTGCTCCGGCATACAGGCGACCATGGACAAGCTTGGATTGAAATCCCTCGACCTCGAAGGCAAGCGCGTCTTCGTTCGGGTGGACTTCAACGTTCCGTTGTCGGACGGGCAGGTGAGCGACGACACGCGCGTTCGGGCAGCCCTCCCGACGATCGAATACATCGGCGAAGCGGGAGGCCGACTCGTCCTGGCGTCGCATCTGGGGAGACCGAAAGGCCAGCCCAGGCCCGAGATGAGCCTGAGGCCAGTGGCCCACCGACTCACCGAGCTTCTGGGCAAGACCGTCTTCTTTCCCGGCGAGACCGTGCGGGAGGAAATGGAGCAGGACGTGGAGTTGCTCGGCGGCGGCGATGTGCTTCTGCTCGAGAACCTGCGGTTCGACCCCGGAGAGACGGCCAACGATGCGGGCTTCTCGAAGTCGCTGGCCGATCTGGCCGATATCTATGTCAACGACGCCTTCGGAACCGCGCATCGCGCCCATGCCTCGACCGTCGGTATGGTGAAGTATTTCGACCGGGCGGCGGCCGGGTTCCTGATGGAGCGGGAGCTCCACTACCTGGGGATGGCCTTGTCGTCACCCCCTCGTCCCTTTACGGCACTTCTCGGTGGGGCGAAAGTCTCGGACAAGATTCAGGTTGTGAATTCACTTCTGGAGAAGGTGGACCGGCTCCTGATCGGAGGCGGCATGGCCTATACCTTTCTGAGAGCAAAGGGAATTGCGACCGGGACCTCGCTCGTGGAGGAAGACAAAATCGGGCTCGCCGGCGAGGTGCTCGACAAGCACCGCGACAAGCTCGAGCTTCCGGTCGACCACGTCGCGGCAGCAGCTTTCGCCGCGGATGCCGAAACGCGTAACTTGCCCATCGATGAGATCCCGGACAGCTGGATGGGACTGGACATCGGACCGGAGACCGTCGAAAGATACGTGGAGCACATCCGAGGCTCGAAAATGGTGCTCTGGAACGGGCCCATGGGAGTTTTCGAGATGGAGCCCTTCGCACAGGGCACGGTTCGAGTGGCCGAGGCGCTCGCGGGCAGTGAGGCAACGAGTGTGGTGGGTGGCGGGGATTCCGTGGCTGCGGTCCGAAAGGCGGGAGTTTCCGATGCCATCACTCATATCTGTACCGGGGGAGGCGCGTCGCTCGAATTTCTCGCCGGTTCCAGACTTCCGGGAGTCGAGGTATTGACCGATGCGTAGAGCAGTGATCGCAGGCAACTGGAAGATGAATACGACGCTCCGCGAGGCGGAGAAGCTGGCTCGCGGCGTTGTGGAAGGCTGCCGGGACTTCGATGACATCGATATCGTGCTCGCTCCACCTTTCACCGGTCTCTCGGCGGTCGCGGAAGCCATTCGAGAAAGCGGGGTCGCGCTCGGTGCCCAGGACGTCTACTGGGAGGAGAAGGGTGCGTTCACCGGCGAGGTCTCCCCGGTGATGCTCAAAGACGTCGGTTGCCGCTACGTCATCGTGGGACACTCGGAGAGACGGCAATTTTTCGGTGAGACCGACAAAACGGTGAACCAGAAGGTGCTCGCCGCACTCGCCCACGGACTCGTCCCGATTGTCTGCGTCGGCGAGTCGGACGCGGAGCGCGATCGGGGCGTCACTTTCGTGGTGGACCGCCAGATCAAGGGCGCCTTCAAGGACGTCGCGGCCGGACAGCTCGGCGCGGTCATCGTTGCCTACGAGCCCATCTGGGCCATCGGGACGGGGCGGACCGCCACGCCGGCGCAGGCCCAGGAGGTTCACCAGTCGATTCGAGGCCAGCTGGCCACCGTCTTCAACAAGGACGACGCGGCCAACTGCCGCGTTCTTTACGGCGGCAGTGTAAAGCCGGATAATGTAGACGACCTCATGGCAGAGGCCGATATCGACGGAGCCCTGGTCGGAGGAGCGAGCCTCAAGGCCGATTCCTTCACCCGCATCTGCGGCTTCGAACGGAGTAACTAGCAAACGATGCTCACCATACTTATCAAGATCGTTCACGTCATCGTGTCGCTCTTCCTCATCCTCGTGGTCATGGCCCAGCAAGGAAAAGGGCAGGACCTGGCGAGCGCTTTCGGTGGCGGGGGCTCCCAGACGGCCTTCGGAGCCCGGGGAACGGCGACCCTTCTCGCGAAAATCACGGCCGGCGCGGCCGTGCTGTTCATGCTCACCTCGCTCACGTTGGGCTATCTCCGGCCCTCGACCGGTCCGGGAACCGTCATCCCGGACTCGCCCGCGGCCAGCGCGCCGAGCGAGGCCCCCGGCGAGAGTGGTGAGGCCACGCCCCCTCCTAAGGGCAAGGACAACCGTCAGCAGTAGCGTCCGATTGGCGTGCCCTCTCCCGGTGGACGGCGGTTAGGGTGAGGGCCGCGGTGCTTTGCGCGACGAACCTTGCGGCTGCGCAAGCGACTTCTTATAATGACGGCCCGTCTGGCCGTTACCCGGTAGACCCGGGCTCACCCGAGTGCCGAAGTGGTGGAACTGGTAGACACGTGCGCTTGAGGGGCGTATGGGGCGACCCGTGGGGGTTCGAATCCCCCCTTCGGCACCAAACTATTGGTCGATCCAACAGAGTCAACGAGTTACATCCCGCCCGAGGTGATTTTGCTAACGAATTGCTAACGGCGCGTTTTCGGGAGGCCCCGGATAGGTCTCCCCAATCGCTAGCGGCGTTGGCCTCGAGACCAACGTACAGCCAACATTTTCTCAGTTGGCGGTGGGAACGAGTCGCTTCAACTCTTCGAACCAGTTCTGTACGAGGATGAACTCCGTCGAGGAGGCCTGGTCGCTCGCGCTTTCCTTGATCATCAGGAAGCGCTCGCCATCGGGGGAGATGTCGTAGGTGCGTGCCGGTGATCCCACGTAGTACCCCTCGAAGAGCTAGGCCGACGGCCGAACTGCAATAATGCAGCAACGAAGCCAGCGCGCAAGGGGACCGAGACTTAGGAGACGAACTACTGAACACTGACGTCGGGCGACTACGCCCGGGCGATGGCTCGAGACGCAACATAGCACTGACTTGGTTTTAGTAGTCTAATAGGGCTGGGCCGCGTCTTCGAGAAAGGGGGCTTTCATGAAGCGTGTACTCTCATTTCTAACCGTTCTTCTTTTTGCAGGACTATCCATCAAGTGTGGTTCATCGACAGAACTTGCGGGACTTGCTATCAACAAGATTCAACTCGAAGGTGAGCATGCTGAAGACCTGAATGCGGATCTGGAAAAGGCGCTTGGCGCAGCCGGAGCAACCCTGAACGAATCGGGCCAGCCAGACCTCACCGGCACCGTAACTTGGGAGTGGGCTGGAGCGAAGGAAAACCCTTACCCCACGGCGGTCCGTGTTTTCATACAGTCAGAGCCCAAAGAAGACAGTCTCACCTTGACGGCAAGATATGAAGTGGCGAGAGGCGCACAACCTCAGAACGAAGCTCACTACCGGAGAGCAGTCGTCGAGCGCATTGTGAGTAGACTTGCTGCTCAGACCGGTGGTACAGGTCGACCTTGAACTCCTATGCCGGCTAGCGGGCTGTGCCGCGTAGCGGCGGAGCCAGCTCGCGCAAGCGACGCCAATCCACATCGTGGAAGCGTTCCTGGGAGCGCAGCTGGGGGGACGCGTCGAGAACTTTGGCCGTGATCTGGAGGACGCCGGGCTTCGGATCAAAGTGGGCGCCGGGGAGGTTCCGGGGCTCGAGCGCTACTGGCAGGTGTCGCGCGGCAGTCGTTCGTTATCGGTCCAATAAGTTCCTATGGCGCAGGCAGTCTCACCTCGAAGCGATCCGACACCTTACGCAGGGCGTTTCGACGCTCGGTACACCGCGGTCGCGCGCTTCTGTTTCGCGGCTGTCTTGCTTGTCGCAGCCTTCTTTCTCGTTGTTGTAGCTTTCTATTTCTTCTTCTTCCGCGTGCTTCGTGTTGTGGTCCGCCTCTTTGCCTCAGCCGCCTTCTTCGTCAAAGGCTTCTTCTTGCTCGTCGGGGCGCGAGCCGCCGGCTTCCTGGTTGCGGTCGAGCGCCTACCCGGTTTCTTTCTGCTCTGCCCAGCGCGGCGACTCTTCTTGGCGGCCGGCGTGAGATCGTCATGAGAAACCCCACCCATATCGATGTCGACGCCGAAGACCGATGACAGTCCTTCGGATTCGAGCACCCTGCCACTCCTGGACTTGCCTCCGGTCCGTGGCCGGTCAAGAGCGGCCTCCACCATCTCGGCGGGGTCGACACCTCGCAAGGTGAACAGCAGCTCCGGCTCGCGGTCGAGGCGCGCGCCCACGCCGTAGAGCGACGCCGCCACGTGCTTGCACATGGTCGCCCAGTCGGGGCACGAGCAGCTCAGCGAGATCTCTCGAGGTGAAGGAAAGAGTCCCTCTCCCTTGCGGGTCACGATCTCCATCACGCCCTTGGAGATGGAGCCCTGCAGCAGCTCGACCAGCGAGTCGATCTGGCCCGCGCACTGGCCCTTGATGCCGGTCCATCGCTGCTTCGCGAGGGGCTTGATCTTGATGTCTACCTTGTAGATGTCCATGCCGCTGACGAGAGAGCGCACACGTCCCGCCTCGATATGCAGATCGATCACCGAGCCGTTGCGCACGTAGGTCCGGCCGCGAGGCAGGCGGTTCGAGTAGTCACTGTACGACTCGAGGTTCTTGCACCAAGCATCGCCCCAGAAGGTGACTGCGATCTTGCGGCCCGCTATCTCGACCGGCGAGACCTGCCGACCGGCCTTCTTCATCCTGGCGACCTTCTTCGCGGCCTTACGGCGGCGCTCGGCCACTGAAACATAGGGCCGCCAGTTGTGGTACGAATACCAGCCCATGGGCTCACCTCACGCTGTTCTTGCGACAAGCACGTTAGGCCATCTTCTATCTCTCCACGGCGCTCGTCAGGTCGAGCGACACCATCGAGATCAACTCCTCGTTGCTCATCTCAGTCAAGGCCGACTCCGCGCCGCCAGACAGGATCTCGTCGGAGAGCTTCTGTTTGCCGGCGATCAGCTCGTCGATGCGCTCCTCCACCGTGCCCCGGCAGAGGAACTTGTGAACGAGCACGTTCTTCTTTTGGCCGATGCGAAAGGCGCGGTCCGTGGCCTGGTTTTCGACCGCCGGGTTCCACCACCGGTCGAAGTGGATCACATGGGACGCTGCGGTCAGGTTGAGCCCGAGGCCCCCCGCCTTCAGCGAAAGCACCATGAAGGGTACTCGATCGTTCTCCTGAAAGCTCTCGACCATCCCCTGGCGCTTCTTGACCGGCGTGCCGCCGTGTAGCACGAGGCCGCTGCGGCCGAAGACCTTGGTCAGAAAAGAAGCCAGCGGCTCCGTCATCTCGCGAAACTGGGTAAACACGAGCACTTTGTCCTGCCGCGCTGCGATGGACTCGCCGAGCTCGCGCAGTCGCGAGAGCTTGCCGCTGTCTTCATCCTCGTAGTTCCCGTCGCCGAGCCATTGGGACGGATGGTTGCAGATCTGCTTGAAGCGCATCAGAAAGGCGAGGACCACACCGCGCCGCTCGATGCCTTCGAGCTTTTCGATAGTCTTCTTCATCTCTTCGACCGACTGCTTGTACAGGGCAGCCTGGCGCTTGCTCAGAAGGCAGTAGGCATTGACCTCGGTCTTGTCGGGCAAATCGGCAATGACCGTCTTGTCGGTCTTGAGCCTTCTCAATATGTACGGCTGCACCAGCCTGCGCAGCGGCGCGTAGCCTCCTTGCTTGCCCGACGCCATGGACTTGCACAGTCCATTGAAGGCCTTGGCCGAGCCCAGAAGCCCCGGGTTCAGGAAGTCGAAGATCGACCACAGATCGCCGAGCCGGTTCTCCACCGGCGTGCCGGTCAGAGCCAGGCGCCACTTCGCGTCCAGCGCCTTGACCGACTTGGTCTGCTTGGCACCAGGATTCTTGATGGCCTGGGCCTCGTCCAGGATCACGTACCGCCACGCATAGGATTTTATCCACTCGGTGCGCATCGCGGTGCCGTAGGTGGTGATCACCGCGTCGTGAGTCTCTACCTTCTTTATTGGTAGCTTCTTGAGCTCGGGCGAGGGGATACGCGACGGGTGGGCGATGAGCACCTCGAGCTGCGGGGCGAAGCGCTCGAACTCCAGGCGCCAGTTGTCGAGGAGCGAGGCCGGCACCACCAAGAGGTCTGTGCCCTTCTCCCTGTTGTGCCGACTCAGGTTGTTGCGCCGACTCAGGGACAGCACGCCGAGCACCTGGATAGTCTTGCCCAGGCCCATGTCGTCGGCCAGACAGCCGCCAAGCTCCAGACCGCGCAGGGTCCACAGCCACTGCACACCGAGCTTCTGGTAGGGTCGGAGCTCGCCCCGTAAGCCAGCGTCCGCGTCGATCTCCGCCCGTAGCTCGGACGAGCGCAGCGCGTCGAGCCTCGACGAAAGCCATTTTCCGGCGATGACTTCAGACCATTCCGGCCGGGCGTCCTCGGCACGGTCCGAGTCGCCGACATCGAGCTCGGCGCCTGCCAGCATGCGCATGGCCTCGCTAAAGCTCACTCCACCCGCCTGGGCTTGCTCTTGCACGTCGCGCCACTGATCGAGGACCTCGCCGAGCTTGTCCCTGTCCACCTCGACCCACTTGCCCTTGATCAGGACCAGGCCCTCGGTGGATGCGAGCAACGCGTCAATTTCCTTCGGTGACAGGCTCTTGCCGTCGAGGGTGAGCTTCACGTCGAAGTCCAAGAGGGCGTCCATGCCGAGCGCCGACGGTGCCTTGCCGCCCACCGACACGGAGACCTTGGGGCGGGGACGACTCTTGGCGTTCCACCAGTCGGGCATACGTACGACCAGACCGGCTTGCTCGTAGAGCGCGATCTCGCACAGGAAGCGGTGGGCCTCCTTTGGCGTCCAGGACAGCGGGTGGTAGATATCGCCGGAGTCGACCAGCTCGCGGACGAACTCGCTCTGCTCAGCCGCGCGCGACAGGGGAGAGAGCAGCGCGAGCAACTTCTGGCGGTTCTTCGCCCCGGCGTAGTCCTTGAGCGCACGCCCGAGTGGCAGATATTGGGGCTTGGCCTGCTTCGAAACCTTGTGCACGTAGGTCGCGATGAAGGCGAAGGGAAACGAAGGGTCGCGCTTGTTCTCGGCCAGATGAAAGCAGACCCGTCCGACCACGTTCCAGACCGAGCTCTGCTTCTTCAGATAGCCCTGGACCCCGTCCTCGAACCGCGCTGCCTCGGCCGTCAGGGCCTTGCCGATGTCGGCCCACAGGTCGCCGAGCAGCGCGGGCGTGAGCAGCTCGGCGCCCTGCATGGGAGGCGTCGCCTCGAAGAAAGCCGCGATCTCGTCCGGGGCGGGGGCGGGGATGACCAGGGACTTCGGGTCGGTCGGATCCAGCGCACCGCAGACCCTGGCCACGAACGACCGCCCGATGTCGCGCCAGTACGAAAGCGTAGGGTGAAGTACGGTGTTCAGCTCTCCCGCGCCCAGGTGCAGCACTCCATGCCCGCGCCCGACGGTGAACGCATCGACAATGCGCCGTTGCACTGCGGTGGACAGGCTAGGGCCCTCATCAGCCTCATCAGGCGAGCCGGTGTGGACGTCAATGTGGCCGCTCGGCGTCAATCCGCAGAGAAGGCTGCCGCTTTTGTCAGGGGCGCTATCGAGGGAAAGCTGGGTCATTGGGTGTTGTTCATCTTTCATCACCGCAAACCAGATCGGTATCTCGGCTATTTGCGTCAGCGACAACCGGGTGCTTCCCTGGGGTCGGCTACGACTGGCTCCTTCGTATCACATGCTGTTCGCAAGTTCAGCTGTAACATCGGAGGAATGCCCAGGTTCCCGGAATCAGTCTGGCCGCCCGCAGGCTTCGACCGACCGGCCGCTTCTCTGAGGACCTCGACTTCACCTTGGACAGCGACAGGCCCGACGATGACGTGCTCACAGAGCTCGTCGAAGTCTTCAACGGCGAGCACCACTGCATCGTCTTCACCTTTGATGAGTACTACAAGCCAAACCCAACGGAAAATGCGACTTGGACGCCCGATCACCTCACGAGCCACCTGGATACACAGCAAGTCAAGCCATCCATCTGAACTATGAGGCCGGTGATATAAGTAACCTTCGAGTTAACTATTAGGCCGCTCAGCACTTAAAATCGAGTTTGGGTAAACTACACGGAAGGGGGGTGCGATGTCACATCTACAAGCGACTACTATTACGGGCGACCTCGTCGTCCTTGAAGACGCGGACGTTAAAGAATTCTAAAAAGGGTTGCGCGGATACTTGCTCGGACGCGGCGATGACGGCTACGACGACGCCCGGAAGGTCTGGAACGGCATGATCGACAGGAGACCCGCGCTGATTGCCCGCTGCACGGGAGCAGGGGATGTCATCCAGTGCGTGCGGTTTGCGCGCCAGCATGAGCTGCTCATATCCATTCGCGGCGGCGGGCACAATGTCGCGGGCAACGCCGTCTGTGACGGCGGCCTGATGATCGACCTGGCGCCGATGAAGAGCATCCGCGTCGATCCCGGCGCAAGGACGGCGCGCGCCGAGCCCGGTGTGCTCTGGGGCGAGTTCGATCGCGAGACCCAGGCTTTCGGCCTCGCGACCACCGGCGGCTTTGTCACGACGACGGGTATCGCCGGACTGACCCTGGGCGGTGGCCAAGGCTGGCTCGCCAGCAAGCACGGCTTCACCATCGACAACCTACTCTCGGTCGATATGGTGACGGCCGACGGGCAATTGCTCACCGCGAGCGCCACACAGAACGAGGACCTGTTCTGGGCAGTGCGCGGCGCCGGGCACAACTTCGGTGTGGTTACCTCGTTTGAGTACCGGCTCCATCCTGTCAGCACGGTCCTCGGCGGGATGATCATCCATCCTTTCAACCGGGCGACCGACGTCTTGCGCTTCTACCGGGAGTTCACCGCCGATCTACCCGACGATCTAACTACCGCCGCAGCCATCCTGACCGGACCGGACGGGAACCTCGTGACCGCCATCGCCGTGTGCTATGCGGGGTCGCTCGAGGAGGGCGAGCGCGTCCTGGCACCGCTGCGCCGCTTCGGATCGCCTGTCGCTGACACGGCCGCGCCCATCCCCTACAGCGCCCAGCAGACAATCTTCGACGAGGCTTTCCCATACGGGAGGCTGAACTACTGGAAATCGAGCCTGACGGACGAACTGAGCGACGAGGTGATCGCGGCGGTCGTCGACTATGCCGGGCAGATGCCGTCGCCGCTTTCGGCGATCCCGATCGCGGACTTTCACGGCGCCTACCGCCGCGTGGGCAAGACCGAAACGGCCTACTATCACCGTGATCTCCGCTATGACATTGTCATCGCGGCGAACTGGACCGACCCGGCTGACACGGAGCGCAACGTACGGTGGACGCGCGATCTCTACGTGCTCCAGCGACACCTGCCATACGGGGTATATGTGAACGACCTGGACTACGACGAGGTGGAAGAGAGAGTCCGTCTCGCTTACGGCGAGAACTACGAGCGGCTCGTCACGCTCAAGAAGAAGTACGACCCGACGAACTTCTTTCGTGTGAATCAGAACATCAAACCGACCTTGTGACAGCACCATACATGCAACGTCGGAGGGAAACTGGACAGACTCGTGGAGCGTTGAGCCGTTGACACCGTTCGTGCGTATCGTATCGAGTGAAGGCGACGTAACATCACGTGCAGCCGTCGGACGCCGCCACCACCGCTTCCTCGATCGCGGGCGTCCGCAGCTGACGTGGGTCGTTAGGCGACTTTGAGTTGCTATCGTCTGCGAGACACGGGCGGGGTGTCGAGGTACAATCGAGTTAAATGAGGGTTCGGTTCTATGTCGACCCAGCCACGGACCGCGCCCACATTTACGATCATGATGTGTCCGAAGAAGAGGTTGAAGAGGTGCTTGAGTCGCCGGGTGAGGATCGTCCGGGTAGAGAGGGCTCGCGAGTGGCCATCGGGCAAACTGAGGCCGGTCGCTACCTCCGAGTCATCTACAGTCCGGACCCTGAGCCCGACAGCGTCTTTGTGATTACCGCATACGAACTCAAGGGCAAGCCACTTCTGGCATATCGGAGACGTCAAAGGAAGAGACGATGAAAGAAAGCGAATTCCCGCCGGGCTGGGACGAGGCTCGGGTTCGGAGAGTGCTTGCGCATTATGAGCGGCAGAACGAGGAGGAAGCAGTCGCTGAAGATGAAGCTGCCTACGAGAGTTCAACGCAAACTTTCGTAGAGATCCCGAACGAGCTTCTGCCTGCTGTTCGCGAACTCATTGCCAAGCACGACAGCGACGGAGACTAGCTCCGTCCACTCGGGCAAGCCACGTGAGGCCATCCTTCGCCTGCATGAAGGAGTCGTCCAACCATGAGTTCGAGCGGACGGCGCCGAGTCCACGTGAATGAATGAGTGAAACGACGGTGGGGCTGCGCCTTCGGGAGCAGTGTCCCTCTGTGCCGCCGCTCAGCTCACTGTTAGACGGCAGGTTCCAGGAGCAAGTGACGAGCTGGGAAATGACCGATGGCACAATAAAGCTGGGCCTGCGGCGCGTCCAGTATGAGGATCCCGAGGGCGACGAGGAATCCCTATCGGACTCCAAGCACCACTGCGTTGACAGTGAGATTAGGCTGAGCGGCGAGGACGGCGAAATCTACGGGATCGATTGCGCATAAATGGTGGTGTCCACGCTTCGCGCGCCTCGTCTGAGAACCAAACGGTGATGTTGCCACGGCTCCTGAGGCCACGCTCGTACTCCCGCCAGTTTGGTCACGCGATACTTCGTCTTGTATTTGCGATTCTCTCTAGTGGACTTGCGCGCGGCCATGGGTTCATCTCCTCGATATTCGATGTATCGAGAAGCTCAGTCGAAGCGGTTGCCAGAGTCAAGAGCTATTCGCGCACCAAAGCCGGTAGGGATCCTTGACGCGTTCCTCCAAGACCCTGGCCGCTCGCTCGAAGCGCCGCACCCGAGTCCGATAAATGGCGACCGTGAGCCCGATGGCGGAAAGACTGGCGCATGCGCGGAACCACCAGGTCTGCCAAGGCGGTGGGTCCACGACGACGCGCACCGAGGCGACATGTTGGCTCCATCCCCGTCCTCATTGGCGGCCATGGCTTCGAGGGTGTAGTCCCCACCGGGAAGGCCGACATACCGGCCGCGCCGCTCACCCCCGGCTTCGTACCAGTCGGAGTCGACCCCTTTGAGTCGGTAGCGATATCGAGTGGCCGCGGGGTTGCGATAGTCGAGAGCGGCGACCTCGAACTCGAAAGAGTTCTCTCGCCAATCGAGGTGGATCTCAGTGACCTGCTCCGGCGCCGGTCCGAGCTCCAGCGACTCTCCGTCCCGGGTAAACCCGGTCAAGAAAACCGGGGCCACGTTGAGCTCCTCCCGAATGGACTCGGGGCGAAAACGCGTGATCCCGCGATCGTAGAACCAGAGCTCGCCGTCTCGCGTCTCGAGCGGTGAGAACACGACGCCGACGTTCTTGAGGACTCCCCGGTTCATGCCGTAGTAGCGGTGGATGTTTTTCGAGGGGTCGATCCGAACCAGTCCCTCGTGGCCCCCAACCACAGACTTCCCCAGCGATCGGCGATGACCGACATGACGCCCACAATCGGCAATGTGCCGTCGCGCTTTGACAAGTGCGTGAACGTCTCGGTTTCGGGATGAAAGCGATCGAGGCCGACGTCGGTTGCAACCCAAAACTCCCCGGTGGGCGCGCGGTAGAACTCGTAGACCGTATCGCTACTCAGCGACGTCGGATCGTCGGGATCGTGCTTGTACTTGCGGATGACTTGCTCGGTCTTTGGATCGAAGACATCTAGGCCACCCCCGAGCGTGCTGATCCAGATGAGCCCGTCAGCCTCCTGGTGGATGTCGTACATCATGCTTCCGCTAACGGTGGTCTCCGGTCGATTGGGGTGAGAGCGGAAATACGTCGTCTCTCCGGTCTTCTTGTCGAGTCGAAGAAGACCCGAACCCGCGGTGCCCATCCATAAGATGTTGGGGTCGTGAACATCGTCGCCCGGCGCCAACGGCCAATTCTCCGCCGGATATGTAGCAATGACCTCGCCCGTCCGGCGATCCAGCTTGGTGATCCAATTGACCGATGTGAACCACAAGGTGCCTTCCCCGTCTTCGTATACGGCCTGTCCGAAGGACTCCGGCAAGCTCTTGGGGTTTCCTGGCTCGTGGCGAAAATGGGTAAACGTGTCGGTGTCGCGATCGTAGCGATCGAGGCCGGACCCAGCCACCGCGATCCACACCGCACCGTCGCTGTCTTCGATCAACCCGCCTATGTACGGCGTCTTGCTGATGCTGTTGCGAAAGCCAGGTTGGTGGCGATACACCGTAAACCTGCGCGGACTGTCGTCGTACCGATTCAGGTCTCCTCCCAGGCTGGCGATCCATATGGCGCCGCGTGAATCCGAGAATACGTTCATGAGAAAGTTGCTGCTAATACCGTCGGGGCGCCAGTCATCCGGGTCGTACTGAGCCCGTACAAAGCGATCGGATCCGGGTGGGAGGATGCTCAATCCGCCGCCGACCGAAGTAATCCAAAGATTCCTCTCTTCATCTTCGAGCAAGGCGACCAAGAAGTTGTCGCCAATGGTCCCGGGATCCGTTGGGTCGTGGCGGTAGTGAGTGAACGTCTTGTTCGACCGATCCAAGCGACTGAGTCCTCCTCGGGTGCCGATCCACAGGGTCCCGTCTGAAGCTTCCAGGAGCCCGCTGACATGATTGAGCAGCTTGCTTGGATCGCCGCCCGGTACATCACCCGAGGTCGAATAGCGCTCGACCACCATTCCCTTCTCGGGGTCGAAGCGATGGAGGCCGCTGCGCGTACCGATCCATAGAAATCCTTCAGAGTCCTCGATAATCGCGCTTACCCAGTCATCGAGGAGACTGCTTGGATCCTCAGGGTCGGCGTGGAAACGGGTGAAATATCCGGCGGACTTGTCGAATCGATTGAGTCCGCGCTCGGTCCCAATCCAGATCCTGCCCCGACGATCCTCGAGGATGGCCTGCAACATGAAGTTGGTAATCCTGTCGTTGCTGATGCTGTGGGCATCGTCCGGATCGTGGAGGTAGGTCGTGAAGCCACCAGTCCGCTTGTCATAGACGCTGAGACCGCTCGCGGTGCCGATCCAAATCAACCCTTCTCGGTCCTGATAGAGCGCGTTGACGTAGTTGCTGGCGATTGACGAGGGTCCAGCGACGTAGTGCTCGAAAGTATAACCGTTGTACTTCGTGAGCCCGGTTTGGCTGCCCAACCAAAAAAAGCCGTCGCTATCCAGTAGTGCGGTGTTGAGCCTTGTTCCGGTGGCGATCTTTTGGAAACGAAGCGGTTCAATCCTGCTGGGGAGCGACTCCGTCGCCGCCCCGATGTGTTCGAACACCAGCATTACTGTAATGCAGGCGAGAATGCGACTTCCTTCACGTAGCTCCATGGCCTACATCTAGTCCTTCCAGGCGCTGAGACGTTACATTACGCCCTTCCCCCCGCCTCAATTTCTGCCGCCGGACGGCGTAACGAAACCTCCGGACCGGAGACAACGTACGTGTAGCGATTTTGCCCTCTCGGCAGGAGGGGAGGGTCGAAATCATAGGACATTGGATCCCGGCCGCTGCTAGTGCCCTTGTCTCAGTAGTACGTTACATAAACCACGGCCCCTTTTGCGCGCTGGCTTCGTTGCGGCATTAGGGCAATTCGGCCTTCGGCCTAGCCCTCCGCTCGACAGGCTCGCTGCGGAAGGCGGGTCGGCACGCCTTGCCAGCACACAAAATGGCCTCTCACGACCGATACGGATAACCAGGCCAGCTTTGAAGTCGGCAACCTTGCCGACTGGTTGACGTGGCGACGAGGACTTGTACCGGGTCGACGGCCAGAAGGATCGCGACAACTCTTATCGGCATGCTCGTGGACGACGGACGTTTGGCGATGAGGGGGGTGTGCCTGGTAATAAAAATGACTGACGGTGACAGCTCGGGCGGAACCGCTCTCGCCTTTTTGGTTGCGACGCCGACGGGCTAAGATATTCTTGGCCGAATCTTGGCGGTGAGCTCCTTTAGATTAGAATTGACAACGCGAGGAGGTGCGAGATGACGACCATCGTGTTGGCTCATGGATTTCCCGGTTTTGCGAAATTCGGGAGACTGACTTATTTCAGGGACGTGGCGGCTTTCCTGGAGGATGAGCTCGGCGTCAAGGTTCTGACTCCGGATGTGGGGCCCTTCGGTCTCATCGAAGAGAGGGCACTCAAATTGAAAGAGGCGATCGAAGCCGAATCCGACCGCGTGCACATCATCGCCCACAGCGCTGGAGGCATAGATGCACGTTATCTCATTTCACCAGAGGGGCTAGAACTGGCCGATCGTGTGGCTTCGGTCACGACCGTTTCCACACCCCATCAGGGAGCTTCCATTGCGGAAGCCGCTCTAGGTTCGCTGAACTTCGCGAGCTTGAAAGAGCTGACCTCCAATAGCCCAGAAATCGACTCGGATCGCATGAAGCGGATTAGGGACAGCCTCTTGGGCGCGGTACAGGACCGTAAGGGTTCCTTCTTGCCCAAGATGCTGGGTCGCTTCTTGACCAGGATGCAGGGTGTCTTTGACTCTTCGTTGCCTTTCCCTTCCCTGGAATCTACCAAACCGGAGGTGAGTCGCTTGGCGTTGGGCTTGTTCGGTGTGAAAGAGCTTACCGTCACGCTGAAAGTAGAGATAGAGCAATACACCAGAAAATCGATGGAGCTTTTCAACAAAGAACACAAGGTTCCCGGAAACGTAAAATTTTTTCCTGCGCTGGCGCCTCGGGACCCGGAGAAGACGATATCCTGCCCCCAATTTTCTACCTTTCCTATCTCATCGTGCTTTCCAAGGAGGGGCCGAACGACGGCTGGATCTCCGTCCGCTCGGCAACCCGAGACACTTTCCGAAGAAAGGTTCCCGCCGACCACGCTCAAGTGGTTGGGCACGATTTCTCCCTCCTTAGTAGCCTCACCTTTCGAAGGCGGTTCAATCATCGCGAGTTCTATAAGCAAATTGTTGAGGAACTGCCTTCCAGTTAGCCCGTTGCTGGCGAGATTCGAGTCATCGTGCACCGGCTCAGCGGATGGCGTGATCGGATTGGTATGGGCGCCCGCGAGGATGCGCAGGGCGATCCAGCCCGAATCATCGACGTCGTGCTCGAACGAAACGTCCCGCCAACATGCGAATGTGACCGCGGGTTCCGCGTCGCGCGAACGCCGAACGATGCTCGCACCCCGTGTCCACGACGCCATGCGCGGGTGATGCGCAGGAGGTTTAGGCGCGTGAGCAAGAGCGACATGCTTGACATTGGTCAAGTCATGGCCGCTCTAGGACGGACGAAGCTCTGGTGCCGTTGTACGAAGAGCTCGTCTCAGAGGTGCGGGCGGCGCTGATCCTGTCTCACCACAACGAGAGGTCCGCCAAGGCCTCCGGATGCAAGTAAGCCAGTACCCCGAGAACCACCGCCAAGAGCACGGCGATTATGGCAAGAATTCGCCCCCACTTGGACTGTGCCACCTCGATTTCGGCGAGAAAACCCTCGGTGAGATCGCGACGCCTCTTTACCGCGTCTTTGGGCAACTCCCGCCTGCGGGTGAAGAGTCGGCCCAAACGTCGCGTCAGCTTCATGCGGAAGTTCACCGCCCAACCCGCTGCTTCCAGCAGAGCGCTCATGTCGCGCGATCGCAGTTTTAGGTAGCCGAGAAGTCCGCTCGAGAGCGTGACAACGCCTCCCAGGGCTAGAACCGCCGCCCCCAGGTGCAAAGGATTCACTTCCGAGAGGGTCTTGACAATGAACGCCAGCGAGGAGCCCACTGCGGCGAAAGCAAGGCCCCCACCGAGCAAAAGGTCGCGAACCGACGTTTTGTGAGCCGGGGCGGCGGCAGACATGGTGGGAGGTTTTTCTTCTCTTGCAGGTGTGGCGTCGTCGATTTTCTCCAAGCCCGCTTCGGTGGTCTTTTCGATCGATTCAGTCTCTCTTGCGGCGATCTGCTCCACCTTCCGCGCAGCCAGTCCTCCGATTCGCTGAAACGGTGCTTTCACCGCCTCCCACAGGCTGATGGGATTCTCCACGACTTCCATGACGCGCGCGTCCCATTCGCGCTCCTCGATGTCGAAGAAGACGCCTCGTTTACCGACGGCAATACCGCCTCGCTGGCCTGCCGTTACCGCCACGACGAGCTCGAACTTTTCGCGATGCGAGGAAGTTACTACCTTGGAGGTGATCTCGGCGTAGATGAGAAACAAACGGCTCATCTCGGCGAGCTTCCTATGCTCGGAGCGGTTCGTCACTTTCATGCTGAACGCTAATTCGCGACCGTCGATGACCAGTGTGCCTTCCTCGAAAAGGGAGCGCCGATTGGGGGCATACAGCTGGGAGAAATTCACGAAGTTGTTCGCGAGCTCCAGGAGCCAGCGCTGCAGCAGGCAGAGCTTCTCCAGCGTGGCGATTTGCTCGGGCTCATCTCTGACGGCCAAGTCGCGCTCGATGAGCACCTCCGCTTCTTTCGGCAGCTCGCCTTCGAGGTAGGCGGTCAGTCTTTCCTCTCCGAGAGCCTCGATCTCGTCTTTCGGTTTCGCGTCATACCAGGCTTTGTGCGGCTCGAAAAGAGCCTTCACTTTTCCCCAGTCTTCGCGGGTGAGCTTCTCCACTTCCGCTCCCAGGGCTCGCTTCAGGACTTTGTCTCTGAGCTCCCAGACCCGTTCTTCATAACAAGGATTGAGACCGCTATTCAGGTTCAATTCCCCGGCTGCGTCCGGACGACTGAGCGGGGCCATGCTCAATCTCTTTTCGATGCCGAGGGCGTTCTCGAGGTCGAATCCCTCGAGCTCGTCCTCGCTCAGCTCGAATTGGCTCGCCGCACGAGGCTCCACTCTCAACAAGTCGCATTGCCAAAAGAACTGCTCGAGCTTCGCCTCGAGACCGGAGACGATGGCGGTCGCTTCGGGAGTGGCATCGCCCCACCTCCAGAGCTCCGAGCCGGGTTGCTCGCCTGCCGCCGGCTGCTTTCCCTCGACCATCCAATCCCGCATGGCTCGCGCGCGATCGAGAAAGCGCTGGAGCTGCTCCTTGCCGTATCCGATCTTCCCGGCAGCGTCCCTGACTTCCCCCGCGTATTTGACGACATCCGCGCAGAACGCCCAGGTGTTTTCGGCTTCGATATCGACCAGCGGCACGATGCCGTCTCCGTTCGGGAAGACGCGAGCGTAGCCGGCGCGAAAGGCGCGAATCTGCTCGAGGGAGATTTCCTTGCTCCCTCGCCTCTCGAGTCGTTCCAGAATCCATTTGCAAACTTCCTGCAGCTTGCGGCCTTCCGAGTGGGTCGTGTCCAAGTCGTCGAGACGCAGAACGTCGCTCTGGCGGGTGGCACCCTCGCGGTTGCTCAAGAAGTGAAACAGCCACTCTTGCGCATCTTTCAGCTCTTGGGTGCGGATGCGTCCGGTCTCATCGGGGTCGAGACACTTCAGCACGGCGGGATCGCAGCGAAAACAGTCAACCGGCGCGCTCGTTGCGGCCCACCTGGACTCTTTCAGTTTCCCCAGAAAGGCGAGATCCTCGGCCGTTTCCAGACGCAGCTGGAAAATACCGCCGTAGTTCTCAAATACCATGGAGCTCAAAGCTGCACTTCAGTCATATCAACCCCGCAATTCCCGCAACCACGAGGAGATTAGGGTCTTGGCAAGAATAAGTTCCCATTCTCGGGCGTCGAGGCGCCCGCCTGGCAAGACGCGAGGAGTGAATAATATCTGGATATATGACCGACGAGCAACGCAGCCAGGGGGGATGGATCGGCGCCCCAGAATGGGAAGTTATTCTTGCCAGGGCCCTTAGCCCGGCCGCGAGTTCCTTTCAACCTACGGATCAAGGAAATCCGTCGCGCAAGGACGTCGATGTGCGAGCGAGTGAACTCCGTGTAAATCTTGACTTCACGAGCGGACGGGTATTGACGAGGGACAGGTCGTGCTCTGGCGCAGCTACTGTTGGGGTGGGGTTGTGACGTTACCGGGCCAAACAATGGCGCCTTCGTCCACTGTCAGTCGACCGGTTGCCGGATCCACGCTGCCCACGTGTAAATCTTTGACTTCACGGGCGGATGGGTATTGACGGGGTGACGGGTATCCAGTATCCGGCGTCCAGTATCCAATCCGTCGACTTGAGCTCTGAGTTCTTGTGTAATACAATCAGTATTATAATCTAAGAAGGGAGCAAGCGTCGTGGGAACCCGAACGGTCAGGCTGGATGATGAGATGGAGAAGGTCCTGCACGAGATATGTCGGACCACCGGCCTTTCCATCTCCAACGTCCTCCAGAGGGGCATCCTCGCCTTCTACAAGGAAGTTTCGGAGCGGGCGACGAAGACTCCCTTCGGCGTATACCGAGACTTGGATCTGGGACCGGGCGGCTACGCGATCGCACCGTCTACCGACGTCCGCCGCGCCGTCGGTGAAGCTTTGGAACGGAAACGGCGCCGTTGATCCTGACGGACACCGGGCCGCTGGTCGCGCTCTTCGATCCGCAGGACGCGCTGCATGCGAGCTCCGCCGACGCGCTCGAGACCGTTCGAGAGTCGCTGATCACGACGGTTCCGGTGCTCACCGAAGCGTTTCACATGTTGACTCCAGCAAGCCAAGGCTCGGACCGACTTCGTGACTTCATCCTCCAAGGTGGCCTTTCCGTGTGGTTCTCGAGCGCGGTGTCGCTCGAACGAGCCTTCGAACTGATGGAACAATATGCCGATCACCCCATGGACCTGGCGGACGCCTCATTGGTTTCAGCCGCAGAAGAATTGGGCACGAGGAAAATCTTCACTCTCGATCTCGATGATTTTGAGACCTACCGCGTCAAGCGTGGACACCGTCACTATTCTTTCGAGATCCTGGCGCCTCGTGACGTAAAGCGACGTCGCTAGTCGGTTATTTACACCAAGACGGGAGTGGGTGAACCGCTTCGAACAAAGAGGAGACATGCTATGCGTTCCGTTGACCGTCGTGCCTTCCTGAAAACTGCCACCGCCGGGCTGGCGATGACTCCGGCGCTCGGGAGCGCACCGCCCCGCGACGACACCGATCCGCTGGGCGTTCGCGCCGATTTCCCGGTCACCGAGGCTCAGGCCTACCTGAACACGGCCTACTCTGGACCGATATCGAGGGCCGTGCATCAGGCGGCCGTGGCGTTTGCCGACGAGAAAATGCTCAAATCCTCTCCGGGGCGCCGCGCCGAGATGCGGGAGGAGACACGGACCCGGTTCGCGGAGCTCTTCGGGGCGAAGAAGGAAGAGGTCGGACTCCTTTATTCCACGAGCGACGGTGAGAACATCGTGGCACGAGCGATCGACTGGAAGGCGGGGGACAACGTGGTGGTCGATGAGACTCAGCGGGACGGCGCGCAAGTACGAGTATGCGAATCTCGCCTTTGGTCCCCTCGACCAGCTCCGGGTGGCGCTCGACTACCTGGAGGACGTCGGCCTCGCGCGGATCGAAGCGCACACGTTCGCCCTTGCGAGTGAGCTCCGGGAGGGTGTGGCGAAGCTAGGGCTCGCGGTCCTCACGCCGCCCGGAAATCTCTCGCCGATCGTCAGCTTTTTGCACGGTCGCGAGCCCGAGGCGCTTGCGAGCGCGCTCGAGCGCGAGAACGTCGTCATCAGCTTTCGTGAGAGAGGCACTCAGGTGCGTGCCGCCGTCGCAATGTTCAACAACCGAGGTGACGTCGAGCGACTGCTCGGAGTTTTGCAAGAGCTCGCCTGACAACCTCAGGGAGGCGCCTCGCAACGCCCGCTGACGCCTAATGAATAATCCACTTCTGTAGCCCGACGTCCCAGACGTACTCGAACTTCTTGTGGGTCTCTTCGGTGATGTAGCCGTCGAGCTCCTTGATGCGGCTGGTGATCGTGAAGTCGATGGTGCCTGCCCACGGCTGGTTCTCGTCGTTCGGTCGCGGCCGGATGTCGACGGAGTTGATATTCCAGGTCATCTGGACTTCGAGCTTCGGGTTGACGTTCTCGCCCTCGGATTTCATGGCCTGCGCTTCCTGCTGCAGCAGCGGCAGAACGTCTTCTCTCGATGGTGGTTCCGGGCCGTCGCCCGAGCAGGACATGCAAACAGCGAGCGCCAGGACACACCAGAACATAGGCACACTTTTTCGAGGGGATGTCATAGAGGCAGGCTAGCAACAAGGCCGGGCGCGGATCAAACGCTTCGGTTCTCAGGCCGCCCGGAGCAACCGCTCGCGATTCATATAGACGAACCAGCCAATGAGGTGCGCCTGCAGAATGATGCCGTAAGCCTTTGCAAGGCTGCCCAGTACACCGCGAATACCGGGAATGAAGCCGAAAACGGTGTGCAGCGCCAGGACGGCGACCACCACGATGAGCAGCAGCATGAGGCACAGGATGTAGTCCTCTTTGATGGCGGTGATCGTCCGAATCACGGTCCGCGGCTGGAGCGCTCGCTGGGGGTCGTCCATGAGAACCAGAAGTCCGAGCGCCATCGGGTAGTAGACGAAGCCGAGAAGACCGAGCGGGAACATGACGATGATGCCCAGAAAGGGAGCCAGATAGGCGACGAACAGCACTGGAACCGTGACGGCGATCGTGAGGAGCACTGCGGGAACCGCCTGCCCGAGAAACGCGCGGCCGTCGAGGTCTTTCCTCAGGGTGAGCGTCTTCTCGCCTCGCGCCGAGCGCATGACGACATAGATGGCGGCCACCAGCACGAGGAGATAGAGAGGCATCGTGACCACGGACAAGCCGGCCAGCCAGATCAACAACCCCATGCTGAGCGTCAGAATCCATCCCCAGGCGACGATAGGGAAGAGCGCGACTTCGTCCGGTCGTTTCCACGGAGGCTTCTCCCGCAGGCGCGGGTCCGGATCCTGGATGCCTCCGTTACAGGCCGGGCACAATTGCGGCTTGACCTGCATCAACTTTTCGATGCACTCGGAGCAATAGCCGCGACCGCATCGCCGACAGTTGCCAGCCGATATTGCCGTGTCGTGATTGGTGCATTTGCGCTGGTAGGTGACGGCGAAGTCCGCGTCCATGAAGTGTTCACGGAACATTGGATGCTTCGATATGGGCTCGAAGCGTTGGCCGTCGTCCGAAACCTGGTCCCACGGCAGGATCCGCCGGGCCTCGACCCCGTGTTGCACCGCTTCGGCGCTGAGGTTCTCGACACTGCCCTTGGACATCTTGAGGTGTACCCTGGCCTCGCCGTCACCTCCCCGCGCCGCGCGGGCCGGAGCGGCCGGATCTGCCACGCCTTCCCGAGTGACGACGATCTGCTCGCCGCAGCTTGCGCAGGTGCCAGAGACGTCGTGCCCGCTCATCTGCGAGCCGTCGAGGACCTGGACGCGGCCGCAGGATGGACAGTTGATTTCGAGGAAATCGGACATTGGCTGTATTATATAATCCTTGTTCCGGCCAGGAACGTTGGTCCGCAAGTTCCTGACACACCGAAGCTTTGGGACGCGGTGGTTGGGCCATCCCCGAAACTCCAGTCATCTGCACATCATGGGTCGCAAGAAACGCAGTCAGTTGCGCAACGTCGCGGAGTACGTTGCCGCGCGGGGGACGCTCGGGGCGATCGGGCTGCTGCCGCGGGGTCTCGTAACGTCGCTCGGGCGAAATGTTCTCGGACCGCTGGCGCACCGGGTGGTGCCGCGGGCACGCAAAAGGGGTCAGAGCAATCTGGAGCAGGCATTCGGTAACGAGCTGCCGGACGACGCGCGCGGAGAGCTCCTTCGGGCAGTGTTCCGCCACATTGCCGAGACGGCGGTCGAGCTCAGCCTCTACCCGAGGTGGATCTCGAATGGCCACTACCCGCTGATCCTGAACCCCGGCGACCTGCCGGTTTACGAAGAGCTCTGGGAGCGAGGCGGGAGCATCATCTTTGTCACCGCGCATTTCGGGAACTGGGAGCTCGTCGGCGCCCTTGCACGGCGGATGGGCCCGATCCTGCACTCGGTGGCGCGCCCTCTCGACAATCCCTATCTGGACACGTGGGTCCGCGAGCTGCGCGAGGCGCGGGGCCAGAAAGTGCACAGCAAGAAGGGATCCCTTCGGGCGCTCGCCACTGCGCTTCGCCAGGGGGACTGCGTCGGCTATCTGGTCGATCAGGACGCCGGCCCCGGCGGTCTCTTCGTCGATTTCCTGGGCAGGAAAGCTTCGACGACGCGAGCTCCCGCCTCGCTCGCCTACCGCACGGGCGCTCCCATCGTTCCTGGCTGCGCGATCCGATCCGGCTCAGGATTCGAGTTCGAGGTTCGGCTGGGAAAGCCCATCTACCCCCGACAGGAAGAGCCCAGGGAGGCGGAGATCTTTCGAATGACGCAGGCGTTTACGTCCGTTCTCGAGGGATGGATTCGAGAGTTCCCTGAGCAGTGGCTGTGGCTCCACCGGCGGTGGAAGACTCGCCCTCCGGAGGAGTCACCGGAGCACTAGTGTCCAAAATCCTTTCCGACCAGATTCAGCGACTGAAACATCGTTCGCAGCGGATGCTTCTCCTGCAGGGGTGAGTTGAAGAATCGGTTCAGCCCGTTCTTTCAAGGAGATCGCCTCGATCCAGCTCATGTTCGTCCTCGACTATTGGATCGTGTAGCCGCCACCCGAGTAATCGAGGCAGCCAGTAGAAGAGGGAGGGTCATCGCCAGCTTCATTTCGGGGCCAGTTTATCAAGGAGAGGACCGTCGATCGAGACGTCCTCTCGAGGTAGTGATGATTATTCCTCGGACAGGGGCAGGGGCCCGCCTACGCCGTCGGGACGACGGCTACGGCGAGGTCTCGCCGTCCGACTTCGCTGAAGCTTCGTCGAGACCTCGCCGTAGCCGTGGCCAGAGATACAGCCGCCACGGTGGAGGCGGGAAGGCTTGGCGAAGGCGGACAGGGGTGTGAATAGCAGGTGCTACAATGAATCCATGTTCCCGCGAGCCATGTTTGCGACGTTGATTGTGTGCATGACGGCGACTCTCCTCGCTCAGGAGTCGTCCGAGCTGGACAACGTTCTCGTCTGGTACGACTTCGAGAGCGACGGTATCGAGACCGGGCCCTACACGCTCTGGGTCGACTTCTTCCGCGGAGGCCACCGTGCCGTTAAACACGCGTCGAACACGCTCGCGGCGTCGGCCTGCACGTATCCCGTGCGGCCCGCCAAAAACTCCCACGGACCCGTCGCTCCTTCGCCCGTCGGCGCGTAGCGAAACACCACGTCTCGGTCGTCGCCCATGTAGCACCACATCGTGCCTCGCTCGATGTTCTCCGGGCTTTGCGGATCGAGCACTTTCACTCCGGTGGCATCGGTTCGGATGACACCGGCCTTCAGGACCCGCTTCTCCAACTGGTCCACAAGCGGCTCCACAAGGTTTGCCACCTCGCCCACCCAATCCGACATCGTGGAGACCGCAATCCCCGCGCCGCTACGGGCGTAGATACGATGCAAACGGTGAAGGGGAACGTGGTCTACGTACTTGCTCACCACCACATGAGCTAAAAGCGAGGCGTCAGCGCTGCTCCGCTCGATCACCGGGGCCGGGCCCTCGGCTCTCGTGACGCCTTCCCGGCACTTCCCGCAGGCGTACTTCTCCAGATGGTACTCATGCTCGATGAAGTGCCCCGGCACGTACTCGAGCCTCCGTCGGACGTCTTTACCGAGAGGCTTCTTGAGTTTGCCGCATCGAGAGCAGCCCCGCTCCTCTTCAGGTATCTCGCGCAAGTGAACCTGGCGTTCGATCCCGTCCGTTCGGATTGTTTCGCGGCGCGGTTTGTTGCCCTTGCCTCGTGGCCGAGTCTTTTTCGCTTCTTCGATCTGCTGTTCCAGCTCCGCGTCTTCCCGAGCCTCGGTTTGTGGGTCGAGCTCCGGCTCCAGCTCTTCACCACCGCTTTGGCTCATCAGCTGCTCGAACATCAGCTGGAGCTGTCCGGGGTCCACCTTCTCGGAGCGCTTGCCTACTCGTTCCCTCTGAAGCTTCAACACCATCAGCTCCAGCTCTCTCGATTTGCGCAACACCGCATCCAGCGCCGAGACCAGCAGGTCGAACGCTTCCTCCGTCTTGCCCTCGCTTGCTAGACTTCGGGCCGAATCCCGAATCTGCCCCAGAGCGTTGGGCGCCCTCGTACTGCCAGCGCCCTCTCGGCGCGACTGGGTCGATTCGGAGCTCGTGTTCACTACTTACGCCTTTGACGCAGCTGTTTCGCTAGCCCCTTGCGATTCTGATTGCCCAACTGAGCCACCGCCTCTCGCATCTTCGACCAGGCCTCGACTCCACGACGAACTTCCCGTTCGTGGCTTCGCGGGATGTACAGCGATGTCGACCGACTCTCCTCGTTGCGAAACTTCAGGTACAGGTGGGGACCATGGAGACGATTCGGGTCGGTTCGGCACCCGCAGGCGGTTTTACCACAGCGAAGCATGACCTCCGTAAGCGTGCCCGGTACAGCGTTCTCGCCGAGGGTTTGAAGCCGTTGCAGTAGTCGCGTCTTAGTCATATATAGAAGATTAAGACTAATCGCAAAAAGCAAGAAAGTCAAGTCCCTGCTGCGTTCTTGGGAAGAAAATCAGCCCTTCAACCGTGAAGGGCGACTCTCTTCTCCTCAGCTCGCTGATACCATCGCTTCCGGCGTCGAGCGCCACGAAGGTCCAACCCCTCCAGCATCAGTCCCAGCTCGCCAGAGTCCAACTCAACGTGCCTATCACCCGGACGCGGTGACGTCGGCAGTTCAAAGGTCCCTCGCTCCAGCCTCTTGTACAGCAAAACGTACCCCGTCCGATCCCAAGCGAGGATCTTCACACGATTCTGACGCCGATTCAGAAACACGAACAGATGACCGCTCAGGGGCGATTGACCGATCACACTCCGCGTCGCTGCAGCCAGCCCGTCAAAGCCGCGACGCAGGTCCATCGGCTCCGCCGCAACGTAGATCCTCACAGACGATGGGAGCATCCACATCACGCTCGACCTTCTAGAACTTCGAGCACCCGACCCAGCTCCTCAGATGAGAACCCCTCACGCACTCGTACGCGCCTGCCGTCCAACAACACCACCTCGATCGCGTCCCTCTCGCCTCCTCGCTCGCCTTCTCGCTCGCCTCCCACCAGGCGAACCGGATGAAACCGTACACTCCCCCTCGACCCACCTTGCAGTCGCTCCGACCACCGAACCAGCCGCTGGGAGGTCAACCCGTACTCCCTGGCGAACTCCGAGACACGCTTCCCACTACGCTGCCATGACGACACAACATTCCGCGCATCCGCCTCTGCCCAGCGCCGCTTCCCTATCACTTTCGATATCCCCGCTGTCCTTCGCTTCGACATCTCTTGCCTCCTTCGTCCCCCGCCTCCAGTGGCGAGCACACAAAGGATGCCTCGGGAGCGACGTATCGGGAACATGGTGGGAGCGGACGCTTACACGCCGCCTTCTATGCCGGGGACTATCCAGAAGCGCAGTCCAGCTACGAACGGAGCCTTCGCTTCCGCCAGAACCCCGACGAGATCTACCTGAAGCT
Source organism: Candidatus Marinacidobacterales bacterium (assembly GCA_965237685.1). Taxonomy (GTDB): domain Bacteria; phylum Acidobacteriota; class Vicinamibacteria; order Marinacidobacterales; family SMYC01; genus CBDEGF01. The sequence goes on from CBDEGF010000002.1 coordinate 516,320, forward strand.
CTCCGACGTCCACTTCAAGCTCGGAAACCTGGATCTCGAGCGCGTTTACCGCGAGAAGATCTACGGCAGCCTCAGGCCTTGAGGAGGTCAACGCCGCAGGCGTCGATCCCGCCTCCGCCAGCTTCATCGTTTCTGCTGGCTGGCTACGGCGAGGCTCGCTGAAGCCTTGGCGAAGGTGGCCGTTCTCCCTCTCCCTGTGAGGGAGAGGGTGGCGGCGCGAGCCCGCCATCGTCTGCGAGTGCGGCCGGGTGAGGGTGCATCCAGCATCCAGTGACAACCGCCGCGGGAAGCTCCGCGCGGGCTTTTTCGGGGCCGAGCCCTGGAGCGAACCGATGCGCAAGGAGATCGAGGCCCGTCTGGGGGTCGAGGCCTTCGACATCTACGGCCTCAGCGAGATCATCGGGCCGGGCGTGGCGGTGGAGTGCTCGGAGCATCACGGATTGCACATCTGGGAAGATCATTTCCTCCCGGAGGTCGTCGATTCCGGGACCGGCGAAGCTTTGCCGCACGACGGCGAAGGCGAGCTGGTGCTTACCTCCCTGACCAAACAGGCGCTGCCTCTCCTGAGATACCGGACACGAGACCGCGTCCGTCTCAACCGGGAGCCGTGCGGTTGCGGCCGGACGCTGACGCGAATGAGCAAGGTCACGGGTCGTACCGACGACATGCTCATCGTCCGTGGCGTCAACGTCTTTCCCTCCCAGATCGAAGAGGCGCTCCTGACACTGGACGAGCTGGCGCCTCAGTACCTCATCCTGGTGGATCGCAGGGTCGATCACCTCGACGATCTGGAAATCTGGGTCGAGCCCACCGCCGAGGTCCAGTCACAGGGAGGGTACGCGCTCGGCCGGCTCCAGGAGAAAGCGCACGAGCGCGTCGTCCAGGCCCTCGGCATCAACGTTCGGGTCCGTGTCGTCGCGCCCCGTGAGATCGAGCGAAGTCAGGGCAAGGCGGTTCGCGTCATCGATCGCCGTCCGGAGTAGTCGCGCACTGCCTCTGGTGTTGGCGCGCGCGTGGTGCCCAGATTGACGAGAAGGATCGGTGAGGTAGCGCGCCCCACCATGAGCGTAGGCGAGGGGATTGTCCGAGTCGACATCGATGCGAATCAGTGAGCCCGGGATGAAGAACTCGCTCGGCCGCATCCCCTTGACGACGTTCCGTACCGGAAGACCGAGCTCCTTTCCAATCGATTCGAGCTGCCCTCGGTCGGCCTCTTTAATAATGATGGAAAAAGGGGGACAGGTAATTCTTTTTTCCATTTTCGTAAAAAGAATTGCTACATTACTGTCGGTCGCGGGAACCGAGCCGCGACCTACTTCTGCGCGTTCAGTTCCGACACCTCCGAGTCGAGCTTCTGAATCTTCTTGAACTCGGCGGCGTCTTTGAACATGTGCGCTATCAAGGCCAGACTCAGAAGGGCCAGCCAGGCGATATGCCAATCCATGATCCACCCCCGCGCGTTCCCCTTGCAGGCGTGGTGCCATCCTGGCTGGGTTCACCGGCTTTACGGTTCAGTGACTTGCGAGTAGAGCGGCCTCCGAAGGGGGGAAATCGCCCGGCGAATGAGGAACACCACGCAGGGCGCAGGACTCGACCGCATTGCTCGAGAGCTTCGGGATTGCGAGCCTCCGTTCATTCCTTAGAACGGCACTTCATCGCCCCTGGGCTGCAGTCTGTTCCTTGAAACGGCACCTCATGCCGGTGGATCCGCGCCGGCGTGGCACCTGTCGAGGACGGATTCGTTTGTGTTAGGCTCCCCGCGGTCGCCGAATGTCTGGAGCGAGCCTGGTTCGTCGCATCGGTGTCGTGGGTGCCACCGCCCTCGTCGTCTCCAACATGATCGGCACCGGCATCTTCACGACGACAGGCTTTCTCGCCGGAGATCTGGGCTCGCCCGGTCTGGTCATCTTCATCTGGATCGTTGGCGGTGGCATCGCGCTCGCCGGCGCCCTCTGCTACGTGGAGCTTGCGCTCAACTTTCCCCGCTCGGGCGGGGAGTACGTGTACCTGTCAGAGGCCTGGGGACCGGCCTGGGGCTTCATCAACGGCTGGGTCAGCTTCTTCGCCGGCTTCTCCGCTCCCGTCGCCGCCGCGGCGCTGGCGATCTCCGCCTATCTGGGGTTGAGTGATGCGGGGCGCGCACTCCCGGCGGGTCCACTGACGTTCCATCTCGGCGATGCGCAGCTAGCGGCCTGCGCCGTTGTGGTGATCTTCACCGTCCTCAACGTTCTCGGTGCCGGCGAGGTGGCGAGGCTTCAAACGCTTCTCACCGCCCTCAAGCTGCTCGTCATCGCCGGATTCCTGGGCCTCGGATTCTCGATCGGGCAAGGCGACGCGGCCCACTTCTCGGCGGTGGTGGAACGAAGCTCGAGCCTGTCTCTCTTCGAGCAGTTCGCCATCAGCCTGGTGTTCGTGTACTTCGGCTACAGCGGGTGGAACGCGGCCGTCTATGTCGCCGAAGAAGTCGAAGAGCCCGAGAAGACCTTCCCCATCGCCCTCGCCGCCGGCACCGCTCTGGTCATGGTTCTGTACGTGGCGCTGAACGTCCTCTACATCTACGGCTCGTCGCTCGAGGATCTCAAGGGGGTCGTCGCGGTGGGCTCAGTGGTGGCGAGCGCGCTCTTCGGCTCCGAGACGGCGCGAATCTTCAGTCTCGCCATGGCCTTCTCTCTGCTTGCCACGGTCAACGCCATGTGTCTCGTCGGCCCCCGGGTCTACTACGCGATGGCGCAAAACCGGGCTTTTTTTCCCGTCGCGGCGCGCATCCATCCGAAGTGGAAGAGTCCCTGGGTGGCCGTGGTGATGCAAGGGGTATGCACGGTGCTTCTCATCGTCATTCCCACCTTCCGGGGCCTAGTGCTCTACATCGGGTTCACCCTTTACTTGTTCACTGCTCTTTCCGTTCTGGGCCTGTTCAAGTTTCGGCGTCGTGCGGGCTGGAAGCGGTTCGCCTGGCTCGACCGCACCTATCCGCTGATCCCTCTGCTGTATGTGGGCATGAGCGGCTGGGTGCTCGTCTTTTCCATCCGGGGCGCCCCGGTCGCATCGGGCATGGCTCTCGCGACGGTGCTCGGAGGGGCGCTGGTCTATCACTTCTATATCTCCCGTCTGCGGGCGGAGTAGGCGCGTATTACCGTTACTTGGGTCGGGAGCGGCGGTCGGATGCCGACTTCCGTGGCGCCTCCTCAGTCGACACGTCTTCCCAGAAATCGTCGTGCTTCATGCCTCCAGTGCGCCGGATGCGTTCCTCGGCAGCCTCCAGAAGGCGGCGAAACCGTGGTGTGTGTGCGAGTCATTGCCCTATCATTTATTATGGCAAACGCTACTCTGAACAGCTTTGGAAGCCGCCCTCGGTAGGGAGCGCTGGATGTTTCGAAACCGTCTCTTCTGGATTCTCTTTGCACTCGTTGCCGCCGCGTGCGCCGTCGTTCCTCGGAGCGTGGGTCGTGGGTGGATTGGTGAGCGGTATCGTACTCCTCGCCTTCTATGTTTTCCTGGTGCGTTTCGAGCTCGCGCTCGTGCCACTCGCCGCTGGTACACTCACTGCCCTGGGCGAGCTCCAGGGGGGCCTGCAGCAGGCCTACGGCGCGGCGCTCCCAGGTGCCGTTGTGAGCGCCGTACTCATCGCCGCCCTTGCGGCGTTGTGGAGCGGCAGAATCCAGCGAGGAATTCTCGGGAGTCCGGCCGGCGTCGCAGAGCCTCCTGACTGACCAACCGTGTTTCATCGACTAGGATCTCATACGTCGGCATCCTTGTGAGCACGCATGTAGGAACGCAGGATCGCGTTGATGCGAGTCTGGTATCCCCTGCCCTGCTTGCGGTACCACTTCCGTGCCGGCAAAGGTACGACAACCGACGAGATCCTGGACGCCGGATTCGTTCTCGAAAAAGAGGTCCCGCTGCTACCGTCTACGTACTACTTTCTCGTTTTCGAGGAACGTTGAGAGATTTTACTTGACAACAAACGGCTCATTCACCGCATTGACCGGGTCGACACCCTTTTTCGATTCCTTGGTCATCCGGGCGACCTCTTCCATCAACTTGTCGTTGTTGATGACGATCCCATCCTTGATGGTATGTACGATTCCCTTCGTGCGATACATCTGGCCGTTTTCGTCCAGGGTCAGCGCACCGAAGGAATACAGGAATCGCAGGTTATAGGCGGGACTGCCGTCCACGATGAGAAGGTCGGCGATATACCCGGGACGTACCAGGCCGAGTCTGTCCTGGCGCAGGGTCTGGGCACTGTAGTGGGTCGCCGCGCGGAGGACTTCGAGCGTATGCATGCCGGTCTCCCTGAGCAGCTGTAGCTCTCGGATATTGGAAAAGCCCGGGGTGCCCCACGTGTAATTATCATCCGTCCCGTAGGAGACGTGGCCACCGCGTTTGTTGAACTCGAAAATCAAGTCTCCCCACAGATCGAACGCGTAGTACCAGTAGTACTCGTCGTCGGAGGTCCAGTCATAATGAAAGACGGCGTGCAGATTCGGGTTTGGCACGCTCCAGTCGATCAGGGCCTGATGGGTGTACTTCTCGTGCCAGGGTCGGCTGACCTTCCGGAGCCAGTCACGATTGGCCTCGTAAGTGACACGTGTGGGGAGCATGTGTACGCCGGATTCCACGAGAGCATCTACGACTTCGTTCAAGAGTCGGTCTTTGTTGGCCTCTGACCATACCTTTCCGGCGTGACGAAAGCGGGCGTTCTCGTCGTTGTAGCTGTAGTCTCTCGGGTAATCCTGCACCGTCCGGTCCAGCGAGGATTCGGCATAAGCATAATGGTGCTCGATCATCGTCACACCCAATCGGGCGGCATCGACCGCGTTGGTGACGGGGGTCGTGCTCGGGGGAATGTGATACGTCGTGATGCCTCCGGCGTCATAAACGGCCTTGCAGACCGCGCCCAGTAGCTCCGGATTCCAGCCGAGAGGGCCGACGGTGACGACGTGCGCCCCGGCGGCGACCATTTCCGCTGCCACCGTCTGAGCGTTCGCCGGATTTTCGAGAAACTCACGGTTGTAATCGGTACTCTCGCCCCACCTGAAGATGGGGAACATTCTTGGGGCCAGTATCTCGTTGTCGGCGCTCCGCTCGGCCTCCTCCACCGCCTGCTCGAGGCCCCGGTCCGCAGCGGGAACCATCGTCGTCGAGCCATGAGCCAGTTTGAGGTAGTACACGTACTGGAGCTCCATCGGCAACTGACGCAGATGCATGTGCAGATCGATCATGCCCGGCATTACGTACATGCCTTCGGCATCGATGACGCGATCACCGGTGGCACGCCTCGCATCGCCCCGGCGTCCAACGCTCACCGGATCGAATATCGTCATGTCGGTGATCCGGTTCCCCTCGATGACGATGTCGTACGGGCCCACCGGCGGACCGCCATGGCCCGGAATGACCATGGCATTGAGGATGACCAGCTTGTCGTAAGGCCCGTCCGCCAGGTTGCCGAAATCTCCGGTCTGTGCGGTTGCCTCTTCGCTCGAGACCAGCACTGCACACAAGGCCAGCAGCGAAACGGACACAAGAAGACGTCGCGTCAGCTTGTCAGCTCTACCCATGTATTCCATTTTGGACCCCCTGTTTTTGTTTGTGGATAAGGTTCGTCGGCATCGATCCGTCGTCTCAACCACCGCTGCGAACGATCCAGAGCCCCGTCTGTGGGCCCGTCAGGAAGCGGGCCGTGCCATCGGTATCGATCCATCCCCAGACCTCCATCAGGCGAGTGCGACCCGGTGTGATGACCTCATTGGAGAAAGCACGGCGAAGGATGTTCCATGTGCGCCAGCTCGCCTCGGTCTCGATCGCCAGCTCGGCAGGCGTGCGCCGGCTCACGTAGTCGATCACCAGCGGTTCTGACGACACGAGCCGCGATGCGTACTCCGGGCCAATGGCCTCCTCGAGATAGGCAAGCAGCTCGGCGGTGATGCCGTCGGCCATCGCCACCGTCCTGGACCGGTTGATGGCAATGCGCGTCGGATTGGCCTGTTGCACGTATTCCCGCAAGTGCGGTTCCAGCCCCTCTTCCCCGTAGCTCTCGATGCGCTCGAAGAAGCGATGCATGTGCTCACTCTGGTGCGTGCCGAGAATCACGCTCGTGAGCGGCCGGTCGCTGCCGGGATCGCGATGTAGGCGTTGCGATGCCCGTGCGCTCCAGAGCCAAGCCTGCCGGTTGGCAGGTGGAGAAGGCCGACGTGGTGGCTCCCGGTTCGGAGAGCGCGACGGCAATCACCAGAGTCACAGCGATCGAGAGACGTCGGCGTAGGGTCATGGTCGGTCCTGCCGTACAGTCGCACCGAATCGTTGCAGCCTGTCGCTCACGTGGCCTCCCACTCACCACTGAAGCCGCGCGAGACCATAATGACCCATGCGGTGACGTTGGGATTCATCGCTCGAATACGCTAACCCGCGCCAGAATCTATACCAAGGACCCCATGACCGCCAGTCTTGTCTACATTTCGAGGCTCGGTGGCGCTCGCCAGGCCATCCAGCTAGAATCCTTTCACTCTCGGAGGCTCGTCTGTGTCCTTCAGCCCCGGTCAGAAACACGCCCATTACGAGATTGTCGAGCTCCTTGGCAAAGGCGGCATGGGTGAAGTCTATCGGGCGAAGGACTCCAAGCTCGGCAGGGACGTGGCGGTCAAAGTCCTGCCCGACGAGTTCGCCGAGGATGAAGAGCGCCTGCGACGATTTCAGCGCGAGGCCAAAGTCCTCGCTTCGCTGAACCATCCGAACATCGGCTCGATTTACGGCTTGGAGGAGTCGGAGGACGATGCAGAAGCTCGGTGCGAGTCGGCGGGAGTTGTACGAGAGGCTGGACCGGCCCGCCCTGAAACCGTTACCGCAGGAGCGCTACGAGTTATCGACGTGGAAGCGATGCCGGGTGAACATCGACTACCACGTGGATGTGGACGACAACTTGTACAGCGTTCCCTATCAGCTCATTCACGAAAAAGTCGAGCTACGCCTGACGCCCTTGGTGGTGGAGGTCCTGTTCAAGGGAGAACGCGTCGCTTCGCATCACCGAAAGAAAGGAAAAGGTCAGTTCGCAACGAATCCGGAGCACATGCCGCGTTCACGGTTGATCCACTGGGCCGAGAGGACAGGTCCTGCAACGGGTAGGCTGGTTTCCGAGATTCTGAGACGCCGGCCTCATCCGGAGCAGGGATTTCGCTCCTGCCTGGGAGTGATGCGACTGGGCCGACGCTGGGGCAACGAACGTCTCGAGGCCGCTTGCGTGCGAGCGGAGGCTTTGAGCTCTTACACCTATCGCACGGTGAAAAACATTCTCTCGGCTGGCCTCGATCGTGTGGTGCTCGAAGCGGACGGCGAAGCGAAACCGCGAGAGGAGCACGGGAACATCCGAGGAGCCGATTACTACGAAGGAGGAGAGTTCCGATGCTGAGACACGAAACGACGGAAAAAATGAACACCATGAAGTTGTTCGGCATGGTGTCCTCGTTCGAAGCCCAGCTGAGCTCGAGCGAGTACAAAGAGCTGAGCTTTGAGGAACGCGTGGGGCTCATGGTCGATGCCGAGTGGACCGAGCGCGAACAGCGTAAGCTTTCTCGACGACTGCGGGCTGCGAAACTCCGCTATCCGGCATGTTTGGAGAACGTGAACTTCCAAGCGCAGCTCTCCCGTCTTCGGATCGACGATGTGGGGTTTCTTCCCCGAGAAGTCCACGAACGTCTTCTCGCCCGCTCGATGCCGTTGACGCATCGTCGGATTCAGCTTCTTCTTCCACCGCCCGTACAGCTCGCAATACCGGCTGTAGCGGTACGCTCCCGGGTTGTCCTCGGCGTACTCCACCCACAGCTGCAGCAGCGTTAGCCCTCGGTGCCGCTTCAGCTCCTCGTGGATGTAGGCGAAGTCCGCCCTCACTCGCTCTCGTGACGACGGCGGTGGCGGAAACAGCCGCGCCTCCAGCTTCGAGTCACTCAGCTCCTCCGGAAGCGGCCAGCTCAGCCCCCGCTTCTTTGCCTTGGCCAGGTACTCGCTCACCGTCCCCACCGCCACATGAAGCGCTTGCGCGATCGAACGGTGGGTAAAGCCCACCTCGTGCTTCAGCCTTAGAATCTCTCGTATCTTTCTCATCGATAACCTCTTAGCTGCCATTGCTAGGTCGTCCTCCTTCCGGTACGACCTAGACTGCCTCGAAAAGCGCTACCGATGAGCGTTCACGATGCCCGAGACCGGTGTTCACCTTCCCCGGAATCCGTGTTCACGATGCTTTGGAATGGATGTTCACGTTCGGCTGGAATCTGCGTTCACGATGCCCCGGAATACACAATAGAGACGACAAAAGGGGCGGGAAGCCTCCCTGATAGCCAAAATCTTGCAGCACCGGTTGATCCTGGAGCCGTCGGACACTAGATTGCTTCCATATAGAGGAGCGGCACATGGGTCTCAATCCTGGAACGAAGCTGGGTCCTTACGAAGTCCTGTCCCTCGTCGGAAAGGGTGGCATGGGCGAGGTCTACCGAGCCCGCGACACGAAACTCGGCCGCGAAGTCGCTATCAAAGTCTTGCCGGAGGCGTTCGCGCAGGACAAGGAACGCCTGGCCCGCTTCGAGCGCGAGGCACGTCTGCTCGCCTCGCTGAACCACCCCGGCATTGCCACGTTGCATGGGCTCGAAGACTCGGGCGATGTCCACTTCCTGGTCATGGAGCTTGTCCCAGGTGAAACCCTCGCGGAGCGGATCGCTTCTGGCCCGCTCGAGGCGGACGAGGCCCTTCCGCTCTTCAAACAGAACGCGGAGGCCCTCGCGGCCGCACATGACAGGGGAGTCCTCCACCGGGACCTCAAGCCCGCCAACATCAAGGTGACACCCGACGGGAAGATCAAAGTTCTGGATTTCGGCCTGGCGAAGGCGTTTGGTGACGAGGGGGTCGAAGCTTCCGACACCTCGCGCTCACCCACTCTGACCAGAGACGCCACACGAGCCGGCGTCCTTCTCGGCACCGCGCCCTACATGAGTCCCGAGCAAGCCCGCGGGAAGTCGGTGAACGCTCGTCTACCTCTCTGACGAGGTCACCAGGTGGAGCACTATACCAGTCTGGGTCGATCGGCAGGGAAACGCGCAGCCGCTCCTGGACACGCAGGAGGGTTGGCAGCTCCCGCGTCTCTCGCCCGACGGCCAGCGGCTTGCCGTCCGCATCGCTGAGAGACTTGCACCCGACATCTGGCTCCTCGACCTCGTGCGGGGCACGTTGACGCGACTGACGTTCAGTGAAGGAGCTGACTCGTGGCCTGTGTGGTCGTCCGATGGCCAACAGGTGTTCTTTGGTTCGTCTCGAGCCGGCGGGAATGACCTCTTCTCGAAGCCCGCGGACGGGAGCGGTGAGGCCGCGCAATGGACGGCGGGCCCCGCTCGTTTCCCGACTTCGCTCTCGGCGGACGGGAATTTTTTGATCTTCAATCAGATCGGTGAGACAGGTCACGAGATCGGTATGCTTCGCCTCGACGAAGGCGAGACGGAAATGATTCTTGAAACGCCGTTCAACGAGCACAGTGCCATGCTCTTGCCGGACGACCTCTGGCTCGCCTACGTATCGGACGAATCGGGCCGGAACGAAGTTAACGTGCGGCCCTTTCCCGCTCTCGACCGCAAATGGCAGGTTTCGACCGAAGGTGGCACCGAGCCCATGTGGGCGACGCCGAACGGCAACGAGCTCTTCTATCGAAGCGGCGACAGGATGATGGCGGTCGACATCCGTACCGACTCGGATTTCACCGCCGGTAAGCCCACCCTACTGTTCGAAGGACGGTACTTGTCCGTCCACTACACCGAGCCTGCATTCGCAAACTACGACGTCGCTCCAGACGGCCAGCGTTTCCTCATGCTCCGGGCAGCAGAGGAGGCGGGCCCCACGCGAATCAACGTCGTCCTCAACTGGTTCGAAGAGCTGAAACGGCGCGTGCCGGTGAACGACTGACATCGCGGCGTCTCGAAAGGCCCAGCCAAAAAACGGCAAACGTTTGCCGGTTTTGTTTGAGGGATAAAACTCGCGTTCGGGTGCGCGGTCGCACGTCCTGTCAAGAGGAGAAAACTGCCTCCACACGACGACGGGACTCGAGATTTGGCTGCGGGAAGGGCTCGGATCGGCGAAGGCACACACGTCGGCCGACGACTTGGAGGACGGCTCGGACATTGAGCTAGGTGAGACACTGCAGGAGGCGCGCGTCACCGGGAAACAGGCTGAGCGCATCTCCCAATCGCAAGAGCGCCTGCTTCATGAGAGCAGGTGCCTCCCACCGAAGCTGGAACGGAGCTTTTCCTTTCACCCCGATGAGCTCGTCGTGCCGCATCGAATGGTGGAATTCACAGATCGTCACGATGTTACTCGGGTCGTCGCGCGCCTTCCGCCCCTTCGTGCCGAAACGGCTTCGGAGCTCGATATGATGGGGATGGAGCTCGGAGCGGGCGGTACAACCGGGATATCGACAAGAATAACCGTCCCTCTCGTAGACGAGCCGATAAGTCGCCTGCTCGGACAACTCCCCGGGATTTGCGTTCGCCTCGGCGACGTCTTCGGGGACCGCCGCTGGCGTTTCCTCTCCGCCTGACGTCTCGGAGGTTTCTTCACCGCCACCCGAGGCATCGTCGTCATCATCATCGTCCTGCAGCTGGCCCCACGTGCCGATGAACTCTGCCGCCATGTACTCGAGACAGCGAGCGGGGCTCAGCTCAACGCCCGCCGCCTTGCGACAGAGCTCCATCGCCAATTCCCAGACCTCGAACTGTCCTTCCGTCAGAAAGACACGGAGCGTGGTTCCCTCAATGGGCTGGTCGCGGATGAAGTTGTCGAGCACACGCACCGACATGGTGCGCGCCCGTTTCAGCCAGATGTCCTGATCCTCGGGCTTGGCCACGGCAGCGATACGCACGGCCTTGGACCATCCGATCGTTTTCGCGGCAAGTGCTTCGCGTAGCTTGGGGAGCTTGTCGAGAGAGCGGGCGAGCTCCAGGAAGTAGCGTACCTTCCTCTCGCCGAAGCCGAAGCGCTCGGCCGCATAGTCCTGAAGGTTTCGGTAGCCGAGCACCCGGTACGTGCGCTTGTTGCGCGCCTGGTACAGGTAGCAGCAGATGTGAAGCTCGGATGTTTCGAGCTGTTGGGTACTTTCGTAGTACCGGTCCCGGGCGCCGGCGAAAGCTTTGAACTCCTCCGGGGAAACGTATCGGAGGTCGCCCACCGCGTTCCAGAACTCGTGATTGCCGATCAGGGCGTGGACCCGTCCCCCGGCAGCCTTCGCTTGTCGCTCGAGGTCGATCAATAGATCCATGACCCTTCGCGACTGGATGGGACCGAAGTGAACCATCCAACGGCCGTCATCGACTTGCTCGAGACCGACGCGCTCTGACTTTAGACAGCTGCTTATGTACCACTGCTTGGACTCAAAAGAGAGCATTCCGTTGGGATAGGTCTGGGCAACGTAGAAGTGCTCCGGGTATTCGAGTTGCGGGAGCTGACGAGGGTAGGGGCGGTGCGACGGCTGATAGCGAGATGCAGGCACCTCCTGACCAAGTGCCTCCATGCGGACGGATTTCGTTGTACTCCTCCCGGAACCGATCGAATGCCCGTTGCTGTGCTCGAAAGCTCGCTCGGGGCGGTTTAGCCGTCTCTGACTTCAAGGTGCTGTGCATCCGTTCATGTCTTCCGTTTTGATCGGGTCGGCCGGGCTGAATCCGCTCAGGACGGATTCCGAGACGAATCCACCAAACGGTGCTGTCAAGTTGGCGAATCGCGCCCCAATATCCTGGGGTTCAGGGATGCGCCGTCAACCATATCTTGGGGTCGAATCGGCCTTGAAGCCCTCAACTTGACAATACCGAAGCGGGTCGTGTTCTCCAGAACTGGGAGAAACAGACGTGAGCCGAGCTAGACGCGATGAATAGGCTGATTGCGTAATAGCTAAACATCCTGCGGGGCGGGAGGATCCGACGATTCGTACCAGGATGCAACGATTTGGATCGGCTTTGGTGCATGGCGAATCGAGCCATCCAACAAAGCCCCTTGGCTCCGTTCTCGTTTTTGGACAGGACGGCCTGCTAGACGCCTCCTTTGCCGACGCCACCAGGAGGAGGAGAGCCTCGACGCTGTGTTAAGATCGCCGGGCTGTCTCCCTGCCCCAAGAGATACGATGAGATAAGAAGAGACAAGATGCCTATTGACAACGACATCCGCCACGACTGGTCCGTGGACGAAGTGCGGACGATCTACGGGCAGCCCGCCCTGTCGCTGCTTTACCAAGCCGCCTCGCTCCACCGACGGTTTCACGACCCCTCCGAGGTCCAGGTCTGCACTCTTCTGTCGATCAAAACGGGTGGTTGTCCGGAAGACTGCGCCTATTGCCCGCAGTCGAGCCGGTACGAGACCGGTGTGAAACCTCACCCGCTGCTTTCCATGGATGAAGTCCTCGACGCCGCCCAAAAAGCGAAGGCGTCCGGCTCGACCCGCTTTTGCATGGGCGCTGCGTGGCGCGACGTGCGGGACAACGAGGACTTCGAAGCAATTCTGAAGATGGTCCACGCGGTTCGGGACCTCGAACTGGAGGTCTGCTGCACCCTCGGGATGCTCAATCCGGAGCAAGCGCGCCGCCTCAAGGAGGCCGGATTGACCGCGTACAACCACAACTTGGACACCAGCGAATCTTTCTATGCGGAGATCATCAGCACGCGTAGCTATCAGGAAAGACTCGACACCCTAAAGGCGGTTCGCGACGCGGGCTTGACGGTTTGCTGCGGTGGCATCGTCGGCATGGGAGAAAGCGAGTCCGATCGCATCGAGTTGCTAAAGACCCTGGCGACCCTCGAGCCACACCCCGAGTCCGTGCCCATCAACTTGCTGGTTGCGGTAGAAGGGACGCCGCTTGCGAGCTCCAAGCCGGTACCGACCTGGGACATGATTCGGATGATCGCCACGGCGAGGATCCTCATGCCTTCGTCCATGGTGAGGCTTTCCGCGGGGCGCTTGAATATGTCCCCGGAAGCCCAGGCTCTCTGCTTTCTCGCCGGCGCGAACTCCATCTTCGCCGGTGAGAAGTTGCTGACGACGCCCAATCCGTCACGAAGTGAGGACGATTTTCTGTTCGATCAGCTTGGCTTGATGGCCAAGCCAGCCTTCGATCACGCTGTAGGTGCTTCTCCGCCTGGTGTAAGAGATGCCGGACGCTGATTTAGAAGCCTACCTGAGGACAGCGATCGAGGAGAGAAAAGCCGCCAACGCTCTGCGGGCTCTGACCTTGCCTGGCGACCGCATCGATTTCTGCTCGAACGACTACCTCGGTTTCGCGCGTTCTCCCCAGCTTCGCAGCATGGTGCAGGAACGCCATGCCCGTCGCGAAAACGACTTCCTGGGTTCCACCGGGTCGCGCTTGATCAGCGGAAACTCCGTGCTCTGCGAATCGTTGGAAGCACGGATTGCCGATTTTCACGGAGCCAAAGCGGGCCTGATCTTCAACTCCGGCTACGATGCCAACCTCGGCTTGATCTCCTGCGTTCCTCAACGATCGGATACGGTCCTTTACGACGGGCTCGCGCACGCCTCGATCCGCGACGGCCTCCGTCTGACATTCGCTAAGTCCTACTCGTTTCGCCACAACGACCTGGATGACTTGAAGCAGAAGATCGGTCTAGGTCGAGGGCAAGTGTTCGTCGCCGTCGAGTCGATCTACTCGATGGATGGCGACGCCGCGCCCTTAGCGGAAATGGCGGAGCTCTGCCGAGACCACAGTTGTCACTTGATCGTGGACGAGGCGCACGCGACGGGGGTCTTCGGGCCCGGCGGGCGAGGCCGAACCGTCGAGTTCGGCCTCACCGACGAGGTCTTCGCCCGCGTCCACACGTTCGGAAAGGGATTGGGAAGCCATGGCGCCATCGTTCTCGGTTCCGATACGCTTCGGACGTTCCTCATCAACTTTGCGCGCTCGTTCATCTACACGACTTTCTTGCCGCCCCACAGTCTCTTGGCCATTCAGTCCGCTTACGACGTGCTCGGTGAATCCCAGAGACTCGTCGAGAACCTGCACGACAATATCCAGCTCTTTCGTTCGGGGATACCGGCGGAGCTCGGCAAGTCGTTCATCGAAAGCGATAGCCCCATCCAGTGCTTGCTGATTTCGGGGAATGAGCGCGTCAGGCACGCCGCCCGCTACTTGCGGGGCGAAGGCTTCGACGTGCGGCCCATCCTGTCACCGACGGTGCCGCGGGGAAAAGAACGGTTGAGGATTTGCCTCCATGCCTTCAACACACCGAAGGACATTCAACGTCTGACCGAGCTCCTGAGAACCTGCCTCCAGGATGCAGCGCGGCCGGCGGTGGCCGGGTCATGAGACCGATCTTCGTGACCGGAATCGGGACCGAGGTGGGCAAGACGGTCGTCTCGGCCATCCTCGTCGAAGCATTGTGTGCGGACTACTGGAAACCCGTTCAGGCCGGCGATTTGGAAGAGACCGACACCGAACGCGTGAGGAAGCTCGTCACCAACAAGCTCTCGCACTTTCATCCCGAGACCGTGCGCTTGCGGATACCCGCGTCCCCGCACGCCGCGGCCAAATTGGAGGGACGGAAGATCGATCTCGATAGGTTCGAGCTTCCTTCAGCTACTCGAGGAAGGCCTCTCGTCATCGAAGGTGCCGGTGGGGTGCTCGTACCGCTCAACGAACGCCATTCGATGGTGGATCTCATCGCGAAGCTCCGCTGCGAGACCGTCGTGGTCTCTAGAAATTACCTGGGAAGCATCAACCACACGCTCTTGACCATCGAAGCACTGCGCCGGCGCGGAATCAAGATACTCGGTCTCGTTTTCAATGGCGCAGAAAACTCCGAGACCGAGTCTGTGATCCTGAGCAAGACCGGCGTCGCCCTCTTGGGATGCGTTCGATGGGAAGCGACGCTCACCCCGGAGCTCATTCGACGTTATGCAGACGAATTCGCGCCTGCATGGGCCCGCCACGGTCGGCAGTGGGCGGTCGGCACGTAGCGCAACGGGCCATTTAGACATATCAGGCGCACTAAGCTTCTTTCACTTCTGAAAAAGATGAATCTGGTCGAACGCGATCGCCGGGCGATCTGGCACCCTTACACCCAGATGAAAACCGCCGATCCACCGATTGCCATCACACGCGGCGAAGGCACCTTGCTGTTCGATGAGGACGGCCGCGCCTACATCGATGCCATCTCGTCATGGTGGGTCTGCCTGCACGGGCATTCCCATCCTCACATCGCCAGGAAAATTCAGGAGCAGCTGGCGCGCTTGGACCACGTCCTCTTCGCCGGATTCACTCACGCCCCCGCAGTAACGCTGGCGGAACGGCTGCTTCAAAAAATGCCCGAGAACCACGCAAAGTTGTTCTTCTCGGACAACGGATCCACGGCGGTCGAGGTGGGTCTCAAGATGGCGATTCAGTACTGGGTGAATCGCGGCATAGAGAAACGGCGCATCATTGCCCTCGAGAACGGCTATCACGGAGATACGTTCGGAGCCATGTCGGCGAGCGGCAGAGGCGCCTTCGTCCAACCCTTCGCACCCTTTCTCTTCGAGGTGAGCCACCTTCCGGCACCCACTCCGGGCCACGAAGAAGAAACGCTGGCCGCATTGAAGAACGTACTGAGCAACGGAGACGTCGCTGCGTTCATCTTCGAGCCCTTGGTGCAAGGCGCTGGCGGAATGATCATGTATGCTCCGGATGTTCTGAAGGATCTCCTCACTCTATGCAGACAACACGACGTCGTTACCATTGCCGACGAAGTGATGACCGGGTTCGGACGGTGCGGCCGATTCCTGGCAGTCGACCACCAGGATGTACCTCCGGATATCGTTTGCCTGTCGAAAGGGCTCACCGGCGGTACGCTCCCGATGGGAGCTACGAGCTGCTCGGGTAACATTTACGAGGCGTTTCACTCGGAGGACAAGAGGCACACGTTTTTCCACGGGCACTCCTTTGCGGCGAATCCCGTCGGATGTGCAACCGCTCTCGCCAGTCTGGACCTTCTGGAGCGCGACACGTGCGGGGAAGACATTCGACGCATCGAGGCGCGTCACAGGGATCAGATCGAGGCATTCCGAGATCACCGTTTGGTGCGAGACGCGCGTCAGACTGGCACTATTCTGGCCGTGGAGATCGACTCTGGAAGCGAGACCTCCTATTTCAACGAGATCCGCGACCAGCTCTATCGCTCCTTCCTCGAAAAGGGCGTCCTACTCCGCCCGCTCGGCAACGTGGTCTACGTGCTGCCTCCGTACTGTATCTCCGACGAGCAGCTCGACACCGTCTACCACAGTATTGAAGATGCCCTCGAGGCCCTTGCACGAGTTGATGAGCGAGGCCGCCGGTGACGACAAAGCCCGTAGTGTGCCAATACTAGGTAGTTTCACTGTCTCCACCCCAGTCGCGGAGAGCGTGGCGCAGAATGACGCTGAGAACAGCAGGTCTCGATCGTGGATGAGAAATCGAGCGTCGCGAAGAAATCCATCGATCGCGTCCGTCAAGTTTCGCGCCATTTGCTTCATCCAATCATCGTAGGGCTGATGGCCGATGCCCGCGATCTCGACACGACGGGTCTTGAGGTCGATGACGAAAAGCACGAAGTAGCGAATCAATCCGCGGGTGGTAAGCACTTCCACGGTGAGGAAATCCGTCGCAGCTATAGCCCCCCAATGGGCTTTCAGAAACGTGCTCCAGGGGGTGCGTTTGTCCCTCGCGGGTGCGGGCTCGATACCGTGTTCCGCGAGGATGCGTTTCACGGTATTTCTGCCGACCTCATGGCCCATGTTAGCGAGAGCCCCACAAATCCTCGTATAGCCCCAGCTTGAATTTTCTTTCGCTCATGCGGCGTTCCGGTAGTGTGCCAAAACTCGGCCGACGCGAAGCAGCACCTCGCAGGGTGGCGTCTTCCAGAAGTAAGAATAGCCCCGCTGCCCCGAACAGCTAGAATGCGGCCTATGCAGCCCCACCTATGGCGGTTCCTCGCGTTGACCTTCGCAGGGTGGGTCAACCGGTCCCAGCAGGATGCGATCGAATACCTGAAGGAAGAGAATCGAGTTCTCCGGGAGCAGCTCGGCGCTCGTCGCCTACGTTTCACCGATGACCAGCGTCGACGTCTGGCAGCGAAGGCGAAGGCGTTGTGCCGGGAGAACCTGAAGGAAATCGCCGAGCTCGTGATCAAGGCCACATTGCAGCATGTACTCGAGGGTGATGACGGCCGAGTGATCGGCATTCATCATAACAGCGGAGAACGGAACGGCAATCGTCTCGATGTAGGCTGCTGTATCGACTTCGAGGTCAAGGACGGCCGCATTGTCAGCGGTCGGGAGCACTTCTACGACCTTTACGCCTGGGACAAATTCTGGTCGTAGCGCCTCGGGGCAGCCGCGCGGCGGGGCACGCGGGGCAAGTTGCTTTGCCTCGCGCCGTCCCGGTGGCGCTGGCCTCGGCGCACGGGTTCATATCTAGGGGATGCCCGACGTATGGGTGATGCTGATGCGCACTTTTGGTGCATCGCTGTACTCGGCCTGCAAAGGGAGCTACATCCTCGACTATTTCGCACGCGAAGGGGCGAGCGACCCGGCGTTGGTGTCGATGATGAACGTCTTTCGCAAGACGCCCGAGGGCATCTTCCACACCTGGGGCTCGGAGCTCGTCAGCCACCCGAAGGAAAACGGCCATCCGTGTCACGTGGACATGGTGTGGCCGTTCTGGAACCTGCTCGACATGACGTCGGACGGCCGAGGCGAGCTTTCGATCCCGATCCAGAACTACGAGCACGCCTACTTTTCCGAGCACGTTTACGGCGGGGAAAGCTGAGGAAGCCTCGATCCTAGGTGCCAACCGTTTGCTCCCCAGACGCCGTCACGCGTGGAGATGCGTTCTGTTCATCGGCGAGCGATCGGCCGTTGCGATCGCACGATGTTTCGCGTATACAGTGCCCCATGACTGACAGCTCCCTCTCACGCCGACGATTCCTTCAAGCCGTTGGTGCCGCGAGCGTCTGGACACAGGCCTCGGCATCTGCCGTGTCAGGCGCCGAGGCGCGCTCCGTGACCCTTCAGGCCGCTCGCGAGGTAGGGATATCGAAGTGGGTTCTAGACACTCCCGCGCTGTGTGTCGACCTCGATGCGCTCGAGGCCAACCTCGCCACGATGCAGCAGACGCTCAGCCGCAACGGGATTGCGAGCCGCCCGCACGTCAAGACCCACAAGTGCCCAGCCATCGCACGGCTCCAGCTCGCGGGTGGCTCCGTGGGCATCTGCGCTGCCAAGGTGAGCGAGGCAGAGGTGATGTTCGAGCACGGGATCGACCGGATCCTCATGACGACCGCCAACATGACGCCGTACAAGATCCAACGGGCGATGACGCTACGCAAATGGTGCACGGAATTCGTCCAGGCCACGGACAGTCCGGCCAACGCGCGTGACCTCTCCGAGGCGGCAGAGGCCGCTGCTCTGGTCGCGGATGTCGTGATCGATGTCGATCCTGGAGGGCATCGCACGGGCATTACGCCGGGCGAGCCGGCCCTCGACCTCGCGCGTCTCGTGGACGGGCTCCCCGGCCTGAGGCTGCGCGGCATGCTCTGTTACGACGGCGGCTCTCAACACGTGCAGGGCTTCGAGAACAGGAAAGCACAGACGCTGGAGCGGCTCGTGCCAGCCGCTGAAACGCTGGTGTCATTTCAACGGTCAGGGTTGAACACCGAGATCTTCAGCGGCGGTGGGACAGGCACGTACAACATCGACCACGAGACCGCAGGTCTCACCGACGTGCAGGTTGGGAGCTACGTCTTCATGGATGCCCAGTATCTCGCGATCGGCGGTAAGACGGACCCGGAGGTGTATTCCGACTTCGAGCCGTCGCTGACGATTCTGACCACGGTGCTGAACGACCAGTACGAAGGCCGTGTCACGACGGACGCGGGCGCGAAGGCGTGCACGATCAACCAACCATGGCCCATCGTGAAAGGTGAGACTGGCATGACGTATCGGTCGGGGTCCGATGAGTTCGGATCGATCCGTTACGAAGACGCCAGCCGAACGTACCGCGCGGGCGACAAGCTCGAGCTGATCGTCTCCCACTGCGACCCGGTTGTGAACCTCTACAATCAGATGTACGCGATCCGGAACGACCGCGTGGAGGCTGTCTGGCCGGTGGCGGCACGCGGGAAGTCCACGTAGGCCGATCTGGCCCGGTGTTTCGCCCCTTTCAGGCTGGCCTCTCCGTCGCAGGAGGAGATTGAGATGACGGCAAGTTTCGCGACGGGTGCTGTTCGATGTCCGACTAAGAACCAAAAAAGAAGGTGGGCGATCCGACAGACCGCTCGGTCCAGATCGGGCCGCTGGCGCGGAAGGACTTGAAAGACGTGTCCTTGCGGCAGCAGTGCGTGACTTAGGTGCTGTTGGGTTCGTAAGCTGAGCGGAGAGATTGCTCAAGGAGGCCATCGATGCGCTCAAAGAAGGCAGAACTCGAAGACGTTGTGAAACAGTTCGAAGCATGGCGGGCGAAGCCACACGGACGGCTGATCCCGGAGGAGTTGTGGAAAGCGGCGCTGGGGTTGCTCGATCGGTATGCGCCGAGCACGATCTGCAGTCATCTCCGAGTCAATGCGGCGCGATTCAAACAGGTCCGAGAGAGTGGAGGGGCCGTTGTGGGCGAGAAGCGTTTCAAGGGGCACGGGCGAACGGGTGCTACGGGTCGGTCCCCGCGCACAGTACAGGATCGGAGCGCGGCGGAGCGGGTCACGGCGTTAGCTCCAAGTGGCAACGCGTTCGTCGAGCTGCCGCAGTTCGGCATGGGCTTAGGGGGCGGCATGATGACACCGCCGCTCGGCGAGGTTCAGCATGGAGCGAGCAGATGCCGTCTGACGGTGGAGAGCGCAGCGGGGAGCCTCACGGTCGTGACGGCGAGCGGCGAGGGTGAGAATGAGTTGGTCGAAGCCGTGTGTCGTTTCGTGCTCGGCGCGCTGGAAGGCAGCTCCCGAGCATGATCCAGCTCGTTCCCCAGCTGAAGGTGCTGGTTGCCTGCGAGCCCGTCGATTTCCGCAAGGGCATCGATTCTTTGGCTTGTGTGTGCCGGCAACAGTTCCAGCTCGACCCATTCCTCGGAACGCTATTCGTTTTCCGCAACCGTTCAGGCACGGCCCTCAAACTATTGGTCTACGACGGCCAGGGCTTTTGGTTGTGCCAGAAGCGTTTCTCGAAGGGGCGCCTGCAGTGGTGGCCGCGTCAGACGACGGATGGCGTTGCGGCGCTACCCGCCGAGCAGTTGGCGGTGCTTATCTACAACGGACTTCCGCTGCGAGCGGGGATGGCCGAGCCGTGGCGGCGGGTCGGTTGAGCCTTTCCAACGTCTTCTGGTAGCTCCAAGGCAGCCACGACTCGGGTGCTGCTCTAGCGTCTCGAGCGTGCATGGAGATGTTCGTCAGATAGTGCACCGGGTCGACACCGTTTTTTACCGCGGTGCGGATCATGCTCAGGAGCACGTCGCCCACGTCGGCGCCTGCCTGGGTCTTGAAGAAGAGCGAGTTCTTGCGATGCCGTTGTGAGGGCTTCAGCTCCTGCTCGACCTCGTTGTTGTCGAGGGGCACGCCCGGCACTTCGCGGAAGCGGGTTAGCCCTTGCCAGTGATTTTTGACGTAGGAAAAGGCTTTTCCAAGGCGGCTGTTGGGCTCCACCACGCGCTCGCGGAACTGCTTTTCGATCCACTCGTAGAGCGCATCCATCACCGGCCGGCTGTGTTGCTGGTGATATGCAAGCCGCGCATCGGGGGTCATGTCGCGCGTTTCGTCGTCGTTGCGGTAGATGGTCGCGATGTCCTCGAGCACCCGCTCGCAGTGTTCGGGGAAGGCTGGCTCGGCCTCGAAGAAGTAGCGGCGTGCGTGCACCATGCACTTGGCGGTAATCCGTCGCGGCGAGCGCGGTGCCATCGAGGAGGCGTCGGCCATATGGATGACATCGCTCTCCTGAACGGTGCGCTGATTCAGGAGCCGGTCCATGTTTTCGCCCGCATGCCGTCGTCCGCTCGCGTACAGGATGATCGGAGCAAGCGTGGCGTCCAAGCCGCGGGCAACAATGCCCGTGGTGAAGATGCCCGTGCGCTCGCCTTTGCCTTGAGTCAAGGTCTCGTTCTCCGCCATCAACGTGAGGATCCGTGCGCCGGTGTCGTCACTGTGAACCAGCGGCCGGTTCGCGGCTATCGTCTCCATGTGGCGGAAGACCGGGAACACGGCATTCGCCATCGCTTCGACCCGCTCGAACTGCGTGGAGGCGGCAAACGGAACCCCCGCCCACTTTTGCCACTGCGCCAGGCGGTGGTGGGGCATGCCCATGGCGTAGCGCAACACCGAAACGACCGCGTCCACACTCGGATGGTACTTGCTCGCCCAGGCCTGAGACGGAAGTGGCGCTGTGAACGTCTTCTGGCAACTTGCGCATCGCAGCATCTGGCGCTCGTACACCGTCGCCTGGATCGGCGGCTGAGCCTTCAGCTCCACATCCTTGTTCGCCGCATGGGTGTCGTAGAGCTTGCCCCGGCACAGTGGCTCGGGGCAGGGGCCGCTCGCCTTCAGCTCGGGATGCGAAACCGCTACGTGCTCGGCACCAGGGTAGTCCTTGGCCCCGTTGCGCCCGTGGCCCTTGTTCTTCCCTTTCCCCTTTGCCTTCGTGCGTTTCGCGCGACGTTCCGTTGTCGCCATGCCAGCGCCTCGACGATGGCGACATCGCAGCAGATGACGCACCGCCTCGAGCAGCACCGGACACGCATCCTCGGGAATCTCCCCTTTCGACAGCCGCTCTTCCAGGCGCAGGAGCTCGGCCCGCTCGACCTTCATCGCGAAACGCCGAGCTCTCGGCGAAACTCACGCACCAGCGGATACACCAAGCATGTTTTCACCGCTTCGGCTTTTCTCTTGTGCCGGTCCATCCGGCCCCGGCCCGAAGTCACTCCCACCTCCACCCAGTTCGCTGCCAGATAGCACGTCCCCTCGTAACGCTCCCTCTCCACAAACGTCTCGAGCAACACCGGCCTCACCCCGTAGGCTTCCTCCCAGTCATCGACCACCACTCGCGCTGCCAACGACAGCACGTGACTCGCGAGGCCTTTGATGGAAAGCCACGGCAGGATCAGGAACCGACTGTTGTTGACCACCCGGGGAAGGTTCTTCTGCCGCGTTGCGTCATCCCAACCGATGAAGCCGTCACGCGCCTGAAGCCACCGCGCCGCCGAGGAGAACTGCACGCACCCACAGAGCTCCCGCCGAGGATTCGACATCCAGACCAAGTACCGCAGGTGCGCGCCAAAGGCCACCTTGTGGCCCAGGTAGTGGTAACGCGCGACCAGTTCCCTCCATAGCGCTCGCTCCTCAGCGTTCGCCACCAAGCCCAGCATCACCGGAGCGACGTCCGATAGCTTGCCCTCACGCCGTGGCCGCTCGCGACCAGCCTTCGTGTAGTGGATGCTCGTCGGTCCGCGGCGCCGCTGCTCGTGACGCGGGGGCAACGTCACCAGCCCCTTCGCTTCGACAACCTCCAGGTACTCGTAGCATTCCCGGGTCTTGAGATTGCCGTTCCGACGAACCCACCCCAGGCCCTCACAGATCGTGCGCGCCAGCTCGTGCCGGGACAGACCACACGTGGCGATGATCTCCGTCAGCACGCTCCATTCCTCGTCGGTCACGGTCGTGCCGCAAAAGGTGGGTCGCTTGGCTGCGGTGTCGAGTGCAGCGTTTCCTGCCTGGGTCACTGTTTTCCTCCCAGCCTGAGGTTACACAGTCAGCCAGCGTTTGTCCAGTCCTTTTTTCCCTCTCTCTCTGCCCGCGAGAAAAACGACACACCCGGCGTTCAGCTTACCGAATCGCCCCCACGTTCTCACGCACTACTACCGCAAGGACACGAAAGACAACCTGGTCCGTCAGGTTTCCGAGAGCGTCGCCGCGGGCGCCGAGGTGGTGTTTCGCGGTGAGGCTCCCGACGGCCCGGGCTTGTTCTATCCGGTGTCGGCCATCACGAAAGTGACCGAGGAGATGCCCGCCTATAGCGAAGAGCTCTTCGGACCGGCCGCGGTGCTCCTGCCGTTCGACGACGAGGATCGCGCGGTTTCGGTAGCCAACGACACCTCGTACGGGCTCGGCGCGAGCCTGTGGACGAGCGACCGCTCCCGCGCCGAGCGACTGATCCCGCGCATCGAGGCGGGCGCGGTCTTCATCAACGGTCTCGTGAAATCGGATCCAAGGATCCCGTTCGGGGGGATCAAGGAGTCCGGTTTCGGGCGCGAGGTCGCCCACGAAGGCCTGAGGGAGTTCGTGAACCGCAAGACGGTCTGGATCAAGTGAACCGCGCACACCGCGTCGCGTTCGTCTCGCACCGTGTCACCCGCGCGGCCCCAGATAGATACCCTTCGGGTCGAGCTCGTTCCGAAGAAGCTCCAGAACGTCTTTGCCGGGACGCTCGGTGATCGAGAGGGGTTCTTTGATTTTCAATGGCCAGCCCACCTCGGAGCGGACCTCGTCGACACTCACCCCAGGATGGAGCTTCTCCAGCACCATTTCGCGCGACTCGGGATCGAAGCCGTAGACACCCAGGTTGGTGATCACTCGCCCGGGTCCACCACCCGGTGACCCAAGAGCTTCGCGAGAGCGGCCTCCCTCGTGATAACCGACGCTCGTCCGGAAATCGAGGGATTCCGGAAACTTGTTCTTCTTCTGCGGAAGGATGATGACAGTCCTTTTGGCCAGCCACGCGATCTCTGCGGCACCGCCCGCGCCGGGAAGCCGAACCTCGGGCTGCCTGTAGTCGGCGCCGATGACAGTGGTGTTGAGGTTCCCGAAGCGATCGATCTGGGCCGCGCCGAGAAAGCCGACGTCGATGAGCCCCTGCTGGAGGAAGTACTGGAATATCTCTGTCATCGGCAGCACCTGAACGGCGCCGGTGACGAGACAGGGATCGCCGATCGAGATGGGAAGCCGCGAAGGCCGCGCCCCGTACACCCCGGCTTCGTAGACCATCCGGACGTCGGGCGCATGGGTGCGCTGCGCGAGGTTCGCGGCGAGATTGGGAAGGCCGATGCCGACGAAAACGACGTCGCCATTGCGGATCTCCTGCGCTGCGGCCAGGGCCATGATCTCCGAAAGACGCGGCTCGTCAGCGGTAGAGGCCATAGTCGACGGAGGGCGAAGGAGCGGGCTCGGGCCGGAGGCGTGCCAGGGTTTCCTCGCCGCATTTCTCGCGATAGGCAGCGCGGTCGGGGAGGCCATAGACCCACTCTTCGAGATAGGCGTTCATCCCGTCAACCGAACGACTTCTGCGATCCCACGCCAGGTAGAACTCGTTGTCTCGATCGTAGAATCCCTGCACGTAGCTCGGGTGGGCGCCAAAGGGCTCGTGAACGACGGCATTCACGACGAGGCCCGGAATCAACGTCCGGTTCGGGTCGGATCGAATCACGGTCTCGTCGACGAGATCCTCCACGACGACGATCACTTTCTTTGCCGCGAAGGCCGCTTCCTTCTGAACGCCCGTGAGGCCCCAGATCTGAGTATTGCCTTCGCTGTCCGATCTCTGGGCGTGAACAATGGCCACGTCTGGCCTGAGAGCCGGCACGGCGTAGAGCGTATCGCCGGTGAAAGGACAGACGATGGGCCGGATCTGCGGGTTGACGCGCGGCAAATCGGTCCCGTGGTAGTTCCTCAGAGGCAGGAACGGCAGCCCCGCGGCGCCCGCCTGGAGTCGTGACACCAACCCGAAGTGCGAGTACTCCTCGATCTCGATGGAGCGAGGGATGCCTCTCTCCACTGCCCGACGGATGCCGTGCAGCGAGCCCACCCCGGGGTTTCCGATCCAGCCGAAGACGAGCTTTCTCGCGACTCCGGCCGCCACCATCTGATCGAAGATGAGATCCGGCGTCAGTCGGCAGAGCGAGAGGTCCCGCCTGCGCTGACGAATGATCTCGTGGCCGGCAGCGAAGGGAATCAAATGGGTGAAGCCTTCGGCCACCAGCGAATCCCCGTCCGACACGTAGCGCGCGATCGCCTCCCTCATCGAGAGGAGCTTTCCGCTCATAGTGAGGATTCTTTGCTCCTACCAGTCGACCGTCTGGCCGCTTCCCTCTCGAGACACGCGATCGACGACGATGCGAGCGCTGACCACATCCTCGAATGCCATCCCTTCCGGCTTGAAAATCGTTACGTCCTCAGCTGTGATGCGTCCTTTGGCCGAGCCCACCAGGACCTCGCCGAGCTCCGCCTCGACCGCTGGATGGTCTCCGGGCTCCCAGTGCTCTCGAAACTTCTTTCGAGTATCGACGAACAGACGACTCCTTCCCAGGAGCTCCAACGGGATCTCCGAATAGTGGCTTCCCATGGGGGCGGCCACCCCGATGTGAGTGCCAGCACGAACGGCCTCTGCCCGAAACAAGGGTGCCTCGGAGCTCGTCGTGCAAGCAATCACATCGGCCTCGGCGCAGACGGTATCGGCGTCATGCATGGAATCCAGGGGAACATCCACCTTCGAGCGCATTTCGGTCAAGTACTCCCGCACGCGTCCCGCGTTGCGGCCCCAGACGAGGACCCGCTGAAACGCGTGGGCCGCAAGGTGACACAACAGGTGCGTGCGGGCGTGAAGACCGGTTCCCAGGATTCCCAACACTTCACCGTTTCGCCGACCCAGTTCCCGCGCCGCGATTGCCGTCGCTGCCCCGGTCCGCAATGCGGTCAGGTAGGTCGCGTCGACAACGGCCTCGAGCTCACCCGTGTCCGGATCCAAAAGGGTGACCACCGCCCGGATGTAGGGTTTGCCCTTTGCGGGGTTGTCGGCATAAAGCCCCAGAATCTTCGCGCCAACCCCCACTCGAGGAACATGGGCCGCGTAGAGCTTGATCGAAGTTTCCCCGTTGTAGCTCAGCCCTCCATAGGCGTCGCCGACATCGCCTCGGGCGACGAGCCGAAAGCCCGACTCCACCGCTTCGTTGCACTCCTCCACGCTGATGGACCGTCGCACCAGCGCGTCGGACACGAGCAGCAAAGGCATCACGCAGACCTTTCGCCACCCGGTACCCTCGAACGACTGAGAGCGGTCACTTGTATCGCACGCCTCCTTTGACCACGGCGTAGACGCGCTTCATCGCGCCTTCCATGTCCAGCAAAGGATTTCCAGCGACCACGATGACATCGGCCAGCTTGCCTTCCTCGATCGTACCGAGCTCCGACAACAATCCCAGACCCTCCGCCCCGTTGCGCGTCGCGGCCTGGATCGCCTGCATGGGTGTCATACCCAGCTCCACCATATGGGCCATCTCACCAGCGTATGGGTCTTCCTGGCGCATGGTCATGAAGGCGCCGGTATCCGTGCCCATCCAGAACTTCGCTCCGGCTTTGATGAAGCGCCGCATGTTCTCTTTCGACGTCTCCAGGCGTCTCAGTTGCTCGTTATAGGACCGACTCGTACGTTGGATGGCGTCTGGCGGATACATCGTCAGGCCGGGCTGATCCGGGTGCCTCTTGTTGTATAGAAGCTTGTCCCGATACTGCATGAGAACGCGGTGCTCGAAAGGTCCCGAGAAGTGGCCGTTTCCATACAGCGACATCGTGTAGAGCGTTTCGTCGAAGCGATGCGGATCCATGGCGAGCTCGATCTTTTGAATCATCACCTCGAGGAGCGTATCCACGATCACGCCCTTTTTGACGTAGCCTTCGATGATGTCCCATTCGATGATCTCGTTACCGTAGAAGGGATGCTGGAGCGTATCGACATCGAATGCCAGCATCCGCCGGAGGCCGTTGTTGTGTCCACCGCAGTGGACATCGACGATCTTTCCGAGCTCATGCGCCCGGTCGATGATGAACTCCAGCTCCTCATCCGTGAAGTCGTTCTCTCCGTCGTAGGGCTCGTGCCACATGTACAGCTTCCAGAAATTGAAGTCGGGACCCTCCTGACCCCAGTCGTTGGGGTCCAGATCGTTGAGATCCTCGATGACGTTGTACTCGAACTGGTGCTTGATGAACTCGATGGCTGCCGGGTCCGTCTGGTTGTTCATCTTCAGATGTCGTTCCCAGTGCGCCTTGCTCATCCAGAGCGAGCCGCCCAAATAGATGCGAGGGCCGGGTATCTCTCCCCGTTCGATTCTCCGTTTGAGATCGAGCTCTAGATCCGCCGGACCCGGAGTCTGGCGAAATCCGGTGATGCCCTGCATCAGATAGGTCCAGGCGATGAACTCCATTTGCGACCAATTGTGTTCCCATCGCGTCTTGAAATCCTCCAGCGAAAGGCTGACATCCGGCGTCGAGAACAACGGATTCAGTACCATGTGCTGGTTCGAATCGATCAACCCCGGCATGATGGTCATCCCACGGGCGTCGATGACATGGGCGCCTTCGGGGATCCGGACCTCTTCCATCGGGGCCACCTGGACGATCCGCTCACCTTCGATCAAGACCGCCTGGTCATGCCTCGGAGTCCCACCCGTCGCGTCGACCAGAAGCCCCCCCATAATCACGATCGGTCCCCGTGGAAGATAAGGAGGCCCCTGCGGTCCTTGAACCAGCTGGTCGACGGGTATCTGGTCCAGTCGCGCCGAAGGCCGCGCCTGTACGGCCTCTCCGCCATGAGTCGCAAAACCGATGAGTGAAGCCAGGCTGCCAATTCCCAGAGCCGCAACCGTTACAGTAATTCCCTTCACTGTTCCCTCCTTGGCGCGACACCCCCGAAATGCACAAACGTCGCAGCTTCCTACTATCATCGCGTAACGAACGAGGGCAAACGCGGCGCCGTGTTAGGTTTCGGTCGCGCGCCCGGAGAGACGGCGCCGGCCAGAGCCTACGTCAAAGCTTCCGACGGCAGGAGCTACGCGCCGCTCGGAGCGTTTCACAAGGTCAATACCGCCTTTCACGCTGCGCGGGCCCGAGCAATTGGTTGGCGCGGGTCGTCTCCTTGCGTCTGCCGTGGGCGCGGTGAGAAGATCTCCCGTCCACGTCGGACCAGGGAGGAAACCATGAGCCGCATTCGCGTTCTCGTCGTTGCCATATGCGCTCTCGCAGCAATCTGGGTTTCGGTTGACGCCGGTTGGGCGCAGAGGACCCAGAAGCCCGTGCTCCACGCCAAGCATTGGATGGCCATCACCGGCAAGCCGCTGGCCGCCACCGCTGGCGCGATGATGTTCCAGAAAGGTGGAAACGCCGTCGATGCCGCCTGCGCCATGCTCGGGGCCACGTCGACCATGTTCGACGCGCTCAGCTGGGGAGGGGAGACGCAGGCGCTCATCTACCATCCCGGACAGAAGAAAGTCATCGGGATCAATGCCCTCGGTGTCGCACCGAGCGGCGCGACCCCGAGCTTCTTCAAGGAAAGGGGCATGGAATATCCACCCCAGTACGGCCCTTTGGCAGCGGTCACGCCCGGGACACCGGGCGGCCTCCTGGTCATGCTGGCAGAGTACGGAACGCTCAGCCTGGAGGACGTCCTCGAGCCCGCGATCCAGATGGCCGAGGGCTATGCCATCGAGGAGGGCACCGCGGACAACATCGAGCGAAACAAGGAGCACATCAAAAAGTGGCCGTACTCGCGGGAAGCCCTGTTGCCTCACCTTGGTGAAGAGCGCGAGGCGCCCCGGCCGGGGGAGATCTTCCGCCAACCGGAGCTCGCCGAGACCCTGCGAAAGCTCGTTACCGCGGAGCAGGAAGCTCTTGCCGGCGGAGCCAGCCGGAAAGAGGCGATCAACGCCGCCTACGATCGTTTCTACAAAGGAGACATCGCTCAGGAGTTCGTTCGCGGCTCGCAGGAGCAGGGTGGACTCCACACACTGGACGATCTCGCCAACTGGCAGGTGCACATCGAAGAACCGGTCAGGACCACCTACAAGGGCGTCGAAGTGTACAAGCTCACGCACTGGGTGCAAGGTCCGGTGCTCCTTCAGACTCTGAACATCGTCGAGAACTTCGATGTGCAGTCGATGGGCTACAACACCGCCCAATACATCCATACGCTCTACCAGGCGATGAACCTGGCCTACGCGGATCGGGACTTCTACTACGGGGACCCTTACTTTCCGCCCGAGGAGCCCATCGCTGGTCTGCTGTCGAAGGAGTACGCGAAGGAGCGGGCGAAGCTCATCGACCGGGACAAGAACGATCCCGACGCCGGGCCGGGCGACCCCTATCCGTACCAGGACGGAACCAATCCTTACCTCCACTACATCGAGAAATGGAACAAGCGTGAGACGACCGAAAACGACCAGCAGTTCGAAGAGGGTTTCTACGCTGGAACCACCTCGATCCAGGCGGCGGACGAAAACGGATGGGTCGTTTCGATTACGCCTAGTGGCGGGTGGATTCCCGCCTGCCTTGCCGGGCGCACCGGAATCGGCATGAGCCAACGGATGCAAAGCTTTGTTCTGGACGCGTCGGCCAACCCGTTCAACGTGCTCGAGCCGGGAAAGCGGCCGCGTGCAACGCTCACTCCCAGTCTCGCTCTCAAGGATGGACGGCCCTTCCTCTCGTTCGCGGTTCAAGGTGGGGATGCTCAGGATCAGAACCTCCTTCAGTTCTTCCTGAACGTCGTGGAGTTCGGGATGAACGTTCAGCAGGCGGCGGAAGCGGCCAACATCAACAGCAACCAGATGAGAAGCTCGTTTCGGGCCCACGAATCGAGACCGGGCCGGCTGGTACTGAATACCGCTGTGCCACCCTGGGTGCGGGCGAAGCTCCAGGACAAGGGGTACGAGCTCACGTTCCGTGACCGGACGTCCGGGCCAATCAACGCCATCTTCTTCGACTGGAAGCACGGCTCGATGTGGGGTGGATCGAGCAATCACGGCGACGACTACGGGATCGCGTGGTAAGGGCCGTGGCAAGAATAATTCCCCATTCTGGGGCGCCGATCCATCCCGTCTGGCGGCGTTGCTCGTCGCATATATCCAGATATTACTCACTTCTCGCGCCTTGCCAGGCGGGCGCCTCGACGCCCGAGAATGGGAACTTATTTTTGCCACGACCCTAAGGAGGTGGCCACATGAGTGCCGGCGCACTGCGATGCTCGATCTTGCTGTCCGTGACGATCGTGCTGGCTTCCGAGGCCTTTCCGCACAGCGATGCGGTCTACCCCGGTGCCATCGGCTACATGGAAATGATCTTCCTGCCACCGGTCACGACCGGGCCGTGGTCGCCGGCCTGGTCGCCGGACGGCCGGGAGATCGCGTTCTCGATGCAAGGGAGCCTGTGGACGGTCCCGGTGGAAGGCGGCGAAGCAAGGCAGCTCACGACCGGCCCCCACTACGACTCCGAGCCTTCGTGGTCTCCCGACGGTCGACAGATCGTTTTCACACGGGATAACGACGCTTCGATTCATCTCTGGCTCGTCGACTCCGACGGGACCCACCCCCGTCAGCTCACCCGCGCCGGTGACATCAACGTCAATCCGGCCTGGTCTCCGGCAGGTGACCGCATCGCCTACGCCTCCCTAGCCGAAGGACAGAGCTTGAACCTGTGGTCGATCGCACCCTCGGGAGGAGAGCCCAAGGCCCTGTTGGAGGACGAGTACCAGAACTTCGAGCCGAGCTGGTCTCCGGATGGAAGCAAGATTGCTTTTCTCAGTAGTCGAGAGGCCCGCTACGGGACCGGCGACATCTGGATCCTGAGCGTGGCCGACCGGACGCCAAAGCTGCTGTTGAAGGAGGAGAGCCTCTACCACGCTCGACCGCAATGGTCCCCGGACGGTAACACACTCGCTTTCGTTTCCCATCGCACCGGGCGGAACCAGATTTGGCTGCTTCATGCGGAGTCCGGCATTCCGATGCAGCTCACGCGGCAGACGGCGGAGGTCTTTGCGCCTCGGTGGTCTCCCGATGGTCGCCAGCTCGCCTACGTTTCCAACGCCGGTCACGACTTTTCATTGTGGACGATGCCCGCGCGGGGGGGTGCGGCTTCGGAGGTGAACATCACGTCTTTCGCTCATAAACATCCCGTCGGCACCCTCGAGATCGTTGTTCGCGATCGCACGACCGGAGAGACGACACCGGCCAGAGCCTACGTCAAAGCTTCCGACGGCAGGAGCTACGCGCCGCTCGGAGCGTTTCACAAGGTCAACAACGCCGGGGACGACCGCCTGCCCGGCAACGTCGCGCACTATTTTCATACAATGGGCGAGTTCACCATCGACCTCCCTGCGGGACGTGCTTCCATCGAGCTGACAAGAGGCTTCGAGTATCGACCCGTCTCGGCGGACGTCGAGATCGTCGCAGGCGAGACCAGGACGCTGGAGCTCGAGCTCGAGCGTTTCATGGACATGGCCGCGAGAGGCTGGTACTCGGGAGACAACCACCTCCACATGAACTATGGCGGGATTTTCGGCCAGACCCCCGAATCCTTGATGCGGGAGGCGGCCGCGGAAGACGTGCGCGTCGTCAACGATCTGATCGCGAACCATCACAACCGCATCATCGATCTCGAGCACTTCGAGGGGAGGCCGCACGCGCTGTCCGACGAGGAGCGCATTCTGTACTTCAACCAGGAGTTCCGCCCCAGCTTTCCCGGGCACCTGTCGCTCCTCAATCTGAAGCAGTACTTCTTTCCCTCGTACACGACCTACGTTGGCACCGCCAACCAGGCCTATTACCCGACCAACACCCAGGTGCTGGATGCCGTGCACGCTCAGGGTGCGGTAGGCGGCTACGTGCACCCGTTCTACGGGCCGGACCGGGGCCTCCCCCGGCGCTCGAAGGAGTTTCCGGTCAGCGTCGCACTCGGTGTGCTGGACTATTACGACGTGATGTGCATCTGGACCGATGAGCGGGCCTCGGCCGCCGAGTGGTATCGGGCATTGAACCTCGGTTTCCGAATCCCCGCGTCAGCGGGTACCGACGCGTTTCCCAACTTCTGGAGGAGTCCGGCAGTGGGAACGGTGCGCGTATACGCTCGAAGCGGCACGCCGTTGACCTACGGCGACTGGATTCGCGCCCTCACCGAGGGCCGAACGTTCGTGACGAACGGCCCGCTCTTGTCCTTCCGCGCCGAAAATCAGGAGCCGGGAGACGAGCTGCGATTGCCGGGAGGTGGCCCGAGCACCGTCCGGGTCCAGGCCGAAGCGCGCTCCATCTTCCCGATGGAAACGCTGGACATCCTTCGGAACGGAAAGGTCGTTCGGTCGATCACCCCCGACGATCCGTACCTCGTGAAGCTCGATGAGGCGATCACGGTCGAGGAAAGCGGCTGGCTGGCGGCTCGGGTGAGTGGGCCGGAGCGACAGCAACTGATGATGGACGGCTATGTCTATGCCCACACCAGCCCGGTGTACGTCACCAAGGGAGGACGGCCGACCCGATCGCCCGAGGACGCCCGTTACTTCGTCGAGTGGATCGACGAGATTCTGCCAGCCCTCGAAGAAGCCACTTGTCGCCAGGAACTGGGCTCATCGACGCGGATCATCAACGCGTGCTTCGACAGCCCAGAGCAGAAACAGGAGGTGCTCGGGATCTGGAGAAAGGCCCGCCGCGTGTACGAGGGCCTGACCAAAGAGTGAGCTCACCGCTCTGTTCTCGCGGTGTTGACAGAATGGATTGCTACCTTGGGTGCCACCACTTTCGTGTATACTAGACGCATGAAACGTACAAATCTTGTGTTAGACGAAGATTTGCTCGAGGAAGCCCTTCGCTTGAGCGGAGAGAGAACCTACTCGAAGGCAGTAGGGCTGGCTCTCACTGACTTCGTGCGACGGGCCAAGGCGGGGCGGATCCTCGAGCTCGCCGGCTCCGGCTTGTGGGAAGGAAGTCTCGCGGAGATGCGACGAGACGAAGGGGCGGGCAAGCGCCGGAAAGCTCGTGTTTCTCGTTGACACGTCGGTGTGGATCGAGGTCTTCGCCAAACCGAGCCGCATCGACCTGCAATCGAAGGTCGAGCTCGACGAAATCGTCACCTGCCTTCCCGTGGTCCAGGAGGTCCTGCAGGGATTTCGGGACGACCGAGCTTTTCGCGTCGCACGGGACGCGATGTTTGCCTTCCCGATCGTGGAATCTCCGCTCGTTCGAGGCGTCTTCGAAGAAGCGGTCGCTTTGTATCGCAACGCACGGCGGGCAGGTCTGACCGTTCGATCGAGTGTCGACTGCTTGATCGCTACCTGCGCCATGCGGCACGACCTGAGTATCCTTCATCGCGACCGGGATTTCGCCTCGTTGGCCCGGATCGCACCACTCGATGAACGGGCGGTGTGAGACCGACTTCGATCGCTCGGAGGAGGTCGGCTCTTTCTTGCGCGTCGGCCGTCCGGCGCGGCGTTTCCGGGGAGCCGGCCTTCCCCCGCCCTATCGTCGGGTTCCGGTGATGTCGGTCCGGATCTTGAACAGCGTCTTCCCGGCGGTCACGTACAAGGTCTTCAAATCCGGACCTCCAAACGCACAGTTCGTAACGGTATCTTCGGGAATGGGAATGAATTCCTCGAGCTGGCCGTCGGGAGAGAACACGTGGACGCCGGCCTTCGTGTCCAGCGTCTCACTCGTACCTCGAAGCCTGTTGAGACCAGCGGCCACATAGAGGTTGCCTTCGCTGTCGACGGTCATCCCATCGCCGCTGCGACCTGGATAGAAGTCGTGGAACACACGCATGGTGCCGACCGTTCCCTCCTCGGTCAAGTCATAGGCCCGAATCATTCGTGCGCCACCCTCGCCGTGATCGGCCTCGATCAGGTACAGGGTACGATCGTCCGGTGCGATCACGATCCCGTTCGGCCGTTCGATCTCGGGCTCCGTCAAGATGCGCTCGATCGTGCCGTCGGCGTCGACGCGGTAGACACCGTGCACACCAGCGGGCTCGGAGGCAGCGTTGAGTCCGGGCCGATCGGTGAAGTAGATACGTCCACGGCCGTCGAAGGTCAGGTCGTTCGGCAGGTAGAGCGGTTTGCCCTCGTAGCCGTCGGCGATCACTTTGATCTCACCGGTCTCGATATTGGTGCGCGTGACGCGCGGCACGTGGGCCGCTCCATCTCCACCTTCACAGGCGAGCAGCCGCCACGCGCTGTCGAAAACCAGGCCGTTGGCACGATGGCTCGGCTGTCGAAACGTGGACAGCGCACCGTCGGGAGAGAGCGTCATGATGCGGCTGTTGGCAAGGTCGGTGAAGTACACCGTTCCCTCTCGGTCGACGGTGGGTCCTTCCGTGAACGACACCGTGGTGGCCACCTCGACGCTTCTCGAGACCGCTCGGGGCAGCGCTTCGGTCGGTGTTGGAGGAGCTGGCGAGCACGCCGGTGAGAGCAAGACTGCCCCTGCCAGAGCGCCCCTGACGAAATGGTTGCCGGTGGAGTGCAGCATGGTTACCTCCGTTTTTTTTCTCCGATGTCGTGACATACGTCCGACCCTACTATCTCGCTCCATCCAGAGCGTCACTGCTGGGCCCTCGTCCCAGGTAACGGTCGAAGTGCTCCACCAGCTTCCTCGTCAGGAAGATCGCCTCGTGCTCTCTCCGTGTCCAGCCGTGGGTGGCTCCGGGAGCGAAGACAAAATCGAAGTTTTTTCCCAGCATCATCAGTTTTTCTGCCAGCACGACCGATGTCTTGAAGGGAACGATGTCATCCTGCATTCCGTGAATGATGAGCAGGTGGTCCTCCAGGTCTTCGCCCAGGTGGATCGCCGAGACGCGGCGATAGACGTCCGGGTCGGTTCGGGGAAGCCCCATGAGGGCAATGTCGTCGGTGCCGAAGAACCGAGCATCGACCGCCGGGGCGGCAGCGACGCCCGCCCGGAACAAACCGGGCTTCCGAAAGAGCGAGAACACCGTCAGCGTACCGCCGTAGCTGCTGCCCCAGATGCCGATGCGGTTCGGATCGACGTAGGGGAGCGTCTTCAAAAAAGCGACGACGCTGGCGAGGTCTTCGATGTCGCCTCCGCCGGTATCCGAGTGGAAGGCCTCGCGGAACGAACGGCCGTATCCGGTACTTCCTCGGATATCCACCTGGAGCCCGATGTAGTCCCCTTCGAGGGCGAGGTACTGTTGTAACGTCCCCCTCGAGCCCGCCCAGCGGTTGCGCACGCTGTTGGAGTACACCGGCCCCACGATGACCGGGTATCTCTTCCCCGGCGCGAGCCCCGGCGGTACCAGCAGGCGGCCGTGGAGGGTGTAGTCGTCGATTCGACTTTCGACGGTGATGTAGCGCGGCTCGATCCACGGATAGTGGTTGAACGCGTCCAATGGAGAGTGGGTAATCCGCCGCTCCTTGTCGCCTCCCTCCGTCCTCAGCAGATAGAGCTCGGTGGGTGAGGTATCGCTGGAATGAAGCACCGCGAGCTTCTTGCCGTCGGGAGAGACAAACGGCTCATGCGTTCCGGCCATCCTCGTTATTCGCTCGGGCACGCCTCCCGCTTCCGGCACCCGATAGACCTGTCTCTCGTACGGATTCTTCTGGTTGGAAACGAAGACGATCTCCCTGCGTTCCGGCGACAGGCTCACACTCTGTCCGCCCGCGCTCACGACGTCCCAGCTCGCTCCGGTGCGTGGCTTCGGCTGTCCGCCCTCGAGCGAGAGCTCGTAGAGGCGATAGCGCTCGTCGAGATCGGCGACGAAGAAAATGGCCTCGCCGTCCGGGCGCCAGGTCGAGATGTAGTTGGGATAGAGGCGCCGCTCGGCTCGATCGTGCCAGAGCTCCCGAACGGTTAGTGTCTCCGCGCTCACGAGGTAGATCCACCGATCGTTGCCGTCTTCCGAGCTCTGATCGACGAGCAGCCGGTCGCCATCCGGTGACCACTCGAAATGGTTGAAGCGACGGTACGTCGGGTCTGCGAGCGGCACGAATTGGAAGCGCCCCTCGGCGACGGAGTAGACGGCGATAGCGCGAATCTCGTCGAAGTCTCCCGGGTAGCCGCGGCGGAGAACGTTCGGCACGGTCTCATCGCCCAGATAATAGGGAAACGGAACTTGCCTCATGCCCCGGCGGTCCTCGTAATGCAGGGCGATATAGAGAGCATTCGGCGACCAGCGGAACGCCGGTTTGCCCGCATCCCAGATGTAGGTTCCGAACTCCACGTCGGGACGGAAGTAGCGGCCTCCCGGCACCGTCCCGATGGGAGGGACGCCCACCTCCGTGGCTTGCACGCGTTCGTTCGTTCTCTGGTCCCACAGCCAGAGGTCACCGCTTCGAAGAAAGGAGAGTTGCCGCCCACCGGGAGAGAAAGCGAGGTGCGATGTTCCTCCGGACGGGCCCGTCAAGCGTTTTGGCTCCGCGCCGCCGATTTCGACCCGAAAGATGTCTCCCCGAAACGTGAACAGCAACGCCCTGCCGTCGGGCGTCCAGATCACCTCGGACACACCGCCATCGGTTCGGGCCGCGAGCGTTCGAGCAAGGGTAGCGACCGGATTGGCGTCCGGACCGGCATCGGCAGCCGGGGAGGCGCCGTCCCGTCTCATGTCCGTCAGTTGCGTCGGCCGATCGCCGGTGGCCTCGACCATCCACACGTCTCGAAAAGGCATGCCTTCGTCGTTCCAGAGAAAGGCGAGCCGCGAGCTGTCGGGAGACCAGGCGGGCCGCGTTGGGGCAGTTCCGATCAGGCTGGGAAGCCGGGTGACCACTTTCTCGACGGTGAGTGGCTCGCTCTGGCCAGAAAGACGCGCCGTGCTCAGCGCGAGAACGCTCCAAAGGACCCCGGTCACGACGAAAAGGAATCGAGCTTGTTCACGACGAGCCAGGATTGACGGCATTCCAAACTCCTCCATCATGCGGCGCTTGAACGGACGAGGGCTCTTAGTGCCCTGCTTCATAATTACGGTGACGCACCGAGAACGCCGAGGCGCCCGTCTGGCAAGGCGCGAGGAGCGAATAATATCTGGATATATGACCGACGAGCAACGCAGCCAGCCGGGATGCATCGGCGTTCGAATGCCACCGTAATTGTGAAACAGGGTACTTAGTATACGCGCGCGCGGGTTGAACGGTGGGTTGGACGCATGTCGGGTCGTGAGCTCCGCGGAAACGAAAAGCCAGCAGGTCCCTGGTTCGTGGACGCGCGACGGCCGATTCCTCGCGTTCTACGAAGTCCATCCGTCCACCCAACGGGATATCTGGATCCTGCCCATGGAAGGTGCGCGTCACCCGAGACCTCTCGTGGTAACTCCCTTCAACGAGCTAGCCCCCATGTTCTCGCCGGACGACCGGTGGATTGCCTTCGTGTCGAATCGCTCCGGCCGGAACGAGGTCTACCTGCTTCCGTTTCTGCGTTAGTCACTTGAGCAGCGGTGGGGTCGAGGCGGGCGGCCTGCGATGGAGAGTCGCCTGCTCGTAGCTATAGCTCAGCCGTATCAACGTCGGCTCGCTGAACGGGCGACCCATGAACTGAAGGCCGGCGGGAAGTCGGCCGTAGGTAAATCCCATCGGGACTGTAATGGCCGGAAACCCGATCGGCGGGGCCAGCACGCTGCTGTTGGAACCGTAGGGGGTGTTCAGATCTCCGATGAGCCGGGGCGCGTATTTGAACGTTGGATAGACGAGCGCGTCGATCCGGCTTTCGTCGAACGCGAGCGAAACGGCCTCTCGCAGACGCTTTGCCACTTCCAGGTTGTGCTGGTACTTGGGATTCTCCTCCGGCGGTTCCTCCACTGCCAGGGCGTCCCGAAGGCGTTTTTCGTTGTGAGGGTGAAACTTCTTCGATTCGACGATGTCTTCGAGCGTCTGGTAGGGTGCGTGGGGCCCCAGGCTCTCCAGGTATCGATTGAAGTCGTACTTCAGGCTGCCCGCTCTTCTCTCGAACGAGTCACGGATCTCTTTCAAACCCTCGATCCGTACCGGGTCGATGAGGGTGGCGCCGAGCGATCTCAGATCGGCCAAGGCCTCTTCCATCACCCGCAGCACTTCCGGATCGGCGTCCCCCGATGCGAACAACTGGCGGGCCACACCGAGGCGAGCGTCCTTCAGTCCGTCAGGATCCAGGTACTGGGTGTAGCTGTCCGGCACTTTCCCACGGCTTGCCGCGGTCACCGGGTCGGCGGGATCGTAGCCGGCGAGGACTTCGAGCACGCGAACGGCATCGTCCACGCTGCGAGCCATGGGTCCCAACATATCGCGCGCTGAGGACAACGGGATGACACCATCACGACTGACGAGCCCCATGGTCGCACGGATTCCCACCAGGCTCTGGTGCGAAGACGGACCACGGATGGAAGATCCGGTGTCGGTGCCAAGCCCCACGGTGGCGAAGTTGGCGGCAATCGCCGCCGCGGTTCCGCCGCTCGATCCGGCGCTGACGTAGCGGGTGTCGTAGGGATTCCGTGTATAACCTGGCAGGACCGAGCTCACCGTCTCCGCGCCAGCAAAAGCGAACTCCGCCATATTGGACTTGGCCAGAATGATTGCCCCCGCCGCTTTCAACTTGCGGATCCCGTGCGCGTTATCGGGCGGGATGGAGCCCTTCAGGGCCAGGACACCATTGGTGGTGGGCATACCCTGCGTGTCGATGTTGTCTTTTACGATGAACGGGATGCCGTGCAGGGGCCCGACGAGCCCCTCATCCGAGAGCTTGCGATCCAGCTCCTCGGCAATCCGCAGTGCTCTCGGATTGATCGTGATGATGGTATTCAGCGACGGGCCCTGCTTGTCGTAGGCTTCGATCCGCTCGAGGTACATCTGCACCAGCTCTCGAGCCGTGAGTCTTCCGCGTTTCATCGCGTCATGGATGTCGCTGATGGAGGCTTCCTCGATTCGCCAGACGCGAGCTCCCGTGGCGGACACCGGTGCGACGCTCTCGGCGAGCGCAAGAAGCGTCGCGACGAAAAACAAGACTCTAAGAACCATCGTGTGCTCCTCGGACCATCAACCCTTTAATGCCCCCGGGTTCCGCTCAGAAATCGAACAGGTAGGTGAACTTGGCAATGAGCGCACGGTCGATGCGCTGGCCGCGATCGTCCCGCCTTTCGTTGTAGACGAGAAAGAAGTCGGAAAGCGGGCGGTAGATGAAGTTGAACCGGATGTTACTGCTCCATTCCTCGGTGACGCTGTTGTACTGAACGAGGCCTTTCAGGAACATCCTCGTGCTGAAGGCGTAGATGAAGCGTGTCGTGACGAGATGCGTCGTGAAAGCCCCCTCGTCGACGTCGATGTCGTTGAACGACCAGGCGGCCTCTGCGGTCAGCCGGCCGCCGAGCTTGAGCGCCCCGCCGAGGCTGTGCGTCTGTTTCTTTCCGGAGTAGAAGTCGCCCGATGAGATGCTGACGTTGCCGGAGAGAAGCCGGCTCGGGTCGGTGAAGACGGCGAAGAAATTATCGCCGAAGGTGTAGAAGCCGGGCTCGATGGTCGTCGTGGGATGGATCTCGAAACGATCTGTGGACTGCTCGAGGCTGCCACGTCGACCGAGGGCGACGAAGCCACCACTTTGCAGCCGAAACGAGACCCGGACGTTGACGTAACGGCTCACCACCTTGCCCTGCTGGTCGGTGAAGTAGTCGAAATCCACGTTGGGGCCGATCTCGCGCAGGACGCCCCGCCACCAGGGCTGACGGTAGCGGTACCGGACGTTGCCTCTCGCCCGCCGAACGCCGAGCCGCGGCGCGAAGCCGACTTCCGGATTGAAATTGTCCTGGAGACTCGAGTACGACGCCGAAAAATTCAGCGACCTCGAGGTGAAGGCGTAGGCGATGCGGCCGGCGAGGTCGTCCCCTTCGAGCCTGGGCGTAGCTGTTTTGGCAATGTAGGCATTGACGTCCATCGCCGGATTGAGACGGAAGTTGCCATCCACACCGATGCTCCGGTTGTAGTGAGAAGAGTCCATCGTCTCCTGGTTGATGAACATGACGCCGATGTCGGAGTTGGCGAAAACGTTTCGCTTCACCCGCACGACGCTGAAGCTGTCACCGGTGGAGATGCCCATCTCTTCACCGGTCAGCATCCCGAGAAACCCGAGTTGGTAGGGTCCCGCGCGGCCGGTAAGGCGTCCTCCCGCGCGTACCGGGATGGGCTCGCCGTCTTCGGAGAGGCCGATCCTCCGGCTGAAGAACAGGAGTAAATCGTTGCCCCGGCTCTGACCACCACGCACACCTCCTCCCGCCGCCAGACGGAAACTGCTCCGAAAGGCCCTCCGCTGCCGGCTCTCCGGTGGACCGAAACGAAAGATGCCCGAGTTCTCGAGGAAGAAATCTCGCTTCTCGGGAAAGAACAGGCTGAACCGCGTCAGGTTCACCCGCTGCAC
This sequence comes from Candidatus Marinacidobacterales bacterium, assembly GCA_965237685.1. Classification (GTDB taxonomy): domain Bacteria; phylum Acidobacteriota; class Vicinamibacteria; order Marinacidobacterales; family SMYC01; genus CBDEGF01. The sequence continues at coordinate 556,455 of CBDEGF010000002.1, forward strand.
GTCGGCCTCCACCTGGGAGAAATCGGTGTTGAGTGTCAGGTCCAGCGTCAGGCCGGTGCCGATTCCGATCTTCGCGTCGAGGCCGCCATCGAAGTCCCCTTCCCGAAGCGCTTGCTCCTTCTCGGTGACGTTGCCGGTCACGTAGGGCGTGAGCGTGAAACTCGAACCGGGGCGCACGTCCCGCATCTCCTCCAGGGTCCCGGCGAGCGACACGCGGCTTGCGGTATGGATCTGTGGAATGGGCGACCAGAAGCTGTCCTCGTTCAGTCGCCGGTTCCGGCGCATGAAGTTGACGCCCCACGTTTGAATTGGAGCATCGCTGAACTTCAGGGTCTTGAAGGGGATGGCGATCTCCGCCGTCCAGCCTGTCTCCACGATGCGGGTGGCGACGTGCCATACGCCGTCCCAGTTAGGGTTGGACTCCTGCCCCTCGTTGAAAGACTGAGTGTCGTATTTGGCCCCCATCGGATTCGTCTGGAACATGTAGCTGTTGCGCCGATCGTGGAACGTGTCCAGGATGATGGCGAAGGAATCGACGGAGCGCGTGCTGTAGTCACGGGTCAGGTCCCGGATGATGAGCTTGTCCGGCTCGTCGTCGTAGGCCTCGACGCCGATATACAGGTTCTGGTCGTCGTAGAGAACCCGGACCTCGGTATCGAAAGTGGCGGGCTCCCCCTCCCGGGGCTCGCTCTGGATGAAGTCCTTGGCCACCGGGGCCTCGCGCCAATCGCCCTCCTCGAGCGCCCCGTCGAGAAGAATGTCTCCGTACGTGCGCACCGCCATGAGTCGCCGTTCGAGGCGCGCCGTCTCGTAGTCGATGGGCCCATTTTGAGGCCCCGCATGGACGGGCACCGCGAGGGCGAGAACGAGGAGGAGCGGTTGCGGAAATCTCATTAATGACCAGGGCGGGGGGCCGCCCTGATTCTATCCGAAACCGTGCTCCGCCCGAAGCCGAGCAGCCTTGAGCCGGCGCGGAGGGGCTAGCGGCTGAAGCGAGACCGGAATCAACAAACCACGAAGATCACGAAGGTGACGACCGAATCGAAATCGGCAATCTGGTCCATCAACGTGGCATCGAGGTTGATCTGCGTTCGGTTGGGATTGTTGTAAACCATGATCGGGTACCGTATTTTCTCGTAGACGACGACGTTGATTTGCTCGCCTTCCGGAGTCCGAACCGTCATCGTCATCGTCTCGCCGTCTTCCGATGCCCTGGTGGTGGCGATCGCGTTGACCTCGCCGTCCTTCGATCCGAACCGACAGGCCGCCATCGAGAAGCCTGCCGTGTTCGCAGCTCATTCCATGAACGGGCGGCTCGTGCTTTGAGGGCCGCACCCTGTTCCCTGAAACCGCAACTCGTGCTAGAACATGGCCATGGACATCGATCGGGTCCTTCTGAATCTGTCGGAGTACCGGCGGGTGCCCGTCGACCCACATGACGTGTAGTTCCTCGAGGCGAGCGGGGACGAGACGCTGATCCGGACCCGGTCAGCCGTGCTACTCGCACGATCATTGTGGAGCGGGGCGACCCCGAATCGGTCCAGCGCGCGGAGGTAGTTGGCGACGGCCCTCCTTGGCGCCCACGTACACGAGGTGTCTGCCGTCGGGGCGACTGTCGACGATCCGAACGTCAACTCAACCTTCGGCCTCGAACAACTCGAGTCCTGCAGTCGAGAAACGCCGAAAATCCTCTATGTTCGCCGTTGCCAGTACGGAGCCGAATCGCAGGGCAGTGGCGGCGATCAAGCAATCGAACATGGACCCGCGCCGACGCCCCGCATCGTTGAAGAGCCGAGCGCTCACGCTAGCATCTTCCTCCGAGAAGGGCATGCGGTCGGAGACGATTTGTCGCGCTAAGTCGGCCTGACTCGTCTCGAGGGGACCGCACAGAAACTCCGCCCATGCAATCGTGCTCATGACGACAGATTCTCCGCTCTCGAGCCACCGTCGCAGGCTTTTATCCTGTGGGGAGCCGGGAACGAGCGCTCGAATTAGAAAGCTCGTGTCGAGATGGATCATCGAGGACTTACGTCCCGAGACGCAGCACGCCGTTCGTTGCGAACCCGCTGCTCCCATCGCCGTGCCTTCTCCGCGCTAAGGTGCAGAGAGCGCTGAAGTTCGTCCAATGCCTTCAAACCAACCTCGACGCCAGGCGCTGGTTGGCTCGCCGCAAGCCGGATGGCGCGTCGCAACGCCTCCGACTTCGACACGTTCCAGCTCTTTGCCATTTGCTCGAGCATTCGAACTGTGTCCAGGTCCAGGGAATAAGTCGTTTTAACAGTGGGTACGGCCATATCCTCATAGTAGGCCATACATTCCGAACGTCAAGCGGTTGTCCCTTCTATAAACTCGATCGTACGATTCTCGAGCTGCTCCGCGAGCAGAACGCTTTGGCCCTCGTCATCGCTGAGATGCCTTGACGGCTGACTGCGGCACCGCATCAAGCGAGGAGGCACACACGGTTGGAAGTTCTCAGGGCCAATCTAAGGAAGCTCAGGCAGCGAGTCGGGTGTATCGGTGATGGATGCCACCGCAACCTCCTTTAAAAGCTATGGACGAGAAACGTAGTCCGAAACCTCCCTCTCAATGTGGCGGGGGCGGCTCGGGGTTGGTTGCCGCGTGCTTTCGGATGACTAGTGCGAAACAGTGACGCTGACGGTGCTTCTGCCATCAACTGCTACTCAGGCCGCCAGAAGCTCGTTCACGATCGGTCGACGTACCGGTCACCGTTTGGCCTCAGGACACCGAAGGGCTCGAGCGCCTCTGCCGGTACTACTTCGCTGCCCCCTCAGCCTGTCTCGCATTCACTGGACACCGGGCGCAAAGACCCTCTTCTATGAAGCGAAAGGCTCACAGGACGACCCCCTCGCTTCTCATCCGTAAGGCGAGAGCCTCGATGTCTTCGAGTTCCTGGCCCGAGTCCTCACGCAAATCCCCAAGCCTCGCCAACACGGTGTCCACTACATGGGGGCCTATTCAGCCAGTCTCGATGTTGCGAATCGTGACCGCTGCACCCGTGAGCACACCGCCGGTCGAGTCGCGCGCGGTGCCCTCGATAGTACCGAGCGTCACCCCAGCTTGTGGCCAAGCGGGGGCAGCAACGAAAACGACCAGCGCAACCAAGAGCGCCGCTTCAAAATAGCGTTTCACGGGATTTCCGTGGCGGTTTAACGATAGAAAGTTGCAATCTCTCCGATCTAGTTGTCTGTGTGGACTCGGCGCTCGAGCTCCTCAAACCAATTGAGAACGACCTTGATATGGGCGGTCTCTTCCACTTCTCCTTCCTGGTCCTTGACCATCAAGAAGCGCTGGCCATCGGCGGAGATGTCGAATCCCCGGGAGAACGACCCTTGAAACAAGACTCTAGGCTTGCCCGCCTTGAACGCCGGTTTCGTCTCAATGGGTACAGCCATCACCTTCCCGCCGCTGAGATAGAAAAGCTCGGTCCCGTCCGGTGACCAAGCCGGGGGGCCACGTATGGCCTCCGTCCCTGAGACCAACCATTTGACGTGCGGTTCTGCGTAAGGGCTTACATATAAGTGGCGCTGCGATGCCCCCCCGGATGTTCCATAGACGTCCGAAACGTAAGCAAGCCACTGACCGTCGGGTGACAACCTGGCGCAGCATTTACGATTGGGTGAAGTGATTAGAGCGCTAGGCTTTCTATCACCTTCCATCGGAAGCTGCCAAAGGTCGCCCGTCTGGTCGAAGATTAATGATCTCCCATCCGGTGACCACGAATAAGACCACTGTCGGAATTCACTGGTGGTCAACCGCTCGGCGGGGCCGCTGCCAGCGGCCAGTTTTCGATACAGGTTGTATGCACCGTCCCGGTCAGAAGACTTGGGCTTTCGGGCGTCGTCTCTGAGTAGCCTGCGGATTTGGGCAATTTCCCGCGCCAGGGCGTTAGCCCGAGACAATCCCAGCCCGTTGTTCAACCTCCTGTTTCACAACGCCTCTCGACCGCTGTTGGAGTTCGGCCAAAGCCGCCTCGATGCTCAGCTCGGCTTCACCGTCGTACTCCATACCTGGAATCGAGAGCTCGTGTTCCATCCACACATTCATTGCATCGTCACCGGGGGCGGCCTCAACGACCATCAGGACCACTGGAACGCCGCAAACCCACATTACCTGTTTCCGGTCAAAGCCATGTCTCGGCTTTTTCGCGGTAAGTTCCTCGATGCGCACCAGCGCGCCTACAATGAAGATGAACTCGACTTGAGCGGTAAAGCAGCCCACCTGGCAGACCCATCCCTGTTCCGAGAACTGAAAGACAAGCTCTACCGCATCGATTGGGTCGTCTACAGCAAACGGCCTTTTGGCGGCCCAGAGCACGTTTTCAACTACCTCGGCCGATACACCCACCGGGTTGGCATCTCCAACCGCCGACTCGTTAGCATGGACGACTCCGGCGTCTGCTTCGCCACCAAAAACGGCAACACCATCACTGTCTCCGCCGAGGAGTTCATCCGTCGGTTCCTACTACACGTACTGCCCAAGGGGTTCGTGAAGATTCGCCACTACGGTTTAATGGCCTCCTCCAATGCGACCACGAAGCTCGAAGTCGCGCGGCAACTGCTCGAAGAGAAAACAAAATCGACGACCGATGCCGCCGACATGCAAGCCAGCTGTAGTGCTACCGAGGCCAAGGATTGGCGCGAGCGGTTCATGGAGCTCACCGGCATCGACCTCACCATCTGTCCCCGTTGCAATAAAGGTCCAATGGTCCGATACCCTCTCTCCACGAAGCTTCGGCGGATTGATCTTCAGAGCCGCTCCCCTCCAGACGAGCTATGACTACGATGCCTTCGCGCCGCCCACAACGCCGACCCGTCGTTGAGCCGGACTCGTGTGCCTCGTCACTAGCTCAGGACGTTGACGCTATGGTTCGCGTGCCCCCGAGGCCTTTCTCGATCGGCCCTGCCCCAAATCTCTTCCTATTCACGACTCCCCCGAGACCCAACTTCTACTTCGTGTCCGACCGCTTTCTCGCCAACTTTTGCATAGTTGCCGCTAGCTGGGCGGCTTAGTCCAATTACGGTTTGCACGAATGCTCGCTCTACCAGCATCGTGCTCCGCGAAACGCCGTGCTCCGCGAAACGCCGTGCTTCGCTCGATTCCTGCAAACCGCTACTAAAAATGTAGAGCTCTACATTTTCAATGCACTCGCGCGAACGACTGCCTGTGGGCCGTTTGCGTTGGGGGTATGCCGCCGCATACTCGCGGCACCGTGATTGAGACTCCTTTAGCACCTAGGGCGTCGGGTGCTTCACCACGGTAACCGTGAGCGACGAGGGATACTGCGCCGAGTGGTGCACCACATTGTTCGCCACCACGCCTTTCACCTCGTCATAGTTGTTCCCGCCCGTGTTGAGGTTGCGCTCGTAGAGCGGGAAGCTGCTGCTGCTCACTTCGATGCGGAGCCGGTGCCCGACGTCGAAGTAGTTGCTCGTCGTCAGCGGCTGCAGCGTCACCTTATACACCTTCCCCGGCTGCATCCACACCAGGGGCTTGTCGTACCCGTCGCGATAACGCATCCGCTGGATTGACTCGTCGAGGTTGTAGGCGGTGCCGTCGGGATACACGTCGATGACCTTCACGGTGAAATCGGTATCCTTGGCGTCCGACGACACATAAAGCGTCGGGACGATCGGACCAGTCACCTCCGTGCCTTCCTTGAACGGCTCGCTGGTGTAGACCAGGACGTCGGGTCGCTCTTCTATCTTGCGCTGGTCGAACGAGCCGCCGAGCCGCTCCGGGTCGCTTGTCACGCGGTAGCCACCGCGTGTGGGAACCGGGTCCATCGGATCGTGGGTGAAGAGGTCCGGCTTGTCGACAGACGGAGGCTTGAGGACCAGCGCACCGTCGCCATTCAGCGTGTTCGCCTTGCCGCCGCTCGATAGGAAGAACGTCATCGGCTGCGCGCCCTTGGGCGGCCAGGTGTCCGACGCCTGCCACTTATTCATCCCCATGGTGTAGTAGGTGACCTTGGGCAGAGCGTCGAGCACGGCGCTCTTCTCACTCTTGAGAAAGCGGTCGAAGAAGCCGTACATGATTTCCTGGTAGTTGAGCCGGGCATCACCCATGCACGCTCGCCGACGATCGTGTGCTCCGTCGCTCGGGTGAACGCGCAGTGTCCGACCGGGGCGACGATCGCCCACTGCTGGTTGGCAGCCGCCCCCCTTGCGGTCTTCCGGACAAAGTTGTACGCCTCGAGGTTGGGCCCGATGGCGATGTCGTAGTACGACATGTACCTACAGGCCCGGCACGTTAATCCGCATGTTGTCGTGCCACAGCGCGCCCTTGTACCACCTCGGGTCGTTCGGGGTGCGCTTGATCATTTCGCCGCCGCTGCCCACGGATATCGGATCGGCGAAGGGGCCCTTCATTCCATCCAGCTTCTTAAGGATGTCCTGCACGGGAAGAATCCAGTACCCCTTTTTCCACCAGTCCACCGCCGGTGGGTGCGCCGCGAGGTCCCACGACATCGACAACCGGACCAGGTCCTCCTGCGAGATGTTCGACGGGAACGTCGGGCGCTGCGGTTTCTGATTGGTGTAGAACCAGGTGAGGTTGTACATCATGAAGGCGCCACCGCGATACCAGTTTCCCTGCTCGTAATAAGGGCCTATGCGACCCACCCCGCAGCCGAACCCCTGCGCGTTGAACGCCGCGAACCCCGGATTGTTGAGCGCCACCACGGCCAACTGCCACTCGGCCGTCGACGAGCGGCCCGTGGTGCCGACCTTGCCGTTGGACCATGGCTGGCGCGTCATCCACGCGACCTCGTCATCACCGTCCGTGAGCGGAGTGCCGAGGACGTCCCACTCGCCTTCGGCGAAGAACTGGCCGCGCTCCTGCATGACAACCCAGGCGTATCCGCGCTTGATCGCCGTGAGTGCACTGGTCATGTTCCGCGGCACGCCGTTCGCAACGTCCCAGTAGTTGAAGTTGTAGGGCGTGCGAACCCAAATCGCCGGATACTTCTTGGAGGTGTCCTTCGGGTGGTAGACATCGGCCGCGATGCGCACGCCATCGCGCATCGGGATCATCAGCTTGCGCTCGATGATGGCGAGCGACGCGATCTCGTTCTCGACCTCCCAGCGCTTCGCCTTCTCGCTCTTGGTCAGCGGCGCGCGGGTTTGGGCCATAAGCGGACTGGTAGCGGCTGTGCCTGCCGCCGCGGCGAGCATCAGGGCGCGAACAATTCTGCGTAGGTTGCCCTCTTTTTGCCTAAAACCCCGAGTGATCCAAGCCAGATTCAATTTGTTCATGCCTTCACCTCTAAACGCCCCGAACAAGAGCATCGAGATCCAGTAGAGCGGGTTGTGATGCTCTTGCAGCTGATCTCGAAGAATACGATTCTCGGTAACGAGGTACTCGTTGCGCAGGAGCAGTTCTCGGTCGACCGATCCCGTGATGTACGCCAGCATTGTCTTCCAGTCCATTGTGTCTCCCCGGAGAACTGGAGTAAGTACCTGACCACGGCCTGTGATTCAACGTGTCCTTGCGGTAGTAGTGCGTGAGAACGTGGGGGCGATTCGGTAAGCTGAACGCCGGGTGTGTTGTTTTTCTCGCGGGCAGAGAGAGAGGGAAAAAAGGACTGGACAAACGCTGGCTGACTGTGTAACCTCAGGCTGGGAGGAAAACAGGGGGAGATTCCCGAGGATGCGTGTCCGGTGCTGCTCGAGGCGGTGCGTCATCTGCTGCGATGTCGCTATCGTCGAGGCGCTGGCATGGCGACAACGGAACGTCGCGCGAAACGCACGAAGGCAAAGGGGAAAGGGAAGAACAAGGGCCACGGGCGCAACGGGGCCAAGGACTACCCTGGTGCCGAGCACGTAGCGGTTTCGCATCCCGAGCTGAAGGCGAGCGGCCCCTGCCCCGAGCCACTGTGCCGGGGCAAGCTCTACGACACCCATGCGGCGAACAAGGATGTGGAGCTGAAGGCTCAGCCGCCGATCCAGGCGACGGTGTACGAGCGCCAGATGCTGCGATGCGCAAGTTGCCAGAAGACGTTCACAGCGCCACTTCCGTCTCAGGCCTGGGCGAGCAAGTACCATCCGAGTGTGGACGCGGTCGTTTCGGTGTTGCGCTACGCCATGGGCATGCCCCACCACCGCCTGGCGCAGTGGCAAAAGTGGGCGGGGGTTCCGTTTGCCGCCTCCACGCAGTTCGAGCGGGTCGAAGCGATGGCGAATGCCGTGTTCCCGGTCTTCCGCCACATGGAGACGATAGCCGCGAACCGGCCGCTGGTTCACAGTGACGACACCGGCGCACGGATCCTCACGTTGATGGCGGAGAACGAGACCTTGACTCAAGGCAAAGGCGAGCGCACGGGCATCTTCACCACGGGCATTGTTGCCCGCGGCTTGGACGCCACGCTTGCTCCGATCATCCTGTACGCGAGCGGACGACGGCATGCGGGCGAAAACATGGACCGGCTCCTGAATCAGCGCACCGTTCAGGAGAGCGATGTCATCCATATGGCCGACGCCTCCTCGATGGCACCGCGCTCGCCGCGACGGATTACCGCCAAGTGCATGGTGCACGCACGCCGCTACTTCTTCGAGGCCGAGCCAGCCTTCCCCGAACACTGCGAGCGGGTGCTCGAGGACATCGCGACCATCTACCGCAACGACGACGAAACGCGCGACATGACCCCCGATGCGCGGCTTGCATATCACCAGCAACACAGCCGGCCGGTGATGGATGCGCTCTACGAGTGGATCGAAAAGCAGTTCCGCGAGCGCGTGGTGGAGCCCAACAGCCGCCTTGGAAAAGCCTTTTCCTACGTCAAAAATCACTGGCAAGGGCTAACCCGCTTCCGCGAAGTGCCGGGCGTGCCCCTCGACAACAACGAGGTCGAGCAGGAGCTGAAGCCCTCACAACGGCATCGCAAGAACTCGCTCTTCTTCAAGACCCAGGCAGGCGCCGACGTGGGCGACGTGCTCCTGAGCATGATCCGCACCGCGGTAAAAAACGGTGTCGACCCGGTGCACTATCTGACGAACATCTCCATGCACGCTCGAGACGCTAGAGCAGCACCCGAGTCGTGGCTGCCTTGGAGCTACCAGAAGACGTTGGAAAGGCTCAACCGACCCGCCGCCACGGCTCGGCCATCCCCGCTCGCAGCGGAAGTCCGTTGTAGATAAGCACCGCCAACTGCTCGGCGGGTAGCGCCGCAACGCCATCCGTCGTCTGACGCGGCCACCACTGCAGGCGCCCCTTCGAGAAACGCTTCTGGCACAACCAAAAGCCCTGGCCGTCGTAGACCAATAGTTTGAGGGCCGTGCCTGAACGGTTGCGGAAAACGAATAGCGTTCCGAGGAATGGGTCGAGCTGGAACTGTTGCCGGCACACACAAGCCAAAGAATCGATGCCCTTGCGGAAATCGACGGGCTCGCAGGCAACCAGCACCTTCAGCTGGGGAACGAGCTGGATCATGCTCGGGAGCTGCCTTCCAGCGCGCCGAGCACGAAACGACACACGGCTTCGACCAACTCATTCTCACCCTCGCCGCTCGCCGTCACGACCGTGAGGCTCCCCGCTGCGCTCTCCACCGTCAGACGGCATCTGCTCGCTCCATGCTGAACCTCGCCGAGCGGCGGTGTCATCATGCCGCCCCCTAAGCCCATGCCGAACTGCGGCAGCTCGACGAACGCGTTGCCACTTGGAGCTAACGCCGTGACCCGCTCCGCCGCGCTCCGATCCTGTACTGTGCGCGGGGACCGACCCGTAGCACCCGTTCGCCCGTGCCCCTTGAAACGCTTCTCGCCCACAACGGCCCCTCCACTCTCTCGGACCTGTTTGAATCGCGCCGCATTGACTCGGAGATGACTGCAGATCGTGCTCGGCGCATACCGATCGAGCAACCCCAGCGCCGCTTTCCACAACTCCTCCGGGATCAGCCGTCCGTGTGGCTTCGCCCGCCATGCTTCGAACTGTTTCACAACGTCTTCGAGTTCTGCCTTCTTTGAGCGCATCGATGGCCTCCTTGAGCAATCTCTCCGCTCAGCTTACGAACCCAACAGCACCTAAGTCACGCACTGCTGCCGCAAGGACACGATTCAACCGGTCTAACGGGACGAGGCCAAACCCTCTCAAACTGACCTGCGGGAGCGCGTTTGAGTTTATTGACCAGACGGCTACCTTCGGGCAGCGGCTCGGGCTGGGGCCCGGGCACGGCGAGTAGCAGAATCCTGGTTTCGAGAAGAAGCTAGTGCCCCGTCCCGGAAGTCAGGTTGCATTCGAGCGCCGATGCATCCCGCCTCGCTGCGTTGCGCCTCGGTTGAATACACCCGGTATTTCGCTCTCGCCGCGCCTTGCGATCCGGGCGCCTCGACGCTCTCGATGCTAACCTCACTTCCGAGTGGGGACACTAGCTCCTCGACGGCGCGGAGAAATCGATGCCGTCCAGTGCTTCCTGCATCTTCTGGAGAGTGTCGTCGGGAAGAGGCAGATAGGGCTGGCGCGTGAAGCCGCCGTGCCTCCCCAGGAGGTTCATACAGGCTTTCACCGTCGGATAGTTCCCCGCCTCGAATCGGGAGATGATCGCGTAGACGGCGTCGATCACCGACTGGTGTTTCAGCCCCTCCGCCCAGCGGCCGGCCGCCGCATGTTCGTAGTAGGCGACCACGTCCGCGCAGCAGACGTTGGCCACCATCGACACGATCCCCACCGCGCCCCGGTGGATCATCGTCATCCCGTAGGGCTCCATGCCGGTGAAGACGGCGAGCCGACCCTTGACGCGATCCAGCGTCTGAGATTTCTGGAAGAGATCCTTGGAGCTGTCCTTCAAGGCCACGACCGAGTCGAAATCGGCGATCGCATCCATCAACGTGGCATCGAGGTTGATCTGCGTTCGGTTGGGATTGTTGTAAACCATGATCGGCAGGCCCACCTTCGCCACCGACTCGAAGTGTGCGACCACCTCACGAGGAGTCGGTAGTGCGTAGGGCGTCGGGAGCAGCAGTGCACCGTCACAGCCGATTCTTTTTGCCTCCCGGGTGAGCGCCACTGCCTGGTCGGTTCCGATGGCGGACGTGCCGGCCAGAAGAGGGTTGCCGTCCACTTGTTCTCTTCCGATCTCGAAGATTCGAATGCGCTCGCGGTCGGTGAGCGAGAACCACTCCCCGGTGCTGCCGGCCACGATGATGCCATGCGCCCCTTCCTCCAGCTGCTGGTCGATGACGCTGCGAAAGGCCCGTTCGTCGATCTCGCCATCCTTGGTGAAGGGCGTTGCGGTCGCAGGGAAAACACCCCTCCAATCCGTTTCTCCTGCCATCACGTCCTCCCTTCGGCGCTCGTCCTCGAGGGCTTTTTTGTCACAAGCGAGACGAGGACCACAAGCGCTGCCGACGCGCCCACGGCGATGAAAATCCGGTGCTCACCGAGAGCCGGGATCTGGGTGAGAGCGCCCCCGGTGAGAAGGCCCACTCGCGCTCCCCACGGCGTCACGTTGCTGTTCTGGACGCCCATTCGGAAGGCCTCCCCCGAGCGATTCTTCCAGAGCAGCCCCACCAGCAGCAAGGGCACGATGGAGCCACCGGCAATGGAGTAGGAAGCGGCGAACAGTCCCACGATGGTGTCCGACCAAAGAGCGGCCGCCGCGGCGAAGATTCCGATGACGACCGTCGCCACGATCGAAGCTCGCACGAGCCATCGATCCGAAGCGTCTTTCTTGAGCGGACGCAGAAGGTCGTTGACGATGAGTGTCGCCGCGGAGTTGAGGTTCGAATCGGCCGAGGACATGCCGGCGGCCAGGATGAGTGCGAAGATCGTCGCCGCGACGAGCGTCGGGACTCGATGCTGGAGGAACCAGGACACCGCGCCCGCCGGGTCCAGCTCGGGATTCAGAGTGTGGATGACGAGACCCACGAGGGTCGTCATCATGACCAGCACCAGCGCCATCGTCCCGCTCAGCAAAAGCCCCATCCTCGCGGTGCTTGCATTCCGGGCGGCGAAGCAGCGTTGCCAGTAAACCTGTGCGGCGAAGATGCCCAGGGTGGCGGTCAGAAACTGCCCGAGCAGCACGCCGTAGCCAACCGAGGAGAAGCTCCAGAGCTCGGAGGCTCCCAGCGCTTCGAGCCTGCTGCCAATCGCGGAAAGGCTGAAGCCGACCGGCTCGAACGCGTAGTAGTAGAACACTCCGCCGAAGACGAGAACCAGGATTCCCTGCAAAAGGTCGGTCCAGACGACTGAATAGATGCCGCCCATCGTCGTGTACAGGATGAAGATGGCTGAGAAAGCCAGCACGATTCCAGTCTCGTTGGCGCCGGTAATGGCGTGGAACAGTGTGCCGAAACCCTTTCCCTGGCCACCGACCCAGGCGATCATGATGCAGGCGGCGATGATCCCCGCGAGCATCCGCGTCAGCCGATCCCGGAAGAGCAGGTCGTCCATCAGCTCCGGCAGCGTGTAGTAGGTGAACCTTCCCGCGAGGCCGGCGAACAAGAGGGCGAAGGGGATCTTCGAGCCTTGCTCTCCCAGCACGAAGGCCAGGTGAGGAAGCCCCACCTCGTAGCCCCTCGAGGCGTGACCCATGAAGTTGGCGACGCCCATGATGGTGGCGAGGTCGGTGAAGAAGACGAGCGCCAGCGGAAACGTGGCCCCACCAATGACGAAGTGAGCGTAGCTCGCAGTGGCTCGCTTTCTCACCTTCCAGGAAACGGCGAGGAAGGCAGAGCAGAAGACTCCGGTGAGGATCCAGAGCCACGCTGCCAGGCTCACGGCGACTCACAGCTCCCTTGGCTGCACGGAGTCGTAGCGTGTGGTCGGCGCGGGGACTTCGCGGGAAACGACCACGTCCACCAGGGCCGGCTTCCCCGACGCTTCGGCCCGGCGGAGGGCGGGCTCGAGCTCGTCGGGATCCGCCACCCGCTCCCCGTGCGCACCGAATGCACGGGCGACCGCGGCGAAGTCGGTGTCGAGAAAATCACTCACTTCCGGACAGAGCTCTTCGTGAAGGTACTTCTGGACGTGATACTCGAAGGCGAGCGAGGCGTTGTTCATGACGACGGTCACGACGGGAAGCTTCCACCGGAGCGCCGTCTCCATATCCGCGAGGTGATAGCCGAGTCCACCGTCACCGGTCAGGCAGAGCACGCGCCGTTTGTCTCCCACGGCGAGCTGCGCGCCCATAGCGCCCGGAAAAGCCCAACCAAGGGAGCCGGCGGCGCGCAGACTGAATCGACCCGCCCGTTTCTGTTCGATCAGAGTGGACGCCCAGCTCGCCATGTAGCCGGTGTCGGCGACTACGACATCGTCCTCGCGCACGTGATCGTCGAGCGTCTGCATCACGAACCTCGGATCGATGCGCCCTTCGAGCATCGGCTTCCCAGCGATCTCCCGAAACCTGGCGCGCCAGTCCGCCACCTTGCCCCGAACCTCTTCCGTCCAATCTCGCCACGCGGGCCTCCGCGCATCCTGCACCGCATCCAGGAAGAGTCCGAGGGTTGTCTTCGCGTCGCCCACCATCGAAAGCTCTTCCTTATACGTCCGCCCCAGCGTCATCGGATCGAGATCGACGTGGATAATCCGGCTCTCCGGCTTCGGTAGCGTGAATCCATCCGTGGCAAGAGAGCCCAGACGCGAGCCGATCACCAGACAGGTGTCGCACATCGCGAGGACGTCGTTGGCCACCTTGCGCGAGTAGCGTCCCGCGATGCCCACCGCGAGCGGATGGGTCTCGGCGATCGAGCCCTTTCCGGACAGAGAAGTCACGACAGGTATCGAGAGCGCTTCCGCGAAACGCGTCAGCTCCCCCCAGGCCCCAGAAAGAAGGACGCCACCCCCTGCGAAGAGGACCGGACGCTCGGCTCTCGCGATTAGCGCAATAGCCGCATCGATCTCGGAAGCGGGAGGAGCCACGCGCCGGGCGGGCACCTCGAGGAGCGATTCATCACATTCGATGCGTAGCGAATCGCTGACCGGCGCCTGGAAAAAGTCGTGAGGAATCCCGAGATAGACCGGGCCCGGAACGCCGCTCACCGCGGCCCGAACGGCCGTTGCCAGAAGGTCGAAGATGCGGTCGGGGGCCGGGAGCTCGCCACTCCACTTGGTGAAGGGGTGGAACATCGGCAGCTGATCCACTTCCTGATAATCGAGGCGGTACCTCATTTGGGTGCTCAGCGACGCGCTGATGGCGACGAGGGGGCTCTTGGCCCAGAACGCATCGATGAGCGAGGGCGGGAGATAGGTGGCCCCGGGACCGAACTGGACGACGCCGAACGTGGGTCGACCGGTCAATCGCGCGTAGGCGTCCGCCATACAAAACGCCGAGCGCTCGCTGCGGGCGAGAACGACCCGAATCCCTTCGTGATTTTGCATTTGAATGAGCGAATCCTGGGGCGCGCCGGTGAGCGCGAAAACGTACTTCGCCCCGCAGGCCTTCATCCCTTGCGCCAGTGCCTGTGCGACGTTCCTTGTCATGTTCTGCGCATCATACGGCATTCTGGAGGGGTCGAGGGGGTCCCGCGGTCGTCATGCTGACGCCTATCTTCCTGCCCGTCGCCATACAGCTCGGCATCGGTCCGATCCACTATGGGGCGGTGATCGTGGCGACGCAGGGGAGCTCGGTGTTCCTGTCCCCGGTGAGCGTGAGCCTTCTCATGGCCTGCTCGGTTGCGGGCGTGCCCGATGGACCGGTCTTGGAATCCGCCTCGCTTTCGACCCACTCACGGAACTGGTCGGTGGCCGCGACGATGGCCGCGTCGGATGCCCGTTCTCCAGAGATCGGCGCCGACCACAACGCTTCGGGAACGGCGGCGGTGATCGCTCCCGAAGCGTTCGCGGCGAATCCGGTGCGCCCGAAACAGAGCGTCCCCTTCCTCGCCTTCGATGCCGAAGAGAACGGGCTACTCGGTGCTTTCCACTACGCCCGGTAGCGAAAGCCGGGCTCCTGGCCGTTGCACGAGACCAGCTCAGTTCGACGCCTGTCCCAGGATGGAAGAGAGTCTTACCGGGCTCCAGAACTTCTCCATTTCGTCGTCGAGGCCGGTGATTTGCCACCGGAGGAGGGACAACGGAACCGATCCCAGGGTGATGATCTGGTCGTGGAAGTGCTTCAGGTCGAAATCCTCCTTGAGCTGCATCTTGCGATCCGCCAGTAACTTGAAGACCTGGAGCTTGCCGGTCTGGCAATGATCCAGCCCGCGTACCAGCACCCCTTCCATCTCCTCGAACGCTTCTTCCCGAGTGGCGCCGAGGCCAGAGCCCAGGGCAGGCACGTTCTCCCGGAAACGCACAAACGCCTCGTCCGGAGTGATCTTGCCCGTCAGCAGATCGACTCCCATAGAAATCCGTTCAGCCCTTTGAAGCATGTTGATGAAGGGAAGCTCTCGGCCGCGGGGCCCCCTGACATAAGGAAAACCCAGAGCTACCGGAAGTTCCTCGTGGTAGAAGCACCAACCCTGGCTGTGCGCACCGTCACGGTGCCCGCGCCGGATGGGGTCCGGATTGTTGCGGTGAACAAATCGCTCGTAGACGTGGCCCGGCCAGTACTCGTGGCCCCACAACACGGCCGGCTCCGTCCGAAACCCCATGTTGGAATAGATGGCGCGCCAATGCTC
The DNA here is from genome assembly GCA_965237685.1 of Candidatus Marinacidobacterales bacterium. Taxonomy (GTDB): domain Bacteria; phylum Acidobacteriota; class Vicinamibacteria; order Marinacidobacterales; family SMYC01; genus CBDEGF01. The sequence continues at coordinate 572,027 of CBDEGF010000002.1, forward strand.
ATCCGGTACGAGAATGACCCTCTCGATACCCGGTTTTTCCTCATAGGAAAAGGAGAGGTAGCCGAAAGGGAGCAGGTACTCCCCGCTCTCGACACGAACATCGGGTATGTAGTCGCGATCACTCAAAATATCGTGGCCGTGCTCCGTGTACCATCGCCTGGTGATCAAAGCCGTTTCGTCGTCCCAGGCGATATACTCTTGGATCTTTTTTGCTGGACCGATCTTCGGCAGGCGTCGGTTCTTCTGCATCTCGAACTGAAGGTACGAGATCGCTCGGGCGCGCTCCATCTCGGCCATCAATTTGAGCTGATCGGAGTCGTACGGTTGCAACAAAACGTGCCGGGTGTACCAGTCCAGTGCTTCCTTACCGATATAGTATTTGCCTTTCATCGTGCTCCGGTTTTCCTCGAGCCACTCAGCAAAGGCGAACAAGTGCTCGGCCGCTTCGACGGTCGCCGGCACGAGCCGAGCCGCCTCCGGCTCGGGAAAATGCTCGGCGGTTTTCTGCGCCCATTTCCGGTAGTTCTCAACGATGAACTCGAGCTGTCCGCCTTCCGTGTAGTACCCGCCGCCGGGGTGCCGCAGAGCGATGTCGGCCAGCTCGGGCACGATCTCCGTCAGGTTTCGGCGTCCCTGAGCGAGGATCTGCTCGGTCTCGGCTAGTGCTTCGAGAATCCTCTGCGCCCTCTCCTTGCTGTAAGGCATCACGTCGCCACGCATGTAGCGTGATCCGGTCAGCAACTGCCCTACGTTTCGTATCGCTTGATTGACGTAGAAGCTCGGATTTCTGCTGGTTTGCCGCCAGACGTAGAGATCGAACTCTAGCCGATCCATTTCGCTTCGAAGGAGGAGATAGTCGATCTTCGCGTGCACCGACCATTCCGAAGGATCGAGCGCGTCGAGCTGATCCCGAAACCGCGGAAGCTCTGCCTTCTGCTTCTGAACGGTGGCGGCGTAGTCGGGAACGTCGCCCCACCCCCGAATCGCCCGAAACTCCTCTGCCACCTTTAACAATTCCGCCGGGAGCTGGTCGGGACCCGGTACCTCCACCGGGCTGCGGGCCTCCTGACCTGCGGCAAGCGAGGGGCCAGCCATAATTGCCAGTGTGCACGTCAATGTGGCCAGTCTCCTCGTCCCATGCAAACCTTCAGAGCACATGATTTTCCTCCTTGCTGGGAGATACACCCATGGATCATCGCGGAGCCAGCGAACCCTCCATCACCGCCACTCTCTGGTGGCCGTCCCACAAGTGAAGCTTTGAGGTTGGATGCTGACAACAATGGTGGATTCTCGGGCACGGCGTTCAACCGACTCCGTGTCGATTGTAATCCAGGTTGAACGATGAGAAAACCATGACCGTGCGGTGTGATGAGTCGGTGTTGCGCCGAGTGCCACTAGCGGCGACGCGGCCGGTTCATTCGTTTGGCGCCACCGAATACCCCGTCCCCTCGAGAAGCCTTTCGTCTCCAGTCACGAGAGTGAGGTTATAGATCGCCGCCGTCGCGGCGAGGAAGCGATCGGCCGGGTCTTCGTGCATGATTGCGATCGCACGAGTTTGGAGCGCGACCTCATGATTGAGCGGAGCCTCGCGAAACGGATGGATAGCAAGGACGTCCCGAGCCCAGCGAAGCGGATTGGGCTCGAGTCGGATTCGACGATCGCGTTCCAGAATCAGGCATTCCCAAATAGAAATGGGCGAAAGCCAGAGTTCGCTGTCGGCACGCTCCAGCAGTCGCTTCGTCTTCGGCCCGAGCTTGCGGCTCCCGGAGACGAACCAGAGGAACACGTGCGTATCGAGAAGTGCCCTCACCGCTTCAACACCTCCCATTCCTCAGCCGGAACCGCCGGCGAGATGATGTCGCCCAGAATCTCCATCCGGTCTTTCATGCACCCGAAAGGGCTCCGGCCACGCTTCTTTTGGGGCGCGCGGACCTCCGCTATTGGTCGCCCATGCTTCGTCACGAGTACGGGCTCTCCCGTCTCTTCCACGTTGCGCAACAGCTCGAGGCACGTTGCCTTGAATTCAGAGACGCTGACTTCCTTCATAAGCAGAATATTACTATAGTCATTGAGAATGGTCAATTATGGAACAGGGGGCGAGCGGTTGGCGATGATGCTCAGGGCCGAAAAGTCACGGTGGATGCTCCCGTCGTGTCCAAAAACACGAACGAACTCAAGACCCGCGTCAGCCAGGGTGTTTCCGACAAACGCGTCTACGCTTGGTTCCGCCAAGGGTGTCCTTGCGGCAGCAGTGCGTGACTTAGGTGCTGTTGGGTTCGTAAGCTGAGCGGCGAGATTGCTCAAGGAGGCCATCGATGCGCTCAAAGAAGGCAGAACTCGAAGACGTTGTGAAACAGTTCGAAGCATGGCGGGCGAAGCCACACGGACGGCTGATCCCGGAGGAGTTGTGGAAAGCGGCGCTGGGGTTGCTCGAGCATTCGAACTCGTCGTGTCCAAAAACACGAACGAACTCAGAACGCGCGTAGGCCGGGGCGTTTCGGACAGACGACGACCTCGCGTGGTTCGCCAAGGGAAGCTAGAATCCTCCGTCATGAGCACGCCGTCCAACCCCTGACATTGTTGGTCGTCGCGGTCGCTGGTTGGATTCAACGGGACCAACAGGCCGCCATCGTCTACTTGCTCGAGGAGAACAAAGTCCTCAAGGCTCGGCTCCGTGGGAGGAAACTTCGCTTCACCGACGACGAGCGGCGACGGCTCGCCGTAAAAGGCAAAGCTCTCGGCCGTAAGCTTCTAGTGGAAGTCGCCGGTATCGTCACGCCCGACACGCTGCTCGCGTGGCACCGAAGACTGATTGCCAGAAAGTGGGACTACAGCTCCCGGAAGAAAAAGCCCGGCCGACCGCGGGTGATGGTCGAGATTACCGAGCTCATCGTGCGCCTAGCGAAGGAAAATCCGCGTTGGGGATACACGAGAATACGAGGTGCTCTTTCGAATCTCGGGCATAGCGTTGCGCGGGGCACCATCGCAAACACGCTCCGAGAACACGGCATCGAGCCCGCACCGGAGAGAGGTGAGCGGACACCGTGGCGCACCTTTCTGACCGCCCATTGGGAATCCGTGGCGGCAACCGACTTCTTCACCGTCGAGGTCGCCACGTTCGGTAGGCTCGTGACCTACTACGTGCTCGTCGTCATCGAGCTCTCTTCGCAAAAAGTGCACATTGCTGGAATCACTCCCGGGCCGGACAGCGCGTGCATGATGCAGGTTGGCCGGAATCTCACCGACCCGGTCGACGGCTTTCTGCTCGGCAAGCGATTCCTCATTCTGGACCGCGACAAGAAGTTCACCACCGACTTTCGCGACTTGATCGAGGACGCGGGCACTGACGTCATTCGGCTGCCGTACCGTTCCCCGAATTTGAACGCTTACGTCGAAAGGTTTGTTTTGTCGATCAAGACCGAGTGCCTGGATCGGATGATCTTCTTCGGTGAGCAATCGCTGCGCCGGGCCGTCGCCGAATTCGTTCGTCATTATCATGGAGAGCGCAACCATCAAGGGCTCGGGAACGCGTTGATCGAGCCCGAAGAGCGCATCGAGGATCGTCAACGCCCTGTACAGTGTCGGCAGCGCTTGGGTGGACTACTCAAATACTACTACCGGGAAGCCACGTAACGCGTCCCGCCTCCATCGCCGCGTGTTTGTTCGGCACCTATCTGCACAGGGCGGGCTTGTCCCAGCTGCGGCTCCGCCGTCTCGCCGACAGGTGTTCGAGCTGCATTCAGGCCGTTTCAGTTTTTGGACACGACGGGGTGCTACCCCTAAAAGACGAAAACTGGCGGTCGGTTCCTCCCCGGTCGCGAGCAAAAAGATGTGGGGCGGCGAAGTTGCCCTCGCCGCCCCGCTAGAGCGGTCATTCGGTGCGCTCTTCCGCGCGATCCCGCCCGCAGAACGGGAGCACCGGCGCCTCTCCTGGGAGGGTACTGTCAAATTGAGCTGGTCACTGACAGATGACAGAATTGGGCCAATGAACAGCAAGTCGCCGAGCTACCACGGATATCGATTTCCCCCGGAAATCATCAGACAATCTGCTGGTCAAGCGCAACGATTTCTCTCGGTGCACGGAGTCATCCAGAACCTCTTCCGCGTCGGACGTCATCCCTTACGGCCGCCCATCAGCGAGAGCTCCGAACTCGCGCCTTCCTGGTTTGGCACGCGGCAACTTGCGCCGCCTGACGAGGGCACAGAAGAACGTCTACGGTGACCGGCCGGCTCAAAGGTCGTCAACTGACAGTACCCTGAGAGGAAATGGGAGGAGAGCGGGACATGAGGACGAACAGAGTTTTGTATGCAAGCATGGTGGGGGCGGGCATTGCCGTGTTCTTGGCCGTCTCGCTGGCCGGGATGAGTGCCTGCCAACCCACCGGCGAGGCGGTCAGCATTGACAACCATGACCTCGGCGGCGTGGTCACCAGCGCGCAGGGGCCGGAAGCAGGCGTCTGGGTGATCGCGGAAACGACCGACCTGCCCACCAGGTTCAACAAGATCGTGGTCACCGACGATCAAGGGCGCTATGTCGTGCCAGATCTGCCCGACGCGACCTACGACGTGTGGGTGCGCGGCTACGGGCTGGTGGATTCTCCGAAGGTTCGGGTCACACCGGGCACGACTCAGAACCTCACGGCGGTGGTGGCACCCAATCCGCGCGCGGCGGCAGAATACTACCCGGCCGGGTACTGGTTCTCCCTGATCCAGGTGCCGGACAAGAACGAGTTCCCGGGCACGGGGGCCCAGGGGAATGGCATTTCGCCAAACATGGAAAGCCAGGCCGAGTGGATCAGGAACCTGAAGTCGGGTGGCTGCATGGCGTGTCATCAGATGGGCAACAAGGCCACGCGGGAGATCCCCGCAGAGCTCGGCGAGTTCGGCTCCCTGCTGGCCGCGTGGGATCGGCGCATCGAGTCGGGACAGGCGGGCGGAAGCATGAACAACGGTCTCAACAGGATGGGCCGACAGCGGGCGTTGGAGATGTTCGCGGACTGGACCGATCGGATCGTTGCCGGCGAAGGGCCGCCGGTACCGCCGCGGCCGCAAGGCGTGGAGCGAAACGTCGTCATCACCCAGTGGGACTGGGCCGACCCCAAGGCGTATCTCCACGATGAGATTTCCACCGACAAGCGGAATCCCACCGTCAACGCCAACGGCCCTATCTACGGAGCGCTCGAGGCCAGCGCGGATTACGTGCCCGTGCTGGATCCGGTGCGTCACACGGCGAGCCAGGTGAAGGTACCGGTTCGCGACCCGGACACCCCGGTTGCGGCGGGGCCGCCGCTACAGCCGTCACCGTACTGGGGGGACGAAGCGATCTGGAACAGTCGGGCCAACGTGCACAATCCGATGCTCGATCACAAGGGGCGGGTCTGGCTCACCTCGAGAGTCCGCCCGAGTGAGAATCCGGGCTTTTGCAAAGAGGGGTCGGACCATCCGTCGGCGAAGCTGTTCCCGGTCGAGCGAGCCGGCCGCCACCTCGCCGTCTACGATCCCGCCACCAAGGAGTTCAGCCTCATTAGCACCTGTTTCAGCACGCACCACTTGGTGTTTGCCGAGGATGCCAACCACACGCTGTGGACGAGCGGTGGCGGCCGGGTCATCGGCTGGCTGAACACGAAGATGTTCGACGAGACCGGCGATGAGGAAAAGTCGCAGGGCTGGACCGCGCTCATCCTCGACACCAACGGCAACGGCAAACGGGACGCGTATGTGGAACCCGACGAGCCGATCGATCCCACCAAGGACAAGCGGATCAACGCCGGCTATTACGGCGTTGCCGTGAGCTCCGTCGACGGGTCGATCTGGGGATCCTCGTTGGGCTTCCCCGGCTCGATCACTCGGCTGGACCCGGGGCCGAACCCGCCGGCGACGGCTCTGGCGGAAATCTACGAGCTGCCGTGGGGCAACCCGAACGCGCCCGTGCAGGGGTACTCACCGCGGGGCATGGACATCGACCGCAACGACGTCGTCTGGACGCCCCTCGCAAGCGGGCACCTCGCCAGCTTCGACCGCCGCAAGTGCAGGGGGCCGCTCAATGGGCCGACCGCGACCGGGCAGCACTGCCCCGAAGGCTGGACCTTTTATCCGGAGCCGCTCCCGCAACTCAAAGGCGTGACGGATTCGGGCAGCGCTGAGGCCAGCTACTACACTTGGGTGGATCAGTTCGACACGTTGGGGTTGGGCAGAAACGTGCCGATCAACACCGGCAATGGGTCCGAAGGGCTGCTGGCCCTGAAGGAGGGAGAGTGGGTCGTCATGCGCGTGCCGTATCCGCTCGGGTTCTACACCAAGTGGATGGATGGCCGCATCGATGATCCGAACGCCGGCTGGAAAGGCAAGGGGGTGTGGGCGACTTACGGCACCCGAACGCCTTTTCACCTCGAAGGTGGTAAAGGCACGACGAGCAAGGTCGTGAAGTTCCAACTTCGCCCCGACCCGCTCGCGAAGTAAACGAGGAAGGCCACCAAGAAAGTCAGGGAAGACAATCGCTGTCAAGTAACGGAATGCACTGGCGAACTCGTCAGGCGGCAGGATCCTAGAGGTCGACAAACTTGTCCTCGATCACGGGCCTTGCTCCTTCTTCGAGAAGAGCACGCGCCGAGGCGCTTTGTCCTCCTTCGAGATGAGCACGTCCCGGGGGGTGCGTATTCCAGCCATCGTGAACGCCGAATCCAGAGCAAGCTGAACAGCGAATCCGGTGAAGCCGAACGCTCATCGAAGCGATGAAGTGTTGGGTGACCTTCCTTTCCACTGATTGAAAACGTGAACCTATCTTACCTGCGTGTTGTGTAGCAAGGGGCGGCAGGTCGGTGCCGGAGGGAGCGGGCGTAAGGAAAGACGCGAAGCGACCTTCCCGCTCCCGTAGGCAGCGACCTGCCGCGGCCGAACCCCGGGCGATGTGGGGCTGGTTTCGGGGGGTTGCTGGGGTATGGCCTGGCTCGAGAAGACGCTTCCTGAGGCATTCTCGCGCGTCGTTTTGGCGCCGCATCGTCTGGTACCCCGGGTTTGGCGGTTTCACCCGTTTTTATCGCATCGACGCTGTGGTCCCTCGCTCGCTCATGCATCGGCGTTGTCAGATGCCTTTGGCGCAGCCTTGGTCTTTCTCAGAGAAGCTCCTTTGAGAGTGATGCGGTGCGCGCTGTGGAGAATGCGATCGCAGATAGCGTCTGCCTGGTTTGGGTCGCCAATCGCTTCGTGCCACTGCTTGAGCGGAATCTGGGTCGCGATGAGTGTGGAGCCACGCTCGGCGCGGTCTTCGATGACCTCCATTAGATCCCGTCTCTCCGATTCTTTCAGCGGGTGAAGCAGCCAATCATCGATAGCCAGTAAGTCCAGCTTGGCGAGTTTCGTCAAAAGCCGGGCGTAGGAACCATCACCACGAGCGACCGCGAGCTCGTGGAGCAAGCGCGGTGCTCGCACGTAGCATCCGGTGAAGCGGCGACGACAGGCCCGCTCCACGAAGGCGCAAGCCAAGAACGATTTGCCAATCCCCGTCGGGCCGGTGATGAGCAGGTTATGGCGCTCACCGACAAAGCGGCAGTTGCCCAGGCTCAAGATCTGTTCGCGGTTTAAGCCTCGAGGCGCTTGGAAGTTCACGTTCTCCAAACATGCCGGATAGCGGAGCTTTGCCGCTCGCAGTCGTCGAGAAAGCTTACGCTGTTCGCGGGCGGTCCACTCGGCATCGACCAGGAGTCCCACACGTTCCTCGAAGCTCAGCTCCTTGTATTCGCTCGAGCTCAACTGGGTTTCGAACGCGGACACCAAGCCGAACAACTTCATGGCGTTCATCTTTTCTATCGTTTCGGGTGTCAGCATCGGGACTCTCCTCCTTCGTAGTGATCCGCGCCTCGGATGTTCTCGTGCTCCTCTCGCGGTTTCGCTTCGGCGTCCGATTCGAGCACCACACGATCCAGACCAGCCGAGAGAATGTTTTTCACCGTGCGATAGCTGTAAGAGCTCAAAGCTTCCGCTCGTGCGCAAGCGGCCTCGAGACGCTCACTGCCCCAGCGGCTGCCTAGTCGCATGACTCCCAGGCAAGAGCGAAATCCCTGCTCCGGGTGAGGCCGACTCTCTAGAATCCCCGCAACCAGCCTTCCCGTGGCGCGACCTGACTGCTCCGCCCAGTGGAGCAGCCGCGACGGCGTCCACTCCAGGTGCTCCCGATGCGAACGTGGCATATGCTCCGGGTTCGTGGAGTAGTGCCCCTTTCCTTTCTTGCGGGGATGCGACGCGACGCGCTTTCCCTTGAACAGGACCTCCACCACCGAGGCCGTCACCCGTGCCTCGACTTTCTCGTGAATGAGCTGATAGGGAACGCTGTACAAGTTGTTCTCCACCTCCACGTGGTAGTCGATGTTCACTCTGCACCGCTTCCACGTCGATAACTCGTAGCTCTCCTGCGGTAGCGGTTTCAGTACGGGCCGGTCTAGCCTTTCGTACAACTCCCGCCGACTCACACCGAGCTTCTGCATCGGACGCGCATTCAGGACCTCTAACTTCTCCCAGATGGCTTCGTTCAGTTCCGCCAGGCTGAAGAACGTGCGATGACGAAGCACCGCCAGGATCCAGCGCTGCGCCACCTGCACTGCCGACTCCACCTTCGCTTTGTCTTTCGGCTTGAACACCCGAGCCGGGACCACAACCGCACCGTAATGCGTCGCCAGCTCTTCGTACGTCCGGTTGATCCCTGGCTCGTAACGGTCCACCAAATCCACGCCGCTCTTCAAGTTGTCCGGAACCCAGATCTCCGTACTGCCACCGAAGTAATCCGACATCCCCTTATGGGCCTTCGCCCACGATTCCAGCGACTGGTTCAGTGTCGCTTCGACGTAGGTGTAACTGCTCGCGCCCAACGTCCCGACGAACAGCTCCATTTCGACGAGCTCTCCCGTTTTCGGATCGACGATGTGAGGCTTCTTCCCCGAAAAATCGACGAATGTCTTCTCGCCTGCTCGATGCCGTTGACGCATCGTCGGGTTCAGCTTCTTCTTCCACTGACCGTACAGCTCGCAATAACGGCTGTAGCCGTACGCTCCCGGCTTATTCTCCGCGTACTCCACCCACAGCTGCAGCAACGTCAGCTCTCGGTGACGCCTCAGCTCCTCGTGGATGTGGGCATAGTCCAGACCCGGCCGTGCGCCAGACGAGCCCGGCGGCGGAAACAGCCCTGCCTCCAGCTCCCCGTCGCTCAGCTCCTCCGGGAGCGGCCAGCTCAGACCACCCTTCTTCGCCTTGGCCAGGTACTCACTCACCGTTCCAACCGCCACGCGAAGTGCCTTTGCGATCGTGCGGTGAGTCAAACCCAGCTCGTACTTTAACCTTAGAACCTCTCGTATTTTTCTCATCGATAACCTCTTAGCTGCCATTTCCTAGATCGTCCTCCTTCCGGGTACGACCTAGAGTGCCTTGAAACGTGCTATCGATGAGCGTTCGCGATGCCGGAACCGGCGTTCACGTTGCCTGGAATCCGTGTTCACCTTCCCCGGAATCCATGTTCACGATCCCCGGAATCCGTGTTCACGATGCTTTGGAATGGATGTTCACCTTCGGCTGGAATCTGCGTTCACGATGCCCCGGAATACGCAGGTGGACGTTATCTGCGACGTTCCAGGCTCGGACAAGCTTGCCAGACGTGCTCCACTTGCGGCGCCCCCCGAGCTGGATGTTGCTCTGCGGGCGCACGAGTTTAAGTAGCGTCGCCCGCACTTGGTCGGGCACGTCGACTCTGTGCAGGTCGACGAAGTAGCCCAGCCGCTGTACCAATGCCGACGAGCCCCACTTGCGCGCGAGATCGAGCAGGGCGTCCCACGAAACCTTGCTGGCTGCCCGCGCGACGATCCGGGAGACCTCACCGATGCCGCCGGCGTACCGGGGTCGATCGATTGCGTCGAGCAAGGCGCGCTCGGCCGTAGCCGTCTTGACGGCATGTCCGAGGACGGCGATCTGTTCGAAGCCGAAGAACCGCTGCTCGGGGACGTAGCCGAAAACGTAGTGCTTGTCGCGGATCGTCTGGGGCCGGCGCTGCTCCTGGCAGGCCAGGTAAACCTCCGAGAAGACCTGCTCGGTTAGCCCGTGGTGCGTGCAGGCAGTGCCGAAGGAGTAGAAGTATGGTGAGACCAGCACGGCGCCGGCAGCGAGAAACCCGCTCTTGCAAAAATATACTAAAAATAGCATAATGTGAAAGGAGGTGCTGAAACCGCTCTTTTGGGTTGGGTCTGCGCTGAAGGGCCTTAAAAGTTTCCCTGTAGCCGTACGCCGACAGATGGGCTTTGGGCTTTACCTTGCCCAAGCAGGAGGGAAGCACGTAGACGCGAAGCCTCTCAAAGGCTTTCGTGGGGCTGGGGTCCTTGAAATCATTGAGGACCATGATGGAGACACGTATCGAGCAGTTTACACAGTCAAGTTTGCTGGTGCAGTCTACGCGCTACATACGTTCCAGAAGAAATCGAAGAAGGCTATTCAGACGCCGAGGCAGCACATCGAGCTCCTTAAGGAGCGACTAAAACGGGCCGAAGAGCACCATCAAGAGTGGCTCAAAGAGCACCCAGGAGAGACACGATGAGCAAAAAAACCCAAGTCAAACAAAGCAGCGGTAACGTCTTTGCTGACCTTGCGGTTCCCGGTGCCAGCGAAGCGCTTGCCAAGGCAGAGATTGCTCGTCGTATAGTCGAAATCCTCGATGAGCGTCGTTTGACTCAGGTGTCTGCTGCAGCGCTCCTTGGCATTGACCAGCCGAAAGTGTCCGCACTTAAGCGTGGCCGACTGGAAGGTTTCTCCACAGACCGTCTGTTTAAGTTCCTCAACGCCCTGGACCGTGACGTTGAGATTGTCATCAAGCCGAAATCGCACGGGGCTGAACCGGCAGGCATTCGTGTTGTCGTGTCGCAGAGCGCGATCTTAAAACAGCCTGACGAACGCTAAATCGAAATCCTCTCCACCAAATTCCTTGTGACTTTCTGTTCCCGACGGTCATAGAGCCGTGTCGTCCGGACGTCAGCGTGTCCGAGGAGGTACTGGACGTCTTCGACGGGCACACCCTGCTCGAGCAAATCCGTCGCGGTCGCCACCCGTCATGGTTAACCGTGTCTCCTGGACGAAACGCCAACCGTCGATTGTGCCGTCGAAGGTTCCTCAGATCATGAGACGATTCACGGTGAATGCGCACCGCAATGCTCCCTTTCAGGAATCCGATCGTGTGAGATACGCCGTCACTCTTGGACGACGTCCATGACCCAGATGTTGCCGAGCTCTTCTTCCCAGTCGAAGTAGAGGTAGTCTCCGTCCGTGGCGAGGGAGTGCAGGAAGAGGCTCCCGTGCCGTCCCGAGAAATCGGTCACCGGGTACTCGCGCCCGTCCGTGAGCGACACCGCCCAGATGTTGGCGTTGATGTCGGTCGGTCGCACGAAGTAGATCTCCTTGCCGTCGGGCGACCAGCGAGGTCCGTATGACCTGCCCTCGGTGACGGGCTCGGCCTCTCCCCCGGCGGCGGGAATGCGCCAGAGACGGGCCCCGCGCCCATGGGACTGAAACACCAACCACTTGCCGTCGGGCGACCACGCGGGGAGTTGATCGACTCCGGGATGATCCGTCACCTGGCGCGGTTCACCCCCATCCGCCGAGACCACCCAAATGTCCGGGTTACCGCTCCGGTACGAGCCAAAGGCGATCTCCGTCCCGTCAGGAGACCAGATCGCGGTGACATCCAGCTCTGGGTCTCGAGTGAGCCGTCGGGCAGGACCCCCCTCGGCCGGCATCACCCAGAGGTCCGTATTTCCGCTGCGCCGGCTCGTAAAGACAATCTCCCGTCCGTCCGGCGACCATCTTCCCCCCCCGGCACTCGTCGTCAACTGGGTCATAGCGCCCCCCTCGGCGGGGAGCACCCAGAGATCCCGATTCCCCGAACGGTCGGAGCCCACCAGGAGTCTCCGGCCATCAGGAGAGATGTCGCTGATGCCGGTGTATGCCTGGCCTATGGTGATCTGCTCGGCATCGGCCCAGGTCGCTGGTCGTTCGCGGAGAATGGGCGCGCGCCACACGTTCGACACCATCTGGCCCCTGGAGTAAGGCGAGCTTCGTCCCATCGGGAGAAAAGGCCGCCCTTCGCATTCCGACACCGACCGTCAAGGGCTCCGGCGCACCCACCGGCCCTTCATCCCCGATGCGTTGCTGCCAGAGATCCATACTCCCGCCGCGGTTCGAGACGAAAAAGAGCCGGCGTCCATCCGAGGACCAGCTCGGGCTCCAGTCGCGCGAGCTCCCGTTGGTTACGGCGATGGGTTCGCCTCCGGTGGAAGGGAAAAGCCAGAGGCTTGTGGTTGGATCACGTGGATTGTGCGCGTCGACGCAAGCGAAGTAGCTCCCATCAGGAGACCCGCTCATGTCCCAGCAAAATCTCGAAAGAGACATTCGCCGCGTCTCCTGTGACGGGAGGGAAAAGATGTCAATGAACCACCCTTCCGGTGCCCCGAAAACGACCGTAAGCTCGGCCCCGTCCGCCGACCAGTCAACTCCAAAACTGACGCGCGCACTTTCCGGAGCGTACACCTTGCGAGGCGAGCCACCCACCGCGGGCATGACGAAGACGTCCGTCCCCGAAAGTAACGCAATCTGGCTCCCGTCGGGAGACCACCTCGGACTTCGGTCTTCCTCGACGCGACCCATCGTTCGGTTCACCGCTCCTCCGCCTCCGAGCTGGGTCACCCAGATGTCAGGATTGCCGCTCTCGTCCGACTGAAATGCCAGGCGCTCGCCTTCGGGAGACCACGTGGGAAAGTCTTCCACGCCCGCTGCGGAGGTGATCTGAATCGGGTTGGTGAAGCGAAGACGGATGCTCGATGACTCTCGGAGGAAGTAGACCAGCTCTCCCACGAGGGCCAGGGCCATCGCCACGGTGGCTGCTGCAAACCACTTCGCGACCGGAGAGCGCTTCGGAACAACCACTCCTTCCTCGAGCTCTCCCGAGGCCAGCTCCCCTTTCAATTCCTCGAGCTCGTTCCTCACATCGAGGCTGGACTGATAGCGACGTGATGGGTCTTTCGCCAAGCACCGCCGGATGATTCTCCACAGGAGGCTGGGCAGCGCGGGATTGACTTCCGTGACCGAACGAGGCGTCTCTTTGATGATGGAGGAAAGAACGGAAGCGGCCGTTTCTCCTGTGAAAGGGCGCTGTCCCGTCGCCATCTCGTAAAGGGTGATTCCCATCGAGAAGATGTCCGAGCGGTGATCGACCGTCTTGCCTTCCGCCTGCTCGGGAGACATGTTGGACACTGTCCCCAGAACGCGTCCTTCTCCAGTGGCCGCCTGGGTTGGTAGCTCGCTCCGACCTGCCTCCAGGAGCTCTTGCCTCCATTTCGCGAGGCCGAAGTCCAGAATCTTGAGCCGCCGCTCCTCGTCCTGCATCAAGTTGTCGGGTTTCAGATCCCGGTGGATGATGCCCTTCTGGTGGGCCGCACTCACCGCATCGGCGAGGGGAATGGCTAACTCGAAGAACTTGTTCAGCGCCAGGCCCTTCTTCGGGATCAGCTCCGTGAGCGTCTTCCCCCGCACCAGTTCCATGGTAATGAAGTGAATGCCGTCGGATTCCTCGACCGAGTGAACGGTGACGATGTTGGGATGGTTGAGGGCGGCGACAGCCTTTGCCTCTCGTTCGAATCGGCTCAGCCGCTCGGTGGAGGCCATCTCGGGAGGCAGGACCTTGATGGCTATCTCGCGCTCGAGCTTGGGGTCCTTCGCTCGATACACCTCCCCCATCCCCCCAGACCCGAGAGATGAGAGGATTTCGTAGGAACCAAGCCGAGTACCGGAACCGAGGGCCATTGGCCACCTCTTAGGTGGAGCCAATCTATCGGTTATCTGGGTGAAGTGTCAAGACACCGTGAGTGGACGCAGTGCGTTAGCCCCGATCCGAAATTCTTCCATTACGGCAGCCTGTCGATAGAGACTTCATTTCCAATCGGGGCTAGTATACGCAGGTGCTGCAAGCTTGAGTGCCCGGTCCGGAAAGGAGAGAGCTCATGCGACGGAGTTGGGAGTGCCTGGGAGCTGTAGCCATCGCCCCGCTCATGCTCATGGCTACGTTGCAGACGTCGGTCATCGCGGAAGAGGGAACGGGAGGAAAGCCGGCGTCGGTAAACTGGGACGAACGCTCCCTCCTGTCGCTGCCGCAAGCCAGCGCTGGCCGGCCCAACCCAGACGGCGTTTTTCGCTATGACATCTTCGACGAGACGGCGGGCACGGTGTCGGTGGCCGGCTCGACCTCCATCGTGTATGGTCGGTATCGCGCTTACTTCGGACAGGGACCGGCGGCCGTCTATCACATCGAGGCTCCTCACAAGGAGATGCGGCTCCTGCATACGGGCCCGAATCTCGTCGGTCAGGAGCTGGATATGAGCCGAAGCTACGAGGAGCAGTGGGAAGGCGTCGACAAGCGAGTGATCCGCCACATTGGCGTGGCCGGCGAGCGCAAGGATCACGTGATCCGCAGGACGCTCAGTCGCATTCCGGTAGCGCCGTCAGAGCTCGACGGCGTTTGGAGCGTCGAGATGATCGATCTCTCGGACGGCGTACCCGTCCCCGGTGAGCACATCGTGGTGAGGTACGGGGATCACGTCGGGCTCTTCAGCCAAGAGAAGAGCAAACCACTACACGCAGTCTACGCCCGGGAGCTCGCACCGAACGAATACAAGGTGCTTTTCAGTACGCGCGATGAGGAAGTGGACGAAATACTTGATTTCTCGACTGAGTACGAGGGCGCCTGGAGTGGTGAGCGGTGGGTGGATAGCTATCGGGCAACCGGCGACTTTCAGGGCAAGAAAGGCCACCAGATTCGAAGAGTTTTCTCTCGAATGCCCGAATGAGCGCACCTTCGGAGAACTATCATCGCTCGTCTTTGTTGAGGTGGCCTTCGGGCGGTTCGATAATGGCGCGGGTAGACAATGGGCATGACGAATGGTGAGCCGTGAGCTCCGCGGCGGACAGGGAAAGCCCCTCCGGGGAGGAAAGACCGGCCGGAGTCTTCTGGCAATGGCCGCGGGGGCAGCGCTTCTGGGTGGCCATGTCTTGGCGTCACCCGTACAAACTTCTGGAGGCTCCGTGATCGAGCTGAACGTCAGCTCCCTGCAAACAGGCTCCTCCCGGCCTATGGCCATCTCGCCGGACGGGGCCCTACTGGTCGTTGCTGCTTTCGAGCACGGATCGACACGGCTCTACGTCGGAGAGCTCGATCGTTTCGATGCCCGCCCGATTCCCGGCACCGAGGGAGCCCAGAATCCGTTCTTCTCTCCCGATGGCAAGTGGATAGGATTCTTCGCCGCCGGCGAGCTGAGAAAGATCGAGCGGGCCGGAGGCTCGCCGCGAACGGTTTGCCAGGCACCTGCCGACAGCCGCGGCGCCGCTTGGGGTCCGGACGATCACATCGTGTTCGCTCCGAGTGGTGCGTCGGGCCTCCATCGCGTGTCCGCGGAAGGGGGCACGCCAACGGTACTGACGACTCCCGAAGTCGATCAGGGTGAGCACAGTCACCGTTGGCCCGAAATCCTGCCGGGCGGAAAGAGCGTACTGTTCACCGTATGGGGAAGCTACGAGGCGCAGGATGCGCCCATCGCCGTGCTCTCCCTCGAAACGGGAGAGCGCAAACAGCTTCTTCGCGGGGGCTCGGACGCCCGCTACGTACCGACAGGGCACCTCGTGTACGCGAAGCTCGCGGGACTCTTTGCGGTTCCGTTCGATCTCCAGGCGCTTCGGGTGACGGGCCCCGAGACAGCGTTGCCGCAGAAGGTTCCGGCTCACCCGGTCTCTGGAGTCGCGAACTTCGCGATCGCTCGCAACGGAGCTCTCGTCTACGTCGAGCGAGGGATGGCTGCGGACCACCTGCTCGTTTGGGTCGATCGGCGCGGGAAGTCAACGCCGGTGTCGGATCTTCGTCAGGACTTCTGGTATCCACGCGTTTCCCCGGACGGGCGGATCGCGGTGCGTATCGTCGAGGAAAGCGGCCGCCGCGACATCTGGATCTACGCGGGGGAGAAACGTCGTCGGTTGATTCCCACCTACGAGGGCGAGAACCTCTTCCCGACCTGGACGCCGGACGGGAAGCGGGTGACGTTCAACTCGGAGCGGGAAGGAAGCCTGGGTCTTTACTCGAGAGCGGTGCAGGGAGGCGTCACCGAGCAGCTTTTGTCACGGGAGAACCAGCAGGTCCCCGGTTCGTGGACGCGCGACGGCCGATTCCTCACGTTCTACGAAGTCCATCCGTCCACCCAACGGGATATCTGGATCCTGCCCATGGAGGGTGAGCGTCACCCGAGACCTCTCGTCGTGACTCCCTTCAACGAGCTGGCCCCGATGTTCTCGCCGGACGACCGATGGATTGCTTTCGTGTCGAACCGCTCCGGCCGGAACGAGGTCTACCTGCTGCCGTTTCCCGGGCCCGGTGAGCCGGTCCAGATCACGACCGAGGGCGGGGCCGAGGCAGTCTGGGGGCCGGACGGCTCGGAGCTCTTCTATCGAGAGGGGAGCCGGTTGATGCGGGTTTCCATCGCGACGGAGCCCGAGCTCGAGGTGGGGGCGCCACAAGTGTTGTTCGAGGGAGTCTATCGCACGAACGCTTATGGCAATCCATCGTACGACGTGGCTCCGGACGGAAAGAGGTTCCTCATGATTCTTCCCGGGCGCGAATCGAACGCGCGCCTCAAAGTCGCGCCCGGCTGGCTCGAGGAGCTATCACTGGCCGTGCCGCATCGCCCGGTCGAGCGCGGTGTCGTCGAGCCTGTCCGCAAAAGGGGGAAACCATGAGTCGGGGAGTGTTGCTGAGCTGCTTGCTGGCGCTGGCGGAAGCCGCCGTGGCGCAGCAAGCCGATCGTCCCGCGGCGGACCACGTGCTCAAGCCCACATCGCAGACGGTGGTGTGGGGATATTTCGATCCCACCTCCGCCCCGGTCCTTCGCATCCAATCCGGCGACACGGTGGAAATCGAGACGCTGAGCACCTCGAGCCCCGAACGACTCGAGCGCGAGGGTGTTCCTCCCGATCACATCAAGCAATCGCTGCGGGACATCCATCGCGAGGTGACCGATCGGGGTACGCCGCTCCGGCGAGGCGGGCACATTCTCACCGGACCGATCTACGTCGAGGGCATCGAGCCCGGCGACGTCCTCGAGGTCCGGATTCTAAGCGTTCAGCTCGCCAGCCCGTTCGCTCGCAACGGTTTCTCGCCCGGGCGCGGGGTCCTGCCCGAGGACTTCCCCTATGCGCGCGGCAAGATCGTCCCCCTCGACGAAGGAAAAATGGTCGCGCGATTTGCTCCGGGCATCGAGATCCCCTTGCGTCCTTTCTTCGGCAACCTGGGCGTGGCCCCGCCGCACGGACGAATCCACGCCTCTCCACCCTGGTTTCATGGAGGAAACATGGACCTCAAGGAGCTGGTCGCGGGCACGAAGCTGTTTCTACCAGTGCACGTACCAGGGGCATTGTTTCAGGTAAGCGACGGCCACGCCGCCCAGGGGAATGGAGAGGTCGATGTGTCGGCGCTCGAAACCTCTCTCGTTGGCGTCTTCCAGTTCGTGACTCGCAAGGACATGCGTCTGCGCTGGCCGCGGGCCGAGCCGCCGACGCATTTCATCACCATGGGGCTCGACGTGGACCTCGACGAAGCGGCGAAGCTGGCGGTGCGAGAGATGATTGACTTCCTGGTGAGCGAAAAGCACCTCACCCGCGACGACGCCTACATGCTCTCGAGCGTCGCTGTCGATCTTTCCATCACCCAGCTCGTCGATGGAACGAAGGGTGTGCACGCCATGATTCCCAAAGCTATCTTCGTGGACGCTGCCGAGGACCGTTGAACGCGGTCAAGATGGCCGACGGCTCGATGACCCCCGAAGAGGTAGGGAAGCACATGATGGAGACCGTCCCTTGGATGGAGCCCCACTTGGCAAAGAAGCGCGAAGTTTGGAGGAAGTTCGTGCGTCCGGTAACTGGGGAACCTTTGCGCCTGCGTCAGCGAGAACTTCGTGGTCCTGTCTGTCGAGCTGGGATTGGAGTCGCTGCTGCAGACTCTCCGACACAAATCGCTTCAGATCAGCGGCGGCCACATGGAGCTCGGATAGCGCAGCCTCTACGTCACTGGGAACTTCGATGGGCACGAACCACTGGGATGGATATAGGTAATCCTCGCCGCTCTCATCAACAACCCGAATATCGCTTTCCTTCTCGGCCTCCGTGTCAGGAAGAACGGGATAGATCTTGTAGAGCCCCAAAGAGGTCTCGTAGCCAGCGTTTCGGACGCAGACGGTGAAGCTGCGTTTTGTGTTGCTAGATTCGGTCATGGTGCATCCCCGATCTCTCGAAGAGACTCTCTAGAGCAGGTTCTTGATGTCTCGTGCACCATGCAGCACGCGAACGATTTCTTGAGCGACGTACTCCCAAATTGAATCGATATCTTGAAACGCCTGAGGAGAAAGCTGAAAGTCGCTCATGAGCGCTTGCGTCGGCGCGCGTCGCTCTTTTTGCGGAGCCTGTCTAAAGCCTCCTTTCCATCAATGCCCTCGCCTCGATCCAGTGCGGCGAGACCGTCGGCGATCTTCTTGCGGGTTTCCTCGAGCCGGATGGCCCGCTGCGTATTCCGGGGCATCGTGAACGCAGATTCCAGCCGAAGGTGAACATCCATTCCAAAGCATCGTGAACACGGATTCCGGGGATCGTGAACATGGATTCCGGGGAAGGTGAACACGGATTCCAGGCAACGTGAACGCCGGTTCCGGCATCGCGAACGCTCATCGATAGCACGTTTCAAGGCACTCTAGGTCGTACCCGGAAGGAGGACGATCTAGGAAATGGCAGCTAAGAGGTTATCGATGAGAAAAATACGAGAGGTTTCTAAGGTTAAAGTACGAGCTGGGTTTTACTCACCGCACGATCGCAAAGGCACTTCGCGTGGCGGTTGGAACGGTGAGTGAGTACCTGGCCAAGGCGAAGAAGGGTGGTCTGAGCTGGCCGCTCCCGGAGGAGCTGAGCGACGGGGAGCTGGAGGCAGGGCTGTTTCCGCCGCCGGGCTCGTCTGGCGCACGGCCGGGTCTGGACTATGCCCACATCAGGAGCTGAGGCGTCACCGAGAGCTGACGTTGCTGCAGCTGTGGGTGGAGTACGCGGAGAATAAGCCGGGAGCGTACGGCTACAGCCGTTATTCCACGAGGAGCTGAGGCGTCACCGAGAGCTGACGTTGCTCAGCTGTGGGTGGAGTACGCGGAGAATAAGCCGGGAGCGTACGGCTACAGCCGTTATTGCGAGCTGTACGGTCAGTGGAAGAAGAAGCTGAACCCGACGATGCGTCAACGGCATCGAGCAGGCGAGAAGACATTCGTCGATTTTTCGGGGAAGAAGCCTCACATCGTCGATCCGAAAACGGGAGAGCTCGTCGAAATGGAGCTGTTCGTCGGGACGTTGGGCGCGAGCAGTTACACCTACGTCGAAGCGACACTGAACCAGTCGCTGGAATCGTGGGCGAAGGCCCATAAGGGGATGTCGGATTACTTCGGTGGCAGTACGGAGATCTGGGTTCCGGACAACTTGAAGAGCGGCGTGGATTTGGTGGACCGTTACGAGCCAGGGATCAACCGGACGTACGAAGAGCTGGCGACGCATTACGGTGCGGTTGTGGTCCCGGCTCGGGTGTTCAAGCCGAAAGACAAAGCGAAGGTGGAGTCGGCAGTGCAGGTGGCGCAGCGCTGGATCCTGGCGGTGCTTCGTCATCGCACGTTCTTCAGCCTGGCGGAACTGAACGAAGCCATCTGGGAGAAGTTAGAGGTCCTGAATGCGCGTCCGATGCAGAAGCTCGGTGTGAGTCGGCGGGAGTTGTACGAAAGGCTAGACCGGCCCGTACTGAAACCGCTACCGCAGGAGAGCTACGAGTTATCGACGTGGAAGCGGTGCAGAGTGAACATCGACTACCACGTGGAGGTGGAGAACAACTTGTACAGCGTTCCCTATCAGCTCATTCACGAGAAAGTCGAGGCACGGGTGACGGCCTCGGTGGTGGAGGTCCTGTTCAAGGGAAAGCGCGTCGCGTCGCATCCCCGCAAGAAAGGAAAGGGGCACTACTCCACGAACCCGGAGCATATGCCACGTTCGCATCGGGAGCACCTGGAGTGGACGCCGTCGCGGCTGCTCCACTGGGCGGAGCAGTCAGGTCGCGCCACGGGAAGGCTGGTTGCGGGGATTCTAGAGAGTCGGCCTCACCCGGAGCAGGGATTTCGCTCTTGCCTGGGAGTCATGCGACTAGGCAGCCGCTGGGGCAGTGAGCGTCTCGAGGCCGCTTGCGCACGAGCGGAAGCTTTGAGCTCTTACAGCTATCGCACGGTGAAAAACATTCTCTCGGCTGGTCTGGATCGTGTGGTGCTCGAATCGGACGCCGAAGCGAAACCGCGAGAGGAGCACGAGAACATCCGAGGCGCGGATCACTACGAAGGAGGAGAGTCCCGATGCTGACACCCGAAACGATAGAAAAGATGAACGCCATGAAGTTGTTCGGCTTGGTGTCCGCGTTCGAAACCCAGTTGAGCTCGAGCGAATACAAGGAGCTGAGCTTCGAGGAACGTGTGGGACTCCTGGTCGATGCCGAGTGGACCGCCCGCGAACAGCGTAAGCTTTCTCGACGACTGCGAGCGGCAAAGCTCCGCTATCCGGCATGTTTGGAGAACGTGAACTTCCAAGCGCCTCGAGGCTTAAACCGCGAACAGATCTTGAGCCTGGGCAACTGCCGCTTTGTCGGTGAGCGCCATAACCTGCTCATCACCGGCCCGACGGGGATTGGCAAATCGTTCTTGGCTTGCGCCTTCGTGGAGCGGGCCTGTCGTCGCCGCTTCACCGGATGCTACGTGCGAGCACCGCGCTTGCTCCACGAGCTCGCGGTCGCTCGTGGTGATGGTTCCTACGCCCGGCTTTTGACGAAACTCGCCAAGCTGGACTTACTGGCTATCGATGATTGGCTGCTTCACCCGCTGAAAGAATCGGAGAGACGGGATCTAATGGAGGTCATCGAAGACCGCGCCGAGCGTGGCTCCACACTCATCGCGACCCAGATTCCGCTCAAGCAGTGGCACGAAGCGATTGGCGACCCAAACCAGGCAGACGCTATCTGCGATCGCATTCTCCACAGCGCGCACCGCATCACTCTCAAAGGAGCTTCTCTGAGAAAGACCAAGGCTGCGCCAAAGGCATCTGACAACGCCGATGCATGAGCGAGCGAGGGACCACAGCGTCGATGCGATAAAAACGGGTGAAACCGCCAAACCCGGGGTACCAGACGATGCGGCGCCAAAACGACGCGCGAGAATGCCTCAGGAAGCGTCTTCTCGAGCCAGGCCATACCCCAGCAACCCCCCGAAACCAGCCCCACATCGCCCGGGGTTCGGCCGCGGCAGGTCGCTGCCTACGGGAGCGGGAAGGTCGCTTCGCGTCTTTCCTTACGCCCGCTCCCTCCGGCACCGACCTGCCGCCCCTTGCTACACAACACGCAGGTAAGATAGGTTCACGTTTTCAATCAGTGGAAAGGAGGTCACCCAACACTTCACCGCTTCGATGAGCGTTCGGCTTCACCGGATTCGCTGTTCAGCTTGCTCTGGATTCGGCGTTCACGATGGCTGGAATACGCACCATAGACTGCATCATGAATGTCCCGATGTAGACTTTAATTTCAATCCGCCGTTCTTTGGAGACGTTGTGTACGGAACGTTTGCCGTACCTCCAAAGAGTCATGACCCTTTCGCTTGCCGAGAAGCCGGTGGTCACCTCGCGTTGTATCCAACCCGATGATTCGCTCCACTTGACCGGTGTCGAGTTTAGAGAAATAGGGCAAGCTCTCACGACCGCTGGGGCTCGTCGGGATCCTTAAGGCGTCCCAGTCCACCCGCCGACGAAATGGAGCCCTCCGACTCACCGAAACAGCGCTCCAGGATTGTGCGCTCCAGCTGATCGAGCCTTAGTGAGTCTTCGGTTTCCGGTCCCCAAGACCTCCGAGCTCCCGCAGCAAGGGTGCGGATCTGTGTCGCGTAGCGGCGGCAGTGCCGGCACATCAGCAGATGAAGCCATCCTCCCATCCTCAGCGACCACCTGGCCTCGGCTAGCTCGTCGCTGGCAATCATGCGCGTGAGCTCCCGGCAATTCAGCATCACGTTACCCTCTCATAATGATTAGGGGCTAAAAAGAAGAGGAGAAATAGGGAAATGTCCGTTCGAGGAGGCTCTGTGTTTTGAAGGCAGGCCTCACCACTGGATTCCAATCGCTAGTCCGCGAGTGTCCTTTCCCAGTATTGGAATCAGTGCCATCCCCTTGACGTGAAAACGGTTCACGGTCCACCCGATAGCCGTTCCCAGTGCCGCACCGACAATCACGTCTGAAGGATTATGTACGCCACCGTGAACCCGAGAGTACGCGACAAGACTAGCCACTGCATAGGCGGGGGCACCCACTTTGAGTCCGTAGTTGCGGTGGAGAACCGAGGCTATGGCGAAGGTGGCGGCGGAGTGGCCACTGGGAAACGATTTGAAATCGGAGCCGTCGGGGCGCTCTCTCGCAACGGAATGCTTGAGCCCTACGACCATCATTTTAGTCAACAACAGTGCCTCCAGGGCTTGATGGCCCGTGGCTTGGAGATGTGGACGGTCCGTGACCTTACCGATTGCATATAGCGCGCCGGCCGCGCCGAATGTGGTCAGGGTTCTTCCCCCGAAGTGCCCCACCCTAAAAAGGTTGTCCTTGTCACCGGTCGTACGCTTGCTGAACGTATTCTGGCCGTGCTCTTGCGAGAGGGCGAACAGGGAAAGGGCGAAACCCGTTTGCAACACCCAGCGGCTGTCGCTCCCGCGGAAAACCTCCACAGCCCCAATCTCGAGATTCTCTGGAAGCTGTAACAAAGATCGTTTGCGGTGGGGCCTGCTGAGCCTGAAAAACTCCTTCTCTGCCTGCTCCTCGAAAGTCAGGGAT
The DNA here is from genome assembly GCA_965237685.1 of Candidatus Marinacidobacterales bacterium. Classification (GTDB taxonomy): domain Bacteria; phylum Acidobacteriota; class Vicinamibacteria; order Marinacidobacterales; family SMYC01; genus CBDEGF01. The sequence continues at coordinate 595,007 of CBDEGF010000002.1, forward strand.
GAGGCTTTCAGTGCCCCGATTTCGAGTTCTTCGCGCAACGCGAAGCTGAGGCCACTGCCCGGGAGCTGTCGAAGTTTGAAGAACTCGGCAGGTAGCTGCTCTCCCAAATCCTGGGCCCAGAGAGGACAAGCCATCGCGGAAGTCAGTACGGCGGAGCAGAAACACACACTTCTCATTATTTTGAGAAATCCCTCAACGAACCACAGCAATGCTGGTGAGCCTTTGCGTACCACCACATGTGGCAGAGCCGAGGATGGAGTAACGAAAATTACAATTCCGCCTTCTGATTTCAAGGGAACATTTCCCGCAACGGGGCGCTGACGGCGGATTGCTTTATTTTAGCTCGTTCGGCCGAAAGTTACAAAAAAAGTCCCTTAGTTGCCACCGCCTGTTGGCAAAATCACAGGGCGTTTACCACGAGAAAGCCACCTTGAATAGGTGAGGTGAGCACCCGGAGCGGCTGCCATTCTATGATTCCGAACCAGGTGGAATCTACGATGGCTCCCGCAGTCGTCGACCGCATCCTTATCGAGCGGCTCTCCGATCTGCTTCTGGAGAAGAGGCACCTTCCGTAGATAGGCAGAGAGGGAGGGACGCAAGTACTGTTTTGATGGGTATCATGCGTCCCCAATCTCCCTGAGCTCATGTGGCGAGAGGCTTCATCTCGCCACGAATGTGGTAGGTGTTACCGAGGCTGACAACAATGGCCAGCCGAAGGGTCTCATATCCGTCAAGCCTAATCTCGATTTCGTGTTTTCCCGGAGGAAGATAAAGCCTCTGAGAGAAACCGTCGAAGTCGTCGTCGACGCCGGCGTGCGCCTCGTCCACGTAAACTTGAATGTCCTCACGGGATTCCTTCGGGTTGACTTCGATCCGAACGGCTCCGCTATCGGAGTATCCGTTCGCCCCATAACCATACGGGCCGTAACCCCCATAACCATGCCCGTAGCCATGGCCGTAGTAATCATGCCCGTAGCCATGCTGCGCATCGGCCTTGGCCGGAAATGATATGAATGCCGCGGCAGTTATTGCTGCCACGAACGCCAAACTCTTTATTGCGTTTCGCATCAGAATTCCTCCTCATAATGAGTGCGCCTCAGTGCGCCCTCATGATAGTGAGTGCGACCAAGGCGGGAATAATTACATTCGAGCGGCCGGCCAAGGACGGACTCAAGCCCGCGCTCTTCAGAAACCCCTTGCGAGACCACGGCTCAGCTCTTCGCCAATTCAACGTGTAAGAAATCATGCCCTTCGTGCACTAACTATCGAGAAGCGAGGGCTTAGTGCCCTGCTTCATAATTACGGTGACGCACCGAGAACGCCGAGGCGCCCGTCTGGCAAGGCGCGAGGAGCGAATAATTATCTGGATATATGAGCATCCTTCCACTTCGGCCGCTGAGGCGGCCTAGCCCTCCGCTCCACAGGTTCGCTGCGGAAGGCGGCGAGCAACGCAGCCAGCCGGGATGCATCGGCGTTCGAATGCCACCGTAATTGTGAAACAGGGTACTTAGCAAGGGCAAGTCACGAAATTGAATATTTTGCTTTGCGTGGCTCGTCCCCGAGTCCCGATGCGTAGCCGCTTTCGCGGCCGCGTAGGAGGGATGGCCACTGCACTCGGTTCCGAATTCCAAGGAGGCTTTGAGATGATGGCGAGAGATATTAATGACAGGAATAAGCGTGAGGGCTGGGTCGAGCGGAGGCGCAGATTCCAGAAAATGTTTGGCAAAGAAGTGCGAGAGGTTACAGAAAAGAGGACCGCAGCGACAGAAGTTATAACACGCCTCCGCTTCGCGCGATATAACCTAGCCGCGTGCGGAAGTCAAATGTGCGTCAGACCCACGCCCTCGAAGTTCCTTTTTATCTCCGCGTCCCTTCTGGCCCAGTACATCGGGCTAGTGCCTCGAGCTCGACATCCTCCATTCGTGTGCACTTACCGAAGCCGCGCCGCCGTGGAGTCTCGGGTCGGCTCTCCCTGGCGAATCAGTCTGTAAGAAGTGGTGGCCTTCTTACACCCACCATGAGAGAGACCTGATAAGGAAAGGAAGGCCAGTGGCTAACGCGAATGGACTAAGGAGAAAAATGACCCGGCTCTACGAGTCGAAGCAGAATCCCAAGAGAATGGTCCACAGGATCACGGTGGAGGGAGCCAACATCCTGACACGGTCGATGATCATCTACGGCCAGGGTGCCATCCGCTGCCACCCGTACGTGCAGGAGGAGATCACCTCGGTTGCCGCGGGCAACGTGGCAGGCTTCGACCGCGCCTTCTTCGGACACGTCGGTTTCAGGTTCCAGAGCGCGGTCAGGGCGTTCGCGCTTGGGCTCACGAACGGGCACCTGGCGCGGGTTCCCGGGCGAGGACCGTTGCGGACCTACCTGCAGCGACTGACGCGGTTCAGCGCCGCTTTTGCACTGATCTCTGACGCGGCCATGGGCACGTTGGGAGCCCAGCTCAAGCGCCGGGAAAAAATCACCGGGCGGCTCGCCGATGCGCTGGGATGGCTCTATTTAGGGTCCGCCGCAGTGAAACGGTTCTCAGACGACGGCAAGCTCGATGGCGACGTGCCGTTCGTCCAGTGGTCCGCTGAGCACGCCCTGCACGACATCCAGACCGCCCTCGCCGGAGTGCTGGATAACCTGCCCAACCGGCCCGTGGCATGGCTCCTACGCCCGCTGATCTTTCCTCTCGGGAAGCGCGAGAAGACTCCGAGCGATCGCCTTGGGGCTTCCGTGGCGCGGAGCCTGCTCGAGGACAATGAGGCCCGCCGCCGCCTCACCGCGGATATCTACATCACGGGCCCCGAGGAGCCCGGTCTGGGGCGGCTGGAGGCGGCGCTCGGCAAGGCCGTCGATGCTCTCGCGGTGGAGACCAAGTTCCGCGACGCGGTTCGGGCGGGGTTGCTCGATTGCGTACCCGGTGACCTGCAGGTCGAGTGTGCGCTCGCGGCAGGTGTTATCACCGAGGCCGAGCGCGAAAAGTTGAAGGATGCGGACGAGGCGCGCGACGAGGCGATCCAGGTCGACGCCTTCGATCCGGCCGAGCTCCAGCCCTCCGCTGAGCTGAGGTCCGGTGCCGAGCGTCTTACAAAGAGAATTAGCTAAATGGCACCAGCGATTCCTTCGCCGTTCAAAGAAGAGAACGAAACTGACCGAAACCGACCTGAAACGGCTCGGACGATGACATCCGAACCGAAGCAGATCCGAATTAAAACGGCGGACGAATTCGCCCTTGCCGTAACCGTGTTTCCCGGTGAGGACAATGACGGAGCGAAACGGTGCGCCATCATGAGCTCGGCGATGGGTGTGATGGGAAATCATAGGACATTAAATCCTGGCCGCTGCTAGCAAAGGGGCGGAATTTGTCCGACGGGGCGCAGCAGGAGACGGACGAATCACAAGGGTAGTCGGAAAAGGGAGCATCGGCGGGCGCGAGCCCAAGCGAGGAAAGAGTCTTGGGAGGCTTTGGGCGCAGGGGCATCATCTTGTTGGCCCCTTGAATGGGACTAGGTCTGGGCGGTCACGGGGGCAGACGGTTGACACCAACTGTCCGCCTGAGGACGGGCGTTTCGGCACGGCCTCACTCGCTTCGACGCTGCTCTGGGCCCGGGAAGCGGAGGACCGCCTCAACGCCTACGAGCGGGGGGGCGAGTTGCAGTCCACATCCTACTCGGGTAGCGCGAAGACGAAGATGGCCAGGCTGTCGTGCTGCGGCGGCTTGAGCTCGGTGTGGATCGAGAGCACCCGGCGCTCCGGTGAGGCCGAGCCACCGCCAACGGCCACGGCGACGTACTGCCGCCCGCTCACCTCGTAGGAGATCGCGCTGCCCGAGACCGGCCCACTGACGATCGTCTTCCAAAGGAGCTCGCCCGTTTCGTCGTCGAAGGCCATGAAGCGGCGGTCGACGTCGCCCCCGAAGACGAGCCCGCCACCGGTGGCAACGAGGCTGCCGATGAGTCCGGCCCTTTGCTGCACGGTCCAAGCTGTGCGCCCCGTTCGAATCGAGACAGCGTCGATTCTCCCCGCGGTATAGGGTTCGGCGTCGACGGTGGGGTCCTCGACGATGGTCCAGCCCAGGGCGTAGCCGTCTTCCGGTGTAGGCGAGTCGGTGTTTCCGACCAGCAGGTTGCACATGTTCTGCTGCGGCTGATACATGAGCCCGGTCCGTGGGCTATAGGCTCCTGCCGGCCAGTCCTTGCCTCCGCCAATCGACGGGCAGACCAGAATCTCCTCGAAGGGCTGGACGATCATTTCCTCGTTGACCTGCACCCTTCCGGTTTCCGGGTCGATCGCGTCGATGACGTTCTGGTAGAGCGTCTCGCGCGCCCAGAGAAACTCCCCGGTCTGGCGGTCGAGCGTATAGATGATGCCCGTCTTTCCCGGGATCCCGGTGAGCACGCGACGCACCTCGCCCGGCTCGATTCGCGGGTTGATCCAGGGGACCTCTCCAGGGTCGGGGGCCACCGGCAGGTCGATCAAGTAGCGCTCGAAGACGTGGTCCATGTCCCAGTTGTCCCGGGGCAGATGCTGGTAATACCAGACGATCTCGCCGGTGTTGGCATCCAGCGCCAGAGTAGAGTTGGAATACAGGACGTCCAGGCCGGCGGTGCCGCGGAGCACTTCGAGAGAAGGTGCCGGCACCGAGGTTCCCCAGTAGATCAGATTCAGGTTCGGATCGTAGTTGCCCACACCCCAGGCACCGACATGCCGGCGCTCCGGCCAGGGGACCGCACCCCAGGTCTCGTCGCCCGGCTCTCCTGGACCGGGGATCGTGTGGGTGCGCCAGATCTCCGCCCCGGTGGCAGCGTCGTGCGCGGCGATGAAGCACAGCTCCGGACCTGCGGTTGCCGCACAGGAGCGGCCGCTGATCACCTTGTCGCCAGCGGTGATCGGACCTCCCAAGTGACCGATTCCGTCGGTGACCTCGTTCTCCAGGGTCTCCCAGACCAGGCTGCCGATGCGGGCGTCGATAGCGATGAGATGCTTATCGACGGTCAGATGGAAGATCTTGTCGTCAAGGATCGCCAAGCTGCGCGTGTTGCGGTACCGCTGATCGCCGGGCAGGTCCCGCCGATACTCCCAGATGAGGTCACCGGTGCGCGCGTCCAGGGCTTGGATGACGTCCCCGGGATTGGCCAGGTACATCACGCCATCGTGCACCAGAGGCGTCGTGTATTGACCCCCGCTCTCCATGGAACGGGCCCAGGCCAGGCGCAGCTCGCCGACATTGCGCTTGTGGATCTGATCCAGCGGGCTGTAGGCCCACGAGGCGTACGTACGTCGCGACATCAGCCACTCGCCCGGCGGTGGATCCCGAAGCATCTCCTCGGTGACGGGGACGAAATCCTCGACCTCACGCTGAGCGAGATGCTGGAGCGCCACCGTCCGCACGTTTTCTCTGCTCAGCGAGCGCACGAAGGCCACGAGCGCGGTAAGGTCCGGGCCGCGGATGTGGGGACTGGCCGGCATCTCCCGGGCCCCGTGCTCCACCAGGCTGGCGATGGCGCTGTCGGTGCGCAGGTCCATGACGTGCGGCTCACTCAGGTCTCCAGGACTGACGGTTAGGCTCGTGGCCGACGGTCCCTCGCCGCGCCCAGTGGCTCCATGGCAGGGGCGGCAGTTGCTCACGTAGAGCTGTCTTCCTTGATCCAGCAACGCCTCGGTGACGGGGACGGTGGGAGGGGCGCCGGGGCGCCGACGCGGCCCTGCCTCCTCCCTCACCGGCTCATCAGCACCGGTGCAGCCAGCGAAGAGAGCGGCGGCCATCAGAACAGCTAGTGTGCCGCGCATCGAGCGTTACCCCAATACGACTGTAATCCGTCCGTCCATCTCGTGTCTCCTTCGCGAAGCTTACAGGGCCGCGTACGTCATAAGGATATCGACCATCGATGCTTCGGCCTCGACGATGCCAGCCACCCGCCCGTGTCGGCCGACCACGATGTACTCGTCGTCGGACCGCGGAGACGAGCCCGGCCGTTCCGGCGCCCAAGACCACCAGGTTGTAACGGCCCGAGGGCTCCGGGTTGACCCAGTCGTTCGGATGGACGTTGGCGACGGTCTTCTGGTCATGTTCGTCCCAAGGTTCGATCGTGAAGAGCTGCCGTTGTGCGCGGGGCGAGGAGCAGGCGGATCCGCTCGTGCCGGTCTTCCGCCCTCAAGAACGATTCCGGCCTCCTGGCCGACGTGAGACGCTCGGGCGTGAACGCGAAAGCGCGGTCATTCCATCGGTACTTCGCGGAGGGGCACGTCCCAGTGCGCGTCCAGGATCTCGAAGCGCCGGGCCTCTTCCGAGCGGAACTTGGCGAAGTCGGAGTAGAGCCTCCGCGCGATCGCCTCGTCACCCGAAGGCGAAATGAATTTCTCGTCGTTCTTGAAGACGATCTCGGTTGCAAAGGTCCAATCGGCGCGGCCGTCGCCGTGGTACATGGGCACGTAAGCCTTGAAACCGACGAGACGGTCGCCCATTTGCTCTTTGAGGACGGGATAGTGATTCTTCTTGAACAGCTCCACGAACTCCTCCTGATGCCCCCATGTCACCCGGTAGAAGTACCAGGCGGTGCGCTCGCCTCCCGGCGATTGCGCCCGGGTCACGGGTAGCGTCGCCCCGATCGTGACGCCCACGAGAAGAGCGAGAGTGACGGAAACAGACTTCTTCATGACCTTCCTCCAGAAAACCTATCTTAGCATCGCGCCTATTATGAAGCTTCTACGCCTTCGGTCGACAACCGGCTCCGGAGCTCCCCCTCGTCACTTCTACAATCACACCTGTCGCGCCAATTCGATCCACCGCTGAACCGCTTTTGAATTTCCTATCAGTCCAGGTTCGACTCGAACGACCGGTCAACACCACCGCCGCAGCTCATGAGCTAGAACCGCAACTCAGCCTCCCACAACCGCAGCCTATGCTCAAGAAAGCCCTAGTGCTTGAACTCGCTGATCCTGTCGGTGAAGTCCGACGCCATTTTTGGGGCTAGCTCCCGACGAATCTTGAACGCCGGCTTGCCCGAGAGGACGTTTCGGCTTGACGCCTAGCCTCTATAAGAGGAGCACCACCGACCTGCTCGAAGTCATGCCCGGAGCAAGATGGCGCTGTCCAGCTTACCAGACGCTTTCTCGAAGGTTACCAGAGCAGCGGGAATGTTCCCATACTGCGCGTGTATCAGTCTGTCTACGAATCCCGGCTTCTGGGCGGAAACAAGGATGGATTCGAGCGCCTCCGACGCGACACCGTGCTCTTCGGGTTCCACGAACGCGGACTGCAGAAACGCGAGAAGTACCTTCACCGCCATCTTCTTCGGCACTTCGTAATGTGCGTGCAATGCGAAGTACGCTTCTGACACAACCAGGTCGGATACGACTACTCTGCGCCCTAGTAATCGGTTGATACCTACTCACATATGCTCAATTTGCCTAAGATCCGGAATTTTCTTGCGAACCAGATTTACTCTTGACATATTCCGTACATTCACTTATAGTTCCCCCACCTATGAAGGCGATGGAAAGAGCACTGCTCCCGACGCTCGGCCACAAAATACGCCTCGACCCTACGTCGCAACAAGAAGTCTACCTGCGGCGCCCGCGGTGTGGCTCGTTTCGTTTGGAATTGGGCTCTCGAGCGATAGCAGCGAGAATACGGAGCGGGCGGAAAACCGTCGGGGTTGGCTCTCAATTTCAAAGACGTGCAGCGGGTGCGGTGCCATCCAGGAGAGCCTGTCACTGGGCGAGCGCGAGTTTCGATGCGCGGCGTGCGGCTTTACGAAAGACCGTGATGCGAACGCCGCGATGGATTTGTTGCGTACGGTGAGCTCCACCGGAAGTCAAGCCTGTGGAGAGGAACGCCCTGGCTTCGGCGCGAGCCGAAGTGAAACGATCCTCTGTGAAGCGGGAACCTGGCCTGATCAGAGTTGATCAGGTTTTGGAGAGCGGTCTGCCACACAAGGGAGCTTGCCGTGTATAGACGCCGATGGTTCTCGATCGCCTTCGCGTTTTCCTGGGGCTGCGCGGCCGCGGCACCGGTCCAGCCTCTGCCGGAAGGAACCAAAGCCTTATCGAACGCCCTGGAATCCATTCGTGCCGAGGCGCTCGAAGCGCATGTCACGTTTCTGGCCGACGATTTGCTCGAGGGCCGCGGGACGGGAAGCCGGGGGTTCGAGATCGCGGCGCGCTACGTGGCCGCGCAGTTCCAGGCCTCGGGGCTCGAGCCCGCCGGTGTCGGCCGCTCCTACTTTCAGCCGGTCCCGTTGCGGCATGCGACGGCGGATTCGGAGAAAAGCAGCCTGACTCTTTGGCAGGGGGACGAAGCGCGGGAGCTGAGCTTCGGAAGCGACTATCTGATGGGCGGCGACCTGCTGCGTGAAGCGTCGACGGTGAAAGCGCCGGTCGTCTTTGTGGGCTTCGGTATCACAGCTCCCGCTCTCCAGTACGATGACTACGCGGGGGCGGACGTGAAAGGGAAGGTCGTAGCGATGCTGACCGGCGCTCCGCCGAGCTTCCCCTCGAGCCAGCGGGCTCACTTCTCTTCGGGCCAGCTCAAACAGGAAAACGCTGCCGAGCACGGGGCGATTGCCATCCTCGATATTCTGACTCCTACCGACGAGCAACGACGACCCTGGTCTCGCACCGTCCAGTCGCGGCGTCGTGGAACCATGCGTTGGCTCGACGACACGGGCTCACCCTCCGGCACCCGACGCGAGATCCAGGCCTCCCTGCTCTTGAGCCGACAGGCTGCCACCACGTTTTTCGCGGGCTCTTCTCTCTCGGCCGAGGAGGTGTTCGAGGCTTCCGAGACCTCGAAATTAGAATCGTTCGATCTGCCGCTCGAAGTCGAGATCCGACAAGTGAGTCGGCATGCAGCCGTCGAAAGTCCCAACATTCTCGGGATGCTGCCGGGCACCGACCCCGAGCTATCGAGCGAGATCGTCGTGGTCACCGCCCACGTGGATCATGTCGGCGTGGGCGAGCCGGTCGACGGTGACGCCATCTACAACGGCGCCCGCGACAACGCCGCGGGGACGGCGGCCATGCTCGAGGTGGCGCGCGCCTTCACCCGTCTGCCGGAGCGGCCGCGTCGCTCGGTGATCTTCATCGGTACCGCGGCGGAGGAAAGAGGCCTGCTCGGCGCGGACTACTTCGCCCATTTTCCGACCGTCGCTCCCGAACGGATCGTCGCCAACATCAATATGGACGGCTGCACGTCGTGGTACCCAATCAAGGACGTGATTGCCTACGGTGCCGAGCACTCTTCCCTGGGGACGGTTGTCGAACGTGCGGCCTCCCAGCTCGGCATCTCGATTGCGTCGGATCCCTTTCCCGAGCAGGTGTACTTCATTCGGAGTGACCAGTACCCCTTCATCAAGAAGGGAGTCCCGGCCCTCTTCGTCATGACCGGCCTCAACACCACCGATCCCAACCTCGACGCTCGAGCCATGCTGAGCGAGTATCGGCGGACCCGCTATCACCAGCCCTCTGACGATCTCAGCCAGGAGCTCGATTTCGAGGCTGGCGCGGTGCTGGCGCGCCTGCACTTCCTGACGGCTTACCTGGTTGCGGGGGACGAGGCCCGCCCCACCTGGAACCCGGGCGATTTCTTTGGCGAGACCTACGGCCGGCATTGATCCTGACTCCTATGTCGACTCCGGGACTATGCCGCGTGGGGTGGGCTCTGGCCTGGTTCTCGGTGTGAAGAGGCTGGAGTGCAGGGTTGTCCTGCGTCATTATTGATGGCGCGGGAACAGGGGCTCGTGCCGCCAGGCAACGACGACGAAAAAGCGTCGACGCACGCGAGACGGTGCCGGCGTCACGTCGACTGCGGGCTTGATGATTGGAAAACCCGTACGGTCACGGCTTCGGGCCACTCTAACTTTCGCGACCCGAAACGGTGTTACGCAGTTTCCCGCCACTCGTAGAGATGGTGAAGGCTACCCACTCGGCAACGCAACGACCTTGGCCGTTGGTGACGGTCGCGGCGTGATAGGTCTCGCGTCCGGCGTGTCTTTTTCGAGTCCCGGTCGACACTGGCCGATGGCTATCGAGTGTGTTGCCGAGCTGTAAGCATCTATGGGATCGGCACACGCTGTTTGAGCTCCTCAGACCAGTTTTGGACGAGGATGATGTCAGGAGTTTCGCCGAAGGGAGGAAGACGGGAACGTCCACTTTCTGTGTTTTCGTCCAGGGAGGGGTCTTCCTTAGCTCCATCACCAGGAAACGGATGCCGTTCGATTCTTCGAGCCCGTACAGCGTGGCGATGTTCGGGTGATTCAAGGCAGCGAGTAGCCGGGCCTCCCGCTTGAACCGTGCTAGGCGTTCTTTGTGGGTGGAGAATGCTTCGGGGAGGACCTTGATGGCGACCTGTCGCCCGAGCTTGGTGTCCCGTGCTCGATACACCTCGCCCATTCCGCCCGCACCGATGGGAGCAAGGATCTCATAGGAACCCAGGCGAGTCCCCGCGCTTAGGGCCATGGGACACCTCTTATGATGCGAAATCTAGCGGTTCCACGGGCGGGATTCAACCGACTCGCGGTGTTCGGGAATGCGCTTGGCAAATCACTGACCGGCAAAGGTAGATGTCGAGTTCGGCGAGGAGATCGGGTCGCCGCTAGTGCACGAACCCGCTAATCCTGCCGCAAATTCCTCGTCCTTTTCCGCGCTGGCGGCGTTGCTCCATTTGTTGCAGTTCGGCCTCCGGCCTAGCCCTCCGCTCGACGGGCTCGCTGCGGAAGGCGGCTCGAAATATCTAGATATGACTTCGTCGGAGCGCCTTGCCAGCACGAAAAATGACCTTGGAATTTGCGGACAGTATCAGCGGGTTCGTGCACTAGTCTGTTAGCTCAACCCTATCCACCATCTAGCCGGCGAAGTTCGCTGCAACTCAGCTAAGATCTCAGGGCCGCGAGCACTTGACTCATAGAACCTCGTGGGAGGAGGGACAAGGGATGAGGGTGCAAAGAATCTCCGCCATTACCATCCGAGTAAGCGATATGTCGCGGTCTGTGCGGTTTTATAACCAGATACTCGGCCTGGAGATTTCTCATGGTGGAGAGAATGCCTATTTTTCCTCTCTCCGGACGAAAGGCGCGAACCTGTCCATCCTCAACCTAGAGCAGGGTAGTCTTACTACGGACTGGGGAAGGATCATATTCCACGTGAAGGATGTTGATGAGTTGTGGACTTACCTCGAGGAAAAAGGGTTCAACCCGCAGAAGCCAAGAGATGCACCCTGGGGCGAACGATACTTCCATCTGCACGATCCCGATGGTCATGAGCTGTCATTTGCTCAACCACTGTCGTGAGACCGCTTTTCCTCGTAAAAAAGACCTGTCCCCTTTTTTCACTGGGGCTAGTTGAACCCCCCGACGCCACGGCGTAGAATTCCACCCTTTCCGGCTCGAAAAAAAGGAGCCTCCTCAGATCCAGAGACACGGAACCTCCGTTGGCTCTCGCGATCCCTGCTCGCTGGGGGGCGTGGCAAGACGTCGATTATGAACATGACCGCTACCGTAGATAGCGGCATCGAATACTTCGCGCCGCGCCAAACCGAGTTGCTGCTGATTAGGGGAGCTTCGGGATCGTCCTCTTCAGACTAGCAACCCTCACCAGGCCAGGGCGTAACGAAACTGGCGGACATCGGCTGCCGCCTCGTGCACGCCGTTGGGCAAGATGCGCACCACCGTGGGGGAAGTCGAGACCGCCCAGCCCTCCTTGACTTCCACTTTGTGACCGAGCCTGGTGAGCGCAGCCCTGACGTCGCGCTCGACGCGGTTCTCTATCTCCAGGACGCCTGCCTTGAATGCTTTGGAGTAGAAGGTGTTGACGAGATGGCGCGTGTAGAACCGAGGCTGTTCGAGCGCCCGCTGAATACTCATGTCGAACTCGATGATGTTCAGAAGCACCTGCAGCAGACCCTGATCCTGGGAGTCTCCACCAGCGGTGCTCCAAGCCATCAAGGGCTTGCCGTCCTTGAGCACGATCCCGGGAGTTAGGGTGATCCGTGGTCGCTTATGGGGTTTCAGCTCGTTCGGATGACCGGGAACGAGGAGCGCTTGTTGCAACCGCTGACTGAGGGGCATCCCGGTATCGCCGGCAATGACTGGAGGTAACCAGGCACCGGATGGTGTTGCCGAAAAGAGATTGCCCCATCGATCCACGACGTTTGCGGTGGTAGTGCCGAGAGGCGTCTGGTAGCTCTTCACTTCGCCGGCATAGCCCGCGGCCTGTTGTTGAGCGGGAGACTTGGGTGCCGCTCGCAGGGGCTTCATGGCTCTCGGATCTCCGGGCCGTTGCTCGAGCGAAGCCTTCTTGGGGTCGATGAGCTCACGACGAATCTTCGCATACTCCTTCGAAAGGAGCTGCTGGGATGGGATGTCCGCGAAGTCGGGATCACCGTAGTAAGTGTCGCGATCGGCAAGGCCAAGTTTCATTGCCTCCACAATCGTGTGGACATATTCCGCGCTGTTGTGTCCCATCGTGCTCAGGTCGAACCCCTCGAGGAGATTCAGTGTCTGCAGCATGATGGGGCCTTGGGTCCAGAACCCTACCTTGTAAACTTCGTATCCGCGATAAGTGGTACTGACCGGCTCTTTCAGTTTGGCGGAATAAGTGGCGAGATCCTCAGCGGTGAGCAGTCCGCCGTTGGCTTGAGAGAAATCTCCAATCCGCTTTGCGATCGGGCCGCGGTAGAAGTGATCCCTTGCGGCCTGGAGAGCGGCTTGCCGCCCCTGGGAACGATGATCACCCTCGACTTGCACCAGCTCCCGGAGCGTCGCGGCAAGCTCAGGCTGACGGAAGATGTCGCCGGGCTTGGGCAGGTGACCGTCCCGCAGGTAGATTTTCGCCGTGGAAGGAAACTGCTTGGTGCCCTCAATCTGATCGCGCATGCGGTTCGCGAGGTGCTCGTACATGGGGAAGCCGTCGGCAAGCTCTATGGTGGGCTCGAGCACTTCCTCGAGGCTCATGGTTCCGAAGCGATCCAGCGCCAACACGAGCGTGTCGAAAACGGCGGGCATGGTGGCCGTCAAGATTCCGGTCGGCTCCATCCCACCTCGCTGTTTGTAGAAATCAATACTCGCCGACTTGGGTGCGAAACCGACCCCGCTGATGGCGTAAACCTTGCGTTCATCCGCCACATACACCAGGACAGGCACCTCGCCACCGAATCCGAACACATCGAGCTCGGTCACCGCCTCGGCAAATACCGTCGCCACACCCGCGTCAATGGCATTGCCTCCCTGTATGAGAATCCTCTGCCCGGCTTGGGCGGATAGGTATTTGCCGCCCCCGAGAGCTCCTCGCAGACCGCGAACCACCGGCTTATATGTCTTCGCGTAGTAGGCCTTGGTGAAAGCCTCCATGTGTTCTGGAGAACCATCTCCTTGGGGGTTACGGGTCTGCGCTGCCAAAGCGGCTGCCAGTGTTCCCGAAAGCACAAGGGATGTTCGGACTAGCGTACCTCTTCTCATGATTCTGGCCTCCTTTGTCTCACCGTGAGGATATCCTGAATCTAGTTGAAATCGGTGAGTGACTCCCTTCAGATCGTCGGTGTCAAAGCTGGCGATCAAAAAGAAAGGAGCCACCCGGTGAGAGCAGATACGAAGAAGAGAAAGAATGCAACTCAGATGCTGAGGGCGACGCAGGAGCAAGAGTGGTGGGCGGATCAAGTTGTGCGGGTGATGCTGGAGGGCAAGCGAGCGCTGGACGTCACGATGCTCGATGTCGGACGCCTGGTAGCTGAGACGCTCATGTACATGGAGCGCGAAGAGAGATCTGGGCCAGACTACCATCCTACGTCGTCCGGGCTTCGCAAATGGGCGAGTCAACGTGGGTCGATCTATGTCGGTGACCAGAAGCTCCCTGTCGACTTTTCCTTCTTTGGACTATTCTTTGTCACCGAAAATGTGAAGTTATTTCTTGCTGATTCGTAATTATGTCGTCTACACTGTCGTCGTTGAAGGCGGGGTTCCCGAGGGGGAGACATCCAGGCGGGAAAAGGCCGGGACAGTTTTGAGGTCGGGGGTGAACGTAATAGACTAGGCGCCCTTGGATCCTTGTCTCTGAGGTGCCCCGATGCCCGAGGCCGGCGCTCCGCCCCGATACAGGATCAGAACAATAACCAATACTCCCGGGAATCGCCATCCCAGTGGCAGAAGGAACCACCGAATTCGATCGGGAGAGTCCCGAAGCGGACGTTGAGCAGGATGCGTCAAGGATGAGGCTCGCCTCGGTCCGGGTGTGAAAAGGGATTCTTGCGTGTTGGCCGGCAAGGAGGTGATGGGAATCATGAAACACGGTATCGGCATTACGTTGGCGGCGACGATCGTCGTTGCTTCATGGCTGGCGTCTACTTCCGCGGCGCCGGAAATCAACCCAGAGGACCTACTGGGCACGTGGCAGATCATGTCCATCAAGAATTTGACAACCGGCGAGGTGGACGAGATCGCCAAGCGCCGGACTATCTGGTTCCAGGTGACGAAGTCCCATTGGACTTATATCTGGATGGACCTTGATCGAAAGGTGATCCAGCCCCAGGAACTGGCCCAGCTTTCCAACGACGCTCGAACGACAACAAACTACAGCAAGATCTGGAACGCTGAGAACCAACCGCGCTTCTGGGCCAGCGGCGGGACCTACAAGATCGAAGATAGCAACTTCGTTTACACCGATCTTCTTTCGATCGAGCCTCATATGATTGACAACGGTGGCGTGGAGCAGATCATGAAGCTCGATCGCACGACCTACATCTACCGCGCCGTACCCAGGGAGGGCGTCGTAAGAGAGTACACGCACCGCCGGCTCGATTGACGCTCGCCGCGGCGTTGGTGCATGAATCCGTTCGGGGCGCGCGCGAAGGCTGTTTCCGAGCGTACGCTTGTACCTGAAGAAAAGATTCTCGACGGCGCCCTGTCGTCGATACCGTGACTCCCGCTGCCAGCCCTGGCGCCCGACTTTGCGAATCGTCTCGAGGGTCGCGTTCCGCTGCGCCCACGTGCCCTCGGCGCAGCCCGAAGCCAGCGCCCCTCGTCGAGGTGGGATCACGATCTTGATGTCCGCGGTGCCGACAGCAGCTCGTACACCGACCGAGTATGGTAGGCCCCATCGGCGGTGAAACGTCGGATCGGAGAGTCGACCTGTTCGAGCAGACAGGGGGACAGTGGACGGATCGTCATCGCTGCTCTTCGTCAGCTTCGCCGCCACGATGAAGCCATCGTCATCCACGCCGACATGCAGCTTCCGCCATTGTCGACGCGCCTTCGAGCTCTTGTGCCTGTGGGCGTGCCACCCACCGGCACCCGAGATTTTGAGTCCTGTAGAGTTGACGATCAGATGGAGCGCGCCATTCGATGTATCGAGAAGCTCAGTCGAAGCGGTTGCCGGAGTCAAGAGCTATTCGTGTACCAAAGCCGGTGTTTGGCCAAAGATCCGGAACGCCGGTATCAGTCTGCCAAAGACATCCGAAACGAGCTGGAGGAATTGAAGGGAGAGCTGGAGGAGGGAGCGGTTTTTCCGAAGCGCTTTTTGTAAAGCTCGATAAGGAAGAGTCCGAGAATGAGTAGAGCCTCACCGCGGTGAGGTGTGGTTGGTCGATCTGGGACTCGCAACCAAAGTTGCCAATTATTCTACTGGCCCCTGGGAACCCGGCGGTCGACTTCCTGAGACCAGTTGAGGACGACGTTGATTTGGCCTCCCTTCGCGTTGCTTCCCTCCACTCCAGAGCGCTTCATTATCAAGAAGCGTTGACCGTCCGGGGAGATGTCGTATTCGATTGGGAAGCCTTCAAATAAGACTCTAGGTTTTCCGGCCTTGAAGCTAGGTCGCGTCTGAATGGGTACGACCATCAACTTTCCGGGCCGCGTCTCCGACACCGCGTCGCCACTTCGAAAAAAAAGCTCAGTGCCGTCCGGTGACCAAATGGGCAACGTACCGTCCTGCTCTCCTGAGACTAACCATTTGACATCGGGTTCCGGATAGGGGGTTACATAGACGCTTTGCCGAGTCGTGTCACGCGAACCGTAGGCCAACCACTTACCGTCGGGGGAGAAACTAGGGCAGCATTCAAAGTTGGACGACGCGATGAACGGTTGGGGCTTTCCGTCGACGTCCATCTGAAGAATCCAAATGTCGAAATCTCCTTTTCCGTTAAGCCCATAGAAGACTAATACACTCCCATCGGGAGCCGCTGACGAGGGCCGCTGGAAAAATTCACTTGTCGTGAGGCGTTCGGCCTGACCGGTCCCGTCGGCGGGCTGTCGGTACAGATTGGACGGACCGTCCCGGTTGGAAGAGAAGATGACCCATTTGCCGTCTGGCGTCCAGATGGGGCCGAGGTTTTGTTCTCCCTCGAGGGTGGTGTCCTTGCGGTAGTAGTGCGTGAGAACGTGGGGGCGATTCGGTAAGCTGAACGCCGGGTGTGTTGTTTTTCTCGCGGGCAGAGAGAGAGGGAAAAAAGGACTGGACAAACGCTGGCTGACTGTGTAACCTCAGGCTGGGAGGAAAACAGTGACCCAGGCAGGAAACGCTGCACTCGACACCGCAGCCAAGCGACCCACCTTTTGCGGCACGACCGTGACCGCCGAGGAATGGAGCGTGCTGACGGAGATCATCGCCACGTGTGGTCTGTCCCGGCACGAGCTGGCGCGCACGATCTGTGAGGGCCTGGGGTGGGTTCGTCGGAACGGCAATCTCAAGACCCGGGAATGCTACGAGTACCTGGAGGTTGTCGAAGCGAAGGGGCTGGTGACGTTGCCCCCGCGTCACGAGCAGCGGCGCCGCGGACCGACGAGCATCCACTACACGAAGGCTGGTCGCGAGCGGCCACGGCGTGAGGGCAAGCTATCGGACGTCGCTCCGGTGATGCTGGGCTTGGTGGCGAACGCTGAGGAGCGAGCGCTATGGAGGGAACTGGTCGCGCGTTACCACTACCTGGGCCACAAGGTGGCCTTTGGCGCGCACCTGCGGTACTTGGTCTGGATGTCGAATCCTCGGCGGGAGCTCTGTGGGTGCGTGCAGTTCTCCTCGGCGGCGCGGTGGCTTCAGGCGCGTGACGGCTTCATCGGTTGGGATGACGCAACGCGGCAGAAGAACCTTCCCCGGGTGGTCAACAACAGTCGGTTCCTGATCCTGCCGTGGCTTTCCATCAAAGGCCTCGCGAGTCACGTGCTGTCGTTGGCAGCGCGAGTGGTGGTCGATGACTGGGAGGAAGCCTACGGGGTGAGGCCGGTGTTGCTCGAGACGTTTGTGGAGAGGGAGCGTTACGAGGGGACGTGCTATCTGGCAGCGAACTGGGTGGAGGTGGGAGTGACTTCGGGCCGGGGCCGGATGGACCGGCACAAGAGAAAAGCCGAAGCGGTGAAAACATGCTTGGTGTATCCGCTGGTGCGTGAGTTTCGCCGAGAGCTCGGCGTTTCGCGATGAAGGTTCGAGCGGGCCGAGCTCCTGCGCCTGGAAGAGCGGCTGTCGAAAGGGGAGATTCCCGAGGATGCGTGTCCGGTGCTGCTCGAGGCGGTGCGTCATCTGCTGCGATGTCGCTATCGTCGAGGCGCTGGCATGGCGACAACGGAACGTCGCGCGAAACGCACGAAGGCAAAGGGGAAAGGGAAGAACAAGGGCCACGGGCGCAACGGGGCCAAGGACTACCCTGGTGCCGAGCACGTAGCGGTTTCGCATCCCGAGCTGAAGGCGAGCGGCCCCTGCCCCGAGCCACTGTGCCGGGGCAAGCTCTACGACACCCATGCGGCGAACAAGGATGTGGAGCTGAAGGCTCAGCCGCCGATCCAGGCGACGGTGTACGAGCGCCAGATGCTGCGATGCGCAAGTTGCCAGAAGACGTTCACAGCGCCACTTTCGTCTCAGGCCTGGGCGAGCAAGTACCATCCGAGTGTGGACGCGGTCGTTTCGGTGTTGCGCTACGCCATGGGCATGCCCCACCACCGCCTGGCGCAGTGGCAAAAGTGGGCGGGGGTTCCGTTTGCCGCCTCCACGCAGTTCGAGCGGGTCGAAGCGATGGCGAATGCCGTGTTCCCGGTCTTCCGCCACATGGAGACGATAGCCGCGAACCGGCCGCTGGTTCACAGTGACGACACCGGCGCACGGATCCTCACGTTGATGGCGGAGAACGAGACCTTGACTCAAGGCAAAGGCGAGCGCACGGGCATCTTCACCACGGGCATTGTTGCCCGCGGCTTGGACGCCACGCTTGCTCCGATCATCCTGTACGCGAGCGGACGACGGCATGCGGGCGAAAACATGGACCGGCTCCTGAATCAGCGCACCGTTCAGGAGAGCGATGTCATCCATATGGCCGACGCCTCCTCGATGGCACCGCGCTCGCCGCGACGGATTACCGCCAAGTGCATGGTGCACGCACGCCGCTACTTCTTCGAGGCCGAGCCAGCCTTCCCCGAACACTGCGAGCGGGTGCTCGAGGACATCGCGACCATCTACCGCAACGACGACGAAACGCGCGACATGACCCCCGATGCGCGGCTTGCATATCACCAGCAACACAGCCGGCCGGTGATGGATGCGCTCTACGAGTGGATCGAAAAGCAGTTCCGCGAGCGCGTGGTGGAGCCCAACAGCCGCCTTGGAAAAGCCTTTTCCTACGTCAAAAATCACTGGCAAGGGCTAACCCGCTTCCGCGAAGTGCCGGGCGTGCCCCTCGACAACAACGAGGTCGAGCAGGAGCTGAAGCCCTCACAACGGCATCGCAAGAACTCGCTCTTCTTCAAGACCCAGGCAGGCGCCGACGTGGGCGACGTGCTCCTGAGCATGATCCGCACCGCGGTAAAAAACGGTGTCGACCCGGTGCACTATCTGACGAACATCTCCATGCACGCTCGAGACGCTAGAGCAGCACCCGAGTCGTGGCTGCCTTGGAGCTACCAGAAGACGTTGGAAAGGCTCAACCGACCCGCCGCCACGGCTCGGCCATCCCCGCTCGCAGCGGAAGTCCGTTGTAGATAAGCACCGCCAACTGCTCGGCGGGTAGCGCCGCAACGCCATCCGTCGTCTGACGCGGCCACCACTGCAGGCGCCCCTTCGAGAAACGCTTCTGGCACAACCAAAAGCCCTGGCCGTCGTAGACCAATAGTTTGAGGGCCGTGCCTGAACAGTTGCGGAAAACGAATAGCGTTCCGAGGAATGGGTCGAGCTGGAACTGTTGCCGGCACACACAAGCCAAAGAATCGATGCCCTTGCGGAAATCGACGGGCTCGCAGGCAACCAGCACCTTCAGCTGGGGAACGAGCTGGATCATGCTCGGGAGCTGCCTTCCAGCGCGCCGAGCACGAAACGACACACGGCTTCGACCAACTCATTCTCACCCTCGCCGCTCGCCGTCACGACCGTGAGGCTCCCCGCTGCGCTCTCCACCGTCAGACGGCATCTGCTCGCTCCATGCTGAACCTCGCCGAGCGGCGGTGTCATCATGCCGCCCCCTAAGCCCATGCCGAACTGCGGCAGCTCGACGAACGCGTTGCCACTTGGAGCTAACGCCGTGACCCGCTCCGCCGCACTCCGATCCTGTACTGTGCGCGGGGACCGACCCGTAGCACCCGTTCGCCCGTGCCCCTTGAAACGCTTCTCGCCCACAACGGCCCCTCCACTCTCTCGGACCTGTTTGAATCGCGCCGCATTGACTCGGAGATGACTGCAGATCGTGCTCGGCGCATACCGATCGAGCAACCCCAGCGCCGCTTTCCACAACTCCTCCGGGATCAGCCGTCCGTGTGGCTTCGCCCGCCATGCTTCGAACTGTTTCACAACGTCTTCGAGTTCTGCCTTCTTTGAGCGCATCGATGGCCTCCTTGAGCAATCTCTCCGCTCAGCTTACGAACCCAACAGCACCTAAGTCACGCACTGCTGCCGCAAGGACACCGAGGGTGAGCCGCGTGAAAAAATCCTCTTCCGAATCGTAGATCCACACGTTGTGTTTCCAACCTACGTCCGCAATGGTCACCGCCACGCGCTTGCCATCCGGCGAGATCCTAAAGAGACTATCCCAACTACGGGGATAATTCCGCTCGCGCTTCGTCATGACACGTTCCGTGCCGTCCCGATCCACCCACACGAGAGTTCTCTCGTAGCCAGCGCCAGAGACGTAAACAAGCGTGCCCTCGCCGGAAACGGCGAAATCAAGCTCTCGGACTCCCTCAAGGATCGTGACGGAGTCGCCGGTCACCTCGAGACTCGCGAGATCAAATGGCGCGGCCAAAACAGCCCGGGCGCCGGGCGACGGCTCCTGGTAGACCAAGTGCCCTGTGGGCAAGTAGTAGGCATTGATTGCCTCGTCGACCACGATCTTCTGCTGCCCCGTCTCTAGCGATAGCACCCTGATCTGCACACCATCGTCCCCCGCCGAGTCGAACAAAACGGAGCTCCCGCCGGGCAGAATCTTCGGACAGTGGTAACTCCTCTCGCCTTTCTCAGTCGCCGGGATGGCGAGGACCTCCGGCGTGCCTCCATCGGCTGACACGCGGTAGAGGCCATTGGCCGACGAGAACACAATGATGTCCTGCGGAGTCCATGCACCATGTCCACTCGGCGTAGGGCCGGCGTCGTAAATCGTGATCGGTGGGCCTCCCGCGAGGGAAACCTTCTTTAGTTCCCCGTTGGCAAAGAACCTCACCCACTCGCCATCGGGTGAGAAGAACGGGAACCCATTCGCGCCCTCGGTGCCGGGGAGCGGTGTCGCCTCCAGCTCATCCAAAGGACGCACGTAGAGTTGGGTCGACTCGCCGCGATCCGCGACGTAGACGATGCGCCTTCCGTCGGGTGAAGATCGCCAGGTCAATGGTGTTGGTATCTGCCAACGGTGCGTTCGGTGGAGGCGTGATGACAAACTTCGTTAAGGTCGGCGGCGGCGGGCGGGTCAAGCTCCAATGTGTCAAGCTCCAGACAGCGACTCCGGCTATCACGGCAGCTGTTCCCGCAAAGCTCCATGGAATCGCCCCTCTCCATCGCCCCGGCTGAGATGCGCTCGCTGCCTCCATCGGCAAGACCGTTGTCGGCTCCCGGTGCGCCTCCTCGCGACGCACGTCCGTCATGTCGCGAGAACGTCGATGGGGGTCCTTGCGGAAGGTGAAAACTTTTTCTTTCTCAAGGCTCTCGTCGGTGCCCACATCGAGGCGGGCAGTCTCCTCTCGATGAGAAGGACTTTCCGCGGAGACCGGTGCGACGAAGCGAAACCCGCGCCCATGGAGGGTTTGGATGTACTTCGCGTTTTGCGGATCGTCGCCCAGGGTCTGGCGCAAGATCCTCACGACCTCGCTCAACGAGCTGTCCGTAACCGCGGTGCCGTTCCAGACCTCATCCACGAGCACTTGCTTGGAGACCACGTCTCCCGGGTGCTCGAGGAGAGGGGAAGCTCGGATCCGTTCAGAGACAGAACTTGATTGGCGCGGTCGAAGCGGTAAGGGCCGAAGTGAAAGGAGGCGGGCCCCCCCAAGCCATCGATGTCGCCCGCCGCTATGGCTTGCCCATAGCCTCCTGTCGAGTCGAGGCGAGGACGGGGCGAAGGACGACATCTGGCGATCCCCGAAAGCCGTCAACCAGACCTTGGAAAACCAACGCCTCGACCCCGAGTTCTGTTGCCACCACATCCGCCTCCCAGCCCACAGTAAGAACTGCCGCGGCCGAACCCCGGGCGATGTGGGGCGGGTTTCGGGGGGTTGCTGGGGTATGGCCTGGCTCGAGAAGACGCTTCCTGAGGCATTCTCGCGCGTCGTTTTGGCGCCGCATCGTCTGGTACCCCGGGTTTGGCGGTTTCACCCGTTTTTATCGCATCGACGCTGTGGTCCCTCGCTCGCTCATGCATCGGCGTTGTCAGATGCCTTTGGCGCAGCCTTGGTCTTTCTCAGAGAAGCTCCTTTGAGAGTGATGCGGTGCGCGCTGTGGAGAATGCGATCGCAGATAGCGTCTGCCTGGTTTGGGTCGCCAATCGCTTCGTGCCACTGCTTGAGCGGAATCTGGGTCGCGATGAGTGTGGAGCCACGCTCGGCGCGGTCTTCGATGACCTCCATTAGATCCCGTCTCTCCGATTCTTTCAGCGGGTGAAGCAGCCAATCATCGATAGCCAGTAAGTCCAGCTTGGCGAGTTTCGTCAAAAGCCGGGCGTAGGAACCATCACCACGAGCGACCGCGAGCTCGTGGAGCAAGCGCGGTGCTCGCACGTAGCATCCGGTGAAGCGGCGACGACAGGCCCGCTCCACGAAGGCGCAAGCCAAGAACGATTTGCCAATCCCCGTCGGGCCGGTGATGAGCAGGTTATGGCGCTCACCGACAAAGCGGCAGTTGCCCAGGCTCAAGATCTGTTCGCGGTTTAAGCCTCGAGGCGCTTGGAAGTTCACGTTCTCCAAACATGCCGGATAGCGGAGCTTTGCCGCTCGCAGTCGTCGAGAAAGCTTACGCTGTTCGCGGGCGGTCCACTCGGCATCGACCAGGAGTCCCACACGTTCCTCGAAGCTCAGCTCCTTGTATTCGCTCGAGCTCAACTGGGTTTCGAACGCGGACACCAAGCCGAACAACTTCATGGCGTTCATCTTTTCTATCGTTTCGGGTGTCAGCATCGGGACTCTCCTCCTTCGTAGTGATCCGCGCCTCGGATGTTCTCGTGCTCCTCTCGCGGTTTCGCTTCGGCGTCCGATTCGAGCACCACACGATCCAGACCAGCCGAGAGAATGTTTTTCACCGTGCGATAGCTGTAAGAGCTCAAAGCTTCCGCTCGTGCGCAAGCGGCCTCGAGACGCTCACTGCCCCAGCGGCTGCCTAGTCGCATGACTCCCAGGCAAGAGCGAAATCCCTGCTCCGGGTGAGGCCGACTCTCTAGAATCCCCGCAACCAGCCTTCCCGTGGCGCGACCTGACTGCTCCGCCCAGTGGAGCAGCCGCGACGGCGTCCACTCCAGGTGCTCCCGATGCGAACGTGGCATATGCTCCGGGTTCGTGGAGTAGTGCCCCTTTCCTTTCTTGCGGGGATGCGACGCGACGCGCTTTCCCTTGAACAGGACCTCCACCACCGAGGCCGTCACCCGTGCCTCGACTTTCTCGTGAATGAGCTGATAGGGAACGCTGTACAAGTTGTTCTCCACCTCCACGTGGTAGTCGATGTTCACTCTGCACCGCTTCCACGTCGATAACTCGTAGCTCTCCTGCGGTAGCGGTTTCAGTACGGGCCGGTCTAGCCTTTCGTACAACTCCCGCCGACTCACACCGAGCTTCTGCATCGGACGCGCATTCAGGACCTCTAACTTCTCCCAGATGGCTTCGTTCAGTTCCGCCAGGCTGAAGAACGTGCGATGACGAAGCACCGCCAGGATCCAGCGCTGCGCCACCTGCACTGCCGACTCCACCTTCGCTTTGTCTTTCGGCTTGAACACCCGAGCCGGGACCACAACCGCACCGTAATGCGTCGCCAGCTCTTCGTACGTCCGGTTGATCCCTGGCTCGTAACGGTCCACCAAATCCACGCCGCTCTTCAAGTTGTCCGGAACCCAGATCTCCGTACTGCCACCGAAGTAATCCGACATCCCCTTATGGGCCTTCGCCCACGATTCCAGCGACTGGTTCAGTGTCGCTTCGACGTAGGTGTAACTGCTCGCGCCCAACGTCCCGACGAACAGCTCCATTTCGACGAGCTCTCCCGTTTTCGGATCGACGATGTGAGGCTTCTTCCCCGAAAAATCGACGAATGTCTTCTCGCCTGCTCGATGCCGTTGACGCATCGTCGGGTTCAGCTTCTTCTTCCACTGACCGTACAGCTCGCAATAACGGCTGTAGCCGTACGCTCCCGGCTTATTCTCCGCGTACTCCACCCACAGCTGCAGCAACGTCAGCTCTCGGTGACGCCTCAGCTCCTCGTGGATGTGGGCATAGTCCAGACCCGGCCGTGCGCCAGACGAGCCCGGCGGCGGAAACAGCCCTGCCTCCAGCTCCCCGTCGCTCAGCTCCTCCGGGAGCGGCCAGCTCAGACCACCCTTCTTCGCCTTGGCCAGGTACTCACTCACCGTTCCAACCGCCACGCGAAGTGCCTTTGCGATCGTGCGGTGAGTAAAACCCAGCTCGTACTTTAACCTTAGAACCTCTCGTATTTTTCTCATCGATAACCTCTTAGCTGCCATTTCCTAGATCGTCCTCCTTCCGGGTACGACCTAGAGTGCCTTGAAACGTGCTATCGATGAGCGTTCGCGATGCCGGAACCGGCGTTCACGTTGCCTGGAATCCGTGTTCACCTTCCCCGGAATCCATGTTCACGATCCCCGGAATCCGTGTTCACGATGCTTTGGAATGGATGTTCACCTTCGGCTGGAATCTGCGTTCACGATGCCCCGGAATACGCAATGAAGGTTCGAGCGGGCCGAGCTCCTGCGCCTGGAAGAGCGGCTGTCGAAAGGGGAGATTCCCGAGGATGCGTGTCCGGTGCTGCTCGAGGCGGTGCGTCATCTGCTGCGATGTCGCCATCGTCGAGGCGCTAGCATGGCGACAACGGAACGTCGCGCGAAACGCACGAAGGCAAAGGGGAAAGGGAAGAACAAGGGCCACGGGCGCAACGGGGCCAAGGACTACCCTGGTGCCGAGCACGTAGCGGTTTCGCATCCCGAGCTGAAGGCGAGCGGCCCCTGCCCCGAGCCACTGTGCCGGGGCAAGCTCTACGACACCCATACGACGAACAAGGATGTGGAGCTGAAGGCTCAGCCGCCGATCCAGGCGACGGTGTACGAGCGCCAGATGCTGCGATGCGCAAGTTGCCAGAAGACGTTCACAGCGCCACTTCCGTCTCAGGCCTGGGCGAGCAAGTACCATCCGAGTGTGGACGCGGTCGTTTCGGTGTTGCGCTACGCCATGGGCATGCCCCACCACCGCCTGGCGCAGTGGCAAAAGTGGGCGGGGGTTCCGTTTGCCGCCTCCACGCAGTTCGAGCGGGTCGAAGCGATGGCGAATGCCGTGTTCCCGGTCTTCCGCCACATGGAGACGATAGCCGCGAACCGGCCGCTGGTTCACAGTGACGACACCGGCGCACGGATCCTCACGTTGATGGCGGAGAACGAGACCTTGACTCAAGGCAAAGGCGAGCGCACGGGCATCTTCACCACGGGCATTGTTGCCCGCGGCTTGGACGCCACGCTTGCTCCGATCATCCTGTACGCGAGCGGACGACGGCATGCGGGCGAAAACATGGACCGGCTCCTGAATCAGCGCACCGTTCAGGAGAGCGATGTCATCCATATGGCCGACGCCTCCTCGATGGCACCGCGCTCGCCGCGACGGATTACCGCCAAGTGCATGGTGCACGCACGCCGCTACTTCTTCGAGGCCGAGCCAGCCTTCCCCGAACACTGCGAGCGGGTGCTCGAGGACATCGCGACCATCTACCGCAACGACGACGAAACGCGCGACATGACCCCCGATGCGCGGCTTGCATATCACCAGCAACACAGCCGGCCGGTGATGGATGCGCTCTACGAGTGGATCGAAAAGCAGTTCCGCGAGCGCGTGGTGGAGCCCAACAGCCGCCTTGGAAAAGCCTTTTCCTACGTCAAAAATCACTGGCAAGGGCTAACCCGCTTCCTCGAAGTGCCGGGCGTGCCCCTCGACAACAACGAGGTCGAGCAGGAGCTGAAGCCCTCACAACGGCATCGCAAGAACTCGCTCTTCTTCAAGACCCAGCAGGCGCCGACGTGGGCGACGTGCTCCTGAGCATGATCCGCACCGCGGTAAAAAACGGTGTCGCCCCGGTGCACTATCTGACGAACATCTCCATGCACGCTCGAGACGCTAGAGCAGCACCCGAGTCGTGGCTGCCTTGGAGCTACCAGAAGACGTTGGAAAGGCTCAACCGACCCGCCGCCACGGCTCGGCCATCCCCGCTCGCAGCGGAAGTCCGTTGTAGATAAGCACCGCCAACTGCTCGGCGGGTAGCGCCGCAACGCCATCCGTCGTCTGACGCGGCCACCACTGCAGGCGCCCCTTCGAGAAACGCTTCTGGCACAACCAAAAGCCCTGGCCGTCGTAGACCAATAGTTTGAGGGCCGTGCCTGAACGGTTGCGGAAAACGAATAGCGTTCCGAGGAATGGGTCGAGCTGGAACTGTTGCCGGCACACACAAGCCAAAGAATCGATGCCCTTGCGGAAATCGACGGGCTCGCAGGCAACCAGCACCTTCAGCTGGGGAACGAGCTGGATCATGCTCGGGAGCTGCCTTCCAGCGCGCCGAGCACGAAACGACACACGGCTTCGACCAACTCATTCTCACCCTCGCCGCTCGCCGTCACGACCGTGAGGCTCCCCGCTGCGCTCTCCACCGTCAGACGGCATCTGCTCGCTCCATGCTGAACCTCGCCGCTCGCCGGTGTCATCATGCCGCCCCCTAAGCCCATGCCGAACTGCGGCAGCTCGACGAACGCGTTGCCACTTGGAGCTAACGCCGTGACCCGCTCCGCCGCACTCCGATCCTGTACTGTGCGCGGGGACCGACCCGTAGCACCCGTTCGCCCGTGCCCCTTGAAACGCTTCTCGCCCACAACGGCCCCTCCACTCTCTCGGACCTGTTTGAATCGCGCCGCATTGACTCGGAGATGACTGCAGATCGTGCTCGGCGCATACCGATCGAGCAACCCCAGCGCCGCTTTCCACAACTCCTCCGGGATCAGCCGTCCGTGTGGCTTCGCCCGCCATGCTTCGAACTGTTTCACAACGTCTTCGAGTTCTGCCTTCTTTGAGCGCATCGATGGCCTCCTTGAGCAATCTCTCCGCTCAGCTTACGAACCCAACAGCACCTAAGTCACGCACTGCTGCCGCAAGGACACGTTCGCAATACCGGCTGTAACAAGGAGGCTTCGCATCTTTCATTAGTGGTCCGCTCCCTCCGGCGGGCCCCCGGAACGAACGGAACCTCTTGCTATTAGGTAACGTGATCACCCCAGATGATACCGGCAAACTGTCACCCATGTCGCCGGTCTGTTTCGTTACCTATGTAGCCGGTTGCAGGTTTGTTTTTTTGCGGTGTCGTTTTGGGAGACGTCTCGATTTACCGTTCGAAGCCGTTCTGGACCGCGATTGCATCGGGACTACAAGTCGACGTCGCTCTCTCTCGTGCATTTGGTCGATTCGCCTGAGCCCGTTTCCACCCACAGATTCTGCTTGGGAGGCAAGAGTTTCCCGAGTTTCCGAGTGGCCGAGCGAGACCAATTTGAATGGTACACCTAATAGGTGTACAAGCACGCTGAAGGCGAAACAAGTCTTACGCGGCTACGCGATTTCGAGAGCTCGTGCTAGGGCCTGGCCGAGCTCCTGCAATTTGGGTCCTTGGAGCCGCGTGACGTAGCCCGTCAGCTTCGACTTGAACATCAGCGTCAGAAAGTCACAGCGAATCGAGCTCGTCCTGGGCAAGCCCTCGTCGGGGCCGACGACGACCTCCGTGGATAGCCCCAGAACACTGCTATAGAGCGGGGCGCAAATCACCGTCGAGACTTCGTCGTTCTCCGAGATGAACGAGCGCGACACGATGATGTAGAAGCCGGGTTTATGACCCCGCTCGGGTGCCCGGTCCTTGGTTCGGTAGATTTCTCCCCGCTTCACTTGCTCTGTTCCGATATCAGAACCTCGAGCTGCTTGTCCAGGATGCCTTTGTTCTCGTGGATAATCTCGCGCTCGCGCTCCTCCTCGCGCTGCCTTCGCACGTGGGCGGCATAGGCTCGGATTGCCGTTCGAACCAGCGCAGAGCGACTTCGGAACTCGTTCGACGAATCGTAGAGCTCGTCGATCAGCTCCAACGTTTCTTCGTCGACCGTTATCGCTATTGTCTTCATATTGGCTATACTATTGGAAATCATGCCTGGAATCAATGTTCAAGGCGGTCGCGAATTTCGGGTGTGATGTCGTGCCTGCACGACTCCGCTTCCATCGGCCAGCGTCCAGTAGATGCCGGCCGTCCCGTCCCGCTGCGAGGCGAACGTCACGCGCTCGCTGTCGGGCATCCAGATGGGTTGGGCGTTGTTTCCCTCGTGCGTGAGCCGCCGTATCGCGCTCTCGCCGGAGAGCGCGTACACCCAGATCGTGTCTCCGTCGTCTTCTTGCGTTGCCACGACCACGTTCTCGCCATCCGGTGACACTCTCGGGCTTCGGTAGTCTGCGGGTGGGACGTCGAGCGCGCTTACCACTCCACTTCGGTCGGCGAGAACGAGAACACCGAGAACGCCGGCCGCGCCGCCGCCCGTGACGTACACCAGCGAGCCGCGCTCGGAAAAGCCGTAGTTCGCGCTCGCCGTGGCGTTACCTGCCCGCCGCATGCCTTCGACGAGGGGAACCGGCCCTCCCGCCACTTCCAGACCTGCGAGATCGAAAGGAATTGCGAACAGGTCGTCGTCGAGTGCATAGACGATGTGCCCTGTTGGGGCATAGCGGGCATCGCTGCCCCCGGTCCACAGCACCTTCCGCTCGCCGGTCGCGGGTGACTGGACGACGATCTCGGCTTCGTCCCACCGGCTTGCTCCGGTTGCTCGTGTCGTCGTAAACAGCACCGACTTTCCGCCGGGAAGGTATGCGTCCGGTGTCCCCATGACGCGTTCGCCCCGGAATAGGGGGTTTATGGCACGGGAACTGCTAAGGGGTGGAGGGGGGAGTAGGCTGCCAGCGGTCGGGTAGAAGCTCGTGGATGCGTTTTTGTGGCCATCCGTCGGCGAGCTTGCGGAGCACGTCAGTGAGGTACGGGAGAGGCGGGACGTTGTGCTGTGCGCAGGTGCGCATGAGGCTGTAGAGAACGGCGGTGCGTCGCGCGGCGTCGTGAGAACCGCAGAAGAGATAGTTGCGTCGACCGAGTGCGATGGCCCTCATTTGTTGCTCACAGATATTATTGTCAAGGCTTAAGCGTCCATCGTCGACGAAGCGAGTGAGAGCGGTCCAGTGGTTGAGTGGGTAACCCGTGGCCATGGCAAGGTCCGAGCTGGGCGGTTCGCTTCGATGCGTCAGCACAAACCACCGTTTCAGCTTCTCGAGTACCGACGCCGAGCGCTCCTTGCGAAGTAGCGTCCGCTCGTCGACCGACAGCTCCCTCGCATCGGCCAGGCGTTCGATGCGATACATCCTTGCGATCAGCTTGAGCGGGTAGGCGACGCGGCAGTCCATGTCTTTGAGGGCAACCAGCCTTCGTCGTGCATGCGCCCAGCACCCGACTTCTTCCGCGGAGGCCACCGTGCCGTTAAACACGCGATCGAACACGCTCGCGGCGTCGGCCTGCACGTATCCCGTGCGGCCCGCCAAAAACTCCCACGGACCCGTCGCTCCTTCGCCCGTCGGCGCGTAGCGAAACACCACGTCTCGGTCGTCGCCCATGTAGCACCACATCGTGCCTCGCTCGATGTTCTCCGCGCTTTGCGGATCGAGCACTTTCACTCCGGTGGCATCGGTTCGGATGACATCGGCCTTCAGGACCCGCTTCTCCAACTGGTCCACAAGCGGCTCCACAAGGTTTGCCACCTCGCCCACCCAATCCGACATCGTGGAGACCGCAATCCCCGCGCCGCTACGGGCGTAGATACGATGCAAACGGTGAAGGGGAACGTGGTCTACGTACTTGCTCACCACCACATGAGCTAAAAGCGAGGCGTCAGCGCTGCTCCGCTCGATCACCGGGGCCGGGCCCTCGGCTCTCGTGACGCCTTCCCGGCACTTCCCGCAGGCGTACTTCTCCAGATGGTACTCATGCTCGATGAAGTGCCCCGGCACGTACTCGAGCCTCCGTCGGACGTCTTTACCGAGAGGCTTCTTGAGTTTGCCGCATCGAGAGCAGCCCCGCTCCTCTTCAGGTATCTCGCGCAAGTGAACCTGGCGTTCGATCCCGTCCGTTCGGATTGTTTCGCGGCGCGGTTTGTTGCCCTTGCCTCGTGGCCGAGTCTTTTTCGCTTCTTCGATCTGCTGTTCCAGCTCCGCGTCTTCCCGAGCCTCGGTTTGTGGGTCGAGCTCCGGCTCCAGCTCTTCACCACCGCTTTGGCTCATCAGCTGCTCGAACATCAGCTGGAGCTGTCCGGGGTCCACCTTCTCGGAGCGCTTGCCTACTCGTTCCCTCTGAAGCTTCAACACCATCAGCTCCAGCTCTCTCGATTTGCGCAACACCGCATCCAGCGCCGAGACCAGCAGGTCGAACGCTTCCTCCGTCTTGCCCTCGCTTGCTAGACTTCGGGCCGAATCCCGAATCTGCCCCAGAGCGTTGGGCGCCCTCGTACTGCCAGCGCCCTCTCGGCGCGACTGGGTCGATTCGGAGCTCGTGTTCACTACTTACGCCTTTGACGCAGCTGTTTCGCTAGCCCCTTGCGATTCTGATTGCCCAACTGAGCCACCGCCTCTCGCATCTTCGACCAGGCCTCGACTCCACGACGAACTTCCCGTTCGTGGCTTCGCGGGATGTACAGCGATGTCGACCGACTCTCCTCGTTGCGAAACTTCAGGTACAGGTGGGGACCATGGAGACGATTCGGGTCGGTTCGGCACCCGCAGGCGGTTTTACCACAGCGAAACATGACCTCCGTAAGCGTGCCCGGTACAGCGTTCTCGCCGAGGGTTTGAAGCCGTTGCAGTAGTCGTGTCTTAGTCATATATAGAAGATTAAGACTAATCGCAAAAAGCAAGAAAGTCAAGTCCCTGCTGCGTTCTTGGGAAGAAAATCAGCCCTTCAACCGTGAAGGGCGACTCTCTTCTCCTCAGCTCGCTGATACCATCGCTTCCGGCGTCGAGCACCACGAAGGTCCAACCCCTCCAGCATCAGTCCCAGCTCGCCAGAGTCCAACTCAACGTGCCTATCACCCGGACGCGGTGACGTCGGCAGTTCAAAGGTCCCTCGCTCCAGCCTCTTGTACAGCAAAACGTACCCCGTCCGATCCCAAGCGAGGATCTTCACACGATTCTGACGCCGATTCAGAAACACGAACAGATGACCGCTCAGGGGCGATTGACCGATCACACTCCGCGTCGCTGCAGCCAGCCCGTCAAAGCCGCGACGCAGGTCCATCGGCTCCGCCGCAACGTAGATCCTCACAGACGATGGGAGCATCCACATCACGCTCGACCTTCTAGAACTTCGAGCACCCGACCCAGCTCCTCAGATGAGAACCCCTCACGCACTCGTACGCGCCTGCCGTCCAACAACACCACCTCGATCGCGTCCCTCTCGCCTCCTCGCTCGCCTTCTCGCTCGCCTCCCACCAGGCGAACCGGATGAAACCGTACACTCCCCCTCGACCCGCCTTGCAGTCGCTCCGACCACCGAACCAGCCGCTGGGAGGTCAACCCGTACTCCCTGGCGAACTCCGAGACACGCTTCCCACTACGCTGCCATGACGACACAACATTCCGCGCATCCGCCTCTGCCCAGCGCCGCTTCCCTATCACTTTCGATATCCCCGCTGTCCTTCGCTTCGACATCTCTTGCCTCCTTCGTCCCCCGCCTCCAGTGGCGAGCACACAAAGGATGCCTCGGGAGCGACGTATCGGGAACATGGTGGGAGCGGACGCTTACCCGGGAAGGACCTGCGGTCCGTGAATCTGTTCGCCTTCTTCGGCCTCGACGAGGACTTCGGGGGCTCCTCCGTTGGCCGACACCTGCAGAACACCCTCGGGTTGGGCGTAAAGGATGGTCCCGTCGATGCCCCAGCTCGCGCCAAAGGGTTGGCTGGCATCGCACAGCGTTACGGGCGCGCCACCCGCAACCGGGATCTTTTTCAGCTGGCCGTCGCGATTCGAGAAGAACCCGACCCACTGCCCGTCGGGGAGAAAAAGGGGCCACTCGCATCCTCATCCGTCCCAGGAATCGGTCGGGACGCCATCTCATCCAGGGTACGAACATGGAGTTGCGAGTTGGCGACGTAAACAATCTCGGTGCCGTCCGGCGAGATCGCCACCAGCGGGCGACCCCCTCTCGTGAAGTTTTGGCCTTCGGGCAGCTCGTGGTGAAAG
Organism: Candidatus Marinacidobacterales bacterium; assembly: GCA_965237685.1. GTDB lineage: Bacteria > Acidobacteriota > Vicinamibacteria > Marinacidobacterales > SMYC01 > CBDEGF01. The sequence goes on from CBDEGF010000002.1 coordinate 626,935, forward strand.
CGTGCGCTGGGGCGAGGCTCGAGTGGGGGGACCGGCTTCAAAGTCCAGACCAAGATGCTGCTGACAAGGGCGGTGACAGCGGATGCGACGATGGCCCACTTTAGGACCAGCCGCAGCTTTGCCCCCGGCTGGGCGGCAAGACTCGGTTGGATGTGGGTGCCTTGCGGGTCGGCCAGAACGCTCTCGAGCTCGAAGCGGACGTCCCCAACTGCCTGCCAGCGGTTCTTGACATCCTTTTCGAAACACCGCCGGAGGAGCTCCTTGATCCTGGGATGCAGGTTGGCCTGGAGCGTCGTGTAGTCCGGGTCGCTCCGGATGACCGAGGCCAGGATCTCGGTGGCCAGCTCTCCTTGGAACGCCTGGCGGCCGGTCAGCATTTCGAACAGCACGCAGCCGAATGAAAAGATGTCCGAGCGCTTGTCCACCGGGATGCCCTTCGCCTGCTCGGGCGACATGTAGGCGGCCGTGCCGAGAATGACGCCTTGCTGCGTGGCAGCGGCGCTCAACGTGGGTGAGTTGGAGGCATCGGCATCCGTCGCATCTCCCGCGAACGCCTTCGCCAGCCCGAAGTCCAGCACTTTGATCTTGCCGTCGGGGGTGATTTTGATGTTGGCGGGTTTGAGATCGCGGTGGATGACACCCTTTTCGTGTGCGGCTTCGAGCGCTTCCGTGATCTGGAGTGCCAGCTGCAGCGATTCCTCGACGGGAATCGGACCCTGCTTTAGACGCTCGGCGAGCGTGTCCCCTTCGATGAGCTCGAGAACGAGAAAGCGTGTGGATTCGAACTCCTCGAGCCCGTAGATCGCGCCGATGTTCGGGTGGTTCAGCGGTGCCAAGAGCCTGGCCTCACGCTCGAAACGGGAAAGCCGCGCTTCGTCCTGAGCGAACGCCTCGGGGAGCGTCTTGATGGCCACCTCACGCCCGAGCTTGGTGTCCTTGGCTCTCCACACCTCGCCCATTCCGCCTTCGCCAAGCTTATCGAGGACTCGGTAGTGACCGAGCGTTCGCCCGATCATGCTCGAGTCCTCGGCTTGGCTTCGGCGAGACCTCGCTGTAGCTCGCGGAAGACGAACATGTCGCGAGCGGAGGCGGGGCCGCCCTTGCCGAGCTCAGCGGTCATTTCGTAGTGCCCGAGGGTTTTTCCCAGCATAACCTTGTTAACTCCGTCCGGACGGAAGTTGCGTCGGTCCCGGCCTGACTAGCGCGGGCGGAAAACGATCGCGAAGCCCGGTTGCTGCCCGGTCAGAACCTCACCATTGGGCGTCACTTCGATCGAGTGGCCGAAGGCATCGAGGTGCCCCAATACGTTCCCGTTCGCCGGGTCGAGCTGCATCAACCATCCCTCGGAGCCGGCTGGGACATCGTGCGGTGCGACACCTCCCCAGAGCTCACCGGAGACGGTCCACTTCAAGGAAAACACTTTGCCGTTGAGGTCCCATGTTCCCAGATGACGCCCTTCGGCATCGAAGCGCTGGATGCGAAGGTTCTCCCAGTCTGCAACGTACACCGTGCCGTCCGCTCCGACTGCAATCCCATGCGGGAGGTTGAGCTCTCCCGGGCCGGTGCCGGCGGAACCCCACGCACCGATTCTCTTTCCATCGTTGCTGAAACGGAGGATGCGGGAGTTCTGATAGCCATCGGAGACGTAGAAATCACCGTTAGGGTGAGAAGGCAATATCGGTTGCTCCGTGGAAACCGCCACGTGGGTTTTTCGGCAGCTCGATCTGTATCTCCCGCAGTTGCTTCCCGGTCGGATCGAACTGGAAGACTTTCGAGCTCTGCGCATCCACGGTCTAGACGTTGCCGTCCGGATCGATTCGGATGTTGTGGGGGATCTCGTACAAGCCGCGGCCCCACGATCGAAGGACCTTGCCCGAGGCATCTACCACGATCACCGGGTCGGCGGCGTCGCCTCGCTGCAGGATGTAGATCCGTCCGTCGCGGTCTGCGGCCACCGAGGAGACCATGCCCAGCTCCACTGGAGGGTCGAGCTCGAGCTTCGTCACCTGCAACGGAAGGCTCGGCGTCGCGGCGACCGTTGCTCGAAGTCTGGCGGTGGCCCCTTCTTTCTGCGGTGCGCCGGCAACTGCGTTCGCCAGCGCCAACCAGATGGCGGTATACATGCGGGAGATTATACATGTTGTCCAGGTGAACTATAATCAGGCGCTCTCGAATCCCCCGTCGAGGGCACAGAGGAGGTTCCGTGGTCCGGCGAACCTGTTCCACCCTGTTCTTCCTGTGTTTCGGGAGCCTGGCTTTCGGTCAGGACGCTCAGGAACGCGAGCTTCCGGGCGATGCTCTGTCCGCGCGCAACGCCAACTACCGCATCGAGGTCGAGCTCGATCCGGAGGCAAAGACGCTCGAGGCCAGGGAGACGATTGTCTGGACCAACCTCCAGGAAATTCCTGCGGACCGGATTCCCCTACATCTTTATTGGAATGCCTGGCGCAACAATCGCAGCACGTGGCTTCTGGAATCGCGGCTGAGACGTCGTGGCCGTAACCGTGAAGAACCTCGGGAAGGCGACTGGAGTTACAGCGACGTCACTTCGATCCTCCTCGTGCCGGACATCGGAGTCGAGGGCATCGACCTGACGAGTGCCGCTCGCTTCGAAGCTCCCGATGACGGCAACCCCGAAGACAGCACGCTAATGGTGGTGCCTCTTCCCGAGCCGGTGCCGCCCGGAGAGACGGTTCAACTCGAGGTCACTTGGAAGGGCAAGATCCCGCGAACCTTCGCGCGCACCGGGTTTCGCGGTAACTTCTTTTTCATCGCGCAGTGGTTTCCGAAAGTGTCCGTCTTCGAGGAAGGCGGCTGGAACGCTCACCAGTTTCATGCCGGCACCGAGTTCTTCTCGGACTACGGCAGTTACGACGTCCGTATCACGGTCCCGAGCGAGTACGTCGTCGGGGCGACCGGCCGGGAGACCGAAAAGGCAGTGGGCTCCGGCAAGACGACCTATCGCTTCCAGCAGCACGACGTACACGATTTCGTCTGGACGGCGAGCCCCGACTACCTCGTTCTCACCCAGCGTTTCGAGGAGGAAGGACTTCCTCCGGTCGACATGCGGCTTTTGCTGCAGCCCGAGCACGAGGCTCAAGCCCAGCGCCACTTCGATGCCACGCGCGCCGCTCTGAAGTACTACGGCACCTGGTACGGCGCCTACCCGTACGACCACATCACGGTGGTCGATCCAGCCTACGGCAGTGGAGCCGGAGGCATGGAGTACCCGACGCTCTTCACGTCCGGAACCCGGTTCTACAACCCGTTTGGCGGCGGCTCACCGGAAGGCGTGACCGTGCACGAGGCAGGACACCAGTTCTGGTACGGCATCGTTGGCAACAACGAGTTCGAGCACGCGTGGCTCGACGAGGGATTCAACACGTTCTCGACGGCGCGAACGATGGACGTGGCCTACGGGGAGCGCCGTCTCGTGCACCGCTACCTCAACCCCCGGGGCATGCGAAGGGGCGGCTTCTTGCCGATGATGTTCGACGACATCAGAATCGATCGCATGGTCGGCGGTAATCGCCTCGACGGCTATCGAGCGGCGGCGACCTCCGACGCACAGAGCACGCCGACGTACCAGTACTTTCCAGGCAGCGGCGGGGCCCACAGCTACAACAAGACGGCGCTGTGGCTGTCGACGCTCGAGCGTTATCTCGGCTGGGAGACGCTTCAGCCCATCATGTCCACCTTCTTCCAGCGCCACCGGTTCGGCCACCCGAAGCCGGAGGATTTTTTCGACGTCGCGAACGAGGTGAGCGGCCAGGACTTGACCTGGTTCTTCGATCAAGTGCACCGGAGCTCGAACGACTTCGACTATGCCGTCACCGAGGCCCGGAGCGATCCCGTCGAAGTGAAAGGATACCTCGAGACGGAGGCCGGCCTCGTCCACGCGGAGGGACCCGAGGAGCCCGAGCTGTTTCGGACCGAAGTGGTCGTGCGGCGCCTCGGGGCGGCAACCTTCCTGGTGGAAGTGTTGATGGTCTTCGAGGATGGCGACGAGATCCGGACGGAATGGGACGGCCAGGCGTGCTGGACACTGTTCGTCGAAGAGCGTCCCGAGAAGCTGAAATACGCGGTCGTCGATCCGGACAGAAAGTTGCTGCTCGATCTCTACTACACCAACAACTCGCGCCAGGTGGAGGAGCCGCCGAAGCTTCCCGCCCGCAAATGGGCGTCCAAATGGATGATCTGGTTTCAGGACTTGATGGCGACGTTCGCTTTTTTCAGCTGAGGTGAGCCGGTGTCTTTTATTGGAGTAGCACTGACGGGTCTGGGACGAGTGCTCGCCTCACCGGGTCTCGTGGTCTGGCTGTGGGTTACGAACGTCGTGGTGGCGTTGCCCCTGGCGACAATGATGTCGGGCGCGATCGGGGAGTCGATCGGACAGAGCCTCGTCCATGAGCGGCTGAGCCGCGGCTTCGACATGGGCTGGTACGGCGAGTATCAGGCGCAGGCGAAAGGCCTCGCGCGAACGTTCACGCCCACAGTGGTTGGGGTGGGGGCCTTCTTCAACAACATCGAGGCGTGGCTCAATGGAAAGATGTTCGAGGGTCTCCCCGGGCTGGTGGGTATCGGGATCGTTTACGCGCTTCTCTGGACCCTGTTTCTCGGAGGCATCCTCGACCGCTACGGGTCAAGGGAAGGAATCTTCAACCTCGAGCGGTTCTTTTCTCGGGGAGGAGAGTTTTTTTCCGTTTTCTGCGTCTGGCCATCGTCGCCGCCGCCTTCTACTACGGCGTCTATCGCTTTTCGGGCTGGCTTTTCGGTTTTATCGAAGAGAACACGCGTGACGAGACAGTGGAGGGGACCGTTCTGAGATACGTGATCCTCGGTGTCGTCCTCGTCCTGTTCCTGCTCACTTTCGTGAACATGGCCTTCGACTACGCCAAGATCGTCACGTTCATGGAGAACCGCAGAAGCATGCTCGGCGCGACGCTGCGCGGATTCAGTTTCGTTTTCTCGAACTTCGGAAAGACGGTCTTTCTGTACTACAGCCTCGGTGCGCTCGGGGTCCTTCTGCTGGTGCTCTACGCGGCCGTCGCACCGGGGGCGAATCAGGCCACGACGATCACCGTGGCGATTGCTTTTCTGGTGGGGCAGGCCTATCTGATCGCCAAGCTCGTGCTCCGGTTGACCTTCTACGCGAGCCAGATCGCGCTCTACGAGGACGTAAAGCACCGCACTGGCATCAGGTTCTAGGCTAGGCTAGAAGGACCACCCAAACGACGTCGAACTAGTGGAGCACGACTCTTCTCTGCGCGTTCAGTACTTCGTACGCCTTCTCCAGCACCTTCCCCGGGGAGATGAGCTTCAAGCAGAGATTGTTGCCGTCGCAGGGTGACTTGCGGTGGTTGTAGGCGGTCAGGCAGGGCGAGCAGGACAGGGACAGAAAGAAGTTGGTCGCTTTGGGGTCCAGGCTGGCGTAGAGCGTCGGGCTCTCGGGTCCGAAGAGAACAATCGAGTGGATCGGCGTCATGGAGGCGAAGTGCCCCGGGCCACCGTCGTTCGTGATGAGAAGATCCGCGAGGTGGAAGATCAACATGAGCTCGCGAACGGTCTTCGTGTACCCGGTGAGGTCGATACATTGCTCGCTGTCACAGTGGGCCTGGATCGAGCGGGCGAGATCCTTGTCCTGAGCGAGCCCGACGATCCCGACCGCGTAGCCGTTGCCCAGCAGGTCGGCCGCCACTTCGCAGAAATGTGAGAGGGGCCAGGCGCGGACGGGCAGGAGCCCACCGCCCGCGTAGAGGAGGACGAGTCTCTTTCCGGCGACTTGAGGGAAATCACCGGCGAATCGCTCCTCAACGGCGGTCATCTCCTCGCGATCCACCTCGAGCGCGGGAAGCCGCAGCATTGTTCTGCCTGGCCGGCGCTTGACCCGTGGCACTTTTTCAGAGTCGATCGCTTCGGCGAGATTCAGAAACTGCTCCGACATGTGAAGGTACGGATTGTATAGAACTGGTCGATTGATGAAATCGCCTCGGTACAGCCCCTCTTGCGTGTGGCGATGGAAGCCGGCGCGAAGGGCCGCGCCGCTCGCGTACGAGAACAGGGCGCTCACCCGAGAGAAGAGCTCGCAGTCGATGACGGTGTCGATGCCGAGCCGACGCAGCTGCCGGATGGCCCGAAGGCTGTCGGAGGCGAGCCTGCCGAAGGACCGGTTGCTCACCGACACGATGTTCTCCGCCGGCACCAGTCCCAGAAGCTCCACCACTTCCCGGTTCTGCTCGAAGACGAGGGCGTGAAGCGAAGCATCCGGGTACTTGTCCTTCAGGCGCTCCAGCATGGGGCGGGCGAGCACCAGGCTGCCCATCTCGGAGAGAAGGATGACCAGGATTCTGCGCGGCGTGATCGACTCCGAGGGATCCCGTCGCAGTCGAGACGCGAGTGTGAAGAGCCAGCACAGAGGCGGCCCGGCCACCTGATCGATCCGTCTCTGGAAATCGACGTCCATTCTCAGCGCGCCTGCTCACGTTTCGCCCGATAGCGGCGAACGATGAGCTCCTGTTGAATCAAAAGGTCCAAGTCCTTGTGAACCAGTATTCCTACAACGTCCCACCACGGCTGCCGGGTCTTCAGATCGAGTCGCCGGGCGTACACCCGATAGGGTGCGGTCACTTTCTCGCCCAAGGGCCGCTGCAAGGCCACGAAGCTCCGGGAGTCCAGCAGTTTGTTGAGAGTGCCCGTGTCCGCGGGATCGTACGCCTGGATCCGCGTGCCCGGTAGGATAAACCGATGGCGCTCGTGTTTGGAAATGAAGTTGGAGGGTACGTACACGACCTGGCTCCTCACCGCTTTCAGTCGGTCTTCGGGGTATTTTCCAGCCGCTCCGTTGAACGGTGCCAGAAACGCGTTGAGGCACCACAGAGTCAGGATCACGCTGGCGTGGAAGGTAAAGGGTGCGGAGCGGAGCCGAAGCAGGCCGAACCCGAGAAAGAGCATCGATGCGAGTGGCAGTAACCTCTGCCAGCCCATGTAGGCGCCGTCCAGAACCTCGACGTCGATCGCGCCGATCAATCCGTTCGTCAGGAAGAGCACGACGAGCACCGGAACGGAGAAGAGAAGAAACCATCGGAACCGGATCTGCGTCCATCGGATTGCCAGCAGCACCGCCAGGGCAGGGACGGTGGGAAGCAGGTAGTTCTCCTGTCGCTGGGACGGAACGGAGTACACGAGGAGAAAGGACAACACGAAGATCCAGAGAGCGCACTCCTCTCTGCTGAGCTCCTTGCGGCGCCAGAGACTGACCGCTGCGAGATACAGGAAGGGCAAGGCGAAGAGGCCGCCGTTGGCGACGTGCCCGAGCCAGATACGCCACAGCGGATAGGGCCACGTGACGAGCCCGCTCAGGTAGCCACCACCGCCGAGCTTGCCGAAATTCTCCTCCAGGACGAAGTGACGGAGGATCGCTCCCGGGTCGGGGTCGAGGAGCGGCCACAGCGCGAAACAGCCCAGAGCAACGGCCGTCGCGAGAGCGACTTTCGGCGCGTCGCGCCTGAGGAACGTCTTCAAATGAAAGCCGCCCTCGGACAGCAAAAGCCACGCGAGCGCCAGGCCCATCGGTACGACCAGAGCAAAAGACTTGAAAAGGCAGGCGATGCCCATCGACGACCCGCACCCGACCCAGAAAGCCAGACGGCGCTCGCGATTCACGACAAGAAGTGCAAAGGGCAGGAAGAGGAAAAAAGTCTCCGGCTGGTTCGTCAGGAACGGCCGTCCGTATTGAAAGGTCGAAGCACAGCCGAGAAAGGTCAGCGCGCCGAGGTAGCCGGACTCCAGACGACCTCCCAGGCGCCCGGACAACACAAACACCACCAGCGCGGTGGCGAAGGTGATGAGCACGATGGGGAGTCGAAGCCTCATCAGACTCCAGCCGTGGCCCCAGTCGGTCGTCACGATGCCCGTCCAGAACAGGAGCGGCGGTTTCGTGTTCTCGAGATCGGGCGCGGTCCTGAGCGGCAGCCAGGAGCCGCTCTCGGCGGTCAGCCGTGTGATCTCGAGGTAGGGCGCTTCGTCCCCGATATGGGGAATGTAGATACCGTCGAGACGATACAGATAGCTGCCCGCCGCCAGAAGAAGAAGGAGCGGCCACCAATACCGCTCCCGACGGCGGGCATCCAGCAAGTTTCGATCGGAATCATTCCGAGCCATGCGGTCTCGGTCATTTTATGCCGAGTTCCGACCGCCTGTCCTATTTCGGCACCGGTGGCGGCGGAGCACCGGCGCCTTCAAAGTTGATGTTCAGGCATGAGCTTTGCAAAACTGCTGCCGAGATGGTCAGAGGAGACGGCACGACACGGTGGCTGAAAACCCCTTGAACAGGGGCCCCGAGGCGATCTCCGCGTCGCCGGTGAGTGTGGCGCCTAACCGTTCGGATAGGCGAGCCTATCGATTCAGTGAGAAAGGAAGCTAGATGAAGGGATTTTCATCGTGAGACCGGCACGAGTACGGTAATGCTGGTGCAGAATCTGCGGTAGTGGAAGAACAGATGTTTCCCCTCGGAATCGCAACGGAATGGCGGAAGCGGTGGGAGCCCATCGATGCCGTCGTCGCGCTTTACGCGGCCGTTACGGGGATCCTCGTCGCGGTCTTCCACGACAACGTTCCCGAGCGTGGTTCCATTCTGTTGTTTCACGCGCTGGTGCTTCTCGTCATCGCCGTGCTGCCGCCAAGGGGAGCACCGTGGGAGGGCCCGCGAGCGACCGATGGTTGGTTCCGTCATGTGAGGGGCGGCCTGCGTTTCCTCCGGTACACCTACCTCCTTCCCCTCGTGTTGCCTTTCTTCGAAGAAGTTCAGCAGACGGTGAAGGCAGTGTTTCCGGCTGCGCCGTACTGGTTCGAGCCCTATCTCTACGAAGCGGATCGGTGGCTCTTCGGTGAGCTTCCAGCCGTTCTCATGAACGGTTGGGTGGGCATGCCGCAGGACGAGATCCTGCACTTCTTCTACTTCTCGTATTACCTGATCCTCATCAGCGCCCCCATCATCGCCTGGTTCGGTCCGAAGGGATTCCATGGCCGTCCGCCGGGACCGGCTTTCTCGATGCTCATGACTTCTGCGCTGACGTCTTTCATTCTGTGCTTCATCTGGTACCCGTGGCTGACGGCGCGAGGGCCCTGGGAGAACCCGGAGCTCATGGCGGGAATGACGCCGTTCCAGGGGATCGTGTTCCAGCCGATCATGGAGTTCATCGTCGAGCGCGGTGCGGTCTCGGGAGGGTGTTTTCCCAGCAGTCACGTGGCGGGCAGCTGGGGTATGGTGTTCGGTCTGGCCCTCTATCACCGTCGAGCCGCCCTCCTGGCGGGCTTTCTGGCTACCGGAATGAGCTTCGCTTGTGTCTATGCTCGCTACCATCACGCCGTCGATGTGCCGGCAGGTTTCGTGGCGGGCGCCCTCGGCGCGACCATTGCGTACCTGCTGACCCACCGCAGCGGCAAGACGGCTGTGTAGGCCCCTAGAAGCGAATAATCAAGCCGCCGGCGAAGTTGCCTGCAAGAAGATCGAGGCGCGGTTGAAGGCCACGCAGCCGAACAGGTTGCAGAAGATGTCGTCCTTGGACTCGCTCACGATCGTCGAGAAAATGCGAGCATCGAATCGAAACCCGAAGCGCTCGTTGAAAAAGCTCTTGCTGCCCGCTCCGAACGAGAAGGAGAAGCGCGTCGCGGAGCCCACGTCCGTTGCATCCGGGTTGAACACGGTGAGCCCGGCCCCGGCCATGAAGTAGGGCCGGAAGCTCTCGAACCCGCCCTGGTACAGTATCCCGCCGTGAAAGTAGTCGACGCCCATGTTCACGATAATCGGGTCCCCTTCGATCGGCTGGCCCGGCAGGTTGATGTCGATGCCCTCACCCGGGACGAAGGTCGGCCGCTGCCCGAGCTCCGAGCTCTGGTGCGTCCACACCGCCTCGAGCTGAAAGTTCTCGCTGAGCGGGTAGTCGAAAATCACGCCAATGGAGGCGACGGACTGCAGGTCGAGCCTCAGGTTGCGGTCGACGTCGCGGAACTCACCACCGGTACGAACGCCAAAAATCGGGGTGAGCTCGAGCTCCTTCTCCTGGGCGGTGGCGGTCAGTGATGTCAGGGCGACGACGACCGACGTGAGCACGACGAGCCTTCGAAATTTCAACGGTCCTCCTTGACAACGTGCGGGATTGCTGCAGGCAGCAGACTGGTTCGACCTGCGCCCTGGTCGGCCCGAGCGCTTGATGAAGATTACGACCCACCCGTCGGCGGATAGTTTTTGAACATCTTCTCCGCTGCCGATTTGATCTTCTTCTCGTTGGAGCCCGGATTGTCGCTTACCGTATCGGAGGCGATACCTCGCCATGCGAGGCGCTTCTGCCTGGCATCCCAGATGTCCACGATGAGTGTCCCCACCGTGTAGCTCCGCACGGTGGATGTCGTCGAGCCCATGCCCACTCCACCGCCCCAGCGCCAGCCGGGCCCATAGCCGTAGCCGAAGCTAGTGCTGTCTATGCGAACCTGTTGGTTGTCGTCCGTGTGATACGTGACGTAGGCATCGGGGTTCGTCACCACTTTGGAGAATCCCTTGGCTGCCATCTGCGTGTCGACAGCCTGCACCAGTCGCTGGTGGGCCAGCGGATAGTTTTCTTTCAGGTCCGAGTCCGTCTCGTACCACGAGTACGTTTTGAAGCTCGAGAAGTCGGCCTGCTGGTCGTAGTCGTTGTTGATCTTCATCGACGAGCAACCCGCCGCGAGCGCGACGACGATGGCAATTGCTGACTCTTTCATGATTCCTCCTCACAGACCGGCGCTGGACTATGTCGGCGGCGGAAACTTCGCGAACATTCTGGCGACCGCTTTGTTGACCTTCGTGGTGTTCTTCTCGGGGTTTTCGCTTACGATGTCCGAAGCGGTCGCCCGCCAGATGAGCTGCTTTGCCCTTGCGTCCCACATGTCCAGAACCAGCGTTCCTTTTGTATAGCTGCGCACGGTCGAGGTAGATGTCCCCCTGCCACCGCCCCAATACCAGGCGGAACCCATGCGGTAGCCGAAGTGTTTCGTGTCGATGCGCAGCTGCTCATCGTCGTCGGACATGTAGGTGACATAGACGTCGGGATTCGATTCCGTCTTCTGGAAGCCCTTTGCCGACATCTGCTGGTCGATCGCCGCGACGACCCTCTCGTGAATCAACGGGCTGACGTCGCGGACGGTCTCACCGCTGTCTTGCCAGGCGTAGGTCTTGTACTGGGAGAAATTCGCGCTTCGGTCCCAGTCCTGGTTCACTTTGAGAGAGGAGCAGCCGAGTGTCGCCAGGATCACCAGGACACAGGCGATGAGTCTGATCTTCATGATGCCCTCCTGGAGCGGATAGGCCTCACACCCGCTTGTGACAAAGGCAGGATTATAGATTGATTCCGATACGGCCGCAAAGAAACGATCTCCTGATTGAACTGGCCAAAAAACGGGAAGCGGCGTAAGATAGGGTTAGTCCGCCAAAATAGAACTCGACATCGATCGAAACCAACGCAAGCGTTGCATCCATCGTGGGGGACTTGGTGCTTTCCCTGGTGGACGAGTTCGATTTTCCTTGCAAGATGAAGACGGAGGAAAGAGAAGAATGAAACATCGAATCAACTGGACTGTGGCTCTGGCGGTTCTGCTTGCACTCAGCCTAACCGGGGTCGCCCTGGCCCAGAACAAGGGCCGCATCCGGACGTACCACAGGGACTTGCAGAAGAAGCTGAGTGCCATGATGCACGACGGTCAGTCGTGCAAGATCAACATGAACGACGCTACGGACGGCAAGGGTATGGATGCGGAGATCCGCCTCACGATGGGGATTCGGGAGTTCGAGTCCTTTGCCTCAACGGCTGCTCTCGAGGCCGCGTCGCTGCCCCACAAGTTCGACGCGGTGAACATTTACTTGAGGCACGAGGGGACCGGACGAACCGGTCGCATCAACTTCCGCGATGCCGAGAAGCTCGCGGCCAAATACAAGGCGGGTGACAGAGAAAACGCCATTGCGGAGATGACAGACTCCATCACCTGGCACTAGGCCTCGAATTTTTCCAGGCGTGGGCTCCGACCTGGAGTCCACGCAACGCTTTCCCACCCCCGCGCCCTCCCGTTTCAAGAAACGCAGGGCGCAAAGCCGGAAAGGGACCGCGAGGGGTCGAATCCGCAGAAGGTCTACTACCGGAATCTCAACGCAGAGGCGCAGAGACGCAGAGAAATCACTCTCGGAAGGACCGCTCGCCGCAGAGGCTCCCAGACACCGAGAGACACAGCAACGGGTAGCGCGGGCAACCGAATCCGCGGAAGGTCTATTACCGTAATTTCAACAGAGGGGCACAGAGACACGATAGCTTCCGTGGGGAAGGTCCTTTTCGGGCTCTGCGGCTCCGCGTCTCTGCCTCCGCGCTAAATTTCCCGAGATAGCCCTTCCACGGATTCGATGAGCCGCGGTCTCCTTTCTTGATTCCTCGTGGGTTCCGGGGTTCCGTGTGATCCCGGTCGTCAGCACGGCGCGAACCAGTCCGGTGTCGATATCGACGATCCCGTCGCTGAGCATCTCGTAGAGCGCGGTCCGAACGTCGTCCGGCGACTTAGCCGGCCCGGTGCTCCCGAGGGCGGAGACAATCTCCTTTTCTGAAAGCTCCTTCTCGTTCGAAGAGACGACGGCGAATATCCTCGCCTTGGTCTGGACCCTTTTCTCGCGACGAGCGGCGTGGGACTGCGCACCGCCGGGCTGTACGCGTCCCACTATGAAAATGAAGACGGCGAGAACGACAACGATGGGAGTCCAGGCGATCAAATGATCGACCCAGGTCCTGTCGTCCGGGCTCCTGGCGCTGACCGCCACGCCCCTCTCAAGCATAGTCTCGACGAGCCCCTCCATCCTTGGCGCATCGGTTCGGATGAACTCCCCGTTCTCGAGCTCACCCACGATGGTGCTGCCCTCTCCGGAGCCGCTGATCGTCACCCGGGCGACGTTGCCTTTTTCGACCTGGTTCACGAAATCGCTGAAGATGAGGTACCGCTCCGGCCTCTGAATGCGAGACGAGACGCGCCAGAACAGGAAGACCGCCAGCGCCGCCACCAGCCAGAGCAGAAGATTCTTGAAGACGGGAATCGTTGTCGTCTCCCCGTCATCCGAACGATGGGTGTGCAGGAAGAAACTCAAAGCACCCACCTCCCGAGTCCATGGTACACCCCCGCGCTCGGGCGGCGGCTCGGCAGGCCGCGCGGGTTCGCAGCCCTTGCCGCAGGGCGGGGCCGGATCGGCTAGACTAGAATGGAGTCCGAGGTCCACACACAACAATGTCGCGCAAACACCAGGTAACCACTTCAATTGTCTTCTGTGTACTTTTCGCTTTGTCGGCGGCGCCGGCGCTCGCCCAACCGTCCGACTGCTCCATCAACGGACAGAACTTCTATGTCCGTGACGTGCTCCAGGCTTTCTACTTCTGGTATCGGGAGATGCCGGACGTCAGCCCTGCACTTTTCGATTCGCCCGAGGCCTATCTCGATGCGGTCCGGTTCCGGCCGCTCGACGAGAGCTTCAGCTACATCGCTCCCAAGGCGACGACGGAGGCCTTCTTTTCGAACAGCCAGTACATCGGCATCGGCTTCGGCCAGAAGCAGACGCGCGTATCGGAAATACGGATCAGCCAGGTCTTTCCGAACAGCCCGGCCTCCGAGGCCGGGCTGAGTCGCGGTGATTTCATGGTCGCGATCGACGGTCGGCCCATCGAGGAGATTCTGGCTGCGGGGCAGCTGGGCGCCGCCTATGGCCCGTCGGAGATCGGCGTCAGTGTCGAGCTCACCTGGCGCTCCGGTAGAGGCGAGGAGACGAGCGCCGTAGTCACGAAGCGGCTCGTGACGATCCCGACCGTTTCGCACACCGAGGTCTTCGATCTGGACGGCCGAACGGTGGGTTATCTACACTTCCGGAACTTCGTCGAGCCTTCCGTGGCGGCGCTGGACGCCGCCTTCGCCGAGTTCCAGGCGAGGGGCGTCCAGGACTTGATCCTCGACGTCCGCTACAACGGTGGGGGGCTGATCAGCGTGGCGCAGCATCTCGGCGGGCTGATCGGTGGCGTCCGGACGAACACCCAGGTGTTCATCGAGTTTTTCCACAACGACCGGCAGACCGACCGCAATCGGGTCGAACGCTTCGGTGATCCGCCGGGAGCGCTCGATCTTCTCCGTCTCGTCGTGATTACGACCCGCGCTTCGGCCTCGGCGAGCGAGCTCGTCATCAATGCCCTGAGGCCCTTTATTCCGGTCACGATCGTGGGGGACAGGACGTTCGGCAAGCCGGTGGGCCAGTACGGCTTCGAGTTCTGCGAAAAAGTCGCGTTTCCCGTCTCGTTCGAGACGCGCAACGCCGTCGGCACGGCAGACTACTTCAGCGGATTCGCTGCGGACTGTCCGGCCGGGGACGATCTGAACCGACCCTTCGCCCATCCCGAGGAAGCTTCGCTCAAGGAGGCACTGAGCGTTCTCCGCACGGGGCGCTGCAGTGAGCGCTCGACGCTGACGGCAACGTCGTTGGCACTTCTCAGGGCGCAGACGCAGGCGTCGCCCCCCACCGGTTTCCGGCAATTGCTGAACGCCTGGTAACGTCACTTCGAAGCGAGAGGGTTACCTCTCCCCCGGATTGGGGGAGAGGTCATTTCGCCCGCTACTCGCGACCGTTGGAGCTCGTCTCGGAAGACCTCGTGTCGTAGCTGAGCTCGGGAATGTAGCGTCCAATGATCCGCTCGACGTGCGTCACCAGGCCGACCCGCTTTTTTGCGAGGGCAGCCCGTGCCGCCTCGTCCAGGGTGCGGGACGAAATCGAGCCGCCATCGATATAGGCGTAGTCCTTAACGTGGACCACGGTCGTCCAGGTGGTGGCGCCCCCGAAGATCGTTTGCAGGACGTCGAAGCCTTCGATGCCGGTCTCGGGCTTGCTCATATAAGGCAGGATCTCGTTCTTGACGAATTCAGCGTAGTCGCCTCCCCGACCGGGTGCGATGGTGCTCGTCGTGACGATCGCGATCGTCGGCGTCTTGCCGGCGGGAAGCGGTTTGCTGAGGTCCGCGCGATAGATCGAGGCGTGGCTCTCTCGAGCGGAGACGTACTTCCGGTACTTCGCGCGCCTTGCCGCGTCGAGCGCGGCGAAGCTCTCGATGGGCGTGATGAAGGCGTACTGGAACGTGGTGCCGAAGTTTCCCACCGTCCAGGCGTGTCGGAAGGGGACGCCTCGTTCCTTCGCATCCGCCGAGGCCTGCTTCGCAAGCTCGATGAACTCATCGATGTACTCGGGCTTCACGGTGACGAGGTTCATCCTGGACCACTGGGGACCGTCCGACTGGGCCCAGGCAGAGAAGGGCAAAAGGCTGACCAAAATCAGGAAAAACAGAGCTCGGGATAGACTTTTCATCGTCAATCTCCTCCTTGGAGGGGTGTGTGAGTCGATTATCGCGGGGTGTCGTTCTCGCCCCTGGAAGCCGCCTAGGTAACAGAAACAAACGGAGTTGTCAAAGGACGCCTCGATAGGCGTCCGCCAGCGCGTTCGCGTGTCACATGTTAAAGTGAAGGTATGGACATTCGATCCACCCGTCGCGCGATGAAGTTCCTGGCCGGACTGTTGGCGGGATCCTTCCTGGGCTCGGCGGTGGCCCTTCTTCTGGCACCGCGGTCGGGGCGCCAGCTCCGAGATTCTATCGCCCATGAGGCCAAGCGCATGGCGGTGAAAGCTGCCTCCTCCGTCGATCTCCACGAATACAGCGAGATCGCCGACGAGGAGAACCGCCGTAACCTCGTCGAGAACATCGCCGGCATTCGCTCCGCCGGGCTCTCGCCGACGAGGAGAACCGCCGTAACCTCGTCGAGAACATCGCCGGCATTCGCTCCGCCGGGCTCTAAGCCCACCCTCCTCATCCCCGGAACGGAAACCCGAGCAGCCTGCGGAATGGCGTAGAATCCGTCCCGAAAAGGAGGTCGCTCATGCCGACATTCGTTCTCATGACGAAGCTCTCGCCGCAGGTGACGGGGGACCCGCGCGGCCTGCGAGCGCTGGGAAAACACTGGCTCGCCAAGGTCTCCCAGCACTGCCCTGAGGTGACGTGGATCAGCCACTACGCGCTCCTGGGACGGTACGATTTCATGGACATCTACGAGGCGCCGGACTTCGAGACCGCCCACAAGGTATCGCACATTTCCCGGGCCGAAGGTGCGCTGGAGGCGGAGAGCTGGCAAGCGGTCCCGTATGACGACTACATGAAGATCGTCGAGAACGTGAAGTAGCTGCTGAGTATAGTGTGGCCCCTCCCTTGACCACAGGAGCCACTGATGTCCCGGTCCGAAGGCGCTCTGCTGGAGTTCGGCGAGCACTTCACCTGTACGGTGAATCGACGTACGTCGTCAAGTGCTGCTCGACATCGTGTCAATGTGCCTCTCTCAGGCTTCCGGCTTGACGACCCACCGGTGTGGTGCGGCCCTTGGCGTTCGGCCAGCGAGCGAGGCTGGATACAAACGTACAGATCTTACTGCGCAGTCCTGACGTGAAATCGTGCCGCCTGGCGCTCGATGTCGGCGCGGAGCTCCGACACTTTTCTTTCGGCCCCGCGGAGGTTCTCGGGGTCCCCAGCGAGACCGTCGAGAAGCGACTGCTGCTCGCGCAGGTTTTCCACTTCCGCTAGCAGCGCGGAAACGTCGTTCAGGTAGTTGGCGCGAAGGGTTTCTGGCGGACACTCCTGTGAGCTTCGCATGAACCGTTCCCGCTCTCGGATGGGCTCCAAGTCGATTCGCTTTCGTTCGTGGAACATCACGCATCTCCTTTGGCACGAGGGATACTCTTCGAGTGCATCCCGCGGGGTCCATGGATGCGTCGTGCTCACCCGTTACTACAATAGGCACGGTGGACCCTGAAGATCCGTGACGATCCGCGTAGGGGAATTCCCGTGACGAACGTCACCCGCTGGGGGTTTTCCGCGCCTCCAGGAAGAAACGCGCTCGAGAAGCGCGAAGCTCAAGGGATCGGCCCGAGGTAGCGGTCCAGCCAGTCGAGCGTCTCCTGGATGAGCTGACTGCGGGGGAGGGGGACATGTCCCGCGTCGTAGACAACATGCTTTTTGTCTTCGGGTGGAGATCCCAGTCCCGCGAACATCGGTTTCTGAGAGGTTTCCAGCGGAAAGATGTAGTCATAGCGGCCATTGAGCATCAGGACCGGCAGCTCGACGTGCGAAACGAAGTTGATGGTATCGATTTCGGGAGGCAGCTGACGGTACGGAAGCCCTCCGCTCACCAAGGACGGCAGCGCGGAAGCGTTCCTCCAGCCCCAGAAGGGGGATCGCGGTCGAAGCACCGAAACTCGTGCCGAGGTAGCCGAAGCGACCCGGATCGATGTCGTCCCGGGTCTCGAGGTAGTCGAGGGCTCTTCCCAGATCCTGTCGCCAGTGGATCACTTGCTCTCGAAACGCCCGCAAGTAAGCTTCTCATGACAGGCTGAGAAACCCGTCGAAGCGTTCGTAGGAACCGTCGTAGATCGGCCAGGCGAGGGCTCGCCCGCTTCTCAGAATGAAATCGCGGTTGCCGGGAGCGAGATCGGCGCTCGAACGCTCGTTGGCGAAAGCCCCCAGGCCCGGGAAGTAGACGATCACCTGAAAGGGGGGCGTTCCGCGCCTGGGCAACCAGAGGTTCACCGTGACGCGCTCGCCACCGTAGGCAGCAGCGAAGGAAATCGTTTCCCGCGTCCAGTCCTCCGCGCTCTCGTCGACCGCGTCGACTCGCACGTCGAGTGGAGACGGGGCGTAGGAGAACAGCCGTGCGTAGGCCTCGAACACCGCATCGGTGATCGGCTCGACACCTGTGTAGTCTCTCGCGAGAACCGACACTTCGTTCTCCAGCTCGGCGTCGACCGGTTCATACGAGGCGAGCCGGAACCCATTGGCGGCAGAGCGGTCGAGCGGGGGTAAATGATAGGGGACGGTGAACATATACTCCGGATCCCCCCAGGAGCCTCCCAGGATCCAGTGATGATCGCCCGCCTGGTTCCAGCACCACTCCCGTACGTTTCCGGCCATATCCAGTGTTCCGAAAGGGCCGAGCCCCGGTGTGACTTCCCACCGGAGCCGGGCCATCACCGCCGAAGTTGCTCAGCGGCACGATGGCAGGGCTGAGCGGCCGGACGGGCCTCCCGGCGCGCCAGAGCCGCTTTCGACCAGTGATAGAGCGTCGGGAGTTGCTTCCCCCGAAACTCGGCGTAGGCTGCCGCCTCGAACCAGCTCACGCCGGCGACGGGATACGCGTCCTGCCCCTCCGGGTAGTCTCCCAGCTCCCACGTCGACGGTCCGAGACGTCCGTGTGGTGTCGCGCAGCTCCTCCTGCGCCTCCTCCCAGGAGAGCACGCGTCCGTCCTTGACGACGTCGTGCTTCCAGAAGTCTCCGTTCTCGTAGCCCCCACTCTCGACGAACTCCTTGTACTGTGCGTTCGTCACTTCGTTCCCATCGATCCAGAAAGGCCCCACCGTCACGGGGTCGGATGGCGCAAAACCGTTCAACGGAACCATGAACGGCCCCTCGGGAACGTGGACCATCCCGGCGCGCGTGGCGTCCTCCTTTGCGAGCGCGACCGACAGCACGTCATCGGGGCTCGACGCGGCGATCTCGACGGCTCGGAATCCTTCTTTTTCGAATCTCCATCGGAAGATCGCTCTCGGCAGCCGCACCGCTTTCATGGGAGAGGTCCCGACGGGCTCCCACGCCGAATCCACCGCACTGTAGCTCTTGAGCGAGACCTTCGCTCCAGGCGGTGTCGTCTCGATCGAGCCCGTCACCGAAATCCGGGGCCAGAGCTGGGCAAGGAACCGGGTCGTTCGGAATGTGGCGCTCCGCCTCTTCCGCCAGCGCGAAGGCAGCGAGATAGTCGTCCCCCTCGACCAGCTTCTGGATCTCGGGCACCGCTTCTTCTCTCGCCCACCGTGTCCGGGCGTTCCGGTTCCAGAGCCAGGCGGTGGCGAAACTGATGGTGATCAGAGCAGCCGCGGCTGGAATCGCGAACGCCGGACGTCGAAACGTGCGCGCGACGGAGAGAGCTCCGGATTCCAGGCGGTGACGCGCCGCCTGCAGATCGGAGAGATTCTGAACAAAGCACCGACGTCTCCGAGTCGGGTCAACCCCGAGCTTCCGCCAGAGCTGGAATCCATCATCAGCAATGCGCTCGAAAAGGATCCGAAACTCCGTTATCAATCGGCGGGGGACTTCCGTGCGGACCTGGAGCGTCTGCGTCGTGACGCCGGACAGGCCCGAAGTCTCGTATCGAATGTTCCGTCCGGACCTCGGGCGGCGACGTTGGACACCGCCTCCTCGGACAGTCAGATCGCGATCGGCCTTGTGCATCGACACAAGCTCGTCGCCGCCGCGGGGCTGGTTGTGGTCGCGGTCGTGGTGGGCCTCGGCATCTGGTTCGGGGGATCGCTTGGCACGCCTGCTCTCGCGCAAGAGGACGAGAATGCTCGTCGCCGACTTCGTCAATACCACCGGTGACGCGGACTTCGACGGGGCGCTAAAAGCCGCCCTGACGGTCAAGCTCGAGGAATCGCCTTATATCAATGTCGTGCCCGAGACCGCGATTCAGGAGACGCTCGCCTTCATGGAGCGGCCGCCCGAAACGCGTATTACACCCACCCTGGCGCGGGAAATCTGCCAGCGGCAGAGCGTCAAGGCGATGATGCTTGGCGAGATCAGCGCTCTGGGGAGCCGCTACCTCGTTACGCTGAACGCCGAAAACTGTCAGACCGGTGAGTCGCTGGCTCGCCAACAGGCGGAGGCGAACAGCAAGGAAGAAGTCCTGGACGCACTCGATACTGCGGTGGCGGGAATCCGCCGCAGCCGCCTCGAAGTCGCCGATGCCTGATTCTTCTAGACTCTCTATGAGACGACGGGCGAGATCCGCTCTGTCCTCGCTTGGCAGTCTTAGGGCTAGCCACCCGTCAAAGGGTCGACTTCGTAGATGCGGTAAATGAGACTCCTCCTCCGACATCCTCGGAACATTGGCCTACGGCTACGTACCCAGACAACACTCGTCTGTCTCGACATCCAAGCAATACAGCAACCGGGCGCCAACCCACTTTCACTCTACCCGCGACACCCGCGCCAGCTGAGTCCCTGCGCCAGATTTCAACGCGCCACGACCCAATCGCTAGATTTCACGCCAGGATGGCTCTCGTCGAGACATACGATCTCCTATCTGTCACACCACCACCCTCGCTAAGAAAGTGTGAAAAGGAGAGATCAATTTACGCCCACCGTGGCAGCAGAGAAGCGGCATTATCACGCTCTATTGAACGACGGGTCTCTTGCCGGTAGAGCGAGACCTGCGAACATTTCAGCACCATAGGTCAAGGGAAAGATAGGGTAGTCGCTGCCAAAAAGGATTTGCGTTGTCGGCCACCTGCGAGCGCAGTGCCGATTATGTTGGTTTCTGAGCAAGCCTGCGCACACTCGAAATAGAGTTTCTTGAATTCGGTATGGATACCGCCAGGCATCAGCTCTTTCAGCCCCGCTTCGCCGACCGCTGGCCAGTTGGCTAGCCCGGCCACGCGATCAACCAATAGCGGCATCACGCCGCCGCCATGTGAAAAGATAAAACGGATGTCCGGAAACTTCCTTAAGGTGCCCGAAACGATTAGGCTCATGATCGCGCGCGCCGTGTTCATTGGCCATTCGATCCACGAGCCGTGCATCTTACCGCGATAGTATGTCAAGGTATTCGGCATGCAGCATGGAGCATCCCAGGGATGTACGAACAGGACAGCGGCGCGGCTGTTGAGATGATCGTACATCGGCCACAATTGCTCATCGCCGAGCCAGAGGTCTCCATAGCTCGTTGAGATGCCGAAGCCGTCAGCATTCAGAGAATCGAGAGCGTAGTCGATTTCAGCCAGTGTCGCCTCGACGTCAGGGAACGGCAGCGACGCGAATAGGCCGAATCGACCCGGATGATCCTGTCCCAGCTTGGCCCCATATTCATTCCAGCCGCGCGCAAGGCTGTGGTTCTGGGTCCCACGACCCAAAGGAAGCATTCCCGGAAAGGCGATCCCAGTCGCGATGCCGGCAGCGTCCATATCCATGACCGCATTCTCTGGACTCCAGTTCGCCATCAACTTCATAATCTGCTCTCACGGCTGCGGTGGACGGATGTGATGATGCACGTCAATCAGTCCGGTCTTCATGGATGTCTCCTTCCGACTATTTCTATTAATGCAGGGTCACTGCACACACGGTCGTAGAAAACAACTGAGTCTCTGACGAGTAGCCCGCCATCCTGCACAGCAGTTCCCAGAGGCTACGTTCTCTAGTCCGCCTAACATGCGTATAAGGTGCGAACCGCGCGGGCCGGTGCGGTTCAGGATACCGAAAACGTTGACGCGGAGAAATGACATCTGAGAATGGCGGAGCGCGGTTCGTCACCTTGATACGATGGTTGTGCCCCGTTCGGCCTCTCGTCTAATGTCTCAGGCTAGGCTAAACCGACGCGAGGAACGCTCGAGCTCGTTCGACCTCCGGCCGGGTCGATTCGCCGATGGTCATCTCGATAAGCTTGCCGTAATGTTCTTTGGCTTTTTCCGGGCTGCCGGACAACTCCGCCGAGCGCGCGGCGCCGTAGAGGCTGTTAAAGCGGTTGGGCAGCCTTTCCAGAACTGCTTCGTAGGTAGTTAATGCCTTCATCATAACGGCCAAGCTCAAGATACATGTCTCCAAGCAACTCGCCGGACGGCAATGGTAACTTCAGCAACGACGCCGGTCGTTCCGCTGCCGCCGCCATCGTCATGACAGCCCGTTCAAATTCGCCTTCGGCGTATGACACCCAGGCTTCAGCAGCCATTGAAAGTGCCTGACCGTCCCAGATTAGATAGGAGACCGTCCCCGGCGTTTCGGTCCCGATAATGGCAGACTGAAGCTGGACGAGTGCTTCGCGCGCTGCTTGGGGATCTCCGCTTCGAGCATAACCGATCGTATGAAACGTTAGCCATTCAACGGAGTCCATAAGCCGAATGTACTGCCCTAATCCTGATTGCCCACATGTGGATGGCACGGGTGAGCCTGCCGAGTATCTAGCAGGTATTACAACGTGTCACGATTGCGGGACGAGTCTCGTTGGAGACGAGACCGAATTGGCCGGAGGAGGAACAATTCCCGTATGAAGAATTCGTCCCTGTTAAGGAAGTCCTCCGTGCTGCACTCGTTCCCTTTGTACCCCTCGTGTACGTCGAGCCGGCCAAGGCTGACGAGGCTAGGGAGCTACTCCCACCGCAGCCAAGCGACCCACCTTTTGCGGCACGACCGTGACCGACGAGGAATGGAGCGTGCTTGACGGAGATCATCGCCACGTGTGGTCTGTCCCGGCACGAGCTGGCGCGCACGATCTGTGAGGGCCTGGGGTGGGTTCGTCGGAACGGCAATCTCAAGACCCGGGAATGCTACGAGTACCTGGAGGTTGTCGAAGCGAAGGGGCTGGTGACGTTGCCCCCGCGTCACGAGCAGCGGCGCCGCGGACCGACGAGCATCCACTACACGAAGGCTGGTCGCGAGCGGCCACGGCGTGAGGGCAAGCTATCGGACGTCGCTCCGGTGATGCTGGGCTTGGTGGCGAACGCTGAGGAGCGAGCGCTATGGAGGGAACTGGTCGCGCGTTACCACTACCTGGGCCACAAGGTGGCCTTTGGCGCGCACCTGCGGTACTTGGTCTGGATGTCGAATCCTCGGCGGGAGCTCTGTGGGTGCGTGCAGTTCTCCTCGGCGGCGCGGTGGCTTCAGGCGCGTGACGGCTTCATCGGTTGGGATGACGCAACGCGGCAGAAGAACCTTCCCCGGGTGGTCAACAACAGTCGGTTCCTGATCCTGCCGTGGCTTTCCATCAAAGGCCTTGCGAGTCACGTGCTGTCGTTGGCAGCGCGAGTGGTGGTCGATGACTGGGAGGAAGCCTACGGGGTGAGGCCGGTGTTGCTCGAGACGTTTGTGGAGAGGGAGCGTTACGAGGGGACGTGCTATCTGGCAGCGAACTGGGTGGAGGTGGGAGTGACTTCGGGCCGGGGCCGGATGGACCGGCACAAGAGAAAAGCCGAAGCGGTGAAAACATGCTTGGTGTATCCGCTGGTGCGTGAGTTTCGCCGAGAGCTCGGCGTTTCGCGATGAAGGTTCGAGCGGGCCGAGCTCCTGCGCCTGGAAGAGCGGCTGTCGAAAGGGGAGATTCCCGAGGATGCGTGTCCGGTGCTGCTCGAGGCGGTGCGTCATCTGCTGCGATGTCGCCATCGTCGAGGCGCTGGCATGGCGACAACGGAACGTCGCGCGAAACGCACGAAGGCAAAGGGGAAAGGGAAGAACAAGGGCCACGGGCGCAACGGGGCCAAGGACTACCCTGGTGCCGAGCACGTAGCGGTTTCGCATCCCGAGCTGAAGGCGAGCGGCCCCTGCCCCGAGCCACTGTGCCGGGGCAAGCTCTACGACACCCATGCGGCGAACAAGGATGTGGAGCTGAAGGCTCAGCCGCCGATCCAGGCGACGGTGTACGAGCGCCAGATGCTGCGATGCGCAAGTTGCCAGAAGACGTTCACAGCGCCACTTCCGTCTCAGGCCTGGGCGAGCAAGTACCATCCGAGTGTGGACGCGGTCGTTTCGGTGTTGCGCTACGCCATGGGCATGCCCCACCACCGCCTGGCGCAGTGGCAAAAGTGGGCGGGGGTTCCGTTTGCCGCCTCCACGCAGTTCGAGCGGGTCGAAGCGATGGCGAATGCCGTGTTCCCGGTCTTCCGCCACATGGAGACGATAGCCGCGAACCGGCCGCTGGTTCACAGTGACGACACCGGCGCACGGATCCTCACGTTGATGGCGGAGAACGAGACCTTGACTCAAGGCAAAGGCGAGCGCACGGGCATCTTCACCACGGGCATTGTTGCCCGCGGCTTGGACGCCACGCTTGCTCCGATCATCCTGTACGCGAGCGGACGACGGCATGCGGGCGAAAACATGGACCGGCTCCTGAATCAGCGCACCGTTCAGGAGAGCGATGTCATCCATATGGCCGACGCCTCCTCGATGGCACCGCGCTCGCCGCGACGGATTACCGCCAAGTGCATGGTGCACGCACGCCGCTACTTCTTCGAGGCCGAGCCAGCCTTCCCCGAACACTGCGAGCGGGTGCTCGAGGACATCGCGACCATCTACCGCAACGACGACGAAACGCGCGACATGACCCCCGATGCGCGGCTTGCATATCACCAGCAACACAGCCGGCCGGTGATGGATGCGCTCTACGAGTGGATCGAAAAGCAGTTCCGCGAGCGCGTGGTGGAGCCCAACAGCCGCCTTGGAAAAGCCTTTTCCTACGTCAAAAATCACTGGCAAGGGCTAACCCGCTTCCGCGAAGTGCCGGGCGTGCCCCTCGACAACAACGAGGTCGAGCAGGAGCTGAAGCCCTCACAACGGCATCGCAAGAACTCGCTCTTCTTCAAGACCCAGGCAGGCGCCGACGTGGGCGACGTGCTCCTGAGCATGATCCGCACCGCGGTAAAAAACGGTGTCGACCCGGTGCACTATCTGACGAACATCTCCATGCACGCTCGAGACGCTAGAGCAGCACCCGAGTCGTGGCTGCCTTGGAGCTACCAGAAGACGTTGGAAAGGCTCAACCGACCCGCCGCCACGGCTCGGCCATCCCCGCTCGCAGCGGAAGTCCGTTGTAGATAAGCACCGCCAACTGCTCGGCGGGTAGCGCCGCAACGCCATCCGTCGTCTGACGCGGCCACCACTGCAGGCGCCCCTTCGAGAAACGCTTCTGGCACAACCAAAAGCCCTGGCCGTCGTAGACCAATAGTTTGAGGGCCGTGCCTGAACGGTTGCGGAAAACGAATAGCGTTCCGAGGAATGGGTCGAGCTGGAACTGTTGCCGGCACACACAAGCCAAAGAATCGATGCCCTTGCGGAAATCGACGGGCTCGCAGGCAACCAGCACCTTCAGCTGGGGAACGAGCTGGATCATGCTCGGGAGCTGCCTTCCAGCGCGCCGAGCACGAAACGACACACGGCTTCGACCAACTCATTCTCACCCTCGCCGCTCGCCGTCACGACCGTGAGGCTCCCCGCTGCGCTCTCCACCGTCAGACGGCATCTGCTCGCTCCATGCTGAACCTCGCCGAGCGGCGGTGTCATCATGCCGCCCCCTAAGCCCATGCCGAACTGCGGCAGCTCGACGAACGCGTTGCCACTTGGAGCTAACGCCGTGACCCGCTCCGCCGCGCTCCGATCCTGTACTGTGCGCGGGGACCGACCCGTAGCACCCGTTCGCCCGTGCCCCTTGAAACGCTTCTCGCCCACAACGGCCCCTCCACTCTCTCGGACCTGTTTGAATCGCGCCGCATTGACTCGGAGATGACTGCAGATCGTGCTCGGCGCATACCGATCGAGCAACCCCAGCGCCGACATCGGCATCTCTGTCAGCTATCCACTTCCCGGAACACCGTTCTTCGAGCGGGTGAAAAAGGAAATGGGTGCAAAGACAAACTGGTCTCACAGCAAAGACCTCGACCTCATGTTTCCCGGCGCCTACACGCCGACGTTCTATCGCGCCCTCTACGGAAGGGTGCATCGCGAATTCCGGCTCCGCAAGGATTTTGCGGCACCCCCCACGATCCGACGCGTCGGTCGCATGACGCGAAACGCCGTGGGGCTCCTCGTGGCCCACGCCCAGCTGGCTGTTCTCGGCTACTTCAATGGAACAAGACCGACGGCGTAAGCCGTCGCTCCGATTCCCCTCTCCCTTTGGGGAGTCCGACTTCGCCAAGGCTTCGTCGGGTCCGCCGAAGCCCGGAGGGCGTAGGCGGAAGGGTGGCCGCACAAAGTGCGGCCGGGTGAGGGCGCTCCCACCCCAGGGAAGCTGGCCAGGGGCAGGGGCCACCGCCATCGACGTCTTTCCCTTTACGTAATCGCTTTACACCATTGGTAAGCAAGTTCGGTGCGGGAGTGAGCTTGCTCACTCCTCAAATGACCTAATCAGGGGAGTTGCCCGATCGCCCGGAGGGCACGGGTTTTGCTACCCTTGGCTCTTGATGTCGTCTATCTCGACGCCCTCGCTGGGAGCCCCCGCGCTGGCCGGGGAGAGGCACCCGTTGATGCGACGGGCCTTCGCCGCGAGCGCCGGCAAGGTCTTCTGGGACGTCCTCTCGCGCTCGCTCGCCTTCCTGGCGTCGATCCTGATCGCGCGCCGTCTCGGCGCCGCGGGCTTCGGAAGCTACGCGGTGCTCTGGTATCTCGCCTGGCTTCTCACCCAGATGACCGACTTGGGCCTTCACCTCGTCATCCTGCGATCGCTCGCGCGATCGTTTCGCCGCGAAGCTCTCTGGAGTGCGGTGACCGCCAAGCTGGCGCTCACCGTCCTGGTCGTCGTGGGTCTCGGTGCCGCTCGGGCGGGAGCTCTTCTGCCCGCCCGTCATTTCCTCGTTCTGTGCCTGCTGGCATCGGTCACGCTCGTCGGCTCGTGGACCGAGTTCTTCGGCGTTGTGCTTCGAAGCCGCGGCAAGCTGGCCCTCGAAGGTGTGGTCCTCACCCTCCTGCGCGCGGGATGGCTGGTGGCGGCAAGCGTCGCGCTCCTCTCCGGAACCGATCTCGTTCGTCTCGCGAGTTACCTTGCTGCGGCAGGCGTGCCGGCCTTTCTCGTCGGGCTCGCCTGGGTCCTGCGCGAGGCGCGCCGGCAACGCCCGGTGGCTGCTGGAGGCAGCGGGGAGCCCCAGGCGAAGGAAGCCGCCTTCGAGCTGGTGAGGCAGGCCGCACCCCTCGCGTTCACGACGGTGGTCACGCTTCTCTACTTGCGCGCCGACCTCTTCATCCTCGCCAGCCTGCGCGGAGCGGAAGAGGTCGGTCTCTTCGCCGCCTCGTTTCGGCTGTTCGAAGCCATGTTCGTTTTTTCCGGAGGTATCGTAGCCGGATCGTTCCCGCTGCTCGCTTCGCGTTTCGGACGCCGGGACCTCGCCGAGCTGAGCGCGTTCGTTCTTCGACTCCTGCTCGGCGTCGGTCTTCCGGCCGCGATCGGACTCTGGCTCGTCGCAGAGCCGATGCTCCATTTTCTGTTTGGCCCCTCGTACACCGAGGCCTCGGAACCCTTGAGGTTTCTGGCGGTCGCGCTGGTCGCCGTGTTTGTGAACGCGCTCACCACACATCTCCTCATCGCGAGCCATCGTGGGAGATATCTCGTTGGAGCGACCTTGATCCGGCTGCTCGTCGCCATCGCCGTCGACCTGGCGCTGATCCCGCGCTTCGGCGCTGTCGGAGCGGCCGCGGCGGTGGCGGTCGCCGAATGGAGCCTCGTATGCGTTTCTCTCGTCGCCGTCAGGGATGTGCTGCCCGCGAGACAGGTTCTTCGCGTGGCCCTTCCCCTCGGCGCATGCGCGCTGGTGATGGGCGTGGCGGTGAGCCATTCGCCCGATGCCCTCGCGTGGCAGCTCGCGACCGGCTTCATCGTCTACGGGTTGCTGATCGCGGGCTCGTGGCAGTGGAGCGCCCACCGCCGGCAGGAGACGACGAGGCCGGTGGGTGGAGTCGTCGAGCTCTGAAAGGACGGAAGTCGTGCGTCTCGCCTTCGATGCTACAACGATTCGGGGAAACAAGACCGGCGTCGGCTACTACTCGTCTCGTCTGCTGGAACGGCTGACCCGTATCGACGCCGCGGACAATCCCATCGACGAGCTCCTGATCCTCTCCAACCTGCCCTTCAGCAATGGCCACATCCCTCGCACCCGGACCGCCGGGTGGGGAAATCTGGGCGCGCGGGCGGTCTGGATGCAGGGAATGCTCCCGCTCATCCTCAAACGTAAGCGACCGGACCTCTGCCACTTCACGAACTTCCTTGCTCCGGTGGTAACCGACACACCGTACGTGGTGACCTTTCACACATGACGCTCACACTCATGCCGAGCGTTCACACCTGGCGCAAGCGTCTTCTGACCGCTTCGTTGCTGCCCGAGGTCACCCGGAAAGCCCGCCGCATCATCACCCCGTCACGTTCGGCGCGCGAGGATCTCGTTCGGCTCTTTGGACTTCCCCGCGAGAAAGTGCGCGTGATTCCTCACGCTCCGGATGAGCAGTTTCGCCCGCAGCGGGACGGGGCCTCCTGGAGCCGTATCGAGGAACGCTATGGCCTTTCGAAGCCCTACCTGTTGTATGTAGGCACCCTCGAGCCGAGGAAGAATCTTTCCCGTGCACTCGAAGCCTTCTCACGCATCGCGCACCGCTTTCCCGAGCACGTCTTCTACCTGGCGGGGGATCTCGGCTGGAAGTACGACGGATTGCTGCGCCGCATGAAGGAGCTCGAGCTCGGCCGCCAGGTGCGGTGGCTCGGATACGTCGACGAGGCGGACCTGCCCGCTCTCTACTCCCACGCGGAGCTCTTCGTCTACCCCTCGCTCTACGAGGGTTTCGGCTTCCCGGTCGTAGAGGCGATGGCCTGCGGGACGCCGGTTCTCACATCGCGAACGTCGTCGCTGATCGAGATCGCGGATGGCGCCGCCCTCATGGTCGACCCGGAGAGCGTCGACGCGATCACCGAAGCGATGGAGGCTGGCCTACTTTCGTCGAGCCGGGAGCGAGAG
Organism: Candidatus Marinacidobacterales bacterium; assembly: GCA_965237685.1. GTDB lineage: Bacteria > Acidobacteriota > Vicinamibacteria > Marinacidobacterales > SMYC01 > CBDEGF01. The sequence continues at coordinate 655,536 of CBDEGF010000002.1, forward strand.
GAATGGATTGCGGCCGGCCTCGTGCGCGCGCGCTCGTTCTCGTGGGAGCGGGCAACGCGCGAGACCCTCCACGTCTACGAGGAAGCAATCGAAGACGGGCGTGTCACCGTCCGCCCCCGCAACCATACCGTATCCATCAAGAGCGAAGGCGAAGCCATCGTCGACACGATCGAGTACGGAGCGCTCTTCGACTTTCCGATGACGCTCGCCGAGATCGAGCGCGGCCTGGTTGGTGTACCGCTCTCGCGCGACGAGATCGGAGAGCGCCTCGAGACGGATCCCCTTGTGCGGATGCAACATGACCCCCGATGCGCGGCTTGCATATCACCAGCAACACAGCCGGCCGGTGATGGATGCGCTCTACGAGTGGATCGAAAAGCAGTTCCGCGAGCGCGTGGTGGAGCCCAACAGCCGCCTTGGAAAAGCCTTTTCCTACGTCAAAAATCACTGGCAAGGGCTAACCCGCTTCCGCGAAGTGCCGGGCGTGCCCCTCGACAACAACGAGGTCGAGCAGGAGCTGAAGCCCTCACAACGGCATCGCAAGAACTCGCTCTTCTTCAAGACCCAGGCAGGCGCCGACGTGGGCGACGTGCTCCTGAGCATGATCCGCACCGCGGTAAAAAACGGTGTCGACCCGGTGCACTATCTGACGAACATCTCCATGCACGCTCGAGACGCTAGAGCAGCACCCGAGTCGTGGCTGCCTTGGAGCTACCAGAAGACGTTGGAAAGGCTCAACCGACCCGCCGCCACGGCTCGGCCATCCCCGCTCGCAGCGGAAGTCCGTTGTAGATAAGCACCGCCAACTGCTCGGCGGGTAGCGCCGCAACGCCATCCGTCGTCTGACGCGGCCACCACTGCAGGCGCCCCTTCGAGAAACGCTTCTGGCACAACCAAAAGCCCTGGCCGTCGTAGACCAATAGTTTGAGGGCCGTGCCTGAACGGTTGCGGAAAACGAATAGCGTTCCGAGGAATGGGTCGAGCTGGAACTGTTGCCGGCACACACAAGCCAAAGAATCGATGCCCTTGCGGAAATCGACGGGCTCGCAGGCAACCAGCACCTTCAGCTGGGGAACGAGCTGGATCATGCTCGGGAGCTGCCTTCCAGCGCGCCGAGCACGAAACGACACACGGCTTCGACCAACTCATTCTCACCCTCGCCGCTCGCCGTCACGACCGTGAGGCTCCCCGCTGCGCTCTCCACCGTCAGACGGCATCTGCTCGCTCCATGCTGAACCTCGCCGAGCGGCGGTGTCATCATGCCGCCCCCTAAGCCCATGCCGAACTGCGGCAGCTCGACGAACGCGTTGCCACTTGGAGCTAACGCCGTGACCCGCTCCGCCGCGCTCCGATCCTGTACTGTGCGCGGGGACCGACCCGTAGCACCCGTTCGCCCGTGCCCCTTGAAACGCTTCTCGCCCACAACGGCCCCTCCACTCTCTCGGACCTGTTTGAATCGCGCCGCATTGACTCGGAGATGACTGCAGATCGTGCTCGGCGCATACCGATCGAGCAACCCCAGCGCCGCTTTCCACAACTCCTCCGGGATCAGCCGTCCGTGTGGCTTCGCCCGCCATGCTTCGAACTGTTTCACAACGTCTTCGAGTTCTGCCTTCTTTGAGCGCATCGATGGCCTCCTTGAGCAATCTCTCCGCTCAGCTTACGAACCCAACAGCACCTAAGTCACGCACTGCTGCCGCAAGGACACCAACGAGCAGTAGCAACGCCGGAACCCCGATGACCGCCCAAAGCCACCCGCGACCGGCAGTCGGCGTCGCCGGCACGGCCACGCTCACCTGACTCTCCGAGTCGCGCTTCGCGTGGCGAAGCTCGGAGAGCAGGTCCTTCATGGTCTGATAGCACTCGTCCAGCTCTTTCGCCAGACAGCGCTGGACCACCCGGCTGAGATCGCTCTTCGCGAGCTCCTCGGCGGCGCCCTTCTCGGCGAGCGAGGGAGCCCGTTCCTTGATGATGGGCGTTCAGCGTCTCGACGCTGCTCGGCCCCTCGAAAGGAAGCCGACCGGTGAGCATTTCGAAGAGAACGATGCCGAAGCTGAAAATGTCGCTCCGGTGGTCCACTTTCAGGCCGCGCGCCTGCTCGGGTGACATGTAGGCGACGGTGCCCATCACGACGCCGGAGTCCGTTTTCTGCTTGAGCGCGGTGTCGACGGCGCTGTCCCCGGTGGACAGGGGCTCGACCAGCTTGGCGAGCCCGAAGTCGATGACCTTGGCGTGGCCGTCCACGGTGACCATGATGTTCGCGGGCTTCAGGTCGCGGTGGACGATGCCTTTGTCGTGGGCGCGGGCGAGTGCTTCGGCCACCTCGGCGGCGAGCTCCAGCGAGCGGGTGAGCGGAAGGGGCTTTCCCTGCAGCAGATCGCCGAGCTTCTCGCCCTCGATGAGCTCCATGGCGATGAAAGTGGAGCCGTCCGCTTCGTCGATCTCGAAGATGGTGGCGATGTGAGGATGGTGGAGCGCGGCGGCCGCCTTGGCCTCCTGGATGAAGCGCCTCCGCCGTTCCTCGTCGGCGACCAGTTCCGGAGGCAGCACCTTGAGAGCCACCTCGCGATCGAGCTTGGTGTCGAGGGCCCGGTAGACGACCCCCATGCCGCCGCGGCTGATCTCGTCGAGGACCTTGTAGTGGGAAAGCGTTTGACCGATCACGTCAGTTCTCCGTGAGAAACCCGCCCACACCGATAGGCGCGATGATCTCGTAAGGTCCGAGCTGGGTGCCGGATGTCAGGGTCATGAGACTCTCCCGCGAACAACTTATCGTTCGCGAGAGCGCGCCGTCAAGCAGTGTCCAGTGGCGTCGAACGCGACCGAACCCCGGGAGCCGCGGCGACTGGATCGTCTTCCGATCCGAGAGGGACGGAAGCCCCGAGATCTACGTGATCCGGGCGGACGGCTCCGATCAGACCCGGCTGACGACAGACGGGGCAGGAAACAGCAACCCACGCTGGCTCCCCATCGAGTCCGTCAGCCGGTAGAGACGCCGGTTGGACTCCGGACGTGAGAAAAAATTAGTTATTGACTAGCGGTACCGCTATGTTATAGAATTGCGAGTATGGGATACGTAACGAAGCTGCAGGTGATCAAGCGAGCCAACGACACCCGTCAGTTCTATGTGATTTGCCCGTCGCCTTTAGCGCAGGCGCTAGAGATGGAGCAGGGCGAGGAGCTGGAGTGGGTGGTGGAGGATCGAAACACCCTGATTGTGCGTCGGACGCCAAAGGCGAAGCGAGGGAGAAAGCGGGGTAGACGTGGGTGATAACCAAACGTCGCTTCCCGGCTTTCCGAGTCCGCGAAAACGGAACGATGGTGATGACGGCGATGAGGGAGAACGCGCGACACAGGCTCGGTTGAAGGTGGTCGATCGCGCGCAGCTGCTGCTGCGGACGGTGGACGTGGAGCGATTGATCCCAGAGGATGACCCAGCGCGTGCGATCTGGGAGTTCGTGGGTTGGCTGGATCTCAGCGGGTACACGGAGCAGATCCGCTCCGTCGCGGGTGGCGCAGGCCGGCCCGCGTTCGATCCGCAGCTACTGGTGAGCCTGTGGGTCTACAGCTACAGCCAGTCCGTGAGTTCGGCCCGCGCCATTGAGCGGCTGTGCGAGCATCATCCGGCTTATCAATGGCTCACCGGAATGCAGAGCATCAGTGCGCACACGCTATCGGACTTTCGGGTGACCCATTCGGAGGCCCTACACGAGTTGTTTGTGCAAACTTTGGGGCTTCTGAGTGCAGACGGATTGATCACGCTCGAGCGAGTCATGCTGGATGGGACGAAGGTGCGCGCGAATGCTTCGTCGAGTGGATTTCGCAGCAAGCCTCGTGTGGAGGCGTATCTGAAGGATGCGCGTGAGGCGGTCGAGGCTCTCGAAGCACAGACGGAGGAATGCCGTGAGGCAGGATCGTCGACCACCTGGAGGCGTCGCGCCGCTTCTCCAGAAAAAGCGCATATCCCAGAAGATAGGGTGCAGCTCCGATGCCGCTCTCGCCTCCCAGCAGTGCGAGAGCGAACGCGACCGGGCTCAGGATAGCACCGGGCGCCCATTTGTCCCGACGCCAGCGGTCGTGCAGGAGCAAACTGAGCACTCCGAAGCTCGTTGCCAACCAACGCGTTCCGGTTGGCCAGGAAGCCGGCCGGCAATCCGTGGGCGTCGTCGAGCGCATACAGGAGCGCTGCGAGCCCGGCGAGGATAGGAGTCGGCATCACTCTGCGGTACACCAGGGAAGTCGAAGCAATCAGGAATGCAAGCCACGCCAGACTGTGCAGATGCATCAATGCACCGCTTTGTGGCCACAACGCATAGTCCACGACGTGAGTGAACGAGGACAACGGCCGCCAGAACGAGATCTTCAGAGAGTCGAACGCCCACCAGGGCAAGACCCCGATGTCCTTGAACGCGAGAATCTCCTCGGGGTCCCCGGAAAGAAAGTCGAACATCCGGTTCGTCATGTTGGAGGAATCCATCATGGGTCCAACTTCCAGGAAATTGGCCCGATGCACGAGATCGTCCACCTGCCACCCGGACGGGATGGAAGGCAAGTTCAGAACGACGGCGATGAAGACCGCAAAAATTCCCGCGCGCGGCGACCCGAGAAACCCGCGAAGTCTGCTGTGTTTCGTTGTACGCATCTCACGAGATCCTTTTCACAATTGCGCGGTTCTCGCAAGAAAACGTTAGGAAACAGTGGATTGGCGGGACGGTAAGTGGTGGTTGATGGGGTGCGGGGAGGCTCGGCGTTGGCTCTACGGCCCGGTTACGAGGATGTTGCGGAGCTCTCTATTTTTCCTTTTTCTCCTTTTCCTTCTCCGGGAAGTCCTTGACGACGCACGTGGCTGCGCGGCAGTGGTCCGAGTTTTCCGAGCCAAGACTCACGAGAAAAGCCGTGGTCTCGGGATACTGCAGATTGTGCGGTTTCGGCCCGTTGGCCATGTCCGCCACGGAATCTCCAGTTGCCCCTTCGACATCCTGGTCTGTCTCACCGATGCCACCGAAGATCATGGTGGCCCGCGCTTTCAAGTCCGCGCCCATCGCGACCAGGTAGAGCATCACCTCGCGGTTCTCGGTCAGCGCCGCACCATGCAGCGGTGTGTAGCCCTGCTTGTCGGCCGCATTGACCTCCGCGCCGACTTCTTCCACCAGGTACTTGACGGCCGCTAGCCTTGCATCCGGCACGACATTGCTGGTCTGCGGTTCGAGGCCGAAGCCCGCGGCGGCTTGGAGGGGCGACGATCCAAGAATCGTTGGGATGGTGGGATTTGCGCCTGCGGCGACCAGAAACTTCATTGCCGCGACGTCATTCGATTTCGCGGCGCGCCAGAAAGCGGTCGCGCCCTCCTGCTTGATCCAGTCCCCGTGGAACGTCCGGAACCACAACTTCTTCCCCAGCCTCGCGTCCAGGTCGGCCCCGGCGTCCACGAGTGCTTGCATCAGATCCAGATAGTGGGTCTTCTCTTCTTCCACACTCGGTGCCGGATACCACGTCCGCGCGGCCCATTGTGCGTCGATGGTCGCATAGAGTGGAGTTAGGCCGGTCTTGCTCGCCAGATTCGGGTCGGCTCCCTGTTCGACCAGGAACATCGCGATGTCGAAGTTGCCGTTGATGATGGCCGATGCGACGACGCTCATATGGTCCGCCGCATTCACCCGGTTGATATCGGCCCCCGCCGCCACCAGCTCGCGAGCGACCTCCATCTCGCCCTCGCGGGCTGCAAAATGCAAAGCGGTCATACCGCCCATGACCGGCGGATTTCGTCCCCCTTCGCGGCGGAAGTTCCGCTTGTCCTTCTCGCGGTACCGGTACTCGCGCTTGATGATCTCGGTGACGTTCGTGACGGCGTCCAGATCGGCGTCGGTCTCCGCGAGCATCCGGACCGCTTCCACCCGACCGAGTGCGGAAGCGAACATCAGCGCCGTCTGTCCGTTCGTCACGTCCTTCGCGTTCACCTCGGCGCCCTGATCCAGCAGGACCTTCACCGCGCCGGTGTCACCGGAAGCCGCCGCCAGCATGAGTGGGGTCGTGCCGTTCGCGTTCGTGCCGTTCGCGTCGGCTCCAGCCTCCATCAAGAGCTCGACCATCGCCCCATTGCCGTTCTTAGCCGCCATGAACAAAGGAGTCAGGTCGCCGAGGCGGGTCGTCGCCTGGATGTCTGCGCCGGCATCGACCAGGAGTCGTGCCATTTCCAGATCGTCCCGGTACGCCGCCCAGTGCAACGCCGTGCTGCCATCGCCCTGAGCGGCGTTGACGTCCACCTGCTGGCCGAGCAGGGATCGTACGACATCTCGATCGCCATGCATGGCCGCATCCGCGAGCGGAGTTGCCGTAGCGGTTGCGGCAAAGACCTGCCTGCTGGCCGTTGCGAGCAGCATGGTCATGCACAAGCCGATAACTACGCCTTTGCCGAACATTGAATCGTCCCTTTCCTGACTGCTCTTGTTTTCCCGCTCGAGGGGGCGGATCTCGAGCGATCCGCCCCCTTCGGCGTCAGATCGAAAGCGGCTCCGTGCTGTCGCCAACACTCTCGATGTTCATCCCGAGCTTGTGCAAGGCGGTCAGCAGGATGTTGGCCTGTGGGGTCTCGTCCGCGCACCGAAGGTGCAGGTTGCCCTCGAGTGCGCCGGATGCGTGACCGAGCAGGAGCATCGGCACCTGCTTGTGGCCATGGATGTTGCCGTTGCCCATCGGGCTGCCGTAGAGGACCAGCGTGTGGTCCAGCAAGTTGCCGTCGCCGTCAGGCGTGTTCTTCAACTTGTCCAGGAAGTGCGTCAGCACCTCCACGTGGTACCGGTTGATCAACGCCTTGTCTTCGATGAGCGAAGGCTTCTGCTGGTGGTGGGACGCGGTGTGGAACGGTGTGTCGCTGCCGCTTACGGCGAAGACCCGGTTGCTGGTGTCGCGGCTCAGCTTGAACGCGGAGACGCGCGTCACATCCGCGGCGAAAGCCAGCGCCTGAAGGTCGTACATGAGCTTGACGTGCTCTTCCCACGAATCGGGCACGCCGATCGGAGCGGTCGGTATCTCTCTTTCGAACCCGCTGGAGGCGTTGTATTCTTCGATCTTCTGGATCCTCCGCTCGATCTCCCGGATGTTCTCCAAATATTCGTTGAGCCGCCTACGATCGACCGGATCCAGATCCTTCCGCAGCCGGGCGACGTCGTGGCTGATTCCGTCGAGGATACTTCGGTTGACCCGGTGCCGCGCCGCCCGATCCTCGGCGGATCCGCCCGAGCCGAACAGCTCTTCGAACGCCAGGCGCGGGTCCCGCGTCATCGGCAACGGGGTCGACGGTGACGACCAGCAGATCGTGTCCATGTAAAAGCAGCTGTAGTGGTAGCCGCAGGTGCCGGAGGAGTCCAGGTTCTCGATGCTCAGCTGAATCGACGGCAGCGGGGTGTCCTGTCCGAACTCCTGCGCGTACATCTGATCGATGGACGTCCCGTTGTAGACGTCGGAGCCTTCGGTTTGCTTGGCGTGAGCGCCCGTCAGGAACACCGCACTGGAGCGGAAATGGTCGGCTCCCACCTCTTCAGCGATAATGGCATCGGCCTGGGCGCAGTCCGTGTCACTGATGATCGTCGTGTACTCGCGGTACGGCTCCAGAGGCTTCAGGATCTTCGTGAAGTCGAAATCGCGACCCTCCTTCTGCGGAGACCAGAGGTTTTTCTCTCTGCCGTAGACCGTGCTACCGGCCGAGCCGTGGACGATCTCGATCGCTACGAAGCGGCTTTGCGGAGCGGCCGCGGTTTTGCGCAGCGGAGTCATGGCGGGCACCATCGAGTCCATAAAGGGCAGAGCGATAGCCGCTCCCATGCCGCGAAGCACCGTCCTCCGTGAAATATGTTTCTTGGTGATGAACATGGAACAGGCCCTCCTTTTCCTACTGCCGGCCCCCGGCCTCTTTACTAATACCGGCCTCCGGCCTCTGGCTCGTCCGTAGCCGCATTGAGTGTTCTCATCTGGAACGGGGTGCTCTCCACCACACCCAGAACGAACGCCGAAAAACGATTGTCCTCGTCCGCTGCCGCCCGTGCGATCGACCGGACCGTCGGCATGTCGCGATGATCCAGCACCCGCCCGACACCGTAGGCCAGCAGGTTTTCGGTGAAGCTTTCGACAAACAGATCGGAGCGCTCGACAAGTGCTTCCCGCAGGCTGATCGGCCCGCTCAGCTCCGTCCCGTCGTACATTTCGGAGGACGGGTCGATGTCGTGTCCGCCGTCGCTCGTACGCCAGCGGCCGATGGCATCGAAGTTCTCGAGAGTCAGCCCGATGGGGTCCATGAGCTGATGGCAGCCCGAGCAGGCCGGGCTCTCCCGGTGCTGCTCCATGCGCTCGCGCACGCTCAGAATCTTCTCGTTGTTGACCGTTTCCGCGAGCGGCGGCACCATTGCGGGGGGGTTCGGGGGAGGAGCGCCGAGCAGAACCTCCAGCACGTACTGGCCGCGCTCCACCGGCGAGGTGCGCCTAGCCAGCGAGGTGAAGGTCAACACCGCTCCTTTGCCCATCAATCCAAAGCGGCTTGGATCGTCCAACGCCACGCGACGAAACCGGTTTCCCAGAACGTTGGGAATGCCGTAGTGTCTGGCGAGAACCTCATCGACGTACGTGTAATCCGCGCTGAGCAAGTCGGCCACGTTACCGTCCTTGCGAACGATGCTGTCGAACAGGAGCTCGACCTCGCGCCTCATGGACTGCGCCAGATTCCTCGTGTAGTCCGGGAATATCGTGGGCTCGGGATGAATCTCTTCGATGCCGGCGAGGCGCAACCACTGCGCTGCGAAGTCGGTCGACAGGGTCTCGGACCGACGGTCGGCCAGCATGCGTTTTACCTGCTGCTTGAGGTTGTCGCGGAGCTTTGCCTTGATCGCAACGTCGAACAGCTCCTCGTCGGGTGCGGTGCCCCACAGGAAGTACGACAGCCGAGAGGCCAGCTCCAGCTCGCTGATGCGATAGCTCTCGCCCGCCTGGATGCCCGCGGGCACGCGCTCGAATCGGAACACGAACTCGGGATTCGCGATGATGGCCTGCACCGCAGTGCGGATTCCCGTCTCGAAATCACCGTCGTCGCGGCCCACCCTGTACATCTCCATGAACCCTTCGAGATCCTCGGGCTTCGCGGGTCTTCGAAATGCACGGGCGGCCAGGTTCGTGATGATCTCGTCTGCGCAAGCCCTCTCTTCGCTCGCTTCGGACGGATAGCACGTGAAGATCTTCTGGCGGCTGGGCGTGTCCGATACCCCGGTGACCACGAGGGGCCCGGTCACGGTCAACGTCTGGAGGTGAGGCAACGCCGTCATGCCCGCGTGAAGGGCGATACTGGAATCCATCAGCGTCTGCTCGACCAGCCGATACTGGTCTTCCACCGGACCATCGAACTTCGCAATGAAGGCAGCGGAAACCCGGTGGGGACCCGCCGCGACCTCGATGGGAGTCGTGAGCATGACCGCCGACGTTTCCTCCTGCAACGGGTCGACCGTGAACAGCCCCACCTGCTCGCCGTCCACCGAGACCTCGATCTCCTGGCCCTGCAGCGATTCGGGAAGGTTCGAGCCGATGAGCTCCCCGGTGTAGTAGTAGTAAAGTTCCACCCCGAAGGTGTACTCACCGTCGGCGGGAAAGTTGTGAATTGCGGAGACCCCTCCCCGCGTCCCGAACGGCGTACCTTCGACGTGCCGCATCTGGTTGGACACCTTGGGGACATTGAACTTCGTCATCACCGGCGGTGCCTGGGGATCGCCCACGGCCTGCCGCGCGATCTTGTCGGCCGCCCGGACGTAGGCCTGCATCAAGGCGGGAGTCACGGTCAGCGCATCCGCCATGTTGTCGAAATTGCCCGTCCGGCCATCGGGGGGAAGCAGCGCATCGACGTCCACCTCGATAGCGAGCAGATCGCGGATCGAGTTGCGGTATTCCCTTCGATTGATCCGGTGAAGCGCCGGTGCCTCGGCATGTGGGCTGGCGGCCGCAACACGATCGATCCGGGCTTCGAGCGCCGCGGCCAGGGCGTGCAGCTCCGCCGCGTCGGGTCGGGGCATACCGACAGGAGGCATCATCCCGGAGCGCAGTTTGCGTATGATTTTCTCCGCCTGTTCCGCGTTCCGCTCGGGGTGCTCGACGTCCATGGTGGCCCACGAGAAACCTCCCAATCTGTTGGTCTCGTCGTGGCAGAGAACGCAGTACTGGTCCACCATCTCACGCTGCTGTTCGAGCGCCGCCGGATGGTCGCTTCCCTGGCCGAAAACCACCCGGGTACTGCCTGGCGCTAAGACCACGCAGAAAAGTGTTAGAAAAGCCCCGGTAATTCGAATCATGTTCCCTCGGAGCATGGCTATTCCGCCTTCGGCCGATAGCAGACCCGCGAGCCCGGATGGCTCGTCTGGTTCGCCAGGACCAGTCTAAGCCATGCGGGAATCTGCTACAACCTCGACTCTCCCGGACCCCGCGCCGGGCGCTTCAGCGCGTCCTGCCGAGCCCCGTACGCCATCATTAATAATAAAATAGACCGGACCCTAAGCTCGAAAGAACCCGCGGTCAATCGAATCCGCGGAAGGATGACACCGGGAAACTCAACGCAAAGGCGCAAAGGCGCAAAGCGCGCTCCCTCTCCCTTTGGGAGAGGGTTGGGGTGAGGGCGAAGAGACCGTTTTGCATGTTTCCGTCGCGATCGTTGCCCCAAGCCCCCACCATTTGCGTGGAGAAACGGTCCTCGAAGGGCTGGATCTCGACCTGCAGGATATCCTCTGAGCGGCCCCCTCCAGGGGCCGTTTGATCTTTTCTCTCTGTACGCGTTAGATCTTCCGACAAATGGCCCTCACTCCCGGAGCCAAGCTCGGTCCCTACGAGATCCTCTCGCCCATTGGAAAGGGCGGGATGGGAGAGGTCTACAAGGCCCGGGACACACGTCTCGAGCGCACGGTTGCCGTCAAGGTGCTTCCCTCGCACCTCTCTGAGAACCGGGAGGGGCACAAGGAGGTCATCACCGACGGTCTGGTGGACGCACGAGTGCCGCGCGTCTCGCCCGACGGCACGCGCGTGGCCTTCGACGCATTCGCCAACTCGGGCGCAGGCGGACGCGACATCTGGATTCACGAGCTGGCTCGCTCGACCACGGCACGCCTTACCTTTGATTGACTGAAATGGTCTTGATCCAGCACTGGACAGAGGAGCTCAAAGCCCGAGTTCCGACCCATTGAACCATGTCTCTATCCAGCGGCACGCAACTCGGCCACTACGAAGTCGTCGAGTCAATCAGAGACTCTGTAGAACATCGCGGCCTGGGCGGGCGGAACGTGGAGCGAAGGCGGTGTCATCGTGTTTTCCCACTTTGACGGTTTGCACCGCGTGGGCGCCGCTGGGAGTTCTCATAGCGCCGTATCGGTCGATGATGCGTACCACCCCGCTGTGCCGCGATCATATCCTTACTTTTTGCCCGACGGCGTTCACTTTCTGTATTTTGCATCCCCCACCTTCGAGCAAGGCGCGATCTTCGTGGGGTCGCTCGAGTCGCAGGAAACAACGTTCCTGATCGAGAGCGACTCGAAAGCGGTCGATGCCGATGGGCATCTACTGTACGTACCGGGGTGGGTTGCTGTTGGCGCAGCGATTCGATACCGAAAGGCTCCGCCTCGAGGGCGAGTCTCGTGTGATCGGGCAGATTCTGATGCCGCCCGAGGTCACGGGCACCTACGACACTCCCTTTGCGGTCTCGCGGAACGGCGTCCTGGCTCTTCGAGACGCCTCGAATGTCTCGGGACAGCTCGTCTGGCTCGATCGGGAGGGTCGGGAGCTTGGACGGGTTACCCAGCCGCAATCGGGCGAGTTCGTGAATCCAACCCTCTCGCCGGACGGGCGAACGATTGCAGTGAACCGGAGAGAACCCGCCACCGGCAACCTGGATACCTGGCTGATCGAAGTCGAGACGAACCGTGCCTCTCGTCTAACTACGGAGCCCACGCCCGAAGTGGATCGCGTCTGGTCGCCCGATGGGGAGCGGATTGCGTTTACGAGGCACCGCAACGGGAAAGCGGGGCTCTGGGTGAAATCCGTCGATGGCGGCGACGAGGAGCTCTTGTTCGAGCTGCCTGGAGAAGATCAGGCCCTCTTGTTCGGTGCTAGAAACTGGCAATGGTCCCGGGACGGCGAGCTCATTCTTTTGGAACCCGGTTGGGCCGTTCCGGTCGACGGCGACCAGGAGCCATGGAACTACAAGCAAGTCGCAGGGCTCTCGTACTTCTGGTACGCGCCGCGTCTGTCTCCCGATGGGCAGTGGCTTGTCTACTCATCGAACGAGACGGGACTCTTCGAGCTCTATATGGAGAGCTTTCCGGACGGCCGGTACTGGAAGCCCATCTCGGTCAATGGAGGCGCCCACGCTCGACGGGGTGACGACCCGACGGAGCTCTTCTTCTGGGGGGGCAGTAGTGGTATCGCGACATTGATGAGGGTCGAACTGCAGTTCGGACCGACGGGGTTTCGCGCCGGCGTCCCGGAGATTCTGTTCGCGCCGCGGATCGCCGGCACCTTCGACGGGCGACACAACCACGCCGTCAGCCGTGACGGTCAGCGCTTTCTGTTGAGACGGCCGAGCCTCGATCCGCCCCCGGTCACCGTCATCTGGACCGCGGAGCTGGAAAGCCGGTAGGCAGACACATCAACTCTGCTTGCACGGCATGCCTTCAAAGAATACAATCTATGCATGCAGTACACCCTTCGTAACATTCCCAACCGAATCGACCAGGCGCTGCGGGAACGCGCCCGCGCGGAGAGCAAGAGCCTGAACCAGGTCGTTATCGAAGCCTTGGCTCGGGCTTTGGGGATTACGGGAGAGGAGGTACGACACCGAGACCTGAGAGATCTCGCTGGAACGTGGCAAGAGGATCCCGAGTTCGAGGAAGCGATTGCGGATCAGGAGGTCGTGGACGAGGAGCTTTGGAAGTGAGGTTGGCGTTGGATACCAACCGCTATACCGACTTTTGTCGTGGTGAAGAGGCCGTGGTGGACGTTCTGGAGAAGGCTCGGGAAATCTTCGTGCCGTTCATCGTCCTCGGCGAGCTGAAGGCCGGTTTCTCCGTAGGGAGCCGCGGGAGGGAGAACGAGCACGTGTTGCGCCGTTTTCTCGCAAAAGAAAGTGTCGAGCTGCTGTACGCGGACGAGCAAACGACGGATCACTACGCAACGGTCTATCGGCAGCTTCGGCGACAGGGAACACCAATCCCTACCAACGACATGTGGGTTGCGGCGCTCGTGCTCCAACACAATCTGGTTCTGTGCGATCGTGACCGACATTTTGATCACCTCGCACAGCTCTCTCGCGTACGTTCTTGAACTCGATGGACGTCCGGACCGAGTCCCGAGACCACTCGGTCCGGACGGGAGTTGCTCGGAACTATGGCTCGTAGGGCCAGATGACCGGGTTCTCCTCTCCCACCAGCATGCAGTCCCAGAGAACGGGTGAGAGCCAGTCCATTCCGACGTCTCCACCGATGGGTGCCCCTGGCGGTGCCGTCGACGTGTAGGTCGGGGCGATGATTTCGGACGGACGCTCCATGAACCGGCCGAGGTCGTTCGCCATCAGGAGACGGTGGGCACGGGTGGCGTCGTCCTCGGCCGCGTCATCCTTCAAACGCTCGCGAAGCCTCTCGAGACGGAGGAGCGCGACGGCGCGGACCTGCGCGAGCGGCGCGCGGCCCGCGAGCCACATGAGCCGGTCGACCAGCACGCGCTGGGAAGCGCGGAGGATCTCCTCCTCGTAGGGATTCGCGGCCACCCCATCGAACGTCGCCTTTGTCAGCCGGTCGATGACTTCTTCGAGCCCGGGAAGTGTGGGGTCGATGGCGTATTGTGCCACGACACGCGCGGCGCGGTCCGGCTCGAGCACGAAGCCGATGGTGACATCGGACGCGATGGCGGCAGGCGACAGCACATCGAACGCGGAGCCGGTGGTGCGAGGAAAGAGCTCACGATGCGCGGCGTACCCCGAAGGTCGCGGCGGCAGTCGATCGATCACATCCTTCGGAACGGCGAGCTCCGACGGCTTCAGCGTGGCGGCGAGAGCGTCGAGCGCCGCCCTCTGCCGCGGTGCCGAGGGCCGGGTGAACGGCACGCGTCCGTCGCCCCGGATGGAATAGATGTAGTCCTGGCCCCCGATCACCGAAGAGGCGGATTGCACCGCCCAGCGATGATAGAGGTAGATGGGCACGAGCGTTTCCTCGATCGTGGCCATGGGCGCGTCCAGTTTGATGGTTCTCTCCCCCATGCGATCGAGCGCCGCGCGGCGCACCTTCATCAGGCGGTCGAGCTCCGCGACGACGTCGTTCCCGTTGTTCCACCAGTCGGACATCGGACTCACTTCCATGTCCTGATTGGACATGAAACGAATGTCCCGTTGCCAGGCCTCGTTCAGGATGCTGCCGAGCGCCTCCTTTTCGTCGACCCCCTCGGGGAAGTGCTGGTACCCATACTCGATGACCACCTTGTCCCACTCGCCTGCGCCGGCGTCATAGGCGTCGGAGAGATCGATCGTGCCGTCGGGGCGCAGGATCTCCAGCGGGTGCGGATAGTCCATGACGGAGATCCGTCCCTTCGAGCTGCCGTAATAGTTGTGGGACAGCCTGAGCGTATGGCCGACCTCGTGCGCGGAAAGCTGGCTCAGGCGCGCGAGCGCCGCCTGGGCGAGGATTGCAGGCGTCTCCGTTCCCGTCTCGTATGGCGAGAGCAAGCCCGCGAAGATGAGATAGTCCTGGCGGACGCGCAGCGAGCCGAGGGTCACCACCGCCTTAATGATCTCACCCGTCCGGGGGTCGGTGACGGTCGATCCGGAGCTCCAGCCGCGCGTCGAGCGATGGACCCAGTTGATCACGTTGTAGCGGATGTCCATGGCGTCCGCGCCTTCGGGAAGAACCTCGACCCGGAACGCGTTCCGAAATCCGGCGGCCTCGAAAGCCTGTTTCCACCAGTTCCCTCCCTCGAGGAGCGCGGAGCGCATCGGCTCTGGCGTGCCACGGTCGAGGTAGTAGACGATGGGATCGACGACGTCGCTGAGCTCGGCTTCGGGATTGACCTTCACCAGACGGTGGCGACGAATCCAGCGTTTGCTCATCGACTCGCCCAGGGGAACGGCGTAGTCCTGAAACATCATCCCGCCGTAGCCGTCCCGGGGCTCGCTCTCGCGACGTGTGTAGCCGGGGCCCGGGAGCTCGACGAACGAGTGGTGCTGCCGGAGCGTCACGGCGTCGGCCGCGGGTGAGACGCTCGCGACCGTTCCCGAGAAGAGGTTCCTGCGAAAACCTCCCCCACCGCGCCCCCCCGTGACGGAAATGTTGCTCCCGGTAGGGGTAGGACCCTCGCGCGGGCCGCGCGCGCCGCCCCGACCCGCAATCGCGCTCCTCCGCGTGAAGGTGAGCACGACGTCGACTTCGGTGTTCTTCGGGAAGGCTTTGGTCTGCGGCAGATGGATCGCACTGCGGGAACGGTCGAGTCCATACGAGCCGAGCCGCGGGCCCGAACCAGTGGCATCGCGGAGGAAGAACTCCGTGGCATCGACCAGCACGCGATCACCCGTCTCGGCGGCCACGGTGAAACCCCAGAGGATCGATCGAGCGAAAGCATCGTCGACCGCGCGTCGTTCGTCCGGATTATCGCTCGTCGCGCGGAAGCTGTAGTTGGGCTGGAGCATCAGGATCTTCGGCCCCACGCGCTCGAAGCGCACGATCCGGCTGCCGCCGTTCTGCCCGCGGTCGAGCCCGATGTCGTTCGAGCCGAGACCGGCGGTGAGCCCGTTCGCGTACAGGATCTCCGCGTCGAAACGCGAGATCTCCATCCACAGCGTGCCGGCACGCTCATGCCAGTAAAGGGGAACGAAGCCGTCGAGCTTCTGCATCCCGGACGTCTTCTCTTCGATGGACGGGGTTGCGTGTGTTTCGCCACCCCGCTCCGCGGGCCGAGTCTGTGCCAGGCACAACCCGCCGACGAAGACGAGCAGGACGACGACAACGATGCGATGGATGGGTCTCGTGTATTTCATGGCTCCCTCTCTATCTACTTCAGGTGTGGGGGCTCCCTGGTTCGACAAGGTCCAGCTCCTTTTTTTGAGAAGGCCCGAGCCTATCCTCATTGAGCACATCGTTCAAAGCCCAGCTGTTGTCCCGGCTCGGGAAGCCGTTCACGGTCATTACGCGGAGCGAAAAGTGGAGCTCAACTACCGAGGCTGGACAGCGCGACGAGCTGACACCCGAGCTTGCGGTTCGTCGAGTGAGACGAGCAAGCGCCCCGATTTCACCGGAGCGGTTCAGTCGAACTACGTTCGATGCGCCACCGCCGCCGCTGCGAAAGTCGGTCCGCCATGCGAGGAACTACGAACGTCGGCGTCGCCGGCGTGCAATACCGCCGATGGCGAGGGCGCTGGCCCCGAGCAGGACGAGCGTCGTGGGCTCGGGTATCGGCAGCGGGTTTCCCATCCACTCGTTGTTCACGATGAGGCCACTTGCGGAATTCACGGTGAATCCCTCCGGCAAATCGAAGACGGGACCCGAACCGGGGAAGCTGATGGTGAACACGTTGTCGGCCTCGACGAGCCCGCCCGACAGGAGCGTCTGCGCGCTTCCGAACAGACTGAGAGAGAGGCTGAGACTCACGGGGGAGCCGACGGGCACGCCCATGAAGCTGGCGCTCGTTTCCAGAGATTCCTGGCCGAACTTCCAGCCTTTCGTCAAACCGGTCGTAAGTGTAACGGCTCCGCTTCCCGGCCCGCGCGTGTTCAGCCCTTGACTGATGCGGCCGGTGGCCAGGTTCTTGACGCGACCTCCGCTGAGCTCGGTCTCTCGCCCATGCCGCGGTGTCCGAGTCCTATTGCAGCCTCGGCCTCTTGGGCCTCTCCCCGGAGGTCGCCCGGTCGCGGGCGACGACTGCCATAGAGAAGGCACTTGCCCTCGAGGAGGGCCTGCCCGAGGTGCAAGCGGCCCTCGGGATGAAACTACATTATTTGGACTGGGACTGGGACGGCGCCGAGGCCGCCTCCCCGACGTGCCGCCGTAGAGCGCGCCGTCCGCCCCGATGACGAGTGACGTAATGGCACTCTCCCCGGGCGGAATGACGTCCTTCGGCGGATGACCGAGAAGCCGCAAATCGAGCCGAAGCTGATTCGCGGTCACCGTCCGCGCCTGCTGGCCATGCGAGACTCCGCTCGGCACGACGAGACAGCAGGCGAGCGCTAGAAGTGCCGGGTGCTTCATCGCACCTCCTGCGGGCGATGGATCAGAAGCCGCATCGAATAGATCTTCTTGTGATCGTCGGAGTGAGCGACGGCAGTGAACGTCTGTTCCGTCTCCCACTAGGCGCGGTAGATCGGAACTCCGACGTCGCGTTGTGGTAGCTGGACCAGGAGTTGCTCGATGGCGTCGGTTTCGGGGTCGTAGCGCCAGAGCCGTCCGCGACCCCAGGGACCGCAGACACGCCCCAGGTCGTCGACGGCCAGCGTACGACCGATGGCGTCCCAGTTCCGGACCTGTCCCTAAGGACTGTCTCGGGAAACTCAACACAGAGGCGCGGAGACGCAGAGCAAAAAAGCGCGCGCCCTCTCCCTTCCGCCTCCGCCGAGGCTACGGCGGGCGACCTCTCCCCAGCGGGGCGAGGTAATAACCTCAGGGGATGAGGTCGCTTACCGCTATCTCGAGATCGGGAAAAGAGACAGGCGAAACCGTCTCGTGGGCCTTCAGAACGAGCCGTGTTCGGTACCCGTTTTCTTCGGGGTCACGATGGACTTCCAGGACGTCGTCGACGAGGTTCACGATCCAGTACTCAGGGATGCCCGACTCCGCGTAGAGGCGAGCCTTGACCTCGCGATCAAAACGTAACGAGCTGTCGGCTACCTCGATGGCTAGGAGTGGCTTCGATTTTTCGGTGCCCACATCACGCGGATCGGGACTCGAGTTGACCACGACGTCGGGCTCGGGCTCCGAGGTGGAATCGTCGAGCGTGAGCGGATCCTGAATCTGGACACTGGCCCTTCCTTCGAGCCGAAGCACGAAAAGTCGATTGGCAAGGCCCAGCGCAATCCGATGTCGTCTTCCTTTCGGACTCATCTCGCGTATCACCCCCCGAATCAGCTCGACACGCTCGCCCGGGGCGAAAACGCCGGCCTCGCCCATGCGGCGGTATTCCTCTACCGTGAAGGTCCGCTGCCCTTCGATGACGTCCACCATGTCCTCATTCTACCTCTTTCGCGACAGGCGTTCCGCCCGGGACTCAACGGTGTGGTATCTTCCCGCACAGGTCGTCCCGTGATGCAAACACATCGCCAACTTCCTGAACAGCAGAGGGGGAGAGGTAAACTTATCTGGGCTCGGGGGCGGGTCCCTGGAGCGTCTGCAGCAGCTCTTTGATCTTGGGCTGGTCGGGGTCCGCCTGGAGCGAGCGCTCCAGGAGTGGCTTCGCCTGGTGGACATCTCCCAACTGGTAGTAGCTCAACGCGAGGGAGTTCAGGAGCTGCGAGCCTGGACGCTGTAGCGTGAGGGCCTTGTCCAGGATCTCGATCGCCATCAAGTATTCCTTCTGCCGGAAGTAGGCCTCGCCCAGGAGAGCCAGTACGATGTAGCGGTCCTGGACATTCTCGTAAACGGGCTCGAGGAGCTCGATCACTCGGGCGGTGTTGCCATCCTCCATTTCCATCACCGCGACCGCCTCGATGGCCGGGCCGAGCTTGGAATTCTTGGAGAGCGCAATCTCATACTGCTCGCGCGCCTTGACCTTCTGTTCCATTCGGAAGTACTGGTTGCCAAGTGCCATCTCGGTCGCACCGGGGACCTCGGGAGCGATCGCGGCGGCCACGCCGCGGACCGTCGGCCGCAGGACCCGGCTGAGAGGTGTGATCGTGATGGGCGCCGAGCGGGAAGCGATGACCTCGCCCGAGGCGTCCACCAGATCGGCGACGAGCTGATAGTAGCCGCCGTCGAGTCCAGTCAGCCTAATCTCGGAAACGACGGGCTCGGCGACCAGGCCGAGTGTCGAACCCTGTTCTCTAGTCGCACCGTTTCGGCGTCCTCGGCGCTGAAGATTCGGAAGCGCACCTGAGAGCCGGCGGGGGCTCCGATGGGCTGGACAACGCCAACGAGGGACTCACCCAGCGAGTAGGCACCCCTCGGGTTCGGAAAGACCTCGAGGGCACCGAAACGAAAGGGGCAGTAAATTGCCTTGTCGCCTGGACGCTCCGTCGAGTAGGCGAGAGTGACGTCGCTCAAGCCGGGACCCGCCTCGCTCCACTCCGGCACGTCCACGGGACCGGTGAGCATCGTGTACGAGCGGATACAATCGGACGTATCGCGACTCGGGCAGGCGCGGTTGCGAAGGACGATCCGGACGTCGTAGGCACCGGGAACGAGCGGGGTCATGCCGCGGAAGGCGAAGGAGCCCGAAAGCCCTCCGGCTTTTGCCTGGGCCTCGCTCATCCCCAGGAAGGACTCTTTGCGTGTCTGCAAGGCAACTTTGCCAGGATCTTCGCGCGATGTGATCTCCACGGTGGTAATGAACATCGTTCCGTAAGCGCGCGTGTTCGCGTTTTCGACAACGGCCACGTGCTGAGGATCGATCTCGATCACCCAGTGCAGGAAGAAACGGTCGCCGGGTCCCGGAAACACCGCCATGGCGCCATGACTCGGAGCGAAAGCGAACAAGAAGTCACTCTCGACGACTCCCCGATCCAGGTCGAGCCGTGTCGCATAGGAAGTATCGACTCCACGGTAGGGCGCTCGGATGATCTCGTCGATCAGCGAGATCGTCCCGAACGAGGACGTGTTGAACGTGGCGGTATCTCCCTCGTCGGTGCGAAACGAGAGCGAGGAGTGCGCCAGCTCCGGATGGATCTCGTAGAGCTTGTTGTACGCCGCCTCGACGTCGTTGGTCCGGTCCATGCTCACGTAACTGTAGCCGGTCAACAGCTCGACGGGACCATCGACGGCCGGGCTGTAGAGCTCGAGCTCTCCACCGCCGTTGCGCCGGAAGAAAAGCAGATAAAAGTAGGGAGGAAGCCCGAAACGCTTGAGATTCGCGTCGTTGTAGAACCAGAGCTCCACCGGGTAGACGGAATCGTCGTGATCAAAGTTCTGTATGGTGTTGGGTCTCCCGAGGATGATGTGATATCTGCCGCGATCGGTCATCCAGCCGGGACGAAAAGAACCCCAACATGAAGAAGTCCGAGTTCTCGGGTCTCGCGACGGAGGCCGCAATGCTCGTGCCGCTGGACGATGCAGAGATCGAGGCGGTGATTTGTGACAACAGGGATCAGCTGCGGCGCCATCTGGCTGTCCTTGCGTTGAATCTCGCCGCGAATCTGATCGACGAGAAGACACGTCTCGTCGGCGAGCCCTTCGACACGGTGGGCGATGCTCTCGCGGCAGCCATCGTGGTGCTCGATGGCCCGTTCGACGACGAGCGCGACGCGATCAAGGACACCCTCGACCGCATCAATAACAACGAGAACACCATCCTGGGCGACGAGTGCGAAGAGAACGGGGAGGACGAAGAAGGCTAGGACGCGGGTACGGTCATCCCGTCGCCGTCACTGTCATGTCTGATGGTAGTGGCGATGGCCCTGGAATCACCCACGATGTTGGGATCTGCTGGTGGTCGCTCTCCAGAAGCGGCTCCGGCGGGCGACTCCCATCGGGGCGGATCAAGTTGGAACGGCACTAGCCGGCGAGTTACTGCTTCTTGCCTTCTCCCGCCACTTTGATCTTGCGTCCCGCGGAGGCGATGAGGTAACGCTCGGTCTCCCCCTCGGGACCGAGTTGTCTTCCACGTCGTAGGCCAACCCGGCCACGCGCTGTCCGGGGCCGAGCGTATCGACGTGGACCGTGTCGGGAAACTGAACGATAGCGCTGAGCGCGTTGCCCATCCTTCGCTGAAGGCAACCCTCGGGTCCACTACCGCGCCCCCGGCGTGCTCTCCTCCGATGGTATCGGAACGCCCGATTCGATCCTCGAAGTAATGACCCCACTCGTGAATGATGACATCCGCATCGAACTCATCGGTGTCGATGTCCTCTTTTCCCAGCGGGAGAGGGTTTGCCTGCGGACCCTAAAAGTCTTCAATCCTGGGTCAGGACCGCCATCCCGCCGGCGACTTGAATCGCTCCGTCGAGGTCGTCGACGCCGAAAACGACGTGGCCCGCCGTGTTCAAGTAGACACAGTCGATGTTGATGCCTGCTTCCGACATGACGAGCGCCACATCGCCGAGCATGCCGGGCTCGTCCAGAACTTTCGCGACAAGGACCTCGCGCCGGCTGTAGGGTATTCCAGCCTCTTCGAGAGCCGCTGCCGCTTTGCCAGGATCGTCCGGCACGAAGTAAACAACACTCACGCCCTTCCCACTGTGGCCCTGCATCGCTTCGATGTTGACCCCGCCGTCACTGAGCACTCGACCGAGCCACGCAAGGGAGCCGGGCTTGTCCTCGAGACTGACCTGGAACTCGATAGCCATCGCGCCACCTCCTTTCAGTCTTCTGGCAAAGCAAAGGCGACGTAAGCGTCGCCGGACTCACTCCCCGCCTCCGTCGTTGCCGGGGAGGATGATCGTGCCCTCACGGCTGGGAGGGGTGAAAGGCTCGCTCGGTCGCAAGCGCCGGAGCCGCTCCCGCGCCAACGCTCTTTTTCCGGCGATATATCGGTCACGTCCTCACCGTCGAACGGATCGAACCGCCACAGCTCTTTCCCGCTCGCCGCGTCGAGTGCGAACAGCTTGAAAAGGACCAGAGTGATTCGCCGGCCCATCCTATCACCGCTCCGCGTGCCGCCGCGGATCACACTCCCTTCCCGCCGAAACACTCCCTCGCCAGTCGCCTTAGCTGGCCGACCATATAGAGGGGTAGCGACAGAAGCATGAACGGTGTGTCGTCCTGGCCCGGAATGGGGATCGTTGCTTCGAGCAAGGACGGCCGGTCGACGTTCAGACGGACTCCGAGGGTGCGTCTTTTTTCTTTCAGGAACAAGTGCAGGGATTTCAAAGACCCGGTCTTTCCGGCCTTGACCTCCACCGGGATGACTTCAGGACCATCAGAAATCACGTAATCCACCTCGGCCAGGGAAGCCCGCCTTTCGCGGGCCCAGAACTGCAACTCTGGCTCTTCGAAGAACTCGCGCGAGTACAGAAGGTGCTGTCCCACGAACTGTTCGCTGATCGCACCCTGGTTGACCATGAGCAGATCTTCCGCGCGTTCGAAATCGAGCAGCCCGAGTCCGAGAGCCCGGGCCTGGAGCCCGACGTCCAGGAACAGCACCTTGAACTTTCGTTCGTTGGCCTCGGCGCCGAGCGGGACACCATTGCTCGAGGAATGGCAAACGCGATGAGCTACCCTCGCAAGAGAGAGCATATGCAGGCTCGCGGCGAGGTCTCGGGATCGTTCCTCACGGTCCACGCCCACGTACGAGAACCTCGAGCCGACGAGTCGTGGAAGCGCCTTGAACACTTTGCTGAGTCGCAGGTGGTTCACGCGCCTCCCGTATTTGCCGAAGTCATCCTGGTATGTGGACAAGATCGACTGTTTGGCAGCATCGCACTCGAGCAGGGAGTCGGACTCGACGAACGCCTTGATGGCACCAGGCATGCCGCCGACAGCGATGAACTCACGCAGCAGGCCGAGCAACTGCACATGGAGGGCTTCTGGCAGCGGTCCCTTTACCGACGACTCCTCCAGGAAGCGCACCAGGTGCTTCTTGCCCACTGCGAGAAGGAATTCCTCGAATTGCATTGGGCCGAGGTGCAGGTACTCGATCCGCCCCACCGGCATGGGAAATTCGTGCTCTTCCAGCACGAAGTCGAGCAGCGAGCCTGCCGCGATGACGTGTTGCTCGGGAAACTCTTCGTAGAAGTATCGTAGCGCCGGGAACGGGAGGCGCCGCCTGGATCTCGTCGAGAAAAACGAGCGTTCTTCCGGGTTCGATTTTCTCGCCGAACAGAAGTTCGAGTTGCCGAATCGTCTCTTTCGGCCCGGACGTGAACAACGAAGCGTGCTCGGGGTTCCGCTCGAAATTGATTTCGACGATTCCGTCGAAGTGGGAGTTCGCAAACAGGCGAACCAGGGTGGACTTCCCGACCTGCCTGGCGCCACGGACGATCAGTGGTTTCCGATTTTTGCGGGATTTCCACACTCCGAGACACTCGAGTGCCTTCCTGTGCATGGCTCCTCGTACTAAAGACAAGGTGATTATATCAATAAATTGGTTTTTTTCAGCGGTGAATTAGGTGCAAGAACGGCTAAAATGAGGACAAGAGCTTAGAGGGAACTCCGTTTCAACGAGTGAGAGAGCCACGAACCGAAGAAAACCCCGTGCCATCCGGCGGAGCTCGGCGTAGACGAGAGGCGTCAGCTCGTCGAGGACGTCGTCGTCACCACCGCTCCACTTCCGGAGAAGATCACAGATCTCTCCCTAGGGACGAGGCCGCCTCCATGACGCAGCCCCCGCGATTGCTCAGAGCCCTGTTTCATAATTTTGGTGACGCACCGAGAACTCCGAGGCGCCCGCCTGGCAAGGCGCGAGGAGCTATCTGGATATATGAGCATCCTTCCAGTTCGGCCTCCGGCCTAGCCCTTCGCTCGACAGGCTCCCGCCTCCGCCCTTCGGGCTTCGGCGAGGTCCCGACGAAGCCTTGGCGAAGTCGGACGCTGCGGAAGGCGGGAGCAACGCAGCCAGGCGGGATGCATCGGCGTTCGGATGCCACCGTAATTGTGAAACAGGGTACTCAGTAACCGAGGGCCATCGTCTCCCTGCGAACATCACCTGCGGCGATGAGGAGCCCGGTCTCCGGGTCGCGCCAGGTCACTGTCAGCGCACCGGCCAGCCAGTTCCAGTGGCCCCACGAGCTCGCGTCGTGTCCTTTGGCCTTCAGCGCCTCGATCGTCTCCGGCGGGATGCGAGCCTCGAGCTTCAGAACGGCCGGATGCTCGTTGACCTCGCTTCCCGTTCCCGGGAAGTTGTAGCTGCCAAAGCGCGGCTGGTCGAGCGCCTGTTCGGGCGACAGGCCCCAGACGACGACGTTCAACAACACCTGGAGAATGGCCTGCGCCTGCTGATCGCCGCCCGGCGTCGAGAGGCCCATGAAGGGCTTGCCGTCTTTCATCACGAGTACCGGCGTGTTGGTGTTGCGGGGTCGCTTTCCCGGAGCCATCACGTTGGCGAGGGTGGGATCGAGGTTGAGCTGGCGCATCCGTCCGCCGAGCCCGAATCCCCAGGCGGGAATCATCGGCGTGACCATGTGGCCGTCGCTCTCGGTCATCGAGAACACGTTTCCCTCGCCGTCCATGACATTGAGAGAGCTCGTATCCGGAAAAGGTCGTCGCCCGACCGATTCGCCGTCGTCGAGGCGCGCAAACGTGGTCGGCGCGTCGGTCGAGATGCCTTTCATGTTCGCCGGATCGCCCCACGGGGGCATGTCGGGAAACGCCTTGTCGCCGTCGATGAGCTCGATGCGCTTGCGCGCGTACTCCTTCGTGTAGAGTCCTTCCTGAGCGGCGACCTTGTCGGGATCTCCGACGTAGCGGTGGACGTCGGACATGCCGAGATTGATCACCTGGGAGACGAGGTGGATGTACTCGGGCGTGTTGTAGCCGAGCGATTCGAGGTCGTAATTCTCCAGCATGTTGAGGAAGAGGAGCAGGCGGGGGCCCTGGGACCAACCGTCGCAGACGTTGACCTCGTAACCGCGGAAGGTGGTACGTAGAGGGGCCATCCACTTGCTCTCGTAACTCGCGAGGTCGTCGTACGTGATGAGCCCGTCCTCGAACCCGCGGAAGAACTTGCCGGCGGCACGGGCGGGCTCTCCCTTGTAGAAGGCATCGCGGGCGGCGCGGATGCCTTCGGAGCGCGAGCCGCCGTTCGCCAGAGCCTTTTTCTCGGCCTCGATCATGTAGCGGATCAGCCTGCCAAGGTCGCGGTTGACCATTCGATCGCCGAGCGTCTGCTGGCCAACACCGTGCTGGAACCAGAACGTGACGTTGTAGGGAAACTTCAAAATCTGCTTCTCCTGAAGGTCGAGGAGCGACTTCTGGTGCTTGTAGAGATGATAACCACTTTCGGCGATGACAAGGGCAGGCTCGACCGCTTGCTGGAAACGGATCGTGCCATACCGATCGAGTGTCGCGAGCCAAACATCCACATCCGCCGGGATGAGCGCGCTATTGGCCTCTGTCTTTCCGTGCTCGAGGAAATGCTCGAGTGTGGCTTTCCTGGGCGTGGTGCCGGCACCGACGCGAGTGACGACCTTGCCTTCCTCGGCGCTGTAGAGGATCAGCGGTGCGACACCGGTCCATCCGGCGTAGCCCATCTTCATGGTTTTGAGGGCCATCGCGGCCGTCACTCCCGCGTCGAAGGCGTTGCCGCCATCGCGCAGCGCCTCGATCCCGGCGAGGGTCGCCAGGTAATGGCCCGTTGCGACGACCCCGTGAGTTCCCATGATGCGGGGCCGCATGGCCTCGAAGCTGTCGGCATCGTAGACGTGGCCGTAGCTGTGGAAGTGAGCGATGGTGTCGAAGACGCCGCCGTCCTCCTGCGGGGTGGCGGTGGTGGCGAGAGCCAGGAAGAGAGCGAGAGCCGAAAACAGTCTCATGACGACCTCCTAGGGACGAGGATAAGGCCACTGCCGTGCAAAAAGCAAAACCAGGAAATCTCAACGCAAAGCCGCAGGCGCAAAGCACGGGTTGGGGTGAGGACAAAAGAGATCTGCCCTGAGGTCCCCCTCACCCGCTCGCCGAAATCTCGGTGAACGCGGGCGACCTCTCCCCCGGCGGTGGAGAGGTAAGCGGGACACTGTCCGGACCAGTGGCATGATATTGACTTAGTTCATGACTTAGTCTAATATGTCTCAATGACCGAAGTGAACATTCACGAAGCGAAGACCCATCTCTCGCGGCTGCTCGCCCGCGTCGAGGCCGGTGAGGAAGTCGTCATCAAGAGAGCCGGTCGACCCATCGCGCGGCTCGTGCCAGTGAGCAAGGCCGAAAAAACCCGCATTCCTGGACGAGATCGCGGCAAAGTCTGGATCGCGGACGATTTCGACGCTCCTCTTCCGCAAGACATCCAACAGTTCTTCGAGTGAAGGTTCTACTCGACACGCAGTGCTGGCTCTGGTGGTTCGCGGCCGAACATCGCCTGAACGATGAAGCTCAGCGGCTGATCGCCGACGCAAAGAACATCGTCTACTTTTCTTCGGCGAGCTCCTGGGAGATCGCGATCAAGCACTCCATCGGAAAGCTTCAGCTTCCCGAGCCTCCGGCGCAATACGTGCCCAGGCGACTCGCAACACAAGGCATGACTGCCTTGGCCATCGAGCACGCACACGCGCTTCATGTGGCGTCGCTTCCCGACCATCACAAGGATCCGTTCGACCGGCTCCTCGTCGCGCAGGCACAGTTGGAACGTGTGCCCATCCTCACTGCCGATCGCCAAATCGCGGACTACGACGTCGATGCCATCTGGGCCGGAACTGCAACCTCGCCCTGGTGAAGACCGGCGAATTCTGTTCTACCGCAGCTACACGAGGAAGTGTTTCCTACGTTACTCCGAAGTGAGCCACGCTAGCACGGTCTCTGGGTCCAGTAGAAAGAAGGGCTAAATTGAGGAGGGGGGAAAACGCGACGCGCTACCGGAGCCTGAGCGCCGGGTCCCCCAGAAGATGGTAGATGCTCAAAAGCTCCGGGAACGCTCCGGTCCCCGCATACGCCTCTTGCGCGGCCATCACCGCATCGCCAAGACGATCGTGCTTACCGCTGAACAGCTCCGTAAGAAGTGCCTTGTGATACCGGTGTGCCGGGCCATTGAGACTCAAGCCGCTCGGTGAGAAAGCCGCGATGGCTCCCTTCCCTTCTGCTTTGAGCAGTTCCTCGGCAAGCGAGTTGAAGTAGGGGAAGTGGAAATACCCGTTCAGACAGTTCATCGTCAAGAGAAGTGGCTGTTGGGGCTGGGGCGAGAGCGAGCTCACCTGCGAGATATCGAAGAGTCTTTCGTCTGCCCACAGATGGATGCCGCCGTGGCCGATGTAGCTCGTGAGCGACGCCCCCTCATCGAAAGCGTCGAGGATCGCCGCGCGGCTCGCTGAGGTCCCAAGCTCACTGAGATAGATCTTCCGAACCGGATGGCCAGAAAGAACCCCTGATGCGAGCTCGTCGGCGTCCTTCGCGAAATTCCCCGCTCGGTCCGCGTTGTCCGCAATGAGAACCAGTGAATCCGATAGGCCTGCTGCGCCGCTCTCGTACGAGAGGATCTTCTCGACCAGCACTCGGAGCTCTTCCACGCTGGCGGCCGGTAGCCGGCCGATCGCCAGGTCTGGAAGCAAGTCCTCTCCATTTACTGCAGCGTAAGTGGGGTCGGAAGCGGTCCATAGATAGCTCGTTTTCACCATCAACGGCGGTACATGGTTCACCACTCCCGTGCCCAGGGAATCTTTGAAATCGTAGGTCGCGTCGCCGAGCAGCACCACGTAGCGCGGCGAAGGACTCTGCCACGCGTGGTAGGCATAGCTCAGGAACTCCCGAATCGCTTGTGGCGACGACTCGCCGAAGCCGAACTCGGTGTAGACGTCCTCGATGGCTACCCACCGGACCTTCAAACCTTGACGTCGCCTCAGCTCGAGCAGAGGAGCCACTGCTCGCAGAAACTCCTGTGGGCCAATCACCAGGTAGTCGGCGCGGTTGCGCCCGGACTTCAGCGGACTCGCCTTGGCCTTCCTCACCTCCGGGTGGAGTACGGCGTCTGGACTCACCACCAGGTAGCTCCTACCCGATTCCGCACGGAAACGAAGCGTTCCGTTGTCATCGACGCGAGACCCGTTCAGCCATCGTGGGTCCGATTCCGTAACATCGACCGCGTGAGCCCCGAAACGGAGACCGGAGACCTCGGCCATCCCGGAGCTACTCCAGCTCCCCTCGAGCTTCCCACCTTCGGCCATTGCAACTCGTGGGTACGTGACGGCGAAACGATCGAGCATCACCATCGAATACGCCGCGCCGGTATCACCCGCATTGTCGATCTCCAGGTGGTTTTCTCCTTCTTGAACAACGCCCGGTGGAAGCTCCACTCGAATCTTCCGCGCTTGCTTCCCATCCCAGCTCAGCTCATGCACCAGGCTTCCATTCACGTACACTCGCACGTGATGGTCCGGAGAGGCAGGGAGGTCGCTCGTTCCCTGTAACCACACCTCCAAATACGAAGCCTCTGATATGGAAGCGAGTGCAGTGAGCTCGAACGGATAGCTCTTTGTCTCCGGCGCAAACACCAAGTCCCACAGCCATACATCCGGCGCGTCCAAAAGAGCCGCCTGGTAGAAGCGGTTTTCCTCTCGCTCCAGACGATGCCAATAGAAGCTCGTCCTCTGCCCCGAGGGGGCGGCCGAGCTCGTCGTCATGACGGCG
This sequence comes from Candidatus Marinacidobacterales bacterium, assembly GCA_965237685.1. GTDB lineage: Bacteria > Acidobacteriota > Vicinamibacteria > Marinacidobacterales > SMYC01 > CBDEGF01. Next base: position 683,939 of record CBDEGF010000002.1, read on the forward strand.
CCAGAGGTACCTACTTCGAGCTCGTACACCGCCTCGGAACCGTACGGATTCGCCGCGGCGCCCTCACTCACGAAGTACAGAATCGACCCGGACCCAAAACGGTTCGAGTCGGGCTCCAAGTGAAACGCTACTGCCTTGCCTTGACGGCTCAGACGGAGTTGGCTCGCCGTAACAGTGCGGCGACGGCCTCGGCCAAGCGCTTCCTCATACCCGACGGCGTAGAGGCCTCTCTCCGTGGTCACAAGACGCGCCACCACACCTCGCTCGTCATCATCATGGCTCCGTCGTCCGCGATAGTGACGGCCCCGGCGGCCGTCTGCGGAAACATCCTCCGCCGGCTCGCGCTCGCGGAACGACAAGCGAACCACCAAACGCCGCGCGAGCAAAAGCTGTCCTGGCGATGCGTCCCAGCGCAGGGGCGCGAGCTCCACGAGAGCCTTCTTCACGTCCCCCTGAAAGCCCACACTCACCACACGGGCGGGCTCGGACGGGTAGAGCGCTCCCCCTTCTGGAGATACACGGCTTCGTAGTTGTCTCGTCCGGCTCTGGCGCGGAGCCACCCGCACTTGTCCGCCGTAGCCTTGGCGAAGGCGGACCGTGCCGTCCCGCGAGGCCACGATCTCCGGCGTCTCCGCATCGGACGGACGCAAGCCGCTGAAGGTCTCAACCCCTCGCGCCGTCACCGAAACGAGCTTCACCTTGCGGCCCGCGAGCGCCTCCACCCACGTTCGCCTGACGGGAGTCGAGGGTGCGCCCGCTTCCGCGACTTCGACAAACTCTGGAATCGTCAGCCGCACCGAGCCGTCTTCCTGCGGCTCCGCATAGAAGCCTCCGGTCTCGAGCTCCAAAATCATCTGACGGCCACGTCGAACGACTCTGAGCGAGCTCGCCGAGGGATCCTCATACGTGATGCGTGCCGGCGAAGCATTCTCTTCTCGCTCTCCACCCGAAGACTCTGGCGGAGGGTCCGGACTTTCCGATGCGCCGGCCCCCGGCGTCGCTGAAACCGGACCGTGAAGCTCGGTCTTCCCCGTCGTCTCGATGTCTTCCAGCTTGTAGTAGTAGGTCACCCCGTTGATGACGCCGGTGTCCCGGTAGCTGTACTTCGCCCCCACCGGTGAGGAGCCGAGACCCGGGATCGCCCGCGCTGTGATTCGCTCGTACGGCCCCGCGTCCGAGGTAGCCCGGTGGAGGTGAAAACCCAAGTTGTCGAGCTCCGAAGCCGTTTGCCATTCGAGCAAGACCTCACCATCGTAACCGCTGGCAGTGAAGGAGCTGAGACTGACAGCGGTCGTGCCGTCGTCGTAATCGACCATCGCCGTGGTCCAGGAAATGAGCGTGTTGGCCGGAGTGCCCTCGTGCCTGGCGCCCAGCTCCAAGCCATCGAATTTCGCCGCGGTCCAAGCGCCCCCGGAGTTGGGAGGTACGGTCCAGATGACTTCCGTGGTTTGCCACTCTTTGCCGAGCCCGACGAAATCGGCACGGCGATTGAGCCCGCTCTCACCCCAGGCGTAGCTGTGGATATCGTTCGGACCTGCGCTTCCCTCTTGCATCCGGTACATCGCCTTGACCGCATTGATAGTGCCCGGTGGCGAATTCTCCAGAGCATAGAGGTCCCATGCTCCGATGGTGCGCGGTTCTTCATTGAAGTCAGTATCGTGGCGCACTCGCCCCCTGCGGAGCGCGGGAGTAAGTGTTCAGGTTGGCGAAGTTGTCCTTTTCGAACAGCCAAAAGTTCGCGCCGTTGAAGTTGTACCGAAGCGACGAGAACGTGAAGCGTGTTATTCTGATTGAAACCAACTTCACAACAGAATGTTGTCTCGAAGGTTCCACGACGAGTCTGGCCGCCAGGTGGGATGCCAGATGTTCGTCTGTTTCTTCGGTTTGGTGGCAGCGCTCGCGGGCTCGTCGATTCTCCACATGCGCCAGTTGGAGGAGCTCCGCTCGGTTGGCTGCATCGAGAACCTGCTTCGCATTCAGGGGGGAGCCCGACCCGTACTCCCATCGTTTGCAGGCGAGCGCTTCACTACGCTGGTGTTCTACGAGTTCGACGGCGAGATCCGGCACAGGACGCTCTTCCGGTCGTCGAGATCGGACTCGGAGCACGTCGGTCTGCTCCACCGGGTCTTCTCGCGCGGCGGGTCCGCTCCATGAGCTTCGATCCTCTGGGACAACCGGCGGATCCGAATCGGCTGCGGGTTCTCGAGCGCGGCCGGATTCTTTCAGGGGCAGCCTACGCGCGAGCCATCGAGCTTGCGTTCGCCAGCCCTCCGCCCTCTGCGTGGCGGCGTTTCATTCGTCAAACACTACTGATTCTGGGAACACTCCTCGTCGTTTCGGGCATCGTCTACTTCTTCGCGTACAACTGGGCCGAGCTTGGCCGCTTCACCAAGTTCGGCCTCATTCAAACCGGGATCCTCTCTGCCGCGATTGGGGCGTGGAATCGAGGTCTCGACCGGCTGTCCGGGCGCATGCTGGTGACCGCTGCCGCGATACTCACCGGAACGCTTCTCGCCGTTTACGGCCAGACCTATCAGACGGGAGCGGACGCTCACGAGCTTTTGGTGGGCTGGGCTCTCCTCATCACCCCGTGGGTGCTATGGGCGCGCTTCGCGCCGCTCCAGCTGTTCTACCTTTGCCTCTGGAACGTAGCGCTCGGACTCTGGTGGACACAGGTCTATCGAGAGAGTTTCGAGGACGACGTCGGCGAGCTCTCTCTGTTGCTGTTCGTCGTCAATGCTGCCGGCTGGCTCATCTGGGAAGTTGTCGAGCGGCGCCGGACGAAGGGGCTTTCCCGCATCTGGATGCCCCGTGCGTTCGCCACGCTCATGATGGTCCCGCTGGTCGTGGCGAGTATCGTTTTCATCGTGGAGCCGAGTGAGTCTGATCGATGGGGTTGGCTCAATATCGGCCTCCTTGCCTTTGTCGTCGTTTTCGAGCTCTATTTCTTCCGGGCCCGGCGCCCGGACCTCTTCGTACTCGCTTCGGCGCTTGCGGCGGCGATCGCGGTGACGACAACTGCCGCGGGGAAATTCTTCTTCGTGACTCTGGAGATGGATGAAAACGGTCTGCTCCTCCTGGCGGTGCTCCTTCTCGCCGCGGTGGCAGGGGTGGCCGCATGGCTGCGCGCCGAGGGACGGCGGATGGCGGCAGGCCGATGATGGACAGGCCGTCCATTCGGGACGTCCTGGAGGCACTCGCCTCCGAGCGCCTGGTGTCCCGTGGCTTCCAGATCGAGGCGAAGGAGGCCCTGGAGCGCTACGCTCGCGAACGCGCTCCCGCCCCGTGGTTCGTTCGAGCGCTCGCCGGTTTCGGCGCATGGGTGGCGGCCGGACTGCTCCTGGCCTTCCTGCTGGCCGCCGAGATCGTCGAATCGGAGGACGACGCGCTCGGCACGGGCCTCGTTCTTCTTCTGGTGGCCGTCGTTCTGAACCGGCTCGGGGGAGAGACCGCCTTCCTGGCGCAGCTCGGCCTCGCTCTGAGCCTGTTGGGACAGGGGCTCACGATCGGCGGAGCCGGCGTGATCCTCGATAGCGTTGCCGGCGGCGCAGCGGTAGCCTTGATCGTGCAAGTCGTCCTGCTCGTGCTCCACGCAGACAGCACGCACCGCTTTCTGTCGTCGCTGTTCGCTGGCATCGCCCTCGCGGTCCTGCTCCAAGAGGTTTCGCTATCTTTCGCTCTCGATATTGCGCTCATCGTTCTCTTTGTCACCGCTACCTGGCTCTGGATGAAACAACCAAAGCTGTTCCAGGGGGCCGCGTCGCAGTTTCACGCGCCCGTGGGTTACGGCCTCACAGTGTCGGTGTTCGTGGTGCTCCTCACTTCGGTTGAGGAGTTTCCAGACTGGCCCACCGTGACCTGGCTCGGAGGCTCAGCCTTGAGCGTCGGCGGCTTTGTCGTGGCACTGGCTATCGTGCGGGAAGTGGCTGGCGAGCTTCGTTTTCGGACGATCTTCGGACTCGGCCTCATGGTGACGCTCATCGCGCTGAGCAGTCTGAGGGCTCCTGGCCTCCCTGCGGCGATGATATTCATGGCGATCGGCTTTCACCGTCGCGACCGTTTCCTGCTCGGAATCGCCGCGATGTTCCTGCTCCTCTTCGGAAGTGCCTTCTACTACCATCTCGATCTCACGCTTCTCACGAAGGCCGGTGTCCTGGTGGGAAGCGGTCTGGTTCTTCTCGGGCTGCGCTTCTATCTGACGCGTTTTCGATGGAGCACTTGATGCGAAAAACAATCTTCTGGCTGGGGCTCGCTCTTGCGATCGGAGTGCCTAACCTGGCCATCCTTCAGAAAGAGCGGTTGCTTTCGACGGGAACGTCCGTTCTGGTAGAGCTCGCGCCGGTCGATCCTCGCTCGCTCATGCAAGGTGACTACATGGAACTGGAATACCGCATCGCTCGAGAGCTTTGGCGGGTCGCCCGCGACTGGCCCAGAGACGGCCATCTCGTTCTCGTTCGCGACGAGCGCGGCGTCGGATACTTCGCTGGACCTTACGATGGAGAGAGCTCTCTCGCCGAGGACCAGCTCCTCGTTCGCTATCGCAAACGACGGGGAGATCTGGTCATTGCCTCCAATGCTTTCTTTTTTCAGGAGGGCCAGGCGGAGCAGTACGCTTCTGCCAGATTTGGCGAGCTCAGAGTGAGCGCCAAAGGCGAGACGCTTCTCGTGGCGCTCGTCGATGAGAACGGGGAGCGGCTCGGCCCGAATTCTCTCTTCGAGTGAGCCGCTTTCGCCAAGAATACGGCGTCCCTGGGGATCCCCTTCGTAGTTGCCAGCGAAGCTCATTCCGTGCTACATCCAACGTGAGCGGTGACCACCGGGTTCAAATACCGGGTTTGAGATCAACGTCCCGGGGCGTCAGAACTGCCTTAGTAGGCGGTTTCTTAAATACACTAACGTATATTTAATTTGCAATGTCGAGGGGATGACTCCATACTCAGCGAAACGGAGCATCAGTATGCCTCGACACAGCCTATATAAAATACGATTGAGCCCAAAAGAGAAGTTGGAGCTCCAGCGGAGGGCACGGAAATATACGTTGCCGTATTTTAATGTACTCCGTGCACGAATGATTCTGTTGGCCGCCCAGGGTCTCGCCAACGACGAGATTGCGCAACGCCTCAACACGCGACGTGAGGTGGTAAGCATGTGGCGCAAAAGGTTCTTCGACCAACGTCTTTCCGGTCTGGAAGATCGGGAACGCTTGGGGCGTCCCCGGGTTTTTCCCCCCAGAGGTAGTCGTTGAGGTCAAGGCCATCGCTTGCGAATTACCCTCAACACTGGGAGTACCTCTGTCGCGGTGGAGCACTTCCGAACTCGCCGACCATGTGCGTCAATCGGGGCTTGTGGCGTCCGTCAGCAATACCACCATCTGGCGCTGGCTCAGTGAGGACGCCATCCGACCCTGGCAACATCGCTCTTGGGTCTTCCCTAGGGATCCGAACTTCGCCGCGAAAGCCGGGCCCATACTTGACTTGTACGAACGGCGTTGGAGGCGACGGCCCCTCAGAGAAGACGAATTCGTGATCTGTGCGGACGAAAAAACGAGCATTCAAGCACGCCATCGACGTCATGAGACCATACCGACTCGCCCTGGGTCGGCGATGAAAGTAGAACATGAGTATGAAAGGCTCGGAGCCTGGGCGTACCTGGCCGCAGTGGATGTTCACCGAATGAAGATCTTTGGCCGATGCGAACCCAACAATGGAATTGCACCCTTCGATCGGCTCGTCGAGATGGTTATGAAGCGAACCCCTTATCGACACGCCAGACGAGTATTCTGGATTATGGACAACGGATCTGCTCATCGTGGTGAATCCTGTGTGCAAAGACTCACCAAAAGCTATCCTCACTTGGTGCCCGTCCACGGTCCCATCCACGCAAGTTGGCTGAATCAAAGCGAGATCTATTTTTCCATTATCCAGAGAAAGGTTCTAACTCCCAATGATTTCGCTTCCCTGGAAGAGCTTGCTGATCGTCTCAACGAATTCTCTAGACATGATCAGCGGATCGCGCAACCCTTTAAGTGGACTTTTACGCGCAGAAATCTCAAAGCCTTGCTTCGAAAACTCGACGAGAAGGAGTCACAATATCGGCCCGCCGCGTGATAGAGAAAATACGTTAGTGAACTTATGAACCAGAGTACTTAGAGCAATAATCCGGGTTTTCCGGAGCGCCTATCTCAATTGTGGCACCGCTCACCTTTTTTACCGCCGTGCCTCCCGAGCCCGAGCCCATGCCCGTGCCCGAAAACAGCTCCATTGGAGAGAGAGTTCCACCTGCTAGCCGATTCCTTCCGCAGCGCCTTGCGCTACTCGATGCTTCTGGGCAACACCTCCGAACTCGGGCCGGGGCTCGGGCAGCGCGACGAGCAGAATCCTGGTCTTGGAGAGAGAAGCTGGCTGCTAATACGCTACACGCCGAAAGTGGAAGGCTTCCTCTCGAAGGGTACCGTCCTTCTGCCTCATGGCGAGGAAAATCTCCAGTCGGTCGGAATCGACGCGCCGATAGGTCAGGCCACTGAAATAGGCTTCATTCTCACCCAGTTCCACGAGCCGGAAATCGACCGTGTCGTCCTTCTCCTCCCAGCCGGTCACGTCCGGATTGAAGTGCTTGAGCCTCAGCACCAGGCGGCCCGCATCCTCGACGATCGCCAGGAACTCGTAGAACACCACCTTGTCGTCCTTGACCAGCCGGAACGTTCCGATGAGGCTTCCTCCGGCTGCGGGTAGCCACACCTCCTCGCAGATTCCGCCGAGACCTTCGCCCCGCCAGTGTCCGGCAAGCCAGTCGAGCTCCGATGCACTGGCGAGCAGACCGGTAGCTCCGGCGGAAAGTCGTTTGGTGTTAGAGGTTTGCCCGGCCTCTGCGGATATCTGGATCAGCGAGGTCAGAACGACAACGGCGAGTACCAGTTCTCGGACCATGTGGAATACCTCCCGATGTACGAACGTTTGTGATGGGCGGGGATCGACACCAGTGCTCGAGAAAAGTGTCGCTTCAGGGTTGCTCTGCGGAGGGCTTGATGAGCTCCTCGAGCGCGGTCCGGGTCTCGGCGGACCAGCCGGAATAGGCGGAGACCACGTGCCCGGACTCGTCGACGAGAAGGGTGAGCGGGACGGTCAGCTGCTGTGACGGGAACAGTTTGGGAAGATCGGCCTCGCCCATGAGGTAGTTGGGATAGCTGATTCTTCGCTCGGCCAGGTAGCCTTCGACCAGCTCCAGGGTCCCGAAGTCCACATTGATGCCCACGAGGTCGACACCGGCCGCAGCCAGATCCTCGTAGAGCGCCTCGAGCTCCGGCATCTCGGTGGCGCATGGCACACACCAGGTGGCCCAGAAGTTCAGCAGCGTTTTCCGGCCTGGCTCGATGAGCGTCGTCGCCGAAAGAGCCGGTGCATCGTCCATGGGCGATAGCGAAATGCCGGGCAGCTCCTCGCCGCGGTCGAGGGTGAGCGTGCGGAAGACCTTGTCGGCGGCCGACTCCTCGTCCGGGAGCTGAAAGCGTCTCTCATCCAGGACTTCGACCGCGCCAGTCCCTTCGACGAGCCGCACGCTCTGACGCGGCCTGATTCCCGAGAACGACTCGGTACGACCGGAGGGCCAGACCACTTCCGCCGTGACCGAGCTCTCGGTGATGGTGCCGAGTCCGAAGATGAGGCGAGGATCGCTTGCGGAGAGGAATCCGCTCCCGCCGGCCTTGATCTTCGTCTGGGTGCCAGCCGCGGTTCGAATGCGAACCACCGCGCCGAACGCATCTTTTCCAGATTTCGTTCCTTCGAGGCTCAGACGGACAAAAGGATGGTCCTGCCCCACGTTGTTCTTGAACAGAAGCCGTCCCACTTCCTGGACCGGCGTCATGAGCACATCGAGATCCCCGTCGTTGTCGAGATCGGCGAACGAGGCGCCGCGTCCGTCGGTGATGGAATCGAGACCCGAGACACCGGAGATGTCGAGGAACGTGCCGTCGTCCCGGCTCCAGAAGAGGGCATCGCGCTCGAAACCGCTGAAGGACATGCCCTCTTCGAAGATCTCCGACATATGGGAAGTCTGGTAGTCGTCGTTACCGGCCTCTTCCATGACCGCCGCGGACGCCACGACGTGGCGCCAGAAGAGACTTCACGTGTCCTTCATGGATTTTCCAGAGATAAAACCGTTGGGGGTGAAGAGATCTTCCCGTCCGTCGTTGTCGAAGTCGATGAACCCGCCACCCCAGGCCCAGCCGGCACCGAACGGGCCCGCTTCCTGGGCCACGTTCTCGAAGGTGCCATCACCGGCGTTCTCGAAGAGCGAGTTACCGGCGGCGAGCTTCTTGAGAACGGCACCGTCGGGTGAGGCGTCCGGCATCAGCCGCCCGAGGATGCGATTGCCGGCGGTCGAGGACATGTTGGTGACGTGGAGGTCCAGATCGCCGTCGTTGTCGTAGTCCCCGAAGGAGACCCCCATACCGTTTCCGGGATCGATGACGCCACGCTCGGCCGCCTCGTCCTCGAACCGCGAGCCACGGTTCATGTAGAGTGCGTTCTCGCCGAAATCGTTCGCGACGTACAGATCCTGCCGGCCGTCACCGTCCACGTCGGCGAACGCGGAGGCATAGCTCCATCGCGAGTCATCGAGGCCTCTGGCCTTCGACTCTTCGCGAAACGTCCCGTCGCCCTGGTTCACGAAGAGCAGGTTCGGTGTGCCGTTGGTGGCCTGGCTCCAGGAGTTCGGCATGAACGTCCCGTACAGGTTGTAGGAGCTCACGTAGACGTCGGTCCAGCCATCATTGTTAATGTCGGCCGCAGCCACGCTGAACCCGATCGCGTAGTGGTCCACGCCGGCACTCGAAGCGGAATCAAGAAACTGGAGCTCGCCCGAAGGCTCGAGCTGGTTCTGAAGAAGCACCTGGTTTCCCACCGCCGCGAAGAAAATGTCCAGATCGCCATCGTTGTCGTAGTCGAGCAACAAGACACCGGTTCCTTCTGGCGAGAAGCCGACGAGCGTCTCGTCCGAGGCGTCGCGGAACGTACCGGTACCGTCGTTCAGATACAGACGGTTGCCGAGAACGCCGCTGGTAACGATGTCCGTGAGCCCGTCCTTGTCGACGTCCCCCACCGCGACTCCGTGAGAGACGAACCCGTTGTTGGGTGCCTGGCCGAACGGCGGAATGGTCTCGAAAAGGCCCGCCGGCGCGGTGACCTCGGAAAAGAGATCTCGATCCGACACCATGGAGCTCAAACGGTCGAAGTCCCACTCGGTGATCTGCCAGATCTCGTCCGTGACGCGAACCGCCTTGGCATGCGCATCACCGCGGACCCACTCGCGGTGTCCTTCGTCGTTTCGTCCGACGATGAAGAGGTGAATTTTGGCTTGTCCCGTCACCTTCCCGTTCTTCTCCTCGAACTCGGCACCTTTGACTTTCAGCCGCACGTCGTCGAGCACGGTGAAGCGGGCAAGGAAGGACTGCAGGCTCGGCACGAACAACTCGACACTCGGCGCGGGAAGGTTCCATTCGTACTCCGAAACCCAGTGCTCGGTCCGCTTCAGCGTCCGTTCGGTGGGGAAGGGCTCGGCGGCCACGAGCCCGCCTCGTGGAAAATACTTGCTTGCCCCGGCCTGATCCTGGCGTCGGAGCGCCACCGAGAGGTCCAGTAGGGCGTTTGCCAGGGATTCCGAGTTGTCCTCGGTCGCCTCCAGCTGATCCCGGTCGAAAGCAAGATCGTCCTGAGCGCTCGCCGATGTGGCCAAGCCGAGGAGCACGAAAGCGAGACAATTTCTCGAGAAATGCACGAGGCCAAGATAGCGGGCCCGCCGAGCGGCCGCAAGCGCTCGAGCGGCGGGCAAAAAAACGACCTCTGAGGAGAACCGCCCGGCGCTCGGAAGCACTAATGGTGAAGCGAAGAAGATGACGCCGGAAAAGGGGGCTTGTCTCACGTGTGGGGTAGGGACCCACGATCGGGGAGGGGGCCAAACCCCACGCTCTGGATCACCGCTTTGGGGTCCCCGGCCGCGGTAAGACCTTGGATCAACATCGGGGGGCAATCATGAGATTCCTGTACGGTCTCATCTTCTGTCTTTGTGTCGTTCAAATTGCGGGAGCCGATCCCCAGACTCCCGTGCAGGCGGTGGACATCTCGCACTGGTCGGGAACGATTTCCCCGGACGACGTCGCCTGCTGGAAGACGAACGGCATCGAGCACGTCATTCCGGGCACGCAGAATCCGGGAATCACGCGCCAGCAGCTTCAGACCGCGCTGGCCGGCAGGCTGAGCGCCGATGCCTACGTGGTGCTCTACTGGGACCAGAATATGGCGGCGCAGGTCCAGGCAGCGCTGAACACGATCGCGGGATTCCCTATCGGGCGTTTGTGGCTCGATGTGGAGGTCTATCCGGGAAGTCGTACGCCGGCGCAGCTGGAGGGGCTGATCGGAGACGCCCTCGATGCCTGCGGCTCCACGCCCTGCGGAATCTACACCGCCAAATGGTGGTGGGACGCCTATATGAGGGGCTCCACCGCCTTTGCGAGCGTCCCGCTGTGGTATGCGAACTATGACGGCAACCCCAGCCTTGGAAGCTGGGCCTGGCAGCAGTTCGGGGGCTGGGTCGAGCCGACGGGCAAGCAGTACCAGGTCGGTTACCTTTGCGGGGTCAACGTCGACTTCAACATCATCCATACCGACGCTCCCTCCGGCGGGAACCCGCCCCCCGTGCCGACGAACCTCTGGCCCGATCGGGGAACCGTGATCCGAACCGCCTCGGTGACGCTCAGCGCGGATCCCGTCAGCGGCGCGACGAGCTACGCGTTCGAGATCGTGTACTTCGACGGCGCCACCTGGCACGACTACTACACCTATCGGAGCGGCTCCGCCACCCAGACATTCTGGCCAGCGTTCTCGAGTACGGCGTACCGATGGAGGATTCGCGCCGAGAACGCGGCCGGCGCCAGCGACTGGTCGGCCTGGGCGGGGTTCAACTTCGGAGACGTGGGAACGACGCCACCGGCGCCGGTCAACCCCAGTCCACCGGACGGGGCACATGTCACCACGAGCTCGGTCACGCTGAGCGTCGAGCCGATCGACGGCGCTTCGGGCTACGCTTTCGAGATCGAGTACTGGGATGGCCTGTCCTGGCAGACCTACTACACGTATTTCCCGACGGCGAGCCACCAGACATTCTGGCCCGCATTCGCGGACACGACGTACCGCTGGCGGGCGCGCGCGGAAAATACTTTCGGATGGGGCGAGTCGTCCGACTGGACCGGCTTCGATTTCGGCAATGTCGCTCGAGTCCCGCCGGCCCCCACCGGGCTGACGCCGGACGCCGGCGTTCAGATTACGACCAGCTCGGTCACACTCCAGGTCGATCTCGTATCCGGAGGCACCGGCTATGAGTTCGAGATCAACTACTGGGACGGCGCCAACTGGCAGTACTACTACACGTACTTTTCGTCCACGAACAGCCAGAGGTTCTGGCCTCAGTTCGCCAACCTTGCCTACCGATGGCGGGTGCGGGCGGAGAACAGCTACGGCTGGGGAGACTGGTCCGGCTGGTCTACGTTCATACTCTCGCTCTGAGCAGTTCTCTAGGTCGCCGCCGGCATGAGGGGGACGTCGTAGTCGTGTAAAGCGCGATCGTAGCTGACGAGAACGAGTTGTTCCGTCTGAGCCTGAGCGATCAACATGCGATCGAAGGGGTCGTCGTGATGCCGGGGAAGCCTCCCAGCCACGTCACCGTGGCGCCAGAGTATCGGCATCTCCTGGAAGTCGTTTCTGTCCAGCTCGGCTCTCAGATCGACGTCGACGTCGAGCCTGCCGAGGCTCGTCTTGATGGATATCTCCCAGACGCTCGCAGCGCTGACGTAGGCGATGGTGTCGGCGTGAGCGATGGACTCACGTTCGGACGCCCTTAGCTTTTCATCGTCGGTGAGCCACCAGAGAATCGCGTGCGTATCGAGAAGGAGCCTCACCTGGACTCTCCGCGAAAGGCCTTTGCCATCGACTCTGGCAGCGGTGCATCGAAGTCCGTGTGGATCCGGATCTTCCCTTTTGCGCTTCCCGGGCGGCGGCCCGTGCGCTTCAATGGTACGAGCTTGGCGACCGCCTTGCCGGCTCGGGCGATGATGATCTCTTCGCCAGCCGCAACCCGCTCCAGAAGGCGTGAAAGGTGCGTCTTGGCTTCGTGTACGTTGACCGTGTCCATGACTTAGTTTAGTCTAGCTAACAACATCTCGCAACGGTGGCAGGGGGCGCCCGGTGCCGTCTAGATCGAACGTTCACCGAGAGTTGACGAGTTAGCGTGGACCTGCAGGCCGATCCCTGAAGAAGGCATCGACAAAGTGTCGGGCTCGTGGACCAGCTCGAGGGCGCCGTCAAATGAGCCAAAGCTGCCAACGGGCTGACGAGGTCGTTGGGCTAGGGTCGCGCCGACTACTCTGCCCCATATCCCACCAGCGTATTCAACCCTCCAAGTCGCGCCGCGTCGCGTTTGCTGGGCAAACCTTGGCTGCCCGGCATACACTTCGCTTCACGTGCATCTGTCCGAAACTTGGTGGTTTTTGGCGGCAATTTCCTAGCCCGGCAGGAGGAATGGTCGCGTAGGAAAGCTTGATGTCCGATCCGCCCCTGAATCAGGAGCGCCAACGAAGGGCTGCAGAGATCGTTGACCGGTTGCAAGAGCTTCTCCCGGTGGAGCAAGCGAGCTTCCTCGACGCGGCTTGCGCCGGCGACCAGGATCTGCGTGAGCAAGTAAGAGCGCTGCTTTCATCGGAGCCATTGGCTTACCGAAACTCGCCTGATCACGCGGAGGAGCCGACGAGTTCCAGGGAAGCACTGCCGTCAACTCCCACTCCTCTGCGCTCCTTCTCATCAGAGGGATCTCGACTCGGTCCCTACCGACTGGGTCGCCGCATCGGCAGTGGTGGCTTCGGTGTGGTCTACGAAGCGGAAGACACTCGACTCGGCCGCAAAGTTGCCATCAAGCTGCTCCCCAGCAAGGAAGCGGTGGGTGACCGAAGCTACGCCCGTTTTCTCCGGGAGGCGCGCGCCGTTTCGGCACTCGACCACCCCAACATTTGCAGCATTCACGACATCGGTCAAAGCGAGGACGGCCGCTTCTACATCGTCATGGCGTACTACGCTGGTGAGACGTTGGCGGAGAAGCTCCGCAAGGGGCCTCTTCCAGTCGACGAAGTGCGTGATCTCGCGTTCCAGCTGGCGCAAGGCCTGAAACATGCACACGATGCGGGAATCACGCATCGAGATATCAAGCCGGCCAACTTGATCGTGACCGATGACCGGCAGGTAAAGATCCTCGACTTCGGCCTTGCGAAGGTTGCCGGCGAGGCAAACCTCACCCGCACGGGCGGACGCCCCGGGACGCCCGCCTACATGTCGCCCGAGCAACTTCGGGGGAAGCCAGTCGATCGCCGGACCGACATCTGGTCGTTCGGCGTGGTTCTGTACGAGATGCTCGCCGGACGGCATCCCTTCCGCAGAGAGGATCCTGCTGCGGTGATGCCCTCGATACTCGAGTCCGATCCCGATCCGCTCGGAGAGCTCCGCGAGCGACTACCCGAAGGCCTCGTGCGAACGCTCAACAAAGCGTTGGCCAAGCATCCAGCCGAACGATACCGGAGCGTCGATGAGGTACTCGCTGATCTGAGCGGGAGCGCGGTTCCCGAGAAGCTGCAAGCGAGAGAACAGAGACGCCGCTGGATCAAGCCTTCCCTGGCCCTTACCGCCGCGCTCCTGCCGGCGGCAGTCGGAGCATTGCTCCTGCTGCCTTCATCGAATCCAGAGCGAGACTCTGAGACTGCGGTGGGCTCGCGAGGGGAGTCGTCCATGGCGGCTCGGGAGCGACCGTCCCTGGCTGTCCTCTACTTCCAGAACCTCACCGGTGCGGCGGAGCTCGACTGGCTGCGCAGCGGGATGACCGACATGCTGGTGGCCGACCTTTCGCAATCGCCCGAGATCCATGTCCTCAGCACGGCGGTCGTCTATCAAAGCCTTCAGGACAACCGGATGCTGGACGAGGCGACGATCTCGTTTGACCGGATCCGGAGTGTCGCCAAAGATGTCGGCGCGAGCGCGGTGGTTCGCGGCAGCTACGCCCGTGTCGGAGAGGTGCTCCGTATCTCCTTCACAATCGAGGACGCGGAGGATGGCACGATCCTCAGATCCGATCGCGTCGAAGGGCGCGGCGAGGAAAGCCTGTTCTCGATGGTGGACGAGGTGGTCGCTGCTATTCGCAACACGTACGAAATTACGCGGCCGGCCGCGAGCCCCCCGACCGTCGCGGCGGCGACCACGTCATCCTTGGAGGCCTGGCGTCTGTACTCGGAAGGCAATGCCCTTTACCAGGATTTGAAGACCACGGAGGCAATTGCCCTGCTGGAGAGGGCCGTCGAGATCGACCCGGGTTTTGCGCCGGCGCTCGCGAACCTGGGTACCATGCACGCGACCGTGGGACACGACCCGCTCGCGCGAGATTACATGCGGCGCGCTCTCGAGTTCTCCGATCGATTGCCGCTCGACGAGCGATACAGGATCGAAGGCACCTACTACGCCAGCCGCTGGGCAACGTTCGGTCGAGGCATCGAGATCTACGAGGAGGGCCTGTCCGTCTACCCGGAGCAGGAACCGTGGCGGAACAACCTGGCCCGGCGATACGCGTTTCTCGAAAGATACGAGGAGGCGATCCGAGAGTTCGACGTGCTCATTGCCAATGGAACGACTTTTACCGGAGATTACTTCGACGCCGCCAATGCCCATGCCGCGCTGGGGCAGTTCGAGGCCGGCTACCAGCTGCTATCGGCGTTCGCAAAAGACAAATCCGACAAATGGTTCGTTCAGTACGCGCTCGGCTGGTACCTGACGGAGTGGGATAGGCTTCAGGAGGCGGAGGCAAGGTTTCAAAATGCTGCCGTCCTTCGGCCCGGCGAGTACTCGATTGCTTACGCGCGCTGGCGACTGGAGGTGCTCGGTGAAGACTGGGAATCCGCCGACCGAGCGGCGCACGAGCTCGCGTCGTTCGATGACCCGTTTGCGCGCTGGCGGGCAAATGTGTCGCTGGCTCGCAACGAGCTCTACCGAGGCAGGGCGGGCGCGGCCCTCGCGAGATTCGATGACGCGGCCCACGCCTATCGAGAGCCGAACGCATATACAGCGCTCGCGCAGTGCTGGAAGGCAGGGCTTCTCCTGGAAACGGGCGAGCCCGAGCGCGCGCTCGAGGAAGCCCAGCTGGCTCGGATGGCCGGTGTCGATGAATGGCCCGAGCGGAAAGCCATGTTCGTCCTGGCGCTTGCGCATCAGGCACTTGGCCGTCCATCGGACGCCGATTCCCTCGTCCGCGAGCTCGAGCAAATGTGGCTCTCCTACCCCAACAACGTGGAGGAGCGCCAGCTCCACCACCTTCGAGGCCTTCTCGCGCTGGCCCGAGACGACCCCGACGGGGCCGTCGAAGCGCTGCGGCAGGCCGCAGCGCTGCTATCCCCCAGGCGTCGAGTTCCACTGACACGTCTATCCCGACCACCTGCCCGTCTGGACCGCGCTCGGCGAAGCAGAGCTTGCCGCCGGTCACGCCGACGAAGCTCTCCCTTGGTTCGAGCGAGCCGCTGCGAGTGGCTCGGAGCACCTCGAGCAGCCCTTTCGGTTCGTGCGATCCCTCCACCTGGCGGGATTTGCGCACCAACAGCTGGACGAGCCGGTAAAGGCGCGTCAATACTTCCGCCTCTTCCTCGATTTCTGGGGTGACGGCGAAGTGAACCGCGACGATGTACGAGAGGCGATCGCGGCCACCGCTGAAACAAGCTCCTCGGGCTAGCTGTCTCTCTGATCCCAACCGGCAGGTCTGGGCAAGGCGGACTCGATGTAATGGATAGATCCATTCAGATCACCCGACACCAGAACAGCTACTTCATCCTGATCCGGGTCTTCCGACCCTTGGAGCGTATGGATCCAGGCGGACATCATGTTTCGTCGGCCTTTTCATCCAGGTTAAGCCGACCACCGCTCGGCCCGCAGCACTACTACTCGTACTTTTGGCCAACGAACAGGCAGAGTTCTGGCCTCAGTTCGCCAACGCGGCCTATTCGATGGCGGGTGCGGGCGGAGAACAGCTACGGCTGGGGAGACTGGTCCGGCTGGTCTAGCTTCCTGCTTTCACCGTGAGCTGACGAGTTTCTCCAGCTCATCGGGAGAGCGGGGACGCGCCTCGGTCAGATTCTCCGCGCCGCTGTCGGTCACGAGGATCACATCCTCCGTGAAGACGGCGATCTCTTCGTCGTGGTTGTAGTACCAGGGCTCGACGGTGAAGATCATGCCCGGCGCCAGCGGAGCTTCGAACAGATTCGGATCGCCGGTCGAAAGCCCGATGTGGTGTCCGAAGAAGGCCACGGTCTGCATGAGTACGACGGGGGTAAAGCGAGCCATATCGGGTTAGAATCCTTCCTCTCGCTCGACCGAACGACAGGAGATTCGAATGAACCTTGCCCGATTCCCGCGACGCCGCTATACGCCGGGGTGGACCCCCCTTCACAAGCTATCCCGGCTGTCGGAGAAACTCGGCGGTCCGGAGCTCTACATCAAACGCGACGACCTGCTGGGACTCGCGGGCGGCGGTAACAAGACGCGGAAGCTCGAGTTTCTCGTGGCCGATGCCCTCGAGAAGGGAGCGGATACACTCGTCACGTGCGGTGCCGTGCAATCGAACCACTGTCGGTTGACGCTGGCCGCCGCCGTCGAAGAGGGGCTGAAGTGTCAGCTCGTCCTCGAGGAACGTGTTCCGGGCAGCTACCGCGAGGACGCGAGTGGCAACAACTTCCTCTTCCATCTCCTCGGGGTGGAGGCGGTGAAAGTGGTCCCCGCCGGCTCCGACATGGCGCAGGAAATGGAGTCGGTTGCCCGGGAGCTCGCGACGGGGGGACGAAAGCCCTACGTCATTCCCGGGGGCGGCTCGAATCCGATCGGCGCCACCGGCTACGTCGCCTGTGCGCAGGAGCTCCTCGCGCAGTCCTTCGACGAGGGGGTGCGGATCGATCGGCTCGTCTGCGCCAGCGGTAGCTCCGGCACCCACGCCGGCCTCGTGACCGGTTTCTACGGAAACCACGCCGACATTCCCGTCGTCGGGATCGACGTGAGCCGTCCCCGGCAAGCACAAGAAGAGCTCGTCTACAGCCTCGTAAAAGAAACGGCGGAGCGTGTCGGCGTTCGCTCGGAGATTCCTCGGGAGGCGGTTCGGTGCTTCGACGACTACGTGGGACCTGGCTATTCCGTTCCGACACACGAGATGGCAGAGGCGGTTCGTTTGCTGGCACGAACGGAAGGCATTCTTCTCGATCCGGTCTATACCGGCAAGGTGATGGCGGGCTTGATCGACCTCGTTCGCAAGGGTTACTTCGAGTCGGGCCAGAACGTGCTCTTCCTCCACACCGGCGGATCGCCGGCGCTCTACCACTACCGGGAAGACGTTCTGGACTGAGCGCGCACTGAGGGCTAGTGCGTAAGGGCGTAGATGATGTAGTTGACGCCGAACTTGTAGGCTTCGTTCGAGAGGTCGATCGGGTAGTAGCCGTGCTCGGACCATTCCCAGTAGTCGCCGATGTCGTTGTTGTGGTTGGCCACCACTTGAATCCGCCCAGCCTCGTCCCGGATACCTAGAAACGTCGGGGCGGCCCAGGCTCCATACGGGGGCACCATCTCCAGGGTCTCGATGTGGAAGAAGCTCTGGAAGACCGGGTCCTCCAGGACCAACTCCTCGAAGTGCTGGCCCGGCAGCACCTGTGCCATGCACGTCTCGAGGTTGTCCCAGTCCCAGGGGCCGTCGAAATCGTCAAAGATTGCGAACCCTCCGCTCAAGAGATATTTCCGGAGGTTCGCTGCCTCTTCCGGCGTGATCGCCCACTCGCCCGGCTCGCTGAAGTACAGCAGGGGGTACTTCATGATGTCCTCACTGTCGAGTCGGACGATCGTGTGAGCCTGAGGCCAGGTATGAACGGCAGTGACTTCCTGGATGATTCTCAGCAGGTTCTGCTCGGCATCGGGGTAGTCGTGCGCCCATCCCGGCCGCCTGCGAATGCGGTAGGAGCTGAACTGGACTCTGGCAAATGCGAACCCCGGCGCGCCATCCACGGCATCATAGGGGTCGCTCCTCGGTGTCCCTGACGAGAACACAAGTCCGCCGAGAAGCGGCGCAATGACGATGGCGACGATCGCTCTGGCTCGCATGGCTTCGCCCGACTATGGGTGGCAGCTTAACGGACCGGTTGCCCGGATTCAAACGATGGTCACGAACACCAGGATGCCAGGCACTGTAAGATCGCCTCGTGAACACGGAGGCCACACCACCATCCCCCCGCGCGATCATTGAATTCAAGCCGTTCCAAACGGGGCTCGTCCTCCTGCTCGCCGGCTCGCACTTCGTTCACGACGTCTTCACGGCGTTTCTCGCACCTCTGCTGCCGCTTCTCATCGAGAAGCTTGGCCTCAGTCTCTTCCTGGCCGGCTCGCTCGCGGTGGTGCTGAATCTGCCGTCCCTTCTGAACCCTTTTCTCGGCTCGTGGGCCGATCGGGGTCACTTTCGACGCTACCTGGTGATCCTTGGTCCGGGGTTTTCCGGCGTCCTGATGTGCCTCATTGGACTCGCGCCGAGCTACACGTCTCTGGTGGTTCTATTGATGACGGCTGGGCTGAGCGTCGCGTCTCTTCACGTTGCCGCTCCTGTGCTGGTGAGCGAGGTGGCGGGGGATCGCCTGGGACGGGGGATGGCCTTCTTCATGGTGGCCGGGGAGCTGGCGCGAACCGTCGGTCCGCTCATTGCCGTGCAACTCGTGTCTTCCTACGGTCTCGAAGGCACGTGGCGGGGGATCCCGGTTGCGCTCGCCGCCACGGTGATGCTCTGGTGGCGGTTTCGCGACGTTCCCGAGCCGATGCCGGCCTGCGCCACCCGCGACGGAGCGGATCTGCTCCGTGTACCCGCTGAGATCCAGCCAACCCACGAACTTCCAGATCGCACGCGCTGGGTCATCCTCTGGGATCAATCGCTCCACGTCCACCGTCCGCAGCAGCAGCTGCGCGCGATCGACCACCTTCAACCGAGCCTGTGTCGCGCGTTCTCCCTCATCGCCGTCATCACCATCGTTCCGTTTTCGCGGACTCGGAAAGCCGGGAAGCGACGTTTGGTTATCACCCACGTCTACCCCGCTTTCTCCCTCGCTTCGCCTTTGGCGTCCGACGCACAATCAGGGTGTTTCGATCCTCCACCACCCACTCCAGCTCCTCGCCCTGCTCCATCTCTAGCGCCTGCGCTAAAGGCGACGGGCAAATCACATAGAACTGACGGGTGTCATTGGCTCGTTTGATCACCTGCAGCTTCGTTACGTATCCCATACTCGCAATTCTATAACATAGCGGGCCCGCTAGTCAATAACTAATTTTTTCTCACGTTCTGGGTCCGGGCGGAGACTCCCACGACCATACCGGAGAAGACCCGCGGGAGCCGGGTGTCCTGGTCACGCCACCAGGAGGGGACGCTCTACGCCACATTCGTATCCGACTCCTCTCGTTTGTGAGTGCGGCCGCACCGGGCGGAGCTTGCCCTCGCTCGCTCCGCGATGATACGTATGCCGATACGGCATTCTAAGGAGAAAGAACCATGCAAACGAGTTTTGATTCTTTGCGGAGACGGCTCCAGCGGACGCTGGTGCTGACGGCAACCGTACTTTGGGGAATCGCCTGTGGCACTTCCGAACGCTCGGGGGCGCGCTTCGAGATCTCCTTTCCGGATTCTGTGAGCGAGACGGCGATCACCGGACGCCTGTTCCTGACCGTCAGCCCCGACGAGGACCCGGAGCCTCGCATCGCCGCCTACAGCTCTGCCCGGCGTCGCGATGCCCGGATGCCTTTCTTCGCCGCGGACGTGGAGCAGCTCGGGCCGGGCGAGCCCGCGGTGATCGATGGCTCGTCCGTCGCCTACCCGTTGTCGAGTCTCGACGAGCTCCCGGCCGGCGACTACTACGTCCAGGCGGTGCTCCACGTCTACACCGAGTTCCACCGCTCCGACGGACACGTGATCTGGGCGGCCATGGACCAGTGGGAGGGTCAGCGCTGGGCCTTCTCGCCGGGTAACCTGATCAGCGAACCGCAGCAGGTGCATCTCGATCCTGAGCGGGGGGGATCGTTCGAGCTCAGCCTGACGGACGTCCTGCCTCCGATCGAGATGCCGGAGGACACGGAGTGGGTGAAGCGTTTCAAGATACAGAGCGAGCTGCTCACGGAGTTCTGGGGGCACCCCATCTTCCTTGGTGCCACCGTTGTGCTTCCGAAAGACTATGAAACGAATACGGACCTGCGCTATCCGGTCGTTTACCTTCAGAACCATTTCAGCCTCGACGCCCCGTTCGGCTTTACCACCGAGCCGCCGGACGAGAGCGCCGCCGATCTGTTCCAGGACATGCGCGAACGAGCAGGAGGGCGGCGAGAGTCCGGCTACGAGTTCTACCAGTCGTGGAGCTCGGACGATTTCCCCGGAATGATCGCGGTGACGTTCCAGCACCCCACCCCGTACTTCGACGACTCCTACGCGGTGAACTCCGCCAACAACGGACCGTACGGGGACGCGCTCCTCACCGAGCTGATTCCCGAGCTCGAACGCCAGTATCGCATCATCGCCGAGCCCTACGCTCGCGTGTTGACGGGAGGCTCGACCGGAGGCTGGGAGTCACTGGCTCTACAGGTCTACCATCCGGATTTCTTCGGAGGAACCTGGACGTTCTACCCGGACCCGGTGGATTTTCGCCAGTACCAGCTCATCAACATCTATGAGGACGACAACGCGTTCGTCGTTCCCGAGGCGGCGCCGGGAGCGCCCGAGCGGATGTTCCAGCGCAGGCCAAACGGCCAGCCGGTCGCCACCGTGCGGCAGGTGAGCCAGATGGAGCACGCGTCCGGCAGCCGCGGGCGCTCGGGAGCGCAGATCGATATCTGGAGCGCGACCTACGGGCCAGTCGGTGAGGACGGCTACCCGCGACAGCTATGGGACCTGCAGACCGGTGAGATCGACCGCGAGGTCGCTCACTACATGCGGGACAACGGCTACGATCTCAGTCACTACATCGAGACCCGGTGGCCGGAGATCGGCCCGAAACTCGTCGGTAAGATCCGTATCTACAATCCGGAGATGGACGACTTCTACCTCCCCAACGCGGTCTATCTGCTCGAGGAGTTCCTGGAGAGCACTACCGATCCCCACTACGGCGGCGAGGTCGTCCACGGACGACCGATGAAGGGGCACGGATGGCACCCGATGACCTACGCGGAGCTGATACGGATGATGGCGGAGCACATCGCCGCGAACGCTCCATGAAAGACGTCAAGGATGCGACGATTCGCGCGCGATCCGAGCCCCGCAACGCAATCATGGGAGACGTACGCATGGGCATGAGTCGGAAGGAATTTTTGTCGAGGTCGGGGCGCGCGGCGGCGGCGGGCGGTCTGGTCTGGATGGCCCGTAACCTGTGGGCAGGCGGAATCCCACAGGATGTCGCCGCTTCGGCGACGATCGAGCGGGTACACCGCTACATCGTGGCAAACAGCGAGGAGCATATCGCCGCCTTGCAAGCGGATCTCCGACAGCCTTCCTTCGATACGAATGGAAGCCTGGCGATGGCGGATCGCATGGTCCAGGAACTGCGAAGAATCGGCTGTCAGGAGGCGGAGCGGGTCGATGACGCGGGTATCTGGGCGTACTACGACGCTGGCGCGCCCAGGACCATCGTGGTGCACCTCTACTATTCGACGTCACCGTTCGCGGAAGAGGGGTGGTCGTTCGCCCCACTGGCGGCGACCCGGACCCGGTTCGACGGGTTCGACGATGTCGTCGTCGGACGCGGAGCGCTGGCCGCGAAAGGGCCCAACCGCTTGTTTCTCAATGCCTGCGAGTCGATCCGTGCCGTCACCGGGAACCTTCCCGTCAACGTGATGTTCGTGGGAAACGGAGACAACCTTCGGGTCGTGCTGGAGAAGTATCGAGCGCGCCTGGCCACCGCCGATTGCCTCCTGAATCCCGCCCTCGCGCAGGGGCCAGACGGCGAGGTCACGACGTACCTGGGTTACAAGGGAATGATCACGCTGGAGCTCGTCTGCTCCGGTCTGAAGTGGGGCAAAGGGCCGCAACGCCGCCCGCTCTATACGAGCCGAGCGACGGTGCTGGACAGTCCCGTCTGGCGCCTCATCGATGCGTTGCGCTCCATGTACGACCCGGATACCAATCGAATTTTGATCGATGGGTATTACGACGCCATTCGAGAACCGAACGACGAAGAGCGCCAGTTGATGCAGGTGATCGTCACGAACATGAAGCATCGGATTCTTGCTTACGAGCGGGACAATATCGAAGCGTTCCGGGATGACTGGACGCCCGAGACGGCCGCGCATCATCTGATGTTCGACACCACGTTCAATGTCGCGGGCGTTAGCGCGCCGGCTGCGTTTCCTCACCGCGCGTCCGCCCGCGTCGATAGTCGACTCGTACCCGACCAGGAACCTTCGAGGCAGATCGAGCTCGTTCGCAGCCATCTGGCAAAAAGAGGATTCGACGATATCGAGCTCAACGTGCTCGGTGGCTATACCTGGTCTCAGAACAGCGTCGCGAGCCGCCCCGTCCGGGCGGTGCTGTCTGTTTACCGTCAGCGTGGATACGAGCCACTCGTCTGGCCCCGATACCCCGGCTCACACAACGAGCATCTTTTCACCCGAGAGCTCGGCCTCGCCGCGGCGCGGGGCGGCCTGGGGCATGGCGGAAACGATCACGCCGACGACGAGTACATCGTGGTCGGCCGACACGGGCGGGTGGCTGGCATCGTCGAGGCCGAAGCATCGATGGTCGATATCCTGATGACGTACGCGGCCCTGTAAGCTTCGCGAAGGTGTTGTCAAGTTGAGGGCTTCAAGGCCGATTCGACCCCAAGATATGGTTGACGGCGCATCCTTGAGCCCCACGATATTGGGACGCGATTCGCCAACTTGACAGTACCTCTCGCACTACGGCAGCAGCTCGCCGTCCGTTGTTCTGTATCAAGAGTGCAACCGACAGCATACGGCTGCTGATTTCCTGATTTGCGCGAGGCGCCACACGGCGGATCAAGTTGGCCCATCGTCGGCGAAGGTTTTTACGCTGGGAGGCGTTGAGCTCGTTGTCGTCGGCTGCGGGTCGTTTCTTTCGGGTATGTTTTCTTCTTCGTCGAGCGTAGTGGAACGAGATGGAATGTTGGTTGGGCTGGGGAATGTGGATGAGCGCTCGGGCGAGGAACTCGAGCGGGTCGAGGAGCTCGGCTTTTCTATTTTTTGATTTGGGTTGATAGAGGACGTAGTTGGTCTTTTTGTCGTAATGGAGTCTTTGCAGGGAGACGGGGCAGAGGCAGACGAGTCAACATGATTCAATCCCTACGCGGGGAGACAGGATTCGAGTGCCTCGATGGTTGACTTCGTCTCCCCACGTAAGAGCTGCCATTCTTTTGCTCCCCACGCCGTCGGCTACCTGACCTTCCCGAAAAACTGAGGACTTCTTCAAGGTTTCCTCAAGGCTTCCTCAAGACTTCCCGGCTGCACTCAACGATGATGTGGTCGAGAACACAAAAAACCGGTGAGAGGAGGTCCATCATGAGACGGGCTGGACTGAAACGGCGCACCTTCGAGCAGTGGTTGAGCACGAGCAAGAGAACGCTGGGTGGCCTCGCGGCATTTCCAGCGTTCGTCGTCTGTGCGGCGTTTTTCGTCACGGCCGATGCAACGTTCGCAGCGACGTCAGAAACCCGCGCTGGCGAGAACGATCGGCTGCGGGTTCAACTCTGTGACACCACGGGCTTAGCACCGGACACCCTACGACGAGTACAACGTGAGGCCTCCCTCGTCTTCTCATGGGCAGGCGTGGATTTGGCGTGGTTCCCAAAGTGCCCCTTCCTTGGCGAGAGGGGGATCGTCCACGTCTACATTTTCCGCGAGTTCTCGCAGAGCCGGCTGTCGGAGCTCGAGCTGAATGTCGCTGAGCGCCCGGTCATGGGCTATTCGAGGTGAGCCCATGAACGTCTCGCTAAGATCTCGATGGATGAAGGTCGCTGCCTTCACCCTATGCTCGTGCGTGGCAGGGGTGCTCGTAGCCGCCCCAAAGAAGAAGCCTGCCAGCTCATGCGAGGTGATTGACACCTCAACCTCAACACCAGGCTTCACCCGTGTGGCCACACTGAGAGCCATGACCCCGGGCGCCAACGTTTTGTTGGGCCGGAGCATTGGTGCGGCGACCTTGACCTCGGGTGAGGTCGTGGCCGCAGTGGGGTCCTGGATGGAGACGGAGACGGTGGAGGTCTTTCTGATGGATCCGAAGACCGTGAGCGGGACCAATCTGACTCCTAAGGATACAGGTGGGTTCACCCTGACTCTCCCTTCCGGGCGGTACATCAACGTTGCTGTGGCTGACGTCAACGAGGATTGCCTTCCAGACATCGTCGTTGGAGACCGCTTTGCGGGAAGGGCGTTCTTGTTCTTGGCGAAACCAGGGCAAGACTCACTTCCACTGAATGGGATGTGCGCGCCGACGCCCACCATCATTGGCTACCGACAACCCGCCATCGAGCTCCCGCGTCCAGAGGACACCAATCAATTTGGTCGTTCGCTTGCCGTCGGAGATCTCATCGGGATGGGTTTCCTGAGATCGTCGTCGGCGCTCCCGGCGGCAGGAAAGTCAGTGGCAAGGTTTTCATCTTCAAGCTCGCCGGGGGCACATCCTGTCAAACGAACACCGCTAACTGCACCATCGACGGCACCGTTACGAAAATTGACGGGGCGGAACGAGACGGCGCCAAGGGCGGTGATCGGTTTGGCGCGAGTGTAGCGGTTGGAGATGTCACCGGCTGGGGGGACCAAGATCTCATTGTATCCGCTGACCGTGCCGATGACGGCAACAGAAACGTCGGCAAAGTGTGGGTCTTTCCGGGTCCTCTCCCTCCAGCTTCAGGATTCCTGCTCGCGAAGGGGGACGAAAAGGGTGCGTATTCCGGGGCATAGTGAACGCAGATTCCAGCCGAAGGTGAACATCCATTCCAAAGCATCGTGAACACGGATTCCGGGGATCGTGAACATGGATTCCGGGGAAGGTGAACACGGATTCCAGGCAACGTGAACGCCGGTTCCGGCATCGCGAACGCTCATCGATAGCACGTTTCAAGGCACTCTAGGTCGTACCCGGAAGGAGGACGATCTAGGAAATGGCAGCTAAGAGGTTATCGATGAGAAAAATACGAGAGGTTCTAAGGTTAAAGTACGAGCTGGGTTTGACTCACCGCACGATCGCAAAGGCACTTCGCGTGGCGGTTGGAACGGTGAGTGAGTACCTGGCCAAGGCGAAGAAGGGTGGTTTGAGCTGGCCGCTCCCGGAGGAGCTGAGCGACGGGGAGCTGGAGGCAGGGCTGTTTCCGCCGCCGGGCTCGTCTGGCGCACGGCCGGGTCTGGACTATGCCCACATCCACGAGGAGCTGAGGCGTCACCGAGAGCTGACGTTGCTGCAGCTGTGGGTGGAGTACGCGGAGAATAAGCCGGGAGCGTACGGCTACAGCCGTTATTGCGAGCTGTACGGTCAGTGGAAGAAGAAGCTGAACCCGACGATGCGTCAACGGCATCGAGCAGGCGAGAAGACATTCGTCGATTTTTCGGGGAAGAAGCCTCACATCGTCGATCCGAAAACGGGAGAGCTCGTCGAAATGGAGCTGTTCGTCGGGACGTTGGGCGCGAGCAGTTACACCTACGTCGAAGCGACACTGAACCAGTCGCTGGAATCGTGGGCGAAGGCCCATAAGGGGATGTCGGATTACTTCGGTGGCAGTACGGAGATCTGGGTTCCGGACAACTTGAAGAGCGGCGTGGATTTGGTGGACCGTTACGAGCCAGGGATCAACCGGACGTACGAAGAGCTGGCGACGCATTACGGTGCGGTTGTGGTCCCGGCTCGGGTGTTCAAGCCGAAAGACAAAGCGAAGGTGGAGTCGGCAGTGCAGGTGGCGCAGCGCTGGATCCTGGCGGTGCTTCGTCATCGCACGTTCTTCAGCCTGGCGGAACTGAACGAAGCCATCTGGGAGAAGTTAGAGGTCCTGAATGCGCGTCCGATGCAGAAGCTCGGTGTGAGTCGGCGGGAGTTGTACGAAAGGCTAGACCGGCCCGTACTGAAACCGCTACCGCAGGAGAGCTACGAGTTATCGACGTGGAAGCGGTGCAGAGTGAACATCGACTACCACGTGGAGGTGGAGAACAACTTGTACAGCGTTCCCTATCAGCTCATTCACGAGAAAGTCGAGGCACGGGTGACGGCCTCGGTGGTGGAGGTCCTGTTCAAGGGAAAGCGCGTCGCGTCGCATCCCCGCAAGAAAGGAAAGGGGCACTACTCCACGAACCCGGAGCATATGCCACGTTCGCATCGGGAGCACCTGGAGTGGACGCCGTCGCGGCTGCTCCACTGGGCGGAGCAGTCAGGTCGCGCCACGGGAAGGCTGGTTGCGGGGATTCTAGAGAGTCGGCCTCACCCGGAGCAGGGATTTCGCTCTTGCCTGGGAGTCATGCGACTAGGCAGCCGCTGGGGCAGTGAGCGTCTCGAGGCCGCTTGCGCACGAGCGGAAGCTTTGAGCTCTTACAGCTATCGCACGGTGAAAAACATTCTCTCGGCTGGTCTGGATCGTGTGGTGCTCGAATCGGACGCCGAAGCGAAACCGCGAGAGGAGCACGAGAACATCCGAGGCGCGGATCACTACGAAGGAGGAGAGTCCCGATGCTGACACCCGAAACGATAGAAAAGATGAACGCCATGAAGTTGTTCGGCTTGGTGTCCGCGTTCGAAACCCAGTTGAGCTCGAGCGAATACAAGGAGCTGAGCTTCGAGGAACGTGTGGGACTCCTGGTCGATGCCGAGTGGACCGCCCGCGAACAGCGTAAGCTTTCTCGACGACTGCGAGCGGCAAAGCTCCGCTATCCGGCATGTTTGGAGAACGTGAACTTCCAAGCGCCTCGAGGCTTAAACCGCGAACAGATCTTGAGCCTGGGCAACTGCCGCTTTGTCGGTGAGCGCCATAACCTGCTCATCACCGGCCCGACGGGGATTGGCAAATCGTTCTTGGCTTGCGCCTTCGTGGAGCGGGCCTGTCGTCGCCGCTTCACCGGATGCTACGTGCGAGCACCGCGCTTGCTCCACGAGCTCGCGGTCGCTCGTGGTGATGGTTCCTACGCCCGGCTTTTGACGAAACTCGCCAAGCTGGACTTACTGGCTATCGATGATTGGCTGCTTCACCCGCTGAAAGAATCGGAGAGACGGGATCTAATGGAGGTCATCGAAGACCGCGCCGAGCGTGGCTCCACACTCATCGCGACCCAGATTCCGCTCAAGCAGTGGCACGAAGCGATTGGCGACCCAAACCAGGCAGACGCTATCTGCGATCGCATTCTCCACAGCGCGCACCGCATCACTCTCAAAGGAGCTTCTCTGAGAAAGACCAAGGCTGCGCCAAAGGCATCTGACAACGCCGATGCATGAGCGAGCGAGGGACCACAGCGTCGATGCGATAAAAACGGGTGAAACCGCCAAACCCGGGGTACCAGACGATGCGGCGCCAAAACGACGCGCGAGAATGCCTCAGGAAGCGTCTTCTCGAGCCAGGCCATACCCCAGCAACCCCCCGAAACCAGCCCCACATCGCCCGGGGTTCGGCCGCGGCAGGTCGCTGCCTACGGGAGCGGGAAGGTCGCTTCGCGTCTTTCCTTACGCCCGCTCCCTCCGGCACCGACCTGCCGCCCCTTGCTACACAACACGCAGGTAAGATAGGTTCACGTTTTCAATCAGTGGAAAGGAAGGTCACCCAACACTTCATCGCTTCGATGAGCGTTCGGCTTCACCGGATTCGCTGTTCAGCTTGCTCTGGATTCGGCGTTCACGATGGCTGGAATACGCACCTTCATCGCGAAACGCCGAGCTCTCGGCGAAACTCACGCACCAGCGGATACACCAAGCATGTTTTCACCGCTTCGGCTTTTCTCTTGTGCCGGTCCATCCGGCCCCGGCCCGAAGTCACTCCCACCTCCACCCAGTTCGCTGCCAGATAGCACGTCCCCTCGTAACGCTCCCTCTCCACAAACGTCTCGAGCAACACCGGCCTCACCCCGTAGGCTTCCTCCCAGTCATCGACCACCACTCGCGCTGCCAACGACAGCACGTGACTCGCGAGGCCTTTGATGGAAAGCCACGGCAGGATCAGGAACCGACTGTTGTTGACCACCCGGGGAAGGTTCTTCTGCCGCGTTGCGTCATCCCAACCGATGAAGCCGTCACGCGCCTGAAGCCACCGCGCCGCCGAGGAGAACTGCACGCACCCACAGAGCTCCCGCCGAGGATTCGACATCCAGACCAAGTACCGCAGGTGCGCGCCAAAGGCCACCTTGTGGCCCAGGTAGTGGTAACGCGCGACCAGTTCCCTCCATAGCGCTCGCTCCTCAGCGTTCGCCACCAAGCCCAGCATCACCGGAGCGACGTCCGATAGCTTGCCCTCACGCCGTGGCCGCTCGCGACCAGCCTTCGTGTAGTGGATGCTCGTCGGTCCGCGGCGCCGCTGCTCGTGACGCGGGGGCAACGTCACCAGCCCCTTCGCTTCGACAACCTCCAGGTACTCGTAGCATTCCCGGGTCTTGAGATTGCCGTTCCGACGAACCCACCCCAGGCCCTCACAGATCGTGCGCGCCAGCTCGTGCCGGGACAGACCACACGTGGCGATGATCTCCGTCAGCACGCTCCATTCCTCGGCGGTCACGGTCGTGCCGCAAAAGGTGGGTCGCTTGGCTGCGGTGTCGAGTGCAGCGTTTCCTGCCTGGGTCACTGTTTTCCTCCCAGCCTGAGGTTACACAGTCAGCCAGCGTTTGTCCAGTCCTTTTTTCCCTCTCTCTCTGCCCGCGAGAAAAACGACACACCCGGCGTTCAGCTTACCGAATCGCCCCCACGTTCTCACGCACTACTACCGCAAGGACACTTGCGAGCTGTACGGGCGGTGGAAGAAGAAGCTGAATCCGACGATGCGTCAACGGCATCGAGCGGGCGAGAAGATGTTCGTGGACTTCTCGGGGAAGAAACCCCACATCGTCGATCCGAAGACGGGAGAGCTCGTCGAAGTGGAGCTGTTCGTCGCAGCGCTGGGCGCGAGCAGTTACACCTACGCCGAAGCGACCCCTAGCCAGTCGCTGGAGTCGTGGGTGATGGCGCACGAGCGAATGTCGGATTACTTCGACGGCAGTACCGAGATCTGGACTCCGGACAACTTGAAGAGCGGCGTGGTGTGGGCGGACCGGTACGAGCCGGGGATCAACCGCACGTACGAGGAGCTGGCGGCGCATTACGGTGCGGTGGTGATCCCGGCCCGAGTGCGCAAGCCGAAAGACAAAGCGAAGGTGGAGTCGGCGGTGCAGGTGGTCCAGCGCTGGATTCTAGCGGCGCTTCGTCATCGCACGTTCTTCAGCCTGGCGGAACTGAACGAAGCCATCTGGGAGCAGTTGGAGGTTCTCAATGGGCGGCCGATGCAGAAGCTCGGTGCGAGTCGGCGGGAGTTGTACGAGAGGCTGGACCGGCCCGCCCTGAAACCGTTACCGCAGGAGCGCTACGAGTTATCGACGTGGAAGCGATGCCGGGTGAACATCGACTACCACGTGGATGTGGACGACAACTTGTACAGCGTTCCCTATCAGCTCATTCACGAAAAAGTCGAGCTACGCCTGACGCCCTTGGTGGTGGAGGTCCTGTTCAAGGGAGAACGCGTCGCTTCGCATCACCGAAAGAAAGGAAAAGGTCAGTTCGCAACGAATCCGGAGCACATGCCGCGTTCACACCGGGAGCACCTGGAGTGGACGCCGTCACGGTTGATCCACTGGGCCGAGAGGACAGGTCCTGCAACGGGTAGGCTGGTTTCCGAGATTCTGAGACGCCGGCCTCATCCGGAGCAGGGATTTCGCTCCTGCCTGGGAGTGATGCGACTGGGCCGACGCTGGGGCAACGAACGTCTCGAGGCCGCTTGCGTGCGAGCGGAGGCTTTGAGCTCTTACACCTATCGCACGGTGAAAAACATTCTCTCGGCTGGCCTCGATCGTGTGGTGCTCGAAGCGGACGGCGAAGCGAAACCGCGAGAGGAGCACGAGAACATCCGAGGAGCCGATTACTACGAAGGAGGAGAGTTCCGATGCTGAGACACGAAACGACGGAAAAAATGAACACCATGAAGTTGTTCGGCATGGTGTCCTCGTTCGAAGCCCAGCTGAGCTCGAGCGAGTACAAAGAGCTGAGCTTTGAGGAACGCGTGGGGCTCATGGTCGATGCCGAGTGGACCGAGCGCGAACAGCGTAAGCTTTCTCGACGACTGCGGGCTGCGAAACTCCGCTATCCGGCATGTTTGGAGAACGTGAACTTCCAAGCGCCTCGAGGTTTGAACCGCCAACAGATCTTGAGTCTGGGTAACTGCCGTTTTGTCGCTGAGCACCATAACCTGCTGATCACCGGCCCGACCGGAATCGGCAAGTCTTTTTTGGCCTGCGCTTTCGTGGAGAGAGCCTGTCGTCGGGGCTTCACCGGTTACTACCTGCGAGCGCCGCGTCTGATCCACGAGCTCGCCGTGGCTCGCGGTGATGGCTCCTACGCCCGGCTTCTCATGAAACTGGCCAAGCTGGACTTGCTGGCTATCGACGATTGGCTGCTTCACCCCTTGAAGGAATCGGAAAGACGGGATCTGATGAAAGTCATCGAAGACCGTGCCGAGCGAGGCTCCACACTCGTCGCAACTCAGATTCCGATCAAGCAATGGCACGCCGCGATTTTGCGGTGAAGCAACTCGAACTCTGCCGGCGACCCATATCCAAACGACGCGTGGCGTCGCTGCTGTTGTAGACGAGCTCGCCGTCTGTTGCATAGGTGTCAAACCGCCGCCGATCTCGGACTCGAACGTCGAAAAACAGCTCTCCATCGCAGCATTGCGGATCCACCCCGATCGAGAGTTCTCTGCGAACTCATCTCGATCCTCGTCTTTTGTATGGCCTCTTGCTTCGTCGTTCCGGAGAAACGAGAAGCCCGAAGGCGCGATAACCGCGTTCCCTGGCGTTTCGAACATCGAGAATCCGGAGGGATGGGACCGAAGTGAACCATCCAACGGCCGTCATCGACTTGCTCGAGACCGACGCGCTCTGACTTTAGACAGCTGCTTATGTACCACTGCTTGGACTCAAAAGAGAGCATTCCGTTGGGATAGGTCTGGGCAACGTAGAAGTGCTCCGGGTATTCGAGTTGCGGGAGCTGACGAGGGTAGGGGCGGTGCGACGGCTGATAGCGAGATGCAGGCACCTCCTGACCAAGTGCCTCCATGCGGACGGATTTCGTTGTACTCCTCCCGGAACCGATCGAATGCCCGTTGCTGTGCTCGAAAGCTCGCTCGGGGCGGTTTAGCCGTCTCTGACTTCAAGGTGCTGTGCATCCGTTCATGTCTTCCGTTTTGATCGGGTCGGCCGGGCTGAATCCGCTCAGGACGGATTCCGAGACGAATCCACCAAACAGCAAGTCTGGACAGTCCTCCTGGCGCAAGAGTCGAGAACGGCGCACCGTTGTCGGTTCGAATCGCGTCCGGCAGACCGTATTCTCGAAATACCGATTCGAATATCTTCCGTATCGGCTTGAACAATGGATGGTGAAGCCCCTGACAGGCAAATAAATAGCGACTGCATCCGTCGCTCACTGTCAAGGGGTGGCAACGCTCCCCTGCAACCGGAAAATGTCCCTTGAAGTCGGCACACCACACCGCATTGGGCTTCCCGTAGTCACCCAGGCGCTCGCCGTACGGAGAGCTCCGGCGTATCCGCCGCCGCTTCTGGATGAGCCCATTCTTACGCAGAACCTCTCCGATCGTGCTTGCCGCCGGCAGCGCCAGCTGCGGATAGTGCCGCTGAAGGATGACACGCAACTTGCGCGGTCCCCAACGCGGGTGTTTCTTCCGGGCTCTCAGAATCTTTTCCACCACGTCGTCCGCCACAGCGTGAGGATGCGACAAAGGTGCGCGAGAGCGCTCTTCCAGACCTGCGACCCCATCCAAATCGTAACGTTCGACCCACTTGTAGCCAGTCTTTCGGCTCACCCCAAACCGTTCGCACAGGGCACTGAACGGCTCCCCAGCTTCAAGGCGCGCAGCGATGAATCTCACTCGTTCATTCATCCAATTCGTCTCGTCCCACGGGCATCGGCCACCTCCCTGGTAAAGGGACATGTTACCCATGTCGCCGGTCTGTTCTGTAACCAATGTACCCGGTCCGGACTACTTTTTTGCTTGACACGTTTATTAAGGCCCTCTTAAAAAAGTGGAGAGCCATTCGTGAAGGCGCGTGTAAGCTCGAGAGATGAACCGCAGAGTCCGCGTTTCGTTGTGGACAGCTTCGAAGCCATCGCAGGTAGTGTTCGTTGAACATCGGCCACCTCAGGCCGTCCAAAAAACCCATGTTACAAAAGGGCATGACACATCAACTCCAACTCAGATCGATTTCGGATGATGAGCTGCTCCGCCGATTGGCCGAGCTTTTGAAACAATCCCGTCGCGTCGAGTCCGAGCTCGTCGCACACATCGGCGAAGTCGACGAAC
This sequence comes from Candidatus Marinacidobacterales bacterium, assembly GCA_965237685.1. Taxonomy (GTDB): domain Bacteria; phylum Acidobacteriota; class Vicinamibacteria; order Marinacidobacterales; family SMYC01; genus CBDEGF01. The sequence goes on from CBDEGF010000002.1 coordinate 716,595, forward strand.
GTCGGTTGTATGCGCGCCAGGCAGCGCCGTTCGCCGCCGGGCGGCTCGAGCGCCAGGAGTCGAGCCCGTCATCGCCGGATTTCGTGTAACGCGATGCTTGGCCGGATTGGATCAACGGGCGCGGGCGCCGACTTGAGTACTCTCTACGACGTCGGTCGCGAGGACGGCGTCGATTTTCTGGTGATGGAGTATCTGGAAGGGGAGACGCTCGTCGGGCGGCTGACGAAAGGCCCCTTGCCTCTCGGCGAGGCGCTGCGCTACAGCATCGAGATCGCGGCTGCCCTCGACAAGGCACACCAGCAGGGAGTGGTGCATCGGGACCTGAAGCCGGGCAACATCATGCTGACCAAGTCGGGGGCGCAGCTTCTGGATTTCGGGCTCGCGAAACTGCGAGTCGCGAGTGCACAAGGCATGGACCTGTCGGCGCTCCCCACGGCAGACAAGCCTCTCACTGACGAAGGGACCATCCGCGGAACGCTTCAGTACATGGCTCCCGAGCAGCTCGAGGGCAAGACGGTGGATGCGCGGACGGACCTCTTCGCGTTCGGTGCGGTGGTCTACGAGATGGTGACTGGAAAGAGAGCATTCGAGGGGAAAACGCAGGCGAGTCTGATCGGCGCCATCATGGAGCAGGATCCCGTGCCCATGGCGACACTCCAACCGGTGACGCCACCCACGCTGGACAGGGTCGTCAAGAAGTGCCTGTCCAAGGACCCTGACGAGCGGTGGCACAGCGCCCACGACTTGAGGGACGAGCTCGAGTGGATCGTGGAATCCGGCACGGGAGTCGAGCCCGGTCCGATGGAGACTGGACCGAGAAGGCAAGGGCGCATTGCATGGGCGCTCAGCGCCGTTCTACTCGCACTGGTCGTGATTCTGGCCGGGGCGTATTTTTACCGCGTCCCCCAAGAGCGCCGGGTGACTCGCATTACCTTCCCGCCACCGCCGGAGGCTTTTGCCGAAACACTGAAGGTTTCACCGGACGGGGAACGGCTGGCCTTCATCGTGCCCAATACAGAAGGCGTCAGCACCATTGGGGTTCGTGACCTCGAATCCGGTGAGACGCAGGTACTGGCTGGAACGGAAGGTGTCGCGCAGCTGTTCTGGTCACCCGACAGCCGTTTCGTCGGATTCAGTACACACTTTCAACTGAAAAAGATCGACCTTTCGCGTGGACCTCCGGAGACGTTAAGGGATGTCGGTTTCAGTCGGGGCGGAACGTGGAACGAAGAGGGCGTCATGGTCTTGTCTAACAACACCGGACTGCACCGGGTTCTGGCGTCCGGCGGTCAGCCAGGTCCGGTGCGTTTGCGGGATGAATTCAGCCCGGAAACGCTTCGCAAGTACCCATACTTTCTTCCCGACGGGGTCCATTTCCTCTATTTCGCCTACTCTGCGTTCGAACAAGGCCAAATCTACGTCGGGTCTCTCGAATCGGAGGAAACGACGTTCGTGGTCGCGAGCGATTCGAAAGCCGTCTATGCGGATGGCTACTTGTTGTTCGTCCAGGACGGCGTGTTGATGGCCCAGCGTTTCGATACCGAGAAGCTGCGGCTCGAGGGTGAGCCTCGAGTGCTCGGACAGCAGATGATGTCCCCATCGATCCTCGCCCAAGACACACCGTTTTCCGTTTCTCGGAACGGCGTGCTGGCGTTTCGCAGCGGTTCGCGTGCGGCCGGGCAGTTGGTTTGGTTCGATCGACAGGGGCGAGAGCTCGGTCGGGTTCCGCAGCCTTCATCAGGCGAGTACGTGAATCCATCGCTCTCGCCGGATGGGCAACGATTGCGGTGAACCGTAGAGACCCGGCTACGGGGAACCTGGACATCTGGCTGATCGACGTGGAAACGAACCTCGCGTCTCGTTTCACATCGGATCCGTCGCCTGAAATGGACCCCGTCTGGTCACCTGACGGAAAGCAAATCGTTTTCGCGGCGCTCCGAAACGGCCGGGACGGTCTCTGGGTGAAAAAAGCCGGCGGTGGGGATGAAGAATTGTTGTGGGAAGCCCCCGGAAGAGATCCGTGGTTTGGTCTTAGACCCACGGATTGGTCGGCCCATGGGCAGTCCGTCGTCTGTAAGTGGGAAGCAGACGTCTGGCTGGTGCCGGTCGACGGGGATCGGGAGGCGCGGGCACTCGATCTCGAGTTCGCCGGATATGGACATACTTTCTCACCGGATGGAGAGTGGTTTGCCTCTAGCTCACGCGAAACGGGGGCTTTTGAGCTCTACGTGACGAGCTTGCCGGACGGCAGGAACAAGCAACGCATATCCGTTAACGGTGGGCTCCACCCCATATGGCGAGGCGATAGTAGAGAGCTCTTCTTCTGGGGAGGGATGAATAACGTCGCTCCGGTCATGAGGGTCGAAATGAAGGCGGAATCGTCGGGTTTTCGCATCGGCGTCCCATCCCCGGCGTTCGAGCCCCGGATTATTGGCTTACTGGACGGACGGAACAACTTTGCGGTGACGGCCGACGGACAACGTTTTCTTCTCAGACGACCGAGCCTGGATCCGCCCCCTGTAACCGTCATCGTCAACTGGACCGCCGAGCTGGAGAACCAATAATTCGTTCTCAGTTGCGCCACCGGATTTTTCCTGCTGGACGTACCACAGCACCTCACGCAAGAGGGCCGGAGCGTCGTAGACGACGCCTTCTTTGATCGTCCAGCGAACGCCCGCGCGCTTCCACTGCTCCCGGCGGTCGGTGATGCCATAGAACCCGTAGCCGAGGCCGTACAGGACCTTCAGGTTATCGACAGGATTGCCGTTTACGATAGCGAGGTCGGCCACGCAGCCCACCCGGATGCCGCAATGCTCGTCCATCCCAAGGACGCGATAGGCGTTCGTGGTGGCCACCCGCATCACGTCGATGGGGTGGCAGGCCCGCCTCTTGTAGCAGCTCCAGCTCCCGGACCAACGCCATGCCGCCCCATGGGCCGGTGTCACTGCCGGCGGTCAGAAGACCACCGCGCTCGTGCCCTTTGCGCTCCAGAGCGGAAAGGGCCGCACCCGCCCGTCTCGCTCGAGGGGAGTTGCGAATAGGTGGGCTCAGTCCGTCTCGAGACTACAACCACCGAAGTCAAAAAAGGAAAATCCCCCTGGGTCGTTTGCGCGTCTGCCCCCACCGGGTTCCCGAGCGCCTTGAACATCGACACGAGCTGCTGCTGCTGGGCGATGAGAACCAAGTTCGAAAAGCCGGGAATCTTCGCGACGCCGCAGCCGAGGGCGGCTCCGCACCTAGCTACAACGTCCAGGTCTCAACGGATGCCGCGCACGGCCTGATTGTCGACATCGATGCCACGCAGGCCGGCAGCGATTATCAGCAGCTGACGCCCGCCATACAACGGCTTGAGCAGAGCATGCACCGCGCGCCCGAGCAGATGGTCGTAGATGGGGGCTACATCAGTAGCAACAACATCACGGAGATGGCGAAGCGCGACATCGATTTCGTCGGTCCCCAATCCGAGAACAAGGCAGCAGAGGCTAATCGGCGCAAGTCGTATAAGCACCACGGCGTGAGTCCGGAATACGAGGCGTCGAAGTTTGTCTTCGATACGGAGACCAACACGTATGTGTGCCCGCAGGGCAAGCACTTACGCTACGACGCCAAGCAGGAAAGCCATGGCACGATGTGCTATCGATACAAGGCGTCGGAGCAAGACTGCCAGACGTGTCCGGCCAAAGATCAGTGCTGTCCTCGTACGCGGCACGGCCGCTCGATCGAGCGGCGCGAACTCTTGCCCGACATAGCCGCGTTCCGCCAGAAGATGCAGACCGACGAAACCAAGGCCATCTATAAGACACGCTCGCAAGTGGCCGAGTTCCCGAATCTCTGGATCAAAGCCAAGTTTGGCCTGCGGCAGTTTAGCGTGCGCAGAATTGCCAAAGTACGCACTGAATCTCAGTGGGTCGCCCTCACCTACGATATCCTGCAGTGGATTCGCCTCCGCTGGAGGCCAAAGATGGTATCGGCGCTCGCGCCGACGTGAGCGCATTGAGCACACGCAGCCCGATTCGTTTAAGCACTAGTCAGAAAACTAGTCAAAAAGCAACAACGAAACGCCGATACGATACCGGGTGAATCCGCACCACGCGGACCCGCCCCCCCTAGTTGACACAAGTGCGGACCAACCATCCCCATCTCCCTGGGGAAACGCGATTTTTTCTCAGGTCTCCTGTTCGGGCAGGGCAGCCGGGGCATTTGGCGCGTTTCCGGCGATGGTGGGGAATGGACATGCCGACATTAGATGGCGGCGAGAGAAAGTTCGGGGTTTCCCCGGATGGAGAACAGATCGTGACGTTGCGTGATGTCAACCAGGGATCCGGCCGTACCCATTTCAACGTCGTCCTCAACTGGTTCGAAGAACTGAAGCGACTCGTCCCCACCAAGTAGCGTTGCTCCCCACCATCAAGCCCGTCCGCCCCGTCGAAGAGAAACACTCCTTCAACGACCCGGAGTGGATCTTCGAGCTGAAGCACGACGGATTCCGGGCTCTCGCCTACATCGAGAACAGCGAGTGTCGCCTCGTCTCCCGAAACGACTTCACCTTCCCGCACTGGCCAGGGCTCGGGCGATGGCTCGCGGAGAACCTCGGCGCTGAAAGCGCGCTCCTCGACGGCGAGCTGGTCTGCCTCGATGACCAGGGCCCTCGCAGTTCTACGACCTGTACTTCCGCCGGAAGGAGCCCATCTACTACGCCTTCGACCTCCTTTGGCTGAACGGCGAGGATCTCCGGGAGCTGCCACTCTTGGAGCGAAAGGCTTGGCTCAAGCATCTGATGCCCGAGCTGCTGGCTCCAATCCTCTGCGCCGACCACGTCGAAGAGACCAGCGTGGAGCTCTTCCGCAAGATCTGCGAGATGGACCTCGAAGGCATCGTCGCGAAGCGAAAGACCGCTCCCTACCGGGAGAAGGTCGAGAACCTCGTCGAAGGCGGCCGCACGGGGATCACACTGGACCTGCGAGAAGTGGACTATGTCGATAGCGCCGCGCTTGGCATGGTCGTCCGCTGTCACATATTTGTGCGTGACAGCAGCGGAGAGATGAAGATGCTTCTTCCCGTGCGACTCAGAGATCTGCTCGGGCTCGGTGGAGACGATGACGCTTTGCTCCCACGCTTGGGTCGCGTAAGGCACTGAAGCGTCGAGCCTCGCGGAGCTGCCGGCAATGGCACCGCCTTTGCAAAGTGGCGCCTGTCGTGGTGTGCTTCATCGGTGATTTTCACTTGGTGGGTGCACCGAGAAATCGGAGGCCGACATTGACGACGGGACAAGAGCCCAGAATCGCTGGGTTCTCAATCGTCATGGGTGCCTGCCTGGCGGGCGCTTTGACCGCCCCGGCGGTGGCACAGCCGCCGCTCCCGTCATCACCGCCGGCGGATGACGCCTCGAAGGCGGAAGCTGTCTCCGCACCCCTCCGCTCCCCTAGCGGTCGGCTCCAGGTCGTTGCGGTTCGGGCCACCGAGCCGGTCGTCATCGATGGTTTCCTCGACGACGAGGTCTGGCGCATTGCGCAACGGGTCTCGGGTTTCGTGCAGAGCGAGCCTCAGGAAGGCGAGCCGGCTACCGAAAAGACCGAGGTGCTCGTGGCCTACGACGCCGAGAACCTCTATATCGCCGCCTATTGCCACGACAGCGACCCTGCCGGCGTGGTGGTCAACGACATCAGAGAGGACTTCCGTCTTGGTAACCAGGACAGCTTCGAAGTCATCCTGGATACTTTCGCCGATCGACGCAACGGCTTCGTGTTCATGACGAACCCTGCTGGAGCCCGCTCCGACCAGCAGATGGCGAACGAGGGACGGGAGGTGAACGCGAGCTGGGATGCGGTGTGGTTCGTGCGCAGCGCTCGGGTGGAGGACGGCTGGATCGTAGAGATGGCCATTCCCTTCACCTCGCTGCGCTTCGATATGGCCGGCGCCTCGGCGTGGGGAATCAATTTCTGTCGTCGCATCCGCCGAAAGAACGAGGTCGACCTCTGGTCCCCGGTGCCGCGGGCCTTTACGTTGAACCGGGTCTCCCTCGCGGGAGAGCTGGTTGGTTTGAGATCCGTCCGGCCGGGCCGGGACTTCCGCGTGAAACCCTACGTTGCCGCGAGAACCGTTCGCCCCACTGGCGGGGATTCCTTTTTGAAGGACGGAAATATCGGCGTGGATTTGAAGTATGGCATCACCCGCGCCCTCACGCTCGATGTCGCGGTCAATCCCGACTTCGCCCAGGTGGAGGCGGACGAGCAGCGGGTCAACCTGACGCAGTTCAGCCAGTTCTTTCCGGAAAAGCGGGAGTTCTTCCTCGAAAACTCCGGCATCTTCTATGTAGGTGATGCGGCCCGCAACAATCGAGTGAGCTATCTCTCGCCGCGACCGGACACCGATCTCCTCGTCTTCTTCTCCCGTCGCATCGGCTTGACCCCAGAGGGAATTCCCATACCGATCACCGTCGGCGCCCGCGTGACCGGAAACGTCGCCGGATTGGGCGTCGGTGCGCTTACGGTCCAAACGGAGCGTACGGATCTGCATCCGGCGAACAACTACACCGTGCTCCGCATGCGCAAGAACGTTCTCGCCAACTCCGACGTCGGGGCCACCTTCATGTCCCGGCAATCGACCGATCACAGCGGGGACTACAACCGGGTTTTTGGTCTCGACAGCAACATTCGCTTCTTTGGAAATATCGACTGGAGCACCTACTGGCTCGAGACGGCGACGCCGGGATTCTCCGACGGGCAATACGCCTTCCGCTCCACCATCAACCGGGAGGGCAACTTCTTCCACATCAAGACGGGCTTCATGTCGATTGGTGAGAACTTCAACAACGAGCTCGGCTATTACCGCCGCGTCGGGGTGCGGAAGTATATGCTGGACACCGGGACCAGGTGATCGCCTCCGATCTTCCCTACGCCATCAACGGGCCATATCCCTTCGATCTGGGTTTGGATTTCGCGGCCGGCCGGATACCCGTGGACGTCGAGCAGGCGCAGACGGTCGTGGACAAGATCGTCCAGTACGAAAGCAGTCCTCCCTTTACCCTGCCGGGTTTTTTCCATTCGGTGGCCATCGCCTCCCAGTTCCAGTGCTGTCGGCTGGACACGGCCGCGGGAACCGATAAGCGAGCGTTCATCGCAGTGGTGGAGAACGTGCGGGACAGACTGCTCGCGAACGGTTACGGTGTCGAGCGCATCTACACGGAGACCGTCGCTCAGGACTATATGGGCGATCCTGCACCGCGATTCTACTACGGTGGCACATCGCTTCCGTCGGCCCTCCAGCCTCCCTTCCCCTGGGCCGGCAGCACGATGGACATCAGTGATGCCATGGACGACGGCCGCTTTCTTCTCATCCATCTGGACCATGCCGGCTCTTTCGGTTGGGCGCATCCCCAGTTCAACACCAATCACGCCAATGCCCTGACGAACGGCGCCTTGCTGCCGGTCGTCCTCGGGTTCAATTGCTCGAGCGGCCTGTTCGATAACGAGACGGACGGCTTTCCCAACGAGCCGATGGGGAGCACCGACAGACCCTTCAGCTATCCCTTGCCCTGCTCGAACACGACCTTGAGCCTCGTGGGACCAGAGCATCTCGTCCCACTAACGCAACTTTCCCGTACTTGTAGCTGCGCAATACCGGCAATCTGAAGCGCTGGGCATACGTTCGGTAACGTCACGGCCTGGATTGCGGCGTTGCGGAAGCGTCTGCATGGCGCACTATGGCGCTACTATGGCGCTCGCGAGATTGGAAGCTCTGGCATGGCGCCTAGATCGCGCGTGGGGTAACACAGATTAGGAGGATCTATCATGGCGGTGATCACGGCGTTTACAGGAACCATAAACCCTGGGGACACTCAATTCTGGTGGGTCGCGGTCAAGTACCCCAACAATACACCAGATCTCTACTTGGACTGGTTAATGCGGCCTGTACGTCCTGGTGGTCACGGGGGGCATGCGGACCCTCATGATCATCAAGTCGAATTAGTAAGGCAGCAATCGGAAAACACTCAAAATGGTCCTCTCTATTGGCTGGACGTTCGCAACACAGGCAACCATTCAACTGATTTCGAATGCTTGGCATTCTATACGAATCTTTAGCGGAGGTAACAGCAGATGCACGTTATGATCGTTCACGATACTCGAGGAAAAATCATATCCATTGGACGGCTGGAACGTCAGCCAGATCAGAGTGGCCTGAGGGTTGAGGGAGGCCTAACGCCTGCCAGAGGTCAATCGGTCATGGAGTTGGATATAGTTGGCCAACTTGCGAAGATGTCTCTCAGTGACATCCAGCGAGAATTCGTCGTGGATCTGAAAGCGAAAGAGCTGAAAAAACGGGCCCAGAAGGGGAAACGGTACTCGTCACGTTGATGCAACATTCATGAGCCTGATGGATCAATCCGTCACGAAGAGCGGAACCAGCTCGAACTTCTGTACGTCCACCAGTCCTAAATCGGTGAGCTTGAGCTCTGGTACGACTTCGAGAGCCAGAAAGCTTACCGTTGTAAACGGATCCCTGATGGGTGAGCCGAGCTCGTGTGCCGCTTCCTGGAGCCTTTCGACTCCCTTGGCCACCTCACTCCCGGGTGCGTCGGACATGAGACCGGCGATAGGAAGGGGAAGTCTCGCCACCACCCGGCTTCCGTCTGCAGCGGCTTGTCCACCTCCGGCGTCGGCGACCGCCCGGGCTGCGGTCATCATCGATGTGTCGTCGGCCCCGATGACGACGAGATTGTGATGGTCGTGGGCGACGGTCCCGGTGATCGCGCCGCGCTTCAGCCCGAGGCCCTGAACGAAGCCGAGACCCATGTTCCCGGATCCGTGATGCCGTTCGATCACGGCTATCTTCAACAGATCGCGCGCCGTGTCGGCCACCGCGCGCCCATCCGAAAGTGTCGCGTCCATCTTTAGATGGTCGGTCACGAGCTCGTTCTCGACGCAGCCGATCACGCGGAGCCTTCGGCCTTCCGCCGGGACATCGAATCGCACTTTGAACCAGTTGACGTTTGCGCTCTTGCCGACGTCCGCCTCCATATCTTCCAGCTCGTCAGAAACAATCTCACCGTCTCGCGACACGACTGTGCCATCCTTGAAAACGAGATCGGCTCGCACGTCGTTCAGGTCGGAGAAGACCACCAGGTCTGCCAGACGGCCGGGAGCGATCGCCCCTCGATCGTGGAGTCGAAAGTACTCGGCCGCGTTGAGGCCCGCCATGCGAACCGCCGTCATCGGCTCGATGCCCGCGCCGATCGCCATCCGAACGAGATGATCGATAGAGCCTTCCTCGATCAGATCGCGGCAATGACGGTCATCGGTGCAAAACGACAGGCGTCGCTCGTTTCCCGACGTCACGATGGGAATGAGCGTCTCGAGGTTCCGTGCGGCAGTGCCCTCGCGGATGAAGACCGCCATACCCAACCGAACCTTCTCTAGAACTTCTTCGACGACCGTGCACTCGTGGTCGGATCCGATCCCCGCGGAGACGTAGGCGTTCAGTAGCTGACCGGTAATACGCGGGCAATGTCCGTCGATGATGGCTCCCTCGAAGGCGCGCAGCTTGGCGTACACCTCCGGGTCGCCGTGGATGACGCCCGGGAAATTCATGACCTCGGCGAGACCGATGACCTCCGGCTCGTCCAGCAGCGGAGCCAAATCGGACGCGGTGAGCGTTGCGCCGGACGTCTCCATGTTGCTGGCGGGTACGCACGACGGCGCGGTGAAGAAGAAGCTGATCGGACTCTTGCGAGCGCTTTCCAGCATGAAGCGAATGCCCGCGATCCCGCGGACGTTCGCAATCTCGTGGGGGTCGGCGATGACCGTCGTGACGCCATGCGCGAGCACGATTCTGGCAAACTCCTGCGGCGGCACCATGGAGCTTTCGATGTGGACGTGGGCATCGATGAAGCCCGGACAGACGAAACGCCCCTCGAGGTCCAGAACCTCTCGCGCCCGGTAGCCTTCGCCGATTCCGGCAACGCGGGAGCCGGCGATAGCGATGTCCGCCGGGTAGATCTCTCCGGAGAAAACGTTGACCAGCCGCGTGTTCCGGAGCACCAGATCCGCGGGCTCGTCCCCGCGCGCCACCGCCTGCAAGCGATTGGAGGCCATATAGAATTGTACCTGGGTGTACGGTACGGCGCACGAGACTCGGCTCGTCGCTGAAAGGCGCCTCAAGGGGCCGGACCAGCGAGGTCGCAACCAGAAAAGATCAAGCAAAGGTTGCGAAGTCGCAAAGCTCGCAAAGGTTCACCCCGATCGCAAAAAAAGTCGCGCGACTTTTGACAGTCAGAAGTCTTTGCGATCGGGGTTCACGAATCCTCGCCTTCGGCGGCCTTTGCGCCTGAGGTAGCTCCTGGCAAGAGCGGTACCTTGGCTGGGTCCACAGGAACTGAGACGGAAGCAATCGGCTGCGGGCACAGGGGGGGAAGTCTCTGTTCTTTGCCCCTTTGCGTCATGCTTTTTCTTCCACAGATTTTCAGTTTCGGATCTGACGCAGGAGAGGCTCCCATTGAGCTCGCCCTTCCGGGCGCAGCTGGGCCAGGCGCAGGAGTGTCCAGCGTCATATGGAGGAGAATCATGGCTGATCGAGTTTATAGAAGGGACAACCTCCTGATTCTATCCATGACCTCTTTGAACGTTGGTCCCGGAGAGAGTAGCAAACTGTTGATTGACGCAAACTCGTTCTCGAACAAGCGGTAGGTCTTGTCATCGGTGATCGTAAAGGCGCGCCGGGACGCAAACTCCTTCGCATCCTCTCCACGGAGCTTTTCTTGCTTGTAGGTTTGGTAATCCGGTGTCCCGATAAACTTGTTGACCCGCTCGAGCTCCAGCAGCTTGTAGAGATCATAGTAATGCCGCATAAACTGGCGAGGACGATCTCTTTCTTCATTCCGATCCCGATGCTGCCGGAACCTTTTGCAAATCGTTTGGAGTTTATCAACGAACGTGTACTCGGGATTGAAGCACTTGACTGCTGTAGCCCGGTTATCAATGACGTCAACATTCGCCTGAAGAGCCCTCTGCAAAGCCCAGCTGGTGAAATCCTTTGGCTCATTCGGAGCTGTCCGTGCGAACCCAATCTCGAGGAGCACCTCGGTTTTCAGCTCAGGCAACGCCTTGAAGTATGAGTCGAACTTGAGGCTGATCCCTCCGTTCCTGGCCTTCTCATCGTCGTGGGCTCGGTTCCTTTCCACAGCAATCCCTGGAATTTCGAACTCTTTGGCGAGACCGTCATAAAACTCGCATCGAGCTTCGATGTGAGCAGGCTTCTCGCCTTTGAGGTTCAATCCTTCGGGGGGCTCAAAGCGGATATCGATGTCTTCCGAGAAGCGATCAATGCAGCGCCATCCTTTCGAGAGCGAGGTGCCTCCCTTTATTTCAAACTCAAAACCTTCCCGCTTCAATCCCCAAAGGCAATGCATGACCCAGTAGTCTTTCTCAATCACGATGGGAAGGAGATTCTTCTCCGCACCGAGGGTCTCGAACAACGCCTTGGCGTCGGGCAATTCGTGGACAAATTTAGGCATGCGCCTCTTGCAGGGCTCTTCGTGCGGCCGGGCGTCCGTATCGCTCTAGGTGTTTTCTCACACCTGCCTGGTCGAACTGGTTCAAGCGGGACTTCAAATTCCGAAGCACAAGATCCGTATCATCGGGCAGGTGCTTGAGATTGTTGAGCATGTCGACGAGTAGATATTCCTTACTCAGTTTTTCAGGATAGGCTGGAACCAAGCGGAACTTGAAGTGCTTGCCGCCCAGAGAGAAATCGCCCGACCGCTTGTGGTTGTAGACCAGATAGGTGTTGTAGACCTGGGTCAGGCCAAGGCCAAGTTGGTTGTAGTGATTGCAGGAGGTCAGCAGGAAGTCGGCTGTTCTAAGAAAAGCACGCACGAGATCCCGGTCGTCCGGCGGAGTGTCGCCGAAACGATTCTTACGAGGACGATAGTAGAGTCCCCCGGCCAGTTTCTTCACGTCTCTACTGGCAACAAGCGACCTGAGATCCCGGTCCACGGCCGTCGAAAAGCCTTTGAGGTGTTGGCGCCGATAGACCTGTCCAGGGCGCATAGATTTTTTTAGCTTATCTGCATTTTTCACGGTTTCTCTCGTGAGAGTAGTATAGACGGATTCTCATCGGAGTGCAAGTTTTTTATATGATAATTCATGCGCCTATATTTCTTATCACACTTAAAATACAACAAGTTCCAAGTCATGGCTGTTCCTAACGATGGTGCCAGACCGCTGTTCTGGCGACACGGGCTGGTGATGGACGTCGTCTCGGCCGCCGAGGAGCCCGCCTCGGCGAGGGGCGAACAACGCCTGGAACGGGATCTCGTGGTCTACGCCCGTTTTCCAGAGGAGGAGCTTCTGGTCGACGGCTGGGCGATTGGTGAGGACGACTAACATGGCCGGGCAGCCCGCTGCTATCCTGAGAGCCGAGGGGAATCAGGACTCATCCGCCGGCTCCGGTAACGATCGTGTAACTCCTGCCGACGCGCACTCGCTGAGCTCGCCCGAGAAATGACAGAGTCGAATTCGGACGTTCCAACTCTTCGTCCCTGGAAAAAGAATATTGTCGCATGCAGCTATCGGGCCATCAACGTCCACTCGCGTGGATCGCCCGCATCTTCTGTGAGAACATGGATCAATACCCTAGAAAAAAAGACCTGAAAATCTCTCTCGAACGATATGAGCGCGAGCGTCGCGACGATCGTCGTCGTCGGTCTTCCCCTGGTGATGGTGCTCGCCTATGCCGTGAGTCGATTCAACAACGTCATCCAGCTCGTCAACAACCTGGAGAAGGCGTGGGCCAACGTGGACGTTCTATTAGCGCAACGGCACGTGGAGCTCGGCCAGCTCGTGGAAGTTTGCCGTGGTTATATGGAGCACGAGCGCGACGTCTTGGTCTCGCTCACCCGCCTTCGTGCCGGCTACGACAAGTCCTCGGTCGTCGAGGAGAAGATCCGTGCGGAGAACGAGATCAATGAACAAATGTGCCGGCTCGACCTCCTTCGGGAATCCTATCCTGAGCTCAGGGCGAGCGAGCACTTCTTGAAGCTCCAGGAAAGGATCTCGACTCCACCATCGCGGACCGGCGCGAGCTCTTCAACGACAGCGTGAGCATCCACAACACCGGGATCCAGCGCTTCCCGGAGCGCCTCGTCGCGCGGTTGTCGAATTTCAGGCCGCGCTCCTACTTGCGTGTGCCCCAACGAGCACAAACGTCCGTCTCTCTCGGTCATGAGTGAGCGCCACGGCGCCCCGTCCTGGCGCCCAGGCGGCCTGGTCGTTGTAGCGGTGGTTCTGAGCGCCGGTGCCGTGATCGTTGGCGTCCGGGTCCTACCCGAGCTCGTGGAAGCGCTCTCGACGTACACCTGGTCGACCGCTGTGGCCGAGAGGTCCGAGGCCAGTTATCTCCTTCATTCATCCGGGTCTCCCATCGAAGTGAAGCGGATCTATTACGACGTGAACGTAGGATCGCAGCTCCTCCGAGAGCTCGACGAGCTCTTTACGTACGCCCGCAATGGAGACGTCCGGAAGGAACGGCCGCTGTACGTCCGCCTCAACCCTCGAGACCCCGAACGCTCGATTATCGTGCCCGGCATCCCACCCCAAACGGCCTACGGCGTCGTGCTTTGGATGATGTTTCTCGTGCCTGCCGTTTCCGCGTGGCGGGCGTTTGCCTTTCCCAAAGCGTCCCGAGAGCTGCCGATTGTCTGCCTGGCGAGCTACGTCGCTTGTTTCTGTCTATTGACGCTTTTGGCCAAAGTGCTCCGAGATGAGTATCGAACAGCTTTGCCTTCATGGTTGATGCTCGTGTTCGCTCTCGTGAGCGGGCTCTTTTTCCTTCGGTTCGAGCGTTGGCGAAAGCTGTACCGCAAGACGGGCGTACGACGTGCCGTCTTCCTCCTCGTATACGAGTCGATGGGCTTATTGCTCACGATCGTCGTGGGGCTTCTCTTCGTGCCCATGCTCTCTGTTTTCGTTGCCGGCGTGGCCTTCGTCGTCCTCCTACGGACGTTTTCCCGAAATCAGGAGTCTTCCGAGGAAGGAGGACTCCTCAGCCACTGGTTGCTTCTTCTCTGGATTCCTCCGTACTTCGCCGGGCTCGCGGCGCCCTGCCTGGCCCTGACTCTTCTGGTGCACGAGTACTGGAACGCCTTTCCGCACGGCTGGCCTTTGAGCCGATTGGGCCCCGAGATCGTAGCGTGGCTCGGCATCTTTGCGGGCTACTGCGGAGTCGGAGTGGGCCTTTACGCGGCGCTTCTCGTCGGATTCTGGAAGCTCCAGCAGGCGCGGCAGCTGGCCAATCTTCCCACTTCCAAAGCCCGATCGGCCGCTGTCGGGCTGTCCGAGTTTCGTGGGGTCGCTCGACCGTGCGAAGACGATCCGGACGACCCGATCCTTCAGTTTCGATCGTCGAAGCTGCGGTCAGTCCCTTTCTATCTCAAAGATGGAACCGGGCGTATCCTCGTCGATCCTCGCGGGGCCGAATTCCGACCACGGCAGATAGGAAGTGGAATACCTTTAGTGAGCCAACGCGTGTGCGAGATCGTCCTGACCCGACGCGTGGGCAGTCAGAGTGTGGAGAGCTGGTGGCGAGGGGAAACGATGGCGGCCGAGCTTCGCGCGGGCGATCGCGTCTACGTGATCGGTTGCGTGCAACCCCGGGAGGACGCGCCTTCAGGAGCGAGAGATAGCGAGGCGCTCGTGGTGCGTCCTCTGAAGGAGCCCAAGGCGACGACGTCCCTCTGGTAGCTCTTGCTCTTCGACGAAAACGCGGGGCAGGGTCGGGACGTGCAGCACATTTTTTTCCTCTCGGATACCTCCGAAGTGACGGCCCGCTCGCAGATACTTTCGGGCTTGTTTCGCACGTGGGTCTGGGCAGCCATTTGGATCGCAGCTTCTCTATGGATGGTGTACGTCGAGGAGGCCCGGCTCGAAGCAGGTCCCCTCGGTTGGTCGACCGAGCAAGTGGTCGCGTTCACGCCGGACGACGAGCTACCGGCGTATCTCGCTAATCAGCTCGCTGCATCCGATCCGAGAATTCGGTGGCGTGCCGCCGAGGCGCTTTCGAAGCGCATCGACGAGGATTTCTCGGCGACGCTCCGCCTGATGTCGGTGCTCGATGATCCGAACGACGCTGTGCGGCGTCAGGCGATCGAGCCTTTGACGGCTCAGTCGCGCTCGTGGTTAGCCGAGCCACCGGGACCGGAGGCGCTCGACGCCTTTCCGCTTCTCGTGCGACACCTCGAGGAAAATCCGTGGGGCGAGGCGCGCGTTTATGCGGCCATGACGCTCTGGCGTTTGTCCCCGCCGGCCGAGCAAGCGGTCCCCGTACTGCTCGGCGCGCTCCAGGACCATGAGGCCGGCGTACGCATGCACGCGTTGATCGGCTCGCAGCACGTACTGGGTCCGGCCGAGACCGTGGTGCCCGCGGCCACCGCCCTTCTCCAAGACGAGGACTCGGAAGTGCGGACCTCTGCGGTCTACACGCTCGCGAAGTATGGACCGGGCGCGCACGCGGGCGGACGACGGCTGATCCAGTTGTTGAAAGAGGACGACGATGAAAAGGTGCGGCAGGCCATCTTCCGGGCCATCGAGCGCGTGCCGGTCCCGGCCGAGACAGCCTTGCCGCTCTTTCGTGATCTACTTGCGAGTGAATCGAGCGACGACCGGGTCCGCGGAGCGTACGCCCTGGCCAATCCCGGGCTCGACGCGAGCGACATATTGCCCGACCTCATGGAGGCCCTCGAAGACGAGGACGGTCGCGTGCGCGCGAGCGCGGCGAGTGCTCTGGGAGAGCTCGGTCCCAAGGCGGCTCCGGCCCTCCCGCCGATGGTCGAAGCCCTGCTCGACCCGGAGGGGAAGACTATAGTCGCGTACCTGTTCTCCTCATGCGAGCATTGGGAAAAATGGGCCCGGCGGCGGCTCCCGCCGTGCAGTCGCTCCTCCCGCTTCTAGAGCACATATCGGAATTGATGCGACGTGAGACCGCCGAGACATTGGGCCGCATCGGCCCAGCCGCGATCGAGGCAGTGCCGGCGCTCGAGCGCGTGCTCGAGCGAGAGCGCAACCAGAATGTACGGAGCGCAATTCGCCGAGCGCTCGACAAGATCCGGGACTGACGGGCGGTTGCGCCATCCTTGCACTCAAACCGCTCTCGCACCGAGGCAAGCGAACGCTTAGTCCTACGCTCTTCGGGCATTTCCCAGAAAGCTGGGTCCGCAGCGATCAAGACGTCGTCGATTTCGTATCCCTCAAACCCGTCCCTTCCGTAAGTCACGGGGCGAACCCCTTTCCGTTACATAAGCTGGCCGGGGGCACCGGCGGCCGGTCCGTGCGCTGTATCACTGCGAGGCTCGACGACGGATGGCATCATGGAGACGAGTCCCCCCCACCTCACCGATCCCCCACAGCGGACGTACGTGCGCGCCGGTGAAGGCGCCAGCCGAAGAGAACGAGCACCATGAAAACAGGAGCGGGCAGAATCAAGGTCGTCTCGACGCTCGCCCTGGTCTTGCTCTGGATGGCTTGCAATTCGGGAGAGAGCCAGTCACCGACCGGCCCCTCCCCGGTGCTGCCTCCGCTCCCGCCGCTGCCAGCGCCGTCCCCGACCTCCACGAGTCGTCAGAGTCCGAAGCCCCGCAAGGAGCGGGATGGCCGCAAGCCGAAGGATGACAAAAAACCCCAAGGTAGCAAGAGATCGGATCGTGGAAACAATGAAGGACGTGACGATTCCCGCCACCGGGATGACGACGGCCGTAAGGAAGAATCAGATGGCGGCGACCGCAGCAGCCCGGATAACGGTTCCCGGGACGTCGACGACACCGATTCGGGCTCTTTCGTCGCGGAGCTCGAGATCGAGCGGGAAGCGTCTCGATTCGAGGTCGAAGGAGCGCTCGGTCTCCGGAAGGACAGTGACGGGATCGACCCTTTGGCCGAGGACGTGGTCCTCGAGGTCGGGGTCTTTTCCGCGACCATTCTTGCCGGCTCTTTCGAGCTCACCCACGCCACTCCCTTGTTGCGGTTCGAGTTCGATGGCACGGTCGACGGCGTGAATCTCGAAATGACCCTTCGCGTGCTCGACAACGTGGTTTTGTTCGAAGCGGAAGTCGAAGATGCGGACCTCGAGGAGCTGTCAGGTCCGGTTACGGTGACATTCGGGATCGGGAACGACACGGCTACGACCTCCGTCACCGTGGGCGAGCCTTAGGGCCTGTCAGGGCTGCAAGCGAGCACCGCTGCCTCCAACGTTCATGACCCCGAGCGTGAAGCGGCACGCAGCATCGACACGAAAGCCTCTCTCCGGTGATCGCGTTTACCGCCCATTGACTCGCGGCCGTTGCCTTGCTACCGTGAATTCATACACTTCGGAACAATCCAATTCAACGCTTCGCCCTTTCCGAGAAGGGGGAAGCGAGCTCCGTGGAGAGCATCGAGGAGAGAGCAATGAAGATCCGACGTCTCTGTCTATTCACTGTGGCGCTGAGTTTGTTTGCGAGCACGCTGGTCGGCCAGGAGCTCGGCGTGCGCTCCTACGGGTTGCGTGGTGGCATCAACATGAACCCCGATCAGTTCAGTTTCGGCACCCACGTCGACGCGGGGAGCTTGACGCCGCGCGTGCGCTTCCAGCCGAGCTTCGAGCTCGGCCTGGGAAACGGCGTCCGGCTGGCCTCCGCCAACCTCGACGCGCACTACCTCTTCACCGCGGGCCGCTTTCGCCCCTACGCCGGGGGTGGACTGGGCATCAACTTCATCGACGTCACCAGTGGCATCGGACGGAGTGGAGGACTCGACATCGAGCCGGTGTTGAACCTGGTGGGTGGGATCGAGTGGGGAGCGCCGCGAGCCGGCTCGCGGGCGTTTCGCCGCTACCTGCTGGAGGTGCGCTTCGGAATGGGCAACACGCCGGACCTGAAGCTGGTCGCCGGGTACAGTTTCTGAGCTCGACGTCGGCGCATCCCCCGGCCGCGAGATCGCCCGAGTGTAGGGTTTTGCCCCTATCGACCGTGTACTCCAAAGATCCTGAAAGAGAAGAGCTTGCCAAGTATCATAGGGAGTTCCCCACGCCCGTTAAAATTCTGTTGCGCGAGCTAGATCACAA
This sequence comes from Candidatus Marinacidobacterales bacterium, assembly GCA_965237685.1. GTDB lineage: Bacteria > Acidobacteriota > Vicinamibacteria > Marinacidobacterales > SMYC01 > CBDEGF01. The sequence continues at coordinate 734,679 of CBDEGF010000002.1, forward strand.
AGAAAAGCTGGCCCGCGTGTCACCATCAAAGGCATAGCGCCAACACAATCTCGAGTTTTGACACCTCGTCTCCTGCCCCCGGAGAAAGGTGCAGGAGGCTACGTGATGAGTCAGAAAAAAATACTTGTCTTTTGCCTGGCGGCTCTGGCTGCGTTCGCCATCGCAGCTTGTGACTTCAGCCCCTCGTCGCCCTTCGAAGGATTCGAAGAGGAGCAACGTCAGGGTGCGACACTCACTGGAACCTTTCGGGGGAGCGGCGCCACCGCCGTGGGCACGAGTGCCCAGCTCACGCTGGGCGGCACTTACGCGGCCGAGAGCACCGTCGCTTCCGCGTCGGAGTACGACGTGGCGACGGTGGTCGTGCTCGACGAGAAGGGTGACGAGATCGCGAGCGTGGACGTCGTCGATGACAGCTTCACGCTCCGCGGGCTCCCCGAATCGTTCAGCCTGGTTTTTCTGGACGCGAAGGGGGTTCAGCTGGGAGATCCCATGGAGTTCGACGGCGTAAAGCCCAACCAGGAGATCGATATCGTCGTCGACGTGGTGGAGGGTAAGGTCGTTCTTTTGGAGGAGAGTCACATCGAGAGAGCCGGTCATCCGATCGCTGTTCCGATCGAAGGTGATGTTGGTCGCCGCTCCGTCGAGCTCGATGCCGGCGGAACCCGGATGGTCGATACCGGTGCGTCGACGGGCGCCACGTCGTCACGCGTTCTGCCGAGACTTCCATCCGGAAGGGGAATCTCAGCATGGACCTGTCCGATATCGAGAAAGGGGATCAAGTTCATGTCCGAGGCGTGTACGAAGGTGCGGACGTCTTCGCTTTCGAGATCAAATTGCAGGAAGACGAAGAAGAAGAAGTGGCGAACAGTGGGACGGTGACCATTTGTCACATTCCTCCCGGTAATCCCGAAAACAGGAAAACAAAAGAGGTCGACGCGAGCGCCGTCCCTGCCCACTTGCGTCACGGGGATACACTGGGCGGTTGCTAGTAGACCGCACTCCGATGGCCTGAAGAAAGTCTCCTCACCTCGGGGCGGCGCCGGTGCCACAGCGCCCGGCGCCGCCGCAAGGGCGGGACGCCCTCATTCGACTGGCTGGAGTCGGTCTATATAGCTACTTCCCAGTGCAAAAGTAGCGTCAGAGAGGCGCGTTTGTCTCGGTTCGGAGCGTGCTTCATTCCTCGCTCTGCGCCGTCCATCGGGCGCTCAGGGCCTCCCGATCGACCTCCACCCCGCGCAGGTACACCGCGGAGATTCGCCGTGTGTTCGTGATGTCGTCGAGCGGGTTGGCCTCCAGCACGACGAAGTCCGCGCTCTTGCCCGCCTCGACGGTACCGATGTCGCTCATGCCCGCCACCTCGGCGGCGTTGCGCGTGGCGGCGATGAGCACCTGCTCGGGCGTCATCCCGGCCGCCACCATGTCCTCCATCTCCACGTGCGGGGCCCATGGCCTGTTACCGTCGGTGCCAAAGGCGATCCGCATTCCCTCTGCGCTGAGCCGTGCCAGATTGCGCGCCTGAATGGCAAACGCCTCCTGGGCCTCCGGCCGCTCGGTGGCCGCGACCTGCAGCTCCGCTAGCTCCTCGGCCGGCATCGAACCGCTCAACCACTCCATGTCCGTGGGCACGCCGCGATTGGGCATGTTCGGCACCAGCACGACGTTCGGGCGTTCTTTGACCAGCTCCACGAACTCGTCGTCGACGTCCTGGTCACGGACGCCGTGCGCAAACGCATCGATGCCCGCACGCAGGAGTCCTTTCGCGTCCTCGAGCGCGAAAATATGGGCGGTGACCCGCAGGTTGTTCTGATGCGCCTCGTCGATGATGGCGCCGTACAGCTCGGGACTCAGCTTCTCGTACTGCCCGTTCCGATCGTCGACCCAGATCTTGATGATGTCGACGTTACGGGCTGCTTCATCGCGAACGGCCTGCCGGGCCTCTTCCTCGGTGGTGACCCAGTGCGGCACCTCCGAGCGTCCCTGCTCGGGCCTCGTGATGCCGCGCCCCGCCGAGCGGTACCTCGCCGCTCCGGGAATGACCTCGTCGCGCGCATCGAGCGGCGCGCCCTCGCCGTCGTGGCCCAGGCTCATGGCGCCCCCGACACCGTGGTACGCACGACGTTTCAGATCCTCGACGAGCGTCTCACGAGTAACCCCGAGGTGAACGTGCGCGTCGACGATGGCAGGCATCACCGTCATACCGCTCAGGTCCACCCGAGTCGCGCCGGCGGGCACGTCCAGGTCACCGGCCGCGCCGACCGCCAGGAACTGGCCGTTGTCGACGGTGAACGTGGCGTTGTCGATGACCTGCCCGTCGCCCACGATGAGCCGGGCCCCCTCGTATGCCGTGACGGTTGTTTCTTCTGCGGCCTGTTCGGTAGCGGGGCCCGAGCAGGCTGTCATCGTAAAAAAAATCAGCAGCAACCCGGCGGCGACGCCCGGGGAGCTCGCTGTTTCTTGCAGTCGGTGCATGATTGCCTCCCAGCGGTAGAAAATCGTGCAGCATCTTACCCCGGATGGGCCCGCACCGGGGCTCCGCCGATGTGGGTCATCCAAGCGTGATTCGGCGGCAGAGGTCGCGGCGGCGGACTACAATACGGCTCCCGAGCGTCAGAGGCGCGGGGAATCGATTGGAGGTCACTTTATGAGCCTGCAGAAACCCTCTTTCCGGCGAATCGCCGCAACCGCTGTGCTCATCGCGGCGTTCCTGCCGCTCGGCTCAGCGGAGAGCCAAACGCGGCCTCCGATCGTCCAACCGGGCGCTCCCGGTGAGCCGAGTCGGCGGATCTCGGCGGAGGAAGCCTCCAATCTCGCTGGCATCCAGTTCGGCGAGGCGGACGTGAGGTTCATGCAGGGGATGATCTCCCACCACGCCCAGGCGCTGGAGATGACCGAGCTCCTTGCGACGCGGAGCGAGAGCGACGTCATGCACCGTCTCGCTCAACGCATCGAGATCTCCCAGGAAGACGAGATCAACATGATGCAGGAATGGCTGCGCTCGCGCAGCCAGGAGGTGATGGCCGTCGATGCTCATCACGCCCATGGCGCGGAGCTGATGCCGGGCATGCTCGACGCCGAGGAGATGGGACGTCTCGAGGGCGCCCGTGGGGCCGACTTTGATCGGGCCTTCCTCGAGCTCATGATCAAGCACCACCGGGGCGCTCTGACCATGGTCGAGGACCTCCTGGCACAGCGCGGTACGGCTCAGGACTCGCAGCTCTTTGCGTTCACGTCCGACATTACCGCCGATCAGAGCATGGAGATCGATCGGATGGACGCCATGCTCGCGGTTCTCTCGCCCGATCCTCGAGTCAACCTCAAGGCCGGCTTTCGCGATGCGGGCGAGGCCAGTCTTCACCTGGAACGGGTGGCGACGCTTCCCAAGCCGGACGGCTTTTTCGACTCCCACGCTCCAGCGGGTCTGCCCATGCCGGCCGAGCCCGCTCCTGCGGAAGAAGAGCCTGAGGAAGAAGAGTCTGAAGAAACGGAGGAGGCTGAAGGAGAAGAAGGCGAGGAGGAAGAAGAGCCTGAGGAGGAAGAAGAGCCTGAGGAGGAACCGCTTCGTCCCGGAATTCTGAACTTCGCGAACACCGACCTCGCTTTTGCCGGGGACGTTCTGTACGAAGGCAACTACCACGGGTTCAATACGTACAACGTCGAGGATCCGCTGTCGCCGCAGCTTCTCGGCTCGGTGGTCTGTCCGGGAGGCCAGGGCGACGTCTCCGTCGTCGGCAACCTGTTGGTCATGTCCGTCGAGCAGACGCGCGGTCGGCTCGACTGCGGTCTTCAAGGCGTCGCGGAGCCGGTCAGTGACGCCCGTTTCCGTGGGATCCGGATCTTCGACATCAGCGATGTGCGGATGCCGAAGCAGGTTGGAGCGGTTCAGACCTGCCGGGGCTCACACACGCACACGGTGGTGACCGACCCGGATGACGAGGGCAACATCTACGTCTTTGGCTCGGGGACCGGCTCGGTCCGTCCCGGCGAAGAGCTCACCGGTTGCTCGGACGAGTCTCCCGGCGAGGATCCGAACACCGCTCTTTTCAGCGTCGACGTCATCCAAATCCCGGTGGCGCGACCGGCGGAGGCGCGTATCGTGAGCCGTCCGCGGATCTTTGCGGACCCCGAGACCGGTGCCATCGCCGGCTTGTGGAAGGGAGGCGACCACGGGACGGGGACGCAAGAGACGAGAGAGACCAACCAGTGCCACGACATCACCGTGTATCCGGAAATCGGCCTGGCGGCGGGAGCGTGCTCCGGAAACGGCATCCTTCTCGACATCTCCGACCCGGTGAATCCGGTGCGGCTCGACCAGGTGGTCGACCCCGGTTTCGCCTACTGGCACTCGGCGACCTTCAACAACGACGGCACCAAAGTGATCTTCACGGACGAATGGGGCGGCGGTGGGCGTCCGCGTTGTCGGGCGTCCGATCCCAAAGAGTGGGGGGCAAACGCGATTTTCGACATCGTGGATCGCAAGCTGCAATTCCGGAGCTACTACAAGATGCCGGCGCCGCAGACCGAGCAGGAGAACTGCGTCGCCCACAACGGCTCTCTCGTACCCGTTCCCGGGCGCGACATCATGGTCCAGGCCTGGTATCAGGGCGGTATCTCGGTCTTCGATTTCACCGATTCGGGAAACCCAGTGGAGATCGCGTACTTCGACCGCGGCCCGCTCGACAAGGAGCAGCTGGTCATGTCGGGCTACTGGTCGGCCTACTGGTACAACGGCTTCATCTACGGAACCGAGATTGCGCGCGGTCTCGACGTGCTGAAGCTTTTACCGAGCGAGTACCTGACGCAGAACGAGATCGACGCGGCGGCACTCATCGCCCCGGACGAGGTCAACGTGCAGCAGCAGCGGCGCATCGACTGGCCGGCGAGCCCGGTCGTGGCACGCGCCTACCTCGATCAGCTCGGACGGACCGGGACCGTTCAGGAAGAGCGAGCCCAGGCTTTGACGTCTGCCCTGGACGGCGGAGCCGCGGACCAACTCGACGCGCTCGCAAACGAGCTCGAGCGCGACAGCGCCGGCGCGAGCGCGCGCGATGGGGCCCGACTCCGCTCGCTCGCGGAGACCGTGAAAGGCGTTGCCGAGAGCCTGCGCCAAGAGTGAAACGATAGGGTCGAGACGAAATAAAGGACGGCGCAGAACGCATCATCCGCGGGCCATTCTTCGCCTGGATCCTCGATCCGCACTGTGTTGTCGCCGATCTGCCGGTCGATCAGCTTGTGGTACGGGTCGATGCCCGCGCGCACGGGCTTTCGCGAGACGGTCACAGTGATCGACCTATGTGCTTGTAGTGAGTAGATTTCCGGGCGCGAATCCAGCATACTTGAGACACATCGATCAAAAAAAGTTAGGCGAGCATGCGGGTTTTCGACCGCCGGGGCTGTGCGTGGCGCCGCCCAACACATCGTAATGAAGACCCAGAACAAACCGAGCCTTCAAGGTCGGGAAACTGAGGAGCCAGCCCCTTCCACCGAGCCGTCGCCGCCGGCGAGCGTCCGCCCCGTCGATATGGCGGTTCAGCTGAACGTCGTCGACCTCCCCACCTACAATGAGCTTTTCCCGGAGCTGGGCGAACGCCTCGTCGAGGCCGGCTATCTGGCAGCGATCCTGATCGACCTCTCGGAGGTGAGCAGGGTCCCGCAAGGACAGGGAAGCCAGACCTACGACAGACTGATGGACCTGCTCGGCCGGGAGATCGTTCAGCTCATGGGAAACGAGTTGCGGCGGCAAGACCTGTTGACCTTGAGCGAGAAAGCTGGGGACGCTTTCGTGGTCTTCCTCCATCCCCGGGAAAGCACCGCGCACCCCAGTCCGCAGTCACTGGAACAGCTCGCGCGGCGTGTCCAAGGTGTACTCAACCGGCGTATTGCCTCGCCGGCGCTCCTGTCACTTCGAGCGCGCCCCCGGGTCAACGTGGGCTTCTCGCTGATCGTTCACAACCCGCTCGTTCAAACCGCGCGGCTGATTCAGCGAGGCGTCGACGAAGCGCGGCACATTGCCTATTTGGCCCGTCTCTATCGAGAGGCTCAGGACAAGCACCGACTGCAGCACCTCGTCTTGAGCGAGGACGTCCGTACGGTCTTTCAACCTATCGTCGACCTCGACTCCGGCAAAGTCCACGGCTTCGAAGCTCTGACGCGCGGTCCGCGGGGTAGTGATTTGGAAAGTCCTCTGGCGCTGTTCGACATGGCGATGAAGACCGACCTTCTGTTCGAGCTGGACCAAGTGTGCCGGCGCAGCTGGGTTCGAAGGGCCAAGACTTTGAGCCCGCCTTACAAGCTCTTCATCAACACTCTCCCTTTTTCGATAAGGGATCCTCACTTCCGCGGAAAGTACCTGCTCGACCTTCTGGACGGAAGCAATCTACACCCGGAGCGGATCGTTCTCGAGGTGACGGAGACGTTCGCCATCGAGGACTACGCGGCCTACCTCGAGGAGATGAGCTACTTCTCCGACATGGGGTTCCTCACGGCCATCGACGACATGGGTGCCGGCTACTCGGGGCTGGAGAAGGTGATTCACCTCAAGCCCAACTATCTAAAGCTCGACATGTACATGGTGCGTGGCATCGACAAAAGCGCGATCAAACGGGACATCATGCAGGCGTTCTGTTCCATGGCGAACAAGACCGGCGCGGGAGTGGTTGCGGAGGGAGTCGAGACCCGGGAAGAGCTCGAGACCGTCCGCGAGATTGGCGTCAAGTACGTCCAGGGATATCTTCTCGCGAGACCGTCCGACGACTTTCAATTCGAGCTGAACATTGACCTCTAGCCGGGGAGAGCAAGGCCACGTCCGGCTGAAGCCGAAAGTTAGTGAAAGCTACCGCAGCTGCGCCAGGACCCTTGAGATGCGCCATAGGCAGAACCCGTACGCCAGCGTTGCCGAACCCAGGAGCGCCAGATGCGCAGTAGCCGCTGCTCTCAGCAGCATCCTGGGCACAGGGAGCCTGCGATTGAGCATAGTGACCACAAACGCAGCTAGAAAGACGACGATTAGGCCCGTTGTGCCCAGAGAATGAAAGAATCGTACCGGTGCGAGTGGCGTGTAGAAGCCGAACGTGACGAGACTAGTGCACGAACCCGCTGATACTGTCGGCAAATTCCAAGGTCATTTTTCGTGCTGGCAAGGCGCTCCGACGAAGTCATATCTAGATATTTCGAGGAGGAGCAACGCCGCCAGCGCGGAAAAGGACGAGGAATTTGCGGCAGGATTAGCGGGTTCGTGCACTAGGGTACTCGGGGAGCAGCAGACGGACCTGGCTGAGAGACACCTCGCATAGCATAGCAGCGACGATCGTGAGGACTCCGGCGAGCGCTAGATACATCCAGAGCACGGCACGAGGTGGCGGTATCTCCTGCCCTGTCGAGTTCGGTGGCTGATAGATATGCAATTCCCTACTCGCTAACCAACAAGGTCAGCCGCGCGACAGTCCCTTCGTGTGACCGCGCCGCGCAACGAGGCCTACTGGCTTGATCATGCCACCGCTTGCGGCAAAGCGAAAGGCCACGTCCGGCTGCACCGCGTGTTAGTGATACTCGGAGTCGGCTTGCAATAGAACCTCCCGAGCTCCTCAGTATCTACCATCTGCTCGGTGATCCGGCGCTGAAGCTCCGATAGCACGAGGGTCACGATCAGCACGTCGCGTGGGCGCCGCTCGGAACTAGAAATCTGGAAGAGCCCGATGTACCCAAGTATGACCGACGCGCTGATACTCCTGAGCAATAGCCGAGTCGGAACTCGTAAGGGTTCGGGAACGTTTCTCGAGCTTCCCGAGATAGAGACTGGTCCCGATGGAAATACAGGGACGTGATGACCTGCTTCGTCTGATCCAGGTGGACGTCCATGGCCGTCATCAGGTTCTTCATGAGCTTGGCGCTCAGGCGCGGGTTTCCGTCGAGGAACGCTGCGATTCTGTTGGCCGCGACAACGATGTAGTCGCCGTCAGTCGTCACGACGGCAGTGACCCTCGAGCTCTTGGCGCCTGCGAACGACTTGCTTCAGCTCGCCTATATCTGTAACGATGAGCGCCTGAGCTCGGTCATGCCCGGGGGGGGTACGTGACACGCGGACGCGCGTGCGTTCCCCGAAAGGGTGGCGCATGAAGACACTCGCCGCCGGCGCCGCATTCCTCGGAATCTGGCTTGCAGTTGGGAGCCAAACCGCCAGTATCGGTGCGACCCGCTGGCCGGCTGGAGGCGAGTCCGCCGTCTCGGCCGTGCACCCCGAGTCTCCCGCCACGCTCCCGGCGGACCTGAACCCGGTCATTGAGCAGTACTGCGTTGGCTGCCACAACGAAGTCACGCTTCTGGGCAACCTCTCGCTCGAGACCTTCGATGTTGCTGCGGCTCACGAGCGGGCCGAGACGGCAGAGAAGATGATCGTGAAGCTCCGGGCCGGCATGATGCCGCCACCGGACATGCCCCGTCCGTCCGCCGACACGCTGCTGAGGCTCGTTGCGACCCTCGAAGCGGTGGTGGACGAGGCCGCAGCGGCCGAGCCGAATCCGGGCGCCCGTCGGTTTCAAAGGCTCAACCAAGCCGAGTACGAGCGGGTCGTCAAAGGCCTCCTCGCGCTCGATGTCGATGCCAGTCGCTGGCTCCCGGCCGACACCTACCTCGGAAACTTCGACAACATGTCGGCTGCCCAGGGGCTCTCGACGACGTTGTTGGAGGCCTATATGAGGGCCGCCAGCGAAATTAGTCGATTAGCTGTCGGCAACCCCAATGCGCTGCCCAAAACCACCAAGTACACCAACCCGATCGAGGTCTCGCAACACGCGTGGGATCACATCGACGGCGCGCCCTATGGGACGCGCGGCGGGATGGTCGTCACGCACGACTTCCCGGCAGACGGCGAGTACGTCTTCTCGATCGAGACCCTCGTCGGCAACGGCACCGGCTTTACGGATGTCGACATCTCGATCGATGGCGAAGGAGTGGCTCTCCTCGGCCTGGAGCATGGCGGGGCCAAGAGCGTTCGATCCGCACCGAGCCTATCTTCGTTCGCGCCGGCCAGCACCGAGTCTCCGCAGCCTTCATCCGGAAGATCGAGGGTCCGTACGAGGATCGTTTGAGCCCGCACGCCTGGTCGTTCGTCGGGGGTGAGGACTCGCAGGCCTGGGCGAACTACGGCATCACGGCGCTGCCGCACCTCAGCGACCTGATGATCACCGGGCCCCAGCGCGCCGTCGGGCTCTCGGAGACGGCAGTCGCGAGAAGATCTTCAGCTGCCGCCCGACGTCGCCCAGCGAGGAGCGTCCGTGCGCCGCGACGATCCTCTCTCGCCTGGCCCGTGAGGCCTATCGGCGACCGGTCACGGCCGAAGATCTGGCGGGCCCCATGTCCTTCTACGATCGCGGCGTCGCAGACGAGGGCTTCGAGGTCGGCGTCCGGACCGCGCTCCAGGCGATCCTGGCCAGTTCGCAGTTCATCTTCCGCCTCGAGGAGCAACCCGAAGGGCGTTCGCCCGGGTGAGAGCTATCGACTGAGCGATGTCGATTTCGCTTCACGCCTGTCTTACTTCCTGTGGGCCAGGAACCCGGACGACGAGTTGCTGAGGCTCGCTGCGGAGGGTCGGTTGTCGGATCCGAGGGTCCTGGAGGTGTCCTTGCGGTAGTAGTGCGTGAGAACGTGGGGGCGATTCGGTAAGCTGAACGCCGGGTGTGTTGTTTTTCTCGCGGGCAGAGAGAGAGGGAAAAAAGGACTGGACAAACGCTGGCTGACTGTGTAACCTCAGGCTGGGAGGAAAACAGTGACCCAGGCAGGAAACGCTGCACTCGACACCGCAGCCAAGCGACCCACCTTTTGCGGCACGACCGTGACCGCCGAGGAATGGAGCGTGCTGACGGAGATCATCGCCACGTGTGGTCTGTCCCGGCACGAGCTTCCGGTGCTGCTCGAGGCGGTGCGTCATCTGCTGCGATGTCGCCATCGTCGAGGCGCTGGCATGGCGACAACGGAACGTCGCGCGAAACGCACGAAGGCAAAGGGGAAAGGGAAGAACAAGGGCCACGGGCGCAACGGGGCCAAGGACTACCCTGGTGCCGAGCACGTAGCGGTTTCGCATCCCGAGCTGAAGGCGAGCGGCCCCTGCCCCGAGCCACTGTGCCGGGGCAAGCTCTACGACACCCATGCGGCGAACAAGGATGTGGAGCTGAAGGCTCAGCCGCCGATCCAGGCGACGGTGTACGAGCGCCAGATGCTGCGATGCGCAAGTTGCCAGAAGACGTTCACAGCGCCACTTTCGTCTCAGGCCTGGGCGAGCAAGTACCATCCGAGTGTGGACGCGGTCGTTTCGGTGTTGCGCTACGCCATGGGCATGCCCCACCACCGCCTGGCGCAGTGGCAAAAGTGGGCGGGGGTTCCGTTTGCCGCCTCCACGCAGTTCGAGCGGGTCGAAGCGATGGCGAATGCCGTGTTCCCGGTCTTCCGCCACATGGAGAACGATAGCCGCGAACCGGCCGCTGGTTCACAGTGACGACACCGGCGCACGGATCCTCACGTTGATGGCGGAGAACGAGACCTTGACTCAAGGCAAAGGCGAGCGCACGGGCATCTTCACCACGGGCATTGTTGCCCGCGGCTTGGACGCCACGCTTGCTCCGATCATCCTGTACGCGAGCGGACGACGGCATGCGGGCGAAAACATGGACCGGCTCCTGAATCAGCGCACCGTTCAGGAGAGCGATGTCATCCATATGGCCGACGCCTCCTCGATGGCACCGCGCTCGCCGCGACGGATTACCGCCAAGTGCATGGTGCACGCACGCCGCTACTTCTTCGAGGCCGAGCCAGCCTTCCCCGAACACTGCGAGCGGGTGCTCGAGGACATCGCGACCATCTACCGCAACGACGACGAAACGCGCGACATGACCCCCGATGCGCGGCTTGCATATCACCAGCAACACAGCCGGCCGGTGATGGATGCGCTAGCACCTTCAGCTGGGGAACGAGCTGGATCATGCTCGGGAGCTGCCTTCCAGCGCGCCGAGCACGAAACGACACACGGCTTCGACCAACTCATTCTCACCCTCGCCGCTCGCCGTCACGACCGTGAGGCTCCCCGCTGCGCTCTCCACCGTCAGACGGCATCTGCTCGCTCCATGCTGAACCTCGCCGAGCGGCGGTGTCATCATGCCGCCCCCTAAGCCCATGCCGAACTGCGGCAGCTCGACGAACGCGTTGCCACTTGGAGCTAACGCCGTGACCCGCTCCGCCGCGCTCCGATCCTGTACTGTGCGCGGGGACCGACCCGTAGCACCCGTTCGCCCGTGCCCCTTGAAACGCTTCTCGCCCACAACAGCCCCTCCACTCTCTCGGACCTGTTTGAATCGCGCCGCATTGACTCGGAGATGACTGCAGATCGTGCTCGGCGCATACCGATCGAGCAACCCCAGCGCCGCTTTCCACAACTCCTCCGGGATCAGCCGTCCGTGTGGCTTCGCCCGCCATGCTTCGAACTGTTTCACAACGTCTTCGAGTTCTGCCTTCTTTTGAGCGCATCGATGGCCTCCTTGAGCAATCTCTCCGCTCAGCTTACGAACCCAACAGCACCTAAGTCACGCACTGCTGCCGCAAGGACACCCTGGAGCAGCAGGTCGAACGGATGCTCGAGGACTCCCGTTCCGAGGCGCTCGCCACACGCTTCGCATCGCAATGGCTGCGGCTTCAGGACACGGAGGACAATCACCCGGAGCCGTACCTTCTCGCGTCTGAAGCGGACGTTGGGGGCCGCGGACCGCGTGGCGCTGGACGAATACACGGATCACATCCGCGAGATCGAGCGGCGGATCCAGCTCGTCGAGGCGCGGAACACCAGCGGCGAAGAGCGGGAGATGCCCGAGGCGCCCTCCGGTGTTCCCGAGTCGTTCGAAGAGCACATGCAGCTGATGTTCGATCTCCAGGTGCTCGCGCTACAGAGCGATCTCACGCGGGTCATCACGTTCAAGACCGGATTCGATCAGTCGAATCGAACGTTCCCGGAGTGCGGGACCACGAAGTCGATCCACGGGGTCTCCCACCACGGCAACGTCCCCGCGGACATCCTGGACTTCAACAAGATCAACACCTACCGCCTCAGCCAACTCAACTACTTCCTGAAGAAGATGCGAGATACGGTCGAAGGCGAAGCGTCCCTGCTGGACAAGACGGCGATCGTCTGGGGATCTCCGATGGGCGACCCCAACTTGCACAACCACCGTCGGAATCCTCTCCTGCTCCTGGGTCGCGCGAACGGAGCTCTCGAGGGAGGCCTGCATCTGAGAGCCCAGGAGGGGACGCCGATGGCGAACGTGTTCGTGAGCCTGATGCAGAAGATCGGACACGAGGACATGAAGACGTTCGGCGACAGCACGGGAGAGTTTCCCCTGGATTTTTCTAGCGGGCCGGGCGGCAGCGCATCAATCTTGAATGGTGGAGGCATCGCATGAGGATCGCCGCGACGTCCGCCATCTTCCTCGGGATCGCGGTCGTCCTGGCAGGGGCTGCTGCCTCGGCCGAAGCCCCCATCATCGACGCCGCGCGCCGCGGAGACGCGGAAGCCGTTCGGTCGCTCCTCGATCAGAGCGTCGACGTGAACGCGGCCGAGGGCGACGGCATGACCCCGCTCCACTGGGCGGCAGAGCGCGGCCACGCCGGGGTTGCCGAGCTCTTGATCGCGGCCTCCGCCGACGTGGAGGCTAAGACGCGCATCGGCAGCTACACTCCGCTCCACCTGGCGAGCCGGGGCGGACGCGTTCCCATAGTAAAGATGTTGCTCGAGGCGGGTGGGGACTCAGACGCCGTCACCACGAACAGCGGTGTGACGCCGTTGCATCTTGCGGCAGGAGCGATTGGGGGCGCGGAGGCGGTGGCGGCGCTCCTGGCTCATGGAGCGGACCCCAACGCCCGCGAGCGATCGGCGGGTCAGACGCCTTTGATGTTCGCCGCCGGATCCAACCGTGCGGCATCTGTCCAAGAGCTCCTGAAAGGTGGGGCGGATCCGGGAGCTCGTACGGAAGTCATCGACGTTCTCCCGAGCCTCGCGTTGGATCGGGAGGCCACCAAGCGCTATCGGGAGAGGATTTTCGGGCCTGAGGTGGCCGAGGCCATGGCCAACCCCAGGGCCAACCCCAGGGCTAAACTCAAAGCACCGGACGTGGAGCCCAGCCCGACCGAGGTCCAGGCGGCCATCCGCGCTCAGCGCGAGTTCCTGCTATCCGGCTACGAAGTCGGAGACGTCGATGGGCACTCGCTCGCGAGCGTCCGGCCAGACTACCCCGACGGTCCTGACGTTGTGCGTCCTCCTTTCCGGGAGTTTCTCGTCGGGAAGACCGGCGGAATGACGGCGCTCCTGCACGCAGCGCGTGAGGGGCACATCGAGGCGGCGGTCGCACTCCTCGATGGCGATGCGGGCGTCAACCAGGCGAGCGGCGACGGATCCAGTCCGCTCCTGATCGCTGCGCTCAACGGTCAGTTCGATCTGGCGCTGGTACTCATCGAGCGCGGGGCTGACCCTAACCTCACCGCTACCACGGACGGTGCCTCACCCCTGTTCGCCGCGCTCCAGACCCAGTGGGCGCCGAAATCGAACTATCCTCAGCCCCGGGCGCAGGACGAGCAGCGGTCGGAGTACATGGACGTACTGAAAGCCCTGCTCGATGCCGGCGCCGACCCCAACGTTCGGCTGAACACGCATCTGTGGTACTGGGAGTACGGTCTCAACAAGATGGGGATCGACCTCACAGGCGCGACACCGTTCTGGCGTGCCGCCTTTGCACAGGACATCGGAGCCATGAAGCTCCTCGCAGCGCACGGCGCGAACCCGGACATCCCAACGAGGTGGCCGGAAGTCGGGATGAGAGAGTGCCGGCAGCAGGACGGGCGGCAGCAGGAGGATTCGGCATTGCCCTACATCCCCGAGGGGGCGCCGAACGCCTCTCCGATCCACGCGGCCACCGGGGGAGGCTACCTCGGGCTCGGAGCCTTCAGCGTGCGGAACGCGCCGGGCCAGTTCCTGCCGGCGGTGAGGTATCTGGTCGAGGAGCTCGCAGCCGACGTGAACCTGTCCGACTCGTGGGGCTACCGGCCGCTCCACTACGCGGCGTCTCGAGGTGACAACGAGCTGATCGAGTACCTTGTGTCGCAGGGCGCGGACGTTACGACGATCACGCGCCTGGGCCAGTCGACCGCGGACATGGCGCGCGGCGGTCGGTCCGGCTTCTTCACACGCGTGGCGTACCCGGAGACGGTGGAGCTGCTCCAGAGTCTGGGCTCGTCGCTCGAGTGCCTCCACACCCACTTCCTCGACACCGGGGACTTTTGTGAGGGGGCCGGCGTCAACGACCCCTGGGCACCGCCGGCAACGGACGGCCACGGGACAACCAGGGAGAAACAATGAAGCACCAATCCATCACCCTTGCCTTTGCACTCGCGTCGTCAGTCCTCATCACGGGTTGCGTCGGTGAGAACCAGGCGGCGCCGCCGTCGGATGCGGACGCGGTGATCACGAAGGGCGGGGACGACAGGACCGGTTACTACGATGTCGTGCCGGGCTGGTGGAAGAAGGCGCCGAACCACGACGACGAGAGAGGCTCGACAAGATCATCCGCATCCATGGGGAAGACAAGCTGAACGAGCTTCGGGACAAGTCGCGACGCCGAGCGGCCGAGCTCGGCATGGAAGAGGAGTTCGAGGCGCTCAACACGATGATCGGCGCTTTGCTAACGACGCAGCCCGCAAAGGAGCTCGTCAGCCCCTTGGCCAGAGCTCGCGCCAGTGGCAACCCGTTCGATCCAGAAAGACTCGAGCTGTTCCAAACCCTGTTTGCGGCACTCAAGCGCACCGAGCTTCACACGCGAGAGGAAACTGATTTTTCGCCCGAATCTTCGCGCAACATGGCTTTCTTCGACGCGTATTTCTCAAACTACATCGAAGGCACGATCTTCGAGCTCGAGGAAGCTCGTGCGATCGTCTGGGAAGGCGAGATCCGGGCTGAACGGCCCGCGGATGCTCACGACATCCTCGGAACGTACCGAATAGTCGCAGATACACGAGAGATGAGCCGCCTGCCCGAATCAGAAGAATCCTTGCTGGACCTGCTCCGAACACGCCATGGCATCATCATGGAAAGCCGGCCGGGCACGAAGCCAGGTATGTTCAAGGAAAAACCTAACCGGGCCAGTCAAACTCACTTCGTGGCTCCGGAGCTCGTGCGCGGCACGCTGGGTAAAGGCTACGAGTTCTATCGAGCTTTGGAGCACCCACTCGCCAAGGCGATGTTCATCATGTTCGTCGTGGCCGACGTCCATCCCTTCGTCGACGGCAACGGCAGAATCGCTCGTGTCATGACGAACGCTGAGCTCATCAGTGCCGGTCTTCGCCGAATCCTGATTTCCACAGTTTATCGGGAGGACTACCTCCTCGCGCTCCGTGCCCTCTCGCGAAACAAGATTGCGGAACCCTACATAAAGATGATCGACCGGGCTCAGCGTTTCTCCGCCAAAGTCGACTTTTCGTCTTACGACGCCGCCCACGATATCCTCGCGAAAGCGAACGCGTTCCAAGAACCTGCCGACGCGCGGTTTCTGGACAACATTTAGCTCTGCTAGCTACCGTGGTGACTACCCGCACTTCGGTCTCGTTGGCGGTCCCAGGTTCATCGAGGAATGGCCGACGATCCCGAGGAAGCTCCTCGGCAGCGACCGTTGCTTACGAACTCGTCCCCTATCCGTCGTTGTGGGCTCGCGGAATCGCCGATAGAATCGCCCCGCTATCTTGGGAGGCGGTCCATGCCCCTGGAGTCTGGGACGAAGCTCGGCGCTTACGAGATACTGGCGCCCATCGGAGCGGGTGGAATGGGGGAGGTCTATCGGGCCCGCGACCCGAAGCTCGAGCGCGACGTGGCGATCAAGATCCTCCCGTCGGAAGTGGTGACTGACGCGGAGCGGTTGGCCCGATTTCGCCGAGAGGCGCAGGTGCTCGCCTCCTTGAATCATCCCAACATCGCCGCGATTCACGGGCTCGAGGAGCAAGACGGCATTCCTTTTCTCGTCCTCGAGCTCGTGGAGGGCGAGGATCTGGCCGAGCGGTTGCGGCGCGGCCCGCTCTCCGTCGATGAGGTCCTCGAAGTGGCGCTTCAGGTTGCGGCCGCGCTCGAAGAGGCGCACGAGAAAGGGGTCGTGCACCGCGACCTCAAACCCGCGAACGTCAAACTCACGCCAGAGGGCAAAGTCAAAGTCCTCGATTTCGGATTGGCCAAGGCCTTTGCGGGGGACGACGCCTCGCAGGAGCTCTCCCAATCGCCGACGATCACGAAGCATCAAACGGCGGCGGGCGTCGTTCTCGGGACGGCCGCTTACATGTCGCCGGAACAGGCGCGCGGGAAGGGCGTCGACAAGCGCTCCGACATCTGGTCCTTCGGCATCGTGCTCTACGAGATGCTCACGGCACAGAAGCTCTACAGCGGCGAGACGATCTCGGACACGCTCGCCTCTATACTCAAAGAAGAACCGGGTTGGGCGCTCTTGCCCGAAGAAACCCCACGATCTCTTCGGGAGCTCTTGCGGCGCTGCCTTCAGAAAGATCCCCGGCAGCGACTCCGCGATATCGGCGAGGCCCGCATTGCCATCGAGGCGGGAGCTCTGGAGCCGGACGCACCCTCGCGCCCCGCCGAAGCCGGCTCCCATTGGAGAGTCGTCCTTCCCTGGGCGCTGGCGGGGCTTCTCGTGTTGGTCCTGGCTGGCTCGTGGCAGGGTCGGGAGCGGGCTCCGCAAAAACGCGCCGCTCATGTGTCGATCGAGCTTCCGGGCGAAGGGCGTCTTTTGAAGCCGAACGGACCGGGCATCGCCATCTCCCCCGACGGCAATCTTCTGGCTTTTCCCGTCGGTCGGGGCGACGCCGCACAGCTGTATCTCCGTTACCTCGATCGGGAGGACGCGAGTCCGATTCCCGGCACACTCGGCGCATCGGACCCCTTCTTTTCACCCGACGGCAGGTGGATGGGCTTTTTCCGAAACGATCGGCTGATGAAGATCGAAGTAGAAGGAGGGGCACCCATCGAGCTCACGGAGAGCGACACCTTCGGCGGTAGCTGGGCGGCCGACGATACCATCTTCTACACGCCGAGATATTTCGAAGGTGTCTGGCGCGTCTCCGCAGCGGGTGGAGCTCCGGAGCGCCTCACGGAACCGGACACCGCGAACGGAGAGCTGGGCCACTGGTTTCCGCACGTGCTTCCCGGCGGCAAGCATCTGCTCGTCAACATCTATCGCACTCCCATCGGCCGGGCGCAGATTGCCCTCTTGTCCCTGGAGACACGCGAGCTGCGTGTACTCATCGAAGGGGGCCTCTACGCCCGCTACGCTTCGAGCGGGCATATCGTCTACGTCGGCAAAGACGCGGTGATGGCGGTGCCCTTCGACGCGTCGCGTCTGGAGCTCACGGGACTGCCCCTTCCCCTCTTTTCGGACGCGTTCACGTATATTCCCAACGGGACCGCCAGCCTCGCCTTTTCGGACCAGGGCACGCTCGTCTATGCGCGGACGGATACCGTGAGCCCGGACCGAAGGCTCGTTTGGGTCGATCGAAAGGGCAACGTCTCTCCGGTCACGAGCGGCTTGCGCCGTTACAGCCATCCGCGGCTCTCGCCGGACGGCCGAAACGTTGCGGTCGCGGTCGCGCAGGACGGACCCTACAATGTCTGGCTTCACGACCTCGAACGTGAAACGCAGACGCGATTGAGCTTCGGCGAGGGCAACGACTACAACCCGGTCTGGACCCCCGACGGCGAGCGTGTGGCCTATACCTCGGAGAGAGATGGTCCTTATCAAATCTACTGGAGAGTGGTCGACGGAACGACGCCGGAGGAGCCTCTTCTGGAGGATCGTGTCACGGACAAACATCCCTATGCGATCTTGCCGGACGGCCTTGCGCTCGTGTACGACCGGTCTGGAAACGAAAAGGGACGCGGTGTCTGGCTAGCTCCACTGACGTCCGGTGAAAGCCCGACTCCCCTCGTCGACTCCCCTAGCAGGGAGCTCAACGCAGCGGTCTCGACCGACGGCAAGTGGCTCGCCTACCAATCGAACGAATCCGGCCGGGACGAAATCTACGCCCAGCCCTTCCCGAGCGGCCGGCGCCAGCAGATTTCGACCGCGGGAGGAACGCATCCCCTTTGGGCTCGGGGCGGACACGAGCTCTTCTGTCGCAATGGCCATGAAATGCTGGTCGTCGAGGTCGACACCGCCGATGGATTGCGTGCGGGCCGACCTCGCGTCCTATTCGAAAAGGAGCTCGAGTTCGCCGAAACGTTCCGGAACTACGATATCTCCCCCGACGGCCAGCGCTTCTTGATGGTCCAGATTCCCGAGTCCACCGGGCGCGGCCGTCTCCGGATCGTTTTCAACTGGTTCGAAGAGCTCGAGCGCCGCGTCCCTTCCCGGTAGAGCACCCGGGTGCGCCAACTCGAGAACGATACTGCTAAAAGGCGTCCACCCATCCGCATCGAAGTAAACGATCTCGGCCTCTGGTTGCCCAGCGCCCATCCTCTGTGGAACACTCCGCTTCGGACTTTTCGATCGTGACACTGGCTTCCGGTACGTCGCTCGGCCCTTACGAGATCCTGGCGCCCATTGGCGCCGGCGGGATGGGAGAGGTGTACCAGGCGCGTGACACGCGGCTGGACCGAAACGTCGCGATCAAAGTGCTTCCGCACCGTCTCGCCAATGACGAGGCACTCCGGAAACGTTTCGAGCTCGAAGCTCGGGCCGTCAGCCAGCTCAACCACCCGAACATCTGCACGCTCCACGACGTCGGCCACCAGGACGGCGTCGATTTTCTGGTGATGGAGCTTCTCGAGGGGGAGACGCTCGCGGAACGGTTGAAAAAGGGAGCGCTTCCCATCGAGACCGCGCTCGGGCGCGGCACCGAGATAGCCTCGGCACTCGATGCCGCGCATCGCCGCGGCATCGTTCACCGGGATCTCAAGCCCGGCAACGTGTTTCTCACCAGGACCGGCGCCAAGCTTCTGGATTTCGGACTCGCCAAGCTCCGCGAGACAGAGGTACCGCAAGAGCTCTCCTCGGTAGCGACGCAGCAAAGGCCGCTGACCGAAAAGGGCGCGGTTCTCGGCACGTTCCAGTACATGGCGCCCGAGCAGCTCGAAGGCGATACGGTTGATGCCCGGACGGACATCTTTGCGTTCGGCGCGCTCCTCTACGAGATGCTCACCGGCCGAAAAGCGTTTGCGGGCAAGACCCAGGCGAGCCTGATCGGAGCGATCCTGCACTCCGATCCGTCGCCGGTCTCGGAGCTTTTGCCGATGGCCCCGCCCGCGCTCGACCGCCTGACTCGGAAGTGTCTCGCCAAGGACCCCGACGCCCGGTGGCAGAGCGCGAGGGATCTGGAAGACGAGCTCGGCTGGATCGCCGGCTCCGATGGCTCCGCCGAGCCGACACGTGTAACCGAGAACAGAGCGAGCCGCCTGGCGCCCGCCATAGGCTTCGCTCTAGCTGGCGCCGTCGTCGCCAGCCTCTTTTGGGCGCTTCGTGAATCGACACCGCCGCCGTCGGATTTCGTGCGGCGCTCGGTCATCGAGCTGCCGCCGGGGGAGACGCTCATCTCGAACTCGGCGCCGAACCTCACCATTTCGTCGAACGGGACGACGCTCGCCTTTCGAACAGGCGGAGACGCGGGTACGGGTAAGCTCTTCGTGCGACGACTGGACACGCTCGAGCCGCGGCTGGCTTCGGACGAGCTCATCGGGCCGCGCCTGCGGTTCTCGCCGGATGGTCAGTGGGTCGGTTTCGCTCGACCCGAGAGAAACGGTCTTTCCAAGGTCTCGATCCGGGACGGGACAGTGGTCGCCGTCGCCGAGGGTGTACGGGGGGTTCCTTTCGACTGGCATCCTGACGGACGAATCGTTGCTACCTCACTCGATCTCGGGCTCGTGATTCTTTCGGATGAGGGGGGTGCGCTACGCTCGGTGACCACACGGGATCGGGATGCCGGGACGCGTCATCTCTTCCCTCAGTTTCTTCCGAGTGGACGCGAGGTTCTCTTCACCATCCGTACGGGAGACAATTTTTTCGAGGACACCCGCATCGCCGTGGTTTCGTTGGAGAGCGGCGACGTGAAAGTCATTCAGGAGGGAGGTACCTTCGCTCGCTACGTGCCGTCGCGCGGGACAAAGGGGCACCTTTTGTTTGCCCGTCCAGGTACTGTGTTTGCAGCCCCATTCGATCCGGAGGCGTTAGAGCTCGAAGGACCCGCGGCACCTGTCCTTCGGAACGTGCAGACCATGCAAGGGGGAATGGTGGACATGGCCTATGCCGATGATGGCACTCTCGTGTACGCACCGAGCTCACAGCGCCCTTACGAGAGAAGCCTCGTCGAGATGGACCTCGAAGGGCGTGAAACGATCCTCGGAGAACGCCTCGGATTCGCCGCTCCGGTCTATGCTCCTGATGGGAGCCGGATTGCGGTCAGCATGGAAACCGAGGCGGAATCCGACATTGTGATCTACGACAGGGACCGCGGCACCCTGACGCCGGTGACCTTCGAGGGCCAGAATTTGTCCGCCGTATGGAGCCCCGATGGCTCGCGTCTCGCCTTCGCCTCGGATCGAGACGGTACGTTCAATCTCTACGCGCGCCCGGCGGATCCTGCCGGCACGGTCGTCAGGCTCACCGCGAGCGATAACCGGCAAATTCCCTTCTCCTGGTCCCCGGACGGCCGCTTTCTGGCTTTCGTCGAGATTCATCCCGAGACCTCTCACGACATTTGGATGCTTCCGATGGACGGTGAGGGCGTGCCGGAGCCCTATGCGACGACCTCTTTCGCTGAGGATTATCCTGCCTTTTCGCCCGACGGCCGCTGGATCGCCTACGCCAGCGATCAGACGGGGCAGCCGGAAATCTGGGTGCGAGCGTTTCGCGGTGATGAGCGCAGCTCCCGTGTCTCCGATAGTGGAGGGGGAATGCCTGTCTGGTCGACGTCGGGCGACCGGCTTTACTACGTCGCGCAGCACCGTCTCATGAGCGTGGACGTCGCTACCGTGCCTGCGTTCCTCTCCGAGCGTCCCCTTCCTCTGATCGACGGGGTGCCCGGCTACTATTGGACACAGCACGGTGGAACCGAGCTTCTCACGTACGACGTCTCTCCAGACGGCTCGCGCTTCATCACCACGAGAGGCGTCGACAGCCCCGATCGCCTGCACCTCGTGACCAACTGGTTCGCCGAGCTGCGCGAGCTGGCGCCCCCGCGAGAGCGCTGAGGGCTCGGCGTTGAATTTCCGGAGTAATCCTTTCGGCGGATTCGGTCGACCGCGGTTAGATCAGAACCGATCCAATCGAAAGGGCGAAAGCGACACCGACGGGGTATCCCCGTTGGCCAGCTCCGCGACGAGCTTGCCGGTGATGGGCGACTGGGTGAAACCCAGCATGGCGTGTCCGGTGGCAACGATCAGCCCGTCGAGGTTTCTGGCCCGGTCGATGATGGGAAGCCCATCCGGCGTAACGGGTCGAAAGCCGAACCAGGCCTCCTCGTTCTTCATCTCCGGAGGCTCGCGCAGAATGGCCCGAGCTTTCTTCACGACGGCACCGTACCGCGCCCGGTTGAGCTCCTCGTTGAAGCCGGCGAGCTCCAGCGTTCCGCCGAAGCGGAGGCGATCGCCGAGCGGTGTAATGATGACACGGTTCTCGGGCATCAGCACCGGAAGGCGCGGCGCCCCGGGGTAGGCGTCGATGGTGGCGCTGTAGCCTTTGGCTGGCTGCAACGGAACGTCCACGCCCAGAGGCGCGGCAAGCCGAGGCGACCAGGACCCGGCGGCCAGAACCACGACGTCTGCCTGAAGCTCCTCGTGAGGCGACTCGACGACGGCCCCGTCCACCCGATGCTGCGTAACCGAAATCCGGGAGACGGGACGCCGAGTGAGAAACTCGACGCCGCGCTGCTCGAGCGCTCGAGCCATGGAAGTGACGTAGCCGTAGCTGAAGGCGTGCGCCTCGCCCTCGATGAAGAGTCCGCCCGCAATCTCGGGGTTCACTGCCGGCTCGAGCTCGAGCGTCTCCTCTCGCGAGAGGAGCCGGCTGCGGAAGGACTCGCTCTCCAGACTCTCTTGCTCGGAGCGCGCCTCCGCAAGCGCCCTATCCGTCAGATAGACCTGCAGCAGTCCCTCACGCTGGAAAAAAAAGTCGAGCTGGGCTTGAAGCTCGAGGAAAAGTTCGAGGCTCTTCCGGCTGAGATGCACCAGCGCCCGATGCCCGCGCTCTGCCGCCTCGGCGTTGCAGAAGCGCCGGAACTGCAAGCCCCAGCGAACGAGCCCCGCGTCGAGCCGCGGCCGAATGTAGAAAGGACTGTCCCTCTGCAACATCCAGCGCAGGGATTGTCCTACCACTCCCGGTCCCGGGAGAGGGTGCGAATGGCTGGGGGTGATCAGGCAGGCGTTGCCATAGGAGCAACCGCGGCAGACGTCGCCGCTGTCGACCACCGTCACCTCCCACCCGGAATGACTCAAGTACCAGGCGGAGGCGACGCCAATCCCACCGGCCCCTATCACAACTGCTTGCCGCGTCACAGTACTCGCCGTAGGTGCGCCATCCTAGCACAACGTCGAGAGTCTCAGGCGGTGCCGGGGTAACTCCGTCCGGGTAGCTTCCCCTCCCTCCCGACGCGAGGTTCACAACCTTGTCTCGCGTGCGCTAGACGAAGGGCCGAAAGATTATTCGGCTAGTAAATCCTTCTCTTCTATCGTCTATAAGAAATAGGAACGACAAATCTAGTCGAGGGCAATGCGGGGAGGCTGGGTGGCCGTGCGCCCAGCCGGCGACTTTGATTGCCCAGCAAAGAGAAAGGAAAGGCTCACCATGGCCGAGAAACCGAGTTCAGATCGTAAGTTCGTCAAGTTCCGCATCGCGCTGCACGAGAGGAAGGAAGAGGATTCGATTCCGCAGCTTACTGCGATCGCAGTCGATGCGAACAACAAGCCGATCGAGTTCGCTGACATCACTGAGGACGGCAAAGTGCAGCTGTCAGCCGGCACGTTTGATCAGGCCGCCAAAGTGCTGATCGGAGCCGAGGGCACCAAACCCGGCGGCGATGCCGAGTTCGTCAGTCTGCACAAGTTCCAGATCGGCCGCGCGATCGACGAGGACACTCCGATCGAGCTGGCGCGTCGGTCCTGGATCGAGTTGTTGACGATTCGGCGGTGCATCGACGGCAGCGCCGAGCATTGCGAATGGTGGCCATGGCTGCTCGAGATCGCCAACCAACGGATCACGCTGGCCGCGACGGACGGTGTGATCCGACTGGCCGAGCGTTTCGTCACCGTCGACTCGGTGCTCGAACCGGTCCTGGCACAATGGAAGCTCTGCAAGCCGCTTTGCGATGGCGTCGTGGAGGTCTACCGGCGGGTCTGCTGCTGCTCTCCGTTTATCATCTACGATCCGCGGATCCCCGAGATCCTGCGAGAGCTCGAGGAGCTGGTGAGGGTGGTTCCGCCGATAGGCCCTCCGGATCCCGGGCCCCTACGGTTCGAGGATGTCCGATTCTTGAGGGGGGGCGCCGCCGACGAGCGGGCCATCAACGTGGATGCCGATCTCAAAGCCATCAAGTCGCTGCCGCCGGTAGAGCAAGCCGCCTACATCCAGGCGCGGCCCTACCTTTTCTGCTCCTGCTCCTCGCAGAAGCTGGTCGCCTCCGGGTTTCTCCAGCCGGACGGAACGTTCAACATCTGCTGGAACGAGCCACTGCGGTTGATGTGGCTCCACTGCCATGAGGAGTACGCGTTCGTCATCAAACAGCTTATCGATAGCGAGACGGTCGTAGTCTACGATGGTGTGGCAGCCGGACAGTGGTTCCATCTCGGCGAAGAGATCGAGCTCACGTCCTACCACCCGGGGGCGATCGTTTGCGACGATCCGGGCACGCCGCCGCCGGGAACGGACGGTACCTCGGTGATGCTCGAGGCGATCCGATCGACCGACAGCCTGCACCTCAACTCTCCCCTCCCGACCGAGTGGGACCGAGTGCCGGCGCCAAGCGGCAACGACGGCCTGGCGTTTCCAGCGCCCGCTGCAGCTTCCGGGACCGTACAGTGGAAGAACGTCGGCTGGGGAAAGACGCTGCCGCTACGCTATCTGTTCTTTTCCGATCTCGAGCCGATCGCAACCTACTACCGCATCAGCGTGGTAAAGGCGAATGCCGCTGGGGTCCCGACCGGCACGCGGAAGTACCTCGATCAGCCGCTGTCTTGGGCGTGGTACCGGCGGCGGACCGATCTGACCATCAAGCGTGAGACGCTGCCACTTGGACCCGCAGGCAATGATCTCTTCCGGATCCCTTACCGGAGCCTCTTCCAGTCCCTTCTGGCACCGGGTGAGATCGGCGAGTGGGCGTTCCGGCAGTTCCACGGCTTCATCGGGACCACCAACTTCGACAACGGCCGCTACCTGGTGACGCTCGAGCTGTTCGACGCGGCTCAGAACCCGATCAAGCCGCTGGCGGCTCCGCATGTGGGGTCGGATCCGGAGATCCCGGCACCTTTCAGCTTCCAGACTTGGGATCAGGCGGATCTGTCGGCGACGGTGCCGGTCAACTTCAAGGCGCTCACGCACCTCTTCTGGTGGGACAACCGGCGCACCGACGCCAAGATCCTGGCGGTCAGAAAGAACGGGCTGCCTTCCGTCGAAGAGTGCCTGTTTCTCGACGGCCCACGCAGCACCAACGTCAGCATCGACTACCGCGCCGAGCACGACGAGCCGAAGTTCCTCTTTTGGCACGATCTGCGGTGGAAACGGGGTCTGTTCACTGCCTGGCACACGTGGGTCGCGGCGAACTCGTTGAGCGTCGATCCGGGAACGAGTCCCAACCGTACGTATGAGGAACTACTCGGTGACAAGGATCAATGTGCATTCACCATCGAGGTCCGCACCCGGGCGAAGATAACCCATGGGTCGGGTCGCATCGACGACTACGACGATCGTGACACGGGCTCGTTTGCCATCGTGAGTCCGTCTTCC
Source organism: Candidatus Marinacidobacterales bacterium (assembly GCA_965237685.1). GTDB lineage: Bacteria > Acidobacteriota > Vicinamibacteria > Marinacidobacterales > SMYC01 > CBDEGF01. Next base: position 759,683 of record CBDEGF010000002.1, read on the forward strand.
TGAGGGTCTCGAGCTCCGCTCTACGAAGAAAGAGCAAGGTCCCCACGGCTTGCGGCACCTGCGAGAGGCCGGTGCCGCCGCCGGGGGGCCATTGGGGCTGCCCGAGATTGTGACGAAGAGGGTTCAGAACCGGAGCAGGCAGCTGAACCTCACGAAGAGACCATCCTCCATGGGTTCCATCCGGGACGGGTTGATGTGGCAAAATAGCATCGATGCTCGTCAAGCGCGTCTAGCACTGCGGGATGGAAACAAGTCATGCCGAAGCTGGGACTGGAAACCGACGTCGTAGACGAGGATGTCTACCGCCACACTCTCGACCGATTCAAGGAAGCGGGCATCCTGCTTCCCACTTTCTCGGAGCTGGCCGAGCCCGAGCGCATTTCTCCGAAGATTGTCGAGCTGCTGGAGAAGGTCGACCCCGACGACGCCCATCCCCTGAATCTCTTCCGGGTTCACTGGTACAACGGTGCCGAGCGGCGGGACCAGGTCCAGATTCCGCAGCACGTGGTGCTGCCTTCGTCTCTCACCGGTGTCGAGGCCCGGATCGTCGTGCTCTTCGGTGAGCGTTTTCCCATGATCCGTGCCCACAAGGTGCTGGCGGCCTACGGCTGTCTGGCACCCCGGCTCATCACCGGGCAATTCGACCCTACGAAACACCGGGCTATCTGGCCCAGTACGGGCAACTACTGCAGGGGAGGAGTCGCCATCTCCCGCATCATGGGCTGTCACGGTGTCGCTATTCTCCCGGAGGGAATGAGCCGCGAACGCTTCCAGTGGCTCGAAGACTGGGTGATGGGGCCCGAAGACGTCATCGCCACGCCGGGAAGCGAAAGCAACGTGAAGGAGATCTACGACAAATGCAACGAGCTCGATCGAGAGCCGAACAACATCATCTTCAATCAATTCGCCGAGTTCGGAAACCACCTGGTGCACTACCTGTGCACGGGAAAAGCCATACAAAGAGTGCTGGAGAAGATGATGGACGGGCAAGCGCAACTGCGCCCCCGGGCGTTCGTGGCATCCTCCGGCTCGGCGGGAACCCTTGGAGCGGGCGACTACCTGAAGGAACAATACGGAATGCGGACCGTCGTTTCGGAGGCGCTCGAGTGTCCCACCATCCTCTACAACGGATTCGGGGAGCACAATATTCAAGGCATCGGTGACAAGCACATTCCCTTCATCCACAACGTCATGAACACCGATGTCGCCGTCGCCATCTCCGATCGCACGACGGACGGGCTGAATCTTCTCTTCAACAGCGATGCCGGACGCGCCTATCTTCGCGATCGACGCGGCGTGCCCTCGGAGATCGTCGAGCAGTTCTCTCTGTTCGGTCTGTCGTCTCTCTGCAACATCGTCTCCGCCATCAAAGTGGCTCGCTTCTACGAGATGGGACCGGACGATGTCGTCGTGACCGTGGCCACCGACAGCGCTGACATGTACCGCACGGAGAGGGAAAAGGTCCTGGCGCGAGACTTCAACGGGCGGTTCGAGGAGGTGACCGCCGCCGAAGTCTTCGGCGAGCACCTGCTCGGCGCCGGGGTAGACCATCTCATGGAGATGGGCACGGTGGAGCGGGAGCGTGTGTTCAATCTCGGATACTACACATGGGTCGAGCAGCAAGGGGTGAGCCTCGAGGATTTTCAGGCCCGGCGAAGCCAGACGTTCTGGCGGGGTCTCCGGGATTTGATCCCCGCCTGGGACGAGGGGATCGATGGGCTCAACCGCGCCACGGGTTGCCTGGACAGACTATGAGTTGAGGACCACCTCGTTGGATGCTCCTGCTTCGTGCGTCGTCTGTACGGCCTGCGGGTACTCGGTGCCGGCGGACGCTGTCAGTCCGTTTCGCTGTCCGAACGCTTTGCCTGGCGACGACATCGACCATCTTCTCTCGCGCCGCCTGGAGCTGAGTGGGGCCGACCTGGCCGGGGCGTTCGAGGACGACGAACCGAATCCTTTCCTCCGGTTCCGCCGCTTCTTTCACGCCTGGCACTGGGGAGTCGCGCGGGGACTGAGCGACGATGACTACTGCGACATCGTGCGGCACCTCGACGACGCCGTAGCGGAGGTGGACGGCAAAGGTTTCGTGGTGACCCCGATGACGGAGGAATCGGCTCTGGCATCATCTCTCGGAAGAGAGGCGCAGGTCTGGGTCAAGGACGAGACACGTAACGTCTCCGGCTCCCACAAGGCCCGGCATCTCATGGGAGTCATGATTTGGCTGCGCGTCGCTGAGCGCACCGCGCTGCCGACCGAGAGAACCGGGCTCGAAGGGGAGCTCGCGATAGCGAGCTGTGGCAATGCCGCTTTGGCCGCCGCGGTGGTGGCAAAGGCGGCGGGGAGGCGGCTTCGGGTTTTCGTCCCACCCGATGCCCACCCTGGTGTGGTGGCAAAACTCACCGAGCTCGGCGCCCATCTCACGCGTTGTCCACGCATCGAGGGAGAGTCCGGTGATCCCTGTATGCATCGCTTTCACGACGCGTTGCGAGAGGGCGATCTACCCTTTGGATGCCAAGGCAACGAGAACGGTCTGACCATCGACGGGGGGCGACTTTCAGTTCCCGCTTGAGAGCTTCGCGAAGCTTCGGGAGATGGCGGTAGCCCACCACCTTCCTCAAGCGCGGTTCGATGTCCACGAGCCGGACAAGTATGAATTTTCCTATCCCTAAACCGGCGATGCCGAAAACACTCAGATACGCGGCCCAACAGAATGGACACTTCGGGAAAAACGCCACGCCGAGGGACGCCAGTGTGCCGAACGTCGATGATGCAATCGCACGGCGCGCCGTACCACCTGGCGACTCAGAAGTGGTGGCCGACGTCGACTCGTCACGATTTTCCTTCAGCACATCGATTGCGCAATCCACAACCTGCTGCTCATCCCAGTGGATGCGTTCGAACGATGCAGCGATCCGGCCCTCGGCATCGAGGATGTAAACCTCGATGCGGTGCCGGTTCACCAGCGACTCGATGAAATTGACACCGAGCCTGAAGTGTCTGCGCAGCGAATCAACACCTTCAGTCGTCCTCAGCATTCGATGCCTGACATCCATTCGGACGTCTCGGGCTTCCCCATAACGGCGCAGACGTTTGGAATGATCGAACCCGGGATCGTAGGTAATCGCCGCAGTGTGTATTTGATCGGCAAGCCCGCGTGGCGGTAATTGTCAATGACTTTGAGACACCGAGATCGTGTATTTAGTGAGCAACCGCTTATGTGTCGCCGTCGGTGAAGGGGCCCACGTGCGGTGGGCGGCGGACGAACCGTCACGCCGGGTTTCCCTGAGTACCCGCGTGGTTCTGTTGCGTGCGGGTCACTGAGGCGGCCGAGTCGGAGACGACGGGATCCCCGTAAACGTTGCAAATCAGGGGTACCTGCAGGTCGTCGAAGGCCTCGGACGTGGCTTGTGCGCCAATCTGAGGCGTCGTTTTCGTCGCCGGCGGATTGATCCACGCCGCTGAGGGTATTTCGGCTTCGAAGAAGTCCAAGAGCACCTGTTGGCGACCTTCGACGATCGTCGCCGCCCGGCCGTAGTGCACCGACTCGGGTGTAAGCAGGCCGATGCCGGAGTGATAGTCAGCTCCGCCACCCAAACTACGAAAAGCCGGTCCTTGTGGCGACGGGAGCCAACGAGGTTTGGTCCTGGGACATCACGAAGCTTCTCGGTCCCATGAAATGGGCGTACTTCCACCTGTACGTGATCATGGACATTTTCAGCCGCTACGTCGTGGGGTGGATGGTGGCCGAGCGAGAGAGTGCGGAGCTTGCGAAGCGTCTCATCAACGAGACCTGTTCGAAGTAGGGAATCGTTTCAGGGCAGCTGACGCTTCACGCCGACCGCGGCACGTCGATGAAATCCAAGCCGCTAGCGATGCTCCTCTCAGACCTCGGGGTGACGAAGACCCACAGCCGTCCCCACGTTTCCAACGACAATCCTTACTCGGAGAGTCAGTTCAAAACACTCAAATACCGTCCCGAGTTCCCCAAGCGGTTCGGGTCGGCCCAACACGCTCGCGACGTTTGTAGAGATCTGTTCGGCTGGTACAACACCGAGCACGCGCCGCTCTCGCAGCTCGGCATGCTCCTCGAGGATGCGATACATGGTGCGCACTGAGCACAGGTACTTACCCTCGTCCAGTAACGTCGCGTAGACCTCTGTGGGGGCCTGGTCCACGAATCGCTCCGAGTTCAAGGTATCGTGCACCGTCTGGCGCTCCTTGGGCGCGAGGGCTCGCGGTGATGACGCTCGGCCAGATGAGGGCTTCGAAGCGCTGGAGGACTGCCGGCAACGATAGAACGTCGCCGGCGAAACCTCCAGCGCCTCACAGGCTGCACGGACCCCTACCTCGCGAGATAGTTCCTGGGCCGCCGTCATCATTCGCCGCTTCGACTCTACTGGCGAGTCTCCGACTCCACCACAATCTCGCAAAGTTGGGTTGTCACAACGCGTGTAGAAGAAGACGACGATAGAGGGGTTCCCCTGAAAGAACTCCTTGAAGGTGGTCGAGGCACAGTCCTGATCCTCGAACACTGTTTGCTCGATCGGCTCACAGCCGCGACGGGAACTTCGCGCCCATGAAAAAATGCTGCTCAGACCGGGCGGCAGTGTGCAACACGTGTCAGCCGCGACAAGATAGGCATCGATGCCGGTTTCGAGTTCTTCGAGCACGTAGACCAGCGCGGCTTCCGGCACGCCGGCGCGCGCCAGAGCGAGCATGACCCAACCTCGCATCCGGACGATGGCCGCCGTACCACGCTGGTCGTAGAGCGGGTGCTCTTCGCGCAACAGGCGGGTTAGCTGTTCAACCCGATCGCAAGATCTTCTCGAACATCTTTGCTGAGCCGGCATCAGCCGCGAGCAATCGCAGGGCTTTTCGTTTTGCAGTGTGGCTGGGTGACTTTTTTGCCATCGCGCGCGCTACCGAATAGGCGTCGGCGTGAACGTCATAACTGAGCAGTTGCAGTGCCTTTTCAGGTGGCACCAATGCCTTCTCAGGATTTTCCAAACCCTGGAGGAGTGTCTTCTGCGCAAAGCTGTCCTTCTCGCGTGCGAGTATGCCTAGCACGCGCTGTCGAAGTTCGGCATCCGAATCGTGTGCCACCTTGCGCAAAGTTGCAATGTAGTCGCTGCGGCACGATTCGAATGCGACGGTGCTGAAGCTGGCCGCCTGGAGCGTCTGTAGCGCTGCAAGCCGCACCTCCTTGGAGTCATTCTTGTCGCGAAGGACGTCCAATACTGCGTGGAGGTGGTCGTCTTCCTCACACACCGCCAGAGGCACCTGTGCCATAGCGGCGACTCGATCGTTGACACTCTTCTTCGCGTTTGTCGCAACTGACATAGCGCGTTTGGGTGACAACTTTTTCGCCCGACGCTTCGGTTTCGGCGCCGTTGTCGAACGCTTCTTAGCTTTACGTTTTTTCGCCATCGTTCGATCTCCTCAGGCACGGCACGTTAAATATGTGACACATCGTCGTAGTCGAATCCCATACGGGAGACGCTCGTGAGGGATCCCTGGTAATCCAGGCAGTCCTGCACTTGCGGTTCTGGCCCCGGCGCGTTGACACAGGGTGACGCCGCCATCGCACCACCAGGGGCCGTTGGGGGACGTGTCCCGCCAGTGATTCCATTCCACGGCCACATTGTGTGAGGCAGGTTGTGGCCGATGGGGTTAGAGGGATTGCTGTCGTATGAGGCCGCCAGCGCCGGATCGAAGCGACCAAACTTTCGCTGCCACTTCGCCCAAAGCCGGTCGACGTTACAGTGAAGCAGGAAGAACAGCGGATCTCGCGCAGCCGTTGCAATGCTCCCAATGGAACCGTCGAAGGCCGTGTGCGCTGACCCGTGCGGGTTGAATTCCAACTGCCGAAACAGTCGGTACAGGTTGCCGGGGTTGCCAAGGGCAAACGTTGCTTCCTCATTGAGAAGGTCGGGCGCAGACGCTGTGTTGAACAAGGGTAGGCGATTAACGCCTGGAACTCCGTCGGTTGTCCAAAACCGCATCGGGTTGCTGGCGCTGAACTCGACGGTGCCAAGCGGATCGGAATCGCCAAGGAAATTGAGTGTAAAGATATTTGGCGCGGGCTCGTCGAAACGCCAGTACGGGAGTGCGACGCTCGGGTCAATCGTCTGAAACTTTCCTGTCTCGGCGGCTCGGCCCCCGTAGGCGTAAAGGAAGCGCCGGTTCGCCTGGTACTGGCCGTTGTTCCAGATGACGACGCCGATGGGACGATACGTCGCTCCCGAGGCATCCTTTGTGTGCTCGCCACTGGAGGCGGGGGACGAAGGAGGCAAGAGATGTCGAAGCGAAGGACAGCGGGGATATCGAAAGTGATAGGGAAGCGGCGCTGGGCAGAGGCGGATGCGCGGAATGTTGTGTCGTCATGGCAGCGTAGTGGGAAGCGTGTCTCGGAGTTCGCCAGGGAGTACGGGTTGACCTCCCAGCGGCTGGTTCGGTGGTCGGAGCGACTGCAAGGCGGGTCGAGGGGGAGTGTACGGTTTCATCCGGTTCGCCTGGTGGGAGGCGAGCGAGAAGGCGAGCGAGGAGGCGAGAGGGACGCGATCGAGGTGGTGTTGTTGGACGGCAGGCGCGTACGAGTGCGTGAGGGGTTCTCATCTGAGGAGCTGGGTCGGGTGCTCGAAGTTCTAGAAGGTCGAGCGTGATGTGGATGCTCCCATCGTCTGTGAGGATCTACGTTGCGGCGGAGCCGATGGACCTGCGTCGCGGCTTTGACGGGCTGGCTGCAGCGACGCGGAGTGTGATCGGTCAATCGCCCCTGAGCGGTCATCTGTTCGTGTTTCTGAATCGGCGTCAGAATCGTGTGAAGATCCTCGCTTGGGATCGGACGGGGTACGTTTTGCTGTACAAGAGGCTGGAGCGAGGGACCTTTGAACTGCCGACGTCACCGCGTCCGGGTGATAGGCACGTTGAGTTGGACTCTGGCGAGCTGGGACTGATGCTGGAGGGGTTGGACCTTCGTGGCGCTCGACGCCGGAAGCGATGGTATCAGCGAGCTGAGGAGAAGAGAGTCGCCCTTCACGGTTGAAGGGCTGATTTTCTTCCCAAGAACGCAGCAGGGACTTGACTTTCTTGCTTTTTGCGATTAGTCTTAATCTTCTATATATGACTAAGACGCGACTACTGCAACGGCTTCAAACCCTCGGCGAGAACGCTGTACCGGGCACGCTTACGGAGGTCATGCTTCGCTGTGGTAAAACCGCCTGCGGGTGCCGAACCGACCCGAATCGTCTCCATGGTCCCCACCTGTACCTGAAGTTTCGCAACGAGGAGGGTCGGTCGACATCGCTGTACATCCCGCGAAGCCACGAACGGGAAGTTCGTCGTGGAGTCGAGGCCTGGTCGAAGATGCGAGAGGCGGTGGCTCAGTTGGGCAATCAGAATCGCAAGGGGCTAGCGAAACAGCTGCGTCAAAGGCGTAAGTAGTGAACACGAGCTCCGAATCGACCCAGTCGCGCCGAGAGGGCGCTGGCAGTACGAGGGCGCCCAACGCTCTGGGGCAGATTCGGGATTCGGCCCGAAGTCTAGCAAGCGAGGGCAAGACGGAGGAAGCGTTCGACCTGCTGGTCTCGGCGCTGGATGCGGTGTTGCGCAAATCGAGAGAGCTGGAGCTGATGGTGTTGAAGCTTCAGAGGGAACGAGTAGGCAAGCGCTCCGAGAAGGTGGACCCCGGACAGCTCCAGCTGATGTTCGAGCAGCTGATGAGCCAAAGCGGTGGTGAAGAGCTGGAGCCGGAGCTCGACCCACAAACCGAGGCTCGGGAAGACGCGGAGCTGGAACAGCAGATCGAAGAAGCGAAAAAGACTCGGCCACGAGGCAAGGGCAACAAACCGCGCCGCGAAACAATCCGAACGGACGGGATCGAACGCCAGGTTCACTTGCGCGAGATACCTGAAGAGGAGCGGGGCTGCTCTCGATGCGGCAAACTCAAGAAGCCTCTCGGTAAAGACGTCCGACGGAGGCTCGAGTACGTGCCGGGGCACTTCATCGAGCATGAGTACCATCTGGAGAAGTACGCCTGCGGGAAGTGCCGGGAAGGCGTCACGAGAGCCGAGGGCTCGGCCCCGGTGATCGAGCGGAGCAGCGCTGACGCCTCGCTTTTAGCTCATGTGGTGGTGAGCAAGTACGTAGACCACGTTCCCTTTCACCGTTTGCATCGTATCTACGCCCGTAGCGGCGCGGGGATTGCGGTCTCCACGATGTCGGATTGGGTGGGCGAGGTGGCAAACCTTGTGGAGCCGCTTGTGGACCAGTTGGAGAAGCGGGTCCTGAAGGCCGATGTCATCCGAACCGATGCCACCGGAGTGAAAGTGCTCGATCCGCAAAGCCCGGAGAACATCGAGCGAGGCACGATGTGGTGCTACATGGGCGACGACCGAGACGTGGTGTTTCGCTACGCGCCGACGGGCGAAGGAGCGACGGGTCCGTGGGAGTTTTTGGCGGGCCGCACGGGATACGTGCAGGCCGACGCCGCGAGCGTGTTCGATCGCGTGTTTAACGGCACGGTGGCCTCCGCGGAAGAAGTCGGGTGCTGGGCGCATGCACGACGAAGGCTGGTTGCCCTCAAAGACATGGACTGCCGCGTCGCCTACCCGCTCAAGCTGATCGCAAGGATGTATCGCATCGAACGCCTGGCCGATGCGAGGGAGCTGTCGGTCGACGAGCGGACGCTACTTCGCAAGGAGCGCTCGGCGTCGGTACTCGAGAAGCTGAAACGGTGGTTTGTGCTGACGCATCGAAGCGAACCGCCCAGCTCGGACCCTGCCATGGCCACGGGTTACCCACTCAACCGCTGGACCGCTCTCACTCGCTTCGTCGACGATGGACGCTTAAGCCTTGACAATAATATCTGTGAGCAACAAATGAGGGCCATCGCACTCGGTCGACGCAACTATCTCTTCTGCGGTTCTCACGACGCCGCGCGACGCACCGCCGTTCTCTACAGCCTCATGCGCACCTGCGCACAGCACAACGTCCCGCCTCTCCCGTACCTCACTGACGTGCTCCGCAAGCTCGCCGACGGATGGCCACAAAAACGCATCCACGAGCTTCTACCCGACCGCTGGCAGCCTACTCCCGCCTCCACCCCTTAGCAGTTCCCGTGCCATAAACCCCCTATTCCGGGGCGAATGCGTCATGGGGACACCGGACGCATACGCACGGTTGACAATCCCTCTGCTGCTCACTATCGTCCCCCGGGCACAGGCAAGATTCCGAAAGAGGAGGGGAGCTCGGGCGACCACGCCTGCGCGAGGCACTGTCGTCACTCCGGTTGGAGACGTTGCTTACCGCACAGGCAGTTTTCTACTACATGGCGGCCGCCAGTGTCGTGAGCGCACTGCTGGCCGTCACCCGCAAGAATCCGGTCCACAGCATGCTCTGGGTGCTGGTGCTCCTCGTCCACATGGCGGGCATGTTCCTGCTCCTGGACGCTGAGTTCCTGGCAGCAGTGCAGATCATCGTCTACGCCGGCGCCATCCTGATCTTCTATCTCTTCGTGGTGATGCTCCTCGACCTGCCGGATGAGGATGCTCGTCCGCGCTTCGGACGGCACTGGCCGTTCGCCGCGGCGGTGGGACTCTCCTTCGCAGCATTGGGCTGGCTCGCCCGTTCGGACATAGACCTCTTTGAAGTCGCGAGCGCCGCCGCGGCAACGCCGGTGGCCGCGGATGGCCCGCCTCCGGGGAGCCTCGAGGACCTCGGCATGGAGCTCTTCGGTCCGTTCGCGCTGCCCTTCGAGATGGTCTCGCTGCTGCTCCTCGCGGCCATCGTCGGCGCTATCGTGCTCGCCCGTCGGAGGGGGGCAGGGGCATGATCGTGCCGTTGGAAATGATTCTCGGATTGAGCGCGGTCCTCTTCGGGATCGGTGCGTTCGGCTTCCTGGCCCGGCGCAACATCATCCTGATTTTCATCTCGGCCGAGATCATGCTCAACGCGGTCAACCTCAGCCTGGTCGGCTTCAGCAGGCATCTCGAAGACCCCCGGGGTCAAGTTCTGGCCCTCTTCGTCATCGCCGTGGCCGCTGCGGAGGCGGCGGTCGGTCTCGGGCTCATGATCGCCTTGAACCGGAACAAGCCCGGGGTCGGAGTCGGCGACCTGACCGAGCTCAGATGGTGATAGCGCCGAGTGCCGTTCTAACTATTTCCGCCTAAGATGCAAACTCACGGAACTGCACCGCCTTGCCATCATGTGGGGTCGTCACTTGGCGGATCAAGTTGGAACGGTACGAGCTGGGCATGTCTGTGACACCCCTGCTCGCGGTACTGGCGCCCGCCCTCGGCGCCCTCTTCATCGCCTTCACGGGTGAGCGTCGCCCTAACCTGAGGGAGCTCTGGTCGTTCGCCGCCGGAATCGCGATGCTCGCTCTCGTTGCCAGCATGGTGCCGGAGGTCCTGGCGGGCGGCGCGCCCGGGATCGTGCTCTTCCGTCTCCTCCCCGGTATCGAGCTGGCGTTTCGGGTGGATGCCTTCGGTCTTCTCTTCGCCATGGGGGCATCGGTCCTGTGGATCCTCACCTCGGCCTACTCGATCGGCTACATGCGTACTCTCGAGGAGCACGCGCAGACCCGCTACTTTGCCTGTTTCGCTCTAGCCCTTACAGCTACTGTCGGTGTCGCCTTCTCCGCCAACCTCTTCACGCTGTTTCTGTTCTACGAAGGCTTGACGCTGGTCACCTACCCGCTCGTGGGTCACCACGGAGACGCCGAGGCCAGGGCCGGCGCCCGCAAGTACGTAATTTATCTGTTGGGTGCCGCCAAGGTGTTCCTGCTGGCGGCCATCATACTGACCTACAACCTCGCCGGGACCCTGGAGTTTCGCGCCGGCGGCATCCTGCCCGCTGACGAGCTCGCCCAGCAGCCGACGCTGCTTCTCGTGATCTTCGCCCTCTTTCTTTTTGGATTCGCAAAGAACGCGCTCATGCCCCTGCACAGCTGGCTGCCGGCGGCGATGGTGGCGCCCACGCCGGTGAGCGCGCTGTTGCATGCGGTGGCCGTGGTGAAGACCGGGGTCTTCTGTACCGTTCGGGTCTTTCTCTTCGTCTTCGGTCGGGACGCCATGCGCGAGCTCGGCGCCGATCAAGTGGCCCTTGTGGCTGCCTCGGTGACCATCCTGGTCGCCTCGCTGCTCGCGCTCAGTCAGGACAATCTGAAAGCCAGGCTGGCCTTCTCCACGGTGAGCCAGCTCTCCTACATCGTTCTCGGAGCGACGCTCTTGAACTCCAGTGGTGTCACCGGCGGAGTCGCACATATCACCAACCACGCCGTATCGAAGATCACACTCTTCTTCTGCGCCGGCTCGATCTTCGTCTCTACCCGCAAGACCGAGATCGGCCAGCTCTCCGGCCTGGCCAAGCGAATGCCATGGACCATGGCGGCGTTTTCGCTGGCCTCGCTGAGCATCGTGGGGATTCCGCTCACCAGCGGCTTCGTCTCCAAGTGGTACCTCGTCCTCGGCGCGGTGGAGCGCGACAGCCCCATCATACTGGGAGTGCTCCTTTCCAGCTCGCTCCTCAGCGCGGCTTACCTGGCTCCGATCGTGTTCAAGGCCTACTTCGAGTCGGAGCCCCCGGACATTCGCGAAAGCGACGAAAGCGACGAAATCCATGAGATACCCTGGATGGTGGTGCCCCTGGCGATCACTGCCGCCGTAAGCCTGCTCCTGGGCCTCTTTCCCGGTCCGGTGCTCGAGTTGGCTGGAAGAGCGATGCCGTGAGCTTCCTCGGGAGACAGCTGGAAGATCCGGTCCGCTTCAAGCGAGTCAAGCTCTGGTTCTACGTCGGCCTGGTCGGTGTGGTTGCGGCCGAGATCGTTCTGCCGCTCGTCTTTCACGGAGGGCACGCAGGCGACCCCCACTTCTCGTTCGAGAGCTGGCTTGCCTGGGGCTCGCTCTATGGGTTCATCTCCTGCGTAGCGATCATCGTGCTGTCGAAGCTCATCGGAAAAGCATGGCTGATGCGTCCCGAGGACTACTATGACGATTGAGTGGATCCACCCGGGACTCATCCTCATCCTGGGCGCCTGGGTGTTGCCGTTGCTCGGGGGCCGGATCAAGCGCGTCGCCATGGTCGTCCTGCCGGCCGCGGCCGTGGTCGATTGCCTTCTGATGACTCCCGGCACCCATGGTGTCGTCAGCTTCCTCGGCCAGGAACTGGTGTTCGGTCGGGTGGACAGCCTGAGCCTGATCTTCTCCTACGTGTTTTCGATCATGGCCTTGTTGGGGATGATCTACGCGCTCCATGTCAAAGAAGATTCTCAGCACGTAGCCTCCCTGGTTTATGCAGGAGGTGCGCTCGGCGTGACGTTCGCCGGCGACTTCCTCTCTCTCTACGTCTTCTGGGAGCTGTTGGCGATCTCGTCGGTGCTGTTGGTTTTTCTGCGCCGCGAACGAAGTGCGGTGGAAGCCGGGTTCCGCTACCTTCTGGTTCACGTTTTCGGCGGGCTCCTCCTCCTGGCGGGGATTGTGCTCCATTGGGCTCAGACCGGGTCGATCGCCTTCGGGGACATGGGAGCCTTCTCGGGCAGCCTCTCCTGGTGCTTGATCCTTGCGTCCTTTCTCCTCAACGCCGCGGTTCCGCCGCTCGGGGCGTGGCTTCCCGACGCCTACCCCGAGGCCACGGTCACCGGCGCCATCTTTATGACCGCCTTCACCACCAAGTCGGCGGTCTACGTCTTGCTCCGCGGCTTCGCGGGCACTGAGCTCTTGGTGTGGCTGGGGGCAATCATGGCGGTCTACGGCGTGGTGTATGCGGTGCTGGAGAACGACGCCCGCAGACTGCTGGCCTACCACATCATCAGCCAAGTCGGTTACATGGTCTGCGGAGTAGGCATCGGGACGGCGCTGGCCACCAACGGTGCCACCGCCCACGCCTTCGCGCACATCCTCTACAAGGCGTTGCTGTTCATGGGCGCCGGCGCCGTCCTGCAGATGACCGGGCTGCGAAAACTGAGCGACATGGGTGGGCTCTATAAGACCATGCCGGTCACTCTCGGACTCTACATGATCGGAGGCTTTGCCATCTCGGCGGTGCCGCTCTTCAGCGGCTTTGTGAGCAAGTCGATGGTGGTCTCCGCCGCCGGCGAGGGTCACCTCACGGTGATCTTTCTCATGCTCACCCTGGCCTCCGCGGGAACCTTCCTGCACACCGGGCTCAAGCTTCCCTACTACATGTTCTTCGGCAAGGACACGGGGCTTAAAGCCAAGGAGCCGCCCTTGAACATGCTCGTGGCCATGGGCCTGGCCGCGGCCGCCTGCATCTTGATCGGAGTCTTCCCTGGACTCCTCCTCTACCCGTACCTTCCGAACGCCGTGGATTACGTTCCCTACACGCTGCCCCACGTCACCAGCACACTCGGGATGTTGGCCTTCACGGCGCTGGGTTTCTTCCTGCTGCTCAGCCAGCTCGATCCCGAGCGCACGATCAGCCTCGACACCGACTGGTTCTACCGCCGTGGTCTGACCCGTCTCCTGAACTTGATCCTGAGTCCCCTGGCGCGTCTCGAGTACGGCTACGTCGGTGAGATCTACGAGCTCGTGATCCGGCGGCCCGTTTTGGGCGTAGCGAGTCTGTTCCAGAGATTCGACAGCGGGGTGGTCGATGCGGCACTCGTGGGCGTGGGGCGCACGACCCGGAGCTTGAGCCAGCACCTCAAGACCGTCGCAAGCGGCCATGTCCAACACTACGGACTCATCATGGCAGCCGGAATCCTGGCTCTCCTGGCCTTTCTGATGCTCGCCCTATGACGGACTACCCGGTACTCACTGTCGCGACCTTCCTCCCTCTGGTGGGTGCGGCTTTGGTGCTGCTTTTCGGGGGCGAGCGGCGCGCGCGCTGGATCGCCTTGGCCACTGCCTTTCTGACTCTGGCAGCCTCGGCGCCGCTCTACCTGAACTTCGACAAGGCCTCGAGCGCTCTACAGTTCGTCGAGACACTAGAGTGGATCCCGTCGTGGAACATCACCTACGGCATGGGCGTGGATGGCATCAGCGTGCTGTTCATCTTCCTCGCTTCGGTCTTGATCGTCTTGTGCGTCGGAGCCTCTTGGATTGCGGTTCGCACCAGAGAGCGGGAGTTCTACGCCGCCTTGCTGGTCGCGGAGACGGCGATGATCGGGCTCTTTGCCGCATCCAACCTGTTTCTCTTCTTCATATTCTGGGAGCTCATCGTCGTTCCCCTCTTTCTGTTGATCGGCGTCTGGGGAGGCGAAAGGCGCGTCTACGCCGCGGTCAAGTTCTTGATCTTCACCCTGGCGGGCAGCGTCTTGATGCTGGTGGGCATGATGGCGCTCTACCACCTCTGCGGCACTTTGGACTTCAAGGCCCTCGCGCGCGAGAGCCTGCAGCCCCATCCCCAGCGCTGGCTCTTTGCGGCCTTTCTAGCTGCCTTCGCGGTCAAGGTGCCCATGTTCCCGGTGCACACCTGGCTGCCGGACGCCCACACCGAAGCCCCCACGGCGGGCAGCGTGATCCTGGCCGGAATCCTCCTCAAGATGGGCGCCTACGGATTCCTGCGGGTCTCGCTTCCGATTCTTCCCGACGGCGTACAGTTCTTTCTCAAACCCATGCTCGCTATCTCCGCGGTAGCCATCGTCTACGGCGCCTACGTGACCCTGGTCCAGAAGGACATCAAGCGCCTCATCGCCTTCTCCAGCGTGAGCCACATGGGCTTCGTAACTCTGGGCATCTTCACCCTCGACCAGCGGGGGGTCGAGGGCGCGATCCTCCAGATGATCAACCACGGAATCGTCACCTCGGCGCTCTTTCTGTGCGTCGGCATGGTCTACGAACGCACCCACACGAGAGAGATCAAGGACTACGGGGGGGTTGGCAAGGCCGCGCCGGTCTACGCCACGTTCTTGGCGCTATTCTGTCTGGCTGCTGCGGGATTTCCGGGTCTGAATTCGTTCGTAGGGGAGTTCCTGATCGTCGGTAGCGCTTTCAAGACCCAGGGTTGGCTCGGGGCCATGGCGATCTGGGGCGTCGCCCTGGGAACCACCTACCTCGTCTGGCTCTACTACCGCGTGGTGATGGGTGAGACCAACTCGGGGTTGGACGGGCTCGAGCTCGAGCTCAACCCACGCGAGGTGGCGACGCTTTTGCCATTGGCCATCCTCGCCGTGACTCTCGGCCTCTATCCTGAGCTCGTCCTCTCCTATCTTCGTGCGCCCGTGGCCGAACTCCTTGCCGGAGTCGTGCCATGAACAGCACTGCCAGTGTCGCCGTCTCAGACCTGGCCCTGGTCATCCCGGAGCTGATGCTGATCGGCACGGCGTTAGCGCTCATTCTCTTGGCGCCCCGCATCCGGCGAGGGCCCGCCGCGGCGGTCGGGACGGTTCTAGCGGCGCTCGCCGCCGCCCTGGCCTCGGTCTGGGTCCTGCCCTCGGACACCGAAACAGGGTTCGGAGGAATGATCACCCAGGATGGCTACTCCGGGTTCTTCAAGATTCTGATCGCCGCCGCCCTGACTCTAGCCGCGCTTCTCTCGGTGAGCAGCGGCGAGGAGGACGAGGCTCCGCGCGGCGAGTACCACGCCCTTCTGCTCCTGGCTTCGACCGGAATGATGCTCGCGGTCTCGACCGTGGATCTACTGACCCTCTACCTGGGCCTGGAGTTGATGACAGTCTGCTCCTACATCCTGGTGGGGATCAACGTGCAGAGTCCGACGTCGAACGAGGCGGCGATCAAGTACTTCCTCGTTGCTTCCTTCGCCTCGGCCCTGCTCCTCTACGGGATCAGCCTCACCTACGGTTTCGCGGGCGGCACCGGCTTCGTGACCGTGGCGTCGGCCTTCTCCGAGCACGGCCCGGGTAGAAGCCCGCTTCTCGTGGCGGCCATCTTGCTGGTGCTGGGCGGCCTGGCTTTCAAGATCGCGGCAGTGCCGTTTCACTCCTGGGCGCCGGACGCCTACCAGGGTGCGAGCGCACCGGTTGCAGCTTTCTTGGCAGCCGGATCCAAGGCGGCGGGTCTCGCAGCTCTGGGACGGGTCACGATGGTCGCGTACGGCTCGGCAGCCGAGGTCCTGTCGGTGCTTCTTGCGGGTCTCGCGGCTCTCTCCATCGTGGTTGGCAGCATCACCTTGCTGGCCCAGACCGACATGAAACGCCTCCTGGCCTACTCCTCTATCGCGCATGTCGGCTACGCCATCCTGGGCCTCCTCGCCGGCACTCCCGAAGGGACCTCGGCGACGATGACCTACGCCTTCTTCTACGTGTTCATGACTCTTGGCGCCTTTGGCGTAGTGATCGCCCTGGGTGAGCGGGGAGCAACCCTGGACGGCTATCGGGGCCTGGCCGCACAGCGGCCCGTAGCGGCGGCTCTCATGCTGCTCTTCCTCTTGTCATTGACCGGGTTCCCTCCAACAGCCGGTTTCGTTGCCAAGTTCGTCGTCATCCTGAGCGCCGTCAGCGCCGGCCACATGGTGCTCGCGGTGCTGGCCGTGGCCTGCAGTGTGGTGTCAGCCTTCGTCTACATGCGCGTGGCGGTGTACATGTTCATGAGGGAGCCCCAGGAGCCAGCACCGCCACGCTGGCCGGCGGCGGTGTCCGCGGCGCTTGCGGTGGCCGCGCTGGTCACTCTGATCGGTGGAATCTCACCCGCCAGTCTCATGTCCTGGGCGGTGTCGCCATGAAAGTCGGCAGTCCTGTATATTGGACCCGAGGTACTCAGCAGTGAACGAATACGTCGGGATTGCGGTGAGCATCGTCTTGGCCGCAGGGATCACCGGCATGATGGTGGTGGCCGGCTCCACCCTGGGGAAGAAGAACCCTAGCGCCGTCAAGCTGTCGCCGTTCGAGTGCGGCCAAGAACCCTTCTCCCTGCCGATGGGCAGGTTGGTGGTCAAGTTCTATCTCATCGCGATCCTGTTCATCCTGTTCGACGTCGAGCTCGTCTTCCTCTACCCGTGGGCTGTCGTGTACCGCACGCTCGGGGCCTTGGGCCTGGTCGAGATGGGGGTCTTTCTTGGGGTGCTGATGGTGGGCTTCGTCTACGCCTGGGCCAACGGTGCGCTAGATTGGAAGTGAAGACTGGAAGTGAATATGAAGAGCGAACCGTCGTTTCTCACTAGCCGACTCGATGAAGCCCTGGGCTGGGCTCGGAAGTTCTCGATCTTCCAGTACCCGTTCGTGACTGCTTGCTGCGGGATGGAGTACATGGCAACGGCCTGCTCTCACTACGATGTCGACCGCTTCGGAGCCGGCCTCCCCAGATTCTCGCCGCGCCAGTCCGACGTGCTCTTCGTGGTCGGTACGATCAGTCACAAGATGGCGCCGGTCTTGATGCGCATCCATGAGCAGATGGCCGACCCCAAGTGGGTGGTCGCCTTCGGCGTCTGCACCTGCACGGGCGGTTTCTACGACAACTACGCGACCGTGATGGGCATCGATACGATCATGCCGGTGGACGTCTACATACCGGGATGCCCGCCGCGACCGGAGATGGTCCTCGACGGTCTGATGAAGCTCCAGGACAAGATCCAGGGCCAGCACACCAGGGGTAAGCGGCCGGCGTCCGAGAAGCGCCCGCCGGACCTCATGGACGGAGGATTCGAGGTATGAATACCTCTTCCCTGATCGAGTCCGTTACCAACCGTTTTCCGGACTACGTTCTGGCTTCCTACATCTACCGGGGCGACGCCACCGTGGTTCTGCGGCCGGACTCGCTCCTCGAGATGGCCCGCTTTCTCAAGGAAGACCCGGCCTTGCAAATGAACTTCCTCGTGGACGTGACCGCCGTCGACTACTCCGCTTTCGGCAAAGGGCCGGCTCCGGCCTTCTTCGCCTCCTCCGGAGTGACGGTGAGCCCCTCTCTTCAGATTCCGGATCAGGACCCGTGGCCCGGGCCGCCGGACGCGGCGCGCTTCGCGGTCGTGTACCACTTCTTCTCGATGGTCAAAAAGCATCGGCTGCGACTGCAGGTTCCGGTAGAAGATGAAACATCCCCGGAGGTGGATTCTCTGACGTCGCTCTGGCCCGGAGCCAACTGGCTGGAGCGCGAGGTCTGGGACATGTTCGGGATCGGCTTTCGGGGGCATCCGGACCTCAAGCGCATCCTCATGTACGAAGAGTTCGAAGGCCACCCGCTGCGCAAGGACTATCCCGTCAGGAAGCGCCAGCCACTAGTCGGACCCCTCAACTAGACATGACGACGCACACGACACCCAAACAGCCCGCGCGTCTCGAGACGCGGGAAATGATGCTCAACATCGGTCCGGCACATCCGGCCATGCACGGCATCGTCCGTCTCGTGACCAGGCTCGATGGGGAGCAGATCAAAGAGACCGAAGTGGAGATCGGCTACCTCCACCGCGGCTTCGAGAAGATGGCGGAAGTCGTCGACTACAACGGCGTCATCCCCTACACCGACCGGCTCAACTACGTATCGCCGCTGATCAACAACATGGGCTACTGCATGGCGATGGAGAAGCTGCTTCAGATCGAAGTCCCTGAGCGCTGCCACTACATTCGGGTCATTCTCTCGGAGATCTCCCGGATCGGGGACCACCTCACCTGCGTTGGTGCGACCGCCATGGAGCTGGGGGCGTTCACTGTCTTTCTCTACATGATCAAGGCCCGGGAGTACCTCTGGGATCTGGTGGAGAAGGTGACCGGGGCTCGGATGACCGTGAGCTACTGCCGCGTGGGCGGCGTCAAGGCCGACCTGCAGGACGATTTCGCCGAGCCTTGCGCCCAGGCGTTCGTGGAGACCCGCAAAGTCCTTGTCGAAGCGGAAGGGCTCTTGACGCGCAACCGCATCTTTACCGATCGCATGAACGGCACCGGTGTGATTTCCGCCGAAGAGGCCATCTCGTACGGGATCACCGGTCCCTTCCTTCGCGCCACCGGCGCCGACTACGACGTCCGCAAGGACTGCCCGTACGCCGTCTACGATCGCCTGCCCTTCGACGTGCCGGTGGGGAGCCGGGGCGACAACATGGATCGCTACCTGGTCCGCATGGAAGAGATGGAGCAGTCGATGGGCATCGTGGAGGCAGCTCTTCGCGACCTGCCGCCCGGACCGGTGCTGACCAACCCGGAAACCGGGCGCCCGATCCCCGCCGCGGAGATGGTCGACCTCGCCAAGGTGGGGAACATCGACGCCATCTCGGGCGGTTGCGCCGTCGCCGGTCCGACCCTCGAGGGTTCCGGTCGGGCCCAGTATCCGTCGATTGCCGCGGACCAGAAACAGGTCTTCCTGCCGGCCAAGGAGGACACCTACGGCAACATCGAAGGGCTGATGCAGCAATTCAAGCTGGTCATGCTCGGCCACGGGGTGCGGGCGCCGAAGGGGGAGGTCTACTTCCCGGTGGAGGGAGCCAATGGGGAGCTGGGGTTCTACGTGGTGAGTGACGGAGGTGGGGGGCCCTACCGGTTGCGGTGTCGCCCGCCCTGCTTCGCCATCATGTCGGCGCTGCCCAGACTCCTCGAGGGGGACATGGTGGCCGACATCATTCCCACCTTCGGCTCGGTGAACATGATCGGTGGGGAGCTCGACCGTTGAAGCTCTCAGACCTCGAAGCCCTCCAAGGAAGTGCAGAGGAGATTCGAAAACGCTACGAGTACCCCAAGGCGGCCATGCTGCCTCTCTTGTGGCTCGTTCAAGAGAATCAAGGCTACGTCGCTCCGGACGCGGAGGTCTGGGTCGCAGGCATCCTGGGGGTGTCCCGCTCCAAGGTGCGCGAGGCCGTCTCCTTCTACAACATGTTCCACACCGAGCCTACGGGCCGGCGGGAGCTTCGAGTCTGCACGAGCCTGCCCTGCATGCTGCGCGGCGCGGGGGATGTGCTAGATCAGATCGAGAACGCGTTGAACATCCGCCCTGGCGAGACGACCCCTGGGGGCGAGGTCACCCTCACCGAGGTCGAGTGCCTGTGCGCCTGTGAAATGTCTCCCATGGCTCAGCTCGACGAACGCTTCGTCGGTCCTCTCGAAGGCGAAACTGTCGACAGGATCATCAAGGACGCGCTGACAGAGCCCAACACCCCGGAGTCGACCCCGGAGCCCACGCCTTACATCTCGACGGATGGGCCGGTGCTGTCGTTGCGCTTCGGCGATCCCGACGGGACATGGATGGATGGTTACTTGGCCGATGGCGGGTACGTCGCGGCGCGGAAGGCTCTCACCTCGATGACCTCGAAGCAGGTGACCGACGAGGTTCTCAATGCCAATCTACTCGGGCTGGGCGGCGCAGGGTTCCCGACCGGTAGGAAGTGGTCGTTCATCCCCGAGGACACGGCCAAGCCGAAGTACCTGGTGGTCAACGCCGACGAGGGCGAGCCCGGTACCTTCAAGGATCGCTACCTCATGGAGCGCGACCCACACTCGCTGCTCGAAGGCATGATCATTGCCGCCTACGCCATCGACTGTCACAAGGCCTATGTCTACATCCGCGGCGAGTACTTCCGATCGGCTCATCGCCTACAGCGCGCCATCGACGAGGCCCACGAAAGCGGTTGGCTGGGCGCGGATATCCAGGGGACCGGTTTCGATCTGGATGTGGTCATCCACCGTGGTGCGGGGGCGTACATCTGCGGCGAAGAGACGGCGCTTCTGACCTCGCTCGAAGGAGGGAAGGGCTTCCCGCGGCTCAAGCCCCCCTTCCCCGCGATCTCGGGTCTCTTCTCCTGCCCTACGATCGTCAACAATGTCGAGACCCTGTGCTGCGTGCCGTTCATTCTGCGCCACGGAGTCGAACGATTTAAGGAGATCGGCACCGAGACTCAGGGCGGCACTCGCCTCTTCTGCGTAAGCGGACACGTTGTCAGGCCCGGCGTCTACGAGGCGCCGGTCTCGATCACACTACGAGAGCTGATCGAGAGGGCCGGTGGTATCCGCGACGGCAACCAGCTCAAGGCCGTTATCCCCGGGGGTATCTCGGCCAAGATCCTGACCGCCGCTGAGATCGACGTCGCCATGGACTTCGACTCCCTCCGGGCCGCAGGCACCATGGCCGGGTCCGGAGGCGTGATCGTCATGGACGACACCACCAGCATGGTGAAGGCGCTCGAGTCGGCAGCCAAGTTCTTCGCGGACGAGTCCTGCGGACAGTGCTCGCCGTGCCGTGAGGGGACCGGCTGGGTACTTCGTATCGTGCACCGTATCATCGAAGGGCGGGGGAAGATTCAGGACCTGGATGACCTGCTCACCATCGCCGGCGACATGGAAGGAAAGACCATCTGCGTCTTCGCAGACGCGGCCGCCTGGCCGGTGCAGTCCTACATCGCGAAATTCCGGAGCGATTTCGAGGAGTACATCCGCACCGAGCGCTCGCCCCGGAGCACAGAGGTCGCCCATGCCTAGCCTGAGCATCGACGGGCGCGAGATCACCGTTCCCGAAGGAACCACCGTCATCCAGGCGGCGGAGCAGCTCGGGATCTTCATTCCTCGCTATTGCTACCACCCTGGCCTCTCGATCGCCGGCAACTGCCGTATCTGTCTCGTCGACGTCGAGAAATCCCCTAAGCTAGAGATCGCCTGCAACCTGGCGGTCAGGGAGGGGATGGTCGTGCACACCCGGAGCGACGAGGCCGAGGACGGGCGCCGGTCCGTGCTGGAGTTTCTCCTCGCCAACCACCCGCTCGACTGCCCGGTCTGCGACCAGTCCGGTGAATGCGACCTGCAGAATTTCTACATGAACTTCGGGCTCTACGACCCGAGGTTCCGGGAGCAGAAGGTCAAGAAGAAAAAGGCGGTGGAGCTGGGTCCCCATGTGATGCTCGACCAGGAGCGCTGTATCCTGTGCTCCCGCTGCGTACGCTTCACGGACGAGATCACCGAGACCGGTGAGTTCGGCATCTTCAACCGCGGCGACCATTCCGAGCTCGGGATCTACCCCGGCGAGGTGCTCGACAATCCCTACTCGGCGAACGTGGTGGACATCTGTCCGGTCGGCGCCCTGACCGAGAAGGACTTCCGCTTCGCGGCCAGGGTCTGGTACCTTTCGAGCGCCCCAACCGTCTGCAACGGCTGCAGCCAGGGCTGCAACGTCGATCTACACTTCGTGCTCGACAGGCCTCATCTGAACGACGGGGCCAGGCTCGTGCGCATCAAGCCCCGCTACAACCCGGACGTCAACGAATGGTGGTTGTGCGACGAGGGGCGCTACGGCTTCGGCTGGTTGGATAGGGCACGGATCACGAAGGTGCAGCAGGGGCCGGCGGTGGCCGGTGCCGTCCACGGGGATGCAACCTGGGAGCAGGCCCTCACCGCGATCTCGACGACGTTGGCGGAGTTGGGCGAGGGTGGCAACGACAAAGGCAGCGGTGCACGGATCGCCGTGATCGCCTCGGCCCAGCTCACCAATGAGGAGCTCTTCCTGATCCGAGAGATTCTCCAGAATTCCCTGGGAGCCCGAGTCATCGCTTCCGTTGGGGAGGAGCCCGGCTCTGCCGACGACTTCCTCATCAAGGGCGACAAGAACCCTAACACCCGGGGAGCGACGCTGTTGGGTTTGGCCGGCCCCGAGGCACCGGACGCCGAGCAGATCGTGGACGAGGCCGTCGCCGGGAAGCTCGGTGCCGTATGGGTCTTCGGGCACGATCTGGTGGAGCTCTTTGGCGAGGAGAGAGTCCGGGAGCTCTCCGAGAAAGTGGAGCTCTTCGTCTTCTCGGGCACCAACGACAACGCGACCGTGCCGTTCGCCCATTGGGTCCTGCCGAGTGCCGCCTACGTGGAGAAGGATGGCACTTTCGTCAACTGTCACGGCCGGGTCCAGCGCATCGGCCGGGCCTTCGCACCTTTCGAAGACGCGCGTGAGGACTGGCGCATTCTCCTCGATTTAGCCGAGCGGTTGGGGCAGTCGCTGGAGTGGCGGGGACCGCAGGAGATCTTCGACGGCTTGGCCAAGGCGTCGGGCCCCTTCGAGGGACTGAGCTACGAGACCATCGGAGCGCGAGGGGCCGACATTAGTGTTGAGGCGGTCGAGCCATGATCGAAATCCTGGCCATCAAGGTCGCTCTGGCGGGATTGGTCTTTTTCGCGGTCCTGAATCTGGCGGGTTTTCATACCTGGGTGGAGCGCAAGCAGTCAGCCCTCATCCAGGACCGAATCGGGGCCAACCGCGCCAGCATCTTCGGTTTTCGAGCGCTGGGACTCTTCCATGGCATCGCCGATCCGATCAAGCTGTTCACCAAGGAGGACATCGTCCCGGCCGGGGCGGACAAGACCCTCCATACCCTGGCCCCCTTCTTCTCGGTCTTTTTCGCCTTGGTGACCTTTGCCGCGATTCCCTTCGGCGACCAGCTCATCCTTTTCGACCGGGTCATAAACCTGCAGGTGGCTAGCATCAACGCGGCGCTGCTCTTCATCTTCGCCATGCTCTCCCTCGGGGTCTACGGCGTGATCCTCGCCGGCTTCGCTTCGCGCAACAACTACGCCATCATGGGCGGGCTACGGGCGACCGCGCAGATGATCTCCTATGAGGTCGCTCTGGGCATCTCCATCGTCGGTGTGATCATGGTCTACGAGACCATGGACCTGGCCGAGCTGGTGCGGGCCCAGGGGTATATGATCGGCGGGTGGGTCCCGATGTGGGGAATCGTCACTCAGCCTGTCGCTTTCATCGTCTTCTTGACCGCGGCCCTCGCCGAGACCAAGAGAGTCCCCTTCGACCTGCCGGAAGCAGAGTCGGAGATCGTCGGGTACTTCGTCGAGTACAGCGGCATGAAGTTCGGGATGTTCTTCCTCACCGATTTCCTCGAGACCATCGTGGTGGCGTGCCTCGCGACGACCCTCTTCTTCGGCGGGTGGCAGGTACCCTTCCTCCTGCCGGACGGCTTCCACTTCCCCTGGGGAGGAGAGCTCCCGCTCGCCAACTGGTTCTACGCGCTCCTCGGAGTGACGAGCTTCTCGATCAAGGTCCTGATCTTCTGCTTCGTGTTCATGCAGATACGATGGACCCTGCCGCGCTTCCGCTACGACCAGCTCATGAGCCTCGGCTGGAAAGGGCTCTTCCCGATCGCGGTGGGCAACACCGCGCTCACCGCGATCGTGCTAGTTTTCTTCGAGGAGAACGCCTGATGGCCGTCAAAGTTGTCCGCAGGCCCCAGCTGACCTTCTGGGAGAAGACCTACCTCCCCCAGATCTTCTCCGGCCTCAAGATCACCTTTGCGCACTTCTTCCGTAACCTCTTCCTTCATATCGCCCACCTTTTTGGCCGTCTCCTGCATCTTCGCGCCAGCGCCACCATTCAGTATCCCGAAGAGCTCAGGCCCCTCATGTCGAGGTACCGAAGCCGCCACCGGCTCACCGTACGCGAGGACAACACCCCCCGCTGTGTGGGCTGCATGCTCTGTGAGACGGTGTGTCCGGCCAAATGCATCACCATCGTGCCGGATGAGCATCCAGACCCAAACGTCGAGAAGTACCCGGTCCGCTTCGACATCGACCTGGGCGTCTGCGTCTATTGCGGATACTGCGTCGAGGTCTGCCCTGAGGACGCGATCCGCATGGACACAGGAATCCTCGACCTGGCCGCCTATTCGAGGGAAGCGATGCGGCTCGATATCCATGAGCTGATGGACCCTTTGCTGCGCAAACCGCTCACCGACTGCAGCTTGGACTTCCCGCACCAGTGTGAGTCAATAGGGGGAAAGATGAAGGGCAGCTGGAGGAGCGCCGACATGCCACAGACCGAGTCCTGATAGCCTGATAGAACGATGAGCCGCCTACCTCTGGCCAAGGAGATCATGGTGACGAAACTCGTCACCGTAGGTCCGGAAGACGAGGTTCTTCGGGGCATTGGTCGACTTCTGCGCCATCGCATCAGCGGCGCCCCCGTGGTCGGTAGCGACCGGCGCTATCTCGGTATGCTTTCGGATCGCAGCTGCATGAGAGTCCTTTACGTGACGGCTCGCGACGCCGCGGTGGAGACGATACATCTTCCCCAAGCGCGCGAGTTCATGTCGAAGAAGCTCCTCACGCTGGGTCCCGAAACCGACGCCATCGAAGCGATCTCGATGCTCCTCAAGCAACGTTTCTCGGGGGCTCCCGTCGTCGACGCGGAGGGGAAATTTCTGGGGGTCTTCTCCGAACGCTACATCATGCGCCTTTTGATCAACTCGGCCTACGAGCAGGTACCGTCCAGCCGAGTGGACGCGTTCATGAACACGGACCGCGGCCGACTGATTGATGAAACGATGGACCTTCTCGAGGTTGCTCGGATGTTCCACGACACGTACTACCGGCGGCTACCCGTCTTGAAGGACGGAAAACTGATCGGCCAGATCAGTCCGTACGACGTTCTCAGTGCCGAGCATCACCTGGCCCGCTTCGTCAAGGGTCAGAAAGCGCGCGGCGGCGGAGAGCTACCCTCGACGCAGATCTCCAACTTCATGGACACCTCCGCCGAGACGATCGAGGAGGACCTGGATCTCCTGGCGATCGCCAGAATCTTCCCGGACTCCAACCGTCGTCGCCTCCCGGTACTTCGCGAAGGCCAGCTGGTCGGCCAGATCAGCCGCCGCGATCTACTGCTCGAGGTACTCGATCTGCTCTGGGAACAACCGCACCGCGAACAACCGGGCCTTTTCCTGAGCGCCGTCGCGGACCCTGCTGAGAACCCGATCCTGCGGGACAGTCATCATCCGAGCGACGGGTCGTCGCAGCACCGCTCCTGAGGCCTGCGAGCCGGTACCACTCGATGACCGCCGCGTCCCGGCTGCGCCTTCCATAAACTCGATCCCGCTTTCCTGGGTGTTTGCCGTCGCCTGCTCGGTGGCAGGCGTGACGCCGGCCCGGGTCAGCCGTGCCCTGTTGCCCTATCTCGCGTTGATGCTGGTGCTCACCGTCGTGATCGCGCTGGTTCCGGAGATCGTGCTCTTCTTGCCGCGATTGATGGGCTACTGAGGCGCCTTCGCCCAAGGCTACGGCGCCCCAGGGCCACTTCGCCCGACCATCATGTGTTGACCAGCATGAGAACAAAATCTTGCCCGGGAAAGATTTTTCTCCTACGGAGTACTAGTTTCCCAACTCCGTCGTCCCGCCGATCTTCCGCGGCAGCCCCTCGATGGTCGCACCGTGTAGGGGATTGAAAAGCAGCTTGAAGGTCCCACGGGGCTGGGCCCGGAACTGGCTGCGGAAGCCGATGAGAATCACGTCTCCCTCCCCGTGCCGCACACGCACCATGGCCGCTTTGCCGCCGAGATGCTCTTCCGCTCCGAGCGCCCACCCACTCTGAAGCAGGTTCTCCTTCGGGTAGCTCGCGATGACCTCGACCGGCTGCGCGGGCGCTTTGTTGTCGTTCGCCTCCGCCGGTTTCACCACCTCGAAGGCTCGGCTGCGCACGAAGAACGCCGTCGAGTCCTCCGGCATTCCGTAGGCGAGCGGGTGGGAGTTGTCCACGTCGAGGGCGATGAGCGAGCCGGGGATGAAGAACTGCTGTTCCGTCGCCGAGGCTACCGCGTTCCGGACAGGAAGTCCGAACTGCCGAATGGCGAAATCGGCGGCTTTATCGAGGGCGACGATGGTGCCGCCTTGCTCCACGTACTTCTCCAGCGCCAGAGCACCCTCGAGCCCGATCCCTCCGACGTACTCCTCCGGCATCGTGCCGGGAGCGTGGCCATTCAGGATGCTGTTCTCGTTCTGATCGGGGAGGATGATGACATCGTACTGCGTGAGATCCTTCGCCCGGATATCCGGGTCGTGCAGGTTCTCGAACGGATACTCGTAGCGCTCGAGGAGAAAACGTGTCCATCCCTCGTCCATGTTGGACACGTACGACTTGTACATTGCCACCTTGGGGAGGTGCATCAGGTACAGCGGTACGTCCGGCCGGGTGCCGGTCGCGGTGAAACTCAAGCCGAGCTCGCTCGCCAGCGACCGGACACGGTCTCCCGTCCCGTCCCCTCCTTCGATGAAGATCGTTCCCGCTTCGAAGCTTTCGCCACTGGCCGAGAAATCCTCGCCGGTCCAGCTCACCTCGTCGCCGGCTTTCAACAGACGATTAGCCGCGCGCACGCTGGCGTTGGGGCGATGCGACAACAAGTAGCCGGCGCTGCCGCTCCCCGCAACGCCACCGCTGGGTAACGACGCTTGGTCGACCTCTTGTCCCGAGAACTGGAAGGGCTCTTCGATCCGTGCGACGTTGATCCCCATTTGAATCGGAAGCGTCCACCCGGCGAGATCGTACGGAGCCTCGGGCGGCCCGCCTGGATAGGTTCGCCGATCCGGGTAGTCCTGTGGCTCCAGCAAATCAAGCACATAGGCCCGAAATGCCTGGCCGGCAGGAATGATGTAGGAGCCTGACGGATAACTGGTGCCGCCCGCCCGGAAGTCGGCGGTCGCACGCTGGATCTCCACACCACCGCGGCCGAGGGCGTTGACGAGCTCCACCGCTTCGCCGGAATCCCACTGTTCGGGCGGGATCACATAGGCGAACGGTCCGCCCGCCTCTCCCTCCCGGATCGCGGCGCTGCCCATCCGGTACATGCCGAACAGCCAGTCCTCGCGCCGCTTCGCGCCAAGATCGAGGGTCGCCATAGTGGCGGTGATCATGTAGTCAATGGCGTCACGCAAATGGAGCCATCCACCTTCCCACGGGTAGGGGTAGAAGATGCTCGGCTCCCTTGCCGAGATCGTGCCCGCGCGGCGCCCTCCATAGAGGTCGATGTACTCGGGACGTTTCTCCGGGTCGTAATACCTCGGCGTGGGCGAGGGGTGCGACGTCTCCGAGAGGATTCCGACCATGTTGTGAAAATAGGGTGAGGTCCGTCCGCCGCCGTTCCACCACATGCTGAAGACGACGCGCGAGATGACCCCGGGCTTGTCCTCGGCGGCGAAACGGTTGTGCATGGCGTTTCCGACCAAATTCACTCCGGTGATGACGCCAGCAGGGATGTGCGGATTCACCGGGTCGGCGAACGGTGGAATGAAGATGCGCGTCCAGGGCGGTCCGGTCTGGTGGTGGTTGTAGACGATCTGCGGATACCACTGATGGTAGAGGACCTTCGAGACGGCCCGGCTCTCGCTCTGCTCGATCATGTACCAGTCGCGGTTGTTGTCGTGGCCTACATAATGATGGTAGAGCTCCGGTGGACTCGTGGTCTCGAAGGGAGTTCCCAGGTTCTTGCGGTACCAGTTAGCGACGATGTCGAGCCCGTCGGGATTGATCACCGGGTTCAGAATTAGCACGACGTCCTCGCGGATACGCTTCATCTCCTCCGTCTCCTCGGTGGCAACCTTGTAGGCGAGGAGCGAGGTCATCTGGGCGTGAGCGCGCTCGGTGGCATGCATGCCGCCGTCCACCCAGATCACGGCTTTGCCTTCTCTGGCGAGTTTGCGCGCCTCGTCCTTCGTGAGCCCGCGTGCTCTCGCGAGCCGCTCACTGATCGAGCGCCACCGCTCCAGCTCGCGTAGGTTGGCCTCGCTGGAAATGAAGAGCAGCAGCATGGGTTTTCCGAGTGCGGACTTCCCGAACTCGACCATGTGGACGCGATCGCTCGCCTCGTCGAGTTTCTTGTAGTACTCCAGCATCTGGCTGTAGTCGGCGATCTTGTAGTCTTCGCCGACGTCGAAGCCGAACACGTCCTGGGGGTGGGGCACCTGGGCGCTCGCCAGAGCGGGTGTCACCAGGCAGACAGTTAACAGTGCAAACCAATTGGACTTCCTCAATGCACACCTCCAGCTGGTAGAGATGCATGGATACCACATCATGAGTCGCGACGGAAACAGCTTGCGGGCTTGTCCGGGAACGTGCGCAATGCTACAAATACGCTCGACACGCGACAGGCTGCCGAAAAATGCGTCTGCAGCCTGCCGAGCGGCAGCCAGCGCGTCTGCCGCGAGACCGGCCCGAATGGGCCGAGAGCACGACGAGCGCCGCGCGAGGAGCGAGGCGCCGCGCGCGAACGCCGCCTTCGCGAAAGCTTCGGCGAGCCTTGCCGTAGCCGTTGGTAACGCCAGCATGAGCCAACGGCGGAGGCGGGAAGAGTGAGCGCGCGATGATGCACTGAGCAGGCACGTATGACCACGCGACGGGAATTCCTCGAGGGTTCGACCCTCGGCTTGACTTCGCTTGCTTTTGCGGGGTGCTCGGGAGCTCAGACTTCGGCGAGGACGCCGTCACGGGATCTGCTGGTGAAGAGCCCCGACCACCCGGAGGCCTCGAGGCTGGACCGCATGCCCATCGAATGGCACAAGGAGCGTGCACGCGTGCTGCAGGAGCGCGTGGCCGCGAGAGACGTCGACTCGTGGGAAGCGTTCAGCTCGGCTCTGGCTGCGGAGACCACTAGAAAGTGTGATCTAGATCGCAGGAGTTTCCCCACGCTTTGTGGGGGACTTCCGCCCCCACTTCGGCTCACAGACAGATAGCGGCGGCTGGGGTACACCTAAGCTCACGACTCGACCCACGCACCAGACGTAGGCCGATAGCGGGTTCACGTCTGATGGATGCGGGGAGGCGATGTCACGGGCGTGGGCGGACCTCTATCATCCCCCCAGCTATATTCGGCCGCGACCGTGGCATCGCTTCTCTAGTCACTTACGGACGTCGTAAGCGTACAGCGTATCCTGGTCGCGCAGGTAGAGTGTGCCGTTGGCCACCACCGGATGGGCCCACGTGGGCTTGTTGGAGGTTCGGATCTCGAAGCGACCTTTCTCCCGGTACCCCACCGGCGTCGCCTCTACGAGTCCCACCACTCCGTTCTCGCTGAAGACGTACAAATGGCCGTCCGCGAAGACCAGAGAGCCTTTCCCGACGCTGCGATCGCGCCACACCAGCTCGCCCGTCCGGAAGTTCAGGGCGTGGAGACGACTGCTCGAGAATCCATAGAGCGTATCGCCGACCAGAACGGAGCTGGCGTGATGGTTGCGCATGTCGCGGGTGAAGTAGACCTCACGCGCCGTCATCTGCTCCGCGCTCCCGGAGATCTCGAGCAGCGCACACCCCGTACCGTAGTCGGAAGACAGAAAAATGTAGTTGCCCCGAACCACCGGCGTGGCCACGTTGGCGGTTCGGTTGGACACGCGCTGGTACGCCCAGAGCACCTGTCCGTCACTGATGCGAACGCCCAGGCCGCGCTGGCCGGTGAAGAAAACCGCCTGATCGACACCGTTGATCCTGGCTCGGACCGCCGAGGAGTACCCTGCCTCGTCGCTGGCGGTTTTCCAGAGAAGGGAGCCGTCCCGTTTGTCGAGCGCCACGATCGAGGCACCTCGTGCTCCGGCGTTGACGAGGACACGGTCCTCGAGAACGAGGGGAGACTCGCTGATGCCCCAGCTGATGTTGCGCCCGCCGAAGGTCTCGAGAAGGTTCACCGACCAGACGATCTTTCCGGTATCCGCTTCGAGGCACGATAGATCGCCGCTTCCGCCGAGCGCGTAGACCCGGTTGCCGTCCACCGTCGGCGCGCCGCGCGGTCCGTCCCCCCGGTTGTTGCGGTAGCGCCGCCCGTGCGGCGTCGCCCAGGCCTCGTTTCCCGTGATCGCATCGAGAGCGATCACGTACTCACGGGATCCTCGGGCTCCCTGGGTGTAGATGCGGCCTCGCGCGACCGACACGGTCGCGTAGCCGTTGCCGAGCCCGCTGACCTTCCAGACGGGCTTCGGTCCGCCGGACGGCCACTGGTCGAGAAGGTTCGATTCGCGGGAAAGACCGTCGCGCTCACGACCGTGCCATTGAGGCCAGTCTTCGCGGGCTTCGAGGGTCCCGGATATTACTGGAAGAAGGAGCAAAAGGATCGGCACGACTTTCCATCGGAGCATGCTCGGGACCTTTCTTAGGGTCTTGGCAAAAATAAGTTCCCATTCTCGGGCGTCGAGGCGCCCGCCTGGCAAGGCGCGAGGAGTGAATAATATCTGGATATATGAGCATCTTGCCAATTCGGCCGGTGGCGCAGCCTAGCCCTCCGCTCGGCAGGCTCGCTGCGGAAGGCGGCGAGCAACGCAGCCAGGGGGGATGGATCGGCGCCCCAGAATGGGAAGTTATTCTTGCCAGGGCCCTTAGGGTGTGTCCGGCTCGACCGGGTTCGCGAGGCCGTCCCGGGCTGCCTCCAGGATGGCGTCTCGCAGCTTCTCAACCAGTTCTCGAAGGTTGTCCCCGGCGGCCTCTCGCTCGAGCGCGCCCGGGTTCGAGCGTTCGGCCATGACGACGTAGACGATGATGCCGTCATCGTTCTCCCAGTAGCCGGAAGCCACCCGGCTGAGCGGGTCCGAGTTCAGCGAGCCACCTTTGTAATAGTGCGCGCCATCGTCCTCTTCTTCGAGGAGGAGAATCTCCTTGATCGCGTCGGTGGTCTCGGGTCGAACCCCGCGCAATTGGGCGGTAGAGATCCGCTGCAGTACCGCGCCCAGTGCTCCGGCGGTGGCTTCGTTGTCTCCGGTGACGTCGCGCTCCGCCAGCATATACCGGCGCACCGCGAGCCCGGAGAAGGTAGGATCTCGAGCACGAAGCCGTCCGGTGAGTCCGTCCGGTCCTCCCACGAGGGCCGTCGTCACGTTTGCGGCGGCGTTGTAAACCTCGTTCGGCACATCATCCGTGCTGCGGATCATCGTCCAGCCGATATCGCGTACGGAAGCGTCCCCCAGGTGCTCGCGGATCGTTTGCTGTGTCGTTTCGTCGAAGTGAGTGATCGCTGGATGCTCGGGGTCGTTCAGCACTACCCCTACGCCCTCCGAGGGCTCGTCGAGCGCCTGCGAATAGGCGGAGAAGAGCTCGACCAGAAAGGCGGTCTTGATGGAGCTGGCGGCTGGCCGGGGAACGTTGGGGTCTCTGCCGTACCAGGCGAGCTCGTCGCCCGGACCGAGCCAGATGCTGATGCCAATCGACTCGTGGTACTCCGACCGAATCGAGTCGACACGAGCATCGATCGCCGGGCCGTCGAGCTCGACGAGCCGCGGAGCGCGGCGAGCCGGCTCGTCGGCGGGTGGCCCCACGCATCCTCCGAGGATGAGGAACAGCAAGAGGAGGGGCGCAGATCCCCGCAATTTCCAGCGCATTGCCAATCCCTGAGTCTCTGGGGCATTCTAGCGCCGAAACGCGGCTTCGCCCAGCTTGCGCGCACGAGCGTTGGGCCTTACCATCCCGGCGGATTCCATCATCCCCCGGGAGGAGTACAAGTCATGTCGCGATTGGCGTCTTTCCTTCTCGCTCTTTTGGTGGCGACGTTTCCACCGCCTGGTACCACCGAGGCACAAGAAGAAGACGAGGTGAGCAAGGGCCTGTCCCTCGTCCCGAGCCGCACCATTGCCTTCGAGACGACCGAGGGCACCTACATGAACCTGGACGTGTCTCTCGACGGCACGACCATCGTGTTCGATCTACTCGGGGACATCTACCGAATCGCGATCGAAGGCGGGACCGCCGAGCGTCTGACCAGCGGCATGGCCTACGACGTGCAGCCCGCCTTCTCGCCGGACGGCAGTGAGATTGTCTTCGTCTCGGACCGGAGCGGAAGCGACAACCTCTGGATTCTTCCTGCCGGCGGCGGCGAGCCCACCGCCGTGACCGCCGAGGAGGAGGAGCCGGTCGTGGCGCCGGCATGGACCTCCGATGGCCAGTACCTGGTTGCGCGGCGCGGCCGAAAGCTCTGGCTCTACCATCGCGACGGAGGAGACGGCATGGAACTTACCGCCGCCAAGGAAGCGGAAGGGGCGATGGGGCCGAGCGTTTCCGGCGACGATCGCTTCGTGTACTTCTCCGCGCCGGTCGGTGGCGCCGGGACCGGTCGAACCCCGGCGGCGGAGCTCGCGCGGATCATCGGCTGGCAGGTGAAACGCCTCGACCGACTTACGGGGGACGTCGCCACCGTCACCGTGTCCCCCAACGGCGCGTTTCGTCCGGCGCTGTCTCCCGACGGCAAGGCGGTTGCCTACGGAGCGAGGGTCGATGCGAAAACGGGCCTCCGCTACCGAAACCTGGATACCGACGAAGAAAAATGGCTCCTGTACGACATCGATCGAGACAACGCCGAGCGCCCCGGCTCTCTCGATCTCATGCCGCGCTACGACTTCACGCCGGACGGCTCGGCGGTGATCATCGCCACCGGTGGAGGCTTTAGACGGGTCAACGTCGCGAGCGGTGCCGTGACGCACATCCCCTTCGAGGCACGCGTCGAGCAGCAGCTCGGTCCTTTCGTCTACTTCGAGAATCGCTACACGCAGGAGCCTGTCCGCATACGGAATATCCGGTCCGCTCATAGGAGTCCGAGCGGCCAGCGCCTCGTGTTCTCCGCTCACAACAAAATCTGGACGATGGAGCTTCCGGCCGGGCGCCCGCGGGCCATCGTCGCGCAGCCGTTCGGTCAGTTTCATCCGGCGCTGTCACCGGACGGCCAACAGCTGGCCTTCGTCAGCTGGGACGACGCGGACGGTGGCCACCTCTGGGTGGTTGCCGCTGATGGCTCGGGGACGCCGAAGCGGCTGACGCCGCATTCGGGCTTTTACCTGCGTCCCTCCTGGTCGCCGGATGGGACCCGCGTGGTCTTCATCAAGGAAGATGCGGCCGCATTCCGGAACGTCTGGACCCGAAACTCCGGTCAGATTCACTGGGTTCCAGCCGCCGGAGGGGACCCGGACTACGTGGCTTCGGCCCCCTCGGACAACCGGCCGAGCTTCGATGCGGAGGGCGAGCGAGTCATCTACCTTTCCGAGGTGACCCCCGCCAACCGGCGAGAGGAAAAACCGGCGCACTCTGTGCTCTCGTCGGTAGCCCTCGACGGAACCGACAAGCGCACGCTCGCCGAGCTAGAAGCGGAAGTGTACGAGGCGGTCGTGTCTCCAGACGGCAATTGGCTCGCCTACACCGTTCGCGAAGATGTCTTCGTCGCCGCCCTTCCGAGGGGCGGGGAGGTTCCGCTCATCAAAGAGGACAAGGGACCCGGCCCGGTGAAGCGATTGAGCCGGGAAGGGGGTATCGATGTTCACTGGGAAGGGGGCGGCGAGGCGCTCTCCTGGACCTTCGCCGATACCTTCTATCGGACGCCGTTCGACGCGATATCGAACTTCATTCGAGCTGCCGACGAAGCAGCCTCGCTTCAGCCTGAAACCACCGAGGTGCGTCTCGAGTTTCCACGCTCTGCACCGAGCGGCGTGGTGGCGCTCAGAGGCGGTAACGTGCTCTCAATGGCGACAGAGGAGGTTCTTTCGAACCAGACCGTCGTTGTGACGGACAATCGCATCACCGCGATCGGGCCCCGCGCCGAGGTCACGATTCCGGATGGAGCCCGGATTGTCGACGTGAGCGGTCGGACCCTGCTTCCCGGGTTCATCGATCTCCACGCTCACCTCAGACCGCCTCGCGAAGTCTTCGTCGAGAACAACTGGTCCTACTACGCGAATCTCGCCTACGGCGTGACGACGACTCGCGACGTTTCCACCAGCAACGATTCCTTCGCCTATGGCGAGCTCGTAGAGACGGGTGCCATCGTCGGACCTCGCATCTACAGTACCGGCCGGGCTCTCCTCGAAGCGCACGCACGGATCGAAAATCTCGACGATGCGCGTGCCGTGGTGCGTCACTACAAGAAAATGGGGACCAGCGTCATCAAGCAATACATGCAGCCGCACCGTCGCCAGCGGCAGTGGGTGATCCAGGCCGCCCGCGAAGAAGGAATCAACGTGACCAACGAGGGGGGTGGGGACTTCCGGCTCGATATGACCATGGTGCTCGATGGCTTTACCGGCGTCGAGCACAGTCTGCCGATTGCTGACATTTACAGTGACGTGGTTCGCCTGTTCGCGGAGTCACGCACCTGGTACACGCCGACCCTGGTGGTGTCCTACGGTGGCCCGACCGCCGAGTGGTACTTCTACCAGACGACGAACGTGCACGACGACGAGAAGCTGCGACGTTTCACCCCCCACGAAATCCTGGACCGTAGAACGCGTCGCGGACGCCTGTACGCCGAGGACGAGTTCCATTTCCTCGCCGTCTCCCGGGTGGCGGCAAAGATTCTGGAGGCGGGTGGCAACGTCGCTCTGGGAGCCCACGGAGAAGAGCAGGGTATCTGTGCACACTGGGAGCTCTGGGCGCTTCAGATGGGAGGGCTTTCGAACTACGACGCGTTGCGCACCGCGACGAGTGTCGCAGCGGAAGGGCTCGGGCTCGGAAACGATCTGGGCAGACTCGAAGTCGGAAAACTCGCGGATATCCTCGTGCTCCGGGAAAACCCGCTCGACGATATTCGGAATACGCTGTCGCTGGAGTTGGTCATGAAGAACGGCGAGCTTTACGACGCAGACACGATGGATCGTCTGTGGCCCGACGAGGCGAAGCTACCGCCGCTCTTTTATCGCGAGTACGGTCCTCCGAGGATGCCGACCACGAACTGAATCAGGAAGCCGGGAATTCCGCCAGCGGCTGTTTCGGGAAACCCGGTAGAGCAGGAAACCAGGAACTCAGGAAACCAGGAATGAGAGGGTCTTTGTCAGAAAAAGAACGAGCCACGAAGGACACGAAGAGCACCAAGCAAAGATCGTTCCTCACGCGGCGCAGGCCGGGGGGAGATTCGGATCGCTAAAGCGAGGTGGGTCCGGTCAGAGCAAAAGAGATCGTGTCGGTGCACCGGGTTATATAGAGCGTATGAACAACAAGGACGAATTGAAATCGCTTTCCGATGACGAGCTTCTTGTTCGACTGTCGGACGTTCTGAAACAGTCGCGGCGCGTAGAGTCGGTTCTCGTTGCGCACATCGCCGAGGTGGATGCACGCCGACTGTACGCGCGCCAGGCATCGTCGTCGATGCACAAATACTGTACAGACGTCTTGCGCTTATCCGAGGCAGAAGCCTATCTACGGATTGCCACCGCACGTGCGTCGCGGCGACATCCGGTGCTTTTGACGATGCTCGAAGATGGGCGTCTTCACTTGAGCGGCATCGCGGTGCTGGCGCCGCATCTTACCTTCGCCAATTGCGAGGAGCTCCTGGCTCGAGCAACCCATAAGACCAAGCGCGAGATTCTGGTGCTGGTTGCCGAGATGGAGCCGAAGCCGGATGTTCCGCCCTCCATCCGGAAGCTTCCGCAGCGGCGACAGAAACCGGCAAGCCAGAACCGCACGTCAGGCGCGGAAAACACTCCGTCCGGAAAGAGTTGTCCGGCTCC
This sequence comes from Candidatus Marinacidobacterales bacterium, assembly GCA_965237685.1. GTDB lineage: Bacteria > Acidobacteriota > Vicinamibacteria > Marinacidobacterales > SMYC01 > CBDEGF01. Next base: position 795,729 of record CBDEGF010000002.1, read on the forward strand.
TGAGTCCCACCTCGCTCCCGAAGCCACGGATAAGCCGCCGGTCGTCGAACCGCTGGCGCCTGCGCGCTATAAAGTCCAGTTCACGGCAAGCGCCGAGTTCCACGACAAGCTCGAGCGACTCGCGGCGCTCATGCCGGGTACCGACCTTGCTTCCATGCTCGAGGCTTCCGTGACGGAGAAACTCGAACGGCTCGAGGCCAAGCGCCTCGGCAAAGTTAAGAATCCGAGAAAGAAGCTCGAGGACGCCGATACATCGCCCGGAGTTCGCGGAATCCCCGCTCCGGTGAGGCGTTTCGTGTGGGAGCGCGACCAGGCTCAATGTAATGTGGCGAGCATGATTATGTAGATAGGAACGGACCGGTCGGTCGTATCTCATAGCGTGATAAGAGGATGAGGGAGCTTTCATCGGCGAGACACTCCACATAATAATCGCGACCTCTAGGAAGGGAGGACGCGATGTTAGAAGTTTTTTTTCACATATCGAGGTATGCGAGCGGTTGCGTTCGGGGCCGGCTGGCCGATATCTCGATGATTTTGCGGAGTATCTAGCTCGCTCAAGTTACCGGCAACTAGGCGGTAGAAAGCTGCTCCACGCGGCCGGGCACTTCGCGAGTTGGGCGCAGAGCAGCGGGATACCGCTCGCGGCGCTGGATGAGGTGGCGCTGGAGAGATTTCAGCACCATCTCAGTTCATGCCACTGCGTTGGCCTCAATGGCGGTAGAGGCAAGAACGCCAGAGCCGGCTCACGTCTGTTCTTCAGATTCCTCGGCAGATGTGGCGTCGTGTCTGAACAAGAGGATGACGCCCCCCGTTTCGCGGCACTCGTACAAGCCTTTCGCGACTGGATGGTTCGGCATCGCGGCGTCACCGAAGTGACTCTTCGCGACTATAGTGAGCGGATCGTACCTCTACTCAACGCGCTTGGTGATGATCTCAGCTGTTTCCAAGCTCAGAATCTGCGTGGCTTTGTTCTGGGCTACGCTCGCGAACACAGGATCAAAACCACGAAGTACATGATCACGGTGATACGCATGTTCTTGCGTTTCTTGGCTGCCGAAGGCAAGTGCGCTGCCGGTAATTGTCAATGACTTTGAGACACCGAGATCGTGTATTTAGTGAGCAACCGCTTATGTGTCGCCGTCGGTGACGAGGGAGAAAGCGGGGTAGACGTGGGTGATAACCAAACGTCGCTTCCCGGCTTTCCGAGTCCGCGAAAACGGAACGATGGTGATGACGGCGATGAGGGAGAACGCGCGACACAGGCTCGGTTGAAGGTGGTCGATCGCGCGCAGCTGCTGCTGCGGACGGTGGACGTGGAGCGATTGATCCCAGAGGATGACCCAGCGCGTGCGATCTGGGAGTTCGTGGGTTGGCTGGATCTCAGCGGGTACACGGAGCAGATCCGCTCCGTCGCGGGTGGCGCAGGCCGGCCCGCGTTCGATCCGCAGCTACTGGTGAGCCTGTGGGTCTACAGCTACAGCCAGTCCGTGAGTTCGGCCCGCGCCATTGAGCGGCTGTGCGAGCATCATCCGGCTTATCAATGGCTCACCGGAATGCAGAGCATCAGTGCGCACACGCTATCGGACTTTCGGGTGACCCATTCGGAGGCCCTACACGAGTTGTTTGTGCAAACTTTGGGGCTTCTGAGTGCAGACGGATTGATCACGCTCGAGCGAGTCATGCTGGATGGGACGAAGGTGCGCGCGAATGCTTCGTCGAGTGGATTTCGCAGCAAGCCTCGTGTGGAGGCGTATCTGAGGGATGCGCGTGAGGCGGTCGAGGCTCTCGAAGCACAGACGGAGGAGGAATCGAGCCGGCAGATGCAGGCAGCACAGCAACGCGCCAGGCGAGAGAGACAGGAGCGTCTAGAATCAGCGTTGAAGGAGTACGACAAGCTGGAAGCCGCCAAAAGCCGCGTAAAACGCGTGAGCACGACCGATCCCGACGCGCGGGTGATGAAACAAGCCGAGGGCGGCTCCGCACCTAGCTACAACGTCCAGGTCTCAACGGATGCCGCGCACGGCCTGATTGTCGACATCGATGCCACGCAGGCCGGCAGCGATTATCAGCAGCTGACGCCCGCCATACAACGGCTTGAGCAGAGCATGCACCGCGCGCCCGAGCAGATGGTCGTAGATGGGGGCTACATCAGTAGCAACAACATCACGGAGATGGCGAAGCGCGACATCGATTTCGTCGGTCCCCAATCCGAGAACAAGGCAGCAGAGGCTAATCGGCGCAAGTCGTATAAGCACCACGGCGTGAGTCCGGAATACGAGGCGTCGAAGTTTGTCTTCGATACGGAGACCAACACGTATGTGTGCCCGCAGGGCAAGCACTTACGCTACGACGCCAAGCAGGAAAGCCATGGCACGATGTGCTATCGATACAAGGCGTCGGAGCAAGACTGCCAGACGTGTCCGGCCAAAGATCAGTGCTGTCCTCGTACGCGGCACGGCCGCTCGATCGAGCGGCGCGAACTCTTGCCCGACATAGCCGCGTTCCGCCAGAAGATGCAGACCGACGAAACCAAGGCCATCTATAAGACACGCTCGCAAGTGGCCGAGTTCCCGAATCTCTGGATCAAAGCCAAGTTTGGCCTGCGGCAGTTTAGCGTGCGCAGAATTGCCAAAGTACGCACTGAATCTCAGTGGGTCGCCCTCACCTACGATATCCTGCAGTGGATTCGCCTCCGCTGGAGGCCAAAGATGGTATCGGCGCTCGCGCCGACGTGAGCGCATTGAGCACACGCACGTGCTCTATCGGGCGACGAAGTCGAAGCGGACCATCAACACGCCCTGATGCTCCACCGGTTTTCCGTCGCGCAGCGCCGGCTTCCACTTGTACTTCCTTGCGGTTTCGATGGCAGCCTCCATGCAGTACGGAACCGACTTCAGAGGTCCGATCACCACCGCCGAACCGTCGATCCTTACGAGGATTTGGAGAATGACCTCGCCGCGGATCGAATGCTCCCTGGCCTTCGGCGGATAGGGAGGCAGCTCGGGCTCGAACACGAGGATGGGCACGCGATCGACAAGCCCTCCCGGGTTGTAGGATCCGCCGCCGCTGCCCTCGGGACCTCCGGGGCCGATGCCCTTCCCGTGCCCGCTCCCCGAGCGAGAGGGAGTCGGCTCGATCGCTTCGCCTTCGAACTTCGTCAACCGTCCTCCGCCCGGTACACCCGGTGTCGCGCTTTCAGCTCAATCGTGCGCCATCCAGATCGACGCCGTCGAGATTGGCGCCTTGGAAATCGGCATCGAGGGCGTCGGCGCCGCGGAGATTGGCGCCTTCCAGATTGGCAACTGAAAGCGCGCCCCTACCAGGTCCGCGCGGCGGAGATCGGCCAGGAGGAGGTCAGCGGACCAGAAGTTCGCGCCCCGGAACCGGGCCTCCCGGAGAATCGCCCCCGCCATGCGTGCCCGGGCGAGGTCGGCGCATTCCAGGTTTGCTCCAGGAGGTTCGCTACCTGCAAGTCTGCGTTTCTCAGAACCGCCCTGCTCAGGTCGGCGCCTTCGAGATTCGCACCCCGCAGGTTGGCGCCGATGAGATCTGCCTTGCGCAAATCGATGCCCTTCAAGTTGACGCCGGAGAGGTCGACCTCCCCAAGGATTGCGCCCCGTTTCTTGCCCTTCGCTTCTGCGATCTTCTGGAGAACCTCTGCGGGAATTTCTCGGTGACCCATTCGGCTGACCCCTTTTAACGAACGGCACAATTGTCGCGACGACTGCCACCACTTTTTGGGCAGCCCGCTCGTGTGTCGTAGTTTTGTCCGACCCTTTGGCTGAAAAGCCTTTGATCCGTAATGCGCAAACGAGCGGCGTTTGGTGCTCAACCAAAAAAACAAAAAACGAGAACGCCAGAATGACAGATTGATGCTGCGTTTGCCGGCGATCTGTGTTATCAACAGTAGAGAGGTGGCGGAAACGTTGCCTCCCCCCCTTTGGCTGAGTCGGCCGGAGCATCACGCGCGTGCAGACATCGGAAGGCGACCCGAAAATCGTAACCCTCGTTACATCGGCTCGGGCGGGAAACGCCGAGGCGGTCAACGAGCTCATGCCGCTCGTCTACGACGAGTTGCGCCGCCTGGCGGCGGCTTACCTTCGTAACGAGCGGCGGGCTCACAGTCTCCAGCCCACCGCCCTCGTCAACGTGGCCTATCTCTGCCTCGTCGGCCAGACGAATCTGAAGTGGCAGGACCGGGCCCACTTTCTGGGACTGGCCGCTCGAACCATGCGGCGCGTGTTGGTGGATCACGCCCGACGGCATCACGCGGCAAAGCGCGGGGGTGAGCTGAAACGCGTGACCTTGATCGGCCTCATCGCGGGTGAGCAGGCTCGCGATGTGGACCTCGTCGCCCTGGATGAAGCACTGTCCCGGTTGTCGGCGGTCGACGAGCCAAAGGGTCGTATGGTAGAGCTTCGTTTTTTTGGCGGGCTCACCGTCGAAGAGACGGCGGAGGTGATGGGCATCTCGCCTGCCACCGTCAAGCGGATGTGGGCCTTCGCGAAAGCTTGGCTGTATCGTGAGCTGCAGGAGAATCCATGACGCCGGAGCGCTGGCAACGCGTCGAGTCGGTTTTCCGGTCCGTTCTCGAGAAGGAACCTTCGGAGAGGAGGTGCTTTCTGGACGCGGCCAGCGGTGACGACTCGGAGCTTCTCGGCGAGATCTCCTCAGTGCTGGCTTCACACGAGCAGGCTGGCAGCTTCCTCGACGACCCCATCGTGGGCATGGCCGGGCTCGAAGCCCCCGTCTCGCCCGCCACCGGCGCGAACGACAACGCACCCATCGGCCAGGCGCACAACTTCCTGCCTGGTCAGATGGTCGGCGATCGATTCCAGGTTGTGCGGTTTCTCGCGGAAGGCGGTATGGGGGAGGTCTACGAAGTCTGGGACACCGAGCTTCGAGAGAGCCATCATTCTTGCTGGCCTGCTCTTTCTCTCGTCGCCGATTCTCGGTCTCATCGCCATCCTTAAGGCCCGGAAGTCACCCACCGCTCCTTCCGGTCGGAGGCTCGCGTGGCTGACGTTTGCTCTAATCGGGTTCATCTTTCTCGCTATCCTGATTCCCTCCCTCCGGAGAGCGGGGTCGTCTCCGAGTTTCCAACCCATCGGGGACATGCGATCGCTCACATCCGCCATGCAAACCTACGCTTCCGGAAACGGGGGCTTCTACGACGGCCGGCTGGAATGCCTGAGCAACCCGACGGAGTGCCTGCCAGGGTATCCATCCAATGCGCCGCAGTTTCTGGGAGAAAACATCACCCGGATGGAAACGCGCTACCGATACCGTTTCCGCTTCCACCCAGGTGCACCTGCCGATCCCGAGATCATCGAGGAGCGCTCCGCGTCGCCGACGAGTGTGGTCACTTGGGCTTACACGGCGGAACCCGATTCGAAAATGTGGCGGCAGTACTGCGCCGACGACTCCGGCGTCGTCTGCTATCTACCCGGATATTCAGTGATGAAGGTTGTCGACAGTCGTTGTCCTGCGGTGTGCAAGCCCCTGAATTGAGCCAGACGAACGTCGCTCTCAGCTACTGATCCCGAGATGCAGACTCATAACTCCTAGACGACGTTAAACGAGGAGGCTCTACTCGCGTGAAAGTCCTCGGGGGGGAGTCCAAGTGATCTTGTTCGGCGAGGCCGCACTGAGGCAGTGTCTGATTTCCTATCTCGCTCACTATCATGGAGAACGAACCCATCAAGGCAAGGAGAGCTTCATTCTCTTTCCGTCAGAGTCTCTGGAAGGCAGCGATCGCGACGAAGGGCCAATCCGCTGTCGGGAAAGCCTCGGCGGGCTGCTGAAATATTACTACCGGGACGCCGCATGAGTTTTTTGACCACGCGGGCACGAGCAGCCCGTGTGGTCCATCGTCTGTCTGTTCATTGCGGAAGGTCACCGCAGGCAAGGTCTCTCGTCGGCGCTGGTCGAGGGAGCCGTCGCCTACGCGAAGCGCCGCGGCGCCCGGATCGTAGAAGCCTATCCGGTGGAACCGAAGAAGGACCCGATGCCCGACGTATTTGCTTACACTGGCATCGCGGCGGCCTTCACGAGAGCGGGATTTAAAGAAGTCGCACGCCGCTCCGAGACGCGGCCCATCATGCGGCGATACGTCGTCGCCTCACGCAAGAAGTAGGTGACTGTCCCTTGAAGCTCAGAGTTTACCCGCGCCCGCCCCGATCCGGGTCAACTCTCCGGCGGAAACGTCTTCTCGACGACGGCGGCTCCCACCGAATCACCAAATGCGTTGACCGCCGTCCGAAACCGGTCGAGGAGCCAGTCCACCGAGAGAATCAACCCCACGTACTCGACAGGCAGCCCCACCGCGTTGAGTACGATGATCATGGTGACCAGGCCCGCCTCGGGAATCCCCGCTGCACCGATGGCGGCCAGCGTGGCGGTGAGGGCGACGATGCCTTGTTGCGCGAGGCCGAACTCGAAGCCCAGGGCCTGGGCGATGAAGATGGCGGCGACGGCTTCATAGAGCGCCGTTCCGTCCATATTGATGGTGGCGCCGACCGGCAGCACGAACTCGGCCGAACGCCGCGACACGCCAGCCTTTTTCACCGCCGTTTCCATCGTCACCGGGAGCGTCGCCGAAGAGCTAGCGGTGGAGAACGCGGTGAGGAGCGCCTGAGACATCTGATACATGAAACGGTAGGGATTGCGCTTCGTGAACACCCAGAGAATGACCGGCAGCGTGACGAGTGCGTGGATGCCCAGGCCGACCAGGACGGTCAGACTGTACCAGCCGGTCTGATTCAGCACCTGGAGGAACTTCCCCTCCGCCTGAGCCTCGCCAAAGCGTGCCGCCACCAGACAGAAGATGCCGAGAGGCGCGACGTTCATGAGGAGCAGAACGAACGAGAGCAGCGCGTCGTTCACCTGCTGGATCATCCGCGTGATCGCAAACACGCGATCACCCATCGTCGTCAACATGCCCGCGAAAATGATGGAGAACGCGATCAACGGGAGGAGATTCGCCTCCGCCGCCGCCTCAAAGAGGTTGCGCGTAAAAAGCATCAAGACAAGGTTCTTGATGATGTCTCCGATGGTCTGCGTCTCCTGCTGTGCCACTGCGAGGGCGCCCTCGCCGGCGAGCGCCTCGAGCGTTTCCTGGTCCACCGTTCCTTCACCGGGGCCGATGAGGTTCACCACCGCAAGCCCCACCACCACGGCCAGGATGGTCGTCGTCGCGTAGTAGAGAACGGCAAAGCCGCCCGGCTTGCCGAGCTTCCGGACGTCACCGAGCCCGATGATGCCGCTCATGACGCTCGCCACCACGAGCGGCACGACGAGCATCATGAGGACGCGGAGAAAGATCTCTCCTCCTACATCGAGGGCCATCGCGAAGTGGGGAAAAACGAGGGCGGTGACGACCGCCAGAACGATGGCGGCCAGGATGTAGAGCGTGAGGTGACCTTTCGGCTCCATGCTCAATGGCTCCTTCGCGGCGATTCTAACAGGCTATAGCATACCGCCATTACGACGTCGGGCTCGGCTGCCTCCGTCCAAAGTAGAATCCGCTCGAGTATCTCGTCGACGCGCCAGCCCCAATGGGACTCTCCATCGAGCACGTCGTCCTGACCCACTTTCACGCGGATTTCGTGGCTGGCCACCTCCGTTCGCCTTCGCGTCGAGGACGTATTGATCGACGTCGCGCTGCGGATCGACCGCGACCGCTTTCCCGGTCGTCTCGTCACCCACCCTCTCGGAGACACGCCTACCTGCTAGTTGCCGGTGAAATGCGAGCAGGTAGTTCTTGATCGTCGCGCTCCTCTCACCAGCCCTCGCGCGCGCGGGTGGCGGTGATGTGGCCCACGTGGTGTCGTCCGTGCCAGGCATACAAGGCGATGTTCTGATCGACCCGTATGCTGCCCATCTCCGGGTGCTGGAAGATGCGCTTGAGCTCATCTGGACCGAGAGCTCGAAGGAACGAAACCCAGCGCCGGTGCAGCGCCTCGAGAAGGGCGAGAGAGTCATCGACCTCCGCTTGCTTCGCGTCGGCTAGCTCCGCCCAATCGGATTCCTCGAAGGGCTTGATGGTCGGGTTGTCCTCCGTTACCGCGAGCTTGCACCGTACGTAGGCGTTGAGGTGACTGTCCGGCACGTGATGCACCACCTGGCGGAGGGTCCATCCTTCCGGCCGGTACGGTGTATCGAGCTGCGAGGGTGACAGACCGTCGATCGCCTCCCGGAGCCTCGCCGGGGTCTCCTCGATGGATTGAATCATTCCCTCGAGCTCCGCGGGGTCGACGGATTCGGGGAAGCGGAACTTGCCAATGGGATATCGCAAATCGTCCAAGTCACATGCTCCTGTGAAGTACCGAGTTTACCCGCTTCCTTAGTGCCCTGCTTCATAATTACGGTGACGCACCCAGAACGCCGAGGCGCCCGTCTGGCAAGGCGCGAGGAGCGAATAATATCCGGATATATGAGCATCGGAGACAGGACACTAGAGCATACCGCCATTCGGGGAGAGGCACTGGCCGGTGATGTAGGCCGAGTCATCGGAGGCCAGAAAAAGGGCGACCGCAGCGATGTCCTCGGGCGTGCCCCAGCGGGCCGCCGGGATCGCCTGGATCAGCGCGTCTTTGATGTTCTGCGAGATGTTCGCGGTCATGGGCGTTTCTACGAAGCCGGGGGCGATGGCATTTACCCGGATCCCCTGGTCCGCTACCTCGCGAGCGAGCGAACGGGTGAAGCCGAGCACTCCTGCTTTCGCAGCCGCGTAGTGGGGCGCGTCGGGGAGCCCGGCCAGCGCGGCCGTACTGGAGAGATTGATGATGACGCCTGCCCGCTGCCGGCTCATGCGCTTCAAGGCCTCGCGGGTACAGAAGAACGTACCGTCGAGATGAACGCGCATCATCCCACGCCAGGTCTCGTCGCTCATCTCGATTGTGACGTTCCACGGCGTCTCGACTTCGCCGTCCCGGGCGCGCTCGGCCATGCGCGCCTCGGCTCGGCGGTTCAGTTCGCGCCAGCGCTCCGTTGGCTCGGCGATGCCGGCGTTGTTCACGAGAATGTCGAGATGCTTCGATTGGACGTCGATAGCTTCGAAGAGCGAGCGCACCTGGCCTGAATCCGAGACGTCGACGGGAAGGACGTGAGTCCGGCCGTTGTTACAGAGGCGGGCGGTCTCCTCCGCCCGGTCCGCGGTCAGGTCGTTGATGAAAATCATCGCGCCTTCCTGGGAGAAGCGGCGGGCGATGGCGCGACCGATACCCGAGCCTGCGCCGGTGACGAGTGCAACTCGCCCGTCTAGTGTGCTCAATGCTCGTTCGCTCCTCGCTCGCTCGCACGGCGTGTCGTCGGCGCATTCGCGCCGGTCTCGCGGCGGGCGCGTCGGCTGCCGCTCGGCAGGGTGCCGATGAGTTTCAGCACCCTGCTGCCTTTCCAACTTGTTCCTAGAGATACTCCCTATCGAGCCCGGCACCGAGCCAGGTCCGAAGGCTCCGGGTCTAATTGGCAGCTCGCGTCGGAATCTCCTCGAGCTCCTCGGCGAGTGACTGCTCCGCGCGCCAGAGGTCGTAGGCGCTCTGCATGTTGAGCCAGAGTTCGGGTCCGTTTCCGCAGTACTTGCCGAGTCGCGCCGCCATCTCCGCCGTCACTGCGCGTTCTTCAGCCAGGATCTTGTGAAGCTGTTGGCGGCTCACGCCCATCTCGCGGGCCGCTCGAGCGACGCTCACGCGCATCGCAGGCAGGATGACTTCGCGAAGCAGCGAGCCAGGATGACTAGGAGCTCTCTTTCTAACGCCAGCCATATTGTGACCTCCAATGACCTTTGCGGAGCTTCATTAGTGATACTGCTCCAGGTTCACCCGGTGTGGCTCACCGTCACGGAACTCGAACGTGATGCACCAGGGCCCGTTGACATGGATCGAGTAACGCGTCGGGCGATGCCCTCGCAAGCGATGGAAATCGAATCCGGGAAGATCGAGGTCGGAAGGCTTTGTCGCTGCGTCGAGGGCGTCCAGCACCAGAAGCGCCCGAGCTTGCAGATCCGGCCTGACCCGGCGGCTCTGCCCCGCCCGGAAGAGCTCTCGAAGGCCTTTATGCCTCCAGCTCCGTATCACGTAACGATTGTAAACACAAAGTTGTCGCATGTCAACTACGAGGTGACACCACTCTACGAAGAGCAGGCGAACTCCTCCACCAGTTTCAAGAACCGGGTCCAGCTGAATGGCTTGTCGATTGTGGCGGAGGCCCCGCATCAGGTCCGCCATTCTGTCGCAGCACTCCCTGGGAAAGCCCCCGCCGTCGTTCATGGCGAGGATCGGAATGTCCGGAAAGAACCGCCTTATCTCGGCGCGTGGACTTGCCTTTGTGGGCTCGACCCCGTATTTTATCGGATTGTTTCCTGGAGGAAGTACGATGACGACTGACTGGACGAAGAGGGCCAGGGGCAGATGGCCATTGGCGTGCAGCTCAGGCTCGACATGGAAGACAAAATACTCGAGATAGAGAACTTTGCCACGGAGCCAGTCCGGACATACGTGTCGAAGACGTCGTAATTTGCCAACCAAGGGATCTCGAAACGAGCGTCTGGCCGGGGTCGGCCGAAGGCGTCTTTTTCCGGGTTCGAGAGTCGCGGTGCCCATGCGATCGGTGCTTTTCGCGTTGCCTCTGCTGGCGGCGTCGTATGGCGGGCTCTCGCCATCCGGGGACGGACTCGAGGAGGGGGCCGCTCGCGGCGATCTGGCGCTGTACGTCTCTCCACTGGAGCACGACTTCTCAGGGAATCCGGAGCTTCTCGAGCGAATCCGCTCCTCGGCCTTCGCGTACTTTCGTTTCGTGAACAAACGCTTCGCTCAAGCCGTCTGCGAGGATCCGAGGGTGCAGTTCGGGGTAGCGCCCACCGTGAACCTGCATGGCGACGCGCATCTGGAGCAGTACACGATCACACCGAACGGGCGAGGACTCATGGATTTCGACGACTCCTCGAACGGACCTGCGGTCATCGACCTCTTTCGGTTCGGCGTGTCCGTTCACATCGCGGCGGACACGAGAGGGTGGGGGGAGCACAAGCGCGCCTTTCTCGACGAGTTCGCAAGAGGTTATCGAGCCGCGCTGGAGAACCCGGAGCAGGAGGTACCGATCCCGAGCATAGTTCGTCGGGTTCGCGCAAGCTTCCAGGCCGACCGGCAATCCATCCTGGCGTCGGCCGAGTCCGTCATGGTTCCTCCTCCGGAGACACCGACCGAGCGGCAGCGCTACGAGGAAGACATCCGTCTTTTCGAGGAGTCACTGACAGAGCAACACCCGGAACTGCCTTCGGACTTTTTCGGGTCAAGACGGCAGGTACCCTTCAGCTCGGCGTGGGGAGCGCCCTCGACCAGAAGTTCCTGTTCCGCGTGGAGGGGCCGACTCCCGCTCCTCTGGATGATTTCCTGTTCGAGGCCAAGGAGCTCAGGGATTTGAGCGGTATCGACTGTATCTATCGCCAGTCGGGAGATCCGTTCTCGGTGCTCGTGTCCCAATCCCGGCTTGCCTACGAGCCCTATGAGTACGTCGGCTACTTCCATCTGGATCCGGAGCGCGCGGGAACGAGCGCTCTCGGTCCGGAGTTCTGGGACGACACAATATTCTGGGTGCACTCCTGGATCGACAACTACACCGAGATTGCGATCGAGGACTCTCTCGACAGTCCCGAAGAGCTGTTGGAGGTCGTTTTCGATGCCGGTTTCCAGTTGGGCCGTGGACACACGCGGGGGATCGCACATCCTCTCGACGAACAGCTTCGCCAGGCCATGACGACGATTGTCGACCGCCGGACGGAAGTTCTCATTGAGCTCGCCGAGGAGCTCACCGAAGAGACCTATCGCACCTGGGAACAGTTCCGCGCCGAAACCACCCGATAGCCGGGCAATCTTGCCGAGGCGATGGGGCGCCTGCCGCGCCGCCTGGGGTCCGCGCAAGAATAAGTTCGCGTTTTCGGGCGTCGAGGCGCCCGGCTGGCAAGGCGCGAGGAGCGAATAATATCTGGATATAGGACTGCTCGTACGGTCGGTCGAGCGCCTTGACTAGGCTGAATTTCCGCAAGAAAAGGAACGCCCCGGCCGCAGTCGCGACCGGGGCTTCGTCGTGAAGAAATGGGCTTGTTAGTAGTCGCCCATGTCTCCCATTCCGGGAGGCATACCACCGGGAGCGCCGCCCTTCTTGTCTTCCTTCTCGGGAAGCTCGGAGACGAGCGCCTCGGTGGTGAGCATGAGCCCGGCGATGGAGCTGGCGTTCTGGAGGGCGTAGCGAACCACCTTGGTCGGGTCGATGACACCCGAGTTCACGAGGTTCTCGTACTTCCCCTTCTGAGCGTTGAAGCCCTGCTCGCCTTCGAGCTCTTTCACCTTGTTGACGACGATGGAGCCTTCCTCGCCGGCGTTCTGGGCGATCCAGCGCATGGGCTCTTCGACGGCCCGCCCCACGATGCTGATGCCAATCCGATCGTCATCGGTGAGCTCGTCGTCCTTCAGGAGCTTCTTGAGCGCCTTGCTTGCGCGCAGGAGCGCCACGCCGCCACCGGGGACGATGCCCTCTTCGGCGGCTGCCTTGGTCGCGTGCATGGCATCCTCGACCCGGGCCTTCTTCTCCTTCATCTCCGTCTCGGTAGCCGCACCGACCTTGATCAGGGCCACGCCGCCGACCAGCTTCGCGAGTCGCTCCTGGAGCTTCTCCCGGTCGTAGTCGGAGGTGGTCTCGTCGATCTGGTTGCGGATCTGCTTGATGCGACCCTCGATGTCGGCCTTCTTGCCGGCACCCTCGACGAGGGTGGTGTCGTCCTTGGTGATGATGATTTTCTTCGCCTTGCCGAGGTCGCTCATCTGAAGGTTCTCGAGCTTGATGCCGAGGTCCTCGAAGATGGCCTTGCCACCGGCGAGGATGGCAATGTCCTCCATCATGGCCTTGCGGCGATCGCCGAATCCAGGCGCCTTGACCGCAGCGGCCTTGAGGGTGCCACGAAGTTTGTTGACCACGAGCGTCGCGAGCGCTTCACCCTCGATGTCCTCGGCGACGATGAGCAGCGGCTTCCCGGACTGGGCCACTTTCTCGAGCACGGGCAGGAGATCCTTCATGTTGGAGATCTTCTTCTCGTGCACGAGGATGAGAGCGTCCTCGAGAACCGTTTCCATGCGCTCCGGATCGGTTACGAAGTACGGTGAGAGGTAGCCGCGGTCGAACTGCATCCCTTCCACGATCTCGAGACTCGTCTCGAGGGTGCGGGCTTCTTCGACCTGGATGACGCCATCCTTGCCGACCTTCTCCATCGCCTCGGCGATGATCTGACCAATAGTGGCGTCGCCATTGGCGGAGATGGAGCCGATCTGACCAATCATCTTGCCCTTGACCGGCTTCGAGGTCTTGTGGATCTCGTCGACGATCACCTCGACCGCGAGATCGATGCCGCGCTTGAGCTCCATCGGGTTCGAGCCGGCGGCAATGTTCTTGAGACCTTCGCGGAAGATCGCCTGCGCAAGAACGGTTGCGGTGGTCGTACCGTCACCGGCCACGTCCGAGGTCTTCGAGGCAACCTCGCGCAGCATCTTGGCGCCGAGGTTCTCGACCGCATCCTCGAGCTCGATCTCTTTCGCGACCGTCACGCCGTCTTTGGTCACCACGGGCGATCCGAACTTCTTCTCGAGCACGACGTTGCGGCCCTTGGGGCCGAGCGTCACGCGCACCGCCGTGGTGAGCTGGTTCACGCCCCGCAGAATGGCCTGCCGTGCGTTGTCGTGATAAACAATTTGCTTAGCCATTTCCTCTATTTCCCTCCAGATAGGTTATTCAACGATTCCGAGAACCTCGTCCTCGCGAAGAATGAGGTATTCCTCGCCGTCCAATTTCACCTCGGAGCCAGAGTACTTGCCCACGAGGACCTTGTCTCCAACTTTGACTTCGGGCGGAACTTTCTTTCCGTCCTTGAGCGTCTTGCCCGAACCGACGGCGATCACTTCCGCGGTCAAAGGCTTGTCCTTTGCCGAGTCTGGGATGATGATCGAGCCGACCTTTTTCTCTTCCGTCTCGTCGAGACGCTTGACGACGATGTTGTCTTTGATCGGTGTGATCTTCATTGCTTCGTCCTTCCTCCTTGGTTATCTGATGTCACATGTCCCTCTCCACCATTGCGGGAGAGGCTGGCTGAGGGGGAACTTCCCCCCGAAAACGCTGACCCTCTAGTGCCGTTCCAGCTCGTCTCGGCGAAATCGGCAGCCCAGCTCGCCAACAAACTCCAGCCTTGTCGGAAGTGTTCCTCTGGGCCAAATAGTTGGAACGGCACTAGCCTGAGATGGGGATTTGCTTGCTTCGCTCGTCCGCCCGCTTGGGCATCGTGACGATCAAGATCCCGCGCTTCAGCTCGGCCTTGACCTCATCCGGGTCCACGGTGGCCGGAAGCGCGAACGACCGAGTGTACGGACCGAACGAGCGCTCCATTCTGTGAAACTGGTTTTCACTCAAACCCTCTTGCAGACGACGCTCTCCCCGAAGCGTAATCCGGTCGGTGTCCACGCGCAGCTCGATGTCATCCTGGGCAACCCCCGGCAGCTCTGCCTTGAGCACGAAGCTCTTGTCGGTCTCGTACAGATCCATGGTGGGTGCCCAGGTGCTGCCCCCTGGCAGACCGGGCTCTGAGCGTGCACCGGACAGTGTCTGATCGATGAGTCGGTTCATCCTGTCCTGGAGCGAGAGGAGCTCGCGCATCGGATCCCACTGAGCAATAGGCATTTAGGTTTCTAGATGAAGAGCTGGCACTCGCGACACGCGAGTGCTAACAGAACGGAATGATATGGTGCTTGTTAGCTGATGTCAAGCAAATATTTCTTAGTATTCGTGAGTCAGGTTCGGTAAAGCGAGTGTATGTTGGGTGGTTGTGCGCCCAGTTCGGACGCCGATATCGACGAAGATCGTGAAGGCGACCGAGGAGCTCGCCTCGACGGTGAGATCCGGTACGCGCAGGCGAAAGTCGCCTTCCCCGTAATGGAACTCCAGCTCCGAAATGCGAACAACAGGATCGGGCACTGCTTCAGGGAAACGAAACGCAAAGGCGCAAAGGCGCAAAAGCGCGAAGGAAATCTCATCGGTCCTGACTTGTGCATCGCTCTCTCTCAGAAAACGGACCGACGTTCGTCGGGGAAGCCGATTGCCGCCTGGCTCGACGCTCGTACTCCAAAACGCCATCGACAAACACCTTCTCCACTCGCTCGGCGTGCAGGTCGAACGGGTGACCATCGAGGAGAACGAGATCCGCGTCCTTTCCCACCTCGAGGCTTCCGATGCGCGCCTCGAGCCCCATCGCTCGTGCTCCGTTGATGGTGAGCGCCTCGAGGGCCTGGTGTTCGGCAAGCCCGTGCCGGACGAGGAGCGCACCGTACTCACGAAAGCACCTCAGCTGCTCGCCGCTCATGTCGGTCTGCACCGAAGCCGGGACACCCGCATCCATCAACTCTTTGACGACGTTGTGGGATTCGGTATCTCCGTAGAAACGCACGATGAGAACCGGGCCGATAACTGCCTCGATGTCATGCTCGGCCAGAACGTCCTTGATCGGGTAGGCCTCGCTGGCGTGCGAGAGCACGAGCTGGTCAACGAAATCGAACTCGCGGGTGAGACGGAGCACCATCATGATTTCCGATGGATAGTGGCTGTGCACGTGAAGTTTTGCGTCGCCGCGCAACACTGCGCCGAAGGCCTCGTGCCTTTCGTTCAGTGGTGCGCCGGGTGTGCCGAGGTACTCCCGCGCCTGCCGGAAGGCCTCGTACGCGGCCGCGTACCACCCCATCACGGTCGCCGGCGTTTGATCCGGCCGTTCAAACGGAACCTTTTGGGATGCAGAAAAGCGCATCCGCCCTCTCCGACGAACACTCGATGCAGAAAGTTCCGCATCGAAAGGCCGACCCCGAGCTCATGGGCGAGCGGTCACTCGGGCGGGAGAAGCGAAGCGACCTCGAGCTCGACGTCCGGCCAGGCCTGAGGCGGCACCAGTGAGCCGGGAGCATGTGTCGAGCGGTCGCGGTAGCTTCCCTCCTGAGGGTTACGGAATACCACGAGCACTCGGTCCACGAGGTTGACGACCCAATACTCGGGGACTCCGGCTTCGGCGTACAGGCTCGCCTTGGCGCTGAGATCGTACCGAAGGGACGATTCCGACAACCTCGACGACCAGCAAGGGCCGCGTCGCATCGGTTCCATAGGCCTCGAGCTTCGGGTTGGGAACAGACAACGACATCGGGCTCGGGCTCGGAGTCGAGCTCGCCAAAGGCGAGCGGCGCCTGCTGGTAGACACTGGCCCGTCCGGCAAGGACCTGTAGCAAAGCGTTATAGGAACGCGTGACCGCGATCACGTGAGCGCGGTTCGCGGGACTCATCTCGCGCACGACTCCGCGGATGAGCTCCACGCGCTCGTCGGCGGACAGGATGCCTTTTTCCGCCATGCGGTGGTACTCCTCCACCGTGAATCGGCCCTGCTCGATCGGCTCCGCAACTCTCGCCATAAGCTCATTCTACCTCTCTCGTAGAATGAGGACGAAAAGCGCGGTGTCAACCCTCCCTGAGACGGTGAGAAAAAGCGGTTTGAAGTGCCGCTCCGAAGCTGCTGAGCGGCGGCACGTTCGAGTATTTTGACCAGACGGGTAGAGAAGGGACCAGACGCGGAGGCGATTTATTCGGGAACGCGCTTTGCTGCCGATCTCGCGGCTCCGAGATCGGCCAGGAAGTTCTCCATGACCCAGACCGCCTTACCTCCGGCGTTGTGCCTGAAGGCGATGCGGCTTCCATCCGGAGAGAGCCGGAAGTCCGGGGGGGGATGCCCTTGACCTCTAGCTCAATGGGCCACGGCGCGCCACCCTCTGGCGAGATGATCCACAGGGTCCGATCAGGAGCCTGTCCCCGGGTGTAGAGGATTCCGTCCGGGGCCCAGTCCCACAGGACGACATAGTCCTCCGCTTCCGAAGACCAACTCAGCAATTCCCGTGGACGCCCCCCGAATGCCCCCATGACCCTCAGCGCCGGCTCGCCGTTATCCCCGTAGTAGATGAACGCCAGGCGGCGCCCATCCGGGGAGAGCTTCATACCCTTGAAGTCGATCCCCGAGGGGCATAATTGCTCTTGCGCGCATAACCGCTCAGAAGCTCTCTCTCCGCCCCGGTGTCGAGGTCCCGAGCGAGCAAACGGCGGAGGTCGCCCCATTGAACGTAGAAGAGCTCCCTTTCGTCGGGTGATACGCCCTTAAATTTCCTCATGTACCAGCTCTCCCAGGGTGGGGCTTGCAGCAGCGGGGTCACCTGGGCGCTCCGAGCGTCGACTTCGTAGTAGCCCCAGCGACCGGACCGGTCAGCACCGGCCACATAGATCGATCGGCCGTCCGCTGCCCATCGCGGTTGCCGGATGGAGAGAAGCTCCGGTCTCAGGTTGGTGATCGAGCCGGTTTCGACGTGGAGGATGGACAACCAGTCGCCCCCAGTCTTGAAGGCCAGGTAATCGCCATCGGGTGACCAGGCGGGCTCCATGTTGTCGCCTTCTGGGCTCAAGGAGATCATCCTCGGTTCACCCAGCACGCGGCCGGACGCCAGATCCACGGAGGCGACGTAGATGTCGCGACGGCCGGAGGTGCCGAAGAAGTAGGAACCGTCCCGGCTCACGCCCAGGGGATAGATATCCCCCCCAAGATCCAACTTGACCGGCTGGGGACGACCTTGAGGCAATCCGTCGAGCACGGGGGAGGAACCAGGCGCCCGTCGTCCCTGTGCGGTCGCTCAGAAACAGCACCCCGGTGCCGTCCGGTGTCCAGAGCGGCGACAGGTCGTTGGCGGGGTGTTCGACCAGCGGAACCTCTCCGCCACCCGTCGAGGAGATGAGGAAGATGTCACGCTGCTGCACACCGGGGCTCGATGGCAAGTCATACGCGATGAAGCGCCCGTCGGGCGAAAGACTCAGGCGCCGGTGTAGATTGTCGGGAAGCGATGCGACAACGCGCACGGAGCCGTCCACGACGGAAACGAAGACGATCCGCTGAGTGTCACCGTCCTCCGTGAACAGCGTGAGGATCTCCTGGCCATCCCTCGACCAGTCTACGGGGCGGATTTCCGTTTCCTTCGCGCCGCAGAGAATTCGCGGCGACGAACCCGCCACGTCGACGATTCGAAGCTCGACGGAGCCCTCGAGCGCATCCCAGCCCCAGCCATAGGCAATCCGTGTCCCGTCCGGGGAGAAGATCGACCACATCGCAAATCCTGCGGAGTACGGCTCCTCGTTGTGGGTTAGACGGCGCGCGCTTGCGGTCAAAATCTCGTAGAGCGCCAGATCGCCCGTGTCCCAGTCGACGAAGGACAGATATCTGCCGTCGGGAGACGGGGCGCTGAAGTAGTTATCGGTGGTCTCTTCGGCCCCAACCTTTCGCGTCAGCAGAGCCGATCCGAGGGCCACCTCGTTTTCCAGGTGTGCTAGGCGGGAGTCCATCTCCACAATGGCATCGCGCTGCTGCGCAAATCCCTCGATCAGGTCCTGATACATGCTGCGCGAATCGACGCCGAGCAGGAACCAAAGGACGGCGCTGAGCGCCACCGCCAGCAGGCCGGCTAGCTGCCATCGACGGGATAAGCCGATGAACCGGAAGCCACGTCTCGCGACCGCAGCGGTGGGAAAACGAGAGGCAGCCGCAACGCCAGCCTCGCTGTGGCTGCCGATCCCGACAGCTGGACCCGGGCCCGCCGTCGCTCCAGGGGAACGCCTCGCTGGCGCACCGGGACTCTCGACCGCGACTGGCGCGATGAAGCGGTAACCCCGCTTCCTCAGCGTCTGGATGTACGTCGGCCGCTCGGCAGAATCCCCGAGCTCCTTGCGGATCAGCTGGATCGCCTCACTTAACGACTGCTCCGAGACGACGGTATCCCCCCAGAGGCCCAGCAGCTCGTCTTTCGAAACGATGTGTCCTGAGCGCCGCAGCAGGTGCTCCAGCACCATCAGGGCCCTGGGCGGCAGCTCGACCTCGCGGGTGTTCTCGTACAGCACACGCTCGCGGGGATCGAACAGGTAGGGCCCGAAGTGAAACGCGTGAGCCGCGACCCCTGCGTGGATCGCGGGTCCGGATCGGCCGCCTTCTTTCATCTCGAACCTGGCCCGATGCAGGAAACGGCGCGCCGCTGCGGGCGGCGCTGGGCCAGCTTCCCGGCAATCCGCGAGCTCGGGAGCCTCCAGCTTGCCACGAACCCGAGCGCGTCGGCAACCGCCGGTCGCGTCGTTCGCAAAGCCCGACTTTTAGCGCGTTAGCATGACGAAATCAACGGCTCGCTGGTCGGTCTGCGGCCCCTTATCAAGAATTCAAGTTTTCTTGAAAAAAAACTCAAACAACGACAATCGCCTGAGGCTAACTTGCCAACGATAGGGCGTCGGACCGCTCGCGGGCAGACGGAGCGGAGGGGCAAAAGGTGGGCGAAAACGGTCCCACCCGGACCATCAACCAAAGGAGGAAAGCCATGCACCATCCCACCTCGAGATTCTTCAGGGAAGCGCGGTCTTTGGTCACAGGGAGGAGAATCATGGCCACGCGAAGGTCCGCACGAACTGCAAAAGGAGGAAACATGAGAGCACGCTCGATGTCAATAATTGCCGCTGCCTTCGTAACCCTTGCGGTCGTTTTCCTCGTCTGTCCGCTAACAACCCAGGCGGCGGGGCAAAAAGGCAAAAAGGGCAAAAACATCCCACCGCTGATGAGGGCCGAGTTCCGAGACTCCGAGATACCCAACAGCTCAGGAAAGTTTGTTCTGTTCGATGCGCATATTCAGAGTGATGGAGGAGTGTATCTAGACGAGCGTGCTCTCGGTGGGGATCAGGGAGTTGAAGCGTTCCTTTTTGGCTCAGGCAACTTCGGCCTTCGGCTTGAAGGGTCAGGCCGGACCGTGACTCTCGACTTCAGTAAACCTGTTTTGGTCGGTGACGTCGGTGACAGTGTAAAGGAATGTTTTAACGCCGAGGGAAGTCCTGAGAAGCTGCCACTTCTGCTTTTGCCAGGGGTGAAAGGGCCGGACGGTGACCATGAGACGAAGACTATAGACGTGACGGTCCGAGAGCTCGCCAATATTGGCATTGTTTTCTTCTACACTGATGCGTGTGAGTACGGTGGTTTGCTGTGCATCCCGATTGGCGAGAGAAGAGCGTCCGGCTTTTACCTGCGCTGGGACGAGCCAAACATGCCCAATACGCGCTTTGGGGTTAAGATCCGGACAGACTCCTTTGATCACAACGGCCCTCACGAGGTCATGATCACGCGCTGCACCACCGACTCTATGGGGGATCCCACGCCGGAGGAGTGTACAGGAATCACCACCACCCCTGAGAACACGTGGATTATCTCCACGAGATCCGGCTATGGTCTGGGAACCGGCCCGCAGGCCTGCGTATTCAGCCAGTCCATCAAAGGCAAGCCGACGACGACGCAATATGGCGTCTTCGAGATGCCCTTTGAGCTCGTTGTTTCGTGTGTCAATCCCGACTGCTCCTGAGCGGCGCGTGACCGCAGCCATGCCCTGGCTGGGTGCTTCTAGGTGCTCGATGGGAGGATTTTCAAGAAAACTGTCTTCCTCGTGAGAGGCAAAAGCGAGTAACGAGTACGACTAGGACATTCTAAATCGGCTCATCACTGAATTCGACCGGACGTAGGGGATGTTCGGGACGAGCGGGTGTTATTCGTACGAGCGAGAGCGTGGAAATTCCACAGGCGTCGCCGAGTCATGCTCGTCCAGAACTGGTTGGAAGAGCTCGAGCGAGTCGCCCCAACGGAGAACGGAACGAGGTGGCACACGTGTGCCAACCGGACGGCGGGGTGGTTCCTGGCGCATCGGATCGGAGTCCGACACGTTCGAGAACCGAAGTCGGTGGCCGATCGACTCCGAAACGCCGAAAAAGGCGCGGAAAGGCAGAAAGGTACCGTCGAACAACAGCATCGAACAAAACCCAGGCTGTGGAGCTACGTCGCGACCGGCGCCGGGTCGAGCGACCACTCCCGGACGTCGAGCTCGTCAGACCAAAGGCTGGGGTTGTTACAACGGCGGTCCACGCGCATCAATTTGGGTGGGGTCCATTCGAGCGCAACCGGTGCGCGTCCTCTGACGGCGATGCGGTTCGCGTGGATCAGATTATGGTGAAAATAACAGACGACGGTGAGGTTCCAGGCCGAGTCGCAACCGCCCCGGCTGCGGAAGCGAATGTGATGCACCTCGAGGTTCTTCCGAGCGTCGCAACCGGGATAGGTGCACTGCCAACCGTCCCTTTCCAGAACGAGCTGGCGCACTTCGAGACGGAAGCCACCGACACGGAAACCAACGACACGGGGCTGGCGATGAGTACGCTGGGAAAAGTCTCCCGCGACGTGTTGTACAGGGTCACCGCGTCGTTGTAGGCCTGCCGCGCGAAGGCCACCTTGTTCTCGGTGGACGTCAGCTCTTCTTGAATCTTGAGCATGTTCTGGTTCGCCTTGAGATCCGGGTATGACTCCATCAGGGCGAACAGTCGGCCAACCGCCCCGGTCAGCGCCGTCTCGGCTCCGGCCAGCCCCTGCATGGCGCTCGGGTCACCGGGACTGGAAGCGGCCGCCTGACTGGCGTTGACGGCCTGGTTACGGGCGGCGATCACCGCCTCGAGCGTTTCCCGCTCGTGCTTCATGTAGCCTTTGGCGGTCTCGACCAGGTTCGGGATCAGGTCGTAACGGCGCTTGAGCTGAACGTCGATCTGCGAGAAGGCATTCTTGTACTGGTTCCTGAAGGCGACCAGCCGGTTGTAGATGCCGACCAGGAACAGGATGGCAAGGACGATGATTCCGAGAAAGATCAGAGCAGCGATCCAGGTCATGATTTCTCCTTCGAAAGCGTCGCGGCGAGGCGCACACGAATTCGCGTGGGAAGTTCAGCGCAACACGGCAGGGTGCTCAGGGCCCGGGCAAGAATAACTACCGATTCTTGGACGCCGATCCATCCCGTCTGGCTGCGTTGCTCGTCGCTCATATATCTGGATATTATTCACTTCTCGCGCCTTGCCAGACGGGCGCCTCGACGCCCAAGAATGGGCATTTATTCTTGCCCGGACCCTTAGCTCCGTAACGATGGCACCCGCATGATTCTTTTCCTTGTTCGTCCTGGTTATCGTCTCGCCCCATCCGTCGTCACGTTCGGAAGGTCGTCCCACCAGAACTGCTCGGGGAGTGGCTTGTGCTCCGGCCAGATCTGATCGAGCGTGGCGGCTTCGAAGAGCTCTCCGTTCTTCATGACGTAGCGCACCGAGTTGGTGTTGCGGATGTCCTCGAGGGGGTTCGCGTCGAGAACGAGGATGTCGGCAAGCTTTCCGGGCTCGAGGGACCCGAGATCGGCCGAGAGGCCGATGGCCTCGGCACCATGCAGGGTGATCGCCCGAAGGGTCTCGTGCTCGGTCAAGCCTCCTGATTGCAGGGCCCAGGTTTCCCAGTGGGCTCCGATACCCTGCAACTGGCCATGGCTTCCAAGGCAGCATTTGCCGCCGGCCTTCACGATCTTCGCGCATCCCTCGGCGATGCCCTCATGCTGGTACTCCTCTTCGATGAACCACTGACTCCGCCGGCGCACCATGTTGTCGAGAAGCTGAAAAGGGATGAACCTCTGGAGCTTCTCGTCACGCGCCACGTCGGTGTTCTGAAAGAAGAAGTTCTCGCTCCACGGGCCTCCGTAGGCCACCAGGATCGTGGGGGTGTAGTACGTCTCGGTTCGCGCCACGTACTGCGCGACGTCGTCGTAGATCGGAATGATGGGAAGGCTGTGCTCGTTGCCGGAGTAGCCGTCCGCCATCTGAGTGAGGTCGAGCTTCAGGTCGAGGGAGCCCTCCGTGGTGGGCGTCAGACCGTGCTTCTTGCAGGCCATCGCGACCCACTGTCGCACGATGCGATCGCCCACCACGTATTGCTTGATGGTATGTGAGTCGTAGGCCTCCGCGTAGCGTTTCAGCAGGTCATCCGCCGCCTCCTGATCGCCCACACCGGACTGCGCGGAGACTCCCGGTCCGGTGGCGTAGACCCGCGGGCCGAGGATCTGACCGGCCTCCACCAGATCCGCGTAGGCGAAGACATCGTCGGTCGAGGTCTGTGGATCGCGCGTCGCCGTCACCCCGTAGGCGAGGTTCGCCAGGTACTGCCAGATCTGCGTCTGGTGAACACCGCGGGGTGGCCGCATGTGGGAGTGCACGTCCACGAAGCCGGGCATAATCGTCTTGCCCGAGACGTCGATGACCTCCGCTCCGGCGGGGAGCTCTGCTTTGACCCCAACCGCCGTAATTCGGTTGTCAGTGACGACGATGTCGCCGCCGCTCAATATCTCGTCGCCGAGCATCGTGATGATGCGCTCGGCGCCGCGAAGGACGATCGTGCCTCGCGGCCGGGGCCGCGGAAGCTCGACGTTCACCACCACCGCTTCTGGTTCCTCGGCGATGTCGGGCGATACGGTGCGGCGGTAGAAACTCCGCCCTTCGGACCAGGCAACCCGCGAGCCGTCACGCGACCAGTCGAGGTAGCGTCCTCCTTCGCTCGAGAGCTTGTTGACCGGGACCGCGGCGTCGTCGCCGTTGATCTTTATCTCCACAGTCTCTTTTCCTGCTCTCGGTACGCTGAGCAGGTAGTGCTTGTTCTGAAGATTGACGAACGCCCGCCTTCCGTCTGGCGATAGCCGAATCTCGTCGGCGACCGGCGGGGTGGGCCCGGGACCGACGCCCGTGACCTTGAAGTGTGTCCGCCGATCGAAGCCGTCGAGTCGGATCGAAGAAAGACCCTCCTGCGTCGTGAGGAAGACGCGCTCGGGGTCGTTCGTGAAGTAGGGATAGCGGCCGCCCTTTGTGGAGGCGATGAGCGTCGCGGCACCGCCACCGGCAGGGATGTACTTCAGATCGAGGGCTCCGGTCGCGCTAACGCCACCGATCTCCCAGAGGTCGCGATCCTCGCCGGGTGCGGGCTCGCTCGCTTCGCTGAGAAACGAGTAGAGCTGATCGCTGGCTGTTCCGGTGACGAAGACGAGCTTGTCGCCAGAGGGTGCGTAGACGGGCTCGGAGTAGAAAGCAGCGTTCGAGGTCAGCCTCTCCGGCGATCCGGTTCCGTCCGCACGCGCGCGATAGAGATGCCCGCCGTCGATCGACCAGGTGGCAAAGGCGACGAAAGTACCATCCGGGGACCAGCTCGGCATGAACTCGCCCACGTCGAGACCGGTCAGGCGACGCGGTGTTCCGTTCGGCAAGTCCATCAGGTAGATGTGGTTGAACGCGCTGAAGGCCAGCTGGTCACCGTCGGGGGACAGACGTGGCCAGCGGATGAGCCGGGCGCTCACCGTCGGGCCATCCTCCACGCGATGGCTGAAATGGATGCGCGGACCGATCTCGGAGGCAACGCGTGCGGTGAAGGGAATCTCCGTCGAGGCCCCGGTCTCGAAATCGACGCGGTGGAGCTTTCCATGAACAGGAACGATGAGGGCGCTGCCATCGGGAGTGAAAACGTATCCCGGCAGGGTGTCGCGGGAGGCTCGAGACTCCTGATCGTCGCGGGTGACAGAGCGGGCGAGCCATCGCTCCTGTCCGGTGTCGAGGTCGCGCACACGGAGGGCGGTCTCGGTCCGGAAGCGGGTACCGTAGACGAGGTGCTTGCCGTCGGGGGAGATCACCGGTCGCATCGCACTTCCCGGCGCGTTGGTAATGGTGGCCGTTTCGCTCGTCTCGCGGTCGAAGCGGACGATCTGCCAGATCGGAAACTGGGCGTTGTAGTTGAAGCGGCCCCGTCGCTCCGCGTAGTAGATGAAACGGCCGTCGGGGGAGGCGGTGGCGCCCAGGCGGTTTTGTGCCTGAATGCGACGACCGTCCGGTGCGGTCTGTTCCTCCGGTGGCGGCGAGCCCACCCGGACCCCGGTTCCTCCGTCCTTGTGATACATGAAGACCGCGAAAGTTCGTTCGGGCGGCCGGGACTTGGACACCAGCACGTAGTCGCCGTCGGCGGTCCACGACGGTGAGGCCATGAGCTGGGGCCGGGTTTTCGTCGCCGGGTCCTTGCTCAGTGCTCGCGGGTTCGAGCCATCGGCGTCGGCGAGCCACAAGTTCTCGACACCACTTCGGTCGCTGAGAAAGACGATCGTGCGGCCGTCCGGCGAGTAGCGCGGCTGGCTCTCGAAGGACATGCCGCCGATGATGCGCGTCGCCTCTCCACCTTCGACGGTGAGCGTATAGAGGTCGCCCAAGAGGTCGAAAACCAGTGTACGTCCATCGGACGAGATGTCGACGGACATCCAGGTTGCCTCGTCGACCGTGAACTCGATGGTCTCGGCCACCTCCAGCGGGAGCCCCTCTTCCTTCTTGTCGGTATCCTCGCTGTCCTGAGCGAGAATTGGTGTGATCAACAGTACGGATACCGCCACCAGCCAACTGAGATGCTTCATGTTTCGTACCCCTTCCCGGGCGGTGATGCTAAGGGCCCGCGCAAAAATAGCTTCACATTTTGGGACGCCGATGCATCCCGTCTGGCTGCGTTGCTCGCCGCCTTCCGCAGCGAGCCTGTCGAGCGGAGGGCTAGGCCGCGTCAGCGGCCGAACTGGAAGTATGCTCATATATCTAGATATTACTCGCTCCTCGCGCCTTGCCAGCCGGGCGCCTCGACGCCCGAAAATGCGAACTTATTCTTGTGCGAACCCTAACCGAGCGAGGGCCGAGCGTCCAGCTTGGAGGGGCCTCGCGCGTCAGAGATAATGGTCCCATGGGCGTCGTCACCGGGCTCGAGCGCCTTCTCGACGAAGAGCTGGACCGGATTGCGGGAAAGCGCATCGGTCTCATTGCCAATCCCGCGACGGTTGACGGGTCGCTCCGCCACGCGGTGGATCTCTTCTACGAGCGGGCGGAGATTCTGCTCGAGGTGCTCTTCGGTCCTGAACATGGCTCGAGGGCTACTGCGCAGGATCTGATCGAGGTGGCGGACAGCACCGATCCGAAGACGGGCCTTCCGGTACGCAGTCTCTACGGTCCGAATCGCGTCCCCTCGAAGGACATGCTTGCCGGCCTGGACGCCGTCGTCTTCGACGTTCAGGACGTCGGCTCGCGCTACTACACCTACATCTGGACCATGGCGTATGCCATGGAAGCCTGTGCTCGCGACGATCTCGAGCTCATCGTTCTGGATCGCCCCAATCCTCTCGGCGGAGAGCTCGTCGAGGGCAACCTGATCGAGGCGAGCCATACGTCTTTCGTCGGTCTGTATCCAATTCCCAACCGGCACGGAATGACCTCCGGCGAGATCGCGCGTCTCGTGAACGATGAGTTCGATGTCGGATGCCGGCTGAGTGTCGTGTCAATGAACGAGTGGCAGCGCTCGCAATGGTTCGACGAGACGGGACTTCCCTGGGTGATGCCGTCTCCGAACATGCCGACGCTCGCGACGGCGACGGTCTATCCGGGAGCCTGTCTGATCGAGGGAACCAACCTTTCCGAAGGCCGCGGCACGACTCGTCCTTTCGAGATCGTGGGTGCGCCGTGGGTCGAGCCGGAAAAGCTCGTCACCGAGCTTCAGGAGCAGCAGCTGCCGGGGGTTCGATTCCGACCGCTCGGCTTCGAGCCGACGTTTCACAAGTTCGCCGGAACGACCTGCGGAGGTGTCCAGCAGCACGTGACCAATCGTGGGACCTACCGCCCCTTGCGTGTCGGCTACGCCTTGCTGATTGCCATGCGCCGGCTGTGGCCGGACTCGTTTGCCTGGCGAGAGCCTCCGTACGAGTACGAGCTGGAGCGCCCCGCCATTGATGTCCTGGCCGGAAACAGCCAGGTGCGCGAGGCGATCGAGGACGGAGCGGACGCCCAGACGCTCGAAGAGAGCTGGCAGGTGGATCTGGGGCGCTTCAGGAAGGTTCGAGAGCGTTATCTTCTTTATGAGTAGGCTTCGCCTGGTCCTGGCCGCGAGCTGCCTCGCCGCTCCCAGGCTTGCCGAAGGCCAACTGGCAGAGCCCGCCGATCTCCTCATCACGGATACGACCGTCTACACGGTCGACCTCGATCGACCGCGCGCTACCGCACTGGCCCTCAAAGGCGATCGCATCGTGGCGGTCGGTTCACCCGCCGACGTGCGGCGCCACATGGGCCGGAACACTCGTGTGCTCCGGCTCAGGGGAAGGATGGTCCTTCCCGGCTTCATCGACGCCCACACGCAGTTCGAAAGGGCGGGGCGGATCGATCCGGAGGTCGCCCTCGAGGAGTTGCGCCGTTACGGTGTGACGAGTATTCAAGACGTCACCGGACCCGAGCAGCTGCGGCGGTTTCAGCAGCTGAGGCGAGCGGGGAAACTGACCGTTCGAGTCTGGGCCCGACCCACGCTCGAGCGGATCGAGCAGCTCGACGCGCTCGGTATCGAGACCGGCTTCGGCAACGACTGGGTGAGAGTCGGCGGGCCGTTCGGCTCGGGGGACTCCGCGCTCCTCGGGCGCGCCGATCGCCTGCACCTCCCGCCCAGCCTGGAGCCTGGAGAAGGACCGGAGGTGAGCGCGCTCCTCGATACCTTCCAGGCGCTCATCGAAGGCAAGCCGGTCTGGGATCGCCGCATCCGCATCGTGCACGACGGGCTGCTCGAGACGGAGCACTTCGGCCGGATGGGGGAGCTTGCCCTCATCGCGGAAGTCAGACCGTACGTGGCGATAGAGGGGATGCAGGCGATCGTGGATCGAGTGGGGCGCCAGCGCGCCATGTGGGCCGACGCTTACCGCTCGATTCTGGAAGGCGGGGCGCGCCTGGCATTCGGTTCCGGATGGCCCGGCACCGAAGACGCCCGGCGTCCCGTGAACCCGCTTCTCGGGATCTACGCGGCGGTGACGCGCAAAACGCGCTCGGGTGAGCCTCCGGGCGGGTGGTTCCCCCAGCATTGCCTGACGGTTCCCGAGGCCATCGAGGCCTACACGATGGGTCCGGCCTATGCGGCCTACGAAGACGACATCAAAGGAAGCATCACGGTGGGCAAGCTCGCCGATCTGGTGGTTCTGTCGAAAGACATCACTCGTGTCCGCTCCGAGGAGATTCCGGAGGTCGAGGTGCTCATGACCATTCTGGGCGGCGAGACCATCTTCGACGCCGAACGCTGAGCCAGCGCCCCTTTGAGCCTAGTACTGCGGTCCGTAAATAACGCCTCAGAATCAACACGAAGATCGCAAAGCTCGCAAAGGGGACTGTTTCTCTTTGCGGTCCTTGGTACCGACTCCGGGCTGTGGTGGCTCTTTGACTGAAGGAGTTATCCAGCCAACGGCAGCATCAGAACGCGGAGAGCGAAGTCCCGCTCACGCTTTGCGCTCTTTGCGAACTTGGTGTTTTTGTCCCCGTATTTTGGGACTAGCCAGGGTACCAGCGCTCGTATCCGTATTGGTGAGGGAGGCACGGCGTGAAAGTGCGGCTCCGCAGAAGGCCATAGGAGGTGGTGGCTGTCGGCGCCCTGCGGAGCCGCCCTTCATAGCGTTGGACCGCCCCGCCGCGAAAAAGTTTAACTGTTCCAGAAAGCGGAGACTAACCACGAAGGACACGAAGAGCACGAAGCAAACAGTCCGTTTTCGATCACCGTTTCGTAAATCAACATCACCCCCAGGGCAATCGTGGCCACACCGATCGCGGCCTGCAGGCCATTGTGTAGCCAGGTCAATCCTTTTGCAGTCTGGCGCAATGGAATAGCGATGACCAGAGACAGAACACCCATTCCAGCGATGGAACCGAACCCGAACACGGCAATGTAAAGAAGTCCCGCTACGGGCGACTTCACCGTCTGCAGTGTGAGCATCATCAGAGCGGCCGATCCGGCCATGCCGTGCATCAACCCCACCAGCAATGCTCGAAAAGGAAATCCGCGCGAATGGATGTGATGATGATGATCGGGATCATGTCCACTCTCTCCGGCATGTGAATGGGCATGGAAATGCAGCGCGCCATCGTCGTGTCGATGCGTGTGGAAGTGGAACCGGTCGCGGATGAGCCGCCGGACGACATCGACTCCCAGCCCCACCAGCATGATTCCGACCGCGACCTCCAGTGTCCGGGCCAGTGCATCCGGAACGATGGTGTCCATCAGGATCACGATGGAACCAAAGAGAAACAGTGTGAGCGTGTGCCCCAGTCCCCACACGGCGCCTTGTCTGAAGGTATCCATCGCGGAACGGCTGCGGGTCGCTAGCGCAGCCACCGCAGCCACATGATCGGGCTCCACGGCATGTCTCATTCCAATCAAGAAGCCGAAGACTAGAAGACTCCACATGACTAAGGGCCCGGGCAAGAATAAATGCCCATTCTTGGGCGTCGAGGCAGCTACTTCTCGAAGAACTCACCCACCGGGACCACTTCCACGCTCCCGATCGGCAGCGCGAAGCGCTCGATGAGCTTGTCCTCCTCGAGCACCTCCGGGAGTGTACCCGGCGTTTGATACGTGATCGGGCTCACGCGGTTCTCCTTCAGGGCCGCCGCCAGCTCGCCCGCCTCGGCCACGACCATCGTCACCTGGAAGTCCCACGTGTCGAGGTGTTTCTTGACCGCCCGATTGACGTCCTCGACGGTCATTGTATCGAGCCGTGTTTCGATCTCGTCGATGTAGAACCCGGTCCCGTAGAAGCTGGAATCGAGCTGATATCCGAGCCTCCGGTCGAGGCTCTGCGCCCAGAGCTTCGAGTAGCTCTTCAGGTAGTTCCGGGTCGATGCGAACGCCCCTTCGGTCATGCCGTTGTCGACCAGGCGCCGGAAATGCCAGAGTGCGGCGCGGAGCGAGAAGTGAGCGTTCGCTGGAGCGACGGGCCGGATCCAGATACTGAAAAACTGCTGGTGGCGGGGGACGTTGGGCACGGGAAACGTGCTGCCGCCGTCCTGGATGAAGTTCTCGATGTAAGAGTAGTCTCCGTAGTTCAGCCCTCTCTTGCCGCGGAGCTCGTTCATGAGCACACCGTTGAAGCTTCGGTGGTCGCCCAGGTAGATGTTGGCGACCAGTAGAGGATAGAAATCGGGATCGGAGCGCGTGATATCGATCGGAAAGCCCAGGCTGATGGCGGTGGCGTCCGCGGCGGGGCGCTCGACGAGCACGATCCGGAGTTTTTCGGACTTTGCAGGTCCGGGCAGGTCGAGCTCGTGGGTGCTCCCTGCGGGCAGGGCCTTTTCGAAGTCTTCGACCACTCTCGTCACAAAAGCGTCGCTCAGATCACCGGCGAGGCCCATTTGTAGATTGGCGAGCGTGTAGTTCTCCTTGTAGAACGCTTTCACGTCCTCCAGAGTGAGTGCCCGAACCCCTTCGACGGTGCCTTGAACGGGATGGCGATAAGGGTGGTTCGCATACATCGTCCATTCCAGAGACTGTTTGCCCAGCTCCTCGTCGTTGGCGCTTCGGAGAGATTTTTCGAGATAGTTCAGAATCTGGGTCTTGTTGCGCCCGAAGTCCTCGGGCGCGAATCTTGGATTCTGAACGAGGTCTCGAAAAACCCGGTAGAAGTCCTCGAGGTGATCCCGGTGCGTGCGGCCGATGATGGTCGTGACCTCCTTGTCCGTCTGGGCGCTGAGCCCGGCCGCCAGGGGATAGAGTGCTTCCATTACCTCTCTGAGTGAGAGCTCTTCCGTGCCACCTTGTGTCACCATCATCGCGGTGAGCGCGGCCAGTCCCTCTTTGCCCTTCGGATCGTGGGCGGAGCCGGTGTGGAAGACGAATCGAAAGCTCACGAGCGGGTTGCCCGGGCTTTGAAGCAGCACCAGATCGCGCTCCGCTCCGTTGGCCGGAAGCGGGCCGGCCACCATGAGGACCGCAACGACGGCGAGAAGGGAAGCGAGCGAGGTCGCTGCGGTGCTCATTCTTCTTCCCCCTTGACGGCGTCGGCTTGCTGGAGCGTGACGATGGTTCTTCCGCTAGGAACCAAGTACTTGGCGGCAAGATCGCGAATCTGCTCCGCAGTGACCTCGTCATAGAGCTCGTAGACGCGGTTCACCGTCTGCGGGTCGTTGGTCAGCGACAGATAGTGCGCCATGGTCCTGGCCACCGCGTTGGCGGTGTCCATTCCCATCAGGAACTGGTACTTCATGTGGCTCCTGGTCGCCTCGAGAAGCTCGGCGTCGGCGAGCTCCTCGGTGAGCCGGTGGACTTCGGCGAGAATCACCTGCTCCACCGCCTCCAGCTTGTCGGGCTCTCGCACTCGCGTGAGGATCTGATACAAGGGAGGGTCCGCCTGATCCAGCGCGCCCGCTGAGATGAAATCCACCCACTGCTTCTCGACGACCAGCTCCTGATAAATCGGCGAGGTGGAGCCGAACCCGACCTGGGACAAAACGTCGAGGCCCGGCATGTCGACTCTCTCGGTGCTGAAGGCCGGCGCGCGGTAGGCGATGGCGAGGATGGGCAGGGTCGGAGCGGGCCAGGCGACCTCGGCACGCCGCGGCTCTTCCTGTGGTGGCTCGGCGGGGATATCCGGTTCGTAGTTGCCGCGCTCCCACGTGCCGTAGTGTTTCTCCACCAGGCTCACCACCTCGTCCCAGTCGTAGTCGCCCACCACGAGGAGCGTTACGTACTCGGGCCGGTAGAAACGGTCGAAGAACGTCAGGCTGTAGTCGTACATTCCGGGCATCGCCTTGATGTCGTCCTCGAACCCGATCACCCGATGCTGGTAGGGATGCACGTCATAGGCGACGTCGTGAAGCTTCTCCAGGAGGCCCCCGAAGGGATTGGTGGCGTTCTTGTTGTACTCACCGAGAACCGCGCCCGCCTCCTTTTGAAACTGCTCCTTGTCGTACTTCAGGTTCTGGAACCGGTCCGCCTCGATCTCGATGACCTTCGGGAGCGATTCCGCACTCGCCAGAATGTGGTAGGCGGTGTGATCGAAGCTCGTGTAGGCGTTCGAGTCTGCACCGACCGCCTTGAGCACCGCGTTGTACTCGTCCTGAGGGTAGCGCTCGGTGCCCCGGAACATCATGTGCTCGAAAAAGTGCGCGAAACCACTCTTGCCCTCGTCGACCTCGTGGCGAGAGCCGACTCGTACCACCGAGTAGTAGGCGGCGAGACCGGGGCTGTCGAAACGCACCCCGACCAGCCGCAGTCCGTTCGGAAAGTCCTTCACGTCGATAGGATAGGGAAACACCGGCTGGTCCGGTGGTGCGGCCCCGAGAGCCGTCGCTGTCATGATGACGATCAAAAGCCCCCTGATCAGGTTCATTCGTTCAAGCTCCTCACTGCTTTCAGTCATTGTAGGGCAAGGCTTCGCGGGGGCCAAGATGCTCTCTCGTGTCTCCGACATTTTCGGCACCCGCATTTGATACAATGACGGGTCCGACTTTCAGGAGGCCTTCGAGTTGATACGAAAGCAGGATGCCCTCGATTACCATTCGATGGGACGCAAGGGAAAGATCGAGATTCGTCCCACCAAGCCGACCCAAACGCAGCGAGATTTGTCGCTCGCCTACACTCCCGGTGTTGCCGAGCCGTGCCTCGAGATCAAGGCCAATCCGGAGGAGGTGTTCTCTTACACGGCCAAAGGGAATCTGGTGGCGGTGGTGAGCAACGGAACGGCCGTGCTCGGCCTCGGGAACATCGGTCCGTTGGCGGCCAAGCCGGTGATGGAAGGGAAGTGCGTCCTCTTCAAGCGGTTCGCCGATATCGACGTCTTCGACATCGAGCTCGATACAACCGACCCGGACGAGCTCATACGGGTGGTCAAAGCCCTCGAGCCCACCTTTGGCGGAATCAACCTCGAGGACATCAAGGCGCCGGATTGTTTCTATATCGAGGAGCAGCTCAAAGAGGCGCTGGACATTCCGGTATTCCACGATGACCAGCACGGAACGGCGATCATCTCGGGTGCGGCGCTTCTCAACTGGCTCGAGATCTCGGGCAAGGACGTCGCGAAGATCAAAGTGGTCGTCAACGGAGCGGGTGCAGCCGGTATCGCCTGTGCCGATCTGGTCGAGAATCTTGGGGTCGCGCACGACAACATTAATATGTGCGACTCCAAGGGCGTCATCTACAAGGGACGCACCGAAGGGATGAACCCCTACAAGGAGCGGTATGCTGCCGAGACGGGCTCCCGCACGCTCGAGGATGCCATGGAAGGCGCGGACGTCTTCATCGGTGTATCGGTGAAGGACGCTGTCTCGAAGGATATGGTCGCCTCCATGAACAGCAAGGCGCTCCTCATGGCGATGGCCAACCCCGACCCGGAGATCGGCTGGGATGACGCCATGTCGGTCCGGGACGATCTGATCATGGCCACCGGGCGCTCCGACTACCCCAACCAGGTGAACAACGTGCTCGGCTTCCCCTTCATCTTTCGCGGCGCTCTCGACGTGCGCGCCCGAGCCATCAACATGGAGATGAAGATGGCGGCCGTGCACGCCCTGGCGGATCTCGCCAAGGAAGACGTTCCCGACTCGGTCATGCGTGCCTACGGAGTTGAGAAGATGCGTTTCGGTCCCAACTACATCATCCCCACGCCGTTCGATCCCCGGGTGCTCACCTGGGAGGCCCCTGCGGTGGCCCGCGCGGCGATGGAGACCGGTGTCGCCCGGGTCGAGATCGATATCGACGAGTACCGCGCCGAGCTCGACGCCCGGCTGGGCCGGGGGCGGGAGGTCATGCGCTCCGTCATCGGTCGGGCCAAACGGGAGCTGAAGCGGATCGTCTTCCCCGAGGGTGCGGAAGCGAAAATCCTGCGCGCTGCGCAGCGGCTCCTCGACGAAAAGATTGCGCGCCCCATTCTCATCGGTCGTACCGACAAGGTCGAAAAACGACTGGGCGATCTGGGACTCGAGCTCGACGGTGCGGAGTTCATCCACCCGGGCTCCTACCCGAAGTACGACGACTACGTCGAGGAGCTCTACAACCTCCGGTGTCGACGCGGCATCACACGGAGCGAAGCACAGATCCTCATGGGGAACCACACCATGTTCGGCTCCATGATGGTGCACCTGGGGGATGCCGACGCGATGGTCGCCGGACTCACGCAGCACTACCCGGACACGATCCGGTCGGCACTGCAGGTCATCCGCATCCGCTCGGAGATCGGCCGCGTAGCCGGCGTCTACATGATGGTCTTCAAGAACGACGTCAAGTTCTTCGCCGATACGACGGTCACCATCGAGCCCACGGCGGAAGATCTCGCCGAAATCGCCATCGAGACGGCGGCGGTGGCGAGGCGCTTCGAAGTGGAGCCGCGGGTGGCGATGCTGTCGTTCTCCAACTTCGGGAGCACCCGGCATCCCCTGGCCGAAAAGGTGCGCCGTGCGACCGAGCTGGTTCGCGAGCGGGAGCCCGATCTGGTGGTCGACGGCGAGATGCAGGCCGACACGGCCGTTGTCGACGATTTGCTGCGCGAGACCTACCCGTTCAGCCGTTTGAAGGAAGCGGCCAACGTGCTCATTTTTCCGAGCCTCGAGGCGGGCAATATCGCCTACAAACTCATGCAGCGACTCGGCGACGCCGAGGCCATCGGGCCGATCCTCATGGGTCTTCGCAAGCCGGTCCACGTTTTGCAGCGCGGCGCGGAAGTTCAGGAGATCGTGAACATGGCGGCGATCGCCGCCGTGGAAGCGCAGCAAAACGGCGACTGAGCTTGATACGGGAGAAACATAACGCAAAGGCGCAAAGGCGCAAAGAAAACCCGACATCCACTCATCCGGACCGTGGCTCACCGAATCCGTAGAAGGGATATTTCGGGAAATTCAACGCAGAG
Organism: Candidatus Marinacidobacterales bacterium; assembly: GCA_965237685.1. Classification (GTDB taxonomy): domain Bacteria; phylum Acidobacteriota; class Vicinamibacteria; order Marinacidobacterales; family SMYC01; genus CBDEGF01. Next base: position 830,405 of record CBDEGF010000002.1, read on the forward strand.
TCGCAGAGACGCAGAGCAACAAAAACCGCGCGGAGAAGGCTCCGAAACAAACAGCTAGAAGATCACACGGAACCCCGGAATAGAGGAACCCCGGAAAACAAAAAGGATCAAGATAGAAGACCGCAGTCGAACCAATCCGCGGAAGAGTATCTCGGGAATCACCACGAAGATCACGAAGGTCACGAAGAAAAACATCAGATCGGTTGCCCTCTAGTGCGATAGTTCTGAAAGAGGGAAACCAAGCCTTTTCGCTCTACAGGGCCTCCGCTCAGGTGGATATTTCCGAGTCGCGTTCTTGATTGCTTCGTGTTCTTCGTGTCCTTCGTGGTTCTATCTCTGTGTGTCTCTGTGGTGAGTCCGCGTCTCGAAACCAGGAGTTCCGCACTCGGACGCTCGCGGAAACCCGGCACAGCAGGAAACCCGGAACTCGGGAACCTCGGAAAGGGAAGGGGAACCGCGACGAAACGCACCCGCAGAAGGGCCGATTCGGGAGAAAACATAACGCAGAGGCGCAGAGTCGCAGAGCGCGCAAAGACCAACCACCCTCCGGACTCGAGGCCGATTCCCGCATCTCAGTTTCCGTCGACCAGCCAAGGCCAAGTTCTTGCCAGGAGCAACCTCAGGCGCAGAGGCCGCCGGAGGCGAAGAGTGATGAGACCTTGCGAGCTTTGCGCCTTCGCGGCTTTGCGTTGAGATTCCGGTAGCGGACCTTCTGCGGATTCGGCCCGACGCGCTACCGTTTTCGATTCTTCCTGGGTTCCTTATGGGTTTCTGTTTTTCTCTGCGCCTCTACCGTCTCTGCGTTGAAATTTCCCGAGACAGTCTCCCACGGATTCGGAGAGCTGCGGTCCGGATCGGTGGGTGTCGTGTTCCCTTTGCGTCTTTGCGTTGATCTTTTTGAGGCTGTCTCGGCGATTCATCGTTTCGCTTCGTCGGCGGCGACCACGGCCGGCTTCGGCGGCCGTAAGGCGCTTCCGTTACCGCGCAGGCGGCGGTAGGCCGGGGCCAGGGTCTCTGCGGGAATCCCCAGGAGATACAGGGACATCGTCGCCCAGTTCACGGCCGTGGTGAGCAGCGCGCCCAGATGTTCCCAGTGACGGGGCGCAGTCGTGATCGTTGTCTCCGCCTGCACGAGGCGTCCCTCTCGCTTGAGCGCACGCACGAGCGCCACATCCTCCATCAACGGCAGCTCCGGATAGCCGCCCGCGCTCTCGAAGGCCTCGCGTCGCACGAAGAGGCCTTGGTCACCGTAAGGCATTCCGAGGTAGCGGGCTCTGAAGTTCGTGCCACAGGCCACCAGGTGAAGCGACCATCGGGGTGAGTCGACCCGGAGCCGGAACGAGCCCCCGACGGCTCGGCTGTCGGCCAGGGCAGCCTCGATGCCAGCGGCGGCGTTCGCTTCTAGCATGCAGTCGGCGTGCACGAACACCAGGACGTCACCGGTGGCCGCGCGAGCACCTCGGTTCAGCTGAACGCCTCGACCCGGCGAGCCGCTGATGACGGCGGCCCCCAGTCTCCGGGCAACCGCCGGTGTGTCGTCCGAGCTGCCGCCGTCGGACACGATGACCTCGGCATCTTCGGGTATGGAGCGGAGAGCCCGAGGCAGATGGGTTGCCTCGTTGAGGGTGGGAATAATGAAGGATAGCATCACTTGCTGCCCGTGCCCGAACGTCATAGTACTACCGCGTGATAAACTCGTCGGTGGTCGGCGTGAGAGGGGCACTAGACTTCTGAAGATCTGCAGCCTGCCCGAGCGGCAGCCAACGCGTCTGCTGCGAGACCGGCCCGAATGGGCCGACAGCACACCGAGCGCCCAGCGAGGAGCGAGGCGCCGCGCGCGAACGAGGAGTGAGGGTGCGATGATGCACTAAAGTAATGCCCTACACCATTACCCTCATACCAGGTGACGGCATCGGTCCCGAGATCACGGAGGCCGCGACACGGGTCCTGGATACGACGGGGATCGATTTCGAATGGAAGGTCTTCGAAGCGGGGATCCGGGCCTACGAGAAGACAGGAAATCCGCTTCCGGAGGAGCTTCTCGAATCGATCCGGGAAACCAAGGTTGCTTTCAAGGGTCCCCTGACGACGCTGGTCGGCGAGGGGTTTCCAAGTGCCAACGTCGCGTTGAGAAAAGGACTCGACCTCTACGCCAACCTGCGGCCAGTTCGAACGGTCAAAGGCGTGAAATCCCGCTACGACGACATCAACCTGACGATCGTGCGCGAGAACACCGAGGATCTGTACTCGGGCATCGAGCACATGATCATGCCGGGTGTGACGCAGGGGTTGAAAGTCATCACGTCCCACGCGTCCATCCGCATCGCCCGCTTCGCCTTCGAGTACGCGGAGCGGCGCGGCCGCAAGAAAGTCACCGCCGTCCACAAGGCGAACATCATGAAGCTCACGGACGGTCTTTTTCTGGACAGCGCCCGTCAGGTGGCGGCCGACCACCCCGGGATCGAGTTCGACGACAAGATCGTCGACAACCTCTGCATGCAGCTCGTACTGAATCCCAATCAGTTCGACGTCCTGCTGCTCTCGAACCTCTATGGCGACATCGTCTCCGACCTCTGTGCCGGCCTGGTCGGGGGGCTTGGTCTCGTACCCGCCGCCAACATCGGGGCGAACTATGCGGTCTTCGAAGCCGTCCACGGCTCGGCTCCCGACATTGCCGGAAAGGGCATCGCCAACCCCACCGCACTCATTTTCTCGGGTGTCCTCATGTTGAGACACCTCGGGGAGGACGAGGCGGCCGACAGAGTCATCCAGGCGGCGTTGGGGATCCTGGAGCGAGGTGACGTCCGTACGCCCGATCTGGGCGGTAGCGCCACGACGCAGGAATACGCCGACGCGCTGGTGAAGGAGCTGGAAGCCTCGGGCTAGTGCAGGCCGCTACTGGCAGTCTTATTTCGCTACTTCACCTCCGGATTTCCTATATAATATCGCGTTTGGTGTGGCCGCCGTTCCGGCGAAGCTACGGATGTGATTGAAAAGACTAGATTTAACTGTGTCTCGCTCCTTTCCGACAGACATTGCGCGTCTTCCGAGGCGGCTGAAATAATCTTTCGTGAGGCTTCGTCCATTTGGGTAGATGCTCTCGCCAATGAGCACCTGTGAGTTCGAGGTGGATCGATGATTGAGTACCTTGGCGTGCTTCTGTTTCTGATCGGTGGGGCCGCCTTCGTGAGCGTGTCGATCTTCGCGTCGAGCCTCGTCCGCCCGAAGAACGATACACCGCAGAAAAGCATTCCCTACGAGTGCGGAGAGAACCCGGTAGGCACTTCCTGGGGTGTGCAGTTCAACGTCCGGTTCTACGTCTTCGTCCTGGTCTTTCTGATTTTCGACGTGGAAGCGGTGATGCTCCTGCCCTGGGCGGTGGTCTATCAGGATCTCGGGATGTTCGCGTTCGGCGCCGGGCTGGTCTTCATCGCCATGCTGGCGCTCGGTCTCGCCGACGTCTGGGTCAAGGGTGATCTCGAATGGGTTCGTGAGGAAGAACGGGTGGCCCTGAAGACCACGCGGTCGAAGGCCGCCTAGACACTAGACACTAGAAAGGGAAAGCAGGAAATGGATCTCATCAAAACGATCGGGGGCAGCCGCGTCGCGCTCACCACCGTCGACAGCGTGGTGAACTGGGCCCGGCAGTCCGCGCTGTGGCCCATGGTGTTCGGACTCGCCTGTTGCGCCATCGAGATGATGGCGGCCGGAGCGAGCCGGTTCGACTGGGATCGACTGGGAATGATTCCGCGGGCCACTCCACGCCAGTCCGATCTGATGATAGTCGCCGGCACCGTCACCCACAAGATGGCGATTCGCATCAAGCGCCTCTACGAGCAGATGGCCGAGCCCAAGTACGTCATCTCGATGGGAAGCTGCGCGAACAACGGTGGCCCCTACTGGCAGTACGGCTACCACGTGGTGAAGGGTGTGGATCTAATCATTCCAGTGGATATCTACGTTCCCGGTTGTCCGCCACGTCCGGAGGCGCTGCTCTACGGGGTGATGGCGCTTCAGGATCTCATCCGCGAGCGCTCGGTCATGGACGATCCGCGGGAGGGACGCAAGCCGGTGGAGGTCTCGGCCTGACGATGAAAGCGGCAGACATTCACAAGAAGCTCGAACAGAAGTTCGCCGGAAAAGTCACGCACGCGGAGCTGGAAGTCGTCGATCCCTTTCTCGTCGTGGACAAGGACGCCATCGTCGATGTCGGGACGTACCTGCGGGACGAGCCGGAGCTTGCCTTCGACACGCTCCACTGCCTGTCGGGCGTCGACTACCCGAAAGACGAGCGCATCGAGGTCGTCTATCACCTGACATCCCTCAAGAACCGGCACTGGATCGTCCTGAAAGTTTATCTGCCGCGCGCCGGTGCAAAGATGCCCACCGTGGAGAACGTGTGGAAGACGGCCAACTGGCACGAGCGAGAGACCTACGACCTCTTTGGCGTCGTTTTCGAGGGGCACAGTGACTTTCGTCGCATCCTTCTTCCCGAAGACTGGCCAGGTCATCCGTTGCTCAAGGACTGGGAGTGGCCCGACGAGTGGCACGGCATCCCGGTGAAGGCGGGAGACCAGATGAGCAAGCGGGCCATGGCAGGCGAGGACATCGGCATCGGGCCTTTTGACTGATGAAGATAACGACGGCGAACGGAATACCTGCCGCTCCCTCTCCCCTTCCGCCTCTGCCAAAGGCTACGGCGGACCCGCCGAAGCGTGTTGCGAAGGCGGGGTGGGGAGAGGGCTGGAGTGAGGCGACGCCATGAGCACGGCAGCCGACAAGTACAGCAAAGAGTTCGAGCCCGACGAGGCTTACGCCTTCGACCCCGCAGAGCTCGAAGAGGACGAGATGATCCTCAACATGGGGCCGCAGCATCCGTCCACGCACGGTGTGCTGCGCATCGAGCTCAAGACGGACGGCGAAGTCGTCAAGGACGCGCGGCCCCACATCGGCTATCTTCATCGCAACTTCGAAAAGCACGCCGAGAACATCGACTATCAGGGCGTCATCCCGTTCACCGACCGGATGGACTACGTGGCCTCGATGGGCAACAGCCTTACCTATGCGATGGCGGTGGAAAAGCTCATGGGACTCGAGCTCAACGAGCGGGTCCAGGGCATCCGGGTCATCACTGCAGAGCTCCAGCGCATCGCGAGCCATCTTCTCTCCGTCGGCACCTACGGGATGGACATCGGGACCTTCACGCCCTTTCTGCACTGTTTCATCGAGAGGGAGAAGATCCTCGATCTGTTCGAGTGGCTGTGTGGCGCCCGGCTGCTCTACAACTACAACTGGGTGGGCGGTGTCTCTCATGATCTTCCCGACGGATGGACCGAAAAGGCGCGGTTCTTCGTCGACACATTCGACCCGGCGGTGACCGATCTCGAGAATCTCCTGAGCCACAACAAGATCTTTACCAAGCGAACCGCCGACGTGGGCATCATCCCGCCCGATATGGCGGTGCAGTACGCGATTACCGGGCCTAACCTCAGGGGCTCGGGCGTCAAATGGGACCTGCGCAAGGACGAGCCCTATTGCGGCTACGAGAACCACGATTTCGAGGTGCCGGTCGGTCAGGGTCGCTACGGTCCCATCGGCTCCTGCTGGGATCGTTACTACGTGCGGGTGATGGAGATGCGCGAGAGCCAGAAGATCGTTCGGCAGGCCCTCGATCGCCTGCCGGCGGAAGGTGACGTTCGCGAGAGCGTGCCGAAGCGCGTCAAGCCGAAGCCGGGGGAAGTCTACGTGCGCACGGAGGCGCCGCGTGGTGAGCTCGGGTATTACGTTGTCAGCGACGGGGGGCTGATTCCACATCGCGTTCGCGGCCGCTCGCCGGGTTTCGTGGCAATGGGGTTGTTCCACGAGATTGCCAAGGGGGAGATGATCGCCGACATGGTCGCCATCATCGGAAGTCTGGACATCGTTCTCGGGGAGATCGACCGCTGATGAGCGAAGCCGGGATGAAACGACCTGCTCTCGAAGAGAAGCTCTCGCTACTTCTGTCTCCGCTCGCCATCGGGCTGGCGGTCGGCGTCCTGGTGGTCATCGTGATGTTGCCCCAGATCGCGGCGCTCATCACCGAGCAGACCCGAGCGAACGTTCCTACCTACGCAACTGCGATACATATCGCCCTCGGGGTGGCCGGCACGGTGGGGCTCATCGCCCTGTTCCCGGTCTACATCATCTGGCTCGAGCGGAAAGTGGCGGCACATGTGCAGGACCGCCTGGGGCCGATGCGGGTGGGTTGGCACGGCATTCTTCAGAGTTTCGCGGATGGCATCAAGCTTCTCTTCAAAGAGGACCTTCTTCCGAAGGACGCCGACAGGCTGCTGTTCAAGTTCGCTCCCATCCTGGTCATCATGGGTGCCTTCGCCGCCTTTGCGGTGTTGCCCTGGGGCGACGGGATGGTCGTGGCGGATCTCAACATCGGGATTCTCTACATCCTCGCCATCACATCGCTCGGGGCCATCGGTGTGCTGATGGCCGGCTGGGGCTCGAACAACAAATACGCGCTGCTCGGGGGGATGCGCTCCGCCGCGCAGATGGTCAGCTACGAGATCCCGACCGCCCTCGCGGCACTCGTCGTCATCGTTCAGGTCGGAACGCTGGACCTTCAGCAGATCGTTGCCATTCAGCAGCAGAACGGCTGGCTCATTTGGCACTTCTTCCCGCTCAACATCATCGCTTTCACTATCTTCTTCATCTGCGGGCTAGCGGAGACCAACCGGACGCCTTTCGACCTTCCGGAGGCGGAGTCGGAGCTGGTCGCGGGCTTCCATACCGAGTACAGCGGCATGCGCTTCGCTATGTTCCCCCTGGCGGAGTACGGGAGCATGTTCCTGGTGTCCGCCTTCGCCGCGGTGTTGTTTCTCGGTGGCTGGAGCGGCCCTTTCGTTTCGGGGCCGATCGCCCTCTTCACCAAGGGCGTCTTGCTGGTCTTCGTTCAGATGTGGTTGCGGTGGACGCTACCACGGCTGCGCGTCGACCAGCTCATGGCTGTCTGCTGGAAGTACTTGATTCCGATCACCTTCGTGCTGCTGCTCAGCATTGCCTACTTCAAGGTGGCGGGAATCAAGTGGTTTTTTGGGTAGGAAACGGATGCAAGAATACCTCTCGAATATCGCTGAATCGGCAGTGACGATTGCCAAAGGCATGGTCGTCACGATGAAGCACCTCTTGCGGCCCAGCGTCACGATGCAATACACGGCGGACGAAAAGCCGGAGGAGCGGTGGAAGTCCGACATCGTGCCCGAGGGTCTCCTCAGCGAGCGCTCCCGTATGCGGCTCCACGTGAAGATCGAGGACTGCATTGGGTGCATACAGTGCGAAAAGGCCTGCCCGGTGGATTGCATCTACATCACCAACGAGAAGCGCGAGAAGATGGACCCTCCGATCTTCGCTGCGGATGGCACCTCCATCAAACTGAAGGTCGTCCAGTTCGACATCGACATGTCGCTTTGCTGCTACTGCTCGCTGTGCGTGTACCCTTGCCCGACCGACTGCATCGTGATGACGCCTAAGTACGAGTTCGCGGAGAGCGTCAAGGGCAATTTTCTGTACCGCTATGCCAAAGAGAAGCCCACGCCGCCCGAGCCCCCGGAGTCCGAAGACGAGAAGGAGCCGGTCGGCGCCGGGGCGGGATAGAACCGAAATGGAAGAGCTCTTCCCCAAAATCATCTTCTACGGCTTTGCCGCCTTCTGTATCGTCTGCGCATTCATCGTCGTGTACGGCAAGAACCTCGTGCACTCCGCCTTCGCACTGATGGGAAGCTTCTTCGGCGTTGCCGTCTTCTACGCGATGCTCGGCGCAGACTTTCTGGCCGGGGCGCAGGTTCTGATCTACGTGGGCGGCATTCTGACGCTCATCCTGTTCGGCGTCATGCTGACCAACCGCATCTTCGACCTTAATCTGCGTACCGGCACGTTTCAGGTGGTACCGGGCGCACTGGTGGCGGGGGTCGTCTTCGTGACGCTCACGAGCATCATCTACCGGGCTCCGTGGCGAGTCTCGCCGATCATCGAAGAGGCCGGCCCGACTACGGAGCGCATTGGCCGGTTGCTCATGACGGAGTATCTGCTGCCGTTCGAAGTAGCCTCGGTGCTGCTGCTCATTGCCCTGATGGGGGCCGCCATGCTGGTACGCCGGAGGACCGACCTGTGATTCCCCTCGAGCACTACCTCGTCGTTGCCGCGGCGCTCTTCTGTCTTGGACTCTTCGGAGTGCTCACGAGGAAAAACGCCATCAACGTGTTGATGTCGATCGAGCTCATCTTCAACTCGGCGAACATCAATCTGGTCGCCTTCTCCAAGTTCGTGTCTACCGATGTCTCCGGAGAAGTCTTCGCTCTTCTGGTCATCGTCATCGCCGCCTGCGAAGCGGCCGTGGCGCTCGCCATCGTGATGTCTCTCTATCGCCTCCTCAAGAACGTGAACCTGGACGAGGCTTCTGTCCTGAAAGGATGAGTCGTCGATGTCGGCTCTGGGAAACGTCGAAAGCCTGAAACACTTCGTTCCAGAGATCCTTCTGGTCGTGACGCTCGTCTTCGTCATCGCGGTCGATCTTCTGTTCAAGGGCCGGCAGCGCGAGAGGCGTTTCGCCATCGTGGCGATCGTTCTCCTCGGGCTGGTGGGTGCGGGATTCTTCGCGATCCGATTGACCGATTTGCCCCACGACCCGCTGAATCCGGAACAACTCCGGCCCCTGTTTTTCGGGATGGTCGCACTCGACGGCTTCGCGGTGCTGTTGCGTGTCTTTTTCATCGTAACCGCGATCGTGGTGCTGCTCTTCACCATTCCGTCCCGGGAGCTCGCGCGGGTGCATCACGGAGAGCTGCTCGCGCTGCTCATCGCCGTTACGGTGGCGCTCATCTGGATGGCGAACTCCATCAACCTGCTCATGATCTATCTCGCTCTGGAGACCGTATCGGTGGCGAGCTACATCATGGTCGGCTACCTGAAAACGGACCGGCTCTCCAATGAAGCGTCGCTCAAGTACATCCTGTTCGGCGCGGTCTCGACGGGCACGATGCTCTTCGGGATGTCTCTCCTGTTCGGATTGACGGGAAGCCTCGACCTCTACGAGATCCGCTCCGTACTGGTGACGATGGATGCCGATGCTCGCGGGGCGTTGATGTTCATCATCATTCTCTTGCTCGCCGGTATCGGGTTCAAGATGGCCACCGTACCGTTTCATTTCTGGTGCCCCGATGTCTACACCGGGGCGCCGACTCCGGTAACCGCCTTTCTTTCGGTCGGGCCGAAGGTAGCAGGTATTGCGGTTCTCAGTCGTGTTTTTCTAAGCGGGATGCCGCAGCCAACCACCGGAACCGAGAGGGAGTGGGTCGCGGCGGTCGACTGGCAGATCATCCTCATTGGAATATCCGTCCTGAGCATGACCTGGGGCAACATCGCGGCGCTCCTGCAGACGAATTTGAAACGCCTTCTCGCCTACTCCAGCATCGCCCACGCCGGCTTCATCATGATGGGTGTGGTGGTTCTCTCCGAAGAGGGCCTTCAGGCGATGCTGGCTTACGTCGTGATCTACCTGTTCATGAATCTCGGCGCGTTCCTGGTCGTGATCATCGTCCACAACAGTACCGGGAGCTTCGAGCTCAAGGACTACGCCGGCTTCTGGAGACGCTCACCGCTTCTTACCATTGCCATGGGGATCCTAATGCTGTCGCTCATGGGGATTCCGCCTTTTGCCGGCTTCCTCGCCAAGTGGTACGTGTTTGCCGTGGTCATCCAGGCAGGATTCGGGTGGTACGCGGTGGTGGGTGTGCTCAATGCCGCGATTGGTGCCTACTACTACATGAAGATCATCAAGACGATGGTCATGGAGGGCAGCGACGTGCCGGAGCCTTCGTCTCGGTTCGAGATGCATCCGCTGTACGCGGGTTTACTTTTTGTTCTGGTCGTGCCTAATATTATAGGTCTGCTCCTCTGGGGGTACCTGGATCAGGTCACCGAGTACTCGCAGAAGCTGCTCGACGTCATGTAGCCGGTTTGAAAGAGAATCGAGAGTTGCACTCGTCGCACCGCCCGTGACGCTTCATCGAAGGAGGAAGGGTAGAAATGTCTTACTACATTGTCGAGCCTTGCATCGGAACCAAGGATACGGCCTGTGTCGAGGTGTGCCCGGTGGACTGCATCCATCCCACCAAGGATGAGGACGGTTTCGAGGAAGCCAAGCAGCTCTACATCGACCCCGAGACTTGCATCGATTGCGGTGCCTGTGAGCCGGTGTGCCCGGTGACCGCGATCTTCCCTGAAGAGGAGCTCCCCGACAAGTGGAGCGAATACGTCGCCATCAACACCGACTACTACAAGTGATTTGACGGCGCCGCAGCGCCTTCCCGAGCCGGCGCAAGGCCGCCCCGGGGCGTCCCTCTCCCCTTCGTCTCGCCCGTGCCGGCTGTCCCAACCGCCCGGCCCGTGTATCATTCCCTGTGTGAGCATCCGGCATCCAGCATCCAGGGAGGATTGCTCCCCCCTCACCCGCCACGCTTCGCGTGGCGGCCTCCAGCCGTCGCCTGCGGCTTTGGCGAGGCTCGCCGGAGTCGGCTTCGCCGACGATGGCGGCTCCCCCGCCGGGGGAGAGGCAAGCTGACCTTTCTGCGTAGTGGTCTCATCAGCATCCTGCTGGCGAGTCTGCTCGTCGCCTCCTGTGCCCGGAACCCCGTTACCGGGAAACGCGAGCTCGTGCTCATCAGCGAGGCGCAGGAGCTTCAGATCGGACTCGAAGAATCGAAGCGGGTCGATGCTCAGATGGGAATCTACCCGGACGACGACCTGAACGCTTACCTCGAGGAGCTCGGCCTCCGGATCGCTCGTGGCTCGGAGCGCCCGCAGCTCCCCTGGCGGTTCCGTGTCGTGGAATCTCCCGCCGTCAACGCCTTTGCACTTCCGGGCGGATACATCTACTTCACAAGAGGCATTCTGGCCCACATGAACAGTGAGGCGGCACTGGTCGGTGTCCTCGGGCACGAGATCGGCCATGTCACCGCAAGACACAGCGTGCAGCAGATTTCGAGACAACAGCTGGCGGGTCTCGGGGTTGGGCTCGGCACTGTCTTCGTCCCGGAAGTCCGACCCTTCGGCGACGTGCTGGGGGGAAGCCTGGGGCTTCTGTTCCTGAAGTTCAGCCGCGACGCCGAGCGTCAGTCCGACGAGCTGGGCGTCCGCTACGCTCTGGCTCAAGGGTACGACCCGAACGAGATGGCCGGGTTTTTCTCCGTGCTGCACCGCCTCGGCGACCGCTCCGGTAGATCCATCCCCGACTGGGCCTCGACGCATCCGGATCCCGAGGACAGAGAGGCCACGATTCGGCGACTGGCCTCGCTGGCCGAGCCAGCGGGTGAGCGGCTCGTTCGCGAGAACGAGTACAAGGGCCGTCTGGAAGGGCTCGTCTATGGAGACGACCCACGGGAAGGCTTCGTCGAGGGGAGTCGTTTCCTGCATCCAACCTTGAAGTTCCAGCTCGACTTCCCTGACGGGTGGCGGATCGAGAATACGTGCCAGGCGGTGTTTGCCGCCTCGTCCGATGGAGCGGCGGCCTTGCAGCTCACCGCCACCGCGGTGCCCGCCGGGACCTCTCCGGGCGACTACGCCCTCTCGTTCTTTCGCACCAACCAGATCGAGTACGGTACGGGAGAGAGAATCCGGGTCGGCAGCTTTCGCGCGTTCCGGGCGCCCTTTCGTATGAGCTCGAGCTCGGGCGTCCTGGTGGGTGAGGCCGGTTTCGTCGTCGACGGGACACTAATGTACGAGATCCTGGGTTTCACGCGCCAGGAAGGCTATCGGCGGTACCGACCGGTATTTCTCGACGTCATCGGGAGCTTCGACCGATTGCGGGATCGACGCGCGCTCGAGATTCAGCCGATTCGGATACGTCTCTCGCGAATCGATGCGGCGATGAGCCTTCGTGCCGCTCTGGAACGAGCCGGAATGAGCCAGGACGCATTCGAGGAACTGGCCCTTCTCAACAATGCCCTGCTCTCTGACGAGCTTCCCGCAGGAACGATAGTCAAGGTGATCCGGAGGGACTCGGGCTCTTGAAAGGATTCCGGATCGCGACTCTGTTCGGAATCCCGGTCCGAGTGCACGCCTCCTGGCTCGTCATCGTGATTCTTCTGACGGTGAGCGTGGCCGCCCGATTCGGGCTGCGGTTTCCGTACCTCGGCTGGCCGGCGAGAATCTCGCTCGGCCTGTCGGTGTCGCTTCTGCTGTTCGCCTCCGTGCTCGCTCACGAGCTTTCCCACTCCGTGGTGGCTCTGCGCCACGGGATCAAGATTCGCGCCATCACCCTGTTCATTTTTGGTGGCGCGGCCGAGATGACCGAGGAACCTCCCGATGCCTCGACGGAGCTCAAGGTTGCCATCGCGGGACCCCTGATGAGTGTCGCGCTGGCACTGGCCTTCGCCGGGCTCTACTACGCTGCCGTTGGCCGGATTCCGGCTCCGCTCAACGGCATTCTGGGGGAGCTGGCCCAGATGAACGCCGTCCTGGCTGCCTTCAACATCATTCCCGGCTTTCCGCTCGACGGGGGACGGGTGCTCCGGGCGGCGCTCTGGAGTGTATGGGGGCGGCTGCGGCCCGCCACGCGTGTGGCCAGCGCGGTCGGTTCGGGTTTTGGAGCCTTGATCGCTTTCCTCGGACTGCTCTCGTTTCTCTACGGCATCCTCCTGGGAGGACTGCTGCTCGTGTTCATCGGGCTCTTTCTACGCGGTGCCGCCCGCGCCAGCTACCAGCAGATGGTGGTCAAGGAGGGCCTCGCAGGTCTGAGTGCGCGGGACCTGATGTCGATCGATATCACGACGGTAGCTCCCAGTGCCACGCTCCGAGAGATTGTCGATGAGCTCGTGCTCGGCAAGGGAGCCACCGAGTTACCGGTGGTGGAGGAAGGCAAGCTGGTGGGCTTCGTTGGTCTCGACGCCATTCGTGCCCGGGAGCAGCGTGACTGGGAGCTCGTGAGCGCCGCCGACGTGATGGCAACGGACCTGGACCGGTCTGTGGTCGCGCCGGCGGATTCCGCCAAGCGGGTTCTGGAGCGGCTCGAGCAGGAATCGGGGGCGATGGCTGTGGTGGACGGGGGAGCGGTGGTGGGAATCATCACGAAGGACGACCTTCTCCGGCGCCTGCGGCTGTTCATGGAGCTCGGGCTAGAGCCTGGCTCTGCAGGCTCAGTAGGCCACGGCGTAGACGAGGCCGCTCAGGAGGAGAACGAGCAGGAGAGCGGCGATCAGGACCAGAGGCACTGCGACGAACCCGGCCAGCGCGATCCCGACGATGACGAAAGCCGCCAGGACCTTGAACGGAAACAGGAGGAGCTCACCGGCTCCGCTGACAGCAGCTCCCAGGAGCTTGAACGGGAGCAGAACGAGCGCGACGAATAGCTTGACGCCCAGCCAGAGCAGCTTCAGGAGCACGAGTGCGGCGGTGGCGAGAAACGCCAGGGCCAGGACGGCGAGAAGCAGGACCTCCATGGTTCCTTGTGACGTATACGGCAAAGCCCGCCAGATGTTTCAAGCCTGCTCCACCCCGTGCCTGAGCCCGAGCCCGGAGATAATGCCGAGGAGCATTGATTGGCGTAATGCGTTGCGGAACGAATCTGTCAGCGGGAGCGCATCTCTCTGTAGGAGTTGTTTCCGGGCACGGGCGTGGGCACGGGCTGGGGCTCGGGAGGGACTACGGTCGCGGTTCCGCGACAGAAACCTGGGGCGCCCTGGATGCGGGGCGCCAGCGTGAGGATCGTCTTCGTCAGCCCGGAGATGGCCCCTTTCGCCAAAGTGGGCGGCCTGGCGGACGTCGTGGGCTCGCTTCCCTCGGCTTTGAGGAGGCTCGGACATCGGGTTTCGGTCATTCTGCCGCTCTACGGGGACGTCCCGCGAGGGCGGCTCGGGCTCAGGCCCACGGGTATCAGCCTCGACGCCTGGATGGACGGGCGAGAGCGGCACGCGCGCATCTGGCGGAGCCGGGCGAGGGCCGTTCCCGTCTATCTGATCGAGAGCAGGGACTACTTCGATGAACGTCACGTCTACGGTCGCGGTGGCACCGACTATGAGGACAATGCCGCACGCTTTGCCTTCTTTTGTCGAGCCTCCCTCACAGCCATTCGGCGGCTCGGACTGACGCCCGACGTCGTTCACGTCCACGACTGGCAGACCGCGCTGGTGCCCGTGTACCACGGCCTTTCGTCCGGTGCCCCGCAGACCGCCTTTGTGCTGACGCTCCATAACCTCGCCTATCAAGGGGTGTACCCTCGGGAGTGGATGAAACGGCTCGCGCTGCCAGACCGACTCTTTGATGTCGACGGGCTGGAGTTCTACGGTCAGGTCAATCTCCTCAAAGGCGGGCTGGTGACGGCGCAGCAGCTGACAACCGTGAGTCCGACCTACGCGAAGGAGATCCGGACGCCTGAGCTGGGAGCCGGGTTGGACGGGGTGATGAGACTCGCCGGCTCCCGGTTGGAGGGTATCCTCAACGGGATCGATGGCCACTACTGGCATCCTGGAAAGGACGAAGCCCTCGCGAGACCCTTTGCCTCCAATCGACTCGCCGGCAAGCTCGAGAACAAGCGAGCCCTTTGCGAGCAGCTCGGGCTTTCGCCTTCCGACTCCGCGCCCCTGCTCGGCGTCGTGGGAAGGCTGGACCCTCAGAAGGGGTTCGAGCTTCTGGCGGAGGCGATTCCGGCCCTCGTGGAAAGGGGGGCGCGCATCGCCATCCTGGGCTCGGGTCGCGAGGATTACCTGCGGGCGTTCCGGCGTTTGGAGAAGCGCTTTTCCGGGGCCATCAGCGCCAACCGGGGCTATCAGGACGCTCTCGGACGCAGGATCTACGCGGGTGCCGATCTCTTCCTCATGCCGTCCCGGTACGAGCCATGCGGACTCGGTCAAATGATCGCCCTTCGATACGGGGCGCTTCCGGTCGTTCATCGAACCGGAGGCCTGGCGGATACGGTGGTCGATCTCGATGATTCTCTGGCCGAGGGAAATGGCTTCGTCTTCGACGACTACACGGTGGAGGGCTTCATCGACGCGGTCGACCGTGCGCTCGTTCACTTCCGGGACGAGAAGCAGTGGCGGCGATGGGTCGCGCGCGGCATGCGCCAGGATTTTTCCTGGAATAGCTCAGCGAAACGCTACGTATCGGTCTACGAGAGGGCCATCTCGTCCAGTTTCTCTTCCAGCCGCTTCTTCGCAACAGAGGCTTTTCTCGATGCGTAGCTTGTCTACGGCCATCCTCCTGCTGGCCCCTTTGTTCGCCTTCGCCGTCGGCCAGGATTGGCCCCAGTTTCTCGGCCCTGGGCGCAACGGCGTCTATGGGGGCCCTCCGGTCTCGGACGTGTGGCCGGAGGACGGCCCCGACATCCTCTGGCAGCGCGAGATCGGTCAAGGTTTTGCCGCGCCAGTGGTTGCGGATGGAAAGCTGATCCTCTTCCATCGGATCGAAGACCGTGAAACGGTCGATGCCCTCGATGCGAGCAGCGGCGAGCCGCTCTGGAGGTTCGACTACCCGACGCGGTATCGAGACGACTTCGGTTTCGACGAAGGGCCGCGAGCGGCTCCTGTGGTCGCCGGCGAGCGTGTCGTCACGTTCGGTGCTCAGGGAAATCTGCATGCGCTCGATCTCGATTCGGGAGAGCAGTTATGGAGCGTGGCGACCCACTCGGCCTTCGAGGTTCGAAAAGGATTCTTCGGCGCGGCGAGTGGTCCAGTGGTCGAGGATGGGAAGGTCCTGCTGAACGTGGGCAGTCGCGACGGTGCGGGGGTCGTGGCATTCGACCTCTCGGTCGGAGAGGTGCTCTGGCAGGCGAGCCGTCACGAGGCCAGTTATTCGGCCCCGGTGGTCGCGAGCTTCGATGGCGAGCGCGTCGCCCTCTTCTTCACCCGCGAGGGACTTCTGGGGCTCCACCCCGGCACCGGCGCGGTTCGATTCGAGAAACGATGGCGCTCCCGCTCTCAGTCCTCGGTCAACGCGGCGACCCCCCTCGTCATCGACGATCAGATCTTTCTGTCGGCGAGCTACGGGACCGGTGCGGTGCTCCTGCGGGTGGCGGACACCGAGCTCGAGACGCTCTGGTCCTCGGACGAAGTTCTTTCCAGTCACTACGCCACGAGCGTCTACCGGAACGGCTACCTCTACGGGTATCACGGGCGGCAGGAATACGGTCCGAGCCTGCGCGCAGTGGATCTTCGCACCGGCGCCGTACAGTGGAGCGAAGATGGCTTCCGCGCCGGAACCGTTACCCTGGCGGGTGAGAACCTGCTGCTCCTGCGGGAGAGCGGTGAGCTCGTTGTCGCTCCTGCAAACCCCCTTCGCTTTCGAGCAACCGCCCGCGCGAGGATTCTCCCGGGGGTGGTCCGCGCCTATCCGGTGCTCGCCGGCGGATTGTTCTACGCACGGAACGATGACACGCTCGTCTGTGTGGACCTGCGGCGCTCCAACGAATGATGTAGAGGCCGGAAAAACAGCCCGAGTGAGCCCGTTTGTAACTCCCGGACGAGCCCCATTTGACATAGAATGATCTGAAGCCATGAAACGAACGCGCATCACTGCATCCATCGCCCTCGTCGTCGTTGGTCTTTTCCTGTCTGGGATTCTTCTCGCCGACAAATATGGTGTTGGTTGGGGGAGCGAAGCCGCCTCCCGGCTTTGCGGCGCTGGCGAAGAGAGTGGATGCGACGCCGTGAATAACAGTGCCTACGCCAGCTTCGCCGGGTTGTCTCTGGCAGGCTTCGGCGTGTTCTTCTACGGCTCGATCCTCACACTTCTGCTGCTTGCCTTCGCAAGCGGCCGCCGGGAACTCCAGAGGGCGGCCGGGTTTGCGGCACTGGGTCTCGTCGGACTCGCGCTCGTCGCAGATGTAGTTCTGTTCGGGCTCCAGGCGTTCGCGATCGCAGCCTTCTGTCGTCTTTGTCTGATGACTTATGCGGTCAACGCGGGCATTCTTGTCGCGTTGCTTCCGTGGAGGCGTGAAGCCTCATCGCTCTCGAAGGCGATGGGCTCGGAACAGGGCAAACCCGCGCTCGTATCGTGGGTAGTGGCAAGTGTTCTGATACTCGTCTCCGTTAGCTTCGTCGATAGAGCGTTTTCCGGCGTGGAGGAGCAGCGACGCGCCAACCTGCTGGGCGACGTGCCCGGGTCGAGTCGTCCAGAAGCGCCGGCTCGCGAGGACACCCCGGAGCCCGAGACGTCGGGCGAGGTCGAGGCCGAGCCGCCGACAACGGATTCAGAGGACACGAACGCCCAGGTAGCTCGGCTGGAGCAACAGCTGAGCGCTGCCCGGGATGAAGCCCGACGCCTTCAAGGGATCCTGGACGATCCCGAGAAGTACGGCGAGTATCAGACCGAGCTGGCGGCCCAGAGATTCAAGAGCGCGCCGACCGAGAACTTGCGGCTCGACGGTGTCCCCTTCAAAGGGCCTGCCGAGGCGCCCATCAAGGTCGTCGAGTACTCGGACTTCCTCTGCCCGTTCTGTCGGAATCTCGCCAGCGCTCTCAGCAGATTCATGACCCAGTCTGGTGGTCGGATCGCTATCTACTTCGTGAACTATCCTCTCGATCAAGACTGCAATCCGGGTATCGGGAGGACGATCCACGAGGGCGCCTGCGAGCTGGCGCTCGGCGCCGTCTGCGCCCAGGAGCAGGACAACTTCTGGAACTTCCACGACATCATTTTCGCCGGGCCACCCGAGAACCCGAGCGCCGAGGATGTCGTCCGCCTGGCCGGCTCGGTCGGCCTCGACCAGGATGCGATGCGGATCTGCATGGGCTCCGCGAAAGCCAGGGAGAGGCTTGTCGCCGACATCGAGGAAGCCAAGCGGCTCAAGGTCAATGCGACGCCCACCGTCTACATCAACGGCAAGAAGCTCGAGCAGATCAACGGTTTCCTCAATGTGATCGAGTCCGAGTCCGAACGACTCGGCCTGCCGTCCAGCAACTAAAAGAAACAATTAACGCAGAGACGCAGCCGCCTTCGCCAAGGCTTCCGCCTTCGCACAAGGCTACGGCGGCCCGCCGAAGTCGGCGACGGGCAGTAACCGAGCCGACGACGAAGGCGGGAGACGCAGAGCGAGAATCGCGCCCAGCTACCTCTGAAGGAAGTCGCGAAAATAGATCACACGGAACCCCGGAAGGGCCGGAACCCCGGACCCGTACACGGATGCTGGGGCGAAGCAGGAAACGAAACGGAGAAGCGGCGAGTCCACCAGGACCGGGCCTTGTCCCACTCCTGGGTTCCTGGGTTACTTATTGGTGCTGTTTTCTCTGTGTCTCCGCTCCTCTGCGTTGTGTTTTTCCCGAGTCAGTCGTTCCACGGATTCGGTTGACCGCGTTCTTCTATTTTGCCCCCTCTTGGGTTCCGGGGTTCCGCAAATTCCGGGGTTCCGTGTGATCTCTTTTTGTTTTGTTTCGCAGGTTTCTCCCCGCGGTTTCTTCACTCTGCGTCTCTACCGCCTTTGCGTTATGTTTTTTCCCCGACTCATCCTCACACGGATTCGGTTTCCGCGAAGAACTCCTTCGTCAACTTCGCCACCACGCCTCCCAGCACAATGAGAGCGATGAGATTCGGAAAGGCCATGAAGCCGTTGAGAAGGGTTCCGATGTCCCACACGATCTGCACAGAGACGACGGCACCCACCATGATGAGGATCGTGTACAGGACACGGTACGGGAGGATGCCCTTGCTCCCCGCCATGAACTCGATGCACTTCTCACCGTAGTAGTACCAGCCGATGAGCGTCGAGAATCCGAACAGAAACGAGCACAGAGCCACGACGATGGGGGCGAAGGTGAACGCGGTGCCCAGGCTCGCCGCCGTGAGGTCCCCGCTTGCCTTCTGGTAGGCGGCATCCGTCCACATGCCGGAGGACAGAATGATGAAGGCAGTCATGCTGCAGATGACGATGGTGTCCACGAAGACCTCGAAGACACCGACCACCCCTTGCTCGGCGGGATGTTTCACCTTGGCGATGCCATGAGCGATCGGGGCACTTCCGAGCCCCGCTTCGTTCGACAAGACGCCTCGGCTGATCCCCGCCGCGATGGCCTGCCGCACGCCTGCGCCCACGAAGCCACCGACCGCCGCCGTCGGTGAGAAAGCGTTTCCGAAGATCAATCCGAAGACCTCGGGGATCTTCGTGAGATTCAATACGACGTAGGCCATGCCCATGAGGAGGTAGATGACGATCATGGTGGGCACGAGTCTTTCGGCGACGGCCGCGATCCGCTGGATACCTCCGAGCAGGACCAGACCCACCATCACGGTGATCAGGGCTCCGGGAATCACTTCCTCGGGCCAGCCAAACGGGACCCACCCCGCCATGGAAACACCGGACTGGTGAGCAGCCTCGACGAACGTACGGGCGATGGTGTTGGACTGGGCCATGTTCCCGGTCCCGAGAAGAGCAGTGGCCGCGCCGAAGATGCAGAACATGTAGGCCAGGACCTTGGAGAGGGTGGTGTTCCCCATCCCGCGGGTGATGTAGTACATGGGTCCGCTGGCCAGCTCACCCGTTTCCGTCGTCACGCGGTAGTGAACGCCGAGCACCGCCTCGGAATACTTCGTTGCCATGCCGACCGCGGCCGTAACCCACATCCAGAAAATCGCCCCCGGACCGCCGACCAGAATTGCCGTTGCCACGCCACCGATGTTGCCGTTTCCCACCGTCGAGGCCAGGGTGGTCGAGAGAGCCTGGAACGGCGTGATCGTTCCTTCTCCTTCGGTCTTCGACTTGGAGATTCCTTTCAACACCATTCGGACAGCGGTGCCGAAATGGCGGATCTGGACGAAGCCCGTCTGGTACGTCAGGTAGAGTCCGGCGGCGACGAGGAGAAGGGGAATGAAATACCAGTTGTAGATCCAGTTGGACAGATAATTGACTAACTCGGCGAATCCCATGAGTTGCTCCGAACGTTAAGAGGACGCGGCGCGTCAGGATGTCAGCAGCGGACCGATGAACGGCCAGAGGATGATCACGGCAATGGCGATGGGACACACGAAGCGGATGAGAAAGCCCCAGAGCGCCGTGTTGGGAAACCAGGCATTGTTGGCGGTCAGCTCCTTGATCGCCTTGTCGATCCCGAGGAACCAGGCGACGAAGACCGAGACGAGGAGTCCGCCGATGGGAAGCGAGTAGTTGTTCCAGATCGTGGCCATCAGGCTGAGGAAATCCATGCCTGCGCCGGGGACGTTCGAAAAGAAGGCGGAAGCCCCGTTGCTGAGGGCTGAGGGTATCGCCAGCACGAACGTTCCGAGCGTGAGCACCACGACCGCTTTCTTCCTCGGCCACTTGTACTCGTCGATACAGTGCGCCACGGGGACTTCCAGCAGCGAGATGGTCGAGGTGAGTGCCGCCATCGAAAGAAGAATGAAGAACGCCGCTCCGAAGAGAGCTCCTCCCGGAAGCGACGCGAACAAGCGGGGAAGGACGGTGAAGATGAGTCCCGGGCCGGATGCGGTGGGGTCGAAGTTGGGATCCGAGAAGCCGGTGGGGAAGATGATGAATCCTGCGAGAAGCGCGATGCAGGTGTCCAGCAGAATCACCCACAACGCGGAGCTTCCGAGGCTGTGCTTGCGGCCCATGTAGCTGCCGTAGGTGATGAGAGCTCCCATCCCCAGGCTCAGCGAAAAGAACGCCTGGCCAAGCGCGGCAGGAAACACCGAGAGATCTGTCAACTTGCTGAAATCGGGACTCAGGTAGTAACTGAGTCCCGCGCCCGCACCGGGAAGGGTAATCGCGCGGATCGCCAGAATGAAGAGAAGGCCGATTAGCGCCGGCATGAGCGTCTTCGTGACACGCTCGATGCCTTGCCGCACCCCTCCGAGGATGGAAGCTGCAGTCGCGGCGAGGATGACGAACGTCAGTGCCAGGTTGAGACTGCCCTTCGCGGTGAACGCACCAAAAAAACCGCCGACCTCCTCTGCCGTCGTGCCGACGGCGCCCGTTGCGATGAACCAGATGTAAGCGAGTGCCCAGCCAGCGATGACGGAGTAGAAGGACAGGATGGCGACACCGGTGACAACTCCAAGGGCTCCCACCAGCCACCACCGCGTGCCCGGAGCGAAGAGCTTGAAAGCACCCACCGGACCGCGCTGCGAGCCTCGACCCAGCAGAAGCTCGGAAATGAAGATGGGAGCGCAAACGAGCAGAACGCATGCAAGGTACACGACAACGAAAGCGGCGCCGCCGTTTTGACCCACCCTTGTAGGGAAGCCCCAGATATTTCCCAGTCCGACGGCCGAGCCACTTGCCGCGAGAATGAAGCCCGCTCTCGAGCCCCATGAGCCGCGATCCGGTGTCGCCATGTGTTCTGCCTCCGATGCCTGTCAGACTCCCGGCGCGCAACGAGCCGGTTTGTGCCGGGGAGCCGTCAATTTTTTCCGAGCTCGGTGAGCTCTGCTTTGGGAGTGATGACGAAGATAGCCTTGGCATGCGCGTCGGCGACGAGAAGGTTGCCCTTGCCGTCGAGCGCCAGGCCCTGCGGGCTGATGAGTGGCTCCCCTTCGAAGAAGGCGCTGACCTTCCCATCGGCCGTCACTTGCCAGACGGTCTTCGCGTAGCCGTCGGTCACGTAGTAGTTACCGTTCGGATGGAGCACGGCATCGTGGGGAAACTCGAAGGGTGGGGAGCTGACCAGGGGCGTCGTCGTCTCTCCCTCGACGCGCGTGAGATTTCTGTCCGTCAAGACGACGATGTTGCCCTCCTTGTCGAACAGGATGGCGCGTGGTGCCCGGATATTTGCGACGTCCTCCACGACGCCACCGGCTTTCACGCGGCGCAGCCGGTGGGTGACCCGGTCGACGGCGAGGACGTCACCCGAGGTCTCGACGGCGACGCCCCATGGCGTGACGAAGCGGTCATCATCGGGAATCGATTCGATGTCGCCCGCGGCATCGATGCGGTAGAGCTTCATCGTGGCAGGGTCGCTGGCGACGAAACCCCCGTCCTTGTCGGCGGTGATATGCCGGATCCCGTACAGAGGAGTGCGCGGGAGCCCTTTGCCCTTGGCTACGACGACGAACTGACCGCCCTCGAACTTGAGCAGGGCGTGGGCCTCGTGATCGGCGACGAAGATGGCGCCCTTGGCGTCGACCGCAACGTCTACCGGGTACTCGAGGCTCTTGGCCCGGGTGGCGCCGGTGAGCCCGAGAGCGAGCAGGGATGCAAAGGCTATATTTTTCAACATCTTAGAGCTCCGACTCTCTCCTCTCGCGGCGGCGGACCGCGGGCAATTCTATTGGGGAGCTATCCTTAATTCAATCACGTGTACGCTCCACCTTTTTCTTTGGGCGGGCCTTCGATTCCTGTAGAATTCCGCCTTTGTGGCGCCGTCGCCTCGGGCCCGGGCGCCGTTTCCGATAACCACAACCCGACGGTACGACTCGACGGGAGAAGGAGGACTGGAGTGGAGAGCGTCGTTTACTGGACGCCCGTCTTTGGCGCCGCGGCGCTTTTGTTCGCGTGGTACAAAGCCGGCTTCGTTGCTCGACAGGATCCGGGGACCGACCGCATGCAGGAGATCGCGGCGCTCATTCGTGAGGGTGCTATGGCCTTCCTGCGACGCGAGTACTCGGTACTCGCAATCTTTGCCCTCGTGGTTGCCGTGCTCTTGTACATGTCGAACCTGTCGAACGGCACCCAACTCGTTGGCCTGTCCTTCCTGGTGGGCGCTTTCACCTCGGCGCTGGCCGGCTTTTTCGGCATGCGCGTGGCGACCCTCGCCAACGTGCGCACCACGAATGCCGCGCGGGAATCGCTGGTCAAGGCCCTGGGCATCGCCTTTTCGGGCGGCTCCGTCATGGGTATGTCGGTGGTCGGCCTCGGCATTCTCGGACTGAGCGGGCTGTTCCTTCTCTATACGAACATGTTCGGAACCGATCTGGACACCATGCAGAACCAGGTACTCCAGATCCTCGCCGGGTTCAGCCTCGGGGCGTCCTCCATCGCGCTGTTCGCCCGTGTCGGCGGCGGCATCTACACCAAGTCTGCGGACGTTGGAGCCGACCTGGTCGGCAAAGTCGAGGCGGGGATCCCGGAAGACGATCCGCGCAACCCGGCGGTCATCGCCGACAACGTCGGGGACAATGTGGGTGACGTCTCCGGTATGGGTGCGGATCTTTTCGAGTCCTACGTCGGCGCCATCATCGGTGGCATGATGCTGGGGCTGCCCTTCGTCGAGGTGCTGCAGGCGAGGGGCACTTCCGTCGGCTCCCCCTTGAACTACGTCATTCTTCCTCTGGTCATCGCCGCCTTCGGGATTCTCGCCTCCATGGCAGGCACGTTCGCCGTTCGTACCAGCGAAGGCGGGAACCCACAGGCCGCTTTGAACATGGGGAGCGTGGGCGCGGCGGTTCTCATGCTGGCCATCGCTTATCCCATCATCCGATGGCTCACACCGGAGAGCTTCTTCGGGGTCTACGTGTCGGTCATCGTCGGACTGGCGGTGGGTCTCGCCATCGGGTTCATCACCGAGTACTACACCGCGGAGTCGAAAAAGCCGGCACAGAACATCGCCGCAGCCTCGCAGACCGGCGCGGCCACCAACATCATTGCCGGACTTGCGCTCGGAATGAAATCTACCGGATTTCCCGTGATGCTCATCGCGCTGGCGATCGTGATCACCTACCAACTCGCCGATCTCTACGGGATCGCCCTCGCGGGGCTGGGCATGCTGGCAACCGTCGGCATTCAGCTCGCGGTGGATGCCTACGGACCCATTGCGGACAACGCGGGCGGTATCGCAGAGATGGCCAAGCTTCCCAAAGAAGTTCGCGAGCGCACGGACAAGCTGGACGCGGTGGGCAATACTACCGCCGCCATCGGCAAAGGATTCGCGATCGGCTCGGCGGCGCTTGCCGCCATGGCGCTCATGGCCGCCTTTCAGAAACAGGCGCAGCTTTCCGCGGACGCACTCTCCATCCTGAATCCCACGATCCTGGCCGGCCTCCTCATCGGCGGTATGGTGCCGTACGTATTCTCTTCGCGCGCGATGAACGCGGTCGGTGACGCTGCCTTCGAGATGATCGAAGAGGTTCGGCGTCAGTTCAAAGAGATCCCTGGATTGCTCGAGGGCAAGGAAGGCGTGAGGCCCGACGCGGCCCGCTGCGTGGACATCGCCACCGCGGCGGCGCTCCGCAAGATGATCGTCCCGGGGCTCATGGCGGTGCTGATTCCCGTCTTCGCAGGGTTTCTCGTCAACAAGAACTTCCTCGCCGGTCTTCTGGTCGGCACGCTCGTCTCAGGTGTGCTGCTCGCGCTCTTCATGGCCAATGCCGGCGGCGCCTGGGACAACGCCAAGAAATACATCGAGGCGGGCCACTTCGGTGGGAAGGGAAGCGAGCCCCACAAAGCCGCGGTCGTGGGCGATACGGTGGGCGATCCGTTCAAGGATACCGCGGGCCCCTCGCTCAACATTCTGATCAAGCTCATGTCGGTGGTCTCGCTGGTGATTGCACCTTTGATTCGCTGAGCCGATGTCCTCCCTCTCCCAGCCCGCCTTCGCAAACGCTTCCGCCTACGCACCAGGCTTCGGCGGACCGGCCGTAGCTTCACGCGAAGGCCGGTCGGCGGGTCCGCCGTAGCCTTGGGCGGAGGCGGAAGGGAGAGGGAAAACGGAGCGACGGTTCCCGTCGAGCATCGATAACGTGGCGGAACACGAGCCGCGCGGTCGTTTGTCGGAGTTCCGTTTCTACGAAGAGCTCAACGATTTCCTGCCCGCTCATCGGCGCAAGGTAGCGTTCGGGTACGAGTTCTTCGGCACACCATCGGTCAAGGACGCGATCGAGGCCGTGGGCGTTCCCCATACCGAGGTCGACCTCATCCTGGTCAACGGCCGATCGGTCGGGTTCGACCATCTTCTGTCAGGTGGCGAGCGCGTGGCCGTCTATCCGACGTTCGAGCGACTCGACATCTTGCCGCTCAGCCGCCTGCGGCCCGAGCCCTTGCGCGAGTCCAGGTTCGTCGCCGACGTGCACCTGGGGAAGCTGGCTCGCTATCTGCGGCTTCTGGGCTTCGACACGCGGTACGACAACGACCTGGACGACCCCACCATCGCGGAGATTGGGCGAAGCGAGAAACGAATCGTGCTCACCCGCGATCGAGGCCTGCTCAAGAGAAATGCCGTGACGCATGGATACTGGGTTCGCTCCAGGCGCCCCCGGGAGCAGCTTGTGGAAGTGGTCCGGTCGATCGACCTCGGTCGGCGGCTGCGGCCGTTCTCCCGATGCCTGAGCTGTAACGGGAGCCTGGCCGATGCCCCGAAGGAATCGATTCAGGCTCTGGTGCCCGAAGGCGTTCTCTCGAGCTTCGACCGGTTCCTGAAGTGCGAGCACTGTCAGCAGGTCTACTGGGCGGGTTCTCACTACCGACGCCTCGAGGCCATCGTCGAGCACGTGAGGCAGGGCGCGGAAGGAAAGTAGTTTGTGTTATGAAGGAGCGGCGGACAATGAAGCTGTCGCGTCTCGTCGAGACCTCTCGCGAGATCGCCGCGACCAGAAGCCGACTCCGGAAAACCGATCTCCTGGCAACGCTCCTCCGCGAGCTTGACGAAAGCGAGCGAGGCGTTGCCGCCAGCTACCTCGCCGGCAAGCTGCCGGGAGGGCGGGTCGGCGTCGGGCCATCGTTGATCCGCTCCGCCGGGGCTCGAACACCATCGGCCTCGTCGACGCTCACGGTAGTGGACGTACAGGCGTCCCTCGACGCATTGAACGAGGCGGCTGGCGAAGGTTCGTCGCGCCACCGGCAGGAACTGTTGCGGAAGCTTCTGGAACGCGCGACGAGTGACGAGCAGGAGTTCCTCGTCCGCCTCCTGATGGAGGACCTCCGGCAGGGGGCGCTGGAGGGCTTGATGGTGGACGGGATCGCGAAAGCGGCGGAGATTCCCTCCGTCCCGGTGCGAAGGGCACTGATGTTGTCAGGTGACCTGCGTGCGGTGACGGAAGCGGCGCTCGGGGGCGGCGAGGAGGGCTTCAGGAGCTCGAGACGTCGCGCGACCGCTGGACGGTTCGCGTCCGGCCGGAGCTCGTCGTGGGAGATTGCATTCAACGACCTGCAGAAGAGCCCGCACTATCGCGGTGGACTCGCCCTTCGCTTCGCTCGCCTGAAACGCTATCGGGACGACAAAACCGCCGAGGAGGCGGATACCATCGAGACCGTTCGCCGCCTGTACCGGGCCGAGACCGGCATGGAAGCCCCGCGCGAGGAACCGCGAACGATGTCGCTGTTTCCGGAGGAGGATGACGGCGACTAGTACCGCGGCCAATCGAATCCGTGGAAAGAAGAGTTAGCACCACAGAGAGCACAGAGAGCACAGAGAAACCACAGAGACCGGACAATACTATCCATTTTCCGTTCTTTTCTCTGGGTATCGGACGATTCTCTCGCCAGGGCCTCCTTCTTGAAGTTGCCGAGTCGGGTTCACTATTGCTTCGTCGAAGGATATCGGCGATGGGCGTACGGGGCCTCCGGCGGGGCTCAGGGCACCAGGTATCTCCTCGCGGTTGGAGCGCCGTGGCTGGCCCCCGAGCTACACGGAGACGCGAGGTGGCGGTGAGTCGTCCAAAGGAACTGTTCCCGGGAAGAGTTGAAATGACGGCGACGGCTCACGCACCCGGTCGGCGGAGCCACGGTAGTACTCCTCGGCTTGTTGGTCTTGCCGTAGCGCCTGGCTTCGAGACGCTCGAGCTTCTCGCTCACCGCCTCATCGATGATGGAAGCCAGGTCCATGCTGGGCAAGAGTGCCGCGAGCCGCTGCAGCTTGTCGCGAAGCTCCGCGTTGGCCGTGAACCGCACCAGGTAACTCGCCGGCGCCAGTGGCTTGACGGTGGGCCGTTTTTTGGTGGCGGCCGGAGGCTCCGGAGCCGGTGGTGGCTCACTCGGCTGGGCTTTGTCTGGACTGGGCGCGCTCGGCGGCCTAGGCGGATCGGGCGGATGGGAGCTGGCTTTTCGTTCGGGACGCTTGCGAATCGTCGGTGCAACGTCCGGTTTAGGAGCCAACTCGGCCACCAGCTCTTCGAGCTCGCGTTTCGTCTTGTGCGTGGCTCTAGCCAGCACGTCTTCGTAGTTGGCATCGGTGAGATGCTTAGAGAGCAGAGCGAGCCCGCACAAGTGAATGCGTCCGTCCTCGAGCATGGTCAAGACGACAGGATACTTGCGTGAAAGCCGAGCGGCGCGGATTCGTCGATAAGCTGCCGCCTCCGAGAGATGCAACACGTCGGTGCAGTAGCGAAACATCGACGGCACGGCTTCGCGGGCAAAGAGACGCCGTCGGTCGACTTCGGCAATGTGTGCGACGAGCACCGCCTCGACGCGCCGCGACTATTTCGAAACATCCGACAGCCGCGCAAGAAGCTCGTCATCCGAAAGCGATTTCAGTTTGTCTTGTATGTCCATGCCTTTTCTTATAACACGGACTTTCTCGACCCTCTGTGCTTGCGCGTGTTGAACGCAAGCGCATCGAGACACTTTCGAACTCTCCCCAAGCAAACTAACGAGACCATCGCTTGGTTACCGCGTGCACAGACCCACTACAGATCGCACTCACCTATTTTTGCGAGTGGCTTTGAATAAGCTGTCAAGCACAAAGTCGCTTTTGTTCTCTTGTTTCATAGGACGCGAACCGCCTGCTACCAACTCACATCACGGCAATGCTCTCGCCAAATCGGCACAACGCAACATGGAGCGATCGAACCCGAGCGTCCGGAGCCCCGCCGGAGGCCCGATCGTCCATCGCCTATGGTTGTTAGCACCACGGAGCGCAGTCCGCGTCAAGGCCGGCGAAGCCGCCGAGCGAAGCGAGGGAAGCCTTGACGCGGAGGAGCACCGTGGTTCGATAGACGGGCGATGGCAAACGGCAAGCTTTGTGTTTCCGCAACTTGTCCCGCCTCGCGTCTCTTGGCGCCGCGGTGAGGTTTTGGTTGCGGCTTCGCTGCGCTGTGTGCTCTGTGGTGAGAAAACGGACAGCTACGGTCCGGGGCTTGTCCTGGTCTTTTGCCTGTAAGGGCGCGGAGGCGCGCGGCGCGCGGCTCACCCTACTTTCTGCGGAAAACGAAATAGCGATTCAGCGTGTCCGTCTCGCCGTCGGCGAGGAAGTCGTCGACGCGATCGAGCGGCAGGTTCTTGCCGAGCGAGCGCTGCTCCTCTTCGGACATCGCATGGCAGTAGCGAAACGCTGTCTCGTTGTCTCCCCAGGTCATGATGTGATCACCTGGCTCGAGGTCGCGAAGGTCGAGCCGAAGGCCGGTGTCCGCGACGACGATGTCCGACGGGACGAGCTTCCGGCGGAACCGGTCGAACCGATCGAAACGCCAGACCGTGCAGGCGAGGAGGCCGCCGTCGTCGAGCAGTTCCGCGGATTCTCGCAGGAGCCGCTCTCGGTTGGCGATTCCGGGCACGTGATGGAGGAGTCCGAACAAGACGACGAGATCGAAAACTGCGTCCCCGAGATGCGAAGCGACGTTCTCGACGACGACGTCCAGCAGAAGGAACCTGGAGCCTTCCAGCGCCGCGGTTCGATCCCGAGCGAAATCGAGAGCGAGCGAGCTCGCGTCCACGCCCGTGTAACGGAAAGGCCGCTCGAGGCGCTCGCTCAGGAAGGTCGCGAAACGTCCGTTCCCGCAGCCTAGGTCCAGAATGCGCAGCGGACTCTCGCTCGGGAGCGACGCGCCGTGGCGGTCGAGCAGCTCATCCCAGCCTCTCCATGGCCGCTTCCTCGTTTCGCTGAACTCCGAAGCGCGCTCCCGGTAGAAGAGCTCGTTCAACCGGTTGAGGGTGCGGACCGTGCGCTCGTTCAAGTCAGAGTTCGGGCAGTGCCCGCCCGTCGTCGGGTGTGATCACGACGCCAGGCAGAGCGCCGGTGAGATTGCCATCCTCCACCACGAACGTGCCACGGACGAGAACGTGCTCGATGCCCTCGGCATACTGGTGAGGCTCGAAGAACGTGGCCTTGTCCGTTACGCGCTCCAGATCCATCACCACCAGGTCGGCGAAAAAGCCCTTGCGCACCAGCCCACGATTGCGAAAACCGAGTATCTGAGCCGGCAACGAGGTGGCGGATCGAATGGCGTCCGCCACCGAAAGGACTCCGCGTTGAAAGCGGCGAGCCTCCATCCTGGTTCACCACGACGGTCGTCACGCCTTGGCTCACCAGATTCAGCGCCGCGCGGCGCTTCTCATCATCGGAGCGAAGGCCATTCGCCCGGTAGCCATCCGCGTGAGAGTGCAGGTCGATGAAGCCCGGGGCGACGATGAGCCCGTCCAGCGACAATTGTCGACTCGCGGAACGGCCGTCGAGATCGCCCACCGCCACGATTCGGCCGTCGCGCAGCCCGACGTCGGCGTAGAACCAGGGATTGCCGGTGCCATCGATGACCCGTCCACCCGAAAGCAACAGGTCGAACGGCGCCTCCTCCTGTGCCCGGAGTGCGCCGGCCTGTGTCAAACTGACAAAGAGAGTCAGCAGCAAGAAACGGCGGATCATCGGCCACATCATGGGACGAGAGTGTAGCCCGGATCGGAAGCGCCACAAACTCGATTTGCCGCATACAATAGGAGTGTGTCGGAAAAGAACCGTCCGCTTCGCGACGACATTCGTCGACTGGGCGACGCGCTCGGCGAGATACTCGTCCGCCTGGAAGGCAAGAAGCTCTTCGACATCGAGGAGCGCGTCCGCGGCCTGTGCAAAACCCTTCGATCCCAGCCCTCCAAGGCGAAGGGGAAGGCTCTTCGTCGACTTCTCGCCGGTCTCTCGATTGAAGAGACGGTAGGCGTCATTCGAGCCTTCGCCGTGTATTTTCAGCTGGTCAATATCGCCGAGCAGTATCACCGCATTCGGCGGAGGCGCTTCTACGCCCGGGAGAGCCCCGAGGAGCCTCAAGCGGGATCGATTGCCGACTGCGTCGCCCGGCTCAAGAAATCTCGTGTCAGCGGGGACGATGTCCAGAATATCTGGGATCGTCTGGACATCAGGCCGGTCATGACTGCCCACCCGACGGAGGCGGCGCGAAGGAGCCTTCTCCAAAAACACCGACGAGTGGCAGAGCTGCTCTCCGCTCTCGACCGCGAAGGCCTTCCGCCGGCTCGGCTCTCGGAGCTGCAACGCGCGCTCGAGGGCGAAGTGGAATCCATCTGGCAGACCGACGAGCTCCGGCGGTTCAAGCCGACCGTGCTCGATGAAGTGGCCTACACGCTCTACTACTTCGACGCGGTCCTCTTCGACGCCATCCCCGATTACCTCCACGAGCTCAAGAGTTGCTTGAGCGAAGCCTATCCCACGATCGACCTCGACCGGCCGCGTGCTCCGCTTCGTTTCGGCTCGTGGGTGGGTGGCGACCGCGATGGCAGCCCGTTCGTCACTCCGGAGATCACCTGGGAAGCCCTGCGCCGCCAGCACGTGCTCGTGCTCGAGAAATACACGGCTGCCGTCGAGGATCTCATCCGGCGCCTCAGCGAGTCGGAGCGTTTCTGTCCACCGGGCAACGAGCTCGTGAAGGGACTCGAATGGGACGCCCGCGAGCTGCCCCACGTCGCGGCCGTCGTGACGGTTCGCAATCGTGAGGAGCCCTATCGACAAAAGCTGTCGTACATCCGGGAGCGGCTGAAACAGGGCCTCGCCCGCTTCGAGGCGCTCGCCGATGCGCTTGCAGCTCGCGAAGCACACCCGTTGATCAGCACTTCCACCCGCGCGCCCGCTGCCTCCGAAGACCGGGCTTACCGGGACGCCGATGCGCTCCTCGTCGATTTGAAGCAGATCCACGCGAGCCTGCGGGACGGCAACGCGCTTCGATCCGCGTCCCTCGTAGAGCGGCTCATCGATCAGGTGAGGACGTTCGATCTACATCTGGCCACCCTGGATATTCGCCAGCGCAGCGAACGACACGAGGAAGCCCTCGATGAGATCACGCGGGGCATGGGACAGGGCCGAACGTACGCCCGGATGACCGGGAAAGAACGCGTCGAGTGGCTGACCCGGGAGCTGCGCACACCGCGGCCTCTCGTTTCTTTCGATTGCGATCTGTCCGAGCCCACGGTCGAGACCCTCAACGTGTTTCGAGTCTCCCGGCGGGCGCTGGACGAAATGAGCTCGGGCGCGATTCGGTCGTACGTCGTGAGTATGACTCGAGGTGTGGCGGACGTCCTAGCGGTTCTCGTTTTGTCGAAGGAAGCTGGTCTGTGCCGGCCGGCGGCCAAAGACGGCGTGACGGTGGCCCGAATCGGCGTGACGCCACTCTTCGAAACGATAGACGACCTTCGTCGTGCGCCCGACGTGCTTCGGCAGCTCTTCGACAATCCGGCCTACAAAGCTGTGCTCGATGTGCAGGGACGCGTACAGGAAGTGATGATCGGATATTCCGATAGCAGCAAGGACGGAGGGATCCTGACATCGAGCTGGGAGCTTTACAAAGCGCAGGAGGCTCTATGGAAGGTGGCACGGAAATTCGGCGTCGAGCTGCGTCTTTTTCACGGGCGTGGGGGCACGGTTGGCCGGGGCGGAGGTCCATCCCACAAGGCCATTCTCGGGCAGCCCTCCCATACCGTGGAGGGACGTATCAAGATCACCGAACAGGGTGAAGTCATCTCTTCGAAATACGGTCTGCCGGAGATTGCGCTCCGCAGCCTCGAGCTCACCACATCCGCGGTGATCGAGGCCAGCCTGCCCACCACGGAGCCCGAAGAACGGCTGGAGAGCTGGCGCGACGTGATGGAGGAGCTCTCCTCGATCGTGTTCAGCTCTTATCGTCAGATCGTGCGCGCGACCGAGGGCTTCATCGACTACTTTCACGAAGCGACGCCGGTGGACGAGTTGTCTCACCTCTACATCGGGTCGCGCCCCGCGCGACGCAAGAAGGAGTCGCGCTCGATCGAGGATCTGCGGGCCATTCCCTGGGTCTTCGGCTGGACCCAGAGTCGTCACCTGCTTCCCGGCTGGCTCGGCGTGGGCTCCGCGATCGAGGCTTTCGTGGAGCGGCGGCCGCGCGTGCACCTTGGGATACTGCGGGAGATGAGCCGTAACTGGCGCTACTTTGGTAGCACCTTGTCGAATATCGAGATGGCGCTTGCCAAGGCGGATTTTCAGATCGCACGGCAGTACGCGGAACGGCTCGCCGACCCGAGCCGGTTCCATATCTTTCGCACGCTGGAAGAGGAGTACCAGCGAACGCGGGACTTCGTGTTGAAGCTCACCGGCCAGCGTGAGCTGCTCGAGAACACGCCGGTCCTGAAGCGATCGATCGAAGTCAGGAACCCCTACGTGGATCCGATGAGCTACCTTCAAGTGGAGCTTCTCGCACGTCGTCGCGCCGAGTCGGAGGGAAAAAGAGCGAAACGCGCCCCATCGCGTGAGGATCGGTACCTGTACGCGATTCTGCTCACGATCAACGGTGTCGCCGCAGGGCTGCGTAACACGGGGTAGAATGACCTGGCGATGAAAGAAGCCAGCTGGAAGAACTACTCCTTCGATCCGGAGATGCACGAGGCCGAGCTTCGCGCGATCGTGGAGGAGCTCCAGGCACTGCCCAGCGTTGGTGGCAAGGATCTCCATCGCATTCTGATTCGTCATCCCAAAGGCGGTACGTCGCTCTTCTCCAAGAGCGAGATCATCGCGGGTTACCGCTACCTGGCCGAACGCTACGGCTGGCCGGAAGACGGCGGCGTTTTCGTGGAGAGGATGCGCATGAAACCGGTGCGCACGCTGAGCGGCGTGACACCGGTAACGATACTAACGAAGCCCTTTCCCTGTCCCGGGAAGTGCATTTTCTGTCCGAACGATCTGAAGATGCCGAAGAGCTACCTCTCCCGCGAACCGGGCGCCCAGCGAGCGGCGATGAACCAGTTCGACCCCTACGATCAGACGCTGTCACGACTGCTCACATTGCACAACATCGGGCATCCGGTGGAGAAGGTCGAGCTCATCGTGCTCGGTGGGACGTGGTCCTTCTATCCCGAGGCCTACCAGATCTGGTTCCTGAAGCGCGCTTTCGATGCGATGAACGATTTCGGAAAGGGGTTGCGAGAGCTGCCCGAGCCCGCCGAGCGTATCGACTTCGATCGACTCGCGGAAAGTGTGGA
Organism: Candidatus Marinacidobacterales bacterium; assembly: GCA_965237685.1. Taxonomy (GTDB): domain Bacteria; phylum Acidobacteriota; class Vicinamibacteria; order Marinacidobacterales; family SMYC01; genus CBDEGF01. The sequence continues at coordinate 863,469 of CBDEGF010000002.1, forward strand.
CGGGCGCTTCGACAGCAATCCGTACAACCGGATCATCACGGAGTTTCTTCAGGCTGAAGGGCAACGGCTGGGCCTTCCAGCGGAGGCGGAGGTGGCCGGCTGGGAGGAGCTGGCCGCAACCCAGAAGGAGAACGAAATGACGGCAGCCCGCTGTGTGGGGCTGTCGCTCGAGACGCGGCCGGACCACGTCTCGGGGCAGGAGGTCGAACGCCTGCGGCGGCTCGGTGCCACGAAGATCCAGATCGGCTATCAGAGCCTGGACGACGAGGTGCTGGTTCTCAACGAGCGCGGGCATGATGTCGCCGCGTCCCGTCGCGCCACGCGGCTTCTTCGTCAGGCGGGGTTCAAGATCCAGGCCCATTGGATGGCGAATCTCTACGGCTCGACGCCCGAGAGAGACGTGGAGGACTACCAGCGCATCTTTGCCGATCCGGATTTTCGACCCGACGAGCTGAAGCTCTACCCATGCAGCCTCATCGAGAGCGCCGAGCTCATGAATCACTACGAGTCCGGTCGCTGGCGTCCCTACGAGCACGAGGAGCTTCGCGACGTCGTTGTCGCGTGCCTCGCGACTACGCCCCGCTATTGCCGGTTGACACGGGTCATTCGCGACATTCCGGGAGACGATATCCTCGTGGGGAACAAGGTGACCAGTTTCCGGCAGGTGGCTGAAGAGGCGCTTCGACTCCGGGGAGGGGACTGTCGCGATATTCGCGCCCGCGAGATCCGGGGCGAAGCGGTGACCTCGAACGAACTGAGACTCGACCAGCTCTCCTACGACACGTCCGCCGGTGAGGAGACCTTCCTTCAATTCGTCACGAGCGACGACCGGATTGCCGGGTTTCTTCGCCTATGTCTCCCGGACGAGAGCGCCTACCTGGAAGAGCTTGGCGACGAAGCATTGATTCGGGAGGTGCACGTCTACGGCTCGGCGGTCGGCATCGGCCGCACGGGTGAGGGAAAAGCACAGCACGCGGGGCTGGGCAAGCGTCTCATCGAGCGAGCCGCCGGCCTCGCTCGGCGGCGGGGCTATCCCGCTCTCGCTGTTATCTCGAGCGTCGGCACCCGCGAGTACTACCGTCGTCAGGGCTTCACCGACGGCGAGCTGTACCAGCATCGGCCCTGCACGGCTAGAGTATCGCGGTCAGTAAATAACGCCTCAGAATGAACACGAAGATCGCAAAGCTCGCAAAGGGGATTGGTTCTCTTTGCGATCTTGGTGTTTTTGTCCCGGGTATTTGGGGACTATGGCTAGTCTATCTTGTTTCTCTGCACCTTCGTAGCTTGGCGCCTTTGCGTTGATCTCTTACCGGTTCAGTACCTCGATCAGGTCGAACTTGTCTTCGAGGTCGGGGGCGAAGGTCGTAGCACCCACCTTTTCGTGCAGCGACTTGGCGAAGGCGTCCGCCACCTTCGGCTCGCCATGGGTTACGAAGATGGTGGCGGGAAGTTTCTCGACACCACCCGCCGAGCGGACCCATCGGAGGAGCTCGTTCTTGTCGGCATGGGCGGACAAGCCGCTGATGGGAAAGAACTCGGCGCGCACCGGGACATCCTTGCCGTGGACCCGGATGCTCTTCGCTCCCTCCATCATTTTCCGACCCCGGGTTCCAGCCGCCTGGTAGCCAACCAGAATCACGAGATTCCTCTCGTCCGAGAGGAGCCGTTTCAAATGATGAAGCACCCGGCCCGCAGTCAACATCCCGCTTGCAGAGATGATGATGCGAGGTCCAGGAAGCTTGTTGAGCTTCTTGGAGTCGGCCACCGAGCGATGAAACTGCACGTTGTCGGGGAAAAGGCGACTTCGACCATCGTCTACCAGCGTTTCGTCCAGGCTCAAGTCACGGATGTGTTTGCTGTAGATTCGGGTGGCGTCTACGGCCATGGGACTGTCGATGTGGATGGGCAAGTCGGGCAGACGGCCTGCTTTGATGAGAAGGCGAAGGCAGAGCGTGATGAGTTGCGAGCGTCCGACGGCGAAAGACGGAATCAGAATCGTGCCTTTCCGGTCGATGCAGCTGATGAGCGCGTCGCGAATCTGGCTCTCGATGGATTCCGTTTTGTGTTCGCGGTTCCCGTACGTGGACTCGATGACGAGAACATCGCAGTCGGGCATCGGGTCCGGATCCGAGTGCAGCGGCACTCCGTACCGGCCGAGATCACCGCTGAATACGATCTTGATCTCACCGCTGGGGGCGTCCAGGCGAACGTCCACGATGGCGGCCCCGAGAATGTGGCCGGCGTTGAGAAAGCGGGCGCGAAGCCCCTCGCCCAACTCGATCCACTCGCCGTAGCCCACCGGTGAGAGGAGCTCGAAGCTCGCCTCGGCATCCTCGGTCGTGTACAACGGAAGGGCGGGGTGATGCTTGCTGAATCCCTTCTTGTTGGCGTACTTCGCATCTTCTTCCTGGATTTTCGCGGCGTCGAGCAGGAGCAGGCGGCCGAGATCATGGGTTGCGCGCGTACAGTGCACCGGTGCGCGCAGGCCGTTTTTCACCAGACGTGGCAGGTAGCCCGAATGGTCGATGTGAGCGTGCGTCAGGAGAAGGTGGTCGATGGCGTCCGGTTCGAACGCCGGGCTCCGCCAGTTCCTCTTTCGGAGCTTCTTGAGCCCCTGGAACATACCGGCATCGACCAGAACCCGCACGCCGCCCGCTTCGAGCAGGTGCCGGGAGCCGGTCACTGTCCCGGCGCCACCGTGAAACGAAAGAGTCGCTTTCATGTCCGGCGATTCAGTGAGATGAGGGCGCATCGTACCATACAGCCGTGAGCTCGCCGCCAATCGAATCCGCAAAAGGACGAGTCGGCACCACAGAGGTCACAGAGGGCTACAGGGAGAGTTAGGCCTGGTTCTTTTCTCTATGTTCTCTGTGGTGATTCCGCGGTTGATTACGGTGCTCCTGGCTTCCCTCGCGTGGTTTGCATTTCCGCCTGATGGACATACACTTGCGGTCGGATCCCAAGGGGGGGTGCCTGGCCAGAGTCGATGAGAACCGAGACCATTCCGAAGAGCCGCCTGTACCCTCTACTGGGTTTCTTCCTTTCCATTGGCGCGCCCGGCGGGCTTCTTCTGTTCCGCGCTCTGACCCATGATGCGATCGGCAGCTGGGAGTGGATGCGCGACGACCTGTCGAACCGCGCTTTGACCTATGGCTACATGGCTGCCACCACGACCATCATCTTCGTCGGCCTCGGGATCATTCTCGGTTCCAATGAAGACCTCCTGCGGCGGATGTCGATCACGGATCCGCTGACCGGACTCCCCAATCGGCGCCTTCTCGATTCGCGTCTTCGAGAGGAGCTCGCAAGGGTCGATCGCTATCACCACCCGGTTGCCTTGATGATTCTGGATCTTGACGGTTTGAAGCACATCAACGATGAGCTGGGGCACGATGCGGGCGACAGCGCACTCAAGGCGGTGGCTCGAAGCCTGCAGCGCACGTGCCGCGCAACCGATCTCGCCGCACGCTTTGGTGGCGACGAGTTCTGTGTGCTGGCACCCAATATCGCCGAGGAAGCGGCCCTGAAGCTCGCGGAACGAGTTCGCGGGACGCTCGGCAAAGAGGCGAGCTGGGTCGATGCCGGTCTTCCTCCGCTGACTCTCTCCATTGGAATCGCCGATACGAGGTGCATCGAGGAGAACCACCCGGACAAGTTGTATTCGGCGGCGGACCGAGCGCTTCTCGATGCGAAGCGGTCGGGCAAGGACCGGGTGGTGCTTGCGGCAGTCCGGGATCCGGATGCGAAGGCCGACCCTTCGGCAGAAGAGGAGTCCGCGGCTCCGGCGAGCCGGGAGGAGTCTGGGGCCTAGTGCTTGAACCCGCCTGATGACACGGTGAGCCGCGAGAATCCGGTCTTCACGCATCAAGAAGCTTCGTCGTTCTACGATGCTTTTGGGGTCAAACAGGACTCCCAGGGCTGGTACGAGGACGCCGCGATCGACGAGCTCGTGTCCCATGCCGCCTTCGAGACGGCGAGGAGTGTCCTGGAGCTCGGATGCGGCACGGGTCGCGTGGCAGAACGACTTCTCGAAGAACTGCTTCCCGAAGGAGCCCGATACGTCGGACTCGACGTGAGTGAGACGATGGTCGGCCTCGCAGCGAAGCGACTGTCACGATTCGGAAAACGAGTCACGATACGCCAGACGGACGGCTCGATGAGTCTCGATCTGGATCATGCTTCCTTCGATCGAGTTCTCGCGACGTACTTGCTCGATCTTCTCTCCGACACCGATATCCGGCTTCTCCTGGCCGAAGCGCATCGGGCGCTCGTGCCGGGTGGCTGCCTTTGTCTCGCCTCGTTGACGGTCGGCGAACGCGGTGTGTCGAGATTTATCTCCCGTATCTGGAGCGGCGTGCAACGCCTGCGTCCAGAATGGGTGGGCGGGTGTCGACCCGTAGAAGCGGTGCCGTTTCTGGACAACTCGATGTGGAACCTCCGCCAGCGCAACAAGCTCACCGCCTGGGGGATGGCGTCCGAAGTGGTGGTGGCCGAGAAGATCTAGTGTCCCGTCCCGGAAGTCAGGTTGCATTCGAGCGCCGATGCATCCCGCCTCGCTGCGTTGCGGCTCGGTTGAATACCGCGGTATTTCGCCCTCGCCGCGCCTTGCGATCCGGGCGCCTCGACGCTCTCGATGCTAACCTCACTTCCGAGACGGGACACCAGTGAGCGAGCGGGACGAATCTACGGAACGGTTTGGAGGTCGCGCCGCGCATTACGATCGCGCCCGTCCGGCCTATCCGTCCGCTGCCATCGACCATATCTGCCGCCGGGCGAAGCTCGACTCTCGTGCCAGCATTGCCGATATCGGCTCGGGACCCGGTATTCTTTCCAGGCCGTTGCTGGAGCGTGGCTACACCGTCTTCGGAGTGGAGCCGAACGATGACATGCGCCGGATCGCCGAATCGGCACTCGGCGCCCGCGCGGAGTTCCACAGTGTGGCGGGCACCGCGGAGGCGACAACGCTCGCGGCGAAGTCGATCGATCTCCTGATGGCCGGCCAGGCGTTTCACTGGTTCGATGCAGAAAAGGTCGCCGTGGAGTTCCGCCGTATTGTGTCCCCCGGTGGCGGCCTGGCACTCCTCTGGAACTCGAGGCGGCTGAACAGAACTCCGTTTCTCGAGGCCTACGAAGCGTTCTTGATCGAGTGGGGGACCGACTACACCGACGTCAGCGAGACCTACGAGGCCTCCAACGCCATCCGAAGCGTGTTCGGAACACTTCCTGACAGGATCGTCTTCTCGAACGAGCAAGTCCTTGATCGAGAGGGCCTCCGGGCCCGTATCCTGTCGTGCTCGTACATCCCCGAGCCGGTCTCTCCCGACTTCGACGCGATGTTGCGGGCGATCGATGCTCTCTACGACTCCTGCGCTGACGGGGAACGAGTCGTTCTCGAATACGCTACGACGGTCTATGTCGGTGAGTTGCTCTAGTGTCGCCTACTATCGTCTCCTGCTGCTTGCGTATCCGCCGTCGTTTCGGCGGAAGTTCGGTCCGGCGATGACGGTGGTGGATCGCGTCCCTCAGATCGTGTTGTCGCTGATCGCTCTCGTATATTCGCGGCTCGAGGATGTGGCGGGGCGCCCGCAGCATGTTGGTTGAACCGGGGCTCGTCTACGGGTCGATGACGAACTCGAGGGGCCCAACGTAGGGCCGACTCTCTCCGTCGAGATAGGCCTCGGCGCGCCAATCGGGCCCCGCGCCGGGAGGGCCGGTGCCGCCCGGATCGCGTGCGTTTCCCGGGAGGCCCGGCGGAGGCTTCCGCTTCCAGAATGTCGTAGAGACTTCCGTTCGGCGTGAAGATCTTGAGCTTCAGCGACTGCGTGGCCGCCGATTCCGAGAGTCGGATCTCGAACGATAGGTCGAAGACCTCGCGGGTGGAGAAACTAGGACGGTCGCGCCGTCGCCGGGACTCACCGGACGGAGAATCTTCTGGCTCGACGCGAATGCCGTAGCATCGCTTCGGTCCTTTTCCTTGCCGGCGCTGAAACGATGATTCTGCCGAGACGACACCGTTGCTTGCGAGCAGGATCCCAATCCCTGCGAGCGTGGCGGCGGAGCGGAGGAAAGTCATGTCGAACCTCGCTAGAAGGGTGGCTTGACGGCGTAGACTGCGCCCTCGTCGGTCCCCACATATAGGAGGCCTCGCCAGAGATCGTAGGCGGGTGATGTGTCCGATGGTCGTCACGAGGCGACAGTCCTGCGAGATGGCGGGATTGGGGACACGGGGGGGACAAGTGCAATGGGCGTGCCATTCCTCCCGCCCTTGTTTCTGGAGGAGAACTCTTTTGCTCGAATCAGGTTGGACGGGAACGATGGGAGGGTGACGATGAAAAACCGGGCGGGTTTTCCCTCATCGGTGAGGGGATAAAGTGGGGTAGTGTCCCTTCTATAAACCCGATCATGCGATATCGGTCCGGACCGAGTGGAGGGAAACACTACCGCCGCAGGTCATGAGCTAGAACCGCAACTCAGCCTCCCACAACCGCAGCTTGTTCCCTGGAACCGCAGCCCATGCTGGAACACCTCGCATGAGCCCTATCGGCAGGGCGCTCCTCGATATTCCCGAGCTTCGCCGCGTCCCGGTTTACAGGCGCCAGGCCTCGGGGGAAAAATCTTGCCCGGGCAAGATTCCTGACCCATATGGGGTCAGGGAACGGTACCTATTTCATGGTGGGCTTCGTGGCCCGAAGCTTATCACGCTGGCGGTCGGCGCCATGGGAGACCGGCTCGGTCTCCATAGATGTTTCAAGGGGCCAACCTCTCGATCTACGGCTCCGACTCCGAGTTGGTCGCGACCGTGCTGCCGGCAGTGAAGCTGCTCGCGGACCGCGTGCGGCAGACAGTGGAAACTCAAACTTGAGAAGATAGATGCGAACAATAATGCGCCTAGAGTCACGGCACAGTAGACCAACATCTCAACTCTTGAATGCGAACGTCCCAGGCCGAGGGGCCCGCTACTCCCGCTGCGCCTCGACGCCGAGGGTGTCGGCGAGCATGTCCATCTGGATGTCGAGTCCCTTCTTCACGCCGCCGCCGAGGACCATCATCACGCGGAAGATCGGCACGTGCCACGTGCCGCTACGGATGTAGGTCTCGCCGTCGATGGTGAGCTTGCACGAGGTTACCCACTTCCGCAGCGACATTTCCGTTGCCAAGTTGCCGGGACACCGGTGCAATGGTAGTCTCCGCCACGCCTGGCTTGGTCTCGGAGCTTCGACATGATGACCCGACTCCTGCTGCTTTGTAGTCTGTTTGCGCCGGTGGCCTTCGCCCAGATCGCCCAGGAGCCCATCGTGCTCGCGGAGGACTGGCAGTCCCGGCTCACCGAGGACGACCTGGCCCACGGTAAGCGGCTTTTCGAGGCGATGTGCGCGCGCTGCCACGGCATCGGTGGCTCGGGAGGCGAGGGGCCGCCGCTGACGAGCCCGGTGCTCAGAAGCGCTCCCGACGACCCCACGCTTTTGAAGATCATCCAGAGCGGCATCCCCGGAACGGAGATGCCCGGCACGTGGCGAATGACGCAGGGGGAGCTGGAGCGCCTCGGCGGATACATCCGCAGCCTCGGACAGGTGCGCTCGGATGCGCTTGTTGGGGGTGCGGATCGCGGGCGAGCTGTTTACGAGAGAAACGGAACCTGCGGTATCTGCCACATCATAAACGGCGAAGGCGGAGGCCTCGGACCGGATCTGAGCGACGTCGGCGCTCGCCGTGGCGCCGAGCATCTGCGAGAAGCGCTGGTGGATCCTGGTGCAAATGTCCCGCTCAACTACGTCGTCGTCCGCATCGTCACTTCCGACGGCCGCGAGGTTCGCGGCCTGCGTCTGAACGAGGACCCCTTCACCATTCAAATCAAAGAAGAATCGATGCGCTTCCATTCTTTCCGGAAGCGGGACCTGAAAGAGCTCGAGAAGGAGCTGGGGGCGAGCCTCATGCCTAGCTACGAGAACGATCTCACGCCCGCCGAGATCGACGACCTCGTCGCCTATCTGGCGGGACTTCGAGGTACGCGATGAGAACGCTGATTCTGATCGCTCTTCTCACCGGACTCCCCCTGGTGGGCGCCCGAGCGCAAGTGCGGTACGAGCGCCTCGTTCATCCGGAGAAGGAGCCAGGCCACTGGCTCACCTATTCGGGCGACTATCGCTCGCACCGGTTCTCGACGCTCGATGAGATCACCAGCGATAACGTGGCTCAGCTCACGCCGGTCTGGATGTACCAGCTTCCAGCGGCGGGTGTGTTCGAGACGACGCCTCTCGTCGTCGATGACTTGATGTACGTGACCGAGCCCCCGAGCAGCGTCACCGCGCTCGACGTTCGCACCGGTCGGCCTTTGTGGAAGTGGCAGCCGGTGATTCCGGAGAAAGTGCTGAACATCGGCTTTCCCCAGACGAACCGGGGCGTGGCGGTCCTGGACGACACGCTCTTCATTGGGACCCTCGATGGCTTCGTGGTCGCCCTCGATGCGGCTTCGGGAGCCGTGCGCTGGAAGACCCATATGGGCGAGAACGAGACCGGCCACGCGATCACCGCCGCGCCTCTGGCCATCGAGGGCAAGGTCATCGTGGGCGTCAGTGGCGGCGAGGCCGGCATCCGCGGTTACCTCGATGCCTATGATGCGGTCACCGGCGATCGTCTCTGGCGCTTTTACACCGTCCCCAGCCCTGGCGAGCCCGGCCACGACACCTGGGGCGGCGACAGCTGGAAGACTGGAGGAGGTGCTACCTGGCTCACCGGCTCCTACGATCCCGCGCTCAACCTTCTTTACTGGGGCACCGGGAACCCCGCCCCGGACTGGAACGGTGACGTGCGGCCGGGCGACAACCTCTATACCTGTTCGGTCGTGGCGCTGGACGCCGACTCGGGAGAGCTCGAGTGGTACTTCCAGTTCACGCCTCATGATGTCCACGACTGGGATGCCAACCAGATCCCGATCCTTTTCGACGCTACTGTGGACGGGCGACCGCGGAAGCTGATCGGAATGGCCAACCGGAACGCGTTCTACTATCTCCTCGATCGCGAGACCGGTGAGTTCCTTCGCGGCGCGCCCTATGCAAAGCAGACGTGGGCCAAAGGCCTGGACGAGACGGGTCGGCCCATCGTGATTCCAGACACTGAGCCCACCATCGAGGGCAACCTCGTCTATCCGAGCCTTCGAGGCTCTACGAACTGGTACAGTCCGTCCTACAGCCCGGAGACGGGGCTTCTCTATGTCCCGGTGAGCGAGATGGGCGCCTACTACTTCAAGGGCGAGGCGGTGTATCGGCCGGGCCACCGCTTCACCGCCGGCGGCGAGCGTCGACTGTCCGGCGACCAGGCCTACGGGGCCATTTGTGCGATCGATGTGCGCACCGCTGAGGTGAAGTGGGAGTTCCGCCAGCACACACCGCCGAACGGCGGAGTTCTCTCCACTGCGGGAGGTCTCGTTTTCGCCGGCGCGAACGAGGGAAACTTCTTCGCGCTCGACGCCGATACCGGAGAGCCGTTGTGGGATTTCCAGACGGGCGGGCGCGTTCGCGCCAACCCGATCTCCTACGCCGTCGATGGCAAACAGTACATCGCGATCGCATCCGGATATGCACTCTTTGTCTTTGGTCTCTGACATGTCACGACTTTTTCTGTTCCTGGCACTCCTCGCCTTCGGCTGCGCTCCCACCGGGAACGTTCCGGAAGAGCCAGCCGGTGGCGTTGCCGAAGCGGGTGCAGAGCTCGCCTACGTCACCAACGAGGATTCGGGCGACCTCAGTATCATCGACATCGCAACCGGAGACGTGATCGATACCATCGCGGTGGGGAAGCGGCCGCGCGGCGTAAGGGTCAGTCCCGACGGAAAGACCGTCTACGTCGCTCTTTCCGGCTCGCCGAAGTGCCCTCCCTGGATGTCCGACGAGGACTGTGACGCGCAGGTCACGGACAAATCGCTGGACGGCATCGGCGAGGTAGACGTCATCAGCCGGACGCTCGGCCGCGTTCTCCCGGGTGGCTCCGATCCCGAGGCCTTCGCGGTGAGCCCGGACGGCAAGCGTCTGTACGTCGCGAACGAAGACGCTGCCGTCGCGAGCATCGTGGACGTGGAGTCGGCGGAGATCATCGGCACCGTGGCGGTGGGTGTTGAGCCTGAGGGTGTCCGGCGGAGTCCGGATGGAAAGCTCGTCTACGTTACCGGTGAGACCGACCACAATGTGACGGTCATCGATGGAGAGAGTGGAGAGCTCATTACGCAGATCGTTGTGGGCCACCGCCCGCGGGATGCGGTGTTCTCCTCCGATGGGACCCGGGCTTACGTCTCCTCAGAGATCGACGGGACGGTGTCGGTCATCGATGTCGCAGCTCACGAAGTGGTGTCGACGGTGGCCCTTCCGGAAAACTCCCGCTCGATGGGGCTGGCACTATCGCCGGATGACAAGAGACTCTACGTAAGCAATGGCCGGTCGAAAACCGTGTCCGTTGTGGACACGGAGAGCCTCGAAGTGCTGCACTCCATAGAGGTCGGAGAGCGGCCCTGGGGGATTGCCGTCAGCTCGGACGGAAGCCGTCTGTACACGGCGAACGGCCCGTCGAACGACGTGAGCGTCGTCGATACGGAGACCCTCGAGGTCATCGACCGCATCGAGGTCGGGGAGATGCCCTGGGGCATCGCGATCGGTCCGAATCCGGCGCGATGAAGAAAACGCAAGAGCCTAGCCAGCCTAGTGCTCACGGTTGGTTCACTGGTATCCTCACCACCAGCACGCGATCGTACCTGGTCGGCTCGCTGGTCGAGACCGGCAGGCGCGTATCTCCTCGCTGGACGAAGCCCAGGTAGACGTTGAACGTTGCCGATGCCCAGGCAGGGGGGATCGTGATGGTCTGGACGTCGGTCACGTAGGAGCCTGGTCTCCAGTACCGTAGCCGACACAGTCCGTTCAGAGGCCGGTGGCCGATGTCGGTTGTCTCTACGGATCCGTTTGACGCCGGAGGCCCCTCTCCTTCGACGAGGACCCTCCAGTCGCGCGGTATCCGCTCCTTGACCTCGAAGTGATAGGAGATGTGGAAGGTATCGCCCGGAACGACGTGGTCCGAGGACAGGTCATAGCCGATCAAGGCCAGCCGGTCCCCGAAGAGCGCCCGCCTTGGGTGCACGAACGACGGGGGTGCGTCCGACAAAAAGGGCTCGATGCTTCGGCGATGTTGCTGGCGGTACATGAGATCGAGATTGCTTGCCCACTCCCGAAGCTCCTCTCGGGTGCGTTGAACTTCTTCCGGCTCCTCGCCCGCCAGGTCACGCTCTTCCAGGGGATCCTCCGCCAGGTCGTAGAGCTCGTCGGGCTGCTGGCCGTAGTAGTGGATCAGCTTTCTCGTTCCGCGGAGTTGACCGAGGCAGCGCCCGTCGTTGTAGCAGCTGAAGCGGAAGGTGCGCTCGTCCGGTAGCCGTGCCAGGCTTGCTCCCGGATAGTCGGCGTCGACAAGGTCGAACCCCGCCAAATCGACGATGGTCGGCAGGATATCGAGGAGGCTCGCCGGAGCCGGGATGCGACTCGGGAGGGAACCGGAGCGAGGGCCGGTCACGATGAACGGCACACGAGCGACTTCCTCGTAAAGGACGTCGTCGTGTGTCTTCCGTCCGTGCTCCCCGAACGCTTCTCCATGGTCTCCGACGCTCAGAAAGAGCGTCGTCTCCATGAGCCGGAGCTCGCGGTATTGCTCCAGAAGATCCCGCACGAAAAAATCGAGGTAGCGGACCGTGTTCAGGTAGCGGTTGTGCTGGTCCTCGTCGACGAACTCCAAGCGGCCGTACCGCCGCGGAGCCTGGTAGTCGTGATGCGGCGTATTTGTGAGGTAGATGGCAAAAAAGGGCTGCTGTGCTCTTTTCTTCAGCCAGAGTCGGCTCGGCTCGAGCATGATCGCATCTTCGAACCCGAAGTAGTTCGCACCTTCGAAGCCCGTGCTGTCCATCGACTCCCGAGCAAGAAACTCCTGGAAGCCGAAGTTCTCGACGAGCTGGCGCCGGTCCTCGAAAAACTCGGTGGCCGCTTGAAAGAACGCTGTGCGGTAGCCTTGCTCTTCGAGAAGCTCGGGCAGGCAGGTGGCCGGGATCAACCCCGGCAGGGCTTCGGTGAGGGCGCGCGTGGGGCGAGGCTCGATGCCACAGAGGATCGAGATCAACGCTTTGGACGTGTGGGGCGTCGTCATGTAAGCGCGCTCGACGAGCGTGCCTCTCTCGGCGAGCTCCGCGAAGAACGGTGTTATTTCAAACGTTGACGAGTAAGGGTTCGTGACCGCCGCGCCCGTCGACTCGAGGATAATCAGCACCACGTTCGGTGGGGGGACCGAATCGCGGGCTACCAGCCGGGCGCTGAAACCGGGAGTCCTTGCCACCTCGACCCCGGCTTCTGGCTCGGTCGCGGCACCCAGGTTTGCGGTGACGATGAGCTGCACCACCGGGTCGCGGGCCAGCGGTTTGCTGAGGGTGTCCGGAGCCGGCCAGAGCGCGAGCGCGCACGCCACGAGGCCTGCGACGGCAAGCCAACCGCGAATTGGAACGTCGCCTGCATCCCTGGAGACAAGGCCGATGCGAGTGGTCGCTTGAGTGACGAAAAGCGGCCCGAGAAGCGCGTAGCCAAAGACGAACGAATAGAGCAACCATGGCGCCTCGCTTGCAACCACGGGTCCGACGTCGCCGGGCTGCGCAAGCGCCGCGGTGACCAGCCCGAAATCCAGAAAAGTTCCGGTCGCATCGAAGTAGCCGTGCGCGCTCGTCGTTGCGAACACATAGACGAGAGCGGACAGGTGCATCGATACGACAGCGAGCCAGCGGAGCCGGGTGCGCCACACGATGGCGACCGCTCCCATCCAGAACAGGGAGAACCCGAGGTTCAGAAAGAGGTCCGAACGGATCAAGCTCCAGAGCTCCGATAGACCGGTGTTCCCGGAACCTGCGGCAATGCGGATGATTTTGAGAGCGAGATTGTACGCGACGAGCGGGATCAGCAAGCTCAGTGAATAGAACGAGGCGGTTCCATACAGGCGCGGAGGTTGTTTGCTATCCCGTGCGGACATCCAATGGCATCCTCGCGGAAGCTTAACCGCAAAGTGAAAAAAGCCGCATCTTTCGCGTGTTCTTTGTCAAGACGAACTCGGTGTACGATTCGGGTCGTTATGGCAGCCAGCTATCTGGCGGAGCGTGTCGAAATCGTCCGAGCCGACATCACCGCCCTGGATGTGGACGCCATCGTCAACGCGGCCAACCGCGCTCTTCTTGGAGGCGGCGGGGTCGATGGTGCAATCCACCGTGCGGCCGGCCCGGAGCTTCTGGAGGAGTGCCGGACGCTGGGTGGAGCAAGGACCGGCGAAGCGAAGCTCACCAAAGGCTACCGGCTTTCGGCGACGTACGTGATCCACGCAGTGGGGCCGATCTGGAGCGGCGGCCGCGAAGGCGAGGAGGAACTGCTGGCGGGCTGTTATCGCAGCAGCCTTCGCCTGGCGGTCGACAACGCCGTTACCTCGATCGCCTTTCCGTCCATCTCAACCGGCGTCTACGGCTATCCGATCGAGAAGGCGGCGCGCGTCGCCCAATCGACGGTTCGCGCGTGGCTCGAGGAGAGCGACCTGCCCGAGCGGGTGATCTTCTGCTGCTTTTCGGATTCCGACCGGCGCGTCTACGAGAAGACCGCCGCCAGGCTTTTGGGGTGAGGAGGGAACAAGGATAGGAGGGGGGCAGGCACGACATGCCTACCCTCCCTCGATCTGGAGCCAGAGCGGATCAGCTCCGCTTGCGGTGCAGGGCCTACTGGATCATCCGGCGAGTCTGCGCCTTCGGCTCACACCGATACCCGCCAGGCCGAGCCCCACCAGCAAGATGCTAACGGGCTCCGGAACTTGATGGTCGGCCAGGATGTTGTCCCAGAACTGGTGATTGTTGGGCGCGGCGGAAGGCGGGAAGAACAAGTCGGTGACGTTGTTCAGCAGGTCGAAGTCCGCTACCGCCAGAATGCCGCCGGGGCCGATGTTGTCGACGGCGATGACCGGCAACTGGAAGCTCGCAAGGGCAAGGCCGCCACTGACGCTGTTAGGAGAGAACGAGGTCAACGTGTTGCCGGCCGGCATGTTCTGCATCAATGGGTGCGCTGGGTTGACGATGTTCAGCGTCTGAGTTCCACCGGCCTGGAAGGCGTTGCCGAAGCGCATGGTCGAGCCGAGGTTGCCCATCAGGGCGTTCATGTTGGCGATGCCGCCCAAGCCGTCATGGGACAGGATGAGCCATCCGCCGCCGCCGAGGAATCCCCGTAGAGCGCTGACCTGCGCGGCGCTCCAGGGTGTCCTTGCGGCAGCAGTGCGTGACTTAGGTGCTGTTGGGTTCGTAAGCTGAGCGGAGAGATTGCTCAAGGAGGCCATCGATGCGCTCAAAGAAGGCAGAACTCGAAGACGTTGTGAAACAGTTCGAAGCATGGCGGGCGAAGCCACACGGACGGCTGATCCCGGAGGAGTTGTGGAAAGCGGCGCTGGGGTTGCTCGATCGGTATGCGCCGAGCACGATCTGCAGTCATCTCCGAGTCAATGCGGCGCGATTCAAACAGGTCCGAGAGAGTGGAGGGGCCGTTGTGGGCGAGAAGCGTTTCAAGGGGCACGGGCGAACGGGTGCTACGGGTCGGTCCCCGCGCACAGTACAGGATCGGAGTGCGGCGGAGCGGGTCACGGCGTTAGCTCCAAGTGGCAACGCGTTCGTCGAGCTGCCGCAGTTCGGCATGGGCTTAGGGGGCGGCATGATGACACCGCCGCTCGGCGAGGTTCAGCATGGAGCGAGCAGATGCCGTCTGACGGTGGAGAGCGCAGCGGGGAGCCTCACGGTCGTGACGGCGAGCGGCGAGGGTGAGAATGAGTTGGTCGAAGCCGTGTGTCGTTTCGTGCTCGGCGCGCTGGAAGGCAGCTCCCGAGCATGATCCAGCTCGTTCCCCAGCTGAAGGTGCTGGTTGCCTGCGAGCCCGTCGATTTCCGCAAGGGCATCGATTCTTTGGCTTGTGTGTGCCGGCAACAGTTCCAGCTCGACCCATTCCTCGGAACGCTATTCGTTTTCCGCAACTGTTCAGGCACGGCCCTCAAACTATTGGTCTACGACGGCCAGGGCTTTTGGTTGTGCCAGAAGCGTTTCTCGAAGGGGCGCCTGCAGTGGTGGCCGCGTCAGACGACGGATGGCGTTGCGGCGCTACCCGCCGAGCAGTTGGCGGTGCTTATCTACAACGGACTTCCGCTGCGAGCGGGGATGGCCGAGCCGTGGCGGCGGGTCGGTTGAGCCTTTCCAACGTCTTCTGGTAGCTCCAAGGCAGCCACGACTCGGGTGCTGCTCTAGCGTCTCGAGCGTGCATGGAGATGTTCGTCAGATAGTGCACCGGGTCGACACCGTTTTTTACCGCGGTGCGGATCATGCTCAGGAGCACGTCGCCCACGTCGGCGCCTGCTGGGTCTTGAAGAAGAGCGAGTTCTTGCGATGCCGTTGTGAGGGCTTCAGCTCCTGCTCGACCTCGTTGTTGTCGAGGGGCACGCCCGGCACTTCGCGGAAGCGGGTTAGCCCTTGCCAGTGATTTTTGACGTAGGAAAAGGCTTTTCCAAGGCGGCTGTTGGGCTCCACCACGCGCTCGCGGAACTGCTTTTCGATCCACTCGTAGAGCGCATCCATCACCGGCCGGCTGTGTTGCTGGTGATATGCAAGCCGCGCATCGCGGGTCATGTCGCGCGTTTCGTCGTCGTTGCGGTAGATGGTCGCGATGTCCTCGAGCACCCGCTCGCAGTGTTCGGGGAAGGCTGGCTCGGCCTCGAAGAAGTAGCGGCGTGCGTGCACCATGCACTTGGCGGTAATCCGTCGCGGCGAGCGCGGTGCCATCGAGGAGGCGTCGGCCATATGGATGACATCGCTCTCCTGAACGGTGCGCTGATTCAGGAGCCGGTCCATGTTTTCGCCCGCATGCCGTCGTCCGCTCGCGTACAGGATGATCGGAGCAAGCGTGGCGTCCAAGCCGCGGGCAACAATGCCCGTGGTGAAGATGCCCGTGCGCTCGCCTTTGCCTTGAGTCAAGGTCTCGTTCTCCGCCATCAACGTGAGGATCCGTGCGCCGGTGTCGTCACTGTGAACCAGCGGCCGGTTCGCGGCTATCGTCTCCATGTGGCGGAAGACCGGGAACACGGCATTCGCCATCGCTTCGACCCGCTCGAACTGCGTGGAGGCGGCAAACGGAACCCCCGCCCACTTTTGCCACTGCGCCAGGCGGTGGTGGGGCATGCCCATGGCGTAGCGCAACACCGAAACGACCGCGTCCACACTCGGATGGTACTTGCTCGCCCAGGCCTGAGACGAAAGTGGCGCTGTGAACGTCTTCTGGCAACTTGCGCATCGCAGCATCTGGCGCTCGTACACCGTCGCCTGGATCGGCGGCTGAGCCTTCAGCTCCACATCCTTGTTCGCCGCATGGGTGTCGTAGAGCTTGCCCCGGCACAGTGGCTCGGGGCAGGGGCCGCTCGCCTTCAGCTCGGGATGCGAAACCGCTACGTGCTCGGCACCAGGGTAGTCCTTGGCCCCGTTGCGCCCGTGGCCCTTGTTCTTCCCTTTCCCCTTTGCCTTCGTGCGTTTCGCGCGACGTTCCGTTGTCGCCATGCCAGCGCCTCGACGATGGCGACATCGCAGCAGATGACGCACCGCCTCGAGCAGCACCGGACACGCATCCTCGGGAATCTCCCCTTTCGACAGCCGCTCTTCCAGACGCAGGAGCTCGGCCCGCTCGAACCTTCATCGCGAAACGCCGAGCTCTCGGCGAAACTCACGCGCCAGCGGATACACCAAGCATGTTTTCACCGCTTCGGCTTTTCTCTTGTGCCGGTCCATCCGGCCCCGGCCCGAAGTCACTCCCACCTCCACCCAGTTCGCTGCCAGATAGCACGTCCCCTCGTAACGCTCCCTCTCCACAAACGTCTCGAGCAACACCGGCCTCACCCCGTAGGCTTCCTCCCAGTCATCGACCACCACTCGCGCTGCCAACGACAGCACGTGACTCGCGAGGCCTTTGATGGAAAGCCACGGCAGGATCAGGAACCGACTGTTGTTGACCACCCGGGGAAGGTTCTTCTGCCGCGTTGCGTCATCCCAACCGATGAAGCCGTCACGCGCCTGAAGCCACCGCGCCGCCGAGGAGAACTGCACGCACCCACAGAGCTCCCGCCGAGGATTCGACATCCAGACCAAGTACCGCAGGTGCGCGCCAAAGGCCACCTTGTGGCCCAGGTAGTGGTAACGCGCGACCAGTTCCCTCCATAGCGCTCGCTCCTCAGCGTTCGCCACCAAGCCCAGCATCACCGGAGCGACGTCCGATAGCTTGCCCTCACGCCGTGGCCGCTCGCGACCAGCCTTCGTGTAGTGGATGCTCGTCGGTCCGCGGCGCCGCTGCTCGTGACGCGGGGGCAACGTCACCAGCCCCTTCGCTTCGACAACCTCCAGGTACTCGTAGCATTCCCGGGTCTTGAGATTGCCGTTCCGACGAACCCACCCCAGGCCCTCACAGATCGTGCGCGCCAGCTCGTGCCGGGACAGACCACACGTGGCGATGATCTCCGTCAGCACGCTCCATTCCTCGGCGGTCACGGTCGTGCCGCAAAAGGTGGGTCGCTTGGCTGCGGTGTCGAGTGCAGCGTTTCCTGCCTGGGTCACTGTTTTCCTCCCAGCCTGAGGTTACACAGTCAGCCAGCGTTTGTCCAGTCCTTTTTTCCCTCTCTCTCTGCCCGCGAGAAAAACAACACACCCGGCGTTCAGCTTACCGAATCGCCCCCACGTTCTCACGCACTACTACCGCAAGGACACCATCAGGGCGTTCATGTTGGCGATGCCGCCCAAGCCGTCATGGGACAGGATGAGCCATCCGCCGCCGCCGAGGAATCCCCGTAGAGCGCTGACCTGCGCGGCGCTCCAGGCGCTCTGGGGCGCGGTGGCGAGGAAGATGTCCTTGCCCGCCGGATTGAAGGCGCTGGTGATGTTCACCGTAGCACCGGAATTGGTCCAGCGATCCCGAATCCTCGTGAAACCTTGGTTGCTCGCGGGATTGTTGGCTACGCTGGCAAACGACGCGTTGTTGCCAATGTAGATGTCGATGGTCACCGCGTGGGCGGTCCCGATCAATGACAATGTCAGCGCCGCGACACACGCCAGAACCTTGATGAGAGATCTGATGGCCATAGTAGAAACCTCCGTATGATCAGCCAAAACCGCAATCAAAGCAATAAGTGGGCCACACCTTAAGAAACAAAGACTTAGGGTTGACGCACTCTCTTCGGCGTAAGGAATTCAGACAGACTACGGGAGGATGAATGCGTCCCGGGAGCTCTTTCTCTGGCCTTAAAATCAATAGATTCAGCTGATTGCGGAAATCCAGACGAAGGCCGGGGGCGCCCTGAGACAAGTGTCGAGAATTCCGACGGCGCGCTCTGACAAGAGGATCGCTCTGGGATCCGACACCCCGACGCAGCGATTCGTCAGCGGTGCCACGAACCTCACGGGAAGGCCGGCAAAATCGTGCCAAAAAAAAGCGTGCCCGGATATCGTGGGAGTCGCCAGCGACGACGGCCTGAACATTTTTCGCTTTGGGGCTAACCCCGCGCGGGCTATCGTCAAGGACGTTCGTGATGCGTATTCTTCATCTCGCCGACCGTCTCACCGATCGGGGCGGCGCTTACTGGCACCTCCTCGGCGTGCTCGCCCACCAGACGCGGGAACACGACGTTCATCTGGCCGTCGGCTGCGACGACGGCAACGTTCGGGCGCCCTGCCCCCTTTCGATCGTCCCGGGGCTGGAAGCGCGCACCCGCGAGGCGGTGGCAGTGGACGCACTCATCGATCGCCTGCGTCCCGACGTGGTCCACGTGCACACCGTCGTCAATCCCGAGGCGCTCGAGTGTGTGGTAGCTGCACGCGATAGCGTCATCAGAGTCCTGACGGTCCAGGACCACCGCTTTTTCTGTCCGTCACGGGGAAAATGGACCGCGGAGGGAAACGTTTGCCAGGACTCGATGAGCGAAGATGTTTGTGCCGGGTGCTTTTCGAACGACGCGTATTTCCGGCAGATCTATGCGCTGACCGCCGAGCGACTGGAGGCACTTCATGGTTTTCGAATCGTCGTGCTTTCGCGGTACATGAAAACCGAGCTGGTCGCGACGGGACTCACCGAAGATCAAGTGCGCATCGTCCCACCGTTCGTCTACGGGCTCGATGTCACCGCTCGTCCCGACGGTCCGCCGTGCGTGCTGTTCGTCGGCCGACTCGTTGAGGCCAAGGGAGTGCGGGATGCGGTCGCTGCCTGGGAACGCTCGGGGGTTTCGCTTCCGCTCGTGGTCGCTGGAGCGGGGCCGCTCGCTGAGGAGTTGCGCAGGCCAGGCGTCGAGCTCGTCGGCTGGGCGCCTCGCGAAAAACTTGCGGCGCTCTATCGACGCGCCGCCGCAGTGCTACTCCCGTCCCGGTGGCAGGAGCCGTTCGGAATCGTGGGTCTGGAAGCCTTGACGATGGGGACGCCCGTCGTGGCCTGGGAGAGCGGCGGCGTTCCGGAGTGGCATCCGGGTCGGGGCCTGGTGCCCTGGGGTGACGTGGACGGGCTGGCTCGCGAGTTGAGAGACGCCATCGGACGGCGCGTCAGCCCTCCGAGCAGATTCGATCCGGACTCGGCCATGCATCAACTGACCGAGGTCTATTGGCAGGAGAATGCTCCAGCCCGAACGCCTCGAGCAGGAGACGGTTGAAGGTTTACGGAATGGACTTACGTGATGTCATCGTGTCCCTGGTCGCTTTCGGGTGTGCGATGACCGGCGAGCAACGCAGCCAGACGGGATGGATCGGCGTCCAAGAATCGGTAGTTATTCTTGCGCGGGCCCTTAGGCCGCCAGCGGACCGGCTCTGCGAGACCGTCCTTCCTGGAGAACCCGGACAGGGACGGGCTTCAAATCCCAGATCAGGCCCAGCTTCGCCAGCAGCACGAGCCCGTAGTAGGTGAGGTCGACCTCCCACCAGTAGAAGCCTTGTCGGCTGGCGGTCGGGTAGTAGTGATGGTTGTTGTGCCACCCCTCGCCGAGGGTCAGGAGAGACAGGAGCCAGTTGTTCCGGCTCGTATCCGAGGTCTCGAAGCGCCGAGAGCCGACGAGGTGGGCGAGGGAATTGATGGTGAAGGTCCCGTGTGCCAGGAGGATGGAGGACACGAAGAACCCCCAGACGAGCATCTGCCAGCCGTTGGTTCCGAGTGACGGTGCCCTCCACTCCAGAAGTACGCCCAGGCCGAACGTCATCGTTCCCAGCAAAACCGGGATCAATACGTAGAATCGGTCCAGCACGCGTAACTCCGGGTATTTGGCGAGGTCGGGGACGAGGCGTGTTTTCGTCTCGTCGTTACATCTCGCGAACACCCAGCCGACGTGGCTGTAGATGAAACCGGACACGGTGGGCGAGTGGACATCCGGCTCCTGGTCCGAATAAAGGTGATGGTGCCGGTGGTGCGACGCCCACCACATGGGTCCTTTCTGAATTGCCGAGCTACCGAGGACGGCGGCGAGAAACTGAAAACCGCGTGAGGTTTTGAAGCTTCGGTGAGCGAAATAGCGATGATAGAAACCTGTGATCGCGAACATCCGGACGACGTACAGGGTGACGCAAACAGCCAGCGCCGTCCAGCTCCACCCAACCCAGAAAACCCCGAGGGCAGCCGCGTGGAGCGCGATATAGGGAATGGTAGTCAGCCAGAGAATGCTCCGGTCTTCGTGGGGAGGCGGGGAGTGGCGTTTCGTCAAAGAAATCTCCTTTTCAGGGGCAACCACTGCGGATTACCTGCGTCCCATGTCTCCGGACGCAGCCCGGAGGAACACGGCGATGGCGAAGGTGCCCACATGGCGGCCAGAGCCGAGCTCGCCGTCACGGGCTGCTCGGGCCGGATGGCACCGAGCGTCTGTTCGGCGTGATAGGCGAGGGGACCTACGACCGCGCTCAGTATATCAACGAGCCAGGCCACGTAGAAATAGCGGTCCGGCGGTGACGACGGTGCCGAAAGCGCGATCTACAATAGAAAGTACCAACCTACAGGTCGGAGAATGGCGATCACTGGCATCGAGAGAGCCCAGAAGGCCTCTGCAGTCTGCGCGATCGGAGCCGCGCTTCTGACCGCGTTTGCCTGCACCGTCCCGCGTGCGGAGGATGCCCCGCAGAAGGACGAATCGGTCGTTCTCCTTCATGGCATGGGTCGAACAACGTTCTCGATGCGGCTTCTCGCCGGACGATTCGAGCGGGCGGGGTTCGCAACTTACGTCTTCGGTTACAGCGCGCGTGAGGAAAGTCTCGAGGAACTGACGGTTCGTCTTCAGGAGTTCGTCGAAAGCAACGTCACGAGGCCGAGCTACCACCTGGTGGGGCATTCGCTCGGCAATATCGTTATTCGCAACGGGTTTGCCCAGGGCTATCCGACCGGATTGAAACGAATCGTCATGATCGCCCCACCCAACGGTCCCACCGATCTGGCACAGGTGCTGAAATCCTACGCCGTCTATCGGTGGTGGACGGGCGACTCGGGGCAGAAGCTCGCGGATGAGGACTTTTATGCATCGCTCCCGGTTCCCGACGTGGAGTTCGGGATCATTGCCGGCGACAAAGGGCAACGGCTGAGCTTCGACGAGCCCAACGACGGTGTAGTGCGTGTCGCGAATACGAAGCTAGACGGGATGCAGGACTGGGCTCTCGTCCACCGAACGCACACCTTCATCATGACCGCATCGGACACCTTCGAGCTCTCACTTCGATTCATCGAGACGGGGTCCTTCGAAGCGCCGACGCCCGCTGAGGCGTCGCCTTGAAAGCCGTTGTGAGAGGGCAGAGTCGAGGCTTCAGCCTCCTCGAGATCCTCATCAGCCTGGCCATCACGATGGTGGTCATGGCACTCGTGTTCCAGACGACCCGACAGTTCGCAACGATCTATCGCGCGCAGTCGGAGCTGGCTCGCGAGACGGCACGGACTTCCATGGCTGTCGAAGACATGGTGACGGAGATCGCCCAGGCCGGTCAGGGCATGGGCGTCAACCTGCCCATCCTCCTCGCCGGGCTACCGGATGACAAAGTGCGGGGCGGTGCCCTGACCGTACGCTCGAATCCCGAGGGCATTGCGGCGAGGCTGAGCTCGGAGATCGGGGAGAACGGTGTCGTTTCGATCGCACCTTCGGGAGTCTTCGAGAAGGGGGACCGGGTGTTGGTCGTCGACCTGTCGGGAGCCTCCGAGCGCGCCAAGGTCGTTCGGGCCGAGACGGCTCAGGTGGAGCTGAAGTCCCTGGACGGTCCCGGCGGCTCGTTCCGCAACGAGTTCCCTTCCGACCGCATGCCCCGTCTACTGAAGCTGCACGAGGTACGCTATTACCTCGAATCCGTACCGGAAGAAGGTACACAGGTTCTCGTGAAGGAAGTCGAGGGCTGGTCCCGGCGTGTTCTCGCACGGGGCGTTACCGGACTCGCCTTCGAGGTTCTCGACGGCGAAGGGCAGAGGCTGGCCCCGTCGCGGGTGGAGGCCAACGAAGATGTCGCTCTCGTTCGTATCCACCTTCGTTACCTTCTGAACGGCCTGGCCTCGGCGGAAAACCATCTCGCGACCGCGGTGTCCCTCTCAACCTCCTCAGGGTCGGTGGATTTCCAGAAGCCGGCTGGCTTCCGGCTGTCACGCTACTTCTATCCCATCGACTCGCCGGTCGGGGTGGCGGCTCGCATCGGAGCTGACTGGGGCGTGATCCTGTCGTCCGGTCCCAACTCTCCGAGCGATCCCGGCAATCTCTACTCATTCCTCCTTCAACAAGATCTGTTCGGGACGGCTACCGACAACGTCATCTGGCTCGAGGACGTCCGGCGGCCGGTGATGATGATCTTTGCTCCCGAGGGCAGCGCCATGGCCGGCTCACTGTTTCTCAACGCCTACGGGCTCCGGCAGGGCCAACTGACTCGGGTGCTTCCTGACGCTGGCGGTCGACTTTCGCAGGACTCCGAGATCGTCACGTTCGACGGTACGGCCTCCATCGCGCGTGCTGGCGGTCTGGCTTTTGGTGCCGATGACGCTCTGTACGTGACCAGTCATGAGAACGGAGCGCTTTTCCGTCTCGAGTTCGACGGAGGAGGTGTGAGTGCGAAGAAGGGATATTTCGATCAGGAGGCCAGGAAGTGAAGTGAATTTCGCGCTCTGCGTCCCTGCGCCTCTGCGTTGAATTTCCCGTGAGCGTTCTGGTCCGTTTTCTCACCACAGCCGCCTTCGCCAAGGCTTCCGCCTACGCACAAGGCTACGGCGGCGTGCGACAACCTAGCCGACGACGAAGGCGGGAGCACACAGAGTTGCAGAGAGAAGGGAATAGTATCAGCGGGTTCATGCACTAGTCCTTCTACGGGTTTTGCATCATCTCGAATGCCGCCGCGGATAGCGAATGCGGGTGTTGACGATCCCCAGCTCGACGCGGCGATTCTTCGCCCTGGCCGCGTCGGAGGTTCCGTTCACGAGCGGTTGCTTCTTGCCGAAGCCCTGGACGGTGAAGATCTCCTCCGAAAGCCCCGCGTTGACGAGGTAGTCACGAACCGCCTGCGCGCGTCGCTCTGACAGGTCCTGGTTGTACTCCTGGGTCCCGACGTCGTCGGTGTGTCCATTGGCGGAGACGGTGTAGTCCTTCGATGTCAGAAGAACTCCCGCGATGCGGCTCAGAAGCTCCTTGTTCTCCGGTCGGATCTCCGCTTTGTCGAAGTCGAACTTGAGGGCGTCCCCGCTCAGGCTCATGACGAGCCCGAGTGCGGTGCGGCGCGTATCCGCGATCTGAGAAAGTGCATCCTCGAGCCGATCGAGCTCCGCTTCGGCCTCCTTGCGAGCGCGCTCCGCTTCGGCGCGCGCCGCGGCGGCCTCTCGACGGGCGGTCTCTGCGCCCTTCTCGGCTTCGGTGGCAGCACCCCACGCGATCTCGGCCTCTTCCTCGGCCAGGTCGCGCAGAAAGGCAGCGTCCCGCGCGGACTGCTCAGCCTCCACGGCCCTCTGCCGTGCCTCCCTCGCCTCGTTGGCTGCCGTCGAAACCTCTTCGCCGAGCTCGCCCATGCGAGTGTCGACGGCCTCGAGGCGATCCAGCACGCGGTTGCCGAGATAGCCGACCCCGGCGAGCAGGAGCAACAGCGCGAGGCCGAGAAGCCACACGATGGCTCGGCCCGATGAGGAGGGTTGTCTCACCTCTTCGGTGCTGTCAGTGGAGTTGATCGACAGACTCATGAGCTCCTTATTTCCTGGCTTCTGCATCCCAGGGTAGCGTGATCCACGGCGGATCGCGAAATACTCATCGCGATCGATGCCACTCGCCGAAACGTCCGTTCTCTCTGGCCAACTGCTCCAGGAGCGGCGCCGGCGTCATCCACTCGCCCTGCTCGTCGTGAAAGCGTTTCATGTCCTCGTAGACGCTCAGTACGCCGAGGGTATCCGCATAGAACATCGGGCCGCCCCGGTAGCGGGGAAAGCCGTACCCGTAGAGCCAGATCACATCGATGTCCGCGGACCGCAAGGCGACGGCCTCGTCCAGGATCTTTGCGCCTTCGTTGATGAGCGGGTAGATGCAGCGCTTGCGAATCTCGTCGTCGGAGATCTCCCGCCTCTCGATGCCGAGCTCCTCCGAGACGGCGGCGATGAGCGCCGCGATCTCCGGATCGGGGATGGGCTTCCGGCTGCCCGCCTCGTAGCGGTACCAGCCGGCGCCGGTCTTCTGGCCGAAGCGTCCCAGCTCGCAGATGCGGTCCGCGATCGGGGAGTATCGAAGGTGCGATGGCCGCGTCGGCGCCTGGCGCTTGCGGATGCTCCAGCCGATGTCGAGCCCCGCCAGATCGGCCATCTCGAACGGTCCCATGGGCAATCCGAACTCGTAGACGACGCGATCTACTTGATCGGGAAGCGCGCCCTCTTCCAGGAGGAAATCGGCCTGCCTGCGGTAGGCGTAGAGCATGCGATTGCCGACGAAACCATCACAGACTCCGACCAGGACACCGACTTTGCCGAGGCGCTTGGAGAGCTTCATGACCGTCGCGATGGTCTCCTTCGACGTCTTCTCCCCCCGCACGTTCTCCATCAGTTTCATGATGTGCGCCGGGCTGAAGAAGTGCGTCCCGATCACCTTCTCGGGCCGCGACGTGACGGAAGCGATGGCGTTGACGTCGAGGCTCGACGTATTCGTCGCGAGCACCGCTTCGGGCTTCGCCACCTGGTCGAACCGCCGGAAGACGTCCTTCTTGACGTCCAGCTCCTCGAAAACAGCCTCGACGAGGATGTCGGCCTCGCCCGCGGCGTCATAATCCAGCTGTGGGGTGATGCTTCCGAGGCGTTCGTCCATCTGCTCCGCGGTGATCTGCCCTTTGGAAACCGACGACTGGTAATTCTTGGTTACCTTGTCGAAGCCCCGATCGAGCGCCGCCTGGTCTGCCTCGATGACCGTCACCGGGATGCCCGCGTTGGCGAACGCCATGGCGATGCCGCCTCCCATGGTACCGAAGCCGACGACCACGGCCTTTCGCACCGCAAGCGCCGGGGTGTCCCGCGGAACGTCAGGGATCTTGGCGGCCTCCCGCTCCGCGAAGAACGCGTGACGCTGAGCCGCCGCCTGGTCCGACTCCACGAGCTCGAGAAAGATCCCCCGCTCTTTCTGGAGGCCCTTGGCAAATGGCAAATCGACCGCTGCACGAATGGCCTCGATTGCGGCGTAGGGTGCTTCGAAGCCACGGGCCTTCTTTGCGATGCTCTTCTCGAACGTCTCGAAGAGCGCCGGCTCCTCCCGGGCCGCCGAAAGCTCGCTTGTCCGTCTCGGTGGCGAGCCCCTCGCCGCGAGCTCCCGGGCTCGTGTCACTGCCGCCTCCACGAGGTCGCCGTCGACCAGTGTATCGACGACACCGAGCGCCACGGCCTCTTCGGCTGCCAGGAGCTTGCCACCTACGATCACGTCGAGCGCTGCTTCGACCCCGACGAGACGGGGAAGCCTCTGCGTGCCACCGGCCCCCGGGATGATTCCCAGCGTGACCTCGGGGAGGCCGACCCGCGCCCCTGGTGCGGCAAGGCGCTCGTGACAGCCGAGAGCCAGCTCCAGCCCGCCTCCGGCCGCCACTCCGTGGATGGCCACGACAACCGGTTTCTCGGAGCGCTCGATCTGGCCGATGAGATCCGGAAGGAACGGCGGTTCCATGGATTTGGGTGTCCCGAGCTCGCGGATGTCGGCGCCCGCGCAGAACATGTCTCCGGCCCCCGTGACGACGAACGCGCCCACGGTCTTGTCGGAGAGACCCTCGGCCAGCGCCTCGCCCAGCGCCCCGCGGACTGCGGCGCTGAGGCCGTTGACCGGCGGGTTCTGAAGGGTGAGGACCCGGACCGGGCCGTGATTCGTGATTTCGACCGACTCGCTCATGCCGCTCCTCTTTTGGAGCGACATTATAACGAAGGCGTCTGATAAGCTTTCGTTACGCCATGAAAAGGGTCCCGTACGATGCTTTCGCAGACATTTACGACGTCTGGGTCGCCAGCGCACCGGTCACGGGAAAAAACCAGGCCTACTACGTCGACAAGCTGGTCGAGTCCGAAGGCCCCGTGGTCGAGCTGGGTGTCGGCAACGGCCGCATCACGGTCGAGGTCGCCCGTCGTGGCAAAGATATCGTCGGCGTCGACTTCTCGACGGCCATGCTGGAGCTCTGCCATCAGCGGGCCGAGCAAGCGGGCGTTGCGGAGCGGATCACGCTCGTCGAGGGTGATTTTCGCGATTTCGAGCTTCCCGAGCCGGCCCGGCTGATCACGATCCCCTTCCATTCGATCGGACACCTCCTGACCGAGGACGACAAGCGCTCGGCGCTCCGGCACATCCATGGCCAGCTCTCACCGGGGGGGCGGCTCATCTTCGACCACTTCATCTTCAACTCGGATTACCCGCTGGAGGATGGCGTCCCCCACCTGCGGGCCGAGTACATCCATCCGGAGAACGGCCGGGACCACTTCCTTTGGGAGACGATCCAGCGCGACATGGAGCAGCAGATCATCCGCATCATCGTCTGGACGGATGAGATCGACGCGCACGGTACGGTCGTCAGTCGACGCTACCGGCGAAACAGCGTGTCCTGGCTCAGGCCGGAGCAGAGTCGGGACCTCCTCGAGGATACGGGCTTCCGGGTCGAGGCGGTCTACGGCGATTTCGATGAGTCACCGCTCGGCGACAGCTCGCCTCAACAGATCTGGGTTGGCCTCAAGGCGCACTAAGGGCCCGCGCAAAAATAACTTCACATTTTGGGGCGCCGATCCATCCCGTCTGGCTGCGTTGCTCGTCGGTCATATATCTAGATATTATTCACTTCTTGCGCCTTGCCAGACGGGCGCCTCGACGCCCGAAAATGCGAACCTATTCTTGCGCGGACCCTAGACCTCTTTGGGCCTCTCCCGGGGGCGCGATCTTCTATGTGGGAAGGGAAGTTATTCGCTCTTTGCTGGCGTGGCAGGACCGAAGGGCTCTTTTTCGTCGATGTCCGTGTAAGGGACTCCGTCTGCCTGGGCCTCGTGAAAGAGACCCAGCGAGCTCCTGGGTTCGGGTTCTGCCGTCTCACTGTTGTCTTGTTGCCGGTTCATGGTTGCATCCCTCCGAGCGGTTTTGCTTCTATGCAATTTCCATGCCTTAATCGTCCTGTACGGGAGGCCGGCTCACCGGTTGCGTAAGCCAACTCACTCAACCAATTAGAAGGACCGAGGTGGCGAAGTTCCGGGGGGATGGGTGCCACAGTGAAAAAACCACACCGTTTTGATACAAAGAATGTAGTTTCTTCTTACAGTAATTGACACTATGCCTTTCGGTTCAGTGTTGATGCGGATCTAAGATTGGAGTCGTCATGGGGGGATTCGACCTCGTCATTCGCAACGCTCGTGTGGTAACTGCCACGGTGGAGATGTCCTGCGACGTCGGGGTCGCCGACGGCACGCTCGTCGCACTCGGCACGGGGCTCGACAAAGGTGCGGAGGAGATCGATGCGACGGGCAAGCTGGTTCTTCCTGGAGGGATCGACAGCCACTGCCACATCGAGCAGATGTCGTCGGCCGGCCTCATGTGCGCCGACGACTTCTACACTGGGACGGTTTCGGCCGCCTTTGGCGGAACGACCACCATCATTCCGTTTGCCGCCCAGCACCGGGGCGATTCGCTCATGAACGTGGTCTCGGACTACCACGAGCGGGCCCGCGCCAAAGCAGTGGTGGACTACGGCTTTCACCTCATCGTCTCCGACCCGACTCAGGTGGTCCTGAGAGACGAGCTTCCGGAGCTCATCGCCGGGGGCTTGAGCTCGTTCAAGGTCTACATGACCTACGACCGGCTCCGGCTGACGGACTACCAGATGCTCGAGGTGCTCTCACTCGCCCGCCGTGAAGGGGCTCTGACGATGGTGCACGCGGAGAACCACGACATGATCGTCTGGCTGACCGAGCGACTATTGGCTTCCGGGCACCAGGCCCCCAAATTCCATGCGGTGGCCCACACCAGGCTGGCGGAATCCGAGGCCACGTCGCGAGCGATCACCCTGGCCGAGCTGCTGGACGTCCCGCTCCTCGTGGTGCACGTCTCCTCCGAGCAGGCGATGGAGGCCATCCGGCGGGCGCAGTCTCGTGGGCTCCGGGTCTATGGGGAGACCTGCCCTCAGTATTTGTTTCTGACCGCGGACGATCTCGACCAGGAGGGGATGGCAGGTGCCATGTGCTGCTGCAGCCCGCCCCCCCGGGACGAGATGTCTCAGGAGGCCATCTGGCGGGGGCTCACCAGCGGTGTCTTGCAGGTCTTTTCCTCCGACCACGCGCCTTTCCGGTTCGACGACTCGGGTAAGCTCGCCGCCGGGCCGAATCCACCGTTCAACCGGGTGGCCAACGGGGTGCCGGGGCTCGAGGTGCGGATGCCCTTGCTGTTCTCGGAGGGGGTACTGGCAGGACGGATGGATCTGCACCGGTTCGTGGACCTGACCGCGACCCGGGCCGCCAAGCTCTACGGCCTGTTTCCGCGGAAGGGGACGATCGCCGTCGGCTCGGATGCGGACCTGGCCATCTGGGACCCCGAGCTCACGCGTACGATCAGGTCGAGCGAGATGCACGACAATGTCGGATACACCCCATACGAAGGGCGAAGCGTCACCGGATGGCCGGTGAGCGTATTGAGTCGCGGGCGGGTGGTCGTTGACCAGGGAGAGCTCCGGGCGGAGCGCGGCTCCGGGAAGTTCATCCCCAGGGGTCGACCGGACGCGGCGAAGCCGCTCGGTCAGCCATCCCCCGAATCTCAGCTCGCGGCGAGGTTCGGGGCTGAGGACGTCTTCTGATGGCGAGGTATCTCAAAGTGGCCGCCGCGCAGCTCGGCCCGATCCAGCGGGACGAGTCGAGAGGCACGGTCGTGGGGCGGCTCGTCGAGCTCCTTCGGGAAGCGCATCGCTCGGACTGCCGGCTCGTGGTTTTCCCGGAGCTGACCCTCACGACCTTCTTCCCTCGGTATTTCATGGAGGAGCAGGCCGAGATCGACCGCTACTTCGAGCGCGAGGTGCCAAACGAGGCCACCGCTCCGCTCTTCGACGAGGCCCGGCGGCTTTCGGTCGGTTTCCATCTCGGCTATGCGGAGCTCTCGGAGGAGAAGGGCCGTCTGCGACGATTCAACACCGCGATCCTGGTGAGCCCGGACGGCGAGCTCCTCGGCAAATACCGCAAGATCCATCTTCCCGGGCACGCCGAGCACAAGCCGGCTGCGCCCTTCCAGCACCTGGAGAAGCGGTACTTCGAGGTGGGAGACCTGGGCTTTCCCGTGTGGCGCGCCTTCGGCGGCCTCATCGGGATGTGTATCTGCAACGACCGCCGCTGGCCGGAGACGTTCCGGGTCATGGGCCTTCGAGGTGTGGAGATGGTGGTGCTCGGCTACAACACGCCCGACTTCAACATCCACCACCACGAGCCGGTCGACCGGCGCATGTTCCATCACTTCCTTTCACTTCAGGCGGGCGCCTACCAGAACGGTACGTGGGTCGTCGCCACCGCCAAGGCGGGGAAGGAAAATGGCCATGGCCTCATAGGCGGCTCGGCCATCGTTGCGCCGACGGGTGAAATCGTTGCTCGCGCCATCACCGAGGACGACGAGGTGATCGCCTACAACTGTGATCTCGACGTGGGCAAGGACATCAAGGAGAACATCTTCAACTTCGAGAAACACCGCCGCGTCGAGCACTACAAGCTCATCACGGAGCAGACCGGCGTCGTACCCCCACCGGAGGAGTAGGTGGAAGACTACATCGTTGAATGGGAATCGGGCACGGGCTGGGGCTGGGGCTCGGGCTGGGGAGCGGTATCGGTCTAGAAGCGGACCCCGACGCCGAACGATATCTCGACGTTGTGGACTTTCTGGTCGGCGCCGAAGCCGATGATCCCACCAATGAAGCCGAGGCCGAAGTCGTTGAGCCCAATCGTCGTGACGTGATCTCGTATGTCGAAACGGAGCGTCACCCGCTTGAGGTTGGCTTTGATCCCCCCGCCGAAGTTCCATCCGAATTTCGTCACCTGTGTCTCGACGGCCTGCTCGAACTTGAATCTGAATGAATGAACACCGAAGCCGACCGTTCCGAAAGGGGAGACCGGCCCCGGGATCGGGACGATCAGCAGGTTCGCCTCGCCGTAGGTGACGCGTGTGTCGATGTCGAGCACTTCGTTCGTCGGGATTTCGTCGGGAAGCTCGACGTCGCCCGATAGACCGCTCGGGCTGGTGACGAAGCTGAGCTCGACGCCGATGGGGAAGCTCACCCAGCCCAGGCGTGCGCCAAAAAGTCGAGAGTTCTTGAAGCTTCGACTAATGTCACCTTCCTCGAGGGCGTTGAGGTCCCCGCCCGACAGGCCGCCGAAGACTCCGGTGAGCTCCAGGTCGGCTCTCGCAGCCGGCGCGCTGAGGTGCAACAGGAGCGCGAACAGCGGCAGGACAATGGCAACGCGTGCATTCGGCATTCTCAATCCTTTCAAAGCGGCTTGTTCTCGGCGCGCACGAACTATAACCGGACCGAGGAGCAAAGTTAAGTCAACGCGTCAACTCTGCCCGGACAGAGGACCTGAGAAAAAATCGCGTTTCCCCAGGGAGATGGGGATGGTTGGTCCGCACTTGTGTCAACTAGGGGGGCGGGTCCGCGTGGTGCGGATTCACCCGGTATCGTATCGGCGTTTCGTTGTTGCTTTTTGACTAGCTTTCTAACTAGTGCTTAAACGAATCGGGCTGCGTGTGCTCAATGCGCTCACGTCGGCGCGAGCGCCGATACCATCTTTGGCCTCCAGCGGAGGCGAATCCACTGCAGGATATCGTAGGTGAGGGCGACCCACTGAGATTCAGTGCGTACTTTGGCAATTCTGCGCACGCTAAACTGCCGCAGGCCAAACTTGGCTTTGATCCAGAGATTCGGGAACTCGGCCACTTGCGAGCGTGTCTTATAGATGGCCTTGGTTTCGTCGGTCTGCATCTTCTGGCGGAACGCGGCTATGTCGGGCAAGAGTTCGCGCCGCTCGATCGAGCGGCCGTGCCGCGTACGAGGACAGCACTGATCTTTGGCCGGACACGTCTGGCAGTCTTGCTCCGACGCCTTGTATCGATAGCACATCGTGCCATGGCTTTCCTGCTTGGCGTCGTAGCGTAAGTGCTTGCCCTGCGGGCACACATACGTGTTGGTCTCCGTATCGAAGACAAACTTCGACGCCTCGTATTCCGGACTCACGCCGTGGTGCTTATACGACTTGCGCCGATTAGCCTCTGCTGCCTTGTTCTCGGATTGGGGACCGACGAAATCGATGTCGCGCTTCGCCATCTCCGTGATGTTGTTGCTACTGATGTAGCCCCCATCTACGACCATCTGCTCGGGCGCGCGGTGCATGCTCTGCTCAAGCCGTTGTATGGCGGGCGTCAGCTGCTGATAATCGCTGCCGGCCTGCGTGGCATCGATGTCGACAATCAGGCCGTGCGCGGCATCCGTTGAGACCTGGACGTTGTAGCTAGGTGCGGAGCCGCCCTCGGCTTGTTTCATCACCCGCGCGTCGGGATCGGTCGTGCTCACGCGTTTTACGCGGCTTTTGGCGGCTTCCAGCTTGTCGTACTCCTTCAACGCTGATTCTAGACGCTCCTGTCTCTCTCGCCTGGCGCGTTGCTGTGCTGCCTGCATCTGCCGGCTCGATTCCTCCTCCGTCTGTGCTTCGAGAGCCTCGACCGCCTCACGCGCATCCTTCAGATACGCCTCCACACGAGGCTTGCTGCGAAATCCACTCGACGAAGCATTCGCGCGCACCTTCGTCCCATCCAGCATGACTCGCTCGAGCGTGATCAATCCGTCTGCACTCAGAAGCCCCAAAGTTTGCACAAACAACTCGTGTAGGGCCTCCGAATGGGTCACCCGAAAGTCCGATAGCGTGTGCGCACTGATGCTCTGCATTCCGGTGAGCCATTGATAAGCCGGATGATGCTCGCACAGCCGCTCAATGGCGCGGGCCGAACTCACGGACTGGCTGTAGCTGTAGACCCACAGGCTCACCAGTAGCTGCGGATCGAACGCGGGCCGGCCTGCGCCACCCGCGACGGAGCGGATCTGCTCCGTGTACCCGCTGAGATCCAGCCAACCCACGAACTCCCAGATCGCACGCGCTGGGTCATCCTCTGGGATCAATCGCTCCACGTCCACCGTCCGCAGCAGCAGCTGCGCGCGATCGACCACCTTCAACCGAGCCTGTGTCGCGCGTTCTCCCTCATCGCCGTCATCACCATCGTTCCGTTTTCGCGGACTCGGAAAGCCGGGAAGCGACGTTTGGTTATCACCCACGTCTACCCCGCTTTCTCCCTCGCTTCGCCTTTGGCGTCCGACGCACAATCAGGGTGTTTCGATCCTCCACCACCCACTCCAGCTCCTCGCCCTGCTCCATCTCTAGCGCCTGCGCTAAAGGCGACGGGCAAATCACATAGCACTGACGGGTGTCGTTGGCTCGTTTGATCACCTGCAGCTTCGTTACGTATCCCATACTCGCAATTCTATAACATAGCGGTACCGCTAGTCAATAACTAATTTTTCTCACGTCCTGGGTCCGGACGGAGCCGGTGGTGTAGCGAGCCACGTCCTGGCCGGTCAGAAGGTACGCGACCGTGGGACAGAGGTCGCGGCGCATGACCTTCTCCTTGAACAGTGCGCCCTTTTTGAAGTCCGGACCGACGCCGAGGGTCCAGACGTTGTGGGCGTAGTAGTTTCCCTGCGAATGGTGCAGCTGGCCGTAGATGTTGACCTCGTCGTCGCGGCCGCACTCCGGTCGCAAGAGTATGGAAGTCGTATCCCTCAGGTATGGATCCTGCCGCACAAAGTCGTAGAGGGCGCCGAAGAGCTCGTCGGTCGCAGCAATGTGGCGGAGGTACTGTTCGTAATCCGTGTCGTGGTCCCAGAAGCCGGCGTCCGCGTGGGCATCGTCGAGGCCCAGGATCTGGAGAGTGATGAGCTTCGGCTTGAACTCTTTCAGGATGTACTTGGCGAGCTCGAAACACTGCCCGTCGGCGTAGGTGACTTCTCGATCGATGAGTGGTGTCTTCGTAGAAGCAGGGACGAAGAGCTTGCGCTGGAGCGTGTCGGCGACCCACTCTTCGACCTCCCTTACCTCTTTCTTCGAGTGGCCGAGCTCGCTCTCCAGGGCACTACTCACCAGATCATCAGGAGATCCCTTCTGCTCTTCGTAGAAGAGCTTGTTCATCGTGAGCGATGTGGCACCGTAGCGGATGCCGAACTCCGGATGCGCGCTCCAGTGCTTGCGGTCGAACACCCAGGACCGGTAGTAGCTCAGTCCCTGGAGCATCCAGTAGTCGGTGGGGAACCGCCCAGCTGCTTGCGAACGTATTCCGTCCATGTAGGGTACATGGGATGCTCGGATAC
Source organism: Candidatus Marinacidobacterales bacterium (assembly GCA_965237685.1). Lineage (GTDB taxonomy): Bacteria > Acidobacteriota > Vicinamibacteria > Marinacidobacterales > SMYC01 > CBDEGF01. The sequence goes on from CBDEGF010000002.1 coordinate 897,412, forward strand.
TGTCTCCCGCCCGGTCAGCAACTCCGTGTACATGTAGCCATGAAGGTTGGCGGTCTCTCCGAAGTCCTCTACGAAAACGGAGCCGGCGTTCATCATCCGCGCCATGTGAGGGGCCAGAGAGGGGTTCTCTACCGTGTCCTTCTTCCGACAGCCGTTCCCGTAGAGCACGACGATGCAGTGCTTCGTCTTGAAGCCCGGGTTGACCGGTAGATCGGTGACGCGCTCGGCCGGAATGAGTGACTTGTCGGCCCAGAACAGCTGGCCCGGCACCATACCTGCCGCGGCGGTGACACCGGCTTTCTTCAGGAAGTCACTCCGGTTCATCGAGTCGCTTCCTTCGTTGTGGTCTAGAGAAATGGATGTACAGCGGCGGTCGAAGCCGGTCTTTTACCACAGCGCTCGCGGGAGGTCAAAGGCCCATGAATCAACCGGTTGGCCTTGCCGGACGTCTGGTAGCCACATATGATCGAGCGGCCTCGACAGGGGGCAGGAGGCTCTCGGAATGGGTGTGATTGCCGATCGAATGGCGACGATGGGGACGGAGAACGCCTTCAAGATAGGAGAAGATGTCGCACGGGCCCAGGCGCGGGGCGTCGACGTCATTCGCTTCACCATCGGCGAGCCGGACTTCGACAGCGCGCCCCACATCAACCAGGTCGGGATCGACAACATTCTCAGGGGGAACACGCACTATACCGATCCGGCAGGGGTGGCCTCGCTGCGCGAAGCGACCGCCGCCCACGTGCGGAGAACGCGGGGCATCGATGTGGGCGCCGACCAGATCATCGTCCTTCCGGGCGCGAAGCCGGGAATCGGCTATACCATGATGAGCTACGTCAATCCGGGCGACGAGGTCATCTATCCGAGCCCGGGCTTTCCGATCTACGAGTCATGGGTCACGTACATGGGCGGCACCCCGGTCCCTCTGGTTCTTCGCGAGGAGCAAGGTTTTGCCTTTACACCGGAAGATCTCGAGAAGCTCATCACTGCGAAAACAAAGGTTCTGATGCTCTGTTCACCTTCGAATCCCACCGGTGGCGTTCTCACCAAGGATGTCATGGAGGGCATCGGCGAGGTCGTTCGCACGAAAGCCAGTCCCGATCTGCGCATCTACTCTGATGAGATCTACGAGCACATCACGTTCGACGGGTTCGAGCACGTCTCCATCGCCTCGATGCCCGATATGCAGGAGCGGACGGTCATCTGCAGCGGTCACTCCAAGGGTTTCGCCATGACCGGATGGCGCCTCGGCTGGGCGGTGCTCCCCTCGGTGGAAGAGGCGGCGCTGTGGAAGCAAATAAATATCAACTATGTGAGCTGTGTCCCGCCGTTCATCCAGGAGGCGGCGAGAGAAGCTTTCGAGAGCCCGAAGACGCCCGAGGTCGTGGCCCACATGGTGGCGAAGTTCAAGGAGCGCCGGGATTATGTCGTCCCGGCCTTGAACGACATCCCGGGCGTGCACTGTAACAAACCGCTCGGCGCCTTCTACGCGTTTCCCAACGTCGACGGCCTCTGCGGCAACCTGGGAATTCACGATTTCTATGGGACGCTGGGTGAGGCGCAGAAAGCGAAGACATCGCCCGCGACGCTCTTTACCCGTTTCGTACTCTACATGCACGGGGTTGCCTTGGTGGATCGGCGGAGTTTCGGTGTCCTCCAGAGCGAGGGCCAGCACTTCTTTCGGCTGTCGATTGCCGCGGACATGGACTCTCTCAAGGAGGGGATTACGCGCATCCGTACCGCCAGTGCTGACAAGGACGGTTTTCAGAAGTTCACGGAAGATGCCGAAGCACTAGGGGTGAGCCGATGAGCGCCATCTTTGCGACTCGAAAGTTGCCCGAGGCGGGCCGCGCGATTCTCGAGCGGGCGGGAGATCTCACCATTGCCGTCGAGCCGGAGGATGAGCTGGTCCCGCTCTCGAAGATCATCCAAGGCGTGAGAGATGCCGACGTCCTCGTATCCCTGCTGACCGAGCGCATCGATTCGGAGGTGCTCACTGCCGGTGAACGCCTGAGAGGCGTCGCCAACTTCGCCGTGGGCTTCAACAATGTCGACGTCGAGGCGGCGACCGCGCTCGGCCTTCCGGTAACCAATACGCCGGGCGTCCTCACGGATACCACGGCGGATCTCGCCTGGACACTTCTCATGGCTGCCGCGCGGAACATCGTGCCCGCCGATCGCTACATGCGTGACGGAAAATACAAACTCTGGGGGCCGAGCCTGATGCTGGGAGCGGACATCAGCCCGGGAGGCGATGGTCGGCAGAAGGTACTCGGCATCCTCGGCTTCGGCCGGATCGGCCGTGCCGTCTGGAAGCGTTCGCTCGGATTCGACATGCGCGTTCTCGCCTTCGATCCCCCGATGCGCGAGGTCATCGAGAAGACCGAGGGCGTCGAGTACGCGGAGATGGATCAGCTTCTGGCGGAGAGCGACTTCGTCACGATTCACACCGACCTCAACCCGTCGACGCATCACGTCGTCGGAGCCGACGCGTTCGAGAAGATGAAAAGGAGCGCGATCCTCGTCAACACCTCGCGAGGACCGGTGGTCGAGGAGAAGGCGCTGGTCCAAGCCCTCCGCGACGGGCAGATCGCCGGTGCCGGCCTCGACGTCTTCGAAGAAGAGCCGGCGATGGCGCCCGGGCTGGCGGAGCTCGACAACGTGATCGTCCTCCCGCACATCGCGAGCGCCAGCCGGGATACACGCAACAGGATGGCGACCATGTGCGCCGAGAACGCGCTGGCTCACTTGAAGCTCGAGAAAGCGCCCAACTGCGTCAACCCGGAGGTGTACGATTCCGAAGCCTATCGGGAGAGGCTCGACAGAGTGAACCCCGGTCGCAATTAGGTTCCGGGCGCGGCAATTTGCGAACGGGGTGAAGTGAGGCGCACCGCACCCGGGTGATGGTGCTTCCACCGTCGGAGAATAGCGAGTTAAGTCCGTCTCTTTTGGCGACGGCTAGTCCTTCGCGTCGACCCGTGGGCTCCGAGAGTTTGACACTGTGTCGATGCGAGGCTATCCTGTTCTGTTTCCCGTCCCGACCCGAGACTGTCGCTCCCATGTCTGCAGTACCAAAGAAGATCGGCCGCTACGAAGTGCTCTCCGAGCTCGGCCGTGGCGCTATGGGCATGGTGTTCAAAGCTCGAGACCCGGTGCTCGACCGCCTGGTCGCACTCAAGACCATGTCGGAGGCCCTCCTGGTCGAAGACGAGATGCGGGAGCGATTCTTCCGGGAAGCGCGGCACGCCGCCCGCCTGCAGCATCCGAACATCGTCACCATTTCCGATCTCAACGACGTCGATGGCGTCCCGGTCATCGCAATGGAGCTTCTCGAGGGAGACAGCCTGGCCCAGATGGTCGAGAGTGGTCGCATTACCCGGTTCGAGGACAAGATGAAGATCGCGGTCCAGATCTGCCGCGGTCTCGACTACGCCCACAAGCAGGGTCTCATCCATCGAGATATCAAGCCCGGTAACGTTCACGTGTTGCCCGACGGGACGACAAAAATCCTCGACTTCGGAATCGCGATCAAAGTGGGCTCGACCATGCTGACCAAAACGGGTCTGGTGATGGGAACCCCGAACTACATGGCGCCGGAGCAGATCGCGGACGCTCGGGTCGACTACAGAATCGACATGTGGGCCACCGGAGTCATCGTCTACGAGCTGGTATCTGGACGCCGACCCTTCGCGGCGGAGACCATTCCAAGTCTGGTCTATCAGATCGTGCATGCGCCGGTCCCTCAGCTGGACGGCCGCCGGCTCGGGATCCCGGACCGTCTGGTCGCCGTCCTGCAGCGGGCGCTCGAGAAAGAGCGGGACAAGCGCTTCCGTGACATGGACCAGATGGCACGCGCGCTGGAATCGGTGCTCGGACGACCCTCCTCGGACGCGACGATCTCCGACGAGGCACGGGCACGTACCTATACGCGCCAGGTCGAGCTCGCGAGGTCGCTTCTCGAGAAGGGTGAGCCGGCGCGCGCAATGGAGGCGGTCCGGAAGGCTCAGGCTCTCGAGCCCTCGCGCGAAACCGTGACGACCTTGATCTCGGCCATCGAGGAGGCACAACAGGAGTTGGGCTCGGCGCCGACGGTGGTATCCCCGCCCCCGAGCGACACTCCCTTCGACCGAGCGAAGTGGGTCGACGAGGCGCGCCTGGCTCTCACCGCCGGCAATCGCACCGAGGCACTTCGGATCGTCGACGATGTCCTCTCCGCCGATCCGGAGTACGGGCCGGCGGTGGAGCTGCGGGAGATTCTAGAGAAGCCGGCTGCCCCGGGCCGAACCCGAACCCGAACGATTCGTTCCTCGGCCTCCCTGCGGTTGCGCAAGGAGCTCGCGTTCCGCGACGCGGGGCGTTTCGGGGAGCCACCGGGAATTCAGGTCATCGCTTCGGGCTCTCAGCCTCATCTGATCGCAGCGGGAGGCGTCGACGGCTCGGTACGCCTCTGGGATATCGAAACGCGAGCCCGCGTGGGCAGTTTTCGCAGCGGACACGGTGGGCTCGTCACGGGCCTCGCTTTCTCGACGGACGGCGCCTTTCTGGCGTCGGGTCATGTCGACGGTGCGGTCCACCTGTGGCGACTCGACGACGGCGAAGAGCTTCCGGTTCGCATCAGTCACGATGCCTCCATTGGTGATCTGGCGTTTTCGCCGGATGGAAACACGCTGGCCACGGGAGGCCTCGACTCCACGCTGAAGCTGTGGGATCTCGGCTTGCTGCGCCAGGGCCAGGCGCAACGCCGGCTCATTCGTCAGCCGGCCGGGGTGACGGCGCTGGCCTACTCTCTGGATGGGGCGCTTGTCATCACCGGTCACACCAGCCGGGTGCTCCGGGTGCACGACGCGGCGAAGGGACGCCTCACGGCCACGCGACGCGGACCGAGCGGCGCTATCGCGACCATCGAGGTCTCCCCGGACGGAAACCATCTGGCGACCGGCGCCCAGGACGGAGGTTTGCATCTCTACGATCTGAATCGCCGGGACGACGGCACCCCGCTCGAGAGCCACAAGAAGGCCGTCACCTCTCTCAGTTATTTCCCGGACGGTTCTCAGCTAGCGAGCGTGGCGATGGACAACTCCGTGACGCTCTGGGACGTCGCGAAAGGAAGCTCGCGGCCGCTGTGGGGAGCCAGCGGAGAGCAGTGCACGAGCGTACAGGTCGTGGGCGAGGAGCCCTGGATCGTCGCCGGTCTCAACGACGGGCATTTGAGGATTTGGGTGCCTCAATAGCAGTTCAGCATCCGGCATCCAGCATTCAGCATCCAGCCGAGGAAACCAGGCATCCGCATGTTCCTCTCCCCGACGGGGAGAGGTTAGGTGAGGGGGACTGATGTTCCCCGGATGCCGGATGCTGATCAGGGCATTACGCCGGGCGGCATCACCAGCTGCAGGCTCCACCGGGCGTCTTCCCTGCGGTCGAGTCGAATGAGCGCGCCGGGATGGAATACCACGACGGGCATGCTCTCGTCCTGGGCCAGAAGCGCTCCCGCAAGCCGGTTCAAATAGGGAAGCTGGCCGATGACCATCAAGTTCCCGGCAAGGCCCGCGGCTTCCCGCCGAAGCGGGTTGATGTCCGATCCCCGCCACCTGTCGGGCCTGACTCGAGAGGGCCTTCGCGAACTCCTGAGCCGTCTGATCGGCCGCGACGTGCTCGGAATGACGGATCTCGGTAACCGTGACGCCGAGCCGTGCGGCGAAACTGGCAGCGCGTTGCACGTTCGCGAGGCCGTTCGGATTCAGGGGCGCGTCGGAGTTCTCGGATTCACCGTGCCGCACCAAATATAACTCCACCATGTGTACTGTCTCCTTTTCCGAGAACAGATCCGCGTGGAAAGACGCGGAACCTCGCAGTCCCTTCTGTGTCGGGTAAGTTCTGGGACTTGATGTCTACCTAGATTCTACCCGCTGCCGGGCGAGGGTGCCACCGTGCCCACCCGGCTCCGGTGACTTTGCCTGTGTTACGCTCCCAGGTTTGGGCTCACCGGACGGCGGGCTACTTCGCGCGGGGAAAGGAGACGTACGGTCTTGAACACCGCCAGCATCGCCTACTTCTCCATGGAGATTGGCCTGAGCGACGACATGCCTACGTACTCCGGTGGTCTGGGGGTGCTGGCGGGAGACACGTTGCGCGCCGGTGCCGACTGGGGTCTGCCGCTGGTGGCGGTGACCCTGGTCCACCGAAAGGGATACTTCCGACAGCAGCTCACCAGCGCCGGAGATCAGACCGAGCTGCCGGCGACTTGGGACGTGGCTTCGCATCTGGAGGAGATGTCACCACGGGTCGCGGTGGAGCTGTCGGGGACCCCGGTTCTCGTTCGCTGCTGGAAAAAGAATCTGTACGGAGTCCTCGGCGACGCGGTACCCATCTACTTTCTCGACACGGACCTCCCCGAAAACTCAGAGGAACATCGTGTTTTGACCGACAGGTTGTATGGGGGCGACGATCGCTACCGTTTGAGCCAGGAAGTGCTGCTGGGCGTCGGCGGGGTGCGTATGCTCCAGGCGCTCGGCTACGACGGCCTCCGGACGTTCCACATGAACGAGGGACACTCGGCCCTGCTGACACTCGAGCTTCTAACCGGGAGCGCGCGCCGTCGCGGGCGCAGCGAGCCTTCCGTCGAGGACATCGCACATGTGAAAGACCATTGTGTCTTTACGACCCATACGCCCGTCAAGGCCGGGCACGACCGGTTCGAGCTCTCACTCGTGGAGGAGCTTCTCGGAGCAAAGGCTCGCGGTCTTATCGAGACGCTGTTCGATATGACCGAGCTCAACATGACGGAGCTTGCGCTGAAGCAGAGCCGATACGTGAACGGCGTGGCGCGAAAACATGGAGAGGTGTCTCGCGGCATGTTCAACGGCCACCACGTGGACGCCATCACCAACGGAGTCCACGCTGTCACCTGGGCCGCTCCGCCGTTTCAGGAACTCTTCGACAAGCACGTTCCCGGCTGGCGCGAGGACAATCAGAGTCTCCGCTACGTCGCTTATGTTCCGCTCGAGGAGGTCGCCGCCGCCCACCAGGAAGCGAAGCGCGCCTTGCTGGAGCGCATTCACGATCTCCACGGCTGGCCGGTCGAAGAGGACGTTTTCACCATCGGATTTGCCCGGCGTGCTGCCGCCTACAAGAGAGGTGACCTTCTCTTTCAGGACCTGGAACGCCTGAAACGGATCGCGAAGGACGTGGGTCCGTTGCAGCTCGTTTACGCGGGAAAAGCTCACCCTGCCGACGGTACCGGAAAGAGCATTATCCGGCACATCGTCGGTGCGGCCAGCGAGCTGGGCGATGCGGTGCGGCTCGTCTATCTCGAAAACTACGGGATGGAGATCGGCGCTTTGATGACCGCGGGCTGTGATCTCTGGCTCAACACGCCGGAGCGACCGAAGGAGGCCTCCGGCACGAGTGGCATGAAGGCGGCCTTGAACGGGGTGCCCAGTCTCAGCGTGCTCGACGGTTGGTGGATCGAGGGTCATATCGAAGGCGTCACCGGCTGGTCCATCGGAGATCACGATCCGAGTCGCGACGCCGGGGACCTGTACCAGAAGCTCGAGAGTATCGTGATGCCGCTCTACTATCGCGAGCGAACGCGCTACCAGGAGGTCATGCGTCATACCATCGCGCTCAACGGGTCTTTCTTCAACACCGAGCGCATGATGAGCGAGTACGCGCGCCAGGCCTACCGAATGTCGGAGCAGGAGCGATGGCGCGAAGGAAAACGGCTTGGCTGAGCCGCTCCCCTCCAGCATTCGAATCGTGCCCACCGGCCGTGAGCACGCGCCAGGCCTCGAAGAGCTTCAGATCATCGTCTACCCCACCCTGCACGACAACCAGCGGTTCAAGGTGGACCATTACCTGAAGCACATCGCGCTCTTTCCCGAAGGTCAGTTCGTCGCGCTCGACGACGGCAACGTGGTCGGCATGACGAGCAGCCTGCGGTGCAACTTCGATTTCGAGCGTCCACTGCACACGTTTGCGGAGATCAGCAGCGGGGGCTGGCTGACGACGCACGAGACGGAAGGCGGGTGGCTCTACGGAGTGGACACGGGCGTTCATCCCAGGTATCGGCGGCGCGGCATCGGCCGTGCCCTCTACGCGGCCCGGCAGCGAACGGTCAGAGAGCTCGATCTGGAGGGTCAGGTTGCGGTCGGCACCCCGCGCGGCTACCGCCCACTCAAGGCCGAGCTGACCGCCGAGAGCTACTACGAGGCGGTGGTGAAGGGCGAGCGAGTCGACCCGACGATCACCGCGCAGATGGCGATCGGTTTCGAGCCACGCGGCCTCATCCCGGGCTACCTGCGGGATCCGGTCTGTGACGGTTACGGGTTTCTCCTCGTGTTGCCACGAGACAAAGAGGTGTCCTCCCCCGCCGGCGGGTGAGCGGTTACGCGTGTTCTCGGCATTCAAGGCAGCGGTCGACCGCCGTGATATCGATGGGAACGTGATCGCCGGGGCCGAGGCACTCGGCGTTTCCGAGGCACTCTACAGCTACACGATGGGCGGCGCGCTGGCGAGCGGGGACGGTGCCAATCGCGGGAGCTTGTCCGTTGGCAAGTGGGCAGACCTCGTGGTCTCGACCGGAATCCCCTCGAGACTCCGCTCGATGAGATCTCGCGGATTCGTGTGCTGCGCACGATCGTAGCGGGCAGGACCTGCCACGAGGCCTGAGCTGGAGGTGTCTACCTTCATCGTGAACTGGTTCGAGGAGCTGAAACAGCGGGTCCGTGGCGCTCTTGGACGTCCAGCGTTTGGGCATCTCCTTCGAGGGTATCCGCGCCCTCCACGACGTCAGCTTCTCCGTCGAGAAGGGGCAGCTCTTTTCCCTGGTGGGGCCGAATGGCGCCGGCAAGACGACGGGTTTCAACTGCCTGAGCCGCATCTGCCGTCAGGATGAGGGGACGATTCAATTCAAGGGGCAGGAAATCTCGTCGCTCAAGCCGCACGAGGTGGCTCGTATCGGCATCGCGCGGACCTTCCAGAATCTCGAGCTCTTCGGTGGACTCTCCGCGCTGGACAACATTCTTCTCGGCCGCCACCTTTCTACGGATACGACGCTGGCGGGTACGTTTCTCTTCACCCGTGCCACTCGAAAGGCGGAGACGGAAGCGCGCGAGAGGGCCGAGGAGGTGATCGAGTTTCTGGAGCTCGAGGCAGTGCGCCACGCGTTCGCCGGGAGTCTTCCTTTCGGCACGCGGAAGCGCATCGAGCTCGGGAGAGCGCTGGCCCTTCGTCCGGAGCTCATACTCCTGGATGAACCAGCGGCGGGCTTGAACTCCGAGGAGACGGAGGAGCTGGCGTTCTGGATTCAGGAGATTCGCTCGACGCAGGACATCACGGTGCTCCTCGTCGAGCACGACATGCGCTTCGTGATGGATCTCTCGGATCGAGTGGCGGTACTGGATCACGGGGAGCTCATCTTCGAGGGCCGTCCGGACGAAGTGCAACAAGACGATCGCGTGATCGAAGCCTATCTGGGAGAGAGCGCTCGTGTTGCTCGAAGTGGATAACCTGAAGGTCAGCTACGGGCTCACCCGGGCGCTGAAGGGTTTTTCCCTGCGCGTCGAAGACGACAGGCGGTGGCGGTTCTCGGCGCGAACGGTGCCGGGAAGACAACGCTTCTGAAAACCATTTCCGGCTTTCCGCAGGCAGCTTCGCGTTCGCTGGAGATGGATCTCGAGGAGGGCACGATCCGGCTCGACGGCGAGCCGATCGAACACAGGCGGCCGGACGAGATCGTGCGGAGGGGCATTGCGCACGTCCCGGAAGGCCGCGAAGTATTTCCTGACTTGACGGTCGAAGAGAACCTCTGGATGGGGACCTACACTAGGGCGAACGGAACGAACGTCTTCGACTACTTCCCGCAGCTTGCCGAGCGGCGGAAGAGCCGTGCCGACACCCTGTAGAGAACATCGGTATCGCGATAAGCGTCCGCGTAGAACAGTTTTCCGTTCTGCACCCGCGCCTCGGCCATCGCCGCATCGACGGGCGTGATCCGCGCGCGCATTCCATGGACGTAGGTCTCGAAACGCCTCGAGTAGAATTTCGGAAAGAAGGCCTGCATGGCATCGATGCCGTCCCGCTCCGCCCGCTGCGCGAGGGCTTGGACTTCCTCGGGTGCCAACCCGGGAGGCGCCTCGAAAGGCGGAGGGACGGTACGGAATCCCGGAGAACCCGACTCGGCCTGGACTTGCTCGAACTCCGCCACCCGGTCCAGGTTGTCGACAACAGCGGGAAAGTGCTCGCGGATCTCCGCCTCGACGTCGGGCGCGACGAGCCAACGCGTGGCCGAAGACGGCGTCACCGGCGAGGATTCCAGGGCGAACCAGACCAGAGCTCCGACGACACCACCGGCCGCGACGAGAAATGCAGCTTTCTTCATCATGCGCGCCTCAATGAGCGGCTGGGGTTCGGCTCGGTCTCAAATCTCCGTGGCTGTCAGGGATCGATAACGAAGCTCACCTCCGACGGGGCGTCGAAAGGCGCGATTTCCGGTATGGATCACCCGTAGCGTGCAGGGGACCACAAAGGTTGGATCTTGTTATAACACCAGATAAATGGCGTTCGGTCAAGTGGAGCGGGCGCAATCGACTTCCGTTCATGCGACCTGTTTTCGATAGTTCCAGAACGAATCCCAGGCGCCCGTGCTTCGGAAGACACAGCGCAGCGCGAGCATTGCATCGGCCCCAGCGGCGTGCCATCTCATCCCGACTCGCTTCATCCTTTGTTGCATAACGTGGCTCACGGCACTTTCCACGGCACCGCTGCCGATGTAGTAGCCGCTTTGTCGAAACGTTCTGTATTTCATTCGATGCCCGTTTCTCTCGAGGTAGCCGGTGAGCTTGTCGATCTCTTCGTCTTTGGAACGATGACGCTTTTTCAGAAACCGCAAACCCTCGATCACCTCATCCACGGCGTCTTCGTATAGACGGTCGAGTTGCGATTTGCGCCACTGTGCGGCTTCGTCGGTGCCTTCGCCGAAAACCACCCGTGCCACAGGGCTGATATTCTCGTCGGCGTGATACCAATCAAGGATCTCGACTCGATCGGTGAACAGCTCCTCCGCAAGATTCCAAATCCACGGCGCACCGTCACCCAGGATGACGACCTTGCGAGACTCCGCCCCCATTGAGCAAGAGCGAGGCCACAAAACCTCGCCGAGTGCTTCGGGGCTACCTCGAACCCCTACGACCTGTCGTTCGGTCAACTCTCCGCGTCCGAGCTTGCTCTGCACACGCCCTTGCTCGGTATAAAGGCAGCCTAGCTTGACTTCCTGCCAGCGGCCGTCCACGAATACCATCCCGCCGTCTATCCCTATGTACAGCGGTCCCTTATGGCGTCTGCCCGTTCCAGCTTCCACCTCGTTCGCAGGCTCTTTCGAAAAACCCTCCGCCTTTTTCCCATCGGCGCCTACCAAGCTTTGAATCTTCTCGGAGCTCACGACCACCCCGGTGAACTTTCGCAGCAATTGCTCGCTCGCCGAGCGGTAGGGTTCGATCACTCCTGCCAACAGCGACAACTCTTGTAAGGCTTGCGTGAATCCCTCCTGGTCCACCCGCATCTCTTCCAGCAGCGGATACTTGCCTTGACGACACTCACAGCACTGAGCGTAAACCACACTCAGCTCCACATCCCGACCCGCCAGTACCGTGTGCACCCGGAACGCTCGATGTTGTCGAAACTCCATCGACGCGCCGCATTCGCATGCGCCTGACACACCGAGTCGTTCCGAGCGTTGGCTGAGCGCCTTGCCCAGTACCTCACGCAGGTATTCGCTGCCCTTGACCCGCATCCACTCGTCACACCGTTCGACATCAGCTTCCGCTTCCACGACCGCCTGCCACACTTGCTCCGCGAACTCCTCGGATAGACGACTTACTTCTTTACTAAACTCCTCCCGCGTGATACTGCTTTTCATTGAGGTGTCCCTCCATCGGCCGCTTAGCTGCGACCGTTTTCTTTATTTAGGATTGTGAAGGACACCTCATTTTTCCTTTTATGTCAAGAGAACATTTCTAGTAGAAAAATGATCAAGATCACGAAAAGGTTGCGCCCAGTGGAGCGGGCGCAATCGACTTCCGTTCATGCGACCTGTTTTCGATAGTCCTCCAGAACGAATCCCAGGCGCCCGTGCTTCGGAAGACACAGCGCAGCAAGCGAGCATTGCATCGGCCCCAGCGGCGTGCCATCTCATCCCGACTCGCTTCATCCTTTGTTGCATAACGTGGCTTCGGCACTTTCCACGGCACCGCTGCCGATGTAGTAGCCGCTTTGTCGAAACGTTCTGTATTTCATTCGATGCCCGTTTCTCTCGAGGTAGCCGGTGAGCTTGTCGATCTCTTCGTCTTTGGAACGATGACGCTGATTTTCAGAAACCGGCAAACCCTCGATCACCTCATCCACGGCGTCTTCGTATAGACGGTCGAGTTGCATTTGCGCCACTGATGCGGCTTCGTCGGTGCCTTCGCCGAAAACCACCCGTGCCACAGGGCTGATATTCTCGTCGGCGTGATACCAATCGATCTCGACTCGATCGGTGAACAGCTCCTCCGCAAGATTCCAAATCCACGGCGCACCGTCACCCAGGATGACGACCTTGCGAGTTCCGCCCCCATTGAGCAAGAGCGAGGCCACAAAACCTCGCCGAGTGCTTCGGGGCTACCTCGAACCCCTACGACCTGTCGTTCGGTCAACTCTCCGCGTCCGAGCTTGCTCTGCACACGCCCTTGCTCGGTATAAAGGCAGCCTAGCTTGACTTCCTGCCAGCGGCCGTCCACGAATACCATCCCGCCGTCTATCCCTATGTACAGCGGTCCCTTATGGCGTCTGCCCGTTCCAGCTTCCACCTCGTTCGCAGGCTCTTTCGAAAAACCCTCCGCCTTTTTCCCATCGGCGCCTACCAAGCTTTGAATCTTCTCGGAGCTCACGACCACCCCGGTGAACTTTCGCAGCAATTGCTCGCTCGCCGAGCATGTAGGGTTCGATCACTCCTGCCAACAGCGACAACTCTTGTAACCCCGCTCCCGGCTTGCGTGAATCCCTCCTGGTCCACCCGCATCTCTTCCAGCAGCGGATACTTGCCTTGACGACACTCACAGCACTGAGCGTAAACCACACTCAGCTCCACATCCCGACCCGCCAGTACCGTGTGCACCCGGAACGCTCGATGTTGTCGAAACTCCATCGACGCGCCGCATTCGCATGCGCCGTGACACACCGAGTCGTTCCGAGCGTTGGGGCAGCTGAGCGCCTTGCCCAGTACCTCACGCAGGTTCGCTGCCCTTGACCCGCATCCACTCGTCACACCGTTCGACATCAGCTCTCCGCTTCCACGGCCCGCCTGCCACACTTGTTCCGCGAACTCCTCGGATAGACGACTTACTTCTTTACTAAACTCCTCCCGCGTGATACGGCTTTTCATTGAGGTGTCCCTCCATCGGCCGCTTAGCTGCGACCGTTTTCTTTATTTAGGATTGTGAAGGACACCGTCATTTTTCCTTTTATGTCAAGAGAACATTTCTAGTAGACGTGGCGCTCGCGCCAAAATGAGCAGTCCATCAAGATCACGAAAAGGTTGCGCCCAGTGGAGCTGGGTTCGGACTGCGCTCAAACGCGGTCGGCGCGATACTCCTCTACGAGGCGATCACAGGCGCGCGATGCCAGGGCCATGAACGTGACGGTCGGGTTCTGGCAAGCCGAGGACGGATAGCAGGAGCCGTCCATGACGAACAGGTTCGAGACGTCGTGGGCCTGCTGCCACTTGTTGAGGACCGAGGTCTTCGGATCGTTGCCCATTCGCGCCGTTCCCACTTCGTGAATGGCGAGACCCGGAACGGACATTTCATTTCGGGTCTCGATGTCCTCGGCACGGCCGCCTCCAGCATCTCGGCTGCCGATTCCGCCATGTCGGCCACCATCTTCCGTTCGTTGTCCCCGTAGGCAGCGCTGATGTGGAGCACCGGGATGCCTGCCCTAGGCATCGACCTTCTCCTTGTCGAGCTCACAGTAGTTCTCCCACCGGAGCAGGCACTCGCCGAAGCCACCGATGGAGATCCGCCAGGGACGGTTTTCCTTCACCGCGTTCTTGAAACCGGCGCCGAAGCCCTGGATGTTCATGGCGTGGCCCCACTTCACTTCCTGGGCGGAGCCTTGATAGCCGTAGCCACGAAGGAAGTCGGGGTGCTTGGTGTCGATGTTCCGGTAGCGAGCGATCTAGATCCAGCAAATAGTCTCGACGCGCTCGCGGTAGTCTACTTGGGGTACTACCGTTGCTTGCGAACGAGAGCACCAGCGGCCGACGTTTCCTGCCTCGACTCCCTTGCGGCATGCTGTTTCCCGGTTTCAGGGTCCAGCACGATCGCGTGCACAGCTCCCCACGCCTGCTGGACCTGGAGCTTGTGCCCTTTTTGCTCGAGCTCGCTCCCGACCCCGTAGGGCAACGCCGCTTCGACCACGGCCGGTTCCTTTTGCTCGACATGGAACCGTGGGGCGCTCACCCCCTCCTGCACGTCCATGCCCCAGTCGACGACGTTGACGATAAGCTCCAGACACTCGGTCATGATCCGCCGACCCCCTGCACCACCGCCGGTCATGAAGGGCTCACCGTCCTCGAGCAGCAGGAACGCGTTCATGTTGTTCACGGCGAGCTTTCCGCCTTCGATCCGGTTCGGGTGATCCGGCACAGGTTCCGAGTCGTACTCCGTGGGATGAAACAACCCCATCCCATTGTTTAGCGTGATACCCGTCCCGGGAACGGTTACCCCGCTCCCGAAGCCGTTGCGCATCGTCATGGTCAAGGCCACCATGTTGCCGTCCTTGTCCATCGTGGACGTGCTGGCCGTATCGCCTTCCGCGGCCGTGGGCGGAATGTTTCGGGCGATCATCTGGGGCAGCTCGAGCATCGGGGCCTCGGACGCTCTTGGGGACGAGGTTGGCTCGGCCAGAAACTGAGCCGGCCCCCCGCTGTCGAACTTCCAGGGGTCTCCAGGGCGTGCGTACGGCCACGCCACGTCGGGATCGATGAGTTGCCGCCGCTCATCTGCATAGGCCTCCGACATCGTTCCCGCATACGGCACCTTCACGGTCCACGGGTCGCCTGCATACCAGAGGCGGTCGGCGAAGCTGAGTTTCATCGCTTCCAGCATGAGGTGCACGGCGTCGGCTGACCGGCCCATGGACGAAAGATCGAATCCCTTCAGGAGATTGAGCATGGCGATGAGGTTCTGCCCACCTGTCGCTACGGGTGAGGTGTAGACGTCGTACCCGCGGTACTTGGTATGTGCAGGTCGCAAGACGCGGACGTGGCGCTCGCGCCAGTTGGCGAGATCCTCCATGGTGAGCAGTCCACCCTCAGACTGGATGTAGTCGACCATCCGCTGGGTCAGTGAGCCGGTGTAGATGGCGTCCGGTCCCTCGTTGGCCAAGGTTCGCAGCGACTTGGCCAGGTCCTTCTGCACGAAGCGGTCACCCGCCTCGAACGGGTTGCCGTCAGGCCGTCGGTACACCGCCCGTGATGCGGGCCACTTGTGAAACAAGCGGTCGTAGGTGCGGTTGATCGAGCGGGCGTAGCTCTCACTGAGGATAAACCCATCCTCCGCGTACCGAATCGCCGGTCCCAGCACTTCCCCCCACGACATCGTGCCGTACTTTTCGAGCGCGACCGCGAGGCCGGCGACGGTATTCCACGTCGAGACCGACCGGATCCCCGGGTCGTGGCCCTCTCGCGTCTCGTAGAACATGTCCACCGTGGCGGCGAGCGGGGCGCGGGTATTGAAGTCCACGACAAGGGGTTCGGCCAAGGTCTCGACGGTAGATCACCATGGCTCCGCCATAAGCCCGCGATGCCGTTCGCGCTCTGCCTCACGACGGTCACGGCCAGAACGGTCCCGACGATCGCGTCCACCGACGGAGGGCCCGGTCGGCGGCGAGTTGGGCAGCGTCTCCAGTGTGCACGCGCTCGCTTCCCAGGCCGGCCTCGAAATGATGCAGCGTGGCGGAAACGCCGAAGGCCAAGTCCATGGCCACTATTATTGATACGACGACCATGAAGGTTTTGGGGAGCACCGAGTGGGTTGGTCGGTGAGCACGGGCACGGTCTGGGACCGCCAGGGCTTCGGCGGCAGCTGGATTTTCAGCGAAGATGGCCGCTACCTGACGATTGCCTGTTTCGGCTATCGGTCTCAGAAGCCGCGGGAGACCCTTCCGGCCGAGCTCGTGAGGCTGGATCTCGAGACCGGTCGTGTCGTGAGGCGCTTGGAGGCGGAGCGGCCCATTGTCGTGAGCGAGGAGAGCGTTGCCGCGGTGGACCTCGTCGCGCTTCGAGAGCTCGGCGGCGGCCACGTCGAGGGCGCGGGGATCAGCTGGCTGAGTTCGGGCGGCGGCAACAAGGGAGCAATGGAGCTCTCGATCACGAGCGACGGCCGGCGAGGGTATGTCCTCTATGGGGGCTCGAGCAAAGTCGTCGCCTGCGATCTGGAAGAGAACGAGGTGTTGGCCGAGCTCACCACCGGGCGAGGCGGCGTCAAGTTCGCGAAGTTTCTCGGCGCCGGCGGCCGCCACGGCGGCCTCCTCCTACGCCGGCGCTTCCGCGGCCTCGGCGACGGGCTCTCCTTATTACACTTACAACATCTACGGGGTGGCCGCCGCGAGTACGACGATCGTGTTCGGCCCGGAAGAGAAGTTCGTCTACGTTCTCAACACCCATAGCAACGACGTCACCATCATCGACACGGCCACGAACGAGATGGTGGACAAGATCGGCGTCGGCGGCGATGCGCGAGCGCTGATCCGGCTTCCCGGCGGAGAGAAGATGGCCGTGAGGACCGGGAACGAGACACTTCATCTCATCGATACGGCGACCCGGACGAAGGTAAGCGAGCACAAGAGAGGCGGAAACTTCGTTCTCTCTCTCGACGCGCGCCACGCGGTCGCTGTTCGAGACGACTCGGTAGCGTGTATGGATGCATCGACACTGAGCAGGATGGCCACCGCCCAGGGTCCGTTCAAGAAGCTGATGCAGTTCGCCTTTCCGCCGGTGACCAGGAAGACGCCGCCGTTCACGACGCAATGAAGGTGGGGCGGCTCGTCCTCCGGGGCGGGCCTGTCCTTCATCATTATTAATCCACTCGGGACGGTAGACCCGTGCGGCTCGGCGGCGACGACGATATCCGGTTCGAAACATCGCGCAAGAGGGTCAGAGTGTTCCGGTAGCTTCGTCTTCCCACTACGGTCGAAGGCCCGAGCCGAGACCGGACTTCGATCGCCGCGAAGATCCACGGTTAGCCGCGTCTTGCCACCCGTGAACGTGCGAATCTCGTCGGCCTGAAGCTCGTCGACGGCGAATCCGGCGATCGTCACGCGGTTGAATCGACTGATTTCCGGAGTTCAGAAAGGCAGCAGCGGCGATTGCATTCCCGTTCTTGTTGAGGGCATCAATGAGAATGGGTTCCCGAGCCCAACCAACATTCGATCTTGTACTACGGCCACTACGCCCGACGAAGAAGAAAACAGGCCCGAACGAAACCACCCACCGCCAACGAGGACGAACTCATCGCCACCCAGCGTGAGACCCTTCGGCAACGATGGACCAACTTGATCCGCCGTGTGTTCAAAACCGACCCGTTGATTTGCAAAAAATGCGGCGGCAGAATGCGCGTCGTTTCCTTCATCACCGAGCCCAGCGTCATCCGCCAGATCTTGGACCCATCTCCAAAATCGTAATATCCTCAAAGGCGATTTCGTGGACGCGAAGGTTCTGCGCCGCCTTGGGCGTGGACGACCAGTTGGGCCGGATCGTCGGCAAGCTGGACGAGAGACGCTACGGAAGGAGCTCGCCGGCCCGAATCTCGACATCCGGCCAAGCCTGCGGGGCTAGACTCTCATCAGGCCTGATCACCTGAACCGAGGAGTAGGTTCCTCCTTCCGGGTTTAGACGTAGTTCGACGACGTTGTCGACTAGATTGACGATCCAGTACTCTGGAATTTCCGCCTCAGCATAGAGCGACGACTTGACGTTACGATCGTAGTCGAGCGAGGAATCGGCCACTTCAATGACAAGAAGCGCCTTCGCCTCTCCGGTTCCATAAGCCTGGGGGTCGGGGTTCGAAAGGACAACGATATCTGGCTCAGGCTCCGAACCGGAGTCTTTTACTGGCAGAGGGTCCTGGACATACACGCGAGCCCGGCCAGCGAGTCGCAGAACGAAAAGCTCGAGACACTTGGAAACAGCGATAACGTGCTTTCTTCCCTTAGGGCTCATTTGGCGGATCATCCCCCGGACGAGCTCGACACGTTCCTCCGGTCCGAATACACCGGCCTCTCCCATTCGGTGATACTCCTCGACCGTGAACCGGCGGAGGCCAACGGTGTCAGCGACGGTCGTTACCATTGCCTACATTCTACCCCAGCGTGGTAATGCGTCGAAAAACGCCCTTAACGAACTCTCACGAAGAGGGATCCACTGCTTTTCGGCTAGTAGAGCATGTGCGTCCAGAATGACGCGGCCTACACCGTCGCCTTGAGGCTCGATAACCCAGATATCCCGACTCCTAATTTCACCCGCGCCGGCTCCGACGGTGTAGGCGAGAAGCTTGCCATCCGGGGTCCATGAGCCCTGCTGCACGCCCGCTTCCGCACGTAGTAATCGTTGGGCATCCTCTCTTCCATCGGCAGCGCTCCAGATTAACTCCGAATACGAACCCCTGGCGCGGACGAATAGACCAGCCTCGTGCCGTCGGGAGTCCAACCGGGGTTTCCGCCAGGTTCGGGCGATAGGAGCGAGACGGTATTGCGAGGCACGTCGTACACCCATATCTGGGCGAGCATGTTCGTGTACGCGTGCAATGCAATCCAGTTTCCGTCGGGCGAGAGTCGAGGAGACCAGTACGAACGCGGCGGCGCCTCCAACGGTTCGACATCGCCGTTCCGATCGACCCAGACGAGGGTTCGTCGGCCCTCGGGCGGTCCTCCGGGAACGTAGGCCAGAGTCCCGTTTTTCGAGATCGCGAACTGGCCTGCACCCGAATCGCTGGTGGAGAGTGCGGCGTTCACCGGCTCATCGCTGACGAGACCAGCCAGGCCGAAGTCCAGAAGCTTCACGCCCGAGCTCGTGAGCATCGTATTCGCCGGTTTGAGATTTCGGTGAACGATTCCGGAACGATGTGCCGTATCCAGTGCGTCCGCAATCTGGGCGCCATACTCGAGCGCCTTACCGAGAAGAAGCGACGAGGCGACGGTGCTCTGTCGCAGGAACTCTCGCCGCGTCAGGAGAGGTTGCACGCCCGGCTTGTACCAGAGCCGGGCGAGACGCGCAACGGGGCCTCAGTGGGCCGGTGAGTTCATAGAGGCAGAATGAGCACCGCCGACGTGCGGCCCGAGCGCCATGGCGCCACCGACCAGCAGGAGAAGTACGGCCCCGGCGGCGACTCGCTGACCGACTCGGGACAGAGGCCTTGTGACCAGGTATAGCAATGGCCCCGCAACCCCGAAGAGGAGCGTGATGACAAGATGAGGTACGAAAGACTTTCCGTTCCGTCGGGCGTCGCTGACCATCCATATCGCGACGAGGGACAGCGCCACGGTGAGGTCGAACAGCATCAACTGTGTGGCCGAGTTGGTGCTCGCAATCTGAAAGAAGCCCAGGTAGCTGTGCTCATACAGCACATTGGCGGTGGACGCGAGAAACGCGATCAGAACCAGTGCCACGGCCGCTCTTTTCCAATCCATGTCCTACCTCCTTGGGTGCAGGGTAGCGTAAGACTATATATTGTTCAAGTAGTAGATTCAAATCAATGTAGTATTATGGTGCATGGCGAAACGCGGCTATAACCAGGCGTGCAACGTGGCGGGCTCGCTCGACCTGCTGGGAGAGCGGTGGACCCTGCTCATCGTGCGCGAGCTTCTGACCGGTCCGCGTCGCTACCGGGACCTGCTCGATGCCCTTCCCGGGATCGGAACCAATCTGCTCGCGGCGCGGCTCAAAGGACTGAGCGAAGAGGGCCTGGTGACCCAGCGACGGGTTCCGCCACCCACCCCGGCTTCCGTTTACGAGCTCACCGAAGCGGGCCGTGCTCTCGAACCGGTTCTGCTGGAGCTGGTGCGCTGGGGGTTGCGCTACCGAAAGCCGGCCGGAAAACGACGTTCTACCGCCCAACCTGGGTAGTGCTCGCCATGCGAGGTCTCTTTCGGCCTGAGCGAGCGCGGGGGGTCACGCTATCGTGCGAGTTCCGGGTCGGAAAGGACGTTTTCCACGCTAACGTCCGTGGCGGGGAGTTCGAGAGCGCCATCGGCCCCGCAGCGGAACCGGATGTCGTGGTGACCACTGAGCCCGCGCTCTTCCGCCGTTTCGAATCCGGCGCGAGCCCGGCGGCGCTGGAGAAGACCGGACGGTGGAAGGTGAAGGGCTCGAGGGCTGCGCTGAAGAAGTTCTCGGGGCTCTTCGGACTTCCGGAAGACCCCCTTGAAGCGGTTGCGGCTATCTGATTAGATCACCGCCTTCTGACAAGGGGGACGACGATGAGAACTGGTTTTGCACTACCCAACATTGGACCGCTCGGCTCGGCCGAGTCGATTCGAAAAGTCGCCGAGCGGGCGGAGGAGCTGGGCTACGAGAGCTTGTGGACGGTGGAGCGGCTTCTCTGCCCGGAAAAGCCCCAGACACCTTACCCGGTGTCGCCCGACGGTTCGCTACCCGAAGAGTACAAGTACTCTCTCGATCCGTTGGAGACCCTGACCTTCGCCGCGGCCTTTACGAACAAGGTGGCGCTTGGTACGAGTGTCATCGACCTACCGTACTACAACCCGGTCGTGCTGGCGCGCCGCCTGACGACGCTCGACGTGCTGTCCGGCGGCCGCCTGCGCCTTGGCATGGGGCCTCGGCTGGTCGAAGGACGAGTACGATGCGACGGGCGCCACGTTCGACGGGCTCGGTGCGCGAGCCGACGAGTTCCTCCAGGTGCTGAAGGCGATCTGGACCACCGATCCCGTCGAGCACGACGGCGCGCTGTATCACGTGCCGCGTTCCGTCATCGGGCCGAAACCGATACAGAAGCCGCACCCTCCGATCTACATGCCCGCCTTCGCTCCGCCGGCACTCCGGCGAATTGCGAAGATGGCCGACGGGTGGAACCCGGTAGCCATTCCTCCTGCGGGCATGAAGCAGATGTTCGACGGTATCAAGGAGATGGCAAAGGCGGAGGGTCGCGACCCCTCATCGTTGCAGATGGTGGTGCGGGCGAACCTGGATATCCGCGACGAGGCTCTGGGCGATGAGCGCATGGTCTTCACCGGCTCGATGGAGGAGATCACGAAAGACGTCGAGGCGACCAAGGAAGTGGGTGCGGACGAGATTTTCTTCGATCCGACGTTCCTTCCCGGCGCACAGAACCTCGATCGATGGCTCGAGCTGATGGAGCAGTTTCGAAACCTCGATTAGGAGGACAGCCGGGAGCGCTCACGGAGCAGAGCCAGGAAGATCGACAGCGACATCTTGAAGAGGTAGTAGAGAGGCCGGAGACCCCGGTGTTGAGACTTTCCGCTCTGCCGGGCGTGCATCAGAACCGGAAATTCCTGAACTTCGAGCCCGGCCTGGTGGAGCGTGATGAGCAGGTCTGCGTCCGGAAAATCGTGGGGGAACGAGTCCAGAGCACAGAATCTGAGCGTCTTTCGGTTCATGGCCCGGTAGCCGGACGTCGGATCGGTGATGCGGTGGCCCGTGATCAGCGAGGCAATCCGGGCGAACATCCAGGTCCCGACGCGCCTCTCCAGGGGCGGTTGGTATCCTCCCTCCCATAGAAAACGAGAACCCACCGCGAGGTCGGTCCGGCCTTCGCGCACCGGCCCCAGCACGGCATCGAGGCTTTCCGGATCATGCTGCCCGTCGGCGTCTAGCTGGACTACAAAATCGTAGCCGCGCTCGAGGGCGAACTTGTAGCCGGTCTGGCACGCGGCTCCCGCTCCCAGGTTGAAGGGGTGGCGTGCGACGGAGGCACCCTCTGAGAGCGCCATGGCCGATGTTTCGTCGGTCGAGCCATCGTCCACCACGAGGATATCGATCCCTGGCTTTTGCTGCCGTATCGCGTGGAGCACCGAACTCAAGCGCTCTTCCTCGTTGAACGCGGGAACGATCACCAGCACCCGGGACGGAGCGGGATCGGTATTGGAGGCTATCGCTGGCGCCTCCTCCGGGACCAGCGTCGTGTGGTTACTCATCGGAACCAGATAGATTTATCACAAGGAGGGCGCTCCATCTATCGCGAGGTCGATCCGGAAGTCTTCAGAAGGTCGACCAGCTCCTCCATGAGGCGGTCCAGCCGGTAGCGCTCTTCGATCACGGCGCGCGCACGCCGGGAGAGCCCCGCTCGAAGCGCCTCGTCTCCAGCCAGACGTTCGATGGCCTCCTTCAGGGCGTCACGGTCGCCCGGCGCGACCGTCAGCCCGGCCTTCCCGTCCTCGAGAAGCCAGGGCACGCCACCAACCCGGGTCGACACGCAGGCGCAGCCGGCGGCCATCGCCTCCATCAGCGCGTTGGGCAAGCCCTCCGAGTAGGAAGCCAGCACGAAGATATCGCTCATCGAGAGAATCGAAGGAACGTCCTCGCGGTGACCGAGAAACCGGATGCTCTCGCTCTGGTAGCGCTCCACGACGTCGGCCCGTGCGCTCGAATCCCCGACGAAGAGGAAGCGGAGGCGCGGATCCTTTCCGGTGAGCTCCGAGGCGATGTCGAGCAAGAGCTCGTAGCCCTTCACCGATTCGAGGCGTCCGACGTAGGTGACGATGAGCTCGTCCGGTGCTCGTTTCACATCCTCGGGTGGAGCCGGGTCGCGAAACTTCTCGACGTCGACCCCGTTGTGGTTCACCACGATGCGCTTCAGGCCGAGGCGTTGGGCCGTTTCCACGAGGCCCTCGTGGAGCAGGACGACCCGGTCGGCGAGCCGGAGCACGAGAAGCCCCAGCGTGCGTGCATAGACCCACATGACGAGGTTGACCAGCCGCGACCTGCTGAACCAGCTCACTCCCGGGAAAGTATCCGTGACGACCACGACCTTCTCGCCGAGGAGCTTGATGAGATAGACCGACAGCGAGGTGTGGAACATGTACTTGTAGACGATGAAATGCGTCGGCCGCTCGCGCCGGATCACGCGCCAGAGCCTCGGAAACAGGAATGGCATGATGCCGAAGTTCACCGGATCCGACAGGAAGAAGTCGGGAAACCGGTAGACCGTAAGGTTGGGCGACAGCCGCTCCACCGCCGGCTGACCTCTGGATCCGGCGGTGAAAACGACCACCTCGTGGCCGAGCGACGACAGCCCCAGGGCCCCCTTGTATCCGCTGATCATCCAGCGGTGGGGCTCGAAGAAGTAGGGCGTGACGAGGAGGATTTTCATCGAGGGCAGCTGCGGTCGAAGGATGTTACGGAGCCAACAGATTAAAGGCAAGCCCATGCGGGGCACCGCGTGGCTTCTGTGCTCCCTTTTCGGTAGCATTCGCGACGACGGACTCTTTCCCATGACACCACCGCTTCGACGCGACGCGATCTTCCCGGGAGTCGAGCTTCCCGTTTCGAGCGAGCTCGTGGCGAAGGGACGCCGGCGCGCCCGCCAGGTGAGCGTTGGGTCCTGTCCCTTCCTCGCCGAGCAAGCGGTGGCCTGCGAGATCGAATACAAGCGACGGTGCATCGAAGAAGGGAAGATCACGCTCCACGCGCAGATCGGCTACCGGGAGCTCGACAAGACCCGGCGCGCCTATCGAGAGGTCCACGCGCGGCTCGATTCAGAGGGCTACCGGGTCGACCGCTACGGGATATGCCTGGACTGGAGCATGGGCTACCCCGCCGCCGAGCGAGACGGCAGGCCTCGCGGAACGGGTCTCATCCTGCGCGAACCGGAGGATTTCGCCCGGCTCACCGCGGAGGCTCCGGTCGCGCCACACTTCGGAGACTTCGTTCTGGGAATGCCTTCCGCGGTCGAGAACACCGAGGCCGCACTTGCCGCCGGCGCTACGACGATCGGCAACCTGGGGCAGTACTTCAACTTCCGGCTGCCGTTGTGGCACGACGACGTGGCCACCACGCGAGCGACCGTCGAAGCGCTGGCCCTCACTTCCGCAATGCCAGTCGAGATTCTCGTTCACTCGAACCTGGATGACGGGTTCGCCGCGCTGTTCCGCGACGTTTGCTGTGCTCTCGGTGCGGTGCTCCTCGAGAAGTACATCGTCGAGGATCTCCTGGGCGGGACGATCGGGCACTGCTACGGACACACCTACTCCGATCCGGTGACGCGGCTCGCGTTTCAACGAGCCCTCGCCGAGGTTGGCGAAACGCCCGGTACGATGGTTTACGGCAATACCACGGCCTACGTCGAGGCAGAGGTCGAGAACTATGCCAGCCTTGCCGGCTACCTCCTGGTGGATATTTCCGCGCAGAAGACCCGCCCCACCGGGCACGCCATCAACCCGGTGCCGGTCACCGAGGCGATGCGGATTCCGGAGATCGAAGAGGTGCTGGATGCGCATCGATTCGCGCATCGTCTGCTCGAGCGAGCGGACAGTCTCATGCCGCTGCTCCAGCTCGACGAGGCCGATGAGACAGGCCTTCGCATCGTGGAAGGCGGGAAGAAGTTCGAGCGCGCCGTCATGGAGGGTTTCCGCGACGCCGGCATCGATACCCGAAGCCCCTTCGAGATGCTCCTCGCGATTCGCCGGGTCGGGGCCCGGCGCCTGGAGGCGCTCTTCGGGCCCGGGAAACCGGAAGCGCCCGTTGTTCCCTCGTCGACGATCCGGGATCTGCAGCAGAGCGCCGAGCGCTACCTCGCCGTCGTGGACGAGTCCGGTCGGGAAGCCATTCGCAACGCAGGACTCGTCGCCTGCGTCGCGACAACCGATGTCCACGAGTACGGGAAGATCCTGCTCGAAGAGGTACTCGAGCGTCTGAACGTTCGGCGGGTCGATGCCGGAGTCAGTGTGGATCCGGATGTTCTGGTCGGAATGGCGCTCGACAACGACGCGAGCTTCATCGCTCTCAGTACCTACAACGGCATCGCTCTCGACTATCTGGAGCGGCTGCAACGGGAGATGTCCGCGCGATCGCTCGACGTCCCCGTTTTCGTGGGCGGCAAGCTGAACCAGATTCCGGCCGGGAGCCCCGACAGCCTGCCGGTCGATGTCAGCGACGAGCTGTCGAAGAGAGGCGCCATCGCCTGCCGTCGGCTCGACGATTTGGTTGAACACCTCGCCGCGCTCACGCGTGACTGAGACCGCCGTGCATCTCTCAGTCGGCATCATCGGCGTCGGACATCTTGCCGGCTATCTCGTCGAGGGGCTCCACCGGGCCGCGGAGTCGTTCGATGTCATTCTGTCTCCGCGAAACGCCGCGCGAGCGAGCGTGCTGGCGGCACGCTTTGGCTGCCGGGTCGCCGAGAGCAACCAGGATGTCGTGTCGGCTTCTCGCGTGGTGATCCTGTCCACCCGCCCTTCGCAGGCGACGGGCGCGGCCGAGGCACTTCCCTGGACGGGCGAGCACACTCTGGTCTCGGTGGCGGCTGGCGTTCGCCTGGAGGAGCTGTCGGGAATCGTCACACCGGCTCGCGTCGTGCGCGCCATGCCGGTATCGAGTGCCGCCGTCGGGGAAAGCCCCACGCCGATCTACCCGGACGACGACACGGCGCGATCGCTGTTCGCACCCGTCGGCTCCGTCGTGGCGCTCCCGGACGAGGAAAGCTTCGAGATCGCGAGCGTGATGGGTGCCTTCTACGCCTGGCTCTTCGCACTGGCGGGGGAGGCGGCAAGCTGGATGACTTCGAACGGAGTGCCCGAGCCGGCAGCGCGATCGCTCGCCGCGGGAGCGCTGAGGGGCGCCGGCAGTGTGGCCGGCGCGAGCTCCGGGGAATCCCTCGCCGAAATCTTCGCTGCGCTCGCCACTCCCGGGGGTCTCACCGAGGCAGGTCTCACCGTCTTGAAAGAGAAAAGGGTTCTCGAGGCCTGGTACGAGGCCTGCGACGCAGCACTGGCTCGCTCACGCCAGCGCTGACGGCTGCCCGGTGCGAGCCGGGCTCGGGGGACGGCCTATTTCGGCTCGCGCTTCACGGCGACCGTCTTCGCCGCTCCCGCTTTGCCGCCAGTCGCCTGGTGCAGCTCGACCTTGCACTCCTCGAGCTCGCGGTCCGACGCCGTCAACATTCGCTTCAACTCGTTGTCCCGGAGGCGGTTGTCGTCGCTCATCGCCGACATCGCCCTCCTCGTACAACGCTCGACCTGGTAGGGAGCCGCCGCCCAGACAATCTCACAAGCCTGTCTCAGGTGCTTCTCCACTTCGTGGGTATTGGAGACGCTTCCGGACGGAATGGCCGTGACCATCACCAGGACGAGGGCCCCCAACGAGCCCACCTGCTATGGATCTCATGTCCCTCACCTCCTAGAGGCCCTAGGGGCTGGGGTTTCCGGGTGTGTTGAATCTGGATCATTATTATTGTCTCACGATCTCCCGGGTTTTGCATCCGGCCAATCCCCGTGTCCTGTTTGAAGAGACGGCAGCGGAAGGCGTTATTTCGCAGCGATGAACGAATTGCCTCTCCCCCTCTGGGGGAGGAGGGCAGTCTCCTCCTCATCGCGAGCTGGTTCGCGGCTCGGGTTTCAGGTGTTTTTCGAAGAACCATTCGCGTTACGAGAGCGGGGAAAAGCAGGGACAAAAGGGCGACGCGGCGAAACGTGGTGCGGACGAAGTTCATGAACACACTCCTTCGTTCAAATCACCTGTTGAGCTCTTAGATCGGCAATCGATTCGGAATCGAAGCCGAGCTCGGTCAGAATCGCATCCGTATGCTCGCCGAGCTCGGGGACAGCACCGAGCGTGGGCTCGAAACCCTTGAGGTCCACCGGTGGCCGAAGAATGCGGAGAGGCCCTTGTGAGGAATCCACCTCGCGCCATCGGGATCGGGCCTCGAGCTGCGGGTGCTCCAGAAACTCCTCCACCGTTCGCATCTGGGCGCCGGCGATCTGCGCCTTGTCGAGCCGTTCGAGCACTTGCTCACCGCTCAGCGAGCCGAACACTTCGTCGACGCGCTCGCGCAGCTCTTCGCGGTGCGCCACGCGCGCGGTATTGGAGATGAAGCGAGCATCGGTCGCCAGCTCGGGAGTGCCCAGCACCTCCTCGCAAAACCGCTTCCACTCCCGTTCGTTCTGAATGCCGAGGTACACCTGCGCGCCATCCGCGCAACGAAACGCCTCGTAGGGAACGATGGCAGGGTGGCTGGCGCCGGTACGCTTTGGCGGCGTGCCGCCGTAGCCGGTGTAGAGGGCCGGATAGCCCATCCACTCCGCGAGCGCCTCCAGCAGCGAGACCTCGATCACCGTGCCTTGGTTCGTCCGCGAGCGGAGAAAAAGAGCGCTGAGAATTCCCGAGTAGGCGTACATCCCGGCGGCTATGTCGGCGACCGGGATGCCTGCCTTGGCGGGCGCTTCCTCGGTCCCGGTGATCGACAGGAATCCTGCGTCCGCTTGAATCAGCAGGTCATAGGCTTTGTGGTTCCGGTAAGGGCCGCTCGTTCCGTATCCCGAGATGCGGCAGGCGATCAGGCGAGGGTGATGCTCTCGGAGCTCGGCCGGACCGAAGCCGAGCCGCTCGACCGCTCCCGGCGCCAGATTGTGAAGGAAGATGTCGGCCTGGCCGACGAGACGCTCCACGATCGGACGCGCGCCCTCGGCCTTCAGGTCCAGTGTCAGCGATTCCTTCGAGCGATTGAGCCAGACGAAATGGCTGCAGAGCCCCTTGACGGTCGTGTCGTAGTGCCGGGCGAAGTCGCCCGTTCCTGGTCGCTCGATCTTGATGACCCGTGCCCCGAGGTCGGCGAGCTGGCGGCTCGCGAAGGGAGCGGCCACTGCCTGCTCCAGGGCTACTACGGTGATGCCGTCGAGTGGGGGAGTCAATACGACCTCGGCAGCCCGAGAACGTGCTCGGCGATATAGGAGAGGATGAGGTTGGTCGAGACGGGTGCGACTTGATAGAGACGCGTCTCGCGAAACTTGCGTTCGACATCGTACTCCACCGCGAAGCCGAAGCCTCCATGCGTCTGGACCGCGACGTTCGCCGCTTCCCAGGAGGCGTCCGCCGCGAGAAGCTTGGCCATGTTCGCCTCCGCGCCG
The DNA here is from genome assembly GCA_965237685.1 of Candidatus Marinacidobacterales bacterium. Lineage (GTDB taxonomy): Bacteria > Acidobacteriota > Vicinamibacteria > Marinacidobacterales > SMYC01 > CBDEGF01. The sequence goes on from CBDEGF010000002.1 coordinate 925,540, forward strand.
CACCGCTCCTCCCGATCGAAGAGCTCAGCGGCGTGGAACCGCATGAGATCGGCCGCTTCGAGATGCGCATGCGCCCGGGCGATCGGAAACTGGACGCCCTGGTTCTTTCCGATGGGCCGGTCGAAGACGACGCGCTCTTTCGCGTAGCCGCTGGTCTTCTCGATGAACCACCGCCCGTCTCCGATGCACTCGGCCGCGATCAGGATGCGTTCGGCGTTCAACCCGTCGAGCAAGTAGCGGAAACCGTGGCCTTCCTCTCCGAGCAGATTCTCGGCCGGAACCTCCAGCCCTTCCAGGAACATCTCGGTGCTGTGGTGGTTCATCATGGTGCGAATGGGCCGGACGGTGATTCCCTTGCCATCCGCAGCGCGAAGATCCACGAGCAGCACCGAGAGTCCTTCGGTTCGCTTGTGCACTTCGGCGGCGGGCGTCGTGCGCACCAGAAGGAGCATCAGGTCGGAATGTTCGGCGCGAGAGATGAAGACCTTCTGGCCGTGAACGACGTACGTGTCTCCTTTCCGAACGGCGGTGGTCTGCACCTGGGTCGTATCCGAGCCGGTGGTGGGCTCGGTCACGCCGAACGCCTGGAGTCGCGTTTCGCCGCGAGCGATGGGAGGAAGCAACCGGCGCTTCTGCTCCTCCGAGCCGTGCCTCAAGAGTGTGCCCATGATGTACATCTGGGCATGGCAGACGGCTGCGTTACCGGGTGAGCGGTTGATCTCCTCGAGGATCAGGCTCGCGTCGAGAACACCCAGACCCGAGCCCCCGTATTTTTCGGGAATCAGTGCGGCGAGCCAGCCGCCGCGGGTGAGCGCACCGACAAACTCATCCGGGTAACCTCTCTGCTCGTCCAGCTCGCGCCAGTACTCGCCGGGAAAGTCCTGGCAAATCTCTCGGACCGAGCGACGTATCTGCTCCTGTTCGGACGTGAGCCGATAGCCCATAGCCGCTCAGGAAAACCACACGTTCAATGCCCGGCGGCGAAGCCGAGGCGGCGTGCATCGGTGACGCCGTGGAGCTTCCCGGTCTCGTCGTCGCGCCAGACGATCTGCATCGAGCCGGTGTGGAAGTTGTAACGGCCGATGTCCTCGACCTTGATGCCGCGTTGTCGAAGCCCTTCCCGGACCTCGTCTGTGATGCGCGATTCGATGCGGAGCTCGTCGCCCTGCTCGAGCGCCCAGAAGCGCGGCAGATCCGCGGCTTTCCGAGGATCGACTCCGAAGTCGAGAATATTGATGAGCACCTCGGTCACCGGTTTAGGGCCCTGATTGAGAACCGCGTCCTTCGGATCGGTCGGGCCGAAGCGGCTCGACTGCGCTGCTGTGATGGCGGAGCGCATGGTCAACGCAGCGGCAATGAGTCCGACGCTCACGAAAATCGCGATTCTTCTCATCGACGTTGAGCTCATGGAAAGCCTCCCGTGACCTCGAGTTTCGAGTACAACGAGCGTAGCACACTCGCTGGCCGCATTGGTCCTATCGAGGCCGATGACGATCGCCGTTATCGGTCCAGCAACGCTGGCCAGTTGGTCACCACGGTGATGGGTACCGGGTCGACGTCTTCGACGGCGGAGAGGATCAAGAATCGCTGTCCGTCGGCGCTCACACCATAGTGGGAAAACAAGGGGTGACCGATCGTACGCGCCTGGAAGAGGGCTTCGGGGGCGCTTGGCACCAGTAGACGAGCGTACCCGTTTTGGAGACGGAGAAGGCAGTCTCTCCAAACGCGTAGGCGTGCCGACCCAGGCCGTCAGCGATTAGCGTCGGCTCCCCGATGACCTCCAGCCGATCCGTGTCGAAGCGTTGGGCAAACAGCGTTCGCCCGCGCGTGTAAAGTAAGTATCCGTCCGACGTATAGATGGCCTTGCCTTCGACGCCTTTAACGCGAGCGCGCTCGTCGGAGTTGAGTGACGCCACATAGGCGCCAGCGACGTCGGGCGATCCCTCGATCACGAAGAGAAACCGGCGACCGTCGGGGAGAAAATGCGGAAATCGATGGGAGCCTTCGTTGCGGGAGACACCGGCCACGGTGGCCTGGGCGACCTCTCCGCCAAGCGCGGGCACGCGGAGCAAAGATCCTCCGATGTCCGGCGCAAAAACAATCGTTTCGCCGTCGGCGCTCCACGCAACGCCCCGCCCGTTCGGCGCGAGCGTCCGGGGCGTACCTTCCGAAGTCTCGATCCTCTTGAGCCTGCCGTCCGCGAAGAACGCGATATGCCGGCTGTCGGGCGACCACGTGGGGAAGGCCGCTCCATCGGTACCGGGTAGCTCGCGGGCGTCGAGCTCATCGAGAGAACGGATCCAGAGACGCATCTTCGTGGACGCGTCGGTGGCGACGAACACCACGTGCCGCCCATCGGGCGAGATGCTCGGAGAATCGCCGGTCGTGGCGAGAGTGCCTGATTCCGGTGGCAGTACCGAGAGCCTGTACAGAGGCTCCGCGGCCGGCCGTTCTCTAAGCAGCAACGCGGTTGATGCCAAAGTTGCGAGAGCGGCAATCGCTGCGACGCTCCAGGCGAAACGCGTGCGTTGATGAACACGATGCGCGGCGGAGGCGACACGTTCGTCGGGAGCATCCTCACTCGCGAATCGTTCCAGCTCGAGCTTGACGTCATGGAGTCGCTGCCAGCGATCTTCGCGGTCTTTGCGGAGACAATTCTCGACCAGCCACTCGAGAAAGCGCGGGATACCAGGCGTCGCTCGGCTCATCGACTCCGGCTCGGAGCTCAGAATCGCTGCCACCAGACTGGCCTGGCTGCTTCCCTCGAAAGCTCGGCGCCCGGTCAACATTTCATATAGCACGACGCCATAAGAGAAGATATCCGTTCGCTCGTCCGCCTCCTTGCCCTCCAACTGCTCCGGTGCCATGTACTGGAAGGTTCCGAGGATGGTGCCCGTTTCCGTCAAAGGTCGCTGTTCGGTGGGGACCTCCGACGAGCCCGTGCTTCCGAAGCCTGGCCTGGTGAGCTTCGCCAGCCCGAAATCGAGCAGCTTCGCTCCTGACTTCGTCAGAATGAGGTTTCCAGGTTTCAGGTCGCGGTGGACGACACCCTGGCGATGCGCCTTGTCGAGGGCGTCGGCAATCTCGATCCCGAAACGCAGAGCTTGTTCGAGCGGAAGTGGCCCTTTCTCCAGGCGCTCGGCGAGCGTGTCGCCCTCGAGGTACTCCATGACGATGTAATCGACACCATCTTGGCTACCGATGTCGTGGAGCGTGCAAATATGAGGATGACTCAAGCTGGAAACGGCGCGGGCCTCTCGCTCGAAGCGCTCCCGGCGCTCGGCGTCGTGGGCGAGGTGCTCGGGAAGAATCTTGATGGCGACGAGCCTGCCGAGTCTCGTGTCCTTGGCTTTGTAGACCTCTCCCATGCCGCCCCTGCCGAGGACGGCCAGGATCCTGTAGGGACCCATGCTGGCTCCAGCGTCTAACGTCATCGTTGCCTTTACCTCGAGAAGACTCGAGTCATCCGGGACTTTGGGGCGGTGCAAAACTCGCAGGAGGCGTCTCCGGACTGGAACAACCCTTCGGAGGCGAGAGTAGCACACTCGCCCCGATCGCAAGACCTGGCTTGGTACTTGCGTGGCGATCGGAGTTCGTTGACCGCGCTCACCCGCGCGTGCTACAAGCGGGCCATGTCTGCCCTCGCCGAAGAGCTGCTCACCGCGCGCGCCGACTCGCAGCAGCTGACACCACCATCGGAACGCGATTCTGGTTTCGGTGTCGATGAAGCCTACAGCGTCGGCGCGGAGGTGCGGCGCGCCCTCGAAGAACAAGGTTATCGAACGATCGGGCGCAAGCTCGGCTTCACCAACACCGCTATCTGGGAGCGCCTCGGTCTGTCGGAGCCCATCTGGGCGCCGATCTACGACCAGACGGTCGTACTCGGAGGGGATGCCAATCCGTTGCGCCACGCGCTCGGCGGTGCGATGGAGCCGCGGATCGAGGTGGAGGTCGTCGTGAAGCTCGGCGCCGTACCCGGCGCGGGAGCCACCGTCGAGGAGGTCGCCGCCGGTCTCAACTGGCTGGCGATCGGCTTCGAGATCGTCGACAGCTACTACGCAGACTGGCAGTTCCAGTGCTCGGACGCGGTGGCCGCCTTCGGTTTGCACCGTGCGCTCCTCGTCGGAAAGCCGCGCCCCGCCGCAGAGGTCGAAGGGTTGGCGGAACGCCTTTCTACGTTCGAAGTGAGGCTGCTGCGCGAAGGCGAGCCGGCCGCCGACGGCGGAGGCGAGAGCGTGCTCGGGAATCCCCTCCGCGCCGTCCCCCTTCTCGTGGACATCCTCGCACGTCAGGGAGAACCGGCTCTTTCGCCGGGGGACATCGTAACGACTGGAACGCTCACCCCCGCGCTTTCCGTTGCCCCCGGGGAGAGCTGGCAGGTAGAGGTCTCGGGCTTGCCGCTGCCAGGTTCCACGTTGGTGCTCGAAGGCTGACGCGATGTCGCGACTCGGTATCGTCGCCGTCGGTCTCGCCCTTCTTCTGTCTGCGAGCCTCGAAGCCCAGATTCGCCGCCAGATCGATGTTCGAATACCCATGCGCGACGGTGTCGAGCTCACCGCCGATATCTACCTGCCGGAGGGCGAAGGGGCGTTCCCGGTCTTGTTGAGCCGGACACCTTACGACAAAACACGGGGAGCGCGACGCGCCGAAGAATTCGTCGAGCACGGCTACGCGGTGGTCGTCGTCGACTCGCGGGGAATCCACGGCTCTGGCGGTGCCTGGAGCCCCTATGTGACCGAGGCAGAGGACGGTTACGACACACAGGAGTGGATAGGCCGCCAGTCCTGGTGTGACGGCAACATCGGCATGTACGGATCGTCCTATCCGGGATTCACCCAGCTGCTGCCCGCGCCTTTTCGCAGCGAGTTCGTCAAGGCGGTCGTCCCGATCGCGGCGCAGTCGGACAACTACGGGAGCATCTGGTACACGAACGGCCTGTACCATCAAGCGCTCGCGCTTCGGTGGGGTGCGAGCCAGGCAGCGCTCGCCGCCGGCGGTGAGCGGCCCGAGGTGAACTGGATGCGGCTCATGACACACCTGCCGGTCAAGGATGCGCTGGCACAAGTCGGTCTCGAATCGCCCTTCGTGTCCGGAACACTGCGGCATTCGACCTACGATGACTTCTGGCGCCGGATGAGCATTCGTCATCTGTACGAGGAGATGGATGTTCCCGCACTCCATATCACCGGGTGGTACGACGACCTGGTGCACGAGACGATTCTCAACTTCACCCGCATGCAAGAGAAATCTCGCTCCGAGCACGCGCGGCGCTGGCAGAAGCTGCTGATCGGGCCCTGGGGGCACGGCTGGCCGAGCAGCTCGCGCCACGGCGACATCGATTTCGGAGAGGCGATGATGCTGGACCGCGAAGCAATTCACCGCCGCTGGTACGACTATCATCTGAAGGCTATCGACAACGGCCTCGACGAAGAGGCGCCGATCCGGATCTTCGTGATGGGCGAGAACCGATGGCGCGACGAGCACGAATGGCCTCTGGCCCGCGCCCGTGCCACTCGTCTCTATCTTCGGAGCGGTGGCGCTGCCAAAACGCGATTCGGCGACGGCCGACTGGTGGAGACGCGGCCGTCGAACGAGCGTCCCGATACGTTTCGTTATGACCCTCGAAATCCGGTGCCGACGTACGGGGGCAGCGGGTGTTGTGGCGGCGGCCTGACGCCGCACGGGCCACTCGACCAACGGGTGAATCAGCAGCGTCAGGATGTCCTCGTCTATACGACCGCTCCGCTGGAGGCAGATCTGGAAGTCACCGGCGCCATCGAGCTTCGCCTCTTCTTCTCGACGGACGTGCCGGACACCGACTTTTTCGCGACGATCTCCGACGTCTATCCTGATGGGCGCGCGATTCTGGTCGCCGAGGGGATGCTGCGCGCCCGGTTTCGCGACTCGCTCGAGGCACCCGAGTGGCTCACACCCGGCGAGACCTACGAAGTGGCGATCCCGTTCTGGGAGACGAGTAACGTCTTCAAGCAAGGGCACCGCCTTCGGCTTCACCTCACCAGCAGCAACTTCCCGCGCTTCGACCGAAACCTCAATATCGCGAAGCCGGTGGGTGAGGGGAAAGAGGCCGATATTCGCGTAGCGACTCAGACGATCTACCACAACGCAGAGCGGGCATCGTACCTTCTGATTCAGGTCATCCCCGAATGACCTGAAAAGCACCCATTGGCGAGCGTACGAAGCCTGTACTACAGTCCTGGAATGGCGTGCTCCAACCGAGTGTTTGGGTGGGCATTGTTTCTCGCCGCGATGGGCCCGCCCGACGGAGAGCGCGATTGCCGCTCTCGTGCTCCTCCTTGCTCAGGCCGTCGAGCTCGAGCGAGAGCTCACTTTCCCAGCGCACGGTGAGTCCGGCCCCCGTGAGAGCTCTCTCCGCCGCCCGTAGAAGCTCCTTTCGCCGGAAATCGTCGGACGAAGAGAACGTAGACACTGAAAAGACTGGCGGGACCGTACACGCGGTATTCCTCGCGAAGGCGGTCGGGTTGACCAACGGCGAGAAAGCCGGATTTCCGCGGAGACCTCGCCCATTCGCTCCTGTTGGTCTCCGCTTTCATCGGAGAAAACGACCTCGAGGCGGCGGATTTCGCCGATCTCGTCCTGGTGCAATCGAACGGTGACGTCGCCTGCGGGCCCTTTGAGCTCCAGCGAGTACTCAGGATCCACTTCGCCCAGGGAGAAACTGGGATCGACGACCAGGAGCCGTCCGTCTCGAGACGCGAGTACCACGTCGACGACGCGCGGCAGCTCGGGTCCCGCGCAGGAGAGGGACATGCAGGCGACGAGAACGAGAACGATCATCTCGCACCTGGTCGGTGAACCCACGACGAGACCTTCAATCCTTTGGACCCGACAAGCTTAACATAGGCTGGGCAAGCACCCGGCCACGGGTGGACAACCACTCGCACTCCGGCTCCTCGCGAGCGAGAATGAACCCCATGATGATGACGAGAACGTTTGGCTACGCGGCCGTTGCCGCCTCTTTGTTTGCCGGATCGCTGCTCCACGGCCAGGAGCGGGCCGCACTCCAGGAACAACTGAGACGCATCTTCGAGGATGAAGCCTACGAAACGGCGACGTTCGGGCCGGCACGCTGGCTCGACGAGGGCGCGTCCTATACCACGCTCGAGCCCTCCGAGTCGGTGGAGGGCGCGAAAGATATCGTCCGCTACGACACCCGATCCGGCGAGCGCGAGGTTCTCGTATCGGCGAGTCGGAGGATTCCTCCCGGGGCGAGCAAACCGCTCGAGATCGACGACTATCAGTGGTCGCGTGACCGGAAGCGGCTTCTCCTCTTCACCAATACGGTGCGCGTCTGGCGGAGGAATACCCGCGGGGACTATTGGGTCTTGGACCTCGAACGCGACGCTCTCCGAAAGCTCGGAGGCGTGGCGCCTCCCTCGTCGCTCATGTTCGCCAAGCTGTCGCCGGACGGCACGCAGGTGGGTTACGTCGTCGCGAGCAACCTGTATATCGAGGAGCTGAGCACCGGAGAAGTGACGCCGCTGACGTCGGACGGCTCCACGACGACTATCCACGGCACATCCGACTGGGTCTACGAGGAGGAGTTTGGTGTGCGGGACGGTTTTCGGTGGAGTCCCGACGGCAAACGGATCGCCTACTGGAGCTTCGATGCCACCGGGATCGGCGAGTTCACGCTCATCAACAATACAGACGCCCTGTATCCGAGCCTCACCCGGATCCCTTACCCGAAGGCGGGTACGACGAACTCGGCGGTGAGAATCGGTGTGGTCAGCGCGGCGGCGGGTGAGACCACATGGATGAAGATCCCCGGAGACCCGAGAAACACCTACGTGGCCCGAATGGAGTGGGCGGACGACGATCACGTGGTCGTTCAGCACCTGAACCGTCTGCAGAACACGAACGATGTCCTCCTGGGGAGCGCGACCACCGGTGAGGTCCGGAGGATCCACCAGGATCGAAACGAGACCTGGGTCGAAGTGCTCCGTCGAATGGATTGGCTCGGGGACGGAAAGGATCTTCTCTGGTTGAGCGAGAAGGACGGTTGGCGCCATGCCTATGCGATCGGCCGGCAAAGTGACGACGAGCGGCTCGTCACTCGATTCGACGGCGACGTCATCGAGCCGGTGGGGCTGGATCCGGCCGGGGAATGGTTCTACTTCGTCGCCTCGCCGGACAATGCGACCCAGCGATACCTCTATCGAGCGAGCACTGCAGGAGCGGCACCACCCGAGCGACTGACGCCGCTCACCGCTCCGGGTACGCACGCCTACGATCCGTCACCCGATCGGAAGTGGGCTTTTCACACCTACTCGCGTTTCGACAATCCGCCCATGGTCGACCTGGTTTCCGTGCCGGACCACGCGGTCGTGCGCACGCTCGAAGATAACGGAGAGCTGCGCGCGAAGTTGAAGGATGTTCTTTCGCCTCCGGTGGAAATGTTTCAGCTCACGATCGAGCCCGGAGTGACGCTCGATGCGTGGATGCTAAAGCCGCGCGATTTCGATCCTTCCCGAACCTACCCGCTTCTCGTCTACGTCTACGGCGAGCCGGCGGGGCAGACCGTGCTCGATCGATGGTTCGGCTCTCGCTCGCTCTTTCATCGGGCGCTCGCAAACGAAGGCTTCATCGTTGCCAGCTTCGACAACCGGGGGACGCCGGCACCGAAAGGAGTCGCCTGGCGGAAAGTCGTCTACGGCACGGTCGGGGATCTGTCCTCGAAGGATCAGGCAGCCGCGGTCCGGGCGCTCTTGAAGGAACGGCTGTACATCGATGGTGACCGTATCGCGATCTGGGGATGGAGCGGCGGGGGCTCGAACACGTTGAACGCCATGTTCCGCTTCCCGGACGTGTTTCACGTCGGTGTCTCGGTCGCGCCGGTTCCGGACCAGCGCCTCTACGACACCATCTATCAGGAGCGCTACATGGGCTTGCCCCAGGACAACGAAGAGGGGTATCGGATTGGCTCGCCCATCAACTTCGCGGAGGGTCTGAGGGGAAAGCTTCTCCTGATCCATGGTACCGGTGATGACAACGTGCACTACCAGGGAACGGAGCGGCTGGTGAACCGCCTCGTCGAGCTGGGAAAGCCCTTCGACTTGATGGTCTATCCCAACCGTTCTCACTCGATCCGCGAGGGGAAGGGGACCGCGCTGCACATCTATAGCCTCATCAGCCGCTACCTCGTTCAGACGGGCTGGCTGCGCTAGCTTCGCCTGGACCCGGAGGAGCCTCGTTCAGTAGTTCGGACAAGCCTATGCGTGGAGTCGTCCCGAACAGGTCGAACGGACCACACGGGAGGAGGCGCGCCTCTCGCGGGATGCGATAAAATAGACGTCTATGGCCACTACCGTAGCGCCCGTGGAGCGACAGGTTGTCCTTTCAGGAATCACTTGGGAGACCTACGAGCGCCTTCTCGAAGAACACGAGGGCAAAGCGAGCCCACGCTTCACGTACGACCACGGAGAGCTCGAGATCATGGTTCTGTCATTCGAGCACGAAGAGCTGAACCGCCTCCTTCATGACCTCTTTACTACCATAGCCGTGGAGCTCGGCATCGATTTTCTAAATGCAGGTTCCACCACGTTCAAACGCGAAGATCTCGCGGGAGGCTTCGAGCCGGACACCAGCTTCTACGTCGAGAACGCTCCGCGAGTGCGAGGGAAAAAGCGACTCGCATTGCCCACGGACCCTCCGCCAGATCTGGTGATCGAAGTCGACGTCACGAGCTCGTCGCTTGACAAGATGGACGTCTACGCGTCGGTGGGAGTCCGCGAGGTCTGGCGCTACAATGGAACGACGTTTCGGATCTACGTGCGCGAGGGAGATGCCTTCACGTCTCGCGAAGAAAGCCTGGCGCTGTCGAATCTGACACAGACAATCGCTTCGCGCTTCCTCGCCGAAGGGAAGTCCGAACCGCGGGCGGCCTGGATTCGCCGCCTTCGCGACTGGACCTATCAGCAAGCGAAGTGAGCTCCTGCGGTGCGGCTCAGCGAAATCTGGAGCAGCCCCAGTTAGTTCCTGGTCAAACGGGTTGGCTCGGACTCGGACGATTGAATCTCGGCCTCGGGTAGCGACCTGTCTTCGAAGGTAAAGACGCGGACAACCGCGGGGAAACCGTTCAGGCTTCCGTCGGCGTCGCTCGGCCGCAGAGCTGGTTCGCGTAGGCGAGCGCTTCCGTAATGCTGTCGAAGAGCGTCCTCTCCTTGCGGAGCTCGCCGTCATTCCAGACGCTCCGCTTGACCACTGCGTGCTCGTTTCCCCCGGAGCCGATGGGCTCGACGGTGACCGCTTGCTGTGTCATCTCGTTCGGTGCATTCATGACTTCCTCCTTGCGGCGCCACGTCGCGCTCACATGGACCTATTGCAAACGCCGAGCCAACTTCGCGAAAGTAGGGTCCGCGCAGGTCAAATAGCTGAATCCATTACACTTGCCCGTGATGCGGACCTACTTTTCGGAGCCGCAGTTCTTTCGCTGCTGTTTCCATCGGTAACATCCACTATCCTTCGACTTCCACGAAGGGAGGCCCGTCATGATGAGTCGACGCTTTTTTCTCGCGAACGGTGCCGCCGTGCTGAGGAGACGTTTCACCCGAGCGGAATCTTTCCGGATTTCTCCGAAGGCTGATAAGCGGTAGCGTATTCCCAGGCTGGGACGACGTCCCTGAAGCTTCGAGCGTTTTCGCCCGAAGCCAGGACCTCGAGCAGTTGTGATGCAGGCAGGGGTTTCAGTTGCGCCGAGGCGTGAGGACGAACTGAAACAGGTTGATATCTCCCGGAAGAACGTTCACCGTCTTCTCGATCTTCAGCCGGCTGGGCTCTTTCTCCAGGCACTTCAGGATGATGTCCTCCCAGTCCTCGGGGATTCGAAGGTTGATGCTGCGAGGGCGCGGCGGGGCCGACTTGATGTGTTGAAATTAGCATAGGCGGAGTCCGGACAACGTCGCCGCCCCCCGCTCCAGGCTTTTCTCGTGCGTGCGAGCCTTGCGGCCGCACGGGGTCAGTCGCGAACGGATTCGAACTGGCACGAATAGCCCGATGGAGCACCGCTGTGCCCGGCCCGGAGCCCGATCGCCAAAGAAGGCTCGCCGGCGAAGCGAGGGCTGCCGGAGTCCTTGATAACTGTATAAATATCAATGTGTTAGAAATGAAGATGACGAACGTCGCCGGCGAAGTTGAGTGTCCGAAGCTCCGACTATTTATGTATTGGAAATTAGGATAATCGATTTTACAATACGTATATCGTGCCACCGGTTGCCCTGATCGAAGCCTTTCACCTCACGTTTCTGCGCGCCTTTACCAGCTCTGTGCCCGCCGAATATTTGTCGATCAAAGGGGGCGGCAACCTCCGTTTGTTTTTTTGGAGTGACCGGTACTCGGAAGATCTCGACCTGGACGTTTGTGAGGTGCCCGTTCATCAGATTCGGGACAAGGTGATGTCAATCCTGGAGTCGGGCGGGCTGAATGCCACCGTCAGCACCTATGGCATTGCGCGCGTTCGACCACCGGACTTGTCGAAAGCCAAGCAAACCGAAACGGTACAGCGATTCAAGGTACACCTCGAAACGACATCCGGCGAGGATCTGCCAACGAAAATAAAGTTGTCTCGGCGTGGAATGGACGAGCCGATCCGGGTTGAGCCGGTTCGGCCTGAAGTTCTCGGAGCCTACCGCATGCCTTCGTTGATCCTCCCTCACTATACAGCCGATGCCGCCGCTCGGCAGAAGGTCAGGGCTCTGATCGGAAGGCCGGTACCTCAGGCCAGGGACGTCTTCGACCTGCACATCCTGAGCACCCAGCCGGAGCTCCGGGAACTGGATCTTCGGAGCGCGTTTTCCCGGGACGAGTTGGAAGCGGCGCTCACGAACACGTACTCCGTGGAATACGAGCAGTTTCGGGACACGGTGGTGAGTTTTTTTGGCCCGCACAACCAGGAACGGTACGCCTCGAGAGTCCTTTGGGATCAGATTCGCCTGGTTACTATTTCGCTGATCGAGCAGGGCCTCCGCGATGGTACGTAAGCCATCCATCCATCGAACGATTCAGCTCGTGGGTCGGCCCGTGTTCCGCACGCGAGAGATCGCTGCGCTTCGAGGCACGTCCGTAGGAGCGGCGAGTCAAGCTCTCGGAAGCCTCGAGCGCCAGGGTGTTGTGGTGCGTGCCGCGCGCGGGATCTGGTGTGTCCCTCCGACCCTCGTTTCAATCAGTTCTTGCTGGGCAACTATCTCAGTGGCGCTCATCGAGTCTACGTCTCCTTCTTGTCAGCGCTTCACCTCCTTGGGCTCATCGAGCAGATTCCTCAGGTGGTCTACGCGGCGACTACCGCCCACTCTCACGTTGAGATAACTCCGTTGGCCAAGTATTCGTTCCATCAAAGCGATCCAAAGTTCTTCGCTGGGTTCGATTGGTACCGTGACGACCAGGGCTTCTTGATCGCAAGCGCAGAAAAAGCCGTTGTGGACAGTCTCTACATCTCAACTCGAAGAGGGCGGCGTTTCGGGTCGTTGCCCGAGCTGGAGTTCGGTCGGCATTTCAGCATCGGACGCGCCAGGACATGGGTCAGGCGGATCTCCGACAAGCGAATCCGAGACATCGTTTCTGCAAAACTGGAGGTGCTGTGGCAACAGCGGAACGAGCTGGCGTAGTGCGAGAGTGACGGCTCGAGCGCGGTATACTGGCGCAAAGGACGAGACAAGGCGATGAGGCTCGCAACGGCTCTGGCCGTCACTCTCGGACTCTACGCGGGACCACTGTTTGCCCAGTCTCTGGGCGACGTCGCGAAGAAGGAACGGGAGCGGCGCCAGAAGAACTCGGAGACCGGCAAGAGTGCGAAGTCGTACTCCAACACGGACGACGTCGTCACCGATGGGCCGCCCACCGAGCTCGGCCTCGAGCAGGACGGGAACACCGACGAGATCTCAGCCACCGGCTCGGTGATGGACGAGGAGCGGGAGCGCGCGAAAGAGCTCGAGCCGCGCATGGCCGAGATTGCGAGAATGGCGGACAACGTGGATCGCCTCTTCAAGCGGTACAAGAATACGTGCGAGAACCGCTACGCGGTGGGCCGATCGCCCGGCCTGACGGCGAACGTGGACGTCACGAAGGGCTACGACATTCATGCGGGCCGTGACTGGTTCGTGGTGTTGGAGAGGCCGCCCAGCGTTGCGGGCATGACGACCCAGTCGCGGCCGGGAGAGATCCACTTTCTGGCGCCGCCCGAATGCCAGGCCCTCGCGAAGGAGCTCGTGGCCGCCGCGACGGGGGTCAGGCGGGCCATGGAGGAGTTTCTCGAGACGGCCCGCCGGGAACGCATCCTGCCCGGGATGGTCCGCGAGCTGCGCAGAAAGTATCGCCTGGACTGGTCCGGCTGGGGCTAGCGCCGCTTCCGGAAAAACATCAACGCAGAGGCGCGGAGTCGCAGAGAAAAGAGCCCTTGCCCGGACTAGGGCTATGGTTTGTTCCGGGGTTCTGGAATTCCGGGGTTCCGTCTGATCTTCTTGTGATTTTCTACAGAGGCGGCCGTGTACGGGCTTTGCTCTGCGTCTCTGCGTTAGTTTCCCGAAGTGGCCCTCCCGCGGTTTCGATGAGCCGCGGTCCGGATCGGGTGAGTGCCGGTGTTTTTCTTTGCGCCTTTGCGTCGTGTCCTTGCGGCAGCAGTGCGTGACTTAGGTGCTGTTGGGTTCGTAAGTTGAGCGGAGAGATTGCTCAAGGAGGCCATCGATGCGCTCAAAGAAGGCAGAACTCGAAGACGTTGTGAAACAGTTCGAAGCATGGCGGGCGAAGCCACACGGACGGCTGATCCCGGAGGAGTTGTGGAAAGCGGCGCTGGGGTTGCTCGATCGGTATGCGCCGAGCACGATCTGCAGTCATCTCCGAGTCAATGCGGCGCGATTCAAACAGGTCCGAGAGAGTGGAGGGGCCGTTGTGGGCGAGAAGCGTTTCAAGGGGCACGGGCGAACGGGTGCTACGGGTCGGTCCCCGCGCACAGTACAGGATCGGAGCGCGGCGGAGCGGGTCACGGCGTTAGCTCCAAGTGGCAACGCGTTCGTCGAGCTGCCGCAGTTCGGCATGGGCTTAGGGGGCGGCATGATGACACCGCCGCTCGGCGAGGTTCAGCATGGAGCGAGCAGATGCCGTCTGACGGTGGAGAGCGCAGCGGGGAGCCTCACGGTCGTGACGGCGAGCGGCGAGGGTGAGAATGAGTTGGTCGAAGCCGTGTGTCGTTTCGTGCTCGGCGCGCTGGAAGGCAGCTCCCGAGCATGATCCAGCTCGTTCCCCAGCTGAAGGTGCTGGTTGCCTGCGAGCCCGTCGATTTCCGCAAGGGCATCGATTCTTTGGCTTGTGTGTGCCGGCAACAGTTCCAGCTCGACCCATTCCTCGGAACGCTATTCGTTTTCCGCAACCGTTCAGGCACGGCCCTCAAACTATTGGTCTACGACGGCCAGGGCTTTTGGTTGTGCCAGAAGCGTTTCTCGAAGGGGCGCCTGCAGTGGTGGCCGCGTCAGACGACGGATGGCGTTGCGGCGCTACCCGCCGAGCAGTTGGCGGTGCTTATCTACAACGGACTTCCGCTGCGAGCGGGGATGGCCGAGCCGTGGCGGCGGGTCGGTTGAGCCTTTCCAACGTCTTCTGGTAGCTCCAAGGCAGCCACGACTCGGGTGCTGCTCTAGCGTCTCGAGCGTGCATGGAGATGTTCGTCAGATAGTGCACCGGGGCGACACCGTTTTTTACCGCGGTGCGGATCATGCTCAGGAGCACGTCGCCCACGTCGGCGCCTGCCTGGGTCTTGAAGAAGAGCGAGTTCTTGCGATGCCGTTGTGAGGGCTTCAGCTCCTGCTCGACCTCGTTGTTGTCGAGGGGCACGCCCGGCACTTCGCGGAAGCGGGTTAGCCCTTGCCAGTGATTTTTGACGTAGGAAAAGGCTTTTCCAAGGCGGCTGTTGGGCTCCACCACGCGCTCGCGGAACTGCTTTTCGATCCACTCGTAGAGCGCATCCATCACCGGCCGGCTGTGTTGCTGGTGATATGCAAGCCGCGCATCGGGGGTCATGTCGCGCGTTTCGTCGTCGTTGCGGTAGATGGTCGCGATGTCCTCGAGCACCCGCTCGCAGTGTTCGGGGAAGGCTGGCTCGGCCTCGAAGAAGTAGCGGCGTGCGTGCACCATGCACTTGGCGGTAATCCGTCGCGGCGAGCGCGGTGCCATCGAGGAGGCGTCGGCCATATGGATGACATCGCTCTCCTGAACGGTGCGCTGATTCAGGAGCCGGTCCATGTTTTCGCCCGCATGCCGTCGTCCGCTCGCGTACAGGATGATCGGAGCAAGCGTGGCGTCCAAGCCGCGGGCAACAATGCCCGTGGTGAAGATGCCCGTGCGCTCGCCTTTGCCTTGAGTCAAGGTCTCGTTCTCCGCCATCAACGTGAGGATCCGTGCGCCGGTGTCGTCACTGTGAACCAGCGGCCGGTTCGCGGCTATCGTCTCCATGTGGCGGAAGACCGGGAACACGGCATTCGCCATCGCTTCGACCCGCTCGAACTGCGTGGAGGCGGCAAACGGAACCCCCGCCCACTTTTGCCACTGCGCCAGGCGGTGGTGGGGCATGCCCATGGCGTAGCGCAACACCGAAACGACCGCGTCCACACTCGGATGGTACTTGCTCGCCCAGGCCTGAGACGGAAGTGGCGCTGTGAACGTCTTCTGGCAACTTGCGCATCGCAGCATCTGGCGCTCGTACACCGTCGCCTGGATCGGCGGCTGAGCCTTCAGCTCCACATCCTTGTTCGCCGCATGGGTGTCGTAGAGCTTGCCCCGGCACAGTGGCTCGGGGCAGGGGCCGCTCGCCTTCAGCTCGGGATGCGAAACCGCTACGTGCTCGGCACCAGGGTAGTCCTTGGCCCCGTTGCGCCCGTGGCCCTTGTTCTTCCCTTTCCCCTTTGCCTTCGTGCGTTTCGCGCGACGTTCCGTTGTCGCCATGCCAGCGCCTCGACGATAGCGACATCGCAGCAGATGACGCACCGCCTCGAGCAGCACCGGACACGCATCCTCGGGAATCTCCCCTTTCGACAGCCGCTCTTCCAGGCGCAGGAGCTCGGCCCGCTCGACCTTCATCGCGAAACGCCGAGCTCTCGGCGAAACTCACGCACCAGCGGATACACCAAGCATGTTTTCACCGCTTCGGCTTTTCTCTTGTGCCGGTCCATCCGGCCCCGGCCCGAAGTCACTCCCACCTCCACCCAGTTCGCTGCCAGATAGCACGTCCCCTCGTAACGCTCCCTCTCCACAAACGTCTCGAGCAACACCGGCCTCACCCCGTAGGCTTCCTCCCAGTCATCGACCACCACTCGCGCTGCCAACGAACAGCACGTGACTCGCGAGGCCTTTGATGGAAAGCCACGGCAGGATCAGGAACCGACTGTTGTTGACCACCCGGGGAAGGTTCTTCTGCCGCGTTGCGTCATCCCAACCGATGAAGCCGTCACGCGCCTGAAGCCACCGCGCCGCCGAGGAGAACTGCACGCACCCACAGAGCTCCCGCCGAGGATTCGACATCCAGACCAAGTACCGCAGGTGCGCGCCAAAGGCCACCTTGTGGCCCAGGTAGTGGTAACGCGCGACCAGTTCCCTCCATAGCGCTCGCTCCTCAGCGTTCGCCACCAAGCCCAGCATCACCGGAGCGACGTCCGATAGCTTGCCCTCACGCCGTGGCCGCTCGCGACCAGCCTTCGTGTAGTGGATGCTCGTCGGTCCGCGGCGCCGCTGCTCGTGACGCGGGGGCAACGTCACCAGCCCCTTCGCTTCGACAACCTCCAGGTACTCGTAGCATTCCCGGGTCTTGAGATTGCCGTTCCGACGAACCCACCCCAGGCCCTCACAGATCGTGCGCGCCAGCTCGTGCCGGGACAGACCACACGTGGCGATGATCTCCGTCAGCACGCTCCATTCCTCGGCGGTCACGGTCGTGCCGCAAAAGGTGGGTCGCTTGGCTGCGGTGTCGAGTGCAGCGTTTCCTGCCTGGGTCACTGTTTTCCTCCCAGCCTGAGGTTACACAGTCAGCCAGCGTTTGTCCAGTCCTTTTTTCCCTCTCTCTCTGCCCGCGAGAAAAACAACACACCCGGCGTTCAGCTTACCGAATCGCCCCCACGTTCTCACGCACTACTACCGCAAGGACACTTTGCGTCTTTGCGTTGTGTTTTCTCCCCGCCCGCCCTCAGTTCTCCGTCGGGCCCACGAACTGCTCGGCTTCCTCCCGCCCGGGCAGGTCGCTGCCGTAGTCGGGAATAGCCAGCAGATCTCCGTAGTAGCGCCGCGCCAGGTCCTTCTGTCCGGCGGCGGAGGCGGCCCGCGCGGCACCCACCAGTGAGCGGGCACGCATCGGCATCCGGAGCAGCGAGATCTGGAATTGCTCGAGCGCCTCGTCTGGACGCGAGAGCTCGAGAAGCGTCTCGGCGTACAACTCGTGGGCCGGCTTGACCGGAGAGTCGAGAGGTGACTCGCCGGGGGGGCCGGACGGCGGTTCCATCGATTCGGCGACCACAGTCGCTTTTTTCAGCGACACGAGGGCGTCGTCGTTGCGGTCCTCCGCGAGTGCGATGAGAGCCTCCAGCTCGAGCATCATGATCTCGACCTGCTCGACACCGTTGGTCTCATCGGCGGTCGTCTTCTCTTTGAGTTTGGCGAGACCGTCGCGCGATCGTTTGGCGGAGTCGAGCTCTCCCGTTCTCGCGGCACTCACGCCGTTCGCGAACAGCACCACGCCTACCGTTCGAGAGTCGAAGCTGGCGTCGCCCTCGATCTGCTCGAGGATCTGCGATACGTCGGCGACCTTCCAGCGCTCCGTCTCCACGGTCTGGAGAGCTTCCATGCGCCGGAAGCGCTCCTTCGCGCCTCGGGTCGCCTCTTCGAGCGCCGCGATCCCCCGGATCTCCTCGACGCTCTGCTCTGCCTCGTCGTAACGGCCTTGCTGGAGATGTGCGTACTGAAGCCAATAGAGCGCGTGGAACGAATAGCGTGTCGGAGACAGCCCTTTGCGCTTGGCCCGCGCCACCGACGCGTCGTAGGACTCTCGGTTCGAGGCGGCGACACGATTCCACATTCCGTGCTGCACGAAAATGTGCGTCGGCATGTGTAGTGCGTGCACCGCCGCCGCGGCGATCTGGGCGTATTTGTCGGCGGCGTAGAGTGCTATCGGAGCGTGAATGGGACTATCGAACGCGTGGATGATGTAGTGGGCCGCGCCAGGATGGTCCGGGTTCTGCCGAAAAATGCCCTGCGCGATCGCTCCCGCCATCACGTCCTCTCGGAGACTCTCCTCGCCCCGGACCTGCGTCCGCATCAGCGACAACGAGTAGAACGCGGCCGCCTCGAGATCGTCCGGATATTTTGCCGATAGCTGCCCCATCGCTTCGGAATAGGCGACGGCGCGCTCCTTCCGGTCGCCCGGGCCGTACAAAATCTCGACCGCTTCGAGGTAACCCTTTTCACGCTCCGTCGTTGCCTTCGCCAGCCGCTCGGAGCGGCTCTTCGCCAGCTTGCCGAGCGCCTCCCGGGCCGCGGACATATCCTGTCCGGGAGGGAAGTGATGGCCGGTGGTATGGCTCATGGCCTCGCCCCAGTACGCGAGCGCGAAATCGGGGTCGATCCGCTGGGCCTCCTGGAAGGCTTCCGCCGCGTCGTCCCACTCGAAGCTGTGGAGGAGCCGAACGCCGTTGAGGAAAGCATTCTGCGCCGCTTCGCTTCCGGCGTTGGGAAAGTCGATCGTGCCCAGCACGTCTTCTTGAGCGGCAGCGGGGGCCGCCGTCAGATATGAGACCAGAATCACGAGCAGGAAACGCTTCGGGATGACCATGGGAACCTCCGTATCCGGGTTACGTACGTTTACATATCAAACCGGAGCCGGTTTTGACAAAGGTGAACTGTGCCAAGCTAGGGCGGCTCTGTCTAATCGAAAAGGGACGCGGATTTCGTCATGGCGCCGTCGTCACCCATCCGAGCGTCGCTCACTACGGGCCGAAAGTCATGCTCATCAACGGCTGGGCAGGCTCGGGCGGCGATGCCTTTCCCTTCTTCTTCAAGCAGATGAACGTCGGGCCGCTCATCGGCGAACGCACCTGGGGCGGCCTGATAGGCCCCGCGGTTGGTCATTGTACGATCGACGGTGGCTTTTTCACCGTACCGCCCGGTCGCATTTTCAGCCCCGACGGCGTCTGGTTTGCCGAGGGGCACGGAGTGGAGCCGGACCTCCCGGTCGTAGACGACCCGGGGTTGATGGCGAAGGGTGGAGATCCACAGCTCGAAGCGGCCATCGAAGAGGTGCTGCGGTTGATCGAGGAAAACCCTCCAGGGTTCCCCGGTCCGCCGCCGTTCGAGCAACGAACCACCGGTCGGTCGCCGTCCCATTGAGCCGGTTGCGCACCGGGGCCGGCGGGACGAGAATGCCTGCTCGAGGTGATCGCGTGCCCCATGCTGTTCGATTACTTGTCGGATGGATCGCTCTGGGCGCGGCGTCCCCGGCGCTCGCCGAGTATCCCGAGAGGCCGATCACACTTCTCTGCTGGTCCAATCCGGGCTCGCCCAACGACCGTCTCGCGCGAGCGATTGCCAGGGCGGGCGAGCGCCACTTCGGTCAGAAGATCACCGTTCTCAACCGCCGGGGCGGAAGCGGTGCGCTCGCGATGACGCACCTGCTGAAGCGGCGCAAGGACGGCTACACGCTCTCGACGCTCACCGCGAGCCAGCTCATCAACATGGCCTCGGGACGCCTCCCTTTCCGGCCCCGCCAGTTCACCTACTTGATGCGGATCGGGATGGAGCCGTTCGTCATCGCGGTGCGGGCCGACAGTCCGTTTCAGAGCCTCGCGGACCTGTTCGATCACGCAAAGAAGAACCCGGGAGAGTTGAGCATCTCGGGCTTCGGCGCCGTCTCGTCTCACTTCCTCGCCTTTTCACGCCTTGCCAGCGCCGCGGGAGGCGCGGATATTCGCTGGATTCCCTACGATGGCGGAGGGGACGCTGCTGTCGCCTGTCTCGGCGGGCATACCGATGCCGTGCACACGAACTCGGTCATCGTCGGTGAGCACGTTCGGGCCGGAAAGCTCCGCGTGCTGGGCGTGTCCTCGGCGGAGCGACTTCTCTCTCTGCCAGGCGTCCCGACCTACCAGGAACAAGGCTACGACATCCAGGCCGCACAGATCCGTGGGGTGATGGGACCGGGCGGGCTTCCGGCGGATGTCGTCACTCGCATCCGCTCGCTGCTGGAACGAACGGTGAAGGATCCCCTGTTTCAGGCGTACCTGAATGACGCTGAGTTATCGCCCGCCTGGATGACGAGCCCCGCGGCGTTTCAAGGCTGGGTGGAGCGCGAAGTCGTCGAGAACCGCGAGCTGATGAAAGCTCTGAACCTCCCGCTGGTGCGCTGACTCTTCGTGGTGGAAGGCGGACGAAGCGTCGCTTGGGCCGATCTCCTAACGGCTCTCGCTCTGATCGCGCTCTCTGCCGTTGTTTATCGGGACGCCGCCACGTACCCGGAGGCGCTGGCGCCCGGGGCACCCGGGCCAGCCCTTTTTCCGCACGTTCTTGCGAGTGCTCTCATCGTTCTGGCACTTGTGCTGCTCGGTACCAGCCTGCGCTCGAAGGGGCCAAAGGAAGCGGGTGATCCGCGGCGAGCGGGCCGCGTCCTCGTAGCCTGTGTGCTCCTGGCCGCCTTTCTTTACCTTTTCGAGAGCGTCAACAGCTTCCTCCTTTTCCCTGTACTGCTGTTTGCGTTCATGCTCGTTCTCGGGGAGCGGCGCTGGTACGTGCTCCTTGTCGTGCCGTTGCTCTTCGATCTGTTTACGTACACCGTTTTCTACAAAGTGTTCCAGGTGATGCTGCCGGGAACGATCTGACGCATCGACGTGCTCGACCTCTTTTTCGACGGACTCGCCACCGCGCTCGAACCATCGAACCTGCTCTTCATCGCCGCCGGCACGAGTCTCGGAGTTCTCATCGGGGCGTTGCCTGGCCTCAGCTCGACGACCGGGCTCGCGATTCTGCTCCCGTTCACGTTCGTGATGTCTCCGACGCCCGCTTTCCTGATGATGGTGTCGCTGTACATGGCCGCCGAATACGGTGGCTCCATTACGGCCATCACCGTCGGTGTGCCTGGAACGCCGCCCGCGCTCGCGACGACTTTTGACGGCTACCCGCTGACGCAGAAGGGACAGGTGGGAAAAGCGCTCGGGACCTCGATCATCTCCTCGACGCTCGGTGGTCTTCTCGGAGTCGCCGTTCTGGTGGTTGCCAGCGGTCCCATCGCCAGCCTGGCTCTGCGATTCGGTCCCGCGGAGTACTTCGCGCTCGGCCTCTTCGGGCTTTCGATCGTGGCCAACATGGTGAGCGAGGGTGCCTTGAAAGGCTTCATCAGCGTCACGCTGGGCCTTCTTTTTTGCGTCGCGGGCGTGGACGCGCTGACGGGGAGCCCTCGACTGACGTTCGACGTTCTCGGGCTCCTCGACGGCATCCCGCTCGTGCCGGCGCTCATCGGGCTCTTCGCCGTTTCGGAGCTGCTGAAGCTCGTCGAGGAAGGAAGCGAGGTGGCCACTTCGAGCCCCGAGGTTTCCGCGGCCCTGCCCACGATCGCCGAGCTGTGGCAGCTGAGCCCCACGATTCTTCGCTCGGGACTCATCGGGGCGCTCGTCGGCGCCATCCCCGGCGCGGGCGCGACCATTGCTTCGCTCATCGCCTACCACGAGGCGCGCCGGGTCTCGAAAACACCAGAAGCCTTTGGCACGGGAGCGCTCGAAGGTGTGGCCGCTCCCGAGGCCGCGAACAACGCATGTGTGGGCGGGGCCATGATTCCGCTTCTCACGCTCGGTATTCCAGGCTCCGCCAGCACTGCCATTCTGCTTGGCGGCTTCATGGTTCATGGGATGAACCCCGGGCCGATGTTGATGTCGGAGCACGGTGAGTTGGTCGGAAGCCTCTACGGCGGGCTGGCGCTGGCGACGCTGTTCATGCTGGCGGTGGGCCTCCTCGGCATCCCATTGTGGGTCCGCATCCTTTCGCTGCGGCGGAGCACGCTCACCCCGTGGATTCTAGGGCTTTCCGTTGTCGGCGCGTATGCGGTCGGGAACAGCGTCTTCGACGTCGGTGTTGCCTTCGCCTTCGGAGTTCTCGGCTACCTCATGCGCCGGTACGGCTTTCCCCTTGCGCCCATGGTGCTGGCGATGGTACTTGGCTTTCTCGTGGAGACGAACTACCGGCGGGCGCTGACGCTCTCGAGCGGAGACCACACCATCTTCTTCCGCGAGCCTGGCAGTCTGGTGCTCCTCGGACTTGCGGCGCTGAGCTTCCTGCTGCCGCTGGTGCGCGCACGATGGGCGAACCGTGCGGGTGAGAGTGGGGAGGGCGCAGCGTGACAGAGACGGGTGCGAGCGAAGCGGTTATCGACTATATCTCCGCCGCGGACTGGCAGAGCTTCCCCGGGCGCGCCATCGAGCAGAGCAAGATCCAGGTCCTCGACAGTCTGGGCGTGATGCTTGCCGGTTCGGCCTCCTCGGCGAGCCGCATTCTTCGAGAAGAGATCCAGAGCTACGAAGGACGAGCGGAAGCCTCGACACTCGGTGAAGGCGCGTTCAGAGCACCTGTGGCGCTGGCCGCGCTGGCCAACGGCACCAGCGGGCACGCCCACGACTACGACGACACCCAGCTGTCCACGACCCCGGACCGTATCTTCGGGCTTTTGACCCATCCGACCGTTCCGGCGCTGGCGGCGTCGCTCGCCATCGGCGAGGCGCGCTCGATCTCGGGCAAAGAGCTTCTCACCGCGGTTCTCGTCGGCGTTGAAGTGGAGTGCAAGATCGCCGAAGCGATCGATCCGAGCCACTACGAGAAAGGCTTCCACTCGTCGGCCACGATTGGGACGTTCGGCGCTGCGGCGAGCACCGCGAAGCTCGTCGGGTTGTCGCGGGAAGCTCTCGGCCACTGCCTGGGCATTGCGGTGAGCTCCGCCTCGGGCATCCGTGCGAACTTCGGTACGATGACCAAGCCCCTTCACGTGGGTCGAGCCACGGAGAACGGCGTACGGGCGACACTTCTGGCCTCCCGTGGCTATACCGCCGACGCGGCAGGTCTCGATGGCCGGTGGGGGTTCTTTCAGGTCTTCAGCCACGGAGCGGAGGCTCCCGCGTTCGATCCGGAGCGGATCGTTGGACGCCTCGGGAATCCACTCACACTGCTCGACCCCGGCGTTTCCATCAAACCCTACCCCTGCGGTTGCCTCGGTCACCCGACGATGGATGCCATGCGTGGGCTCGTGATTGACAACGATGTGTCTGCCGATGCCATCGAGCGCGTGCGGGTCCGCGCGGGCTCCAACATCCTGAATCCGCTCCGTTACAAGACGGCGCAAAACGAGCTCGAGGCGAAGTTCTGCATTCCGTTCATGATGTCCGCCATCGCGCTTCGCCGGAAGGCGGGGATCCAGGAGTTCTCCGACGATTTCGTGCGGAGCGAACCGGTGCAGTCGTTCATGGAGCGGGTGGAGACCGTTTTCGACGAGGCCATCGAGCGTCAGGGTGCGGATAAAATGCGCAGCGTCGTCGAAGTGCAGATGAAGAATGGTCGTCTGCTCACACGCGAAGCGGGGGAGTACCGCGGCGGCCCGGCGCTCCCGCTTTCGCGGGAAGAGCTGGTTTTGAAGTTCAACGAGTGTGCGAGCGAAGTGCTGTCGGAAGAGCGGATCGAGACGGCCGTCGCACGGGTGGAGGAGCTAGAGAACCTCGAGAGCCTCGAGCCGCTGATGGAGATTCTATGCGCTCGATCCTAGGAATCCGTTTGGAGAACTGAATGGTCGACACCGCTGATAGAGAAGTCAACGCTGAGATCGATGCGTTCGTAGAGCGCTCGAAAGAGCTCACCGGCAAGGAGGTCCGTGAGCGAACACCGTGGAACTCGGAGGTCACCGCCGATGCGATTCGTCACTTCGCATTCGGCATCAGTGACGACAACCCGCTGTGGCTCGACGCCGATTATGCGGCGCGCGGTCCGTATGGACGGCTGGTGGCGCCTCCGGCGTTTCTCACCTCCGTCCTGCCCTCACAGATCGTGCGCGCCAGCTCGTTCCGGGACAGACCACACGTGGCGATGATCTCCGTCAGCACGCTCCATTCCTCGTCGGTCACGGTCGTGCCGCAAAAGGTGGGTCGCTTGGCTGCGGTGTCGAGTGCAGCGTTTCCTGCCTGGGTCACTGTTTTCCTCCCAGCCTGAGGTTACACAGTCAGCCAGCGTTTGTCCAGTCCTTTTTTCCCTCTCTCTCTGCCCGCGAGAAAAACGACACACCCGGCGTTCAGCTTACCGAATCGCCCCCACGTTCTCACGCACTACTACCGCAAGGACACTCTGCTCCACGACTACGAAGGGTGGGCGGAAGCGGAAGCGGACGGACCCTACCAGCGCGTCGATCCGCCACTTGTCGACGAGCTCGTCTGGCTGGGCATCGATATGGTCTCCCGTGCCAACAACCACGCCAAGGACTACGGAGTGACCGGCATGCGCGTGACCACCAAGCATGTCCTTGCCGCCGCACCATCGGGCGGGAAAACCTCGCAACGGAATCCCCGCCCGACCGGGGCTCAACCCGCTGAGGCATCAGCGGACCTACGCCGTGACCCAGGAACGATTCGATGAGCTGAAGGCCACGATGAACGAGATGGGATGAGCGGCAGGCCGGGCTTCCGGTGGCCGCCGGCGGATGGCCAGCTTTTGAACGTCCTCGGCAACCGTTTCGTGGTGGGGGATGCGCCCGACGTACGGACGGAGCCGCATCCCGGCGATCTCGACGAGATCACCGCGGTCGTTCGAAACGCGAGCGAGCAGGCGGACTACGTCATGGTGACCATCCATGCGCACGAAGGCTACATGGAGCGCTGGCAGCCCGCGGAGTTTCTCGTCAACCTTCGCCCATGCGGTGATCGACGCGGGGGCCGATGTGTTTGCCGGCCACCGCCGCGGGTTTCCCGGAACGCCTATGAATGCCGAGGCGGTTGTGGCGGTTCCGGAATGGCGAGGGGGTGAGTTCTACGAGCTCCGGCTCTATCCCATCTCGCTCGGACACGGAAAGCCGCGAACCGTCCGGGGGCGTCCCATGCTGGCCGAGCCCGCTCTGGCGAAGAAGATTCTGGATGACGTGGTCCGCTTCTCCGAGCCGTTCGGGACGAGGGTCGAGATTCAGGACAACGTGGGGATCGTTCGCGCTGGCTCTGCAACCAGCGATGGAGCTGACAAGTGATCGGTCGACGCTTGCTCGTAATCGCCATGTCCTGCCTGTGCGCGAGTGCACCCGTGCTCGGCCAGTACTATCGCGAACAGAAAGAAGTCGTAGCCCGGCACGGAGTGGTCGCTTTGTGCGACGACCGCGCGACGGAAGAAGGGCTGCGTGTGCTGCAGGAGGGCGGCAACGCGATCGATGCCGCGGTGACCATCGCCTTTTTGATGGCGGTGTACGAACCGTACAGCAGCGGGATCGGTGGGCACGGGGGGCATATGGCCCTCTATCATGCTGAGACGGGGCGCTACCTCGCGATCGACGCCAGTTCCCGGGCGCCGGCCAGAGCCACATCCGACATGTTCGAGGTCATCGAAGATCCACCGGGTTACCCCGGAGATCTCTGGCGGATCAAGGTCCGGGACGATGCCAACCACACCGGCTATCGCGCGATGTTTGCTCCTTCCACCGTGGCGGGTTACTGGCATCTCGTTCACAACTACGGAACGCTCTCCTGGCAGGAAGTGCTCGCACCGGCCATTCGCGTGGCGGAGGAGGGATTCATCGCCGACGAGCTCTACGTGCGTGCGGTGAGCGGCAGCGCAGAGACGCTGTCCCGGTTTCCCGGCTCGCGCGACATGTACCTGCCCGGTGGCAACCCGCCCGAGGTGGGAGACCGGATCATCTTCAAGGATCTGGCCAACACCCTGCGTAGGCTTTCCGAGGGCGGGCGCGACTTCTTCTACAGAGGAGAGATCGCCGATGGGATCGTCGACTACATTCAGGCGAACGGCGGGATCCTGACGAAAGAAGACTTCACCAGCTACCAGGTCGAGGTCACCCCTCTCGTGGATACCCAGTACCGCGGCCATACGATTCTCAGCTACCCTCAGGGCTCGAACGGAGCCACCATCGCCGAGGTGTTGAACATCCTCGCGCCCTTCGATCTTCATGAGATGGGCTACAACACCACCCAGTCGACGCACGTCTTCATCGAGGCGCTCAAGCTGGCCTTCATGGACCGATACGAGTACTCGGGCGACCGCGACCAGGTTCCCGTGCCCTACGACGGCATGATGTCCTGGGCCTACGGCCGCGAGCGCGCCAAGGCCATCGACGTGAACAAAGCGCAGCTCTTCGAGCCGGGCGATCCGTGGAAGTACGAGGGGAGCGGCTACAAGCTCTACCGGGAAACCGACGGATTCCATCGTGCCGGCCAGACGGCGACGTCACCTTCCGATGCGTTCCGCGGGAGCGGCGAGGAGGACACGACCTTTCTCTGCGCGGCGGATCGCCACGGGAACCTGCTGCTCTTGACGACCAGCCTGCTGCGTGGCTTCGGCTCGAAGGTCACCGTGCCGGGTCTCGGCATCACGCTGAACAGCTCCATGTACAGCCTCAGTCCGCGCCCAGGACATCCCCAATCGATCGCACCGTTCAAACGGAACCTTCGCAACAGTGGTCCGGTCATCGTGGTCAAGGACGGCAAGCCCTACATGATCCTGAGCGCTCCCGGAGGCCGACGCATCATCACCGCCATCCTGCGCACGCTGACGAACGTCATCGACTACCGGATGGGGATCCAGGCTGCCATCGATGCGCCTCGAATTCACGCCGAGGGCAATCTCTACGAAGTGTTCATGGAGGAGCGCATTCCGGAGGATGTCCGCCAGGAGCTCACTCGCATGGGGCACCGCCTCGTGGTGCGCCCGCCGTACTCGGGCGGTTTCGCGCTCGTGCAGGCCATCCTTGTCGACCCGGTCACCGGCCTCAAGTTTGGCGGCTCGGATCCGAGGACTCATGGAGGCGCCCGCGGGTATTGAGGAGGATCGACCCATGCGAAGTACGCTCGTTGTCGCGGCTCTCATCCTCGGCTCGATTGCCGCTGCTGAGGAGGCGAGGCCTCGCCGCCCGGTCCACACGTACTCGATCGTCGCTCGGGACCCCGCCACCGGCCAGCTCGGCGTGGCGGTGCAGTCGCACTGGTTCTCGGTCGGCTCCAACGTGTCCTGGGCGGAAGCCGGTGTGGGTGCGGTGGCCACCCAGTCCTTCATCGACCCTGCGTACGGGAAGCTCGGCCTCGATCTGATGCGTGCCGGTCGGAGTGCGCCCGAAGCTTTGAAAGCGCTGGTAGCGGCGGATGAGGGACGTGACTTTCGGCAAGTGGCGATGATCGATTCCGAGGGTCGCGTGGATGCCTGGACGGGCAAGAGCGACATCCAGGCCGCCGGCCACCTTGTGGGCGACAACTACTCGGCGCAGGCCAATTTGATGCTGAGCGATGCGGTCTGGCCGGCGATGGCGGAGGCGTTCGAGAAGGCCGAGGGAGACCTTGCGGAGCGCATGATGCAGGCGCTCGAGGCGAGACAAGCGGCCGGAGGTGGTCGTTATCCCCCCAATCCGAGCCTGCGCCTTCCGCTGCGCCTCCCGCCTCGGCAAGGGTTACCGGTGAGCCACCGGACAGGCTCACTTTCTTCAGCATGCCGTCGCCCCCGTCTCGAAAGGCGAGCCACTGTCCGTCGGGAGAGATCGGGAGCGAGTTCCCGTTGGCGGTACCCGGCACCAGAACGGGCTCCACGGAGTCCAGGGTGCGCCGAAACGTGTGGGCCACGCCATCCTGGAACGCGACGTAGGCCAGCGTCCGGCCGTCGGGCGACAGGGTCAGGTTTCCCCGGAGTGGCTCATCCGGTGGGACGGTGACGCTGAATGCGGTCAAAGGCCTCGCAGCATCGTCCGGGCTCATGAGTGCTCACATGAGCGCGCCCGCCGCCATGGCGCCGACGACCAAAGACGTCAGTCCTACGAGCAGCGGCCTCGGTGCGTGCCGTTTCGCCGCCGGGGCGGCGACGACATCGGGCTGCGATCTGCCTTCTGCGATCCACTTCAGCTGACGTCCGACGTCACCCGCCGATTGCCAGCGCTCGTCCGGATCCTTCGCCAGGCACGTTCGCACCACCGCGTCGAGTGCCGGCGGCGTCATGCTCTGCACGGTGGAAGGCGCTGGTGGCTCGGAGGACATGATTGCCGTGACCAGACTCGCCGTGCTCTTGCCGCCGAACGCCTTGCGTCCCGTCACCATTTCGTAGAGCACCGCACCGAGAGCGAAGATGTCGGTTCGCGGGGTCGCATCCCCTCCCTCGAGCTGCTCGGGAGCCATGTACTGGAACGTGCCGAGAAGCGAGCCCTTCTGGGTGAGTGCCTTTGCCTCGGTGGGGAGGGCGGAGAGGCCGGAGACATCGTCGGGGCCGGCGGCGCCGTGCTGCTTCGCGAGACCGAAGTCCAGGAGCTTGGCCCCGGCTTTGCTGAGCATGACGTTTCCCGGCTTCAGGTCGCGGTGGACCACACCCTGCCCGTGGGCTTTGTCGAGCGCGTCGGCGATCTGCGCGCCGACCTCGAGCGCCTTGTCCAGAGGAAGGGGTCCGGTCCGGAGCCGCTCGGCCAGGGTCTCGCCCTCGATGAGCTCCATGACCATGTAATCAATGTCATCAGGTGAGCCGACCTGTCCGCCGGAGCCTTGGCGAAGGTGGACGTCGTAGAGCGTACAGATGTTGGGGTGGTTCAGGCCCGAGATCGCTTTGGCCTCGCGCTCGAAGCGTTGCCTCAGCTCCTCCTGAGAGGAGAGGTGCTCGGGAAGCACTTTGATGGCGACGGTGCGGTCGAGGCGCGTGTCTTTGGCCTTGTAGACCTCGCCCATGCCACCGCACCGATGGGCTCCACGATCTCGTAGGGGCCGAGGGTTTGTCCGGGCTCGAGTGGCATTGGCAACCTCGGCGGGAGTCTAGTCGTCGTCATGAAGGGAAGCAAATCGCCAGGGCACTAGTTTGCTGCTCGCCAATCTACCCCTTATTCTGGTAGTGCTGCTAGGGTCGAATGCAACGAAGCGACACGAATCTAGACGAGGCCACCGTCCGCTCCTTCGGCCACGAATGGTCCCGCTTCGACCAGTCCGCGGTCGGCGATGAAGAGCTCGCGGCACTCTTCGACGATTACTTTCTCATCTTCCCCTGGGAGCGGCTCGCGCCCGATTGCTGCGGCGCCGATATCGGGTGTGGCTCGGGACGATGGGCGGGCCGCGTGGCCGAGCGCGTGCGTGAGCTTCACTGTCTCGATGCCAGTGACGAGGCACTCGCCGTGGCGCGGCAGAATCTTCACGCCGTTTCCAACGTCGTCTTCTACCACGCGAGCGTCGACGCGTTGCCCTTCGACGAAGGATCGCTCGACTTCGCCTACTCCCTCGGTGTTCTCCACCACGTTCCCGACACCCGCGTCGCACTCGCCTCCTGTGTCCGGGCGCTGAAGAAAGGGGCTCCTTTTCTCGTCTATCTCTACTACGCTTTCGACAACCGTCCTGTATGGTTCCGTGCGCTCTGGAAGGTGTCGGACTTGATGCGCCGCGCCATCGTGGCGCTTCCCGCCACCTTGAAGGATCGCGTCTGCGACGCGATGACGCTCGTCGTCTACTGGCCGCTCGCCCGCGCTGCTCGAAGCGGCCGGCGCGGACGTGTCGTCCTTCCCACTGTCCCTCTACCGGCACCGCAGCTTCTACACGATGCGCACCGACGCGCGCGATCGCTTCGGAACACCGCTGGAACAGCGATTCACCGCGGAAGAGATCAAGAGCATGATGGAGGACGCGGGCTTCGTGGATATTCGCTTCTCGGACGCACCACCCTTCTGGTGCGCCGTCGGCTTCAAGGGCTAAACTACACCGCCTCGAACCCGAACTCGGAGGACGCTCATGCGTTTATGCCTGTTTCTTCTGACCGCTCTTCTCATCCCGGCCCTCGCCACGGCCGCCAAGCGACCGTTCACGTTCGACGAGTTGATGAAGTTCCGTCAGATCGAGGACGTCGTCCTCTCGGACGACGGCGCCTGGGTGGCCTATCAGCTGAAGCCTGATCGAGGCGACGGAGAGGGAGTCGTGCGTGCGACTGCCGGTGAGACCGAGTATCGGATCGCACGCGGCGCCGACGCGGTGATCGGCGCTGATTCACGCTGGGCGGTCTTTGCCGTCGAACCGACGCTCGAAGCGCTCGGCTCTCGATCTGGGACGGCAAGACGAAAAAACTCCTGTCCTCGGACGACGTCGGACCGGAATCCTTCATTCCGCTGACGAACGAGGTCGCGTTCAGCGAGGACGGCAGACGCTTGTTTTTCGGGCTGCGTCCGCAAGAAACAAAGGTGTCGAGGACAGACGACGACGAGGAGCCGTTCGCTCCCTACGATCTCGACGCCATCGTCGCCGAACGCGAGCTCGACGTGTGGCACTGGAACGATCCACTCATCAATAATGACGAGCGCCTACAGCGGGATTCGCTGGTCCACGGGTCTGGCCCGGCAATTCCAGTACGAGAAGACGCAGAGCCGCATCGGAGGAAGCCTCTGGGAGTATCCGGAGCGCTACGTCGAGAACTCGCCGGTGTTCTTCGCGGATCGCATCGACACTCCGTTGCTGATCCAGTTCGGCGACGAGGACGGGGCGGTTCCGTGGTATCAGGGCATCGAGCTCTACCTCGCCATGCGCCGTCTCGGAAAAGAGTGCATCTTCCTGCAGTACCGGGGCGAGCCCCACCATCTGCAGAAGTACGCCAACAAGCTCGACTACTCGATCAAGATGATGGATTCTTCGACCACCATTTGAAGGGCGCTCCCGCTCCGGAGTGGATGACGAAAGGAGTGCCCTACGCCGGCAAGTGAATCCGGGCTTACGAGCCTGAAAGGCGTTGGGCGGCTCGAAGCTCACGATTCGCGTCATCGAAGCGGCCGAGCCGGTTGTAGACATCCGCCAGAATGAAGTGGCCGAGCGGTGCCATCGATGGCTCCGGCTCCAGCTCGATGCCTCTCAGCGCCAGCTTCTCCGCCTCGTCGAGATTCCCGGCGTCCAGGTGGTACTTGGCCAGGTAGAGGTACCCGATGGCAAAGTCCTCATTGAGCTCGATCGATCGCTCGAAGTGCTCCGCCATTTTCTGTGGCCGATCGACCGTCCCGTAGAGTTTCGCGAGATTGAAATGGGTCTTGAAGTTGTTCGACGAGATGGTGAGCTCCTTCTCGTAAGCACTGACCGCCTTCGGAACGTCGCCCCGCTCTTCGTGGACGAGCGCCAGGTTGTAGTGGGCAGTGGGTAGCTCGGGGTTCATCGCGAGCGCGCGACGAATCTCCGCCTCTGCCTCATCGAGTTGTTTCAGGCCGATGTAGCACTCGGCCATCAGGTTGTGAAGCGGTGCTCGCTCGCTTCCGATGTCAACCGCCTGGCGCAGAAGCTCCAGCGCCGCGTCGAACTCCTCGGCTTCCACACGAATCTGGGCCAGCATGAAGTACGCGCGGTTGTCCCTGGGGTCGAGCTCGAGCACGCGGCGAAACCCCGCGGCGGCATCCTCGGGACGGTCCATTTCCTTGTAGGTCGCGGCCAACCCGACCAGCGCTGGCTTGTACTCCGGGTCGCGAGACAGAGCCGCATGATAGGCCGTGAGGGCGGCCTCCGCATCCCCTTCCTTCGTGTAGAGGTTGCCCAGGATGTGATGCGCTTCCAGGATATCCGGGTCCTCGTTCAGCACGGCGAGAATCGCTGCTTTCGCTTCTTCGACTCGGCCTTCGCTCGAATAGGCTCCCGCGTTCTTGATGGCGTTGAACAGGTGGATCTTGTCCTTGGGATCGGTGAGCGGCCGATCCGGATCGATCTTCACTCTCGAAGGCCCACCCAGATACCCGAGCGCTGCGAGCTGAGCCTGGACCGCCGGGTCGAGTGTCTGGGGTGTCTTCTCGTCGATGCCCTCGATGCCGAACTGCTGCTCGATCTGGCGCAGCTCGTCCTCGAATTGGCGACTCTCCCCCGAGCGATTTTCAGCGAGGTTCACCTTCTCCTGCGGGTCCGATCGCGCGTCAAAGAGCTCCGGCCGAGGCGCGGAGATGTAGTGGGCGTCGCCATCTCTGACCGACTTGAGCTCGGACCATCCGTAGTGGTTGCGGGGGTAGAAGGACTCGCTGTAGGCGAGAAGGCCCATATCATCCGTCGTTCCGGATGCCAGCGGCACGAGGCTTCGACCCTGAACGGCGGCCGGCGGCTCGAGGCCGACGAGCTCAAGAAGGGTCGGCATGAGGTCAATCGATCGCACCTGCGCCGCCACCCGGATCCCGCCGCCGAGGCGCGCGTACGGAGTCTTGACAAGGAAGGGAACCCGCATCGTGGCGTCATAGATGAAAAAGCCATGGGTCAGCTCACCGTGTTGCCCGAGGCTTTCCCCGTGGTCCCCGATGAAGACGACGATGGTGTCGTCGGCGAGCTCGTTCGCATCCAGCCAATCGAAAAGCTCTCCCATCAAGCTATCGACATAGGCGATCTCGCCGTCGTAGCGGCTCCACGGATAGTCGGCATACTGGCCGAGATAGGGTTCCGGCGGATCGTAGGGTGTATGGGCATCGTAGAAGTGGATCCAGGAGAAGAACTTCTGATCTCTGACCCCTTCCATCCAGGAGAGAGCCTCTTCCAGGACCTCGCCTCCGCGCCGCTGGACGGTATCCAGCGCGACGCGTTCGAACTGGCTCAAGTCGAAACCATCGAAGTACCGATCGAATCCCTGGCTCAAGCCCCAACGTGAATCGAGAACGAATGCTGCGACGAAGCCGCCGGTCGCATACCCTGCTTCCTCGAGTGATTCGGCAAGAGTGACCTGCTCTTCTTCGAGGTAGTAGCCGCCGTTGTCACGCACACCGTGGAACATCGGGTAAGTCCCGGTGAAGATCGACGAGTGGGCGGGCAGCGTAAGGGGAACCACCGTCTGCGCGTTCTCGAAGAGGATTCCCTCCGCGGCCATCCGGTCCAGGTTCGGCGTGCGTACCTTGTCGTAGCCGTAAGCCGGAAGTCGATCGGCGCGAAGCGTGTCCGCGGTGACGAGAACGATGTTGAGGGGGCGTGTCGTCTCCGCCCGGCGACTTCCGAGTGGCGTTGCCAGATACCAGACGATGGCCCCGACGAGCGTCACGCTCGCGAACAGTGTCCAGAGTCGAAGACTCTTCGGGCTGTCGGCCGCCTTTTTCTCGTTGGGAGAGCGAGACTTGCGGCCCATGGCGTGACGCGGCCGATTCTAGCACCGAAGACACTGCTATGATCGGTCCCGCAATGTCCGTGAGTCGAACGGTTCCGTCCTGGAAGCTCGCCCTCGCCGAAGCCGTGCGCGATCCGCGTGAGCTCCTGAGTGCGCTGGGACTCGGCGAGCGTTTCTTGCCGGGAGCCCGGCTCGCCGCGGAGCGGTTTCCCTTGCTAGTACCCCGCAGTTTCATCGAGCGCATGCGCCCCGGGGACCCAAACGATCCGCTCTTGCGCCAGGTGCTGCCTCTGGACCTCGAGGAGGCGAGCGTCGAGGGATTCGAGCCGGATCCGCTCGGTGAGACGGCCGCCATGCAAACACCCGGGCTCCTTCGAAAGTATGCCGGCCGGGCGCTTCTGATCGCCAACGGTGCCTGCGCCATCCATTGTCGCTACTGCTTTCGGCGGCATTTTCCGTACGGAGAGGCGCCAAAGGACGTTCGCCAATGGGAGCCGGCGCTCGAGGAGATCCGAGGCGATACGAGCCTTCGCGAAGTGATTCTCAGCGGAGGCGATCCTCTGGTCCTGGCGGATGCGCTCCTCTTCCGCCTCGTCGAGGAGCTGGAGGCGATCCCCCATCTCGAGCGCTTGCGGATCCACACACGGTTGCCCATTGTCTTGCCCGAGCGGGTAACGGAAGACCTTCTGGATGGGCTGAAGCGAACCCGACTCACTCCCGTCGTCGTCGTTCACGCAAACCACGCTGCCGAGCTGGTCGAGCACTGTGCTGCTGCTCTGGAGCACATCGTCGATGCCGGCATTCCGGTGCTCGCCCAGTTCGTTCTCCTTCGGGGAGTGAACGATGACGCGGACGTACTGACCGAGCTCTGCACCAGATGCGCGAAGCTTCGCGTTCTGCCGTACTACCTGCACCAGCTCGACCCGGTGGCGGGAGCCGCCCACTTCCACGTTCCGGAGGCTCGTGGCAGAGAGCTGGTCGCTGAGCTGCGCCGCCGACTGCCCGGCTACGCGGTCCCCTCGTACGTGCGCGAGGTTCCCGGCGAAGCGAGCAAAGTGCCTCTGTGAAGAGCGTTTACGCTTTTTGAAAAAAACGGGGACAGGTAATTCTTTTTACGAGAATCGTAAATCGACGTTCAATCCGCTGAAGGTAGGGCGAGCGCGCTGATACAACCGAGCGTGACGATGGCGCCGAGTCCGAGCCACCCCAGGCGGGAACCGTTCTCGACGAGGCCGACCGCGCCGTAGAGCAAGACCGCATTCCCGCCGAAGTTCATCACCAGCAGCCAGACTCGGAGCGATGCCGGACCCAGCCGCCGCTCCAGGTCGAGCTTCATGAGAACCACCAGCCCAGTCGGTTGAACAGATAGGCGAGCACTACCCAGGTTGGGCGGTAGAACGCTCGTTTTCCGGCCGGCTTTCGGTAGCGCAACCCCCAGCGCACCAGCTCCAGCAGAACCGGTTCGAGAGCACGGCCCGCTTCGGTGAGCTCGTAAACGGAAGCCGGGGTGGGTGGCGGAACCCGTCGCTGGGTCACCAGGCCCTCTTCGCTCAGTCCTTTGAGCCGCGCCGCGAGCAGATTGGTTCCGATCCCGGGAAGGGCATCGAGAATGATGGCGATGGAGTTCAGGAGCGTGATCTGGAGGAGCAGGCCGAGATTCCACAGGTACGAACGACAGCGGTTCTCTCCAAGCACGCGCTTGTCGTTGAGGAGCAGGTAGAACGACCAGGCGACGATGTTGTCGGTCAGCGAGAGAAACGCGCCGATGGCGATCACCAGCCACAGGGGGCGTTGATACCAGACGGCCAAAAACCCAATCTGTGGCGCCAGGGCGGCGAGCCGCCACCGCCAGGAATCGATCTTCGGTTCCCACCCGAAAGCTTCGTGAAGGGCCATCGCGCCTGCCAGACTCATTCCCACGGTCGTCGTGATCGGCACGGCGAGAAAGCCCAGATAGAAGACGATGGGTGCCCACTCAGCTCCGAAAAGGGGTGCAGGGCGGCCGCGAGATCCGGGGCCGTCTCGGGCAGAATACCCTGGGCGTGGAGGGTTTCGGTGAAGACACCGATGACGATGAAGTTGACGAGAACGAAGGGCACGAAGAGGCCGAACGACATGTCGAAACGGGCAAGAGGCTCGTGGGCCCGTGTCCAACCGCGCGCGAGGCCCGCGTAGTTGAAGAGGAACCAGTCCATGACTCCGATGGCCGCGGCGGACGAGGCGACGAAGATGTCGAGGCCCTCGCCGCGGGGCGGAAGCCAGGGTACGAAGATCCCCTTGAACGCGGCTGACCAGTCGACGTCCAGGAGGAGAAAGCAGGCGCTGAAGGAAACGAGCATCACGCCGATTCCGAGCTTCATGAAGGTTTCGACGAAACGAATTCCTTTGCCGTCCCGTCGCCCGTAGCTGAGGGTGAGCCAGCTCGTAACCGCGACATAGACGATCCAGTTCCGCTGGCGAGGAAACTCGAATCCGAGCTCCGAGGCGAGCGATTCCATCAAGTGCGTGCCGAGACTCACCTGTCCGTAGTTGAAAACAACGGCGACCGCGAAGGTTCCGACGAGGGCGGTCATCAGGGAGCCGATCAGCCAGCCGTGGTAGCGGTTCTGAAACTGAATGACTCGAAGCCCGCCGCGGCACGTGAACCGGGCCATGGCGGCCATCATGAAGAGCCCGAGCCCCATAGAGACCCACAAGAGCCAGACGGTCTTGTAGCCGAAGCGGGCTCCCGAGAGCATCGAGGCGGTGAGCGTGCCGGCGCCGAGCGTCAGCGCGGCGCCCATGAAGCCGGGTCCGCCGAGCTTGAAGTAACCGAAGAACCTCGAAGTGAGCGGCGCTTTTTGCAGCCGCGCGAGTTCTCGAAGCTCGGCGTTGCGGTCCTCCGAGGAAAAGACTTGCGCAAGAGGATAGGAGGGAGCGGGGTCCGTGTCCGTCATGCGGCGGCGAAGTATAGCGGAGCCCTCACCCGCCTCGCTGCGCTAGGCACCCTTTCCCCAGCGGGGAGAGGGCATCGCTACTTCTCCTCGGCGTTGCGACGACGAGGCGACGGCGTCACTGCGATCCTCTCCAGTTCGGCCTCGACGCCCGCACGCGCTGGACGTAGTCCTCGTCGAGCGGCACGCCCAGTATCTCCAGCTCCTTGACGGCACACTCCCAGTCCACCGCGAAGTGCTTCCGGTAACGCTTGATGACGTTCTTGCCGCGGTAACGCCCGAGCCAGGTTCTGGCAGATTGGAGTCGCGCCGAACGGTTCATCCGTTTGTGTCGCGGCGTCTGGCTAACCTGCTTCTTGCGCTTGCGACGCCAGTGAGCGTAGGTGGAACGAGCCTCCTGTCCTTCACGCGACCCTTAATCCACGAGCTCATAGGCGACGCCGATCGCTTCATAAACGGGAATCGCACACCGGTCCCGTGTCAACAGGGTTGCGCCGGCATGGCGTGCGGTCGCGCCGACGAGCGCGTCGTATATAGCTCCTCCAATGATCCCTTCGTCGATTGCATGCGTGAGTAGAGATTCCTGCTCGCCGCCTGGAAGCGTGAGCGGTGGATCCGAGAAGCGAGCACGAAGGAACTCGCCCACCACGTCGGCGGCCGCACGGTGCGGCGGCGGAAGGCGTGTCAGAAGGGAATAACTCTCGAGGGCCACGTGTGCCGGCAAACGAGGTCCCTTGGCCAGCACGGCTGAGGCGGACTCATGGGCCTCGTGCCAGGACGCGAAGCCGGCCACCACAACGCTCGTATCGACCGCGGTCACCGGCGGGTCTGCTCGAGGGTCGTACGAACCAGTTCGTCGGTCAACGGGGGAAGCGCGTGTTGAGGTACGGCTACGACGCCATGTTCTTGTTCGACTAACGTCATTGGGGTCGGTGCAGGCTCGATCTCGATCCGGCCATTCCGTTCCCGAATGGAAACCCGCTGTCCTCCGCTCAGCCCCAGCCGATCTCGCAACGGCTTCGGGATGACAACCCAAGACTTCACCGCCTTGCTCCTTCGCACGTTCGAGTGCGTCGAACATCTGGTCGGTCGCCGCCTGATTGACGAGGGGCCCCATCAGCGTGCCCTCCTTCAGGGGATCGCCGACCCGCACCTGCTCGTAGGCCTTCACCAGCCGCTCGCCGAGATCGGAGGCAATGCTCTGGTGCGCGAGGACGCGACGTGTCGTCGTGCACCGTTGACCGGTGGTTCCCACCGAGCCGAAAACGATGGCACGCACCGCGAGGTCCAGGTCGGCGTTCTCGCTGACAACGATGGCGTTGTTGCCACCGAGCTCCAGGATCGTGCGGCCGAGACGCTCCGCGACCGTTTTCGCGACGATGCGACCCACTTTCGTGGAGCCGGTGAAGGAGACCAGCGGGACGCGTTTGTCCTTCGTGAGCAGGCCTCCGATTTCCGAGCCCGACCCGATGGCCAGGGTGAACAATCCACTCAATCCGTGGTCGGCCATGACGCGGTTCGCCACGTGCTGTATCGCGATGGCGGTCAGGGGCGTATTCTCCGATGGCTTCCACAGGACGGTATCCCCGCATACCGCGGCGATGGCGGCGTTCCACGACCAGACCGCCCATCGGGAAATTGAAAGCGGTGATGACGCCACACACCCCCAGGGGATGCCACTGCTCGTACATGCGGTTGGCACGGACGCTCGGAGTGCATCGTCCTACAGGAAAGATATTGCGGCCTCCGGCGGCTCTCGAGAGCTCGTCCGCGGACGCGCGCGAAGCACCCTTCGGTACGCGGCCGCCGGAACCCTGGCAGCGGCCGTCCTCATCGGGGTGGCCTGCTGCACCTTCGACGGGCAGGATGAACCGATACCCGCGGCGAGGCAGCGTTTCGATGAAACGAGGATTGCGCGCGGAGTCGCCCAGAGCGGCGCGCAAACGGTTCAGTGCCGCGCCGAGCCCATGGTCAAAGTCGACGAAAGTATCCTCTCTCCAGAGAGCGTTCCGCGCTTGTTCCCGGGTTACGACGTCGCCAGGATGCTCCAGGAGCAAGAGCAAGAGCTGGATGGGTTGTTCCTGGAGCTTGATCAGACGCCCGTGCTTCCGTAGCTCACCAGCACCCGGATCGACTTCGAAATCCCCAAAGCGGACGGGGTTGGACGATTTGGACGTCGGCATGGCCTGCCCCCTGTTCCGAGCTGTAGGGATTATAGTGCTGGCTCAAAGCTTTTCGCAACGATCTTGGCCCCTTGCTCATCCTAATGCCGTTGATTCCATCTTCTGAACGCCCGAAGCAGCCGGTGCTTTACCGCCTGCGTGAGCGACTCCTCGGGTAAACTTCCCAAGGCTTTCAACGTTGCCCGCATTTGATCCAGGTCGTCCTCGCAACTCTCGCAATCGCGCAGGTGCGCCTCGAAACGTTTCTGCTGGGGAGCGGGAAGCGATTCCTCGAGGTAGTCGGTGACGAGCTCTGCGAGCTCCGGGCAAGTCAGTGTGTCAGGCACCATCGAGTATCCGCAGGCCAGGGATCAGTCCTCCGGCACTACGTTATGTCTCTGGTCCCTGCCTTTTCGTTACACGGATGTAACGCCTCGGCGTCCCCGATGACTACATCTACGCCATGTCAAAGCCGCTCACGCCTCTGGGACGGTTGGCGACTTTGTTTGCTTCGTTCGCTTCGTTCGCGTCCGTCTCCTTCCTCATCGGTTCTGCCCGACCCGAGAGGCATGAAGAGACTCTTCAGTTCGAGCGCCTGTCGGTCGAAGAGCAATCCGGTGGCGGGATGATTTTCTCGATCCTTCAGGATCGACGCGGGTTCATGTGGCTTGGCACCGATGGCGGTTTGAAGAGGCACGATGGCTACGGGTTTCTGGTCTTCGAGAACGACCCATCCGATCCACGTTCTTTGGCCAGCAACGAGATTCGAGTGCTTCTCGAAGACCGCACGGGCACGCTGTGGGTCGGGACCGAAGCGGGCCTGCATCGTTTCGACCGCAACACACGGACTTTTTATCGTCTTCCAGTGAAGCTGGGCATCCAGAACGGCCACGGATTGAGCGATCCCCGCATCCGAGCCCTCTGTGAAGATCGCGAAGGAAATCTCTGGGTTGGAACCGAGAACGGTTTGAACCGGTTGGATCCGAACACCGAAACCGTGACTCAGTTTCTCACCGACTCTTCCAATCCCGACAGCCTGGGTCACAGCGTGGTCCAGACCATCACCGAGGATCAGTTCGGCATGCTCTGGATCGGTACACGAAACGGGCTCGACCGGCTGGATCCCGCGACGGGTTCATGGACGCGCTATCTCCACGATCCCGGTGACCCTCGAAGCCTGGCATGGCCCGTCGTGACGAGCGTCTATGAGGACCGCGCCGGCGTGCTCTGGGTAGGGACCTATGGCGGGGGCCTTTCGAGGCTGGACCGCAAGGACGGAATCTTCACGCACTACGCTGAGACGTGGAGAACCACCAACAGCCCTCACAACTCGGTGATGGCCATCGTCGAAGACCACGACGGAGGGCTTTGGGTCGGCACTTACGGAGGGCTCAAGAAATTCGACCGCGTGCGTGGCCACTTGACGAGGTATGAGGCTCGTCCCCGCGATCCGAACGGACTCACCAACCCCTGGGTCGAAACCTTGTACGTGGACCATGGGGGTAATCTCTGGATCGGTACGCACAACGGCACGAACAAGCTTCTGAAGTGGCGTAAGCGTTTCGAGAACTACCTTCACGACCCAAATGCCCCCTCGAGCCTGCCGAGCGGAAGGGTGACGGCCATCTCGGAAGACCCCACCGGGAATCTATGGGTGGGAACCTGGGGTGGAGGCATTGCGAAGCACGACCCTCAGACTGGCGGCTTCACGAGTTATCGTTACGATCCCGACGACCCAAAAAGCCTTGGCCGTGATTGGGTAGCTGCGATCTATCACGATCGCTCCGGGGACCTTTGGGTTGGAACCAATACGGTCGGGGGGCTGAGTCGACTCGACGCCCGGACGGAAACATTCACGCATTATCGGCACGATGCGTCGGAGCCGAGCTCCCTGAGCGGGAACCGCGTCATTTCGATCCTCGAAGATAGAAAAGGGACACTCTGGTTCGGGACGTTTGGCAACGGGCTCAACCGCTTGGACAAATCAGACAGAGGAACCCGCCAGTTTCGCCGTTACGCGCACGCTTCAGACGAGCGCGGCAGCTTGAGTCATAACACGATCCAGTCCATTTACGAAGACCGTACCGGCGTCCTTTGGATCGGCACCGCCGACGAATTGGACCGTTTCGATAGAGAGGTCGATCGGTTCGTGGCGTACGCCGAAGAGGAGGCACCTTCTCGCACCTCCGTTCTGACCATCTATGTCATTCACGAGGATGAGGCGGGCGTGCTGTGGCTGGGTACGAGTCGCGGGCTTTGGAGCGTGGACCGATCGGCGCACCGGGTTCGGTCGACTTCACGCGCTACAAGACTGACCCCAACGATCCCCATAGTGGTGCGGGTGATCGTAGAGAAGGTCTCCCAGCTCCACACCCTCCTGCCGACAAGCTTGCGGCGGCAGCCGAGCGATTCTCGGACGATCGACACGCCTGGATGTCTCCGCGCCCGATTCATCTTCATGGATTGCATTGACATTGTCGTGACTCAAACTAGTAGGGTTATTGGGCTCGTGCCTGTAATGTGCAAACGTCGGAGGGGAGCCGGCCTTTGGCGCGCACCTGCGGTACTTGGTCTGGATGTCGAATCCTCGGCGGGAGCTCTGTGGGTGCGTGCAGTTCTCCTCGGCGGCGCGGTGGCTTCAGGCGCGTGACGGCTTCATCGGTTGGGATGACGCAACGCGGCAGAAGAACCTTCCCCGGGTGGTCAACAACAGTCGGTTCCTGATCCTGCCGTGGCTTTCCATCAAAGGCCTCGCGAGTCACGTGCTGTCGTTGGCAGCGCGAGTGGTGGTCGATGACTGGGAGGAAGCCTACGGGGTGAGGCCGGTGTTGCTCGAGACGTTTGTGGAGAGGGAGCGTTACGAGGGGACGTGCTATCTGGCAGCGAACTGGGTGGAGGTGGGAGTGACTTCGGGCCGGGGCCGGATGGACCGGCACAAGAGAAAAGCCGAAGCGGTGAAAACATGCTTGGTGTATCCGCTGGTGCGTGAGTTTCGCCGAGAGCTCGGCGTTTCGCGATGAAGGTTCGAGCGGGCCGAGCTCCTGCGCCTGGAAGAGCGGCTGTCGAAAGGGGAGATTCCCGAGGATGCGTGTCCGGTGCTGCTCGAGGCGGTGCGTCATCTGCTGCGATGTCGCTATCGTCGAGGCGCTGGCATGGCGACAACGGAACGTCGCGCGAAACGCACGAAGGCAAAGGGGAAAGGGAAGAACAAGGGCCACGGGCGCAACGGGGCCAAGGACTACCCTGGTGCCGAGCACGTAGCGGTTTCGCATCCCGAGCTGAAGGCGAGCGGCCCCTGCCCCGAGCCACTGTGCCGGGGCAAGCTCTACGACACCCATGCGGCGAACAAGGATGTGGAGCTGAAGGCTCAGCCGCCGATCCAGGCGACGGTGTACGAGCGCCAGATGCTGCGATGCGCAAGTTGCCAGAAGACGTTCACAGCGCCACTTTCGTCTCAGGCCTGGGCGAGCAAGTACCATCCGAGTGTGGACGCGGTCGTTTCGGTGTTGCGCTACGCCATGGGCATGCCCCACCACCGCCTGGCGCAGTGGCAAAAGTGGGCGGGGGTTCCGTTTGCCGCCTCCACGCAGTTCGAGCGGGTCGAAGCGATGGCGAATGCCGTGTTCCCGGTCTTCCGCCACATGGAGACGATAGCCGCGAACCGGCCGCTGGTTCACAGTGACGACACCGGCGCACGGATCCTCACGTTGATGGCGGAGAACGAGACCTTGACTCAAGGCAAAGGCGAGCGCACGGGCATCTTCACCACGGGCATTGTTGCCCGCGGCTTGGACGCCACGCTTGCTCCGATCATCCTGTACGCGAGCGGACGACGGCATGCGGGCGAAAACATGGACCGGCTCCTGAATCAGCGCACCGTTCAGGAGAGCGATGTCATCCATATGGCCGACGCCTCCTCGATGGCACCGCGCTCGCCGCGACGGATTACCGCCAAGTGCATGGTGCACGCACGCCGCTACTTCTTCGAGGCCGAGCCAGCCTTCCCCGAACACTGCGAGCGGGTGCTCGAGGACATCGCGACCATCTACCGCAACGACGACGAAACGCGCGACATGACCCCCGATGCGCGGCTTGCATATCACCAGCAACACAGCCGGCCGGTGATGGATGCGCTCTACGAGTGGATCGAAAAGCAGTTCCGCGAGCGCGTGGTGGAGCCCAACAGCCGCCTTGGAAAAGCCTTTTCCTACGTCAAAAATCACTGGCAAGGGCTAACCCGCTTCCGCGAAGTGCCGGGCGTGCCCCTCGACAACAACGAGGTCGAGCAGGAGCTGAAGCCCTCACAACGGCATCGCAAGAACTCGCTCTTCTTCAAGACCCAGGCAGGCGCCGACGTGGGCGACGTGCTCCTGAGCATGATCCGCACCGCGGTAAAAAACGGTGTCGACCCGGTGCACTATCTGACGAACATCTCCATGCACGCTCGAGACGCT
This sequence comes from Candidatus Marinacidobacterales bacterium, assembly GCA_965237685.1. Lineage (GTDB taxonomy): Bacteria > Acidobacteriota > Vicinamibacteria > Marinacidobacterales > SMYC01 > CBDEGF01. The sequence continues at coordinate 968,365 of CBDEGF010000002.1, forward strand.
AGAGCAGCACCCGAGTCGTGGCTGCCTTGGAGCTACCAGAAGACGTTGGAAAGGCTCAACCGACCCGCCGCCACGGCTCGGCCATCCCCGCTCGCAGCGGAAGTCCGTTGTAGATAAGCACCGCCAACTGCTCGGCGGGTAGCGCCGCAACGCCATCCGTCGTCTGACGCGGCCACCACTGCAGGCGCCCCTTCGAGAAACGCTTCTGGCACAACCAAAAGCCCTGGCCGTCGTAGACCAATAGTTTGAGGGCCGTGCCTGAACAGTTGCGGAAAACGAATAGCGTTCCGAGGAATGGGTCGAGCTGGAACTGTTGCCGGCACACACAAGCCAAAGAATCGATGCCCTTGCGGAAATCGACGGGCTCGCAGGCAACCAGCACCTTCAGCTGGGGAACGAGCTGGATCATGCTCGGGAGCTGCCTTCCAGCGCGCCGAGCACGAAACGACACACGGCTTCGACCAACTCATTCTCACCCTCGCCGCTCGCCGTCACGACCGTGAGGCTCCCCGCTGCGCTCTCCACCGTCAGACGGCATCTGCTCGCTCCATGCTGAACCTCGCCGAGCGGCGGTGTCATCATGCCGCCCCCTAAGCCCATGCCGAACTGCGGCAGCTCGACGAACGCGTTGCCACTTGGAGCTAACGCCGTGACCCGCTCCGCCGCGCTCCGATCCTGTACTGTGCGCGGGGACCGACCCGTAGCACCCGTTCGCCCGTGCCCCTTGAAACGCTTCTCGCCCACAACGGCCCCTCCACTCTCTCGGACCTGTTTGAATCGCGCCGCATTGACTCGGAGATGACTGCAGATCGTGCTCGGCGCATACCGATCGAGCAACCCCAGCGCCGCTTTCCACAACTCCTCCGGGATCAGCCGTCCGTGTGGCTTCGCCCGCCATGCTTCGAACTGTTTCACAACGTCTTCGAGTTCTGCCTTCTTTGAGCGCATCGATGGCCTCCTTGAGCAATCTCTCCGCTCAGCTTACGAACCCAACAGCACCTAAGTCACGCACTGCTGCCGCAAGGACACCTTTCATCGCCGACCCAGGGCGAGTCGGTATGGTCTCATGACGTTGATGGCGTGCTTGAATGCTCGTTTTTTCGTCCGCACAGATCACGAATTCGTCTTCTCTGAGGGGCCGTCGCCTCCAACGCCGTTCGTACAAGTCAAGTATGGGCCCGGCTTTCGCGGCGAAGTTCGGATCCCTAGGGAAGACCCAAGAGCGATGTTGCCAGGGTCGGATGGCGTCCTCACTGAGCCAGCGCCAGATGGTGGTATTGCTGACGGACGCCACAAGCCCCGATTGACGCACATGGTCGGCGAGTTCGGAAGTGCTCCACCGCGACAGAGGTACTCCCAGTGTTGAGGGTAATTCGCAAGCGATGGCCTTGACCTCAACGACTACCTCTGGGGGGAAAAACCCGGGGACGCCCCAAGCGTTCCCGATCTTCCAGACCGGAAAGACGTTGGTCGAAGAACCTTTTGCGCCACATGCTTACCACCTCACGTCGCGTGTTGAGGCGTTGCGCAATCTCGTCGTTGGCGAGACCCTGGGCGGCCAACAGAATCATTCGTGCACGGAGTACATGAAAATACGGCAACGTTATATTTCCGTGCCCTCCGCTGGAGCTCCAACTTCTCTTTTGGGCTCAATCGTATTTTATATGGGCTGTGTCGAGGCATACTTGATGCTCCGTTTCGCTGAGTATGTAGTCATCGCCTCGATATTGCAAATTAAATATACGTTAGTGTATTTAAGAAACCGCCTACTTAGCGAGGGGTTGGGATGAGTCGTTCGTTGGAGCTGGGCTGAGTCACATGCCGGGCTAGGAACAAGATTCTAGCGCGCAATGGTCCAAGAAAGCCTACGTCTACGTTCGTCAGTCATCCATGAGACAGGTCATCGAGCATCAGGATCGGATCCATCGGAGCGGCCCGTCACTCGTAGCGGAGCGCCGAAGGACCGTCGGAGCGCCTCGTACCGTTCCAACTTGATCGGCCTAATGACAACCGTGCATGCGGACAGCGCGTCGCCGTTCTAGTGAGTTTCCATCCTAGGGGCAAAAGTTGGAACGGCACTTGTCAGCACCAAAAATGGCGTCGGACTTCGCCGACAGGATCAGCGGGTTCAAGCACTAGACTTCTCCAATCCGCCGTTCTGAGTTATCATTCTCTATTCAACCAGCGAAAATATGAGAATCTAGGCACTAGGGTCGAGACGTTCTCGTTCGAGCCCCCAACGAGGAGAACCGAACCACCGTGGACAGGCATGATGCGTTTTGCCGGCAAATACAATCCAAAGGAATCTTCATCGGCGCACTCGCGGTAGCCTTTGCTGCGGCAGCTGCCTGTAAACTCACGGAGGCCGACCTGCCGACCTCCGGAACCCCTGATGTGTCGTCGACCAACGGAGCCGTCCTGGGAACGGCGCGGCCTCCATCGGCGAACGGCCTGACCTCCCCGCAGATCGAGAACCCGCTTCCCGGCGCCCGGTTCGACGAGGCTCAGCCGACGCTCAGCGTGCGAAACGCGAGCTCGAGCGAGGGTGGAAGCCTTTCCTACGAGTTCCAGGTTGCCAGCGACGACGCCTTTCAGGACATGGTGGCCTCGACGCGAGACGTAGCGCCTCGACGCGAGACGTAGCGCAGGGCCAGGGCGTGACCAGCTGGAGGGTCGACGTTCCGCTCACGGATGGCCGCTACTACTGGCGGGCACGCGCGCACCGCGGCGAGGCCGAGGGTCCGTTCTCGCCGATCTCGGATTTCTTTGTTGGGTCGGCTTCCGCAACCCCGCCAACGACGGCGGGGAGCGAGCTCTTCGATGCTCTGACCAACGGCTTCTCCGTCGGTACGCGCAATGGCGGCCGCTTCACGAGCGCGGGCTGGCAAGTCACCCACCGTGGGGACTTCATTCGATACGTCGTTCCCACCATCTCGAGCGGCTTCGTGGAATGGGAGAACCAGGGCCTCGCACGGTCGAACCCGGTTCGCGATCAATTCTCGCTTTTCGGGATGTGGGATCCGAGCCGTGGTGATTACCGGGAAAATGCCTTTCGTGTTCACATCCGGAAGCTCGACACCAACGGCCACAACCCGCCATACGTCCGCCTGAGATGGATTGCCAACGGTGAGCAGCACGACAGGGGCTACGATTTCCTGGACTGGAATCCCTCACGCACCTATCAATGGCGGATCGAGTGGGGGCCCACCGGCGGATCGAACGAGGTGCGCGTGTATCTCGATGGGCGCGTCATCATTCGGCAGGACTACCGCCGAAGTTACAGCCCATCGATTCACTACATCGAGCTCGGTGTCGAAGAGCGGGCCGAATCGATCGTAGGCGTCGTCTATCGCAACGTGAGTATCGGCCGCCGCTGATCACGGGCTCTTCACGTCCAGGTTGATGCGCCTCAAGGTCTTCTCCCATTCGTCGGGCGCGTTGAGGACGAACGCGGTCTCCGGAAGCTCGCGGTTGATCACGATACTGTCCGGCTCGATCGTCAGTCGCAACGTGTAGCGATCGTAGGGACGCTCGATCAGAACTTCCGACGGAAGCCGCTGGCCGGTGGTCGCATCCGGCGGCAAATAGCGGGCGAAACGCGCGTCGCCCACCAGAAGGCCTTTCGAATCGTAGGCCTGTTGCCTCGACAGCTCCAGGCCCCTATTGCGGTCGAACCACAACCGCCTTCGCGGCGATGGCTCACCCTGGCTCCCCACCGTCACGGTGTAGTAGCTCTTTCGAACCTCCTGGCCCTCCTTCGCCCCTGGCCGCTCGTCGGGCTCGAGCATCATCTCCTCGAGCATGAAGACGACGTCGCGGCTCAGGTCGATCGGCTCTGTGAGGAAAGCCTCCGTGAAATGCTGGGGCCGGATGTTCACGAGCGGGCCGGCCTTCTGGAGCTCGGGGTCCTCGTCCAGCTTGTGTGCTTGTTCCCGGTACTGGCGGTCGTTGCTGCCTTCGATCAGTGCCCGGTACTCCGCGGGATGGATCAGAAGCTGGAACCGATCGCCGTTCGAAGCCATCTCCACGATGCTCACGCTGAGGATGGGGGCCTGGATGTTGAGACGGATGAGGTCCGGGCGGGCGAGCAGCAGTCGTCCCTGCGCGCTTCGATACTGGAGCGATTCACCTGCCTCCTCGTCCCGAACCGTCTGGAACTGCAGATCGACCCTGAGAACGAGAGATGAAATCGCCTGGCGGGCGTTCACGCGCGCCACCAGCTCTTCGAGCGTGGCGTCCGCGGTGGGTGGAATGAACGGGGGCACGTCCACCTTGCGCGAGACGCTGCAGGCCGCGAGGCCGGCGCAGGCGACGAGGAAGAGAAAACGCCAGTTCATCTTTCTCATCGTACTCCGTTTGAATGGCTCGTGGACAGCGGTGAATCGATGGAATGGCAGCCATGTGCGAGTCAGTAGTACAGTACGGCTCACGCGGAGAGAATCGATGCCATTTCCGATCTGGTTATCCATCATGTTGTCGGCGGTGACTCCCGAGATATCCGAGCGGGACATTTCGCTCTCGGACAAGAGACTGCACTATCTCGAAGCGGGGGAGTCGACGGCCCCCACCATGCTCCTGCTCCACGGCGCCCGCTTCAGCTCGGAGACTTGGCGTGAGCTCGGAACGGTCGAGCGCCTCGCGGACGAGGGCTATCATGTGGTGGCTCTCGACCTCCCCGGCTACGGGCGCTCGGAGGCGAGCTCCATCGGGCGCGAATCATTTCTCGCCGAGGCCATGGACGCGCTTTCCATCGAGAGCGCCACGGTGGTGTCGCCCTCCATGAGCGGCCAGTTCAGTTTTCCGCTGGTCATCAAGGCAACGGATAGAGTCACCGGTTTCGTGCCCGTTGCGCCGGCGGGCATCGCTCGCTACCGCAAGGCGCTGCAGAGAGTGCAGGTGCCGACACTGGTTGTCTGGGGCGAGAAGGACCGCATCATCCCGCTCGCGGAGTCCGATGGGCTCGTCGTTGCACTCGCGGGCGCTCGGCGCGTCATCCTCAAGGGTGCGAGCCACCCCTGTTACCTCGACCGGCCGGACGAGTTTCACGACGAGCTCCTGAAGTTCCTGGAAGAACTTGCGAAGTAGCTCGTCGTGGCAATCAGCGACAACCTCCCGAAGGACATCAATGTCGATGGCTGATATGGCCGCCGGGCTCGGGCTCGGACTAGTGCACGAACCCGCTGATACTGTCGGCAAATTCCAAGGTCATTTTTCGTGCTGGCAAGGCGCTCCGACGAAGTCATATCTAGATATTTCGAGGAGGAGCAACGCCGCCAGCGCGGAAAAGGACGAGGAATTTGCGGCAGGATTAGCGGGTTCGTGCACTGGGGCAGGGGAACCGCGGTGCAGCGACTGGATGCTGGATGCCGGATGCTACTTGAGAACGTCGAACTGGTAGTTGTACTTGATGATGAAGCTGCGGTTCTGGGGGCCGATCAGGACGTCTCCGAGTCCTTCGGTGTCGTTGTAGACGACGAACAGGCCAGTGCTCGCCGTAGTGAGCCAGGTGAAGCGGATGTTGGACGACCAGATATCCGCCCGGTCGTTGTATTGGAGGAAGCCTTGCAGATAGATAAAGGGGGTCAAGTTGTAGGCGAGCCGCCACTGGACGAGGTTCGTCGTGAAATCACCCTCCAGTAGCCTGATGTCGTTGTAGGACCAAACGACCGATGTGATGAACGTCGTCCGCCACCGATAGTTGAGCGTGGTGTCGATGCCGCGGCGCTCACCGGAGAGAAATCCGCCGTAGTCCAGACTTCCCGAATACGAGAACGCATTGGCCTCGTTGGTATGCCAGCGCCAGCCTAGCTCCCAGTTCTTGTAGGTTCCCGGCGCTACGGAGATGCCCGGAAAGATCTCGAAGGGCTCCTTCAGCCCTTCGAGAATGTAGTTCACGGCGGGGCTGAAGAACGCCCCGTTCTCGAAGTCGACGTGAGAGTCGATATGGATGCGCTCCGACTCCTTGAAGCCGTTGAAGTCCCAGAACCCGCCGTAGTTAACGTGAGGACGAAACTCACGGAAGATTTTTTTGCCGAACGCATGAACCTGTGGCCGCCAGTTCCCATGGAGGCCGGCCTCGAGGTTTCGGTAGTCTCGCCGCTCGAGAAAACCCACTTCCGGATTAAAAGCTCCCCCGATTTGCGTGTACTCGATCGTCGCCCTTCCGGCGAGCTTCCGGTACTCGCCGTTAATGTTGTAAGCGCTCTCGTTGCCGTTCAGGCCGGGTGTCTGTGTTCGTGCGGCGAAGCCGTTGAACGTGACAGCCTCCCCGATGCCCCATTTGCCGTCGAAGCCGAACGTACGGTTGTAGTTGTTGTCGCCGGCCAGCTCTCCTGTGGCCGTCCGGTTGACGAACATGGCACCGAGGCTCGATCGGTTCGGCAGGTCGCGCCGAACGGAGGCCACCGTAAAGTTGTTGGCGGGACTAAGGCCGGTCAGCCCGTCGGTCTGCATGTTCATGATCCCGAGGTTGTAGTGGCCCGCCTTGCCGCTCAGACGCGCGCCCACTTTGATGGGAATGACCTCGCCGTCCGGTCCCAGACCGATACGACGGCTGAAGAAGAGATCCACCGACCGGCCCTTGCCCATGACGAAGTTTCCGGCGTTCTCCAGGAAGAACTCTCGCTTCTCGGGGAAGAACAGGTTGAACCGCGTGAAGTTGATCTGCTGGGCGTCGACTTCGACCTGGGCGAAATCGGTGTTCACCGTGACGTCGAGGTTCAGCGACGGCGTGACGCCGAACTTGGCATCGACGCCGACCTGCGCGTCCAGGTCGTTCGCATCCTGCAGCTCGAAGTCGCGATTGGAAGAGCCCCGCGCGTAGGGCGTGACCTTGAAGTTGCGCGGCGTCGCCAGCGCGAGGCCGTGAAGCTCGCCGGCCGAAGAGACCCGGTAAATGTTGAAGATACGCGAGACCGGCGACCAGTACACCTCCTCTCGCTTCCGTCGAATGTTCCGCTGAAAGTTGAGACCCCAGACCTGCGGTGTCTCGGCGCCGTATCGCAGGCTGCGGAGCGGAATCGCGAACTCCGCCGACCAGCCGTACTCCCCGGTCCGGCTTTGAACCGTCCAGCTCGCATCCCAGTTGAGGTTGAAGCCGCCTCCCGCCCCGCTCTGCGCTCGCCGTCGGCCGCCGCCGCCACGTCCGCCACCCTCCCCCTCTCTGGTCACCTGGCCGTCGTACTCCATGCCGGCCGGGTTGGTGGCGAAAAGGAAGCCGTTCTGGCGGTCCAGATAGGTATCGAAGATGATCTGAAACGCGTCGGTGTCGTCCAGGCTCGAGTCCCGTCTCTCGTCGGTCACGACGATCCCGCTCGGGTCCGTGTCGTGGCAGATGACACCGATGTAGACGGCGCGGTCGTCGTAGAGAATCCGGACCTCGGTCTTCTCGGTCGCGGGCTCGCCCTCGTAGGGCTCGGCCTGGATGAAGCCAGTGATGATTTCCGCGTCCGCCCACTCGTTTCCCTCCACGAGACCGTCGATGAGTGGTGCCTCCGCGGTTCGAGACGCCTGCGCGATGCGGGTGGTCGCCGCCGTCTCCTCGGGCGTTTCGGCCACCAGAACCTGGGAGGTCAGGAGGGACAGGGCGAGCGAGACAGGGCGCGCGGCAGACATCCTCATCACTCTAGTTCGGCGCGGTGGGAAAATCAAAAGAAGAAGAGTCGCTATCCCATTGATTTCAATAGTTTGCAGGCTTCTTTGGCAAAATAGGTCAGGATCAGGTCGGCTCCTGCCCTCTTGATCGCGGTGAGCGTTTCGAGGATAGCCTTCTCGCGGTCGATCCACCCCTTCTCCGCCGCTGCCAGGATCATCCCGTACTCGCCGGACACGTTGTACGCGGCCACCGGCACGTCGAATTCCTGCCGCACTCGGGTGATCACGTCCAGGTAGGGGAGTGCCGGCTTGATCATGACCACGTCGGCGCCTTCCTCGATGTCCAGGGCGACTTCCCTCAGGGCCTCCCTCTGGTTCGCGGGGTCCATCTGGTAGGTCTTCTTGTCACCCTTCCTGGGCGCGGACTTCAGGGCTCCCCGGAAAGGGCCGTAGAAGCACGAGGCGTACTTGGCGGCGTACGAGAGGATCCCCACGTGGGTGAAGCCCTCCGCGTCCAGGGCGTCGCGAATGGCTCCCACGCGTCCGTCCATCATGTCCGACGGAGCCACCCAGTCGGCTCCCGCTTCGGCATGGGTCAGGGCCATCCTGCACAACGCCTCCACCGTCTCGTCGTTCGCGACCTCGCCGTCGATGACGAGCCCGTCGTGGCCGTGAACGGAATAGGGGTCCAGGGCGACGTCGGTCTGGACGCACAACTCCGGAAGCTCCTTCTTCAGAGCCCGGATCGCGCTCGGCACGACACCATCGGGGTTGAAGGCTTCCGAGGCCTCCTCGTCCTTCGTCTCGGAGTAGCCGAACAGGTTCACTGCCTGCACACCGAGATCCCACAGCTCGGCCGCCTCACGCACCAGCGTGTCGGCGGAGAACCGATATTGACCCGGCATGGTGTCAATGGGTTCCCTGACGTTCGTCCCCGGCATGACGAAGTGGGGTGCGACGAGCTCGCCGGGCTCGAGCGTGGTTTCCCGAACGAGCGTGCGAATGGGCTCGCTTCTCCGCAGTCGCCGTGGCCGATAGGGCAAATGCATGATGCCACAGGTTCTATCAGAACTCGTCCGTTTCGTACAAGGTGCGGTATGCTCCCGCGAGGTATGGTCGAACGCTACAAGCAGGAGCTCATCGAGCTTCTCATCCGGTACGACGCCCTGCGGTTTGGCAGCTTCACGTTGAAGTCCGGCCGTACGTCTCCATACTTCATCAACGCCGGACAACTGCGTACCGGCGCCGCCATTCGCGGGATTGGCCAGGCCTATGCGCAGCAGATATCGAGCGCCGGACTCGAATGCGATCTGGTCTTCGGCCCTTCCTACAAGGGGGTACCTTTGTCGGTCGCCACCGCCATTGCGATGGCGGACCACGGGAAGGACGTTGCCTTCGCCTTCGACCGCAAGGAGCGCAAGGACCACGGTGAGGGCGGCATCTTCGTCGGGACCGAGCCGCGCGACGGCATGAGTGTCGTGGTGGTGGACGACGTCATCACCTCGGGGGCATCCGTTCGTGGCTCCGTCGAGCTCCTGAGGAAAGCGGCTGACATCCGGCTCAGTGGTGTTCTGGTTGCGGTAGACCGACAGGAACGAGGGCGGGGTCCGGCGAGCACCCTCCAGGAGCTGACCGAGGACCTGAAGGCTCCGGTCGTGCCGATCGTGACGATCCGGGAAGTCGTCGCGTTTCTCCATGCGCACGACGTAGGTGGGGCGCGCCTCATCGACGACGAGCGGCGAGAGGCGGTCGAAGCCTACCTCGAGGCGTACGGAGCGACAGGGTGAGGATATGATGCGTCCATGACGGTCGAGTCGGAAGTCCTCAGCGTGAACGATCGCTTCTACCGGGCGCTGACCGAGTTCGAACTGGAGGCGATGTCGGCCGTTTGGCTCCACGAGGACTGGGTGCGTTGTGTCCACCCCGGCAGGGAGATGCTGTGCGGCTGGGAGGCGATCGGCGAGAGCTGGCGTGCGATCTTCGAGAGCACGGCCGCGCACGTCGTGGAGCCGGCCCGGGTGAAGCTTCGGATTATGGAGAATACCGCCTGGATTTCCTGCATCGAAAGGATTACTGCCCGGGGAACGATCGGGTTTTCCGCCGGAGCAACCTTTACACTCGAACCGGCTCGGGTTGGCTCATGATCCTTCACCACGCGTCGATCGTCCCCAGCGAAGAGTTGTCGGACTCTCTCGGCCAGCTTCATTGAACGGACGGCGCTAGTGCACGAACCCGCTAATCCTGCCGCAAATTCCTCGTCCTTTTCCGCGCTGGCGGGTTGCAGCATTGGTTGCAGTTCGGCCATTCCTTGCCCTCCGCTCGACAGGCTCGCTGCGGAAGGCGGCTCCAAATATCTAGATATGAGTTCGTCGGAGCGCCTTGCCAGCACGAAAAATGACCTTGGAATTTGCCGACAGTATCAGCGGGTTCGTGCACTAGTGTCCCGTCCCGGAAGTCATGTTGCATTCGAGCGCCGATGCATCCCGCCTCGCTGCGTTGCGGCTCGGTTGAATACCCCGGTATTTCGCCCTCGCCGCGCCTTGCGATCCGGGCGCCTCGACGCTCTCGGTGCTAAGGGCCCTGGCAAGAATAACTTCCCATTCTGGGGCGCCGATCCATCCCGTCTGGCTGCGTTGCTCGCCGCCTTCCGCAGCGAGCCTGTCGAGCGGAGGGCTAGGCCGTAGGCCGAACTGGAAGATTGCTCATATATCTAGATATTATTCACTTCTCGCGCCTTGCCAAGGCGGGCGCCTCGACGCCCGAGAATGGGAACTTATTTTTGCCAAGACCCTAACATCACTTCCGAGACGGGACACAGAGAATGTCGGAGCGGCTAGTCGTCATCGGCGGCAACGCTGCGGGGATGACGGCGGCGTCGCGGGCCAAGCGACTCGCCCCATCGGCCTCCGTTCTCGTCCTCGAGGCTTCGGAGCAGATCGCCTACAGCATTTGCGGGCTGCCCTACTGGGTGTCGAACGTTGTGTCCAGCTTCGAGGACCTGGTGCTCTTCACACCGGAGTCGCTTCGCAACGAGCGCGGCATCGAAGCCCGGCTGCGGGCCGTGGTGGAGGAAATCCAGCACGCTCGGCGCTCCGTCGTCGTCCGGAACGAGAGGGACGGCTCACGCGAGTCCGTTCCCTACGACAAGCTCCTGGTGGCGACCGGGTACCGTCCACTGCGACCCGATATCGAGGGAGCCCACGCGCGGGGAGTCTTCACCGCCTCTCGCCTCGGTGACGGGCAGTCGATGGTGGGCTGGCTTCAGGAACGCGCTGCTCGTCGCGCCACGCTGGTCGGAGGTGGCTACATCGGTCTCGAGATGGCAGAAGCTCTGGTTCGACGGGGTCTCGAGGTCACGCTCATCGATTCCGGTCCACAGATCTTCCCGGTGCTCGACCCCGACATCGCGAGCCTGGTCGGCGACGAACTTGCCGCGAGAGGGGTGCGTGTTCTGATCGGTCGCGAGGTGAAACGGATCTCGGTGCGCCAGGATGGATCCGTCGAAGCGGTAGAGCTCATGTCCGGAAGGCTGAGGATTCCCGCCGACCTGGTGTTCATCGACATAGGCGTAGCGCCGAATGTGGACCTGGCGGTCGCGGCAGGCGTCCGGCTGGGTGTGAGCGGCGCCATCGAAGTCTCCGAGAGGATGCAGACGAATCTGTCTGGTGTCTTCGCGGCGGGGAACTGCGCGGAAGTCACACACCTCGTTACCGGTATGGCGCTCCCCATGCCGCTCGGGACCGTCGCGGTGAAGCAGGGACGGGTGGCCGGCGAGAACATGGCGGGACGGCGGACGCATTTTCGCGGAGCGCTCGGCACCAGCATCGTCAGCGTCTTTGATGTGACCGCCGCCCGGACGGGACTGAACGAGGCGGAGGCCCGTCACGCAGGGTTCGACGTGGTGAGCTCGCGGATCGAGAGCCGATTTCAGGCGAAGTACTTCGGGGGCGGTGCCCCGGGGACGGTGAAAGTGCTTGCCGACCGGCCGACCAGACGACTGCTCGGGGCCCAGATTGTGGGAAGCCGCGAGGCGGCGATACGGATCGACATCGTGGCGACCGCACTCACCGCAGGAATGAACGTGCAGGAGGCGTCACAGCTCGACCTCGCCTATGCCCCTCCGGTCGGGAGTTTGTGGAATCCGGTGCTGGTGGCGATGAATACGCTGAGCCGCCAGTTTGGGTAGCAGGCTGCTGAAAAATGCGTCTGCCAGCCTGTCCGCCTCCGCCAAGGCTACGGTGGACCCGCCGAAGCTTCACGCGAAGGCGGGCCGAGCGGCAGCCAACGCGTTTGCTGCGAGACCGGCCCGAGTGGGCCGATAGCAAACCGAGCACCGAGCGAGGAGCGAGGGCGCGATGATGCACTATGTCCCCTCACCCGCCCGCTTCGGGCTAAAACGAGAGCGGGCGACCTCTCGACTTTCACCAAAGGGGGGAGAGGTGGAGACTTTTGTTAGCGGGCCTGGCGCTCGCGGGGGAACTCCTGGACTTCGTCGTCCATTGGCAGGTTGTGCCGACTGACCGGCGCCGAGAGAACGACGGATGCTTTGGTGGCCACCGTTCCCGGGATGGCTTTGATGCGCTGGAGGAGTTTTTCCAGCGTCTTGGGCGTTCGCGTCAGAACGATCGCGACGTAGCTCTCTTCTCCCGCAACGCTGTAACACGTTTGAATCTCTGGAATCTCCGCAAGGCTTTGCTCGAAGTCCGGAGCGGAGACCGAAGTCGAGGTCGTGATGCTCACCATCGCGCTAATGTTGAAACCGAGGCTGGCGGGATTGATGATGGCCGTGTAACCTTCGATCACACCGCTCCGCTCGAGCTTCTTGACACGGTCGTGAACCGTCGGGGCGGTCAATCCGACTTGAGCGGCGAGCTCGGCGAACGTGCTTCGACCTTTCGACAGGAGCGCAGAGAGAATTTTCCTGTCGGTAAAGTCGAGAGAGCCATTCGAAACAGGCACCGTGACCTCGCGTCGAAAAGTGAGGCAGATCCTAGCTGCTTCGATGCAAGAAATCAACCTCTCCGTCAAGGGCACCGGTGCCCGAAGGAGCCGATCATGTGGAAACGCTGTTGGGTCGCCTTTGCGCTCCTCTCGACCTCGCTCTCGTCCGTCGTCGGGGCACAATCGTCGCCCGTCGGCACGCTCTTGATCGCCTACGACACGCGGACGGGCAACACGGAACGCCTTGCCAATGCGATTGGGGATGGAGCCAGGGAAGTTGACAAGGTCGATGTCCGTGTGAAAGGGCTCGATGACGTCGAAGATGAGGACATTCTTTCGGCACGCGGGATTCTTCTCGGCTCCCCGGTGCATTGGGGGAGCGCTTCGGCGGCGACGAAGACCTTTCTCGAGCGAATCGGGAGCGTTCTCGTCGAGGCAAAACAAATTGGGCCGGATTCCGAGCGTGAAGTGCGTACGGCGGGAGCCTTCGTCACCGCCGGCGCCGTAGCTTCCGGTAAGGAGCTTGCCCGGTTTGATATGCTCGCGGCGTTTCTCAACATGCAGTTCGTCGTCATCGGCGGCGAAGAGGCCGATGGGTTCGGCAATCTGGGGGCGCAGGCCACGACGGGCCCTGCCGACCCGGGGCTCAGTGAGGAGGAGTTGGAAGAGGCCAGGCGCTTCGGCCGCCGTTTCGCCGAGCTGACGCTGAGGCTCCGAGAATGATCTAGCTCTTTGAGTACTGCGGCCGCAACTAGCGCCTCAATGTGGTACTAGCTCAGTAGCGCCATCGTTGCTGCGGCAAGAACAGCGGCAGCGGGAAGGGTCAGCACCCACGAGGCAAGGATCTGCTGAATCACCCCGCGATCCGCCTTTCCCGAAGCAACGCCGATTCCGAAAATCGATCCACAGGAAACGTTCGCATAGGACACGAACAGGGCGGAGCCTAGGAGCAACGGGACGGTGAGGACTTCCACAGTGACTCGGATTCCTCAGCAGCAGTCACTGCCCGGGCCACAGTACGGTGCGTCGGTCGTCTCGGTCACGTCGTAGTCGAGACCCTTCGTCTCCCGCGGGTGCCGTACGGCGTCTTTTCGGCAGTTGAACGCGGCCGCCTCCGCCAGCGGTATGTCTTCGTAAGGTGTGATCAGCTCGATGTCCTCCCGATAGGGTTCCGAGCCGTAGATGTGAAACGTCTTGTCGCACACGGCCATCCGCTGGCCACGGAACAACGTGTGTCCGTCGTCATCGGTCACGCTCTTCCACGGGCCTTTGTAGACGACCGACTGCATGCGCTCGAGGCAGGGGCCTTCCTTTCCCTTGTATGCCTCGACGGTGACCGCCCGGAACTCGATGCCCTCCACCGTCTGCCACGGCTTGTCGCCTCTCTTCAGGACCCGGATCCCGTAGAAGCTTGCCTCCTCGAATGCCTTCAAGAAGAGATCCTCGCGGAAGGAGCCGGAGATACATCCGCTCCAGAGCTCGGGATCGGCCTTAAGGTGCTCCGGCACGTCCTCGTCGCTGACGATGTCGGAGATGACGGCCCGCCCGCCCGTCTTCAGAACTCGATGCATTTCTGCAAAGAGCGCAGTCTTCGCGTCGGGGTCCACCAGGTTGAGGACACAGTTGCTCACCACCACGTCCACCGAGGCGGTCGCGACCATTGGATACTCGCGGCGCTCCCGTCGCTTCCAGACCTCGAACTCGTCGAGCTCTCGAGCGGAGCGGACGGGATGTTCGGCGAGGTGGGACTCCACCCGATCGTAGTCGAGGGCGAGATCCTGGATCTTTCCTTTGTGGAACTCGACGTTGTGATAGCCGAGGGTGTTCCCAATCGACTCTCGGTACTTCCGGGCGAGCGCCAGTATCTCGTCGTTCATGTCGAGGCCGATGACCTTTCCCTCCGGCCCCACCACCTGAGCTGCTATGTAGCAGATCTTTCCGCCCCCACTGCCGAGGTCGAGCACCGTCTCGCCGGAACGCAGGTACTTGGACGGGTCGCCACAGCCGTAGTCCCGGTCGATGATCTCCTGGGGGATGATCTCGAGATAGGATTCGTCGTAGTCCACCGGGCAACAGAGCTCGTCCTCACGTGCGCCCGCGGCCCGCGAGTAGCGCTCTTTCACTGCCTTTTCGACGTCGGCGAGCTTCGAGCCAGCTAAGGTGGTTGCCATCGTCTTTTCTCCTAAAACTGTCCTTTCTTCCGTTCTTTCGAAGGAAGAATCTCCAGACACGTCGTCCACCATCCGCGGCGGATCGTGTCGATAAACTCCTGAGGGAGCCCCTCCACCTTCATTTCCGCGGCGAGGCTCTCGTGGTCATAGGTGACCGGAATGTGCTCGGCACTGAACCCGTCGCGGGCGTCGAGGATCGTGTACCAGACCTCGGTGCGCCCGTCGTTCGCCGGGCGTCCGATGACCCCCACGTTCACGAAATGCCGGTCCCCGGGGAGCTCTCGCTGCCACTGGATTCCGGTGTGGGTCGTGAGGACGACATCCGCCTCGTAGTCTCGAGCCATCCGGTCGAGGAACTGCGTCGAGCTCGTCGACTCCCACAGGAACTCGTTCATCTGCCGGGGCGATCCGTGGCTCATGAGAGTCCGGTAGCCACCGAGCTCGATGCGAATCGACTCCGGCAGGGCGTTCATCCACGCCTTCCATCGGTCGGAGGTCTTCTCGAACGTGTAGTCGTAGGAGATCTTCGCGAAGTAGTTGTCGCGGGGGTCCGTGTAGCCGCACTGGCAGTCGGCGAGACCCCGCCCGATGGAGTTGTCGTAGTTGCCCTGCATCACCTGGACGTCGGCGCCGATCAAAAGCGGAAACACTTTGTCGGGGTTCGGGCCGAACGCACCCAGATCCCCGAGACAGAAAATCGCATCCACCCCGCGACGGCGTGCGTCGGCCAGCGTCGCTTCGAGCGCGAGGTGGTTGCTGTAGACCCCACCGACGGCAGCGATGCGCTCGTAACGCTCAGGAGACATTGCCACCTCCCGCGCTCGGGTTGCTGCAGATGGCGCCGCCGACGTAGCAGGTGTAGCAGGCGTGGTGGCCGAGCGGGTAGGCTCGGTCGGCCTCGGCCAGAGTCTCACCCATCCGGGCCTCGGGCGCTTCGATGAGGATGGGGCAGACGAAGATCCCCTTGGCGGTGGCCATGCGTGAGTGACTGCAAACGAGCTGCGATGTGTCGAAGTCCTCGAGCATCTCCGTAGTGACCTTTTCGTAGTCGAAGTAGCCCCGGTTGCGCTCCACCTCCGCCCCGATGCGAAGTGTGGGGATGATCTTGATGCGAGCTCGCTCGTAGCCCGCATCCGTCAGGACGCACACGAATCTCTCGAAGACTTCGGCGTCTTCGCCTTCTTCCCAGGTTTGCGCCATCGTGATGACGGGCAGAAACCCGGCGTCGAGAAGCATCCGAACGCCGCTCATCGCCCTCTCGAAAGTGCCCTCTCCACGAATGGGGTCGTTCGTTTCGGATGAATAGCCGTCGATGCTCACCCGGATCTCGAGCGAGTAGACGGACCGCGCCTCTGCTTCGGCGAGTCTTCGGATGACGTCCTCTTTGAAGAGAGTCCCGTTGGTCAGGACGGTCGCCGGCCCCAGCTCGAGGGTACGCTCCATGATCTCGACGAGGTGGGGATGGATGAACGGCTCGCCCCCGGTGAAGTAGTACTCCTTGACCCCCACGTTCCGGGATTCGTCGAGCAGCTGGAAGATCTGCTCTTTCGGCATTATCTCGAACGTGTGGTTGGTCGGGCTGCAGGAGATGAAACAGTGCGAGCAGGTGAGGTTGCAGATCGTCCCGGTGATCTGGAACCACAGGTCGTCGAGGCCGCGAAGGGCAACTGTCGGAGCGTCGACGGCGGCCTCGGTGCTCACGAGACTTTCTCCTTCTGGTGTGCGTCACCAAGAGAGCGAAACACTTCCTCCACCTGCTCGATGCCAATGCGGATGAGGAAATTCGAGTTTTTGCCGTAACTCTTGGCTCCCAGGATGAAGAAATTGGGCTCGGGGTTCGCGAGAGTCTCTGCGCCCTTTGACGTCTGGGCCAGACAGTCAGCGGAGCTCTCGCCCAGGAGCGCTGCCGAGAGCTTCATCGGTCCCATCGATGCATAACACTCGTGGACCTGCAGCTCGCGGTAGATCGAGTTATCGGGGTGGAATCCGACGTGGGCGAGGATGCGGTCCACGCTGAGCCCCGTCCTTTTTCCGTGCTCAACCAGCTCGACCTCGAGGGCGCCCTCCTTCGAGCGAAGCGCTTCGACAGAGGCTCCGCGATGGAGCTGAACTCTCGCATCGCCGCCCCCGGCCACCGCGTTGACTCTCTCCGAGAGTCGCTGTCGCTCGGGTAACGGGTCGTCCTGGACCACCGGCAGCGGGGAGCCGTCGGTGGCTCTGACCAGCCAGTGAATGCGAACGTCGTCGAGGCGTCTCAATCCCTCGAGTGCCGTCGCGGCGGAGTGGCCGGCTCCCACCAGCAGGACACGTTTGCCGTCGAAGTCACGGCGTTGGCCGCCGCTCACGTCCTCGAGCTCGTAGGCGATCCGATGCTCGAGCTCGCGCTCGCCGAGGGCGGGCAGATTTCCGTTGCCCATCCAGTTGTGATGGCGGTACGTGCCGGTGGCGTCGATGACGAGGTCAGCTTCCTCGATCCGCTCTTCCCCGGCGTCGTTCTCGAGCAGAAGCCGGAACGCATGCTCGTGGCGGGGGCCGCCAATGAGGTCGTTCTTCGCGAGACCATCCCTGCTCACCCCGACGACTCGTGTCCCCTGGAAGATCCGACCGGCGAGCGCCTCTCTCGCAAGCGGCTCGAGGTAGCGCTCCACGTGCTCGGCACCGCTCAGGTAGGCCTCGGTCTCCGGAAGCTCGACCCCTCTATTGCGGAGGAGACGAACGCCACGAGCGGAGTGATTCATGTGCCATGGGGAGAACAGCTCCACGTGACCCCATCGCTTGACGTTTCCGCCGACTGTCTCGCTCTCGTAGACCCGGACGTCGTAGCCGCGCTCACGAGCGACGAGAGCTGCTTCGACCCCGATGGGACCGGCTCCGAGCACTGCCGCACGTTTGGACATGCAATGAACCTCTCAGATACGACTCTTCGCGAACGGGTCGTGACAAAAAAAGCTGGAAGCTAGTGCCGTTCCAACTGTCTCCACCCAAAGCTGGGAGCTTTGGGTTGTGGCTCCATACCCGGTTTCGCTGCGGCGGTACCGGACAAAACAAAGTTGGAACGGTACTAGAGTTGTGAAGCGGCGTCGGGAGGACCGCGCATCAGTTGCCAGTGCGCGGGGACGAAGAGCGTTCGTCGTACGCGGGTGGGCCGAATCCGGGGTGGTGTCCTGGCGAGCAGGCCTCGAATCTTCTCGGCCAGCCGTCTCAGGCTCCTGTCGCCCAGCCGGATCGCCCGGTTCAGGAAGAGGGCCAGGCTTTCGGGATTGTCGATATCGTCGAGGACCGGGAGCTCGTGCACCACGAAGCCAGCTCCCTGGAGGCGTTGTGCAGTCAGGGATGCGACGGCAGGCGTGCCCCAGGGAATCTGCTCGAAGGCAGAGGCGCAGGGAGCCGTCAGTCCCAGGAGGTTGTAGCCGCCATCGGAAGCGCGCCCGAGCACCGCGCTACCGGTGCGGAGCTTCGCGAAGGCTGCTTCGAGGTAGTCGCTTCCTATCTCGGGAGCATCGTTGCCGATCACCACGACCTTGCGGTAGCCGAGAGAGAAGGCGTCTTCGAGCGCCAGGCGAAGCGACTCGCCGAAATCGCGACCGCGCTGCGGAACATACTGTTTCCTGCCGTCGGTGCTCGGGGGCTCCGGGCAGGCGACGAGCAGGTCGACGCTGGGGAGGCAGTGGCAGACCCCCTCCAGGCGCTCGATGAGCCGTGTAAAAATGATGGTCGCCTGCTCGGGGTCCGACGCGCCGATGGGCTTGCGCCGACCCTCCGCCTCGGGCGAGAGCGTGAAAAGAACGAGCGCTGAGTCCGACCGCGTCATGCTCATTCCACTATAATCGGGCCGTTTGTGGCAGGCTATGGAGACGTTCACAGCGCCGCCGACGGAGCCGACTGAGATTGTAGCGTTCGCAGCCAGGCGAGTACAGAAGATGCTCCCGACCCGATCGAGCAAAGAGTACCTGGATTTCGCGATGGACGCCGCCTGGCAGGCCGGCCAGCTCACCCTTGCCCACTTCCAGTCCGGTGTCGCGGTGGAGAGAAAACAGGATGCATCGCCGGTCACCGAGGCCGACCGCGGCGCGGAGAGCCTGCTCCGGCGGCTCATCGAGGAAAAGTTTCCGGGCCACGCGGTCCTCGGGGAGGAAATGGGGGAGTCGGGTAGCGACTCGCGCCATCGATGGATTCTAGATCCCATCGACGGCACCCAGTCGTTCATACGGGGAGTGCCCCTGTACGGCGTCCTGGTCAGCCTCGAGATCGAGGGCGACATGGTCGTGGGAGTTGCCCATTTTCCGGCGATGAACGAGATGGTGGCGGCGGCAGACGGCGAGGGCTGCCGGTGGAACGGGCGCGAGTGCCGGGTTTCGAGAGTCTCGACTCTGGCAGAGGCCCTCGTCTCGCTCACCGAGCCGGGCAGCCTTGACGAGGAGCACCGGACTTTCTGGGACGGTCTGAAACGAGAGGCCCGAGTCATTCGCGGGTGGAGTGACTGCTACGGCCACGCGCTGGTCGCGACCGGACGAGTGGACGCGATGCTCGACCCGGTCATGAACCCATGGGACTGTGGAGCGCTTCTCCCCATCGTGGAGGAGGCCGGCGGTCGGTTCACCGACTGGAACGGAGAGGCCACGATCTATGGAGGCAGCGCGATCAGCGGCAACCGGGAGCTGCATCGTGCGCTGTTGGACCTGATGGGGGATGAGCGAGCTTGACGAGACATTTGCTCTCGTCTCTCCTGATTGCAGGAGCCGTGTGGCTCACCGGCTGCTCCGGAACCGTCGCGCCCCGCCACATCGTTCTCGTTTCGATCGACACCCTGCACGTCGATTGGACGTCACCATACAACGCCGAGGTTCGCTCGACGCCGTTTCTCGACGAACTCGCCCGGGAAGGGGTCACGTTCCGCTGGGCCTACACCAGCGTTCCGGTGACGTTGCCGTCCCACGCGTCTCTTATGACGGGCTCGAGCCCCTCACGGGTGGGCGTGATGACGAATGGCTCCGTGGTCCCCGAAGAAGCGCGGACACTCGCCGAAGCGTACCGGGAAGCCGGCTATCGGACCGCAGCGTTCATCTCCCTCGGCGTGCTGGGGCGCGGCTCCGGCCTCGATCAGGGTTTCGACCACTATCACGCTCCCTTCGAAGGGAGCACCGCCCGGTGGTATCGCCGGGCCGACGAAGTCTGGGACCCCGCCGCGCGTTGGATGGAGGCGAGTGCCGGTGAGCCGTTCTTCCTTTGGCTTCACCTGTCCGACCCTCACGCACCGTATCAGTCGCTGAAGGCGGATTTCGACACGCGGCTCTCGCTCAACGGCGAGACTCTGGAAGACCTGCACCTGGAGGAAAAGACACATCGGCTGGAGCTGACTCTTGCGCCGGGCGAGCACGTCCTGGAATGGATTTCGTTGCGTAACCCCAGTGCGGAGGATCGTCCCGAGACCGACCTTTATCTCCGGATTCACGACATGGAAGCGCTGAGCTCTGTCCTGGACGCCTCGTGGGCCTCCGGCGAGCATGGAATCCGTCTGCGCCCGAACTTTCGCTTGCCGCTGGTGAATCGCGAAGACGATCCCGTCGAGCTCGAGATCGCTTTCTCAGGAGAGCTCGTCCGCCCGACGCCGGCGGACGTCCTTCCCGAGTACGAGCGGGAGGTGGCCTACGTCGACGAACATCTCCGCGAGCTCGATACCGCTCTCGAGACCCTCGGGATCAAGGCCGAGACGCTGCTGGTGGTCGTCTCCGACCATGGCGAGGGACTCTTCCGGAAGGACGTGCTCGGCCACGCCGAGTTCGTCAACGAGGACCAGCTGCGTATCCTGTGGATGATGCGGGGGCGCGGGATCCCGCCCGGTGTGTCCGTCGGGGCTCCGGTGGGGATACAGGACGTTGCTCCGACGCTAGTGCAGCTCACCGGAGTGGAGATGGAGACGGAGGGGCGCTCGCGCGTGTCCTGCTGGCAAGGCGGTGTTTGTCCAGGCGAGCCGTGGTGGGCATTTGGCGTCGACCACGATCGTTCGGTCATCAGCTCCGTGGCGGGTTACCGATGGCCGTACAAGTGGGTCTGGCGTCGCGGGCAGCAGAAGCGCGGCGGCTACGAGATCGAGCGCGATGCCTGGGAGGCGAACGACCTTCTCGAAGCCGGAGGGCCTCACAACCCCGAGGAGCTCAAGGCACTCGCCGAGAGTTTTTCGGCGGAGCGACGCCGAATGACGCGAGCTTTGAGGGAATCGGCGGTGTCCGGGAACGATGAGCTTCTGCGAACGCTGGGTTACGTGGGTCGCGCGCGCCAATAGAGGATCACGCCGCGCGCCGCAACCACCGCGTACGGTACCAGAAGCGGCTCCGCTTCGAAGCGATAGCGCATGTTGACTGCGAAGAGCGCATAGACGAGCGAGAGAAGCGTCCAGGTGCCGAGAAAGAGACTGGGTGCTTCGGCGCGTGGATCGCGGCGGGCGAGGGTCCAGCCTGCGACGATCATCACGAGCATAGCCAGCCACAGGGCGAGGTAGCCCCACGTGGCCGCACTCGAATAGCGGCTCCCGACGCCCGGCCGCCAGGTCCAAAGGTAGACGAGCTTCTTTGCATAGAGCCAGGCGGCGTCCAGCGGATGCTCTTGCCAGAATTGTGCGGCTTTCGATCGGAAAAAGGCGTCACGGGCCGGCTCCGGTTGGCTCCAGAGCTCCCGCGGGAGCTCCAGCATCGTTCTGCGAAGCGAGGCGTCGTCCAGAACCCCGCTGGCATCGGGATGATTGCCGGTGCGGGCCATTTGTCCTGCCGTGGTCGTCCCCGGCACCCAGGCGTCGAGTGTCATTCGATTGCGCAAGAGCCAGGGGAACAACACGACAACGAGTGCGCCTGCTGCGAAGACGGCATGCCGATAGCGAGTGCGCATCGCCCAGGGCAGCAGAGCGAGTGGCAGGACCAGGAAAGGTCGACCGGAGGAGGGCTGCCAGGCCGAGGGCAAGCCCCAGACCAAGCGCACGGTTGCCGGTCGGTCGTCGCCGGTAAGCGTCCGCTGCGATGAGCGCGAAGACGAGCGCCGCGGCCCGCAGCGTGAGCGGATGATACTGGAGCACGTAGAGGAGCACCGGAGGCCAGAGTGCGACGACGAGGAAGGTCCAGGATTCCGGCGAGCCGACCAGTCGATGTGCGAGCCCGGCGAGCGCCCGGGCCGCGAGAAGCCACACCAGCGCCTGCAGCGCATACAGGAACACGAGCGGTGCGGGCAGCCACTTCAAGAATGCGGCGAGCAGCAGAGCATAGACCGGCATTTGATTCGCCGTCGGCTCGGGGTTTCCGTCGACGCCGGTCGCAGCGTAGCCGTTGCCAGCGAGCAGGTGTTCTGCGATCTCTCCCGCCTCCCACGTTTCCGGCTCGACGTCCGGTCGGAGAGCGAGAAATGCGACCAGGTAGATGAGCCCGGCGACGAGCAGAAGGAGGCGGCTCGGAGACATCACTTCAGTATCGAGGCCAGATGGGATCCCGTCCAGCCCGGGTGATAGGATTCGCGGGCATGCAGCCAGGACGACAGGGGAGGGTGCCATGAGGATGTGGCCCACAGGCGCAGTTCCAGTCTTGTTGCTCTTGCTCTTCCACGGTTGCGCACCGGGCTCTGTGGATGAGCCCGATACGCTCGTTCTGGTCGGGGCGACTGTGATCGATGGCAGCGGCGCTCCGCCGCGAGCCAACGCTCGGGTCGTCGTAACTGGTGGGCGGATCGCCTGCATCGGCGACGCCGAAGCCTGCCCGACTCCGGAGGGAGCGCGTGAAGTCGACCTCACCGGCCAGTGGATCCTGCCCGGGCTCGTCGACGCACATGTTCACTTCTCTCAGACGGGCTGGTTCGACCGCCGGCCGGACACGCTCGACCTGACGGACGCCTTCCCGTACAGCGAGACGCAGAACACCCAGAAGCGCGATCCCCAGCGCTACTACGATTCCTATCTGTGCTCGGGGGTCACTGCGGTGTACGACGTCGGCGGTTTCCCATGGTCCTGGGATCTGAGAGGGGCCGCCGAGCGGAATCCTCGAGCGCCGCATGTCGCGGCGGCAGGTCCGCTCGTGACCCATGCCGCGCGCGAAGCCCTCAACCTCCCCGGCGAGTCGCTGATGATCAACTTGTCGGGCGAGGAGGTGGGTCGCAACGCCGTGCGGTATCTGGCCGACATGGGGTCGGATGCCGTCAAAGTCTGGTTCTTGAGAGTCTCCGAAGGGGAGCAGGAAGCGATCGATGCGCGCGTTCTCGCCGTCGGAGAGGAGGCGAGAGAGCGGGACATCCCGCTGATCGCGCACGCGACCAGCCTGCGCGAGGCGAAAGTGGCCCTTCGGGCGGGAGCCCGGCTGCTGGTCCATGGGGTGGAAGACGTGGTGGTCGACGAGGAGTTTCTCTCCCTTGCCCGGGAGAACAGCGTCATCTATACGCCCACGCTCATTGTGAGCGACGGCTATCGGCAGATGTTCGAGGCGGCGAAGGGTCTGACGCCACCGGAGCTCGACGATCCGAACCGGTGTATCGACCCGGACACGAGGGCAAAGATTCTCTCGGCAGCGGAGTTCCGGGATCATCCGAGTGTGTCGGGAATCCAGCGGGACCTCGTGGCTTACCGGGATCGCCTGGGTGCGTCGTACGAAAGAAAGGTCGAGAACCTCCGGCGCGTGCACGCGGCGGGGATCGCGATCGCGGTTGGGACCGACGCCGGCAATCCGGGTACTTTCCACGGCCCTTCGTACTACGCTGAGATCGAGGCCATGCAGGAGGCGGGCATCGAGGCGTCAGAGCTTCTGGTCATGGCGACGCGAAACGGTGCCGCCGCGATGGGACGTGATGACATCGGAACGCTCCAGACCGGAAACCTCGCCGACCTCATCGTCGTCGAGGCGGATCCGAC
Source organism: Candidatus Marinacidobacterales bacterium (assembly GCA_965237685.1). Taxonomy (GTDB): domain Bacteria; phylum Acidobacteriota; class Vicinamibacteria; order Marinacidobacterales; family SMYC01; genus CBDEGF01. The sequence goes on from CBDEGF010000002.1 coordinate 991,948, forward strand.
GCAGGCGGTGGGGAACCTGCGCAAGCTCACGCACGTGATGCTCGCCGGTCGGCTCTACACGCTCGCCGAGCTGAAGCGTCGATCCGAGTAAGGCTCCGTTTCCCTGACGCCACGCTGCCGAACCTGCGCCAGCTCGTCTCCGTGACGCTCGGTTACACCTACGTTTTTCTCATGACATCCAGCCATTCGGTCCAGACCGACCCGTCCGAACGGTGTCTTGATAAAATCTTGCTATCTTGATATCATCTTGACATGAGGAAGAAAGTCAGTACCCTCTTGGACGAGACGCTCTATCGTCGCGCAAAACTGGAGTCCGTTGTGCGTGGGAAGCAGATCAGTGAAATCATCGGTGAGGCGCTGGAGAAGTATCTGGACGAGCGAAAAGTGCCGGGCGAGCCCGGAAGGGATTTCGTCAAGAGTCAAGCCAGTCCTCTTCGGCCATGATCTCCCGGAGCTCTTCGGCCGAAAGACTCAGGGATCCCCAGGTCTCCGCGACCACACCGAGGCCCTGGGGGGAACGAGGCTCAGCACCTCACATCTGCTGCGCATCTCGGTTGCTGTGGAGCGGGTCGATCATCCGCATCGTCCGCAGGCGATTGATCCCGGCGGCGATCTCGAAGCGACGAGGGCGCGCGTAGTTGCCCGGGTGATGGCCGGGTCGTCCGAACGGCGCCAGCACGTCGAGCCCCTCGCGGTCGAAGAGCTCCTCGAGCGCGTCGAGGATCCGGCTCAGGCTCGAGCCCTCTCCCATGAAGCGCTCGACCGCAAGGTGGATCGCGTGACCGATCGCGCGAGTCTGGCTGATATCGACCAGCTGCTCTACACCTCTCAGGTCGATCCGCTCGCGTCCATAGAGGATCAGATCCAGACCTTTCGCTTCGATCTTGACGTCCTTCCGTCCGCGTGATGGGTCGAAGCTCTCCGGCTGCGGGGTTCGGTGCCGGCTGCCGCTCAAGGGACGCTCCACCTCACGGCGCCGTCCGGTGGGCCGGGAGCCGGCAATCTGCTTCGCTTCTTCGGTAACTTCGTCCGGCAGAAATTCCTTCATGCAGATGACGGTGTCCGCGTCGTCAAAGTAGTCTCCGGAGCCGCCCATGACGAGGATCGTCGACACGCCCAGCTCTTCGTAAAGCTCGTGGATACGATCCACGAACGGGACGATGGGCTCCTGCTCCTTCGCCACTAGCGCCTGCATCCGGGCATCGCGGACCATGAAGTTGGTGGCCGAGGTGTCCTCGTCGAGGAGGAGCAGATCCGCGCCCGCCTCGATCGCCTCGACGATGTTGGCCGCCTGGCTGGTGCTTCCACTCGCGTCGTCCGAACGGAAGGACTCGGTGCTTCGCCCCATCGGCAGGTTCTGGATGAACGGGCTGATGTCGGCGGCCTCCACGCGGCGACCGTCCTCTGCGCGAATCTTTACCGCCGCCTTCGAAGTGACAACGTACTCACGGCCGTCACCTGGAACATGCGGATACACACCGCGCTCGATCGCTTTCAGGAGCGTCGATTTGCCGTGGTAGCCGCCCCCCACGACGAGGTTGACGCCCTTTCGAATGCCGAGGCCCCGGATCGTCTGGTCGTCGTTCCAGGCATTCAGGAGCGGCAGCTCGACGCGAAGTCTTTCCGGCGAACGGAAGCGAACCGCGTCGTGCATCGGTCGGTCGGAGGCACCGGACTCACGCGGCAGAACCGCGCCGTCGGCGACGAACGCCACGAGCCCCCGCTCGCTCAGAAGATCCTGCAGGTGGTGGTGGTTCTCCACCGTGTCGACGAACCCCTCCGCGCGTTTCTCATCGACGCTCTTCCACAGCAGAGCTCGTTCGCCGAGCCGCGGGGCCTCAGTCAGGAGAAGTGACTCCGCCTGACGTCCGAGAACGGTGCGGCCCGAGGCAGGAAGCCCCACCTCGATCCGGGCTTCGACCCACTCGTCGGTGACCACCACCGCCGTGCGCTCGAGAACCTCCTGATGCCCCGCGTCGATGGAGATGAGTCCGCTCTTACCGCTGCCGCGAGGCGCGCCTCCGCGGTGGCCGAGGGCCGTCCGCACCTCCCGGGCCAGGAAACCCTCGAGCGCGATCCGTCGGGTACGGTTTGCGAAGAGAGGCTTCGGGAATCTTGCCGTCGACTGGGCGATTCTAAGTCGTAATCTGGACGGCGCTGCAAAGGGATCGCCCTGGACGTGGTCTATGAAGAGCGTCTGGCCCCGAAGCTCGTAGCTTCCGGCGATGCTCTTGTAAGCCTTGTAGCCGCGCCCGTCGATGCGGCGAAGGGCCTCACGGAGATCGCTCTCGTTCCGCACTAATAAGGCGCGTCCGGAAACCGAATGCGCGGTGTCTTTCCTTCTTCCGCCGCGTAGAGCTTCAAGAACCAGAAGCCGATACCCGCTGCCCCCTGCATGAAGCCGGTTTGCGCCTGGAGCAGATCGGGCTGGACGCGATGCTCGGCCTGGATCCACTTCAGGCCTTTGCCTTCCCTGGTCGCCCTCTCGAGCAGATCGGTGCTCATCCGACGTGCGAAGTCCAAGTGCTTCGCCTCGCCTTCCAGGTGATAAAGATTCAGAAAGAACTCGCCGACCCCCGCGCTGCCGCAGCACTGGCCCACGTTGTTCCAGAACCCCTCCGTCCGTTCCTGCGGGATGCCGCTTTGTTCGATGGCTCGCGCCGAGCGGTGGACCCACTCCATCCAGCTGTCGTCTTCGGTAACGCGCGCGAGCTGGTAGAACAGGCGTGCGGTTCCCGCTGGCCCGTGACACCAGCTCAAGTAGTGGAGGTCTTCACCACCGGGGGTGTGGTGCATGATGAGGCACGCATCGTCCGTCGTATCGGCAATGGACTGCAGGTGACGAGCTCCGGCCACCGCGGCTTCGAGGAAATCCGGGAGCCCCGTCTCCTCGTACAGTCGTGCGAGAAAGTAGGCGACCCCGGCCGTTCCGTGAGAGAAGTTTGGCATGAGCCGTTCGGATTCTCTGTTCATTGGCCACCGAAGGCCTTTGTCTTCGCTGCCTTGAAGCGGAACCTCTTCGGCATGTTCCAGGAGATGAAGACCGGCGAGCGCGGCGAGCGCGATCGCGGAAGTATCCCCGAGAGCCTTGCCGGCGTAGAGCAGATAGAGGCCGGTGCCTGCGGTTCCGGAGACGATGTCCGTCGTCTCGTTCCAGTAGCCGAGCCGCTCTGGGTCACCGCCCGCCGTGTCGCGGAGGAGCTCCACCGTCCTTTTCGCAGCGGCACGGTACCGCTCGTCCTTCGTGGCGCGGTGTGTTTCCGTGAGCGCGAAGCCGATGCCGGCGACGCCGTCGTACAAACCCGGATCCGTCTCGTCCGGAAGCTTCGCGATCAAATAGTCGGCGCCCTCACGCGCCTTGTTTCGAAATCCTCTCTTGCCCGTCACGTGGTACGCCTCGAGATAGAACAGCACCACGCCCGAGGTTCCGGAATAGAGGTTGGTCGCGACCTCCTCCGGCTTTTCGGGATCGACGGGCCAGTACCGGCCCTCCGGGGACTCGACCGAGACCGAATCGAGCCATCGCTCCGCTGCGAGCGCGGCATCACGGTAGTCGTTCGCGCGCGCCGGTGCGGTCAGACTCGCCGCAAGGAGAGCTGCCAGCGCGACGCCGAGAGTTTGACTGGATCGCATCGGTCCTCCCTGTCGCGCCCTATAGTGCCAGCTCGAGCCTGAAGAGCACAATCCTCAAACGTGGCCCGGCGCCCCAGCGTCCGGTACGTGAATCGAGTCGTTGTGTCCGTCTAACGGACGAAGGGTGTCATGGCCGTCACTTTATAGAATATGTTATCTTCATTACAAGCGCCCCGGTCACGGAGATCCCCCTCCCGGAGGTACAGCCATGAGTGAGGCATCTTCCAAAGGCCCGCCCGGAGTGGAAGGCCTGCAGTTCGACAAGGCCGAATAGTCGGCGGCGAGCGGCGGCGAGTTGATCTGCGCCCTTTGCCAGTCGACCATCTACGACACTTACTTCGACGTCAACGGCAAAAGCACCTGCGAGAGCTGTCGATACGAACTGGAAAGCCGGGGAACGGAAGGCTCCGGAGCGGGTCGCTTCCTGCGCGCGCTGATGGCCGGTCTCGTTGCCGGCGTCGTCGGCTCGGCGATCTACTACGCCGTTGTAGCGCTCACCGGCTATGAGATCGGCCTCGTGGCGATCGTCGTGGGTTTTATGGTCGGCTTCGCGGTGCGTTGGGGCTCCGGTGGGCTGGGAGGCCGGCCTTACCAGATCTTTGCCGTTGCTATCACCTATGTCAGGATCTGGTCATCGAAGGTCCGCTCAACATGACGACCGAAAAGACCTCGCCGTCTCCGAGCTTCGGAACACCGGACTAGTGTCGTTCCAACTTATTGCGCCTAACGATGGATTCGCTCATTGGCAACGCCGTAGCCACGGCAGGTACGGGTTTAGGTCCAAATAGTTGGTTGGAACGGCACTAGGAACCGACATCCGGCCGTGTTGCGATGACCTGTGACGCCTGTGGGACCGAGCTCTCTTCCTCCCGCCTGACCTGTCCCGCCTGTCACCAGCTGGTGCACGGCGAGGAGCTGAGCCGGCTCGCCGCGGAGGCGGGAGGGGCTCGGGAGCAGGACGATGTGGACACGGAGCTTGCCGCGTGGAGACGAGCGCTCGAGCTTCTGCCGCCCGACGCCGAGCAGCACCGCACGATCGCGACGCGCGCCGGTGAGCTGAGCTGACAGCTCAATTCCAAAGGGGATGCACCACCTCCATCGGGCGACAGCTCTGAGCAAGCGGGTGGAAAGAAAGGTTGGTGGGTGGGAGTTGGCGGACTCGGCCTGCTCCTCTGGAAGTTCAAGGCGGTTCTTGCCTTTCTCATCACAAAAGGAAAGCTGGTGTTCTCCGGCCTTACGAAGTCGGGGACCGTGTTCTCGATGCTGGCCTCTCTCGGGGTCCATTGGGTCGCCTTCGGCTGGGAGTTCGGGCTGGAGCTCATCTTTTCCATCTATCTTCATGAAATGGGGCACGTCGCAGCGCTGTACCGGCTCGGAATTCGCGCGAGCGCTCCGATGTTCATACCGGGGGTGGGAGCCTTCGTACGGATGGAGCAATATCCGGTCGACCACCGCGAGGACGCCCGGGTCGGCTTGGCGGGGCCGCTCTGGGGACTCGGGACGGCCGTTGTCGCCTGGCTGGTCTTCCTTTCGACCGGTGCTCCGATTTGGGGCGCCATCGCCCGGGTCGGCGCCTGGATCAACTTGTTCAACCTGCTGCCGGTGTGGCAGCTGGATGGCAGCCGCGGTTTCCGTCCGCTGACGAAGGTGCAAGGCTTCGTTGTGGTGGCCGCGTTCGGTGCGGCCTGGCTGTGGAGCGGTGAGGGACTCCTTTTCCTCCTTCTTCTCTTTGCCGCCTGGCGCGCCTGGATGGCCAGCGAGGAAGAGGGCGACTACGTCGCTCTGGCGCAGTTCGTGGTTCTCATTGCGGCTCTGTCGATGCTGACCACGATCGAAATTCCCATCGCGCCGGCGGACGCGGCAGCCACCCTGGACTGAGAAAACATGCGAGCAGTGCTCCGGTCAGGCTCCCGATGACGTGGGCGAGCGGCACCAGCTCGACCATCGCGACCTCGCTCACGAAGAGGGACTGGCCGGAGAACATTTCGTAGCCCATCTTTGCCATGAAGGCGAGGAGGCTGCACGAGGCGAGAAGCTGCTGCCCGCGATCTCGCAGCAGGCTCACCCCGAGAAACACGAACAGCGCGGCATTCACACCGGAGAGTCCCCGATAGACGACGACCTCCGGTCGCAGCGCCCAGATCGCGGTCGAGATGGCGAGCGATGACAGGAGCAGGCACTGGAGAGTTCCCGTTCGGTCCTTGCGCTCGCACAGGCTGGCGAGCGCTCCGAAGGCAAGGACATCCCAGAACAAGTGCTCGAAGGACCAGTGCGTCAGATGCCCGGTCAGCCACCGCCACCATTCGCCGTGCGCGATGGCGCTGCGATCGAACTGGAGCACCTCGGTCAGCGAGGGCCACCAGAACAGCGAGCCCACCAACACCGGGACGAGAAGCGCGGCGCCCAGTGGGCGCCGCGCCGATTCGGTTCTCATGTTCGGTCCTTGCGGCGTCTCGAAGCGAGAGCCGCGCCACCGAGACCCGCGACGATCAGCATCGTGACCGGATCGAAGGCGCCGCCACCGCCGCCCCTGCCGCGACCGATCGAAGGAGCCGGCCTGTTGAACATCGGTCGGCTCTGGTCGACGCGGTGTGCGGTGGGGGCCTGAGTGGCACGACGTGCCTGCGCCTGGTGCTCGATCGCCGTCCGCTTGCGGTTGCGCCGGTCGATGCCGCGCTCGGCAAAGCTCTCGTCGGAAAGAACGACCATCGACGTGAAGTCGGTCACGAGCTGATAGGCGAGGCCCAGGTCGCGAACCGCCGTCCTGACCTCCCTGGGCTCGGCCAACCCCGCATCGCGTTCCGCTTCGATCGTCTCGATACGGTCGAGCGCCCAGAGCCGCTCGAGCTCCGGATGATCGTTGGCCGTCTCCGGGAACAGGAACTCGGTCGTGTAGGTTTTGTCCTCACCGGTGAGCCGGGCGTTCAACGTAACGGTGGCGGGTCCACCTTTTTCGTAGCGCCCCATGACGACGAGCTGCTGGCCCCGGTAGATCTTCCCCACCGCGTCATCGGTCTTGTCGAAAACGCGCACGCCGCCGACCGTGAGGCGCGCGTCGTGAAGGGACTCGTGTGTGATCTTGCTCTTGGCGAGAAGAATCTGCCCGAGGATGTCGTCGGCGTTGGAGACGCCGGTCGCGAAGCCACCGCTCGCATCGGCGATGACGCGCATGAGCGGATCGTTCGCGCTGTTGCCGAGGAGAAAACCGAATACCCGCACGTCGACCTTCTTCATGAGCTCGTGGAACGCCTTCGGGTCGACGATTCCGGTGTTCGCCACCGCGTCGGTGACCAGAATGACGCTCGTGGCCCGGTCGTCGTCCAGACCGTCGAGCCCACCCCGTGCGTCAACGTCCCGAGCTTCCCGGACATGCTTCCGGAGACGTCGATGACGAAACTGTAGTCGCTGCCGCCAGTGAGTGGCTTTAAATCGAGGCCGGGCGTCAGCACCATCATGAAGGTTCCCGGCTTCGATGCGTCCGGGCGGTGGGCGAGAAGCTCCGCACGCCCCGGCAGGTTTTCTTGAAGGCGGTAGTAGAGGACGAAATCGCGGTTCAGCGAAGCGTTTTGCTGCGAAAGCTCGACTCGGTAGTGATTGTCGGCGAGCTTTTCGACGAGCGCGTCGGACTCGTAACCGGGAACCCGTACATCCGCCACTGGCCATGCTGATTTCAGCTCCAGCTCTACAGAGAACGGCCCATCGACCTGCTCGGTCTGGGTCCAGAACCGGGCCGCCACCTCGTCGGTGCCTCCTTCTTCGAGAGGATAGAGATAACGGCCAATACTCGTGTCGATCTCGAGGGGCTGGTAGTACACGAAGCGGATCTGAGTTTCCTGCCCTGCTCGAACCGGGTAGACGCGAAACTCGAAGCGCTGAAAACTCTCCTTTGTCGCCAGTCCGGTCTCGTTTCCCTTAGCTTTCTCCTCCTGGTAGATCGTGGCGGCCTCCCCCGCTTCGACGACCTCGCCATGAATCTCGGTCTCTCCGGACCGGATCGTGAGCTCGGAAAGGCTCGCCGACTTCGGGAGGGGGGAAGGCGTAGACCGCTTCCAGATCGGTCGCGTTGGGATTGAAGAACGTATGGAACACTTCGGTCCGGGCGAAGCCGTTGTTCAGCGTGACCTGGACGTGGTGCGCCCTCGTCTCGATGGGGCGATCGACTGCGTCTTTGGGTGTGAGGTTGCCAGCGGCCTCGGCCCGCCACACGGCGGCGAGGACGAACAGGACCCACAGCCCGATTACGAGCTCTTTTTTCTCTCGCATAGTAGGCCTCCTGCTAGTCTCCCATTGCACCCTACGTGCCGATTCACGGTTGGGCAGTAAGCGATTTGAAATCAGCTGTTTGCCGGCATTGGCCTGTCGATACGGCAGAGCTCTCTGTGCACGTGATGATCACGCGCAGTACATCCACGGGACGTCCTATTTGCGCTGGCCGAAGGCCTCGCCGAAGATCGTGGTTAACACAACCGCAACCTCAGCCAGGCACCGCTCTCGCTAGGAGCCATCGCTGGCGCGGAGCCCGCCGAAGGCTAGCTCTGCAGGCTGGCTTCTGCCGCCCGGGCGGCGCGCCGTCCTTCTTCCACGTCGACCCTGCTGAGCAGGAACAGACCCAGTGCGAAAAATCCGATGAGTGCGAGGATGGCCGTGCGGCCACCGCCGGTCAGGCTGGCCACCACCGCGAAGACGAGCGGACCGGCGATATTGCCGAACTTCCCGGCGATGCTGTAGAAGCCGAAAAACTCAGATGATTTGTGGGGCGGAACGAGCGTGGCGAACAGCGAGCGACTCAGCGCCTGGCTGCCGCCCTGCACCAGCCCGACGACCACGGCAAGCGCATAGAAGTGCCAGGCTTCGCTCATGAAGTAGGCGAACACACAGATGCCGGAGTAGATGACAAGAGCCAGATAGATCCCGGGCTTCGTTCCGATGCGCTCGGCCAGAGCGCCGTATGCAAAGGTCGCGGGTATGCCGAGAAATTGTACGATCAGCAGCGCGCCCATCAGGTGAACCGTACCGATGCCGATTTCCGCACCGTAGGCGGCGGCCATCTTGATGATGGTGTTGATGCCGTCGTTGTAGAACCAGAATGCCAGCAGGAAGACGAAAAGGTGCCGGAAGGCGCGTATCTCGCGGAACGTCTCGGCGATCCGGGCGAAGCCGATCCAGAGCGGATTCGAATCCGCCCGCTCGTCCGCTTCGAGACGTCTCGGCGGCTCGGGCACCGTGCGAAAGAACGGAATGGAGAACACCGCCCACCAGACGGCGACGCTCAGAAAGGCCCAGCGCGCGGCCTCCGAATTGTCGCTCATTCCGAACGTTTCGGGTGACACGAACCACAGCGTCTGGATGGCGAGCAGGAGACCGCCTCCCACGTAGCCGATGGCGTAGCCGGCAGCGGACACCCGGTCCATCTCCTCCTCGCTAGCCAGGTGGGGAAGTAGCGACTCGTAGAACACGTTTCCCGCGGCGAAGCCGATGTTGCCCAGGATGAAGATGGCGGAGGCGAAAAACCACTGGCCATCGCCGGCGAAGTACAACAGAGCAGAAGCCGCGATCCCGAGAGCAACGAAGGCGAGAAGAAACTTCTTCTTTGCTCCGAGAAAGTCGGCCGCGGCACCCAGGATCGGGGAAATCAGGGCGATGATGATGACCGCTATCGTCTGCGTGTAACCCCAGTAGGCCGTACGAAGCTCTTCGGGCACGGTGCTGGTGGCGACGTTGATGTAGTAGACGGGAAACACTGCCGCCATGACCGTGGTGGCGAAGGCGGAGTTGGCCCAGTCGTACATCGCCCAGGCGCGGACCTCCCGCCGGTGAAGTCCGAGGGCGCGGAGCCAGCTCTTGCTGGAAACCATGCGTCAGAGCGGATCGGACTCCAGCTCCTCGATCGCGCGTCGAACCGCGTCGGGAATCGGGGCCTTCTCTTTCTTGCGGTAGTCGTAGCTGACGATGAGACCTTCGCCTTCGGCGGCGACGGCCTCATCGGCGAGGCTCAAGACGCGGTAATCCATCGTGAACCGATCCTCTTCGAGATCCCGCGCTCTGGCACCGACCAGAACCTCGTCCGGAAAGCCGAGCGGTCTCTTGAAGCGGCAGCTGGTCGAGGCGAGGATCGGTCCCACGCCGCCCTCTTCCATCTCATCGAGAAAACGAACGTGCTGGAAGTACTCCATGCGGGCGCTCTCGAAGTAGCGAAAGTAGATGATGTTGTTGACGTGGCCGAACGAGTCCATTTCGCCCCAGGCAACGGGGATCCGGATGGCGACGCCGAAGGATGACATGAGCTGTCGCGCCTCGTCGGTGACCTCGAATCCTGACACGGCGCGCAAGATAGCATCAAATGCTCAATGCTCGCTCGCCTCTGTGTACCTCTCCCCCCGTCGGGGGGAGAGGTCGCCCGCCTTGACCAAGGCGTCGGCGGGCGGGTGAGGGGGACAGCGAATCGATCTCTTTGCCCTCACCTCACCCAAACCCGGAGGGAGAGGGTGCGCGCTTTTGTGCCTTTGCGTCGAGTTCTCCGCTGTCATCCTTTCCGCGGATTCGATTGACCGCTGTGTCTTTCTCTGCGTCTCTGCGCCTCTGCGTTGAAATCTCCGGACGCATCCATCGCGGATTCGGTCTACAGCCAGCCCCGCAGGCGATAGTAGAGGAGCCCGGCGTACTCGTGAATGAGGTACGGAAAGGCGCGGACGCGGTCGTCGATATTGTGGAGAGTGCCCGTGTCGAAGTGCGTCTCGGTCGAGGCGGAAGCGACGACCCGAACGCCCTCTGCCTCGAGGACGGCGATCGCGCGCCGGGTGTGCGTCGGTGAAGTGACCACGAGAATGCGCTCGTATCCCTGCTCGCGGAAGAGCTTGCCTACCAGAACGGCCTCATCGTGAGTGCTTCGTACCGGCCGAAGAGTCACGATCTCGTATTCGAGCCCGAGAGAGCGCATGAGCTTCGATGCGGCAGCGGTATAGGACGGGTACGGCGCCGGAAGCTCCGTCACAATCAACCGGGGAGCGTAGCCCTGTGAAACGAGCGCGAGCCCGTGTAGCAGGCGGCTCATCGCGGATGTGGAGAGCTCGCCGTCCTTCTGTAGCCCGGAAGCGAGGACAAAGACGGCGTCGGCCGCCACCGGCTCTTCGTCCCGAACGAGTGGCGGAACGAGGTGAGACGTTACGGGCGTGAAGGCAACGACGAGCCACAGGAGCACGAGGGTCGCGGTCGCGGTTGTCAGGAGCTTTCGAAGGACTCGTCGCTTCCAGACGGCGGCTCCGGCGATCGTCATCAGGACGATGACAATGGGCCTCGGCGGGCTCCAGGACACGAGCGTGAGGAGGTTGAGCTGAGTGACGAGAAAGCCGGCGAGGGCTCCCGCCATCAGCCCGGTGGTCCTTCGGTATGTGTCTACGTTCTGCATATTGCATCCACGAGCGCGACGAGATCGTCGATTCCCCGCCGGAACGTCACGTCGTTGGTCAGCAGGCTGACCACGAGGGCTCGGCCGTTCGAAAGTCCGAAGAGCTCGCCGGGGTGCGTGTAAACCCGTGCCCGCTCGAGGAGGATCGAAGCCCATCTCTCCGCGGTACACGTGGCCGGAAGCCTGAGAATGCCGTACCAGCCACCCTGAGACGGCAGGAGGGTGACGGGAGAGCCCTCGAGATGTTCCTCCGTCCAGCGGTAGTTCGATCGCACGCGCTCCGAGATGGATTGCTGGATTGCCGGCGCCAGCTCGAGCAGTCGGCGCGCGGCGTGCTGAATGGGAGCGCCCACGGAGAGATACGTGTCGGCAATGTGCTCGAGGCGGGTGAGCGCTTCGCTCTGGAGCGCGGGCGTACCGCCCACCCAGATCCAGGACAGCTTCATTTGTGGAAGGCCGGCCAGCTTCGAAAGACCGCCGAGAACGAAGACGAGACCTTCGCGCGTGGAGCCCATGAATGACGACGGAGGGTCTCCCTTCAAGGGGTAGTCGTAGAAGACCTCGTCGACGACGAGAGCGAGGCGACGCTCTGCTGCGATCTCGATGAGCCTTCTCTGTTCTTCCTCCGCGTGGTACGAGCCGGTGGGATTGTTCGGGTGGACCGCGAGCAACGCGCGCGTCGAAGGTTTCATCATCGAGGAGAGCTCCTCGAGGTCGAGGTGCCATCCGTCGTCGAAAAGGAGTGGGCAGTGGTCCAGCTCGACGCCGTCGAGCGCGGCGAGGAAGTCGAAGAGCGGGTAGCTCGGAGAGGGCGCAAGGACACGCTCTCCCGGATCACACAGAAGCTTGAACAGAAAGCCGTAGGCTTCACTCGTGCTGGTGGTCAGCACCAGGTGCTCCGGCGAGACGTCTCGGCCACGTTCGCGGTGGTAGGCGGCGATGGACGCCCTGGCTTCGTCGAGTCCGAGCGGGGATGCCTCGTAGGTCAACGAGCCCGGTGCGTCGAGGCTCGCGAGGATTTCTTTTTCAGGATAGGGGAGTCCTACGCGGGTCGGGTTCGACTCCGTAAGGTCGAAGAGCGGCTCGCCGTCCTTTCTGGCCTTCCGAAGCTGTTGCGCGAGGCGGCTCTCCTCCAGGCTCCAGCGGATGCGAGACGAAAACACGGAACGTGAGCTTACGGCAGCTTGCGGCGGACGTCCATCCACTTGAGCATATGCCGGTGCAGGGAATAGACTGTGGCCCCGAGCGAGTATTTGATCGCGTAATGGAGGGTGCCATGCGAACCTTTGGCTCGATCCTGTCGATTTCCTTGCTTTGTCTGGCCGCGAGCGTCCGGGCCGCTCCCAGGGAGCACCTGAGCCTCGACCGCTATCTGGAGTGGGAAGACGTCACCGATCCCCAGCTGTCGCCGGATGCCAGCCGGGTCGTCTACGGGCGTCGCTGGGTGGATGCGATGAACGACCGCTGGGAGACGTCCCTCTGGATCATGGACGCCAGCGGTGAAAAAAACCGTTTTCTCGTCGACGGGTCATCCGCCCGCTGGTCTCCAGAAGCCGACCGGATTGCCTTTCTGGCCCCTGGCGAGCCGTCCGGAACCCAGATATTCGTTCGCTGGATGGATGCCGAGGGGGCGGTGAGCCAGGTGACGCGCGTGAGCGAAACACCCTCCAACATCGCCTGGTCGCCGGACGGCGAGTGGGTCGCCTTTCAAAAGGTGGTGCCGCCCAAAGATGACGGCCGGTGGGAGATCGACATGCCGGACATGCCCGAGGGCGCCAAATGGACGGAGTCTCCTACCATCATCGAGCGACTCGACTACCGTCGCGACCGTATTGGCTACTGGCCCAAGGGCTACCGCCACATCTTTGTGGTCGCAGCCGACGGCGGCCGGCCCCGGCAGGTGACGAGCGGCGACTACCATCATGACGGCTTCCGCTGGATGCCGGACGGCAAGTCGATCGTGTTCCAGTCGCTGCGCGTCGAGGACGCGGAACACCAGTGGCGGGAGTCCGAGATCTACTCGGTGGACGTGGCCTCCGGCGAGGTGAGCCAGCTCACTCGGCGCCGTGGTCCGGACGTCGGACCGGTGCCATCACCCGACGGTCGCTACATCGCCTACACCGGATACGACTGGACGACGGACACTTACCGTGAGGAGATCGTCTACGTGATGGGCGCCGACGGTTCGAGCCCCAAGGTCGTTGCACAGGAAATGGGAAGGCGGCCCGCCAATATGATGTGGGCCGAAGATGGAAGCGGCGTCTATTTCACCGCACAGGTGCGCGGCACGTCCAACCTCTATTTCGCCTCGGTCTCCGGGGACGACGTCCACGCGGTGACCGAGGGCAATCACATGGTGAACGTGACCGACCTGTCGAACGGCACGGCGGTGGGAACGCTCACCAGCTACCATGTGCCGAAGAACCTCATCAGCTTTCCCACGAAGAGCGCCGCCGACGTGAAGACCCTCCACGTCTCCAACGAAAGCCATCTCGCCGAGGTGCGGCTGGGTGAAGTGCAGGAGATCTGGTACGACTCGAAGGACGGGCTCAAGCTCCACGGATGGATCGTCAAGCCTCCGGACTTCGACCCGACTGGAAAGTACCCACTGATTCTCAGAATCCACGGTGGCCCGCACGCGATGTACAACTCGGGCTTCGATTTCAAGAACCAGGACCACGCGGCGAACGGCTACGTCGTCCTCTACACCAACCCCCGCGGAAGCGCCGGCTACGGGAGCGAGTTCGGAAACGCGATCAAGAACGCCTACCCGGACAAGGACTTCGACGACTTGATGGCCGGCGTCGACGAAGTGATCTCGCGCGGCTACATCGACGAGCGCAACCTCTTCGTCTACGGCGGAAGCGGCGGCGGTGTCCTCACCGCCTGGATCGTCGGACACACCGATCGCTTCACCGCCGCGGTCTCCAAGGCTCCCGTAATCAACTGGGTGAGCTTCGTCGGTACCACCGACGGCTCGTCGTGGTATCGCAATTTCGCGAAGCTCCCCTGGGACGATCCGAGTGAGCACTTGAGACGTTCGCCTCTGATGTACGTGGGTAACGTGACCACGCCAACGATGCTCATGACCGGTGAGAAGGATCTGCGAACGCCCATGGAGCAGACCGAGCAGTTCTACAAGGCGTTGAGGCTTCGCAAAGTTCCTACCGCGATGGTCCGACTGACCGACAGCTGGCACAGCCGGAGCCTTCCGCCGACGAACTTCCTTCGCGTGCAGCTCTACCTGCGGAACTGGTTCGAGCGCTTCAAGGTGGAGGGAGACGCCACGACGGAGAATTAATGCTCGGGAAAACGCTCTCCCACTACGAAATCCTCAGTGAGATCAGCCGTGGAGGTATGGGCGTCGTCTACCGGGCGCGCGACACCAAGCTGAACCGGGAAGTCGCGCTCAAGGTTCTCCCTGCCGAGCTCGTTGCCGACGAAGAGCGCCGGCGCCGCTTCCTCCAGGAGGCCCAGGCCGCCGCCGCCCTGAAGCACCCTCAGATCGGGGTGATCTATGAGATCGACGAGGTGGAAGGCATCACCTTCATGGCGCTGGAGCTCATCGAAGGCGAGAAGCTCAGCGATCGCCTGGAGCGCGAGCGCTTGCCGCTGTCCCGCTCGCTCGACCTGGCGGTGGAGATTGCGGAGGGCCTCGCGAGCGCCCACGGAAAGGGAATCGTCCATCGCGACTTAATCCAAACAATCACTAATAACGGCTTTAGGGAGTCAATCGCGGAACTGCAGGAATAATCAGCAGATCGGCCACGGGCCAGACCGTCCGGGCGTTGAACCCCAAGGAGGAATGAGCTACGTTTTGCAACAGCCTCTAGCTAGTGTCTGTGGCGAAACTGAGAGGTCCCTCCCGAGCCCCAGCCCGTGCCCACGCCCGAGCCCGAAAACAACTCTGACAGGTAGACGTGCTCCCGCTGACAGATTCGCTCCGCAACGCGTCACGCGACTCAATGGTTTAGTAACGCTACCTTCGGGCAGGGGCTCGGGCTCGGCGTGGAGCAGAGTGCTGGGTTTCGAGTCAGAAGCTCGAAGCCGTAGCTCGATCCTCTCCGGAAGAGACTTCCTCTTCCTTCTTGACATCCCTTGCTTCGAAGGTGTACACCTACTCGGCAGGGCAGGGTACAGAAGGTCGATGCCACGCGATCAGACCGCGCCTTTGCCCGCCGAGGTCGCACACCTCAGACCTCGGGACTCACTGGGCCTCGCGTACTTCTTCAGTGCGCTCGTTTTGACCGCATCTTCCATTGGCCTTTCGATTCGACCCGAATTCCAGGCCTGGATCGCCGGACAGGTGCTGCTCGCACTGGCGCTGGTTCAGTGGTTCGTCTTGTTGCACGAGTGCGGTCACGGCATCCTGTTCCGCACTCCCCGATGGAACCAACTCGCCGGTCAGGTCGCGGGTCTGTTCAGCTTCATACCGTTCCACTGCTGGACCGCAATCCACAATCAGCATCATCGCTGGACCGGCTGGCAGGACCTCGATCCCACGACCGCCACGCTCGTGCCGCGCGAGCTGTCCAGGCCGGAGCGGATTTTGGCGAACGTCTGCTGGCGGTTGTGGATCCCCATCTTCGTCCTCGTCTATCGCATCAACAACTTCTGGAACTGGCCTCGACTGAAAGGACTGTTTCCGGACGCCACCCTTCGAAAGCGAATGGCCTTGAACCTCCTGGGCGTCCTGGCCGTCTACGGGACGTGTCTTTTCTTCGTCGGATTCCTCCCGTTATTGCGGAACTTTGGCGTCGGAATCCTGCTGAGCATGGTCTTCCTCGATTCCCTGATTCTGAGCCAGCACACACACATCCCAATGACCTCGAGCGAAGGGACGAAGGTGGGACCCTACTCGGCACGAGAGCAGGAAGTGTTTACTCGCTCGCTCTGTTTTCCTCGCTGGTTCTCCCGGTGGATTCTCGTCAATGTGGACGCGCACGAGCTTCACCACATCCATCCGCAGGTTCCCGGCTACCTCCTTCCGGCGATCGAGTACGAACCAGAGAACGAGGCTCACTGGTGGCGCTGGATTCTCGCCGCTCGACGCCTGCCGGCACACGTTTTCCTGTTTCAGAACCGAGACCAGTCTGGCTCCGAGCTCTGGTGAAAGACGAGTCGCCATTGACATCTCTCGATCCTCTTTCCTGCGCGCTCTTCCTCGTTGCAGCGTTCGTCCTCGCGGGCGTTGCGCAAACGATCTGGTTGCACACTCGCTTCTCGCAGCGGTTTGCTGTTCCAGTGGGCGGCGGCCACACCCTTCTCGGCAAGCGTATCTTCGGCGACAACAAGACGCCCCGCGGTTTCGTGGTCATGGTTCCGGCAACCGCCCTGGCCTTTGCTTTTATTCACGAGCTCCTCGCCGCGGTCGACGGCTCGTGGGTGGAGGGCCTCTGGCCGCTCACCGGGCGGCAGTACCTGGCTCTGGGAGCTCTTGCCGGCTTCGGCTTCATGCTCGGCGAGCTGCCGAACTCTTTCGTGAAGCGCCAGCTCGGAGTCCCGCCTGGCGACGTTCCTCGCGGCGGCTTGGCCCGAGTGGTCTGCTTCCTCGGCGACCGACTGGACTCCGTACTCGGGATGCTGGTTGCGATGAGTCTCGCGGTGCCGACGCCCTGGAGGATGTGGATGTTCGTTCTTCTGATCGGCCCAGGGGTCCACTGGCTGTTCAGCGTGGCGCTTTTCTGGTTGCGCGTGAAGCCGCGGTGGGCGTGAGCGTGGCAGGGCATTGTCTCGTCCCCCTCGCGGAAGCCCGGAGTCTCGAGCGCGTCGGCGGTAAAGCGGTGAACCTCGGGCGGATGCTGCGCGGTGGCGTTCCGGTCCCTCCGGGTTGCGTGGTGACGCACGACGCACTGAAAGCCTTCCTTGGAGCAAAGCTGGCGCCCGCGATTGCAGGTCTCGAACGCCGCCTCGAAGAGGGCGGTCGAGCCGAGCTCTCCGGGGTCTCGAGCTCGATTCGAAGGCTCGTGCTTCGCGAGCCCCTGCCCGTCGAGCTGCGTGAAGCCGTATGCCGCTATTGGGAAAGTGAGCTGGGCAAGCGCACGGTCATCGTCCGGAGCTCGGGGATTGGTGAAGACGGGCGGGAGGCGTCGTTCGCGGGACTGCTCGATTCCTTTCCGGACATATCGGGCGACGAGGAGTTGGAGCAAGCGGTGAAGGCTTGCTGGGCGTCCGCGTGGTCGGAGCGCTCGCTGGCCTACCAGCTTGCCCGGGGCCTCAGACTTCACGGTATGGGTGTCGTTATCCAGCGCCAGATCGACGCTTCGATCTCGGGTGTCCTGTTCACCGAAACGCCTACCTCATCGGAACTTCCCGGGACGATCGTGGGAGAGTTCGTCTACGGTCCAGGAGAGGCGCTGGTGTCCGGCCGCGTCGACCCCGGCCGTTTCGCGGTGAGTAGGGAGGACCTGCGCTGCCGCCACTTCACCGAAGCGCCCGAGCCGGATGGGCGCGCGGCTTCCTCACTCGGCGAAGATCAAATCGCTCGACTGACGAAGCTCGGCCTCGAGCTCGAGCTGCAGTTCGGCGCGCCGCAAGACATCGAGTGGACGCTCGATGCCGAAGGGCGTCTCTTCATCGTCCAGTCCCGCCCGATTACGACGCGCCGCGCAGCCGGTGAGCCACCCGCACCCGGCGGCGGCGAGCAGGTGGTCTGGTCGAACGCGAACGTCAATGAAAATTTCCCCGGACCGGTCGTGCCGTTTCTCTATTCGATCGCGTCCACCGGATATGAGCACTATTTCAGGAACCTGGCGCGTGCCTTCGGCGTCTCCCGTCGTCGGATCGACGCCGCGGATGCGTCCTTCCGACACATCATCGGAGCTCACGCCGCGCGCATCTACTACAACCTCACCAACATCCACCGCGTATTGCGAGTCGTACCGTTCGGCGACTGGCTCACCCGGTATTTCGACGACTTCCTTGGCATAGAGCGGACTGGTGCAAAGGGCGAGGCGCCCGCTCTCGAAGACAAGCATCGGTGGTGGCAGGCGGTGGAGCTCGCCTGGATCCTTCTCAAAACGGGCCGGCTCTACCTCGGCCTCGATCGGCGGGTTCGTAGTTTCGAATCCACCGCGGAGCGGTTCGCGAACCAATGGAGACCCGAGCGGCTTGGCGACGGAACACTCGAGGAGCTCCTCTCGGCCCTGCGCGCGTTCCTCGACATCCGGTGTCATCGATGGATCCATGCTTCGCTCGCCGACGCCGCGGCGATGGTGACCAGCGGCGCCCTCAAGGCACTGCTCGGAAAGCGCCACGCATCCGGATTCGGTGGGCTTCTGGGCGGGCTCCCCGATTTGGTGAGCGCCCAACCGGCAGTGAAGCTCTGGGAGTTGTCCCGGCGGATCTAAAGGGATGCTGAGCTCGACGCTCTGTTTCGTGACAAAGGAAGCGATGAAATCTGGAACGCTCTGGAAACGGAACCGCGCTTCGCCGATTGTCGTCGCGGCGTCGGCGAGTATCTGGAGGACTGGGGGTTCCGCTCTCCGGGCGAGCTGATGATGACGGTTCCGAGTTTCCAGGAGCGACCAGGCCAGCTGATGGATCTCCTGAGGTCCTACCTACGTGTGGAGACGCACTCGCCTCACGAGAGGCTGGAGCGCGAGCGGCGGCGGCGCATCGCCGCCACCGAGCGGACCCGGGCGGAGCTCCGCCGGGAGAAACTCCATCGCCGGCTCCCTCTCCTCCGAAAGTCCTTTGTATTCCCGCGCCTGCTGTCCTGGACGCAGAGGTCGGTCATCCTGCGTGAGCGGGCGCGGCTCGCACAGTCGCTCCTCTACAGTCGATGCCGTCGCATCGTCCTCGCGATCGGCGAAAAGCTGGTCGACAACCGCACCTTGCGTGAGCGAGACGACGTGTTCTTCCTCACCTGGCAGGAGATCGAGGTGCTCTTGTCGGGAAGCGCCATGTTCCCGGGTCTTCCTCGAGAGCTGGTCGCGATTCGAAAGATAGAGCACGAGCGATTGAGCCTTCTCGTCGCGCCGGATCATTTTGTCCTTCCCGCCGGTGCCTATCTGGACGGAAGGTCTTTCTCTGTCTCCTCTCGCGATGAAGAGCTGGATGGAGATGAAACCGGTGGCCGACCGAAGACTCTCTACGGCATCGGTGCCGGTACCGGCCGGGTCCTCGGCCCGGCGGCAGTCTTGCAGGACGTGACCGAGTGTGAACGGTTGAAGGGGGGCGACGTCCTGGTCGCGCCGCAGACCGACCCAGGTTGGGGACCCGTTTTTCCGCTCATCAAAGGGCTGGTTCTCGAGCGAGGCGGCCTGCTGTCACACGGAGCGATCCTGGCGCGGGAGTTTGGAATTCCCTCGGTGGTCGGGGTCAAAGAAGCCACGCGGCTGATCGCGGACGGTCGCTCGCTCGAGGTCGACGGAGACCTGGGACATGTCCGTGTGGTCGACTGAGTCGGGGCTTCTTCGCTACGGGTGGGAGCGGTTTCCGTTGAAACTCTTCGCGCCGGTCATCCTCTTTCTGGCGGTTCCCAGTCTCCTCTCCGTGGGTGAGACGCCTCGTCTCGCGGCTCTTGCACTACTCTTCGCCCTCGTCTTCCAGTTTCGTCTCTGGGACGATCTCGGCGATTTGAAAAGCGACCGCGTCGAGTTCCCCGAACGGGTGCTCTCCCGGGCGAGCTCTCTGGCTCCTTTCCTCCGGCTGTGGCTCGCTGCCGCCGCGGGCATCGTCCTGCTTTTGAGCGGACACCGCCATCTGCTCTGGATCTACCTCGCCACCGTGATGTGGTTTTTGGTCTGGTACGGCTGGCTGGCCGATCGTTCGCCACCGGCCATCCGCTACCACGTCGTAGCGCTCAAGTATCCCCTCTTCGTCTATCTCGCAGCGGGACTCTCATCGGCGTCCCGGGGGCATCTTCTGCTCGCCACCACGGCGCTCGTCTATTTCACGTTCGTCGTCTACGAGCCGCTACACGACCCGCGACTCCATCGCCTTCCCGGTATCGACGCCGTTCTGGCGTCGGGCCTCGCCATGTGGTCGGCGACAGCGGTGCTCACATCGATGATGGCCCGCGGAGGCACGGCTCCGGCAAGCCTCCTCCTCCTGGTCGCACTTGGCGCCCTCGCGCTCGCGAGCTATCGGCGTTTCAGGCGCGAAGCCGACTGCACGTTCTTCGGGCGGGGAGTCTTCTTGTTCGCCTTGGCGGCTGTTCTGGGTGCGCATGGAGGGGAAGCTTGGGCGTAGCCGGAACCTTCGACCCCTCGGTGCTGGAGTCGGTGAGTTGCTACTACTGTTCTGGCTCGAAGCGTGAGCCCTTCCTGACCGCTGAGGAGGACCTCACCGGAAAGCCGGGACGATTCCATTTCGTCCGCTGCGTCGAGTGCGGCCTTGCCTACCAGAATCCGCGCATCGACGTGGAGCACATCAAGGCCTACTACGATGACGAGTACATCGCCCACCGCAGAAAAAGGGACTGGGGCTCGCTGGCGCCGATCGTCAACTACCTCATGGACAGGCTCGACCGGGACAAAGAGCGGATCGTGCGACCCTACCTGAAGCTCGGAATCTCGAACGAGATCCTCGACGTCGGCTGCGGAGCAGGAACATTCTTGAACAAGATGCGCCGGCTCCACGACGCACGGGTGACGGGGGTCGACTTCAAGGACTTTGCCGGAGCCGAGGGCTTCGAGCACATCGAGTTTCACTGTGGGCTCTTCTACGAACAGGAACTGGACGAGAAGCGCTTCGACCTCGTGACCATGTGGCACTTCCTCGAGCACGACTACGACCCGTTGAGAACGCTCGAGCGGGCTCGCCAGGTGATGAAGGACGACGCCTGGCTGGTCGTCGAAGTGCCGCGGCTGGACAGCGTCACGTTCCGGCTCTATGGCGATCGCTGGCCGGGACTCCAGGCTCCGCAACACACGGCGCTCTACGACAAGAAACGGTTTCTGCAGCTCATGGAGCGAGGAGGGTTCGATTGCGTGACGTACCTGCCCTACGGCGCGTTTCCCGCTTACTTCTATCTGTTCGCGGGCGCGGCGTTCAAGATCCTCAAAGGAAAGGGGCTCGATTTGAAGAAGTGGGGCTATCTCTACGTGATGGGCCAGCTGCTTACGTCGCCGGTGCTGGCGTTCGAGAAACGGCTGAACCTGGCCATGCAGACCGTCGTGTGCCGAAAGCGCTCGCCTCGAGAAAGGTCGTCCGATGCCTAGCCGTCTTCGCTCGATCGTACTGTTCCTCACCTCCATGCTGTTGATGAAGATCGCGGGGCTCCTCATGCTGGCGATCTCCGTCGCGACGCTCTTCCGCGCTCGCCGCTTCTGCGCGGAGGTGATTGCGAAGTGGCTCGGAGGTGCCGTCTTGTCACTCTACGGCCTCCAACTGGTGGTCCATCAGGACCGGCCCTTCCCGACCTCACAGACGATCTACGTTGCCAACCACACCTCGACGCTCGACCTGTTCATCCTGATTGCGCTCGGACTTCCCAATACCCGCTTTTTCATGAAGCGGAAGTACCTCCTCTATCTGCCGCTGGGGATGGTGTCCTGGCTCACCGGCACGTTCTTTACGCCGCCCCAATCGATGCCCGAGAAGCGGGTTCGCTGTTTCGAAGGTGCCGAGCGCAGGCTCCGTCGCACCGGAGAGTCGGTGTTCCTGAGCCCCGAGGGCACTCGCGTGACCAGCGGTGAGATCGGACCGTTCAACAAGGGAGCCTTTCACCTCGCCACCAATCTCGAGGTGCCGATCGTGCCGCTCTTTATCGACATCCCGCCCGGGATCAACCCGGGCAAGGGTTTCGGAGCACGGCCAGGGACGATCGACGTATTCGTTCATGCGCCTGTCTCTACCGAGAGATGGCGACTGGAGGACTTGGACACGAACAAAGACGCGATTCGGGAACGTTTTGTCGGCTATCTCGACGAGTCGCGGGGGCGCCGCGAGGCTTCGGACAGGCTGGAGGCCCGCCTCGCATGACCGGCCACGGCGAAGAGGCCGAGACGATTGTCGAGATCCTTCGGCGTCGTGCACTTCATCAACCGAACCAGCGCGCCTACACGTTCCTGACGGATGGTGAGCTCGAGGGGCCGCGCTTGACCTACGCCGAGCTGGACGAGCGGAGCCGCGCGGTCGCGGCGCGACTTCAGTCACTCGGCGCCACGGGGCGGCGTGTGCTGCTGGTGCTCGATGGCGGACCGGAGTTTCTCGCCGGCTTCTTCGGGTGCCTCTATGCGGGTGCGGTGGCGGTTCCCGCCTACCGGCCGACGAAAGCTTTGCGCCAGGCAGGCCTGCCGCGCTTGCGTGCCATTGCTCGCGACTGTCAGGTCGACTTCGTCATCACCGGGGAAGCGCTCGAGGAGGATGCACGCTCCCTGCTCGAGTCGGCTCTCCAGAGAGAGGTTCACTGGCTGGCGTGGGATGAATGTAGCGTCACGCCCGCGGAGGCATGGCGCGAGCCGCGGCTCCGAGGCGGCAGCCTGGCGTTTCTCCAATACACGTCGGGCTCCACGGCGAAGCCTCGCGGCGTTATGGTGACCCATGCAAACTTGATGGACAACCTGGCCTTCGGAGCTAGTGCAGAGGGTAACGATCGCGAGAGTATCTCCGTCTCCTGGCTCCCGCTCCATCATGACATGGGGCTCATCGACGGTACCCTTCAACCGCTCTACAGCGGCTACCCGGCTTACATCTTCTCGCCCGAGGCGTTTCTGAGGAGACCGGCCCGCTGGCTCGAGGCGATCTCACGCTACCGGGCCACGAACAGTGGCGCTCCGAACTTTGCCTACGACCTCTGTGTGCACAAGACGACTCCCGCCGACCGAGCCTCCCTGGATTTGAGCTCCTGGCGCGTCGCCTACAACGGAGCAGAGCCGGTGCGAGCGGAAACACTCTGCTCCTTTTGGAACGCCTTCCGTCCGAGCGGATTGCGTTGGCGCGCGTTCTACCCCGTCTACGGTCTGGCAGAATCCACCGTCCTGGTCACTGCCCGCAGCCACGAGAGCGTGGCGAGGGTCGTGATGCTGGACCGAGATGCTCTCGAGCGGGGCCGCGCGGAGCCGGCCGACGATAGGTCGAATAGTGTGCTTCGGGTCAGTTGTGGTCGTCCGCAATCCGAATCCGCTCTCGTTATCGCGGACCCGCAGCGTCGGACGCGCTCGGCTTCGAACGAAGTCGGCGAGATCTGGCTGTCCAGTCCTAGCGTCAGCCCGGGCTACTGGAAACGTCCGGAGGAGACGCGTCGGCGGTTCGGGGATTTTCTGGAAGATACGGGAGAGGGACCCTTTCTTAGGACCGGCGATCTCGGCTTCCTGCTCGACGGTGAGCTCTACGTCGTGGGGCGCATGAGCGACGTCCTGGTCATCCGCGGACGCAACTACTCGCCGCGGGACCTGGAGTGGACGGCCGAAAAAGCGCATCGTTCGGTTCGGGCGGGTGGGCTCGCCGTGGTTGCCGTCCCGGGGGAGGATCGCGAGCGAGCCGTACTGCTCGCCGAGATTCGGCTGGACCCGGCCAAGCAGACCGGCGTCGGGGAAGCCGAGGCCCGCCGGTACTTTGGTGAGATCATCCGCTGTCTGCGAGAGGCCGTCCTCGAGGGGCACGATCTCGGGCTGGATACGATTGCGCTTCTCCCTCCGCGAACGCTCTTGAAGACATCGAGCGGCAAGCTCCGTCGCTCCGCCTGCCGGGATCGCTTTCTCGCCGGGAAACTTCCTGTTCTCGCTCAATCGAGCGGCGACGACACGATCGGCTCAGGAGCCGACCATAATGACGCTGACGAGCCTCATGAGGTTGCTGAGAATGACCCGAACGAAGAGAAGCTGAGATCTCTCATCGCCGAGCTGGCCCGAGTTCCCGTCGCTTCCGTGGACGTTCGTGCGCCCATCAGCCGATACCTCGACTCGCTGGGCGTCGTCGAGCTGGGCGCCCAGCTCGGCCAGTGGGCGGGTCGCGACCTCTCCGTTCGAGAGCTTCTCACGACAGGAGGTGTGAAAGGGCTGGCACGTACTCTCGCGAGAAACGGTGACCGCCGTCCGGAGAGGGGCGTGGAGCTCGCCTTGATGCTCGCGGACAGCCGCCTGGCGAGCGAGATCCGTCCCGCGGCCGCGGCCGTTTCCTCGGGCAGCGAACCGGAAACGATCTTTCTCACCGGTGCCACGGGTTTCTTCGGCGCTTATCTTTTGAAAGAGCTCCTCGAGAGTACGGAAGCAAGTGTTCACTGTCTGCTTCGCCGTGGCGGACTCGAACGCATCCGGGAACATCTCGAGTCTCACCAGTTATGGAGACCCGCTTTCGAGCGACGCATCGTGGCGGAGGAGGGCGACCTGCGCCTGCCGAGGCTCGGTTTCACGGAGAAGCGGTTGCAGGAGCTCGCCGAGGCAACGGACGTCATCTACCACAATGCGGCCGCGGTCAACTTCCTCTATCCCTACCGGGATCTACGGGAAGAGAACGTTCTCGGCACGCGCGAGCTCCTGCGACTCGCCTGTCGGGGAGAGGCCAAACGGTTCCACTTCGTTTCTACCCTCGGCGTTTGCTACACGACGCGCGCGAGCGAGCTCGGAGAAGAGCCGGATGTGTTGCCATTTCTTCCGGATCTTCCCCTGGGCTACGCCGAGAGCAAGTGTGTGGCCGAGGCCCTCGTGGGTGCGGCCGCCGAGCGCGGGCTCGACGCTTCCATCTACCGGCTCTCCGTGCTGACGGGCTCCGAGGCCACCGGCCGGGCGAACGAGGACGACTTCCTGTCCCGCTTCGTCAAGGGTTGCATCCAGATGGGATCGGCGCCGGATCTCGACGTTCAGCTCGACGGCTGTCCTGTCGACTATGCCAGCCGAGCGCTGGTCGCCTTGTCTCGAACGCCGCCAAACGGATCGCTCGGCGTCCACCACGTGAAAGCCGCCAGGCCGCGTCAGTGGCGCGAGCTCGTGCTGTGGATGAACCTCTTCGGCTATCGGGTGGAGCTGAGCCCCTATCGGGAATGGTTGTCCGGGTTGGAACGGGTGGCCCGCGATCCCGACCACGCGCTCCATCATTTGAGACCGTTTTTCTCGAGACAGGTAACCGCAGGAAACGGCGAGAGCGTCTTTCTTCCGGAGGCGTATGAGGAGAGCCGGAAGACACGTGTCTCGAGCGCGCAGACGGATCGACGGCTGGCCCCTCTCGGCATCGTCTGTCCCCGGGCCAGCCCGCGTTACCTCGAACGCTGCTTCACATCGCACATCGAGCGCGGTGTGCTCGCACGGCCCGACCGACGACGCCGGAGCGACGGGTGTGGAGAGAGCGCCTTTGCTGCCCGGCTCCTCGAGGGCGTGCTGAGGGAGTACTTGAAGGACGATTCGGTCGAGATTGTGGAGCTCGATCTCGAGCCCACCGGAGTCGAGCAGAGTATTCTCACGGAGTTGACCTCGTGGTACACGCTCCGCGAGACGGGACTCTATCGTGCTCTGGTGCGCTACCGGAGCGCGGAGGCGCCAGCGCGGACCATGGGTCTCTTTCTGAAGGTGAAGCCGTCGGACGATGACGTGATGGCGGTGGGGCAGGTGGTGGCCGAGCTCTGCTCACCGCAGCTGGGGACGCTGTTCGAACGCTTCAAGAAAAAACTGGGCTTCTCGCTCTGTCACCAACGAGAGCTGGCCGTTTACGAGTCGGACGACGCGAGGCTTCGCGACTCCATGCCCGCGCTTTACGGCACCGTTCGAGAGGACGCCGAGAGCCTATGGGCCCTTGCGCTCGAAGACCTGAGCGGGCTGTCGCTCTTGAACAGCACGGACGAGCCGGGGCTCTGGTCACGCGCACCCATCGAGGCCGCCATCCGGGGACTGGCGAGAATCCACTCCGTCTGGTACGGGCGGGAATCGGATCTTCGAAGCCAGGAGTGGCTCGGCCCGACGATCACGTCAGCGTCATTGCTGGAGATGCACGAGTTCTGGCAAGCCCTCGGGGAGTACGCGCACGACTGGTTTCGACGCTGGGCCGGACAAGAAGCGGTGGAAGCGCAGGAGGAGGCCCTCTCAAATGTCGAGCAGTGGTCTTGCGAGCTGGACGGCCTGCCTTGCACGCTCATCCACAACGATTTCAACCCCCGGAACCTGGCCTTCCGCAGGACGGGTAACGGCGCCGGCCTCGAGCTCTGTGCCTATGACTGGGAGCTGGCGACGCTCGGAGTGCCGCAGCATGATCTGGCGGAGCTTCTTTGCTTCGTGCTCTCGCCACAGGCGACGGAGGAAGAGCTCGGGCACTACCTCGAGCTTCACCGTCGCGCGCTGGAGAAAGAAACGGGGGCTTCCATCGAAGCCCGGGAGTGGCGACGTGGCTTCGGCCTCTCGCTCGAGCATCTCATCGTGAACCGCTTTCCCATGTACACGCTCGTGTGCCGTTTCCAGAGAAAGCGGTTTCTCGAGAGAGTGGTACCCACCTGGCTCCGCCTGTCTCGCCTCGGCCACCCTTTGGGCGACCGCTCTCGCGTCTATTCCGGTGGGCCGCGCGGGCTGGAAGCCGGCACCCGGCGCCCGGTCGACAAGATCGATTGAGTCTACCTCTCCCCCGCTGGGGGAGCCGCCTTCGTCAGCGGAGCTGACTACAGCGAGCCTCGCCGCAGGCGAAGGCGGGAGGTCGCCCGCCTTCGCCGTGCTTCCGCTTACGCACAAGGCGCTGCGGGCGGGTGAGGGGGACCTGCACATCGATCTCTTTGCCCGTGTGGCCAAAATACTCGAGCCCTCTGCCGTCCATCAGTTTCGGAGGTCCTGCCCTCGACGGTCGGGCCGGTTGAATCGAAGGTCGCGGTCGGGTACGTACTTCCGTTCTCGAGAGGAGACGCGATGGACTGGAAGACCATGCTGGACATCAGCGGCACCTGAGGCGAATCCTTGGAGACTACGTTGACTACCATCATTCTTGCCGGACCCGCTTGTCGCTCGAGAAGGATGTACCTGATTCTAGGCCGGTGGAACCCCCTGCCATGGGCAAACGTGATTGCCATTCCGAAGGTCGGGGGTCTCCATCACTATTACAGCCGACTCGCTGCCTGAATTCGCCGCATTTGACGAGGTCTTCATGCGGGCGGTGCGCTTCGCCTTACGGCGTGACCGCTTCGGCCATCAAGGCCCGCTACGGCGACCGCGACCAAAGCAGTGGTCGCTCCTCGGCGCACGCCGTCGGTCTCCCAGGAGTTCGAAAATCGCACGATCGATTTTATGGGAGGGACACCCAGTAAGCCGCGGCGCGACGGGGAGTCACCGGAGCAGACGATTCAACCGTTTTGACTGAACGACATCATGGTGTTATGATGTCAATATGAAACGGACGAACGTCTATCTAGATGACGAACAACTCCGCGCACTCAAGCACATCGCGGTCGAAGAACGGTTGAGCTTCACCGAGCTGGTGCGACGAACGCTGTCCGCGTTCGTCGATGCCTATCATCGCGAAGGCATTCCGGCTTGGGAAGAACGTCTCGACCACCTGGTGGCCCAGGTTCGCGAACGTAGCGAGCCTTTCCCGGCGAAGGAGACGGAACAAGAGATAACTGCCGCATCCGCCGAAGTGCGAAGCAGCAGGAAGCATGCTTCGCGCCGTCGTTGACACCAACGTCTGGGTCTCCGCGCTCCTGAATCCAATGGGGCACCCGGCCCTTGTTTTAGAAGCTTTCCGAAATCATCGCTTCGTAGCGATTCTCAGCCCGCCCTTGATCGAAGAGCTCATCGACGTACTGTCCCGGCCGCGTATCGTCGAGAAGTACCAACTCGCTCACGACGAGGTCGCGGCGTACGTGGCCCTCATCGTCGAGAAGTCGAACATGGTGAGTCTGCCGGGTACTCTTCGTCTGTGCCGCGACCCTCGAGACGACGCTGTTCTCGAGACGGCGCTCATCGGACTCGCTTCTTGCCTTGTCAGCCGCGATGACGATCTCAAGCGGGACGAGGATCTCGTCCTGGCCATGGAGCGACAGGGTGTGAGCGTTCTCTCCGTGGCAGGATTTCTGGCACGTCTTCAAGAAACGAGTTAAGTCCGCCTTCGCCGGGCTGCGAAACGCTTTTTTCGCAAGCTGTTGAAAGGTCAAGGCAGCGTGCGAGTCAAGCCCATTCTTAGTTGAAACTCTCCACGGCTCACGATTACGCGACCTTCTTCTTCGATACGGTTGATGTCTTCGCCTCGATCTTCAGTTCCCGCTTGAGAGCTTCGCGAAGCTTCGGGAGATGGCGGTATCCCACCACCTTCCTCAAGCGCGGTTCGATGTCCACGAGCGCCGTCGCCAGCCAGCGCTGGCGTTGGCTCGAGTTCTTCCAGTGGTCGACCTTCGCGCAGCGTTCCTCCACCAGGGCATTGACGGATTCAAGGCAGTTCGTCGTCTTGAACGAACGGCCCAGCACCCCGTATACGCCGAGTCGATGCACGCTCAGCGTCTCCTCGAGTCCTTCCTCCAAGCTGCCAGCTGCGGATTGGTTCCGCTCTTCTAACTCACCGTGAAGTTGCTCGAGCGCAGCGAGGGCGTCTTTGTACTCCGGCCTGTTGTAGGCCCTCTGAAGCCGCTTGCGCCACGACCCCTGCTCGCCCTTGGACAGGTAGCTCACTACGTTTTCACGTTTGTGCCACTGGCAGCGTTGTATCAGGGCCCGCTTACGGAATGCCTTCTTTACTGCCGCTTGGAGACCCTTGCCGCCGTCGATGATCACCAGTAGACCCTGGGAGATATCGAGTCCCCGCTCGAGCAGTGAACGCAGAAACGGCGTCAACACCTGCGCGTTCTCCGTGTCCGTCTCCACGAAGCCCAAGAAGCGTTTTTCCCCAGAAAGCGTAATGCCCAGCGCCACAACCATCGTGGCGTCGGCGAACGTCTTCCCGTCTAGAAACAGCGCCACCACATCCTCGCCGGATAGATCCCGTTCCTGCATCTCTCGGAGCTTCGTCGCGCTTGCTTCAACGAACTCTCGGGACACCGTCGAGCTCGACAGCCCGATGGCGCCCGGAATCGCTTCCGCTGCCGCCTCGTAGTTGCGACAGGAGATTCCGTAGAGAACTCGTTTCAGCAGTAGATCATTCACCTCACCGCCGTGGCTCAGCGCCTCGTACGACCGCAGCGGAATCTCTCCTCCCTCGATGCTCCGAACCCGGGGCACACGGATCGGTACCCGCTGGCCGGCAAGCCCTACCGTGCCCGGGTTGGTTCCGTGACGGCGACCACGCACCGACTCTTCCTTGCGAGCGTATCGCCCCCCGGCCAACGCCTTCACTTCGTCGTCGAGCAACTCGTGAACGCGCATTAGCCCCAGGGGGACCAACGAACGGATCATCTCTATCTTGGCATCCAGCTCGAGCTCCGCGTACTCCTCGCGACTCACGAGCGCGACCTCACCCAAACGACGTGACTTCTTGCGTTTCTTGACTGAACGTAGCAGACTTCCCATCTCGGCTCCTTTCTCTTGCCGCTTGATGTTGTTCGTTCAAACGTCATCAAACCACGGGGTTTGGAGCCGTTTCAATTCCCAACTAAGATTGGCACACTTTCCAGCGTGCCTCGACGGTTGGTTACCGACAAGCTGAGAAGCTATCCGGCGGCGCTTCGGAGCGTCATGCCATCGGTAATCCATAGCACCAAGCAGTAGAATAATCGTGCCGAAGTCTCGCACCAGCCGACGCGGCAACGTGAGCGACAAATGCGAAGGTCAAATCTCCAGATCAAGCGCAGCGATTCTTATCCGTACATGGACTCGTCCAAAATCTCTTCCGCGTCGGACGCCAACTGTTGCAAGCTCGCCATCACCGAGAGCTACGGGGTCGCGCGTTCCTCGCTTGGGACGCCGTCACCTGCGCCGAGTGACTCGAACGGAGACGTCACTGCGGCGGCGCCGGCTTGCTCGCGCAACGTCAACTTGACAGTACCGACGCGCTTGATGAGCTGAGCCCAACTCTTATAGACGCGCTTGGCGATCCGGGCGTCCACGTCCTGCGTCGAGGTCATTCCGGTTGCTGCGAAGCGCGCTTTCTAGCTGCGGTTTCAAGCCCGTTCGACGATGGACAGATCAACCGCATTCGGCAACGCGGGTCATCGGCTGCCCAAATCTCGATGCGGAGCACGCGGCAAGATTCGACTCCATGACCTGCTTCGATGGTCCAGAACGTCGCCCGTAGGATCGCGCCGTTCGCGAAACCCGCTTGACGTCGGAGGTCGAACGGACCTTATAATCCCGCCGACCGTCATCCCACCGCGCTCTCACCTTCTCAAGAGACGGAGCTCGCATACTGTTGAAAACACGGCGGTTGTTGTGAGAATCGCCGTCACCGGCTCACGATGTGACGCGCTTCTACACGCCCGCCAGAGCGGGGAACGATTCAATCGCCGCAGCTCGATTGGCATCGACGTCGAGACACCGCAATGAAGACGAAGACGTCATTCGAACGAGCCATCACCGCGTTCGGTCCCAGGGAGCGCAGCGAGATCGAGCGGCTTCTTCGAGATTGGGCGAAAGGGCCCGTGGGTGTATCGGTTGCGCCAAACGTGAGAGACCGCGAGCACTTCCTACCGAAGCGGTTCATGAGGTCCCTGCTGGAGGTTGTTCTCGCGAACGCGGCGGACCTCGACCGATTGCAAGAGCAGTTCAAGTACGCTTGCCACGGTACTGTCAAGTTGACGTTGCGCGAGCAAGCCGGCGCCGCCGGAGTGACGTCTCGGTTCGAGTCACGCCGCGCACGTGACGGCGTCCCAAGCGAGGAACGCGCGACCCCGTAGCTCTCGGTGATGGCGAGCTTGCAACAGGTGACGGCCGACGCGGAAGAGGTTTTGGACGAGTCCGTGCACTGACAAGAATCGTTGCGCTTGACCTGGAGATTTGAATCTTCGCATTTGGCGCTCGCGTTGCCGTGTCGGTTGGTGGGAGACTTCGGCGCGATTGTTCTCGTACTGCTTGGTGCTATGAACGACGGAAGGCATCACCGTCCGGTGCGCCGCGCCATAGCTTCTCAGCTTGTCTGTGACCAACCGCCGAGGCTCGCTGCCTTGCCCCTTCAACAGCTTGCGGAAGAAGCGTTTGGCAGCTCTCCGATCACGGCGAGGCTGGACGAGAATATCGATCACGTCACCATCTTGATCAACGGCACGCCAGAGATATTGACGCCGACCTTGGATCGTGACGAAGACCTCGTCCAGGTGCCAAGTATCGCCGAGGCGACCTTGGCGGCGCTTCAGTCCACGAGCGTATTCCGGCCCGAACTTGATGCACCAAAGTCGGATGGCTTCATATGAAACCGTGATGCCGCGCTGGGCGAGCAGATCTTCCACATCTCGAAAGCTCACGCAGAATCGGTGGTAGAGCCAGACAGCGTGGCTGATGATTTCGGGCGGAAATCGATATCCGTGGTAGCTCGGCGACATGCTGTTCATTGGCCCAATTCTGTCAGTCACCAGCTCAATTTGACAGTACCCTGGAGGAGCCTGGTGTCGATTTCGTGCTCGGGTCCCGATACATCGCTGGGGGCTCGACGGACAAACGATGGACGATTCGCCGGCGGCTGAATAGTAAGGTGGCCAGGCTGCTAGCGCGTTTGCTGACTTCTGTGAAGGATCCCACCAGCGGCTTCTTCGCTCTTCGCCGTGCTACGTTCCTCTCCGCGGACGAGCTCACTCCCATCGGGTATAAGATCGGTCTCGAGCTGCTCGTCAAGTGCCGTTGCAACCATGTACGGGAAGTCCCGATCCATTTTAGCGAGCGGCTGCTCGGCACTACGAAGCTCGGCCTGCGCGAGCGAATCCAGTATCTGAGGCAAATCTGCCGGTTGATGCTCTACTGGCTCGGAAAGCGGAACGTTGCCAGGAAAAAGTGAAGTCACTCCTTGTCGGAAAGGCCGCAAAGAAAACCAATAGGGATCGGGTACCTTGCCCGGGCAAGATTTTCCCAACTCGGTCCGGACCGGCACACCGTCACACTGACAGCTCGTGGCCCGCTCCGGCGCCGCGCGGAATCCGAATATCTTCGACGAGCTTCTGCACCTCCGGAGGAGGAGGGGGAGTAAAGCGAGCAACGCTTCCAGCGACAAGGAAGTTAATGACCATTCCCAGGGTTCCAATCCCTTCCGGCGACACGCCGAGCCACCAGTGGTCCACGTTGTTGAGCTCCGGGTAAAGGAACTTGAAGTAGATGATGTAGCCAAGCGTGAAGCCGATCCCGGCGACCATGCCGGACACGGCTCCGTAGTGGTTCATGCGTTTGGTGAAGATGCCGAGCAGAATGGCCGGAAAGAACGACGCGGCGGCCAACCCAAAGGCGAGAGCAACCACTTCGGCCACAAAACCTGGCGGGTTTACGCCGAAGTAACCGGCGACGACCACGGCGAGTCCGGCGGCGGTGCGGGCCGCACGGAGCTCACTTTTCTCCGTGATCGAGGGGCGAATGCATTTTTTCAGCAAGTCGTGGGCGACCGAGCTCGAGATCACGAGCAGCAGTCCCGCTGCCGTCGAAAGAGCGGCGGCAAGCCCCCCGGCCGCCACGAGGCCCACCACCCAGTCGGGTAGCCCAGCAATCTCGGGATTGGCGAGCACCATGATGTCCCGATCGATCATCAGTTCGTTAGGAACGGATGATAGAGGCCCAGTGTATTGAATGAGACCATCGCCGTTGAGATCCTCGAAGCGAATGAGACCGGTCGCCTCCCAGTTGCGAAACCACTCGGGCGCACCGGCATAAGGCTGGTTCGACAAAGTGGTCAATAGATTGGTGCGGGCGAACGCCGCCACCGCCGGCGCCGTCGTATAGAGAAGCGCAATGAACAAGAGCGCCCATCCAGCTGAGCTCCGGGCCTGGCGCACCAGAGGTACGGTGTAAAAGCGTACGATCACGTGTGGCAATCCGGCGGTGCCGGCCATGAGCGCGGCGGTGATGAAGAAAACGTCGAGTGTCGCCTTGCGTCCCTCGGTATAGACTCCAAAACCCAAATCCCGAGTGAGACCGTCGAGCCGGTCGAGCAAAAAGGCGCCGGAGCCGTCCGAAACCGTCGAGCCGAAGCCGACTTGAGGGATGACGTTGCCGGTCATGAGAAGGGAGACAAAGATGGCCGGAACCAGATATGCAAAGATCAGCACGCAATACTGAGCGACCTGGGTGTAGGTGATCGCTTTCATCCCGCCCAGGACGGCGTACGAGAACACGATCATCATTCCGATCCACACCCCGACGTTGATGTCCACTCCGAGGAAGCGGGAGAAAACGATCCCAACGCCCCGCATCTGGCCGGCCACGTAAGTGAAGGAGACGAAGAGAGCGCAGACGACCGCCACGATCCTGGCCGTTTGCGAGTAGTAACGATCTCCCACGAAGTCGGGTACGGTGTACTTTCCGAACTTCCTCAAGTAGGGGGCGAGCAAGAGCGCCAATAGAACGTAGCCACCGGTCCATCCCATGAGGTACACGGACCCGTCACGACCCATGAACGCAATGAGACCCGCCATGGAGATGAAGGAGGCGGCGCTCATCCAGTCAGCGGCCGTGGCCATTCCGTTGAGAACCGGGGGCACTTTGGCCGCGGCCACGTAGAAGTCGTCCGTAGAACGTGCGCGCGACCAGATGGCGACGCCGATATAGATGGCGAACGACAGGGCCACCAGGACGAACGTCCAGGCCTGGACGTTCATCGGTCTTCCCGCTCGTGCATGTTGAATTTCCGATCCAGCCGGTTCATGAGCCGGACGTAGGCAAAGATGAGAATCACGAAGACGTAAATCGATCCCTGTTGAGCGAACCAAAAGCCCAGCTGGAATCCCCCGACCCGGATACGATTGAGTGGCTCGACGAGAAGGATCCCGAACCCGTAGGACACGAGGAACCAGATCGCTAACAGCACGAAGACGTAGCGGAGGTTGCTTCGCCAGTATTTGGATTTATCGCTCGGATCGGTCATCTTCTTCGTTGGCTCCTTGGCTTCCCCTTGTACGGTTCGCCCAACAGTACTCGGTCCGGACCGGGCAACCAAAGGTAACACGTCCTGGATCACGGACTTCACGCCCGAGTTTCTCGAGAGAGAGTGGTACCGACCTGGCTCCGTCTGTCTCGCCTCGGCCACTCTTTGGATCTCCTACTCTTTGACATTTCGTCGCTCGCCGAGCGGAGGGGGTGGTACAGGCGGGGTGTTGACAGAAGGACGGTCGAAGGAGGGCCTAACCCGCTATTGTCAAGGCCTCTTGGGCTTTGCGAGGAAGCTTCAAAATGATGAAATAAGACTCCGGGTATAGGTAGTCTTCCCCAGATTCATCGATGATGCGCAAATAGCCATCTTTTGCGGCCCGCGTGTCTGGAAGAACCTGGTATATCTTGCGGAGCTCGAGATCGTCACAATCGTCGGTTCGGACGCAGACCGCGAACTTGATCTCTTTGGTTTCCATTCTTGTCGTCGTCAAGTGAGGAATCTCTTGATCTTCATCTTTTTCTTGCCGATACCGTGCGCCTCGTACCAATGTAACTCAACTGTGCGTACCGAGCCACTTGCAAGCCGAACGATAGCTACTCCCTTGAGTTTTCGCCATCGCCCGTCCCCAAATTGCCTCCGAAGGCGCATGATGTCCCTGATTCGCCCCCCGACGGCAATGGTTTCAACGTCCCGGATCCTGCCGATGATCTCAAACGACACAGCCGATTATGCGCTCCCTCGCCGAGCTGGGCAAAGATGGGAGACTACAACGTCAAATTCAGGTTTCGAGTCTGACGTATTCTACTTTCTCAGAGCTATACGGGCGTCTAATCCATGATCCGGAGGGGGAGGGGGGCTCGAGCCATGACGACCCGGCGGAGCTCATCTTCGTCCAGAACTGAGTCGAAGAGCTGAAGCGACTCGTTCCCCCGGGTCGTTAGGTTAGAGTCTCTTGAGCTTGCTGGAGCTCCTCGACGAGGGCGGACTGTACTCGGTCCGGACCGAGTAACCAAAGGTAGCACGTCCTGGATCACGGACTTCACGCTTGAGTTTCTCGAGAGAGTGGTACCCACCTGGCTCCGCCTGCCCCGCCTCGGCCACCCTTCGAGCGACCACTCTCGCGTCTATCCTGGCCGGCCCGGCGGGCTGGAAACTGGCATCCGGGGCTCGGTCGACAAGAATCTGTAACTTCGAAGCAGGAGAAAGAGGTTGAAGAGATTCCACCAGGCGAAGCTCCAGAGGCCGGGCCGGAGAAAGAGAACCAGGGTATTGACGAGGACGACGGGGAGATACAAAGACGAGAGGCCCGACCCCTTGAACGCCGGGCTGGGGACGGAAGAGACCATGAGCCAACCCAGAGCCACTGCATAGATGGCGCCAACCTCCGCGGGCAAGTGGTCCCGCATGACAATGAAACTGGCGAGGTACAAGGCTGCGGTCGGAGTCGAGAAACCGCGAAAAACGTCCCGGCGTTCCCGCTGGGCGATGTCCAGATTGAACCGGACCAGACGAAACACCGCCATGGTAGTGAAGAAAAAGGAGGCGGCCCCACCGAGCCATCCAAGACGATGCAGCGAAGACTCGTACAGGATCACGCTCGGTGCAACGCCGAAGGAGATGGCGTCGGCGAAGGAGTCGAGCTCCGCTCCGAAGGGTGAGGAGACTCTCAGGAGTCGAGCGAGCTTTCCGTCCAGAATGTCACAGACAACCGCGACCAGAATCAGGACGAGCGCGGCGTCGAAAGCGCCCCTTCGGCTGACAAGAATGGCGAAGAAGCCGCATCCCAGTCCGATCACCGTGACCAGGCTGGGGATGAGTCCTTTCAGGGATTTCGTGGCTCCTACCTACCGGCTCGCGTCGTGAGGCGCAGGATCTGAGGAGGACACGGAGTACCCGGCGCGGGCTCGCACTTCGCCTTTCCGGCGTCCGGTGATCACCTCTGCAAGCTCGCCGCGGTCGCTGTAGATGGCACCGAGAATGATATTCGCAATGAGCTCGACCGTCGGATCCTCGGCGTGCTCCAGGCTCCACTTCAACTCACGGATCGCCTTGTCCTCTCGCCCCTTGAGCTGGAACACTCGTCCCAGTCTCATCGACCGACGAACACAAACGTCCATGGAGGTCGCCGACGCTAGCACAGGCGCGTTCGAGGGGGCAAGAGACCGCATATCCCCGTTGCGTTGAAATCGAGACTTTGGATGAGTTATCTTGGCCAGGCTTGCCCCCGTGTCTTGCGAGCTTTAGTGATGCCATCCGCAGGTGAAAACTGGAATCAATTCAAACTTCTCGATCCCCTTGGCAAAGGGGGGATGGGCCAGGTCTTCCTCGCCGAGGACAGCACGCTTGACCGCAAGGTGGCTCTCAAATTCTTGCCCGAGCCACTGGAAGGGAACAAGACCGCCCGGCAGCGCTTCTTAAGAGAAGCGAAATCGGCTGCGTCTCTCGATCACCCCTATATCTGCAAGATTTACGAGATCGGAGAGATCGAAGGCAAAGCCTTCATCGCCATGGAGTACGTGGAGGGGACGACGCTCCAGGAGAAGCTGGCGCCGCCGCCATCCTGATCGCCGTCGGCCTGGTGTTCTTTCGACCTTCGTCCAACCCGTCGGGCGAGACGATCGGCTCGCTGTTGGTCCTGCCATTCGAGAACACTCAGAGCGACCCCGAAGTCGACTACCTCGCCGACGGGATCGCCGAAACGCTCATCAACCGTCTCTCCGAGCTTCCGCAACTGCAGGTCATGGCTCGAAGCACCGCGTTCCGCTACCGCGGCCAGGACGTCGACCCTCAGTCTGTCGGCCGGGAGCTCGGCGTGGGTGCAGTGCTGACCGGACGCGTCGTTCAGCTGGGGGACCGCTTGAACGTGCAGGCGGAGCTGGTCGACGTGGCCAACGGCACTCAGCTGTGGGGTGAGCAGTACAGCCGAGAGCTGGCCGACATCGTTGTCGTTCAGAACGACATCGCACGCCAGATCTCACAGGCTTTGCGCTTGCAGCTCTCCGGCGAGGAACAGGATCAACTCGCTCGGGAGGAGACTACGAATAGCGAAGCCTTCCAGGCGTACTTGAAGGGACGCTTTTTGCTGAACCGGCGAGCGCAGGTGGATATCGAAAGAGCCGTGGATTTCTTCGAGGAAGCCAAGGCGATCGACCCCGAGTTCGCCCTCGCCCACGTGGGCCTGGGGGACTCCTACATCGTCATCGGAGCCCAGTGGTACGGAGTGGATCCGGACAACCCACCGGCGGCGGCCATGGCGAAAGCAAGAAACGCCGCGCGGGAAGCTCTCCGGCTCGACCCCAACCTTGCCGAAGCCTACGTGACGCTGGCCTACATCGAGTTCCTGCAGGATTGGGACTGGGAAGCCTCAGAGCGGAATTTTCTGAAAGCCATCGAGCTCAAGCCCAACTACGTCGTCGCTCACCAGTGGTACTCCGAGTTTCTGGGCGTGATGAACCGACACGATGAAGGTATTGCGGAAGGCAAGCGAGCGGTCGAGCTCGAGCCGACCTCACCGTTGCAGATACGCGAGCTGGCGAACAGCTACAGGCAAGCGGGGCGATACCCGGAGGCGATCGAGCACTACAAGAAAACCGAGGAGCTCGACCCCTCCCACCCGATAATCCGACTTCAGCTCGCGCTGATGTACTGGCTGAACAACATGCCCAACGAGGCCGTTTCGGCGGTGGACCGCGCGGATGAGCGCTGGGGACGCTTCTACCAACTCCTGGCACAGGGGAAGAACAGTGAGGCCGTTACCTCGCTCGAGTCGTTCGGCGAGGACGAGCTTTCGGATCAGAATCGGATCGTCGCCCTCGCTATCGCCGAAGACAAGGAGAAGACTCTGGAGCTGCTGGAGGAATCTTTTCGCCGCCATTACGTGCTGCTACCTGTGACGTTGACGCACCCCGCGCTGGACCGCTGGCGGTCCGAGCCACTCATCCAGGAGCTTCGACGGAACATCGGCCTCGAGCCCTAGGGCGGGGCGCGGCCGAGATCATCAAACCAAAAAGATCACGAAGGCGTCCTCTCAGGAAATCGTCGAACTGGACTCGTTCTTGAGCCAGCAAATCAAGCTCGGATAAGATTCGCGTTCGTTCGAGGTGCAGGCTGCAGGACCCGTGCATCGTTAGCCGCAGTCGGTTCCATTTGAGTTCCCTGCCTGGAGGGCGATCATGCAAAGAAAATCGTATCGTGCGTCGAGCTCATTCACGGGCACGTGCGCGTTTATCGTTCTTTTCACTTCCTTGGTGAGTGATGTCATTGCGCAAACGGATTCCCAATACGATACGACACTTTATCAAGCGATGGAGTGGCGGAACATTGGTCCTTTCCGCGGCGGCAGATCAGTGGCCGTGGCCGGCGTTGCTTCGGAGAAATTTACCTACTACTTTGGCGGCACCGGCGGTGGGGTCTGGAAGACGGACGACGCCGGCGAGACCTGGCGTAACGTCTCGGACGGTTTCTTCAAGACTGGATCCGTCGGAGCTATCGCGGTAGCCGAATCCGATCCGAATGTGGTTTACGTGGGGATGGGCGAGCACGCGGTCAGAGGTGTCACGACGTCCCACGGAGACGGCGTTTACAGGTCAACGGACGCCGGGCGAACCTGGCAGCACATGGGGCTCGAGCGGACCCGGGCCATCTCCCGCATTCGTGTCCATCCCGAAAACCCGGACCTCGTTTACGTTGCGGCGCAAGGCGCGCCGTACGGTCCGACGGAAGAACGGGGGCTTTACCGATCCAAGGACGGCGGGAAGTCGTGGGAGGTCGTGCTCAAAGTGGACGAGACATCGGGTGCCAGCGAGCTCGCCATGGATCGGACGAATCCCCGGATCCTCTACGCCGCTTTTTGGGATCACCTGCGCCAACCGTGGGTGGTCCGAAGCGGTGGCCCGGGAAGCGGCATCTACAAGTCTACCGATGGGGGCGATTCGTGGGAGAAACTCACGGAGGGCCTGCCGGAGCTCATGGGCAAGGTGGCTGTCGACGTGTCTCCGGCCGATCCGGACCGCGTATGGGCTTTGATCGAGGCGGAGTCGGGCGGCCTGTATCGTTCGGATGACGCTGGAAAGACATGGGCCCTGGTGAACTCGGAGCGTGTGCTGAGGGCGAGAGCCTGGTATTACATCGAGGTCTTCGCCGACGCTGAGGACCGCGAGACGGTGTATGTGCTCAACGCGCCGATGATGCGGTCCGTGGATGGTGGCAAGACCTTCACGCGGATTCGGGTCCCACATGGCGACAACCACGACCTGTGGCTCAACCCTTTCGACAACCAGGTCATGATCAACGCCAACGACGGTGGCGCCAACATCTCCTTCAACGGCGGGAAGACCTGGTCCACGCAACGCAACCAGCCCACCGCGCAGTTCTATCGGGTGAGCACCGACCACAGGTTCCCGTTCTGGCTCTATGGGGGCCAGCAAGACAATACCAGCGTAGCCATCATGAGCCGTTCGACCCACGGGCCGGGCATCGGATGGAAGGATTGGTTCAACGCCGGCGGCGGAGAATCGGCCTACGTCGCGTTCGATCCCGACAATCCGGTGCTCCTTTATGCCACCAGCATCCATGGTGTGATCACCGAGCTGGACACGCGTACCCAGGCGGCGCGCGGCATCACCGCCTATCCGCCCTTTACCCTCGGATTGGACGGCGTCGACCTCAAGTACCGCTACAACTGGAACGCGCCCGTGGTGGCCTCGCCCCACGATCCCAACGTGCTCTACCACGCAGCGCAGGTTCTGCTGAAGACGGAGGACCGGGGACGTAACTGGATAGAGATTAGCGCGGATCTCACCTTCAATGACAAGGAGAAACAGAGACAGGGGGGTGTGCCCATCACCAACGAGGCGGCGGGTGGTGAGTTGTACAACACGATCTTTTACGTAGCCCCTTCGCCGCACGAGAAGGCAACGATATGGGTAGGTACCGATGACGGGCTGGTGCAGCTTACGCGCGACGGGGGTGCCACGTGGGAGAAGGCAACTCCCGAGGGGATCGGCGAGGCCATGATCAACGCCATAGACGTCTCGCCCCACGAGCCGGGATCGGCGTACATCGCCGTCACCAAGTACAAATTCAACGACTTTACTCCGCATATTTTCAAGACCGCGGACTACGGCAGAAGCTGGAAGCGCCTCGTCGAGGGAATCGGTCCGGAAGCTTGGGTGCGGGTGGTACGCGAGGATCCGGTGAGGAGGGGACTGCTTTACGCGGGAACGGAGACGGGAATGTACGTTTCGTTCGACGACGGCGAGCAGTGGCAGTCGTTGCAGTTGAATCTACCGATCGTTCCCATCACCGACCTGCGGATCGAGCAAAACCAGCTCGCCGCGGCAACGCAGGGACGTGCCTTCTGGATACTGGACGACCTCACGGTACTGCAACAGATGACGGCGGAGGTGCAATCCTCGGAGGCGCATCTGTTCCGTCCCGAAAACGCCTACCGGGTAGGTGGAGGCACATCGGAATCACCCATTCTCGGTAAAAATCCTCCCAACGGGGCGGTGATCTATTACTACCTCGCACACAAGCCCGAGGACGGCGCGGTCACGCTGGAGGTATTGGACCGCGCGGGTGGGCTCGTTCGCACCTTTGCGAGCGATGCCAGTGAGGAAGAAGAGAACGATGCATCACACCCGCTCGCCGTCAAGCCAGGTCTCAATAGACAGGTGTGGGACCTCAGGCGAGAGTCACCGCCGGCGATTCCAGGCATTCGTCAGTTAGGCGGTAGCCAGGGACACCGGATCCTGCCGGGAACCTACACCGCCCGGCTCACGGTTTCTGAGTCTGCCATGACGCAGGATTTCGATGTGCTGGGCGATCCCCGGCTCGAGCCGGGGGTTGCCGATTACCGTGCCAGCGGGGAATTCCTGCTTAAGGTGTACGAGCAAGTCGTCGAGCTTCGTGAGAGCGTCCGGCAAATCAGGTCCGTGCGCGAGCAGATCTCGGAGCTGGTGGAGCGTACGGCGGAGCGGCAGGGCGGGGACGAGATCGGAGAAATGGGCAAAGCGCTGGTGGATTCCTTGACGTCCCTCGAGGAGCGGCTCGTTCAGGTCAACTACCAGACCCAGCAGGATCGCGTGAACTTCCCCCCGCGGTTGAACGACATGCTCAACGGGCTTCAGGGCGAGCTCGACAACACGGATTATCCACCAACCGCCGGCGCGCTCTCGAGGCTCGACGAGCTGAGCGCGGATTGGAGTCGGGAGAGGGCGGAGCTCGAACGCCTGTTGGCCGAGGACCTCGAGGCGCTCAACGCGCTGGTTCGGGAGAATGGGGTCCCGGCCGTCGTGCCGGATGCGAGACACTGAACGGGGCGTCACAGCCCTCAACAGAATTGGGAAATTCAAGGCCATCCCGCTC
This sequence comes from Candidatus Marinacidobacterales bacterium, assembly GCA_965237685.1. Lineage (GTDB taxonomy): Bacteria > Acidobacteriota > Vicinamibacteria > Marinacidobacterales > SMYC01 > CBDEGF01. The sequence continues at coordinate 1,033,196 of CBDEGF010000002.1, forward strand.
GGACGGGCTGTGGATTTTCCTATCTTTCTGAAGAGCAAAGACCTCTTGAGTGACGAACGCGAGCTACTCGATTCGTTTCGACATAGCGGCTTTTCCGTCGACGCATCGGTCACCGTGACACGAGAACGGCCGGACTGTCTTTCACACCCATCCCCCCGGCGGGAGACACTCCTCAACCGCCTTCCCCTGTTTGCTCGAGTTCTGCTACCCTCACCAGGACTCAATCGGACTGCACAGTCCCATCCCAGTGCGGAAATTTCCTGCGGACCGGGTCCGGACACGTATGAATTTTCCTATCCTTTCCGCGGGCACGATCCGGTCCTTTGAGAGGTTCATGGACGAAGAAAATAACTGTCAAGTCGAACACTCAAAGCTCTGGGCAGCTCGATTTGCGGCTGTCTCGATTCATAGGAGCAAAAAGAAAAGTGGATTGTATGTTCACAACAGTTGGAAGGGGATGAGCTGTGAGGCTCAAACATCGATTCGTTATCTTCTGTTTGGGTGCTTCTGTGGGCTCGGCTGAGCACACTCGGTTTACACCTCGATTCACACTTGAGCAAATCGTTCAGACCCGTCCGCTTGGTCATTTCGCAATCTCGGCGGACGGGACGAAAGTTGCTTACACGGTTGCTGGATACTACCTGGGTTTTCCGGTCGTCCCCAGGTTCGGCGAGGACAATAACATCTGCGTGGTATCTCTTGATAGTGGCGAAATCACACAGATTACTTCAGGTCTCGTACCGAAGACGAAACCAGTCTTCTCGCCCCTCGGGGAGCGTATTGCGTTTGAGTCTGAGGAGGACATCTGGGTGGTGGACCTCGGGACTGGTGCTACAAGGCGACTGAATACAAGCATTTTTCGTGCAAATGATCGGGCTGCAGCTTGGTCACCAGATGGTGAACGCATCGCGTTCGTTTCTGATCGTGATGGACAAGTGGATCTCTGGGTCATGAGCGTGGAAGGTGAACGGCACGGGCTCGTTCGAGTCACGAATGATCCTGCACGTGAAGAAGACCCGCAGTGGTCCCCGGACGGGAAAACCATCGTCTTCTCTGCCAAGCGTCGGGATGAGCATTACATGACAACCGGTGTGTACGTCGTCTCCTCCAGACAACTTTGGAGCTCGCTGGTCACCAGACGGAAAGCGCCTCGCGCTGCTGTCTGACCGCTCTGGTTACGTCCATGTTTGGATAATAAACGCTGACGGAACAGAGTCGCGGGAATTGGATACAGGTCCTCACGATTCCATGTTGCCCTACTGGACTGTGCGGCCAGTGTGGTCGCGTGATGGCAAGCGAATCCTCATTTCCGTCAACCGGGATGGGCGTTTCGACCTGGTGGCGACAGACGTAGACGCTGCCGGAGCCGAAAGAATAGGCACTGAGCCAGGGCAATATCATGAAGTCGGATGGGCATACGACGGTTCTATCGTCTATACTTACGGGAGCTCGTGGTCACCTCCAAATCTCTACCTCACTAAACCTGGAGTGACGTCGGCTCGGCGGCTTACGCATTCGTCCCACAGCTCCTTCCGGATGGAACACTTTGCCAATGTTCAGCGTGTCTCCTTCCGCTCCTTCGATGGGCTTGAGATCAGTGGTTTCCTACTTACCCCAACCGGCATGCGAGATGGCGACCATTTGCCGGCTATTGTCAACTTACACCCTAATAGTTATGGGCAGTTCTACGACAATTGGCGCCCATTTGCGCACTATCTCGTCCAAAGCGGCTACGTGATGCTAATGATAGATCCTCCCTGATTCCACCAGAGCCTTTTGCTGCTTTCTGAGATGAAGGAGGACGACGATCGTCTCCGCATCGATCCGCTCCGGATCGTTCTTCGCCTCGACATTCTGCGGCAGGATGATGACGTTGTTGTAGCTGAACGGCTTCATCGATTCGAGCTCGTCACCAACCAGCGGGTCCTTGTCCACCAGCTTGACGTGAACTTTGCTTTGGCTGGAGAGCTCCCGGATACGATCGGCGATCTCCTTGGAAGGGTCCTTCAACATCACGTCGATTTCGGACCCCTCCAGCACGTAGTCCGAGTACTGGGCGATGATGGTGGGAGCCTTCGGACTCCAGCCGAGGATGAGCTGGCGCTCCCGCACCCGCTCGATCCGTCGACCCGGGATGTCACGGGCCTTCGGGATCATCACCGGGCTCGGCCGGAACCGTATGGTGGAGTCGTCCTCCGCCACGATCAACACTTCGTCCTCTGCGTTCAACAACATATCCAAAGGCGGTCGGATGAGGAGTGTGTCGTCGGCTCGCCGGAGCCCGATCGGAACTCCGTCGGGAAACTGGAACTGCAGTCGATCGAAGCGGGTTCCGTGCCAGCGGGGGTCGTTGTGAAAGTAGATCTCACAACCCTCGAAGCTGAGAAGCTCCGAGTAGACGACGGAGAGTCCGCTGGTGCGGGACGTCTGCACCATGATCTTTGCGAGGATCTCCTCGGTATCGATAACGGACACGCGGTCCGGAGCGATGTCTTTGACCACGTCGCGGTTTCGCTCGGCCGTTACCTCGGCGACGACGTTGAACTCCGAGTCTTCATCGAGGACGGATTCGATGGCCAGGACCGCCTTGATCACCTTGGCGTCGCTGGCGAGCTTGTCCTCAATGCTTGCTGCGGGGTCGCAGCTGGCCAGCACGATGGCGGATTTCGCCCTGCTGGCGCTCACGCGGCGGAGAGCCTGGACGGAGGAGGGCACACCGCTCCGGGTGACGATACGGGTGTTACGACGATCGGTGAAATTGGTCCGGAGGTACTCGTCCATCAGCTCCTTGTCTTCTTCGGAGAGGACCACGACGACCGGATCGTCCTCGCTTTCGTTCGCTTCCACCAGCTCGCGAAGGATCTCGACCACCCGTGGACCCCACCCGAGAATCAGCGTATGACCCGACTCGAGCACGCGACTGTGCCCCTTCTTCAAGTGGGCGATCGACTGGTCGAGTGCGGTGGTGAGAAACGCGATCAGGGCGGAGAAGATGACGACGCCGGTCAGACCGGCGACCACGGCGGCGGTTTTGAAGATCGCGGGCGTCTCGCTGTCCTGACTCATGTTGCCCGGGTCGGTCAGCTGGAGGAAGATCATCCACACCTGCTTGGTGAAGTTGTTCTCCTGATCGGGCGAGACGATATTGAGAAGCCATCGTAAGACAGCGATGGCGACAATGGACCCGATGAAGGCCAGAATCAGCGATACGAAAAGCGCCCCGCTCCCGCGAGAAAGGAAGCTGTCGAGACGGTATCGCCACCTCTGACCGAGTGTGCTTTCGGTCGACATGGAATCAGTGATTGTCCGGATTACCTATCAGTGTAGCATCTCCGGGCGCCGGGTGGTCATGGCAGCAGCCCTCGCAGCGGCCGAATGGTGGCGATAAGATACTGGCCACATGCGGCTTGGACGGTTCTGGATACTGCTCTCGGGGCTGAGTTTCGCCTGCGGTGAGACACCTCCCGAGCCTCCGAACATCGTTCTGATCTCCATCGACTCGCTACGTGCCGACCACGTCGGAGCTTATGGTTACCCGCGCGACACCACGCCCGCGATGGATCGACTTGCCACCGAGGGCACGCTCTTCGAGAACGTCGTTGCCGACAGCTCGTGGACGCTACCGGCGCACGTCACGATGATGACCGGTCTCAGTAGCCTCGCCCACGGTGTGGACGAGTTCGCCGGAGGGCGGATCGCTCCGGCGCACACGACGGTGGCCGAACGTCTGAGCGAGGCCGGCTACGCCACCTACGGAATCTACAGTGGTCCTTATTTACATCCGGTCTTCGGACTCGGGAGAGGCTTCGACCACTACGAGGGCGTTTTTGGGGAGACGCTTCTCGATGGAGCCGGCTTCGACCTGGACGAGCCGGACGCCGCCCGTCGCATCACCGTGGCCAACGCGCGGGCGCACGAAACCGTGACGAGCCCCTTGATCACCGACAAGGCCGTTGACTTCCTGCGGGAGGTTGGCGACGAGCGGTTCTTCCTTTTTCTGCACTATTTCGATGTCCACTACGACTACATTCCGCCGGAAGAGATGTGGCGCCGGTTCGATCCGGACTACCAGGGATCGCTCAACGTCGAGAACTACCGCCGGAACGATGCGATCCACCGGGACATGGATCCTGAAGAGCTGGAGCACGTCGTGGCCCGCTACGACGGAGAGATTCTGTTTACCGACGCCTCCATCGGACGGCTCGTCCATGCACTCGACGGGCTCGGTCTGAGCGAGAACACGCTGGTCGCCGTCACCTCGGACCATGGCGAGGCGTTCTTCGAGCACGGGAACAAAGGCCACGGCCGGACGCTTTTCGACGAGGTGCTCATGGTGCCGCTCATCCTTCGACTGCCGGAGCGGGTTCCCGCCGGAGCGCGCATCCAGCAGCAGGTGCGCCATCTCGACCTGGCACCCACACTCCTTTCGTTCGCGGGCCTCGAGGCGTCGCTCGAAGGGCGGAGTCTGGTAGAGGCTTGGTCTGGTGATGCGAGCTTTCCTTCACTTCCGGCCTTGTCCACCCTGCGGCGGAACGGTCACTGGTTATCTTTGAGAAAACCCGGGCTGAAGTTCCTCGTGCACCGGGACGGCTCCGCGGTCACCGAAACCATCTACGAGCTTCGAGGCGATCCCGGGGAGAAGACACCATTGCCGCTTGGGGCGGACCAGCCGTCGGCGACGCGTGACGAGCTTCACCGGGAGCTGCGGATCGCCGTCCTGTGGGCGGAAGCCCTGAGGAAACAGGGCGCGGAAGGAAGCATGGAGCTTCCCGAGGAATTGAAAGAGCAGCTCCGTTCCCTCGGCTACATTCAGTGACTGCGAGCCCCGTTTTCCGCACTCGGGGGCGAATCTCGCTCCATCTCCGCGTCATCGTCGAGATGACGCGAAGCTCTCGAGACGGAGCGTGACGAGCTCTCCGGCTGATGGTTCCGGTGGTCGCTCGATGAGCAACAGCCCGCCGTCGGATGCGACGTGATGCGAGCGGCCCGAGTGGTTCACGTGATCACCCTCGAAGAGCGGCACCGGCTCTGATGCTCCGTTCGCGTCCATTGCGAGCCACTGGATCCCGCGCCGGAAGATCAGCTCCGCGCCGTCCGGGGACCACAGCGGTTCTTCACCACCGCCGAGCGTGACGCGTCGAGCCGTCTCCGGGTGGTCGAGCCGCCGCAAATACACCTCCGGTGTACCCGTCTCGTCGGACACATAGGCCAGAACGCGTCCATCCGGGGAGAACTCCGGCTGCGATTCGTGAGCGGCACTCTGCACGATGGGCCTCCGAACGGCCTGGTTCTCAGCCGCCAGCAGCCAGATGTCGCCGCGGTCACTCTCGTCGTAACGGGTAAAGGCGATCCAGTCGCCGTCCGGCGACCAGGAGAACGGAACGTCCCTTGCGGGGTCGCTTGTCAGTCGCTGCGGCGAGCGGTCTACCTCACGGTGCGTGCGGTAGAGGTTCCACGCGCCGTCGCGGTCGGACGTGAAGACGAGCCATTGGCCGTCAGGAGACCAGACGGGAAAACCGTTGTTGGCTTCGAACGTCAGTCGTCGCCTGGTTAGCGTGAGCAGATCGTAGATCCAGAGCTCCTGCTGCGCGGAAGCCACCTCGACGGCGAGCTCGGTGCCATCCGGTGACAATCGAAACGAACCGTAACGGTCGGGAGGAAGCAACAGGGGCGAGAGAGCGCCGTTCCGATCCGCCCAGGAGAGCGTCAGGATTCCCGCCTGTGTCCCCGGCACGTAGGCGAGGAATCCGTCTGGGGTGACTGCGAACTGCACGTCGCCATAGGCGCCGGAGCGAACGTTCTCGCCGATCTCGTTGGGAGCGCCGTCGATGCGATGGCGTTTGGCATCGTAAGCGACCGACATGAGTCGGCCGGCGACACCGTAGATGAGAAGGCCCGTGGCGAGCTTCGGTGAGCTACCGTCCTCGAGCAGCATCGTCGCTTCACCAGTCGTGACGGAAACGCTTCGAACGCCTCCACCCCGACTGGACACGAGGATGTGCTCGCTTCCAGGTACCGCTTCGGGCCACATGAAGCTTCCCGTCGAAGCGACAACACCGGGCTCGCCTCCATCGGCGCTGACTTGCTTCAGGACACTTCCCAGCTCGTCGGCGAAGTAGATGTTACCGTCCGAACCCCAGCTTCCGCCCATGGGGTTCTCCACGCTGCAGAGAGCTATCGCGAGTCCTCGGGAAAGCGGTACTCTCTTCAGCTCGGTGGATGTGAAGAAGCCGACCTGCTGGCCGTCGGGCGAGAAGAACGGATGGAACGCCCCCATCGTTCCGGCGATGACCGTGGCCTCGCCCTCGGTGAGATCGAGCTGGAAGAGCTGGCTCCCGCCCGGCGCGGCGCCCACGTAGACCAGTCGCGATCCGTCGGGCGAGAGCGCCAGCGATCCGCCGCCGAGAGCCGACGTTAGCGGTGCCAGGGGCGCTGCTGCCGGAAGGTTGAGGTGCGATGAGTCGCTCGCCGGCTGTCCGACGCAACCCGTCGCCAGAGCCAGGCTCGATGCCACGACACCAAGACGCATCCGGTTGTTGATTCTACCTCCTTGGGCTCAGCTCCCGCGGTGTTGCACGACCACTCCCGTCGCAACGGTCTGGCCGTTCACCTCGCGTATTCCACCCTCCGGCATCGGCGGGCCATCGTGGTCCCTGAAGAACAGAGGCAATCCCTCGGCAAAGTTCACCGGGTAGAGGGCCGGGTCCTGTCGTTGGTGATGGATGTGAATGTGTGGCTCGCTCGTGTTGCCGGAGTTGCCGCACTCGCCGATGGGTGCGCCCTCTTCGACCACGTCTCCCGATGTCACGGTCAAGCTGCTCTTCTTGAGGTGGGCGATCACAAGGTAGGTTTCCTGCTCCACTTGAATCATGACATGATTGCCGAAAGGCGCCTCCAGGTTCATCGAGAGCTGCCCGGGAGTGACGTCGGGCTCGCCATCGTGAGCGGTTGTTACCTGGCCCGCCGCCGGCGAAAGGACCGACACACCGTAGCACCCGTAGTCTTCGAGCTCCTCACTGCCCGTGAGATAAGGCTCGACGAACAGGTCGTAGGCCCAGCGCTGGTCCGGGACGATGACGTGATAGTTGACCACAATCGTATCTCCACCCCAGGCCACCTTCAGAGGCTCGTTCGCGGGGAGCCGGACGGTGAGAGAGGGCGTCGTGGATTCGATGGATGCCGGATAGGCGATGGGAAACAGCCCGAAGAGCAGGGCCGCCGGTGCCACCGCTGCCGCGCCGACGACGAGGTTCGTGAGGAATCCCCGCCCGAAGCGTCGCTTGATGAGCGCGCGGACGCAGGTAGCGGCGAGGAAGACCAAACCCAGCAGCGGGACAAGGATCTGAAAAGTATACCAGGCGATGATTCCCTGCATCCCACCGCGAAGAACGAAGACCCAGCAAAGTCCCGAGACCAGCAGGATGACGGTCATCGGCAACCAGCTCAGCCCGGTCGGGCGGCTCACCCGTACATATTAATCTGAAGCCTGCTCCGGCGTTACGCGAGCGAACGACAGTTGCCACGCTCGGCTCCGAGCGTGAGAATGTCTGGCCGTGCCGACCGCCGGGAGTCTTCGAAAGATTGTGCGGAAGCTGGAGCGCTTCTACGGTGCCCCGGCGCCGCCGCCAGCAAGAGATCCGTTCGAGCTCGTCCTGTGGGAGAACGTCGCCTACCTCGTCGACGACACGCGCCGCGCCGAGGTTTTCGAGGCTCTGCGCAAAACCGTCGGCTTGAATCCGTCAGGAATTCTAGCGGCCTCGGACGACACCCTCCACGCGGTCGCTCCTGTCTTACTCTGACGTAGCGAAAATGATCCGGGCCTGCAAGGACGCCCCCTCTGTTCCCTTCATTCGTGTCCCGGACGCGACCGAAGGGGACATCCAGAAAGCGGTCGATATCGGGGCACTGGGTATCATCGTCCCGATGGTCGCGACGGTGGAGGAGGCCGAGGCGGCCGTCAAGTACGCCAAATACCCGCCGATCGGACGCCGAAGCTAGGGAGGCGGTCAGTACGGCGTCCTGTGGGGTGAGGAAGGTCCGTTCGCATGGTACGGCCGCGAGGGGTTCCGCTTTTTTCAAGCCTCGAGCGAAGCGGCCCTCATCCGGCAAGGGGCGAAGACGTTGCTGGAGACCAAGAAAGGTCATTACGAGTACTGAGAAGTATACTTGCAGGGAGCCGAGCTCTACCCGACAGGAGGTTTTCGCGGATGGCACGCACGAAAGTCGGCCGCAACGACCCTTGCCCGTGCGGGAGCGGCAAGAAGTACAAGCGCTGCTGCGAAGGGAAGTCTCGCCGACTGAGCTTTGCGGGCTGGGCTGCGATCGTCGCCATCGCCGCGGCGGCGGCCGTCGCGGCCTTGCTTGTCTATAACCTGTCACAAGGAGACATGGTGGGAACCCCGGCGTGCCCGCCTGGACAGAGCTGGTCGGCCGCTCATCGGCACTGCCACTAAGCCGCTCCAATAACGCGTCTGCAGTCTGTTCGAGCGGCACCCAACGCGTCTGCTGCGAGACGGGCCCGAATGGTCCGACAGCACACCGAGCGCCGCGCGAGGAGCGATGCGCCGCGCGCGTCCGACTTCGCCAAGGCTTCGTCGGGACCTCGCCGAAGCCCGGAGGGCGTAGGCGGGAACGAAGAGTGAGCGCGCGATGATGCACTAGGAAGTCTCGAACGCGGCGGGCAAGGCCACCTCGAGCAGTTCCAGCTCCTGCGAGCACTCCGCGTAGGCGTAGCGCATCGCCGCCGGCAGGACGAAGGCGTCCCCGGGCGCCAGGCGCTCGTCGTCGCGGCCCTCCGATTGCAGTGTGAGTGAACCCTCAAGCACGAACGTGAAGAGGAACTCCGCGTCGTGGTGGCATGTGCGGGGTGCCGGTGTTCCGCTCGAGCGTGCGACCCGAGCGCCCGCGAGGCCATCGGTGGCGGCAGCGATTCCGGTATCCCGGCACTCGAAGCCCCCCAGCCGAAAGGGTCGCCAGGTCGCCGCGGCGGCTTCGTGGCGGACGAAGCGCTGCCCGTCGAAATTACGTTCTGGTTTCACCGACGGCGTCGGCAGGGTCATGTCGTGGTCCGCAAGAGTTTCGTGCTCTGCCGGGCAGCCGATCTCGATCACCTCGAGTCCGGGGGAGCTCTGAAGCACCCGGTGCCGGATTCGCGGTGGCTGCAGCACGCAGTCTCCCGCCTCCAGCACGAAGGGCGGGCCCTGGTCCTCGTAGACAACGCGGACCCAGCCCTTGTAGCAGTAGATCATCTGGAAGCGGATCTTGTGAAAGTGCACGTAGTCCTGGACCGGGCCGCCAGCCGGGATCTGGATGTGCGAGGCGACGACGCTCCCGCCCTGGCGGTCGGGTATCAGGTCGCGGTAGCGCATCCCGGCGCGCCCCGTTCCCCATCGTGCGTCCTCACCGTTCCTGCTCAGGACGAAGGACGGTCGTAGCGGCGGCCGCACGAGCGGCGGATCGGCCTCCACGAGCTGGATGCGCGTGCCGTTCGGCGCGGTCAATTCGGTTGCACCGCCGGCGACGCCGCCCGGATCGCGGCAGAGCAGTCGGAGAACGCCTGGCGCACCGTCTCCCGAGCGATCCAGCTGGATGCGGAGACCGTAACCCGAGATGACCGCGACCGCGGGTTCCTCGGCCGGGTAAATGGCATCGAGGCGAAAGCCGAGACGTTCGGTGAAAAAGCGGAGGGTCGCATCCAGCTCCGCGCAGGGCAGGACGACCTGTGCCGCCTGAATTTCGTCCGCCCCGTTCGCGTTCACCATACCCGCCAAGCCTAGAGCAGGGTGCTGAAAAAGTCATCCGCGTGACGTACTACTGATACAGGGCACTGGGAGCCTGCTTTGACTCCGGCTCCCCGAGAGCCTAGACTGGCCGCCGTCGATGCAGGATCCTAGGGAGCCGCGGTGAGGCTTGCGATTGCCGCGCTCGCTCTATCCGGCGCTCCTCCCGCCTGAGGTCTCCTGCGCTTTCTACCAACATGATTTCTTCCTGGATCAGATTGCGAGCCGCCCTCCGCATGGCGTGGTATGTCGCGGCGTGCGTCCTGCTCGCACTGACGCTGGCCGCTCGGGCACGCGCAGACGACGGTGATGACGGGGACGATAAACGCGCTCCCGCGACCGTCGTCCTGCACGGACCGGCCTCACCAGAGCCGCCCGAAGTGGTGTCCCGGGACGACCAGGGAGGAGTGACCCTTCGCGCGAACCGTCTCAGCGAGCCCTTCGTCCTCGATGGGAAGCTGGACGACGCCATCTATGCCCGGGTGCCTGCTGTCAGCGACTTCGTCCAGCAGGTGCCTGACGAGGGCGAGCCCGCTACCGAGAAGACCGAGGCCTGGGTCTTTTTCGACGAGAGGAACATCTACGTCGGCATGCGCTGCTGGGACAGTCATCCGGAGAGGATGGTCGTCAACGAAATGCGGCGGGACAATTTCGGCATCTTCCAGAACGCGAGCGTCACGGTGGTTCTCGATACGTTCTACGACCGCCGGAATGGCTTCATGTTCCAGACGAATCCGCTCGGGGCGCTCCGAGACCAGCAGTTCGGTGATGAGGGTCAGGCGATCAATCGGGACTGGAACACAGTCTGGGACGTGAAAGCTTCGACGTTCGAGCAGGGCTGGATTGTAGAGATAGCCGTTCCGTTCAAGTCTCTCCGCTACAAGGCGGGGACGGATCAGGTCTGGAGCATCAACATTCGCCGATCCGTCAAGTGGAAGAACGAGGACTCTTACCTGTCCCTCGTTGCGCGATCTCACGGCCCAAGGGGGATCTACCGGATGTCAGAATCCGCGACGCTGGTGGGGCTGCAGGCTCCAGCATCGTCGCGGAATCTGGAGTTCAAGCCCTACGGCATCACGACTTCCGTAACCAACAATGACGCGGAGCCCGTCGTGTCGAACGACTGGAACGCGGACGCCGGATTCGATGTCAAGTACGGGCTGACCAAAGGTCTCATTGCCGACTTCACCTACAACACCGACTTCGCGCAGGTCGAGGAGGATCAACAGCAGGTCAACCTGACCCGTTTCAGTCTGTTTTTCCCCGAGAAGCGGGAGTTCTTTCTCGAAGGGGCGAACATCTTCTCCTTTGCCGGCGTGCAGACCCGGCCGGACTTCGGCTTTCGTCCGGGAGGGTCGATCGGGAACTCGACGCCCATCATGTTCTTCAGCCGCCGCATCGGGCTCACCGCGGACGGCGTGGACCCGATCCAGGTGGGAGGGCGGGTGACCGGCCGCGCCGGCCCGTTCCGCATCGGAGCCCTCAACCTTCAAACCCGAGGCGTCACCGGTTCCGTAGATCCCACGAACTTCACTGTGCTGCGGCTCCGGCGGGACATCCTTCGCCGAAGCGATATCGGCGTGATCGCCACGCACCGCACGACGTCGGTGTCCGAGCTCGGAACCTCGAACTCGCTCTTCGGCATGGACGGCAACTTCTTCTTCGGTACCAACCTGACCATCAACACCTACTACGGGCTGACCCGCACGCCACTCGCCACCGGTACGCAGATCGGTGGCGACGAGACCAGCTATCTCGGAAGACTCGACTACAACGGAGATCGCTATGGCCTGCAGGTCGAGCGCCTCAAAGTGGGCGAGGCTTTTCGGCCGGAGCTCGGCTTCGTGAGTCGGCAGGCGTTTACCCGCAGCTTCGCTCAGGCACGGTTCAGCCCACGGCCCGCTTCGATTGACCTCGTCCGGAGGTTCGTGTTCCAGGGAACCTTCGACTACATCACCGGAGAGCCCACCGGAAGGCTGGAGACACGTCGTGCTCAGGGCCAGTTCAAGATGGAGTTCGAGGCCGGCGACGAGCTGACGGTCGAGTACAACCCGCAGTTCGAGTTCCTCTCCGAGGAGTTCGAAATCTCGGACGGCATCCTCCTGCCCATCGGCGGATACGAGTTCCAGGACGTTCGGGTGGCGTACCAGTTCGGAGCGCAGCGACCGGTGCCGGGCTTCGTCAGCTACCGCAAGGGAAGCTTCTTCAGCGGCGACCGCAACGAGCTCGTGTTCAACGGTCGCATCGAAGTGACGCCGAAGTTCTCGCTCGAGCCGCGGCTCTCGCTCAACTGGGTGAGCCTCGAGGAGGGTGATTTTGCGGCGCGCCTCCTGAGCAGCCGGATCACCTACACGATGTCACCGCGCATGTTCGTGGGAGGGCTTTTTCAGTGGAACTCCTCGAACGACACGCTCAGCTCGAACGTGCGCTTGCGGTGGGAGTACGAGCCGGGGAGCGATCTGTTCGTGGTCTATAGCGATGGCCGGCTCACCAACGCGGCTGGATTTCCCATCCTGTTGAACAGGACGTTCGCGGTCAAGTTCACGAAGCTGTTTCGCTTCTGACGCCGAAAGCGGCGCTCGAATTCCCGGTAGCTCCGATCTAGAATGCCCTTTCTGTCACGTGTGTGACGCATCCCATAACACCAGAAAAGCAGAGAGTGACCGCCATGCCAAGAAAAAAAGCCAGCGATTTCGATCAGGGACTCCTCGATCTGTTCGACAAATACGTTCACGGAGGTATTGACCGCCGCGAGTTCCTGGACCGTGCCAGGGTCTTCGCCGTCGGGGGCGTGTCCGCCGCCGCCCTGCTGGGGAGTCTGAGCCCGAACTATGCCGAAGGCCAGCAGATCGCAACGGACGACGACCGCCTGAAGACAGAATACGTAGAGTACGACTCGCCGCACGGTTACGGCACGGTCAAAGCCTACGTCGCCCGCCCGGCAGATTCGAGCGGCAAGCTCCCGGGCGTCGTCGTGATTCACGAGAACAGAGGCCTCAACCCGCACATCGAGGATGTGGCACGACGAACCGGTCTCGCCGGGTACCTGGCGCTAGCACCGGATGGGCTCACGTCCCTCGGAGGCTACCCCGGCACGGACGATGAGGGCCGGGCGATGCAGAGAACACTCGATCGCGACAAGCTCGGGGAGGATTTCGTCGCGGCGGCCGGGTTTCTCCAGTCGCATCCCGGCTGCACGGGCCGAGTTGGTTGTGTGGGATTCTGCTACGGCGGTAGCGTCTCCAACATGCTGGCGGTGCGGGTACCCGATCTCGCGGCGGCGGTTCCGTTCTACGGCGGACAGCCTGCCGAAGAGGATGTGCCCGCCATCAAGGCGCCGTTGTTACTTCACTATGCGAGCAACGACGAGCGTGTGAATGCCGGCTGGCCGGCCTACGAGGCGGCGCTGAAGGCCAATGGAGTCGACTACACCGTGTACATTTACGACGGCACGAACCACGGCTTTCATAATGATACGACGCCGCGATACGACGAAGCGGCCGCCAAGCTGGCCTGGGAGAGGACGCTCGGTTTCTTCAACGAGCACTTGCTTTGAGGAGAGGTCGATGACCAGCAAGAGATTCACCGCATCGATTCCGGCGGGGGTTCTCGTTTCACTCGTACTCGCGTATCTGGCGAGCGCTTATCCGTCGGTATTTCCTACCGGAACGACGATCTATCCTGTTCGATAACGGTCTGTTTCCCCGGCACAGGACTCATAACGGACAAACGTTCATTATCGAGTTCGATCCCGTCACGAAGGAGATCGTCTGGAAGTACGAGACGGAAGGCTACGCAAACATCAAGTTCTTCAGCAAGACGATGGGGTCACAACGGAGGCTTCCTAACGGAAATACGTTCATCGCGGAGGACAATACCGGGAGACTTTTTCAGGTGAAACCCGGCGGCGAGATTGTCTGGGAATATGTGAACCGGGGTGGCACGACGCGCCCCTCTCCAGTGGCTTATGACTTCACCCCGCAGCTGAGGGCGCTGGCCAGGCCTGCCGAGCTTGCGGTTACACCCCCCAACAATCTGGAGTGGCACATCGAGCCCGATGCCACGAGGAAGCGGAACTGACGACTAGACCGGCGACTCGAAGACCAGGAAATACTGCTCGGGGAGAAAGTCGTGCTCCTCGACCAGCCGGAAGCCGGCGGCGGTGACCTCCTCGATGAGTGCGCGCTTGGCGATTCTCATTTCCTTCGGGGGACCCTCTTCCAGGTCCGCGTCTTTGTAGAAATCCACGATGGCGAGCCGGCCACCGGCGCGAAGATCGCGCGCGAGGAGTCGGTAATAATGATGCCGGGCTGCAATGTGGTGGATCGTGTTGCAGATGAACACGAGATCCACTGAATTGGGCGCGAGCATCGGGCTCGACGGGGTGGCCAGCACGGGGACGATGTTCGGCTGACCATCCTTCTCCGCCCGCTCCGCCACATACCGGAGCATGTTCGGCTCCAGGTCGACGGCGTAGGCGATGCCGTTGTCGCCGACGGCTCTGGCGAAGCGACGGGTGAAGTAGCCGGTTCCGGCGCCGATGTCGGCCACCGCGTCCCCCGCGGAGAGGTTCAGGGCGCGGACCACTTCATCCGGTTTCTGTCTCGCGTCTCGTTCGGCGTTCTCGAACGCCTCGACCCATCGTTCCGTGTCCTCGAACGGATGTTGCGGGTTGTGATGTTGCTGTTCCTGGTGCGAGGACAGCATCAGGAACAGGATCAAAATCGCACTCTTCATGGCGGTCGACCTTTCTCTACGCCGGCGCTCCGAATCCGTGGAGGGCCGCTTCCGGAGAGAACATAACGCAAAGGCGCAAAGGCGCAAAGCGCGCAAAGAAGATGCCTCCGGTGGATTGGAACAAGGCGCTGTGGCATCTGCCGATGCAGGACATCCTGCAGAACGTCCAGGGCCCGCGCGGGATCTTCGCCGATCCAGACGATGGTGAGCGAGGCCACAACACGACGCGAGTTTCTGCGAACGGTTTCGATGGCGGCGGTGGCCGCGGGGGGGTGCCAGGTGCGTCGAAGCGATGGGTTCTCGTTCCAACAATTCGAGACGAATGGCATTTCAGTCCGTGCTGTCGTCGAGGGGACCGGGCCTCTGGTGATCATGGTGCACGGTTTTCCCGAGCTCTGGTACTCGTGGCGTCATCAGATACGGCCGGTTGCCGAGGCCGGCTTCAAAGTCGTGGCGCCGGACGTCCGGGGCTATGGGGGCAGCGACAAGCCACATCCCATCGAGGCGTACGACATGATCTCCTTGACGAACGACGTCGTGGGGCTCATCGATGCCCTTGGAGAAGACCGGGCCATCTTGTTCGGTCACGATTGGGGCGCGCCCATCTGTTGGAACACGGCTGCGCTCTATCCGGAGCGTGTCGCCGCCGTCGCCGGGCTGAGCGCGCCGTTTTTCCAGCGAGGCGCCGCGCCTTCGATCGACAATTGGAAAGCGCTCTACGGGGGCAAGTTTTTCTACCAGCTGTATTTTCAAGAGGAAGGCGTGGCGGAGGCCGCGTTCGAGGCCGACGTCCGCACCGCGCTCCGGAAGGTTTACTACACGATTTCAGGTGACGGTGAGCACGCGCCCCTTCACAGCCTCTCGGCCGAAGAGCCCGTCGAGGATTTGCTGGCAACGATGGTGGAGCCGGACCCCTTTCCAGCGTGGCTGACCGAAGAGGATCTCGACTACTACACCGAAGCGTTCACGAAGGGTGGATTTCGTGGACCGCTCAATCGCTACCGGGCTCAACGAAGAGACTGGGAGCTGTTGCCGCAGCTCTCCGAGCTCGAGGTCCATCAGCCGAGCTGCTTCATCGCGGGCTCGCTCGACCCGGTCAGAACCTTCGTTCCCGGAGTCGACCTCTACGCCGCCCCGGAAGCCAACTGCACGGACTTCCGCGGCTCCACCATCATCGAAGATGAGGGCCATTGGATTCAGCAGGAAGCGCCTGAGCAAGTGAATCGGGGGCTTCTGCGCTTTCTCGAAGGACTCGGCTAGTGATTGTTTTGGGCCACTGGGCTTGCCGAAGCCAGAAGATTTCCCTCGCGTGCTCGGGTGTGCTAGTTTCGCGTCGATAGGGTGGGAATCGTACGTCGGTGCGCGAGAACCCAGGCCCGCACGACCGTTCACGGTTTCTATCGACCCGTCGCTCCGATCCGGAGCAAATGTGCAATCTGTGAGAGGATCCTGGTCTTTCTGTTAGGAGGAGGCGGAATCATGCGATACGTAATCCTTTTAGTCACCATTGTTGCGCTCGTGGGCTGCCAACCGGCCGAAGAGGCCGGCGAGGCCGGGGAGCCCGCGGCGACTGAAGAAGCCCCAGCAGCATCCCCCCCAGCTACGGATCCGATGGACGCGACCGTGGTGGCGCCAGATCACTATAAAGTCGAGCTCGAGAACGATCACGTGCGGGTGCTGCGAATCACCTATGCGGCCGGCGACGAGACAGCCATGCATTCGCATCCAGACGGAGTCGTGGTCTTTCTCCAAGATGTCACCGCCGAGATGACGCTACCGGACGGGACCACCCAGGAACGACCGGGAAAAGCGGGTGAGATTCTCTGGGCCGATCACGAGACGCACGGCGTTAAAGCTCTAACGGACGCCGCGGTCGTCTTGGTGGAGCTCAAGGGCGGCGGCGGCGACGTGGGTATGGCCGATCCCGATGCGACCGAGGTGGCACCGGATCACTATAAAGTCGAGCTCGAAAACGATCACGTGCGGGTGCTGCGAATCACCTATGCGGCCGGCGACGAGACAGCCATGCATTCGCATCCAGACGGAGTCGTGGTCTTTCTCCAAGATGCCAACGTCGAGATGACGCTACCGGCGGGACCACCCAGGAACGACCGGGAAAAGCGGGTGAGGTTCTCTGGGCCGGTCACGAGACGCGCGGCCCTAAAGCTCTAACGGACATCGCGGTCGTCCTGGTGGAGCTCAAGGGCGGTGGAGGCTAGGGGAAGGCGCGCGCAAAAAATAACTAACGGCTACCGGCTTCGTTGAGGAGAACACTCTCGCGCAAACCGGAAACGGCTGTGCCCGGCCGCGCGTGGGATGTCGGCTTTCTGTCCTCGAGCCGCTGCTTGATCCACGATCGCGACTCCAAGTTCTGCTTGTCGTTTCAGCTGACCATTGATCTCATGCAGTAGTTGCGGAGCCGGGCTCAGGGCGCCCGACCGAGGAAGGATCTTTGGCCATGGACAGAGACGCACCGCTGGCCACGATGATGGCGATCCCCACCCAGGCGAGGGGATCGGGAAAATCGTCGAAGACCAGATAGCCCAGAATCGTGGCCGAGACAATCTCGAAATAGCCGAAGGGGGCGAGCAGAGATGCCGGTGCGAGCTCGAACGCTTTGACCAGGAGAAAGTGTCCGAAGGCAGCGATGAGACCCATGGAGGCCATGAGCGCCCAGTCTCCTGGGGCCGGCCACACCCAATATAACGGCGCGCTCACGGTGAGAACGACGGTGCCCGGCACGGCGGAGTACGCCAGCGTGACGAGCGGCGGTGCGGTGCCCGAAACTTGACGAGTGGTGACGATATACAGGGCGAAGCAGAGCGCCGCGCCGAGCGCGAGCATGCCCGCCCATCCGACACCGCTAGTAGCGGCGAGCTCCGAACCCACCGCCCATCCCGGTCGCAAGATGAGCAGGATGCCGCCGAAGCCGGCGATCACGGCCAGCCAACGTTTCCATCCCACACGCTCGCCGAGCATCAGAGGTGAGAGCGTGGTCACGATGAGCGGATAGGCGAACAGAATCGCCAAGGCATCGGCGATGGGAAGACGCGAGAGCGCCGCGAAGAACAGAAGCGTTGCCGCCATCTGGAATCCGCCCCGGGTCAGCTGGAGGAACGGACGGCGGGGCCACAGATCCTTCCAGCCGTGGTGCAGGAGCAGCGCTGGGGTCATGAAGAGCAGATGGAAGCAAAAGCGGGCCCATCCGAGTTGCCACACGGGAAATGTGCCGCTCAGATACTTGGCCAGCGCATCCATTCCCGGAATGATCATCATGCCTGCGACCATCAGAACGGTGGCCCGGCCTGTGTTTGAACCTGTGTTTGAGGACGAGGCGGGTTGGCTCACATCAACTGGGTCTCATCGAACGCCGGTCGGCGATACGCTAAAAAGGCGATCCCAAGTACGAGGAGATCCTCGCGCGGATGGGGCTCGACTAGCTCTGGCGGCGATAGCTCTACAAGCGACCCTCCGCGGCTGATGCGGTAAGAGCACCAGGCAGGAACGTGCAGCCGAGCATGCTGACTTTCATCGCTCGACCTCCTCACGCGAGGCTACCATTTCGGGCACGCCCCCGCGAGGCGAGCCCGGTGAGTCCGGCGGCAACGGGTTAGAGCGCTTTGGTGATGTGCGACATTCTCAAGTGTCGCGAGGCTCTCTCGAGATCGGTTCGTCCTCGAATCGGTTCTTGAATTGTCTGGGGGACTCGATGGCGAAGTCCACCTGGCCTGCCAGCGTGAGAAGATCCACTAGTCGCCCGGTTTGCCTCCACGCAGAGATGTCCATTAAAGTACTTCCCTCAAACCGCAGGCGAGCAGGAGCGCGAAAACCGAGAGCGTGGACGCGCTCTCGGGCTGGCCTGAGTGGCTTTGACCTCGAAGGAGGTGTGCTATCCCCGAATCCGAACATCTCTGGGAGCCGCTGCTTCAAGGGCTCGAGGAGGGGAGCGTCGTTCCCGTCGTGGGCGAGGATCTTCTCACGGTGAACGTCGACGGGCGGGAGACACTGCTGTATCCACTTCTTGCGAAGCGGCTCGCCGACAGACTGGATGTTTCCGCGGCCCGTTTGCCCAGAGGTGAAGAGCTTCAGGAGGTCGCCCGGCGCCACATTTCCGAGCGCCACGATGTCCAGGAGATCTATCGGAACTTGAGAATCATTTTTGGCGAGCTCGACCCGATCTCCATTCCTGCGCCGCTCCTCCAACTAGCCAGGATCCCAGGATTCAAGCTCTACGTTTCGACGACGTTCGACGTTCTGACCGAGCGCGCGGTCGACCATGAGCGGTTCGGCGGGCAGCGACAGACGCTCGCTTTTGCCTACGCGCCGAACGACAAACAGGATCTTCCTCCGGAGTTCGACCGGCTGAATCGACCTGCGGTGTTCCACCTCATGGGGCGCCTCTCGGGCACACCCCACAGCTATGCCGTCACCCGGGAAGACAGGCTCGAGTTCATGCAGTCCCTGCAGTCCAAGACAGAGGACTCTCCGGGTTGCCTGTTCGACAAACTGAGGAAAAGCAACCTTCTCATAATGGGAAGCCACCTCTCCGAATGGCTGGCCCGTCTCTTCGCCCACGACACGACGGGCGGACGCCCCGTCGAGGCGCAGCCAGAGCCCGGCGATGCCCAGGCCGGGCTCGATGCCGACAGGAGTCCCGTGCTCTTCCTGCAGCGTTTCAACGGCGGAACCAGAGTGTTGCGCGGTCGTGGGACCGCGCACTTCGTCGACGAGCTCTATCGACGGTGGGCCGAGCTGCAGCCGGCGGAGGAGCCAGAACCACCCCCGTCGATATCGGAGCTCGTTTCCTCGCCACGTATGCAGCTGGGTGTCGTGTTTCTGAGCTGCGCGCACGAGGATCGGGGTGCGGCGGAGTCGATTCGGGAGGCGCTCGATCGCGCCGGTGTCGATGTCATCCTGGTCAGCGACGACGTACAACTGACCGAAAGGTGGGAACGAAAGCTGAGGAGCCTCATCGGCGAGTGCTCGCTGTTCGTGCCCGTGATTTCGAAGCATTCTTTGACTGTGCAACGGCGTTTCTCACGGCAGGAGTGGATAGACGCGCTGCTCGAGGCACGAAAAGCCGTTCCGTCCGAGCATTTCATCCTGCCGGTGGTCATCGACGACACGTCGCCGGAAGAACCTGCGATCCCGGAAGAATTTGGTGAGATTGCCTGGGAGGAACTGCCCGGCGGCAACCCCAGTTCGGACTTCGTAAAGATGGTCGTGCAGCATCAACGAAGTTATCGCAGCGCGAGTTTCGCATGATCGCCGAGCCCTCCAGATTGGCGTCCGGCGTCGGACTCAGCGATGAGAACCCGTGGCCCGGGCTTCTGCCGTTCGGTGAGGAAGATTGGAAGTATTTCCATGGTCGGGATTTCGAGACCGAGATGTTGCATCGGAGGGTCGAGCGAGAGCGCCTCACGATCCTGTTCGGACCCTCGGGCCTCGGAAAATCTTCGATCCTCCAGGCAGGGCTTTTTCCGCTGCTGAGACGGGAGGACGTCCTGCCCGTCTACATCCGTCTCGATTACTCGCCAGAGAAACCGGATCTCACCAATCAAGTCAAGACAGCGATCGTACGTGAGGCGGAGCGCGCCGGCGTGGAAGCGCCCAGCCCGCGAGCGAAGGAGACACTTTGGGAGTACTTTCATCGTAAGGATGCGGACTTCTGGAGCAAGCGCCACCGGATCCTGACGCCTCTCCTCGTTTTCGACCAGTTCGAGGAGGTCTTCACCCTCGACGCGCGGGATCGAGCTCGCACTCAAGCGACGAGAGCGTTCCTGCTGGAGCTGGCGGACCTGGTCGAGGCGAGACCTCCGCTGCAGCTGAGATCCAGGCTGGAGCTGGAATTCCCCGGCACGAAACAGAGTGAAGCGGAGCGTTTCACGTTCGAGCGCCATCGCTACAAGATTTTGTTCAGCTTGAGAGAAGACTTTCTCCCGGATCTCGAGGGTCTCGGTGAGCAGATGGGCTCGATCGCCCACAATCGTTTCGGCCTTTCACGCTTGAACGGAGTCGCGGCGCTGCAGGCGGTCAACCAGGCGCCGCACATCATTGCCCCGGACGTCGCGGAGCGCGTCGTTCGATTCGTGGCGGCCGCGGAGCCGAACGAAGATCTGGTCGACCTCGAGGTGGAGCCCGCGCTCCTGAGTGTGGTGTGCGGTGAGCTCAACAGCCAGCGCCAGGAACGGCGCGAGTCGCAGATCACTGAGCGGGTCCTGGACGGGTCTCAGGAACAGATTCTCGCCGATTTCTATGAGCGCAGCATCGCTGATCTCAGCGAATCGGTTTGTACTTTCGTCGAAGAGAAACTCCTGACGCGGCGCGGCTTCCGCAATCTCGTCGTCTTCGAAGAAGCCGTGAGCGCCCCTGGTGTGAGCGAGGACGACATCGAAGAGCTGGTCAGACGGCGCCTGGTGCGTATCGAGGATCGCGGACGCTTGCGTCTCCTCGAGCTGTCGCACGACCTCCTCACCGGCGTGGTGAGCTCGAGTCGCGACGAGCGGCGGAGGCGTGCAAGGGAAGCGGAGGCGGTCCGCGAACTGGAGGAGCGGCACCGGAGAAGCTGGCGAAGAGCGGCGACGCTGGTCCTCGTCTCTCTGCTCGCGCTCGGAGCACTTGGCGCCGTGGCCTGGGCCTACGTCGCGCAAAAACAGGCGGACGAGCTTGCAGAGGCAAAGGAGGTGGCCGAGAGAGCTGCCGCGGAAGCCTCGAATCAGCGGGCGATCGCGGAGGCGCGGCGGAAGGAAGCCGAGCGCCAGCAGCGTGAGGCGGAGAAGGCGCGCGAGCTCGCCGAGTTGGCGGCGGCCGAGGCTTCACGCCAGCAGCGCATCGCGGACGCCCAGCGCGAGGAGGCCGTACGACAGCGCCAGGAAGCGATGATGGCGCGTGCGGACGCGGAGCGAGCTGCCAACGATGCATTGGTCCAGAAGAACCTGGCGGAAGAGCAGAGGAGCCTTGCGGAACAACGTGAGAACGAGATCGAGGAGAGCCAGAAACAGGTTCAGGATTCGAACGACGCTCTGATCGAAGCGCTCAGAGAACGGCTTTCCAGCCGGGATCCAGGCGAGGTTCTCGGAGCAATGGATATCCTCGTCCGTGGCAGCCAGGACTCACAGGCGGTCTTTGCCCGGATCGATGACAGATGGTTCGATTCGACTCGAGAGTTCGTGCCTCTCCTGATCGCGCTGGACGAGACCGCCCAGGATCAACCGAGCCAGAGATGGGGTGAGCTTCGGATCATGCTCGTGAAGCGATTCAGCCAGAAGTCCGGTTTCGGAGCGCCGCCAGCTACCTTGGACGGGGAGAAGCGGATCAGGCTCGCAGGTGGCGAGTTCGACATGGGGGGAGTCGAGCCCGGGTACGGCGTCGGCGAGCGACCCGCCCGGCCTTTCGTCTCTCCCTTCTACCTTCAGCAACACGAGGTTACGAATTCCGAGTACCGAAGGTTCGATCCGAGCCACGACGCGAGTGCTCCGGGCGATCATCCCGCAGCGAACGTCAGCTGGTACGATGCCATGGCCTACGCAGCCTGGCTCGGTGGAAGTCTTCCCACCGAGACACAGTGGGAGTTCGCAGCGCGCGGCCAGGCCGGGCGACCGTACCCGTGGGGGGGGCAGAGGCCGACTCCGACGCGAGCGAACTATGACCACGATCAGAACGGTGAGACGGGCGCGCGCGGCACGGCGCCCGTCGGCTCCTTTCCCGACGGAGCGACACCAGAACGAATCCATGATCTGGCGGGGAACGTCTGGGAGTGGTGTCGTGACGGGGCCAACACTCGTGTATTGAGGGGTGGGTCGTTCTTCAACGACGAGCGCTATCTGGTATCCACCGGACGCAACTTCCTGCATCCGGACGCAAGAGAGAGCCTCGTCGGCTTTCGTGTGGCCTGGCCAGAATCGTTCCGGTGAGTGATTTCCGCTCGAGTCGTCGATATACATCCAGGGAGGCAACATGAATCGAGGGCCCGTGCTCGGCCTCGCCATGGCCATTCTCGGCAATGGCTCGCTCAGCCCTTCGCAGGAGGCGGTGCCGGGCCCCGATGAGCTTCGCGATATCCAGCATAGCCCGGCGCCGTGTTTGGACACCGAAGCGTTCCCTCTGATCCTGGCCGAGGCAGCGACTTCCGACGCGGCACGCCGCGCCGGACGGCTCACGGTTCGTTTCAAAGCGGAGGATGACGCCGACTGGTACGAGATAGCGTTTCAGGCGCCAACCGGCACCCTCTTCCAGGCGGCGCTGCCCAAGCCTCTGCCCGAAGCGGGCCGGATCACGTACTACATCGCGTCCGACAATGCGGACCTTCGATCCCCCGACTACATGGTGAACGTCTTGATGGGCGGTTGTCCTGGTGCGCGCGCCGCCCCACCCGAGCTGACCGAGGGGATTCGAGTCCGGAGAACTTCGGATGATCAGGACGAAATCCCAAGAGGATTCAGCCCTGATGGGATCCAGGCCGGGGGTTCGATGTCCGCGACCACGATCGGCATCCTGGCGGGTACGGCCGCGGGCGCCGGCGTCACCGCGCTTGTGATCACGGGCGATGAGCCGATTTCCAGTAGCGGTGATATCGAGAACCCGGAGGCCCTCCGGGCATGCTTTACGCCCGATTCGATCCCCGATATCGACTCTGGAGAAACGATACTCTTCGACGCCTCGTGCACGAGTCCTTCGACGGTGACGGACTACCGCTGGGATTTCGGGGACGGGACGACGGGCCAGGGATCGAGCGTGGAGCACCTCTTCACCCCGGGAGGCATCTACACGGTGACGTTGACCGTCAGCGAAGGCCAGAGGACGGATAACACGTCTCGCGTAGTAAGGGTGATCGCCACGCCGAGTGCGTGTTTCATCACGACGCCCGATCCTCCCCGAATTGTCGCGAACGAGGCCATCAACTTCAACGCTGAATGTTCGGCGGGCGATCGCGATGGTGGCTCGGCATCGATCACGCTGTACGAGTGGGACTTTGGAGATGGCCGTCCCGGTGCGGAAGGTGTCTTCGTATCGCGCCAGTTCTCGGAGCCGGACCTGTACGGTGTAACGCTCACCGTGACGAACGAAGACGGTCGCCAGGACAAGACGACGCAGTTCGTTGTCGTCGAGCGCCGTGCCCCCGGGAATAGCACCGAGGCGACGTTTACGAGTCAGCTCGAGTTTCCGGAAGAGACCGGCGTCCGCGCGCAGCTCTCACTCAACGATTCTGCGACCGTCGAGACGGCCCCACCATCTCCCGAGCGCCATCGAGTTCGCGCCCGGGCCGGTGAGAACGTGGTCGACGGCCGGCTCCTCTCGGAGGCGAGTGCTCCCGGTCGATGGCGATTCGATTTCGGCACCACGCCGAACTTCGTGCCCGGAAGCATCCGCGTTGACTCCGGTCAAGTGCTCGCGATGGACAGCCACAGCGTCGTCTTTCGCCTGAGCGGCAAATCGGGCCCCTTCGTTCGATTCCGTTTCCGCCTCGTGGAGTGATACGAGAGTCCGGTCGGGTGGCTCGTCGACTAGACTAGAGGGGGCGGTCCGGCATGATGATCGTCCGCCACATGTGCGACGATGGCGAGTTGTCCCAACCGAGACCCTCTTCGGGTTGCTCGAAGTGGCGCCCGATGATGTCCACGAATGGATCGATCGACACCACCGCATTCCGGTCGAACGCGTAGAGGTCGTTCACGGTCACCAGGCGGGGGTGCTCGTACCACGTGTGGTTCTTGAGCCACTTGTAGGTCCGCTCGAGATAGGGCTCCGGCACGTAATCTTCCCCGAAAAACCGATAGTAGCTCTCCGGGTACTCGTCGTAGCCGTACTCCTTGTCGGGATAGAACCGCAGCGTTTGGTGGTACCGGATCGCGAAGGATGTGATCTCCGGGACGTAGGGCTCGACGAGCTGGGCTCCCCACCAACCGTGATCGGGACGGATCATGCCAAGGACGACGTCGTGGAGCAGGCAGGCGAGGATGACCTCTTCCCGCATCCCCGTCTTGAGCGCCCGCGTCGCGCTCTGCAGCACGTGGTTGGCCGGTGCGAAGCGATATTTGTAGAAGTCGAGGAGCGTCGGCTTCCCCGGCATCTTCGGCAGCTCCCGCAGCTGGCCGTCGCGGCTTGGCACGAAGAGCCCTCCCGCCCCTCGGCGGCGCGGCCGGCTGAGATCCGCATAGCGCGCCTCGAGGTCGGCAACGGTGGGAAACTTTTTTTCTTCCTCCGACAGCGCCGTATTGAGTTGTTCTTCCATGTAGTGCTCGAGCGCGTTGGCCTTCTGCTCCGGCGTCATGAGGGTGACCGCTGCCGCGCCGCCTAGACTCGAAATGAAAGCCCGACGATTGATTTCCATGGCGAATCTCCTGTGGGTTGGGAAACTGCTCTGGCGTCGCGCCGACGCCGCCCGTCGAGCGCCGGCCGCGATGTCCCGGAGAGACTACGCCTGGCGGGCACCGGAGTCAAAGAGATGCTCGCGGCTCCGAGCGCGAGCGGGTTGAAAGTTTCGCCGAATTCGTACAGGCTGGCGGCGTTCCGATGTGCGCGGACGGATGACTCGGCCACCATCGCCCGCATCGTCATCCAGAAGCCTTGATTCTCCAGGAGGCAGATATGACCTACCTCACGCGAGCTCTCCGCCTGTCGTTTTCGATCATCCTTCTCGCGACTCCCGTCGCGGCCCAGACGGGCACCGTCCGCATCATCCAGACGAACGCCGCGGGAGACAACGTCCACATTATCGACCCGGCGACGCACCAGGTCGTGGACGTGATCCACGGCATTCCGATGGCTCATGGAGTGACCTCCGCACCGGACGGGAGCACGCTCTATTTCAGCAACGAAGTCGAACATACACTCGACATCGTCCCCACGAAGACCCTGCGCGTGTCGAAGCAGATCCCCCTCACGGGCCGACCCAACAACGTCGCGATCACCCCGGACGGCCGCAAGGTCTACGTCGCGATCACCCGAGAAGACGCCTTCGTCGACGTCGTTCAGCTCGACTCGGAGAAGGTGGTGAAGCGCATCCCGACACTGGGTGGTGTCCACAACGTCTTTATCACGCCGGATGGCCGGTATGTGGCCGCCGGGATGATCGGAGCGAGAACCCTGACCATCATCGATACCGAGACCGACGAGCCCGTCTGGTCGCTCCATTTCGATGGAGGCGTCCGGCCGATGGCGTTCGAGAAGAAGCCTGACGGGACGACGAAACGGATCTTCGTCCAGATCTCGAACTACCACGGGTTCTACGTCGTGGACTTCGACAAGCGGGCCCGTGTTCAGAAAGTCGCGATACCCGAGCTCCCGTTCTCGCAGGTGGACAACGATGGGCTCCAGGGCTCACCCGGTCACGGTCTGGCCGTCTCGCCCGATGGCGCCCAACTCTGGTCTACCAGCAAGCCGAACAACCACGTCTACGCGTGGTCTCTTCCCGATCTCGAGTACCTCGGCGGTGTGGCGGTCGGTCATCACCTCGACTGGCTCACGATGACCCCCGACAGCCGTTACCTGTACTCGGCCAATGCCGGCTCGAACAACGTCTCGGTGATCGACACGCAGACGATGGAGCAGGTCGTCCTGATCGACGTGGGGCAAACGCCCAAGCGCAACCATACGGTGGTGATCCGATGACCGGGCGGCGTTGCATGGTCCGGCTCGGCCTCGCGGCTCCGGTGCTCTTGCTGCTCTCGAGCACCCCAACACTGCCTTTGGCGGAGGGGCCTCTGAGCTTCGAGCGGTACCGGGACGAGATCGAGCCGATTTTCCTCAAACCGCGTGGCGGCCATGGGCCCGGATTGTCTCCCTGCGTCACCTGCCATGTACATAACGGCACGCCGCTCAAGCTCGAGCCATTACAGGAGGATGAGACCGGTGGGGTCTTCTAGTCCGATGAGCAATCGCGGCGAAACTTCGAGGTCGTCTCGCGACTGGTCGTGCCCGGTCAGCCGGAGAGAAGCCGCCTTCTTCGGGAGCCACTCTCGATATCCGCGGGCGGTGCTCGTTTCCATGTAGGCGGCAAGTTCTTCGCCTCGCAAGACGATCCGGAGTGGCAAACCATGGCGGAGTGGGTCCGAGACGCCGACGCTCCCACGGTTCCAGCCGCGGCCGAAACCACACAGTCCCCATTGGACTTCGAGTTCTTCCAGACCTGCGTGCAGAAGATCTTCCTGAACAAGCGCGAGGGTCTGATGGAATGCGTGCACTGCCACAACACGGGTTCACGCGGCTTCGCCCGGACGATCCCCGAGGGTCGGACCTATTGGAATCTGGAGGAGTCGCGGCAGAACTTCGAGCTCGCGAAGCGATACGTCGAGCCAGGGTTTCCACTGAGGAGCCGATTTCTGGCCCACCCGCTCGCGCCGGAGGCCGGCGGGGATCACTTCCACGGCGGCGGGCGGCGCTGGTCCTCGCAGGACGATCCGGAGTGGCAGATGCTGGCCGCGTGGGTGCGTGGCGAGGAGCCGAGGTGCCTGAGCTACTGAACCAACAGGAACTCCGCGCTCGGTTGCCATGTCCGCCTGACCGGATCTAGTGTCCCGTCCCGGAAGTCAGGTTGCATTCGAGCGCCGATGCATCCCGCCTCGCTGCGTTGTGCCTCGGTTGAATACCACGGTATTTCGCCCTCGCCGCGCCTTGCGATCCGGGCGCCTCGACGCTCTCTGTGCTAACCTCACTTCCGAGACGGGACACTAGACTTCCCGCTTGGGTTCTGACGTTGATATGGGAGTGTTGTCAATGAAGCGAGTCGCTTTTTGGACTCTTGGTCTGATGTGTATCGGAGGTTCCCTGGGTGCTGCCGAACTGAAGGTCGGCGACGAGGCGCCCGACTTCGAGCTCCAGGGCACCGACGGAAAGTCGTATCGGCTCTCCGAGCTGAGGGGCAAGGCAGTGGTCCTTGCGTGGTTTCCGAAGGCCTTTACCGGTGGGTGAACGGCCGAATGCAAGTCGCTCCGTGAGAGCGCCGATGCGATCCGGGCTTTTGCGGTCAACTACTTCGCCGCGAGCTGTGACGCGGTCAAGACCAACAAGGAATTCGCCGAATCCCTTTCGCTCGACTATCCGATCCTGAGCGATCCCGATAAAGGCGTCGCGAAGTCCTATGGGGTCGTAACGGCGGAACGTGAATTGCCGTACCGCTGGACGTACTATGTCGACGCCGACGGCAAGATCATCTATATCGATAAGAGCATCAACACGCACAGCGCGGGAGCGGACGTCGCGGCGCGACTAAAGGAGCTGGGAGTCCCGTCCGCGAGCGAGTAGGAGCGGCGGAGGGCTCCTCTCGTCAAGTAACATCTACGTCCAGTTGTCTATCTCGAGGCTAGACACTCGCTCGAACTCTTTTGCATTGTTCGTGACGAGTTGCACATCCCGACTGAGTGCGTGGGCGGCGATGAGTAGATCCATCGAGCCTATCGGCCGCCCCTTCTTCTCCAGGGCAGAACGAATCGTTCCATAGGCTTTGGTGGCCGGCTCGTCGAAGAGAGCAATCTCGAATGGAAAGAGGAACTCGTCCAGCGCGTCGTGGTTGCGCTCGGGACGAGCGCTCTTGCTGGCTCCGTAACGGAGCTCGGCGACCGTGATAACGGAGATTCCGACGTCCTCGGTCGGAAACGCGACGAGGCGGTCGAGGACGGATGAAGGTCGATTCTTGATGATGTAGATACAGATGTTCGTATCCAGCATCAACTTCACATGAAGGCCTCGTCGCGATCCTGTGGCTCGGGTTGCTGGCGTCCGCGCTCCATGAAGTCGTCCGAGAACTTGCCCAGGCTCTCGAGAAGGGGAGCCCACGACTTCCTCTTTGGCCGAAGGATCAGAGTGTCTCCCCGCCGCCGTATCTCGACTTCCGTTCCTTCCAGTTGGAACTCCTTCGGAATGCGGACCGCCTGGCTGTTGCCGCTTCTGAAGATCTTCGCTGTCTTGGTGGCCATTTGGGCTCCTTGTGTATATACACAGTATATACTTTACCTTTGGCTGGGTCAAGTTCCATTCCAGAGCCCTTAGCGTTCAGACGGAGAACGAGGGTCAGCCCGACGAGTCCTAGTGCTCGAACCCTAACTCCTCGCGCGTCGGGGGCGACGGCCTCCGCTTCGTCCGTGACGCGGTGCCGAGCCCCTTCTCTTCCCGCCTCGCCCCTCGAACCGTCGTGCTCCAGTGGGCGCCGGGCGGGGCTCGAACCGTTGATGCGGTCCCTCGAAGTCTCGATCGGCGATCGAGACTTTCGGAATGTTCTGCGCGATCAGACGCTCGATTTCACGGAGAAGCCCACGCTCCTCGGTGGAAACGAGCGAGACCGCCTGGCCCTGGTTGCCGGCGCGGCCGGTGCGGCCGACCCGGTGCACGTAGTCTTCGGGAACGTGGGGCACGTCGAAATTCACGACGCGTGGAAGCTGATCGATATCGAGTCCGCGTGCGGCGACGTCGGTAGCCACGAGGACCCTGAGCGTCGCGCGTTTGAAATCGCCCAGGACCCGCATGCGCTGGCTCTGAGTCTTGTCGCCGTGGATGGCGGCGCAAGCGATGCCGTCTCGGTCGAGGTGGCGCGAAAGGCGGTCGGCGCCCCGCTTCGTGCGGGTGAAGACGAGCACGTGATCCCACTTCTGGGAACGGATGAGATGCGAGAGGAGCGCGGACTTCCGCTCCCGAGCGACGGGATGGACGATCTGCGAGACGCGCTCGGCCACGCTCGTTCCATGAGAGACGTCGATGCGAACCGGTTCGTGTATGATTCCCTCGGCGAGTTTTCTCAACGGACCGGGAAAGCTCGCGGAGAACATCAAGTTCTGACGCTTCGTCGGAACAAGTGCGAGGATCTTGCGCACGTCGGGAAGAAATCCCATGTCGAGCATGCGGTCTGCCTCGTCCAGAACGAGGATCTCCACGCGTGAGAGGTCCACCGTCCGCCGAGACACATGATCGAGAAGACGCCCCGGGGTCGCGACGAGGATATCGACACCCCGGCGGAGCTGGGCGATTTGGCCGGCGAGGCCGACGCCGCCGTAGACCACCGTGACCTTCAACGGCAGGTGCCTGCCGTAGGTCCGGGCGCTCTCTCTCACCTGGCAAGCCAGCTCGCGGGTCGGAGTGAGGACGAGCCCCCGGATGTTCCGCCTTCCCTGGTTTCTAGAGCGCGACTGCAGGCGCTCGAGCATGGGGAGCGAGAACCCGGCGGTCTTGCCGGTGCCGGTTTGAGCGCGCACGATGACGTCGTGCCCCTCCAGGATAGCGGGAATGGCTCTTTGCTGGACGGGAGTTGGGTCGCGATATCCCTCATCGGCGACGGCACGAAGAAGTTCGGCCGTGAGGCCAAGGGTATGGAAAGACATGAGAATACAAGCTCCTGATGGGCCTACCCGGAGCATATTGCCCGGGCCGATCTAGACGTGATTTCGATTTGAGGTTCGAGGTTTCGTCAGAAGGGACTACCGCGACCGCGTCCGGAACAGAATCGGACTGCGCCAGGACGTGCAGGCATTATAGCAAGAATGCCGCTAGCGCGGAGACAATTCTGAAACATCCGAAGCGAACGCCGCCGCGTGCTCGCGCAGCTTCCACCGAACCGGCCAAGCCGCTGCCCAAGCTGCAGAGGGTCTCTCATATGCCATTTCGAGCGAGGGACGTCTACCGAAGTCGCCTTAGGACGTCTACGAGTCATTGACGCCTCTATTGCACGGTATGTCCGAGAATCAGCCGGTCGATCACCGACACCGCCGTGTCTAATCTCTCGCCGCGTGAGCCACGGATCTCGGCAAATGTCAGGGGGCGATCGATCAGGGCGCAACGGAAAAGCTCGTGCATCTCTTCGCGCCGGTCGCCGCGATCGCGCTGCTCTCGGTCGGGGAGCCAGGGGATGTCGATGCCGGCCAGGAGGTACAGGTCTGCGGCTCGCTTCTCGAAAGCCTCTTCGATCCAATGGGGGCAATCGCCGTAGTAGTGGCGGCTAAAGAGGACAGTGCTGAGTAGGTCGGTATCTTGAACAAGCAGGCGGGAAGCCTTGCCGGCTCTCCGGTCCTCGAGGGCGATTTGGCCGCGGGCGATGGCCTCGACATCCTCGTAGTCGGGAGCGGCGCCTTTGTCGATCACGAACTGGCGTGCAAACTCCGGCGCCCAGACGGTCTCGTAGTGTGCGGCAAGCGCCCCCGCGAGCGTTGTCTTGCCGGTACATTCGGAGCCTGTAACCACCACTCGGATCACGAGGCCAACTCCGGCGACCCAGAACGACTGCCGCGCATCGACCGTCGCCACTCGGCGAAACCCATTGCCGCGAGCACAAGAAAGATAGCGTACAGTCCCGCCGTGAGGTAGAGCTCCTTGTGCAGGAACATGCCGACGTAGAAGACGTCGACGGCGAGCCACAAGAGCCAGGATTCGAGGAGCTTCTGGGTCTGCATCCACTGGGCGGCGATACTGAACGAGGTGAGCATCGAGTCCATGAACGGCAGCGACGCGTTGGTGAAGCGTGTCAGCGTCTGACCCAGCAGGATACCGCCGAGCGTCGCGACCAGGAAGAGCACCACGCGCCTCCTCGGCGACGTCAGCGAAACCTCGAGCTCGCCGTGATCCTCACCGCCGTGCAACCACGCCCACCAACCGTAGACGGCGAGGCCGAAGTACAACCCCTGCAGCCCCATATCGGCGTACAACCGGGCGTCGTAGAAAACCATTGCGTACAGGGCCACGCTGATCATGGCCAGCGGCCAGCACCAGATGATCTGGCGCACCGTCAGGTAGACGGCCAGAAGCGTGAGGACCACGGCGACTAGCTCGAGAGAAAACACGACGGGCGAGTAGCCGACTCAGAAGCCGACCTGAAGCGAGACGACGAAGTTGCGCGTCGCCAACGGGTAGTAGAAAGGGATGCCGTCGAGCCTGTCCATCCCGGCGCTGTTCCGAACGAGAAATTGATAACTGTAGCCACTAGGGAGCTGATCGGGATTATCGAGCAGGTTGTTGACGAATAGCGTGACGCGCGCGTCGACTTCTTGGAACCAGCGACCCAGACTCTGCGAGGCGCGCAAGTCCAGGTTGGTGAATGATGGAGTCTGGAATGCGGTGAGCCCGGTGTTGTCGAGCTGAGATTCGGCTAGGTAGCGGCCCATGAGACCAACGCTGGTGTCGCGATTTGCCCATTCGACCCCGAGATTGAGCACAAGCTCGGGCGTTAGCAGCGGCTGCACGTTATCGTAGATGATCGGCTCGCTTCCGACCCACATACCCTGCTCGTCGAAAACATCGTAGAACTGAGTCCATTCGCCGATGCGGTTGCGACTCACGTTCAGGCTGTGTCGTACCGACCAGTTCGGCATCGGCATCCACTTGAGGTCGACTTCGACGCCACGTCGGTAGGAGCTATCGACGTTGCGCCGTAGCGGTAGGCCGATCTCGGACAGCTCGCCGGTCAAGGCGATCTCGTCCCGGAACTCCATCAGATAGACGTTGGCCGAAAGCGCCAGGCGGGGCGTGTTGAGATTAACGCCCCCCTCGAAGTTCACCACCGATTCGGGGTTCACCGCTTCGAGGTCGTGCGGAACGGTTGCGTTGTCCTCGCCCAGCAGAAGATCGAGGCGCGCCGGTTCGCGCTGTGCCCTCCCGATCGAGCCGTAAAGACTCAACCCCGGAGAAAGCGTTTGTCGCACGCCGATCTTGGGGTCGAGAAAGGTCCAGTCGAGCGAGCCCAAATCGACATCCCCTTCGTACGAGAAACCTGCCCAGCGCCAGTGGAGGTCGCCGAACAGGATCGTTTGTCCAAGCTGGTACTCCAGCTTGCCGAAGGCGTTCGCTGTCTCCTTGAAGCCGGTGTTCTTGTAGACGCGACCGTCGGCGTCGCTGTCGAGGAAATGGTCGCCGCTGAAGTCGTTGTAGTGCACACCGAAAGTGGCCGATAGATTATCGGCGCGGGTGCTGACGGTGACCATACTGCCGAAGAACCCCTGGTCGATGCCGAATCGCAGCAGGTCGTTCTGCGCGACCGGGTCGTCCCAGAGCTGGAACCAGCCATCGGCGCCGTTGTAATAGAACGACGCGGTCAGGAATGTCTCACTGCCGAGCTCACGCAAATACTTGATCTGTGCGAAATCCTGGCCGAAGTTGTCGCGGTCTTCCTCGGTGAGCGGGTTGAAGCGCCGGTTCTCGCTCAGGGTGTCCGGATCGACGGCGAGATAGGCAAGCTGCGATTCCTCCTGGCCCGAGAACGCGACCAGTGTCAATGAGGATCGCTCTCCCTGCCAGCCCGCGTTCAGGAAGAGGGTGTGATGCTCGGTACCGGAGCGCTCACGATAACCGTCGGTATTGGCGTAGGAGAACCGTCCGGAGACGTAGAGCCCGTTGTCGAAGAGCCCAGACTCGTACCCGATCGAGGCGCGCGTGGTGTCGTAGGAGCCCAGTACCAACCGAGCGTCACCGCGGTTGTCTCGAGCCGGCGGCGAGCTCGCGAAGTTCACCGAGCCGCCGTACGCGGGCGAGCCGACCGACGAGGTGCCCACGCCGCGTTGGATCTGAATGCTGTCGATGGCGCTCAGGAAGTCGTGGAAATTGTTGAAGAACAGAGCGTGCTCCGCAGGGTCGTTGAGCGGCGCGCCGTCGAAGGTCATGCTGATGCGGGTCTGGTGGATCCCGCGCATGCTGAAGTACGAATAGTTGGACCCGATGCCCGAGTCCGAGTACCAGTTCATCGACGGGGTGTGCTCGAGCAGCTCCGGAACATCCTGTCCGTAGCTGAGTTTCTCGATCTCCTCGCGGTCCATGTTGCGCTTGGTCACCGGAACCTCTTCTCCGGCTCGAATCCCGATTACCGTAATCGACTCCTCGACCGAGCTTACCCATTCGAGCCGGAGCTCGAGCTCGAGACTTTGAGCCGCAACTCTCACGCGGTGGCTCAACAACCGATAGGCGGGATGTGAAACGCGCAGCTCCCACTCGCCCGGCGGCAGCGAAAGCTGGAAGTGCCCATTCTCATCGGTGGCAACGGGCTCTCGGGCGTCCATCTCGATGCGGGCTGCCCCCACCGGCTCGCCGGTGGGGGCGAGGACGACTCCCTGTACCCGAATCGGCGCTTGCGCCGCGGCCTTTGGCGGGATCACCGCGACGAGCATCATCGTGAGAGCGAGTCCGGCGAGCGCGTTTCGTGGTAACCGGCGCCTCACATGGATCCGGGAGAGAAGGGGGTCTGGGATTTTCGTAGCGAACATCGTCATTCTCCCTGGAGCTGGAGATGACCGACTCGCTCGAGAATGCCACTCTTCCGAGGTGCTAGAAGAGCCAGCTGCCGTTTCCTACGCCGGTATCAACCGGATCAGGTTCCGAGGGTTTGCTCTCAGGCCGAGCGGCCACCCCTACGCATAGTGCCGAGTGTCAGCTTCTCGCTTTCCGCGCCGCAAGTCAAGAGGTATGCGTGGGCGCACGTCACGGTAGTGGCGATGCACGTTTCACGGTTGTTGTGGCATGGTTACCTTACGGTTATACTGTCCGCAAGGTAGGGAGGTTCCCATGCCCAACCCGCTGGTGCCAGAAGAAGTTAGCGCTCTGATTAGCCAGTTGGCCGAGCCCAGGCCCATGCGACGCGGCTCGGTCTCAGAGCGGTATGTGAAGTGCAATAAGGCCGGCTGCCCCTGCGCCGACGACACGGATGCTCGTCACGGGCCGTACTACAGCGTTACCCGCGCGGTGAAAGGCCGCACGAAGTCTCGGTGGCTGGATGCAGAGCAAGCCAGGCAGGTCCGCGAGCAGGTTGCGACAGGCCAGAAGTTCCGCGAGCTTGTCGAAGCGTACTGGCAGGCTTGCGAGCAATGGGCCGACGCCCAACTCGAAGACTCCGAGGCCGCCTCGCAAGAGGCGGCCCAAAAAAGGGCTTCAAAACGGCGTTCGAAGTCGAGACCGTCACCGAGATCGAAGCGCTCTTAGGCACGGGCGTCGTCGAGGAGTGGGACTTCGAGGCCATCGAGACGGCTGCGCGCCGCATGGCGATGCATGTGGCGGCCCGCGTCGTGGAACAACGACTGAACGCCGATACCTCGGACCATGCCGGCCCGATGTTGCCCTGCGCGTGCGGGCAGTCGGCGCGCTACGCCGGCCGGCATGGCAAGAATTTCGAGAGCGTGCTGGGGCGTTTAAGGCTGGAGCGCGCCTACTACTACTGCAAGGTGTGCGAAGCGGGCTTCTGTCCGCGCGACCGGGCGCTGGGCTTGGAGGGTGGCTCGCTCTCTCCGGGCGTGCTGCGCATGGCCGGGCTGGTGGGCGCGATGGTCAGCTTTGAGGAAGGCCACGAGTTACTGCACGAGTTGGCCGGGGTGGATGTGCCGACCAAGCATGTCGAGCGCGCGGCCGAGGCGCTGGGGCGTGAGATCGCCGAGGACGAGAAGCTCGTGGTCGAGCCGCCGGGGGCCAACGAAGTACTGGCGCCGACGCTGTACCTGGGGATGGATGGCACGGGTGTGCCGGTGCGTAAGGAGGAGTTGGTGGACCGCCCGGGCAAGCAGCCCGACGGCTCGGCCAAGACGCGTGAGGTCAAGCTCGTCACGATCTGGAGTGCCGAGGGGCGGGACAAGCAAGGCACGCCCGTGCGCGACGCGGGCTCGATCAGCTACTCGGCAGCGATCGAGAGCGCAGCACACAAGGACACCGACGCCACGCCGAGCGAGTTCGCGGCGCGTGTCGCGCGCGAGGCTACGCGGCGCGGCTTCGAGCGCGCGGCGCGCCAAGCCGTGCTCGGCGATGGAGCCAGGTGGATCTGGAACCTCACCGACGAGCACTTTCCCGACGCTGTTCAGATCGTTGACCGCTTCCACGCCAAGCAGCACCTCTCGGACGTCGCCAAGTCCATCTATGGTGCGGGCACCGACCTGGCGAAGCAGTGGGCGTGCGAACGTCACGACGAACTGGACGTCGGCGATACCGACGCCATCCTCAACGCCCTACGACTACACTCGCCGAAGGATGACGAGGCGCGCAAGTGCGTCGACTACGTCGTA
Organism: Candidatus Marinacidobacterales bacterium; assembly: GCA_965237685.1. Lineage (GTDB taxonomy): Bacteria > Acidobacteriota > Vicinamibacteria > Marinacidobacterales > SMYC01 > CBDEGF01. The sequence continues at coordinate 1,068,660 of CBDEGF010000002.1, forward strand.
CGCAACCGTGAGCGCATGCGCTATCCGGAGTTCCGGGCAGCAGGGCTTTGTACCTCGACGGGGGTCGTTGAGGCCGGCTGCAAGGTCGCGATCGGAACGCGGTGCAAGCGCGCCGGGATGCACTGGACCGTCGCTGGCGTTGACGCCATCATCGCCCTGCGCTGCTGCAAGCTGAGCGGTCGTTTCGAGGAGTTCTGGGAGCGTCGCGCTCAACGCCGAGTGGCCTGATGATAGATTCTCATCTCACAATCCTGACGTGCGCCCGGTATGCGTGGATTCGTCTTCCTCAGGTGCTGCTCGCGCTCGACGGATCGCCTGACGGTTGGGTTGCATCTCTCACCGACGATCGGTTACCGATCTCGGACGCTTGGGACTCTGAGACGTCCCTGGGTAAACAAATGGTAAACGTCGTCCCTTTTCCGACTTCACTATCTACCGTGATCTCCCCTTGGTGCTTCTGAATAATGTTGTACGCGCTGGCGAGGCCTATCCCGAGGCGCACTTTGGAATCCTTCGTCGTGAAGCCGAGCTCGAATACGTTGTCGATACGTTCCGGAGCGATGCCCTTCCCGGTATCGGAGAACAAGGTTGCCCAATGTGGTCATTTTGGCCTGCATCACCATCTGATGCTGCACTGCTCGCAAATGCTGTAGCGTCTTCGCCAGCTCGGCGTTGGCTCCACTCAGCTCTTCGGTTCTCTCCTCCACTTTTCGTTCCAGCGTTCGGTTGTAATCCGACAACAACTTCTCCGCTTCCTTCCGCTGGGTGATGTCGCGCAGATAGGCGGTGAAGGCCGGGGCTCCATTCAAGCGAATCGCTTTGATGGCCAACTCCACGGGAAACTCCGAGCCGTCCGACCGCATTCCAGTGATCTCGACACGCCGGCCGAGAACGCGAGCTTCGCCGGTGGCCAGATACCGCGCCATACCCGCGCGGTGGCGCTCCCGCAAAGAAGGGGGAACGATCGTTTCCGCAAGCTCCCGTCCCACAACCTCCGCACGACGGTAGCCGAACGTTCTTTCGGCGGCGGGGTTGAACTCGAGGATCCGACCCTTCGCATCGATGGCAGGGCAGGCGTCTTCTGAATACCGTGCGAGACAACACGCGGAAGATGGCTCAACTCATCGATGACCTCCTCACCTTCTCGCGGCTAGGACGCGGGGAGATGCACTCCGTCGATATCGACATGGGCGAGCTAGCCCAGGAGGTTTTCGACGAGCTACGTGCAGCATCAGGTCTTCGGCCAAATCGAGTTGCAGATCATGCTGTAATGAAAAGCGAGCCAGAAGATGGATCAGGTTCGTATTGTCTGGGGTCGAATCGATCAGCTTCTCGAGGCCTCGAATGTAGGCGAGATACTGCTCCCTCGCCCTTTCTGTCTCTCCCAGCTCGCGATACACATCTCCCAGCTCACGATGGTAGCGAAAGGCCACCGGCTTCTGGATGCGAAAGACGTGTTCCAGGGTATCGCGCACGGCGGGAAAGTTGCCTTGGCTCTGATATTGCTCGGCCAGCTCGGTGTGGGCTTCCACGTTGAGCGGATCGACAGCCGCCACCGCGACAAGGTATTCGAAAAGCGTCGACTCATCGAGATACTCAGGAATAGTTACCTTGCCGAGCGGGTGGATCGCACGGAGCTGGTCGCCCTCGATTTCGAGCGCCACTTGGTGTCCGCCCCCGTAAAGCTCGAGCATCCCCACGTCGGCGCTAACATGCTTACCTCCAAAACGGGATTCAACGACGCCTTCGGTTACCGTGTGCCCCACCACCATCCGGCTAGCACCGAGGTTGGTGAGGATCCGATCCACCTTTTCCTGGTAAGCCTCTTGCGCCCCCCGTTTTAGAGGGACTTCTGCGAGTCCGCGATACTGAATCGGACTCTTCAGGTGGAAAGTGATGCCGTTCTCAAGGGCGGCCTTTCCGGAAAGCTCGTCCCGTACTCTCCGGTTGAGCTCCTGGATGCCCAGAGCGGATATCTCCTCGCTCCAATCGCCATGCGAGAAAACAATCCCGTTGATGTGGACCGCTGCGTTATGGCTCAAGATCCAACCGCCGTAACGACCCTCGGGGCTAAAGGCGAGCCGGTGTTCCACGTAACCGAGAGGGTACGTGGATTCGAATGCCTTCCAGGCCTCATCTTTCGGTGGCGCCGGCACGCCCTCAGCCTTGGCCCTTTCCTTCTGCTTTTTGTAGTGGCGCTCGAATACTCGCTGTCGAAGTCTTGCCGAGTTGGAATCGGCGAATGACGCAAACTCCCCGCTGGAGACATAGTCCAAGAGCCCCACCACATTCATGGCCTCGTGGTTCGCGATGAGGACGTGTACTCGCCCGCCCGCCCGCTTGGCTTGCTTTTCCAACGCCATGAGAAGCTCAAGACACCTCCGCGAATCGTGACCTCGGTCAACGATGTCGCCCATCTGAACCAAATGGGCCCTGCCTCCTATCCATCGAAGTTCTTCGTCGACCAGTCCCGCGTTCTCGAGCACCGCAACGAAGTTGTGATAGGCACCGTGGATGTCGCCGATGGCCACGATGCGAGGCATACCGTTCCATTCGTACGGGATGTCCTTCGCAGCAATCGGCGGAGCGGTAAGGCAAGCGACCGCAGCGACTAGGAGCAGGAGGGATCCCATTTTGCCCCTAGATGGACTTTTCCTTTTGCCCGGGGCTCTCTGTTTCGGCATGTACTTTTTCCTCCTGCAGCTCGAACCAAAGCTAGTCTCTCCTTGATCTAAGGCAAGTCTCGTGCCATGAGGAGGCAATGACTCCAAGAGACAGGAAAGGGTGGAGTTTGACGGCTCACCCGACTTCTACGACCAGCCGGCCGGGGTGGACGGTTTACGACATTTTGGACAATTTGCGAAATATTGGGGATTTCAGATTTAGCACGCTGCTCCACCAGACTCTCATACAAGGAGGAGAATCGATGGACCGAAGATTGTGAACCGACGCGCAATGGTCGCAATCTCCCGGACGGAGAGTTCTTGGTTGCCGAAATCTACTCCGACCATCGCGAACACCCAGAGTGGAACAGCCGAATCGGCGTCTACCTCCGATTCAACGGTACTCGGTACGAAGTCGTGGGTGTCGAGAGGGAGTCGACAGCTCCTAGGGCCGCCGGCGAGAACCCGACGGGACCTTCAACCAAAATTGCGCAGGGCGCCGCTCGCGTTTCAGCAGCACCCTGCGCGACCAGGAACGAGAGTCGAGTCGTTTCGGTTCCCGTACCATGCGTCGAACGGTTTACATCGACTTCAGCGGCACCATCTCCCCGCGAATGTGGAACGTGTCGCCACGCTCGACGAAAATGGTCATTTGCTGGGTCTCGTATCCGTCTAGCCTGAGCTCGATCTCGTGCTTCCCAGGCGCAAGACGAAGCCTCTGGAGAGCCAAGTCGAAGTTGTTCACGACGCCGGCAAGTCCTCCATCCACGTAGACCTCGATCTCCTCACGGGCATCTTTCAGGCTAACCTCGATACGCAGGGACCCGTCAACGGCGAAGCCGCCGTAACCGTAGGGACCGTAACCGTAACCCCCGAAACCATGGAACCCGTGACCGAAACCTCCGCGACCGTGGAACCCGTGACCGAAACCGTTAACGGTAGTAGGCGTCGGCCGCTGCGGGAAGCGCAAGCGACGTTGCGATGGTCGCGGCTGCCGCCAGGATTAGAATCTTCATTTTCTTTTGCATTGATGTCCTCCTCGGGAGGGACCAGGAAAAGGGAGAGCGCCTCGTTACGATATTTGGTCACACGCTCGAAATGCTGCGGATTCGTTCGGGCAGGTTCGATTCAGACTACCGCTCGTGTTCTCAGGGGAATATGAAGGGTTTCACGAATCGAAAGCGAAACGACGCCATCGCGTGACTCGAAAAAGGCTCTGCTGGTATCCGCCTCGCTCAGTGCCGCGGGAGCAACAGGTCGAGACTCAGGTGCTCGGCAACTCACCTTCTTCCTCAGCCTCGCTCGCGAGAAGCTCCTTGAGCTCACTACAGATATCTCGCAGATGTCGCCGCCGCGCGCTCGCGGATGGCGCCATTTCTGCGTCGATGAGCCGCAGCTTCACTCGTCGAATGAGTGCTCCAAGCGCTTCGTAGTCGTCCCTGTCTTCCAAGAAACTTCTCCTGTCGACGAGGCCCCTTCCCTTCACGCGAGCGGCTGGTCAGAACGAGAATCCGGGCCTGCTCCCGAGAGCAGGCCCTTCTTCTCGAGCCATGCGGGCTTCCCGATGTCTCGTGAGCGAGGTCCGTGCGAGGCCTCGCCCGTCACTTCGAGCTCACGCTGCCGCGAGCGGTTTCATTTGCCCGCGAAGGTGGTAGGTGCGGCCCGCGGTCACGAAAACAGTCGTCCGAAGGATTTCATAGCCTTCGAGCCTGACTTCGATCTCGTGTTTTCCGGGGGAAGGTATTCGGCTGCATGTTTTTAACGACGAGATGTGAACTTGTTCGCGTGCCGAGCGAGCGCCAAAGGCTACAGTGGGAGAAGAGGCCCAGGAGAAATGGTGGCCACGGAAACGCGAACCAAACGGATTGTGTGCTCCCACGTCTGGGGCGGAACGTCCGAGGCGGATGAGGAGCTTTCGACGCCGTCCCTCAGAGTTCACCTCTACTCGTCCTCGGCTTCCGGGAGAGCCGGCGGGGACATCTACTATCTCAGCGTTTGTGAGAACGACATGATCAGCCGCGTCGCCATCGCCGACGTCGCTGGCCATGGAGAAGCGGTGAACGCTTTGAGCGAGTGGATGTACGATGCTCTCCTGAGCCGGATGGATCACTTCCAGAGCAGCGATGTTCTCGTTGATCTGAACGACGTGGCCAACGAACGAGGACTCCACGCGATGACGACCGCTGCTGTGCTCAGCTATCGAAGCGACGTTGGCGTGTTGAACTACTGCTACGCAGGGCACCCCCCGATTCTCCTGAGCCGCTCGACCGAGCGAGAGTGGCGGGAGCTGCCGATTGCCTCCTCGCCGGGCTCGAACTGGCCTCTTGCGGTGGAACCAGGTACCCCGTACGACGAGCTGGAGCTGAGGTTGAGCGCCGGCGATCGTTTCTTACTCTACACGGACGGGCTCTCCGAGGCGATGAACCCCGACGGAGAGCAGTTCGGTGAGAGAAGACTGGGAGCCATCCTCGAAGACGCCAACGATGCCAGCCTGTCCGAGATCAAGGACAGGCTGGTGCACGGTCTGCATGCTCACGCTGGCCTCTCTCCGCAAGACGATGTGACCCTCGTTCTGGCCGAAGTAATCTGACCGCTTAGGGTTCGCGCAAGAATAAGTTCGCATTTTCGGGCGTCGAGGCGCCCGTCTGGCAAGGCGCGAGAAGTGAATAATATCTAGATATATGACCATCTTGCCACTTCGGCCGCTGACGCGGCCTAGCCCTCCGCTCGACGGGCTCGCTGCGGAAGGCGGCGAGCAACGCAGCCAGCCGGGATGGATCGGCGTCCCAAAATGTGAAGTTATTCTTGCGCGGGCCCTTACTGCCGCCCAGGCGGTGATTGCTGCTGAGAGAAAAGCCGAACGGCGCTGCGATACCAGTAGACCACTAGGTGTGAGCCGGTCGACCGGGGCAAGGCCACCCTGGTCAGGAAGAGGGTAGTTCTATAGACTGGAAAATCCCCTCACTCACCCAGTCGCGAAACCATCGGAAAAGTTGATCCTCTTCAAATCCCTTCCGCCTCCGGTGCTTGCGGACGGATGACGTGATCGCCTCTCCCATAGGGGTGCCCGACGTTAGATCCCGCAACAAGTTGTACGCGGGGCGGGTGAGGTCCAGCCGTCGGCAAACGTAGTTGTGACGGAAGACGACCAACCAGGTGTCTTTTCGTCGCGCCCTGGGGTGATCGTGACTCTCATCCTTCACCGAATCCAAGTAGGCATCGACCGGGTAGCGGAAGGAAAGAAGTCGAAGTGCTGCGATCGGCTTGAGACGGACTTGCTCCCAGGCATCGGTTGGGATAGCGACGATCTGCTCGGTAGCCAGAACTGGAGACTCCGGTGTATCGAACACCTCGGTGACCGCAAGCTCCAGTCGAGCCAGATCGTGAAGAAATTCCCGACGAGGAACGCCGTTTCCCGAGCGTATGTACTCGGGCAAGTGATCCCCCAACCGGTTCAACGTATAGCTGCGCGATGGCCAGGCGTGAACATAGCCTCTCACCAGCTCCATGAAGGCTTCGTTTCCGAGGAAATGCTGGACCGCAGGGTAATCCACCTCTAGGGTCTCCGCCAGCCTCAGTAGATACATCCCGCGGTAGATTCCCAGCCGCTCGATCGCGGTGAGCGTGGAGGAGGGGAGAACGACGCGTGGTACCTCTCCGCCAGGAATGCCTTCTGCGCTTGCCGTTTCGAGCGCTTCTTCGTCGGTTCCGGGATGGACGATGAACGCCTGCATCCAACGTTGGACTTGATCCAGGTGAATTTCAGTTGCCACGGGTCTGCACTGTCTCGGCTTGCGCGTGTTCGCGATAGGCTCGAACCTTGAGCGCTTCGGCGTGGAGGACCTCAAACTCGGGGATGTCCGCGTCCCACTCGAGTAGCGTCGCCACGGGCCCGGTCCGCTCGTGGCTGTAACCGTAGAGATCCCAGACCTCGTCGATAACGTGGTCATTGTGGGTATCGACGATGTGCGTCCCCTTGTTGGTGTGTCCCGCCAGGTGATACTGGACCACGCGATCCGGGGGGATGGCATCGATATAAGCACGGGGGTCGAAACCGTGATTGAAAGAACTTACATAGACGTTGTTCACATCGAGCAAGATGCCGCAGTCGGCTTCCTCGAGTAGTCGGGCCAGGAAATCCCACTCTGTCATTGTCGAAGAGGCGAACTCCAGGTAAGTGGACGCATTCTCGAGGATGAGCGGACGCTCGAGAAAATCCGAAACCTCCCCGACTCGAGATATGGTGTATCGAAGCGTCTCCTCGTTCGTTGGCATGGGAAGAAGATCGTGCACGTTCTGACCGGCCACTCCCGTCCAGCAGAGATGGTCCGAGACCCAATGCGCTTTCGTCCGCCGGGCCAGCTCCTTGAGCTTGCGAAGATAATCCCAGTCCAAGGGATCCTTGCTTCCGATGTTCATCGACACACCGTGCATGGCGATCGGATAACGCTCGGCAACCTGGTCCAAAACGTATAGCGGCCGCCCGCCCGTGTCCATGAAGTTCTCGGAAAGAATCTCGAACCAATCCACGGCAGGTTGGTTGGCCAGAACGTACCCGAAATGCACGGTGCGTAGACCCACCCCGATCCCGAGGTCAGGCAAGCCCCACCGATTCGTCTTCATGATGAGGAATATCCAACAAAGGCGCGTGCAAAAGACGCTGGGGGCCACTCGTCGCCCAGTGGCCCCCAGATCAGACAGTTAATTAGCTACTTCTTTTTCTGATGTTCCGGGTTGAGCGGTACGGCGCAGCCGCCCTGGCCCTTGCAATCATTCTTGCCCGCTCGGCCTCCGCAACCACCGAGGCCTTTACACTCATTCTTGCCGGCGCAGTCGTGATGCGCCACGGTCGCACAACCGCCCTGACCCTTGCAGTCATTCTTGCCGGAGCAGTCATTCTTCGCCGTCGTGCAGCCGCCCTGGCCCTTACAGTCATTCAGCCCCTTACAGACGTGTTTGGCTGACTTCTCCTCATCCTTTTTTTCCTGAGCGGAGACACTGGAGCCCACCAGCATTCCCGCGACCGCGGCACCCATCCATTTATTGAACTGTCTTCGGTCCATCGATTCTCCTCTTTATGTATGTAACCTCACCCGCAGATGAAACCGCCCTCTCTGGAAAGATTAGCTCCCTCTTCGTTACGTTGATTATCGGTCGGCAGCTCACCGAAAAACGACCATTTGGTCGGATTTCCCGTGGCAAGTCTACCAGAAGGGCTCAGAATTGACCGGACTCGAAATTCGCTCTTTCTTCTCCCCGCGATGCCTCGCCGAATGAGCGCATAAAAAGCGAACGTGATTTTACCATACCCGACTCAAAGTTGGGAAGAGGAAACGCCTTTTTTGTGCCTTGCGGGCTTGACGAAATATGGCACCGACGCGAGGTATTGCAATCACTCCGATTCTGGTTAACGCACTCACCGGCACGTCACTTACGCCCGCGCAGCCTAGAACCGATTCGTGCAACAACGCCGCGATTCTGAACCACATGAGACGGAGTGTCCACCACGTGTATGCAGGTGGGCACTTGTTGGTCCGTCACCAACGAACTAACATCGCGTTCATGGTGAGGCCGGCGGTTCCCTCGGAGATAGTTACCACCTTGGTCCAGAATCATCGTCGTTTTCTGCAGTTCCTGGAGCGTCGCGTCGGGAATCGGGAAGATGCGGAGGAGATCCTCCAGGCGGCCTTCACCAAGAGCGTACAAAAAGAGGGCGACATTCGCGACGGCGAGAAAGCGATCCCCTGGTTCTATCGACTTCTCCGCAACGCTATCGTCGACCACTTTCGTCACCGAGCTGTAGAGCAGCGAGCCCTCGAGGCTCTCTCTGGAGACCCGCTAAGTCTTTCTCAGGAAGGCTTTGACCCTGCCGCGGAGGCCGTCCTCTGCGAATGCCTTCATGAATTGATCGATACCCCCAAACCTGAGTACCGCGGGCTTCTCCGCCGTGTCGATCTCGAAGGATCTAGCATCGCGGATGCTGCCCGGAATGCCGGCATTAGCACGAACAACGCAAGGGTGCGACTCCACCGGGCGCGGAAGGCGCTCCGGAAGCAGCTCGAGCTTGCGTGCGGCACCTGCACAGAGCACGCGTGCCTCGATTGCTCCTGCCAGCGCGGGGCACTAGCTCGCCAGCGGAGCCGAGTGTAATGCATCGCCTCGGGGCTCGTCTTAGGAGGGTGAGAGGGCCATCCCGGCCAGAGGATGGGACCCGAAACGATTCCAGGTGACGAGGTTCGGAGGTCCGCATTATGAAATCCATAGATCTGACCGTCCCCGGCGAAAAGACGAAGCAGGATGCCGGTGCTCTTCACACGTGCCCCATGCACCCCGCGGTGCGCCAGGAAGGCCCCGGGGCGTGCCCGGACTGCGGCATGAGTCTCGAGTGAGCGCAAGCGTCTCTCCCGACCTCCGTCGAGTACGTCTGCCCGATGCACCCCGAGGTCGTCCAATCCGAGCCGGGCACCTGCCCGACCTGTGGCATGGCGCTGGAGCGTCGCTCGGTCACGCTCGATGAAGAAGCGAATCCCGAGCTCATCGACATGACGCGCAGGTTCTGGGTGAGCCTCGGACTCACGCTTCCGATCTTCGGGATGGCCATGACCGAGATGTTCGCGGGAAACAGTTTGACTCGATTACTACCGATACCCCTACAAAGCTGGCTCCAGCTCGTCCTCGCAACGCCGGTCGTGCTCTGGGGCGGCTGGCCGTTCTTCCAGCGCGGCTGGGTGTCTATCGTCACCCGCCGCCTCAACATGTTTACGTTGATTGCCCTTGGCACGGGGGTCGCCTACCTGTACAGCGTCGTCGCTACGCTGGCCCCCTGGGCTTTTCCAGAGTCCTTCCGCGGCGACGGCGGACGAGTGGCCGTTTACTTCGAGGCCGCAGCCGTTATCATCACGCTCGTCCTGCTGGGACAGGTGCTGGAGCTCCGGGCGCGAAGCCGCACGTCGAGCGCCATCAAGGCGCTTTTGGGCCTTGCCCCCAAAACAGCGCGCCGGGTGAGGGAGGACGGCGTCGAGGAAGACGTTGCGCTCGACGCCGTGCAGCCCGGGGACCGCCTCCGTGTTCGCCCGGGAGAGAAAGTTCCCGTGGACGGTGTGCTCTCCCAGGGTGCGAGCTCCATCGACGAATCGATGGTGACCGGGGAGGCCATCCCGGTTTCGAAACGTGGTGGGGATCGGGTGACGGGCGGTACCATCAACGGCACAGGGAGCTTCGTCATGGTGGCCGAGCGAGTGGGTGCCGACACGCTCCTTGCTCAAATCGTCCGCATGGTGAGCGAGGCACAGAGAAGCCGCGCGCCCATACAGCGGTTGACAGACGTGGTGGCGGCTTGGTTCGTACCGGCTGTCGTGGCGATCGCGGTGGTTACATTTCTCGTCTGGCTGGGGCTCGGGCCCGAGCCAGCTTTGACCTACGCGCTGATCAACGCCGTGGCGGTCCTCATCATCGCCTGTCCCTGTGCGCTCGGGCTTGCCACGCCCATGTCCATCATGGTGGGAACGGGACGTGGGGCGACGGCCGGCGTTTTGATCAAGAACGCCGAAGCGCTCGAGATTCTGGAGAAGGTCGACACCCTCGTCGTGGATAAGACGGGTACGCTGACGGAGGGGAAGCCTCGGCTCACTTCCGTCGTGGTTATAGAAGACTACGATGAGAAGGAGCTCCTTCGCCTTGGTGGCGAGGATGAAGAAGCTCGGTATCGAGCGCAAGAGCCGGCCGGGCGCGGCGGTGGCGTCTAGCTCTTCCCTCTAAGGGTCCGCACAAGTTCGGGCCAAACCCCCGTCATCTGCTTGATGGTTTTTCCGTTTTGCAACCGCTCAGCGATGCAGAAATGGCGCCATGCGCGAGCGCGCGGCGGCAACATCTGCGGGATATCTGTCGTGAGCTCAAGGAGCGTCTGGCGAGCGAGGCTGAGGAAGAAGGAGAGCTGCCGGGTTGCTGAGCTCAACGTGTCGGGATCGTGTATTCAACAACTGTTAGTTAGTTAGTTAACCGTGGGCACTACCCATGAGAGGAACGTGGCGAAGCCGGAGCGCGTTTCCGATAACGGAAACGGAGCTGAAACTCATAGCGGCAGCCGCGATCATCGGACTCAGGAGCAGACCGAAAAAGGGGTAAAGCACCCCTGCCGCGATCGGTACTCCGAGCGAATTGTACGCGAAGGCGAAGAAGAGATTCTGACGGATGTTCCGCATGGTGACCCGGCTGAGCTGACGGGCCCGGACGATCCCGCGCAGGTCACCCCGGAGGAGAGTGACGCCCGCGCTCTCGATCGCCACGTCTGCTCCGGTACCCATCGCGATCCCGACATCGGCCTGGGCCAGGGCGGGCGCATCGTTGACACCATCCCCCGCCATCGCCACGACCCGCCCCTCGTCACGAAGGCGCTTGACGACATTCCCTTTCTGATCTGGAAGCACCTGGATCCTCCGTCAGCGAGCTCGAAGCGCCCGATCTTTCGCGCCAAGGCGCCGGTAAATGCCCCTTTTTCGTGTCCGAAGAGCTCGCTTTCTATGAGCGTCGCCGGTAGCGCGGCACAGTTCACTGTGACGAGGGGCTTGTCTTTGTGGGGGCTGAGCTCGTGGATGGCGCGGGCCACCACCTCCTTGCCCGTTCCGGTCTCACCGCAGATGAGGACCGTGGTATCGGTGGGAGCAACTGTCTCGACCGCCTTGAGGACTCCGGCGAGAGCGGCACTCTCTCCCACAATCTCTCCGAGATCGCGCTCGGTCTGGATTTCCTCTTGAAGGTAGATGTTCTCTTGCTCGAGACGGGCCTTGAGCCGGGTGATCTCCTCGTAGGCGATGAGATTCGCGATCGCGAGGGCCACCTGCGTTCCGACCTCGTTCAAGAGCTCGACGTCTGCCTCCCGGTAGCTTTCCCGAGAGGAGGCCCCGACGTTCAAGCTGCCCACAACGTTGTCCTTGACGATCAAAGGCACTGACACGTAGGAGCGGATCCCGTCCCGAAGGAGCTGGTCTTCCGGAGGCACCAGATCACCGTCCGACAAGTCGTGCCGCACCACGGGCTCTCTCTCCCTCAGCAAGCGGTCAAAAGTGCTGCCCTTTCGCGGGAACTCCCGCACCGTCGGCAATCGCGGGGAGCCGGCACCCATCGTCTGTGCGTAGACCTGGATGACGTCGCGATGGGGATCGTGGAGGGTGAGGCCCGCTCGCTCGAAGAGAACCAGTCTTGCGAGAGCCTTCGCGATCGCATCGAACAGAGATAGGCGATCGAGGCTGGCGATGATGGCGTTGTTGACCTCCAGCAAGACGCGGTGGCGCTCCTCGGAGTGACGCAGGGCTTTTTCCGCTCGATGGCGTTCGCGCCGCTCCTCCGCTTCGCGGAGGGCTCGCTCGAGAGCAGGCCCAAGCCGGGACAACCGATCTTTGAGGACGTAGTCCGTGGCGCCCTTCTTCAGCGTGTCGATGGCTCGCTCTTCTCCGATGGCACCGGAGACGAAGATGAAGGGCGTGTGCGGGGATTCTCTCTGAGCGATCTCCATGGCGTCGAGGCCACCGAAGCCTGGAAGCGAGAAGTCGGCGAGTATGGCGTCTGGACGGTACGAGGCGAGCTCGGTCTCGAAGGCCTCGCGTGACCAAACGCGTCTGGCCCCGAAGTCGATCTTCGCCCGTCGAAGCTCCCGCTCCACCAACTCGGCGTCAGTGGGAACGTCCTCTAGCAACAGTATCCGAAGTGTAGCGCTCATCTCGTCCCCCCGAGATGCTCGTTGTCATCGCGGAAGTCGATTGCACTTCAGCCAGTAGAATCCGACGTCCGATATACGCTTGACGAACTGCTCGAAGTCCGCCGGCTTGACCATGTAGCTATTGGCGCCCAGCCGGTAGCTTTCGGCGATATCTCTCTCGTCCTCCGAGGAGCTCAGAATCACGACCGGAATCCCCTTCGTCTCCTCGTGAGCCTTGATCTGTTTCAGTACCTCGAGACCGTTGACCTTGGGAAGGTTCAAATCCAGGAGCACGAGCCGGGGTGACTCCTCGTCTCTCCGGTGGGTGTAATCACCCCGGCAAAAGAGGAAGTCGAGCGCCTCGGAGCCATCGCCTACAGTGGCGATGGATCCGTCGAAGGTGCGCTTCTTCAAGCCCCTGAGGGTCAGCTCGCGCTCGTCCGGGTTGTCTTCCACCAAAAGGACGTCGACCGGATCGACCTTCGACATGTTGACTCCCTTCGCTGGGCGGTGACATGAATCACTGAGGGACGCAGCGCCTTCCGCGGATTCGCTATCGCGCTGCCGCAGCGACGGTTGAGCGGCGACAATCTTCAAATCCGTTGGCCCTCTTACCTGACTCCTGCTATGTAGCTGGACGATATCAAGATCGAGAGTCGCGGCGCCAGTCCATCGGCCTTCTTGCCCATGGCCCCCGGACCACCTCCCACTACGCAGCCCTGGATCCTTCCTCCGACGATTCAAGACCATCGGAGAGGAAATGACGGACCGTATACCCGCACACCTCGCACTGCTTGTACGTAAAGGGCTCCCGGTCCTCCCAGTGGAGCTCTCCAATCGCTTGCATATGCGACTCGCAGCAGGTGTCTGCGTGGGTTGGTGAGACGATGAACCGGGGGTAGTCACTGTAGGCGGTCTTGCCCGCTGAATACTCCACGATGATTGTGAAGACGTTCTCCGTTGAGTCCATTGGTTTTCTCCTCGATCAAGCGGAGAGCTCGTACTCGACGCAGGAGCCGAGCTGCTCCAGTGCTTCTGTCCTCAGAATGATGAGACTTCGACCGTCGACTTCGATCAAGCCTTCGCGGCGATAATCCGAGATCGTATGGCTGACGATCTCACGACTGGCGCCGATGAGACCGCCCATTTCCTGGCGGCTGAGTCGAATCTGGAGTTGAATGCCGCGAGGCCGACGCACGCCATAGGCTTCGGCCAGCTGAAGCAGGAGTCTCGCAAGCCTCGCCCGGACCGTGTGAAAGGCGAGCATGACCAGCCGAGTCTCCATGCGCTTTTTTCGATGACTGACGAGCCTCGCGAGCTTCAGCATGAAATCGGGTCGTTCTGTCAGGAAATGGGCGAAGCGAGCGGCAGGGATGACGAGGACGGTGGAGTCCTCCGCCGCGATGCCGTAGGAGTCCTCCGGACCCTCCTCCAGAATGCTCGTTTCGCCAAAGATCTCGCCCGGCTCGACGAACTCCAGGATGAATTCTTTTCCATCGTGCGTGAGACGAAAGATCTTGATCCTCCCGGAGCTGAGATAGTACACGTGACTCCGAGGATCGCCTTCCATATACACCCAGGCATCTTTGGAGAGGTTCGACACGCGGGTGTACGGTTCGAAGGCTTGCAGGTCTTTGCTGTCCAGATCGGCGAAGAGCTCTACTTCTTCCAGGTGCGATTCTTCCGGGATCGTCTGCATACTCACGTTCCTTTTCTCCTCGTTGCTCCTGTTTCGGCAACACGAAGAGCAAGTTCCGTGCCACGGCATCGTACGGCGGCGCAAGAGGGCAAGTAGCGGTAGGGAGGGGACTTGAACCTCTCTCCGTGGGATGAGAGCTTGCGTCGTGCACGGCGGCTGGTTTCAACATACGGGGGTCGTTACGAAATATAGCAAAACTGTTGCGACGGTCGACCGGTAGCATCGCGGGAAGCACCTCTCGTGGTCGAGCCTGCGATGGCAACCCTTTCGGCCCGATCGGACCGAAATGCGCGCAAATCCGCCCGCCCTTCCGGTGAGCTACAGGTCAGCGGTGCAAGAGTGGTTTGCGGTGCAACTCGAGAGCGATCGCAACTGCATGGGACGCACTCGTCATCGTGCGTCTATCCCGGCGAGGTGCAGTGGCTTGTCAGCGGGAAGCGAACTGAATGCCTGTTGGCACGGGGGAGGCAAAGGAACTCGACCCGAGAGGTTCCAAGAGTGAGGCGGCGAGCCGCCGCCGCCAGCGGCTCGCCGCGAAACCCCCGCGTGTTGAATGGACCATCCGGTGTGGGGGCTGATCCTCTCGGGACAGTTGAAACGGGACTAGCGGGGTACGGACTCGTCCCGGTCCTTGTCCGTTACCGTGGACCTCTCGATACCGACGACCTGGTAGTCCTCACAGTTGAATCTCAAATAGACACCCACCGGCGCGCTCCAGTGTGGGTAGTCCGGGTGAGACGAAGAGATCTCGGCGAGCAGGTATTGTCCTTTCCGGGGTGTTGACCGATCTCGCGGAAGCTGGACCTCGATGGACTGAGGCGAAGCTACCGCCGATCCGTTGCCGTTGATTCGTTCCATCTCCCCGAAGTCCACTCGGGATCGAGGAACACTCTGAAGCCCTCCTGTGGAGTTAGTGAAGACGACCCTCGCTCCATTGATTTCATAGTTCCGTACGTCGATCCGACTGCCATCGTGCAACTGCAGGACCTGGTGAGGCTCCGGGGAGGTGCCATAGCCGTCTCGGTTCGCAACGATGCGAGAAGTCGGTATCGTGGTCGAGGTCAGAGCCGAGGCGATCGGTCCACTCACTCGCCGAACCGTGCTGTCCGCATCGTCATAGAGCGACCATGTGATTTCATAGGTCGTCTGTGCGTCGACGAAACCGTACTTTTCCGAGAGATTCGTAAACTCGAGCCGGTTCTCCGTGATCCGGAACTCGTCGAGGGGATTCAAGCCGTTCAAGCCGAATTCGCCGGTCTTCCGTTGCCGCTCCAGGAGTACTTTGTGGAAGTAGGCCTGATCGGAGGGATCGCTGTATTCACCGGTTTCGACGATCGCCATGAGCTCCTCCGGGGTGAAGCGCATGAGAATCTTCGCTGCCCAGAAGGCGTCGCGAGCCGTCATTCGAACGAAGGCCGGATTCGGGTATTCTTTCCGCCACCCTTCCGGGTCGAAGTAGGCCGCTTCCCATCTCCCGACGGACGGATGCTCTGAGAATTCTGGCCATTTCACTTTTCGGTACTGGGGAACGTGGAATCCGAAGCCCAACGCGTTTTTCTTGATCAGATCTTTCTCGATCCAGTAGTGAAAGCTGAGGTTGGGGAGCTGCAGGTCGATGGTTCCGCTGCCGAAAGCCGAGCCGAAGTCGATCAGGTAGTGCTTGACGACGTGCTGGCCGTTCTCCTCGACCCACGCGTCCAGTGTGTTCTGCGCTCGCGAGTCGTCATGGTTCAACCAGGCAGCGAACAGGCGCAAGCCACGTAGCTCGCGTCGTTCCTCGTGCGGCACGACGTCGTTCGGATCGTCCGTCCGGGTGCCGTAGTAGCGAAAGGGCCCGAGCGTGTCTCCTTCGGTGTACTTGCTGGCCAGCACACGGATGGTCCCGTCCGGCAGTCGGGGAGTCTTCGAGAGCATTCGATCGATTCGAGTCCTGTTCAGCGTCACCATGGCTCTGAAGCGGTCCTCGATCTTGGTGCCCGCCCGTACGTTGAGGTGCTCGGGCTTCATCCGTACGACGTAGTTGTGGGGGACGTTGTACCCGAAGGCGTAGAAGAGCTTCGTCGCGATCACTTCGGCGGCGGAGTTCAATTCGGGATACTCGACCGGATCCAGCTTGATGACGTAGCGGTCGCCCTTTGCGTCCACAACTTCGAAACCGGGGGTCAAACCCTGGCGCTTGCCGCTGACGATGATCCACGGACGATTCGGATCAGGGCCCGCACTCTGGTTGGGTCCGCGCACGAGGTCTTCGATGGACAGCCGCCTCGTGCCGTGTCGATTCGTGAACCAGGGGCTGTCCGGGACCTCATCCAACGTATTGACGTACCGCGCTTCGCCGCTCTCGGGGTCGCCGAAATTATGGAACGTATGTTTCAGACGGTCGTACAGATCGCTGAGCTCGATCGCGGCCGGCTTGTCAGGAGTATCGATTTGACTCTCCTCCTTGAGCGGATCGTCCGCGTAGAACTTCTGTTCCGCGTGGAGCGATATGCTTGCCAGGAGGGAAGCCAGAAAAACGCCATATTTCGTGAAACGCATCGTGATTGCTCCTCTTCTTTCAGAAACTAGGCCCAGCGCCGATATGAAGCCTTACGCCCTCTACGCTCCGCGCTAGATCGACCCGGAATATGGTTCCTTTTGGCCCGTGGACCCGGACCCCGAAGCCGTAGCCGGTATGAAATCCGGAGGCGTCGGTGTCATCGAAATCGGAGAACACCTTGCCGGCGTCGAAGAACAGGGCGAAGTCCATATAGGTCCAGACCTCCCAGCGGTACTCCACGTTCAGCAGCACGTTCCTGGTATCCCGAAACCGATACTCCCGGTAGCCCCTGATCGTCCTTGCTCCGCCCAGCGTCTCCATCAGGTAGAAAGGGATGCGCTTGTCGTCGTCAGCATTCGAGTGGGAGGTCCGTAGCCGGACCGCCAGCATTCGATTGCGATAACCGAGTGGCAGATGGGCCTGAACCTCTCCGACCAAACGGGTGAAATCGAAGCGGTTGAAGTCCCGATCGTCGTAGCGCTGCCCCTCGACGCGAAATGTCAGGCCGGCAGAGGGAATCTCCCTGTCCCTCAGACGGAGCTCCGCACCGGCGCGATAGACATTGAAGTCCGTCTCCGAACCGCCGAATCCAGGAACCGTTGCCGGTGCGAACAAGGTCTCCAGAGAGCGCTTTCTGTCACCTGGCTCCGTCTCCACGCCCAGACGACTGACGCCTCCCGTCAACTGGATCGACCGCGGCAGCCTGGCGATCAGACCTCCACCGAAGATGATGTTCCGTTGCCCGAACGTTGTTCGATTCGATTCGCTCGAGTCGTTTCCAAGACCGAAGAACCGAAGCGACGGATAGTCCTGGTGGGCGGCGCTGACGAAGGCGCGAACGCGATCGCCCATACGTGTTGTCGGAAACTCGAGCTTCGCATCGAGTTCGCTGAAGCCCCGTGTCGAATATCGGGCGTTGGCTTCCAGCTCGAAGAGCTCATAATCCAGACTGCGCACGTAGCCCACTCCGCCGGCGAAACCCGACCCGGAAGGCATTCCCCCAATAACCGGCCGTATACCGCGATAACCCTTTCGGAAAGTATTGATATAAAAACGCTTCTTCTCGAGTCCCAGGAAACGTTGTTCCTTACGCGAAGTCATGTAGGCCGTGAGATGTGCCTTTTTCTCTCGTTTGCTTTTCAGCAGGATCTCTTGACGAGAATCCTGAGCGAGCACCGGTACGGAGAAACAAATCAGCAATATGGCAATGCACCAGTTGAGTTTCATTTTCAGTACCTTCTTCAACTCCGTTGTTTCTGGCGCCAGCATGGCGCGACGGGGCATTTGCAAAGTCGATGCCACTCGTGCGCGTCACGTCGAGGTGATTCAGGTGATCCCTTGTGACGCGCGTTCTTGCGTCGATGAACGGGCCAGGCCTCGAACGAAAGTAGCTCAGCGACGACGGCTTCTTTCGTTATTTCGTCACGCTCGCAAAACTTCGCAAGCAGTGAGATGCCGATCCGGATTCGGGACACTCTCGCGAGCGTCGGGGTTGTGAAAGCGTTTACTGACGAGCGGCGTGTGATTGCTACTTCACCCGGCCGCTGTTTCGTTTGCGCAATGGCGTTGGTGCACGAATCGCTCTTGACTCCGGCAACCGCTTGGGCCCAGCTTCTTGATCGACATCGAGGGTCGAGGAGATGAGTCCATGGCCGCGCGCAAGTCCACTAGAGTGAACCGCAAATCCAAGACGAAGTATGGGTGCAGCCGCAATCGCAACGCTGCTCCCAGCGCGCAATCGCAATGGGGCTGCGGCGTCTTGAGTCAGCCTGACCCGGGCGTAGAATGCCGAGTGTTGGCAGAAAGTTGCGGGCGTTGACCGGCGTGCGCTTGGGAACGAGGCGGCGTTGGCACCATGAGTACGCTGTATTTCGTCGTGACCAGCAACGAGTCGGACATCTGGCTCATCTCTTTCGACGAGACACCGGAGACTCCCTGACGGGCTGTCGCCGCACAAACCATCGTCCCACATTGCCTCGCGGACGGCGCTCGTGCTAGTTTCCGGGCTTCGTGAGAAGTCATTCCACGCTTCACGTGGGGCTCAACGCCGCGATTCTCGCGGTGACCGGGGACAGCCCGCGGGTGCTCACCGTGGCGCAGGAGCCGAGCGGGATTTCCGCCCTTCCCTTCGGACCTCTCGATCCCATCGAGGACCGGACGCTCGAGCTCGGTCTTCGAGGCTGGGTCCGCGAACAGACGGGCCTCGAGCTCGGCTACGTCGAGCAGCTCTACACGTTCGGCGATCTCGACCGCGACCCGTTCGCCAGCGCAGAGATGCGCGTGATCTCCGTCGCATATCTCGCCCTCGTCCGCGAGGAGGCGCTCGTGAAGGGCACGGCCCGGTGGCTCGACGTCTACTCGTTCTTCCCGTGGGAAGACCGTCGGGAGGGACCGACTTCCCGATTCCAGAAGGAGCTTCTGCCCAGGCTCAGGTGCTGGGTCGACAACGCCCCGAAACAACGGAAAGAGCGAGTCCAGATCGCTTTCGGTCAAGGAAAAGCACCGTGGGATCCCGAGCGCGTGCTGGAACGTTACGAGATTCTCTGGGAGGCGCGCCTGGCAACGCACTCCGGCCGCGAAATGGCCCTTGACCATCGGCGCATCCTCGCCACCGCGCTCGGCCGCCTCCGGAGCAAGATCCGCTACCGGCCCATCGTCTTCGAGCTCATGCCGGAGACGTTCACGCTGCTCCAGCTTCAAAAGGTGGTCGAGGCTCTCGCCGGGGTGCGCCTGCACAAGCAGAACTTCCGGCGAGTGCTCGAGACGGGCCGGCTCGTGGAAGGTACCGGCGCCAGCTTTGCCGAAACGGGCGGACGTCCGGCGGAGCTCTTTCGGTTTCGACGCGATGTCGTGCGCGAGCGGCCGAGTGCCGGAGTGCGATTCCCCCGGCGCGGTTGACAGCTTCTCCAGACCATCTTATACTCTTCCAGAGCATAATCGGGCGCGGTGGCGCGCCTTTTATTTGGCGCTGGTTATTCTCCATATGAGCATAATGAAGGGACGAGAACCATGACACACGGCCATACTGAGCCCGCGGTCGCCCTGGGGCCGCCCTCGTGGACGCCTGAGATTGCGAGAGAGACCGAGCCTCTCTACGAGAGACTGCGAGCCTTCGTGCCGGCGCTCGAGTGGCGCGGGCACGCCCCCTACATCCACGCTATCGAGCAGTGGAAGCGCAGGCGAAACGCCATCGTGCTCGCCCACAACTACCAGACGCCGGAGATCTTTCACGGCGTGGCCGATCGCTCGGGGGACTCGCTTGCTCTCGCCCGACTCGCGGCGGAGACGGACGCCGAGGTCATCGTCGTCGCCGGCGTGCACTTCATGGCGGAAACTGCCAGCCTCTTGAACCCCGAGAAAACGGTTCTCATTCCCGACACGGAAGCCGGTTGCTCTCTTGCCGCCTCCATCACGGGTGCGAACGTGCGGCTTCTCAGGGAGCGCTACCCCGGCGTTCCGGTCGTGACGTACGTCAACACTTCGGCCGAAGTGAAGGCAGAAAGTGACGTTTGTTGCACCTCGTCGAACGCCGTTGAGATCGTCGAGTCGCTCGGCGCCGAACGGGTCATTTTCCTGCCCGACGAGTACCTCGGGCGCTGGGTGAGCCAGCAGACGAAGATCGACGTCATCCTCTGGAAAGGCCACTGCGAGGTGCACGAGCGTTTCACGGCAGAGGATCTCCTGAGCGCGCGCGAGCAGTACGGCGACATCACGATTCTGGCGCACCCGGAATGCCCACCCGGTGTGCTTGCGGAAGCGGACTTCGTCGGCTCCACTTCCGCGATGAGCGGCTTCGTCTCGGACCACAAGCCCGGCCGGGTTCTCATGGTGACGGAGTGCTCGATGAGCGACAACGTCCAGATCGACAACCCGGATACCGAGTTCATCCGTCCCTGCAATCTCTGCCCCCATATGAAGCGCATCACTCTCGCCAACATTCTCCACGCGCTCCAGACGATGACGCATCGGGTCGAGATCGCCCCGGAGATCGCGGCGCGGGCGCGACGAGCCGTTGAGCAGATGCTCGAGCTGTGAGACGTCGCCGATGAACAGGCCGAACAAGCTGCACCCGCAGCCGCCCCACGCAACTGTCACCGACACTCTCGTCGAGGAAGCCTTGAGAGAGGATTTGGCGGCCGCAGGTGACATCACCACGAACGCGATCGTGCCGCCGGAAAGGCAGGCGATCGCGCACCTCGTTGCGAGACAGCCCGGGCGCCTCGCCGGCGTGTTCATGGCGGAGCGGGTCTTTGCCCGGCTCGATCCCGATCTCGTCTTCGAATCGCTCGCCGCCGACGGCAGCGACGTGCAGTACGGCGAGCCTCTCGCTCGTCTCTCCGGAGACGCCCGCTCGATCCTCACCGGTGAGCGCACTGCGCTCAATTTCGTCGGGCGGCTTTCCGGGATTGCCACCTCTACACGCACGTTTCAGGACGCCATCGGCCGCATTCCCCCCGACCTCGTGAGCACGCGAAAAACGACGCCGGGGCTCCGCGTTCTCGAGAAATACGCCGTCGTCGCGGGGGGAGGAGGAACACACCGCTACGGGCTCTACGACGCCGTGCTCGTCAAGGACAATCACGTCGCGCTCGCCGGCGGCATCCGCCAGGCGGTCGAGCGGGCTCGCGAGAGCCTTGGCGCCCTGACGACAATCCAGGTCGAAGTCGACAGCCTCGATCAGCTCGAAGAGCTTCTCCTCCTCGGAGTCGATGCCGTTCTGCTCGACAACATGGACCCCGACACCCTGCGGCGCGCGGTCGAAATGTGTGCCGGGAAGATCCTCACCGAGGCCTCCGGAGGGATCACCCTCGAGAACATTCGGGCCGTCGCCGATTCGGGCGTCCAACGGATCTCGGTGGGCGCCTTGACCCACAGCGCTCGCGCTCTCGACGTTGCCCTGGACGTTGAGCCCTGAGGCTGGACAGCCAGGAGGTGAAGACGAAGCTCGCCATTCCACCCTTTCACTCGCCGGGCAGGCTTACCTCGAAACACGTTCCGCCACCGTCGCGCGGCTTTGGTGCACGAATAGCTCTTGACTGGATGCCGGAACTGGGGACGGTTAAGGGCCCGCGCAAAAATAACTTCACATTTTAGGACGCCGATCCATCCCGTCTGGCTGCGTTCCTCGCCGCCTTCCGCAGCGAGCCTGTCGAGCGGAGGGCTAGGCGCCATCGGGAGAGTGGCTTCCCAAGGCAGCCACCGTCGCTGCGTGTGAGCCGGCCGGAGTGAAGCCTCTCGCGGAACACGAGCGCGAATATATCAGCTCGGTACTGGAGCTTACCGGCTGGCGCGTGGCAGGAGAGAAGGGGGCGGCGAAGGCCCTCGGCTTGCACCCAAGTACTTTGCAGGCAAGAATGAACAAGCTCGGGATTGTCAGGAAGCACTAAGTGTTGTAGGTCGTCTGTTCGCATGAGAGCCCTAGAAATCAGGCGGGCCTTTAGGCATTTGTGAAGATCGTCGCGCCCCCACTTGGCACAAGGCTTGCCTTTGCCGGAAGCTCAACAGGCGCACTAGGGCCGACTTAGCCCGGCCCCTGATTCCTACTCATAGCAGCGTGAAATCGACCTGAATGTCCGCGATCACGTCGACGGGTGTGCCGCGGAACTTGCCCGGCACAAACAGCCACTGGCGAACGGCCTCGATCGCCTTGAGGTCCAATCGGGGATCCACGCCCCGGATCACCCGCACCGGTCCCAGATTCAAAGGAACCCGCGGGAGAAAGCGCGCGGTGAGCCAGGATAGCGTCTGTGGCCGACATGACACGCCGGCAGGCTCCGGCCATGCTCGACTCCGCTGAGGCTCCGGCCATGCTCGACTTGATTTGGCGGCTCCAGTGAAACGCTTCACCCTCGTCGAGGGGCCCCACGTTTACATTGGCATAGGGCCTTTTTTCTAGCGGCTGAGCTCGTCGAAAGACACAACGGGAGAAAGTATGAGCGAACCCACCAAGGTGTCACAACCTGTGCATGCATCCGCCCGTGTCGAGGCGCGCGCCGAGGCTCGGGACGAATCCCGTCGAGCCGGTAACTGTCGTGTGCCCCCCTTCTGCACCCTCGAGGGTTTCAGCGAAGAGCTGAAACTCCGTGGTGGAATCGACTCGAGAAAGCTCGAGCCCTTGGCCCGGCTCCGGGTGAAGACCGAGCATTCGCTCTTCGAGATCACGATGCTCGACCCCGCAGAGTCGAGACTGCTGATTCGAGGCGGCGCGCTCCTCGTCGAGCCGGTGGAGGCGACGTTGTCAGGAGCCACGTTCGGCGGCAGCCTCCTGAAGACGGGTTGGATCGCTCACGGAATGCGAATGGAGTTTTACATTGAAGGCGGTACCATCGTGACGAGCCCAGTCCGCTCGATCGATGTACTGGAAGAGTCGTTTCCAGCTCCCTTATGATGCGGTTCTTGTCGCCTGTCATCGTCTGCGGCCTGAGCTCGCTTGTCCTGATCGCCTGGATCACCGGCCCCGCCGCCGCGCTCGAATGGCGGCCTGTCGGGCCGCGGGGTTCACGCCCCAGTGAGCGCCGCGGCGTGGCCGGCCTGCATGACGCGCCTCGCGGGCGGCTGGTGTTCCAGGGAGGGGAAACGCCGGACGGGCAATTCCTGAGTGACGTCTGGTACTTTGACCTGGCGAGCCGTGCGTGGACGCGCTCCGATGTACCGGAGCCGAACCGGCGCTGCCATCACACGTTCGTCATGGATGACGCCGAGCGTCGCGGCCTGCTGTTCGGAGGCTTCCCGAGAACCAACCGACTGTGGTCCTGGGACGCGGCAACCGGACGCTGGAGCGAGCTCACGCCCGACGCCAGTCCAGTCCCCCGCTGCCTGCACTCGAGCGTCGTAGACGAACGACGGGGGCGCATGGTCGTCTACGGTGGACTGCTCGGTGCGGGAACGCCGGACCTGAGCGACACCTGGGTGCTCGACCTGGGGACCGACGAGTGGCGGGTGCTGACTCAGGATTCACCGCCGGGAATGCGCTACGGTCACGTTGCGGCAATGGACGCGGATCGCGACCGCATGATCGTCTTCGGCGGCTTCGCACAGCCCAACGATGTCAGCACCGCGCAGGACGTCAGCGATCTCTGGGCCTTCGAGTTCGCCACGCTGTCGTGGGTGCCGCTCCAGCCCGCGACCGCCGGCCCAGCGCCACGACAGTTCGCGCGCGGAGCAACGCTACCGGACGATCGCGGCCTCATTATCTTCGGCGGCTTGGGTGATTTCTCGGAGGTCTTCAACGACCTCTGGCACCTGGATCTCGAGGCCCTCTCCTGGACGCGGCTGGAGCCATCCGGCGGGCCTCCGCCGCCTCGTTTCCGACACACCGTGATCCTGTCGGAGGACGGAAAGCGGCTTTGGGTGGCGTTCGGTGAAGGACCGAATCGAGCTCACTATGACGATATCTGGGAGCTGGATCTCAGCGGCCTGGTGCCGGCCGCCGACGGACGCTGAACAGGTAGGTGATTTGTCGGACGGGGCTTGAGTTCTCTCCCTCTCCGACAAGAAGGAGGTGGCTATGAACGTAGTCAAAATTGCTCGGGTTCCTGCGGTCACGGTAGCGCCGGATGCACGGGTGCTCGAATCCGTGCAAGTCATGATACGAGAGGGTGCCGGCGCGGTCGTTATAGCCGAGAGGGAGGTACCAATATCGAGGAGATGAACCCATGGCCGCGCGCAAGTCCACCAGAGTGAACCGCAAATACAAGACGAAGTATCGCGTGACCAACTGGCGGGAGTACGAGCGTGGCCTCAGGAGCCGTGGCGACATCACAGACGAGGCGCGCGAAGCCTGGACACCACCGAAGAACGGCCGCCGCGGTGGCCAGCCGCGCTACTCGAATCTGGCAATCGTGACGGCGTTGACGTTGCGCATGGGGAGCGGGGCCTGCCAGCATCGTTGCGCTCTGGGCGCTCACCAGTGATTACGCCACGGTAACGAGCGCGGGCTATCGTCCGAGCTCATCGCCTACTGCTTCGGGCCGCTCGCCGGACTCAGGCCAACCTGAACGAAGCCGGGCGGAGGTGCACCCCCGTTGCCATTGCAGAAGCCCTGGGCCTCCGCCACTTGCTGGGCGATGCTCGCCTGGGCTTTTTTGCCGTTGCTGTGCGGTACGTCCACCACGGAGCAGGCAAAGCTCGTGTTGCCGCAGGCATCCGTCGCATGCGTGATCATGAGGTAGACGCGACCGTCTCCACTCCCTGCTCGCTCGCGGCGAAGCCTGAGGTCGGAGCTTACATCGGCGGCGTCGGGCGCGTGGGGGCCCTCCTCGGGCTCATCGCTCCAGACTGCGGTAATCAGTGAGTCGGTGACGTTCGCGTCACAACCATCGGTAGCAAAGGATGCGAACCCGATGGAGACAAGATCGTGGTTGGGAGGCCAGAGCGAGCTCGTCGCCACCGACGAGCTGACGACGGGCGGGATCGTGTCCTCTACGAGCACCACGGCGTTTCCGTTCTGGGTGGCGGTATCGACGGTGTTGCCCGAGCAATCGTCGGTCGTGGCTTGAATCTCGACCTTGGCAGGACAACTCGTCAACTCGGACACGGTCACGGTGCCGGTCACCGTGATGTCTGTGGGAGAGATGACGTTCAAAGGATCCAGTATAACCGCACCCAGTGTGGCGTTGTTGGTGGGATTGCTGGCAGTGACTTGCAAATTGAGCTCATCGGGATCGAGGCAGCAGTTGTCGTGCATCGCGATGGAGAACGTAACAATCGCCTCGCAGCTTTCGTCAACCTCGATGGGTTGGGCGACGTTCGTGATAGTGGCGTCGATGGTCTGGGGGTCGCTCGTGATGTCGAGGATGTAATCGGCGTCCTTCGTCCTCGTCGGGTGGACGTTCGTGGCCATCACGTAGTACACAGCGGCGTCGAGCTCAAGGCAGACGCGCTCCTGGCTTCCCTGGGAAGTTCCCTGATGTGTCTCGTTCAAGACGCGAAGGTCTTCCGTCAACACATAAAAATCGAGGTTTTGCTCCGCGGTGCTCGCGAGGTCGAACCGGAGTGAGGACCTGAGAAAAAATCGCGTTTCCCCAGGGAGATGGGGATGGTTGGTCCGCACTTGTGTCAACTAGGGGGGCGGGTCCGCGTGGTGCGGATTCACCCGGTATCGTATCGGCGTTTCGTTGTTGCTTTTTGACTAGCTTTCTAACTAGTGCTTAAACGAATCGGGCTGCGTGTGCTCAATGCGCTCACGTCGGCGCGAGCGCCGATACCATCTTTGGCCTCCAGCGGAGGCGAATCCACTGCAGGATATCGTAGGTGAGGGCGACCCACTGAGATTCAGTGCGTACTTTGGCAATTCTGCGCACGCTAAACTGCCGCAGGCCAAACTTGGCTTTGATCCAGAGATTCGGGAACTCGGCCACTTGCGAGCGTGTCTTATAGATGGCCTTGGTTTCGTCGGTCTGCATCTTCTGGCGGAACGCGGCTATGTCGGGCAAGAGTTCGCGCCGCTCGATCGAGCGGCCGTGCCGCGTACGAGGACAGCACTGATCTTTGGCCGGACACGTCTGGCAGTCTTGCTCCGACGCCTTGTATCGATAGCACATCGTGCCATGGCTTTCCTGCTTGGCGTCGTAGCGTAAGTGCTTGCCCTGCGGGCACACATACGTGTTGGTCTCCGTATCGAAGACAAACTTCGACGCCTCGTATTCCGGACTCACGCCGTGGTGCTTATACGACTTGCGCCGATTAGCCTCTGCTGCCTTGTTCTCGGATTGGGGACCGACGAAATCGATGTCGCGCTTCGCCATCTCCGTGATGTTGTTGCTACTGATGTAGCCCCCATCTACGACCATCTGCTCGGGCGCGCGGTGCATGCTCTGCTCAAGCCGTTGTATGGCGGGCGTCAGCTGCTGATAATCGCTGCCGGCCTGCGTGGCATCGATGTCGACAATCAGGCCGTGCGCGGCATCCGTTGAGACCTGGACGTTGTAGCTAGGTGCGGAGCCGCCCTCGGCTTGTTTCATCACCCGCGCGTCGGGATCGGTCGTGCTCACGCGTTTTACGCGGCTTTTGGCGGCTTCCAGCTTGTCGTACTCCTTCAACGCTGATTCTAGACGCTCCTGTCTCTCTCGCCTGGCGCGTTGCTGTGCTGCCTGCATCTGCCGGCTCGATTCCTCCTCCGTCTGTGCTTCGAGAGCCTCGACCGCCTCACGCGCATCCTTCAGATACGCCTCCACACGAGGCTTGCTGCGAAATCCACTCGACGAAGCATTCGCGCGCACCTTCGTCCCATCCAGCATGACTCGCTCGAGCGTGATCAATCCGTCTGCACTCAGAAGCCCCAAAGTTTGCACAAACAACTCGTGTAGGGCCTCCGAATGGGTCACCCGAAAGTCCGATAGCGTGTGCGCACTGATGCTCTGCATTCCGGTGAGCCATTGATAAGCCGGATGATGCTCGCACAGCCGCTCAATGGCGCGGGCCGAACTCACGGACTGGCTGTAGCTGTAGACCCACAGGCTCACCAGTAGCTGCGGATCGAACGCGGGCCGGCCTGCGCCACCCGCGACGGAGCGGATCTGCTCCGTGTACCCGCTGAGATCCAGCCAACCCACGAACTCCCAGATCGCACGCGCTGGGTCATCCTCTGGGATCAATCGCTCCACGTCCACCGTCCGCAGCAGCAGCTGCGCGCGATCGACCACCTTCAACCGAGCCTGTGTCGCGCGTTCTCCCTCATCGCCGTCATCACCATCGTTCCGTTTTCGCGGACTCGGAAAGCCGGGAAGCGACGTTTGGTTATCACCCACGTCTACCCCGCTTTCTCCCTCGCTTCGCCTTTGGCGTCCGACGCACAATCAGGGTGTTTCGATCCTCCACCACCCACTCCAGCTCCTCGCCCTGCTCCATCTCTAGCGCCTGCGCTAAAGGCGACGGGCAAATCACATAGCACTGACGGGTGTCGTTGGCTCGTTTGATCACCTGCAGCTTCGTTACGTATCCCATACTCGCAATTCTATAACATAGCGGTACCGCTAGTCAATAACTAATTTTTCTCACGTCCTGAGTCCGGACCGGCCAGATCGATGCGATACACGTCTTCGATACCGTCGCCGCGCACCGCCAGATCGCCCACATCGGCGTTCTCCGCCGTCGCCGAAACGCTAGTGGGAAGCGTTAGCGCGTTGTGATTGGCAAGCACGTCATTTGGTTCGACTTCGGCAACCGGTCCCGCGGGTAGAGGAGGATTGCTTGCCAGCGGCATCGGCGGGGACAACGCCTCCCACTGGGTACCGGAGAACATGGCGACGTCGAGCTGTCGGCGAGGGCTGAATCCGGGCGACGCAAATTTGATGTTGTTGAAGTACATGGGGAAGCTTCTCGCGCCTAGGTCTTCCGGGCTCGGAGTGTTCAAGGAAGAATAGTGAAGATGCGGCGCACTGGACGTTCCGGCGTTGCCCACCAGACCAATCACGTCGCCTCGTTGCACGGTGTCCCCGCAGCTCAAGCCGTCATTGGAGCCGGTCATCATGTGGGCCATCGTCGTGAACTCCCCGTTGTCGTGGAGCAGCACGATCTGGTTACCCGAACGTCGTGATCCGGACACTCCCGGGTCTCGTCGAGAGGTTTCCCGACCTCATCTACCTTCATCGTCGGCGTGACGCACCCGGAGGTGAAGCGCCGCAACGGCGAGGAGTACCGCCACTCGCTGAAGCGCCTCACCGAGTCGCTCAACATCTCCGACAACGTCGTCTTCCGGAACCAGTTCGTCGACGACGCCGAGCTGTGCAGGTACCTGCAGTCGGCGGACGTCTGCATCACTCCATACCTCGGCGAAGCGCAGATCGCGAGCGGCACGCTAGCGTACGCGATGGGGTCGGGGGCCGCCGTCGTCTCGACGCCGTACTGGTACGCCAAGGAGCTGCTCGCCGGGGGGCGTGGGCGGCTGTTCGGTTTCGGCGACGTCGAGGGGCTGAGAACCGTCCACGGGCAGCTCCTGGCCGACGAGCAGGCGATGGCGCGGGCCCAGCGATCGGCGTATGCGTTCGGACGGCAGATGATCTGGCGGCGGGTCGGGCTCGCGTACGTCGGGCTCGCGCGCCGCGACCGGCGCGCAAGCGCAGCCTGCCCGAGCTACGGCTCGACCATCTGCTCCGGATGACCGACGACACTGGGCTCCTCCAGCACGCGACCCGCAACGTGCCCGACCGTCGCCACGGCTACTGCGTCGACGACAACGCGCGGGCACTGCTCGTCGCGCTGCTCGCGCAGCGGGTCGCCGGCTCGGCCAGGACCGGGCGGCTCATCACGACGTACTTGAGCTACCTGCACCACTCGCAGCGCGAGGACGGGCTTTTCCACAACTTCATGGACTACCGCCGGAACATCGACAGCGAGCCGGGCTCCGAAGATTGCGTCGGTCGGGCGCTCTGGGCGCTCGGGACAGCCGTCCGATTCGGACCCGACGAAGGATGCCGCTCGCTCGCGAAGGAGCTGTTCGACCGAGGCGTGGGTCGCGCGCTGGGATTCGGCCCGCGGGGATGCGCGCTCGCGATCCTCGGGCTCGTCGCCTACCTTGAAGCTGAGCCCGGCGACGGCATCGCGCGCGCGACTCTCGAGTCGCTCGAGCGCGCCCTGATCGAGCGCTTTGAACGGCAGGCCGACGGCAAGTGGCGCTGGTTCGAGCCGAAGTTGACGTACGAGAACGCCCTGCTGCCGCTGGCGCTCTTCGAGGTGGCAAGGCTCACGACCGACGAGACGGCGCTGCGAGTCGCACGAGAGACTCTCGCTTTCCTCGAGGAGATCTGTTTCTCCGAGGGGTACCTGACGCTGATCGGCAACAAGGGATGGTACGAGCGGGGAGCGCGGAGGGCGGTTGTCGACGAGCAACCGGTCGACGCGGCGGCCTTCGTGCTCGCGTTTCACGCCGCGTACGCGGCGACCGGCGACCGCCAGTACCTGGCGCTAATGCGCGAGTCGTTTGAATGGTTCCTCGGCGCCAATCGCCTAGGGCTGTCGCTGTATGATCCCTCCACCGCCGGCTGCCGGGACGGGCTCGGCGAGCACGATGTGAACGAGAACCAGGGCGCGGAGAGTCTCGTCTCGTTCCTCCTCGCGCTTCTCGCCATGCACGACCTAGTCGGCGACGGACTCGACGGTGGCGCCGCGGAGAGGGACGCGACGACCGCCTTCAGGTCCCTTGCTCTGATCCCATCCAGCAAGAGAGCCGGTAACATTGCAGGAGAGTCTGGACAGGGTCTTCGCGCGACGCCTGCGGTGGCGGTGGGTCGCCCGCTGGGGATGGGCCGGAGATGAAGGCGGCGAAGCTGCGACTGACGAGGACGCGACACAGGTTTCTACCCGATCCGAAACGCGTCATCACGCGGCCGTTCGTGCCGGGCGAAGAGGGTTTCGTCTACGGGCAGTCCCGCGGCGGTCTCGTCCGCGAGCGGATCCTCGCGATTCCGGAGGAGCAGGTTCAGGCGCTGCTGGACGAAGTCCGGGGCGCGTTCTCGCCTCGTCACCACGACCTCACGAAGGTGCTCGACGATCACTTCCAGCTCGTGTCGCGTCACCTCGAGAACGGCGATCGGATCTCCTCTGCGCGAAGACTTCTGATCGGCGCCTACTTCACGCACGAGTACTCGATCGAAGGCGCCGCGCTGTTCAACCCGTCGCTCGTTCCGGCGCCCGACCAGTCGGACCTGCCGAGAGGCGCGCTGCGCTTCGTCATGAGTCTGCGGGCGGTCGGCGAGGGGCATATCTCGTCGATCGAGTTCCGCTCCGGAGTGATCGGACCGCGTGGGAAGATCGTTTTCGACGCCAGGAGCCCCTTCGTCTCGACCGGGCACCGCACGCCGAATCCGTCCTACAAGAAGGAGGTCTTCGAGGGGAAGCTCAAGGAGCTCGGTCTCGACAACAACCTGTCGCGTGCCGTGCTCGACGCTCTTGCCGATCGTTTCAGCTTCACCGAGCTGACGAAAGCCTGCGCCTCGTCGGAGAGCCGCGAGATCCGGGCGCGAACCAGGCGCCAGACCATCGAGGTGATACACTGGCTGGCGACGTCCAACTACGAAGTCGAGTTCCCACCTGACTCGGCGGTCTCCGAGCGCGTGATTTTCCCTGCCAGCCCGAATGAGAGCCGTGGCATGGAGGACGCGCGGTTCGTGCGTTTCGTCGACGACGACAGGACCGTCCGATACTACGCGACGTACACGGCCTACGACGGACATGACATCCTTCCGCAGCTGATCGAGACCACCGACTTAGTCACCTTCAGCATCCGGACCCTGAACGGGCACCTCGTCGCGAACAAGGGAATGGCGCTGTTCCCCCGGCGCATCGGCGGGAAGTTCGCGATGCTCTCGCGCCACGACAGCAAGAACATCCACTTCATGACCTCCGACGACATCCGGTTCTGGCACGAGGCGGAGAGGCTTCAGACGCCGCGGAGCTGGTGGGAGATCATCCAGATCGGGAATTGTGGGTCGCCGATCGAGACCGAAGCGGGATGGCTCGTTCTGACGCACGGCGTCGGACCGATGCGCCGCTACGTGATCGGGGCGATGCTGCTCGATCTGGACGATCCACGGCGCGTCATTGGGAAGCTTAACGAGCCGTTCCTAGTGGCCGGGCAGGACGAGCGCGACGGCTACGTCCCGAACGTCGCGTACACGTGCGGGGCGATCGTCCACAACGGACGGCTGGTCCTCCCCTACGGCTTCTCGGACATGGGCGTACGCATCGCGACGGTGCCGCTGGCGGACTTGCTTTCGCGGCTCGACGAGCACCCGCGAGGCTGAGACGGCTGTGCCTCCCGAAAACTCCGTCCGCGCTGATTCTACTGAACTTGACCCCTTCCACATGGTGTCCCTTTCCGCTCGGCTAGAATCCGCGACTCCCAAGGGAAAGGTCATCGCGATCCCTCACGTGGGCGGGCCGCACCATCGTTATGCGCGGGCCGCCTGACGGTGTTCCGGTCCTCGCATGCGAATCTGTCTGTCTCCCAGCCTGGAGAGCATAAAGCCGGTGAACGAAAAGCTGAACCCCGCTACCGCCCGCAACGATACCCTGAAAATCACTCAGCGGTTCGAGGCCGAGCTCGGTGACGAGCAGGTCTTCTTCATCGACGGTAGTCAACGCGATTGGGAGACCCTTCCTAGACCGGATATCCAGACTTCGAGATCGACGAGACCCACGATGTCGCCGAAGCGGCGTGAGCCCCCGGATTTTTATGCTCTCCTATTTCGGCTGGGGCACGATCCGAATGTAGGGCAGCGGCGACTGCCAGCCGTCCGGGTACTTCTGCTTGGCCTCGTCGTTCTACACCGCCGGCAGGATGATCACGTCGTCGCCCTGCTTCCAGTTGACCGGCGTTGCCACTTTCTGTGTGGCCGTGAGCTGGCACGAATCGACCAGGCGCAGGATCTCGTCGAAATTATGGCCGGTGCTCATCGGATAGGTGAGCGTCGCCTTGATCTTCTTGTCGGGCCCGATGACGAAGACCGACCGGGCCGTGGCGTTGTCGGCCGGGGTCCGTCCCTCGCTCCTGTCGCCCGCATCCGCCGGCAACATGTCGTAGGCCTTGACGACCTTCAGTGCGGGATCCCAGATCAACGGATAATTGATCGCGTGGCCCTGCGACGCCTCGATGTCCTTGGACCATTTCTGGTGGTCGCTGACCCCGTCCACGCTGATGCCGATGATCTTGCAGTTGCGCTTCGCGAACTCGGGCTTGAGGCTGGCCATGTAGCCGAGCTCGGTCGTGCAGACCGGCGTGAAGTCTTTCGGATGCGAAAACAGGATTGCTGAAAAAACATCCCACGCTTCAGAAGGATTTTCTCCGCTTGATCGAACATCTGGGGCGTCGAAGCTGAGCGATGCTGTAGTAGCTTCGACAGGTTTGGCTCTATTACTTCGTAGGCCTCGGCGGGGTACTGTCAAGTTGAGGCATTCAGGGCCGATCCGACCCCAAGATGTTGGCAACACGGTTCGCTCGAGCCCATTATCTAGCGGCCCGATCCGAGCTCGAGACCTCAACTTGACAGTACCGCGAAACTGGGCGCAGTGGTCGAGCTCGTCTCCTCCGGAGCTGGCTCGTTCGCCGATGCACCGGCTACGGGAGCGATGAAGCGATAGCCTCGACGCGGGAGGGTTTCCACGAATCGGGGATTGTCGGCAGAATCCCGGCCCCTCCAGATGCACATGAGCTTTCAAGACCTCTCCCCACAAGCCATGGGTCTGGTCGAGCTCCGCCCGAGCAGATCTCGGCGCAAGAATGGCGAGCCCGAGGCCGATGCTTGCAAACAACGTCGTTTTCACCGCGATTCTCATCGTTCTTCTCCGTGCGGGATCGGCACTAACACTTTGCTCCATTGTCTCTCGACGCACCTGCGCGTCTGTAAAGATGTTCACACTCGAGCAATGGTCGGATGGAAAGTTGCGCAAGGTAGAAGCGGTTCTTTCGAAGGGAGCTACGGATGGATAGACTGCGTCTCTTACGCTGGTACTTCTGGGTGGGAAAGGAGGAGAGGGACGCAATCGATGAGCGCATTGCGTCCCCATCTCTCCGAGCTCACGGTGCCACGGGCTCCATCCGGAGACGGATCTTGTGGGTGCGTCCAGGGCTGACGAAAATCTTCTGCCTGAACGTACGATATCCGTTGAGCCGAACCTCGAGCTGTTGTTTCCCAGCAGGTAGATTCAGACTTTGAAAGAGGCCGTCGAAGTCGTCGACGTTGCCTGCCTCGGCCCCATCCACGTAAACTCGCGCTTCACGTCGGAGTTCGTTCGGGTTTGCTTCGATCCTGACAGCTCCGTAGTCGGGGCGATCCGACCGGTAACCCTTTTGCGCAGGGGCTTCGGTGGGCGTGGCAGGAGATGTCGTGCGCTCATCGGCTGGTGCCGGAGTTCGAGCCACTGCGTGGGCCTGTGGTGCATCTCCGGTCTCCTCGAGCTCTGCGGCGGTGAGAGGCTCCAGCTGACCGCGGATCTTGTAGGTGTTGCCGGCGGTGACGAGAACGCTCACTCGGTGTGTCTTGTATCCGTCCAGCCTGACCTCGATCTCGTACTTTCCGGGCGGAAGATAGAGTCTCTGAGAGATTCCGTCGAAGTCATCGACGACACCGGCGCGCGCCTCGTCGACATAGACTTGAATCTCATCTCGCAATTCCTTCGGGTTCACTTCGATCCGAACCGCTCCATTGTTGGAGTAACGATCCGCTCCATAGCCATACGGACCATAGCCGCCATAGCCGTACGGCCCGTAGCCGCCGTAACCATACGGCTCGTAACCACCGAAGGCGTACGGCCCGTAACCGTGTCCGTAGTAGCCATGCCCGTAGTGATGCTGCGCGTCGGCCTTGGCCGGAAGCGACAGCGAGGCTGTCGCGGCGATTGCCGCCACGATGACCAGAGTCTTGATGCTGTTTCCCATGAGGTCTACTCCTGTTGTGAGTGGCGCGTCAGTGCGCCCAACAGTGAGTGCGAACGAGACCCGATTTATTACAGGCGTCGAGTCGCGCGTTTCTTGGATTTCGCTTTTTCTCGATGGTCAGTGTAAGAAGGCGAGGATTTCTTTCCTCGCGAGCTCGGAGGTCTTGGGGAGCCTTGACCGTAAGGGTCCGGGCAAGAATAAATGCCCATTCTTGGGCGTCGAGGCGCCCGTCTGGCAAGGCGCGAGAAGTGAATAATATCTGGATATATGAGCATCCTTCCAGTTCGGCCGCTGAGGCGGCCTAGCCCTCCGCTCGACAGGCTCGCTGCGGAAGGCGGCGAGCAACGCCGCCAGACGGGATGGATCGGCGTCCAAGAATCGGTAGTTATTCTTGCCCGGGCCCTAAGACCCGCCAGGGATCGATCAGCTGGAGCGTACAATCCTGGAGCGCTCCCTCCACGATCCTCGAGGCTCTACTTCGGGGACCGGTGGACCGGGAAATCCCACCTATCCCCACGAGCCCGAGCAGTCGTGAGAGCCTGTTGGTATTCCGTTACGTTCGATTGGAGGGAGCGCTTCGCCTGGAAGATCAGTCCCCAGAATCATACTTGAAGGACAGACTGACTCTGGAGCGGAAAGCGACGACTTTTCCGTTCTCGACGGTCATGTCCAGTTTGTTGACCTCTGCAATTCTCAAGTTCTTGAGACTCTTGCCAGCGGTCTCCACCGCATTCCGCGCCGCTTCCTCCCAGGAAGCACCGCTGGTGCCCACCAATTCAACGACTTTGTAAACACTCTCCGTCATGACTTCCTCCGTTCCAGGGTTCGTAACCGAGAACCATTCGCGGCTTAACTCCGATGTGCTCCCGTGAGAGTTTCAGATCCCGTTGCGGCGATCAACCGTTTTCCTCGAGAATCGACGCGCGCGTGGAGAATCAAGAAGTTGGGGCCCCCGGAACCGGTGTCGGCTGCCAGCAGGAGAGCGGGTTATTCCAACAAAAGAGAGGGGCGCCCACCGTCGGGGCGCCCCACGTTTCTGCGGAAGGATCTCAGGCGTCGACCCGCAGCTGGTTGTCCACTGTGAAGACCCCGAAGGTCGAGCGGGCGATGTGCTCGGCCTTGCGTCTCTCGACTTCCGACCGCACCGCACCAGTCAGCGTGACACGCTGGTGCTCGACGATGATGTGTACCGGGGGGTTTATCCGAAACGCGAACTCACGGAACGACGAATCGCCGTAAATCCGCCTCGCCAGCCGAAGGCGCGAATCACCGATGCTGGTGGGCAGCACTTTGATTTCGTTGGTTACGCTTTGAACGCCCATGACCTTCGAGACGGCGTTTTTCGATCTCGGTCGATTTGTAGGGTTGGGTGACGCGACCCATGAGCTTGACATGTCCGCCCTCGACTCGGAAGCTCACGTCGTCGAACACGGTGAAACGGGAGTAGATCCTCACCTTCTTTGCCGCTTCTTCACCCAATTCCTTATCGCTTTCTGCCGAGGATCTCTCTTAACTCAAGGCCAGTAAGGGGCACTCTCGGGGATTGCTCCACACAGGAATGAGGCGTGAAGCTACAAGAAGCTACCGGCGGTCCAGGGGATCGCATGGAGCCGAGGCATGGTATTACATGGGCTCTGTTTCCGGAGGCCAATTCTTCGACTCTCGCCGGCGGCCTTTCATCCCGAGTCGAGGGGGACAGCCTCACGTGAGGAACAGGCGGATGCGGTTTGACAGCACCGTCTTCCCGTGGGATCCAAGGAGGAAGTGTGAAAAACGAAACGGCGCATGGCCGTTCAATCTTGCGCCTTTTGCCGGCCCTGGTGGTCATAGTGATGGGTGCGGTTGGCTGTACCTCCAGCAAGGCGAGTCGTGGACCAACCCCCTCCGCCGCGCCACCGCGGTTTTCCCACGAAGCTTTCGACCGGGTTCTGCGGCGGTTCGTAGACCCGGGCGGTCTGGTCGATTACGCTTCGCTCGAGATGGAACAGGGTGAGCTAGACAGGTACTTTCGACTCATCGCGGCTTTCAGCCCCGACACCCATCCTCAACTCTTCCCCACAGAGGAGGCGCAGCTTGCCTACTGGATCAACGGCTACAACGCCGCCACCATCAAGACGGTCCTTCACTACTACCCGATCGAAAGTGTGTTGAACGTCAGGAGGCCAATGCTTCTCTTCTTCTTCCCGGGAAAGGCGGGGTTCTTCTACTTCCAGCGCTCCTCGTTCGGAGGCAAGCGACTGTCCCTCTATCATTTGGAGGAAAAGATTATCCGAGAGCGCTTCGAAGAGCCCAGAATCCACTTCGCATTGAACTGCGCTTCGAAAGGTTGCCCGGTGCTGCCCCGCCACGCTTTCTCCGCTGAGGATCTCGACGCGGAGCTCGACCGCGAAGCACGTAAATTCCTTGCCGAGACGAGGAACTTGCGCGTCGATCACGACGAGAGAGCCATTTATCTGTCGGAGATCTTCAGCTGGTACGAGGACGAGTTGCTGGACTGGTATCGTAGCGAGTTCCCCGGGCGGGAGGCGTCGCTCGTCGCCTATGTGGAGCTCTATGCGACGGCGGATCGGGCGAAGGAGCTTCGGAGCAGTGCGGCCGGCTACGCGGTCCGCTTCACACCGTACGACTGGCGGTTGAACGATCGGAGCCTGGCGAATTGACGCCTGGCGCCCCGAGATTCAGATCGCGGCGCAACGACGTTCCGTTCATCTCGCACATAGAGACCAGCCGTCCATCTACCGGTAGTTTGAATACGCAGGCCCGAAGTCGCTCCTGTCCCAGGGGCGTGTCAAGCTCATCGGGACTCATGAACTTGTGCACCACGATGAGCAGCGGTCGCATCTCGGCCCGTTGGCCGATCAGGTAGGACCAGATGAACCGGGTGGGCCAGGAGCCAAGCGCCAGGAGGCGGTAGAGCGAGTACGCCAAGAGCTCGACGCCCCGGTGGGGACGGCGCAAGAGCGCCAACAAGAGCCTGAAGCCGTTGACCATCGCGCTGCCGTCTAGGTCGACTTCGGCGAGTAGTTCTCGAAGAGCCCACCGAAACACGCGACGATCCCAACGCCTGTCGGCACCCACGATTTCGATGACCTCGCGCCGTTGACCGAAAGAGGCGACGATCACAGGCACGGTAATGTTGCACTCAGTGTGTCCGAAAAGCATGGCATGACGATTGAGCGGACGTCCCACGCCTTCACACACCCTGCTCCAGATGCCATCGAGGCCCAGACTGCGTACTGGCTCGTCTTCGGTACGGCCGACACCGGCGGCGGGCAGGAAGGTGATCAGGCGGAAGGCGTCCAGGTTATCCAGTACCCAGCTCATGACGTCTGGGATGTCATTCACCGTACGTTCCGTTACGGTGACGGTGTGGGCGGCGTGAAGCGCATGCCCCGTCTCCTTTCGAACGCCCCGGATGAGATTTGAGAAATCATCGCGCAAGGGGTGGAGCTCGCGTTCCGTCGACCCCAGCTTCAGTCCAGGCCTTCCGCGCTGAGTCGTATCGATGTGAAGGCTGATCTTGGAAAGTCCGTAGCGCTCCACCAGCGTCGGCAGGTAGCGGGGTACGTCGAGAAATCGCTGCCCGTTCGTCATCACCATCGGATCGAC
The DNA here is from genome assembly GCA_965237685.1 of Candidatus Marinacidobacterales bacterium. Classification (GTDB taxonomy): domain Bacteria; phylum Acidobacteriota; class Vicinamibacteria; order Marinacidobacterales; family SMYC01; genus CBDEGF01. The sequence goes on from CBDEGF010000002.1 coordinate 1,106,238, forward strand.
TCCGATGGATCGGGCATAGGCGACGATGCGGCCCAGCTCTTCCACCGGCAGGAGAGTGACCTCACCCGACGTGATCTGCACCTTGGCCCCCCAGCCGAGCTCCGCCCGGAGAGCGTCGAGTTGGCGTTGCACCTCGGGGAACGGCAACGGTCGGGTCTGGTTCGCGACGTCGCTCAGATAACAGCTCGTACAGCGGAAGTTGCACCGCTCCATGACGTTGTACGTCGCGCCGCAGGCGGCGGCGCGGACGCCAGCGACCTGGACGTCAGTCTGAAGGTGTTCGAAGCTCTGCCCACTTGGAAGGAAACAGCAGCTGTTCCGGAAACGGCGGGACGTGATCTATCATCTCTACTGGCTCCCTCGCTGCCTACCCGGCGGGTCCGATCTCGAGCCGCACCGCGCCCAGAACGCGACCATAGGTGCGCTCCTGAAGCCACGCGACGAGATGAAGGCGGGCACGGTTCCAGTCATCCGCGAGGGGGACTTCGGTGGCTCTCGCAACCCCATCGGCGTCGGAGAGCTTCACGCCGCCCAGGGACGTCATCCAGCGAACGACGGCCGAATGCGCCAGTCGTCGACCCGCGTTCTCGCCGCGCGTGACTCGCGAAACGAGGCCCTCCTCAGTGATGGTGACGAGCAGCTCGACATCGCGCCCGGCCGCGATCCTTGACGGCTCGATGCGTATCTTGACCATGACATTTGACGCGAAAGCGGACTCCAAAGACAAGCGGGCTCGATTCGAGGAGACCGCCCTCCCGTACCTGAGGGTGATCTACGCCGGTGCTCTGAGGTTGACCCGCGACGCCGAGGACGCCAGTGATGTCGTTCAGGCGACGTCCTGCGAGCCTGCCGGACCTTCGAGAACTTCGAGCCGGGAACTAATTGCAAGGCCTGGCTGTTCAAGATCATGTACTCGGTTTTCGTGAACCGCTACCATACGAAGGCCAGGTCGACCAGCTGCCCAGGGGCGCCGAGCAGCGCACACACAACGACTTCCGTTTCCATATTTATCGGGTCGGGCAAGTCACCCTCGTATTCTAGCAAGAGGGCAATCTTGCGTGTGTCCTCGCCTCCGACGAGCCGACCGCGTAGTGTGCCAAAACTCGCCCGAAGACGCGGAGTGTTGGCAGAAGGTTGCGGGCCTTGACCGGAACGACGGTTGGCGGGTCGAAACGCCGCGCGCAAGCTACTGGGCGCGAATCCTGTGGAAGCTATCCGAATTCGTGGATGGTCGGTACGATCGGTGGTGCTTGGTGCTCGCCTCTTCATAGACGTCCCCCAACGAGTCGCCGGTGAGTATGAAGGCCTCGCCGCCACTGGGCAACGTGACGTCCACGAGCACGGTGCGCCCACTCAGCCACGCCACGTTCCAAGCATGTCGTCCGCCGAACGCGAACAAGCGGTGTTCGCCCTTCACCAGGCGAGAGGGAACACCAGCCTCCTGAAGGCAGAGCTGGTACAAGATCGCGAGATGCCGGCAGACCCCCGCTCCTTTTTCCAAGAACCGCGAAAGCAGCACACTCCGGTCGCCGTGCGCGCGGGCGAGATCCGTCGTGGCCGCCTCGTCGAACTCGAGATCGGCACGTACCCACTCGTAGTAACGGGCGAGCAGCTTCAACGTTGGGCCAATCTCGACGGCGTGCCGCCTGAGCTCGACCAGTCGGGCTCGAAGGTTCTTTTTGTCTACCCGGATCTTCTCTCTGTCTCGACGATCGGTGAGCGATGCGTTGGAGCCCATGTCGGTGTATCCGTCCGCAAGATAGCCTTCGATCCCGGTGCGAACTCGCGTATCCGTCCTCCTGAGCGCCCGATCCAGAAGTATCTCGAGGTCGACGGCCGCTTCGATGTACCGGGTTAATCGCAACGGGTCGTCCAGGCTACCAAGCGTCTCGTTCACGGAGCGGATACAAGCCAGCGGGTCGTCCGCCCAGCGTGACAAGAACGTCGAGAGCTCCCGCTCCTCGAGACTGTCTACGCTGCGTTGGCCTGTCGTTGGATCGACGGAAAACGATCGATTGATGTAATCCGGCTGCCCAGCCAGCACCGATCTGATGAGAGAAATCTGCTGCGCGCCGAGCCTGGAGACGAGGGCGCTCGGCGAACGGCCGCCGGAGAAATCCGCCTCGCGGACGAGAGTAGCTGCAGTTCGCTTTCTGGATGCAGGCACCTGCTTGATTTCCCGCCGACGATCGTTCGTGCTCCGACTTCAGACCGCTCAGCTGGGAAGATAACATTCCGGGGGCAATGACGCAAATTTCCCGGTAACACGTCGTTTTTGCCGGATAGGGCGGAGCTCGTTGCTCTGAGCAATTTCTCGGGGGACGGGCCCGCCCCGGTCGGAAGCCATCACGGCATTGGTCCTTACGGGACCTACGACATGGCGGGAAACGTCAGGGAATGGGCCTGGAACGCGACAGGAGAATCTTGGGGAAGCGCCCGCTACGTTCTTGGCCGAGTCATACGCGGAGCTACGCAGCTCGCGTCGTTCAGTGGACCAACGATTTCAGGCGGTCCATTGACTATCTGGAGACCCGAACCGATATCGACCTGGATCGCTTGGGCTACCACGGCTCTAGCTGGGGAGGTTGGATGGGTCCGATCGTGCTCGCGCTGGACGAGCGCTTCAAGACGGGCGTATTTGTGTCGGGAGGAATCCCTCCTGTGCTGGGGCGACCCGAAGCAAGCTCTGCCAGTTTCGCATCTCGGGTCAGGGTTCCGGTACTCATGATCAGCGGCAGACACGACATCCTCAGGCCCGTTGAGACGTTTCAAAAACAGATGTTCGACTCACTTGGGACAGCGGATGAGTACAAACGCCACGCGATCCTGGACGGAGGCCATTCGCCTCCCAGAAATCAGCTAATCCGAGAGACCCTCGACTGGCTCGACCAATACCTGGGACCGGTTGAGTAGTATCGAACGGCCTTTGCGACCGGTAGGCCGTCCGGACTAATTAATGATGAGAGACATCAAACCACCCGCTATGCGGGTGGTAGTTGATTGATTAACAGGCTCGCCTCGTCCGCGCCGATTTTCGTAACACCAACGCAGTATTCTCATCGCACCAAGTGATGTGGTCGATGTCCAGGAAATGGCGCCGGAGGTTTCGCTGGAACTGCCTCATCGCCCAGTCGAACTCGGCGGCCTCGTAGAGCGCGAAGGTCGAGTAGTGATGGTTTTTCGCCCGCTCCGCCAGCCAATCGAACGAGGCCATGCGCTCGAATCGGAACTCCTGGATGGTCTCGAGCTGCAAGCCGGGTACAGTGTCCAGAAGTCCCTGCAATTCCCGGAGCTCGTAGAGCCTGCGTTCTTTCTCGGCAAACTTTGGGAAGTAGCGCCCCCAGACGTTGCGCGCGTTCTGGGAGCGGGTGCGGGTGTAGATCACGAGCAGCCCATCGGGAACGAGTACCCTGGCGGACTCTCGGAGGAAGGACGGCACGTCGAAGTGATGGATCGCATTGAAGGTGAGGACGCAATCGAGATGTTTGTCGCGAAACGGAAGGCCGCGAGCAGCCGCTCTAAGGGTTTGGTACCGACCGATCGCCTGTTGCTGGAGCTCTCGGTCGAGCGCCCGCAACATCTCAAAGGTGAAGTCCAAACAGGCGAGACTGATCCTATTCCCGACTCGGTTCAGAAGCTCGATATCGTAACGGCCACTGCCACAACCGACGTCGACGACGAGGAGGTGCCGGTCGGCGGGCAGAACATCGGTCACGAAGTCGACGACTTCGGGATCCGTCGTGCGCAAGTCGTTGTATCGGGAAGCGATCGTCGAGAAGTGATCGACGGTGCCGGTAGTGACGGGAGCTCGGTCTGTTTTCATAACGGTCGTCCTCCAGACGTATCCTGGACCCGGGAGCCCTGATCGAAACGCAACCACATGCGACAAAGGCACGCGTGCCCCAGAAGTCACATGGCCCGCAGTGGCGGCCTGCCGAGGCGAAAACAAGCCCTCACGCGTGTGCGCGACCCGAAGCCCCCGCTCTCGGCCGAGGTCGGCACCCGGGACAAGCGGGAGGCTCGGCGGGCGGAAACGCCTTCAAGTTGACCCTATCTTTATATTCACTGGGGCGACCGAGGTCAACTGCCCGACGGGTGCCTCAAGGTTAACCGATTTCCAACCGGTTCTGCAGAGGCGGTGGTTATTCTTGCACGGGCCCTCAGAGCTCCAGGCTCTTGCGCGGGCCCTCAATGAAAGATGACGTGGCACAGCACTAGTGACGCCAGGAGCCCCCAGGCGAAGTGCCCGATGCGCCGGTCGGAAAGCTCGAGGAAATGGCGGTCGGGCAGCCGAAAGCCGTACCGGTACCAGGTGGGCAGGGCCACTACGAGGAAGGTCAACACAATCACCCATCCCGATCGGACGAAGTAATTCATCGAGGGAAACGTGAGGCTCATGGCGTAGTACAAGGCAACGCTCAGCAGGAGCACGGTGAACACCAGCTTGCGTGGCGGTTTCACGAGGAAGACCGAGGAGACAATGAGCAGCACGAAGCCGTTTTTGACGTAATAGGAAAGTTCGTTGAACCAATGGGTGAAGGCGAACGATTGGTTTTGGAACTTGGCGCTGATCATGATGAATGCGAAGAGGAGGCCAGCGAGCATCGTGCCGACGATCGTGATCCGCGCAGCACGGACGATCTGCGAGTCGGTGGCCTCGGGCTTCCAGTAACGCTTGTAGAGATCGACGGCGACCATGGTGGACACCGAGTTGTAGATGGAATCCACCGTGCTCATGAGCGAGGCGAAAAGTCCGCAAAGGACCAGGCCGCGAAGCCCCACGGGTAGGAGTGAGCGCACCAGCGTCAAGTAGGCTTGATCGGGATCCTCCAACGGCTCCCCTTGCCGAAGCCCAGCCAGTGCGATACCCGGAATCACCACGATGAGGACCATCAAATACTTGAGCGCTCCGCCCACCAAGAGCCCGATCTGCGCCTGTCGAAGATCCCTGGCGGCCAGGGCTCGTTGCAAAATCACCTGGTTGGCGCCCCAGTAGTTCAAGTTCAGGAGGTTCATCCCGAAAAGACCGATCCAGGGCAGCGTGGGGTGATCGCGGGGCAGGTGGAGATGCATGAGAGATCCGGTCCGCGTCCAGAGCTCGGACCAGCCTCCGAGCTCGCGAATGGCCAGAAACACGACGACCAGGCCGCCTCCCAGAAAGAGAACGAATTGAACGATGTCGGTGCGCACCACCGCTCGAAGCCCGCCCAAGTAGGTGTAGACGGCCGAAAAGGCGGCCAGAGCGACCGCGATCGCGAAGAGTCTGGCGACGGCGTCCTCGACGGGAAGCTCCAAGAGCGGGCCGAAGAGGCCGTCGATCGCGTACGACGCCCAAAAAAGCGCGGATCCGAGATAGACAAACGCGTAGAGGATGACCATGAACACCGAGTACATCAACGCGACCTGGGGACCGAGCTTGCTCTCGAAGAATTGCGTGATCGTCGTGACCCGCTGGCGCAGGAAGAGAGGTACGAAGAAGAGCGCGGCTGCCAGGATCCCAACGATCGCGTTGATCTCGAGATTCGCCTGAGCCAGACCGTAGAGGTAGGCAGAGCCCGCCATACCCATGAAATGGCCGGCCGAGATGTTGGTGGCGATCGTGGAAAGCGCGATGGAGGGCCAGCGGAGCGAGCGGGAGCTCAGAAAGTACTGGTCCGGCGTGACGTCCTTGCGGACGCGAGCCCGAAGGCCGATGACCAGGATGCCGAGGAAATAGGCGGCGATGATCGCGAAGTCGACGAGCAATGCACGCGGTCCCGCCCGGATGGTAGCACACCAGAGGCACTGTCAAGGTGACGTTGCGCGAGCAAGCCGGCGCCGCCGGAGTGAAGAAATATCTAGATATGGCATCGAGACAGTTCGGCCTTCGGCCTAGCCCTCCGCTCGACAGGCTCCCGCCTCCGCCCTTCGGGCTTCGGCGAGGTCCCGACGAAGCCTTGGCGAAGTCGGACGCTGCGGAAGGCGGCGAGCAACGCAGCCAGTCGGGATGCATCGGCGTTCGAATGCCACCGTAATTGTGAAACAGGGTACTAACGGAGGTTTGTTCACTCCGAGCGTCGCGCTGACCTGATTCCAGGACACCAGCGGGCCGTTTGGCCCGGTCTGCGCGTAACCCCTGACTGGCACGGTCATTGCCCACTCTGCCGGTGGATAGGGGGTAGGTGATGAAGTACTTGGGACGGCTAATCTTCCTCATGGGCGTGGGCGTTGGACCCACCTCGATGCTCGCAGCGAAGGACGCGGTCGACGCCGACTACCGCTTGCTCGCGACCAACAAGACCTCGACCATGGAGCGCGAGTTGAACGAAGCTGCTCGCGACGGTTTCGTACTGGTACAAGCGATGGGCGGCAATACCGAGCATGGCGGTGAGGAGCTCGTCGCGGTCGTCGAGCGTGACAACGCGGTCAATCACGCCGAGCCGTACGAATACCTCGTTCTGGCGACCAATCGTACCGGAACGATGCAGAACGAGCTCAACGATGCGGCTCGAAGAGGATTCGCGTTCGTCGCACAGACGGTCTTTACGACCGCTTTCGGCGGCGAAGAAGTCGTCATCATCATGGAACGGAGTCTCTATGCCGAGGCTCCGGTGTGCGAGTACCAGCTTCTTGCCACCTCTCGGACGTCGACGATGCAGAAAGAGCTTTCGGAATACGGGAGGAAAGGTTTCCTCGTGCGTGGCCTTTCCGTGTCCGAGACCGCGTTCGGCGGAAACGAGGTCGTCGTCGTGACCGAGCGCTGCGTGGCGCCGTAGCTATTTCAGCGTGAGCGGGTCACGCAGAGAGATTGCGTGACCTCGACCTGGGCGCCCGTCGGTGCGTCCGGCGTGGCGAAACCTTCTACCCGAACTATCGAGCCCGTGTCGTTTGTCGACGGGGAATTCGAGAAACGCATACTTTCCCTTAAAGTGCGCGTCGAACCTACTAGACCTCGTCTTCAAAGTGACGTATCACCCCACATTTTGTTGTTGCACTAGCGCGGAAATCCGGTCTACACAGAGTTACACGCAACGGGCCACCACCGGGCGCGAGAACCATGTTCTCTACCGGGAAAAAGATGAGGGCCGAGGAGCTCGAGCTCTCGTTGAGACGAGTCAGCCTCGAGCGCTACCCCGAGTTGCGCTCCTACTCCCGTGGGGAGATAGGTAGGAGGCAAGACTCATGACACAGACGATGCGAGCGGCGGTAATCGAAGAAGCTGGTGGACCGGAGGCGCTCAAACTCCAGGAGCGGCCGGTTCCGGAGCCCGAGCCCGGGTGGATTCTGATCCGGGTCAAGGCCTTCGGGATCAACCGCTCTGAGCTCTTCACGCGCCAGGGGCACTCGCCCTCGGTGCGTTTTCCCCGCGTCTTGGGCATCGAAGCAGTCGGCCAGGTTGCCGAGGCGCCGGGTGGTGAATTCCCCGAGGGCCAGACCGTGGCCACAGCGATGGGCGGAATGGGCCGTCAGTTTGACGGCTCGTATGCCGAGTACACCTGCGTGCCCGCCTCCCAGATCCAAGCTCTCGAAACGAAGCTTGATTGGGGTACGCTAGCCGCGCTCCCGGAGATGCTGCAGACCGCGTGGGGCTCGCTGTATACCGCTCTCGAGATCGAAAAGGGTCATTCGCTCCTGATTCGTGGCGGTACCACTTCCGTTGGGCTCGCCGCGGCGGTTCTGGCCAAAAAACATGGAGCGACGGTTGCGGCCACAACCCGTCGCCCTGAGCGCGAAGCGATGCTTCGCGAGAACGGAGCCGACCGAGTATTCGTTGATGACGGCGGACTGGCCGACGTTGTCCGTCGGGCGTTTGACGGCGGAGCCGATCGTGTACTGGAACTGGTCGGAACGACGACTCTGCTCGATTCGCTGAAAGCGGCTGCCCGCCATGGGGTCGTGTGCATGACCGGAATGGTCGGCAACAAATGGGACTTCGAGAGGTTCGCCCCTATGGAGGCGATTCCGACATCGGTCAAGCTCACGACATATGCTGGAGAGGCGCACGATTTCATGAGAACGCCACTCCAGGACTTCGTTCGAGAGATCGAGGATGGACGCACCGCAGTTCGTATCGGGAAGGTGTTTCAACTCGACAAGATTGTCGAAGCGCACCGGTGCATGGAAGAGAACCGCGCCGGAGGCAAGATCGTCGTCCTCACCGGAGGGAAGGAATCAAGTTAAAAGGAGACGAGACGATGAAACGCCCGATTAGCGACATCGCTTACACGCGGGAACGGGGCCAAGAAGGGAGGCAAACATGACACTCGCCACGGGCAGCCTTCTCTCAGTAAATGTCGGGGGCGTACGTGAGTTCGAGTACAACGGCCGCCCCGCCAAAAGCGCGATCTGGAAGTCTCCAATCCCGGGGCGCGTCGTCGCCCAGGGCGTGAACCTCGCCGGGGACGACCAAGCCGATCGTGTGGTCCATGGGGGCCCCGACAAGGCGATTTACGCGTACGCCGTCGAGGATCAGAGGTGGTGGGAATCGGAAATAGGCCGACGCCTCGAATACGGCGAATTCGGCGAGAACCTCACGGCCGAGGGAATCGATGTGACTAGCGCGCTCGTGGGCGAGCGATGGGAAATTGGGAGCACTGTTCTCGAGGTCTCGGAGCCCCGCGTCCCCTGCTGGCGGTTCGGAGTGCGGATGGACGACAAGCTATTTCCCCGCCGGTTCACAGAGGCAGGGCGGCCAGGCGCCTACTTGCGAATCATCGTCGAGGGCGACGTCGGGGCAGGCGATCCGATCCGTGTCGTGTCTCGTCCGGATCACAACCTCACGATCGGGGATGTCTTCCGCATTTTCACGCGGGACCAGCGCGAAGTTGGGAGGCTTCTCGCGTCCCGCAAATGTCGAAAAGCTGGCAAACATGGGCGCAGAAACGTCTCGAGAAAGAGAAACGCGCTGCCCCCGAGCCCGCTGCACCGGGTTGTTGTTGAGCCTTTGCCTGGCACCGTGAGGTTCTCTGAGAGATTCACTGCAAGGATGAACAGGGCCGGGATGATGCTGACTCGGAGATCATCGGCAAAGAGGAGCGCCACGTGCCGAGCTCCAAGTGAACACCAGGGAAGTGGAGGATCGAATGGCAACCGTCACGGCTAGTCTTCGTTCTGGCACACGAGTAAGCATCTCCGCACGGCAATTCGTTTGGCTGGGAGACGAGCCTACGGGCGCTGGCGGAACGGACGAGGGACCAAACCCCTACGAAATCCTGCTGGGAGGGCTTGCAGCCTGCATCGCTGTCACCCTCCGGCTGTATGCAAACTACAAGGGGATCTCGCTCGATGGCGTCGACGTGGCTCTGGAGTATGACCGCGTGCACGCGGACGATTGCGCTGAATGCTTGGACCCGAAGAGCGGAATGCTCGAGGTCATCAGATCGCAGGTAAGAATTCACGGTTCGTTCGACGAGGCGCAGCGGAAGCGTCTGGCCCAGGTGGCCGAGCGGTGCCCGGTACACAAGACGCTCACCAACGGAGTCCGGATCTTCGACTCCGTCACCTTTGAGGACATTGGCAGGAGTGGCTCATGAAATGAACACGCCACTGGGTACGCTCGTGAGCAAACAACGACATCTTTATGCGTGATGTGTCGAAGTTGCGCACGATCCCGAGGAGACGGACGAAACCGTGCCGACCGAAGACGGCCATCTGCAGCATCACAGCCAGCATGAAGAACGCGAGCGTTACGACTGCCTCGGGCGCCGGGAGGAACACGATAGGCACCACGCCGTTGACGAGTATGAGTGCAGCGATCCACACGAGGCAGCCAGCAGGGAAGCGGAGCATCGTAAGGGGGAAATCGAGAGCAACTCGGATCATCTGGACGCCCTGAGGAGCGCGGCGCCCCTGGATCATAGCGTTCTCCTGAAGCGACGCGTCGCGACGAACAGGCCTGAGGAGGCGGACTCGAGCTCTACGCGGGCGGTTCAGATGGGATTCAGAAGCCGTAAGGCGATCCCATCCCAGCTGAACCTTTCGACGGCGATCTTGCGCAGCGTCTTGGCGACGTTGCGGCGTTGCTCGTGCTCCGCGAAGCTCTTGGGGTACAGGAACTCGAGCGCGCCACAGATTCGGTCCGGAAGCTCGTGTACGAAACGGGAACGATCGAGCTTCATCAATTCGGCGAGCTCCGGCGCGACGGTGGCGACCTCGTCCACGAGGTCTTTGAGCCCCGCGTGGTAGTTGCAGAGCGGCAGAACTCCGGCGGCCATCGCCTCCACAGCCACCATGCCGAAGGCCTCCGGCCACTTGCTCGGCACGGTTAGAAGGCTGCATAGCGGCAGCGTGTCCCGCAGGCAGTCATGGTCGAGCATACCCGTGAGCGTGATCCGGTCCCGCCCTCGTTTGCCGAGCGGACGGAACCAGGGCCGGAAGTCCAGCTCTTCTACAAACCCGCCCGCGCGGGCGTAACGCGTGAAAGCGTCCAGGTCCCCGTGCTGAAGCGACTGCGCCATCCCTTCGAGATGCTCGCGATAAGCGCCGAATCCTATGATCAGCAGACGGCTCTGCGGGATCCGCTCCACAACCTTTGGGAAGGTGACGAGCAGCTCCCCCACGCCCTTGGTGTCGAGCAGCTTTCCGAGGTAGCCGATCACGGGCTCGTCGGGCCGGAGCTCGGGCCAGCGCTCGAGCAAGTCGGCGTCCGGCGTGCGCTGGTCGTAGGCCTCCCCGGCCGAGACCAGAAGCTCGTGCAGCTTCCCGTCCGTGTGTTTGCCCGGCTTCACGGCAACGCCCGCCCGCCGGCCGCCACCGTTGCGGCGGATCTTGGTCGCGATGGTCTCGAGCGCGCGACGCTCGCTGGCGGCAGGATCCTTGCTGAGCGTGAAAACGCTCGGGTTCATTCCCGGCGAGACGACGTGGACCTTTTCGTCAAGGCCGAGGTCCTCGCGCTCGGCGTCGAAGACCTCGAGCACCCGGTCGCGGACATAGCGCGTCCCGGCGTAGATCCGCTCAGCGCTCCCCAGTCCCTCGATCGCATACGGCATCAGCCGCGGAGTCGGGACGAGCGTGTATTCGATTGCGCTGCCGTGGAGCTTCACGTCGTAGGGCACGCCGGTCCCCGCAAGCGCGCGCCGCGCGATGACGGGACCCAGGAGCACGTGATTGGCTAGCACCCGATGCGCCTTCCGTGCGGCCTGCCGGAGCGCCCTGGCGGTCAGCGCGATATGCCGCTCGACCTCCTCGGGCGTCATGTCGGGGATGCACTTGACCTCATAGCCCTCATAGCGATCGAGCACGTAGACCGGAAGCAGGCCGCCGATGTCCGGTACGACCACGCGCAGCCTCCCGTCTGCGGGCGGTTCCTTCGGCAGATCGTCGCCAGGGAAGAAGGCCTCATTGACGAAGGAGAGGGAGGCGGCCTCGGGCTCCTGGCAGACGACGGTCACCGCGTGGCCCTGTTTTGCCCACGCGCGCGCAACGTTGGCGACGTAGATATTGGAGCCCGTGCCCGTGAGCGGGTAGCCGTGTAGCAAGACGAGGTGCATGGTGCTGCGATTCAATGCGCGCGCGGCGTAGCCCGGGTCCGCACGCCGTCAACGCCCCGTCTTCGCGCGGGCTCTTCAACGGAGCATGTCGTGCGCGCTTGGGGCCGTGCTGTCGTCACCAGGCGCAGGAGTGACTACCAATCGTCTATATAACGTTCGGGTCAGTGGCGTGGTCGTTGTCGGTGATCATGACGGTCACGCACCCGATTGACTCCGCCCATCATGTCACCGGACGCCACGAGATGAAAGGCCACGTCCAGCTGGGGCGCAATCGACTTCCGTTCATGCGACCTGTTTTCGATAGTTCCAGAACGAATCCCAGGCGCCCGTGCTTCGGAAGACACAGCGCAGTGCGAGCATTGCATCGGCCCCAGCGGCGTGCCATCTCATCCCGACTCGCTTCATCCTTTGTTGCATAACGTGGCTCACGGCACTTTCCACGGCACCGCTGCCGATGTAGTAGCCGCTTTGTCGAAACGTTCTGTATTTCATTCGATGCCCGTTTCTCTCGAGGTAGCCGGTGAGCTTGTCGATCTCTTCGTCTTTGGAACGATGACGCTTTTTCAGAAACCGCAAACCCTCGATCACCTCATCCACGGCGTCTTCGTATAGACGGTCGAGTTGCGATTTGCGCCACTGTGCGGCTTCGTCGGTGCCTTCGCCGAAAACCACCCGTGCCACAGGGCTGATATTCTCGTCGGCGTGATACCAATCAAGGATCTCGACTCGATCGGTGAACAGCTCCTCCGCAAGATTCCAAATCCACGGCGCACCGTCACCCAGGATGACGACCTTGCGAGACTCCGCCCCCATTGAGCAAGAGCGAGGCCACAAAACCTCGCCGAGTGCTTCGGGGCTACCTCGAACCCCTACGACCTGTCGTTCGGTCAACTCTCCGCGTCCGAGCTTGCTCTGCACACGCCCTTGCTCGGTATAAAGGCAGCCTAGCTTGACTTCCTGCCAGCGGCCGTCCACGAATACCATCCCGCCGTCTATCCCTATGTACAGCGGTCCCTTATGGCGTCTGCCCGTTCCAGCTTCCACCTCGTTCGCAGGCTCTTTCGAAAAACCCTCCGCCTTTTTCCCATCGGCGCCTACCAAGCTTTGAATCTTCTCGGAGCTCACGACCACCCCGGTGAACTTTCGCAGCAATTGCTCGCTCGCCGAGCGGTAGGGTTCGATCACTCCTGCCAACAGCGACAACTCTTGTAAGGCTTGCGTGAATCCCTCCTGGTCCACCCGCATCTCTTCCAGCAGCGGATACTTGCCTTGACGACACTCACAGCACTGAGCGTAAACCACACTCAGCTCCACATCCCGACCCGCCAGTACCGTGTGCACCCGGAACGCTCGATGTTGTCGAAACTCCATCGACGCGCCGCATTCGCATGCGCCTGACACACCGAGTCGTTCCGAGCGTTGGCTGAGCGCCTTGCCCAGTACCTCACGCAGGTATTCGCTGCCCTTGACCCGCATCCACTCGTCACACCGTTCGACATCAGCTTCCGCTTCCACGACCGCCTGCCACACTTGCTCCGCGAACTCCTCGGATAGACGACTTACTTCTTTACTAAACTCCTCCCGCGTGATACTGCTTTTCATTGAGGTGTCCCTCCATCGGCCGCTTAGCTGCGACCGTTTTCTTTATTTAGGATTGTGAAGGACACCTCATTTTTCCTTTTATGTCAAGAGAACATTTCTAGTAGAAAAATGATCAAGATCACGAAAAGGTTGCGCCCTCCAGCTGCACCCGGTGGTTGGACGGCTGTACCCTGACAAAATCGTGTCGCGATAGCCACCAGCGTGTTCACCATTGCGTGGTGGCTGCGCTGGGAGCGGCGGTGCACGCCCTCCACGCGGAGCCGGTCTGGAAGGTCGTCGCCTGGAGCATCCCCGGCGTTCTTGTTGGAAGCACCGTTGGAAGCAAACTTGGCAAATATCTCCCGCGAAGGTGATGGAAAAGGTTCTCGGGGTCGTGTTTGCCCTGGTCGGACTCCTGGTCCTGGGTCTTGAGTTCTGGAAATAGAACGTGTGGGAGATCCGCACCCGATCAGGGCGCTATTTTTTCCTTGACATCGACAATGGTTGTATATACAATATAGCCCATGGTCGAGAACACAGAAAGTCGGGCTGGGCGCGAGATCGGGCGAGATTGCCTCGCCGTGCGGATCAGGATGCTAAACCGCATCATCACAAGCATTTATGACGATGCCCTCAGGCCCCTCGGCATCACCACCAGCCAGGCCAACATGCTCACGGCGATACATCAGGTGGGGCCTGTCAAACAGGCACAGCTCGCGGAATATCTCCATATCGAGAAATCGACGCTCAGCCGCAACCTCTCCCTCATGAAGAAACGCGGCTGGGTGCGCGTGCTTCCCGGGGAGGATGAAAGGAGCCACACCGTCGCCATCACCGCCAGAGGGAGGAAGCTTCTGGCGGAGGCCTTGCCATCATGGCGCAAAGCACAGCAAGCGGCGGTCAAGATTCTCGGTGACGAGGGTGCGGCCACGCTGAAGGCAGTGGCTAACCGCTATCTGCCTACACAGTAAAACTTTTTGGTGTTTACGGCGACCTCGTCGAACTGGAGCTCTCCCAGGCGATCGAAAAGAGCGGCTTTTGGCTGCCTCGCAGCGCTCTGACCGAAAGCTCCCGTGGTCTCTGGGCGTCTTACGTTGCCGCACCCCTTGGATCCAGCGGGGCGTCTTCTTCCACGCACATCCTGAAACGCCGTGAGCTCGAACTGCTTCACGTTGACGGAGACAGCGTCTTCGTCCGCGGAACTCTGAGCAGCGGCGAGCTAGTCGTCACCGAGGGTCTTCAACGCCTGGTCCCGAACCAGCGCGTGGCGCTCGAACGGGAGTGGGACCGATGACCTCAGCCACCCTCTTCTTGAAAAACAAATACCTCCTCGTCCTCTCGGGGCTCGTGCTTTTGGTCGCCGGCCTCTCCGCTCTCGTCTCGATGCCCCGGCTCGAGGATCCGCGCATCGTGAACCGCAACCCGTTGATCGTAACGCTCGTCCCCGGTGCCTCTGCCGAACGGGTCGAGGCCCTCGTCACCGAGAAGCTCGAGGAGCAACTTCAAGAGGTGCCGGAGATACAGGAGATGCGATCGACATCCCGTGCCGGCGTCTCGATCATCGCCGTGGAGCTCGCCGACCGGGTCTACGAGAGCCAGAAGATCTTCTCCCTGATTCGCGACAAGATTGCCGAAGCCGAGCCCGAATTGCCTCGCGAAGCCGCCACCCCGTTTCTCGACGACCAGAGAGGGCCCGTGGCCTACTCGCTGATCGTAGGCGTCGTCTGGGAGCACACCTCCGAGCCCAAGCTCGGGATCCTGAACCGTCTCGCCGAGGAGCTCGCCGATCAGCTTCGCACGATTGCGGGCACTCAGGTCGTCCGTCTCTTCGGCGCGCCCCGCGAGGAGATAACCGTAACCGTCGACCCAAAGGAGCTCGCGGCTCTCGGCATGACGTCTTCGGATCTCGCGGCGAGCATCCGGGCGGCGGACTCCAAGGTCCCCGCGGGCATGCTACGAAGCGGTCGCGACGACTTGATTCTCGAAGTCGCCGGAGAGCTCGACTCCCTTGCCCGGATCGGGAGCATCCCCTTGCGCGAAGGGACCGACGGGACCCTACTGCGACTGAGCGACATCGCTCGTGCCGAGCGCGACTGGCGGAGCCCGCCCCGAGAGATCGGGCTCGCGGACGGACGCCGCGCGGTGTACGTGGGAGCGAAAGTCCAGGCGCACCGGCGCGTCGACGAATGGGCCGAGGAGGCTCTCGAGATCGTGGACGCCTTTGCCGCCGGAGTGGGCGACGGAATCGCGGTCGAGGTCGTATTCGATCAGACGCGCTACACCAACGAACGTCTCGCGGACTTGGGTATGAATCTTCTCGCGGGAGCGCTGGTGGTGGTCGTGGTCATCTTCTTCGTCATGGGATGGCGCTCCTCCGTCGTCGTCGCTTCCGCCCTTCCCCTGACCGCGGCGATCGCGCTCTTCGGAACGGCCCTCACCGGTGGCGCGCTCCATCAGATCTCGATCTTCGGAATGGTCGTGGCGCTCGGCCTTCTCATCGATAACGCCATCGTCGTCGTCGACGAGGTGAAAAAGCACCTCGAACGAGGAACCACGCCGGCGGAGGCGGTCTCCGCGTCAGTGCGACATCTCTTCGTCCCGCTGGCAGCTTCCACTGTCACCACGGTGCTCGCTTTCGCGCCCATCGTGCTCATGCCGGGGAGCGTCGGGGACTTCGTGGGCTCCATCGGGGGAAGCGCCCAAGCTATGGCTCGACGCGGACGAGGACGAGGCGCGGCTCGCGGGCCTGAGCCTGTCGGATATCGCTACCCAGCTTCAAGGAGGCCTCGAAGGTACGCTCGGGGGCTCCGTCATCGAGGACTTGGAAGAGCTCGACGTTCGGATCCGCTTCGAGGACGAGCGCCGGAGGGACCTCTTCGACATTCGCTCGACGCAGCTGACGGCCGCCGGTCGCCCGGGCTGGACGCCGCTCTCGGTTCTCGGCGAGCTCGTGCTTCGTCCGGAGGTGTCCGCGATCACTCGCCACGACGGCCTCCGTGCCAACCTGATTTACGGCTATACGCAAAACGACGCCCTTGCCATCGACGTTACCGATGACGTGCTCACTCAGCTCGAAGAAACGGGTTTTTTCCTGCCATCCGGGTATCGGCTTTCGATCGGCGGCGATGCGGAGGACGAGAACAAAGCCATAGGCAACCTGATGATCTATCTCCCTGTGCTCCTCACCCTCATGATCGCAACGATTGTTCTCTCGTTCCGGAGCGTTCGCCTTGCAGGAGTGCTCGGAGTCGTGGCCATCCAGTCCGTCGGACTCGCTCTTCTCGCCACCTGGGCCTACGGCTTTCCCGTGAGCTTCACGACGATACTGGGAACGCTCGGGCTCATCGGCGTCGCGCTCAACGACAGTATCGTGGTTCTCGCCGCCATTCGATCGAACCCCCCCGCCCGCCGGGGCGAGGTGGAGGCGATGGCCGATGAGGTTATGGGAACACTGCGGCATGTCATCTCGACGACGTTGACGACCGTGGGCGGCTTCCTGCCCCTTCTCATCTTCGTCGGCGGTGACTTCTGGCCGCCGCTCGCGATCGTGCTGGCGGGAGGAGTGTCCGGAGCGACCATCCTCGCGGTGGTCTTCGTGCCCGCCGCTTACCGGCTGGTGATGACGACGAGCTTCAGTTTCCGCTGGCTCACCGAGGCGCGCCGCCTCGGGCCGCTCTTCTCCGCGAAGAGCGTCGAATCCTGAAAGATGGGAGGAAATCCATGCGTCGTATGTGGATCGCACTGTTGTTAATGTTCTTAATAATGATGGCTGTGGCAGGCTGCTCCGTGGGTCCCGAGATCGTCACGCCCGATGTTGCCATGGCGTCGAGCTGGATCGAGCCTGTGGCGTCGTCGAGCGGGCCCCCGGTTCTCGAGTGGTGGAAAACGCTCGAGGACCCGACCCTCGTGTCGTACGTCGAGCGCGCCGTCGCCCAGAACCATGACATCCGTATCGCCGTGGCCCGCGTGCGCGAGGCACGGGCCCTTCGGCGCTCGGCCGCCGGCGGTCACTACCCCGACGTCGAGGCCGGTGGTGGCGCCGCACGTCTTCGCGCCAGCGAGAATGGGTTCGGCCCTCTCCCCGCGCTCGCCCGCGAAGGCATCGGAAGCCTCGAAGACAATCTCGTAAATCTCAGCGTCGATGCCTCCTGGGAGATCGATGTCTTCGGCGCCACTCGAAGCGCCGTGGACGCCGCGAGCGCACGGGTCGGCGCCGCGATCGAGAGCCGCCGCGACGTGCAGCTCTTGGTGGTCTCCGAAGTCGCGTTCAGCTACATCGAGCTTCGAGGAGCGCAACGCCGCCTTGCCGTGGCCGAGGACAACGTTCGCATCCAGTCCGAGACCCTGGAGTTCGTGGACGATCAGAGAACCTCGGGATTCGCCAGCGATCTCGAAGTCTCCCAGGCCCGCTCGCAGCTCAGGACGACCGAGGCCAGCGTTCCACGCCTGCGCGCCGCAATCCGTCGAAGCGTTTACCGGCTCGCCGTGCTCACGGGTCGTCGGCCGGCCGATGTTCTGGACGAGCTTCTCGTGCCCGCGCCCCTGCCACCTTTTCCGACCGAGGTTCCGGTGGGCCATGCACCGGAGCTTCTCTTGAGACGCCCCGACCTGAGAAGGGCCGAGCGCGAGTTGACCGCGGCTAGATTCGATATCGGTGTTGCGACCGCGGAGCTCTATCCACGCTTCTTTGTCCGCGGTGTCATCGGGCTCGAGAGCACCTCCCCATCGGATCTCTTTGGCCTCTCGAGCGGCACCGGTCTTCTGGGCGCCTTCTTCCAGTGGCCGATCTTTCGGCGCGGTGAGATTCGGGCACAGATCGAAGCCACCGACGCCCGATCCGACGCGGCCCTCGCCCGATACGAGCAAGCGGTGCTCGTGGCGATCGAAGACGTCGAAGGGGCGCTCGTGGGCTACGTCGAGGAGAAGAACGTGCTCGACCGGCTAACGGAGGCGCGCCGGGACGCCGAGCGTGCCGCGGAGCTCGCGCGCTCGCTCTATCGTCTGGGCCTCGCGGACTTCCTCACCGTGCTCGATGCCGAGCGGCGATTGCGCGAGGTAGACGATCGGGTGGCGGTCAGCGAGACCGAAGTCCGTACCCGACTCATCCGGCTGTACAAATCTCTCGGCGGCGGCTGGGAGGCTCTCGAGGCCTGACGCACCGGGTCGTGGAGCGTGGGTCATAGGAATGAAAGGACTGTTAGGCAACGACCCACTGATACAGGACACTAGCTCGCCGCGGACCAAGGGGGCAACGATTCGAGATCGACGTTCCCCCCGGACAAGATGACGCCGATTCCCCCTGCTCCGGCGGGGATCCGCTTCTCGAGCGGCCCTGCGACGGGGACCGCCGCGCTGGGTTCGATGACGATCTTCATCGTTTCCCAGACGAGACGCATGGCGGCCAGGATGGCCTCGTCGGAAACGGTGACGATGTCGGTCACGTGGTGGGCGATGATCGGAAACGTGTGCTCACCCTGGGGCGTCAGCGCCTACATCGCCATGCCGAAGATCGCGGCCAAGTCGAAGGTCGCCGCGGTCGAGCGCTATGGCGGCAACATCGTATGGGTCGAGTCGAAGGAGCGGATCCCGACCTCCGAGGAATACGACGCGACCGCGGCGGCCATACAAGAGCGAACGGGCGCCAATCCCGTGCACCCGTACGACGATCTGCGAACGATCGCGGGCCAGGCGACCTGCGCGCTCGAGCTGCTGGAGGATGTTCCCGATCTCGACCTGCTCCTCGCGCCAGTAGGCGGGGGTGGTCTCCTCAGCGGAACGTGTCTGGCCGCTGCGGCACGCGCGCCGAGGCCCAAGGTCATCGGGTGCGAACCGGAGATGGCCGACGATGCCCAGAGATCGTTCCAGCAAGGTGTCATCGTGCCACAAACCGACCCCCAAACCATTGCCGATGGGCTGCGCACCTCTCTGTCGCCCGCGGCCAGCGAAACGGCTGCAGCCTGATTGCCGGAGGAGCTCGTGACGATCCCACGCGCTGCCTCCTCGGGAGGCAGCGCCAACAGGGCGTTGAAGGCACCGCGCACCTTGAAGGCTCCGCTTTTCTGGAAGTTCTCGCACTTGAAAAAGAGCTTCTTTCCGAACGCATCGTCCAGCGTCTTACTCGTCAACACGGGCGTCCGATGGATGTACGGCGCAATCCGTTGATGGGCCGCCCTGATCTCCTCGATACTGGGGGCTTCGTCTGGCATATCAACCGCTCCTACGACTTGCCAGGCTGCCACAACTTCTTCATCTCATCACTTCGTCGCCACGCCTCGCCAGCACACAAAATGGCCTCGAGCTTAATGCAACGAACCACTGATACAGGAAACTAGACTTCAGTCGTCGATCTTTCCCCAGATGTCACCGACCGTGAAACCATTGGGAAAAGGATCTTCCGGGTCCACGACGTACTGAGCGAAGCCGGTTATCCACGCCTGGCCGCTCAGAGTTGGGACTACCGCTTTATAGTCTCCGACCTTGGTCTCCCTGACCAATCGACCCGTAAACAGGGTTCCTAGGGGTCCTTCATGGTGGAAATCTTGATCCAACGGTAGCTCGCCCTTAGCGTGGAGCGCTGCCATCTTGGCACAGGTCCCGGTCCCACACGGTGAACGATCCAAGGCTCCGGTCCAGGACGACGGTTTGTCCCAGTCGAGGACACCGGTCGAGACGATCACCGCATTCTTGACCGTAGCCTCGGGGTGGGCGGGAGGTCCTGAAAGCTGGGCAATGGTGATGCCGTTGATCTCGGGGTTCTCGGGATGGACGACCTTGAATTTCTCCGCCGCTGCGGCCTTGATCATTTCGCCGATTCGGACGATGTCCCGGCCTTCGTCCGCTGTGAGTCGTAGCCCGAACTGTGTCGCATCGGCGATGACGTAGAACATTCCTCCATACGAGATGTCCACCTCGACCGTGCCCAATTCAGGCACTTCGACTGGGGTGTCCAAGTGAACGGCGAATCCAGGTACGTTCTCGAACGTCACTCGCCTGACCTTGCCGTTGTTGACTTCGGCCGTTACCGGGATCAGGCCCGCCGGCGATTCCAGGAGCAATTTGGTGATCGGCTCTTCCACCGGCACCATTCCCGTTTCGATGAGGGTGGTGGTCACGCAGATCGTGTTGGTGCCGGACATAGCCGGGTATTCCGTCTGTTCCATGATGACGAATCCCGCGTCCGCCTCCGGCGATGCAGGAGGCAGGATGAGGTTGCAGTTCGAGGCGGGAAATCCCCGTGGTTCGCGAAGCATGCGCTTGCGGAGGTCGTCCGCCTGCGTCTCGAGGTATCTCTTTTTCTCGAACATCGTTTTGCCAGGGACGTCGCGTACGCCTCCTACGATGACTCGGCCGGGCTCACCGCAGCAGTGGAGATCCACGGCGTTGATCATGCTTTGAAGCCGCATCCGTCTCGCTCCTGTCGTCGGGGTAAGAGCCTACCGCAGGCGACAAACCAAAAACAATCCCCCACTCCACTTTGAACCTTCTGTGTCTCTTCTGGCGTGCCGGCTCAATAGGGAGCAACAGAAGATTCTCGAGTACTTTCGGGAGGAGAGCCTGGCTGCGGTGACTGCTATCTGAGCTCGAGAGCGGGGTCGCCGAGGAGGTGATAAATGGTCAAAAGCTCCGGGAAGGCACCCGTCACCGCATACCTCTCCTGCGCAGCCAAGACCGCATCGCCCAGCCGCCCGTGGCTTCCGTTGAAGAGCTCTTGAAGCAAGGCGTGGTGGTAAAGGTTCGCCGGGCCATTCAGGCTCAGTCCGCTCGGCGAGAAGGTCGCGATCGCGCCTTTGTCCTTGGCTTGGACGAGCTCCTCGGCGAGCGAGTTGAAGTACGGAAAGTGGAAGTACCCGTTCAGACAGTTCATCGTGAGCACGAGCGGCTGCTGGGACTGGAGACCGAGTGAGGCGACGTCGCTCGCGTTGAAAAAGTTCTCGTCCGCTCACAGACGAATGCCCCCGTGGCCGATGTAGCTGACGAGCGAGGCTCCCTCGTCGAAGCTTTGCACAATCGCGTTTCGAGTGTGAGTGGTCCCGAGCTGGCTGAGGTAGATCTTCTCTGGATTCTTCGAAGCCAAGACGGTTGCGGCCAGCTGGTCGGCATCCGCTTCGAAGTTGCCAGCGCGATCCGGGTTGTCCGCCACCAGCACTACCGCTGCCCGATGAAGGCCTGCCTCTCCAGTTTCGTAGGCGATGATCTTGTCGACGATCGCTCGAACTTCTTTCACCGTCGCCGTGGGCAGACGTCCGATCGCCAGATCCGGAAGCAGGTCGTCGCCGTTGACGGCGGCATAGGAGGGATCGGAGGCGGTCCAAAGGTACGAGGTTCGCACCATCCGAGGCGGCACCTGGTTCGTCACTCCCGTCTGCAAACGGTCCTTGAAGTCGTAGGTCGCATCGCCCAGGAGCAGCACGTAGCGCGGCGAGGGTTGTCTCCAGTTGTGATAGGCGTAGCTCAAGAAATCTTTGACCGCCTGAGGCGTCGGCTGGCCGAAACCGAACTCGGAATAGACCTCCTCGATCGACACCGCCTTGACCTTCAGCCCCTCGCCCTGCCTCAGCTCCAGCAGGGGTATCGCCGCTTGAAGGAATGCGTCCGGACCGATGAGAACGTAGTCGGCGCGATTTCGTGTGTTCTTCAGGCGGCTCGCCCGGGGTATCGTCACCACCGGGTGATAGATCGCTTCGGGGCTCACCGCGAGATAGCTGCGGCCGGATTCGGCGCGAAACCGCAACATGCCGTCGGCTCCGACTTCCGTGTCGAGCAACCAGCGCGGTTCGGCTTTGCTCATGTCCAAAACGTGTGTTCCTGCTACGAGCCCTGAGAGCTCCGCCGTCCCGGATTCGCTCCATCGACCTCGAAGTCGGCCATCGCCCGCCAGCGCCACGCGCGGATACTCCACCGCGTAGCGGTCGAGCATCACCATGGAGTACGAGGCTTCGGTGTCTCCCACGTTCTCGAGCTCGAGGAGGTTGTCTCCTTCGCGAAGAAGACCCGGAGTCAGCTCGATGTCGAGATGCTTTGCCTTCTTGCCGTCCCAGCTCAGCTCCTCCACCAGGCTTCCGTTCACATACACCCGCACGTGGTGGTCGGGATTGGCCTGAAAATCACTCACCCCTTGAAGCCAGACGCTCAGTTTCGACGCCCCACTGCTCGGTGCCAGCGAGCTCACTTCGATGAGGTAGCTCTTCACCTCCGGCGCAAACAGCAAGTCCCACAGCCAAAGATCCGGCGCTTCGAGGAGCGCGGCCTGGTAGTAGCGGTCCTCTTCCCACTCGGCCCGATGCCAATAGACGGGTTGCGGCTCTCCTGAAGGTGCTGCCGGGACGCTGACCATCGCCTCTCCGGCCTCTCCAGCCTCTCTTGAATGTCCCACCTCGAGCTCGTACACCGCTTCTTTGCCGAAAGGATTCGCCCCGGCGCCCTCGCTCACGAAGTACAGCACCGAACCTGGACCGAAGACTCGGGCTGGCCCCGCCGAAGCCTCCGCCTTCGTCAAGACTACGGCGGACAGGTTGGCGGAGGCGGGCTCCAGGTGGAACGCGACCGTCTCGCCCTGACGGCTCAGACGCACCGTCTTCGCCCGTTCGCCACGACGACCGCGCATCACGTCTTCATAGCGGACACTGTGAAGGCCTCTCTCCGTGGTCCCGAGACGCGCCACCACCGTGCGTTGGTCGTGGCTGCGCTTTCTCGCGTAACGACGACCTCGCACGCCGTCTGCCAGAATCCGCTCCTTTGGTTCGCGCTCTCGGAACGACAAGCGAACCACCAGACGGCGCGCGAGCAAGAGCTGGCCTCTCGACTCGTCCCAACGCAGCGGTGCGAGTTCCACCAGGGCCTTTTTGGCTTCGCCCTGAAAGCCCACGCTGACGATGCGCGCCGGGCTCGACGGGTACAGACCTTCCCCTCGAAACGCCGTCCTTGCTCTTCGTCGGCGCCGAGCCGCACGCACCGTGCCCTCCTGCGTCGCCACGATCTCCGGGACCTCCGCAGCCGACGGACGCAGACTCGTGAAGGCCTCCACCCCTCGTGCCGTGACTGAAACCAGCTTGACCTTACGGCCCGCGATCGCCTCCACCCAGCTCCGTTTGGCCGGAATCCCCGGAGCGCCTACCTCGCTCAGCGCTTCGAAACCAGGGACTTCCAGTCGCACCGAGCCGTCTTCCTGAGGTTTCGCGAAGAAACCCTCCATCACCAGCTCCAGCACGAGCTGGCGTGAGCTTCGTTTCAAAATTTTCAGAGAGTTCCCGGACGGGTCCCCGTAAGTGATCAGCGACGGGCTGGCGCTCTGACTCGAAGAGCTCGCGCTCGAACCAGACTCGCCGCCGCTACCTGAAGCTGCCGGCCATGGTGTCGCCGACACCGGACCGTGCATGTCCGTCTTCCCCGTCGTCTCGATGTCTTCCAGCTTGTAGTAATACGTCACACCGTTCGTGAGTCCCGCGTCGCGATAGCTGTAACTCGCTCCTACTGGCGATGAGCCCAACCCAGGAATGGCTCTTGGCGTGACTCGCTCGTACGCTCCCTCAGACGTCGTGGCTCGGAATACATGAAAGCCAAGGTTGTTCAGCTCGGACGTCGTCTCCCAGCGAAGCTCCACCGCGCCGTCGACCCCGTTCGCGGCAAAGGACATCAGCTCCACCGCGGTGGGGGTGTTGCTGAAGGTCGCATCCCCCTGATGACTCCCCGAGCTGTCCGAGCCGTAATACGCAAAATCAGGCGCTTGGCCGAAGGCCGCCGGGATGGCGCTCAGCGTGATGCGCGTCGTGCCCGCCACTTTCAAGGTCATGTTCCCGCTACCGGTATAGGCAACTTCCACGACATATTGAGTGCCAGCCACGATGGCCCCCGTGGCATCCCAGGTACCGCTGGCGGTGGTGCCGGCCATGCTGTACGCCAGCCGGATGGTATTCGGGGAATCCCAGTAGACGTTGATGTAGTCGTCGACGTCCCCAAAGAGCGAGACGATATAGGCGTCCTCACTCGCGGTTTCCGCGAAGGCCACCGCCTGCGCGGCGTCGTGGCGGGGCCGCCAGTCAAAGGTGATCGTCCCGGATGCCGTACCCAGTCCCGCCGCATTCGGCCCTAGGTAAGTATCCCTGCCGTCCACGCGGATCTCGACGACGTTTTCCGTGCTGTTGGCCTGACTCGCGGAGGTGACGGTGAGAGAGATGTTGTCCAGGTGGATCATGTAGGTGTCATCGATGAAGTGGTCAGAGACATCCATCCAATTGCCCCCCCACTTAACCAGATCGTTGAAGGAGTTCGTTGAGTCGTCGTCTCGACGCCCCACGCCCGTCACATGCTCCCAGGCACCCGTGATAGTGGCGCTCCTCCCAATCTTTGTGTCAAGCGTGTTCTGTCGGACCAACCTTGCGTTCGTGATGTATAGCTCTGGTGCATCGCCAGTCCCCCAATAGAAAAACCCCCCATAGGAGTAGAAATCGTCTTCCACGATTTCGGCATGCGTTTGCCGGATGTTGTTGAAACCGGGTTCAGACGCGGCCACTATCTTGATGCTCGATGAGCCGCTGTGGACGGTGGTGAGCTCCTGCGTGCTGTCTCCGGGGCTAAGTAGGCGGTTTCTTAAATACACTAACGTATATTTAATTTGCAATATCGAGGGGATGACTCCATACTCAGCGAAACGGAGCATCAAGTATGCCTCGACACAGCCCATATAAAATACGATTGAGCCCAAAAGAGAAGTTGGAGCTCCAGCGGAGGGCACGGAAATATACGTTGCCGTGTTGTCATGTACTCCGTGCACGAATGATTCTGTTGGCCGCCCAGGGTCTCGCCAACGACGAGATTGCGCAACGCCTCAACACGCGACGTGAGGTGGTAAGCATGTGGCGCAAAAGGTTCTTCGACCAACGTCTTTCCGGTCTGGAAGATCGGGAACGCTTGGGGCGTCCCCGGGTTTTTCCCCCCAGAGGTAGTCGTTGAGGTCAAGGCCATCGCTTGCGAATTACCCTCAACACTGGGAGTACCTCTGTCGCGGTGGAGCACTTCCGAACTCGCCGACCATGTGCGTCAATCGGGGCTTGTGGCGTCCGTCAGCAATACCACCATCTGGCGCTGGCTCAGTGAGGACGCCATCCGACCCTGGCGACATCGCTCTTGGGTCTTCCCTAGGGATCCGAACTTCGCCGCGAAAGCCGGGCCCATACTTGACTTGTACGAACGGCGTTGGAGGCGACGGCCCCTCAGAGAAGACGAATTCGTGATCTGTGCGGACGAAAAAACGAGCATTCAAGCACGCCATCGACGTCATGAGACCATACCGACTCGCCCTGGGTCGGCGATGAAAGTAGAACATGAGTATGAAAGGCTCGGAGCCTGGGCGTACCTGGCCGCAGTGGATGTTCACCGAATGAAGATCTTTGGCCGATGCGAACCCAACAATGGAATTGCACCCTTCGATCGGCTCGTCGAGATGGTTATGAAGCGAACCCCTTATCGACACGCCAGACGAGTATTCTGGATTATGGACAACGGATCTGCTCATCGTGGTGAATCCTGTGTGCAAAGACTCACCAAAAGCTATCCTCACTTGGTGCCCGTCCACGGTCCCATCCACGCAAGTTGGCTGAATCAAATAGAGATCTATTTTTCCATTATCCAGAGAAAGGTTCTAACTCCCAATGATTTCGCTTCCCTGGAAGAGCTTGCTGATCGTCTCAACGAATTCTCTAGACATTATCAGCGGATCGCGCAACCCTTTAAGTGGACTTTTACGCGCAGAAATCTCAAAGCCTTGCTTCGAAAACTCGACGAGAAGGAGTCACAATATCGGCCCGCCGCGTGATAGAGAAAATACGTTAGTGAACTTATGAACCAGAGTACTTAGGCTGTCCGTCGACCACCCGGTCGGTATCCACGGATTTCCAGAGCCCGTTTCCAGAGAGGGGTTCGTGAGGAGATTCTTGAGCACCTCCACCTGGTGCCAGTAGCAAGTGCCGGAGGCGGTGGCATTGATGAGCTTGACGCGAAGCGTCGTCATGCCCGCAGGCGCCTCGCCCGTGAGGACCAGGACGTCGGGAGCAGTCCGCGTCGACGTGGTTGTGCCTTGCAGCCCTCCGATCCCCATCAGGTTCGTCTGATCGATCAGGGCGAGCGCCGGTCTGCAGGTCCCGTCCGAATGGGCCAGCGCTCTGACGACCTAATCGTCGCTGGCGACGACGGTGATGTCCTGGTAGATCCCTTCGTTGGGGCATCCGTGGTGAACTTGTATCCTCCCGCAAAGATCTTCTCCGCGGTTGCAAGAGCCGACACAGCGGTCGGCGTCCCTTCATCGCTCCATCCGTCAACGGTGTAGGTGCCGTTCAGCAGGAAGCCGCCGGTGTTGGTGGTGTTCGTATAAAGAAGATTGCTCGCGTGAGGATGGCTCCAGGCTTCGCCCGTGCCCGTCACCAGGGCGCCGGTCTGCGAATTCGTAGGCAGGTTGAACACCACGTCCCACGAGCCGGTGATGCGCGTTGGATCTATCCCGGCCCCGGCGTTGTAGATTTGGCTTACCTCGTCACCACTTCCGATATCGATCCCGTAGGTGCCGTCGAAGAGAGGGCGACGGTAGATGATCAGTCCTTCGATGATAGCGTTGGCAGGATAGAGCCCGCTTCTTTCTGATCCAATGAAATTCTGGTTATTGATGGCCGTGGGAGGGAAGAGTTGAGTGCAGACTCACCCGGGTGCGCCCTAGGTATCATCGACGAAGGCAAATGGCTCTATAGAACGCGGCTACGGAATGGCCAACCTGGAGCATGACATTGCACTCACGACAAAGACGGTCAAGCGGATCGGTTCCATGAGCATTTACACGCAACGATCGGGGCGAGATCACCGGGGTGCTGGTGGATGATCGACACTACATCTGGTCGCTCGCCGTCGCCCGACTGCCTAACTAAATCAACCCGTAAGGGTCAGTCTTGGCAAAAATAAGTTCACGTTTTCGGGCGTCGAGGCGCCCCAAAAAGGGCATTTATTCTTGGTCGGACCCTAAACTCCACCGCTCATGACCCTCGACCGATGGCTGAAGCTCGGGCTGATGCTGCTGGCCCTCCTCCCGGCCTGCGGTCCCGGCGTCCGAGAGGTGGATCGACGATTGCTGGATGTCGCTCAGAGAGGGGATACGGAGGCGGTGCAATCACTGCTGGGAGAGGGCGCGGACGTCAATACCGTGGTTCTCGGAAGGACGGCCCTCTGGATTGCCGCGGCCAACGGCCATACGGAGACCGTCGCCGCGCTGGTGGAAGCGGGGGCGGACCTCAATGCCGCCTACCTGGCGGAGACCGCTCTCATCGCCGCGACCATCCGGGGCCATCGCGACGTCGCCGGGACCCTGATCGATGGTGGCGCCGATTTGAACTCGCAGCGCATCGGCATGACCGCGCTGATGTTTGCCGTCTATCACGGTCACACCGAGCTCGCCCTCGATTTCGTCGAGGCGGGAGCGGATGTGAACCGCCAGGTGGAGGAGGGCACCACCGCCTTGATTCTCGCCGCCATCTACGGCCACGCGGACGTCATCGACGCGCTTCTCCCGGCCGGCGCCGATGTGAATGCGAGAGAGCCGGAAGGGGCGACAGCCTTGATTTTTGCCGCGGAAACGGGGCGGCGGGACATCGTCGAGCGGCTGCTCGAGGCCGGCGCCGACCCTGCCATTCGGAACAACGAAGGCCATACGGCGGCGGAGCTGGCCGAAGCGGAAGGTCACGCTGCGATCGTCGAGCTCCTGCGGTAGACCGGTGCCCAGATAGGCCGCCGGGGTCTCCGAAGTCCACCAGAGCGACCCGTGCGGCGCAAAAAGTACGTCGAGCTCCACGCTGGGGCGTGTCCGGGGTGGACGCGAGCGAAATCGGCGCGTAACCAGAGATTCGAACGGGCCGCAAGCTGAGCTCAGCGCTCGAGTAACGTCGTCCAGCCGACCATCACCTCGATAGGCTGCCACTCGTGAGGGCGTGGCTCGACGCTGACGAGGAAGCGCTCTCCGTCGGACGTGACATCCTGAAACGAGAACCGCTGGTCGAGCGTGAAGAGGGTCTCGGGTGGCCCGCTCGAGAAATCGGCACCAGCTTCGACCCTCACCGCAACGAGACTCTGGCCGCTCTGGAAAAAGAGCTCCCGGCCGTCCCGCCGCCAGCGGGGGTACGAGCCGCCGGCACGCGAGAGACGCACCTTCGCACCGGCGCGGCGAAACGGCTGGACGTAGATCTCTGGGCGGCCCGACTCCGAGGACTCGAAAGCGAGCCACCGGCCGTCGGGAGAGAAACTCGCCGTGGAAGCGCGACTCACGGCGGGCGCGAGCGGAACGGGCTCCGTCTCGGAGGAAACCGGCACCAACCAGAGATTTCCTTCCGAGTCGGCCAAGTCCGTTATCAGAATCTCACTTCCGTCCGGGGACCAGTCCAGTGGGTCCTGCACGCCGGGGGCCGACCAGAGGAGCTTCTCGGGCTCGCCGCTGGCGAGATCCAGAATGTAGATGTCCGGCGGGCCGTCTCGGTCGGAGTAGAGCGCAATCCTCTGACCATCCGGCGACCAGACCGGCCAGCTCTCCGAGGCCTCATCCTGTGTGAGGCGGGTCGAAGTCTCCCGAGCGATGTCGATGAGATAGAGATCCTGGGTGCCGTTTCGCGGTGACGTCACGCTCACCACCGCGCGTCCCCCGTCCGGAGAGAGGGATGCTGGTCCATAGAGGGAAGGCTCGCCCAGGGTATCCATCGTTTCCCCGTCCCGAGCCAGCCACAGGTAAGGGCGCGCCGGCTGGCGGACCACGTAGGACAGCACGCCTCCCCCTCCCGACACGGGGACGCCGCCATGGGATTGGAAGTAAAAAAGACCGTCCGCCACGGGAAAGGTGTCGCCCGCAGGTTCGAGAGAGTCCAGGTCGAACGGCTGCGTCAAGAGAACTCCGTCCCGGACATAGAGGAGATGATCGTCCGTGAACACGGGGCGTGAGCTGATGGGAACGAGAAGTCGACGCTCGGAGGGGCGCTCGAGCGAGGCGACGAAGATGCCGAGGTTCGAAGCGCCGGCTCCCTGCCCCTCTTGCATGACCCCCAGATAGAGAAAGTGCTGCCCATCGGGAAGAAAGTAAGGCCAGTTCGCCCACTCGCCCAATTCCGGAAGCGAGCTCACGGAGCCGCCGCCGCCATCCACACGCAAGAGTCCTAGAGTATGACTTCCGAGCAGGATGGTCCCGCTCGCGCTCCATGAGCCGCCGAAGCCCTCCGGCAACTGCCCGGCCGCAACGACGGTTTGCACCGGACCTCCTGCCTCGGGGACGATGAACAAGCCGCGTTGGCGCTCGAATGCGATCGCGCTCCCGTCGGGAGACCAGAAGGGATAGTAGGCGCCCTCCGTCCCTGCCAAAGGGGTGGCAACGCTCTCGGTGATGGGCCGCACCCAGAGAGGATCCGCGCCCTGCTCGTTCTCGGCGATGAACGCCAGTTTCTCTCCATCGGGCGAAACGCTGACGATGTCGTAGTTCCCATAACGGAAGCCGGGAGGATGAAAGGAGAAACGAACCGGTCTGGCGGATGAAGGTGCGTCTCGGGAAGACAAAACGAAGCTTCCGAGCGCTACGGCAGTGCTCACGATCGCGAGGGACCACGCGAGAAGCTCTCGGCGTTCGGGCCGGGCGCGCTCTTGCGCCACCGGCGTCGCACTTTCTTCGAGCCACGAGAGCTGGAGTCCGAGATCGTGCGCGCTCTGGAACCGATCGTCGGCGTCCTTGGCAAGGCAGGTCATGATCGCGCGGTCGAGGACGGCCGGTGCCTCGGGTCGAATCTCGCCGATCTCCGTTGGCGTTTTCTCCAGGATGGCCGCAATGAGGCTCGCCTGACTCTCGCCCTTGAACGCCTTTTGCCCCGTGACCATCTCGTAGAGCACCGCTCCGAAGGCGAAAATATCCGCCCGCGCATCGGCCTCCTTTCCTTCCAGCTGCTCGGGTGCCATGTACTGGAACGTCCCAAGAACGGCGCCCTTCTCGGTGAGCGGTTTGGCTTCGGTGGGAACGGAAGAAAGCCCGCTGTCTTTGTCGCGACTCCCCCAGAGTTTGGCAAGGCCGAAGTCCAGAAGCTTGGCTCCCACCTTCGTGATAACAACGTTGCCAGGCTTGAGATCGCGGTGCACAACGCCCTGGCGATGCGCCTTGTCGAGAGCGTCCGCAATCTGCAGGGCGTAACGGAGCGCTTCATTGAGCGGCAACGGGCCTCTCTCCAGCCGGTGCGCGAGCGTCTCCCCCTCGAGATACTCCATCACCAGGAAATCGACGCCGTCCTCGCGACCGACGTCGTAGAGTGTCAGATGTGAGGATGATTCAAGCTCGAGACGGCGCGGGCCTCTTGCTCGAAGCGTTGCCTGAGCTCGGGGTTGTCCGAAAGATGCTCGGGAAGCACTTTGACCGCCACCGTTCGGTCGAGCCGAGTGTCGTTGGCCTTGTACACCTCGCCCATGCCACCGGCGCCAATCGGAGCGAGGACCTCGTAAGGACCGAGACGTGTGCCGGCGCGGAGAGCCATATCGGTTGCTACTTCAGAGCAGGAATCTAACGGCTCCGGCGGCGGGAATCAAATGTCCCCGTTCGGTCGACGCGACCTAGTCCGTCAGCTTTCCACCGTCGCAGTGAAAGATGATGCCGTGGCCATCCCCAGGCGTGTCCTTGCGGTAGTAGTGCGTGAGAACGTGGGGGCGATTCGGTAAGCTGAACGCCGGGTGTGTTGTTTTTCTCGCGGGCAGAGAGAGAGGGAAAAAAGGACTGGACAAACGCTGGCTGACTGTGTAACCTCAGGCTGGAAGGAAAACAGTGACCCAGGCAGGAAACGCTGCACTCGACACCGCAGCCAAGCGACCCACCTTTTGCGGCACGACCGTGACCGACGAGGAATGGAGCGTGCTGACGGAGATCATCGCCACGTGTGGTCTGTCCCGGCACGAGCTGGCGCGCACGATCTGTGAGGGCCTGGGGTGGGTTCGTCGGAACGGCAATCTCAAGACCCGGGAATGCTACGAGTACCTGGAGGTTGTCGAAGCGAAGGGGCTGGTGACGTTGCCCCCGCGTCACGAGCAGCGGCGCCGCGGACCGACGAGCATCCACTACACGAAGGCTGGTCGCGAGCGGCCACGGCGTGAGGGCAAGCTATCGGACGTCGCTCCGGTGATGCTGGGCTTGGTGGCGGACGCTGAGGAGCGAGCGCTATGGAGGGAACTGGTCGCGCGTTACCACTACCTGGGCCACAAGGTGGCCTTTGGCGCGCACCTGCGGTACTTGGTCTGGATGTCGAATCCTCGGCGGGAGCTCTGTGGGTGCGTGCAGTTCTCCTCGGCGGCGCGGTGGCTTCAGGCGCGTGACGGCTTCATCGGTTGGGATGACGCAACGCGGCAGAAGAACCTTCCCCGGGTGGTCAACAACAGTCGGTTCCTGATCCTGCCGTGGCTTTCCATCAAAGGCCTCGCGAGTCACGTGCTGTCGTTGGCAGCGCGAGTGGTGGTCGATGACTGGGAGGAAGCCTACGGGGTGACAACGAGGTCGAGCAGGAGCTGAAGCCCTCACAACGGCATCGCAAGAACTCGCTCTTCTTCAAGACCCAGGCAGGCGCCGACGTGGGCGACGTGCTCCTGAGCATGATCCGCACCGCGGTAAAAAACGGTGTCGACCCGGTGCACTATCTGACGAACATCTCCATGCACGCTCGAGACGCTAGAGCAGCACCCGAGTCGTGGCTGCCTTGGAGCTACCAGAAGACGTTGGAAAGGCTCAACCGACCCGCCGCCACGGCTCGGCCATCCCCGCTCGCAGCGGAAGTCCGTTGTAGATAAGCACCGCCAACTGCTCGGCGGGTAGCGCCGCAACGCCATCCGTCGTCTGACGCGGCCACCACTGCAGGCGCCCCTTCGAGAAACGCTTCTGGCACAACCAAAAGCCCTGGCCGTCGTAGACCAATAGTTTGAGGGCCGTGCCTGAACGGTTGCGGAAAACGAATAGCGTTCCGAGGAATGGGTCGAGCTGGAACTGTTGCCGGCACACACAAGCCAAAGAATCGATGCCCTTGCGGAAATCGACGGGCTCGCAGGCAACCAGCACCTTCAGCTGGGGAACGAGCTGGATCATGCTCGGGAGCTGCCTTCCAGCGCGCCGAGCACGAAACGACACACGGCTTCGACCAACTCATTCTCACCCTCGCCGCTCGCCGTCACGACCGTGAGGCTCCCCGCTGCGCTCTCCACCGTCAGACGGCATCTGCTCGCTCCATGCTGAACCTCGCCGAGCGGCGGTGTCATCATGCCGCCCCCTAAGCCCATGCCGAACTGCGGCAGCTCGACGAACGCGTTGCCACTTGGAGCTAACGCCGTGACCCGCTCCGCCGCGCTCCGATCCTGTACTGTGCGCGGGGACCGACCCGTAGCACCCGTTCGCCCGTGCCCCTTGAAACGCTTCTCGCCCACAACGGCCCCTCCACTCTCTCGGACCTGTTTGAATCGCGCCGCATTGACTCGGAGATGACTGCAGATCGTGCTCGGCGCATACCGATCGAGCAACCCCAGCGCCGCTTTCCACAACTCCTCCGGGATCAGCCGTCCGTGTGGCTTCGCCCGCCATGCTTCGAACTGTTTCACAACGTCTTCGAGTTCTGCCTTCTTTGAGCGCATCGATGGCCTCCTTGAGCAATCTCTCCGCTCAGCTTACGAACCCAACAGCACCTAAGTCACGCACTGCTGCCGCAAGGACACAAACCACGGGGTTTGGAGCCGTTTCAATTCCCAACTAAGATTGGCACACTTTCGAATCTTCGTACGACGAAGTTTGAGTACGATGAGCTCGGGCGGGACGCGAAGCGCGAACTACCTGACGGCACCTTTGAGATCAGGGCATATGACGCCGCCGGCAACCTGAACGCGTGGACGAAGTTCGACGGGACGGTCATCAACTACACGTACGACGTCAACAACCGCGTCGTCCTGAAGGATTTTCCCAGCGGTACGGACGTTACCCTTACTTACACGGCGACGGGTCGAAGGAAGACGGTCGATCCTCTTGAGCTTCACCGTTACACCTATGCACTGAACTCACCCCTTGATCTAACAGATCCCACTGGGTTCTTTTCGGTTACCTTCACTCTCGCCGTTAACCTGTCTCTCGTCACTATAAACACCATCTCGGCCTATAACAGGGGTGGTGTTACCGCTACGATCGAAGCGCTGCTCTTCGAAGCATTGATCCTCGGTGCGGGGGGAGCGCTCGCAGCCGGACTCTACCGAGGTACGGCGTTGGTGTGGAGGGTGTTTCGGGCATCTAGGTTGGTTGGTCTCGCGCGCGCATCCTATTTGGCTCGAACGGCGACTATCTCTGCAAAGTTTTTGCGAGACAAGATACTGCGGGTTCATGGGCCAGGATCGAGCATTCCAGGGAAATCAAAGTTCCTTGAAGCATTCAACATCAGACAAGGCATTCGCCAGACACTGGACAGCGCAGAGACGCTGTTTTCTCCCAACACGCTGGGTAGAGAAGGTTATATCTTGATACGGGAGTTCGGTACGGCGATTGGGAAAACCGCTCGCGGGAAACTAGTAACGCGACTAAAAGTGGTCCTGAATGAGGCCGGAGAGCTCATAACTGCGTTTCCGATTAGGTAGGAACGAAGCCCATGGCAATTTCGTTGGGAATTCGACGTTCTGAGGGCGACATCTACCCAGAACCCTGGGTTTCACTCTGCGTAGAATTGCAAAGTTATCTTTCTTTGCTAGACGACTCTCCCGGAGCTCAACTACTTGCGCGGCTCGATCCGTATGATGATACCGAGATTGATTTGGAAACGTGCCAGGCAATTCGATCTGAAGTCACTCTTCTGCTGGACAAAGCGGCACATAAACAGCTACCGGATCCGCCGGAGACGGTTTGCGGCGAATCTGATCCAGAGAATTTCGGGTGGGATGGGCTTTCGCGGTTCCTCGGCGACTTGTCACAGTTGCTGGACGAAGTAGCAGCCCGACGCACGAAACTACTCGCTGTCGGCGATTGAATCCCTTCGCCTTGTCGGGTTGGATGCTTGGAAAGGGAGGAGACTCCGAGTCCCGAAAGCCTTTCAATCCTCAGAGTCTCGGCATCGAGACGCGATTCGATTCTGATCAAAGACCCGGGCCCGCCCCGGAAGCCGGCTGGCTGATGTTTCGTCGCGACGCCCGCCCCAAGCTCCGGAGGGAGCCGTCCTCGGCGTGACGTGTTGGGTGGGCCGACCGGGTGAGGCTGTCGTCGCGGGCAAGAGCCGCGCCCACGCTCGGAAGTCGATTAAGTGACGAGCGTGGTTTGATGGAAAGCCACGGCAGGATCAGGAACCGACTGTTGTTGACCACCCGGGGAAGGTTCTTCTGCCGCGTTGCGTCATCCCAACCGATGAAGCCGTCACGCGCCTGAAGCCACCGCGCCGCCGAGGAGAACTGCACGCACCCACAGAGCTCCCGCCGAGGATTCGAGATCCAGACCAAGTACCGCAGGTGCGCGCCAAAGGCCACCTTGTGGCCCAGGTAGTGGTAACGCGCGACCAGTTCCCTCCATAGCGCTCGCTCCTCAGCGTTCGCCACCAAGCCCAGCATCACCGGAGCGACGTCCGATAGCTTGCCCTCACGCCGTGGCCGCTCGCGACCAGCCTTCGTGTAGTGGATGCTCGTCGGTCCGCGGCGCCGCTGCTCGTGACGCGGGGGCAACGTCACCAGCCCCTTCGCTTCGACAACCTCCAGGTACTCGTAGCATTCCCGGGTCTTGAGATTGCCGTTCCGACGAACCCACCCCAGGCCCTCACAGATCGTGCGCGCCAGCTCGTGCCGGGACAGACCACACGTGGCGATGATCTCCGTCAGCACGCTCCATTCCTCGTCGGTCACGGTCGTGCCGCAAAAGGTGGGTCGCTTGGCTGCGGTGTCGAGTGCAGCGTTTCCTGCCTGGGTCACTGTTTTCCTCCCAGCCTGAGGTTACACAGTCAGCCAGCGTTTGTCCAGTCCTTTTTTCCCTCTCTCTCTGCCCGCGAGAAAAACGACACACCCGGCGTTCAGCTTACCGAATCGCCCCCACGTTCTCACGCACTACTACCGCAAGGACACCAAGTACTACAGCCTGGGCGAGGACCCCGTGGCGTACTTCTATCTTTCCGCGAAGCAGAGCTACCCGACGGTGATGACTTTTCACGTCGCCGCGAGAGGCGATGCCGAGTCCGTCCTGCACCTCACCGAACAGGAGGTTGCGGCGCTCGATCCGGATCTTCCGGTGTTCGATACCCGCACCATGCGCGAGCAGATGAAGGTCGCGCTGCTTCCGGTGAATCTGGGCGCCTCCGTCGTCGGGACGTTCGGCCTTCTGGCACTGGTGCTCTCCGTCGTCGGGCTCTACGGGCTCTTGTCGTACCTGGCACGCCAGCGCGCCCAGGAGCTCGGTATCCGCATCACGTTAGGTGCGCGCGAGCGTGACGTCGTGAAGCTTCTAACGTTCCAGGGAGTGCGCATTGCGCTTCCAGGAATCGTCGTCGGTCTTCTCCTGGCCCTGCTCTCGACCGGAGGCCTGTCCCGGTGGCTCTACGGCGTCGAGGCGACCGATCCCGCGATCTTCGCTGTCGTCCCGGGGCTGCTGCTTGTGGTCGTCTGTGCGGCGGGATTCGTTCCGGCGCTCCGAGCACTCAAAACCCCGGTCTCAACCGCGCTTCGCTCCGAGTAGCCCGCCGCACGCAAGAGCATCGATTCCTGGAGCCCGCCGCAGCATGCTATAGTCCCCGCACCTTCCGAAAAACGAGGTCTACGCCGACAACGCTTGTGAAGCCGCGAGTTCTCATCAGCTGCGGCGAGGCTTCCGGAGATCTGTACGCGTCCCAGCTCACCAGAGAGCTTGGTAAGCTCGAGCCGGACGTCGAAGTCTTCGGCCTGGGGGGAGATGGGCTCGCTGGCGCAGGCGCCGAGCTCGTCGTTCACATGCGAGAGGTCTCCGTCATCGGGCTGGTGGAGGTCCTGAGTCGGCTGCCGGCTCTGAGGCGCGCTCGGGATAAGCTGCTCGCCGCGGCGCGGGAGAAGCGCCCCGACGTCGCCGTTCTCATCGATTTTTCCGGCTTCAACCTTCGCTTTGCCCGCGACTTGAAGGCGCTCGGGATTCCCATCGTCTACTACGTGAGCCCTCAGGTCTGGGCCTGGCGCCGGGGTCGCATCCGCGCGCTTCGGGAGACGGGGGAGGAGATCCTGGTCCTCCTTCCGTTCGAGGAAAGTCTCTACAAGAAGGAGGGTGTGCCTGTTCGCGCGGTGGGGCATCCCCTTGTCGATCTGGCGCAGGCGAAGACGGATCGGACCTCCTTTTTCGAGCAGATGGGCCTCGAGCCGTCGAAGCCGCTCCTGACGGTGCTTCCCGGGAGCCGGAGGCGGGAGGTCGAGATCCATGGTCCGATTCTGGCCGAGGCTCTGGAGAAGCTGTGGCGGGGTCGGCCGGATCTCCAGGTTCTCGTGAGCAGGGCCTCGACCATCGATGCCTCGTTTCTGGAGACGCGGTTGGGGAACGCCAAGGAGCGGGTCCGTTTCGTTGAGGGCGAGCTCTACGACGCTTTGACCCACGCTTCGGCCGCGATCGTGGCCTCAGGCACCGCCACGCTCGAGGCGGCCCTCTGCCGGACACCGATGGTGGTGGTCTACAAGGTCGGCTGGCTGACGTACCTGCTGGGTCGACCCTTCGTCCGGGTGCCTCACTACGCGCTGGTCAATCTGATTGCCGGGCGGCGGCTGGTGCCCGAGCTCATTCAGGCCGACATGAACCCCC
This sequence comes from Candidatus Marinacidobacterales bacterium, assembly GCA_965237685.1. GTDB lineage: Bacteria > Acidobacteriota > Vicinamibacteria > Marinacidobacterales > SMYC01 > CBDEGF01. The sequence continues at coordinate 1,143,072 of CBDEGF010000002.1, forward strand.
ACCGAATCGCCGCGGAGACCGATCGGCTCCTCGGGGGTGGGGAAGCGGCGGATGCGATGCGGTCCGGCCTCGATGAGGTCCGGGCCCGTCTGGGTGGGGGAGGCGCTTCCGGGCGTGCGGCGGAGGCGGTCATGCAGCACGTGCGGCGTCGCGCCGCTCAATCCTAGGCTTCAGCGAACATTCTTTTCGACCGCCTCGCGTCGCGGTAAGATTAAGGTTGCGTTTGCCAGCTGAGAGTGAACGGAGCCGTTTCGAGGAGGAACGATGCCAGCACGAGCAATAGGGGTGACGATTCTGATGATGGCGTTGAGCGTTCTGCATTGCGCCGACGCCGAGGCCAGCAAGGTCATCCCGATGAATATGGAAGAGATGACCGACCGCTCCCAGGCCATCGTGATCGGTCGTGTACTTGCTCTGCGCTCTGACTGGAACACCGACCGGACGCGAATCTACACGAACGTCATGCTCGAAGTGGAACGTTTTCTCAAGGGCGACACCGGCTCGAGGCTCATGACCGTCCGCATTCTCGGCGGCCAGGTCGGCAACTTTCGGGCGATGGTGCTCGGCGCGCCGCAGTTCGGAATCGGCGAGCGCGTGCTCCTGTTCTGTAGCGGCTCCCAGGCCCGCATTCCGAGGGTACTCGGTCTCTCAATGGGCAAGTTCAGCATCGTCACCAGCGAGGGAGGCGAGGAGATTCTCAAGCGCGACATCAGCTCGCTCATGCTCGCCAACCACCGCACGGATTCCCGTCAGCCCGGGGATCCGATCACCCGTTATCGTCTGGCGGACGTCGAGTCCCGCATCCAGGCGGCACTGCGCTGACCGGGAGCCGTTCATGAGACAAAAGATCGCTCTAGCGCTGGTACTCCTCCTCGCGTTCACACCATTCGGTACCGCCTATCAGTTCGTTGAGTTCCTCGACTTTTCGGGTCGGGTCGAACAGCTCCACTGGTCGTCGGACAGCATACCGGTCGACTACTTCGTCAAGAACCGCGGCGTTGCCGGTGTTAGCGTCGATCAGGCCGTCGAGGTCGTACAGGCATCGTATGAGACCTGGGAGAGCCTCGAGAGCTCGACCATCACGTTCAGCTTTGGCGGGATCACCGAGGCAGAACCGTTCGTGGTGTTCGACTTCATCAACACGCTGGGTTTTTCCGAGCCCGGAGACCCCGAGTTCGAGGACAGCGGGGTGCTCGGCATCACGACCTGGGTGTTCGACATCCGTAATGGTGAGATCGTGGAGTCGGACATCATTTTCAATAGCGGGATTCCCTGGTCGGTTGTGCCCTCCGGTCAACCTGGCCGATTCGACTTTCAATCGGTCGCCACCCACGAGATCGGTCATTTCCTCGGCCTTGGGCACTCCTCCACCGGTGTCATGCAAACCACCGATTTCCGCAAGACGCTGGTTGAGGGCTCCGCCATCATGTACCCATTCGCCTTTCCTCCCGGCTCGGTCACCGGTCGATCTCTGACCTCGGACAACATCGCGGGGGCGTCGGTTCTCTATCCATCGACCGCATTCTCCGCGGGCACGGGAAGCATCTCAGGACGGATCACGAAGAATGGTCAGGGACTCGGCTTCGCCCATATCAACGTGTTGAATCCCTTTACCGATGAGACGATCGGATTCTTCGCGGACGCCAGCGGCAACTACCGAATAGAGGGCCTCAAGGCGGGTCCCCACGCGGTACGGGTCGGCCCGATCTCGGATCCCACGTCGCCGGCGGACTACGGTCTCCCCGAACAACTCGTCGACCTGGACTACAGCGATACGCTCTACGAAGACGGCCGGGCTGAGGTTGTACCGAGACAGAATACCGGCAGCGTGGACATCGAGGTGAATCCGTGAGGGGCGCGATGGCGCGCTTGGGCGCGCTCCTGGCAACCTTGCTTCTCATCGCGGTGCCGGCGATGGCGCAATACCAGGTCAATCCCGCCGCGCCGGGACAATCGGTTCCGAAGAAGATCGAAGTCTCCGGCTTCGTCGGGGGATTGTCGATGAGCCAGGACCTGGGAAGCGTGACCGACATCTTTCAGACCGTGACAGGGGAAGCGAACAACGTTTCCTTCGGCAAGTTCCTGGGGTTTCGGGCGAGCTATGCGTTCACCGAGAGACTCGCCGCCGAGTTCAACTTCTCGCGTGGCAACAACGCGTATTCCTTTCAGGTGAACGACAACACGGCGGGTCGGGCCGATCTCGGCGAGCAGTTCGACGCCAGCCAGAGCGTCTGGAGCGGTAACATCGTCTTTCAGTTCCCGCTCGAGATCGGACTGGTTGCCTACGGTACCGGCGGATTTGGTCGGCTCAAGCAGACACCCACCAGCCCGATCGCCGGCATCGAGAGCATCTCCGGCAACGACTTCAACTTCGGCGGCGGCGTCAAGTATTTCTTCCGGAATCCCGTTTGGCTCGGACTTCGCTTCGACGTTCGATTCCACTTCGTCTCGGACGGCCTCGCTTTCGCGGGCAACTCTGCCGATCCGAACGGCACGGAGCTCACGGTCGGCGCCGTGTTTCGTTTCTTCTAGTGATTACCTTTCCCCATGGGGGAGAGGACGGCGCGCATCGATCCGCCGGGGCGTCCGGTGACGGGGGGAACTTTCTTGACACGTTCCAGCCCCTTGGGTATCCTGAAATGTTTTCGTCCGACAGCAACTCTTTAGCCGCTGCGGGCGCCTGCCCATCCAAGCCGGTGTAGCTCAGTGGTAGAGCAGCTGATTCGTAATCAGCAGGTCGGAGGTTCAAATCCTCTCGCCGGCTCCATAGAATCAAATACTTAGAGAGACAGGCCGGAAGCCGTGATCGGAACTGGGTCCACAATGGGGACCTGAGAAAAAATCGCGTTTCCCCAGGGAGATGGGGATGGTTGGTCCGCACTTGTGTCAACTAGGGGGGCGGGTCCGCGTGGTGCGGATTCACCCGGTATCGTATCGGCGTTTCGTTGTTGCTTTTTGACTAGCTTTCTAACTAGTGCTTAAACGAATCGGGCTGCGTGTGCTCAATGCGCTCACGTCGGCGCGAGCGCCGATACCATCTTTGGCCTCCAGCGGAGGCGAATCCACTGCAGGATATCGTAGGTGAGGGCGACCCACTGAGATTCAGTGCGTACTTTGGCAATTCTGCGCACGCTAAACTGCCGCAGGCCAAACTTGGCTTTGATCCAGAGATTCGGGAACTCGGCCACTTGCGAGCGTGTCTTATAGATGGCCTTGGTTTCGTCGGTCTGCATCTTCTGGCGGAACGCGGCTATGTCGGGCAAGAGTTCGCGCCGCTCGATCGAGCGGCCGTGCCGCGTACGAGGACAGCACTGATCTTTGGCCGGACACGTCTGGCAGTCTTGCTCCGACGCCTTGTATCGATAGCACATCGTGCCATGGCTTTCCTGCTTGGCGTCGTAGCGTAAGTGCTTGCCCTGCGGGCACACATACGTGTTGGTCTCCGTATCGAAGACAAACTTCGACGCCTCGTATTCCGGACTCACGCCGTGGTGCTTATACGACTTGCGCCGATTAGCCTCTGCTGCCTTGTTCTCGGATTGGGGACCGACGAAATCGATGTCGCGCTTCGCCATCTCCGTGATGTTGTTGCTACTGATGTAGCCCCCATCTACGACCATCTGCTCGGGCGCGCGGTGCATGCTCTGCTCAAGCCGTTGTATGGCGGGCGTCAGCTGCTGATAATCGCTGCCGGCCTGCGTGGCATCGATGTCGACAATCAGGCCGTGCGCGGCATCCGTTGAGACCTGGACGTTGTAGCTAGGTGCGGAGCCGCCCTCGGCTTGTTTCATCACCCGCGCGTCGGGATCGGTCGTGCTCACGCGTTTTACGCGGCTTTTGGCGGCTTCCAGCTTGTCGTACTCCTTCAACGCTGATTCTAGACGCTCCTGTCTCTCTCGCCTGGCGCGTTGCTGTGCTGCCTGCATCTGCCGGCTCGATTCCTCCTCCGTCTGTGCTTCGAGAGCCTCGACCGCCTCACGCGCATCCTTCAGATACGCCTCCACACGAGGCTTGCTGCGAAATCCACTCGACGAAGCATTCGCGCGCACCTTCGTCCCATCCAGCATGACTCGCTCGAGCGTGATCAATCCGTCTGCACTCAGAAGCCCCAAAGTTTGCACAAACAACTCGTGTAGGGCCTCCGAATGGGTCACCCGAAAGTCCGATAGCGTGTGCGCACTGATGCTCTGCATTCCGGTGAGCCATTGATAAGCCGGATGATGCTCGCACAGCCGCTCAATGGCGCGGGCCGAACTCACGGACTGGCTGTAGCTGTAGACCCACAGGCTCACCAGTAGCTGCGGATCGAACGCGGGCCGGCCTGCGCCACCCGCGACGGAGCGGATCTGCTCCGTGTACCCGCTGAGATCCAGCCAACCCACGAACTCCCAGATCGCACGCGCTGGGTCATCCTCTGGGATCAATCGCTCCACGTCCACCGTCCGCAGCAGCAGCTGCGCGCGATCGACCACCTTCAACCGAGCCTGTGTCGCGCGTTCTCCCTCATCGCCGTCATCACCATCGTTCCGTTTTCGCGGACTCGGAAAGCCGGGAAGCGACGTTTGGTTATCACCCACGTCTACCCCGCTTTCTCCCTCGCTTCGCCTTTGGCGTCCGACGCACAATCAGGGTGTTTCGATCCTCCACCACCCACTCCAGCTCCTCGCCCTGCTCCATCTCTAGCGCCTGCGCTAAAGGCGACGGGCAAATCACATAGAACTGACGGGTGTCGTTGGCTCGTTTGATCACCTGCAGCTTCGTCACGTATCCCAATGAACCGCCATTCTATAACATAGCGGTACCGCTAGTCAACAACTAATTTTTTCTCACGTCCTGGGTCCAGCCCGCCCCCGCGGGGTCCAAAACGGCGTGGGTCCCACGCGGTGGTAGACTCCCACCGCCGTCGGCTCACCGAGGGGTAGCTCCCCGAGGGACAGGGCGTTCACGTCGCCTTGCCGGCGGTTCAACCAACGTGAAAGGCAAAGGACGTGAACCCATGCCGGATTTTTACTCCCACCATCAGAAGTTCGAGCAGGCGCTCAGAAACTGGTGCCGCGAGCTCGAGCTGCACGACTCCAAAGACTACAGGGGCCTGATCGAGGGCCTCGGTGTGGCCTTGCTACTGGTCGCATCGCGGCTCCGGTATCGGCCGAGCACCAGCCCTATGTCAGAGCTCGACGCAGAGCGGTGGCAGACCAAGATCGGCCTGTGGAAGGCCGCGATAGCTGATCTGCTCGAGGTCGACATTGCTATCCACGACGACGTTGACGAGAAAGGCGGTGAGCCATGACGGAGACCGAACTGCGGGAGCTTTTCGAGGACCTAAAGGCCCGTTACTTTTCCCGCCGGCTCCGTGGTTACCGCGTCGCACTGGTCGAGCGCGTCCCGAGAAAACACGTAACTACTAGTGGCTACTGCGACAATCGGCGCCGGATCCTCTACGTGGTCGCCGGGCGCGACGACGAGACAATTCGCCGCACGCTGCTGCACGAGATGTGTCACGTAGGCTCGTCAGCCCACGGAAAGGTGTTTTGCGCGAAGCTGCGTCGGCTCGCAGAACAAGGCGAAGCGTGGGCGGAAGACGAGGCGAGAGGCTTAGAGGAGCAACCCTGGCGACAGCCTGCACAGCTTGTCCGTGTGCGTCTGGAAGACATCGCAGAGGACATGCCGGAAACGAGCTGGAAAGACGTTCTTCGCTACGTCGCTCGTGACATGAGCCGAACGCAGAAGGAGATTCGGCGCATAGCGCCGTGGGGCGCGAGAGTCTGGAAGAGACTTAGCGATAAGAGTAAGGAAGTGAGGCGACTGCAGGCGGAGTTGAGGGCTCGAATCAGCGAGAGGGCAAACGAGTAACAATCCCAATTAACCGATCCTCATGGGGCGGTGGCCTTCGGGTCGCCGCTCCTTTTCAGTAAGACGGCGGCCCGTCGAGCGCTCCTTGATGACGGTTCTCTCATGTCCAACGGCTGCATCCGTTCTCTTCTCGACAAGTCGGGGCCTTGTGCGCCCGGTGGTGGTAGACTTCCCCCGCCGTCAGCAGGCGGCTGCGAAGCTCCGGACGATGCCGAACGACAGACGATGACTGACAGACAGAGAAAAGCTCCTAGAGACGATGTACGGGATCGTAATGCCGCCGCACATGGTTCCCGATCGGGAGCTGGCCGAAGTGGCGGGTTATGACGACACGGTAGATGCCGACAACTACGTTATCGATGCCGATTTTCGCAAGGACCTCGATGAGCTTGAACGCGCCGCCTACATCGGTCACGGGAGCAAAGCGCGTGTGGGACCGACTGTCCACATCACGCAGCGTGGTATTGACGCTCTGTTGAGGGATCCGTCTCGTAATGTCGAGGCAACACGACATAGCCATCGAAGTCAGAAGCATGCTGAGAGCTACGTCGCTTTGTTGGATATCCTCGGTTTCTCGACGCTCGTGGCTACAGGAGAGTTCGAGGAGAAGCGCGGCGATTACTTTCGGATCCTCCACCGAGCTATCTATAGACCGTTCGACGAACCACTTCTCCTTCAGTACGTGACGTTCTCTGACACGATTGTCATCAGCACCGATGGAACGCCGACGGGCTTCTTGCAAGCGCTAGTCTTGGCTGTCGGACGCGTGTGTGGAGAGGCGCTCGTAACTCTTGGCTGGCCAGTACGTGGCGCAATTTCCGTCGGCAAGCTTACTCGAACAGAAATTGACGGGAACCTAGTTGTTGCCGGTCCACCAATTGTAGACGCTTATGATCACGAGAGGAAGCAGAAATGGATCGGCGTAATGCTCTCTCCGAAGCTCCTCGCTCATCTCTCAACGGAGGACGGGGCGCTCGACCGCTAACGAGTGACAACCTCGTGAGACGGTACGAGAATATTCCGTATCGTGATAACCGAGGTCAAGCTGACTTCGATGGCTATGTCGTGTTGCCTCGACTGCTTGATGGAAAAAACCTGATCGACGAAATGAAGGAGTACGAGTCAGCGCTGAGGAATCAGAAACCGCTAGCCCCGGACCCCGACTCGCAGCAAAAGTACAAGTTGACCCTAGAATGGATTGGTGCTGTAGCCGAAGAGATTGAGAAGTTGTAAACACCTTGCACCCTGCGCTCGGCAGCGGATCCAGCCAGAGAATTCCCATCACCACAACACGCGGTAAGGTCTCGGGGTCCCGCGGCGCGGAAGAAGTAGGAATACAGACCCCTCGCACCTCAAAAGGATTAGAAAGATGGCGACGGTGAAGTTCCTTGTCGATGAGGGCGTGCTTCGCCTCGAGATCGATGACCTGGCCAGCTTCCGTTCTACTTTGGGAGAGGAGATCCTGTCCGCGTTCTGTCGTTGCTTCATTCAAGCCGATCGCTTGACTAGCCTCATGCATTTCGTTCGTTTACTCGAGACGCACTGCCCTCACGAGTCGGTCGCTGTGACTCGAGACCTTTATACGATGACGTGGCTCGCGGTCGGAACACTTAGAGAATACGGAAAGGCTATACAGAAACTCAGGTCGACGCTCGCCAAAGCCCGCCTCTTCGACAAAAACTCGGACGAATGGAAGCAACTTCTTGAATTCGAGAAACGTCGGGACGGGACAAGTCGTACTTCAAGTTGCGGGACCAAATTGCCTTTCACGTCGACCCGGGGGACGAAATCATCTCCCGTGGTTTGGACGAGCTGGCGAAGAAATCACCGGTGACGCTGTTCCTGAGCGACGAACCCGGATCGCCAACGGGCTCACACGGTCACTGGTCCCGTCTCGGGATGGAAGCGATTCTCGAAGGCTACGACACCACATGGGCCGAGTTCCCGAAGATCTTCTCGCAAGTGGCCGATGACTTAATGGTAAGCGACAGTCTTTTTGAGCTCTTCAGGAAGACGCTGAAACAAAGAGGAATCAACTTCATTGACGCTCGATAACAGCGTTGAAGGAGGCCCCCGCCCTCTTCCTTCTGGCCGCACCGCGAGCGCCCGCCCCTCCGACGTCCCCCGGCAATTCCCGCATAGTCGCTGAAGCGCTCGAACCCCGGCGAGCAGTACCGCCGAAACCGCCTCGAGCACGCCTGGCATTCCTTGACGACGAGACGGCGTCCGCCGGCGTCCAATTCTCTGCTGACTGCATAAGCGATCCTATAACTGCGGTCGCCTGTCGACAACGAACGCGTGCTACGATTTACCAGCTCGAGGTGAGATCTCGAGCGATGGGGAGGTCCGCCTCTCTCCGGGGCGGGCCTCACCGCTAGCCTCCCCAAGATCACCGCTTCCCCGTAAGTGAACAAAATCGGGGGTACCTCAGGTATGGGCCGCCCCGAGTCGTGGCCTCCTGCGCGAACCTCGAGCCCCTTTTCTTCGAACCTTCCGGCAATTTGCCCGAACGGTCGCGCCAGCCCTTTCCGAAAAAAAAGGTTGGCACCGTCCCTATTTGTCTGCCGGTGGGTAGGCGCGCATCCGCACCCACCCGTTCCCCGGCTTTCACACGTCAGTCGGCCTCGGAAACGAGCGGTCCCGCCGGCAATCTGGCCGTCGCGCTCGCCTCACGTAGGATCCCAGTCTTCTCTCATGTAAGACGAAAAGTAACTCGTCAATTCTCCCTCTTCCTCGAGATTTTTCTGCCCCGGACGGAGAATGTCCTCCCGCGAGGTCGAAGTCCAGCACTTTGACCGCGGAGAACGCGTTCTAAGGCCGCGTTCTCGCCCATCCCCTTGTCCGAAGCCTCCGCTTTGACCCCATCCACCCACAACTTTGACTTTCAACGCTCTTGCTGCCGCTTCGAGCTGAGCGTAGAGTGGGCTCGGCGAGCGGTCACGCCCGGCGTACGTCTGGGGCTTCCGTCGCGGCGGGAGAGATGCCCCCTCCGACCGGCCGGGAAAAGAAGACGCGGAAGAAGTGATATGGTCGGGGTTTGAAATGAAGCTTTGGATCGAGCTGACCGACGACGAGGCCGAGCTGGTTAGCAAGATTGATTTCGAGCTCGCCACCAGCCGAAGCCGAAGTCACAAAGAAGACCTTGCGATTCTAGACGCCGCCGGCGAGCTTACCGAGTCCCTACTCGAACGCGGCGCCGTGCCAGATATCCGCCGTTGTTACTTTGTCTATCCCGAGCTGAATATTGGTGGCCACGGCAAGTCTCGGAAAGAGGTCTTCGAGCAGAACGGCACGATTGGCCGCGACATCTTCCGTCACGGGAACTTCCTCGACTACCTGAAGTATTGGGTGTACGGGCCGAGCTTGCCCGATGAAACGATAGACAGTTTCGCAGAGCTCGCTAGGGACAGCTTCGTCGACCCCGAAGACCTAGACAAGCTCGCCCGCGAGCATACGCGCCGACACCGACTCGATCCACGGAGCCATCACGAAGAGTTCTACAAGCTAGCCTTAGAGTGCGGACTAGATGAATCCAGTGCGCGCCGAGTCCGGCACGCGGTTCAGTCAACGAAGGTACGGCGCTGACGAGACGCTTGTCGGCCAAAGGGGCAAAAAGGTCGCTCAAGGAGGCTCCCCAAATGAATCCCGAAAACTGGAAAGAGGCAGAATACGAAGAAGCGCCAGTCGTCCGCTACCGCGCCCGAATTATCTTGCCGCAGCCGGATCCGCGCCCTGAGGGCGAGTGGTCGATATCAGTGTGCGTCCTAACACCCGACGGTAGCGATGACGTGGAGACACAATATTTCGCAGCGAACACGTATCCATCCAGGGAAGAAGCCTGGGAGGCCAGTGTTGACTTCGCGAAGGCGGTCATCGACGAAAGAGTAAGGCCTCAAAAGCTTGGACGAGAGTGAAGAACCGCGTGGGCCCCACGAGAACGGTTCTCCCGCGCTCTCCTAACCGCCCAGGGGTACCCTTTTCGGATGCGTCAGCATCCGTTCCCGTCCGCCCCGCTTCCCAATACGCCTCTTGACCGGAAAAGGGCGAACACTAGTGCTCTTCCTGAAAACTCCCGCAACCGACCTCCATATTCGCCGCGCAAGCCCTCCCCGGCCGCTTGCCCATACCTGAGGTAACCCCCGAAGACGAGACACGCTGAAAAGGCGGTACGCAAGATTTCACCCTTTCAACGCGCTTGCTGCCGCTTCGAGCTGAGCGTAGAGTGAGCTCGGCGAGCGGTCACGCCCGGCATATTTGCATTTCGCTTTTCTGTCGCGGCTGGGAGATATGACGCTGCTCTCCAGACCGCTCGCCACTTGACCAGGACGGCGTCGGGCGACGCGGCTTAGCAACTCAGAAATGGAAACGGGTTGGCAAGTTAGCTTCGTCCGGCGTTACGTTCCGAGGTATGACGGACCGGAGTCTGGTCGCAATAGCCAGCTTTACTTGCGGAACATCTGAAAGATCGAGATCGCGGGGAATCGGCGGCGAGCGCCACGGTATCGCTAACGAGACGACATTCGGGCGTGCCGCGATGCGCACTTGCCACCTTAGGGCACTCCGACTTGGTTCCGGGAATCCTTGGATCTCGAGATCGTCGGGGCCGAAGGGACCGACCTCGTGGCCCAGCGGTTCCCAGTCCGACGGAAGTGTTGTCATGGGACTGGAATCGTATTCGTCGAGCCGGCGCCTGGCAACCCCGCTCTCCGTTTCCCGCAGGGCTGACGAGAACGCGTTCTCCGGCGCTTTCTCGGTCCACCGCTCCCTCTACCCCTCCCGGTTGACAAAAGGCGCTCTCGCGCCCTGGCCCTCGGCTCTTCGTGGTAATGGAGCACGGCCGAGTCGTCGTCCTCCAGCACGTCTTCGCCTCTACGAGATAAAACTGCCCGGCGTATGGGGTAACACCTGTGGGGGTTCGAATCCCCCCTTCGGCACCACAATTCGCTTTCCGCTTTGTTTTCAATCGCTTAGCCCATCGGCGTCGCCCATATGGTCACGAAATGGTCACGCCGAGCCGGAGCGAGGCTGAGCCCCGCTCCAGCGATCGGCTTCTATGTAGGGCTAGGGAAAGTGTGCCAATCTTAGTTGGGAATTGAAACGGCTCCAAACCCCGTGGTTTGATGACGTTTGAACGAACAACATCAAGCGGCAAGAGAAAGGAGCCGAGATGGGAAGTCTGCTACGTTCAGTCAAGAAACGCAAGAAGTCGGGCGCAATCGACTTCCGTTCATGCGACCTGTTTTCGATAGTTCCAGAACGAATCCCAGGCGCCCGTGCTTCGGAAGACACAGCGCAGTGCGAGCATTGCATCGGCCCCAGCGGCGTGCCATCTCCTCCCGACTCGCTTCATCCTTTGTTGCATAACGTGGCTCACGGCACTTTCCACGGCACCGCTGCCGATGTAGTAGCCGCTTTGTCGAAACGTTCTGTATTTCATTCGATGCCCGTTTCTCTCGAGGTAGCCGGTGAGCTTGTCGATCTCTTCGTCTTTGGAACGATGACGCTTTTTCAGAAACCGCAAACCCTCGATCACCTCATCCACGGCGTCTTCGTATAGACGGTCGAGTTGCGATTTGCGCCACTGTGCGGCTTCGTCGGTGCCTTCGCCGAAAACCACCCGTGCCACAGGGCTGATATTCTCGTCGGCGTGATACCAATCAAGGATCTCGACTCGATCGGTGAACAGCTCCTCCGCAAGATTCCAAATCCACGGCGCACCGTCACCCAGGATGACGACCTTGCGAGACTCCGCCCCCATTGAGCAAGAGCGAGGCCACAAAACCTCGCCGAGTGCTTCGGGGCTACCTCGAACCCCTACGACCTGTCGTTCGGTCAACTCTCCGCGTCCGAGCTTGCTCTGCACACGCCCTTGCTCGGTATAAAGGCAGCCTAGCTTGACTTCCTGCCAGCGGCCGTCCACGAATACCATCCCGCCGTCTATCCCTATGTACAGCGGTCCCTTATGGCGTCTGCCCGTTCCAGCTTCCACCTCGTTCGCAGGCTCTTTCGAAAAACCCTCCGCCTTTTTCCCATCGGCGCCTACCAAGCTTTGAATCTTCTCGGAGCTCACGACCACCCCGGTGAACTTTCGCAGCAATTGCTCGCTCGCCGAGCGGTAGGGTTCGATCACTCCTGCCAACAGCGACAACTCTTGTAAGGCTTGCGTGAATCCCTCCTGGTCCACCCGCATCTCTTCCAGCAGCGGATACTTGCCTTGACGACACTCACAGCACTGAGCGTAAACCACACTCAGCTCCACATCCCGACCCGCCAGTACCGTGTGCACCCGGAACGCTCGATGTTGTCGAAACTCCATCGACGCGCCGCATTCGCATGCGCCTGACACACCGAGTCGTTCCGAGCGTTGGCTGAGCGCCTTGCCCAGTACCTCACGCAGGTATTCGCTGCCCTTGACCCGCATCCACTCGTCACACCGTTCGACATCAGCTTCCGCTTCCACGACCGCCTGCCACACTTGCTCCGCGAACTCCTCGGATAGACGACTTACTTCTTTACTAAACTCCTCCCGCGTGATACTGCTTTTCATTGAGGTGTCCCTCCATCGGCCGCTTAGCTGCGACCGTTTTCTTTATTTAGGATTGTGAAGGACACCTCATTTTTCCTTTTATGTCAAGAGAACATTTCTAGTAGGAAAATGATCAAGATCACGAAAAGGTTGCGCCCAAGAAGTCACGTCGTTTGGGTGAGGTCGCGCTCGTGAGTCGCGAGGAGTACGCGGAGCTCGAGCTGGATGCCAAGATAGAGATGATCCGTTCGTTGGTCCCCCTGGGGCTAATGCGCGTTCACGAGTTGCTCGACGACGAAGTGAAGGCGTTGGCCGGGGGGCGATACGCTCGCAAGGAAGAGTCGGTGCGTGGTCGCCGTCACGGAACCAACCCGGGCACGGTAGGGCTTGCCGGCCAGCGGGTACCGATCCGTGTGCCCGGGTTCGGAGCATCGAGGGAGGAGAGATTCCGCTGCGGTCGTACGAGGCGCTGAGCCACGGCGGTGAGGTGAATGATCTACTGCTGAAACGAGTTCTCTACGGAATCTCCTGTCGCAACTACGAGGCGGCAGCGGAAGCGATTCCGGGCGCCATCGGGCTGTCGAGCTCGACGGTGTCCCGAGAGTTCGTTGAAGCAAGCGCGACGAAGCTCCGAGAGATGCAGGAACGGGATCTATCCGGCGAGGATGTGGTGGCGCTGTTTCTAGACGGGAAGACGTTCGCCGACGCCACGATGGTTGTGGCGCTGGGCATTACGCTTTCTGGGGAAAAACGCTTCTTGGGCTTCGTGGAGACGGACACGGAGAACGCGCAGGTGTTGACGCCGTTTCTGCGTTCACTGCTCGAGCGGGGACTCGATATCTCCCAGGGTCTACTGGTGATCATCGACGGCGGCAAGGGTCTCCAAGCGGCAGTAAAGAAGGCATTCCGTAAGCGGGCCCTGATACAACGCTGCCAGTGGCACAAACGTGAAAACGTAGTGAGCTACCTGTCCAAGGGCGAGCAGGGGTCGTGGCGCAAGCGGCTTCAGTGGGCCTACAACAGGCCGGAGTACAAAGACGCCCTCGCTGCGCTCGAGCAACTTCACGGTGAGTTAGAAGAGCGGAACCAATCCGCAGCTGGCAGCTTGGAGGAAGGACTCGAGGAGACGCTGAGCGTGCATCGACTCGGCGTATACGGGGTGCTGGGCCGTTCGTTCAAGACGACGAACTGCCTTGAATCCGTCAATGCCCTGGTGGAGGAACGCTGCGCGAAGGTCGACCACTGGAAGAACTCGAGCCAACGCCAGCGCTGGCTGGCGACGGCGCTCGTGGACATCGAACCGCGCTTGAGGAAGGTGGTGGGCTACCGCCATCTCCCGAAGCTTCGCGAAGCTCTCAAGCGGGAACTGAAGATCGAGGCGAAGACATCAACCGTATCGAAGAAGAAGGTCGCGTAATCGTGAGCCGTGGAGAGTTTCAACTAAGAATGGGCTTGACTCGGGCTAGGCTTCGTCGGTACGGCTCGGTTCCACTGACGGCGTGTACGAGCTCTGACAGCCTCAGAGGTGCATACCAATGAGACCAGCGTGGTCCTCAGATCTCGACGTACCAGCGAGAGCGTCGATTTTAGTGTCAGGCTCATCTTCTGCGCGGATTCCCCAAAGCGGTGGACGAACCTCCCGGCGAGGACCCTGACGGCCGAAATCGCTCTCGTGCACACGGCATGTCAAACTTTGAGGATTTTCTCGTACAGCAACTTTGCGAGCAGCTCAGTTCGTTCCTTGACTTGGACCGCTCCCCAGGTTGAAGCCTTCTTGAGGACAGGGTCCATCGGGACGTTCTCTTTGTGGTACAAAGCGCGCTTCTCCACGAAAGGCTTATTGTCCAACTTTGCGTTCAATGGCTCCGAGACCAAGATCAGATTTCCGAGTGCGCCAGTAACTTTCGCGGGCAGAGGCTTGCCGTTGGCTGGATGCTCCGGATAGATGTGCTCAATCGTCATTGCTGAGAAATCTGTTGCTGTTGAGCTGCTAGCGAGATGCTCGTGGAGCCGTCGCAATAAGTACTGCACTAGTGGCTTATCTCGTGTGTTGTCGGAGAGCTACGAAAGGCTGCCGAGATTCGCCTCGAACTCGACGAAGTACGGGATTCGATCCCGAAGTTTCTCAACGAGGTCCTTCAAAATAATTGACCGGACGTTTTTGTCAACTGCGCCTGTTAGGGTCTCTGCGGGGGCTGCGTACATGCGAGCAGTGCCACCGCCCGTGCCTTGAGATGTCACACCGGTAAACTGCGCGTGAAAGTTCTCTAACGCCCCGAGGACTTGGCGAGTTAGCTTGGTGGTTAGCTCATCCCTCGAGAAACATCGAATGATCGCGAGAGTCATAGGGACGGGCTGCAGAACGTGAAACATGTTGAGTGATCTTAGAGAAGTAGCAATCTTCTTTTGCTCTACCGGCCATTTGTGAGAGTCTGGTTCGAGAACCTGTCGATAATTGTTGACGTCGCTCCGCAGGTCATCCAGGAAAGTCATGGCCTCATCCGGTTTTCGGACTCGGATCTTTATTTCCCGGAAGAGCTTTGCCTTCGCGATATATGGGTATCGAGACAGCCAAGCATGGTAAATAAATCGGTTGATATCTAGGTCTGCTGCTGATTCGTCGATTACTGTCCTAACCGCGTTCCATTTCTCACGGGCAACATCGACATCCTTGTTCGTAGGTTTAAGAAGGCGGGTTATGTGGTTCTTAACAAGATCCGAAACTCCTAGATCCTTACCTCTTGTATTCAGCGTTTCGAAAATGAGATACGCGTCGTCCTCGTCGGACAGCAGAACGCTGATCAGTTGGAGACGGAGCACCTTGTCCCGGATTGCTTGAAGTCTTTTGCGCTTCGCGGTTTTTTCCTGTTACTTGCAACGGAAGCGTCGGTATCGATGTCCTCGAGAACGGTTTGAACCTTGCCAGTCAAAAAATAAAAGCCTACCTTTAGCGCTGCCTCCTCCGAACCCGCGTTTCCGTCCAATTCCGCCTGGCCGTGTTTCTGGATGTGTTCCTGAAGGTAGGGATAGGACGTCTCGGACTGTAAGATGTACATTCGTTTGTTGTCAATATCCTCAGTTTCGATTCTCTTCTGAATGCCTCTTGCAAGCTCCGAATCGCCGATGACATCGAAAGCGTTTCTTATTACGGCAAGTAGTATCGTGATAGTTGTTGGGCGCTGCTGGCCGTCAACCATCATCAAGGTGTTCGAATCTTTTGAGTTCGGATACATCACGAACGACCCGATGAAATAGTCCAGGTCCTCGGACACGACCGCGTCATCCCAAAAGTCCTCGACATGCGTTCTTTCCCAAGAGTACGGCCGCTGAAATCGAGGGATTTTGTAGAATCCTGATTCCAGAAGTTGTCGTATCGTTCTATCTATCGGTTTGATGTTCACCATGCACGCCCTGTGTACACTGTTCGCACTCCAGCAAGTGTTGCCGGTAGCTTGGTTCAATTGCTAAAAATAGCGCGCTCCATAGGCCGATAGAAGCATCCTGGGCCCGTTACACCGAATCCTCGCTCTTGACTTTTATCCCTCGGTCAAGGTCCACGCTCAATCTCGCGCCAGCGAGAGCGAACCGCCAGGGCGGGCTGCGTGCCGGGGCGGGACGCCTGGTTCGCGTTGACGCGCTTTCCGCTCACGCCTGCCCAAGGTCGCTCCTCGTCCAGGACCTCCGATTTCCGGGGCTGGCCCGAGCAACGCCGGCACTGCTTCTCTCTCTCGGTCGCGGCGCGAACCTCGGCGAGCTGCTGACAGCCTAAGCGATTGCACTCGCGCGATTTAGCCCACACAGGGTGTCAACCGAGAGGCCCGGGCGACGATTCGTCCGTCGCACTCGGGCGTGCGCGGCAATCCCGCGCGAGCGTGACGAGCGTGACGGGAAGGGTAGTTGAAGCTGGACAGGTACCTCCTGAGACGTGAATACACAAGGGTCAAGACTTCTCCCCAACATCCTGCGGCCTTTCACGACTCGTTGACACGTCTCCAGTCCGTCAGTACGATTCCGAGCATGAGCCCCGAGGAACGACCCATTCAGGAATTCAAAGAGAGGCTATTGTTAGAGGTTGAAGGGGCCATCTTTTTTCGAAATCAGAAGGCGGATGAGTGGCCGGAGGACGAGCGAAACGCTGTCCGTCCGCTTCTTCGACCGAGTTGAACGGTCACGATGTTGGGATGATTGAGCGCGGCGACGGCCTTCGCCTCTCGCTTGAACCGGGCGCGACGTTCCTCACTCTCGGCCAGCTCAGGGGGCAAGACCTTGAGAGCGACCTTGCGGTCCAGCTCGGTGTCCTCGGCGGCCCTGCCGGTTAGCATCGCCCCAACGCGGGCTAAAAACGCCCTACCCTTCTGAGTCCGCCTTCGCCCGCTTGGGAGTTCCGATGGCCGATGACTACCAGGATCAAGACTCGAAGAATCGTGTATGAAGCCGAGCAGGAGAAGCCTGTCCGCCGGAAGGTCGCCCTGAAGCTCATCAAGTGGGGGATGGACACCAAAGTGGTGGTGGCGCGGTTCGAGTCGGAGCGCCAGGCCCTCGCCTTGATGAACCACCCAAACATAGCCCATGGCCTCCCTCCGCATCGATCGTGTCGCTCTCGTCCAGCCGAGAATCGCCCGGGCCGGCGGAGGCATTCGGGTTGTACCGAATTACCTTGTGACGGTCTACCCAAAAGGAGTTGACCCCGGTCGCGCCGCGGGTGGTGGGATCGGCTTTGATTTCGAACCGACGATAGAGCGTCACCCCTGTGCCATCTCCGGCAGAGATTGGATCGCCCGGTGTATACACGTACTCATAGCCACTCGACCGATCGACCCCGTTCTCCGCCATTGCCAGCACAAGTCCACTAGAGCTGATTCCGGAACGCCAGCAGCCGGAGCGCTCATCCGGCCACGGTGGCCCGAGTGAACGCGGGCTCGAAGGGTAACCACCGCATCGGGCTCTGTAGGTCTCGAGGGATTCTGCCAGCCGGAGGAGAAACACCCGCGTCACGCCTTCATTCCGTCTCGTTAGACTCTCAAAAAAACAGGCGGTGCTCGATATCAGCAACGCGAGCAGCAAGGCTAAAGGACAGGAAATTCGATGGGTTGCCCGAGCGCGTTCCACTTCAATCTCTCGAGGTTGGATGAGGTGACGGCCCCCCATTCATCAGTTGGCCAGACGCGGGATGCACCTCGTTGACACTCCCAGCCTGAATCATAGCTACCGACGGCCATCGAAGAGATCAGCTGCCTGGCCGCCGGTCCGGGTCACCGCGCCGCGGGACCAAAGTCCGCTCCCGGAATATGCCACCGTGCTACGGGGAGAGCAAGGCCACGTCCGGCGGGAGCGAGTAGTCGCGCAAGCGAAGTTGCTGGAACTTCTCATCTTCCAGTCGATGTTAGGCAGGGACTGAGTCATGTATCGCGACATCGTAATGCACTGCCTCGTGATCATACCGTTCGAGCGTGGCTGCGATCTCAGGCGGCATGTACGCACTTGTTTGGTTCTTCGCCCACGAGCGACCTTACTGCCTCCATTGATTCCCAATACGTCAGCACCAGAATTTCAAGCTTGCCGTTTGCAGACCGCCGCAGGAAGTGCGAGCCAAGATAGCCCGAAACGGTTCGCAAATGTGGAAGCACCACTTTCCGTACCTCATCCAGGTAAGCAGACTCGCGGTCGGGAGTCGTATGCGCAGTCCAAGTCCTAACAATCATTGGAGGAACTCCTCGTTGTGCTGCTGAGCTGCAGCCGGCATCATTGAGGATAACGTAGAGCTGATTCGTGGGCTCTTGTACAGCCAGTCTCACGGGAAGTCAACGCGGAGTGAACACGGTCGGCGAAATGTTCGTGTCTACCGTTTCACGTGATTTGTAGCCATCGACTGGATCGAGCATGTGCCAAGGGAGAATCGTACGCAGGATCTAGACGGCCGAGCAACAGTGCTATGATTAGTGAAAGTCACAATTCAGACCGCCGTTAACTAGTTGGGGGCGGTTTTTCTGGAGGTCGCCCATGAGGTGCACGCTGATCCTATTCCTTGCTCTCCATTGCTTGCTTGATCATGCGGTTGCAGAAGAGCGACGCGGTGGCGTTGCTGAAGAGCAAGACCTTGATGAGGGCGTACGGGTGAGAGTTGCGACTTTCCGCGCAGACAAAATCACGGGGCGCATCGAGAAGCTCTCCGCAGACACGCTTCTGATTGAACTCGACGACGATTCTCGCCCAGTATCGTTACCGTTCGCGGAGTTGACAAAAATCGAGATGCGTATTCCAGCCATCGTGAACGCCGAATCCAGAGCAAGCTGAACAGCGAATCCGGTGAAGCCGAACGCTCATCGAAGCGATGAAGTGTTGGGTGACCTCCTTTCTACTGATTGAAAACGTGAACCTATCTTACCTGCGTGTTGTGTAGCAAGGGGCGGCAGGTCGGTGCCGGAGGGAGCGGGCGTAAGGAAAGACGCGAAGCGACCTTCCCGCTCCCGTAGGCAGCGACCTGCCGCGGCCGAACCCCGGGCGATGTGGGGCTGGTTTCGGGGGGTTGCTGGGGTATGGCCTGGCTCGAGAAGACGCTTCCTGAGGCATTCTCGCGCGTCGTTTTGGCGCCGCATCGTCTGGTACCCCGGGTTTGGCGGTTTCACCCGTTTTTATCGCATCGACGCTGTGGTCCCTCGCTCGCTCATGCATCGGCGTTGTCAGATGCCTTTGGCGCAGCCTTGGTCTTTCTCAGAGAAGCTCCTTTGAGAGTGATGCGGTGCGCGCTGTGGAGAATGCGATCGCAGATAGCGTCTGCCTGGTTTGGGTCGCCAATCGCTTCGTGCCACTGCTTGAGCGGAATCTGGGTCGCGATGAGTGTGGAGCCACGCTCGGCGCGGTCTTCGATGACCTCCATTAGATCCCGTCTCTCCGATTCTTTCAGCGGGTGAAGCAGCCAATCATCGATAGCCAGTAAGTCCAGCTTGGCGAGTTTCGTCAAAAGCCGGGCGTAGGAACCATCACCACGAGCGACCGCGAGCTCGTGGAGCAAGCGCGGTGCTCGCACGTAGCATCCGGTGAAGCGGCGACGACAGGCCCGCTCCACGAAGGCGCAAGCCAAGAACGATTTGCCAATCCCCGTCGGGCCGGTGATGAGCAGGTTATGGCGCTCACCGACAAAGCGGCAGTTGCCCAGGCTCAAGATCTGTTCGCGGTTTAAGCCTCGAGGCGCTTGGAAGTTCACGTTCTCCAAACATGCCGGATAGCGGAGCTTTGCCGCTCGCAGTCGTCGAGAAAGCTTACGCTGTTCGCGGGCGGTCCACTCGGCATCGACCAGGAGTCCCACACGTTCCTCGAAGCTCAGCTCCTTGTATTCGCTCGAGCTCAACTGGGTTTCGAACGCGGACACCAAGCCGAACAACTTCATGGCGTTCATCTTTTCTATCGTTTCGGGTGTCAGCATCGGGACTCTCCTCCTTCGTAGTGATCCGCGCCTCGGATGTTCTCGTGCTCCTCTCGCGGTTTCGCTTCGGCGTCCGATTCGAGCACCACACGATCCAGACCAGCCGAGAGAATGTTTTTCACCGTGCGATAGCTGTAAGAGCTCAAAGCTTCCGCTCGTGCGCAAGCGGCCTCGAGACGCTCACTGCCCCAGCGGCTGCCTAGTCGCATGACTCCCAGGCAAGAGCGAAATCCCTGCTCCGGGTGAGGCCGACTCTCTAGAATCCCCGCAACCAGCCTTCCCGTGGCGCGACCTGACTGCTCCGCCCAGTGGAGCAGCCGCGACGGCGTCCACTCCAGGTGCTCCCGATGCGAACGTGGCATATGCTCCGGGTTCGTGGAGTAGTGCCCCTTTCCTTTCTTGCGGGGATGCGACGCGACGCGCTTTCCCTTGAACAGGACCTCCACCACCGAGGCCGTCACCCGTGCCTCGACTTTCTCGTGAATGAGCTGATAGGGAACGCTGTACAAGTTGTTCTCCACCTCCACGTGGTAGTCGATGTTCACTCTGCACCGCTTCCACGTCGATAACTCGTAGCTCTCCTGCGGTAGCGGTTTCAGTACGGGCCGGTCTAGCCTTTCGTACAACTCCCGCCGACTCACACCGAGCTTCTGCATCGGACGCGCATTCAGGACCTCTAACTTCTCCCAGATGGCTTCGTTCAGTTCCGCCAGGCTGAAGAACGTGCGATGACGAAGCACCGCCAGGATCCAGCGCTGCGCCACCTGCACTGCCGACTCCACCTTCGCTTTGTCTTTCGGCTTGAACACCCGAGCCGGGACCACAACCGCACCGTAATGCGTCGCCAGCTCTTCGTACGTCCGGTTGATCCCTGGCTCGTAACGGTCCACCAAATCCACGCCGCTCTTCAAGTTGTCCGGAACCCAGATCTCCGTACTGCCACCGAAGTAATCCGACATCCCCTTATGGGCCTTCGCCCACGATTCCAGCGACTGGTTCAGTGTCGCTTCGACGTAGGTGTAACTGCTCGCGCCCAACGTCCCGACGAACAGCTCCATTTCGACGAGCTCTCCCGTTTTCGGATCGACGATGTGAGGCTTCTTCCCCCGAAAAATCGACGAATGTCTTCTCGCCTGCTCGATGCCGTTGACGCATCGTCGGGTTCAGCTTCTTCTTCCACTGACCGTACAGCTCGCAATAACGGCTGTAGCCGTACGCTCCCGGCTTATTCTCCGCGTACTCCACCCACAGCTGCAGCAACGTCAGCTCTCGGTGACGCCTCAGCTCCTCGTGGATGTGGGCATAGTCCAGACCCGGCCGTGCGCCAGACGAGCCCGGCGGCGGAAACAGCCCTGCCTCCAGCTCCCCGTCGCTCAGCTCCTCCGGGAGCGGCCAGCTCAGACCACCCTTCTTCGCCTTGGCCAGGTACTCACTCACCGTTCCAACCGCCACGCGAAGTGCCTTTGCGATCGTGCGGTGAGTCAAACCCAGCTCGTACTTTAACCTTAGAACCTCTCGTATT
The DNA here is from genome assembly GCA_965237685.1 of Candidatus Marinacidobacterales bacterium. Classification (GTDB taxonomy): domain Bacteria; phylum Acidobacteriota; class Vicinamibacteria; order Marinacidobacterales; family SMYC01; genus CBDEGF01. The sequence continues at coordinate 1,164,396 of CBDEGF010000002.1, forward strand.
TTTCTCATCGATAACCTCTTAGCTGCCATTTCCTAGATCGTCCTCCTTCCGGGTACGACCTAGAGTGCCTTGAAACGTGCTATCGATGAGCGTTCGCGATGCCGGAACCGGCGTTCACGTTGCCTGGAATCCGTGTTCACCTTCCCCGGAATCCATGTTCACGATCCCCGGAATCCGTGTTCACGATGCTTTGGAATGGATGTTCACCTTCGGCTGGAATCTGCGTTCACGATGCCCCGGAATACGCAGATCGAGATAAGCGGTGGCCGCCGTAGCCGCGCACGGGGTGCGTGGTCGAAGGCCAAATGGGGCACCGTCATCGGTGCAGTGCCGGGCGCGATCTCGCTTGGTTACGGGCACGAGCAAGTTGGCGAAAACGGCTCTAGCGTTGGTAAGGCCGCGGCGCTCGGTGCGTGGTCAGGGGGACTGTTCGGAGGTCTCATTGGGGCCGCGATTGGGGCGATCAATCCCGGAGAAGAGTGGGAGATGGTAACGCCAACATTCCGCATCGGGACAGCAAGACAAGGAGATCCTGGGTTCTCGTTTACCGTCACCATTGGCTTTTGACGGCAGAAACTTTACGAACATCCCGAATGATGAGACGGTCGGTTTGTGTGCTCCTTGTGTCCGCACTGGCTGCCCATCTGAACGCCTGTCGCGGCGGACCTTCGGGCGCCGATCAACGAACACCGAATGTTGCCGGTGTCTGGGATGCCCAGTTTTCGGGTACGGTGCAAGGTGTCCTTGCGGCAGCAGTGCGTGACTTAGGTGCTGTTGGGTTCGTAAGTTGAGCGGAGAGATTGCTCAAGGAGGCCATCGATGCGCTCAAAGAAGGCAGAACTCGAAGACGTTGTGAAACAGTTCGAAGCATGGCGGGCGAAGCCACACGGACGGCTGATCCTGGAGGAGTTGTGGAAAGCGGCGCTGGGGTTGCTCGATCGGTATGCGCCGAGCACGATCTGCAGTCATCTCCGAGTCAATGCGGCGCGATTCAAACAGGTCCGAGAGAGTGGAGGGGCCGTTGTGGGCGAGAAGCGTTTCAAGGGGCACGGGCGAACGGGTGCTACGGGTCGGTCCCCGCGCACAGTACAGGATCGGAGCGCGGCGGAGCGGGTCACGGCGTTAGCTCCAAGTGGCAACGCGTTCGTCGAGCTGCCGCAGTTCGGCATGGGCTTAGGGGGCGGCATGATGACACCGCCGCTCGGCGAGGTTCAGCATGGAGCGAGCAGATGCCGTCTGACGGTGGAGAGCGCAGCGGGGAGCCTCACGGTCGTGACGGCGAGCGGCGAGGGTGAGAATGAGTTGGTCGAAGCCGTGTGTCGTTTCGTGCTCGGCGCGCTGGAAGGCAGCTCCCGAGCATGATCCAGCTCGTTCCCCAGCTGAAGGTGCTGGTTGCCTGCGAGCCCGTCGATTTCCGCAAGGGCATCGATTCTTTGGCTTGTGTGTGCCGGCAACAGTTCCAGCTCGACCCATTCCTCGGAACGCTATTCGTTTTCCGCAACTGTTCAGGCACGGCCCTCAAACTATTGGTCTACGACGGCCAGGGCTTTTGGTTGTGCCAGAAGCGTTTCTCGAAGGGGCGCCTGCAGTGGTGGCCGCGTCAGACGACGGATGGCGTTGCGGCGCTACCCGCCGAGCAGTTGGCGGTGCTTATCTACAACGGACTTCCGCTGCGAGCGGGGATGGCCGAGCCGTGGCGGCGGGTCGGTTGAGCCTTTCCAACGTCTTCTGGTAGCTCCAAGGCAGCCACGACTCGGGTGCTGCTCTAGCGTCTCGAGCGTGCATGGAGATGTTCGTCAGATAGTGCACCGGGTCGACACCGTTTTTTACCGCGGTGCGGATCATGCTCAGGAGCACGTCGCCCACGTCGGCGCCTGCCTGGGTCTTGAAGAAGAGCGAGTTCTTGCGATGCCGTTGTGAGGGCTTCAGCTCCTGCTCGACCTCGTTGTTGTCGAGGGGCACGCCCGGCACTTCGAGGAAGCGGGTTAGCCCTTGCCAGTGATTTTTGACGTAGGAAAAGGCTTTTCCAAGGCGGCTGTTGGGCTCCACCACGCGCTCGCGGAACTGCTTTTCGATCCACTCGTAGAGCGCATCCATCACCGACCGGCTGTGTTGCTGGTGATATGCAAGCCGCGCATCGGGGGTCATGTCGCGCGTTTCGTCGTCGTTGCGGTAGATGGTCGCGATGTCCTCGAGCACCCGCTCGCAGTGTTCGGGGAAGGCTGGCTCGGCCTCGAAGAAGTAGCGGCGTGCGTGCACCATGCACTTGGCGGTAATCCGTCGCGGCGAGCGCGGTGCCATCGAGGAGGCGTCGGCCATATGGATGACATCGCTCTCCTGAACGGTGCGCTGATTCAGGAGCCGGTCCATGTTTTCGCCCGCATGCCGTCGTCCGCTCGCGTACAGGATGATCGGAGCAAGCGTGGCGTCCAAGCCGCGGGCAACAATGCCCGTGGTGAAGATGCCCGTGCGCTCGCCTTTGCCTTGAGTCAAGGTCTCGTTCTCCGCCATCAACGTGAGGATCCGTGCGCCGGTGTCGTCACTGTGAACCAGCGGCCGGTTCGCGGCTATCGTCTCCATGTGGCGGAAGACCGGGAACACGGCATTCGCCATCGCTTCGACCCGCTCGAACTGCGTGGAGGCGGCAAACGGAACCCCCGCCCACTTTTGCCACTGCGCCAGGCGGTGGTGGGGCATGCCCATGGCGTAGCGCAACACCGAAACGACCGCGTCCACACTCGGATGGTACTTGCTCGCCCAGGCCTGAGACGAAAGTGGCGCTGTGAACGTCTTCTGGCAACTTGCGCATCGCAGCATCTGGCGCTCGTACACCGTCGCCTGGATCGGCGGCTGAGCCTTCAGCTCCACATCCTTGTTCGCCGCATGGGTGTCGTAGAGCTTGCCCCGGCACAGTGGCTCGGGGCAGGGGCCGCTCGCCTTCAGCTCGGGATGCGAAACCGCTACGTGCTCGGCACCAGGGTAGTCCTTGGCCCCGTTGCGCCCGTGGCCCTTGTTCTTCCCTTTCCCCTTTGCCTTCGTGCGTTTCGCGCGACGTTCCGTTGTCGCCATGCCAGCGCCTCGACGATGGCGACATCGCAGCAGATGACGCACCGCCTCGAGCAGCACCGGACACGCATCCTCGGGAATCTCCCCTTTCGACAGCCGCTCTTCCAGGCGCAGGAGCTCGGCCCGCTCGACCTTCATCGCGAAACGCCGAGCTCTCGGCGAAACTCACGCACCAGCGGATACACCAAGCATGTTTTCACCGCTTCGGCTTTTCTCTTGTGCCGGTCCATCCGGCCCCGGCCCGAAGTCACTCCCACCTCCACCCAGTTCGCTGCCAGATAGCACGTCCCCTCGTAACGCTCCCTCTCCACAAACGTCTCGAGCAACACCGGCCTCACCCCGTAGGCTTCCTCCCAGTCATCGACCACCACTCGCGCTGCCAACGACAGCACGTGACTCGCGAGGCCTTTGATGGAAAGCCACGGCAGGATCAGGAACCGACTGTTGTTGACCACCCGGGGAAGGTTCTTCTGCCGCGTTGCGTCATCCCAACCGATGAAGCCGTCACGCGCCTGAAGCCACCGCGCCGCCGAGGAGAACTGCACGCACCCACAGAGCTCCCGCCGAGGATTCGACATCCAGACCAAGTACCGCAGGTGCGCGCCAAAGGCCACCTTGTGGCCCAGGTAGTGGTAACGCGCGACCAGTTCCCTCCATAGCGCTCGCTCCTCAGCGTTCGCCACCAAGCCCAGCATCACCGGAGCGACGTCCGATAGCTTGCCCTCACGCCGTGGCCGCTCGCGACCAGCCTTCGTGTAGTGGATGCTCGTCGGTCCGCGGCGCCGCTGCTCGTGACGCGGGGGCAACGTCACCAGCCCCTTCGCTTCGACAACCTCCAGGTACTCGTAGCATTCCCGGGTCTTGAGATTGCCGTTCCGACGAACCCACCCCAGGCCCTCACAGATCGTGCGCGCCAGCTCGTGCCGGGACAGACCACACGTGGCGATGATCTCCGTCAGCACGCTCCATTCCTCGGCGGTCACGGTCGTGCCGCAAAAGGTGGGTCGCTTGGCTGCGGTGTCGAGTGCAGCGTTTCCTGCCTGGGTCACTGTTTTCCTCCCAGCCTGAGGTTACACAGTCAGCCAGCGTTTGTCCAGTCCTTTTTTCCCTCTCTCTCTGCCCGCGAGAAAAACAACACACCCGGCGTTCAGCTTACCGAATCGCCCCCACGTTCTCACGCACTACTACCGCAAGGACACGGTGCAAGTACGGGGCACCTCTCAACATGATTCTTTCGTGATGGAACTGGCGCAGTCGGGCACCAACGTCACCGGGTCAATGTGCAGCGGTCTCTGCGTACCCGGGGACAATCCGCGATTGGAGGTCTCCGGAACCGTCAACGGTGAGGCACTCACCTACACGGCCCAGGCGAGCCTGGGACCCGATTGCGACGCTGTTGTGGAAGCCGAAGTCATGCTAAACGTCGCAGGAACAGAGTTCATGGGAACTCAAACCCAATCCACTTGCGAGGGCACAGCCATCGGCTCGGTGAGTGCTCGCAAAAGGTAGGGGATCTATCACTGACGTTAACTCTTGTCACATCTGCAGGTTTTCTGTACGAGCGCGTTCGTCGCCCCGAACGGCCATCAAGAATCGCCTCGTATAACGTCAAAGGTCAGCTGCGCCTTTGTGTTCTTCGAGCCCATAGAGGTGGCGATGTTCGAGTGATTCAGCTGGGCGAGGAGCTTGGCCTCACGCTCGAACCTCGCCAGGCGCTCTTTGTCCTGGGAGAATTCCTCGGGGAGCACCTTGATGGCAACGTCGCGGCCGAGTTTGAGGTCCTTCGCTTTGTAAACCTTGCCCATACCTCCGGCCCCAAGGTCGAAGGGAATGGCGAACAGTACGTCCTCGAGCGCATAGACGAGGTGTCCCGTCGGTACATAACGAGCATCACTTCCCCCGGTCCAGAGGACTTTCCGCTCGCCCGAATCGAGTAATTGCACCACAATCTGTGCTTCGTCCCAACGGCTTGCTCCTGTGGCGGTTGTAATCGTAAAAAGCACCGACTCTCCCTCCGGCAGCATTTGCGGACCGTGGACTTGTTCGCCTTCTTCCGTTGCGACCAGCAACTCCGGGTTTCCCCCGTTGGCGGACACGCGCATGATGCCTTCGGGCTGACCAAACAGAATTGTGTCGTCTGCTCCCCAACTTGCGCCAAAGGGATTGGTGGCATCGCATAGAGTCACGGGCGCACCAACGCTGATGGCAAACTTTTTCAACTGTTGGTCTGGTCGAGACCAGTACCCAGCCCATTGACCATCTGGAGAGAGAAACGGGCTCGTGATAGTGCCTTCGGTCCCCCGAATGGGCCTCGCCTCGATCTCATTCATCGTGTCCTTGCGGCAGCAGTGCGTGACTTAGGTGCTGTTGGGTTCGTAAGCTGAGCGGAGAGATTGCTCAAGGAGGCCATCGATGCGCTCAAAAGAAGGCAGAACTCGAAGACGTTGTGAACCCCGACGCCAAAGCCCGCTTTCAGCGTGAGGCCAAGGCCATCTCCAACCTGAACCACCCACACATCTGGAACTACGCTTCATACTGCACCTCCGTGGGGTGAGCATCGACATCCTTTGCAATCGAGCGACGGGCTGCCATAGGAATACCTTTCGACTTGATTGGCGGGTTCTAGGGGAAGCTCGTACAAACATTGATTCGAGTCGTTCGTCATGTCGTATTCGAGGTATTTCTCGATCTGCTCGTAGCCATGATCGGCAAAATACTTCCGGATCATCTCGCGGTTCGGTGGCTTTGCTTCGATGCAAATCAATTCCGGCTCGAAGCGATTGACGTCAAAGCCTCGAAGGGCAAGTGGCTCAGCCCCCTCGATATCCATCGACAAGAAGTCGATCTTCGAAATTTCGTTCTGCTAGAGAATTCGGGTCAGAGTATTCGTTGGGACTTGGAGCTCTTCGAAGCTCCGCTCGTTGCCCGCAGGGCCTTTGAAGGGTTTTTTCACGGAAGAAATCCCCGGGAGCTCCGAGCGGTAGAAGGGCTCGACGGTATCGAAGTGGTCGGTGACCAAGTAGTTGAAGTACCTGCTATTCGGGCGTCTTCGCTTCCAGGAGTCCGCGTACTCCGGCAATGCGTCGACCGCGATCCCCGACCAGCCCAGATGCTTCTCGAGGTAGGCAGTATTGCTGTTGCGGATGGGCGTAGCGGCGCCCACATCCAGGAAAACACCGTTTGTGCGGTCCTGAAAGAAGTCCCGGATAATCAGCTCTTCCTGGCTTTGTGAGTATAGAGCCGGAAGGGGTTCCTTCGGCGACTCCTGGCTGCAGGATAGCAGTGAGGTGATCACGGCGACCATGACCGTGCAAGTCTGGGGGCGTGTTTCAGCAAACTGCCACATGCGCGCTCCTTCTCCCTAAGAACTTTCGGAAGCTTACCCCAAAAAGAAGCCTCGGCTCCAGTGGCCTCAGCTGTGCGAGCCGAACAAGCCGAGGCTCATGCCCCAACACTAGCCTGACACAGGGGGGTCTTGCGTTCACGATACAAGAGCGCGTCGACCACGCGCTTGAGTTATCTCGGCAGGCGCCGTTACAATTGTCGTGTCAGGGAGGACTTATCGCTATGGGAACCTTTCACAAGGTCGCAGAGATGAAGAACCTTGCCCCCGGGCAGGGTGTGGCCGTCGAGGTCGCCGGAAACAAGATTGCTCTTTTCAACGTAGATGGGACCTGCTACGCGATCGCGGACACCTGCACGCACCGTGGAGGCGCTCTGTCCGAGGGATCACTCGAGGGCAGCACGGTGACCTGTCCGTTGCACGGAGCCAACTTCGATGTGTGCACTGGCAAGAACCTGACGCCACCCGCGCCAGCGGAAGTGATATCCTACAACGTGCGAGTCGAGGGGGACGACGTCGAAGTCGAGATAACCTAGGAATCCATGGGCAAGTTGATTCAGGAAAAGTGCGTCGCCTGCCGACGCGACGCGCCAAGGCTCAACGACTCAGAGATCGCGCACCTGAAGCCCGAAGCCCCGGAGTGGCAGGTCCTGACTGAGGAGGACATCCCGCGCCTCAAGCGCGTCTTCAGCTTCAAGAACTTTGCCGAAGCGCTGACGTTTACGCAGAAGGTCGGCGAGCTCGCTGAAAGCGAGGGTCACCATCCAGCAATCCTCACCGAGTGGGGTCGCGTGACCGTCTCTTGGTGGACCCACAAGATACGAGGTCTACACCGCAACGATTTCATCATGGCCGCCAAGACCGACCGATTTTACGGCGTGCACTGATGATCGGCGACGCGTGCTGCCCTTACCGAAGGGCAATGATTCATGCATACAACGTCCACGAGATCATCTCACCCGCACCTGACGCGCCTGGTCTGGTTTCTGGTCGGCACCTCGCTTGTCGCCTGCGCAGAAGAGGACCGTATCCCTCTCCGCGTAGAGCTCGGGACGAGGGGCCTGAGCAAACTTCCCTTCGTCATCGCCTACGACCAGGGCCTGTACAAAAAGCACGGGCTGGACGTCGAGCTCTTCATGCCACCTCCCGAGTTCGATGGCGGCATGGAAGCACGGAGGGGACTCCTGACGCGTCACGGTCTCAGGAAGGCGAAGCCCGTGGACATCGTCGTCGACGGGGCAACACCGATGATGGTCGACACGACAACGAACGTCAGGGCGCCACGACAGATCCTGCTGGCGTCGACGGACTGTGTCGTCCGCTCGCACATCATCGGACGGAAGGGCCTCGAGACACTCGAAGAGTTGAAGGGAAAGCGCCTGGGGATCTCAGGCCACATTCGTACGACGACCTCATTCGTGGCGCTTTTGCTGGCGCAGCGGATGGGCTGGAATCCGATCCGGGACATCTCGCTCATGCGGAACGGGTGGAAGCTGGATTCCTTGAGGTCCGGCAAAGTCGACGCCATCGTGGCGAATGAGCGAACGTTCGCGGCCGCCGGGAAAGAGGGATTTCCCATCCTGGCAGACACTCGAACCTGGAACGAGGCCATCGCCGGAAACAGCGTTCAAGTCGAACCTGAGTGGCTGGACGACGGGAGGAACCGCGAGGCCGCGCGTCGGTTCTTGAAAGCTTCCATCGAAGGCATCGCCGTGTTCCATAACCGCCCCGAGATCGCGCTCGACGTACTCGCTCGCTGGCACGGCATCGTGGATCGACAAGCGGCACAGGCCGTCTACGCGAGAGGAGAAACCTTCCCGATCAAGCCCTACCCCTGCTACGAGGGTATCCGCAAGACGATGGAGCTCTACGACTCGAACGAGATGCGGCACTACGAGGCCGAGGACTTCTATGACGACAGCATTCTGCGCGAGCTGGACGAGAGCGGGTTCATCGATGGTTTGTACGAATAATGATGAATGACAACAGTCCGCAAGGCAAAGCTCGGGACAGTCGTCGGCCAGGGCCTGGTGAGCCGAGACGCGAGACGCTATTCGTACCGAAGCGCGACCAGGGGATCGACCCGGCTCGCCCGGTGAGCTGGGAAAAAACTGGCCACTAAGGCCACCGCCAGCATGATGACGGATATGCTCGCAAAGGTGAGGGGATCTGCGGGGTGGACGCCGTAGAGCAACGACTCTATTGACCGCGATACCGCCAGGGTGACGGCGAGTCCGATCCCCAGCCCGATGCCCACCAGCGTCATAGATTGCTTCAGTATGAGTGTCAGCACCTCGGGTTGGCGGGCGCCCAGCGCCATCCGCAGCCCGATCTCGCGGTTGCGCTGGTTGACGCTGTGGGCCATTACACCGTAGAGACCCACGGAGGCGAGGGCAAGCGCGAGAATACCCATCACCCCCAGTAAGGCGGCGGCTAGCTTGCGACCCAAGAGAGACTGATCCATGACTTCCCTGACGGTGGAGGGAAAGGTGACGGGTACCTCCGGATCCATATCGCGCACTTCGTGCTGCACCGCTGCCAGGGCCGCGGCAGGGTCGGCCTCGGAGCGGACGTAAAGGACCATGCTGTCGGAATAGTTCTGGCGCATCGGCGTGTAGGCGCAGGCGCGTGGATCTTCGGCCAGCGTAACGTATTTCACCGTCTCCGCGATGCCGACCACTTCTCGGTAATAGTCGTTGCCATAGAACCTGAATCGCTTTCCCAGCGGATCCTGATCGGGCCAGAAACGCTCGGCCATCGTCTCGTTGATGATCGCCACCGGGACCGAGTCCTCTCGGTCTGCCAGTGTGAAGTCACGTCCACGAAGAATTGATACACCGAACGTGTCGAAGTAACCGACGTCCACGATGGGGGCGACGACGAGAATGCCCCCTCCCTCCTCTTTCTCTTCCTGCCCCTCGATGAAGACCGTCCGCGAGAAGCCGCCGAACAGCGGGAGTTGCGACGACCAGGAGGCCAGCCGCACACCCGGCAAGTCCCTTGCTCTGTCCAGGACCTGGTCGAAGTATTGCTCGACGCGAGGCTGGTCGTATCCGCTCTGTCCAGGATTGAGGATCAGGACGGCGAGGTTGTGCGACTCGAAGCCGGGATCAATCTCGTGGGCACTCGCGAGGCTTCTCAAAAAGAGGCCGGCGGCGATCAGAGAAACGATGGAGAGAGCCACCTGCCCGACCACCAGGGCATTTCGAAAGCTCAGACGTCTCTTGCTTCGTCCTGCGGTTCGCGTTTCCTCATTGAGGGCATCCACGAGGTCCGCTCGGGAAGATTGCAGTGCCGGGGCGAGCCCAAAGATCAGGCCGGTGAGCAGTGACGCCACCAGCGTGAAGAGAAGCACGCGAGCGTCGAATTGAAGGTCCAGCTTGAATTGAGCCACCGGGAAGCGGATAGACCAGATCAAGCTGCGTCCCCAGAAGGCGACGAGCAGGCCGACCGTACCGCCCATCAAGGCGAGCAGCGTGCTCTCGGTGAGAAGCTGTCGCACCAAACGGCTCCGGGCCGCGCCCATGGAAAGGCGGATCGCTATCTCCTTGCGGCGGGTGGCGGCCTTCGCCAGCATGAGGTTGGCCACGTTCGAGCAAGCGATGAGCAAGACCAGACCAACAACGGTCATGAGCACGGTTCCACCTAGAACCACGATGTTTCGCATTCCGAAGATCGTGGCTTCCGTCAGCGGGACTAACTTCGCACTTCTGCCCTTGTTGGGCTTCGGGTACTCGGCGCGCAGATTGCTGGCAATCGTCTTCACGTTCGCGTCCGCTTGAACGATGCTCGTCCCAGGTTTCAATCGGCCGGCCACGTTCATGAAGAGCGCACGCCGGTCATCGAACCAGTCGCGCAACACGGCCTGCATGATCTGGTCGTGCATCATGGTCGGCACCCAGAAGTCCGGGCCGAAGATGGCGTTGACGCCCTTGAATCGCTCGGGCGCGATCCCGACGACGGTATAGGCCGTGCCGTTCAGACGCAGGGTATTTCCGAGGATGGCCGGGTCGCCTCCGAACCGCCGCGTCCACAGTCCGTGGTTCATCACCAACACCGGATTCAGCCCCGGAGTCTCATCCTCTTCTGGAAAAAACGCGCGGCCGAGGGCCGGCTCCACACCTAGCACGTCGAAGTAATTACCCGTGACCAGCTGGGCGAAGACCTGCTCGGGCTCCTGATCGACGATCATACTCACAGGGTTGGGAAACGAATAGGACGCTACCCCGGAGAAAACCTGGTTCTGGTCGCGAAAGTCTTCGTAGTTGGGAAAAGAGACGCGGTTGACACCTGGATTCTTCTCGTCCACGGTCACCAGCGCGACGAGCTCGGAAACGTCGCGCACCGGAAGCGGGTTCAGGAGAAGCGTGCTGATCAAGCTGAAGATGGTCGTGTTGGCGCCGATGCCGAGGGCGAGAGACAAGACCGCTACCACCGTGAACCCCGGGCTTTTTACCAGAGTACGGGCGCTGTAGCGGAGATCCTGCCAGAGTTTTTCCATCACGAACCCCAGGAAGTCGAATCCAGGATGGTTCAGGTCAAAGAGAAGATTCCAAACGGCTCCGAGTCATCCCTACCCGACCACACGCAAGAGTCGCCGGTCAGGTGACGCTAGCACAGATGAACGTGCGGCAACAAAGATAATTTTATAATCAGCTGGTCGGAGGTCCGAATCCTCTCGGCCTGCCGCGCCGAAGCCCGAAGGGCGAAGGCGGGCCGGCTTCATGTAGAATCAACGGCAGAGTCATCGGCCTTGTTCTCATGGCATACAGTCCCTGACGGATTCCTTTGGGAGGTACATTGATGAGGCGGATGGTTGTCGCGCTAGCGTTACGCCCGTAGCGGCGCGGGGATTGCGGTCTCCACGATGTCGGATTGGGTGGGCGAGGTGGCAAACCTTGTGAACGCCGTTGGCGTTGATGGCGTAGGCATAGCCGACGGTTTCACCGGTGAACGCGTTCCGGATGTTTTGCTCGAAGCGGTTCATATCGAAGACGGGGATCTGGCCCACGAGCATGGCGACCTTGTGAAAATCGATCGCCTCGCCGTAGCGCCCCTCGGCGACCAGCCGTCGCCCGGCCTCGAGCGCCGCTTCGGCTTCGGCCACCTGGCGGCGGTCGACTCCCGCTGAGCGCGCGCGCTCGATCCCATCCACGGCGAGGCGGGCCGTCACGTCGGTGAGCTCGACCAGCGCTTCTTCGGAGAAGTCCGCTTCCGCGGCTCCGGGGGCTCGGTCCTGAGCGCGGACCATGTGGCTCCCCGCACGGTCCAGATGATCCATGGCGCCGGGAAAGTCGGTGGAGACCTGAACCAGATCGCGAAGCCCCCGCTTCGCCTGGAATAGTGAGCGACGTGCGAGAGCTCGGAACGCCGCGGGGTGGCGGGTGTCCCGGCCGGCGCCGACCGGCCGTACAGGGTGTCCCCGCCGCGGGTGTTCCCTCAGAAACGCTTCCATGAATTCGGTGGTTCGCTTCAGTTTCTGCCAGGCGGTCACCCGAGGGGGGGCGATCGGTGGAACCCCTGCCGACGTACCGTCATCCATTGGGATTCCAGGCTCGCCGATCTCACGCACGAGCTTCTCGATACGTCGCTGGAACCGGCGCCGGGCTTTCGGATGGAAACGTTGGGGTGGTGCGCCATGGCGCACGGGGCCGGTTCGCTCCCCGGCCTGGGCGACCAAAGTGGTCTCCTTCCCCTTCGCGGCCGGCGCGGCAACCAACGCGGCCGCGACGGCCAGTGCCAGAACGAAGCCGAAAAGAATCGAGCGTGTGTGCACGGCTGGAAACAACATGACGCACTCCTCCGACTGGCCGCGTCAGGATTTACGTACAGGGGGACAGTGAAATTAACACGTGTCGGGAAAAGGAGCAACTTGAGGCGGATCAGCGATCCCACGCAACCCGGCGGAACGTTCCAACGCCCACGAGCTACATCGTCTTGTCCGGGACCGGAGGCCTACGCCAGCGGCGGACGCCGCTCATGCCAGCCCGCAGCGTCCTGGTAAACTTTCGCCAACCCCAGCACTGCGGCTTCCGCGTACAGCCTTCCCAGAAACGTGATGCTGGTAGGTGTGCCTTCGCTGGTAAACCCGTTGGGGACGGACACCGCCGGATACCCACACAGGTTGGCTACTTGAAAGTGGTCGCGAATGGCGCTGGGCGGACGCGTTTCACGCGCTGGGGGGTCGCGGCGATCCTCACCGGGCGGACGAGGGTGCATGTAGGGCGCCACGTAGACGTCGAACCCGGACACGACCGCGGCAAACTCCCGCATGATCATCGCCCGGACCCGCTGGCCCTGGAGGTATTCGACGGCCGGGACCACCCGACTACGACGAAACCCATTCCCGCGGCGCTCCCGGGTCAGAAGCTTGTCGCGTCCGCTGCGCAGGAACTGATCGAAGAAAGCTCCTGATTCGGCGCCGGAGCTGGCGCTGACGACATCGAATGGCAGTTTTGGCAACTCGAACGGCTCGAGCCGGACGCCGAGCGAGCGCAAGTGGTCCGCCACCTTCTGGTCGTTCCGCTTCCAGTCGTCGGGTCGCGCTTCCTCATCGAAGGTGGGTGCCAGATATCCCACCCGCAGCTCGCGAATGTCGAGACCGGCATTCCAATTGAACGGGAGGTCGATCACGCTCAGATCGAGCTCATCCGTTTGCGCAATGGCCTGGAACACGAACGCACAGTCTTCGACCATCCGGCAGATCGGCCCCAGCCGATCCCGCGTCCATGACAGCGTCATGGACCCGTGCCGGCTGACTCGGCCGAAGGTGGGTCGCAGGCCGGTGGCGCCGCACCTCGATGACGGGCTCAGGATCGACCCGCTCGTTTCCGTGCCGATTCCGAACCCGACCAAGCCCGCCGCGGTAGCGCTCGCGGGACCCGCGGAGGAGCCGCTCGAGCCTTGTTCCGGATCCCACGGATTGTTGGTCCGACCGCCGAACCACTGATCGCCTCCCGCCAGCTCGCCGGTCGCCAGTTTGGCCACCAGCACCGCACCGGCCTCGCGCAGCAGGCGCACCACGGTTGCCTCGGTCTCGACCACTTGCTCCTTGAACGCATCCGATCCCCAGGTCGTTGGGTAGCCAGGGACGGCGATGATGTCCTTGCATCCCCACGGTATCCCATGGAGCGGCCCCCGGTAGTGTCCCGACGCGATCTCCCGATCGGCAGCGCGCGCCTGTTCCATCGCCAGCTCGTCCGTGAAGGTCACGACACAGTTGAGAAGCGGGTTGTGTCGCTTCAGTCGATTCAGATACATCTCGGTGAGCTCGACCGACGTCACCCTCCCACTCCGGATGAGCTCCGCCAGATGCGAGATGGGCCAGAACGCTGCCTCTTCGAGGTTCGCCGGCCGCTCAACCGCCGGCGGCTCGCTCGGGCGAAATGGTTTTCGCTCGCGATCGAGCCTGGTTCCCGGCACGATCGGGCTGTAGTACATGGGCGGGGCGACGGCGTCATCGATCTCGATCTCGCGGAGCTCCTCGTAGCGTTCGAGATTGCGATTGACACCCTCTAGCATCGTCTCTCGTTCCTCCTCGGTGAACTCCAGGCCGGCGACCGCCAGGGCGTCTGCGAGCATCACCGAGGTAATCCGCGGCGCCTGCTCCTCCTGGACCCGCGCCCAGAGGACACCTGGCAGCAGCGTTGGCGAAAGACCCACGCTCGAAAAGTAGGCGAGGAAGCGTCGTCGGGTCGTCGCCAGATCTTGTGGCCTCATCGTTCACCTCCCGGCGAATCGTGACGTGGTGTGGCTCAGTATATCGGCCGCCGTTCGGCCAAACAAAGTCACCGTTCCTCCTCTGTCGGAACCACGACCACGAGCTCCGTCCGCCAGGGGTGACGAAAACGCTCACGCTACCCCTCCCTAAGAACAAGTTCCAAGAGCAGCGAACCTCTCAGGAAGTTATCGCGGAGATCGACCGACTTTTGAACGAGCATACCTATCGCCAGATCGCTGCCATCCTGAATGAAAAAGGAATGCGTTCCGGTCTAGGCTCACCCTTCGATTCAAAATTACTCAGTCGAGTTTGCCTAACCTACGGTCTGAAAAGCCGATTCCAACGATTGCGTGAGTCCGGTATGCTGACGCTCGAGGAGATCGCCAAACAACTCAGTGTTTGCAAGGAGACGATCCGCCGTTGGCAGGGCCATGGGCTCATCCGGGCAGTTCAGTTCAACGACTCGAATCAATGTTTGTACGAGCTTCCCCTAGACCCGCCAATCAAGTCGAAAGGTATTCCTATGGCAGCCCGTCGCTCGATTGCAAAGGATGTCGATGCTCACCCCACGGAGGTGCAGTATGAAGCGTAGTTCCAGATGTTTGGGTGGTTCAGATTCGAGATGGCCTTCGCCTCACGCTCAAATCGGGCTTTGGCGTCGGGATTTTGGGAGAGATGAGAGGGCAGGACCTTGATGGCGACCGTCCGCTCGAGGCGGGTATCGCGGGCTTTGTAGACCTCTCCCATCCCGCCTTTTCCGATGGGAGACAGGATTTCGTAAGGACCCAGCTTCGTTCCGGGATCGAGCCCCATGGGCCCCCTCCTCTATTGGAAGCAATGTAGTGCCCAACGTCGACTGGGTCAACCCGTTATCAGCAAGACCCCGGATCTCGGGGAGGCTTCCTGCCCCATTTCTCGTCTCTATTTCGTGAAAGTAGACATCATCGAGACGTACTTCGAGCTTGCGGATGAAGACGCCGAGCGGTTCCGGCGCTTGCTTTCGGACGCAGGTTTGAGGGAGGCTAGAGATATGCACTTACATGGGCCGACAAGATGATGGAGAAGGGCCGTGAAGAGGGCCGGCAGGAAGGCCGACAGGAAGGTCGGGAAGAAGGCCGTGAGGAGGGCCGGCTGAGCGGCAAGCGGGAGACGCTAGTCCAACTGCTCAGCTCGAAGTTCGGCCCGCTGTCCGACGAGTTCGGCGCCATCGTGCAGGCGATGAACTCCGAACAGCTGGACGCCTGTCTCGACCGCGTGCTCACGGCCACGTCGCTGGAGGACATGCGGCTTCGGGAAATGTAGCCAGGACTTCGCTGGCACCTCGCCGTCCCCCGCGGCTCCCGCCCGTTCCGCAAATCTTGCCCGGGCAAGATTTTCGATTGTTGGTCCACCTGAACGTACTCCAACGTCACTCGACCGTTCCTCATCGGAGCTCCTCGGCGAGGTTCGTGATCACCCGAATCCGCGAGTCGGAGGCCTCCTGCAGAACGCGCCGCATCAAGAAGCGCCCGCCGGGGCCCACCGCGAGATCGGCGGCGCCATTCTCGAGATCGAACAGCTTCTTCGGTAGGCCGACCTCGACCTGTGTTGCATCGAAGGCGATCACCATCACGGTCTCTCCTTCACGATAATAGAGCTCGCTGCCGCTCGGACTCCAACGCGGCATCGAGCCTCCTCTCGTCGAGGCCTGGATCTCGCGCCCCGGCCCCGGAAACGGTCTCAGGTACACCTCCGTGCGACCCGACTTGTCGGAGACGTAGGCGAGGAAACGGCCGTCGGGGGCGAGCCGTGGATCCTGCTCGTTGAAAGACGTCTGGACCAGGGGCTCGAGCTCACCGGCGCCGTCCATTGGAAGCGAGTAGACGTCCCAGAGCGATCCCGGTGTGGCTCCCGCTAGAATCAGGTTCTGGCCGTCCGGCGTAAACGAGCTCGGGTACAGGTAGACGGAGTGTGTCAGGAGCAGTTCTCGCTCTCCTGTTCCGTCCACCGGGTGGAGATACAGGCGCACGTTCGAGTCTCCCGAGCTGGCCTCTGCATACACGATGACACTGCCGTCCGGTGTCCACTGCGGCTCGCTGATCACGGATCCCTCCCCGAACGTCAGCGGCGTCTGGACGTCCCTTGCCATCTCATGAATCCAGACGTCGAAGAGGTTCTGCTCACCCACGCGAAGCGCAAGCCGACTGCCATCGGGCGAAAAGGAGGGGTCCCAAAAAATCTTTACGAGCGAACTGGCGGGCTCACTCGTTCCGTCACGTCCCACCCACAAGAGCTCGGAAAGGAGGGGCTCGGACGACGGGATCACGAGCATGCCGTTGCCGGCGACCGCATAGGAATGGGGCCGGATGGCTTGGACCCCGGCGAGGACGACGCGGCCCGGCCCCACCACTTCGAGCCGCTCGGTGTCGAAGGGGAACGCGGTCAGCTCGTTCGAAGGCGAGATAGCGAGCAAATGTCCCGGGGCCAGGAACACCGGAATCGA
Source organism: Candidatus Marinacidobacterales bacterium (assembly GCA_965237685.1). GTDB lineage: Bacteria > Acidobacteriota > Vicinamibacteria > Marinacidobacterales > SMYC01 > CBDEGF01. Next base: position 1,181,007 of record CBDEGF010000002.1, read on the forward strand.
GTGGCCTTCGAGCACCGTCTTCCTCTCTCCCGTCGAAAGGTCCAGGACTTCGATGCTCGTTCGTTCGGGTGGTGGAGGTGCCCCGACTTCGATAGCGCTGATGAAGAGCAGCACCGCTTCCTCCTGCATATGGTGGGGCACCGCCAGCGTGTAGCCCTCTTGTTCGAGGAGGAGCTCGGGCTCACCACCCGAATCGCGCACCCGAAAAAGACTGGACGTACCTTGAGTACCGGGCGCCTGGGCGAAGTAGATCCAGCCATCCGGCCCCCACGCGCCGCCCCGGATGAGCCCGGCTACTTTGCAGAGGGTCTCGGGAGCCCCGCCCTCGGCGCGGACCTTCTTCAATTCGCCCGAGCGCGTGTCGTTGAAGCCGAGCCACAGGCCGTCGGGTGAAAAGAAGGGATGTCTGGCGCCTTCCGTACCCTCGAGCGCCCGCGACTCCAAAGCGTCCAGGGAGCGTACCCGAAGTGGCGCTGAGCCTTCCTCCACGTAGGCTACCCGCCGGCCGTTTGGGCTCACCGCGAGCGAGAGATTGCCCACCCCGGCAATTGTCTCCCCGCCGAGAGTCAGCTTCAGCACTCTCGTCTCATCTACGTCGTTGTTTACGAGCACGCCGACGACGGATGCGAGTACCAATCCCAGAAGAAGGCCGGCTCCGGCAAATAGCCACAAACGGTGGCTCCCCATGGCAGAGGCCCCATCTCCTCGGCGTCGCCTTCGGTTGCGAAGCCCTGCTCTTCGAGCGCGATGCGAACATCTCCCATGTCGCGAACGCGCTGCCGTGGATCCTTGCGGAGACATCGCATCAGCAGATCGCGGAGCGGAGACGGCAGCTCACGCGGCAGAGCGCCCCAGTCGGGCTCCTCCTTGACGATCGCCGCGAGAACGTCGGTGATGGTCTTTCCGGTGAAGGGCTGCCTCGCCGTGAGAAGCTCGTAGAGGACACAGCCGAAAGCCCAGATGTCCGCCCGCCGGTCCACCGGCTTGCCCCGCGCCTGCTCGGGGGACATATAGGCGGCGGTTCCAAGAAGCGTGCCCGCTCGCGTGGCTTCACGAGCCATGGTGGGCGAATGGGATAGATCCGACGAAGCCCCGGATTCGCTGGCAAATGCTTTCGCCAGCCCGAAGTCGAGGACTTTGACCTTGCCTTCGGGCGTGAGCTTGACGTTGGCCGGCTTCAAGTCACGGTGGACGATGCCCTTGTCGTGGGCCTCCTCGAGAGCCTCCGCGATCTGCCGAGAGACGTCGAGCGCCTCGTCCAGTGGAAACGCCCCTCGCTTCAAGCGTTCGGCCAGGTCCTCGCCTTCCACCAGCTCCAGGACCAGAAAAGGCTGGCCGTCGACATCCTCGATACCGTGAATCGCGGCGATGTGGGGATGATTCAAAGATGCGAGAACCTGTGCCTCGCGCTCGAACTGTGCCAGGCGCTCATCGTCCTGCACCACTTCAGGCGGGAGAATTTTGATGGCGACGTCTCGGCCGAGCTTGGTGTCCCGGGCCCGGTAGACCTCTCCCATGCCGCCCTTGCCGATGGGCGCGAGGATTTCATAGGGACCCAGCTTGGCTCCGGGGCTAAGCGCCATTCACAACCTCTTCGGGGAAGGATCTAACGACAACGGGGAGAAAAAGGTCAAACGGTTGGGAGGGCAGCTTCGCGGTTGAGCTTCAGTCGAGTAATAATGATGCCATGTTGAGAAACTCGCTTGCCGCCGCAGTCGTTCTGCTCGCCCTCGGCTCGAGCGCCTACGCGCAATCCCGGTCGAGCGATCTTCCCGTGAACTGGAAGGAACTGCCCAAGCCGTTCCACACCAAATCCGCCCGCAATCGCTCGGAGGTCGTCTCGCGTCCGGAAGGTGCCGATCTGCGTCTGCCCTCTGGATTTCAGGTCGAAGAGTACATGGGTGGGTTCACCCGTCCCCGGTTCATGATGCACGGGGCCGCAGGCGAGATCCTTCTCACGGACAGTGGCTCGCGCGACGGGTCGGACGGCGCGGTCTACGTGCTGAAAAACGGAGCGAAAACGCGCATCCTCGAGAATCTTCATCGGCCGTACGGACTCGAGCTCCACGACGGATGGCTGTATGTCGGGGAGCCGGATTCCGTGAAGCGCTACCGTTACGACACCTCGGCGATGAAGGTCACGGGTGGCGGCGAGGAGATCATCCCGCTCGAAGGCCACGAACGCGGACACTGGACCCGGACGCTATTGTTCAATCGGGATCGGACAAAGCTCTATCTCACCGTCGGGTCAGGATCGAACATCAACCAGGGCGAGGACCCGATACGAGCCGCGCTGCATCGCTACGATCCCGATGGCAGTGGCCATGAAACGGTGGCCACCGGCCTCCGCAACATCATTGGCCTTCGCTGGTATCCGGGAACGGACGATCTGTGGGCGGCGGTACAAGAGCGCGACGGCCTCGGCGATGACCTCGTTCCGGACTACCTCGTGAAGATTCAGCAGGGCGGCTTCTACGGCTGGCCCAACGCCTACATCGGGCCGCACCCCGAGCCGCGCCACGACAACATCGACCCCGCGGAGGTGGCAAGCACGCTATACCCGGACGTTCTGCTGGGCGCCCACGTGGCGGTGCTGGACATCCTCTTCTACACCGGAGAGCAGTTCCCGGAGAGATACCGCGGCGGAATGTTTCTCGCGCTCCACGGTTCGTGGAATCGTGCCGAGCGCATCGGCTACGAAGTGAGGTTCATCCCCTTCACCAACGGTGAGCCCATTTCGGGCCCGGAAGACTTCCTCAACGGGTGGATGCTCGACCCGACCAAGCGCGAAGTCTGGGGGCGGCCGGTCGGACTGCTGCAGCTTCCCGATGGGTCTCTTCTGGTGACGGACGACGGCGGCGCAATAATCTGGCGCATCACCTACGGGGGCTGATCCGTTCGAGCACGTCGTCCCACTCCCGGGCTCAGTTCAAGGTCCAGAGGGCCAGCGTGGAAACGTCCTTGACGAACACACGGCTACCGGAAATGGTTGGCTGCGCCCAGGGCGCACTCGTAGCCACCTCGTAGCGCTCGAGGATATAGGCTAGCCAGTCGCCGCCCGGAGAGAACTTCGGCGAGCCCTCCCTGGCGGGCGTGGCCACGATCGGGAACGGATCGCCGTCCCGCGGCAGGACCCAGATATCGCCGGCGGTGGTTGGATGGCCCTCGCCGAACGCGAGGAATTGCCCGTCCGGAGACCAGGAATAAGGGAACTGTTCGCCCGGCCGTTCCAGAAGCGTTTCCGCCTCACCCGTTCCGTCGGGCGACATCCAATGAAGATCCCCTCCGGCGTAAAAGGTGATCTTCTGGCCATCGGGCGTCCACACCGGGATAACGTGATTACCCTCGTGAGGCAGCTTCCAGCGTGTTCCCCGCTCCAGGTCATACACCCAGAGCTCGGACGGTCTGGGGTCGATGATCACCGCGACGTGTCGTCCATCGGGCGAGATCGCCGGCATCCGGAAGCCCCGCACATCTTCCGTGAGCGGTCGGTCCTGTCCCTCGCGATCGACCCGAACCAGGGCGCGGTCCTCGCCGCCGCGCACGTACACCAGCGATCCGCTCCGTGACGCGGCGAAGAAGCTGCCGCCGTCACCCGACGCACGGTACACGCCGTCGAGGACGGACACCGGTGGTCCGGTGACCTCTTGCCGGTCGAGATCGAACGGCACCACATGAAGCTCGCCTCTCCCGGCGTTATACGCCAGGTAGCCGCCTTCGAGGTATTGCGCCTGGCTTCCGGGTCCAAGGACGCGCCACTCCATCGTCTCGAACGAGAGCACCGCGAGGTCGCTCGTGTCGAATGATTTCTCTATTTGCCTCACAGTCGAAACGAGGCCCCGGCCGTCCGGGAGGACATATGGCCAAATGTGGTTTTGCTCGTCCATTTCCGGGTCCTGGCTGGACATAACCTCAGGCGTGCCGCCGGCCGCCGGGACACGATGGAGAGAGAAGAACGGGAAGCGGGCGCCATCGGTGCGGGGGATTGGACGGGCGTCGAACTGATCCAGAGCGCGGACGAAGAGTCGGCGCTCCCCGTCGACCAGGGCGACGTATGCGAGCCGCTCGCCATCCGGAGACAGCGCCATCGGGTAGGTGCCGCCCAGAGTCACAAGCTGCTGGTCGTGCGGAAGCGTCACCACGGTGCGCGACACAGCCGATGCCGGCGACGGCGTTGTTCGGACGACACTCCAGATAGCGATGCCGGTCGCAACCAGTGCGATGGTCGCCAGAGCGCTGCTCACCCAGCGGGTATCGCGATGCGGAGAGGGTTGGTCAGGAGCACCCGCGAGCGCCTCCTCGATCTCGAGCGCAGCATCCCCGAGGTCGCGCAGCCGGCGACTGCGGTCCTTGTCCAGGAGGCGGCGCAAAAGTCGTTGGATGAGGGCCGGCGTCTCCGCCGGCAGTACCTCCCAGTCCGGCTCCCGGTCCAGAATCCGGGCGATCGTGTCGGACAGTGTCTCTCCGGAAAACGCCGCGCGCCCCGAGAGAGCCTCGTACAGCACGCAGCCGAATGCCCAGACGTCGGTCCGCTTGTCGACGGGCTTTCCCCGTGCCTGCTCCGGGCTCATGTAGGGAGCGGTGCCCAGAATGACGCCCGTTTCGGTCCCTTCCCTCGTGAGCGTCGGCGACTCGGCCAGGCTACGGGCCGGCACGTCTCGCGCCATCGCCTTTGCGAGACCGAAATCGAGAATCTTGGGTTTCGAATCCGGTGACACCTTGATATTGGCGGGCTTCAGGTCCCGATGAGCGATCCCCTTTTCGTGCGCAGCCTCGAGAGCCTGCGCCATCAGGACGAAGAGTGGCAGAGCTTCCTTCACGGGAATGGGCCCGCTCGCAATCCGCTCCGCCAGCGTCTCACCCTCGACGAGCTCCATGACGAGAAACTGCTGGCCGCCCGATTCCTCGAGCCCGTAGAGCGTGGCGATCCCTGGATGATTCAACTGCGCCAGGAGCTTGGCCTCGCGCTCGAACCTGGCCAGGCGCTCCTTGTCCTGCGAAAACTCCTCGGGGAGGACTTTGATGGCAACGTCCCGCTCGAGCTTGCGGTCCCGCGCCTGGTAGACCTCTCCCATGCCGCCTTTTCCGATGAGGGAGAGGACTTCGTAGGGGCCGAGCCTGGTGCCGGGACTAAGTGCCATTCACCACCTTGAGGGAAAGATATAACGGGGACGGGGAGAAAAGGTCAAACGCGTGGGGGCCTCACCCGGCCGCAGAGCGTCTCGCCCCAGCGCCGATGGTCGGGTACACTTGCCTCCAATTCCAGGGAGGTTGAAGCCATGGAACGCCTGAAAGCGAAACGCAACATCCTTATTGGTACCGCCTTTCTCGCCGCGCTCGTCTCTCTCGGTATCGGTCAGTATCTGGTGAGCGAGACCGTCGCCGCCCAGGAGAAAGCTGTCCAGGCGCCGATGTTCGAGGTCGACCCGTTCTGGCCGAAGCCACTGCCGAACCACTGGCTCATCGGCTCGACCATCGGCGTCTCGGTCGATTCCCGGGATCACGTCTTCATCATCCATCGCGCATCGAGCTTGAACGAGAGTAACGAAATCAGTGCGGCCACCGACCCGCCCACCGCGGCCGAGTGTTGCGTTCCGGCACCTCCTGTCCTGGAGTTCGATCCGGAGGGCAATCTCGTCGGGCACTGGGGCGGACCGGGCGAGGGCTACGACTGGCCGGGGTCCAATCATGGAATCACCATCGATCCCAAGGACAACGTCTGGATCGGCGGCAACGGGCAGAGCGATTCCCACATCCTGAAGTTCACGCGGGACGGAAAGTTCTTGAAGCAGTTCGGGGTGCCCGGGGCTCGCCGGGACAAGAGCTCGTCCTCGTCCGAGCCCGTTTGGCTCGGCGGGAGCCACGACAAAACCAGCTTCGGCAGAGTGGCCGAGATCTCGTTCGATCGAAACGGAACCGAGGCGTTCGTCGCCGACGGCTATCTCAACAAGCGGGTCGCGGTGCTCGACGCCGCGACCGGCGAGCTCAAGCGGTACTGGGGCGCGTACGGCAACGAGCCCGACGACGCCGACCTGGGTCGATACGACCCGAACGCTCCGCCCGCGCAGCAGTTCCGCAACCCGGTGCATTGTGCCGAGCCTTCCCACGACGGGCTCTTGTACGTCTGCGACCGCGTGAACAACCGATTTCAAGTCTTCCGGCTGGACGGGAGTTTCGTGACCGAGCTCATCATCGCGAAAGAGTCACTCGGAAGCGGCGCGGTCTGGGACATTGCCTTCTCGAAAGACCCCGAGCAGAAGTTCATCTACCTTGCCGACGGGAAGAATCAGAAAGTCTACGTGATCGAGCGAAAGACGCTCGAGGTTCTGACGAGCTTTGGAGATGGCGGGCGCCAGCCCGGTCAGTTCTTCGGTGTACACAACGTGGCTACCGACTCGAAGGGCAACATCTACACGACCGAGACCTACGAAGGGAAGCGGCTGCAGAAGTTTGTCTACAAGGGCATGGGACCGGTCAAGAAGAAGGACCAGGGAGCTCCATGGCCGAAGTCCTCGCCCTGACCAGTTTCAGTTCTCCGACTCGTACCCGGGACCGCGCACGAAGCGGCCGGGGGTGGCCCCGGTATGCTCGCCGTTTTCGAGCACCGCGATGCCGTTGACGAAGACGTGATGCATCCCGGTGGCGAGCTGATGGGGTGCGTCGTAGGTGGCGTGGTCCTGGATCGTTTCCGGATCGAAGACGACGACGTCCGCGAAAAAGCCTGGCTCGAGTCGTCCGCGGTCTTCCACTTCGAGATTCTCCGTTGGCAGGGAAGTTAGCTTGCGGATCGCCTCCTCGAGCGGGATGACTTTTTCATCCCTCACGTACTTGCCGAGCAGGCGCGCAAAATTCCCGTAGGCTCGGGGGTGCGTGCTGGACTGCATAAAGACCCCTTCGGGCGACATGGAGCCCGCGTCCGAGCAGAAGGACACCCAGGGAATGGTGATCTGGCGTTTCACGTTGTCCTCGGACATGAGGAAGTAGACGACCTGGACGCGCGACCCGTCCTCGATGACGAGGTCCATCGCCGTCTCCGCCGGTGAGGTGCCTCGCATCTCCGCGACCTCTGCGAGCGTCTTGCCGGTGAGGGGCTTGAGCTCCTCGTTCTTGAATCCGACGAGGAGCGTTCCTTCGGCGCCGGCGGCGAAGAAGAGGTTTTCCCACTCGTCGGTGGGAGTCGTCATCTGTTTCAGGATGTCGGGTCGGAGCTTCGGATCCCGAAGCCGGGCCGCCCAGGCGTTATAGCCGCCCTCCTGAATGGCCGGCGGCATCGCCGCGTCCAGTCCCGTGGAGCCCGCCGTGTAGTTGTACATATCGGCGGTGATTTGAAGTCCCTCGGCGCGGGCGGCCTCGACCTTCTCGATGACCGCGTCGAGCTTGTCCCAGTTGGACTGCCCACCTTGTTTCAGATGGTAGATCTCCGCCGGAATGTCCGCTTCGCGCGCAATAGTGACGAGCTCGTCGAGTGCCTCGAACAGTTGATTCCCTTCGCTTCGCATGTGGGAGATGTACATGCCGCCGTATTCGGAGGCGACTTTCGCCAGCTCGATGAGCTCGTCCGTTTGTGCGTAGAAAGCGGGCGCATAGATCAAGGAGGAGCCCAGGCCCATCGCCCCCTCTTCCATGGCCTGGCGGACGAGCTCGCGCATCCGCTGGAGCTCCTCGTCGGTCGGAGGGCGGTTCTCCTCGCCGAGCTCGTGGATGCGAACCGTCGTCGCTCCGACGAACGAGGCGATGTTGGGGGAGACGCCCTTCGTCTCCAGGAACTCCATGTACTCTCCGAGCGTCGTCCATTCGATGTCGTATCGGATGTCGCCCTGCTGTGCCCGCTGGGTCCGTTTCATTTCTTCGGTGAGCGGTCCCTCGGACCAACCCTCTCCGAAGACTTCGAGGGTGACCCCCTGATAGATGTCACCGCGCGAGCGTCCGTCCTCGATGAGGGACGACGTCGCCCAGCTCAGCATGTTGACGAATCCCGGAGCCACCGCCATGCCGCTGACGTCGAGCTCACGCGCTCCGCGCGCTCCCCCGAGGTCTCCGATCGCGGCGATCCGATCGTCATCGATGGCGAGGTCTCCGACGGCTCCCGGTGCACCCGTTCCGTCGTAGAGCGTACCGTTTCTCAGGACGATGTCGTATTCCGGCTCCGTGGCGCAGCACGAAAAAACGAGAAGCGCCAGGAGCGTCGCGATGAGAGATGGGTTTCGCATTCTGCCCTCCGGCGAGGCGCTATGCTAGGCGAACCGTCCGCTACTCGCAAGACCGTTCACGCTGCGGAGCCGTTTGCAGGCGGCTGCGGAGCCGCGCGCCTGGACGACCTACGGCGTATGCGGTGACGCGCGGTGCCGGAGCGGTCGAGCCGAGGCGGGAGAGCTGGAGACGTGCCTCGCGATCGCGATCGACTTCCGCCGCCAGAGCATCGTAGGCGAGCGCCGGTTCCGAGTCCTCGGCGTATCGGCGGATGGGGTGGCCGGCCTCGGAGGCCTCCGCCAGTCGCACCGTCTTGGGGATCGGCCTGAACGCGGGAACCCCCCAAAGGTGGGCCTGGACGGCAATATGCTCTTTCGTCGTGAAGACGTTCTTGAAATCCGTCCCGATCTGTCGAAGCAGGTTGGGCCGGACTTGTGCGTGCTCATCCAGATCGATGGTCGATCGGGCTTTCGAGGCGGGAGAGCCTCTGGGAAGTGCGGCGGTCCAGGTGGGCGGTGCTTTCGCAACCTACGGACTGGGCAAGCTTTTCTCGAGTCCGGGCCTAGAAGATGTGGGACGCGATCTGGTCCGTGCGCAGATCGTGACGCAGACGTTGACTCAGGCAATGAAGCTCGCCGTCGGACGGGAGAGGCCAGACGGGTCGAACACCAAATCCTTTCCGTCCGGTCACGCATCCGGCTCCTTCGCAACCGCGACGGTGCTCCAGAGGAGGTACGGCTGGAAAGTCGGCGCTCCCGCCTACGCGGTGGCGGCCTATATCGCCGGCTCGCGCACGAGCGAAGCGAAACACTACTTGAGTGACGTTGTCTTCGGCGCCGCCGTCGGGATCATGGTTGGCCGCACGGTGACCATCGATTTCGCCGATTCGCGGTCGGCCCCATGCTGGCCCCGGGGGGAGCCGGTGTCCAATTGACGTGGCTCGGCTCGAGCGATGATTTCCGCTGAGACTACTTCACGAGCCGCAGCGCGAACGGATAGCGGTAATGCTCCCCGTTGCTCGCCTTGAGGCCGGCAAGTATCGGGAACACGATGTTGACGACGGCCAGAATCAACAGTAGTGGTATGCCGATGAGGGCGAAGGCTAGAATCCCAGCCACGATGAAGGCGATGAGCATGGTGATCTGGAAGTTGACGGCCTCCTTGCCCTGCTCATCGACGAAGGCGTGCGAGTCCTTCTTCACCAGCCAGATGATGAGGGGGCCCAGCAGGAACCCGATCCCATTTCCCAGAAGTCCTGTGAGCGCGCTCATGTGACAGAGCATTGCCCAGTTGCGGGCGTCCTTGTTCGGTCCGGCCATTCCTTCCCCCTTCCGTCGCGCCATGACACCACAAGTTCGATGATCTGTCGAACGGGACTGGGAGATTTACAAGAATCGTAAAAAACGGGGACAGGTAATTCTTTTTTCCATTTTCGTAAACAGGCGCATCACGCCTCTGAGAGCGTTTGCGAGCCAAGGCTGGCAGGGGGTATACATGGCCGCCTGTCTGGTCTACAAGTTGATGAAGCTCGCACCCTCAAGGACGACCGTGGATCGCTGATTCTTTGGAAGGAGGCTCGTTATGAGGCTCGCCGCTGTCCTGTCCGTCACCGCCCTGCTCGTCGGATGCTCCGACCGAACGCCGCCGACCGTGCTGAAAGCGGAGCTCACCCCCAACGACAACGAGACGGCGCCGCTCGCGGCGAAGTTGAGGGTCGAGACCGACGAGCCCACACGGCTCGCGATCCACTTCGACGACGGCGAGAAGAAGTGGTCCGCCCATCCGGGCTCCGGGCTCTCCACGACACACGACGTTCCGGTCCTCGGCCTGCGGCCGGCAACGCGGCATACCATCACCGCCGTGCTCACCGACGCCGCCGGGAACGAAACGACCTCTGAGCATTTCGAGCTCAACACGCCACCTCTGCCGGAGCCGTTCCCCATATTCGAGGTTCGAGTGCGGGAGCCAGAGCGGATGGAGCCTGGCGTCACCTTCTTCAATCTCAGCTGGCGCCCCGAGCCGGACGACGATGCCAGTTTCGGTACGCTGGCCGCGGTGGATGACACCGGCGAGGTCGTCTGGTTCTATCGCCCCGATCACGGCATCACGGATTCGCGGCAGCTCTCGAACGGAAACCTGCTCTACAACTCCAGCCGGAAGGGTCTCGCCTACGAGGTCGACATGCTCGGAAACGTCGTCAACCGCTGGCACACGACCGGTATCCCCAAAGAGGTGCCGGAGACGAGCATTCCAGTAGAAACGGACACCATCCACCACGAGATCCTCGAGATGCCCTCCGGCAACCTGCTCGCGCTCAGCGCGGAGCTGCGAGACTACGAGGACTACCCGACCAGCGAGGACGATCCCGAGGCTCCGAGGGCTCCGTCGACCGTCGTGGGAGATGTGCTCGTCGAGTTCTCACGCGACGGAAAGATCGTCTACGAACAGAAGCTCCTCGACGTTCTCGATCCGTATCGCGTCGGCTACGCCTCTCTGAACGGCGGGTACTGGGAAGAAGCGTACGAGGATGTTCCTCACGGCGATCTCCGCGACTGGGCGCACACGAATGCCGTCTACTACGACGCTACGGACGACACCTTCGTCCTCTCGCCGCGTCGCCAGGACGCGGTGGTCAAGATGACGCGTGCGGGCGAGATTCGCTGGATCCTGGGAACCCACGACAACTGGCGGGAGCCCTGGACCAAAAAGCTCCTCACACCGAAGGGCGAGCTCGAATGGCCCTACCATTTGCACGCACCCAAGGTGACGCCCCAAAGCACCATCCTGATGTTCGACAACGGTACCTATCGCGCGAGCCCGTTCACCGGACAGGAGTCGATGGCCACCAAGGACTGCTACAGCCGGGCGGTCGAATATGCGGTGGACGAAGAGACGATGGAAGTACGGCAGGTCTGGTCCTACGGGGGCCCGGGTGACGAGCTCTATTACTCGTCGTACATCAGCGACACCGACTGGATGCCCACGACCGGGAACGTCCTCGTCACCGATGGCGGCAGGAGGAGCGACGCCGACTGGAATACGGTCGACAATGACGACGATGTCTACCGCTGGGCCCGCATCGTCGAAGTGACGCACACGATGCCGGCAGAGAAAGTCTTCGAGCTGGTGATCCGCGGCGATCCGCCGGCAGGCTGGCACGTTTACCGGGCGGAGAGACTCCCCAGCCTTTATGGTCCGGACACTTCTCCCTTTGACATTCGACAAGAGCCGAAATAGATTGCCGACTATCTACGGTCAGGGTCGTTGGAGCGAGGAGGTATGATGAGAATCTTGGCGAGCGCCGTCATTCTGGTCATCTGCGCGAGTTTTCCCGCCATTGCCAGTGAAACGCGGGTGGGTTATCTCATGCCCGAAGCCTGCAAATCGCGGAGGGAGAGCAGTCCGGAAGAGCACACCACCCGATGTGCGCTCGAGCCGGAGTGCATCGCGAGCGGTTTCGGCCTTCTGGTCGACGCACAATTCTTCCGCTTCGACGCGAAGGGGCAGGAGATGGCGAAGAGCTACTTCGAGACCACAAAGAAAGTCGACGAGCACAAGGTCGAAGTCGTCGGCGATGTCGTTGGCGAAGAGCTCCGTCGTCGAGACGATGAAGCCGGTCGAGCCCTAGCGATCAGCACAGCGCCGAAAGGAAGTCGGCAGGCGACATCACGAAGATGCCGTGCTGCTGGTGACTCTCCTCCAGTTCCCAAACGACCTGGTACATAAAAGGTATGCGGAGTCTCTCGCCAAAGTAGCGGAGCCTCGACGTGCCTCCGGTTTTGGCACGCTTCACTTCCACTGCAAACCAGGGCTTGCGATCCACGGCAACGAGAAAATCCACTTCGCGTTTCTCTCTATCCCGGAGGAAGTGGAGCTCGATGCGGTAGCCTTCGGTATCCTCCATGAAGTGGCAGAATTTCAACAAGTGAGAGGCGATGAGGTTCTCGATCCTGGCCTCGGTGGCCTCGATGAGGGAGTAGTCCCAGAAGTAGAGCTTGCGGTCTTTCTTGATCGAGTGAATGCGTTTCGAGTGGTAGGGGCTCAAACGGAAGATGAAGTAGAGCTGTTCGAGGACGTCGAGCCAATGAGACACCGCCTTGTGGCTGACTTCCAGATCTTCACGTAGTGCGTTGATCGAAAGCAGGCTCCCCACTCGCTCCGGGAGCAGATCGGAGAGCACCTGCATCATGGAAATGTCGCGAACCGCACTCAGGTCCCTCACGTCCTCACGGAAGAACCTGTCCAGACGCTCCTTCTGCCAGCGACGGTGATCCCGGCGGCTCTTCGCGAGGATCGGTTCTGGAAAGCCCCCGAAGAGCAGAAGATCGTCGAGGATTTTCCTTTCCAGTCCGTGGCGGAAGCGAAGCTTCTGGAAGGGCGTCTGGGTTGGGGAGAGCCCCATGAGCTCGGAGAACGTGAACGGGTGCAGCCGATACAAGTTGTAGCGGCCCTGGAGCGAGTCGCCTCCTCGTCGATAGATATCGAGCCTGGCGCTTCCGGTCACCAGGAAGCGGAGCCGGTCGCGATGCTTGTCGAACTCACCCTTCAGCCATCGCTTCCAGAATCGGTATTTGTGGAGCTCGTCCAGCACGATGGTGGCGGACTCCATTGGCAATTTCGCGGCAAGGAGCTCCTTGCGGTCCTCGCGGTTGTCCCAGTTGTAGTATTTTCCCGTCTTCCCGAGGAACTGCAGTGCCAGGGTCGTCTTGCCCACTTGTCGGGGCCCGGCGACGAGGACCATCCTCTTCTTGAGGTCGCTCCGGATGAAGCGACGCAGGTATCGGGGGTGAATCGCCACTCTGATATTTTAGCCCACAGGCAAAAAAAGTAGAGACCTTTTTTGCCTAAAGGCAAAATTGTCAGAGGGGCAGAGAAACTCAGTTCACGGGAACGAGGGCCTTCTGCTCCTCGAACCAGTTCTGAACGACGTAGATCCGCGGAGCGCCGATTCAACTTCCACCCAGTCTTCGGAAGGCGCAATCGCCCGAGGAATCCTGACGACATCTCGAGTGAGCCGCCAGCACCTACTGTAAACCACACGAATTCGTGAGTTTCCGGCAAGCGTGCATGAAAAGGGAAGGTGTTGCGAGCTAGATTTGTCCTCCGAACCCGGAAAGGCAAAGGAGGTCAGAGATGAAAGGAAAGAAGCAGGGAAACGCGCTTCCTATGCGTCTGAATCGAGGAGTTGAGCGTTTCGAGAGATGGCGAGCGACTCGGCAGAAGCGGAGAATCCCGGAAGCAATGTGGAAGGTTGCGGAGGGACTGGCGAGAGAGTTTGGAGTCCATCGGACGTCGCGTGCCTTGAGGTTGAACTACGAAGAGCTGAAGAGGCGCTGGTCGGCATCGGCGGAAGGAGAAGGAAAACCGAGCGCCGAGGCGGAAGCTAGTTCGTTTGTTCCGCTGATGGGGCCTGGGCTGGTGGGCGGAGAAGGAGCGGCGGAGTACAAGGGTGTGGACGGCAAGTGGATGCGTGTGGAGTGGAAGGGAGCGAGTCCGGATCTGGCGGCGTTGAGCGAGAGCTTTTTCTTCGGGGGTGGGTCGTGATCCAGGTAACGCCGCAGATGCGGATCTTGTTGGCGGTGGGTGCTGCGGACTTCCGCCGGGGGATCGACGGGTTGGCGCGGATGTGTCGGGAGGAGCTATCACGGGATCCGTTTAGCGGGACGGTGTTCGTGTTCTGCAATCGACGACGGACATCGGTGAAACTGCTCGTCTACGACGGCCAAGGATTTTGGTTATGCCAAAAGCGTCTGTCGAAGGGACGTTTCCGTCACTGGCCTGAGGGAGGAAAGCATCAGAGCCTGGAAGCGCATGAGCTCGGGGTACTGTTGTCGGGGGGTGATCCCGCGGCAGCGAAAGGAGCGCCTCAGTGGCGGCGGGTGGCGGTGCCGGCGTGAGGGTGAGGGAGAAACGAATCGGGGGTTAAAAGGGTTGCGTTCTAGGGAACGATCCGCTAAGCTGCCGTCTGATGAGTGGGGTTCGGTATCGCGGCCGGGAAGTGAGCGAAGCGGATATCGAGTTCATCCGCGAGCTCATCGCCGCCCATCCCAAGGAAAGCCGTCGTGCGCTGTCGTTGAAGCTGTGCGCGGCGTGGCAATGGGTGCAAGCGAACGGCGCACCGTGCGACGCGATCGCTCGAGGGCTTCTGCTCAGCCTTCACCGCTCGTCTCGAATCGAGCTTCCGGAGCCGCGGTACCGGTTCTCGAGGCCGTATCACCGCAACAAACCGAGTGTGGTGGAGCTCGACTCGACACCGCTCCGGGCACGTCTGTGCGCGCTTCAGCCTCTGGAGTTTCGTCAGGTGCGGCGCACGGAACAGGAGGCTGTGTTCAACGGGCTCATCGAGACCCACCACTACCTGGGCTACACGCAGCCGGTGGGGACGCACCTGAAGTACCTGGTTTTGAGCCAAGGGCGTCCGGTGGCCTGCGTGTCGTTCTCGTCAGCACCACGCCACTTGGAGGCTCGGGACCGTTTCATCGGGTGGTCTGCTGAGGCCCGGCGGCGCAACATCCGCTTCATCGCCTATAACCCGCGGTTTTTGATCCTTCCGTGGATCTTCGTTCCACATTTGGCGTCGCACATTCTGGGCCGCATGGTGCGAAAGCTTCCGATGGAGTGGGAACAGAGCTACGGCAATCCGGTGTTTTTTGTAGAGACCTTCGTGGACGTGTCTCGGTATCGAGGGACGTGCTACCGGGCGGCGAACTGGGTTGTTTTGGGCATGACGAAGGGTCTGGGCAAGGACAGCCGGTCGAAGCGTCCGAACCGCTCGCTGAAGCAAGTGCTGGGCTATCCGCTGACGAAGCGCTTTCGAGAAAAGCTCTCGAGCTATTAGAATGCGGACTCCACCAACGATCGAGCTAACGATGGAAGATCTGGAAACCCTGCTCAAGCGTGCGAAGGCGGCCTTGGACCATCCGATCGTTTTCGCGGCGAGCCGCTTCGCGCAGCCTGGGCAGTTTATTGAGCGCGCGCCCGAGCTCCAGGAAGTAGCGTACCTTCCTCTCGCCGAAGCCGAAGCGCTCGGCCGCGTAGTCCTGGAGATTTCGGTAGCCGAGCACCCTGTACGTGCGCTTGTTTGCGCGCCTGGTACGTGCGTATCGCTGCCGTGGCCAAGCCCGAGGATCAGGACATCTGGCTGAAACGGGCGCGCACCATGTCGGTGCGTGTGCTCGACAACTTCATCCGCGACCAGCCCATCGAGGGAACCACGCTCCGTGTCTTTCTGACGGAAGGTCAGTTCGCGGTCTGGGAACTGGCCATGGAGCTCTGTCGCAAGGCGGCGGGCGTTGAGCTGAGCCCCGCTCGCTGTCTCGAGTACATGGCGGCGGAGTTCATCGGCACGTGGGGCCAGCTGCAGGACGATAATGATGACGACGATGCCTCGGGTGGCAGTGAAGAAACCCTCGAGACGTCAGGCGGAGAGGAAACACCAGCGGCGGTCCCCGAGCTCGTCGCCGAGGCGAACGCAGATCCCGGGGAGTTGTCCGAGCAGGAGACCTACCGTCTCGTCTACGAGAGGGACGGCTACTCGTGTTGCTATCCCGGTTGTACCGCTCGCGCCGAGCTCCATCCCCATCACATCGAGCTCCGAAGCCGTTTCGGAAAGAAGGGGCGACGCCAGCGCGACGACCCGAGCAACATCGTGACGGTCTGTGAGTTCCATCATTCACTGCGGCACGACGAGCTCATCGGAATCAAAGGAAAAGCTCCGTTCCAGCTTCGGTGGGAGGCACCTGCTCTCATGAAGCAGGCGCTCTTGCGATTGGGAGATGCGCTCAGCCTGTTTCCCGGTGATGCACGCCTCCTGCACTGTCTCACCTAGCTCCATGTCCGAGCCATCGTCCAAGTCGACGGTCAACGTGCGCCCGTCCGCCGTTCCCAGCCCTTCCCCGCAGCCAATCTGGACTCCGCTCGTGGTTTGGAGGCAGTTCCTCCTCCGAACAAGCGGTCGACGGCGCACCCGAACGCGAGTTTTATCCTTCAAACAAAACCGGCAAACGTTTGCCGCTTTTTGGCTCGTTTGTCCCGGCGAATACGAGCTCAGGCGGCGGCGGTCGCTTCGATCTCCACCATGAGCTCGGGAAACGCCAGCCGCGCGACGCCGATCAGGGTCAGCGGCGGCCGGACGCCGGCGGCTTCCATCCGGCTGGCGAAGGCGTCCCAGTTCTCGATCATCTTGTCCACATCGGTCGTGTAGATGGTGAGGCGCACGATGTCGGAGAGGCTCATTTCGGCACCCTTTAGAACCTCCTCCAGGTTATCGAGCGCGTCCCCAATCTGCGCGCGCAGATCGTTGGGATGCTGGACGCTGCCGTCACCACCGATCGACGTCTGACCGGAGCAGATGAGCTTGCGCGACTCGCCCTCGATCACTTCGGCCTGATTGAAACTGTACTGGAGGGACCAATCCCAGGGGTTGATGGCCGTTCGCTTCATCGTTCTTTTTTCTCCTTGTCTGCGATGCGATGGTGCGTTTATCGAGAGAAGATCGCGCCGTGGGGCACGGCGGGACCGGAGGCTTCGTGAGGCCACTCCTCGCGGTCGAATTGGCCGCCTGGGCTATCCGAGCCTTCGCTCCGGAATTCCCCGTCGACCTCCATCGTCCCGGTCGCACGATCGAATCGGACGATGAGGGCCCGATGGAGCATCGCGCCCTCGCCGGTGACCGCAATCCGCTCACCCGCGGGATCCTCGGAGATCCAGTGAGGGCGGTAGTTCTCGCCGAGCTTCAACTCCTGTACGACCTGCGGGTCGCGTGGATCGCTCATATCCAGGGAGACCAGCGACTCGCTCGCGGGTACGGTCTGAACCCAGTACTTCCCAATCAGCACCGGAAGGGCACACTCCTGCCCCCGCTCGAAAGGAAACGTCATGACGTGATGGGCGCTCGGCTCCGTACCCTCGACGCCCTCGAGCGCGTACATCCCGCAGTTGAACGTATTGACAATGATGCTCGTCCCATCGGCCAGAAGGCGCGGCTCGGCCGTCAAGAAGTTCTCGTCACCCCGCTCGCCAGGTGGGAGAGAAATGGTTTTGATGAGGCTCAAATCCGTCAACCGCCAGGTCTGGATGGACGCGGAATTGAACTGTCCGCGCATATCCGTGGCTGTGGTGACGACACGGTCGATCTCGGGGAGGACGAGCAGGCTGTACGGTCGAAGCTCCGGGTCGGCGGGATCGGCAGCGTCGGAGCCTCGCACGAAATTGCCGTCCGCATCGAGCTCCACCAGTCCGCCAGGCTCCTGGTTGCCCTCGCCCTTGTTCTGAAACGTGACGAGGACGTTTCCGTTGGGAAGCCGCTCGAAGCTATGGGGATAGGTGTAGGCTCCCCGCGAGCTGAAAGAGCTGACGACCTACGGTGAGGCCGGCTCCGAGACGTCCATGACAAAGGTCGTTCCGTTCGGAAAAGAGTTGGCGAAGAACCGGCTCCCCTCCGGCATGCGGTGCTCAGTGTGGTGAGCGCCTCCGACCCGCCCGACGGAGATCGTCGTCAGAAGCTCTCCGTAATTGCTGGACAGGGGATCGGCATCGAACACCGCGAGGAAGTCGCTCGATTTCTGGTCGGCGTCCCAGCTCCAGACGTAGAGGTAGCTGTCGACCCCCTCGACGGAGCTCTGTCGCTCGGGATTCTGGCAGGCCGCTCCGAACAGCACTGCGTAAAACATCGCAAGGAACCTCTGACAGGACATAGCGCGCGATCCTATATCGCAAGCCCACCGGGCGCCATCCCGGGCAGCAGGCTGCTGAAAGTGCGTCTGCAGCCTGCCGAGCGGCAGCCATCGAATTCTGCCGCGAGACCGGCCCGAATGGGCCGACAGCAGACCGAGCGCCGAGCGAGGAGCGAGCGCGCGATGATGCACGAGAAGATAGAGTAGAATCGGCCCGCCAGGGTGGCGCAAGAAAAACGAGGAGTCCTCCCATGAAAACCAAACTTCTCACCTTGCTACTAACGCTCGTGTTCGCCGGGCTTTGCACCGCGGCGACGGCGCTTCAGGACGATCCGCCGGAGCCCGCTCCCTATCAGCAGCTCCAGTGGCGCCACATCGGACCCCCGGGCAACCGGACGATCGCCGTGGCCGGCGAGCCGGACAATCCATTAATAATGTATATGGGCGCTGCGAGCGGCGGGCTGTGGCGCACCCTCAACGGAGAGGACTGGGAGCCGGTCTTCGACGATCAGGACGCCGCTTCGGTGGGCGCGCTTGCAGTTGCGCCCTCGGCTCCCAACGTCGTCTGGGCCGGCACCGGCGAGATCTTCTATATCCGGCCCTTCACCTCTCCCGGCAATGGCATCTACAAATCGACCGATCGGGCGAAGAGCTGGCAGCACATGGGTCTCGAGGAGACGGGCCGCATCGGTCGCATCGTCGTTCACCCGACGAACCCGGACATCGTCTACGCCTGCGCGGTAGGCGATGCGCACCGGCCGCAGCAGGAGAGAGGCGTTTTCAAGACCACCGACGGCGGCGAGAGCTGGGAGCCCGTGCTCTTCGTCGACGAGAACACCGGCTGCTCGGACCTCAATTTTGACCCGGGCAATCCGGAAAAGCTCTTCGCCGGCATGTGGCAGATCGATATCAAGCCGTGGAACCTCGGAAGCGGTGGCCCGGGAAGCGGGATCTACCTCACGCTCGATGGCGGCGGGCGCTGGAAAAAGCTCAAAGGGGGCCTTCCCGAGCATTCGGTGGGGAAGACCTCGGTGGACGTTTCGGCGAGCAATCCCGAGCGGGTCTATGCACTCATCGAAGACGTCGATCCGGCGCTCTACCGCTCGGATGACGGCGGCAAGAGCTGGCGGCTCATGAACAACAGCCACGAGATGCTGGAGCGGCCCACCTACTACACGCGACTCCGCGTGGCGCCGGACGATCCGGATCGCGTCTACTTCCAGACCGTGATGTGGGTCATCACCCGGGACGGCGGCGAGACGGTGGAACGCCTCACCCCGCGTGCCGGCGGGGACATCCACGACATGTGGATCGATCCGAAGATGCCGTCGCGGATGATGCTTGCCGACGACGGGGGCGTTGCGATCTCGGCGGACGAGGCGCGAAGCTGGAAGCGCGTCAACTTCCCGATTGCACAGATGTATCACATCGACACCGATACCCGCGTTCCGTACTGGGTCTACAGCAATCGTCAGGACGGCCCCTCCTACATGGCCCCCGCCAATACCCGGATGGGTGGCTTCTTCGGAACGGGTGGCCACACCGCGGCGGACTGGCGGAACTACGGCGGTTGCGAGTCCGGTCATGGCTCGGTCGACAAAGTCACCAACAAGTACGCCTGGTCGGGCTGCTACGACGCCGGCCTGGAGTTGATCAATCTCGAGACGATGCAGGTGCGCGATGTGGAGGTCTGGCCCGAGTCGGCGATTGGCTGGGCGCCCAAAGACATCAAGGAGCGTTTCCACTGGTCGTTCCCCATCGAGATCTCGCCCCACGACAATCGCACCGTCTACATCGGAAGCCAGCGCGTGCACCGCACCACCGATATGGGGCACAGCTACACCATCATCAGCCCGGACCTCACGCGTGCCGAGGAATCCCACATGCTGGACTCCGGCGGCGTCAGTACCGACAACCTCCAGACGTTCGACGGCGCGGTGCTCTACGCCATCGACGAGTCACCTGCGGAAGCGGGGGTGATCTGGACGGGTAGTAACGACGGTCTCGTTCAAGTGAGCCGCGATGGCGGGCAGAACTGGACCAACGTCACGCCCAACATGCCGGACATTCCCGAGTGGGCCTGGATCAAGGAGATCCATGCTTCGAGGCACGCTGGCGGCACCGCCTACATCGCGGTCGACGATCATCTACAAGGCAACACCGCCCCCTACATCTACCAGACCCCCAACTATGGCGGGAGCTGGACGCGGATCGACACCGGCATCCCCCGCTCGGTGTTCAGCTACGTGCACACCATTCACGAGGACCCGGTGCGTCCCGGACTCTTGTACGCGGGCACCGAGAACCAGGTTTGGGTCTCCTTCGATGACGGCGGCGAGTGGGCGTCACTGCGCAACAATATGCCGCCGGCGCCCGCCTACGGACTTCAGGTCCAGTCGCACTTCAACGATCTGGTGCTGGCGACCTATGGCCGGGGAATCTGGATTCTCGACGATATCACGCCGCTCCAACAGCTCACGTCCGACGCGCGCACGTCGGACGTGCATCTTTTCGAGCCGAGAGACGTCTACCGCTTGCAGAACGTCCAGGGCCGGGGCCGCGGCAGTGGCAACCTCCGAGCTCAGAACCCCCCCTACGGTGCCGGCATCAATTACTGGTTGGGCTCTGACGTCGATGGTGACGTGAGCATCGAGATCGCGAACGCTTCGGGCGACGTCGTGCGCGAGCTGAAGGGGTCGAAGACCGTGGGCCTCAACCGCGTCTGGTGGAACCTGCGGCACGAGGACCGCAAGGACCCCATATTGCGGACCCGCCCGCCAGGCAACGACTGGGTCGGTGTCCCGGACAAGGAGGGGCGTAGCCCCATCACCTGGGGTAGCGGCTTCAAGAGTGGTCCCAAAGCGATCCCGGGCCCCTTTACCGTGAAACTCACCGTGGGCGACGAGGAGCGGACCCAGCAGTTCGAGGTTCTAAAGGACCCGCACTCCGAGGGGGACTCTTGCCGATATTCGCGAACAGGTTACGCTGTCGCTACGCATGCAGAGCGAGATCAATCAGCTGGTTGATGCGGTGAACAAGCTCGAGTGGGTTCGCAAGCAGATCGAGGATCTGCTCGGCTCGCTCGAAGGCCACGCTGCCGCGGAGGCGATTCGAGTCCGGGCCAACGTCCTGCAGGAGGGGGGCATCGCCGTCCAGAGTCGTTTCATCGATGTCCATCTCACCGGGGGACGCGAGGACTCCTTCCGCAACTCGATGAAGCTCTACGGTCGCTACATCGAGCTGATGCGCGAGCTGGACGGTACCTCCGACTTTCCCCCGACGGTGCAGCAGCGACAGGTGGCGGATGTTCTTCAGGGACGCCTCAATGAGGCGGTGGCCGTGATGAACGAGTTTATCGAAACCGAGCTCGCGCAGTTCTACGAGTTCGTCCAGCAACAGGGGGTCGCGACGACCAATCCGTAGACGATGTCTTGATGGTATAACGAGGAGGGCAAGATCCTGGCACTGGCGCGAGCGCTGGAAGCAGAGTTGAACGTCTGGAGCCATAGGCCGCCGGTGTGATCGAGCTCGAGGCGGTGCGTTGGCTCTGAGAGTGCCCTGCCCCCACTGCGGGAGTCGACCGTTCACCGAGTTCTGGTGCACGGGAGAAGTGCATCCCGTGCCAACGGGTCCCGAGACCATCGAGGCGAACTTCGAGCGGGTCTGGCTGCGGGACAACGAGGCGGGTGTGCAGCTCGAGCGCTGGTTTCACTTCGCCGGCTGCCGGCGCTGGATCACCCTCGAGCGCGACATTCGCACCAACGAAATCGTCCGCCTGCTGGACGGCTTGCCCCGGGCATGAGCTTTTTCGACTTCGAGGGGCGGCGGATTGGGTTTCTGCCGACGGACTCGATCGCCTCGGCTCTGTACCGCGCTCGGGTCCGCACGTTCTCGCGCTCCTTCAAATATCACCGGCGCCGCGGTCTCTATTGTCTGACGGGCGATTGCCCCAACTGCCTGGTCTCGGTGGACGGCGAGCCCGCGGTGCGGGCCTGCGTCACCCCCGCGGCCGAGGGGCAGAAGGTGGACCGCGAGAACGCCTGGCCGTCCGCGGATTTCGATTTCATGGCGGCGGCCTGGTACTTCCGCTGGCTCATGCCGGTCGGCTTCTACTACAAGATCATGATCCGGCCGTGGGTCTGGCGCCTCGCGGAACCAGTGATCCGCCGAGCCGCGGGGCTCGCCCCCGTGCCCGTCGATCTACCCCCTGACAGACGAGTCGCCAGCCATCACCATACGGATGTCTTCGTCGCCGGCGGTGGGGTCGCGGGACTGTCCGCCGCGCTCGCCGCGGCCGAGGCGGGCCAGAGCGTCCTACTTGCCGAGGAGGGTGGCTTCGGCGAGAAACTCGCCCCGGGTCCCGCCCGGGAAAAGATCGAAGCACTGGTGACGACGCTGCGGGACATACCCGCGGTGACTCTCCTGGAACGAGCCGCGGCCATCGGGATTTACGAGGGACCGTTGGTTCCCGTTAGCGCGCCGGAGCGCCTCTATCTGATCCACCCGGAGCGGATCGTCGTGGCCACCGGAGCGTTCGAGCGCCACGGGGTCTTTTCCGGTAACGACTTGCCGGGCGTCTGGCTGGGTAGAGGTGCAGCGCGGCTCGCCGGCGCCCACAAGGTAAGCCCGGGGAACAAGGCAGTCCTCGTGGGCGCGACGGATGAGAGTCCCGGCCACGCCGCCACGCTGCTCCGGGAAGGAGTCTCACTCACCGCAGTGGTGGCGCCCCAAGAGCTGGCGGAACGATTTCCAAACGAAGTTCGTGTCATTGTGAATGGAAGAGTCACCGCCGCCGAAGGCAGAAGGAGGGTTCGCGCGGCGGTCATCGAGACGGGATCGGGGAGCGAGACGATTGCCTGCGATGCGCTCATCCTCTCCCTCGGACTGGAGCCTCGCGCCAGCCTCTTGCGCCAGGCGGTGCGGGAAGCCGTCATCGGTGCGGGGGAGGTCGTCGCTCCGGGTTGCTCTATTGATGAAGCCGCGGCCGCTGGTCGTCGCGCGGCGCTCGGTGAGTCCGGTGCCGGCGAAGACGCTGATTGGGAAAACACCGCCGGTGCGGTTTCGGAAGCCGATGAGTGCAGCTTCGTTTGTCTCTGCGAGGACGTGACGACCAAGGATTTCGAGGACTCGTTCACGGAAGGCTATCAGTCGACGGAGCTGCTCAAGCGCTATACGACCGCGACGATGGGTCCGTGTCAGGGTGCCATGTGCCACGCCCATATGCGTAGCTTTGTCGCGGCGAAGACACCGCGGCCCATCTTTTCCAAATCGACCACCGCCCGGCCGCCCGCGCGCCCGATTCGCGTGGAGGATGCAGCTGCGGGAACCCGTTACGTGGTCGAGTACCGCACCGCGCTTCACGACCGGCACCTGGAAATGGGCGCGACGATGGCCTGGTTCGGTGCCTGGAAGCGGCCCGATGACTACGGCGACGCCAGGGCGGAGTACGAAGCGGTCCGGAACGGTGTCAGCATCATGGACGTCGGTACGCTCGGGAAGTTCCTCATCGCCGGAGCCGACGCCACGGAGTTCCTCGAGCGCCTCTATCCGTGCCATGTTCATTCGGTGGCGGAGGGTCGCCTGCGCTATTCGGTGCTCCTGAACGAGGCCGGTTACATTTTCGACGACGGACTCATCTGTTCTCTGGGCCCATTCGGCTACTACATCACGCTCACCACCGCCGGGGCCGAGCAGGGTGAGGCCTGGCTAAAGGACTGGGCGGATACGTGGCGGCTGAACGTTCACATCGTGAACCAGACCGCTGCCACCGGCGCGATCAACCTGTGCGGCCCGAAGGCACGGGAGCTGCTGGCGAAGCTCTGCCACGATCCGATCGGTCCGGACGAGTTCCGCTTCTCCCGCCATCGCGAGATTCGCGTGGCCGGGGTGACGTGCCGGGCGCTGCGACTGGGCTTCGTCGGCGAGCTGAGCTTCGAGCTCCACCATTCGAGCCGGCAAAGCGTCGCTCTCTGGAACGCTCTGTTGGAAGCGGGCGAGCCGCTCGGGGTCAAACCGCACGGCGTTCGTGCGCTTTTGCTCCTGAGGCTCGAGAAGGGCCACATCGTGGTCGGGATGGATACCGACTTCGATTCGTCACCGGCGAAGGTGGGAGCGGAGTGGACGGTCAAGATGGAGAAGGAGTACTTCGTCGGCAAGACCGCACTTCAGAGGCTCGGCGAGCTGCCGCTCGACAACAAGCTGCAAGGAATCATCTTTCCGGGTGAATCGGCGCCGCCCGAGGGTACCACGCTCACCGCGGATGACGACTACGTCGGCTACCTGGCCTCGTCCCGTTATTCCCCCGTGCTCGGCAAGGGCGTGGCACTCGGCTGGGTGAGGCGGCGCAACGGAGAGTTTCCTCGGGAGGTTCAGGCGGAGGGGCGGCCGGGAACGATCGCAGAGCTGCCGTTCTACGATCCGAAAGGGGAGCGCGTCCGTGGCTGAACGCGGACTCGAGCTGCGCCCGGTCGAAGCCACGGTCGTGCTGTGTCTCGCCGCTCAGGCGGCGCTCGAAGCCCTGCCGTCGGTGCCCGGCACCCTCGTCGGCCGCGTGGCAACGGACGAGCGGATCCTCGTGGCGCCCCCGAAGCTCGAAGTGGAGATTCTGGAGATGGTGCTCGGCCGTCTCCGTAGTTCCGACGCGGATGCGCTGGCGCTGTCCCACACCGATGCCTGGACGATCTGGTGCCTTGCCGGCGGGCGCGCCGCCGACGCTTTCGCCCGGTTGTCTGACGTGCCGCTGCCCTCGGAGCGGCCCGGTTTCGCCCAGGGGGCTATCGCGAGCGTTGGGTCGAAGGTCGTGGCTCTGCCCGATCGCATTTGTATGATGGTGAGCTCGAATCTCGGCCATCACGTGCGCGATCGCGTGCTGGAGTTGTGCCACGACCTGGAGCCGGAGGTCGAAGCTCCGTGGAAATTCGAGGTGGGCGCATGAGTGATCTCTTCCGCCAGCGCGAGTACCTGGGCTCGCATCCCGTCAAGGATCACTACGACGTGGTCATCATCGGCGGGGGCGGCCACGGTCTGGCTTGCGCTTACTACCTGGCAAGCCGTCACGGCATCAACAACGTCGGGGTCTTCGAGGCGAGCTACATCGGCTCGGGAGGCACCGGCCGCAACACCACGGTGATTCGGTCGAACTACATCGCGCCCGAGACGGTGCCGCTCTACCAGAGGAGTGTAGAGCTCTATCAGACGCTGTCCGAAGAGCTCGACTACAACCTGATGGTCTCACGCCGGGGGCTCCTGTGGCTGGCGCATTCCGAGCACACGCTGAACAGCCAGCAGGAGCGCGCCTCCATCAACCAGCAATTCGGTGTAGAAACGGTCTTGTTGGACCCGGACGAGATTCAGGAGATTTGCCCGCTGCTCGATATGCAGTGCGGCGACCGGCCGATCCTCGGTGGAGCCTACCATCCGCAGGGGTCGGTGACGCGCCACGACGCCGTCGCCTGGGGTTATGCCGCCGGTGCGCACCGTTTGGGGGTGCATATCCATCAGGGCGTGCCGGTGACGGACGTGCTCGTGGAGAACGGAAAGTGTGTCGGCATCGAAACGCCCAATGGCAAGGTGTCCGCGGGTGCGGTTCACTCTGCGGTCGGCGGCTACGTCTCCACCATCGCGAAGATGGTCGGACTGCGACTACCCATCGCCTCCTATGCGCTCCAGGCACTCGTGACCGAATCGTACAAGCCGATCCTTCACCGTATCGTCGCCTCCGATGATCTGCATTTCTACGTCTCGCAAACCTCGCGTGGTGAGCTCCTCGTCGGAGCCGAGATCGATCCCTATCCGGGCTACTCGACCCGCTCGACGTGGCCCTTCCTGGCCTCCGCCTCGAAACGTTTGATGGACTTGTTTCCGTGGACGGCCAAGCTGCGCATCCTGCGGCAGTGGACGGGCGTCTGTGACATGACACCCGACTACTCGCCGATCATGGGACGCACCGAAGTCGAGAACTTCACGCTGGATACCGGCCTCGGGACCTGGGGCTTCAAGCTGACTCCGGTGAACGGGCTGATGCTGGCGGAGCTCATCGCCACCGGGCGGGTGCCCGAGCTCATCGCGCCCTTTTCCGTCGACCGATTCCGCAAGGACCGCTCGGTCTCCGAGCGTAAATCCGCAGGAACTCACTGAGAGGGGCAAGCTGCCGGAAAAATGCAATTACAGCTTGCGCTCGCTTCGCTCCCCCGGCCCGAATGGGCCGACAGCACACCGAGCGCCGAGCGAGGAGCGAGGCGCCGCGCGGGAACGAAGAGTGAGCGCGCGGTGATCCAGTAAGATGACGACACCCGCACGCGAGAGCTGGGCCAGCCGTTTCGGTTTCATCATGGCGACGGCGGGGTTCGCCATCGGCCTCGGCAATATCTGGCGCTTTCCCTACACCACCGGCATGAATGGCGGTGGAGCTTTCCTGCTGATCTACGTCGCGTTCGCCGTCCTCATCGGCATTCCCTTGATGACCGCCGAGATCGGTCTTGGTCGGAAGGCGCAACGCTCTCCCATCGCCGGAATGATCCGACTGACCGGCTCGAAGTCGAGCCCCTGGAACCTGGTCGCCTGGCTCGGCTGCGCCACTGCGGTGGTCATCCAGGCCAACTACCTCATGCTCATCGGCTGGGTCTTCGGCTACTTCTTCATGATCGTCTCCGGGAGTCTCACCGGTGCGTCAGCGGAATCGCTCGCCGAGACCTACCAGAGCTTCATCTCGACACCGGGGCCGGTCTTCGGCTACACGCTGCTCGTCGTCGTCTTGCTGGGGCTCATCGTGAGCCGCGGGCTCGGTGGGGGACTCGAGCGGCTGGCGCGCTTCGCCATGCCGGTGCTCTTCGTGCTGCTCGTCGGACTGGCGATTCGCTCGCTGACGTTTCCCGGAGCCTCGCGCGGTCTGGCGTGGTATCTGACGCCCGACTTCTCCGCCATCAATGCCCAGTCGGTACTGGCCGCGCTCGGCCAGGCCTTCTACTCGATCGGTATCGGCATGGCGGGTGCCTTCGGCTTCGGGAGCTATCTCAACGCGAAGAACAGCGACGTGCCCGGGAGCGTCGCGATCGTCGTGGGCTGTGACACGCTCGTGGCCTTCATCGCGGGGCTCGTGATCTTCCCGGCGCTCTTCGCCTTCGGTCTCGAGCCCGATGCCGGCCCCGGCCTGCTGTTTCTCACGATGACCAACCTGTTCGCACAGATGCCGGGAGGCTACTTCTTCGGCAGCCTGTTCTTTTTCCTTTTGATCCTCGCCGCGATGACGTCCGCGGCGGCGCTGCACGAAGTCTTGACCGCGACCCTCACCGACCTCGTACCGATCGGTCGTCGGACCGGCGCGTGGATCATGGCCGGAGTGTTCCTGGCGCTCTCGACCCCGGTCATTCTCTCCCAGGGACCATGGTCTGGCTTCCGCATCTACGATATGGATTTGTTCGTTCTTTTCGACACGGTCTCGGGAAACTTCCTTCTGCCGACCGCGGCCCTCGCCGTGTCGCTCTACGTCGTGTTCGCTTGGAAGTTCGACCGTTTCCGCGACGAGACCAACGTCGGAAGCGGCTCCGTCAGGATCAATGCGATGTGGAAGCCGCTCGTCGTCTTCGCGATTCCAGTGGCGGTGATCGTGGTGCTGCTGATGGGGCTTGGATTGCTCTAGGCCCAGTCTGTCCCGGTGGGCGAGACGAAGACTCGAGCCCAGCGACGACGATTGCCAACAAGAGTTGCCCTCGTCCTGCCGGGCCCATAGAATAGTGCCCTTCCTCCCGGTGTCCCAGCCACCATCGGGTTGCTTCACCAATTGACGCAACTCGTTTTCTGATCTGCAAAATCAGTCAGGGAGGCTGCGGCAATGGGACCCAGGAACCAGGGACAAATCGCGCCGACGGCGGCGGCTCTCATCATTTCCACCGTTCCGATGTTCGGGCTCGCCAGTGAGGCGGGTGCGCAAACCGAGCCGTCCAATGTCTCGCATTTCGTACAGAAGCTGGTCGCAAGCTGTTACGAGGCAGCCGGCGAGGGCGTGCGGGAACTTCTCGGGGATGTCGAGCGACTTTCTCCACCTCCAGGCCGGTGGCGAGATCGAGCTGTCGTTCCATGCTCTGGACCCCACCGGACCGGGTGAGGAAGCAGACCTGGAAGCTCTCGGCGCCATCATTGTGGATCGCCTGCGAATCCCTCCCGAATTCGATTTCCCACCGATAGGGCTCATCCAGGCCTGGGTGCCTTTCCACCAGGTTCGGGAAGCGGCCGCGCTTGCCTGGGTGGCGGCGGTCACGCCACCGAGCTACGGGGTGGCCAACCCGCATCCGGTCAACCCGATCAACAGCGCAGGGGTCCCTCTCCACAACGCGAACGTCGCCCAATCTCAGGGTGTCACTGGGGCGGGGGTGACGGTTGGGGTCATCTCGGTTGGGGCGACGAGCGTCGCGCAGGCTCAGGCACGAAACGAGCTGCCTATGGTCACCGTAGGCAACACGGCGGGCGGCGATGAAGGCACGGCGATGCTCGAAATCGTGCACGACATGGCGCCCGGCGCGGCACTGCTCTACGACGACGGCGCAGGGACGGACTCGATGCGCGAACTGAGGCACTTTGAATGCTCTCGTTGCCCTGGTGTTAGGCGGCGCGAACGTGATCACGGAAGACCTGGCCTTCGACTCGCAGCCCGCCTTCCAGCAAGGGTTCGTAGCGGCAACACGCGAAGCGATTGCTGCGTTCTTCGGTGTCCCCGTCCATTCGTCCTCGGGCAATCGAGGGACCGATCACGCGGCCCGGGTCCTCGCGGTGGGCACCGGGAGCGGGCCAGACGGTATGAATTTTGGAGGCACACCGCCGGGCTGCACGAACACGCCGGACAATGTCGTCGCTATCGCCCCAGGTGGGGACACGACGTTCGACGTCACGCTGGGAAGCTCCACGTCCATTACGCTGCAGTGGAGCGAGCCGAGGATGGTGTTTCCGACCGTGAGCGAGGGAGGATTTACCGATCTGAACCTATACGTGATGGACGCTGCGCTCACCCAATGTCTCGACGAGAGCGTTGGCGTTCAAGCTGACGGAGTCGGTGACACGATCGAGCGGGTGTCGCTCAACATGCCCATGACCGCCGCGAAAATTGTCGTAGATGTCCAGGGGACGTCTAGCGCGGTGGCGCCGCCCTTTCTCGACCTTCGCTGGCGGGGTATCCCGGCCGAGGCCGATGCCACCACCCGCGCCGGCAGCATCGATCCCGACAAGAACTACAAAGGGGCCGCCTACTCCATCGGCGCCGTCGCGGCGTCGAACGGTGCCCTCGAGAATTTCAGCAGTGCCGGACCGGTGAACCTGATTCTGACCACGGTGTGTCCCGGCGGTGGCGCCGGGCCTTGTGCCGGCGTCGCGGGCCCGCCACCCCAGACGTTCCAGGGCCTCGATTTCCTGGGAGCCAACCGCAACTCCGTCAGTGGTGTCGGTGGCTTCGGAGCGGGCACCTGTCCGGCGGTCAATCCGGGGGACTGTGTCTTCACCGGCACGTCGGCCTCGGCACCCCATACCGCCGCCTGTGATGCGCTGGTTCGGCAGATCGTGGGTGCCAACGCGCCTTTGAACGTGGTGAGGAACCGGTTGGCCACGACCGCGATCGATTATGGTCCTCTGGGCGAAGATCCCACCAACGGCGCCGGCTTGCTCGACTGCTTCGAGGCCCTCGGTCCGCCCGACGCCTTCTGCATGGATGTTGACGTGCCGACCGACCCCGGGGACCGACAACTGCCCGAGCGCGACGACGAGCTGTCTCCCGCCGCAGGGCGCCGTGTTTGCAGTGGCTGACGCTTGCGCCCGACGTCCTCGCGGAGCAGATTCGAGCGGAGAGCCGGGCACTGGACGCGAACGTGCTACTCCTCGATGTCGAGACCCTGGAAGACCATCTCAGCGGCTCGGCGTTTTTCCCTGCGAGGATAGCAGCGGGGCTCGTCTCGGTCTTTGGAGTGCTCGGGTTGACGCTGGCTCTGGTGGGGCTCTACGGGCTTCTGGCCCACAGTGTGAGTCGGCAGACGCAGGAGATCGGAGTTCGCATGGCCATGGGCGCAACCAGCACCGACGTCCTCGGGATGATCCTGAAGAGCGGTCTGCGGCTCACCCTGGCCGGGATCGCGGTCGGGCTGGTCGGCTCGCTGGTCATGAGCCGAATGCTCGCCAGCCTTCTCTACGACGTGAGCACCACCGACGCGCTGACGTATCTGGGCGTACCGTTTCTGCTCGTGGTGGTTGCGTTGATTTCCTGCTGGATCCCCGCCCGGCGCGCGACGCGCATCGACCCCCTGAAGCGCGCTGCGCTACCAGTGAGAACTTTGCGCTCGAGATGCCGACGACGGCGCACTTACGAACCGAGTCAGGGGGACAAGCACCTGTCAGTAACGGTTACCGTTATCGATGGTTCCTCTAACCCTGTCAGTGGTGCGTCCGTTTCGATTGAGCTGTTCCGAGACAACAACTTGTTCGGAACGTTTACCGGCACCACCGGGGCGAGCGGCCAAGTGACGTTCACCGAGAAAAACGCTCCGAGTGGCTGCTACACCACGTCGGTGACAGACGTGACCGCCTCCGACCTGAGCTGGGATGGGCTAACTCCCGTGAATGGCCGCTGCAAGTAAGGGCGGACATAGACTAATCGTCGTTTGGAAGGCGGCGTTTGAGCTCCTCCGACCAGTTCAGGAAAGTGTGCCAATCTTAGTTGGGAATTGAAACGGCTCCAAACCCCGTGGTTTGATGACGTTTGAACGAACAACATCAAGCGGCAAGAGAAAGGAGCCGAGATGGGAAGTCTGCTACGTTCAGTCAAGAAACGCAAGAAGTCACGTCGTTTGGGCGCAATCGACTTCCGTTCATGCGACCTGTTTTCGATAGTTCCAGAACGAATCCCAGGCGCCCGTGCTTCGGAAGACACAGCGCAGTGCGAGCATTGCATCGGCCCCAGCGGCGTGCCATCTCATCCCGACTCGCTTCATCCTTTGTTGCATAACGTGGCTCACGGCACTTTCCACGGCACCGCTGCCGATGTAGTAGCCGCTTTGTCGAAACGTTCTGTATTTCATTCGATGCCCGTTTCTCTCGAGGTAGCCGGTGAGCTTGTCGATCTCTTCGTCTTTGGAACGATGACGCTTTTTCAGAAACCGCAAACCCTCGATCACCTCATCCACGGCGTCTTCGTATAGACGGTCGAGTTGCGATTTGCGCCACTGTGCGGCTTCGTCGGTGCCTTCGCCGAAAACCACCCGTGCCACACGGCTGATATTCTCGTCGGCGTGATACCAATCAAGGATCTCGACTCGATCGGTGAACAGCTCCTCCGCAAGATTCCAAATCCACGGCGCACCGTCACCCAGGATGACGACCTTGCGAGACTCCGCCCCCATTGAGCAAGAGCGAGGCCACAAAACCTCGCCGAGTGCTTCGGGGCTACCTCGAACCCCTACGACCTGTCGTTCGGTCAACTCTCCGCGTCCGAGCTTGCTCTGCACACGCCCTTGCTCGGTATAAAGGCAGCCTAGCTTGACTTCCTGCCAGCGGCCGTCCACGAATACCATCCCGCCGTCTATCCCTATGTACAGCGGTCCCTTATGGCGTCTGCCCGTTCCAGCTTCCACCTCGTTCGCAGGCTCTTTCGAAAAACCCTCCGCCTTTTTCCCATCGGCGCCTACCAAGCTTTGAATCTTCTCGGAGCTCACGACCACCCCGGTGAACTTTCGCAGCAATTGCTCGCTCGCCGAGCGGTAGGGTTCGATCACTCCTGCCAACAGCGACAACTCTTGTAAGGCTTGCGTGAATCCCTCCTGGTCCACCCGCATCTCTTCCAGCAGCGGATACTTGCCTTGACGACACTCACAGCACTGAGCGTAAACCACACTCAGCTCCACATCCCGACCCGCCAGTACCGTGTGCACCCGGAACGCTCGATGTTGTCGAAACTCCATCGACGCGCCGCATTCGCATGCGCCTGACACACCGAGTCGTTCCGAGCGTTGGCTGAGCGCCTTGCCCAGTACCTCACGCAGGTATTCGCTGCCCTTGACCCGCATCCACTCGTCACACCGTTCGACATCAGCTTCCGCTTCCACGACCGCCTGCCACACTTGCTCCGCGAACTCCTCGGATAGACGACTTACTTCTTTACTAAACTCCTCCCGCGTGATACTGCTTTTCATTGAGGTGTCCCTCCATCGGCCGCTTAGCTGCGACCGTTTTCTTTATTTAGGATTGTGAAGGACACCTCATTTTTCCTTTTATGTCAAGAGAACATTGCTAGTAGAAAAATGATCAAGATCACGAAAAGGTTGCGCCCCGTCGTTTGGGTGAGGTCGCGCTCGTGAGTCGCGAGGAGTACGCGGAGCTCGAGCTGGATGCCAAGATAGAGATGATCCGTTCGTTGGTCCCCCTGGGGCTAATGCGCGTTCACGAGTTGCTCGACGACGAAGTGAAGGCGTTGGCCGGGGGGCGATACGCTCGCAAGGAAGAGTCGGTGCGTGGTCGCCGTCACGGAACCAACCCGGGCACGGTAGGGCTTGCCGGCCAGCGGGTACCGATCCGTGTGCCCCGGGTTCGGAGCATCGAGGGAGGAGAGATTCCGCTGCGGTCGTACGAGGCGCTGAGCCACGGCGGTGAGGTGAATGATCTACTGCTGAAACGAGTTCTCTACGGAATCTCCTGTCGCAACTACGAGGCGGCAGCGGAAGCGATTCCGGGCGCCATCGGGCTGTCGAGCTCGACGGTGTCCCGAGAGTTCGTTGAAGCAAGCGCGACGAAGCTCCGAGAGATGCAGGAACGGGATCTATCCGGCGAGGATGTGGTGGCGCTGTTTCTAGACGGGAAGACGTTCGCCGACGCCACGATGGTTGTGGCGCTGGGCATTACGCTTTCTGGGGAAAAACGCTTCTTGGGCTTCGTGGAGACGGACACGGAGAACGCGCAGGTGTTGACGCCGTTTCTGCGTTCACTGCTCGAGCGGGGACTCGATATCTCCCAGGGTCTACTGGTGATCATCGACGGCGGCAAGGGTCTCCAAGCGGCAGTAAAGAAGGCATTCCGTAAGCGGGCCCTGATACAACGCTGCCAGTGGCACAAACGTGAAAACGTAGTGAGCTACCTGTCCAAGGGCGAGCAGGGGTCGTGGCGCAAGCGGCTTCAGAGGGCCTACAACAGGCCGGAGTACAAAGACGCCCTCGCTGCGCTCGAGCAACTTCACGGTGAGTTAGAAGAGCGGAACCAATCCGCAGCTGGCAGCTTGGAGGAAGGACTCGAGGAGACGCTGAGCGTGCATCGACTCGGCGTATACGGGGTGCTGGGCCGTTCGTTCAAGACGACGAACTGCCTTGAATCCGTCAATGCCCTGGTGGAGGAACGCTGCGCGAAGGTCGACCACTGGAAGAACTCGAGCCAACGCCAGCGCTGGCTGGCGACGGCGCTCGTGGACATCGAACCGCGCTTGAGGAAGGTGGTGGGATACCGCCATCTCCCGAAGCTTCGCGAAGCTCTCAAGCGGGAACTGAAGATCGAGGCGAAGACATCAACCGTATCGAAGAAGAAGGTCGCGTAATCGTGAGCCGTGGAGAGTTTCAACTAAGAATGGGCTTGACTCCAGTTCAGGACGACGTGGATTTGCTTGGCTGGCGCTTGTATCGCCTCCTCCTTGACGAGCAAGAAACGCTGGCCGTCGACGGAGATATCGAAGAAGGCGAAGGGTCGGAGAGATCCGCGTGAACGAGGGGCGTCAGCCGCTCGAGGGCGGTCCCGTCTCCGTTACTCCAGGCCCGGAGCAGCTGGGTGATGTCTTGCGGTGACGGCACCGAGGTCCCTCCAGAATTGGGGGTCCGAACGGCCTCACTGTATCACAGCGGTGCCGCCGCTGACGATTCGAGCGAAAAGACCGGAGACTTCGGTACGTAATGATAGTTTTCCCCGCCGATTTTCGCCTTGTACCAATGGAGGAGGTGTGAGTCATGACGAGAATCGGAAAGCTCGTAGCAGCCGTCAGCGTCGTTGCGGCCGTGCTCTGGGCCTGCCAGGAGGCCTCGAATCCCGTAAGTCCGGAGCTGACCTTGCAGGAGGTGCCCGGAGCGGCGACGTTCTCGACGGGAAGCAGGCGGCGAAGCCCGAGCCCAACACGTTCACCGTCACCCACACGGGCGACCTGAGGGGTGCTGGCGTATTTATCCAGGGAGATGGCAAGCAGGAGAACCTGTTTGGCAACATGTCCTTGGACCTGTCTGCCTTTCATGCGAAGGACATTCCGTGCGTTTTTGAAGCTTCCGGCGCCGAGCAGATCCAGACGAAGTTCCAGCAGAAAAAAGAAGCGGGAATGAAGATTTTCTTCTACGTTACCGCTTCGACGCCAAGAGGAGACGTGCTTCACTTGCTCAGGGTCTTCGGTGAACCGGCGGTCGAGAAGCCCGCCGGCTGGCTGCAGGGAAGTACCACGCTGACGTTCAACAGATTTCGTCTGGAGAATGGGGATGGGCCCGGTCCGGCGAACGCTGCCTGCACCGATGAGGGCAACACCCACGTCAGGGTCACAGTAAGTCCGAACTAGGAGTACAAGGTTCTGGGGAAAGAAAACAAGCGATAGGACGGCTCTAGCGATTCTCTCAGCGGGGAACGTTCACGAGAAAATCAATCCTCGCGCGCGAAGTACAGCTCGACCTTGTAGGTGACGGCGATCATCGCTATAGGCCTAGTCTGAACACCCCTTCTTCAATCGCCTCGACATAGTGAACGTAAGGTTTCTGGGTTCCGCGCGCGCGTGCCCTCTCAACGAGCTCGGCGAGATCGGAGCCGTGGTCGATGACCTCATCATCCTGGAGGACGACCCACTCTCCCGCAAACGCTTGCAGGCCCGCTTTCTGTCTGCCTTGAATCGCTTCACTACTCACCTGAGTCTCCTGGGTGCTCGACTCCATTTTAGCATTTGCCGGAGTAGAGCCGAGGATGCACGCCAGCAACGATTTTGGAGTCCATGGCCGGCGGAGGTTGTTTCGATTTGCTGGAAAAACGGGCGTCACCCACACCTGTGTCTTGTTCTTCATGGGAGAAAACCAGGCCTTTCCATCCCAGAACGCGCGGATCAACGGCGCACTGGCTGGTCTGGGCAGTTCGATGTTCATCTTCAACGACATATTCGACTCCGGATTTCACACGGCCACCGGCAACCAGATCGCCAACGATCCGTTCAATGCAGGAGTGGCCAGTTTCGTTTACGCCGCTCCCTCGGAGGTGTTGCTCGGCGGCAACGGCAACCCGCTGTTCTTCGGTACCGAAGACCAGGTTTTTGTCGCCTACGAGGGTGCGCAGCCGGCGCCCGAGCCCGCCACGCTGTTGCTCATGGCTCTGGGGCTCGCCGGAGTGGGTCTCCGTCGTCGCGGGCGTAACTGATTCGAACCTGGAATCATCGAACGAGAGTTTTCCGAGGGCCCCTTCGGGGGCCCTCTTTTTTTTCCCGTTCACGCTATATTGACGAGGTCACACGGGAGAAACCAATGAAGGCAACCCGGCGGCAGTTCGCAGCCAGCATTGGGGCCGCGGCGGCGGGCGGCGGACTCTGGACGCGGGCGGAGCAAGAGCTCGAGGCTTCGGGCGAAGTCTCGCGAGAAACGGTGCTCGCTCTTCTCGACGCCC
Organism: Candidatus Marinacidobacterales bacterium; assembly: GCA_965237685.1. Taxonomy (GTDB): domain Bacteria; phylum Acidobacteriota; class Vicinamibacteria; order Marinacidobacterales; family SMYC01; genus CBDEGF01. Next base: position 1,216,496 of record CBDEGF010000002.1, read on the forward strand.
AGGGTGGCCGCGGCATCTATGAGGATCCCGACCGGCTCGAGGAGCTTCGTGTTGCTCTGACGAAGAAGCTCCGCGAGCACCAGGTGCTTCGCGACTTCCCCGTTTCCATGGATGCCCAGCCGCTTCTCGGCTTCGAGAGGTGAGCCATGTCGGAAGACCTGTGCTACCTCTCGGTGAGTGAGCTTTCGGACAAGCTCGAAGCGGGCGAGGTTTGCTCGGTGGAGCTCACCCAGGCGTATCTCGAGCGAGCGGAGTCCCTCAACGGAAGGCTCAACAGCGTCCTCACGTTCACTCCGGAGCTGGCCATGGAGCAGGCACGAGTGGCCGACGAAGAGATGCGTGAAGGCAAGCATCGGGGACCTCTCCACGGGATTCCCTACGGCGTGAAGGATCTTCTGGACACGAAGGGCATTCGCACCACTTGGGGCTCCGGTATCTTTGCGAACCGGGTTCCCGATCGCGACTCCGCGGTGGTCGAAAAGCTGACCGCGGCGGGGGCGGTGCTCATCGCGAAGCTGCACATGTCGGAGTTCGCCGGCGGAGCGACGCGTTCCAAAGCCTTCGACTATTCGCACAACCCGTGGAAGCTCGACCGCTCGACCTCGGGCTCTTCGAGCGGGAGCGGGGCGGCAACGGCCGCCTCGCAGGTCGCCTTTTCGATCGGCTCGGAGACGGGAGGCTCCATCGTGGGCCCGTCTGCCTCCTGCGGTGTCTCGGGCTTGCGACCGACCTACCGGCGGGTGAGCCGCTTCGGCTGCATGAGCCTGGCGTGGAGCCTCGACAAGCTCGGGCCGATGGCGCGCTCCGCGGAGGACTGTGGTCTGGTTCTCGAGGCCATCGCGGGCCCGGACGCGAGAGACCACAACAGCGCCATCCACCGGAGCTTCCGTTTCGATCCGCGCCCCGCGCAGGACAAACGGATCGGCCTCGTCAACGAGGAGTTCCAGCTCGCGTCCGCGGACAACCTCGCGGTGTTCGCCAGAGCACTCGACGTCTTTCGCCAGCAGGGCATGTCACTGGATGATGTCGCGCTCCCCGAGTATCCCTATCAGGAGGTCTACGACATCACGAGCAACAGCGAGGGCGGCACGGTCTTCAAGCCGCTCTTCGACGACGGTCGTATCGCCGAGATGTACACCGGCTCACGGAGGGCCGCCTGGATGGCGGCGAGCATGCTGCCGGCGTCCGATTATCTACAGGCCCAGCGCATCCGGGCGGCTCTCACGACGGAAGCCGAGATGCTGTGGAATCGGTTCGACGTGCTCGTCGCGCCCACACGCGCGACGGGCGCACCGCCGTTGGACCGCACCCGCACCCCTTCGCCTGCGGCAGGGGACCGGCCGCAACCGAAGCTTTCCCGTCTCGCGAACCTGGCCGGTCTCCCCGGTATCTCCATCCCCTGCGGATTCGATCGCGATGGGCTTCCGCTGGCGCTCCACATCGTCGGCGCCGCCTGGGACGAGCAGACCGTGCTCGACGTGGCGATGGCGTTTCAGCGTGAGACGGACTTCCACCGCCAGCGACCGTCCTTTCGTCACTAGAGCTAGATTTCCTTCCACAACGGCAGCCTTGCCATCACCAGTCGAAACGGGACGAGCAGACAGCCCGCCACCAGGAGCTTGACGCCGTAATCACCCATCGCCCAGCTCACCCAGGGTGTCCCTGTTTCGGCGAAGGCAAGGCTGAAGAAAATCACGGTGTCGAGTGCCGAGGCGAGCGTCGAGGAGACCAGAGGTGCGCGCCACCACGTGGCACGTCGAAGCCGGTCGAAAATAGCGACGTCGGCGAGCTGCCCCGCCAGGAAGGCCGTGCCGGAGGCCAGGGCGATTCGGGGCGTGGCAACGAACGCGGAGAGTCCCACCGCCAGCGCGAATCCGACATAGATCACGCGCCGGGCGGGCTCCGGCCCGACGGCGCGGTTGGTGAGGTCGGTGACCAGGAATGCGAAAGGGTAGGTAAAGGCACCCCAGGTGAGCCAGTCGTTGATGGGGTATTGAACGGCGATGTTCGAGACCACGACCGTTACGGTCATGGCCAGGATCGCGATGGGGTTCAAGTGCTGCGAGCTCGACGTTCTAATGTACCGCGTTGCGAGAGAGTCGCGGACACGCTCGACAGGCTCGGTCGTCCCCCTCACCCGCAGCCTCGCCAGGGCGAGGCTGCGACCTCTCCCCCCAGCGGGGGCGAGGTATTCTAGCAGTCCCGTCGGTGCGAACAGATGAGGATCCCGCCGAAGATCAGCGTAAGCGTGAACGGCTGACCGTCGTCGTCCAGTCCGGTGACGGTCACGCGGTCAGGTCGCTCCTCCTTGTCGTGATGCAAACAGAGCTCGATGAGATCTTCGATTGAGGAGAAACTCCGCCGTAGCGTGCGCGGACCATCCGGCCCGACGAGATGATAAACCAGTCGCCTGTCTTCGATCTTCATGGATCCGGCGCGTCCCATTAGCAGCGGAGCAGGGACATCTTGAAAAGTACTAGGCTTTCCAACGCCCGACAGTGACGTGGATCATGCACCGCTTCCTTCGCGCGGGCCTTTTTTTCGGGGTTCCTCGATTCCGGGGTTCCGTGTGGTTTTTTTGGCGACTCTCTTCAGAGGCTGCCGGGTTTTCTTTGCGCCATTGCGCCTTTGCGTTGTGATTTTTCCAGGGCCAGCGCTTCCGCGGATTCGACCGGTTCCGGCTCCGCGGTAGCGGCGCGATGGGTCTCAGGTGCGGGTGCTCTTGGAGTTCAACAGCTTCAGGTGTCGGATCACAGGCGAATCCTCGTCGGTCTCTCGCCGCCTGGCGCGACGTTTTCGATCGACTCGATCGGACTTTCCACCGGGAAGTACTCGCAGCGGGGGCTCGCTCGTAACACTCGACAGGGCGCACTCGTTACAGAAGTCCATCCACTTGTCGGTGGGGCGCCGGCAGATGCGGCAGGAATTGAACATGGCCGCTGCCTCCTTATGAAGCACCATATGAATCGAGAACAGCCAGCGGCCGGTTGGGTGTGCCGCGAGTGACTCCAACCTTCGCGGGGGCACTTTATGAGTTGGTCATGTTCCCCCCAGCCATGACCCGAGACAGCTTACCCCAGGTAGAACGGTCCCGTAAAGCCGCTGGGTTCATCACCGAGCGGGAGACGGTTGCCCTTGATTCGCGCTAATATGAGGGCTTCCAACGGCGAACGTCCCGACGTCGAGGAGGCCGCCTCAAGAACGGAGTATTCTCATGGCACATACTTACGAAGAGCTCAACGCGAAGACCGTCGCTCAGCTCAAGGAAGTTGCGGAAGAGCTCGGGGATCACGAAGCGACCCGTGGGTACAAGACGATGCACAAACACGATCTCGTGCTCGCCTTGTGCCATGCTCTCGGGGTCGAGGATCACCCCCACCACGAGGTTGTCGGGGTCGACAAGAGGAAGGCCAAAGGGCAGATTCGAGTGCTGAAGGCGAAACGGGATCAGGCTTTGAAGGCCCAGGACCCACAGGAGCTGAAACGGATTCGCCACGACATCAAACGACTGAAGCACAAGATCCGCCGCGCGACCGTGTGACGCCTTCCGTGTTTTTGGGGACCGCTGGGCACATGCTCAGGGTTTGCTCACGACTTCTGCACACGAACCGGCTATACCTTCGGACCAGGGCCATCATCTGGCTGGCCAACCCCGATTACACCGAATTGATTGAGGAGTTGAGCTGAAGCCTATCGATTCGGAGGTGCGCGCGCGCTTGTATTCGTGCGCAACCGAAGCAACAACACCAGTCTTTCCAAAGGGTTCGGCTTGGGAGCCCACGGCGCCGGCAAACTGCCACGGCGGCTGCGGTACAGACGAGTGGATGGAGGGTGCCGCAACCCGAAAGCGGCGTCGATCCAAACGCATCGTGGTCAGACATCTTCGAGCGGACGGGTCGTTATGTACGGCTCCGACGGCCCGAGCCGTCGCTTCGGCCACGGCGCCCTTCATCCATACTTCCTGACGGCACTAGACTCAGAACTCCCCTATTGAGAGCAGGCCAAAGGTGCCGGTTCTGTTAACGAAAGTACGAGGACGTTCATCCCGTGCCCGTTACCGAGCCTGAGCCCGATGGACTTTGATTGAGGACCATTCGCGTCCACATCGCTACGATGCGAAGCAGCAGCTACGCGGCTAGTTTGTGCTTCGACTGGTAGACGTCGAGCTTCTCGTGATCGAACCGCCTCTTTGGTTGTCCGGCTCCGGGCTCGGGCACCGCGTCGAGCAGAATCCTGGGTTTCGAGACAGAAGCTAGAATAGGCCGGTGCAAAAGCATCCCGTGCTCCATTACCGGATCACACCGCGCCTTCCCTACTCCTTGCCGAGAACCGCGGCTCGTCTCTCCGCTTTTTCGGAAGCGGTCGACCGTTTCGACCGTGACTCGTTCCAGCGTCTGGTGTTCCTCGGTCGGCGCGGGCTCGTCATCGAGGCGCGTCAGCAGGGGCCGCCCTCGCGGGCCGAGCTCCGCGTCAAGCTCACCTGGCTTTCTTCACAAGAGCCGGATTGGAAGGCGTCCCGGCGGGTTGCCGCGGAAGTGCTCGAAAGGGTGCTCGGTATCGGGAGCGACGTTCGCCCGTTCTACCGGGCGCATCGACAGGATCCGCTGCTCGGTCCGCTCATTCACCGTTTCCGTGGACTCCGCGTCGCCGGAAGACGCAACGTCTGGGAGACTCTCCTGCAGATCGTGCTCTCGCAGCAAATCCACCTCGAGCTCGCTCATCGCATGCTGGGCGACCTGGCACAAGCCTACGGTCGGCGGGCACGTTTCGACTGCACGGTGCTCTTCGACTTCCCGTCGCCCCGGCGCTTCGTGCGTGTCCGCGAAAAGGAATTGCGTGGCTTCGGCTTGAGCGGCGCGAAGGCGGCGACCCTTCTTCGCTTGGCGGAGGCGTTCGAGTCGGGTCAGCTGTCCGAAGACGAGCTCCGGCAGATGGATGACGATGCGGTCATCGAGCAGCTGACGGCCATCAAAGGGGTGGGCCGATGGACGGCCGAGTTCACGCTGCTGCGGGGACTGTCGCGACTCGATGTATTTCCGGCCAGCGACCTCGGTGTCGTCAAGTACGTGGCGCAGAGCCTGCTGGGTTACGAGACTTCCGCATCAGAAGCGGATATGCGGGCCTTCGCCGAGCGATTTCGACCGTATCGAGGACTGGCGCTCATCTATGCCTACGCCGAGCTTGCGCGACGAACGCGGATAACGAGCTCGTGAATACACCCGCCCACGCCATCATCAACATGCTGGTGTTCGCGAGGAAGATCGAAGCGAGCTTCTCGCTCCGGCGGCTCTTGGCGCCATCGTCCCGGATCTTCCCATGGTCGCCTTCTACGTCTACCAGAAGCTCGTGCTTCATTCGCCGGAGGGCGCGATATGGTCCGAGAGCTACCATCAGCCAGGCTGGCAGGCCTTCTTCGATATCTTCAACTCCATTCCCGTGCTCGCGCTTCTCGTGGTGGTGTGCCTCGCCCGCCGCGCCGCGAGACCGGCCGTCTTTTTCGGAAGCATGACGCTGCATTCGCTCTGTGATTTGTTGCTGCATCACGACGACGCGCACCGGCATTTCCTTCCATTCTCGGACTGGCGTTTCGCCAGCCCGGTCTCCTACTGGGATCCGAGGCACTACGGGGAGGTCGTCACGCTGCTGGAAATGCTGACCGTCGTTTTTGGCGTGGCCGTGCTCGTGAGGCGTCACCAGGGGTGGCGTGCACGGGCGATTCTCGGGATGCTGGTGGCCTTCTACGCGCTATATATCGGCTACGCTTTGATCGCCTGGGCCTGAACGAGTGCCGTTCCAACTTCTCGAAGTCAAGCCTCACCCGGTCGGAATCAGTTGGAACGGTACGAGTGCCATTGCGTCGTCGAAGCTCACCGGCTTGCTGAAGAGGTAGCCCTGGCCGAACTCACAGGACATGTCGAGTAGCGCATCGCGCTGGTGGGTTTCCTCGATGCCCTCGGCGACGACGTCGCTGCCCATCATGTGGGCGAGCTGGTTGATGAACCGCACCATCATCAAGCTCTTGTCGTCCTGTCCCATCGCCCGCACGAAGCATCTGTCGATCTTGAGTATGTCGATCGGGAAGCTCAAGAGGTGACTCAGGCTCGAGAAGCCTGTACCGAAGTCGTCGAGGGCGATGGCGGTGCCCAGGGATTTGCATTTCTCGATCCAGCCGAGGGGCTCCGAGCGATAGTCCATCAGAACGCTCTCGGTGATCTCGAGCTTGAGACAACCGGCGTCGACTCCCGTTTTCGCGATCACTTCTGCCAGCTCGTCCAGAAACGATGGCTCCGAGAACTGGCGCCCGGAAACGTTGATGCTCATCTTGACCGGACGTCCCGCACTGTCCTGGAATCGGAGAAGGCTCTCGCAGGCGGTCTCGAGAACCCAGAGCCCGATGGGCACGATGAGCGCTGTTTCTTCCGCGAGGCCGATGAACTTCTGCGGCGAGACGAGCCCCAGCTGAGGGTGCTGCCACCGAATGAGCGCCTCGAACGACTCGATCTCGCCGGAGCTCAGCATCACGATCGGCTGATAGTGAATGAAGAACTCCTGCCGCGACAGGGCGCCGCGCAGCTCGGACTCGAGCTTGATCTTGTCGATCGCGCTTTTTTGAAAGTCGGCATCGGTGCGGAAGATGACGTCCTCGGTGACCAGTCCCGCATGGCGAAACATGTGCTGCTCGCGGCGGAACCGATTGCGGATGACCCGCAGGAGCAGGCGAAGCACCGGCTCGGCCTCCTCGACCCGGGAACGCAGCGCGTCCTCGTGAATCAGGATGCACTCGGTGTCGGAGACCGCGGTCGCCGTGGCGGAACGATTCGTTCCATCGAGCGCCGCCATCTCGCCGAACATCTCACCCGGCCCGAGTGTGACCAGCAGTTTGCGCTCGCCGTTGACCTGGGAGGAGATTTCGACCGCCCCGGTTTCGACGATGTACGCGCAGTCCGAGGCGTCGTTCTCGCTGAAGATGACGGCGCCCGGAGGGTAGCGGCGGCGCACCCCGGCTTCGGCGATGGACATGTCTCCACCTCTAGTTTAGCAAGTTCCGTGCCGCGCTGAGTCTGGTCGGAAGGGGCAGGTAACTGGTTGAAGCGTGGTGAGATGTGGAGTGACGCCGAATCGCGGACTGTTGTAAAAGGAGTGAAACCCTCACAGGGTGACCCCCAGGGTCGGTTTGCGAATCAGCGAACGCGAACGGTATGGAGTTTGATCTCCCCCCCGCAGTAGATGTTGAATGCGATCGCCGCGTCGACGGCCCGGTTCGCGAGCTGGGTGGCGTCGAACCGTGTGTTGTAGAGCGCGTGGAGAGCGCCAAGGCCGTAGTCGCTGCCCGAGCCGATGGCGAAGTACTTCTCGAACTTCGTCGTGCTCATGTCGGAGGCGATGTGGAAGATGCCGGCAGAGTTCACGACGAGGAACGAGGCATCCAGGTCCCCGAACGGAGAGTCTTTCTCGCCGCACTGATCGTTGACCAGGGAGTATGTCTGGTGTAGCTCTTTCCAGAACTTGAGAAAGAGACTGAAGATCTGCTTGCGGGTCCGGAGCGAGCCGACCTTCCTGCGCCCCAGGAAATCCCCCAGCATGTCGTCGTAAATGCCCCACCCGGCGGCAGCCAGGTAGGACGAGCCGACCTTGCGAATCTTCACCGTCTGCAGGTTGTCGGGAAGGACACGGCAGCTTCCGAACGAGCTCTGGGTGTCCGTCGCGAGGACGATTCGATTTCCCTTCTTGACGGCAACGGCAATGGACATCGGCGGATTCTCCTTGGTCGATCGGTGGGTACTCGAGCCGGGGGTCTAGGACTATTGTACGGTATTGGGCGGCCGGGCGATTGGGGTGAAAGACCACAGTCGAAAACGGCGGGCCGGCTCACCAAACACCGCACCTTCGTGGACGATCTCGCAAGTCCCTGGCAAGCGGTTCCGACCCTGCCACATCCGTCGGGCCATGAACGCACATCCGCTCACCTGACGAGGGAACACCACGTTGGCCAGATAGTCGATGCCCGCTGCCTGCACCCATTCGCCCGCACGGCCGTCCACCTGAGCCTGGAAGAACTCCACCGAGTTTGCCAGACCGTCGATGTTCTCGACACGGCGGGTGCTGAAGTAGCCAAGCACGCCGGCGTCCCCGGATCCGATGACCGCGTCCCCCGGTAGGTTGGCGTTCATCCATTCGGTGCCTTCGTACGAGGCCATCTCCCAGTCCATCGGCTCCTCGTCCGAAGACCAGCGGTTCAACTGCGCCCGCCACGGGTCGAGGTCGAGGCGGTAAGTATGTCCGAGGCAACCGAGCAGGAGAGCGCCGACACCCACCGGCGTCGCCAGTCGCCACCGGAGGGTGGACACCAGGCGATAGGTCCGGTGGATCACGTACGGAGTGATGAGCAGCCGGAGCATGAAAACCGGGACGAAGTACCAGCTGTAGCGTCCGTACTTGGAGTGAACGAACAGACAGGAGAAGGCCCACCGGGCCACGCCGGCCAGGGCCAGGCTCGCCACGACGATGTCGAAAGCGTGGTCGCTAATGATAGGCCGTGGTTCGGTAACGGGGGCAAAGCCACGAGACGGTCAGGATGACGAGGACGATACCGGCGAGTGTGAGCGTCTCGACGTAATTGGGGTGTTGTGACACCGCCCTCACGTTGCGCCAGAAGTCGTACCCCCCCTCGAGCGCCCACCATTTTCCGGACCAGAAGCTCTTGAGCCGGCCGCTGACCGGAACGGCGGAGCCGAACACGAGAGCGTTGTAGACGAAGTAGGTCGTCAGGCTGGCGGCGACCGTGGCGAGCACTCGCCTCGAAGGCCAGGTGGGCTTCAGGTGTTGCCAGCGAACGTAAAACGCAACGAGGACAGCGACCGACACCGAGATCGCCATCGCCTCCAGGCGAGCCCAGGGAAGGAGCGCCAGCACGAGCGTGAGCGCCAGCCAGGCGCGCCGATCCGATGGACGGTCCAAGGCTCTCGGTACCAGGAACGAGGCCGCGGCGAGGAGCGCCAGGAGCGCCGCCCCCTCCATCCCGACCGTCACTCCCTCGAAAGCCAGCACCGAAAACGGAATCGCTACCAGAATCGCCCAGGTGATGCCAATCCGGCGGGCAGCCAGGACGACCCCCAGGCTCGCCGCGCACAGAAGTGCGAGCTCCCAGGACTTGAGCAGTGGAAGTACCTGGACGGGGTCCGACCGCAACCAGAAGAAAGGAACGAGGAGCCAGGCCCAGAGGGGATGGTACCCGTTCGTCAGATTCACACTGTCGAACGTGGAGAAGTGTCCGGCAGCAAAGTTCCGGGCGATTCCGTAGTAATAGAAGGTGTCGTCGACGCTCATGTCACGCAGGTAGTTGTGGAGTCGAGCGTCGCCCAGGACGACGGAAGCGGCCTGGCCCACGAGCACTACGCTGAGGATTGCGACGGCGGCGTATCCCCAGTCACTGTGGAGAAACGTCTGGACGCTTCGGGTCGGCGCCGTGCTGGAAACGGGGTCCCTTTCCAGGAGCTGTCTATCTCCGGGTGATCCGGATGTTGGACCAGATGGCTTGCTCGAGCGTTTCCTGACGCTGGCACTGGCCCAGCTCGACCCAGTGTGTCTTCAAATGGTAGGGCCGATCGTAGTTGCGGGTCAGGATCTCGAAGCCATCGAGAAAAACCTTGACGTGCTCTGAAGGAATGCCCGGAAAGTCGCCACCCCAGGTGATGCGCCAGTTGTAGACAACCTCCGGTTCGAAGTCGAAGAAGCTGATGCCGACGTTGGTCTCCTGGCCGCGCGAGAGCCACCGCAGGCGGACATCCCACCGATTCACGGTGTTCTTGTCCATCTTCTGGAGGTGCATGCGGAACGGGTTGTCGCGATACTCTCCCTTGTCCGGATCCCACATGCTGATGAGCATGCGCTTTCCCGCAACCGGGTTCGGAGAGCCCACGTTCGTCGTCTGGAACTCGATCTGCCCCTGGGGAACCCGGGGGATCGCGTAGTGAATGCAATCCGCGTTCGTCAGCGCCTGCCAGCCCCCCTCGACGAACTGTCCGCCGAACACTTCCCCGACCGATGAGCCGCCGGTCAGGGGATCGAAGAGGACTTCAGCGCCCATCGCGCCCAGGAAACCGGCCTTTACGGTGAAACCGAATGTCGCCGAATTGGGGCCGTCGCCGGTCGAGGTGCTCGCACGCACCCGCCAGAAATACTCCGTGCCCTCCTGGAGCGGCTCGGAAACCTGCCACCTCGTTACGACGATGCCCTCGGCAACGCCCGTCTCGATCAACGCGACCTGCGTAAAGGCGGTGTCGATAGCGATCTCGAATGTGTAGGTCCGCGTTCCGGTGCCGCCCGAGGCGTTCTCGATGACGAGCTCCGGCTGGAGGTCGCTGACCTGCTCCCCGGGGACGGGGGATTGCAGCGTCGGGGCCGTCAGCGAGGCGTCGGTCTGCGCCTGTGAGGTGGAAGCCGTGGCCGCCGAGCCGCCGCTCGTCGAGACCGGAGAGGGAGCGGTGGGTGAGCTATCGTCGTCGCCGCAGGCGATGATGAGGCCGACCAGAAGTGTCAGCGACAGGGAGAGGCAGAGACAACGCTTCATGTTGGGGTGTTTCCTTTCCGAATTTCCGTGGTGCCGTGCGCCGTATGTGGGCGAAAACACGGTCTGGGGTCGTTGTCGGCGCGTCAGATCCAAGAATTCTATCACAAAGGCCCAGCAGGAAAGTCAAGCGGCCCGGGGTGGTCCCGCTCGGCGCAGAGACTGCGTCGTGGGCTTCTGTAGTAGAGTCGCCGCCTCCGCCCCCGCGGAGAATGAAGGGAACGGGCGGAGTGGGCACGAGGAGGTGCGTATGACCACACGAAGAGATTTTCTCAAGAGCTCGGGTGCTGTTGCGCTCGGGGCTGCCCTCAACACCGGGTGCGATACCAGCGGTGGAGGCCAGCCGGGTGGCGCTACGAGTGTCTCCGGCGAGTCCGCCGGCATGCTCGTCTCCCACCCCGAGCATCCCGCACCGGCGAGCTTCGACCGGCTTTCGCTCGAGTGGCATCAGAATACCGTGAAGCGGCTTCAGGAAAAGCTCGGCGAGCGCGGTCTCGACGGGATTCTGATCACCGACCGCTGGAACCTCATCTATTACACGGGCCTCTGGCACTCGACGACCGAGAGGCCCTTCTCCTGTTTCATTCCGACGGACGAGCTCGCGGTCTACTGGTTTCATCCGGGGTTGGACCTCGAGATCGTGAGAAGCTGGTGGTTCACGGACGGCGACTACTATTACGACTACCCTCCCTCCACCGACGGCTATCCGGATCAGGGCAAAGTCATGACCAGTGAGCCGGTCGATCTCCTCGAGTGGCAGCTCAACGGAATCGCCAAGCGCGGCTACGGCGACAAGAAGATCGGGCTCAGCCAGTCCCCCACCGTCGGCGCGATGAAGCGTATGACGGAAGTGCTACCGAAGGCGCAGTTCGAGGACGTGAGCGACATTTGCATCAAGATGCGACGGGTGAAGACCGAGGAAGAGATTGCGCTCTCGCAACGCGCCTACAACTACTTCAGCCAGATCCACGCCTGGACGCGCGACTACATCCTGCAGCACGGTACCGATCTCACCGACTTGAAGATTCGGCTGGCGGCGATCGAGTACGGCACCGACCTCATCCTGAAGGACATCGAGCGGGACGGCCATCCGCACACCGCGGTGGGCATCAACGTCGGCATCGGTTGTCGCGCCGGGATCGGAACCGCCTATCCACATCCCAACCAGTTCCACTACAACAAGGTGAAGAAAGGCGACTCGCTTCAGGTCTCCGGCGTGATCCGGATCGGTGGCTGCGGCGGTGAGCTCTACTGTCCGTATCAGGTCGCCCCCTGGCCCTCGGACTGGGAAAAGGTCTGGGAGGTCATGGCCCGTGGCTCGGAGATGCAGATCGAAATGTCGAAGGTGGGGAGACCGTGCCAGGACATCGCCGAGGCGATCCACAAGTACCAGCTCGAAGAAGGTATGCAGAAGTACCTGTATCAGCGCGTCGCCCACGGCGAGGGTATGGAAGGACACCAGGAGCCGTTCATCTCCCTTGGTGAGACGACGCCGCTCGAAAAGAACATGACCTTCTCGATGGAGCCCGGGCTCTTCAATCCCGAAGGAGGCTACGGCTACAACCCTTCCGACATGGTCGTCGTCGGAGACGAAACGGGCTGGGTGCAGGGAAGCGTGCCCAATCTCACGAAGGAGTGGGCACTTCTGGAGCTTTGATTCTGCAGGATTTTCCGAGCCCGAGCCCGTGCCCCAGCCCGTGCCCGCTCTCCTTTGCCGGGGATAGGCACGGACGATAACCGCAGCATCGGGCTCAGGCTCGGGCTCGGGGGGTGAAGCAGTCGCTACTTCAGCTCTGCCGGAATCTTCTGGACGAGACCCTCTTCCTTCATGAGGGCCTCGATTTCTTCCATCTCGTCCGGCATGAAGTCGGTGAAGTTCTCCACGCCGTCCTCGGTCACGACCACCACGTCCTCCATTCGTACGTAGAGCCTTTCTTCGTGGACCCAGAGCATCGGGTCGACCGAGAAGACGATTCGGGGTACTAGCGGCTGGGTGCGGTAGTTCCCCACGTCGTGAACGGCGAGGCCGACCGGATGGGAAAGATGGCCACGAAACGCCAGGGCTTCGCGGCAGGCTTTCTCGTAAGCGGGTGTGGAGAAACTCATACTGTCGAGGACCGGCTTCATGGCCTCAGCCGCCTCGTCCATGATCTGATCCGCAGTGACGCCGGGTCGAATCCGCGCCATGAGCGCCTTGCTGTAGTTCACGATGAAGCCGTAGAGCTCGCGTTGTCCCTCCTCGAACGTGCCGTTCACCGGCCACATCCGGGCGACATCGCTCGTGTAGTAACGGTAATCGGGAGCGTAGTCCATTAGGACCAAATCGCCCGACTTCAGCGTGGCATCGTTCCGATAATAGTGGCCGTAGTAGGCGTTCGTCCCGCCCGCCGTGATCGGGCGGTAGCTTTTGGAGTCGTTTCTCCTCGAGCGGATGCTGAAGGCCGAGGTGAGCCGCTAGATGCAGCAGGTGGGCGGTCGGCGTGAAATGGAAGAAGCGAGTGGGCAACTCCGACGCTGGTCCTTCGTCACCCAGCCCGGAGGCGTCCTCCGGTCGTTCCCATTCGACGACCTCTTTCCAGAACCAGTCCATTGGGGGAGAACGCCAGTCGTTCTCGCCCGCTATCAGCGCCCAGTGAACGTCCACCAGAACGGTTTCGTGGGGTCCACCGGCGAGAGGAATTGCATGACCGAGCGAGCGATGCAATCCCGGTCCCATCGCCGGAATGACCTCCCGATAGCCCAGCGCCCGGATAGACTCCATCGTCTCGTCCAGAGACGACGACGGCACGAGCAGATCCAGGTCGCTCATCGGGCGAGCGCCGACTCGGGGGTAGAGCGACAGCGCCAGTGCGGCTCCTTTCAGGACGATCGGCGGTCGATCGGCGGGAAGGATCTGGTGAAGCACGGGAAGAAGGATCGACAGTTCTCGATAGCGAAGTGCGTTCGATGCCAGGGCGACGGCGTAGCTTCGGCGAAGCTTCCGGTGAAGTTGGTCCGGCAGCTCGGGCCGTTCCGTCATCGAAAGGCGGTACGAGAGCGCCGGCGCGAGGTTTTCCCGCTCGGCGCGCGTTACCAGCGCCTCCCACTTCTGCTCGGTCCACTCGGCGTCGCGGCTCGACTCCGTCTTGCCGGCGAGCAGTCGACACAAATCAGTGATGAGCTCGGGCTCTCCGTTTTGTGGCACAGGACGTGGGTTCAAGAGCCTTAGCTAGAGGCTGTTGCAAAACGTAGCTCATTCCTCCTTTGGGTTCAACGCCCGGACGGTCTGGCCCGTGGCCGATCTGCTGATTATTCCTGCAGTTCCGCGATTGACTCCCTAAAGCCGTTATTAGTGATTGTTTGGATTTTTTTCTTGACATGATACCTAAGAGAGGAGATCTCTTAGGCATGATCGGGACGCTCACAAGGCAGTCCTCGCTCTTCTATGTCAAACTTCGGCAAGCAGGCCTCGCTTATCAAAGATGACCTCCTCGAATCTGTTGACACTCTTCTTGATGACACCGGGATAATTGAGCTGGTCCACCAATCACTCGCGCAACGTTACCCGCTTTCGAATCGAACCGGCATCGCGCCCGACTGGTTGTTGCGCTCTTGTGTGCTCAAGCACATCAAGGGATGGTCGTTCCGAGACTTGGAACGTGAAGTGCGCTCGAACCTCCTGTATCGCCGCTTTACCCGATTCGACGACGCCCCCGTACCCAATTTCTCCACTTTCAGCCGCAACCTCGCGCTGCTGAGTCCAGAGCTAACTGAGAAGATTCATGCTCGCGTGGTAGGTATCGCGCATGAGGAGGGTGTTGCGAGGGGGCGCAAGCTTCGGACCGATACGACTGTGGTCGAGAGCAATATTCACTACCCGACGGACAGCTCGCTGATTGGTGATGGTATTCGGGTGATAACCCGCAACCTCAAGCGTATCGCCAAGGCTTGTACTGAGGGTGCGCTCAAGGTGGTCGACCACCGCCGGACGGTGAAACATCGGCTTATCGAGATCGAGCGAGCCAGTAAGTCATTTACCGAGTCGAGTCGAAAGAAGTTCAAGGACGGTTATGGCACGTTGATGGGCATTGCTCGCGGCGTGGTTCGCCAAGCTGAAACCGTCATGCAGGCACTTCAAGATGGATCGCTGCCCATCGTGGGCTCGTTGCTGAGCGTCACCCGGAGCGAGTACGAACTACAGCACTTTTTGCCGCTCGTCAGCAAAGTGTTAGCGCAGACGCGGGCACGCGTTTTCGAGGGCGAGCGTCACTATCCCGACAAGATCGTGAGCATCTTTGAGGAACATACGGCGGTGATCCGCAAAGGGAAGGCATCCAAGCCGACGGAGTTTGGACGACTGGTCCGCATCGACGAGGTGGAAAACGGCATCGTCAGCCACTACGACGTCGCAGATGGCAATCCCGCTGACCAACCGCAGTGGATGCCTGCGCTCGACAAACACACGGAGCAGTTCGGTCAGCCGCCCCAGATGGCGACAGCCGACCGGGGATTTTTCTCGGCGAACAATGAGCAGCAGGCGAAAAAACTCGGTGTCAAAAGAGTCGCGTTGCCAGCTCCAGGTCGATCGAAAAAGCGGGTCGAGCTGCAACAACAGCGCTGGTTTCGCAGAGCGCTCAAATGGCGCGGCGGTATCGAGTCCCGGATCGCCACTCTCAAGCATCGCTTTGCTATGTTCCGCGCCACTTACAAAGGTGACAGCGGATTCAAGCGATACGTCGGCTGGTGTGTGATCAGCCAAAACCTCATATCCGTCGCGCGGACAAAGCGAAAAAAAGACAAGGACAAGCAGGATGCCCGCAAAAACCGACTCGTGAAGTAAGCGCCGAAATCAACTCCTACGCCAGATTCAATCCGACGCTCGTAGAGCTATCTTCGGCACGCCCGCCGAAAGCTATCGAACGTGCGGCACGCCCAGTTGTCGATGCCACGGGCCCGGGCCCAAACATGGCCCTCACCTATACATCAGTTACCGCGGCGAAGCGGCCAAAACCACCGGCTATTACGTGCCGAAAGCGGCTCAAAAGAGCATCCGCGACGGCGTTCAGGCCTGGCAGCGCCTTCAGAAGTCTCTCCGCAAACTGAGCGACATGAACAAGGAAAACATTCTGGAACAAGCCCGAAACAGCGCTCGCGTTAATAAGTAGTCCTACCCCCCGCTACCGTATATTTCCCCTCTTTGGCGCTAACGGGCTTTTGCAACAGGCTCTAGCTAGCGCTGGATTAGGATCGAATCGGTGGTAAAAGTTCGCTCGCCCCAGCGTTTCTTGTACGGGACTTCGGTGCCCAGGTCGTAGGTCTCGACGCCGGCTTCCGTGAGCCGCCGAACTTCGTGAAGCTGGCAGAGGTTGCCGAGAGAGAGGTCGGAAAGAGTCTCGTCGAAGCTGAACTGCAGTCCACGATACGTGGTTCCGACGACGCCGCCCAGAATGTAGGCGACGTCCTCGCCGTCCAGTCGCGCAAACACCATACGCCGGAGACCGCGCTCTACGAGCCGGCGGTGGATCTCGCGATAGAAAGAGCAGGCGGGCTCTCGATTGATACCGGCTCCCGACCTACCCTTCCAGCTTCGTCTCTCTACCTTGAGCAGGCGTTCGAAGTCGGCATCCGCGCTCGCCGCCACGCCGTCGTCCACCACCTCGAAGCTCACGCCACGGGTCGCCGCCCGTCGCTCCGCGCGGCGCAGGTTTCGCCGGAGCTCGGGTGAGCGGCGCTTCAGAAAGCCGTCGACACCATCTCTCAGGTCGGCCAGATACCGGCTCGTCGATGGTCCTTTCTGCACTGCGAAACGGCTTCCCAGGGCCGCGGCGAGCTTTCGGGAGAGGCGTGCCTCCGCGGGCAGGCCGGTTACGAGGGCGGCGTCCCAGTGGTTGTGCGCGGTGCAGAGCTCGACGAAGGCTTCGACGACGGTGTCCGGCTCCGGACCTACCAGAGGACACGGAAGACCCCAGCAAGCCTCCAGTGGCTGAATGAGAGTCCACTTGCCGCCGACGGATATGCGCATCAAGGCGACGTAGCCGTCGCCGGTACGGAATACGAAAGGTGAGGACGGTGGCATGAGGTGGCGCGCCGCGGGCAGAATCCAGAAAGAGCTCGAGCAGAAACGGTCGATGTCGGAGGTCCGGGAAACGCACGCGTCGTATCGCGTCGACTCGGTAGCGAGTGCCTCATAGGTGAGCGCCTCCATGGCCCCATGATACGCACTTTTGATGACGCTCGTTGTCAGCGCTGAATGTCCGTGTTCCGGGGTTCCTCGCTTCCGGGGTTCCGTATAATTCCTTTCTCCACTTTTTGGGAGGTTCTGCGTGCGGTCTTGGCTCTGCGTCTCCGCGCCTCTGCGTTGAGTTTCCGGATTCAACCTTCTGTGGATTCGATCCCCCGCGGTTCTCTTTGCGTCTTCGCGTCTTTGCGTTATGTTTTCTCCCGACTCAGCCTTCCCTGGATTCTGTGGGTCTACGGCTCCCCTGCGCCGAGCTGTCCCAGCAGGAAGGCGACTTCGGCGGCGCGATCCTCGATGTTTCGCGACATCGGAAGTCCGCGGCGCGCGGCGTGGCCGGCCTTCGGGTGGTAACGAAGAATGACCGGCAAGCCCGAGGACGAGGCGCCCTGGAGCCGAGCCGCCATCTTCCGGGCTTGAAGCGGGGAAACGCGGGTGTCGAGATCGCCCGACGACACCATGACAGCGGGATAAGCGGTTCGGTCCTTCACCGCCTGGTAGGGCGAGTACTTTCCCAGGAACTCGAACTGCTCGCGGATTCCGGCGTCACCGTACTCGAGCAGCGCCGGCATGTTGTTGGTCTCGGTGAAGGTGTAGAAGCGGACCATACCAGGTCCGGGAAGCCGCAGAGGACCGCCCGGTACAGCTCGGGACGCTGGGTGAGAGCACTGCCCACCAGCAGGCCGCCGTTACTGGCTTCCCGGATCGCGAGGCGCTCGGGATTCGTGTAGTCGTTGGCGATCAACCACTCCGCAGCTCCTATGAAATCGTCGAAGACGTTCTGCTTGTTCGCCAGCATTCCCGCCCGGTGCCAGGATTCGCCGAACTCGTATCCGCCTCTCAGGTTGGCGAGGGCGAAGACACCACCCTCTTCCACCCACACCGCTGCCATCGGGTCGAAACGCGGCGCCTGGGAGGAAACGAACCCCCCATACCCATAGAGAAGCGCGGGCAGAGTGCCATCGAGCTCGACGTTCTCACGATGGACGAGATACATCGGCACTTCGGTGCCGTCCTTCGAAGGGTAGCGCACCTGTTTCACGACGATGCCGCTCGGGTCGAAATCGACCGTCGACTCTTCCCAGACTCCCGCTCTCCAGACGCGAGGTCGAGCAGGTACGTCACGGCGGGCTGGGTGAAGGACACCAGCGTCAAAAAGGCCTTTCCTTCGCTCGCGCCGCGAATCGATGCGTTGTGATGCTCCGGGACCGCAACCTCACCGGCAGGCGTACCGTCGAGCTCGAACACACGGATCCGGGCACTCACATCGTGAAGGTACGTGACGTAGAGCTTTGCGTCGATTTCCGTGAAACCCTGGATCGCGTCCTCGGCTTCGGGAACGACCACACGCCAGTGCGCGCGCGCCGGGTTCTCGAGATCGATGGCAAAGATCTGGTCGTTGGGTGCCTCGAGGTTCGTGCCAACGTAGAGCTCACCTTCGATGAACCGGGTCGCAAAACGGCCGTCGACGTCCTTCACGATGGCGCGGATCTCGTTCTGCTCCTGGTCCAGCACGTGAATCTCGCTGCGAGCCCAACCGTGCCGGACGCCGAGGAGGAGGTATTTGCCTTCCGCTATCTCACTGGATTGGATGAAGCTTCGCGGGCCGATCCCTTCGCCGAAGATCTCGACGTCGTCGGCGAGCTCTGTGCCGAGCACGTGAAAGCGGACTCGAGGCCCGGTCTGTCGGGAGCGCGCCGTATAGTAGAAACCATCTCCACCACGAGCGAAGAAGACGTTTCCGTAGAGAGCGTTTGGCAACACCTCCGGGAGGTCTTCGCCGGTCTCGAGGTCGCGAAGCCGGACCTCGATCTCGTCCTGTCCGCCGTCGCGCACACTGTAGAGAAGGAGGCCCCCGTCGTCGGACACGGACAGGATGTCGACCTTGGTCGTCTGGTGGGGGCTCATATCGTGCGGATCGATGACGACCTCGTACTCCGCTCCGGGATCGATCTTCTGGAGCTCGCCCTCCGGTGGCGCTTCTCGTCTCGCGATGACGGATAGCTCCTGGCCGCTCCGTCGCAGAGTGAAGTACTCGAGATCGCCTCCGCGCCGGAGGTCGCCGATGTCCGGGACGTCCATGAGCTCACGGAAACGTACTCGAAGGCGCTCGCGAAGGGGCGTCTCGCCGATGATCTGCTCGGCGTAGGCATTCTGGCCATCGATCCAGGCTCGCGTTTCGCCGCTCGCCTGATCCTCCAGCCAGCGATACGGATCGGGGATGTCGACACCGTGAATGGTGTCGACGACGGTGTCGCGCTCGGTGGGCGGCGGTGGCGGGTACTCCGGCGCGCATCCGATGCCGAGGCTCCATCCCATCAAGAGCTCGGTGAGAAGCAACCTGTCGTTCATGACGTCCTCTCCAGTCCTTCAGGGTCGGCGGCTCGTCGAGCGGAGCGCAAAACGACCCAGGCAAAAATTGGAATCACATAGATGAAGAGAAAAGTAGTCGAACGTCCGGTGGATCCGGGCGAACTCGAAGCTGGCTGCGGCGGTCAGACTCACCGTTGGCGTCGCAAAGACGATCATTCCGAGAAGTCCCGCGAGCGGACCGTATTGGAGAAAGAACTCGACGAGCTCCCGTCCGATCCCGTAGCCTCCGGCGATGATGATGGACTGGAAGACGAAGCCGGGAAGCAGGTAGCGCTCGAAGAATCTCCCGAACATGGGCATCCGCTTGCCAGAAGAGACCGGATTCTATTGGGACCGGAGCGTCGGTTCAAGCGTCTCGGCGATTGCTTTGAAGAGCTAGCGGTCGGTTCTTGGAGAATACGATGCTCTCTCCAGGCCCTCTTTTGTAGACGAAGTGCCCGAGTCGGTTCATGAATGAGTTGCTTCGTGCTCTTCGTGTGCTTCGTGGTTCGTCTCCTGGTTTCCTGAATTCCTGGGTTCCTGCTTTCCCTGGTTTCCTGAAACGATCGTTTGCGGAACTCCTGGCTTCGGCGAGAGCGGACACGGGCAGTACAGGGTGTCCTAAAACGAGGTTGGTTCGGCGCCTCGGTGAGGCCGGCGAGGATCAGGCGGAGCTGGCTGACAGCGGTGCGTCGTTGGCTTCCTCGAGGAGCATGGCTTCCTGCCTCGGACGCGGGAGCTCGGACCAGCTGCGAATGGTTTCGAGAAGAGCTCGAGCCGCGTCGGTGAGGTAGCGGGCATCGCGGTAGATCATGAAGGTCTGCCGTTTCATGTCTAGTCCCGTGACAGGGATCTCGGTGAGGGTTCCGCTCCGAAGCTCCTCGAGGGCGGTGATGCGGGGAACGATCGCAAGGCCGATGTCGTGCTGCACGAAGTTCTTGACGCCGCTGAATCCCCAGAGCTCTGCCGCGACGTTGAAGGGAGTCTGGTGACTCTCGAAGAGCTGCTGAATACTGTGTGCGGTGGGCGGACACAAGTGATGCTGCACGAATCGCTCGGCGCCGAGGTCGTCAATCCGTACAGGGCGTTTGCGATTGAGCGCGTGGCGGGGCGAGGCAATGAGCACCATCTCGTCTTCGTAGAACGAGATCGAACTGGATGTCACGGAAGTTGGGCTTGCTCATGACGAAGCCGATGTCGACCGCGCGCTCGCGCACCTGGCGCGGGATGTCATCCTTCGGGCTTCGACGTATCCCGAGCTTTATGGCCGGGTGCTGTTTGAGAAAGTACTGGAGCGGTGCGGGGAGAAGGTAGAGCGCCGCGGACTCCGGCGCTGCGATTTTAGTGGAGGCTATGGAAAACGCCCTCCCTGGCTTCGAAGAGCGCTCAGTAGTTGAGCAAGGTCTTGAACCATCAGGGCGGTAGGGGGCCTTTCCCACAGCCTCGCCTCCCTGAATCTCGTCTACCTACCTAACCTACGGCGGTTTTCACCCTTGAGAGGATCCATTGAAACGGCAGGAGAGGCTTTCAGATAATGATCGTGCCGTCCTCGTGGATATCGACCTGCTGTCCCGTCTCGAACCGGACGAAGTCCTCCGGCCCGGCGGTCAGGATCGGGATGCCTTCCCCGTACAGCTCACCGGCAACGACCGATGCCAGCGCGAGAAAGGCGTCGGTGCGGCTGCTGATGATGGCGGCGGGGGATCGTCCGAGTCGGATGGACTCGAGAAGGATCTGGGTTCCGGTGCTGGAGCCGCGGGTGAAGGGCATGACCAGCACCCGGCCGGCCGCGTTCTCTCCACTCAAGGGGTGTCGTCGATCCGTGATCTCGCCCGTAGCTGGATCGTAACCGCCCCAGAAGCTCAGCGGGTCCGGACTCACCAGAGCGACTCCTTTCGCCCCGCCCGGAACGACCACCTCGGCTCGAATCAGCTTCTCCATAGCGAATCGTCGCGCTCGACCCGTCCTTGCGCTGCGGAACGCACGCAATCCTCGAGACTCCCGTACACGACCTCGGTTCCCAGCAAGCCGGGGGAATAATAGGCATACTTGCCGGAGTTCGTCATTAATACGTGGACCCCCTCCGGGAGCGACGGCATCGCAAGAACGCACGTATCCACCATGAGCCGTGCTCCGAACGCCTCGATCGGCTCGAGAACGCCGGCAGCGCGAGCCAGCTCGCGCATGACCCGGCTGGTGGTCACCACGAGATCGACCTTCGGATGACGGTGCTTGCCTTCCACGAGCCTGGCGAGCTTGCGGAACTCCGGGAGCGAAAAATGGGGGCTTCCCAGCACGACCAGGTCGAGCGAGGCCCCTTCCGACGTGGTCAGCTCGTCCCGCGCCTCTCGGAGTCGGGGCAGGTCGACTGCAATCACCTCTTGTGGCTCGCGCCCCCGGAACGCCGCTTCCCGCGTTGGCGCCTCAGGGGTTCGTCCGACGATGTGGAACAGCGCCACATTGCCGGAGGAGGCTGCCGCGGCGCCCATCGCCTTGAACTGGTCCTCGGTCGGCTCCGCCTCCAGGTCGTCCACGACTGCGATACGGTCCCTGGTCACTTTGCCGATCAAGTGCCCCAGCACAGGGTAGAAGGCATCGGCCTGCTGCAACCGCAGTGGCACGTCCCGAAGTGACAGGAGGAACTCCCCCGCCCGGTTCTCTGCCAGATGCAGGCCCACCGCGGGCACGCGTCCCGTAATCGCGCAACAGATGTCCAGGAGATCCGGGTAGCGCTCGGTGCGGGCACCGAGGATCGAGTTCGCGTAGGCGATGGCATTCGACTCGCCCCAGGCGATCTGCTGGCCGAACTTCGGAGCGTATTCGGTCTGGTAAGGCGCGCAGGTCCAGGTCGGGATGGTGCCCATGCTCTGATAGGCCTTCATCTGACGGTGGGCCTTCTCGGCCCAGTCGGCGGGGACGTCCCAGTCGCGCCAGTGGAGCTCGTCGAGACCGCTCACGTTCAAGGTTGATGGAACGGCGACCTTCGCGCCGAGCCCAGCCAGCTTTTCGGCGAACTCGAGCCCCGCGTCCCCCACATAGATCGTGCTGTCGATGTGCGCTCCGGTAATATCCATCATCTCCGAAGCACCGCATACCCTCGCCATGCGCGTGAGGATGGACATCGCCATTTTCGCGCCCGGGCCTTTGTCGCCTCTGAGCAGGGCTTCGTCTTCAGGTGTCAGCTGGAGGGACATCGGTTCAAGTCTAACGCAACGCGCAGCTGACCGAGCGGAACGTCACGTTCGCGCGAGGTGCTCGACCAGGCGGTCGACCTCCTCTTCGGTGTTGTAGAAGTGGACGGCGGTGCGAAGCGTCCTTCCGTCTTTCACCGCAACCAGGATTCGGTCTTGCAGCGCTCGCTCGGCGGTAGCGGCCGCGTCGGGAAGATCGAAGCTCACGATTCCGGCTCGCTCGCTCCACGGTCTCGGTGTGGCGAGCCGAGCTCCCGCGGCGTCCGCGGCTTCAATCAGGCGCGTCGTCAGCTCCCGGATTCTCGCTTCGATGGCGGTGAGGCCAATCTCCATCAGGAACTCGGACGAGCGTTTAAGCACCGCCAGGCCGAGGAAGTTGGGGTTGCCGTAGTCGAAGCGACGCGCATCGTCGGCCAGCCTCAACGGTCGGTGCCACTTGTCGTCGATGGCAAAGCTGAACCGGGCCGCGTGCGTGGGTGTGATTCGAGGGATGACCTCCTTGCGGCAATAGAGAAAGCCGGTGCCCGCCAGGGCGAGCAAACCCTTGTGAGCTCCGCAGGCGAGAACGTCCGCGCCCAGCTCGGGCAGTGGCATTGCGAGGACGCCGACGCCCTGGATGCCGTCGACCACCAGCAGCACATTGCGCTCGCGGCACTCGCGACCGAGGGCAGGCAGGTCCACCCGATAGCCGTTGCCATAGCTCACCCAGGAGAGAGCCACCACACGGGTACGCTCGTTCATCTTTTCCACGAACGCCTCGACGGGCAGGCGTCCGTCGCGTGCCCGAACCATCGCGACCGCTACACCGCGGGATTCGAGATACCGCCACGGCAGGACGTTGGCACTGTGCTCGAGATCGGTGATGAGTACTTCGTCGCCCTCGCCGAGGCCCAGACCCGAGGCGGCGATGTTGAGCCCTTCCGATGTGTTCTTGATGAAAGAGAGGCACTCGGGAGGGGCCCCGACGAGCTGTCCCACCGCCCGGCGAGCCTCGTCGACGATCGCCATCGAGAAGGAGGTCTGGCCGGTAGTTTCGTAGACGTCGTCCACGAAGCCGCGCATCGTCTCTTCCACGCAGCGAGGAAGAGGCGCCTTGCGAGCGATGTCGAAGTGAGTCCACTGGCGGAGGGTCGGAAACTCGTCCCGTAGCCGAGCAAAGTCGGGCGTACTCACGATTTCTCAACGCAAAGGCGCAAAGGCGCAAAGGGGGAATCCACCGTGGAAACGGAGAGCTCTACGGCTCTTCCTCCGGTGTGGCAGCTTTCAGCTTCCTCACCCACGCTTTGTTCGTCACGATCACAACGATGACGAGGACACCCAGCTGAAAGACCACTGTACCTACGCTCAGCTTGTTGAAGGGCTTCCACCATCCTTCCGGGTCGTAGGCGGTGACCGATTGGTAGAACCACCAGCCGATGAGAGCAACGAACTCCAGCGGGATCAGGTAGGACATGACCAGGACGAACCAGGAGCCGACTTTCATGCGCTCGCCCGGTGTGTTGATCAGCTCGTCGCGGAAGCGCTTCACGCCGTACTTGGCGAGAGCGATTGCGACGAACAGGCCGGAGACCATGAGACCGATGCTCCAGGCCCAGTCCTGGTTCTGGAAGACACCGAGATACCAGGCGGAGGGTAGACCGAGCACGAAGGCGATGATGCCGACCGCCGGTACCGCCGTTTTTCTCGGATAGCCCAGATCCATTCCCATGCGCGCCGCCAGCTCCAGCTGGGCGATGAGCGAGGAGATGGCCGCCGCGCCCAGAGCGAGGAAGAACATGGGCAGAAGGAGGCGCCCACCGGGAATGCTCGCGAACAGCGGTGGCAGCCAGACGAAGGTCAAGCCTTCTCCCGAAGAGCCGAGCGCCTGCGATGCATTTTCCGGCGCCAGAGAGAACAGCGTGCACAGAACCGCGATGCCGGCGAGAAGAGATGCGGCGTAATCGGCGAAGGCGGTCGTGAAGCCGGTGAGCACGAAGTCGTCCTTGCTTCTCATGTAGACGCCGTAGGTCATGATGAGACCCCAGCCCGCACCGACGCTCCACGCCGATTGGGTCAGGGCCTCCAGCCACACGCGATAGTTCAGAAGCTCTTCCCAGTTGGGGTTGAACAGAAACATGAGCCCCCGCGCCGAGCCCTCCAGGGTGACCGCTCGAATGGCGGCCACGATGAGCAGGCCGAACAGGAGCGGGATGAGAATGCGATTCGTGCGTTCGATGCCGCCTACAACGCCTCGATAGATGATGGCGCAGCCGATGAGCATGGCAAAGAAATGAAAAATGACCGGCTGGAAGCCGCTGTTCGCGAAGGTATCCCAGTAGGTCTGTGAATCGGCGGCGTTGGTGAACCCCGCCCCGGACCCGAAACCGAGCGAAGCCACAAAGTATTTGAGACACCATCCGGTGACGACCGAGTAGTAAAAGGTAATGAAACAGGTCACGCCACCGATGAACACACCCATCCAGTTGTATTTGTCGCCGATCAGGGCGCCAATGGCGCCAGCCGGGCCGCGCCGCGTCGACTTGCCCAGGGCAAACTCGGCGAGAACCAGCGGGAGCGCCCAGGCGAACATGAAGATGATCCAGGCGATGAGGAAGGCACCTCCACCATTCGATGCGGCGACCCGCGGGAAACGCCAGATGTTGCCCGTGCCAACCGCCATGCCGATGGCGGACAGGAGGAGGCCCCACCGCGAGGAGAATAGCTCTCGACTACCGGTCATTCTTTAATCTCCACGTGGATGATGACGCGGGATTGTCGTTGTAAATGACTCTCCCGTCAAGGACAGCGACCACTGGAACTCGGTGATGAACGAGCTCCTCGAGCTCGACTTCACGTTGTCGCCGACTTTCGTGGCCTACGAGACCACACGGGATTTCATGCGAATGGCCCGCGCCGAGTGGCACGAGGAGTACACGCTTCCCTCGCTCTGGCGCTTCTATGAGCCGAATCGCGAGAAGCACGCGTCGTACTGGTACTACTGGACGACCGAGATCGAGATGGACTGGAAGAAGAACTACCAGCTCTGGATGACCTTCGTGAACGAGTACAAGAACCGCGGCGGTCGGGTCGCCATCGGCTCCGATTCCGGCTACTCGTACAACCTCTATGGTTACGGCCATATTCGGGAGATGGAGCTCTTGCGCGAGGCCGGGTTCCATCCGCTCGAGGTGTTCCGGGCGGCGACGCTCAAGGGAGCAGAGGCGCTCGGAATGGAGAAAGACGTCGGCACGGTCGCGGTCGGCAAGTACGCGGATATGGTCGTGGTCGAGGAGAATCCGCTCCAGAACATCAAAGTCCTCTATGGGACCGGTGCGGTGAAACTCGACGAGAACAACAATGTCGTTCGCGTGGGCGGCGTGAAGTACACTATCAAGGACGGCATCATCTTCGATGCCAAACAGCTCCTCGCCGACGTCCGGCGGATCGTTCGTGAGGCGAAAGCCCGCGAGAACTTCGTGATCACGCCGCCGGGTCGGCCGACGCCGGAGATGCGCTAGTAGCCAGAGACGCCTTCGTGTGAGCGCCGAAAGCCCGCTTTTTCATCCGCATCCCTGCGGAGAATTGGATTCAGATTCGAGATTTTGGATTCAGTCCGGTTAGTTTTGCTTATCGGTTGATAAGTAGACCCTTAGCAGCTGCACGACACATCCACGATGCGGTCGAGTCGTCGCTTCCGGGCGCAACCTTTTCGTGATCTTGATCATTTTTCTACTAGCAATGTTCTCTTGACATAAAAGGAAAAATGAGGTGTCCTTCACAATCCTAAATAAAGAAAACGGTCGCAGCTAAGCGGCCGATGGAGGGACACCTCAATGAAAAGCAGTATCACGCGGGAGGAGTTTAGTAAAGAAGTAAGTCGTCTATCCGAGGAGTTCGCGGAGCAAGTGTGGCAGGCGGTCGTGGAAGCGGAAGCTGATGTCGAACGGTGTGACGAGTGGATGCGGGTCAAGGGCAGCGAATACCTGCGTGAGGTACTGGGCAAGGCGCTCAGCCAACGCTCGGAACGACTCGGTGTGTCAGGCGCATGCGAATGCGGCGCGTCGATGGAGTTTCGACAACATCGAGCGTTCCGGGTGCACACGGTACTGGCGGGTCGGGATGTGGAGCTGAGTGTGGTTTACGCTCAGTGCTGTGAGTGTCGTCAAGGCAAGTATCCGCTGCTGGAAGAGATGCGGGTGGACCAGGAGGGATTCACGCAAGCCTTACAAGAGTTGTCGCTGTTGGCAGGAGTGATCGAACCCTACCGCTCGGCGAGCGAGCAATTGCTGCGAAAGTTCACCGGGGTGGTCGTGAGCTCCGAGAAGATTCAAAGCTTGGTAGGCGCCGATGGGAAAAAGGCGGAGGGTTTTTCGAAAGAGCCTGCGAACGAGGTGGAAGCTGGAACGGGCAGACGCCATAAGGGACCGCTGTACATAGGGATAGACGGCGGGATGGTATTCGTGGACGGCCGCTGGCAGGAAGTCAAGCTAGGCTGCCTTTATACCGAGCAAGGGCGTGTGCAGAGCAAGCTCGGACGCGGAGAGTTGACCGAACGACAGGTCGTAGGGGTTCGAGGTAGCCCCGAAGCACTCGGCGAGGTTTTGTGGCCTCGCTCTTGCTCAATGGGGGCGGAGTCTCGCAAGGTCGTCATCCTGGGTGACGGTGCGCCGTGGATTTGGAATCTTGCGGAGGAGCTGTTCACCGATCGAGTCGAGATCCTTGATTGGTATCACGCCGACGAGAATATCAGCCCTGTGGCACGGGTGGTTTTCGGCGAAGGCACCGACGAAGCCGCACAGTGGCGCAAATCGCAACTCGACCGTCTATACGAAGACGCCGTGGATGAGGTGATCGAGGGTTTGCGGTTTCTGAAAAAGCGTCATCGTTCCAAAGACGAAGAGATCGACAAGCTCACCGGCTACCTCGAGAGAAACGGGCATCGAATGAAATACAGAACGTTTCGACAAAGCGGCTACTACATCGGCAGCGGTGCCGTGGAAAGTGCCGTGAGCCACGTTATGCAACAAAGGATGAAGCGAGTCGGGATGAGATGGCACGCCGCTGGGGCCGATGCAATGCTCGCACTGCGCTGTGTCTTCCGAAGCACGGGCGCCTGGGATTCGTTCTGGAACTATCGAAAACAGGTCGCATGAACGGAAGTCGATTGCGCCCTCGCTTCCCCGGCTGTTGCGTTGAATAACCTTCGCCGCTACCATCGGTGCACTTTTCCGAAGGAGGCGCCCCATGCGTGGCCGAATTTTCGTTTCGCTGCTGTCGAGTCTGGTTCTCGTGGTCGGGAGCACGGCTCAAGAACAAGACATCACCAGCATCGAGACTATTCCCAAGGCGCCGCCCCGGGCGGAGGGCGATGGCCCGTTCGACCGGCTGATCCTTCGTGGAGGAACGCTGATCGATGGTACCGGGGCGCCTCCGATCGGACCGGTGGACATCGTGGTCGAAGGCAACCGAATCGCCAGTATCCAGAGCGTGGGCTATCCCGGGGTCCCGATCCGCGAAGAGGATCGTCCTCGAGCCGAAGCGGGGGACAAGGAGCTGGATCTCGAAGGGATGTACGTGCTCCCGGGCCTG
Organism: Candidatus Marinacidobacterales bacterium; assembly: GCA_965237685.1. Lineage (GTDB taxonomy): Bacteria > Acidobacteriota > Vicinamibacteria > Marinacidobacterales > SMYC01 > CBDEGF01. The sequence goes on from CBDEGF010000002.1 coordinate 1,244,388, forward strand.
GTGGACATGCATGCCCACGTGGGAGGGAGCCCGCAGGGAACACCCGCCGAGTACGTCTTCAAGTTGTGGATGGGCCACGGCGTCACCACCGCACGCGATCCGGGCAGCATGAACGGCCTGGTCTGGATGAACGATCAGAAGCGGAAGAGCGAGGCCAGCGAGATCACCGCTCCGCGCCTCGTGACCTATCTGGCTTTCGGGCAGGGTTCCGGTCCGGTGAACACCCCGGAGGAGGCCCGTGCCTGGGTCCAGGAGATCGCGAGCGAGGGAGCGGAGGGTATCAAGTTCCTCGGTGAGCGTCCCGACATCATGCAGGCGGCTCTCGACGAGGCGAAGAAACAGGACCTCGGAACGGCCTGCCACCACTCCCAGCTGAACGTGGCCTGGAACAACGTGCTGGACTCGGCCCGGTGGGGCCTGGGCTCGATGGAGCACTGGTACGGGCTCCCCGAGGCGCTCTTCGAAGACCGGTCGGTACAGGACTACCCTCTGGACTATAACTACAACAACGAGCAACACCGTTTCGGCCAGGCCGGTCGCCTCTGGAAGCAGGCGGCGAAGCCTTTCAGCGATCACTGGAACGCGGTGATGGACGAGCTGACCGAGATCGACTTCACGCTCGTCCCGACGTTCACGATCTACGAGGCGAGTCGTGACCTGATGCGTGCGCGCCGGGCGGAATGGCACGAGGAGTACACGCTGCCGTCGCTCTGGAATTTCTACACGCCCAATCGCAGGGCACACGGATCGTACTGGTTCTACTGGACCACCGAGGACGAGATCGAGTGGAAGGAGAACTACCGCCTCTGGATGACGTTCGTCAACGAGTACAAGAACCGTGGAGGGCGCGTGGCCACCGGCTCGGACTCCGGGTTCATCTACAATCTGTACGGGTTCGGCTACATCCGTGAGCTCGAGCTTCTGCGTGAGGCCGGTTTCCATCCTCTGGAGGTCATCCGGGCCGCCACGTTGAAGGGAGCGGAGGCACTCGGGCGCGCCGATGAGATCGGCACGGTGGAAGTCGGGAAGCTCGCCGACTTCGCCGTCGTCGAGGAGAACCCGCTTCAGAATCTGAAAGTGTTGTACGGAACGGGTGCGATCAAAGTGAACGAGAACAACGAGCCGATTCGTGTGGGCGGGGTGAAGTACACGATCAAGGACGGAATCATCTACGACGCGAAAGAGCTCCTGGCGGACGTTCGCGCCATGGTGGCTCAGGCCAAAGCTCGTGAGTCGACGGAGATCACGCAACCCGGCGTGCCGGTGGGCAATCAACGTCGCTGAAATCGAAGGATCCAGGCATGAGAGTTGCTCGGGTCGCGGCCCTTAGCGCCATTCTCGCGCTGGCCGCGGCTTCCGTCGGCGCCGACGTTCTTATCCTGAAGACCGGCTCGCGCACGGATGTGCGATCGATCACCGTGCGGGGTCGAGCGGTCATCGTCGTCACGCTGAACGGCAAGACGTGGTCCCTGCTCGACGATGCGGTGGATCTAGAGGCGACCCGTGCCGCGAACGAGCCCCGGCAAGCCCTCGTCCCGGAGCCGGCGATTCCCATGCCGCGGGTCGTGATCGAACCGGAACCACCGGTTCGGCCCGTTTCGCCGCAGGCGGATCCACCGCTACCAGAAGAGCGGCGTGAGGCGCCGGCATCGGAGCGCAGGCGGCCACGTCCGCAGACCGTTGTGCTTGTCCCCCAGCCCGCACGCGCACCGAGCCCGTCCCTCGTCGCCGACGTTCCCGATCGCCGATACCGGGTCGCTTTTTTCATCAACGGGGCGATCGCAACCTCGCCGCTCGAGTTCAGCGAGGCGCGGAGTTTCGAGCTCTTCAAAGAAGATGCGGTCTTCACCAACAGCTACCGCGACCCGCAGTCGCAGGGCATCGAGCTCGGCGGGTCGTTCCGTATCAAAGGTCCGGTGGGTATCGGTGTCTCGGTCGAGCTCTTCCGAAACGACCGCGAAGCGATTTACTCCGCGCTGCTCCCGCATCCATTCTTCTTCGAGCAATTTCGGGAGCTTTCGGGAAGCGAGGCAGGCTTGTCTCACCAGGAGCAGGCCCTGCACCTCGACGCGGTCGTCACCGCGCAGCTGGGCCCGTACGTCTCCATTGACGTCTTCGGTGGGCCGTCGTGGTTTCGCACGAGAACGGAGCTTCTGGTCGACGTCCGATACGAAGAGCTCTATCCGTACCATTCCGTCGTGCCGCTGGGAGTCGAGTCCCGGGTTTTCGAAGAGCGACCGCTCGGCTACAACGTGGGCGCCAGCGCGACGTTTCGTCTCGCGGGCCCTTTCGGCGTCGACCTCGGCGTCCGGTACAGCAAAGCGCGGTTGAGCTTCAGCCCCGGCGACGGGAGCACCATCGAGCTGGATGCCGGGGGCCTGCGCGCGGGTGCGGGGTTCCGGCTCCAGTTTCGCTAAGGGGACGGGGCAGCGTGTCGAGCCAGAGGCTGGCGGTGGTACTCGTTCTCGTTTGCTCGTCTTTCGTCGAGGCCCAGCCACACTTTCGCTTCACGAACGTGACGGCCTCCACACGCTTCTTCTCGCTGAGGAACGCCGGAGGCCACGGCGTGCAGTGCGCGGATGTCACCGGGGACGGCTGGGTCGATATCTACGCGACGCACATCTTCGCCCCGACCGAAGATCGACCCGACCTGTTCTTCGTCAATCTGCGTGACGGCTCGTTTCGCGAACAGGGAAGGCAGGCCGGAATCTCTGACGACGATTTCTTCGGCAGGCTGAGCGAGGAATCCCACGCGGCGGTGTTCGCGGACTTCGACGCGGACGGCGACTTCGACATGTTCAACGGCCACACCTGGTCCGGAAACAACAAGCTGTATCGCAACGATGGCGATGGACGGTTTACCGACGTCAGTGCGGGAAGTGGCATCGAGATCGACAACCGCGAGCCGCGCGGAGTGGCCGTCCGCCTTCGCTAAGGCTTCCGCCTGCGCACAAGGCTACGGCGGACCGGCCGAAGCTTCACGCGAAGGCCGGTCGGCACCACAGAGAGCACAGCGAAACGCAGAGATCGGACAACAAACCACGAAGTTCACGAAGGCCACGAAGAAAGGCCGGGCAGAGGCACGGGCACGAGCTCGGGCAGGGGAACTGGCGGTTCTGGATGCTGGATGCTGATGAAAAAAGCCCGGGGCCGCGGGGCCCCGGGCTCTTCCGAACGGCTATATGAGCTCTATCGTCTGCTTTCTTTTCCAAGGACGAAACGAATGCCCGTGAAGGCCGCGTAGTTGTTATCGATCATGTCCAGCATGTCGAAGAACAGACGCCCTTCGATGAACCACTGCACCGTGAAGTTCCCGGCCTGGGCGACGTCGGTACCTCCCTGAACGAAGAAGGTGCCGTCACGCGTGTCACTGTGGCTGATGTCCCAGATGCCGGCACCGGCGCCAAGGAAAACGCCGCTATCGAAATTGTAGTTCAACCCGAAATCGGCGTAGAGCGTCGAGTTCTCCGAATCACGGGTATTGAAGACGCCAGCGAATTGTGCGAACAAGGCGACCTTCTCCTCGGCCACCGGGAACATCACACCACCGAGACCTCCGACCAGGACGGCCGAGCGGTCGAATACGAATTCCTCCTGTACAGACGCTTGCTGAGCCGGCGCACCCGGCTTGATCGGAGGAAGGGTGGACGCACCATTCATGCCCGCGCGCCAGCGGCGCTCCAGTCCGATCTCGGGGGCGAAATAAGGCCAGATGCCCCTTTTCGGTTTGACCGGCGAGACGTATTGCGCCGTGCAGCTGGTGGTGAGCCCGCGGCTGTCACGGACCTCGCCGCTGAAGTTGTAGGTCGTGCCGTAGGCATCGATGGGAACCTGCGCCGTCATGTTGCCGGCGGAGAAGCTCAACGCCTCGAGCGTCCGGGTCGTCCCGTCCGGGCCGGTCGCGGTCACCGTCGCGCTGGCACTCTCGATATTGCCTAAGCCAGCCGAGCTGCCGGACATGTCGACGGTCATGAAAGACTCGTTGAGCTTGATCTGCTCATCCATGCCGGGACCGGAAACGGAAAGGTTGCACGTCGGCCCGCAAGCTTCGGTCGAGAACCGTGCGGTGTCCTCGGTGCGTCCGCAGGCACCGATGACCGTCGCTTTCACGGAGTACGAACCCACCTGATCCTGGTCCACCTGGGCCCGAAACTGACCTTGTCCGGTGGAGCTGGGGCTGAGTGTCCGCGTGGAGCCGTCGGGGGCGGTGAGCGTCAGCTCCAGTCGGTCGTCCGGGACCATGCCGTTGACAGTGACGTCGATGGTGGCGGTGCCTCCCGAGCAACGCGAGTCCTGAGTCACCCGAATGTTGGGCGCGTTCGGCGGTGGAATTTTCTGCTCGCTGATCAGGGAGAAGTTGCCGCAGGCTTTGGGGATGAGGAATCGGTAGTTGGCGCACTCCGAGGCGACGCGGATCTCGAACGCCTCGAACGGGTCGCCACCGGCCCAGCGGATGCGCGGTGTCGCCTGCGCCACACCGCCCTTGCGAATCGCCATCCAGGCGAAGATGGTTCCGATCGGGTACTGCGCTTCGTCGAAATCACCATTTTCAACGGCGTCGAAAATGTCCTGGGGATTGCCCTCCCAGCCCACCTGGCGTAGCAGTGCTTCGATTTCCGCCCGGTTCTCGGACATGAAGCGCTGAACCTCTTCCCGTGATTGCGCGCCGTCGCGCACGAAAGCGTTGCTCGTGCCGAGCCGGGTGATGTCGATGGGCTCATCCTGCTGGGCAACGGCCATCGCAGCCGGCAGCACCAGCGAAAGAGCTATGAGCAGAACGAGTGACGTCATCCATCTTCGTGAAACCTTGGTTGGGCGCCGCTCGAGCCAATTGTCAATTCTGTTACGCATCGCGGAACTCCTGCTTTGTAGATGAGATCGAGCCATTCAGCCTACTCCCGTCTGGGCTGCTGTCGCGTTGCACAATGACCTAAAGGCTCCGACGCGAATGTACCCAACAGATCCGGTTCGGCAAGTCAGGTCGACCCTGATCAGGCCCCGCCCGACCGGCGCAAGATTATGTGCGGTCTGCTAGGTCGAGGCAAGGACGGGAATTATAACCCGACATCGCCCCGAACGGGCAAGCCCGGCGCTCATCCGCCTACCGTGGCTCGAAGGGTCGGCTCCGTGCGGTGCCGGCTCGCCTGCTCGAAGCCGTAGGCCAGCTTGAAGAGGCTAGGCTCGCTCCAGGCGGGTCCAAAAAAGGAGACACCCACCGGCAAGCCGTGGATCAGACCTGCCGGAACGGTGACGATGGGATACCCAGCGACCGCCGCCGTGGAGGAGCTTCCACCCCCGAAGTGGTCGCCGTTCACGAGGTCGGTCATCCAGGCGGGGCCGCCGGTGGGGGCGATGAGCGCGGCGAGCCGGTGTTCCGCGACTGCCGCATCGATCCCCTCGGTCCGGGCCACCCGGTGGTTGTTGGCGAGCGCATCCAGGTACTCCTGGCTCGTGAGAGGTCCCTTTTCCTCGGCCTGGAGAAAGATCTCCTGGCCAAAGTAAGGCATCTCCCGACCTTTGTTGTCCTCGTTGAACTGTATGATCTCGGCCAGCGTCCGATGCGGGGCGGCGTCGCCTAGCTCGGCCAGGTACTTGTTCAGGTCCGCTTTGAACTCGAACAGCATGACCGTGAATTCGCTCTCGCGGAAGTCGTCCCGCGGGGGGAGCTCGACCGGGTCGATCACCTCCGCCCCCTGCCGTTTCATCACGTCCAGGGCTTCCTCCATCACCCTGTCGACCTCGGAGTGAAAGCCGAAGAGCGCACGGACGACGCCGATGCGGGCACCGTCGAGCCCTTTGACATCGAGGAAGGTCGTGTAATCGGGGTGAGTGTTTCCGTCGCTGGCAGCGGTTGGCTGATCGCTCGGGTCGACGCCGGTAAGGGCGCTCATGACGATGGCCGCGTCGACGACGCTGCGCACCATCGGTCCTGCGCTGTCCTGGTGGTGAGAGATGGGGATGATTCCGGCTCGACTGACCAATCCGATGGTGGGCTTGAAGCCAACCAGGCCGTTCGCGTTCGAGGGGCACACGATGGAGCCGTCCGTTTCCGTACCGATGGAGACCGCGCCGAGATTGGCGGACGTGGCGGCACCGGAGCCCGAGCTCGACCCGCAGGGATTGCGGTCGAGCGCGTAAGGATTCCTGCATTGACCGCCTCGAGCGCTCCATCCACTCGACGAACGCGTCGATCGGAAGTTGGCCCACTCGCTGAGATTCGCTTTCGCCAGGAGAATGGCTCCTGCCTCGCGAAGCTTCTTCGCAACGAACGCGTCTTCCGCCGGTACGCAGCCTTCGAGGGCCAGCGAGCCGGCGGTGGTCGTCATCCGGTCGGCCGTTGCGATGTTGTCTTTGAGGATGACCGGGATGCCGTGCAGGGGACCGCGCGGTCCGTTGTCGCGGCGCTCGGCGTCGAGCTCGTCGGCAATCTCGAGCGCGTCTGGGTTCGTCTCGATGATGGACCGGAGCGTCGGCCCCTGCCGGTCGATGGCTTCGATGCGCGTCAGATACAGCTCGGTGATCGCCCGCGCCGTGTATTGACCCGACTCCATCATTTCCTGGAGCTCGGGCACGGTCTTTTCCGCCAGCTCGAAAGGCGGATTGGCGGGAGCGTCACTCTCCGCCGGAGCCTGCCCCCGGGGAGTGCAGGCCGTGGTGCCTGCGAGCGCCGCGACACCTCCGGCCACGCTCGTTTGCAGGAAGCCTCGACGGCTAATGCCGGCATCGGTCGGGTTCTTGGGTTCGCTCATCGGTCCTCCTAGTCGCCCAATCATAGGGACGCCGGCCGAGCGGGACAAACGGCGCGCCGCCTCGGGTATCGTGATAGGGTAGCGGTCCTCGCTAGGCTATGGAAAACCTCAAAGCAACGCTTCTGGCCTTCGGTCTGCCCGGTTTGTTCCTGATCGCCGTTCTCGACTCGGCCGGAGTACCGCTTCCCGGTGGCGTCGACGTCATCCTCATGTTGTTGTCGTGGCAGCGGCCGTCGCTGTTCATCCTTGTGGCTCTCGTCGCCGCGGTGGGCTCCACGATCGGGTGCATCATCCTTTACCGGATCGCAAAAGTCGGAGGCGATGCGGCCCTGAAGCGGGTCGACCCGAAAAAGCGCGAGTGGGTCGAGCACAAGCTCGAGCAGAACGACATCCTGGCGATGATGGTGGCGGTGATGGGGCCGCCCCCGTTTCCGACGAAGGTGTTCATCCTTGCTGCCGGGGCGCTCGGCATGAAGTGGCATCGCTTCGTGACCGGTGTCTTCGTCGGTCGCATGATCCGTTTCACCGGGGAGGCGTACCTGGCGGTGCGGCTCGGGGATCGGGCGGCGGAAGTGCTCCGGCAACACTATCCGACGATCGGCATCGCGCTCGTCACCTTTGTTGTCGCGGTCGTGCTCGGCCGAATGGTGCTCAAGAAGCGAGCCAGCGCGGCCGCCTAGCCCCTAGGCTCCCTCGACAACGATCATCCGCGTGTTGCTCGCGCGCTGTCTCATGGCCTTCGCCTCGGCGTAGTCTTCCGAGCCCCACCATTCCTTCGCGCGCTCGAAGCTTTCGAACTCCACGACCACGACGCGGCGCGGCTGCCAGTCGCCCTCGAGGTTCTCGGCGTGGCCGGCGCGGACGATGAACTTGCCTCCGTACTTCTCGAGGATCGGCGGAACGAGCTTCGTGTACTCCTGGTAGGTCTCCGGGTCGGTCACTTCGACGTCGACGATGATGTAGGCGGGCATGGGGTTATCTCCTTCTGGCGTGTATTCTACCGCCCGGCGCTCTACACTCACGGGGTGATTTACCTCTTCGCCGCCGTTCTCGCCCTGGTCGTGATGGTGGCGCTCGGGATTCGCTCGCGCAGACACCGGGCGGCGGGGGCGGCGTCTCAGCTCATCCCGGAGATTCGCAACATCATGTCGAGTGCGGATCCGAAGGGCACGTCGGAGGGCGACCCGGTTCCCGCCGAGGCCTACGCGAGTCTGCGAGACCGATTGCCTCGCCTCTTCAGCGCAGAACAGAGCTACGGGCTGACAGCGTTCCACGATTGCGTGATCGCCTATCGGGAGGCGCGGGGCCAGATGCTGGCTGCTTTCGCCGGCGGAAACGAGCTCAGCCTTGGCGATCGCATCCGGGCGAAAGACCTTCGCGATCGATGCTTGAAAGACCTGTACTACGCGGGAGAGGCGGCCATCCAGAAGCTTCAGCTTTCATAACGAGGTTCGCATGATTCGAGTCGTTATCACCGCGTTCGTGAGTTTGGCTCTGGTCTCCTGCTCCAGCGCTCCGCCGGAGGGACCGGTCGGGGAAGAGGCTGCTGGCGTCTACTACCCGGGAGCGGGTGACGACTGGGAGAAGCGCACGCCGGAGGAGATGGGATTCGATCCCGCCGGAGTTCGGAAGGCGATCGATTTCGCGCTGTCGCACGAGAGCTCGATGCCGCAGGATCCCGGTCAGTACCTGCGCGAGCGTTTCGAGGGTCAGGCGTATCAGGAGATCGTCGGACCGACGAAGGAGCGTGGAGGCGTCAACGGCGTGCTGGTGCGCGATGGCTACATCGTTGCGGAGTGGGGCGATACCCGGCGGGTAGACATGACTTTCAGCGTTACCAAGAGCTACCTCTCGACGCTCGCCGGTGTCGCCTATGACCGCGGACTCATCGGGAAGCTGTCCTTGCGAGTCGGGCAGATGATCGACGACGGTAACTTCGACTCGGCTCAGAATCAGCCCATCACCTGGCGCCACCTGCTCCAGCAGACGAGCGAATGGGAGGGCACCCTCTGGGGCAAGCCCGATACTGCTGACCGACGGCGCGACATCGACCGTGAGCTACAGGAGCCCGGGACCTTCTGGGAGTACAACGACGTCCGGGTGAATCTGCTCGCGCTCTGCCTTCTGCGCGTGTACAGGGCACCGCTTCCTCAGGTTCTGAAGAAGGAAGTCATGGACCCGATTGGCGCCTCCGAAACGTGGGAGTGGAACGGCTACGAGAACTCGTTCGTGACGATCAAAGACGAGCGCGTGCGCTCGGTGAGTGGCGGGGGCCACTGGGGCGGCGGAATCTTCATCTCCACCCGGGATCATGCGCGCTTCGGCTACCTCTTCCTGCGACGGGGGCGCTGGGGAGACGTCAGATCGTCTCCGAGCGCTGGGTCGATCGCGCCACGACACCTTCCGAGGTGCAGCCGAACTACGGCTTCATGTGGTGGCTCAACACCGATCAAAAACAGTTTTCGGCAGCTCCCGAGACCAGCTTCTTCGCGCTCGGCGCCGGCTCGACCTCTACGATCTGGATCGATCCGGACCACGACATCGTCCTCGTTTCACGCTGGGTAGACGGTGAGAACGTGAACGAGCTCATCGGGCTGGTACTGGAGGCTCTGCAGGACGAGCCCGCCGACACAAACGATTCGTGATCCCGCCGGGTACGGGAAGGGCAGATGCAGTTGCTGGATGCCGGATGCTGTTCAAGTAAGACTGTGTCGCTCCAGCCCGCGATCCTCCACGACCGTTGTCGCTATTTCTTCGACCGACATGTTGGTGGTGTTCACGAAAGGGATGCGTGGTGAGAAAACGGACAATAACGGTCCGGGAGCTCCCGTTTCTCTGCGCCTTTGCCCCTTGGCGTCTTTGCGTTGGAAAAGCTTCCCTATGCGCGTTCTTTTGGGCGGATGAAGTACGCGAGCACCAGGCCGGCCACCAAGAAGAAGCCGAAGTTGTACATCGCCAGCTGCATCTGCCATGCCATCGGCAGCTGCCACCAGACCGTCTCTCCGAAGTTGATGAGCACCACGGCGACCAGGCCGGTAAAGGCCGTGAAGCGGACGCGCTTGGCGTAGCTGTCAAGGGCCGGGAGGGCCATCTGCATGAGGATGGCAATGAGAACGACAACGAGGGCGTTGTGAAGGAAGCCTTTGATCATGATCGTCCGGTCGAAGACCGGGCGGCCCTCCGTCGAGGTGACATGCACAAAAGCAAGGGGGCCTTTCTCATAGAGCTCGGTGAGTGTCTGGTCGTCGTGATGCATTCCGGGAACGTAGTAGGTGCCCGCCTCCGGGAAGTGCTGGCGAAGCGCCTGTCCCGCCGCGACGTCGTCGGGCGTGCGTTTCCACGCGCGGTAGGGCAGCTGGGTCGCGCCCCAGAACAGAAAACCGAACATGAAGACCGCGATGCTTGCAGCGATGATTCCGATGACCAGCTTCTTCATTTCGCACCTCCCGCCGCCTTGTGATCGAAGGCTGCCCGCGCATCGTACCTCCAAAGCGAGGGAAACTCAGCCGGGAAGACGTCGAGGGTGCCTGCCGCGAAACATGAGGGATAAAATGCCCTCTCATCCGCCATGGGTTTCTACTCCGAGCATCTGCTTCCACGGTTGGTGGACTGGGGCATGGGACGAGAACAGTTCCAGGTACTTCGTCTGCGCGTTCTCGAGGGTGTTTATGGTCGCGTGCTGGAAGTGGGCTTCGGCTCCGGCCTCAATCTGCCCTTCTATCCGACCGACGTGGACTGTGTGCTCGCGCTCGAGCCTTCAGAGCTGGCGCGTCGACTGGCTCGCGAGCGCATCGAGGCGAGCCCCGTTCCCGTCGAGATGGTGGGGCTCAGGGGCGAAGAGATCCCGCTCGGAGACGGCGAGGTCGACTGCGTCGTCTCGACCTGGACGCTTTGCACTATTCCTGATGTCGAGACGGCCCTCGGTGAGATCCGTCGTGTGCTCGGAAAGAGTGGTCCATTCCATTTCCTGGAGCACGGTCGCTCGAGTGACCCGCACATCGCCCGTTGGCAGGATCGTCTGACGCCGGTTCAGAAACGCCTGGGCGGAGGGTGCCACTTGAATCGGCCTATCTCCGAGCTGATCGCGTCGGCTGGATTCGAGCTGGAGAGATGCGAGACGTTCTACATGACGGGCCCGCGACCGTTCACGTTTCTGTATGCCGGACTCGCTCGATAACGGTCCGCGCAAGAATCGGTAGTTATTCTTGCGCGGGCCCTAAGACTCGCTACTGGCAGTAAGCGCGTCGCAAAGTGTTGATATCCCGCGGGGTGAGGAGGCTCAAGGGACTCCGGTTCCGATTGCGCGGGCTGAAGTTACCACTCTGCCACATCTTGTCCCCCTGATGCGGTGAGTGGCGAACGATTCCCAGCGCATGCCCCATCTCGTGCGCCGTCGTGCTCGCCACGTCGTCGACCAGCAAAGGTGTCTCTTCGAACTCGCTTGGCCGGATACGAACCCTTGCCTCTACCAGCTCTTGTCCCTGAAAGGTGAGCTCGGTGGAGCCGACTGCCTGATCGGGCAGCGGGCCGTCCGTCATCGACAGACTGATCGGAGAATCGGGGCGATCGAAGTTCACATGGAACCTTCCGATCTCGCCGCCGGTGGCCACACTCCACAGGTCGACGCCGCGCTGAATCCCCTCGAGATAGGCGGCTCGATGCTCCACCGGGAGAGTGCCCTGGTCGATGTAGAGCTCCACCGGGAAGCCGGGCCAATGCTTGAGGTCGCTGTTCTCGACGAACGTGGACGCCAGATAGCAGGGGCCGACCGCATCCGCCGCAGCGGAAGGGCTCGTGGAGAGATCACTGGAAGCGACGAGTGCCACGGCCACGTGGCACAGCAAACCAACGAGATAGCGCAAACGGAAAGCGGCGGGACTCACCGAGAGACCTCCAGGATGGCGCACACATCGCCCCGCCGGCCAGGGAAGGGCAGGTGCTGTTTTTATTTGAATTGTTTGTCGATGGCTCTAGTGTACCACCCAGGCTTCAAAAAGAAAGGCGATTTTGATAGCTCTTGCAGTGGCGGCGTGGCTGGTAATAGGCTTTCGGGACGTCATGACGTCCATCGAAGGTCGCGCGCTTTCTGTGGTTTCCAAAGTCGCTCGAGCGGCGAATGACCCGCTGGCGGAGCCGAACGATCCCAGCCGGCCCGGGCGGCTTCGGGTTCGGACGGCGGTCCGTGCGCTCCAGGGGATGCAAAAGGAAGCGCTCGTCGAAAGCTCGGGAGCGGCCTGGCGTCTGATTTCTGACGAGGGGCACTACTTGAACGGTACAGATCTGGCGCCGCCTCCGCTGGACTTCTTCGCCGCGGGCATGCAGTTTTCCACTCTGTCCTCCGTGCTGCGCGCCGCCAGGGCGAGGGCGGTGGAGCTCACGAGTCTGTCGCTTGCGCAGGACAACGTCTACGACATCGAAGGGTCTTTCCTGCGCGGCGATGCCCGCGGCAGCGCCCGCTCGCCCGTGCTCGCGCTGAGTCTGGAGTCGGATGTCGACCGAGCGACGGCCGTGGGCGTGGTGCGCGCGGGCCTTTCCGCCTCGCCGGCACTCGCACTGGTTCGGGAACCCTTGAAGAACACATTCTCCCTTTCGGTGAATACCCGGCGGGTGCCACTCGACGGCCTCGCCGCCCTCGAAGGGGCCACCCCCGATCGTCCGCAGTTCGCCGAGACGTCGGTAGAGGACCTGCCGTCCGACATCATCCGCAAGATTTCCCAGGCGGAGAGAGTAGAGGGCGACTCCCACGGCGCGGGGGTGGGACTGGCCTCGGAGCAGCGACGGACGATTCAGGTTCGTGGTAACGCCAAATGGCTGGGCGATCTGCGTTTCGCGAGCGATGTCGATCTTGTGCACCCGATAGGGAGCAGCTTCCACTTTCGATGCGACGAGACCTCCGATCGCGGGGGTGGCGCCGGGGCGCCGCCGCCGGAGGTCTACGTCGTCGCGGGCGTCGCCTTCTGCTACATGACTCAGCTCGGCCGCTACGCGAAGATCCTCGACAAAGAGCTGGCCGGGTACGAAGTGATCCAGGAGAACACGTTCGACATCCAGGGCCGTCCGGAGGATGACTCGTGGGCCATGGCCGCCCGCCCGGTAGCGACGAGTGTCTTCTTCGACTGCGAGTGGGAGGATGACTTCTCTGCGGATGTCGTGAAGACCGGCGAGCGCACGTGCTATCTCCATGCGGCCATGCGTGGCGCGCATCCTCCAAAAGTGACCGTGGAGCTCAACGGAGAGCCGTTGACCATCGACTAGATCAGAGAGGACAGAGTGCCCCGATACCCGAAGTGGCTGTTCGTGTTGATTCCCGTGCTGGTGATCCTGCATCTGAACGTCTGGATGTGGGACGAGGATGCGATCGTTCTCGGATTCCCGGTCAACCTTCTTTATCACGCCGTGCTCAGCGTCCTGCTCTCGCTAGTGATGTGGCTCGTCATCCGGCGAGCCTGGCCGTCCTACCTGGACGAAGACTAAGAACCCATGGTTCTCGCGGTCATCGCCGTGTACGTCCTCGTCGTTCTCATGGTGGGTTTCCTTGGCCACCGCATGTTCCGAGGCACCGGCGAGGACTACTTCCTGGCCAGCCGGACTATCGGCTCGTTCGTTCTGTTGATGACGCTCTTCGGGACCCACATGACGGCCTTCACGATTCTCGGCGCCTCTGGTGAAGCCTACGCACATGGCATCGGTGTCTTCGCACTCATGGCTTCGAGCTCGTCGTTGATGGTTCCGCTGGTGTTCTACTTCGTCGGCACGCGGTTGTGGTGGCTGGGAAAACGAAACGGCTATCTGACCCAGGTGCAGTTCTTGCGGGACCGCTACGAGTCGGACGCCGTGGGATTTTCCATGTTCGTCTCGGTGGTGCTGCTGCTCGTTCCCTACGTTCTGATCGGTGTGAAAGGGAGTGGTGACGCCCTGATGGCATTGACCGGCGGTCCGGAACGAGGAGCGCCAGTCTGGCTCGGGAGCCTCCTGGTCTGCGCGGTGATCTTCGCCTACGTGACGTACGGTGGAATGCGAAGCACCGCCTGGGCGAACACGTTTCAGACCCTCGTATTCATGACGGTGGGCGCCGTCGCCTTCTTCGTCATTCTGAGGGGGTACGGAGGCCTCGAGAGCGCGATGACATCGCTCCGGGAGGGGAGCTCGTCTCTCGTCGTCATCGGGAAGACGCGATACCAGCTTCTGAAAATGGTCTCGTATCTCCTCGTGCCACTCTCTGCCGGTGTCTTCCCCCACATCTTCAGTCACTGGTTGTCGGCGCGTAGTGCCCGCACGTTTCGTGCCTCGATCGTCCTCTATCCTCTTTGCATCGCGTTCGTCTGGATTCCAAGTGTGGTGCTGGGCGTCGTCGGGAACATCGATTCTCCGCCGCCGGTCAACGGGCCGATTCTCGTGCACCTGATCTTGCAGCACGCCGGTGGCCTTCTGGCGGGTCTCCTGGCGGCCGGCATCTTCGCCGCCATCATGTCCTCGCTCGACTCGCAGACTCTCTCTGTCGGGACGCTCTTCACGGAGGACATCGTTTCCCACTACCGGTTTCACGATCGTCTCGGGGAGCGGAAGGAAGTCTTCTACGGAAGGTTGTTCGTGGCCGGCTTTCTGGCGGTGGTCTTCGCCCTGTCCTTCTGGACGAGTCGCTCCATCTTCGATATGGGCGTCTGGTCTCTGAGCGGTTTCGCGGGATTGTTTCCGGTGATCGTTGCCGCCCTGTACTGGAAGCGGAGCACCCGGCAGGGTGTCCTGGCTGCGATCGGAGTCGTGGCGCTGCTCTGGGCCACCTTCTTCCAGCGCTCTTCGGGGGTCGAGGGCGAGTACACCATCGGAGGGAGCGGGCTCATGCCGGTGGCGGTGCTCTTCGTCGCCTGTTCCGTGACCCTGTGGTTGGTTTCGCGCCTGACCGAGCCGCCGAGCGCCGCCACCCTGGAGAAGTTCTTTCCGGAAATATGAAGATCCTGTTGCATCGGCGGTAGTGGCATCTCCGGAAGCTGTCGGCGAGTGGAAGGTGGGGTATTCCGGAGATTTGCCCCTTGTAACGATTACGATTCTGCCCGAGAATCGGGACGAGTACAGTGATCCGTAGAGGTGCTTTCTCCCACATCACCCGGTAGTCGAAAACCCCACAGGCGCATCGGTGCTCCGGGCGACACCTGCTGCGGTTAGGCTAGTATTGGGTAGCTGGCGTTTGCCAGTCGATGGGTCAAGATCGATGGATCAACTCCCGGCCGTGTGTCGCTTCGGGTTCCGATGGGAAGCTTCCGATCGCGACGCTGGATGCTGGATGCTGGATGCTGAGCGTTGCCCTTCTGGCTCTGGGAGTCGGCGCCTTCTACATCAACCTGAAGGCGGGGCGGTTTCGCACGGTTCCGGTCGAGGAGTTCCTGCTCTTCGGCGCGGCGGTCCTGGTTGCCGTCGTTACGACGATTCGACAGCCGTCGCTGGTCAATGTCTTAATCTCCGTCCTCTCCGTGATCACGCTCGTCGCCTATGGCGTCGCGACGATTGGATGGCGCTATCCCCGGAGCGGACTTGCCATCGAGACGGGGAACGCGTTTCCCGACTTCCAGCTTCCTGACTCTCAGGGCCGATCGCTTCGATTCGCGTGACCTGCTCGGGAAGAGCTCGGCGCTCTACCTCTTCTACCTTCACCGGAATCTGGGAGGAAGGGTTCATCGTCCAGGACTGCGGCGAGCGCCTCGGACGGCGAGGCGGTCTCCGATTCCGGGCTTGCCGCGCCTGCCTCGGCGGTTTCCGCTCTCGCCACGTCGGCCTGGTCCGGGTCCTCGATCTCCAGCACTCCGGCGACGACCAGCGAATAGATGGGAGTGCAGTGTTCTCTCTTCGTCCAGAGGGGAGCTCGCGACGATCTGGATCTACTTCAAGCGGGGTGTGATTATTTTCGCGGGCTCCGACGACAAAGAGGACCGTCTGGGAGAGCTGCTAGCGATTGGCCAATTGAGAGTGACGAACCGTCGTCGCTACAATCGTTCACCTCCACGTCGTCGAAGTAGATCTCGCGAGCGGGGTAATTGCTGTGGCTCGAGAGCTGCAGGTGGAGAAACGCCCGGGCGAAGGGAGCCTCGAAACGTCGTGACCAGTAGCGGCGCTCGCCGTTCTCCCGCACTTCCAGGCCGTGTGGCCCGATTCTGATGAAGATGCGGACCAGAGCGATCTCGCGGCCCTCCCGATTTCTCCGAGGCCAGCCCTCGTTCGCGAGCGTCACCCGGCGTCGCTCGGAGCTAGCGCTCACGAGCCCTCTGGCGTGACGTCCGGGGGGGACGCCGACGTACTCCACCGCGACCCAGTTCCGCTCGTCCATGGGATTTGCTGTCGTCTCCTCCCCGGCAAGAACGAGGGCCACCGAGAGGTAGCTTCCGTTGCTCTGATCGTTCCAGTCGAGCGTGGCGGCAACACAGAGGCTGTCACCGACCGGAAACGCTCGACGGCTGCGCACCCCGAGGTATTTCACCGTATCGTCCCGCGTCCCGATCGTATCGGCGCGGAGGCGCAGCCGCCCGTCGGGGACGACATCCGCCGTATGCTCGCGAAAATCACCTTGCGCGGTCACCACCCAGCGATCGGAATCGAGCGTCCCGGCGGAAAAGCGATCGATCCATGCCCGCGTCTCGGAACCGGCGGCGACGGAGCTCCAAATGAGCAAAGTGGTCCCGATAGATCTCGGGACCACTTGCCAGATCGTCACCGCTTGCCCTTCTTCTTGTTGCTTTTCTTGTTACCTCTCCGATCGTGGGGCACCTTGACCGTTCCGGTAGCCCGTGACGCGTTTCCGGAATCGTCCACGCACTCGACCTTCACGGTGTAGACGCGGCCTTTTCCGCGGCCGGAGCGCTCCGCCCTCAGAAGGACGGAGAGATCTCCCGTGATCTTCCAGTCGGGCGAGGTCTTGTCTCCCCTGCCCGTCACCGGCTCACTGCTCCTCACCGAGAGAATTCGGCAAGCCGGCGCGGCATCGCAAATGTCGAAGACGTCGGGAGTCACTTTCACCGACACCATCTTGTGGTTCGGTGGCCAGAGCGTCGCCGGATTCGCGCGAACGGAATCGATACGCGGTGGCGTGGTGTCGACGACGGCGACGGTGGTGGTGGCGACGTTACCGGAGTCGTCGGTGGCCGTGAAGGTCACCGTGGTGGTGCCGAGCGGGAAGACCGCAGGCGCATCGCTCTCCACGAGGGGCGAGGCGTCGCAGATGTCGGTGGCGGTGGGCAGGGGAAGCGCGACGGGGGTTCCGTCGCGGCTCGTCTGCTCGACGCTCACCGGCTCGGGCACGTTGGTGAGCACCGGGGGTGTGGTGTCGACGACGGTGACGGTGGTGGTAGCGGTGGCGATGTTTCCGGACGCATCGGTGGCGGTGAAGGTCACGATGGTGATGCCGAGCGGGAAGATGGCAGGCGCATCGCTCTCGAGGACCGGAGCGGCATCACAGATGTCGGTCACAGTGGGCAGGGGCAGCTCGACCGGAGTTCCCGCGAGGCTCGTCTGCTCTACCGTCACCGGGGCGGGGACGTTCTGAATGTCGGGCGGTGTCGTGTCCTCGATGATCACGCTGGTCGTGGCGGTCGCGACATTTCCCGCGGCGTCGGTCGCAGTGTAGGTGACGACCGTGAGGCCCAGCGGGAAGACCGGGGGCGCGTCGTCGACGACGCTCTCGAGTACGCAATTGTCGGTGACCTCGGGCTCGGGAAGCGTGAGCGGGGTCCCGTCCAGGCTCGTCTGCTCGGCGGTGATTGTCTCCGGAACGGAGAGGATCGGAGGCGTCTGATCCTCCACGGTGACCACGACGGTGTCCGTCGCGGTCTGGCCCTTGCCGTCGTGTACCGTCAGGGTGACCTCGTACGTGCCGAGTGGAAACCGGATCGTGACCGTCTCTCCTTCGAGGGTGCCGAAGGCGCCGAGCCACTCGTAGGAGAGCTCGTCGCCATCCGGATCGAAAGAGGCGCTCCCATCGAGCGTCACGTCAGCGGTGCAATCCTCACCGGCTGAAAAGAATTGGTCGGCACCGGCATCGGCCACCGGCGGCGCGTTAGGTGTCAGACCGAACGTGAAGCTGTCCTCTTGCAGGGGCGCGCTCGTACCGCCCACACCTTTGACGAGGCCCACCGCTTGACCGATGCGGTCCACCCGAATGCTGAAGTCGGGATCGTTTGGCATTTGCTCCCAGCCGGTCACGGTCACCGTGTACTCGCCCGGAACGGGATTCGCGATCCAGAGGATCTGAGGCTCGGCGTCGGGCTCGGCGTAGAAGCCGAAGGGAATCTCTTCGACGACTTGCCCGGTCATCGGGTCGTAGCCCAGCCGGCGACCCAGCGGATCCGTGACCATGAGGTTCACCGGACAGGCGGCGAGCACGGTGGCGATCTCGGAGATCTCGCCCGGGATCCAGGGCGCCGCGTAGTCGGTCTTGAATGGGAGGTTCAGATCAGCGAGGAACTCGGGAACCCAGACCTTTTGCGTCTGATCGTGATGCAGGATGGGGGAGTGGCGCGCGCCCCCCGGGTTGGGAGCGGCGTCCAGGATGACTTCGTGCCCCGCCGGCAGCGGCAGGAGCCCACTCCCGGAGAGAGTTGCGCTCGCCAGCGGGACCAGATCGTCGCCCGCGGTCTGCTCTTCGAGGAAAAACGGAAGACTCAGGACCTTGCCGTGGTTCCACATCTCGCTGAAGAGTGGCGGAGGGAGGGTCCGGTAGCGGCGATCCGTCTGCGGCGCTCCGTTTCCAGCGAGCACGTAGATGTTGTCCGTGCCCAGCCTTTGCCCCAGCACTCCGACGTTGGCGTTGAGGTTCTCGAGAAACGTGTTTACCTCGTGCCCGAAAGGAAAGGGTCCGTCGTTCAGCGGGTTGAGAAGGTAGGTTTCCATGTCCTCAGTGGGGAGCATCTCTCTCAGTGAACCGATGCCGCGGGCCGGATCGCCACTGTGCATCCACTTCAGCACCGTCGGCTGATTGCAGAGGTAGAACCCGGGAATCGGGCTCGGGCGGTAGAGGAGGACGCCATCGGTGTCGAAGTTGAAGGGTGGGATGAGCTCCTGAACTTCGAAGAACGAGCACAGGCCCAGCTCCAGGAGCGAGGGATTGTATCGCTTCGCCACGAGCGTCGGCCAAATTATGCGGTCCATCATAGGAACGAAGACGAGCGGCGAGCCCGAGACAATCGGAGCGTTGTATACGTAGTCGATCCAGGTGCCGCCTTCCCAAGTGCGGTAATCGAAGGGAAATCCTTTGTGGGGTGAGGCGACGAAGACGACTTTGCGCACGTCACCAGCCCAGCCGCTTCCCTGGATGTAGGAACGGGACACGAGGCCTCCCATGCTGTGGACGACGAGGTCGGCGCGTGGATCGGAGGTGACGTGCTCGGAGCTCTGCGAGCGGGGGATGACCGCGCCGGCGAGAGCGCTCTTCAGAAAGTTGCCGGACTCGACGTTCGATTTGCGCCAGTCGTAGGCGACGCCGAACAGGGACTCGTTCCACACGTAGCCCATCTTGACGAGCGTGTCGAGAATGGGCCGGTAGTGGCCGAGGAACGGGTCGAAGATATCGCGAGCCGTCGCTCGATTGTCCACCAGGAGCTCCTGGGGCGGCATCGAGCCAAGGACGCCGTGGACGAAGACCAGCGGATGGATTTGCGCTTGTGGAATGGATACTTGCTCCGTCTGCTGATCGCCCTGCCAGGTGGCAACCACTGGAAGGCTTCCCGCGGCAGACGGTTGGACCCAGAGCTTGAGCGAATAGGATGCCGAGCCTCCGGCGGGCAGGCTGAGAGGGCAATTGAGAAGGAAAGACGTGGCGGAGAACCGGTCTCCCGGATCGTCGCTCGAGACCTGACATCCTGCGAGGGACGTCGTCTCGCACACGTAGAATCGAGGAGCCGCTCCGAAAAGCCCGATCTGCAGGGTCAGGTTACCGCTGCAGGCGCCGGGACAGCTCGCCTGAACGTCCACCATCACTGGATTGGGCGTGGGCCAGCCTTCGTTGTTTACACCCAGGCTGGTGGGGGAGACGGAAAGGTTGAATGCCGGTGCCGGCAGCACGTTCACGGAGACGTCGAAAGGAGAGGCGAAGTTGCCATTCGGACCGCTGAGCTGGTACGTCACGGCGTAGGAGCCCGGGGCGGCGTTCGCCTGCATCGGGATCGACAGGATGACGGCTCCGCCGGGACTCACCGTCGAGGGGAGGGGAGCCGAGGCCGGTCCGATGTCGGCGGAGCTGGTGCGGACCGCCTGATAACTGTTCGGATCCCAGGTCGTGTTCCCGCAGTTGTCGAGCTGCCATTCGGCGATGAAGCTTCCTCCCTGCACGACGTCGAAGCCGCCAGGGTTCAAGCTCGTGGGGCAAACCTGGTCGTCGCCTCCCGGCCCACCGACGACCTCTACGTTCACCCAGAAACCGTCTTGAAAACTCACCCCGTTGTGATGGATTCGGTAGTTGGCCTGATGAATACCAGGATCGTTGGGTGCGGTGACGGTGGCCCAGAAGTCTCCGACCCCTCCGGGAGACACCACCGGGACGCCGAAGACGAGAGGTCCGTAGTTGCCGGAGATGCGGCGTACGTCGTAGCCGTTCGCCGCATTCCACGTCTCGGTGCCGCAATTCTGGAGCCGCCAGCCTTTGAGGAAAGTCTGGCCCGGCTGTACCTGAGTGCCGTCGGGAAAATTGATGTCCTCGATGAAATCCGCGCAGTCGAAGGCCTCGAGGGCCGGTGGTGCGGTGATAGAGGCGAGGAGAACGACTGCCGCGACGAGAAGAAATCTCGCATAGGAGAAGAGCCCGAGGCTCCGGGTACCAGCGCGCTTCATGATCAGCTCCGAATCAATTCGGGGGGAGAATAATTGGTCTTATCTGGAGTGACTTCGAACGGGGCTTGGTTCCCGGAAAAGCTCAAAAAGGGAAGGGGAGACTTCCAGAAGCGATATTGCTTGACATCCTGCCGTACGCCGAACCAATAGCATCGGATAGAATCCCCGCGAGGGCACGATGGTTCACCGGAGGTATTTTCTCCCGCTGGCACTAGGCTTAGAACTTCTCTGATAGAGGCAGAAGCAACCTACCGGTTCTCTTAACAACGAAGGCGAGAACGCTCATCCTTTGCCCGTTACCGAGCCCGAGCCTGAGCCCGATGGACTTTGATTGAGGACCATTCGCGTCAACATTGCTACGATGCGAAGCAGCAGCTACGCGGCTAGTTTGTGCTTCGACTGGTAGACGTCCAGCTTCTCGTGATCGAACCGCCTCATTGGTTGTCCGGCTCCGGGCTCGGGCATGGGCTCGGGCTCGGAGCGACTTTAGGCAGGCTAGCCAAGCGGGTTCCGGATGTCGAGAAATCCGAACTTTGCGAAATCATCCACGTTGTTCGTGTAGCATCTGATGTCAAGTATTAGAGCATCAAATGTCATGACCTCGCGGTGCAGGATTGGCCGACGCTTCGTTTTCTCACTCGCATGCGAGCTCGCCGAAAGCGACCACACTCGGTCCGAGCTCTGGCGGACGATGGTTGGAACGGGCTGTCGAAGCGGACCGAGGTCTCTATTCTGTGAGGGCTCGACGAAGCCGAGCTGCCGTTTGCGCCCGGCGTGCCTCATCCAGCTCGGTATCTGACAACCGCGCGAGTAGTGTCTCGCGAGAAACCAGTCCTCCGCGGACGGCGCCCTCCAGGAAGCGCAGGTCTTTGTCTCGCCCAGCGATCGTCTTGGCAACAACCAGGTCGTGCGGCTCGAGACACCAGCCCGTGTTGCCTTTCGTGTTGGAGTTGGTTACCGGTATCAGCCGGTCCCTCCACCCTTGTGGCAGGACGGCGGTCGTCTCGTCGACCCCTTGCGCGTAGTATCCGTAGAGCTCATGAAAAGGGGACCCCTCGCCGATAGAGCCGTCAATCAAATCCGCGCGTTCGGGCCGATTCTTTGGGTACACATCGGCCTCGGTCGAGACCAGGAGCTCCTCCGGGGCATTCGGAAAAGCCGCCAGGATAGCCTGGCTCCCGATGACGATAATCTCGTTGTCGTCCGCGATCTCCGCCGCGGCCCGAATGATGTGTTCGAGCTCCTCGCGCGTCATGAGACCGACTCGATCCGTTCGCGCACCTCTCGCCAGATGCGCCATCGCGTGCGGGGGTCGATCGCCCCCGCGAACGGGGTCACCTGGCGCATCGCCCGTGCGTGCTCGCTCTCATCAACGAGAAAGGCCCGGATCTCCTCCACCGGTCGCGCGAGCACAACGTTCCACTCGGTCGCATAAAAGGACGCGACTTCGCCGGTCTCGTTCCAGGTACGAACTCGCGCCCGCGCCCGCTCCAGCACGGACGGATCCTCGAGCACGCGGTCGGCGATGGCACGGTGAAGTGCCAGACTCCGCTCTTCGGCCAGTCGGTGCGCGTTCATTCTATTATTCTACCGCCCCGTCATGGGACATCGATCACACGCTACTTCTTTCTCGCGGGAGTGGGTCGGCGCTTCGGCTCCCAGCGGTAGCGCTCGATGTCGAGCGTTCCGTTCGCGCGAAAACGAATTCCCTCCGTCTCAAGCAGGTGACGCTGCAGGCGAGGAGGGAGATTTCCCAGCGCTTCGGTCGACATACCGCCGTTCGCGTTGACCACCCGGTGCCAGGGAACGTCCTCCGGGCACTGGTGCATTGCCCAGCCCACCGCTCGCGCCGAGAGAGGACGTTTCAACAGCGTCGCGATCTGACCGTAGTTCATCACGCGACCACGAGGGATACGGCGGACCATTCGGTAGACCTCGCGCCAGGCGGATGTCTGTTGTGGATCCATCGAGACGGCATTGTGCCATGCCGGAAGGGGCTGGTTTAAGATGGGATCGGGAGCACATCATGCCGGCTGAGAGCTTTTATGTGGAAGTTTTTGACCGGACCAGAGAACGGTCTGTAAGTTCTTGATTTCGCGGGCGGACGAGATTTGAGGAGGGACAAGTGCGCCTCGGGGAAGCGCGCATCGAAGCCATGGTGCGACGGGATCCATCGGTGTATAGTTGGTGTATGTCACGCACCAACATAGACATCGACGACCAGGCGTGCGCCGAGGTAATGCGCAGGTATCAATTGGCCACGAAACGCGACGCCGTGAACTTCGCGTTACAGACACTCGCTGCGGAACCGCTCACCATCGATGATGCCCGCCGGCTACGTGGTTCGGGCTGGGGTGGCGACCTCGACGCCATGCGCGCCAGTCGAACCTCGTGATCCTCATCGATACTTCGGCCTGGATCGAATTTCTCCGCGATACCGACTCACCGGTTTGCAATCGGGTAGATGCGTTGCTCGAAGAGGATGTGGCAATCTGCGATGCGATTCGGATGGAGGTACTTGCAGGAGCGCTCAACGAACAACACTTGCATCAGCTCCGTCGACTTCTGGCGCGAGCCACTGTCCTTCCCACAGCACCCATTGACTATGACCGGGCGGCTGCCATCTATCGTCAATGCCGCCGCGAAGGAGAAACTGTCCGCAAGCTCATTGATTGTCTCATCGGCGCCGTTGCAATTAGCGCCGATGCGGCGATCCTGCATCGAGACGCCGACTTCGATGTACTTGCACGCCACACTGAGCTCAGAGTAGATACCACCTCCTGACGAGGTCCTAGTGTCCCGTCCCGGAAGTTAGGTTGCATTCGAGCGCCGATGCCTCCCGCCTCGCTGCGTTTCGGCTCGGTTGAATACACGCGGTATTTCGCCCTCGCCGCGCCTTGCGATCCAGGCGCCTCGACGCTCTCGATGCTAACCTCACTTCCGAGACGAGACACTAGCTCCTCAATTCGTCACCCTCGAAGCCATCAACTTACGAAGGGCTATGGAATTTCCTATCATCCCTTCCATTCGGCACGCCCGTTATCGTTTGGTGGTAGATTTCCGCTCGGGAGGCAGAAATGGATCCTTCAGGTAGAAGAAGTTTCATGAAAGCGGTGGCGGCGACGCCGATCCTGGGCGCCGCCGAAGGGTTCTCGCGGCGGCCCGGCGTTCCGGAGGCGAAGCAGAATCTCGTGAAGCTCTTTGGCGATGGGCTCTCGCTTTCATCCACGGAATATGTCGACGTGCTCCAGAGGATCGCTGAAGAGCAAGGCATCGAGTCGGACTTTTACTCGCAGGGAGGTGTCGTCGAGGAGTTGGAAAACAGAATGGCCGCGGCCCTCGGAAAGAAGCGGGCGATCTATTTTCCGACCGGCACCCTTGCCAATCACATTGCCGTGAGGGAACTGGCGAGGAATCGAACGCGAGTCATTGTCCCTAACGACAGCCATCTCTATAACGACTCGGGCGACTGTGCGCAGCAGTTGAGCCAACTGAATCTCATCCCCCTGGTCTCCGACACGGCCACGTTCACGCTCGAGCAAGTAAGGCAAGTCGTCGAACGGACGCGTTCCGGAAGGGTCACCACCGGCGTCGGCGCTATCGTGATCGAGTCACCCGTGCGCCGAAAGTTCGGCGAGATGTTCGACTACGCGGAGATGAAGAAGATCTGTTCTTACGCGCGAGAAAACAGCATCAAGACCCACCTGGATGGCGCTAGGCTCTATATGGCATCGGGATACTCCGGAATCTCTCCCGAGGAGTATGCATCCCATTTCGATACTGTTTACGTATCCCTCTGGAAGTACTTCAACGCCGCTTCCGGAGCGATCCTGGCCGGGCCGACAGAAGTGATCGACGGAATGTTTCACACTCGCCGGATGTTCGGTGGCGGTCTACCCGGAGCGTGGCCGTTCGCTGCTGTGGCTCTGCACTACTTCGTGCACTTCGAAGCGGATTTTGCCCGCGCGGTGGAGACAGCCAAGAGGTTTTTCTCGCTGCTGGAGAAGGACAGTCCTTTCGAGATCGAGAAAATTCGGAACGGCAGCAACAACTTTAGATTGTTCGTCAAGGGGTCGGACTTGGAAAGCCTCCGTGAGAAGCTGCGGACGAAAGGGGTCCTGCTGTCCAGGCCCTTGCCCGAGCTCGGCGGATTCCGCGTCACCGTTAACGCTACTTTGAATCGTACGGATGCTGAGACCTTGGCCAACGTTTTCAAGGGAGCCGTTTGATGTTCTCGCGCAGCGTCTCATGGCTCACGTTCCTTCTCACCGCACATCCAGCGACGCCTCAGCCGTCCGCCCACGATCAGTTGGCGAGGGACATCTTCGAGGAGATCATCGAGATCCGCTCCACGGCGGCGGCTCAGCAAAATACCGTCGTTGCGGCAGAGGCGATGGCGCGACGACTTCTCGATGCCGGCTTTTCACGCGATGACGTCCAGGTCGTCGTAGGTCCCGGCCCGCAGATCGGGAATCTCGTCGCGCGCTACCGAGCCGCGTCAGGAGGCGGAGACGACCGTAAACCGATCCTTCTCATGGCACACCTCGACGTCGTGGACGCCCTGCGCTCGGATTGGTCCTTCGAACCTTACGAGTTCCGCGAGGAGGACGGTTGCTTTTACGGCCGCGGCACTTCGGACAATAAGGCGGGCTGCGCCATCATCGTCGCCAATTTCGTGCGGCTCGAGAGCGAAGGATTCACGCCTCGCCGCGATCTGGTCGCGGTCTTCACCGGTGACGAAGAGACGGAACAAACGAGCATCGAATGGCTCGTGCGTGAGCGGCGCGATCTCATCGATGCCGAGTTCGCGATCAATTCCGACTCGAGGCGGGCCACGCCGATCTAGACGGCATTGTGCCACGCCGGAAGGGGCTGGTCTAAGATGGGAGAAATGTCACTCGCGTTCGTGCAGGTCGACGTCTTCACCGATACACCTTTCGCCGGCAATGCCGCCGTCGTGATCCCGCTCGAGGGCTGGCCGGCCGACGACTGGATGCAGAAGGTCGCTCGCGAGATGAACGTTTCGGGAACGGCGTTCGTCGTAAGGGACGACGGCCGTTACGAGCTTCGCTTCTTCACGCCCGCGGTCGAAGTCGAGCTGTCCGGGCACACCACTCTCGCCACGGCGCATGCACTCTATTCGGAAGGACAGGCGTCGGCGCCCGAGCTTTGCTTCTCGACGAAGGGGGGCGAGCTTCGGGCTCGAAGGAAGAAGGAATGGATCGAGCTCGAGCTTCCGGCCGACGCGCCGCGGTTGACCGATCCTCCGCCGGATCTTCTCGAATCCCTCGCAGTGACAGCAACCCGCGTTGGCAGGGGGCGCTACGACTATCTGGTCGAGGTGGCTTCCGAGTCGATTGTTCGCTCGCTCTCTCCCGACTTCGGGAAGCTTCGTCAGGTCGAGACACGCGGCGTCATGGTGACCGCACGAGCAGACACCGAAGAGGTGGACTTCGTTTCCCGCTTCTTCGCACCGAGAGCGGGAATCGACGAGGACCCGGTGACGGGCTCTGCCCACTGCTGTCTGGGGCCCTATTGGAAACAGAAGCTGGACAAGGATGAGCTGGTTGCCTATCAGGCCTCCCCGCGGGGCGGTACCGTCCGCCTTCGCGTCGGTGACGACCGTGTCGTCCTCGCCGGCCAGGCGGTCACCGTATTGCGCGGGGAGTTCCTGGCTTGAGGATTCTCGGGGCGCCCCATTCGTGGTCGGTGAGTCCGCGCCGAGCGATCGAGATCCAGAGAGAGATGGCCACACGGGTTCGGCAATCGAGACCGAGGGGGAGAATCCGCTTCGCCGTTGGGGTGGACGCGGCCTACTCGAGCGACGGCGGTTCCTGTATCGCCGCAGCGGTGCGGTGGGACTTGAAGACGGCCTCCGTGGCGGAAGAGCAGGTTGCGAGACAAGCTCTAGACGTCCCGTACGTGCCGGGGCTCCTCTCTTTCCGTGAGGCGCCCGCAGTTCTGGCGGCGCTTCGCAAGATTCGCGGGCCGGTCGACGTCATCCTCTGCGATGCGCACGGCCGGGCGCATCCGCGGCGGTTCGGGCTCGCCTGTCATGTCGGCGTGCTGTGCGAGCGACCCACCATCGGGTGCGCCAAGAGCCTGCTCGTCGGAGAGTACAAGGAGCCTGCTGCATCTCGTGGCGCGAGCGAGCCGCTCGTTCACCGGGAGGAGGTGGTCGGCTCCGTGCTTCGCACCCGGGACGGCGTGCGGCCGGTCTACGTCAGTGTCGGGCACGAGATCGATCTGCGGACGGCCGAGCGCATCGTCCTCGAGGCAGCGGTGCGTTACCGTCTGCCGGAGCCCACTCGGCGTGCCGACCATGTGGTAGCCCGGGCCAGGGTGGCGGCGTGACGTTCGCCGTGTGCTAGCATCGGTACATGACCCGTTGGCTACCGCTTGGGTTGGCGCTGGCGATTGTTGCCCCGTCGAGCGCAGACGATCTCGGCGTCTTGAGAGAGCTGGTCGACGCTGACGACCGCCCGTTCGAGCGCCTCGAGGCTTCGGGCGTTTCCTATTTCGCTGATTTGGGACCCGGTGCGAGAGGGGCTCCTCATCAACACCAGCACCGAGGACGACGAGACGCATGAATTCCTTGGAAATCGTCTGTGGTTTGCGACGCCGAACGAGGAGCCGACACTCCTCGTCGATCGCTATGACGCGGGGATGAAAGCCGAGGGGCTGGCGCTCGGCGCGGGCCAGCTCTTCATCGTCTATGACAACGACCAGGACGATACGAGCATACCGAGCCGTCTCCGTGTGATTCCCGTAGACGTCGTGCTCCAGGGCCTCCAGCGCGCGGAGTAGCGCTCAACCCTTCTCGATCGGCCGCCGCTCGTCCGCGCACCACTCGGACCAGGAGCCGGGATAGAGCCGGGCTTCGCGAATACCAGCGATCTCCATTGCCAGAAGGTTATGGCATGCGGTGACCCCGGAACCACAGTAGGAGACCACTTCGTCCGCGGGACGGTCGCCAATCGCGACGTCGAGCTTTGTCCGAAGCTCGTCCGCGGGAAGCAAGCGACCATCCTCGCCGAGGTTGAGAGCGGTGCCGTGGTTGCGGGCTCCCGGAATATGGCCCGCAACCGGATCGAGCGGCTCCACCTCGCCACGGTATCGCTCCGGTGCTCTCGCATCGATGAGCAGGTTGTCTTCGAGACCCGAGGGTCTCGTGAGCTCCTCCACGTCGATACGCATCGACGCTCTGACCCGTGGAACGAAGCTGCGTGGTGAGCTTTCCTCGCGGCCGGACGCGAGCTCGTAGCCCGCTGGCTCCCAGCTCTGGAGGCCGCCGTCCAGAACCGCCACCGCGTCATGTCCGAGATAGCGAAGCATCCACCAGAGCCGCGCCGCCATCTGCCCCGACACCGTGTCGTAGACGACGACCTGTACGTCGCCGTCGATGCCCCACCGGCCGAAGCGTCCTGCCATCTGGTCCACGCCCGGCAGAGGATGACGGCCGTTGTTTCCGGTCAGAGGCCCGGAGAGATCCCGATCCAGATGCGCGTAGACAGCACCGGGGATATGTCCTTCGAGATAGTCCCTTTCGCCCTTGTCGGGCTCAGGGAGGTGGAAGCGGGCATCGACGATGGCCCACCCCTCGTCACCGACGTAGGGATGAAGCTCTTCTGGCGACAGGATCGTTCGGTACATCGTTCGGTCTACCAGGGATGCACGACGATCTCGCCGAAGTCTTGGAGCTTTGCCTTGTAGGCTGTGGAAGCGATGGCGAAAAGCACACAGGCAATCCAGAAACCCCGAACGTTAGTATTCACTGCGCTCCTCCGCGTTTTTGCGTTGAATGTCTCCTGCCAGGTCGAGAAGAAAAGCGTAGGCGAGGGCGGTCTCGCGGTGCCGCCGATAGCGGCCAGACTGGCCGCTGTGTCCCGCATCCATGTTCGTCTTGAGGAGCAGCCGGTTCGTGTCCGTCTTGGTGGCGCGCAGCCTGGCAACCCACTTGGCGGGCTCCCAGTACTGAACCTGCGGGTCGTGAAGCCCGGCCGTGACCAGAAAGTGAGGATAGTCCTTTTCTTCCACGTTGTCGTAGGGCGAGTAGGACAGCATGTAGTCGTAGTACGTCTTGTCGTTCGGATTGCCCCACTCGTCGTACTCGCTCGTGGTCAACGGAATGGACTCGTCGAGCATTGTCGTGACGACGTCGACGAAGGGCACGTCCGCCACCACACCCTTGAACAACTCCGGGCGCATGCTGATGACGGCGCCCATCAAGAGACCGCCGGCACTGCCGCCCATCGCGAAGAGCTTCTCCGGTGCGGCGTACTTCCTGGCGAGCAGCATTTCCGCACAGGCGATGAAGTCGGTGAACGTGTTCTTCTTCTTCAGAAGCTTTCCATCGTCGTACCATTGTCGACCCATCACCTCTCCGCCTCGAATGTGGGCGATGGCGTAAACGAAGCCACGATCCAGGAGACTCACCCGGGCGGCGCCAAAGGAGGCTTCGACGTTCAGGCCGTAGGAGCCGTAGCCGTAGAGCAGAAGCGGGTGGGTGCCGTCCATGGTCAGCTCCCGGCGGTAGACGAGCGAGACGGGTATCTCGGTACCGTCCGGGGCCGTTGCCATGAGTCGCTCGGTTCGGTAGTCGGCAGGGTCGAACTCGCCGAGGACTTCGTCCTGCTTCAAGAGCGTCCTTTCCCGCGTCCGCAGGTTGTAGTCGAAAGTCGAGCGGGGCGTGGCCAGCGACGTGTAGCCGAACCTCAGGAGCTCGGTGTCGAGCTCCACGTTCCTGGTCAGGTAGACATGGTAAGCCGCCGCGTCGAACTCGAGGTGGTGCTCGGGACTCCCGTCCCAGGGTATGACCCGCAATTGCCGGAGTCCCCGGTGTCGCTCGACGACCACCAGTTGATCCCGGAACAGCTCGAAGTCCTCGAGCAGCACGTCCTCCCGGTGGGGAATGATTTCCTCCCAGTGGTCGGGTTCGGGCCGCTCGACGCTCGTTTTGACCAGCCGGAAATTCTTCGCGTCTTTGTTGGTCAGAACGAAGAAGTGTTCTCCCAGGTGGCCGAGCGAGTACTCGTGACGGCGCTCGCGCGGAAGAAAGAGCCGAAAGCCCGCGTCGGGAGTATCGGCGGGAAGGAAACGATACTCGTGCGAGACGGTCTGCTCGCCGGCGATCACGAGGAACCGCTTCGATTTCGTCTTGTAGACGTGAACGGAGAAGGTCTCGTCTTCTTCCTCGTAGACGAGCACGTCCTTGCTGGTCGGCGTCCCCAGCTTGTGGCGGAAGACACGGTTCCAGCGAAGCGTCTGAAGGTCCTGCTTCGTGTAGAAGAGTGTCTCGTTGTCGTTGGCCCAGGCCAGATTTCCGGCCACCGATTCGATGACGTCGTCGAGGAGCTTCCCGGTGTCGAGATCCTTGAAACGAATCGTGTAGATGCGGCGGCCCTTCGTATCGGTGGCGTAGGCGAGGATGTTCTTTCGGGCGCTGACCGACAGGGCACCGATCGCGAAGTAGTCGTGACCTTCGGCCAGGAGATTGCCGTCGAGCATCACTTGCTCGTCGCCGGAAAGCGCGTCCTTCTTCCGGCAGTCGAGCGCGTATTCCTTCCCCTCCTCGAAACGCGTGTAGTAGAAGTAGTCCTCCCGTCGATAGGGAACGGAGCTGTCGTCCGGCTTGATGCGTCCCTTGATCTCCAGAAAAAGCGTCTCCTGGAGCTCTGCCGTGTGGGACATGACCGCCTCGGTATAGGCGTTCTCCGCCTGGAGGTGGCGAACCACCTCTGGGTCCTCTCGATCCTTCATCCAGTAGTAAGGGTCGACGCGGACGTCTCCGTGCTTTTCCAGCTCCTTGGGGAGCTTTCTGGCGACCGGGGGGCGGGGCTTTCCGGACATGAAGGCGCGCCGCTATCTCGCGGGCTCGAGGACGAGACGGCTCTCCGTCACCGATTCGACCTTTTCGCGGCTAAAGAACAGCGGAAAGTACTGGTGGGTCACGAAAAGCTCGAACAGGTCACGGTAGTGGGGATTGTCGGGATCGCCCGATTGGCCGGGCGCGCTGGTGGCGACGGTGTTGTCCCAGTTGGCGGTGTCCGCGATGATGCGAAAGCTGGCGCCGGAAGTCTGGTTGTCACGGTTTCCGGTGGCGTTCAACGTGGATCCGTAGCCACCGCGCGGTGCGGGCCCCACCTCGAGCTTCGCTCGCATCTCGTCGTTGACCGCCGCGCTGAGCGCGTGCCGGATCAGAACGTGCTTGAACGCCTTCTGGCCGTACTGCCAGCTCGCCATGTCCGGTCCCAGCCGCTCGATCAACCCGGTTACCGCTTCCTCCAGGCTCTTCACCACGAGTGCGTTCCGCCCCCCGATGGGATCGTCTCCGAAACGGCCGTCGGGTGCCACGAGCCAGTCGATGACTCGTTTCTTGTTCAGGCCGCGGAGAATGTCCCGCGCGGGCTCCGGAACGAGGAGCTCGTGCAGGTTGTCGAGCAGCTGCCGCTCGAAGCTGACGTAGATGGCCCCTGCGACGGAGCGTTTGTCGACGACGAAGTCCCAGTCCAGGAGCGCTTCGGCTGCCCTGACCGTCCGTGCGTCGGGAAGCTCGAGCTCTCGAAGAAGCGGTACCAGGTTTCGAGCCGGAATGGAGAGCTCGTCGTGCTGGTAGCTCATCATATCCACGATCGTGTTCCGCCGTCCCCGTTCGAGAAGCTCGTCGATTCGGACCCCGCGCATCTCGTCGCCCCAGGTGTAGTGGAGCGCCTCGATATAAGGATAGCCGTCGGGAACCATGTAGTTGTTGGCGGTGGCGAAATAACCCTTGTCCGGATTCAGGACGCTCGGGAGCGCGGTGATCGGAAGATAGCCGTCCCACTCGTGGCGGCCGTCGCCGGGAACCGGCACCAGTCCACTCCAGTTGGGGCGGATGGGTGAGATTCCGACCGCCTGATAGCCGATGTTCTTCTCCACGTCCGCCCAGATCATGTTCTCGGCGGGGATACGACTGTAGGAGCAGGCCTCGACGAACTCCTTCCAGTTTCGCGCCTGATCCATCCGCAGGCTGGCGAGGTACGGAGCGTTTCCGATCTCCATCCAGGCCGCGCGGAGCGCGTAGGCCTTGTGGTTCGCTTCGTCCTCGTAGAGAACGGGACCGTGCCGGGTGTATTTGAGCTGAACGGTGACAGGGCCATCGCCTTTGACCTCGATGGTCTCGCTCAGCACCTTCATGTCCTCCCAGCTGTCCAGGTACCTGTACTGGTTCGGGCTCGCGGGGTTGGTCTGGTAGACGTAGAGGTCCTCGTTGTCCTGTCCGAAGACGGTGAGTCCCCAGGCGCCGTAGTCGTTGTGGCCGATGGAGAGCCCCGGAAGAACCGGCTCGCCGCCGCCGATGACGTTCCAGCCCGGAGCGTGCAGATGGACGAAGTACCGCAGGGAAGGTGCAGAGATCGTGCGATGCGGATCGTTGACCATGTACGGAAAACCGCTCTGCGTGAAGCGACCGCTGACGACCCAGTTGTTGCTGCCGATGCTCTCGCGGTCACCGGCCAGCGCCGACTCGTCGGGCAGCATCGCCACGATGCGACGATAGGAGGCTTCGTCGCCTCTGAGCTCGGCAACGACGTCCGACGGCTCGAAGCGAATGGATTCACGGAAACTCCGGTAGACGTGGAGAATCTCCTCGCTGAGAAGCGAGCCGTCTATGGCCGGGTCGAGCTCGAGGACCGGATCTCCGGGGCGGAACCAGTCGAGCTCCTTCACGGCATCGGCACCGATGGCGGCGACGGCGCGACCGTAGCCGAGCTCCCGGGTTACATTCGACAGGAGCCCTTGATGACGCGAAATGACGACCGCCGGCGTCCATACGCCGGGCTCGATTCCGAGCAGCCGAAACTCGACGGGAAGCGCGTCCGCGTCTTTCTTCGCCTCGGCGACGCGGGCATTGATGCCTCGGACGAAGGCCCGGATGATCGAAGAGCCGCGCGGATGATAGTGGTTGAGCTCCTGCTCGAGATCCTTGCGGAACATGTGGAGGCGCGTGCCGACATCACGTCCGAGCTCGCGCCGGCCCAGGATCTCGGCGACGGTCCCCGTGGCCTGACGACGCCACATCTCGAGCTGGAAGAGCCGATCCATCGCGGCGTTGTATCCCTGTGCGAAGAACAAGTCCTGCTCGTTCCCGGCGTAGATGTGTGGAACGCCCCACCGGTCCATCAGTATTTCGACCGGCTCCTCGAGCCCGCGGACGACGACGCGTTTCGATTCGACCATCTCCGAGAACGCGAGGTTCACCACCAGAGATGAGGCAGCCAGGACGAGAGCGATGCGCCGACGCATGGACACTAGGAATCAATCCAGCTTCGTACTAATGCTGCCGATTTCGCCCATGTTGGTGAGCGCGTCTCGAATTTCCGGCGGAATGACGGCGGAGCTGAGCGTCCCGTCCTCATTGATGCGCGCGTAGACGCGCACCGCGCGGCCTTCCGTCACCTGGGCGCCGGTCTCGGTGTTGACCGCTTTGCAGTTCCAGTGGAGGGTGCGATCGCGCATTTCTTGCAAGGAAATCGTGCAGGTGACGCGGTCGCCGTACGCGGCAGGACCAATGAAGCGGAAATGAACCTCTCCCATCACGAACGTCGTTCGGTCCTGCCGGATCATCGAGTCGATCGGATGCCCCACCTGGCGGAAGAGCTGGTGCTCGACGTCGTTGAACCAGGCCAGCATTCTCGGATAATACACGAGCCCGAACGGGTCGGATTCGCCCCAGTTCACCGTGATCTCCTGGGAGTACATCGTCATATTGCCTGCTCCGAAGCCGCGATATTGTAGCAGCCTTTGTCAGCTGTGACTTTTCCCGTCTCCTTTTCCTTACAGCCATCCTGTGATCCGTACAACTACGGAGATCGCGGGTGAAATATCACGGTGTGGGTGAGAGGGGCCTGGTTCAGGCGTCAGGTCTGGCAGGTGACGTCGCCGGCAGCTCCTAGCCTCGCTGCCCGCTCGTTCGTGCGGGCAGCGACCATGCCGTGCGCAGCCACCCCGCTCAGCATTCCGACGACGACGGTGGCGCCGACCCAGAACGTCATCTGTGGCAGAAGGCCGGTCGCAACCCACTGAGCCGCTGCGCTCAGCGCCACCAGATCCAGAGACGGCAGCGCATCGTAGTACGTGCCCCACTGCCCGACGATCGCGCCCGCCATGATGAGAGCGATCGGGATGCGTGCGCTCAACGCATAGACGAACAGCGTTGCGTGGAGCGTGGGCCACACTCTTCGAGCGGCGAGGATGGCCAGAATGGCGATCGCCGAGTTGACCAGGGTTCTTGCCACGTAGTTTCCGCCGAAGACGACGCCGCTCAGCCAGATGCCAGCCCCGAAGGCTGCGGTCGTGGCCACCAACGCTGCCAACGCGTTCCTGACCGGCGGTTGGCCCGCGCGGTTTCGCGCGAGCTCCAGCCCGAAGTACGCGCCGAAGATGGGTATGAGCCAGGTGATGCCGACGGGTGCCGCCCCCCCGCCCGCGGTCGGGTTGAACCAGTAGGACGACCAGCCTAGCAGTTCGCCGGTCAGCCGCAGCAAGGTGATACTGAGCGTGAGGAGCGAGGGAACAAGGATGAGCTCCGCCGTCGTGCGTACGCGTGCCCGAAGTCGAAAGGCCGGGTGTCGTCGGGACCGACCGGCCCGCGGCGGGGCAACGTCCGTGTTGCCCATCGAGACATCCGTTCGAACGCTGGGAAGCGCCTGGAAAAAGACTACTTACTTGATACGAAGGAGCCTCGGATCGGGTTCCGGTGAACCGGGAGAAATTTTCAAGCCTCGGCGGCCTTGACGAGGCAGGTGAGGAGGGCGTTCAAAGGATGGGGAATGTCTTTCTCCCGGGCGATACGAACCATGGCCCCGTTGATGGCATCGATCTCCGTGCGGCGGCCCTTCTCCAGATCCTGGAGCATGCTGGACTTGTTGGCCCGGGTGGCCTCGGCGACCCTACGGATGGTGTCGAGTACCGCCTCCTCGTCGAGCAAGGCGTCCGAGCTCCGGGCGATCGCGACCGATTCTCGCACGATACTCTTGATCGCCGTCTCCAGTGGGCCACCGTCCAGAAGCTCGCCGGTTTTCTTTCCGAGAAGTGCGGTGAGGGGATTCACGGCCGCGTTCAACACGGCCTTGAGCCAGATGCGGGAGCGAACGTCTTCGACGAGGCTCGCGGGCATTCCAGCCTCCTGGAAGCTCGAAACGATCGGCTCGGCATCTTTCCTCGTCGTCCCGGAGTAAGGTCCGATCTCGGTCGGGCCGGCCCCCGCGTGGAAGATCTCTCCGGGTCCCAGCAACGTCACGCCCTGATTGATGACGGCGCCGAGCACTTTGCCTGCGTGTCTTGCCATCACCTCTTCGTTCCCCAGTCCGTTCTGGAGGGAAACGAAGCTCGCCGAATCATGGAAGCGAGCGAGGGCTTCAACGGCGCGCTCGGTGTCGTAGGCCTTGACAGTAACGAGAACGACGTCGGGGGTTCGGGCGTCCTCGAGGGCCGTGGCAGCTCGCAGTTTTGTCTGACACAGGTCGGTCTTTCCACTCACCCGCAGACCGCGCTCGCGTATGGCCTCGACGTGTGAGGCCCGGCCGATGAGAGTGACGTCGTTCGCTTCTGCGAGGCGTGCTGCGACGAGGCTGCCCAGCGCACCGGCCCCGAAGACGAGGTAGTTCATCGGGTTGTCGCTACGGTGTGCTACAAGTCCTCATCGCCGGCATGCTGTCACAGGCTTTCCCGCCGGTGCAAAGGAGAAGGATCGATGCGTAGCGATGCCATTAAGAGCGGAATGAACCGTGCTCCCGCCCGCTCGATGCTCAAGGCAATGGGGCTCACCGACGAGGATCTGAGCCGTCCCCTCATCGGCGTCGCCAACACCTGGACGGAGCTGACGCCGTGCAACATCCACCTCCACGATCTCGCGAAGAAGGTCAAAGAAGGAGTTCGCAGCGCCGGCGGCACCCCCTTCGAGTTCAACACCATCGCCGTGTCCGACGGGATCGCGATGGGCTCGGACGGAATGCGGGCCTCGCTGGTCTCGCGCGAGATCATCGCGGACTCCATCGAGCTCGCCGTGAACGGGCACTCGCTCGACGCGGTGGTCGCGATCTCGGGCTGCGACAAGACCATCCCGGGAACGGTGATGGCTCTGGGTCGGCTGGACCTTCCGGGTTTGATGATCTACGGGGGGCCGATTCAACCGGGCGAGTTCAACGGAAAGGCTGTGACCATTCAGGACGTGTTCGAAGCGGTCGGCGCCTGCGCGGCCGGAAGGATGACGCGGGAAGAGCTCGAGTCCCTTGAGAACGTCGCCTGCCCGGGAGCCGGGGCCTGCGGGGGTCAGTTCACGGCCAACACGATGGCCACCGCGATGACGGTTCTCGGCATTTCGCCGATGGGCGTCAACGAAATCCCTGCCACCGACGATCGCAAGCACAAGGCCGCTTTTCGCTGCGGAGAGCTCGTCATGAAGCGGCTCGAGGAGGGAGTCAGCGCCCGGGCGTTCATGACGCGCAACGCCCTCGAAAACGCCATCGTCTCCGTCGCTGCCACCGGCGGTTCGACGAACGCGGTGCTGCACCTGCTGGCGATCGCCAGAGAGGTGAGTGTGGCGTTGTCGATCGACGATTTCGATCGGTTGTGCGAAAAGACGCCGGTCCTGGCCGACCTCAAGCCGGGCGGCCGATTCACCGCACCCGATATGGAGCGCGCGGGCGGCACGAGGCTTCTCGTCCGGCGGCTGATGGACGGTGGAATGCTGACCGATTGTCCCACCGTCAGCGGGCTGTCCCTCGACGAAGAGGCCAGCCGGGCGGTGGAGGCGAAGTCGCAAGAGGTCATTCGCCCGCTGAACGACCCGCTGAGGCCAAGAGGTGGGCTCGCCATTCTGCGCGGGAGCCTTGCACCCGACGGGTGCGTCGTGAAGCTCTCCGGGCACACGCGGGCCGAGCATCGCGGCCCGGCCCGGGTGTTCGACGGCGAGGAGGCGGCTTTCGAGGCCGTTCAAAACGGCAGGATTGAGCCTGGCGACGTCGTGGTGATTCGCTACGAGGGACCGAAGGGCGGGCCCGGAATGCGGGAGATGCTGGCGGTGACCGCGGCACTCGTCGGGCGCGGGCTCTCAGACTCGGTCGCGCTGGTGACGGACGGGCGCTTCAGCGGCGCCACGCACGGCTTCATGGTGGGGCACGTCTCGCCCGAAGCGGCCGTCGGCGGTCCCATCGCTTTGATCCAGGACGGGGACGCGGTGAGCCTCGATGTCGCGGCGAGGCGACTCGACGTCGACGCCGACCTGGCGGTCAGGCGCGAGCGGTTCGAGCTTCCGCCGCCACGGGTGGATTGGGGCGCGCTCGCGAAATACGCGCGGCTGGTGGGCTCTGCGTCGGAGGGAGCGGTCACGAGTCCGTGATTTTCAGTTCACACAAACCGGGCACTTGAGCTGCGGGCCGGGCGGAGGGATCGGGTGCTCTTGGTTGTCCAATTGTGCCCGGTCACCCCCGAGGCGATGAAAGAGCTCGCACTCTCTCTCGTACCGATCCTTTCTCGACGTCACGACCTCGAAGTGGAAATACGAGTACCGCCCGATGTAGGGCTTCAGGGATTCGCGAAGATTGTCATCGGCCCGGCCGACGAAGGCATCCATGCTGCGATCGTACGACAGCAGGTAGATACCGGCGGACTGCGGGACCTCGTTGGCCAGAACCGCCTCCCGAAGCTCGTACGGACGTCCGGGTGGGCTGGTTTCTGCGGCGCGGGCGGCCACCCCGAGAGACTGAGCCGTGTGTGACGTCCAGGGAAGCGTGCCTTCCGTGCCCGCCGGCGTGATGGCCTCTCGAATCTGCGACGGCGAGAGCGCCTGTGTCTCGTTCGGGTCCTCGGGCAAGGGCTTGAGCTCTCCTGCGAGCAGGCGCCGAATCACTTCCGCAGCGGCCGTCGGGGTCTTGATGAAGCGAACGCCGTAGCCGTCGGGCAGCGGCGAGGGACGCTTCGGCCCCCGGTTCTCCCAGACCACCACGGCCTCGACATGCACGACACGGCTGAGCTCCGGTACTTCGACCGAGAGCCGCACCATCGCTTGAGGAAGGAGCACCATGGGGGTCGCCACATAAGCGCCGCCCTGGGAGAGGGTCATCAGTTTCCCCGGGCCGGCGTTCAGCGCGGCTTCGATGCGAACGCCGTAGCCGTTAGGGAAGTCGACACGTCGAGGTAGCGTTGGTAACGGCATGATGAGCGGGCCCATAGACCTATCATTTCGCTGCTGTTCGGCGCAAGGGGCATTCTTTAATGGTTCGCTAATTTGCGGTATGACAAGGATCACAGGTCGACCACAACTAAACCGGCCTAAGAAAGGGAGGCTCCAAAATGGCTTTCGAGCTGACTTCCGAGGTCTTCGAGCATCAGACAGAGATTCCACCGCGATTCACCTGCGAAGGCGAGGACGTTTCGCCGCCACTCGCCTGGGCTGGTGCGCCAGACGGTACCCGGAGCTTTGCGCTGATCGTCGACGATCCGGATGCCCCCGACCCGGAGGCCCCGCAGCGCACGTGGGTCCATTGGGTGCTCTACAACATCCCTGAGGGGACGAGCGCTCTGGCCGAAGCCGCCGATCCCTCGGCGCTTCCGTCTGGGGCGCGGCAGGGGACGAACGACTGGAAGCGCACCGGCTACGGCGGTCCTTGCCCTCCGGTGGGCCGTCACCGCTACTTCCACAAGCTCTACGCCCTCGACATCGTCCTGCCGGAGATGGGCGAGCCAACGAAGCAGGCGCTTCTGGAGGCGATGGAGTCGCACGTGCTGGGACGTGGCGAGCTCATAGGGACGTATCAGAAAGGCGGTTAGGCTCAGAACTCCCCTGTTGAGAGCAGGCCAAAGGTGCCGGTTCTGTTAACGAAAGTACGAGGACGTTCATCCCGTGCCCGTTACCGAGCCCGAGCCTGAGCCCGATGGACTTTGATTGAGGACCATTCGCGTCCACATCGCTACGATGCGAAGCAGCAGCTACGCGGCTAGTTTGTGCTTCGAGTGGTAGACATCCAGCTTCTCGTGATCGAACCGCCTCATTGGTTGTCCGGCTCCGGGCTCGGGCTCGGGCTCGGAGCGACTTTGTGAGTTAACCGCAGTTATGTTACACGAAGTGAGTCGGTAACTACCCGTCGGCATTCGTGTTGTAGTGCGCCACCTCGTAGTAACGGAGCTCTGAGGCTAGGGAGGAACCAGTGTCGTAGTTCCGCGCCAGAAACGTGTCCTTGCGGTAGTAGTGCGTGAGAACGTGGG
This sequence comes from Candidatus Marinacidobacterales bacterium, assembly GCA_965237685.1. Lineage (GTDB taxonomy): Bacteria > Acidobacteriota > Vicinamibacteria > Marinacidobacterales > SMYC01 > CBDEGF01. The sequence goes on from CBDEGF010000002.1 coordinate 1,283,189, forward strand.
GGCGATTCGGTAAGCTGAACGCCGGGTGTGTTGTTTTTCTCGCGGGCAGAGAGAGAGGGAAAAAAGGACTGGACAAACGCTGGCTGACTGTGTAACCTCAGGCTGGGAGGAAAACAGTGACCCAGGCAGGAAACGCTGCACTCGACACCGCAGCCAAGCGACCCACCTTTTGCGGCACGACCGTGACCGCCGAGGAATGGAGCGTGCTGACGGAGATCATCGCCACGTGTGGTCTGTCCCGGCACGAGCTGGCGCGCACGATCTGTGAGGGCCTGGGGTGGGTTCGTCGGAACGGCAATCTCAAGACCCGGGAATGCTACGAGTACCTGGAGGTTGTCGAAGCGAAGGGGCTGGTGACGTTGCCCCCGCGTCACGAGCAGCGGCGCCGCGGACCGACGAGCATCCACTACACGAAGGCTGGTCGCGAGCGGCCACGGCGTGAGGGCAAGCTATCGGACGTCGCTCCGGTGATGCTGGGCTTGGTGGCGAACGCTGAGGAGCGAGCGCTATGGAGGGAACTGGTCGCGCGTTACCACTACCTGGGCCACAAGGTGGCCTTTGGCGCGCACCTGCGGTACTTGGTCTGGATGTCGAATCCTCGGCGGGAGCTCTGTGGGTGCGTGCAGTTCTCCTCGGCGGCGCGGTGGCTTCAGGCGCGTGACGGCTTCATCGGTTGGGATGACGCAACGCGGCAGAAGAACCTTCCCCGGGTGGTCAACAACAGTCGGTTCCTGATCCTGCCGTGGCTTTCCATCAAAGGCCTCGCGAGTCACGTGCTGTCGTTGGCAGCGCGAGTGGTGGTCGATGACTGGGAGGAAGCCTACGGGGTGAGGCCGGTGTTGCTCGAGACGTTTGTGGAGAGGGAGCGTTACGAGGGGACGTGCTATCTGGCAGCGAACTGGGTGGAGGTGGGAGTGACTTCGGGCCGGGGCCGGATGGACCGGCACAAGAGAAAAGCCGAAGCGGTGAAAACATGCTTGGTGTATCCGCTGGTGCGTGAGTTTCGCCGAGAGCTCGGCGTTTCGCGATGAAGGTCGAGCGGGCCGAGCTCCTGCGCCTGGAAGAGCGGCTGTCGAAAGGGGAGATTCCCGAGGATGCGTGTCCGGTGCTGCTCGAGGCGGTGCGTCATCTGCTGCGATGTCGCCATCGTCGAGGCGCTGGCATGGCGACAACGGAACGTCGCGCGAAACGCACGAAGGCAAAGGGGAAATGGAAGAACAAGGGCCACGGGCGCAACGGGGCCAAGGACTACCCTGGTGCCGAGCACGTAGCGGTTTCGCATCCCGAGCTGAAGGCGAGCGGCCCCTGCCCCGAGCCACTGTGCCGGGGCAAGCTCTACGACACCCATGCGGCGAACAAGGATGTGGAGCTGAAGGCTCAGCCGCCGATCCAGGCGACGGTGTACGAGCGCCAGATGCTGCGATGCGCAAGTTGCCAGAAGACGTTCACAGCGCCACTTCCGTCTCAGGCCTGGGCGAGCAAGTACCATCCGAGTGTGGACGCGGTCGTTTCGGTGTTGCGCTACGCCATGGGCATGCCCCACCACCGCCTGGCGCAGTGGCAAAAGTGGGCGGGGGTTCCGTTTGCCGCCTCCACGCAGTTCGAGCGGGTCGAAGCGATGGCGAATGCCGTGTTCCCGGTCTTCCGCCACATGGAGACGATAGCCGCGAACCGGCCGCTGGTTCACAGTGACGACACCGGCGCACGGATCCTCACGTTGATGGCGGAGAACGAGACCTTGACTCAAGGCAAAGGCGAGCGCACGGGCATCTTCACCACGGGCATTGTTGCCCGCGAGGGTACCAGCGATTCAGGGTCTCGATCGCCCATTTCGGCGAGCGATCGTCGTGACAGAGGTTGCACGCGTTCGGAATGTCGAATTCCTCGGTGTTCTCCGGCACCGGGACGCTTGATGCTGTGATCCCGCATCGTCGCTTTGATGCTCGTCACCGACCTGGGCATGTGACACTCGACGCAGGAGCTCCCTTTGCTCTCGGCCGCGTGGAACGTGTGGGTGGTCAGATTGGCTCCGATCTCCTCGTGGCATCCGGTGCACAGGGCGTTGTTGGTCGGCAGGAGCTGCTCCTGGCTTTTCGATCTCGGGCTCGTGAACGTCGACGTGACAGGTCAGACAGTCGAGCTTGCCCTCGTTGAAGCATTCGCTTTGCCAGAGACCGAGAGCGTTCGTCGAGAATCGACGCGTCTTGCCGTCGACATACCAGGTCGGATCGCGGCTCGGCCCCTGGCCGTCCTCGAGGTACGGGAGAAAGTGGTCGAAGTAGTCCTTGCCTGCGGTGTAACCGAAGGCCATGACGTCGCGGAACGAATGGCACTGAGCGCAGACCATCGAGCGTCGCTCGTGGTCCAGCTTCGCGAACGTCACGATGAATTTCGGCTCACCCTTCTCGAAATCGACACCGGCGTAGTGACTCGCGTGCTCGCCTCCCGGCCCGTGGCAGCGCTCGCAGCTCGTTCCGAAGTCGCGCCACTCCGTCGCGTAGGATAGATCGACCGGATCGAATCTCTTGACCTCCTCGCTCACGTGGCAGCTGAAGCAGTTCTTGTTCCACAGCTGAACGGCAATGATGCCTTCTTTCTGATCGGGGGCCGCGATCTCCAGGTTGTGGAACCATTCGCCCTCGAGCACGTCCCAGCTGGGAGGCAACAGGACGATTCGGCCATCGTCGAGGGTTGTCAGGTAGTGCTGAATGCGCCGGTTGCCCAATGTGTAATCGATCTGGTGCTCCTGACGCCTGTCCTCGAAATAGCTCTCGGTGATGAAGAACTTGCCGTCCTTGACCCGGAGCTCGTAGTCCCCGTCCTGCAATCGAACGGTCCCTCGGGAGAAGTCCCCCTTGACGCTCTCGAGGGTCGCCGGCTGCACCATCTTGCTGTGCCGGGACTGATCCCACTTGGCGTGCGCTTTCTCGTGACAACTCGTGCAGGTCTCGGACCCGGCGAACACTCCCTGCGGTCCCGAAAGGCTGAGCGGTGGCTGGGCCGCTTCGTTTTGAGCGTGGCTGTTCCCGGGTCCAGAGAGCGCGAGAGCCGTGTAGGTCAACGCGAGCAGGGGCAGGAACGTTGTCGGTTCCTTCGAAACGAATCTGAGGATCTTCCGACGCATAGAAGAACCGACCAGGCTAACCGTACTCCCCGCGTAAGCGACCGTCAAATCGAGCGATTCCCTGACATTCAATTTGTTGAATCGTTTTTCTAGAACCGCAACGACAACGCGACGTAGAAACGCCCGCGCGATTCGTGCGGAAGCGGCTCGAGGTTGAAGCCGTAGCCGATTCGCAGCGGGACGTTGAGCACGGGTGCCAGGAAATCAAGCTCGGCGCCCGCGTCGAAGCGGAGCGCCGGCATCGGCACTCCCTCGAAATCGGTCGCATAGACGTTGCCGACGTCGAAGAAGCCGACGAGTCGAAGCCTCGAGCTCAAGGAGAATTGATACTCCGCGCTCGCGAAGACGAGACGATCGCCGCCAACCACGACACCGTTTGCGTCTGTCGGTCCCACACCGCGCACGTCGAAGCCGCGCATGTCGTTCTCGCCCCCGAGAAACAGTCGCTCGAACCGTGGAAGCCCGTCCGCCTCTGCCTTCCCCCAGGGCCAGACGCCCTGGACGCGTGCAGAAAAAGCGGCGAGATGTCGTCTCGATCCATTCAGCGGGAAGATCGTCCGAGCTTCGCCACCGGCGCGCACGAGATCGATGTCACCACCCAGAACCCCACCGGCGAGGTCGAGATCGAGCTGGGCGGTCACGCCACGGGTCGAGAAGAACGGCCGGTCCCGTCCGTCGTAGCGAAGGGCGGCATCGATTCGGTGCGTTCGGAACCGTTCTCCGAGAAACTCCGTCAGAAACGGAACATTGCCTTCGAGGCTCGAGCCCATCGTGAACTGCGCCAGGCGGAGGCCGGTCAGGAACTGCCAGCGCTTTCCGGAAGGTCCCGATACACGTGTGCGGAAGTCGAACGCGTCCTGGGACGTCTCGTCAGGGAACGTCAGATCGGAGCGAGCGAAGTCGACCCCGAGGGTCAGCCGGTGCCCGACGGTGAACGGATCGCGATACCCGACGTTGAAGTTCTGAAAGCGGTTCCCCAGGTCGAGATCGAACTTCCAGGTGGCACCGCGACCGAACGGGCTATGGGCCAGGATCTGGCCACTGCCGGTCGCGCCTCGAGTCGGATTGACCCCGCCGCCGACGAGATAATCGAAGGCCGGGATCTCCTCGAGATGCAGGATGACGTCCGCCGCGCCGAGCACGGTCACGAGATCGACCTCCGGGTGTACCGATCGGAAGCTCCCGAGGCCCATGAGCGCCTGAACACTCGACTCGAGCGCGCTCTGGCTGAAGCGGTCTCCCTCGGTCAAATCGAGGTACTGCCGGAGATCGGTGTCCCGGTAGCGGGTATTGCCCCGAAGCTCGATGCGGCCCACGCGATAAAACGAGCCCTCGGTCACTACGATGTGCACATCCGCCGTCCGCCCGTCCGGGCGGGTCTTCTCCTCGACGTCCACGCGGACCGCAGGGTAGCCGCGATTGCGGTAGTGCCGCTCGATCCGTTCGCCCGCTCGGCGAACGACGCCGGCGTCGAAAACGTCTCCACTTCCGAGTGGAATCCATTGCCGCGCTTCGTCCGCTCGAAGCAGCGAGCCAGGCTCGATCGTGGCCTCGCCCATCACGAAGCGGTCGCCTTCGTAGATCGGTACCTCGATCGAGGCGCGCCCGTCTTTCTCATCGATCCGGGGTGGGCCCACGCGAGCGTGAAGATACCCGAGGCTCCGGTACAGACCGCGCACCCGGGCGAGGTCTTCCTCGAAAGCACGCTGGCTCAGTCGGTCTCGTCGCGTGATCCAGGTCGTCCAGCCGGACGGCCGTGAGCGCATCGCGCTCAGAAGCGTCGCCTCGTCGAGGGCCTCGTTTCCGACGAAGACCAACCGTGCAATACGAACCGTGTTGCCCCGTCGAATGTCGAGAACGAGGTCCGAACGGCCGTCCTCCGTCGGCTCGACCGAAGCTTCTACCTCGTAGGAGTCGCCGAGAAACTGCGTGAGAGCTTGCGCTGCCCGGCGCGCCTCTTCCTCACCGAACGGGCGGTCGGGGCGGGGCATCGCTCCCATCTCCTGGAGCGCGTCTCGAAGCTCCTGCTCCCCACGCGGGATGTCGCCTTCGAAGCGAACAATGCCCAGGGTAGGCCGCTCGACCACCTCGACGACCAGCAGGAGGCCGCCCGGCACCGGTTCGGTGCGGAATCGAATGTCTTCGAAGAGGCCGGTGTCCCAGAGGCTGCGGAAGGCTGCCGCGAGTGCTTCGTCATCCGCAGGCATGCCCTGGAGAGAGCGGACGTAGGCGAGAACGGTCTCATCCGCCGTTCGGACGTTCCCGGTCACCTCGATATCCACGACGACGGACTGAGAGGTGAGCCAGCCGGCGAGGAGAAACGTCATCGAGCGAAACATGCTTGATACACGGGGCCCGGCGGTGACGGCACCCACAGATTAGCGCATTGAGGGTGGTTCGGCTCATCCCGAGCGTCGTCGCCGGTACAGCCAGCGAAAGATCGCGGCGAGCCGTGGCGTGAGTCGTGTCCGCTGGAACTGGTCGGCCACGCGCTGCACGGAGGAGGAGAGCGTCGGATAGGCGTGGATGGTAGCGGACAGCTTGCTCAGGCCGATGCCATGTTTGGCGGCCACCAACACCTCGTGGATCACCTCACCGGCGTGAACACCGACGACGGTGGCGCCAAGGATCCGGTCTTTGCCCGGCTCGGTCAGAACTTTGATGAAGCCGGTCGTCTCGCTGTCGGTGATTGCACGATCCAGCTCCTTCCAGTCGTAGCGAAACGATTCGCAGTCGATGCCTTTGCTCTTCGCTTCGTCCTCGCTCAATCCGACCTGCGCCACTTCGGGATCGGTGTAGGTCACCCAGGGTAACCAGGTATAGTCCGCTTTGGCGCGAATCCACGGAATCAGAATGTTGCGGATGACGATACGAGCCTGATAGTCGGCAGAGTGCGTGAACTGGTACGGGCCGACGATGTCACCGCAGGCGAAGATGTGTCGTTGCGACGTCGCAAGCGTGGCATCGACCTTGACGCCCCGGCGGTCGTAGTCGACGCCCGCCGCTTCGAGGCCGAGCCCATCGACGTTGGCCTTGCGCCCGGCCGCTACCAGCACCGCGTCGCAATCGATCCTCCGCTGGCCCTCGATGCCCTCCACTGTCACGACCATTCCCGTACTTCTTTTCTCGAACTTTGCGGCCCTGGTGCCGACGAGGACCTCGATGCCTTCCGCCTCGAAGAGCTTCTGGATGAGCTCGCTCGCCTCGGCGTCGTCCCGGGGAAGGAGTCGCGGGAGAAGCTCGACCACAGTCACCTTCACCCCGAGTCGCGTCATGACCTGGGCGAACTCGCAGCCGATGGGACCGCCCCCCAGAATCAGGAGAGAGCCGGGTGCCTTCGACATCTCGTCGAAGATGGTCTCGTTCGTGTAAAAGGGAATCTCGTCGAGTCCGGGGACGGGTGGTACCAGCGCCCTGGTTCCGGTAGCGATGACAAAGTTCCTTCCGCTCAGCCGGGTCCCGTCGTCGATCTCGACTTCGTGAGGCGAGACGAAACTGGCCCGACCCACAAACACGTCCACTCCCAGAGCTTCGAAGCGCTCCTTCGAGTCGTTGGGCTCGATGACCGCGCGGCGACGGCGCATGCGCTCGAAAACTTTCTGGAAGGCAAAGTCGGGCTCCATCGTGTTCAAACCCATTTCGTCTGCCATCCGAATGCGTCGAATGAGCTTCGCCGATGAAATGAGGGCTTTCGACGGGACGCATCCGAAGTTGAGGCAATCTCCGCCCATCTTGTTCGCTTCGACGAGGGCGGCTCTGCCGCCGAGGCCAGCGGTTCCCGCCGACGTGACCAGGCCAGCGGTGCCGGCGCCGATCACGACCGCATTGTAGATTCCTTGTCCTTTGGTATCCGTCATCGTCTCCCTTGCCCCAGCCCTGGCCCTGTGCTCCGCGCTGAGAAGTAAGGGCCTATTTGTCCCCGATTTCGAAAGCCGTTGCAACACCCTGGAAACTGTGAAAGATCAGGTTCGTGATCTTGGGGATCGACGAGGCCGGGCGGGGACCGGTGCTCGGGCCGCTGGTGGTGGCCGGTGTCGTTCTGAGGCCGCAGAAAAATTGACCTATGAGCTTACCGAGGGATCCTGAGCGCGGTTTGGGGTTACGATAGCCGCCGTGGAACCACTCGAGAATCCCGAAAAGCAGACGCCCCTTGGAAAATGGATCCCTTATCTTTGGATCCCACTCGTCGCGTTGATCGTGATCTTGGGTCTGTTCGCTTATTGCGCCCGCTGATATGACGAGCCTTGCTACCGGCGTCACTGGCTGGCTGTTGATCGCTGCCGCGGCGATGCTGGATTACACTCATCACAGAACTCACCGAGCTCCGGGCTCGAGCGCACCTTCGATGAGATCGAGAGGTAGGAACATGGGCGTAGGCTCGGGACGAGACTCCGTCTGTCCTTCGACGACTTCCAGCGGAGAGAAGCCGAACCGGGTGTAGAACTCGACCGCGTCGGGCTTTGCGCCCACGACAACACCAACGCACCCGTACTCGCCCGACATCGTTAGCGCCAGCAGGAAAACGTGACGCAGGAGCTCTTTACCCAGCCCGCGTTTGTGTGCCGTCGAATGAACGGCAAGGCCCGCCAGTCGGAGCACGGGCAGAGGGTAGCGGGGTAACTTGCGGACGAGGTCCGACGGGAGATCGTCGGCCTCGACGTGCCCGGCCGCCACCGTGGCATAGCCGAGGATGCGGCTGTCTAGCGCCGCGACGTAGGTAGTGCCAATGTGGTGGCGGAACTGGTTCTGTCCGGCATATTTGACGAGGAAGCGATCGAGGTCGGGGTCGCCAGAGTGGAACGTCGTGCGATCGTCGGCCTCTCGGAGAGGCCTAATCTCCATCGCCGCTCATGAGATCCCGAAGCGCATCTGTCGGCGGACCAGGAGAACGAAGCCTGTCGGCAACGTCCTCGAACGATCGGCGCGTGAGCACGAGCCGGGCCGGGACGAGCACGTCGGCCGGCAGCTCGTGAAGCGCACGAAGGTGGTAACGGAGTGCGGACTCGATGAGGTGGCTTTTCTTGATGCCCGTGGCCTTCACGTACTTCTCGAGCAAGTCCTTCGTCTCTTCCGAGATGGGCGCGGAGATTTGCGTTGATCTCGTCATTTTCTTTGGTCTCAAAGATAAATCTAGATTAACGTAGGAATATTGTCAAGTAGCCAGGATGAAACCAGACAGGATCGGGTCTGGCCCGTGCCCCGCGCTGCGAAGGAAGGGCCTATTTGTCCCCGATTTCGAAAGCCGTTGCAACACCCTGGAAACTGTGAAAGATCAGGTTCGTGATCTTGGGGATCGACGAGGCCGGGCGGGGACCGGTGCTCGGGCCGCTGGTGGTGGCCGGTGTCGTTCTGAGGCCGCAGGCGGCCTCGGCCTTGACCCGCCGGGGCGTCACCGACTCGAAAGAATTCGGTGCTGGCGCCGAAGCCCGCGAGCAACGCGCCGGCCTGGCGGAACACATTCGTCGACTTGCCGAGGACGTCCAGGTTCGGGTCTACACCCACGACGAGGTGGATCGCTACGCGCAGTACGGTCTGCTCAACGACCTCGAGCGGCGCGGGGCGAAGAGCATCATCGAGAAGACGCTGCCGGTGAAGCGTATCGTCGCTGACGGCGAGCGCGTGTTCCGAGCCCTGCGCCACGATTATCGCCATCTGGAAGCGCACGATTTCGGCGAAAGCGTGCACGTTGCGGTCGCGGCGGCCTCCATCGTCGCGAAAGTCGAACGCGATCGCCTTTTCGAGTTGATTGCCCGCCGGTACGAGTCCGAGTTCGGGCCGGTTCGTGGCGGCGGCTACGTCAACGCGGCGACCGCCGACTTTCTGCGGCGGTATCACGAGCGGTACGGGAGCCTGCCGCCGGAGACGCGCCGGAGCTGGGGGTGGAAGCTCCTGAGCGAGCTCGTGCCGCCCCGTATGCCGCTTTTCGAGTCGTAAAATTGTTTGGAGGTCAACGATTTGCGTCCTATACTGATCCACGGGGGCTCAATAAACCTACTTGGTCAGGCGGCCCGGCGCCGATGAGGGGTCGGCCGCTCGATATTGACAGCATCGAGACGGCACCTGGAGCTGACCAGGGAGTGGCTATTGAACCGACGCGCGCAAACCATCGCACCTCTTGCTGTGGCCCTTCTGGCAGCCGCCGCCGCGAGGGCGGCACAGCCGCCTGAAGGGGATTCCTCTTTCGAACGAGAGCTTCTCGAGCAGCACGTCCAGTTTCTCGCCTCAGACGAACTGAAGGGTCGCGGGAACGGGGCCGACGGACTCGAGAAGGCCGCGACCTACCTGGCCAAGAGCTTCGAGGACTTCGTACTCGTCCCGGCTTGAGAAGACGGGACTTACTTTCAGACTTTTCGTGTCCTGCTTGATACGGAGCTCGGCGAGGACAACGAGGTCCGGATCGGGAGCCGCTGGAGCCGGCGAGAGCTGAAGCTCGGTCGCGACTACCAGCCCATGAGCTTCAGCCCGGCGAGTGAGCTCAGCGCCACGGTCGTCTTCGCCGGATACGGTGTCACATCGCCAGAGAACGGCTACGATGATTACCGGGGCATCGACGTTGAGGGAAAGGCCGTTCTCCTCCTCCGCTACGTTCCGCGACGCGGACGCTCGGACGGGCCGTTCGACGCCCGTCGCGGTCACGCGACCTTCGTTGCCAAGGCGCTCAATGCGAAGCGGCATGGTGCGGTGGCACTCATCATCGTCAACGGCCCTTTGCATTTCGAGGACGACCCGCTCGTTTCCTACGGAACGAAAGTCGGAGCAAGGTTGCTGGACATCCCCGCCATCCACTTGAGGCGTGAGCTCGCCGACCAGCTTCTCGACTTTCATGATCTGAGCCTGGAGTCTCTGCAGCGCTCCATCGATGAAGATCTCACGCCGCGGTCTCACGATCTTGGGGGCGTTACGCTCGACCTTCGACTGGACATCGTTCGGAATGAGGCGGTCGTTCGGAACGTGCTGGGTTACCTCCCGCCGTCCGAGGATTCTGAGAGCGTTCGTTCCAGCGAGTACGTGGTCGTGGGCAGTCACTACGATCATCTCGGTCTGGGCGAGCGCGGAAGCCGGTCGCGACGAGACGTCGGCCAGATTCACAACGGTGCTGACGACAACGCATCGGGCGTGGCGGGGATGCTGGAGCTCGCCCGCGTGTTCTCGGAAGCGGAAGGGCGAAGCCGAGGGATTCTCTTCGCGGGTTTCGCGGGCGAGGAGCTGGGGCTCCGTGGTTCTCTGCACTACACGATGGAGCCCACGCTGCCTCTGGATCGCGCGGTCGCCATGATCAATCTCGACATGATCGGCCGCCTGCGCCATGGCCGCCTGTTCATCGGAGGGGTCCATTCTTCGCCGGCGTTCGAAGAGCCGCTCTCTGCTCTCGCCCGCGAGCTTGCGCTGTCGGTCTCACCGCTGCCATCCAGAGACGTATCGAGTGACCATGCAGCGTTCCTCCGTACGGGCATGCCCTCTTTGTTTTTCTTCACCGGGGTGCATGGCGACTACCACAAGCCCAGCGATGACGCCCAGTTCATCAACTTCGACGGCATGACGACCGTCCTCGACGTGGCCTATCGCATGACCGATCTGCTGCTCGAAGCCGATGAGCGCCCGCTGGCTGTCCAGCAACCGGTGTACCGTGCCACCTCCCGGCGGGCCGGCTATGACCGGGGCTACTTCGGGGTCTCGGTAGACGTGCAGTTCCAGGGGCGAGGCCTTCGCCTTGCGGAAGTCTGGACGGACGGGCCGGCTGAGAGGGCGGGATTGCTGGCGGGAGACGTTCTCATTGAAGTCGACGGCCGGCCAGTCCAGTCGGCCAGGACCGCCACTGCCATCCTCAGGCAGTATCGTCCGGGCGACGTGATCACCGCGAAAGTGCAGCGTAGCGGCGAAGTGGTGGAGATCCGGATAAAGCTCGCCCGCTGGCCCTGAAAAAGACGAACATCGAACTCTGCCCGGACAGAGGACCTGAGAAAAAATCGCGTTTCCCCAGGGAGATGGGGATGGTTGGTCCGCACTTGTGTCAACTAGGGGGGGCGGGTCCGCGTGGTGCGGATTCACCCGGTATCGTATCGGCGTTTCGTTGTTGCTCTTTGACTAGTTTTCTGACTAGTGCTTAAACGAATCGGGCTGCGTGTGCTCAATGCGCTCACGTCGGCGCGAGCGCCGATACCATCTTTGGCCTCCAGCGGAGGCGAATCCACTGCAGGATATCGTAGGTGAGGGCGACCCACTGAGATTCAGTGCGTACTTTGGCAATTCTGCGCACGCTAAACTGCCGCAGGCCAAACTTGGCTTTGATCCAGAGATTCGGGAACTCGGCCACTTGCGAGCGTGTCTTATAGATGGCCTTGGTTTCGTCGGTCTGCATCTTCTGGCGGAACGCGGCTATGTCGGGCAAGAGTTCGCGCCGCTCGATCGAGCGGCCGTGCCGCGTACGAGGACAGCACTGATCTTTAGCCGGACACGTCTGGCAGTCTTGCTCCGACGCCTTGTATCGATAGCACATCGTGCCATGGCTTTCCTGCTTGGCGTCGTAGCGTAAGTGCTTGCCCTGCGGGCACACATACGTGTTGGTCTCCGTATCGAAGACAAACTTCGACGCCTCGTATTCCGGACTCACGCCGTGGTGCTTATACGACTTGCGCCGATTAGCCTCTGCTGCCTTGTTCTTTCACCAGTAGCTGCGGATCGAACGCGGGCCGGCCTGCGCCACCCGCGACGGAGCGGATCTGCTCCGTGTACCCGCTGAGATCCAGCCAACCCACGAACTCCCAGATCGCACGCGCTGGGTCATCCTCTGGGATCAATCGCTCCACGTCCACCGTCCGCAGCAGCAGCTGCGCGCGATCGACCACCTTCAACCGAGCCTGTGTCGCGCGTTCTCCCTCATCGCCGTCATCACCATCGTTCCGTTTTCGCGGACTCGGAAAGCCGGGAAGCGACGTTTGGTTATCACCCACGTCTACCCCGCTTTCTCCCTCGCTTCGCCTTTGGCGTCCGACGCACAATCAGGGTGTTTCGATCCTCCACCACCCACTCCAGCTCCTCGCCCTGCTCCATCTCTAGCGCCTGCGCTAAAGGCGACGGGCAAATCACATAGAACTGACGGGTGTCGTTGGCTCGTTTGATCACCTGCAGCTTCGTTACGTATCCCATACTCGCAATTCTATAACATAGCGGTACCGCTAGTCAATAACTAATTTTTTCTCACCGCCAGAGTTGTCTGCCGATAGTTTTGTTTTGGGCACTAACTTGCGCGGGTCTTGCTCAGCAAGCCGTTCTGATCCAGGTACCGCCTCAAGTGTTTCACGTGCTTCCACATGCCGGGCTTGAGCTTGGCGTTGTAGAGCAGCGCGGCGGGGTGGTACAGCACCATGAATTGCACGCCGGGGTAATCGGGCAAGGTGAAGAACTTGCCGGCCTCGTCTGACATCTGGAAGTTGGTCTTGGACTTGTCGATGTGCTTCAGCGCGGTAGCTCCGAGCAGGATGATGACCCTGGGAGCGATGAGCTCCACTTGGCGCTGCAGGTAGGGCATGCACTCGGCGGCTTCCTCCGCACGGGGAGATCGGTTGTCGGGCGGACGGCATTTGACCACGTTGGCGATGAGCATGTCCCGGTTGGTGTCGATTCCCACCGAGGCCAGGATCTTGTCGAAGAGCTGACCCGCTCGGCCCACGAAAGCCAGTCCCTGCTTGTCCTCGTTCTCGCCGGGTCCTTCTCCGATGACCATGATGGAGGCTGCGGGATTGCCACGGTCGACGACGATATTGGTGCGTCCGGTGTGAAGAGCGCACTTGGCGCAGCCGCTCTGTTGCAGTTTCGACTGGAACTGCGCGTAGTCGGGAGAGCCGAGGATGGTGTTGGAGCTGGCGTCGAAGAGATCGAATTGCATCCGTTTGCTTCGCGGTGAGGACGCGGGAGTGTACTAAGCCTCCGGTATAGAATCAAGCAGCGCCTTCGTCACCGCGTGCTTCGGATCGTTGAACAGATCGACACGTTCTCTCAGCTCCGCGATCTTTCCCTTGTCCATGACGGCTACCCGGTCGCTCACGTGCTCGACGACGCGAAGATCGTGGGCGATGAACAGGTAGCTGAGTCCCAGCTTTTCCTGGAGGTCCAGCAGCAGGTTCAAGATCTGTGCCTGAACGGACACGTCGAGAGCGGTAACCGGCTCGTCGGCAACCAGGAAATCCGGCTCGAGTGCGAGAGCGCGGGCGATGCCCACGCGCTGGCGCTGGCCTCCGCTGAGCTCGTGAGGGTAGCGGTCGGAGAGCTCCGACTTGAGTCCGACCACCGCCAGCAGCTCGCGCGTCTTCTCTTCGCGATCTCGCCGCGTCCCGAGCCGATGGATGGCGAGTGGCTCGCGCACGATCGTGCTCACCTTCATCGTCGGGTTCAGCGAGCTGTAAGGATCCTGGAAGACCATCTGCATCTTGCGGCGCATTCGCCGCAGCGAGCCGCGATCGAGCTCCAGCAGGTCCACGCCATCGAATCGGATGTCTCCGCCGGTGGGCTCCATCAGCCTCAACAGGAGCCGACCGAAGGTCGTCTTGCCCGAGCCCGACTCTCCGACGAGAGCCAGCGTCTCACCACGACGAATGTCGAGGTCGACCGCATCGACCGCCCGCGTGCGGCCGACCACCCGTTGAAGGATGCCGCGCCGGATCGGAAACTCCTTCGTGAGGTTGCGCACCTCGACCAGATGACCGTCGCCGGGTTGCGGGGAGCTCATACCTGCTCGAGTGCCGCCGGATTGCGGTAACAGGCTGCCCGATGGACAGAAGAGCCCTCTACCGGTGCGAGCGGCGGTACCGATTGGTTACAAGGCTCGAATCGAACGGGGCAGCGTGGCTCGAAGGCGCAGCCGCCGGGAAGCGCTGCCAGATTCGGCACCGTACCGGCCATCGCCGCGAGTCGAGCTTTTCCCGATTCGCGGCCACGCGGCTTGGGTAACGATTGCCACAGCCCGTCGGTGTAGGGGTGCTGCGGCGAGTCGAGGATTGTCCCCACCGGCCCTTGCTCTACGACCCGGCCGGCGTACATGACCGCGACGCGCTCGGCGTTGTGCTTCACGATGCTGAGATCGTGCGTAATAAGGAGGAGCGCCAGACCCCGTTTCTGCTTCAAATCCGCCAGCAACTCCAGAATACGCGCCTGCAGCGTTACATCGAGGGCCGTCGTCGGCTCGTCGGCAATGACCAGGTCCGGGTCGCAGGAGATCGCCATCGCGATGACAACCCGCTGCTTCATGCCGCCACTGAGCTGATGCGGGTAGTCCTTCGCCCGGCGGTGTGGCTCCGGAATGCGAACCTCGTCCATGAGCTCAACGGATCGGCTCGCCGCTTGCCTGCGGGACATCGGAAAGTGGGCACGCAGCGTCTCGGCGATCTGGCCGCCCACCGTACGCACCGGGTTCAAGGCGGAGCCGGGCTCCTGGAAAATGAGCGAGATCTCCGCGCCCCTCACGTGCCGCAGCTCGCGGTCCGTCAAGCTGAGCAGGTTTCGTTCTTTCCACGTCACGTCTCCGGCCTCGATCCATCCCACCGGCGGGAGCAGGCGCATGAGCGTGAAAGCGAGCATCGATTTGCCGGAGCCGGACTCCCCGACGAGAGCGAGCGTCTCCCCGGCGCTCAAACGAAGGTCCACGTCGTCGACCGGGCAGATGACACCGGCGTCGGTCTCGAGGCAGGTCGTCAGCCCTCGGGTCTCCAGAAGCAACGTCATGAGTCGTTCACATCCCCCGGTGCTCTCCGAACACGAGGCGGAGGCGATCCGAGATCTCGCCAAGTGTCGCAAGAGCCTCGACAGCAGCGAGGATGGGTGGCATCAGGTTGCGCTCGGTGCGAGCCGCCTGCTCCACGTCATCGAGCGCGGATGTCGCTGCCTCGGAGGACCTTCTGGCCCTGAGCGCCCTCACGCGCTCGGCCTGGGTCTCCTCGATCGCCGGATCGATCGTGAAGACATCGATGGGAACCCTCTCGTCTTTGGCGAGAGCATTCACCCCCACGACGAGCTTGTCCCCGCACTCGACCGCCTTCTGAAACCGGTAGGCCGAATCGCGGATCTCCCCCTGCACCCAGCCCTGCTCGATAGCCTTCAGCGCACCACCACGGCGATCGAGCTCCTGGAGGATCCGTTCAGCCTGACTTTGAATCTGGTCGGTCATCGACTCGATGGCGTAGGAGCCTCCCAGGGGATCGACCGTTCCGGGGACACCGCTCTCGAAAGCGATGACCTGCTGCGTCCTGAGCGCGAGCTCCGCCGTCTCCTCTGTCGGCAGCCCGAGTGCCTCGTCGAGAGCGTTGCAGTGCAGGGACTGCGTTCCGCCGAGAATCGCCGCAAGTGCCTGGAGCGTGGTGCGGACGACGTTCACGTTCGGCTGCTGCGCAGTCAAGGACGAACCGGCGGTCTGGGTATGAAAGCGCAGCATCTGCGCTCGCGGATTCTTTGATGCGAAACGCTCCCGAAGGAGCTTTCCCCACAGCCGCCGTGCCGCGCGGAACTTTGCGATCTCCTCGAGGAAGTTCCGGTGCGAGTTGAAAAAGAAGGAGAGCCGCTTGCCGAAATCGTCGACGTCGAGCCCCGCCTCCACTGCTGCCTTGACGTACTCGAGACCGTTCGCGAGGGTGAACGCGAGCTCCTGTGCCGCCGTCGAGCCAGCCTCCCGGATGTGGTAGCCGCTGATGCTGATGGGATTGAACCTGGGGAGCTTGTCCCGGCAAAAGGCGATGACGTCGGTAGTGATCCGCATCGAAGGGGCAGGCGGATAGATGTAAGTCCCGCGGGCGGTGTACTCCTTCAAGATGTCGTTTTGTACCGTCCCCGCGAGCTTCTCTTCCGGGACGCCTTGCCTGCGCCCCACGGCGACGTAGAGCGCGAGCAGAATGCTCGCGGTGGCGTTGATGGTCATCGACGTGGAGACCTGATCCAGAGGAATGCCCTCGAAGAGGATCTCCATGTCTTCGAGCGAGTCGATGGCCACTCCGACCCGGCCGACCTCGCCCCGTGCCATGGCGTGATCCGAGTCGTAACCGATCTGCGTCGGCAGATCGAAGGCGACGGACAGTCCGCTCTGCCCCTGCTCGAGCAGGTAGCGGTAGCGGCGATTCGACTCCTCTGCCGTGGCGTAGCCGGCGTACTGCCGCATCGTCCACGGTCGACCCCGGTAACCGCTCTCGTGGTTGCCGCGGGTGAAGGGGGGCTCACCCGGCGCGCCGAGGCGCTCGTCCGGGTTCCAGTCGCGAAGATCTTCCGGCCCGTAGGTAACGTTCAAAGAGTTCCCTTCGCTGGTGGCGAAGATGGATTCTTTGTTGTCGGGCATGGTCGGATGCTAGCACAACGGCGGTGTGCGTCGGTCGTCTCTGCGTCTCTGCGTTAGGTTTCCCGAGATAGCCCTTCCACGGATTCGGTCAGCCACGGTCCGGATCGGGTGGGTGCCCGGTTTCTCTTTGCGCCTTTGCGCCTTTGCGTTGAATCTCCTCAAACATCCTTCCACGGATTCGATTGGTCGCGGTCCACTCTCTTGATTCCTCCTGGGTTCCGGGGTTCCGTGTGATCTCTTTGCTGTTTCTTGCGGAGGCGCCTCCGCGCATTGTTTTGCTCTACGTCTCTGCGCCTCTACCGTTATTTTTTCCCCGAGCCCCGGCGCTGGCGGAGCACCTCGTACAAGGCGATTCCCACCGATGTCGAGAGGTTCAACGATCGCAGGGTCTCGTTCTTCATGGGAAGCGAAAGGAGCCGGTCGGCATATCGCTCGCGGATGGGGAGGGACAGTCCGGAGGTCTCGCAGCCAAAGACGAGCACCAGCCGTTCCGGGAACTGCACGTCCCAGATCGCCCGTCCGCCCTCCGGCGAGAGAAAAAACGGCTCCCCAAAGAGACGGCATCTCCGCCTCGAGCGCCTCCCAGCTCTTCCACACGCGCGGATCGACCTGAGGCCAGTAGTCGAGACCGGCTCGTCGCACCTGTTTCTCCTCGAGAGAGAAGCCGAGCGGCTCGACGAGGTGGAGTGTGGCGCCGGCGGCGAGACAGGTACGACCGGCGTTTCCGGTGTTCCAGTGGATCTCCGGTTCGACGAGGACGACGTGCAGGGGCGTGGCTTGCTACTCCGGGGCACTTTCAGCGCACAAATATCGGCAGCGGATGACCTTCAGTCCCCACACATCTGAATGGGCAAGATCGATTGGGCAGAGCTCGTTGTCCGCGAAGAAGAGCGCGCATTCGTCGGTGCTCAAAATCTCGTCCTCGGGCACCACCGGGTTGGCGAAGATCCGCTCCCGGGTCGAGAGCTCGACGTCGTGCGACTCGGACCAGTTCTTCAGATCCTTGAGAATCTGCTGTACTTTCTTGCGCGCCTCGGCCATGGTGAGCTTGAGCATCTCGTTCTTTTTCAGGATGTCTTCGGCACGCTTCTGAATGTCTCGAAGCTCCTGGTCTTTGTTCTGGCGGGCGTAGACAAAAACTCCTGATGAGATGCTGAGGATGAGTGCCAGGCGCGCGGCTCTCCGAAAGATCATGGTGTGAGGTTAGAACGAGCCGCGAAAACATGCAACGGAGGCGCCGCGTGGGCTCCGAGTCGGGATTTCGGTCGGACGTGTGGATGTTGGCCCCGCCCGAATTGAGACGACTTGCCGCCACGAGCACGTCAGGGCTCGTAGCAGAGAGTAAGAATCTGCGACACGCGTCGGAAATCGGTGTCCGTCGTCACGACCGTCAGACCGAGTTGCATCGCGGTCGACGCGATCCAGAGTTCGTTCGTTCCGATCGGGGTGCCCGCCTTCCGAAGGAATTCCAGGATGACCGCGTATCGTTTCGACGTCTGGCCATCGATTGGAGCTACGTGGACCCGCGGGGTCTCGCAGAAGCGTTCGAGCTGCCCTTCGTTCCGCGTCCTCTTGCTTCCCCGAAGAAAGCCCGCGCGAAGCTCTCCCAGGACAATCGGGTTCAGGTAGATCGTCTCGGCCTCGGTCAGAGTTTCCCCCACGCCGACATGACCCCGCATGTACGCGGAGTAACCGGAGCTATCGAGGAGAACTCTCAAAATCCCAGAGCTCCGGATCCGGGCGACGCTGCTCGGCGATGGCTTTGTCCATCTCGGCAGCTTCCTCCGCGGTCCAACTCCCGAAGAACACGTCGAGATCGTGATATCGCTTTTTCTTGCCTTGCGAGCCAATGAGCTCCTCCAGCATGCCAACAACGGTCTTGTTGATGCTGATGCCTTTTTCGCGAGCTCGTGCGGCAATCGCTTCCGCGACCTCGGGGGGGACGTTTCGAAGGGTAATCGCTTTCATTTTGGTCGCATCAGTTTATGCATCATATCGACGCAATATTAGCATCACTCGCGGTCGTTTCGCAAGTCATTCGATTATAAGGGCCTACGAGCGGTACCGGCGCTCAGGCAGCTGTGCACGCGAGCCCGCACCTGTCTACTCCATTGGCAACCGAGCGGTTCCGGCACAACAAGTGGACAGTTTCCACCCACGCCACGCGGGGTTCTTCCTCGGCAACTCCCTGATTGCTGCGGATAAACCGGCGGCCATACAGGCTGAAATGCAATGCCATTCGGAACTCATTTGCGATTAGGATTGGGGTTAACTATGAAAGTCCGAATGACGTCGTGGCCGCTCCGGAACGTGAAGTTCGACGGGCCGACCCTCGCTCTCTCCACCGCGTGATGCATGCACAGAAGCCGAGTGTCTGCGTCGTTCCCGCGCCAGTTCGTCTCCTCGAGAATCGACGGGAAGCGCCGCCGAACGTCGCTGCGTAGGTGTGGAAAACCGGAAACCGAAACGTTGAGCCTGCCGAGCTGCCGAACGATGGTGCGTGGACGATCGAACAGAAAGACGTTCGGGTGCCGGGCAAGAAGACCGTGTGGAATCGTGGTGCGTTCGTGGTTCCCGGGAACGACGAAAATTGGCAATCCGTCGTCCGCCAGCGTTTTGAGGGGCGCGAAGGCCCGCTGCACGAGCTCGGCAGGAATCCGGCTCCGGTAGAAGACATCGCCGCCGTGCACGACCATGTGCACCTCGCCACGCCAGGCCGGTTCGAGGGCTCGCTCGAAATTCGAGAAGAAATCGTCGCCCCGCCGGCGTCGGCGCACCCTCGGACGAAACGGCAGGTCGAAGCCCAGATGGGTGTCGGACAGAAAGAGGATCTTGACGAGGCTCACGCGCGTAACGGTGATCATACGGGCAGTTTCGATCGGGCGGAATGCTATAATCCGCCGTTCATGCCTCGCGGAAAACTTTTTACCCCGCGCTTTTTCCTGATGTGCGGGTTCACTTTCTCCGTTTTCATTTCCGCATTCATGTTGTTTCCGACCGCGCCGTTCCACATTCTCGATCTCGGCGGGAGCAAAGTCACCGCCGGCCTGTTTCTCGGATTTCTCACCTACGCGTCGGCTCTGTCCGCACCGTTCACGGGCGCGCTGGCGGACCGGCTGGGCAAGCGTCGCATGCTTCTGACGACCAGCACCGCCCTTGCCGCATTCAGCATGCTCTATGCGGTCAGCCCGTCCTATGTATGGATGCTGGTTCTCGTGCCCGTCCACGGTGTCGTCTGGTCGGGACTCTTGACCGCCTCCGCCGCCTATCTCATTGATCAAATTCCGCCATCGCGGCGAGCCGAGGGCCTTGCCTGGTGGGGACTGGCAACGGTGGCCGCGATCGCGGTGGCGCCCACGATCGCCTTCTGGGTCTACAACTACGGATGGTTCTGGGTTTGTACGGTTTCCGGATTCCTCAATCTGGTGATGGCGTTCATCGCGTTTCGGCTCGAGGAGTCCCCGCTCGACGAAGCGATGGACAGCGCGCGAGGAGTCGGCGGCCTGGCTAGATTCGTGGAGTGGCGGGTGCTCATTCTTTCCGTGACGCTCTTTCTGTTCTCTTTCGGCTACGGCGGCATCACGAGCTTCGTGGCGCTATACGCGGAGTCATCGGGGACCTCGAAGAGCCTCTATTTCACGGTGTTCGCCGTCACAATTCTGCTCACGCGTCCGATCATCGGAACGCTTGCTGACCGCGTCGGTCACAAGAGAGTACTGGCTCCCTGCCTCGGTCTCACCGCGGTGGGGCTGGCGCTGCTCGTTCCGGGCGGATCGGTTCCCTGGCTCGTCGCCTCCGGCGTCGTCTTTGGTCTCGGGCTCGGCTCGGCATTTCCCGTGTTCAGCGCGTATGTCATGCAGCATGTCTCGACCAGTCGTCGCGGCGCCGCGTTTGGCGGCGTGCTTGCCGCCTTCGATATGGGAATCGGAACCGGTTCGATGGTGCTCGGATACGTCATCGAGATCTTCGACTTTGCGACGGCGTTCGGCGTGGCCGCGGCGCTGGCGGTGCTCTCGCTACCGTACTTCGTAATCGCGGAAGGTCGGCTTTTCGGAGGCTGGCGGAGCTCCCAGCGCAACATGGAGCGGAGGCGATCCTCGCCAACGCTGGCGCCGGAGGCCGAGCTGGAGGACCGCGACGCCGTCATCCACAACGAGGCGTCGTAGCTCCTTAACGAGCATTCAAGCACGCCATCGACGTCATGAGACCATACCGACTCGCCCTGGGTCGGCGATGAAAGTAGAACATGAGTATGAAAGGCTCGGAGCCTGGGCGTACCTGGCCGCAGTGGATGTTCACCGAATGAAGATCTTTGGCCGATGCGAACCCAACAATGGAATTGCACCCTTCGATCGGCTCGTCGAGATGGTTATGAAGCGAACCCCTTATCGACACGCCAGACGAGTATTCTGGATTATGGACAACGGATCTGCTCATCGTGGTGAATCCTGTGTGCAAAGACTCACCAAAAGCTATCCTCACTTGGTGCCCGTCCACGGTCCCATCCACGCAAGTTGGCTGAATCAAAGCGAGATCTATTTTTCCATTATCCAGAGAAAGGTTCTAACTCCCAATGATTTCGCTTCCCTGGAAGAGCTTGCTGATCGTCTCAACGAATTCTCTAGACATTATCAGCGGATCGCGCAACCCTTTAAGTGGACTTTTACGCGCAGAAATCTCAAAGCTTTGCTTCGAAAACTCGACGAGAAGGAGTCACAATATCGGCCCGCCGCGTGATAGAGAAAATACGTTAGTGAACTTATGAACCAGAGTACTTAGGAACTCTCGCTCCGCCCCGGCAAAGTCCCAGTCGTAGACGGTCTTGATCCAGGCCAGGGACGCGTGGGCCTCGCCAAGGCGGTCGTCCAGCTCGAGGGCTTGCTCCGTCGCCGCTCTCGCTTGGGGAAGGGCTGAGCGAGGCGACTCGTAGTAGAAGCCGAGCAAGCTAAAGCTGTCAGCCAAACCCGTATGAGCCAGGGCGTAATCGGAGTCCTCCTCGATGGCTTTCTGAAGGTACACGATGGCTTGGCGGATGCCTTCTTCGGTCCTTCGGTTCCAGTGGTAGCGGCCTTTGAGATACGCCGCGTACGCCTCGGAGCTCGCCGTGAATTGTTTTGTCAGAGACTCTTCCTGCTCGCTCGTGAGCTGAACTCGCAAGGCATCCGAGATTTCGCGCGCCATCTCCTTCTGGATGTCGAAGATGTCCGCGGTCGCTCGCTGATACTGCTCGCCCCAGATTTGCCCGCTATCTCGAGTGCGTACGAGCTCGGCACTGATGGACAGCTCGTCGCCTCGTTGGACGATGCGGCCGATCACCAGAGCTTCGACGTCGAGCTCTTGGCCCACAGTCTCCGGATCGATCGCTAGACCTTTGTAGTGGAAAGAAGACGTTCGCGAGATCACTCTGACGTTTGGAAGCTTGGAAAGGCTGCTGATAATCGACTCGGTGACACCGTCGCTGAAGTATTCGGCATCCGGATCCGCACTCCCGTTCTCGAACGGGAGAACGGCGAGCGAGTCGATTCGTTCGGAATCGCCCGAGAACCAAAACAAGCCGATGGCCGCCGCGAGCAACACGAGGGCTCCAGCTGCAAGCGCAGGCCAACGATTGGGTCTTGTGGATGTCGTCGCAGCGACTGCTCCCGAGTCGGTGTCCCGTTTGAGGTTCTTCAGGTCGACGAGGAGCTCTCTGGCCGATTGATAGCGGGCGTCCGGATCCTTCTCGAGGCACTTGCGGATCACGCGCTCGAGCTCCTGCGGTACGTCATAGTTGAAGCGCGCGATCGCATCGGGCTGCGAGTGGGCGATGCGCTCGATCGTCTCGGTCGGGCTTCCGCCGGAGAACGGCAGTCGGCCCGTGGTGAGCTCGTACAGAACGACACCGAGAGAAAAAATGTCCGGGCGCCCATCCACATCGCGCCCGAGAGCTTGTTCGGGGCTCATGTAGTGGACGGTCCCCATCACCATCCCGGCCGCCGTCCTAGCTTCGGTGGCGGCGTCGGAATCTTTCAACGCCTCCTTCGTGGCCCCGTATTTCGCGAGGCCGAAGTCGAGAACTTTGATCTGATCGCGCGCGGTGAGCACCAGGTTGGCTGGTTTGATATCTCGATGGACGATGCCCTTCGCATGAGCCGCATCCAGTGCGTCCGCGTTTGGAGGCCTATATTAATAATGTCGGCTGTGGCGAGAGTGTCACCTTTCACTCTCGCGGCAAGGTTGGCGCCATCCACGTACTGCATGGCGATAAAATGGATGCCGTCCGCCTCGCCAATCTCGTAGATGTGGGCGACGTTCGGGTGGTCGATGGCGGATGCCGCTTTCGCCTCACGGAGGAAACGCGTCCGGCGCTCTTCGCTCTCCGCAAGCTCTGGGGGAAGGATCTTGAGCGCCACCGTCCGGTCGAGCTTGGTGTCGCGCGCGCGGTACACTTCTCCCATACCGCCCGCGCCGATCGGCTCGACGATCCGGTATTGGCCTAGTTGGGTGCCGGGTGACAGACGCATCGCTCGAGACTCAGGTGGGCCTGATTCTATCCGACGCCGTGAGGTCGCGGGGTTTCATGCGCTTGAGGTGCTCACGGAACCTGGGATCGTCGCGGAAGGCGTCGTAGAAAGAAAATCGGGGATAGACGAGAAAAGCGTTCCGCTTTTGTCGTGCCTCGTCGAGGAGCTCGAAGGCGGGATCCATATCCCCGAGGGCGGAAACGACCATGGCCAGGTGCAGGGGAGCTAAGTACTCCTTCGCTGCCCTTTCCTCGAGCTCGGTGAGGATCGCTTGCACATCATCTCGTTGTTTAACCGGCCCGGCGGTCGCCTGGGCCCAGCCGAGAAATCCGATGCCTTGGTGCACAACTCGCGACCTCGACCCCAGCTTGTTTGGATAGGCGAGCCTTTTTCTTCAAGCGCGTTTCTTGCGCTGGGCGGCTAAGCGTTCTCGACCGCGGGCCTTGATACGTTTGGCGGTATCCGCCGTAAACGGCACGCTCTCACCCCGGTCCAGCTGCTCGATTCCGATGTCAAGCTCTGCGCGAAGCTGCTTCAATCGGGCTTGATAGACCTCGTCGTGCTGTTCCAAAAGACGTAGCGCCTCACGCACGACCTCGCTCGCAGAGTGGTAGCGGCCCGTCGCCACCCTCTTGTGGATCATCTTCTCCAGCTCAGGCGTCAGCGAAACGTTTTGTGGCTGCCTTGGAGCTACCAGAAGACGTTGGAAAGGCTCAACCGACCCGCCGCCACGGCTCGGCCATCCCCGCTCGCAGCGGAAGTCCGTTGTAGATAAGCACCGCCAACTGCTCGGCGGGTAGCGCCGCAACGCCATCCGTCGTCTGACGCGGCCACCACTGCAGGCGCCCCTTCGAGAAACGCTTCTGGCACAACCAAAAGCCCTGGCCGTCGTAGACCAATAGTTTGAGGGCCGTGCCTGAACGGTTGCGGAAAACGAATAGCGTTCCGAGGAATGGGTCGAGCTGGAACTGTTGCCGGCACACACAAGCCAAAGAATCGATGCCCTTGCGGAAATCGACGGGCTCGCAGGCAACCAGCACCTTCAGCTGGGGAACGAGCTGGATCATGCTCGGGAGCTGCCTTCCAGCGCGCCGAGCACGAAACGACACACGGCTTCGACCAACTCATTCTCACCCTCGCCGCTCGCCGTCACGACCGTGAGGCTCCCCGCTGCGCTCTCCACCGTCAGACGGCATCTGCTCGCTCCATGCTGAACCTCGCCGAGCGGCGGTGTCATCATGCCGCCCCCTAAGCCCATGCCGAACTGCGGCAGCTCGACGAACGCGTTGCCACTTGGAGCTAACGCCGTGACCCGCTCCGCCGCACTCCGATCCTGTACTGTGCGCGGGGACCGACCCGTAGCACCCGTTCGCCCGTGCCCCTTGAAACGCTTCTCGCCCACAACGGCCCCTCCACTCTCTCGGACCTGTTTGAATCGCGCCGCATTGACTCGGAGATGACTGCAGATCGTGCTCGGCGCATACCGATCGAGCAACCCCAGCGCCGCTTTCCACAACTCCTCCGGGATCAGCCGTCCGTGTGGCTTCGCCCGCCATGCTTCGAACTGTTTCACAACGTCTTCGAGTTCTGCCTTCTTTTGAGCGCATCGATGGCCTCCTTGAGCAATCTCTCCGCTCAGCTTACGAACCCAACAGCACCTAAGTCACGCACTGCTGCCGCAAGGACACGCTGCGCTTGGGATACTTCATGGTCGAACATACCTCGGCCACCACCATAGGCAGATTTCGCTCTCAGCCAGAGCTGTGCAACAACGCCGATCACGGTTCGGACTACGCTAGGCGTGAGACGCGAGAATGTGTCCTACCGTCTGGGGCGCTGCCGGCTGCGGGTTGCCAGAGAATAGACGTTGGCAGCCGTCCAGCAGCTCGCCGAGTCCTGCCGCCGAAACCACCGTATCGGACAATCGAACCATCCGAGGGGCATCGGGCAGGGGCCGTCCCCACAGGTTGATCATCATGAGTCCCCCGGGCTTCAGGATGCGTCGCGTTTCGCTGAGTGCATGTCCCGTCACGGCCAGGACCGAGCGCTGGGCTTCCGACGTTGCCAAAGCCAGCTTTCCGATGAAGTCTTCATAGTCGATCCGTTCGGTTTGTCCTGTTGCTGCCCTGTAGTGCGCGATCACCAGGGTCAGCGGAGTGAGATGGAGCGATCCGAGGACGAAGGGCAGATGAACCGCCTCGAACGAATCGGACTTGAGGTCCAGGGCGACAAACTGTTGGCCACTGGCGATGCTGGAGAAATGCTGACGTACGGCATCAAACCGAAGTCTGTCGTTGTTAAGTTCCTGCGCCAGCTCCTTGGTCTCACATCCTTGAAACCGCGGATCGAGCCCTGAATAGTCGAGGAGTTTGAATCTGAGCTTTTCCGCATTCGGGTGGCCAGCGTACTTTTCCGCGATCACTTCACAGGCTTTCCGCGATAGGTCCACGGCAAGCACTTCGCCAACTCGATCGCTTTCCACCAACTCGTGCACGGGCGTTTCGTAGCCCGTCACCAGGAGGATTCTGGCGCCACGAACATCACGCTCTTCCAGATCCTGAAGAATCCGCCGGACGCCGAAACAGTTGTAGGCGTATCGGGTCAAGGTGTTGACGTTCAGCGCGCCATCGTTGGCCCGTCGGGATGCCCGCTCGTAGAGAAAGCCCCACTGTTCGGTCATGCTTTGGCCAAGGGCCTCCAGGTAGGGCGATGCCGAACTCCGGACGGGAATCGGCCGCGCCTGGTCTGGCCCGCCGGGTGCAACGTAGATTTCACACGGCAGTTCGACGCCACCCGGAAGCGAGGCGAACCGACCAGCTTCCAGGAACCTCGGATCGAGGAAGACTTCGCCGATAGACGATGGAACGCCGGGCTCCAGTCCGTTCTGGAACATCCAGTCCGCGACTCGTTCGGAGTGCGTCCCAGAAGGTTTAACAGAGCGCGTCCTGGCGACTTCGGGTACCAGATCCGCGACCCGATCCAGTACCCCTCGATGTTGCCTGAGCATCCGAGCGGCTTGATTTCGGACCGCCGGAGTCTGGTCCAAATCTCCTAGGGAGCTGACGGCACCCTTCCAGTCGCTGACTTCAACACCCTCGCTGTCCAGAATCGCAGCCACTCGCTGCGCGAAACTTTCTCGACCCGACTCGTCCCAAACCTTGCCGGCGTGGACCGCTGCCAACACGGCCACGGCGACAGGATTCGTGGACGCGGGCGTCACCTACGGCTCTCCGCAGGTATCCAACATCCGGTTCTCCACACAGCCAGACATGTCCGATGGTACCGATCCAGATTCGGCTGCGGTCCGGTAGCGACATTCTCGACTCCAGCAACCGTCACTTTCGTACAACCTTCCTCGCGCGCTTTTGGGCAGCCTTCTTCTTCATCTTCTTCTGCGCCTGAATGGTCTCAACCTCCCTGACGATGGCTTCAACGACCTTGTCGACTCCGTCTTCCGTCTTCACGCCCACCAGCTCTGCGAGATCGAGATTCGATTTGCGCAGGTCCTCCAAAGACATTTCATGGAGGACCGGCAGCACCACCTTCGTGTCGCCCTCCGAGGCTGAGATCAGCTCGAGTTCCTTCTTTGTCCAGGTCTTCTTGTGATCGAAGAAACGGGGGCTCAGGACGACGACGCCAGTCAGCGAAAACCCGATCCCCCGGACGATGTTCTGTGTGAGGTGATCGCCGATCGCCAGTTCGTCCTCGTCGTACCAGGCCTCCAGTCCCTTCCGCTCTAGTTTTCGAACCAGATTACGGACGAACTTCGTGTCTTCGCTCGCGTGCGAGACGAACACGTCGTAGGGAGGGATCAGGAAATCCTCCCAGATGATGTCGATGATGCCTCCCGTCACGCCGTCGAGCTTCCAGGTCCATATCCACTTTTCCGGCTTGGAGTCCTTCCTGTCCGGTTCTTTCAGATTCTTCCGGTGACGATCCGGCTGCGCAAGGATCGACGCAGCACGCTTCCGGCAGTTGTGGCGAAGGTCTTTCACGCTGTGCCACAAGCGCGGATGGGATCCCGCGTTGCGCCGGAACGGCGGGATCCGTCCGCCTTCCCGGAACGCGGACAGGTCCAGGACATAAGTCATCCGACGATAGTGGCGCTCGACTCCGAATTCTTCCTTATTTCGGTCCGTGAGGTGAAAATGGGCGTTACGATTGCCCCGGTCGAATCCCTTGTAGACTTCGAGGTCGAGGTAGGGCCACGGCTCTTCGCTTGGCGGCGTGAACTTGAGCACGTATTCCTGGGCGTTCAGTAAGAACGGAGTGAGTTGTTTCCCGTGCACCACGTTTTCTACGTCGTGGTGGACGACAATTGCCCCGCTTGCCAACGTCCCGTAGCGAATTTCGAATGGATTGTTGTAGCGATTGTCGGCCGCAAACCTGACCGTGCGGCGGAGTTTACCGGCCGTCCCCGCGTACACGTATTTCGTCTCGCCCTCGTATTTGCGGTCGTCACCGGACTTGAAATACACGGAGCGGTTCGCATCCAGCTTCCAGGGCTTATGCCCGCGGTACGGGCCAACCTTGATCTCGGTGAGATAATGCTCGATTTCGAAAGTCGTGTCGCTCATGGCGACGTCCCTCCGGTAGGGTCAAGCCACTCCGTTGATCCTACACTGCCCCGAGCTTGGCGCGCGACGGCGGGACCGGCCAGCGAAGGATAGAGATACTTCTCGACGCGTGAGAGTGGGTCCCTGACTCCCGAGGTGTGCGTGAACAGGTCGTGCGGCGTGATTTCCAGGTCAGCCGGAACCGTTTTGTTCGGCCCAACCGCGACTTTCGGATTCTTGAACTCTGGCAGGTACTTCGATATGGGTTCTTCACCCGCGAGCGACCTTACTGCCTCCATTGATTCCCAGTACGTCAACACCAGAATTTCAAGCTCGCCGTTTGCAGACCGCCGCAGGAAGTGCGAGCCAAGATAGCCCGAAACGCTTCGCAAATGTGGAAGCACCACTTGCCGTACCTTGTCTAGGTAAGCAGACTCGCGGTCGGGAGTCGTATGCGCAGTCCAAGTCCTAACAATCATTGGAGGAATTCCTCGTTGTTTCTCCGTGCTGCTGAGCTGCGGCCGAGCCAAAAGATCGACCGAGGCCTAGTGCTCGGCCGACTGCTCCAGCAGCGTGTTATTTTGGTGCGGCGCGCTCAGTTTGTCGAGAACGACCAGCCGCTGCGGCTCCCCGAGAGAAACGCGTGGTCGGAGGTCAAGAAGCCGAGCGCCTTGGGGGGAACTTCCTCAAGGGAAGCCGCTTCAGTAGAGACCACAGCCGGGAGAACGATTTGGCTACTCCGGAGAAGGCTACGTCTACCTTCAGAAGGTCGTCGAGTCGATCACGGGCGTTTCGTTGAACGAGCTCGCGAGCCAAGAAGTGTTCGAGCCTTTCGGCATGAGAATCTGGGGTATAAGGCTTATACGATTGGATACTGGGATCGAGGCGCAGCTCTCGTCTACTTCACGAACAGTGATGACGGCTTGTCCATCGTCCGAGCGGTCGTATAAGGAGCTCGTTGAGGACAGCGACGATGGTGCGTGCCGCGGTAACGCGTCCCTGGTGGTACGTAGTCCGATCTGCGGTCGGCTCAGGCATTCCTCCGCTGAGTCGCGGCCGCCGTGTCCGCTGTTCACGAAACGCCACCTTCTGGGAAGACGGACGGATGACGCTTGGCAGCGCGCAGGCTGTACCAACGAGAAGAGGTCTTCTCGACACACGCAAACGCTAGGCATCCAAATAGCCATCTGTGTCAGCTGCGAGCGGCGTCGTCCAGTCTCTTAATAATGTACGGCCGGTCGTCGGCTGCACCGGCAGTTATACAGCTCCCGTTATCGTTGTCACGTTCGTCACAGCGCGAGATACTTGCTGACAACACGCCGAATTCAATGGTTGCGAGCTTGACCACCCGAACGCAGGGGATTTTAAGTCGTCACGCGGTACTTAGCCGCCGATCACTTCGAGGCGGTCGAGATCGAACGGTACCGCCAGCAGGTTCCCAGCCAAGGCGTAGACCCAGATGCCCGGTCGGCAGATAGCGGGCATCGGTGCCGCCTTCGATGAGCAAACGCCGCTCGCGGGTGTCCAACGATTGCACGACAATTTGGGCTTCGTTCCAATCATTCGTGAGAGCGAGGGTGTACAGCACGTTCCGGCCATCGGGCAGGATCTGCGGGCCGTGGGCGCGCTCGCCGTTCTCCGCGTCCACGGGAATGAGAAGCTCCGGCGTGCCACCTGCAGCCGACACCTGAAAGATTCCATCGTCGCCCCGCCCGAAGACGATCGTGTCGTCGAGGCCCCAGTTCGCGCCGGAGGTTGCCCCGATTTCACAAAGTGTCACCGCCGCGCCGCCCGTCAGCGCGATCTTCTTGAGTTGACTATCGCGCATCGAGTAAAACCCGATCCACTGCCCGTCGGGTGAAAAGAACGGGATCGTGGGAGCGCTCCCTTCCGTGCCGCCAAGAGCCTTCGCGTCCATCTCATCGATGGCGCGCAGGTACAGCTGCTGGTTAGCGACGTAGACGACATGCGTACCTCTGGGCGAGACGGCTACGCCACGACGTCCGGTGTTGGTCCGCGTTTGCGTCTGCGGTAAGTCCATCGAGGCACGAGAGACCCGGAGCGCCGACGTCGGTGGGCGCGTCACACTCCAGACGACGAGACCAGCCATCATCAGACCGAGGATCAGCGCTGGCAGCGGTCGTTGCCAGAGGGCGAGTTTTGCGGGTGCAGCAACTGACGCTTCCGTCGCAGCCTCGGTCTCGAACGCACCCTCCATCGCCAGACGCACATCGCCCATGTCGCGCACCCGTTGCTTCGGATCCTTCGTTAAGCACAAGCGCAAGACCTGGCGAACCGCCGGTGATTTTCGGGGGAGTAGATTCCAGTCCGGCTCGGCGCGCAACACCGCCGCCAGCGTGTCGGAGACATCCTCCCCGGCGAAGGCTCGCTGTCCGGTCAGCATCTCGAAGAGCACTGCACCAAACGCGAAGATATCCGTCCGTTTGTCGACCCGCTTGCCCTTCGCTTGTTCGGGAGACATATACGCAGCGGTCCCGAGAATCACTCCAACCCGGGTAGCATCCCGCGTGAGTGTGGGTGACATCGAAGTATCAGCCTCAGCTGTTTCCTCCTGGAACACTTTCGCCAAACCGTAGTCCAAAACCTTGATCTTGCCGTTCTCGGTCTGCTTGATGTTGGCGGGTTTCAAATCTCGATGAACAATCCCTTGCTCGTGCGCTTCCTCCAAGGCCTCCGCGATCTTGGCGCTGATTTCGAGAGCTTCCTCTACAGGAATGGGACCGCGTGCGATTCGCTCCGCGAGAGTCTCCCCAGGAACGAGCTCGAGGACGAGGTAGTGCGTCTTGTCCGATTGCTCCAGTCTGTAGATCGCGGCAATGTTCGGATGATTGAGAGACGCAAGAACTTTCGCCTCCCGCTGAAATCGTCTCAGGCGTTCTTCATCTTTGGCGAAATCATCAGGCAAGACCTTAATCGCCACATCCCGTCCGAGCTTTCCGTCTCTCGCCCGATAAACCTCTCCCATCCCGCCTTTCCCAATGGGCTCGACGATTTCGTAGTGGGCGAGTTTCGTGCCGGGTGAGAGTGACATTTCAGGCCGACGATGTTACGCCAATGGTGGGCAGCGGGCAACCAGGGGATCGTCGCAACCCGTCCGGAGTTCGAGCGTGACGCAACACCGTCCGCACCCCGTCGGGCGACGCACTCGACGGAGTCTCGCAGCTTGTTCCTTGAATCGGCATCTCATGCCGCCCTGTACCGAAGGCGGGCTGGACACCGCCTTTACCAGAGACAGACATGTCATGCTTCACGAGGAGATCGTCTATCGCCTCACGGTCCGTGAGCTCCGTTCCCTGGCCATCTCCGGCGTGATGGAGGTCGAGGCGAGCGGCTTGAGCGCGGATGTGCTCGACGTAGCGGTGAGTGGAGTTTCCACCGCACGGCTCAGCGGCACGGCTGCGCGGCAGAATCTGGCAGCCTCCGGCACCGCCCGCTACCTTGCGGAGACCCTTCAGTGCGTATTCCAGCCATCGTGAACGCCGAATCCAGAGCAAGCTGAACAGCGAATCCGGTGAAGCCGAACGCTCATCGAAGCGATGAAGTGTTGGGTGACCTTCCTTTCCACTGATTGAAAACGTGAACCTATCTTACCTGCGTGTTGTGTAGCAAGGGGCGGCAGGTCGGTGCCGGAGGGAGCGGGCGTAAGGAAAGACGCGAAGCGACTTTCCCGCTCCCGTAGGCAGCGACCTGCCGCGGCCGAACCCCGGGCGATGTGGGGCTGGTTTCGGGGGGTTGCTGGGGTATGGCCTGGCTCGAGAAGACGCTTCCTGAGGCATTCTCGCGCGTCGTTTTGGCGCCGCATCGTCTGGTACCCCGGGTTTGACGGTTTCACCCGTTTTTATCGCATCGACGCTGTGGTCCCTCGCTCGCTCATGCATCGGCGTTGTCAGATGCCTTTGGCGCAGCCTTGGTCTTTCTCAGAGAAGCTCCTTTGAGAGTGATGCGGTGCGCGCTGTGGAGAATGCGATCGCAGATAGCGTCTGCCTGGTTTGGGTCGCCAATCGCTTCGTGCCACTGCTTGAGCGGAATCTGGGTCGCGATGAGTGTGGAGCCACGCTCGGCGCGGTCTTCGATGACCTCCATTAGATCCCGTCTCTCCGATTCTTTCAGCGGGTGAAGCAGCCAATCATCGATAGCCAGTAAGTCCAGCTTGGCGAGTTTCGTCAAAAGCCGGGCGTAGGAACCATCACCACGAGCGACCGCGAGCTCGTGGAGCAAGCGCGGTGCTCGCACGTAGCATCCGGTGAAGCGGCGACGACAGGCCCGCTCCACGAAGGCGCAAGCCAAGAACGATTTGCCAATCCCCGTCGGGCCGGTGATGAGCAGGTTATGGCGCTCACCGACAAAGCGGCAGTTGCCCAGGCTCAAGATCTGTTCGCGGTTTAAGCCTCGAGGCGCTTGGAAGTTCACGTTCTCCAAACATGCCGGATAGCGGAGCTTTGCCGCTCGCAGTCGTCGAGAAAGCTTACGCTGTTCGCGGGCGGTCCACTCGGCATCGACCAGGAGTCCCACACGTTCCTCGAAGCTCAGCTCCTTGTATTCGCTCGAGCTCAACTGGGTTTCGAACGCGGACACCAAGCCGAACAACTTCATGGCGTTCATCTTTTCTATCGTTTCGGGTGTCAGCATCGGGACTCTCCTCCTTCGTAGTGATCCGCGCCTCGGATGTTCTCGTGCTCCTCTCGCGGTTTCGCTTCGGCGTCCGATTCGAGCACCACACGATCCAGACCAGCCGAGAGAATGTTTTTCACCGTGCGATAGCTGTAAGAGCTCAAAGCTTCCGCTCGTGCGCAAGCGGCCTCGAGACGCTCACTGCCCCAGCGGCTGCCTAGTCGCATGACTCCCAGGCAAGAGCGAAATCCCTGCTCCGGGTGAGGCCGACTCTCTAGAATCCCCGCAACCAGCCTTCCCGTGGCGCGACCTGACTGCTCCGCCCAGTGGAGCAGCCGCGACGGCGTCCACTCCAGGTGCTCCCGATGCGAACGTGGCATATGCTCCGGGTTCGTGGAGTAGTGCCCCTTTCCTTTCTTGCGGGGATGCGACGCGACGCGCTTTCCTTTGAACAGGACCTCCACCACCGAGGCCGTCACCCGTGCCTCGACTTTCTCGTGAATGAGCTGATAGGGAACGCTGTACAAGTTGTTCTCCACCTCCACGTGGTAGTCGATGTTCACTCTGCACCGCTTCCACGTCGATAACTCGTAGCTCTCCTGCGGTAGCGGTTTCAGTACGGGCCGGTCTAGCCTTTCGTACAACTCCCGCCGACTCACACCGAGCTTCTGCATCGGACGCGCATTCAGGACCTCTAACTTCTCCCAGATGGCTTCGTTCAGTTCCGCCAGGCTGAAGAACGTGCGATGACGAAGCACCGCCAGGATCCAGCGCTGCGCCACCTGCACTGCCGACTCCACCTTCGCTTTGTCTTTCGGCTTGAACACCCGAGCCGGGACCACAACCGCACCGTAATGCGTCGCCAGCTCTTCGTACGTCCGGTTGATCCCTGGCTCGTAACGGTCCACCAAATCCACGCCGCTCTTCAAGTTGTCCGGAACCCAGATCTCCGTACTGCCACCGAAGTAATACTCACCGTTCCAACCGCCACGCGAAGTGCCTTTGCGATCGTGCGGTGAGTAAAACCCAGCTCGTACTTTAACCTTAGAACCTCTCGTATTTTTCTCATCGATAACCTCTTAGCTGCCATTTCCTAGATTGTCCTCCTTCCGGGTACGACCTAGAGTGCCTTGAAACGTGCTATCGATGAGCGTTCGCGATGCCGGAACCGGCGTTCACGTTGCCTGGAATCCGTGTTCACCTTCCCCGGAATCCATGTTCACGATCCCCGGAATCCGTGTTCACGATGCTTTGGAATGGATGTTCACCTTCGGCTGGAATCTGCGTTCACGATGCCCCGGAATACGCACCTTCAGAGCGAGATCGTGAGTCTCCAGGTCTCGGGTGTCAGCCGTGTCGTGGTGAATGCCACCAACCGTCTCGAGGGACAGGTGAGCGGCGCGGCGACGGTCGAGTACCTCGGCAACCCTACCCTGGCGGTGACCGTCTCGGGAGGCGCCTCCGTATTCCCGAAACAGTAGTGGGCTAGAAGGCGATGATCAATCCACCGTTCACGTTGCCCTGTAGCGTCGCCGTGAATCCACTGACGCCGGTGTAGCAGCCCGCTGGGAGCCCGCAGCCGATCGAGAAGCCCGAACCGTAGAAAGGGACGAGCAGGCGAAACTCGGCCCGGAAGCCAATGCGGCCGGGCAGGACCTTGACGCTCCAGCAAACGTCGTCGAAAAGCGCCACTCGCTGTCGAGGCCGTTCGGTTTCGGATTGAGTCGGGCGAGCCTCCCGGTGAGGCTGACGTAGGGCTTGGCCGGACCGTCGCCGAACTCGAGGAGTCCCCCCGCCTGGTAGTACTCGACCGACATGTCGAACAGGTCTTCCCGCACGCCAACTCCTCGCTCTTGAAACCGGAGCACGCTGTCTCAGCACCTTCTCGGTGGCACGCCGATCTACATCGCGCCGGAGCGCGTTAGCGACCCGGCCACGATAGACACGCGGTCCGACGTGTAGTCACTGGGAGCGG
This sequence comes from Candidatus Marinacidobacterales bacterium, assembly GCA_965237685.1. GTDB lineage: Bacteria > Acidobacteriota > Vicinamibacteria > Marinacidobacterales > SMYC01 > CBDEGF01. The sequence goes on from CBDEGF010000002.1 coordinate 1,317,294, forward strand.
TGGCCTGTTTCCTTCTCACTGGAAACGAGATTGTCGAGGGCAGCCTCGCCCCAGGAGATTCTGCTGAAGACGATGCACGCCGAACCTCCGTCGCCGGCGGCGCTCGCCGACGGCTCGCGATTTCCTCTCCTCGTCAAACGCAGCCCAAATTGTCCCCGCACACCTCCTGCCTCCTGAAGGACTCGCCAGACGTCGCTTCTGCCGCTCTCGGCCTTTTGGTACGCTCCACGAGGGACTGAAATGGAAACTCTCTCACGAACGCTGAGAAAACCAGGTCCCGCACGCATCCACGAACCGATGATTCCTCCGATCCCTTGGAGTCTCAGGCCATGAAAACACCGATCGTCGCCATCGCGCTGTTGTTGACTGCGTCCTGCATGCCCGCGACGGAGTCTTCGCGGACGGAACAACAGAAGGCCGCTCCTGCCGCAGGTATGCACGTCGAAGAGAACCACTCCTTCACGCTCGAGGAGGCGAAGAGATTTCGTCAGCAGTTCGAGCCGGCCTTCACTTCGTGGTCTGGCGGCGGAGATCTGAGCCGCTACGTCTACCTGAACATGTCCGAGTTCTGGCCCCACATCGTTCTGAGTAGAACAGGGCACACCAGAGAGCTCATCGCCGATCACCAGGACGCGGTCGGAGACTTCGCGGTTGCGGTCGACGCAGGTGAGAAGACTGTCGCCGAGTATGTGAGGAACTCCCCCACGGATGGTGTGATCGTCGTTCACGACAGGAGGGTCGTCTTCGAAGACTATCCTCGGATGCTCCCGACCGACAAGCACGTCTGGTTCTCGGTGTCCAAGACATTTGTCTCGACCTCCGTGGCTATCCTGGAAGACCGTGGGCAGATCAATGTCGATCGGCCCATCGACTTCTACCTCCAGGGACTGGGCGGAACCGCCTGGGAAGGCATTCGGATCATCGGCGTCCTCGACATGGCGTCCGGCGTCGATTGCCCCGAAGTGAAGAGTGACGCTGACTCGTGTTTCTGGACGTTCTACGATGCCTTTGGCTGGCCCGTGACGGAGCGTGTGCAGGACGACCCCATGGGCACACTCCAGGAGATGGCACGGCTCAGATCACCCGGCGAGGTCTTCGACTATACCTCGGTGAATACCGAGGTTCTCAATTGGCTCGTGGAAGTCGTGTCCGGCGAGCGTTTCTCAGACTTCGTCGAACGGGAGATCTGGCAAAGAGCTGGCCCCGAGTCCGACGCCCTGCTCGCGAGCACTGCAAACGGCGCCGCGTTCTCAGCGGGCGGTGTCAGCAGCAACCTACGTGACCTGGCGCGCTACGGGATGTTGTTTACCCCGTCGGTCCGGGCCGAGGGCGATCCAGTCGTGTCCGATGCGTACATGGACAAGATCCAGAGTGCCGGGCGGCCCGAGTTGACCACGGAAGAAGCTCTGCGCTCGCGCAACGCGATGCTCGGAAACGAGTCCTTCCGTCACAATAGCTACCAGTGGGACATCGTCACGTCGGACGGCGACTTCTACAAAGGTGGGTTCGGCGGACAGGGCCTCTACGTGTCTCCGTCCAAGAACCTCGTGATAGCGTAGTTCGGCACTCAGACAACGCTGGGCGGGAACGAAGTGTTGCGGATAGCCAGGCAACTTGCAGAGTCGGGACTCTTTGATTGACGGAGAATCCCCGGGCGGGGCGGGACGGCAACGCCCACATCCGATGACGCCGGGCGCCCCCGACAGGGTTCCGATCCCCGTCCTCAATTGGTTCACCGAGCTCGAACGCCCCGTGCGGTGCCGTTGCGATGTCTTTGACGCCCAGCACCTCCCTCGGCCCCCTGTCAAGTCACCGCCGGAGAGAAGAAGGGCGATCCTTCACACGAGCGGGTTGACCCAATCGATCTCGGAGAAACGGGCGAAATCGGTGTCAGCCGAATAGAGTTGGAGGCCGTGCTCAATCGCGAGAGCTGCGAGTTGGGCATCGGTGATCATATTGGCGCGCAGGTCGTAGCGTTGGACGAGAGAGCCGAGCACATCGGCGTGACGGTCCGTCGGATTCGGGATCCAAGTCAGATCGTGGCTCAGCCAGTTCGTCACGAGCTCCCAGGCCTCCGACGGAGCTAGAGGCTCCTCTGAGGCGCGGGGGTTGGTCGAAATTCGCAAAAACGCCGCGAGACTAAGCCACGGCAGGGCGACCCGTCGGTCTCCGTTCAGCGAGGACGTGAGCCAGTCGAAACTGATCCGATGATGGGGACTGCGCTCGTCGACGGCGTAAAGCAAGAGATTCGCGTCGACGAGCATCAGCGGGCTGTGGGCCCTTCGAGTAGCTCGAGGGCCTCAGCAACGTTGCTCACGTCGATTCGCAGGCCCAGAGGATTGGTTCGCTGCATGAAGGGACGCCGCTCTTTCTGCGCGCTGAGGCCTCGCCGGATCAGCTGGTTGACGGCCTCGCTGACTCCCATGTTCGACTTCTTTCGCAGCTGCTCGATGGCGGCGCTCACATCGTCGTCGAGTCTTATTGTCGTTCGCATGCTGTCACTGTAGCATCTCGATGCTCCTTTTGCTACATCCTAATGGGCAGTCGGGAGCCTTCCGATGCGGGATCCCGAAGTCGTCGTCGTGGCGTACGAGGTAATGGAAGGCCGACAGGCGCAGCGCCTTCTCGTGTGACGGGCTACCTCCCCGTCCCAGTCAGCGGCGGATGGCTCTGGAAGCTGGACGCAAGCTCGGACCGTACGAGGTCATCTCCCCAATCGGCGAGGGCGGGCCCGCCTCCGCTCGCGGCATGATCGTCTTCCGCGAGCTACGGCGAGGCCTCGCCGAGGCGTTGTTGCATGATTCCCGACAAACCTAAAGGAATCAGCAAGTTACGTTTTTGGGGTCAAAATCGCAGAGTCAATAGAATCAATGACTTACCAATATTCATACAACAACGCCGCCGAAAGGCGAGAATTCCGGATGATCCAAAACTGTAGCACCTCCCCCCGTATCGATCGGTTCCTACCGTGGTAGGTCATACCGTGGTAATATTGAAGCATGAAGGTCGATAAGATGAGCATATCGATGGATCCGAATCTCGGGGACGAGGTTCGAGCAGCCGCGCAGCACTCGGGCAAGAATCTTTCCTCCTGGATGGCCGAGGCAGCCGCAGCGAAGCTCCGGTCCGAGGCGCTGGGAAAGCTCCTCGACGACTGGGAGGATCAGTACGGGCCGCTCACTTCCGAAGAGCTCGGCAAGGCTGAGGCTGAGCTGGGGCTGCGCGCACGCGAGGCCGGGTGAGCGCCCTGGTGCTCGACGCGGGTGCCCTGCTTGCTGTCGAACAGAACGATAGAAGCATGCTGGCTCGACTTCGCGTCGCGCAGGCACACGGTCTGGAGTTGCGAACCCACCCCTTCGTCGTAGCGCAGGTCTGGCGTGACAGCCGAGGCAGGCAAGTCAACCTCGCGCGACTCCTCAACGCAGTCGACATCGTCACCGTCGACGATCAGCTTGGGCGCAACTGCGGCGTTGTTCTCGGCAAGGCGGGAATGTCGGACCCGATCGACGCTGCCGTGGTGCTCATCGCCCGCAACGGCGACCGCATTGCCACCAGCGATCCCGATGATATCCGCCGACTTGCCGAGGCAGCCGCTCGGCCGGTGACATTGATCGAGATCTGATCGCGTGGTTCCTTCTGCGGTCCTTCACAAAAGCGACATCTGCAGCTCACGGTCTTTCTTCAAGCAACGTCGGATCCTCGACCACAGGGCCCGCGGCGTCACCGGTTTCAAGGAAGTGATCGGCTCGGGCTCGACTTCGAGGATGCGGGCGATGATGCCTCCACGGACGTCTCCTGTCTCCGTAGCCAGTGGTGGGTGAAACGTCAGGCCTAGGGAGTGGGGAGGCCCCCGCTCCTATTTTTTTACGACGGACGCTCCTTGCGCTCCTTTTCGCGTTCAGCCGCTTTGTCGCGGAGTGCCCGACCTTGGATCGGGTGTCGGATCGGTCACGATTCCATAAATCTGCAGGCCGTCGTGGTTTTCGGGGAGATACTCCGTGATCGGTTGGCCATTCTCCTCCACGAACAGAAGGCAATGGCAATACTTGTAAATCTGCATGTCGTCACATGGGCAGATCCACGTTCGGTGTTTCACTTCCTCTTGCTTGTCGGGATAGAAGCGACACGGGCAAAGAGGCTTTCCGAGCTCGTCCAGGTGGTTCGCAAGCCCTTGGACGACCGCGTCGGTCACAATTTTGTCGGGATGGGTCGTGGTTCCTGATTTCTTGGTGAAGCTTTCGACCAGCATGTCCATCCGCTTCCGGCTTTTCTCGCTCGGCATGTCCAGCCTTTCCGGTGTATTCCGCGCTCCGCGACGTCAGGCTTCGTACACGGAAGATTCCAACTCGAGTGCTAACACGACTCTCCGGGAGACTTCCCGCATGGTGTCCGGATCGAGAGTTCCCACGTATCTCTCGAGTCGTTGTTTGGGCACGGTATGAAGATTATCTACCTGACAACGGATTGCTTCGGCAATCGGAAGTGTGCCAATCCTAGTTGGAAATTGAAACGGCTCCAAACCCTGTGGTTTGATGACGTTGAACAAACAACATCAAGCCGCAAGAGAAAGGAGCCGAGATGGGAAGTCTGCTACGTACGGTCAAGAAACGCAAGAAGTCACGTCGTTTGGGTGAGGTCGAGATCGTGAGGCACGAGGAGTACGGGGAGCTCGAGCTGGACGCCAAGGTAGAGATGATTCGTTCGTTGGTCCCCCTTGGTCTAATGCACGTTCACGAGTTGCTCGACGACGAAGTGAAGGCGTTGGCGGGAGATCGATACGCTCGCAAGGACGAGGTGGAGCGCGGTCGCCGTCACGGAACCAACCCGGGCACGGTAGGGCTTGCGGGCCAGCGGGTACCGATCCGTGTGCCACGGGTTCGGAGCATCGAGGGAGGAGAGATTCCCCTTCGCTCCTACGAGGCGGTGAGCCACAGCGGTGAGGTGAATGATCTTCTACTGAAACGAGTTCTCTACGGAATCTCCTGTCGCAACTACGAGGCGGCAGCGGAAGCGATTCCGGGCGCCATCGGGCTGTCGAGCTCGACGGTCTCCGAGGGTTCGTGCAAGCGAGCGCTGCGAAGCTCCGAGAGATGCAGGAACGGGATCTGTCCGGTGAGGATGTGGTGGCGCTGTTTCTGGACGGGAAGACGTTCGCGGACGCAACGATGGTCGTGGCGCTGGGCATCACGCTTTGCGGCGAAAAACGCTTCTTGGGCTTCGTGGAGACAGACACGGAGAACGCGCAGGTGTTGACGCCGTTCCTGCGTTCACTGCTCGAGCGGGGACTCGATATCTCCCAGGGTCTGCTGGTGATCATCGACGGCGGCAAGGGTCTCCAAGCGGCAGTAAAGAAGGCATTCCGTAAGCGGGTCCTGATACAACGCTGCCAGTGGCACAAACGTGAAAATGTGGTGAGCTACCTGTCCAAGGGCGAGCAGGCGTCATGGCGCAAGCGGCTTCAGTGGGCCTACAACAGGCCGGAGTACGAAGAGGCCCTCGCAGCGCTCGAGCAACTCCACGGTGAATTAGAAGAGCGGAACCAATCCGCAGCTGGCAGTCTTGAGGAAGGCCTCGAGGAGACGCTGACGTTGTATCGACTCGGCGTGTACGGGGTGCTGGGCCGTTCGTTCAAGACGACGAACTGCCTTGAATCCGTCAATGCTCTCGTCGAGGAACGCTGCGCGAAGGTAGACCACTGGAAGAACTCGAGCCAGCGCCAACGCTGGCTGGCGACGGCGCTCGTGGACATCGAACCGCGCTTGAGGAAGGTGGTGGGTTACCGCCATCTTCCGAAGCTTCGCGAAGCTCTCCAGCGGGAACTGAAGATCGAGGCGAAGACATCAACCGTATCGAAGAAGAAGGTCGCGTAAACGTGAGCCGTGGAGAGTTTCAACTAAGAAAGGGCTTGACTCCCGCCGCTCATCGCTGCTGTTATGGCGTACGTAGCTGGCCAATCAGCCCAGAGCCGATAGCCACCGTCTAGTGAGGACAACGTGAACGTGGTGCTGATCGTGAACGTAGCCGCCCTCGTGGTTGCCGCCGCAACCGCTGGCGTGCTGGTTTGGGCGAATCGGGCGTCCAGTAATGTCGTCCTTGCTGCCGGCGCTCTGTTTGGGGCGATTGCTCTGTATAGGATCCAATTGCTCTTTGAGCTGAGGAGTACGCTCAAGCATGACCACATTAGTGCCGAGTTCACCATCGATCGGGCCGAACGCTCGATCCGGCAATGGGCCTATCCCGAGGGCGGCGGATGGCGACCGTCGGCTGAGATCGTACTTGGCCGGTCGCTAGCGGCGGCATCGCCGACGCCTTTCGACGGCGATCGCGATGCGGTGACCAAGGACTTCATGATACGTAGCCTCGTTGCCTTTCTGGGTTATGTGGAGTTTGACTGGCAATTGAGCAAGACTGTGTTTCGCGGCCCCGGCAGCGGCACCCTTACCATGCTGTCTCCTATCTCGACGGAGAAGGACGCCACCTTCCTAACGCGCGAGGCACTTCAAGCAGAACTCAAGCGTAGCGGCAATCTGTTCAGTGATGCATCACTGTTTCTTTACGGGTGGATACCTCCGCCTACCGCGCAAGACCGTCCTTCGAATCGACCGTGATTCGGTGCTGCTCCGCAATCCTGTATGCGAAGTCCGCTTTACCCGTTGAACTGGCAGGCTCCGTGTCCTACATGAAGCCCGGTACCGGTGGCGAAGTCGAGATGCTTGAGTCAGGAGAAGCGCGCTACGAGACGCGGTGGGTAGGGCTCAGTGTGCAAAGAACGTTCTTCGCCCTACGCGCTCATGACGCAAGTACGACCAGATACAGTGAGTGGACCGAGCGGCTCGTCTCTAACGCCCGAGACTGGTTTGAGGTCGGTGTATCACGATGATTCGGCGACATGAGAACTCCGCTCATCGCTACGGCGGATGAGGACGCGAGCATCTAGTGGCACGCCCGCACGTGGTGCCAACGTGGTGCCAAAACTACCCCGGCAGCGCCGAAACAACGGAGACGACCATCACCGCTTTGTCGTGTCTTTCGTGTCGGTTAGTCTCGGTTGGTGTTGGTTGGTCTTCACCCGGGAACGACACGTAATCCGTAGGTTGAAAGTCACGGAGGACGGATTTCCTGGATCGAATCGATCGTCAGGCCTTGATCGTCGCTACTGGCCGGGGTATATGGAGGCGATGAGCGACTCTCGCGAGCAGATCGCCTTCATCACCGGGGGCGTCGCGCAGGCGACCCTCGCGGAGGTCGGTGGCAAGGGCTATTCGCTAATCTGGATGGCCGAGGCGGGCTTGCACGTTCCGCCCGGCGCTGTGCTCACCACGGAGTTCTTCGCTCCCTGGTTTGACGCGATTCGGGCATCGACGACGTGGACGGCCCTCGTCGATGCGAACCCCGATGCGTGGTCAACGCTCTGCGACAAGCTGAAGCGGCTCTGCTCGGACCTCGCACTGACGGCGAACCAGCGGGAGACCCTCGAAGAGCTGCGCAAGCAGCTCGCGGCGCTGGGAGAGGGCGCGCTGTTCGCCGTGCGGTCGTCCTCGCCCGAGGAAGACCTTGTATCGGCCTCGTTCGCCGGCGCCTACGAGACGAAGCTGGGCGTTCGCGGGCACGAACTGGAGCAGGCGTTACGACAGTGCTTCGCCTCGACTTTCGATGAGCGCGTGTTCGTCTACAAGCGGGAGCACGGGTTCGACGTGCTGTCGTCTCGCCTAGCCGTCGTCGTCCAGCTGCAGATCGCGAGCGAGCTCGCGGGGGTCGGGTTTTCGCTCAACCCGCTGACGAACGACTACGACGAGGCCGTCATCGACGCCAACTGGGGGCTCGGCGAGTCGGTCGTCGCTGGGCTTGCGTCGCCAGACCACTTCGTCGTGGACAAGGTGAGTGGCAAGCTCGTCGAGAAGAAGCTCGGCGCCAAGCAGGTCTCGATCTGGCTCGGTCGCGACGGGGGCACCGTGGAGCGCGAAGGATACCGCTCAACGGACCTGACTTTGAGTGTGGCCCAGCTCGGCGAGCTCGTCGACGTGCTGTGTCGCATCGAGGAGCTCTACGGGCGCCCGACGGAGATCGAGTGGACATACGCCGATAGCCAGCTCCACGTCCTGCAGGCGCGCCCCATCACCACCTACGTGCCGCTCCCACCCGCGATGATGACGAACCGGGGCGAGCGCAGGCGGCTGTACGTGGACGCGGCGCTCTCTAAGGGCCTGACCACCAACGAGCCGATCTCGCCGCTCGGCCTCGCCTGGATAGAAGACATGTTGTACTCGAGTGTGCTGAAGAGACTCCTCGGAGTCGAGGACTTCACGCCCGCAGGAGGTCTGGTGTTCACAGCGGGCTGCCGATTCTACATGAACCTCTCCAATTTCATGTGGCTAGGGATGAGTCCCAGGGCGATGTCGAAGAGCAGCGCTCCCACCGACGCGCTGCTGGCCGAGATCCTGGCCAACATCGATCCGAAGCAACACCGCGCGGCGACGCGGCCTCCGTGGTTGCGACTCCGACTCTTGCTGCTCATTCCCAAACTCCTTTGGTTGCTGCGCGGGTTCTTCTGGAATGCGCTCTGGAACTTCCTCACGCCGGAGCGGGCGCGGCGCGCGTACCAGCGAAAGGTCGACGCCTTCGAGGCGGAGATCACCGAGAAGCTCGACTACGACCTGCCACTCGACGAGTTCGCACGGACGTACACGCAAAGCATATGGCGGGAGATGTTCAACGTGACGATGCCGGCGCTGCTCGCCGGGCTGGTCTCGCCCGACTTCTTGATCCCGAGAAAGTCGGAGGAGGCGAGGGCCCAGGCCGGGAAGCTCAGGCGGGGTTTCACCGGCAACCTCGTCGTCGAGCAGGGGATCGCGCTGTTCCGCCTGGCGAAGCTGTTGGACCGATCCCATCTCGACGACGACAACAACATAGAGGGTCTTGCAGAGCGGATCGAGAAGCGCGAGATGCCGGCGGAGTTCTTGAGCGAGTGGGACGCCTTCGTGCGGCGGTTCGGCTGTCGCGGCCCGCTGGAGATGGACGTGGCGAGCCCGCGCTACGCCGACGACCCCATCCTCGCGCTGCAGCAGATGTCCCTCATGGCCATCGACGAGGCGGGCTTTGACCCAGAGGTCGCGCACCAGCGCAACGTCGAGGGGCGGCGGCGCGCCTACGAAGAGCTGCTGGGCCGCTCGGGTTGGCTGCGGCGAGCGCTGCTGCGTCGTGTCCACCGACTCATTGAGCTCTTCGGCGGAACCCGCGACACGCCCAAGTACCACGCGGTCTTGCTCACCTACGCGATTCGCAAGCGCGCCCTGATCGAGGGGAAACGCCTGGTGAACGAGGGTCGTCTCGACGCGGCCGAGGACGTCTTCGACCTGACGTTTCACGACCTCGAGGCGGCCGCCCGGGATCCCGCGTTGGATCTGCGCGGGCTCCGCGCGGAGCGGACGCGCTTCGCGAAGCAACTCGCCGCCCACGTGACGGAGTTCCCGCAAGTGATCGACTCGCGCGGCCGTATCCTGCGCCCGCCGCGGCGTGAAGGGAAGCCCGGCGAGCTCGTCGGCATGGCCGTGTCGCCGGGAGCGGTGACGGGGCCGGTAAAGGTGCTCCGCAACCCGCGCGACAAGCGGGTCGAGAAGGGGGACGTGCTGGTCGCTTACACGACGGACCCCGGCTGGACACCGCTTTTCGTGAGCGCTGCAGCGGTCGTGCTCGAAGTCGGTGGGACTCTCCAGCACGGCGCGGTGATCGCGCGCGAGTACGGAAAGCCGTGCGTCGTGGGGGTTGACCGGGTGGTATCGAAGCTTCGCGACGGCCAGACGGTCGAGGTCGACGGGACGGCCGGGGTAATCCGATTGCTGGGTGAAGATGATCTTCAAGCAGGCTAAGCAGCTGGCTCAACAGTGGGTGACTGAGGAAGCGAGTATTGTTGTGCTGGTCAAGTTTGGTTGTTGATGGCTGGCCCACCGTTGACGGCACTCCTAGGCCGCAACCTCAACGGTTGCGAAGAAATCAACCTGCCGTTTCGTACGACGGGGAACGACGGTGCGGGTCCGGGGTCTCGGAACACGCACGCCGTCCTCCCGCAAACCCTGAATGTGCAACTCGATGGCGCCTTGGATGCGGCGCAGAGTTGTGTCGAGCGTCTTGCCATTGGCGACGCAGCCTGGAAGATCGGGAACGGAGGCTTCCCAATCGCTGTGTGGATCCTTGTTGATTCGGACAAGGTATTGAAGTGTTCTCATTTCACGCCTCGCAAATGGAATTTGCTCGATGAGCTCTTCTCTTCCCAATGGTAGGCGTCGGCGGCCTTAGAAATCGCTGCGGAGCTCGACCTTCCCGATCTCTTTGTCGAGCTCGCGCTGAAAGAGGCCCGGGCCGACCCATGTGTAGACGCAGATGCCGATCCACAGGAAGGAGATCAACTCCGAGGCCTGGGTGTTGCCGCCGTCGAGCAGAATCTGCCGGCCGACGCGATAGAGCACGAACGCTCCCAGCAGGACGAGGATCGCACGTCGGCTTCCCGTCTCGGCGATCCAGGTGTTGTAACGCCACCAAAGGCCAAGAAACCAGTTGGTCTTCGCTTTGATGGCCGCCATGAGCGTAAGCGCACCGTGGTCGGTGGGGTCGATGCCGAGAGCCCAGTGCGCATGCTCGCGCGCCTTGTCGATGTCGCCTTTGCGCAGCGCGATCCGGCCCATGAGCACGAGAGCGTCGAGATGACGTGGTGCGCGCGCGAGAGCGTCCTCGGCCAGGCGCTCCGCCTCGGCGATCCTCTTGGTGTTCAAACGAAACCAGCCCATGGCGACGAGGTTCTCGGAGGCGTCAGGGTCGAGCTCGAGCGCACGCTCGAGCTGCGCCTCGGCTTCGCGCTCGCGTTTCATCAGCATCAAGAGCTCGCCGTAGTCACGGTGGGTGCTGTCTTCCTGCGGGTTCATCTCGAGGAGCCTTCGATAATGCTCCTCAGCGTCGGCGAAGTTCCGCCTCGCAGTACTCACGTGGGCCATCGCGCGATGCGCAAGCTCGGAGGCGGCATCGATGCTCAGAGCGATGCGGGCTTCGGTCTCCGCGGCACCCAGCCGTTTCATGTCCGCAAGACAAAGGGAGAGCAGCGCGTGCGCTTCGCTGAAATCGGGTTCGAGACTCAGCACCCGGCGAAGCGTCTCCACGGCGCGAGCGAGGTGACCCAGGGACAATGCCTGCATCGCCTCGTTCCAGAGCCTTTCGATCGCCGGCGTCGACATCACCGAAGCCACAGGTAGACAAAGGGCAAGGACTCGAGGAGCTTCGGTCCGACGGCTCGGTCGACCACGTAAGCGGCAATGAGCACGATGAGGCCGGAGCGCACCAGCCCTCCATAGTACGTGTAGATCTCGAACGTCTCCGCCTGAAGAACGTGAAGCCAGTAGGTGATGGCCAGCTTCGCGACGGTCAGAACCACAAGGGCATACGGCAAGCTTCGCTGTGAGAGGTGGCCGCTGCCGAAGGCGTAGAACAGGGCGAAGAGAACAACCGCGGCCAGGACAAAGCCAGAGATGGTGATGGCGAGCTCGCGGCGCCTGGATGGACTTCCCACCGCATAGCCGTTGATGACGAACCAGGGCCACGACAGCCACGCGCCGCCGAACATCACAGCGAGAAAAGGCCAGAGAGGATCGACGGCCAGGTGAGCGAGAGAGCCAGGTCTCGGCTCATCGGCAATGCGGTACCCGGAGCTCAACATGTCGGTTACTTGCCGTGCTTTTCGAGGAACTCGAGCACTTCGTCGTAGTGACCGGCCTCGTTCGCATAGCGCGCGTAGTTGCGAGCCGAGCTCAGCCACTCGTGCGTCGTGGGCTTGACTTGTTGGAACGCGTTCTTGAGATGGTCGGAGCCAATCGGCACCTCTTCGCCCGAGTCGAGCGATGCCTCGATCGCGAAGTCGCCGGCGGTCTCGACAAGATTCAACAGGTCCGCACCCGAGAATCCGCTCGAGCGTTTGGCGAAACGGCCGACGTCCACTCCGGGCACGGTCGGGCGCTCGTCGAGAAGCATCCTGAGGATGTGCTCCCGCGCCTGTCGGTCCGGGGGCGGCACAAAAAGTACTCGATCGAACCGTCCGGGACGACGGAACGCCGGATCGATGTCCCAGGGGACGTTCGTGGCCGCGAGCACGAGCACACCCTCATTGTTTTGCGAAAAACCGTCGAGCTCGGACAGGAATTGGCTCACGAGCTTGCTCGAGCTTCCCTCGCGGTGGTACTGGCGCTTGCCGCCCAGAGCTTCCAGCTCGTCGAAGAACAAGATAGCGGGCTTCGACTGCCTCGCGGTCTCGAACACCGCATGGAGCTTGCGCTCGGACTCACCGATATACATGTCGAGGATGTCGGATATGGTGACGTTGAAGAATCGAGCGTTACATTCCCCCGCCGTGGCGCGGGCGAGAAGGGTCTTCCCGCAGCCGGGAGGGCCGTAGACGAGAATGCCGCCGCCGCCGCGTTTTTTGAAACGCTCGAAGAGGCTCGGCTTCTGAAACGGAAGAATGATGCGCTTGCGAATGGCGGACTTGATCTCCTCGAGCCCTCCGACGTCGTCGAACGTGACTTTGCGCTCGTCGGGCATGAGCAGTCGATGGACCTCGGTGTCGTCGGTGTCATCATTGGCGATGACCTTCAAACGCGGGCCGCCTGTCCTCGTCTCCCCGAAAGCGCGCACTCGGCTTCGAAGAGCTCTCGCAAGCACCGGATCCTCCAGGGTCTGATTCCTGGCGAGCGCCGCCTCGTAGCATTCGCGACCTTCGTCGCGGCGCTCGAGCACGAGAAGCGCCCGTGCCCGCAGGATCATCGACTCGGCGGATTCGTCCCCTGCGTAGTCCAGTACGCGCTCCGGGGCGGCCGCTTCGAGGGCGATCCGGGCCGCGAGAAGTCGGAGCTCGGGCTCGCTCAACGCCCGGTCGATTTCATCGAGCGTGGCGAGGCCGCGAGCGGCCTGACCGTTATCGAGACAGCCCTGCAGTAGCACCGTGAGAAGCTGATCGTTGTCCGGACTGATGCAAAACGCTGCTTCCAGCGAGGCCAGCGTCGACTCGTCCATGGAAACGATGCTACCACGTCGACCGGCACGCCACCGCCCGAACGCCGGGCCTGGAAGCGAATCGAGGGCAGCCGTCACGGCCGGGGTCCGCCGCTTCCCTGGAGAAGAGCCGCTCTCAACGGCGGACACCTCCGAGCGGGCGACGTTTCACGCGCCGCATCAGTTCCTTGGGTTACTGGAATGCAGGTTGGTGAGCCGCGAAGGATCGAGCCGGGTAGTGGAGCCTGGCTACGTGCTGTGCGGCTTGGGGGATCCCGACGCTGCTGCCGAGACACTCCGGCGCGGAATAGAGATCAACCCCGGGGTTCTGCCGCGGAAGACTTCCGCCCCCATATGCTCCACGATTCCACCGCGAGCTCAAACAGCCGCGTCGGCACGGGGCTAAGGAGGAAAATGTCGGTATACTCGTCCGTCTCCTCATCAAACTGCGCCTCGTATGCGTGTGGACGACCATCGAAGTCCGCTATTCCTCACGGGGGCCGTCGTAGTACTTCGTGACCGTATGAACACGCTGGTAGCCGGAGTCTCGCATCGACGATTGGACACCTAACTAGAGCCTCAGCGGTGTGGCCGTTGTCTCACGTCACTGCGCCGCGGCGCAAAGTCTTCTCGCTCCCATCATGCCACCGCGCGCCGGGAATCGAAAGGCCACGTGCGACTGCAGGTGGCGGTTATGGTCCGTCATGAACAGCGTCACGTTGAATCAGTCTCGGTTTGTCGCGAACGAACCGCTCTCGTAACGATCTTCTGCCACAAGCGGGTGACAACTACCGCTGAAACGATGCAAAAGGATAGTCCGGCTAGCTGAATTGGCAATTCTCTCACAACCTAGCAATAGGCACGTGCCAAGGACCGAGCCACAAGTCATACTGTCGAGTTGCTCCGGCCAGATGCGACGTATGGCGGGTGGATCAAGAGTCCACCACCGGCCAGTCAGGAGCCTTTGAATCGCCCGGGCTTGCGACGAGATCGCTGGGCATGGCGCCGCCGCCTGTGGGGCAGGGCGCGCACGGCAAGCAGTGACGCGAAGAGAGTACTGACCAAAAGCTCTTTCCAGTTAAAGTTCAGGTGTCCACGCCTTTCGACTCCGAAGAACGATCAGCTGTCGCGGGGTCATGAGGCGAGTTCCGCTGCACTACGTGGTAGCGTTCCCGCACCGAAGCTTCGAGTATCCAACGGGCTCCATCGATACTGCCACGCTCGCTAGTTGTCGGTAAGTCCCAGAAACCTGAGTTATCGAGAAGTTGCACTACGTCGCTCCAACGGTCCGCTGGGACCGCACGTGAGATGTGCCGGGTGACTTCACTGGCTCATAACCACCGGCGCCGTGGAGTTCCACGGCCGTCAGTGACACTTCTGACAGCCGTCGCTCCAAGCGCACCGATATGGGATGGTGAAACGACCTCAAGTACAGAAAGCGCACGACGTCGGACGAGGTGTTAATCGGTGGTTCGCCCATCGCTTCGAGATGACTCGAGAACCAGTTTCGCATCATCGAGCGTCGTAGCACGAGCGGTTTCGAAATAGGCCTGGGAGTAGAGGGCCACGAAGGCCTGGCACGTCCGAAGCGCGCTCGCAAGCGAGCTTCTCGTCGAGTACTTTCGCGTCGTCTTCACGCTTCCGAACGAGCTGGCCCCGATGGCACTTCAAAACCGTTGCGCCGTTTACGGGATGTTGTTCCGTGCCGCTTCGGAAACACGGCTGACGTTGTCCCGAGACCCGAAACATCTGGGTGCCGAGATCGGCTGCATGGCGGTTCTACACACCTGGGGGCAAAACCTACATGCGCATCCGCATCTGCACTGCATTGTTCCGGGCGGTGGCATCGGACTCGACGGCAAACAGTCGGTGAGCTGCCGAGACAGTTTTTTTCTGCCCGTGTGGGTCTTGAGCTGGCTCTTCCGGGGCAAGTGCCTAGTGTCAACTGGGGTGGATCGGAGAGTTGGGTGGTTTTGGTGGGACGTGACCCCTGCCGCCCAAGAACTGATCAGGAACGAACCAGAACGCGATGAGAATCACCGGTAAGGCCAAATGCAGTACGCGCAACGCTATCTCCGAGGGCAACTGTTCGAAATATCCCAGAAAGTACAGGTTTACCACCGCTGCCAACGATCCTGCTAGCCCCCAGCGTCTAGTTAAAGGGGCGATGCCGTCGAGGGGAATTTCGGTCACCATGGATGAGGAATCCAATCCCAAGTACGAACAAGCCCGGCCCGATCAACGCGGCTTTCACATCGTACGATCCATCCTTGTGCGCCCAGTACCAGCACAACCCAGTGACGATTGCACCGCCCAGAACGGCTAGCACTCCCACGCCGCGATGGGTCGCATCCGCATTTCTACGAAGAGCAGGATAGTCGGGTGGATCGTGGCCGGCGTCGGTGTCGTAGGGCAGCCTCACGTCATGGTTCGCGCCATGGCAATCGATGCGGCCGAGCACATCCCGACGGCTCGACGCGTCTACCTCGTCTGGTACAGCCTGTTCTCGGCGACCTGTATCACGGTTGGACTTCTGGCCCGCGTCGTGTTGCCTTACTCGCCGACGCGCGATCCGGAGCTGGCCTTGCCGTTGCTGGCTTCGGAGCTGTTGCCTCCGTTGCTGGTTGGACTGGTTCTGGCGGGGCTCTTCGCGGCGACCATGTCGACGGCCGACTCGCAGATCTTGTCCTGTTCGGCAGCGTTGAGTCAGGATCTCTTCCCGCGCTGGCGAGACTCCTACTGGATCGCAAAAGCAGGAACGCTCGCCGTGACGCTCCTGGTGCTCATCATCGCCCTGGCCGGCTCCGCGAGTGTGTTTGCTCTCGTCGTTCTCGCGTGGTCGGCCCTGGCCTCCGCCCCCTGCTCGTCGTCCGAGCGTTTCGCTGGCCGGTGGATGGCAAAACCGCGTTCGGGATGATCGCCGGTGGCGCGGCGTGTATGCTTGGCTGGCGCTACGGTCTCGAGCTCTCGGATTCCGTATACGAAGTGCTGCCGGGTATGGCGGGGGGATTCCTCTTCTACCTCGTGCTCAAGCCCTCTTCGGTGAAAGCTCGAGAGGAAGCGGAAGCGCCGAGAGAGTGGGCGTCACCACCGGAATGAGGAGGGACGGAGATGGCATCCATCCTGGATAGGCTCGAGGACGGGGTCGTTCTAGGCGATGGCGGATACGTTCTGGAGCTGGAGCGACGCTTGGTCACCCGGGCGGGCCCCTTTACTCCCGAAGCGGCCCTTTCGCATCCTGACGCCGTGCGCGAGCTTCATCGAGAGTTCTTGGCGGCAGGCGCGGAGGTGCTCCAGGTCTTCGCGTTCTACGGATCCCGAGAGAAGCTCGGCACGGTCGGCCGAGCGGACGAGGTCGAAGAGCTCAATCGACGGGCGACCAGGTTGGCTCGCGAGGTGGCGTCGGACCAGGCACTCGTCGCCGCCGACCTGTCGCCCACCTGGAAGTGGGTCGACTCGCCGGAGCTGGCGCGCGAGCTGTTCGACGAGCAGATCGGCTGGCAAGTGGATGAGGGCGTAGACTTCATCATCGGTGAGACCTTCTGGCACCTGGGAGAAGCAAAGCTCTGTCTCGAGCGCGCCAAGGCTCTCTCCGATGTTCCGGTCATGATAACGATGGCCTTTCGAGGCGAGGCGGCGAGCGAGGACGGCGTGTCCCTCGCGGAGTGCATGCGGACGCTCGTCGGTGAAGGAGCAGACATCGTGGGAGTCAACTGCATGCGCGATCCCGAGCGCATTTACCCATTGATCGAAGAGGTCAGGAGAGCCACCGACGGCTTCGTGGCCGCCCAGCCGGTGGCCTATCGATGTACGGACGACGTTCCGTGGTTCAGCGGTACCGATGCTTTTCCTCACGAGCTCGAGCCCCTTCAGCTCACCCGCCGCGAGATGGGAGCGTTCGCCGCGAAGGCGAAGGAGATGGGCGTCGATTACATCGGCGGGTGCTGCGGAGCGGTGGGCATTCACATCCGAGAGATGGCCAAAGCTCTCGGGAAGTTCAAAGACGACGAAGGCGACTGGCAGCCGAACTTCGACAAGCCCATGAGCGAGTTCGAGTTCAGCCGTGGAAAAACGAGGTAGGACCTCTTGTTCCCCCGACTCTTCTCGACGCTGAAGCTGGGCCACGTCACGGTCAACAACCGCATCTGTACGTCGGCGCATGCGGAATGCCTCGCCGAGGACGGCTTGCCGACCGAGAAGACCATTCGCTACTACGAAGCGAAGGCGAAGGGCGGCGTCGGCCTCATCCTGTGCTTCGGATCGGCGAGCGTGCACCCGACGTCCACGGCGCGTGACTGGAACGGTGTGGAGCTGTTCGAAGATCGCGTCGTTCCGCATCTACGCAACTTCTCGGAGGCGGTGCACTGCTACGACGTTCCGGTCATCGCCCAGATCACCCATCGCGGTCGACGAGGACGCAGCACCGGGGACTTCGGCCGTCTCTACGGACCTTCTCCGATTCGCGAGCCCAAACACCGGGAGACGCCCCACGAGCTCGACGAGGCAATGATGACCGAGCTCGTCGAAGCCTTCGCCGACGCCGCCTGGCGGTTGAAGGAGGGAGGGTTCGACGGCTGCGAGGTGATGGCGAGTCACTGCCACCTCATCGATCAGTTCTGGACCCCCAATGCGAACCAGCGTCGGGACGACTACGGGGGCGAGCTCGGAAACCGTCTCCGATTCGGGTTTCGCGTCATCGAGTCCATCCGGCAGCGGGTCGGAAAGGATTTCGTCGTCGGCGTTCGGATCACCGGGAACGACTTCACGCGTGGCGGGCTGGACGAGGCGGCCATGAAAGAGATCGTGCAGAAGCTCGCCGACACGAAGCTACTCGATTTCTACAACGTCATCGGCTCTACCGCGGAGACCTCCGCCGGCGAGGCCCGTGCGATTCCCGACATGTCCTTCGAGCACGGGCTCTTTGCCCACCTGGCCGCCGCCATGAAGGAGATCGTCGACGTCCCCGTCATCACCGCCGGGCGAATCGTGACGCCGGAACAGGCGGAGCGCGTTCTGGAGCAGGGACAGGCGGACCTGGTGATCATGAACCGATCCCTCATTGCCGATCCCGAGTTGCCCAACAAAGCCCGGGAAGGCGCGACCGAGGAGATTCGGATCTGTCGGGGCTACAACGAGGGATGCATCGATCGCATTTATACCGGTCTGGGCGTGACATGCGTGCAGAACCCGCTGGCCGGCCGGGAGACGGAGCTCTCCGAAGTCGAGCCGAGCGAGAATCCCCGGAAGGTCGTCATCGCGGGGGGAGGCTGTGCGGGGATGGAGGCGGCGCGCGTGGCCGCCCTGAGGGGCCACCGGGTCGTTCTCATCGAAAAGTCGAACCGTTTGGGTGGCCAGACTCTCATCGCTGCGCGGGCGCCGTCTCGGGGCGAGTTCGATGGCGCCGCGCGTTGGCTGGCGCGGCAGCTGGAGAGGCTCGGCGTGGCCGTTCACCTGGACACCGAGGCAACGGTCGAACGCTTGCTCGCCGAGAAGCCCGATGCGGTTCTGGTGGCCACCGGAGCGCGGCCGTTGAAGCCCAAACTTCCCGGTCTGGACGAGCACCCGTCATGGTCTTGCTGGGACGTCCTTTCCGGACGGCTTCTCGACGGGGAGCGGATCGCCGTCATCGACGAGGAGTACGGGTTTCAAGGCCCGACCACGGCGGAGCTGCTGCTCGACGCCGGCAAAAAAGTGGAGCTCGTGACCTCGGCGGAATCGATCGCGACGGAGCTCGGCGCGACGACCAGACCACCGCTCTACCAGCGCCTGTTCGAGAAAGGCATCGTCATTCGTCCTCACATCGTTGCTCTTGCCGTGGAGAAAGCTCACCTCGTGGGCGAGAACGCCTGGAGCGGCACGCCCGAGAGGCTCGGACCGTACGACGGCTTCGTGTACGCGTTCGGGGGAGAGGCGGTCGACGGTCTCTACCGGGAGATTCGGACGACGGTTCCGCTCTGTCACAGTATCGGAGACTGCTTCGCCCCGCGCACGCTCCAGCACGCGATCTACGAAGGGCACATCACCGCCCGCCGCTTGTAGGTTGCGCCCCCTCAGAAATCTTGCCCGGGCAAGATTTTTCGGCGGAGGGATTCTAGAGCTCTTCGACTCGAGCCCCCAGGCGCGATTGCTCCTCGGCCGAGCGCGTGATGTCTTCCCGGGCATTTGCCAGGCGGTCTCGCTCGGCCCGAACGAACCGGGTGTAGGGTGCAATCGCGTTCTGAATCCGGGCCACGCTTCGTTTCATCGAGGGCGCCGATGCCGACCGCACCGGCTTCGAGAAGCGCGCTGGCCACCGCGGCCTGAACGGAGTCACGGAGTCGGCGAGTCTCGTCGACTCCTTGTCGTAGTCGTCGATGACCCGGCGGCCGACTGCCTTTTCCTCGTAGGCGGAGCGACGCGCCTCGATGTCCTCGACGACCGACTTCCACTGACGAAGCTCCGCCTCCACCATCCAATCGATGACGGACTCGAATCACGTCCTGAACCGCGGAGGCCGTGGCGTGAGAAGCTCACTCGACTCCACGCTTTGAAAACATCCGTGATTCTGCGGTAGAGTACACGTCGTTCTGGATCAACCCATTATCGGGTTAGGCGGATAGAATCACCAGTGTTCTCCGCCACCGCTAATGTCGTGGATCTTGGGAGGCGACAATAACCGGCGTTTGCAGCCGACGGCCGGCGCGCATCATTGTTGACGGCCTGAGGTCGCGCGCCGTCCGCGGCTGAAACGCGGTCGTTAGATCGCCGTGACCATGAACAAGTCGGAGGCACAAGCAATACTGGAAGACGGACTCGCGAAGTACAGCGTTCCTTCGTACGCTCAGCTCAAAGCCAGTATCGACGTGGTCAACACGGGAGAAGTCACGGGGCCAAGCGGGACCCGATATCAGCAGGAATACCAGGCGTTCTGGGAAGACATCGCCGGGGGGAACGTTCGAGTCATGGCCTCAATAGATGACGGTGGAATGCGCTCCTTCTTCCCAATTATCGACGGTTTCATCAAAAGCCACGGTGGGTTCGTTAGTGAATGAGCGCCGGGAGTCATCATGGCGAGAAGGAGGCGACGGAGGATGGCGGCGGGCGGGGCGCGCGATTCCTTCAGTGTGCTTCAGGAGGTCGACTACATCGTCGGAAAAGCGGCAAGACGAGATGCTCGGGTGGTTAGCATCGGCCCGCTCGTGTTCTTCTCGACGGAGACAGGAGACGCCTGGGTACTTGACCCTGCGGACGCCGCCGCCCTTTGCCTCGCACGCGATGGCTCTCCTTCGCCAGTCCGGATCGTCGAGTCCGAGCGCAAGTTTGCGATTGAATGGACTAGGATCGTCGAGTCCGAGCGCAAGTTTGCGATTGAATGGACCTGTACCTACGAGATCAACGGTGAAGTAATGACCTTCGCGGAGGCATCGGGCAGCGTGAGGTCGGTGATGGGGTACCCCACCGGCGAGATTGCCCAAGCAGCTCGGCGAGTCTTATCGAGTTGATGGAGGCACGATCTAACTTCCGGATGGAGCGGACGTGGCCCTCTTCGAGCAGCGCCGGAGGTCAAGTGAAACGGCGTAGACTTCGGTTGCCCAGTGGCCAACGGTCATCGAGTGGTGAGGCTGGCTGAAGTCGAAGACGAGGCCGTGCCTGCCGGCGCAAGCGAGGCGAAACTCTCACTCACGTCGGGTGGCTTCACTATTCGGGCATCGGGGACGTATGCCCGGCCAACATGAGCCATTTGCCTTCCCGCTTAGAGAAGATCCGTAGCACTCGGACAACTCCGGCGAACGGCGGCTCTCCGGTTTTCTTGCTCTCCACGCGCTGCGTGCCCACACGACCGCAGTGCAGTCAGCAATTCGGTACTTGGTCTCGATGGGTGTAATTCGAAAACTCTCGTAAGACGAGAAAACTCGCTCAAGACGCGTTCGGACTTCTACACTCGTAAAGTTCGCGAGGTCCGTCGCACTGACAGCAGCCTTTCCGAAGCCTACGAACTCAGGATGTAGAATCGCGCTGTACATGTCGGCATCGAGTTAGTTGTGCGCGCGAAGGACCACGTCATTGACTGCTTTCACCTCCGCGAGGTCGTCCGCCCCCTGAGGCGCCACTGAAACGAGCCAGGTCAACAACAAGACGACGCACATCATTTCGCGCATTCTACAAGAATCAACTCCGCCGAGTTCAACAGCGCTAATGCCAGCGATTTGCACCGGAGGAGTTCGTTGCATCGCGGCGCCTCATGGTGCGGGTCGTCGTGCATTTGATCACGGAGTTTCCGTGCTGACGACGTGTTGGTATGGCTCTTGTCGCTTCTTTCGGCTCGGGAGCGTCACAATACATCGGCTGAGCGGTATAAGATGACGTGCACAGGCATGGTGACCCCATGATACAGCTCGCGCCAAACCGTGGCCGGTATAGTGCTGCTCCACCAATGTGACATGTCGCTCATGTTCCAGTGGGACAAAGAGAAGGCGGAATCGAATCTCAAGAAGCACGGCATACCCTTTGAGGAGGCCGCGACCGCCTTTGGAGACACTCTTTCGATCACGATTGCTGACCCTGCGCACTCGGTGGGTGAGATTCGTTACCTGTTTGCTTGGCGTCACGACTGCCCAGCGGGCCGTCGTTGTGGCACATACCGAACGAGGCGATAATATACGTATCATCAGCGCGCGCCCCGCCACGCGGAAAGAGCTTCGAGACTATGAGCAAGGTTCGGCCGACTGACGAGTTCGAAATGCAGGACGAATACGACTTCAGCAAGGGTGTCCGTGGAAAGTACGCCGATCGGTACGCCAAGGGCTCGAAGATAGTTGTGCTGGACCCTGACGTTGCAGAGGTGTTTCCGGACTCGGAGTCGGTAAACAAAGCCCTTCGCGCGATCGCGGAAATTGCCCGTGAGCGCGCCGTCAAGGCGGAGTCCGACTGACGCCCGTCCGGGGTGGCGGCATAACTACGGGTTGAAGTGGACGAGGCCTTTCGCTTCTAGCAGCTTCTTCACTCATGGCGGAAGTCTTGGCGTCCGGCCGGGTTGTGCCGATTCTGAGGGACCACTTAACCCACTGTTATCTGGATGGACCCATCCTTGATAAGTGTTACCCTGTGAGGTAACATTATCGATATGGCGAGGATTCGCCGTGGCGGTTACATCTTCCTCACCTGGGCTGGCGACCATTCTCCGCGGCACGTTCACGTCTACCGGGATGGAAAGCTCATTGTGAAGTGGGACCTCGAGAACCGCATGCCTATGGTCGGTGAGGCCAACCGGAGGATCCTGAGCCTTATCGAGGAGCTTGAATCCGAGGGCCTCTTATGAAAATCCGGTCAGTCAAGGCGAACAATCGAAAAAAAGTTTTCGAAGTAAGAACGCACTCGAGAACGCTGTCTTTCCCCTACATTAAGGCAGAGCCACGGCCCAAGGCCAGCGATCCTGTTGACCGCGTCAGTGTGGACAAAGAACTCGGGCGAGAGGCTTTCATCTATGTCCTTAAATCGGGTGCCGAGGGGACCGTTCATATCGAGCAGATCCTAGAGTACAACCAGAACCCAGGCTATTTGCGAGACCTGTTGCTCTACAGATTGACTCTTGAGGCTCAAAAGAGGGTCGAGGCCAGCGCTTTGTCGAAGCGAGAGATCATTCGCCGTCTGGGCACTTCGGCGGCTCAGTTCTATCGATTGCTAGATCAAACCAACTACCGCAAGTCTGTGGACCAGGTTCTCAATCTCTTGCATGTCCTCGACTGTGATGTTGATCTAGTCGTCAAGCCTAAGAGCGCTTGAAAGGAGCGACCAGATAACCATGAGTTCGAGCGGACGGCACCAAGCCTTCGGTGAGCAGATGAGAGACTTGAATAGCACAAGGTCTGGAGATTCTTGTGCGGTGCCGCCGCTCAACGTAAGGATTGTATCCGGCGCGAGTCGCGTTGTGCCGCTTCGCAATCTCACGCGTGCCGGATAGGGTGGACGTCGAGAATAACGGCGGAGTATCCTGAAGGAGAGGCAACTTATGCGGAGCTTCAATTTCGTCGTAGAGCGTGACCCGGACACTGGCCTGTTCGTCGGCTACGTTCCGGGTTGGCCGGGAGCACACAGCCAGGGCGAGGGTCTCGACGAGTTGCAGCGCAACCTCCAGGAAGTTGTTGGCATGCTGCTCGAAGACGGCGAACCAGAGCTGGAGTCTGAGTTCGTCGGTGTGCAGACGATTCGGGTAGGATAGTGGGCAGCTTGCCCCCTCTGTGCCTCGGGAAGTGGCAGCGCTCCTCAAAAGCCAACGCTTCTGCGCAAGATCGCCAAAGACATTGGTCTCACGGTCCAGCAACTTCTGGGGTAAACCTAAGGGTCCGGGCAAGAATAACTACCGATTCTTGGACGCCGATCCATCCCGTCTGGCTGCGTTGCTCGCCGCCTTCCGCAGCGAGCCTCTTGAGCGGAGGGCTAGGCCATAGGCCGAACTGGAAGATTTGCTCAATATGTCTAGACATTATTCACTTCTCGTGCCTTGCCAGACGGGCGCCTCGACGCCCAAGAATGGGCATTTATTCTTGCCCGGGCCCTACGGGCGGCCGAACAAGCGGATGAAGCTGACGAAGTCCACGCGGCGATACGACGGACACGCGGCCTTCGCAGCTTATACGCCCTGTTAGACCGTATTATCGCCGCTCCCTCCGGCTGAAACCCCGCTTGACGGTATGTACGTATATGCATATCATTGAACAGTGGCGCTGGAATGGGACAGCCGCAAAGCCGCCTCCAACCTCAAAGAGCACGGTGTCGACTTTGCCGACGCCGCGACGATTTTGTTCGATGACATGGCGATCACGGTAGCAGTCGACGCTGTCGACGACGAGGAGCGTTGCGTCACCCTTGGCATGGACGCTCTCGGGCGGTGCCTCGTCGTCGTTTACACGTGGCGGGATGAGGCCGTGAGATTGATCTCGGCGCGGATCGCAACACGATCGGAACGCCGTCGCTACGAAGGTAAGAGATGAAAAAAGAGTATGATTTCAGTCGTGGTAAACGAGGCGCGGTTATCAAGACGCCCCCCGGCAAGACTCGGATCACAATTCGAATTGACGACGACCTTCTTCAGTGGTTTCGAGACCAAGTCCATGAAGCCGGCGGCGGGAACTACCAGACACTCATCAACTCTGCCCTTCGAGAATATGTCGAGGGGAAAGAGGAGAACTTGAAGTCAACTCTACGTAGCGTTGTTCGGGAGGAACTCGCCCGATACGGCAAGAAGGTCTCAAAGTGAGCAATCGGTCTAACTATGCGATCGAGCGGACGGCACCAAGGCTTCGTGAAGCCATGAGACACTTGGTCGCTGTGTCGAGCGTCCTGCAGGGTTTTCTCCGTGCCGCCGCTCAACTCAACTGTTAGACGATCAAGAGTCGTGCCAGTCGCGGAGGATGGAAAACGTGACCGAACCCCCGCTCAAGTCTTTGCACGAGGACGATGCTCTAAGCCAAACTAAGATCGATCGGTTCTCGGGCCTCACGACTGAGGAGTTGGTCGCGTCGTTGAAACCGGGGGAGCCAGGCTCGCTGAAGACACGGCCCGATGGCACCGTCATGGACGGTCACCATCGGATAAGCGTTCTCAAGGATCGAGGGTTCGATGTTGATTCGCTACCACGTGAAATAATCCCAAAGGAATAGATTTGAGCCGGTAGAGGTAGGGACAATGAGCGATGGGTACTACTTGGTTGCAGGCCCGTGGCGGGGCCGGCTCGCCATCTTGGCTCGGCCTCGTGGCGGAGACTGGCTGGAAGATGAAGTGCACGAATGGCGACGTCTCGGAATCGATGTGGTCGTTTCTCTTCTGACACCCGACGAAGTGGAGGAGTTCGATCTAACGGACGAGGCGAACTACTGCCGATCTAACGGCATGGAGTTCGTAGCACTCCAGGTTCCAGACAGAGGTGTGCCTCCGTCACGGGAAGCAGTGCTGGAGCTAGTCAGCCAACTCGATGCCCAATTGTCGAGCGGCAATACAGTCGGTATTCACTGTCGTCAGGGGATTGGGCGCTCCGGTGTGCTGGCGGCTTGCCTGCTCGTTTCAAGCGGCATGGCCCCGGAGTCCGTGTTCGAACGGTTGAGCGAATCGCGCGGCGTGCCAATACCAGAGACAAGCGAACAACGGGAGTGGGTTGAGGGCTTCGCTGCGAAACTAGCCAGGCAGAATTCTTGATTTGGCAACCGTCTAACAAGGCGTTGCAGCGGTCGGCGCCGAGACTGCGTGAATGTATGAGGCATTTGGCCGGAGGGCGTCAGCTTCGGCAACGCCATCGTCGTGCCGCCGCTCAACTGAACTGTTAGGCAGCCCTCGCATACTTCGTGCCGATCCAGGTTCCATCGAAAGCGAACGTCGCTTTTGCCGACACGTAGTTCCTTTCAGGACCTAGACTCGCGACTGTGGGGCGCGATCTAACTCGTGATTGGCCGAAGGCCCGACTCGAATGAAGGGTTATCTGGGCTTTAGCCGGAAAGAAGCCCATGAAGTAATCGATAGGAAGGAAAAATCAAGCTGCTCCGCGCGCGTAGAAGAGAGAAAAAAAGGCCATTGCGAGGCGCTGGGGTAGAGGAAAAGACTAGAGTTCTTCGACTCGAGCCCTCAGGCGCGAGAGCTCCTCGGCCGAGCGCGTGATGTCTTCCCGGGCGCTTGCCAGGCGGCCTCGCTCGGCGCGAACGAACCGGGTGTAGGGTGCAATCGCGTCCTGGATCCGGGCGACGCTTCGTTTCATCGCACCCTCGAACTGGTGCCGCAGCGAGCCCATGAGCTTCTCCCGCACCTCGGCCACTCGCTTGGTGAGGTCCGCCTTGGCTCTCCGCTTTTTGGCGGGAATGACCAGAAATCCCAGGACGGAGACGGCGCCAGCGGCGAGGATTCCGGTCACGTCCACCGCTGAAGAGGTGGCGATGGCGGCAACGAGGGCGCCGATGCCGACCGCACCGGCTTCGAGAAGCGCTGCGCTGGCCACCGCGGCCTGAACGGAGTCGGCGAGTCTCGTCGACTCCTTGTCGTGGTCGTAGTCGTCGATGACCCGGCGGGCGGCCGCCCCGACCGTCTCGAGGAGCCGCTTTCGATCCTGATCGAAGGTTCTCGCCAGGCGGCCGACTGCCTTTTCCTCGTAGGCGGAGCGACGCGCCTCGATGTCCTCGACGACCGACTTCCACTGACGAAGCTCCGCCTCCACCATCCAGTCGATGACGGACTCGACGCGTTTCTCGATCTCCTGCGGGAGATCGGCGACGACCTGCCGCTCGAAATCGCTCTTGATCTTCGCCTTGTTGGCCAGATCGAAGATCCGGCCGAGGCGCATCGTTTCCTCGAAATAGGCAACGCCCCGGTTCTCGAAGTCGAGGAGCGCGTTGTCGATGTCGGACAGACGGTAGGCGAAATCGCGATTCTGATCCGCTTCGTACAGCTCGAGTTGACGGTCTATCTGCTCGATCATGCGGAGGTCGTCCTTGAGGAGAGAAAGCTCCGTGTCGACGACACCGAGATACTTGTCCGCGAGCGCCTGCCCGACGCCGATCGGGTTGAGGAGCTTCAAGCGCACGCGCTCTCTGTCGTCGAGGGTCGAGACGATGAAGCTCTCGAGTGGCCCGAATCGACTCTCTTCGAGGGACGCACCGTCTTCGCCGAGTTGCGCCTGAAGCGCTTTCCGGGAAGACACAGGAAAGACCTCGGGGGCAACTCCCAGAAGCGTAGCGCCTCCCTCCTTCACGAAGGCGACGACACGTTCGACGTCCGCGTCGGAATCGAGGATGTCGATCTTGTTCACCGCGACTACAATCTTCTTGCCCCAGTCCCGGATGCTTTCGAGAAAACCGCGCTCGCTCTCGGTGAAAGGCCGGTCGGCCGAGGTGATGAACAGCACCATATCGGCGCGAGGAATGAAATCGCGCGTGATGGTCTCGTGCTGGCGGTGGATGGCGTTCGTGCCCGGCGTGTCGACGATATTGACTTTCTCGAGAACCTCGAGCGGAGCGCTGACGACCTCGAAGGCGTCGCTCTCCCTCTCGGAGCTTTTCTCCTCGCCGTGCCTGACGAGGGTGATGCGCTCGGTGGTCGGCGTCACGCCCTCTTCGAGCAGCCGCTCACCGAGAAGAGCATTGATGAAGGCGCTCTTGCCGGAGTTGAACTCCCCGGCGACGACGAGCAGGAAGAGCTCATCGAGCTGACGGATCGAGGCTTTGAAAGAGGCGTCGTCCTCGCCCTCGATCTCGAGGCGGGCCAGGGTGTCTCTCAGCTCTGCCAGCGCCTCCCGCTCCTGGGCGAGGAGTCGCTCCTCCTGGTCGGTGAGAATGCGGGCGAAGCTCATGAGTCGTTCCGAGTCGGGCCGAAAGTCTATCGCAAGGGCTCGCAAATCACCGGGGTTGGCGGCGTTTTACCGCCTGGCGGACGAAGCTCTCACAGAAAGCGAGGCTGTTGACTTCTTCCTCGTTTCGGTTCCGACCGGCCGCCTGGGTCCGGAAGGCGTCGTCGATACCCTCGAGAACCGCGTCGAGACCGATGCGGGCGTCGAACCACGTCCGCAGCCTCGCAAAGTCCGCGGGCGAAAAGTCGCCCGGCCGGCCTTTCCAGCGAAAGAAAAAGGACTCGATGGCATTGCAATAGGCTTCGAGATCGGGATCTTTCACGCGCTCTCCCCGTAGAGTCGATGGTAGGCGGCCAGGCGCTCTTCGAGCTCGGGACGACTCGCGAGCCGTGACGTCCCATCACCCTCCACGGCGAATGAGGCCGCGCAGCAGGCGAGCTCGCAAGCCTCGCGCGGCGAGCGCCCCTCCCTCGTCGCGACCAGGAAGCTGGCGGCGAAGACGTCGCCCGCGCCCGTGGGCTCCACGGCGTTCACCGGGAAAGCGGGAACGGTCGAGGTGACGCCATCGACGAAGAGCGTGGCACCCCGCTCACCGCGCGTCACCGCGACGGTGCGAGCGGCGCAGGCGCGCGCCATCGCCTCGGCGTCGTCGACGTCTTCCTCGCTGTACGACACGAACGGTATCTCCGGCAACGCTTCGACAGCCTCTCTCCAGTCTCGTCTCCGCACCACTCCCGCGCCGTCCCATTCCCGCAGCAGCCCTTGAGGCGCCAGGCCGCTCGGCCCATCGGCGCTGAGCGAGGTGAGCCGAGAGGGAAGCTCTCGTGCGACGGGAGCGTAGAGGACCGCCGCATCGGCGGACAAGCGCTCGGACGCTCGTTGAAGTGTCTCCGCGGAGATCGTGGATGCGAGGGAGTGGATGCGCTGGCGGCGTCTGCCCCCTTCGTAGACGTTCTCGAACGATGTGGTGGCATCGGCGGGCTGGTTGTGGATCTCCACGCCGCGCAGAGCCTCGAGGAAAGGGAACCGGGCGCCGAACGACGTCACGATGCCGGTCTGCAACCCCAAGCGGGCTGCGGTCAGAGCAGCGTAGGCGGCCGCACCCCCGAGGAGACGCTTCGGACCGCGTCGGTCCACGGTCAGGTGACCCACGACGAGGAACTCGATGGGGCGTCTCGCGGGATGAAGCGTCATCGAAACTGGCTGGCGGCTCGGCACGGCAACAAGCTAGGATCTCGCGCAAGTGATCAGGACGTCGCTCATTGCGCAGGGCAAAAGGCAGCTCTTCATGTCGCTGTTCCTGGCCATTCTCGTGAGTCTTGTCTACTTTCAGCTGGCGCGATTCTACCAGGGGCAGGTGCCGGGATGGATTCTCGCGATCGGATGGGTTGCGGTGCTGATCAATCTGTTGCGCGCCGGCCTCGGTCTCGCGTACCGTCTGGACCGACATCCCTTCCGATCGCTGGATCTCGGGCTGGTGGACGACCAGGCACCACCGGGCGGAAGCTTCCAGATCGATGTGCGCCTCGAGGCACGCCGCCATGCCGTGCTGCGACGCCTGGTCGTCGAGCTGAGGAGCGTGCGTTCGGAGCTCGTCGAGGGAGAACGACGCGAAACTCAGCTTTATCGGGACGACCAGGTGATGGCAAACGGCCTGGAGCTCGGCCCTGGCGATCGCAAGGAGCTCTCGATTGCTCTCTCCGTGCTGCCCGATGTTCCCTATTCTTATCGCTCGATGGAGGGCAGGATTCGGTGGACGCTTCACGTGACGGTCGACGTTGACGACTGGGGCACGCTCGTGGACGAGATCGAGGTGCTCGTGGCTCCCGGACGGGGCGGACGGGGCGGACGAGACGGACCGGGCGAATGAGAGTCGTCGTTGTCTACAATCCCCAGTCAGGCCGGGGAGCGAAGAACAAGGAAAGGCTCAAGCCGCTCGTCATCGAGACGCTGGCCCGGGCCGGTCTCGAGGCTACGGCGGTCCCCACTGAGCGCGAGGGACATGCCGCCGAGCTCGCAAGCGAAGCGTCCGAGGAAGGCTTCGACGCCGTCATCGCCTGGGGCGGTGACGGGACGCTGAACGAGGTGGCGCAGGGACTCTACGGGTCATCCACACCCATAGGTGTGCTTCCCGGCGGCACCGTCAACGTTTTCGCCCGGGAAACGGGAATCCCCTTGAAGCTCGAGCCGGCACTGGCGGTGCTCGCTGCCGGAAACATGCGCCAGATACCCATCGGTCTCGCCGCCAAGCGCCCTTTTCTTCTGATGGCGGGGCTCGGTCTCGATGGACACGTCGTGAACAGCATCGCTCCTGGCGTGAAGCGAGCGGGTGGTGCTCTAGCGATCTGGGTCGAGGGCTTTCGTCAGCTGGCTACCTACGCCATGCCGCCTTTCCACGTCCGATGGAGCGAAGGGGAAGTAGAAGCCACCGGGCTCATCGCGGGTAACCTGAAGCGTTACGGTCCGCACTACTACGTCACCCCTTCGGCGCGGCTCGACGAGCCACGGATCGACGTCGTGCTGTTTCGCGGAAAAAATCGACGTGACTACCTTCGCTACCTGCTCGGGGTGGTCGGCCAGTTCCACCTGCGGTTCTCCGACGTGGTGAACTTCAAGACGGATCGGCTGGTCGTGGACGCGGAGGAGCGCGTTCCGTACCAGGTGGACGGCGAGCCGGGTGGTTTTACGCCGCTCACCATCGAGGTGGCTCCCGAGAAGCTGACCGTGCTGCTTCCGTAGTCCGCAGACCAGCGAAGCCAAAGCCAATACATAACCACTGCTGACCGCAGTCGACCGAATCCGCCGAAGGGATACTCCGGAATCTCAACGCAAAGGCGCAAAGGCGCAAAGAGACACAGGGCACCCGACCGGACCGCGGCTCATCGAATCCGCGGAAGAGTTATGTCGGGAAATCTAACGCAGAGACGCAGAGACGCAGAGAGTGCTGAAACCTGAGTCGTAATTTGACATTGCGTGTTTCGATACTTCTTCACGAGAAAACAAGCTTCTCGGACGAGTTGTGTAAAACGAGATTCAATACCTCCAGCTGGTCAGGTCCGCCCCGGGCGGCGCCGCCTCCTGGATTCGCTCGAGAATTCTCGGCACGTACATCTGGTTGTAGCGGAGGCGAGAGAGACCGTTGGGCCGCGTGTGGTCCCCGTTCCAGCAGTGTCCTGCTCTTGGCTCGTAGTCCACGAGGCCCGCGTAGTAGGGGTCGGTCGTGGTTTCGAGAAAGTCTTCCATCAGGTAGACGGCGTTGTTGAGATAGGAGTTGTCCATCTCACCGACGTAGATGTGGATCTTCCCGACCAGCTTCGGGCCGAGCGTCGCCCAGTCGCGCTCCAGGATATGGCGGAGGTCGTAGTTCTCGCGCATGTACTCGGCAACTCCGGATCGATCTCGCCCGTCATTTTGTCCCAAACGTGTCTCGGATAGCCGTCCTCGCCCGCCGGTCCGAACAGCGTGAGCCAGACGTCGCGCTGACCGTTGGAGCGCCCCTTCGTGCCGATGACGAGCTCCTTGCGGTTCACGTCTTCGAGCGTGGTCGTCACCTGTCCGAGCGTGGTCCTGCTGCGGGGCCGGGCCACTCGCTTCCACGGGCCGTCCGTGTAGTAGGCGTTTTCATCCTGGTAGATATTCACCAGCGTGAAAGCGCGAAAGTCGATGGGATCCGGACAGGCCGCGAACGTACCGTTGTACTCGTCGGGATAGAAGACCTGAACCGCGAGCGCCTCCCATCCTCCAGTAGAGCCTCCGTAGAGGAAGCGCGCCCAGCCTTCGCCGATGCCGCGGAATTTCTCTTCAATGTGAGGGATCAGCTCGTAGGTGATGGCATCTCCGTAAGGCCCCATGTTCACCGAGTTCACCGCGTAGGAGTCGTCGAAGTACGGCGTGGGATGCTGGATCTGCACGATGAGCATTCGAGGAAAGTCGGACCTGGTCCATTCCTTGTAGAGCTCGTAGGCATGCTCCTGGACGATGCGGTTGTAGCCTTCGATGTCGAAACGGGCGCTGTACTCCGGTTCCAGATCCGGATCGGGGGGCGTCTCCCGGAAGCCGCCGAAGTCCGCGGGGAAATGCCCGTGGAAGACCGCCAGGGGGTAGCGCGCGTCGGGATGTTCCTCGAAGCCCTCGGGTAGTAGCACATGAGCGCCGAGGGAGGTCGGTCGTCCCCAGAACTCGGTGAGGAGCTTGCTCTCGAGATCGATGTGCTTGACGTATTTGGTGTCCTCGGGCGGCTCGATGGGAGGGATCTCTTGATCGAGAGAGAGCCGGATGCTCTCCCGGCTGGCCGGATCGATGTGAACCTTCTCGGGCGTCGAATAGAAGTTACCCGGCTTACGCTCCCAGTGCTGCCCCTCGCCCTTGTCGGGCGGAAGCTTCAGGACGCGCCCGTCGCCGAGGTGGAACGTCTCGTATCGGTTGAGAACCGCCTGAACCCAGTACTCGCCAGGCGGAATCTCCGCGAGGCTATCGAGTGGGTAGCCGAAGACACCCGCATCGATGATCGCCTCTTCGCCCGGTGCGAGCGCATCCGCGTCCACGCCGAAGACTTGCTGCGTCTCGCGGCCGTTGCTGATCTGGAATCGTGGCTCGCGGTCGTCATTGTCCGAGAGGACCAGAATCACTCTTCCGTCGAGGGGCTCGGCGCTCATTTCCTCGGGGAAGGAGACAGCAAACGTCAGCCGTACGTTGTCTGCGATGTCGCTTCCCGCACAGCCGAGCAGCGAAGCGCAGACGAGAACTGTCGGAACGGAGATTCGCATCACATCACACCTCGCAACCAGAGATGAGATTATAAGACCACAAGGCGGCAATTCTAGGTGGGGATGGAGCGCCAATCAAATTGGCGGCTGCCACCGCGGTGCGACGTTTTGGGCTCTGCTTCCTGTGTCAGCTAGATCACTTCATTGAAATCGTTTCGAGCCGCACGTAGACCTTGTTACGCTGGGTCGAGAACACCGGGCTCGGCAATGATCTTCTCGATCGCCTCTGCTTCCAACGGTAGCATCTTCGAGAGCACCTCGTGGCCGGTCTCGGTGACGAGGATCATGTCCTCCAGGGTGACGCGAAAATGGTTCAGCTCGGGCAGGATGATACGGGGCTCGATGACGAAGACCTGCCCGGGAACGAGCGGCTTGGAAGCGTCGCCGGCGCCCCCGATGTAGTAGTCGACGAAGTGACCGAGAGGAGCTCCGCTCTCGTGCCGCTCGATGTAGTCTTCCGCGCCACGACGCAAGTAGTCTGTTCTCAGAGCGGGGAACTGCTCGCGCATGGCCTCGACCGAAGCGAGAGCGATGTCGCGCTGCGTGACCCCGGGCCGGACGGCGTCGAGGGCGGCCCGATAGGCGACGAGGTAGAGCTCGTAGAGAGAGCGCTGCTCCTTAAAAAATTTGCCCGAGACGGGAGCGGTGCGTGCAACGTCGGTCTTGTATTAATTAACTAACTCTTTGTTTGAGTGGACGCCGGGTCGTGAACGTCACACTCAACTGGTGCGAAGAGCTCAAGCGTCGACCTCGACATGAATAGATC
The DNA here is from genome assembly GCA_965237685.1 of Candidatus Marinacidobacterales bacterium. Taxonomy (GTDB): domain Bacteria; phylum Acidobacteriota; class Vicinamibacteria; order Marinacidobacterales; family SMYC01; genus CBDEGF01. The sequence continues at coordinate 1,350,160 of CBDEGF010000002.1, forward strand.
AGGGAGGTCCGCGTTCCTCTTCGTCGTCTTCGTCGTCGTCGCGACGGCGCCGAACCTCGTCCCAGATGAAGCAAGAGACCATCAAATCCAGGTCGATGGTCTCGTCGGCGTTCTTGGGCCAGCACGTCCAGTCATTGATCACGACGCCGGCCTCGCGATTGGCCGCCTCGAGCGCCGCAACCGGATCGCCCTCGAGCGTCGGGGGAGTCACCGCCTGAGGAAGGGGATGCCCGTACGGGTTATAGAATGCGAAGGTCCCATCCGGCATCGGTTCGACGCGGTAGCCGCCTTCGTGAACGGCGACGTGGTGACGAAAACAGAGATTCAAGAGGTTCCAGAGCTTCGTCTCGCCGCCTTCGGCCCAGTGCTTCTGGTGATGGCCTTCGCAGAATCGGATGTTGCACGATGGGAATAAGCAGCGCGGGTCGCGATACTGGAGCGCTCGCCTCAGCGCGGGAGAAATGACGCGCGTTTTTCGGCCCAGGTCGAGGAGGTTGCCCTCGCGGTCGTGTTGCGCGACCACGAGAGCGGAATCACAGGCAATGCGGCGGGCAGTGTCGGGCGAAACAGCGCGGCCGTCGTCGAAAAACGATTTGCCTTCCTTGTCCGGATCCGCCAGTACGTCAGCGTCGACATGGAGAACGACCTGGTATCGGTCACCGCGGGTGCCCGAGTCGAGCCCATCCTTCAGAGCGGCCTCCGCGACGAGCCGTAGGGCATCGGCACGGCGTTGCGAGGGGCTAAGAGGAGAGCCGGTGATGGGATCGCACGGCAGGGGTGCCGTCGGGCCCCGCTCCTTGATGGCTTCTTTCTCATCCTTGTAGAGTCGATCGCAGGCCGCGCCAATCGCGCGATCCACGACCGTACCGACTTCGGGTGTCAAAAGACCCCGGACGGAGAGCATGCCGTCTTCCTCGGGTATGAGCCTCAGATAGCGCTTCTCTTCCATGCGGGTTGCGCGCGAGCGCTCTTCGTTCCGGTCCGCCATCCGGCACGCCCGGGTGAAGCGCACGAGCTGCGCGGCGCTGGTACATTTGGTGGTATCGAGAAGACCCTTTTCGTTCTCTGGAGTCGCGATCCGCGTGATCGCCCGAACCTTCGAGAAGGAGAGCTCCCCCTTGCGCATGCTCTCGCTGATTTCCGGTAGTTTTCCCAGGGCCCGGGCAACCCGTACCTTCTCCCTGCCGTCGCGCAGATCCCATCCGGCGTTCCAGCTCAGCCAGTCGGGAAAGCTCCGCGCATCGACCATACCCCATCCACCGATCTCGTCGAAGCGACGCATCTTCTCCAGAAGTCGAAACTCGGCGGCGTGAATCGTGGCCGCCATCTCGGAGATCTCGCCGGCCAATCGGTACTTCTCCTCATGATTGGGATGGGGCGGCTCGAAGAAGCGCGATACCGACTGCGTGGCTTCCATTGAACGCAGCATACCATGCGTTTTTTGTTCGCCACTGTTGCGCCTCTACTGCACGGTTATGGTTATATGGTTTAAAAATGGGTCAAGACCTTTATCGAAGCCTCTGGCGGCCATTCTGGGACGACAGGAGGCAATTTCTACGAGGTTCAGCCGATCACTGATCCGGCCTTCCAGAAAGCTGTCAAGGAAAAAAATGAAAAAAAATCGAACGAACCCAGCTCGTGGGGGTGCGTTGTATGATGGATTTGGGCGAGACGCTGGGACTCGGTCCGAATCTCCATGACCATCATGCGCCGGTCGGCTCCGCATTGCCCCACCGTGGAGAAGCGGTATAAGCATCGTCCATGAGACCGCTTGCCTGGCTCCTCGCCACCATTTCTCTCGTCGGTTGCCAAGCTCCGGAGCCGACTGCTGACGACCGCCCCAACTTCCTCGTCGTCGTGGTGGACGACCTCCGGTGGAACGACGTCGGAGCGTACGGACACCCCTTCGTGCGCACGCCGCACATCGATCGCATCGCTCGGGAAGGGGTTCGATTCGAGAACGCCTTCGCTACAACACCGCTCTGCTCGCCGAGCCGCGCCAGCATTCTCACCGGGTTGTACCCGCACGCGAACGGCATCATCGACAACACCGACCGAAGCGCGCGAACCCACGAGCTGATGACGTTCCCGCGACGACTAGATGGCGCCGGCTACGACACCGCGTTCATCGGCAAATGGCACATGGGAAACGACGAGACTCGCCGTCCCGGCTTCGATTACTGGGTGAGCATGAAGGGCCAGGGCGAGGCGATCGACCCGAATCTCCACGAGAACGGGACAACGAGTCCGGTCGAAGGTTACGTCACAGACCTTCTCACCGATCGGGCGGTCGGGTTCCTCTCCCGCGAACGCGAGGGGCCGTTCGCGCTCTTCCTTGCCCACAAGGCACTACACCCGAACGTCATCCAGCACGACGATGGAAGCGTCACCGCGATCGGAGGTGGCGGGTTCATTCCGGCAGAGCGGCACAAAGGGCTCTACGCGGAGGACGCGATCCCCCGCCGGTCGAGCTACGGGAAGCCTCCCCTGCGAAAGCCGGCGCTCGAACGAACCATAGGCGATTTGCCACCTCTCGGGCCGGACACGGTTACCAGCGACGAGACGATTCGCGAGCGCCTTCAGATGCTCTTGGCGGTCGACGAGGGGCTCGGGCGTCTGCTCGATGCATTGGCGGAGCAGGGAACGCTCGACGATACCGTGGTCGTCGTCATGAGCGATCACGGCTACTTCTACGGCGAGCACGGGCTCTCCTCGGAGCGACGGCTCGCCTACGAAGAGACGCTGCGCATTCCACTGCTCGTCCGCTATCCGCCCGTCATCGAAGCGGGAAGCGCGCTGGACGAGATGGCGTTCACGATCGACCTGGCGCCAACGCTCCTCGAGCTCGGGGACGTGGCACTCGACCAGCCGCTGCACGGTCGCTCTCTGGTTCCCCTCTTTCGTGGGGACGCCGGCGATTGGCGAGCGTCGTTCCTCGTCGAGTACTTCAGCGACACCGTCTTTCCCCGTATCGATCACATGGGCTATCAGGCGGTGCGGACGGAACGCTACAAGTACATCCACTATACGGACCTCGAGGGAATGGACGAGCTCTACGATCTGGAGACCGATCCCTACGAGATGGAGAACTGCATCGACGATCCCGAGTATCAGACGGTCCTGGAAGACATGAAGACGGAGCTGGCGACGCTGCTCGAAGCGTCCTAGTGCGGTTCCAACTCGTTGGGCCTAACGATGGAGTCGCTCATTGGCACCGCTGTAGCCACGTTAGGTACTGGATTCTAGGTCCAAGTAGTTGGAACGGTACTAGTCGGAGGGTTCCATGAAGACGCGGATTCTCCTTTGCATCCTTTTCCTTTCGCTCGTCAACCCTGTTGCGGGACAGGAGCCCCGCACCACCTCGGACTTCGGTGTCATGGGCCTGGCCAAGATCATGTGCTCCGCCGTCTTCGTATCCGGCCGGGACCTCGATGAGGCCTTGCGGAACAGCGGCTCCTACCTGGCCGTGTCCGCGCGTGACGAGCTCGTTTCGAAGGACGCTATCGCACTCGACCGGGACACGGGGACGGTTCAGGTGACGCTCAACGGCTTCACCGGGCGAGCGAAGTTCCATGGCGACCAGGGTTGCGTGATCCTGCCGCCCGGTTTCGACCACGTGTTCTTCGAGCCCGTGAAGGTCGAGAGCACGCTCCCCCGATCCGATGACACAGCCGTGGCCCATGGGTGATGTCTTACCGAAGGACCCATGGCCGCCGGGCCTGAACAAAGCGCGGGTGATCGAGGCGGTCGATGCGGCATTCCAGGGCGAGAGCCTGACCGCCTCCTTCGTGGTCGTCTATAAAGGTCAGATCATCGGCGAGTGCTACGGGCAGGGCGCGGACAAAGACACGCAGCTTGAAAGCTGGTCGATGGGGAAGAGCGTTACGGCCACGCTGTTGGGGGTCCTGGTCGAACAGGGCCACCTCAGCTTGCACCAGCCGGCGCCGGTGGAGCTCTGGCATCGGGATCCGGAAGACCCGCGCTCTCGGATCCGAATCTCGGACCTGCTCCGCATGAGCGGGGGACTCAGGTTCACACACGCCAGCCAGTCACCCTACGAGTGGGGTCGGGCGATGGCGGATCACCTGTACATCTACGCCGGAGCGATCGACGCCTTCCATTTCTCCATTAGCCGTCCCGCTGAGTTTCCTCCGAACACGGTGGGGCGGTACCGGAACTGCGACCCACTCACCATCGGATACATCATTCGACAAACGGTGGAAAAGATGGGCGAGAACTATCTCGCCTGGCCGCAGAAAGCTCTCTTCGATCGCGTCGGCATCAGGAAGCAGGTGCTCGAGCCAGACCCCTATGGGAACTTCCTTCTAACCGGGTACGATTACGGCACCGGGCGCAACTTCGCGCGTCTGGGTCTCCTGTACCTGGAGGACGGCGTCTGGGAAGGGGAGCGCGTTTTGCCCGAGGGGTGGGCAGAGTTCGTGAGCACCCCGGCACCCGGTTGGGACGAGCCGGTCTACGGCGGGCTCTTCTGGGTGAACGGCACCGGGCGGTGGAACGTTCCCAAAAGTGCCTACTACATGTCCGGCGCCGGCGGGCAGCATGTGATCATCGTGCCCACCCATGACCTCGTGGTGGTGCGCCAGGGCCATCGCCGCAGCCAGCGTGCCGGTGCCGCTGCACTCAACGAGGCGCTGGCGAAGCTCATCGAAACGGTCGAGAGCTCTCAGCGATCGTCGGAGATGTTCTGAAACGGTGGTTTATGGCCGACAAACGTCGAAAATGGCTTCGCTTCGCTGTCTTGGTGCTTGCCCTCGTCGTGGGTTTTGGGTTTTGGGCGCTGGCGCCGGTGCTCGGCAAGCTGGACTATTCGCGACTCCTTTCGCGGGCGGGGTGGCAACATCCGACCCGAGTCGTCGAAAGCTTGGAGCTCACCCCCGGCACGAAGGTTGCGGATATCGGGGCCGGCGATGGCTATTTCACTTTCCGTTTAGCCGATGCAGTCGGCCCTGCCGGGAAAGTGTACGCGGTGGACGTGACCGAATCGATCGTCGACAAACTGAAGAGCGAAGTCCAGGCGCGAGGCTACGAGAACATCGAAGTCGTGCTGGGCGAGCTCGACGATCCACTCTTGCCGGATGGTGAGATCGACGTAGCTTTCTTCTCCAACGTCTACCATCACATTGATGAGAGGATCCGCTACTTCGATCGGCTTCGTTCCGATCTCAAGCCTGGAGGGCGCGTGGCTATTGTCGAAGTGTCGGACACCCCTGTCCGCTTCCTGGCTCCACCCGGCCACTGGACGCCGGTCGACAGGCTGGATCAGGAAATGGCCATGGCTCATTATCGAAAGGACAAGAGCTTCGACTTCCTACCCATCCAGAACTTCCAGATTTACGCCGTGGCCGAAGAGCCATAGCGACGGCAGAGTGTATCATCGCGCTATGGAGCCGAATCCGCACGTGTCCCTCGTGATCCCCGCGCGGAATGAAGAAAATTTCTTGCCGGCGCTCCTGGATACCGTCGACGAAGCCAAAGCGCGTTACCGGGGCGGTGCCGATGCGATCGAGGTCATCGTTTCCGATAACGTTTCGACCGACCGAACTGCTGCCATCGCGAGCGAACGAGGCTGCCGCGTCGTCAGCGTGGAAAAACGCGTTATTGCAGTGGTGCGCAATGGCGGCGGAAGAGCGGCTCGGGGCCAAGTGGTCGCGTTCGTCGATGCCGATTCTACGATTCATCCGGAGACGTTCAACGCCATCGATGACGCGATGAGCCGAAGCGATGTCGTCGGAGGCTCGACGGGTCTCCGCATGTCACGAATGTCCGCGGGTCTGGCGATGACGTATGTCGTCATGCTCGCGTTCGTGTGGACGACGGGTATGGATTCGGGTGTCGTGTTCTGTCGTCGGAAGGACTTCGATGCCATCGGCGGATACCGCGAGGACATGGACTTCGCCGAAGACGTTCGGTTCTTGTGGGACCTGCGCAGGTTGGGTCGCCCCCGTCGTCAGCGCCTGATCCGTGCGCGCACGGCCAAGGCGATGTCGTCGGCGCGTAAGTTCGACAAGCACGGCGACTGGCACTATCTCGTCAATTTCTTCCGCTCCGGGTACTGGTTTTTTTTCGGGATAAAACCGCACTCCACGAGTGGAGCCGGGACTACTGGTATCGAGACCGGGAGTAGCATAGCGCGCAGCGGCTAGGCCTAGAATTCCGCCGTAAACAAATGTAATCTCGGTGCTATCACCGGGGGCGATTGGAACTGCGGTGGCTGCTATCTGAGCTTGAGAGCAGGATCACCGAGGAGGTGATAAATGGTCAAAAGCTCCGGGAACGCGCCTGTCGCCGCATACCTCTCCTGCGCAGCCAAGACCGCATCGCCCAGCCGCCGGTGGCTCCCATTGAAGAGTTCTTGCAGCAGCGCCTTGTGGTAAAGGTTCGCCGGGCCATTCAGGCTCAGCCCGCTCGGCGAGAAGGCCGCGATCGCGCCCTTGTCCTTGGCCTGGACGAGCTCCTCGGCGAGCGAGTTGAAGTACGGGAAGTGGAAGTAGCCGTTCAGACAGTTCATCGTGAGCAGGAGCGGCTGGCGGGACTGGGGGCCGAGTGGAGGCGACGTCGCCGGTGTTGAAAAAGTTCTCGTTCGCCCACAGATGAATGCCCCCGTGGCCCACGTAGCTCACGAGCGAGGCTCCCTCGTCGAAGCTTTGCACGATCGCGTTTCGAGTGGCGGCGGTCCCGAGCTGGCTCAGGTAGATCTTCTCTGGATTCTTCGAAGCCAAGACGTTTGCAGCCAGCTCGTCGGCATCCGCTTCGAAATTGCCGGCGCGGTCCGGGTTGTCCGCCACCAGCACCACCGCTGAGCGATCCAAGCCTGCCTCTCCCGTCTCATAAGCCACGATCTTCTCGACCATCGCCTGGACTTGTTCGACCGTCGCCGCCGGCAAGCGTCCAATCGAAAGGTCCGGCAGAATATCCTCGCCGTTCACCGCGGCATAGCTCGGGTCCGACGCCGTCCACAGATAGCTCGTCTTCACCATCCGGGGCGGCACCTGGTTCGTCACTCCCGTCTGCAAATGGTCCTTGAAGTCATACGTCGCATCCCCCAGAAGCAGCACGTAGCGCGGCGAGGGTTGTCTCCAGTTGTGATAGGCGTAGCTCAGAAAATCCTTCACCGCCTCGGGCGTCGGCTCTCCGAAGCCGAACTCCGCATAGACTTCCTCGATCCCTACCGCCTTGACCTTCAGCCCCTCGCGCTGCCTTAGCTCCAGCAAGGGTATCGCCGCCTCCAGGAATGCCTCCGGGCCGATGACCAGGTAGTCGGCGCGATTCCGCGTGTTCTTCAGACGGCTCGCCCTGGGCATCGTCACCGCAGGGTGATGGACCGCGTCCGGGGTGACCGCGAGGTAGCTCCTGCCGGTCTCAGCACGAAACCGCAACATGCCGTCGGCTCCGACTTCTGTGTCGACCAACCAGGCCGGCTGCGGTTCGCTAGTATCCAAAACGTGCGTTCCTGCTACGAGCCCAGAGAGCTCTGCCGCCCCGGATGCACTCCAGCGACCTTCCAGCCGCCCATCGCCCGTGAGCGCGACGCGCAGATACTCCACCGCGTAGCGGTCGAGCATCACCATGGAGTACGCCGCTTCGGTATCTCCCACGTTCTCGAGCTCCAGGAGGTTGTTTCCTTCTTGCAGAAGACCTGGCAATAGATCCACGTCGATCTTGTTTGCCCGCTTGCCGTCCCAGCTCACTTCCGCAACCAGGCTCCCGTTCACCGACACCCGCACGTGGTGATCGGGATTGGCTCGAAAATCACTCGCGCCCTGCAGCCAGACACTCAGCTTCGAAATATCGCCGGTCGGTGCCAGCGCACTGACTTCGATGGGGTAGCTCTTCGTCTCCGGCGCGAACACCAAATCCCACAGCCATGCATCTGGCGCTTCGAGAAGCGCTGCCTGGTAGTAACGGTTCTCTTCCCACTCCGCCCGATGCCAGTAGAAGCGGGTCGGCTCTCCCGAAGGCGCTCCTGAGATTTCCGGCATGCTCTCCCCGGCCTCTCCAGAACGCGCCACCTCCAGCTCATACACCGCCTCGCTGCCATAAGGGTTCGCCCCGGCGCCCTCGCTCACGAAGTACAGAATCGAACCGGGCTTGAAACGATTTCCATTTGGCTCCAGGTGGAACGCCACCGCCTCGCCCTGACGGCTCAGCCGCAACGTCCTCGCCCGCACACCGCGACGGCCCCGCAGCATCTCTTCATAACGAACGCTATGAAGGCCTCTCTCCGTGGTCCCAAGACGTGCCACCACCGTGCGTTGGTCGTGGCTACGCCGCCTCGCGTAACGACGGCCCTGTACACCGTCGGTCGAGAGCTCCGACGGCTCGCGCCCGCGGAACGAGACGCGCACCACCAAACGGCGCGCCAGCAGAAGCTGCCCCTTCGTTCCATCCCAGCGCAGAGGCGCGAGTTCCACCAGAGCTTTCTTGACGTTCCCTTGGAAGCCCACGCTCACGAGCCGAGCCGCCTCCGAGGGGTACAGCTCTCCTTTCCGGAATGCTGCGCGCAGCCGCCGTCGAGAAGCCCGCACCGTACCTTCCCGCGTGGCCACGATTTCGGCAAGCGCCGCACCCGAGGGACGCAAGCCTGTAAACGCCTCTAATCCTCGGGCCTGCACCGACACGAGCTTCACCTTACGCCCCGCAATCGCTTCCACCCACGTTCTCTTGACCGGCATCGAGGGCGAGCCCGCTTCACCGAGCTCGGCAAAATCTGGGATCGTAATGTGTACCGTTCCGTCTTCCTGGGGCTCCGCGTAGAAGCCTCCCGTCGTGAGCTCCAAAACCACCTGACCGCGCCCGCGTCTCAGAACTTTGAGGGAGCTCGCCGAGGGATCTCCATACGTGATGAGCAAAGTGCTGCCAGGGGAGCTTTCCTCTAAAGAGGATGACGAAGCGCCAACTTGCGGTGTTGCCGAGACCGGACCGTGACGCTCCGTCTTACCCGTCGTCTCCACGTCCTCGAGCTGGTAGAAGTAGCTCACCCCGTTCACCAGCCCCACGTCGCGGTAGCCGTAGCGCGCCCCTTCGGGCGAGGAGCCGAGACCGGGAATCAGAGATCCCGTGATCCGCGCGTACGGGCCCTCCTCGGACAGCGACCGGTACAGCTGGAAGCCCAGGTTGTTCAGCTCAGAGCCTGTCTCCCACGTGAGCTCCACCGCGCCGTTGAGCGCTCGCGTCTCGAACGACACCAGCTCCACCGCGGTGGTGGCGAGGACGTCATCGGCCCCGATGTCCCAGGGAGTTTGACGGCCTCCCAAATCAATGTCATAGGAGAAGGCAAGAACGGCGTCACTCGACAGGTCGGCGCCCCAATCCTGGGCACATGTATCGCTAGTAGCTAGATGATAATCATCGCCTGCCTTGTTGACGAACGTTGGCTCACAATTCCTGGCGCCGGTCGGCGGTGCGTCACCTATATCCGAAACGTTGTTGTTGCTCCCAGCTCCGGTAACAACCTGATTGTAGGGATTCGTCGCGTCTATGGCTATGTTGTTCTTGACGAAGAGGGTGTTTGCATTATCGCTGCCTCCGTCAAGGCAGTACGAGGAGGCCCCAGCAGCCCCGCCGTCGCCGATCGCAGTATTGTTGAAGGCATATATCGTACCGTAATTGTCAGCGGAGATTGGAAGTGCGCGAGCGACGCCAAGAAAACCATAAACGATGTTGTTCCACACCTTGGCAACGTAATCCGCATTGTCTGCAGGAACTGTTCCAACAAAATTGTCCAGTGCTAGAATACCTGTCGCCGCATCAGTCGCGGGAGTACCATAAGTCTGCCGTACGATGTTGTTAGAGAGATGAAATTCCGCGGCAGCATCGGCGTTGTCATCACGTACAAGGATTCCCCAGATTCTTGTTGTTCCCGGGGCCTTCTGAAAATCCACCTGAATCCCGTCGATACGGACACACCGTTCCCTTACCAGGATTACCTGGTCGGTATTCAGCGTGTTCGATATACGGTAGGCCGACGTGCTCCATTTCCCATCGTGCCTCTGGCTCGTGCCGACCTGACTCGGAGACGTCGGGGTGTAGATCTTGATGTAGTTGTCCGGACCCGTGGTCCAGGCTCTGATATCGACAGAAGCAGCATCCTCGCCGTCGCCGTAGCAGGGCACCATCATGACGGTATTGCCCGAGACGAGATCAGGCAAGGGATTGACATCATCCTCCGCGGGCTCGGTGATGTTGGGGTTTTCGGTCTGGGACTCCCAGTTGGCCAGAGAGGTGTAGGCGCGATAGACCCCTGGTGTCACGCCGGAAACGGCTGTGGGTGTGCCTCCATCCTTGTCTGTGACGGCAAACACGGTGGGCGTGGTTCTTCCAACGATAAAGGCAAGCTGGTTCTCTCCGGAGCTGTAGGTGAGCACATCTCCTACTCCGACGTTGTTGGGCATGGAACCCGAGAACGTGGCTGTCGTGCCCGAGATCACTACAGTGCGGGGGGCAGTGTTCAGGTCTGTCCCGTTGATGCCCACCGAGCGGTAGACCGCGGTCGCGGCGATCTCATCCGCACCGCGATCCCATTGCGCTCCCCGCGAGTCGTTGTCGACATCGATCGAGAAGCTGGAGGACAGGTCCAGGCCCGTGTCCACCGCAACCGCGGTCGCCAACAGGTGCAGGTCGGCGTTGGGCGTGACGAAGAGGGCGGCGGCGGTCGAGGTCTGAGGGTTGGCCCCAGGGGCGCTGCCGTCTGAGTCGGTGTTGTTGCTCGACGCGGGGTCGAAGCTGCCAAGGGCGGGGTTAAAGTCCAACCCCGTCCCGTTGTTGCTGCGCGTGACGATGGTGTTCTTGACGGTGATTGTACTCACGTCTGCAGCCACACCATTGCTCTCGACGGGATCTTGCATGTTGTCGATGGAGCAGTTCTCGACGAGCATGGTGTCCGAGGCGTTGTCGCCCTCGATGCCGTATCTGTCGCCGTCCCAGGTCATGGTGTTGCGGATCGTGGCGCTCTTGCCGACGTCGTCGCCCGACATCCGGATCCCGGATATGTCAATGCCAGCGGTGGCATCGAGGAAGTCGTGAATCAGGAGGTTCTGGAGGAGGACGTTCGTCGCTAGGTCCCCAAATGTGCCGAGGATGGTCACAGCTCCCCAGTTATCCAGGCCGCGGACGCGAATGACTTCGAGCCATTCGAGCGTCACGTAGCTGTCCCGGATTTCGATCGAGTTCACCGTGTTCTGCGCGTCGATGACGCCCCCCGCGCCTGCCGTCCCGTTGTGCCGGTTGATGCCGTCTGCGGTCAGGGTGATGGTGTGCGTCGCGTCCGTGGTGGAACCTTGGAAGTCAACGCGGGCGGCCGGCGTGAAGTCGCTGTCGGCATACGCGATGCCCACCTCGACGCGATTGTCCGAGATGAGATTCGCGCTGGTGACCGAGGCGCCAAAGTACGTGCAGCTTCCGCCGCCGCCTTGCCACGAGATGCAGTCCTCCCAGTCCTGGAGCGTGGTGTACTGGCGGGAGATGGTGTGGGCCTTGCCGGGGCCCGTCGTTCCGGTGAAAGGGGAGGTGAGAATGAGCAGGGTGTCGGAAAGCACCCGAAAGATCGTGTAGTCGGTGCTGTCGATCTCGATCCGGTCTCCACGGCCGCGGTTGGAGGCCAGCCAGGTTGTGCCGGAGCCGTTCACCACCGCAGAGCCATTGGTGGCCGCCAGCGTGCCGGGGGCGGTATAGTCCCCCGCCGTGCCGATTGAGCGATAGTTCGTGACCTGCGCCTCGGCCAGCGGAGCCGACCAGAGTGCGCAGGCGACCACAAGAAGCTGGACCCACCGGACCCCGAGTGCTCGAGCCGAATTCCGCCCGCGCGTCATGAGTCATCTCTCCAGACGAACTGGCTCACACTTCATTCCCGTTGCTTCAAGAAGCCCGCCGAGAGCGGTTCCCGGCTTGGTATAAGCGCCTAATTTCTTACTGGGGTGCTGTTTAGGGTAGCAATCCGCATGCCAAAGAGCAGGGCGCCTCTTGGCAACATTAATCTCTTTGGATGGTTCGGCTTAGACGTTGCACCCTAGAAAGGGGGGTACGCCAAACGTGTGGAAACCACTACGATCCTGAGCGGGTTCCGTGAACGGGGGAGTTTGCTGGCCTTACGGAGTAAGATGAAAGGGCTGACCCTCATCGCCAATCGCCTGCCTGTTTCGATACTACTTCGTGCGATCCGACCTTTCGACCGCACGAGATCTGAGTGAGGAGATGATGCGCCTGGCCGAGCGCTATCAAAAGGCCGAGCTCCTCGTGCCCGCCCACCGGGCGGTCGGGGTCACCAAGTCCTACATGGGCGAGTTTCGCGAGGCACTGCCACACTTCGAAGAAGGTGTGGCTCTGAGCGATCGCGAGGGGACGGGCTCCCAGTCCGTTCTTCAAACCCAGGACGAAAGTCTCGTGTGCCGGGTCCATGCGGCCCACATGGCCTGGTTTCTCGGATATCCGGAACGGGCCGTACGGGGGATCGAGAGGGCGCGGGCGTGAGCGCATCCCCCTAGCCTGACGTACGTCCTGACGGCTGGGGCCTACGTCCATCGCTTCCGGCGAGAAGCACGGGTGGTTCGAGACCACGTGGAAGAGGCCTTCGCAATCTCGGAAGAGTACGGCATCGCCGCGATGTGGCCTTTGGGCAAGGTGCTGTTGGGTTGGGGCGCCGCTGAGCTCGGCGGGGCCGAACCGGGGATTGCCCGCATAAAAGAGGGCCTGGACGCGTGGCGGCGAGGGGGTTCCGTACTGGGCCGGCATCATCTTCTGTCCTTGCTCGCCGAGGCGCATTGGAAAGCCGGACAGCATGACCAAGGGCTTTCCGTCGTTGAAGACGCGATTCGGTCGGTGCCCGAAAGCAGTCGCTACTGGGAGGCGGAGCTTCATCGGCTCCGGGGGGAGCTCCTCCTCGCCTGCGGTGGCCGGACGCCGAAGCCGAGGCCAGCTTTCGCAAGGCGATCGAGATTGCTCAGAAGCAGGAAGCCAAATCCCTCGAGCTGCGGGCGGCGACCAGCCTGGCTCGGCTCCTGCAAAAGCAAGGCCGGGAAGGCGAGGCTCGACCCGTGTTGGCCGAGCTCTACGACTGGTTCACCGAGGGATTCGACACCGCGGACCTGATGGAGGCGAAAGAACTCCTCGACGACTTGTCGCGCGAACCCTGAGTTCAGCTCACGAAGTCCGGCGCGTGCGGGATCGTCGCGTTTTGCTCCTTGTCATGCTGGATCCAGAGCGTCGCTCCCTTCTCCTCCAGTAGCTTCTTCACTTTCTCGAACGAGGCGCGCGTCGCCTCCGCGTCCGTGTTGGGGGCGGGCACGATATCGTTCTCGAAGGCGAGAGCGGAGTGGTAGAGATCCCCCGACAAGACCACCGGTCCGGTTTCCGGCAGATCGACCAGGAGCACCTGGTGGCCGGGCGTGTGCCCCGGCGTTGGAATCATCAGCACCGAGCCGTCCCCGAACACATCGTGCTCGCCGTTCAGAATCTGCGTGCGGCCGTGGTCCAGCTGGTCGTAGGTGGACGGATCCACGAAAGGAGTCGCCGTCGGGTCAGGACCGAACGCGATGTCGTGATCTTCCCGTTGGATGAGAAGTGTCGAGTCGGTAAACGAGTTTGCGTTGCCGGTGTGATCGAAGTGGATATATGAGCGTGGAGGCTGCGACAAGAATCGGGGCGCGTCAAAGGAGCCGCCAGCGGCGAGCGTCAGGGTGTGGGAGCGGCGGCGTGGACGATGACGGTGGGGTGTCCCTCGCGTTGGAGCTGGCGGGCGTAGGCTTCCGCCTGCCCCCGCTCCCGGTACTCTCCAACCCAGACCCGGTAGTAGGTCTGAGCGCCGTCTCGAAAAGGAGAGACGACGACCGGCAAATGGCCGCGGCTTCGCAGCTCGTTGGCCAGCTCTTCGGCGCGGCCCGGCTCCCCGAACGAGCCGACCTGAACGCGCCAGCGCCTGGCCGCCAGCGGTCCGCTGAGCCCCAGCACCTCCAGACGAACCCGGGCGACGCCGTCGTTCACCATGTCGATCTCGCGGGCGGCGGCGAAGGAGAGGTCGATGATTCGGCCTTCGACGAAAGGCCCTCGGTCGTTGATGATGACCTCGACACTTTTGCGGGACTCGAGACTGGTCACTCGCACGAGCGTCCCGAAGTCGAGCGTCCGGTGCGCCGCGGTGAGCTTTTCGGGATCCATGAGCTCGCCGCTCGCGGTCGCGCGCCCCGCCTCTTCGACACCGTACCAGGAAGCAAGCCCTTCGTTCCCGGCCGTCGGCGGCGGTAGCGGCACCGCCGGTGGACGGCGGCGGGCGCATGAGCTCGAAAAGATGAAGAGAGCGAGAACGCAGGCGATGCGTTGGAAGGTAATGCGGTGCTCAACCACTTTTCTTGTACGCTCCGCCCACCGATTCGGACTGGCCTCGTGGAATGGACAGACTCGTCCAGCCCTCGCCGGCGAAATGCTTTGCGAGTGCCACGATCTGGCCGACGTGATAAGCACCGTGGACGATCTGACGCTCGACCGCTTCGAGCACCGTCAAGGGCTCCCGACGGATCGTCACCGTCTTCTGCAGGTCGTTACTCTCTAGAGCACCCAGGTTGTCGAACAGGCACTGCCACCCGCGGTTCCACCCGTCCAGAAGCTGCTCCCGCGTCTTGTCAGGATAATGCTGGAACTCCTGATCGCGATGACGATCCGGCTTCTCTCCATCGGTGGTGAGAAAGTCGGTCCAGCGCGACAGCATATTGCCGCTCAGGTGTCTCATGAGAACGGCCACCGAGTTGGATTCGCCGTCGAGTGTCTGGTGAATCGCCTCGTCGGGCATCTGGGCGATGGCCTTGTCGGCGAGGCTCTTCAATCGCCGGAACTCGAAGCTGACATGCTCGAGATAGTGGGAGCCCAGATCGGAGCTTGTCATCACTCACTCCGTGTCTCGGTTCTGAACGAACTGCCAGCCGAAGCGGCCTTTGATGCAAAGGTGTCCCTGGGTCACATCGTGATCCTGCGGCGACGTGACTTTGACGATCTCGTTGTCCTGAACACGCAGCTCGAGGTTGCACCCCACGCCGCAGTAAGGACAGACGGTGCGCGTGACGCTCTGTTTCGACTCGTCCCAGGTGCCGGCCTCGCGTCGATCGTACTCGCTTTTGAACATCAGCGCGCCGGTGGGGCAGACGCCGATACAGTTGCCGCAATAGACGCAGGCCGAGTCGTCCAGCCGCGTGTCGAACTCGGTGGAGATGCCGGCGTCGAACCCTCGACCGGCGACCGAGATGGCGAAAGTGTTCTGGGCGTCGACGCCACAGGCCTCGACGCACTTGTAGCAGAGAATGCAACGACCGTAGTCGCGCACGTACATCTCGTCGTGGATCTTGACCGGCTGGCGGACGGTGTCGGCCTGGGATCCCTCGGGCGCGTGGTGGTGCCCGGCGTGACGCCCGTCGCGTTCACCGGCTGCCGCTCGGGGCGCGCTGGGACCGAAGCGTTCGGGCTTCGCCTCGTAGTGCTCCATCCAGCCTTTGACCTCGTCGCTCACGAGCGACATGTCGACGGAAGAGGCGAGGAGCTCGAGCACCAGCTTCCGGCTGTGTCGCACCCGCTCGGAATCCGTACGAACTTTCATTCCCGGCTCGGCTTGCCGCGAGCAGGCGGGCACGAGAACACGCGAGCCCTCGACCTCGACGACGCAGACCCGGCAGGCGTTGACCGGCGTGAGGTTCTCCAGATAGCAGAGCGTCGGCGTATCGATTCCCTTCGTGCGACAAGCTTCCAGCAGCATCGAGCCTTCGGGGACGGAGAGACTCTCGCCGTCGATCTGGATTTCTACGGATCGCTTGCCACTCATGTGCTGCTCTTGCCCGCTCCGTTGCCGTTTCGTGAGAAGAGGTTTCGCGCGAGTGCGGACTGCACCGCGTTTGCAGCCGTCTGGCCGAGACCGCAGATGGAAGCGTCGCTCATGACCCGTGCCACTTCATCGATTAGCGCCTCTTCGTCCTCCTGCGAGCCCATGGCACGGTCCCGCGCCAGCCGCTGCAACGCCTCTTCCTGCCGCACCGTTCCCACGCGGCAGGGAACGCACTGACCGCAGGATTCGTCACGGAAAAACGCCGCGATCCGGAGCACTGTCGCGAGAAGGTCGGCCTCCTCGTCGAAGACCATGATCACCCCTGAACCGAGACTGGCTCCGATGCTGCGCGTGCCCTCGAAGGTGAGCGGCACGTCGAACTCATCCGGCTCATCCGGTGACACGAAGGAGCCCGCTGCACCACCCAGCAGCACCGTCTCGAGTTTCTTGCCGCCGGGGACGCCACCGGCGAGCTCGAGGAGCTCTTTCAACGTCGTGCCGAACGGTACTTCGTAGAGTCCCGGTCGCTCGACGGCACCCGAGAGGCAGAAGAGCTTTGGACCGGTGGAATCGGCCGTTCCGGTGGCAGCGAAAGCCGGACCTCCCTCGAGCACGATGTCGATCACGTTGAACAGGGTCTCGACGTTGTTTACGACGGTCGGCTTGCGGAACAGACCCTCCTGGGTCAGAAAAGGTGGCTTGTTCCTCGGCTCGCCCCGGTAGCCCTCGATCGAGTTGAAGAGCGAGGTTTCCTCTCCACAGATGTAGGCGCCGGCGCCGCGGCGAAGATCGATGTCGAATCGAAAGCCCTCGCCCATGATGTCGTTGCCGAGAAATCCGCGATTCCTCGCTTGCTCGATCGCCTGAGTCAGTCGTGCCGTCGCGTGAGGGTACTCGCCCCGTATATAGAGGTAGCCGGTCTCGCAGCCGGTGGCAAAGCCCGCGATCGTCATCGACTCGACGACCGCGAAGGGGTCCTCCTCCATCAAGACGCGGTCCTTGAAGGTTCCGGGCTCGGACTCGTCGGCGTTACAGACGAGGTAGTGCGGCCGGACCGGGGCCTGAGCGACCGCCTCCCACTTGATGCCCATCGGGAAAGCGGCTCCACCGCGGCCACGGATTTTCGAGTCTTTGACCTCGCGAATGACACCGGCGGGGCCGAGCTCGATGGCGTGCCGCAGGCCTTGAAAGCCTCCGTGGGATCGGTAGTCGTCTAGACTTTCCGGATCTGCCACTCCCACGCGGCCGAGCAGGCGAAGTCCTTCGGTCCGCGGCGCCGCTGTCTGGGGTGTCGATGAAGGTGGTGCCGGGCGATTTCCCTCTCCGGCCAGTGCCTTTTCTATGGCGTCCGGCGACGTCGGCGCCATCCCCCAGTCGTCCTCACCGGCGAGCTGAAACAAGACGGCCGGTGCCCTCTCGCACTGGCCGAGGCAAGGACTCCGGTACCACGTCGTCTGCCCGTTCGCGCTTCCCGGAGGGCCGAGCCTCTCGGTCAGTGTTCGGCAGAGTTCATCCGCGCCTTTGAGCTTGCAGGCGATGTCGTCGCAGACATGTGCCACGCGCGGTGGACGCGCATCGGTGGACAGCAACGCGTAGAAGCTCACGACGCCGTAGGCTTCGGCGGGCGGCACCGTGATTCGACGACAGATGTAGTTCAAGGCACCCTGGCTTACCCAGCCGATAGCTCCTTGAACGCCGTGAAGTGCGGGAAGCAGAAGATGTCGCCGCTCCTGGGCCAGGGCGTGTCCGCCGCGAACGACGTGCTCCTCCAGCGGATCGCCGGGGATGTCGTGCTCGCTCGGAGCCCCGAGAACCGTATCTACGGCCGCGCGCTCCTCGGCGCTCGGCGATGCGTCCATCCAGCGGAGATCCATCAGGTGCTTCCTTGCTCAGGGAAATCTCAACGCAGAGACGCAGAGACCTTGCAGAAGGCTGCCCCGGGTCTATTTCCGGACTACCAAATGCGCGGAAACCAGGGCGGGTTTCGACTGTGTTGCAGTTTCTCTCTCTGCGCCTCTGCGTTATGTTTGTTTTGTTTCTTGTGCATCACTGTGCGGTTGCGGGCACTAGCTTCTCGATCCGGATCGCCGTCGCTTTGAACTCCGATGTTCCCGACTTCGGATCCCACGCCTCGATGGTCAGCTGGTTCACGTCGACCTCGTCGGGGAAGTGAAGGGTCAGAAACGCGAGGCCGGGTCTCAGATTCTCGTCGTAGCGTACCGGCGCTTCGATCGAGCCGCGCCGCGACGAAACCCTGACGCGCTCGCCTTCGGCGACGTCGTAGCGCTTGCCGTCCTCGGCCGAGAGGTCGAGCGTCTCGCGGTTGCGAATCGGCGAGCGGTAGCCGCTGCTCTGCACGCCCGTGTTGAACGAGTCGAGCCTTCGGCCAGTGGTCAGCCGGAGGGGATACTCGTCCGTCAGTTCGTCCACCGGCGGGACGAACGGCACGGCGTGGAACGGTGCCAGCCGCCCTTCCGCCGGTCGCTTCCAGAGGCGGTCGTGCAGCAGCGGGCTCCCCGGGTCCTTCTCGTCCCGGCAGGGCCACTGGATCCCGCCGAGCTTCTCCAGGCGCTCGTAGCTCATCCCTGCGTGCATTGGCGAAAGGCTTCTCAGCTCATCCCAGGCTTGCCGGGCGCTCGGCGTTCCCCAGTCCTGCCCGAGCCGTCTGGCGAGATCGCAGATGATGGCAATGTCGTCTCGTGCCTCGCCCGGCGGGTCGAGCGCTTTGCGCACCCGCTGCACTCGACGCTCGCTGCTCGTCATCGTGCCTTCACACTCGGCCCAGGCGGCTGCCGCCGGCAGTACGACATCGGCGAGCCCGGCGGTCTTGGTGAGGAAGATGTCCTGCACGACTAGGTGGTCGAGCCCCTCCAGAAGTTTGTTTGCTCGCTTGACGTCCGCTTCGGATTGCGCAGGGTTCTCACCAATGATGTAGAGCGTCCGAAGCTCCCTCTTCTCCATCGCCTCGAACATCAGCGTAAGGTGCCAGCCATTCTTCGGCGGAACCTTCACACCCCACTTCTTTTCGAACTTCGCCCGACGCTCGTCGTTCTCGACGTCCTGAAAGCCCGGTAGCTTGTTGGGGATCGCACCCATGTCGCCGCCGCCCTGGACGTTGTTCTGCCCCCGGAGCGGAACGAGCCCGGAGCCCCAGCGGCCGACGTGACCGGTGAGAAGCGCGAGATTGATCAGGGCAAGGACGTTGTCGGTGGCGTTGTGATGCTCGGTGATACCCAGTGTCCAGCAGAGCTGTGCCCGATCGGCCTTCGCATAGGTGTGAGCCAGCTCTCGGATGCACGCGCGGGGCACTCCGGTCGCCTTCTCGGCGAAATCGAGCGTATAACTGTCGACGAAGCTCGCATACTCGTCGAAGCCTGTCGTCGCGTTCTCGATGAACGCCCGGTTCTCGAGTCCCGCTTCGAGGATCTCGCGCCCGACCGCGTTGGCGAGGGCGATGTCGGAGCCGACATCGAGCCCGAGCCACACGTCGGCCCATTGCGCCGAAGCCGTTCGCCGGGGATCGACCGTGTACATCCTCGCCCCGTTGTGTATCCCCTTGAGGACGTGGTGAAAGAAGATCGGGTGCGCGTCGCGAGCGTTCGAGCCCCACAGGAGGATGACGTCCGTCTCCTCGATCTCGCGATACGAGCTGGTGCCCCCACCCGCTCCGAAGACCGCCGCCAGACCGGCGACGCTCGGGGCGTGTCACGTACGGTTACAGCTGTCGATATTGTTGCTTCCGAGGGCGGTGCGAGCGAACTTCTGTGCCATGAAGTTCATCTCGTTCGTCGCTTTGGAGCAGCTGAAGAGACCGAAGGAGCTTCCGCCGTGCTCGTCCACCGTCTTTTTGAAACCGGCGGCCGCCCGATCGAGCGCTTCCTCCCAGCTTGCGGGCCGGAGGGATCCGTTGTCACGGACCATCGGGGTCGTCAGTCTCGCATATGCCCTGCTCATGGTGCTTCTCCCAACATCTTTATGCGTATGAGTTTATCATGCGGGACTCTTGTGGACCGCTCCTCGAAGGCTCACGAAGCCGACACCCGCCACCACGAGCACGACGCCCGCGAGCTGGACCGTGGACATGCCTTCTCCCAACAGGAGCACCGCCCAGACGACGGACAGCACCGGCTGGAGGAGAAGCAGGACGGATGTCTGAAGCACCGGCAGGCGCGCCAGCACCCGGGACATGATGAGCCAGCCAATCACCTGCGAGGCCAGTGCCAGGCCCAGAAGGTAGTAGTGCGACGGGAAATGGGGTGTGAGGTCCAGATCACTATCGACGAGCCCGACCGCGATGGAGCCCAGGACACCGCCCATCGACGCCACCAGAAGTGGCGCGGC
This sequence comes from Candidatus Marinacidobacterales bacterium, assembly GCA_965237685.1. Classification (GTDB taxonomy): domain Bacteria; phylum Acidobacteriota; class Vicinamibacteria; order Marinacidobacterales; family SMYC01; genus CBDEGF01. The sequence goes on from CBDEGF010000002.1 coordinate 1,370,318, forward strand.
CGCTCCATCACTGGTCAACGTCGCTTTTCGATAGACGAGGATGAAAATCGCGTAGGTCAGGCCGGTCAGTGCTCCTGCGAGCGTCCCAGTCAACGGAGCACGCCCGAAGGCGTCGGGGCGCCCCAGCCCGGAGATGAAGGTCACGCCGATGAGGATGGCCGGGATCGCCACCAGCGCGGCACCACTCGGTCGTTCGCGGTGAAAGAGCCACGCTCCCAGGCCGACGAAGAGCACCTGCGTGTTGGCCAGCACCGTCGCGAGCCCGGCTCCGATCAGATCGATGCTCCAATGCCACAGGCTCAGATCCACCGAGAGCACGAGGCCGGCTGCCAGCGCAACCCAGTGGCTCGAGCGCGTCGGGCGACCACCTTTGAGCGCCAGCACGAGGAGCGGAGGCACGGCATAGGCGCACCGGAAGAACGAAGCGGTAGCCGGCGAGACCGCTGCCATCCCGACCCAGATCGCGGAGAACGAGATGATGACGACACCGAGAAGCGCGACGAGGTGTTGCATGTACGAGGGACGCAGTCTACCCCGGTCCGGCCAGGCGTTCCGGCAAACCCAAAAAGAAACCTCATATCCATGCTACAGGCCCTCGAACTTCATGCGGACGCAGCTCTACCTGCGAAAGTGGTTCGGGAGGTTCGGGACGAAAGACCAAACGCCCACGACGTCCGGGAGCCCATGAGAAGGAAAGGACAGGAGGTCGCTACTCTTGGACGACATCCATGACCCAGATGTCGCCGAGGTCTTCGTCCCAGGTGAAGTACACGTATTTTCCGTCCGTGGCGAGGGAGAACCAGTTGAGGCTCCCGTGCCGTCCCGACAAATCCGTCACCGGGTACTCGCGCCCATCCTCTAACGACACCGCCCAGATGTTGGCGTCCATGTCGGTGGGTCGCACGAAGTAGATCGCCTTGCCGTCGGGCGACCAGCGAGGCCGGTATGACCTGCCCTCAGTGACAGGCCCGGCTTCTCCTCCGGCGGCGGGAATGCGCCAGAGACCGGCCCCGCGCCCGTGGGACTGAAACACCAACCACTTGCCGTCGGGCGACCACGCGGGGAGTTGATCGGTTCCAGGATGATCCGTCACTTGGCGCGGTTCACCTCCATCCGCCGAGACCACCCAAATGTCCGCGTTACCGCTCCGGTACGACATAAAGGCGATCTCCGTCCCGTCGGGAGACCACGTCGCAGCTCCATCCCGTTCTGGGTCTGAAGTCCGGACGTGAGAAAAATTAGTTATTGACTAGCGGTACCGCTATGTTATAGAATTGCGAGTATGGGATACGTAACGAAGCTGCAGGTGATCAAGCGAGCCAACGACACCCGTCAGTGCTATGTGATTTGCCCGTCGCCTTTAGCGCAGGCGCTAGAGATGGAGCAGGGCGAGGAGCTGGAGTGGGTGGTGGAGGATCGAAACACCCTGATTGTGCGTCGGACGCCAAAGGCGAAGCGAGGGAGAAAGCGGGGTAGACGTGGGTGATAACCAAACGTCGCTTCCCGGCTTTCCGAGTCCGCGAAAACGGAACGATGGTGATGACGGCGATGAGGGAGAACGCGCGACACAGGCTCGGTTGAAGGTGGTCGATCGCGCGCAGCTGCTGCTGCGGACGGTGGACGTGGAGCGATTGATCCCAGAGGATGACCCAGCGCGTGCGATCTGGGAGTTCGTGGGTTGGCTGGATCTCAGCGGGTACACGGAGCAGATCCGCTCCGTCGCGGGTGGCGCAGGCCGGCCCGCGTTCGATCCGCAGCTACTGGTGAGCCTGTGGGTCTACAGCTACAGCCAGTCCGTGAGTTCGGCCCGCGCCATTGAGCGGCTGTGCGAGCATCATCCGGCTTATCAATGGCTCACCGGAATGCAGAGCATCAGTGCGCACACGCTATCGGACTTTCGGGTGACCCATTCGGAGGCCCTACACGAGTTGTTTGTGCAAACTTTGGGGCTTCTGAGTGCAGACGGATTGATCACGCTCGAGCGAGTCATGCTGGATGGGACGAAGGTGCGCGCGAATGCTTCGTCGAGTGGATTTCGCAGCAAGCCTCGTGTGGAGGCGTATCTGAAGGATGCGCGTGAGGCGGTCGAGGCTCTCGAAGCACAGACGGAGGAGGAATCGAGCCGGCAGATGCAGGCAGCACAGCAACGCGCCAGGCGAGAGAGACAGGAGCGTCTAGAATCAGCGTTGAAGGAGTACGACAAGCTGGAAGCCGCCAAAAGCCGCGTAAAACGCGTGAGCACGACCGATCCCGACGCGCGGGTGATGAAACAAGCCGAGGGCGGCTCCGCACCTAGCTACAACGTCCAGGTCTCAACGGATGCCGCGCACGGCCTGATTGTCGACATCGATGCCACGCAGGCCGGCAGCGATTATCAGCAGCTGACGCCCGCCATACAACGGCTTGAGCAGAGCATGCACCGCGCGCCCGAGCAGATGGTCGTAGATGGGGGCTACATCAGTAGCAACAACATCACGGAGATGGCGAAGCGCGACATCGATTTCGTCGGTCCCCAATCCGAGAACAAGGCAGCAGAGGCTAATCGGCGCAAGTCGTATAAGCACCACGGCGTGAGTCCGGAATACGAGGCGTCGAAGTTTGTCTTCGATACGGAGACCAACACGTATGTGTGCCCGCAGGGCAAGCACTTACGCTACGACGCCAAGCAGGAAAGCCATGGCACGATGTGCTATCGATACAAGGCGTCGGAGCAAGACTGCCAGACGTGTCCGGCCAAAGATCAGTGCTGTCCTCGTACGCGGCACGGCCGCTCGATCGAGCGGCGCGAACTCTTGCCCGACATAGCCGCGTTCCGCCAGAAGATGCAGACCGACGAAACCAAGGCCATCTATAAGACACGCTCGCAAGTGGCCGAGTTCCCGAATCTCTGGATCAAAGCCAAGTTTGGCCTGCGGCAGTTTAGCGTGCGCAGAATTGCCAAAGTACGCACTGAATCTCAGTGGGTCGCCCTCACCTACGATATCCTGCAGTGGATTCGCCTCCGCTGGAGGCCAAAGATGGTATCGGCGCTCGCGCCGACGTGAGCGCATTGAGCACACGCAGCCCGATTCGTTTAAGCACTAGTTAGAAAGCTAGTCAAAGAGCAACAACGAAACGCCGATACGATACCGGGTGAATCCGCACCACGCGGACCCGCCCCCCCTAGTTGACACAAGTGCGGACCAACCATCCCCATCTCCCTGGGGAAACGCGATTTTTTCTCAGGTCCTCAGTTGCCGGGCAGGACCCCCCTCCGCGGGCATCACCCAGAGATCCAGGTTTCCGCTGCGGCGTGACACGAAGGCAATCTCCCGTCCGTCCGGCGACCATCTTCCCCCCCGCCATTCGTCGTCAACTGGGTCATCGCGCCCCCCTCGGCAGGGAGCACCCAGATACCCTGACGGTTCACCAGGAGTCTCCGACCATCAGCAGAGACATCTCCGAGGCCGGTGCGTGCCTGGCCTATCGTGATCTGTTCGGCATCCTCCCAGCTCGCCGCACCGTCGCGCAATATAGGTATGCGCCACACATTCGACACCAACTGGCCCCTGGAGTAGGCGAGCTTCGTCCCGTCGGGAGAAAAGGCCGCCCTTCGCATTCCGACACCGACCGTCAAGGGCTCGGGAGCACCCACCGGTCCTTCATCCCCGATGGGTTGCTGCCAGAGATCCAGGCTCCCGCCGCGGTTCGAGACGAAGAAGAGCCGCCGTCCGTCCGGGGACCAGCTCGGATTCCAGTCGCGCGAGCTCCTGTCGGTAACGGTGACGGGCTCACCTCCACTGGAAGGCAAAACGTAGAGGCTTGTGAAAGGCACACGATCATTCGCCGCATCGACGCAAGCGATGGTGCTCCCATCAGGAGACCAGCTCATGCCCGCGCAATTCGTCGGAAGGGTCAATCGCCGCGTCTCCTGGGACGGGAGGGAAAAGATGTCGATGAAAAACCCTTCCGGTGCACCGAAAACGACCGCAAGCTGGGCGCCGTCCGCCGACCAGTCAACTCCAAAAGTGACGCGGGCACTATCCGGGGCGTAGACCTTGCGAGGCGGGCCACCCACCGCGGGCATGACGAAAACGTCCGTTCCCGAGAGGAACGCAATCTGGCTCCCGTCGGGAGACCAGCTCGGATTTCGGTCTACCTCGACGCGAGCCACCGTTCGGTTGAGCGCTCCTCCGCCTCCGAGCTGGGCCACCCAGATGTCGTTGTTGCCGCTCTCGTCCGACTGAAATGCCAGGCGCTCGCCATCGGGAGACCAGGTGGGGAAGTCTTCCACACCCGCTGCGGACGTGACCTGAATCGGGTTCGTGAAGCGAAGACCGGGCATCGGTGACTCTCGGAGGAAGTAGGCGAGCGCTCCCGCCAAGGCCAGCGTCACGGCGGCTGCCGCAAACCACTTCACGACCGAAGAGCGTCTCGCAACAACCGCTCCCTCCTCCAGCTCTCCCGAGGCCAGCTCTCCCTTCAATTCCTCCAGCTCGTTTCGGATCTCTTTGGCAGACTGATACCGGCGTTCCGGATCTTTGGCCAAACACCGTCTGATGATTCTCCAGAGGAGGCTGGGCAGCGCGGGATTGACTTCCGTGACCGAAGGAGGTGTGTCTTTGATGATTGAGGAAAGAACCGAAGCGGCCGTTTCTCCTGTGAAAGGGCGTTGTCCCGTCGCCATCTCATACAGGATGATTCCTATCGAGAAGATGTCCGAGCGGTGATCGACGCTCTTACCTTCCGCCTGCTCGGGAGACATGTAGGCTACCGTCCCAAGAATCCGTCCGTCCCCAGTGGCCTCCTGGGTTGGTAGCTCGCTCCGACCTGCCTCGAGGAGCTCTTGCCTCCATTTCACGAGGCCAAAGTCGAGAATCTTGAGCCGCCGCTCCTGGTCCTGCATCAAGTTGTCCGGTTTCAGATCCCGGTGGATGATGCCCTTCTGGTGCGCCGCACTCACCGCATCGGCGAGGGGAATCGCCAGCTCGAAGAACTTGTTCAGCGCCAGGCCCTTCTTCGGGATCAGCTCCGAGAGTGTCTTCCCCTTCACCAACTGCATCGTGTAGAAGGAGACGCCGTCGGCTTCTTCGACCGAATAGATGGTGACGATGTTGGGATGGTCGAGGGATGCGACCGCCTTCGCCTCCCGTTCGAAGCGCATGCGACGCTCGCCAGTGGCCATCTCGGGCGGGAGGATCTTGATGGCAATCTCACGCTCGAGCTTGGGGTCCTTCGCTCGATACACCTCCCCCATCCCCCCAGACCCGAGAGACGAGAGGATTTCGTAGGAACTAAGCCGAGTACCGGAAGCGAGAGCCATGGGCCACCTCTAACGTGGAGCCAATCTATCGGTTATCCGGGTGAAGGGTCAAGGCTCCGCCCGGACGCACTTGGATCACGTCTCGGGACCGAGTCATCGAATCCGTCATCGCCGAGGTTCTCGTGCCGGTGCTCGAGGCCATCGACGGCGGCTCGAGCGTGCCGCGCGATCACGTGATCGTCGCGGGGGCCGGCGGGCCGATTTTCAGGCGCCGGCGCCGCCCGCCCTCGACGATCTCATGAACATCCCATACACCTCCGGCACCAGCGGCATGCTAAAGGGTACGATGCAGAGCCACCGGTACTGGCTCACGTTCGGCCGGACTAATGCCAACAAGAAACCTCGACATCCACGGACCGGTCGGGCGGTTGGAAGCGGTGCTCATGACACCGGAGCAAGAGCCCCGCGCGGCCGCGCTTCTCTGCCACGCCCATCCGCTCCACGGCGGCATGATGCACTTCAAGCTCCTATACCGGGTGGCGAAGGTCCTGCGGCGAGACGGAATCGCCGTGCTCCGCTTCAACTTTCGAGGTGTCGGACGGAGCGAAGGAAAACACGATGACGGTCGCGGCGAGCGTGACGATGTTCGGGCTGCCCTCGACGAGCTGTCGAGCCTGTATCCGAAGCTTCCCATCGTAGCCGGTGGCTACTCGTTCGGCTCGATCATGGCCTACCTCGTCGCGGCAAAGGACGCGCGCCCGAACGCTCTCCTCATCATGGGCTTTCCGACCGAGAGGGTTGAGAACACCGCTTTCGCGGCGAAGGTCCGGACGCCTCGTCTGTTCGTGCAGGGCGAGCTCGACGAGTTCGGCGACGGTGCGGCGATCCGGAATTTCGTCGAGGAGCTACCCGAGCCCCGACAGCTCGTCGTGGTAGCGGGAGCGGACCATTTCTTCACGGACCGGATCGACGCGGTCGAGGCCGCGGTCGATGAGTGGGTGCGCACGGATCCGTGGGGAAATGATTCGCCGCAGGCCGGGTAGACCTCGGGCTCTTCCCTCGGCCGGATGCGCCGGGCGTTCGCGTTCTGGGTGTTGCTGGGGTTCCTCTCTAGTCAATAATATGGGTCCCGCGCTCTCCATTGGCGGGACGGTGAGCACAACGCGTCTATGGAAGGAGCAGGGTAAGAAGGAGTCACAGACCCGGGATCTGACTTGATCGGCAAATCACTAGGTAATTACGAGATTGTGGAACCGCTCGGCGCGGGTGCCATGGGCGAGGTGTATCGGGCGCGAGATATCAAGCTCGAACATGATGTCGCGATCAAAGTTCTTCCCGAGGACTTCGCCACCGACCCGGATCGGCTGGCTCGTTTCGAGCGCGAGGCCAGGCTTCTCGCTTCACTGAACCACCCCAATATCGCAGCTATCTACGGGCTCGAAGACGAAGGCGATCAGCAGTTCATCGTTATGGAGCTGGTCGACGGGAAGACGCTTGCGGATCGACTCTCGGCAGACGGGTGCATCGAGGTCGAGGAGGCCCTCGAGATCACCCGCCAGATCGCCGAAGCGCTCGAAGCGGCGCACGAGAAGGGCGTCATCCACCGCGACCTGAAGCCCGCCAACGTCATGTTGACGCCCGGTGGAAGGATCAAGGTCCTCGATTTCGGGTTGGCGAAGGCGTACCAGACCGAGGGCTCGCCAGCCAGCTCACCGGACCTCAGCGATGCTCCGACCATGGCAGCGGCAACCGAAGCCGGCATGATCCTCGGGACCCCCGCGTACATGAGCCCGGAGCAAGCCAGCGGCGCGGCAGTCGACAAGCGCGCGGACATCTGGGCCTTCGGGGTGGTGCTATTCGAAATGCTGGCGGGCAAGCGGCTGTTCGAAGGTGAGAGCCCAGCGCACGTTCTCGCCGACGTGCTCAAGTCCGAGCCCGACCATAGCAGCCTGCCGGCCACGACACCGCGGGCGATCCGCCGGCTGCTGCGTCGCTGTCTTCAGAGAAAGCCGGCGCGGCGGCTGCGCGACATCGGCGATGCACGGATCGAGCTCGACGAGGCGATACTCGCCCCCGGCGATGTCGACGTTGGGAGCAGCGTCGGTCGGCTTGCTGGGAGACCTGATTGGAAAGCGACCGCGGCCCTCGCGTTGGTTCTCGCGGCCGTGACCACGACGCTCGGGTGGGTCCTCGGACGAGCCTCGGATTCGGCTGTTCCGTCCGTCGGCGCCATTCATTTCACGGTGCCGGTCCCCGAGGGCTTCGAGGTCGGGGTCGCGAACAACCCGATGCTGGCGCTGTCTCCCGATGGCCGAACGCTCGTCTACGGCTCGAATGGGCTGCTCCATGTCAGAGCCCTGGATCGGTTGAAGAGCGAGCCGCTTGCCGGCACCGAAGCGGCGGAGCCTCCTTTCTTCTCGCCCGACGGGCGGTGGATCGGCTTCGTGCAGAGCGGGACCTTGAGGAAAGTGTCGGTCGAGGGCGGGCCGGTCACCGATATCTCGAGCGCTAACGTAGGCACCGCGACAGGAGCGACGTGGAGCGATTCTGGCTCCATCGTGTTCGCGCTGGGCGGATCCACGTTCGGGATCTGGCGTATCGACGCCGCGGGCGGTGCTCCTGAGCAGCTCACGACCGTCGATTCCGGCGCGCTCGAGGTATACCACAAGTGGCCGCAGCTGCTGGATGGAGACAGACTGCTCCTGTTCACGGTGATCGGGCCCAGCGCCCGCTGGGAAGACTCGAAGCTCGTGGTCGAGGATCTCGAGACCGGCGACCGCACGACCGTCTCGACCCAGGGAACGTATGGACGCTACGTTCCTACCGGCCATATCGTGTACACCGATGCTACCGGTACGCTCCTCGCGGTCCCCTTCGACCTCGCAACAGCCAGTGTGACGGGTGCTCCGTTCCCGGTCGCGTCGGGGATCCTCACGTCGTGGTTCGCGGGGAGCGCCAACTTCGCAGTTTCAGACGCGGGGACGGCTGCGTTCGCGCACGGTTCGAGCTGGGAGCTCAGCATACTCGGGTGGATGGATCGCGACGGAGCGCGCCAGCCGTTGGGCGGTCCGATGACTGGATTCTCGACCTGGATCGCCCCGGACGGTGCGCGCCTGGCCGTCGCGGTCAGCCAGCAAACCAACAGCGATATCTACCTGTTCGACGCGGAGACTGGGGAACGGGAGCGCTTCACGTTCGACCCGCCCCACGACGAGACGCCGGTGTGGTCGCCCGATGGTGGTCGCATCGCCTACGGCGCGCAGTGGACCGGGCAGGAGTACCGGCTCTACGTGAAGGAGCTCGACGCTGCCGGCGCGGCTGACGTGCTCTATTCTGCGGAATACCACACGCACATTTCTTCGTGGTCGCCGGACGGCCGCTGGCTGGCCTTCTCGATGTTGGTGCCCGACCATCAGGAAGACATCTACGTGCTCGACGTCGAAACCACGGATGAGATCGTCCCGGTGGTCGCGACATCCGCGCTCGAACGCGACGCACGTTTCTCCCCGGATGGTCGTTGGCTCGCCTACACGTCAGACGAGACCGGCACCGACGAGGTGTACGCGGTTTCGTTTCCCGAGGCCGCGGCGAGAAAGTACCAGGTCTCGACGGCTGGGGGTGAGCGGCCCAGGTGGGCGTCCGAGAGCAACGAGCTCTTCTTCATGAAGAACGACACCCTCATGGTGACGAAGGTGATCGCAACCGAGCGACAGCTCGAATGGGAGACTCCGAGCGCACTGTTCGAACTGGACGGCAGCTTCGAGGATGTGACCGCGGACGGGCGCCGACTCCTGGTGAGGATGAAGAACCCCGACGCTCCGGTTCGCGAGATTCATGTCGTTCTCAACTGGCTCGAGGAGTTGAAGGAGCAGGCACCGACGCCGAGGTGATACCAGTTTCTCCACGCGACTCGTCGCACACATCGCCGAAGTCGACCGACGGCGTCTCTATGCCCGCGAAGCCCTGCCGTCGTGCTTCAACTCTTCCCGGGAAGAGTTCCCGCCGACGACTCACCGCCACGTCGCGTCTCCGTGTAGCTCGGGGGGGCCAGCCACAGCGCTCCAACCGCGAGGAGATACTATAATCCCAACGAACCAAAGGAGTAAGGGCCAATGTCCTGCAGGGAGCGAGGATTCTTCGAGCTGGTTCATGACGATCCGGAGCGCGCGGACGCGCTCATCGAAACCAGTCGCCGCCGGTTCGTGCGCGTTATTGGCTCGGCAACGGTCGGCTTCCTTGCGGCCGAGCTCGTACCGTTCGCCGGGCAGAGGCCCGCGGGGTGGGTCCCCGCCGCCCTGGCGCAAGAATCCGAGCCGTTCGTCATCGAGGGCAAGGATGGACTCGTCATTCTCAACGACCGGCCGATCAATGCCGAGACCCCGGTGACTCTTCTCGACGATGACGTCACGCCGAACCACCGGCACTACATCCGAAACAACGGCCTCGTGCCGGAGCGCGCGACGAGCCGCGATCTTTCCGGTTGGATGCTGACGATCGACGGCGAGGTCGAACGGGAGCTCACGCTCGGCCTCGACGATCTGAAACGCCGCTACACGACTCGCACGGCCCGGCTCGTCCTCGAGTGCGGTGGCAACGGGCGTGCGGCATTCCGTCCCAGAGCGAGCGGCAACCAGTGGAAGCTCGGCGCGGTTGGCTGCGCCGAGTACCAAGGCGTTCGCCTGAAGGACGTCCTGGCCGATGCGGGTGTGAAGTCATCCGCCGTCTACATCGGCTACTACGGTGAGGACCTGCACCTGAGCGGCACGCCGGGAGAGGTCGCGATCTCTCGCGGCGTTCCGATGGCGAAGGCGCTGGACGATCACACCTTCCTCGCCTGGGAAATGAACGGTGAGCCGCTGCCCGCGCAGCACGGTTTCCCGTTGCGGCTCGTGGCTCCGGGCTTTCCGGCGTCGGCCAGCGGGAAATGGCTTCGCCGGATCTGGGTTCGCGATCGGGTGCACGATGGTCCCAAGATGGGAGGCATGTCCTACCGGGTGCCAGGGTATCCGGTGGCGCCCGGAACCGCGGTCCCGGAAGAGGACATGGAGATCATCGAGGCCATGCCGGTGAAATCCATCATCACGCGTCCGGCCTCCGGCGTCGAGCACACACTCGGCCAGGCCTTTCGGCTTCGCGGCCACGCGTGGAGCGGCGATGGACCGGTGCGCCACATGCACGTCAGCTTTGACTTCGGTGCAACCTGGGTGGAGGCCCGTCTCGATGCGCCGGTGAATCCTTTTGCCTGGCAGAGATGGAACGCCGAGATTCGCTTTCCGATCCGGGGTTATTACGAAGTCTTCGCACGCGCGACCGACCACGCGGGGAGACAACAGCCCATGGTCATACCCGGATGGAATCCGCGCGGCTACTTGAACAATGCGATGCACCGGATCGCGGTACGCGTCGTGTGAGCACATGTTGAAGTTTGTCGCCCTCGCGGTCGTCCTGAGCGCCCTCGTCTGGGGTGCCGGCGCTCAAGCTCCCGAGCCACGTGAGTATCCGGAACTGGCTGGCGGCCCGGGGAGAGATCTCATCGTGACCAACTGCGTCGCCTGTCACTCGCTTCGGGTCGTGGTCACGAGCCACATGAGCCGTGACGAGTGGGACGCGGCCATCACCTGGATGCAGGACAAGCATCACCTCTGGCCGTTTACGGACGAGGACCGATTGGGCATCCTCGACTATCTGGAGGCGACGCAGGGTCCGCTGGACGAGAGCGACGATTCCGAGGAGCCGGGTCCATGGGCCGAGCCTCTGTACCCGCCCAACCCGTTGTGGAAGTAGCCAACATGGAAGTCTTCGATCGAACGGCCGCGCTCGAACGTCTGGGAGGCGACGACGATCGGCTGCAGGAGCTCATGCAGGAATTTCAGGCGACGGCGGATGGGCGCATCGCGTTTCTGGAGCAGGCGGTGCAGAAGAGAAGCGCCTCCGCGCTCGAGCGCGAGGCGGAGTCCCTGGGACACTCGGCGCATCTGATCGGTGCGGAGGGTTTGAACCATCTCGCACGTCAGATGATGGAAGCTGCCCAGGCCGACGATTTCGAGAAGGCCGCAACGCTCGTGTCTCATATGGGAATGGAGCTCGAGTGGCTCGAGCGGGTTCTGGACGAGGACCGTTGCTCGGGAAACCTGTGATCGGCTAGTTCCCGATCGGCACGTTCGAGTACGCGCCATCCAGGATCGCCTCCCGGATTTCCTTGGGCGTCTTGCCTTCCCGTGTCATGTTGTCGGCCAAGATCACTTCCTTGAGGCAGACCGCGCAGTGGGATGCGTGGTCGTCCTTGTAGCAGTCGAGAAGGCTCTTGTGGTCGTCCGACTTGTTGTCGCAACCACAGAGGCAGGGTTGCTGAACGAGGACTTCCGGGATGAGCCCGGCGATGCGATAGGTCTTGGCGATTCCCGGATTCGCGAAATCGGTGGCAGGCAAGGTCCTGGGGAACGGCTTTCCCGCTTCCGCAGACTCGAAGTAGTTGTACTCCTTCTCATTCCGCTGCTCGGCGGGCTCCGTTCGAGCGGTGGGCGGAACGACCGTCTTCGAAGGGCCGGATCCGGGTGACACGGCGGCATAGACGAATACCGCGCCGCCGGCCAGCAGGAGGCCCAGGGCGACCCGGCGGCTCGAGTTGCCGCCGGAGGCTGAGGTCTGCTTCTGCTCGGATGAGCCTGTCTCCGGAGTCGATTTCTTCTTTTTCTTCTTGGACATTGCCCGCTCCTCGTACGTTTTGCCTCATTATAAAGGATGCCGTCAGGTTCTGAAAATCTCCGATCAAGTAGCATAAGCAAATGCCTGTCATCGCGGCAACGATCTTCCTGAGCGCCGCGCTACTGTTCCTCGTTCAGCCCCTGCTGGCGCGCCTTCTCCTGCCCTGGTACGGCGGCACCTCGATGGTCTGGATCACGTGCCTCCTCTTTTTTCAGAGCTTTCTCTTCCTCGGTTATCTCTATGCCCACTGGCTCTCGACACGAGTCTCCGCACGCGGTCAGCTTGTTGTTCACGGATCGCTGCTGGCCGCTTCTGCGCTCTTCTTGCCGGTCCACCTCGGTGAACGGTGGAAGTGGACGGGTGAGGAGGATCCATCGCGTCTGATTCTTCTCGCGCTGATGGCGACGATTTCCGCTCCTTACCTGCTTCTCTCCTCGACGAATCCGCTCGTTCAGAGCTGGACCGCCCGCCTGATGTCGAGTCCTGCTGAGCGCCGGCGGGTGTATCGACTCTTTGCGCTGTCCAACTTCGGCTCGCTACTGGGTCTGTTGTCGTATCCGTTTGTCATCGAGCCGTTCTTCTCCTTGAGCCTCCAGACGGCACTGTGGTCCGTGACGTACGTCGTTTTCCTGGGACTCTGTGCTCTCGTGGCATGGCGCGCCCGGGGAGCCCCGCTCTTGTCGGAGCGGCTCGAGGACGGCGGGCAAGCCGTCGGCCCACGGTGGGCGCCACTCCCCTGGCTCGCGCTCGCGTGCCTCGGCTCGATCGTGCTGCTCGCCACGACCAACCAGCTGACGCGGAACGTCGCGTCGGTGCCTTTTCTGTGGGTGGCTCCTCTCGTGCTCTATCTCGCGAGCTTCGTCATCGCTTTCGAGCGGGACCACTGGTATCGACGAGCGGTCTGGACGCCCCTCCTCCTCGCTGGCCTGGTCGGTGCGCTCTACTTGCTGAGCGAGAAGACCGAGCCCGATTTGAAGCTGCAGCTGTTCGGCTACCTCTTCAACCAGTTCGTCCTCTGCGTGGTCCTGCACGGGGAGTTGGCCAGATGGCGACCATCGCCCGGCCGTCTGACGAGTTTCTACCTCTTCGTGGCAGCGGGCGGTGCGATTGGGGGTGTGGCGGTCGGCCTGGTGGCGCCGTGGATCTTCGGCGGGTTCTGGGAGTTTCCGCTGTCGCTGCTTGCCGCCTACGTTCTGGTCGGAGCCAGCATGCTCCTGGTCAAGGTCGAGGGACTGGAGGGCGAGTTGCTTCGTTGGTCGCGTGTTCTCTGGTTTGGCGGCGCTCTTCTGCTCGCCATCGTGATCGTGGGTATCGTGCGTGACCAGCGAGGTGGGCCGGCCTTCATGGAACGGAGCTTCTTCGGGATGGTGCGGGTCTACGATCGGGACCCTGGTACCGAGAACTGGCGACGCGATCTGTGGAACGGGCCGATCGGCCACGGCACTCAGCTCATGGCGGATGGAAGACATCTCGAGACCACGCTCTATTACACGAAGGAGTCCGGCGTCTATGCGACCTTCGATCTCTATCCTCTGGCGGAGGGTCGACGAATTGGCGTCCTCGGGTTGGGCGCGGGCACGCTGGCCGCGCTCGGCCGGGCGGGGGACGAGTTTCGTTTCTACGAGCTCGACCCCAAGGTGGCTCGAGTGGCCGCCAGCCACTTCTTCTTTCTCGGTGAGACGCCAGCGAACGTCGAGGTGATCGTAGGTGACGGGCGCATCTCCCTGGATCGCGAGCTGGCCGAGAATGGGAGTCTCGAGCTCGATATCCTCGTGCTCGATGCCTTCGCCGGCGATGCCATTCCGGTGCACCTCCTGACCCGCGAGGCCTTCACCCTCTACGACCGGCATCTGAAACCGGACGGTGTCATTGCCGTGCACATCTCGAACCTGCACTTCGACTTGAGTCCGGTGGTTCGCGCCGCCGCAGAGCACATCGATCGCCCGGCGGTGCTGCTTCAGAACGACAGTGACACCGAGCGCGAAATCTATTCCGCGGACTGGGTGATCGTCACGCGGAACGCCGAGCTCTTGTCGGACCCCCGGTTCCAGGAGCGCGTCACCCCCTGGGTGCTGGCATCGGCCGATCACGAATCGCCGGTTGCCTGGACCGACGACTACGTGAATCTCCTCAACCTGATGAACTAGTAGCCAAATTGGCGAGAGCGTTGCGGTGATGTGAGTTGGCAGCCGGGCGGGTCAAGTTCTATGAAACAAGAGAAAAAAATCAACTTTGTGCTTGACAGCTTTTGTGGAGCCACTTGAAAAAATCGGCGAGTGAGTACCTTAGTGCACCTGTGCCAACGACAATGGACCGAAAGGCGCGTTTGTTTGATTCAGGAGACTTCGCGAGTATCTTGAAGCGCTTGCGTCCCAAACGCGCAAGCACAGAGCGTCGAAATGGTGCTGGTCGCACACATCGCCGAAGTCGACCGACGGCGTCTCTATGCCAGCGAAGCCCTGCCGTCGATGTTTCGCTATTGCACCGACGTGTTGTATCTCTCGGAGGCGGCAGCTTATCGACGAATCCGCGCCGCTCGGCTTTCACGCAAGTATCCTGTCGTCTTGACCATGCTCGAGGACGGACGCATTCACTTGTGCGGGCTCGCTCTGCTCTCGAAGCATCTGACCGATGCCAACTACGAAGACGTGCTGGCCAGAGCCACGCACAAGACGAAACGCGAGATCGAAGAGCTCGTGGCCGAGTTGGCTCCGAAACCGGCCGTTCCGTCGACGATTCGCAAGCGGCCGGAACGAAAAGCCAGCTCCAATCCGCTTGGCCCGCCGAGCGCACCCAATCTCTACATGGCAGAGCTGGACTATGGCAAGGAAAAGATGGACGCCTACCGGGGCTCCGCCGACCGGGTGCGTGAGCCGGCGCCGTCCTTTCAACTCTTCCCGGGAACAGTTCCTGTGGACGGCTCACCGCCACGTCGCGTGTCTGTGTAGCTCAGGGGCCAGCCACGGCGCCTCCAACCGCGAGGAGATACCCGGTGCCTGAGCCCCACGGGAGGCCCCGCCCATCGCCGATATCTCTCGACACCACGGAGCGCAGGCCGAGTCAAGGTCGGCGCGGCCGCCGAGCGTTAGCGAGGGCAACCTTGACTCGGGTGAGCACCGTGGTTGATTGAACTGGCGATGGCCGTCGACAGCGTTTTCTCTGTGCCTCTGTGACTCTGTGGCCAATGACTACCGGGGCGCAGTCCCGTCCATTCTCTCGATTGACTCCATTCTCGTGCCGGGTACCAGTCCGTACCCAGGAAGGTCTCGACTGGCGCTGCGCCTGACTCCGGTTGCTCCTCTTGAGCTAGAATAGGCGCGGTTCGTCATGCGTGCGCTCGTCTTGTCTCTTCTCCTGGCGGGAAGCGGAATACCGCTCGCCTGGGGCGGTGCGGTGCAGTCGGTCGAAGACGAGACACTGGAGCGCGACGTTCGCGCCGCGCTCGTGCAACAGGGGTTCGAGGGCGTCACCGTGCGAGCACGGGGCGGCGTCGTCGTTCTTGCCGGCGAGGTGGGCGACGCCCGGGACAAGATCCGTGCGATCGAGACGGCGTTCAGCATCCCCGCGGTCGAATCGGTCGAAAGTGACTTGCGCGTTACGAACGGCGTCACGCCTCACCGCGAGGAGGAAATCTGGCATTCGCTTCTGCAAGAGGGGCTCGATGACGGCGTCAAGGAAGTCATCGTCGACGACGGGGTGGCCGTCGTTCGGGGGAGCGTATCCGATACGGTGACGCGGGACAGGATCGTCGCCCTCGCCGAAAGGGTTCCGGGCATCTTCGCGGTGACGAACGAACTGATAGTCGCCACCGAGGAGACGCTCGATTCCATGACGGCGGAGCCTGAGCCAGAGCCTGAACCCGAGCCTGAGCCCGAGCCGGTGCCAGGACCAGAACCGGAACCCAAAGCCGGCCCGGCCGAGTCGCCGGCTCCAACCACGGGCGACACGGAGCCAGAGATCACTCCTGCGTCTGGAGCCGCGGCGGCGGGCGCGGTGGAGCCACCCGATGCGCAGACCGCGCCGATAGTGTCGCCGCTGGATCCCGAGCCGGGCGAGTCTGCATCGCCGCTGGGAGAGCCGGGTCCGCCCGCTCTCGATCCGGTGTCACCCGCGGGGCCCGAACCGTCTACTGCTGTCGCGGCGGTAGCGGAATCGGCCGGGCCTCCCGCGAGCCCCGGCGAACCGGAATCACCTCCCAGCGCTCCGGTCGCCGTGGTAGCGCAGAACATCGTGCGGCAGATCGTGACGTACGAAAACTACACTGTATTCGACCACGTTCAGTTCGGCGTCGACGACGGAGTCGTCTTTCTGTGGGGCCTGGTTACCGAGGCGTCCAAGAAGGAAGAGCTGGACCAGCGCATCCGGAGCGTTCTCGATGGCTTCGAGCTTCAGAACGAGATCCGCGTGCTGCCGGAATCGCGCGCGGACGACAGGCTGCGAAAAGAACTCTTTGGCCTCATCTATGGCAGCCCCGCGTTCGCGGAGTTCGCCGAGCTGAGAAACCCTCCCATTCACATCATCGTCGAAGGGCAGGGAGTCATTCTGATGGGCACCGTGGACAGCCTTATTCGGAGCATGACGGCCGAGGGGCTCGCTCGGAACGCATTTGGCGTTCGTACCGTCGGGAACCGAATCCGCGTCGTCAAGTAGCTGCGTTGACGGGGAGTGCTCCCGCGCGATAGCGTTGCGGTAGCCACGATGGGGGAAAACGAAGAGGCCAAGTCCAGAATCTTCTGGCTCAAGGGCGACGTGGAGGAGTCCGCTCAGCCTGTTCAGAACGAGAAGACAGTCTTTCTCGCACCCGGGGAGCCGCTGCCGTCCCACCCGCAACTCTCGTTCCGGGAGCTGTTCACGAAGCACTATCCGCAGATTCGAGAGCGGATTGCCGGCTCCAGCCGGGCAGGCGTGACCGTCGTCGCGATGGACGTCGACGCGGTGCGCGGGGCGGCGTTTCTGGCAGCCAAGCCCGACGTGGTTGCGACCGCGGTCATCGGGCGGCACACCCAGGCCGATCTTCGCCTCGGCTCGGACCCCTCGCTTTCCCTGCGCCATCTGGCCCTGCTGCTCTACCCACGTACTTCGCACGGGCAGACCGTACGGTATCGTCTGCTCGATCTGCGCACCGCGACCGGCTTCATCGATGAACGCGGGAAGCGGCTGCGCGCGGTGGAAGCGGACGGCCCAGCTTTCGTCCGTTGCGGCCGCTATTCGGTGCTGATCTTCCCGGCGGGTGATACCGAGGGCTCGTGGCCGGAGGATCCAGACGAAGCCTGGGAGAAGATTCCGGAGCGACTCTATCTCGACGAAGTGGAGACGGTGGAGAAATCAGAGGCGTGGGATCGGGACTCCGATCGCGCCTGGGAGGTCGACGCGCTCCCCGGCTTGAAGGAGCTTCCCACGCTCGTTCATCACGTTGCCGGTCCCCAGATGGCCGTCCACGAGCTGATCGAGGAAGGTGAGTCACCGCTGGGAGAGCTTCACATCTCCTCGGCTCGAGGTACGTCTACCATCACCCTTGGTCACAAAGCGGTGCGGGCCGGTGTTCTTCTCGGTCGCTCCCGCCGATGCGATGCGGGGAAGGTGCTGGCCGATCGGTCCGTGTCACGCGTCCATATGCTGATCATCGAGATCGCAGGACGACTGTTTGCCATCGACACGGCAAGCTACAACGGCGTGTGGGACGAAGACGAGCAGGAGCGGGCAACGGCCCTGGAGGTGAAGCGAGCGCTGTCTCTGGGCGACGTGGCAACGGTCGTTTGGCACTCGGTGGGGGCCACCGACTCGTCGGAGCAATCGAGCGCGGAGTGACTCCCTCGTTGATGAACCTCTAACGCCGTTGCTGGATCTTCGATCGAAGCTGGCCGTCCCCTGGGTCTTTCGCTTGTTCAAGGACGCGATCGGCGCGCACTCAGCGATATCGACCTTCGTGGGCGAGCACGTTCGGCCGGAAACGGGCGATCGCGTGCTGGACATCGGATGCGGCCGCGGAGACATCCTCGAGCACTTCTCGGGACAAGAGATCGACTACCTGGGACTCGACGTCAGCGAGGAGTACATCGACTGGGCGCGCCGGTGTTACGGCGACCGGGCTCGCTTCCTGTGCCGGGGCGTGTCTCCGGCCGCCATCGACGAGCGGGCCAGCTTCGACCTCGTCCTCTCGGTGGGTGTGATCCACCATCTGAGTGACGAGGAAGCTCTGGAGCTCTTCGAGCTCTCACGCTCGGCGTTGAAGCCACAGGGTCGGCTCGTCACCTTCGACGGTTGCTACGTTCGCGACCAGGCCCGCCTGTCGCGATTCATCGTCTCCAGGGACCGCGGCCACTACGTTCGCACCGAAGAGGCCTACGTGGCACTCGCGGAGCGGTTCTTCTCTCGTGTCGAAGCCCGGATCCGCACCGACCTGCTTCGCATTCCCTACACGCACATCATTCTGGATTGCAGCGGGTGAGTTGAGCATACAATCGCCGACGGAGGTGGACGATGAAGATCGCTGAGAAGGTGAGTCCGTTCTGGCTCGCAGCCGCCGTGTGTCTGGGAGGGACGGCGAGCCCGGCTCAATGGCAGCCGTTCGCCGACTGGTTGCTGGTCGACGGAAGCATCGTGACGGTGGACGAGGATTTTGCCATTCACGAGGCCATGGCCGTCAAGGACGGGCGCATCATCGCCGTCGGCTCCACGGCGGAGTTGGCCTCGCTGCGGGGTGACGAAACTCGGGTCACCGAGCTCGACGGAAAGGTCGTTATTCCCGGTCTTCAGGACTCACACATTCACTTCCTGTCGCTGGGTCACGACGTCAACTACTGGGCCGACCTCAGTTACGCCGAAAGCGCCGAAGACATCGTGCAGGTCGTCCGAGACCTGAAAGCGCGACTCGGCCTTGC
Source organism: Candidatus Marinacidobacterales bacterium (assembly GCA_965237685.1). Taxonomy (GTDB): domain Bacteria; phylum Acidobacteriota; class Vicinamibacteria; order Marinacidobacterales; family SMYC01; genus CBDEGF01. The sequence continues at coordinate 1,389,146 of CBDEGF010000002.1, forward strand.
ATCCGGCGAGTGGATCCAGGGACGCCGGTGGGATCAGTACAAGTACCCGACGATGGTGACACGGTGGCGGCTCGACGAGGTCGCGCCGGACAACCCGGTATCGCTGAACCGCGTCTATCGGGGTGTTGTGGTCAACACCGCGGTGTTCCGCCTCATGGGCATCGAGGACGACGATCCCTCGACCTGGCCTGACTGGTGGCTCGAGAATCCGAGCAATTTCACTTTCGAAGACCAGATCTATCGAGAGAAGCGCAAGGTCGTGATCGACGGGCAGGAGGTGGAGCGGGAGATCCCGACCGGAGTCTTCCTCGGCGCCCAAGCCTCGCGACTCGTCACCGAGCGCCCCCCGCGGCTGTCTTTCGAGCAAGAGGTGGAGAGTGTTCGTCTGGGCGTTGACGAGATGCTGCGCCTGGGTGTCACGAGCATCGTCGACCCCTCCTCTCGAATGGGACACAACATGCGCGTGTATCAGGAGGCCTACAATCGCGGGCTCCTGAAGTTGCGCATCTCGGCCGTCTACGAGGGAACTTTTGTCACACATCCACCGGAACAGGTGAGCCAGCACCTTGAAGGTCTCGTTATCAACAATCTCGGAGACTCGTTTCTCCGCTGGCGTGGGGTGAAGGTCTACGCCGACGGCGGCGTTGGCACTCGAAGCGCCTGGGTTTCGGAGTCTTTCGACCTGTGGGACGAGCTGGAGGGCGAAAGGAATTTCGGCAATCCCGTGGTGTCTGACAACGCCCTGCGCGAAGCTCAATTCCGGGCCATCGTGAAGCACGGCTGGGATCTGCATACGCACAACACCGGTGACCAGGCCATGCGCCAGACGGTCGATCTCTATATGGAGCTCATGGACGAGATCCGCAAGGACCGGCCTGACGCGGACCTGCGCTGGAGCGTCATCCATGCCTACCTTCCCATCGAGCCGGAAACGCGTGTGCTCGAGGACATGGCCCGCTACGGCATCGTGGCCTCCACGAATCCCGTGTTCAACTGGCAGCAGGGCTACTCCTTCGCAACGAACCTGGGACGGGCACGAATGGCTCGCCATCAGCCGTTTCGGTCTTACAAGGAGGGCGGTGTGGTCATGGCCTCAGGTTCGGACTACGGCGTGACGACGCACAATCCATGGATGGGTTTCTACGCTCTTCTGACCCGAAAGGATCAGAAGAGCGGCCTGGTGTTCGGAGAGAACGAGACACTGGGCACCGCGGACGCCTTGCGCTCCTACACCGTCAACGGCGCCTATCTCACCTACGAGGAGGACTTCAAGGGAAGCCTCGAAGCGGGAAGAGTCGCGGATTTCACGGTGCTCGATCTGGAGGACATCTACGAGCTGGAGCGAAACCCGGAGCTCTGCTTCGAGATGGACGAGCGCATCTTGATGACCGTCGTGGAGGGGGAGGAGCGCTTTCGTCGCGACGCGGCAACGTCGAACTGACTCTCAGCCTAAAGGCCGTGCCCCCGCCGGACTTGAAAGAGCCAGGGATCGTGGCCTGCGGCCGCGAGTGCTTTGCGCAATCGGTACACCTTCGTCTTGAGGGCGCCGGGCGTTATGGATTTCCGTGCTTTCATGCCGAGGCGCAGAATCACCGCCTCGCGTGACTTCCAGTCGACGAGCGAGCCCTCATCCACTCCGGGATCTTCGAGAGCGATTTCGAGAAGGTCGGCCTCTCCTCGGTTCAACTGGAACCAGCCGCGGTCGTCGATGTGCACCCTCGCGTCTCCGCCCTCGAATCGCGTCATGTCCACCGTCGTCGCTCTCGCGTTGAAGTGTCTCGGCTGGCGAGCCGATCGTGGAGGAGGCGCCTTCCCGGCCCCATCCCCCCGGTTTCCTTTCGAGCCCGGCTCGGTTCGTGCCGATGGTCCCCGGTGCTCGTCGTCCCATCTTTCTTCTACTGCGATTGCCATGGACCCACCCTCCCTTTTGATGTATGCTCCATCTCACGGTGGCGCAGCGATCAAAGTACAACTTCCGCCACCAAGCAGTTCTTGCCACAGACACGTATAGTACACACTGTAGGTCACATGGCAGATCTATAAACTGGTTTAAATACGACAGTTTATGGGCGAATCGTGCCACTCATGTCGCTGGGAATGAATCTGACAAGTCCTGACAATAACTGTATCTCTGGACAGAATCGCGTCATCGATGTCACAAAAATGACAGCGGAGGGACAGTATGGAGCGCTTGCCCAGATTGAGGATGGCGACAGTTCTCGAGACCCAGAGGAAGAAGCTCAAGAGCTTCGTGAAGCTCGAGGAGGAGATCGAGGAAGCCAGCGGCATAAAGGTCGATCGGCGAAAGCTCAAGAAGATCGTCATCGGAGAAAACGTATCGATGAGCGTCCAGGATTTCGCGGCGGTCGACGCTTATCTGGCTCGCTTCGGGGAGAGCCTGACAGCCAAGCCGCTCTTCGAAGCGCCTCGGATTCTCCCGGGAATGATCGAGCAGGGCTCCGTTCTGTTCGTTCTCGGATCGTTTCCCGGCTCGGAGGAGATGCGCGCGGACTTGAGTCTCTGGGACCTGCGAGCCTTGATCGCGGTGAAAGAAGGCATCAATGACCGCCGACCCGATACGCAAGTGAACATACGGGATGTCGAAATCCGATCGGATCCGACGGACGCCGATGCAAAAAGGCTCAGATCCGAGCTGATCGGGAAGTCGAGACCCTCGGTCTGCTGCTTCGGGAGCAATCGGGCCTCCTGGGCCTCGGATCTGCTCCTGTCCGAGATGTTCGGTGTGCCCGCCGGCGGCCTGCCCGATCGGAGCCTTCCCTTCCACTTCGTGTGGTCACGGGACCTCAAGAATCAGATTCCCAGCGCCTTCTCACTCCCGCCGTCGGCTCTGCGAGACATCGATCCAAGCCTCGAGCGGGAGGTGAGCCGCGAGGAGTCGAGAGGATTCTTGGTCGGCGACAAGGCGTACATCTCGGAGTCGGAGCGCAAGAAGGGAAGAGACTACGGCGTGATCGTCGCCCAACGGCGCGCGACCGGTCAGGCGCTCGTCGTCCTCGCCGGGCTATCCGCGCCCATGACCCTCGCGACCGCTCGGGCAGCCGTGGATCATCAAACCGGGACGCTCCCCGCTCCCGACGACGCGGGGCACGGGCTCGTTCGTTGGGCGCTCATCGAGGCCACCGTTCGAAACAACCGGGGCCGTCTGGACGTGGGTGATGTGGACGATATCCGGGTCGTTCGCAGCGAGCTTCACCTGGTCGGTCCGGCTGGTTCCTGACCGTCATCAACGCGAGCGAGACGGTGACGAAGGTCGCCACGTCGCTCGCGCTCACGCCGTACAACAGGCTCGCCATCCATCGCGTGAGAGCCAGCGAGCAGACGATTCGAGACGTCAACGAGACAGGCTTGAGTATGTCGCCCGGTTTGCCCCCGAGCGCCGAGCTCTGCTAGCTTACCGTCCGGAGGCGCGCCCGATGTCACGCTCAGCTAGTGGATTGTTGTTCGTCGCAGGAGTCACCTTTGGAGGCGCCACCTGCACAACGCCCGACCCGTATCCTGACGGACTCTACGCCGAAATCGAGACACCGAAAGGGCAGATCGTCCTGAGACTGGACTCGGAGCGAACGCCCATGACGGTGGCGAGCTTCGTGGGCCTGGCGGAGGGCACGGTCGAGAACGACGCCTTCGAAGAGGGTGAGCCTTTCTTCGACGGCTCGTCGTTCCACCGGGTGGTGCCGGGTCACGTGATTCAAGGGGGCCGGCCCGATTCCGACATGTCGGATAGCTCGGGGCACGCCCTTCCGAACGAGATCCACCCCGAGCTGGGGCACGGGCGGGCCGGCATGCTGGGGATGGCCAACGGAGGGCCGCACACCGCGACGAATCAGTTCTACATCACGCTCGGGGATCGCTCTTACCTCGACGGCAACTACACGGTGTTTGGCGAAGTCTTCGAAGGTATGGACGTCGTTCAGGCCATCGAAAAGGATGACGCGATCGAAACGTTTCGGATCGTTCGCATCGGCGAGACGGCCCACGCGTTCCGCCCCGACACCGAGCAGCTCCTCGACTTGATGGCTGAGGTCGCCGAGAGAAACACGGAACAAGAAGCGGCCCGGCGGAATGAGGAGCAGGCCTACGTTCAGGAACGCTGGCCCGATGCGGTGGCGACCGAGAGCGACGCGAGATACGTCGTGGTCGAAGCGGGAGAAGGTCCGCACCTGTCAGAGGCAGACATCGTTTCCGTACGCTACGTCGGTCACACGGTGGACGGTCTGATGTTCCGCAGCACCGGTGTTGATGGGATGCCGAATTTCGCGCCGGATGCCGAGGCAGGGGACGCTTTTGACTTCGAGCTCGGTGCGACGACCCTCAACCCCGGGCTCGACGAAGCCGTCTCCGACATGACGGTAGGTGAGAAGCGCATCGTCATTCTCCTGCCGGATATCGCATACGCCGAGCGCGGCTATTTCGCGCCGGACGAGCCGGGGAAGAAACGGTTCGTGATCTCTCCGAACCGGATGCTCATCTACGAGATCGAGGTCCTCGAATCGCGATGAAACGCGCACGGACGAACTAGGGGGAAGCGCGGGTCATGGACGAGAAAGATCGCAACGTTCGATGGTTTCTCCACGACACGTTCGTGAGAACCGGTCGCGCGCCCTCCATTGAGGCGATTGCCAAGCACATGAATGGCTCCGTTGCGGAGGCGGAGAGCTCGTTGCACCGCCTCGAGGACCGCCACGCCTTGACGCTCGCGCCGACGACGGCGCATCTGTGGATGATCCATCCGTTCTCCGCCGTTCCGACCGCTTATCCTGTGGTGCGCCTGGGACGCGGTGGCGATTCCGGCCATTCTCGAGCTCGACGCCCGCGTGCCCGCGAGATGCGCCGAGAGCGGAGAAGAGATCCCGCTCACGTTTCGCAAAGGCGAGCTCGACGCGGGCGAAGGCGTCGTTCACTTCGCCGTTCCGCCCCGTCACTTCTGGGACAACGTCGGCTACACCTGAGCGACCATTCTTCTCTTCCGGTCGGACGAACGGGTGAATCGTTGGTGCGATCGCACTGGCGTGGAGCGGGGGTTCACGATGCCGGTTGCGACCACCTGGCGGCTCGGAAAGCTCTGGTACGCCGACCGCTTGCGCCGGGACTGGGAGCCGAAGATCTACGCACAGTACAAGACTTACCTGCAGCCCAGTCTATTCAGTGGGCCTGCTTCGCCAGCCACGGGGGCGACACCGGTTTCACATCAAGACGAAGCATTTCGTGCCGGTGACTTTCATCCACACCGTCGTTGCGCCGGTGCAAACTCGAACGATCCCTTTGCTGATTGACGATGGTCTTGCGGACCGAAACAGACACCTTATCGCGTTTCCGACGTTCGAGGCCATGGAGGGCTCAGAGCTGGCCGATCTGGCTGCTCTCGCCGACGATTTCGATCCCGCCATCGCTGCGAGCGCTTCCACGTTTCCGTTGCGAGCTTCCCGGGCCGTGGAAGGACTACTACAATCGACTGGTCGCTCAGAAAATCAATCCCGCCAATCATCGTCGCTTGGCATGCTTGTTGAATCTGTATCTGAAGATGAAAGCGACGATTCTGGACACGGAGGCGGGCGCCGGGACGGCCTGGGATTTTGTTCATTCGGTGTTTCGGATCGATCAGGACCGTATGTTCGCTCAGGTGAAGCCCGAGCTTCCTGTCGAGGAGATACTGCAGCGTCTCGAGCAGAGCGCGATATTCGCGACTCACGATGCAAGCCACCACAACATCGCGCAACCGGAAAGGTTCGAGAAACACCCGGTGAGCTTCAAGACTGACAAGCAGGATCCGGTCGCCAGTCTGCAGCTCTTCCTTTTCTAAGCGCCAGCTGGAGAACGGTACGGTGTGGGTCCTCGATGCGGACATCGACGAGAAAACGGGACTCGCCCACATCATCGAAGAGGGTATCTTTCATTTCCTCACGCGGTCGAAAACCAATCCTTACGCGGTCCACCAGCTCCTCGCCACGCGTGGACTGACACCGTTCTATCGCCTGGCGGTGCCGCCCCTGTGAGGTGCTGAACGCTCGCGCGCATCCCCGCAGCGGAGAGCATCATTCCCAGGAGTTCTCGAACACCGAAGTCTTCGAGGTCGGCAGTGAGCCGGCGGTCGATTTCCTTGTCGAGAGCCTCGCTCAAAGCGACTCCGAGTCGTGGAGCTGCCCAAAGCTGATCCGTGCAATCCTCGCAAATGAAGACAAAGGGGGATGCTGGAGGTAGGTTCGGGTCGAGAAAACGTCTCCTGAGCCAATCTAGAGCGTCGTTTTCCAGCGGCGGCCTCGAATGGTGGCTCGGGCGGCGACGAGCCCGAGCATCGGCGAAGCGTCGAAGAGCGTGCCCAAACCGTGCCGGGCCCTGGACCATTGCCGCTTCCCGGGGCGCTCCCAAGCGCGTCACTGTCGAAACCTCCATGGATTGGAGCACGGCGTGGGTTCATAGCGCCCTCGTCACCGCGACTCCAATCCCGCAAGAGCTGGGTGAACTTCTGAGGAGAGGTCTTGTTCACAGAGCGTTCCCCTTCTCAGCGCCCACAGCACTTCTTGTACTTGCGCCCGCTTCCGCAGGGACATGGCTCGTTGCGACCCACCTTGGTGCGGGGGACCTCGGCACCGGTGGCGGCGAGGGTCTCGTGGGCGAGGTCCCGGATCTCCGGTAGCCGCTCGAGGGACGGACCCTCGTCTCCGAAGTCGAAGGACACCGTACGGGAGCCCGTCCGCGGATCTTCGGTCAAGGTGACACTTGGCTCGAGCTGGAGAGCCTCCAGCGCTTCCGCTTCTCTTCGCACCTCGGCGCCCTCGGCCTTCCGGCCCATGTCTTCACAGATGTCGGCGAGCCGGTGCAAAATGTCGTGCCGGTCGCGAACGTCGGCCACGGCCAGCCCCTCGCGCAGAATGGCCTCGGCTCGCTCGGCATCACGAGTTTCGTCGGGAACGACGAGGAAGTACGTATCCGAGAACCCGATCCAGCCCCAGCCCCAGGCGGGATCCGCCTCGAGCCAGCCTCGGTAAAGCCGGTCCGAAATCTCGCGTCGGCCGAGCTTCGCATGGGACTCGGCGGTCGCACGCCGCATGTTCTCGGTGAAGAGGGAGCCCTCGTTCGGGAAGAGACTGAGGACTTCCTGGGAAAGTGTGCCAATCTTAGTTGGGAATTGAAACGGCTCCAAACCCCGTGGTTTGATGACGTTTGAACGAACAACATCAAGCGGCAAGAGAAAGGAGCCGAGATGGGAAGTCTGCTACGTTCAGTCAAGAAACGCAAGAAGTCACGTCGTTTGGGCGCAATCGACTTCCGTTCATGCGACCTGTTTTCGATAGTTCCAGAACGAATCCCAGGCGCCCGTGCTTCGGAAGACACAGCGCAGTGCGAGCATTGCATCGGCCCCAGCGGCGTGCCATCTCATCCCGACTCGCTTCATCCTTTGTTGCATAACGTGGCTCACGGCACTTTCCACGGCACCGCTGCCGATGTAGTAGCCGCTTTGTCGAAACGTTCTGTATTTCATTCGATGCCCGTTTCTCTCGAGGTAGCCGGTGAGCTTGTCGATCTCTTCGTCTTTGGAACGGTGACGCTTTTTCAGAAACCGCAAACCCTCGATCACCTCATCCACGGCGTCTTCGTATAGACGGTCGAGTTGCGATTTGCGCCACTGTGCGGCTTCGTCGGTGCCTTCGCCGAAAACCACCCGTGCCACAGGGCTGATATTCTCGTCGGCGTGATACCAATCAAGGATCTCGACTCGATCGGTGAACAGCTCCTCCGCAAGATTCCAAATCCACGGCGCACCGTCACCCAGGATGACGACCTTGCGAGACTCCGCCCCCATTGAGCAAGAGCGAGGCCACAAAACCTCGCCGAGTGCTTCGGGGCTACCTCGAACCCCTACGACCTGTCGTTCGGTCAACTCTCCGCGTCCGAGCTTGCTCTGCACACGCCCTTGCTCGGTATAAAGGCAGCCTAGCTTGACTTCCTGCCAGCGGCCGTCCACGAATACCATCCCGCCGTCTATCCCTATGTACAGCGGTCCCTTATGGCGTCTGCCCGTTCCAGCTTCCACCTCGTTCGCAGGCTCTTTCGAAAAACCCTCCGCCTTTTTCCCATCGGCGCCTACCAAGCTTTGAATCTTCTCGGAGCTCACGACCACCCCGGTGAACTTTCGCAGCAATTGCTCGCTCGCCGAGCGGTAGGGTTCGATCACTCCTGCCAACAGCGACAACTCTTGTAAGGCTTGCGTGAATCCCTCCTGGTCCACCCGCATCTCTTCCAGCAGCGGATACTTGCCTTGACGACACTCACAGCACTGAGCGTAAACCACACTCAGCTCCACATCCCGACCCGCCAGTACCGTGTGCACCCGGAACGCTCGATGTTGTCGAAACTCCATCGACGCGCCGCATTCGCATGCGCCTGACACACCGAGTCGTTCCGAGCGTTGGCTGAGCGCCTTGCCCAGTACCTCACGCAGGTATTCGCTGCCCTTGACCCGCATCCACTCGTCACACCGTTCGACATCAGCTTCCGCTTCCACGACCGCCTGCCACACTTGCTCCGCGAACTCCTCGGATAGACGACTTACTTCTTTACTAAACTCCTCCCGCGTGATACTGCTTTTCATTGAGGTGTCCCTCCATCGGCCGCTTAGCTGCGACCGTTTTCTTTATTTAGGATTGTGAAGGACACCCCATTTTTCCTTTTATGTCAAGAGAACATTTCTAGTAGGAAAATGATCAAGATCACGAAAAGGTTGCGCCCCGTCGTTTGGGTGAGGTCGCGCTCGTGAGTCGCGAGGAGTACGCGGAGCTCGAGCTGGATGCCAAGATAGAGATGATCCGTTCGTTGGTCCCCCTGGGGCTAATGCGCGTTCACGAGTTGCTCGACGACGAAGTGAAGGCGTTGGCCGGGGGGCGATACGCTCGCAAGGAAGAGTCGGTGCGTGGTCGCCGTCACGGAACCAACCCGGGCACGGTAGGGCTTGCCGGCCAGCGGGTACCGATCCGTGTGCCCCGGGTTCGGAGCATCGAGGGAGGAGAGATTCCGCTGCGGTCGTACGAGGCGCTGAGCCACGGCGGTGAGGTGAATGATCTACTGCTGAAACGAGTTCTCTACGGAATCTCCTGTCGCAACTACGAGGCGGCAGCGGAAGCGATTCCGGGCGCCATCGGGCTGTCGAGCTCGACGGTGTCCCGAGAGTTCGTTGAAGCAAGCGCGACGAAGCTCCGAGAGATGCAGGAACGGGATCTATCCGGCGAGGATGTGGTGGCGCTGTTTCTAGACGGGAAGACGTTCGCCGACGCCACGATGGTTGTGGCGCTGGGCATTACGCTTTCTGGGGAAAAACGCTTCTTGGGCTTCGTGGAGACGGACACGGAGAACGCGCAGGTGTTGACGCCGTTTCTGCGTTCACTGCTCGAGCGGGGACTCGATATCTCCCAGGGTCTACTGGTGATCATCGACGGCGGCAAGGGTCTCCAAGCGGCAGTAAAGAAGGCATTCCGTAAGCGGGCCCTGATACAACGCTGCCAGTGGCACAAACGTGAAAACGTAGTGAGCTACCTGTCCAAGGGCGAGCAGGGGTCGTGGCGCAAGCGGCTTCAGAGGGCCTACAACAGGCCGGAGTACAAAGACGCCCTCGCTGCGCTCGAGCAACTTCACGGTGAGTTAGAAGAGCGGAACCAATCCGCAGCTGGCAGCTTGGAGGAAGGACTCGAGGAGACGCTGAGCGTGCATCGACTCGGCGTATACGGGGTGCTGGGCCGTTCGTTCAAGACGACGAACTGCCTTGAATCCGTCAATGCCCTGGTGGAGGAACGCTGCGCGAAGGTCGACCACTGGAAGAACTCGAGCCAACGCCAGCGCTGGCTGGCGACGGCGCTCGTGGACATCGAACCGCGCTTGAGGAAGGTGGTGGGCTACCGCCATCTCCCGAAGCTTCGCGAAGCTCTCAAGCGGGAACTGAAGATCGAGGCGAAGACATCAACCGTATCGAAGAAGAAGGTCGCGTAATCGTGAGCCGTGGAGAGTTTCAACTAAGAATGGGCTTGACTCCTTCCTGGGCCACTCGGATGGCTTCTTCCCAAAAGTGCGGCTCCCTGAGGCCGGCGTTGTGCAACGCGTCTTGCATGTCAGGAACGCAGTTGTAGAGGTACTGGGCTCCGCCGAGGCGTCATCGAACTCCTCGATGGTGGCGTATCCCCGCTCGCGAGTGATGCTCGCCACGGAAGCCCAGGTCCGGAGCCAGTGGTCGGAGGCCCCAGCGTCGTTGCCGCGCGCCTGCTCCTCGTACCCGGCCCGCATCCAGTCATCGATCATCTCGCACGTGGGGCGGTCCGGGAGCCATCGTTCCCAAAGCGCGGTGAGGTCATCCCGCAGTCGATCGAGGTCGGTCCCGCGAAGGCGTCGCCGAAGCTGCTTGTTAAGGGCGCGTGCGAGGTCCTCTGGAGATCCAGCGAGGCTGGCCGCTTCGCCGAAGGCAGCCGGATCGAGCGTCACGCCCTGACCGTGGAGTTCGTCCACCAGCGCGTCGTCCGGACGGGCGCGAGCCCTCTGCAAATCCGTCCCAGGGCCCGGGGGCAAGCGTTTCATGCCGGACGATCTTACTCCGCGGGCGTTGCAGGAGTCTCGGCCCGCTCGACGAGCTCGATGTGCCTCTTTCCCTTGAGCGCCCTCAGCCAGCGAACCGCCATCTCGTGACGGTTCCGGGTTTGGACGACGAACTTGCCGTCAAGCCCGACCGTCACCGTCGTCTTCATCATCCGTCCCCGGATGTAGTCGGCGTCGAAGACGAGAGTCCCACGCTCGAAGCGGAGGCGCGGCATCATGTCGCTGAAGCGCCAGTCGTCTTTCTCCTGGTAGTCGATCTCCGAGCTTCCGCGGGGGCGCGCGTCGCCAAACGACAGCGCGCCTACGGCGTAAATCAGGGGGACCGCGCCCCAAGACACGTCCTCGCGATTGAGGTGGCAGGTGACGCGCTGCCACGACCGATCCGGATGCTCCTCGCCCTCCACTTGGCAAATCCGGAAGCGGGCGGCGGCAGCCGACCTCACGAGCTCATGAACGGCTTCGATGTCGTCCTTCATGGGGGTCCGTCAGTTTACGTCGCCAAGGGGTCCTTCGCGACCACGACACTCGCGCGCCACGGCTCCAGGAACATGAGTGGTCCCGGCCGTTGGTGACCCTGCCGCCAGCGTCGCCGCCACCGGTCTCGAGCACCGGCGTACGTCCGAACTCCGTGCCGCAGACGACGAGGGTCTCGTCGAAGAGTCCGCGTGACTTCAGGTCCTTGACGACCGCCGCAAAGGGCTGATCCGAATCCCTGGCGTTTCTTCGATGCTCGAAGATGTCGTAGTGGGCGTCCCAGGGATCCCCCTTCGCATAGTAGACCTGCACCATCCTGACGCCCTTCTCGATGAGCCGGACCGCCATCAGACATCCGCGTGCGGTGCTGCCAGGGCCATAGAGTTTCTGGGTTGCTTCGGTCTCTTTTCGATATGTCGAAGACCTTGGGAGCTTCGGTCTGCATGCGGTAGGCGGTCTCCATCGCCTGGATCGCGCCATCGAGCTGGGAGTCCTGTTTGATATGGCGCTCCAGGTGCATGCGGTTGAGCTTCTCCAGCAGGTCGAGCTGGCGGCGCTGCTCGATGAGCGTCGCGTCTTTCTTGTCGATGTAGGGGATGAGCTTCTTGGGGTCGAAGTCCTTTGCCCTTTCCGGCATACGGTCCGAGATGAAGGTGCCCTGATGGACCGCGGGAAGGAAGCCGTTGCTCCAGAGAGGGGGCCCCACCACTGTCGGCTGGTCGGGACAGAGCACGACGTAGCCCGGCAGGTCTTCGTTGTCGAAGCCGAGCCGGTACGTGAGCCAGGCTCCCAGCGACGGTCGGCCCGGCTGGATGTGGCCGGTGTTCAGCAACAGGATCGAAGGCTCGTGGTTCGGGATGTCGGTGTACATCGAACGGATGGCGCAGATGTCGTCCACAACCTCGCCGACGTGAGGGAAGAGCTCACTGACTTCCGTTCCGCTTTCACCGTACTTTCTTACTTGCACTCCGTCTCGTCACCCTTGTGGAGTTGACGCGTGAGAGAGTATCAGTTATAATGATACCAATGAAATCTAAGGAAACCCTCGCACGTTTCGACGTTTTCCTGGCGGAGCGCGGACTTGTGTTCGAGGCCATTGTGGTCGGAGGTGCTGCGCTCGGTCTGCTCGGTGTGATCACTCGCGAGACGCGCGACTGCGACGTTCTACACCCCGAGCTGTCCCAAGAAATCCGAGACGTCGCCACAGAATTCGCCGTACAACTTCGTCAGCAAGGCGACGCGCTTGCGGACAACTGGCTGAACAACGGTCCGATGTCCCTCGCGGAGGTCTTACCTGCAGGCTGGAAGGAACGAGTCGAGCTCGCGTTTGAGGGACGAGCGTTGCGGCTGCAGGCGCTCGGCCGGATCGACATGCTCAGGAGCAAGCTCTTTGCACTGTGCGACAGAGGCATCGATCTTCCGGACTGCATCGCCCTCGCTCCGAATCAGGAAGAGCTTAACTTCGTTACGCCCTGGGTCGAGGCGCAGGATGCGAACGTCGATTGGCCCGCTCACGTCCGTGCCACTCTGGAAGATCTACAGCGGAGGCTGGGCCGTGGCGTATAAACGTGTCGAGGTGCCTTCCGAACTCCTCCGCGGCGGTGAGCTGACCGCTGCGATGGTAGGGATCGGCATGAACTTCGCTGCCGACGCGGTCGCTGAGCCGAACATCGAAGACACGCTGCTTGCTGCTTCGGTGGAAGGGATTGAGCACGATGATCTCCGCGTGCTCTCCGTTCTCGTCACGTGGCTGGGAATCCACTATCCGCGGATCAACGCGGATCGTCTCATCCGGGCGGTACGCATTCAGACGAGCTTGCGAGTACGGTGTTTCTGGGCTGCAGTCGCGCGTTGGCTGCAACAGGATCGGCGCCTCGTGCGTCTCACCGAGCTGTACGACGGCCCACGCATCGATCTTCTCAGGACGGGCAATAGTTTTCAGGTGCGCCGTCGAGGCGAGGACGAGCGATTCGCTGGTGGTCCGCTGCGAGCTCCTGCAGGAGTTCTTCGTGACAGACTTAGCGACGCGCTCACGGCCGCCGAGCTCGCGAGGCGCCATCGTACGTATCGGCACCGCGTGCTCATGGGTCCGAGCTACCGAGCCGACATGTGGGCAGCGCTCGAGCTCGAGCCGACGCTGTCGCCTACTGAGCTTGCCCGTCGAACCTACGGATCGTTCGCGACTGCGTGGCAGGTCAAACACGACCGCGAGCTGCTGGCGGTATGAGGTCGCTCGCTACACCTAGGGCGCGCCGACTTCCTGCAGTAACGCCAGCGTGCTGTCCCTCCCACAAACTCATTCGTTCGATTCTTCGGCGGTTCCGGACCGACGGAGCCGCCGAGGAGTCACGAATCTTTGTCCCGGATCCGTCGCACAACTCGCGTGCTGCCACAAGCTTGAACGCGGACTCCCAGTGCGCAGACGTGTCAACCACCGTTGATACGCTGTGTCCGGCTAACACTCAAACGAGAATGTCGTGAATCACCTTGCCGTGAACGTCGGTCAGACGGAAGTCGCGACCGCTGTAGCGGTAGGTGAGCTTCTCGTGATCGATGCCCATCAGGTAGAGGATGGTCGCATTGAGATCGTGGATGTGGACGGGATTCTCCACGACCTTGAAACCGAAATCATCCGTTGCATCGTAGGTCATGCCTCCCTTGATGCCGGTGCCGGCGAGCCAGACGCTGAAGCCGAAGGGATTGTGGTCCCGGCCGTTGGTGACCCTGCCGCTAACGCCAAGGAGGGCACGTGGTGACCCAAGCTAGCGGGCGTCGCTGCGCTCGGATTGCATCGCGTCTTCGAGAAGCGCCCGAATAGAGTCTCCCCGCTCACCGTCGAGACTTTGCGCGTCGCCCCGGATCGTCCTGCCGTTGGTCGACTGGGCATGCACGCTGGCACCTTTCTCGAGGAGCGCCTCGACGGCAGCGACGTTGCCGGCTCGAACGGCGACGAAAAGCGGCGTCAAGCCGATTGGGGTCTCGTAATTGACGTCGGCGCCGGCGGATATCAGATGGGTGACGACATCGGCGTACCGAGCCGCCATGATGAGGGGTGTCACTTGCTCGTCAGTCTTCGTGTACGAGTGTTGGACGGCAAGAGTCGTGAACCTCAGCCGGGGAGGCGCGTTTCTCGCGGCTGAGACTCTGTTACCCATCGGCTTTCACATCGACGTCTACTTGAGCGACATCCCGGGCGTCGTGGAGGGAGAGGTGCTCGAGGTGGAGGGTGAAGTGAGCTGGCTCGCGAAGTACGGCGTTCCGGATGCCAATCTTCCGAAAGGCATGGGTATCTGTTTCCTGGAGATGCCGGCGGATCTGCGCGAGCGCATGGACTCCCTCGTTCTCGGAATCCTCGAGCAGCGGCTTTCGCATCTATGGTGATTCGGTTTTCGGCCCTCGGATCATCCAGAGACCCCAAAGCGTCCCCGGAACGAGCGTGAGGGCTGCCATCCAGTGCAGCATGCCAGAGATACCGAGCGTCGTTTGATCCAGAGACCAGCCTCCGAGCGCGGCGCCCGCGGCGGCAGCGAGCGTCAGTAGAGCAAATTCCGTTGAGAACACGCGTCCTCGTACGTGCTCGGGAACGAGCTGCAGCAGGAGCTGCGTGGAGAAGACCCACAGCGTTCCGCCGCCGATAGCCCGGATGAGGGTTCCGATCAGCAAGACACCGAAACTGTGGAGCGAGGCCACTATGACGAGGCCGAGGATCATGGCAAGGTAGGAAAAGACGATGGCGACTCGAAGCGCGCGATCGCGGTCGCCGGTGAAACGCCGGGCCAGGATGGGGCCGATGCCCGAGCCCAGGCCGATGAAGGCATAGAGAAGCCCCAGGCCGATGCCGCCGCTCTCGCCGATGACGAAGACTTCCTTGGAGATAGTGAGCTGAATAACTTCGTACGCACCCGAAACGAAGAGCGTGAGCGCTGGTTTCTGAAGCGCGATGACGAAGATGTCCACATGGTGTCTGAGATAGCTGAGCCCCTCGAGATAGTCGCGGACCGCGCCGCGCAGACTGGCGGTGCCGGTGCGATCGCGACGCGGTCGATAACGGATGCGGGCGATGAAGACGATCGAAACGAGAAATGTCAGTGAGTCGATGACGAACGCCGGGCGGACACCCCAGCCGCCCGCGACCAGACCTCCCGCGGCAGCGCCCGTTGCGAGCATGACGGACCACGTCGCGGAGGTGATCGCGTTGGCGGCCCCGAGCTGCTCGGAGGATACGATGTCGGGCAGGATGGCGTTTCGCGTCGGAAAGAAAACACCGGTCATTCCGAGCTGCACGAACGTCAGCACGTAAATGAGCCAGACCTCGTCTGGCGAGCGAACGAGCAAGAACCCCAGCACGACGACGGCGCGGACGATATCGGCGAGGATGAGTAGCTTCTTCCGGTCGTAGCGATCGGCCGCGACGCCCGCCAACGGACTCACGACGAATGGTGCCAGCATGCGAACGACAAACAAGCCACCGATAGCGATTCCCGACCCGGTGAGAGCGCCTATCAACGAGGCGGAGGCAATGAGATTGAACCAGTCGCCGAACAGACTCACGATCTGGCCGAACCAGAGGTTGCGAAAGTTGTGGTTCTCGCGGACAAGCGCGAAGTACCCCGCGCGGTTGCGTGGCTCGGACGGCACAGTGGAAGTGAGTTACCTCTCCCCCAATGGGGGAGAGGTCGCCACGCGTCCCGCCTTCGCCTTGAGCTTCGGCGGGTCCGCCGTAGCCTTGTGCGGAGGCGGAAGCGTGGCGGGTGAGGGGGGCACTCTTACCTTCAAAAGGGTACTCGTCACGGAACCGGCACGCGCTCCTTCAACTCTTCGAACCAGTTCACGACGATGTGGATTCGCGGGCGCAACGGTTCGCCGGATTCCGTGGATTCGGCCGGCATGATGAAGACGAATCGCTCGCCGTCCGGGGTGATGTCGTAGTCCCGTGAACGAAACGCGATGAGAAACCCTTCGATCGGGAGCACCCGTTCATTGGTGAAGGTGAAGGCGGGATCGGTCGTCACCTCGACGGATTTGAAAATGTTCCTCCCTCCACCGACGCGGTAGAAAAGCTCGCTGCCATCCGGCGCCCAGACAGGGCCCCAGGCCGTTTCCCGGGAGACCTGATGCCGGGCGCCGGTCTTCGGAAAGGGCTCCACGAAGAGCTCGGTCTGTCCTGAACCACCGGATACGTAGGCGAGCCATTTCCCATCGGGGGAAAAGCTCGAGCCTCCTTGGGTTCCAGGCCCGCCCGCAAAGACTTCTGGCTTTGCCCCATCATTGAACGAGAGCGTCCATACGTCGTCGTCGTCGCCCGTCTCACCGGCCACCCGGAACGAAAGCGTTCGTGCGTCCGGGGACCAGGACTCCGGCCAGGGATTCCCCCCTGTCTCCTCCGGGCTGAGCAGGCGCTCGGCCACCCCGCTTCCATCGGCCAGCGTCCAAAAGATGCCGCCGCCGTCTCGGTCGGATGCGAAGGTGACGCGCTCACTGTCGGGCGTCCAAATCGGCCTGATGTTGTCTCCCTCGTGGGTAAGTCGCCGTATCGCGCTCTCGCCGGAGAGCGCGTACACCCAGATCGTGCCTCCGCCGTCTTCTTGCGTTTCCACGGCCACGTTCTTTCCATCCGGTGACACTCTCGGGCTACGGTAGTTTGCAGGTGGGACGTCGAGAGCGCTTACGACTCCGCTTCGGTCGGCGAGCGCGAGAACACCGAGAAAGCCGCCCGCGCCGCCGCCCGCGCCGTACACCAGCGAGCCCCGCTCGGAAAAGCCGTAGTGCGCGCTCGCCGTGGCGTTAACTGCCCGCCGCATACCTTCGACGAGAGGAACCGGCCCGCCAGACACTTCCAGACGGACGACGTCGAACGGAAAGGCGAGCAGGTCGTCGTCGAGTGCATAGACGATGTGGCCGGTCGGAACGTACCGGGCATCGGCGCCCCCGGTCCACAGCACCTTCCGCTCGCCGGTATCGAGCGATTCCACCACGATCTGGGCTTCGTCCCACCGGCTTGCTCCGGTCGCTCGCGTCGTCGTGAACAGCACCGACTTTCCGCCGGGAAGGATGTGCGGTCCGTGAACCTGCTCACCTTCTTCCGCCTCGACGAGGACTTCGGGAGCTCCGCCGTTGGCCGACACTCGCAGAACGCCCTCGGGTTGGGCGTAAAGGATGGTCCCGTCGATGCCCCAGCTCGCGCCATAGGGTTGGCTGGCATAACACAGCGTCACCG
>CBDEGF010000003.1:0-2485100 GCA_965237685.1 Candidatus Marinacidobacterales bacterium
GCTGACGCGCAAGCTGTTCAATGGCGCGTTGCTGCTCGGGCTCGAGCCGATTCCAGGCGTCCAGATTCACGTTGACCATGTTCGAGGACGACTGCCAGTGGAACTGGTTGCAGTGACTCAGGAATTCCCAAAACTTGCCGTCCACGCCCGAGGAGCTGGATGTCGTGACGCCGTTGATGACCCCCGAGGCGAGCGATGGGACCAACTCTCCCCAGGGAAGCTGGGTGGGGCTCGCCCCGAGCTTTGCGAAGAACACCGTGCCGCTCTTGTCCACGGTGCGAATCTTCAACCCCATGAGGTCCTTCACCCCGTTGATCTTCCGCTTCGAGTACACGTTTTGGCCGGGCCACGGGACTATGTAGAGAATCTTCTGATTGTGCTTACGGGCAATCTCCTCGTAGACAGGCCGCGAGAAGGTTTGCAGGGCGCGGAGCTCGACGAAGCCGGAAGCGAGATAGGGCACAGATTCGATGCCCAGGAAGGGCTCTTCACCGACCTGCTGGTTGAGCAGGATGTCCCCGATGGGGACCAGACCGTCCCGCACGGCGCCGAGCATCTCCGGGCCCTTGTAGCCCAGGGCGGCGCCGGGATGCACGGTGATCTGCACCTCGCCCTGGGTCACCTCTTTGACCTCGTCCGCGAAGATCTGGGCGTTCTTGACGTGGAAATTGCCGAGCGGCCACGCGAGCGGAAAATCCCACTTCTCTGCCCCCAGGACATGCGTCGGCAGCGCGACCATCGTCGACAGGCCGGCGGCGGCGACACAGTTACGTAGTCTGCTTCGATGAACCATGCCCCCTCTCATTCAATTCCCGTTCTCGATACTAGTACTAGTGTCCCGTCCCGGCCGTCATAGTCCGCGGCGTGGGGGCTTGGCCGCATCGGGTAGACGGCGGCGCTCCCAAACGTGAGGATTCACCAGGAATTCGGGTCTTCGCCCCTCCACGACATCCGTGATCATGTCAACAAGCTGGAGAGCGGTGCGCGCCAACGACTCCATGGTGGAACCGCCAGCATGGGGTGCCAGGACGATATTGTCCAGTCGGAGCAGGGGATGGTTCGCGGCCATGGGCTCGTTTTCGAATACGTCGAGCCCCGCCCCCAGGATACGCCGCTCCCTCAAAACCTCGATCAGCGCCTCTTCGTCGACGCAGGCACCGCGGCTTGTATTGATGAGGATTGCGTCCGACTTCATGGCGGCAAGCTCCTCCGCTCCGATCAGATGGCGGGTCTCCGGCCTCAGCGCTGTGTGTAGCGATACCACATCGGCCTCTGACATTACTTGTCTCAACGTTGCCGCCTTGCCAACACCCATCTTCGCAAGCTCCTCCTCTTTGGCGGAGCGAGAATAGGCAATGACCTGCATCCCGAAGGCCGCCTGACACATCGCCGCGGTGCGCCGACCGATTCGCCCGAAGCCAATAATGCCGAGCGTCTTTTTCCACAACTCGTGCTGGGGCAGATCAAAACGCAGCTTGAAGTTGCTTTTGCGCACCGCCGCATCGAAGGCTGGCACCTGCCGATAGACAGCCAACATCAGCGCGATGGCATGCTCGGCCACTGGCTGGACGTTGGTGTGCGGAGTGAAAACGATCGGCAGGCCGACCTCGTTGGCGTACTCCACGTCAACGGGGTCCACCCCGATGCCATGGTTGCCGAAAACCAGCAAGTTCTCGGCCGCCTCCATCGCTTTGCGATTGAGCCCTGCGTCACGGCTAATGCAGGCAATGGCACCTCCGATCTCCCTGGCTACCGTATCCATGTCCGGAGCCGACGCCATGCGTGGCTCGATCCCGAATTCCTCGAGCTTCCTGAGGCCAATCTCATGGATCGGCTGGACTACCAGGCAGTGGTCCATCGAGTTGCCCCCTAGTACCGTTCCAACTTGATCCGCCTAGTGACGACCGTGCATCCGGGCGGCGCGTTGACGTTCCAGTGAGCTTCCATCTTAGGGTCCGGGCAAGAATAAATGCCCATTCTTGGGCCCAGTCTAATAAAGGGCGCCCGTCTGGCAAGGCGCGAGAAGTGAATAATATCTGGATATATGAGCATCTTTCCAGTTCGGCCGCTGACGCGGCCTAGCCCTCCGCTCGACAGGCTCGCTGCGGAGGGCGGCAGCGCCGAAAAGGGTCAGGAATTCACGGCAGGACTAGCGGGCTCGAGCACTAGCCCACCGCTCGACAGGCTCGTATGCCGTTCCGCCACGGGGGTTGAAATGGTGCGCGAGGAAGGATTCGAACCTTCGACCTCCTGCTTGTAAGACAGATGCTCTCACGCAACTGAGCCACCCGCGCTCGAAAACTGGAGGGCGGTGAAGGATTCGAACCCTCATCCACGGGGTAGAAACCCGGTGCCCTGTCCGTTGGACGAACCGCCCTCGAACTGGAAGCGGGTGAAGGACTCGAACCCTCATTCCTCGGTTCGTAGCCGAGTGCCCTTTCCTTTGGACGAACCCGCCTCGAAATGGTGCTACAGCGTGGAGTCGAACCACGGACCTTCCGGGCTTCAACCGGACGCTCTACCGACTTATAAGACGGGCGCTCTTACCGACTGAGCTACGTCCCAACGATTTGGGTTCACGGACGGGAATCGAACCCGTATCCACGCGGTCACAACGCGTTGCTCGAGCCGTTGAGCTACCGTGAACACATGGAGGCTCCGGAGAGATTCGAACTCTCGCGCTTCGGTTTACAAGACCGCTGCTCTGGCCCGACTGAGCTACGGAGCCGCTCTCTTCGCGGCGCGCAATGGTAGCGGCGCGGAGACTCGAACTCCGTTTATCGGGTTGAAAGCCCGGTAGCCTAACCACATAGCTGACGCCGCCGAATTGGTCTGTGCGGCAGGATTCGAACCCGCGGCCCCTCGGTCCCAAACCGAGTGCTCTACCAGACTGAGCTACACACAGAATCAACATCGTTTCCCTTTCGAATTGGAGCGACGTGTCGGAATCGAACCGACGTTCTCAGGGTGGAAGCCTGATGCCCTAACCTAGCTGGACGAACGTCGCTCTTGATTGGCGGATGGTGCAGTTCGGAGCTATCCGGTCTCGGCTGGATTCCGTAAAAACAGGGCATTGGGAGGCCCGAAATCCGAGAAAGTGGCCTCACGTCGCCAAGTTATATCGGTTATACCAAGCGGTTATATTTCAGAGACTCTTTTTCAGTTATAATCTGCGAAGCCGTCGTGAAATCCGGGCACTTTTCGCTCAGGCGCCCACCGAATCGGTGGCAACTTCATAACCGATCCATCTTATTAGGCTATAACCGATTTTCGCCCACCATTTATTCGGCTACTTGCGATAACGTGAGGAGCATCCCTTTATGCTCTGACGAAGTCGGTCGACTGGCAGTCAGACAACACGCCCTCAAGGGCGTTTGCCTCACAGACTGCTCTTACCTCCGATGACAGAAGCACCACTATGATTTCAGTCGCAGCAAATTCCGCACACGCCAGAAATGTCGTGCCTGACTCACGGGAAGGGCGTCACACAAGCGCAAGATAAAGGGCCTGCTTCTTAAGAACACCGGAGACGAATCGCCTTCCGCCAGCTGCTCAAGGTAAGCGTCCGCTCCCACCATGTTCCCGATACGTCGCTCCCGAGGCATCCTTTGTGTGCTCGCCACTGGAGGCGGGGGACGAAGGAGGCAAGAGATGTCGAAGCGAAGGACAGCGGGGATATCGAAAGTGATAGGGAAGCGGCGCTGGGCAGAGGCGGATGCGCGGAATGTTGTGTCGTCATGGCAGCGTAGTGGGAAGCGTGTCTCGGAGTTCGCCAGGGAGTACGGGTTGACCTCCCAGCGGCTGGTTCGGTGGTCGGAGCGACTGCAAGGCGGGTCGAGGGGGAGTGTACGGTTTCATCCGGTTCGCCTGGTGGGAGGCGAGCGAGAAGGCGAGCGAGGAGGCGAGAGGGACGCGATCGAGGTGGTGTTGTTGGACGGCAGGCGCGTACGAGTGCGTGAGGGGTTCTCATCTGAGGAGCTGGGTCGGGTGCTCGAAGTTCTAGAAGGTCGAGCGTGATGTGGATGCTCCCATCGTCTGTGAGGATCTACGTTGCGGCGGAGCCGATGGACCTGCGTCGCGGCTTTGACGGGCTGGCTGCAGCGACGCGGAGTGTGATCGGTCAATCGCCCCTGAGCGGTCATCTGTTCGTGTTTCTGAATCGGCGTCAGAATCGTGTGAAGATCCTCGCTTGGGATCGGACGGGGTACGTTTTGCTGTACAAGAGGCTGGAGCGAGGGACCTTTGAACTGCCGACGTCACCGCGTCCGGGTGATAGGCACGTTGAGTTGGACTCTGGCGAGCTGGGACTGATGCTGGAGGGGTTGGACCTTCGTGGCGCTCGACGCCGGAAGCGATGGTATCAGCGAGCTGAGGAGAAGAGAGTCGCCCTTCACGGTTGAAGGGCTGATTTTCTTCCCAAGAACGCAGCAGGGACTTGACTTTCTTGCTTTTTGCGATTAGTCTTAATCTTCTATATATGACTAAGACACGACTACTGCAACGGCTTCAAACCCTCGGCGAGAACGCTGTACCGGGCACGCTTACGGAGGTCATGTTTCGCTGTGGTAAAACCGCCTGCGGGTGCCGAACCGACCCGAATCGTCTCCATGGTCCCCACCTGTACCTGAAGTTTCGCAACGAGGAGGGTCGGTCGACATCGCTGTACATCCCGCGAAGCCACGAACGGGAAGTTCGTCGTGGAGTCGAGGCCTGGTCGAAGATGCGAGAGGCGGTGGCTCAGTTGGGCAATCAGAATCGCAAGGGGCTAGCGAAACAGCTGCGTCAAAGGCGTAAGTAGTGAACACGAGCTCCGAATCGACCCAGTCGCGCCGAGAGGGCGCTGGCAGTACGAGGGCGCCCAACGCTCTGGGGCAGATTCGGGATTCGGCCCGAAGTCTAGCAAGCGAGGGCAAGACGGAGGAAGCGTTCGACCTGCTGGTCTCGGCGCTGGATGCGGTGTTGCGCAAATCGAGAGAGCTGGAGCTGATGGTGTTGAAGCTTCAGAGGGAACGAGTAGGCAAGCGCTCCGAGAAGGTGGACCCCGGACAGCTCCAGCTGATGTTCGAGCAGCTGATGAGCCAAAGCGGTGGTGAAGAGCTGGAGCCGGAGCTCGACCCACAAACCGAGGCTCGGGAAGACGCGGAGCTGGAACAGCAGATCGAAGAAGCGAAAAAGACTCGGCCACGAGGCAAGGGCAACAAACCGCGCCGCGAAACAATCCGAACGGACGGGATCGAACGCCAGGTTCACTTGCGCGAGATACCTGAAGAGGAGCGGGGCTGCTCTCGATGCGGCAAACTCAAGAAGCCTCTCGGTAAAGACGTCCGACGGAGGCTCGAGTACGTGCCGGGGCACTTCATCGAGCATGAGTACCATCTGGAGAAGTACGCCTGCGGGAAGTGCCGGGAAGGCGTCACGAGAGCCGAGGGCCCGGCCCCGGTGATCGAGCGGAGCAGCGCTGACGCCTCGCTTTTAGCTCATGTGGTGGTGAGCAAGTACGTAGACCACGTTCCCTTTCACCGTTTGCATCGTATCTACGCCCGTAGCGGCGCGGGGATTGCGGTCTCCACGATGTCGGATTGGGTGGGCGAGGTGGCAAACCTTGTGGAGCCGCTTGTGGACCAGTTGGAGAAGCGGGTCCTGAAGGCCGATGTCATCCGAACCGATGCCACCGGAGTGAAAGTGCTCGATCCGCAAAGCGCGGAGAACATCGAGCGAGGCACGATGTGGTGCTACATGGGCGACGACCGAGACGTGGTGTTTCGCTACGCGCCGACGGGCGAAGGAGCGACGGGTCCGTGGGAGTTTTTGGCGGGCCGCACGGGATACGTGCAGGCCGACGCCGCGAGCGTGTTCGATCGCGTGTTTAACGGCACGGTGGCCTCCGCGGAAGAAGTCGGTGCTGGGCGCATGCACGACGAAGGCTGGTTGCCCTCAAAGACATGGACTGCCGCGTCGCCTACCCGCTCAAGCTGATCGCAAGGATGTATCGCATCGAACGCCTGGCCGATGCGAGGGAGCTGTCGGTCGACGAGCGGACGCTACTTCGCAAGGAGCGCTCGGCGTCGGTACTCGAGAAGCTGAAACGGTGGTTTGTGCTGACGCATCGAAGCGAACCGCCCAGCTCGGACCCTGCCATGGCCACGGGTTACCCACTCAACCGCTGGACCGCTCTCACTCGCTTCGTCGACGATGGACGCTTAAGCCTTGACAATAATATCTGTGAGCAACAAATGAGGGCCATCGCACTCGGTCGACGCAACTATCTCTTCTGCGGTTCTCACGACGCCGCGCGACGCACCGCCGTTCTCTACAGCCTCATGCGCACCTGCGCACAGCACAACGTCCCGCCTCTCCCGTACCTCACTGACGTGCTCCGCAAGCTCGCCGACGGATGGCCACAAAAACGCATCCACGAGCTTCTACCCGACCGCTGGCAGCCTACTCCCGCCTCCACCCCTTAGCAGTTCCCGTGCCATAAACCCCCTATTCCGGGGCGAATGCGTCATGGGGACACCGGACGCATACCTGTGCGTTGCGTCGCGTCGAATGCTGATCAGTATCTGCCCGACGATGCTACGCGGTACCAGCACAATGAGAAATATTGGCGCTGACCTCTTCGGACCGTGCCGGGAGGTCCGCTTGCGGGATGGGGCGAGGCCCGATCGCTTCCTCGGGCGGCGGGACGGACTCCGGCACCGTCCGGTCTTCCTGGGTAGACCCGTGGCGTGGAGCGAGGAGGAGTAGGACGAGAACCCACCAGAGGTGTTGCCTTCTGCCGATCGTTTTCATTGCCTCACCGCGGAGAGTGCGCGCGGGTAGTCTACTACAGGGTCAGCAGCGACTTGAGGGGGATGGCCGGCAGTCGTTTGAGCGTTCGATTCGTGGGGTCCACCGTGATGCCGACAGATTCGAGGGCGGTGACGCCCAGGAGCGGTTCCGTGCCTTCCGGTCCGAGAATCACCCGGCCCGCGGTTACCTCGCCCATAAACTCGATCTGGGCCAGACCGAACGGATACTCGAGCACGTCACCGTTTGCGAGCTCGTAGCTGGTGCGGCCAACGGGCGCGATTCCGATTCGAGCGAGCTCGGGAGCAGGTGCCATCGAATCGGTGGCTCCGGTATCTACCAGGAACAGCGCCTCGTACGCGGCATCGGCGGTTCCCGGAACCCTCAGCGTGACCGCGACTTGAATCAATCCCAGCTCCTCACCTCCAATCTACTGTCGCCTCCCGTGCAAATCAAAGTGCGGCTCGGATTCGCCGCCTCACCAAAGAAGACGACTTTTGGAGGCGTTTACCTCCCAGGAGTCAGCTGATCGAGCTCGGTCTGCCAGTTCAAGACGGTGGCCGTCCGGGAGAAAGCTCGGCAGCAGGTGGGGGTCCCCGCCCCGAGAGACATCGCGTCAAGCTTCCACGAACTGGCGGACGTGCTCCTCTCCCATCCGGGTGGTAAGTAGAGACACCACTACCATTGCCAACACGTTAGCCGTGACCCCCCAGATCCCCGGGTGGATTTGCTGCCACTGGAGCGAAGGATAGATGTTGAACAGCGCGGTCACGCCAAAACCTGCGACGAGCCCCGCGACCGCTCCGGCTCGCGTACACCGCGGCCAGTAGAACACGGCGATGAGGGTGGGGAAGATCTGAGCGATGGCACCGTAGGACATGAGAAGCAGTGACACCAGCGACATGTTCGACAGCACCGCAAAGTAGTAGGCGATCGCGCCGATGACCACGACCAGAACGCGAATGAGCCGCGTCTGCGAACGGTCGCTGATTTCCGGCTTCGCCACCCGTACCAGATCCTTGACGATTACCGACGAGGCTGCATGGAGCATCGCATCGCCCGACGACATCGAGGCGGCGAGCGCACCGGCGCAAAAGAGCCCCACCATCAGCGGTGGAAGCCCCATCGACATCACGATCGTGGGAAGGATCCGATCGGGCGGCGTGACGTCGGGGAAACTGGTCACGGCAGCAAAACCGATGAACATGATCGGAACCAGAAAGATCTGGAACGTCGGGTAGAAGATGACGGTCTTCTTGAGCGTGCGGACGCTGCTCGCGGTGTAGATCTTCATGAAGTAGTGCGGCCAGACACTGAAGCCGAGGACGGAGATCGCGATCGAGCTCGAGAAGGCACCCCAGGTCCAGGGGTTGCCGCTGGCGTCGAGCCCGGGAGCGGTGAGCATGGCCGGTGCCACGCGTTCGAGCTCTTCGAACATCGGTCCGATGCCACCGTGGAGCTTGTAGGGCAGGTAGAGACCCAGCCCCCAGGCGATGGCGAGCATCAGGATGCCCTGAAACGTGTTCGTCCAGGCGACTCCCATGACGCCGCTTCGGAAGACGTAGATCAGCACCACCCCATAGGCGATGGCAGCCCCGCCGGCAATCGGAATGCGATCTTCCGTGACGACGGAGAAGACGATGCCCGCACCCTGCATTTGAAGTGTCAGATAGGGGAGAAAGGCGGCGAGGCTGATGATCGCCATCAAGATCGAGATCCATTTGCTCTCGAAGCGGTGTGCGAAGAGCTCCGCCTGCGTGACGTAGCCGAACTTGCGTCCGAGGCGAGCAACGCGGGGTCCGATGAAGTACCAGGGAAGTAGCCCGACGGTACCGTAAGCGATGATGTAGAAGGCGGCCGCTCCGCGCGAGTAGGCCCATCCCGGGCCGCCGAGGAAAGCGAAGGCACTGAAGATGGACGCGCCCATGATGAAGTACATGACGAGCGTTCCAAGGGTCCGATCGCCCGCCACGTAGCCTTCCGTCGTCGCCGACGCGCGTCCTCCCGAGAGGAGGCCGATGACGAGCGACAGGAGGAGGTAACCGATGGTCACGAGGAAGACGATGAGCCAGTCTTCCACTCAGTCGATCTCCCCGTTCTTGTCCTCCCAGATGTACAGCCCGAGCATCGTGAAGAAGACGAGCAGCAGCAACGAGATGAGATAGGCCAGCGAGAAGGGAACCCCCAGGATCATCGGGCGGATACGGCTGAACCAGGAGTAGACGGGCCACATCGTGGCGATGAAGGTGACGAAGGCGACCCCCAGAGCGAAGCGCGCGGGCTTGGAGAGCGGACGGGACAAGGTCCTACTGAGATCCCTCGGCAGGCACCAGCTCGATTTGGAAGAGCTTCGGCCAGAGTTTTCCAGTCACGAAAAGACGGTTGTTGGAATCGTCGTAGGCGATGCCATTCAGAACATCGACCGGGATGAGTCGATCCTCACGCGTGAGCAGGCCTTCCATGTTGATCCAGGCCGTCACCTTGCCCGAATCGGGCGAGATACGCGCGATGACGTCTTCCATCCAGACGTTGGAGTAGATCTCGTCGCCGATGTACTCCAGCTCGTTGAGGTTTTCGACCGGCCTGCCACGGTCGGTGACCCGAAGCTCGCCCCTGCGCTGGAGTGTCGCCGGGTCCATGTAGTAGAGCGTCGAGGTGCCGTCACTCATGATGAGCTCTTTGTCATCATTGGTCATCCCCCAGCCTTCGGTCGCGTAGCGGAACTCGCGCAGGATGCGCATCGATCCGCGGTCGTAGATGAAGCCCACGTGGGTCTTCCAGGTGAGCTGGAAAATGCGCTCGCCGAAGACGGCGATGCCTTCGCCGAAGAACTCGGGAAGGAGGCGGCGCTCCTCGAGAACCCGCCCCGTCTCCACCTCGACTTTCCGGAGTGCCGACTTGCCGTACTCGCCGACACCTTCGTACAGCACACCGTTGTGGTAGACCAGACCCTGAGTAAAGGCGCGGCGATCATGGGGATAGACGTTGACGACCCGGTAGTTGTAGTAGGCAGGGATGTCGTCGTCGAAGGCGGGTGCCGCCGACTGGGGCGGTGGAGCTTCGGCGGGTGGGGCCTCGGGTGACGAGGAGACGGAGTCGTTTCTGCAGAACACCGTTGCCAGCACCAGCACGGATGTCAGTATCAGGGTGAACCTACCGGCCATCGCGAGCATAGTAGCTGACGCGGTGGGACGATGTCGAACGACCCGACGCGTTGTGTAAGATGAGCGCATGGATCTCACGAAACTCTTCCAAAGCCACATTGCGGAGCGGCAAAGTGCGGTAGAAAAGGACCTTGCGGCCGCGGGATACGACGCGCTCGTTCTGTCGAGCGGCGCCCCTTATATCTATTTTAGAGACGATACGGAGGCTCTGTTCCACCCGGCGGGCCATTTCGCTCACTGGTGCCCGATGAAAGGACCCCATCACGTCCTGCGGGTGGCGCCGGGAAACCGACCGCTCCTGACCCGATACGCACCCGAAGACTACTGGTACGAGCAGAAGCCTCTCGGTGACCCGTACTGGGCGTCGTCTTTCGACCTGGTGGCTGTGGAAACGGTGGACGCCGTCTGGGAGGAGCTGGCGACACGCGGCATTCCGAACCGGACGGCCTATGTTGGCAACGAGACGGAGCGGGCCGAAATGGCAGGTCTGGACATCAACCCGGCCCGGTTGCTCTCCCGTCTGGACTGGGCACGCGCCTACAAGACGGACTACGAGATCTCTTGTCTCGAGGAGGCGACCCGCCTCGGCGCGGAAGGCCACAAGGCGGCCCGGAAGGGCTTCGAGACCGGTGCCAGCGAGCTCGACATCCACTACGCCTTCGTCCAGGCGATGAACATGGTGGATGATGAGCTTCCCTATACGACCATCATTGCCTTCAATGAGAAGTCCGCGATCCTCCACTACCAAGCGAAACGCGATGTCCGCGATGCGCGGGTCTTGCTCATCGACGCCGGTTCCGCCGCCCATGGTTACGCGTCTGACATTACGCGTACGTATACGTCGAGCGATTGCGACGCTCGTTTCGTTTCCCTGCGAGAGGGTATGGAACGATTGCAACAGGAGCTCTGCGCGGACGTGAAGCCCGGGCTTTCCTTCGTCGACCTCCATCTGAGCGCCCACGCAAAGGTTGGCGCTCTTCTGAAGGAAGTGGAGGTGCTTCGTGTCGGCGCGGACGAGGCCGTCTCTCTCGGGCTGACCCGGCCGTTTCTTCCGCACGGTCTCGGACACCACCTCGGGCTGCAGGTTCATGACGTGGGTGGCCATCAGTCAGACCCCGACGGTGAGCCGAAGCCGCCACCCCCCGAGCATCCATTTCTGCGCAACACCCGCACGATCGAGGAGCGACAGGTCTTCACGATCGAGCCGGGCCTCTACTTCATTCCCATGCTGCTCCGTTCGTTCCGCGAGGGGGAGCATGCGTCCCACTTCAACTGGGCGCTCATCGATGAGCTCACTCCGCTCGGCGGCATCCGAGTGGAGGACAACGTGGTCGTAACCGCTGACGGTCACCGGAACCTCACGAGACAGTTTCTGCCGTGAGGGAAGCGTCCGTGGTCGTACTATGAATGCTCACGAAGCCACGGATCGTAGGTACCGAAGTTCCAGAGATGGCCCTCGAAGTCGCGGCAGGAGTAAAGCCGTCCGCCATGCTCCTGATCCGCGGTCTCCATTACGATCTCGGCCCCCGCATCAATTGCCCGGCGATAGTGTGCGTCTGCGTCCTCGACGACGATGTACACGCTCTGCGTGAAGACGCCACCGACGTCGCGAGGGGATTTCTGAAGCCCGTCGAATTCCGTCTTGCGAACCGAGCCCACCATGATCATGCCGTTTCCGAACGTGAGCTGCGAGTGGGCAATGGTGCCGTCCTCACCGGGCACGACGAGCAGCTTCTCGAAACCGAACGCCTTGCACAGCCAATCGATGGCTCTCGGTGCGTCGTGGTAGCGCAACGTTGGGATGATGGTTGCAGTTGTGACTTTCGCTCCGATCGACATGCGGTTATCCTCGCTCAACACCCTGCCACGTTGGCGGCAGCGGAGGTGGAGCTGCCCGCGAGCTCGGACTTCGTCGATGCTTCGAGGACTTCGGCCAGCTCGAGAAGGGCTTTGTGTTTGTCGGCGACTTCCATCGGGGAGGAGAAGATCTCTTCCCGCACGCGGTGGGCTTCGGCCTCGCGCGAGCTTCGCATGTAGGCCTTGAGGATATCGCCCAGCTCCGCTCCGGTATCCTTTGTCATTCGGGAGAGGAAGTCGACTCCAGACAGGTTGATCAGATCGTTGACGGCGGCAGTGGTGATGATCTCGCGCTTGAGAGGATGCTCGGTGAAGGATTCGGAGAAAGCCTCGCGCAATCGGTTGGGGAAGTAGTTTGACAGGAATGGCGCGCCCTCTTCTCTGTCGGGGAAGTCGGTCTCTAGAATTTGCGAGTAGGCTCCGATCTTCACGTGGCCCAGGACGAGCGCGAGGAGTGGTCGTGACAGCCCGCGATCCTTCATCTTGCTCTCGAGGAGCTCCCTGCGGGGGGGAATGTCGTCGTCGGTCCGGTTCATGATTCCGCCGCGCACGAGCTCGTACACCAGGTCGACGAAGTCCTCGTAGCGGGTGGCGCTTCGGATTCCATCGAGGGTGAGTGCCAGTGCCTGAGCCCCGTTGTCGGCGAGAACGAGTGTCGCGACGTCCTCGGTCATTTCCATGAGCATGCGGTTCCGCTCGTCACGGCTGGCGAGGGCGCCGGTCTTCACTAGCATGTCCATGAGGATTTTCATGTTGACCTCGTGGTCCGACATGTCGACGCCGCCCGAGTTGTCGACGGCATCCGTATTGATGAGCCCTCCCTTCGCCCAGTACTCGAGGCGCGCTTTCTGCGTGAAGCCGAGGTTACCGCCTTCGCCAATCACTCTGGCGCGGACGTCGCCGGCGTTGACGCGAACCCGGTCGTTCGCCCGGTCTCCTACGTCCACGTTCTCCTCGTCCGAGGCCTTGACGTAGGTTCCGATACCGCCGTTGTAGAGGAGATCAACGGGAGCCATCAGGATGCGGCGAACCATCTCCTCGCCACTCACGCTCTCTTTCTCGATTCCGAGAAGAGATCGGACTTCGGGGCTCACTGGAACTCGCTTGGCCGAGCGGTCGAAGACCCCGCCTCCGGGACTGATCAGCGAGGCGTCATAGTCGCGCCAGCTGGATCGGGGTAGGCAAAACAGGCGCTCTCGCTCGGCAAAACTCTTCTCGGGGTCCGGATCAGGGTCGAGAAAAATGTGGAGGTGGTTGAAAGCGGCGACAAGCTTCGTGACCCGGGAGCGCAGCATCCCGTTTCCGAAAACGTCCCCAGCCATATCACCGATACCCGCAACGGTGAACGGGTCGCTCGCGACGTCTACCCCGAGGTTCCAGAAGTGGTGCTTGATACACTCCCAGGCGCCGCGGGCGGTGATACCGACTTTCTTGTGGTCGTAGCCCACCGTGCCACCGGAGGCGAAGGCATCTCCCAGCCAGAAGCCGTAGTGCTTGGCGACAGCGTTGGCCGTATCGGACAGATGTGCGGTTCCCTTGTCGGCCGCGACCACGAGATAGGGGTCGTCCTCGTCGTGGCGGACTACGTCCGGCGGATGCACGACCCCTCCGTCTACCATGTTGTCGCTGACGTCGAGCAGGCCGGAAATGAACTCGCGGTATCGTTCGATGAGGTAGGCGTCGAGAGAGGGTCTCGATGGCAGCTTCCCTTTGAGGACGAAACCGCCCTTGGAGCCCACTGGAACGATGATCGAGTTCTTGACCATCTGGGTCTTCATCAATCCCAGAATCTCGGTGCGGAAGTCGTCGTGTCGGTCGCTCCAGCGGATGCCGCCCCGCGCGACGCGTCCGCCTCGAAGATGCACGCCCTCGAGCCTTCGGGAGTGCACGTAGATCTCGTACATGGGCCTGGGGGACGGCATACCCTCCACGTTCTCGCTTGCCACTTTGAGGGATACGACCGGGCGTTCGGGGCGCTGATAGAAATTCGTGCGTACGGTCGCTGAAATCAGATTCGCGAAGGTCCGCAACACTTCGTCGTCCACCAGGCTTCCCACCTCGTCCAGCGCCGCCTGGAGCTCGGCCTGCGCCCGACGTTCTTCTTCGACCCGATCACCCGTGAGGCCGGGGTCAAAGCGTGCCTCGAAGGCGCGAAAGAGGGCCTTCGCCACTTTGGCGTTGTTGAGAACGACGCCATTGACTGTCTCGATGTTGTAGTGGGGCCAGATCTGCTGGACATGGTTGCGAAGGGTGCGAAGCACTTCCACCTGCCGCCAGGTGAGTCCGGCCGTCAGAATCAGTGTGTTGAGCGACCCGTCGCTGGCGCGCTCTTCGTCCAGCGCGCGCAGCGTGTCGGCCAGTCGGTCCCGGCCTTCGAAGAACGGCATGATTCGCTCGGGGTTGTCCTCTATCTCGTAACGGTACAGGTGGCCGGGGTGTCCATCGGGAAGCGAGATCGGGATGTGGAGCTCGCCCACAACACGGAGGCCGAGGTTTCGCAGGGTGGACAGGGTCTCGACGAACGCGAGTGGCTTCGCCGAGAAGAGCTTCAAAGTTGCGTTCTCCGGTCCTCGGGGTACTATCGCCACTTCCAGGCCGGATTCGAGTGCCTCCAGGTGTTTGATGTCGAAAGGGACTTCATCCGGCGGCGTGGCTTCCCGGTAGATACCACTCCGAGTGTCACGGGTGACCCAGCGCAGGAACAGTCTCCGGCCCTCTCGCTCTCCGTAAATCTCGGCCAGAGCCTTCGAGACAGTGTCGGCCCATGTCGTGAGGTGCTGCTCCGTAATTCGTCTCGCTCGATCCTCGTCGACGGGTTTTTCGAGTCGGTCCAGATCAAAATAGAAGACCAGCACCTGCACGAAACCGGCATCCTGGCTGCCGGTGAACGCCACTGGACCAAACGTCCTCGACAAGGAGCGACGCATGTCGCTTTCGAGCTGGTACGAGTAGCGAAGGCGCGAGAAGGCGACGTACAGAGCTGCATAGCCCCGGCCGAGACGGTGATGAATGGCGATCTCATCGTCTCCCGTCATTTGAACGACGCGATCCATGAAGGGCTTGAGCTCTTCGGCAGGGGCGTAGAAAAGCTCTCGCCGGGGAAAGCGGTTGAACAGCGCGCGCATCTGCCGGAAAGCATGTGACATCGTCGGGGCACCGCTCTGCTCGACGAGGAACTGCCTCTTCTCGCGCAGCAGCGGCACGTCCGCCGCACGCTGGGAGAAGGCCCCGCGGGACAAGCGGCCGAGCAGCAGCGTTGCACGCTCGAGCGTACCGTCCTCGCTCCATTGGCGAATCACGACGTCGTCGATCGGCTCGAGGTGGTAAATGGCCGAGGCGTTGCGACAATAATCGATGTCGATGATGCGTTTGTCATCGGGTGACGGCACCAGCTCGCGCTCCACCTCCTCCACCAGGCCAGGGAAGACGACCGGGAGCAGCGCCGGATCTCGAAACGCTCCGAGCGCGCTCTCCGGTACGCGTTCGGGAGCGCCGTGGGGGCCGATGCGATAGCTGGCGACACCCATGAAAACGAAGTTCTCCTCGACCAGCCAGCGAACGAACGCGCGAGCCGGCTCCAGATCGCCGTTATCGCCCTGTCGTGACCGCAGTCGAGAAGTCATGGCCGCCGTGCCGGTCGTCATCTCATCGAAATCTTCGAGCGCCAGAAACAGGCACTTCAGGACACAAAAAATCTCGTGCTGCACTCGCCGCAGCCGCTCCTTGGACTCGATGTACTCGATCCGGAAGCGGCAGAGGAGCTCCTTGTCGCCCTCCGCATGAGCGTCTCCGACCCAGACGATCCGCTCCCATTGCCGGCGAACAGTCAGAATGGGGTGAATGGCCGAGAAAACCCGGAGTCCCGCCTTCCGGAAGTAATTCATGACGCTGTCGAAAATGAAGGGTGCGTCCGAGGTGTGCGTTTCGACGATGGTCGTATCCATCGGGATCGCCTTGCCGTTCACGGCATCAAGGGACTCCTGCTCGGAGGAGTTCCGGACCGCGACATGTAGCCCCGGAAGGCCCCGGTATAGCTGAGTCGGGGGAGGCAACTCCTTCGCGAAAAAGTGATAGTTGTCCCACACTCGGTCGGCCAGATCGGATGAGGTGATTCCCTGGACCATCCACTCGGGCAAGGATTCGTAGAGGACCCGGGCGAAGGAGGAGACGATATTCCAGTCGTCCTCACCCACCTTTTCCTGGAGGAGCTCGAGAACTCCGTCGAGCTTCCGGGCCTTTTCTTCGGCGCTGACACTGATCATGGCATTTCGTCCTTCTCGGACCACGTCGCGAGGTCGGATCTAGAAGTGTAAACGGGACTAGACAGTGATGCCACGTCGAAGGGCCTCCGCTCGGGAGGGGCCATCCGGCGGCCGGTTACGGTGGGAACAAATCGGTCAGGAGCTAGTGCCCTGTATCAGTAGTACGTCACATAAATCTCGGGCCCTTTTGCGCGCTGGCTTCGTTGCGGCATTATGGCAGTTCGGCCTTCGGCCTAGCCCTCCGCTCGACAGGCTCGCTGCGGAAGGCGGTCGAAATATCCAGATATGGCTTCGTCGCCACGCCTCGCCAGCACACAAAATGGCGTCGAGCTTTATGCAACGAACCACTGATACAGGACACTAGGTGCTTGATCCTCGAAAACGATCCTCGTCGCTCGCGAAGAGCACGTTGAGGCTCGTGAGACTGCCGTAGCATCCGGTGATGTAGCTCTGTAGTTTGAGCTTCAGGTGATCCGGGATGTCCGAGCCGTTGACCTGCTGCTCGAGGACGCGAAGCTTGTTGCGAACCATGATCACCTTGTGAAAGAGGGCGTCAATCGGCATGGTCTTCTCCTGAAGGCCCGGTTTCCCGGGACGAAGCACCAGCTCACCGCCTCTCCATTTTTCCGCTGGAGCAGTGGGTGTCCAGCCCGTCTCCTCGCGCAGGACGCGGCGAAGGAGGCGCTCGAGCTCGCTCGTTTCTCCGGAATGGCTCTCGGAGCTTTCGGTCACGGTGGTCTCCATTCTTTCTGGAACGGCCTCTACGGTGGGCGGTTCTGTGCGAGACGGTCGCTGCTGCGGCAGGTGTCCGCCGCGGAAGTTGTGCTGACTTCCGCAGGTGTCGCACATGACACGCTCCGGCTCGCCGGCGGCAACAAGCGTGATGGTATGGGGCCGAAGCAGTATCCGGAGTTCCGCTATCGCGGTTTTGAGGGGGTGTACGAGGTGCGGGTCGAGCTTGCGGAGAAGCCGGACAGATTCAAGAGCTGTTTCGTGTATCGATCCGACAAGAATTATCCGGAACTGAAGATTCCTGAGCGCTCCTGGCGCGTCGGTGACTGGGCTTATTTCTCGGTGTTGGAAGGGGGCTGTCCGCCAACGTGAGCAGACTCTGCTCAGGTGGACGGCCTCGAGGACAGGAAGTCGTTCCAGGCGACGACCTCCAGATCCTCGGGCTTCTTGAAGCGCAGCGCTTCCACGACCGCCCGCGCGAGCTGGAGGTCGGTGATGAGCGGCACAGCGTGGTCCACTGCGTGGCGGCGGATCAGGTATCCGTCCGGGCGACCTTGTTCATCGAACTCGCGGGGAACGTTGATGACGAGGTCGACCTGATTCGAGTCGATGAGCGCGAGCGCGCTGTTCTCGCGCCCGTTGGTTTTCTCCACCGCAACGCATTCGATGCCCAGCTCCTCGAGCATCTCCGCGGTACCTTTCGTCGCGTAGATGGGCAGCCCGAGCTCATCGGAGATGACCCTCGCCTCGTCCGCGAACCAGTACTTGTCCGCTTTCGGGCCGAGCGACAAGAGAACGCCGTTTTTCGGGAAGCGGAAACCAGTGGCGAGGAGACCGTGAAGAAGCGCCTCGTGCAGGTCGCTTCCCAGACACCCGACTTCGCCGGTGCTTGCCATCTCGACACCCAGCATCGGGTCGGCGCCGACCAGCCGTGAGAACGAGAACTGGGGCACCTTGACGCCCACGTAGTCGAGATCGAGGCTGTTGTTTGCGACCTCGCGCCGGACGCCGAGCATGCGTCGCATCGCCTCGGCAGCGAAGTTCTGGCCGGTGACCTTCGAGACGAAGGGGAAGCTCCTCGATGCTCTCAGGTTGCACTCGATGACCTTGACCGTGTTGTGCTTCGCGAGGAACTGGATGTTGAAGGGGCCCGTGATGTCGAGCGCTTTCGCGATCTGGGCACCGATCTTCTTGATTCGTCGAATCGTCGCGATGTAGAGCGTCTGTGGAGGGAGGACCAGCGTCGCATCCCCGCTGTGGACCCCGGCGTCTTCCACGTGCTCGCTGATCGCCCAGAGCGCAAGCTCGCCGTTGTCCGCGACACCGTCGAGCTCGACCTCGCGAGCATGCGTTTCGAACTTGGAGACCACTACCGGGTGGTCCTGCGAGACGCGCTTGGCGCGGTTGAGGATGCGCCGCAGCTCGTTGGGCTCGTGCGCCACGCTCATGGCGGCGCCGCTCAGCACGTAGCTCGGCCGGACGAGCACTGGAAACCCGCCGAGCCGCTCGACGATCCGATCGACTTCGGCCACGTCGGTCACATGCGCCCATTGCGGCTGGTCGATTCCGAGATCGTCGAGAAGGGCACTGAACTTGCGGCGGTCTTCCGCGCGGTCGATGTTCTCCGGGCTGGTGCCGACGATGGGTGCGCCGGTTTCGTGAAGGCGAATCGCGAGATTGTTGGGGATCTGTCCACCCATGCTGACGACGATGCCGTCGGGCTGCTCGGTGTCGCAGATGTCGAGCACGGTCTCCAGGCTGATCTCGTCGAAGACGAGCTTGTCGCAGACGTCGTAGTCGGTGCTCACCGTCTCCGGGTTGTAGTTGACCATGATGGTCTCGTAGCCCAGAGAGGCAGCTGCTTGCACCGCATTGACGCAGCACCAGTCGAACTCGACGCTCGAGCCGATGCGGTACACGCCCGAGCCGAGCACCATGATTTTCTTGCGACGCGAAGGAGTGACATCGCTCGCACTGGCGTGGTACGTCGAGTAGAGATAGTTCGTGTCCGCGGGAAACTCCGCCGCCATCGTGTCGATTTGAGCGATGTGCGGGCGAACATCGTGTTGGAGTCGTGCCGTGCGTGTGGTTCCCCGGGGCTCGCTCCGCATGTCGTCGATGGCCTGGTCGGAGAATCCGAGCTTCTTGGCCTGGCGAAGCACGTCGCTTCCCAGTGGTCCTCGTGAACGAGACAGCTCGGCGTACATCTCGACGATGGGCTCGACCGCGCGAATGAACCAGAGGTCGATGTGCGTCAGCTCTCGAATGCTCTCCGCCGACATGCCGTTCGCGAGCGCCCGCGCGACCGCGAAGATCCGGCGCGGCGTCGCGTTCTCGAGCTCCGAGACGAGGTTGGGAAAATCGAAGGCGTTCGGGTCGAGCCCCTTCACGCCGATGTCGAGCATCCGGGCGGCCTTCTGGATCACCTCCGGAAACGTGCGCCCGATGGCCATGACCTCGCCGACGCTTTTCATCTCACTGCCGATGCGCTCGGCGGCGCCGCGGAACTTGCCGAGATCCCAGCGCGGCATCTTGCACACGATGTAGTCCAGCGAGGGCTCGAAGAACGCGGTGGTGCGACGGGTGATGCCGTTCGGAATTTCAGGCAGCGTGTATCCTATGGCGAGCTTCGCCGCCACGTAGGCCAGCGGGTAGCCGGTGGCCTTGCTGGCAAGAGCGCTCGAACGGGAGAGACGGGCGTTCACCTCGATGACGCGGTAGTCGGTGCTGTCGGGGTCGAGCGCGTACTGGATGTTGCACTCCCCGACGATTCCGAGGTGGCGCACCGTCTTGATGGCGATGGAGCGAAGGAGCTGGTACTCCTCGTCGTTCAGCGTTTGCGAGGGCGCCACCACGATGGACTCCCCGGTATGGATGCCCATCGGGTCGAGGTTCTCCATGTTGCAGACGGTGATGCAGTTGTCACGGAAATCGCGGACGACCTCGTACTCGATCTCCTTCCAGCCCTTGAGGCACTCCTCCACGAGCACCTGACTCGTGTCGCCGGCAAACGCCCGGCGGAGCGCCTCGTCGAGCTCGTCCTCGCTCTCGACGATGCCGCTCCCCTTGCCGCCGAGCGCGAAAGCACCTCGCAGCATCACCGGGAGGCCCAGCTCGAGCGCGGCTCGTCGCGCTTCTTCGAGGCTCTCGCAAGCCTGCGAGCGCGGCACTTTGACGTCGATCTCGGCGAGACGGTCGTTGAATCGCTGCCGGTCTTCGGTGTCCTCGATGGTCTGGATCGGTGGACCGAGGACTCGAATGCCGTGACGCTCCAGAAAGCCCTGCCGGTGAAGCTCGAGGCCGCAGTTGAGGGCCGTCTGGCCTCCGAAGGAGAGCAGAAGCGCATCGACGGATTCCTTGCGGGCGATGTCTTCGACGAGCTCCGGAGTGACCGCTTGAAGGTAGATGCGGTCCGCCATGCCGCTCGACGTTTGAATGGTGGCGATGTTCGGGTTGACCAGGACGGTCTTGATGCCTTCCTCGGTCAGCGCCTTCGCGGCCTGGGAGCCGGAGTAGTCGAACTCTCCGGCCTGTCCGATCTGGAGAGCTCCCGAGCCGAGAACCAGAACCCGTTTCGGTTTCCTGGGGAGGTAGACGCCGTGCATGTCCTAGTGCCGTTCCAACTTGTTGCGGCTAATTCTGAGTACATACGTGTAATGCATGATGCCCCTATTTGGGTCCATTTAGTTGGAACGGCACTAGCCGAGCTTCATCGCACCCACGAGGCGCAGGAACTCGTCGAAGAGAAACTCCGTATCCTTGGGTCCGGGGCTGGCCTCGGGGTGAAACTGCGCACTGAAATACGGATAGTGGCGCGAGCGAACCCCCTCGTTCGTGCCATCGTTGATGTTCACGAACCAGGGCTCCCAGTCTTCCGGCAGCGCCTCGTCGCGCACCGCGTACCCGTGGTTCTGGCTGGTGATGAAGCATCGACGGCTCAGAAGGTCCTGTACCGGCTGATTCACCCCGCGGTGTCCGTACGGGAGCTTGTACGTCTCGCCGCCCGCGGCCAGAGCAAGAATCTGGTTTCCGAGGCAGATCCCGAAAATGGGCTTGCGGAAGGTGTCCAGCAGATCTCGTACTTGCAGGACGAGCGGTGCGAGATCGGTCGGATCCCCGGGACCGTTACCGATGATGATGCCGTCCGCCTCCTCGGCATGCCTGGTCAGCCCGACGTGCCAGGGCACGCGGCGCACACTGGCGCCTCGCTCCAGGAGCGAGCGCACCATGTTGTCCTTGGCGCCGGCATCGACCAGGACGATCTTCTGGTCGCCGCCCGGGTAGTCGATGACCTCCGGAGGCGCGACGAGCTGGAAGACTTCTTCCTGCATGTCGACCGCGGCTGCCGTGCGACGCGCCTCGCCGAAATCCATCGTCGCCGGGTAGAGCCAGCCCGCCATCGTTCCATGCTCGCGAAGCCGCCGGGTGAGGGTTCGCGTATCGATACCCGTAACGCCCGGAATGCCCTCCTGCCCGAGCCACTGGCTCACGGAGCGAGCGGCGGCGTGGTGGCTGAAATGATCGACGTAGTGCTGCACGACGAGCCCCTGAACCTGGATGGCGCCGGACTCGTAAGGGGGATCGATGCTCCCCTCCGCGCGCGGGCCGGGCACCCCGTAGTTCCCGATCAGCGGGTACGTACAAACGAGGATCTGTCCCCGGTACGAGGGGTCGGTCAGTGTCTCTACATAGCCGGTCATCCCGGTATTGAAGACGACTTCGCCGGCGATGGGGCTCACGGCGCCGAAGGCCCGTCCTGTCATTTCGGCACCGTCCTCGAGGACGAGCTTCACCTGGGTCGATGAAGACGGATCCGGTGTCGCGACGGCTCGCTTCGTCTCGCTGCTGGCTCGAGTCACGTTGTTCTGTCGGTGGCGCGCTCTCTGGCGAGCCGCACCATTGTAGCACTGGCCGACCGCTTCATCGTCGGGCCAATAAAAAAGCCCACCGGAGTCGCGTCCGGTGGGCTCGAATCGATTCGGATTCAGCGGCTCAGTTGCTGGTGGACGACGGTGCTTCTCGGCTCAGCTCCGGCAGCGACTGCACCACGAAGATCTCGCGCTCCTCGTAGCATTTCTGTAGCCGACTCTGGAGATGACGGGCCTGGTCTTCGCCAACCGCCTTGGCAACGGTCGCCCAGAAGTCGGAGTCGTCCCACTCACCCCATTTGTCGAACGGTACGGCGGCATAGAACTGCCAGGACTTGCCGAAACGGCTCGAGCGTCGAATCCACATCTGCTGGGTTCCCGCTTTCTTCTGCGCCTCCATCAGAGTGCCGACGACACTGTTGTACTCCTGTGCCATGTCCGGCTTCACCTGGCCGAGGAGGACCTGATTACTCGGTCCGGACGCTGCCGATGTCGATATTCTTTACAGGATTTGTTCTCTCGAGCTGGCACCATCAATCAGCTACTAAGTAGTTGAAAAGTAGATACATGCTGAGCGGGGCGGAGATGTTTCGGTGATCCCGCCCCTGGGAAACTGTTGGATTTCCTTGCGGTGACCCCGGCCCCTCGAGATCTCCCATAGCCCTCAAGTCGATGATTTCGCGGGCGTTGTCGACTCCGTCTCGTCCGGCACGATATTTGCACAGCGAAGAGTGTCAGCTTTTCATCATCGCACCCGGGGTAACGGGAGAAGGGAAGGACCAAAATGAAACGACTCGCGCTCGTGGTGGCAGT
Source organism: Candidatus Marinacidobacterales bacterium (assembly GCA_965237685.1). GTDB lineage: Bacteria > Acidobacteriota > Vicinamibacteria > Marinacidobacterales > SMYC01 > CBDEGF01. Next base: position 22,486 of record CBDEGF010000003.1, read on the forward strand.
TCTGGCGGTTGCTCTGCCGGCCCACGCGAACCTCATCCTTAATGGAAGTTTCGAGAACAACACCGCAGTGGGGTGCGACTCCAACCTCTCCAACGCCAACTTTACGGCGAAGATGGCGAACGCCACGGGCTTCGGCACGGCGGGCGAGATCGATATCTACACGGGTGGATTGGCCTGTTTCGGACCGCTCCCCGCGCAGAGTGGCCAGACGAAGATCGCGATTCACAACCAGGGCGCCGCGCAAAACGCACTTGCGGATGCCTTCTCCTTCGACCTCTCGTCGCAGGTCATCGCCGGGAACACGTACGATCTCAAATTCTGGGCGCACACCGTGCTGCAATTCGATCCCGATATCGGTCCGGTGCAGGTTGGCCTTTCGAACAGCGCGAACTCGTTCGGCACCCTGGTCTTCACCTCCGGCCTGCCCAGCACCCAGGCCTGGGCTCAATTCTCAACGTCTATCGTGGCGCCGATCTCGGCGTCCTTCCTGACCGTGCGCAACCAGGCGGGTTTCGACGTCTGGAATCATGTCGACAACTTCTCTCTCGTCCAGCAAGCGCCGTTACCAGGAACGTTGTATTTGTGCTTGATGGGCCTCGGTGCCGTATTGTCTCGGCGGCGCCTCCGTTAGTAGGTGTGGCCAAGGCTTCGGCTGGCCCACCGTAGCTCGCAGAGCGAAGGTGGGCAGCCCGGGTTAAGGTCGGCCTAGCTGCCGAGCGAACCCGCCTCCGCCAAACGGGGGTCCGCCGATGCTTTCGACAACTAGCGGCACTGAGCGAAGGCGGAAGCTAGGGAAGCCTCGACGTGGGCGAGCACCGTGGTCCGATCGAGGCGATGGGCTCGGAATCACCGACAGATTCTGCCGAAGACCCTAATTGCTCTTGTCCACCGCACGTAGCGCTTCGTTCAGGCGCGCCAGTCCTTCCTCCAGAACTGGCGTCTCCATCCCGAAACCGATGCGAAAGGCGTCGGGCTCGCCAAAGAAGCGGCCCGGCGTCACGAGGGCGTCACGTGCTTCCAGCTCTTCGATGAGGTCGTCGACCGAGCCGCCTCGCAGTCGCACGAAGCCCACCGAGCCCGCCTCCGGCGTCGTCCAGGAGAGATCGGGGTGTCCTTCGACGAAGGATTCCACGCGGCGGCGATTTTCCTCCAGAGTTTTCTTCAAAGGAGAAAACAGGCTGTCGATGCGGTCGAGCGCTCTGGCCGCGAGACGCTCGCTGGGGTGTGCCATCTTCACGGAATAACCAGCGCCAAATCGCCAGGACCGAGAAAAAGGGCGCAGGCCAGGTGGTTGGCCATCGACGCACCCGCGGCGAGTGCGACGTGCCGAAAGGTGACGCCGTAGCGCTCGGCGATACGCTCGCGAAGGGGGATCCAGCCGTCCTCGTGCTCTTAGGCGAGCGACCAGTCCTCCGCGCTCATCCCCAGTGCTTCGAACGGCGGTGGCGTGACGCCGCTCGAGGCAAGGTTGTACGGAACCTCATGATGCGCTTTGGCCCAGGCAATGTAGGGACTTTCGAGCGGTCGTTGGGTCATTGCCTCGTGCCGTCGAATAGGTTCAACCGGCGATCGTAGGTGCTGCGAAATTTGGGCAAGGCGACTACTGCACTTCCACGATTCGTGTCTCCCCCATCAGGAGGCAAACCGCAGGAAGTTTCGGCTCTCGCTAGAGATTTCGTGCTCGCTCTCGAAGTACGAACTTCTGAACCTTTCCGGTCGAGGTCTTCGGCAGCTCGCCGAAGACAATCGTCCTGGGCGCCTTGAAGTGGGCTATGTTCTCGCGGCAAAAGGCAATGATATCTTCCGCGCCGATTTCACCCGCTCCCGGCTTCAAGGTAACGAACGCGCAGGGCGTCTCACCCCATTTCTCGTCCGGGCGTGCGACGACGGCAGCCTCGAGGACAGCAGGGTGCTGATAGAGCGTCCCCTCGACTTCTATGGTCGAGATGTTCTCGCCGCCCGAAATGATGATGTCTTTCGCTCGGTCCTTGAGCTCGATGTAGCCGTCCTCGTGCAGTACGCCCAGATCTCCGGAGTGGAACCAGCCTCCCGCAAACGCGTCTCGGGTGGCGGTGGGGTTCTTGAGATAGCCCTTCATGACGACATTGCCCCGGAACATGACTTCTCCCATCGTCTCCCCGTCGGCCGGGACCGGCTCCATCGTCTCGGCGTTCATCACCCGAAGATCCTCCAGCACGGGGTAGCGAACCCCCTGGCGTGCCTTCTTCGCTGCGCGATCCGCCAGAGGCAACCCGTTCCACTCATCGTGCCAGGGACTCACGACCGCCGGACCATAGGTTTCAGTGAGCCCATAGAGATGCGTCACGCGGAAACCAGCGTCCTCCATGGCCCCGATGACGGCGGCGGGGGGCGCGGCACCGGCCGTCGCGACCTCGATGATTCGGTCCCACGTCGCGGCGCGCTCGCGCTGGGCTTGCACGATCATGTTCATTACCACCGGCGCTCCGCAGAGGTGCGTAATCCCGTAGTCGTTAATCGCGTTCAGAATCGCTCCGCCTTCCACCTTTCGCATGCACACATGAGTTCCGGCGTTGATGCTCAGCGACCAGGGAAAACACCACCCGTTGCAGTGGAACATCGGAAGCGTCCAGAGGTAGACGGGATGATGCGGCATGTCCCACGACAGGATATTCCCCACGGCCAGCAGATGGGCGCCCCGGTGGTGGTAGACGACGCCCTTGGGGTTGCCAGTGGTGCCGGAGGTGTAGTTCAACGAAATGGCATCCCACTCGTCTGAAGGCCATTCCCATTCGAAGGTCGGGTCGCCCTCCTCGAGGAACGCCTCGTAGTCCTTCTCTCCGAGAAGCTCACCACCGCCCGCCTCCGGGTCATCGATGTCGATGACGATGGGCTTCTTTTCGAGCATTCCGAGCGCTTTCCGAATCGTCGGGCTCAGTTCGCGGTCCGTGAGCAGCACCTTGGACTCGCCGTGTCCGAGGATGAACGCGATCGTCTCCGCGTCCAGACGGATGTTGATGGCGTTCAGCACCGCCCCGAGCATTGGAACTCCATAGTGAGCTTCGAGGACCGGCGGGATGTTGGGGGCGACCACCGCGACGGTGTCGCCTTTGACGACGCCGCGTCCCCGGAGCGCACTCGCGAGTCTTCGGCAGCGCGTGTAGAGCTCGGAGTAGGAACGCCGGGACTCGCGGTAGACGATGGCGGTGTGATCGGGGAAGGTCGCGGCGGCGCGCTGGAGAAATCCAAGCGGCGTCAATGGCTGGTAGTTGGCGGCATTCTTGTCGAGGTCGATGTCGTAGCTACTGGTCATGTCCTTACTCTTATACCTTTTCGCGGACACCTAACTCCATCGCCACGCGGATGGTAGGCTAGTGCTCGACGGAGCTGGCAAGATGGATGATCAGAAAACGTACGCTCCATATGAAAAGGGGCACTTCGACGTATCCGGCGGCCATCGCCTGTACTACGAGCGCTACGGAAAGGCCGGCGGTCTTCCCGTGCTCTTCGTTCACGGTGGCCCGGGCACCGGTTTCAGCGAGGACGACAAGGCGTTCTTCGATCCCGAGGTGCATGACGTCCTTTTGTTCGAGCAGAGGGGGGCCGGTCGCAGCGAACCCTTCGCCAGCCTCGATGACAACACGACGGACGCACTTGTTGATGATATGTCGAAGTTCCTGGATGCTTTCGGGTATCAGAAGGTTCTGCTGTTCGGTGGCTCCTGGGGATCCACACTCTCTCTGGTCTACGCGATCCGTCACCCCGACAGGGTCCAGGGGCTGGCGCTTCGGGGCATCTTTCTCGCCGATCACCGGAGCGTCGACCACTTCATCGGAGGTGGAGTTGCACTTCACTACCCCGAAGTCTGGAATCGATTTATCGACCAGGTGCCGCACGAGCACCGCGACAACGTTTCGGCGTACTACCTGGCCCGGATGAAATCAGCCGACGAGGACGAGCAGGAGCGTTTCTGCTACGAGTGGGCGCGCTACGAGCTTTCGCTCATCAAGCTCGACGAGGCCCAGGTCGACCTCGACGAGATGCTCGAGCACTACAACTATCGCTCGCTGTCACCGCTCGAAGCACACTACATGGCGAACGCCTGCTTTCTTCCCGATCGTTACATCCTGGACAACGCCGGTCGACTGGCGGACATCCCGACGTCGATCGTGCACGGACGCTACGACATCATCTGCCCGCCGCGCGAAGCCTACGACCTGCACCGGTCGCTCCCCGGCTCGCGGGTGCACTTCGTCTGTGCCGGACACTCGTCGAGCGAGGTGCCGATCCGCGAAAAGCTCGCTGAGGAGCTCGACTATTTTTCGACCCGATCGCCCGCTCCGCGATAGCCGAGTATTCTCAGAACCTGTTTGCTGTTCTGTTCCTCGTGGAGCACCCGAATGTTGCGGTTGCCTTCACCGTCCACCGAGATGATGACGTGCTTGGGATCGGGCATGAGGCAGTGGTGAAGTCCTCCGACACCGCTCAGCACCTCCTGATAGGCCCCGGTGTGGAAGAATCCGAGGTACTGCTGGCGGCGCGTGGCGGGCATGAAGATGGAGGCCTGGTGCAGATCTTCGCCGTAGTAATCCTCGTTGTCGCAGGTCATGCCTCCGATGGCGACTTTTTCGTAGCCAGCCTCCCAGTTGTTGATTGGTAAAAGGATGAAGCGGCGATCGAGCGCCCAGACGTCGGGCAGCATGCTCATGACACTGCCGTCGATCATCAGCCATTTCTCTCGATCGTTCTGCTGCTTGCGTCCCAGAATCTTGAACAACGTCCCGCTGCTCTCGGCGACGGTGTAGCTCCCAAACTCGGTGAGCAGGTCCGGCTCGGGAACGTCGTGCTCCTTGCATCCGGACTGGATGGTACGGACGATCTCGTCGGTGACGTGGGCGTAGTCGTACTCGAAGTCCAGCGCGTTGCGGAAGGGAAGCCCGCCACCGATGTCGAGCATGGTCAGCTTCTCGTTCTCTTTTCGGAGCTTGCAGTAGAGCTCCACCAGCCGGCGAAGCTCGCTCCAGAAGCCCGGTCGATCGTGAATTCCGCTCGGAACAAAAAAATGGAGCAGCTTCAGCTCGAGTCCGGGATGGTTTGCCAGCCGCTCACGATACAGGGGCAGGATCTCGTCTTCCCGGATGCCGAGCCGGCTGGTGTAGAACTGAGACTCGGGCGGCTCCTCGGTGGCCATGCGCACCCCGAGGCTCACCGGTGTATCGAGATTGCTTTCATAGAAGCTCAGCTCTTCCTTGTTGTCGAGGATCGGAATGACGTTGTGGTACCCGTCGTGGACCAGATCGCCGATGTAGCGCAGGTACTCGTCGTCCTTGAAGCCGTTGGCCAGGACGAGAATGTCCTTGTCGAGATGACCGCTGCGCTCCAAAGCCTCGATCACCGGGATATCCATGGCGGATGACGTCTCGATCTGCGCTCCAGCCCTGAGCGCCTCTACCATCACGTGGCGGAACGGTGAGCTCTTGGTGCAGTAGCCGTAGGTGTAGCTGCCGCGGTAGCCGTGTCGCTCCATCGCTTGCCGGAAGAGATTCCGCGCGCCATCGATGCGCGCAGGAATGATCGGCAGGTAGGTGAAGCGCAACGGTGTCTTGTACGTCTCGATGAGCTCCATCAAGTTGATGCCGTGAAAGTGGAGCTCGTCATCGAGAACTTGGAATCCCACGGGGACATCGGAGCTGTGGCGCAGGAAATCGTAGTAACTGTGCATGGTTCGCGACTCTTTTGGTGACCTCCGAAAGGGAGATGATTAGCGCGGACGAGGTACCCGCGCAACCCGCTGCCCACCAGAATTTGATGAAAAAACGCTTGACAGTAGTTAGCCAAATTGCTAAATATATTGCTATAGATAGTTAGAAGATTTGCTAAATGTCGTCAAGTCGCGTGGAAAAGGAGCTGAGGGACTTCGAGAGCGTGTTCAAGGCGCTCGCCCACGCATCCCGCCGCCACGTGCTCGTGGTCCTGAACGCGCGAGGAGGCAGCATGACGGCGGGGAAGATCGCCAGGCGGTTCTCCTGCTCCTGGCCGACGACGAGTCGCCATCTGCGAATCCTGGAGGAGGCCGGCCTGGTGCGGGTGGACCGGAAAGGCCGCGAGTGGGTCTACACGATCGAGTCCGAGCGACTCCAACAGGTGCTCGGCGGGTGGCTGGAATGGTTCGAGCCGACCGGGAAAGCAAGGGAAGAAGGGAAGGAAGAATGAAGCCAGAAATCGTTATCGCGCTGTATCGACCCCACGACGGCAAGGACGCCGAGCTGCGAGAGCTGCTGCGACGCCACATCCCCACGCTGCGCAGACTGGAGCTCATTACCGACCGGGCTCCCGTCCTCGTGAAGGCGAAAGACGGGACCTATGTCGAGATCTTCGAATGGCGCTCCGGGGACTCGGCGAGCATTGCCCACCAGCACCCGGAGCTGGCGAGAGTCTGGGAGGCGATGGGAGAAGTGTGCGAACTACCGGTGCTGGACAGCCTGGAGGAGGCGAAGAAACAATTCCCTCACTTCGAGCCCGTGGAGCTGTAGCTACCAGCTGGTTTCTCCTCGAAAACCAGGATTCTGCTCCACGCCGAGCCTGACCCGGCTAGTTCTTGTTTCGAGGTTTCGCGGTGCGACCGCTCGAGCTGCCGCCGCTCCGGTAGCCGCCGCCGCTCGATGCGCTGTTGCCGGAGCCGCTACTGCTGCCTCCCGACCAGCTGTTGCCCGAGCCTCTGGATCCGCCAAAACCCCGACCCCCCGTCGAAACGGAGCGGACACGGGTGTAGCCGATCCCTTTCACGACTCGCCCTCGCTCCACGCCGGGCGCGTCGACGATCACGATGGTCGACGACCGTGGGGCATACCAGTAGCCATAGCTGAAGGGAACGGCATAGTAGGGGTACGGGTAGCCGTACCAGGGGCCTCCGCCGGCCGGTGGGTAGCCGCCATAGGAGGGAGCGTCGCCTTCCGTAGAGCGTCGCACGGTGAAGTAGTCCGGGTACGCAAGGGCCACGGTGAGATCGATGACGTTACCGGGAACACCGGCTTCGTCCATCTCGATGAGAACGTCGCTCGTCACGTCGAGCTCGGTGTCCGATTCCAGAAGCGCCGCCTCGACGGCTTCCGGCTCGATCCGGGTGCTGGCCTCGACGATGTCGTTGAGAATGAGAGGCCGCGAGATCTGCCGTCGCGCCCTCGCCGCGGCGCCGAGCCGCTCGGGCGTGAGGACGTCGAGCCCGTCCATCTCGGAGAGATCCGTGTTCGTCGGCTTGTAGTGTCGAACCACCAGTTCGCGCTGCGAGCCGGCCTCGACGACCTGGATATCGGTCCATGACGAACGTCCGGTCATCAAGCTCACTCCGGAGATCGAGCGGGCGTTGCCGGCGCAAGTCAGCCGGGACTCGATGAACAGACGACGGCTGTCGTTCGACCATTCGGCCCGTTGCCAGCCTTTGCAGTTTCCTTCATCGATCATCTGGCGGCTACCGTTGGCCAGCAGAGTCTTCCTGAGAAAGACCTCGTCGCCGGCCAGCGTCGTCATGTGCATGCCCTGACCGTCCGGGCTGTCCGGATCGGGAAGAAAGCAGACGAGGGGCTCGTCGGCCAGCTCGGGACCGACGCTCTCATCGAACTCGGGCATCTCGTCGAGCCTCGGCGGTCTCGGCGGCGCCCCTTTCCGGATCTTCTCGGAGTCTTCGACCACCAGCTCCCAGCACCCGAGCCATGGGAGCCACTGGAAGTTCATATCGTCGTAGGCATCCGCGCTCGACGCGAACTTCTGGGAAGCCGTCTGCGCGCCCAGCAGGGTCGCCGACAAGAGCAGCACCGCTGCGAGAAAGAAGAATCGGCTCGCCAACGTCTGAGGCCTCATACCCATTCCCTCCGTAGCTCCATTCTAGAACACATAACTGATGCCGCCCGTCACCGTCAACCCGCCGAGATCGATGGAGTCGAAACCCTCGAAGTCTCCACCGACACCGGCGTCCGCCCAGAGGTAACGGCCCTCGATACCCAGGTATACCCTGCGGGCAAGCCGGATGTCCACGCCTGCAAAGGCGTGGGCCTGGAGGCCCCAGCCCTTGGACTCGAACAGGGCGGAGAAGATGTCCCCGCCCGCGCAGTCGAAGAACTCGCCCGCCGGGTCTCCACAATCGATGAAGTCGCCCAGCTGCTCGAACTTGTACCAGATCGGGCCGCCGCCACCGCCGACATAGGCGTTGACCTTGTTCGGGATGTAAGCGAAGCGACTCACTTCCCGGCCCCTGGGCGTCAGATAGAGCTTCAAGCTGGCGTTGACGGGAACCCCTGTCACGTTGGTTTGTTGCTCGATTGGTAAATCGTCCTGGTCGACGAAGTTGACGTACTCGGAGCTCGCCCTCGACTTGGTGACGTCGACGCCGAAGACGACGTCGACGCGTGGGTTGAGCGTCCAACCGAGGTCAAAACCGAAAGCCGGCGCATTGAGGTCATTCTTGTCGATGGTGAGAAGCTCCCGGGTGAAGTCGTAGAGGTCGCCGTTGGAGGTGGGTAAAAAGAGACCACCGCGAATGCCGATCGAGCCTTTCGGGCTTCCGAAAAGGAAATCCGGGTCTTGAGCCCGCGCTCGGCCTGGGGCAAGGGCGATGAGCGCGACGCAGATCACGAAACTCGGCAGCCACCTCATACCACCCACTTTAGCAAGAACCGGGCCAGCCGGTAACTTATTGATAATGAGTGACTCCGCGGCTGCTCTCGTCCCGCGCCGTAGACAGCAGTGTCCTCTCCGGCGGACACCCCCGCCGAGGATTATCGGGATGCGTCCTCCTTGTCCTCCTCCGGCTTGGGTGGTCTCGGGCGATCCATGCTCAGACTCACGCCGCCGAAGAACTCGGAGCCCTTGCGCTCCACCCGGTGATCGCCATCCACCACGTATTGCAGGATCGCCTGGTCCCACTGAAGCCCGGCAGTCGCTACGAGCTCGAGCCAGTCGCCGTGCGCTGTCTCGTCCGGGGCTTCGGTCCCGCCACTCCAGATCGTGATCTTCGGGTTGAAGCCGCGCTCTGCGCCGGGACGAGGTGCCCGAGAGCCTTTGATCGCGGTGTGGATCATGACCTCTTCCACCATGGGTAGCTTGAACGCTTTCGTGTTGGCTGACCGCAAGGGTGGGTGACGAGACTGTCGTCGACCAGCGTATCGTCACGGACGCCGAAAGCTTCTGGGATCACTTCCAGGCCAACACGTTGCCATACCTGTACGACTACGTGATGGAGCGACACGAGGGCGATCCGCGCGGCAACGGCCGTGACGCTCCTTACTTCGGCGAGCTCACCGTGGATCTCGAGCTCAGCGAGCCGCACTACCTGCTCGATCTCGACAAGGAGATCATCGCGCCGATGGATGCCCTTCACGAGGACATCTATTTCACGACGCTCATTTTCTTTCGCATGATCGGTCGAAACGCTCGGGGCGAAGAGCTGACCTACCCCGGCCGGGTCCTTCCCGTCATGCGACCGAAGAGCGATGGCACGCCGGGAACCCGTGGTGACGCGGACCATCTCGTAGTCGCGAAACCGATCGAGATAGGGTCGCAGAACAATCTTCGGCTCGAAGGTATCGCGAAGGATTTCTTCGCCCGCCGCACTGGTTACGATGATCTCGTAGGTTGGAGCATCGGGCGGCGCCATCTCGAAGCGGATGGTGCCGGCATCGACATCGAGCTCGCGAGCCAGGATCTCGTCGATCGGAAAGATCTCGTGGAGCCAGCGCACCTTCGTATAAATCGCCTGCTGAGGCCATTCTTCCGGAGGAACGGTCTCTTTGAACCGGATGGTGATCTCGCCGAGCTCCGCGCCGGCTTGTTCGAGCTGGGGTCGCACGACATCGTAGAGCCAGCTGTAGCCTTGCTTGTACGCGGAGAGAAAACGGACTTCCGTGCGGTCCGGATGGGCCCCCTTGTCGGCGAGCGCGGCTTTCGCCTCCTCGGCCAGTCGGGAGAGCAGCTCCGGGGGCTCGCTCAACCGCGCTTCGAGAAACACCGGGCGCCCTCGACGGACCCGCGGCAGCACGCGCTCACGAAACAGGCGCCGAAACGCCTCGACTTCCGATGGGACTTCGAAGCTCTCTTCCAGAAGTGTTTGTGCGTTCTGAACATCGCGATTATCGATGACGACCTCGAGCGATCCGGCACCGAGCGCTTGCGCTCGCTCGCGGACTACTTGTTCGAGTCCATCCGCCGGCTCTTCGAGCGAGACCACGACGCGCGCCGAGCCGAGATCCTTCTCGGATAGCGACGAGACGAGCTTGTCGAGCTTGTAGAGCGCGGTTGCCGCCTGGCCGGCGGACGAGCGTCCGGAGAAGAACTTCCAGAGGTCCATCTCCACATCGTCGAGCGTCGGACGATTCTTCTGGTTGCCGCGGTCCCAGAGATGGGGGAAGCGCTCCGAGACCTGCTCGAGGGCGCGATCGACGCCGACACTATCCCCGCCGGTGATGATGAGCGCCGCCTTGGGGCCGAACGCTCCGGGAACGACCTCGATCCAGCCCTGGCCCGGGGCGAGATCGGGAAGACGGTCCTTGTCAACGAGCGGGTGGTCTGTACCGGCGAGCACGAGCGTCGGCTCGTCACCCGCCTCTTCGATCTCATCGGGAAGCCGAACCAGGGGCACGGAGATGCCAGTGGACTCGAGTCCGAGCCGTGCGGCGAGATCCACCGTTCGGGTCGTTCCCTCGCCCGCCGGGCTCAAGACAGCATCGATCCGGTCGGGAATGAGGTTGGTGTCGCCGTCGCCGAGGAGACCCGACGGCGTGTAGAGGTTCGACAGATCGAGGTCGCGTTTCGGCTCGGAGCCGGGGCGTCCCGGCATCGGGCCCGGTTTCGGAGGGCTCGCCACACTGGGAATCCGAACGTCGTCGGACCGCTCACCGTCTGTCAGCGTCACGTGGATCGAGCGAGTGCCGCGGTAGGACAGGGGAGCCTCGTCGTCCTCGCCGCTTCGTCCCGAGAGCGGCGCGAGAGCCTCGCGAGCCGCGCCGACCTCATCGTCCGTTCCCAGATGCACCTGAACATCGATCCGCGCGAGGGCTCTCTCGTCGGTTCTCGCCACGACGCGCGTTATCTCGATGTCACCAGGGATGAGCTTCGTGCTCTTCCAGAAACGACCGAAGATCCGTCCGAACGTCGTCGAGTGTTTCGCCATTCGGATCCCAGAGGTGGGGCAATCGCCCGGCGAACGCCTGCGCTACGGCTCGTGTGCCCGCGTCGTCTGGTCCGGCGATCACGACGTAGTCACGCCCGCCGGACGGCGCGACGAAAACGACACCTTCGCCAGGCGACAGCTCGTCCGGCAGCGACAGTCCGACGCGCTGGACGGCCCGCGCACCCACCGCCACGGTTCCACTCGACCCTGTCAGCGGAAGATCCATCGACAGCGTCTCGTACCCGAGGCGTACGGCAACGTCCGACGCCGCTGCGATCTCCGCCCCGGTCGGATTCTCACCGAGCAGAATGGTGCCTTTGACGAAATCGATGACTCCATCACCGCTCCGGTCCTCCCAGAGCAGGTCGGCCAGGCCTTCGAGCCCGGAGCCTGTTGAGCTTGTCGTCGGCGCGGGCTGGGCGAAAACGAATGGCCCGGAGATGACGAGCACCCCGAGCGTGAGCGACAAACGCCGTCGCGAATCCATCACACGGACCCCCCTTCCCGCATGTCTTATATAATTTGTCCCCGTTCTGGCGATCACCATGCGCTCCTCCAGCCTTTGTCTGCTCCTCCTTGCCGGGTGCGGCGCCTACGACTGGCGCGAGCCAGAAGACGCCCGGCGAACGAAGACAGAGCTTCACGAGCTCGTGCGCGAAAGAGTCACCGAGGGGAGGCTCGCGCGGCCCGACGGCTTCGTCTACACCGTGGACATCGCACAGCTCATGTTGTTTGCCGCCCGCGAAGGCGACCGGGAGCTCTACGAGACCTTGGCGGGATTCGCGATGGAGAACGTCGTCCTGAATCGGCCGGACGACCCTTACACTCGTGGCTTCGTCCTATGGAGGTACCGGGAGGGCAGCGAGCCAGACGCATCGGGAACAACAGAAGCCCTCCGGCTCGCCGAGGGTCTGTGGGAGGGCTGGAAGGCGTTCGACGGGGAGGAAGACCGGCAGTGGGCTCTCATCGTGCTCCGGGGCTATGCCCGGCACGCCGCCGTGGAGAGCGGCGTGTGGATGATCCGGAACTACTTCAACCTGGGCACGAGGGCCTTCGCGACGAACTCGTTTTTGGTGGACTACGCGCCGGATTTCGTTTCCGAGGTGGCAACCGAGACAGGAGACGTGGAGCTGGCGGAAGTGGCGCGCAGATCCTACGCACTCGTCGAACGAGCACAAGCGCCGAGCGGGCTCATCTACGACGTCGTGCAACCGGAGATGGGCACGTTGATGGACGATGATCGCCTGATTCTTTTTTCTCCAAATGATGCCATCCAAACGTCCAACTCGGCCACGATAGCCGCCTGTTCGGTTCGAGGCGCTCCACACGTGGCCCGCAAGCTCGTCAAGTTCTGTCTCGACGAGATGCCGGGGCTTCGCGTGTCCTACTACGGACGCACCGGCGAGGTGCATCGCAACAAGCGACCGGGTATCGAAGCCTGGGCCTCACTGGTACGGATTGCTGCCGCGCTCGAGCACCGGGAGGCGCTGGATGCCTTCTATCCCTATCTCGTCAGCAATGCGGGTCGCATCTGGAACATTCCCGAGGACGCCTGGCTGTTCGTCGCCTCCGAGCTCCTTCTCGGACTACAAGCCGTCGCCCCACCGGACGCGAGCGTCGACTGAATGGTGTCGTTCACCGCCGACGACGTCGCCGAGTACTACGACCGGAATACGCGGAGCTTCCTGGCCTACGGCCAGGGGGGCAGCGCAGGGGCGATCCACCGCGCCGTCTGGGGTGACGGAGTTCGCACGCGGGAGGAGGCATTTCACTACGTCCATCGGTTGCTGCTGGAGCAGATCGACGAGCTCGGCACGGGACAGCGCCGTGTGCTCGACCTCGGCTGTGGCGTGGGATCCAGCCTCCTGTATCTGCTCGAGCATGCCGATGTCGAGGGGTTGGGCGTGACGAACAGCGAAGTGCAGGAGGCGGAAGCGAGGCGCCGTGCGAAGACGGCGGACCTCGCGGTTCGTTTTCTTCGAGCCGACTTCTGCCGCGACGAGCTTCCGTCGGGCATCGACTTCGCCTACGGGATCGAGTCGTTCGTTCAAGGGAGCGACGCACGGAAGTTCTTCGCCAACGTCTCGTCGAGCCTCCATCCTGGCGCGCGACTCGCGCTCTGCGACGACTTTCTTTCGACTCGGCAAGCGAGTCGCTGGCTGGAGGAGTTTCGAAGCGGGTGGCGACTGAGCTCACTCATCCATCGTGAAGAGGCGGACGCGATAGCGGCCGCCCAACGCCTGCGCCCGGTCGAAGACCGGGACCTCACTCCTTTTCTGAATCTAGACCGACCCCGCGATCGCGCGATTCGTGTCGCGGTGGCTCTGGGGAGACCCTTGAGGTTGAGGCACCCCCGCTGGCTGAATCTGCTCGGCGGCAATGCGCTCCGGCAGTGCTTGAAGCAAGGGCTCGTGTCCTATCGTTTTCGCGTCTGGACTAAGATACGTCACAAGTGAGGTGTGCTATGGGGTTCCATCGTCTCGTCTCCTTCGTGTGTCTCGGGCTCGCTCTGGCCTGTGCTTCCGCCGCCGGGCCGGCCGGGTATGACATCGACCCCAATCACTTCAGCGTAGGATTCTTGGTCGAGCATGTAGGATTCGCCAGGGTCCTCGGATTCTTTCGGGAGGCGAAGGGCTCGTTCACGTTCGACGAGGAGACCGGAGAGATCTCCGCTGTCGAGATCGTCGTGCAGACGGCCAGCGTCTTCACGAACCAGGCCGACCGCGACAGGCATCTCAAAAGTGCGGATTTCCTGAACGTCGAAGAGTTTCCAGAGATGGTCTTTCGATCGAATGGCACCGAGCTCGTGGAACGGAAGGGCGAGATGACGGGGGAGCTCACGCTGCTCGGCGTCTCGAAGCCGCTCACGCTCACCGTTCAGTGGAACAAGAGTGACTACTCACCACTGGGCGACGGCCTCACGAAACCGTACGTGACTGGAATGTCTATCCGGGGAAGCTTCCGCCGGAGCGAGTTCGGCATGGACTACGGTGTGGCGAACATCCTGGTCGGGGACGACGTGGAGCTTTTGATCGAGTTCGAAGCCGTGCGGCAGTAGACCGAATGCGCGGAAGATGAGTCGGCACCACAGAGAGCACAGAGACCCACAGAGATGAACCAGGACATACTCTCTGTCTTCCGGGGTTCCTCTCTTCCGGGGTTCCGTGTGCTCATCTTTTCGTCCAGTTGCGGTTGCCTCTGTGTATCTCTGTGAGCTCTGTGGTGAGAACACGGACGATCGCGGTCCCGTACGGCGGAGTTAGCGACGTGGCACAGCCGGGACGACGCGTTCGCGACGAGAAGCCGCGGGTGTGGGTTGTTCTTTCAGCTCTCGTCTATCTTAATCTCCTCGTCACGTTCGACAACGTGGTCTCCACACCCTTCATCCGATGGCCGTACCAGCTCTCGATAGAGCTGGCGGTCGGGCTGGTAGCGCTCGCCCTCATGGCGGCGTTGGGTCTTCGGCTGTCGGGAACCCTCAAAGCGGTGCTGGCGGTCCTGCTTCTCCTCGGCGCACTGACCCGTTACTTCGACCGCACTACCCTCGGCGTGCTCGGCAGAGAGTTCAACCTGTACGGAGACTTTCCGCATCTGCATCGGGTGGCGGAAATGTTCGTGACGTCGATGTCTCTGACGACGGTCCTTGCCGTCGTCGCTGCGCTTCTCGCCGTCGTGCTCGCCTGTCTCGCGGTGAACTGGCTGGCGCTCGGCGCGCTGGGGAGAACACTCGCCGAGCCCGCCTGGCGCCGTGGTCTCGGCTTCGCCGGTGGGGTGGCGCTCCTGCTCTACGTCGTGGGACCGTCGTCGTGGTTCGCTCTTCCGGTCGGCTCGATCGTCTCGAAGCAGGTCGCCTACATCCAGCGCGGCGAGCACGAGAAGGCGCGCCTCGCCGCTATGGAGTGGCCGGAACTCGAAGTCTCGTCGAATCTGGAGGGCCTCGAGCGCGCCGACGTCTATCTCATCTTCATCGAATCCTATGGAGTAACGCTCATCGAGGACGCCCATCACTTCGAACAGATTGGGGCGCATTTCGAGCGCATGGAGCAGCGTCTCGGCGAGGCGGGCTTCACCTTTGCCTCGCGTCAGATCCACTCACCGACGTTCGGAGGAGGCTCATGGCGTTCGCATGCCGCGTTGTTGAGCGGGCTGCCCATCGAATCGGAACACCTCTACAACGCTCTTCTCGATTCCGACCGCAAGACTCTGGTGAGCGTTCTGAGGGAGCGAGGCTATCGCGCGGTGGCGGCCGAGCCGGGAATCCAGTGGTTGTGGCCCGATGGACGCTACTACGGCTACGACGCGATCTACGACCGCGCGGGGCTCGACTACACCGGTCCGAAGATGGGCTGGTGGGTCGTTCCGGACCAGTACACGCTGTACAAGCTCTACCAGGAGGAGATTGCTGACAGCGAGCAACCGCTCTTCGTGAAATTCTCTTTGATCATGACGCACATCCCGTACTACCCGATTCCGGAGTATGTGGAGGAGTGGTCGCGCTTCGACGATGACACTGCGTACGAGGAGGGCCTTAACTCCGTGGCTCATGATGCCTATCGCGACCTGCAGGAGCTCTCCACGTGGTACGTGCGGGCGTTCGAGTACGAGCTCGACGTTCTGGAGGGTTTCCTTCTGCAGTTCGTCCCCGACAACGCGCTCGTCATCGTGGTGGGCGATCACCAGCCACCCAAGCTCGCCACCCACGACAACGACAGCTGGGCGGTGCCGATGCATTTGATCAGCAGGCGAGCCGACCTCGTTCGCCCGTTTCACGAGCTCGGTTTCCGGGAAGGCCTCTTACCCCTGGAGGACAGCGACCTGCGGATGGAGGGCTTCCTCGAGCTCTTCTTCGCCGCCTATCATCGAGACGAGCCGACGGAGCTCGCCTTAGGGCCCTGGCAAGAATAACTTCCCATTCTGGGGCGCCGATCCATCCCCCCTGGCTGCGTTGCTCGTCGGTCATATATCCAGATATTATTCACTCCTCGCGCCTTGCCAGGCGGGCGCCTCGACGCCCGAGAATGGGAACCTATTTTTGCCAAGACCCTTAGATCAATAGAACACGACGCGATGAGCACCACGAGCTCGCTCCCGGAGGCCCTGGCGCAAAGGGGTGCGCGGACCGCCTCCGCGCTTGCCGAGCTCAAGCGACAGTGGCTCCTCGTGGCCCTCGCCGGGTACGCGGCGCTGGGTGCGGCGCAGCTCGCGGACATCGACGTCCGGTGGACGCTCGGGGTGTGCGTCGCCTGGAGCGTGATCGTTTCCGGCTTCTACTCACTCCTGGGTGCCAATCGCCGCGGCCGGGACGCGCCGCTGCTGGATGGCCTCACAGCACCCACGCTCGTCACCCTGGTCCGTGGCCTGCTCGTGGCAGCGGTGGCCGGCTTTCTGCTGCTGCCGCCGCCCGCCGGCGTGCTCGCGTGGGTGACCGCGCTCGCCTACAGCCTTGCCGCTGCGCTCGATCACGTCGATGGCCGTCTCGCCCGGCGATGGGGTACCTCGACCGAGCTCGGCGCGCGGCTCGACATGGAGCTCGACGCTTTCGGGATCCTTGTCGCCGTGGCGCTCGGGATCTCCTGGGGGAAGCTTCCCGAGTGGTACCTCGCGATCGGTCTCGCGCGCTACGCGTTCGTTTTCGGGGAAGGGTGGCGGAGGCGACGCGGCAAGAGCGTAAGGGAGCTCGACCCGAATCGGCTACGTCGTCATCTCGCCGGTTTTCAGATGGGCTTCCTGGCGGCCGCGCTCTGGCCGCTCGTTCCGGCCGAAGCCTCTCGACTCGCCGCCTGCCTCTTTGGAGCGCTCACGCTCGGCATGTTCGTTCGCGATTGGCTCGTTGTCACGAACCGTGCCGTGGCGAGTTCATGGAGCATTTTGCCGAAGTTTCCAGCTGCGCTTCGTCGCGCACTCACCGTCGTCGCTGGTTTACTCGTCGTGGTTCTTACCCTGTCCGTGGGCGAGGTCGGGTTGACTCTGGGCCTCGGTGCGGCACTCATCGCTTCGTTGATAGCCTTCATCTTTGTCCCCATCGAGCAGCACTGATTTCAAGCGGCGCGTCCTGCGCTGGGGTCTCTGGGCAGTCGCGCTCGCCCTCTTTGTCGCTGCACTCCGCTCGGTTTCATGGGTGGAAGCTCGAGGGGCACTCGAGAACCTCGAGCTTTCTGACATTCTCGTCCTCGTTGCGGTCAATCTGCTCGCGCTGCTCGTCTTCAGTGGTCGATGGTGGATTTTGTTGCGAGGTCTCGGGGAAAGCGTCGGCTGGATTCGCGTCGGGCTCTACCGGCTCGCGGGCTTCGGGGTCAGCTACTTCACGCCCGGCCCGCAATTCGGCGGAGAGCCCGTGCAGGTCCTCCTGCTCGAGCGACGGCACCGCGTTCAACGGGAGACCGCGGTCGCTTCGGTTGGCCTGGACAAGCTGATGGAGCTCCTCGTGAACTTCAGCTTTCTGGGAGCGGGACTTCTGGTTCTGCTTCGGAGCGACGAGCTCGGTGTGATCGTCGGAATGGACGCGCTCCTGTTCGTCACCGTTCTGGTCCTCCTGCCCGGGATCTATCTTCTGGCAATCTGGAATGGCCGCTTTCCGGCCGCCTTTCTCCTGAAACGATTCCCGCGACGTTTCTACGACGCGGTGCGGGCAAGCGAACGGGAGGCCCATCGTGCTCTCGGTGACAACGCCGGTTGCGTTGCGCTCGCCCTGGGTTTCTCCTTTATGAGCTGGGCCATCATCCTGGGAGAGTACTGGCTCATGGCGTCTTTCCTCGACGTTCGACTCTCTTTTCGCGAGCTCGTCATGGGGCTCGCCGCCGCGCGCCTGGCCTATTTGTTCGTCCTTCCAGCCGGCCTCGGTGTCTTCGAAGCGGGACAGGCTCTTGCCTGGCACCTGATGGGCTTCTCACCGGCTCTCGGGATCTCGATGAGTCTGCTGATTCGGCTCCGGGACACACTGCTCGGCGGGGTGGGCCTGGCCGCGGGTGCCCGATTGCTCGGCCGAGTGTGAACGAGTTGGCCGTCTACGTTCGCGAGGAGGCGTTTGTGATGGCGAGTAGGAACGCCTCGATGGCTCGCGTCGTATCGTCCCAGGTGGGTTGTTGCTGGAAGCTCTGGAGCGCAGCCAGGCTCATTCGGCTCAGGAGGTCGCGATCCTGGGCCAGGCGTCGCAGCTGACGGCTGAAGCTTCCGTGATCCGTGGGGAACACGAGAAAACCAGTCACCTCATGCGAGACGACCTCGTCGGCCGCGCCGGCGGCACCGGCGATGACCGGGAGGCCAAAACCCATCGCCTCCAGATACACCATGCCGAAACCCTCGTAGCTCGAGGGAACGACGAGTACATGGCTTTCGCGATAGCGCTCGCGCAGTGTCTCGTCTGAAAGCTCTCCGTGAAAGGTCAGGTGTGAGCAGATGCCCGCAGCTTTCGACTGCTCCTCGAGCTCCTCCACGTATGACGGATCGACACCGCGGTTGCCAACGACGTCGAGGGTCCACTCGAGGTCGGTCAGGTGGACCAGGGCGGCGAACAAATCGTGCAGGCCTTTTCTTCGAATCAGATTTCCGACGAACAGCAGGCGAAGGGGGCCGCTCTCGAGGGCGCGCTCGGCGATGGTCTCGGGGCCGGACGCCGGTCCCAGACGATCGCCTCCTGGTGTGGCGACGATCGAGCGTGTCTTTTCTCCGAGAAGCGATTCGACCGACTCGCGCGTGGTCTCGCTGTTGAAGATGAACGCGTCAATCGTCCGGAGATACCGCTTCTCGACAAGGCGATAGAAGCGGTGCTGCCACTCCGGATGGTCTTCGCTCGAGCGCAAGTGGTGGACCACGCTGGCGATGGGGTAGCGAGTCCCTCGACGCAGGCGACGGTTCAAGTGGAAGAGGGAGGGGTGGGCGAGCTCGTCCTCGAGGAGAACGTCGACGTCCGCCGCCGCCAGCTCCCGGATCAGCTCTCGGGTCAGATTGTCGGTGAGGTGACGAACGTAGCTGGCGTGTGGCAGCGAGAAAATTTGGACCTCGTGCGACTGCCGCCGGAGGTGTCGCACCAGCTCGAGGTCGTACAGGTTACCGCCAGAGACCTCTCTCTCGACGTCTCCGTACATTACCAGACCCACACGCATGCGTGACGGATAGCGTACCGCGTCGATGCATTGCTCGGGAAGCGCTGTTGTCGCGACCTACCCCTCCGGGGAGGAAGCCAACGGTTCGGCTCCCACGTCCGAAGGCAGATCTTCTCGAGTCGCGTCTCCGAGTTTCACGCCGCAGTGAGCGCAGTGCGGCCAGTCGTTGTCGACGGGCTTCGAGCAGGATGGGCATACTCGGGGAAGGGTGCTCCCGCACTGCGGGCAGAAGGCATACTCCCGACGCGCGGGCGTTCCACAGGAACGGCAGGGCTGCAACAGCGGGTCGCGCATGACGAAATAGATGATGAACCCGATCGCCTGAGGCACGAAGATGACGAGGAGCGTCCACAAGACATGGCGCATGCCCCGTCGGCGTGCATCGGCATACACATACGAGATGAGCAGGATAAAGACGCAGAGCAGCAGGGCGACGAACGCGCCGCCGATGAGGATCTCGATGTGCCCGGGCTCGTCGAAGAACGCGATCGTCGCACCCAGCAGGATCATCACGGCAATTCCAATGGCCAGGGCGTAGCCGAGCCTTGGGATGATTGCCACCTCCTGACGCAGACGGCTCATACCGTCCTCCTTTCGTTCCGGTAACGTTTTCCGAGCAGAATCACCGCGGCTCCACCGGAAAGCCATGCGACGCTGAAATAGGCGGCGGGCCAGGCCCAGTTCTGAAGAGACAGCCAGCCCTCGGTGAGCGGCTGGCCCGTCAGGAGCTTGAAGCAGCCCCATCCGACCAGCGTGACTGCCCAGCTGAAGAAGATCAGAAAGGCGCCGAGGGCCAGGCCACGCTCAGGCGGTCATCGGCTTGGCCGGCCAGCTCGAGGTGCATCGCGCGCCGAACCCGCTCGACCAGTGCCTCGGGCGGCTGCGGCGTCGGAAGCTGGCCGAGCGCGGTCGCGACACCGGACAGCTCGGCCAACTCCCGCGAGCAGTCCTCGCAATCCCGCAGGTGTGTCCGAAGGAGGCGGTCCTCCTTCGGCTCGAGGCCGCCGGCGACGGCCAGCGAGACGGAGTGACGGATCTTCTCGTGGCCTGTCATGACTTATTCTTGTTGACGGCGAAGCCGTCATACCTGTCTGTAGTACGGGTGAGGGGCCCGTTTGGACGCAGGGAATCAGAAAAAAAAAGATCAACGCAAAGGCGCGAAGTCGCGAAAGTCGCAAAGTGTCAACACCTCTTCGCCTTCAGCGGTCTTCGCGCCTGACGTGGCTCCTGGCGAGAGCGTTGCCTCGGCCGGGTCGACGTTGACTTTGCGTGCTTTGCGCCTCTTCGCCTTTGCGTTATGTTTTCTCCCGAAGCAGCCTCGGGGTCGATTGGCCGCGGTGGTCCTATTCTCATTTCCGGGGTTCCGTGTGATCTGAGCGTTTCGTCAGTTCCGGTCTCTGTACTACTTCGGCGATGGGCGTACGGGGCCATCCTGCGGGGGCTCAGGGCACCAGGTTCTTCTCGCGGGTTGCGTTGGCTCGCCCCCGAGCTACACGGAGACGAGAGGTGGCGGTGAGTCGTCCACAGGAACTGTTCCCGGGAAGAGTTGAATGGACGGCGCCGGCTCACGCACCCGGTCGGCGGAGCCCCGGTAGTATGTCCATGTCTGGCAACGACTACGGCGAGGCTCGCCGAAGCCATGGCGAAGGCGGCTGTGGTGCAAGAAGCGGACGTTCGCGGTCTTCGGCTACGCCGGGAGGTAGAGCTGGGCGCCGGGGCCCACGGGCAGCCCGAAGATGATCCAGATCACGAGCAGGACTATTGATAGCGTTTCTGGATGTTCGGGATGAGGTAGTCGCGGAAACAGGAATCCTTGTCGTAGTCGGGCTTCCAGCCCCAGTCCCGGCGGGCCATGCTGTCGTCGAGATCGCCGGGCCAGCTATCAACGATGGCCTGTCGCTTCATGTCGGGCTCGAAATCGATGCTCGCGCCGGGGAACGACGCGACGACGATGTCGCGAATCTCGGCCGCGGAGAGACTGAAGCTCGTGACGTTGTACACGACCCGCGAGAGCTTCTCCTTGGGCACCGTAGCAAGATTCACCAGCGCATGGGTCGCATCGGGCATCGCCATGAACGGGATCCGGACGTCATGGTCGACGAAGCACTTGTAGGCTTCGCCCCGGGCGGCGGCATGGAGCATCTCGGGTGCGTAGTCGCTCGTGCCGCCGGTGGGAAGCGTGAAAGCGCTGATGAGGCCGGGGAATCGAACCGACCGAAAATCGATCATGACCGGCTGCTCGGCGGAGAGCTGCTTGTAGTGACGGCTGTGGTAGCTCCCGAGCATCTCGCAATACAGCTTGTTACACCCGTACATCGTCGTGGGGTAGGTCCACTCCCACTCACGAACGCGGTTGTATCGAGATTTGGCTTCCGGTGTCGGCATGCCATAGGCAGCGATCGAGCTCGGGAAGATGAACTGCACCGAGCGGCCCTGCCACTGCGATTGCTCGGAGGCGAGCTTCAAAAGCGCCAGAGTGCCCTCCACGTTCACGCGATGGGCGGTCTCGGGCGTGAACTCGGCGCGAGTCGAGAGAAGCGCCGCGAGGTGATAGATCCGAACGATCTGGTACTCGCTCACCAGCCGGGCCAGCAGGCGGTCATCCAGGATGTCGCCCTCGATGTGAACGGCCCCGTCCGGAAGCGGGAGCTCGGGCTTGCGCAGATCGAGGGTCAGCAGTCGGGTCTCGTCGGATTGTCCGAGCCGGCTGATGAGTGAGGTGCCCACCTCACCCGCCGCTCCCGTTACGAGCGTGACTTCTTTACGCATCCTTGCGCACCCGGACCGGCCGAGATGGTATTCGGTTTCTGGAGAATCAACAAGGTGGTCAAGGCACCCTTACCCGGCGGCACTGCGTGCCGCCACCCTCTCCCTTTCCGCCTCCGCCAAGGCTAGGCGGACCGGCCGAAGCTTCAGCGAAGGCCGGCCAGGGAGAGGGCATACGTCGGCTTGCATTCCACGCATCCGGCCGATAACGTTCGCCGCCATGCTAGATGCGGTTACGGTCGAACCATCGTCCCGTCATCGGAGCTCCGTCATCTGGTTGCACGGGCTCGGGGCCGATGGCAATGATTTCGTTCCCATGATTCCGGAGTTCGGCCTGCCGAAAGAGCTCGGTGTACGTTTCATCTTTCCGCACGCTCCCGAACGGGCAGTGACCATCAACGGTGGATTGGTCATGCGCGCCTGGTTCGACATCAAGAGCCTCGACCTCGATCGGTCGATCGACCGTGAGAGCATCGAGACCTCTCGTGCTCAGGTCGAGGAATGGATGGAGCACGAGCGTGAGGGTGGCGTCGCCGCGGACAGGATCGTTCTCGCTGGCTTCTCGCAGGGCGGAGCCATCGCCCTTCACACCGGCATCGGCTACCCGGAGCGCCTGGCAGGCATCATTGCGTTATCGACGTATCTTCCCATTGGCGAACGTCTCGAAGAGGCCTCCGATACCAACCGGCAGCTTCCCGTCTTCCTCGCTCACGGGAGCATGGACCCGGTCGTCCCCCCGATTCTGGGTGAGAAGACGCGCTCCGCGCTCACGGAGAGCGGGTACGAGGTGGAATGGCACACCTACCCCATGCCGCACAGTGTTTGTGCCGAGGAGATCGAGGCGATCTCGACCTGGCTTAGAAAACGCCTCGCCTGACCTGACCTCTCCCCGCCGGGGAGAGGTCGCCCGCCGTTGCCTTGGTGCAGGCGGGCGGGTGATGGGTCACGCTTGAAACGCGGTCTCGCTCAGCACGCGGTCGAGGGTCTCGAGAAAGAAGTCGATGTCTTTCTCCGAGACGACCAAGGGAGGCTTGAGCTTGATGACGTTGTGGAGCGGACCGTCGGTACTGGTCAGGATGCCTTCCTCCTTCATTCTGTTGATCAAAAGGGAGGCCTCCTCGGCTGCCGGCTCGAGGCTCTTTCGATCGCGAACCAGCTCGAAGCCCACGAACAGCCCCTGGCCGCGCACGTCGCCAACGAGCGCGTGACGCGATTGAATCGCGCGCAGTCCTTCCAGCAGCAGCTCGCCGTTTCTGGCAGCCTTTGCTTGAAGCCCTTCCTCGCGAACGACGTCGAGGACGGCGAGACCCACCGCGCACGACACCGGGTTGCCGCCATAAGTATTGAAGTACTCCATTCCGGTCATGAAGGACTCGGCGACCTCGCGCGTCGTCACCACCGCGCCGAGGGGGTGGCCGTTCCCGATAGGTTTTCCCATCGTCACGATGTCGGGCACGACCCCTTGCGTCTCGAACGCCCAGAAGTGGGATCCGACCCGTCCGAAACCGACCTGAACCTCGTCCGCGATGGTGATTCCTCCGACGGCGCGAACGTGCTCGTAGACACCCTGGAGGTATCCCGGCGGGAGCACGATTTGACCGCCACAGCTCAGGATGGACTCGGCGATGAAGGCAGCGGGGGCGCGTCGGTGCTCTTGAAGCCGGTAGATCGCCTCGTGGGCCTGCTCGACGTAGCGCTCTCCGTAGTCCGGTGCGGACGAACGGAACCTCCCCGGAAACCGTCGGGCATCGGAAGCGTGTGCACGTGAGGCGGTGCACCTGAACCTCCCGGGCCCTCGAACTTGTACGGGCTCACCTCTACGAGAGAGCTCAGATTCCCGTGATACGCGCCGTCCACGACGAGCAGGTGCTCGCGCTTCGTGTGCGCGGCGACGAGTCGCAGCGCGAGGTCGTTCGCTTCGCTCCCCGAATTCACGAAGAAGCAGACCTCGAGCGGTTCGGGAAGCGTTTCCACGAGTCGCTCCGCGTAGGAGACGACGTTTCGATGCAGGTAGCGCGTATTGGTGTTCAAGATGGCCATCTGACGCGCCGCCGCCTCGACCACTCTCGGATGCGCGTGCCCGACATGCGCCACGTTGTTGACCATATCGAGGAAGGGTCGGCCGTCGACGTCGTAGAGGTATGCGCCGCGCCCCTGCACGATGTGCAACGGCTCTCGATAGGAGAGGCTGAGCGCCTTCGAGAGGACACGCTGACGTCTCGACGTGAGGTTCGTGTCCTCCCTGGCGGGCTCGTAGCGAGCGCCGTCGGGGATCCCCAGAATGACGCCGGGATCGGGTGAGAGGCTGAGCCAGAGCTTCCGAACCGACGGTGGTGCGACGCCCGGAAAGTTACCTTCCCGATCCAGCATATCGAGGATGACTGAAAGTGGAGGTGCGCCGGCCACCCGCCGTTGCCTGGGGGTTCGCCCACGGTCGCGAATGCCTCGCCTCGTGCCACGGGCTTCCCTCCGGCCAGTTTGTCGAGAGAGCTTTGAGAGAGATGGCCGTAGAGTGTGTAGAAGACGACGTCGTCCAGGCAATGCTCCAGAATGATGGTCGGCCCGTAGTCGAGAGGCGCGTCGTTGACTCGGAAGCTGTGCACCTCCCCCGGGAGCGGCGCATGGACGGCGGTGCCCGGCGCGACAAAAAGGTCGATACCGAGGTGAACCGTCCGGGGCTCCCCGGATTCGGTGCGGAACCCGCTCGTCGAGTAGAGAGCCCTCGGCTCGCCGTAGCGTCCCACTCCTACCTTCATGCCTTTCGCGCGCAGGGTGTCGAAGACGAAGGCGTTGAAGCTTTCGAAATCGTCGACCACGTCTCGTCCACGCACCTCGAGACTTCCGACGGTGAGGTCGAAGATGTATGCGGGTTCTTCTCGAAGGTCGAACGGCAGTACGCTCGCGAAGCTCGCACCGCCCGCCACATCGGACAGGCGAACTGTCGCTGGATGGGCCTCGATTCCGCAAGCTTGACGGAACTGGTAGTGGGCGAGGCGCGGGCAGACCGCGTCGAGGCGACCGAGCAGGTTCCAGGCTGCCTCTTCGCTCACCGTGAGGTAGTCGCGTTCCGGTTCCTCGCTGCTTTGCCGGGCCGAGATGGCGACACTCATGGATAGCCGTGCCAGGATCGCGGGGAAGATCGTCTCGATTTCGCGATCGGTGAGCGGGCGGCATTCATGGTAGCCGGCGACCACGCGGGCCGCAGTCGCGAGGGGCTCGGCAGAAGGCGCCATCACGTAGGCACAGGCGTTCGCAAGTTCGAAGATCTGTGCGGTGGCAACCATGTCCCCGAAGTCGAGGAGACCGATGATCGCGCCGTCGCGACCGACGAGGATGTTGTGGTCGTTGGCGTCGTTGTGGATGACGGCGGTAGGGAGTGATTCCACAGACGGCAGTTCCGCGATGCGCTCGAGAGACCGCTCGAGCAATGGACGCTTTTCGCTGGCCTCCGCCAACTCCAGGGCCGAGCCCACGACGTCGCGAGCGTGTCGGCTATCCCAGTGGATGTAGCGATCCGAGGCGGGATGGTCGAAGCTTTCGAGGGCCCGGTCGAGACGCCCGAGCATCCTCCCGAGCTCTTTCAGAAGGTTCGGCGCGTGCGGTCGGTACGACGCCAACGGCGTTCCCGGAAGGTGCGTGAGCATCCGGACCAGAAAGGAATCGTCGACGGTCTCGATGTCGCGGCCTTCGCGCGAGGAGAGGACACGCGGGACAGGAAGCCCCTCGTCTCTTCGGGCGATGTGCGCCAGGGCTTCGTTCTGGAGCTCGAGGATGGCACGGTCCTCGGCGGCATTGGCGATCTTCAGGACGCACTTGTCGCCCGGCTCGGTCTCCAGCAGGAAGTTTTGATCTCGTTCGCTGGGGAGCTCCTTCGCCTTCGCCTGCAAGCCGTACAGCCGATGGGCGAGGGATTCTGCCTGCGAGGCAGAAAAACGGGGACGGGTGTCTTTCAGATTGGGTGGGCGCGGACGAGCGGGCATGCTCACCGCGATTCTAACCCCGATCCGAAACAAGACCTCGTTTTCCATCATCCGATCGCAGACCGAGGAATTTCGGTTCGGGGCTAACAGACAGTCAGCGCAAGAGTTTACGAAGCCACCGGAGCTTGCCTTTGTAGGGAGGGTAGCGAAGGCTCGGGTCGAGCCATGTCGATGATTTCATGATCGCCCTTCGATGAGAGAAGACCTCGAAGCTGTAGCGCCCGTGATAGCTTCCCATGCCGCTCCGGCCGCGCCCGCCGAAAGGAAGCGACGTGTTGGCAAAGTGCGCCACCGCGGTGTTCACGCATCCCCCACCGGACGGAATCTCCTGCAGAAGTCTCTCCTGGTGTTTCGGGTTGTCGGAGAACACGTAGAGTGCGAGCGGATCGGGATGACGCCGCGTGTACTCGATCGCTTCATCGAGGGTTTCGTACGGCACAATCGGGAGGATCGGCCCGAATATCTCCTCTGAAAGCGAGGGCGAGTCGTCGGGCGGCTCGTCGACAAGGGTGGGAGCAATGTAGAGCGTCTCCCTGTCGGTCTGTCCGCCGTGATGATGCTCTGTTTTGGCTCGAGAAACGGCAGCAAGCGGTCGAAGTGACGCTCGCTCACGATGCGGGCGTAGTCCTCACTGGTGGCAGGATCCGGACCGAAGAAAGCCGTGATGCACTCTCCCATTTTTGCGACGAGCTTCTCCTTCACTCGGCCGGGGACGAGCAAGTAGTCCGGAGCCAGGCACGTCTGGCCCGCGTTGAGAAACTTCGACCAGGTAATCCGGGGCGCCGCCGTCGTGAGGTGGAACTCCTCGTCAACGATGCAGGGATTCTTGCCTCCGAGCTCGAGGGTCACCGGGGTGAGGTGGCTCGCAGCCCGCTCGGCGACGAGCCGGCCAACGGCGGTGCTACCGGTGAAGAAGATGTGGTCGAACCTCTCTTCCAGAAGCGCCTTGGTGATGGGAGCGCCACCGGTGACAGTCGAGACCAGCTCCGGCGGAAAGCTGCGCCCGACCAGCTCCGCAATTAGCTGAGACGTGTGGGGAGTCCAATCGGAGGGCTTGAGAACGGCGCAGTTCCCGGCCGCCAGCGCTCCGACGAGAGGGGCCATCACCAGTTGAAACGGATAGTTCCACGGAGCGATGATGAGAACGACACCTGCGGGCTCACGAAGGATCTCGCTCTCCGCGGGAAACAGCACGAGCGGCGTCGGGACGAGCTCCGGCTGCATCCACGATTCGAGATGGTCGAGCGCGTGACCGATCTCCGCATAGAGAAGCCCTACTTCCGAGGCATAGGCTTCGAAGGCAGGCTTTCGCAGGTCCTCGGCAAGTGCATCGAGGACGGACTTCTCGTTGTCCCGAACCATCGCGCGGAGCTTCTGGAGCTGTTCTCGCCGGAACGCGACCTCGCGAGTCCCTCCGGAGCGGACAAAAGCCCGCTGCGCTTCCAGGAGCGAGCCGAAGTCGTACGCCGTGACGGCTTCATTATTGATGCGCTCGATATCGACGATGTCGGCCACGGATCCCTATTCGATCTCGAAATCCACCACCAGCGGCAGATGGTCCGACGCTCGACGCGCCAGGCGCACTCGAGCGCGATAGGAGCTCACGATCTTCGCGTCGCCGCGAATGTAGGCCGAATCGAGAGCGCGGAGCGGACCCCAGGCGGGGAACGTCTTGATGGGTCTTCCTCCGAAATCGCGGAAACCGGCGGGCTCCAGAAGCTTTCGACCGATTGTTCCCCAGATATCGTTGAAGTCACCGGCGACGAGGATGGGGGTTCGGTGATGGAGCCCGACGAACGGATGACTTTCCAGGAATCGACGCAGCTGGAGCTTGCGCTCGAGCCCGGAAAGACCCAGGTGCAGGTTATACACGTGCAGGGTGCGCGTGTGGCGTGCGCCGTTGATGCGAATGCGGTATCGCGCGTGAAGCACGCTTCGCCGTTTCTTGGGCGGGATCGTCAGATCGATATTGCTGGTCTCGGTGAGCGGGAACCGACTGAGAATCGCGTTGCCATACTCACCGCCGGTACGCAGCTTGACGTTCGGGAAGTAGCTGCGGTGGCGATAGCCCAGTGCGTCGCCCAGTAAGTCCACCTGCCGGTCGGTGTTGGTTCGCTGCGCGTGCTGGTCGACCTCCTGAAGCAGCACGAGATCGGGCTCGTACCTGGCGATGACGGTGATGATTCGCACGGGATCGTAGCGGCGATCGACACCGCCAATACACTTGTGGACGTTGTAAGTCAGAATTCTGAGGCGCACGATTCTTCAGGAGTCACGCGTGAGCTGTTCAGTCGCCTCTCTCGGCACGCCCGGCGCGGGCTCGCTTCGCGAGCTTTTCGTAAACCATCCCGCAATGCAATCGGGAATCAGCCCGTAAAGTATAGCAAGAGTGTTTGTTAGTGCCTAGATCAGGCCAGTAGCGTACGCACCGTTTCGGCCGATACCTCGCCGGTGTCGATCACTTGAGCCTCGGCCTGCTGCCAGGCCACCGCGAGCGCGGCGGAGCCGGCCAGCTTCGCGAATTGTCTTCGGTCGAGTGTCATCGTTCGGTCCCAGCCGGGCCCTGGGGGCCCGGCCGCGGGACCGTCAAGGCACTTGGATGCTTACAAGACAGGGGGGTTGGCAGTCTGCTATGATCCCACGCGACGACGAACGTCAGGCGAGTTGCATCAACGACAGGGAGCTCGGTGATGGCTCTAACCGGGAACACCAGAGAGCTTTCCTTGGCAGACCTCGTCGTCGTCAAGGCATCTGACGGCGGCGACCATCGCATCCGTCTCGAGGGACCGGCCGGCGACGGGCTTCTGCTCATCGAGAGTGGCGCTGTCGTCCACGCCGCTTACGGGGACCTCCCGGCACGCGACGCCGTCTACGTACTCCTCACCGAGCAGAACGTCGACTTCGTCGTCGAGTCGGACGCAGAAATCTCGGGCCACACGCTTTCACTGGGACCGCAGGAGCTTCTCATCGAAGCGATGCGACGCTTCGACGAGGGCACTCTCAGGCGTCCTCGTACGGTCGACATTCCCGTTCCCGGCGCGACTTCGAATCGGCGGGAACCTCCGCGTCCGAAGGCCCACGAAACGCGTCGCAATCCGGAGGCAGACGCGCTGCGGCGAGCGATGGGCCGCGTGCTGTTTGCGGAAGCCGCGGCCGCGGACGAGAGCGAGCGCCGGTGGCCGAAAATTGCCGCTGTCGTCGTGGGGATCTTGCTGGCGGCGGGAGGCTACGCGCTCGCCCACTACTACGGATGGCTCGTGCCGGCCGAGTACCGACTCCCCGCCGAAGCCTCGGATCTCACCGGGCCCCGTGACCGACTTCCGGTCTTGATGAGTGGGGCGCCGCCGGTGACGCCCCGCCCGGAAGACACCGTGCTTCCGACGGTCCTCTGTCGCATTCTGGTGGACACGCGCGGGAACGTTCACGAAGCCCGGCTCTACGAGATACGCTCCGGGTACGAAGCGTTCCAAGAGGCGGCGCTCGTGGCGGTCGCCGGGTATCGATTCACACCTGCCCTGCGCGAGGGAATCGCGGTCCCTGTCTGGATCGTCTGGCCAGTGGATTTCACCGTTCCGGCGGTGTCGCACGAGCCACTGCCGGTCGAGGTCAGCCATTTCAACGCGACGAGAGACGACCGGGTTCCCGCATTCGTCGCAGGTACCAATCCGGAGGTGCCGATCAAAGGCTCACGACGGCGTCCGCGGATCACCTGCCGGTTGCTGGTAGACATCGATGGCACCGTTCGTGATGCCCGCGTGCTCAAACGACGGGACGATCTCAAGCCGTACCAGGATGCCGCTGTCGCGGCGGTCAAGCAGTTCCGGTTCACGCCGGGGTTGCGCGAGGGGATCCTCGTTCCGGTCTGGGTGAACTGGACCGTCGAGTTTCAGTAGGACGACGTGCGTGCCAGAGGTGTGATTCTCGCGACTCTTCTCTACGTTTCTGCCGCGCCCCTCGCCGCGGGTAGTGAAGCAGAGATCCGAGTCAGGGGCGCTCCCGAACTTGGCGAAAGGCTGGGTGAAGCCTTGGCGGAGGGCTTTCGACTCCACCATCCGGATGTCGCAGTGCGCTGGGAACCGGGGTACGGCAAGCACGCGTTTCTGAGCCTGCTCGATGGGACGGTGGACGTCGTGGTCTCGACCGAGAGGGTGAGCGCAATCGCCGAGCGCGTGGCCCGACACATGGGTGCCCGCCTGAGGGAGTATGTTCTTGGCTACGACGCGCTGGCCGTCGTCGTTCACCCGACGAACGACATCGATGCGTTGAGCTTCCGGCAAATTTCCGCCCTCTACACCGGCCGCTACGTGCGCTGGTTCCCGCTCGAAGGGGAGGACCGGGCGGTTCGGCTCTTTGTTCCTTCGAGAGACTCGGGTGCGTTCCACGTGCTCCGCTCGCGTGTGCTGACGCAGGATCTACTTCCCGCCGCGACGGTCGTCGAGGATGAGGCCGCTCGTCTGCAGGCGGTCGCCCGTGACCCCGGCGCTGTCGCCCTGGTCAGCTCCGCCTACCTCGGTTCCAGCGTTCGCGTCGTCCCGCTGAAGAGCGGGGGCAACGGTGGCGGCTCGCTGCCCGACGCGGGTGCGATTCATACAGGCGAATACCCTCTCCTGCGAACGCTTCATCTCTACGTGATCGCCGAGCCGTCCGAACCGGTAGCGAGCTTCGTCACGTTTCTTCTCATCCAGGAAGGCCAGGAGTTGCTCGCCCGGCACCGATTCGTTCCGAGCGATGCCCGCAGGGTCTTCCGTCGAGCGAGCGTTCGGCCCCCCCGAGATACCGCGGAGCGAGCAGTGGTCACGAGGGTCAACTTCGCCCTTGGTGGCCGTCGCCTGCCCGCCGCTGCGGTCGGCGAAGTACGAACGCTGGCAGCGGAGCTCGCCGGGCGCGAGTGCGCCGTTCTGGTTTTGGGTCACGCGTCCGAGGGTGAATCGCCGGATGTGGAGGAGCTGTCGCTCGCTCGCGCCCGCTTCGTCGCCGAGCTGCTGGTCGAGGAGGGAATTCCGGAAAAAGGAATGACAGTGGAGGGACTAGGTGCCACCGCCCCCGTCGACTCCAACACAACGCCGGAAGGGCGCCGTCGCAATCGGCGTGTCGAGATCTGGATGGCGCGGGTAGTGAATTGATGGATTCCGTCATAGACGCCTTCCTTCTGACCAGACAGTGGCGTGACACGCGGGACGGGGTCGAGCTCGTCTTCTGGGCCAGCAGCGATACCGGGCCCGTCCGGATCCAGATCGACGGACAGAGCGCCGTTTTCTTTCTGGAACAGGGGACGCGAGCTCCGGAGCTGGCGGAAGCCACGCGACGTCCTCTCGAGATGCGGACCCTCGATGGCTCTCCCGTTGATGGCGCTTACTTTCCGACGCAGCGCGCGCTGGTCGAAGCGCGCCGGGCGCTCGGCTCGCGCTCCGAGCGACTCTTCGAGTCCGACTTGAAGCCGAGCGACCGCTTCCTCATGGAGCGCTTCGTCACTGGCGGGCTTCGCGCGGAGGGCACGGTCGTCTCGAGAGACAGCTATCGGGAGCTCACGAACCCCCGGATATCGTCCAGCGACTATCGCCCGGAGCTGAGCTACGTCTCTCTCGACATCGAAACGGAAGATTTCGACGGCGCACTGTATTCGATTGCCGCGACCGGCCCGCATGGTGTGCGCGCGTTGCTTCTCGACAATCTCCGTTGGACGGAGGAAGCACGGGGAGCGCTCGGCGGAATCGAGGACGCCGAGCTCAGCATTCACGCGGACGAGAACGAGCTTCTGACCGCGTTTTTCTCTTTTCTGAACCTCCTGGACCCGGACGTTCTCATCGGCTGGAACCTCGTCGAGTTCGACCTGCGATTCATCGAGAGAAGATGCCGCCGTCTGGGGCTACCCTTCGCGCTCGGACGTGCCGGAGAGGCGGCAACACTCCTGTCTCCTTCCGGTCCGGGTCAGAAATGGTTACCGAGGCTCCCGGGTCGTGTTGCTCTCGACGGCATCGATACGTTGAAGAACGCGACCTGGACATTCGAGGATTTCTCCCTGTCCGCGGTGGCGCGTGAGCTTCTCGGGCGTGACAAGCTCATCGCCGGCGAGGAGAGCCGGCTCGAGGAGATTCGGCGACAGTATCGAGAGGACCCCGCCGGGCTCCTGGCCTACAACGTCGAAGACTGTCGGCTGGTCGAAGCCATTTTCGAGCGGACGAACCTCTTCGGTTTTGCCCTCGAGCGGGCGGCGCTGACCGGCCTTGCGATCGACCGGCTCGGGGGCTCCGTCGCGGCCTTCGACAATCTTTACCTCCCGCGACTTCACCGAAAGGGCTTCGTCGCTCCCAACGTCGGCGATCACCCGGAAGGGGAGATGAGCCCCGGCGGCTGGGTCATGGACTCGGATCCCGGGCTCTACGACAACGTCCTCGTTCTCGATTTCAAGAGTCTCTACCCGAGCATCATTCGAACGTTTCACGTCGACCCGCTGGCCCTTGCCGCCGCAGGAGACGATGCGGTGCCCGGTTTCCGGGACGCCCGTTTCTCCCGTGAGGAGTTCATTCTTCCCGAGCTCATCGAGAACCTGTGGCGGGCCCGGGACGAGGCGAAGCGCAGGAACGATTCGGCGCTCTCGCGAGCCATCAAGATTCTCATGAACTCGTTCTACGGAGTGTTGGGAACGACCGGTTGTCGGTTCTTCGACCCGCGTCTCGCCTCCAGCATCACGCTCCGAGGTCACGAGATCCTGAAGCGGAGTCGCAAGCGTCT
Organism: Candidatus Marinacidobacterales bacterium; assembly: GCA_965237685.1. Taxonomy (GTDB): domain Bacteria; phylum Acidobacteriota; class Vicinamibacteria; order Marinacidobacterales; family SMYC01; genus CBDEGF01. Next base: position 55,206 of record CBDEGF010000003.1, read on the forward strand.
GGAGGACGAGGGACACACGGTCATCTACGGCGACACCGACTCGCTCTTCGTGCTGGTGGGTGACGGTCACGACGAGACGTCATGCCACCGGCTCGGCTCGACGCTCGCCGATCTCCTGAGCGCGTACTGGCGCGACGAGCTTCGGGAAACACTCCGCCTCGATTCGTGCCTCGAGGTGGAGTTCGAGACGCTGTACCTCCGTTTCTTCATGCCCACGATCCGGAACTCGGAGGCGGGTAGCAAGAAACGCTACGCGGGACTGGTTCGCCGAGCCGGAACCGTCGACGTGGAGTTCACCGGTCTCGAGACCGTTCGATCGGACTGGACCGCTCTCTCTCGCGAGTTTCAACGCGAGCTCTTTCGGCGTGTCCTGACCGATGAGCCGTTCGAAGACTACGTTCAGCGAACGGTCGACGAGCTCATGAGCGGGGAGCGCGACCATCAGCTCGTCTATCGCAAGCGTCTTCGGCGGAACCTCGAAGACTACAAGAAGAACGTTCCACCCCATGCCCAGGCGGCCCGGAAATCGAAACGGCCGGGGCGATGGGTGTGCTATGTCGTCACCATCAACGGCCCGGAGCCCCTGGACAACCATCCCTCACGACCCGACTATGAGCACTACCGCGATCGTCAGCTCGCACCGGTGGCAGACCCGCTCCTGCGGCTCGAAGGGACTTCGGTCAAGAAGATCGTCGACGCCCAGCTCAGTCTGTTCTGAGCATGCCGTCCATTCCTCTTCGTGGCCGCCTGTTCGTATTTTTGGTTGTGGCCGGCGTGAGCGGTCTCTTCTTTATCGATTTTTGTGATCTCATCTATCAGTGCGGTTGTCGCTCGCTCTGGGACGGCGCCGCTGCCGCGTGCAACGTGCATACGCCCGGTAACCACCATTGTCCCTGGTGCGCGCTCGGTGTGTGGGGTGGTCTCCTGAGCTTCGGACCGGTCGTCGCTGCTCAGGCGCTCGCCGCGTTTCTTCCTTCGTCGATCGGGCTCGGTTCTCGCCTTGCGGCAGGTCTGGTGGCGTTTCCTCTGGTCGGTGGCGCCGCCGGCCTGGTGCTCGGCTGGGCGACCGGCTACTGGAGTTAGCGGCGATAGACCAGGAGCTGCCAGGCTGGCTCGGGTTTGTCGTTGCCGCGAGCGGGGACGATGTCGAAGCTCGTCTCCAGCTCGAGCTCTTCGACACCCAGCCCCATGTCGGGGGTCAAGAAGCAAAGCAGCGTGCCAGGTGGGGACTTGTCGGCGACGGCTCGGGCCAAATCGTGCTCGTGGCCATCCGGATAGTTGAAGATCATGTTGAGCGCGGACCAGCGCGTGCCCAGCGTGTCGTAGGGTTTCGCTTCGAGGTAGTCGCCCCGCGTGATGGCCCATTGGTCGCCCGCCGCCACGCGGGCAGCGATCTGCGTCAGGTTCTTCTCTGCGAGGGCATAGAGGTTCGGACTGAACTCGATGCCGACGAGTATCGGGACGAACTCCGCTGAGCGAAGCGCCCACGCAAGAAAAGCCAGAACGCGACCATCGCCCATGCCCGCGTCCAGAATCCTGGGGTTTGGTCCGAACCGTTCGGTCAGGTCGAGCTGACGAATGTTTTGAACGGCGACAGAAAGAATGCGCAGGGGACAGGGAAGCCAGATGCCGGTGTCGGTGAACTGCATCGGCTGACCACGGAAAGCTTCCCGCCCGGAGGCTTCGAAGATGCCTTCGAGGATCTGGAGATCGCTCTCCGTCCAAGACAAGGGTTAACGCTCCTCGACCACCGTGGCTCCGATGATGTAGTCGAGCTCGGGGAAGTTCTCTTCGAAGTACGGGTTGCCACCGTCGAACATCGCGTCCTGTTTGCCGCCCCGGATGCCGCCACCCGCCGACTCGCCGTAGCCGGCGTAGAGCGCATCGGCAGCTTCCATCCCTTCGATGACCTTGCCGATCGGCGAAAAACCCTGCTCATCGAGCTCGGTGTTGGCATCCAGGTTGATATACGCCTGGGTCGTGCGGTCGTTGGGGTCGAAGCCCATCGCGAAGGCGACGCTGCCCCGGACGTTGCTCGATTGAACGGGATCGTCCGGAATGCGCTGGTCTCTCCAGGCTTTGGCGATCTCGGGATCGCCGTTGATACCGAACTGGGCGAACTCACCTTCCCGTATCCGGAAGAACCGCGCCCCGTCGTAGTAGCCGTGACGCACCAGGTTGTAGAAACGGTCGACGCCGTTCGGTGACCACTCGCGATGGAGCTCGATAACGATGTCTCCTTCGTTCGTGGACAGGCGTACGCGGGAGACGTCGGGAGCGGGCTCCCGGAACGCCTCGTGCGCGGGGTTCAAGAGAATGTTCTCCTGCGACTCGACGGTTTTTGTCTCCGGTGGTTCCGGTGACGGAGCCTCTCGGCAAGCGGCTGGCAGGATCAAGGCGAAAGCGAGCAAGTAGCGGACCATCGGGAGCTCCTTCGGTGAGGATTATAATCCGGAGATGAAAGAAGTCGGCAATCGCGACCTCGCGGCCGAGGAGAAGTTCCTTAGGGTCCGCGCACGATGCTGCGCTACGCGATCGAGAAATTTCCCGAGAGGAAGCGACAAGCCTACTTGAAGGGTACCGTCCCTTGAACGTCGGTGTCGGCTTGACAGCGTGCCTGACGCCCGCGCAGCGCGCCAGCCGGGTCGAGCCGGTGGTGTCACTGCCCGGGACGTCGTAACCGCATTATCGCGCGCTCACTCCTCGTTCCCGCCTTCGCCAAGGCTACGGCGGGTCCGCCGAAGTTCTCGACCAACAGCTGAAAAACGAATGCGGACGCGCGCGGCGTTACTCACAGCACGTCGGCTCGCAGCAGGTCTTCGTTGCCTCTTCGCCCATCGGAGAATCCTTTGGGCCGGCCTCGGAGTCCCCCTTGACGACGAAAACCTCCCACTGGTAGCCGTTCGGGTCCTGGACCCAGACCTTGTCCTGAAGCGAGTGGCAGCAGTCGGTGTCTTTCTCTTCCAGTGTCTTTAGCCCGGTGTCGCCCAAGCGCCGTGTCGCTTTCATCACCTCTTCCGTGGAACTCACCTGGATCCCCAGGTGGTTGAGATCACGACCTCTGACGAAACCCTCCGGCGCGGCGTTCAGTGTCAGATTCAACCCCGGCTCCTCGAGCTCGAATTTCGCGTAGCCCGGCTTCAGCTTCACCGGCTCGCGGTCGAGAAAGGCCCGGTAGAACGTGATGGACTCCTCCATCTTGGCTGTGTTCAAAGCGACGTGAATTTTCATTGGTTCGTCTCCTTTCTATAGTTCCAGAATATTCGAAATTAGAAACGAAACAAGTGCCTGGCACCTGAAAAGCTCCTGTGTCAGTGGGTCTCCGCGGGAAGGGAGATGGGCACCAGCGGCTGCCTCTGGCAGCACTCCGCGTAGAGGAAGTTGAGCAGTGTCTGCAACTTCGCGGTGCCCGCACGGTAGCGGAGGAAGCGACCCTCCCGCTCCTGTTCGACCAGCCCCTCGTGCCTCAGGGCGTCGAGGTGGTGGGACAGAGTCGAGGCGGGCACGGAAAGCTCGTCCTGAATCTCGCTGGCCACCATGCCATGAGGATGGGCAGCCAGCAGAAGTCGCACGATCGCCATCCGGGATTCGTGCCCGAGGGCCGCGAACATCTGTGCGACTTCTTTCGTCTCATGCATGACATTTCGATTATTCTAGAAATGTAGAGCGATGTCAAGTTGTTTCTTCCGCTCGATAAAATGGCGGTCCTGGAGGTTGGAAAATGAGCAGACTCCCGCTGGCGATCCCGCTCCTCGTTTGGCTGGCCGCGTGCCAGTCGGACGCGCCGCCCACGCAAACGCCGACCGGCAAGACGGATGCCGCCGAAAGGCTCGCGAAGTACACGACGGTCCGGCTCACCACGGACCTGGATGCCCTCAGTCCGTCGGACCGGGACGTGCTTCGGCATCTCATCGGGGCCGCGCAGTACATGCACGGCGCCTTCTGGATTCAGGCCTACGGCGACGAGGAAGAGCTCATGGCCTCCATCGACGATCCCGACGCTCGCCGGTTCGCCGAGATTAACTTCGGGCCGTGGGACCGGCTGGCCGACAACGAGCCCTTTCTTCCATGGGTTGGGGCGAAGCGCGCGGGTGCGAACTTCTATCCGGAGGATATGACGCGGGAGGAGTTCGAGGAGGCTGTTGTGGACGGAGGACCCGAGGCCGACGCGCTACGGAGCTTGTACACGATGGTGCGTCGTGACGAGCAGGGAAAGCTCACCGCTATTCCCTACTCGGAGTTCTTTGCCGAGCCGTTCGAGAGAGCCGCCAACGAGCTGCAGGCGGCTTCGCACCTGGCAGAGGACGAGGGACTGAAGAACTACCTCGTGCTGCGATCGAAAGCTCTCATGAGCAACGAATACCAGGAGAGCGACCTCGCGTGGATGGACATGACCGACAACACACTCGACATCGTCGTCGGTCCCATCGAGACCTACGAGGACCAGCTCTTCGGCTACAAAGCGGGCGCCGAGTCCTTCGTTCTGGTGAAGGATCAGGAGTGGAGTGCGCGGCTGTCCCGCTACGCCGCTCTCCTTCCACGGCTCCAGTCGGCGCTGCCCGTGCAGGACGAGTACAAGGCCGAGACGCCCGGTCTGGGTGCCCAGCTGAACGCCTACGACGTCGTCTACTACGCGGGTGAAGCCAATGCCGGCTCGAAGGCCATCGCGGTCAACCTGCCGAACGACGAGCAGGTGCAGCTCGAAAAGGGCACACGCCGCCTTCAGTTGAAAAACACTCTCCGCGCCAAGTTCGACAAGATTCTGATCCCGATCGCCGAGGTCCTGATCGCGGAGGACCAGCTACAACACATCGACTTCGACGCCTTTTTCGCGAACGTGATGTTTCACGAAGTCGCACACGGGCTCGGCATCAAGAACACGATCACCGGCGAAGGAACGGTAAGGCAGGCGCTCAAGGAGCGTGCCTCGCCGCTCGAGGAGGCGAAGGCGGACGTCCTGGGTCTCTTCATGATCACGATGCTCGCCGAGTGGGGTGAGCTCGGCTACGAGGATCTCGAGAGCAACTACGTCACGTTCATCGGGTCGATCTTTCGCTCCATTCGGTTCGGCGGTGCGACCGCGCACGGAAGAGCCAACGTCATGCAGCTCAACTTCCTGGCGGAAAGGGGAGCGTTCGTCTACGAGGAGGAGAGCGGTACCTACCGCGTCGAGCTCGCGAGAATGCCCGATGCCATCAACGAGCTGGCCGGTGTGTTCCTGCGCTTTCAGGGTGACGGGGACTACGAGGGCCTCGGGGCGTTCATGGAGACCTACGGCGGCATGGACGACCACATGCAGGAGAGCCTCGATCGCCTCTCCGAAGAAGGCATCCCGGTGGATATCGTCTTCGAGCAGGGCCCGTCGGTGCTCGGACTTCCGACATCCGAATAACTAGCTCGGGGCTTTGGAGGTCGAGCCAAGCAATCCGCCCTGGAACGGAAAGCCTCGCCGCTTCTTCGGCGTCAGGCGCTGTGAGCCGAGCTCCTTTTCTGTCAGGGCGCGTACCGAATCGAGGCCATCCTCGGGCTCGGCGAAAATCTCTTCGATCTCGCGCATGATGATGTGCTTGGCTCCGCGCGCGAGAGCCTCGCGGCGGTCCTCCTCCGAGAGCTCTGCCAGGCCCAGCTTTGTGGCTAACTCCGAGGGAACGAAGAAGCGGTTGTGGCGCTGCTCTCGCTTTCCATCCTCGGTCGAGCGCTGGATGAGACAGCGCATCTCCCAGTTGGGTCGCTCGCTCACCTCGAGAGGCTCGATGTCGATGAACCAGCCGTCACGCTCGACCTTGAGAGCTTCCTTCCTCGGCTTGCCCGGACCCCTTCTCTGACCCCAGTCCACGGCCCCATTTTGCGCCGGCTGGGGGGAAGATGCCAATCGCATTGTCGTCTTGTTATGGCGGGCTTTCAATGCCTCATCGCCCGCTCACTCCACGTTCGCGCGCGGCGCCTCGCTCCTCGCTCGGTGTGCTATCGGCCCATTCGGGCCGGTCTCGCAGCAGACGCATTGGCTGCCGCTCGGCAGGCTGCGGTTGTATTCTTTAGCAGCCTACGAGTAAGTTAGCGGCGGCCGCCTGGGGTGCCGGAGGAGGCGAAGTGACCGACAGCAACGAAGTACGTCACGTCCGGTGGGACGATATGCCGAAGGAGAAGCTCAGCGATTTTATCGACCGCCGGATCATCACCGGCGAGCGGACGATGTTGACCCATGTCTACCTGAAAAAGGGCTGCGTCGTTCCGATGCACCACCACGACAACGAACAGCTGACTTACATTCTGGATGGTGCATTGAAGTTCTGGATCGGCACCGAGGACGCCGAGCCCATTGTCGTTCGCTCCGGGGAAGTTCTGGTCATTCCTTCCAATACCCCGCACATGGCCGAGGCAATGGAGGATACCCTCGATGTCGACATCTTCACGCCACCGCGACGAGACTGGCTCGACGGAACGGACGACTACCTCCGACAGCAGAAGTAGCGAGAGAGACGCGCATCCCGAAACGGCCACAGCGGACGGGCACGAGACGAACCAAGTCGGGTTTCCGTTCTGGAGAGGTGCTGCCGTCGGCGCCGCGCTCGCCGTGGTCCTCACCTCCGGCTTCAACGGCTCACTCCTGAACACCGGCCTCGGGGATCTAGCCGAGACCGTTCTCGGTGGTTTGATCGGGGTGGTTGCCCTGGCGGTATTCACAGCACTGGCCATGGCCCTCGTCGCGCTGTTCCGCCGGCTGCCGGCTTTTTTCCTGGTGACGTTCGGAGGGGCGCTGGGTGCCTTCTTCTACCTCCGCCAGACGAGCGTCGGGCAGATCACGAGAACGCTGATCGACCCGTCGGGCTGGGAGTGGCCTTTCTCGATGCCGCACGGCCTCTCGTTTCCGGCGCTCGGCTCGTTTGTGCTCTCGCTAGCCCTGGGGGCTGGCATCGTGGCGCTGGTGCGCTCCGGCAACTTTCGACGCCTCGGTGGCGCCCGACGGCTCGGGCTCCTTCTGCTCACCGGAGCCGCGCTCACGATCAACGTCGCGGTCGTGGCGAGCCTCGCGAGCGATGGCGCCGACCCGTATCCGAGTACGTATCTGACCCTCGGAGGTGAGCTCCCTCCCATGCTCGAGGCCGGCAATCCCGCCGAGCCGGGACCCTTCGAGGTGGAGTCGCTGACCTACGGAAGCGGGGAGAATCACCGGCGGCCGGAGTTCGGCGCGGAACGGGACCTGGAATCTCGCAGTGTCAATGCGCTGCCACTTCTGAAGGACTGGAAGGGCATCCGGAAAAAGATGCGGGAGTGGTACTGGGGCTTCGGACTGTCCGAGGCGCCGTTGAACGCCAGGGTCTGGGCACCGATGGGGGATGGCCCATTTCCGCTCGTTCTCGTCGTTCACGGCAACCACGGCATGGAGGACTACTCGGATCCGGGCTACGCCTATCTCGGTGAGCTTCTGGCGAGCCGCGGGTTCATCATGGCTTCGGTGGACGAGAACTACATCAACGGGACGTGGTCGGGCGATTTTCGCGGCAAGGAAATGCCGCTGCGCGCGTGGTTTCTTCTGGAGCACTTGAAGCTGTGGCGGGACTGGAGCTCGGAACCAGGGCACCGCTTCCACGGCAAGGTCGACATGGCGAACATCGCGCTCATGGGGCACTCCCGCGGTGGAGAGGCGGTTTCCATCGCATGCGCGTACAACGAGCTGCCGTTCTACCCGGATGATGCAACGATTCCGTTCGACTACCACTTCTCCATCAAGTCACTGGTTTCGATCGCACAGATCGACCAGCGTTACCACCGGCGGGTCGAGCTCGAGAACGTGAGCTTTCTCACCCTGCACGGAAGCTACGACAGCGACGAGCCGGCCTATCACGGGATGCGCCAGTTCAACCGCATCCGGTTCACCGATGACGCCTACCGCTTCAAGGCCGGGATCTACATCCACCGCGCCAACCACGGACAGTTCAATACGGGTTGGGGGCGTGAGGATGCCGGTCCACCCAATGCCTGGCTTCTGAATCTCGCGCCACTGATCCCGCCGGAGGACCAGCGGGAGGTGGCCAAGGTCTACATCTCGGCCTTCCTGGATGCGACGCTTCGAGACGACCCTCGCTACTTGCTACTGTTCCGCGATCCGCGCGTCGGCGCGGAGTGGCTTCCCGATCAGGCGTACCTTCACCAGTTCGAGGACTCTTCGTTCGCGGTGCTGGCCGATTTCGATGAGGATCTGGATGTAACGACCGCGACCGCGGCCGGCGGGAAGATCCGCTCGGACAACCTTGCGCTCTGGCGAGAAGAGGAGCTGGAGCACCGGGACGAGTTCAAGCAGGGTACGAGCGCGGTGGTGATCGGCTGGAGGAATGGCGGTGTGACCGACGCGGCCGCGCCCAGCTACACGATTCGCGTTCCCCAGGAATTTGCGACTACCGAGCTTCGCGAAGGCGGTGTTCTCTCGTTCTCGGTGAGTGGCTCGACCGAAAAGCCTCCCAAGGGCTCCGAGGACGAGGACGCTGAGGGTGAGCCCGCCGAGGACGACGATGAGAACGAAGACGAAGAGCCGGCGAGTCCGTCGTTCTCGATCGAGCTCGAGGATGCCGAGGGGCGCATCGCTCTTGTGCGCACCGAAGAGCGAGCGATGCTCGCGCCGCCTCTTCGCGTCCAATTCATGAAGCCCGAGTCGCTCAACAATCGACGCTACAACTCGGCGTGGGAGCCGGTTCTGCAAGCCGTCGAGGTTCCCCTGAGCGCCTTCGTGGCCGCGAACCCGGAGCTCGACCTGTCCACGACACGTTACGTGCGGTTTCGATTCGATCGGACCCCTGAGGGCGTCGTCATCCTGGACGACATCGGTGTCCGAAGCGCCTACCGATAGCCGCATTCGACCGAATCCGCCGAAGGAATACTCCGGAATTCAACGCAAAGGCGCAAAGGCGCAAAGCGCGCACCCTCTCCCTTTGGGAGAGGGTGGGGTGAGGGCGAAGAGACCGATTCGCGTGTCCCCCTCACCCACCCGCAGAAGCCCTGGCGAAGGCGGGCGACCTCTCCCCCAGCGGAGGAGAGGTAAACTTCAAACGCTTTCGCTTTTCTTGCACAGATAATCGAGCTGGTGGGCGATATAAACGAGCTCGCCCGCTTCGATCGACGCGCGGCGCAAGTCGGCCCACGCATGAACCGTCTCTGCCAGCTCCTTCGATGATTCCGCCACCGCCGTGCGGATGGTCTCGATGATGAAGGCCAGGAAGTAGGCCTCGTCTGCCGGATAGGTGCCTTCGGTCGGGAAGACGACCCAATCCGAGCTTCCTGCGGCGAGTATGTCGGCCCCCGCCCGGGTCAACGCGTGAAACAGATGGCGTCCCGCTCGGCTGTCACCGCCGGCCTTGTCCATCGTGGAGTGGTAGTGACTCAGGATCGTGTCGTCGTCGGTGTGTTCAGGCTCGAAGACGGTCACACCGTCGAACGTGATGGGGAAGTAGAGAGCTCCACCGACGCGGACGAGGTCGATTAGCTTCGGCACCACACGAGCCGCGTCGAGCAGGTCGATAACGGCGTGGGCTATCAGAACGTCGTACGCCCCGTGGCGATCGGCCTGGCGGGCGAAGTCTTCGATGTCCTGGTTGTGGAAGCCAAGCGTCAGGGGCGAGGAAACGGACCCGAGTCGGCGGCGGGCTTCGGCGAGGGTTTCGGGCTCGCGCTCGAGCAGATCATAGTGCCCGCCGCGGCGCTCCTGAAACAGGCCCTCGTCGAGCAGGCGGATGAAGCCGGTTCCGATGCCGGCTCCGACCTCGAGGAAGCTCCCGGGCTTCGGGATGCGGAGAATCGCCTTCCGGAGCGCTTCGAAGACGCCCCGGTTGACCGCGCGATCGTCGACGGTTCTCTTCGCGGCGAGGTAGCGTGCGAAGGCTCCCGGCTCGCGGACGTTCACGTTGAAACGGCATCTTAACCCCGTTCGCAAAAGAAATCCCCCTTCGGCTGGACGGTTTTGGCACTGGGGGAGGAGCTCGTGGCGTTGCATGAGCAGGGCGCGCGCCCCTATAGTGCGGTCTGGCGCTCTGGCCGCGTCCTTCGCCTCGGGCCGTCCAGCCCGCCGCCACTCTTCCCTCGTCGGTCAAGGTGTTTTGCGAACGGGGTTAAGAAAGATAGAGTCTTGGTGAAGATGCTGAACAGTCAACGGGTTACGAGTCCGATCCTGGAGGCCCTCGCCGAGCGTCTGGCGAGCTCGGGCCAATTCCGGCATCAGAACGGTCGGCCTCACGTCACCCTGGCCTACGCGCAGAGCCTCGATGGGAGCATTGCCCAGCGACCCGGCCGGCCGCTGAGCCTGAGCTGCCCGAGCTCGCTCGCGTTGACTCACGAGCTGCGGGCCGCGCACGACGGTATTCTCATCGGAATCGGCACGGCGGTGGCCGACAACCCCCAGCTCACGGTGCGGCTCGTTCCGGGGGAAAACCCGCGACCCGTCGTCGTCGACAGCCGTCTTCGGCTTCCTCTGGATTCCAGGCTCCTGGCTCGCGGACGGGGTGCCGAGATCGCAACGACCGATGGTGCAGACACGGGCGCCGAAGAAGCTCTGGCGGCTGTGGGGGCCCGGGTCACGCGCTTGCCTGCTCTCGCCAACGGCTGGGTGGATCTGCGAGCTCTCGCGAACCACCTTGCCGAAGCGCGTGGCACGTCCAGCCTGCTGGTCGAAGGAGGCTCGCGCATCCTGACGAGCTTCATCAACGCGCGGCTCGCCGATTACGTGGTCATTACCGTCTCCCCACGTTACGTCGGCGGAGTGTCGGCGCTGGCGCGGCAAGACCTTCCCGACTTCCCCCGGCTCGGCGAGTGGCAGAGCGAGCGCGTAGGGGATGACCTCGTTCTGGCTGGCGAGCTGCGTTTCGAATGACGCGCCGGTCCGTGGTGTTCACCGGGCCGCGCCAAGTGGATGTCCGGTCGGACCGTGTGCCCGAGCCCGGGCGACGCGAAGTGCTGGTCGAGACTCTTGCGTCCGCGATCAGCGCCGGGACGGAGCTCCTCGTCTACCGCGGGGAGGTGCCCGAGACGTTCGAGCGTGACGAGAGGCTCGAGACCCTGAGTGGCAGCTTCCGCTACCCATTCACGTATGGCTATTCTGCCGTGGGCCGTGTGAGCGCGATCGGCAACGACGTCGACCCCGGATGGCAGGACAAGCTCGTCTTCGCGTTTCATCCCCATGCGAGTCACTTCACGGCATCGACCGACGTTCTTCACGAGGTGCCGGGCGGGGTGAGCTCAGAGGAGGCGTGCTGCCTTCCCTCGGTCGAAACCGCAGTCAACCTCCTTCTGGACGCACGCCCCGCGATCGGAGAAAAGGTTCTGGTCATCGGCCAGGGAATGGTTGGACTGTCGCTGACGGCCCTCCTGTCGAAGTTTCCGCTGGGACTTCTCCGAGCTGTGGAGCCGGACGCGACACGCCGTCAGAAATCACTTCGTCTGGGCGCCGGTGAAGTGGTCGTGCCGGGGGATCTGCACGAGGGAGCGGTGGACGTTTGCTTCGAGCTATCCGGCCGGCCCGAAGCCTTGAACGTCGCGATCGCGGCCACCGGCTTCGAAGGGAGAATTATCGTCGGCTCCTGGTACGGAACGAAGCGGGCTCCGGTCGAGCTCGGCACGCACTTTCATCGCAGGCGGCTTCGCCTCGTGAGCAGCCAGGTGAGCCACATCGCGAGCGAGCTTCGGGCGCGCTGGACGAAGGCGCGAAGGCTGGACGTCGCCTGGCAGGCGCTTGCCGGGATGAACGTCGGCGAGCTCATCACCCATCGTTTTCCCGTCGAGCGGGCGCCAGAGGCTTACCGGCTTCTCGATGACGCGAGCGAGGGGGCCCTCCAGGTTCTGCTGACCTATACTTGATGCACCGTGTCGAAATACTCACTGGGCGTCCGGGACGACTTCGTGGCGCAGCACTACCTGGTAGGCGGCGATTTCGGCAAGGAGAACGAAAAGCATTCCCACCACTACGTGGTCGAAGTCATCGTCGAGGGCGACGAGCTGGATGAGCATGGCTTCGTCGTGGATATCGTTCGTCTCAAAGCGATTCTGAACGATTCGGTGGACCGCTATCGTGATCGCACGTTGAACGACTGTCCCGAGCTCGAAGGTCTCAACCCGGGCTGCGAAGTCTTCTCCCGGGTCCTGGCCGAGCGATTCCGTGACGCACTCGGAGACACCCTTCCTGGCGCCCTCACCGTGAAACTGTGGGAGGACGAGAGCGCGTGGGCGAGCTGTCGGCTCGAGAATCTCTGACGCCGCTCGACGTTCATGTGTGGTGGATCGATCTCGAGCCACCCGATGAGCTGGGCGAAGTGCTCTGGCAGCGCCTTTCCGAAGAGGAATGCGAGCGCGCCCGTCGGTTTCGCTTTCCCGAGCATCGGCGGCGGTTCGTGGCCGCTCGCGGAGCTCTTCGGTCGATCCTCGCCGATTATCTGCGGCTCGCGCCCGGCGAGATCCGGTTTGCGTACGGCCGTCGGGGAAAACCCTCGCTGACCGAGCGCGGCGACTCGCCGTTGCGGTTCAACCTTTCACACTCCGGCTCGCTGGGCGTCGCGGCGATCACGCAAGGGCGCGAAGTCGGTGTCGACGTGGAGCGGCGCCGCGAGCTCAAGAGGCCAGACGCGATCGCGCGCCGATTTTTCTCGGCAGAGGAGAATCGCCAGCTCGGCGCGCTGGCGACCGAGTCTGAACGGGACGATGCTTTCTTCCGTTGCTGGACGCGGAAGGAGGCCTACCTCAAAGCGCTCGGCGACGGTCTCGCTCGTCCTCTCGGAAGCTTCGACGTGTCGCTCGGCGATCCTCCCGAGCTTCTTCGGGTCGAAGATGAAGAGCGGGAACCCGAGCGGTGGAGGATGTTGTCGCTGTCTCCGCCGGCGGGCTACACCGGCGCACTGGTGGTCGAGGCCGGCGATGTTCGCCTCTCCGAGCGGACGTGGGTCTACGGTTCTGGAACGTGATTGATGGTGTGCACGATGCGCCGCACGATGGCGCGCGGGGTCAACCTCAGGCTCTGGGCGAGGAGCTTGTTCAGTAGACCGGGAACCACGACCGCACTTCCTGCCATCATGCCACGGTAGCCAGCAACCGCTACCGGTCTCGTCTTCGCCTGACCCAATGCGAGGAGTCGTGAACCCTTTGTTCCCGCGCGGTTGGGGAATTCCGATTCGGTAGGGCCGGGGCAGAGAGCGGTGACCGTGACGCCGCTGCCGCGAAGCTCCTCGGACAGGGCCTCGGAAAACGAGAGCACATAAGCCTTGGCGGCGTAGTACACGGCCATGAGAGGGCCCGGCTGAAACGCCGCCGTGGATGCCACATTCAGGATTCGCCCGTGGCCGCGCTCGAGCATACCCGGCAGAAACAGGTGCGTGAGGTGGGTCAAGCTCATGACATTGAGCCTCAACATCTCGAGCTGCATGTCGATGTCGCCTTCGAGAAACGCGCCGCGATAGCCGAAGCCGGCGTTGTTGACGAGGAGATCGACCTTCCAGCCTTTTTCTTCCACCGCGCGCTTCACCCGTGACGGCCCCTCCGGATCGGCGAGATCCTGCCGCACGACGCAGGCGGTGACGCCATGCGCCTCGGCCATCTCGGAAGCCAGTCGCTCGAGCTTGTCCTGACTTCGCGCGACGAGCACCAGATCGTGGCCGTCCCGGGCACAGCAGATGGCGATCTCGCGGCCGATACCGGTTGAGGCTCCGGTGATCAGTGCGGTCGTTCCGAGCATGTCATTACCTCGCGCCATTGTTGTCGCCTGATGCCCTGAATTACCAGCTTCCAGGGTCTATCACTAGCAGTTTCGGCGGAACGGCACTAGACTGATCTTCGATGATTCTTCGCTGTGAACGCTGCAACTACGAGCTGAGTCAGGAAGAGCTTCCTTTTCTGGGAGCATCGGCCAACGTTCTCTGTCCCCAGTGCAAGAACCTCCTGGCTCTCCCCGAGATGACCATGCCGATGACGCTCGAGGAGATCGAGCGGGCGCGCCGCGAAGAGGAGGCGCCCCATGCAGGCACCCGTTCGTTCGCACTGAGAGTTGTCAGCGGCGACGAGCCCGGGAAAGTGTTCTCGATTCAGCCTCCGGAGGCGGTCATCGGGCGGAGCCATTGCGAAGTTCCCATCGATGACCTGGAGATCTCGCGCCGGCACGCACGGATCTTCTTCGAAGGGGAGCAGGCTTACCTGGAAGATCTGGGGAGTACCAACGGCACGTTCGTGAACGACGAGCCCATCGCCCGGGCGGTGCTCACGCCGGGGGCTCGGGTGAAGGTCGGCAATCACGAGCTGGAGTTCCTGCTCACCGACTAGCTGCTAGCTTCTATCCGAAAACCAGGATTCTGCTCCACGCCCTGCCCGAGCCCAAGCCCAAGCCCGAGCCCGAAGGTAGCGCCCAGAAGCAATGAGAAGCGCCAGCCGTTGCGGAACGAATCTGTTAGCGGGAGCACCTCTCTCTAGTTAGAGTTGTTTTACGGGCACGGGCATGGGCTGGGGCTCGGGAGGGACCAGGCTCGCGGTTCCGCGACAGAAACTAGCTGGCGTCCGGTCCACCCCTGCAATAAGATCCCCGCTCATGAGCACCACCACCGAAGCCGAGCGTACGAACAAAATCGATGTCCTCGAGTACGGCATGGACCCGGACGGAACGAAGCGGTCGTCCGACCGTAGATTGTTCATGCAGCTCCACGTGTTCACCGGATGTCGCGACGAAAAGGCCGCCGTTGACGACGTCGCGTCGAGCGACCTCGAGACCGTCGTCTACCGCGACGTCAGCGATCCGTGCGGGCTCGGCATCCTCTTCATGTCCGAGGACCCCGCGACGTTCGTCAACGAGGCGCGCGAGCTCATGACGCACGGTCACTTCGCCCAGCTCGAGCGCCGCGTCGACTACACGATGACCGGCCGGAGCTACGCGGGCGGCTACGAGCCGAACCTCGAGGATTGGCTGCTCCAGAAGCCGCGTCGCAACACGCGCAATCCGGAGTGGCCCTGGGCGGTGTGGTACCCCCTGCGGCGTACCGGCGCTTTCAACGCCCTGCCCGAGAAGGATCAGAAGAGTATCCTGCGCGAGCATGGTGGCATCGGCAGGCTCTACGGCGAGCAGGATCTGGCTCACGACATTCGGCTCGCCTGTCACGGAATCGACGCGAAGGACAACGAGTTCGTAATCGGTCTGGTGGGAAAGGACCTGCACCCTATCTCGCACTTGGTGCAAACGATGCGCAAAACGCGTCAGACCTCCGAGTTCATGCAGACGATGGGACCGTTCTTCGTCGGCTACGCGATCCATCAAACACCGCTTTCAGATTCCTGATACGTGTCCTCAACGTCATGCATTGGCTGTCGGGGGTGTTATGAAGACAACTTCGTTCGTCGTGGTCGCTTTGATTCTCGCGGGAGCCGCGGACCGCACGTTTGCGCAGTGGACCAACCGCTACCCGAAAGTAGAAGGCTATCGCCACCATGTCTATCTGGAGGGCTTCGAGCTGCCGATTCTTGCCGCCGGACCGACCGACCCGGCGCCCTCGCCCGATGGCAAGAGCATTGCGCTGGCGGCACGCGGTTGGTTGTGGCTCCTCGATCTGGAATCCGGGATCGCCCGTCGTATCACGAGTACGGGCGCGATGGACTCGCGTCCTGCCTGGTCGGCGGACGGGAAGCTCCTCGCCTTCCTGCGGGACGATACCTCCGACGTCGACATCTGGGTGGCGGACCTCTCGAGTGGTGAGGAGCGCCCGCTGGTCGAGACCTCGGCCATCGACCTCGATCCGGCCTACTCCGGTGATGGCCAGTTTCTTTACTACAGCTCTGCCGAGGCGGGAGACCTCGACATCTGGAGGCTTCAGCTCGCGACGTCAGAACGAATGCCACTGACGTCCCGGCGCGGACTGGAAGTACGTCCCCTTCCAATGGCCGGGGAATCGTTCGCCTTCCTGGCCAAGGGGCGAGGCGGTCCCGACAGCCTCGTCTATTCCGATGGCGAGCGCGAGCGCACGCTCCGCACGCAATCGATCACGTCTCAAACGCATCCCGGTGTGAGCCCGGATGGAAAAACACTCGCGGTGAACTGGCCCGGCCCGGACAGCTACGATTTGTTTCTGGTCGACGTGAACGCGGACGATGCGATTCGCTTGAATGCCAGAGGACGGCTGCCGATCGCGCCCGCTTTCAGTCCGGACGGAGGAACCGTCTACTTCGTCGAGGCGAACGAGGATCTTCAGTTCGAGCTCTTCTCCGTGCCGACCACCGGCGGGAGCGCGAAGCGTGTCCCGATACGTTCCTGGGATTGGGGTGTGCCGACCGCGCGGCTCGAGATCCGCACTCGGAGCTCCGGAGACGCGTCGCCGATGCCCGCACGACTTCATGTCGTGGACGGTAAGGGCCATCCGGTGGCCCCGACGTCGGGGATGCCACGCTTCGACATGACGAACGGCCTCGTCTTTTTCTACTCGCCGGGTGTCGTGACCGTCGAGGTGCCGGCTGGCGACGTGCGCGTCGTGGCCGCGCACGGGTTCAGCTCCCCGGTGGTCGCTGAGACCGTCACCGTTCCGGTCGGTGTAACGACGGCGGTGGAGCTGAGCTTCGAGCCGCTCTGGAGCCCGCGCGACGATGGATGGTATTCCGGGGACCACCACTACCACATGAACTACGGCGGTCCGTATCGCCTGGCGCCTCGAGACCTCGTAGTGGCGCTCGAGGGGGAGGACCTGGACATCGGCACGCCGCTGATGGCCAACCTGCATCATCGCTTCAATGATCTCGAGTTCTTCCACGACCGGAAGCTGGACGAGCTGCCGTTCCTGATCTTTGGCCAGGAGATACGGTCCCACTTTCTGGGCCACCTCGGCCTGGTCAACATTCAGGAGACGCACTGGCCCTGGTACTGGGGACCCGGCTATCCCGTCTATGGCAGTGACGATCGGCCCAACCACGAGGTGCTTCGCTTCGCTCGTGATCAAGGAGGCGTCACCAGCTACATGCATCCCGTATCCATCGCCGAGCCGTTCCGGGACGAAGAGTCTCTGCGCTCGATTCCCATCAATTTGATTCCCGATGCCGTTCTCGGAGACCTGGACTCGCTCGAGCTCGCCTGTCTCTGGACCAGCGAGCTGGGGACGTACGACGTCTGGTACCGGTTCCTGAACATCGGGGCGCCCGTGGCGGCCTCGGCGGGTACGGACACCATGGCGGACTATTACCGGACGATGGCGGTGGGGACGACACGGATCTACGTGCGCGTCCCCGAGCCCATGACGCTCGAGCGTTACCTGACGGCTTTGAAGCAGGGGCGGAGCTTCGTGAGCACCGGCCCGCTCCTGGATTTTCGCGTGGCGGACGCCATGCCGGGCGACGTTGTGCAGGCGAGCGCGTCTGCCTGGACGTTGCGACTGGCAAGTCCGGTGCCCGTCGAACGAGTGGAGATTCTCGTCAACGGCGAAGTCGTTCATACCGAAGAGGGACTGTCGTCGCACGGCGAACGCTCGTACTCGGGCACGCTGCGGCTACCGGCGGGCGGATGGGTCGCCGCGCGTGCTCATGGTGGGCCCGAGCGAGATAACGAGTGGCCGGCGATGAACGGTTACCCTTTCGCGCACAGCTCACCGATATGGATCGGCGCGTACGCGAGTACCGATTTGTCAGCGGCACGGAAGGCGGCCAAGGATCTGCTGGCCGCGCTCGACGTTGCCGAACAGCGATTGCTGGCGGGCTATGGCGAGCAGCCGATTCCGAAGCTGAAGGCGCGGTTCGAGGAGACGCGAGCAAAACTGGAGGGCATCGTGGCGCGATGAAGCTGCCCGCGCACGAGTTCCTCGACGAGAAAGGCATCGAATACGAGGCGAAGTCGTTTCCAGCCACGACCGAGAAAGGTGCCGCCAACGTGGCGCGAGCGTTCGGGTTCCGCGAGCACCAGATGGTCAAGACGCTCGTCTTCGAGTCCGGTACCGGCGAGCGCGTGCTGGTCATGGTGGGTGGGGACCGAAGTGCGGTGTCGGGACATCTCAAGAAGGCGATCGGAAATCGCAATATCAAGATGGCGCGCCCGGAGGCGGTCAAGGAAACGACCGGCTACGAAATCGGCTCGGTACCTCCGTTTCACTGGCAGCCGGAGGGGTTTCGCTCCTTCGTCGACGAGGCTCTCATCAAGGAGCCGCTTCTCGGTGTCGGGGCTGGCGTCTGGGGAAACGAGATTCTGATCACACCGGCGAACCTCGTCCGCGCCGCCAGCGCCACGGTGGTGAACCTGACGGAACGAAGATAGCATCCAGCATTCAGCATCCAGCCCAGGAAAACGGACATTCACATGTTCCTCTCCCCATCCGCCTCCGCCGAGGCTACGGCGGACCGGCCGAAGCTTTACGCGAAGGCCGGTCGGGGAGAGGCTAGGTGAGGGGGACTGATCTTCCTGGATGCTGGATGCCGGAAGCTGGATGCTCAGTGTCCAGCAAACGCTGTGAAGCTACAATACGCACCGATGCTCGGGACCGGCCTCTTGTTAACCCTGGCTTTGACGCCAACGCAGCGAAACGCCATTGAGCGCGAAACCTTCGAGACCTGGCTGTGCCCGCTCCACCGGGACGAGCAGTCGACCGAGGCCGACCGCTGCCCGGTGTGCGAGCGGCAAATGGTGAAGCGCCTGCTCGCCCCGAGCTACTCCTGCCCGATGCACGCGAACATCGATGAGCTGCAGGCGGGGGACTGCACGGTGTGCAGCATGGCGCTCGTGCCGACTGTCCGGGAGCTCCAGTGGTTCTGCCCGGACGATCCCCAGGACGGTAGCAGCGTTCCCGACACCTGTTCGGGCTCCGGCAAGCCAATGGAGATGCGAAGCGTGCCGATGGCGCACGGGGATCACAATCCCAAACACGGTGGCATCCTTTTCATGGCGCCCAACGGTTTCCACCATCTCGAAGGCACGCTCGATCCCGGCGGCGAGTTTCGCCTCCACCTGTACAACGATTTCACGAAACCGATCGGCGCGGATGACTTCGAAGCGCGGATCGGCGACGAGTCGCTTGGCCTGACCTCCGACGGCTCGTACTTGATGGCGGTGCTGCCGTCTCCTTCCAGCTATCCCGCCGAAGTCGTGCTGCACGTTCGCTTCCCGGGAGCCCACGAAGACGAGGCGCGCTTCGATTTCTACTTCCCGGACCCGAATCGCGCCACCGCCGCAGTCGAAGAGGCGCCGGCGCTTCCCGAGTTTCGTATCCCCGACGACAGCGAAGGTATCTTTGCCGAGATTCTCGTGCGCGACGAGCGAGTGCAGGAGCTCATTTCGAGAGGGGGCTGGACCGACCTCTACATCCCGGCGCTCGAAGCCAAGGAGCTGGCCTTGGCGTTGAGCGAGCGCGAGGGCGCGAGCGTCGAGGTAGCGACGAAGAGGCTCGTTCGTGCCGCCTGGCTTCTCGACGCCTACGGTGATCTGGGCAACCGCCTCGAGGTGGAAGAGGCCTATCGGTTGTTCGAGCGTGCGATTCGCGAGCTGCAGGTGGCATATGTGCCGTAGACTCCTCTTGGCCGCAGCGGCGGCCGGGAGCCTTGCTTTCGTTGCATCGCAACTCGGGGCTCATGAACCCGAGCCTTCCCGCTACAACTACCGTGACCACGTGCGGCCACTCTTCGTTCAACACTGCAGCGGCTGCCACCAACAGGGGGGTGTCGGCCCGATGTCGCTCCTCGAGTATCAGGAGGCGGCGCCCTGGGCGAACGGCATCAAGATGCAGCTCCTCGAGCGCCGGATGCCGCCATGGCTTCCCGAGGACGGGATTGGAGACTTCCTTCACACGCGAACGCTGACCGCCCGTGAGATCGACATCATCGTGGACTGGGCGGTCGGTGTGACACCGGAGGGCGAGCCGCTTGCCCCCGAAAGCGAATCGGAGAGTGACGGTGCCTGGGAGATGGGGGAGCCGGACCTGATCCTTCTACCTTCGAATGACGTGGTCCTCGGCGAAGATATCGACGAAGCGGTCCGATGCGTCGTGATTCCCACCGGACTCGGCGAGGCTTCGCGTCTGGCGGCATTCGAGGTGCGTCCCGGTGCTGCCACCGTCGTCCGGCGCGTGACCGCCCGCCTCGGCGAAGACTGCGATGCGTCCGTCCGTCCGTCCTTCACCTGGCTGCCCGGACAGGGCGTCACCCGGTTGAAGGTGCCAGAGCGCTTGCCGGCGGGAAGCCAGTTGGCCCTCGAAATTCTCTATCGGAAGGGCTGGAACGAGGAAGGATTCTCGGTTTCGGATCGAACCGTGGCCGCACTGAAGCTCGGCTCCAGCGCAGAACCGGTCGAGGCGCTTCTGGTCTCGAGCGGTGAGCACCGTCTACAGGGTGCCGTGGACCTCGTCGCCATCTTCCCGGATCCGGCGCCGACGGACGCTGAAAAGCCGTTTCGCGTCGAAGCGGTGCGTCCGGATGGTGAGGTGATGCTCCTCCTCAGTATCGAGCACTACGAACCGGATTGGCGAGAGAAGTACTTGCTGCGGGCCCCTGTCCGTCTCCCGCCCGACACCGTCCTGCGCCTGTCCCGGCCTGCCGCCTGGCTGGATATCGTCCGCACGCGCTCCTCCGCCGACCGCTAACTATCCCGAATCCAGGAGGCCTCATCCGAACTCCGTTCTCTACCAAGTGCCTGGCACCTGTTGCGGGATTCTTGCTTTCCGTCACCGCAACGAGTCAGGAGCTCCATCCGCCCGGCGAGATTCTGAAGCTCATCGAGGCCTCGGCGCTGAGCTACGAGCTGGGTCTGTCGCAGCAGGTGCGCCCGGCGAGATACGAGGCGCTGGTGCCTCACGGGCTCTACGTCGAGAGGGATTCCGGCGGGGGCGTGCAGCTGAAGCGCTACGAAGCTCTCTATGAGAGCTCGCCGGCGGCCGCGCGCGCGTTCAAGACCGGCGACCAGTTGTTCGACGAGGGCCAGCTGTCCGCGGCTCGCGAAGCGTATCTCGAGGTCCTCGAAGAGTCCCCCGACAGCGCGCAGGTCATGACCTACCTCGGCCAGACGGCGGGTCTGGAAGGTGACTCCGAGGCGGCGAAAGAGTGGTGCCGCCGCGCCATTCAGGCAAACCCGTACGACTATCTCGCGCACATGCTCCTCGCGGACCTCGATGCCCGCGAGGGGCGGAGCGAAGAAGCTGTTGACCGCATCCTTCGAGCGCAGATCCTGAACCGGAACAATCCGCGCATCCAGGCGAAGCTCGAGCAGCTTCTCGAGGCGAGCGGTGCCGGTTTCAGGGACTGGAAGCTCGAGCCGGCATCGCGTGTTTCGCGAGACGACGATGGCGTGATTCATGTCCAGGCGTCCGCTGCACAACCGGAGTGGGCGGACTACGCCGCTTGCAAGGCGCTATGGAAATACGAGCCCGGCTACCGCGAGTCGATGACGGCGAACCAGGCGGACGACCCGAGGGTGGTCGAGGAACAAGAATGCCTGGCCAACTTCGTGCTTGCCGCCCAGACGGACATTCATGCGACGTCGCGCCACCGGGCCTTGATCGACACCGTCCTCACGGCGGCCCGTGACGGCATGATGTCTTCCCTCATCGTGTACGAGATCGTGCTGAAGGAGGATCCGCTGGTCGCGTTCCAGCTGGATGAGGTGAACATCCAGTTGCTGATCGACTACGTCAAGCGCTTCCGCATCGCTAGAGCTAGATGACCTCTCCCCCTCTTGGAGGAGAGGTCGCCCGCCAGCCTTGGCGAAGGCGGGCGGGTGAGGGGGACGGTCTATGGATTCCCGTCGGTCGTGGCCTCGAATCCCCGAACTTCCTTCAGAAAGACCACGTCCGAGTCCGCCTCGCTCAAGAACGTCTGGAGCTTCTTGTAGGACTCGGCGGCCAGCTCCATGTTGCCCGTCTTCAACGCGGCGCGGGCCATCGCGAGCAGCGATGCCGTGCGATTCGGCGTCCGCTGAAGGCTCGTCTCGAGCGCGGCGATCGAATCCTCGTACTTTCCAGCTTCGAGCAGGAGCTCGCCGTAGAGCTCGTGCGACGGCTTCATGGGATAGGCCGGTCCGGACGGCGGGTCCTGCTTCTCCTCGATGGCGGCGGCTTTGGCGGCGTGCTCCAGCGCCTCGTCCGACTTGCCTTCCTTCATTCTCGCGACGGCGATGAGCTCGTGCTCCATGATGGCGAGGTTCTGAGCGCGATAGGTGTTGTTCTCCTTTTCCTGGGCCTCGCGAAGCTTTGCCATGCGTCGGGCCGCCTCCTCGGTCGTGGCGACGTCACCTCGCTCCGCTGCTCCCATCCCGAGGGCGAGTAGCGTGCTCGCTGTCGAGTTGTAGCGGCTGGTATCGGCCTCGCCCTCTGGCAAGGGCATCTCCTGGTAGCGACCGCTCTCGATCATGTAGCGGCGTACATGGAGCTGCGGATCCTAGCGAGCCGGGTGGACTGTGTCTCCTTGGCGGCGTCCTCCACGATCTGGATGGCGTTGAGCACTTCACCGTACACGCCACGCTGAAGATTCGCATAGGCACGCCAGGCCAGGCTGTGGTAGTCGCGCTTCTCTATGGAGAGGTTCTTCGCCGCGACCCATTTGGCGGATGCGTTGTAGGACTTCAGGTTCGACTGCGCGACCCGGTGCCACATGCCGTGCTGGACGAAGATGTGGGTGGGCATGTGTAGAGCATGGTGCGCCTCCGGTGCGATCTCCGCGTATCGGTTGGCCGCGGGCAGTGCCAGGGGTGCGTGCTCGGGATCGTCGAACGAGTGAATGACGTAGTGGGCGGCGCCCGGATGATCCGGGTGCTCCGCGAAGATCTTCAAGGCGATCGCTCCGGATTTCACCTGCCGGAAGAATCCGGGCTCTCCGGGGCGAACCAGCCCCAGCAGCGAGACGGCGTAGAAGGCCTGCGCCTCCGTGTCTTCCGGATAGCTCTCGGCGAGCCGTGCCATCGCTTTGTTGTAGGCGATGTCCCGCTCCAGCTTGTCGCCCCGGCCATAGAGGGTCTCGAGCGCCTCCATGTACATTCGCTCGCGCTCGGTGGGCGTCTTCTCCAGGCGCTCCTTGCGGGTCTTGCCGAACCGCCGCAGCGTTTGCCGCGCCAACGCCATGTCCTGCTGCGACC
Source organism: Candidatus Marinacidobacterales bacterium (assembly GCA_965237685.1). Taxonomy (GTDB): domain Bacteria; phylum Acidobacteriota; class Vicinamibacteria; order Marinacidobacterales; family SMYC01; genus CBDEGF01. The sequence continues at coordinate 78,238 of CBDEGF010000003.1, forward strand.
ACACCGGGTGGTTGTAGGACATCGCCTCACCCCAGTACGCCATCGCGAAGTCGGGGTCGATCTCCTGGGCGTTCTGGAAGGCCTCGGCAGCTTCCTCGTACCAGAAGCTGTGGAGCGCCGCGACGCCGCGGATGAAAGCCTCCTGCGCGTCCGGTGAGCCGGAATTCGGAAAATCAACCGTCCCGAGGTCCGATTCGGGCCCGGCGGCGAAGGCGGTCGTCGCCACCAGCAGCACGGCAAGAACGGTCCAGCGATTCATGTGTCTCATCCTTTCGTTGGCAGATCGAGAAAAGATAGCGCCCCAGCGCGGCCGAAGCAAACGAGATGGGAGTGGGTAGAAACGTTACTCGGTCCGGAACGAGTTGGGCAGACGGGACGCCGTGTCAAAGTTGCTATAATTCGGGCGCGAAAAGGGCAGGCTGCCAATCGATCGCAATCGCAGCCTGCGCGAGGGGAGCGAGCACTGAGTAGCTGATCTCATGCAGTCCAACATCCAGGTCATCAACGATCGCGTTCAGGAGGAGGCCGTCTTCGTCCAGACGCTCCTCACCGAGCTTCGGAAAGTCATCGTCGGGCAGGCCGAAATGCTCGACCGGATGCTCATCGGGCTCTTGAGCCGGGGGCACGTGCTACTGGAAGGTGTGCCGGGGCTCGCCAAGACCCTTGCGGTTCGCAGCCTGGCGGACGCCATCAGCGCCGAATTCCACCGTATCCAGTTCACCCCCGATCTCCTGCCCGCGGACCTTCTGGGAACCCTCATCTACAACCAGAAGGAGGGGATCTTCGTTCCCAAGAAGGGGCCGATCTTTGCCAACCTCATCCTCGCCGATGAGATCAACCGCGCCCCGGCCAAGGTCCAGAGTGCACTTCTGGAGGCGATGCAGGAGCGCCAGGTGACGATCGGCGACACGACCTATCCGCTCGAAGAGCCGTTCATCGTCCTGGCCACACAGAACCCGATCGAGCAGGAGGGGACCTACCCGCTCCCCGAGGCCCAGGTGGACCGTTTCATGCTCAAGCTCCGGCTCACCTACCCGGATCGCAAGGAGGAGCGAGAGATCCTCGAACGAATGTCGAAGCAGGATACGCCCCAAGCGTCACGGGTCATTGCCAAAGAGGATATTTTGAAGGCTCGCAAGGTCGTCGAGGACGTGTACATGGACGACCGCGTCAAGGAGTACATCCTGTCCATCGTCTTCGCTACCAGAGAGCCCAAAGAGTTCGGCCTCGAGATCGGCGACCTCATCGAGTACGGAGCCTCACCACGCGCGACGCTCTATCTCGCCCAGGCGGCCAGGGCACACGCGTTCATTCGCGCCCGCGGCTACGTGACGCCGGAAGACGTGAAATCGATCGGCCCGGACGTGCTCCGCCACCGGGTCATCCTCTCCTACGAGGCGGAGGCCGAGAACGTGAAGCCCGCGGAGATCGTTCAACGCATCTTCGATACCGTGGAGGTGCCCTAGGGCCTTTGACCACGACCGCTTCCCCCCGCCGCCTGAAGCGACTCCAAAGCCATGCTTCCCCGCGACGTCCTCGAAAAAGTCCGACGGATCGAGATCTCTACCCGCCGCCTGGTAACGGACGCGCTCGCCGGCGAGTATCACAGCATCTTCAAGGGCCGGGGTATGGAGTTTTCGGAGGTGCGCGAGTACCAGCTGGGGGACGACATTCGCACGATCGACTGGAACGTCACCTCCCGCACCGGCAGTCTGCACGTCAAGAAGTTCACCGAAGAACGGGAGCTCACGGTGCTCCTGCTGCTCGATGCGAGTGGCTCGGCCAACTTCGGAACGCACCGTCGTTTCAAACGCGAGATCGCGGCGGAGATGGGAGCTCTGCTGGCGTTCAGTGCGATCAAGAACAACGACCGCGTGGGCGCCATCGTCTTCACCAGTGATGTCGAAATGTATATTCCGCCCCGGAAGGGGCGCGGCCACGTTCTCCGGGTGATTCGGGATCTTCTTTACTTCGAGCCGAAGGGCAAGGGTACGAATCTGGCACGGGCTGCCGAGTATCTGAACTTGATCACCCGCAAGCGTGCAGTGGTGTTCGTCCTCTCGGACTTTCTGGACCGAGACTTCGAGAAACCGCTCCAGGTGGCGGCGAAGAAGCATGATCTGATCGCGGTGTTCATCGCCGATCCGAGGGAGGCCGGGCTGCCTGCCGTCGGCCTGGTCGAGCTGGAGGATGCCGAGTCGGGACATCGCCTGTTGCTCGATACCTCCGACACCGAGGCGATGGCCAGTTATCGAAAGTTCGTTCACCAGCGCGACTGGAAACTCCGAAACGAGCTCACACAGATGGGCGTCGATACGATCGACATCAGCACCGACGTTCCCTACGACCGGCCACTGATGAAGTTCTTTCGGATGCGTGCCCGGAGATTGCGCCGATGAAGAGGGTCGTCCTGGTGTTGGTGGTGATGGTTGGCGGATGCGGTGCACCCGAGGACGTTGCCGAGGGGCCGGTGGAGTGGGGGGTCTTTGCTACCGTCGAGCCGGCGCCGGTCGAGCCGGAGCCAGCGACGGTGCAAGTGGGGGAAGATCTTCTCCTGACTCTGACCGCCCGGCATCCGCCGGACGCCGACTTCACCTCACCGTACGGAAACGCCTTCGGCCCGTTCGAGCTCATCGAGCGGACGGAAGAGGCGGTCTCGCCGACGGAGACCAACGTTCGCTATCGGCTCGGCGCGTACTTCCTGCCGGAGGATGTGAATATCCCATCCCTGCAGGTCCAGTACCGCGACGAAGCGGGTGAGCCCGTCACGTTGCACTCGAGCCCGATCGCGGTGAGGGTCGTGACGTCGCTCACGCCCGACGTCACCGACATCCACGACATCAAGGAGCCGATGGCGCTGACGCTCCCCAGGCGATTGGGGCCCCTGCTCTGGCTTTTGCTGGCACTTCTGGCGGCATTCCTTGCGTATCTTCTTTACAAGAAGTTCCACAAGGAGCCCGAGGAGGCCGAGGCCCGGTCCCTGGCGCCACCACCTCCTCCGCCCTACGAGGAGGCGAAGGCCGCCCTTCATCGACTGGCCGAGAGAAAGCTGCTAGAGAAGGGCGAGACGCTGCCGTTCTACGAGGCTCTGGCCAACATCATGAAACGCTACGCGGGGCGAAGCTACGATGTCGCGTACCTCGAGCGCACGACGTTCGAGATCCTCCACGATTTGAGAGCCTCGCGTCTGCCTCACGAGGCCTATCAGGAGCTTCGCGCCGTTCTCGAGGCGTCGGACCTCGTGAAGTTCGCGCGGGTCCTGCCGGACCGGGGGGAATCGGAGCGCACGCTCGCAACCGCCGAGAGCTGTGTGGAGAGAACTCGGCCGGCGCCGCCCGCCCCTGCGGAGAGCACCGAGCCCGTCGAGCCTGTCGGGGTGGGCGCATGAGTCGGCTAGTGTACCCGGGCCTGCTGATCCTCCTTGCGATTGTGCCTCTCCTGCTCTATCTGAGATATCGAAACGGGAGTCGGCAGCCGACGCTCCGTTATTCCGACCTGAGCTATCTCCGCGGGCTGTCGCCGTCGTTCTGGGCCCGCATCCACTGGCTTCCGTATGCGCTGCGCCTCGTCGCCTTGACTCTGCTACTGATCGCTCTGGCCCGGCCTCAGATAGGGGCGGGTGGAGCCGAGATTAGCGCCGAGGGCATCGACATCATGCTGGTCGTGGACGTTTCGGCGAGCATGCTCGCCCAGGACTTCCAGCCGGACAATCGCCTGCAAGCGGCAAAACAAGTTGTTGCCGATTTCATCCGGCAGCGGGACCGGGATCGGATCGGGATGATCGTCTTCGCCCGTCATGCCATCACCAAGACGCCCTTGACACTCGACCACGATATCCTGCTCAACCAGCTGGATGAGGTGGAAGTCGGCATCGTTCCCGACGGTACCGCCATCGGAAACGCGGTGGCCTCCGGCGTCAATCGGCTGAAAAACAGTGAGGCCGAAAGCCGGGTGATGATTCTCCTGACCGACGGTGAGAACAACGCGGGCGAGGTCGACCCGGTCACCGCCGCCCAGCTCGCAAGAACGTATGACATTCGTGTCTATACGGTCGGCGCGGGCAAGGAAGGCCTCGTCCCGTATCCTTTTCAGGATCCGCTTCAAGGAACGGTGTTGCAGAAGGTCGAAGTCCCTATCGACGAGGAGACGCTGAAGGAAATCGCCACTATCAGCGGCGGGCAGTTTTTTCGCGCCGAGGACGCCGAATCTCTGTCCGAGGTTTACGCAGAGATCGACGAGCTCGAGCGCACCGAGATCGAGCAAGTGCAGTACGTAAGTTACACGGAGCTCGCGCCCTATCTCATGGTGACCGCCCTCGGCTTTCTGCTCACGGAGAGTCTGTTGTCGCGAACGAAGCTCCAGAGGCTGCCCTGATGCAGTTCTCTACTACCGGGTCTTTGTACCTGCTCCTCCTCATACCGGCGCTCCTCTTCATGTTTCGCTGGGCGGGAAAGCGAAAGAAGCGAAGGGCCGAGGCCATCGGCGACGTCGCTCTCGTCGAACGGCTCGCGCCGGACGTGAGCCCGGAGCGCGACCGGCTCAAGATTGCCCTGTACCTGGCCGCCGTCTTTTTCCTCGTGCTCGCCATCGCCCGGCCGCAGTGGGGCCAGAGCACCGAGGAGGTCGTGGCGCGTGGGGTCGACGTCTTCATCGCCCTCGACACCTCGTTCAGTATGGATGCGACCGATGTCGCGCCCTCGCGGATGGAGCGCGCTCGCTACATCGCCACCGAGCTCATGAACCGGCTTCAGGGGAACCGCGTCGGCCTGATCGTCTTCTCTGGAAGCTCGTTTACGCAGTGCCCTCTGACGCTCGACTACGCCGCAGCGAGGGTTTTTCTCGACACGGTGACCACTGGTATCGTGCCCGTGCCGGGGACCAACATCGCCTCGGCGCTTACGCGCGCCCGAATGGGGTTTGCCGCGGGCTCCGGAGGCTACCGGGTCGTGGTGCTTCTTACCGATGGCGAGCAGCTCGAGGGGAACGCACTCGAGCTGGCGGAGGCGCTTGCGGAGGACAACATCGTCGTGCATGCGGTCGGCATCGGAACGCTCGGCGGGGAGCCGATCCCGGTCCGGAACGAACGGGGTGAAGTCACCGACTACGTCCGGGGCAGCGATGGCCAGCCGGTGCTGAGCCGGCTGGACGAAGAGATGGTGAGCCAGCTCGCGCTGGCCACCGGGGGAAAGTACCAGCGCTTGTCGGAACGCGACGCCGAGATCGAGGAGATCAGCGCTGCGATCGCCGCCATGGAAGGTGAGGAGCTCGAGTCCCAGTTTTTGCGGCGTTATCAAGAGCGCTTCTACTGGCCGCTCGGCTTCGCCATCGCGTTTCTGGTTGCGGACACGCTGATCCCTAGACGAAAAGAGGCCTTATGAAGCTCGCTCTCCTGACCCTCGTGGCACTTCAGATCCTGGGAGGCGGTGAAGAGCCGCGCAACCAGGAGGGGAACGAGGCCTATGAGGAAGGGAAGCTAGACGACGCACTGAAATCGTACACACAGGCGCAGGTCGACCACCCGGATGCCGCCGCGATCCACTACAACATTGGAAACATCCACTACCGAAAGGAAGACCTCGACACGGCGATCCAGGAGTACGAGACGGCGCTCGATTCCGAGCCGGACGTCGAGAAGCGAGCGCGTTACAACATCGGCAATGCGCACTTTCGCAAGGAGGAGCTCGACGAGGCGGTTCGTGCCTACTCGGAATCCTTGAAGATCGACCCCGATGATCTGGAGGCGAGGCAGAACCTGGAGCTGACGCTCCAGCGAGAGCAGGAACAACGCCAGCAACAGTCGCAGAGCCAGAGCGGCGGCGGTGGGGATGAGAACGAGGAAGAGGCGGACGACGATCAAAACGAGCGAAACGACGAGCAGTCGAACGAATCGCCCCAACAGAACCAGGAGGAGCAGCAGGTCGAGCAGCCTCAGCCGGAGCAGCAGAACCAGGGGAGCGCGGACCAGAACTCCGAGCCGCGGCCCCAGGAGATGAGCGAGGAGCAGGCGGAGCAGATACTGCAGGCTCTGCAGCAGATGGAAGAGGATTTCCAGCGCCGGGAACAGGCCAAGCGCAAGTCGAAGGCCAAGGGAAGAGGCCGGATCTGGTGAAACGATCCTTGATTGCGATAGTAATGGTCTCGTTGCTCGTTTGCGCGGTGGCTTCCGCCCAGATCGAGGTCGAAGCGACGGTGAACGCGAATCGCATCGGCGTCGAGGACGTTCTGGAGCTGACCGTTGCGGTCAGCGGCGATGTGCAGCAGGCTTCCCAGCCGCAACTGCCTGAGCTCGAAGGGTTCGACGTGGCCGGTCGACCCTCTTTTTCCCAGCGCGTTTCGATCGTCAACGGCCAGTCGTCCGCGTCGCACGCTTATACCTATTCTCTGGTGCCCAGGGGCGAGGGAACCTTTCCGATCGGGGCGGTCACGGTGAGCTACCGGGGGGAGGAGTTTCGTACGCGGCCGATCACCGTGGAGGTCGTGGCGGGCTCGGTCGTACCGCGACGCGTGCGCCGGGTCCTGGATCCGTTCAGTGGTGGTTCCCCCTTTTTCGGTGGGCGGTCGGCTCCGGAGCTCAAGCCGGAAGACATCTACGTCGAGACGGAGCTCTCGAAGGACTCGGTGTTCGAGGGCGAGCAGCTCGTTGTCACGTACCGCTTGTTCACCAAAGTGCCCATCCTCGGGCTCGAAGTGAACGAAGACCCCCCAATGACCGGATTCTGGGTGGAAGAAGTTGCGCTCGATCCCAACCGGAACGCCGAGCGCCGAACGATCAACGGAGAGCGATGGCTCACCGCCCCGATCAAGCAGCGTGTCGTTTTTCCTGCGAAGACGGGTCGACTCGAGATACCAGGCATTGGTATATCGATGGCGGCCCGCGTCGATTCCGGTGATCCGTTCGATTCCTTCTTTGGCCGGGCGACGCAACCGCTCAGTCGAGAGACCAGACCGGTCAGCCTCGAAGTGAAGCCGCTGCCTTCGGCGGGACGTCCGGCCGGTTTCAACGGCCTGGTGGGCCGCTTCGAGCTGAAGGCTGCGCTCAACACCAGCGAAGTCGAAGCGGGTAGTCCCGTCACGCTGACGGTGGCTGTCGAAGGAAGCGGCAATCTCCGCTCGGTGGAAACGCCGAAGCTTCCGCCCCTGGCCGGATTTCGCACCTTCGCTCCCAACGCTGATGAGAAGCTCTCCGCCACGGCGTCCGGATTTCGAGGCAACAAACAGTGGGAGTTCGTTCTCGTTCCTCAAACAGCAGGCAACAGAGAAGTCGGGCCGCTAACGCTCGACTACTTCGACCCCGGTAGAGCTCGCTACGTGACGGCGAAAGCGGGGCCCCTCGATATTCGCGTCACCGGAACCGACCTCCTCTCGGGGGACGGGGCGCCGGCCGCCGCCGGGCGAGGCGAGGTCCGTGTTCTTCAGAGGGACATCCGCTACTTGAAGGACGCGCCCGAGAGTCTCGGCGAAAAGGGCGAGCCGTTTCACCGGAGCTGGTTGTTCTATCTGAGCCTGGGGTTGCCGGTTCTGTGGAACCTGGGCTTCATCTTTTACCGGCGCCGCCAGGCGAGGGAGCAGGCCGATGTGGCGCTTTTTCGCAGCCGACGGGCCCACAAGATGGCGAGAGGAAGGCTCAAGCGGGCCGCAAAGCTTGCTAGCGACCAATCGATGGAGTTCTACGAAGAGTTCGCTGCGACGTTGTACCGCTACGTGGGTGACAAGGCGGGCGTCAGCCCTTCCGGATTGACCACGCTTCGGATCGACCAAATTCTGGCGGAACGCGGCGCCGAGGACCGTCTCAAAGCGGAAGTGGTGCGTCTTCTCGACAAATGTGAAGAGGCGCGGTTCACTCCCGGCGAGCGTTCCCGATCGGAAATGGAGTCCCTGCTGGCACGGGCGGAGGAGGTCATCGTCTCCCTGGAGAAGGCTCTATCGTGAGAGCCCCTGCCTTCGGCGTCTTCCTTGTCGGGCTTCTCGGTGCTCAAGCCAGCTTCGAGTCCCCGAAGGAGGTTTTTCGCCGGGCCGAGACCCTCTATCAGGAAGAAAAGTTCCAGGAGGCCATCGAGGTCTACGAAGGTGTAAGGGCCCAGGGCATCGAAGACGGTGTCCTTTACTACAACCTCGGAAGTGCCTACTTCAAGGCCGGCCAGCTCGGCAGGGCCATTCTGAGCTACGAGCGCGCGCACCGCTTGTTGCCGGGTGACGACAACGTCCGGGCGAATCTCGAGTTCGCCAACGAGCTCATCGCAGACGAAGTCGCGGCTCCGAGCTTCCCGCCGATCGTCGATTGGCTAGTGGGGCTCTATCGTCTCGTTTCGCCAGACACGCTCGCGGTTGGCTTGAGCCTCGCCTTCATTCTTGGTGGAGTGGCACTCAGCCTCCTGCTCAGCGGACAGTGGCCCGACCGACGTCGTCTGGTCGTGTGGATGCTCGTCGCCTCTGGTCTCGTCGCCGTCCTCTCGGGCGGAGCACTCGCCGTGAAGCTCGGCCAGGCGAGCGACAACGTGGAAGCGGTGATTCTCACGACCAACGCCTACGTCCGGAGCGGCCCGGGCGCCTCGAACCCCCAGCTTGCGGAGGTGCACGAGGGTATCAAGGTGCGCGTTCTGGCGGAGCGGGATGACTGGTATCAGGTGGCGCTTCCGAATGGTCTGACCGGCTGGATGGAAAAAGCGCAGCTCGAAGTGATCTAGCCGCTTTGCCCGGGACGCTTCGGAAAAAACACGGCCGGAACCCCGGAACGCGCGGACGAATCTGGTGTCGGGTCTAATACTGGTGTCGGGTCTAATAGAAGAACCGCATCCTTGACCGCCTCCATCAGAAACGCCCGCGAGAGGCTCAGCGTGCGGGTGAGATATTGACTCCCCATTCGTCAGAGCCGTATATTGCATGCAAGGAGGAATGGCCATGGACAGACGAGTCTTCCTGAGCAGCCTGGGGGCTCTCGGCACTACCGCTCTCATGACGCCGACCGAGAAGGCGGAGGCCCTCGAGGCAGCGATGATCTGCCAGCTGAGCAGGCCGGCGCTCCGTGGCAAGGGCGAAGAACTCCCCCCACTTCCGGAGCATCCGACGCTGGTCGATTTCATGCGCCTCAGGTTCAGTCGCAACAACCACCTTCTGCAGAGCGCCGCCCGGGCCATGAAGCTTGGCTACAAGGAAGAGACCATCCTTGCTTGTCTTCTGCACGACGTCTCCGTTCTCGGCCTGATATCGCCCGACCACGGCTGATGGGGCGCACAGCTGGTCGAACCGTACGTCTCCGAGAAAGTCAGCTGGGCCATCCGCTATCACCAGGCCTGTCGTTTCTATCCGGATCCGGAGGTTGGCTTCGAGTATCCCGAGATGTACGTCCGCATGTTCGGCGAGGACTTCGAGCCGGAGCCCTACATCGAGGCCGCCTACAAGTACGCGCAGAACCACAAGTGGTACATGGAGGCGCGACTCATCACGATGAACGATGAGTACAGCTTCGACCCCGACGCCGACTTCAGCGTCGATCCGTTCGTCGACATCATCGGGCGTCACTTCAGGCAGCCCAAAGAAGGCCTCGGCTTCGACGGCTCTCCGGTGGCGCACATGTGGCGCACGATCCTCAATCCCAACCGCAGGTTGTAAGCTCCGTACCGTTACCCCGCATACAGCGAAGAGGACTCCGGCGGTAAAACCCCACGGGGCGTAGGGTTTCCAATACACTTTCCCCCCGGCCGTCCGGGTCGTTCCCGGCGCAACTGCCGGGACATCAGAAACTTAGGCCTCGGTCATCCCCTGCCCACCTTTGGCACGCCGGTTGCGTTGATAGAGCCGGTTATGGGTGCATTCCCCCCGCACCTGTGCCGTTCCGACGACGGCTGAGCGAGCCATCGTCGGGAACGGCAGCGCATTGGGGCGAGAATTTTCATCGCCCGGGGTCGGTTGGAACGGCACTTGTCTTCGGACAAGAGAGAGAGGTAGCCATGTCGACCATCATCGATAAGCTTTGGAATCGCCAGGATCAGCACGGCAAGGAGACGTCGGCCGATCAGTACCGGCTGATCGTCGAAAAGGCCCGCCAGGAGAGCCAGCGGCTCGCCGAGCTCGTCGAGGAAGCGCAGCGAGAGCTCCGGCGCGAGGCTGGCATCCACCAGAGTCTTCAGGCAGTCGAGAGCCGGCTGGCAGAGACCGACCAGAACCTGAAGGGCGTCGAGCAGAAGGCCGACAAGGCGCGCGAGCTCGACAACATCGCCGTCAGTCTTCAAAAGCGTGTGCAGGCGATCGAAGGACTCACCTCGGCAGCGGACGAGCGTCTGCACGTCATCGAGGGTCGCACCGCCCAGCTCGACAAGGTCGGGTCACGATCGAGCAACTCATCAGCGCCAGCAAGGACGCCGAGTCCAGGATGGCTGGTCTCAGGGCACAGGCCAAAGAGATCCAGAGCGTCGATGGAGAAGTTCAACGGCTGAAGGAGGGCCTGAACCAGTTTCAGGAGCCCTTCGCCATGGTGCTGGAGGACTACGAGCGGGTTCGCGACGTTGCGGAGAATCTGAAGAGAGAATCCGCGAGCATGGAAGAGAAGTCGAAGTCGGTGAAGCAGGAGCTGGACCGCGCCGGCAAGATGACCCAGCGTATCGACGAGCTGCTCAGAGGTCTCTCGAACTCACAGGCTCTCTCGAAGAACACCGAAGAACAACTCCGCCACCTGAACGCTCTCTCGCAGCACGTTCTGCAACGCGTCAAGTCACTCAAGGGAACCAAGGACCTCGTCGACCGGGCAACTGCCCAGTCGAATCAGGTCAACGAGCTCGTCTGGCAGATGGACCGCAGGCTCAAGAAAATCGCCGAGGAGGGGCAGCGGGTCGAGGAAATCGACGGAAACCTCGCGAAGCTCCAGGAGGTTAACGAGCAGGTGTCGGGTGATCTCGCCGCGGCGACGTTGCAGCGTGCGGAGGTCTCGGAGCACACCCATCGGCTCAAAGAGGAAATCGACACCGCGCTGTCGACGATCCAGCAGCGTCTGGAAAGTGCCGCGCTCATGCGCGACGAGATGGCCGTCGCCGAGCGAAGGTCGACCGAGATCCGCTCCGGGGTCTCGAAGCTGGAACACGAGCTCAAAGTCCTGGCGGGCCGGGACGAGGAAGTCCGCAAGGCGGTTCAGAATGCCGAAGTGCTGCAGGGGCAGCTCAATCACCTCGGGGACCAGCTCGAGGCGCTCGACAACAAGGTGCACCGGCTGTCCGCGTTCGAGGAGCGCCTCGACGCGATGGAAACGCTGTCGCAGCAGGTCACGGAGAAAGCGGAGACCATCACGGAGAGTAAGGGGCTGGTCGAAGACACCGGCAAGCGCATCGAGGAACTGACGAACTTCCGGAGCAAGATCGAGGCCGAGCTCGAAGAGCTCCGAATGCACCACGCCGAGGTAGAGGCCACCCGCAAGCTCCTCACCGAGTTCCGGCAGGCCAGTCTCGACGCCGAATCGACCATTCGTGAGATGACGCCCCGACTGGCCACCGTCGACCAGGTCCACTTCCGGCTCCTGCAGCTCGAGGAGCTGACGAACCTCCTCGAGACGAAGACCAAGGAGCTCGAGCCACGGGTCGAGTTCGTGAACGGAGTCGAAGGCCGTCTGGATCGGCTGAACGAGCTCAGCAAGTCGGTGGACGAGCGCATCGAGGCTCAGCTGGGGCGTCGGGCGGAACTGGAGGCACTCGAAACGGCGCATGACGGTCTTTCCTCCCACGTGTCCGACCTCCAGAAGCAGGTGAGCCTGCTCAAGGAATCCGACACGATCCCGACAATGAGGGATTCCATGGTTGCCATGGAAGGGCGCCTGGCTTCCTTTCAGGAGAAGGTCCAGGGGCTCGATCCGCTGGAGAAAACGATGAACGACCGCGAGAAGCGGGCACACGAGCTCTTCGACAAGCTCGGCGGTCTCTCCGGCAGAGTCGAGCAGCACGAGCAGCGCGTGAGCGTGCTCACCCAGGAGCTCTCCAGGCTCAACAACGGGCGCTCGGACTGGTTGCAGGAGGTTCACCGTATCGAGGGCGTTCAGCACCAGCTGCGAGAGCAGGCGAACGTGACGACGTCGGAGCTCGATATGTTGACCAAGCTCGCGGCGGAGCTTGAGGAGAAACGCACCAAGCTCGAAGCGGCCGAGAAGCGCATCGCCCAATACGAGCAGCGAATCGGACGGCTCGAGAACATCGTGCAGGGGCTCGACGGTACGCTTCGAGACCTGACGGAGCGCAAGGCCTCGGTGGACCAGCTCCGCCAGCAGGTCGAATCGCTCTTCGACACGTGCGAGCGCACCCGCAACGATGCCAGGGCCATCCTCGAAGCACGGCCGGAAGTCCAGGACGCACGCGAGAAGCTCGACGTCGTGCGCGACAAAGCGGCAGGCCTGGAATCACAGTGCGATGCCCTCGATGCGCGCCAGGTCACTTTGGACTCGATCGAAACGAAGATGGATCAGCTCACCGGTGTGATGAGCGACATCGAGGCGAACGTCGACAACTTCAGGGAGCAGCGGACCGTGGTCGAGCACGTCGCCGAAAAGCTCGCTCAGCTCGATTTCGCCGTGCAGCGCGCGGAAGCAATGACTCGCGAGCTTCGCGAAGAAAGGTCCCTCGCGGCGCGTATCTCCAAGAACGTCCAGCAGCTTCGCGGCGCGAAGCCTGCTCCGGCCACGGCGGACAAGGCTTCGAAGCCGGCGGCGACGAGGAGCGCGAAGCCCGCTCCGGCTCCGGAAGCACCCACTGCCGAGAACGTGCCCGCACCGGTGGTCGATCCGATGAAAGCGCAATAGCGACGGCAGTCATCGGTGCCATCCGGAATCGACTCCACACGTCTGTTGCTCAGCGTTGCGTTTCCCGTGTATGGTTTTGACGGGCTCCGCTGGATCATGGAGGGCCAATGGGCAAGAAGAAGGACGATTTCAAGAAGACTGCTCAACACATCTGGCTTGCGGGACTCGGCGCCCTGTCGGAGGCGCAGGAGGGAAGCGAAAAGCTGTTCGATGCCCTCGTCGCGAAGGGTCAGGAACTGCAAAAGGGACCGCTGAAGGACGCCAGGAAGTCCGTCAAGGCGACCGTAAAGGAGGTCCGCTCCCAGGCCGAGAAAGCGGTGGGCGATCTGGAATCGAGCCTCGACCGTCAGGTATCGCGGGCCCTGAAGAAAATGGGCGTGGCAACGAAACGGGAAGTGTCGTCGCTCAAGCAGAGGATCTCCGACCTCGAAAACGAGCTCAAGCGGGCGAAGCCCCGGACCAAGGCTGGCAAGAAGAAGAAAACCGCCAAGCGACCAGCGAGGAAAGCTGCCAGGAAGACGACGAAAAAGAAGGCGAAGAAGCCAACGAAGCGCGCCTGACGGACGGACGCCGGCACCGCGGCCGATCGAATCCGTGGAAGGGCTATCTCGGGAAATTCAACGCAGAGGCGCAGAGACGCAGAGCAAAGGAAAGCGTGGAGAAGCCTCCGAAACAAACAGCAAAGAGATCACACGGAACCCCGGAAGAGTGGAACCCCAGAACCAGAAAAGGGAACACCGCTGTCAATCGAATCCGTGGAAGGGTTGATTCGGGAGAAAACATAACGCAAAGGCGCAAAGGCGCAAAGCGCGCTTACTCCTTCGGGGATAACGGAATCGCGAGGTCGTCGACGATCTCGACCTGGGGTATTCTCCCGAACGCCTCGGGGGCAAGCTCGAGTTTGCAGGAGCGGCTGCCTCCGCCGACGACGATCCGTGAACGCTCGGTGACGCGGCGGTCAACGTAGATGGGAAGCTCCGGCGGGAGGCCAAACAAGGTGACTCCGCCGATCATCATTTCGGTGACCTCCAGGGTCTCGGCCGCGTTGGCGAAGGAGAGCTTCTTCACGCCCATCAGCTCGCGCACGCGGTGATTCACGTCCAGTCGTGTTGTGGCCAGAACCAGGCAGGCCGCGTACTTCCGCGGCTTTTTCTTCGATGCCACGAGAATGGTGTTCGCCGACTCGTCGAGCGCAACCCCGTAGTGCGCGCAGAACTCGCGCGTATCCGCCAGCTCGGGATCGCAGGGCAGGACCTTGTAGCTCACCCCCAGCGCGTCGGCAGCGTCGCGAACTTTTTTTTCGATGCCCTCCAAGTCTTCCACTTGTACTATTCGAGCTCGACCGACGTCGACAAGTCCAGATCCGAACGCAGCGAATGCAGGACGCTACAGTACCTGTCTGCCGAGAGTTTCACCGCGCGCTCAACGCGCTCTTCCGGTGCGGAGGTCTTCACCAGGAACCGCAGGTGGATGCGTCGGTAGTATCAGAGGCGGCTCTTCGTTCCGATTGCCCGACGCGATGACGCGGAGGCTGTCGGGTTTCATCCGCATCTTCTCGAGGATCATGAGCACGTCGATGCCCATGCAACCGCCGAGCGAAGCCAACAGAGCTTCCATGGGCGAGATGCCGTTCTTCTTGTTGCCGTCGAAAGGAATCGTGATACCGGAGGCACTTTTCCCTTGAAACTGCTCGCCCCCTGACCAGGAGACCTCGATGGTCGCCGTCTTCTTGTCGCCGCCCATGACGTTCAGGGTGTTTCGAGAACCAGGCACGCGTTGGTGCCCCCGAAACCGAAGGAGTTCGAGAGAGCCACCTTCAGGGAGGCGTTCGTAGGCTCGACGATCGGTGGGTAGTCTTCCAGCTCCGGATCGAGTGGGCTGGCATTGACCGACGGCGCGATCCATCCCTCGCGAAGCATGGCCCAGCTGAAAATGGCCTCGATCGTACCGGCTGCCGAGACCGGATGGCCGGTGTAGCCTTTGGTGGAGGAGTAACGCACCTTGGTTTCATGAAAGAGGCTGCGAAGCGCGCGGACCTCCGACGCGTCGCCAAGCGGTGTCGAGGTGGCGTGAGTGTTGACGTAGTCGACCTCCTCGATGCCGATGTGAGCTCTGCTTACCGCCTGCTTCATCGCCGAGAGAGCTCCGTCGGACGAAGGTGCGACCATTTCTCCGGTTCCGTCGGACGACATACCGTAGCCGCGCAGCACGCCGAGAACCTCGGCCCCCCGCTTCTCGGCCGTCTCGCGTGCTTCCAGGATCACGATGCCGGCGCCTTCCGAGAAGATGAAGCCGGCGCGGTCGGCGGCGTAGGGACGGGAGGCGCGCTCCGGATGGTCGTTGTCCTGGCCGTTGTAGGCGCGCATGGAATCGAAGGCGGCAAAGAAGTGGATGTCGTTGACTTCGACGCCACCCACGAGGGCCGCCTCGACCAGACCGTGCTCGATCCATCCTGCCGCAATCGCCATGTTGTACGAGCCACCCGCGCAGGCGGCAATCGCACTGAAGGATGGCCCACGCGATTTGAAGAACGTTGCCACGTTCGCCGAGACGGTCGAAGCCATGAGCCTCGGTATTGCGGTGGGCGCAACGCGTCTGGCGTTGCCGGTGGTCTCGAGCTTCTCGGCGATCTCCCGGTGCGTCTCGACGTCACCGGTACCGCTCCCGACGACGACAGCCATCGCACTCGGATCGGCGCCGGAACCTTCCACGGCCGCCTGCGCGGCCTTGATCGCCATGAGTGAGGCCCGTCCCATGAATCGGGCCTGCTGCTTGCTGACCCCCAGCTCGGGGGGCGACAGCTCGCCGGGGTACATCCCGATGAGCTGACACCGCGTGCCGTATTGGACGCCCTCCGGATAGGTCACGAAGGGTCGATTATGGCCGGCTCGGAGCTCGGCCAGGATCTGACGAAGGTCGTCTCCCATGTGGCAGCAGACACCCACGCCGGTGACAACGATGTCTTTTCCACGTTGACTCATGCTCGCAAGTTGTTCTCCGAAAAGGGCCGATAGCTTCGCCACCGAGCAGAAAGGAAGGGGCAGTCTACTAGAAACCGCGAACCCGGGACAAGCTGCGGAGATGGCGGTAACGGAGGGGTTGAGTACTTTTTGTGGCACAGGATGTTACGGCTCGGCAAGACCAGCCTGGGCGAGCACGATGAAGAGAGCCCTCTGAATCCCGAGGTGGCCGTCCTCGTTGCGATACCACTCTCTGAGCGAGTGGTAGCCGTCCGCGACCCCGCCGCCGCCGATGGAAATGGCAGGAATGCCCTTCGCGATCGGAACGTTGGCGTCGGTCGAGCTGCGGCCGACGCTCGCCGGTCGGTCGAAGTACTGGGTGGCGGCAATGGCTCGCTGGACCAGAGG
Source organism: Candidatus Marinacidobacterales bacterium (assembly GCA_965237685.1). Lineage (GTDB taxonomy): Bacteria > Acidobacteriota > Vicinamibacteria > Marinacidobacterales > SMYC01 > CBDEGF01. The sequence continues at coordinate 94,378 of CBDEGF010000003.1, forward strand.
TGAGGTGACGTCGATCTCGCCCGAAGGACGATCGCCGATCAGCTCCACCTCCAGCTCGAGCTCCGGACCGTCACGACGAACGGCGTTCTGCTCATCGAGCGCTCCCACCAGGGCCTCCTGCAGAAGCGCGTCGATGCCCGCGAGCTTCTCGTCGCTCTCCGAGCGCATGTCTACTTCCATTACCGCTTCGAACGGGATGGAGTTGACGGAAGTCCCTCCGCTGACGCGCCCCACGTTGTAGCTCGTCTTGGGTCCGTCCTTCGTGAAATCGTCGGCGGCATCGACCCAGTACTTGATGGCGGCGCCGAGCGCGTGCTGGGGGTTCGCGTAGCCGAAGTCTGCCCAGGAATGCCCGCCCGGGCCGCGATAGGTGATTCGGTAGCGATGCGAGCCCAGGCCCATGTGGGTGATGCCTTGCATCCCCGTTCCGTCGACGGTGATGAAGGCGTCGATCCGCGGACCACCTTCACGGAACAGATGCTTCACGCCACGCAGGTCGCCGAGACCCTCTTCGCCCACCGTCCCGACGAAGAGGACGTCGCCTTTTGTCTGGATCTCGTGAGCGTTCATCGCTCTCAGGACGGCGAGGACCGCGGCCAGGCCGCGAGCGTCGTCTCCGATGCCGGGAGCGTGAAGCTTCTCCTCCTCCTCCCGCACTTGAACGTCCGTGCCTTCCGGGAACACCGTATCGAGATGGGCGGTGAGAGCGAGCACACGATCCCCGATCGTGCCCGGACGTCGGCCGATGACGTTGCCGACCTCGTCGACCGACACGTTCGAAAGGCCGAGCTCCCGGAGCATCTCCGCGTATCGCTGTCCGCGCCGGTCTTCCTTGAACGGTGGCGCCTCGATCTCGGTGAGAGTGATCATGTCGGCGACGGTCTGCTCGTCGGTCTCGGCAATCGTCTCCATGGCCCGTTGGACGATCGGATTCTCGGCGAGTCGGTCGATCTCCTCTTCGAACTCTTCGGTGACGACCAGCGGAGCCGTCGGCTCGATGGCCTGTGAGGAACCGTTGTTGTCGCCGGGAGTCGTCTCCGTCTGCGATGGTGCACAACTGCACAGAACCGCCAGGGCAAAGCACAGAGTCATCTTTCTCAGCTTCACATCGCCTCCGGCATCTCTAGTGCCCCCGTCCCGGAAGTCAGGTTGCATTCGAGCGCCGATGCATCCCGCCTCGCTGCGTTGCGGCTCGGTTGAATACCGCGGTATTTCGCCCTCGCCGTGCCTTGCGATCCGGGCGCCTCGACGCTCTCGATGCTAACCTCACTTCCGAGACGGGACACTAGGTGGGTCTCGAACAGCTTGAAGATACGACGGTACTCGTCGAGCCAGCTGGAAGGCTCGCGGAATCCGTGTGGCTCGACCGGATAGATGGCCATCTCCCAGCCTTCTTTCTCGAGCTCGATGAGCCGCTGAACCAGTCGGACGGAATCCTTGAAGAAGACGTTGTCGTCCAGCATGCCGTGAGCGATCAGGAGCGGCTTGCTCAAGCCTTCGGCAAACTCGATGGGGGAGCTTCGCTCGTAGGCTTCGGGATCGACGCTCGGGGTGTTGAGGATTCGCGACGTGTAGCCGTGGTTGTAGTGTGCCCAGTCGGTGACAGGTCTGAGGGCGGCGCCACAGGCGAACAGTTCGGGTTTCTTGAAGAGAGACATGAAAGTAATGAACCCCCCGTACGAGCCACCGTAGACTCCGACCCTCTTCGGATCCACGTTCTTGTGCTCGGCGAGCCACTGCACGCCGTCCTCCAGGTCTTCGAGCTCCGGCGTTCCCATGTCGCGATAGATCGTGGTGCGCCAGTCCCGTCCGTAGCCGGCGGAGGCTCGATAGTCCATATCCAGGATCACAAAGCCGTGCTGGATCAGCAAGGTATGAAACATGAACTCGCGAAAGTAGCCGGACCAGCCCTGGTGAGAGTTCTGGAGGTAGCCCGCCCCGTGAACGAAGACGACGGCGGGTCGCTTCGCGGAGCTCGGCGCGCCGGGCGCATATACGCGGGAGTAGATCGGCCGATCGTGATGGGTGGAGAGTATGGCCACGATCTCCGGCGCCACCCAGGGCACGGCTAGAAAAGCCTCCGAGACCGTGCCGGTGACCCGGCGCGCCGGAGCATCCGGCCGGGCGACCTGGATGTAGAGCTCGGGAGGCATCGTCGTCGTCGAGTGCGTGAGGAGGAGCCCTTCGCCGTCTGGTGACAGCACGAAGTCGTTCATTCCGCCGAGATCGGTGATCTGCTGGTTCGTCTTGCCGTCGTCTTTTTTCTTCGGTACGAGCAACACGAGCATCCACTCCCCGGTCGGGGAGAGGCCCGATCCGGCGAGCTCGACGTCGTCACCCAGGTAGAACGGATTGGGAACACGAGTCGGGTCCGCGTCCCGAGCTTTCTTTTCCCTATCTTTCGCAGCATCCTCCTTCTCTTTCTGCTCGCGTACATAGTCGATCAATCGGTGCTGCTGCTCTTGCAAGTAGTCGAACGGCTCTTCCTCGGCGGGTCCTTTTCGAGGCGCAGGACCGCGGGCTGATACTCCAGGCCGCTATCGAGCTCTCGGACGAATACCTCGTCCCCGCGGTGGAACCAGATTCGGTCGTCTCCGACGAGAAAACGCGGTGAGGATTCCCGAGCCTCGGTTCGTGTGAGCTGGCGGAGCCTGCCGTTCGCAACGTCCTCGAGAAAGAGATCGCCCTCGTGGGTGTAGACTTTGCTCGTGCGATCGCGGCTCCAATCACCGCCGTGGACATCCGCGTTTCCGCGATCGGCATCCTCTACTTGACGCATCACGGTGCCTTCCAGGTCGGCCTGGAACAGATCGCGCGCCTCGGCCCCGTCCTGCTTTCGCTCGTAGTAAAAGGAGAGGTTATCGTCGGCCCAGTAGGGGTTCTGTGGCTGGCGTCCGAGCCAGTCCGGGTCAGCCATGATCTGCTCCAGCGTGACGCGCCCATCCTGAGCGAACGGGCTCGCGGCCACGAGCAGAACGACTGCGGCGAGAACGGCGTGCTTTGGAAAGGACATGGGTGTAAACCTCACATGGGAATGGATTCGTGGAACGTCAACCCGAAGGCGCTCTGGGACTCAGCGCTCCGGAGCCTCGTAGAAGTAGCCCCGGCGGGCACGAACGTCGGCCTTTTGTCCCTTGAGCTTGACCTCCACGTCGTGCCAGCCCTCTTCGACGCTGGAAGGATGATAGGTCAGTAGATACCGTGTTTTCATCTCCGCGAGAATGGTCAGGAAAATCTCCTGGAGCTCCGAGGTCGAAGGGGTCTCGATCAGCCGCCCCCCGCTCGCTTCTGCAAGTTTTCGGAGGAGCTTCGTGCGGGCCGAGCGCCGTTCGAGCGATTCACGCCACTGGCTTTGCCATCTGTTCGGGGTGAAGTTGCCGATTCCTGGAAAGCCGGCCTCCAGTCGGGTGACGGCATAGAGCACCGCGCTCGATTGCTCCACCAGGGGCATCAACTGTTCGGCTCGAAGCCAGCTATAAGTATCCTCTCCGTCGGTGAACAGGAGGACGATGGCTCGTTGAGAAACCGGCTCGACGGTCTTGAGCCCGGCATAGAGAGCATCGTGCCACACTGTGGCGCCGTGAGCCTCCGTGTGGTCGATCGCGCTGTGAATGACATCGAAGTTGCTGGTCAGCTCCGTTTGCTGTTCGATTCGGTGGGTAAACGTGATGAGGCTGGCCTGGTCCTTGGGCTCGAGCCCATTCAAAAACGCGTGGGCAGCGGTCTGGAGACGAAGCAGGCGACGCCCTGCCATGCTGTCGCTTGCGTCGACGACCAGAGCCACGCTGAGGGGCGCGGTGTCCACGTTCGCCAGCTCGATCCGCTGGCGAATACCGTTGTCGAACAGCTCGAAGTCCTCCCGGGTGAGGTCGAGTACCGCCTTCCCTTTCCGCTCTACATAGACGTCGACTTGAACCGCCTGGACCGCGACCCGAAAGCGGTGCGTCCGGGGAGTCTGCTCCTGGAAAAGGGCAGGTGTCACGGCGAGAAGCATCAGGCCGATCAAAAGGTGATCTCCTCTCGCATGCTCGTCCAGTGGCGGTCGAAGCGACCGGTGCGCCCGAGCTCGTAAATCCACCAGCCGTCGTAGTCCGAAGCGGTCTCCGGGCGCAATCGCAGTGACGTGGCGAGCACTTCCGCGGATTCCGTCCTGCGTCCCGAGACGTGCAGGGCATGGCTGAGCGATACGTAGGCGACTTGCCAGCGCGGGATCAGCTCGACGGCCGTCTCGTAGTGCAGGATCGCTTCTTCGACGCGGCCACCGCGCTCGGCCACCCGGCCCTCGATCAGGTGTGCGATATAGGTGATGTGGGTGCTCTCGTCGAGCGCAATAGCCTTCGCGATGGGTGCTTCGACCTCGGAATACTTTTCTAGTTTTTCGAGGATCCGACCGTACCGAAGTTGAGCCTCCGCGACGGCGGGATCCGCGGTAACCGCTCGCGCATAGAGCTCCTCGGCCTTCTCCAGGTGCTTCTTATCGGTTCGCAGTGAACCGCTCGTTTCGTAGAGCGTGCCGGCGGAAAGAAGGCTTTCGGCGTCGTCACCGAATTGACGCACCGCCTCGTCGTAATACTCCTGCGCCATCACGAAAGAGTGCGATGCGTGCTCGGAATCGTGAAGGAACATCACCCCCTGCAGGTAGTAGCCGAGGGCGAGAAGCCAGTTTCTGAAGAAGCGATCGTGCCGGTCGCCGTCCAGTATCAGCGTAATCAGTTGGTTGGCGATATCGAAGTGGAACTCCGCAAAGCCGTACTGGCCTTCGTCGAAGACGTTCATGCCGAACTCGGTGTGCATCATCGACGCCGCCTGGATGCAGGCGTCCATCGGGTCGAACGTCACCTCCGTCAGAGGCGTGATATGCCGACGGTCCCTCGGCAGGTCGCCGAGACGCTCTATCGTCCGTTCGAGCAGATCTTCGGTCACCTCTCGGAGGTCGGTGAGAGCCTCGAAGTACTCGGGCGTACGGTACTTGTTGACGATTCGAAAGTAGGCGGGCGTGAATCGTAAAAGGAATAGGGTTTGCTCAGGGAGCTGGTCTTCGAGCGCCACAACGCAGTCCGCGTCGTCTCGAGACGGAGCGAAGACGAGGGGCTGTGCCGCGCCGGCAACGGTGCCTGAGAACAAAACAAAGAGAAGGGTTGCGGCTCTCATGTCGATTGCCCGACGGGACGATCCTAGCCCAGTACTGCGGTCCGTGAATAACGCCTCAGAATCAACACGAAGATCGAGGACTGGTTCTCTTTGCGCCCTGCACCTTCGCGTTATGTTTTCTCCCGAGTCAGCACTTGCCGGGTTTCCCTTGGTTGCGGTGTAGCTGCTCTGTGATCTTGGTGTTCTTGTCCCTGTCTTTTCTGACTAGCGTCCTAGTTCGCATTTCCCCCGCCGGCGGGAAGTCAAGGACGAGAAGCCAGCTCCCAGATGGCCGCTTCCGGCGGCAGGGGTGCCCTTCCGGTCATTCCCTTGCACTTGAGGGCCGCCGCGACGTTGGCGAAGCGACCTGCCTCCTCGAGGCTCCGTCCGGCCAGAAAAGCATGGACGAACCTGGCATGGAACACGTCCCCGGCGCCCGTCGTGTCGAGCGCGTCCACGACGAGATCTGGGATGCGCATCGGCGGCGTGTCCCTGCTTTGCAGCAGGCATCCTCTCGCGCCGAGCGTCAGGCCCGCCACACCGGCGCCGTTCGGGGCAATCCGCTCGACTAACCCCGAAACGAAAGCCTCTTCGTCGAAGTCGTCCCCGTGGAGTGTCTGCGGGTACGTGTGCGAGAGGATCGCGACATCGCTCAGCGCGAGCAGCTCATCCACGCCTTCCCTTGGATGACCGCAGTCCAGCACGACGAGCGCCCCCGCTTCACGGGCTCGTGCGGCTGCCCTGAGCTGAATATCCGGCAGGCGCGCGTCCAGGAGAAGGCTCCGGGAGTCGTTCAGAGGCAGTCGCGACTCGACCTCCGGCCAGGACAACGGGAGTCCGCCCGAGCTCGCGGGTGCCTCGAAGATCGTGCGGCGGCCGTTCTCGACCACGATGACGCTCGTCGGTGATCGGAACGTGTCGCGGGAGACCACCGCGCCGACGTCGACTCCTTCGTCGTCGAGATTCCGCCGAATCGTCTCGCCGACCGGGTCGTGACCGACGACCGAAGAGAGCATCGTACGGCGGCCGAGTCGGGAAAGCGTCACGAGTGCCGTTGGAACCGGCCCTCCGCCACTCTCATGGAACGAGCGCGCCGGAATCTTCTGGTCGGCCTTCGGAAAGTCCTTCACTTCGACCGTGATGTCACGGACGGCGAGTCCGATACCGACGGCGTCCCACCCCTTCGTCATTGCGCCTTGCGGTTCCCCCTGGAGTTTGGCGAGAATGTCTGGTGATGGGCGATGCGGCGAGGCACAAAGGACGCGGAGCGCTGACCAACCGGTCCGGTCGTTACGAGCGGTACCGCCAAGAGGCGTTCGATGACGGCTGGGACACCGAGGCGGCACCGAAGGTGCCGACGACGGTGACTCCCGATCGCTCGCGCACGATCATCGCCCGTAACGATTCGCCCGACGTGCCCTTCGACCAGTCGGTCAACCCTTACCGCGGGTGTGAGCACGGCTGTATCTACTGTTTTGCGCGACCTACGCATGCCTACCTCGGCCTCTCGCCCGGTCTCGACTTCGAGACGAAGATTCTATCGAAGCCGGAGGCTCCGGAGCGGCTGAAGGAGGAGCTGTCGAAACCCTCCTACCGCCCTCAGGTGCTCGCCCTCGGCGCCAACACCGATCCCTACCAGCCGGTGGAGAAGGAGCTCCGCATCACGCGGCGGATTCTGGAGCTGCTCGCCGAGCTGAGGCATCCGGTCGCCGTCGTGACCAAATCCAACATGGTGCTCCGCGACCTCGACATCCTCGCTCCCATGGCGGAGCGCCGGCTGGCGAACGTCTTCGTCTCCGTGACGACACTGGATCGCAATCTCGCCCGCACCATGGAGCCGAGAGCTCCGACTCCGACTCGGAGGCTGGAGGCGGTCCGCGGACTGAGCAAGGCGGGTGTTCCGGTTGGCGTTCTGGCCTCGCCCATGATTCCGGCTCTCAACGACTCCGAGCTCGAAGCGATTCTCGAGGCGAGCGCCGATGCCGGCGCACGATCTGCCGGCTACATTCTGGTGCGTCTCCCGCTCGAGCTGAAGGAACTGTTCTCGGACTGGCTCGAAGAGCACTACCCGACCCGCGCCGCACACGTGCTGAGCCTGATCCGTGACACCCGAGACGGGGCTCTGTATCGCTCCGGGTTCGGATCGAGAATGAGCGGCACCGGACCGTATGCCGAAGTGCTCGAGCGCCGCTTTCAGGTCGCGGCTCGCAAGTACGGTCTGGATCAGCGGCTCGCTCCCTTGAGCACCGAGCTCTTCCAACCGCCCCGCAAGCGCGGCGCTCAGATGTCGCTTTTCGAAGACCGCTAGTCTTGTCTGGTCCGCTCAGAACGGCGCGCGGCACTTGCCGCTCACGAACCGTTTGCGGTCGAAGGAAAAGGCTCCGCCGTCGGTCGTGACGACGAGCGTCGCGCCCTCGAGCTCGATGGCCTCTTCCGGGCCATCCGCGCCCCAGAGGATGCTCGACCCCTCGAGGCGGCCGTTCTTTCGATCCACCGTGCCCTCCGGATCGACACGGCAGTGGAAGACTTCGCCCCCGGGAGAGATTTTGATCCACACCTGATAGGTCTGCAACTGCCAGATTCCTGCAAAGGGGTGCTCTCGCAGCCGCTTCGTCTCTTCGAGCTCGAGTCGGGCCAGCTCGAGGTCCGGGTCGAGTCGCAGCGAGGTTTCGAACGAGTCGATGGCACCGTCGAGCTCACCGTTCACGCGCAGCGCCACACCCTGTGAGGCGTGGGATATGGCGTCGTCGGGCATGAGAGCCGCCGCGCGCTCGGCCATGGATAGCGCTTCCTCGTGCCGCGCGTCGTCGAAGCGATAGAGAATAGCCAGCCGCGCGAGCGCCGGTGCGTGGGAGGGGTTGAGAGAAACGGATTGCTCGAGGCGCTCCTGCATTCTGGACACCCGTTCTTCGTCATCGTAGGCCTGTCCGGCCATCAGGCCCAGGTAGTAGTGGGGGAGGTGCCGGTTGGGATCAGCGCTCAACGCCTTTTCGAAGAAGACCGGTGCGACGACCCAGTCGCCGTGACGGACCAGAAGGAGCCCCTTGGCTTCGAGGGCGATCGGCTCTCCCGGGTCGAGCTCGAGCGCTTTTTCGATGTGGAACTGTGCTTCGGTGAGCTGCCCGTTGTGCACGAAGAAGCTGCCTCGACGGGCGTGGGATTCGGCGGGCGACAGCTTCCGCGACGCGAGCTCCGATGCGTCCATCGGGTGGGGCCGGTCCATGCGGAGGGCCGGGAACTGTCGTTGTCGCACGTAGGCTCGAAGACCCGCTTCCAGTTCATCGGGATCGTCGAACGCTTCGTCGAAGGCGCGCTCCTGCGGCAGGCCTTGCTTCATGAGCTCCAGATAGTTGCTGAGCGTGGCTTGCGCTGTCTTGGTGTCGTCGCCAAACAGAATGAAGTGGGTGAGCGCCCAGGACTGCGCGTAGAAAATGCTGGCACCGTGCGAGTCGCGATAGTGCGCCGACGAAGCGTCGGTCGCGAGGAGCTCGTCGAGCGGCAACAGCGGCTCGCTCCGTAGCAGAGAGAGATAGATATTGCTGGGACGCGCCGTTTCTACGGTGTCTTTCCGGAACGCCGTGTTCTCCCAGACACTGGCGAGGCCTTCCTGGATCACAACGGAGCCCACGGCATGGCCGGCATCATGAGCGCGTGGAAGTATTCGTGGTAGACGAGCTCGTAAGGATTCTCACCCCGGGCGTTCTCCTGAAGCAGCATGAAGCTCTTGTCGGTCGTCGCACGAAGAGCCCTGCCGGCATCGATTCACCGCGTCCTCGGCCGTACTGCGGGAGGAGCTCCTCGAGACTGCCCTCGGTCACCGCGAAGACATCGAGCTTCGTTCCTGGCTGCGGCTTGAGCCCCTCGGGCAATGCCTTCGAGAAGATCACGCGGATCTCTTCGAGCTTCAGCGCCACTTCTCGCGCGGCGTCCCTGGAGACGTCGGTGACCACGGTGAAATGGGGGCTCTCGACCACCTGCCAGTCGCCGTCATCGGACGAAAACGCACTGGCGGGCAGGAGCAGGAGTCCCGCGAATAGCCACTTGCCGAGTCGGATACGCATGCAATTGCTATTGTAATGCGTTTGGGCAACGCTGCGGCCTCGGTCACCCTCTGCCTCCTGACTGACATGAATGTCAGTGCCCGATACGGCCGCCCGGGAACGGGTGCGGGAACGGAACCAAAGACGGGCAGGGGCACGGGCTCGGGCTGGGGCAGGGGCAGGGGAACTGGCGGTGCAGTTACTGAAGACCGATCGTTTCAGCTCGCAAAAGCGAAGCGCGTGGTGTATAGTCCCGCGGCAGTCCTGACCGAGCGCGCCGCACGAGGACGGATTCGTGTTCTTGTCCTGCCTGGCGCGCGCGCAAAGCTCTCCTCTCGTGCGGCACCGGTCTGCGCCTCGGGCAAAAGCGCTCCCACGCGGAGACTCACGATAGCAGGAGGATCGACGTGCCCGACTTTAGTCGCGTCATCAACCAGGCCTACATGCGAATTCTGGAGAGGCCCGCGGACGCGGGCGGACTCGAAGCCTACAACGGCCTCATGAATGCGGGGATGAGCGAGTCGCAGATGCGGGAGTCGCTCCTCAGGAGCCAGGAGTACGCGCGCAAGAACCCTTCAGATGCAGCGGCGTTAGCTCGATCGGGAGCGCGCAAAAGCTCTTCCAGGAAGAAAGCCAAGAAAGCAGGGAAGTCCACGAAGAAGAAGGCCGCGCGAAAGAGCGCCAGCCGACGCTGAAGGCGCGACGGGACGCCATGCCCAGCTTTCGGCCCATCATCCGCGACGCCTACCGGGAGATTCTCGCCCGGGAGGCCGACGCCTCCGGTCTCGAGAGCTACAACGGGCTCATGAACCAGGGCATGAGCGAGGAGGACATGCGAGAGTCGCTCCTGCGCAGCGCCGAGTACGCCCGAAAAAATCCCTTGAACCTTCTTGCTCCGCGGGTCGGGCTCAATGTCCACGTTCCGTCGAACACCATATTGAACGACGTGGCGCTCAACCTCCACGTTCCATGGATTCGGGTCGATTCGACTGGTATCGCATCGAACCCGAGCAGGGTGTGTTCCGGTGGCAAGAGTGGGACCGCGTCGTCGACCGTGCGCTCGATCTCGGGCTCGAGATCATGGCCACGCTGTCCTACACACCCGCCTGGGCGTCGTCCAACCCGGCCAATCCTCGAATCGGAGATCCACCCGCCTCGGTCACGTTCTGGACCGACATCGCACGAGAGGCACTGACGCGCTATCGGGGTCGCATCTTTCACTGGCAGTTCTGGAACGAGCCGAACGTCGACCAGTTCTGGCGCGGGTCGATGTCCCAGTATCGAACCATGATTCTGGAGTCGGGGGCACGCGTAGCGGCGGAGGTGGATCCCGGCGTGCGCGTCATCGCCCCCGGTCTTGCAAACATCGGCGACTGGCGGGACTGGTTCGAAGAGGTGATGAAGTCCAGGTCGGTGATCGACATCATCAACCATCACAACTACACCACCAACGGACGGGACGCGATCGTTGACCTGCGCACCGACGGATTCTTCCAGGACTCTCTCGTCACGCTGATGCGGCGGTTCGGTGTCGATGACCGGCCCTTCTGGCTGACCGAGACGGGCCGCAAGACGTCGGATGGGAACCAGCGGCAGTACTACGACGACGTGCTTCGGACGCTTCGGCAAGAGCTCTGGGTGACTCGCCTGTTCTTCTTTCACTACTGGGATGGTCCGGGGCAGGGGAACGGCGGATTCGGCATCGTGAACGAGGATTTCTCGCCGAAGCCCGCCTACCACACGCTGCGGGCAGCGCTGCAACCGCAGGGAGCTCTCGCCCTGGTAGGAGGCTCATCGACGTGACGGACTTCACGCGGATCATCCGCAACGGCTATCTGGAGATCCTGGAGCGCGAGCCCGACGCCGGGGGCCTCGCCTCCTACAACGCGGCGATGAACGCCGGCCTGAGTGAGGCCGACATGCGGGAGAGCCTCCTCCGCAGCGCCGAGTATGCCGCGAAGAACTCCGGGTTCCGCCCTCTCGTGATCGGCGGTCGCTTCAACTTCGACTACCGCGGCTACACCAGCTTCGGGCTGTTCGGCCGATCCCTCGAGGAGCGAAAAGCCTGGGTCGAACGCGGCCTGACCGAGGGCCTTACCGTCTTCCGCGTCTTCGCTGACACCTCTTTCTGGCCGTCCGATCCGCTGCTCGATCAGGTCCCCAAGCACCGCGCTGTGGACGCGAGCGGCCTTCATCCTTCGACGCACCACATCGATACGGTGCGGGAGACCATTCGAGAGGTGTTCGCCCCGAGTGGTGCCATCCTCGAGTACGTCGCCCTCGTCACCCAGTTCGAACAGAACGGACCGCTCCATCGCCGTTTTGCGGAAACAGAGAATTACGTCTTCGAGGTCATCGACGCGTTGAAGGATCTCTCGAACATCCTCTTCGAGCTGGGCAATGAAGTGGACATCCATGGCAAAGGGTGGGGGACCAGCCGCGTCAACCGGGTTCTCGGTCAGGTGCGGACCCGGTGGCCTTCCGTCACCATCTCGTGCTCGTCCGGAAGGGAGCCCGATGGGGCCTACGGCAACTACATCTACCCGAGGGCGTCGTGGGCGAACATCCACTACCCGCGTCGCGATTTCCCGGAGCTCACGTTTGGATGGCCGACGTTCCCCGGGCCCATCGTCGACGACGAGCCCGAGTTCTATCCCCGCACGACAGTCGAGGCCTACGTCCGCCACTTCGAGCTCATCCAGCAACAGAGCGGCTTCATGACCGTCCACTCCGAAACGGGCTTCATCACTGACCCCAAGGACGACCGCGACATCCCTTTGCTCCGCGCGCTGGCGGAGGCCCGCCGCCCCGGGCTGCGGTGGGTGCAGACGCGCCAAGCCGGCTGACGTGCAACCGAGGAGGATTGCTTCTGGAGAATTAACGCAGAGGCGCAGAGACGCAGAGCCAAGACCGTCAGAAATCCACACTCTTTCCTGGCTTCCTGAAGACTAATCGGAACTCCTGGGTTCCGCGTGGGCGGACCCCTCCTCCCGCACTGTGGGGTTTTCCCCTCGTTTCGTTGTGGGAGAAATCCAGCATCCTCGATCACCGCGCATTCGAGCGCCGGGCGGTACGTTCTGACGATTTTCGATGACGGAGTGAAAACCTTATGAGCCCGGGACCAATTCAGACGAAGCTCCTTCTGGCCTATCTGTTGCTTTTCGCGAGTGTCGCCGCTGGTCAGGGAGGGAGCGGTCGAGTTCGACGTCACCGGTCTGCGCTTCAACGACACCCGTCCTCAGAATCATCGCGGTCAGCTCATGAGCATGTACGATGCCTCGTTCGGCGATCCGCGGCATGTCTACACCCCCGACATCCGGAAGAATCCGTTCAAGTTCGTCGTGCATCGTTACGGAAGGGACGAGGAGGCCTACTTCGCCAACCATCTCAAGTTCATCATCAGTACCGACGGGGTGAACCATGTCGAGGACTACTCACACGTCGGCGCCTTCCCGTGGGAGGAGCACAAGACCTACCACATGCGGCTGGAGTGGAAAGACGGCCTCGTTCGCTTCTTTATCGACGGCCAGGACACCGATCGCTGGCCGTTTGTCTACCGGAGCATCTACCGGCCGGGCATTCACGACATTCGTATCGGCACCAACACGCGAAACAACGCCATCCTCGGCGCGGTGTACTCGAACGTCCGCATCTACGACTACGGAGCGGTTCCGGCGTCGCCTCTCATCGATCGGCCTCGCGCCGTCTCGGACACGCTCGCGCCGGTCATCGATTGGACAGGCAATCGCCACACCCACTACGAGGTGCGCGTCACGAGCTCCACCAATCCGGAGTCTGGCGCCGTCTGGAACTCGGGCCAGGTCGCGAGGAGGGAGAGCAACGCCGTGAGCGGGCCCCTTTCCAACGGGACGAGCTACTTTGCGCACGTTCGGCTCCGCAATGACAGGGGATGGGGTCCGTGGAGTGAGCCCCGGCCCTTCGAAGTGCGAGCCGGTGAAGCCCCCGTCGTGCCCGCGTACTCCGAGCACGAGATCGCCCTTCGGTCCGGGAGACGGTACGCGAATCCCTACACGGACGTCTGGCTCCGCGGCACTTTCGTGGGGCCGACCCGCAGTCTGACGATCGATGGATTCTGGGACGGCGGCGAGATCTACAAGCTGTGCGTTCTTCCGACCGAGACGGGCGCGTGGAGCTGGCACGTCAGCTCGAACGATCCCGAGCTCAACGGGCAGAGCGGGAGCTTCGTGAGCAAGCCGTCGGCGAACGGTGGCTACGTTCGCGTTTCCCCGGAGCGTCCGTACACGTTCGAGTGGGCGGGCAGCGGTGAGCCTTTCTTTCTGATGGGCGACACGATCTGGCACATGTTCTACAACCTCCGGTTTCTCGACGGCTCCTTCCAGAGCCTGGTGGACGATCGAGCCGACCAGCGCTTCAACTACGCCCACGGGGTCGTGCACGATTTTCTGGCGAGCGAAGGTGGGCCCATCTACCGCGAACAGGATCACGATCGGGAGACCTACGACACCGACGCACTCAACCCGGACTACTTCCGGTTCGTGGACCGCAAGATCGACTATCTCAACGTCCGGGGCATGGTGGCGGGTCTCTTCTTCTCGTGGGGAAACGAGGGCTATCAGGAGTACCAGACGGCGGCGCAATACGAGCGCTACATGCGCTATCTCGTTGCCCGCTACGCTTCGAAGAACGTGTTCTGGATACTCGTGGGAGAGTTCGAGGAGGCGGGAGAGCCTCGATCGCGATGGCGTGACTACTCCAATTTCGTCGACAGAGCGGATCCCTACGACCACCCGCTCTCACTTCATACCGTGGCGACAACCGACACGTTCGGACCCGATCCCGAGCATTCCTTCGTCAGTCAGCAGCGTTTCGGATCTCCGGAGGAGCTGCGAGCCCTTGTGGCTCAGTCGCGCATCTTCGACAAGCCGGTGGTGAACCTCGAGTACGGCTACGAAGGTGATCCGAGGGTCTTCGCGAACAACCAGCCTCCGGAAGATGTGCGGAGGGGTCACTATGCCCTCGCCCTTGCAGGCGGTTACGGCGTCTATGGCAATCACACGCCCTGGTACTCGACGTATCACCGCGTCGGCGATTTCGTGCTGACCGCCACGGACACGCCGGGCGCAGCCTACCTGTCGATTCTCTACGACTTCTTCAGCCAAACGCAGTTTCATCTGCTGTCACCTGCCCAGGAGCTCGTCAATCAAGGGATAGCCGCCGCCTGGCCCGGCAACGAGTACGTCGTGCAGCTTCCAGCAGGTGGCGGCGTGACGCTCGACCTCTCTCAGACGGGCAGGAGCTTTGCCGCCGACTGGTTCGACCCTCGCACCGGCGAGCGACGTCCCATCGGTGCCGTCTCTGGCGGTGGGCACGATCCTTCGTCGCGCCCGATGCCGATGACTGGATCCTTCACCTGTACAACTTTCCTCTTGGTGGGGGCGGGCCCGCCCGTATCGACCTGGGCCCGACGAACCAGGAGCACGGCCTGTTCAGTCTCGAGCCTCCCGACGGCGGGACGATCCCGTTCGCCATCGGCGGAAGGGAAGCGAGGGCGAACGCCGATCCGAACGCGGACTTCTATTTCTACTTCGGGGTGAGTGATGCATTTCATTTTCAGGGAGGGCATGCCGAGACCCTGGTGACGGTCGAGTACTTCGATTCCGGCATGGGCTTGCTGATGCTGCAGTACGACGCCTCGGACGGCAAGCGGTACAAATTCGGCGGCGCCATCAGCCTTTCCGACAGCCGGACCTGGAGAGCTCACACGTTTCGGCTCGCCGATGCCTACTTCGGCAACCGGCAGAACGGGGCGCCGATTTCCGCATCTTCGGAGGAACGGGGTCGAGCTTCTACCTGGACATCGTCGAGGTAACCCACGAAGCCGCCGGCCCGCCGGCGCCCGCGTCCAATCCGCAGCCCGAGAACGGCTCGGATCAGGTCGTTCTCGATCCGGTCCTCCGGTGGACACCGGGTGCGGCGGCGAGTGCACACGACGTCCATTTCGGAACGACCAACCCACCTGCGCTTCGGGGTCGTCAGCCAGAAACCTCTTTCCGCCCCGGGCCGCTCGAGCCCGTGACCACGTACTACTGGCGCGTCGACGAGGTCAACGAGAAAGGGGTGACACCCGGCGATCTCTGGAGCTTCACGACCGGCGAGGACCCGGGTCTATCGAGCGTGTACACCTGGAGCGATTACGGAGCAGTCGGGCGCCTTTCCGAGCAAGATTCCCAACCGGTGGGGCCGCATCCGGCTGGTCGAGAAGCCCTAACTAACTGTCCATTGGCCTGAGAGCGTCGTCGATGTCCTGCTAGAGTTGCCCGATCGGGAACGCGAGATCATCCTGGACAATGCTTCTCTCCTGGAGAGATTTCCCCGCCTCTACCCCGTACGCCAGCGGGGGCGCTTTCGAGGTCACCGCTGGTTTCTGGCCGAGAACTGGGTCGTCTACTACCGCGATGTAGACGAAGTCGTCTACATCCGCGGGCTCTGGCCATAGCGACTGCCCTACGACGAGCAGACGCCGTTTCGATCGGCTACACTCGCCGCTTATGACTGAACCCGAGCGCCAGTCCCGTCTCGACGAGGGCAGGACGGCGCTGACGGGCGATTGGCGATCGGAGGGCTAGCCTCCCGGCGGGCGGTAGCTCACCGATTTCTTCGCCGCGTCGTCGATTTCCTCCGGAGTGAGGAGTACCGTCGTTTGCACGGCGGCGGTTCCCGCCGCTGAGGCCGTCAGCGCCACCGCCGCGGCGGCGGCGTTATCCGGTGCATCCACGATGATGTAGGCATCGGTTTCCCCGAACGCGAAGTAGAAGACCTCGATGCTTCCGCCGACGCTCTTGACGGCTTGCTCGACCGCCTCGCGTCTCCCCGAGCCGCCGTCCTTGAGAACCCCCTTGGCCCCCTCCGCGGTGTAGCTTCCCCGAATGACGTACTTGGGCATGATTCACCTCCTTTGGCTCCCGCTTTTGCCACATCGGCGGTGACTTCGCAACCGGTTCACGGCCCCTCGACGAGCGCCCCTACTGGGATATCGAGAGCGCCCGCATCGGAACGAGTCGAAATGTCCCCGTGGAGCTCGTGGTCAACGGAGAGTCCGTGGCAACGAAGGAGATCGTCGCCGACGGGGACTGGAAGGAGCTCACGTTCGAGCACGACGTGGATCGCTCGAGCTGGCTCGCCCTTCGGATCTTTGCGAGCTCGCACACCAATCCGATCTTCGCCCTCGTCGACGACGCGCCGATTCGCGCCTCGAGACGAAGCGCCGAGTGGTGCCGCAAAGCGGTCGACCGTTGCTGGGAGATGAAATCCCCCAAGATTCGCGAGGAGGATCGGGAGGCCGCGGGGGAAGCGTACGACGAAGCTCGAAGGGTCTACGATCGGATTTTGCGCGAGACCCCGAGTCGATAGAGGACTACTCGACGGGGCCCAATTACGTTTCCACTTCCTTGACGGTGCTGTGCATTTCAGTTTTCCGTCGGGATTAACAAAGGCCCTCCGGCTCACTTTCTGGCTCGTACTCCCCGCGTTCTTCCGGAGCGGCGATCAAAACTGTCGAGGAGCTCCGGCGCTTTTTTTCGGAGATCGACGACCGCGAACAGGGTGTTGAACCGGACTGGGAACCGAGGACGTCTGGTACATCGGCGACACGCGCTTCGGCAAGCAGCAGATCGCCGACCTCGATTCCGTCCTGCGAGCGGAGGCGAGCCTCGATCGCGTGCGCGACGTTGCCCGAGCGTTCCGAATCGTCGACGGCGGCGAACCGAAGTGTGTAGCGACCCGGCGGGACAGTCAAAGGCGTCGCGTAACGCAACGGCCCCACCGAGGCGGCCCCCTGGCCAGGACGGGTGACGCGAGCGAAACGACTCGCCACGACGCGCTGGCGTTCGTCCAGTACCAGAAAACCCAGTGAGGCAGCGGAACCATTCGGAACGCATCGCCGCGCGTCATCCCCGCGAGTGTCGTCACGCCCGCCGAGCGCAGGGTCGCATCGGCGCTCGCCGAGGGGGATCGCCCCGCCCGCTCGGCGGGGCGTCTCGCCTGGCCGATCTCGAACGCGTACAAACTTGCCCGAGCCCGTGCCGCCGCCGATCCGATCCGCGACAGTTGGGTCTGTCCTGAGCGAACGATCCTTGCCGCGCAACAGCTCGTGGCGACCCAGAGCTACTGCGATCATCTCGGCCGCCTCGACCTGACGTGGTGGAAGCTGCGGCTGTTGACACGTTTCTACAGCCGCAAGAGCCTCCACGCGGCGGCCGGTGGGTTTCTTGCCTCGCTACGCCGCGGTCTCAGCGGGTTGAGAGGAGACGCCGCGCATGCTTCCAAGCTCCAGACCGCCTTCCGCGTGGCGGCACGCAGCGCCGTCGAGACCCTACGCACCAAGATGCGGCCCGGCTGGATGTCGCGCGCCGACGAGCGTCGCCTGTTCGAAGGATGGGATGGCATCTTCCGCGAGCTTCGCCGCAGGAATTTCGAGCTGGGCGTGGAAACCGCAAGCCCCGCCGACACCAGAGAGCTTCACCGAACGAATGTCATGACGCGGCTCGCGAAAACGCACGGGAGCCGTCACGAGCTTCCGGTGGTCCCGGACCACCGGAGTGTTCGGGCCTGAACGCTCAGCGTCCCCCCGACCTCACGGTGCGAAACGTTCGAAGCGGATTCTGTCTAGGGTCAGACAGGGGTGCCCTTCGGTGTCACCCGCGGGTACGAGCCCGAGCAGCTTCACGCCCCCACTCCGCGTCGGCAGTGAGCACGTGCTCTGTCACACGTTGGGCTCGTTGCACGTCGTGAAAGTAACCCAGACATAGAATCCCCTTTCTGGACTACTACCTGATTGGACGAATTCTTCTCCGCAATTTCCGGCGTGTGGGTGAGAAGTTCCTGTTCCTAGCCGAAAAACCGAGCTTCCATCCGTCTCATTTGACGTGGACATCGAAGGGCTCGAAACAGGAGCCCGGGTTCGAGGCGGAGCGGTGCCCGAAGCGATCCCCTGGCCGAGAGAGAGAGGAACGTCTGCTATGGAATGGAGAAACTGGGCCGGGACGGTGGTTTACCGCAATCCGAAGCAAATCTATCGTCCCAGGTCTCTCGAAGAGGCGCGAAACGTTATCAAAGAAACCGCCGCTCGCGGGTACAAAGTGCGAGCAGTCGGAAGCGGGCACGCCTGGAGTCAGCTCGGCTTGAGCGGCAACGGTGCCATAATCATCACCGACGAACTGAACAAACCTCTGACGATCAACGAGGCAGAAGGGACGGTGAAGGTGGAGGGAGGCATCAAGACCGCAGATCTCAATGAGTGGCTTTTCGCCAATGAGTTGGCGCTTCCAAACATGGGAGATACGGATCGACAGAGTATCGCAGGTGCCATTGCGAACGATACCCACGGTTCTGGCCGAAACCTCGGTTCGCTCTCGGAGCTCGTGCGGGGCATGGAGTTGGTGACGGCGGATGGAAACCTCTATGACGTTCCGGAAGACGAGCTCCCCGCTGCGCGCGTCGCGCACGGCAAGTTGGGTCTCGTCTACTCTTTGACGCTCGATGTCGTTTCCCGATACTTCCTCCGGCACGAGCGCAACGTCGTGAAGTTCCGAGAGGAGAAAGATCTTCTGGACGGACTACTGAGCCAAAACAGGAACCTCGAGTACTGGTACTATCGTGTCCTTGCGGCAGCAGTGCGTGACTTAGGTGCTGTTGGGTTCGTAAGTTGAGCGGAGAGATTGCTCAAGGAGGCCATCGATGCGCTCAAAGAAGGCAGAACTCGAAGACGTTGTGAAACAGTTCGAAGCATGGCGGGCGAAGCCACACGGACGGCTGATCCCGGAGGAGTTGTGGAAAGCGGCGCTGGGGTTGCTCGATCGGTATGCGCCGAGCACGATCTGCAGTCATCTCCGAGTCAATGCGGCGCGATTCAAACAGGTCCGAGAGAGTGGAGGGGCCGTTGTGGGCGAGAAGCGTTTCAAGGGGCACGGGCGAACGGGTGCTACGGGTCGGTCCCCGCGCACAGTACAGGATCGGAGCGCGGCGGAGCGGGTCACGGCGTTAGCTCCAAGTGGCAACGCGTTCGTCGAGCTGCCGCAGTTCGGCATGGGCTTAGGGGGCGGCATGATGACACCGCCGCTCGGCGAGGTTCAGCATGGAGCGAGCAGATGCCGTCTGACGGTGGAGAGCGCAGCGGGGAGCCTCACGGTCGTGACGGCGAGCGGCGAGGGTGAGAATGAGTTGGTCGAAGCCGTGTGTCGTTTCGTGCTCGGCGCGCTGGAAGGCAGCTCCCGAGCATGATCCAGCTCGTTCCCCAGCTGAAGGTGCTGGTTGCCTGCGAGCCCGTCGATTTCCGCAAGGGCATCGATTCTTTGGCTTGTGTGTGCCGGCAACAGTTCCAGCTCGACCCATTCCTCGGAACGCTATTCGTTTTCCGCAACCGTTCAGGCACGGCCCTCAAACTATTGGTCTACGACGGCCAGGGCTTTTGGTTGTGCCAGAAGCGTTTCTCGAAGGGGCGCCTGCAGTGGTGGCCGCGTCAGACGACGGATGGCGTTGCGGCGCTACCCGCCGAGCAGTTGGCGGTGCTTATCTACAACGGACTTCCGCTGCGAGCGGGGATGGCCGAGCCGTGGCGGCGGGTCGGTTGAGCCTTTCCAACGTCTTCTGGTAGCTCCAAGGCAGCCACGACTCGGGTGCTGCTCTAGCGTCTCGAGCGTGCATGGAGATGTTCGTCAGATAGTGCACCGGGTCGACACCGTTTTTTACCGCGGTGCGGATCATGCTCAGGAGCACGTCGCCCACGTCGGCGCCTGCCTGGGTCTTGAAGAAGAGCGAGTTCTTGCGATGCCGTTGTGAGGGCTTCAGCTCCTGCTCGACCTCGTTGTTGTCGAGGGGCACGCCCGGCACTTCGCGGAAGCGGGTTAGCCCTTGCCAGTGATTTTTGACGTAGGAAAAGGCTTTTCCAAGGCGGCTGTTGGGCTCCACCACGCGCTCGCGGAACTGCTTTTCGATCCACTCGTAGAGCGCATCCATCACCGGCCGGCTGTGTTGCTGGTGATATGCAAGCCGCGCATCGGGGGTCATGTCGCGCGTTTCGTCGTCGTTGCGGTAGATGGTCGCGATGTCCTCGAGCACCCGCTCGCAGTGTTCGGGGAAGGCTGGCTCGGCCTCGAAGAAGTAGCGGCGTGCGTGCACCATGCACTTGGCGGTAATCCGTCGCGGCGAGCGCGGTGCCATCGAGGAGGCGTCGGCCATATGGATGACATCGCTCTCCTGAACGGTGCGCTGATTCAGGAGCCGGTCCATGTTTTCGCCCGCATGCCGTCGTCCGCTCGCGTACAGGATGATCGGAGCAAGCGTGGCGTCCAAGCCGCGGGCAACAATGCCCGTGGTGAAGATGCCCGTGCGCTCGCCTTTGCCTTGAGTCAAGGTCTCGTTCTCCGCCATCAACGTGAGGATCCGTGCGCCGGTGTCGTCACTGTGAACCAGCGGCCGGTTCGCGGCTATCGTCTCCATGTGGCGGAAGACCGGGAACACGGCATTCGCCATCGCTTCGACCCGCTCGAACTGCGTGGAGGCGGCAAACGGAACCCCCGCCCACTTTTGCCACTGCGCCAGGCGGTGGTGGGGCATGCCCATGGCGTAGCGCAACACCGAAACGACCGCGTCCACACTCGGATGGTACTTGCTCGCCCAGGCCTGAGACGAAAGTGGCGCTGTGAACGTCTTCTGGCAACTTGCGCATCGCAGCATCTGGCGCTCGTACACCGTCGCCTGGATCGGCGGCTGAGCCTTCAGCTCCACATCCTTGTTCGCCGCATGGGTGTCGTAGAGCTTGCCCCGGCACAGTGGCTCGGGGCAGGGGCCGCTCGCCTTCAGCTCGGGATGCGAAACCGCTACGTGCTCGGCACCAGGGTAGTCCTTGGCCCCGTTGCGCCCGTGGCCCTTGTTCTTCCCTTTCCCCTTTGCCTTCGTGCGTTTCGCGCGACGTTCCGTTGTCGCCATGCCAGCGCCTCGACGATAGCGACATCGCAGCAGATGACGCACCGCCTCGAGCAGCACCGGACACGCATCCTCGGGAATCTCCCCTTTCGACAGCCGCTCTTCCAGGCGCAGGAGCTCGGCCCGCTCGAACCTTCATCGCGAAACGCCGAGCTCTCGGCGAAACTCACGCACCAGCGGATACACCAAGCATGTTTTCACCGCTTCGGCTTTTCTCTTGTGCCGGTCCATCCGGCCCCGGCCCGAAGTCACTCCCACCTCCACCCAGTTCGCTGCCAGATAGCACGTCCCCTCGTAACGCTCCCTCTCCACAAACGTCTCGAGCAACACCGGCCTCACCCCGTAGGCTTCCTCCCAGTCATCGACCACCACTCGCGCTGCCAACGACAGCACGTGACTCGCGAGGCCTTTGATGGAAAGCCACGGCAGGATCAGGAACCGACTGTTGTTGACCACCCGGGGAAGGTTCTTCTGCCGCGTTGCGTCATCCCAACCGATGAAGCCGTCACGCGCCTGAAGCCACCGCGCCGCCGAGGAGAACTGCACGCACCCACAGAGCTCCCGCCGAGGATTCGACATCCAGACCAAGTACCGCAGGTGCGCGCCAAAGGCCACCTTGTGGCCCAGGTAGTGGTAACGCGCGACCAGTTCCCTCCATAGCGCTCGCTCCTCAGCGTTCGCCACCAAGCCCAGCATCACCGGAGCGACGTCCGATAGCTTGCCCTCACGCCGTGGCCGCTCGCGACCAGCCTTCGTGTAGTGGATGCTCGTCGGTCCGCGGCGCCGCTGCTCGTGACGCGGGGGCAACGTCACCAGCCCCTTCGCTTCGACAACCTCCAGGTACTCGTAGCATTCCCGGGTCTTGAGATTGCCGTTCCGACGAACCCACCCCAGGCCCTCACAGATCGTGCGCGCCAGCTCGTGCCGGGACAGACCACACGTGGCGATGATCTCCGTCAGCACGCTCCATTCCTCGGCGGTCACGGTCGTGCCGCAAAAGGTGGGTCGCTTGGCTGCGGTGTCGAGTGCAGCGTTTCCTGCCTGGGTCACTGTTTTCCTCCCAGCCTGAGGTTACACAGTCAGCCAGCGTTTGTCCAGTCCTTTTTTCCCTCTCTCTCTGCCCGCGAGAAAAACAACACACCCGGCGTTCAGCTTACCGAATCGCCCCCACGTTCTCACGCACTACTACCGCAAGGACACGTACTATCCCTACACGCCCTACGCCGAGCGGGTCGTCAGAAACCAGATTTCTTCAGCGAACGAACGGAGACTTGCCGATCGGTTTAGAAACCTCAAGACGCGGCGCGGCATTCGGCTCGCAGAGAGCAAAGGCAAAAGAAACCCCGAAAGTCTGCCCGCATTCTTCAGCAACCAGATTCCCAATCTCTCCCTCGACGTTCGCGAGGGTCCGGCCCACCGAATCTTGCCTCTGGTCGCGCAGACATCGGTCGACATCGTACGGACACTCACCATGGAGTATCAATTTGCGCTGGACAAGATATGGGAAGCCTTCGATGAGCTCGAGGGCAGCATCGATGTGGCCCGTAGCAAGGGCGTTTTCATAAATTTACCCGTTCACATTCGGTTCACTGCCAAGAGTCAGAAGGCCCTTCTAAGCCACAACCTGCACGACCCGACTGTATCTTTCAGCGCCAACTTTTCAGCCAGCTACCCGGGAGCCCACGTGTGGCTTCCCGAGTTGGAGCAACGCCTCTTGAAGCTCGGCGCCAAGCCGCACTGGGGAAAGATCTACTACACCGAGCCGTCCGTCCCGCCTGAGTTCGAACGAGTGCGGGCCTGGCTCGAGCCGAGCGGCATGTTCTCGAGCAAGCAACCGCTCTATGAACCCGATCCTCGTGCCTTTCAATAGAAGGCTCCGTCCGGACGGAGGACGTGAGAACCCGCCGGCGCTCATACCCGCTCTACCGTTGAGAGCTTTTCGCAGGCCTGCACCGTTTTTCGTAGCGCCTCCTGCGGATCGGCCGTGGGAAGAGCGATCACTTCCATCGGCCCGTTGCCGACGGGCCGCCACCGCGCAAACATGCGACGGTTTGGAAAGCCCGTAAAAACGGTCACCATGGGAACGCCGCTCACAGCCGCCACGTGCTGCGCGGCAGAGTCATATCCTACGAAGAGCCGGCTCCGCGAGACGACGTCCGCAAACGAGCTGAACGAGCCTTCCCATTTGCGAATCTTGCGGTTGGGGTCTCCCGCCCGCTCAATGGCCCGCTGGACCCGCGCTTTTTCGTCACCCCCCGCGCCGCAGTCGACATAGATGACGCCGTCGTGCTGAAGGAGATGCTTAAGCAATTCCGCCTCGAAGGGATCGGGCACCCGTTTGGCCAGATTTCCTCCCACACCGAAACTGATCGCGGTGATCGGCTGGTCCTTCAGGGCGGGCCGTTGCGCTGGATTGACAAAAGGCTGGGGATCTGTGGCGCCGAACGTTTCGGATAGCCAACGCCCGATCAGGCGATATAACGAATCCTCGGAGGATCCTCCATAGGACCGACTCTCGAAGAAGTAGTAGTTAGGTTCGGGGCAGACCGGAAGCAGGCCGAGCTGCGTCAGCCGCGAGTCGGGGTCGATCACGATACTGTCGGGGATCGAGAGTTGCTTCTGGAGACTTGGCCTGACGGACACTCGATCACGAAGGGTCCCGTCGTTTTGGTAACGAACCGAGAGATGACTCAAAGAGCGATCCCCCGAGAAGAGATCCCAATTTTTTTCCGGTGCGACGAGAACGACTTCCGCCTTGGGAAACAATCGTTTCGCTGCGTCCAGGATAGTGCTCGTTATCGCCACGTCGGCCCCGAGGGTCACGCGGGATAGGACGAAGACAGTCCGTAATGATTCCAGGTTCCCGTCTAAACGCCTCGGGTGGCGAATGCGCTGGTAGCGTGCGTACAGCTCGTCCGCCTCGAGCGCATCGGAGGTCGAGGCTACGACGTGCGAAAAGATTCGGGCGTAAACGTCACACAGTCGCGGTTCGAACTGATCGGAAAGCCCTTCGGCGACGAGCCCGAACAAACACCGAGCAGCACGCCGGGATACCTGTTCGTCCGGATCGTTCGCTGCATCAACGAGTCGTTGAAGAATGTCCTTCGGCCAGGACCCATGCTCCACACAATGATGGACAAGATCGTGCGTTGCTTTAACCAGATCGCGCTCCTGAGCCTCTTCGCTTGATTCCATAAAGCCTCTGGCACTTATAGCACGAAACGGTGCCGGGCTCGTTAAGCGACGAGTTTCGAGTGGGCGAGCAGACTATCGAAAACCCTGAAATATGCACGGGCGACGACGGTCATTCGAGAATCTCGATGATGTCACGTACACTACCGCGTTCTCCGACCCGCACGATCTTCGTCACGGTGCCGAGGAAGATCCCCGGATAGCGGACGAGCCGGCCGAGCTCGAGCATTTCGGCGTCGTAACGCCGGATTTCGGCTTCCTGAGCCGCTTCATCCATCGTCGCGAGAAGTGTGGCAAATCTCCAGGCACCGTCACGTGCCGCATCCATGCTGAAATTCACGATCGCTTCGTCCACGCCGCCGAGAAAGCGGCCCATGATCCGGAGCGCTGGCCAGACCTCGGCAAGCTCTCGTTGCACATCAGCGACGAGACTCGTGAGGATCTTGTTGATGCGAACGAAATCGTCGTGGAGAGACGGCAAATCCGAAGTGCCGACCGTTCGAATCGCAGCGATTCCGAGGTCGAGATTGATGTGCGCATTCATTCCGAGCAGCAGGTGCTGCAAAACGATCGGCCACCACTGCTGGGTGACTTCGAACGCGAATTGCCGCACCTCGGTGGGTGTCTCGTCGTTCTCGTACTGCTCGATAGCACGAAGGTATCGATTTGCGAACACGACGTCGAGCCTCTCCATGCGCGCACCGTCATCAAAGAAACCCGAGGAGATCTCCTGTTTTACCTCGACGGTGACTTTGCGATAAAGCGCCGGAAAATAACCGAGGCGCGAGCTCGTCGACTTGGATGTCTCGATGATGGTGCTCAGGCGCTCGATCACTTCGTCAATCGTCGTCGCTTCGCCCATCGTAAGATCTCGCCGCCACGAGTGTAGCGAAACGGTTGAGTTCAGGAAACTATGGCGTTTCAGGTAATGTCGGCCGCAAAGGCCTGAACCGCAACCGCCGGAACTGTTCCCAGCTCGTTCCATGAACGGGCAGCTCAGCCCTGCAGGGCCGCACCCTGTTCCCTGAAACCGCAACTCATGCATCCGTCACGGCCGGCGGCTCGGCCGATTCTTCGCCAGCAAGTACAACTTCGGCACGTGGCTGGCCCGCTTCCTCCCCTGGCTCACCGCACTGAGCCTCGTGGCTGCCGTCGCGCTTCTGCTCACACGACGCTCGCTCCACTGGATGGTTCCGCTGCCTGTCTACCTCGTGGCGGTGGGGGTCGCGGGCACGGTCACTTTCGTAAAGTCTCGCTTCGATTTCCTCCCGGTGAGTGGATTCACACGTCCAGGCTCGCGGACCCAGCTGCCGCTAACTGGCGCTGGTACTGGACCTGGTCAAAGGAGTGGCCGGCGGGCGAGCCCCGGCCTGACGATTGGCCCGAGTACATCTTGATTCACGATCCAGACGGTTGGCCCGGTAACTATCCCGTGGCCTACTGGGATCCGGCCTGGAAAAACGTCGTCATCTACGGCGCAGGCCTCTCGAGCGAGCCCTTCGGGGATTACAACAGCATCATCGACGAGGTGTTGAAGGCCGGCTTCGACGGTATCTACCTCGATTGGGTCGAGGGTTTCGAGAACGTGGAAGTAGCCGCGGCGGCGCGGGCGGAGGGCAAGGATCCGGCCGTGGAGATGATTCGTTTTATTCAGGAAATGGCCGCCTTCGGCGATGCCCGAGACCCGGACTTTCTGATCATCCAGCAGAATGCCGCCGCCCTGAGCGTGGGCCGTCCGGAGCTCTACGCCACTATCGATGGCATCGCGCAGGAGGCGATCTGGTTCGATGGCGACGCCACCGACGACTGGGCGGACCCCAACGGGCGCGACTTCGTGAACGAGGCCGACCTCGTCACCTACTATCTCGACCTGCTGGTTGCGTACCAGAATGTCGGTGTGCCCGTCTTCGATTGTGAGTACGCTCTCGAGCGTGCCCCGGATGCATATCGGCGAGCCGCAGAGCGGGGTTTCGTCGGTTATGTAACCCGGCGCTCGTTGTCCAGACTGACCACTACGCTGCCGCCGGGCTACTAGTGTCCTCATCATCCCTCCTCGTGAAGACCCAACTTTCCTCGCCGGTCTTTCCCTCGACCGGGCCTCTCAACTACGGACGGACGACAAAACGATCTTGAAGTGGTCGGCGGAAAATCTCGCCCGGGCAAGATTTCCCGGCAAGAAGGCTAGCGATGCGAAGATTCGCCCGCGTGGATCTCACTCGTGGCGGAGTGCCACCATCGGATCGACGCTCGCCGCACGGCGTGCCGGGATGAGGTTGGCCACCAGCGCGACGGCCAGGAGCAGCAACGAGCAGGCGCTCAGAGTCCACGGGTCCATCGCGTCGACACCGACAGAACGCTGGTCAGAAGTCGGCTCAGGACGGCGGCTCCGGCGAGTCCGGCGACGACGCCGAGAGCGGCCAGACGCATTCCGCGCCACACCACGAGCGTGACGACACGCCGGGTGTCGGCGCCCAAAGCCACTCGGATTCCGACTTCCTTCGTTCGTCTGCTGACCCAATAGGCGATCAGGCCGTAGAGGCCGATCGACGCGAGAAGGACAGCGAGCGCACTGAAGCCACCGAGGAGAGCAGAGCCCAGCCGCACGGGGAGGAGCGTTCGCGCCATCTGCTCCGGCATGGTCGAAGCTTCCATCACGACGAGATCTTCCTTCATCGAGAGAAGCTCCCGCCGAACTGTCTCCACAATCGCGGTCATGTCACCGCGGGTGCGGAAGAGCACCGTGGCGTAACCGTTGTAGCGTTGCGCCCGCGCGAAGTGGACGTAGGGCAGAGGAGCCTCGCCGACCGTTCGCACTTTGTGATTTCCGGCGACGCCGATCACCTCGTACTCGACCCCGTTCCCGCGCTGGAATCGCTCGCTGACGGGATTCTGGTCCGGCCAGAATCGGGTGGCAAAGGTCTGGTTGACGACGGCGACCCGTGGCGCACCGTCGCTGTCGCGCTCGGCAAAGTCCCGGCCGCGCAGCAGCGGAACACCGATGGTCTCGAAGTAACCGGGCTCGACGTAGGTCACATCGGCAGCCAGGCCCGAATCGTCCGGAGCCGGCTCTCTGCCTGCCGGATAGAAAGTACTGGCGTTGATGTTGAGACTGAACGGAAGCCTCTCCACAATCCTCGCCGATTCGACTCCCGCCAGTGCCCGGACGCGATCGAGAGCCTCCCGGAAGAAGATCCGACCGCGCTCTTCGGCGACACCGTTCATCTCCAGATTGAGCGTGACCAGACCGAGTCTTCCCGGTTCGAAACCGAGCTCCGCCGCACCCGCCGCGGCCACCCCGCGGACGAGAAGGCCGGCACCCACCGCCAGCACCAGGGAAGCGGCGACCTGGCCGACCACCAACACGCTTCCCAGGAGCGAGCGCCCGTCTTTCCCGCCGTCCGCCGACGTTTCCCTCAGAGCCGACACCAGATCCGATCGGGAGGCCTGGATCGCCGGCGCGAGACCAAACGCGATCCCGGTGACGATCGACAGAAGGAACGTGAACGCCAGGACACGACCGTCGAGTCGGAAATCGAATGAGAAGGTGACGGGAAACGGAAAATCGAACAATGCTATCGCCCGCGTCGACCACCAGGCGAGAAAGAGCCCGCCGCCGCCGCCCGAGAGTGAGAGAACCAGGGACTCGGCGAGGAGCTGACGCACGAGCTGGGCCCGGCTCGCACCAACTGCCAGACGAAGCGCAATCTCGCGGCTCCGAGAGGAGGCTTTCGCGAGCAGCATGTTGGCAACGTTCGCGCAGGCAATGAGGAGAACGACTCCCACGATACCGAGAAGGAGAGCGGCGACGGGAGCGAGGGCGCCATCGATGAATGGGTGAAAGCGAACCTCGCTCGTGGGAAGAAGGGCCACCGTCCGCTCGTCGTTCGAATCGGGAAAGGCCGAGGCGAGGCGCTCCGCGATGGTAGCCATCTGAGCGCGCGCCTCGTCGAGGGAGACACCGGAGCGGAGGCGTCCGGTGACGAACAGAAATCGTCGACCCCGCTGCTCGAGCCGGGAGTTGCCGGTCGGACGTCCCTCGACATCGTTGATGCCCATGGGCTCGATGTCTTCCACTCGGCCGACAGGCACCCAGAGATCGGGAGAGAAGCTGGGTACGGTGCCCGCAAACCCTTCTGGGGCGACGCCCACGATCGTGAAGACGATCCCGTTCAGACGAACGCTCCGCCCGAGGACCGCCGGATCGCCCGCAAAGTGCCTCTGCCAGAACCCGTAGCTGATGACGGTCACCGGATCGGCGCCGCTCTGGTCGTTCTCCGGGAGAAAGGTGCGGCCGAGGGCGGGGGCGACCTCGAGCACGTCGAAGTAGCTGCTCGTCACCACCTCGCCGAAGAGAAGCTCGGAGCGCCCCTCCCGGTTGAGGCTCGCCATCATCATCGAATGACCGGCCAGGCCGGAGAAGACATCGTTCAGTTGCACGAAGTCCAGAAAGTCGGGATAGGACGTGGTGGAGTGCTCGAGACCCTTCGGTGACGAGGAATAGAGAGATACGAGCTCCTCGGGCCGCTCCACCGCGGGCGGCCGGAAAAGGAGCGCGTTGACGATGCTGAAGATCGTCGCGTTGAGGCCTATTCCGAGCGCGAGCGACAGGAGCGCGACCAGGGTGAAACCCGGGTTCACCACGAAGACGCGAAGACCGAAGCCGAGCTCTCTGACGAAGTGCCGCAGGCTCGCCGGAGAAGCTCAAGAAGTGAGCAAACGGGGAGGGTGTCGTCACAGGCTCCGGCTCCCCGAGGACCGCGCCGGACGACTCGTCGATCGCGACACGCCAGAGGTTGAGACTTCCGCCTCGGTCACTCGAGAAAATTGTTCGCTCTCGAGGCGTGGCTGGAAGATCAGGAGCGGCGAACCCGTCTGAATCTCGCCGCGAGCAGCGGGCCCGCGTGGTCGGTGCGCGAGCTGCTGAGTCTGTTGTCGCCCGAAGAGCAGGAGGCGCTGTGGGAGTCGAAACTGACGTACCCGCCCGCCGCCGGCACGGAGGGGCTTCGGCAGGTCGTCGCAGATTGGAACGACGTCGAGCCGGACGATGTGCAGATCGTGACCGGAGCCTCCGAGGGGCTTCTCTGTCTCTTTCACCACGTGGCCGAGCCGGGAGCGAACGTGGTGCTTCCCGCGCCCGGCTATCCGGGTTTCGCCGCCCTGCCCGAAACCCTGGGCCTCGAGGTGAGGTCGTATCGGCTTCGGACCGACGAGAGCTTTCGAATCGATCCCGACGAGATCCGCTCGCTGGTGGATGACCGAACGAAGCTCCTCCTGATCAACCGGCCTCACAATCCGACGGGAAAGGTTCTCAGCGAAAAGGCACTTCGCGAGCTTCACGACTTTGCGGCCGCGCGCAACGTTCTCTTCGTCGTGGATGAGGTGTTTCATCCGGTCTATCACGGCGAGACGGTGAGCTCAGCCTCCAAGTTGCCGCAGGCGGTCGTTCTCGGCGATATGTCGAAAGCGCTCTGCCTGAGCGGCCTTCGGGTGGGCTGGATCATCGAGCGGGATCGGGAGCGCCGCCAGAAGTACTGGAACGCGCGCGCCTATTTCACGCTGACGAACAACTCGCTAGGCGAAGCACTGGCCGAGCACGCCGTTCGTCACCGGATCAAGATCCTCTCGCGTGCGAGCCGCGTCGCCTCGGCAAACCTGAAACTGCTGCGGCAGTTCTTTGCGCAGCACGAGGACACGCTCTCGTGGGTTCCGCCGGAGGGGGGCTTCACCGTCTTTCCGCGTTTGAAGGTCGGTGACGACGCTCGTCCGTTCTGTCTCGAAGCAGCCAATCGTGGCGTGCTCCTTGCGCCGGGAGACACGTTCGGCGAGCCGGCGCACTTTCGCCTGGGTTTCGGTGCCTGCGAGAACGGATTCGTGGAGGCGCTCGAGATTCTCTCGGATGTCGTGAAGGGTGTGCGAGAGCCCGCCCGGGAGGCGTCCTGATGTCTTCTAGATATAGATTTAGGGCTAGAAGAAGACGCTCATCGAAAAATAGATCGTCGTTCCGACGAGGCCGTACTCGGACGGTAACGAGCCCTCCTCGGCGATGTTGTCATCGCCAAAACCGAAGAACATCCCTCCGGTGACCGTGGCATTGTCGCTCGCCGAATAGGCGAAGCTGGGAGAGAGGAGACTGCTCGGATCGTTGGCGTTCAGGAGCCACAGGCCGGAGAGGCTCCACAGGGGGTGGAGCTGGTAGTTGGCCTGGACGGCGATCTCGTCGCGCCCCGCCACCTGGAGCTCCCCTCTTCTGAAAGCATCGGACTCGAAGACCTCCGGGTATTCGTCAGGTTTCGCGGCGCCGAAGCCGTCGCGCTGGTATTCGACGACGACGAACAGATCGCGCGACCACGGACTGAAACGATGGTCGAAGCCGATCGTGCCCCGGAACACCAGATCACCGTCGACGCCGCGCAGGACGGCTTCCCCTCGAACCGCCGACGCACCGATCGAGCCGGCTGCCGCGCCCGAGCCGGCGACGTCTCCGTAAAGCGAGCCGCCCCAGCCCGAGAGCTCCCAGTTCTTCCACACGCTGAGTCCCCTGCCGAGAGCGGTGAGCTCTTCGATCTGCTCCCCATCCAGCTCCGTTTTCGTTCCGCGCACGACGACGTCGAGCTGGCTGAGCGGGCCGGGGAACACCTGCATCCGCACGGCGTCCACCCCGGCGCGGAATTCCCGAAACGGGTCCGCCGGATCGAAAGGGGAGAAGGGGTCCGCGGGTGTGAGGAAGAGCGTGGTCGCCCAGGACACGGCCTGGCGTCCGGCCCTGAGGTCGAGGCTACCCGTGGGTGCCCAGCCGATGTAGGCGCGATCGAATCGATGGGCCCAGGTGAGGGTGTCGTTCTTCACGATCTCCCACTGCAGGTCGAGCCACTCGCCGCCCGATGGAACGATGCCGACGGAGATGCCGGCGAGCTCGTCCTGGCTGGTGGTGAGCACTTGCTCGTAGGCAATCCCTGCGGTGAAATCGCCGAAGGTCGGCTCGGTCATCACGCGAAACCGGTTGAAGTCGCCAAAGCCTCCATCAGACAGCTCGGTCTCGTCACTCCAGAGAGGAACGTTCTGATAGTAGAACGTGAACGGGTTATCCGACTGCGCGCGCGCGGTCGGTGCGCAGAGGAGGATCGCCGTGGCGGCGACGGCGAGACCGCGGGCGCTCAAGGGTGCGCGGCTACCGGCTCGCGGGTTTCATCCGATACGACGGATCCGTCCACGAGCCGAACGAGTCGGCGGGAACGCTCCATGACCCTCGGGTCGTGCGTTGCGAAGACGAACGTCGTTCCCAGCTCCTGGTTGAGCTCTTGCATGAGATCGAGCAAAGCGTCGCTCGAGGAGGAGTCGAGGTTGGCGGTGGGCTCGTCTGCCAGCACGAGCGCGGGCTCTGCCACGACCGCCCGGACGACCGCCACCCGTTGTTGCTGGCCACCGGAGAGCTTGCCGGGACGGCGATCTTCGAGCCCATCGAGACCGGTGCGCTCGAAGAGCTCACGCACCCGTCGCTCCCGGTCCTCTTGCTCCATGCCTCGAAGAAGCAGGGAGAACTCGGCGTTCTCGAGTGCCGTCAACACCGGGAGCAAATTGTAAGCCTGGAAGACGAAGCCGATGTGCTCGAGCCGCATCTGTGCGAGCTCCTGGTTCGACATCGTCGTGAGCTCGCGTCCCGCGACCCATATGTGTCCGCGCGTCGGCCGGGTGAGTCCTCCGATCAGGTTGAGTAGTGTCGTCTTCCCCGAGCCGGAGGGGCCGGCCAGCGCGGTGAACTCTCCCCGGTCGATCTCGAGATTGACGCCCCGTACCGCCTGCACTCCTTCCGCTTCCTGCTCGAAGATCTTCCAGAGATCTTCGGTCCGCACTGCCGTCGTTTTCTGCTCGCTCATCGCTCGAACTTCATCGCCTCCGTGACATTGATGTTGCTGGCCCGGATCGCCGGGTAGACGGAGGCCAGCACACCGATCGACAACATGAACACCAGCCCCTGGATGATTCGCGCCATCCGGAAGGAAGGAACGATCACCGGATCCATCACGACGCCCGCGAAGCTCCACTCCTCGTTCCACATGCCGGAGATGTCCATGCCGTCACCCCAGAAGTACCAGGTGACGAAGAGCCCGAGGGCGATGCCGGCCACGCCACTGACGAGCGTAAGTATCAAACCCTCGATGAGAACGACGCTCCCCGTCTGAGCCGGGGTGAGCCCCAGGGCTTGCAGGACTCCGAACTCGCGGTAGCGGTGGAGGACCGACATCAGCACCGTGTTCACGATGCCGAGCGCGATGATCGTGAACAGGATGCCTTGAAACATGTAGTTGCCGAAGTCGTCGATCTTGACCGCGGCATCGACCTCGGGGTTGGCCTCCCGCCAGCTCATCACCGTGAGTGCGCCTCCCTCGACCGCATCCCCGAGCCGGCGACCGAGAGCACGTGTGACCGGCAGGACGCTGTCCATCGAGTCGAGGAGGATGGCGATCGTCGAAACATCGTCGCCGGTACCGAGCCATTCGCCGGCGGCGGTCAGTGGGATGTGCACCAGGGAGTAGTCGATCTCGGGAACGCCGGTCCGGAAGATGCCAACGACCCGGACGAGAAAGCCCGCGAACTCGCCGTCCGCGTCCTGGGCGGTGAGAACGAGCCGCGAGCCGAGACGGAGATCGAGACTTTCGGCGAGCCCTGCGGCCACGTAAGCCGCCCGCCCATCTTCCGGCGTGAGGTAGCGCCCCTCGACGACTTTCTCGTCGAGGACGGTGAACTCGGCTTCCGCTCCCGGGACCACGCCCATGATCCGAACCGGGCGGGCTCCCGCGGGCGAGCTCGCGAGACCACTGATCGCCAACTGTGGCGAGATGGTGACCACACGCTCGGTGATGCCACTCCTGGCGAGGGCCGCCTCCGTGAGCATGCGGCTCGCAGAAGACAGACGGTCCTCGATCTTCCGGCTCGTTTGAAATCCTGGTGCCTGGACGAGCACATGACCGCTTCCCATCCGCACCGCCGAGTCGATCCACGCCTCGTGCGTCCCGTCGCCCAGCGTCAGGCTGAACATGAGAAGTGCACCGCCGACGACCATGGCCGTCGAGGTGAGCGCCGTGCGGCGCGCGTGTCGTCGCAAGTTCCGTAGGGCCAGCCGAACGAGGATGCGCGCGCGTCGATTCATGCGCCTGAAAGTGTGTCGGCGGGCGGAAGACGCGATGCCCTCGCGGCCGGATAAAGTGCCGCTAGTACAGCGGTCAGAAGTAGCGCCACTCCCGCCCACATCGAGATGGGAAGGTTGTACTCGACTCGGAGTCGCGGACGGATGAGCGCTCCGAACATGGTCAGGTCGCCGTAGACCCAGCTCAGATCCGGCGGCGAGTTGTGCCACCAGGTGATGATCGGGAACGTGATCACGGCACCGACAACCAGGCTGAGCACTCCGAGAGCCACCGCCTCCGCCAGGATGGCAAAGACGACCTGGGAGGGCGTCGTTCCCAGTGCCAGCATCACGGCGATCTCGCGCCGGCGCTCGAAAGTGGCCATGAGCATCGTGTTCGCGACCCCGAAAATGGCGATCGCGAAGACGATGAAGATCACGATGAAGTACCAGGACTCCAGCAGACGCGTGTAGTCGAGCATCTCGGGCCTGAGCACCGTCCAGGGCACCACTTCGATCTCGAGGCCACGTGGTGCGAGGGTTCGAGCGAGGCGCTCACCCGCCTCCGGAGCCAGCCAGGGGTCGGTGGTCGCGATGGCGATCTCGTGAATCCGACCGGGGTCGAGCGCCAGGATCGTCTGGAGCGCGTCGATCGGCAAGACGGTGTAAGAGGAATCGAGCTCTGCCATTCCGGTGTGGAAGACTCCGGCCACGATGAACAGATCGTTTCCCATCGACCCATCCGCTGCCGGTGCGACCACCACGACTTCATCCCCCGGCTCGACTTCGAGTTGTTGTGCCATCTCGGTCCCGACGAGAATCTCGTTCACGCCCGCTTGGACGGTTCGCCCGGTCACGATTGCGGTGAGGATGCGACTGACCTCGGGCTCGAGCCCCGGGTCGATGCCCATCAGCATTCCGGCGGAAGTCGATTCTCCCGAGCTGACGAGCCCGCCGGCGTAAACGCGAGGCGCCGCAGCGAAGACAGCTTCATCGGAGGTCACGTCTCGAACCATCTCCGGCACGTCCGTACCGTCACGGCCACCAATTGTTTCGTAGAGGCTTCGCTCGGGGCGATAGTCGAGCGCATGGATCTGGATCTGTCCGGTCAGGATCCCGGTACCGTTCTCGATCATTTCCGCTTTGAGCCCGTCGGCCCAGCCAACCAGAAAGACGACGGCGAAGTATCCGACCGCCAGACCCAGTGCAGTGATGAGGGTGCGGCGACGGTTCCGGCCGAGGTTGCGCCAGCCGATGCGCCACCACGGAGAGGTACTCAACGGCGTCTCCGTCGTTTCAAGCTCTGGAGCGAGAAGAAAGACTCGTCGACATCGACGTCGAACTCGAGATCGCTGTAGCGGATGGAGGTGCGCTCGTTCGGCTTGTCCTCGGGTTGCATGTCCATGGCGGCGGGTACCATGCGGCCACCCATGTCCCTGAAATCGGAGAAGGTGAGGGTGCGGACGAGGGCATCGTCTTCATCGTAGTAGCGTGCCGAAAGCGGCATCATATCGGACTTGCGCACCTGGTACTCGACATGGCCCCACACGACCGCTGCGTCCGGATTCGGCGTCAGGTAGAGCTCCCAGACCTCGACACCGTCCCGATCGCCCTCGAAGCGGATCTCGATCTCGTAGTCGTCGACCAGGGTGCTTTCCTTCACGAGGTCGTCGTTCGTGAAATGAGAGCCCATCCAGGAGCCCATCATCGTCGAGGCGGGAATCTTGATCGTGCGGTCCACTTTGGGAAGGTAGTTCCAGATGTCGTCTTTCGCTTTGAGCGTACCGGTGCCCGCCTCTTTGGCGGGAGCGGTGATAGTCACGAGCGAGTAGTCCGTTCCGAGGGACCACACTTCCATCGCAAGGCTCCGCTGCCAGTGCTCGGTGACGACCTCCATCGTGGCGACGCCGTGGCTCGAGTTCCCGCGAAGGATTCTGTCGACGCGGTCGATGATGTCCCGGGCAGATTCCTGGGCGGCGAGCGTGGCAGTGGCGCTCAGATGGAGGAGAGATACCAGAACGATTCCCCGCATAGCGTCCCAAACTAGCATGAAAACGACGGTGTGGAACGAACGCTCGGTGAGTATCGCGTCGTCGTTCGCAACGACGGGGAGTTCTCCAGCCGTCGCGGCGCTCGCTTCGAGCGACAGCCCCGGAGGGTATCCCGACGCATGACCGAACGGCTCGGCGGGCGTGCGGCAACAAGGGGACGGAGGAACGACTCCTCGATCGATCGGCCCAGGAGACTCGGTAGCTTCTATCCGGCCACCCCGGCGCCGAACAGAGTTTCACCTTCGATGTCCCGCATCCGGTGCCCACCGGAGGCAGCTCGCGTCTTACGGTGGTTTCCAGGGCTTCCAGCGGGACGTCGCTCACCGCTTCTCCATTGCCCTGAAGACTAGGTGTGTGAAAGAAGTCGCGCGGTTGCTCAATGAGATGGTCGAAGCCCGTGTCATCGTGAACTACGCCCTTTTCGGTGCTGTTGCTCAAATGCGGTACACGGAACCTGTCGCGACATTAGACTATCCCGCGAGCAGAAGGCCGAGACCCCAGACGAGCAGCGCGGCTCCCAGCCCGCGACTGAAGCGCTCGCCGTTCGGTGCCATCTTCTCCACGAGGATGACGAGTGTGAGCGCCGCCATCCACCACAAGTTCATCACGCCGAGGACGAAGGCCAGTGCCATCAGAGCCCAGCAGCAGGCGAGACAGTTCGCTCCGTGGGCGAGGCCGACGCGAAACGGCCTGCCGCGCCCGGAGCGCCACTCGGTGAGGAGATAGCCGATCGGTGAGCGGCAATGCCGGAGGCAGGCCTGCTTGATCGGCGAGAATTGAAACGCTCCCGCCAGGATGAGAAGCGCTCCTCCCGCTTTGGCGCTCACCAGACTCTCCCCGCGCATCCCGACGAGCTCTTGCAGGTAGAGCTGTGTCCCGGCTGCGGCGAGGCAGTACGCCGCCCACACGCTGAAATAGCCCGAGGCGAAGACTCCGACCGCGGAGCCCCGGAACAGGCCGAGCCAGGGCAGGAGTGAGGGCAGCATCATGGCCACCATCATCACGTTCCACATCACGAACGCCGGGAGAAAACCGGCGGGGCCGTGGGCGCGATGATGAAACAGCAGCGCCCAGGCAGCGATGGAGACGGCGATGACACCGGCGAGTGTCAGCCATCTGGTCGGGGGGCGCTATTCCGCCGCTACTTGCCATGAAAAGCTGGACCAGAGTCCGTGGGTCCTGGTGTTCTCGAAGACGATCGTGCCGTCGTCGTAGCGCGACTCGCCGAAGGCGATGACCTGCGAGGGGGAGTGGATCTGGTTGAAGATGTTCTCGAAGCGCACCGGCTGACTTCGGTCGCGACCGCGAATGGTCTCCACGACGGACTCCAGAAGGTTGGGGATTGTGACCGCCTTTCGCATGTCGTCCGTCTTCATCTCGATCGGAAGGTAACGTGTGGGAAGCCAGTTCGAGACGAAGCGCGCCAGGATCTCCCATGGCCCTCCCAGCTCGCCGCGAAACAACTTCTCGATCGCGTCGCGCTCTCCGGCGGAGGCGTCCACGTCGATGATGACCACCTCGGTCCAGTCACCATCGACCATGTGCTGCGGCGAGTCATAGGCGATGATGGCCTTCCGGCCGGCGAGTCGCGCCGAGCCGACCTCGCCATCCTCGAACTGTATTGCCCAGTAGCCCTTGCAGCGTTCGTGGGTACAGAGCTGATCGAAATGGATGTGGCCAGGACAGACGAGCTGGCAGCTGCAGTTCTCGAAGATGAGCCCTTTGGCCCACCATCCTTTCGCTTCGTCCAATGGCAACCCTCCGTTGGTTCGGCGGCAACGCTCCGCCTTTGATTTTCGCTGTCGCGGGACCATAATATCCTGGCCTCTGCCGAGGGGAGGGCAGCTCCATTGATTGGCCAGACGGTCTCCCACTACAAAATCGTCGAGAAGATTGGCGGCGGATCCATGGGAGTGGTCTACCGCGCCGAGGACAGCCGGCTGGGCCGCTCGGTGGCGGTGAAGTTCCTTCCTGAGAGCTTCGAAAGCAGGTACACCCTCGAGCGCTTCCAGAGAGAGGCGCGGGCGGCCTCGGCTCTGAGCCACCCCAACATCTGTACCGTCTACGACGTGGGTGAGCACGAGGGGCATCCCTTCATCGTCATGGAGCACCTGGAGGGGGAGACGCTCAAGCGACGGATCGACGGCGAGCCGCTACCGACCGAGGACGTCCTGAGTTTCGGAATTCAGCTGGCCGATGCCATGGCAGCGGCCCACGAGAAGGGGATCCTCCACCGGGACATCAAGCCGACCAACATCTTTATCACCCAGCGGAACGAAGCGAAGATCCTGGACTTCGGTCTCGCGAAGCAGACGGAAGGTTCCGACGGCGCGGCCGAGGAGCGGCTGACCTCCACCGGCATGACCATCGGCACGGTGTCCTACATGTCACCGGAGCAGGTCCGCGGGGAGTCCATGGATGCCCGGTCGGATGTTTTCTCTCTGGGAGCGGTTCTTTTCGAGATGGCAACCGGGCGCCAGGTCTTCGGTGGAGGCACGCCGGGGCTCGTCTACGACGAGATTCTCAACAAGGAGCCGGCGTCTCCGACCGCATTGAATCCGGCGCTGCCCAACGAGCTGGAGAGAATCATCCGCAAGGTGCTGGAAAAAGATCTGAAGCTACGCTACGCGTCCGCTTCTGACTTGAAATCGGATCTGGAGCGGCTTCGTGGAACGGCACGCGCTGGCCCGGGGCGGTGGCTGCAGATCGCGGCGGGCGTTCTGGTGCTCGCGGTCGTGCTGCTTGGCTGGCTGCTGGCCGGCCGCCGCTCCTCGGAGACGCCCGCGGGAGAAGCGACGGCAAGATCGATTGCGGTCCTTCCCTTCGACAACCTCAGCCAGGACCCGGAGAACGAGTACTTCAGCGACGGATTGACCGAGGACATCATTACGCAGTTATCGAAGATTGGGGATCTCACGGTGATCTCGCGTTCCTTGGTAATGAGGTACAAGAACCGAGAGAGAGATCTGCGTGAGGTCGGGAAGGATCTAGGAGTTGCCACCATCCTCGAGAGCAGCGTGCGTCGCGCCGGGGATCAACTCCGGATCAATGCGCAGCTGATCGATGCGCAGGCTGACAAGCACTTGTGGGCGGAAACGTATGACCGCGGCATGGA
Source organism: Candidatus Marinacidobacterales bacterium (assembly GCA_965237685.1). Taxonomy (GTDB): domain Bacteria; phylum Acidobacteriota; class Vicinamibacteria; order Marinacidobacterales; family SMYC01; genus CBDEGF01. The sequence continues at coordinate 132,994 of CBDEGF010000003.1, forward strand.
CGACATCTTCGCCATCCAAAGTGAAGTGGCAGAAAGCATTGCTGCCTCATTGAAGGTGGAGCTGTCTCCTACCGAAAGAGAGAGGATCGAGAAACGGCCGACCGGTAACTTGACGGCCTACGACTACTACTTGAAGGGCATGGAGCTTTACCGGCGGTACCGGAGTGCCGACAACGAGAGTGCTATCGAGCTGTACAAGAGGGCGCTCGAGCTCGATCCCGACTACGCCCTGGCCCGGGCGGGTCTGGCAGACGCTTACTACCAGCGGTGGCAGCGGTTCGGCTATTCGAGCGAGGCGGTGGAGTTCAGTATCGAGGAAGCTCAGAAGGCGATCGCTCTCGACCCCACGTTGCCAGAGGCGTACAAGGCTCTCGGTAATGCCTATGGCGGGAGAGGGTGGGCTGAGAAAGCGGTCGAAGCTTATGAAAAGGCTGCCGAGCTGAACCCTAGCTACGCGGATGCCGTCGGCAACTTGGGCTACCAATACTTGATGATGGGGGAGAACGACAAGGCCGTGCCCTGGATCCAGAAAGCTATTGCCATCGACCCGCTCACCGTCACCCACTACGCCAACCTCGCCGCCAGTTACGTGGGTTTGAACGATGACATCGAGGCGGAGAAATGGCTCCGCCAGGCCATGGAGCTCGAGCCGGACAGTCCGGACGGGCATCTTTATTTATGCGAGATGTATCTGAACCAGGGGCAGTACCAGGAGGCTCTGGAGGACGCGAGAGCGACCCTGTCGAGGTCACCCGATGATGCGTGGGGTCTGGTGCTGGCGGGCACCGCCGAGCTGCTGCTCGGAAACCTGGCCGAGGCCGAAGCGCACTTCGAGAAAAGCTCGACGCGACGGCCGAGTACCTCAACGCCAGGGCGTACTTGGGTTACGTGTTGCTGGAAACGGATCGCCCGAAGCAAGCGCAACAGCTACTGCGAGATGCGAGGGAAGAAGCCCGAAGAGCGGTGGACGCGGGGAGCGAGTCGGCCTGGGACCGCTACCTTCTGGCTCAGGTGAGCGCGATCGAGGGAAACAAAGAAGAGGCCTCCCAGTGGCTCGAGGACGCGATCGAAAGTGGGTGGGTTCACTACCGGTGGAGTGCGAGGGATCCCTTGCTCTCGAGCCTTCATGGCGAGCTCCGCTTCCATCAGGCGATGGTCGAGCTCGAGGCCAAGGTGAGCGAGCAGCGACGACGGGTAGAGGAGAAAGCCACGGAATGATCGGTCAGACCGTCTCTCACTACAAGATCGTGGGCAAGCTCGGCGATGGCGGCATGGGCGTGGTGTATCGCGCCGAGGACAGCCGTCTGGGCCGCTCGGTGGCTTTGAAGTTTCTCCCCGACGATCAGTTCGAGGACAAAGACTCTCTGGAGCGCTTCTAGCGGGAAGCGAGAGCGATCTCGGTCCTCAACCACCCCAACATTTGCACCATGCACGACGTCGGTGAGCATGAGGGGCGCCCTTTCATCGTGATGGAGCTCCTGGAAGGGGAGTCTCTGAAGAACCGAATCCAGGCAGAGCCCCTGCCGACGGAAGACATTTTTGATTTTGGAATTCAAATTGCCGACGCCATGGAGACGGCGCACGACAAGGGGATCATCCACCGCGACATCAAGCCGGGCAACATCTTCATCACCCGGCGAAACGAAGCGAAGGTCCTGGACTTCGGTCTGGCGCAGGTGACGACCGAGCCCTCCACGGCGGATTCCGGAGCGCCGACCGCGGAGGCCGGGGGAAAACTCACGACCCCCGGTGTGACCATGGGCACGTTCGCCTACATGTCGCCCGAACAGGTGCGAGGGGAACCCCTCGACGGCCGCTCGGACCTGTTTTCTCTGGGAGTGGTTGTCTACGAGATGGCGACCGGACGCTCGCCGTTCGAGGGGAACACCGCGGGGGTCATCAGTAACGCGATCCTCTCCAAGACCCCGGCGTTGCCGACGCGACTGAACGCTCGGTTGCCCGCCGAGCTGGACAAGATCATCAGCAAGGCGCTGGAGAAAGATCCGAAGCTCCGCTACCAGTCCGCATCGGACTTGAAGGTCGATTTGAAGCGGCTGAAGCGGGACACGCTCTCCGGTCCGCTTCCCACCGCCGCCGCACCTGTCTCCCGCTGGGCGACAACTTCTTCGAAGAGCCTCGGGCTCAAAGTCGGTGCGGGAGCCGCGCTGGCGGCAGCATTGTTCCTGGGGTGGTGGCTCATCGGGCAGCGTTCTACCGAGAGCGGTCCGGCGGCCGGCGAGGCGGGCGAGAAGTCCATCGCGGTTCTACCTTTCAACAACCTGAGCCAGGATCCGGACAACGAGTACTTCAGCGACGGTCTCACCGAGGACATCATTACGCAGCTTTCGAAGATCGGAGAGCTGACGGTGATCTCCCGCTCCTCGACCATGCGCTACAAGAACCAGGAGCGGGATTTGCGGCAGGTCGGCGAGGAGCTCGGCGTCGCCACCATCCTGGAAGGCAGCGTGCGGCGCTCTGGAGATCAGCTGCGGATCAACGCGCAACTGGTCGACGCGGCCACTGACAGGCAGCTCTGGGCGGAGACCTACGATCGAGAGATGAAGGATGTCTTTGCCATTCAAAGCGACGTGGCGGAGAGGATTGCCTCGGCCCTGAAAGTTGAGCTCTCGCCCGCGGAGCGAGAGCGGATCGAGAAGCGGCCGACCGGTAATCTCACCGCCTATGACTACTACTTGAAAGGACAGGAGTACTATCAGCGATACCGAAGCGCGGGTAACGAGAGCGCCATCGAGTTGTTCCAGAAGGCGCTGGAGCTCGATCCCGACTTTGCCCTCGCCCACGCGGGTCTCGCCGACGCTTACTTCCAGAGGTGGCAGCGGTTCGGTTACTCGTCGGACTGGGTCGAGAACAGTGTCGAGGAAGCTCAAAGAGCGCTCGCACTCGATCCGCAGTTGCCCGAGGCCTACAAGGCTCTCGGAAACGCTCATTTCGGAAGAGGATGGTATCGGAAGGCAGTCGAGGCCTACGAGAAGGCCGCGGAGCTCAACCCGAGCTACGCGAACGCGGTAGGAAACGTCGGAAGCGCCTACTACAGCATGGGGCAGAGCCACAAAGCCCTGCCCTGGACCCGCAAAGCCATCGAGCTCAATCCCATCTCCCTCTCTCAGTACCCGAACCTCGGTGCGATGTACGCGATGTTGAACGACGATGTGGAAGCGGACAAGTGGTTCCGCCGAGCGCTCGAGCTGGAGCCGGACAACCCCGACGCTCGTTTCTATAGAGGCCAGATGTATTTGAACCAGGGGAAGGACGCCCTCGCCCTCGAGGACGCCCGGACCGTGCTCGCGAGCTCCCCGGGTGAAGGATCGTTCAACCTCATGGCAGGGACGGCCAAGATCCTGCTGGGAAATCTGCCCGAGGCCGAAGACTACTTCCGAGTGAACCTCGAAGCCACCGGTGAGCACTTGAACGGGAAAGTATCCCTCGGCCACGTCCTCTGGAAGCAGGGGCGCCAGGACGAGGCAAGGCCCATCCTGAGTGAGGCCAAGGAGGCGGCGCGCCGGGCGCTCGATCGCGGCAGCGAGTCCGCCTATGACCGATACTACCTGGCTCAAGTTGCCGCGATCGAGGGGTCGAAAGAAGAAGCCTTCCGTTGGCTCGAGGATGCCATCGGGAGCGGTTGGGTGAACTACCGATGGAGCGCGAGGGATCCGTTACTGGAGAACCTTCACGGTGAGCCGCGCTTCCAGCAAATGATGGCGGACCTCGAGGAGAAGGTCCGCGACCAACGAGCACAAGCGGAGGCAGTCACCGAGTCCCCATAGCTCAACGCATGGCCTAGCGGTTGCTGCCCGCCTACGCGAGTCCGCTGGTCATCCTTCTCCTCGGCGCGAACATGCTTGCGACGCTGCGGATGCGCTGGGGCCTCGACCGGCGCGTCGCGCTCGTTTCGCTCATCACAGTGGGAACTCGGGAACGCCAGCAGATCCTGTACTGGTTCGTCATCGCCATAATCCTGAGCGCGATTCTGCCCAATACGGTCGTAGCTGCAGCCATGATGCCGATCGTGGCGGCGATGATCCGGTTTATCGGCATCGAGGAGATGGCCCGGAGTCGGTTTGCCACCGCAGTGGGCCTCGCGGTGGCCTGGGGCTGCAGCGTGGGCGGTGCGGTGACGCCGCTGGGCGGTGCTCCGAACCTGCTGACCATCGGATTTCTCATCTCGTGCCATACGCTCGGGACGGTGGATTCGTGGCGGTCGCGATCTTTTCCTTCATGACCGTCGTGCTCACCCAGATCATGAGCAATACTGCGGCGATCGCGATCACCGTGCCCATCACCATCAGCACGTTCCAGGCGCTCGACATGAACCCGGTTCCATTCGTCTACATCGTGGCCGTGAGTGGGAACTACGGGTTCATGCTACCTTCATCGTCGGGCGGACCGGCCGCAGGCTACGGAGTTAATCTGCGCACGATGTTCAAGACGGGTTTCTATTTGACCTTTCTGATGTGGATTCTCATTCTCGTCGTCGGCTATATGCTGGCGGTTCGCTGGCCCGGCTTCGGCGTGGCCTGAGACGATCACCGGAGCCAGGCGGCAAAGACCCTCAGGGCGTTCTCTCCGAGGATGCGCCGAATCGAGTCTTCCTTCATCCCGGCCTCCATCATCGCACCGGTCAGCGCGGGGAGTCCCGCAGCGTCGAATGGCGTCGTGACAGCTCCGTCGAAATCACTGCCCAGCGCGACGTGCTCGTCCCCGGCGAGGTCGATGACGTGTTGGATGGAATCGATGACATCGTCAACGCCGCTTCCACATATCAAGACTTCACCGAACGAGATCCCGATGACACCTCCGGTCTCCGCGATCACTCGAACGTCCTCGTCCGAAAGGTTGCGAGGCTGATTGCACGTCGCCTGGAGCCCGGTGTGCGTGACGAGCAGGGGCTTGTCTGTTTCTGCGGCGACGTCACGGATCGTCTGCGGAGAAGCATGAGCAAGATCGGGTACGATGCCGAGCCGTTCCATCTCGCGGAGGAGGTCGTCGCCGAGCGGTGTGAGCCCGCCTCCCCCCATTCCATTTGCCGAGCCAGCGAACGGATTGTCGATGAAATGCGTCAGCCCGATGACCCGGAAGCCGACATCGTAGAGCCTCTGCAGATTCGATAACTCCCCCTCGAGCGCGTGTGCCCCTTCCAGTGAGAGCAGACTGCCGACGACATCGGGGCCGAGAGATTCCAGGTCTTCGGCAATCCTGATTAGTAGCAGCTGGCCACGCGAACGTGCGGCCGCATCGTGGAGTCGATCGGCCATGTAGAGCGCACGCTCGAGCTGACTCGTGACCGTGCGGCGTGGCCATCGAAGCGCCAGCGCATGGAAGGTGTAGTAGTCTGGCCAGGACGCGCTTCTTGCATTCCACGTGGGCCCGAGCGCCATGTTCGTCCCGGCGCTGAAGACCTGGAGCGTCACACCACCGTCGATCAGACGAGGAAGATCCACGTGTCCCAGCTGATTGCGAGCGAGCACGTCCCTGTTCCACATCAGGGCATCCGAGTGCAGGTCGACCACCGAAGAGGAGAAATGAAGCTCGTGTGCCCGGTTCGACACCGGTGGGGCCGATTCGTTCGCCACGCGGTTCAGCAAGCGATCCGCCTGGCCGATCACGGCGAGCAGGAGCGCTCCAACCGCCAGCAGAGTGCCGGAGGCGAAAAGGAGTACTTTGAAGCTCTTCGACACTCGCACAACGTATCTCCTCGTCCCGTGGACGGCACGCGTCAGCGTGTGAAGCGCGTCGAACGGGCGGGATCTAAATCAGGATTCGAGGACGGCATCTGAGCATCGACCTCCAGTTTCGTGGTAGTTCACGGTGCCGGAGGAGCTTTCCATGAACGAAGGAGTCCGTCAACGCGCGACGCCGGCGCGGCTGGGGTTGTTGCTTTGGCTGGTCTCGAAAAAAGTACTCAGGGAGGTCCGCGTTCCTCTTCGTCGTCTTCGTCGTCGTCGCGACGGCGCCGAACCTCGTCCCAGATGAAGCAAGAGACCATCAAATCCAGGTCGATGGTCTCGTCGGCGTTCTTGGGCCAGCACGTCCAGTCATCGATCACGACGCCGGCTTCGCGATTGGACGCCTCGAGCGCCGCAACCGGATCGCCCTCGAGCGTCGGGGGAGTCACCGCCTGAGGAAGGGGATGCCCGTACGGGTTATAGAATGCGAAGGTCCCATCCGGCATCGGTTCGACGCGGTAGCCGCCTTCGTGAACGGCGACGTGGTGACGAAAACAGAGATTCAAGAGGTTCCAGAGCTTCGTCTCGCCGCCTTCGGCCCAGTGCTTCTGGTGATGGCCTTCGCAGAATCGGATGTTGCACGATGGGAAGATGCAGCGCGGGTCGCGATACTGGAGCGCTCGCCTCAGCGCGGGAGAAATGACGCGCGTTTTTCGGCCCAGGTCGAGGAGATTGCCCTCGCGGTCGTGTTGCGCGACCACGAGAGCGGAATCACAGGCAATGCGGCGGGCAGTGTCGGGCGAAACAGCGCGGCCGTCGTCGAAAAACGATTTGCCTTCCTTGTCCGGATCCGCCAGTACGTCAGCGTCGACATGGAGAACGACCTGGTATCGGTCGCCGCGGGTGCCCGAGTCGAGCCCATCCTTCAGAGCGGCCTCCGCGACGAGCCGCAGGGCATCGGCGCGGCGTTGCGAGGGGCTAAGAGGAGAGCCGGTGATGGGATCGCACGGCAGGGGTGCCGTCGGGCCCCGCTCCTTGATGGCTTCTTTCTCATCCTTGTAGAGTCGATCGCAGGCCGCGCCAATCGCGCGATCCACGACCGTACCGACTTCGGGTGTCAAAAGACCCCGGATGGAGAACATGCCGTCTTCCTCGGGTATGAGCCTCAGATAGCGCTTCTCTTCCATGCGGGTTGCGCGCGAGCGCTCTTCGTTCCGGTCCGCCATCCGGCACGCCCGAGTGAAGCGCACGAGCTGCGCGGCGCTGGTACATTTGGCGGTATCGAGAAGACCCTTTTCGTTCTCTGGGGTCGCGATCCGCGTGATGGCGCGAACCTTCGAGAAGGAGAGCTCCCCCTTGCGCATGCTCTCGCTGATTTCCGGTAGTTTTCCCAGGGCCCGGGCAACCCGTACTTTCTCCCTGCCGTCGCCCAGATCCCAGCCGGCGTTCCAGCTCAGCCAGTCGGGAAAGCTCCGCGCATCGACCATACCCCATCCACCGATCTCGTCGAAGCGACGCATCCTCTCCAGAAGTCGAAACTCGGCTGCGTGAATCGTCGCCGCCATCTCGGAGATCTCGCCGGCCAATCGGTACTTCTCTTCATGATTGGGATGGGGCGGCTCGAAGAAGCGCGATACCGACTGCGTAGCTTCCATTGAACGCAGCATAACACGCGTTTTTTGTTCGCCGCTGTTTCGCCTCTACTGCACGTTTATGGTGTTATGGTTAAAAAACGGATCGAAACCTCGATCGATGGCACTGGTGGCCATTCTAGAGACGCTAGGGGGCAATTGGTACGAGGTTCAGCCGAACGCTGACCTGGCCTTCCAGAAAGCTGTCAAGAAAAAAAGTGCGGGAAGAATAGAAAATCGCCGGGACCGTTGGGGACAGTACCCGGGAGGCAGGGAGGCGTACCGTATCGCGACCCGCATCCAGACCACGCTCGATGTAACCCCCGAAGAGGTCCACCGGATCGGTCTCGACGGCGTCGCCGAACTCAACCGCCAGATGTCGGAGATAAGGAATGTTCTCGGCTTCGAGGGCACCAAGGCGCAGTTCCACGAGTTTCTGCGTGAGGACGAGCGTTTCTTCGTCGACACCCCGGACGCCTTCGGCGAGCGGCTGCTCGCGTTCGACGCTCGCATTCCTGCCCGTGCTCGCGCGCCAGTTCGGCAAGCGCCCGAGGCCGTGCACACCGTGCGGCGGCTCGATCCAGCTCTGGAGGCGACGATGACGTACGGCTTCTTCAGCGTGCCGACGGAGGACGACCGCACCGGCTACTACAACTTCAACGGCTCCGAGCTCCGCAGCCGCTCGCTGCTCGGCGTTCGAAGTGCGTCGTTTCCACGACTCAGTGCTCCGGATCGGGTCGGTGCCGCTCACGGTGCTCGAGCAGCACATGGAGTGGTTCATCGAGCAGGAGAAGGCGCGGTAGCCATCGGCGGATAGTTAAGAACGAAGGAGACCTGGATTGCGCGCACGTCAAGGTGCGTCGTCGAATGGGTTGATCAGTTCCAGGCCGCATTCTGCGAAATCACGAACGTTGCGAGTAGCGATGGCCAAACGGTTCGCTCGTGCGATCGAGGCGATCTGCCCGTCTGGTACACCGAGCGGTCGGTCGATTTCCTTTCGGTGGCCCATTACCTCGGCGTACAGACGTGCTGCGCGTTCGTCGAAATCCAGTATTCGCTGCTCGAAACCTTCGGCTACAAATTGCTCAAACCGATCTTCCAGAGATCGGTGCCGTTTGCCGTCGGGCAGGACCCAAAGGCCGTAGCCGATTTCGGCGATCGTGATCGTCGATAGATATAGCGTGACCGTTTCCTGGCTATTGAGCCACTCGATGACCGCTCGCACGGGTGCTGGAGCCATGATCTCGGACACGATATTGGTGTCGAGGAGGATCATTCGCCAACAGTGATGGGGGCATGCGGCTCACGCGGCGGAAGCTCGAGCTCGACTCCGTTGGCACCGAAGTAATCGAGCGCCAAATCGCCGAGCCGTTCGGGAGCCGAAACCGCGCGCTTCAGAATCTGGCGCACCTCTTCCTCCATGGAGACCCCATGCTGTGCAGCTCGGATCCTCAGGCGCTCATAAACGTCGTTGTCGATTTTGCGCACACTCAGGCTTGCCATGATGGTTTCTGCTCCCGAGACCCCTAGTTGCGATGCTAGCACTTGATAGCAACGCTGTCAAATGCTGGCGATCTACGAACAATCATGAGGGTTGCGGACGTGAATTAATTAGTGTCCCTCTCGAAAGGTCAGCCTCTCCAGCAGCCCCTCGTCCACCTCGACGCCCAGTCCCGGTTCCTTGGGTAGCCGCGCCCGCGCGCCGTCGAGCTCGATGCCACCCACGAACGGTGTCTCCTCGAACCACAGGTGCCCCTCGGCGTCGACGGGAAACGGATCGCGAATCGTGGCTCCCAGGTGGCACATGGCGGTATCCCCCAGCTTCGTGAACGGCATGGTGTCCAGGCTGACGCCGATCGAGGCTGCCTCACAGATGTCCGCGACTTTGCGGGCTTTGGTAAATCCACCCACACGGTTGATCTTCAGTGTCCTTGCGGTAGTAGTGCGTGAGAACGTGGGGGCGATTCGGTAAGCTGAACGCCGGGTGTGTCGTTTTTCTCGCGGGCAGAGAGAGAGGGAAAAAAGGACTGGACAAACGCTGGCTGACTGTGTAACCTCAGGCTGGGAGGAAAACAGTGACCCAGGCAGGAAACGCTGCACTCGACACCGCAGCCAAGCGACCCACCTTTTGCGGCACGACCGTGACCGCCGAGGAATGGAGCGTGCTGACGGAGATCATCGCCACGTGTGGTCTGTCCCGGCACGAGCTGGCGCGCACGATCTGTGAGGGCCTGGGGTGGGTTCGTCGGAACGGCAATCTCAAGACCCGGGAATGCTACGAGGCGTCGGCCATATGGATGACATCGCTCTCCTGAACGGTGCGCTGATTCAGGAGCCGGTCCATGTTTTCGCCCGCATGCCGTCGTCCGCTCGCGTACAGGATGATCGGAGCAAGCGTGGCGTCCAAGCCGCGGGCAACAATGCCCGTGGTGAAGATGCCCGTGCGCTCGCCTTTGCCTTGAGTCAAGGTCTCGTTCTCCGCCATCAACGTGAGGATCCGTGCGCCGGTGTCGTCACTGTGAACCAGCGGCCGGTTCGCGGCTATCGTCTCCATGTGGCGGAAGACCGGGAACACGGCATTCGCCATCGCTTCGACCCGCTCGAACTGCGTGGAGGCGGCAAACGGAACCCCCGCCCACTTTTGCCACTGCGCCAGGCGGTGGTGGGGCATGCCCATGGCGTAGCGCAACACCGAAACGACCGCGTCCACACTCGGATGGTATATGGCTTCCGAGACGTCCGACGAGCGACCCGAACCCTCTGGAACCGCCCGGCCCCCCATAAGGAAACGCCTGCCAGGCGTGATCTACGACCGCATCGTATGGGTGCTGGCAGCGGGCTTTGCGGTCGGACTCGTCACGGCCATCTGGTACGTTTCGAGACTGCAGTCCACCCTCGTCCAGTCGATGGCGCTCGAGAGTGCCGCGCTCTACACGCAGGCGCTTGCCGAGTTCCGCACCCTCTACACGAGCGAGGTCGTCGAGCGCGTCCGGCCTCTCGGGATCGAGGTCACGCACGATTACCGGGAGCGGCCGGGAGCCATTCCGCTTCCCGCCAAGTCCTCATCCCTTCCCGTGGCGCGAGTCGACGGGCGGTCTGAGAGATGATTTCGCCAGGCGGGCGTGGCGCACGCTCACAGAGACCCCGACGGAGCCGGTTTACGAATTCGACGGCGACGCGGAGCGTCCTTCGCTTCGCTACGCAACCGCCGATCGAATGCGCGAGAGCTGCGTCAGCTGTCACAACGAGCATCCGGAGGGAAGTGTGCCAATCCTAGTTGGAAATTGAAACGGCTCCAAACCCTGTGGTTTGATGACGTTGAACAAACAACATCAAGCCGCAAGAGAAAGGAGCCGAGATGGGAAGTCTGCTACGTACGGTCAAGAAACGCAAGAAGTCACGTCGTTTGGGTGAGGTCGAGATCGTGAGGCACGAGGAGTACGGGGAGCTCGAGCTGGACGCCAAGGTAGAGATGATTCGTTCGTTGGTCCCCCTTGGTCTAATGCACGTTCACGAGTTGCTCGACGACGAAGTGAAGGCGTTGGCGGGAGATCGATACGCTCGCAAGGACGAGGTGGAGCGCGGTCGCCGTCACGGAACCAACCCGGGCACGGTAGGGCTTGCGGGCCAGCGGGTACCGATCCGTGTGCCACGGGTTCGGAGCATCGAGGGAGGAGAGATTCCCCTTCGCTCCTACGAGGCGGTGAGCCACAGCGGTGAGGTGAATGATCTTCTACTGAAACGAGTTCTCTACGGAATCTCCTGTCGCAACTACGAGGCGGCAGCGGAAGCGATTCCGGGCGCCATCGGGCTGTCGAGCTCGACGGTCTCCGAGGGTTCGTGCAAGCGAGCGCTGCGAAGCTCCGAGAGATGCAGGAACGGGATCTGTCCGGTGAGGATGTGGTGGCGCTGTTTCTGGACGGGAAGACGTTCGCGGACGCAACGATGGTCGTGGCGCTGGGCATCACGCTTTGCGGCGAAAAACGCTTCTTGGGCTTCGTGGAGACAGACACGGAGAACGCGCAGGTGTTGACGCCGTTCCTGCGTTCACTGCTCGAGCGGGGACTCGATATCTCCCAGGGTCTGCTGGTGATCATCGACGGCGGCAAGGGTCTCCAAGCGGCAGTAAAGAAGGCATTCCGTAAGCGGGTCCTGATACAACGCTGCCAGTGGCACAAACGTGAAAATGTGGTGAGCTACCTGTCCAAGGGCGAGCAGGCGTCATGGCGCAAGCGGCTTCAGTGGGCCTACAACAGGCCAGAGTACGAAGAGGCCCTCGCAGCGCTCGAGCAACTCCACGGTGAATTAGAAGAGCGGAACCAATCCGCAGCTGGCAGTCTTGAGGAAGGCCTCGAGGAGACGCTGACGTTGTATCGACTCGGCGTGTACGGGGTGCTGGGCCGTTCGTTCAAGACGACGAACTGCCTTGAATCCGTCAATGCTCTCGTCGAGGAACGCTGCGCGAAGGTAGACCACTGGAAGAACTCGAGCCAGCGCCAACGCTGGCTGGCGACGGCGCTCGTGGACATCGAACCGCGCTTGAGGAAGGTGGTGGGTTACCGCCATCTTCCGAAGCTTCGCGAAGCTCTCCAGCGGGAACTGAAGATCGAGGCGAAGACATCAACCGTATCGAAGAAGAAGGTCGCGTAAACGTGAGCCGTGGAGAGTTTCAACTAAGAAAGGGCTTGACTCATCCGGAGACACCACGGCGGGACTGGCACGTGGGCGATGTTCGCGGTGTTCTGGAGGTCGTTCACCCCCTTGGCAATATCGAGGCCGTGGCGAATGATGGTCTCCGCGGCGCCTCTCTGCTGCTCGCGGCAATATCCGCGCTATCGCTGTCCGGGATCGGTCTCGTCATCGGAAAGCTCCGGCGGAACGCGGACGAGCTGCATCGCGCGAACGAGAGCCTCGAGCAGCGGGTGGCAGAGCGAACCCGGGAGCTCCGTGAGGCGAAAGAGGCGGCGGACGCTGCGACCCGTGCCAAGTCGGAGTTCCTCGCCAACATGAGCCACGAGATCCGAACGCCGATGAACGCCATCATCGGGATGTCCGAGCTCCTGCAGGGTACGGAGCTCACCACCGAGCAGCAGGAGTACACCGAGACGGTCAAATCCGCGTCGGAATCGCTGCTCTTTCTCATCAACGACATCCTCGATTTCTCCAAAGTGGAAGCGGGCAAGGTCGACCTCGACTCGGTCGACTTCAGTCTGCGCGACTGCGTCGGTCAGGCGGTTCGAACCGTTGCGATCCAGGCAGACCACAAGAGGCTGGAGCTCGCGATCCGCGTTCCACCTGAGCTGCCTGATGCTCTCGTGGGCGATCCGCGGCGTCTTCGACAAATCCTCGTAAATCTCGTCGGCAACGCCATCAAGTTCACGCACGCAGGAGAGGTCGAGGTGGAGGTGGACGAGAAGAAGATCGGCGAGGATTCTGCCGTCCTGCACTTCTCGGTGAGGGATACGGGAATCGGCGTTGACAGGGACAAGCAGACGACCATCTTCGAGAGCTTCTCGCAGGCGGACGCCTCGACGACGCGACAATACGGCGGAACCGGTCTCGGACTCGCGGTCTCTTCGATGCTGGTTCACCTGATGGGTGGCGAGATTTGGGTGGAGAGCGACGAAGGAAAGGGGAGCACGTTTCATTTCACCGCGGGCTTCGAGCTGCGCTCTACCCACGCCGACAAGAGGCTGGACCTCGACCAGCTTCGGGACCTGCGGGTACTCGTCGTCGACGACAATGCCACCAACCGGCGCATTCTCGTCGAGCTCCTGACCGCCTGGAAGATGAAGCCCGAGGCAGTGGCCGGCGGTCGCGAGGCCATCGACGCTCTGGAGCGGGCGAGAGCGTCCGGGCAGGCTCTCGAGCTCGTACTCCTCGACGCCAGCATGCCGGAGATGGATGGTTTCGCCGTCGCCGAACGAGTGCAAGAGCATCCGGAGCTGACCGGTGCCACGATCATGATGCTGACGTCGGGAAAGCGACCCGGCGAGGCAAAGCGCTGTCGCGAGCTGGGGATCGCGGCCTTTCTGACCAAGCCCATCACACAATCCGATCTCTGGGCCGCCATCGCGAGCACGCTCGGGCTCGCCGAGGTGCCATCGGCTCCGACGAAGCGGTCTTCCTCAGCGGGCCGACGACACCTTCGCGTCCTCGTGGCGGAGGACAATGCGGTCAATCAGATTCTGGCCGTGGGACTGCTGGAGAACAAAGGTCACGAGGTTGAAGTCGCCTTCAATGGGAGAGAGGCCCTCGAGCTCCTCGAGTCACGGGCTCCCTTCGATCTCGTTCTGATGGACGTCCAGATGCCGGAAATGGACGGGCTCGAGGCGACGACGGTTCTGCGCCAGCGCGATCGAGCCACCGGAGGCCATACGTTGGTCATCGGCGTCACCGCCCACGCGACGAGTGGCGACGAGGAGCGCTGCATGGCGGCGGGAATGGACGGCTACATCTCGAAGCCGTATCGCTCCGCCGAGTTGTTCCGGGCCATCGACGAGGTGACGGGGACGTCGCGGTAGCCCGTTGCGTTGACTTTCTTCCTTGGGCAAGGCTAACGTACGCGCAGCCAGGGAGGGCCCCACCTCGTGTCTCTCGTCGCTGGGACGAAGCTGAACGCCTACGAGATCCTCTCGCCCATTGGCAAAGGCGGCATGGGCGAGGTCTTTCGCGCACGAGACACCACGCTGGGCCGCGACGTGGCCATCAAGGTGCTCCCCGACGCCTTCGCTCAGGACCAGGAACGGAGACGGGAGTCATCCTGGGCACCGCCGCCTACATGAGCCCGGAGCAGGCGCGGGGGAAGCCGCTCGATGAGCGAACGGACAATTGGTCGTTCGGGTGCGTCTTTTATGAGGCGCTGACGGGGAACGTTCCCTTCCAGGGTGAGACGATTTCCGACACGATCTCGAAGATTCTGGAGCGGGAACCGGAATGGGAGGATCTACCGGCAACCACTCCCCCGAGTGTCGGGGTGCTCCTCCGTCGGTGCCTGCACAAAGATCCGGCGCGGCGAAAGAAGGATATGGCGGACGCGCACATGGAGATCGTGGAGGCTCTGAGCGAGCCGGCGACGCTAGCGGCATCCCAACCGCAAGCGGCGCAACGGATTCCTGTCACTCCGATCATCTTGATTGCATTGGTGGCGACGCTCGCGGCGAGCGTGGTCGTTTGGAACCTGAAGCCACAACCGCCCCTTCGCGCTCGGCGATTGGAGGTTTCGTTGCCCCCCACGATTCGACTGGATACAACAGAGTCGTTGGGCGGTGGCAGTCTCGCCGGAGGGTCATCACCTGGTTCCTGGCTCGTATCCCCGGCGATAGAAGCGGCGACCGCGACGACCGCACCAACGGTGAGGGCCGCCGCCTGTCCCTGGAGGTCGGTCCAGCCGAAGTAGAGGAAGATGCCACTGGTTCCCAGAAGCGTGGCAATGGTCATGCCCGAGGTGGGATTGCTCGTGACTCCGACGAGACCGACGATGCGCGACGATACCGTCACGAAGAAGAACGCGAAGACAGCGACGAGAACAGCGGCGACGACGCGAAGTGCCGCGGTCTCTACGAAACCGAGGACATGGGGAACGATGGCCAGGATCCCGACCACGATGCCGACCCCGGTGAGGACAACCGTCAACGAGAGATCCTTATCGGTACGAGGTGCCGTTTCTTCACCGCCCGAGACGCGCTTCTGGATCTGCTCCCATCCGATGCGGAACGATCGGATTATCGTGGGAAGCGCTCGGATGAGCGTGACCAGCCCGCCCATCGCCACCGCGCCCGCTCCCACGTAGCGAACGTAGCGCGTCCACAGCGTCCCCGGCGCCATGTCGCGAACCAGCTGCTCGGTCTCGGGGTAGAACGGCGTCGTCCAATCCTGTCCGATCCAGGCGATGGTGGGGATGATCACCAGCCAGGCGAGGAGACCCCCTCCGACCATGACGTTGGCGATCCGCGGGCCGAGGATGTAGCCGACACCGAGAAGCGCGGGGCTCGTCTCCAGGCCCAGTTGCCCTTTGGGAAGGAACGGGATTCCGACCGACACGTCACCGTGCCAGAGTCGCAGAGCGCCTTGAAAGAAACGATACAGAGCGCCGATGCCGATGCCGAAGAACACATCGCGGGCCTTCGTGCCACCGATTTCACTCGCCACGAGCACTTCGGCGCAGGCGGTGCCTTCGGGATAGGGAAGACGGCCATGCTCGCTTTTCATGAGATAGCGACGCAGCGGCACCATGAAGAGCACCCCGAGGAGCCCACCGGCGAGCGCGACGGTCGTCATCTTGCCGAGGCCCGGGACCAGACCCCAGAGAAAGAGAGCCGGCAAGGTAAAGATGATGCCGGAGGCGACGGATGACGAGGCGGAGCCGATCGTCTGGCTCATGTTGGCCTCGAGAATGCGGCTCTGGTCACCGCGTCCTCTCCAGAAGCTGAAAGCCACGACGGTCAGGACGGCGACCGGGATCGAGGTCGAGATGGTCAGGCCGACGCGAAGGCCAAGGTAAGCGTTGGCGGCTCCGAAGAGAATGCCGAAGAGAGCTCCCAGAAGGACCGAGCGGACGGTGATCTCCGGGGGAGACTCGGAGGCAGGTACATAGGGCGGATACTCGTCGCCCGGTACCTCCTGGTAGGCTTCGGGCGGAAGTCCTTGCGACTTGTTGTCTGACGGCGGCATGAGGCGTCAGGTACTCGATCCCGGAAACAGCAGCGAGTTGAAGAGCAGTTTGAACGTTGAGTGCGTTTGACCTCGATGCTGCACGCGAAAACCGAGAAGGATCACCCGGCCCTTGCCGACCGGTGCCTCGACGACCGCCGCCTTGCCGGTGATGACGGTGTCGCCCATGAGCCACCCGCTCTCGAGAAGATCCTCGTCCGGGTAGTGGGCGATGATGTGATAGCCCTCGGGCAGCGCCGGCTCGATCCCGCGCTGGCGCTCGTAGCGCGTCGGCTGCCGTCCAACATCGAAGGCCGGGCTGCGCGCGAAGAAGGCGGCGGCCTTCTCCGGCATGCCCCATGCCACCGGATGCTCGGTGTCCACCTCGAGATTCAGGATGGTGCCGGGAACGAAGAACTCCGAATCGTCCTGGTCCTTCGTGATGTCGCGGACGTGAAGACCGAAGAGTGTCAAGGGGAGCTCGGTGGCGGTGTCCATCGCCACCAATGTTCCGCCTGCCGCGGCAAATCGGTAGATGTTGTAGGCTCCTTCAGCGGTCATGCCTCCGGTGTACTCGGCAGGCATGGTGCCTTCGTCGAGGCCTCGGATCATGCTGGCCATCGTTGCATCCGGAAGGACGATCACGTCGAAGCGTGATTCGAGATTCCCGGCCTTCGCGTCCTCGTCGCGGAAGTTCGTGTACGGGAACTCGAACTGCTCGAGGACCCAGCGCGTCCAGCCCTCGTCCATGTTTCCACCCCAGGCGCGGTACATGCCGATCCGGGGGGCTCGGATCTCGACGAGATCGCCAGGAGCGCTCCCGAGCGCCATGACGCTCAGGCCGAGCTCCTTGGCGATGGTCTCCAACTGCCCGCGACCCGCCGTGGTCACGAAAACACCCGCTGGCCACTCGCCCAGTGACTCACGGGTGCGGGAGACCGACGCGCCCGCCTTCAGCAGTCGATTGACCGCGGTGAAGGCGTCGTTCACCCGCGGGTCGATGGCGAAACCGTAGCCGCCGGTACCAACGATGCCCCCGTTCGGAACATCCGCCCAATCGACCGTGGTGGTGGTGGCCCGAACAGTGTGCTCGAGCTTGTCGACCTCGACGCCCATTTGAAAGGGGAGCGTCCATCCGGTGATGTCATAGGGTCGCTCCGGCGGTCCGCCCGGGTAGAGTCGGCGGTCCGGATAGGTCTGGGGGTTCAACAAGTCAGTCAGGTGAGCGCGAAAGGCCTGGCCGCCCCGCACCAGGTAGCTCCCGGCCGGATAGTCCTTGCCTCCCGCAGAGAACGAGGCGGTCGCTTTCTCTACCTGGATTCCGCCCCAGCGAAACGCGTTCACCATCCTGGCGGCCGTCGCCGGATCGCGCTGGTCGGCGGAAATGACGTACGTCTCGTTGGCCCCCGCTTCGATGGCGTTTCGTCCCATCTGGTAGATGTCGTAGAGCCACTCCTCGCGCCGCTTGGCGCTGATGTCGAGAACCGCCATCGAGCCGGTCACCATGTAGCCGCAGGTGTCACGGAACGTCCATCTCCCGCCGCGGAATGGATTCGGATAGTACGTGCTGGGCTCACTGGTCGATTCACCGTTGGCAAAGCTCTTGGGGAACTTCTCGGGATCGTAGTCCACGGTCATCGGCGAGGAGTGTCCCGTCTCGGTGAGAATCCCGACCATGTTGTGGTAGTAGGGAGCGGTCCGCATCCCGCCGTTCCACCAGGTATCGTATTGGAGTCGTGAAACGACGCCCGCTTTCGACTCCTGGTCGAAGCGACGGGTCATGGCCTCGCCCACCGCATTGATCCCTCTCATCACCAGCGGAGGGATGTTCGGATTCATGGGATCTTCGAAGGGTGGAACGAAGATGCGAGCCGGGAAAGGCCCTTCCTGGTGCTGGTTGTAGATGATTTGCGGAAACCATTCGACGTAGAGCTGGCGCGCAATGTTCTGTGTCTCCCGCTGATTGAACATGAACCAGTCGCGGTTGTTGTCGTGTCCCACGTATTTCTGGTAGAGCTCCGGTGGAGCCGATTCCTCGTACGGCGTGCCCTTGTTCTTGTTGTACCAGTTCACGACTCGTGTCGTTCCGTCCGGGTTGATGTTCGGGATGAGGATGAGAATGACGTTGTCCCGGATGAAGCGCATCTCGTCGGACTCGTCGGTCACAACCTTGTGGGCCATCCAGGGAGCCGTCTGCGCGTGCGCCCGCTCGGTGGAGTGCATGCCGAAGTCGATCCACACCACCGCCTTGCCCTCTTTCGCCAGAGTGCGGGCCTGCTCGTCGGTCAGATCGCGCGCCAGCGCCAGCCGTTGTGAGATCTCTTTGTAACGCGCGAGATTTCGCATGTTCTCTTCGGAGCTGATGACGGTGAGCAGCGTTTCCCGTCCCTCGGATGTCTTTCCGATCTCATAGAGATTCATGCGATCGGTGGCGGCATCGAGCTTCCGGAAGTAGTTGGCGATCTCCTCATACGTGGCGAGCTGGCGCTCGCTGCAGGGCTCGAAGCCCAGAACCGAAGCGGGCGTGGGTACCTGGCCGAGAGCGACTCCCGTGAAGCCAGCGAGCAGTGAGATCGCGAGAACGATGCGAAGCGCAGAATGCATGTGTCCGTCTCCTTCTTTCCTCGGTCAGCGTCCGGCCGCTTCTCTGCCCTGTGCCCACACCGTGCCGGACGAAGCGCCGACAACGAGGGCGATCCAGGTGAATGTGACGGCCACTCTCGCGTGCATTGAGTCCTCCTGGGAGGAGCATTCTATCCCGTCACGGTCCTCGCGCGACTCGTTGATCCTTCAGCGTGTCGTGGTTCAGCACCTGGTCACGCACGGCCAGCGACGTCGCGACAAGCAGGATTCCCGCCACCGTGACACGACCGGCCGCCCGGTGCTCCACAGGTAGCTCGAGAACGAGGCTCCCAGCAGACAGGCAACTGGCGCGAAGAACAGGTCTTCTTTGGCGTGAAGGAAGATCATCGGGAAGAAGAGAGGATCCTTCAGGAGCAGCATCAGGACATAGGTGAGACCGGCGGCCGCGAGAAGCTGGCGATGATACCTGGAGGCGCCGCTACTCAGCGGGAGAACGAGGTAGCCACCCAGTGCCAGGAGGAGATAGAGCGGATAGCCGTTCATGAGGATCCGGACCGTGTCGCGCATCTGGTTGCGCAGGAAGAAAAACGTCGCCGGCGGGTCGTACGTGGCGCGGTCGAGCAGGAGGCCGGACTTGCCGGCGGCCGCGACGGCGTAGGGCGCGTAGTACAGGACGAACGCCCCGAGGAGCCCAGGCTGAGGCCCGCGGCGAAGCGGTGCACGCGTTCTCGATCGCCAGAGGCATAGAGGAGCACAGCGATGACCGACGCGAGCAGGCAAGATCTGGACCAGCGATGCGAGGTAGGAGAGAGCCGTGAGCATGCTGATGCCGGCGAAGGCCGCCAGACCTTTTCGGGTGCTGAGGCGCTCCGGATAGGCGACGAGAAAGTAGATCCAGAAAAGAACGAAGAGCTCACCGAGGCTTCCCGGGGCGTGCACCCGGTGGGCGTGATGCCAGATCGAGATCTCGAGCGCGACAAGAAGCACCGCCAGCCGCCCGACGCGGGTGTCCGACCAGATGGCACGCGCGATGAGAAAGACGGGCACCATCAATGAGCGCCCCGACGACGACCGAGAGAAACTCGATGAGAAATCGCGTGTCGCCGTGGAGGAGACTGGCGGCAAAGGTGGCCAGGTAGAAAAATGGCGGGTACGGGGCGCCGTAGTCGACGCCGAAATGAGGACGCACGTGGCCGTCATCGAACGGGTCGCTCGACGAGGCGAATCGGTAGACCTCGTCCAGGCTAGCCTCGAGCGTCGAGAGCCACTCGACCTGCGGAAGATGGTTCCAGAGATCGGGCGGGGCATGATTCGGGAAGAAGATCAGGATCGAGTGCGCGAGTGTCGCTGCCACGAACGTGCGCACGAGAAAGTACCGTTCGTTCTCCGGGAGGCGGGAGAGGGCGGCGAGCAGCCGCTCCAGTCCGAAGCCGATTGGAAAAACGACCCATAATCGCTTTATCGCCATCCAGGTGGGAAACGGCGTCCAGGCGGTGAACAACGCCACGGCCGCCAGGCAGGCCACCATGACGAGCAGGGACTGCCGGAACGAGCCACCCGTCCATCGGACGAAGCCGAATGCCAGGAGGGGTCCGAGCAGCACGACGGCCAGCTGCGCGAAGCTCACCTGGAGTCGAACGCCTTCCGAGAACGGCTCGACCTCGATCCAGTCGATGCCGACACCGAGCTCCGCCGGCAAGTGGCCTGGCGGGTGGTGCCCGCCGATCGTTTCGAGCTCGAGGTGCAATGGGCCTTTCCCGGCGACCTCCTCTGGCACGACGGCCCGTATACCTCCCCACGGCTACGAGGTTTCGGTGAAGACGAACTCGTCCACGAGCTCACCATTGACGGTGAGGCGCACCGTTCCCGAGAGCCCGAACCGATGACTGCGAAGGTACAAGCGAAGCGGGGATCGCGTCGCGTGATAGGGAAGCGTGAGGCCGGCCCGCTCTTGCGTCAGGCGACCGTAGAACTCGATGACCTCGACGCTGCCGTCCTCGTATCGGATGGGACCCTCCATCCGTCCGCGATCATGAAAGTTGGACGGCTCCTCCAGGTAGTCCCAGTCCATGGAGCCCAGCTCGAAGCGAACCGCCTCGGTCGTCTGGAAGGCCACCACGTACGAGAGGCCGCCGGTGGCGAGAACGAGGGCCACCGCCGCGCCGCGCCACATGACTCAGGAGCCTCCGCGATCCCTGCGCGTGAACAGGTACGCGAGAGCGTAGAAGCCGGCCGCGATGAGAGAGGGGAAAGCTTCGCCGTGCTCGGTCACATAGGCGTCGCCCAGCGGGAGCAGCTTCTGGTGATAGTCCTGATTGGTCTCCAGGAGATAGGGCTCGTAGCTGAAGAAGTGGGAGGCCACCGCCCTCATCTCGGAGGCCGGCACTCGACGCAGCGAGTCACAGTGATTTGCACGAAGCTGTTGATGGTAGTGCGCGCCGGACGGCGACGCAAGCTGTGTGCCCGATTCCCGTACCTACCACTCGACCGACCGATACGGGTGTAGGATCGCGCTCGCGGAGGAGTTTATGTGGATTCGATCGAGCCTGTTCGCCTTCCTGATCCTCGTTACGCCCGCTTCGTTTGCGGCTCATGTCCCGCAAATACCGACGGCCTACCTGGAGCTGTTCGGTCCCGCCGGCGGGGGTGCCCTCATGTATATGGAGAGCATGTACCTGCCACCGGTGACCACCGGGCCATGGGCACCGGCCTGGGCGCCCGACGGTCGCACCATCGCCTTCGCGATGCAGGGAAGCTTGTGGAGTGTTCCCGCGGAGGGAGGCGAGGCCACCCAGCTCACCGCCAGCGCTCACTACGACAGCGAGCCCGACTGGTCGCCGGATGGACGCCGTATCGTCTTCACCCGCGATACGGGGGATCATATCGATCTGTGGATCGTCTCTGCGGACGACACCGCCCCGCGCAAGCTCACCGAGAGCAAGTTCTTCGCCGTGGATCCCAAGTGGTCTCCTGACGGCCAGCGCATTCTGTTCGTGACGATGACGGAGGATCTTACGCTCGGACTCTGGTCCATCGCGCCGGATGGCGGGAATCCCGAGCCGGTGCTCTCGGATAGCTTCCAGAACATCAGCCCAAGCTGGTCTCCCGATGGCGAGCAGATCGTCTTCGTCAGCAACCGCCGATGGGGGGAGAAACGGATTCAAGGGACGGGAGGCATCTGGACGTTCCGACTCGGCGCCGCGTCGCCCGAGATTCTCCTGCCCGAGGAGACCGTCTACCACGCGCGTCCCGCGTGGTCGCCCGACGGTAAAAAGGTCGCCTACGCCTCGCTTCGGAGCAGCAAGAACGAGCTGTGGGTGATCTCGGCACAGCATGGCAACCCCTATCGGCTGACGTTCGATGACGGAGAAGTGTTTACCCCCGCCTGGTCTCCCGACAGCCGGGAGATCGCCTACATCTCGAACGCGGGTGGCTTGTTCACCCTGTACCGGGTGCCCGCCGCTGGGGGCACCCCCGAGCGCGTGGAGCTGACTTCCAGGAAGCATCGCTACCCCGTCGGCGAGGTCGAGGTCGTCGTCACCGATGAGGCGAGCGGTGAGCCAACCGACGCGCGGGTGTACCTGACGGCGAGCGACGGACGGGGCTATGTGCCGAAGGACGGGTTTCATCGGATGGTCGTCGTAACCGGCGATCACTACTTCCAGTCGAGCGGACGATTCACCGTGGCGCTCCCGGAGGGCCCAGCGACGATCGAGGCAATCAAAGGCTTCGAGTACCATCCGGTGAGGCGCGACGTCGATGTGGTCGCTGGCAAGACGACGACGGTGACGCTCCCCCTCGAGCGCTTCATCGACCTTCCCGCGCGCGGCTGGTACTCCGGCGACAATCACATCCACATGAACTACGGCGGAATCTTTCAGGCGACGCCGCGCTCACTGATGCAGGAGGCGAAGAGCGAGGACCTTCACGTCATCAACGACTTGATTGCCAACCAGTCGGGGACGCGGATTCACGATTTGCAGTACTTCGAAGGCAAGCTCCACGAGCTATCGGAGGCGAATCGACTCCTCTACTTCAACGAAGAGTACCGGCCGAGCTTCGCCGGGCACCTGTCGCTCCTGAATCTGAAGAAGCTCATTTTCCCGCAGTTCGGCGGCTTCGCCGGCACCTCACTGGCGGCGCACTACCCGACCAACTCCTCGATTCTCGATCGCGTCCATGCACAGGGAGGAGTTGCCGGCTACGTGCACCCGTTCTTGATCCCGGGAACGGATCCCGAGGACCGTGACTATCGAGGGGCGAGGGAGTTTCCGGTGAACGTGGCCCTGGGAAACGTCGACTACTACGACGTCATGTGCATCTGGAGCGACGAGTACGTCACTGCAAAGGTCTGGTATCGACTGCTGAACCTCGGATTCCGCGTGCCCGCCTCTGCCGGCACCGATGCGATGACGAATTACTGGCGCGCTCCCGCCATCGGCTCGACACGGGTCTACGTGAAGTCGGGCTCACCGCTCGACTACGGGAACTGGATCCGCGGCCTGACGCAGGGACGGACCTTCGTCACCAACGGTCCGCTGCTCTTCCTGCGCGTCGACGGGAAAGAGCCGGGAGACGGGCTGCGTGTGTCGGGGGACTCGGTTCGGGTGGAGGCCGAGGCGTCTTCCATCTTCCCGATGGAAACACTCGACATCCTCCTGAACGGCGAGGTCGTTCACACCGAAAAGCCCGCGGATCCTCACAGCGTCGCGCTCGAGACGACGCTGCCCGTCGGCGCGAGCGGATGGATCGCCGCGCGCGTCACCGGTCCAGAGCGCCAGCCGCTTCTGATGGACAGCTACGTCTATGCACACACGAGTCCCGTCTACCTGATGAAGGACGGAGCTCCCGTTCGGTCGCCGGAGGACGCGCGGTACTTCGTCCGCTGGATCGACCATGTGCTGGGGCTGGTCGAACAGCTCGACAGCTTCGAAACGGAAGCGCAGAGGCGGGAAGTTCAGGAGCTGTGGCGGCGCGCCCGGCGCGTGTACGTGGAGTTGGCCGAGCAGTGAGCGGGGAGCGCGACCACGTGATCGCGTGCCGCCCTACTCGAGCACGACCGCGTCGAACTCGGCGAACACTCACGCTGTGGAAAAACTGTGGAAATCCGGGAACAGGACACTGCCTGTGCCCACTCCTGCATCCAGGCACGCAGGAGACGGGGTCTGGGCTTCGCGGGCGTCTTTTCTACTTCGACTTCAGGCTCTGAAGGATGCGCTCTTGAATCTGACGCGCTCTCTCCAGGACTTCCGCCTCGTTCACTGTTGTCATTTTTCGATCGCGAAGTACGACGTTCCCATCTACCAGGACGGTGCGCACGTGCGCGCCCTTCACGGCGTACACCAGGTGGGAGTACACGTTGTAGAGCGGCGTGAGCGCCGGCACGTTCAAGTCGACGAGGACGATGTCCGCCAGCTTCCCCTCCTCGATGGAGCCGATGCGGTCCTCGAGTCCGAGAGCTTTGGCGCCCCCGAGCGTCGCCATCTCGAAGACCTGCTCCGCTGGCAGGACGGTCGGGTCCTCGCGGACGAGCTTGTGGACTTTGGCCGTCATATCCATCTCCTCGAACATGTCGAGGTTGTTGTTGCTCGCTGGCCCGTCGGTTCCGAGCGCGACCGTCACGCCGGCCTCGAGAAGATCGGGAACCCGCGCAAGGCCCGAGGCAAGCTTCATGCTGCTCTCGGGGCTGTGCGACACCGCAACGCCCCGACGAGCCAGCACCGCCATGTCGGCATCGGTATAGGTGATTCCGTGATGCAGGATCATGCTGCCGCCGAGGAGGTTCTTCTCTCCCAGAACCGTCAGGCTGGTCTCGTTGTATTTTGCGCGGACTGCCTCGTCCTCCTGTGTGGATTCGTGGGCGTGCATCTGAAAGGGTACATCGTAGCGCTCGGCCAGCTCGCGAGCCTGGATCACGACCTCGATGTCGGTGGTGTACAGCGCGTGAGGTGCCACTGAGGGTACGACCCGGGAATGCTCCTTCCATTTCTTGACGAACGCTTCGGTGCCGGCGAGCGCTTCGGCCGGCGTCTCGAAGTCCGGGGCGGGGAAGCCGATGATCGTCTGTCCAAGGACGCCGCGCAGTCCGCAGGCGTCGGTCGCCCGGGCGACCTCGTCCTCGAAGTAGTACATGTCCACGAAGGTCGTGGTACCGCTGCGCGCCATTTCCAGGCAGGCGAGGAGAGTCCCCCAGTAGGAGAACTCTTCGTCCACGTTGTTCGCCTCGGCCGGGAAGATGAAGTCGTTGAGCCATTCCATGAGCATCAAATCGTCGGCAATGCCGCGCAGGAGCGTCATCGGGACATGTCCATGGGTATTGACGAGCCCAGGAATCACCAGGTGATGGATGGCATCGATCGTCTGGCGGGCCTCGGGAGCTGCCTCGCCGGAGGCAAAGACGCCGACGATGCGCTCGCCGCGAATGGCCACCGCTCCGTCCTCGAGGACCCGCCGCTCTCCGTCCATCGTCACGACGGTCCCTCCTTTGATAAGGAAGTCCACCTCCTGAGCGCAAAGCGTCGAGAGAGGGGCGAAAATGGCAAGGAAAAGCGCCGTGGTAGACTGAGCGCGTCGAGAGAACATGTATACACTCCTCTTGGTCGCGGCCATCGCGTCTTTGCAGACAAACCCCGCTGAGCGCGCCACCGTTCCTGATTTCCAGGGCGAAGGAGACGGCCAACTTCAGCTGCTCGCGGTGCCGGAGTCGGCAGCCCTCGAATTCTACCTTGTTCGGTGCACGCGGAGTGCCCCGGGAGGCGGTACTTTCGAAGTCGTCCGCTCTGGCAAGGAAGCGAGCCCGCCGGTCGTCGAGGCCGGTGAGATCTACCTGGAGCGGGACACTCGCGTGTCGTTTCGCATCGAGCCGGGCGGAAGCGATTTCGTGGTGGGGGACACCTTTAGCTTTGTTACCTATGAGGATGCCGACGAGGTCGACGCGCTCTTCGACCGATGGATGAACCAATACGTCAAGTGGATCGTTTCGCGGGAGGAGCGGGGGCGCTTCGGTCGTCTCGAGTCGCGGGCCCACAAGCTGGCCTTCATGCAGACGTTCTGGCAGCGCCGCGATCCCGACCCGGAAACACCTGAGAACGAGGCGCGCGAGGAGCACGGCAGACGATTTGCCTACACGGTGCAGAACTTCGGTGCGGGAACGCCGGGCTGGGCGACCGACCGGGGGAAGATTTACATCGTTCTCGGGCCGCCAAACGCGATCGAGCGGAATCCAATGGGACGGACGGCGTTCGAGCGACCTTCCGAAGTGTGGACCTACAACAACGCGCCGAATCCGAACCTTCCCGCCTCGATCGATATCGCCTTCGTGGACTTTACCATGACCGGTCGCTACGAGATCGTCGACGCCTCCAACCTGGACGTGATCGTCCCGCTGAGGACGAACCTCGGATACTCGATGAGCGAGCTCGAAGCCATTGGCTTGATACGTTCGGGTGGAACGATCATGGATCCGACCACTGGATTTCGTACGGAGATCCGTCCCGGGGACCTGATCACGCGGCAGTTCGAGTTCCAGCGCGAGCTTCGTGAAGTCCAGAAGATTCCTCAGCTGTCCCTCCCCTCTCTTGCGGAGGTCACGACGGTGAGCGCGGCGTTTCCGTCGCTTCCTGTCGACGCGGAGGCCTCGTATTTTCGCGCCGGGCCATCGGAGGCCTTCGTCCCCGTCACGGTGTCCATCCCCTATGCGCGGCTCACGCCGCGCCCGGCGGACGAGGGCTACCGGTACGAGGTGGACATCCTGATTCAAGTGAAAGAGGAAGGCGGGGAAGAGACGACACCGATTCAGGACCGACTAGAGGTCGTCGTGGAGGCGTCGGAGCTCCAGGAGTATCGCGCGAGTGAGCTGCTCTACCAGGCGTCGCTCATGCTTCCACCGGGAGGCTACCAGCTGGTCGCGACGCTGCGCGACAACCCGAGCGGTGCTGTCGGCCAGTCGGCGTCACGACTCGAGATACCGCAACTCGGAGCAGAGAGCCTTGGCCTCTCGAGCTTGATGATTGCCGGAGACGCCATCGAGACCGTACCGCCGCCGAGCGGAGGACCGCGCCCGCCTTTCCAGTTCGGTAACCTGCGACTCGTGCCCAACGTCGACAACGTGTTCTCGCCGGGGGATCCCATGGTGGCCTACGTACAGGCCTTCGGCTATGCTCTGTCAGCCGACACCGAAAGCGCCGAGCTCCGGGTCGACTTCTTCATCCTCCGCGAGGGGCGCCTGTACTCGAAAGTGACGCCGAGCTATCATCGACCGGGTGGCGAGCGGGAGATCGCGATCAAGAGCGAGATCCTGCTTCGAGACTATCCGAGCGGTGACTTCGTGCTGCGCGCCCGCATCACCGACGAGCTCACCGGGCAGCAGGCGGAGCGGGACAGGCCGTTTTCCGTTCGACCGCGGTAGCTCACAGGTGTAATCTCGAACCATGTGGTTCTTACTGGGATTTCTTCTCCTCCTCGCGGCCATCGTCGTCTATGATCTGACTCAGCGGCAGCACGCGATCCTCCGCAACTTCCCGATCGTTGGTCATTTCCGCTATATTTTCGAAGCGGTCGGACCCGAGCTGCGCCAATACATCGTCGCCAACAACGACGAGGAAAAGCCGTTCAGCCGGGACGAGCGGCGATGGGTGTACGCCTCGTCGAAGAAGCAGAACAACTACTTCGGCTTCGGCACCGACAGCGATCTCGAAAAGACCCCCAATTATCTGATCATCCGGCACGCTGCCTTTCCGTATCCGACACCGACGAAAGGCGATCGCGCCTACTCGCCGACCTATCGGGTGCCCTGTGCCAAGGTGCTCGGAGGCTACCGGCAGCGAAAGAAGGCCTTTCGACCGGAGTCGATCGTCAACATCTCGGGGATGAGCTTCGGCTCACTGAGCTCGCGGGCCGTCGAGGCCATGAATCGCGGTGCGAGAATCGCGGGCTGCCTCCAGAACACCGGGGAAGGTGGTGTAGCGCCGCACCATCAGCACGAGGGCGAGCTCATCTGGCAGATTGGTACCGGCTACTTCGGCTGTCGCGAGTCCGACGGGAGCTTCAGTCTCGAGCGATTGGTCGACACCGTCCAGGCGAACCCTATTCGTGCCATCGAGGTCAAGCTCAGCCAGGGGGCCAAGCCGGGGCTGGGCGGCGTCCTGCCCGCGGTGAAACTCACTCCGGAGATCTCTAGAATCCGGGGTGTTCCGATGGGCAACGACTGCATCAGCCCATCGAGACACTCCGCGTTTGACGACGAGGACAGCCTTCTCGACTTCGTCGAAACACTCGCCGATGCGACGGGCGTCCCGGTCGGCATCAAATCCGCGGTGGGCGAGTTCGGCTTTTGGAAGAAGCTGGTGCATCTCATGTCCACAACGAACCGCGGGGTGGACTTCGTCACCATCGATGGTGGAGAGGGCGGCACCGGAGCAGCGCCGCTCGTCTTTTCCGACCATGTCGCGCTTCCGTTCAAGGTCGGCATGGCTGAGGTGTACCGGATCTTCAAGGAGGAAGGCATTCAGGATCGCGTCGTGTTTATCGGCTCGGGACGCCTCGGCTTTCCGGAGACGGCGCTCTTCGGCTTCGCGCTGGGCTGTGACGCGGTGAACGTCGCGCGCGAGGCGATGCTCTCCGTCGGATGCATCCAGGCCCAACGTTGTCATACCGGTCACTGCCCGACGGGCGTCGCGACACAGTCGCCGTGGCTCATGCGCGGGTTGGATGCCATGTCGAAAGCTGAGCGACTCGCCAACTACATAACCACCTTGCGTAAAGAGCTCCTGTGGCTGTGCCGGGCGTGCGGTCAGCCACATCCCGCTCTGGTGACCACCGAGCACCTCGATCTGATCGACGATCGGCTGTCCCGCAAGAGCGTGCGGGAGCACTTTCGCTACGAGGAGGATTGGGGCCTCCCGGCCCGCGGGGACCAGGAGGTGATCCGGAGGATCATGGAAGCCCCGGACGAGCTGTGGAATGCGCCGATGCGCGAGCTCGCCCCCGTGAGCTGACAGGGAAGCCGGAAACCAGGGAAAAGCCTATAGAGCCGCCGGGGCCGGTCAAAGAAAAAGAGGGAATTCCGGTGGCTGTGGTCGTCTATAGAAGGGATAGGGGGATTTGGGGATGTCGGAGTCTCGGACCACAAAGCGCGTGTGCGTGGACAAGCTTGCGGCGGTCGTCCGCGGCGAACGGGTACTCGAGCCGCGGAGGTCGAGGCCTGGCAGAGGCATGTCGTCGAGTGTGAGCCTTGCCGGTATCTGCTGGCGCTTACCCTGCACACCCGCGGCACGGCACAGGGCGAGACGACAGAAGTGCTGCTTTCCGCGCTACGGGACTGGACGTCGAGCCTTTATGTCGACTAGTCCTATCGGCGGCGGGCTTCTTCAGAAAAATGCTCGGTGCGGCAGTCCTGGCACAACGAGTGGCTGAACATCGCGTTGGAGTTGCTCTCGAGGTAGCTCTCCAGGCGGTGCTAGGTGTCGGAGTCGTCGCGGATCTTCTTACAGTACATGCAGATGGGGAGGAGGCCCTGTAGCGTCTTGACGTGCGTCAGGGCCTCTTCGAGCTCACTCACCTTCCGCGCGAGGTCGGCTTCGAGCTTCAGGATCCGCGCGCCGTTGTTCACGCGGCAGCGGAGCTCGTGCGGGTCGTACGGTTTGATGAGGTAGTCGTCCGCCCCCGCCTCCAGGCCCGCCACGATGTCTTCGGTCCGCGTTTTGGTCGTCACCAGCATCGTATAGGTGTAGAAAGGCCGTTTGTCTCGTCGAAGGTCCCGGCAGATGTCGATGCTGTCTCGTCCCGGCATCATCCAGTCGAGAATGGCCAGCCGCGGGGGATCGTCTTTCGTGAGGACGGACCAGGCCTCGTCCCCGTCACCGGCAGCGATGACGTCGTAGCCGGCGCGGCGGAGCGTCACTTCGAGGATACGGCGGGAGGTGAGGTCGTCTTCTGCTATCAGAATCTTCATGGTCGGGCCGACATGAGGCCACCCTTCGTCTTATCGGCCTCCGGGGGCGCGACTTGAGTCATTTCTGACGATCCGGTCTTGCGCTCCGACGAAATCCTTTCATGTGATACACTTACAGGCTGTGCCCAGAGCCTCTTTTCACACACTTGGCTGCCGCCTGAATCAGACGGAGAGCGCACTTCTTGCCGGCGTCTTCCAGTCGAAGGGCTATTCCATCGTCGAATGGGGCGCGCCGGCCGATTTGGTCGTCGTGAATACCTGCTCCGTCACCGAACGGGGTGAGGCTCACTGTCGCAGCGCCATCAGACAGGCGCTTCGGCGCTCGCCGAGTGCCTTCGTCGTGGTCACCGGTTGCTACGCCCAGGTCGGGCTCGAGGCGCTCCGCACCATTCCGGGCGTCGACATGATCGTGGGCACGGAGTACAAGGACAAATTCCCCGCCTTCATCGATCGCCCCCGCAAGCTCGACGAGCCGGTGGTGCTCCACTCGAACCTCATCGACGATTCGGACTTCGAGGTGCAAGGGACGGGCCACTACCATACGACCCGAGCCAACTTGAAGGTCCAGGACGGCTGCGATTTCTTCTGCTCTTTCTGCATCATCCCGTTCACGCGGGGACGGGAGCGCTCCCGCAAACTCCCCGATCTGCTCCGGGAGGCTCGTGAGCTCGCCGCCCGCGGATTTCAGGAGATCGTTCTCACCGGCGTCAACATCGGACGCTACCGGTACGAAGGGGCGGGCTTTTGCGACATGGTTCGTGAGCTCGAGTCCATCGAGGACCTCCGGCGCATTCGCATCACATCGATCGAGCCCACGACGATCGAAGAGGCCCTCGTCGAGCACATGGGCCGTTCGGACAAGCTCTGCAACTATTTTCACATCCCGATTCAGAGCGCCGACGACGCGGTGCTCGAGAGAATGAATCGGCGTTACACGCGCGGGGAGTTCCGCCGGTTCGTGGACTTCGTGGTGGAGCACGTGCCGGATGTCGGCCTCGGCACCGACGTCATCGTGGGATTTCCGGGCGAGACGGACGAAGCTTTCGAGCGCACGTATTCGTATCTCGAAGAGCTGCCGTTCGCTTACTTCCACGTCTTCAGCTATTCGAGCCGCTACGGCACGAAGGCAGCGCGCCTCGCCGAGCACGTCAACCCGGAGGTCATCAAGAAGCGCAGTCAAAGACTCCGTCACCTGTCGAGATCCAGGCGCCGCAATTTTGCTCGCCGGCACCTCCGTCGTGAGGTCGAGGTTCTTTTCGAGCAGCAGGACGAGAGCGGTCTCTGGACCGGCCTGACCGGCAACTACCTGCGCGTCGGAGTGGTCTCGCCCGAACCGCTTCGTAATCGTCTCGCCCCGGTGAGGATCAACGAGGTGACGGACGAGATGGCCATGGGCGTCCTGACCTAGCAGAATAAAAGATCAACGCAGAGTCGCAGAGTCGCAGAGCGTGAAAGAAGGCCCTGCGGAGCGCGCCATTTGCGTCAACGGCGTCGATCAGATTTCGGGTATCGACTTGCGGGGTGAAGTCTTTTCTTTTTTTCTCTGCGTCTCTGCGCCTCTGCGCCTCTGCGCCTCTGCGTTAAATTTCCCGGAGCAGTCCTGTGCGGAGTCGGTTGTCCACGGTCCGGTTGGATCGCGCGTGCCTCGGTCTTCTTCTTTGCGTTATGTTCTAGAAGCTTACTAGCGGGGGGCGTAGAGGCGCTCAGTCACGGTCTCGGGCTTCGGGTAGGGCAGCGATTCGGCGTATCGGACCGCGTCGTCTACTCTGGCCACACATTCTTCGTCGATACGGTCGAGCTTCGCCGAGGCGAGGGCTCCTGCGCCAAGCAAGTAGTCCTTGTACAGCTTGATGGGGTCCCGCGCCTCCCAGTACTGCCGTGTTTCCGCCGATACGTAGGAAGCGTCGTCGTGCTCGCCGTGGCCACGGCGTCGGAACGTCATGTACTCCACCAGCACCGGTCCCTTGCCGCTTCGGGCATGCTCGATGGCTCGCGCCGAGGTTCGCATGACCTCGAACACGTCGTTTCCGAAGGCGACGTCGCTTTCGATGTTGAAGGCTGGGGCGCGGTCGGAGATCTTCTCGACCGGCATTTGCTTGTTGATGGGGGTGGAATAGGCGAACTGGTTGTTCTCGGCGATGATGACGAGTGGCAGGTCGTGGATGGACGCGAAGTTGAGCCCCTCGTAGAAATCGCCCGGGCTGGTGGCCCCGTCGCCGGTGAAGGCCACATAGACGTTCGGCATGTGCTTCATCTTGAAGGCGAGGGCGAAGCCCGCTCCAGACGGAATCCACGACGCCATCGAGCCGTTGTGATAGGGCGCAATGCCGAAGCGCTCGAGATCGGCCAGAAAAAGCCCGAGGTCGCGGCCATGCGAAGGAGGTACGTCCTTGCCGAGCCAGCGTGCCAGGACGTCTTTCGGCTCGACCCCGCGGTGAAACCAGGCTGCAAGGCTGCGCGAGACCGTGCTGAAGATGTCGCCCGGCCGAAAATTCATCGCCACACCCATGGCGATGGCCTCCTGTCCGGTGCCGAGGTACACCGCGCCGAACGTCTTGCCCTGACGGTAGAGCGCAGCGAGCCTCGTTTCGAACGTTCGCGTCAGGCGCATGACCCGGTACATATGAAGGAGCTGGTCCTCGGCGAGGCGGAGTGGTCCGGGATCGATGCTGGTGCGGTCGAGCTCCGGAGGCAGGGGCTCGAACCCGTAGGCTTTTGTCATCGAGAGAGCCGGAATCGAAAACGAATGCGCTGCCCCGATTGATGGACCCGGAAAACAACGCTGTCGGAGCTGGTCGAAACCACGTCGCCGGAATCGATCCGCAGACTCCCGGGCTCGAGGCCGGCGGTATTGCTGAAGTCGAAGCGCCAACGCCCCTCGGCCGCCGGCTGCCCGATCAACGATGCTTCGATAGTGTTCCCGCCCTCTCGTCCACGAAGAGCGTGTTGAAAGGGCGCCGCGTTGTCGGTCGTATCGATGCGCCCATCGTTCAGTTGGACTCGGGTGCGGACGCTCCCGTCGCCCGGCGGCAGATCCAGATGACTGGTGAAAGACGTGCTCGCGCTCTGGTTGTCCGCGCTCATCGGCGCCAGCAGCGTCACGTTCGTCATGACACCGGCTCCGCTTGCCTCGTTGGGATTCACCGATGTGAAGCTCGCGGTGTTGGTGAGAGGCCCTGCGACGGTCGGCGTGACACTGATGGTGATAACCCCGGACAATCCCGGCCCCAGGTTGGCCGACGTGCAGGTGACCGTGTTGCCAACTGTGTTGCAGGCATTGATGTTGGGCGGGTTGAAGTTCACCACGCCGATCGTGAGAGAGGGTGGAACAACGTCCGTGATAACGATACCAGTGGCCGGTAGGCCGCTCGTATTGGTGAGTGTCACCGTATAGATGAACGGCACGCCGATGTTGGCCGCTGGCGGTCCAGACTTCCCGATCGCGAGCGCTGCGGCCGGACCGCCACCACCACCACCACCGCCACCACCGGTGGGCA
Organism: Candidatus Marinacidobacterales bacterium; assembly: GCA_965237685.1. Lineage (GTDB taxonomy): Bacteria > Acidobacteriota > Vicinamibacteria > Marinacidobacterales > SMYC01 > CBDEGF01. The sequence continues at coordinate 165,992 of CBDEGF010000003.1, forward strand.
CTTCGACCACCACGACGTCCCTCGACGTGGTGTCCTGGTTCCCCTGCAGGTCGGTCACCGTGAGCTTGGCGGGGAACGTCCCCGGCTGGTTGTAGACACGGTTGACCACCCGGCCTTCCCGGTCGCTGCGGCCGTCGTTGAACCTCCACGCATAGGAAGCGATCTGGTCCCGATCGGGCATCGTGCAGGATGCATCGAAGCGCACCGACTGGCCGACCGAAATCGTCGGTGGCATCCGGAAGGTTCTGAAGCAGGCTTCCACCATCGAAGCGGAGGGCGCGGTGGTGGTCGTCGTGCTGGTGGTCGTGGTGCTCCCGGGAGGCTGGGGGCCCACCGGAGGCATGCCTGGCTCGGGGTCGTTGCTCCCGCTCGTGCCAATCAATACCGCGACACCGGCTCCTGCTCCCGCCGCGACGCCGATGGCGACCGCCGTTCCTGAAATACCGCCGGGGTTCGACGCGACGCCGAGCGTGCTGATGGTCGTTACGATGCCGTCCGTCAGGAAACCTGACGGAAACGCCGGACCGGCTTCGGTGGCACCGACGGCGATACTCGCCGGTCCCTCCAGATAGATCGGCAGCGGGTTGTCGTCCCGGCAGTCGGCCCGATTCCCCCGAACCTCCGGCGTGTACTCCTCGGTCCGGATCGAATTGAACGAGCGGTCGACCGCCTCCAGGTAGTACACCATGCCGTTGATCTCGGTGCTGGGTTTCGGAAGCACCCCCTGAAAGCCCAGGCCCGCCCGCTCCATCTCGACGTAGTAGAAAAGCGAGTACATGTTGGCCCGGAAGTAGACCTTGACCGTCTCGACCTCGTCGACCGGCTCGACCAGTGCCTGAAGGATCACGTGCTCGCCGGCCGCGATGCATCGGAGCCCGTTATGAAGGATCTGTGGCCCGGGATTTTGTGCGGCGAGTGGATGGGAAAGCCCGAAGGCGAGGGGGATCGTGAGCAAGAAAGCGTCTCTGGTGGAGTTCATCGACAACGCCTCCGAACGAGTCGGCGCGACTCATTATGAAGCAACAGAAAATGACGCTTAGATTACTACGTCTTCGAGGCTGGAGTGTCAAGCTATCTTTTGCAAAGAAAGGGTTTACGTGTTCTAGATCACACTTTTCCGGAGGGAAAAACCCGCAGACGGGGGAAGCTATCTTTGTCGAGGGGTAGCCCCCACGCCAGGATTACGAACATCCGCTCGTCGCGCCGCAGTTCAGGCACTTGTAGCAGCTTCCGTTGCGCACCATGATGGAACCGCAGGTCGAGCACGGCGGAGCATCCTCGAACATCCGCGGTATCGAGCTCGGCGCGGCCTCCCGATCGCCGTTCACGGGGCTCGATGGCGTTTCGACGGCCGAGGATGGCTCTAGGGGTGTCGCGGCCTCTCGAGTCGCCGGCTCGGGCGAGGGCGCCTCGTTCCCTGCCTCGACGACGCCCGCCTGCGCTCTTTTCTCGGGTGAGAGGAACTTGAGGGCGAGCCACCGGAAGATGTAGTCGGTGATGGATTTCGCGTACGGAATCTGGTTGTTGCCGGTGAAGCCCGAAGGCTCGAACCGGGTGTGAGCGAACTTATTGACCAGCACCTCGAGCGGTACGCCGTACTGAAGCGCGTACGAGATGGCACGGGCGAAGGCATCCATGAGGCCCGACACCGCCGAGCCCTCCTTGGACATGTTGATGAAGATCTCGCCCGGCTTGCCGTCATCGTAGAGCCCGACGGTGATGTAGCCTTCGTGGCCCGCGATACTGAACTTGTGCGTGATCGCCTGCCTCTCGACCGGTAGTTTGTGCTGTACGGGACGGCTCACTTCTCCCTGCTCGTCGGTACGGTCCTCCCCGCGCGCCATCGTGTTGAGCGGCTGCGTGCGCTTCGAGCCGTCGCGATAGACCGCGATGGCCTTGAGGTCGAGCTTCCAGGCTTGGACGTAGGTCTCCATGATCTCGTCCACCGTGCTTTCCTGCGGCATGTTGACGGTCTTGGAGATCGCTCCCGAGAGAAACGGTTGCACCGCGGACATCATCTTGACGTGGCCCATGTAGTGAATGGCCCGGCTGCCTCCCGGTGGCTGCACGGCGCAGTCGAAGACCGGCAAGTGCTCCTGCTTGAGGTACGGTGCTCCTTCGATGCTGCCTTTGTCGTGGACATAGCCGACGATCGCCTCGATCTCGTGAGCCTGGTATCCGAGCCGGTCCAGGGCCGACGGGACCGTCTGGTTGACGATCTTCATGAGGCCCCCGCCCACGAGTTTCTTGTATTTCACCAGCGCCAGATCGGGCTCCACTCCGGTCGTGTCGCAATCCATCATGAGCCCGATGGTCCCAGTCGGTGCGAGTACCGAGGCCTGGGCGTTGCGGTAGCCGTGGCGGCGCCCGAGTTCGACCGTTTCGTCCCAGACAACCTTGGCTTCCCGAAAGAGCTCCGGCTGCACGCTCGCCCTATCGATGTCGTTCACCGCCGCGCGGTGCGTCTCCATGACTTCCATCATCGGCCCGGCGTTCATCTCGTAGCCGGCGAACGGTCCAACGTTGGCGGCAATCCGGGCCGACTGCCGATAGGCTTCTCCGGTCATGACGGCGGTGATCGCGGCGGCGGCGGCGCGCCCTCTGTCGCTGTCGTACGGAATACCCTGGTACATGAGCAGCGCGCCGAGGTTGGCGTAGCCGATACCGAGCGGGCGGTAGGCTTCCGAATTGGCGCCGATCCTCTCCGTGGGATAGCTGGCGTTGCTGACGATGATCTCCATTGCGGTGATGACGACGTTGACCGCTTTCCGAAAAGTGGCTGCATCGAAGCTGCCATCCGCATTGACGAACTTGAGGAGGTTCAGCGAGGCCAGGTTGCAGGCGCTGTCGTCGAGGTACATGTACTCCGAGCACGGGTTTGATGCATTGATGCGGGCGGTGTTCTTGGAGGTATGCCACCGGTTGATGGTGGTGTCGAACTGCATGCCCGGGTCACCGCACATGTAGGCAGAGTCGGCGATTTTCCGGAGGACGTCCCGGGCGCGGTACTTGCCCAGGGTCTCGCCAGTGGTCACGGAGGGCGTGATCCACTCCTTGTCCTCCACGACCGCATTCATGAACTCGTCGCCCACCCGGACGCTGTGATTCGCGTTCTGGTAGAAGATCGAGGCATAGGCTTCGCCGTTGAAAGAGCCGTCGTAGCCGGCATCGATGAGCGTCCAGGCTTTCTTCTCTTCCCTGGATTTGCACTCGATGAACTCGATGATATCGGGATGGTCGACGTTCAGAATGACCATCTTGGCGGCCCGTCGGGTCTTGCCGCCGCTGCGAATGACCCCCGCGAAGGCGTCGTAGCCCTTCATGAAGGAGACGGGCCCGCTCGCGATGCCGCCGCCCGAGAGTCGCTCCTTCGAGCTTCGAATCGACGACAGATTGGAACCTGCGCCGGAGCCCCACTTGAAGAGCATTCCTTCTGTCTTGGCCAGCCCGAGAATCGACTCCATCGTGTCGTCGACCGAGTTGATGAAACAGGCCGAGCACTGCGGCTTCTCCTCGATGCCGCAGTTGAACCAGACGGGTGAGTTGAACGAGGCGTACTGGTTCAACAGGAGAAAAGCGAGCTCGCCGCGAAACGTCTCCGCATCGTCGGTGGTGGCGAAGTACCGGTCCTTGACTCCCCACCGCGTCATCGTGTCCACCACGCGACCGACCAGCTGTCGCGCGCTCCGCTCGCGCGCGCCGGTATTGACGGTGCCGTGAAAGTACTTGGAGGCAACGATGTTGGTCGCCATCTGCGACCAGGTCTTGGGAGCCTCGACGCCTTTCTGCGCGAAGATGGCCACACCCTTCTCGTCGGTGATGACCGCGTCGCGAATCTCCCATTCGATCGTGTCGTAGGGCGAAACGCCTTTCGTCGTGAAGTGGCGTTCGAAGGTCAGACCTTTGTCGGGTTTCTCGCCGTCGCCACCGGAGCCGCCGGTCGTCGAGGTGTCGGGATCCACCACTAGCGAGATATCCTTCTTGGTCGTGGCCATCTTTGCCTCCGCTGCAGTAAAGAGAGAAAAGGACTCCACCCAGTGAGCCCCAGCTCTTTCGTTGCCAGTAGCTCGCTGCTAACTCAATTCGAGGGCGAAACTTCCCTCGCCGGTTCTCTGGGACCGGTTACCACCGCCGCCTTGCTGCCGGCGCCATCAACGGTCGTTAATTTGATATCACGTTGACCTTGGAACCCGTTTTATAAGCGCAGCCGAAAGACCTGTCAAGAGAAAAATACTATATTTTGGGTAGTTAAGGCAAGGGCCATACTAGATATGGTGGCAGGAAATCGGGAAGCTATTGACTCGGAACTACTTACACGGCTGGCCGCCGGCTTGCGAAGAAAGCTTTTTCTTTCTTTTTGTCATTTTTGCAGATATTCTATTTGAGAACAAAAGCGATTTTCGACAGGCGAGCCCGAGAAACTTAGCGAACGTTTGCTCAAGTGGTTCTTGAAGTTTTGGAGGAGTTAATCATGAGTTGGGTGGTCAGAAATGAAACGCTGCATTCTCGAATAATTAACCCCGATCCGAAACAAAAACCTCGTTTTCCATCATCGCGTGCAAGGACTTGCGATTTCGCTTTTTGTGGGTGGTTCTGCGCGATACTCGCAGGCCGAGGAATTTCGGTTCGGGGTTAATCGCGCTTTTGCGCCCGTGATTCCGAAAACCGGGGAGATCCGGGTCAACCGAAGATCTTTTTGAACATGTCCCGCAGGGGATCCTTGTTCTTTCGGCCGCCACCGATGTGCTTGCGCGCCCCTTCGTGGTTGGCATTGATGCGCAGTGTGGTGCGGAACTCGTTCTGCGCCCGTGAGTGCATTCCGAAGGATTTGTAATAGAGACCCAGTGAGAAGTGGAGATTCGCATCCTGCGGTGCGAGCCTGAGCGCCTCGATGAAATGCCGTTCCGCGTCTTTCCGCATGACGGGATGTCGTGCCATGGCTCGGGCCAGCATCCCGTGATGCGAGGCTTCTCCCGGTGACAGATCGACGAGCTCGTAGAGAAGCGAAACAGCGTGCTCCCAGTCGCGAACCTGGAAGTGAAGCTTCACGTCTCTCAGTAGCTGTCGAATTCTGTCCTGCCGGGCCGCGCCGGTAAGCGCTATCGATCGCCTATCGGCGGCCGAATCTTCGGTGGCCAGTTCGGTCGGTTCGGCAGGAGCGGCGGGCTTGGAAGGAGGCTGCGTATCGGCGGGGCCGACGTCGCTGACGATGCCGACTTCCTCGATGTACTCCTCTTGTAGTGGCGGCAGCGTGTCTTCGCTCGAAGTTGCGAGGATCGACTCGGTGGGTGGAGGAGCTGCGATCGGCGGTGGCTCGTTCTCCCTCGGAGCCTCGCTTGTTCCTGCCACTTCCCGCTCGGCAATCATCCGTTCGTGAGCCTTCCGGAGCCGTTCCTGGATGACTTCCACTTTGGCCACGAGCGTCTGGCGCGCCTCGACCATAGCTTTCTTTTTTTCGCAGTCGGCCACTCGCTCGTCGAACGCCCGGTCGAGCGTCTCCTTGTCCGTCTCGCCGTGCACCTTCAGGAGCTCGGCCTCGGTCGTCCGATCGAGTCGATCGAACTCCATCAGGATCTCTTCCTGGGCACTCGTGGCTTTGATTCCCGAGAACTTGCGCGGGATCTCGGACAGGACGAAGGCGCCCGTCTCTTCCTGCACCTTGAGCTTTCCGCGTTTCCCTGACTCCACGCGGTCGAGAAGCCCCGCCGCGTACAACGCGTAGCAGGCGCGAAGCGCGAGACCTTTTTCCTTGCCGGCCTGCTGGATGAGGGCGACAAGCGGTGCGCCCCGGCCCGCCGTGTGGAGCACCGATTGCTCGAGCGGCTTCAGCTTTCGGGGCGAGATGGTGAACGGAGGCTGCTTGGCGACGCGCACCATCGTATTGAGCGGCGGGAGCCCGGCAAGAATGAGCTTGCCGTTCGTCATCTGACGAATCCCGTCGAGCAGGATGCGATAGATGGAAAGGCTGACCATGAGGTCCACTGGAATGACCGTTCCCCGTTCGTCGAAGCTGTAGATGCCCTCGTGCGACTTGAACAGCGACATGACGATCCGGTTGACCTGCATGCCGACCTGCTTGCCCAACTCTTCCTCGGACATGACGCCGGCCTGAACGAGCGCCTGACCGAACTTCCGACGGCTGCCCTTCATGAGCATCGTGGCGAGGGCGAACTCGTGACGGGAGATACGGCCCGCGTCGATGAGGCTCTCGCCGAGCCGATCCCGCTTCAGATTGCTCGCCGCAAAAACGACACGACCGTGGTCGAAATAGATCGTCTTGATGGCGGAGCCCAGGTTGACCTGCAGGTCGTCACTCCTCTCTTCGAGGGCGACGCGCTTCACGACTTGTGCCAGAGGCACCATCGACAGGGAGCCGACCCAGTCAACCGAGGTTCCCGGTTGCTGTATTCTTTCGGTTGCAATAGTCATCTTACTAGACGGCGCGCTGCCGTGATGGCCTCCCAGAACCCATCCGTTTCCTCGGGAATTTGCACATTGTCTTCGATTTTTGGAGATGCGACAAGCACATCAGCTTCCAGCATCCAGCCACCAGTATCCAGCGATGAAACTAGGCATTCGCGTGTTCCTCTCCCCATTGGGGAGAGGTTAGGTGAGGGGGACTGATGCTCCTGGATGCTGGATGCTATCGGTAATAGGATCTTTCCATGCCCAAGAAACCTCGTGTCATCGAAATCTCCATCACCGAAGAGCTCTCGGAGGTGCCTACGCGATTCGGCTTCGGGAGGAGCGATCGAGCCGTCATCTGGGACATCGAGCGCGCCCTCCGACGGGCGGCGGAGGACGCACGCGTTCGGGGCCTGATGTTGAAGCTTGCCGGTGCGGAGATCGGATGGGCGAAGGCGGAGGCACTGTACCGGGCGATCGGGCAGTTTCGCGCCGCGGGGAAAGTCACCCTGGCCTATCTGGAGGGAGCGTCCAGCGCCGCGTACGCCTGTGCCACGGCTTGCGAGACGATCGTTCTCCACCCCGCCTCCACACTCGCGCTGCAGTCACTGGAGGCGGAGGCGCTTTTCTTCAAGGACCTGTTGACGGAGCTCGGCATCGAGCCCGATCTCGAGGCGGTCGGAGAGTTCAAGAGCGCCGGAGAGGCGCTCACGCGCCGGGACATGTCCGAGGCACACCGGCTGCAGATTCGTGAGCTGGTCGAGGACCTGGGGGAGCAACTAACGAAGCTCATCGCCGAAGGCCGGGGGTTGAGCCGGGAGATCGCGGCGACGGCGATCCATGACGGGCCCTATCGTGCCGACGAGGCCCTCGAACGAAATCTGGTCGATCTCGCCGACTACGAGGACGTTGCGTGGACCGAGCTCGAGGACAAGCTCGGCGCGAAACCGCGTGCTGTTTCGTATCGTCGCTTCGCCAGCGTCGGTCGGCTCAAGCGCCTCCTGATGTGGCGGCGTCCGGTGATCGCCGTCTTGCACGCGAACGGTGTCATCGGCTCCGGCGATCGCCGAAGATCGCCGCCGAGCGCGCGCCCGATCGTATCCGCGCGGGCTTTCGCGGAGATCTTGAGACGGCTGCGGGAAGCGCCCCGAGTGAAGGCCGTCGTGGTGCGCATCGAAAGCCCTGGCGGAGCTGCCGTCGCCTCGGACATCATCCGGCGCGAGCTCGCCCTGACGCGCGAGGCCAAGCCGGTCATCGCTTCGATGGGCGACGTCGCTGCCTCAGGCGGCTATTACATCGCGACGAGCGCGGACACTGTTCTGGCGGAGGAGGCGACGCTCACCGGCTCCATCGGTGTCGTCGGCGGGAAGATCGTTCTGCGCCGACTCCTCGATCGTCTCGGGATCCATCGCGAGACGGTCTCGAGTGGTCCGAATTCCGGGTTTTTTTCGCCGTTGCGCCCTTTTTCCGAGCGCCAGCGGACGTGGCACCGCAAGAGCCTCGAGCACTTTTATCGTGAGCGGTTTCTCACGGCCGTCGCCGAAGGCCGCAACCTTTCGCTCGCGGAGGCCGACGCGGTGGGGCAGGGGCGCGTCTGGACCGGCCGGCAGGGCAAAGAGCGTGGCCTCGTCGACACCATCGGCGGGCTCGATCAGGCCGTCGACGTCGCCTGCGAAAGGGCCGGCGTGCGGCGCGACAAAGCTCGCATCCTCATACAGGTGCGGCGGGCGCGTCTGTCGGAGCTTCTGCGGTTGCCGATTCCGGCCGCGTGGAGTGGGGGAAGCTCGACCCTCGGTCTTCTTTTCGATGTCCTGTGGGAGCTGGCGTCCGAGGATGTGTTGTTGCTGATGCCGTGGTCGCTGCGTATTCGGTAAAAACTCTGCCGAGAAAATCTTGCCCGGGCGAGATTCTCTAACGGCGGCGGGAGCGTCCGCGGGAACGGCTCGCGCCACTCGATGAGCCACCGCGGCTCCGCGAGCCGCCCCCGCGGGGTGCTGCGCGAACTCCTCGCGAGGAGCCGGGCCGCGACACGCTCGACCGTCCGCTGCCGCTTCGCCCGCCCATGATGGTCGTTCGTCCGCCCGAACGAGATCTCGCGCCAGCGCGAGAAGGTCGGCTGGAGCTTGGGCGAGCGGTCGAACGGCGGTTCGTCGTCGGAGGTCTCCCAACCCTGCTCCGGCCTCCCGCCGAACGGGATCTCGCGCCAGTGCGAGAGGGTCGGCTGGAGCTCGGGCGGTCGGTCGAGCTCGGGCGGTCGGTCGAGCTGCGGTTCGTCGTCGGAGGGCTTGCCAACCTGCTTCGGCTTCCCGACCGCGCTCCGGTCGCGCGTCCACGAGCAGGGGATCGAGGCGGGGAAGACGTCTGTGGGCTAGCGGTGCGGCCTCGTCTGGAGGGCGATCCGAAACGCGTCCCCGGTTGACGCGTGTTGCCCCTAGAACGAACGGCGGGGGAGCGTGTCGTTCGCTCGCGCGTGTCGACGCCCGTACGCGATCGAGTCGTTGCTCCGGGCCGTGATCGCGAGACGCCCGAGTTTCCCCGATTGAGGCCGGTGCTTCGACCGGAACGGAGCGAGCCTCGTTCGGTCGGTGTGGAGCGCAAACCCCCGCCCGGTCGCCGCGTGGCACGGCTCGTGGCCGTCCCGCGTCGAGGGGATTCGGCTACCGGTCGTCTGGTGGACGGTGACGCGAACAGGGTCTGACGTGTGCCGCCTCCCTGCGTGGCAACGTTCCGCTGGCGCGCCCGGCGGTGCGACAACGTTTCACTACCGCGGGCAGCGGTCTGGGCTCTCTGGACACCTCTGGCCCCACGGGTTCTCGTCACAACGCGAGCCATCTGGTCGCGGCCATTGGCGCGCGCGGTCAGGTCGCGATTCAATACCGCTCCCGTTTCGAATGTTCTCGCGCGGTGCGCGGTGTCGGCGATGTCCTCGCCTCGCAGGCGGGCGCGGCCGGAGCCGAAGCCCCGCCGATCGGCGATCGTCCAACCCGCGCCGCTTTCGTGGACACCGCGCGGGACCGCTTTGCCGCCTCGGTCGTGGTGTCCTCCGCCCCTGCGTCCGCCACGGTACCGGTGGTCGCGACCGTAGAAACCGCCGCGATTTCCATGGGAGAAGTGAAACCCGAAGACGGACCTTCCGTGGTGCCCCAACGGAGACCAGGCCACCCACGCGGGCCCGACCGAAAAGGACACCCAGGCAGGCGCCCAGTGCCGGCCCGGCACCCAGTACCAGCCGTGGGCGCTGTGGCCCCAGCGACCGTAGTGGTACGGCGCCCATCCCCATCGCTCGTAGGAGATCCACGTGTAGCCGTATCGTGTGTAGCACCAGCGTCCGGAGCGATAGGGTGCCCAGCCGTACGAGACGCTGGGATACCAGACGTAGCCATGGCTCGCATCCCTCTGCCACTCGCCGTGCTCACTCAACTCGTCCACATATGGCTCGACCTCTCTCGGAAAACCGCTGATGTAGCCGCGGGGAATGGTCGAGCTCGTAACGGCAGGCCGCTCCAGGCCGTCACTCCAAGCATCGAACGCGTCGGCGCTCGTCGACAGGTAATTCAGAAGCTCCGGCCGTTCCCCGGCGACGACCCGGCTCTTGTTCCTGCTTCTTACCAGGACCGTGCCTTCCGGAGAAGCGAGCTCCGCTGCACCTTCGTGGACGGTCAGGTCCACGGCGCCTCCACCCTCTTCCACGTCGATGCGGAGTCTGACCTCGGATTGCGGATAGATGGTCGCGGTCGGGGTGTCGATGCGAACGCGGGTCGATGGATCCGCCACGTTCAGAATCATGCTGCCGGTCCACAGCTGCAGGAGAATTTCGCCATCCAGCTCGACGAAGTCCACGCGGCTATTCTCGGAGAAGCGGGCCACACTGCCGTCACCGAACTGGATCTCTACGCGCGAGCTCGCGCCGGTCCAGACTCGATCCCCCGGGGCGATGGGCATATTGACGGAGGCCTCCTCGGGGTAGGGTTCCGTGGCTCGCTGGAGCGTGGCCGTGCCCTCGACGTAGTGCACGAAGGCGAACGGGTAAGAGGAATCCTGGGAGAGCGCCGGGCCAACGATGGCAAACGTCCCGACAAGAAGGTACACACCCACGCGTGTCCCGCTGGAGCTCATATCTGTGCTCCTTACTTCGAGAGAGGCGGTCTCGAGAGGAGGGACCGCCGACAGCCAACGCTATTGTATGCAACTACTGTACCGTCGGCTACTGTTAATGCCTCGACGCGCAAATCCTTATATTCGAAGGGCTTTGACTTCAGCAGTCGCGCTTTGGTCGGCTGTTGTTGTCGTGCCGCGGTGACATATGCCACGCAACGGGTACAAGTCGTTGCGCGGCCCGCAGATCCGGACCGGAATAACTTGACAAATGCGCGCTCAGATATTATCCTTCTTATCGACTAAAGCTCCTGTCCTTGGTGTAGGGTAGCTGGGGGGGTGTCGTCGCTCGGATGGGGGCGACTGCTGTTCGAGGAGGAAACACCAGCATGAGCAAGATAATCGGGATCGACCTGGGTACGACGAATTCCGTCGTGGCCGTCATGGAAGGTGGTAGCCCGGCCGTCATTCAAAACGCGGAGGGAAGCCGCACGACGCCGTCGGTGGTGGCCTTTGCGAAAGGCAACGAGCGGCTCGTGGGCCAGGTGGCCAAACGTCAAGCGATCACCAATCCCGAAAATACCGTGTTCTCCATCAAGAGGTTCATGGGGCGTCGCTTCGACGAAGTGAACGAAGAGATGAAGATGGTGCCCTACAAGGTCAAAGCGGAGAACGGTGACGCCCGGGTGGAGATCAAAGGGAAGAACTACTCGCCGCCAGAAATCTCGGCCATGGTGCTGCAGAAAATGAAGCAGGCCGCCGAGGACTATATCGGCCAGACCGTGGAAAAAGCGGTGATCACCGTCCCCGCCTATTTCAACGATAGCCAGCGCCAGGCTACCAAGGACGCGGGGGAGATCGCGGGTCTACAGGTTCTGCGACTCGTCAACGAGCCCACCGCCGCGGCGCTCGCCTACGGGCTCGACAAGAAGAAGGACGAGAAGATCGCCGTCTACGATTTCGGCGGTGGCACCTTCGACATCTCCATCCTCGAAGTCGGCGAAGGCGTCGTCGAGGTCAAATCCACGAACGGAGACACTCACCTGGGCGGGGACAACCTCGACCAGCGCATCATCGAATGGATCATCGATGAGTTCAAGAAGAGCGACGGCATCGATCTGTCGGCGGATCGAATGGCGCTCCAGCGCCTCAAGGAAGCGGCCGAAAAGGCGAAAGTCGAGCTTTCTTCCACGACGGAGACGGAAATCAACCTGCCCTTCATCACCGCGGACTCGAGCGGACCGAAACACTTGTCTCTCCGGTTGACTCGAGCTCAGTTCGAACAGCTCGTGGACGAACTACTGCGCCGGACGGTCGAGCCCTGCAAGCAGGCGATGAAAGACTCGAATCTCTCGGCCAAGGAGATCGACGAGGTCGTTCTGGTCGGAGGCTCGACGCGCATTCCCAAGGTGCAGGAGATCGTCACGGATCTCTTCGGGAAGGACCCCCACAAGGGCGTGAACCCCGACGAGGTGGTGGCTCTGGGTGCGGCGGTCCAGGCCGGTGTCCTGGGCGGCGAGGTCAAGGACCTCCTGCTGCTGGACGTCACGCCACTGTCACTCGGGATCGAGACGCTCGGAAACGTCTTCACGAGACTCATCGAACGCAACACCACCATCCCCCACAAACGGAGCGAGACGTTTTCCACCGCGAACGACAACCAGACGCAGGTGGAGGTGCACGTGCTCCAGGGCGAGCGGGCGATGGCAGGTGACAACCGCACCCTCGGCCGGTTTCACCTGGTGGGCGTTCCACCGGCGCCTCGCGGAGTCCCACAGATCGACGTGACCTTCGACATCGACGCCAACGGCATTCTCAACGTCTCGGCGAAAGACTTGGCGACGGGCAAGCAGCAGGCCATCACCATCACCGCCTCGAGCGGTCTCTCCGATCAGGAGATCGAGAGCATGAGAAAACAGGCCGAGCTGTACGGGGAAGAGGACAAGCGCCGGCGCGAGGAGGCCGAAGAGAAGAACAAGGCGGACAGCCTCATCTATCAGACGGAGAAGGTGCTCAACGAGAATCGGGACAAGATTGCGAGCGACGATGTCACCTCCATTGAGGCGGCGCTCAAGGACGCGAAAAAAGCTCTCGAGGAAGGCGACATCCAGGCGGTGCGCAACGCGAGGGAGGTCCTGGAGCGGGCAAGCCACCGGCTAGCGGAGGTCATGTATCAGGACGCGACGAGCGGCGACGCGGGTGGCGGCGACTCCGGCGGCGGCGACGCGGGTGGCGGCGACGCGGGTGGCGGCGCGGCTTCGAGTGATGATGACGTCATCGACGCGGAGATCGTAGACTCCGAGGAGAAGAAGTAGAGGAGCTGGGGTTCGAGCACCTGGTCGGAAGAAGATGGCTGGAGTCGACTATTACGCGCTACTGGGGGTCGTGCCGACGGCATCCCTGGTGGAGATCCGCCGGGCCTTCCGCAGGCTTGCGCGACGGCTCCATCCCGACATCAATCCCGGAGATCGAGCCGCTGCCGCTCAGTATCAGCGCATCCAGGAAGCTTTCGAGGTCCTGTCGGAACCGGGTCGTCGTGACAAGTACGACCGCCACGGCGTGCATCCGGAGGACGAGGAGCCGCCGGAGCCGGCCCGTTACGGTTTCGAAGGTTTCGACTTCTCGATCCAGGGGCAGACGGAGGCCGACGTTTTCCTCGAGATCTTTCGTCGCGGGAGCCCGACTGGCCGGGAGCGCGACGAGCCGGGCGAGGATATTCACCACCGGCTCAGCATCTCGTTCGCGGAGTCGCTCGCCGGATTCGAGGCCTCGTTTCAGATCGTGAGACAGACGGCGTGCGAGCGCTGTCTCGGGTGGGGTGAGATCGCAGCCGAGCACCGAACGCGATGCCCGGCGTGCAGCGGGCGCGGGCGCTCCACGCAGGCACGTGGTCACATGCTTTTTGCGAAACTCTGTGAGCAGTGTCGTGGCTCCGGCACCATTGCGCGCACGCGCTGTCCCGACTGCGATGGCGCGGGGCGGTTTCGGACAACGGAAGACGTCGTAGTCCCTATCCCGGCCGGCGTGAGCGAGGGAGCCAGGATCTCGGTGCCGGGGCTCGGGCACCACGGCCGCGGCCGCGGCAAGAATGGCAGCCTCTATATCCATGTTCACGTCCAGCCGCATCGGCTTTTTCACCGCAAGGGCGATAACCTGTACCGCACGCTGCCGGTCACTTTTGCCGAGGCGGCGCTCGGTACCCGGCTCGATGTCCCGACCCTCGAAGGGAGCGCGAAGGTGCGCGTTCCGGCAGGCGTTCAGTCGGGTCAGAAACTCCGGTTGACTGGCCGGGGTGCGCCGTCGCTTCGAGGTGGTGCCCGGGGGGATCTGTTCGTAGAGATTCGAGTCGTGACCCCGAAAGTCTACGACGACCGCTCGCGCGAGCTTCTGCGTGAGCTGGAGCGGCTCAATCCGATGGACCCTCGGGGCGAGGGCGAGAGAGTTCCCGCGGAGGAGGCCAGCCGGTGAAAGAAGGCGCAGGTTCCGGGCAGGAAGGACCCCGCAACCGCGGTAAAGGCAAGGGCTACTACATGATCAGTGCCGTCGCGGAAACCTACGGAATTCATCCCCAGACGTTACGGCTCTACGAGCGAGAGGGGCTGCTGAGTCCGTCGCGCACCGAAGGCAACACCCGGCTGTACTCGGAAGAAGATCTGCACCAGCTGGAGACCATCCTGAATCTGACCCGGGATCTCGGTGTGAACCTGGCCGGGGTCGAGATCATTCTCAACATGCGCAGCAAGATGGAGAGGATGCAGCAGGAGATCGGCGAGTTCATCTCTTACGTGCAGCAGGAAATGGGCAAGGAAGACGACGGCTGGAGGGACCGTGTCAAGAACGCTCTCGTGCGCCTCCCGCCGCGCGACATCGTCAAGGTGCCGCGGGAATGACCGGCGGCGCCCCGGAACGATCGACTCCCGTTTGCCCGGAATGCGAGGGGACCCATTGGAAGCGGGTCACGCGCGACGGGGTGGAGCGGGTCCGTCGCTGCGATTGCACGAAGGGCTTCGCCAAGTCGTCCGCGATGGCCAACGCCGGAGTTCCCGCGCGCTATCTCGAATGTGCCTTCGACTCGCAGAGTGGAGGCAAGCAGTTCGACCGCTTCGACAAACTCGAGAAGGCCTACCGGGTCGTCGAGAGCTGGGCGGAGCAGTTTCCGGACGCAGAGTCGGGGCTTCTCCTGAGCGGGCCGCCTGGGGTTGGGAAGACGCACTTGTCCGTGGCGGTGCTCAGACGCATCCTGATCGAGCGCGGCATAGCGGCGCCGGCGCTCTTCATCGACTTTCGCTCGCTGTTGAGAGAGATCCGGGGCTCCTACCATCCCGACACACGAGAGTCGGAGATGGATGTGCTGCGCCCGGTATTCGAGGCAGAACCGCTGGTGCTGGACGATCTTGGCGGAGAGCGTCCCACGCTGTGGGTTTTCGACAAGGTGTTCGAGATTCTCAACCATCGTTACAACCAGAGAAAGCTCACCATTATTACGACGAACTTCAGCGACCGCACGACCGGAAGCGCCGCAGGTTCGTCCGGCGGTTTCCGCAAGACGCCGGTCGAGGAAACGCTCGCCGAGCGCGTCACGACCCGTCTCCGCTCACGGCTGTACGAGATGTGCCGCGACGTGAGACTCGGGGGCGAGGACTACCGGAGCAGCACGCTGCAGGCGAATTTTCGTAGCGGTTAATCAGCATCCGGCATCCGGCTATCCAAATACTTGGATTCAGTCCACCCCTGGCCCGCGTGGCCCCCGATCACAGTCTGACGTTTGACACCGATGGTAACTTGGTGTAAACCAAGGGTTACCCAGCCATCATATTACGATTTTTTCGGGTGCGGACGGGGAGACGCCCCGCTCCGGTGAGGAATCGCGCCGAGCGATGGAAGCGATCGAATACCGCGATTTTCTCATCGCTACCTGGAGCGATGAGACACCTGGCTTTTTCAAAGCCAGGGCGGTGGAAGAGTTCGGCCGGGCTACGAGCCCGGTGCGCCTCCGCTTCCCCTTTGATGATCGCTGGTTCATCCAGTACGTCGATCGCCTGGACGAGCTGAACTTTCGGGAGCTCCACTACGTGGGCGCTCGACTTTTCGACTCGCTGTTCCAGGGCGATATCCTCCGGCTCTACGTCCACCTCCTCGAACAAATCCGCCCCACCGGTACCAAGCTGCGGATTCGCCTCCAGCTGGAGCCGCCCATCGTGGCCCGGCTGCCCTGGGAGTGCCTCTACGACACGCGAAGCGGCACGTTTCTCAGCGCATCGGACGACGTCATCCTGGTCCGCTACCTCCAGCCCGCCGACGGGGAGCCCCGACCGGTTCCGGCGCGTCCGCCGCTGCGTGTTCTTTTGGTCGCCGACGCTCCGGAGGATGCCGAAACGGCGCGCGTAGCCACCGAGGGCGAGGTCGTCCGGCGGGCGCTGAAGGAGCTCGAGGGCGAGGGGCGGTTGAATGTCGAAGAGGTGGGAGCGGGTTTCGGCGAGCGGTCCCTCACCGCTTCCGGGCTTCAAAAGCTCCTCTGGCAGAACTTCGACGTGTTTCACCTCGTTTGTGACGCAAGCTGGGACGGCGACAGGGGCGGATTCCATCTCGGAGGCGAGACGATCGACTCCAGCGCACTGGCCCGGATCGTGGGCTCCAACACCCCGTGCCTCGTTGTCTGGAGCGGGGGCAAAGACGCCGGCAAGATCGCGCCGACCTTTGCCGAAGAGCTCCTTCAGACCACTCCGGCCCTCCTCAGCCAGTCGTATGGCCTTTCGCTCGAGTTCATCGAACGCTACGTACAGTCCTTCTACCAGGCGCTCGCGGGCCTGAAGCCGCTGGACGTTGCTCTGGCGGTGGCTCGAAGCGAGGTCCTATCGCACTTTCCCGTCGAGAGCGAGTGGTTGTCGCCGGCGCTCTTCCTCTCGCGGCGCGACGGCACGGTTCTCGAGAACAAGGCGCGGGTCGTCAACGACGTCTACCAGCTTTCCGAGGGGCGTTATCGAAGGAGCCTTCGGGAGACACTGAACCGGATCTGGCCCAAGCCCGAACGTTACACGCGACAGCTGCTGAGGTTCATTCCGCGCAAGGAGCCACTGGCTACTTACATGCACGCGGCCGATTTGCTCAGTCAGCCACAGGACGCCGCCGAGTTGTCGCGTCGCTTCCAGCGACTGCTCGTGCTCGGAGAGCACGGAGCTGGAAAGAGCATGTCGCTGTACCGCCTGTTCTACGAGGCGGCACAGCCGGTGCTCTCGTACGAGGCGAAGTCGCCGCTGCCCGTGTATGTTCCGCTCCCGGACGTACCGGCGGGAGTGGAGCTGTCCGATTTTCTGGTCAAGGGCTTCGACCGGGATCTGTTCCTCAGCGATCTCGAAGAGGGAAGATTTCTGTTTCTCCTGGATTCCCTCGATGCGCTGAGCACGGGCGCCACCGCGCGTCGGGTGGACACACTCAACGAGTTCATGCATCGCTTTCCGATGAACCGCTTCGTCGTGGCGGCCCGCGATCCGGTACCGAAGGCCCTCGACATCGCCAACTGGGCCGAGATGGTGCCTTTTGCGGAGTGGGAGGCGATCGATTTCCTCATCGGAGACGAATCGGTGCGTGCGGAGGCGGCTCGTGATCTGTACCGGCAGCTCGCCTCCGGGATGGGCAAACGTGCCGGAAACCCGCAGGTTCTGGCGATGGCTCGGCGCCTCTGGCGCGAAGGTGCCCGTGTGCCGCCGCAGCTGACGGCACTGTTCCAGGCTTTCTTTCAGGTCGCCGGTCGCGAGCTCGCTGCCGAGACCCGGGACGGTCTGCTGCCCCAGCTCGCCTTCTTCATGACCAAAGCCGACCGGCTCTCGCTTCGGCGAGAACACCTCGAGGAGGAGGCCCGACCACGGGAGCTCCCGGCGATTGCGCTCGAGGTGGCCTTCCGCCGTGTCGTCGCCCAGGGACTCGACGAACTGCTCGCTGAAGTCGAGAAGACCCGGCTGCTCAAGGGCCCCCGCGCCTTCACGTTTCCCAACCTGGCTTTTCAGGAGTTCCTCACCGCGGTCGCGATGCGAATGACGGATCATCGGACCGTCCTTCAGCTCGTGCCGCCCGCCGACTGGCGGGTAATCGACGAGGTCCCTCACAACATCAGCCGTGGCTCGTTTCACGGGGTTCTTCCGTTTCTTTGCGGACTGCTCGAGGACGGACCCCGGCTCGTGGAGACGCTCGTGGAGCGGGATCTTGTCCTGGCGGCTCGGTGTTATCCGGAATGCCGGGTGTCCACCAGTCTCGACCTGGTGCTCCGGGCGGCGGTCGAGCGAGAGCTGTCGAGTGCCGACGAGCTTCGTGCGAAGGTGGCCTGCATGGCGCTCGAGGCACGAGGCGACGACTGGTCCGTCGAGTGGCTGGAGCAGATGGCTTCCGCCGCGGAAAGTCCTGCACGTGCGGTGGCGCTCGCGGCTCTCGGCAACCTGCGCTCCGCGCGATCCTTGGAGGTGCTCGAATCGGCGGCCAGGGAGGATGATCCCCGCATCGCGCGCGCGGCGCTCGATGCGATGGCCCGCATCAAGGTGAGCTAGTGCACGAACCCGCTAATCCTGCCGCAAATTCCTCGTCCTTTTCCGCGCTGGCTGCGTTGCTCCTCCTCGAAATATCCAGATATGACTTCGTCGGAGCGCCTTGCCAGCACGAAAAATGACCTTGGAATTTGCCGACAGTATCAGCGGGTTCATGCACTAGCCTTTCTCCGAGCCCGAGCCCGACAAGAAGTCCACCAGCACCTCCCTCAACTTCTCCAGCTCCTCTTCGCTCAGACCCCGCTTCGGGATCACATGCGCGTTCGGCTCGCGCATGTGCAGAAACACGTGGTCGTCCGTCTCCTCCGCGCGGCGCACACTGTCCCAGGCTGCCTTTCCCGGGTCCTTCCCGAGGCTCCATTCGAAGCCGTTTGCGTCGAACAAATACGTTCCCGTGGCCTGTTCGGGCGCGAGGCTCCGGTACCGATTTCGGGCGGTGCGAATCGCTTGAATCGGAAGAAGCGCCACGACACCGAACAGGGCAACCACCAGCCAGACCCCCGTCGTCGGCGATTCTCCTCTCGACAACGCTCTGAGGACGGCAAGAGCCAGAGTGAGGAAAGGAAGGAGGAGCAGGAGTCCCACGAACCGGATACCCGGCAGGCGCGTGAGCGTGCGGAGATGTGCTCTCACCACGTCCCGTTCTTCGAGGCGGACGTTGAGTGTCAGGACGGTCACATTGCGAGAACCGCCGCCCGGAAGCGCATCATTTCTCCAGCAGGGCCTTGCGCTTTCGAACAGCGTCTTTCGAGAACCACGATTCGATGAAGAGCCGGCGACACTCCACCGAGGTTCGCTCGATGCGCTCCCGCAACGGTGCCCGGAGCTCGAGCTTGCTGTGCTCGAACGCGAGGCGAGCGGCCCAGTCTCGCGGCTTCAGCCATCGCCGTCTCCAGTAACCGGTCCGGCGGGACGACCTCGTGGAGGATACCCGCCTTCTTCGCCTCGGCCGGTGTGAGGAGTCTCCCGGCGAGAAGAACTTCCGTCGTCCAGGACGGTTCGACCGTATGGCGCATGATCTCGAAAGCGGTGGCGGGGAAGACGATCCCGAGACTCACTTCGGACACGCCGAGCTTGTAATCCCCGTCGGCTGCGATTCGAACGTCTGCCGTGCAGGCGAGCACGCAGCCTCCGGCAATCGCATGGCCGTTCACCGCCGCGACGACCGGTCGCGGGAACTCGAGCAGCCTCCGATACGTCTTCCCGAAGCTCTGGACGAAGGCCATCATCGCCCCCTTGTCTTCGGGAAGCTCTTTCAGATTCAGGCCCGCCGAGAAGAACTTGTCGTAGCCGGTGAGCACGATGGCCGAGCTGTCCTTGTCGAGGGCGAGATCCAGATGCCGGTCCAGCTCGAGCAGGAGTTTTTCGTCGATGGCATTGGCGTTGCTCGACTCCAGCCGAATCAAACAGATGTCGTCGGGAACGCTCACGAGACGGCCAGTTCCTTCTGAAGGCCCATGATATCTCGATAGAGGCCGAGCGACGCCTGGACGTCCGAGACCCGCAGCGTCAAGAGATCGAAACGCATGCGGGCGGGCTCACGCCGGCGGGATGAGCTTTCCCATCGCCCAGCCAATCAAGCCCACGATACCGTTGATGATGGCGTTGATGACGAGTCCGAAGACACGCACCCCGATGGCCTGGCCGAGCCCGATCGCCTCCTCGACGCCCAAAGCCTGACGCGCGTTGAAGTAGGTCTCCGCGCCGACGAGGTAGGAGCCGACCGTGGCGAGAAGAATGAGGATCTGCGCGAAGAGCGCGATCGTCATCCCCTGAAAGCATGCCTGATACCACTTGAACCCCCGACCACGTGAGAAGGCTCCGTAGAAGAGGGCAGCCATGTTGGTGAAGACAACCATGCTGAAAAACCAGGTTCCCTGCTCATAGGGAACGCCGGTGGCACCCAGAATGAAGCGAGCGACCATAAGAATGACGAGCCAGACAAAGGCAAAGCGGCCGAATCGTATGTACTGTGACATGAGACCCCTCCCAGCGTTGAGTCGAACGACGAGAGCCTACTGCGAAAGGTCCGGCTCGCACAACCCCTGGTGGACGCTCAAAGCGAGGACGCCCATGAGCCGATACGCCCGACCGCATCCGCAACGCGCGGACAGTGCTCCTTGACGAAACTCTCCCCGAGCGCATCTTCGACGGGTCGGGTGGCCGCTGCCGCCAGCGCCGCCGCTCCGTCGAAATCCACGTAGGCTATCCGTAACGTGAGCTCGCCCGCCCGCCGTCCGAAGCTCGAACCGGGGAGGGTTGCGACACCGATCTCCTCGAGAAGCCTGTCACAAAGCTCGGTGCTGGTCCGGATGCCTCTGTCGCGGAGCTTCCGTTTGAGGCGACGGAAATCGGGGAAGAGATAGAAAGCACCGTCCGGCTCACCCACCTCGATTCCCGCGTCTCGGAGCTTGGATGCGCAGTAGTGCCCGAGGACCCGAAGCACTCTTCGTGATTGCAACAAATAACCTTCGAGTTCCTCTCGACGCTGGAAGGCACGAACGGCCGCAAACTGGATGGGTGCGCTGGTCGCGGTGAACGTCTCGCTAGCCACGACGGCCATGGCCTCCAGAAGCCACTTGAGACTCTCGGGAAACGCGAACGTCCCGAGCCTCCACCCGCCGGCGCCACACCATTTGCTCAGCCCGGTGCTGATGATGGTCCCTTCCGGATAAAACTCGGCGATGGAACGGTGCTCGCCCTCGTGGCGGACCTCGCCGTAAATCTCGTCCGAGAGCATCAGGACACGGTAGCGCCGCGCGACGTCGGCGAGCTCACGAAGCTTGTCGACACCGTACGTGTAACCGGTGGGATTGTTCGGGTAGTTCAAGATGACGAGGCGTGGCCGCTCCGGGTCGTCCCGGCACAGCTCCTCGAGCTCTTCGGGTTGAAGCCCCCAGTGGTGCTGGGGCGTCGTGCGAAGCCAGCGCACGTGGCGGCCGATGATGCGTGCCTGCGGCGCATAGGACACCCAGGAAGGCGTTGGGATACACAAGTCCCCATAGTAGACGAGCTGAATGAGAAACATCAGCTTTTTCGAGCCGGGACCGACGAGGAACAGATTCTGCCGAAGATCCGAAATCACATATCGCGCCGCCCGGCGGGGTGTGGCTCGGTCCCTCGACGATCCCGTTTTTTTTGCTAAACTGAGAAAGGAGGCCAACAAACGTTTGAGAGCCCGCGTTTTTGGCACTGACGAAGCGGACGAAATTTCCCACTCACAAGTACCCATATCGGAGACGAGGCACCCGTTGACCCGAGGTCCGTATGAGCACACGCATCGAGACCGATAGAGCCCTTTTCCCTTCGATCAACTTGAACCTGAACGTCCGGGGACTCACCCCGTCCGCGACGCTCGCAATCAACGAGCGAAGCGCCGAGCTCATCGCCCAGGGCCGCGACATCATCAAGCTCGGGCTCGGACAGTCGCCATTTCCCGTGCCGGAACTCGTGGTGGAAGCGCTGAGGGCCAACGCCCACCAGAAAGACTACTTGCCGGTTCGAGGGCTGATGGCCCTCAGGGAAGCCGTCGCCAGCTACCAACCGTGAGAAGCAAAATATCGAACGAAAGGGGGCGGACGTTTTTGGTGAGAAATCTTGCCCGGGCAAGATTTTTCCACGTTTCAGTCCGTGGCCAGGCCGACTCGCTATTGCTGATGGGTCGGGGGTTCCCCCATCGCCTTCCGAATCGCGTTGACCGTCGCTTCGGTTCGGAACGCGATGATCTTCTTGCCGTTTGCGATCGTCTTCTCCGCCGGTGCGAGGCTCACACCGTTGATTGATGAACTTGCCGGCCTTGATGCGTTGCTCCGTGCGGACCGACGTCGGATCGGCATTCATCATGATGGACGAGATGTAGTAATCGTCGTGGAGGCCTTCGAGGACTATTGTATCTCCATCGTCACTTCCGCTGCTTTTTCTTGATCTCCTCGATCTTTGCAATCCTCTCTCTCAATCTTTTCTTCGAAGCCCTCTTCGCCCGGCTGGTAGTAGCGTCGTCCCGCCAGGCGCTCGGGCAGGCACTCCATCGACGTGACGTTGTCGTCATGCTCGTGCGCGTACTCGTAACCCTCGCCGTAGCCCCATGCCTTCATGTGGCTGGTGACCGCGTTTCGCAGGTGAAGCGGAACAGGCTCGGTTGCATCTGTCAGAGCATCTTCGGCGGCCTGCCCGTACGCACGGTAGACGGCATTCGATTTCGGCGCGGCTGCCAGATAGACGACGGCCTGTGCGAGCGCAAGCTTGCCTTCGGGCAGCCCGATGAAGTGATAGGCCTCCTTGGCGGCGACCGCTTGGGCGAGAGCACCGGGTTCGGCCAGACCGATATCTTCCGAGGCGAACCGAACCAGACGCCGGGCGATGTAGAGCGGGTCTTCGCCCGCCTCCAGCATGCGCGCCAGCCAGTAGAGGCTCGCATCGACGTCGGAGTTCCGGAGCGATTTGTGGAGTGCGGAGATGATGTTGAAGTGCTCCTCGCCGGACTTGTCGTAGAGGAGCGCCTTCCGCTGCATCGTCTTTTCGAGCTCGGGTACTCCAATCGCGTCGTCTCTCTCGGTCGCCGAAGAGGTGGCTTCGAGCACGTTGAGAACGAACCGGGCATCCCCGTTGGCCTGTCGGGCGAGCCAAGAACAACGCGTCGTCGTCGACTCGAAGACGACCCTCGAGGCCGTGCTCTTCGTTCGTGAGGGCTCGCTTCATCAGGGTCACGAGCTCTTCGGGAGTCAGCTGCCGGAGGATCACGACACGGCAACGGGACAAGAGGGCGGCGTTGAGCTCAAACGAAGGGTTCTCGGTGGTCGCTCCGATCAGGACGACGTTGCCGGATTCCACGTGCGGGAGAAACGCATCCTGCTGTGCCTTGTTGAAGCGGTGGATCTCATCGACGAACAAGAGCGTTCTTCGCCCGTACATCCGCCGCTGCTGCTCGGCCTGCTGCATGACCGCTTTGATCTCCTTGATGCCGGAGACGACGGCGCTGAAGGGAACGAAGTGGGCGTTGGTGCGCTGGGCGATGATGCGGGCCAGCGTCGTTTTGCCGGAGCCCGGTGGCCCCCACAGAATGAGGGAGCCGATCCGGTCCTTCTCGATCGCCGCGCGGAGAGGGGTGTCCTCACCGAGAATCTCTTCCTGACCCAGGATTTCGTCGAGATCCCGGGGGCGCATCCGCTCGGCGAGCGGCGCTTCGGCGCGAGGGGCTTCTTCCGGCGGCGCCGAGAAGAGATTTCGCTGGTCCATCAGGGCAGTCTACTTTAACGAGACGAGGAGAAGCCTCTTCGGCTCACCTGCGGACTCCGAACCGAGCGTGGTAGAGCACGATCGCCGCGACGCTCGCCACATTCAACGACTCCACCGTTTCTTTCATCGGAAGCGAGATCTTCACATCACAGAGGTCCAGGAGAGGCTTCGGCAGTCCCGAGCTCTCGCGGCCCAGCACGAGACCAATCGGAGGCGACAAGTCGACCTCCCGATAATCGGCTCCCCCTCGGGACACGGTGGCGGCGAGCAGGAAGTCGCGTTCGCGGAGGCCGTGCAGCGCTTCGAGCGCGCTTCTGCCCTCTACGACGGGCAGACGCAGGAGGCTTCCCATCGAGCCGCGTAGCGCTTTGGGACCGAGAGGATCGGCTCCACCCTGCGGGACCACGATCCCCGCCGCACCAACTGCCTCCGCGACGCGGGCGATCGCGCCGAGGTTCCCGGGATCCTGAATACCAATGGGCACGACGACGAGCCCCAGGGCAAGCTTGGCGATCGAAACGAAATCGCGCCGGGCGAGCGCCAGAATGCCCTCGGGATGCTCGAGGCTGGACAGCTTTCGAAAGAGGTCGTCCCTCAGCTCTGCGCAGGGGACGCCATCGCTCCGGAACGCATGAAGAAGCTCGATGCCGGCGGCTCGTTTGCTGAACGAGCGGGAGATCAGGACCTGCTCGACGCGGACACCCGAGCTTCGCGCGGCTTTCACCAGCTTGATCCCCTCGAGGAGAACCGCGTCCCTCTTGAGTCTCTTCGACTGGATGCGGCGAATCCGCTTGACGAGCGCATGGGTGGGGCTCGTGACGCGCGTGACGTGCGGTGATTGCGGCAACTCTTGCGGAGTAGAGATAGCATCGCTATGATGCCACAAAGCTATGCCTCTAGATATTTTCAGGAAGCTGAAGGACGAGATCAAGGTGCTGGAAGAGGAGCTCCGCGTCGAGCTCCCCAAAGCTCTCAAGACGGCCCGAGAGCACGGCGACCTGTCCGAGAACGCCGAGTACGATGCTGCCAAAGAGCGGCAAGGCTACGTCAACGCGCGACTGGGCCAGCTCAAGAAGAGGCTCGCAGAGCTTTCGATGGTGAACTTCGACAAGATACCCGAGGGCAAAGCCTCCTTTGGCTCCGAAGTTCACGTGTTCGACGTTCAGAAGGAACAGGAGTTCGTCTACAAACTGGTCATGAGCGAAGAAGCCGACGTCTCCAAAGGCCTCATCTCTACGAAGTCACCCATCGGCCGTGCTCTCATGGGCAGGGAGGAAGGGGACGAGGTGCGGGTCGATACACCCGGCGGCGTGAAGAACCTCGAGATCACGAAGCTGGTGACGCTGCACGATCGACTCGACGAGTGAGCTCCCACACCTGTCCATCCTCGGTGGCCACCGCGAGACGGAGGCGCTCGGAGTAGACACCCAGTTTCTCCTGCACCGCTTCCCACGCGTCGTTCGAGTACCCCGCCCGATACAGCACTGCGAACTGGACACCCAGCTCCTCGAGCTCGGTGAGACTCTGCTCGTCCGGGAAGCGCACGAGATCTCGAAACAGCCGGTCATGGCGAGCCGGTGTGAAGCCACTGTAGCCGTTCACGAGCCGGCTGAAGTGTGCGGTCGAGTACAGCATGTACGCCGAGTGTCGGCGGGCCGCTTCGACGTCGTCTCGGGGGTCGACGACGGGAAGCGCGACGACGACGGGTATGGGGTCCTGCTCGGCGAGCCAACGGTCGACAAGCGGTATCCGGATTTCGTAGTTGTTGGCGTCCAGCGGGAAGGCGGCCAGCTCGGCCACTAAAAGCAGGACACCGACGGCGGCGAGAGCTTTTCGAACGTTGCCGGACCTGCTGGACAAGTGCCGAAACGCGAGGAGTCTCTCGAAGCCGACGCCGGCGAGAACGGCCAGGCCGAGGAGCGAGATGATCGTGAGTCGGGACGGCACACGAATGAAGTCGAAGCCCGGCAGGAGGCGGTACATCGCTGCATAAAGGCCGAACCGTGGGCCGAGCGCGGCCCAGAGAGAGAACAGAGCCGCCAGCAGATAGAAGCCCGGCGCCAGGCCGAATCGATGTTCCGCGAAGGTACACCAGGCCCGTCTCGCGCGCTCGAGCGCACTTCTGAAACTAAACGGAGCGCGACGTGCGAAGACCAGGCGCACCGTGAGCAGAATGGCGAACGCGATGGCGGCGCGAAGGCCGTCGGCGGCCGACAAAGTGATTCCGGCGATGCGGATGTGAAAGCCGCCCATCGCCTCGATCGCCACCGCGGCGAGCCCGCTCGCCGCGAGCAAGCTGTCGAGTATCACGACGGTTGGTCGCCCGCCTTCGCCGTCGATCCGTTGTGGCTTCGGGGGGACAGGCTCCGTGAGTCCGTCTTGTCTCCGGAAGGAAACGAGCGCCAGGACGAGGGGAATCCAGCCCGGGAAGAGGTAGGCGTTGGCACGGCGACGCACCCGTTGTCCGGCTCCTAGCCATTCGAGGATGGTGCTCTGCACGTGCGTCGGTGCGGCGACGAAGCTTTCCGGGTGCGGCGACCATTCCTCGGCCTCGTGGAGCGAGCGCTCGAGCCCCAGCGTGCTCCGCACCTCGAGGTACGGAAAAGCGAACGGTGCGTTGACGACGGCAACCAGCACGCTCGCAAAGGCGACGTCGCTCGCCAGTTTGCCGCCGAGTTGCAGCTTGCCGGCGACGACGAGATAGCCGACGAGGCCGGCAACGGCAAGGGCGAGAAAGACGGCACTCTGTCCTCCCGCGAGCGCCTGAAGCGTGAAGAAGACAGCCGCCCACACCAGGTGACGGCGCGAGCCGCCAGCCGCGTAGCGATGCACGAAGGCAAGCGTGAGGGGGATCCATTGCACGCTCGCGAGGTGGAGCTGTCCGAGCCGAAAGAATCGTGGCGGCGCAAAAGCGAAGATAAGGGCAGCTACCAGAGCACCCATGCGCCCGATCCCGAGGACTCGCGCCAGGTAATAGGTCCCGAGCGCCGAGGCGAGACAGGAAAGCAGGAGCACCGCGTTCATCGCGAGTACCAGGTTGCCGGAGACCAGGTAGAAGGGCAGCGCGAGGAGAGCGCTTCCGATCTGGTGCTCGGAGTAGGCGAGGGTGTTCTTCTCTGGATAGAAGATGTTCGCGTCGAAGAGGTCGAGCGGCGACGTCGTCAGCGCGTGGACGTCCCAGCCCAGTGTCCACAGGAACAGCCGCGTGTCAGGGCCGAGGTCGAGCGCCACGCTTCCGGGGGTGCGGCTGAGCGGGTAGGTGAGAACGAGTGTCAGGAGGGCAAACAGCGCGACGAGGGCGAAAGCTCGTGCACGATCCCGCTGATACTGTCGGCAAATGCCAATGTCATTTTTCGTGCTGGCAAGGCGCTGCGACGAAGTCATATCTAGATATTTCGACCGCCTTCCGCAGCGAGCCTGTCGAGCGGAGGGCTAGGCCGAAGGCCGAACTGCCCTAATGTCGCAACGCAGCCAGCGCGGAAAAGGACGAGGAATTTTGCGGCAGGATTAGCGGGTTCGTGCACTAGTCCCGCTGAGGCGTTCGCTCGCATGGGTGAGCGTCGAAAAGTACCACGGCGCGACCGAACGCTCAAAGCTCAATTCTTTCAGAGACTTAACGGAAAGCCTGTCTTGACAGGCTTTCCAGACTGACGCTATAATCTCGAAACAGGATAATGCATCTATCTCGCGCAGTATCAACTGTTTGTCTGGGATCTGCGGTCTCCGTGGGCCTGTCCGCGGGCGCTGCCGAAGCGACGGTCTACAAGATCGATGTCGAGGACATCATCCACGGCATCAACGCGCGACATGTGGTGCGCGTCATCGAGCGAGCAGGGGCCGAGAACGCGGCTTTGGTGCTCATCCGGCTCGAGACGCCGGGTGGACTCGATTCGGCCATGCGCGAGATCATCGAGGCGATCCTGAACAGCAAGACTCCGGTGGTGGTCTACGTCGCGCCTTCGGGAGCGCGTGCCGCCTCGGCGGGCTTCCTCATCACTATCGCCGCGGATGTCGCGGTAATGGCCCCCGGAACGAATATGGGTGCCGCCACGCCGGTGAACCTGATGAGCCCCGAGCAGCGGGACGAGGAAGGCAAGCTCCCCCAGGAGACCGCGATGGAGCGGAAGGTGCGCAACGATGCCGCCGCCTACATCCGATCGATCGCAGGGAAACGCGGCCGCAATCCCGAGCTCGCGGAGAAGGGTGTGACCGAAGCGCTCTCATGGACAGAGGACGAGGCGCTCGCGGCGGGACTCATCGACCTCGTCGCCTCCAGCGAATCGGAGCTCCTTCAAGAGCTCGACGGGCGGACGATCAAGCGCATCGATGGCACCGAGGTGGTGCTCGAGACCGCGGGCGAGTCCGTCGTGACGATCGAGATGAGCTGGCAGCAGCGCATTCTCTCCGTCATAGCGGATCCGAACCTGGCGGTGCTTCTGGGGATGGCCGGCCTTCTGGGGCTCTACCTCGAGTTCTCGAACCCCGGAACCCTGATTCCGGGCATCCTCGGTGCGCTTTGCCTTCTAATGGCAGCCTTCGCGCTTCAAATCCTTCCGGTCAACTTCGTGGGCCTTCTGCTCATGGTGGGAGGAGTCAGCCTGCTCGTTGCCGAAGCACTGACGCCGTCCTTCGGCATCATGGGGACCGGTGGGATTCTTGCGATCGTTCTCGGCGGATTGATCCTCTTCGAGGATCAGGAGATTCCCACACCGGCACTTCAGGTGAGCTGGGAGATTCTTCTACCGATGGCGGTCGGGTTCGGAGTGCTCTCCGTCGTGATCGGGCGTATGGTCGTGAAGTCGCAGAGACGCCCGCCCGCTACCGGGAGCGAAAGCCTGATCGGCAAGCTGGCCACGGCGCGCACCGAGATCGCGAACGAGGGAAAGGTTTTCATACACGGTGAATTCTGGGACGCACACTCGACCGAGCCGATCTCCGAGGGGGGAAAGGTCAAGGTGGTGGGCATCGACGGGCTCACGCTGTCCGTCGAGCGCGTTCGGGAAGCGTGAGAGGGGAGTCATCCGATGGGCGGTCTTTCAATTACTACTCTGGCGGTTCTCGCCGTTCTGGGCATCCTTGTTATCAACTGGATCAAGATCCTCAACGAGTACGAGCGTGGCGTGATCTTCCGCCTGGGAAAGCTTTTGCCGCGGCCCAAGGGACCGGGACTCATTCTGGTGATCAGCCCCATCGATCGCATGGTGCGGGTAAGTCTTCGCCTGGTGGCGCTCGATGTGCCGCCACAGGACGTCATCACGAAGGACAACGTCTCCGTCAAAGTCAACGCAGTGGTGTTCTTCCGCGTCACCGAGCCCATCAAGGCGATCGTCGAGGTGGAAAACTTCCTCTACGCCACCTCCCAGCTCGCCCAGACCACCCTGCGAAGTGTCCTCGGCCAGCAGGAGCTCGACGAGTTGCTTTCCGAGCGCGACCGGCTCAATATGAGGCTACAGGACATTCTCGACAAACATACCGATCCCTGGGGCATCAAGGTGACCTCCGTAGAGGTGAAGCACGTCGATTTGCCGACGGAGATGCAGCGGGCACTGGCACGTCAGGCGGAGGCGGAGCGCGAGAAGCGCGCCAAAGTCATTCACGCCGAAGGTGAGTACCAGGCCTCGGAGAAGCTTTCTATGGCAGCCGAAATCGTGGGAAGGCATCCTCTGTCATTGCAACTGCGCTACCTGCAGACACTCACCGAGATCGCGACCGAGAAGAACTCCACCGTGATTTTTCCGCTGCCCATGGAACTCATCGAGCCCCTGCTCGGGCGGAAGAAATCCGACTAGTGCCGTTCCAACTATTTGGACCTAGTATGGCGATACCTGCTGTGTCTACGACGGCGCCAGTAAGCGACTCCATCGTTAGGCGCAACAAGTTGGAACGGCACTAGCGAACTGGCGAGGCGAGGTTGGAACACGAGATGGACTTGGAGGAAAGTAGCGAGCTGAGCATACGGGGCTCTCTGTCGGAGTCCAGTCTGCCAGAGCTTCTTGCTTCCATCAGTCGTAGCGGAGAGACAGGCATTCTGAATTTCCACGATGCGGGCCGGTGGAAAGCCATCTATTTCAAGAAGGCAACATCATCTACGCCTTGTCGAACGCCCAGGACGACCGCCTGGGGGAGTTTCTGCTCAAGGATGGGAAGATCACCGTTCGACAGTTCATCGAGGCCAGCAAGCTCATCCAGATGGAGAAGAAGTTCGGAGCGGTGCTGGTGGAGCAGGGCATTCTCACGCCGGACGAGTTGTTCGTTGCAATCCACCGGCACGTGGAAGCGATCGTCTACAGCCTGTTCAACTGGACGCGGGGCGAGTACGAGTTCGTGATGAAAGACCTGGCGGCGGAAGGCCCCATCGCGCTCGATCTCGACTCGGAGAACTTGATCACCGAGGGAATCCGTCGGCTCGGCGATTTTACGCGGGTGTACGCTGGCGTCGGACCTCTCGAAACGGTGCTGCGCCGCTCGGCGGCTGCCGACAGCCTCATGTACAAGCTGGATCTCGACGAGGATGAATCGCAGGTACTCTCCCTGGTCAACGGGCGGCTCAACATCGAGCAGATTCTCGCGATGAGCTACCTGCCGAACTTCGAGACGCTGCGCATCCTCTATGCGCTGGTGGCGGCGGGAATCCTGGAGCGGGGCCTGGAAGACAGCAAAGGCGGTGACATCGAGCTCGAGTACGAGCTGGAAGGCATCGTCGCGCACTACAACCGTAACTTCGAATCGGCCTTCGGCTTCCTCAAGGAGAAGTTGGGTGAGAGCGAGGCCGTCGAGTTCGCCGCCTCTGTCGCACAGGAAACGGCGAAGCAGTTCCCGCTGCTCCTGAACGATGTCGATTTCGGGACCAGTGGACGCGTCGACTTCGACCAGCTGCTCACCAATCTGGGAGACAAGCCACACGAGGCAAGGAAGGCGGTTCTGGTGGACGGGCTCAACGAGCTCACCTACGGCCTCCTGCTGGAGATCGGACGACGCCTCGGCAAGGAGGATCAGGAGACGGTGGCAACGGGTATTCTGAGTCAGACGCAGCCGGGCATGGCGAGTCCCTAGTGCCGTTCCAACCATTTACATTTAAGATGGAACCTCACAGGAACGGTAGCGCCTTGGTGTGTAAGGTCGTCGCTAGGCGAATCAAGTTGGAACGGCACTAGCAGGAGACCAGGAAAAAAACATGAGGAACCCAGGAAAACAGAAATCAGACGTGAGAGAATCGCACTCGACAGCGGTTACAAAAGTAGAAGGAGTCACTCGAACAATGGCCGATTTCGAAGAGGCGGGCTACTACGAAGTCCAACTGAATAACAAACAGCTGGTCTTCTTCTTCATGGCGGCCGTGGCCATTTCTGTCGTCGTCTTTCTATGTGGGGTCATGGTAGGACGCGGCGTTCGCGAAGCGACGATAGCGGCGATTCAGCCGAACATCGTCGCGGGCATGGGAGGGGCAGGCGTTCTCGAGCCGGCACCAGCCGCTCAGCCACCCCAGTCCAGGCTCGACTATCAGGAGCGTCTGGAAGGGGACGGGACGGAGGTCACGCTGCGATCCACGAGTCCCGAGGCGCAGGTGAAGAAGGCATCGACGGAACCGAAGCCACCCCCGAAAAAGCCGGCACCGGCTCGCGCCCGCTCGCGGCCGGAGATCCTCGGGAAGCTCAGCGGCACCTACACCGTTCAGGTCGTTGCGCTGAAGACCGCGGATGCGGCCCGAAAGCTTCTCGACCGGCTCCAGAGCAAGAGGTATCGGGCCTACCTCGAGGATGGTGGCGACGCCGGCCTGCACCGCGTACGGGTCGGGAAGTTCGACACCCGGGCGGAAGCAGAGCGGGTCGCGCAGAAACTCCGGACCGAGGAGAAGTTCAAGCCCTACATCACGCAATAGCCTGTTCAGGGCTGCCCCCGCAGGTGGGGGCAGCCCTGGCATCGAGGGGAATCAAGTGTTCATGATCGAAGAACTTCTTCAACGCTACGAGGACCTCGGACGCCGGGCCAAGGACGTTCGGGGTTATCTTTGACGAAGCCGCTCTGAGAAAATCCCTCCAGGAAATCGAACAGAAACTGTCGGACCCGAGCGTATGGTCCGATCCTCAGAAAGGCGAGACGCTCTCGCGTGAGCGGAGCCGCATCCAGGCTGACCTCGACCTGTTCCAGAGGCTCGCCGATCGCGAGGAGGAGGTTCGTACCCTCGTGGATTGGGCCAGAGAGGGCGAGAACGTGACGGAGGATCTCGCCGAGCAGCTGGATCGGCTGCAGGAAGAGGTCGAAGCGGCGGAGATCCACAAGCTTCTCGGCGGCGAGAACGATGCGAAGAACGC
Source organism: Candidatus Marinacidobacterales bacterium (assembly GCA_965237685.1). Classification (GTDB taxonomy): domain Bacteria; phylum Acidobacteriota; class Vicinamibacteria; order Marinacidobacterales; family SMYC01; genus CBDEGF01. The sequence goes on from CBDEGF010000003.1 coordinate 197,574, forward strand.
CATCGTCAGCATCAACCCCGGCGCGGGCGGCACCGAGTCCCAGGACTGGGCGGAGATGCTTCTGCGCATGTACCTCCGCTGGGCAGAGCGCAAGGGCTTCGAGACGGAAATGGTGGACTACCAGGAGGGTGAAGAGGCGGGCATCAAAGGGGCCACCTTTACCGTCACCGGCAACTTCGCCTACGGCTATCTGAGCGCGGAGGCGGGCGTGCACCGGCTCGTCCGCATCTCGCCCTTCGACGCTGCCAAGCGACGCCACACGTCCTTCGCCTCGGTCTTCGTTTTTCCCGACATCGACGAAGACGTCAAAGTCGAGATCAACGAGAAGGATCTCCGCATCGACACGTACCGTTCCAGCGGCAAGGGGGGACAGCACGTCAATGTGACCGACTCGGCGGTGCGCATTACTCATCTCCCCACCAACATCGTCGTCCAGTGCCAGAACGAGCGCTCACAGCACCGGAACAAGGAAGTGGCGATGAAAGTGCTGCGGGCACGACTCTACGACAAGGCGCTCGGCGAGAAGCAGGAGAAGGCGGAGAAGATCCAGGGCGACAAGAAGAAGATTGCCTGGGGAAACCAGATCCGCTCCTACGTCTTTCAGCCCTACCGCATGGTGAAAGACCACCGCACCAAGGTGGAAATTGGCGACGTGGACCGGGTGATGGACGGCGACGTGGACCCGTTCGTCAAGGCGTACTTGTTGTCAAGGGCACCGGCGACGGCGAATCAGTAGCACAGCATCTGATCAGCGTCCGGCATCCAGCAGCGGCATCGCCCGGTCCCTTGCACCTGCCCGTACCCGTCTCTGTTCCCTACCAAACGGCGTGGTCGTAATGATCGTGAATGAGATCGTCCTTCGTGATCAAATTTGCCGCCCGGAGCGACGCCTGACCGACGATGATTCGATCAAAAGGATCGTGCGTCCACGATTGTGCGGTGGCCGCCGAGACGACGTCGGCGAAGGCCGACTCGGCGAGGGACAGGCCGATGCGCGTCGAAAGATCACCGACCATTGTTTCCCCGGAATCATGGACGCGGCCCACCTCCCTCAAAAGATCAATCTCCAGGATCACCATGGGTGAGACGAGAAGATCTTCCCTCTCGATTGAGCGGCGGGCGGCAGTGCTCAGAAGGGAGACCCGTCCGGCGTAGAGCCAGATGACCACGTGGCTATCTAGGTAGGTCCCTGCCGCCATTTCTTCGACCAGTCGATGTGCACCAGCTCCTCGGGGTCCCCTCGAAGGACCTCGGGGCGCTCGACGAGGTTGTCGAGCTTGCTCGTCTGGCCCTCGTCAACACACACGATCTTGAGTCGTCGACCACGGCGTGTGATCACAACGGGAATCCCGGTTTCGAGCACCTCGTCCAATATTCTGTAGATGTTCTCCCGCAATTTGGAAGCCGTGAGTTTCATGTACGTACGAGTATAGTACACGTACGTACTCCCGCAAATCTTCGTGTGATTTGAGAGTTACGAGAAAAGCGCCGTCAAATGATCAGCCTTACGCCGCCGAGCTCGGCCAGGCCGTAGATGAAATGGTCGCCCGGTGAGCCGATGAACATGAAGTTGCTCGGGATTTTCCACTTCTTCGAGAGCTCGCGGATGAGCTTGGGGCCGAACTCGCCGTACTCCACCACGAACTCGATGTCGATCTTCGGGTAGACCTCGTCGAGAAACTTCAAGTCCCGCTCGAGCCGCTTCGGAACCTCACTCTCGTCCTGAACGACGATCACGACCTTGATCTGGTTGGTATGCTCGTTGTTTCTCACGTAGAGCATCGCCTCGTTGAGGTTGTCGATGCTGTCGCCGCGGGTGAAGAAGACGACTTGCTGCGAGTTGATCTCGTCGATCTTCCCGTGGATGCTCTCGGATACACTCGTCGTGACGCTGGAGATGCTCTCGCTGATCGCCCGGACGAAATAGAGACAGACCTTGAGCAGCCATATGCGCCCCAGCATGACGAGCACGACGAACATCGTCGGAATGAAGTAGACCAGAAAAACGCGAACGTAGTCCCCGGGCGGCAAATCACGGGAGGCCGGCTGCTCCAGGATGTTGCCGACGATGCCGACCACAACGGCGGCGATGCCCACGAGGACCGCGGGCCAGGAGGCTCGCGACGGTCTCGGGAGTCGCGCTCGTCGAACTTTGAGCAGGATGTTGCCGATGCCGAAGAGCGCCATGACCGCGAGGAACGAAAGCGTGTACACGCCGGCGAGTTTGTTGAGGTCTCCTTCGGTGATGAACAATACTGAAGAGGCAAGAAGGAAGAAGCCGGCGATGATCCAGTGCGTCGTGCCGCGGCGGTTCGTTCTCAGGAGGAACTGGGGCGTGAGACGGTCCAGTGTCATCCGGTGGATGAGCCCGGTGACACCCACGTAGGAGGTTAGAACCGCACCACTCAAGACGAGTGCCGCGTCGATGGAGATGATGGTCGAGAGCCACCCGCCGCCGGCGATGTTGCCCATGTGAGCGAGGAGGGCCTCCTGATTGGGCTCGACGTCCGGTATCGGTACCAGTGCGAGCGCGAGTATGGCTATCGTTGGATTGAAGAAACTGACCGCAACCCACATGTTGCGGAGTGTTTTCGGGAAAACGCCTTCCGCCTGCTCCTCCACGAAGTTGGCGGAGCTCTCGAACCCGGAGATGCCCAGCATGGCTGCCGCAAAGCCCAGAAACAGGGCGCGGGGAATGTCCGGCGTCGGGGTGCTCATGTTTGCGGCCAAGACCTCCATTCCATGCGTGAGAAGGTAGATCGCGCCGACCACGAGCAGCAGGGTCAGACTCACGAGGTGGGTGATGAAGATGGCGACCGCCACCCGCGAGGATTCCTGGATACCGAGGATGGTCAGGATCATGAAGACGGCGAGAAGCAGGACCGTGGCCGGAATCACCGGCAAGCCGTGCCAGAGTCGGTGGGCGTAGTGCATTGCCTCGCTTGCCGAGATGACCGCCGTGGCCATGTAGGAAAGGATGGTCAGACAGGCGGCGAACGACGCCCATCGCTTGCTGGTCGTGTTCAGAAGAGCGTTGTAGGCGCCACCGTTCAACGGCAGGGCGCCGACCACTTCAGCGTAGATCGCCCGAAACAAGAAGAGGATCGCGGCCACCATGAGCAGCGAGAGCCACGCCCACTTGCCGGCAGCGATGATGGCAAGAGCGGAGACGTAGAGGGCCGAGGACGTGATGTCGTTGCCGCTGATCGCGGTGGCCGGCAGCTCCTTGAGCCCGCCGTGCTTGTGTGCGGTCGCCCGTCTTCGAGCCGCGGGTTTCTTCTCGGCCGTCTCAGCCTTCTCTGCCATTGGGGTGCGTGCGTTGGGCTCGAGCGTATCCGAAGGTTCCGAACAGATGAGAATTCAAAACTCGAGGCTGGTCTTTCTACGGCACTAGACCACGAAGTCCTGATCCGGGCTGAGGTCTGGGTCCGGCTCGGAGGTTGGTTCGGCTTCTGTCCCGAGGACCCGTCGGGATTCGGAGCTTTCGCGCAACCACTCGTCGGGGCTGCGGTGTCGGCCGAGGCCGACAGCCTCGAACTCGTTCTGGCCCAGGACGGCGTCGACCCCAATCTCGCGAAGCGCCTGGTTGATGGCGTTGCCGTCCCGCAGCGGGCTCATCACGATGGCGCCGTCGCGCCATACGATGGCTCCCTGACTGCCTTCCCCGCCCATGTACTCAGCTTCCAGGTAGGCGATGGTCGTGCCCGCCGACAACGCTCGGGCCCAGATCTCCAGGCCGGGAGAAAGAAATTCGAAGCCGCCCGTGGCCGAGGCGCTGGCGCCGGGGGTTTTGACGGCGTCCATGAGCGCTTCCGTCAGCGGAATCATGCTGATTCCGGCATTCAGGTGCACCAGCCGGGCGCTCGAATAGCGCAAATTCAACCTGGAAAGCGCTTCGATCTTTCCAACAATGGCGTACAAAGAGTACATCGCGACAAACTTGCCAACTTGCTTCGGCCCCTGGACGCCACCTCCCCAAGGCACTGCCGTCGGCGGCGCTCCGACACTTGTCAAGCCGGGCTTGAACAGGGGACAGCGGCGGAATTATTGACGGTCTCGGTCAGCTTTGTCCAGCCCTACTTTTTGGTCTGCTACATCTCGCTAGCATTCGGCATCTGGCATCCAGTCCCCAGCCGGAGCCCGAGCCTGAGCCCGAGCCCGATATGGCCGTCGGGTAACGTGTAGGGGAACGGAACCAGAGACGGGCAGGGGCTCGGGCTGGGGCAGGGGAATTGGCGGTATAGCTTCTGTATGCTGGTGGCTGGTTGCTGGATGCTGCTATGAACATCCCAGGTGTGCTCGCGGGTTCTCGGAACGCAGGCCATTCAGCTCTTTGACGAGTTCTTCCTCTCGCGGGTTGAGGTCCGCGGGAACCACCACGCCGAGCTTGACGAAGAGATCCCCGTGACCGCCTCCTTTGAGCTTTGGCATGCCTTTTCCCCGGAGACGCATCAAGCGCCCCGTCTGTGAGCCGGCCGGTACTTTGATGCGCGCTTTGCCCGACAGTGTTGGTACTTCGATCTCCGCTCCCAGGGCCGCTTCTGCGAACGTGACGGGTACGTCCACGTAGAGGTCTTCTCCGTCGCGACGATAGAGCTCGTGAGGTTTGACCCGGATCTCGAGGTAGAGATCGCCAGAGCGTCCGTCGGGCCCCGCCTCGCCCTTGCCGGCGACCCTCACCTTGGAGCCGTCGCGAACGCCCACGGGAATGCGCACGTCGATCGCGGGCGAGCCGCCCTCGTGGAGTGTCAGACGCTTGGCGGTCCCGTGGTAGGACTCTTCGAGCGTCACTTCGAGAGGGGCACTCACGTCGCGACCCGCGGGCGCGGCCCCACCGAAACCCCGCGCTCCTCGACGGCGCCCCCCGGTTCGCCCTCCTGCGCCGGAGCCGCCGCCGAACAGGTCGCCCAGGTCGACGCCCCCTCCGAAGAATATGTTGAAGAAGTCCGAGAATCCCGCACCGCCCCTGGCACCCGGTGCGCCGCCGCCGAACTCGAACTGGACGTTTTCGAAGCCGGGAAAACCTCCCCCCGGGGCACTTCCCTGGCGCGAATACTGCTCGTACTGCTTCCAGTTGGCGCCCAGGTGGTCGTACTTCTTGCGCTTCTCGGAGTCGGAGAGAACCTCGTAGGCCTCGCCAATCTCCTTGAACTTCTGCTCGGCTCCCCGGTCTCCCGGGTTCACATCCGGGTGGTGTTTGCGCGCCAGCTTGCGGAACGCTTGTTTGAGCTCTTTCTCGCTGGCACTCTTCGAGACGCCAAGGACCTGGTAGTAATCCTTGTATTCCACCGAACGCTTTTTACTGGACTCTCATCCCCGTGCCTGCCGCGTCACCGGGCGGGCGGGGTGTAAGGAGATTCAGAGCCAACGAAGGAAAGACGATCGGGAGGAACTCGTCGAGGCTTGCCACCGTCTGGATCGTGAGCTGCTCACGGATCTCCTTGGGCAGGTCCTCCTCCATAGCCTTTTCGTTCAGCTTCGGGATGACGACTTCCTTGATGCCGTATCGATGGGCAGCAAGGAGTTTCTCCTTGATACCTCCCACCGGCAGCACGTGGCCGGTCAGCGTGACCTCTCCCGTCATCGCGACATCTGGCCGGGCCGGCGTGTCGGTCAGGATGGAGACGAGAGCCGCGACCATCGTGATGCCGGCCGAGGGCCCGTCCTTCGGGATGGAGCCTTCCGGAACGTGGAGATGGAGATCCATCTTCTTGTAGAAGTCGCCCGCGAGGCCGAGTTCCACGCTGTGCGTCCGAACCCAGGTCAAGGCAGCCTGAGCGGACTCCTTCATCACGTCGCCGAGCTGTCCGGTAAGAGCCAGGTTCTTTCCGCCCTTCACCTTGGAGGCTTCGACGAAGAGGATGTCGCCGCCCATCGGCGTCCATGCCAGCCCTACCACGACCCCCGGTACGTTGACGCGGTCACCGATCTCGCGCGAGAGAGACGTCGGGGCGCCGAGCAGCTCCTGCAGGGCGTCGGGAGTTGCCACCAGTGGCGTCGTCGTACCTTCGGCGATCTGTCGTGCCGCCTTCCTGCAGATTTTGGCGATCGCACGCTCGATATTCCGCAGCCCCGCCTCGCGCGTGTAGTCACGGATCATGTGGGCGAGCGCTTCCCGCTCGAAACGCGGGGCAATCTTCTCGTCCGCGAGGCCGTGGTTCTCGAGCTGCCGAGGAATCAGATGTCGCTCGGCAATCGCGATCTTCTCTTCTTCGGTATAGCCGGCGAGGTTGATGACCTCCATCCGATCCTTCAAGGCCGGCGGTATGGGGTCCATCATGTTCGCGGTCGCGATGAAAAGCACTTCCGATAGATCGAACTGAAGATCGATGTAGTGATCCCGGAACGTATCGTTCTGCTCCGGATCGAGCACCTCGAGGAGCGCCGAGCTCGGGTCACCGCGGAAGTCCATCCCCAGCTTGTCCACCTCGTCGAGCATGAACACCGGGTTCTTCGTTCCTGCGCGGCAAAGGTTCTGAATGATCTGGCCGGGCAATGCCCCGATGTAGGTTCGGCGATGCCCGCGAATCTCCGCCTCGTCCCGGATGCCGCCCAGGCTGATCCGCACGAACTTTCGACCAATCGCCTTTGCGATCGACTTTCCCAGGCTGGTCTTGCCCACACCGGGAGGACCCACGAAGCACAGGATGGGGCCCTTGATGTCCGGCTTCATCTTCCGGACTGCCAGGAACTCGATGATGCGGTCCTTCACTTTCTCCAGATCGTAGTGGTCGGCCTCCAGAATGTCCTTGGCTTTGGGGATGTCGTAGACGTCCTCTGTTCGCTTCGACCAGGGCACCCGCACGATCCAGTCGAGATAGGTACGACCGACCGTGTACTCGGCGGAAGCGGGAGGGATCTTGCTCAGGCGGTTCAGCTCGCGGAGGGCTTCCTTTGCTGCCTCCTCCGGCATCTCGGCTTCTTCGATCTTCTTCCGAAGCTCATCGATCTCCTTGGCGTTCTCGTCCGTCTCGCCAAGCTCCTTCTGAATCGCCTTCATCTGTTCGCGGAGATAGTACTCGCGCTGGGTCTTTCCCACCTCGTTCTTGACCTGGGACTCGATTTTGTTTCCCAGCTCCAGGACTTCCTGCTCGCGCAGAAGCGCCTGGTGAACGAGGGAAAGTCGCTCCTTGACTCGAAACGTCTCCAGCACTTCCTGCCGGGTGGGCGTGTCGAGGCTGGGCAGGTTCTGTGCGATAAAATCCGCCAGCCGGCCGGCCTCGTTGACGGCGGCGGCCAGCGAGCCAACCTCGTCGGAGAGGCTCGGCGAGAGCTCGACCACGCTCGAGAACACCGAATGGACGTTGCGAGTCAGCGCGTCCACTTCGATGGCATCCTCCGCCGGAGAGAGGGTGTCCACGACTTCGATGTCGGCGCGAATATAAGGGGTGAGTTGAACGACCTCGCGGACCCGGAAGCGGAATCCTCCCTGAACGACCAGTCGAATCGAGCCATCCGGCATGCGGACCGACTTGTGGATCCGGACGCTGGTGCCGATGTTGTAGAGATCGCCGGCACTCGGCCCTTCGACCGAGGCGTCCTTCTGGGTCACCACGCCAATGAATTCTTCGGATTCACTGTTCTCGTTGAGCAAACGCACCGTGCTCTCTCGGCCCACGGCGAGTGGCAGTATCGACTGCGGAAAGATCACGGCATCTCTCAGCGGCAGGATCGGTACGTTACGAAACGTCTGACCGTTGACGACGGCCACTTGCTGCTCTTTGTCCATGTACAGTCCTCAGAGGGTCCCAACGAGCGATGGCACCGCCCGAAACTCTGTGTCGTCTGCTGGAGCTCTATTCAGCTTAGTAGGCGGTTTCTTAAATACACTAACGTATATTTAATTTGCAATGTCGAGGGGATGACTCCATATTCAGCGAAACGGAGCATCAGTATGCCTCGACACAGCCTATATAAAATACGATTGAGCCCAAAAGAGAAGTTGGAGCTCCAGCGGAGGGCACGGAAATATACGTTGCCGTATTTTAATGTACTCCGTGCACGAATGATTCTGTCGGCCGCCCAGGGTCTCGCCAACGACGAGATTGCGCAACGCCTCAACACGCGACGTGAGGTGGTAAGCATGTGGCGCAAAAGGTTCTTCGACCAACGTCTTTCCGGTCTGGAAGATCGGGAACGCTTGGGGCGTCCCCGGGTTTTTCCCCCCAGAGGTAGTCGTTGAGGTCAAGGCCATCGCTTGCGAATTACCCTCAACACTGGGAGTACCTCTGTCGCGGTGGAGCACTTCCGAACTCGCCGACCATGTGCGTCAATCGGGGCTTGTGGCGTCCGTCAGCAATACCACCATCTGGCGCTGGCTCAGTGAGGACGCCATCCGACCCTGGCAACATCGCTCTTGGGTCTTCCCTAGGGATCCGAACTTCGCCGCGAAAGCCGGGCCCATACTTGACTTGTACGAACGGCGTTGGAGGCGACGGCCCCTCAGAGAAGACGAATTCGTGATCTGTGCGGACGAAAAAACGAGCATTCAAGCACGCCATCGACGTCATGAGACCATACCGACTCGCCCTGGGTCGGCGATGAAAGTAGAACATGAGTATGAAAGGCTCGGAGCCTGGGCGTACCTGGCCGCAGTGGATGTTCACCGAATGAAGATCTTTGGCCGATGCGAACCCAACAATGGAATTGCACCCTTCGATCGGCTCGTCGAGATGATTATGAAGCGAACCCCTTATCGACACGCCAGACGAGTATTCTGGATTATGGACAACGGATCTGCTCATCGTGGTGAATCCTGTGTGCAAAGACTCACCAAAAGCTATCCTCACTTGGTGCCCGTCCACGCAAGTTGGCTGAATCAAATCGAGATCTATTTTTCCATTATCCAGAGAAAGGTTCTAACTCCCAATGATTTCGCTTCCCTGGAAGAGCTTGCTGATCGTCTCAACGAATTCTCTAGACATTATCAGCGGATCGCGCAACCCTTTAAGTGGACTTTTACGCGCAGAAATCTCAAAGCCTTGCTTCGAAAACTCGACGAGAAGGAGTCACAATATCGGCCCGCCGCGTGATAGAGAAAATACGTTAGTGAACTTATGAACCAAAGTACTTAGCAACGCCGAGGGGCGCGACTCAACTCCTTTGAGCTCCAAATTCGATCCCCATTATGGAGCTTTAGTCAAAGTTTGTCAAATACAAGACAAGTGACTGTAACTAATACATTTAAACAGATCACCCGAAGGGCTATTATATTAGTTCGATGGGCTAATATTTTGATCCGGCGACTCAGCTTACGGTCGGTCGGTCGGCAAGCTCGTTCTCGTCATCCGGCTCTCGAGGGAAATGCTCGCGGAGAAGCTGCCCGATACGGCGAATTCCCTGACACACCCCCACCTCGAGCCCCCTCTCCAGAATGCTCTCGGTCATCGCGCCGGCGACCGACTGCCAGCTCTCCGTGCTGACTTTCCCGTGGATGCCGACGTCGGCGACGATCTCGAACCGGCGTGGGGCCATGACCAGCATGACCAACACCCCTGAGCGAGCTGTCGTCCGGTCGACTTCGAGCCGGTGGAACTCTCTCAGCGCGCGCTGGCGAGGCTTCTCGAAGGGCAGCAACCGGTGCACGATGTGAACTTTGATTTCGCCCGCGGTCTCGGACTGCGCGTCTTGAACGGCGGACTCGATCGCGTTCAATGTACGCTCGTCGAGATCGCCTTTGAGTGCCCGGGGAATTTCCATCACCAACTCCCGCTGGCCCCGCCGAAGATGCCTCCGCCGCCACTGAAACCGACGCCCCCGAACCCGCCTCCACCGCCGAAGCTGTTTCCGCTGGCGCCACCGCCCCCGTAGTGGCCGCCTCCCGACGTCCAGCTTCCCATTCGGCCGAGTGCGCGCATGATCCACACCGCCGCCATTCCCAACGCCGCCCCGAGGGGAACGCTCCACCAGATGAACCCGAATAAAGGCGGGAATCCGATGGCGCCGATGACGGCTGCGAGAAGGATATGCGTGGCATTGCCGAGGGTGCCAAGCAGGACGAGAAGGACGAGGCCTCCCACGACGCGGAGCCCGCCACTTTCCCCCGCTCGCGCACGTTGAGGGAGTCCGGACGGCTCGGGGTATTCTCGCCGGACCGCCAGCTCCAGTCCTTCCACGGCGGCGAGCAGCCCGCCGTAGTAGTCGTTGGCAAGGAAGGAGGGCGTGATGCGTTCCCTGAGGATGCGCCAGGCGAGATCGTTCGGGATGACGGCCTCCAGCCCATAGCCCACTTCGATGCGGACGAGTAGATCGTCCCGGGCGACGAGCACGATGACGCCGTTGTCCAGATCCGCTTGTCCCATCTTCCACGCCTCGGCGAGGCGTATCGAGTAGTCTTCGAGGGACTCGCCCTGGAGGGAAGGGATCGTGGCGATGACGATTTGAACCGAGGTCCCGGCCTCGAGTTGCTCGAGCTTCGTTTCGAGGCGGCCCCGCTCCTCAGGCGTCAACAGACTCGCCTGGTCCACCACGCGCCCGGTGAGCGGTGGCAGAGAGGCAGATTGTAGAAGGCCGAAGAGCGCGAACGCGAGGAGGTTCAATGATAATAAGGGTAGCCTGCGGGTTCGGTGCCGGAGACGAACGCTTCCATGATCACGTTGTCGCCGGGTCCGTCCACCGGGTATCCCGTCACTTTGTCCACGGGAACGAAGACGATGTTGGACGGAATCGGGAAATCCTCGATCGGCTTATCCCGGACGGCGGCCTCCATGAACTCGATCCAGGCGGGGAGCGCGGCGCGGGCTCCGACCTCTCCTCTGCCGAGATTCACTTTCTTGTCGAAGCCCACCCAGACGCCGGCCACGAGCGTGGGGTCGAACCCGAGAAACCAGGCATCGGTGTAGTCGTTGGTGGTGCCGGTTTTGCCGGCAAGCGGGCGCCCGAGCCTTGCCGCTCGTCCTGCCGTGCCGCGCAGCACGACACCTCTCAGCAGATTGGTGACCAGATACGCCGTGTCGGCGCGAATGGCGGAGGCTGCTTTCGGGTACGTTTCCTCGAGAAGGTTGCCGTCCCGATCCGTCACTTTGGTCACGAAGTACGGCCGCATGCGAATGCCTTGATTCGCGAACGCGGAGTAGGCCGAGACCATCTCGAGAGGGGTCGCTTCGGCCGAGCCGAGCGTGACGCTCAGGTAAGGTGGAACGGGACCTTCCAGACCCAGCCGGCGGGCCATTTCCGCGACCTTCTCGGGCCCAATCTGATGGGTCAGTCGGACAGCGGGGATGTTCCGGGAGCCTTCCACCAAGCGGCGCAGGGTCACCCACCCCTCGTACTTCTTATCGTAGTTGCGCGGCTCGTAGACTTCTTCGACGTGCGGGTCTTCGTACCGCACCGGTGCATCCAGGATGAGAGAGGTCGGTGTGTAGCCCTCGTCGATGGCAGCCGCCACCGCGAAAGGTTTGAAGGCGGAGCCCGGCTGGCGCATGGCCTGCGTGGCCCGATTGAACTTGCTGCGCTCGAAGTCGAAGCCACCGACCATGGATTTGATCTGTCCCGATCGCGCATCGATGGCTGCCAGAGCACCCTCGACCAGAGGCTCCTGCTCGAGCTCGACCGACATCGTTCGGTTCTCGCTGTCGATCTCCTTGACGCGAAACTGCGTGACGTCCCCCACCTTCAGGATGGCTTCCGGTGTCTGCTCCGTCCAGGCGACGTCCTCCTCGCCGATCCTCGCGATGAACCGGCCGATGCGGACGGTCGGGCGGCGGCCCTGTTCGGTCACGACTCCGGTCAGGACCTGGTCCACTTTGAACGGCTCGACCCAGTCCTCGGCGCGGAACTCCTGGATCGAGATCTCCATGTCCCCGAGCACATTGGTCTCGATGGGGCGAAAGCCTTGGCGCTTGTCGAGCGCTCGGAGCGCGTTGTCGATGGCGCGGTTCGCCGCCTCCTGCATATTGCGATTGAGGGTCGTGTGCACGCGAAGGCCGCCCCGATAGATGCGCGTCGAGCCGTACTTCTCCTCCAGGTACTGCCGGACTTCTTCCACGAAGTACGGCGCCACGTTGTTGCTCGGGCCACGCCGCCGGAGCTGAAGGGGCACACTACTGGCTCGCTCGGCCTCCTCGGGCGTGAGGAGGCCTTCGTCCTTCATCCGTCGGAGCACCAGGTCCCGGCGCTTCAGGGCGGCTTCGGGATCGATGAAAGGGCTGAAATTGTTCGGGGACGGGGCGATGCCTACTACGAGTGCCGCTTCCTCGACGCTGAGGTCGCGCGCATGTTTTCCGAAGTAATAGTCCGCGGCTGCTTCGACGCCGTAGAGGCCATGGCCGAAGTGGAGCATGTTGCAGTAGAAGGTCAAGATCTCCCGCTTCGTGTAGGCCCGGTCGATCTTGAACGCGAGAATCGCTTCCCTGATTTTTCGCGTGAACGTGACCTCCCGCCGATCGAGAAAGAGCGTGCCCGCTAGCTGCTGCGTGATGGTGCTCGCACCCGAGACGAACTCTCCGGCCCACAAACTGTCCCAGACGGCGCGAGCAATACCCACTGGATCAAAGCCAGGGTGGCTCCAGAATCTTTGATCCTCCGATGCGACGAAGGCCTGCTGGAGATGAACCGGGATGTCCTCGAAGTCGATGACAACCCTCTTCTCTACGGCAAACTCGGCGATCACTTCGCCGTCGTCCCCAAACACCTGAGTGATGATGCTCGGCTCGTAGCTCTCGAGCTGGCGGAGCAACTCCGAGTCGTTCTGATAGGCAAGTACGAGTCCGGTGAGTGACCCACCGACCGCGGCCAGAACGAAGAGGATGCAGACGATGAGGATCTTCAGGAGACTCCGGCCGCGCTGGGCGGGCTCTGTCGAGGAATCGGTATTGGGCGACGGGTTTTCGGTTGTCATGAATGGAGGCCCTGGCCGCGCCAGTGTTTCATCGCGACGAGGCCTGTCCAAGTATAGCGCTTTCGGGGGTCATTTCTGGGAGCGGAGAATGTCCTCCAGGGCGGCACCGATCTCCGCGTACCGGAAGACGAAACCTGCGTCCGAGAGCCGGTGAGGCAGAACCCGCTGGCCCTCGAGCAGGAGTGCCTGGGCCATCTCGCCGAAAACGAGCTTGATGGCAAAGCCTGGAGCGGGAAGAAACGCTGGGCGGTGGAGCGCTTTTCCGAGCGCTTTCGCGAAGTCGGCGTTCGACACCGGGTTGGGAGCGGTGACATTCACCGGCCCGCTAATGGAGTCTCCATCGAGGACGAAACGGATGGCCTGGATGAGGTCATCGATGTGGATCCACGACATCCACTGGCGGCCACTTCCCACCGGGCCGCCCACACCCATCTTGAATGGCAGAAGCATCTGTTGGAGCGCTCCCCCTTTCGTCGACAGGACGATGCCGGTCCGGAGGTTCACGGTGCGGATTCCGAGCTCGGACGCCCGAGCGGCAGCCTGTTCCCAGTCCTGACAGACTTCGGGCAGGAAACCGTCGCCGGGTGGCGAGCTCTCCACGAGCTCCTCGTTCCCCCGGTCGCCATAAAACCCGATGGCGGAGGCACAGACCAGGACCCGCGGCTTCTTCTTCAGGCTCTTCAGTCCCTCGACGAGGAGATTCGTGCCGTCGACGCGGCTCGACCGGATCGCCTTCTTCTGCCGGTCGGACCATCGCCTGGCGATATTCTCGCCCGCGAGGTGCACGACGGCGTCCACCTCCTCGAGCGGACTCGCGTCGAACCGCCTGCTCTCGATGTCCCAGTGGATCGCCTGCATCGCATTGGGAAGGCTCTGCCGTCGGGTCAGGCCCCGGACTTCGATCCCGTCGGCCCGCAGGCTCTCCTGGAGCGCCGTTCCCACAAGCCCCGTCACGCCACTGACGACGATCTTCATGGCGGGGAGTATACTGCAGTCGTCCGCATTCGGTTGCGGCATCCGGCACCCAGCATCCAGCCCGCCCGGAACTGTCGGAACTGTGGGGCGCGCTGCCGGCGGACTATCATGAGAACGGGATTACCTGTGGGAAAACGCCCCTTCTACGGACGAAGAATCGAAGGGGGATGGGGCTGCAAAGCCCACATCCGAAGGCAATTAGCCGGGCGAACCTGGACTTTTCCACATTTCCACAGGTTTTCCACAGGGGGCAACAGGGGGGTCAACAAAGGCACTGGCTCCGTCCCGAGTCCCAGCCCGTGCCCAATGCCCGTGCCCGAAAGCAGCTCGAACCGAGAGAGCTGCTCCCGCTGAAAAGATTTGTTGCGCGGCGCCTATCTGCTCAATGCTTCCAGGCGCTACCTTCGGTCAGGGGCTCGGACTCGGGCACGGCGTGGAGCAGAATCCTGGTTTTGGAGACGCAAACCAGTTACAGCGTCTCGTCGCTCAGGATGCCCACCAGCTTCGCCGAATCGATGCTCCCTCCGGTTACCAGGCACACGCTAGTGCCTCGCTCGGTCTCGGGCATCTCGAGGGCGGCGGCGAGCGCCAACCCGCCGGATGGCTCGGCGACGATCTTGTTGTGGAGGGCGAGGCTCTTCACCGCGGACTTGACGTTGTTTTCGGGCACCAGACGGGTGTCATCGACCAACTCCGAGAGAAGCGGGAACATCTCGTCGGTGATGTAGGGTACGGCGACGCCGTCGCAGATGGTGTGGCAATCCACTTCCTGTGGCTTGCCTGCTTCGAGGCTGGCATGAAGGGCAGGGCATCCCTCGGGCTCGACGGCGATGAGACGCACGCCGGACTTCAAGGCTTTGATCGCTGAGCCGACTCCCGCAATGAGCCCGCCGCCGCCCACGGGCACGAAGACCGAGTCCACGTCGGGCAAATCCTCGTGGATCTCGAGCCCGAGACTTCCATGGCCGGTCATGACGTCACGGTTCGTCCACGGATGGACGAAAGAGAAGGGCTCGCTCTCCCAGCCGTGTTCCTTCAGGTAGCGAAAGACTTCCTCGACCGGAACGAGGACCGGCTCGCCGCCGTAGGCCCGCACGGCGTCGATCTTGCTCTGCGGTGCTCCGTCCGGCATGAGGCTTCGTGCCGAGACTCCGAAGTAGCTCGCCGACCAGGCCAGCGCCTGGGCGGTATTGCCCGCGGAGACGGTGCTCACACCGCGCCGACGCGCCTCGTCGTCCATCGAGGCCACTGCGTTGAAGACGCCACGGATCTTGAAGGACGTGACCGGCTGGAGCGTCTCCACTTTCAGGTGGATACGAGATGCTCCGGCGTGCTCGTGGAGTGGAACGAGAGGTGTGTGTCGGGCCGCCGGCCGGATTCGCTCCGCTGCGGTGCGGATGTCTTGAAGGGATGGCTTGGTCGCTGTCATTGCTGGACTAGTGCACGAACCCGCTGATACTGTCGGCAAATTCCAAGGTCATTTTTCGTGTTGGCAAGGCGCTGCGACGAAGTCATATCTAGATATTTCGAGGAGCAGCAACACAGCCAGCGCGGAAAAGGACGAGGAATTTTGCGGCAGGGTTAGCGGGTTCGTGCACTTAGTTGGTCGTGCCTCCCCGTAGCCGGACGACGCCGATGCCGTCGACGTAGTCGATCCGCGTTCCGAACGGCTCGGACAGCCGCTTCAGATCGTCGATGATCTTTCGACCGAGCGCCTCGTCCGCCAGCATCGGTCGACCGCGGACGGCCGGCGGCTTGCCGAAGCCGAGCGAGATGGGGTGGAGCTCGAGACGGGCCAGCGTGTTTCCTTCGAACGCGGGAACGGCTACCACCGCTTCCCAGATCTCGGGCGTGGCGGGAAACCCGATGCGGTCGAAGTCGTACCGCGCGTCGTTGAAGTCGGCCACTCCCTTGTCATCTCCGAGGTCGAAGCGCGCGTAGTTCTCGTGCGGCAGGCGCTGAAGCGTCTCGTTCTGAAACAGGAAATCACCGAGGCTGTAGAGGATGGGCTTGCCCTTGTAGATCTCGACGGCTCTCAGTACGTGCGGCCCGTGACCCACGAAGACGTCGGCTCCTTCGTCGATCATGGCCCGGGCGAACGTCACGAGGAACTGGGCAGGTACGAATCGATCCTTGTCGCCTTCGTGCGCGTGGATGGTGACGATCGTGTAGTCCGCCAGACGGCTCGCGTTTCGAACGACGCTCCCGATCTCGGCCATATCTCGCGGGTTGGGCTCGGTGAGCACATCCGGAGGATCGCCGAGCGCGAAACGACGTCGGAGAAACGAGAGCGCGTCTCCTTCCGCGGGTGGGTTCATTCCCAGATCGCTCATCACACCGCGCAGCGCCTCCAGCTGCGCTCGGCCTACCCGATAGGTCGTCTCGTAGCGGAGCGGGTTGAGCCCTGGTCGGGCGGGGATGTCATCTCGAGACTTGCCGGCTGGCGAATGAGGAGTGAAGGTGGAAGCGACCGAGATCAAAGCGACGCGCCCTCTCGCCGTTTCCAGGAACTTCGCCTCCCGCGCTTCGGCCAGGCTCCGGCCGGTGCCCGCCGCCGTCAACCCGGCCTCTCGAACGTACTTCTCGGTGAGGAGCATAGCGGGTGGCCCGTAGTCCCCGGAGTGGTTGTTGGCCAGCGAGCCGAGGTCGAACCCCGCCCAAACCAGCTCCTGTGCGATCTCCGGCTGTGCCCGCATCCAGGTGCCACCGCTCGACGCCATCGGGTAGGACTCGTAGTCATGAAAGAGCATCTCCACGTTGGTGAAAGCGACGTCGGCGCCCCGAATGAGCTCGATCATCTTCAGGAACTCGGGCTCTTCGTAGACGGAAAGCTTTCGGGTGATGATGGAGTCTCCCGTGAGGGCCATCGTGAATCGCGAAGGTTGCGCCGTGACGGTGACGGCGGTGAAAAGGACGAGAGAAACGAGCACAGAACGTCTGGTCATAGCCGGCTCCCTGGAAGAGTTCGGGAGCGACTATAGCCCCGGTAGCTATGCGGGGCAACGGCCCTCACTGCTGGATGCTGGATGCCGGATGCGAACAGCCTTCTTCAGAATCGCTGAAAGCACTTCACGTTCACGATAGGGCCGGCGGGCCAGTTTCTTCCTCTCACCGTGAACGGAACGGAGAGCTCGAGTCCCCGGCTCGGATCGAAGTCGATGATGACGGCGGGCTCCACGTACACCGCCTCGCGCTTCAGCGTGGGGATCGAGATGCCGAAGCTGGTCGACGAGCCGCCATGAAGGCCTCGCGCGAGGAGCTTCGCCGTGACGGGGCCCTTGATGCGATATCCAAACTCGATGTTCCAGATGAGCTCGCCTCCGAAGTCGATGCCCGTCTCCGGATTTTCCGTCCGCCACCGATAGCCGATTTTTCCACTCACCCAACCGGGCTTTGGCCACAGGGACCTGCCCAGCTCCGCGAAGACATCGAAATCGTACTGGCCTTCGCCCACGGGAACGATTTCGGCGTCGTTCACGAATTCACCGGTCGGGAACTTGACGGTGGATCCGACCACCACAGCGACCGGATCGACCGACAGACTGTATCGGCCGGTGATTCTCAGATCGCCCGGTCCGGTACTCATGCGATCGTCCGCAAAGTCGTCGAACGAGATGTTGAACAGCGGAATCTGGGCCTCGACCTCCAGCTTGTCGGTCAGGCCGTGGGTGAGCTGGAAAAACAACGCCTGGGTTCGGTTCCGGCCGTCGAAAAAATACGGTATGCGATCCCCATCGAGAAAGTAGCGCTCGGTCGTGTCCTGGAACATGAAGCCGACCTGGAAGAAGCTCTTGCGCATCGGGATGGTCCAGGCGCCTGCCTCCACGGAGCTCGAGCTGCCCACCTGCCACGAGGCGGCAAGGAAAACGAGCGCTCGCATCGCGGGCAGGACCGGAGGGCGGGATGTCATCGCCTCAAGTATGCTCGCCGGCCGTCGGCGCTCTGTGAACCACTTAATAGGCCGGAACGTTCTGCTCGCCTAAAGTTCTATGCGACAGGGGATTAGCAACCGTGAAAAAGCAATTCGATCGACTGACGCTTCTTTGCACGGTCCTCCTCCTCTCTGCTGCCTTCGGCTCGGCGCAGTGTCTGGTTCCAGAGGACGAGATCTTCAGCGGCGGTCCCGGCCGCGACGGCATTCCCGCCCTGACGAACCCAAAGGTGGTCTCTGCCACGGCGGCGGATGCCTTCCTCCTCCCGGAAGACCTCGTGCTCGGTGTCGAGATCAACGGCGAAGCGAGAGCCTATCCCCACGCTGTCCTCTGGTGGCACGAGATCGTCAACGACGTTGTGGGCGGCATGCCGATCGCGGTGTCGTTCTGTCCCCTGACGGGCAGCGGACTCGTCTACGATCCGGTCGTGCTGGGTGAGGGGACAGAGCCCGTGAACTTCGGCGTGTCGGGGCTGCTGTTCGACAACAACCTCATCCTGTTCGATCGCACGTCGGACACGCTCTGGTCACAGATGAGGGTG
This sequence comes from Candidatus Marinacidobacterales bacterium, assembly GCA_965237685.1. GTDB lineage: Bacteria > Acidobacteriota > Vicinamibacteria > Marinacidobacterales > SMYC01 > CBDEGF01. Next base: position 215,860 of record CBDEGF010000003.1, read on the forward strand.
CAGGGCATCTGTGGTCCCGCAACGGGTACATTCCCCAGGCAGCTTCCGGTCGTGCAGTCGACCTGGGCGGGATGGAGAGCGCTCTATCCCGGAACGACCGTGGTCAACTTCGAAACGGGGTTCTCCCGAAACTACGACAGGTACCCGTACGGCGACTACGATGTCGTCGGTAACAACGACCTGCTCTTTCCTCACAGCTTCATCGATTCGCGCCTTCCCATGAAGCAGGTGGTGCTGGGCATTTCCCATGAAGGGGTTCATCGCGCGTATTCGCATGCGACCATGAAGGCCGAGCGAGCGCAGCTGGTCGTCAATGACGACGTGAATGGCAGGAAAGTCCTGGTCGTGTTCGACAACGATCGTCAACTGGCGATTCCTTTTGATCGCACCCTTCGGCTCACCGAGACGGAAAGCCGCGTGCTGAGCTTCGACATTGCCGAACCGGGCGGCTTCCCCTACATGCTTCGGGATCGGGAGAGCGGATCGCTCTGGACGATGACCGGCCAGGCGCTCGAGGGTGAGCTCGCCGGAACCGCGCTGAGCCGGATCCCGACCTTTTCAGCCATGTGGTTCGCCTGGGCTTCTTTCAACCAGGGAACGGAGATTTGGGAGCCTTAGAGTCGCTCCTCCAACTGAGTCGTTCAGGGCCTGCCGGCTACTTTCGGTAGTCCAGAGGCGGCTTTCGGTCTCCGATCAGCGGTACGTACTCGAAGTCCGGACCCTGCGCGGCTCGGAGCTCCTCTTTCGCCCGCTCCACGTGCGAGGCATCGGAGAAAAGATCCACCGCGGTCAGCGCGAGTGTCTTCGCGGCCACCAGCATTCCTTTGGAGCCGATGGACGTGCCTCCGCAGGCAACGGCCTGCCAGCTGTGTCCCGGCGTTCCCGGAACATAGGTGGCGGCGGTGAACTGAGCCGTCGGAACGACCCAGCTGACATCCGCCACGTCGGTCGACCCGCTGCCTGGCCTCGGTTGCCAGGGCTGGACCTTCTCCTATGAGCCAATGGGTTTCGGCTCCGCCAGCGTTTTTCGCATCTCCTCGGCGAAGGCTCGCTCCTCCGCGGTGTAGGTGTAACCACCGACATCGTTCAGATTGTCGAACAGCAACCGGCCGAGGTGCTCGTTCGGAAGCATGTTGTAGAGGCCGTGAATGATCTCGTGATCGACGCTCGTCCCGGTACCGATTGCCGCTCCCTCGGCCGCCTTCACCATGCGCGCGAAGTTCGCCTGCGCGACCTCGACCGAAGGATGACGGCAGTAGTAGTAGACCTCCGCGAAGTCGGGAACCACGTTCGGTGCTTCGCCACCGCGGGTAATCACGTAGTGGATCCGTGAGCGCGAGTCCACGTGCTCGCGCATCAAGTTGACCATGTAGTTCATCGCCTCGACGCCGTCGAGTGCGGAGCGTCCTTGATCGGGGGCGCCCGCCGCGTGCGCCGACAGCCCGCGGAACCGGAATTTGGCGGAGATGTTGGCGAGGGACTGGCCGGGACTGGCGTTGTTCGCATCGCCCGGATGCCAGGCCAATACGGCATCCACGTTGTCGAAGAGGCGCGCGCGCACCATGTAAACCTTCCCGGCGCCACCTTCCTCGGCCGGCGTTCCGTAGAGCCGGATCGTTCCCGAAGTGCCGGAAGCTTCGAGCCACCGCTTGACCGCGATCGCCGCCGCCGTCGACGCGGTCCCGAAGAGATGGTGCCCGCAACCGTGACCGGCGGCACCTTCGACGCGCGCCTTGCGCTCGGTCACGGTTTCCTGTGACAGGCCGGGCAACGCGTCGAACTCGGCGAGGATTCCGAGAACGGGCTTGCCCTCGCCGAAGCTCGCGATGAAGGCGGTAGGGATCTCCGCGACGCCTCTTTCGATCTCGAAACCAGCGCTCGCCAGTTGTTGCGCCAGGAGCTTCGAGCTTTCCGTTTCCTGGTAGCCCACTTCGGCGAGCTCCCAGATCCGTCGTGCCACTTCGGAGAAATCGGCTTGCTGGCTGTCGATGAACCGGACGACGTCGTTCTTCTCGGCGGCAAGGGTTGGAAGCGCGAATAGCGCAGTGGCTGCAGCGACGATAATGAGACGCTTCATCGGAAGGAATCCTCCTCGTCATCCGGCACGCTCGAGCTCGTGCTCTCGGAAAGTCGGATTATAGAGGGATCTGAAACCGGGCGTGGGCAGAAATTGACTATAGTCATAGTCTATGGTATATTTCGATCCAATGAAGGAAGTAAGTATCTCGACGTTCAAAGCGACGTGCCTGGAGCTCCTGCGAACGGTTCACGAGTCCGGTGAACCCATACTCGTCACGAAGCACGGGAAGCCGATTGCTGAAGTGCGGCCGCCTCGCTCGAGGCTTGCTCGAAGCCCCGTCGGGATCATGAAGGATCGGATGGAGATCCTGGGCGATATCACTTCTCCCGCGGTACCAGCCGAGGAATGGGAGGTGCTCAAGAATGAAGATCCTTCTAGACACGAACGTTTTTCTTTGGATGCTCGCGGGAAATACGCGTAGCGCAGGGCACTAGCCGAAGACCGACCGGTACCGCGAGTAGCAGCAGGAAGTACGCCGGCATGACGAATCGCGGCATCTCTCCGGGCGGGAAGTTCTGGATGTAGGCGAACGGGAGAAGGTGTCCGAAGTAGGCCACCGCCAGGAACAGAAAGCTCCTGCGAAAGCCGGTCGCTGCCAGCCCGATGACGCCGACACCCAGCACTGCAATGTTCAGAATCGGAAAGTGAGCCATTCCGTTCCAGACCGTTCGCAGCGGAAGGATCGTCAGGCCGCGAAGGGTTCCCCCCGTCATTCCCCAGGCGCGATCAGGCTCGAAAACGTAGCGCGCGAGGCTCACCGGGCCGCCGGAAGCATCGGCGCCTTCCGCTCGTATCCAGAACTCGGTGTGAAAGCTCACCGCATAGAACGGATCCCCGTACGCGCGGTAACAGCTCCACAAGAAGGGGTCACGACCGCCACGAGCATGGCCGAGGCGATCAAGGCCGGCAGCCTGCGTCTCTCATCTCGTTGCCACCACTGGAGCACGAAGAGCGGCACCACGAGACCGAGCGCGCTGAGGCGAATCAGACACAGAAGCCCGGCGACCAGGCCGGTCGACAGGTCTGCGAGCCGGCTCGACCGCCTCGGAAGCCACATCACGGCGACGAGCGCCAGCAGGAAGAACTGGTAGGTGCTCATCCGGTAGCCGGTCGGTGCTTCGAGCACGAGCCATTCGTGGAACGCTGCTGGAACGACCAGCGCGAGGAGTCAAGCCCATTCTTAGTTGAAACTCTCCACGGCTCACGATTACGCGACCTTCTTCTTCGATACGGTTGATGTCTTCGCCTCGATCTTCAGTTCCCGCTTGAGAGCTTCGCGAAGCTTCGGGAGATGGCGGTAGCCCACCACCTTCCTCAAGCGCGGTTCGATGTCCACGAGCGCCGTCGCCAGCCAGCGCTGGCGTTGGCTCGAGTTCTTCCAGTGGTCGACCTTCGCGCAGCGTTCCTCCACCAGGGCATTGACGGATTCAAGGCAGTTCGTCGTCTTGAACGAACGGCCCAGCACCCCGTATACGCCGAGTCGATGCACGCTCAGCGTCTCCTCGAGTCCTTCCTCCAAGCTGCCAGCTGCGGATTGGTTCCGCTCTTCTAACTCACCGTGAAGTTGCTCGAGCGCAGCGAGGGCGTCTTTGTACTCCGGCCTGTTGTAGGCCCTCTGAAGCCGCTTGCGCCACGACCCCTGCTCGCCCTTGGACAGGTAGCTCACTACGTTTTCACGTTTGTGCCACTGGCAGCGTTGTATCAGGGCCCGCTTACGGAATGCCTTCTTTACTGCCGCTTGGAGACCCTTGCCGCCGTCGATGATCACCAGTAGACCCTGGGAGATATCGAGTCCCCGCTCGAGCAGTGAACGCAGAAACGGCGTCAACACCTGCGCGTTCTCCGTGTCCGTCTCCACGAAGCCCAAGAAGCGTTTTTCCCCAGAAAGCGTAATGCCCAGCGCCACAACCATCGTGGCGTCGGCGAACGTCTTCCCGTCTAGAAACAGCGCCACCACATCCTCGCCGGATAGATCCCGTTCCTGCATCTCTCGGAGCTTCGTCGCGCTTGCTTCAACGAACTCTCGGGACACCGTCGAGCTCGACAGCCCGATGGCGCCCGGAATCGCTTCCGCTGCCGCCTCGTAGTTGCGACAGGAGATTCCGTAGAGAACTCGTTTCAGCAGTAGATCATTCACCTCACCGCCGTGGCTCAGCGCCTCGTACGACCGCAGCGGAATCTCTCCTCCCTCGATGCTCCGAACCCGGGGCACACGGATCGGTACCCGCTGGCCGGCAAGCCCTACCGTGCCCGGGTTGGTTCCGTGACGGCGACCACGCACCGACTCTTCCTTGCGAGCGTATCGCCCCCCGGCCAACGCCTTCACTTCGTCGTCGAGCAACTCGTGAACGCGCATTAGCCCCAGGGGGACCAACGAACGGATCATCTCTATCTTGGCATCCAGCTCGAGCTCCGCGTACTCCTCGCGACTCACGAGCGCGACCTCACCCAAACGACGTGACTTCTTGCGTTTCTTGACTGAACGTAGCAGACTTCCCATCTCGGCTCCTTTCTCTTGCCGCTTGATGTTGTTCGTTCAAACGTCATCAAACCACGGGGTTTGGAGCCGTTTCAATTCCCAACTAAGATTGGCACACTTTCGCGCGAGCGCCCACGCGACGGAGAACAAGCGTGACGATACGTAAAAGAGGAGCGGTAACACCAGGATGGAAAACACCAGGCTCTGAACGAGAATCCCGATCTCGCGCCCACCCGCCAGCCAGACGAACGTCTTCACGATGAGAACGTAGAAGGGCTCGCGAAAGTGGCCTTCGTAGAAGCGGCCCGGGCTCAGAGCCTCCGCCCGGTCGAGATAGCTTCGCACGTCGGCCCGGTACGGGTCTTCGGGAGCACTTGCGGGATTGAGCAGGCTGTAGTTCGGGAGCCACGGACGGGTGAGCTCGTAGAACGAGGCGGCGCGCGCCTCGGTCTCCACGAGTCGCGAGTAACCAGAAAGGCGTTCACGCGAAGCACCGCTCCATAAAGGATGACGCATGCGCCCGCGGCCGCGAGAACCCACTGGCGCGCGGCGAGCGCCTGTCGCCACCACGCGCGCTCTTCTCCGGCCCGCAGAACGAGGCACAGTCCGACCACCCAGAGAAGCCCGGACGCGACGAGCGATACGAAAACTCCGATGCGGCGCCGGGCAAGCTCCTCTTCGGCATCCGGCCTCCCGTGAACGAAATGATCGATGGGGAGAAGCTCGATGAGTCCGGGGCGGTCCCAGGCAAGTGTCAAGGCTGCAGGCCCGCCACGCTGCACGTAGGCCAGCTCGATTTCTTGCGAGCCTTCCTCGAGCTCGAGCTCGAAGCTGTCCCGGCCTCCAACCTCGATGCTCGTTTCTCCGATGCGCAGCCGACACCGATCGTCACAAGAGGCCTCGAATCGATAACGGCCGCTCCGGGGAGCGAAGAGATAGCCCCGGATGTCGAGCGCGATGTTGCGCCGGCGGCCCGCTATTCGGTTCAGCTCGCGCCGGCTCGGAAACTGCATGGAGCCGAGCGTTGCGCCTTCACGTGAATCCAGGGAAGGGCGCCCGATCGTTGCGGGCAGCCGGGCGTCGGGTGCCAGCGCGCCGGATCGCCAGACGGCGACGCTTGCGCTCGACACGATCCACAGCGTGATGAGCATCGCCCGTCTGGAGAAGACGATGGATTTTGTCCCCCTCGTCCGCGGCACGAGGAAGAACGCAAGCAACGCGCCGATGAGAACGACGCGCAGGTCGACCTCCGGCACGAGGTAGATGCCGAGCCGGGCACCTTGCTGGCCCGCCAAGCGGATGAGCGCGAGAGCGGAGAGGAGACGAGAAACGTTCTGGCGCGCGCCGTGGCTGGGACTACTCCGTCCACTGGGGCTCGCCGTCGGGTAGGAGCTCCTGAAACTCCATGAAGGCGCGCTCCACGGCCGCTTCGTCCTTTCCGTCGAACGTTACCTTCGTCTCGTATTTCGGGTCGTTCCAGCGCGGGTAGGAGCCGACGTCCACCTTGGGGTGACGGGCCACGGTCTCGTCGAGCATCGGCTTCAGTATGGCCTCGTCGAGCTTGGTGTAGACCGCTCGCGACACGAAGGGCGCATGCCCCTTCAAGTGCTCCCGGACGATCGCTAGCTTCGCCTGAAAGACCTCGGGAATGCCGGGAAGGATCCAGACGTTTCGAAAAACGGCGGCCGGCCAGCGCGACCCGGTGGCGGTGAGCATCCGGGCACCTTTGGGCACTCGAGCCAGATTCAAATGTCCGTCCGTAATCTCACCGTCATGGTAGTCGCGGATCATTTGCTCCAGCGTCGGATCCCGCACGACACGGACCCCGAAGGCCTTCGCTACACCGGCCATGGTGACATCGTCGTGGGTCGGGCCCACACCGCCACTCGTGAAAACGTAGTCGTGGGAGCTCGAAAGGCGCTTGACCTCGTCAGCGATGATCGCTTCCTCGTCCGCAATGACGACGACCCGCTCCAGCGCCACGCCAAGCGAGCGCAGGAGCTTTGCCAGCTCGAAGAGATTCTTCTCCCGGATCTTCCCCGCGAGAATCTCGTTCCCGATCAGGAGTGCGGCTGCGGTCTCGGTACGAGGCATCGTTACCGAACGGAGAGCTCCGGCAGGGGAACGAGCACCATTTCCTTGTGGACCACCACCAGGCTTCCCACGAGACGGAACCACTTCTGCCTGCCTTGTCCCAACATCCCCCGGAACGTGGACACCACGACGAGGTCCAATGGCTCCGGGCTTTCCGCCTCGCGATAGCCGCGAAACTGCAGCATCGGGGCTGTCTTCTCGTAGAGCGGAACCGCTGACTCGCGGAACAGATGTATGGCTTCCGCGGCTCTACCGGGCAGGAACTTGAAGATGACGATCTGGCGAACGAGCGGCTGACTCTCGTCCTGAGCGGGAAGCGTCGGGGGAGGGGTGGATAGGCAAACAACTACATCCGCGCTGGCGCGAATCAACCGACGTTTCACGTCTCACACCCGCACCCCACTCTGACACCCTGCGGTGGCGGCGCGCAAACGGAGCCAATCCGGACCCCAGTCTACTAGGAGCCCGATTCCGCTCCGCCGCCGGCCAGGGCCTCGAGAACCTCGACGTGGCCCCTCGTTTCCGCGATTTTCGCGGCGGTGGAGCCGAAGTAGTCCTCGACGCTGGTGTCTGCGCCGGCCGCCATGAGTGCCCTAACCGCCTCGGCGTTGCCGCCGACCGCTGCGTGAATCAGTGGCGTCCAGTTCAGACTGTCCGCCGCGTTGACATCCGCGCCGGCCTCGATGAGCGCCGCGATGATCTCGTTGTGCCCGGACTGGGCGGCGTACATCAAAGCGGTGACGCCGGCCATATTCTTGGCCGCGATGTCGGCACCCGCTTCGATCAGGGCATCGAGGACGTCGTCGTGGCCGTGAAGCGCAGCATAAACGATGAGGGGCGCCTCGCCGTACGTGACGGCATTGGCGTCCGCGCCCTCACCGAGGAGCCGCGTCACGTCTGACGTCTCGCCCTCGATGACGGCGTCGACCAGCTCCTCGGTTGGACCGGCCGCCTCTTCCATCTCTGCCTCTGCTGCCTCCTCCTGGGCGAAGGCGGCGCCGGCGAACACTAAAAGGAACAGCAGAAAGAATTTATGAATCTTCAAGACGATCTCCTCCAAAGGGTCCCGAGTCGTGTCTGGGAGAGCGCATTCTGGCACAACCCGAGCGGGAATATCCAGTCAGGACCGGCGTTGCCCCTGCCCAGGCCCTTTGCCCGTTTCCTTGCCCGTGCCCGGTCGTTTGCGAATCACTGGGGTTCCTCCGTGGAGCGTACTTTTGCTTTGAACGCAGGCACATCCTCGTTCATGAGCTTGCGGTACTGTTCACGGACCTCGTCGAGCCGTTCTGTCAGAACCGCGTGCACCTCCAGCTGCTGGTCGGTAGGCCGGAAATCGGCGCTGTCCCATCCGACGTCGTTCCCGAGAGCGCCGAGACGTCCGTAGAGCCTCATCGGAGCGCGAAACGCGTCTTCTCGCGCGCCGGTCATGTTCACATCGAACAGCTTCGCCTCGACGGACAACGCGTAGTCCTCGAGCTCTCCGGCGTTGCTCACCTGGGTCTTCATTTCCTCGATCGCGCCATAGCGCTCCATGAAATCGAAGAGCTCCTTTCGCGTCCACTCCAGCTCGTCGATCATTTCCACGACCTCGTTCACCTGCTCGTGGAGCTTCTTCATCAAGGCGACCTGCGCTTCGATGTCAGCAAGGGTTCCCGTCGAGTGCGGATCTTTCAACACGGTCAGCTTCGTCTCCAGCGACTCTTCGCCGAGCTCGACACGTATTGTGTAGTCACCGGGTAGCGCGAGCACGCCGCGGTATCCGGGAAACAGGTCGAGGTCCCACGTGCGGAGTCGTCGCCAGCCTTCCTCGCCAATCGGGACCCAGTCGTGCTCGGGAGGAGGCGTTCGCAGCTTGGCCGTCTTCGGGGCCTCGTGGCGGAGGTCCCACCACACCCGGTTGATGCCCGTTTTGGCGGTTCCTTCCAGCTCACGGACAACATTACCGCCGGCGTCGACGATCTCGATCGCAACGCTCCCTTCGGGGTTCCCCGCCAGGTAGTAGTTGATACCTGCTCCGTAAGGGGGATTACGTCCGGAGACTTGGCTTCCCGATTCAGTCTTGATGCCTTGCACCGAGCGAAAACGGTAGGCCGGGCGCGGCTCGAACAGATGGGTTTCGGCACTCAGGAGCGTGTTATCGAGAGCGCGCAGTGGCCCGATGTCGTCGAGGAGGTAGAAGCCCCGCCCGTAGGTCGCGACGACCAGATCGTCGAACCGCTCTTGAATCGTGAGCCAATAGATCGGGGCCGGAGGCATGTTCGTCTGGAGAGAGAACCAGTTGTCACCGTCGTCGAGCGTTACGTAGATGCGATTGTCGGTACCCGCATAGAGCATGCCTCGTCGCTTCGGGTCTTCCCGAACCACGTGGACGAAGCTCGACATTTCTTTGGGAATACCCGAGCTGATGAGCGTCCAGCTCTCACCAAAATCAGTCGTCTTGAAGACGTAGGGATCGAAATCACCGTCCTGGTGCTGGCTCACCGCCATATAGGCCGTCGCCGCGTCGTAACGTGAGGGCTCGATGTTCTTGACCCAGCTCTCGATGTAGAGGCCCGGCACGTTCTTCGAGACGTTGGTCCAGCTCGCGGCGCCGTCGCGGCTCACGTGTACCTGCCCGTCGACGCTTCCCGTCCAGAGAACGCCTTCCTGGGCCGGCGACTCCGAGATCGCGAAGAGTACCGAGCCATCGAATGTATAAAGGTTGTCGATGGTCAGGCCGCCGCCCGAGTCCTGCTGCCGTGTTTTCTCGTTGGTGGTCAGGTCCGGGCTGATCTCCCTCCAGGTCTGACCGTCGTTCGTAGTCATGTGGACGTGCTGGCTTCCGACGTAGACCTTGTTGTGGTCGTGTGGCGAGATGGTGAGCGGGAAGTTCCAGTGCCAGCGATACTTTACATCTTTCGGCGCCCAGCCATAGGCCGCCTCCGGCCAGACCCGAACATCGCGCCATTGTCCGTTGCGGCGGTCGTAGCGCTCGAGCCCGCCGTCGTAGCAGCCGGACCAGACGATGTTGTCGTCGACCGGATCGGGCGTGGCCCAGCCGCTCTCGCAACCGGCCACACCGTGCCACATGCCGAGCGGAATACCGGAACCACTCCGGCTGTTACTTGGCCCCCGGTACGAGTAGCCGTCCTGCCGATTGCCGTAGACGTTGTAGGGGATCTGATCGTCCACCGTCACGTGGTACATCTGCGCCACCGGCAGCACGATGCGCTGGAACGAATTCCCCCCGTTCAGGCTGATGCTGGCGCCACCGTCGTGCGCTACCATGAGCCGGTCCGCATTCTTGGGATCGACCCAGACGTCGTGGTTGTCGCCGCCTCCGCGCGGTGGATTGTCGACGATGGAGCTACCGCCGTCGACGGACATGCTGAAGCGCACCGAAGCGAAGTAGATGCGATCCGGATCGTCGGTCGAGATGGCAAAGCGCGTGTAGTAGGTCGCGCGCTCGTTGAGCCTGTGGTTGTTGCTGACCAGCCGCCAGCGATCACCCGCGTTGTCCGACCGGTAGAATCCGGGGCTCGTGTCCTCGGTGAGCACGTACCAGCGACTCGGATCGCTCTGGGCGATGCCGACGGCAATCTTGCCCAGTGGATGATTTTCGCCACCGGGAAGACCTTTTCCGACACCCGAGAGCTTCTCCCATTCGGTGCCTCCGTCACGCGAGCGATACACGCCGCTCTCCGGGCCGCCGCTTTTGAGCCCATCGGTATCGATCTGGATCCGCCACATTCCGGCGAGAAGAATGCGGGGGTTGGTCGGGTCCATGGCGATGTCCGCGCAGCCCGTGTTCTCGTCGACGAACAACACCTTCTCCCACGTCTCGCCGCCGTCCGTCGTCCGGAAAACGCCTCGCTCCGCCTGCGGGGCGTAGGTATGGCCGGCTGCGCATGCGAGCACGACATCCGGATTCTGCGGATGGATCAGAACCCGTCCAATGCGCCCCGTCTTTCCGAGGCCCACGTTGTCCCATGTCTCGCCCGCGTCCGTCGATTTGTAGATGCCGTCCCCGATCGAGAGTGCCGGGCGGATGACGAACGTTTCTCCGGTGCCCGCCCAGATGACGTTCGGATCGGAAGGTGCAATGGCGAGCGAGCCGACCGACGAGACGTTCGCTTCGTCGAAGACAGGGCGCCAGTTGAGTCCACCGTCCGTCGTCTTCCAGATACCGCCAGAGGCGGCCCCGATGTACACGAGGTCGTCGTTGCCGGGCTCTCCCACGATGGCGATGGTGCGGTTGCCGTCCGGACCGATGAAACGGTACTCGAGCTCACCGAGAAGGGCGGGGTCGACCGCCTGACCGGCGACGAAGCTCGAACCTGCGAAAAGGAGGGCCATGGCCCAGAGGACACATCGTCGTTCGCTCATGTTTCTTGCTCCTTGCCTAACGCACTTCGGGGCCACCGCGACGGTTGTCGATCACGAATCGGTCGCGCGCCGGCATGACCACTCGTGGGAGGCTGTCCTGATCGAGCACCGCGTCCTCGGCCACGATGTCATTCAGGTAGAGGACGTAGGCCACCAGGCTGTAGACGTCGTCGGGAGGGAGGGAGCCGGGCACGGCCTGCGGCATCGCTCGGTACGTGTAGTCGTAGAGTGTGGTGGCGTAGGGCCAGTAGTTTCCGACGGTGCGTTCGAGCGAGCGGTCGCGGCCGAACGGAAAGCCCTCCTCCGGCCGGGGGGCCACCAGCGCATCGTAGTCGGCGCCCTGCCCGGTGGTCCCGTGGCACTGAACGCACTGGTGGTCGTAGAGCTCCTTGCCCCGGGCCACCGTTCCGCGTCCTTCGGGAAGCCCGGTACCGTCGGGCATGACGTCGATGTCCCAGGCGGCAATCTCCTCTTCGGTTGCCTCGCGGCCGAAGCCGAAGACGGGCAAGTGGGCGTAGCTTGTCGGGTCGGCGCCCGGGCTCTCGGGGGAGGGGAAGTGGGCGAGCTCCGTCGAAGCCGTTTCCGGCATCGGCGAATCCTTGGGCTCAGGAGGTGGTGGCGTCGAGCAGCCCACCATGAGGCTCAGCACGAGTCCGAGTTTCTTCACACTTCTTCGAAAAAGACGCTGCCATCCGGCTCGACGCGCCAGCCGCGAATATTGTTGAAGTGATACGAGGTACCCATGCCGCGCGCCTCCCGCAGGACCCTGGTCGTCGGTTGTGTGTAGCCGGCCTCGTCCGTGGCACGGCTCATCAGAACGGCGCTTCCGCCCTTCCAGATCCAGAGCTTGCGAAACCGTGTGTGGGCATTTTGAAAGGACCGGCTCCTGGAGCTCCGCCTCCTCCCAGCTTCGACCACCGTCCGTGCTGACTTCCACCCGCGTGATCTTCCCGCGCCCCGTCCACGCGATGCCGCTGATCTCCCACCATCCCTTGTCGATGAGCACCGTCGGGTACGTCGGGAACGTAATCGTGGACTTGGCATCCATGACAAAGCTGAACAGGCGCGCCGTGCAATCCGGCAGCGGATCGGAGTACTTGGACGTCTCTTCTTTCGTCATGAACGGACGATCCGTCACTTCGATGCGCCGAAGCCACTTCACGCTGGCATTGCCTTCCCAGCCGGGAAGGAACAGACGCGCCGGGTAGCCCTGTTCTGGCCGAAGCGCCTCACCGTTCTGCCCGAGAGCGATCGTCGCGTCGTCCCACGCCTTGCTCACGGGAATGCTCCGAGTCATGACCGCCGCGTCCTGTCCTTCGGCTAGAAACCAGCTGGCTTTGTCGCTGACGCCGACCTCCCGGAAAAGAATCGCTAGCGGCACACCCATCCAGTCGCTGGTGCTCGTAAGGCCGTCGAGGGATTGAGGGGATCGTTGCTTCGTCATCTCTTCCGGGAAGTAAGAGCCGGCTCCGTTTCCGGAGCACTCCATGAAGCATATCCTCGACCGTTTCGGGAAACGCTTCAGATCTTCGAGCGTGAACACCTTGGGTTTGTCGACCATCCGGTGGATCAGGAGCTTGTAGCGCTCGGGATCGATCGCCGGGATGCCGGCATGATGGCGCTCGAAGTGCAGATCGGAGGGCGTGATGATCCCGTCGAGTCCCTGAAGGGGGGTGCGGGACGAGTTGGATGTCTCCTCCGCGCGACGAACGGTGCGACGGGGCTGCTCGAAAGGGGAGCGGTCCCCGAGCTCCGAGGGCGGTCGCCCCTGGAGCTTGGTGGGATCCTCGGGCACGAGCGGCCGCGGTGGCTCTTGCGCCGTGCCTGATCTTCCGAGGACGCTCGCGCCCAAACCCCCGGCTGCGGCCAGCAGGGACCGCCGGGTCATGATTCTTCGGCCCATGTCGAGCCGGAACGTTACCAGGAACGCAGGTTATTCGTCGAGCACGCGCAGGTACTCTTTCCAGGGGCCCACCTCTTCGCGGTACTGCTTGGCCATCACCCGGACGATCTGGCGGATATGCCCCAGGTCGTGAACGGCCCACGTGGCGAGAAGCTGCCGCAAGTGGACGCGCCCCAGCTCGGGGTGCGTGCCCTCGAGCTCGAGCTGCTCCGGCCCGATGCCGAACGCGCGGATCCGGTCGAGGTTGTCGGCGCGCCGCTCGGCGAACCGTTCGAGCAGCTCAGCGAGCGAAAGCTCTTTGTATTTCTCGCGAAAGCTGAAGCGGTCGAACGGGGTGAACGGACGTTCCGGCCCGTGCTCGAGGATGATCCCGGCACGCGGTACCCAATCCGTTTCTTCTCCAGAGAGCAGATGTCCCAGGACGTCCCGCGGGCTGAACGTGTCCTCTCCTTCGTTACTCAGAAGCCAGTCCTCTGACAGCCCGCTCAACAGAGCGGACACGGTTGCGGGCGTCCGCTCCAGAATCTCGATCGTTCGGTCCAGCTCGAAAGTCATAGTTACTCGCGACGTCCTCCTTGAGGGTCAAGTTAGCACGCTCCCTCTCCCTCCGGGGAGAGGGAATCCATCTCAGTCCACCATCCGCAGGAACCGCACCTTGACGACGTCCCCGGAAAAATCACCGGTCACCGCCACCTTGTTGTAGCTGGTTCGAGGCGTGGTCTCGAAGTAGGCGAGAGCGATCTCCTGACCCCGCTCGTCGAACCGGAAGAAGCGATCCTGGACCCAGAGACCGTAGCCACTCTTGATACAGGCATCTTCCAGCGCGCAGGCGGTCGTGTGAGGTGCCGGCCAGGCGTTTCTCGAACCTTCCGGCTGGGGAACACCTTCCGTTTTCGGCTGGCATTGCGATGGAATGACGAAGCCGGTCTTCGTCTCTTCTTTCGCGAAGGCAATTGCGGCGACGAAGCCGAGGCTGATGACGGTGAGAAGCGTTTTTTTCACGACGACGTCCATTCTGTCGCCGTACGCTAGCGCGAGGGCAGGTATCCAGGCGTTGCGGAAAGCGTTGCAGGAAAAATCCCGCTTCCTTGAGCGCGACGGCGCTGAAGTAGAATGGCGGGACGTGGTTCAGCTCGCCGTTTACCTCTTCGGATACCCTCGGCTCGTGCTCGACGGCCGAAAGGTGGGGCTCGACCGTCGCAAGGCCCTCGCGCTCGTTGCTTATCTTGCCATGACCCGCCGCCCCGTCGGGCGGGACGAGGTGGTGGCGCTTCTCTGGCCGGAGCTCGATACGTCTCGCGCCCGAGCCGCTTTGAGGCGGACACCCTTCGCGCTGCGCTCGGCCGTCGGCGACGGCTTCGTCGTTTCCACGGAACAGGAACTGACCTTGTCGGACGACGCGGTCTGGTCCGACGTCGAGGTCTTCCTGCGCGGAACCGAGCCCGGCGCTTCGCGGGAGTCGGCCGGTGCTGCGATCGATCTTTACCGTGGAGACTTCCTTCAGGGGTTCTCGCTACGCGAGGCACCGAGCTTCGACGAGTGGCAGCTCTTCGAGGCGGAGCGGCTTCGTAACCGCGCCGTCGATGCCCTCGCGCGCATTGTCGAAGACGACGCGGCCACCGGTGAGACGCACCGCGCCCTCGAGTCCGCGAGACGCCTCCTTCGGCTGGAGCCGCTCCACGAGGCCGCACACTACTGGATCATGGAGCTCTACGTGCGTCAGGGTCGCCGTCACCTGGCGGCCGAGCAATTCGAGCGTTATCAGCGCATGCTGCGAGAGCAGCTCGACGTCGCCCCGCTAGAGCGCGTGGTGGCGTACGGGAACGACGTCCGTCAGCAGATGCGAGAGAGCATCGTGTCGAGCCGCGAGCCCTGGGATTTCCGGGAGCAGTGGGGTCGCGCCATCGCGAATCGAGCCTGGGGCGAAGTGTCGGCCTGTCTGGATTCCATGAGCCAGGCGTTCGACGAGCGCGCCGGTTCGAGGAAGGTGCGCGACTCATCGAGGCCGCGATCGAAACGACCGATGACGAGCCACTGGGCGGGAGGTTGCTCCTTCGGCTCGGAACACTGAAGGCGTCGCACGGCCGCCTCCAGGAAGCGCGCGAGGTCCTCGTGCGCGGGCTGTCGATCGTTCGCCGCTGCGATGAGCTCCGGGAAGCGGCCGTCGGGTTCAATCGACTCGGCTACGTCGCATTCGCGCTGGGTCGCCGCACGGAATCCTTCCATTACCTCGAGCGAAGTGTCGCGACGTTCCGCGAGCTGGACGATGCCTCCGGACTCGCCTGGTCGCTGAACGTCCTGGGTCATCTCCACGCGGAGATCGGTGCCGTTTCGGAAGCGGGACCCTTCCTGGACGAGAGTCTGGAGCTTGGCTGTACGATCGGCGATCGTCGTCGCGTGGGGAGCACCTTCAACAGCCTGGGAAAGGCCGCCCTTCGCGCGCGAAAGCTCGAGCTCGCGCACGGTTTTCTGGAGCAGGGACTCCGCCTGCGGCGCCGACTCGATCACCGCATCGGGATTGCGGACTCCCTCAACAATCTCGCCGACGTCTACCGGGCTTCGGAGGACGATGCGAGCGCGACGAAACACTACGGCCGGGCTCTGGTGAGTGCACTCGAGATCGAAGCGGTGCCGCTCGTGATGGAGGTCTTCGTTTCAGCGGGCGATCAGCTGCGGGATCGGAACGAGCTCCGCCCGGCCACCGAGCTGCTGTCCCATGCGCGCCATCACCCGAGCACCTGGTGGGAGACGAAACGCCGCGCGGCGTCTCTTCTTTCGAAGCTCCAGAGCGCGTCCAGCCAGGACGACTTTCGGGCGGCGGTGAGCCTGGGGCGCTCGATGACTCACACCGAGGCGTCGGCCCACGTCCTGGGTAGCGGGCGCCTGCAAGGCTGACTATGGAATCATCACCCGTCGTTCTAGACATTTCGTGGGGGCGCATGGAAGTCGAGGGCGTCGGCACCGGCAAGGACTTCAAACTGTATCCCGGCGGGGGACGCGAGTGGGACTGGCGCGAAACAGGCACGGAGCACTCCCCGGGCGTTCAGCCCGCGGACGTCGAGGAACTTCTGCAGAACGGTGCGAACGTCATCGTGCTGTCACGGGGCATGCTCTGGCGGCTGAAGGTCTGTCCCGAAACGCTGGCGAAGCTTTGAGAAGATGGCATCACCGTTCACGTCGAGGAAACGAAACAAGCGGTGGCGCGCTACAACGAGCTCGCGGAGAAGGGTGAGAAGGTGGGAGGCCTCTTTCACTCGACCTGCTGAACTCACCACGTCGGGACCGTCTCCCAGCCGGGGAAGGGGCCGGGCTCGATGCGGTAGCCGGTCTCGGACTCCTCGTCCTCGACGACACGCAGGTTGGTCAGGGATTTCAGCTTCGCGATGAGCTCGTCGTGGGGAAGTGTATGAAGTGGCGGCTCGGAGAGATCCGGCATCGGCCAGAGGCGGATCGTGCGGTCCTCGCCGGCCGATGCGATCCAGCGACCGTCAGGCGAGCGTTCTATTTCGCACTACATGCTCTTGTTGCCGGACCGCCGCGACACGAAATCGGGTCACGGCCGGCCCTCCGTCGTTACTCCCGATCGTGTCGTGCCGCATCCTCTCTGCACCGTGACGGCCTTCGCCTCCCCTGGCGGGTAGCACGCGTAGGTTCCTCCGCTCTCCTTCTCGCATTGCTTGAGCGCGCGATGAATCTTGCCGAGGTCGTACCCGAGACGGGCGGCGAGCTCGTCTCGGACCCGGCGAATCGGCCTTCTCCCAGGGCGACGTCACTCGGGCCGAATGGTGACCTGGCGGTAAGATCCGAACAGCCGGCGCGCGAGGTTGTCCCGACCGATTTCGAAAACGGAAGTACAAGGCGGCGGGCGTCGGGAAGGGGGTAGTGTTGCAGAAACGCTTGCATGCGCCTCGCGGCCTTGCGGTCGGCGTGGGCGTAGCTAATGAACGCGTCGAACGCACCGGCGGGTCTTTCGCCGGCCGATTCCTTCTCTGATCAAGTGAAGCCGGCCATCCTCCAGCATCGTCAGAAGCACCGGATGCCGACGCGAGGCACGAGCGGCAGTTATCCGGAAGTAGGCTTCTGCATCCGATAAGTGGAGCAAGTCGGTACAGTATTTGTGCATGGACGGAAAGGCTTCTCTGGCAAACAGACGCCTTGCATCGACTTCGGCGATGTGTGCGACGAGCACTACCTCGACGCGACGCGACTGTTTCAAAACATCCGCCAGACGAGTGAGAAGCTCGTCATCCGAAAGCGACTTCAATTCGTTTTGTATGTCCATGTGTTTACGGGTGCACTTCACCCGGCGCAAGGTACGATAGCGCTATGGACCTCCGGATCACCGAGATACGCAACGTACTTACCCGCACCAGCGGTTTTCTGAAGACCGTGACCTCTCATTCGGTGCAGCCGTATCGTGGCTGCTCTTTCGGGAACGCACTCTGCGGCGTCGGTTGCTACGTGCAACACAACACCTACGTAACACGAGGCCGTGCGTGGGGCTCCTTCCTCGAGGTCCGGGAGAACGCGGCCACGTCGTATCGCTCCAACGTGGAGCGCGAGCGCCGATGGGCGCGGAAGTCTCGAGGCAGCTTCAGGATCTTTCTGTCCAGCTCCACCGAGCCGTTCGTGCCGCAGGAGTTTCAATACCGGACGACGAGGCAGCTGCTCGGCGCCATGTTCCAGGATCCTCCGGATTTCTTGATTCTCCAGACCCACTCCCACCGGGTTACGGAGTATCTCGAGCTCTATCGGGACCTGAAGAAACGATGCGACCTCCGTGTGCACCTCTCCATCGAGACTGACATCGAGAAGTTCCCCGGCCTTCCACCGCACGCGAGCTCCGTCGAGCGCCGCTTCCAGGCCGCGCAGACTCTCTCGGAAGCAGGCATCCGAACGGTGATCACGGTGTCGCCGCTCATGCCGATCCGAGAGCCGGAGCGCTTCTTCGACCGCATCTCCTCCAGCGCCAACGCTGTGGTCATCGATCACTTCGTCCAGGGAGACGGCACCGAGGACGGCGGCCGAACTTTGCGGACTGCGCTACCGGCCGCGATGGCGGCGGCACAGACAGACTCCGTGGGCCTCGACTACAGGGACCGGATGGTCGAGATCGCGCTGCGACATCTGCCCGGCCGAGTCGGCGTGAACATCGACGGTTTCGCGGGACGCTATCTGGCATGAAGGCATTGCTGCTCACCGGCGCTCCCGGCTGCGGCAAAACGACGATCGTGAAGAAGGTTGCCGACACCCTGTCGGGCCGCCGCATTCGCGGCTTCCTGACGGGCGAGATCCGACGAGACGGTCGCCGGGTCGGCTTCGAGCTGACGACGTTCAACGGCGAGAAGCAGCTGCTCGCACACGTGGACATCGATTCTCGACACCGGGTGGGCCGCTACGGCGTCGACGTCGATGGGCTCGACGGGATCGTGGAGCAAGCACTCGCTCTCGACGGGGCGATGGGCGTTTACCTGGTGGACGAGATCGGCAAGATGGAATGCTTCTCGGAAAAATTCCGCGTGGCCATGCGCCGTCTGCTCGATTCGGGGCAGCCGCTGGTCGCGACCGTGGCTCGGCACGCCGGCGGCTTCATTTCCGAGGTCAAGGACCGCGAGGACATCGAGCTCTGGGAAGTCACGAAGAAAAATCGCGACGAGCTGCCGGATCAGATCGTGAGATGGGTCGATCGGGCGTTACGCAAGGAGGAAGAGAAGAGATGAAAGCAAGCACCTCCATCGCTTTGGGCTCGACGCGACGTTGCTGGCCGGAGCTTTCGAGGCTGTTGCGCTGTGGATGGACCAGCCACTCGCCAATCGAGAAGTCTCCCTGCAAGGCCTCCTCCTGTGTGGATGGGCCGATTCTACATGCGCGCTTGCCAGCGCGAAACCTTACGATCTCAGGTCACCACGTCGGCCCCGTCTCCCAGCCGGGGAAGGGGCCGGGCTCGATGCTGTAGCTGGTAGCGGACGCCTCGTCCTCGACGACACGCAGGTTGGTCAGGGTGCGCAGGCGGTTGAGCAGTTCCTCGTATGGAAGGGTATGAAAGGGGCGCCCCTGCGGCATCGGCCAGAGGCGGATCGTCTTGTCCTCGCCCGCCGAGGCGATCCAGCGATCGTCGGGGGAGACGGCAACGCTGCGCATCTGGGCCTGGTGACCGAGGAGCAGGTGGACGTCCCCACCGCTCAACAGTCTCGCGCGAACCACGCCGTCGAGGTCTCCCGTAACCAGTACCTCGCCCGCAGAGTCGAGGGCGAAGCTCGTCGCCAGCGGCTCGGAATGGCGGTAGGCCAGCTCGAGGCGCTCGGAGTCGCCGGTCTGAAGGTCGTGCCGGATGAGACGCGTCGTGCGGTCGGGGCGTTCGCGGAGATCCTCGAGATCGCCCCCGGGCATGCAACCGAAATAGACCCAGCGCGGGTCGGGGCTCAGCGTGATATGGCAGGGTTCCGGGTGTAGCAACTGCGACGTTCCATTATCGAGGCGCCACAGACGTACTCCTTCGCCCCTAGCGGAGAGGAGCGCGCCGTCGCGAAGGAACCGGATCTCGAAGATCCATCTTTGATTGCCGGGATCGAGGACCCGCACCGCACCGGTCTCGAGGTCCCAGATGCGGATGACGGCCTCGCGCTTGTCGAACAATCCCCCGGCCACCGCCGCCAGGCGCCCGTCGGGGCTCCAGGCGACGCCGTAGGTCTGGCTGCGAAACCCCGAGAGGAGACGTGAGCGCCCTTTCCCTATCGGAACGACCCAGGCCCTTCCGGAACTGGAGCTGACGAGGATGGATCCGCCGTCCGGGTGGACGGCGATGCTGGTGATGACAACGGTGCTGTCTTGAAATAAGACGCGGCTTCGCCCCGAGCCGGCCGCCAGGGGCCATAGCCGCAGCGTCCCATCGCTGGAACCGGAAGCGATCCAGCTCCCATCCGGCGCGAAGGCCAAACCCCAGACTCCGCCCGCGTGCCTGCGAAGAACGCGCGGGTAGCGGCGACTGAGCGGCCAGATCGCCGTCTCAGATGTGGACGCCGTCACGAGCCAGCGGCCGTCGGGGTGGAACTCGGCGCTGTTGATCTGCCTTGGCCGCCAGTAGAGCACGAGCGGGTCGGCATCCGGGGGACCGGTCAGCTCCCAAAGACGCGCCGTGTTTTTCTCGCCCCCCGCGACGAGCATCGAGCCATCGGCGCTGAAGCTGAGCGTGAGCATCTCCGGGTCTGGCGGGGCGGGAAGGGGCCCTCCGGAGCCGTCGGCGATCGACCGGATCTGGATCTCCCCAGAGGAATCCCTTGAGGCGAGCAGAAATCCATCGGGGTGGCTCCACGAGGGCTTTCCTCAAGGCGGGACCCTTCGGCGGCTTCAGCGAGTCGAAGATGTTTTCCAGGCTCGCGTGGTCCCCGCAGTGCATGAGGAAATCGTCTCGCATCGAGAGGAGGATATGGCAAGGCAGTCGAGGGCGATCGACTCCACGGCTTTCCTTTTCAGAAATCTTGCCCGGGCAAGATTTTCCGCGGAGACCAGTGATGAGTGATGCCCTTACGGGTTAGCGGGCCTCATTCGGCCGGCGTGCGGGCTCGTTGTTCAGCCAGTTCGTGACCACCTGAACCCAGCGGTCCGTCTGATCGGTGAAAAGATGGTGACCCGACCAGGGGAGGAGGTGCATTTCGGCGCCGGGTATCCTGAAAAAGTGCGCGACGCCCCATTCGATTTTCGAGCCGGGCTCGCTCCACATGAGCAGCACCGGCATCTGAAGCTCCCCGGCCCACTCGGTGATGTGCTTGCCCTTGTAGCTCAGGTTCTTGTTCAAGGCCTCGACGGAGTAGGAAACCGCTCGGCCTCTCTTGTCGGCGTACTCGTGGTTCCTCATGTAGAGGTCATGAACCAGTTGGACCCTTTGCTCCGTCACTAGATCCTTGTGGAAATAGAATTCCTCCAGAGAGGCTTTCGTCTGCTCAACGGTCCGGTCTGGATACTGATGGCCTCCCGGAGCGTAGATGTAACTTGCGCCTTCGGGGAGCTCGGGGATTGGAAACGTTCCGTTCAGGCTGTTCGTGATCACGAGCCTCCGAACCAGGTCCGGGCGCTCGAGAGCGGCGTACTGGGCGAGGTACCCACCGTGGGAATTTCCGTTGAGAAAGACCGGGCCAACGTCGAGAGCTTCGATGAAACGAACGAGGTGGTCTCCTTGAGCCTTTCCCGAGTAATCCTGTGAACCTCGCGGCGTGGTGTAACCGAAGCCGACGATGTCGGGTGCGATGACGTGGAAGTGTTTTCCGATCGGGCCGATGACGTCGTAGTAGTTGGCTTCGCCGGAGGATGAGGCGCCGCCTCCATGCACCAGGACAAAGGGAGCTCCTTCGCCCGCCTCGACGTAGTGCGTCTTCACGCCGTCGACATCGATCCATGCATGGCTGTAGTTCTTGTTCTCGTGAAGCCTCGGCGGCGTCCACTCTTGTGCGCGTGCGCTCGTCACTGCAGCGATTAGGGCGGTCAGTACGAGGACGGGCGCGATCGTGTCGATCGGTAAACGCATGGCTACCTCTTCTGATGTCGTCAAAACTATGGACCTATCCCAGCGTTGCCACCAACGTCGGTGCCTTTCGGTGATTCGTCGCCTGCTCGTAGCCGTAGGCAACTCTCAAGCCGGAGCTCGATCCGCACGGGTTCCGATCGAGCGCATACGAATTGCGGCACTGCCCGCCGCGGGCGCTCCATCCACTGGAAGCCTTGAAGCCCCGCCAGTAAGCCCATTCGCTCATGTTTGCTTTGGCCAGAATGATGGCACCGGCCTCCCGGAGCTTCTGGGCCACGAACGAATCCTGTGGCGGGATCGAGCCCTCGAGCGCGAGAGAACCCGCGGTGGTGGTCATCTGATCGTGCGTATCGATGTTGTCCTTGATCGCAACGGGGATTCCGTGAAGGGGACCCCGCGGGCCGCTCGACTGGCGTTCGGCGTCCAGTTCGTCCGCGATTTCGAGTGCCTCGGGATTCGTCTCGATGATGGAACGTAGTTCCGGTCCCTGACGGTCGAGCGCCTCGATGCGGACCAGGTACAACTCGGTGATGGAGCGCGCCGTCAATCGTCCGGACTCCATGCCTTCTTGAAGCTCGGCAACGGTCGCTTCATGAAGCTCGAACGGTTGGTCGCCGGTCTGGCGGGTCCCAGCGGAGTCCTCCGGGGCACGAGCCGGGGCGCATCCGATGGGGCCCGTGATGAGCGTTACGCTGCCAAGGGCCGAGTAACCAAGAAAGCGTCTCCGATTCATCAAAGCGTCCTCCTTTGTCTGGACCGAGTCATGGTCAGTTCACAGTGCTCGAGCTCACACGGCCTCCGTTGGCCGTATCGTAGTACCAGAGTATTCATGAGAAACTTGACCGCCTGGGCTACCTTGCATCCTAACCGATGATGGACACGGACGACGGATTCTCGAAAGGGCATCGGGTCATCCAGAAGAAGCTGGAGGAGCTGGCGGCCGAAAGAGGGCTGAGCTACGAGAGTATCGACTTCCGCGCCCGCGAGCATCGTGCGGGCAACCCGAGGGTCTACGTGTACCGCCTCGAAGGGACGAGGAAGTGCATCTCGCTTCGTGCCCGGGAGATTCGACTCGCTGCCGAGCCGGCCAAGATGGAGAAGTACATCGCGCCACGTCTGGAAGCGATGTTCGAGGATTCCTGGTGGCGAAAGTCGGTCGTGCTGATGAGGCGGCGAAAAGAAGAGTAGTGCGTTTCCGCTCGTCGGGCGCCGTTAAGTGTTCAGCCGCGATGCTCAGGGTCCGCGCCTCGAACGGCCTCCCACAGCCGATCGAGCGCAGCTTTGAAGTGTTTTTCCTCCACCCAGCGGGTGGGATCGACTTCGAAAGCCTCTCCACCCGGGGTACCGTCCCAGGACGTCACCGGTCGCACGAGAACTTCGTCTTCGATGCGCGCCTCGCTCACGGCGGTGCCCAAAGCCTCCAGCTGGTCGAGCAGACCGTGATACGTGTGGACGATCGACTCGGGAATCTGGCCCGATTCAGACTTGGCCTGGATAGCCCGCAGCTTTTCCAGAATGGGTGCCATTGATGGGGTCTCTTGCGTCTCGGCGAGCTCCTCGGGAAGCCGGGTCCCCTCGTCGACGAAAGCCTTGACGATTTCTTGCTCGGTGAGCCCGCGGGTACCAAGGAAGCTGGCTCCGCGCAGATTGGTCTTGAACAGCTCGGCCCGATCGAGATTGGCTCGCTCGAAGCTCGCGGCGCGAAACTGCGACTCTCGAAGGTCGGCACCGGAGAGGTCGGCCTCTGCAAAATCTGCTTCGGGCGCATCGACCCAAGTGAGAACAGCGCCCGGGAGTTTTGCCGACGCGAGACAGGCTCCGCGCAGAACGGCGTCGTTGAGCTGAGCTCCCGACAGATCGGCTCCGGTTAGATCGGCTTCGGTGAGGTCCGATTCGATGAGCGTTGCCTTGCGCAGGTTGGCGCCGCGAAGGTTCGCCGAGACGAACCGCGCGCGAATGAAGCTCGCACCTTCGAGGACGGTGTTCTCGAGATTGGCCGAGGACAGCTCGGCGCGGGTCCATCGGATTCCGTCCAGCTCGGGACGAAGGTCAGGATGGGCATCGCGCCAGCGGTTCCATTCATCGACGCCCTGGCGGAGACGCGCCTCGTGCTCGGGGTTGCTCATTCGTTTTTGTCGGGATCGAGCGAGTGTAATCTCGCTCTGCCTCTAGGATAGCGAACAGAAGGGTGAGTGGCTAGCCTCAGAACTCCTCTTCTAGAAGCAGAAGCAACATACCGGTTCTGTTAATAACGAAGGCGAGAACGCTCATCCCTTGCCCGTTACCGAGCCCGAGCCCGAGCCCGATTGACTTCGATTAACAACCATTCGTGTCAACATCGTCACTATACGAAGCAACAGATCGCGGCCGGTTTGGTACTTCGCCGGATCCACCTCGGCCGCTCTTTCGTTCTCCGGGCTCGGGCATGGGCTCTGGCTCGGAACCGACTTGAAGAGTTAACCGCAACTATTTTACACAAGCACGGTCCGTAACTGATTGTCGAAACCTTACTTGAGCTGGAGCGAAGACCTACTAACGGAGCTCTGAGCCTAGCGTCGCGGCAGGGGGGCGGTCTCTAGGGGGAGAGGTGTAATTCACCGTTCGTGCGAGAGCGGCACGACGGGGTTCTGGTAGCGGTCGAGCCACTCCAGGGTCTCGCGGATCATCTTGGCCCTGGGAAGGGGCAGGTGGCCGGCTTCGAAGATGACGTGGCGCTTGTCCTTCTCGAGCGTTCCCAGGAGATCCATCAGTGGTTCTTGTCTCGTCTCGACGGGGAAGATGTAGTCGTAGCGTCCGACCAGCAGCAGAAGCGGTACCTTGATCCGTGGCACCAGACGAGAATTGACCTGTCCGCTGATGCCGCCAGCGATGAGCACGGCGACTTCGAACCGGTCCTCATGGACGAGCATCATGGGAGCATAGCTGGAGCCCATGCTCAGTCCCATGTAGGCGACCTTGGAGACGTCGATGTCGCCGCGCGTTTCCAGATAGTCCAGGGTTCGCCCCAGATCCTGGACCCATTTGGCGGCGCGCGCCAGGACCGCTTGCCTCGTTTCTGGCCGGCTGCCGTCGGAACGCGCGTACATCTGGGCCATGACGGGCCGAACGAGAACACGACCGCTCCGTGGGATGTAGTCGAACCGCTCCCAGTAGGCGTCCTCGAACGTCGCTTGTTCGAGAGCGTTGCTGCCAGGGAAGTAGACGACCGCCTGGTACGGGGGCGACGCCCGTTTCGGCAGATCGAGATGCACCGTGAAGCGCTCGCCTCCGTAGGCGGCGTCGATGGAGACGCTCTCTCGTTTCCAGCCACTCGGCGTGTCGTCGGTCGATTCGAGACGCGGATTCAAGGGCGTCTCTTTGTAAGAAAACAGATCCTCGTAGACAGCGTAGGCTTCATCGGACAAGCCGCCCACCTGATAGTAATCGATGGCGGGAAAATCGATGGAGGCCCTCTGCTCTTCCGGCGTCTCCCCGTCCCGCTCCTTCATGCAACGAAAACCGTTGATAGCGGAGCGGTCGAAGGGATCCATACGGGCCGGTGCGGTGAAGGTGTAAACGGGCTCGTTCCACGCGCCGCCGAGAGCGAAGCGGTTCTCCCCCGAAGCGTTCCAGCCCCACTCACGATGGTTTCCCGCCAGGTCGGCGGCACCGGAGGCGCCGATGCCCGGATACCCGACCGGAGCGGGGCCATCGCCCCCGAAGTTGCTCAGGGGAACGATTTCCGGGCTCAGGGACATCACATGCTCGCTGCTGGGGAGTGCCGCGCGGACCCAGTGATACACCGTTGGAAGACTCTTGTCCCGGAAGGCAGCGTAGGCGGCCGCCTCGTACCAGCTCACGCCCCCTACCGGATAGTCCTCCTGGCCGGCGGGGTAGTTGCCTACTTCCCACGTCGCAGGTCCGGGGCGCCCGGTGGCGTCGACGAGCTCGCTCATCGCCTCTTCCCACGTCAGAGTCCGGCCACCTCGTCGGAACTCGTGATGCCAGTACGCCGGATTCTGGTACCCGCCGGCGTCCACGAACTCCTTGAACTCGGCGTTCGTGACTTCGCTACGGTCGATGAAGTACGGCTCGAGCGTCACCCCTTCGATCGGAAGACTGGTCAAGGGCACCAGGTAGCGTCCGCCGTCAACCGCGACCATTCCGGGCGGCACGCTGCCCGCGGGGTCGAGACGGACGTGGATCCGGTTGCGCTCAGCCGGCGTGTTGAACGACGGCAAGGGCTCGAAGCTTTCCTCCGGGTTGGCATAAGACAGCGCTGAGAGCATCTCGCGGCTCTCGAATCCCTCTTTCTCGAGACGGAGACGGTACCCTCCGAGCGGCAGGCGCCGATCGACGATGGGCGATTGTCCCAGGAGAAGCCACTCGGCGTCGGGAACATTTTCTCGATAGAAGACATCGGCACCCGGAGGGTCGGTATCGACGGCAATGCTGTTGCTCATCTGGTCCCACAAACCGAGGAGCACCGCGTCATCGGGAATGACGCGCTCGACCTCGCGAGCCAGCGCGAGGGCCCGGCCGTAGTCTTCCTCGGCGATCCAGCGCATGACTTCGGGAAGGGCCTCCTGGCGGGCCCGATTCTCGCGCGCGGAGCGCTGGACGAAGAGGACGAGCAAGGTGGCAACGAGGACGAGTGCGGCGAGCGCCGGGACCGCGACGCGAGGTCTGCGAATCACCCGCCACAGCGATCCGGATTCCGCCTCGACGATATCTTGCCGAAAAGCGGCGAGCTCGTCTCGAAGCTCGACCGTGCTCGGGAAGCGGTCCGCGGGCTCTTTCTCGAGCGCCTTGCCCACGATCCACTGGAGCTCGCGCGGGACGTCAGCCATCGCTGTCTCGAAACGGGCCGGGTCCTCGCGAAGGATCGCCGCGAGCGTCTCGGTTGGCGTCGCCCTCACGAACGGAGAGACGCCGGTGAGCATCTGATAGAGCACACAACCGCAGGAGAACACGTCGCTGGCCGGGGAGGTGGGGTTTCCCTTGGCCTGCTCGGGTGACATGAAGCCCAGCGTTCCAACGACGACACCCGCGGCCGTTTCTTCCCCAGGACGCACCGCGGTCGGCAATGTGTCCAGCTCATCCGAATCGGGGACCGGTTGCACGTGCGTGGACTTGGCAAGGCCGAAGTCGAGGATTTTGACCACGCCCTCCGAAGTCAGAAAGAGATTCGCCGGTTTGATGTCGCGGTGGGTGATTCCTCTGGAGTGCGCCACGGCCAGGCCATCGGCCACGCCGAGACCGATATCGAGCACGGTGCGCCAGGCAACGGCGCCCTCTCGCGTCAAGCGTTCGCCCAGCGTCTCTCCCTCCAGCAGCTCGGTGACCGCATAGGCGACACCACCCTCGGAGGCGAAGGCGAAAACGGCCAGGATGTTCGGATGGGAGAGGGCGGCGAGGGCTTTTGCCTCTTGCTCGAAGCGCTCGGCGGCCTCCGAGTCCTCGGCGAGGTGATCGGGGAGGACCTTGATCGCCACGTCCCGGTCGAGCTGGGGGTCTCTGGCCCGGTAGACCTTCCCCATGCCCCCCGCACCGAGCGGCGCGAGGATCCGGTATGGTCCCAACTGGTCGCCAGTAGACAGGCGCATGGTTCTTGTGGATCCCCGGGGAAGATAGAACGGGATCGCCCGTCTCGGAGTGTAATGGGAAGCAGCGCCGGTTTCCAGCGAGACGTTCTCTTCCGGCAAGTCGACTTGTTGACTGGTCGAAGAGGCGACTCTTCGAGCGAGCGGGCAGGGCCATCGGTGCTAGTCGCACGAACCCGCTGATACTGTCGGCAAATTCCAAGGTCATTTTTCGTGCTGGCAAGGCGCTCCGACGAACTCGTATCTAGATATTTGGAGCCGCCTTCCGCAGCGAGCCAGTCGAGCGAAGGGCTAGGCCGGAGGCCGAACTGCAACCAACGCCGCAACGCAGCCAGCGCGGAAAAGGACGAGGAATTTTGCGGCAGGATTAGCGGGTTCGTGCACTAGCTTGTGGAAGCTCGCTATTCATCGTTGAATCGAGAGGCCATTTAGGATACACCTCAGTGTTGTCTCATTGCATTTAAACGTCTGGACTCACGGAGGTTCACATGGCTTCATCCTACCGCCCTCAGCCCGCACGACCGCAAAGCAAGGGAATGGCAACCTGGTCGCTTGTGCTCGGAATCTTGAGCATACCGTGCATGGGGCTTTTTGGAATCGGCGCGTTGCTCGGTCTGATACTGGGCATCGTGGCTCTCGTCAAGGCCAAGCGTGATCCCGCCGTCTATGGAGGTTCGGGAATGGCGATTGGCGGCATTATCACCAGCTGCCTTGGGCTGCTCTTTCTGCCCATCGTTGCCGCGATTGCCATTCCGAGCTTTTTGAGAGCCCGAGTCTCTGCCAACGAGGCGCAGGCCATCGGCGACACACGCTCCGTCATCTCGGCCCAGCACGCCTACGCGTCGGCGAACGGCGGCCATTTCGACACCCTCGAGTGCCTTGGGGACACCAACGAGCTGTATTCCCGAGTATCCTGCCGAGGCACCGAACTTCCTGGGCGCCGATCTGGCCACTGCTTTCACCAAGTCGGGATATGAGCGCACGTTCTATCCCGGCCTTCCTGCCGATGCGGTCTCCTCGACGCAGTCGCCCTCCAGCTTGACGTCGTTCGCCTACGTTTCAGTACCGGCCCAGCTGGGCACCACGGGAATGCGCGCGTTTTGCGGTGATTCGGATGGAAGGCTCTGCGTGATGGTCGATGGCGTCATGCCGGAGATCACCGATGGAGTTTGTCCGGACACTTGTCCGAGTTTGAACTGAGGAGATAGAAGGAGCGTACGATCAGTTCTTCGCGAGGGAGATCCGCACGATCTCTTTGTCGTTTCGCGCGATGACGTGACGATTCGCGTAGGCGGGGTGTGACCAGTTGACCGCCCCGAGCTCACGACGCCGACCCGCGTCCGACGTCGGCTCGATCAGCTTCGTGCGGCTAATCTCCTGAAATCCTTCGGGAGTGAACCGGCCGATGATGAGCTCCCCTCGGTCGTTGTTGATGAAGTAGCGATCGCCGTTTCGCACGAAGATGGCGGCAGAATGCCGCACTTTCTCGTTCGTGATCGAGAGGCTCTCCCACACCCGCCGCCCGGTAGCTACCTCCAGGGCACGAGTCTGCCCGTAGCTGTCGATGCCGTAGAGGTAGTCGCCTTCGATGACCGCGGTATTGATGAGCGTGTGGATCTTGTCGGTGTTGATCTCGCTCTGACTCTTGCTGCTCCACAGAAGTGTCGCGCCGGGGCGCGAGGTATCGAGCCTCAGCATGTGCGCGCCATCGTAGAACGAGGAGACGAACAGGTGGGAGCCGCTCAGGACCGGGGTCGAGACCGTCATTCCGCTGCGGACAAGGAGCGGCACTTCCCAGTAGATCTCTCCCGTTGCGGGATCGAGAGAGCTGACCGCGCGCGGCTGCCAGATGATGAGCTGACGGACGCCGCCGATCTCGAAGATGATCGGCTGGGTATAGCCGGGCTCATAGTCCGACGATAACGCTCGCCAGATCTCTTTGCCGGTACGTTTGTCAAACGCCATGACCTTCGCATCCGGCTCGCCACCGGCGAGGCAGATCACGCGGTCTCCGTCCGCCAGCGGCGCACCGGTCATCCCCCAGGTCGGCACGGTGAGGCCATAGTCCTCGACGAAGTCCTTCTGCCAGACGATCTCGCCGGTCTCGACTTTCGAGACGTCGAGCTTTCCCATGGCACCGAGCGTGAAGACCAGATCGCCGTCGACCGTCGGGGTTGCCCGCGGGCCGATGGCATAGACGTGCATCAAGGGACCGTAGTCGACCTGCCACTCGTGCTCCCACAGGATCTTCCCGCTCTCCTCGTCGAGCGCCAGGATGCGCTCGAAGCCGCGGTTGCCCTGTGTGCGCCGGAAATCCGAGACGAAGACCCGACCATCGGCGACGGAAGGGCCGGTGTAGCCGCTACGGATGGGGGTTCGCCACCGGACTTCGAGTCCGTGCGCCGGGAACGTATCCAGGATGCCGGTCTCGGTCCACACTCCGAGGCGCCCCTTCCCGCGCCACTCCGGCCAGTCCTCGGCATCGGCGTGGGGCGCGAGACAAGACAACAAGAGCAGCGTTCGAAATCTCATGACGGCCAGATTACGAAAGTGAGATGTGTCGCGTCAACGCTTCGACGGGCTCCGACGGAGGAGCGGTGGCGACATGCAGAACAGCTCGGTTCGTCGGCCGGTTTGTGGGTGGGCGAACGTCAGGCGCTCGGCATGCAGGTTGTAGCCGAGCTCGCCCGGCAGGACGCGACAGTCGGGGGCGGGAACACCGCCCGGCGGATACAGTGGATCGCCCAGGAGAGGATGCCCGGCGGCGGCGAGGTGGATCCGAATCTGATGCGTTCGGCCGGAGTCGATGAGCACTTCGACGAGCGATGTGTCCTCCCGGAGCTCCAGCCGGCGAACACGTGTTCGCGCCGGACGTCCCTCGGGGCTCACCGCCTCGATCGTGCCGAGCAGCGCATGGGGAACGGGCCCGATCGGCTCCTCGATGATCGTCTCCGGTGGTTCGAAACGACCATCAACGAGGCCGACGTACTGACGGTGCACCTCCCCCGCCTGCCACGCGTTCGTGAGGACGCGACAGGCGTCTGGTGTTCGCCCGAAGAGCACGATACCCGAGGTTCCCCGGCCGAGACGGTGAAGCGGGCTCGTCTGGGGATATGCCCGACGAACGAGACGAAGGAGCGTGTTCTCGAGGAACCCGCCCCCTGGCATCGTCGCGAGGCCACTCGGCTTCGCGACGGCAAGGAGCGCCTCGTCGCGGTACAGCACTGCGAACGATCGAGGGGCGTCGGGCTCTCGCCAGGGTGGACGCTTCCAGGTGAGCGTCTGGCCCCGGCGCAGGTGCGTCGAGCGCGTCGCGATCCGCTCGTCGACGATGACGCGGCCCGCCTCGATTCGCTCCTCCCATTCCTGACGCGTCGAATGAGGGTAGCACTCGCTCAGATAGTCCACAACGGTGCGGCCGTCACCGTGGGGACCCACCTTTTCGGAGTAGTCGAAGCCGTCGTTGAGCGGTCGGTCACTTTCCAGAGAGAGGTGAATCACTTCTGCCCGATGATGTAGGCGATCCAGGCGTCCTCGTCGCCCCCTCGCTCGACACGCTTGAAATCACCGTCGCCTTCACCGTCTTTGTCGGTGCCTTCCCAGAGAACGTGGACGTCCTTGAATCCGGCGTCGTCCATGAGCTCGCGCAACTCGGGAAGCATCCAGAGGCGCCAATCGTAGGTGAACGCGTTCTTCAGGCGGGTTCCATCGGGGAAGCGAAAGTGGATCTTGCAGAGAATGTGATTGGTCACCGGATCGAAGTCGGCCTGATCCCACACGTAGGTGAAGCCCTTCAGTTTTCGTTTCTCCTTCTGGACGAACTGGGCCTCGCCTCCGCCCCACGCGTCCATGACGAACAGGCCGCCCGGCTTGAGGGAACGGTAGGCATTCTTGATGTAGAGGCCCACGTCCTCCCGGGTCTTGAAGACGCAGTAGCTGAAGTTGAGCGCGGCGAGCAGATCGGCTTTGGGCGAGCGCACCGTGAGAACGTTCGACTCGATGAGCTCGATGCGTTGTTTTTCATCTTCCTCGAGGCGGGAGACGTTGTGCTCGTAGGCCCAATCCAGGGTGGGGCGGTGAAGGTCGACGCCGATCGCCCGGTTCTCGCGATGCAGGCGCACGAACTGGCAGGCCAGTATTGCTGATCCGCAGAAGTCTTCCCGGAAGATGCGGAGCGGGTTTCCCGTGTACTTCTTGTAGTACTGGGCGAAGAACCGGGAATCCTCTTCCGGGGCCTGAACGCTCTCCTGGTACAGGATTTGCCTGTCAGCCGTTCGGGCGGTGAGTTTCTTCTTCTTTCTCTTCTTTTTCTTCGGCACGCTCAATGGACCGTGTACGGCTCGCTGAGTGTGAAAGGTGCGATGTTGGCATCGAAGCCAGTGCCGTCGGCGCCAACCATCTGGTACGTCCCTTGCATGGAGCCGAACGGTGTCGTCAAGGGGCAACCCGAGGTGTACTGGAAAGACTCGCCCGGCTTCAGCAGAGGCTGCTGGCCGACCACGCCAGGGCCGCGGACTTCCTCGACATGCTTGTCGGCGTCCTCGATGATCCAGTGCCGGCTCACCAGCCGGACGGTCTGCGGACCTTCGTTCGCGACCACCACGGTGTAGAGGAAAAACCAGCGGCTGTTCTGAGGTTGAGAGTGATCGGGCGAGTAGCGCGACTTGACCTTGACGCGTACGCCGTTGGTCACGGCTTCCGAGGTGAACGTATCTGAGCTCATGGGGGCCGACGAGCGCGAAATCCTATCACACAATCAGCCACCAGCCTTGCCGTTCAGCGATTCCAGAACAGCTACGAGGTCGTCGAGCTCCGTCTCGCTCAGAACCGAGCTTTTCGATCTTCCTTCGCACGATCAGTGAACCCGGCTCGCGGTGGTGTCGCCGTCCTTTTCGAAGGCCTTCATCTCGATGCGCCGGACGTAGGACGGGTCGGACGCCCGGTCCTGATACCGGGCACCGAGATGCTCGATGAAGAGGCGCGCCCACCTCCAGAAGGTCTTGAGATGCTTCCTCGCCGAGGCGAGATCCTCCTGCAGTGGCCGATGTCCCTGTTCGTAGCGGCGCTCGAGATCCGCCACCACGTCCGGGGGCGCCAGACGGGTGAAGGCCTCGAGGGCCGCGAAGAGAATCAGCAGGTCATCGAGCCGTCCGACGAGAGGGAGGAAGTCCGGGACGAAGTCGAGCGGGCTCACGACGTAGACGACGACGCCCAGGAGCATGGCCTTCAGCGGGCGCGGCACGCGCGGATCGCGGAACAGGCTCCACGTGAGGTTTAGGAGAAGGGGAATGCGGGTCACGTTGTTTCGGACCCAGTGCGCCGACGGGCCGCCGAGAAAGGAAAACATCGGCGAGGAGTCTAACATGCGGCGCCAGCAGCCAGTGCACGAGCCCGCTAATCCTGCCGCAAAATTCCTCGTCCTTTTCCGTGCTGGCTGCGTTGCTGCATTGGTTGCAGTTCGGCCTCCGGCCTAGCCCTTCGCTCGACTGGCTCGCTGCGGAAGGCGGCTCCAAATATCTAGATATGAGTTCGTCGGAGCGCCTTGCCAGCACGAAAAATGACCTTGGAATTTGCCGACAGTATCAGCGGGTTCGTGCACTAGTCTCTGTCGCGGCACTGCGACCCTGGTGCCTCGAGCCCCAGCCCGAGCCCAAGCCCGAAACAACTCCAAGAGAGAGTGATGCTCCCGCCAACAAATTCGTTCCGCAACGCCTCATGCTTCTCAATGCCTCTAGGCGCGGCCTTCGGGCAAGGGCTCAGGCTCGGGCTCGGGCACGGCATGGAGCAGCATCCTGGTTTTCGAGACCGAAGCTAGAACTCCGTCGACCCCCGCGGGTACTCGCGGCCGCGCCAGCGCACGACGGACTCGGCGTGCGCCATGCGCAGCGAGCGCAGCACGATCAGCAGCGTCGTCAAGGTTGTGAGCGGCGAAAAGAGAAT
Organism: Candidatus Marinacidobacterales bacterium; assembly: GCA_965237685.1. Lineage (GTDB taxonomy): Bacteria > Acidobacteriota > Vicinamibacteria > Marinacidobacterales > SMYC01 > CBDEGF01. The sequence goes on from CBDEGF010000003.1 coordinate 248,824, forward strand.
CGGCCACATCGGCAGGCGAAAACGCAGCTGAACGAGCGCGCGACAGAACAAGAGGAGTCCGAGGCTGAGGCCCAGCCAGGACATTGGGGGGGCCACCGCTTCCGACGGGGCGGCGAGGGCCACCAGCGGCCAGGCGAACGGCGTCAGGCTCAACCACAGGCTGACCAGCAGGGAGACTACAGGGGCCAGGATCGCTTCGCCATAGACGGCGTGGGCGTTCTTGGTGAAGCCTTCCATGATTTCCTGCCGTCCGTGGTACATGCGCAGCCGCACGCGGTCGAGCGCCGATCGGGCGGCGGTGACGAAACCGGCCTTTTTCGTCTCCATGGCCAGCCGGACGTCGTCGACGACCGAGTTCTTGATCGTCGCGTGACCGCCGATGGCTTCGTAGGCCGTGCGGCGGACGAGTCCGAAGGCGCCGCTGCCGAAGGCGATCCGGGTCCATCGAAAAAACGCAAGGAAAGATGGCATGTAGATGAGGGCGACCGCCGGGATGACCGGCATCAGCACCTCCTCCCAGAACCCATGCCGATCGAAACGGGGAAAAAGGCTCAGGTAGTCCCAGCCGTTTCGAACGGAGGTCGACACGGCGTCGCGAAGCGCCTGTGGATGAAGCTCCACATCCGCATCCATGAACAGGAGCCAGTCTCCCGACGCGCTCGCCGCTCCTGTGGCGAGCGCGTTGGGCTTCCCGAGCCAGCCTGGCTCGAGCGGCCTGGCCTTCAGGGCGACCAGCTTGTCGTTGCTCTCCCTTCGCGATATCTCACCCGCCGTTGCATCGGTCGAGCCGTCGTCGACGATGACGACTTCGAAGTCGGGATAATCCTGTCCGAGCGCTGCATCGAGCGTGCGTCCCACGTACCGCTCTTCGTTTCTGGCAGGAATAATGATGGACACGCGGGGAGCAGCCTTCGTTTCGAAGCTCGCGGTCTCGAGCTGCCTGAAAAACGAAAGGTTGAGCAGCGTCTGCATCGTGAGCAGACACCATGCGATCAACAGCAGCGCTGCCAGCACGCCCACGATCGTTCGCTCTCCGTTGCTCGGTCCTTCAATTGCCTTTGTTGATCGATTGTTGCACCTGCTGCACTTTAGTGCATCATCGCGCGCTCACTCTTTCTTTCCCGCCTACGCCCACCGGGCTTCGGCGAGGTCCCGACGAAGCCTTGGCGAAGGCGGGACGCGCGCGGCGCCTCGCTCCTCGCTCGGCGCACGGCGTGCTGTCGGCCCATTCGGGCCGGTCTCGCGGCAGAGGCGTTGGCTGCCGCTCGGCAGGCTGCGGACGCGTTTTTCAGCAGCCTGCTATCCGCCGCTCGAGATTCCTCAGCATCAGAACCCACAACTGCTGTGGAAAACCTTGTGCAAAACCTGTGACGCGAGTCTCTCCTGACCGCAAGAGTTAAGGGCGAGCTGCACATTGCACAATTTTCTAGCAGCGCTTTGTTGGGCCTGCAGGTCTTTTTCTGTTCGATCGTTCTGTCATGTCTGGAATTGCCATACCGACGTTCGGCGGACGCCGCTTCATCATTTCGCCGTACGGGTCCACTTGCGAATGTGCAAAAATCGGCAAATTTCGGCGGTTTGGCAGCGGCCGCCTCGAATTGTCGGTGATGTCGCCGGCCTTGCACAAAAGGCTTCGCGTGATCGCCATCACGTGTTGCGAAGTTTTGGTCTCGAGAGTCGAACAAGGTTTTTCTAATTGCCAACCCGATCCGGCAGCCGCGGATCGTGCAAAGAACAACGCGACCGATATGGGGTCGCGGCGGACCCTCATGGAGCCGTGGCCGAGGCGTCGACGCGCTCTCTGAGGATCTCGCTGAGCTGGTGGACGGCCATGGCGTAGTAAACGCTCCGGTTATAGCGGGTAATGACGTAGAAATTCTCGAATCCCAGCCAGTATTCCTGCCCGCCTTTGACCGGCAACAGCAGAGGGATAGCTTCGCGGTGGCCGGGGTGGGCGCCGTCGAGGCTGACGCCGTTCGCCCAGAGGGCGTCGAGTCGGACCCGAGCGCTGAGGCTGTTGTCGCTGAAGGACGTCCGTCCCTCCCCGCGAACCGTGGCCGGTGCCGCGACCGGCTCGGTGGGGCGCCACCCGTGCGCGGTGAAGTAGTTGGCAACGCTCCCGATGGCGTCGTTCACGTTTCCGAACAAGTCCCGCTGGCCGTCCCCGTCGAAATCGACCGCATAGCGGCGGTAGCTGCCGGGCATGAACTGGGCGATGCCCATCGCTCCCGCGTACGAGCCTTTGAGATTCAGGAGCGGAAACTCTTCCTCCCGGCTCAGCAGGAGATAATGCTCGAGCTCGATCCGGAACATCTTGCCCCGGGGCGGATAGTCGAACGCGAGGGTGGTCAAGGCGTCGATGACTTTGAAGCGCCCGGTGCGCCGCCCGTAGTGCGTCTCGATGCCGATGATCGCCGTGATCATCTCCTCCGGGACCCCGTAGCGCCGGCGGGCCATCTCGAGCGACGAAGCATTCTGCTTCCAGAAGCGGAGGCCGCCTTCTATCTTCTCTGCGTTCAGGAAGATGCCTCGGTACTCGTCCCAGCGCTTCTTCTGGCGCGACTGGGTCATGAGCTCGACGATCTGCGGACGGTACTTGGCCTGTGAGAACGCATGCTGAAGCTGAGAGGGGTCGAAGCCGTGCTTGTTGGCCATCTCTCCGATGAACTGGTTGAGCGCCTTCCGGTTGCGCGTGGGAGCGGTCGTCGGTCGGGCGGCGCCCACCATGAGGACGGCGGCGGCGATGGCGAGAGCGAAGCGGCGCTGTGGCATTCGATTCACGAAGAAAGGGGAAAGGTGCCTAAGCCCTTGTTTCCTTGACTTTTAAATATTATAACCTATCGGTTGGGGACGAAAAGTGAAACGCGTAGCGCCGCAGCCGGCATCCGCGTCGGACGGGCGGCTCCCGGAGGTTCGGCCCACCGGGGGCCCGTTGGGCGCCTGGGTCACAAACGTCGATCTGGGGAAGCCACTGTCTCCGCCCGTGGTCGCGGCGCTGAAAGAAGCCCTGCTGGAGCATCTGGTCCTATTCTTCCGCGATCAGCGCCTCACCGAGGAGCAGCAGGTGGACTTCACCCGACACTTCGGTGAGCCGGATGTGCACGTGCGCGATCAGCCCGAGCGTCCGGTCGAGGAGATCTTCATCGTCTCGAACGTGACCGAACATGGGATGCGCATTGGCGCCTTGGGCAATGGCGAGCTCACGTTCCACTCCGATCTATCGTATCTGCCGAGGCCCGGCACGATCTCGATCGTCCAGGCCATCGAGGTTCCACCCGCAGGCGGCGACACGCAGTGGGCGAACTGCTACGCTGCCTATGATGCCCTGCCAGAAGAGCTTCTCTCCCGTGTGAAGGGCCGCCGGGCGCTCCACCGCCACGACGAGAAAGCCCAGAATCCACCCGAGCCGGTCTGGCAGCCCATCGTCCGGACCCACCCCGAGACCGGCCGCCGGGCGACCTATGTCAGCCCCCAGTTCACGCGAGCCATCGAGGGACTGGAGGATGCGGGGAGTCGTGAGCTTCTGGATACCCTCCTCGCGCACGTCACGAATCCCCGTTTCGTCTGGACGCACCGGTGGAGGCCGGGCGACGTGGTCGTCTGGGACAACCGTTGCACGATGCACCGCCGGGAGTCTTTCGACGACCGTCATCGCCGCATTCTCAAGCGGACCCAGGTCTTCGGCGAACCTGCTTGTAAGCTTGATCGAACCAGTGCACGAACCCGCTAATCCTGCCGCAAATTCCTCGTCCTTTTCCGCGCTGGCTGCGTTGCTCCTCCTCGAAATATCCAGATATGACTTCGTCGGAGCGCCTTGCCAGCACGAAAAATGACCTTGGAATTTGCCGACAGTATCAGCGGGTTCATGCACTAGACCGTCGCGGAGCGCTCTTGCTCCCACCTTTTGGCGGGCGAGGGACGCGACTCATCTTCCAGGTTCGGCGCGCGGTGTATTCGTCGAAGAAAGCCGTTGATCGGTGGCGCGCACATGAGTGCCGCCGCCGGAAACGAAACGACCAGCAGGGTTACGACCGCAAGCTGTATTCGTTTGAAAAGAATGATTCACCCCCTGAATAGGGCGTCTGTCGGTAATCTCTTCGGTACCGCCGGGGAGCTGGAGCTTACTCCATCGGGCGCCCCGTTTCCAGGGCAGGCTGCTGAAAAACGCGTCTGCAGCCTGCCGAGCGGCAGCCAACGCGTCTGCCGCGAGACCGGCCCGAATGGGCCAATAGCACACCGAGCGCCGCGCGAAGAGCGAGGCGCCGCGCGCGTCCGACTTCGCCAAGGCTTCGTCGGGACCTCGCCGAAGCCCGGTGGGCGTAGGCGGGAACGAGGAGTGAGCGCGCGATGATGCGCTAGAGAAGACGGGAGTAGAAGTCGCAGGGTTCTCAGGGGCGCCGTGGGTGGACGGCGCCCCGAGGAACCGTGCAACGTTGTTCCAACTGTTTCGGCCTAGAAACTCGTACCTTCCATGGCTACATCATAGGCGGTGAGCGACGTTTTTCCTCAAGCGAGACAAGTTGGAACGGCACTAACCCTGGATGTCGGAAATGATCCAGTTCGCCATGGGGGTGAGGTTCAGCTCTTTGTTCTCGAGGTTGTACCGGCGAAGCTCCACGGTGTAGGTCTTGTCACCTTCGTCCCCATCGACCTTGACCTGGATCTCCTTGATGAGGACTTCACCTTCGTACTTGACGCTCACGGTCGAGCGGATCGACTTGTTCGCGGCGTTGCGCTCCAGTTCGAGCACCTCTGCGGTTTCCGCCACCCGGGCCAAGAGCTCTTTTCGTTTCTCCAGACGGTCGTTCCACTGCTCCTGAAACTCGCCGACGGATCCGGTGAGCCCGACCTCCGGATCCTCCTCGGTGGCCGCTTTGTACTTCAAATAGTCTTCTTCGTTGGCCTGAACGAAGTAGTCGTCGTCCTCGTACTGGGCCTCGAGATCTTGCTTGGCCTGGATCGCATTTTGCCGGTACTCCGCGAGCCGGAAAGGCTGAACGGAATCCGTGCCGGGATCGACCACCTCCCACGACTTTATTTTCCCGGGAAATTTCACGATCGACAGGGAATCTGCCGTCGCCTCGTCACCCCCCTGCACGGCGTTGAGAAAGTTGCCCAGGATCTGCTGGTCTGCGCTTTGACACGCAGAGAGCAGGCAAGCCACAGATGCGAACGCAATGATGCGACCTATTTTCGACATTTTTCTTCCTCCTCTTGAGTGAGCGCGAATCCAGTTGGAGATGGATCTTCTTCTCGTTGTTTCGAAACAAGGGCCCAGCGGCCCGGTGTTCAGGCTCGCCACGTCCGGTGAGGAGTTCGGTGTGCCGTCCGAACTACGAGTTTGATTGCATGAGCGACGCGGGCCGAGTCGAGCTGAGCTGGCGAGCCAGCTCGGGAACCATATCACGAGCGGGGTCGCCACGAAAATCTGGGGCGGAAGCGGGATCCGGTCGGATTCACTCGGCAATCGGTTTACAATGTTTAGCTCTCGACCCGAGGACGGAGGATGAAATGAGTCAGTCCAGACAGAAGCTGAGCCAGGAAGAGATCGAATCGCGACTCGCCTCCCTCGACGGATGGGAGCTCGAAGAAGGAAAGCTTCACCGCGAGTTCAAGTTCGAGAATTTCATCGACGCTTTCACGTTCATGACATCTCTGGGGTTCGTCGCCGAGCGCATCAACCATCATCCCGAATGGAAGGACGTGTACAACACGGTGAGCATCGACCTTCAGACGCACGACGCCGACGGGATTTCCATCCTGGACTTCGAGCTCGCCGCAGCGGCCAACATGTATTACGGAGGGTGAGATGCAGCGCAAAGTCGGCCTCGCTTTGCTGGTTTGTCTGGCGTTCCTGAACACCTCGAGCAGTGTTCAGAGCCAGTCTGCGCCCGTGGCCGACGTCATCGTCATCGGTGCCGGCATCTCGGGCCTCTCAGCCGCGCTCGAGGCGGCACGGGGCGGCGCGTCGGTGCTGGTCATCGACATGTGGTCCATCTTCGGTGGCCACGCCGTGATGTCACACGGGGGCTTGTGCATCGTCGGGACGCCGGTTCAGGAGAGAGCCGGCGTGCAGGACAGCCCCGCGCTGGCGAAGAAGGATTTCATCACCTGGGGCGAAGATGCTCACCCCGGCTGGGTCGATTTCTACGTGAACAACTCCCGCGAGATGATCTACGACTGGCTGTCGGAGATGGGCGTGACCTACTCCGGCGGAGTGACGCTCTGGCCGGGCAACAGCGTGCCCCGTTTCCACAACCCCGATGGGCGCGGACTCGGACTGGTCAGCCCTATCTACCGGGCGTGCCTCCTGAATCCGAACGTGCAGTTTCAATGGAACTTCAAAGTGGACGGGCTCGTGGTCGAGGGGGGTCGTGTCGTGGGGATCAGGGGCACCTCGATGAGAACGGGAGAGCGCGCCGAGTATCTCGCGGACCACGTGGTTCTCGCCACGGGAGGTTTCCAGAGCAACATCGATATGGTGCGGGAGTTCTGGCCGAAGCAGTTCGATTTTCCGGAGCAGATTCTGGTGGGCTCCGGAGTGAACTCCGTAGGCTCGGGACACGTGGTGGCCCGCCAGGCCGGGGGGACGATCTATCACATGGATCATCAGTGGAACTACGCGACGGGGCTGCCCGATCCGCGCTATCCGGGCATGAACCGGGGGCTCAACTCGAGTAATGCCGCCGCCGTCTGGGTCAACATGCAGGGCAAGCGCTTCGTCAACGAGGCCGAAAGCACCAAGGTACGCTTCAAGGCTCTCCTCGAGCAGAAACCGGCGCACTACTGGGCGGTCTTCGACCAGAAGGCCAAGCGGCGACTCTTTGTGAGCGGCTCGGGCTGGGCGGATTTCGAGGTCGTGGAACGCATCCTCCTCGACAACCCTGAGCTCGTGAAGAAGGCGAACAGCATCGAGGAGCTGGCGCAGGCGGCGGGGCTACCCGTCCCGTCGACCGTCCGGACCGTCGAGCGGTACAACGGGATGGTCGAGAAGGGCGTCGACGAGGACTTCGCTCGCTTCGGCTCGGATGGGCCGATCGCGTACGACTTGTCCGGTGGTCCGAGCAGGATCGATTCGCCTCCCTACTACGCCTTGCCGTTTTATCCCCTCACACGGAAGAACATGGGCGGCGTTCGCATCGACCTCGAAGCGCGGGTACTCGACAAGGAGGGTCAGCCGATTCCCGGCCTCTACGGAGTGGGGGAGCTCACGGGATTCGGCGGCATCAATGGCAGCGCCGGGCTCGAAGGGACGTTTCTGGGACCCTCGATCGTGACCGGGCGGACCGCGGGACGGACCGTCCTGGCGGCGCTGGCGAAAGGGCGCTCGCTCACACCAACGCCGGAGGCGGACTATACGGCGACGACACGGTCGGAAACCGGCGACAACGCGGTGTGTGCCGTCTGCCACGACATCGAGGCGCTCATCGCCGAGCCGCGGAATGGCTATTCTCATTTCGAGAAGGTCCACGGGCTGGTTCTCACTGGGGGCCAGGCCTGTGCCCAGTGTCATGCCGAGATGTTTCCCTACGACATGGAGGCTCACGTGATGGACCGGGTCGCCCAGGTCGAGACCTGCAAGTCCTGCCACCTCGCGCGGGAACACTAACACTAGCCTCTAGACGTGCTATTCTGATTCGAGATATTCCGCGACATCATTGTTCCCGTGATCTCGGCAACCGCATCAGCGGCGCCGAGCAAGCTTATGTCTGTAGAGCGAATCGGTTCTGGCACGACCCGAGACCACCGTCGGGACGCCTGGTGGGGTGTGCACGCGGCGCGATACAACTTCGCGGTTCCCTTCGTGAAGGAGCGTCGTGTACTCGATATCGCTTGCGGCACCGGCTACGGCCTACCGGTGCTGCACCGCGTCGCAAGCGCCGTCGTGGGCGTGGATGTCGAGTTTCTGGCCGCCCGCAAGGCGCGTGGCGACGGGCAGGAGCGCGCGCTGGTTGCCGACGGCTGTCGCCTGCCGTTCGAAGACGGCAGTTTCGACGTGGCGACCTCTTTCGAGACGCTGGAGCACATCCAGCAGCGGTCGACTTTCGTGTCCGAGCTGCGGCGTGTCCTTGCCCGCGACGGACTTCTGATCCTCTCGACTCCGAACGCGAATCACACCAGGCCGGTGGACGGAAAGCCGCACAACCCTTACCACGTGTTCGAGTACAAGCCATCGGAGCTGACGGCAGAGCTTGGAGCGATTTTCGATGTCGTGGAACTGCTGGGCCAAAGCCTGGATCCTCGTTTCAAAATCTCGCCGTTCATCGACGATCAACAGAAACTTCCGAGGACCATCTGTGCGCAGACGCGTCTGCTTCTCTGGCGGGTCTTGTACAAGCTTCCGGCCTCACAACAAGACTGGATGAGTCGTTTGCTCTGGGGGCATCCGCTCATCCCGGGAGATACCGACTACCGCTTTCACGGTGACGATGCCGAGACGGCCCCCGTGCTGGTAGCGCTCTGCCGTTGAGATTCGGTCGATGATCCAGCCGCTCGTCAGCGTCGTCGTTCCGAACTACAACTACGAGCGGTATCTGGCCGAAGCCATCGACAGTGTTCTGGCGCAGCAGTACGATGCGGTCGAGTGCGTATTCCGGGGCATCGTGAACGCAGATTCCAGCCGAAGGTGAACATCCATTCCAAAGCATCGTGAACACGGATTCCGGGGATCGTGAACATGGATTCCGGGGAAGGTGAACACGGATTCCAGGCAACGTGAACGCCGGTTCCGGCATCGCGAACGCTCATCGATAGCACGTTTCAAGGCACTCTAGGTCGTACCCGGAAGGAGGACGATCTAGGAAATGGCAGCTAAGAGGTTATCGATGAGAAAAATACGAGAGGTTCTAAGGTTAAAGTACGAGCTGGGTTTGACTCACCGCACGATCGCAAAGGCACTTCGCGTGGCGGTTGGAACGGTGAGTGAGTACCTGGCCAAGGCGAAGAAGGGTGGTTTGAGCTGGCCGCTCCCGGAGGAGCTGAGCGACGGGGAGCTGGAGGCAGGGCTGTTTCCGCCGCCGGGCTCGTCTGGCGCACGGCCGGGTCTGGACTATGCCCACATCCACGAGGAGCTGAGGCGTCACCGAGAGCTGACGTTGCTGCAGCTGTGGGTGGAGTACGCGGAGAATAAGCCGGGAGCGTACGGCTACAGCCGTTATTGCGAGCTGTACGGTCAGTGGAAGAAGAAGCTGAACCCGACGATGCGTCAACGGCATCGAGCAGGCGAGAAGACATTCGTCGATTTTTCGGGGGAAGAAGCCTCACATCGTCGATCCGAAAACGGGAGAGCTCGTCGAAATGGAGCTGTTCGTCGGGACGTTGGGCGCGAGCAGTTACACCTACGTCGAAGCGACACTGAACCAGTCGCTGGAATCGTGGGCGAAGGCCCATAAGGGGATGTCGGATTACTTCGGTGGCAGTACGGAGATCTGGGTTCCGGACAACTTGAAGAGCGGCGTGGATTTGGTGGACCGTTACGAGCCAGGGATCAACCGGACGTACGAAGAGCTGGCGACGCATTACGGTGCGGTTGTGGTCCCGGCTCGGGTGTTCAAGCCGAAAGACAAAGCGAAGGTGGAGTCGGCAGTGCAGGTGGCGCAGCGCTGGATCCTGGCGGTGCTTCGTCATCGCACGTTCTTCAGCCTGGCGGAACTGAACGAAGCCATCTGGGAGAAGTTAGAGGTCCTGAATGCGCGTCCGATGCAGAAGCTCGGTGTGAGTCGGCGGGAGTTGTACGAAAGGCTAGACCGGCCCGTACTGAAACCGCTACCGCAGGAGAGCTACGAGTTATCGACGTGGAAGCGGTGCAGAGTGAACATCGACTACCACGTGGAGGTGGAGAACAACTTGTACAGCGTTCCCTATCAGCTCATTCACGAGAAAGTCGAGGCACGGGTGACGGCCTCGGTGGTGGAGGTCCTGTTCAAGGGAAAGCGCGTCGCGTCGCATCCCCGCAAGAAAGGAAAGGGGCACTACTCCACGAACCCGGAGCATATGCCACGTTCGCATCGGGAGCACCTGGAGTGGACGCCGTCGCGGCTGCTCCACTGGGCGGAGCAGTCAGGTCGCGCCACGGGAAGGCTGGTTGCGGGGATTCTAGAGAGTCGGCCTCACCCGGAGCAGGGATTTCGCTCTTGCCTGGGAGTCATGCGACTAGGCAGCCGCTGGGGCAGTGAGCGTCTCGAGGCCGCTTGCGCACGAGCGGAAGCTTTGAGCTCTTACAGCTATCGCACGGTGAAAAACATTCTCTCGGCTGGTCTGGATCGTGTGGTGCTCGAATCGGACGCCGAAGCGAAACCGCGAGAGGAGCACGAGAACATCCGAGGCGCGGATCACTACGAAGGAGGAGAGTCCCGATGCTGACACCCGAAACGATAGAAAAGATGAACGCCATGAAGTTGTTCGGCTTGGTGTCCGCGTTCGAAACCCAGTTGAGCTCGAGCGAATACAAGGAGCTGAGCTTCGAGGAACGTGTGGGACTCCTGGTCGATGCCGAGTGGACCGCCCGCGAACAGCGTAAGCTTTCTCGACGACTGCGAGCGGCAAAGCTCCGCTATCCGGCATGTTTGGAGAACGTGAACTTCCAAGCGCCTCGAGGCTTAAACCGCGAACAGATCTTGAGCCTGGGCAACTGCCGCTTTGTCGGTGAGCGCCATAACCTGCTCATCACCGGCCCGACGGGGATTGGCAAATCGTTCTTGGCTTGCGCCTTCGTGGAGCGGGCCTGTCGTCGCCGCTTCACCGGATGCTACGTGCGAGCACCGCGCTTGCTCCACGAGCTCGCGGTCGCTCGTGGTGATGGTTCCTACGCCCGGCTTTTGACGAAACTCGCCAAGCTGGACTTACTGGCTATCGATGATTGGCTGCTTCACCCGCTGAAAGAATCGGAGAGACGGGATCTAATGGAGGTCATCGAAGACCGCGCCGAGCGTGGCTCCACACTCATCGCGACCCAGATTCCGCTCAAGCAGTGGCACGAAGCGATTGGCGACCCAAACCAGGCAGACGCTATCTGCGATCGCATTCTCCACAGCGCGCACCGCATCACTCTCAAAGGAGCTTCTCTGAGAAAGACCAAGGCTGCGCCAAAGGCATCTGACAACGCCGATGCATGAGCGAGCGAGGGACCACAGCGTCGATGCGATAAAAACGGGTGAAACCGCCAAACCCGGGGTACCAGACGATGCGGCGCCAAAACGACGCGCGAGAATGCCTCAGGAAGCGTCTTCTCGAGCCAGGCCATACCCCAGCAACCCCCCGAAACCAGCCCCACATCGCCCGGGGTTCGGCCGCGGCAGGTCGCTCCCTCCGGCACCGACCTGCCGCCCCTTGCTACACAACACGCAGGTAAGATAGGTTCACGTTTTCAATCAGTGGAAAGGAGGTCACCCAACACTTCACCGCTTCGATGAGCGTTCGGCTTCACCGGATTCGCTGTTCAGCTTGCTCTGGATTCGGCGTTCACGATGGCTGGAATACGCAGTCGAGGTCCTCGTCATCGACGACGGCTCCACTGACGAGTCTCTCCAGGTTCTCGATGGGTACGTGTAGGGCAGAAGGCCCACACGCATTCCCGACAGCTGCTCTCGGGCGGGTGAGGGGGGACATCCAGGGGCCGCCATTCACCATCGTTCCAGGTGGAGAACATCGTCGAGGCGTTTTCGACGGGCGCGCTCGAACTCCGTGCCTTTCGTGAAGGCCACCGGTATCAGCGCCACCTGCGTCACGTCGTCATAAGGAACACCGAGAAGCTCCGCCGCTTCCTTCTCGTACATCAGGTGAGGCGTCGTCCACACGGTCCCGAGCCCGCGGCACCTGCCTGCGAGCATGAAGCTCCACACCGCCGGAAGGATGGATCCGAAAAGACTCGCCTGGCGCCGGTTGGCCGTCGGCCCCTCTTCCCGGTCGGCCCGTCCCTCGATGCACGGAATCACGTGTACCGGAACGCGCTCGATGTTTGCAGCCAGGTAGGCAGAAGAGTCGCGGACGCCTTCTGCCGTTCGACGGTCCTCGGGACTGGCGGAGTCGGCACGCGCGTTGACGGAGTGGGGCATCGCCTTGTAGCTCTCGAACGAGCGTCGATAGAGCTCGGCGAGCGCCTTCCGCTTCCCGGGGTCTGTGACGACCAGAAAATGCCAGCCCTGGACGTTCGAGCCCGAAGGTGCCTGTAGCGCGATCTCCAGGCACTCGCGAATCAGGGACATGGCGACGGGGCACTCGAAGTCCAGGCGCCGCCGAACGGCGCGGGTCGTCGTCAGAAGCTGCTCGGTGGTCAGGTCAAGCACATGCTTTCTCCCAGTCCGCAGTCGGTTACCGAACTGTACGTCCCAGCGCGGCGAACACACCGAGCGTCTCGAAATAGTTTCCCGTCACCGGCATGAAGTGGAGAATCTCCGGTGGACCATCGAGCCGTACTGGCCTCAGGCCGCCTGGGCACTAGGGAAAGGGTGCTTTCACGGCGTAGACGACGCCGTCCTCGGACCCCACGTAGAGCATCTCGTGTTCTACATCGTACGTCGCGGCGCCGAGCCGTCTCCGAGCGTGACCGTCCTGAAAGTCGGCTCTCCCGGTCCTCCCGTGGTGACGTCGATCTCGTAGAGGAGGCCGTTCTCGCTGCCCACCCACAAGAACTGAGAGCCGGGCGGGTAGAGAGGTATCGACGGTGTCGCAGCGCTCGTGAATCGCCAGACTTCCTCACTGTGCGGCGGCGGTCCGGGGAACAGGTCCCGCACCGCCCAGAGAGTGTTCGTGGTTGATGCGTACACGATGTCGCTGTGGAAGTCCGGGAATACGAATCCCTTGACCTGGCCGTCGAACGTCTCGAACGGGGCCTGCCATTCTTCAACACCGGTGGCGGGATTCACGGCGTGGATCTGACCAGAGACGGTTCCGATGTAGAGGACGTTGTTGCGCAGAATGGCGGCGGCAGCGAGGTTCATCATACCCAGCGACCACTCGAGCGCCCCGGTGTCGTAGTTCACCGCGAAGAGCGTCTGGTCGTACTTCCCGAAGCAAAGCGCGTATCAATTAACGCTCATTACTCTAGCTTTACCCGACCGAAGTTGGAGCCATGAGGTACCTCGCCGAGAAATCGGCGCTCTTGGGAGGTTGTACATGGGATCCACTGCGGCGCAGCGCCTCGTTTCGCTACGCCGGCTGTGTCTCTCCATCCTGCTGGCGGCGCTGACGGCGCTGACGGTGAGCCCGGCGTTCGCGCAGGACGTCCTTTTCATGATGGTGACGTCGAAAGACCAGTCGAACGTCGTCGAATGGCTGAATCCGAGCGACCCGCACGGATTCACGCGCATCATCGGACGGCTCACCGACTTCGCAACCGCCCCTGGCCAGAGCGATCCAGAAATCATCGTCCGCATCGACAGTTTCGGTAGCCCCGACACGCGGGCCTCGTTTACCCACAACCTTGCTCACGAACGGCGTCAAAGTGTATTACACCGCTTTCGTGCACAATGGGGCGGATTTCAACCCGGGCACTGGCCAGCGCATGATCGGGCTCCCAACCAGCGCGGTACGCGCATTGTCAAAACCTCCATTCTCGCGAGAGGCAGTTTGAAAGCCTTGAAGTCAGACACGGGATCCTACCAAGTTGAGCGCGCGGTGCAAGCGTAACAATACCTGTCACAGATTTCTGGAAGGAGACAGCAACATGCCAACCGTGCGGCTGAGGCAGGAAGAGGAATTCGCCGATCCGACGACGCGCAACTATCTGGAAGGCATCCGGAAGTGGTTCGATATCGACTACGTGCCGCAGATGGTGCTGGCGCAATCGATGCACTCCCGCTTTCAGGGACCTCATGAGCACTTCAAGAAACGCACCATGCCTGACGGTGCCTTGAAGCGATCGACGAAGGAGATGGTTGCGGTCGCGGTCTCGACCATCAACGCCTGCGAGTATTGAGTCGTCTGGCATACGGTCGCCGGGAAGCGACTGGGAGCGGACGATGACCTCGCCTGGCTGGAGCTGGCGCTCGTCGCCGGAGTCACGGACGCGTTGGCCAGCGTGGCCGAGTCCTTTCAGGTTCCTCTCGATTTCGGCGAGCCGACCGGCCGCCGGCCGCTGATGCCGCTGGTGTCCGAGGAATCGGCGAGCGAGCCGGTGCGTGCCGTCCTCGAGGACGCGAAGAGCTTCTATGAAATGAAACGGGCACCCGGTGTTCTGAGACTGTTGGCTGGTGATCCGAAGCGTCTCGAAGCGAGCTGGGAGCGAGCGAAGGCGATCTTCGATGACGGCGCGCTCGACCGTCGGACCAAAGCGCTCGTTGCGGTGGCGGTCTCGATGGCGGTGCACTCACCCTACGCGATGGATTTTCATCTTCGCGAGGCCCGAAGGCTCGGCGCCGAAGAGGAGGCCATTTGGGAAGTGCTCCGGGTGGCGGAGCACTTCACGATCTTGAATCGCCTGGCCAACGGGCTGGCGCTCGATAACGACTGCCCACCCGGAACGAGCCCCGGTTGAACGCAGGGAACCGTGTTCGGGAATCAACTTTGTCCTCGTTTCTCGAGATCCTGTCGAGTGCCGGAAATTCTTACAGCCAAGAGCCCTTGGTCTAAGACTTCTGAAATCAGATAATTCCGCCGAAAGTGCGCTTGACCAGTGTCGGCTTTTCTTACGTCCTCCCACCTCGGCCAGTCCGGAGATGTATTGATTTGAGGGGAGTTATCAATGGCCGTAGCATGGCATGAATGTTGCTTTGCTGCGTACCAAGAATCGCCTCGCGATGGCAGTGACTGTTTGCCGTCGAGGGGGCGTCTCGTATCGTCATCAGGAGGACTCATGTCAATCTTCTTACACGCCATTCTGAGATGGGCCTCCGTCGTCTGCCTGGTCGTTTACGGCGCCGGAGACGCGCTCGCTGCGACCATCACGCTTGAGACGAACTTTCCCGGGCGGGGCTGGTTCAACGACATCGGTTTCCACGTGGCAACCAACGACAACACGTTCACCGGCACGGTGAATCCGAACCCGGAGGCCGGTAGCGGAAGGGGCTTGAACTCCTTCTTTCATCTGGGACCTGGCGCCGCTGATGGGCAATATGGTGACATCGGCAACCTTCCGTGTGGGCCAGGATAACTATTTCTCCCAGGACCCGCGTGAGACGATTGAAATCTACGATGTATCCGCAACACGTGACCAGCTGGTTGCAGGTTATCCACGAAATAGTGCCGCCGGCATCGCGATCCACAACGACCTCCAGACCGGAAGCCAATACGGCAGTTTTCAGGCAACCCCGAACTCCCAGTTCTATAGCGTGGTGCTGAGTAATCAAGCGTTGACTGATATCAACGCCGCGATGGGGGGCTTCTTCGCGCTGGCGATGCACAACGCCACCGACTCCATGGTTCGGCAGGATGGTGTGCGATTTGATCGCAACCCTCGGGTGCATCAGCTGATTCTGGAAACCGCCGAAGTGCCTGAGCCTGTGACCACCTCTCTGGTCACTTTGGCGAGCCTGATGCTCGCCGGCTGGGTGGCGCATCAGCGACGACGCCGGGAGTAGCACTCGCCTGCACGTCCAGTGAGAGTGTCGCGCGGGCGACGGCATTCCACGAACCAACCCCAGCCGACCACGCCGGTGAATGAGGGTTTCCTGATTCGGCAGGATCTGACTCTTCTCGGAGCCGGCCGGCAATACCCTTAACCGCGTACGATGTGCCGTCGGGGGCACGGGTTCCGCGTCAGATTATTCCGCTACGGTGAACGACATCATCATCCCGGCATGCAGGTGCTCGGCGATGTGACAGTGCAGCATCCACTCGCCGGGGTTGGACATCTCGACGAGAATGTCCATCGTCGCTCCCACCGGGACGATGGCGGTGTCCTTCCACACCAGGTTCTGGTTCGGGACGCCGTCGAGCGAGAGCACGAGGTAGCGCTGGCCGTGAACGTGGATCGGATGGTTCATGGGGTGGATCGTCTCCGGATTGTTGAAGATCCGAACCTTGACCACGTCGCCTTTTCGGAAGGCCCAGTGGATGTCCATGCTCTCCTTGCCGGTATCGGGGTCACGCAGGATCCACTTCACCTGCTCGCCACTCGATAGCCAGTTCATCATCGGCATGGCGTCGTTGAACTCCACCGGCGCCGAGTAGAGGCCGGCCTCGAATTGCATCGCCCGCACGATCTGTATCGGAAGGTCCATGACGTCGAGCGTCAGCTCGAGCTGGTGGTCGACCGGCTTGCCGAAGTACTGCCGGAACGTCTCGATGTCGGAGCGGACATCTTCGTTTTCCCGGAGCGACCGGAACGCCTCGGCGTAGCTCTCCGAAGCGGCGATCTCGCTCACGATCACCTGCACGAGCGTATCCACGTGGGGTTTGAACTCGCCCCGAAACTCGTCGATGGCCTGAATCGAGTTGACGATCTTGAGCTCGCCTGGCTCATCGAACGCCACTTCCACCACATAGCGCTCGGCCGGAGCGATGACCACGCTTTCGACCCACTCCTCGCGCTCGAACTTGCTCAGGTCGGAGGCGACCACCTTGACGGGTGCTCCGCCGAAAACGACGTTGAAGGTCCGGGAGTTCGCCACGTTGGTCAGAAAGAAGCGCACGACCTCGCCCTTGTCGACCTCGAGCCGGTAGTCGGTAGCGCCGTTGACGAGCATCACGTTGCCGAAGCGACCCATGAGGGCGTGGGTGGGGGAGCGGTCGCCCCAGGGGATCGGACCCAGATCGTCCATCAGGATATCGTCGAGGATCAGGATCTGCTCCCGGTTGACCGGGCTGTAATAGTCGATCTCCGGCGGCGCCACCAGCATGTTTCCGTAGAGGCCGAGATCCTGCTGGATGTCCTCGCGGATGTGCGGGTGGTACCAGTAGACACCGGTATCCGGAAAGTAGACTTCGTAGGTGAAGCTTTCACCGGGACGCACCGGGGGTTGCGTCACGTCCGGAACACCGTCGAAGCGGTTGTCCAGTCTGAGACCGTGCCAGTGGACAGTGGTGGGCATCTCGATCTCGTTCTTGAACTCCACGGTCACCGTCGAGCCCCGGTTCACCTTGATTAGTGGGCCGGGATACTGCCCGTTGTAGCCGTACATGAGAAACGTCTTGCCGTTGAGCGTGCGCCGAACGATCGAGGCGTTGAGCTCCAGCCGGTCCCCGTCGTTCATTTCCACGACTTCGTTGGGTTGGGCTTCGGGAAACTGGCTCAGATCGTCCGCGTCCATTCCCGCCACGAAGGGACCAACGATGGGCTCGGCACTCTCCAGTCCGGGAAGAGGCGGCATGGGAAAGTCATGAGGGGGCATGCGCCACGCCTTCGGGTCGCCCCCGCCGCCATGGTGCATGTCCTGCCCCTGGTCCTGCTCGTCTTGTGTGGACGAGGCGGCGGTGGTGAGCGTGAAGAGGACCAGCAGTGAAAGAGACGTTTTTCTCAGCATGAATCGTGTGAGGGCGCCCGAAACGGGTCTGGCCTGGAAATCCCGGGCACGGCTCAGTAGCCGTACTTGCTGCAGGGCTCCTGTTCGAAGGGGCCGTGGCCGGCCAACGTGTGCATCATGCCGCTGCGCGCCATGCCCCGCATCACGACCAGACCCTTCCACATTCCGGTCGGCTCCTCGCTCGGCTCGAGCGTCACCACGACCAGGAACTTGTTCCAGTCGACCCTGCCCGTGGCTTTGAACGAATCGTCGAGCACACCGAGCCGGTTCACCTCTTTCAAATCGGACGAGGTCACCCAGGCGGTGTAGAACCCGTTCTTCTTCGGCTTGATGCGTTCGAGCACGAGCGTCACGTCGTACACGTAACTTCCGTTCGTCGATACCGCGACGCCGAACGGAGAGCGGGCGAAGTGGACGCGGGCGGTTCCTTTGGCGCCGCCCGTTCCCGGTACCCGCTTGGTCGGTACGAGCTCGATGTTGTAGTAGGACGAGGGAGCAAAGAGACTGGCGGCGGCGCTGCAGGTTGCACCGGGAAAGCTCGGCGCGGCTCCAGCCGAAGCCGTCGTCGTAGTCGCTACGAAAAGGGCGCCCGCAATGGTCGCTACCGTCCTGCTTTGCATCATTGACTCACGCCCCCTCTCCCGCATGCGGGAGAGGCTTGGCGCAAGGGTGTCACTCCTGCTGCTGGTTGCCGTTGCCCGTCGCTTCCCCGGGAGTCTTTTCCCAGTCCTGCGCGCTCGAGATATTCGGAACCCCCCAGTCGTCGCCGTTCCACCCCTGGAAGCCCTCCATCCGGAAGACCCAGAACCCGGTGGTCATGTCGCTGACGACGATCAAACCGTCCGCATTGCGAACGTCGACCCCGAACGCTCCGTTGAACATCGGATAACGCTCGGTGTTGGGTGGGCCGGTGTAGGTGTCGTAGTAGGCGACGGTGGTGGGATTGCTCGGGTCCATGAGCGAGAAGACCTGGAGACCATCGAGATAGCCTGAGACGAACACGTAGGGCCAGCGGACCTCGTGGTTGTGAGCGACGTGCCGCCAATCCGCCGTCCAGGCGCCAATGGGGTTCGAGATGTTCTCGACTTCACCTTCGAGAGCCGGCTTCAGGTCGAAAATGCGGAGCGGTGCGTATTGGTACTCCGTCTCCGCAATGACATACCGGCCGTCCGGCGTCGGCGTGAACGTGTGGCCGTTTCGCACACCGCGAATGCCTGTCAGAGTGACCAGCAGTTTCGGCTGCTCCAGGTCGGTCACGTTGTACACGTAGTACCCGCCGGTGCCGCCACCGTAGAAGCGGTCCTCGCCGCTGTCGAGGTGATAGCCGACATAGAAGTCGTGATAGCCGCGGCGCTCACTCTCCTGGCTGGGGACCGGAACCTTGGCCACCAATGCGTTCTCCAGGTCCCCGGACACCGCGCGCCCGAGGTCGTACACATGGGCGTGGGGACCCGACACGGTCGCAAAGAGAAGGACGGCACCGTTGCTGTGTTTGTAGACGAAAATGTTGTGGAACCCGCCCGGGTTATCGGGTGCGCGGATCCGGGCCACTTCCTTGACTTTGGCCGGGTCGGGAAGACCCGTCACGTCGAGCACCACCGCACCGAGGTCCGGGTCCGGACCACCCTGGCGAAACTGGAGGGATTGCACGACGTAGTAGCGCCCGTCGTACTTGAAGTGCTTGACATCCATGCCGCCCGTGCCGAGATGAAGGTCCTGGTTCTCGATACGCCACGAATAGATGCGCTTGGCGTTCTCCGGGTCGCTCAGGTCGATGATGTCGAGGCCCTTGTCGCCTTCGGACCCGTACACCATGCGGCCGACGTAGGCGTAGGGCCGGTGCATCTCCTGCTCGATGTCGATGTCCGACGTGTTCAGCCGAGGGCCAAGCGGAACATGGGAAAGGACTTCGATGTTGTCGCTTCCCGGCTTCTCCGGCGTCCACTGCGTCGATGCACCACTCGCGAACAGAAGAACCAGTACCAAAGGAACGAGCCGAAGGGCAACGTGCCGAACCCTCATAATCTCACCTCTTACGAATCCGTCAGTGTCCGGCCATCATTCTATCCCAAGAAGGAATGAAGCGCCTTACGTTTCATGGATCCGAAACCAACGGTTGTAGGTTCCGGCGAAGCGTCCTAGGATCTCGCCGATCGTCATGATGGAGCGCGGCAGAAAGCTCGGACCCTACGAGATCCTCTCCGCCGCCGGCGCCGGCGGTATGGGCGAGGTCTACGAAGCGCGCGACACGCGCCTCGACCGCACGGTCGCTGTCAAAGTGTTGCCGCCTCACCTGACCCGTGACGCGTCGGCAAGGGCGCGCTTCGAGCGCGAGGCCCGCGCCATCTCGCAGTTGAGCCACCCTCACATCTGCACGCTGTACGACGTCCACCTTCGCCAAGGCTCCGGCGGACAAGTCGGCCTGGATGAAGACATCGATTATATCGTCATGGAGTACATCGAGGGGGAGACGCTGGCGGATGGGCTCGCCAAAGCCGCGGTCCCGCTGGAAAGAGCGCTCGAGTACGGCATCCAGATCGCCGACGCGCTGGACACCGCCCATCGGAACGGTGTCGTCCACAGGGACTTGAAGCCGGGGAACATCATGATCACCACCGCGGGGGTGAAGCTTCTCGATTTCGGGCTGGCGCGCGTGACAACGCCACCGGCCGGCGCGAGTGTGGACTCCGAGAACCAGACCGCGCAGAAGCCGTTGACCGACGCCGGCGCTCTTCTGGGCACCGTCCAGTACATGGCACCCGAGCAGCTCGAGGGCCGGACGGCGGATGCAAGGTCGGACGTCTTCGCGTTCGGCGCGCTGCTTTACGAAATGGTCACCGGAAAAAAAGCGTTTGCCGGCAAGAGCCCGGCGAGTGTGATTTCGGCGATCCTGAGCGCAGAGCCCGCACCTCTCCGCAAGCTCCAGCCGGCGGTATCGCGCGCGCTCGATCGGCTCGTGCAGAGCTGTCTCGTCAAAGACCCTGAACGCCGGCGCGAGAGTGTCCGCGACTTGGGCCTGGCGTTGAGACAGATCCGTGACACCGGGCTCGACGATCCGGTAAGGCCCGCTGACAAGCGCCGGCCGGCGCTCGGGTGGATCGCCGCCGGCATCCTGCTGGTCGCTCTTCTGGCCAGCCTGCTCGTGCCGCGGCCGGAACCCGCGACGACGCGGTGGCTCTCGATACTGCCACCGGCCGGCGTGAGCCTCGCTGCCAACGAAGCTCCCGAGATCTCGCCGGACGGTCGCCACGTCGCTTTCGTCGCCACGGACCGCTCCGGCGACAACACGATCTGGCTGCGCCCTCTCGACGCGCCGGAGTCGCGAAGGCTCGCGGGGACTGAGGGCGCGTCACATCCTTTCTGGTCTCCCGACGGTCGCTCGCTCGGCTTTTTTGCCGGCGGTGGTCTCAACACGATCGGGATCGAAGGGGGGCCGGTCCAGCGTCTGTGCGCCGTGGGGAACGCACGCGGTGGATCCTGGGGCACCGATGGAACGGTTGTGTTCGCGCCGAACTCCGAGTCCGATTTGTACACAATCCCGGCCTCGGGCGGGGAGCCGGAGCCGGTCACTCGAAGAGCCGAAGGACAAATCTCGCATCGCTGGCCTCAGTTTCTTCCCGACGGCCGGCGGTTTTTGTTCATGAACTTCGGCGACGTGAGGTCATCGGGGATCTCTTGGAGCTCGGTCGACAGCGTGTCTCCGCAACTGGTGCTCCCTCGTCCTCTGACTGCCCAGACTGTACCCGGTCATCTTCTCTACGCGCGCGACCGGGCACTCATCGCCCAGCCCTTCGACCCCTCGACCCTGGCCTTCGAGGGGGATCCTGTACCCATTGCAACGAACCTTGCTTACGATTCGTACAACTACCGCGCCTTCTTCTCCGCCTCCAACACGGGTGTTCTCGCCTATCGGACGGGTGAGGACGTTCGACGGTTCGTGTGGCTCGACCGCGACGGACAGGAGCTCGAAGAGCTCCAGGGGGGCGTCGCACGCTTCGCGGGTGGGCGCGATCCGGCCATCTCCCCGGATGGTCGTTTCGTGGCCGCGGCACTCTTCAATCTCGACATCGGAAATCACGATCTCTGGGTCTTTGATCTGGCGAGAGGCATCTCGACGCGTCTGACCACGGGTCCGCAAATAAGCATGTTCCCGGTCTGGTCCCCCGATGGCGACAGGCTCGCGTTCTGGACCACACAGGGCGGTGCGTCAGGGATGTACGTGATCCCGGCCGCCGGTGCCGCGACGTTGATGCGAGAGGGTCTCGTCATGCCGACCTCCTGGTCCGGCGACGGCAAACTCATCGCCTACCACTCGCGAAGCGAAAAGGGGGACTTCGATATCTCGGGTTTGCGCATCGACGAGACCGGCGAAGCAACGCCTCTCATCGGAACATCCGCGGACGAGCGGGACGCGCATTTCTCGCCCGACGGCCGCTGGATCGCTTACACCTCCGATGAGTCGGGCCGCCACGAGGTGTACGTCCAGCCCTTCCCGGCATCAGATGCCAAGTGGAGGATCTCCTCGTCGGGAGGCTACGAGCCTCACTGGCGGGGCGATGGCAAAGAGCTCTTCTACGTGGCGGCGAACGGGGAGCTCATGTCGGTGGCCGTCGAGGCCGACGACGAGCTCGTGGCCGGTGCTCCGCAGATGCTCTTCGTGACTTCGTGGACCGCGGACAATCGCCTCAACACGTTTCTGTACGACGTAACCTCCGACGGCGAGCGCTTTCTCTTTGCGGTCGAGTGCGCCTCCCCCGACATCAAGATCGTTCTGAACTGGACCGCGGAGCTGGACGATAAATGACTCGGGCGCTCGCCGCTTGCTTTCTTTCGCTTGCCTCGGTGTCGCGGGCTCAGTTCGTGATCGAGGAAACGACCATCGTGGAGGTTCACGCCGCGATGAGCGCGGACGAGCTCACGTGCCGCGACCTCGTGCAGGGCTACCTCGCGCGGATCGAGGCCTACGACGAAAAGGGCCCATCGTTGAATACGGTCATTCTCGTCAATCCGAGAGCGCTCGAGATCGCCGACGAGCTCGACCGCAAGCTCGCGAGCTCGGGCTTCGTCGGTTCTCTTCACTGCGTTCCGGTGTTGCTCAAGGATCACGGTGCCGGCCGGCTTCTCCGAACCGACCGCTACGGCGCCGATCGGCGTGCCCGTCGGCGTCGAGTTTCTCGGGAGACCCTGGAGCGAAGGGCGGCTCATCGCGATGGCGGCGGGCTTCGAGCGGGCAACGAAGGCTCGCCGGTCGCCGCTCACCACCCCTCCTCTTCATTGAGCCGACGGGTTATAGTTATTCTTTTCAAACAATGAGCGGACAGGGGCCGCCACCCACCTACGAGGACTTCGACGCCGTCACGCTCTACTGTCCCACGTGCAAGGCGGCGACCCCTACGAAGTCGAGACTCCTTCTGGTGCTCCCGGACGGTGAGCTCTACGAGTACCGCTGCGCGGAGTGCAACACGCCGGTGGGGAAGAAGAAAACCGGCCAGGAATCCCCGTTTGGATAGAGCGTCCGCTCACCGCTCGAATTCCTCGAGAGCGTAGGACGTATCGTAGCCGGGCAGAATCACGTAGTTCTCTCTCATGTAGGCGTCCCACTCGCTCAACAGCTCGCGCATCTTTTCGGGGAACTGCTCCGACAGGTCGTTCGACTCGGACGGGTCACTCGCGAGGTCGAACAGCATCCACTCCTCGTCGCCGTAGGGCTCGAAGAGCCAGACCAGCTTCCAGTCGCCCTTGCGAATGGCGCGGCGCCCGAAGAGCTCCCAACCCATGACAAAGTCCGCCTCGTGCACCGTATCCGATGCCCCGTCCAGGAAAGGCACCATCGAGCGTCCCTGGATGGGCGTCACCTCGCGGCCGCGATGCGTGTCCGGAGGCTCGATGCCCGCCAGCTCGAGCAGTGTCGGAGCTACGTCCATGACCGAAGCGAAGGTGTCCGAGCGAGTGCCACTCCGCTGGAGACCGGAAAATCGCACGATCGCGGGAACGCGGATACCGCCCTGGGTTGGAAATGTCTTGAAGAGTCGGAACGGAGCGGTCGAGGCCTGCGCCCAGCCGGGGCCAGAGTAGATGAAAGAGTTCACGCGGCCCATGTTCTCGTAGCGATTGTCGAACCGGGCCGGGATCCAATCGGCGTTGTCGTACATGGAGCCAATGGGATTTCCCTCCGCGCCGTTGTCGGACAAGAAGAGGATCACGGTGTTCTCGTATTGCCCCGTTGCTCTGAGGAAGTCGAGCAGCCGCCCGATGTTGTGGTCCAGGTTCTCGACCATGGCGGCGTAGATTTCCATCGTTCGAGCCTCGACCCGCTGCGCTGCCGGAGACAAGGACTCCCACGGCGGGACCCAGGGAAGGCGAGCCGAAACGGCTTGTTTCTCATTGACGACGCCTTGCGAGATCAAACTTCGAGTCCGCCGTTCGCGCAGGACGTCGTAGCCTTCGTCGTAGAGGCTGCGGTAGCGGTCGATCTCGTCGTCGGGAACCTGGAGGGGCCAGTGAGGCGCGGTGTAGGCTGCGTAGACGAAAAACGGCCGATCGTCTTCGGCACCGTCGCGCAGGTACTCGATGAGCTTGTCCGTGTAGTAGTTCGATGAGAAGAAATCTTCGGGAAGCTCGACCCCTTCGCCGTCCTCGACATAGGGTACCGACGAGCCGCTCACGATCGGCGCCCGGTCGCTGAAGTGGCTGGCGCCTCCGGGAAGGAGTGCGAACGAGCGCTCGAAACCTCGCTCGTGCGGACGCTGGCCAGGCCCAGCTCCGAGGTGCCACTTGCCCGCCATGTAGGTGTGGTAGCCGGCGTCGCGTAGAAGCGTTGCGACAGTGACCACGCGGTCCGGCAGGTAGCTGAGGTAGGCCGGTTGTCCTCGCTGGTTCTCGTCGAAGTCACCCGCGGTGGTTCCGAAGCCAGCCAGATGCGAGTCCGCGCCGGTGAGCAGCATCGCTCGTGTCGGCGAGCAGGCCGGGGCCACGTGGAAGTTCGTGAGCACCAGCCCCTGCTCGGCCAGGGCGTCCAAGCTCGGCGTTCGAATCTCGCTTCCGAGGAAGCCGGGGTCCGAGTAACCGAGGTCGTCGGCGACGAGGACGAGAAAGTTCGGCCGGTCCGCTTCCTCAGATGACCGGCTGCAGGCGGGTACGAACAGCAAAGCGATGACGAACCGTTTCATGAGGCCTCGTGTACCACCGCAGTCACGAGATGGCAACGTCTGGTGCCCTGCACTGGGTGCTACAATCCGCTGCCATGTGCCGAGTTGCCTGCGGCGTCGTCCTGGCCCTGGTCTGCGTGGCTTCATCTCTCACCGCGCAGCCCGCCAGCCGCGTGATCCTGATCTCGTTCGACGGCGCGGCTTTCTGGATGATCTCGAAGCTTCTGGAGGAGGGAAAGCTTCCCAATTTCCGTCGGTTGGTCGACGAGGGTGCCTGGTCCGACGGCATGATCTCGAGCTTTCCCACCAAGACGGCCGCTGGCCACGCCATGATATTCACCGGCCACTACGGGCACACGAGCGGTATCACAGCGAACTCGTTGCTTCCGATGCCGGCCTCCGAGTACTCGCGTCTCGAATGGCAATCCGGATTTCGATCGGGTCCGCTGCGGGTCGACCCCCTGTGGGTGTACACGGCCAGGGCGGGACTGAAGACGTACGCCTTTCATGCCCCGCAGTCCTATCCGTTCGGGCCGTACGAGTCTCTGACGAGCGGCGAGGACTCGAATCTGCAGATTCTGTACGGCTACACGGACGTGGTGCTGCGTGCGGATGTCGTCGACGCCGTATCGGCGCCGCCGCGTACCCCATCCGGCTGGGAGATCCCGGAGGCCAGGGGCAGTGAGGCACGGGAGATTGAGCTCGCGGTGGGAGAAGAGATCTTCCACGGTTTGCTGTTCGACGATCCGTTCGACCCGGCCGCAGGCTGCGACACGCTGGGTGTTCTCAAAGACAAACGCCAGGTGGAGTTTCTGGCGCGCGTGAAGCCAGGGGAGAACGAGCGCTTCTCCGTTCCGATCGAAACGTCGCACGAGGGCAAGGAGCTGTGGTTCTCGTTGCGCCTGTTCGAGCTCGATCCCACCGCGACGCGTTTTCTGCTGTTTCGCTCCGGAGCGACGGAGGTCGCGCGTTACCTGCCGGGCTTTCCCGGAGCATCCGACATCCGCGCGATGAGTTTCGCCGGTAACTCCGGCGGCCGCCTGTATCGCGCCGGAGGCCTGGGCCCGACCATTCCGCAGGGTGGCACCGGCGAGGCCGAGCAGCGATTTCTCGAGACGATCGACCATGTGACTCGCCAGCTCGAAGCACAGGCGGAGTGGGTCCTGGCCCCAGGCGACTACGCGCTGGTGCTCCTGTACACGCCCGCGCTCGACGAGGTAGGGCATTCGCTCACCGGCTATCTCGATCGCTCGCTCTCGGGCTACGACGAGGCGCTCGCCGAGCAACTCTGGCCGACGTACGAATCCGCTGCCGCCATCGTCGACCGGTTTCTGGGCAGGCTGCTCGAGGCCGCCGGGCGGGACGGCGCGCACGTCATCATCGTGAGCGACCATGGCATGGCGGGTACGGACCGCCGTATTCACATCAACATTACCCTCCTGCAGGCGGGCCTGCTCGCCTTGAACCCCGATCGGTCCATCGATCTGTCGAGAACCAGGGCTCTAGCGTTACCGCTAGCGGACGCGTCGGTCGCCGTCAATCTAGTGGATCGCAAAGAGGGGATCGTCCCGCTGGAGGAAAGGGAACAAGTACTTGCGGAGGTGCGCGAGGTTTTGTTCGCGATACGCGATCCCGACAACGGTGAGCCCGTCATCACACACATCGTGGAACCGTCACGCGACGGGATGTTGCAGCCGGGCGGTTCCTCGACGGGAGATCTGTTCCTCGACTTCGCGCTCGGCTACTATCCGTCGGCGTCGACCGACGTCGACGAGATCGTAACGACCACGCCGCCCGAAGGGAGCCACATCTTCATCCCGACCCGTCGCGAGATGCTGGCGATCTTCGGCGCCTGGGGTCCGAAGATTCGGAAAGGCTCGGTCTGGCCGAAAGTACGCGCGATCGACGTGACTCCGACCGTCCTCGACATTCTCGAACTGCCGATCCCGGACGAGCTCCCCGGGAGAAGCCTCGTGCCCGAGGCGCAGCTCGTGCGACCTGCTCTCCGTGACCGGAGCCCGTGACCAAACGAATCCGTGGAAGGACGAGTCCGCCTTCGCACAAGGCTACGGCGGACCGGCCGAAGCTTCACGCGAAGGCTGGTCGGCACCACAGAGAGCACCGAGAACACAGAGACCCTACACAGCTGCCACGAAAGTCGAAAAAGATCACACGGAACCCCGGAAGTTCCGGAACCCCGGAACGACCGTTCGCGGAACTCCTGGCTTCAGCGCCGGCATTTCATCCTTTCGCGATCCGTTGTCGTCCTTAATTACGTATGAAGCTTGCAAGAACGGGCCAGCGTGGCCTTGTTCGTGGTCGGCCAGAGTGGCCGGATAAAGTGTTCATTTCCGGACACTTGTCCTGGGGGCTCAAGGGTTGTTGCTTTGGAATCAGTTAGATACAAAGGGCAACGGCTGGCACGCAGCTTGCGGTTGGGGCTAATATGGAACGGGAGCGGAGATAGATTAATGGACATCAAACGAGAAGGAGTCGTCGAGGCCCGGAAGCGCAAGCAGCGGATCATGATGGTCGCTGGTGGCGTGCTGTTCGCGATCCTGGCGGTCTGGATTGCGCAGCTCGAGCCCGCCGCCCCGCGCGTCGAGCGCTCGACGGTCTGGATGGACACCGTTCAACGTGGATCGATGCTGCGCCAGGTGCGCGGTCCCGGAACGCTCGTTCCGGTCGAGATCCGATGGGTCGCGGCGCGCACCGAGGGCCGCGTGGAGTCCATCAAAGTTCTGCCGGGCGTGGACGTGGAGCCGGACACGGTGCTGCTCGTGATGAGCAACCCCGAGCTCGAGCAATCGGCCCAGGACGCCGAGTTCCAGCTGCGGGCCGCCGAGGCCAGGTTCGAGGACCTCGAAGTGCGACTGGAGAGTCAGCTGCTCAACCAACAGGCGCTCGCCGCCTCCGTGCAGGCTGATTTCCGTCAGGCGGAGCTGCAGCTCGAAGCGGACAGAGAGACGTACGAGCAGGGCATCATCGGCAAGTTGACGCTCGAGTTCTCCCAGGAAAGGACGAAGGAGCTCCGCAAACGCAACGAGCTCGAGCAGAAACGTCTGAAGATTGCGAACGAGTCGAACGAGGCGCAGCTTCGGGCTGAACGCGCCCACCTCCAGCAGCTCCGTGCTCTTTTCGAGCTCTGCAAGAGCCAGGTTGCCGGGCTCGAAATCCGTCCCCGCATTCGGGGCGTGTTGCAACAGGTACCGGTCGAGGTCGGCCAGCAGGTCACTCCCGGAATCAATCTCGCCCGCGTGGCGCAGCCCGAACATCTCAAAGCGGAGTTGCGTATCGCGGAGACCCAGGCAAAGGACGTCGAGATCGGACAGCGGGTCACCATCGACACCCGGAACGGTCTCATCGAAGGTGAGGTCATCCGCATCGATCCCGCCGTTCAGGATGGCACGGTCACGGTCGACGCATCACTCACGGGTGAGCTTCCGAAAGGCGTCCGGCCGGACCTGAGCGTCGACGGCACCATCGAGATCGAGAGGCTGGAGAACGTGCTCTACGTGGGTCGTCCGGCCTACGGCCAGGCGGGAACCACCATCGATCTCTTCCGCCTGCTGGAAGACGGAGAGATGGCCGAGCGCGTCGAAGTGCGTCTAGGCAAGAGCTCCGTCAAGACGATCGAGATCGTGGCCGGGCTGACGGAAGGTGACGAAGTGATTCTTTCGGACACGTCCGCCTGGGAAACCTACAACAAGCTCCGCCTCAATTGACGGGCACAAACGAAAGGGAAGGTGGCGCCGCGCCGGCGACGCCGAGCCTCGGGTGAACAGGATGGACCCACTGATCCGACTGCGAGACCTCGAAAAATTCTACGAATCCCGGGCGGGGCGCTCGTATGTGCTCCGGCAGATCAACGTCGATATCGAGGAGGGCGAGTTCGTCACGATCATGGGGCCCTCCGGTGCGGGCAAGTCCACGCTCCTTCATATTCTCGGAATGCTGGACGGCGCCTGGAACGGCGAGTTCTACTTCTTCGATCATCCCGTGCACGAAATGAAGGTGAAGCATCGCAACGAGCTCAACAAGCAGTACATAGGGTTCGTTTTTCAGGCGTACCATCTTCTCGACAACCTGACGGTCTACGAGAACCTCGAGATTCCGCTCTCCTATCGAAATGTCAAACGATCGGAGCGTCAGGCTCTGGTGGCCGACACGCTCGATCGTTTCAGCATCGTTGGCAAGAAGGACCTCTACCCGAACCAGCTCTCGGGAGGCCAGCAGCAGCTCGTGGGTGTAGCACGCGCCGTCATCATGAGCCCGAAAGTGATCCTGGCCGACGAGCCGACCGGAAACCTCCATACCGAGCAGGGCAAGGAGATCATGGAGTTGTTAAAGCAGCTCAATGACGAGGGGACGACGATCGTCCAGGTGACCCACTCCGAGCTCAACGCCTCCTACGGCCAGCGCATCGTGCGGCTGAAGGACGGCTGGGTCGAGAAGGCCGTTGCCTAGCAGCGTGGCGGAGCCCGGTGGCCGGGCACTGGGTGACAGAAAGATGCCGACGCACTTTCCCCGCGTTCTGGTGGCCGATGACCAGCCGGACGTGCTGGAAGCGCTTCGCCTTCTTCTCAAGGCAGAGGGATACAGTACGGAGACGGTCGACAACCCGGACGGCATCCTCAAAGCGATCGAGTCGCAGGATTTCGATCTGCTGCTGATGGATCTCAACTACGCGCGGGATACCACTTCGGGAGAAGAAGGCCTGAATCTCCTGAAGAGGCTCCACAAGATCGACGACACGCTGCCGGTGGTGGTCATGACGGCGTGGGGGAGCGTCGAGCTCACCGTGCAGGCGATGCGCAACGGCGCGCGAGACTTCATCCAGAAGCCGTGGGACAACGCGCGGCTTCTGAGCATTCTTCGCACACAGATCGAGCTGGGCCATGCCCTGCGGCGCGGCGAGCGGCTGGAGGCCGAGAACCAGCTCCTCCGGGACGACCCGACACCGAAGCTCGTCGCCGAATCCGATGCGATGCAGCCTCTCCTCGAGATCATCGAACGGGTGGGTCCCTCGGACGCCAACGTTCTCCTCACCGGCGAGAACGGCACCGGCAAGGGCGTGATCGCTCAGACGCTCCATCAGGTCTCCTCTCGTGCCGCGAGGCCGCTGGTCACCGTGAACGTGGGGGGTCTTTCGGAAGGCGTCTTCGAGAGCGAGCTCTTCGGACACGTGAAAGGGGCTTACACCGACGCGAAGAGCGATCGGGTCGGACGTTTCGAGCTCGCAGAGGGTGGGACGCTGTTTCTCGACGAGATCGCCAACGTTCCGCTCGCCCAGCAACGAAAGCTGCTCCGCGTACTCGAAACCGGCGAGTTCGAGCGGGTGGGCTCTTCGAAAACGCGTCGTGCCAATGTACGGATTCTATCCGCCACCAACGCCGACCTCGACGGGGAAGTGTCGGACGGACGATTCCGGCAGGATCTGCTGTTCCGATTGAACACGATCGAGATGCATCTGCCTCCCCTTCGCGAGCGCAAGGCGGACATCAAGCCACTCGCCGAAGCCTTTCTGGCGCGGCACGCGCGGCACTACCGCAAGCGGCTCGTCGGCTTCGAGGAGCGCGCCATGAAGGCGCTCGTCGAGTTTCCCTGGCCCGGGAACATTCGCGAGCTGGATCACGCCGTCGAGCGGGCCGTCCTCATGGCACAGGGCCAGACAGTCAAGGTGGCGGACCTCGGATTGCGGGCTGTCAGCGGCGACGGCGTCGACTCCCTCGACGACATGAATCTCGAAGAGGTGGAGCGCCTGCTGATCCAGAAGGCTCTGGCTCGCTACAATGGGAACGTCAGCCAGGCGGCGAAGGCGCTCGGACTGAGCCGAAGCGCGCTCTATCGCCGTCTGGAACGATACCGGATCTAGCACCAGTCCCAAGCGAGGGGACGGCATGTCATCCCAGACCCCGGGTCCTCACCCGAATTCCCAGTCCCGGGTAGAGGCAGCGCGCACGGCGCCGCGCTCGTCGTCTCTGGTTCTCACTCCCGGGAGGACGCTCAGCCACCATGTGCGGGTCTTTCTTCTGGCTCTCGCTTCCGGGCTCCCCGGTGTTCTGGTGTCGATGGTCCTCATCTGGGGAGGTGACTACACGCCCAAAGTGCAATGGACCCTCTCGCTCTTCATCGTCGGTGGCTGGCTGGGCTTCGCCTTCGCGGTGCGAGAGCGAGTGATCACTCCGCTCCAGACGCTGTCGAACCTGCTCGCCGCGCTCAGAGAGGGTGACTACTCCATTCGTGCGCGGGGTGCCAATGCCGACGAGCCGCTCGGCCAGGTCATGCTCGAAGCCAACATTCTCGGCGAGACCCTTCACGACCAGCGGCTCGGAGCGGTGGAGGCGACGAATCTTCTCCGGACGGTGATGGCCGAGATCGATGTGGCCGTCTTCACGTTCAACGATGACGAGGAGCTGAAGCTCGTCAATAAAGCCGGCGAGAAGCTTCTCGCACAGCCGGCCAACCGGCTCCTGGGTCGACAGGCCTCAGAGCTCGGCCTCGCCGAGTGCCTGACCGGCGATAGTGATCGGACTTTTCAGAAGACTTTCCCGGGGAAGACGGGTCGCTGGGGCATGAGGCGCGGCAACTTTCGCGAAGAGGGCAAGCATCATCACGTGATCGTTCTCTCCGATCTGAGTCAGGCGCTGCGAGAGGAAGAGCGCCAGGCGTGGAAGCGCTTGATCCGGGTGATCGGGCACGAGCTCAACAACACGCTGGCACCGATCAAGTCGATGGCGGGGACGCTGGCCCATTTTCTTGAACGCAAGCCCATGCTGCCCGACTGGAAGGACGATATGAAGTGCGGCCTCGATGTGATCGGAGAGCGCAGCGAGTCGTTGAGCCGCTTCATGAGCGCCTATGCGCGGCTGGCTCGTCTGCCGCAGCCGACGTTCCAGCCGGTCGAGGTGGAGACATGGGTGCGCCGCGTCGTTGCGCTCCAGACGCGCTTCCCGGTCGAGATCCTACCGGGTCCGTCCGTCCGGATCCAGGCGGACGGCGACCAGCTCGAGCAGCTCCTCATCAATCTGTTGCGCAACGCCGTGGACGCATCCGGCGAGACGGGCGGGGGCGTCCGGGTTTCGTGGGAAGTGCAGGACGGCTACCTCGTGGTGGATGTCGAGGATGATGGACCAGGAATCACCAACTCGGCCAATCTTTTCGTTCCGTTCTTCACGACGAAGGTCGGAGGTAGCGGCATCGGGCTCGTTCTGAGCCGCCAGATCGCCGAGGCGCACGGCGGCACGCTTACACTGAGAAACCGACGTGAAGGCAGGGGTTGTCGCGCGAGGCTGACGCTGCCCTTCGAGGAGACCGCCGCCCTTGCGGAAGGCTAAGGGCCCGCGCAAAAATAACTTCACATTTTGGGACGCCGATGCATCCCGTCTGGCTGCGTTGCTCCCGCCTTCCGCAGCGAGCCTGTCGAGCGGAGGGCTAGGCCGCGTCAGCGGCCGAAGTGGAAAGATGCTCATATATCTGGATATTATTCACTTCTCGCGGCTTGCCAGCCGGGCGCCCTTTATTAGACTGCGCCCAAGAATGAGCATTTATTCTTGCGCGGACCCTGAGGGTCGTGACTCGCTGAACCTCGCTGCGACGCGGTGGGAGGTCACGGACGTTGAAAATTCTCGTTTGCGTCGACGACGATCCCGCATTCGACGCTGTCGTATCGTCGTTGTCCTGGTGCCTGGGGCTTTCCGGGTTCGACACGATCTCGGTCCTGCACGTCGTTGCTCCCGGTCGTTTCTTTCTCGCCCGCGAAGACGTCTCGCCGCAAGCTCGCGGAGAGAGGCTTCTGGCGGCTGCCGAGTCTCGCGTCGCCGGGTTGGGTGTCCGTGTAGAGACGGGGACGGCGAGCGGCGACCCGCCACAGGAGATCGTCCGCGCTTCCGAGGAGTTCGGGGCGGACCTGATCGTGCTGGGAGCGCTCGGTGGCGGTCCGGGTCGCGGCTTTCTGATGGGCTCGGTCTCTCAGAAGGTGGTGTCACTGGCGAGCACCGATGTGCTCGTCGTGCGAGCCGACGAAGACGGGGCGGGCCGGCAGGAGCGCCGTGAGGGCCAGTTCCGTGCGCTCGTTGCGGTCGACCGTTCCCCGCACAGCCTGACCGGTGTCGAGGCCTTCGCACGCAAGACGAAGGCGGCAACCGCTGCGATCCGGCTCGTTCATGTCATCGATGCACCGCCGGCGATGTGGGCCCTCGCCGGCGAGGAGCCGGCAAGCATCGCGCTCACGCAATCGTTCGAGTCGCGTGGGGAAGAGATCCTCGCGCGGGCGGCACGGTTGCTGAATCGGTACGGTTTGAGCTCGGAGCGTGAGTGCCGGCGAGGATCACCGGCGGCCGAGATCCTCGAGGTGGCGCGCAGCCAGCCGGCAGATGTCATCGTCGTGGGAAGCCGCAGGCTCACCGGGCTGCGGGAAGTCGTCCTCGGCAGCATCACCCAGCGCATACTGCGGCACGCGCCTTGCAGCGTTCTTTGTGCGCGCGGCCTTGCCTCGGATGATTTGGCGTTCGAGGCCTGGTCGATGGGCGGCTACCAGCCAGGCACGGCCTGACTGGCCGGATGCATCCTATTGATCGACATCGAACCAGGCTCGCCAGATCCCTTCAGACGTCCCGGTTGAGTAGCCAGGTCGATCCTGCCAACATCCACGCCGGAGTATCATCTTGGCAACGCAGGAGACCGTTGGGGTCACGAAAGAAGAGAGGGAGCGACAGATCCGGCGGGTCCTGCTCATCGAAGGCACCGCGAACCTGACGGTGCTCGTCGGAAAGGCGGCTGCCGGCTTCGCCACCGGCTCGATGGCGCTGCTGGGTGATGCCATCCACTCTCTCGCGGACGTCGCGAACAATGTTGTCGCGCTCGTCGTGGTCCGCATCGCCAGCGCTCCGCCGGACCGGGAGCATCCCTACGGCCATCAGAAGTTCGAAACGCTCGCCGTGTTCGGACTGGCCATCCTGCTTTCCGTACTTGCGATCGAGATCGTCGTGCGAGCGGTGGAGCGGGAGGAGCCGGCCATCGCCGGACCGAGTTGGACGCTCGCGCTCATGATTGCCGTCCTTCTTGTCAACACCGCTCTGACGTTGTGGGAGCGACGGTGGGCGAAGCGGCTCGATTCACAGCTCCTTGCCGCAGACGCCGGCCATACCGCTGCCGACGTCCTCACCACCATTGCCGTTATCGTCGGCTGGCAGCTTGCCGCACGAGGATATCCCTGGTTCGACACGCTCTTTGCCGTTCTCGTTGCCGGGCTGGTCCTCTACCTCGCCTACGGGCTCTTCCGTCGCGCGGTTCCGGTCCTGGTGGACAGTATTGCGCACGAGCCCGAAGCGATTGCCGACGTCGTCCGGCCGGTGAACGGCGTTCGACGCGTGCGACGGATCCGTTCTCGCTGGGCGGGGACGTCGCCCGCCGTCGATGTGGTGATTACGGTCGCCCCCGACCTTCCGACGGTCCAAGCGCACGACGTGGCGGATGCGGTGGAGCGGGTGCTGCTGGACGAGTTCTCGATCGAGGATGTCACGGTGCATATCGAGCCGGACCACGGAGGCGGTGGACACGGAGACACAAAGAGAATCAAAAAGGCAGTACCGGACCCTTGAACACGCTCCCTCTCCCCTGGGAGAGAGCTGGGGTGAGGGCACGACCTCATCCTAACCTTCTCCCCAGGAGGAAGAAGCAACATGAGCCCGGAGGTATACGAGATGCCCTGGTGATATGCTACGAACGCGGTTACGGGGAGATCCGAACATGGGCGAGAGGGCGAGCGCTCGGTCTCCGGCGGACCGCTTCGGGATACGAATCGTGACGCAGCTCGTCACAACCCCTGTCGTCACCTGCTTTCTCAGAAACGACGGCGAGGTCCTTCTCCTTCGACGCAGCGGGCAAGTCGGCTCTTATCGCGGGAAGTGGGGCGCGGTGGCCGGCTACGCCGAAGGCGACCCGGAGCGTGCGGCGTGGCGCGAGATCGCGGAGGAGACCGGGCTCGAGGGCGCGGTGACGCTCGTGCGGCGGGGAGAACCGTTCCTGGTCGAGGACGAGGAAATCGCCAAACGGTGGCTCGTCCACCCTTACCTCTTCGACTGCGCCAGTCGCGAGCTCCGGATCGACTGGGAGTCGACCGAGTCGGCCTGGGTGACGCCGACCGAGATCCTGCGACGCGACGTGGTGCCGCAACTCTGGACGTCGTACGAGCACGTGGCTCCGAGCTTGACGGAGATCGAACAGGACCGCGAGCACGGCTCCTCTCATCTTTCGGTGCGTGGTCTCGAAGTGCTTCGCGATCGCGCGGCGGTTCTTCGCCACGCCGAGGTCGCTCGCGACCAGGCCTGGACGGAGCTCGAGGTGCTCGGAGAACGCCTGGTCCGAGCGCGTCCGTCGATGGCCGCATTGTCGAACCGGGTACTTCGTGTGCTCGCCCAATGCCGGGCTCAGACCGCTGCCGCCGTCGAGGCGTCAGCTCACGAGGCGATCGGTCGGGCCGTGAGGGACGATGAGACGGCGGCCGCCGAGGCGGCGAGACTCGTGGCGGGACGCTGTGTCCTGACGCTCTCGCGATCCGGAACGGTGACGAAGGCACTCCTGTCCGCCGAGCCGGCTCCGTCCGTCGTGGTTGCGGAGTCGCGTCCCGGGGGTGAAGGTGTGGGTGTGGCAGAGGCACTCACCGCCCGCGGACTCAACGTGACGCTCGTCGCCGACGCTGCCATTGCATCGATGATGCTGGACCAGCAAGTGGACCTCGTCCTCGTCGGCGCCGACACCGTGCTGCCTTCCGGGGGGCTGGTGAACAAGGTTGGCTCGCTTCCCGCCGCGCTTGCCGCCCGTCATTGCGGGGCGCCGTTCTACGGAGTCGCCGCGCGCGACAAGGTCTCGACGGCCGAGTCCGTGACACTGGAGTCCGGCGATTCCAGGCAGCTCTATGCGGGCGATGCGAATCTGGCGGTGCGCCGCGAGCTGTTCGAGATAACAACACCGGAGCTCGTCACCGGGATTGCCATGGAGTGTGGCCTCGTGGAGCCGGCGAGCGTCCGGTCGATCGCCGGGGAGCTCCGCGATTTGATCCAGACTGGGGTTACTCGAGACAGTGGGGGTGAGGGATGAGCCGTTGGAAAGCCGTTTGCTGTTTGTTGGTGGCCGGTTGCGCGGCCGAAGGCACAGGGGCGTCGCAGGGAGACCGCACCGCCGAGCGTGCGGAGATGGTCCGGACGCAGATCGAGGCACGACGCGTCCAGAACCCGCGCGTCCTTTCGGCGATGCGCACTGTCCCGCGGCACCTCTTCGTACCGGAGAGGTATCGGCATGCCGCCTACGGAGACTACCCGCTGACGATCGGCCACAACCAGACGATCTCGCAGCCGTACATCGTTGCTGTCATGACCGAGCTCCTCGACCCGCAGCCGACGGACAAGGTGCTCGAGGTCGGCACCGGCTCCGGCTATCAGGCGGCCGTACTGTCAGGACTGGTGGACAGAGTCGTCACGATCGAGATCGTCTCGCCACTCGCCGAGCGGTCGAGGAAGCTGCTTGCCGAGCTGGGATACGACAACGTCGAGGTGATCACCGGCGACGGCTACGGCGGTCGGCCGGAAGAGGCTCCGTTCGACGCCGTCATCGTGACCGCGGCGCCCGAGCAGGTGCCCGAGCCTCTTCTCGAGCAGTTGAAAGTCGGTGGACGGATGGTGATTCCCGTCGGGGATTTCTATCAGGAGCTCAAAGTCATCGAGAGGACCGAGGAAGGTTTCGAGACCCGAACGGTGTTCGCGGTCCGGTTCGTCCCGATGACCGGTGAGGTGCAGAAGAAACCCCCGAAGAAATGAGTTGTCTCTACTCGAAGCAAGCCGAGCCTGGTCCTCCTGGGTAGCCGCCGCCTCAACGGCTTGCCGCAGATGCTCATCGGCAGCGTGATGTGGAAGCTGGCCGCGGTCCTCGTCGTACGCTGACGGTGCCGCGCTCCGCGCTCGGAGGAGCGCGTTGAACCTTTTCGTGGTCTCGAACGTTACCGATAAGGGGGCGTCGGTGCGCCTCGGGAGGGAGCGATGGACCAACATGTCAAAGTTCTGGGATTCCTTTACATCATCCTGGGCGCCCTCGGCATCGTCGGCGCTCTGGTGTGTCTTGCGCTCTTCGGCGGAATTGCCGGGATCATTCAGGTCGCCGGACACGCGAGCGACGATGCCGATGCTCTGATGGTCGCCCCATTCTTCGGTGCGTTCGCCGTCGTGCTGTTTCTTGTGATCGTGGCGCTGTCTTTGCCAGGCATCGTGGCCGGCGCGGGTCTCCTGAAGTTCCGATCCTGGGCGCGGATACTGGCCATCGTCCTCTCGGGTCTCAACTTGTTCAACATGCCGTTCGGGACGGCTCTCGGCATCTATGGCCTGTGGGTCCTGCTCGCGCGTGAGACGGAGCCGTTGTTTCTGGAGGAGCCGGTGCAGGCTCCGGCGCCTCCTTCGCCGAGCTCCATGAAGCCGGCATGATTTTGTGCCCGTGAACCGGGCACACTAGCATGCGAGCGAGCCGATGAGGCGTCCGCCTTCGTCAAGACTTCGGCGGGACCTCGCCATAGCCGGCGCCTGCGACTAGCGCCGCCGGCGAAGGCGGGAGCGAGGGATAATCAATGTCCAATTGGGAAGACCAGGACATCGAGCAGCCGGAAACAAGCGCCGTTTCCGACGCGCGCTCGTCTGGCGATGACGAACCGCTCCGGCACTGGCTCCTCGTTCCCGCTGGCGTCGTCGGGATTCCTCTTGTCGTAGGAATCGTCCTGTACTTCCTCCTTGCGGGCGGAGGCCCCGAGGAGACGGCGGACGCTCCAGACTTCGCACTCGAGGCACCAGCGACCATTGCACCTGAGCCGGCGGCCGACGAGCCGGAAGCTCCGCCCGAGCCGGCCCCCATTGTTCTTCCACCGCTGTCCACCAGCGATGACTTCGTCCGCGCTCTGGTCGAGAAGCTCTCCTCACATCCTGAGCTGGCATCGTTCCGCCTCTTTCCGCATCTCCGGCCGGACGAGCGGTTCGAGGTCGCCGCCCGTTCGGACCGACTCCTCATCGACCCGGCAAACACCGGTCGAAGAGCTTCGTATTCCGGTCGGCTCGAAACGGCTCAGAATCGAAAAACACGGCTATGTGAGCGAAGACCGTGCTTTCCGGCATTCTGCTCTTCGGCCTTTGCAAATCGACGTCGAGCTCGTCGAGGCGGGAACGGTGCCGGACACCATGGTGCGCGTCCCCGCCAGAGGGAATGCGAGACCCTGGCTCGCGGGGCTGAATCCGCTCGCCGGACTCGGCCTCAGCGCGTTCCTCGTCGACCGTCACGAGGTGACGAACGAGGAGTACCAGCGGTTCGTTGACGAAGGAGGTTACGAGAACGAGGAGCCATGGACCCAGGATTTCATCCAGGAGGGTCGGTCCATCGAGTGGCGGGAGGCGATGGAAAGTTTTCTGGATGCGACGGGACGGCCCGGGCCGGCGACGTAGCAGGTGGGCAGTTACCCGGTAGGCCAAAAGAATCATCCCGTGTCCGGCGTGAGCTGGTACGAGGCGGCCGCCTAACTGCGAGTCCGTGGGCAAGCATCTCCCGACGATCTACCACTGGATCACGATTTCTGGGGCTCGGGGGATGGCCGCCGGCGTCGTACCCCTCAGCAACTTCGAGGCCGACGCACCGGCGCCGGTAGGTGAGCATCAGGGTATGGGCCCGTTTGGAACTTTCGACACGGCAGGGAACGTGAGCGAGTGGTGCTGGAACGCGTCGGGAAGCGAACGTTACCTGCTCGGTGGGTCTTGGAGTGACCCCGGTTACACGTTCGGCCACGCGCAGGTGCGCGATCCATTCGATCGATCCGTTGCGAACGGGGTTCGCTGCGTTCGCTATCTCGACTCTGACGGCGTACCTGCAAAAGCAGGGAGTCCCGTCGAGTTCCTCGCACGCGACTATCGCCGCGAGACGCCCGTCTCGAACGCGGTCTTCGAGGTCTACCGGGAGCAGTTCGCGTATGACGCGACACCGCTGAATGCAGACGTCGAACAGGATGTTGTCGCCAGCGAACACTGGGTTGCCGAAAAAGTTACGCTCGACGCCGCCTACGGAGACGAGCGGCTCGTCGTCTATCTGGTGCTTCCCAAGGGGAGTCAACCCCCGTACCAGACCGTCATCCACTTTCCGGGGTCGACGGCGATCAACCGGGGTGAGCTCGAAGACTTTCTCCGTCGAAACGGCCTGTATTACGACTTCATTGTCAAAAGCGGCCGCGCCTTCGTCTGGCCCATCTACAAGAGCACCTACGATCGGCGAAACGGTCTCCCCACCACCTGGCCGGATATGTCACGCGGTTACGTCGATCGCGTCGTCCAGTGGGTTCAGGACTTTGGTCGCACGGTGGACTATCTAGAAACGCGGGATGACATCGATGGCGACAAGCTAGCGTACTTGGGTATGAGCTGGGGCGGGCGATTGGCCGCCATCATCCCGGCGATCGAAGACCGGCTCGCGGTGAACATCTCCTATTCCGGGGGATTGGCCTCGGGCCGGGCCCGCCCGGAGGTCGACCAGATCAACTACGTTACGCGCGTCACGATTCAGACCCTCATGCTCAATGGACGCCTGGACTCCATCGAGCCGGTCGCTGAAGCGCAGATCCCGATGTACGAGCTCCTGGGCACGCCGGATGAGCACAAGCGGCACGTGACCTATGACAGCGGGCACGGCATGCCTCTCAATCCCGTGATTCGCGAGACGCTCGACTGGCTGGACCGGTATCTGGGACCGGTGGAGAATTAGCCCGGAAGCGAAATTGTTGTCTGGTTTCGCTTTGGGGCTAGTGCCTCTTCCTTTGGGTCACTGGCTGGCGCAGAACGAAGATGATGTAGGCCACCGTCGCCTCTCCTGATGCCGCCGGCCGAAAGCTCCACTGGCTGGCGGCTCGCAGGCTCACCTCTTCGAAAGGCGGTGTAGCGAGGAGCGTATCCGCTGCCACCACGTTGCCCTCGGCGTCGACCTCGACCTCGACGAGAACTGCCCCGTCCCAGAGGGCTGTCGGCGGAAAGTTCGGAGTGACCGTGACCAGAGGGTAGGGAACGTTCGGCGAGGCTTTTTTGGACGGGACATTCTGCGGCGGTTGTCCACCATGCAGCACTGGCGCCCGGAACAGGGTCGCCACCATCACCTTCGACGGGACGGGCTCGCCTTCTTCCATCGCGACCTCGAAGAGCCAGAACTCGACCTGATCCCGAACCAGCTCGACGAATCCGGCAGGAGATTCGAGGTCGATGATGGACGACACGTATCCCGTTTCGGTGACGTCGAGCTCCAGCACGACCAGGCCGCCGCCCGGAGCGAGGATCGGCAGCTCGGGAAGCTCTCCCTCCCGGAAGAGAGCAGGCCCTTCGGTCTGCGCCCAACCGCTCGCGCAAAGTGCGAACGACGTAAGGAGTGTCGACATCCCGGTTCGCTTCATGGCTCTCAGTCTATTCAAGATCGGTGCCTGCTTGTCGATCGTAGACCGTAAAGGGAGCGCCAACAAGGCCGAGCGTGGCACTGGCCTTGCAAAGGATGACGAGGTTGAGCCGGGTCGGAAGGAGACTGGAAGTGCGATGAAATTTCGTGGTTGGATGCGGCATGCTAGACGAAATGAAAGAATAATTGCCAAATGGATCACCAGGATACGGCTGCAGAACAGGTGCCTTCGGGAGCGCAGATCCACGTCTGGCTCTGGTTGAAGCGCCTGGCCGTTCTGGCGGCCCTGGCCGCCCTCGTCGTCTGGGTCCGTCTGTGGGTTCTGGCACCCGAGCCGATCGCCGTCGAGGTCTACGTGGTAGCCGCCGGAAGGGTCGAGGAGACGGTTACCAACTCACGAGCAGGAACGGTGCGGGCGCACCGTCGCGCGGAGCTGTCGCCGGAAGTCGGTGGGAGAGTGCTCGCCCTTCCGTTCCGCGAAGGCGATCGCGTCGAGAAGGGAGACGTCCTGCTCCGACTCGATGACGAGATGCGGCGTGCGGAGCTGGAGCTGGCGACGAGAGATCGAGAGGCGGCGCTCGCGGAGCGCGACCGAGTCTGCACGCGAGCCGAGCAGGCGGTGCGCGACCGGGAGCGCATCCGCCAGCTGGCGAGGGACGGGATAGCTTCAAGTGACTTGTTGGACAAAGCGGCCACCGAGGCGCAATCGCTGGCGGCCGCCTGCAAGGGTGCGGAGGTGATCGTGGAGCGGGCCGGCGCCGGGGTGCTCGTCGCAGAGGCGAGGCTCAAGAAGATGGTTCTGCGGGCGCCGTTCGACGGTGTCGTAGCCGAGCTTCAGACGGAGGTAGGGGAGTGGGTCACTCCATCGCCGCCAGCTCTTCCGGTGCCTCCTGTCGCGACGTTCTCGACCCGGACTCCGTTTATGTCAGTGCGCCGATGGACGAGGTGGACTCGGCCCGGATCCACCGTGGGCAGAGCGTTCGCGTCACTGTCGATTCCCATGCCGGTCAGGACTTCAGCGGAACCGTCTCGCGCGTAGCTCCCTACGTGCTGGACGTCGAGGCGCAGAACCGCACCGTCGAGATCGAGGTCGAGCTGGACGACCAGAAGCTCCCAGCGCTGTTGCTGCCGGGAACCTCGGCGGATGTCGAGGTGGTCCTTGATGCTCGCGACGGCGTCACCAGGATTCCGACCCCGGCTCTGCTCGAAGGGGACCAGGTGCTCGTCGTGGAGGGGAACCGGCTCCAGTCGCGCCAGGTCGAAGTCGGACTCAAGAACTGGGATTTCGTCGAGATCCTCGAGGGTCTTCGGGACGGAGAGCAGATCGTGGTCTCGCTCGATCGCGCCGGCGTCGAGCAAGGTGCCGTCGTCGTCGTGGATTCCACGCCATGAGACCGTCGTGATAAAGCTCGAGAACATCGCGCGCACATTCGTTGTCGGCGGCGAGCCGGTGCACGCACTCAGGGACGTCGACGAGCACATTACGCCCGGCGAGCACGTTGCAGTCATGGGTCCTTCCGGTTCCGGTAAATCGACACTTCTCAACATCCTTGGCTGTCTCGACCGTCCGACGACGGGCTCTTACAAGCTCGATGGAAGGGAAGTGGCGCATCTCGAAGAGGCCGAGCTCACTCAGGTGCGCCGCCATCTCATTGGTTTCGTCTTTCAAACGTATCACCTCGTTCCTCGACTCACCGCCCTCGAGAACGTGCAGCTTCCGATGATGTTCGGCGGTGTGACGCCCGCGGAGCGGAGGCGGCGAGCACTCGAAAGCATCGCCGCGGTGGGCCTGGAAGACCGCGCGACCCATCGACCCGATCAGCTTTCGGGTGGACAGCGACAGCGCGTGGCTCTCGCCCGCGCGACCGTGATGGGTCCCCGGGTGCTCCTCGCCGATGAGCCGACCGGAAACCTCGATTCGGCGTCCGGCCTTCAGGTGCTCGAGCTTCTCGAGCAGATGAACGCTGCCGGATTGACGCTTATCGTCGTGAGTCACGATCCCGACGTGGCGCACCGGGCCGATCGCATCATCGTCCTGGTGGACGGCGTCGTTGCGCGTCGACTCTCGGGTGATCAGGTGCATCAAATGAAGGGGATTGGCGATCTCGCCGGCGAGCATGTCACTTCGTGACCTCCTTCGTTACGCGGCCGGGGCCCTCGTCGGTCATCGCTTGAGGAGCCTCCTCAGTCTTCTCGGAATGTGCATCGGCGTTGCGGCGGTGATCCTGCTGACGGCTCTCGGTGAGGGCGCGCGGCGCTATGTGTCCAATCAGTTCGCCGGCCTCGGGACGAACATCGTCATCGTCATTCCGGGGAGGACCGAGACGACGGGGATGATTCCGGGCCACGTGGGTGTTCCGAACGACCTCACGCTCGACGACTATCAGGCGATCGCGCGGAGCTCGCGCCGCCTCAACCGTTCGGCACCGGTGGTGCTTGCGACGGGGACGGTTTCTCATGCCGAGAGGCGTCGCCAGGTGGCGATCGTCGGCTCTACCACCGAGCTGGCGTCGATCCGCCAGCTGACGATGTCCCGCGGACAGTTTCTGCCCGAGGTGGACCTGCACCGCGGTGCGCCGATCGCGGTCCTGGGGGCCAAGGTGGCGACCGAGCTCTTTCCCGGCGAAAGCCCTTTAGGGAAGACGATACGCGTCGACGGCTGGCGGATGCGCGTGGTCGGTGTGCTCTCCGGTCGCGGGGTCCAGATGGGGATGGATCTGGACGAGCTCGTCGTCGTGCCGGTGGCCACCGCCATGCGTCTGTTCAATCGCAATTCCCTGTTTCGCATCCTGCTCGAGGCCCGCAGCCATCAGGAGCTGGACGCGGTGTGTGGCGATGTCGTGACTCTCATCATCGAGCGCCACGATGAAGAAGACATCACCTGCATCACGCAGGACTCCGTCATCGATACGCTCAGCTCCATCCTGGCCACCCTCACGCTCGTTCTCGCCGCCATCGCCTCCATTTCCCTGGGAGTGGCAGGAGTGGGGATCATGAACGTGATGCTCGTTTCGGTCTCCGAGCGCACGGAGGAGATCGGTCTCTTGAAATCTGTCGGGGTTGCCAACCGTCAGATCGTGGTGCTCTTCGTTGCGGAGGCGGGCCTTCTCTCCGCGGCGGGAGGGATTGCCGGGCTTGCCATCGGCTGGCTCGCGGTGCGGCTGCTGGTAGGGCTGTACCCGGATCTTCCGGCATCGCCGCCCGTCTGGGCGACACTCGCCGCTATCTCGCTTCCGCTCGTCGTGGGCATGCTCTTCGGAGTCCTTCCGGCGCGGAGGGCTTCCCGGCTCGACCCGGTGGAGGCCCTGGCCCGTCGATGAGTGGGCTTCTTCGATTCGCGCTCGACGCTGTGTCGGGCCATCGTCTCAGGACTTTCCTCTCTACTCTCGGAGTCGCCATTGGCATCGGCTCGGTGATCCTTCTGACCTCCATCGGAGAGGGCACGCGCCAGTACATGCTCGATCAGTTCACCCAGTTCGGCACCAATCTTCTCGCCATCAATCCGGGTAAAGCACAGACGATGGGCATCCCGGGTATCATGGGAGGCACGACGCACAAGCTCACGCTGGATGACGCCCGCGCTCTCGAGCGTATCTCTGGCGTCGTGAAGGTCATGCCTCTTGCCTTCGCCACCGCTCGGGTCGAGGGAAACGGTCGCGGTCGGAGTGTTTTCGTCTACGGCGTCACCTCGGACGTTCCTGAGGTGTGGCAGTTCCGTGCCCGCCAGGGTTCCTTCTGGCCTGCGGGCGAGCCCCGGCAGACGCGGGCACTCACCGTCGTCGGGCCGAAGCTCAAACGAGAGTTGTTCGGCGACGCCAACGCGCTCGGGCGCTTCGTCCGGATTGGCGGCATGCGCTTTCGCGTCGTGGGGATCATGGAGCCGAAGGGGCAGTTCCTGGGGTTCGATATCGACGACGCGGCCTACATCCCGGTCGGCACGGCGATGAACCTGTTCAATCTCGACGAGGTCAACGAGATCGACGTACTCTTCTCTCACGCCTCGCTTCTCGACGGGGTCGTGGCAGGCATCACGCGCCTGCTGACCGACCGGCACGATGGAAACGAGGACTTCACGATCACCAGCCAGGCGGCCATGCTCGAGACCTCGGACAACATCATGGGAATCATTACCATGGCGGTCGGAGCCATCGCGGCCATCTCGCTTCTGGTTGGGGCGGTGGGCATCCTCACGATGACATGGATCTCGGTCGGTGAGCGCACCTCGGAGATCGGGTTTCTCCGGGCGATAGGAGCGTCTCGGTGGCAGGTGCAGTTCGTGTTCCTGGCCGAGGCTGCGGTCCTCGCTACGGCCGGCGGCGTGGTCGGTCTGGCCGGAGGAGTCGGCCTCGCCGCTCTTCTCCGCTTTCTCGTGCCGGGGCTTCCCGTTCGCACCCCGGTCGAGTTCGTCGTGGCAGCACTTCTGGTCAGCGTTGTGACAGGTCTTCTCTCGGGGCTCCTGCCGGCCCGGCGTGCCGCGTCACTCGACCCGATCGAAGCGTTGCGGGTCGAGTGAGCGCTCTTTCGAAGTGGTATTGAT
Organism: Candidatus Marinacidobacterales bacterium; assembly: GCA_965237685.1. GTDB lineage: Bacteria > Acidobacteriota > Vicinamibacteria > Marinacidobacterales > SMYC01 > CBDEGF01. Next base: position 293,361 of record CBDEGF010000003.1, read on the forward strand.
TTTGCCACGTCCCGGATGGAAAAAGGCGCGAACGTCGAATCAGGAAGTGAGGTGGCGAAATCCGGGTCCAAGGGGGGCCGAAACGGGGGCTCCAGCGACGCCCGTGGCGTCCATCCAACGAGTAGAGGAGACGGAAGATGCAGGTCGACAGGATCATGAACCGGGATGTGGCCGCTCTCGAGCCGAAGTCCAGCCTGCTGGAGGCAGGCAAGCTGATGCGCGAGGACGACGTGGGATGCATCATCGTCGTGAACGAGAAAAGAAAGCCGATCGGAATTCTCACCGATCGCGACCTGGTGATTCGTGGCGTCGCGACGGGCGAAGTCCCCGGCGAGGCGTCAGTGGACAGCGCGATGACGCCCCATCCCTTTACGGTAAAGACGGGTGAGCCCATCATGCTCGTCGCCCGCAAGATGGCGGACAAGGGCGTTCGGAGAGTTCCCGTCGTCGATGATGACGGCGCGGTGGTGGGTCTGGTTTCGGTAGACGACTTGCTCACCGTCTTCATCAGCGAGCTTTCGAACGTTGCGGCTGCCATCGTGGGGTCCTCGAAGCTCCTCAGTTAGGAGGCTGCCAAGATGCGTCTGCAGCCTGTCCGCCTCCGCCAAGGCTATGGTGGACCTGCCGAAGCTTCACGCGAAGGCGGGCCGAGCGGCAACCCGTCTGCCGCGAGACCGGCCCGAATGGGCCGATAGCACACCGATGCGCCGAGCCTCGATGAGGCGAGGAGCCGAATCGAGATGATGATGAGCGAGGCGCCGCGCGCGTCCGACTTCGCCAAGGCTTCGTCGGGACCTCGCCGAAGCCCGAAGGGCGTAGGCGGGAACGAGGAGTGAGCGCGCGATGATGCACTAAGGGCCCCGGCAAGAATAACTTCCCATTCTGGGGCGCCGATCCATCCCCCCTGGCTGCGTTGCTCGTCGGTCATATATCTGGATATTATTCACTCCTCGCGCCTTGCCAGGCGGGCGCCTCGACGCCCGAGAATGGGAACTTATTTTTGCCAGGACCCTAATCCTAATGCCCCGCTGGGAGCATTTTCCCCACGATGCGGACGTTGGCGTCCGTGGGGTCGGTGACTCCATGGAGCAGGCCTTTGAGCAGGCGGCCCTGGCGGTGAGCGTCCTGACGGTGGAGCTCGACGCGGTGGAACCCCGGGAGCGGGTCGAAGTCTCCGGTGAGGCGCCGGACGACGAGCAGCTCCTGGTGGAATGGCTCGACTCCGTCATTTTCGAAATGATGACGCGGAACATGGTGTTCCGCCGGTTCGAAGTGGTGGTCGACGGTTCGAGACTGCGCGGGGCCCTCTGGGGTGAACCGCGCGATGACGCCCGCCACGTTCCCGGAGTGGAGGTGAAAGGTGCCACATTCACCGAGTTGAAGGTTCGCGAGGAGGATGGAAAATGGATCACCCAGTGCGTGGTAGATGTGTGATTAGAGCGACGCAGCCTTCACCCGGCGGAACGGCATCGCCGTCGGAGGAGCACCCTCACCCGGCTGCGCCCGCTTCACTCGCCGGCAGCCACCCTCTCCCTTCCGCCTTCGCCAAGGCTACGGCGGACCGGCCGAAGCTTCAGCGAAGGCCGGCCAGGGAGAGGGAAACCGGAGCGACGGCTTCGCCGTCGGCCTAAACTGATGGATACGTCCCTCTTCCGCAGGCAGTCACCCATGGAGTGGAGGATCGCTCCGAAGGGGCAGATGCGGGCTCCGTCCATCATCTTCGCGAGCGAGTCCCTCATTCGCGACATGGATCAAAAGGTCTACGAGCAGGTGACAAACGTCGCCACCCTTCCCGGCATCGAGAAAGCCTCATTCGCGATGCCCGATGCCCATTGGGGCTACGGTTTTCCCATCGGCGGGGTGGCCGCCTTCGACGCCGATCGCGGTGGCGTCGTCTCGGCGGGTGGCGTGGGCTTCGACATTTCCTGCGGTGTCCGGACTCTCCTAACGGGCCTCACCCGCGAGGATATCGAGGGCGTCAAGAAAGAGCTCGCGGATACCCTCTTCAAGAAGATACCAGCCGGTGTCGGGAGCAAGAGCGACATCCGTCTCGACGCGAGGGCGATGGACCACATGCTCAGAGGTGGCGCGGTTTGGGCGGTCGAACAAGGCTACGGGAGGGAAACGGATCTCGAGCGCATCGAGGAAGCGGGGAGCGTTGCCGGTGCCAGGCCGGATTGCGTCTCCGATCGCGCGAAGCAGCGCCAGCGGGAGCAAATGGGGACGCTCGGCTCGGGAAATCACTATATGGAGGTTCAGGAGGTCCGGGAGATCTTCGACGAGGTCATTGCCAGAGCCTTCGGGTTAAAAGTGGGTGACATCGTCGTCTCTATTCACTGCGGGTCCCGCGGACTCGGCCATCAGATCGGCACCGATTTTCTCAAACGCATGGTCAATGCTGCCCGCAAGTACGGCATCGACCTGCCCGAGCGCGAGCTCGCCTGCGTTCCCATCCGCTCACCGGAGGGCGAGGAGTACCTGGGTGCCATGCGGGCCGGCATCAACTGCGCACTCGCGAATCGGCAAATCCTCACACGGTTCGTCCGCGAGGCGTTCGCCGAGGTTATTGGCGATCTGGCACTGACGCTCCTCTACGACGTTTCCCACAACACCTGCAAGGAGGAGTTGCATCAAGTGGGCAAGACGAAGAAGAAGCTTTTCGTCCACCGCAAGGGCGCGACGCGAGCGTTCGGTCCCGGCCACCCCGAGCTCCCGGAGGCCTTCCGGCCTGTCGGACAGCCGGTCCTCGTTGGAGGCTCGATGGGCACCGCCTCGTACATTCTTGCCGGAACGGAGACCAGCATGAAGCTCGCCTTCGGCTCTGCCTGCCACGGCGCCGGCCGGAGCATGAGTCGCCATCAGGCACTCAAGCGATGGCGCGGCGGTCAGGTCGTGGAGGAGCTGGCGAATCGCGGCATCCTCATTCGCAGCCGCTCCTACCGCGGGGTTGCCGAAGAGGCTCCCGGCGCTTACAAGGACGTGAGCGAGGTCGTCGATGCGACCGACCAGGCGGATCTGGCACGAAAGGTCGCCAAAGTCGTGCCGGTGATTTGTGTGAAGGGCTAGTGCCCCGTCCCGGAAGTCAGGTTGCATTCGAGCGCCGATGCATCCCGCCTCGCTGCGTTGCGGCTCGGTTGAATACCGCGGTATTTCGCCCTCGCCGCGCCTTGCGATCCGGGCGCCTCGACGCTCTCGATGCTAACCTCACTTCCGAGACGGGACACTAGCTCGTCGACGCCCCGGGCGGAGTCGGAGCCCCGTTGTTGTAGAATCCATCGAGTGAGACCTCTGTTCGATCCATTTGACGACGCCCAGAGCCTCGACTGGACGCCGCGCGTCGATATCTACCGCACGCCCGAAGGCTGGGTTCTCAAGTTCGACCTCGCGGGCGTAAAACCTCAGGACGTCGAGATCGTCGCCGAAGGCTCCATCCTCCGCGTGAGCGGCGTGCGCCGGGACGGCTTCGTGGAGCGCGGTTATCGCCACCACATCATTGAAATCTCCTACTCGCGCTTCGAGCGCGTCCTACAGCTTCCATGTGTCGCCGAAGGCTGCAGCATGAAGACCGACTACGACGCGGGAATGCTCATCATCAGCATCGCATCAGAGGCAAAGCCGTGAGCGATACTTCCAGAGAGCTGCCTCTCTTCCCACTCAAGAACTCCGTGCTGTATCCCCACCTGGGAATGCCTCTGGCGGCAGGAAGGCCGGTCTCGATCGCCGCGATCGAATCCGCAGTCGCTACCGAGGAGAAAGAGATCCTCGTCGTTGCCCAGCGGGATGCCGATGTTCAAGAGCCGGTGAGGAAAGACCTCTTCGAAGTCGGCACGAGGGCGGTCATCCGCCGACTCGCGCCGGCGCCGGACGGCGGGCTGCAATTGCTCGTGCAAGGGATGGATCGCGTCCGCATCACCGGGCTCACCCAGGAGACGTCCTACATCAAGGCAACCTTCGAGCCTGCGCCGGTGACGGTCGATGAAGGCACCGAGGTGGAAGCTCTGGAGCGCGAGGTCAAGGAGCTCGGCGCCAGGGTCCTGACCCTTGCGCGACCCGATGCGCAGCTCAGCTTGCAGGAGCTGGCTGGCACCGATGGCCCGCCGACCCGCTGGATCTCCGTGCTCGCGTCGCTGCTGGGGCTCGAGCCGGCGAAAGCGCAGGATCTGCTGGAGGCGGAGCGCTTCTCCGATGCGCTGCGGCGGATGCACGAGTACCTTCAGCATGAGGTCCGCGTCCTGGAGGTCCGCCGGGACATTGCCAGCAAGGTGCAGAGTGAGCTGACGAAGCAGCAACGCGAGGCGCTGTTGCGCCAGCAGATGCGAGCGATCCAGGAAGAGCTGGGAGAGGGGGGCGAGCAGGGCTCGGAGACCGAGCTTCTTCGCGAGCGGCTGGCCAAGGCGGAGCTTCCCGACGATGCAAGGAAGGACGCAGAGCGTGAGCTCAATCGACTGGCGCGTCTTCCCTCCGCCTCGCCCGAAGTGAGCGTGATTCAGAATCGCCTCGAGCTCATTCTCGACCTCCCCTGGAAGACAGAGAGCGATGCGGTGCTCGATTTGAAGCGAGCACGAGAGGTGCTCGACGAGGACCACCTTGGACTCGACAAGGTGAAGGAACGTATCCTCGAGCATCTCGCGGTCCTGAAGCTCAACCCCCACGCGAAATCCCCCATCCTTTCGTTCGTGGGGCCGCCCGGCGTGGGCAAGACGTCCCTCGGCAAATCCATCGCGCGTGCCCTGAATCGAAAGTTCGAGCGCATGAGCCTCGGCGGCCTCCATGACGAGGCAGAGCTTCGAGGGCATCGGCGGACTTACATCGGAGCGATGCCGGGTCGCATCCTTCAGGCCCTGAAGCGGGCCCAGGTGAACAACCCGGTATTCATGCTGGACGAGATCGACAAGCTCGGCCGGGACTTTCGCGGTGATCCGGCGTCGGCCATGCTGGAGATCCTCGACCCCCAGCAGAATGACACGTTCCGCGACAACTACCTGGACCTCCCCTTCGATCTCTCGAAGGTCTTTTTCATCACCACCGCAAACACCCTCGATACGATTCCGCGGCCTCTCCTTGACCGCATGGAGGTCCTCGGTCTCACCGGATACAGCGAGGACGAGAAGCTCGGCATCGCGAAAAAGTACCTCTTGCCCCGCCAACTCGAGGAGAGTGGCCTCACCGAGGAGCAATGTCGCCTGTCCGACGAGACGCTGGCGCGGCTCATCCGCCGCTACACGCGGGAAGCGGGATTGCGACAGCTGGAGCGTGTCATCGGTCGTGTCGTACGGAAGGTGGCCGTCCAGTTTGCCGAGGGCTCGACCGAGCCGGTAACGGTCCCTGCCGGCGCGCTCGTCGACATGCTCGGCGCCGAGGTCTTCGAGCTGGAGCGGGCGCGGGAAGAGCTACCACCCGGTGTCGCGACCGGCCTCGCCTGGACGGAGGCTGGGGGAGACGTACTCTACGTCGAGACCGCGCTTCTCCCCGGGGGCAGTGGCTTGACGCTGACCGGCCAGCTGGGAAGCGTGATGCAGGAGTCGGCCCGCGCGGCTCAGAGCTATCTCTGGTCGCACGCCGAGGAGCTCGGGATCGACCCGCAGAAGTTCAAAGCCGACGGAGTGCACGTGCACGTGCCCGCCGGCGCCATTCCAAAGGACGGACCCTCCGCCGGAATCACCATCGCGAGCGCCATGGCGTCGCTCTATTGTGGCAAGCCGCTGCGCCCGGACACCGCGATGACCGGCGAGGTCACCATTGCCGGCCTGGTGCTGCCCATCGGAGGCGTGAAGGAGAAGGTGCTCGCCGCACGCCGGGCCGACATCTCACGCATTATTCTCCCCAAGCGAAACGAGCCGAATCTGCGGGACTTGCCGGCCGACGTACGCGACGAGACGGAGTTCGTCTTCGTGGAGCGCATCGAAGAGGTTCTGGATGCGGCGATTCCGGGGCTCTGCGAGCACTAGCCTGCCTAGCATGCTCGGTCACCGTCCCGTCGTCGTTGCCGGCTCTCGAAGCGGGTCCGATCATGTGAGGGTTGACGCGATCTTCACTTCCCCGGGGGCACTCCCGTAGTGGGGCCCCTGCGAAGGAGCCCCGACAGGAGGAGCGGGACGCTCGCTTTGGCGATGCGGCTCGCAGCCTGGACGACCAGATCGGGCCGACGGAACACAACGAAACCCAGAACCACGCCGGCCACCACTACTATCGCCGGGTGGCGCGTGACCAGGCGGCGAGGACTGAGGCTTTCCTGGAGTCGCCCCCCCAGCTCGTCGATATCCCGATCGAGCTCAGCCTTCCTGCGCTCGAGGGATGCTCGAATCTCTGCGGAGCTCCGATCCGCCAAGGCTTAATCCTTCTCCGCTAGCCCGCCGGAGCTTGCCGCTGGCGGGCTCGGCCGTCGACCGATGTGCAAGAGCAGACCTCCGACCAGGTAGGCTGCGCCAAAGACGACCAGCGTGAGCGGCCAGTTGTCAAGAAGCTGGTTCAGGAACCCGACCAGGCCGGCGGTCGCAAACCCCGCTCCGACGCAGAGGAGGACGAACCCGAGGAGCCGGCGCTCCGTCTCGTCTCGGAAGCTCGTCAGCTCTTCGCGGATCGAGGTCGAAACGAGCTCGGCGCCGTCCTCTACGGTCTGGATCAGCGAGCGGACGACCTGCCTGATCAGATCCAGCGTCGAGAGGCGCTCCTCGTCGCGCCCGGAGTCTGAACCCATAGGTTGGCTAGCTCTGTCTCCGAAGTGACCGGGCTCAGCTCTGAGTGAGGACCTGCTTGACGTCGTCCGCAGTCTTCCGGGCCGCCTGCGAGGTCTCGCTCAGGCCTTCACGGGCCTTCTCGTAGGCCTTGCCGCCGCGCTCACGAATGTCGCCGATTTTTTCTTCGGCGCTCTCCCGGAGCTTCTGGCTCTCGTCGAGCGCTCGGTCCCGCAGTTTCCTCCCCTCATCGGCAATGCTCTCGCGCAGCTCGCGGCCCGATTTGGGTGCCAGAAGCAGTGCGCCCATGGCTCCAAGGGCCGCTCCTACGAAGAAGCCGACCAGAAAGTTGGCGCCGCCATTGTCGTTCGCCATTGGATACTTCTCCCTTCGTTTCAGAAATCGGAGTGATACGATCCTGCTCTATTCTAGATCGTTAGACGGAGACTTGCTCGAAAACTCACACTTGTTTCTGTAGCGTCTGGAGCCACGGCTCGATTAATCCAGCAAGTCGAAATCGTGGTTGATCATGCAGATGTGCCCGAAACCCTCCGGAATTGTCATGCTCGCCGTTGATGCGAAACTGGTACGCCACGATGGGGTCCGATCACTATTGCTTGGACCTGCTTTGATCGACTCGTTGGCTGCCCATAGAATTCCTCGTGAGGAGCCGCCATGGGTGAGCAAGAAGTCGCGGACGAGGACATCTCCGGCCAGGACCTCCGTCTTTTTCTGAAGCGCGTCCTCAACGATCTGAGAGCCCTGGAAACGATGATCGATCAGGGCATGATCGAGTCCGGAGTCCGCCGTGTGGGAGCGGAGCAGGAGCTGTTCCTGGTCGGCGAGGGGTGGCGCCCTGCCGGACTGGCCGTCGAGGTCCTGGAGGCGATCGACGACCCTCACTTCACCACCGAGCTCGCGAGATTCAATCTCGAGGCCAACCTCGATCCCGTGACTTTCGGCGGCGATTGCCTGTCTCGAATAGAGAAGCAGCTCAAGGAGCTTCTCTCGATGGCTCGACGCGCCGCTGAGCAGTGCGGCGCAGATGTGGCTCTCTGCGGCATCCTTCCCACGCTCCGGAAATCCGACCTCGGTCTCGAGAACATGACGCCCATACCGCGCTATTTCGCGCTGAACCGCGCCATGAATCGGCTGAGGGGAGGAGCTTACGAGTTTCACATCAAGGGCATGGACGAGCTGCTCGTCCAGCACGACTCCGTGATGCTGGAGTCGTGCAACACGAGCTTCCAGATCCACTTCCAGGCGGCCGCCGAGGAGTTCGCCCATCTCTACAACATCGCGCAGGCGGTCGCGGCACCGGTTCTGGCTGCCTGCACGAACTCACCCTTGCTCTTCGGGCGACGCCTGTGGCGGGAAACGCGTATTGCGCTGTTCCAGCAGGCGGTCGACACGCGCAGCTCCAGCCAGCACCTCCGGGAACGCCAGCCGCGCGTCAGTTTCGGGCGGGACTGGGTCCGTGAATCGGTGACCGAGCTCTTTCAGGAGGACATCGCACGCTTCAAGATCCTGCTGGGAGGTCAGGCGGAGGAGGACCCCTTCGAGAAGCTCGAGCATGGTGAGATTCCCAGGCTCAGGGCACTCTGCCTGCACAACGGAACGGTGTATCGCTGGAATCGACCCTGCTACGGCATCACCGATGGAAAGCCTCATCTCCGCATCGAGAACCGCTATCTTCCCTCCGGCCCGACTGTTCTCGACGAAGTGTCGAACGCTGCGTTGTGGTTCGGTCTCGTGAGTGCCTTCGCCAGGGACATCGAGGACGTGAAGAAACATCTCGATTTCGAGGATGCCGGGGCCAACTTCACGGCGGCGGCCCGGAACGGCCTTGGCTCTGAGATGGTCTGGTTCGACAAGAAAGAATGCGCGACCCGGGACCTCCTGCTCTCGGAACTCATTCCGATGGCGCGAAGCGGGCTCGAGCGGGGCAACGTCGAGGCGGCGGACATCGATCGATATCTTGGGATCGTGGAAGAGCGCGTGAAGAAGAAGATCACCGGCTCACAATGGGTTCACGCATCGCTCAACGCCATGAAGGGCAAGGGTACCGAGGGCGAGCGCATGAGCGCGGTCACTGCGTCCGCGGTGCGCCAGGAGAAGATCGGACGGCCGGTTAGTGAGTGGGACCTTGCGGAGCTGGGTGATTCGGGCGGCTGGAAGCATCATTTTCTGAAGGTAGAGCAATTCATGACCACCGATCTCTTCACCGTTCATGAAGACGAGCCGGTCGACCTGGTCGCCAGCCTCATGGACTGGGAGAAAATCCGCCACGTGCCGGTGGAAGACAATGACCATCGCCTCGTCGGACTCGTTTCCTATCGTTCTCTCATTCACCTCATGGCGCAGGGCGGTCTCGAGCACCGGCCGGACCCGATGGCGGTACGGGAAGTCATGAAGCGTGACCTGCTGACCGTCGATCCCGATGCCACGACACTCCATGCCATTGCGCTCATGAAAAAGCATCGAATCGGAAGCCTTCCCGTCGTGAAGGACGGACGCCTGATCGGGATCGTCACCGAGCGGGACTTCATGGACATCGCCAGCGAGCTTCTGGAGGAAAAGCTGCGCGAGTAGCTGGCGCGCGGTATCGCGGTCCGCAAGAAAGCCTCAGAATCAACACGAAGTTCGCAAATGCCCTCTTTCAACACTTGCACGTTGAAGTTGCACCCGTTCGCTGCTTCTTCGTGACCTTCGTGATCTTCGTGGTTCAGAGGCTGCTGTGTGCGGTCTTGCTCTGCGCCTCTACCGTCTCTGCGTCAAATTTCCCGAGATAGCCCTTCCACGGACTCGATTGGCCGCGGTCCGGATCCGGAGGGTACCCTGTTTCTCTTTGCGCCTTCTGCCTCCGTCGTTGGCCTGCACATTGACGACCAACGACTTCGGCGAGACTCGCCGAAGCCTTGGCGAAGGCGGTTGAGTTATGTTTTCTCCGGAGTCAGTTATCGGAATCGTCTTCGCTGCGACCGGCGACCGACGCGAAGAACGTACCTTCGGCAATCTTGGAGAGAATCTCGCGCTCCTCGTCGGTCACCAGCTGGCGAGGCGCATAGTCGTCGCCCTCGGGGTCGCTCGAGAGAAGCTCGAGCGTCTGCCGAGCGGCCTTCGAGAGTGCTTCGCGCTCTTTGGGTGCCGCCTCCTGAAGCTCTTCCACCAGTGGCACGAGCGTATTCTCCGCGAGGCGTGGGTCGAGATGCTCCTCGTGCGTCACGAGAAGAAAGAGGAGGTAATCCAGGGTTGCCTGCGCAAGTGTCTTCATCTGTGGCCCATCCGATCCAACGCGACCCCGGCAGCGAGCACTGTCGCGACCCAGTCACCGGTTAATGTGACTTCGTCGGTAGCCTACTCTGTCTCGTGTTGGCATCGCAACGCATTTAGCTCGGTGAGGTACGACCAGGGAAGCAGGCTGGTGTCCGGCGCGACGCCGTACTTCGACGGCAAATGCAGATGACTTGCTCGTGGCTCCATGTCGATCCCTCCGTGGCCCTGCGGCATTCACGCCATAGCATCACGTCGCCGCTGGCTCGCGCTCCCGGGCCATCAAGGACCTCGCGACCTCTAGAGCTCTTTCGGGCGCCAGAGGTGCAGTAGCTGGCAGTCGACGCCGAGCTCGAGGGCACGCCAGGTGTCGATACCGATCTCGAAGACGGCGAGGGCTGCGGTGGGAAACTTGCCCTGGTCGCGTCCGGACAGGATTCGCACCGCCTCCTCCATCCCGGGGTTGTGCGCTACTATCAGCACCCTCCCGGCAGTTTCTTCTGGCAGAGTCTGCGCCAGCTCGAGCAGCTTCCCGGCGGAGGCCAGATACAAGCGTTCATCGAGCTGGATCTCTCCGGAAAAGCCGGCGGGCTCGGCGGCGGCCTCGGCGGTGGTCCAGGCGCGGACGGCGGTCGAGGACAGGATGGCGTCGGGTACCAGCCCCTTTTCTTTGATGAGGCGGCCCATGCGAGGTGCATCCCGGTGCCCCCTTTTGTTCAGCGGCCGGTCGTGGTCGGAGAGACTCTCATCCTTCCAGCTCGATTTGGCGTGCCGGAGAAGCATCAGAGTCTTCATGTACGCACCTCATCCCGGTTCGGCGAGCGAAAAGGCGCGTTGACATAGACCGAGCGGACGAAGGCCAGGAACAACCTCGCGCCCATCCGCCACGATACCGCCCACCAGAAGATGGGAAGCAGGACGATGTATCCGGTCGCGGATCCGACGTCGGTGAGCGTAAGAAAGAACAGATCGAGCACCGGATTGCGCAGCGTCGAGATCCACTGGATGAAATCGACGCCGAGATCGAGCAGGACTTCGACCATTAGCCGGCCAGAATCCTCTGGTACACCGCGGGATCGACGTTGCCTCCGCTGATCACGCAGCAGATGGACCGATCACGGAAGAGCTCCGGTTTCGTCAGGAGTGCGCCAATGGAAAGCGCACCCGTTGGCTCGGCTTTGACGTTGGCCAGAGAGAACAACAGTCGTACCGCTTCCTCGATGTTCTCGTCGGGCACTTCGACGATCGTCTCCATGCCGGCTTTGAGAACCGCCCAATTGTGCTCACCCAGGCTCACCGTGCGTGCCCCATCTGCGACCGTCATCGGTTCCGTTTCGTTGCGGACGATGTGACCCTCTCTCAAGGAGCGCGCGGCGTCGTTACCCAGCAGGGGCTCGGCACCGACGACCGCAATGGCGCCATTTGCGGCCGCGCCTAGGCCGATGATGATACCCGCGCTCAACCCGCCGCCGCCTACTGGCACCACGACCACATCGAATCCTTTGCCGCTCAACTCCGTCCCGAGCGTTGCGTTGCCAGCGATGACGAGCGGGTCGTCGTAGGCGCTCGCCACGTAGGCATCGGGATGCTCCTCGGCGAGCTCGCCGAGCCGCTCGGCGCGGCTCTTGACGGTGACATCCCCCGGCTCCACCCTGCCGCCATACTCGGCGACGGCGTCCATCTTGACCTTGGCCGAGGTTTCCGGCATTACGACGATCGCCTGCTTTCCCAGCAGGCCGCAGGCAAAGGCCAGCGCCTGGCCGAAGTTTCCGGACGAGGCGGTGATGAGTTTCTCCTGTTCGACCTGAGCCGCGACGTTGTAGGCGGCGCGAAACTTGAAGCTTCCGGTGTGCTGGTAGGCCTCGCTGGCGAGCGTCAGCTCGATTCCCAGTCGCTGGGCAAGGCGAGGAGCTTCGATGAAGGTTGTGGGGCGAAGGACGCTTTCGAGCTCAGCGGCCCGGTCTCTCATGGATCGCAGGATACCAGACCCGTGTGGCGAACTGATGTCCGAAATCTACGGCCCTCTGCCACGATTGCGCCAGGCAATGGCATCTCGGGAGAAGGAACATGCAAAGCACACGCCCTCTCCCTCCGGGAGAGGGTTGGGGTGAGGGTGGGTCCGATGGACCTCTACCCGAAATCATCAAACAGAATATTCTCTGGGTGTCGAGGCGCCCGGCTGGCAAGGCTCGAGCACTAGCCCTCCGCTCGACAGGCTCCCGCCTCCGCCCTTCGGGCTTCGGCGAGGTCCCGACGAAGCCTTGGCGAAGTCGGACGCTGCGGAAGGCGGCGAGCAACGCAGGCAGACGGGATGCATCGGCGTCCAAGAATCGGTAGTTATTCTTGTCCGGACCCTAAGAGTGTCATGATGGAGAACGCTCGTCGAAACGATGGGTGTCGGGTCGGTACTCGAATGGAAGGATCACATTTGCGATGTCTTTCGAGGAAGCACCGGACAATCGGGATAGTGTCCGTAGCCGTATGTCACTTCGCGAACGCTCGAAGGAAAGATACAAGCAGGGAATAGGCGACCGCGCTGCTGCTTGATCGATGAGCTGCTTGAGAAAATCGAGGGCGCGCTCCTGCCCCTGCTCAGCCAGGATCAAGAGACCGGGGGCGAGCCCCCCGAAGGTTGCATCGAATCCTTTGAACCCCGTTCCCACTCGCTTGCCTTGCTTAGCGGTAAGCATTTTCAGATAGGAAGGCCAATCCTGGCTCTCAGGAGTGAGTACCGGGACTTGTTCCCCGCGCTGGCGCTTGCGTGCCCCGCGCGGCGTTACGGTCGCCGGTCGAACGTGAGCAGCCCGGGAAGTGGTCGGGGAGGTGGATCCGCCTGGATGGCTGAGCTTTTTGTGCGCACGGGCGACGGCGCTTCCGGTGGGATGACCGGCTGCGTTCTCTCGGCGCGCTTCAGGACAGCTTCGGAATCGTCCATCGGGGTCGTAGAGCACCCATCGCCCTTCAGTCGAGCAAGCCACTCTGCCAGCTCGGACGAGCTCGGAAGATTGCCGGTGAAGAGGTCTTCCAGATGGAAGTTGTCCGGAAGCTCCACGGAGCGACGTCGCAGGAGCTGCTCGAGGGGGGCAGAAGCAACGAACTCGCCGTTCCGATGAGACTCGGTAACAGCAGCAAAAATGCTCTTGGTCAGAGGAAAGTAGAAAAGCTCTTCCGAAAGGGTATCGAGTATTTTGTACTTGAGCTCGCCCTCCGAGTTGACCGTCACGCATAAGACCCGAAGGATGGAGGTTTCCAAGGAGAGTAGCTCTCTAAGATCGGTCGTGGCGGATACGGGTTTCGAGGCCATAATCTTCCCCTCTGGGTGTCACAACTGAAAGAAAGACGCCTCCGCCACCGAACCGGCTCGACAGCTTCAGGGAGAGCTCACGTTCGAACGAGGCATCCATTGTCGCGGCAATGACCCCACTACGACCTCCAAGCGACAACGGGCGCTCCACTATGGACGCATCCACCTCCGCCGAGCCACCCGTCAAGGGGCGGTAGCTGACGCGAGAGCCAACCTCGACGGGAAGCGCTGAGAGTCGTCTCCGCGCTAAGCCCAGTTTCGCGGCCGTGAGTAGCTCACCTGGTGGCAAGTCGAGAGCTTGCACCACGACCTCGTAACGAGTCCGCGTCAGGCCATCGACGCGGACGAGATCGACTTCCGGTTCGTTGAGTTTGTTCCAGGAGTGTAGGGCGCCGTTCACATCGTCGCGAAGGAACTTGCTGGCCGCGAGTGTGCGCCAGGAGTGGCTATCCGCAGGGTCGAGAGCCACTGCTCGCTGAGCGAGCTCGGCCGCTTCCTCCCGGCGCGATTGGAGGAAGCGAATGCCGGCGAGCTCCCGTAGTGGCGCAGAGGAGTGAGGACACCATTCCGCGGAAACCCCAAGAAGCTCCTCGGCGGTGTTCAGGCTGCCAGCGCGGGCTACTCTCACAGCTTCCTCGACCATGCCAGCACACGCGGCCGGAGGGGAAGCTACGGATGGCGACTCGTTCCGCTCAACCGCTCCTGACCCGTCTTTTTCCTCAGGGGGCAGGATCAGTAGCGCCCAAAACTTCGCAGCCGCCCAGGCGGCGTGAAACTCTTCCTCTGGAACGAGACGATACGGGGCTCGGGCTGGATCGTGCAACACAACGCGCCCGGGGAGCCAGCCGATGAGCACCACGTAGTGGTATCGTTCGGGCCGGTCCTCGACGAGAACCACCAACGGGCGACCCTGCTCGAGCTGGCTTTGAGCCAGCTCTTCACTCCCTCGAAAAGGCATCGCCGACCATCGGCGTCGTCGGATTGCATCGGTCAGCGCTTGCGTCGCGATACCTTGTTTGTTCCGTTCTACGAGCCCAGCGAAATCCTCCGCGTAAACCCCGCGTTCTCCCCAGTACCGGAGCACCATCGCCGCTGCAGCCCCTCCGCAAAGCTCCTCCGTCTGCGATGTGTAGGGGACGTCGAGGAGCCAACCAGGCTCTCGACCCTCGCGGTCCGTGCTAGGTCCGGTGCCGATGGGTCGCGCCGTCGCTTCGTTGGCAAGAAAGGGCGCCAGGAGCAACACCGCCAGGACGCCCGCGGCCGCTAACCGCACAGAGAGAAGACTCCCTGCCCTTACGTGGCCACAATGATGAGAATCAAAATCAGTAGGCCGATGATGATGGTCGTCGTAGACAGCGTAATCGTTGAGCCTCCAGACAGCCCGGCCTCCGCGGTTCGCGCCATGGATGCGAGCTCAACGATTTCTTCTCCCTCGAGTGTGTGTACCGCAGCCTCCGCGCGCTTCAGATCGACGTCAAGCTTTGCGGCTAACGCACGCACCTGCGGCTCTTGCAACAATCGAAAGACCGCTTCCCGGTCGGCATCATCTTCACCGACATGTTCGGCGAGCGAGTCGTCCATCATTTCCCGATCCAACACGTGCGTATCCTGCGCGATCGCTGGCGTCACGACCAGGACCATACTAACGAACAAAGCCACGACTCTACCGTGCCTGAGCATTGGTGCCTCCAGTCGGAAAGGATGCCTGCCTCGTCGACAGATCCGTTACGGCCAAAGAAGGTTTTCCTGGATAATCACAAAGTAGCATTTTACGGTGAGCCTCGCAACTACCGGTTGCGTCTGCCGCCGCAGCTACCCAAAATCATCAAACAGAATATTCTCTGGCTCGACACCGAGGTTGTCCAGCATCTTCATGCAGGCCTGGAGCATCAGCGGCGGTCCGCACAGGTAGTACTCCACGTCCTCGGGCCCCGGATGGTCCTTCAAGTAGTTGTCGTAGACGACCTGATGGATGAAGCCGGTGAGCCCGGTCCAGTTGTCCTCGGGCAGAGGCTCCGAGAGAGCGAGGTACCATTTGAAGTTGTCGTTCTCCCGCTGGATCTCTTCGAAATCCTCAACATAAAAAGCTTCTCGAAAACTCCGCGCTCCGTACCAGAAGGAAATCTTGCGCTTCGTGTGCAGCCGCTGGAACTGGTCGAAGATATGCGAGCGCATCGGCGCCATCCCGGCGCCGCCTCCGATGAAAAGCATCGCTGCGTCCGTCTCCTTGGCGTAGAACTCGCCGAACGGGCCGGAGATGGTGACCTCGTCGCCCGGTTTCAGGCCGAAGATGTAAGAGCTCATCTTGCCCGGCGGCGTCCCCGCGGGTGCTCGCGGCGGAGGCGAGGCGACCCGCACGTTCAGCATGATGCCCTTCTCCTCCGGGTAGTTCGCCATCGAGTAGGCGCGACTCACCGGCTCTGCGACGTGGGAGACGTAGCGCCACAAGTTGAACTTGTCCCAGTCGGCGCGATATTCGTCTTCGATGTCAAAGTCCGCGTAGTTCGCGACGTGGGGCGGACATTCGATCTGAATGTAGCCACCGGCCCGGAAGGGCACGTCCTCCCCTACCGGGAGCTCGAGTACGAGCTCTTTGATGAACGTCGCGACGTTGTGATTGGAACGCACTTTGCACTTCCACTGGCGAACACTGAACACCTCCGCGGGCAGTTCGATCTCCATGCTCTGCTTGACTTTGACCTGGCATGACAGACGAACACCCTCGCGTGCCTCGCCACGATTGATGTGACTCGTCTCGGTGGGAAGCATGGCACCGCCTCCCTCCGTCACGGTGACTTTGCAGACCCCGCAGCTTCCTTTACCTCCACAGGCCGAGGGGATGAAGATGTTGTTCACCGCCAGCGTCCCGAGAAGCGTGGCGCCCGCGGCGGTATGGAGCGCTTTGTCCGGGTCGTGGTTCATGACGATCGTGACGTCACCGGTGGCCACGAGCCGGGTGCGCGCCGCCATCAACACGGCCACCAGAATACAGATGACCAGGGTGAACATGGCGACACCGAGCGTAACTGTCAGCATTACAGCTGGATGCCGCCGAACGCTTGAAACCCGATCGCCATCAGGCCGGTCAGAATGAACGTGATGCCGAGGCCTCTGAGGCCGATGGGAATGTTGGCGTAGCGCAGACGCTCACGGATTCCGGCCAGGGCGATGATGGCGAGCGCCCAGCCTATCCCGGACGATCAGCAGGACCGCCCCCGCGAGGCAGGCGAGAGCAGAGGTCTCGCCCATCGACCCGGGTACGAAACCGACAAAGGCGTCCCACCAGGTGATTCCGGCGTCGAGGACGCGCTGGCCTTCCACCGAGGCGCTGGCAAGCTAGGTGGCGCCACTGACGCCGTCGGCGCTGGTGGCAGCGACTATCCAGACCGCATCGCCGGTGATATCGGCCGGATAGGCGAAGAAGAGAAAGGCTCGCGCGGTCAGCGCCGGGTTTAGCACGTTCATCCCGGTGCCACCGAACACTTCCTTTCCGATGACAACGCCGAAGCTGATACCAAGAGCGACCTGCCACAAGGGGGTGATCGCGGGCAGAATCAGCGGGAAGAGCATCCAGGTGACGAGAAACCCCTCGTTGATGTCGTGGCTGCGCACAATCGCGAAGAGCGCCTCCCAGCCGCCGCCGACCGCCAGCGTGACGAAAAGGACGGGGAGGTAGTAGAGGGCTCCGTGGACGATGCAGGCCCAGACGCTCGCCGGATCGAAAGCGAGGCCGAGTGAGCGCATCGCTTCGGTTTGCCACGTATCGAGTGGTGCGGCGCCTCCCGAGATGGCCAGATGGGCCTGATAGCCCGTGTTGTACATGGCCATGTAAATGCAACCGGCGAGGGCGACCACCACGGCGGTCATGAGCCGCTTGAGATCGATCCCGTCGCGAACGTGGGAAGGCCCCTTTGTCACTTCTCCCGGGGTATAGAGAAAGGTGTCACCGGCCTCGAACAAGGGATAGAGGCGCTCGAGTCTGCTGCCTTTCTTGAACAGCTGCTCCTGTTTGTCGAGGAGGTTGCGCAGAAACGTACCCTTCTGCGGATTCGGTGAGTCTCTCAATCAACTGTCGGCGTTCTCCTCCTGGAGCACTCGGTCCAGGATCTGATCCGGGTCTTCCCAGCCCGTCTCGTCCTGAACGTCCCGACACCGGGTCAGAATGCGGGTGAAATGTCGTCCCGGCTTCAGACCTCGGGCGATGAGGTGACGTCCGAGAACCGCATCCTGCGGATCCTCTCGCGCAATGGACAGCGATTCCACCGTTTCCTGGAAGTGATCCCCGGCGGGAAAGCGGTGGGCCCGGGCATCGGCGGTGGTACGCCCCAGGTGATCCGCCTTCGCCACCCGTAGCAGGAGATCGGGACTCACGTTTTTCGCAGCGAGCTCTCGCACCAGTCGCCGGTAGGCCTTCGGTGTGGCCTCGTTGCGATAGTAGAGTGCCGGTGCGAGGTGGTGGCGCACGAGCGCCGAAACTTTCCTGCTCAGATCCTTCGGCGCGCGGAGTCTGTCGAGAAACGCCTCGGTGATGGGAGCCCCTTTCGTGTCGTGCTCCCACGAACGTATCCTCCCGTCGATCGTCTCGGACGTCACCGGTTTCCCGAAGTCGTGGCACAACGATCCGTACATGAGTGCCAGATCATCGTCATCGCCCCGACGCAGCTTTGCGGCCTGGTCCAGAACCATCATCGTGTGGACGAAGACGTCGCCTTCCGGGTGCCAGTCGGGCTCCTGAGGGACGTCGATGAGCCTCTCGACTTCGGGAAAGAAACGCAGCAGACCGCTCGCACGCAGAAACTCGAATCCGATGGAGGGGCGATCGGCTTTCAGCAGGAGCTTGTTGAGCTCTTCGAAGATGCGTTCGGCCGACAGCTCGGAAAGATCGAGCGCGGCGCAGAGCTTCGAAAGCTCCTGGTCGGGAGTCATTCCGAATCGTGCGGCAAAGCCGGCGACCCGAAGCGCCCGCAACGGGTCTTCCCCGAAGCGGGCCGGGTCGGTGGCCCGGAGAATCTTCGTTTCGAGATCGCGGCGGCCCCCGTGGGGATCGAGGAGATCCCCGGTGACAGGGTCGAGCCCCATGCTGTTGATCGTCACGTCGCGGCGCCGGGCCGCATCCGCGAAGCTCATGGTCGGGTCGTGAGAAACCTGGAAACCCTGGTGCCCCGGTCGCATTTTGCTGTCCCGTCGGGGAAGAGAAAAATCCACGTCGAAGCCTTTGATCCGCAGAACCCCGAACGCCTTGCCGATGTGGAGCACTTTGGCGAACGTGCCCAGAATGCGTTCCAGCTCGCTCATCGACAGGTTGTAGACCTCGACATCCGTATCCTTGGAATCGAGGCCGAGGAGTTGATCGCGGACATAGCCTCCGACGATGAACGCGCGCCCGCCCGCTTGCGACACGGCTTCGGCAACGTCGCGGATGAAATCAAGAGGACTATCGGTCAAGATGTCTCCAGGGGCACAGGATCATCTTGTAAGGATAGCAGTCATCTCGTGGGAGAAGCACCAGGTGAGAAAAGCAGTATTCGCCTTTCTTTCAGTATCGCTCGTTCCTGCCGACACGTGGGCACGCGGGTGGGAGCTGGCGCTACTTGCCGGCTGGACGGCACCCACCTACGAACAGACGTTTCAATACGACCCGCGCATCAGCGTTGCGTCACCGTTTCCGGGGGTCGACATTCGGTAGCAGGGGATGTTCGAGCTCAAAGCTCGGGGGAGCCTCGCCATCGGAGGCGGCGCAACCTACTACTTCAATGAACACATCGGCGTCGAGGGACGCATCGACACCGTTGATTTCAAGATCGATACGGTGGCACCGATCTTCGTAGCCTCGGTCGAGCTGCCGGCACCGCTGCCCCCGCTGAATGCGGAGCTCGATCTCGGAGCGGGCATCGTCGACGTGGAGCGTCTCTACCCTCTCTCGGTCAATTTGAAGGCGCGAACGGGAGGGGACACGCGCTTTTTCGCATCCGGTGGGCTGAGCTATCTTCCTCGTCTGCGTTTTTCAGCGACACAGACGGTTGGCCTTGGCGTCAGCGGCTTCGGCTTCACCAGCATCGATATCGCGTCGGTCGACGTGGGCGCCGAGGCGCTGGCCGGTGAAGAAGGGCAGCTCGGGTTCAATGGTGGTGCAGGTGCCGAGATCCGTGTGGGCGACAACGTAGCCATCGTCGTCGAGGGAAGAGTCTTCTGGTTCCAGCAGGTGAGCTTCGTCTGGCGTCGCATCAGCGCCCCAGTTTCGGGGCTGGAGGAGCTGTTGCTGGAAGAGCTGGAGAGCCAGCTGCCCGCCATCGAGTTCGAGCCGGTCTACTTCCAGGTCACCGGCGGCCTGGCCTTCCGTTTCTAAATACGGAAGCCAGGAAGTCCGCGAGCGGACGCTAGCGGAAACCGGGAATCCAGGAAACCAGGAGCGAGATAAGGCCTTTTTGAACTCGTGGCTTCCCCGCTTCCTGGCTTCCTGCTAGACCTGGCTTCGTCTAGCATCCGGGCGCGGGATGGCACGGTTGATAACCCGGGTCGAGCCCTTTAGAGTTCGTAGTGGATCGGAGACTCCCATGTACATCGAGCACGCGATCTCCAAAGACGTCATCGTTCTCAAGCTCCAGGGCAAGTTGCTCATCGGCGATGGGGACCTGCTGCTGCGCGACACCGTCGAGGACCTCGTCGAAGCCGGTCACAAGAGAATCATCCTGGACTTTGCCGACGTGCCCTATATGGACAGCACCGGGCTCGGCGAGGTCGTTCACTGCTACACGATGCTCCACCGGGATGGGAACACTCTGAGGCTCAGGAACCTGTCCGACAGGCTGCGCAACGTGCTTTCCGTCACTCGCCTTCTTTTCCTGCTCGATGAGGGCGACGACGTACGGAACAAGTCCGCCAAGGCGAGAAGGAGTTGAGTCACCGCCTCGCAGAGACTACGATTGGCGTTCGGCGCATCTCCTCGAAAAGCGAGCCATACCTCTCATTCCCGGCAGCAGACTCGGCCCTTACGAGATCCACTCACCCATTGGGGCCGGCGGAATGGGAGAGGTGTATCGGGCGAAGCACCTCAAGCTCGAACGCGACGCGGCGATCAAGGTACTGCCCGAGGAGCTCGCTCGGGACCCCGAACGCCTGAGGCGATTCCAGAAAGAGGCTCGAGCCGCCTCCGCGCTCAACCACCCCAACATCGTTACCATTTATGACGTCGGGGAGCACGAGGGGAATCCCTTCATCGCGATGGAGCTGGTGGAGGGGAAGACGCTCCGGGAAGTGCTCGAAGACGGTCCGGTACCTGCCAAGAAAATGCTTCACATTGCTCGCCAGACCGCCGAGGGTCTCTCGAAGGCGCATGCCGCCGGGATCGTGCATCGCGACTTGAAGCCCGAGAACCTGATGTTGAGCAACGACGGGTTCGTAAAAATCCTCGACTTCGGTCTCGCCAAATTGCTGACTCAGCCCTCTGACGCCGACTCTCGAATCGAAACGCGGATCCAGACGGGAACTCGAGAGGGTGTCATCGTCGGTACCGTGCACTACATGTCACCGGAGCAGGCTGGCGGTCGTACTGTCGATTATCGCTCCGACCAGTTCTCCCTCGGCTCTATTCTGTACGAGATGGCGACTGGGAAACTGGCGTTCCAGCGGGACAGCGTCGCTCAGACGATGACCGCCATTATCGAAGACGAGCCCGAGCTCATCACCACGCTGAGCCCCGAGCTCCCAGCTCACTTCGGCGTCATTGTGAAGCGTTGTTTGGCAAAGGACCCGGATCAGCGCTACGAGTCGACGCGAGACCTCGCGAGGGAGGTGGAGCTCGAGAGCGGTGAGGGGTCTCCTTCGCCGTCAGGTACAGTCGGCGCCCGCGGGACCCGACGTCGGTGGCTGGCCGTCCTGGCAGGCTTGGCGGCGATGACAGCTCTTGTCGCGGGCATGTTCATGGGTGATCTCGGGGACAGGTTCACCGTCGATGACACCGAACGGATGATCGTCGTCCTTCCGTTCGAGAATCTCGGCCCTTCCGAGGATGAGTACTTTGCGGACGGCATGACCGAGGAGATCACCAGTCGTCTCGGCGCGGTGAGCGGTCTCGGTGTCATCTCGCGAAGGAGCGCTCTCCGCTACGCAGGTACCGACAAGAGCCCGGAGGAGATCGGTGAGGAGCTGGGTGTGGGCTACATCCTTGGCGGACGCGTGCGCTGGGCGGCAAGCGGGGACGGTCCGAGCCGGGTGCGCATTACGCCCGAGCTCATCCGCGTCGCGGACGACACCCAGGTCTGGTCGGAGAACTACGATCGAGTGATCGACGACATCTTCGAGGTGCAGTCCGACATCGCCGGCCAGGTGATCGAGCGACTGGGCGTCACGCTGCTCGAGAGTGAGGAGCGACCCTTGACCGCCAGGCCGACCGAGAACCTCGAGGCCTACACGCTCTATTTGAAAGGCCGTCACTTCTGGAACAAGAGATCCCAGGAGAACATGCGGACGGCCCTCGACTACTTCGAGCAAGCCGTCGAGCTGGACCCCAGCTACTCGCTGGCTCACGTCGGCATTGCGGACACATGGATCTCCCGCGGGTGGTACAGCGTCCTGGCTCCCAAAGAGGCGTTCCCGAGAGCCAAGCAGGCAGCGAAGCTGGCGCTTCAGTTCGACGACACGATGGCCGAGGCGCATACGTCGCTTGCCCACATTCATCTGGAGTTCGATCACGACTGGGAAGCTGCCGAGAGAGAATACCTGCGGGCCATCGAGCTCGACCCGCGCTACCCGACCGCCCATCACTGGTACGGTGGCTACCTGTCGGCCATGGGGCGCCACGAGGAAGCTCTAGAGCAGGCACATCGGGCGCGCGAGCTGGATCCGCTTGCACCCATCATCAGTACCTGGGTGGGCCTGCGCCACTACTTCGCTCGGCGCCACGAGGTGGCCATCGAGGAGTATCGGAGTGCGCTCGAGCTCAGTCCTGACTTCGCCCCCGGGCACTGGCATCTGGGGTGGGCCTTCGAGCAAACGGGTAGATATGACGAGGCGATTGCGGAGGCGCAGAAGGCCATGGACAGCTCGGGCGGAAATCCGCTCTACATCGCGTCGCTCGGTCACGCCCACGCCATCGCCGGGAACGACGAAGCGGCGAGAAGGATTCTGGAGCGTTTGGATCAAGAGTCCGCAACGAGGTATGTCTCTGCGTATCACGTTGCGGTCATTCATGGAGCGCTGGGCGATACGGATGAGGCGTTCCGGTGGATGGACATCGCGTTCGAGGAGCGTCCTCCCTGGATTGGCTATATGAAGGTGGACCCGCGGCTCGACCCTCTTCGCCCCGACCGAAGGTTCGATGCGCTCCTTCAACAGGCGCGGCTCGATTGAAGTTGAAGCGAGGAGAGGTATCGCGACTCGATCCGGTCGTCGCGCTGCGCGAGGAGTGACTCACGGAACCCAGCGGACGCGGTCTCCTACCTCGATCGTGCCGTCGGAGACAACCTCGCCGAAAGCACCACCCTGCCAGGGCGGCTTCATCGCTTCGCGGAGTCCCTGGTGTGCCTCGTCCATCTGTTCACAAGGTCGGGTCTCTCCGTAGATTTGGATTCGGCAGTCACCGATCTCGAGAATCCGGTCGCGGCTCTCTTTCAGGTCGACGCCGCTGACCAGAAGGTTCGCCCTGCGCGCGGAGGGGTCCACGTCGGCGCCGAGCTCCCGCATCATCTCTGCCCAGGACTCGGCTGAGATGATGGTGACCTGGCGCTTGCCGCCCTGGTTCGCGCTACCTTCTATTCCGCGTCCCGCAACGAGCGTGACCCGCTTTTTGGGGTCCATCGGCCCCCGTTTCGCGCGCTTGACCCAGATGGCCTCGAGCCTTCCCGTCATCCGATTGATCCGATTTATATTTTACGTAAAAAACAGGGACAGGTAATCTTTTTTTCGAAATTCGTAAATGCCAAGTCTCCTATTGTTCATTGGGTTTCCTCTTGCGCCCGCGAGCGTGTGGCCTTAGGCGGCGTTTCGTTTCCGATTCGAGGCGCCTGACGAACTCGTCCGATCCCGTTGGCCTGCCCGTGAGCGTGTTCCGCCGAAAGATCTCAAGGGTACTCTCAGGGAGTCCCTGTCCGAGGTAGTCCGACCAATCACTGATGGCGCTTGCGAAGATGACTTCATTCGAGAGAAGAGGATCCTGACTTAGCCCGCAGTGAGCTCGGGCGCTCGACCAGGGGTAGTCCTCGGCGCGCTCGACAAGGCCTGCGCGTACGGGATTGAGCTCGATGTACCGAATGACATTCCAGAGATGGGCATCCTCGAGCGGAGTCGAGAAGTAACGATTCGCCCATAGGTGGCCGGACCAGCCGTTCCGTTTGTTGATCCAGCGCGCAAAGCGCATCTGTACCGTGCCCATCACGCAGGGGAGAGACTCCTGTTTCCGTGGTAGTACGGCAAAGTGCACATGATTCGTCATCAGGCAGTAGCACAAGAAATCCAACTCGTAGCGCGTTGCGTACTCCCGGAGCCATTCCAGGTAGACCCGCCGGTCTTCGTCTGAAAGAAGACGTCGCCCTTTCGGTTACCTCGGTGGGTAACGTGGTAGGGCACCTCGGCAAGTACGATTCTCGAAACACGAGCCAATTCAGCCTCCTTCGGGGCCTGGCAGAGGAAAATTCGCCAGCCTTTACCCCATAGAGACGAGAAAACGGCGGCGCGGCCTCCCTGCAGGAGCGCATCGTTTACGAAAAACGAAAAAAGAATTACCTGTCCCCGATTTTTACGTATATTGAAAATGATGAAGGTTGCGATGCTTCTCTCAGGCGGCGTGGACAGCTCCGTCGCGATGAGCCTTCTGAAGGGCGAGGGGCACGATGTCACCGCGTTCTATCTCAAGGTCTGGCTCGAGGACGAGCTCGCCTATCTCGGCGAGTGCCCGTGGGAGGAGGACCTCGAGTTCGCCCGAGAGGTCTGCGATCGCATGGGGGTTCCACTAGAGATTCGTTCGCTGCAACGCCAGTACCGGGAACGAGTCGTTCACTACACGATCGATGAGCTGAAGGCGGGTCGAACACCGAGCCCCGATATCCAATGCAACCAGCGCATCAAGTTCGGCGCCTTTTTCGACGAAATTGACGACAGCTTCGAGCGCGTGGCCTCGGGCCACTACGCGCGGCTGGACATCGGGAGCGATCTGGTTCGGCTCAAGCGGGGCGCCGACCCGGTCAAGGACCAGACGTACTTTCTCTCACACCTCGATCAAGCCCAGGTCCGGAGGGCGCTTTTTCCGATCGGTGACCTGCCCAAGTCTGAGGTGCGGCAGCTCGCCCGCGAGCTGGATCTTCCGAACAAGGACCGCCGGGACAGCCAGGGCATCTGCTTCCTGGGCAAGATCAAGTACAACGATTTCATCCGTCACCACCTGGGTGAGCGCGAAGGGGATATTGTCGACACGGCGAGCGGCGACGTGCTGGGGGTCCACCACGGATACTGGTTCCATACCATCGGCCAGCGTCAGGGACTCGGGTTGTCGCATGGCCCTTGGTTCGTCCAGCGAAAGGATCCCAAGCGGAACATCGTCTACGTGACCCACGGGGATCAACTGGGCGAGACCTCGCGCGATTCCTACGGCGTGGCCCGCCTGCACTGGATTGCCGGTCCTCCCGAGCGGCGGGATCTCCAGGTGCGCGTGCGGCACGGACGGGAGCTTTTCGATGCGCGGGTCGAGCTCGAAGTCGATCGCGCGACCGTGCAGCTCGGTCGCACAGAGCCCGGGATCGCGCCCGGGCAGTTTACGGTCTTCTACGACGGTGACATCTGTCTGGGCGGAGCGACGATCGTGGCCTAGTCGGCTAGCAGCTAGCCAGCTAGCAGTTAGCGCCGGCAGTGGTAGACGAAGGCGGGCGGCGCGTTTCGCCAGACCAGCTCGCTCCGTACCACTTCACGGAACCTGCCGTCGAGCATCCGGCGAAAGCGTTTGCCAGACGACAGGAACAGGCCGTGCGCGTAACCGAAAGTGACGAACTGACCCCTTGGACTCAGGACCCGGAGGCAAACCTCGAGCAAGTGCCCCTGCTCTTCGTCCGAAAAGTTCGCCCAGGGAAGCCCACTGACCAGGCAGTCCACTTGCTTCACCCCGTGGAGCGCGCAGATCTCCACGAGCTTCGCGGCCGAAGCACGGTACAGCGTGACGTCGGCAAAGTTCTGCTCGAAGGCATCCGCAAAGTCGTTGTCGAGCTCGACGGCGAAGAAATCCCGCTCCCCGATGCGGCGAAGGATGGCACCGGTGAACGCCCCGGAGCCAGGACCGCACTCGACGACCGCCTCTACTACCGAGGACCAGTCGATGCCGTCCACGATGCGCCTTGCGAGGTGCCGCGAGCTCGGGACCAGCGCGCCGATTTGTTGCGGTCGGGTGACGAAGGCTTTCAGGAAGCCAAGAGTCGTGCCTTCAACAGCTTCGCCGACGTTGTCAGGGAGGATCTCGAGGCTTCCGGTGCCTTCGCGGCTCGACATAAGCCTGAGAGCATATGCAAAGGGGCCCCGGAAGTAAAGAACCTGCAGCGGTTTAGCAACCGGTAGACGCGAGGCGCCTCAGAGGCACGCGGTCGAGCTGGCCAAGCCGTTTTTTAACTCGCGTTGACGCGGAGCTCCTGCTCCGCCTGGAACCAGTCGGCCATCGGATCACCTGAATGCTCCTGGTCGCGACGAATGTAAATCTCGTAGGCCCGATGCCGGATCTGCTCTTCCATCGGCAGCTCTGGCGCCGCGATGGCAGCCCGGCCCCCATTCGTGCGGGACTTGGCCCCGTTCGTCCTCTTCGATGCCGTCTTCTTTCGGGTCGTCTTATTGGCTGCGGTGGTCTTCTTGCGCGTCGTGGTCTTCTTGCTGCCCGTCGCCGCTTTGGTCGTCTTCTTGGCCATGGTATCTGGAAACCTCTCCTTTTCACTTTTCTTGTATTGCTCGAACGCACTCGTGGCACTACAAGTTTTGCAGCTGTTGCCGTGGCGAGCGGCGTGGCTCTTGCGAGAACCCCGCCTTTTGTTGAGCGGTGAACACTCTAGACTAGCAAGCGTGTTGCCCCGCTGGCAAGGTTTTTTGCGTGCTTTGCGGGATTTTCACTGTAGTCCACCACGTTTCGACGTGACGAGTCCCGTGTTGAACCCGAGCCAATGCATGCGACCGACGTAGCGCGCGTGCTCCACCTTCACGCAACGATCCATGACGACGGAAAGCCCGCTCTCTTCGGCGATCCGTGCACCTTCCGGACTGATGACCCCGAACTGGCACCAGAACGAGCCCGCCCCGATGCTGGCGGCTTCCTCCGCGACGGCCGGAACGACTTTTGGTGCGCGGAACACGTTCACGACGTCGACCCCAAAAGGAATCTCCTTCAAGCTCGAGTAGCTCGTCTCGCCGAGAATCTCCTTCTCCCTCGGGTTGACCGGCACCACGCGGTAGCCGTGACGCCGCAGGTAGAAGCCAACGAAGTGGCTCGCTCTCAGGACGTTGGCCGACAAACCAACCACAGCGACGGTCTTGGCGGTGTAGAGGATGCGCTGGATGGTCTCGACATCCTGATAAGAGGTCAAGTCAAAAGAATCACTCATGCGCCCACCGTCTCCTTGTCCGCCGTCTTGCGGGCCACCCGAAAGCCCTCTTCCAGATCCCAGGTGAGATCGTCGAGCGTCTCGATACCGACCGAGAGCCGAATCGTGCCCGGCGTGATGCCGGCGGCGGCGAGCTCCTCGTCGTTGAGCTGGCGATGCGTCGTGCTGGCCGGATGGATGACGAGGCTCTTTGCGTCGCCCACGTTGGCCAAGTGGGACCACAACGAGAGCCCCATGATGAAGGCCTGGCCGGCCTCACGACCGCCTTTCAGGTCGAAAGAGAACACCGCACCCGCACCGCGGGGGAGGTACTTCTCCACCAGTGGCCGATAAGGGCTCGAGGCGAGGCCGGGGTAGGCGACCCGCTCGACCATCGAATGGGACTCGAGGAATTCGGCGACGGCGAGCGCGTTGTCGACGTGACGCTCCATCCTGAGGTGAAGCGTCTCGAGTCCCTGCAGGAACAGGAAAGCGTTGAACGGACTCATGGCCGCTCCCAGGTCCCGGAGGGTTTCGGCCCGCAGTTTCATCAGGTAACCGTACATGCCGAACGTCTCGTGAAACGCCAGGCCGTGATACGCCGGCGAGGGGTCTGCGACCACCGGGAACTTCCCGTTCGACCAGTCGAAAGTACCCGCTTCGACGACGACCCCGCCGATGCTCGTCCCGTGGCCGCCGATGAACTTGGTCACCGAGTGGACGACGATGTCGGCTCCCCACTCGATCGGCCGGCAGAGATACGGCGTGGCGAAGGTGCTGTCGATCATGAGCGGGATCTGATGCTCGTGTGCGATCTGGGCCACCGCTTCGATGTCGAGAACATTACCGCCCGGATTGCCGATGGTCTCACCGTACAGGAGCTTCGTCTCGTCCCGAATCGCGCCCTTCCAGGCATCGAGATAGTCGGGATCGATGAAGGTGAGATCCACCGAGAGCTTTCCCAGGAAGTGCTTGAGCTGAGTGATCGTGCCCCCGTAGAGCGCGCTCGAGGAGACGACGTGATCGCCGGGCCCGAGCAGTGTGAACAGGGCCGCGGCCTGGGCGGCCAGGCCACTGGCAAAGCCGACCGCACCGACGCCCTGCTCGAGATTGGCTACCCGCTCCTCGAAGGCTGCCACCGTGGGATTCATGATCCGGGAATACGTGTTGCCGTATTCCTGAAGGTTGAAGTATGCGGCAGCCGATTCCGGATCCTCGAAAACGTAGCTCGTGGTCTGGAAGATGGGAACGGCCCGGGCGCCGGTGTTCGGATCGGGTCGCTGACCCGCGTGCACCGCGCGGGTCTCCAGACCGAAGTTGTGCGGCTCGACCGCTTCCTTGGGTGAACTAGACATGCCGGGATCCTCCATGAACGCGATCGAGAAACTCTCGAATGATCGGTTCTTGCAGCTTCTCTTCGAGAAGAAACGAATCGTGCCCGTAGGGGGCGTCGATATTGTGAAGCTCGACGTCCTTGCCGTTTGCCCGGAGTGCTTCCGCGATCTCGATCGAGTTCGCGGGCGGGTACAGCCAATCGGACGTGAAGCAGATGAGGAGCGTTCGGGCAAGAAACCTGGCGAGCGCCTTTTGCAGATCGCCGTCGCCGTGCGTGCGCGCCAGATCGAAATAGGTCAGTGCTCGCGAGATGTACAAGTACGTGTTCGCGTCGAAACGCCGGGCGAAGATCTTCGCCTGGTGTCTGAGGTAGCTCTCCACCTGGAAATCGACCTGGTCGAGGGTGTAGGAGTATTCCTCACGCTCCTGCAGACGGCGGCCGAACTTGTTCGAGATCGAATCGGCAGAGAGATAGGTCACGTGGCCGACCATGCGGGCGACTCCGATTCCCGCTTCGGGCCCGCGACTGGTGCCGTAGTAGTCCCCGTTCTGCCAGGCCGGGTCGGCCATGATGGCGTTGCGAGCAATGGCGTTCCACGCCATTCCCTGCGTATTGAGGCCGGCAGTGGCGGCGATGGCAACGATGCTGCGAACCTGATCCGGGAAAGCTGCTGCCCATTCGAGCGCCTGCATGCCTCCGAGCGAGGCACCGGAGACGCAAACGAGCGAGTCGATTCCGATCTCGTTGAGGAAAGCGCGTTGCGCACGGACCATGTCCGGCACCGTGATCACCGGGAATCGGAGCCCGAAAGGCTTTCCGGTGGCCGGATCGATCGTGTTGGGTCCGGTCGAGCCGCGGCACCCTCCGATCAGGTTGGTACAGATCACGAAAAAGCGGTCCGTATCGAAGGATTTTCTGGGGCCAATCATGCCGTCCCACCAGCCGAGACCGCCCTTCTTGTGCATCTCACGTTCGTCGGCTCCGAAGCCGTCGACCGCGCTGATGCTGTCGGCTTCGCCGCTCCACCCCGCCGCATGTGCATCCGCGCTCAGCGCGTGGCACACCAGGATCGCGTTGTTCCGCTCCGCACTCAGCTGCCCGTAGGTCTCGTAGGCGATCCGAACAGGATGCAAGCGACGGCCGCAATCGAGCTCGAGAGGCTTCGGAAGCTCGAGGTGTCTCGTTTCCACCACACCAACCGAGCCCTCCCGGGTCGAGGAGCCATCAAGCATGGACGGATGATACCGCAACGGAGGCGGCCTCTCCTCCGGGGGAGAGGCGGGCGCTGAGGGACTTACAACCCGATGATCTCGCCCGTATCCAGATTGATGGTGAAGTTCACGGTGACACCCCCGAGCATGTAGGTGGCCGGAGCCATGTTGGTGCCGTTGAACTGTATCGTTACCGTGCCGTTGTCGAAGAGTATGGTTGCCGTGCCGCTTTGCGGATGGCCCTGTCCGGACGTCGGCATGATGACGTCGTCGACCCGATAAGTCCCGGTCATACCCATCGTCGTGACCGTACCGTTGCCGTTGACCGTGTAGGTGGCGGTCGAGAGGTCCACGTCGGTGAGCGTGAGATCCCAGGTGATGGAGCCTTTGTCACCCGAACCCATGCCGCGAGTGAGGACGACGGCAGTGCTTCCGGGAACGAAACTCCGCTGGACGTTGCCGGCCGCGTCCTGGAACTGAGTCTCCATCTCGGAGACCATATTGAACGGGAGGGTCTTCGTAAGCTGCCAGAAGCCGGTGGTCGGGTCGAACGTGGCGTCCGGAGGGAGATCCGTCGCCGCCTCGTAGCTCGCGGACGCCGCACCGATGGTGACCGGCGCCGCCAGTGCTGCCGCTTCGTTTGATGCCTGGGCGGCGCCACCGTCTACAGCCGTCGTCGTTTGTACCGGGCTCGGGCTGGTCGGAGTGCCACCATCGTCGGCGCAGCCGACGAGACTCAAGAGACCAACGACAAGTAGTGTTCTTTTCATCGATTCCCCGGATGGTGGGGCCGGCGCGAAGTGTGACTTCCCAAGACTATCTTCGGGTGCCGGTGAGGTCAAGCTTCCGTATGCATGTTGACGGCGTCGCTGGTGGAGAATAGCGTAGCCTGGGGACACAATGAGATCGAAACCGTTTCTCGCCCTCACGATCGCTCTCCTCGCCGCCTGTGGATCGACGACGACGGCGCCGCCCCCGTCGAACGACCTGCTGATCGTCGGCTACGACCGTGAGCCCGATACGTTGAACCGTTTCGCGACGCACATCCTGGAAGACACCATGATTTGCATCATCGAGGGGCTCACGGTGTGGGACGAGCACATAGCCATCGTTCGCTATCGTGAGGATGTGTTTCGGAAAGGTCCCTCGCCAAAACTGATCCTGGTAGGGCGCGTAGACCTCGTAGGGTCCTGTGCCCAGCGGGTTCCGGTCGTACTCCGGAAAGGAACTGACCCGGGCCCCGAGTGAAGGAATGGAAGACGGGACAGTACCTGCTCCTCGAACGAAACGAGGACTACTGGAGAGGACCGCCAGCCATCCGCCAGATCATGTTCCGCTTCCTGTCGAACAGCAACACCCGCCTCAACCAGCTTCGTTCGGGCGAGGTGCACGTCGTGGACAACGTGCCGCTGGACAAGCTTCCGGAGGCGGAGGGTATCGACGGTGTTCAGCTCTCCCGGACGGTGGCGAACTCCTACCTTCACATCGCGCTGAACCTCAGAGAGGTCCCCGCGTTCCGCGAGCTTCCGGTTCGCCAGGCGCTGGTCCACGCGGTGGACCGCGAGGCGATTGCGCGGGACGTGATGTTTTATGGAGCCCAGACCGCGCTGGCTACGGAACCCTGGCTGGCCATTTCCGGGAGTGTTCATTTTCCTGGCGGTCCTCGCCGTGAATCTGGTGGGTGATGGTTTGCGGAAGGCTTTTCCATTGTCCTGAGTGGTATCTTCCGAGCCCGAGCCCGAGCCGGACGAGGCGCGTGGCGTCGGGGGCAAAAAGTAACTATCCTGTTCAACCCATGGTTCCCATCTTGCTTATCCTCGCGCTTGCGCTCGTGGAGCCAGCGGTGCCACTTCAGGAAGAGCCGCGACACCAGAAGGTGCTCGAGAACCGACTCGCTCGCGTCTTCGACGTGCAAGTCCCTCCCGGTGACGCGAGTCTCTACCACCGGCACTCCCATGACAGTGTCTTCGTGACCCTGAGCGGAGCGAAGATCTGGACCGAGTCGAGCGACGGCGCGCGTCAGGATTCTCAGGTGACGACCGGCGAGATCTTTTCGGACACGTCGTATGCAGAGGAGCCTCTGACACATCGGCTGGGGAATCACGGAGACACACTGTTCCGTTTCATCGGGATGGAGGTGCTCGCAAGCTCTCCCGAGCCCGAGATCGACTCCGTGAGCGGCGAACTGGATGGACTGGTGCTGGAGCTCGAAGACGAGAACGTGCGCGCCTACCGGATTCAGCTCGAGCCGGGCGAGCAGACCGGGCACCACGCGCATCACCACCCAGGTGTGCTGGTACACGTGTCCGGAGAAGGGGACCGTCAGGGAACGGTACTCTGGATTCCGGCCGGCCAGAGCCACGCCATCGGCAATACGAGCGAGAGCTCGCTGGAGATTGTCGAGGTCGTGTGGCGTTGAAGTAACCCTAGTTGTTGGGGACGAGACGCTTCAGCTCCTCGAACCAGTTCCAGACCACTATCGGCTGTCGGTCGAGCTCCTCGATGACCGAAACAACCACCCGGCCGTCTGGAGCGACGGCGTAGTGCGACGATCCCACATCACCCGCCCCGAGGAGATACCGGCCCTCTGGCAAGGCTCGCGCAGCGTCCGGGTCTGGGATCCCATCCCCCGAGAGGTCGATCTGCCAGAGTCGAACGCCGTCGGAGTAGACGAGAGCACGGCCGTCGGGCGACCATCTCGCTGCCATCCCCCCGCCAACAGAGATTTGCCGAGCTGTTCCGTCCGGAAGCTCCATGACCCAGATCTCCCATTTGCCCGAACGGTCCGACGAGAAAGCGAGCCAGCGGCCGTCGGGAGAGTAGTCCGGCTGAGCCTCGTTGAAGCGCGTGACGACCAGATCCCGGACTTCGCCGTTCTCGATGATCAATTCCCGGATGTCCTGACCCGTCTCGAAACGTTTCTCGAAGAACGCCAGGCGCCGCCCGTCCGGAGACCACGAGCTCGGCCACTGCATGCCGGGCCGGTCCAGAAGGAGCTCGGCAGGCTCCTCCGAGTCGGGCCGCTTCCAGTGCATGTTCGCGCCACCCAGCAGCCGCACGAAGGCCACTCGCTCCCCGTCCGGGGTCCACAGCGGCGCGAGGCTCTGGCGGTCGCTGGTCACTCGCACAGGCGGGCCCTCCCCGAGAACCCAGATGTCGATGACCGAAGCCTCGACGGCGATGGTCGTCGCGACGCGCCCATCGATGGGCGAGACGTGCGTGTACCAGTACCCCCATCGTGCGTCCGACCAGACCTCGACATCACCGTCCACCCCCAGCCAGGCGAGTCGGTGCCGGAGCGCACCCGGCTGATAGACGAGCGTTCCCGTGCTGGAGATGGAGAACGCTGCGTTGTTGATACCCACGGTCGACTTCGTGTACACACCGTCCACGACGAGAGCTGGCGAGCCAGTAGTCTCTCGGGTTGCGAGATCGAACGGTGCCGCCATCAGCCCACCCGCTTCCGGATACAAGAGATGACCGGTCGCGACATACTTTGCGGCCCGAGAGCCGGACAACACGACCTCGGGGTCGCCGCCCCCGAGGGGCGCGATCTCAATCCGGTCGCGCCCGCCCCTCACGGTGTAGAGGACGTGCGTTCCTCCGGGCAGGATCTGCGGAAAAACGTGCCAGCGGTCTCCCTGCTCTCGGTCCAGGGTCGTGAGTGGAGTCGGGTCACCGCCGGACGCCGGCACGCGCCGCAGGCCGCTTTCGAAGACACCCAGCACGATGTGATCGTCCGCGCCCCAGCTCGCCCCGATCACGGCCGAGACCTCGGCAATGGGAACGGGAGTTCCCCCGGCGACGGCAACTTTCAGGAGCTGTCCACCCGCCACGAACCCGATCCACTCACCGTCGGGGGAGAAGAAGGGCTGTTGGGCACCCTCCGTAACTGGGCGGCGGTGTGCTTCGACCTCATCGATGGCGCGCACGTAGAGATGCCGGGTACCGTCGGCGACTGCGGCGAACGCCACGCGATTGCCGTCCGGAGCCACGGCCAGGTGAACTCCGGCAGGCTCGTCCAACGCGACCTCGGCCCCCTCCGGCACTCCGATTGGAAACTTGATGACCGTCGCCGCCGGCGGGGGAGGGCTCGTCGGCCAGCGCCAAATCGCAATCCCGACCAGGACCAGTGCTCCCAGCACGCCGATCACGGGCGCGCGTGTCCACACGGCGGACGTCGCTGGTCTCGAGTCAGCCAGCTCGGCAAGCGCACTCTCGTATGTGAGATCGTCGTCGAGCTCGACGCGCGCGTCCCCAATGTCTCGCAGTCGGCGGTTCGGGTCCTTCTCGAGACATCGCCGGATCAGCCTGAGCACCAGGGAGGGCGTCACGGCGGGTAGCGCCTCCCAATCAGGCTCGGCACGGAGAACCGCCGCCATCGTGTCAGAGACATCGTCTCCCGGAAAGGCCTTCTTGCCGGTGAGCATCTCGTACAGCACCGCCCCGAACGCGAAGATGTCCGTTCGCTTGTCCACGGGCTTGCCCTTCGCCTGCTCGGGGCTCATGTAGGCAGCCGTCCCCAGGATTACTCCGACCTGTGTACCTCGTGTGATCGTCGGTGACATCGAGCTGTCGGCATCGG
This sequence comes from Candidatus Marinacidobacterales bacterium, assembly GCA_965237685.1. Classification (GTDB taxonomy): domain Bacteria; phylum Acidobacteriota; class Vicinamibacteria; order Marinacidobacterales; family SMYC01; genus CBDEGF01. Next base: position 327,285 of record CBDEGF010000003.1, read on the forward strand.
GCGTTTCATCAACGAACGCCTTCGCCAGGCCGAAGTCCAACACCTTGACGTTGTTGTCTGGTGTCAGCTTGATATTGGCCGGCTTCAGATCGCGGTGGACGATGCCCTTTTCGTGCGCCTCCTCCAGGGCCTCCGCGATCTGCTTGGCGATGTTGAGAGTCTCTTCGACAGGAATGGGTCCACGTGAGATGCGCTCTGCGAGCGTTTCCCCAGGAACGAGCTCGAGGACGAGAAAGTGTGTCGACTCGTGCTGCTCGAGCCCGTGGATTCCGGCGATGTTCGGGTGGTTGAGAGATGCGAGAACCTTCGCCTCCCGCTCGAACCGGGCCAAGCGTTCTCTGTCTTGAGAGAATTCCTCGGGCAAGACCTTGATGGCGACGTCGCGGTCGAGCTTCGTGTCGCGCGCGCGGTAGACCTCACCCATACCACCTTTGCCGATAGGCTCCACGATCTGGTAGTGCGCGAGTTTCTGCCCGGGCGGGAGATCCATGCGCAGGGATCTTAGGACGCTGGCCGAAGCTGGGCAACCGTGCGCCTCTCGAACTCTCTGCCCAGACAGCCTTGAGCTTGTCGTAGAAACCATGCTACGTCGCGCAACTGGTGTACTGGCAAACGCTCGAACGCGGACTCCCGCTACCCAACGGATCAAGGGAGTCGCCCCAACGGAGAACGGACGAGGTGGCACACGTGTGCCAACTTGACGGGGGGTGGTTCGATAAACGCCGGATTGGAGCTCGAGACTTTCGAGATCCGAATCTGGTGGCGGTTCCACTCGGAAACGCAAAAAAGGCGCGGGAAGGCAGAACGGTACCGTCGGTCGAGCGCATCGAACAATAACGGCAAAACTCGCGCGGAGGAGCTACGTCGCAGCCGGCGCCGGGTCGAGCGACCACTCCCGGACGTCGAGCTCGTCAGCCCAAAGGCTGGGGTTGTTGCGACGGCGGTCTAGGACCGCGCGCATCAATTTGGGTGGGGTCCATTCGAGCGCAACCGGTGCGCTTCCTCTGACGGCGATGCGGTTCGCGTGGCCGTCGGCGGACCACACGGGAAATCCCGACTGTCCATCCGCGGTGAGCCGGGTCGCCGTATCGCGCTCGATGTCGTGGATCCAGACGTTGGCTCCGTCGCTTCCTTCGATCTCGACCGCAAGTCTTCGACCGTCGGGAGAAAAGCGCGGACGGACATACGAGGCCCGCCGTGAGGAAAACTCGCTCTCCCCGGTGTCATCGACCCAGTGGAGCTCGCGCAACGCACTCCCGGTATCGGGCAGATACAGGAGCGTCCCGTTGTTCGAGATGCTGAATTGAGCTGCGCCGATGGAGCTTATGTCGAATCGGCCAAACTGCCCACCGACACCCTCAATGAGCGGCACCGGGTCTCCCGAGACCGCCAAAGCGTCGAGGTCGAATCGAACGGCAAAAAGCGTGCGCTCTCGCTCGTAGACGAGATGACCGGTGGACACGTAACGGGCGTCGTTTCCCTTCAGCAAAGCGCGGCGCTCGCCATCGGGAAGCGGCTGCACGACGACTTCTGGCTCGGCGTCCGCCGATCTCCCGGCGAGCGTGAACAGCACGGCTCTTCCCTCGGGGAGCATTTGCGGGTTGGACCCCGAGCCCTCCTCGTCCGAGAGCGGGACCATCACCTCGGGCTCCCCGCCGTTTGCGGAAACCCGCCAAATCCCCGAGGCCCTCTGCCCGTACACGATGGTAAACTTCCCGCCGAGGCGCCCCCCGGGGATCGGCTCCTTGTTTTCGTGAGCAGGACCCCTACGCTTCAGAAGCTGGGACAAATCCTCGCGCGGTATCCAAAGATCGACCCCGAGCTCCGGCGCGCCTTGCAGCAACTCGAGAACAGCATGTCCACCATCGGTCGGGACGAGCTCGTCAAGGATATCGATGCGGAGCTGAGGGTCGAGAAACTCGAGCGGTATCACATTCGCTTCGCCGACGAGGTTCTTGCCGAAGCGAGTGTTGGTGCGGTCATCGAGGCGAGCTTCGTCACGCCGGGCGAGGAGCGGCGGCAGTCGGCCGTCTGCAAGAGCCTGAAACCCTACGCCGTCGTGGGGCTCAAGGTCGAGCTCAGTATCATCGACAACGTGCTGGCGCATCTCGAGGCGCACGCCGATTTCTACGAGATTGGGCAAACGCCCCTGGTGGACATTTTCGGGGAGCTCCGGGATGCGCTCTCCAAGGAGATTCTGGTCGAAGAAGAGCAGGAAAACCTCAGGCGGGCCGGTGAGTACTACCGCGGGCGGACCGACGTTCTGGTCCCGGCCATCTACCCTTTTTCCACGCCGAGCGTCACCTGCATGGAGCTGGTCAGAGGCCGGAAGATCACGGATGCGTTTCCCGACGATCCGGAGGCACGAGCGGAGCTGGGGCGCCGTCTCAGCGATCTCATGACGTACGACGTAATCTTCTCCCGTAGAGAAGAAGCGGTCTTTCACGGCGACCCTCATGCCGGCAATGTTTTTCACGTCGAAGGTGCCGACGACCCGTACCGCATCGCGCTCATCGACTGGGGGTTGATGGGAACTTTCACCCGCGAGCAGCGGGAGTCGATTGTTCAGCTGCTGGTCGGCTTGCAGCTCGGAAACGCGAAGCGCCTCGCCAGGCACATGGAGGTGCTCGTGCACTGGAACGCCGAGAATGCTCCCAGTGAGGAGCAACGGCGCGCCATCGTGAAGGAGCTCCTCGACGGCCGCGGAGAGCGGCAATCGTTCGAGCTTCTCAACGACTTGATCGCGAAGCTCGCCGCACGAGGCTATCCGGTTCGATTCGAGACCTTGCTCTTCATCAAGTCGCAGCTCACCATCTACGGGATCCTCAGGGAGCTCGACCCGGAGCTCGCCCAGGACAAGCACCTGATGGGTCGCATCAGCGGGCAGGTGCGGAGCGAGTACCGGCGAGTGGCCCGGGGTCGGCGGGGTCGATCGTCGGCTCGAGAAGGCCGGCGGAAAGAAGCGCGTAGCAGGCTCTGAGGGCGCGTCCCTTGTCGATGCCTGTCCCGAGGGCGAGGGCGGCGATGGAGGCGCCCTCGCGGGCCGTTTTCAATACGTTTCGCTCCACCGAAGTCAGCTTCGACAGGTCGATGGCGAACGGTGGTTGAGGCGACTCTCGCACGAACGTTTCCTTCGGAGGCAGGCCGGCCATGATGAGCTTCGCGTCCGTCATTCGACGAATACCGCGCAACAGCAGCGGATGTACTTTCAGATCGACCTTTTGTTCGAAGGAGGCCTTGTCCTTTTCGTCGAAGCTGTACATACCCTCCTGCAGCTCGAAGAGCGAGACCACGATGTGCTGCACCTGAACGGCCAGACAGCGGCGGAGGTTGCGCCTCGAGATGAGCCCGCCCTTCATCAAGGCTTCGCCAAAGCGACAGCCCTCGGACTTCATTCGGGAGCTGGCGAGGTCGAAATCCTTCGTCGTAATGAGTTTCCTGGCGAGCATGCAGCTGCCCAGCCAGTCCCCCTGCAAGTTGCTTGCCGCGAAGGCGATTTCTCCCTTGTCCAGGTGAATGATCTTGACGGACGGGCCCGACACGACGTGCAGGTCGCCGGTTCGATGCTCCCAGGCGGCGCGCTTGAGGACGCTGGTGAGAGAAACGGGGTTGAACGTGCCGACCCATTCGGGGGCAGCGGTGCTTGCCACGGTCACCACGGTTGTTCCTCCTTCGGTGGGAGTTCAAGCCCTCGTCTTCCGGCGCGGTCCGGCGATTAGCAAGGTTAAGGCATTCGCCGGCAAGATCCTGTGAGCCCAAGCGGCGGGGATTGCCAACGACCATTCGTGGGGAAATCCCCACGGTTGCATCGAAAACAGGTGCCAGCCACTTGTTGGAAACGCCGGAACTTGACTTGTGAGCTTGCCCGAGCGGCAGCCCACGCATCTGCTGGGAGCCCGGCCCGAATGGGCCGACAGCGCACCGAGCGTCGAGCGAGGAGCGAGGCGCCGCGCGCGATGATGCGCTATATGCCGCGAAGGAGCGAGGCCACGTTGGCCCGGCTCGCGCGGCGGGCGGGGTAGTACGCGGCGGCTAGCGCGGCCGCACCGAGCAGCAGCGGAGCACTCACGAAGCTGCGCGGGTCCAGCGCCGCCACGCCATAGAGGAGCGACTCCATCATGGAGGCGAGAGCGGCGGCCGCCGCGAGGCCGACGAGTGTCCCGAAGCCAACGAGGATCGTTCCGTGGCGCAGCACGAGCGTCAGGATGTCCTTGGGCTCCGCGCCCATCGCCGTGCGGGTTGCGATCTCGTGCGCCCGCTCCCCGACGGAATGGGAGACGACGCCGAAGATCCCGAGTGTCGCGAGCAGGAGGGCACCGGCTCCGAAAGCGGAGAGCGTACCCGTGGCACCGGTCCAGACCGTGAGCGATTCAGACACCACCTGTTCCATGGTACGGATGGACATCATCGGGGCTGCCGCGTCGATGGATTGGACCACGTTCCGGGCCGCGGTGACGTGATCGAGCGGGTCCCGGTCGGTTCTCACGACGAGGAACCGATTGCGCGGGGCTAACTGGCGTTGCGGAACGTACAACAGGGAAGCCGGCTCTTCGTTGATGGGAAGGTGTTTGCTGTCGCCGACCACGCCGATGATCGTTTGCATCCGATCGGATCGGCCCGGGCGAACGATCGTCTTTCCGACGGGGTCTTCGTTCGGCCAGTATCGCTCCGCCATCCGTCGATTGATGACGATGACGGCGGGCGCGCGGTCGTCGTCGGACTTGGTGAAGTCCCGCCCGCGCAAAAGGGGCATGTTCATCGCCGCGAAATAGCCCGGGCTCACCAGGAATCGAGCGGCGGAGGGGTTTCGCGCGCCGGCTGGCCTGCCGGGAATCTGGAACGTTTGCCTTTCGCTCTCGAAGTTCAGAGGAAGCGGATCCACCGACGCGGCGGCTATGACCCCGGGGAGATTGCGCATCCGATCCAGCACTTCATCGTAGAAGCGTTCGTGATCTCGGGCGGTCGGATACCTTGTGATCGGCAGCTCGATCTCGAGCGTGAGCACGTTGTTCGGATCGAAGCCCGGGTCGGTCTGAAGAAGCCGCAGGAAGGACTGCGTCATGAGGGCCGAGCCGACGAGCAAAAGGACTGCGATCGCGACTTGCGATGCAACGAGGACGCTCCGGAGCGCCTGACGGGAGCCGAGCGCTCGGCCGTGGCCTCCTCCGAGTCCTTCCAGCGGGCTCCGACCAGTGGCCTGGATTGCCGGCGCCACCCCGCAGAGCAGCGAGGCGAGGAGCGATACGACGACGGTGAATCCGAGCGCCGAGCCATCGACCTCCACCTCGCCGACCCGGTAGAGCTCGTCGCCGAGAAAGGGGACGGCGAGCGCGATGAGAACGCGCGCGAGCCCGACACCGAGAAGCCCAGCCGCAACCGCCAGTAGGCTGCTCTCGGCAAGGAACTGGCGCACGATGCGAGAACGGCTTCCTCCGAGAGCGCGGCGAATCGCAAGCTCTTTCGTCCGCCGGCTCGCCCGTACCAGGATCAGGCTGCCGACGTTCGCGCAGGCCATTAGAAGGACGAACCCCACCGCCACGAAGAGCGTTGCCGAGCTCGCCAGAATCGTGTCGTAAAGTGGCAGGAGCGCCTTGCGAAGAGGAACGACCCGGACTCCGTGGTCGCGGTTGTCGTCAGGCTACGCGGAAGCGAGTGCCTGCATCCGTCTCGACAAGTCGGCCTGCGCCGAGTCGAGGGTCTCACCCGGTGCGAGTCTCCCCACGACGAGAAGTGCCTGCTGATCGAGCGGAAGTGGCGTCCATATCTGCGTGTAGCGTTGTGGAAAAGCGAACCGCGCCGGGAGGACGCCGATGATCGTATAGGGATCCCCGTCGACCTCGAGTGTGCGGCCCACGACACCCGGGCTGGCTCCGTAGCGGCTTCGCCAGAAGGACTCTGAGAGCAGCACGACGTGATCCCGGCCCGGCTGGTTTTCCTGCGTTGCGAACGTTCGGCCCAGGAGCGGCTCGACTCCGAGGAGATCGAGGAGATTGGGCGTCAGCCGGGCGAACGTGATGCGTCCCGGCTCCCCGTCGGTCGCGAGGACGTTACCGTAGTGATACGCGCCCAAATCCTGAAAGCCGTGTTGCGGGCTTTCCAGTCGAGGAAGTTCGGGAGCGGTACCCGCAGCTCCGAGCCCTGCTCGGGGAGCGTCTGCCAGATTTGAACGAGCGTCTCGGGCTCGTCGAACGGGAGCAGCCTCAACAAGAAGACGCTCACCACACTGAAGACCGCGGTGATCGCTGCGACGGCTCCCGCGAGAACGAGGACCGCCGTGAGCGTGAAGCCGGGACTCCGCCTCAGGCTTCGAATCCCGAAGCGGACGTCCTGCCAGAGCGTGCTCATGGGTCGAGAACAAAGACCCACCCGGGTCGCTCGATTCCCGAGAGAACCATCAGGTATTCCCCGTAACGTCCCAGGACTTCCACCGTCTCACCGCCGCCGACATGACCAATAGTGTCGGCGTCCGGTGCGGGGGAGTCGAGCACCTGCCGCCTTTCCGCGATCTCCAGGTTCGTCACCGCCGCGGCGATGGGCTCCGTCAGTCGCGCATCGAGGTAGCCGGACAGGCCGTTTGGCAGGACGACGCGATAGCTTCGTGCCACCCCGCCGAGCACACGAACCGGGGTGTGGCGGGGAATCTCCCGTAGCACGGAAGCTAGAAGGTGGGGTGCCTCGCGGAGCTCTACGTCGTCGCGCCCGGTTCGTACTCCACGTCCCGAGACTTGCGAGCTCGACTCGTACCTCCGAGGGCTCCGAGGGCGGCTGGTGAAGAAAATGATGTGGGTCGATGGGACCCTGGCCGCGGACGTAGACTCCGAAATGCAGGTGCGGCGGTGTCGTCCGCGCGTTGCCGCTGTTGCCAACCGTGCCGATCTGGCGGCCCGCATCGACCCATGTGCCCTCCTCGACGTCCTGTGTCTGGAGGTGCGCGAAGTACAGATGGAGATTGCGCTCGCGATCGTGCAGCCAGATGACGCGGCCGCCGAGCTTCCAGTCATCGACGCGACGCACCCAGGCCCGCGATGTAGCACGAACGGGGGTGTGTCGCCGCGCGAAGATATCGACGCCGTGATGCTGGCGTCGCCCACCCTCTCTGGGTGCTCCGAAGCGGCTTCCGATGGCGTCGGTGGTATGTCCATCGACGGGAAAACGGAGTGAGGCGACTTTGCGGATCTCGACGCTCAGTTCGCCGCCCCGCAGCAGCTCTGACTGAACGCGAAGGAGGTACGCGCCGTCGCGTCGCGGCTCGAAGGCCAGGCGCTGATCGCCCTCTCCGCCGCTGGCCACGTGCGTCGGCTCACCACCTTCCTCTTCGGGCAGGCGAAACAGATCGATGAAGAGCCGCAGATCCGCCGGTCGCTGCAGCGTCAACCGAATCTCCGTTCGCTGGCCGCGTCTGAGCGAAAAGCGGTAGCCGGTCGCAAAGGCCTCTCGTGAATCGACGTACAGGGTTTCCTTGAATGGGGGAAGGATGTCTGTGGGATGCTCGAGGGCCTCGCGGGCCGCGTTCTCCCAGGACGTGAGAAAAAATTAGTTGTTGACTAGCGGTACCGCTATGTTATAGAATTGCGAGTTCATTGGGATACGTGACGAAGCTGCAGGTGATCAAACGAGCCAACGACACCCGTCAGTTCTATGTGATTTGCCCGTCGCCTTTAGCGCAGGCGCTAGAGATGGAGCAGGGCGAGGAGCTGGAGTGGGTGGTGGAGGATCGAAACACCCTGATTGTGCGTCGGACGCCAAAGGCGAAGCGAGGGAGAAAGCGGGGTAGACGTGGGTGATAACCAAACGTCGCTTCCCGGCTTTCCGAGTCCGCGAAAACGGAACGATGGTGATGACGGCGATGAGGGAGAACGCGCGACACAGGCTCGGTTGAAGGTGGTCGATCGCGCGCAGCTGCTGCTGCGGACGGTGGACGTGGAGCGATTGATCCCAGAGGATGACCCAGCGCGTGCGATCTGGGAGTTCGTGGGTTGGCTGGATCTCAGCGGGTACACGGAGCAGATCCGCTCCGTCGCGGGTGGCGCAGGCCGGCCCGCGTTCGATCCGCAGCTACTGGTGAGCCTGTGGGTCTACAGCTACAGCCAGTCCGTGAGTTCGGCCCGCGCCATTGAGCGGCTGTGCGAGCATCATCCGGCTTATCAATGGCTCACCGGAATGCAGAGCATCAGTGCGCACACGCTATCGGACTTTCGGGTGACCCATTCGGAGGCCCTACACGAGTTGTTTGTGCAAACTTTGGGGCTTCTGAGTGCAGACGGATTGATCACGCTCGAGCGAGTCATGCTGGATGGGACGAAGGTGCGCGCGAATGCTTCGTCGAGTGGATTTCGCAGCAAGCCTCGTGTGGAGGCGTATCTGAAGGATGCGCGTGAGGCGGTCGAGGCTCTCGAAGCACAGACGGAGGAGGAATCGAGCCGGCAGATGCAGGCAGCACAGCAACGCGCCAGGCGAGAGAGACAGGAGCGTCTAGAATCAGCGTTGAAGGAGTACGACAAGCTGGAAGCCGCCAAAAGCCGCGTAAAACGCGTGAGCACGACCGATCCCGACGCGCGGGTGATGAAACAAGCCGAGGGCGGCTCCGCACCTAGCTACAACGTCCAGGTCTCAACGGATGCCGCGCACGGCCTGATTGTCGACATCGATGCCACGCAGGCCGGCAGCGATTATCAGCAGCTGACGCCCGCCATACAACGGCTTGAGCAGAGCATGCACCGCGCGCCCGAGCAGATGGTCGTAGATGGGGGCTACATCAGTAGCAACAACATCACGGAGATGGCGAAGCGCGACATCGATTTCGTCGGTCCCCAATCCGAGAACAAGGCAGCAGAGGCTAATCGGCGCAAGTCGTATAAGCACCACGGCGTGAGTCCGGAATACGAGGCGTCGAAGTTTGTCTTCGATACGGAGACCAACACGTATGTGTGCCCGCAGGGCAAGCACTTACGCTACGACGCCAAGCAGGAAAGCCATGGCACGATGTGCTATCGATACAAGGCGTCGGAGCAAGACTGCCAGACGTGTCCGGCCAAAGATCAGTGCTGTCCTCGTACGCGGCACGGCCGCTCGATCGAGCGGCGCGAACTCTTGCCCGACATAGCCGCGTTCCGCCAGAAGATGCAGACCGACGAAACCAAGGCCATCTATAAGACACGCTCGCAAGTGGCCGAGTTCCCGAATCTCTGGATCAAAGCCAAGTTTGGCCTGCGGCAGTTTAGCGTGCGCAGAATTGCCAAAGTACGCACTGAATCTCAGTGGGTCGCCCTCACCTACGATATCCTGCAGTGGATTCGCCTCCGCTGGAGGCCAAAGATGGTATCGGCGCTCGCGCCGACGTGAGCGCATTGAGCACACGCAGCCCGATTCGTTTAAGCACTAGTTAGAAAGCTAGTCAAAAAGCAACAACGAAACGCCGATACGATACCGGGTGAATCCGCACCACGCGGACCCGCCCCCCCTAGTTGACACAAGTGCGGACCAACCATCCCCATCTCCCTGGGGAAACGCGATTTTTTCTCAGGTCCCCAGTCCCGACCCAGCGCGGTGGTATGAAGGTTCGCTTGCTCGAGCGAGTACCGGTAAGCGTCGTGGGCGGACGACGGCAGATAGGGCTCCGGAACGATCTCGCGCTTGCACGCGGCCAGCCAGATCGCGGATGCCAGAAAACCGAGCAACAGGAGCTTCATCGTGCGGTAGGGAGCCTACTCAAAAGCATACGAGAAAGCTCCACCGATCGGAAACGTGGATCTGAGGCTATTATTAGCGGTTTGCGATGTCCGAATACGTCGTTGGTCAGCGCGTGGTGAGCGAGGCGGAGCCGGAGCTCGGCCTGGGTGTGGTCCATGGAACGGCCGCACGCCGGGTCGCCGTCCATTTTCCGGCCAGCGAGACGGTGCGCTACTACGCGACGGCCTCGGCTCCGTTGAAGCGCGTGCTGTTCCGCGTGGGCGATACCGTTTCCGCCGAGGGCGGGGAGCCGCTCGTGGTCGAGGAGGTCGACGAACGCGATGGCCTTCTCTACTATCGGGGGAACGGGCAGGAGCTTTCGGAGACCGAGCTCGACGGCGCGCTTCGCTTCAGCAAACCCGAGGAGCGGCTGCTCGGCGGACTCTGGGATCCGAACCCCGTTTTCTCTCTCCGTCGCCGCGCGCTCTCGCATCGCTACGAGCACCGGCGCTCGCCCGCGCGGGGCTTTCTGGGGGGGCGGGTGGCGCTTCTGCCCCATCAAATCTACATTGCCCAGGAAGTCGCGAATCGTCCGATCCCCCGAGCCCTTCTAGCCGATGAGGTGGGTCTCGGAAAGACCATCGAAGCGGGCCTCATCCTCCATCGGCTGGTGCGCAGCGGGCAGGTGAATCGTGTCCTCATCCTCGTTCCCGAATCGCTCATCCACCAATGGTTCTTCGAGATGTATCGACGCTTCCATCTGTCTTTCAGCCTGGTGGACGAAGCGTTCTGCGAGAGCGTCGAGGCCGGCCAACAGGACGCCAATCCGTTCGAGGAGACGCAGCTCGTGATCAGCGCTCTCAATCTGGCCTCCTCGTCCGATCGCCGGCGCGAGCAGATGCTCGCCGCGGGCTGGGACATGGTGGTCGTCGACGAGGCCCATCGCCTCGGATGGTCCGCCACCACCCCCGGCGAGGAGTACCAGGTGGCGGAGGCACTGGCTCGAACGTCACCCGGACTCCTTCTACTCACCGCCACGCCGGAGCAGCTCGGTGAGAAGAGTCACTTCGCACATCTTCGGCTCCTCGACCCCGGTCGCTACGTGGACTTCGAGACCTACCAGGCGCAAACGAGTCACTACCGGACAGTGGCCGACGTCGCGAGCCGACTCCTCGAGGGAGAGGCATTGTCGTCTGCCGATCGAGACAGGCTCGACGAGGTGCTTCCTCCATCTGCAGTCGACATCCGCAACCGCATGGAGGCGGCTGCCACTGGCGACGCGAACGCGCGCGCAAAGTTGATGGACGACCTGCTCGACTTGCACGGACCGGGCCGGGTTCTTTTTCGCAACTCGCGTCGGGTGCTTCAAGATTTTCCCGAACGGCGCGCCGAGCTCTCCGAACGACCCTGGCCGCGCAACGCGAAGCCCCTGTGGATTTCGCTCGCCCGAGAGCTCGTGACCGATACCAGGGACACCGGGCTCGAGCTCACCTACGAATACCGCAACGATCCCCGGGTCGACTGGCTCATCGGATTCCTTCGCGAACACCGCTCCGAGAAAGTGCTCCTCATCTGTCGATTCGCGAAGAAGGCGGTCGCCATCTACGAGGCCTTGCGTCAGACGCAACTTTCGGTGGCGCTCTTCCACGAGGACATGACGCTCCTGCAGCGCGACCGGAACGCTGCCTGGTTTGGCGACGAAGAAGGCGCGCAGGTTCTGGTGAGCTCGGAGATCGGCAGCGAAGGACGCAACTTCCAGTTCGCGCATCATCTCGTGTTTTTCGACTGGCCCATGAGCCCCGACCTGGTGGAACAACGTATCGGTCGACTCGATCGAATCGGACAGCGGGACGTGGTCCAGATCCACTTGCCCTTTCTCCCCGGAAGCGGGCAGGAGATTCTCATGAGGTGGTTTCACGAGGGATTGAGCGCCATCGAGACGAGTCTGCCCGTGGGGCACCGGCTGGCGTCTCTTGCCGAACGTGCGCGGGAGCTGGCGCTTTCGCACGTGGACTCCGACCGGCCGGTCACCGAGCTTCCCGAGAGCGTGGACGAGCTGCTCGAAGAGACGCGCGAGGCACGGGACGCTCACCTTCGGGAGCTCGAGGAAGGGCGGGACCGTCTGCTCGAGATGTCGTCGTTCCGCAGCGAGGTGGCCGACGTTCTCCTGGTGGCGATACGTGAAGCCGGTGAAGATACCGAGCTCGACCGGTTCCTGCAGGATGCACTCGACTACCTCGGTGTCGAGATCGAGGAGCTCTCCGAGAGAACCTTCCTGTTACGACAGGGGAATCGTCTGATCGTCGACCGGCTTCCGGGACTTCGCGGCGAAGAGACGTCGTTGACGCTGGACCGGGAGAAAGCGCTTCATCGTGAAGAGCTCGGGTTCCTCACATGGGATCATCCTCTTATCGACGGGCTGCTAGAGCTGCTATTGGGAGGCGAGCACGGGAACGCTTCCGTGGCGATCTGGCCCGGGGCGGTGGAGCCGGGACTGTATCTCGAGGCGGTCTTCGTCCTGGACGCCGTGGCACCGCCGTCGCTCTACGTCGACCGCTTTCTCCCTCCTACACCGCTGCGCGTGGTCTTCAACGAGCAGGGCGACGACGTCACCGAGGAGACCGTATGGTCGGTGGTCGAGCGGCGCTTCCAGGAAGCAAAGCCGTTGTCGTTCGGCGCGCCGGATCTCGAGGATACCGTGTCAAGGTTGATCGCCGAGGCGCGCGGCTGGGCGAATCGGGTGGCTCCTCACGTCTGTGATGCGAGTGTGAGGACGATGAAAAAGCGCATGGGCGCCGAGCTCGATCGGCTGCGGGCTCTCAAGGAGCTGAACGACCACGTTCGTGAGGAGGAGATCGACGCCCTCGGCGCCGAGATAGGTGCGCTCGAGAATGCGATTCAATCGGCAAGCGTGAGGCTCGACGCGTTGCGGCTGATCCTGGCGACGTCGGAAAAGAGACCAGCCTGATGCTTCGCGTTCGGGTCGTGATCATTCTCGTCGGCGCTGCGCTCTTCGTCTATGCGCTCATGCCCGCCGAGCGCAAGAAGCGGTGGATCGACAAGCTGAATCAGCTCGTCCGATCGGTGGCTCTGGCTATTCTTCTGTACTGGCTCTATATGCTGGCCGCGTTGCTGTGGAACTGGCTGGCGAGCCATCCTGAAGCGATGTAAGGGCCCTGGCAAGAATAACTTCCCATTTTGGGGCGCCGATCCATCCCGTCTGGCTGTGTTGCTCGTCGCTCATATATCTAGATATTATTCACTCCTCGCGCCTTGCCAGACGGGCGCCTCGACGCCCGAAAATGTGAACCTATTTTTGCCAGGACCCTAAGCGCGCTCCCACCTCCCGACGGGGGAGTCTTCTGGACCTCTTGGCGTCGACTCCCTACAATATTTGTAATCCACAAAATCACGTTCCAGCGAAAACTCCAGGAGTAACACGCATGCATCAGAAAAAATCGGGATCGTGGCTGAGTCGAAACTGGAAGTGGGTCGTTCCACTCGGCTGTCTGGGAGCGGTAGCAGTCTTCGCCGCCTTCACGGTGAGCATCGTTTTCCTCGTCTTCGGTGTGATGAAGTCCTCCGACGTTTACAAGGATGCCGTCGCCCAGGCCTCCCCCCATGCTCTCGTCGTCGAGGCGCTTGGCGAGCCCGTGGAGCCGGGCTGGTACCTGTCGGGCACCATCAACGTCAACGGCAGCTCCGGCGATGCCGACATCGCGATTCCCATCTCCGGCCCGCGGGGGAGCGGCCAGATCTACGCCGTCGCCACGAAGAGCGCCGGCCGTTGGGAATACGAGATCCTCGAAGTCGAGATCGACGGCCAGCCGGAGCGCATCGACTTGCTTTCCCCATGAAAAAGAGACATTTCGTCCGTCTATGTCTGGCGACGGAGTCGAAATGAAACGCCACTACAGCAATGCGAACGTCATACCGGGATCCTTCTACGATTTCCGCGACGCCGGTCCTGCCGACCACATGTAGCGGCGGTAGTATCATGCGCGTCATGGTGAGCGCCCTGTCCGCCGTGCTTCTGGCTCAAGCTGCCCTCTTCACCGCCGCCGACATGCTCGACATCCAGACTTTCGCCCGTGGCCAGCCCATCACCCTATCGCCCGATGGTGAGAGGGTTGCTTACGTGCTCACTGACATCGGTGACGAGTGGAACATCCAGGCCCGTCGCCCAGTGGGATACGTTTACGTTCAGGAGACGGATGGCGTGGCGCGTCCCATGAGCTCCGGCAAGTCGCGCTCCTCTTTTCCCGTGTGGTCGCCCGACGGCTCGCAACTAGCGTTCTTTCTCGAGGATGAAGACGGCGGGCAGCTCGCCGTCTGGGAGGCGAGCACCAATGAGGTGCGTCCGCTCGGAAAAGGATTCTCAGGTAGAGCCTATCTGGCGCCTCAGTGGACTCGCGAAGGAAGCCGTATCGTTTACGCTTCGGCGCTCGCCGAGGAGCCATCGTCGCCAGCCAATGCCTTCGCGAGACCGAAATCGAGCGCCTTCACTCTGCCCTCGGGCGTGATCTTGATATTGGCGGGCTTCAGATCTCGATGGACGATGCCTTTCTCGTGCGCCGCCTCGACGGCTTCGGCGACCTGACGAAAGAGAGACAACGCCTCGTCGGCGGGAATCGCGCTCCGTGCAATCCTCTCCGCCAACGTCTCGCCCTCGACGAGCTCCATGACCAGAAACGGCGTTCCGCTCGACTCTTCGAACCCGTATAACGTTGCGATGCCGGGGTGGTTCAACGCGGCGAGGAGCTTTGCTTCACGCTCGAAGCGGCTCAGACGCTCTCGATCCTCTTCTGGAGAAGGTCGACATCCATCGTTGACCGATCTCGTGCCACGTCGAGCAACGTTCACAGGATCGCATCGATACCATCGACCGCCACCCGTGCGAAGCGGTCGCCACGCTCGGTCTGTCGCAGTATCTCGAGCTCGCTCCCGAGCCCGTAGCTCTCATCGCTAGCCGCTTCCAGGCTGTGCTGGATGTGCGTAATGGTGATGAAGACGCCGCCCCGGAGCAGGCCGAGAAGGGGCCGTTTCGTCCACTCGGCGATGTTCGCCCGCAGCCGTCTGCCGCTGAGAAGCTTGAGGTTATCGGTCAGAAGGTGAAGGCCGACGAAGAAGAGCCCCAGGCCGGCCAGCAGTGATGCGAGGACAGACAGCATTCCCGGTACTTTACCAGGCGTGAAAAAAGATTGAGACAGGAGGGGGAATCTAAAGGTCAAAACGTCTCGAATCGAGTCGAAGTTGGGATTAGAATCGCTGCTACGACGATTCCGGCTCCGCGGGAATGCGATGACATTCGAGAGAAAACGATTGGTTGGAACGCCAGCTGACGATCGACTCGCGGCCGGGGTAGATCCGGTTCAAGCGGTTGATACGGCTCGGGTTAGCTGGGTACGACGCAAGGAAGCCCGGATGGTGCGGCGGCCCAGCGGGGGCTGATCGTGGGGCGCCGTTCAGAGCGCGGACAGGGGACCGTTCCACAGTGAAAGCAATCGAAATCAAGGTCAAGAACCGGAAGTCTGATATTAGCCGAGTCCAGCAGCAATTCAATGCCTTTGCAGAAGAGAACTCGATTGCGAAACCGGATACCAGGAAGGTGAACGTCGCACTCGACGAGCTGTTGACCAACATCGCCTCCTACGCGCACCCTGACGGCGGAGAGCACGACGTCGAGATCGGGATCGAGTTGACGGACGATCGTTTGACCATCTCGATCCAGGACGGCGGCGTTCCATTCAATCCGTTCGACGCCGAACCGCCCGACACGACCCTGTCACTGGAAGAACGCGAGATTGGCGGCCTGGGAATCCATCTGGTTCCGAACCTGGTGGACGAAGCCGACTATGAGCGGCGGCTGGACAAGAACGTGGTGACTCTCATCAAACGCCTGGCCCCTCCAGAGTAGCGGGTAGCGATCCTGTTCTGAAAAACTGAAGCGGCAAGTGCGACGGACGACCTTTGCATATCCCTCGCCTTGCCTATGGAAGGCAGCTCGAATATTCTACGGTCTTTGTCCAGCCCTGTTTTTGGGCTAACCTCTTCCGCGGGCCGGTTGGAAATGCCAAAGCTTCTCATCGAAAGCGGGGACGCGTCCGGTAGAGCATTCGAGTTCGAAGACGATATCCTCATCGGCCGAGGTTCGAGGCCGGATTTCGCGATCTTCGATTCCACCGTCTCGCGCGAGCACGCTTCCCTTCGCCGACAGGGTCGAACCTACTTCATCTCCGATTTAGGAAGCGGCAACGGCACCGTTGTCAACGGCGTACGCATCACGGGCCCGACCGCGCTCGCGGACGGCGACCGGATCGATTGGGCGATGTTGGTTTGAAATACAGCTGGTCGGAGGCGTGGAAAGAGGACGGCGACACCTCCGAGATTTTCTTTCGTGAGCCGGGTCGGACGCGCCAGCAGCCGGTGCTGGACGTCCTGGAAGCGGACCGGGGCGTCGCCTCGCTCCTGTCGGGCGTCGGGCAGGAATCGCTCGAGGTTGCACAGAAACGGCTTCGGATTGTCGCCGAAGTCAGCGAAGCGATCAGCCAGACGCTCGACGAGAGCTCGCTCCTGACGCTCATTGTGAAGAAGCTTTTCGAGGTCTTCCCGCAAGCGGAGCGCGGCTTCATCATGCTGCCCGAGGACGGAGAAGAGGATCTCCACGCGAAAGTGGCCCTTGCCCGTTCAGGTCAGCCGACCGACATCGCGGTGAGCCGCACCCTGGTACGCGATGCCATCGAGAACCGTCGCGGCATTCTCACCGCGGACGCCATGGGCGATGCTCGATTCGCCGGCTCGGACACCGTGACCAGCCTCCAGCTCCGCTCGGTGATCTGCGTGCCCATGATCGCAAGGGGCGAGGTGTTCGGAGTCATTCATCTCGACGGTGCCGCAAAACCCTTCCAGAAAGACGAAATGGTGATCCTGGCCGGCATTGCGCAGCAGGCGGCGGTTTCGCTGTCCAACGCGAGAACGCATGCGCGCCTGCTCAAACAGGGACGCATCGAAGAGGACCTCGCCCTGGCGAGAAAGATTCAGAGCCATTTCGAGCAGAACGGCGGCGGCGAGATCGTACGGTTGAGCCGGCCTCTTCGACCACAGGTTCAGATAGACGAAGTTTCCCCGCGCCGCCTCCAGAAGTGCCCACGCGGGCGAGCCTCCGGGGGACCGAACCATACGAACGCCCCGCTCCTGCCAGGCCTCGTACAGCGCTCCTACGAGGGCGCCACCCCTGTGGTGCGGATGAAAGTTGACCAGCACGTTTTCGGATTTGGCTCGATATTCCGGAAGGGTGCAGGCGGCGTCCGGTTCACCGAATACCGATAGCTGAAGGAGTCTGGCGGCACCATCGCGCGTGGCGTAGCCGATCTCACCGGTCGTCGGGTTCGAGACCATTCCCAGCTGTGGCTTCCCGTCCAGAAAGCCGGCCAGGGTCGTCGTATAGGTCTCGGTTCCGGTCAAGAAGGCCCAGGTACCATCGACCGGATCGATGGCCACGACCACGCCCGACGAAGGTAGCTTGCCGCCGGTCTCTTCGCCGATGACAGTGGCATTCGGCTCGAACTTCGTGAGGCGATTCCTCAAGAGTGACTCGATGTGAGCTTCCAGACGCGTCGCGGGCGAGCCGTCATCCCTGTACAGGACGTCCTCTCTGCCGGCGACCATCCTCTTTTCCCGGACCAGGCGACCCGCATCCAGGAGCATGTAGAGGCCAAAGGCGACCCACCGTGATATCTCGTCGTCGCCCGACACGTTTTGCGGCTCGCGTCTCCGATAGGCGTCGATGCAGTTCCTCTCGAGCTCGTTGAGCATGCTCTTGGACTCGTTATGTCGCCGCGAGAAGCTTCCGGCCGAGCGGCTCGTCGATGCGCCCCGTTCCCATGAGCTTTTTGAGCGACTCGCGTATCATGCGAGCCTGACCCGACGGAACCCGGTTCACGGTCTTGGCATCGAGAGGCCACCACTTGATCTCATCGAATTCGCCCCCCGGCTCGAAACGTCCGGGTACGTCATCGGCTGCCGCCACGAACAGGAACGATCGGCTTTCCACCCAGGCGTGGTCCGTCTGTCGTGGGTCGAAGGTGTACCCGTCGAAAACCGGGGTGCCTTCCACCGAGTCGGGCCGCCAGGCGCATTCTCTTTCGAGCACGCGCGATACGGCGTCCTCAGACGATTCGTCCGGCAAAACGAAGCCCTTGGGCAGGCTCAAATCCAGCCGGTCTTCCTTTCCCCCGAGCAGGATCTCGATGAAGCCGGACTCGGAATGGGTGCGTACGATGGTGGCCGCGACGGCCGCATTGGCACCCCATCGTCCCAGAAGGCCCCGGCCCGCGATCCCGGTCCGTCCACGCGGGTTGAGCGGCCTGCCGTCGTCGGCCTTGTATTTCGACGAGCCCGCATTCCACTCCTGCCCTTCCAAGTCGATTTTCTCGGGGTCGGCCCATCCCCCGGGTTTCGCACAGCGATCGTTCTCCAGGACCTCAGGGGCCACGTAATACGGCGGGTCGTACTCCGCACAGTCCAACATCCAGGGGGCCTCGTCGATTGAGATGCGCTGTCGCGGCGGATAGGAAAGTGGACGCTCCGCCCGAATTCTGAGGTGGAAGTCGTCGGCCACAAGATCGAACACCAGAGCCTCGACCGAATAGAGAGCGTGCATGAGCTGAGGCGGTTCGCACTCGCCGCGGCCTCGCCGCTTGTCGAAGCTCAGCGTATGAAGCGCGTATCGGAGGAGCGCCGTCCGGTAAACGAGCCAGTCGTCTCCGACCTTCAGATCGAAACAGGTCTGGCGGATTTTCCGCACCGCCTCGAGTATCTTGCGAAAGCGAAGATCCCATTTGGCGAACTTCAGGCTGTCTGGAAGGCCTTTCGGCTACCCCCGCCACCGGCGTTGGCGCCTTTCTTCTCGAACTTCTGAATGCCAATGAGTCGCGTCAGGAGATTGAAGTTCTCGACGTCGAGCGAATCCAGCTTGTAGAAGCCTTCGTAGGGATCGAAATAGCCTTCGCCCTGTCCGATCAGATCGAAGACTGCCTCGTCGAGAACGGCGACCGCGAGCTCCATCTCCGGCATCACCGCGCCGTCGAGGTGTCGCGGCCGGGCGTCGAAGCTCACCTGGACCGTCTCACGCGGCTTGTAGGACTCCCTCTCCGGGCGAACCTGGACTTCGATCTCCTTGTGAGGATCGCGCACCGGCACCTGGACGTAGCCGAGGCGAAAGGCGGGCTTTCCGAGATCGATCTCGCCATCTCCCAAGGGCTTGTCGATCCGCGGTGAGGTGACGAGGGCGGAGAAGTAGAAACCGGGGATGTGGTCCTTCGTCACCTCGAACTCGATCACCGGTGTGGCGTCTTCGAGCACTTCCGTCCACTGACGTTGGATGCCGATGCGCTCGATGCTGAAAAGGGCCTGCGCCCCCGGAAACGGGTTGCGAACCAGAAAACGGGCGGTGTCGCCGACCTTGTACTCCGATTTCTCGGGCTCGATCGGAAGCTGGTGCCCGGGCGGCTGCTCCCAGAGCACCTGGCCTTTCCCGCGGGCCCAACGGAACAGGTCGCTCTCGTGAAGGCGACCCGCGGTGTCGCCGACGCTGGCGACGACCTTGTAGAGCCCCGGCTTTTCCGGCGTGAAGCGGCACTGGATGGGATCGACCTGTGAGGTCTCCGTACAGCTCGCCGCCTCCACCCACGTGTGGTTGTACTGGGTGAGATAGGCGTTGCCCGCGCCTTTTACGCGCGCGGCGGTCGTCTCCCGGTATTGAAACGTGAGCGTCACGCCGACGCCGGCGATCGGTTCCTCGTCTGCGTCGAGGACGATGACGTCGACTTCCGCCTCCTCACCTTGATCGAGAAGCCAGTCCTTCTGGTGCAGTCCGACGAAGCGATCCCGGCCGACGTAGCTGGCAGTGGCGCGCCCGGCAACGTACTTGCCGCGATCGTCACGGACAGCGCTCTCCACCATGAGCGTGCCACGCACCATCGGCGTTTCGGTGAAACGGAAGCGGGTCGTGAGAAGACCCTGGGCGTTGACCTGCTCCTCGCTCTGATGGAGCTTCAGCTCCTGAGGTGTTTGCGAGGATCCGAATCGGAAGCCCTGCGCTTTCGGATGCTTTGGCCTGAGCGGTGTCGACTTGAGTGTGGCAGTGACCCGAGACTGTGCATCTGCGTAGGGCCCCCCCGCGTGTAGCGACGCGGTGGTGGTCACCACGACCTCGCTCTCCGGGCGAAAACGGCCGCCGTTGAGATCGGTGGTGACCCGAAACGGTGCCGGAGTGAAATCGGCGACGAGCACACGCATCGGCTGCCAGTGGAGCTCGCTGTGCTCGGATTGAAGATCGAAGCGGTACCAGCCCACCGCGCCGTTCTCCGGCACCACCACTTCACCGTCGTAGGCGCCGAAGGCGTTGAGCTCGAGGTCTTTCACCTCGTCGACGAGCTTGTCGGTGGGGTCGTACACACCGAGGTGATACTTCCCGTCGGGAGCGGCGATGAGGGTATCGTTGTTCTGATCTCGAACGTAGAGCTTGAACTGGATCGTGTCGCCGAGCCGATAGACCCCCTGTGCCGTCGTGCCCCAGGTGCGGACGTGACCGTATCGCTCGCGGGTGTCGTACGGGATCCAGGTGTCGTTCGTGCCCTTCGGGCGAAGCCTGAAGTCATACGACAGGGGCACCAGAGCGATGTCCTCTGCCTTCGTCACCTTGACGAAGAACATCTCGTAGCCGTGGCGCGTCGTGATGCCGTTCCAGCTTCGAACGTTGCGTTTCGGGTCGAGCCGGGAGGCGCCGTCCAGATAGGCGACCCCGGTCCTATCCGTGACACTGGCGGTGAGGGTCACGGCCGCTTCGAGTGCGTTCGAAGCCGCGGCTCGGTAGAGACTCACCCGCGCGTCCCGGACCGGCTCTCCGGTCGCGAGCTCCGTCACCCAGACGAGTGTGTTCTGATGGCCGAGCTTCACGTGAACCGCAAACGGCGTGACCTGGCTGAAGAACCGATAGGGCTCGTAAGGCGACGTCACCGGTGTGGCGCGCAGGTCGGCGAGGATCGCGCCACTCCGGCCGCCGAGCCACTCCCGTACCTCCAGCGGAAATCGGAACGCGACATTCCGGGCAACGGGGATCGGCACGCTCCGCCGCAGATCATCGACGCCTTCGGTCGTCAGGGTCCTCCCGGCAATATGCACGGTCTCGAGATTCGTGGCGACGAGCGGAACGTGGGTCCCGATGTCGGACTCAAGCGTTGCGACGGGGTGGGTCAGCACCGCGTTGGGCGGGCGCATGTTCGTCGTGAAGACGAAGTCGATCGACTCGGCGAGGGGCCGTCCGAACTCATCGCGGATCTCGTTGGCGGATGCCTTCAGATGGTACTCGGTTTCTGCTTTCAGAAGCTCGGGCAGATTGTTGTCGTACAGGACCCGGCCATTTCGTGCGCGACGCAGGCGGGAGTAACTGTAGACCTTGTCCCACGGCTCGTAGTCTTCGCGGCCACCGGCTAGATCGGGTTCGACGATCAAGTGGTCTCGCAGCATCTCTTTGATGACCGGCGAGGAGAACTGAAGATGCACTGGACGCATCGGATTGCACTTGCCTTGCTCGGATGCGATCGAGCCGACCGGAATATCCAGCTTGTCGCGATCGTTGTCGTAGCACTGGATGCCGACGAAGCGATGCTCCGGAAAGGTATAGAACTGAACGACCTGCTTTTCCTCGTCAGTCGGAAGCGGGCCTTCGAGCGACACCAGCCCGGCATCGACGACGAGCCGGACTCGCTGGTCGAGGGGCAGGGGAGTGACCGGTTTCACGACCCAGTAGCGCTCGGGCTTGTCGAGCTCGCGGTCGGGGGGCTCTGCCGATAGCGCAAAGCGCTCACCGCGCTCGCCTCGGATGAAGACGTGCTCCGCGACCGCACTGGCCTTGAGGCGCTGGTTGAACGTCAGGCGGACGTTCGGCGTTCCCGGGCCGGTCCATGTCCGAAAATAACTGTTCGTGACCATGGGGCGCTCGGTCTCGAAGAAGTGCTGGACGGTCTGTGTCAGCTGCAGTCCGTCCTCCGATTCGATCTCCGGGCGCACTGCGATGTCGTAACGGGTTGCCGGCTGGAAGGCATCATCCTCTCCCAGCTGGCAGGCAAGCGCCGAGGTGTTGATCCAGCGCCACTCGCACGGAAGCGGCGGGTGGATGGAGATTGGGACCTCGTCAGCCGTCCGTTCCATCCGACCGACCGGCACCACGCGGCGGTTGAATTGAAAGACGGTCTGCCGCGCGGGGGGTACGTTCGTTCCGGAGGGCGTGATCGAGGTGATGCGGAGCGTATCCTGCGCGAAGCCGGCCGCGGACGTCTCCCGCCACGGCGCGAGCGGGGAAAGGGCGGCCAGCACGGCCAGAGCTGCGAGAACGATGCTCGCGAGCAGAACGGGTCGACGCTTCTTCATGGGAACCCCTTGGTCGAGCGGAGCGCGAGCCGGCTCGCGCCTCTATCGAGTTGTGCTGCGGATTTCCTTCGATCGTAACACATGTTTGCTGGCCTTTTTGGTGGCGCGCTGGGGGCTCGGTCGGGTCGACCGCGTCCGCCGAACCCTTGTCTATAGGCTATGGGAGCAATGTGGCGTGAGTATGGCGACGCCGAGAGGAAAATCGAAGAAGGGCTACTGGTAGAAAACGACGCCCTCGCCGCGCTCCTCGACCAGGCCGTTGACGCGCTCGATGACGAGAGCGCGACGCTTCCAGAGGTTTCCGATTTCGGTGGGGGTGAGATAGTCCCGCAGGAGGTCGCGAAGGTCGTCCTGCGTAAAGCGCGAGCAGACGCTCCCAGGTGCTTCGTCGCATTTTCGAGATCTTCTCGTCCAGGAGCCCGCTCTTGAATTGAAAGGCGCGCGTGTCGAAGAGGTAGCTGTCGGCGAAGAGCCGATACCTCTTGCCCTTGATGCGTGCGCTGTCCTCGCGCCGGTCCGCCTCGCGAAAGATGGCGTGGGCGCGAACGCCGTCCTTTTCTAGCAGGAGCCGCTTCGAGTGGTTGATGCCGACGCCGATGTCTCTCTCGCTCACGACATCGGCGGTTCGGAGGAATTCGAGGATCGACGCATCGTCCTGAAAGGGCAGGGGGTTTCCTTCGGCGTCGAGCCAACGGTGCTCGGTGGCTGCCTGGGCACCCGCGAGAGCAGCAGGTGCGACGGCCGCTACCGCCAGCGCGCGGAGGATCCACGACGGAACGCTCCGAGTTGGTACTTTCACAGGGCTCCGTTTCCTCCGTCAGTACGGTGTATATACCCGCAGTCAGTCGTCTATCAGCCGCTCGTTGTGTCCGACGCCCTTCGCGTCGAGGCAGTAGGCATCCGCCGTGTCCAGCAGCGTTACGCCGGAATCGAGGGCGGCGTGAAGCGTACGCACCGCGGACTCCCCGTTGCGCTCGTTGCGCTCGGTGGTGGACAGGCGCACGCAGCCCATCCCCAGCGGACGGTCTTCTCCGGCTGCGAGACTCATTCGTCCGGGGTGACCCGTTTCCGGCCGCTCTTGACGTCGCCTCTCTTCTTCTTGTCGGAGAGGCGCCGGCGCTTCGACTGTGCCGTTGGCCGGGTCCGCCGTCGCTTCTTGGGCTTCTCGGTCGCTCGCCGAACGAGCGTCACGAGCCGCTCGACCGCGTCTTCGCGATTGCGGAGTTGCGAACGATGTCTTCTTGCTTCGATGACGAGGACGCCGTCGTCGTTGATCTTCTTCCTGGCGATGCGCTGAAGCCGCTCTCGAACGTCCTCCGGCAGGGAAGGCGAGTTGCGGACATCGAAGCGCACCTGGACTGCGGTGGCGACTTTGTTGACATGCTGGCCTCCCGGTCCGCCGGCCCGCACGAACTGGAAGGACAGCTCGTTCTCGTCCAGCTGGATGTCATCGTTGACGGTAATCATCTGGCCATAGGTTATAAGATGTTGCGCGAGGTACCCATTGGTGAATGAAGGCAGATCGCACCGCGCCTTCGCTCGCTTTCTCGGTCTCGCGGGTGTCGTGGCCGTGTTCGCGGCCGCCCGACTTGCCCCGCCGCAATCGCCTCCCGGGTTTCTGGTCGATGAACAGGAACCGGGCGCCGGTGACGAAGAGCCCTTCTACGCTGCGGGAATAGCCTCGCACGGGACGACGAAAGCAGTCCATAGCGCAGCGATGGTCGAGCTCGCGGGCGGCGCCGTTCGCGCATTCTGGTACGGCGGAACGCGCGAGGGCGCGAGAGACGTCTCCATCTACTCCTCGGTGCTCGACCCGGTCACCGGCACCTGGAGCCGGGAGCGGGCCGTCGTCACCCGTGAGGCGGTCCAGGTCGATCTTCGCCGGTCCATCAAGAAGCTCGGGAATCCGGCGGTCGTAAAGGATGGCAACGGTCGGCTGTGGCTCTTCTTCGTCAGCGTTTCCGTGGGCGGCTGGTCCGGGAGCTCGGTCAACGTCACCACGTCGGACGATGAAGGGGAGACGTGGGGAGCCGCCCGCCGCCTCGTATCGTCGCCGTTTCTCAATATCAGCACGCTCGTGAAGGGCCGCCCGTTCCTCTTCGAGGAC
The DNA here is from genome assembly GCA_965237685.1 of Candidatus Marinacidobacterales bacterium. GTDB lineage: Bacteria > Acidobacteriota > Vicinamibacteria > Marinacidobacterales > SMYC01 > CBDEGF01. The sequence goes on from CBDEGF010000003.1 coordinate 351,493, forward strand.
GGGACGATCGGCCTTCCCGTCTACCACGACTTTCTGGGCAAGTTCTCCGAGTTGCTGCGGCTGGATGTGGACGGTCGGGTCGTTGGCAAACAGCGCCTGTCCTCGCGACGATCGTCCATTCAGCCGGAGGTGGTTCCGCTGTCGGACGATGTGGCCGTTGTCTATCTGCGGACGACCGGCTCGTCTCCGAGAAGGATCTGGACCCTGGGTTCCCGGGACGGCGGGAGGACATGGGGCGCGTCGCGGACGACCGAGCTCGCGAACCCGGACGCGGGGCTGAGCGCCATTCGGCTGGGGGACGGGCGGCTGTTGTTGGCCTTCAACGACAGCGAGACGGATCGAAGCAACTTGTCTCTCGCTTGTTCGGAGGATGGCGGCGAGAGCTGGCACGTCTTCCGTCGTGTGGAGCCGGACGACTCGCCGGGGGGTGGACGGTATGCCTATCCCTCGCTGCTCCGAACCACCGGGGGCGAGATCCATCTTCTTTATACGTGGAATCGTCAGAGCATCCATCACGCGCGTTTCAACGAGGCGTGGGTTCTGAATCAGTTGTAATGCAGGTCACATCCGCTTTGGCCATCGTGGCCCTCGCGCTCCTCGCTGGCCATGCGCGAAAACGTCGGCCGATCCAGCGAGGTGCGCTGGCTGGCGCCGGGCTGGCCCTCGCGTTCGTTCCCCTGGGAGGACTCCCTCTTGCGGGCTACCTGCGTGGTTTTGCCGGAGATCTGAGTATCACGACGACGACCGTGGTCCTGCTGGTGATCCTGTCGCAGCTGTTCGATATGGATTTCTACGAAGCGAGTGAGGAGAGCCGGCTCCTTTCCGTCGTCGCGGTTATCGCGCTCGTCCTCTACCCCATGGCACTCGGTCTCTCGTCGTTCGACTCCTACGCGCTCGGTTTCGGGAGCTGGTGGCTCCTCGGTCCACTTCTGGTTCTCGTCACCGTTGCCTGGTACTTCGAGAGCTACCTGATTGTCGCTTGCCTGGTGGCCGCGGTCGGAGCCTACGCGCTCGACCTGTCGGAGTCGCGCAACCTCTGGGACTACCTCGTCGACCCCTGGATATCCGGCTTCGCGCTGGTGGCGCTGACGGGCCGGGTTGCGAGAGCGCGCCGGACCCGATAAAAAACCAATGTACATTCAGATAGTGAATGAATTGCAGAGACGCTGCCCCGGTTGCCGCCCATCTTGCCGGATACTTCACGGAGGAGGACCTGTTGGGAATCGTCTGTAATTCAGGTCACCGAGAGGGCGAGCTCGGATCGGAGTAGAGCTCGTCGACCCAGTCGCGGAACTGCGGCGGACGGGCGATGAGAACGTAGGCGATCGCAAGCCCGGTCAGCGGGAGGGCAAAGAGCGCCAAGTCGACGACCACGATCAAGACGGCGAGCAGGTACCTCTGGGTCTCAGTCATCAGGTCTCCATCGTATCCGCAACGCCTCAGAGATTTCCGGGGTTGAGTACGACCGCGTCAGACCGATTTGCCCGGTGTCGTACTATGTAATACAATCTACCGATGAGTAAGACACTAACCGTTCGGACGGACGAAGCGTTGTTCGAGGCGCTGAAACAACGCGCGGAACGCCAGAGCACCACTGTTTCGGACGTCGTCCGCCAGATCCTGGAAACCGCCCTTTCGGGACGCCCCCTTTCCGCGAGCGCGGGACATCTCAGAGGACGCCTATCGATGCCATCCTCCAGGGACCCATTGCGCCAGCGCATCAAGAAACGGAACTGGCGCCGTTGATCGCGTGGCTCATCGATACCGGACCGATCGTGGCCTACCTCGATGCGCGCGACAGCGAGCACGCGAGGGTCGCCGAGGTTCTCGACGTTTTCTCGGGGGAGCTCGCCTCCACGAGCGCAGTCGTCACCGAGTGCATGCATTTCGTCGGCGAGTCCCCGGGCGGACCAGCGCTTCTGGCGGAGTTCGTCGTCGCCAGCGGGCTACAGGTCTATGACCTGACACAGCCGTCGATGCTTGGCGACGCGGCCGCTCTGATGGAGAAGTACCGCGACACCCCGATGGACTTCGCGGACGCGACACTCGTCCTGCTCGCCGAAGAGCTGGGGGTGCTCGATATCGCTACCCTCGATCGCCGTGGTTTCTGGATTTACCGAACGCGCCGCAAGAATGCCTTGCGCCTCGTGCTCGACATCGAGCGATACGGCTAGAAGTCCAGACACAACTGTGGTAGCATCCCGAAGTCTTCCTCCTGTTTCTGGTTGCGTCTACGCCTGACCCAACGGGCGTTGCGACCACGCGTAGCCGTGTGCTATCGTAACTGCTCGACCGCTTGAGACGGGGGAATTGGGTCATGAGCCACCACGACGAGAAACCGGACGTGCCCGATCATGCGGACGGTGGACCACCCTCACCCGGCGAGCAAGAGGCCGTTCCGGAGCGGCGGGAATTCCTGAAGGTTTTGGCGGCGGCTCCCGTCGTCCTGACCCTGCGAAACCGGTCCTCGATGGGTGGCGGCTCGATGGGAGGATCCCTCTGGAGCTCGATCGCCACACCGCGCCGGCGCTGGCGCTGGAAGTGGCGACGCGGAGACGACGAGCCAGGCTGGAACTGGGATCGCCCCGGTCACGACGGTACAAATCCACGGGGCGACTGGCGGCTCGAGCGTCCGATTGACGTCGAACCGTCCGACGACTCCAGCTAGTTTCAAGAAACGTAGGGAAATCCCCACCACCGTTTCCCGGACTCTTCGAAGCGACCCCCTACTCCGTTCGTCAGCAGGCTGAATCGTCTTGTCCGTTCACCGCCAGACCTCGTGGAGAGTGCCGGAGAGCCGCGGGCTGCTCTGGCGTGAATGGAACGGTGATTTCGTGGTCTTCAATCCGGCCTCGGGCGATACACACCTTCGGAACACGTCCGCCGGTGGCATCTTGAGATTGCTGGAGGAGAGTCCGGCGACCGTTTCCGACCTGTCTCATGTCATCGCTCGCCACTCTGACGAGAGTCCCGGCGCCGAGCTCGAGAACCGCGTCATGGCCCTTTTGACGGAGCTCGACGAGCTGGGTTTGATCGAGCCGGTCGATCCTTGAAGGTCCAGGCGATTTCCGCGATTGAGCTGGCCCGCCAGCTCGCCGGCTCCGGCATCCACTTGCGCATCGGTCCCTTCGTCACCCACCTGAGCGCTCCGATTCCCGCCGTCGCCTCCAACCTTCACGTTTTCTACCGCGACCACACGCTCGAGGATAGCAACGGCATCGCCGACTTTCACATTCGGATGGCGTGCCCCAAGGGCCTCCGTCGCTGGTTCCGCCCGCAGGTGATGTTCTATCTCGACGGCCAGACTCAATTTCAGCCGTTTCCGTACGATCTTGCTCCGCCGCTCTTGGAGTGGGGCCTGAACTGGTGTATCTCGACCCGGGCCCATCAATACTTGATTCTCCACGCTGCGGTGGCCGAGCGCGACGGCCGCGCGGTGATCTTTCCCGCCCGGCCCGGCTCCGGCAAGAGCACCTTGTGCGCCGGCCTCGTCCATCAGGGATGGCGGCTCCTGTCCGACGAGCACGCGCTGATTCGGCCCGAGGACGGGACCATTGCCCGGTGCCTCGCCCCATTGCGCTGAAGAACGAATCGATTGCAGCGATTCGCGAGCTCGCTCCCGACGTTACACTGGGCCCTCGGTTCATCGATCCCCGAAAGGGAACGGTCGCTCACATGCCGGCGCCCGCGGAGAGCGTGGCGCGGGCCGACGAGACGGCGCTGCCCGGTGCGGTCGTTTTCCCGAGCTACGAAGCCGAAAGTGACCTGCAACTGGAATCGGTGGGCAGGGGGCCGGCGTTGATGCAGATGGCGGACAACTCTCTGAACTACAGCCTGCTCGGTCGCAGGGGCTTCGAAACGCTCGCGCAAATTGCGGAGACCGTACCCAGCTACGCGTTGCGCTACGCCAGCCTGTCCGACGCGCTCGCGCGGTTGTCGAGGGAGATGCGGTCATGAGTGAGGACAGGCTGAGCCTGCTTCTCGGCGCTCTCACGAGATCGAACGAGCTTCCCCGGCTTTCGCCACGCCAGTGGGATGCGCTCTTGTGCGATGCGCGCAGCGCGTCGGTGCTCTCCCGCATCGGCTTTCAGCTCGAGGAGCTCGCGCTTCTGGACGAGATCCCCGTCAAGGCCCTCGGCCAGCTGCGCGCAGCCCGAGCCCTTGCCGCCGAGAACGATCGTCTGATGCGCTGGGAAGTCAGCAGAATCCAGCGCGCGCTGGGCGAGCTCGACGTGCCGATCGTGCTGCTCAAGGGCGCGGCCTACCGATTCGCGAACCTGCCGCCTGCGGAGGGGCGCCTCTCCTCCGATGCGGACATCATGGTTCCGAAGAAGAAGCTGGGCGACGTGGAGAAAGCGCTCGTTGCGGCGGATGGGAGACCGCAAAGCTGGACCCCTACGACCAACGGTACTACCGTACGTGGATGCACGAGCTGCCACCGATGCAGCATCGTGAACGCGACGCGGTCGTGGATCTTCATCACACCATCCTTCCGGAGAGCGGCCGCCTCCATCCGGATCCCGATGAGCTCTTCCGTCGAGCGATACCCTTGAACGGCGGAGCGCTGAAGGTCCTGGCACCGGCGGACATGGTGCTTCACAGTGCGGCGCATCTTTTTCAGGATGGCGACCTCAAAGGCGCGCTGCGCGACCTCGTCGACCTGGACGACTTGCTGCGGCACTTCGGAGTCGAAGGCGATTTCTGGGACGAGCTGGTCCCGCGAGCTCGCGAGCTCGATCTCGTGAGGCCCCTCTTCTATGCGCTCAGATACTGCCAGCGTTTTCTGGAAACGCCTCCTGCCACTCGACCGCGTCAGGATGCGGGGCGGGCCGCCATCCATGCTCGTCCAGAGGTCGCGGCTTCCGCCTCTCGTTGACAGGAATACCAATCGCCTACCGTCGTGGGAGATCCTGGGTAGAATTTCGGAAGCGGCATCCCGCGTCAATGGCTCCATCTCAGCGACGACGGTGCCTCGATTCGCGTCCAACGGGATGCTCCACACATCGATGGTTTCAACCGCACCAGAGAACACGACGCGGCCACCGCTGGCGGCGGCGGGGGTTTCTTCCGCGCTCGACCCGGCTGTCACCCGTCGGGCGGGCCCCGTCACGTGCCAGGTCTCGTCCGACAGCGGAAGCTCCCAAAGGTTCGTGCTATCGCCTAGTGCCGCCGAGAAAAGTACCCCGGCTCGCCCGGGCGTCCAATCGGACGGGACGATCCTGTAGGCCCCGGCGGGCGGTTCTAGTCCCTGACGGACCAGCTCACCGTACGCTCCCGTCTTCGTAACATCGCCGCCCTCCGCGCTCACCACCCACCAATCCGCTCCTTCCAGGAAGCCCGCTGCTGGATCTCGTGGATCTCGCATCCCCCAGAACAGGAGGTGCTGGCCGTCAGGTGTCCACACGGGGTAGCGAGCAGCTGCGAACGTTTTTTGCAACGGTTCGACCGGCCCTCCACCAGCCGCCACAATGTAGATGCCAGAGGTGCCCGGCACCGAGGGATCACCCGCCAGGTTGCCCACCCAGTACGCGATCCGGGTTCCGTCGGGAGAAAACCTGGGTCGTCTACCCTCGGGTGCAATCAATCTCGCCTCGCCGCCGAGTGTCGAGATGGTGTAGATTCCGCCTCCGTCTCGTTCGGATCGAAACGCGATGGTCGTGCCAGCGGGAGAGAATGAGGGGTCACGATCGTCGGCCTCGTGCTTGGTCAGCTGGATGGCCTCGCCGCCACCGATTTGCTGCATCCAGATGTCGAGACTGCTCGCTCCGCTTCGATCCGAGGCGTAGGCCACGAGCTTTCCGTCGGCAGAGAGCGCCGGTGATGTCGTCAAACCGGAGTCGGCCGTCAACCTCATGAATACCGGCTGGGGGGCTGGCGCCGCCGGCCGCGTCAGCCACCACGTTGCCGTTGCCGTCGCTGCCATGAGAACGATGGCGAGCGGGACCAGGATAAGCGCGCTCCGACGAGCGTGAGCAACAACCTCCGCTCCAGGCCGAGAGTCGTCCTGCCTTCCAGTCGCCGAGCCCACCTCCTCAGCGACCCATCGCAGCTCGCGCTGCAAGTCGGCCATCGACTGCCATCGCTCATCGGGTTCTTTGATTAGACATGTCTGAACAACGCGGTCGAGTGCTCGAGGTGCCAATGGCTGAGCCGCTGACATAGGAGGCGGGACACGGTCGAGGATCGCGGCGATCAGGCTCGCCTGACTCTCACCCCTGAACGTCTCTTTGCCAGTCACCATCTCGTAAATCACCGCTCCGAAGCTAAAGATGTCCGTGCGGGAATCGAGCTGCTTGCCTTCGAGCTGCTCCGGCGCCATGTACTGAAGCGTTCCCAAGATGGCTTGCCTTTCAGTCAGCTCCTTCTGCTTCTGCCTTGTAGATGCTTCCGAGTCTCTGGCGACAACGCTACTTGGGAACTCCTTTGCCAAGCCGAAATCGACGAGCTTGGCTCCGGATTTCGTCAGCATGATGTTCCCAGGCTTCAGGTCCCGGTGAACGATGCCTTGACGGTGAGCCTTGTCGAGAGCGTCGGCGATCTGGATGCCATACTCCAGAGCCTGGTCGAGTGGAAGGGCTCCTTTCTTCAGCCGCTCCGCAAGCGTCTGCCCCTCCAGGTACTCCATCACCAGGAAGTCCACGCCGTCCTGGCTTCCGACATCGTGCAGAGGGTGGTTCAGGTTGGAGATGGCCTTGGCCTCACGCTCGAAGCGGGCCTTGGCGTCGGGATTCTCCGAGAGATGAGAGGGCAGGACCTTGATGGCGACGGTGCGTTCGAGGCGGGTATCCCGGGCCTTGTAGACCTCTCCCATCCCACCCTTGCCGATGGGGGACAGGATCTCGTAGGGGCCGAGCCTAGAACCGGGGCTGAGGGCCATTCGCCACCTCTTCCGAGAAGATCTAATGGTGGTGGGGTGAAAAGGTCAAACGGCGTGAGGGGGGGTTGGCTGAACTTGCCAACACCAAAACGTCATCGCACTCAGTCAACGGAGCCGCGACAAAAGTCGCCTTCACTTGCGCGGCATTGCCAAGCTCGCGCCGCACCTCACGGAGAGCAATCGTGAGACGATTCTCCGTCGCGCGACTCGCAAGTCCCAGTTGGAGATCTGTCGGCAGCGATCATTCATCCCGGCGTGGCGTCTGAGTTCGGTCGGGATTTCGGCTACACCGCCGAAGCGACGTCCGGCACCGATCGCGGTGGCCGTCTTCGCGGTGCCGATTTTCGCGCGACTCGTGCGTGGCTCCGCTCTGTCCGTTATGGAGCGCGAGTACGTGGAGGCCTCGCGGTCGGTCGGTGCCTCTGGGCGCGAACGATCTGGTCGCACATCGTTCCCGGGTGTCTCTCGCCGATCATCGTTCAGGGTGCGCTGAGCCTGGGCACCGCGATCATCATCGCATCAGGGCTTTCCTTTCTGGGGCTCGGCGTCCAGCCTCCGGATCCGGAGTGGGGTGCGATGCTGAGCAGAGGGAGAACGCCTCCTCGATGGCACCGCGCTCGCCGCGACGGATTACCGCCAAGTGCATGGTGCACGCACGCCGCTACTTCTTCGAGGCCGAGCCAGCCTTCCCCGAACACTGCGAGCGGGTGCTCGAGGACATCGCGACCATCTACCGCAACGACGACGAAACGCGCGACATGACCCCCGATGCGCGGCTTGCATATCACCAGCAACACAGCCGGCCGGTGATGGATGCGCTCTACGAGTGGATCGAAAAGCAGTTCCGCGAGCGCGTGGTGGAGCCCAACAGCCGCCTTGGAAAAGCCTTTTCCTACGTCAAAAATCACTGGCAAGGGCTAACCCGCTTCCGCGAAGTGCCGGGCGTGCCCCTCGACAACAACGAGGTCGAGCAGGAGCTGAAGCCCTCACAACGGCATCGCAAGAACTCGCTCTTCTTCAAGACCCAGGCAGGCGCCGACGTGGGCGACGTGCTCCTGAGCATGATCCGCACCGCGGTAAAAAACGGTGTCGACCCGGTGCACTATCTGACGAACATCTCCATGCACGCTCGAGACGCTAGAGCAGCACCCGAGTCGTGGCTGCCTTGGAGCTACCAGAAGACGTTGGAAAGGCTCAACCGACCCGCCGCCACGGCTCGGCCATCCCCGCTCGCAGCGGAAGTCCGTTGTAGATAAGCACCGCCAACTGCTCGGCGGGTAGCGCCGCAACGCCATCCGTCGTCTGACGCGGCCACCACTGCAGGCGCCCCTTCGAGAAACGCTTCTGGCACAACCAAAAGCCCTGGCCGTCGTAGACCAATAGTTTGAGGGCCGTGCCTGAACGGTTGCGGAAAACGAATAGCGTTCCGAGGAATGGGTCGAGCTGGAACTGTTGCCGGCACACACAAGCCAAAGAATCGATGCCCTTGCGGAAATCGACGGGCTCGCAGGCAACCAGCACCTTCAGCTGGGGAACGAGCTGGATCATGCTCGGGAGCTGCCTTCCAGCGCGCCGAGCACGAAACGACACACGGCTTCGACCAACTCATTCTCACCCTCGCCGCTCGCCGTCACGACCGTGAGGCTCCCCGCTGCGCTCTCCACCGTCAGACGGCATCTGCTCGCTCCATGCTGAACCTCGCCGAGCGGCGGTGTCATCATGCCGCCCCCTAAGCCCATGCCGAACTGCGGCAGCTCGACGAACGCGTTGCCACTTGGAGCTAACGCCGTGACCCGCTCCGCCGCGCTCCGATCCTGTACTGTGCGCGGGGACCGACCCGTAGCACCCGTTCGCCCGTGCCCCTTGAAACGCTTCTCGCCCACAACGGCCCCTCCACTCTCTCGGACCTGTTTGAATCGCGCCGCATTGACTCGGAGATGACTGCAGATCGTGCTCGGCGCATACCGATCGAGCAACCCCAGCGCCGCTTTCCACAACTCCTCCGGGATCAGCCGTCCGTGTGGCTTCGCCCGCCATGCTTCGAACTGTTTCACAACGTCTTCGAGTTCTGCCTTCTTTGAGCGCATCGATGGCCTCCTTGAGCAATCTCTCCGCTCAGCTTACGAACCCAACAGCACCTAAGTCACGCACTGCTGCCGCAAGGACACGTCGGACACGGAAGACCCGCGGCGGTACGTCGGTCTCTTTACGGGAGATCAGACCGCGGTCTATCTCTTTGCAGGGCCCGACGCGTTGGCTGCTGCTGCCGACGAGGGACTCCTCAACCTGACACAGGATGACCTGGCGGCGATTCGATCCGGGCAGGCGTTCGAGAAGCAGGTGATCGACGACTTGCAGAGTCGCTACTAGGAGCCCCTCATCCTGACCTTCTCCCCAGAGGGGAGAAGGCACACTCACTAGCGCGCTCCTTCTCCCTTTGGGAGAGGGTTGGGGTGAGGGAGGTAACGTGCACAGCTGGCTTTCTCATGTGTCTCGATAATTGGAAGGAAGGCGAGATGCGTCGACTCAGGCGGGTCAGGTGTTCGAAAAGCTGGTGCTCGACCCGTTCGAGGGAACACTCGCTCACGGACTATTCGACTGACCAGTCCTCCAAGCGCAGTGCCGGCACTTGTTCGAAATCGCGCCTGTTCCGACTCACGAGCACCAAATCATTGACGAGTGCGGTGGCAGCGATTTTCAAATCCTGGCTGCCAATTCGACGGGCGAGGGCTTGCAGCTCCTGGAACTTCTTTTCACAGGCCAGGTCAAAAGGTATGACCTGAATTGCTCCGAAGAACTGGATCGCCTCGAGGAACTTTCTGGAGGCGTGAACTCGCTTTTCGCCCGGCGTTCGTTTTGCAGGAAGGGCGAGGCGACCGCGAATCATCTCCTCGGCGGTGACGACGCAGACCGCGATGCTCTGCGGTGGAGCTTCCTCCAGTTTCGCTTTGAGACCGGCGTGCCCACGTTCCTGGAGACTGACGTGGTCGGTGTCGAACAGCCAACGGAGCCGCGGAGATATCACGATCTAGCGCGCTCAATCTCCTCCAGGTACTCATCGAAATCCGGATCGTCTGTCGACCTTCCGAACGTGTCGAGCCATGGGTCGCCAGGACCACGCACCGGGATCTCCAGCTGCACCACCTTCACCGAGCTAAGCCATTCCTCGAGGGCTCGTTCGACGCGAGCTAACGCCTCGGCCTCAGTTGGCGCGACGACTTTGAGTTCTGGTCTGCCCAAGGGTTCAGCCACGAACTCGTTCTCGGACGTTGATTCGACGATCACTGGATATCTCATGATCCAACAGCTATCTCCCTACCATGATAGCTCTGTTTGCGTCACTGTCCCAGCGCGCCATGAGTTGGCGAGGTACTGACAGAAGCAAGGTGAGGCATCGTCCGGTACAATGTTCTCCTGAGTATGGCCACCCTCGAGTGGTTCCACATCCCACCAGCTGACGAGGCGGTGAAACGCTGGCACGTTTCGCCGGCGGTCGACCTGGCCGCCTACGCGTTCAGCTGGCTCCCCATCCTCGTTCCGCTGGAGCTTCTCCGCCAGCGATACGCGACGGACAATGTCACGTATCTGCTGATCGTGCTCGGTCTCACCATCGCGCACCGCCACTACACGCTGCCGTACGTCTATTTGGACAAGGAAGTCTTCGACCGCCATCCCCGCCGTTTCACGGTGTTCCCCCTGATTCTGTTCGCCGGCTTTCTCGTAACCCCGTGGCTCTGGAACACGCAGGCGAGAATTCTCGTGGCCAGCGTCGCGTTTTTCGCCGGCGCCTGGACGCTCTGGCACATCTACATGCAGAAGTACGGAATCTTTCGCATGTACGCGGCCAAGAGCGGCTCATCGGACAATCCGCCGGGGAGGGTGGACCGTCTTCTCGTGTTCTCCTGGATGCCGCTCTATCTGGTCTGGCTCGGACCCACCTACCGGGAGGACATCGAGTGGTACTACCCGACAGGGAAGGCCTACACGGGTCCAATCCTGGACGTCATGACGACGCTAACGCCCGTCCTGCTCGTGCCGGCATCGGCGGTCGTGGTGGTCTCTGTGGCGGTCTTCCTGCGCTTCGAGTGGCGTTGTTATCGTCTGCGAAACTTTCCACGTCTCTGGATGGCGATCGGTACGATGGCGCTCGGCGCGTCGTTCCTCGTCTTCAATCCCATCAACGTGGCGCTCGCCTTCGCCTTCAGCCATGCCGTCGAATACATGGTGTTCGTATGGGCGTACCAGCGCCGGCGCTATCACGAGCCTCTGCCGCACGACCCGCTCCTCGGGCGCGTCCTCCGCCATTCGTGGTGGGCCTACGGCCTGTTCACGGTCGCGACGGCGGGCCTCTATCTTTGTTTCCGTTTCTGGGGCTTTTACATCTTTCCCGAGGCCCCGCGGCCGACGTTGCTCGGTGTTCCTGCCGAACGATGGACGTTCTACTGGGCCCTCTACCAGTCGATGATGCATTTCTACTACGACGGCTTTTTGTGGAAGATGCGCCTGCCTTCCGTACAGAAGAATCTCTGAGCCAGTTGTCGCGATCGTAGGTTGACTTGCGGAACCGATTGGAACGGGGCTAGATTGCATGCATGAAGTCGCATACTGTGGATCGACATCGTTTCATCTGGATTCCTCTCACTCTTCTCTTGCTGGCGGCTTGTCAGGACGGTGTCTCGACCGGGCCGGACCCCGCGCCTCCGCCGCCGGTAGCAGCGGGAGCCAACCTGGCGGTTTTCACCGATGCTCAGACCGGCACGCGAACCTCGGACGTGCGAGATGTCGACAACGAGTTCGTGCGATTCGACCTCGACGACGGTACCCTCATCTGGACGGCGACCGACGAGACCTTCACCGGATGGTTGGTGAACGGCGACTTCTTGGATCCCGCGCGGCAGTATCGGGTTCGGTTCGGCACCGTGAACGACGAGCGGCGGGCCTATTTCACGGAATCGGGCCGGGGGACGATCTGCGACCTGTCGGTGGTCGACGGCCGACTGGTCATCGAGCCTACCGATTTCTTGCCGCCCGAATAACTCCTGTTCTGGAGCGGTTTAGCAGGACGGGTTCGCCCCCGAGCCCACGAAGATTTTACAACTGGTTTACACCAACCGGTTGATCTCCACCCATGGCCGGTATAAAGTATGGGTATCCCGTCGCCAAAGGGAAGTGATGCAGATGCGTTTGATGAGAGACAACCCGGTTCCTTTCGCTTTGGCACTTCAAGGCCTCGCGCTTTCCGTCGTCGCCTTTCTCGTTTCACCCGACCTTGCAAAGGACACCGACTTTGCGGCCCGGCCGTCCGGCGGTGACCTGACACAGTCCGCCCAGCAGATCGCGGTTCCGATGGAACTGCCCCGGGATCTGGAGCCCGAACGGTTGCAGTTTCCGAGACTGCCGGAGCGGGATGATCCCGGAAAGCCCCCTCAGCCCGCGTCAGAAATCGATGCGCCTCCCGGCCCGATTGTCCAAGGGCCAAAACTCGCCAGTCTTCGCGTTCACAGCGTTGCGCTTGCGAGCATCATGGCGATCAACCTCTCGACACCGCGCCTCGACGGACCGGATAGCACCGAAGGCATGTCCATTACCGGTGCCGGGCGAAGCTGGTTGACCGGCCGCTCGAAAAGCCGTGTTCGTCAGGGACGAAGCTCGTCCGGCGGCCCCATCGGCGTGGGCCCTGTCGGCGGACTCGGCCGCGGCGGTGGAGGCGGCGGTGGCGGTGGCAACTGTCCCGCACCGGGTGGCCGTCGCTAGGCGACCCTATTCACCCGCTTTCCTGATCTGACTTCGGACAAACCCATTGTTCGTGTGTAGCGTGACGTAGAGCCGACCCTCGTCCAGGAGCCGTCGAGCAGCGTTTCCAAGAGCCACCTGCCCGGACGGAACTTCGTCCAGCGAGAACAAAACCGGCCCGTTCTCTCCGTCACCGCCGCGATGGACGAGAACGTGTGTGAAACTTCTCGAACGCGTCGAACTGCTGGTCGCGCGTTACCACTACCTGGGCCACAAGGTGGCCTTTGGCGCGCACCTGCGGTACTTGGTCTGGATGTCGAATCCTCGGCGGGAGCTCTGTGGGTGCGTGCAGTTCTCCTCGGCGGCGCGGTGGCTTCAGGCGCGTGACGGCTTCATCGGTTGGGATGACGCAACGCGGCAGAAGAACCTTCCCCGGGTGGTCAACAACAGTCGGTTCCTGATCCTGCCGTGGCTTTCCATCAAAGGCCTCGCGAGTCACGTGCTGTCGTTGGCAGCGCGAGTGGTGGTCGATGACTGGGAGGAAGCCTACGGGGTGAGGCCGGTGTTGCTCGAGACGTTTGTGGAGAGGGAGCGTTACGAGGGGACGTGCTATCTGGCAGCGAACTGGGTGGAGGTGGGAGTGACTTCGGGCCGGGGCCGGATGGACCGGCACAAGAGAAAAGCCGAAGCGGTGAAAACATGCTTGGTGTATCCGCTGGTGCGTGAGTTTCGCCGAGAGCTCGGCGTTTCGCGATGAAGGTCGAGCGGGCCGAGCTCCTGCGCCTGGAAGAGCGGCTGTCGAAAGGGGAGATTCCCGAGGATGCGTGTCCGGTGCTGCTCGAGGCGGTGCGTCATCTGCTGCGATGTCGCTATCGTCGAGGCGCTGGCATGGCGACAACGGAACGTCGCGCGAAACGCACGAAGGCAAAGGGGAAAGGGAAGAACAAGGGCCACGGGCGCAACGGGGCCAAGGACTACCCTGGTGCCGAGCACGTAGCGGTTTCGCATCCCGAGCTGAAGGCGAGCGGCCCCTGCCCCGAGCCACTGTGCCGGGGCAAGCTCTACGACACCCATGCGGCGAACAAGGATGTGGAGCTGAAGGCTCAGCCGCCGATCCAGGCGACGGTGTACGAGCGCCAGATGCTGCGATGCGCAAGTTGCCAGAAGACGTTCACAGCGCCACTTCCGTCTCAGGCCTGGGCGAGCAAGTACCATCCGAGTGTGGACGCGGTCGTTTCGGTGTTGCGCTACGCCATGGGCATGCCCCACCACCGCCTGGCGCAGTGGCAAAAGTGGGCGGGGGTTCCGTTTGCCGCCTCCACGCAGTTCGAGCGGGTCGAAGCGATGGCGAATGCCGTGTTCCCGGTCTTCCGCCACATGGAGACGATAGCCGCGAACCGGCCGCTGGTTCACAGTGACGACACCGGCGCACGGATCCTCACGTTGATGGCGGAGAACGAGACCTTGACTCAAGGCAAAGGCGAGCGCACGGGCATCTTCACCACGGGCATTGTTGCCCGCGGCTTGGACGCCACGCTTGCTCCGATCATCCTGTACGCGAGCGGACGACGGCATGCGGGCGAAAACATGGACCGGCTCCTGAATCAGCGCACCGTTCAGGAGAGCGATGTCATCCATATGGCCGACGCCTCCTCGATGGCACCGCGCTCGCCGCGACGGATTACCGCCAAGTGCATGGTGCACGCACGCCGCTACTTCTTCGAGGCCGAGCCAGCCTTCCCCGAACACTGCGAGCGGGTGCTCGAGGACATCGCGACCATCTACCGCAACGACGACGAAACGCGCGACATGACCCCCGATGCGCGGCTTGCATATCACCAGCAACACAGCCGGCCGGTGATGGATGCGCTCTACGAGTGGATCGAAAAGCAGTTCCGCGAGCGCGTGGTGGAGCCCAACAGCCGCCTTGGAAAAGCCTTTTCCTACGTCAAAAATCACTGGCAAGGGCTAACCCGCTTCCGCGAAGTGCCGGGCGTGCCCCTCGACAACAACGAGGTCGAGCAGGAGCTGAAGCCCTCACAACGGCATCGCAAGAACTCGCTCTTCTTCAAGACCCAGGCAGGCGCCGACGTGGGCGACGTGCTCCTGAGCATGATCCGCACCGCGGTAAAAAACGGTGTCGACCCGGTGCACTATCTGACGAACATCTCCATGCACGCTCGAGACGCTAGAGCAGCACCCGAGTCGTGGCTGCCTTGGAGCTACCAGAAGATGTTGGAAAGGCTCAACCGACCCGCCGCCACGGCTCGGCCATCCCCGCTCGCAGCGGAAGTCCGTTGTAGATAAGCACCGCCAACTGCTCGGCGGGTAGCGCCGCAACGCCATCCGTCGTCTGACGCGGCCACCACTGCAGGCGCCCCTTCGAGAAACGCTTCTGGCACAACCAAAAGCCCTGGCCGTCGTAGACCAATAGTTTGAGGGCCGTGCCTGAACGGTTGCGGAAAACGAATAGCGTTCCGAGGAATGGGTCGAGCTGGAACTGTTGCCGGCACACACAAGCCAAAGAATCGATGCCCTTGCGGAAATCGACGGGCTCGCAGGCAACCAGCACCTTCAGCTGGGGAACGAGCTGGATCATGCTCGGGAGCTGCCTTCCAGCGCGCCGAGCACGAAACGACACACGGCTTCGACCAACTCATTCTCACCCTCGCCGCTCGCCGTCACGACCGTGAGGCTCCCCGCTGCGCTCTCCACCGTCAGACGGCATCTGCTCGCTCCATGCTGAACCTCGCCGAGCGGCGGTGTCATCATGCCGCCCCCTAAGCCCATGCCGAACTGCGGCAGCTCGACGAACGCGTTGCCACTTGGAGCTAACGCCGTGACCCGCTCCGCCGCGCTCCGATCCTGTACTGTGCGCGGGGACCGATCCGTAGCACCCGTTCGCCCGTGCCCCTTGAAACGCTTCTCGCCCACAACGGCCCCTCCACTCTCTCGGACCTGTTTGAATCGCGCCGCATTGACTCGGAGATGACTGCAGATCGTGCTCGGCGCATACCGATCGAGCAACCCCAGCGCCGCTTTCCACAACTCCTCCGGGATCAGCCGTCCGTGTGGCTTCGCCCGCCATGCTTCGAACTGTTTCACAACGTCTTCGAGTTCTGCCTTCTTTGAGCGCATCGATGGCCTCCTTGAGCAATCTCTCCGCTCAGCTTACGAACCCAACAGCACCTAAGTCACGCACTGCTGCCGCAAGGACACCCTCGAGCTCGTGAAGCCGATCCTCGTCGAGACCGAGGTGGTGGCCCACTTCGTGCAATACCGTGTCGTGAATCTCACGAAGCAGGGTGTCTTCATCCTCGCAGACGTTCTCGAGATTGCGCTGGAAGAGAAGAATCCGATCGGGAAATCCCCCTTCGCCGGCGTGAATGGTGCTTCCCTGGTAGATCCCGAGCAGATAGCTGGAGAAATCCTCCCCAGCCAGATCCTCGCCCGGAACTTCCTCCGTCGCGATCTCGACGTTCTCGAGATGCTCCTGGAACATGTCCGGCAGGGACGAGAGGGCCTGCTCGACGGCGGCATCGAAGGCCTCGGCAGATAGACGGTAGGGTCGAAAATGCTCCTCGGGGTCGAGCTCGAAGGCCCTGGCAAAGGCCTCGTCGGCTTCGGCGATACGGCCAAGCTGGGTGAGCACGAGCCCGCGCGAATGATGGGCGCCCGGCCTGGCGTCCTCGAGCTCGATCGCCCGGTCCGCCGCCGTCAGAGCCCGTTCGAAATCGCCCCGGGCGGCGGCGATCTCGATCTGAAGCTCCCGAAAGTTCGCGTCCTCACCGAGAGCGAGGCCTTCACGGAGATGCGCCTCGGCCTCGTCGAGCTCATCGAGCTCGAAGTTTGCGAGCGAGACGAGATAGCGGTACTCCTGCTTGTCTTCCGCCGACTGAAAGAGCTCGACGGAGCGCTCGAGAAGGACGAGGGCTTCCTGAAACAGTCCTGCCGCGACGAGCTCCCTCGCCTCGTCGAGCGCCGCCGCGGCGAGATCTTCGTCTTCACTCATGGCTCCCACCAGGCTCCTTGACCTTCACCCGCGGTACGCCCCGCTGGTTGAGCTCATTCTCCAGAGCGGGAAGCCGGTTGTCCGTCAGCTCTCGAAGGGTTGCCTCGTGCGTGCGAAACGCTGCTTCGATCTCATCCAGTTCTCGAAGCTGTGTCTCCGTCGGGGTGAACGGTGAGCCTTCGATGGCTCGATAGAGTCGGGAAATGCGGCCGTTCTCGCGGTCGAGACGAAAGGCGACATCCCTGCTCTGTTCGATGAGCTCTTCGACGGGGCTGCGGACCGTCTCGTGCTCATCCGCGAGCGACTTTTTCAGCGTCTGGAGCTGTTCCGTGAGCGAGCTTCCGCGACGTGACGTCTTTTCGACCTCCTCCTGAAACGGCAGAATGCGCTCGATGGTGGCCAGCGCTTTTCGCGATCGCTTTCTGCGATTTGAAGCTCGGGGTCGGCTTCCACGCGTACCGGCGTTGATACTTCGTGTCCATCGACTTCGAGCCGGACCTGATACGTTCCCGGCTCGACGAGAGGTCCGCGAAGCGGTCCGCCAAAGCCCCGGCGCTCCTCCTGTTGCTCACGTTCGGGTGTGGGGTAGCGCAAGTCCCACTGGACACGCTGGATGCCGGGCTTACGTGGCCCTTCGAGCTCCCGGACGATATTGGACCGGGCATCCGTGACCACGAGCTTGACCTTGGCCTCTTTGTCGTCGTCGTTGCCGTCCGACTCGGAGCCGTTGTCCCCGTTGTCGGTGGTTGGCTCAGCCGTCTCGGGCCCAGCGAGCGCCGGGCTCAGGAGGTAGGAGATGGTGGCTCCGTAGGGAGGGTTCGAGGCGACGAAGCGCTTTTCGCCCAGGAACTGATCGTCGGAGTACCCCCGGTAGCGAAAAGCAACCGTGTCCTTGACCGAGAACAGATGTAAATCCTTCGAGGCCACTTCGGCGTTGAGCTCCTGCAGGGGCGAGATGTCCATCACATAGGCACTGCGTCCGTGGGTGCCGGCGATGAGATCGCCGTCGCGCGGGTGAACGACGAGATCCGCGACCGGCACCGTCGGCATCCCGTTCATGAGTCGAATCCACTCCTTTCCGCGATCGAACGAAACGAAGGCGGCGAACTCGGTTCCGACGAACAGTAGGTTCGGATTCTTCACGTCCTCGCGGAGGACGCGCACCGTATGGTCCCCGGGCAGGTTGGCGGCAATGCTCGTCCAGGATTGCCCCGCGTTGGTCGTCTCGAAGACGTACGGAGAGAAGTCGTCGTTGCGGTGCCCATCGAAGCTCGCGTAGGCACGATTCTCGTCGAAGCGCGAGGCGACGATTCGAGAGACCCACCGAGGGCCGGCCAGGGGGAAATCTTCCGTTTGTATCCAGCTCCCGCCGCCATCGCGCGTGACGTGGACGTGACCGTCATCGGTTCCCGCATAGAGCAGATTCGCGTTCAAGGGCGACTCGGCGAAAACGCTGATCGACGCGATCTTCTGGGGCTCGCCCTCGCGATAGTCCGGTCGCGAGCGCGTGGCGGTGGTGAGATCGGGGCTCAGCATCTCCCAGCTGGCGCCGCGGTCCGGCGACCGAAAGACGTGATTGCCACCCGCGTAGAGCGTCTTCGTGTCGTGATAGGAGATGTGGATCGGAGTCTCCCAGTTGAAGCGGTACTCCTCCGCGCCTTCCGGGGCGGTTGGCGTGATCATCGTGTTCTGGCCGGTCCTCGCGTCGTGCCGGATGATGCGTCCGTACTGCGCTTCGGCGAACAGGATGTTGTGGTCCTCGGGATCGATGCGCACCTGAAAGCCGTCGCCGGTCATCACCTTGTACCAGTCGGCCTCGGTGATGCCGATGGTGTTTCGCGTGGCGCTCGGTCCCGCCCACGAACAGTAGTCCTGAACGCCGCCGTAGATGTAGTAGGGCTTTTGCATGTCGACGTCGATGGCATAGACCTGGCCGATCGCCATCTGGTTCAGGAAGTCCCAGTTCTTGCCGCGGTCGAAGCTGAAGTAGATGCCGCCATCATTGCCCAGGACGAGGTGGTCCGAGTTCTCGGGGTTGATCCAGAGGTCGTGGTGGTCGACGTGCACGTTCATCTGCAGATTCTCGAACGTCTCGCCGCTGTCCTCCGAGACCGCGATGCGGCCTCCCAGCACATAGACGCGGTCGGCGTCGTTCGGATCGACGCGAATCTGGCTGTAGTAGAAGGGGCGCGGGTTGATCTCGTTCATCCAGGTCCAGCTCTCACCTCAGTCCTCCGAGCGGAAGACACCTCCGTCTTCCATGGTCTTCTTCTTCGGCTCGGGCGATGGCTGGTCGGGGTCCCGCGGTGGGGGAACGGTGGTTTTCGTCTGTACGACGGCGTAGACAACCTCCGGGGCGCTCCGCGCGACCGAGACGCCGATGCGCCCCAGCTCGCTCTTCGGCAGGCCTTGCGTCAGTTTCTTCCAGCTTCGACCGGCGTCCGTGCTCTTGTAGATGGCGCTTCCCGGTCCCGTCATCTTTCCGGGATTGCCTCCCGAGAAACCGTCGCGGCGCACTTCGTAGGCGGCGGCGTAGAGTGTGCCTCCGTCCCGCGCGTCCATGGCCACGTCGACGACGCCGGTGTCCTCGTTGATGAAGAGGGAGCGCTCCCAGCTCTGGCCTCCGTCCGTCGTCTTGTATAGCCCGCGCTCCTCGTTCGGTCCCCAGAAATGCCCGATGGCAGCGACGTAGACTGTCTCCGGATTGCGGGGGTCGACGACGATGCGGCCGATGTGGTGCGAGTCGCGGATGCCGAGGTTGGTCCAGGTCTTGCCGCCATCGGTGGTCTTGTAGACGCCGTCGCCCCAGGAGACGCTGTTCCGCGCGTTGCCCTCGCCGGTGCCGACCCAGATGATGTCGGGGTTGTTCGGATGCACCGCGATCGCGCCGATGGAGACCGTGTTCCGATCGTCGAAGATGGGCGTCCAGGTCACACCGTTGTTGTCGCTTCGCCAGAGGCCACCCGAAGCGGTGGCGACGAAAACGCGGTAGGGGAAGGAGCCGGTCACCTCGACGTCGACCACGCGGCCTCCCGCTCCCGCCGGACCGACCGAGCGCCACTCGAAGTTCTCGAGGAGCGCCTCGTCGAACTGGGCGGCTGCCGAGGTCGACAGGGCCACGATAGCCAGAAAAATCAGCGCGGTTTGTCTCATCGTTCCACTCTCCCGTGAGTGGCGGGATCCTAGCCCCGAACCGAAACAAGTGCCAGCAAAGTGGGGTCCCCGCCGGAGGCGAATTCTCGGTTCGGCGACAATATGCTGACTGGCGTAGGATAGCGGCCATGGCGACCGTGGCGTTTACGCCGAACCTGAAGCAACACCTGGACTGCCCGCGCGTCGAGGTGCGCCCGGGGACGGTGGCCGAGGCGCTCGCGCGCGTCTTCGAAGACAACCCGCGTCTCAGGAGCTACGTGCTCGACGACCAGGGACGGCTCCGCCGCCACGTCGCTGTGTTTCTCCGCGGTGAGCTCATAACGGATCGCGAAGGCCTGAGCGACAGAGTCGGTGACTCGGACGAGATCTTCGTCATGCAGGCTCTTTCCGGAGGCTAGGGCGAGGCTTCCCGCGCTTATGACATCCAGGCTCTACGTCGCTACGCGCAAAGGGCTCTTCGTGCTCGAATCGGGCTCGGACGGCTACGAAATCCGGAAGACCGCATTCCTCGGGGACCCCGTGACGATGATTCTTCCGGATGATCGTGACGGTGCCCTTTACGCTGGACTGAATCTCGGACATTTTGGTGTGAAGCTTCATCGCTCAGAGGATGGCGGCGAAAAGTGGACGGAGCTCGCTGCGCCGGCCTACGAGAAGGAAGAGAGCAAGGACGCGCCTTCCGTCAGTCTGCTGTGGATACTGGAAAGCTCGGGGTCCGACCAGGAAGGATCGCTCTGGGCAGGGACGATCCCCGGCGGCCTGTTTCGCAGCGATGACAGAGGCGAGAGCTGGACCTTGAACCAGGCACTCTGGGACGTTCCGGAGCGCGAGAGATGGTTCGGTGGGGGCTACGACCATCCAGGCATCCATTCGGTTGCCGTTCACCCGAAGGACAGTCAGCACGTCACGGTGGGCGTCTCTTGTGGTGGCGTCTGGATCACTCGCGATGGGGGAGAGTCCTGGGCGGTTCGCACCAAAGGGATGTGGGCCGCCTACATGCCACCGGAGGCCAAGGAGGACCCGGCGATCCAGGATCCGCATCGCCTGGTACAGAGCCCGTCCGATCCTGACACGCTCTTCGTGCAGCATCACAATGGGG
The DNA here is from genome assembly GCA_965237685.1 of Candidatus Marinacidobacterales bacterium. GTDB lineage: Bacteria > Acidobacteriota > Vicinamibacteria > Marinacidobacterales > SMYC01 > CBDEGF01. Next base: position 372,367 of record CBDEGF010000003.1, read on the forward strand.
TGTTCCGCTCGGCGGACGGCGGCGAGAGCTGGCGGGATATTCGAAACGTCCCGCCTTCTACGTTCGGCTTCGCCGCGGCGATCCATCCCGAGGATCCGAAGACGTCCTGGACCGTGCCCCTGCTCAAGGATGAGAGCAGAATGCCGGTCGACGGGAAAGTGGTCGTCGCCAGGACGAACGACGGTGGCGACTCGTTCGAGCTCTTGAGCAAGGGGCTGCCGCAGGACAACGCTTACGACGTTGTTTACCGGCATGGTCTCGCCGTGCATGAGGACGGCCAGCGTCTGGCTATGGGCTCGACCACCGGCTCGCTATGGGTCTCGGACGACGGCGGTGATTCGTGGACGACGGTGTCTACTCATCTGCCACCGGTCTACTGCGTACGGTTCGGATAGAAGGAGAATCTCGATGAGAGCGATCGCACTACTGGCTGCCTTGGGAATCAGCGTGCCGGCGTCGGCTCAGCTGCTTGCCGCAAAGCACCACCCGGTGGCAATGGGCCATCACCATCTCATGGTCGAGGACATGGCGGCCCAGAAAGCATTCTGGACGACGCTCGGGGCCGAGACGACGAAGCTCGGCAACAACGTCGTCATGAAGTTCCCGAACGTGCTGGTGTTCCTGAGGGAGTCGGAACCTACCGGGGGGACGGATGGCTCGGTGGTGAATCACATCGGCCTCCAGATGCCGGATCTGCGCTCGGTCGTGAAGAAAATGAGGGCCTCCGGCGCTTCTGTCATTACCGACAAAGTGGTGGGGGGACGGCCCGACGCCAAAGTGGACGAGGACGGTCTGGCCTTCTTCGAGCCCGCCCAGGCCTATCTTGCTTTCATCGAAGCGCCCAATGGCACGCGGGTCGAGCTGTATCAGAACGAGGCGCTGCCCCACCCGATCGCGAACCACCACATTCACTTTTACGGGACGGAAGTCGATGCGATGAAGGCCTGGTACGTGGACATGTTCGGTGCGAAGCCCGGCCAGCGCGCCGGCATGGAGGCGGCCGATCTTGGAGGCGTGAATCTCACGTTCTCACCCACGGAGTCGAAACTGAAGGGCACGAAGGGGAGAGCGCTCGACCACATCGGTTTCGAGGTGACGGGTTTGGAAGCCCTCTGCGAGAAGCTCGAAGCAAAAGGTGTGACGTTCGACCGGCCCTATCAGGAGATTCCCGAGCTGGGATTGGGAAAGTGTGCCAATCTTAGTTGGGAATTGAAACGGCTCCAAACCCCGTGGTTTGATGACGTTTGAACGAACAACATCAAGCGGCAAGAGAAAGGAGCCGAGATGGGAAGTCTGCTACGTTCAGTCAAGAAACGCAAGAAGTCACGTCGTTTGGGTGAGGTCGCGCTCGTGAGTCGCGAGGAGTACGCGGAGCTCGAGCTGGATGCCAAGATAGAGATGATCCGTTCGTTGGTCCCCCTGGGGCTAATGCGCGTTCACGAGTTGCTCGACGACGAAGTGAAGGCGTTGGCCGGGGGGCGATACGCTCGCAAGGAAGAGTCGGTGCGTGGTCGCCGTCACGGAACCAACCCGGGCACGGTAGGGCTTGCCGGCCAGCGGGTACCGATCCGTGTGCCCCGGGTTCGGAGCATCGAGGGAGGAGAGATTCCGCTGCGGTCGTACGAGGCGCTGAGCCACGGCGGTGAGGTGAATGATCTACTGCTGAAACGAGTTCTCTACGGAATCTCCTGTCGCAACTACGAGGCGGCAGCGGAAGCGATTCCGGGCGCCATCGGGCTGTCGAGCTCGACGGTGTCCCGAGAGTTCGTTGAAGCAAGCGCGACGAAGCTCCGAGAGATGCAGGAACGGGATCTATCCGGCGAGGATGTGGTGGCGCTGTTTCTAGACGGGAAGACGTTCGCCGACGCCACGATGGTTGTGGCGCTGGGCATTACGCTTTCTGGGGAAAAACGCTTCTTGGGCTTCGTGGAGACGGACACGGAGAACGCGCAGGTGTTGACGCCGTTTCTGCGTTCACTGCTCGAGCGGGGACTCGATATCTCCCAGGGTCTACTGGTGATCATCGACGGCGGCAAGGGTCTCCAAGCGGCAGTAAAGAAGGCATTCCGTAAGCGGGCCCTGATACAACGCTGCCAGTGGCACAAACGTGAAAACGTAGTGAGCTACCTGTCCAAGGGCGAGCAGGGGTCGTGGCGCAAGCGGCTTCAGAGGGCCTACAACAGGCCGGAGTACAAAGACGCCCTCGCTGCGCTCGAGCAACTTCACGGTGAGTTAGAAGAGCGGAACCAATCCGCAGCTGGCAGCTTGGAGGAAGGACTCGAGGAGACGCTGAGCGTGCATCGACTCGGCGTATACGGGGTGCTGGGCCGTTCGTTCAAGACGACGAACTGCCTTGAATCCGTCAATGCCCTGGTGGAGGAACGCTGCGCGAAGGTCGACCACTGGAAGAACTCGAGCCAACGCCAGCGCTGGCTGGCGACGGCGCTCGTGGACATCGAACCGCGCTTGAGGAAGGTGGTGGGCTACCGCCATCTCCCGAAGCTTCGCGAAGCTCTCAAGCGGGAACTGAAGATCGAGGCGAAGACATCAACCGTATCGAAGAAGAAGGTCGCGTAATCGTGAGCCGTGGAGAGTTTCAACTAAGAATGGGCTTGACTCGGGATTGGCCCTCGCGTTCTTTACCGACCCTTGGGGAACCTACGTCGAGCTGACCGAGGGACTGGACAAGTTATAAGAGAGGTAAATCACAAACCGTGCTTCTCGGGCGAGCGGGCGTCGAGTCGGGACACGCCCTCTTCCATCGCGGCTTCGAAGGCGGCGGTGTATTCCTCTTCGGTAATGCGGCGGTGGATCTCCGGGTAGCGATCGGTCTTTCCCGCCGTGTAGAACTGATCCATCAGGTTCACGTACACGTCCGGTGAGATCTCCTTCGCGAGGAATCGCATCACCTCGCGCGTGCCGGCCACGCCTCCCGGCATGACGAGGTGGCGCACCAATAACCCTCGCTTCGCCAGGCCGTTCTCGTCGAGGACGAGGTCGCCCACCTGGCGGTGCATCTCCTTGACGCTCTCCTTGACCGCCTCCACGTAGTTCTCCGCCTTGGCGTAGCGCTTCGCCATCGCTGAATCCCAGAACTTGAAGTCCGGCATGTAGACGTCGACCACGCCCTCCATGAGCGAAAGGCTCTCCATCGAGTCGTAGCCGCTCGTGTTGTAGACGATCGGAAGCCTGAGGCCTTCGTCGATGGCGATGGGAAGCGCCTCCATGATCTGGGGCACCACATGCTCCGGTGTGACGAAGTTGATGTTGTGGCAGCCCTTCTGCTGGAGCTCGAGCATCATGCCTGCGAGCTCTTCGGGCTTGACCTCGCGCCCGGCCGGCTTCTGGCTGATGTCGAAGTTCTGGCAGAAAACGCACTTGAGGTTGCAGTTAGCGAAGAAGATCGTTCCCGAGCCGCGCCACCCGCGCAGGCAATCCTCCTCGCCGAAGTGGGGGAAGCAACTGGCCACTACCGCGTAGCGACCGGTGATGCAGACGGCGCGCTCGTCCTCGAGCCGGTTGACGTCGCAGTCGCGCGGGCAGACACGGCAACAGCGGAGCATATCGAGGGCACGCTCCACACGCTGGGCGAGCTCCCCCCTCGCGTGCCTCGCGAGGTAGGCGGGCTCGAAAGGCATAGTAGAGTATAAGCCAGAGCGTTTACGAAAATGGTAAAAAACGGGGACAGGTAATTCTTTTTACCTTTCTCGTAAGTGAGCTCGAGCTACGACCGCCGGAGAGCTTTGGCCACCACCGGCGGAAAAATCTCGACAACGTCTCCCTCCAGCCGAAGCGTGACCGTGGGGTGCTCGTCTTGGTCAGTCTCTCCACGATTCACGATGACGTAGGGAACGCCTCGTCGTGCCGCTTCGAGCGGAAACGCCGCGGCGGGATAGACGGACAGCGTCGAGCCGAGCGACACGACGAAATCACACTCCACCGCCGCTTTGCTCGCACGGAGCAGCTCTTCCTGGCGGAGGTTCTGCCCGAAGCTGATCGTGGCCGGCTTCAGAAAACCGCCACAAGGGCAGACCGGAGCCTGTCGCGTCGCCTCGAACGACTCCATGTACGGATCCGGATCGGTGCGCTCGTGACAGCTCATACACTCGACCCAAAGGTTCGTTCCGTGAAGCTCGACGAGACGTTCGGGCGACGTTCCCGCCCGCGAGTGCAACCCGTCGATGTTCTGCGTCAGCACCATCAGCAGCTTGCCCGCCTTTTCGAGGTCCGCGACGGCGAGATGCGCCGCGTTCGGCTCCGCTTCCCGGAACGACGGCCAGGCTTCGAGCTTCTGATCCCAGTACTCGATGCGGGCATCCTCGGAGCTCATGAACTCCTGCAAGTACACGGGCTGCCGCCGTTTCCAGACGCCCTGCGGTCCGCGAAAGTCGGAGATGCCACTGCCTGTGGAAATGCCCGCCCCGGTGAATACGAGGATACGCTCCGCCGGCTGGAGCAGAGCGACCAGCTTTTCGTGTTGTGTAGACCAGGCGCCCGGTTCGAGGGACATCGCTCACTACCTGAGCGGAAATGTAGTCGCTTGCGGATCGGAAGGTCAAATCCCGCCGCGTGTGGGCAAAGCACGACTGCGCTCCGACGCGCGACCGGAGGGGGTTGCCGGTCGCGGAACGTGGAGCGCTATCGCCGTCGACCGAGGCCGAGAGCCGCTAGCGCGAGCATCAGCAACGCCGCGGAGCCGGGTGCCGGCATCGGCTGACGATCGGCGGTGAATATCCAGTCCTGGGCGCCACTCATGTTCCCACAATCTTTCCCAGGGCTGTCGCAGATCTTCATCCAGCCCCAGACGGACAGGCCATCGAATCCGCGATGACCGTCGCCGTCTTCGTCATGTCGAACACGACGGGAACCGCTCCCGCCAGGCTTGGTAGCAAGGCCAGCAGTGGTATCAGAAGTAGTATTTTCATTGGCGCGCGTTTCATAACAAATCCCCCTTCGTAGGAAATGCAAGAATCTTTCCAGATACGCCAATCGCTTGTTCTATGGGACTTTACGGAGTATGACGGCCAGTCGTTGGGCACTTGGACCGTAAAGAATCTCGACACGTCGCCAAAAGCTGGATGGGTCTGGTTAACTAACTCCCCTGTTTTCAATTGGTTAGTTAGACATTCTTTCCAGTAAGCGCCCCCGACACTCCCATTGCCTCACCCCTGATTCAACGCCCTGTTCGCTTCAATTCGGCGACGTAGACCCTCCGGAGACCCGCGTGCAGGACCTGGGTGCTCCGGGGCGAGAGGCGAAGGCCGGGATCGAGAAGACAGCTCCGTGTCAGGCGGAACTGCATGACGCCGCCCGAGGCATGAGGCGCTTCCGGCGCAATGCTGTGCACGACCTCGTGGGCGATGATGCGGGCGATGGCCACCGCCAGCATTCCAGTATCGAAGGCGCAATGAAGAGAAGAGAAGGCTGAACCGTTCGTGCTCCAGCTCAAACAGATGAACCCCGTCGAAGTCGTCTGTGCTCAGGGCAATCTGCCGGCCGTCTGGTGAAAATCGAGCATGATCGTAGGGTCCGGCCGGAGCCGCGAGCGGCTCCGCTTGTCCCTCGAGGTCGACGAGGACCAGGCGCCGGTTGGTGGGACGGCTCGGTTGGTAAACGAGTGTGACTGTTTCGGATATGGCGAAGACGTGTGGTTCAAAGACGCGAGAAGGCGCGCCTCACGCTCGAAGCGAGCGAGGCGCTCTTTGTCTCGAGAGACGGTTTCCGGGAGTACCTTGATGGCAATGTCGCGGCCAAGCTTCGTATCGTTCGCCCGATAGACGACACCCATGCCTCCTCGGCCAACCTCTTCGAGGATCTCGTAGTGCGCCAGCGAGTGGCCCACCAGTTTGCGACTCTCCGTGCCACTCATCGACGGATTCTCGAGAAATCTCTCCGCTCTATCTTCGTACGCGATGAGCGATTCGATCTCCTCTCGAAGCTCGCGGTCGGACCCACAGGCCGCGTCGAGGAGTGAGCTCCGCTCCGCCTCGGGCCGCTCCAGAGCCCCCTCGAGGACGGCCCGGACCCGCTCCCAGCGCTGTGGACCCGTGCCTGAAGGGGAGGACATTACGCACCTCTTTGGGAAACTTACCGGCTTTCGGATTTGAAGGTCAAACCGTGGCAGGCTGCAGCTCGTACTGGTGGAACGCGTCGCGATCGTGCGTGATTACGGAAGACTCATGACCGAGCCTAAGGTTAAAGTGCTGGGACGTCGAAAGCCGCCTCGGGGTGGCCTCGTCGCCGCAGCGCCTTTCTTGGAGCTGGTGATACGCTTGCGAGCCAACCGGCCGTTCATTCCCAAAGGCGTTCACCGATTCAAAAGCTTCGAGGAGAGCAACGAGTGGTCGATGAGGATGATGGCGCGGTCGAAGAGTCCCGCCCTGCCGGACTAGCTGATCTCGTCGAGCTGTGCCGAAGACTCAATCGGGAAGGGGCAGAGTACGTAGTCATCGGGGGCATGGCCATCATCCAGGCAGGCTTCGTTCGTGCCACAGAGGATATCGACCTCCTCGTGGAGTCGGGCGAAAGGCGTTGGCTGAGGTGCCCGAGGTCGAAGGCTGTCGCCGTCCATATGGTAGACGCTGGTAAACCCGACGGACGGGTGTCGCGAGCCCCGGTAGAGGTCCTCGACGAGAGCCGAGCCGTTTCCGGTCAGGTAGTAGCTGACGATTTGCTCCTCGCCCTCCCACTCTCCGACCAGGGTTTTCAACTGCTCGAACGCGGCTTCGAAGTCCGGCTGGTCGTGGGGCGCCGGAAGCATGCCGGAGACGGCGACTCCGACCAGGATCGAGAGAATCGAGACATTGGCCATGGTTCGCACTCCTTTTTGAAGGCTCCCTCCCGCAGAAGGCTAGCAAGCGAGTGAGACCCCGACCGTTGCGGGCAGCGTTGCAGAGGGCCGAGATTTAGGACGTACTACTGATACAGGGCACCAGCTCAGAAGTCGTCGTCGTCCTCGGGAGTCAAGAGCTCCTCGGTGGCCAGACGCCGCCAGGTTTCGAGAACGTCAGCATCCACGTTCGCCTCGAGAAGCCTGTCCGTGACCGGGCCCGGATCTCGTTTCAGCTCGGGGAACTTGAGCAAGAGCATGGCCAGGTCGCGCCAGTCCGTACCGGATTTTGGCTTGCCGCGCCTCTTGTGGAAGGCGTGGGCCTTCGATGCGACGAGGGCTTCGGGCGTAAGGACCAGGATGTCAGCCAATCGCTTCGCTGGCGGAAAGGTATCGACCAGCCGAACGTCGACGAGATGCCGATTCCTTGGCTTCCGGACTTGATAGATCCGAAACCCCATCCCATCCTTCACTTCGCGCACACGGACGGAGATATGAAACTTCTGACGCAGGTGGTCGCGAATCTCCTCCGTCAATTCGGCCGCTCGGGTCGACAGGATATCGATGTCTTGCGTCATTCGGGGCTCGTCCACGTAGGCGTTGACCGCCTGGGCGCCAAAAAGGACAGCGTCGTCGCGACCGCGGAGAAACTCGAGCACTGCATCTTGAATCGAAGCAAGGGGCAGAGGTTCCCCCATCGCGAACTCCTTGAACGTTAGAATGCCTTCCGTGAACATGCCGCCGTCTTCAGCGTAGTGCACTGACAGAACCGCCGCAAACTGTGAGATGTCGTTCCAGCACCGATGGAGGCACCCCGATATTCCCGGCCATCCCGATCGACCTGGCCCGGGTCAGGGTTTAGAATCCGGGCGAAACTCGTTCAACGTCGAAGGGGGTGGGTCGTGCAACAATCGCTAGACCGGAGAGAGGCTCGCCGGCTGTTCCTGAAGTTCCTCGCGAGTAGCCCCGCGCTCGCATTCGCCGGATTACCATCGCTCCTGGCGGAAGCGTCTCAATCCACCCTCCGGTATGCCGGACTCGGAGATGGTCTCATCACGTCGCCCGAGCAGGCGATTGATGTCTTCGATTTCGAGTCGGTCGCCGAGGCCATACTGCCGCCGGCCCACTGGGGCTATCTTGCCACCGGCACGGATGACGACGCGACGCTCAACGCCAACCGCGAAGGTTTCTCGATGTTTCAGGTCCGCCCGCGCCGTCTGATCGACGTCCGTGAGGTCGACATGTCGAAGGAGATCTTCGGGACCCGATGGCCCACGCCGATCGTGATCTCACCCTGCGGCCACCAGGGGGCGTTCCATGCCGATGCGGAGCTTGCGGTGGCGCGAGCGGCCCGGGCGAAGAATCATCTCCAGATTCTCTCGACGGTGTCCTCGAGGTCCGTAGAGGATGTCATCGCGGCCAGAGGGGCACCCGTCTGGTTTCAGCTCTACGCTCGCTACAGCTGGAAGTTCACCGAGGGGCTCGTGAAGCGCGCGGAGGCGGCCGGTTGCCCGGCGGTCGCCCTGACCGTCGATCTTCAGGGAGACAGCAACCGGGAAACGGTGAAGCGGTTTGCCAAAAAAGACGATCGCGAGTGCTCGCTTTGCCATCCGGCGGACTTCGAGGGCTACGTACGGAGCAAGCCGAATTTCGACGGTCTCGAGGCCGAATCCACGAACTTTTCCCAGAGCCACGACTGGGATTTCGTCCGCCGGCTGCGAGGGATCACGTCGATGAAAGTGCTCATCAAGGGGATCGTCGCCGGCGAGGACGCTCGCCTTGCGGTGGAGAACGGCGTCGATGGCATCATCGTCTCCAATCACGGCGGACGCGCCGAAAACAGCCTCCGGTCCACCATCGAGTGTCTGCCAGAGATCGTCGATGCGGTTCAGGGACGGATCACGATCTTGATCGACAGTGGTTTTCGCCGCGGGACGGATTTCTTCAAGGCCCTGGCGCTGGGAGCGGATGCGGTGTGCATCGGGCGACCCTATCTCTGGGGACTGGCGGCTTTCGGACAGGCCGGGGTCGAAGCGGTGCTGGAGGTTCTGCGAATAGAGCTCCAGATCGCCATGAAGCAGGCGGGGACCACGTCCATCGACCAGATCAATCGCTCCTACGTCTTGGACCGCTCCCGCTGATCCGCTCATGCGCTGGTACCTCACGCTCACCCTCCTCGTCTGGGTGAGCGCTGCCGCGCCCGCCGACGAGCGGTGGTTAGAAGCACGATCGCCTCACTTCACCGTGCTCACCGATGTCGACGAGGGGAGCGCGCGCCGCATTACCGTCGAGTTCGAGCTGATTCGCTCCGTTTTCCGACAGGCCCTCGGTGGCGCCGGGGTCGACCCCGCGCAGCCGATCATCATCTACGCCCTTGGGAACGAGAGCGGCATGGCCGAGTTGCTGTCGCATGTCTGGGCGGATCCGCAGCGAGCCAAGCCCGCCGGGCTCTTTCTGAGTGGCCCCGACAAACACTACGTTGCGCTTCGCCTCGACGGGAACAGAGAGAGGCCGTTCGCCACGATCTACCACGAGTACTTCCATGTGCTGGCCGCCGTGAACCTGGCGCGCTTCCTGCCTGGCTCGACGAGGGTCTAGCCGAATACTGGGAGACGACGGAGATTTGGTCGTATGAAGTTCGCATCGGCGGAGCGGCCCGCGAACACCTGGAACGACTGCAAGCGGAGCCGCTTTTGCCGCTTTCGACACTCTTTGCCGTCGATCGGAGCTCACCCCACTACAAGGATGCCGACAAGGCCTCCATCTTCTACGCCCAGTCGTGGGGCTCGTTCACTACCTTCAGCTGGGGAACTCGCTTGGACGACAGAAGCTGGGGCGCTATCTGGAGCTTCTTGCCAGCAACCGCGATCCGGAAGCGGCCGCATCGGAGGCTTTCGGCAATCTGGCGACGCTCGAAAAGCTCCTGCCCTCCGAGCAACTGGCACACAAGGCGGCGCTTCTCGCTAGAGGTGGCTCTCTGGAGCTTGCCCGTCCCTTGATCGACGAAGCGCTGGCACTCGATCCGCACCGGCCAATGGCGCACGAAGTCGAGGGCTACTACTTCCTCCAGACACAAGACCTCGAGGCGGCGCATCGCTCGTTCGGCAAGGCCATCGAGCTCGGAACACCGAGCTTTCTGGCGCCCTACTACGACGCGCTCCTCGTTCTGCGCCTGCGCGCTCCCATCGAGCAGGCGTTTGCGCGGCTCGAATCGGCCATCGCTTCGAACGAGCGCTTCGTGCCGGCGCACCTGATGCTCGCCGAGCTCGCGAGCGAGTGGGGAACGCATCTCGACGAGGCGCTCGACTCTGCGGAGCGTGCCGTCGATCTCGCGCCGCGATCCCCCGAGGCCCGGAGAGCGCTGGCCATCGTCCAGGCGGCTCGGGGAGATCTGAAGGCAGCGGTCCGGGCCTATCGGAACGCGGCGGCACTCGCGCCGCGATCACCGGTATTGAAGGCGGAGCTCGGCCAGGTTCTGGCCGATGCTGGTGAGTCGGAGGAGGCCATCGAGGCCTTCCGCGGCGCGCTCGCGCTCGCGCCCGAAGCGGTGGCGTTGAATCAGCCCCTCGCGCTTCAGCTCGTCGAGCTCGAGCGCTACGAGGAGGCGGCGAGCGCATTCGACAAACTGGAGGGCAACGCTCCCGATGACGCCGAGCTCTACCACGCCATGGCGAAAGCCTTCGCCGGGGCGGGCCGAGTGGACGAGGCGCTGGCCGCGTTTCGCGAGGCGGAGAACCTGGACCCCTACGAAGGTGTTATCTGTGCCGACCACGCGGCAGCGCTCGAGAAAGCGGGCCGACACGAGGATGCTGTCGATGCCTATCGCCGGGCGATCGAGCTGGAGCCGGACGAGGGCGGGTTCCACTACGGACTCGCGGTCGCGCTCGAGCAGTTGGGGCGAATCGAAGAGGCGAAGGAACACTTCGCCGCCGCGCAACGGCTAGGCTTCCGGCGCTAGTGCTGTACCGTTAACTCTGCGTCTCCGCGCCTCCCGCCTTCGTCGTCGGCTCGGTTGTTTCCGGCCGCCGACTTCGGCGGGCCGCCGAAGCCTTGGCGAAGGCGGCTGCGTTGAGTTTCCCGAGATCTCCCTTCCACGGATTCGATGAGCCGCGGTCCGGATCGAATGGATGCCCTGTTTTTCTTTGCGCCTTCGCGCCACCATGACGCTTTCACCGGCGGTCTCGGGTGCCTTGTCCTCGAATCACGTCACGATGCGACCATCGTCCGATCGGATCGCCATGACCAGGTCGAGATCCTTCCCTGACGGATTCGCAAGCTCCACATAGGCGATGAGATCGTAAGGCGCGCGTTGCGGATAGGGCCCCCGGAAGAGCGGCCCGGTCGGCCTCGTGCCCGGCCAGTGGGATGCGAGATTCCGCCCTGCTCGAGAGTGCGACACCCCTCAGGAGTCCGTCCCTGGGCTTCGGCATTTCGAGCTCGGCCATGACGGAACCGGTGCGCCCGGCACCGGTCTCGTGCACGACCACGCGAAGCTGATAGGAGCCAGGAGGCAACCGGAGCAGGCTCATCGACCGAAACCCCCGCCTCTGGATGCGACGGCGTAGGCGGACCGGAATCCTCAGCTGAGCGCGGTTCGTCTGAGCGTCGACAACCTCTCCGTGCCCTGAGAACTCGCAGGGTGTCCGCGGCCGCCTGACCGCGCTCGAGCTGTGTCGCCAGGTTCGAGCTGACCGGCGTTCCGGCCGCCGCCGATTGTGCCAATGCTTCCAGCCGATCCAGCGTCGAAGAACGCAGCATCTTGCCCATGAAGTGCTCGATGCTGGCGAGAAGCGACGAGCGGTTCGCGGAGAAACCCCGTGAGCGTCCGCTGGTGAAAGCGACGGCGACGAGATCGTCGGGACCGAGGGAGTCACGGATGAAACTGCGCGCCAGCTCCCGCACGCGCTCGGTCCGTTGCGCGCTCACGTGCAGATCATCCATCACCAGTACGTAGAGTCGTCCCGACTCCGTTCCCTCGTTGGTGGCGACGCCATAGTCGGACTCCTCCAGGATGTCCCCCACTTTTTCGGCAGGAGTCGCCGTCTCTGGAACGGGAAGCTCCACCGGCGCGAAGGCTTTTATCTCTTGCGCCTCACCGTTCTCCAAGAGCTCGAAGTCCTCGATGCCGAGACCGGTCACGAAGTTGCCCTCGGCGCCCGTCACGATGACGTCCACCTGCCAGAATGTTGACCTCCACACCGAAGACGGGTGGCTGCTCCCGACGGTCGTCTTGTGCGGGGCTCGAAAGCGGAGATAGGAGCGCCGCCCCGATCAGGGCAACGCACGGGCGCGGTCTGGACATCACGGCCAACTATTGCGCGAGCATCTCGGCTCCCGTCAATGGTGCTAGCACGCGGCACAGATTCTCGATCACCGACGTGCCTTACGAGTTTACGAGGTGACCGTCGAGAAACTCCCGTGTCGCGTTCGCCGGGATAACGAGTCGATCACTCGCTGCCTCCCAGCAGACCACGCGTGAGGCGGTCCAGGACCAGCAGAACTTTCCACACAAAGAGCCCCTTGGCTCGCGTTTGCGAAAGGCTCGTGCCCCAGAACTTTACACCTTTCAGCTTTGCATCCATGAGGTCGGCGCCTCTGAGGTTCGCGTCCCGGAAGCGCGCTCCTGAAAGGGAGGCTCCGTTGAAATGGGCCTGGCGGCAGTCGGCATGGTGAAAGCGGGCGTCTTCCAGACTCGCTCCCCGCAGGTTGGTCGCGTTGAGCCGGGCTGCCTCGAAGCTCGTTCCGACGAGCGTCGCGTACGAGAGATCCGCCCGAGTGAGATCCGAGCCCGCGAGGTCGGCGCCGGAAAGGTCGGCGGTGGACATGCTGACGGACCTCAAGTTGGCGCGGTCAAGTTGGACTCCTTGAGCTGGATCCGCCCGATGCTGGAGTCTTCCAGGTTCACCCCCCGCAGGTTGGAGCCGACGAAAACAGCTTCGCTGAGCTTGGTCATCCTCAAGTCGGCGCCCGCCAGCTCGAGGCCGCGTCCGGTGGCACCTTTGAAGACCGTGTCCCTCAAGCGAGCCTTTCGGAAGTGGGCGCGATCGAGCCGGGCCATCGTGAAGTCCGTCTCGGTACAGACGCTTTCCGACAAGTCGACACTGATGAGCACCGCGGTCGCGAAACACGTGCGCGTCAGTGTCACGCCCGGAAAGCATGCACCCATTGCGTCGGCTCCAGTGAAGTCCGCTTCCGAGCAGTCGCTTCCCCCGAACTGTGCGTCGCGCAGAAGCGCCTTCGTGAAAACGGCGTTGGACAGACGCGCCTCCCGGAAGTCGGCGCTCGAGCACTCCGCCTCCGTGAAGTCCGTCCTCTCGAGCCGGGCGCGGAGGAGCTTGGCCTGCTTCACGTTCGCGCCGGCAAGCTTGGCCTCCTCGAGCACGGCTTCCGTGAGGTCGGCGGAGCTGAGATCGGCTCGCGAGAGGTCGGCCCGTGTGAGGTTCGCTCGACTCAGGTCGAGCCCCCGCAGCGTCGTGTCGACGAGCATTGCCCCGACGAGAGAGAGCTCCTTGGGCTTCGCATCGGTGAAGATGGCCTTCTGCAGATTCGCCCCGTCGAATCTCGTTCTTTGGAGAAACGACCCGTTGAGCTGGGCCGCCTGAAGGTCCGCTTCAGAGAAGTTCGTGTCCTCGAGACGGGCTCGCGTGAAATCCGCCTCCCGGAGATTGGAGCCGGACAAGTCTCGTCCGTTCAAGTCGGCACCGATGAAATCTGGGATGATGTGCGGGTTCTTCTCCCGCCACGGTTCCCACGCATCCGTGCCCACGATCTGGATGTGCTCGGGGTTGGCCACGTTGTCTCGACTCCCGCCGATGCCTCGCCGGTCTCTTGTGGCACGGCGGCCGCATCACGAGAGTGCGCTTCCGCGGCCGGTTGAAGTTCCCGAGGCTGGGCTCGTCTTCGATCGATTCTATCAAACGCGTGACCCGGCGCAGTACTGGATGACCGAGCAAGCCGGCAGTAAGGGCCCGAACGAATGGATGTTGTGAATCGCCGGGATCGATGCTTACATGGGGTCGATGACTTCGACGCGCGGGCCAAAGGATGAGATCGTCGAGCTGCTGGTCGCCGGCTATCCCATCCTCTACATCCTCTCCTCGGAGGAGGAGCGTGTCGAGAGACTCTTGGCGCGCCTCGCGCAGTCGCTCGGAAAGCCTCCCTTGAAGCTCTTCGTCTGGAGCGTGACGGGAGGCCTATTGGAGCCGACCGCAGCCGACAACGTCCAGAAAGCTCGGACACTCGGGGCCCCCAGGCGGTCCTCGAGACCATCCTCGCGTCGGAAGAACCTGCCATCTACCTGCTGAAGGATTTCCATCCCTTCCTGGTCGACGATCCGGTGGCGATCCGTCAACTGCGGGACGCCTACTATCGCCTCCGGGGAAAGCACCGCTTCATCGTCCTCGTCAGCTCTTCCGTCCAGCTCCCCGAGGACCTGCAAAGAGTGATCCAGGTGGTGGATTTTCCACTGCCGAGCGGCGAAGAGATCGAGCCTCTCGTCGTCGCGGCGGCAAAGCGCCTGCTGAAGGTGGACGGCCTGCCAGAGAAGGAGCTCTCTCGTTTCGTGGGCGCCCTATCGGGACTTACTCTCACCGAGGTCCAGCATACTCTGAATCGAGTGTTTCACCGGCGGGACAAGAAACACGATGGTCTCGAAGAGGGACTCCTCCAGTCCAAAGCAAAGCTCATCCGGAGAGACGGCGTTCTCGAGCATGTCCCGCAGAACCGTGGGCTCGGTGAGGTCGGCGGGCTCGAGGTTCTGAAGGACTGGCTGAACCGTCGGACGAAGGTGGTGTTGGCCGCCGCCCGGGGAGCGGCAGACGTTCCGATGCCTCGGGGCCTCCTGGTCATGGGTGTCTCCGGCTGTGGAAAGAGTCTTTCCATCAAAGCGATCTCTCGCCAATGGGGATTGCCGCTCTTCCGGCTCGATATGAATCTCGTGTTCTCCGAAGCCTATGGTCCCGCCGAGGACACGTTTCATCGGGCCTCAAGATCGCGGAGGCAATGGCCCCGGCCATCCTCTGGCTGGACGAGATCGAGATGGGCCTCTCCGCTCAGGCCGAAACGGGGGCGGCGGCCCGCGTCTTCGCGCACTTCCTCACATGGATGCAGGAGCGAAGAGCTCCGATCTTCGTCGCCGCGACCGCCAATCGGATCGATCTCCTTCCCGCGGAGATGATCCGGCGGGGTCGATTCGATCAGGTCTTTTTCGTAGACCTGCCGAACGAGGAGGAGCGCAAGCAGATTTTCCGGCTCCACCTCCTTTCGCGCGGAAAAGGTCCTTCTTCCTTCGACTTCATCACGCTTGCCCGTGCCACCAAAGGCTGGAACGGCGCCGAGATCGAACAGGCCGTCGTCTCGGGCATCGCAGAGGCCTTCGACGAAGACCGGGACATCACGATGGACGACCTGTACCGCCAGATCAACCTGACGATTCCCCTCTCCACGACGATGCAGGAGCAGATGAAACATCTCCGCTCCTGGGCGCAAAAGCGCGCCATCAACGCCTCCCGGGTATAGAGGTGTAGGCGACCCATCGCCCGTCCGGAGAGAGCCGCGGATATCGCTCGTCGGAGTCCGTCTCCGAAAACGGATAGGGCGTTGCGACATCGTCGCCCAGGGGCAACACCAGATGTCCGACTGGCCCTCTCGGTCGAGTGTCTCGTATATCAGGAACCGGCCATCCGGGGACCAGTCCCTCAGGTATACGGGACGGATGCTGGACTCGTAGAGAAACTCCTCGTTCCCGCGCCGCTCGCGGGTTTTCTGAAGAACCGGGATCAGAGTATCACTTGAGCTTTACGAGCTTCTCGCTGTCGACTCGGAACACCAGATACGTGATGGTCTCGGTGACTTCGCGGAATCCGTGGGCGGTGCCCGCCGGGATGATGAGGATATCGCCCGCCTTTATCGGTCGGCTCTGACCCCCCTCGATCCTGCCGACCGAGCTCGGACCGGTGAGCGTCAGCACGATCTCGCCGTCGGGATCCAGCGGACGTGCCTCGACGAGCACGTCCGACGTCACGAACGTTCCTGAGCCAGACACCACATGGTAGATCTCGGCCTGGTTGTGGTGCTGGATCCCGCCAACCGCCACGCCCGCAGCCTGGGCCGGGCGTTGGACGACCCCGACGCCCAGGTTGCCGTCTCCGGCATCGACGTGACGAATCTGCTGATCGCTGACACGTCCTTCGGATGCGGCTGCAATCGTCGCCTGTACGTTGGCAGCGCTGATGTACGCGGCCACCTTGGTATTCGATTGCGCGGCAACGGAGGTCGCGAGCGCGAGGAGAGCAGCTGCAGGAAGACCGAGCTTCGACATGGGGTTGCCTCCCGAGGATTCTAACCCCTGGCGGTCCGAGTTGGGGCGGCGGGTTACGGACTGGTCGTGCCGGGCCGGATGGTCACCCTCACGTGCGCATTCGTCCAGCAGCACTGGGCGCCGCCACCACCGTTACCGGAGATGTCGTTGGACTGGAGGCGAAGAACGTACTCACCGGGCTCGCTGAAGGTTGCGGTCGTCGTCGCCTCTCCGTCCCCTTCCGTGTCGACGTCCGGTTTGGGATTGCTGAACGTCACGTCGCCCGGCCCGCGGAACTTGCTCCAGGTGACCGTCACCGGCGGGCCCTCACGGCCGCGCCGGTACTCGTCAACGACCGCGTCGTCCTTTGCCCACACGGTGAGCGTGGCCGGCTCTGACACCCTCGCCTCGAACGAAGCAACGCTACCCATGGGTGGGCCCTGCTGGTTGGAACCGTCGGGCTCGAAACGCACCACGGGAGGCGTGTTGCCCTTCGCATGGTCCTTGAGAGGGGAGACCTCCCACAGCGGAGCCAGCCCCATGGGGACCTGCGTCGTTTGGCCATTAGCGACCAGGGTCCAGGTCAGTTTCTTCTCTCCGAAATCCGCCGGGACTTTGACGACAAAGACGCCCCACTGACGCCGGGGCAGGAAGTGTGTCGGCTGACCCTGGTCGGGTCCGCCCGGCTCGATGCGGTTGTCGGGTCCTGCCGGAATGTCGAGCGCCTGCTCCTGGTTTCGGTTGTAGTAACCCACCAGCAGACTGAAGGTGCCGTCCGGGTTCGGGAACCACCCCTCGTAGGCGGCGGTCACGCTCGAGCCGGATTTCTTTCCCGGCTCGAGAGGGAGCTGTGCCGCTGCGGGATTCGCGGCGGCCGCGAACAGGCTGGCGATGACGACGGCGAACGCGAGTCCCTTGCGGTACATCTCTACTGTTGCTGCTGCTCGCCGGTGGGATCTGTTTCCTCGATCGATTTCCTCTTCGCGACCTCGATCTCGAAGTCTTCGTCGCTCATGTAGGTGATGTTCACCCAGGCGTGTGCCATCTCGTCCACGGTGCGATCGCCCCAGCCCACCCACTGCGTAGGATCGGGATTGTCCTTGTTCGCATCGGTATTGTCATGCCACGCGGTGAAACTCAGGACCGTGCCCTTCGGCAGGAGGGGCGCCACGTTGTCCGCATAGACGTAGTTGTTGTGCCAGTCGAACTGGAAGTTGTCGGCGTGGCTGAGGATCTGCCTCTTGCCATCCGGCAGAATCGCCTCCATCGACATCGCCTTGCCGCGAAGATGCATGTGCGGCTGGAAGTTCTCCACGCGGCCGGCGGCCTTCATGACATAGAAGCCCTGGTGCACGCTCATCGAGTTGGGCGGGATGTCGAGATTCCAGATGCTGTTGGGGATGGCGTGGTAGATGCCCAGGTGCTGCCGGTACTTCGGTACCTCGTCTTTGGGATAGAAGTAGATCGCGAGCTGAGCCGAGGTGGTGACCTCCTCGCCCACCGCGTGATAGTGGATGTCCCACGCGATCTTCGAGCCGGGCAGCATCAGCTTTCCACTGTTCGGGCGCATGAGCTCGCCCTGCTTGCCGACCGCCCACTCCATGAAAAGTCCGGGACCGACACCGGCGGGGTCGTCATCACTCGCGTTGGTTCGTTCCTCCTGTGGCTCGTCCTGCTGAAGACGGGCCAGGGCGTGATGGATGATGCGACGGCCCTCTGTTATTGACGGTCGAATCTCGATCGCCCGCACCCACCGCTCTTCGGTGAGGCCCGTTTCGACCACCGGTCGATACCACACGTCCTGCGCCTTGGCGGGCATGGTGTAGGGCGGGGCCTCGATGATCAGGTCCGGCTCGTCGAAGAGCTCGGCGAACATCCATTCTTCGCCGTCGGGCCACGACACGGGAGGGGGCATGTCTTCCGGGTTGCCTCTGGGAGCGCCGGCATTGACCCACTGAACGATCGTCTCGATCTGCTCATCGCTCAGCGATCGGTCGTTTTTGAAATGCTGGATTCCGACGGTCTTGTCGAGATGCCACGGCGGCATTTCACGTGTGGCCACCGCACGCTCGATGGCGCGTGCCCAGGGACGGGCATCCTCGTAGGTCTCGAGCGACATCGGTGCGATGGAGTTCTCCCGATGACATGACTCGCACTTGGCCTGGAGGATCGGCGCCACATCCTTGGTAAAGGTCACCGGATGCTCGGCTGCCGAAACCACGGATGCTACGAAGGCAAGTAGAGCCAGGAACGGAAGTACGCGGGACCCTGCGTTTGCCATGACGTTCTTCCTCCAGTCATGGACCCTGCCAACCGCGATCGGCTGCAGAGGTCTATTGGAACGATAAACGATAAGGGCAGGGGAAAACAAGCGTCTTGGCTGCCCCTTTGGCTGCCCCTATTGACGCCGCCTCGGCAGGGCTAGCGCGACATGCTCCGCGGGCAGATCCCGGTCCGACACCGATACGATGATGTACTGCCGTCCCTCGTGCATATAAGTCATTGGAGCCGTATTCGTGGGTGCGGGCAGCTCCACGGTTCCCAGGGGCTCGCCCGTCGCCCTGTCCACTGCAAGAGGGGCCGGGCCCCGCGACCCTCACCATAAATAAGGAGGGTCTTCGTGGTCAGAATGTGGCATGCGACGACACCGTTCCGGTCCCCGTCCGCATCATATCTCGAAAGACTTCTCTACAAAACGGTGGATCCTGGAACTCGGACGCATGAGGTCAGCGATAGTTCTCGATGACGTAGATGTTGCCGGCGTCGCTGTCGCGGGAGTAGACGATGGCCTCACCATCCGGCGACCAGCCACCGTTGTGTAATGCCAGAGGCCCCCTCCCGGTATGTCAATTGTCGGGGCTCGCCCACTGCCCGGGGCAGGCCACCGGGCGACACAGCTGGGGCCAGCTGGAGCTGCATATCGAAGCGGCTTGCGGCGTCAACGTAGGAGATAGCGCGGTCCGTCCGGCGCGACGACCATCTCGGCATAGGGGCCGCGCAGCAGGACGCCGTCCGCGCCCGTTTCCAGGTTGCGCAGGCGCATCTCCTGGATCCCCGAGCCGTCTTCCGCGCCGCGCGTGTCTACGATGTGGCGGCTGTCCTGGTAGAAGTCGAATCCAATGATGCCCGACAGCGGCGAACGCTGGTTCTCACCCTGCGGATCCATCAGCCACAACACCTCTTCCGTTTCGCCGGGCGCGAGGAATCCGATCGCTTCGCCGTCCGGCGACCACCGCGGAGTTGCTGAAGTGAGGCACCGCGCGAATCCGAATCGCCTTTTCGCCCAGGCGGCGTGGCCCGCCCCCTTCCACCGAGATTACGAACATTTGGAGAGTCCCTTCGCGGTTGGAGGCAAAGACGATTTCGCGCCCGTCGGGGGACCAGTCCGCCATGATGTCGCTTCCCGGGTGCTCGGTGAGCTGGCGTTCGTTGCCGGTCGCGCGGTCGACCGAGCCAGAGCTCGTAGTTGCCAGTACGATTGGAGTAGTAGAGGATCTGCCGGCCGTCCGGCGAGAACCGGCCCCCGAAGTTGTCCGACGTCGTCGAGCTCAGGCGCTGGTGTTCCTTCTGAGGTCGGTCCACGCGTCCCCAGTAGAGATCGATCTGGTGGCGGTACGGGGCATAGGCAAGCCGTCCGGTGGCCGAAACGACGGGGTTGACATCCGGGCCGGGACCGGTGGTCACCTGGCGGAGCCGGCGTGAGCGAACGTCGATTTCCCAGAGATTGCGCGGGCCAGCCCGGTTGGACGCGAACACCAGCCGTTCGTTGTCGGCCGCCCACGCTGGCTGAGCGTTTCGGTATTCGTCTTCGAGCGGTCGCTCCTGCTCGCCGGTGTGCGCGTCCATGAGCCACAAGCTGGCCCGTCCGCCACTAGTCCGAGAGAACGCGATGCGTTCTCCATCGAACGACCAGGTGGCGTCCAGGTCGAAGGCGCCGGACTCGCGTCGGGCGACCAGGTGGGTCGCGTTACCCACCTACGAAGCTGGTCAGCGGCCGGATCGTCCAGGTCGGGCTCTCTGCGGGACGGTCGAGAACGAAGAGGTAGGCAGCCGCGAGTAGTACGAGGGCCGCCCCGCCGGCCGCGAGCCATCGGTTGGCCGGGCGAGGCGCCGTGACCGCGCCGGATTCGGTCGCGCGTCTGAGGCGTTTGAGATCGACCCCGAGGTCCTTGATGCCCTGGTAGCGCTCTTCGGGATCCTTGGCGAGCGCTTTTTGCACGATGCGCTCGAGCTCGGCTGGCAGGGTGGGGTCGCGCTCGGTGAGTACGCGGGGCTCGGTGCGGACGATGGCGTGCAGGACGTCTACCGTGCTCTCGCCCTGGAACGGTCGCTCTCCGGCAAGCATCTCGTAGAGGACCGTGCCGAAAGAGAAGATGTCGCTGCGGGCGTCCACCGTTTGCCCCTAGCCTGTTCGGGCGACATGTAGGAAACCGTGCCCAGTACCGTTCCTGGTGCGGTGGCAGTCGGCAGGGCCGAAGCGCCTTCGGGGCCCGGAAGACTTTCCTTCGTACGTTTGGCAAGCCCGAAGTCTAGAATTTTGGTGAGACCCTCCGGTGTGACGATGACGTTTTCCGGTTTGACGTCGCGGTGAATGATGCCCCGGGCGTGAGCGTGACTCAGGCCATCGGCGAGCTGGATGGCGATATCGAGGGAGCGGTCGAGCGGCAGCTGGCCGCGTCCGAACATCGCGCGGAGCGTTTCACCTTCGACCAGCTCCATGGCGATGAAGTGGGTGCCTTCGGACTCGGCCACCTCGTAGATGGTGGCGATGTTGGGGTGACTGAGGGACGAGGCGCCTCGCGCCTCGCTCGGTGTGCTCTTGGCCCATTCGGGCCGTCTCGCGGCAGATGCGATGGCTGCCGCTCGGCCCGCCTTCGCGTGAAGCTTCGGCGGGTCCACCGTAGCCTTGGCGGAGGCGGACAGGCTGCAGACGCATTTCTCAGCAGCCTGCTGGGCGTGGTCGTTAGTGCTTCGCCTCTGCAGACGGCTCCTCGTCAGCGCTCGGCTTCACCCGCGGCCGGATCACGGACACGACCCAGAGGAGACCGGCCAGGATCACGAACAGCATCGCCAGGTGCATCATGCTTGCGAGGAAAACTGCATCCAGCGTCGGCCAGTCGTACTGCCTCAACTGGTCGAAACGCTCGACCATCCAGTGCCAAGCCGAGTGGATCACGAGCGCCGAGAGGAAAATCGTACCGAGCCGTTCCTCGACGAATCGGAACAACAGCGCGAGCGCCGGAAGGAGCGCCACGAGCACCAGAAGTTGTCCGAGCTCGACGCCGACGTTGAACGCCAGGAGAGACGTCAGCAGGTGCGAGCCGGCGAACTGGAGGGACTCCGAGAGGAAGAAAGAAAAGCCGAACCCATGGACCAGTCCGAAGCCGAAGGTGACCAGCCAGCGGCGCCGCAACTGGGCACCGGCGATGTTCTCGAAGGCCATATAGATGATGGAGAGGGCGATCAGCGTTTCGACGAGAGGCGGAAACCAGAGCGCATCCGGCGCGAGGCCCAGCGCGGAGGCGATCAGCGTCATGGAGTGGGCGACGGTGAAGGACGTGATGATCAGCACGAGGGGGCGGAAACGCCGGAACGGAATGATGAGACACAACAAAAAGAGCAGGTGATCGGTGCCGTCCAGGATATGGAAGAACCCGAGCTCCACGAACTGGAAGGCCACCTGATGCCATCGGGGATCCAGCGGGATACGGCCCGGGTTGCCTGGAAAATCGAAGGCGCGAACCACGCCATCCGGCGGGAGGAAGCGAATAATATTGATGACGCGCAGCCCCAACCGCTCGAGCCCGGGGTTCATCGAGAAATCAGAGGTGTCGGATCGAATCGGGTACTCGAACAGCGCGTCGAGCATGGCCTGGTCCCAGTAGATTTCGGTTTCCACCGGGAGCGGCGCGCCGTTGATGTGCCCGAGGGCGTCCTCGTACCGGTCGAAGGACCGGTCGGCTGGCAGCGAGGCGCGAACCGCGACGATCCGGGACTCCGACAAAAGGGTGTCACCTTCGTACAGCCGGATGTAGTCCGAGATCCAGAGAATGGCCGCATCGCGCAGCGTGGTGTCGACGCGACTGAGATCGAGGAAACCTTGCTCGCGGGTGGGTACCTGCATGTCGCGCATCGCGGCGAGCGGCACGCGAACCAGGAGGCGCAGCCGCTGCCCCTCCGGCCTGACGAACGCTCTCACCGTGACATCGGTGGGGATTTCGTGGCCGTGCAGGGTCGGTGGGCGCACGAGGCCCAGCACCAGGCCGGCCAGTAGCGCGACGGCGAACCACGTTCTGCGTCTCTTCATGCGGTGCTCAGGATAAGGGTCCGTCGGACAACGTGACAACTGCGCTTCGGTCCTCGCCGCGCGGCAAATTGCAGTATACTTGCTCCCGTTTTTGCAGGGGTTTCACGAGGGGTCCCGGAAACGGGATCTTGCAGGCGAGAGGTGGAAACCATGGGGCGTTTGAAAGACAAGCGTAACGTACTGATCGGCGCAGCTTTTCTGGCCGTTCTCATCGCTCTCGGCGTCGGCCAATCCTTGCTGGAGTCGACATCGGCCGACGACGTGCAGGCGCCGATGTTCGAAGTGGATCCGATGTGGCCGAAGCCACTTCCGAATCACTGGATCATCGGATCGGCCATCGGCGTGACCGTCGATTCTCGCGACCACGTCTTCATCATTCATCGCCAGGGGAGCTTGAACGCGCGCACCGAGGTGGGCGCTGCGCAGGATCCTCCCACCGGGGAGTGCTGTGTTCCTGCTCCACCGATCCTCGAGTTCGATCCGGAAGGAAACCTGGTCGGGCACTTCGGCGGTCCTTCGGAAGACTACGACTGGCCGCAGTCGAACCACGGCATTACCGCCGACGACAAGGACAACCTCTGGATCGGCGGCAACGGCCGGAACGACGCGCACATGCTCAAGTTCACCCGCGACGGGAAGTTCCTGATGCAGATGGGTGTCGCGGGTGCGCGCCGTACCACTCCGGACGGAGCCGAGGAGCCAGCCTGGGCCGGCAACAGCAAGGACACGAAGAGCTTCGGCCGCGTGGCCGAGGTGGCCTTCTACCCCAAAACCCGCGAGGCCTTCGTCGCCGACGGCTATCTCAACAAGCGTGTTGCGGTGGTCGACATGGATACCGGCGAATTCAAGCGGTACTGGGGCGCCTATGGCAACGAGCCGTCCGACGAGAATATGGGTTCCTACGATCCCGATGCTCCGCTGATCAAACAGTTCCGTACTCCGGTGCATTGCGCCGAGCCATCGAACGACGGTTTGGTTTACGTCTGTGACCGGCCGAACGACCGGATTCAAGTGTTCAACCTGGACGGAACGTTCGTGAAGGAGAAGCGGATCGCGCCGAAGACGCTCGGTGACGGCTCGGTGTGGGACATCGCTTTCTCGAAGGACCCGGAACAGAAGTACATCTTCCTGGCCGACGGCAAGAACACGAAGGTCTATGTGATGCTACGCGACTCGCTCGAGATTCTCACGAGCTTCGGTGACGGTGGACGCCAGCCCGGTCAGTTCTTCGCCGTTCACAATGTCGCAACCGACTCGAAGGGCAACATCTATACGGTGGAGACCTACGAGGGGAAGCGTGTCCAGAAGTTCGTCTACAAAGGCCTCGGCCCGGTCACGAAGAAGGACCAGGGCACCGTGTGGCCGAAGAAACCAACCCAGTAAATTCACGTAACAACGTCTGGGCTACCGACGCACGGGGCGATGGCTCGCGAGTGCCATTGTCGATAGGACAAATGGCTAGCTTGCGACACACACGACCGATCTTCGCGGTCGCGCTCATGAGCGGCTCGCTCCTGCTCTCCGCGGAAACCATCGCGACCATTGCGACTCAGGAACCTACGGGCGGGCAGGATCCCACGCTCGTCTGGACCTGTCCCGAGCACCGAGAGGTCACCGAGGGCGAAGCAGGGGAGTGTCACCTCTGCCAGCGGCAGCTCATCCAGACTCTGGTCGTGGAAGCCTGGAGTTGTCCGATCCACGCCGTGATCTCGCAACAGGTGCCAGGGACTTGTCCCATTTGTCGGCGCGAGCTCCGCCTGATCTCGGAGGAGCTCACCTACGCCTGTCCGATGCACTCTGAGGTCAGCGCGGTGGAGCCGGGCACCTGCAAGATTTGCAGGATGGCCCTCGAGCCCACCACGTCGACCCGCCCGCATCAGGACCACAACCCGAAACACGGTGGCATGTTCTTCATGGCACCCGACAACTGGCACCACCTGGAGGGCGCTTACCCGGACGACGGTCTGTTTCGCGTCTACCTGTATGACAATTTCTCCCAGCCGATGGACGCCGCGCCGTTCAGGGGGCGCGCCGTCCTGAAAGAAGGCTACGACCGGGAGACGAGGCAGACCCGCGAGCTCCAGGCCTATCCCCTGCTGGTTTCCGAGGATGGTGCCTTTCTGGAAGCACGTGTGGGCAGCTCGCGGCTCCCGCGCGCGATTATCGCGAAAGTGCGGTTCGAGCCGGACGGGCCGTTCGAGCGTTTTGATTTCATCTTCGGGGATTTGTCCGTCGATGAGGAGGTGGACGCTCCGGCGACGGTGGCGACCAGCGAGCTGGTCATACCGGAGCGCCCGGAGGACATCGTGGCCGAGATTTCACGGCGGAACGACGAGGTCGGCAAGCTGGTCTCCCAGGGTGCGATGGATCGGATCTATCTTCCCGCCCTTCAGGCGAAGGACCTCGCGGTCGCACTGGAGAGTCATTTGGCGGAGCTGCCCGTCGATCGGCAGGGGACGCTTCAGTGGGCGCTGAAGGAGCTCGTTCGCACCGCCTGGCTTCTCGACGACTACGGAGATCTCGGAAACAAAGAGAAGGTAGACTCCGCCTACGCCCTGTTCGACCGAGCCGCCGCGGAGATCGTGCGGGTGTACGAATGAGACCGAGGCGGTTGGCTCTTCTCGGCGCGAGCGCGGCCGTTCTGGGCTTCGTGCTGGCGGCTCCGGGACGTGCCCACAAGCCGACCGTGACGACCTTTACGTACTACAGGGATGTCTATCCCATCTTCGCTGAGAGGTGCGGCTCGTGTCACCGCAGCGGCGGTGTCGCGCCGATGTCGCTCCTGACTTACAAAGAGGCCTATCCCTGGGCGATCTCGATCAAGACCGAGGTCCTGAACCTAGCGATGCCACCCTGGTTTGCCGACGAGCGCTACGGAGAGTTCCGCCACGCGGGCGGTCTCACCGCGACGGAGATGAACACGATCGTCGACTGGTGTCTGGGAGGATCTCCGGAGGGCGAGCCGACCGACGCGTCGGCCCCGGACGTTGAGGGCCAGGAGTGGAGTCTCGGCGCGCCCGATTTCGAGCTGTCCATGCCCTTGCCATTCCTGCTCGACGCCGACACCAATGAAGCGAACCACGAAATCGTGCTGTCGAGCGGTCTCTCGACGGACCGTCACGTCCGCGCGGTCGATTTTCGTCCGGGGAGCGCGAACATCGTGCGTTCGGCCAGCGTCTATGTCGGGGACGCGAGCGAGCCCCGACGCCTCCTAGCCGTCTGGCTACCGGGTCAGGTGCCGGTTTCGATGACGGGAGGTCGCGGACAGGTGCTTCCCGCCGGCTCGGAGCTCGTGCTCCGCCTCCATTACAAGAAGACGTGGCTCGACGAGGGAAGCACGGTCGAGGACCAGAGCATTCTCGCTCTCTACTTCTACGAGGGCGACGCCCCACAGGTCGTGAGGACGGTCGTCGTCGGTGGCGATTCGGTGGTACCGATCGTCAAGGGTCGGTTGTTCGAGGCGAAAGCAAGTCAGACGATCGACAGGGATATGGAGCTTCTCGCGTTGTTGCCGAAGGTCGAAGCCGAGGTGATGTCCCTCGCGGCCGAGGCGGTCTTTCCCGGCGGCTCGCGCGAGCCCCTCATCCGGCTGCACGAGCCGAGTCCCGACTGGCCGCGCAAGTTTTGGCTGAAGGAGCCGCTGCTGCTACCCTCGGGAAGTCGTATCGAGCTCACCGTGACCGCGCTCGAGGAAGAGCGCCTCGCGGCGTCGAACCTGCTTCTTCTCGACGTCGTTCCGAAGTAGGCAACGCGGAGCGCCGCCGGGAACGAGGCTCCGCCGACCCTCGCCCGCAGCCTCGCCGAGGCTATTGCGTCTGAAGCGCGACCACCGGAGGCGGTGCGCAACCTGGACCCGACAACCTTGTTGTGGTGTTTTGGCTCTCTTGGCGTATATATTGTGGGGAACGAGGGGAACGATGTCGACAAAACGAGTTTGGCTGGTGGCCGTATTCATCGCGTTCGCCTGGGCCCTGGTGGCTTCGGGCGCACAGCAGGACAAGGAGCGCGAGGATATTCGGGCCTTTCTGAGAATCTCGGACCGGCTCGCTACGTCCGGCCAAATCCAGTACGACCAGATCGAGGACGTCGAGGAGGCAGGGTTCGAGGTCGTCGTGAACCTGGCGCCGGCGCGGAAGGAGCGAAACGGTGAGGAGGGTTTCCGGGTCACTGAGCAGGGAATGACCTACATTCAGATCCCGGTCGACTGGGAGAACCCTTCTCAGCGGGATCTGAAGCTGTTCTTCGACGTCATGAAGGCCAACGAGGACCGCAATGTCTTCGTCCATTGCTTCGCCAACATGAGGGTATCGGGTTTCGTCTACCTCTATCGGACCCTTCAACTGGGCGAATCCAAGGACGTTGCGAAGGAAGACCTCGAACGGATCTGGGATCCTGGCGAGCAGCCTCAGTGGATCCGGTTCATCGAGGAAGCAGAAAACAGAGCGAAATAGCCGTCACAACCGTCCTCTTTCCGCCCCTCCCGGTCGAAATGTGCCAGCTTGACCATCCGGGGACGCTAGCCAGGTCCAGACAAGGTCCTTTTTTTCAATATCTTGTCAGCATTCCGCAAAAAACCGCTTTCTGTCGGAAAAAAAGTTGTCGTAGCCGTTCGGTTCCGGTGACCGTGTCGTTGGCCCCACTGAAGCGCCTGATGGGTGAGATCGGGCGCTCGGAGGGGAACGATGAATCAAGAAACGATGCGACCGAACGTGATGTTCGAGGAGAATCTGTCTCTCATCCGTGAGGTCGTTGCCTACACGTGCCAGCGTCACCGGTTTCACGGTGAGGATCGGCTCGATTTCGAATCGTACGTCATGGTAAAGCTCATCGAAAACGACTACCGCCGTCTTCGCAAGTTCAAGGGCGAGAGCAGTCTCCGCACTTATGTCACCATCGTCGTGCAGCGACTGTTTCTGGACTACCGGAACGAGCAGTGGGGGAAGTGGCGGCCCAGTGCGCGGGGGAAGAAGCTCGGCGCTACCGCCGAGATCCTCGAAGCACTCACCTATCGGGATGGCCACAGTTTCGAGGAAGCCTTCCAGTTGATGCGGCTCAACCGCAAGCTCGAGGTTACGCGTGACCGGCTCTGGGCGCTGTTCTGCGAGCTGAGGCCCCGGGTCTCTCGCCGTTTTCTTGGTGAAGAGCAGATGTCCGATGCCGCGAGCGTCACGAGCCGCTCCGACCACGTCGAGGACAACGAGATTGCCGAGC
Source organism: Candidatus Marinacidobacterales bacterium (assembly GCA_965237685.1). Classification (GTDB taxonomy): domain Bacteria; phylum Acidobacteriota; class Vicinamibacteria; order Marinacidobacterales; family SMYC01; genus CBDEGF01. The sequence continues at coordinate 400,012 of CBDEGF010000003.1, forward strand.
GACTGCAGCGTGCGCTTGCGGAGACGCTCTCGGAACTGACCGAGCAGGAGTGCCTTGTTCTCAAAATGCGGCTCTGGGACGGTTTCACCGCCGAGGAGATTGGCGCCGCTCTCGGGATGGATCGACGGGCGGTCTACAACCGGTTCGAGCGCACGGCGAAGAAGCTGAGACGGGCCCTCGAGTCGCGTGGCTGGACGCGCCAGCAGGTGGGTGAGATTCTCGCGCGGCGCAAGGTGGATTTCGAGATCGATGACGTGCGTCCCGAAGTCGCTCGACCCGCCCCGGTGCCCACACCCGTTCCGGCTTGAATCGCAGATAATGAGGGTCTTCGGCGGCGCCCGTCGGTTGCCCGAAGCCCTCGCATGACGAATCTCACCAAAGTACTCGGTCTCCGCGACGTCGTTCTGATGAACGTGGTCGCGGTCGTTGGTCTTCGCTGGATCTCACTTGCCGCCGCCGGCGGGAACACTTCGATCACGCTGTGGGTGGCCGCCCTTCTCTTGTTTTTCGTCCCGCAGGCTTGCGCGGTCATCGAGCTTACCAGCCGGATGCCCGAGGAGGGTGGACTCTATCTGTGGACGAAGCGGGCTTTCGGCGACTTCCACGGTTTCATGGCCGGCTGGTGCTACTGGACGAACAATCTCGTCTACTTTCCCAATCTGCTCGTCTACGTTGCGGGCATCTCGGTGTTCGTCGTGGGGAGCCAGTATCAGTCTCTCGGCGGGGACAAAACCTACGTTCTTGTCTTTTCGCTTGCCGGGCTGTGGCTGGTCACGATTTTCAACGTCATCGGCTTGAAGCTTGGACGCTGGGTCGGCAATCTGGGCGGCCTCGGAACCTGGATCACGGGCGCCGCGCTGATTCTCATGAGCGTCGTAGCTCTGGTGAAGTTCGGAGCGGCGAATCCCATGCCGATCCAGAGCTTCTTCACGGATCTTCTCTCGTTCGAAAAGCTCTCGCTCTGGGCGGCAATCTGTTTCGGCTTCACGGGTCTGGAGCTGGCGTCGGTGCTGGCGGGCGAGGTGCGTAGCCCGGGACGCACCATTCCTCGCGCGGTCGTTCTGTCGGGCGTCACCATCGCAGGCATCTACGTGGTAGGCACGCTGGCGCTTCTGGTGGCGCTCCCCGCCCAGGAGATCAACATCATTAGCGGTTTCCTGCAGGGTATTGCGGCAGTGGGCGAGAGGATCGGCGTGCCCGGCCTCAGCAACCTGCTCGCGATTCTCATCACGCTCGGCGGCATCGGTGGGCTGATGGCCTGGTTCACCGGCGCTGCGCGCATGCCGTTCGTTGCCGGCGTGGATCGATTCCTCCCGAAATCCTTCGGAAAGATCCACCCAAAATACGGCTCCCCCTACGTGGCCGTCCTCGCGCAAGCCGTCGTCGCGTCGCTGTTCACCCTCATGAGCTTCGTCGGTGCCACGGTCGAAGAAGCCTACCTGGTGCTACTGGACACGACGCTTCTCGTATACTTCGTGCCTTACCTCTACATGTTCGCGACCTATCTGGCGCTGAGGCGTCGTGCACCAGATGAGCAAAAAGACGTCATCGTCGTTCCCCGGGCGAGCGGACTGGCTCAGGTCGCAGGCTGGTCGGGCCTGCTGACAACGGTGGTTGCGATGGGGATGTCGCTAGTCCCGCCAGAGCACACCGCGAGTGTCTGGGTGTACGAGCTCAAGGTAGCAGGCGGATTCCTGGCGTTCCTGGCGACCGGCGCGGCCTTGTACTGGTGGAAATCCGGAAAAGGTTCAAATCCGGAAAAGGTTCCACCGTTTTAAATTTAAAATATTAAAATAGGTTCCACCCTTTTATTCGACCGCAGAAAAAAATCCGGCGATCTGGAGTTTCATGGGGAGGCTGCCGCCTCGTTTTCTCGTCTAGTTGTAGTATGAGAAAAATACGATTTGTATCCGAAGGCGGCGCTCTGATTGAGGTGACCTGCCGTACTTTCCAAGGGCGCTATCTGCTCCGTCCGTGTGAACGGGTTCGAGATCTGATTCTTGGGATCCTCGGACGCGCTCAGGCCAAGTACGGTGTGTCCATCATCACTTTTCGTGCATTCCACAGTCGGGCGAGTACCAGTCCAAGCTCACGCTAATGAGTGAGTCACTGCGCAACGACGGGCGTATCTGGGTCCCTGCCGAAGCCAACGGCCATCGCGATCCGAGGCCCCCGGTGGCAAGTACGACCGCGTGCCCAGCGTGACACGCGACCTCGCCGCTCACCAGGTCTCGCACCACGATGGCCACGGGCCCTTCCGCCTTCGACCACCAGGTCGAGCATCTCGGTGCGCGGGAAGAGCTTGACCGTGCCGGCCTGTACCTGCCTCGACAGCGCCTGGTATGCGCCTAGAAGCAGTTGCTGGCCGGCCTTGAGCGACGGCCCTGGTCGATGATCTCGACGCTCACTTCCGCTAGGCGATAGACGTTGGCCTCGCGAGAGCGGAAATCTCCACCCTTTGATCGTATCGTAGAAGAGCCGATATACGCTGTCGCCGTCATTGCGATAGTTCTTGGCGGCGTTGATCCCGCCCTGGGCGGCAATGGAGTGGGCGCGGCGCGGGCTGTCGTGAAACGTGAAGCACTTGACCTTGTAGCCTGCTTCGCCCAGCGTTGCTGCGGCCGAGGCGCCAGCCAGACCGCTCCCGACGATGATGATCTCGAAGCGTCGTCGATTGTTGGGCGCGACCAGTTTCAGGTGGTCCCGATAGTGGCGCCACTTGGTCTCGAGAGGACCGAAGGGCACGCGCGGGTCGAGTTTGGCGGTCATGTCCTCTCCCTACACCAGGATGCCCGCCAGCACCGCCAGCGGGACCGAGACGAAGCCGGCCGTGAAGATGGGCGCCCAGAAGCATGTTGGCGACGATATAGACCAGTGCGACGGGGGCCACCTGAAATCCGCTCACCAGGTTGTGGTATGGATCGTCGGCGACGAAGTCCTGATGCACAGTCCGACGGCGACGAGCAGCACGAAGCGCACCGTCCACAGCGCGCCGGACGGCGGAAGCAGGGGAGTGCCCATCTCGCGAAGAAACTCGGCGTATTCGTTGAACTTCTCTGCGCCCTGGAAGACTTTCAAGTTGCCGGTCATGTGACCGACGATCCAGCCGAACAGAATGAGGCCCGTCAAAGCCATGACGGCTTTCTTCGCGACGGCGCTCTTGTAGAGCTCCCCGAAAAAGGTCACGAAGAATCCTCGCCCCTCATCTTATCCTCCCAGCCTACGGTGCAACGATCTACGGCCTCATAACGACTTTCGTACACCTTTCCAGTTTCTCGTCGAAGATCTGGTACGCCCGAACGCCATCCACCAGCGGGAGCCGGTGCGAGATGATGGTTTGCAGGTCGTAACGCCCGCTCCGAACGAGAGGCAATAGTCGGTCCATATAGTGCCGGGCCGGACATCGGCCGGCACGGTACGTGATGTTCTTGTCGTAGGCCTCGACCGGCGAAAACGCGAACTGACTTTCCGTGTGTACGCCTACCGCCGCGATGACTCCGCCCGGACGCACGAGGTCCACGGCGAGGCGTGTGGCGGCGGGACTTCCCACGACCTCCAGGACTGCGTCTGCGCCACGCCCTTCGGTACGTCCCTGGACGACGTCGATGGGGTCGTCCTTTCGGACGTCGACGGGCACGGCGCCGAACTGCTCGGCAAGGCCTAGCCGCTCGGGGATCTTGTCGAGGGCCAGGACCGTCCCAGCCCCGAGCTCCCGGGCGCCGACAATACTAAGGATGCCCACCGGGCCGCAGCCGATAACCGCGTACAATCCATCCGGCCGAACCATGGCCAGCTCGGCGCAGAAAAAGCCCGTCGCGAGGATGTCTCCGAGCAGAAGCGCCTCATCGGAGTCGATGTCCTCCGGTATTTGGAACAGCGTCGTATCGGCGAGGGGGACTCGGACGTACTCCGCCTGGGCTCCCTGCAGGCCAGCTCCTTTTTCGACCCACCCGAACAGCTGACCTTGGGAGCAACGGCAAGTGAGGCCCTGCTGACAGTAGAAACAATGGCCGCAGTTGGTCGTGAAAGGGGCGACCACGCGGTCGCCCTCTTTGAAACTCCGAACGTCGCCGCCGACCTCCGCTACACGACCCAGAAACTCGTGTCCCATAACCGTGCCTGGCTCGATCCCCGTCTCACGCTGGTGGTAGACGTGGAGGTCAGAGCCACAAATTGCGGTGAGCTCGTTCCGAACAACGACGTCGCCGGGGGACTCGATCCGGGGCTCGACCACGTCCTCGACCGCGACCGTCCGCTTGTCACGAAAGGTAACGGCCTTCACAGGATATCCTCCAGAAAACGGTGGCACTTGTAGCGGTCACGGCATCGATCCCACGGAGGTGCCACAAGGAGAGCCTTCTCATGAGCCGCGGCATGGGATGATAGCAGCTTGCCTGACGCCAGCGAAGCGTTTGGTGGGGCGCAATCGACTTCCGTTCATGCGACCTGTTTTCGATAGTTCCAGAACGAATCCCAGGCGCCCGTGCTTCGGAAGACACAGCGCAGTGCGAGCATTGCATCGGCCCCAGCGGCGTGCCATCTCATCCCGACTCGCTTCATCCTTTGTTGCATAACGTGGCTCACGGCACTTTCCACGGCACCGCTGCCGATGTAGTAGCCGCTTTGTCGAAACGTTCTGTATTTCATTCGATGCCCGTTTCTCTCGAGGTAGCCGGTGAGCTTGTCGATCTCTTCGTCTTTGGAACGGTGACGCTTTTTCAGAAACCGCAAACCCTCGATCACCTCATCCACGGCGTCTTCGTATAGACGGTCGAGTTGCGATTTGCGCCACTGTGCGGCTTCGTCGGTGCCTTCGCCGAAAACCACCCGTGCCACAGGGCTGATATTCTCGTCGGCGTGATACCAATCAAGGATCTCGACTCGATCGGTGAACAGCTCCTCCGCAAGATTCCAAATCCACGGCGCACCGTCACCCAGGATGACGACCTTGCGAGACTCCGCCCCCATTGAGCAAGAGCGAGGCCACAAAACCTCGCCGAGTGCTTCGGGGCTACCTCGAACCCCTACGACCTGTCGTTCGGTCAACTCTCCGCGTCCGAGCTTGCTCTGCACACGCCCTTGCTCGGTATAAAGGCAGCCTAGCTTGACTTCCTGCCAGCGGCCGTCCACGAATACCATCCCGCCGTCTATCCCTATGTACAGCGGTCCCTTATGGCGTCTGCCCGTTCCAGCTTCCACCTCGTTCGCAGGCTCTTTCGAAAAACCCTCCGCCTTTTTCCCATCGGCGCCTACCAAGCTTTGAATCTTCTCGGAGCTCACGACCACCCCGGTGAACTTTCGCAGCAATTGCTCGCTCGCCGAGCGGTAGGGTTCGATCACTCCTGCCAACAGCGACAACTCTTGTAAGGCTTGCGTGAATCCCTCCTGGTCCACCCGCATCTCTTCCAGCAGCGGATACTTGCCTTGACGACACTCACAGCACTGAGCGTAAACCACACTCAGCTCCACATCCCGACCCGCCAGTACCGTGTGCACCCGGAACGCTCGATGTTGTCGAAACTCCATCGACGCGCCGCATTCGCATGCGCCTGACACACCGAGTCGTTCCGAGCGTTGGCTGAGCGCCTTGCCCAGTACCTCACGCAGGTATTCGCTGCCCTTGACCCGCATCCACTCGTCACACCGTTCGACATCAGCTTCCGCTTCCACGACCGCCTGCCACACTTGCTCCGCGAACTCCTCGGATAGACGACTTACTTCTTTACTAAACTCCTCCCGCGTGATACTGCTTTTCATTGAGGTGTCCCTCCATCGGCCGCTTAGCTGCGACCGTTTTCTTTATTTAGGATTGTGAAGGACACCTCATTTTTCCTTTTATATCAAGAGAACATTTCTAGTAGAAAAATGATCAAGATCACGGAAAGGTTGCGCCCGTTTGGTGTAGAATCGGTGCGTCGGTTGCCACCCCACGGTGACTCGCCTCGCGAGCGGTCTCGATTTCGAACCCATCGGGCTCGTTGCCAGCGAAAGATATGCCGAAGGAGATGTTGAGTCTTTGCCGTTGATTTCCGAATCCGGCTCGGCCCGCGCAACCATTACGGACGTCCTGGGCCGACTCCACCGAAGGGCCAGGGCGAACGACGCTATCGGGTTCCTCACCCATGGGCTGTGGGGTCTCGCCGCACTGCTGCTCCTCCTCAAGCTGTCGGGTCTCTGGGACGTCGGCGCCGCACGCGGCGTGATCCTGGCCCTGTATGCGGTTGGGCTCGTTGGAATCCTGGCGTGGCATTTCACCCGCAAGCCGCGCCTGGCCAGCTCCGCCGGCCTCGCCGACCAGCGGGCGGACCTCAAGGACGAGCTGAAGAGCGCCTGGGCGTTCATGGGCTCGTCCGAGCCGACGACATGGACCGAGCTCCAGATTGCGAGGGCTGCCGAGACGGCCGGAGAAATGGACGAAGAGGCTGTGGCGCCCATCGTCGTCCCCCGAGGGACCTATGCGGCCGCCGGCGCGAGCGCGTTGCTGGTCGCGCTCCTCGTCTGGAATCCCTCGTGGGTGAGGGAGGCGAGCGCTCCAGCGCTGTTCTCGCTCGGTGAGGGAAACCTCGCCTCGCCGGAGATCGCGCTCGACGAAGAGAATCTGCTCGCCGAGCTGCCCGATCCGGACAGTCTCGAGGAGGAGGAAGCGGGCTCGGAGCTTCTTCGTGCGGGTGAGCTCGACCTTGCCGAGGGCATCCAGGACCTGTCGGAAGTCGATCGGGCACTCGCCGAAGCGAGCGTCGATATTGACGAGCTCCGCTCCGGCCTCGAGGAGTTTGGCGAGCAGCTCGAGGCATCGGCCAGCATCGCGGATCTCGCAGAGGCCCTGAAATCCCTGGACCCTCAAGAGGCGGCCCGGCTGCTTCGCGAGCTCGCCGAGAAGATGTCAGAGGTGCAGACCGCCAAAGACCTTCAGGCGTTGCTCGACTCCCTGCGCGAGGCCTCCGAGGGCGAGAGCGCCGAGCTCGCGGATCTGTTGGACAGTCTCCAGAACGCGGCCGGTGAGATGTCCGAGCAGAGTCTCGCCGATGCCCAGCAGGCTCTCGAAAACGCCGCCAACCAGCTCGAGCAGATGGGCGAACAGATGGCGGCGCGCCAACAGGCCGGAGCCGAAGGTCAGCAGCCCCAGCACATGGAAGCGCCGGTCGGAGATCAGGCGGCGGGCCGCCAGCAGATGGGGCAGAACCAGCAGAACCAGACCATGGAGGGCGCCGCCGGCATGGCCGGCAACCAGGTACAGCTCGCGCAGCTCGAAGGCGCCATGCAGAACGTCGTGCCTCTCGATGCCGGGCCGGGCGGGCATTCGACCGGCGAAGGTGGCGAAGAGGCGGTTCTCGGGGAAGCCACGCGTCTCGACGTCCAGCTCGAGATGGAACTGCTCCAGACGGAAGAGCGAGAAGAGCCGGTGCCGGACGAGATCTTCGAGAAGCAGAGTCGCGAGGAGAAATCCAACATCGATTACGAGAGTGTCCGCCAACGCCAGAGCTACACGGACGAGCAAGCCATGAATACCGAGCGGATCCCCTGGCAGTACCGCTCCCTGATCAAACGTTACTTCTTGTCCATTCGGTCGAGTTCGGAGACGAGTTCAGAGAAATGATAGCTGTCGAACAAAGCATCGATCAGTTCCAGGATCAGTACCAGCGCGTTCAGGAGGAGATGGCGCGCGTCATCGTTGGAAACGAGGCGGTCATGAGCGGGATCATGGCCTGTCTGCTCACGAAGGGGCACGTCCTGCTGGAGGGGATTCCGGGGCTCGGAAAGACCAAAATAGTACAAACCCTGGCTGACGTGATGCACCTGAAGTTCCATCGAGTCCAGTTCACGCCGGACCTGATGCCTGGCGACATTATTGGAACGAACGTGGTTCGTGAGACGGAGGACGGCGAGAAGTATCTCGACTTCCAGGAAGGGCCGATTTTCTGTCACTTGCTGCTCGCTGACGAGGTCAACCGCGCCACGCCGAAGTCCCAGTCGGCGCTGCTCGAGGCGATGCAGGAAAAAAGTGTCTCGGTCGGTAACATCACCCACCGACTGGAAGAGCCGTTCTTCGTGATGGCGACACAGAATCCGATCGAGATGGAGGGGACCTACCCGCTCCCCGAGGCCCAGATGGACCGGTTCCTGTTCAAGGTGAGGATCGTGTATCCGAACGTCGAGCAGCTTCATGAGATCATGGACCGCACGACAAAGCTCGAGGAGCCCGTTGCCAAGCGGGTTCTCGAACGAGAACAGGTTCTGGAGATGCGGAAGACGGTGCTCCAGGTTCCTATCGCCCGACCCGTACAGGACTATGCGGTGAAGCTCACACTGGCCACCCATCCCGAAGCGGCAAACGCTCATGCCCTTGCCCGGAAGTACGTTCGCTTCGGCGCGAGCCCTCGGGGCACGCAGGCCCTCATTCTGGGTGCCAAGGTCATCGCGCTTCTGAACGGCCGGCTCCACGTGGCCTGCGAAGACATTCGAGAGACACTGCTGCCGGCGCTCCGTCATCGCCTCCTTTTCAACTTCGAAGGAGAGGCAGAGCACGTGGATCCCGACGATATTCTGAACGCGATCGTCGAGGATGTGCCCGAGCCGAAGGAGTAGCTCACGCGCCGTATCCCCGACGAATGCTGAGCCCGCTATGGCGGAGAGCACCGAGACCCTCTTCGACGACGAGTTCCTGCGCAAGCTGGAGTACCTGAAGCTCGTCTCCCAGCGCATGGTTCCTGGCCATATGCGCGGCGAGCATCGAGCCCGCAAAAAAGGCACCGGAGTCGAGTTCGCGGACTATCGGCTCTACGTCGGTGGTGACGACACCAAGGACGTCGACTGGAAGGCCTATCTCCGGCTCGACAAGCTCATCGTTCGGATCTTCGACGAGGAGGCGGATCTCCCGATCTACCTGTTCGTCGATACGAGCGAGTCGATGAAGTTCGGCGAGCCCTCCAAGTTCGATTACGCGCGCAAGGTGGCGGCGGCCCTGTCCTACATCGGTCTGCTCAACCTCGACCGCATCAGCATCATCCACTACGCCAACGGGATCCTCGAGGACATGGTTTCCAAGCGAGGCCGGAACCAGGTCTGGCGCATCTTTCGCTTTCTGGACAACGCGCGTTCGGGAGGCGAGACGTCACTCGAAAAATCCTTCAAAGCGTTCTTCGGGGCCAGACGGCGACGCGGACTCGTGGTGAACATTTCCGACTTCATGGAGCCGAGCGGCGTCGATACCGGTTTCGACTTCATTCGCCTCTTCGGGCACGATGTCTTCAACATTCAAGTGTTGAGCTCCGACGAGGTGGCCCCACAGCTTCCGGACGAGGCGCTTCTCGTCGACTCGGAGACAGGCACATCGGAGCGCATTCGAGTGTCCCCCGCGCTCATGGCGGCGTACGAAAAAGAGATGGCGCGTCAGCGCGAGGCCATCGAGAACTACTGCACGCGCTACGGATGGGGGTTCGTTCGGACGGACACGCGTATTCCGTTCGAGGACCTCATTATGGAGATCTTCAAAACGGACCGATTCATTACATGAAGCGAGTCACTCGCGGTCGAGCCGGTAAATGACTTTCCTCGGACTGTCCTTGCCCATCGCCCTTGCGCTGCTCGTGGCGACGGCAGGAGCGGTCCTGGTTCTCTACTGGCTGAAGCCGCCGCCGCGCCGTGTCCTCGTTCCTTCGACGGCCATCTGGGCCCGCGTTCTTCACGAACGGCGTCACCGTTCGGATTTCTGGCGCTGGCTGGTCTCTCTTCTCGTCGCCCTTGTCATCGGTCTGGCGATCGCCTCTGCACTCGGCCGGCCCGAGGTCGAGGCGCTCTCCGGCGAGATTCGCCGCATCGCCGTCGTCATCGACAACACGCCGACGATGGCGACGCGTACCGGCTCCGGTGCGACACGGTGGGAGCTGGCGCTCACGAAAGCAGGTGAGCTGCTGGGTCAAGGCAGCGAAGGAAGCCAGTTCCTCGTCACGGACACCGCCGGTCAGCTGGTCGCGACACGGTTTACCGATCGCCGCTCGGCCCGGGACGAGCTCCAGTCGCTGGAGCTCGCTTTTCGGCGTCCTTTGGGCTTTCCGCAGATCGCCAATCCGGCGGACGGTATCCCTCTGGAAACCTACTTCATAACGGACGGAGTCGCCGTGAGCGAGGTCCCCGACGGGGTCGTTCGTATCTCTGTGTTCGAGCCCGCCGTGAACGTTGGCATCACGGCTTTCGACGTGCAACCGGTGCCTGCCGACCCGACCCGGTATCAAGCCTTCGTAGAAGTGTCGAACGCCTGGTCGGAACCTCGTCAAGTTGGCATACGGATCGATGGGGCCGGGCGGCGGGCCGTCCAGCGGAGCATCGGACTCGAGCCCGGTGAGACGAAGGGCGAGAGCTTCGACCTCGCGGAGTTCGAGATGGGGCCTCTGCGGGTCCTGATCCAAGTGGAGCAGGACGAGCTCCCGCTCGACAATGTCGCTTACGGCTACCTTCCACAACGAAACCACCTGGCTTGCCAACTCGTGACCGACGGCAACAACAGCTACCTCGAGACGCTGCTCACGCTCGATCCGCGCATCGACCTGGAGCGGGTGCGACCCGATGATTTCGACCCGGAAAGCGTAGCGGACCTGTTCGTTTTCGATGGATTCGCTCCCGAAGCGGCCCCTCGTGGGCCGTCTCTGCTGGTGCGGCCGCCGATGGTGGACTGGATTCCGTCGGGAGACCAGGAGGTCACGGAGCTCGCCTTGTCCGGGGCCTACGCGGAGCACGCGTTGCTCCGCCACGTCTCCCTGGATGACCTCATCGTCGAGCGCGCCGTTCAGATCGACGCCGACGAAACCCTCGTAGTGGCGGGAAGCCGGGAGCGGCCGCTGATCCTGGCCGGAGAGGAGCCCCTTCGCTGGGTGGAGCTTGCCTTTGGTCTTTCGGAATCGAATCTCCCGCTGCAATCGGGCTTTCCAATCTTTCTTGCCAACACCATTGACTGGCTGACCAGTGTAGAGGTGCTCAGCGCGCGCGTCGGCTCTATCGAGGTTCCATTGACCGACGTGGTCATTACAGACGTCGACGGCAACGACGTCGCGAGTCGAAGGGTAGGGGACAGCGTTTTCTTCCGGGCCGAGGCGCCAGGGCTCTTCGCCGTCAAGGGGGCCAAGGGGAAGGGGGAAAGACGGCAGCTGGTTGCCGCCGCCAACCTCCTCGAGCCTCGCGTCACCGCCGTCAACGACTCGAGCTTCGTCAGGGATGGCCAGCCGGGCGACACGGCGGTCGCGACCGGTATCGGCGGCTCCGAGCTCTGGCTCGTCCTGGTTCTCCTCGCTCTCGGCCTGCTGTTGGCCGAGTGGTGGACCTACCATCGCCGCCTGACGGTGTGAGTCGGCACGGGGAGACGACGGGGGGCTCCCGCACCGCGTTCCTGCTATTCGCCGCCTACGTCACGCTGCTCGTCTACGGCAGTCTGTTTCCACTTCGTGGCTGGCAGCCTCCCGACGAGTCGATATGGCGGCAGTTTCTGACGCCCGAGAGGATCTCGCGCACGGATCTTCTCGCCAATGCTCTCGTTTATCTCCCGTATGGAGTGGCGTTCGCCTGGGCGTTCGCCGGCCGTCGAGTCGGCCGGATGGCTCTCGCCGCGGGTGTCACTGGAGGCATTCTGAGCCTCGGACTCGAAGGAGTTCAAGCATTCCTGCCGGGTCGCGTTTCGTCCGTCCTGGACTGGGTGCTGAATACACTCGGGGCGACCGCCGGTGCTGTACTAGGGATGGCTGTAGTGTTGGAGCGGGGAGTCTGGCGGTGGGTCCACGTCGCCAGGACGGTTGTAAGACCAGGTGCGGTGGCGGATGCGGGTCTCGTTGCGGTGGGAGTGTGGGCTCTGTCTCAGCTCGCTCCATCGTTCCCTCCATCGACATCGGGAACCTTCGGGCGGGACTCCGGCCCGCATGGCATGTGGTTCGAGGCTGGGCTTCGTTCGACCTGGTGCAGGCTCTCGTCTACGTGCTCGCGGCATTCGCCATCGCCGTGATCCTGCGCGATCTGCTCTCTCCGGCCTTGCGCCGAACGCTAGTGCTGCTTGCGTTTTTCGGGGCGGTGCTTGCACTCAAAGTACCCATCGTGACGCGACAGCTCTCCATGGAAGCGCTCGGCGGTACGACGCTGGGGGTCGTTCTCGCATTGTGGCTCGGCGAACGGGAGAGCGCCGGTCGGTGGGCCGCGGCCGCGATCGTGGGGTTCGTGCTCGTCGACGGACTCCGACCGTCGAGTGGCATTGCCTCCCAGGCCTTCAATTGGATTCCGTTCCGATCCCACCTCACGAACGAGATCACGGGGATCATCGATTTGCTCGCTGGTACCTGGCCCTTCATGGCGCTCGGCTATCTTTCACTGCGAGGGGCGAGTCGCTCGAGCCCGGCGGTGTTCGGCGGTATGGTGGCGGCCTTTGTCTTCGTTCTTGTGATCGAATGGCTGCAGACATTCATCCCCGGCCGCTCGGCGGACATTACGGACGCCGCGGTGGCTGCGCTCGCCTGGATCGCGCCCTGGATTCTCGTCCGGGCCGCTGGGAAAGCCGAAAAAACTCAACCGCGAGGCGCAGCCGCCTTCGCCAAGGCTTCGGCGTCCCGCCGAAGTCGGCGACGGTAGTAACCGAGCCGACGACGAAGGCGGGAGGTGCGGAGAGAGCAGGACACCCATCCAGAACCGAATGCCGGCGGGTCCTAGCGTTTGTTTCGGGCTAGAATGACGTCCTAAATGTCAGAACGGCCCGTGCGTGTTCGCGTTGCTCCGTCGCCCACCGGTGATCCTCACGTAGGAACCGCCTACCAGGCGCTTTTCAACTACGCATTCGCCCGACGCCACGACGGGCAGTTCATCCTTCGCATCGAGGACACCGATCGAGCGCGCTCGACGCGCGAATCCGAACAGGCCATTGTCGATTCGCTGAGGTGGCTCGGGCTGACATGGGACGAGGGGCCGGATGTGGGCGGGCCCTATGCGCCCTATCGCCAGAGCGAGCGTCTCTCCACGTATCGGCAACACGTGGAAGAGTTGCTCGAGGCTGGACACGCCTACCGCTGTTTCTGCACCAAGCAACGCCTCCAAAAGATGCGAGAAGAGCACCGTGACCAGAAGGTTTTTCCAGGCTACGACCGTCTGTGCCGCGACCTCTCCAGGGAAGACTCCGAGCGGCGCGCGGCCGGCGGAGAGACGTTCGTCGTCCGCATGAAAGTGCCGACCGAAGGCGAGTGCGTGCTGCAGGACTTGCTGCGGGGCGAGATCCGGAAAGACTGGGCATCGGTGGATGATCAGGTCATTCTGAAGTCCGATGGCTTTCCCACCTACCATCTTGCGAACGTCGTCGACGATCATGTCATGGAGATCAGTCACGTCATTCGTGGCGAGGAATGGATCAGCTCCGTGCCGAAGCACCTGGAGCTGTACCGGCTCTTCGACTGGGAGCCACCGGTTTTCGCGCACCTGCCGCTTTTGCGCAACAACGACAAGAACAAGAGCAAACTGTCGAAGCGAAACAACCCGACGTCTCTCGAATACTACCGGCGGGCGGGATTCCTCCCCGAGGCGATGGTCAACTTCATGGGCATGATGGGTTGGACGCGGGCGGAGGGCGAGGAAAAGTTCACGCTGGACGCGTTCGTTTCGAACTTCCGGCTGGACGAGATGTCCCTGGGAGGGCCGGTCTTCGATGTCACCAAGCTGCGGTGGCTGAACGGTCGCTACATTCGCGAGGACTACGATGCTCCCGGGCTCCGACGGCTGCTGGAACAGTGGGCGCTCAACGACGAGTACCTCGACGGAATCGTTCCACTGGCACAGCCTCGTCTGGAAACACTTTCCGACTGGGGATTTCTGACCGCGTTCTTCTTTTCCGACGATGTTCCCCTCGACGAAGGCGAGCTGGTGCTCAAGGGGAAGAGCACCGATGAGCTTGCGGGAATCTTTCAGATGACGCTCTGGCGTCTGGAGGAAGTTTCGTCACTCACCAGCGAAACGGTCGAAGGTATCTTTCGCGAACTTTCAGAAAAGATCGATATCAAGCTGCGCGATTTGAGCCGACCGTTCTACGTAGCCATCACCGGGACGAAATCCTCGACGCCGCTGTTCCGATCGATGGAGGTACTGGGGCTGGAGCTGGTGAGAACGCGGCTTCGCCGCGCGATAGAACGGCTTGGCGGGGTTTCGACCAAGAAGCTGAAGAATCTACAGCGCGAGTATCGTGCGCTCTACGAGCACGGGCCGGAGGAGTAAAGGATCTTGGCGGACTCCGGCAGGTTCCCAAGAGCCTCTACGGCTCAGTGCCCTCTGGCCGACGTTCCGAAACGACGCTCAAGAGAAATCGCTCCCCAGCCAACAAGACCCCAAAGCCAAGCCTGAGTCGAAACTGTCCTCCAAAAAGCACGCCGCGCTCAGGAAAAGATGGGCACAGCTCATCAAGCGCGTTCATCAGACCGATCCTCTCCACTGCGACTGCGGAGGCACCTATCGCCTCGTTGCCTTCATCACCGAGCAGAAGGTGATTCGGAAAATCTTGACTCATCTCGAAAAAAGAAAAAGCGACTCGCGCTCGCCACCCGAGCCCTAGCCACTGACTTCCGACCACCCCACTTAGTCCGAATACCCCGACACGAGAACGGCCGGAGTGCCTTTTCACACCCATCCCCCCGGCGGGAGACACTCCTCAACCGCCTTCCCCTGTTTGCTCGAGCTCTGCTACCCTCACCAGGACTCAATCGGGCTGCACAGTCCCATCCCAGTCGGGGAATTTCGTGCAGACCGGGGCCGGACACGTTTGAATTTTCCTATCCTTTATCCTTTCCAGTGCAACCTTGACCCGATCACTCTCAGTCTGTACGATGTACATATGAACGTTCGGTTCGTCTGGGTGACGAGAAGAACCGAGAGAACCGACGTAAGCATGGTGTTTCATTCGAGGAGGCTGTGACGATCTTTGCAGGTTTGCCGCTGGAAGTGTTCCACGACCCAGACCATTCGATGGACGAGGATCGCTACATAGCGGTGGGTGCGAGCGAGAAGAGCAGGGTGTTGCTGGTGGTGCACTGCGAGAACGAGACGGGGAGTGAGGTTCGAATTATCTCGGCACGTAAGGCCACCAAGCGGGAGCAACGCAGCGCTTTTGGGAGGAGCTGGTCATGAGGAAAGAGTACGACTTCAAGACGCTCAAGAAGGCTGAGCCCAAGTACATGAAACGACTCAAGAAATCGGTCACTATGCGACTCGATCCGCAGGTCATTACCTATTTCAAGCGGCTGGCGAAGGAAATGGGGATCCCCTACCAGCCACTGATCAATTACGTGCTAAGGGATTACGCCAATCACGGTTTGCGGCCGACCAACAACTGGGATGAGCTGGGCACCGAGTAAGAACCAACTCATGTGGGGCGAGCTTTCAAGCTCATCCAACCCGAGGCACACGAGACCCGACTATTTGGAATTACGGGACTGATCGGTGTCGCCGATCAAGGCAGCCCGCGCCGTGTCACGAGGTATACGGCGAAGCTGCCCAGCCAGTGGCTGCCCAGATAGTTGTCGCGGTTGACGCCGGAGACACCTTTTTCACGGCGATGCCTTCGAGCATCCAGCCCCGGCTGAGATTGAGACCGTGGAGATGTCCCAGCTTGGGATCGTTCGGATCGGTCACGACGGCCGGCTCGAGCCAGTCGGAAGACCCCGTGTCGTCAAAAAACTCATGCGGCTTCCCGGTAGTAGTATTTCAGCAGCCCGCCGAGCCGTTCCCTACAGCCGATTGACCCTTCGCGAGGACCGCTGCTTTCTACAGACGGAAAGAGAATGACGTTCTCCTTGCCTTGATGGTTTCTTTCACCATGATAATGAGCGAGATAGGAAGTCAGACACCTTCTGAGTGCTGCCTCGCCGAATAAGATCATTTTGGAGAGACATTCACTTTTTACTGACTGAACCCAGCGCTCCGCGAATGCGTTCAGATTCGGGCTCTTGGGGGGAAGCTTGACGGTCTTCACGTCCGCCGCTTCAATTGTGTCCTTGCGGTAGTAGTGCGTGAGAACGTGGGGGCGATTCGGTAAGCTGAACGCCGGGTGTGTTGTTTTTCTCGCGGGCAGAGAGAGAGGGAAAAAAGGACTGGACAAACGCTGGCTGACTGTGTAACCTCAGGCTGGGAGGAAAACAGTGACCCAGGCAGGAAACGCTGCACTCGACACCGCAGCCAAGCGACCCACCTTTTGCGGCACGACCGTGACCGCCGAGGAATGGAGCGTGCTGACGGAGATCATCGCCACGTGTGGTCTGTCCCGGCACGAGCTGGCGCGCACGATCTGTGAGGGCCTGGGGTGGGTTCGTCGGAACGGCAATCTCAAGACCCGGGAATGCTACGAGTACCTGGAGGTTGTCGAAGCGAAGGGGCTGGTGACGTTGCCCCCGCGTCACGAGCAGCGGCGCCGCGGACCGACGAGCATCCACTACACGAAGGCTGGTCGCGAGCGGCCACGGCGTGAGGGCAAGCTATCGGACGTCGCTCCGGTGATGCTGGGCTTGGTGGCGAACGCTGAGGAGCGAGCGCTATGGAGGGAACTGGTCGCGCGTTACCACTACCTGGGCCACAAGGTGGCCTTTGGCGCGCACCTGCGGTACTTGGTCTGGATGTCGAATCCTCGGCGGGAGCTCTGTGGGTGCGTGCAGTTCTCCTCGGCGGCGCGGTGGCTTCAGGCGCGTGACGGCTTCATCGGTTGGGATGACGCAACGCGGCAGAAGAACCTTCCCCGGGTGGTCAACAACAGTCGGTTCCTGATCCTGCCGTGGCTTTCCATCAAAGGCCTCGCGAGTCACGTGCTGTCGTTGGCAGCGCGAGTGGTGGTCGATGACTGGGAGGAAGCCTACGGGGTGAGGCCGGTGTTGCTCGAGACGTTTGTGGAGAGGGAGCGTTACGAGGGGACGTGCTATCTGGCAGCGAACTGGGTGGAGGTGGGAGTGACTTCGGGCCGGGGCCGGATGGACCGGCACAAGAGAAAAGCCGAAGCGGTGAAAACATGCTTGGTGTATCCGCTGGTGCGTGAGTTTCGCCGAGAGCTCGGCGTTTCGCGATGAAGGTTCGAGCGGGCCGAGCTCCTGCGCCTGGAAGAGCGGCTGTCGAAAGGGGAGATTCCCGAGGATGCGTGTCCGGTGCTGCTCGAGGCGGTGCGTCATCTGCTGCGATGTCGCCATCGTCGAGGCGCTGGCATGGGCTTTGGCGAATCTCGGGCATAAAGTGAGCGATCAAACCGTGGGAAACATCCTGAAACGTCACGGCATCGTTCTTTGGCGAAGCGCACCACCAGCTCTTCGATGTCGGCGTCGATTCGGGGTCGGCCCGGATAGTGACGATTTTTGGAGCCGTCGAATTTCTTCGCGACGAGCCTTCGGTGCCACCCGAGGATTGTCTCGGGCCGCACGATATTGGCCACCTCCTCGAGCGCCTTCTTGCCGAGCTGCTTTCAGATCTCAACCAACGTTCGCCGCTCGCCATCCGTCAGCCGCAAGCGCCCTCTGATTTGATTCC
This sequence comes from Candidatus Marinacidobacterales bacterium, assembly GCA_965237685.1. Taxonomy (GTDB): domain Bacteria; phylum Acidobacteriota; class Vicinamibacteria; order Marinacidobacterales; family SMYC01; genus CBDEGF01. The sequence goes on from CBDEGF010000003.1 coordinate 417,520, forward strand.
GAAGAATGCGGTTCTCGGCAGCGAGGTACTCGTTGCGCAGCAGGAGCTCTTGATCCACTGAGCCGGTGATATAGGCCAGCAGGCGTTTCCAATCCATCGTCCCTCCACGCAGCTCTTTCTTGTGTTCCACGAAGGGGAAGTATTTACGGGTGAGCAGAGAGTTCAAGCGGCGCGAAGTGGAGGCAACGCTGCGTAAGCTGGTTCACGGCAGAGGGTTCCAGTTTTTTGACCGGATGGGCACCAAAATAGCAAGCCACCGGAGCCGCCGGCCGACACCGATGTGTATTCCGGGGCATCGTGAACGCAGATTGCAGCCGAACGTGAACATCCATTCCAAAGCATCGTGAACACGGATTCCGGGGAAGGTGAACACCGGTCTCGGGCATCGTGAACGCTCATCGGTAGCGCTTTTCGAGGCAGTCTAGGTCGTACCGAAGGAGGACGACCTAGCAATGGCAGCTAAGAGGTTATCCTGGAACGGACAGCAGTGGCTCACGCTTTCGGGCTTCGGCATCGTCGACGAGACGAACGACTTGACCCGGGACGGAACCGTCTACTGGACGGGCGATCCCTTCAACTGGTCCGTGTACTCCATCGATGGCGGGCCGGATCTTTTCTACGTCCGCGCGTACCTCGCGTCGGGCAGCTACACCACGACACCGGTGGAAGGTATCGTCAAGACGGACATTCTCCTTTTTCAGTACTGCCGGACATCACCGCCAACGGTCAGACGTTCCAGTTCGCCCTCCCCAGCCCGACCGCTGTGGAACTGGTGGGTTTCGAGGCCAGAGGGAGGGATGGCCGGTCGAGCTGCTCTGGGAAACGGCGTCGGAGCTCGAGAATCTCGGCTTCCACCTCTATCGGGCGACCTCGCTGGACGGACCGTACCAGCCGATTACCTCGATGCCGATACCTGGTCTCGGTAACTCGCCAGCCGGGGCCCGATACGCGCACACGGACGTCGGCGTAACGAATGGAATTACCTACTTCTATCTCCTCGAAGACATCGAGACCAGCGGAAAGACCGAGCGACATGGCCCGGTGAGCGCCATGCCTTCCGCTTCGGCGGGACCGACCACACGCGCCGGTCCGGGTACTCGCATCGCCTACGGGGATCCCGAGGCGAATCACATCGCGATCCGAAACGCCGGCCGGAATCACGTGACGATCGAGCTTCGTACCGAGGGTTTCTACGCGGAGACGGTGGAGGACGGCTCGGTGCGCCTGGTCGTTCCGGGCTTCGAAGAGCTCGTGGAGAAGGGAATCTCGATTCCGGTGAAGCGCTGGTGGCTTTCGGCTCGCGCCGGGCGCAAGACACGCGTGGTCTCATCCCGAGCAAGCGACGTCGAATCGTTCTTCACGCTGCGCCCGGCGGAAGGCTCAGAGCCCGAGCTCGTTGCGAGTCGCCGAGGCACGGTCCGTGCAGAGCGCAGGCGCGGGAGACGTGCCTTCGTGGGCCAGGGAAGCTTCCCGGACGAACTGGCTCGCGTCGTAACGGAAGCCTTTCAGGGCGAGGACAAGAAGGCGCTGGTCGAGCTGGCACCGCTCCGATGGGACGGGCGCGACGGGCGCCTCACTCTCGCGAAACGCATGCTCGTACGTATCTCGTTCGCAGAGCCCGAGCCATCGGAAACATCGACTCGCGGTACCAGGGGGCGGAGACGGCGATCCGGCCCTCGTCGCGAGCACGCGCCGCTCGCCCGCCTCGTCACCCACGAGCGAGGACTTTACGCGGTCGCTCTCGGTACGCGCCGATCCTTTGACCTGCGTCTCAGCCGACTCGGTGTCGACGTCCCCTTCGTGATACGGGATGGGGTCCTTTATTTCTGGAGTGAGGGCGCTCAGCTCAACCCCTACGGCGGTGAGGCGGTCTACGAGCTCGAATCCGGTGTCTCGGGACCGACGATGTCGCAGGTGCCGGCCAAGCCCCTGGGTCGAGCGACGTCCTGGTACTGGCATTCGGAGGAGCTCGAGGAGAACCGGTACTACCAGGCGGGGCTTCTCGATGCCGAGGACCTCTGGTTGTGGGATGTTGTGATGTCGGGCACGACGAAAGAGTTTGTTTTCGAGACTCGGGATCTCGGTTCCGACCGCTCATCTCAGCTGTCAGTGTGGCTCCAGGGAACGAGCGATTTCCCCGACGTCGAAGACCATCACGTGCGCGTGGGCGTGAATGGGATCGTGGTCGGCGAAACGCGCTGGGATGGAAAGCGAGCCGAGCGTGTGGAGCTCGATCTGCCAGACGGTGCGCTCGTCGCAGGACCCAACAGGCTGACCATCGAGAATATTGGCGACACCGGTGCCCGGTACTCGATGCTGATGCTCGATCGTTTCGAAGTGCGATACCCGCGGTCGGGTGTGATGCAAGGGCCCGTTCTCGATGGCGTCTGGGAGGCAGCGGCAGAGGTGCGGGGAGTCTCGTCCGCGGTACACGTGCTCGATGTGACCTCACCCGGCGAGCCGCGTTGGCTCACCGGCTTCGACGTCGATGGCCACGGGACACTTCGGTTTCGAACCGAGCCGGACCATCGCTACGCGGTGGTGAACGAGGCACGGACGGCCGAGACGCGGCCGGCGAGAGCAACGAGTCTGGGAAAACGACACGGTGTGGACTATCTGGTCCTCGGCCCGAGGTCTTTTCTCGCCGCGGCGCGCCCGCTTCTGGAGCACCGTCGTGAGCAGGGCCTTCGCGTCGAGGCGGTCGCCATCGAGGACATCTATGACGCCTTCGGTCATGGCGAGATGCGTCCGGAGGCCCTCCGCGATTTCCTGAGCTATGCCTATCACGAGTGGGCACCGCCTTCCTTGCGTTACGTCCTTCTCCTCGGCGACGGCTCGTACGATTTCAAGGACTACCTCGGTACCGGCGTGAAGAACCATGTTCCGCCGTACATGGTGAAGACCTCGTACCTCTGGACCGCCTCTGACCCCATGTACGCATCGGTCAACGGCGACGACCGTCTGCCGGACCTCGCCATCGGGCGATTGCCGGCGTCCAGCGCGGCGGAGCTCGAGCGGATGGTTCAGAAGATCCTCGCCTACGAGCGCGGATCGAATCCTGAGACATCGATCGTCCTGGTGACCGACGACGCGGATGCCGCGGGGAACTTCCGCGCCGACGCCGAAGATCTCGCGCGGGACGTACTCGGTCGGTTCGCGACAAAGACGATCCATCTGGACGAGCTCGGGCGGGCTCGAACGCGGGAGGAGATCCTGTCGTCGCTCGACGAAGGCGCATCCGTCGTGAGCTACATGGGCCATGGCGGCATCCACCTGTGGGCGGAGGAGAACATTTTCAATACCGCGGACGTCGCCTCGCTGAGCGAGCAGGCTTACCAACCCCTGCTCCTGACGATGAATTGCCTCAACGGCTACTTTCACTTCCCCTACTTCGACTCGCTTGCCGAGGCCATGCTGAAGGCGGATCGGAAAGGGGCCATCGCTGCTCTCTCCCCCAGCGGACTCAGCCTGAACGCCCCGGCGCATCGCTACCACCGGGCCGTGCTGCAGGAAGTACTTCACGGAGGCCACCGGCGCCTCGGCGATGCCATCATGGAAGCACAAAAACGCTATCTCGAAGAGGGCAGCTTGCCCGAACTCCTCAGCATCTATCATCTATTTGGTGACCCGGCGCTCGTCATCGCCCACGACTAGGCGCTTCCAGCAGCTCGCCACGCGAACACGTGTTCGCAAATCTCCACAGCTTTTCCACAGGGGTGGTTACTTTAGGTAGCCACCCTAAGGGTCGTGGCAAGAATAAGTTCCCATTCTGGGGCGCCTCGACGCCCCAGAATTGGCATTTATTCTTGCCCGGACCCTAAAGAGCGCGCGTCGTTATAATGACCGCCGTCGTCTTCCTGAAAGGAGGTGAGTCATGAGCGGTCTCTTCTTGACTCTTGTTTTCACCGCCCTCGTCTACGAGGCACCAAACGGCTGGGAGGTTGTTTCCACCAGCTCGTCGATGCGCCTGGCCCAATGGCGTCTCGAGGATGCAACGCCCGGGCAGGATGCAGAAGTCGTCCTGTTCTTTTTTGGAGAGAGCAGTGGCGGCTCCGTGGAGGCGAACCTGACCCGGTGGTACGGGCAGTTCGAGCAGCCGGATGGCTCACCGACCGAGAAATCCGCCAAGGTCGATCGCTTCGATGTGGGTCCACTCCGGGTAACCCGTGCCGATATCGGTGGCACCTACGTAGCGCAGGTGCGGCCGGGCGCCTCCGAGCGCCACCGCAAGCCCGAGCATCGGATGATCGCGGCTGTGATCGAAGGGGAGGGAGGTCCGTGGTTCCTCCGCCTGCTGGGTCCGAAGCCAACGGTCGACCAGTGGGAGGAGAGCTTCGATACGTTCCTGCGATCGCTCTCACCGTCCCCCTGAGCAAAGCCCGGTGCAATCCTGACCGTCTCGTCGCCTTGATCTTCCGCCGCCCCAGCCGCTAGATTGGCTCGTGAAGAGGAGGCCGATGGCCCTCAGCCCCGGACAACGACTGGGTCCCTACGAGAGGTGGCGGTCTACCTGCTGGCCTTCTTGCGCTTTCGCCCGCGCGAAGCGGGCAGCTCTTTCACGAGCGCGCTCAGGAGTGTCCCGCCCTTCTGCCGCGTCTTTTCGGCAGCCCGATCGAGAAGCTCCAAGAAACGTGGGTTGTGGGACAGCATGAAGGACTCCATATCCTCGTCTTCGGCAAGATGCACGAGTGCAGCGCAGGGCTTGCCGTTCTTCGTGATCACCACCGGCCCCGACTCCGTTTCTTTTACGAACTCACTGAGCTTGTTCTTCACTTCGTAGAGAGGTGCTATCTTCATAGCTCGAACTCTTCTCCTTCGACGACAAGTTTGTTGCCTTTTTTGACTCCGATGACCGTAACGATCACCTGACCGGACGTCTCGACCCGGTAGAACAGCCTCAAATGTCCGAGTCGAAGCTCGTAGTCGGCAAACTCGGATGAGCGACGCAGTCTGAGCTTGTTCCGGGTCGTTTCGTCCGGTTCCGCCTCGACGAGATGCTTCTGCACACCATCCACGATGGCGCGCTGGTCGAAAGTCCTTAGCTTCTTGAGTTGCCGGACGGCGTCCGGCGAGAAAATCGGGTCTCGCCTAGCCATAATTAAGGATAGCTCAAATAAAAGCTATATACAAACCATGGAGTCCAGGCCCTCTGATCTTGCCTCCTCGTCCGGACGGAGTTCGCTGGGGGTCGCCCCGTTTATGGAACCAGCCGTTTCAGCTCTTCGAACCAAATCATGGATCGGTCTCAGCCAGTGCTAGCCAGCTGCTCCCTGTGTCAACGGAGTTGTCGCATGTCGGGCACGGCACGGCAAGCTATGATTCCGCGCATCCTGGGACCTGCATATATCCAGGAGGAGGGGCCTGTGGGCGCTCGTGGAAAACGCCAAGCGGTCTTGGGCTGCACAACATGCTGAGAGCCAAACCTTTCCCCGCAGCCTCGGCAGCGTCCGCATGCCCTTTCAGGCCTCACTTTGGATCCACTGAAAGAACAGGAGAACCCCTTTTAATGGGACTTATAAATTTACATTGACACGATCCCGCCTGCCGTACTTATAACTCTTGAGTCAAGCCCATTCTTAGTTGAAACTCTCCACGGCTCACGATTACGCGACCTTCTTCTTCGATACGGTTGATGTCTTCGCCTCGATCTTCAGTTCCCGCTTGAGAGCTTCGCGAAGCTTCGGGAGATGGCGGTATCCCACCACCTTCCTCAAGCGCGGTTCGATGTCCACGAGCGCCGTCGCCAGCCAGCGCTGGCGTTGGCTCGAGTTCTTCCAGTGGTCGACCTTCGCGCAGCGTTCCTCCACCAGGGCATTGACGGATTCAAGGCAGTTCGTCGTCTTGAACGAACGGCCCAGCACCCCGTATACGCCGAGTCGATGCACGCTCAGCGTCTCCTCGAGTCCTTCCTCCAAGCTGCCAGCTGCGGATTGGTTCCGCTCTTCTAACTCACCGTGAAGTTGCTCGAGCGCAGCGAGGGCGTCTTTGTACTCCGGCCTGTTGTAGGCCCTCTGAAGCCGCTTGCGCCACGACCCCTGCTCGCCCTTGGACAGGTAGCTCACTACGTTTTCACGTTTGTGCCACTGGCAGCGTTGTATCAGGGCCCGCTTACGGAATGCCTTCTTTACTGCCGCTTGGAGACCCTTGCCGCCGTCGATGATCACCAGTAGACCCTGGGAGATATCGAGTCCCCGCTCGAGCAGTGAACGCAGAAACGGCGTCAACACCTGCGCGTTCTCCGTGTCCGTCTCCACGAAGCCCAAGAAGCGTTTTTCCCCAGAAAGCGTAATGCCCAGCGCCACAACCATCGTGGCGTCGGCGAACGTCTTCCCGTCTAGAAACAGCGCCACCACATCCTCGCCGGATAGATCCCGTTCCTGTATCTCTCGGAGCTTCGTCGCGCTTGCTTCAACGAACTCTCGGGACACCGTCGAGCGCGACAGCCCGATGGCGCCCGGAATCGCTTCCGCTGCCGCCTCGTAGTTGCGACAGGAGATTCCGTAGAGAACTCGTTTCAGCAGTAGATCATTCACCTCACCGCCGTGGCTCAGCGCCTCGTACGACCGCAGCGGAATCTCTCCTCCCTCGATGCTCCGAACCCGGGGCACACGGATCGGTACCCGCTGGCCGGCAAGCCCTACCGTGCCCGGGTTGGTTCCGTGACGGCGACCACGCACCGACTCTTCCTTGCGAGCGTATCGCCCCCCGGCCAACGCCTTCACTTCGTCGTCGAGCAACTCGTGAACGCGCATTAGCCCCAGGGGGACCAACGAACGGATCATCTCTATCTTGGCATCCAGCTCGAGCTCCGCGTACTCCTCGCGACTCACGAGCGCGACCTCACCCAAACGACGTGACTTCTTGCGTTTCTTGACTGAACGTAGCAGACTTCCCATCTCGGCTCCTTTCTCTTGCCGCTTGATGTTGTTCGTTCAAACGTCATCAAACCACGGGGTTTGGAGCCGTTTCAATTCCCAACTAAGATTGGCACACTTTCTAACTCTTCTACCGAATAACCGCAGTTGTTCGGCGACTTGGCCCGATGACCAATGGAGGCCATCGGGTATCACAAGAGGATGTTCGATGTTCAAACAGAAATCTGTATTCGGCGTCGCCATACTCAAGCGAGAACACCATCACCAGGTAGTGTGAGTCTGAGCTCTCAACAAGAAAGGGAGGTGATGAAAAGTGAAGGAGTATCGAAGAAAAAAAGGAAGCGATACGTGGCACTGGTGTAGCAACTGCAGGAATTGGCCAATCTCGAATTATGATTCTAAATATACGAAACCAACATCAGGCGAGTTAGACAACGAGTGCAAAGCCAAGGAAAAAGATGGAAACTGCACCTAGTGAAGGTTTTGTAGAAACCTCACAATAGTGTTTAGCGAGCGGTTGAGGTCGAGCTTTGACCGCTCGCTTCCCTTAAATATGATCTCTACTATTTCAGAGCCTCGGTCGGAATAGATTGTCGAAACCCTTTCGATGCAATGCTGAGCCGAAAGGTTCATTACCTCCTTATAAAATCTGGACGCCATGGTTTCGGAAAGCTTTAACCACAAGTGACCTGTCTCCACGTAACCGTTAGCTCTACGATGACCAGTACATGATTGGAGCGTACAGATTCCTGGAATATGGTTGATCAACTTGCACCACAGAATGATAGCCTCATCCGGGTCTCCTGGAGCAACGCCTGGTGAAGATGATTTATCGTGCCACTCGAGTAGCTCGACCGCTTTCTCGATCTTGCTCAAATACCTGCTCCCACTCATTTGACAGAACCTCCAGTTTTGGGCACACTCCAAGTGGAGGTTCGGTCACCTGCTTGAGGGAGCAGAAGGTGACAACCGTATGAGTAAGCGACCAGACTACGGAGACGCGACGCCAGAGGACTTGGCCCGCGCTCTGATGCGCCCTAGGAGTTGGCGCGGGCGCCGGATGAAAGCCCGTTCTGAGCAATCAGATCCCGATACATCAGACGCTTGCCAACCAGACCAGCCGCAACAACGACCATCTGAGCCAGAGTGTCCTCGTCCCTGACGTTGTGCTTGCCGGCGAATTCGTTGACGTAGCGTTGTAGGTGCTTCGGGCTCATTTTGTGAAAAACTCCCTTGTGCGCTCGTTTTAGCGTCGCCCAGAAGGATTCGATGCCGTTCGTGTGCGCCATGCCGTTGACGTACTCCTTCACTGAGTGACGGACCGTCTCGTGATTCGGTAGCCCCTCGTAACCTCCGTGGTCGTCGGTGTACACCTTCGCCCCAGGCTCGACGGTCTCGGCTATGAAGCCCTGGAGTGTCGGTTGGTCGGTGCTTTCGATGACGGCGGCGGTGACGCGGTTGGTCCGGCGGTCCTTCGCTCCGATGACGGCCGTCTTGCCGACAGACCCGCGTCCCTTGATCACTTGCTCGCGCTTGTGCGTGTGCATGTTCTTGGCCTTGCCGCCGAAGTACGTCTCGTCTACCTCGACGGGGCCAGAGAACGGGTTGCCGCCGCTAGGAACCTTCCACGCTTCGCGAATGCGGTGAAGCATGAACCAGGCCGTCGGTTGGGAAACTCCGATGTCTCGGTGGAGCTTCATCGACGAAACGCTCTTCAAACTCGTGAGTTCCAAGTAAATGGCGATCACCCACTTGCGAAGCGGCAAGCGAGAGCTTTCTAGCACTGTGCCCGTTCGGACGCTGAAGTATGAGCGACAATCCGAGCACCAGTACGGCATGCAGGCGTGAGAAGCCATCGTCGTTCTGAGGCTACCGCAGTGTCCGCAGCATCGCTCGCCGTCCCAGAACATTTGCTCGAACCACTGACGGGCAGCGGTTTCGTCGGGAAACATGTCCATCAGTTGGACAACCGTGATGCCTTCGCGGTGGGCTTTGCCCGGTGCCTAACATCGGGCGGCAGTCCGCTCCAATCGGGATCCGATTTGATGACGGACGCCAGCGTGTCCGAGACGAGCTCCCCAGGAAAGGTTTTCCGCCCGGTGAGCATTTCGAAGACGAGCGAACCGAAAGAAAAGATGTCGCTGCGCTTGTCGACGGGAATGCCGCGCGCTTGCTCGGGGCTCATGTAGGCGGCCGTCCCCAGGATCACCCCGGCCCGGGTGCTGGCAGCGGAGAGCGTGGGTGAGTTGGAAGCATCACCGTCCAGGCGTTCCTCGTCGAACGCCTTGGCCAACCCGAAGTCCAGCACCTTGACCTGGCCCTCGGGGGTTACCTTGACGTTTGCGGGCTTCAGGTCACGGTGGATGACCCCCCTCGCGTGCGCGGCCTCGAGCGCTTCGGCGATCTGCTTCGCCAGCCGCAAGGTCTCCTCGACGGGAATAGGCCCCTTCTGCAATCGCTCGGCGAGCGTATCGCCCGGCACGAACTCGAGAACGAGAAACCGGATCGCATGGGCCTCCTCGAGTCCATGGATCGCGGCGATGTGCGGATGATTGAGCGATGCGAGAAGCTTCGCCTCGCGCTCGAAGCGAGCGACCCTATCGGGAGCTTCCGCGAAAGCTTCCGGAAGGACTTTGATGGCTATGTCGCGCTCGAGCTTCGTGTCGCGGGCTTTGTAGACCTCGCCCATTCCGCCCGCACCGATAGACGAGACGACCTCGTAAGGGCCTAATCTGGTACCTGGGTCGAGTGGCATCGACTTATCGCTGCGTCAGATTTCGAAGGATATCATCGAAGCCGGAGGTACGCGCGCGCCCCAACGGAGACTCGTTGAGGCGTGGCTAGGGCGCTACGACGAGCCCCAGGTGCGCGTGAGCTCGGACAGCGCGAGCTGGCCGACGAGCTCCGTCGGACTCTGAACCTCCTCCCGCTCCTCCGGTTCGGCGAGTATGAGCGTGGTCTCGACGATTTGTCGTTGGCATCCACTCTCTGGATCCTCGGCGAGAGCTTTCACGTCGACGAACACGGTGCCCGCCCCCCTTGTTTCCGCGCGACCCCAGATCGTGACCACTTTCCCCGGCCGGGCGCAGGCGGCGAGATCCAGAGCTCGAATGTGACGGACCCCCAGCTCCTCCGAGCCGGTCCTGGTCTCTGCGAGGGCGGCGGCGTCGTGCTCGAGCCACGTCACGAGAACGCCGGTGGAGAGGCGGCCGCCCAGTGTGTCCCCGGCCGTAACCACGTGATGCCCCATCAACTGGTGATTCCTGACTTCCATTGCTGTCCTCCTTGGCTGGAAAAAGAAAAAGGCCCCGTCACCCTCCCGGGTGCGGAGCCTTTTCTCTAGTCGACCAGGTCTAGAGAGGGAGCCCGCCCCCGCCCGTAAAATAAAAATAGAAACGGGCGGACGGACGGACGGACGCTTGGCCAAGTCTGCTTGCGGTGCGACCGTCCCTCTTCATGACCAGAACCTGGAGGGAGTATAGCCGCTTTGGCGCCCGAGGCAAAACCCGAAACCCCTGGCAGCCACCGTAGTCTAGGTGAGGGGGCGGATGGACGCTTCGAACAACTGCGTCAAGCGTTCTTTGTCGAGTGCGCCGCCAGCAACGTCCATCGTGATTTGCTCGATCTCGTCGATGGTCAAAGAGAGCTCGTGGCGGTTCGCATCGAGAAAAACGAGAGCGGCGCCGACGGCGGTTCGTTTGTTGCCATCAGCGAAGCCGTGATTGGAGCACAAGTGGAAAAGGTAAGCGGCCGCCATGGAGGCGAGCGAAGGGTGGAGATACTCGCCCTCGAACGACTGCTGCGGCATCATCACTGCCGAGTCGATGAGCCCCACATCGCGAATAGTCGATTCGCCTCTGTACCGCTCGATCATCTTTTGGTGAATCGCCAGAACTTGTTCGACGGTCAGGAAGAGGATTCCATCGCTCAAGCCAATCTCCGGAACAGGTCGTCATACTTGTCGAGCACTCGCTCCATCGACTCGCGAAGCTCCTCATCGGTAATCTTGGGCCTGACGGGCGTGATGACCAGTTGCCGGCCGTGGAGCGTCATCGAGACTTCGCTCGCCTCGGAGAGGCCCATCTGCGCCAACGTTTGCTTGTCGATGACCAGGGCCCGGCTGTTCCCCAATTTGGTCAGTTTCTTGATAGTCATGTGTCGCGCGCCTTCGATGTACTAACTACGTTAGTACATCGATCAGGCATCTGTCAACACAGGCCGCTCTTTCTCCTGTGCCTAACGAGTTCTTCGTTTGAGCGAAACTTTCGCAGTCCGGGAGGGCGCCGCAGGCCGTGAAGCCGGTTCGCGAGATCCATGAGACCAAAGGCCAGACGAAGATTCTCCGGGTCGAGGGGTCGTCTCGCCGGCGGTCCAGGCATGTCTGCGACCGAGCGGAACTTTCGTACGGGCACTAGCCCTCTTCCTCTAGCCCGAACCGCTCTCGAATCGCCTGCGCGTCGACCCGATCCTGAGGTCGAACAGTGCCTTTCTTCATGCGGTAGAGCTGTGCTGGGGTTGCAACGTGAATGGAAACGTCCTCGACGACGAGCACCTCTGAGTCCAGGTCTTCGAAACGAAAGGCCTCTCCCAAGCGCGACAGGATGTCGAGAGAGTAACGGCCATGTGGTGGTGTGTACTCGATGGCGGGATAGTCTCCAGCGAGGTCCTCGGCCGTGATCTCGTCCACGTTGGGGTCACCCTCAAAAACGCTTTTGAGCGCGCGGCGCAGCCGCTCGACGTTGTCCGGATCTGGCGAGACAAAAAAGTCGATGTCGCGAGTCGCACGAATCAAACCTTGAGCCGCCATTGCCATCGACCCAATCAATACGTAACGAACTCCCTCTCGCTCGAAAGCGGCCAGGATCCGTTTTGCCTCGTCGAAGTCCACAAGATGATTGTAGTGGGGACCAATGCCACTGGTCTACCTGCTGGGCACCAACGGGTTCTCGCGCCTTGCCAGACGGACGCCCTTTATTGGGTACTGTCAAGTTGACGAATCGAGCCCCAATGTCTTGGGACTCGAGGATGCGCCGTCAACCATATCTTGCGGTCGAATCGGCCTTGAAGCCCTCAACTTGACAATACCTCTCCCCTCTGTCGACATTGCAATCTCCGAACGCACGTTAGCCCGTCGCAAAAGCGAGGCTAGGCTGCGTCGCGACGAGTCCGACCGGGTCTATCGGTTGGCACGGATCGTCGCCCGGACCATCGACATTCTTGGAAGTCGCGACAAAGCTTCTCGCTGGCTGCGCAAGAAAAACCGTGCTTTGGCAGACCAGGCTCCACTGGAGCTCCTCGACACCGATGCCGGCACCCGTCAGGTGGAAGCCGTGCTCGGTCGCATCGAGCACGGCGTCGTGAGTTGAACTCTCGCGCCGATCGCGGATAGAGCCGGTTGTTCGAAGTCTGGCGCATCCTCAAGAAACGGCACCAGCGAGGGGCTTTCTCCGGAGAGGGAGCGCGGCTGTTCGGCGGAAGATGGAACCAGCCCGGTACGCCGGTTGTTTGCACGTCATCGACCTTATCTCTCGCCGCGCTGGAGCTTTTTGTGCACTTTCGATGCGGAGGACGCACCGGAGGATCTCATCGCTGTCTCAGCACGAGTGCCGGACGACGCGAGCATACGGGAGCTGAAGGTTCGGAATCTCCCGAAGAACTGGCGCGAATATCCTGCACCCGAGGCGCTCCAAACGCTCGGAACCGAATGGGTGAAATCGGACCGTACGCTCGTTCTGTCGGTGCCCGCCGTGCCCGTTCCACACGAGAGAAACTTCGTCCTCAACCCGAATCACCGCGAGTTCTCGAGAGTAAAAACGCACCGTTCCATGCCGTTCGAATTCGATCCGCGGATGTGGAAGTAGCCTCGTGAGCGGATATCGATCGCAGAGGTATTGTCAAGTTGGCGAATCGCGCCCCAATATCGTGGGGCTCGGGTTGGTTCTATGGCCGCTCCCCTGCGGGAGAGTATACTTCGTAATGTAAAGGGGGTGTCGGTCTATGGACTGGCAGAAACATATCTCCGTCGATCCTAACGTTTGCCACGGAAAGGCTTGCATCCGCGGTACTCGAGTAATGGTGTCGGTGGTGCTCGACAATCTTGCTGCAGGTCTAAGTGTCGAGGAGATTCTGCAGAGCTATCCTTCCGTCACAAAGGAGGCCGTCCAGGCAGCGATCGCCTACGCTGCCGAATTAGCGCGCGAGCGGATCGTGGCAATGCCCTGAGCCCGATCCGATGAAGTTTCAAAGTCGACGAGAACCTCCCCGTTGAGGTCGCAGCGATTCTCGTTGCCGCCGGGCACGATGCTGTGACAGTTGCCGACGAGGACCTCATCGGAGCCGAGGATCCCAGGCTCGCCACCGTGTCCCATGAGGAAGGGCGGGCTCTGATGAGCCTCGACCTTGATTTTGCGGACATTCGATCCTACCCGCCCTCCGAGTACCCTGGCATCATCGTTCTCCGTCTCAGGCGCCAAGATAGGCCGCACGTTCTCGCGGTTTGTCGACGACTTGTACCGGCGTTGTCGGAGCTACGTCTCGAAGGGCGCCTGTGGATTGTGGAGGAAGACTGCATCCGGATCCGCGGTCCAGACGAAGACGTTTGACCCGAAAGGCATTTAACTCCGGACAGAGTAGTGGAATCGCGAGTCCGAACGACGTATCCTTCGTCGAGATGATCGGGAAGACCCTCTCCCACTACCGCATCCTGGAAAAGCTCGGCGAAGGCGGCATGGGTCACCGTCCTCCACATCGAGCCGGGTAACAGCCTCCGGACTTGCCTCCAGCGCTCGAGACTCGGTAAAGGCCTGAGGTCGTGCCAATCAGGATATCGTCATCGGGCCCCAGCTGAGGCCTTCTGCACGGAACTCGTCGAGGCGTGTCAGGAGCTGCGGTTCGCCGCCGTGGATCGAAACTTTCTGGAGCTCGTTGGCGTTGAACATCCCTATCCACTCACCATCGGCTGAGAAAACCATCGGGTAATCACTCAATTCACGCGCGTCGGCGAGTGGTTGGGCGTCGAGGCTATCGAGCGCTCGAACGTAAACATCGACCTCGTTGTCGAGGCGGCCATTGTAGGCAACGTGGGTGCCGGTAGGAGAGAGCGCGGCGACAAAATCCGTCCAATTCGGTACTGAGTGCCAGGGAAGATCGAGGGTGAAACGTCGTAGCGGTACTTCCGTTCTATCGGAATTAGTTTGGCGCATCAACAGAGCGAGAGTCGAAGCTGCGAGAAGAACCACCATCGCCCAAGGCAGCGCTCGGCGAAGCCGCCCACCCGTTACGCTCTCGGGCGCTGGCGCTTCAATCCCCTCGAGCGCGATTCGAGCTTCGCCGATATCGCGCAGACGGCGCTTGGGATCGCGCTCGAGGCATCGCTGAAGCAGCCCGCGGACGTGCGGCGGCGTCGCGCTGGGCAGCGTGTCGAAGTCGACATCGCGCGTGAGTACCGCCGCGAGCACGTCAGATATGGTCGCGCCGGTGAAAAGACGCTTTCCGGAAAGAGCTTCGTAGAGGACAACTCCGAACGACCAAATGTCGGTGCGTTTGTCGACGCTTTTCCCCTTGGCTTGCTCCGGGCTCATGTAAGCGGCGGTTCCTAGGATTACGCCCGCGCGGGTTGCGTTTCGTGTGATCGTCGGTGACATCGAGCTGTCGACTTCCGGCCTCTCGTCCGCGAAGGCTTTGGCGAGGCCGAAGTCCAGAATCTTGATTTCGTCGTCCGGCGTCAGCTTGATGTTGGCGGGCTTGAGGTCTCTGTGGATGATCCCTTTCTCATGCGCTGCGTTCTCGTGCAAACTCCTCGGGAAGGACTTTGATCGCTACGTCCCGGCCGAGTTTGGTATCGCGGGCTCGATAGACTTCTCCCATTCCTCCCGCGCCGATGGCCTCGACGACTTCGTACTGGCCGAGTCGGGTACCGGGGGAGAGAGGCATCAGTTCACCGGCACCCGCGCGGTCAGTTCTTCGAACCAGTTCTCGACGACGATCAATCGGGTCAGCCCGGCAAACGGATCATCGGCGCCGCTCGCAGCGCCTTGTTTGATCATGAGGAACCGCTGGCCGTCTGGCGAGATGTCGAACGACCGATAGAACAGATTGACATAGTATGAGCCAGCCTCTACGATGCGCTCCGGATTGCCAGCTCGGAACTCGGGCTCGGTATCGATCTCCACGCGCATCAGGTCATCAGCGGGAGACTTGAAGAACAGCTCGTGCCCATCGGGTCCCCAGAGCGCGTAGGCGCCGCCACCGCTCGAAACCTGCCACCGTCTGTCCTCCACATTCGGAAACGGTCGCACGTAGACTTCGAACGCACCGGACGCATTGGATTCATACGCTAGCCAACGGCCATCGGGAGAGAGGTGTGCGTCATCTACAACGAAGTCCGTGTCGAGTAGCGGCTCCACGGCCGGCTCGCCGTCCAACGTCAGCACCGCGAAGTCGATCGACCTGGGCTCAATGGATATTTCCAGGAACACCAGACGGGTTCCATCGGGTGTGAACGTGAGGGGATAGTGTTGGTTGGCACTCTCGGACAGCCGCTCGACGACTCCGGTTCCATCGACCGCTTTCCGGTACAGGTTCCCAACCCCACTACGGTCGGAGGAAAATACCACGTTCTCGCCATCCGGCATTCACTCGGCGTTCATATCCCGGCGTGGGTCGAACGTCAATCTCGTCAGCGTCTCGTGAGCGAAGTCCCAGACCCAGAGGTCGTCCTCTTCGTCACCCACGGAGAGGACCGCCTTGGTGCTGTCCGGGGAAATCCGAGCACGGTCGTAGGCACGCGGTTCGGCGGCGATCGGCTCCTCCCGGCCATCCCGGTAAACCCAGACGAGCGTACGTGGGGCGTTTTCACTACCCGGCAGATAGACCAGCATCCCGTCACGGGAGATGTCGAAGTTCGCGCCCCCGGGCATCCCGGGATGCCTTACGTTCTCAACCAGCGGTACGGGCCCGCCGATGACCTCGAGGCGGTCGAGATCGAACGGTACCGCCAGGAGGTTCTCAGCCAACGCGTAGACCAGATGCCCGGTCGGCAGATAGCGGGCATCGGTGCCCCCCTCGATGAGCAAGCGCCGCTCGCGGGTGTCCAACGACTGCACGACAATTTGGGCTTCACTCCAAGCATCGTGAGCAAGGGTGAACAACACCGTCCGCCCATCAGGCAGGATCTGCGGGCCGTGGGCGCGCTCGCCGTTCTCGGCGTTCACGGGAATGAGAAGCTCCGGCGTGCCGCCTGCAGCCGACACCTGGAAGATCCCACGTCCGCCCTGCCCGTAGATGATCGTGTCGTCGGAACCCCAGCTCGCGCCGTAGGGGTATCCGGTGTTACAAAGTGTCACCGCCGCGCCGCCCGTCAGCGCGATCTTCTCGAGTCGATTATCGCGCGTCGAATAAAACCCGATCCACTGCCCGTCGGGTGAATAGAACGGAATCATGGGGGCGCTCCCTTCGGTGCCACCGAGAGGCTTGGCGTCGAATTCATCCATGGCGCGCAAGTACAGCTGCTCGTTGGCGACGTACACCACATGCGTTCCTGTGGGCGAGACGGCTACGCCCCGACGTCCGGTGTAGGTCTGCGTTTGCGGTAAGACGATCGAAAAACGAGACACCTGCAGCGCCGACGTCGGCGGGCGCGTCACGCTCCAGACGACAAGGCCTGCCATCACCACAGCGACGAGCAGTGCCGGGAGCGGGCGTTGCCAAAGGGCGAGTTTGGTGGATGTGGCGGTTGACGTTGACGCTTCCGTCGCGGCCTCCGTCTCGAAAGCGCCGTTCATCGCAAGCCGTACGTCGCCTATGTCGCGAACGCGCTGTCTCGAGTCTTTTTGCAAACACGCTTTCAGCAACTGGTGAAGTCGCACCGGAGTTTCCGAAGGCAGTCGGTTCCAATCGACCTCGGCGCGCAAAACTGCCGCCAGCGTGTCGGAAACGTCCTCCCCGTCGAAGGCACGCTTGCCCGTGAGCATCTCATACAGCACGACACCGAACGCCCAAACATCCGCCCTCTTATCAACCCGCTTGCCCTTCGCTTGCTCCGGGCTCATATAGGCAGCCGTTCCGAGAATCACCCCAACCCGAGTATCAACGCGTGTGAGTGTGGGCGACATCGAGCTGTCGGCGGCAGGTGTTTCCTCCCGGAAGACTTTCGCCAAACCGAAGTCCAGAACCTTGATCTTGCCGTCCTCGGTCTGCTTGATGTTGGCCGGTTTGAGATCCCGATGAACGATCCCTTGCTCGTGTGCTTCTTCAAGTGCCTCGGCGATCTTGGTGGCGATGTCGAGAGCCTCTTCCATAGGAATGGGCCCACGAGAGATCCTTTCGGCCAGCGTCTCTCCAGGAACGAGTTCAAGAACGAGATAGTGCGTCCCCTCGGACTCCTCCAGCCCGTGAATGGCAGCGATGTTCGGGTGGTTCAGGGACGCGAGGACCTTCGCTTCTCGCTGGAAGCGTCGCAACCGCTGTTCATCTTGGGCGAACTCATCGGGCAAGACCTTGATCGCCACATCCCGACCAAGCTTCCCGTCTCTCGCCCGATACACTTCCCCCATACCACCTTTGCCGATGGGCTCGAGGATCTCGTAGTGGGCGAGTTTGTGACCGGCCGACAGCGCCATGAGGCGAAGATCTTAGCTGGCCCGCCCCGCTAGCGCCAGCGAGCCTGGAATAGCTCCGCGCGGCCTTCCTTCTGGCTGTAGTTGGGATTGCGAATCTTGATCCAGAGCGTCTTTTCGCGGTAGGGAGCGGTCTTTCGCTTCGCCACATCCCTTCAAAGTCCATCTCGCAGATCTTGTGGAAGAGCTTCACGCCTGTTTCTGGGACGTGGTCGGCGTAGAGAATGGGCGAGGGCTGCTCAGGCACTAGCTCTTTGAGGCGGGCCTTTCGCTCGACTCACTCCCCCCGCCTCCGACGCGGCATCTCTTGCCCACCCCGTGCCGTCGATTGCTCCTGAAGACGATACACGTTTCGTGCATCTTCCGCCCAGGCTCGACTTTGGGCGGCCAGCCACCGCGGAGGAGATTGCGGCCTGGGCCATCGACGTGATGCCGGATGGAACAGGTCTTCCTCCCGGTCGAGGGACGGTACCAGAAGGAAAAGTGCTCTATGAGCGGCTGTGTACGAGGCGCTCGTCGGGCGTGAGCCGAGCAAGGGCTTTCCCCGGGAAGGATCCTGAGCTTGCCCTCATGAGGACGGTCGGGAACTACTGGCCTCATGCCACCACGCTCTACGATTAGATCCACTGCGCCATGCCCCAGGCTCTTCCCGGTTCTCTAAAACCCAACGAGGTCTACAGCTTGGTGGCCTGCATCTTGTTCCTCAACGAGATTATCTCCGAGAACACGGTGATGGACGCCCAAAGGCTCCCTCAGGTCGTGATGCCGGCCCGCTCGTTTCGTCATCGACAACCGGCGGGGCGGCCCGGAGACCCGATAGCGCCCTGCCGCTCTCCAGAACGAGCGCTCCGCTGGTTGTCAACGGCTCGCGGTCAAAACATCACGTCGTTTCGCCCCGAGTGGCGATGAGATGGTCCTTATAGGCCAGGAGCGCGTCCCGCCGATGGAAAAGATTCTTGAGTTGCCGGCCCAACAACAAGCTCTTGAAGCGCGACTTCAGGTCCTCGAGATGGAGGGCTTGCAAGCTTTTCAACGAGACGCCGATCGAATTGCACCGGAAGCTTCTTGGGACGCTCGTCCAGCTCCTTCGTATGGTGATGAAGACCTCATCCAAGTGCAAATATTCACCGGGTTTCCCGACCTCATCGTGCCCGCGGGTTTCACCGGCAATGGGCTGCCCGTGACCCTCTCGTTCCTGGGCGTGGCGTTCAGCGAGCCGCGTCTGTTAGCACTCGGATATGCTTTCGAGCAGAAGACCCGAGCCCGCCGCATTCCGGTGAACACCCCTGCGCTGCCGGGCGAGACGGTCGAGTACTGATCGCCACGACGTTGACGCCCGTACCTCACCGAGAAGACCTTGTCGGCGCTTCAATCGACGCGCGTCGTCTAGGCCGAATTTGATGCACCAAAGTCGGAATGCTTCGTATTAAACCGTGCTGCCGCGCTGGGCGAGCAGATCCTCCACGTCTCGAAGCTCACGCAGAATCGGTGGTGGAGCCAGACAGCGTGGCTGATGATTTCCGGTGGAAATCGATATCCGCGGTAGCTCGGCGTATCGCTTCTCACCGAGTCTGCCACTCTCTCGCTGAACTTGACAGTACCCACTAGCACGAGTTGCGGTTTCAGGGAACAGGGTGCGGCCCTGTCAGGTAAGTCTATTGAGCTCGCCTCACGGCTTCTGTCGGTTGGGAATCTATCACGTTGGCTCGGGAGTGGGGAGCCGACGTCTAGTCCAGCAGGCGAAGGAAGTCGTCGACGCTGAGATCGGCGAGCCTGATCAGGGCGCGAAGCGTGCCGGCCTTAAGCTCTCGATGGTCGGGCACGGACAGAGTCACCGGCGAGCCGACTTTGCAGAGAATGATGTGGCTTCCCTTCCGTCGATGGACCTCGAAGCCGGAGCGCTGGAACGCGGCGACGGCGTTACGGCCGGAAACGACTGGAAGTCGAGCATCTAGGAGGAGCTTTTCGCCCAGGCGGAAGCTGGCAAGGCGACGCGCTCGTAGATTAAACTCGATTCGCTACTCAGCGATCTTGCCACGCGGCACAACCAGTGAGCAGCGAAGAGAGAATGGACGCCGGCGCGCCGGATGTCTTCATCAGCTACGCACGCGAGGACCGGCCCCTGGCCGCCTCGTTGGCGGCGCATCTCCAGAAGGTGGCGCTGAGCTGGTGGGATCGGGCTCTCGTGCCGGGAACCGATTTCGACCAGGCGATCGAACGTGCGCTGACCGCAGCGAGAGTAGTCATCGTGCTCTGGTCTTCACATTCGGTCAAATCGAGATGGGTGCGTGCCGAGGCTGGTTCGGGGGCGGATCGAGGTGTTTTGATCCCCTGTTTTGTGGAGCGAGGCGTAAGACTACCACTCGAGTTCAGCCGAATTCACACGGCGGATCTGGTGGGTTGGGAGGGCGAGCCGGATCATCCAGGGATGCAAGAGCTGCGCAGCGCAGTGGAGGAAGCTCTGAGCCAACGTGCCACTGTGCGCCGCCACGAGACACCAACGGAAACGGCGGCGACGCCTGCCCGCACCGCGCGGTTACGTGGAGCTGTCTTTGCTGCAGCACTGCTAGTGCCGATCGTCGCGCTCCTCCTCTGGGCCGCCTTCGGCGACATCAGAATCATCGAGCCTGCCTATGGCGTGCTCAGCGCCCCGGCTGATTCTGCAGAGCAGCTGACGGGCGTGGACCAGAGTGTCCTTGCGGTAGTAGTGCGTGAGAACGTGGGGGCGATTCGGTAAGCTGAACGCCGGGTGTGTTGTTTTTCTCGCGGGCAGAGAGAGAGGGAAAAAAGGACTGGACAAACGCTGGCTGACTGTGTAACCTCAGGCTGGGAGGAAAACAGTGACCCAGGCAGGAAACGCTGCACTCGACACCGCAGCCAAGCGACCCACCTTTTGCGGCACGACCGTGACCGCCGAGGAATGGAGCGTGCTGACGGAGATCATCGCCACGTGTGGTCTGTCCCGGCACGAGCTGGCGCGCACGATCTGTGAGGGCCTGGGGTGGGTTCGTCGGAACGGCAATCTCAAGACCCGGGAATGCTACGAGTACCTGGAGGTTGTCGAAGCGAAGGGGCTGGTGACGTTGCCCCCGCGTCACGAGCAGCGGCGCCGCGGACCGACGAGCATCCACTACACGAAGGCTGGTCGCGAGCGGCCACGGCGTGAGGGCAAGCTATCGGACGTCGCTCCGGTGATGCTGGGCTTGGTGGCGAACGCTGAGGAGCGAGCGCTATGGAGGGAACTGGTCGCGCGTTACCACTACCTGGGCCACAAGGTGGCCTTTGGCGCGCACCTGCGGTACTTGGTCTGGATGTCGAATCCTCGGCGGGAGCTCTGTGGGTGCGTGCAGTTCTCCTCGGCGGCGCGGTGGCTTCAGGCGCGTGACGGCTTCATCGGTTGGGATGACGCAACGCGGCAGAAGAACCTTCCCCGGGTGGTCAACAACAGTCGGTTCCTGATCCTGCCGTGGCTTTCCATCAAAGGCCTCGCGAGTCACGTGCTGTCGTTGGCAGCGCGAGTGGTGGTCGATGACTGGGAGGAAGCCTACGGGGTGAGGCCGGTGTTGCTCGAGACGTTTGTGGAGAGGGAGCGTTACGAGGGGACGTGCTATCTGGCAGCGAACTGGGTGGAGGTGGGAGTGACTTCGGGCCGGGGCCGGATGGACCGGCACAAGAGAAAAGCCGAAGCGGTGAAAACATGCTTGGTGTATCCGCTGGTGCGTGAGTTTCGCCGAGAGCTCGGCGTTTCGCGATGAAGGTCGAGCGGGCCGAGCTCCTGCGCCTGGAGCAACAAGGGACGAGATGTTGGAGGTTCTCGAAGATCCGACGTTCGTCTCCGAACTTCTGGCCGGTGCTATCGGATAGAAGCACCCGTGAGTCTAATCCCGGATAGCGATTCGCCCTCGGGGTACAGATGGGCATCGGGACGACGTGCCTCCGCGCGACTGATTCCGGGGTTACAGGTGGTAGCACATGTGAACGTAGCGCGAAGCAACCCTTTGCGGACATTGCTTCATCTGCGCTCCGTTCTACTTCGGAGCGTGGCTGGCCCGCGGGCGGAAGCTGGCACGATCATGAGGCCTCGGGAGATCCTTGATTTCTCTCAGCGCTTTCTCGATCTCCGCTTCGGGCAGCGCGTGGTCCTCGAGCTGACCGGCGATGACATTCGGTTCATTGCCTCTCGCTTGCCTACTTCGCCGTTTGTTCTGCCATAACGGCGCAGGCAATCGCCCAAACAAAACCGCTCAGTTCTCGTGCGATCGCCGTCGTGATCTTTCCTTGTATCTTTCCGTTGCGTAGCAAAACCCGATAGCGATCGTCTAGCCTAGCGGCTCGAGCTCTCGATCACATCCATCACCCAGATGTCGCCCAGATCCTCTCGCCAGGTGAAGTAGATGTACTGCGCGTCGACGGCGAGACCGTACGTGCCGATCGCACCGGCGCGGCCCGCGAGTGCGGTCATCTGACGCTCACGTCGATCGCGAACGGACACCCGCCAGATGTCGCCAACGGCTGGCCGGCGTCGGATGAAGTACACATCGGATCCGTCGGCGGACCACATGGGAAAGTATGCGTCGTTCCCACTCAAGACCTCGGGCTCGCCGCCTTCGGAAGGCATGACCCAAACGCTTAAATCTCTCGCCGCCCGGCTCGACACGAAAGCGAGTCTCTCGCCGTCGGGGGAGTATCGTGGCATTTCGTCGTATCCTGGCTCCCGCGTTAGCTGCTGCGGCGTGCCTCCCTCAGCGGCGACCACCCACAAGTCTCGGTTTCCGGATCGCTCCGAGCTGAATGCGATCCGACTCCCATCCGGCGACCACGCGGGGTTCGCGTCTCTCGCTTCGTGAGTGGTGAGTTGGCGGGCCGGCCCGCCCTCGACCGGCATGACGCAGACGTCCCGGTTCCCGCTGCGATAGGCGTAAAAGGCGATGTGCCGCTCGAGCGGAGACCAACGGGCGAGCCAGTCGGGAGTTGGGTCCGTTGTCAATTGCAGCATGTCACCGCCCGCGACCGGTACCGTCCATAGCTCGAAGTTCCCCGTGCGGTCGGAGCTGAGGAGTAGTCGCTCTCCGTCCGCGGACACCTCGAGGAACTGGATGTAGGCGGAATCGAACGTCAACTGCTCGGCCTCTTCCCACGTCGCCGGGTCGTTGTCCTGGATCGGGACCCGCCAGACGTTTTCGATCGTGCCGCCCCGCGTGTACGGGAAGCGCTTCCCGTCCCGAGAGAACGCCATCTCTTTCCGGATACCTGCGCCGGTTGTCACGGCCTGAGTGGCTCCTTCAGGTTTCCCGTTCGACCCGATCGGTTGACGCCAGAGATCGAGTCCGCCCCTTGATTCGAGACGAAGTAGAGCGATCGCCCTTCGGAAGACCAGTCCGGGCTCCAGGCAATGGTCAGACCGTCCGTCAACGGATGAGCCTCCTGGTCGGCACCCGCAAAAGCCAAAGCTGATTGACGTCGTCGTTGAGCGACGATCCGCTGACGTACGCAAAGTGCTGCCCGTCCGGTGACCAGGCGAGTTGATAGCGTCGGATGCCGTTGCCGGGAAGCGGCAGGCGCCGAGACGCGTTCGTCTCGAGGGTCACGATCTCGAGCGCGGGACGTCCCGTCGCGTCATAAACGACGACGGCGAGCTGACTCTCATCCGCCGACCACTGGGGCTTGCCTGCCGCGTTCGCAACGGGGCCGGAATCGGAGATCGCACGAATCTTGCGAACCGCGCCGCCGAGCGCCGGAACGACGAAATAGCCTCCGCCCTCACGGGAGGAGGAGAATGCAATCTGCCGGCCGTTGGGAGACCACACGGGATATTGGTCGTTTCCTTGCACGTCGGTCACGTTCACGGGCGGGCCCCCACCGACCTGCTTGACGAGAATGTCGCCGCTGCCACCGAACGCACCGATACTCCGATTGGCGCTGTAGGCGATGGTCTGTCCATCGGGCGACCAGTCGGGCTGCGATTCGATACCCAGCGAAGTCGTGACCTGAACTGGATTGGTGAGCTCGAACGTGACGTCCCCGGAAGGGCGATCCGACCCCAACCAGTAACCGGCGAGCCCGGTCGCCACGAGCAACAGACCGGGTACGACCCAGCGGCGCCAATTGGAGCTCTCACCAGAAGCCGCCGCCCGAGAGGGCATTCCCATCGTGGCCAGCTCGTCTTCCGAGTTCCACCGGAGCAGGCGCAGCTCGGAGAGGATATCGGCAGCCGTCTGGTAGCGGTCCTTCGCGTCTTTCGCGAGCAGGCGGTTCACCACCCGCTCGAGCTCCATGGGCACGCCGGTCCGAAGCGCGGTCAACGGCTGAGGGTCTTGCTGCAAGATAGCTGTCGAGACCACCGGTGCGCTGTCACCTTTGAACGGAAGCTGGCCGCACACCATCTCGTAGAGCACCACGCCGAGCGACCAGAGATCGCTGCGGGCATCGACCTCCTCGCCGCGTACCTGCTCGGGCGACATGTAGGAGACGGTTCCGAGCGTCGTGCCGGTCTGCGTGATGCCTGTGTGGCCGACGAGCTTTGCCAGGCCGAAGTCGACGATCTTGACTTGCCCTTCGCTCGTGAGCATCAGGTTCGCCGGCTTGATGTCGCGGTGGATGATTCCGGAGCTATGGGCTTTCGCAAGTCCCTGTGCCACCTCGATGGCAACGTCGAGCGCGTCGTCGATGGGAAGTGGTCCGCGCCCGATGCGCTGTTTCAGCGTCTCGCCCTCGTAGTAGGCCATGACGAGGTAGAGCTGCCCGTCGTCGGTCTCGCCGATGTCGTAGATGGTGCAGATATTCGAATGGTCCAGGGCCGAGGCCGCCTTGGCTTCCTGAATGAATCGTTGTCCACGCAGCTCTTTCTCGTGTTCCACGAAGCGGAAGTATCTACGGGTGAGCTGAGAATTCAAGCGTCGCAGAGTAGAGGGACGCTGCGTAAACTAGTCCACGGCAGAGGGTTCCAGTTTTTTGACCGGACGGCACGGCTTTTCGGTGTCTCGGCCAGCGCCGGCCCATCGATGTACTCGATGAACACGAGCTCTCGGCCATCACCTTGAAATACAGATCATAGTATAATAACGTATGCATGGAGGATGCAGATCATGAGGACCACGCTGAACCTCGATGATGAGGCGCTCGAGAGAGCCATGAAGGTTGCGGCAGGGAAGACCAAGACGGAAGTGATTAACGAAGCGTTGCGAGAATTCGCTCGAAGGCGAAAAGTCCGCGAGCTCCTCGAGCTTCGAGGAAAGGTCGAGTGGACAGGTGATATCGACAAGCTACGCAAACGGCGCAGGTAACCGCGATGAAAGTGCTCGTCGACAGTTCCGTGTGGGGCGATTTTTTTAACGGCTACCCGTCCGCCCAGGCGAATGCGTTGGCGGGCCTCATTGACGCCGAGGAGGAAATCTGCACCTGCGGGGTCATTGTTAGCGAGGTGTTCCAGGGCCTGAGGAGAGAAAAGAGCCGCAGTCGAATCGAAGCCCTCTTCCGAGAGCTCATCTTTCTCGAAGCGGCAGATTTCAACTCCTATCTGAAGGCCGCCGAAATCTACCGCGACCTGCGCAAACGAGGCAAGACGATACGATCGACGATTGATTGTCTCATCGCGATCATCGGACACGAGAACGGCTGCTTCCTTCTGGCCAAGGACAAGGATCTGGATGTCATCGTGCAGAGTGATCTCCTGGGCTTGTCCATGTGGCCGTCTTGACCCTTGCGGGCCGACCGCCGCTAATCGCCGGACCGCGTCGTCGCCTTCATCACCGAGCATAACGTCATCCGAAAGATCCTCCAGCATTTGGAAAAGGCAAGCGGCGAGCGACGCGCCCCACCCAAAAACTGACTTTTGAACTCCGCAACACCCCTCTAATGCGGGCGTTGACTCCGCCGTCTTGTCGGGTGAACATGGTGCTTGCTCTAGTCTCATGGAGCGTATGTTCATGCACAAACACAAACCAACGACGTTCCGTACTCTCAAACTATTCGTGCTGGCAGGCCTGGTCCTCGTAGGCGCCCACCTCGGAGACGCTCAGATCCCAAGTACTGAGTCGAAGCCCAACATCCTATTTATCGCAGTGGACGACTATTATCCTAATATCAACCTGGAGGAACTCTACGATCACGATAACGATCCAAACGAATGGGACAACGTGACATACAAGAAGGTGACAAGAAGATCGTCCAGGATCACCGACAAGTGCTGGAGGGTTTGTTGCCGGATCTGACCTGGAAGGATGGTGAGCCCGATCGATATTCGCTTGATAGGGATGGGAATGTGCGGAAGGTTGGATTCAGTTCCTATTGGCGGTGATCGGGTCACCACGATCTGATTCTGGGCCGACGCGTCCTGCGGACAGGAACGGTGACCTGACGCCGCGTCTTTGCTCGAGCGATGCGAACCAAATGTCTCCCTGCCGGACGAACGCGATCTGCGTTTTGTCGGGTGACAGGGTGAAGTTCGCCGCGTCCGCCAGCTCGGGGTAACGCATCGGCTTGGGCGAAGAGGGGTTACCCTCCGCAAACTGCGTGACAATCTCGGCGAACGAACTGCCGAGATTCTCTTCCTCCTCTGTCCCTTTATCAACGCGGTCCATCCCACTATCCAACCGCGCCCGGACGGAGCGAACGGAGTCGCGCCGCTTGCTTTCAAGACATCGTTCCCACTAGCATCGACTTGAAACTCGGCGAGGACCCATGCCCCTGACTCCCGGCACCCAGCTCGGCTCGTTCGAAATCGTGTCTCTCTTGGGGACCGGCGGAGTGGGCGAGGTCTACAAGGCCAAAGACCTGAAGCTCGGACGGGAGGTGGCTATCAAAGTGCTTCGGGAGGAGCTCGCCACGGACACGGAGCGCCTGAAACGCTTCGAGCAGGAGGCGCGGGCGGCTTCCGCACTAAACCATCCCAACATCATTACCATTCACGAGATCGGCCAGGAGGGCTCCACCTCCTACATCGCCATGGAGCTTGCCAAAGGTCGATCGCTTCGCGACCTGCTGGCCGAGGGGCCGATTCCCGGGCGAAAGCTCCTCGAGCTCGCCACCCAGATCGCCGAAGGTCTGGCCAAAGCTCATGCCGCCGGAATCGTTCATCGGGATTTGAAGCCGGAAAACCTCATCGTGACCGACGACGGCTTCGTGAAGATCCTCGACTTCGGTTTGGCCAAGCTGATGGCTCGAGAGCCGCTCGCCGGATCGCAGCTCACCACGGCAGTGGTCGGTACCAAAGCGGGCATCATCATGGGGACGGTGGGCTACAGGTCCCCCGAGCAAGCCAAGGCCTTGCCCGTGGACTACCGATCCGATCAGTTCTCTCTGGGCTGATCCTCTACGAGATGGCATCGGGAACCCCGGCCTTTCGCCGGGAGACGGCCGCCCAGACGTTGACGGCGATTCTGGAGAGCGAGCCCCCGCCTCTAGGCCAGCGCAACCGGCAGGTGCCTTCCGGCCTCGAGGGGCTCGTGACACGGCTTCTGTCCAAGGACCGAGAGGAGCGCTACGACTCGACGAGAGATTTGGCCAAGGACTTGAGCAGGCTTCGGGACGGGCTCATTGGCGCGAGCGTCACCTCGGGGAGCCTGCAACCGTCGCCTTCCAAGCGATCGGTCCGTTGGGCCTGGCTGGGCGCGCCGCTACTTGTCATCATGATCGCGGCTGCGTGGTGGGGGCTGCAGCGCGGACACGAGCCTACCGAATCGGCCGCACCGCAACTCGCAGCAGAAGAGGACGTGAGCTCTCGCGTGATCGCCGTTCTGCCCTTCGAGAACATTTCCGCCGATCCTGCGCAGGATTATTTCAGTGCCGGGATTGACCGAGGAGATCAGCGGTCCGCTTGCCAAGCTGGCCTCGCTGCAAGTGATGAGCCGCGCAGCCGTGGAATCCTACGGTGACGTCCAGGATCTGTCGCAGCTCGCAGAGGAGCTGGGTATCGGAAGCGTCGTCACCGGAAGCGTGCGCCAGGCTCCGGAGCGCGTCCGGGTCAACGTGCAGCTGGTGGACACGCGGAGCAAGCGAACGCTCTGGTCCGAGCAGTACGACCGAGCGCTCGAGGATATCTTTGAGGTTCAAAGCGATGTGGCGCTCCAGGTCGCCGCTCGCACTGGAAGCCACTCTTTCCCCAGGTGAGCAGCAACGCATCGAGCAGCGGCCCACCGAGAGCCTGGCCGCGTATGAGCTCTATCTGCGCTCACGGGAAGCAACCGGTTCCACTACCGAGGGGTGGCTGAGAAGAGTCTCCGTTCTCCAGCAGGCTGTAGAGCTAGATCCAAGCTTCGCCCTTGCTTACGCGAGGATGGCGAGAGCCTTTTTCTTCCTGTCTTACTTTGAGGATCCGGATTATCTGGAACAGGGACTCGAAGTGGCGCGCAAAGCGATCGAGCTCGATTCGGATCTGTCATTGGGACACAGCGCCCTGGGTGACCTCTACATGAGCACCGGAAAGCTGAGGGACTCCAAGCTTTCCTATCTGCGGGCCGTCGATCTCAACGCTAGTGATAGCGTTGCTCTGAGCGACCATTCTGTTGCCGAGCTACTTCTTGGCCAATATGACGAATCCCTTTATTGGGCGAAGCGAGCCCTACCGTTAGACCCCAACGCACCCAGCAATTATGCCCACGTAGGATGGCCACTCCTCCTTCTCGACGACGACACGATCACGGAGCGATGGCTCAACGAGGCGGAGGAGAGGCTTCCCTACTACCACCGCATTCAATCCGCGCTGGCCCTGCTGGATACTCTCCGTGGGCGCGACGACGCGGCGATGGATCGGTTGCGCCGCGCGGTCGAGAGAGCCCCGGAGAACTTGGAGCTGAAACAGATATGGGCTGCGCTCTCCGTCGTCGCCGGGGCAGAGAACGCCAAGGAGCTTATCGAGGCGCAGTTCCGGAACACACCTGACGCGAGGGGCTTGGTCAATGGGGCGCCCTCGGTTCGCACCCTGTACGGCTATTTGCTCTGGCGTCGCGGGGAGAAGACCGAAGCCGGCCGACTTCTGGAGCAGGCCCTCGCGCATAGTCTTGAGGAGCTGTCTCACGGTAAAGATCCACCTTCCATTCCCATGGAGATTGCCTCGATCCACGCTTTGCGTCGACAAAAAGAAGCCGCTCTGGAGTGGTGCGAGCGGGCGTATGAAGCTGGGTGGCGCAATTACAGGATGTTGAGACGCTTGCCGCTTCTCGAGAGCATTCGGGATGACGCGCGTTTCAAGAAGCTACTAGCCCGCATGGAATCAGACGTTGCCGAGATGCGTCGCCGCGCCGCTGAGACGGACAGCGCGAGCCAGTGTTCTAGCATGAGTTGCGGTTTCAAGGAACAGGGTGCGGCCCTGAAACGGTGAGCTGCCCGTTTATGGAATGAGCTGCGAAGACGGCAGTCTTCTATAGGGAGCGGCCACCGTGGGGCTCAGCGAGAGACCGGGGTTCACTCTCGGCGAGCAAGGCCCAGCTATAATACGGCTCGTCCCCGAGGGAGGGCCCGATGTGGCTCAGGCAGTGGCTTCAGCCGCCGGGACATTTGCTGATCTTCTTTCCGGGCTTCGCGCTCGTCTTGTCCGCGGTGCTGGCGTGGATCTCCTGGCGCTTCCTGGAGCAGGACCGTGCTCTGGAGGCGCAGCGCATCGAGGAACGGCTAGAGCGCGCTGCGGACACGATCACCGCCGCGGTGACCACCGAACTGTCCAAGACCGAGCAAGCACTGGACTGGTTGCTCTCGCGCTCGTCCAGCGAGTTGGCGAACGAGGCCTCGGTTTTCGCTGAGGGGCTCACCGAAGACGCTCTGGTCGTCGTCCTTCGCAGGGGAAGTGTCGAAGCGCACCCGCCGTCGCGGCTGATTTACTTCCCGATCCTTCCTGAGGCAAGCGAACCTTCAAGGGGGATTTTCTCGCGTGCCGAATCTCTGGAGCTCCAACGGAGAGACTACCCGGGGGCTATTCGCACTCTCCGAAACCTCGCCGGTTCCTCCGAGCCCGACATACGTGCCGGCGCTCTGCTTCGATTGGGCCGAACCCTTCGAAAGGCCGACGAGGTCGAGGCGGCGCTGGCTGCCTACGCGGAGCTGGCCGAGCTGGGAGCGGTTCGGGTGGCGGGACTGCCTGCTGAGCTGGTGGCGAGGTACTCACGCTGCGAGATGCTGGGCGAGCTCGATCGCCTTGACTCGTTGGACCGAGAGGCCTTTCACCTCTTCGAGGGGCTTCACCGAGGTCGCTGGCCGCTCACCCGCGCTCAATATCGCTTTTACAGTCAGCAGGCCCGACGCTGGTTCGAGCCCGGCTTCCCGCTCGAACGTCGCGTGAACGAAGCCGTGGCCCTTGCGGCGGGCGTCGATTGGCTCTGGGAGTCCTGGAGCGGTGAGAGGGAGCAGCCGCAAGGACGCGAGACGATCTGGGCTTTCGAGCGTTCCGTGTTGTTGCTGTGGCGTGCCTCGGAGGAAAGGCTGGTCGCGCTGGTGGCGGGACCGGGGCACGTCGAGCAGCGCTGGCTCGAGCCGATGACAACTCGCTTGGGCATCGTTGCTTTCTGGAGTGATGACGAAGGCAAGCCGGTGTTTAGTGCCGGCCAGGAATCCGTGGGACCGACGGCGGTGCGTGTGTCCGCGGAATCGGGCGTGCCCTGGACGCTCACCGTTGCCAGCGCGAGCCCGGAAGCCGATCTCGCGCGGTTCAACTCGAGGCGTCGGCTCATCGTGTTCGCGTTGAGCCTGGTGGGCGTCGTCGTTCTCGTCGGGAGCTACTTCACGACTCGCGCCATCACCAGAGAGGTCGAGGTGGCACGGCTGCAATCCGAGTTCGTCTCGGCGGTCTCGCACGAGTTTCGAACGCCACTTGCCTCGCTGCGTCAGGCGAGCGAGCTGTTGGCCGATGGCCGGGTGTCGAGTGAGGCACGTCGCCAGCAGTACTACGACGGGCTGCTGCGAGAGAGCGAACGGCTCCACCGGCTGGTCGAGAGCCTTCTCGAGTTCGGCCGCATGGAAGCGGGGGCGCGAGAGTACCGTTTCGAGCCGCTCGATCCGGAAGTACTCGTGAACCAGATGGTGGAAGAGCTCGGGAACGAAGAAGGGGAGAACGGCTACCACCTCGAGGTGGAAACGGATCGGCCACTGCCCCGCGTGCGGGGAGACCAGAGTGCGCTCGAGCGGGCCTTGTGGAATCTCGTCGACAACGCGCGGAAGTACTCTCCGGAGCACAAGACCATCCGGCTCGAGGTCCGTTCGACCGATGGTCACGTGGTGTTCCACGTTCGGGATCGCGGTCTGGGGATTGCGCCGAGCGAGCGTGAAGCCATCTTCGAGAAGTTCGTCCGTGGCGGAAGCGCGAGAGCATCCGCTGCGAAAGGCACCGGGCTCGGCCTCACGCTGGTCGAGCGGATCGTCTCGGCGCACGGTGGGCGCATCGCGGTGGAAAGTCGAGCCGGTGAGGGGAGCACATTCTCCATCTTCCTTCCCGTTGCGACGGAGTGACGCGATGAGCCACATCCTCATCGTCGAAGACGAAGCCCAGCTCGCGCTCGGGCTCGAAGACGACTTGAAGCTCGAGGGTTACGAAGTGGAGGTGCTCGGCGACGGAGTGGCTGCGAGTCGAAGGGCACGCGAAGGAGAGTTCGATCTCATCCTGCTCGATGTGATGTTGCCTCGCAAGGACGGCTTCGAGGTCTGTCGTGAGCTCAGGCGGAGAGGTGTCCGGACACCCATCATCCTGCTCACCGCGAAGACGAGCGAATCGGACAAGGTGATGGGCCTCGAGCTCGGGGCGGACGACTACATCACCAAGCCGTTCAGTCCCCGTGAGCTGCGCGCCCGGGTAAGAGCCGTTCTGCGGCGGACGGAAGGCGAGGCCCCCGAGCTCTACCGGTTCGGAGAGGTCGAAGTGGACCTCGCTCGGTGCGAGCTTCGCCGAGCGGGGAAGCTCGTGGAGCTGACACCCCTCGAGCTCAAGCTTCTGACCGCGTTCCTTCGGCATCGCGGGAAGACCCTGAGCCGCGACCAATTGCTCGACGAGGTCTGGGGCTCCGGTGTCGCGGTTACGGACCGGGTCATCGACACCCACGTGACCAACCTGCGGAAGAAGATCGAGCCTGAACCCGCCGAGCCCCGCTATCTGGTCAGCCTACGCGGCCACGGCTACCGCTTCGAAGCCTGACCGAATCTTCACCGAAGTCTGACAGATCCGACATCACGTCCTGACATGCGGCGGCTAGCCTTCCTCGCGGGATCCCATCGACCACGAGGAGGTTTCCAGATGCGCAAGAAAACTATCGGTTCGCTGTTTCTGTTGGCCTGTTTCGGTCTGGCGCTTTCTGCCTGGGCCGGGAAAGGGGGCGCCAGAACGATCCAGGGGATCAGTACCTATCGGGACGACCGCCGGGATCGGATCACGAGCGACTGGGAGCAAGGCCCCAATCCTGCGTGCGTACCGGGAGATTGCCCGTACGT
The DNA here is from genome assembly GCA_965237685.1 of Candidatus Marinacidobacterales bacterium. Classification (GTDB taxonomy): domain Bacteria; phylum Acidobacteriota; class Vicinamibacteria; order Marinacidobacterales; family SMYC01; genus CBDEGF01. Next base: position 449,417 of record CBDEGF010000003.1, read on the forward strand.
GTCGCAGACCGAGGGTGTCAAGACGGGTCGTTAACTCGAACGGTGAGTGGGGCTTGGACACGAAGCAGACCGATAACAAGCAGATCGAGGATGCGAGGAAGCTGTTGATCGATTTCTCGAATCTGGATGGTCAGAGGTCCGCAAGCTCCAACACGGCGCTGCCGTGGGGCGACAGATTGTTCATCGATGCGCTGACCGGATCGTTCTTCCGGCGTTTCTCCGGCGAGGGCACGAACTTGTGGGACCTCGCAATCGGCGAGACACGAGAAGTCGATATGTTCATCACGTTCGACCTTCCCGAAGACGGGGTGTTGAAACGGTGGGGGGTTCGATTCGGGCCGGGTCCCGACCCGAATCCACCGTGCCGCGACAGCGATCCCGTCCTGGTGACGCGTACCGGGGAGAAGGCCTGGACGATCGAGGCTGACCGAAACCGAACCGCGTGTCTGGTGAGCATCGTTATCGGAGGAGGAGCACAGGTGCGCGAGAACCGAGGATTCTATCGTCTTCCGTTCCGTGTGGATTTCCGGGACAAGTAGCCCGGGAGAGACAAGTGCCCCGGTGCGTTACCGTCGGCCCGTGAGAGAATGAGCCGTCGAATGGCGGATAGCCATGCAGTTGTCGGAGGACGTGCTCCTTGGTCGGCCGTTTCTCATCCCCGTAGCGCTCCTGCTGGCAGGCGCTGCGATTGTCGGGGGACAGATCCGGGATGACCCGGAGGTGCTTCTCCAGGCCGGCATTCACAAAGAGCAGGTCGAAGGGAATCTCGAGGAGGCCATCCGGCTCTACGAGACGCTGCTCACCGAGCACCTCGAGGCTCGCCCGCTAGCGGCGACGGCGCTGCTGCGGTTGGGCATCTGCCACGAGAAGCTCGGAAACGACGAGGCGCGCGGCTCGTACGAGCGCTTGATTCGGGAGTACTCGGATCAACGCGATCCGGCGGCGGAGGCGCGGCGTCGGCTCGACGCGATGACTCGCCCCACCGATGCCGCCGAGGGCATGGTGGTTCGTCGTATCTGGTGGGGTTCCGGCGCGGATCCGAGCGGTGCGCCGTCTCCAGGCGGTCGTTATCTCAGCTTTACCAACTGGATGACCAACGATCTGGCCCGGCGCGATCTCGAGACGGGCGAGAATCGAGACCTCACGCGTGAAGGCACCTGGAACGAGCCGAACCAGCACGCTTACTTCTCGGTCTGGTCTCCCGACGGGCAGCAGATCGCCTACGCCTGGTTCAACAAAGACCGATACGAGCTTCGTGTGGTGGACCGGGAGGGCGGGGAGCCGCGGGTCGTCTTCCGGAACGGGGAGGCGGAGTTCGTGCACCCGGCCGGCTTCTCGCCCGACGGCCGGAACATCCTGACGGTTGTCCGGCACACCGACGGGACGCATCAAATTTGCTTCGTTTCCGTGGCCGATGGTTTCGTCCGCACTCTGAAAAGTCTGGACTGGCGTTTCCCGGTGAAGGTGAGCTTGTCGCCGGATGGCCGTTACATCGTCTACGATTTCCCGCCCAACGCGGATTCTCCCGAGCGAGACATCTACCTGCTCGCCAGCAACGGGAGCAAGGAAACGCGGTTGGTCGAGCATCCGGCCATGGACTACGGACCGATTTGGACGCCTGATGGCAAGAGTGTGCTCTTTGGCAGCGATAGAGCTGGTTACGTTGGTGCGTGGCTCGTCCCGGTCGCCGACGGCGAGCTTCAGGGTGCGCCGCGGTTGATCAAGCGTGACATGGAGCGCATGTGGCCCATGGGGTTCACGGAGGCGGGAGCGCTTTTCTACGGCTTCACGACCTGGGAAGCGTGCGGCGACGTCTACGTTGCCGACGTCGATTGGCTGAGCCGAACAAGTGGATCCTCGTCGCGACGGATTGCCCAGAACTACGAGGGCTCCAATGCCACGCCCGCCTGGTCCCGGAACGCAAACCACCTCGCTTACCTGTCACAGCGAGGTCCCTTGCCTCGAAGCGTGGGCTCGTGGCTCATCGTGATCCGCGGGATGGACAGCAGTGAGGAACGGGTGCTCGAGCCGAGACTCGCCAGTGTCTCGAACGCCTCCGGACTTCGTTGGACTCCCGATGGGCGCTTCGTCGTTGCAAGTGGCATCGACTTTCAGGGTGTCAGCGGGCTCTACCGTATCGACGTGGTCACCGGTGATGCCACCCTCTTGATCGCGAGCGAGCCCCGGTCTCACATCTCTCGACCGGAATTTTCCCCCGACGGCAAGCGTGCTTTCTTCATGCGGCGACGGGAGGAGTCCGCCGACTACGTGAGCAGCATCATCGTGCGCGATTTGGCATCGGGCTGCGAGGACGTTCTCCATCGAGGTCTCATGAATAACAATCTTGCGCTCGCTCCGGACGGGCGGACGCTGGCGTTCTACGAGATTGGTGAGGACGCTTATTCGGACGCACTCAAAGTGCTGTCCACCGACGGTGGCGAGCCCCGGGAGATTTTCGACGTCCGGGCAGAGAGGACTCCCGACTATATCGGGCTTGCGTTCTCGCCCGACAGTCGAGAGGTCGTGTTCGGCCGGCCGGCGCTCGAACACAGGCTGGAGGAGGATGGTAATCTCATGACCATCGAGCTGTGGCGAATCGCAGTGGAGGGCGGTGAGCCGAGTCGTATCGGGCTCGCTGCACAAATGCTGCGCCAGCTCGCCGTTCATCCCGTGGATGGCCGCATCGCCTTCACTTCCGGCAACCCCGAAGACCTGGTCGAAGTGTGGGTGATGGAGAAGTTTCTGCCCGAGAGCCACTAGCCGCGATCCGACGTCTGGTGAAGAGGCGCAAGCGAGAGGCATCCGAGGAGAAATCTTGCCCATTCCTCCGCCCCTCTGCCCACGTACTTAGGGCCCGGGCAAGAATAACTACCGATTCTTGGACGCCGATCCATCCCGTCTGGCGGCGTTGCTCGCCGCCTTCCGCAGCGTCCGACTTCGCAAGCCTTCGGCGGGACCTCGCCGAAGCCCGAAGGGCGGAGGCGGGAGCCTGTCGAGCAGAGGGCTAGGCCGTAGGGCGAACTGGAAGATTGCTCATATATCCAGATCTTGCCCGGGCAAGATTTCTGAAATTGCCGATACCCCGTGTCCTTGCGGCAGCAGTGCGTGACTTAGGTGCTGTTGGGTTCGTAAGCTGAGCGGAGAGATTGCTCAAGGAGGCCATCGATGCGCTCAAAGAAGGCAGAACTCGAAGACGTTGTGAAACAGTTCGAAGCATGGCGGGCGAAGCCACACGGACGGCTGATCCCGGAGGAGTTGTGGAAAGCGGCGCTGGGGTTGCTCGATCGGTATGCGCCGAGCACGATCTGCAGTCATCTCCGAGTCAATGCGGCGCGATTCAAACAGGTCCGAGAGAGTGGAGGGGCCGTTGTGGGCGAGAAGCGTTTCAAGGGGCACGGGCGAACGGGTGCTACGGGTCGGTCCCCGCGCACAGTACAGGATCGGAGCGCGGCGGAGCGGGTCACGGCGTTAGCTCCAAGTGGCAACGCGTTCGTCGAGCTGCCGCAGTTCGGCATGGGCTTAGGGGGCGGCATGATGACACCGCCGCTCGGCGAGGTTCAGCATGGAGCGAGCAGATGCCGTCTGACGGTGGAGAGCGCAGCGGGGAGCCTCACGGTCGTGACGGCGAGCGGCGAGGGTGAGAATGAGTTGGTCGAAGCCGTGTGTCGTTTCGTGCTCGGCGCGCTGGAAGGCAGCTCCCGAGCATGATCCAGCTCGTTCCCCAGCTGAAGGTGCTGGTTGCCTGCGAGCCCGTCGATTTCCGCAAGGGCATCGATTCTTTGGCTTGTGTGTGCCGGCAACAGTTCCAGCTCGACCCATTCCTCGGAACGCTATTCGTTTTCCGCAACCGTTCAGGCACGGCCCTCAAACTATTGGTCTACGACGGCCAGGGCTTTTGGTTGTGCCAGAAGCGTTTCTCGAAGGGGCGCCTGCAGTGGTGGCCGCGTCAGACGACGGATGGCGTTGCGGCGCTACCCGCCGAGCAGTTGGCGGTGCTTATCTACAACGGACTTCCGCTGCGAGCGGGGATGGCCGAGCCGTGGCGGCGGGTCGGTTGAGCCTTTCCAACGTCTTCTGGTAGCTCCAAGGCAGCCACGACTCGGGTGCTGCTCTAGCGTCTCGAGCGTGCATGGAGATGTTCGTCAGATAGTGCACCGGGTCGACACCGTTTTTTACCGCGGTGCGGATCATGCTCAGGAGCACGTCGCCCACGTCGGCGCCTGCCTGGGTCTTGAAGAAGAGCGAGTTCTTGCGATGCCGTTGTGAGGGCTTCAGCTCCTGCTCGACCTCGTTGTCACCCCGTAGGCTTCCTCCCAGTCATCGACCACCACTCGCGCTGCCAACGAACAGCACGTGACTCGCGAGGCCTTTGATGGAAAGCCACGGCAGGATCAGGAACCGACTGTTGTTGACCACCCGGGGAAGGTTCTTCTGCCGCGTTGCGTCATCCCAACCGATGAAGCCGTCACGCGTCTGAAGCCACCGCGCCGCCGAGGAGAACTGCACGCACCCACAGAGCTCCCGCCGAGGATTCGACATCCAGACCAAGTACCGCAGGTGCGCGCCAAAGGCCACCTTGTGGCCCAGGTAGTGGTAACGCGCGACCAGTTCCCTCCATAGCGCTCGCTCCTCAGCGTTCGCCACCAAGCCCAGCATCACCGGAGCGACGTCCGATAGCTTGCCCTCACGCCGTGGCCGCTCGCGACCAGCCTTCGTGTAGTGGATGCTCGTCGGTCCGCGGCGCCGCTGCTCGTGACGCGGGGGCAACGTCACCAGCCCCTTCGCTTCGACAACCTCCAGGTACTCGTAGCATTCCCGGGTCTTGAGATTGCCGTTCCGACGAACCCACCCCAGGCCCTCATAGATCGTGCGCGCCAGCTCGTGCCGGGACAGACCACACGTGGCGATGATCTCCGTCAGCACGCTCCATTCCTCGTCGGTCACGGTCGTGCCGCAAAAGGTGGGTCGCTTGGCTGCGGTGTCGAGTGCAGCGTTTCCTGCCTGGGTCACTGTTTTCCTCCCAGCCTGAGGTTACACAGTCAGCCAGCGTTTGTCCAGTCCTTTTTTCCCTCTCTCTCTGCCCGCGAGAAAAACGACACACCCGGCGTTCAGCTTACCGAATCGCCCCCACGTTCTCACGCACTACTACCGCAAGGACACGATACTCCTCCAGGCACCCTCTAGTTGGACGTCGCTCCCAGCCGCGTCGGCGTGGTACCGCCGAGATAGATCCCGTTGAAGAACATCTTGAACGTGCCGTGCGACTGTCCGCTACATCCTTATTAATGGGACTCTCGTGGTCGACGACGGCGAGCGCACGGGCGAGCTTCCCGGAAAGGTCCTGACGGGACCGCTGACGAAAGGCGACGGGATGACCGAGCCCTGAGTACCGGCTCTAGTCGATCTTCTCCAGCACTAGCTGGGCCGTCGAGGGCAGATCGATGACCACCCGGTCTCCTTCCACTCGGAGCTTGCATCCCTCGAGGTGGGTGGGCGGTCCGTACCACACAGGAGTGTCCTGGTACTCCACTTTGGGATCCATGTGGAGCTCCATATCCACGTCGAGGGTCAAGGTATCGGCACCGGTGACGGTGTAGGTTCCGTGATGGGCCTCGGCGAAATCGTTTTCTCTTGGATCGCGGTTGAAGAAGGCGACGTGGACCCAGTGGATCTTGCCGAAAATCATGTAGCCGTCCGTCTGGTAGCGAACCTGGTTGTCGGCCTTGAGGTAGGACACGAGGCGCCAGGTACCTTCCAGGTTCACCGCCGGTCCCTGCCCGCCACCGCCGAAGGCAATCGCTGCCAGAACCAGGATCGGGCTCAGTAACCAAACACGCTTCATCCTTTCTCCTCCTTTCATTGTGGTGAGACTATATATACTCTGCCCTGCGGATGAGCTTCCGCTCGCGTAGGAACCGATGAAAAGAAAGCTCCGCATGGGGATGGTCGGAGGCGGCCAGGGCGCCTTCATCGGCGCGGTGCACCGGATGGCGGCGACGCTCGACGGGAGGATCGAGCTCGTGTGCGGTGCCTTCAGCTCGGATCCGGAGCGCTCGCTTGCGTCGGGAAAGGAGCTCCTCCTTCCCGAGGAGCGCGTGTACGGCACCTACGAGGAGATGTTTCGAAGGGAAGCGGAACGCCCGGAAGACGATCGGATGGATTTCGTCTCTATCGTGACGCCGAACCACCAGCACTATCCGGTCGCCAAGTCGGCTCTCGAAGCGGGGTTCCCCGTCATTTGCGACAAGCCGCTCGCGCTCAGTCTGTCGGAAGCGAAATCGCTCGCCGCCCTCGTCGAAGAAACGCGCCTGCTCTTCGGACTCACCCACAACTACTCCGGCTATCCCATGGTGAAGGAAGCGCGAAAGCGTGTCGCCCAGGGAGAGCTCGGAAGGATCCGTCGCGTGGTGGTCGAGTATCCGCAGGGGTGGCTCGCCACGCGTCTGGAAGCGACCGGTCAGAAGCAGGCCGAGTGGCGAACAGACCCTGCCCGCGCGGGAGCGAGCTGTTGTATTGGCGATATCGGAACCCACGCCGCGCACCTGTCCGAGTACATCACGGGCCTTTCCATCGAGGAGGTGTGCGCCGAGCTGACGACGTTCGTCGAGGGCCGTCCCCTCGAGGACGACGCCAGTGTGCTTCTCCGCTTCGACCGCGGCGCGCGCGGCCTGTTGTGGGCGAGCCAGGTTGCGATCGACGAAGAGAACGCGCTCAACATCCGGGTCTACGGGGAGAAGGGAAGTCTGGCATGGCACCAGGAAGAGCCGAATACACTCGTGCTCAAGTGGCCGGACCGTCCGCGGGAGACCCTTCGGACGGGTGTCAACCACGGGGGCCTCTCGGACGAAGCCGCCCGAGCGACCCGCCTTCCCGCCGGCCACCCGGAGGGCTATATCGAGGCTTTCGCGAACCTGTACCGCTCCTTCGCCCTTGCTCTGGCCGACCGCCTGGAGGGGAAGGAGCCCGCTCCCCGTCAGCTCGATTTCCCGGATGTCCACGACGGCGTCCGGGGAATGGCCTTCATCGAGGCCAGTGTGGAGAGCTCGAACGCTGGTGGCAAATGGACGGGACTTCGCGCCTGACATTCATCAAGGAGAGAACCGATGGCAAGACCGGTGACCATCTTCACGGGACAGTGGGCCGACCTCAAAGTGGAAGACATGTGCAAACTCACCCACGATCTCGGCTACGATGGCATCGAGCTCGCCTGGCGGGGAGACCACTTCGAGGTGGACAAGGCCGCGAGCGACGGGAGCTACTGCAAACGAAAGCGCGAGCTCCTTTCCGCGAACGACCTGCGGGCCTTCGTCATCTCGACGCACCTCGTCGGGCAGGCGGTCTGTGACAACCTTAGGGTCCGCGCAAGAATAAGTTCGCATTTTCGGGCGTCGCGGCGCCCGTCTAGCAAGGCGCGAGAAGTGAATAATATCTAGATATATGACCGACGAGCAACGCAGCCAGACAGGATGGATCGGCGTCCCAAAATGTGAAGTTATTTTTGCGCGGGCCCTTAGTGCGTCATGGCATAGATGGCGATGTTGACTCCCACCGGATACGAGTAGATCGAGAATCGGTAGAAGTACTCGTACTCTTCGCCCTCCCGTTCCCACCCGTCGGCGATGTCGGTGTTGTGCGTCATGATGACCATCAGGCGCCCCTTGTGGTCGGAGATGCCGCGGAAATGAACGTCTCTCGTTTCCCAGCCCCTCTCCGATGTCGTGGTCCCTCCCGAGCGCCGCCAATGGTGGATCGATGGTATCTGGGGGACCTTGCGAATCGTGAAGAACGTCTGAAGGATCTCGTGATCCATCGGGATGTCGACGATGGGGTACTCGTCTGGCGGAAGGACCTTTCCGATCTCGCGCTCCCAGTGCTCCCACGCCAGATCCCCCCAGAAGTCGTCGACGTAGAGGATGCCCCCTTTCAACAGATAGTCGCGCAGGCGATCCGCTTCGAACGGGTTCAGGCCCATCGTGCCGACGTCGGACATGAAGACGTAGGGGTAGCGATAGATGGTGTCGTCGAGGAGAGACACCACCACGTGGTCAGGAACGCCGTCGCCGTCTCGCGGAATTCTTGCCGTGGTCAACTGGGAGAAGCGGGTCATGAAGTTGATGTCCGACAACGGATAGTCGGTGTTCCAGCCGTATCCAGAGCGCTCGTCGCGCACACTCTCATAGAGGACGCGGCAGAAGGTGAAACTGTCGTCCAGTATCGTGCCCACGGCGGGAAACTTGGGGGGCATGCGGTTTCGCCAGCCGCGGCCACCCCAGCGGTACTGCCCGAACGCAAAGAGAGGCTTCCTGCCAGGAGGACCAGGCACGCGAGCGCCGACACCCAGCGTTGGATTCGAGGGGATGTCGAGTGCGCGGAGCCTCGCATTTCGGGAAACCGATCTGATCAGGAGCATGATACGGAGAGCCCGGTGCTGCCGCAAGCAGGCTCGGTTGGCGTGGGGATCGACGAGAGCGGGACGCTAGCGGAACAAGGGAAACTACCGCTCGATGAAGCGCTACCACTCTTCATTCAGATTGCCGAAGCGCTGGAAGCCAGGGATTTTACATAATCTGCGAACACGTGTTCGCGGGCTCCCAATGGTGCGGCGACAAACGGACGGTTCCGACGACGCACTGACGAGGGCTTTCGATGCGACCCTTGCGTATGACTCCATGAAATGAGTCATACGGAGAAGGCTATGGAGCAGCTGACGATACGGGGATTAGGTAAGGAGCTGGAGAGGCGGATCCGGGAGCTCGCCCGCCGGAAAGGAATCTCCCTGAACAGGGCGGCGCTGGAGCTTCTGCGCAAAGGCGCAGGCATCGCCGAGCCGAAGCCCCACAGTGACGTTGTCGGAGACTCGCTGGATCGTTTCATCGGAAGTTGGAGCGCTGACCAAGAGAGAGAATTTCTGAAAGAAGTCGAGATTTTCGAAGACTCAGCGTGCGGGTAGTGGCATCGGTATTGTCAAGTTGAGGTATTCAGGGCCGATCCGCCCCCAAGATGTTGGCAACCGGTGCGCTCGAGCCCCCATTATCTAGGGGCCCGATCGGAGCTCGAGACCTCAACTTGACAGTACCCAAGGAACGTTTCGAAAAAGACCCTGACAAACATACCCATGAGGAGGAAACCGAGGATGGCCAAAACAAAGGATGCCCTTAAAATCCTCGACCGCGTGACCGGTGACGACACCCCGCTGCGCGAGCTCATCGAAGAGGAAACCTTCAACGCTCACGTTGCCAGGCTCATTTACCAAGCTCGAACCCAAGCTGGGCTAACCCAGCAGCAGCTCGCGGAGCTCGTCGGCACCAAACAGCCTGATATCGCTCGGCTCGAAGACGCCGACTATCAAGGCCACTCCCTCACCATGCTCCATCGAATCGCTACCGCGTTGAATCAGCGGCTGGAAATTACATTCGCCCCTGTTGGTGCACTCCCAGGTCCGCGCTGAGCTCGGAACCGGCTGACGTTCCCGAGAAGGCCGTCCGTGTGCACAATTACCTGGTGAACTTCCACAAGGATCTGATCACGCTCTGTAACGTGATGCACCGCGGCGATCCACGTGACATTACCAACGATGACCTGCGCATCATCACGCAACGCGACTTCTTCGCCAAACATCTGGATCCGGATCCACCGGGGTTGGCGCCAGCGGCACCGCGTTAACCTCTGAGGTAGTATCCCGGGCCCGAAGGCCTACCCTGGAGGCTTCAGTCTAGTAGTCCCAGGACGGCGGAGGCTTTTTCCGGGTCGATGCGATAGCGCACATTTCCCTCCAGGAAGCAGGCGCGGCGGATGAGTAAGGGAGTCAGGTCGCCGCCTCGTAGGATGACGCCCGGCGCGTACTTCTCGCTGGAAATTGTGAAATCACTCGATCCGAGGCCATGCACGCCGTACATATCGAACGTGTGGAAAGGGTCGGGGTGGTGGCCCATGGTGCTCTGGAGCTCCACAGTCCACGGATGTGAAAAGCTGCCATCGCGGCCGGGAGGACGGCCCAGAAATGTCTGGAGGCGGTGCCGCAGGTGGTCAGCCAGGGCCCGCATTTCGTTCATCAGTTTGTCCATCGTCTGGCGGAAGCTTTCGGACATGCGGATATCGCTTGGTTCCAAGAAGTCGAGACTTTTCTCATAACGCGCGAAATCCAGCACCAACTCCAGGCGCTCGGCCAGGTCTTGGTGGGACACCTTGATGCGTCTGAGAGTCTGGGCGTCACGTTCAATGACTTCTCCTACATCCTCAGCGGCGGCAAGGAACGACAGATCGCGCAGCCGCTCGTTGAGGAGCGCCACGGTTGTGCCCGTATAGTCACCCAGCGACCGAGATATCCCGGCTACTCCCAACGGGGCAACGTCGGACGGGAGTATCGGGGGGAGAGACTGATCGAACGCTAGCGCTAAGAGCGTATCCCGGCTCTCCGGTGGGATGGGGAGCTCATTCAAAACGGCTTCGCCAGCTTGACGGGCCCAGTACGCAGCCAACGGGAAGCTGGCCTCGCGCGCCCATTCAGAGTAGTCGTCGCGCTGGACCTCCACAAAGACTCCCAAGCCAGCCACGGGATTTATGGCTTGTTTTACCAGGGAAAAGGAGGGCCCGATTTTGCCGGCCCAAACGTCCTCGTTTTGGTCAGGTGTGCCGACGACGAACTCGCCCAGGGCGGTATCGCGGCGGACTCCTTTGAGCCGGGCCAGCGCTGGCAGCTCCTTTTGAAAGTGCTCTTCGAAAACACCGGGGTTGACGCGGATCCACGCCGCGACCATCCGATCGAGCTCGGCTGCAGCTGCCTCGGATTGCAGCGCTTCGACGAACGCCTTCCACACTTCTGCCAAGCTGGAATCGGGTCCGATGCCCCCGCTGTAGCCCATGGTGAGATTCTAGATTAGATTACGGGGAGCATTGCTGCCACCCCGGAACCGTGAGGGAGGCGTCTTCAATTTGACGGATGTTGGGGGACGTAGCTTCTCCGGATCAAACACCCACTACGGGTTCGCATCGAGCAGCACGATGTCCGCGAGCTTGCCGACCTCCAGCGTGCCGAGGTGGTCTTCCGCACCCGCGGCCGCCGCCGCTTCCTGGGTGGCGATGCGCAGCACGTCGAGCGACGTCAGCCCTGCCTGAACAAAGTTTTCCAGTTCCCAGTGAAGGGATGCCGCAAGCGCCCAATCGCTGCCGATCCAGACTTTCACCCCACGCTGATGTGCCGCGCGGACGCCGGCAAGTTGTAGAGCAAATCGGCCACGGGCCTCGTTGGCGCCGATCAACCTCAGCTCTATTTCCGCCCAGCGACTCACCCAATCCGCTGTAAAAGCTTGCAACTTCGTGTCCATGAACCGCTCGGGTTCATCGTGCATCCATAAAGGTCCGCCAAACTTTACCAGCGTCGGGTCCCAGGCAGTGCCCGCCGCGGCGAACATCTGGAGCACGTCGTCATAGAGGCGCGTGGGCGCAGTGGTATGCTCGAGGCTCCCATAGCCCAGTGTTACGCCCTTCACGACTCCTTCGACATGCATGCCATCCCACGCAATCGGCAAACCTTGCACTCATTACTTCGACGCGGGTAGTTGTGCGCGTAGATCCGGTCTCCAAGGGCTGATTTCAAGCTCGATCGCCGACCAGGCCAAACGCCCATCCGTAAAAGACTGAACTGATCCCCTGTGGCCGAGTGGTCAGGATTTCGGGCTCTCCGCCATTGATTGGCACCCGGCAGACGACAGCCGGCAACACTTCCGGCGCTAGACTTGGCGGAGTGAGCACCGGTTCTAGCTCATGAGCGGACCTGCGCAGATACACAATTGCCTGGCCGTCAGGTGTCCACGTCGGTCGCCCGGCCCAGGCTTCTTGCGTGCCCTGCGTGATCTGGCCACTCGCCAGTTCGAGCACAAAGATGTTGCCTTCACTGGCATCCCGGTCGGAGACGAAGGCCACGCGGGCGCCATGGGGCGAGAAGACAGGGTCGGTGTCGTAGTAGAGTCCGAAGGTGAGCTGCTCGGCGGTGCCGCCCTCCACCGGAAGGCGGAACAGGTGGCCCAGCATGGTGAAAATCAGCCAGTGGCCGTCAGGCGAAAGGGCCACGTCGGCTGCGCTAACCTCGGTGGTTTCAAACTCAATCGTGCGCGCAGCTGCCACCGGGACTACCACCACGCACACAAGCAAACAGAACGCGGTGCAAAGCAAATAGGTTTTCATCGGCTACGCCCCAAAACCCTGGTGTGTCGAAAGAACCGACCCGATGGCCGCCATCTTACTTATTTTGACCACGGTCGGTATTGTCAAGTTGACGTTGTCTTCCGGCTGGGCCTGACAGCACCATCGAGTTCTTTAGAAGGGACACGCAATCTCCTCGCACCGTCGGCCTGGAATCCAGCGGACGGGTCGTTTTGAAATCGCAAGTGGTTTGAGAGGTCAATTCCAATTGACCATAATAGTCACATGGATACGGTTGGGGTAGCGGAACTGAAGGCGCGCTTGGCCAAATATCTCAAGCAGGTGAAGTCGGGAAACGAGGTCTTGATCACCGAGCGCGGCTCACCGGTGGCAAAGTTGGTTCCGATCGATGCGACTCAGAAGCGTGATGACCGTCGGCGGCGGCTGGCGGCCGGCGGTCTGCTCGAGCTCGGTAAACGCCGCATGCCCAAATCGCTGCTCGTGCCGCCCACAGGCCCGGCGAACATCGGTGAAGATGTGCTGTCCGCTTTGCTTTCAGAGCGTGACGAGGGTCGCTAGCGCCCAGTGTTTTGGGATAGTTCGGCTTTGGTTCCTCTGCTGGTGCCGGAGGTACGCTCGAATGAAATGACGACGATTATTCGCTCGGGCCCCACCCCGGTGTTTTGGTGAAGAACCCGGTCGAGTGTAAATCGGCCATCAATCGACGACACCGGGAGGACCCGCTGCCGAGAGCTATGTTGAAAACGGCTCTTCAACGGCTGGAGCTTCTCGCCGACCATTCGGACATCATTGCCGCGACCGAAGACGTACGACGACGCGCTGGACGACTTCTAGCCGTACATCCCATACGAGCGGCGGATGCGCTCCAACTAGCCGCCGCGTTGGTCTTTTGCGAAGACGATCCGACAGGCGAAAGCTTCGTCTGTCTGACGATCGACTTCGCGACGCTGCATTGTCAGAAGGATTCCAACTCTTACCTCGCGAGAGCCTTCCGTAGGCAGGTTGGTGCGCACTCCGCCTCTATGTTCGAGAGCGTGAACAAACGACGCAACCATGCGGCATGCCGTCGCGCTACGGGGGAAGGATCAAGTTCGACACCCGCGGGTGAATAAATAGAAGGCACAAGCTAGCAGCTAGCTAGAGTGCGTATTCCGGGGCATCGTGAACGCAGATTCCAGCCGAAGGTGAACATCCATTCCAAAGCATCGTGAACACGGATTCCGGGGATCGTGAACATGGATTCCGGGGAAGGTGAACACGGATTCCAGGCAACGTGAACGCCGGTTCCGGCATCGCGAACGCTCATCGATAGCACGTTTCAAGGCACTCTAGGTCGTACCCGGAAGGAGGACGATCTAGGAAATGGCAGCTAAGAGGTTATCGATGAGAAAAATACGAGAGGTTCTAAGGTTAAAGTACGAGCTGGGTTTTACTCACCGCACGATCGCAAAGGCACTTCGCGTGGCGGTTGGAACGGTGAGTGAGTACCTGGCCAAGGCGAAGAAGGGTGGTCTGAGCTGGCCGCTCCCGGAGGAGCTGAGCGACGGGGAGCTGGAGGCAGGGCTGTTTCCGCCGCCGGGCTCGTCTGGCGCACGGCCGGGTCTGGACTATGCCCACATCCACGAGGAGCTGAGGCGTCACCGAGAGCTGACGTTGCTGCAGCTGTGGGTGGAGTACGCGGAGAATAAGCCGGGAGCGTACGGCTACAGCCGTTATTGCGAGCTGTACGGTCAGTGGAAGAAGAAGCTGAACCCGACGATGCGTCAACGGCATCGAGCAGGCGAGAAGACATTCGTCGATTTTTCGGGGAAGAAGCCTCACATCGTCGATCCGAAAACGGGAGAGCTCGTCGAAATGGAGCTGTTCGTCGGGACGTTGGGCGCGAGCAGTTACACCTACGTCGAAGCGACACTGAACCAGTCGCTGGAATCGTGGGCGAAGGCCCATAAGGGGATGTCGGATTACTTCGGTGGCAGTACGGAGATCTGGGTTCCGGACAACTTGAAGAGCGGCGTGGATTTGGTGGACCGTTATGTCCGCGTTCGAAACCCAGTTGAGCTCGAGCGAATACAAGGAGCTGAGCTTCGAGGAACGTGTGGGACTCCTGGTCGATGCCGAGTGGACCGCCCGCGAACAGCGTAAGCTTTCTCGACGACTGCGAGCGGCAAAGCTCCGCTATCCGGCATGTTTGGAGAACGTGAACTTCCAAGCGCCTCGAGGCTTAAACCGCGAACAGATCTTGAGCCTGGGCAACTGCCGCTTTGTCGGTGAGCGCCATAACCTGCTCATCACCGGCCCGACGGGGATTGGCAAATCGTTCTTGGCTTGCGCCTTCGTGGAGCGGGCCTGTCGTCGCCGCTTCACCGGATGCTACGTGCGAGCACCGCGCTTGCTCCACGAGCTCGCGGTCGCTCGTGGTGATGGTTCCTACGCCCGGCTTTTGACGAAACTCGCCAAGCTGGACTTACTGGCTATCGATGATTGGCTGCTTCACCCGCTGAAAGAATCGGAGAGACGGGATCTAATGGAGGTCATCGAAGACCGCGCCGAGCGTGGCTCCACACTCATCGCGACCCAGATTCCGCTCAAGCAGTGGCACGAAGCGATTGGCGACCCAAACCAGGCAGACGCTATCTGCGATCGCATTCTCCACAGCGCGCACCGCATCACTCTCAAAGGAGCTTCTCTGAGAAAGACCAAGGCTGCGCCAAAGGCATCTGACAACGCCGATGCATGAGCGAGCGAGGGACCACAGCGTCGATGCGATAAAAACGGGTGAAACCGCCAAACCCGGGGTACCAGACGATGCGGCGCCAAAACGACGCGCGAGAAGTAAGCGTCCGCTCCCACCATGTTCCCGATACGTCGCTCCCGAGGCATCCTTTGTGTGCTCGCCACTGGAGGCGGGGGACGAAGGAGGCAAGAGATGTCGAAGCGAAGGACAGCGGGGATATCGAAAGTGATAGGGAAGCGGCGCTGGGCAGAGGCGGATGCGCGGAATGTTGTGTCGTCATGGCAGCGTAGTGGGAAGCGTGTCTCGGAGTTCGCCAGGGAGTACGGGTTGACCTCCCAGCGGCTGGTTCGGTGGTCGGAGCGACTGCAAGGCGGGTCGAGGGGGAGTGTACGGTTTCATCCGGTTCGCCTGGTGGGAGGCGAGCGAGAAGGCGAGCGAGGAGGCGAGAGGGACGCGATCGAGGTGGTGTTGTTGGACGGCAGGCGCGTACGAGTGCGTGAGGGGTTCTCATCTGAGGAGCTGGGTCGGGTGCTCGAAGTTCTAGAAGGTCGAGCGTGATGTGGATGCTCCCATCGTCTGTGAGGATCTACGTTGCGGCGGAGCCGATGGACCTGCGTCGCGGCTTTGACGGGCTGGCTGCAGCGACGCGGAGTGTGATCGGTCAATCGCCCCTGAGCGGTCATCTGTTCGTGTTTCTGAATCGGCGTCAGAATCGTGTGAAGATCCTCGCTTGGGATCGGACGGGGTACGTTTTGCTGTACAAGAGGCTGGAGCGAGGGACCTTTGAACTGCCGACGTCACCGCGTCCGGGTGATAGGCACGTTGAGTTGGACTCTGGCGAGCTGGGACTGATGCTGGAGGGGTTGGACCTTCGTGGCGCTCGACGCCGGAAGCGATGGTATCAGCGAGCTGAGGAGAAGAGAGTCGCCCTTCACGGTTGAAGGGCTGATTTTCTTCCCAAGAACGCAGCAGGGACTTGACTTTCTTGCTTTTTGCGATTAGTCTTAATCTTCTATATATGACTAAGACACGACTACTGCAACGGCTTCAAACCCTCGGCGAGAACGCTGTACCGGGCACGCTTACGGAGGTCATGTTTCGCTGTGGTAAAACCGCCTGCGGGTGCCGAACCGACCCGAATCGTCTCCATGGTCCCCACCTGTACCTGAAGTTTCGCAACGAGGAGAGTCGGTCGACATCGCTGTACATCCCGCGAAGCCACGAACGGGAAGTTCGTCGTGGAGTCGAGGCCTGGTCGAAGATGCGAGAGGCGGTGGCTCAGTTGGGCAATCAGAATCGCAAGGGGCTAGCGAAACAGCTGCGTCAAAGGCGTAAGTAGTGAACACGAGCTCCGAATCGACCCAGTCGCGCCGAGAGGGCGCTGGCAGTACGAGGGCGCCCAACGCTCTGGGGCAGATTCGGGATTCGGCCCGAAGTCTAGCAAGCGAGGGCAAGACGGAGGAAGCGTTCGACCTGCTGGTCTCGGCGCTGGATGCGGTGTTGCGCAAATCGAGAGAGCTGGAGCTGATGGTGTTGAAGCTTCAGAGGGAACGAGTAGGCAAGCGCTCCGAGAAGGTGGACCCCGGACAGCTCCAGCTGATGTTCGAGCAGCTGATGAGCCAAAGCGGTGGTGAAGAGCTGGAGCCGGAGCTCGACCCACAAACCGAGGCTCGGGAAGACGCGGAGCTGGAACAGCAGATCGAAGAAGCGAAAAAGACTCGGCCACGAGGCAAGGGCAACAAACCGCGCCGCGAAACAATCCGAACGGACGGGATCGAACGCCAGGTTCACTTGCGCGAGATACCTGAAGAGGAGCGGGGCTGCTCTCGATGCGGCAAACTCAAGAAGCCTCTCGGTAAAGACGTCCGACGGAGGCTCGAGTACGTGCCGGGGCACTTCATCGAGCATGAGTACCATCTGGAGAAGTACGCCTGCGGGAAGTGCCGGGAAGGCGTCACGAGAGCCGAGGGCTCGGCCCCGGTGATCGAGCGGAGCAGCGCTGACGCCTCGCTTTTAGCTCATGTGGTGGTGAGCAAGTACGTAGACCACGTTCCCCTTCACCGTTTGCATCGTATCTACGCCCGTAGCGGCGCGGGGATTGCGGTCTCCACGATGTCGGATTGGGTGGGCGAGGTGGCAAACCTTGTGGAGCCGCTTGTGGACCAGTTGGAGAAGCGGGTCCTGAAGGCCGATGTCATCCGAACCGATGCCACCGGAGTGAAAGTGCTCGATCCGCAAAGCGCGGAGAACATCGAGCGAGGCACGATGTGGTGCTACATGGGCGACGACCGAGACGTGGTGTTTCGCTACGCGCCGACGGGCGAAGGAGCGACGGGTCCGTGGGAGTTTTTGGCGGGCCGCACGGGATACGTGCAGGCCGACGCCGCGAGCGTGTTCGATCGCGTGTTTAACGGCACGGTGGCCTCCGCGGAAGAAGTCGGGTGCTGGGCGCATGCACGACGAAGGCTGGTTGCCCTCAAAGACATGGACTGCCGCGTCGCCTACCCGCTCAAGCTGATCGCAAGGATGTATCGCATCGAACGCCTGGCCGATGCGAGGGAGCTGTCGGTCGACGAGCGGACGCTACTTCGCAAGGAGCGCTCGGCGTCGGTACTCGAGAAGCTGAAACGGTGGTTTGTGCTGACGCATCGAAGCGAACCGCCCAGCTCGGACCTTGCCATGGCCACGGGTTACCCACTCAACCACTGGACCGCTCTCACTCGCTTCGTCGACGATGGACGCTTAAGCCTTGACAATAATATCTGTGAGCAACAAATGAGGGCCATCGCACTCGGTCGACGCAACTATCTCTTCTGCGGTTCTCACGACGCCGCGCGACGCACCGCCGTTCTCTACAGCCTCATGCGCACCTGCGCACAGCACAACGTCCCGCCTCTCCCGTACCTCACTGACGTGCTCCGCAAGCTCGCCGACGGATGGCCACAAAAACGCATCCACGAGCTTCTACCCGACCGCTGGCAGCCTACTCCCGCCTCCACCCCTTAGCAGTTCCCGTGCCATAAACCCCCTATTCCGGGGCGAATGCGTCATGGGGACACCGGACGCATACCGCGAGAATGCCTCAGGAAGCGTCTTCTCGAGCCAGGCCATACCCCAGCAACCCCCCGAAACCAGCCCCACATCGCCCGGGGTTCGGCCGCGGCAGGTCGCTGCCTACGGGAGCGACCTGCCGCCCCTTGCTACACAACACGCAGGTAAGATAGGTTCACGTTTTCAATCAGTGGAAAGGAGGTCACCCAACACTTCACCGCTTCGATGAGCGTTCGGCTTCACCGGATTCGCTGTTCAGCTTGCTCTGGATTCGGCGTTCACGATGGCTGGAATACGCATTAGAGCCTGTTGTAAAAGCCCGTTAGCGCCAAAGAGGGGAAATATACGGTAGCGGGGGGTAGGACTACTTATTAACGCGAGAACCTGGGGCGATCTGGACAACCTTCGCTACTGACGGCACTCCATTGCTCAGAGCAAACAACGCGTAGTGTCCCGGTGGGCACAGGTTCGGATCCCAAGGTGCCGTGACGCTGAGGTCCGTTGTGCCGGTGAAGCTGAGTCTGTTGATCCGCTGGTTCTGATCGAAGGCGTGGGTCACAGACCCGAGCCGGATCCAGTTCACCTGGTCAACGAGCATGTCCGTTGAAACGGTGAACACTTCCCCGTAGCCCACACTGTTGGGAGCAGAAGTGATCATCGGACGGGCTGCCAGGGCTCCGCCCGGTTCGAACAAGTAAGGCGGGTAGAAAATCTGCGCGGAAAAGTGGTTTGAGTCGGGCGCGTTCGATCCCGGATTTCGCCCGCTGCCGGCAACGAGTACAGTGGCGTCCGGAAGCAGCAACGCCGTGGCATGGTAGATGCGAATCTTCCTGAGCATGATCCGCACCGCGGTAAAAAACGGTGTCGACCCGGTGCACTATCTGACGAACATCTCCATGCACGCTCGAGACGCTAGAGCAGCACCCGAGTCGTGGCTGCCTTGGAGCTACCAGAAGACGTTGGAAAGGCTCAACCGACCCGCCGCCACGGCTCGGCCATCCCCGCTCGCAGCGGAAGTCCGTTGTAGATAAGCACCGCCAACTGCTCGGCGGGTCGGGTAGCGCCGCAACGCCATCCGTCGTCTGACGCGGCCACCACTGCAGGCGCCCCTTCGAGAAACGCTTCTGGCACAACCAAAAGCCCTGGCCGTCGTAGACCAATAGTTTGAGGGCCGTGCCTGAACGGTTGCGGAAAACGAATAGCGTTCCGAGGAATGGGTGCCTCGCTCGATGTTCTCCGGGCTTTGCGGATCGAGCACTTTCACTCCGGTGGCATCGGTTCGGATGACATCGGCCTTCAGGACCCGCTTCTCCAACTGGTCCACAAGCGGCTCCACAAGGTTTGCCACCTCGCCCACCCAATCCGACATCGTGGAGACCGCAATCCCCGCGCCGCTACGGGCGTAGATACGATGCAAACGGTGAAGGGGAACGTGGTCTACGTACTTGCTCACCACCACATGAGCTAAAAGCGAGGCGTCAGCGCTGCTCCGCTCGATCACCGGGGCCGGGCCCTCGGCTCTCGTGACGCCTTCCCGGCACTTCCCGCAGGCGTACTTCTCCAGATGGTACTCATGCTCGATGAAGTGCCCCGGCACGTACTCGAGCCTCCGTCGGACGTCTTTACCGAGAGGCTTCTTGAGTTTGCCGCATCGAGAGCAGCCCCGCTCCTCTTCAGGTATCTCGCGCAAGTGAACCTGGCGTTCGATCCCGTCCGTTCGGATTGTTTCGCGGCGCGGTTTGTTGCCCTTGCCTCGTGGCCGAGTCTTTTTCGCTTCTTCGATCTGCTGTTCCAGCTCCGCGTCTTCCCGAGCCTCGGTTTGTGGGTCGAGCTCCGGCTCCAGCTCTTCACCACCGCTTTGGCTCATCAGCTGCTCGAACATCAGCTGGAGCTGTCCGGGGTCCACCTTCTCGGAGCGCTTGCCTACTCGTTCCCTCTGAAGCTTCAACACCATCAGCTCCAGCTCTCTCGATTTGCGCAACACCGCATCCAGCGCCGAGACCAGCAGGTCGAACGCTTCCTCCGTCTTGCCCTCGCTTGCTAGACTTCGGGCCGAATCCCGAATCTGCCCCAGAGCGTTGGGCGCCCTCGTACTGCCAGCGCCCTCTCGGCGCGACTGGGTCGATTCGGAGCTCGTGTTCACTACTTACGCCTTTGACGCAGCTGTTTCGCTAGCCCCTTGCGATTCTGATTGCCCAACTGAGCCACCGCCTCTCGCATCTTCGACCAGGCCTCGACTCCACGACGAACTTCCCGTTCGTGGCTTCGCGGGATGTACAGCGATGTCGACCGACCCTCCTCGTTGCGAAACTTCAGGTACAGGTGGGGACCATGGAGACGATTCGGGTCGGTTCGGTGCGTATTCCGGGGCATCGTGAACGCAGATTCCAGCCGAAGGTGAACATCCATTCCAAAGCATCGTGAACACGGATTCCGGGGATCGTGAACATGGATTCCGGGGAAGGTGAACACGGATTCCAGGCAACGTGAACGCCGGTTCCGGCATCGCGAACGCTCATCGATAGCACGTTTCAAGGCACTCTAGGTCGTACCCGGAAGGAGGACGATCCAGGAAATGGCAGCTAAGAGGTTATCGATGAGAAAAATACGAGAGGTTCTAAGGTTAAAGTACGAGCTGGGTTTTACTCACCGCACGATCGCAAAGGCACTTCGCGTGGCGGTTGGAACGGTGAGTGAGTACCTGGCCAAGGCGAAGAAGGGTGGTCTGAGCTGGCCGCTCCCGGAGGAGCTGAGCGACGGGGAGCTGGAGGCAGGGCTGTTTCCGCCGCCGGGCTCGTCTGGCGCACGGCCGGGTCTGGACTATGCCCACATCCACGAGGAGCTGAGGCGTCACCGAGAGCTGACGTTGCTGCAGCTGTGGGTGGAGTACGCGGAGAATAAGCCGGGAGCGTACGGCTACAGCCGTTATTGCGAGCTGTACGGTCAGTGGAAGAAGAAGCTGAACCCGACGATGCGTCAATGGCATCGAGCAGGCGAGAAGACATTCGTCGATTTTTCGGGGGAAGAAGCCTCACATCGTCGATCCGAAAACGGGAGAGCTCGTCGAAATGGAGCTGTTCGTCGGGACGTTGGGCGCGAGCAGTTACACCTACGTCGAAGCGACACTGAACCAGCCGCTGGAATCGTGGGCGAAGGCCCATAAGGGGATGTCGGATTACTTCGGTGGCAGTACGGAGATCTGGGTTCCGGACAACTTGAAGAGCGGCGTGGATTTGGTGGACCGTTACGAGCCAGGGATCAACCGGACGTACGAAGAGCTGGCGACGCATTACGGTGCGGTTGTGGTCCCGGCTCGGGTGTTCAAGCCGAAAGACAAAGCGAAGGTGGAGTCGGCAGTGCAGGTGGCGCAGCGCTGGATCCTGGCGGTGCTTCGTCATCGCACGTTCTTCAGCCTGGCGGAACTGAACGAAGCCATCTGGGAGAAGTTAGAGGTCCTGAATGCGCGTCCGATGCAGAAGCTCGGTGTGAGTCGGCGGGAGTTGTACGAAAGGCTAGACCGGCCCGTACTGAAACCGCTACCGCAGGAGAGCTACGAGTTATCGACGTGGAAGCGGTGCAGAGTGAACATCGACTACCACGTGGAGGTGGAGAACAACTTGTACAGCGTTCCCTATCAGCTCATTCACGAGAAAGTCGAGGCACGGGTGACGGCCTCGGTGGTGGAGGTCCTGTTCAAGGGAAAGCGCGTCGCGTCGCATCCCCGCAAGAAAGGAAAGGGGCACTACTCCACGAACCCGGAGCATATGCCACGTTCGCATCGGGAGCACCTGGAGTGGACGCCGTCGCGGCTGCTCCACTGGGCGGAGCAGTCAGGTCGCGCCACGGGAAGGCTGGTTGCGGGGATTCTAGAGAGTCGGCCTCACCCGGAGCAGGGATTTCGCTCTTGCCTGGGAGTCATGCGACTAGGCAGCCGCTGGGGCAGTGAGCGTCTCGAGGCCGCTTGCGCACGAGCGGAAGCTTTGAGCTCTTACAGCTATCGCACGGTGAAAAACATTCTCTCGGCTGGTCTGGATCGTGTGGTGCTCGAATCGGACGCCGAAGCGAAACCGCGAGAGGAGCACGAGAACATCCGAGGCGCGGATCACTACGAAGGAGGAGAGTCCCGATGCTGACACCCGAAACGATAGAAAAGATGAACGCCATGAAGTTGTTCGGCTTGGTGTCCGCGTTCGAAACCCAGTTGAGCTCGAGCGAATACAAGGAGCTGAGCTTCGAGGAACGTGTGGGACTCCTGGTCGATGCCGAGTGGACCGCCCGCGAACAGCGTAAGCTTTCTCGACGACTGCGAGCGGCAAAGCTCCGCTATCCGGCATGTTTGGAGAACGTGAACTTCCAAGCGCCTCGAGGCTTAAACCGCGAACAGATCTTGAGCCTGGGCAACTGCCGCTTTGTCGGTGAGCGCCATAACCTGCTCATCACCGGCCCGACGGGGATTGGCAAATCGTTCTTGGCTTGCGCCTTCGTGGAGCGGGCCTGTCGTCGCCGCTTCACCGGATGCTACGTGCGAGCACCGCGCTTGCTCCACGAGCTCGCGGTCGCTCGTGGTGATGGTTCCTACGCCCGGCTTTTGACGAAACTCGCCAAGCTGGACTTACTGGCTATCGATGATTGGCTGCTTCACCCGCTGAAAGAATCGGAGAGACGGGATCTAATGGAGGTCATCGAAGACCGCGCCGAGCGTGGCTCCACACTCATCGCGACCCAGATTCCGCTCAAGCAGTGGCACGAAGCGATTGGCGACCCAAACCAGGCAGACGCTATCTGCGATCGCATTCTCCACAGCGCGCACCGCATCACTCTCAAAGGAGCTTCTCTGAGAAAGACCAAGGCTGCGCCAAAGGCATCTGACAACGCCGATGCATGAGCGAGCGAGGGACCACAGCGTCGATGCGATAAAAACGGGTGAAACCGCCAAACCCGGGGTACCAGACGATGCGGCGCCAAAACGACGCGCGAGAATGCCTCAGGAAGCGTCTTCTCGAGCCAGGCCATACCCCAGCAACCCCCCGAAACCAGCCCCACATCGCCCGGGGTTCGGCCGCGGCAGGTCGCTGCCTACGGGAGCGGGAAGGTCGCTTCGCGTCTTTCCTTACGCCCGCTCCCTCCGGCACCGACCTGCCGCCCCTTGCTACACAACACGCAGGTAAGATAGGTTCACGTTTTCAATCAGTGGAAAGGAAGGTCACCCAACACTTCATCGCTTCGATGAGCGTTCGGCTTCACCGGATTCGCTGTTCAGCTTGCTCTGGATTCGGCGTTCACGATGGCTGGAATACGCAGTTCGGCACCCGCAGGCGGTTTTACCACAGCGAAGCATGACCTCCGTAAGCGTGCCCGGTACAGCGTTCTCGCCGAGGGTTTGAAGCCGTTGCAGTAGTCGCGTCTTAGTCATATATAGAAGATTAAGACTAATCGCAAAAAGCAAGAAAGTCAAGTCCCTGCTGCGTTCTTGGGAAGAAAATCAGCCCTTCAACCGTGAAGGGCGACTCTCTTCTCCTCAGCTCGCTGATACCATCGCTTCCGGCGTCGAGCACCACGAAGGTCCAACCCCTCCAGCATCAGTCCCAGCTCGCCAGAGTCCAACTCAACGTGCCTATCACCCGGACGCGGTGACGTCGGCAGTTCAAAGGTCCCTCGCTCCAGCCTCTTGTACAGCAAAACGTACCCCGTCCGATCCCAAGCGAGGATCTTCACACGATTCTGACGCCGATTCAGAAACACGAACAGATGACCGCTCAGGGGCGATTGACCGATCACACTCCGCGTCGCTGCAGCCAGCCCGTCAAAGCCGCGACGCAGGTCCATCGGCTCCGCCGCAACGTAGATCCTCACAGACGATGGGAGCATCCACATCACGCTCGACCTTCTAGAACTTCGAGCACCCGACCCAGCTCCTCAGATGAGAACCCCTCACGCACTCGTACGCGCCTGCCGTCCAACAACACTACCTCGATCGCGTCCCTCTCGCCTCCTCGCTCGCCTTCTCGCTCGCCTCCCACCAGGCGAACCGGATGAAACCGTACACTCCCCCTCGACCCGCCTTGCAGTCGCTCCGACCACCGAACCAGCCGCTGGGAGGTCAACCCGTACTCCCTGGCGAACTCCGAGACACGCTTCCCACTACGCTGCCATGACGACACAACATTCCGCGCATCCGCCTCTGCCCAGCGCCGCTTCCCTATCACTTTCGATATCCCCGCTGTCCTTCGCTTCGACATCTCTTGCCTCCTTCGTCCCCCGCCTCCAGTGGCGAGCACACAAAGGATGCCTCGGGAGCGACGTATCGGGAACATGGTGGGAGCGAACGCTTACGTATCTATTACAGGAGGATTCGTGTTCCCGCTCGTATTATAGGTAGCAGAAGGGAAGTAAGCGTTAGTGAACGCACCACTATTATCCGCGCCGCCCGTGAAGTCCCAGGGAAAGGCCGGATCCCAGATGGTGGCGTTGTCCTCTGCGCTCTGCTCAACGCGACCCCAGGCGATCACCCTTCCGTCCGGAAGTAAGTGGGTGTGGATGGCCACAAGTGGCCAACCTGTCAGGGTGGCGCTCCAGCACCCTTTGTCTTCGGCGGGGCCGGCGGTGGCGTCTACACACGTGGCCTGGGCCAGGGTCTCGGGTTGGAACGGCCCATGAGTTAGCAGCAAGAAGCTCAGGAAAATCATCAGCGTCGAAAGAAGCCGAATGCTGAAATTTTGGTGTAATGACCTCACAGTTCCCCCCTCGTAAGCAATAACAAGCCCATCGTCTCGTACTCACGACCGCTCACAGCTTATCAAATGCGGTAGATAGTTCGTCATCCCCCAAAATCGTCGAGAAACGTTATTCGTTGAAAGAGGCTGCGGAAGCACACCGGCTTGTTGATACCGGACGCAAGAAGGGCAACGTGGTCATTACTTCGGGAGCGTGACATCGAGCGGAGCGGAGCCGTGGCGGCGACGTCAACCGCGATTTCGACCGTAGTCCTGCACAACCGGCAACTGAACCCACAACTCAAAGTGCTCGAGTCCGTGCGCAAACGGGCGACCGATCCAAGCTTCGAAGCACGGCTGAGTGTCGGGCACGTACCTGCTTCGCGGAAGCCAGGTGCCGTACAACCAGTCCAACGCGCGCTGTTCGAGATCGATCGCGCCGCGCACTTCAACTTGGGCCACGAGCATGGCGGGGAACTCGAATCGGCCGATTTCACCTTCGGGGTCGACGTACGGAACCTCGACGCCGACGTCGTAGCGGCAGTCCTTGAGCGCGACGATGCCGGGGTCATCCCACATGTAACCGAGCCATTGCCCATCGGCGAAGCCGCGTGTTTCCGCCCACGCGATCAATCGCTCCGCCGCGCCTTCAACAATGCCTGGGCCGCGACGTCGGCCGACGACGGGACGCAGTTTGACCTCCTGGTCGTCTTTACACCCGCCGCTCGGCAGGCGGCCGGAGGACCCAACGGCATCACCTCGCTGATTCAGCTCGGTGTGAACGAGGCCAACCTCGCTTATCAGAACAGCGGCATCATTCCTCGCCTTCGCCTCGTCCACACCGCCGAGGTGAGCTACGTCGAATCGGGCAACATCGGTACCGATCTGGGCCGCCTTCAGAATCCAGCGGACGGCATCATGGACGAGGTGCACCAGCTTCGCGATACCTACGCGGCGGATTTCGTCAAGATCATCGTCGAAGCCGCGTGCGGCGTCGCCTATCTGATGGGCGGGAACGATCCCGGCTTCCAGGTCTTTGCATTCTCGGTGACGGTCGGGTCTGTGTCAGTCCGAACTACACTTTTGCCCACGAGCTCGGGCACAACATGGGAAGTAACCACGCGCCCGTAGATCCTTTCGGCACCGGGGCGTTCGCCTATTCGTTCGGCTACAAGGATCTGGTGAATGGCTTTCGAACGGTGATGGCCTATTCGCCGGGCACGCGCAGACTCCACTTTTCGAGTCCCAACCACACCTACAACGGTTGGGTGACGGGAACGGCCACTCAGGACAACGCACGCTCGATCAACGGTGTCCGCACGACGCTCGCTAATTTTCGGGTCGGCGCGGTCGCGCTTCAGAGTCGAGCGTGCTCAGCGCGACCTATGACGCTACCCGCACCACGGACGGGGCGCTCGACACGTTCTGGAGCACGCCCTACGTGGGCGGGATCACCACCGAGTGGCTGGTTCTCGACCTGGGAGCGGCGGTCGGCGTGGCGCGCGTGAGCCTTCACCCGCGCGTCGGCCTTGCGACGAGCTTTCCGAGGGATTTTCAGATTCAGACCAGCACCGACAACGTCAACTACGCGACGGTGCTCACACGAAACGATTTCGTGGCGGCTGCTGATACGTGGAACGACTTCGACTTCGCCACGGCGTCCGCCCGCTACGTTCGACTGCTCATCACCGAGCCGGGCTTCGTGGGTACCTACCGCACCGTGCAACTGGCGAGGTCCAGATTTTCGAGCCGGTGCCCCCGGGCATGCTGCTCACCTGGACCGCGGTCGGGGACAATGGAAGCCTGGGTACCGCTACCTCCTACGATGTGCGCTACGCGAGGCTGCGATCACTGACGCCAACTTCGGCACCGCCACACCGGTCACGGGAGAGCCTGGGCCTCAGCCGGCCGGCTCGGCGGAAAGCTTCGTGGTCCCCGGTCTGCCGGGAGAGAAGCTTCTTTACTTTGCTCTGCGCGTCCGCGATGATTCTGGAAACGACTCGGTCGTCTCCAATTCACCGTCGGCGATCACCGCCGGGGAAGCACCCGCCAGAGTCACCGATTTGACGGCGAGCGCCACTGGAGTCGGCTCCGTCGACGTTGTCTTCACGGCGGTGGGGGACGACGGCCTCAACGGCACCGCTTCGACCTACGACCTGCGCTACAGCACGAACCCCATCGCGAGTATGGGCGATTTCGACGCTGCCAGCCCGTACCTTTCAGCGAGCGTTGTGTCGTAGAAGTGCCGCTAGCCTCACCGCCGGGCGTCAACGAGATCATCCCTGTCACCGGGCTCGCGCCCGATACGACGTACCACTTCGCCCTCGTCGTTCTCGACGAGGCGGCAGGGGCGTCACCGCTCTCCAACGTCGCGAGCGCTGGGACCCAGGACGTGTCCTTGCGGTAGTAGTGCGTGAGAATGTGGGGGCGATTCGGTAAGCTGAACGCCGGGTGTGTTGTTTTTCTCGCGGGCAGAGAGAGAGGGAAAAAAGGACTGGACAAACGCTGGCTGACTGTGTAACCTCAGGCTGGGAGGAAAACAGTGACCCAGGCAGGAAACGCTGCACTCGACACCGCAGCCAAGCGACCCACCTTTTGCGGCACGACCGTGACCGACGAGGAATGGAGCGTGCTGACGGAGATCATCGCCACGTGTGGTCTGTCCCGGCACGAGCTGGCGCGCACGATCTGTGAGGGCCTGGGGTAGGTTCGTCGGAACGGCAATCTCAAGACCCGGGAATGCTACGAGTACCTGGAGGTTGTCGAAGCGAAGGGGCTGGTGACGTTGCCCCCGCGTCACGAGCAGCGGCGCCGCGGACCGACGAGCATCCACTACACGAAGGCTGGTCGCGAGCGGCCACGGCGTGAGGGCAAGCTATCGGACGTCGCTCCGGTGATGCTGGGCTTGGTGGCGAACGCTGAGGAGCGAGCGCTATGGAGGGAACTGGTCGCGCGTTACCACTACCTGGGCCACAAGGTGGCCTTTGGCGCGCACCTGCGGTACTTGGTCTGGATGTCGAATCCTCGGCGGGAGCTCTGTGGGTGCGTGCAGTTCTCCTCGGCGGCGCGGTGGCTTCAGGCGCGTGACGGCTTCATCGGTTGGGATGACGCAACGCGGCAGAAGAACCTTCCCCGGGTGGTCAACAACAGTCGGTTCCTGATCCTGCCGTGGCTTTCCATCAAAGGCCTCGCGAGTCACGTGCTGTCGTTGGCAGCGCGAGTGGTGGTCGATGACTGGGAGGAAGCCTACGGGGTGAGGCCGGTGTTGCTCGAGACGTTTGTGGAGAGGGAGCGTTACGAGGGGACGTGCTATCTGGCAGCGAACTGGGTGGAGGTGGGAGTGACTTCGGGCCGGGGCCGGATGGACCGGCACAAGAGAAAAGCCGAAGCGGTGAAAACATGCTTTGGTGTATCCGCTGGTGCGTGAGTTTCGCCGAGAGCTCGGCGTTTCGCGATGAAGGTTCGAGCGGGCCGAGCTCCTGCGCCTGGAAGAGCGGCTGTCGAAAGGGGAGATTCCCGAGGATGCGTGTCCGGTGCTGCTCGAGGCGGTGCGTCATCTGCTGCGATGTCGCTATCGTCGAGGCGCTTGGCATGGCGACAACGGAACGTCGCGCGAAACGCACGAAGGCAAAGGGGAAAGGGAAGAACAAGGGCCACGGGCGCAACGGGGCCAAGGACTACCCTGGTGCCGAGCACGTAGCGGTTTCGCATCCCGAGCTGAAGGCGAGCGGCCCCTGCCCGAAGGGGCGCCTGCAGTGGTGGCCGCGTCAGTTGGAGAAGCGGGTCCTGAAGGTCGATGTCATCCGAACCGATGCCACCGGAGTGAAAGTGCTCGATCCGCAAAGCCCGGAGAACATCGAGCGAGGCACGATGTGGTGCTACATGGGCGACGACCGAGACGTGGTGTTTCGCTACGCGCCGACGGGCGAAGGAGCGACGGGTCCGTGGGAGTTTTTGGCGGGCCGCACGGGATACGTGCAGGCCGACGCCGCGAGCGTGTTCGATCGCGTGTTTAACGGCACGGTGGCCTCCGCGGAAGAAGTCGGTGCTGGGCGCATGCACGACGAAGGCTGGTTGCCCTCAAAGACATGGACTGCCGCGTCGCCTACCCGCTCAAGCTGATCGCAAGGATGTATCGCATCGAACGCCTGGCCGATGCGAGGGAGCTGTCGGTCGACGAGCGGACGCTACTTCGCAAGGAGCGCTCGGCGTCGGTACTCGAGAAGCTGAAACGGTGGTTTGTGCTGACGCATCGAAGCGAACCGCCCAGCTCGGACCTTGCCATGGCCACGGGTTACCCACTCAACCACTGGACCGCTCTCACTCGCTTCGTCGACGATGGACGCTTAAGCCTTGACAATAATATCTGTGAGCAACAAATGAGGGCCATCGCACTCGGTCGACGCAACTATCTCTTCTGCGGTTCTCACGACGCCGCGCGACGCACCGCCGTTCTCTACAGCCTCATGCGCACCTGCGCACAGCACAACGTCCCGCCTCTCCCGTACCTCACTGACGTGCTCCGCAAGCTCGCCGACGGATGGCCACAAAAACGCATCCACGAGCTTCTACCCGACCGCTGGCAGCCTACTCCCGCCTCACCCCTTAGCAGTTCCCGTGCCATAAACCCCCTATTCCGGGGCGAATGCGTCATGGGGACACCGGACGCATACGCTGCCACTCCGGTCGCGGGCGAGCCTACTCCGCAGGCCGTGGGAAGCTCCGAAAGCTTCGTTGCCTCGAGCATGCCGTTAGGGACCTGGTATTTCGTCGTGGAAGTGCGCGACGAGGCCGGCAACTCCAGTCTCTCCAACAGCGGGGTGATCACCGTGCCGTAGCCGCGCCGTTTGTCCGTACTATTTCCTGACCCGCCATTTCCGCCCCCAGCGTCGTTGCTATGAGTCTGAAGGTGTGCAACCGGCGCTCTGCCCGCCCTTTTTTGGTTGCGGCCGCGCCGCGCTGCGAACGAAATTTGCGTTCGAACATCATTCGGTGTTACGTTCCCGCCGGCTCGAGTCCCTCTCGAGGGTCGCACAGCTCGTTGAGAAGCCGAGCGGAAAGAGCTACTAACCCGGTCAATGGTGTAAGATGCTGAGCCTCGTCAATCCGGATGGACTTGCGCGAATAGTGTGCGAGCTTGGATGAGAGAGTTAACCATGCCAAACGGCAGACCTCGCTGCACGGAAGGACAACGATGCCAACTTACGTAAACCCGAACAAGTGTGATGGCTGCAAAGCGTTGGACGAGCCCGCTTGTATGTACATTTGTCCCTCGGACATCATGCACTTGGACCAGTCCATGGGGAAAGCTTTCAACATCGAGCCCGATCTCTGTTGGGAGTGCTATGCATGCGTGAAGACCTGCCCTCAGTCGGCCATTGATATGCGGGGATACGGAGATGTAGTGCCGATGGGAGCGAGCCTCACACCGCTCCGGGGGACGGACTCGATCATGTGGACTGTAAAGTTCCGGAACGGGGAGACGAAGCGATTCAAGTATCCCATTCGCACCACACCCTGGGGGTCGATCGAGGTCTACGCCGGATTACCCGACCCCGCCCCGGAGGAGCTCAAGACGCCTGGACTTTGCGGCCAGGAGAAGTTCCTCGGCGTCCCCAACCTACCGACGATCGCTCAATCTTGAAAGCTGGGAACGAAGAATTGATGGACGATCCGAAGACCGAAGTCGTGGACTGTGATGTCGTCGTCCTGGGTGGAGGGATGGCTGGCTGTGGGGCCGCTTACGAGGCGGGGTACTGGGCCAAGACCAAGGGCTTGCGGGTCGTGTTGGTGGAGAAAGGTGCCACCGAGCGAAGCGGCGCAGTCGCTATGGGTCTGTCCGCCATCAACTGCTACATGGGGATGAAATGGGGTGAGAACCAGCCTGAGGATTTTGTCCGTTACGTCCGGCAGGACCTGATGGGTCTGTCTCGCGAGGACCTGGTTTACGACATTGCGCGGAACGTCGACTCGACGGTCCACATGTTCGAAGAGTGGGGGCTGCCCATCTTCAAGACACCTGGCGGCCGCTATAAAAGGGAAGGCCGCTGGCAAATCATGATTCACGGCGAGTCGTACAAGCCTATCGTCGCCGAGGCGGCAAAGAAATCCGTGGGCGAGGGCAACATCTACGAACGGATCTTCATGTCACACTTGCTTACCGACGCCAACAACCCCGGCAGGATTGCCGGAGCCGTTGGCTTCAGCGTCCGGGAGTCCAAGATTTACGTCTTCAAAGCGAAGGCGGTGATTTGCGCGGCGGGAGGAGCCACGGGCGTTTTTCGCCCGCACGCGGTTGGCGAGGGACTGGGGCGTATCTGGTACGCACCGTGGAACACGGGCTCGGTATACAAGCTGATGATTGAAGCCGGCGCCGAGATGAGCCAGTTCGAGCACCGCCTGGTGGTGGCCCGATTCAAGGACGGCTACGGCCCGGTTGGAATGTGGTTCCTGCTGTTCAAGGCGGTTTTGAAGAATGCTTACGGGGAGCTGGTAGAGGAAAAGTGGGCCGATCTGCTCAAGGAATGGCCGCCCTACGGGACCGCCAAGCCGATTCCCACCCCGCTTCGAAACCACCAAATGATCAAAGATTATCTCGCCGGCGGAGGCCCTCACTATCTCAGAACGGACGAAGCTCTCCAGAAGATGTTCGCCGATGCGCAGCATGACAAGAAACAGATACGGATGATCGAGGCCGAAGCTTGGGAGGACTTCCTCGACATGACGATGTCGCAAGCCTTGGTCTGGGCTTCGGAGAATATTGATCCTGCCAAGACTCCCTCGGAGGTCGTGCTGACGGAGCCCTACCTCATGGGCTCCCACGCCTCCGCCACCGGAGCATGGGTGAGCGGCCCCGAGGACGTCTCCCCGAGTGAGTACTTCTGGGGCTATAACCGCATGACGACCATCGATGGCCTGTTCACGGCCGGGGATGGCGTCAGCGGTTCCGCGCACAAGTTCTCTTCCGGCTCCCACACCGAGGGGAGGCTGGCCGGGAAGGCGGCGGTGGCCTACGTTTCCGACAACCCGGACACGCCCAAGGTGGATTCGGACCGGATCGAGGGCATCAAGAAGGACCTGTGGCGGCCATTCCGGGTGTTCGAGGAAGCATCCGGCACTTCGACCAAGCCCGACGTCAACCCGAACTACATCTTCCCGAAACAAGCCCTCCTTCGACTCCAAAAGATCATGGACGAGTACGCGGCGGGCCAGGGAGCTTACTACCTCACGAACGAGCCCACTCTCCTGAGGGGGCTCGAGCTCATCCAGCTGTTTAAAGAAGACCTTCAGAAGCTGGCGGCCCGAGACCTGCACGAGCTGCTAAGGGGCTGGGAGGTGTGGGACCGTGTCTTTTGCGGCGAGACCCATATGCGGCACCTCCTGTTCAGACAGGAGACACGCTGGCCCGGCTTCTACTACCGCGGTGACTACCCCGAGCTCGACGATAAGAACTGGCATTGCTTCGTCAACTCGCGCTACGACGCAACAAAGAGCGAATGGACTCTGAGCAAGAAGCCCTGCCTCTCGGTCATCCCGTGAGCCATCCGACAATCGAAACGGGAAGAAACGCGTGGCGATGAACGCCGAGTCTCCGGAAACCCCCTCTTCGATCCACCGAACCATCCTGGTTGTTGGCGGTGGGATTGCCGGCATTACCGCCGCTGTGGAGGCGGCGGAAACCGGATACGATGTTGTGATCGTCGAGAAAGAAACCTACCTGGGTGGGCGGGTCGCACAGCTCCACAAGTACTTTCCAAAGCTCTGTCCTCCCGCCTGCGGCATGGAGATCAATTTTCAAAGAATGAGGAACAATCGCCGCATCCGCTTCTATACCTTGGCAGAAGTCGAGCACATTTCGGGTGGGCCGGGGAATTTCGATGTGACGATAAAGCAGCATCCACGCTATGTGAACGACCGATGTACTGCATGCAATGCTTGTGTTCCGGTTTGTCCCGTCGACCGGCCCAATGCTTTCAATTTTGGCATGGACAACACCAAGGCCATCTACCTTCCGCATGCGATGGCCTTTCCCATGAAATACGCCATTGACGATTCGGTCTGCCAACTCGAGCAATGCGCGAAATGTGTCGAGGCGTGCCCCTACGATGCCATTGAGCTGGACATGGGGCCCAAAACATTCGACTTAAAGGTCGGCGCCATCATCATGGCGACGGGATGGAAGCCGTACGATGCCAACAAGATCGATAACCTGGGTTTCGGCAGGTATACCGATGTCATCACCAACGTGATGATGGAGAGGTTGGCTGCTCCGAACGGGCCAACGAAAGGAAAGATCGTCCGGCCTTCCGACGGAAAACCAGTGACCAGCGTGGCCTTCCTGCAGTGCGCAGGGCAAAGAGACGAGAATCACTTAGGGTACTGTTCGGGTATCTGCTGCCTGGGTTCTTTGAAGCAAGCGATGTATGTCAGGGAACAGAACGCCGATTCGAAAGTCTTCATATTTTATATCGACTTGCGTACCCCGGGTACCTACGCATTCTTCTCCAAGAAAGTCCAGAGCGACCCGAATGTTTCGGTGATAAAGGGCAAAGTGGCCAAGATCATCGAGGACCCGACGAGCAAAGGGCTCACAGTGGAGGCCGAGCATATTCTTTCGACCGAGAAGATCAGCGTCAATGTGGACTTGGTAGTTCTGGCTACTGGAATGGTGGCGAGTATAGAGGAGAGCAAGCCCGACGCGGCCATCGGCTACGACCAAGATCACTTCTTCCTGCGGGATCAGTCAGCTCCGGGCATTTACGCGGCAGGGTGTGCGCGGGGTCCGGTTGACGTCGCCACGGCCGTCCAAGACGCTACCGCTGCGGCGATGAAGGCGATGCAGTCAATCCAAAGGGTCTCGCGCGGGTAGCGGGATGAGCGAGAAGGTTGGGGTCTACCTGTGCAGCGGCTGCGATATCGGCGAGTGCTTGGACCAGCAGAAGCTCGTGGACATCGCTACCAGCGAGTACTCTCTTCCCATCGTCCGCACCTCGCCGGCCTTTTGTCTCGAGGACGCCCGTCAGATCCAGGATGACATCGAGCGGGTAGGCCTGGACGGGGTCGTGATCGCTGCTTGCTCTCCCCGGGTCAATACCGACGTGTTCGGCTTCGACTCGGCCTTCGTCGAGCGGGTGAACATCCGGGAGCAAGTCGCCTGGACTCACCCGCCGAATGAGGAAGAAACGCAGAGCTTGGCCGACGACTATCTCCGAATGGGAATCGTGCGGGCCCAGAAGTCCACGGCGCCGAGCCCGTACACGGAGGCTAACGAGCGGACGGTTCTCGTGGTAGGGGGCGGAACTGCAGGGCTCGCCGCAGCGATCGGTGCGGCCGAGATCGGCTTCCACGTCGTTGTTGTCGAGAGAAGCACAAGCCTCGGTGGCTATGCCGCCCGCCTCCACAAACAGTTTCCAAAGCGCCCTCCCTACCGGGACCCGGAGAGCCCGGACATCGAATCTACAATCCGTCACGTCGAATCCTTACCCAACGTCCGGGTGCTCACCGAGGCAGAAGTCCAAGGGATCTCCGGTGAACCGGGCCGCTTCCGGGTGACGATTCGGAGCCGCCGCGGCGCGGAGCAACTGAGCGTGGGGTCGATCGTGATGGCTACCGGCTGGGTGCCGGCCGATCCCGCCAAGTCCGAGTCTTACGGGCTCGGTCAATACCCTAATGTCGTGACCAGCATCACGCTGGAGGCGATGGCGGCAAAAGGCGAGATCGCACGCCCTTCCGACGGGCGGCCAGTGAAGCAAGCGGCCCTGGTTCTCTGCGACGGGCCCAAAGACGACGCCCACCTCCCCTATGGGGGGAACGTCTCGAGCCTGGTCGCGCTCAAGCAAGCGTTGTACATCCGTGACCGCCACCCGGATTCAATCGTGTACGTTCTCTATAGAGACATGCAGACGCCAGGACAATACGAGTACTTCTACAAGCGCGTTCAGGAAGACCAAGGCGTGTTGTTCTCTCAGGGGGAGATCCAAAACGTCGCCGAGGACACCCACGGCAACATCGTCCTCGACGTCGAGAACACGGTGCTGGGGGGCGCCATCAGGATGGTGGTGGATCTGCTGGTCCTCTCCGCGGACATGATCCCTGCCACGCTGGACCCCGCATCGAGCGGCTCGCTGAACCTAGAGTACCTCCAAGGCAAAGATCTACCCACCACGAAGTTCGGGTTCGCCGACTCCCATTTCATTTGCTTTCCCTACGAGACACGGCGGACGGGAATCTACTCGGCAGGCTCGGTGCGCCAATCCATGGACCTGGCCACAAGCTCTCAGGACGGGGCGGCGGCGGCGCTCAAAGCCGTCCAGTCCATCGAGAAGTCCTCCGCGGGAGCCGCCGTGCACCCGCGGGTCGGCGATCTCTCCTACCCTGAGTTTTTCATGCAGCAGTGCACCTCGTGCGGCAGGTGCTCCCAAGAATGCCCATTTGGTGCTCTCGAGGTCGATGAGGCAAAACACCCGGTTCTCGACCCCAACCGGTGTCGGCGTTGCGGTATATGCATGGGGGCCTGCCCGGTCCAAATCATCTCCTTCAACGATTACTCGGTCGACATGCTGTCCTCGATGATCAAAGCCGTCTCGATCCCCGAAGATGACGAGGAGAAGCCCCGCATCCTGGCACTCGCTTGCGAGAACGACGCGTACCCGGCTTTGGATATGGCAGGAATCGCGCGCCTTCACCTTCCCGTCTCCTTGAGAGTGGTCCCGGTGCGATGCCTGGGATCGGTCAACAGTATCTTGATCGCTGATGCCGTCTCCAGAGGTTTCGACGGGGTGGCGTTGATGGGTTGCAAGTCCGGCGAGGATTACCAGTGCCACTACATCCGGGGCAGTGAGCTCCTGCAGACACGGATGGAGAACGTACAGGAGACGCTCGATCGCCTGGCGCTGGAGGCGGAGCGGGTGCAATTCATGGAGGTGGAGATATCTGACTCCGCAAGGCTCCCAAGCTTGCTGGAGGAGTTCGTGGAAACCATCAAGCGGGTGGGTCCTAATCCGATGAAGGGGTTTTAGGATATCCATCGTGCCGGAAACGACGCTGGTCCAACCTGACCTCGAGTTCAAGCGACAGATCCTGGGGCTTGGCGCCCACGATTTGAATGCTTGTTACCAGTGCGGGACGTGCTCGGTAGCCTGCCCGATCTCCACAACCGATAACCCATTCCCCCGCAAAGAGATGGTCTGGGTCCAGTGGGGGCTCAGGGATAGGGCGCTATCCAACGCCTCCATTTGGCTCTGCCACGAGTGCGCAACTTGTACCGCCTACTGCCCGAGGGACGCCAAGCCGGCAGAGTTGATGGCCTCGCTCAGGGATTACAGCATTGGCCACTATGCCTTTCCCAAATTCATGGGGGAAGCGCTCAAGGAGCCGAAGTTGTTGCCACTCCTGTTCGCCGTTCCCGCACTCCTATTCGGGGCAATCCTGGGGTGGTTGGGGCACCTGACGGCGCTGCCGGCTGGAGAGGTCGTCTTCTCCAAGTTCATGCCGATCGTTTATATCGAGGGGGTCTTCATCACGGCTTTGACGCTGTCTGGAATCGGAGCGCTGTTTGGAGGTATCCGCTACTGGAGGGCCATGAGCCAGAACGCGAGAACAAATGACGACCGCTCCCCTCGTCGTCTCGTCGCGACGCTCGTTACGATCCTGAAGCACCGCACGTTCAAAGAGTGCAGCGAGGAGCCGGTGGGGACCCGGAAGACGCTCAAGGAGCATCTCCATCGGACCCACCTCTTGGCGTTTTACGCGTTCTTGGGCCTGGTAGTGACCACGACCTCCGTGGGGATCGGCATCTACGCCTTCGGCTACCTGACTCCCTGGCCCTTGTGGCACCCGGTGAAGATCCTGGGCAACGTGAGCGGGCTGGCGCTGGTGAGCGCCCTGGTTGTCTTCGGCTACCGGCGCATCGCGGACAGGGAGAGGGCTGGCAAGAGCACTTACTCTGACTGGCTCTTCCTCGATATTCTACTCCTGACTACGCTAACCGGGTTCCTCAGTCAGTTCCTGCGGCTGGCCGACGTGCCCTGGCTTGCCTATCCGACCTATTTCATTCATCTCGTCTTTGTTTTCTTCCTTCTCGTCTACATCCCTTATTCCAAGTTTGCCCACTTGGTTTACCGAACCGTCGCCATGCTGCACAGTGCCAGCTCGCGCGCGGCGGAGCCGGTGAGGCCAAACGCCCTCCACCCCGCCGGCAGCCCGTAGTATGGCCTCGGGCATGCGGCATCTCATTCAAGGAGTCCGACAATTCGTCAAGGAGCGTGACTGGGAATGACATGAGCGCGATTACCCTGACGGTCAACGGTCGTTCACACTCTTTGGATGTGGATCCTACCACGCCGTTGCTTTACGTTCTGAGCGACGACCTCGAGCTACGTGGGCCGAAGTTCGGCTGTGGGCTGGCACAGTGCGGAGCCTGCACGGTGATCGCGGGAGGTCGGGCAATCCGCGCCTGCGTCACGCCCGTAGAGGCAATGGATGGTGCTGACATAACCACTCTGGAAGGGTTGGGTACTGCGGAGAGCCCGCACCCGATTCAACGAGTCTTCATCGAAGAGCAGGCCGCGCAATATGGATTCTGTCTCAGCGGCGTGATCTTGACCGCAAAAGCCTTCCTTGATGAGAACCCGAAGGCAAGCGACGAACAGATTCAGCAGGCCATGTCGACGGTGCTGTGCCGTTGCTTCGCACACGTTCGGATGTTTCGAGCCATCAGGCGGTATGCACGGGAGGTGGCGGGATGAGGAAGCAGCCAGCTGGAGCGGTGGAGCCGACGTCTTTGACGCCGGACGCCGGAGCCGCCCTGAACCGGCTCGTATTGTCCTGCCGGGATTTGTTGAAGGGAGCCGGTTGCTTGATCGTTGGCTTCAGCGCGGCGGGAAGGATTCTGGCTTCAGGGCCCGCGCCGGCCCAGGATTCGGGAGTGCCGGGAGACCAGCTCGACTCGTGGATTGCCATTGGCCAGCAGGGGCGGGTGACCGCCTACACCGGCAAGTGTGAGCTTGGTCAGGGTCTCTACACGGCACAAACACAACTGATCGCCGAAGAACTGGCCGTACCTATCGATCGCGTCACTCTGATTCAGTGCGATACTGCACGTACTCCCGATCAGGGCACCACGTCCGGTAGCCAGTCAACACCCTGCCAATTTCAACAGCGCCAACCTGGCCCAGGCCGCAGCGACCGCCCGCGAAGAGTTGTTCCGTATGGCGGCGGCACGCCTCCAGGTGGCAACTGATTGGAGGGAAGAAGTTCACCCTTCAGCTGGACAGCCGTGCCAAGCGCCGGCACCCGAGCGAGTGGCGCGTGCTGGGAAAGTCAGTGTCGCGATCGGAGATCCCGGAGCTGGTCACCGGCCGCTTCGAGTTCGTGCACAATGTGAGTGTGCCCGTCGAGCAGCTGGCCGTCGAAAATGGCGTGATCCACGTGCAGACGGATCCATCCGCGCGCGCAGAATATGGGCGCTCGGAACCCTGGGCGGCACGCGCAGCGCGAGCTTCGGGCTGGACGACGCGGGGCGGGTCGTCGGCTGGTCGGACGTGGCCGGAGACATCACCTTCCACGCCTTCCTCTGGGCCGACGGTCAGATGACCGACCTTGGCACGCTTGGGGGCCCGACGAGCATCGCCGCCGATGTTCACGACTCCGGCCCCATGGTGGGCTGGTCGGACATGCCGGACGGCTTGCAACCGCAGCACGCCTTCGTCTACGCCGGCGGGGAGATGGCGGACCTGAACACGCTGATCCCGGCCGGCACGGGCTGGGAGCTGACCTTCGCCCTTGCAGTCAACGCTGTCGGCCAGATCGTTGGCCGGGGCGAGATCGGCGGTGAGGACCACGCCTACCTCGCCACACCGGTCACCGTGAGGATCGACGAGCTTTCGGATCTCGTGGAGAGCTTCGAGTTGCTGCGCGGCATCGAGAATAGCCTGCTCGTGAAGCTGAACACCGCGCGGGCGGCCCTCGAGAGCTGCTCACCGACCGCGGCCTGCGGGCCGCTTGGTGCCTTCGTCACCCAGGTGGAGGCTCAGTCCGGGAAGAAGCTCACGACGCAGCAGGCCGACTCGATCCTCGCCGCGGTCGGTGAGCTCCGGGCGGCGCTCGGCTGCCTCTGATCCGACCCAGGTGCGGATCAGTTCCCGCGAGGCTCGTACCTGGTAGGGTCGAAGGCTGGCGCGGTACTCCGTGGGTGTGGCCTATCGAACGGTCAAAGTGTTCGCGAGCAGGCAATAACGCTTCACCTCATGTCTCCCAAGGTCCGAGGGTCGAGCTCCCTACATGTTGTCTACGAGAAGCTCTATCTGCTCGAGCTTCTCTCTATCCAAACCCTCCAGGTCATCGAGGGAGATCCATTTCTGTTTGATGAGCCTGGAGAAAACAAATATGAGAACGGAGTACCGGTAGTCGTACCTTTTGTCGATGTCCCGCCTCCTTTTGTAGATATAGTCATTGAGGCTCCACACGTCGTCAGGAGTCGTGATTCTCTGTGCTCGTTGGCGGACCTTTTTGATCAGGTCCTCGAGCTCATGTCCGAGCGCTCACTGAAAGGCCTGTCTTGCTATCTTCTTCTCTCTCGCCGTCCATTCGATTTCGTCGATGGGCATGGTGGGTGGCATCCAATCACGACCCGGGGTCGATAAGGGCCAGGAAGTCGCTCCATGGTACCGGCCGTCCGTGGATCGGTACGATCGTCTCGACTTCCAGGCCGAGCCGCTGTACGTGACGATACAAACTCCGGTTGGCAGCGGTGGGTGCGTTCGATGGCAGCTCGCCGGTGCCGGGCGGATCGTAGAGATCTGCCTCGATGACGATCTTTGCCTCTGGAAGATAGGCGAGCAACATGCCCTCCGCGTGACCGAGCGGGTGGACGTAGGAGATGTGCATCGAGCGCGCGGCGTCGTTCAGCCAATAGTTCTCCCGGACCGTCTCGTACTGGTAGCCCTCTGCCAGCTCCGTCGGAGGCCAGAGTGCCAGCATATCCGGCTCCAGCGTCCGCGGCGCGTAGTTCAACACGTCTCGAGTGTAGAAGTCATGGTTCTTCCAGTGCGTTATGATGGTGGCGCCGATGTGCATGTAGGTGCGAAGTCCGCCGATGTGGTCATGGTGCTGATGCGTATTCACCAGGAACCGGATCGGTTTGTCCGGCACGAGTCGCACGACCTCATCGATCACCGCCAGGTTCCGCGCTTCGTCGAGGGGGGCTTCGACCACCGCCACATAGTCACGGAACTCGACGGCGACGCTGTTGTGGGAGTTCCCGCCGAGTAGCCAGACCCCGCTTGCCAGCTCCTCGGTCTCGACGCTCGTCGGAAAGCTGGCGCTCCGCACGGAGTCGGGGACGGTCACGGGGTCACTGCATGCGCCGGGTTGGATGTCGGCGAACGTACCGCCGAAGGCATTGTGTCCGGCATTGACACTCTGTGCCTGGTAGTTGTCATCCCAGCCTTCGTGATGGTGCCAACCGGTCGGGAACCGCACACCGTTCCCCAAATCCACG
Source organism: Candidatus Marinacidobacterales bacterium (assembly GCA_965237685.1). Taxonomy (GTDB): domain Bacteria; phylum Acidobacteriota; class Vicinamibacteria; order Marinacidobacterales; family SMYC01; genus CBDEGF01. The sequence goes on from CBDEGF010000003.1 coordinate 489,576, forward strand.
TAGCTCTCGTTGGTGAACTCGTGCTCGTAGTTCATGTCACCGAGAACCGGGTCGGGCACCCAGGTGTGGATCCGCTGCAGCAGATTCTCTTTGTTGATGGTGGCGTCGACCCTGTATTTCCCGAGCACCGTTATGGAGACGATCGTCACTTTCTCTGGTGCGGTCGTCGCGCCGTCGCGACCCGTTTCACCCAGCTCCCACCGCCAGACGGCCCGCGGATCGGCGCCCGGCATCTGCGCCGCTTTGAGGAATCCGTGCGGGTTGAGCCATAGATCCAGCTGCCATCGCTCGGCATCCTCGGGTCGGGCCGGGACGGGCTCGCTCTCCGTTCCATCCATGTGCCAGCCGTAGCTACCGTTGACGGCGAAAACCTGGCGGGTGTGCTGCTGAAGCTGCGTGCCGCCCCTCCATCCGAGACCGTATTTCCAGGACGCTGGGTTGTGTCCCGGTTCGCGGTCGAAGGGCTCGGTCATGGTTCCGGCTTCCCAATTCATCGTCCGGGTGTAACGGGTCAACTCGCCGCGCGGCCAGTCCACCTCGTACCCGTGCAACCGCTGCTGGCCCACCATGCCCGAGTAGCCGTCGCCCGAAATCGTGACGCAGCGCAGGTTCTCGGTCCCGATCGCTTCTTCGACGGCACGCACGACGGGTTCCGGATCGAGATAGCCGGGCGGAAGCTCCTGGGCGTCCGGGACCCCGCCTGCAAGCATCACCAGAACCACGAGTGCCCATCGTTTGTCGGCCATGCGTCTCTCCAGAAGTTCTCGTTACCATACCGTCGCGTCCCGAAATTTGGAACCTGGGGCAGATCACCTTCGTTAAAGCTCGAGAACCACGAGGGTCTGGTGTGTCCGCGTCAAGCCCCAGGAGGCTCCATGGAGTCGCTGTTTCAAGATCTCAAATTCACCGCCCGTCAGCTTTTCAAGGAAAAAGGCTTCTTCGTCACCACCGTGCTCACGCTCGTCAAGAGCTCGACCGATCCCGAGACGCTGATCGCACCCGTCCGCAGGGTGATCGCCGGGCTCGATCCCGAGCTGCCGCTGTTCGACATCCGCACGATGTCCGAGCGCATCGATCGCTCTCTCACCGATCAGCGCACCCCCATGCTACGGACCGCGGGATTCCGCCTGGCCGCGCTGCTGCTGGCGGCAGTGGGGATCTACGGGGTGCTGGCCTTACCTGGTACAGCTGCGCACGCGCGAGATTGGCATTCGAGTGGCTCTTGGCAGCGACGCGGCCAACGTGTTTCGACTCGTGCTTCGGGACGGCTTGCTGGTTCTGGCTATAGGGCTGGTCTTTCGTCTCGGCGGTGCGTTCGGCCTGCGTCGGGTCATCGAAGGCCACCTTTACGGGGTGTCACCCTTGGACCCGGGTGTCCTCGGTCTGGTGTTGTCGGTCCTGGGGGTCGTGGCGCTGGTGGCTTGCGTGGTGCCGGCCCGTCGCGCCACGCGCATCGACCCGGTCCGTGCGCTCGCCCAGGAATAGGACCGGAACCGCCTAGGCGATCTCGTCGAGCAACGCCTTCGCATCGACCAGATCCGGTGTGTCGAACCCTTCGGTGAACCAGCCGTAGACATCTCCCAGGAGTTGACGGGCTTCGTCATCCTTGCCCTGCTCGTGCCGGAGCCGGCTCGAGCTGGTCGCGGCGCGCAGCTCCAGCCATTTGGTTCCCTGTTGGCGCGCAATCTCCAGGGCTCGGTGAAAGGAGGCTTCCGCTTCTACCGGCTCGCGTTTCGCGCGAAAAAGCTCTCCCCGCACACGATGGATCTCCGCTTCCCAGAACCTCCCGGTGTCCTCGAGCGCCGCAAGCGCGTCCGAGGTAGCCTCCAGCCCTTCCTCGATCCGGTCGGCTCTCCAGCAGGCTTCTGCCAGAAGACCCAGCTGAAAGTGGCGGCCATAGTTGGCACCCGTGGCCTGCCAGCCGTCGATACCCTCCCGGAGCAGGGGGATCCCCTTTTCCTGCTGTCCCATATCGGGGAGCGCCCAACCTTTGAACAATTTTGCAAAAGGTATCCAGTGAGAGAAGCCATGCTCCTGGGCAAGCTCCTGGAGCGCCTCGGCGGCGGTGAGCAGACTCCGGGAGTCCTGACGCGTATGCTGGAACCACAACGCGACGGCGAGCGAAAAGGCCTGAATGTACGGATGAGGTTTTCCTCTGACGATGGAGCGAACGTCGTCATAACCTCTCGAAGCTCGCTCGGGATATCCGAGGTACCACTGGGCCCAGTGGAACGACCAGACGCAGACGAATCCTTCATCCTGCCCGTAAACACTCACGAAGTGCTCGTGGAGCGCGGCGTCGTAGAGCTCGGCTCCAGCCTCCCAGTGCGTCGCCGCGGCAGAAAAATCTCCCAGAACAAAACAGGTGGAGCCGACGGCTCGATGAGCAGGCACGAGGAGAGCGGCGTCGTTCTTCTCCTCGGCGATGCGCAGGAGCTCGTCCCCCAGCTCCCCCATTACCGAGAGGTCCGTTCGAACCATGTTGAAGCGATAAAGGCTGTGAAGGATGGGAAAGAGCTGGGGGGCGTCGTCCAGCCTGCGGCACAGCTCGCGCGCACGGGACAGAGCTTCGCCCGATTCCGGAGCGGCGTAGCCTTTCGTCGTCACGAGTGCTGGGCTTTGCACCATCTGGAGCGTCAGCTCCAGGCGGGCGCGCGCCTCATCGTCAGGGAGGCTTTCGAGCAGCGCGAGACCCCGGTGTACCAGCGCGATGGCTTCCCGAAACGCAAAGACCTTCAACGCGTTTCTCGCGGCCATCGCATAGTGCTCGGCGGCCTTCGCGGGCTCTCTCGCGGATTCGAACAGAACGGCGAGCTCGGAGGCTACGCTAGTGCTCTGCTCACCGAAATAGCGAATCAGAGTTTCCGCCACCGCTCGGCTCCACGATACCCTCCGTGTGGGGCTCAGGGAGCCATGCAGAACGTTCTGGTACAGAACGTGAACGAATCGGTAGCGGACGGTGAAGATCTTGTCGGGGAACTCTTCCTCACCGACGATCTCGATCAGCGAGTGCAGGCGCTCGAGCTCCTCGAGCCGATCCTCTACATCGATCGGATCCTGTTGCAGCACTTCCGCGAGCACGACCGCGTGAAATTCATATCCCTGAACACTCGCCGCCATCATCAACCGCCGATCCGAATCGCTGAGGCGGTCGATCTTCCGTTCGATCATCCCGCGCACGGACTGGGGAAGCTCCCGCTCGATCTCCGGAACGGACTGCGCCAGGCACCAGACGCCGTCCTGATTCGCGATGACGTCCTTGTCTCGCAGGTAGCGCAGGAGGTCCACCACGAAAAGCGGGCTTCCCTCGGTCTTCGCATGAATGACCGCCGGCAGCTCGGCTGGAAAACGATGTTCAGGAAACTCGAGGGACATATAGTGCTCGACATCCTGCTGGCTCAGGAACGGCAGCGCGATCTCCCTGCATGTCCCGCGAGCCTGGAGATCGGATCGGACCTGAAGGAACGGGTGCTTGGCGAGCCGCAGCTCTTCGGGGCGATACGTCGCGAGGATCAACATCCGCATCCGATCGAAGCGATCGGCCAGATGAGCGAGAAGATCCACGGTCGAGACGTCGGCCCAGTGGAGATCTTCGAGGAACAGAACCACCGGCTCCCAACGAGAAAGCTCTTCGAGAAACGAGCTCAGCTCTCGTTTCATGCGCTCCGCGGAGCTCGCGCGGGCCGGCGTTCCCACATCCGAGCTCGCGGGCCTCAGCTGGAAGTACCAGCTCGGCGCCATTTGCTTCATGAGACGGGCGGGGGAGCCCTGGTCCTCGCGAAGCAGGCTCTCGAGCGCTTCGAGAAACGGCAAGTACGCTTCGGTACCCGCAAGCCGCTCGGAACAGCGCCCTCGTCCGATCTGGTGGTGCCTGCTCGCTCGGCTCACTTCGCCCAGAAAGGTCTCCACCACGGTGGTCTTGCCGATGCCACCTTCACCGACGACGCACAGCAGACTGCCGCGGCCCTCCTCCAACGCCGAGTCCAGACCCTGCTGCAGCTCAGCGACGGTTGACTGGCGCCCTACGGTGTGCCGCTTCCTTTTAGCGGGGGCGACGGCGGCAGTTGCCGAGGGTTCTGTGACGTGGACCAGCTCGTCGAGGAGCTCGTCGGTCGAGCCGTAGCGACCCGCCGAGTCTTTGGCCAGGCAGCGCTCCACCAGCGAGCAGAAAGCGCCGGGAAGGGAAGGATTGTGCCAGCTCAAAGGCTCGGGCACGGCTTCGATGACGGCGGAGAGTGTTTGAACGCCCGTGTCTCGCCGAAAGGGATTCTTGCCGGCCGCCATCTCGTAGAGGATCGTTCCCAGTGAGAACTGGTCCGAGCGGTGATCCGCAGGCTCGCCCTTCGTTTGCTCGGGTGACATGTAGCCCACCGTGCCGAGAATGGTTCCCGGGGTGGTGCCAAGTTTTTCGATCGTGGCGATGGCGGAGTTCACTTCGCCGGGCACTTCGATCAGTTTGGCGAGGCCGAAGTCCAGGATCTTGACGAAGCCTTGAGGGGTCACCATGACATTCTCCGGCTTCAGGTCGCGGTGAACGATCCCGGCCGAGTGGGCTTTGGCGAGCCCAGCGGTCAACTGTTCGGCGATGGGCAGTAGCCTTTCCCAATCGAGCGGCCCATCGGAAAGAAGCGAGCGCAAGGTGGCGCCCTCCACCAGCTCCATCGCCATATAGCGGATCGACTCGTGCGAGCCGATCTCGTAAATCTGGACGATGTTGGGGTGGTTGAGCGCCGAGGCCGCGCGGGCCTCCTGCTCGAAGCGCCGCTCGCGGTCCGGGTCTGACGCCACGTCCTTCAGCAGCACTTTGATGGCGACTTCGCGGCCGAGCGTGAGGTCCTGCGCCCGATAGACCTCTGCCATTCCTCCGGCGCCAAGCTTTCCGGAGATCCGGTAGTGGGCCAGTGTCTCCCCAATCACAGCCTTTTGTTCCTCGAGGGCGGAGCTTTGATTAGCCGGTTTCTGTCCCGGAGGCGTAACCCTGACCCTTTCCGAGCCCCTGCCCGAGCCCCTGCCCGTGCCCGACGTGGAGCAGAATCCTGGTTTTCGAGACAGAAGCTAACTAACTAGTCCATCTTGAACTCGGCTGGGGTGAGGTACTCCCAGTCCTCGCCGGCTCGATATTTGGCGGCTATCTCCATGACTTTGCTCGCGTAGCGGATGGCATAGGGCATCCCTGGACCTTTGGGCACGAGACCGGCGGATACCACTCCCAGGTTGACCGCCTCTGCGAGCTCCTGATCGGTGGCTCCGCAGTTGATCGCCGCGAGCGTATGCACGAGACAGGCGGGAGATAGATGAGAAACGCCGATGGCCAGATACATCAGCTCCTTCATTTTCTTCGGAATGGCGCCTTCACCGAAAAACATGTCGAAGAAGTCTACAAACCCGGTCGCCATCTTCGGATCCACTTGCACGAGATCTTCCATGGCTCTGGGCATGAACTTCATCTTGTCGAAGATGTACTTTCGGGCTTCCTCCACCTGCTCCGGCGAAGGGGGCTGCGGTACAGATGACATTAGGGGCCTCCTTATTGTATGAAGAGTCGTAACATTGTACGGAAAATGGGCTCCTCTGAGTAACTTGAGTCATTTCCCGACTTGTCACGAAGGGGGTGAGCGTATGCGACGAGAATTCGACACTCTTCTGCTACTGGCACTAGTAGCTGTCCTGATGTCTGCCTGCGGCGCTGAACCGGAGCCGACCGTTGATATGAGCACCGAGGCCGACGTCACGCCTCAGCTGCAAGAGGTCGAAATCGATACCGGCGACGTCACGTTGTTCGCGCGGAGCGTGGGTGGTCCGGGAAGTCTGCTCGTCGGGGTGCACGGTGGTGGTGTCACGAGCCACTACATGGAACCGCTGCCAAGCCTGCCCGGCCAGTTCATTGCCGGGCCGGAGCGTACCTTCGTCACCTACGATCAGAGAGGAGGTGGCCGCTCCAGCGTGCCGGCGTCGGGCGACTATGCTTTTGCCCGTCACGTGGAGGACCTCGAAGCCTTGAGGGCTCTTCTCGATGTGGAGAAGCTTCATCTTTTCTGCCACTCCTACGGGGCGGCCGTGGCCACCGCCTATGCGCTCGAGTATCCCGAGCGCGTCGGCTCGCTCATCTTCTTCGGGGGTGTTCCGCCGACGAGCGACGGCACGCTTGCCGGAATGGCTCGGCAAGAAGCGCACCTCCGTTCGTTGCAGGAGCAGGGGGTCATCGCAGACCCGCTGCCACCTCCGGATCTCGAGAACGACAATATGAACGAGATCGTCGCCGCTACCGCCGGGTCCTATTTCGCGGACCCGCAGTTCGCGCCGCCCTCCAGTTTCGGAGAGATGAACTTCCGGATTTCCCTTCAACAGGGAAACCTGGACGCGCACGTGCCATTCGATTGGACCGAGCAGGTGGGCTCTCTGAGGCTGCCGGTCTTGCTTCTCTTCGGTGAAGAGGACCCGTTCGGGCTCGAATTTCTTCGCGAGACGGAGTCGGCGTTCTCGGGCGCCGACGTTACGACAAAGCTCATCCCCGGCTGTGGACATTTCTTCCATGAGTGCTGGGACGAGACAGCAGCGGCGCTCGAGCCTTTTCTGGACGCGGTCATGGGCGGCTCGAACTAGTGCACAATTTTTCGAGGAGACGGACGTGCGATGGATCGCGGTAGTGGCGCTGTTGCTCGCCTCCTGCGGCGGAGGAGAGGCTCCCACGGAGCACGATGAGCTCGGCATGAAGATCCAGGCCAACAATGCCTTTTTCTACTACGCGAACCTGGAGGCGGCGGAACGCTTCTACGAGGAGAAACTCGGACTGGCTCCGGTCGCCGACTACGGATTTGCTCGAATCTATCGTGTGGCGTCGACCTCCTACCTCACGCTCGTCGATGCGGCCGAGGGCATGCACTCCGCGGACGAACCGAAAACGGTGGCTATTGCACTCGTGACCGACGAGCTCGAGGAGTGGTACGAGTACCTCAGCGACCAGCAGGTCTCATTTCGCAGCGAGCTGAAGGTCGTCGAGGGAGGGCCTCACGACGGCTTTGTCGTCGTCGACCCGGAGGGCTACTTCCTCGAGTTCGAACGGTTCAATCCTCATCCCGAGAACGAGCGGTTCATACCGGTGCTCGCGGAGGCGGAGACGGTTGCTACGAGCCGGCCGGAGCTGGGCTTCAAGGCTACGGTTCTCTGGATGTACTACAAGGATATGGAGGCGATCCAGCGGTTCTACGAAGAGGTGATGGGGCTCGAGAAGATCGTCGATCAGGGCTGGGCACATATCTACCCCACATCAGCGACCGGCTTTATCGGTCTGGTGGACGAAAGTCGCGGAATGCACTCCTACACCGAGGACAAGGCGGTGACCGTCTCGTTCCTCACCGATGAGCTCGACGCGTGGTACGAACATCTGAGAAACGTGGAGAGCTTCGAGCTTCGGACGCCGGAGATCCTCGACGAGGGGTTTGTTCGCGTCCTCGTGGGCTACGACCCGGAGAACTACTTCCTCGAGTTCGACACGTTTCTGGAGGACGAGCGAAACACCGAACTGCTGCGTTTGCTCGAGCATCGCTAGGGCACTAGCTCGGCCGGGAGGAGGGGTAATACGTGAAGATCGCCAGAAGCTTTCTACTTGCCTCGCTTGCGCTTTTCGTCGGCAAGGTGGTGCCCGCGGGTGGGCAGACGAGCGTCCATCCGAGTGGGCTATCGTACGCCGAGGCCCGCGACCTGGAGTACGGAGATGCGGTCGCGAGGGCCCGTCAGTTCCTTCACGCTCGCATCGACGAGTTCCCGGGGTTGTCGGTTGCCGTCGGCATCGACGGTCGGATCGTGTGGGCCGAGGGGTTCGGATGGGCCGACATCGAACAGCGCGTACCGGTGAGAGCATCTTCGAAGTTCCGCGTTGGAAGCGTCGCTAAGCCGATGACCGCGGCTCTGCTCGCGCTCCTCTACGAAGAGGGGAAGATCGATCTCGACGCAACCGTTCAGCACTACGTCCCGAGTTTTCCGGGGAAGGCGCATCCCATCACGACGCGCCAGCTCGCCGGACATCTGGCGGGCATTCGCCATTACGACGGGAACGAGTTTCTGAGCGCGCGGCGTTACGACACCGTCCTCGATGGGCTGGAGATCTTCGCCGAGGATGCACTTCTGTTTCCGCCGGGGACGAAATACTCCTACTCGACTTACGCCTGGAATCTGATCAGTGCGGTCATCGAGGGCGCAACCGACGACGACTTCCTGAGCCTCATGGAGCGTCGCGTGTTCGAGCCCCTGGGGATGCGGAGTACCGAAGCAGATCAGAACCATCTCATCGTGACCGGCCGAGCCCGGCCGTACGTACGGATGGACGATGGGCTACTCTACAACGCTCCGTACGTGGACAACAGCTACAAGTGGGCTGGAGGTGGCTTTCTCTCGACCGCCGAGGACCTCGTTCGGTTCGGCCAGGCTCACCTCGCGCCCGGCTTCTTGAAGGCGGAGACCCTGGCGCTCCTCTTCACGTCACAGAGGACGACCGACGGAGAGGAGACGGGATATGGGCTCGGATGGCGCGCCGGAAAGGACGAGCGCGGACGCCGAGTCGTCGGGCACGGCGGGGGATCGGTGGGAGGGACGACCTGCCTCTCCCTCTACCCGGAGCACGGGCTCGTCATTGCCATGATCACGAATCTGAGCGCGGGGCCGGACTTCGGAATGGACGAAGTCGTGGACGTGTTCCTGGGGAACGGGGTCACCGAGGGGCAGGACGAGACGCTGAACGGGCTCGACTGGATGTTGGGATCGTGGTCGGGAGAAGACGACGGCGTCCATATGGAGGAGCACTGGCTCCCGCCGCGGGGCGGTGTCATGCTCGGGCTGCATCGCGATACGCCTCGGTAGCACGTTGGGTTCCTACTACGGGTCACGCCCTGTGGACCCGGTCCCGGCCCGCTGTTTTCCGGGGTAAAAGCCCACGAAGACCACCCAGAGCGGGCAGACTTTGGGGATTTTGCAACTAGGGAATTTCTCACTCTAGACAGCAAATCTGCGATTCTCTATAGTGGTCCTACCTCAACAAGTTCATTTGTATTAATACTTTGCGACGTTCATTGAGGAGTCATAAGTGCTCGTATACAAGGGGCAACCCATGAGGGCGCTCGTCTTGACTGCCGGGCTCTTTGTCCTTAGTCAGATGTGGGCCCAAATGGCCATCGAAATCGAGTTTCCGCTCACCTTCAAGGTGGGACCCGTAACCGCAGTCCTTTTCATTCGCTGACCCACGACGCAGTAAAACGGTGGTCTCCTGCTCCCCAGGAGGCCACCCAATTTTTTTGAACAGCATCTGGCATCCAGCATCCAGGTGTGGAAAAGGTCCTTGTCTAGCTTGGGTCGCCCTTTCCCTTGCGAGGCGACCCCATTAATTCGTGCACTTTGCTGCGATACGCCGCCAGGAGCCCGTTCGTGACAGGGCCTGGCCTGCCATCGCCCACCTTGCGGTCTCCGACGCTCGTCACCGGGAGGAGCTCTTTGGCCGAGCTGGTGATGAAGATTTCGTCGGCCGCCGCGAGATCCTCGGGAAGAATCGGCTCCTCTCTCAGCTCGACTCCCTCCTCTTTCGCTACCTGAAGAGTGAGCTCGCGCGTGATGCCTTCGAGGATCCCCGCGGATAGCGGAGGTGTTCGCAGGACTCCGTCCGTGACGACGAACACGTTTGTCATGGAGCCCTCCGCGATCTCGCCCCGGTAGTTCAGCATGAGGCCTTCGGCCGCGCCCGCCCTCTGTGCCTCCCGCATGGCCAGCAGGTTGTTGAGAAGATTGGAGGCTTTGATGCGGGGGCTGACGGTGCCGGGGTGGTTGCGAACGACGTCGACCAGCGCAACCCGGATTCCCTGCTGGTAGGCCTCGGGCGGAGGTGGCGTCAGGGGACGCACCAGGATCACCACCATCGGCTCGGGTGCGGCGCCCTTCGTGTAGTCGATGCTTCCGATGCCTGCGGAAACGATGATACGGACAACGGATTCCGGGTTCGACGCGGCAGCGAGTGTTTCTTCCAGGCGGGCCGCCATTTGCTCGTCCGAGACAGGCACGTCGATGGCGAGCGCCTCGGCGGACTCGCGCAGCCGCGCCAGATGCCGCTCCAGCAGAAAGGGACGACCTTCGTAAGTTCGAAGCGTCTCGTAGACGCTGGCGCCGAAGAGAAAGCCCTGGTCGAGCGGGGAGATGAGGCGGTCCCCACCCTCGCCGAGCCTGCCGTCTACGTTGACTTTCGTTCCCATGAATGGCCGAAGTAGTGCGCAAGCGTATTCGGCAGAGAAAGTAGCGTCAACAGGCCTATTCGCTTTGACCGGCTCGAATGCCCGGACTACGATGGGAACCGATATGACACCGAGAATGACACTCTATGTTTTTGCGATCGGAGCCTTTCTGTGGTCCCCGGTCGAGGGGCGCGCCCAGTGGCGCGGGCTCACCGAAGGCCTGACCTGCGGGGAGGCGATGCGAGCTCGGCTCGAGGCCTGGGGCGCGGTCGAAGAAACGTTTCAGGTCGTCGACGGAGTGGATGGCTCCCAGATCTATCGCATTCCGACGAAGCGGCTCGGGATCTGGACCACGCTACAGCTGTCCTCCGACTCCGTCCCCCGCGTCTATCGGATGGACCAGAACGGTACGGACGTCGTCATCTTCGGGGCGGACTGCAGCGTGACGGAGGCCCACCAGCCCAGCACCTATCCCCGGGATGCGTTCGCGGACGACGAGCTGCGGGCACTCCTGAAAGACAAAGGGGTGCTCATCGTCTACCACTGGTCTCCCCACATGCCCATGTCTGTCGAGGGCTACCGGGAGATCCAGGAGGCCTCGACGCGGCTCGAGCTCGGGCTGGTGGCGGTGGTGGACTCCGCTTCGGAGCGCGACTACGTGGCTCGGACCGCCGAGGATGCGGGAATCTCTCCGGAAGACCGCCGGCCGCTCGGATCCGTCGAGCTTCTGTACCGCGACCTTTCCCTTCATGCGCCGTCCATTCTGGTCTTTACCGCAGACTGGGTGGCTCCGGTCCTGCCTGGCTACCGCGACGCCAGCGACTATGAAGCCTATTTGAAAGATCTGCTTGGGATCGAGTAGTCCCAAAGCGAAATAGGCCGTAGTCGTTCTCGTCCACCCTTCCTCCAAAAAGTAGCGAACCTTTTGGAGGTCCCGGTCGTTCTTAGGACGAACGGTTGCGCTTCTGGGCAGGACATACGCCAGCCCAAAGTGGATGACCGAGCCTGACGCTGACAGGAAAGGTGTCTCCAAATGAGCTTCTTACAGGATTTGCGACTCGGTTTTCGAATGCTGGTCAAGAATCCCGGGTTTACCACCGTGGCGGTGACGGCCCTGGCCCTCGGTATCGGCGTCAACAGTACCGTTTTCACTTTCGTCAACGCGGTTCTATTGAGGGGCCTTCCCTTCGAGGACTCCCACCGAATCATGCACCTGGAGAACAACAAGTTGTCCGAGAGGCAAGAGAGCATCGAGGTCTCTTACGCCGACTACCTGGATTGGCGACAGCAAAGCGAAAGCTTCGAGGGGCTCGGTGCCGCCGACGAAGGGACGATGAACGTTAGTGACCAGACCGGCGCCCCGGAGCGGGTGCGAGGAGCCTGGGTAACGGCGAACACCTTTCCCCTGCTCGGCCAGGAGCGGCTGATGGGACGCAACTTTCTCCCGGGCGAAGACGAGCCCGGCGCCGAGCCGGTCGCCATTCTCGGCTACGGTGTGTGGCAAAACCGCTATGGCGGTGATCCGGAGATTCTCGGGAAAACGATCCGCGTCAACGAAGTCGCTTCGACCGTGGTCGGCGTCATGCCAGAGGGAATGAAATTTCCCGAGGCTGCTGAAATGTGGCGTCCCATCGATTTCAACACGGAGCAACGCGAGGAACGTGACCGCCGCCGTCTCGAAGTGTTCGGCAGACTCAACGAGGAGACATCCATTGCTCAGGCCCGCGTCGAGATGACGAGCATCGCCCAGCGCCTGGAAGCGGAGTATCCAGATACCAACGAAGGCATCGGTGCCGTCGTCAAACCTTATAACGACGAGTACCACGGAGGCGAGATCAAGCTGCTGTTTCTCACGCTCATGGGGGCCGTCGGCTTCGTCCTGCTCATTCCTGCGCGAACGTCGCCAATCTGTTGCTCGCGCGGTCTGCCCAACGCGTGCGCGAAGTCTCCATCCGCACCGCGCTGGGAGCGAGCCGCTGGCGCATCGTTCGGCAATTGCTCATCGAGAGCGTTCTTCTCGGCTCGATCGGCGGTGCCGTGGGTCTCATGTTGTCGTTGTGGGGAATACGCACGTTCGAGCTCGCTGTGGCCGACATCAACAAGCCTTACTGGATCGATTTCTCACTGGACTTTACGGTGGTAGCGTTCTTCGTAGTCATCTGCTTTGCTACCGGCATTCTCTTTGGGCTTGCCCCGGCGCTCCACGTCTCCAAAACCGACATCGCTGAAGCTCTGAAGGAAGGGAGTCGGGGACAGGCCGGTGGCTTCCGTATCAAGCGAACGACGTCTTGTCTCATGGTTGCGGAGCTGGCACTGACCATGATCCTGCTGGTGGGCTGTGGTTTGATGATTCGGAGCTTCCTCAACTTGCAAAACCTCTCACGCACCCGTAATCCGACTTTACTTCTGATGCTCGACATGCCTCACGCACGCGACGATGAAGTTCGATCTGCTTGAAGTACCGGCAAAATAGCTCCAATCCACCGAACGAAGTCAGGTTTTGCTCGGCAAACTCGATTGGTAGATCCTTCTTGAAAATCTGTCGAACTCCCGCTATCCTCAATCGCACTATAGGGGCCTCCGGCTTTTAGAGTCTTGTTTGCTGACAATGCTCTAAACATAAGCTTGGAGGCCCCTTTGTCAATACCTAAAGTCCTCTTTCCCCAATTCTTTTTTGCGATTAAGGCTAACAACTAACAAACCCGTCTGCAGCCTGCCGAGCGGCATCAAACGCGTCTGCCGCGAGACCGGCCCGAATGGGCCGATAGCACACCGAGCGAGGAGCGAGGCGCCGCGCGCGTCCGACTTCGCTAGGCTTCGTCGGGACCTCGCCGAAGCCCGGAGGGCGTAGGCGGGAACGAGGAGTGAGCGCGCGATGATGCACTAGACTAGACTAGAGAAGCTCCTCCGCTCGCCGGTGGTCCTCCGGTGTGTTGACGTTCAGAAAACACCGATCGGATAGCCCGAGCCGCGAGAGCTCACCGTCATCGACCCCACGAACACTCAGGCGATCGATCAGGGCCCGTGCGGCTAACTTGCCTTCCGCCAGCATCTCTTCGCAAGTCCTCGCACTGGTCGACCGGTAGAGCGCGGCTACCGGCACCGGCGCCCCACCCGGACAGGGGACGACGGCATCGAGGCGGTCGGTGCAGCGATCCGCCAGGCCTCTTACCAGCGCCGCCTCCAGAAACGGGAGATCGCAGGCCGCGACGAAGACCCACGGCTCGATCGCCGTGGCGAGAGCGGCGTGGATACCCGAAAGCGGCCCCCTGCCGGCGATCAGGTCGCCCTGCAGCGGGAGCCCGGCGATACGACCGAGCTCGGGGTTGGCGGTGATGATGCGAGCTCGCGACCCGAGGCCGGCGAGAGCCTCGATCACATGGAGAACCAGGGGGCGCCCTCCCAGCGGGAGCAGGCTCTTGTCACAACCCATACGGCGGCTACCGCCGCCTGCGAGGATCGCGACCTCCAGTTTAGTGCCCTGTTTCATAATTATGGTGAAGCACCGAGAACGCCGAGGCGCCCGGCTGGCAAGGCGCGAGGAGCGAGTAATATCTGGATATATGACCGACGAGCAACGCAGCCAGACGGGATGCATCGGCGTTCGAATGCCACCGTAATTGTGAAACAGGGTACTTAGTCATCGCTCTTTGTCTCTTCGCCGTCGGGCTGCTATACTCGCGGCAGTTTTTCCAAGCCTATGCTATTGGCGCGCCGTCGTTGTGGGCAATGCTCACGACGCATACCAGAGTGTCTCGCGGTGAGCCCGACGATTGACTCATGCGTGAAGCCGTGACCAACAAGGACATTCAGGTCGAGAGGCTCTTCGTGACCTGCCTCCAGAAGGCGCTCGACGAACACGCTCCCGAACAGCTGGAGGTGTTCGGCAAGTGGTTCGACCTCTCCTCGCGTCAGACACGATTTCACGTCGCCCCCGTCATCGGCGCGGTCGGATACTTGCGAAAGAATGCGTCGATCTACGAGAAAGTGGTCGAGGCGGCCGGCATCGGTGCTTCGGAGCGCGCTTATGCGGATATGTCCCAGATCGAACGGCGGCTACTGAAGTCGCTCCCCAGATTCGGGAAAGAGAGGTTCCTCAAGCACCTGCTGCGCAGTGGACTCCGCAGTATTCATAAAGACGCTCTTCTCTCGGTACAGAAAGACAACGGCAAGTTCATCATCACGGTCGACAATTCCATTTTCTGTCTGACCCCGGCCGATGACGGCGGCGGGCACCGCTGCCAGTTCTACGCCGCACTGTTTGCGGGGCTATTGCAGAAGACCGATATCCCCTGCTCATCGGTTCGGGAAGTGAGCTGCCGGGGACAGGGGGAGGAGGCTTGTCGGTTCGAGGTTGATGAGCCTTCGGGTTCGTAACCGCTTCCTCGCCGCTTTCGCGCTCTGGGCCGGTGTCATCTGGCTCTCCGCCCCCTTCATCCCGCTGCTACGGACGCACCTGGCGGGTTCGTTCAGCCGCTTCGTTCTGGCGGGCCTGGCCGGGTCGGCCGTTCTTGCCGTTGCGGTCGTGCTCTACCGTGGCCGGCCGGGCGTCGCAGTGCTATTCCAGATGCTCCTTCTCGCCGTCGCCGGCTACACGTTCTCTCGTTTGCTGGCACCTCCCGACGCACGCTCGCGTCTCGTCGAGCTGACGCACTTCGTGGAGTACGGCGCGCTGGGGGTCCTGGCCTGTTTTTCGAACGCTGCAGCCTCTTCCCCGGGTCGTGTGCTGTGGAGCCTGTTAATGGTCTTCGGCGTTGGCCTGGTGGACGAGCTCTTCCAGTGGGCTCTTGCCTCCCGCTACGGGGAGGTGCGCGACGTGGCTTTGAACGTCGCCGCCGGTGCACTCGGTGTTGGCTACGGGTGGGTTCTGGCCAAAGACCAGGCTCCCTCGCGCCCGTCTCCCCGGGAGGTCGAGCGTCTGCTTGCCGCGCTGATGGCGGCGACGCTCGCTCTGTCCCTGTTCCTGAGGCTGGTGCACGTTGGCCAGGAGGTCACCTGCCGCGACGTCACCATTGTCTCCTGGTACGACGCAGGGGCACTCGAGAAAGCAGGCGCGAGCCGAGCCGAACGATGGCGTTCGCTGACGCAAGCGGAGAAGGAGGCACTCCTCCGGCCCGATCAAACCTTGCTCGTGGCGGGTGACCCTTATGCCACCGAGGGGCGATTCCACGTGCAACGGCGTAACGAGTCGTTCGACGCCGGTGAGCACCAGGTCGCCGGCGCCGAGAACACGATCCTCGAGCGCTGGTACGGGCCGCTTCTCGACGTGACGGGTTGGCGGCGGGGAGACCTGCCATCAAAACCGGCAGGGGCCTATCGAAGCCCGGTCATGGCCCATCTGTGGCCCTGGTTGACGCCCGCCCGCCTGTGGACCGCCACAGCGTGTTTCGAGCTTTTCCTGCTGGGCGCTATTCTGGTTCTGAGGAGAAACAACACGTGAGGAGATGGATCGACCGCGCCCTGACCTGTGGACTCCTGCTAGCGCTAGCTGGAGTTCTGTCACGACCACTCGTCGCGGAACAGATGGACGAGGAAGAGGTGGCCCGAGCCCTCGACCGGCTCGGTCAGTTGCTAGGCCTGCCGCCGGTGTCCGCGGAAGAGCTCACGACGAAGGTGGAGGAGATCGGCGGATTGAGCTTCCGTCACCAGGTCCCGGTCGATTTCATGTCCCGGGAGGATCTCGGTGACTACATAGGGCGACTCTTCGAGGAGGAATACCCGGCGTCGTTCGCCAGACGGGAAGAGCGCATGCTGAGGGCCTTCGGTTTCCTCGAAGAGGGACGCGATTTGAGAGCGATCCGGGAGCGAGTGCTCAACGAGAACATCGCCGGCTTCTATGACGAGAGGCCCGGTGTCAAGAAGCTCTTTGCAATTTCCTCCGGAACGTCCCTCAACGTCATGAACCAGATGATTCTAGCGCACGAGCTGCGTCATGCAGTGCAGGACCAGCACGTGGAAATCCGCGAACAGCTCGAGGTGGAAAGCGACTTCGACGACCGGCGGCTGGCAGCGCTCTGCCTCATCGAAGGCGATGCGATGATCCTGATGAGCCAGTACCTGACGTCCAGCATGACGAACGCCGTTCCCGGGATGGGAGATCTTCTCGCCGCGATGGGAGCACTCGACGAGAGCTCCTTGGCGCAGATGTACGCGCTCGGGCCGGCCCTTGGCGAGGCGCCGGCCGTTGTTCAGGAGCAGCTCATGGCCCCCTACCTGTCTGGCGTGCGAATTGCCTCCGTGATCTTCGAGCGTGACGGGTTCGACGGCTTGAACGAAGCACTGCGCGAGCCGCCTCGATCGATGGAGCAGGTGCTGCATCCTGAGAAGTACCTCGATGAACGAGACGAGCCGGTCGAGGTCACACTGACACTCGGCTACGGCCGAACGCCCGATTTCGAAGGGCGCCTGGGTGAGCTGCTGGTGCGGGTGTTGCTGGACGGCGAGCTCGACCGCCCTCGGGCCGAGAAGGCGGCGGCGGGGTGGGGCGGGGATCACTACCTCGTCGTTCCCGAGGGCGCAGCCTATCGGCTGTTGTGGAAGACCATCTGGGACACCAAACAGGACGCGTCCGAGTTCGAAGACGCAATCGAGCACTACGCGTCACGCCGTTTCCCCGGGGGCGACTACCGCCTGGAGCGATCGGGAAAGGAAGTCAGTCTGGAGAGGTGGGGGTTTCAGTAGCCGATCCCCGCCCTAGCCCGTGCCCCAGCCCATGCCCGTGCCCGAAAGCGGCCGTGGCTGGGCGAGGTGCCTGCGCCGACGGAGTTCCTCGCCCGCCGCTCATTACTTTCCATGTTTCTCGGTCCCCTTCGGGCTCGGACTCGGGCTCGGGCTTGGGACCGCGGCGCAGGCGCGCAGGACTACGGCGCCGATTTTTCCATCATCACCTTGCCGTTGCCTTCCAGGCGCACGTTGGGTCCACTCGAAGCGCTCGGCAGCATGAGCTCGGCGATCGCCTGGTCGTTCACGATGACGGGTGACAAATCGCCCGACCAGGCGATGAGGTTCGAGCTCGATACGTTGATGGGATAGTCCTCCTGCACGGTCAGCACCAGTGGATCGGTGGCGACCGACAGCGCGATCATCCCTGTACCCTCGATGCACAACACTCTGAGGCTGTGGTGCGGTGGTTCCTCCTGCTCGAAGACGGCGTATCGTGGCGTCAGCGTTTCCTGGCAGGCCAGCAGGTGATGGGGTTCCACGAAAACCTCTTCGCCGTTCACCTGCATGACCGAGATCTCGCGCTGGCGGTCCGTCAACAGGAGCCTTCCCGTACCGCTTACGATGACGAGAGGGGGTACCGTTTCTTCTCGTTGAGGCTTTACCCAGAACGTCAGTTTTCCGCTGTAGCTGTAGATGGTTCCTTGTTTGATGAAGACCTTGCCGGCGAAGTTAACCTCCATCAAGTTGTTCTCGAGGAAGCGAAAGATGTCGTCGCGCCGGCGCATGCGCGAGTAAAGGTTTGCGTCCTTGTCCGTCGCGCGGCGCCGCTCGACATTGGCTCCGGTCAGTGAGAATCCCCGGCGGACACTCAGCCGTTCGGCCGAAGGCGAGGCACGGACCTCGTGCTGCTCTTCAGGCACAATTGTGGGCTGCCGCGTCGAATCGTCGCTGAAGAGCTCCTCTCCGACGTCGGTGGGGGTCTTGGACCGGATCATTTCGGCCAGAGACTGGTCCTCGATGATGGGCTCCGTCAGGCGCATCCGTGTCGGCACGGGCTGCGGGTCGAGGGTCCGTGGTGGGGCGGTCTCGTCGGGACGCTTTCCCTGGACCTTGGCGGCCGCCTCAGCCGCCTCATCGGCCCCGGGAGACCTGTCAAGTGGCGGAGCCACCTCCCTGAGCGGTGTCGCCTCGGTGTCCCGGGTGTCCGGTGGCGGGGGCTCCTGTCGAATCGCGGGCTCTCGCTTGTCGGGCGGAGCGCCTCGGGGCTGGGTCGTCTCGAGAGAGCGCAGCGACGGCCTGGTGTCGTCTCCCGCCCGAGGCGGCTCGGAGGGAGTGGCCGGTGCCTGGCCACGGGCCTCCGGCTCCAGTGCGGTCAAAATCCGTTTCCGATCAATGCTGTTGACGGTGACGCGATCCATGCCGGGAGCGGTCTTGGCCTCTCCGCCTTCCTGGCTGTCCACGTCCGTATCCGGGACTTCGACCGCGGGCTGCGGCTGCGTGAGGCCGGAGCCTGGCATCGTGCCTTGCGCTGGTGTCTTGACGGTGAAATCCTCGCCGTGTGCCCGGTCGGACGGACGTTCGAGGTCGATCTTGTTCTGAACCCGCTTCACCATGATATTGGCGCCAGCTTTTCTATACTGGAAGATCGCGTTGTAGTACTGGTGCTTTTTCTCGTAGATGTTGCCCAGGTAGAAGTGCGTCTTCTGATTGTCGGGCCTGAGCTCGAGCGCCCTCAGGAACGTGGCTTCCGCCCGGTCCAGATCGCCGAGCTTGAAGCAGATGAGGCCGAGGTTGAAGTGAAGGGTGTAGGAGTCCGGGTTCGTCTCGATGAGCTTGCGGTAGATGTCGTCCGCTTGCCGGAAGTTCTCCTGTTTGAAATAGGCGAGGCCCCAGGAGGTTCATCACCGTCTCGTCGTCCGGCCGCATGCGCCTCGCTTCTTCGAGCTCGCGCGCGGCGTCGACATAGCTCCGGTTGTCGAAGAACTCACGGCCCCGGTTCAAATGGAGAAGAAAGAGCCCCTGATCGAACGGAGTGGAAGACTTCATCGGCTACGAACGAAGTAGAAACATATCACGGTTCGAGGATCTCGTACGGCGGCTGGGCGGGCCGGGTTCTCGTTATGTAAATAACACCGTTTTCGTCCTTGTACCGGTAGAAGACGAGCCTCGTAGTGACCTCTTCGCGAAGAGGCTCTGTAGCGACCGCTGGCAACGGAGTCTGTCCGATGGTGCCCCTCGTCTGGCTTCGGCGACGGTTGCGGCGAGCGATCTCGGCGAGGCTCGAGGAGGCCGCTCCCGCCGGTGCGGTGCTGGAAACGGTCGTCTGTCCGCCGGGGTTTGCGATGGTGTAGACCTTGTCGCCTTTGATGATCTCGATCTTCGTGCCGGCCTGATAGATGGCCATGACCTTGCGCACGTAATTCCTCGTTTCCGGGTAGGGTGGAATCGATTTGTAGTGGCGAACGGGTGTGGAACCCGCGTTGTAGGCGGCCAGCGCGAGCCGCAGGTCCTTGAACCCGTCGAGCAGATCACGCAAATGTGCGGTGCCGGCACGGATGTTCTGCCACGGGTCGTAGGCGTTTACGACGCCGTACTGCCTTCCGGTGGCGGGCATGAGCTGCATCAGGCCGCGCGCTCCCTTGTGCGACCTGGCGTAGCGGTTGAAGGCGGACTCGACCGCGATCACCGCGCGCACGAGAGCCGAGTCCACGCCGAACAGCGTGGCGGCTTTCAGGACGAGCGGGTCGTACTGGCCGGTGTAGTGCCACATCCGTCCCGCTTCTTCGGGCGTGCCATCGACGATGAGGCGTATTCGATCGTTGTTCGGCACGTTGGAGAGGATGAGGACGCCTTTGTCGTCGGTGTATCCGTAGACCTGAGCGTGGACCGCCGTGGCTCCTGAGCCGAGAAGCGTGGCTGCGAGCAGGGGGATGACGCCCCTCGTGACATGAATGTCGATGGCCGGGCTCGGGCTCGGGCTGGGGAACCCGTGGTGACGTTACTGGATGATGAATGCTCAGGCACGCACGCCCTCCACGGCTTGACGTACGGCTTCTCGGGCCTTGTCGTAGAGCTCGGGCACTCGCTCAGGGTGTCGGCCACCGGCCTCGGCGCGCCCCGCCTTGCCGCCGCCACGCCCCTCGATGATCGCGGCGAGATCCTTGATCAGCTGGTCGGCTCGAAGTCGCTCGGACACCTCAGGTGAAATCTCGACGATGACCGAGACTTTCTCGTCTTTGACCGATGCGGAGACCGCGACCCATCCCTGCCCCTGGTGCTTGTCCTTGAAGGCATCGACGAATTGACGATGCTGCTTCTTGTCGAAGCCCTGAAGTGGCCTCGGCGTCCAGAGCAGCACGTCTCCGATCTGATCCGTCGCTTGGTCGGCGCTTCGAGCACCGCCCGTCGCTAGCTTCAGCTTCAGATCCTCCACTTCCTTTTCCTTCTTGCGCAGCTCGTCGCGCAGACGCTCGGCGGTCGAGACGAGCTCTTCCGGTTGGGTGCGAAGCGTACGGCTCACGCCCTCCACCAGCTCGCGCTGGCGGCGAACGTAGCTGACCGCTGCCGGGCCGGTGAGCGCTTCGATCCGCCGGATGCCGGAGGCAACGGAAGATTCGCTGGTGATGACCAAGAGTCCGGCTTCGCCGGTGCGCAGGAGATGGGTGCCACCGCACAGCTCGCGGCTGAATTCGGGAATCTCGACGACTCGAACCCGCGCGCCGTATTTCTCGCCGAAGAAGGCGAGAGCGCCTCGCGCTAGAGCCTCGTCGATCGTCATGAGCGCCGTCTCGATCCCCAGGTCCGCCTGGATCTTCTCGTTGACCCGACCTTCGATCTGCTCGAGCTCACCCGGCGTCAAGGGAGTAAAGTGGGAGAAGTCGAAGCGCAGGCGACTCGGAGTAACGAGGGAGCCCGCCTGTCTGACGTGGGGTCCCAGCGTCTCGCGGAGCGCGGCGTGCAGCGCGTGCGTGATGGTGTGATGAGACGCCGCACCGTCCCGCCTGGTTTGATCGACCTTGGCCGAGACCCGCTGGTCCTTGCCGAGGCTGCCTTTGCTCATGCGCACGCGATGCGAGATGACACCCGAAATGGGGGATCGCGTGTCGACCACCTCGGCAATGCCATCTGGCCCGGCCAGAATTCCGCGATCTCCGATCTGACCGCCACCTTCCGCGTAGAAGGGGGTGACGTCGAGGAACACCTCGCCCTCGTCCCCTTCGCTCAGCTCCGGGACCTCGACCCCTGCTTTGGTCACGGCGAGAACCCGCGAATCGAGCGCCGTGGCCTGGTAGCCTTCGAAGTCCGATTCGAACCGCCCGCGGAGCTCTCCGTAGATGCTCTGATCGGACGTCTGGGTGGTGCCTTTCCAGGACTCGCGTGCTTTCCGCCGCTGCTCGGCCATCTGCTCCTCGAAGCTCTGTTCGTCGATCCGAACGCCGGCCTCCTCGGCGATGTCAGTGAGGAAATCGAGCGGCATCCCGAACGTGTCGTAGAGCGCGAAGGCGTCCTTTCCCGCGAGCGTCTTCGTCTGGAGGACCTCTTCTAGGCCCAGCAACTTCTCCAGCGCGGCAATGCCGGTTGCGAGCGTCGTCCCGAAGCGTTCTTCCTCGGCCTTGATGACGCGCTCGACGAGTGAGCGCGCGAGCACGAGGTCCGGATAGGCGGCCTGCATCTGGTCGACGACGGTCGCGGCGAGCCGATAGAGAAACGGGTCATCCTGCCCCAGCTTTTTCCCGTGTCGCATGGCCCGCCGCATGATCTTGCGAAGCACGTAGCTACGCCCTTCGTTGCCCGGCATCACGCCATCGGCAATGAGGAACGTGGTCGCGCGCGCGTGGTCGGCGATCACCCGAAACGAAACGTCGTCAGGAGCGCTCGAGCCTTCGTACGTCCGACCGACGATCTTCTCTATCGCTCCAATCAGCCTGCGGAAGATGTCCGTGTCGTAGTTGCTCTCGACACCCTGGACGATGGCCGCGATGCGCTCGAGTCCCATGCCGGTGTCCACGCTGGGAGCGGGCAGGGGACTAGAGACTCCCTCGTCGTTCCGATGGAACTGCATGAAGACGAGGTTCCAGATCTCGAGCCAGCGATCACACTCGCAGGCAACTCCGAGGCATTCCGTTTCCTCGCAGGGAAGGTGATCTCCCTGGAAGTAGTGGATCTCCGAGCAGGGACCGCAGGGCCCGGTATCTCCCATGGACCAGAAGTTGTCCTTGCGCCCGAGGGCGAGGACTCGATCTTCCGGGACATAGCGGGTCCAGTGCTCTCCCGCCTCATCGTCGCGCGGCACCTCGTCGTCACCGTCAAAGATAGTGACCGACATTTTCTCCGGGTCGAGTCCTAGCTCTTTCGTGAGGAACTCCCAGGCGAAATCGATGGCTTCCTTCTTGAAGTAGTCGCCAAAGGAGAAATTTCCCAGCATCTCGAAGAACGTGTGATGGCGGGCGGTCACCCCGACGTTCTCCAGATCGTTGTGCTTGCCTCCCGCCCGCACGCACTTCTGGACGCTGGTCGCTCGCTCGTAGTCCCGCTTCTCCAGACCGAGGAAAACGTCCTTGAACTGGTTCATTCCAGCATTGACGAACAGCAGGGTCGGGTCGTGATGCGGGACGAGCGGGGAGTTCGGCACGATCTTGTGCCCGTTTTTCTCGAAATAGCCCAGAAAACGACTACGTATCTCGCTGGCCTTCATGATCCGGTCTCGGAGTCAACTGTATACAAAAACACAGTTTGGGGGAATTCGTCACTCTTCTTCGTCGAATTCCTCATCTTCCAGGATATCGTCGACGACGCTCGGCGAGAAACCGCGCGACAGCAGGTGACGGTAGGCTCGCGCCTTCCTCTGGCGCGGCGTGCCGCCAGGCGCGCGCTTGTTGAAACGCGATAGTGCCTCCCGGGCGGTCCCGTCTTCTCCGTCGGGAAACACGGCCCTCAAGGCCTGGGCGATGAGGGAATCGGCGAGGCATCGCTCACGGAGGCTCTGCTCGATCCGGGCCGGGCCCCAGCGTTTTCGCTCCACGGCTTGCAGCGCGAAGCTCGTGGCGAAGCTCTCGTCGTCCAGGTAGCGAAGCGAGCGGAGGCGCTCGATGGTGTCTCGAATCTCGCCCTCGGGGTAGCCGGCCCTCTCCAGCTTCAGGGTGAGCTCTCCCTGGCTGTGGGCCCTGCGCGCGAGGCGCGCGTAGGCGAAGTCCAGAGCCCTCGGTCGGGGCCCTGTATCAGGTGAGCTCGAACGAGCTGTCGCCTCCGCCACGATCGTCCATGAAGTCGGTCATGCTCTTTTCCATCTCTTCCTGTGCGAGGTCGCTCGTGGACTGGATACCCTGAATCTTGAGCTTGAACTCGTCCGGGTTGCTCGCCCGGCGCAGAGCCTCGTCATAAGTGATGAGGTCCTTCTTGTACAGGTTGAAGATGGACTGGTCGAAAGTCTGCATGCCGTACTGGGACACACCGGCCGCGATCGCCTCGTGGATGAGCTTCGTCTTGTCCTTGTTGATGATGCTGTCGCGGATGAACGGCGTTGCAATCATCACCTCGGCGGCCGGAACACGCCCGTGACCATCGGCCCGGGGGATCAGACGCATGGAGACGACCGCTTTCAAAACGCCCGACAGCTGCAAACGGATCTGCTTCTGCTGATGGGGCGGGAAGACGGCGATGATACGGTTGATGGTCTCGGTGGCGTCCAGGGTGTGCAGGGTGGAGAGCACCAGATGGCCCGTCTCCGCTGCGGTGATCGCCGTTTCGATAGTCTCGTAGTCACGCATCTCACCGACGAGGATGACATCGGGATCCTGCCGAAGGGCACTTCTGAGAGCTCCCGCAAAGGTCTTCGTATCCACCTCGACCTCGCGCTGGTTCACGATCGATTTCTTGTCCCGGTGGAGGAACTCGATCGGATCCTCGATGGTCATGATGTGCTCGCAGCGATGCGAGTTGATATAGTCGATCATCCCGGCCAGCGTGGTCGATTTTCCCGAACCGGTTGTTCCCGTACAGAGAATGAGCCCGCGCGTTTCCTGGGCGATTTTCTCCAGCACGAGCGGCAGTCCGAGCTCGCGGACGGTCAGGATCTTGACCGGAATGACACGAAGGACGAGTCCCACCGTGCCGCGCTGCTGGAATACGTTGGCACGGAATCGCCCCAGCCCGGGCACGCTGTAGGCGATGTCGATCTCGAGGTTATCTTTGAACTTCTGCTTTTGTCGGTTGCTCATGATGGAGAACGCCATCGCTATGGTGTCCTCCTGCAT
This sequence comes from Candidatus Marinacidobacterales bacterium, assembly GCA_965237685.1. GTDB lineage: Bacteria > Acidobacteriota > Vicinamibacteria > Marinacidobacterales > SMYC01 > CBDEGF01. The sequence continues at coordinate 513,703 of CBDEGF010000003.1, forward strand.
CAACCGCTTCATCTCCACGAGGGGAACCAGCTCGCCCGCGATACGCAGCACGGGATGGCTGCCGACTTTGAGATGCAAGTCGGAGGCTTTTCGCTCCGAGGCAACTTTCAACAGATCGTTGATGTGCATGGTCGCGTTCCTTCTAACCCTTTACGCTTGCCTCACTTTGAACCCAGGATTCAGACCAATGTTCTATGTTAGGCAAAAACCCTTGTGTTGTCAATGGCTTGAGCATCGCTTCAACAAGCGGCCGTTCAGCATCCAAGCTGCCAGCGATGCTACCCCTGCCCGTGCCCGAGCCCTTGCCCGCAACACGTCGATTCCCATGCCGGTGTCCGTCCGCGCCGCTCCAGCATAGAACTACTGCCGCGGCCCCTCGCCGGGCTCGGGCTCGGGCTCGGGCTGGGGAACTGGCGGTGCAGTTACTGGATGGTGGATGCTGATATACTCCGCCGCTGAAGCGTGAGGGCGGATGTTTCTCCTCGACCAGCAGCTGGGCAAGTATCAGATCCTGAAGACCCTCGGTAGCGGCGGATTTGGTACCGTCTATCTCGCCCGCGATACCTGGATCCAGAAGAAGTACGCCCTCAAGGTCCCCCACAAGCAGAACGGCGAGTTCGACGAGCTCCTTAAGGAGCCGCGCCTTCTCGCGGCTCTCGACCACGCCAACATCGTTCGCATCGTAACCGCCGAGAAGGCCGATGACTATTTCTTCATCGTCATGGAGTACGTCGAGGGGGAAACGCTCGAGAGCCTCATCCAGAGAACACAAGGTATCGAGCTCGACACTGCCGTTGAGTTCTCGCTGCAGATCTGTGTCGGCGTCGAATACGCACATCAGCAAAGCGTGCTTCACCGCGATCTCCGGCCAGGTAACGTGCTCGTCACGCCGGAAGGGAAGATCAAGATCATGGATTTCGGCACGTCTCGCTTCCTGGAAGTCGCCGACCGAGCATCGACGATCATCGGAAGCCCGCCGTACATGGCGCCTGAGCAGTTCCAGGGGCGGGCCGTTTTCGCCTCGGACCTCTATTCGGTCGGCGTCATCATGTACGAGATGATGACGGGTGTGCTCCCTTACTTCAGTGCCAACCCGCGGCAGCTCGAGAAGATGGCCTCCTCGGGCCGGCTCGTGCCGCCGCGCGAGCGGAACCGGGGGATCCCGGTGGAAATCGAGGAGATCATCGTGCGAGCGCTGGCACCGTCGGTCTCCGACCGTTACCAGCAGGCCAGCGAAATGATCGATGATCTCGGGACGGCGGGCGAGATCGACCATCGTGCTTCCCGGATGGATGACATTCGGAAACGGGTTAGAGCGCGCGAGAAGGCGTCTGCCGGATTTTGCTGGAACTGCAGGAAGCCGCTCCACGCCCGTGCGGGTGCCTGTCCGTTTTGTGGTGAGCGGCAGTAGATCAAGTTCCGTGCCTAGACGAGCCCGAGCCCGTGCCCGAGCCTGAGCCCGAAAACTGCTTGGGTTTAACTCGGCCCCAGGTCTCCCATCAAGTACTGAACCAGCGTCACCGCCGCCAGTGCTGCGGTCTCCACTTTGAACGTCCTCGGCCCCAGGCCGAACGCTCGAGCACCCGCGTCTCGCGCCACTCCGAGCTCTTGCTCAGTCCAGCCACCCTCTGGGCCAACGAAGACGCTGGCGGAAGCGGGGGGCGAACCTGACCACTCGAGAGGCGGCGTTTCCGGGACCGTCACCAGCGTGACGCCTGAGCTGGCGCTCGCCACGGCCGTCCGGAAGGATTGCGGCTCGTCGAACGTCGGGACCGAGCTGCGTCCGCTCTGTTTGCAGGCTTCGATGGCGGTGCGCCGCCACCGAGGTACCCGCGATTGAAGGCTCTTCAGCGGGATCTGCGCGTGATCGCTCGTCAACGGAAGAAAGTGGGTGATCCCGAGCTCAGTGGCGTGGCGAACGATCTCCGTCATGACGGCGGTCTTCGGAACGACGAGGGCAAGCGTGAGCTCCTGTGAAGATTCGTTCGAGCTCAACCGCTCGAGCTGTCGTGCTCGAACCTCACGCGCCCGCGTACTTTCGATCACCGCCCGAGCCGCAAGACCCTTGCCATCGAACAGGACGATCTCGTCGCCTTCGTTCAACCGAAGCACGTGGAGAAGATGGTGTGATTCTTCTTCGTTCAGGCGAACCTCGTTCGAGGACAGGTTTTCGACGAGGAAGCGACGTTGTCTAGCCATACGGACCGCACCTGGCTGTCTCGGAACGGTAACGCTATAGGGCACTAGCCAAAGAGCTTCTCGAAGAAGCCTTTCTCGCGCGAATTGGCGGGTTTGCGTCGGGTGCGCTTCCGCTCGGGCGCGGGCAACGTCGTGTTCAGCTTCTCCAGAAGCGCGCGCTGTTCTTTCGTCAGCTTCTCGGGGGTGACCACATTCATCCGGATCAGCTGATCGCCGCGGCTGCCCCCGCGAACCCGAGGAACTCCTTTTCCGCGCAGCTTGAAGACCGTATCCGTTTGCGTCGCTTCCGGAATGCTCAGCTTCTCCGTGCCATCGATCGTGGGCACCGCTACTTCGGCGCCCAGCGTTGCCTGGGTGATGCTGATCGGCAACGTGTAGTAGATGTCGTCCTCGTACCGTTCGAACTCGGGATGCTCCTGCACGGACAGGAAGACGTACAGGTCGCCGGCAGGACCACCGAGCGGGCCCGCCTCTCCCTCGCCAGCGAGACGGAGCCTGGCCCCGGTATCCACGCCGGCGGGGATCCGGATCGAGAGCTCCCGTTCCCGGGGCACCTGCCCGAGACCGGAGCACGATTCACAGGGATGCGGGATCACCTGGCCACTTCCGCGGCACTCGTTGCAGGGCCGGGCCACGACGAGCAAACCCTGCTGATACCGTATCTGGCCGTGCCCCCCACAGGTCGGGCAGATGGATTTGTTGGTACCCGGCCGAGCGCCGCTGCCGTTGCACACTTCGCAAAGCTCTTGCCGCGGCACGAGAATCCGCGTTGCCGCTCCCCGGACCGCTTCCTCGAACGAGATCTCCAGGTCGTATCGAAGGTCGGCGCCCCGTCTCGGTCGTGCCCCTCGACCTCCACCGAAGAAGTCACCGAAAAGGTCTTCGAAGATGTTGCTGCCACCGAAAATATCGGTGAACTCGCGGAAGATGTCCGCGTTGACCTGGGGGCCGCCGCGAAGTCCGTCGTGGCCGTAACGATCGTAGCGCGCCCGCTTGTCGGAGTCACCGAGAACGCTGTAGGCCTCCGCCGCCCCTTTGAAAAGCTCCTCGGCCTCTCGATCGTCGGGATTCTTGTCGGGATGGTACTTCACCGCGAGCTTGCGGTAGGCCTTCTTGATTTCGTCCGGGTTCGCCGAGCGCTCGACGCCCAGAACGTCGTAGTAGTCCCGCTTTGCTGTACTGGTCACTCTGGTCTCTCCGGCAAGCCAATTCTAGCGCGAGGGCCGATGGGTACTCTGTGCCTCGGTGTCTCTGTGGCCAATCTTGACTTTCGAGGCGCGCGAGTTTGCACTAGCCCCGGAGCATTGCCTGTCCGAGGGCCTCCGCAGTGGTCTCGAGGTTTGACAGCGCGGTCCTGACCTGCTCGATATCGTCGTTTTCCTTGGCTGAGTCGGCCTTTTTGAGGGCATCCGTGGCGTTGGCGCGTTCCTCGTCGGTGAGCTTGGACGCGAGGAGCTCGAAGGTTTTGCGCGTGCTCTGAGTCAGTCCCTGGAGCTGCCCGATGATGCGGTCGCGCTCTTTGAGGCCCGCCTCGAGCTCCTGCGCTCGTACGGCCTCGGTCTTGGCCTTCTCGACCTCGGACTGCGTCATGCCGCTTGCGGCACGCACGGTGATGTCCCGCTGGCGACCGGTGGCCTGGTCCAGAGCGGTGACGTGAACGATGCCGTTCACGTCGATCTCGAACGTCACTTCGATCTGGGGCACACCTTTCGGCGCCGGCGCGATATCGGTGAGGGTGAATCGGCCGAGCGAGGTGTTCTCGTTGGCGCGTTGACCTTGTCCCTGGAGAACGTGGACCTCCACCTTCGTCTGGTTGTCGGTGACGGTGGTAAAGATCCGGCTCTTCTTCGTTGGAATGCTGGAGTTCCGTTCGATGAGGGTGGTAAAGGTCCCGTCTTTCGTCTCGATACCAAGAGTGTGCGGCGTCACATCCAGCAGGACGAGGTCGGTAAACCTCGCCCTGGAGGATGCCCGTCTGGATCGCCGCGCCGATGGAGACGATTTCGTCCGGGTTGACGCTGCGGTTCGGTTCTTTGGCGAACACCTTCTTGACCATCTCGAAGACGGCCGGCGTTCGCGTCTGTCCTCCCACCGGAACGACATCGTCGAGGTCTTCCTTGTTGAGCCCGGCATCCTTGAGCGCCTGCTCGCAGGGAGGGACGGTTCGGTCGAGCAGTGGCTGGATCATCTGTTCGAACTTCGTGCGAGTGAGCACCGTGTTGAGATGCTTTGGCCCGCTCTGGTTGGCCGAGATGAAGGGAAGAACGATCTCCGCCTGTGCCTGTGTGGAGAGCTCACACTTCGCTTTTTCGGCCGCCTCCTTGAGACGCTGCAGCGCCATGCGATCTCCCATCAGGTCGATCTCGTGCTCTTTCTTGAACTCCTCCACCAGCCAGTTGATGATCAGCTGGTCGAAATCTTCGCCCCCGAGGTACGTGTCGCCACCGGTGGCCAGCACCTGGTAGACACCATCGCTCAACTCGAGGATCGAGATATCGAAGGTGCCTCCACCGAGGTCGTAGACGGCCACCTTGCCCTGCGGGGATTCGGTCATGCCGTAGGCGAGCGCCGCGGCCGTAGGCTCGTTCAGAATGCGCTCGACGTCGAGGCCGGCGATAGTTCCGGCATCCCGTGTTGCCTGCCGCTGCGAATCGTTGAAGTAGGCCGGGACGGTGATGATGGCCTTTTCCACCGGCTCGCCGAGGTAGTCCTCAGCCGCTGCCTTGAGCTTCTGGAGGACGATCGCCGCGATCTCGGGCGGACTGTAGACCTTCTCGTCGATCTGGATATGGGCGTCGCCGTTGGCCGCTTCGATGATCGAATAGGGCAGAACCTTGTGGGCCTGGTCGACCTCGGCCGAATCGAATCGACGGCCGATGAGTCGTTTCACACTGTAGACGGTGTTCTGGGGATTGGTCAGCGCCTGACGCTTCGCAATCTGCCCTACCAGCCGCTCGCCCTTGCTCGTGAACGCCACGATGGACGGAGTTGTGCGCGCACCTTCTTGGTTGGGGATCACCTGGGGCGTGCCTCCCTCCATGACGACGATGCACGAGTTCGTCGTACCGAGATCGACGCCAACTACCTTGCTCAATTGCAGACTCCTTGCCTACGGCCGCTTATTCCTCGCCGTTCTCTTCTATATCCTTTGGCTCACTACTTGCCTCGGTCTCTTCGAGGCTCTCGACCTCACCGCTCTCGACGAGGGTCTGCGCAACGCTGACCATCGCCGGCCGTAACAGTCGATCTTTGAACATGTAGCCTGGTTGGAGCACCTCCAGGACGGTCCCCTCGGGGTGCTCGAGTGTCTCCACGCGCCCGACCGCCTCGTGAACATGCGGGTCGAACGGCTGCTGAAGCGCCACGAGTTGTCTCAATCCCTGTTTCTCGAGGATGTCGCGGAACTGCCGGTAGATGATCTCGACACCCTCTCGAAACTGACCCTCCGATCCCACCTCGGACGCCGCGATGGCACGCTCCAGGTTGTCGAGCACCGGCAGTACATCTCGCACCACCTCGGCGGAAGCGTGCTCGCTCATGTCTGAGCGCTCCCGCTCCACTCGTTTGCGGTAGTTCTCGAACTCCGCCTGTTTACGACGGACGAGATCGCGAATCTCCTCGTTTTCGGTTTCCAGACGAGTCAATTGCCTGGAGAGGTCCTGCGCGTCCAGCTCGAGCTCGGCGGTGTCCTCTGACGGACCTTCATCCTCGAGGCGGTCCGCGTCGGGCGCGACCTCGGCGGCCGCGGCCTCCACCGGCGCCTCCTCCGTCACGTCATCCGTGGCCGGGTCATCCTCAGTTTCAGTCGCTTCCGGCAAAGGCGCTTCGGTCTGCTCCTTCTCGACATCGGCGACAGCAGAGCCTGCACCCCCGCTGCTCGGCGGGCTCTTTCGTCTCCTCTTTCTTCTGGACATAGATACTCTCGAGCGGCGCAGACACCCCTTCGAAGAAGTCAACCCGCCGGCCGTCCAGCTGATGGACAGGCGAAGGCTACCTGGTCTTCGCGCCGTTCGTATTAGTTGCTCATCTCGTTGCCCGCCCTGATGGCTTCGGACAACGAGGAGGCAATGTAGTCCACTACGGAAATAAAGCGGGCGTACTCCATGCGAGTGGGCCCCATGATCCCGATCGAACCGAGGTCCTGGTCTCCATCGCTGTAGCGCGCGCCAATCAGCGAGATGCCCTCGAGGTCCGGCTCCTGCGATTCAGAGCCGATGACGATCCGAAGCCGCGCCCCCTGCAAACATGCGTTCAGAAGATTGACGAGGCGATGACGCTCCTCGAGGGTCTCGAGGAGGTGCCTCGCACGGTCGATGTTCATCTTGAACTCGGGTTTGGCGAGCATCCGCGAGGCGCCGTCCAGGTGCACCTCGGAAGTTTGCATCTCGCCGGCGAAAGCGGCATCTGCAATCATCAGAGCGTTCTTGACGAGCCGGTTGACGATCGCCTCGATGGCACGCATACGCTGGAGAATCGACTCTCTGGCTTCGACGAGCGTCACGCCGTCGAACTCCGCTTCGAGATAACGGGCGCACTGCGCAAGCTCTTCGCCGCCGAGATCCTCTTCGAGCGCGACGATCCTGTGAAGCACCTGGCCGGTTTGTGAGACCAGAACCACGAGCACGCGCCTCGGCGCCAGTCGCACAAAGTCGACGTGCCTCAGCACGCTGTTCTCGAAGCTCGGTCCGATGACGAAGCTGACCGTGTCGGTCATGTCGGAGAGCAATCGTGTCGTACGTTGCATCAGCTCCGAGACGCCACCCTCGGCACCTCTGAGAGTTTCCACCACCATCTGTTGTTCGGCCTGGCTCAGAGAGGCATCTTCCGCTACGGTGCTTACATAGAAGCGGTAGCCGAGGTCGGTTGGCACGCGACCGGCCGACGTGTGCGGCTGATAGAGATAGCCCATCTCCTCGAGGTCCGACATGATGTTTCGGATCGTGGCCGGTGACAGCCCATGGGCGTTCACCTTGGAGAGCGTTCGCGAGCCCACGGGCTCGCCGCCAGATATGAAAAGGTGTACCGCCTGCCGCAGGATCTCTTGGCTTCGTGTGTCGAGTGCGGAACCGTCCATGTCTCCCAGGCTCCTGCTTCGAGGTGCTCCCAAAGGGTGTAAACCGCTAAGTCTCTTTTACCAAAAGGTTTCTGACATGTCAATCTACGGTGAGCTGGAGTCTTGATGGATGCTTCCGCGCCCGAGCCCGTGCCTCAGCCCGAGCCCGTGCTGCTTTCGCTTTTCACGTTCACTTGCCTAGCGCCAGTCCCAGTTGAGGTGAAGTTCCAGGCTGCCGAGCCGTACTTCTGCTCGAGGCTGGCGACCAGGTTTTTTTCCTCTCCGGTGAGCTCGGTGCCCGACGCTGGGCCACCAAAGAGGGCGCCGAAGGCTTCCTCGAGGGCTTCCCGGAGGGCCGTCTCGGATGGCGGAGGTCTTACCAGCTCGGACAATCCTGTCGCCTCGAGGGGCTCTCGGTCTCTCAAGCCGGTCGCGCTTCGCCAGAGAGGCTCGTCGAGCCGCAGCAGGATCGAGCCGTGCTGGAGGAAAGCGGTGCGTCTCCGGCGCTGCGCACTGGCAACGAGTTTTTTCCCCGACGACGTGACCTCGTGGCCGGTGGGGACGGAGAGACAGGGAAGATGCGGCGGGGCAGTTCTGTCCGCAACCTTGCTCGAACGGTCCGTATCCGGGTCGACCGGCGCGCCAAGTACGGAAAGGGCCTCGCGGATGGCACCCGTGACGCGCGCGTACACTTCCTTCACACGCGCGGCGTGGAAGGGACCGGCAAAGGGTGAGGTGACCGCGTAGGTCAGCTCCTCGTGGTGAAGGACGGCGCGTCCGCCCGTGATGCGCCGGACGATCTCGATGTTCTCGGCCTGGCAGAACGCGCGATCACACATTTGTCCGGGCCGCTGGCGATATCCGAAGCTGAGCGTTGGCCGGGTCCAGCGGTAGAGGCGGACGCTGGTTACACCCGACTCGGCGGAGCAGAGGAGTGCTTCGTCGACCGCCATGTTGAACGGACCGCTGGCAGCGCCGTGAATGATCAATCGCCAGTTAGTTTTGTTTTCGGGCACGGGCTTGGGCACGGGCTGGGGCTCGGGAGGGACCAGACAGCTCCGCGACAGAAACTAAGTAGGCGGTTTCTTAAATACACTAACGTATATTTAATTTGCAATGTCGAGGGGATGACTCCATACTCAGCGAAACGGAGCATCAGTATGCCTCGACACAGCCCATATAAAATACGATTGAGCCCAAAAGAGAAGTTGGAGCTCCAGCGGAGGGCACGGAAATATACGTTGCCGTATTTTAATGTACTCCGTGCACGAATGATTCTGTCGGCCGCCCAGGGTCTCGCCAACGACGAGATTGCGCAACGCCTCAACACGCGACGTGAGGTGGTAAGCATGTGGCGCAAAAGGTTCTTCGACCAACGTCTTTCCGGTCTGGAAGATCGGGAACGCTTGGGGCGTCCCCGGGTTTTTCCCCCCAGAGGTAGTCGTTGAGGTCAAGGCCATCGCTTGCGAATTACCCTCAACACTGGGAGTACCTCTGTCGCGGTGGAGCACTTCCGAACTCGCCGACCATGTGCGTCAATCGGGGCTTGTGGCGTCCGTCAGCAATACCACCATCTGGCGCTGGCTCAGTGAGGACGCCATCCGACCCTGGCAACATCGCTCTTGGGTCTTCCCTAGGGATCCGAACTTCGCCGCGAAAGCCGGGCCCATACTTGACTTGTACGAACGGCGTTGGAGGCGACGGCCCCTCAGAGAAGACGAATTCGTGATCTGTGCGGACGAAAAAACGAGCATTCAAGCACGCCATCGACGTCATGAGACCATACCGACTCGCCCTGGGTCGGCGATGAAAGTAGAACATGAGTATGAAAGGCTCGGAGCCTGGGCGTACCTGGCCGCAGTGGATGTTCACCGAATGAAGATCTTTGGCCGATGCGAACCCAACAATGGAATTGCACCCTTCGATCGGCTCGTCGAGATGGTTATGAAGCGAACCCCTTATCGACACGCCAGACGAGTATTCTGGATTATGGACAACGGATCTGCTCATCGTGGTGAATCCTGTGTGCAAAGACTCACCAAAAGCTATCCTCACTTGGTGCCCGTCCACGGTCCCATCCACGCAAGTTGGCTGAATCAAATCGAGATCTATTTTTCCATTATCCAGAGAAAGGTTCTAACTCCCAATGATTTCGCTTCCCTGGAAGAGCTTGCTGATCGTCTCAACGAATTCTCTAGACATTATCAGCGGATCGCGCAACCCTTAAGTGGACTTTTACGCGCAGAAATCTCAAAGCCTTGCTTCGAAAACTCGACGAGAAGGAGTCACAATATCGGCCCGCCACGTGATAGAGAAAATACGTTAGTGAACTTATGAACCAGAGTACTAAGTGCATGAACCCGCTGATACTGTCGGCAAATCCCAAGGTCATTTTTCGTGCTGGCAAGGCGCTCCGACGAAGTCATATCTGGATATTTCGAGGAGGAGCAACGCAGCCAGCGCGGAAAAGGACGAGGAATTTGCGGCAGGATTAGCGGGTTCGTGCACTAGAGCACCGTCTCCAACGGTGTGTAGGTGAGTCAAGCCCATTCTTAGTTGAAACTCTCCACGGCTCACGATTACGCGACCTTCTTCTTCGATACGGTTGATGTCTTCGCCTCGATCTTCAGTTCCCGCTTGAGAGCTTCGCGAAGCTTCGGGAGATGGCGGTAGCCCACCACCTTCCTCAAGCGCGGTTCGATGTCCACGAGCGCCGTCGCCAGCCAGCGCTGGCGTTGGCTCGAGTTCTTCCAGTGGTCGACCTTCGCGCAGCGTTCCTCCACCAGGGCATTGACGGATTCAAGGCAGTTCGTCGTCTTGAACGAACGGCCCAGCACCCCGTATACGCCGAGTCGATGCACGCTCAGCGTCTCCTCGAGTCCTTCCTCCAAGCTGCCAGCTGCGGATTGGTTCCGCTCTTCTAACTCACCGTGAAGTTGCTCGAGCGCAGCGAGGGCGTCTTTGTACTCCGGCCTGTTGTAGGCCCTCTGAAGCCGCTTGCGCCACGACCCCTGCTCGCCCTTGGACAGGTAAGCTCACTACGTTTTCACGTTTGTGCCACTGGCAGCGTTGTATCAGGGCCCGCTTACGGAATGCCTTCTTTACTGCCGCTTGGAGACCCTTGCCGCCGTCGATGATCACCAGTAGACCCTGGGAGATATCGAGTCCCCGCTCGAGCAGTGAACGCAGAAACGGCGTCAACACCTGCGCGTTCTCCGTGTCCGTCTCCACGAAGCCCAAGAAGCGTTTTTCCCCAGAAAGCGTAATGCCCAGCGCCACAACCATCGTGGCGTCGGCGAACGTCTTCCCGTCTAGAAACAGCGCCACCACATCCTCGCCGGATAGATCCCGTTCCTGCATCTCTCGGAGCTTCGTCGCGCTTGCTTCAACGAACTCTCGGGACACCGTCGAGCTCGACAGCCCGATGGCGCCCGGAATCGCTTCCGCTGCCGCCTCGTAGTTGCGACAGGAGATTCCGTAGAGAACTCGTTTCAGCAGTAGATCATTCACCTCACCGCCGTGGCTCAGCGCCTCGTACGACCGCAGCGGAATCTCTCCTCCCTCGATGCTCCGAACCCGGGGCACACGGATCGGTACCCGCTGGCCGGCAAGCCCTACCGTGCCCGGGTTGGTTCCGTGACGGCGACCACGCACCGACTCTTCCTTGCGAGCGTATCGCCCCCCGGCCAACGCCTTCACTTCGTCGTCGAGCAACTCGTGAACGCGCATTAGCCCCAGGGGGACCAACGAACGGATCATCTCTATCTTGGCATCCAGCTCGAGCTCCGCGTACTCCTCGCGACTCACGAGCGCGACCTCACCCAAACGACGGGGCGCAACCTTTTCGTGATCTTGATCATTTTTCTACTAGCAATGTTCTCTTGACATAAAAGGAAAAATGAGGTGTCCTTCACAATCCTAAATAAAGAAAACGGTCGCAGCTAAGCGGCCGATGGAGGGACACCTCAATGAAAAGCAGTATCACGCGGGAGGAGTTTAGTAAAGAAGTAAGTCGTCTATCCGAGGAGTTCGCGGAGCAAGTGTGGCAGGCGGTCGTGGAAGCGGAAGCTGATGTCGAACGGTGTGACGAGTGGATGCGGGTCAAGGGCAGCGAATACCTGCGTGAGGTACTGGGCAAGGCGCTCAGCCAACGCTCGGAACGACTCGGTGTGTCAGGCGCATGCGAATGCGGCGCGTCGATGGAGTTTCGACAACATCGAGCGTTCCGGGTGCACACGGTACTGGCGGGTCGGGATGTGGAGCTGAGTGTGGTTTACGCTCAGTGCTGTGAGTGTCGTCAAGGCAAGTATCCGCTGCTGGAAGAGATGCGGGTGGACCAGGAGGGATTCACGCAAGCCTTACAAGAGTTGTCGCTGTTGGCAGGAGTGATCGAACCCTACCGCTCGGCGAGCGAGCAATTGCTGCGAAAGTTCACCGGGGTGGTCGTGAGCTCCGAGAAGATTCAAAGCTTGGTAGGCGCCGATGGGAAAAAGGCGGAGGGTTTTTCGAAAGAGCCTGCGAACGAGGTGGAAGCTGGAACGGGCAGACGCCATAAGGGACCGCTGTACATAGGGATAGACGGCGGGATGGTATTCGTGGACGGCCGCTGGCAGGAAGTCAAGCTAGGCTGCCTTTATACCGAGCAAGGGCGTGTGCAGAGCAAGCTCGGACGCGGAGAGTTGACCGAACGACAGGTCGTAGGGGTTCGAGGTAGCCCCGAAGCACTCGGCGAGGTTTTGTGGCCTCGCTCTTGCTCAATGGGGGCGGAGTCTCGCAAGGTCGTCATCCTGGGTGACGGTGCGCCGTGGATTTGGAATCTTGCGGAGGAGCTGTTCACCGATCGAGTCGAGATCCTTGATTGGTATCACGCCGACGAGAATATCAGCCCTGTGGCACGGGTGGTTTTCGGCGAAGGCACCGACGAAGCCGCACAGTGGCGCAAATCGCAACTCGACCGTCTATACGAAGACGCCGTGGATGAGGTGATCGAGGGTTTGCGGTTTCTGAAAAAGCGTCACCGTTCCAAAGACGAAGAGATCGACAAGCTCACCGGCTACCTCGAGAGAAACGGGCATCGAATGAAATACAGAACGTTTCGACAAAGCGGCTACTACATCGGCAGCGGTGCCGTGGAAAGTGCCGTGAGCCACGTTATGCAACAAAGGATGAAGCGAGTCGGGATGAGATGGCACGCCGCTGGGGCCGATGCAATGCTCGCACTGCGCTGTGTCTTCCGAAGCACGGGCGCCTGGGATTCGTTCTGGAACTATCGAAAACAGGTCGCATGAACGGAAGTCGATTGCGCCCAAACGACGTGACTTCTTGCGTTTCTTGACTGAACGTAGCAGACTTCCCATCTCGGCTCCTTTCTCTTGCCGCTTGATGTTGTTCGTTCAAACGTCATCAAACCACGGGGTTTGGAGCCGTTTCAATTCCCAACTAAGATTGGCACACTTTCGTGTAGGTGTGCTCGGGCTGGGAGTCGGCGACGGGCTGGCAGGTCACGACTCCTTTGTAGGTGTTGATCCCCGCAAGCAGACTGGCATCCGAGCGCACCGCATCGGCGAACCCCCGGTTGGCGATCTCGAGCACGTAGGGGAGGGTCACGTTGGTGAGCGCGAAGGTCGACGTGCGCGGTACCGCACCCGGCATGTTCGTCACGCAATAATGCAGGACGCCCTCCTCGACGTAGGTGGGATCGCTGTGCGTCGTCGGTCGCGTCGTCTCGATGCACCCGCCCTGATCCACGGAGACGTCCACGATGACGGAGCCCGGTTTCATCGCTTTGACCATTTCCCGTTTTACCACGTGAGGGGCCGCCGCCCCTGGAATGAGCACTGCCCCTATCAGTAGATCGGCACGCCGCACCATTTCGAGAATGTTCAGGGAGTTGGACATGAGGGTCGTAATGCGGCCTTCGAAGATGTCATCGAGGTACTGCATGCGCGCCAGACTCTTGTCGATGACGGTTACTCTTGCTCCGATTCCGGTTGCGATCTTGGCGGCGTTGAGTCCGACGACACCGCCGCCGATGACCACGACGTCCCCACGCGGAACGCCGGGCACACCACTGAGCAGCATGCCGAGCCCACCTTCTGCCTTCTCGAGATAGTGAGCACCCTCGAGGATGGACATCCGCCCGGCGACCTCGCTCATCGGAGTGAGAAGGGGAAGGGAGCCGTCCGAGGCGGTGATCGTCTCGTAGGCGATGCTCGTCACGTTTCGCTCGAGCAAGCCCTTCGTCAGATCGGGAAGCGGCGCGAGGTGCAGATATGTGAACAGAATCTGACCGTCCCGGAGTCTGGTGACTTCCTCGGACACCGGCTCCTTCACCTTGACGATCATATCTGCAGTCTCGAAGACGTCGTTCGCACTGGGAAGGACTCTGGCTCCGGCAGCCTCGTACTGGGCGTTGGTCACGCCACTTCCGAGACCCGAGCTGTCTTCGACGAAGACCTCGTGCCCGCCTTCGACGACGGACTTGACGCCGCCGGGCACCAGTCCCACACGGTACTCGTTGTCTTTTAGCTCTCTAACGGTGCCTATCTTCATGAAACGTCCGACCGCGACTCACCTGGGGCTGGGTTTGATGGTCTCCGGGCTCGAAGCGGAGATCGGTGGCGCGGCTGGCGACGGACGGGGCGGCTTGGCTCTCCGGGTCTTATCGCTCGTCTTGCTCGCTCCTCGAAACGTAGCCCCTTCGGCCACGGCGATGGCCGGGGCCTCGATGTTACCGAAGACACTGCCGGTGCTCGCGATCTCGACTTTGCCCGTGGCTGAGCAGTTGCCGTTCACGGTGCCGCGAACCGAAACGATCTCGGCCTCCAGATCGGCTTTGACGTCGCCGCTTTCGCCGATGATGAGCAGCTTGGAGCTCCGAATCTTGCCGTCCACCCGACCTTCGATGAGCATGTCCTCGTCGCTCGAGATCTCACCCGTGATCTTTGCGTTCCGACCGATGACGGTCGGCGCCGCGGCACGGCTCTTTGCCGACAGAGCATTGGATGACACCGGTTGGGAGACGCTGGGTCGAGTCGTCGTGCTTGCTGCCGGTTTCTCGGATTTTCCACCACCGAATATTCCCACGGAACCTCCTCTAGTGCATCAACGCGCGCTCCCGCCTCCGCCAAGGCTACGCCGGGTCTGCCGACCGGCCTTCGCGTGAAGCTTCGGCCGGTCCGCCGTAGCCTCGTGCGCAGGCGGAATCTTCAGCGAAAGCGGACACTCTTCCTGCCTCTGCCGTTGGGTCATCCTAGAATTGCCAACGGCTACGGCGAGGCTCGCCGAAGCCTTGGCGTAGGCGGCGTTCGCAGGGCTCGAACAGAGGCCGGCAGGCTTTCGGTACACGGTGTCTTGAAGGTCGGTTGGAGCGGGCGACGGGGGTCGAACCCGCGACACCAAGCATGGGAAGCTTGTACTCTACCAACTGAGCTACGCCCGCCCGAGGCATCAAGGATGCAAGTATACTCCGATGGGACGCAAACAGCCAGAGTCGGAGAGCGCCCCGCCACCCTCAATCCGCCCCGGCCCGTATCACCGCCAGGAGCTCGTCTTTCCGGCGAAGCATCTCGCTTTTGGACAGCGCCTCCAGATTGAGACGGAGGAGCGGCTCGGTGTTCGAGGGTCTCAGGTTGAAATGCCAGTCGTCATATTCGACGGACAGCCCGTCGAGCGTCGAGACTCGACCGTCCCGGTAGCGCTCCTTGACCCGTGACGTCACCTCGGCGATGTCATCGACCCGGGAATTGAGCTCTCCGGTGATGAAATACTTGTCTCGAAGCGGAGCCAGGAGCTCGGATAGCTTCTTCCCCTTCTTCGACATGAGCTCGAGAATGAGGAGAGCGGGAATCATGCCGTTGTCCGCGTACTCGTTGTCTCGAAAGTAGTAGTGCCCGCTCACCTCGCCGCCGAAAACCGCGCCTTCCTCGCGCATTCGCTTCTTGAAGAAGGAGTGTCCGACCCGGTTGATGAGTGGTTTTCCTCCCTCGGCGAGCAGGGTATCGCGCACCGCCCAACTCCCGCGCACGTCGTAGACGATGGACGAGCCTGGCTCTTTCATGAGGAAGGCCTGGCCCAGCAGCGCAGTCACGAAGTCCCCCGGGACGAACTCGCCCTCGTCGTCGATGAAGAAGCACCGGTCAGCATCACCATCCCAGGCGATTCCCAGGTCTGCACCCTCTTCCCGAACCCGGGCGACAATCTCGCGCCGGTTCTCTTCCAGGAGGGGATTCGGCTCGTGGTGTGGAAAGCTGCCGTCCGGCTCGAAGTACATCTCCACACGCTCGAACGGCAGACCGTCGAAGACGTGAGGTGCGACGGCGCCCGACATGCCGTTGGCCGCGTCCATGACGACTTTGAACGGCCGAAGGGTACCCTCATCCACGAAGCTCCGCACGTGCCGAACGTAGTCCTGCAGAATATCTTTTTGTTCGACCCCGCCCCCCGGCCGGGGATCGAATGCGCGGCCGTCGGCGAGCCAGTCGCGGATCTCCTTGATTCCCGCGTCACCGGAAAGGGCCAGGGAACCCTCTCTCACGAGTTTGAAGCCGTTGTACTGCTTGGGGTTGTGCGAAGCGGTCACGACAGCGCCACCGCTCAACCGCCCGCTGCCCACTGCGAAGTAGACCATGTCGGTCGTGACCATTCCGATGTCGATCACGCGGGCCCCACCTGCGACCGCCCCTGCCCGGAGTGCTTCCGCGAGGGAAGGGGAGGACTCCCGCATGTCGTAGCCCACGGCGATATCGGTGGCGTTCAGGTACTCGACGAAGGCGCGCCCCACGCCGCGAGCCAGCTCCGTGGAGAGCTCCTCCGGGTAGAGACCTCGAATGTCATACGCTTTGAAGATGGCTGGATTGAAAGTCATGATTGCCCCAGGCGACAAAAGTCCGTCAGCACGGACTTGTCGCCGAGTACGATGCGCCCTTCGAGGACCGAGTTCCTGCCCACGTGCGCGTTCTTGCCGATCAGCGCGCCGCGGACACGAGCGTCGGCCCCCACGCGCACGTTCGCCCACAGAACGGAGTCCCCGACGCTGGCTCCCTCCTCGATCCGGCAGTTGTCTCCAATGACGGCATGGGGCTCGATCCTGGCACCGGTCTTGATCGTAGCGCCGGAGCCGATAAAGGCGGGCCCGCTCACGCGGGCACCCCGTTCGACCGTCGCCTCGGGATGTACAAAGGTTCCGCCGGCGTTGGTCGAAAAGCCCTCGAGTTGAAGGAGACCTTCGAGGATGTCCCGATGGACATTGAGGTACTTCTCGGGCGTTCCGATGTCGATCCAGTAGCCCCGATGAACGTAGGCGTAGAAGGGAATTTCCTCGCGCAACAGCGCGGGAAAGAAGCCGCGCTCGAACGAGTAGTGTCGACCTTCCGGAATGTGGTCGAGCGTCTCTCGCTCCAGAATGTATATCCCCGCATTGATCGTGTCGCAGGTGATCTCGTCGTAGCTTGGCTTTTCCAGAAACCTGCGAACGCGACCATCTTCCTCGACCTCGACGAGTCCGTAGGCGGAGGGATTCTCCACCGGTGTCAGCACGATGGTCGCCTTGGCCCCGGTCGACTGGTGAAAGTCGAGCACCTCTCCCAGGTCGATGTCGCTGAGCACGTCCCCGTTGAACACGATGACCTGCTGGTTTTCGAGCAGGGGTTCGGCATTCTTCACCGCGCCCGCCGTACCAAGTGGATCCGGCTCCATCGTGTAGTGAATCTTCACGCCGAGCTGTTTTCCGTCGCCGAAGAGCTCCTCGATTCGGCGGGGTTGATACGACAGCGACAGAACGATCTCGTCGATGCCGGTCCTCTTGAGGAGCTCGATCTGCAGGGACAGGAACGGCCTCGTGAGAATCGGGACGATCGGCTTCGGCGTGTTCAGAGTCAGGGGCCTCAGCCTGGTGCCCTTTCCACCGGCCAGGATGACCGCTGTCATGTTTGGCGCGCTCTCCTTTGAGTTCGTGAAGCGTTCTTCGAGGACAGAGCAATGCGCTGGAAGCTCGGCCGCGAGAATCGGCTTGAAGCCGGTGAATAGTAGCATCCGCCGCGAAGCCCGTTCAACCTGCTTCGCGACTCTACCGTTATGTCTGTCCGGGTCAGCTCTTCCACGGTTTCGAGCGTGTTCGACTCTGTTGGATGTTTACAGGCCGGCAGTTTCGTCTCATACTAACAAGTTGATGCTCACGAAGGCCTTTATAGACAAGCTGGGCAGTGGTGACTTCAAGCTGGCCACCATCGGTCTCGGCTACGTAGGACTGCCCTTGTCCGTCGAGTTCGCCTCGGCCGGACTCCGGGTCACCGGCATCGACGTGGACGCGTCCAAGGTCCAGGACATCGTGGACGGCCGCTCGTACGTTCGGGATGTGGAGAGCCAGCGGGTGAAGGAGCTCGTCGACTCCGGTCGCCTTCGAGCCACCGACGACTTCGACGTGCTGTCAGAGCACGACGCGATTGTCATCTGCGTACCCACGCCACTTTCCAAGACCAAGGATCCCGATCTGTCACTGGTCGTTCAGGCGACGAGGGAGATCGCGAAACGGCTGAGCAGAGGCCAGCTGGTGGTGCTGGAGAGCACGACGTACCCGGGCACCACGGAGGAGCTCATCCTTCCCACCCTCGTCGAAAGCGGGCTCGAGCCGGGTGATGGCTTCTTTCTGGCTTTCTCCCCCGAGCGGGTGGATCCGGGAAACGAGCACTGGAACACGAAGAATACCCCCAAGATCATCGGGGGCTTGACGCCGAGGTGCAGCGAAGTGGCAGCCGCACTCTACGCCAGGGCGGTCGACACCGTCATCCCGGTGTCTTCCACCCGCACGGCGGAAATGGTGAAGCTCCTGGAGAACACTTTCCGCAGCGTCAACATAGGCCTGGTCAACGAGGTGGCGCTGATGTGCGATCGGCTGGGCGTCGACGTCTGGGAGGTCATCGACGCCGCGGCTTCCAAGCCTTTCGGTTTCATGCCGTTCTATCCGGGGCCGGGCCTCGGTGGGCACTGCATTCCTATTGATCCGATGTACCTGTCCTGGAAGCTCAAGACACTGAACTATCGGGCGCGCTTCATCGAGCTGGCCGGCGAGATCAACTCCGAGATGCCGTACCATGTCGTCAACCTGATCCAGGATGCGTTGAATCAGAAGGAGAAGAGTGTGAAGGGCTCGCGAATCCTGCTGCTCGGGGTGTCTTACAAACGCGATATCGATGACGTTCGCGAATCGCCGGCGCTGGATATTCTCAGAATCCTCGAGCGGAAAGGCGGGCGGGTGAGCTATCATGACCCGCACGTGCCGGAGCTGAAGCTGGACGGTGCCTTTTACCGCTCGGAGCCATTGGATGACGCCATTCGGTCCACCGATTGTGCGGTCATCGTCACCGATCACTCGGCTTTCGACGTCGAGAAAATTGTCGAGAAGGTTCCCGTACTCATTGACACCCGGAACGCCACCAAGAGCGTCCAGTCCGATCGAATTCGAAAGCTGTAACGGCACGACATTGCCAGGCGAGAACGTGCTAGTCCATGACATTGCCTAATCTTCCGAACGGACTCACGCTGACGCGCATTTTTCTCGTGCCGGTCCTCGTTGCAGTTCTGCTCACCAAGACGGATCGCTGGGAGCTGATTGGGGCCGGGATCTTCGCAGTCGCTGCCTTGACGGACTGGCTGGACGGCTATCTGGCGCGGCGACGGAAACAAGTCACTACGCTCGGCACGCTGCTGGATCCGGTGGCGGACAAGCTCCTCGTCTCGGCGGCCTTCATCAGTCTCGTGCAGATGCAGCTGGCGCCGGCCTGGATGGTGGTCGTGATCGTGGGTCGGGAGTTCGCCGTCATGGGACTGCGCTTGATGGCGTCGGCGGAAGGCATCACGATTCCCGCGAGCCCGCTGGGCAAAGGAAAGATGACAACTCAGGTCGTTGCCATCCTCCTGCTGATTCTCGGCGAGAAGTTTCTGGGGCCCTGGTCGGTTCTCGGAACGGTGGCGCTTTGGGTCACCGTGGTGCTCGCCCTGGCGTCGGGCCTCGACTACTTCCTCAAGTTCTATCGAAAAGTTGCCGGAGAGCTCCCGAGCGGGAGCGGGGCGTGAAACCCGGAAGAACCGGCGGGGCCGCGAACGCCCGGCTGCTGGGTCGGGTTCCCGACGTCTACATCGGTCCCGAGGCCCGGTCCGCCCTCGCGGGCGATCGCGGTCTTCTCCTCGGCTCGAAACGGGCGGACGCGGTGGACGTGCTCCTCTTCGAATGCTGCGCGGGGGTTGATGCGGTGGAGCTTCTCGAGCGCCGCTGGGGGCAAGCCGCTTCGTGGGACGTGGTCGGCGTAGGCCTGCCGGCCGCTGATGTGCGCTCCTGTCGTGGGCGGATTCTGGAAGTGCTGGCGCCGGGAGATGTCGTCGTGGCCACCCGGAAATCGGGGCCGAAGCTCTACGTCCACGACGGTGAAACGCTTGCGCCCGCGCGCTTCCGGGTGAGCCGCGCGTAATCTATTTCAGCTCGATGTCGTCCCCGATCTTCATATAGTCGATGCTCGTGAGCACTTTCACCGTCGAGGTCTCTTCCTGGGTAAACAGCACGACCAACTCGCCCAGCACTTTTCTGGGCGCATCGTCGTAAATGTAGCGGTACACGACAAAGATGTTGCCGGGAATCACGCCATCTCTCTCTCCCACGTCGATTCCCAGGACATTGCCCGCGCCGAAAAGGGTGATGTCCTCCATGGAGGCCATGATCCTGCCCCGGGTCTGCCCCGTCTCGGGGGTCAGCATGTTCGCGGCCTCTTGTCTCACGATGAGTGGCACCGGGATCGGCTCGAACGGGAGCAGGTAGTCGTCGACCTCCAGCGAAGCGCAAGCCTGGGTGACTTCGGCGATCGATCGCCTCTCCTGCGCGGCGAGAATGGTGACCCAGCCGGTCCGGAGAATCACGGGGCTCTTGTCGCCCCATCGGTTGGGAAGGCGTCGATGCGTGTAGTACTGACCGCCCGGGCTGATCCCGTCGTTGGTGCCGCGGTTCAGGTAAACGATGCCGCCGGTCGAGAACATGTCCGGTCCGTCGGTAAGGTCATCGGGCATGCCGTCCTCACTGCCGATGATTCGCAAGCTGTTGTCTTCATCGTCTCGCGAGATGTAGCCGGCGCACTGGATCGAGATCTCCTCGAACGCGGGGAAGAGCGACGGACCCATCGGCCCGACGCCCGGAGGCGCACCGGGTTGACCCGGTTGTCCGGCGACGCCCGGCACCGCCCCGGGCTGTCCTGGCGCTCCGGGCTGCGTGCCGGGAGGCACATCCGGGTCCCGGAGCACGTCGAGTTGCGGAAGCACAAGGGGGTCCCCGGGATAGATGAGGTTCGGGTTCTCGATGTAGCGATTCGCATCCCACAGCTGGGGTCACAGAAACGGGTTCTCGAAGTACTGATTCGAAAGATCCCACAAGGTGTCGCCGCGCACGATGATGTGCAGCTGAGTCCCTTCGGGAAAGGACGTCGGCGCGCCGTACGGGGACCAGTGCGCCGGAACCTGGATGTCACCGGATGGTGCTTGCTCCTGAGCATGGGCGAGGCCGGCAGTGAGCACGACGGCGAGGAAGAAGGTCCAGGTGAGCCGAAGCGGATGTTGGTGGTTGGGAACAGACGGGCACGTCATGGCATACCTCCGCGATGAGCGGGACATATTTCGATCGGAGATTTCGCTAATCGAGACTCAGGGTAGCAGCAGAATTAGGCTTCTGTCAAGCAGATTTTGTCCCAGGAGGGTCAAGTGGTACTTTAATTCGAGGCGGACCAGTACGACTCAGTTGCTGCTGGTTTTCGCGCCGTTCTGGATGGCCACGAGGTGCTCCTGCGCCTCCTCGTGGAACTTGCTGTCCGGAAAATTCTCGACCACTTTCTGGTAGTGGGGCAGTGCCTCCATCGGGCGCTTGCAGATGCGAAGCGCTTCTCCGAGAAGGAACTGAGCCTCGTCCATCCCCATGAAGGTGGGATAGCGGTTGACCACCGTCTCGAGCCTGGGAATGGCCGCGCGACAGTGTTTTCGCTGCTTGAGGTAGAAGGACCCGATGTTGAGCTCGGACTGCGCGAGACGCTCGTAGCACTCCTTCAGAAGGATTTGGCCTTCCTGCGCGTACCGCGAGTTTCGATAGAGCTCGATCAGCTTCTCGAACTCTTCCACCGCCGTCAAGGTCGGCTCCTGATCCCGGTCGGCGCTGTGCATCTGTTGGTAGTGGCCATACGCGACCTGATACTGGGCGTAGTCGGCCCGCGGGTGATTGGGGAAGAACGTCAGGAAGTCGCGATACTCCGCGATCGAGAGCACCCGATTTCCGGCGCCTCTCTGGTGGAAGTAGGTGTCGGCGATTCCCAGTCGAGCATCCCCCGCGAGCTGGCTCCTGGGGTAGCTGTCGAGTAGCTGCCGGAAGTAGCTTCTAGCGTCTTCCCAGTGCTTGTCATCGAGCGCTTGTTGTCCGAGACCGAGAAGGCGCTGGTCGCCTTGAGCGGTGCGGGGAATCAGGGAGGCGTCGTTCTTGGCGCCTCCGCAACCCAGCAAGCAGGCGATCAGGCAGGTGCTCGTAGCGAGCCAGCTTATCAGCCTCGTTCGGCGAGCCATTGCCCGAAATTATAGCTTAGGGCCAAAGCGAAATAAATTCGGCACGCACGTTTCGAGACTGTGTTTCGGGGTTACGATCGCGGTTGCGCAACGCTCTGGAGCCAGGTCCACTCGGCGGCAAGGCCGTCCGCGAGAAGCGTGCCCGGCTGGTAGCCGAGGTCTTCTCTCGCCCGTGACGTATCCGCGTAGGTGTCCCTCATGTCACCCTTCTGGTCCGGGGCGTGCTCGATGCGCGGGGCTCGCCCCGCCACGCGCTCCACAGCCTCGAGCACTTCGAGCATCGAGACACGAGAGCCACCCCCGATGTTGTAGACGCGGCCCGGCTTGCCATTCGTTGCCGCGGCCTGCGTGGCTCGGACGGCATCTCCAATAAACGTGAAGTCGCGGGTCTGCTTGCCGTCGCCGAAGAGGTGGAAGGGCTCGTCGAAGAGGGCGCTTCGGAGGAGGCGATGAAAGGCCATGTCGGGTCGCTGCCTCGGTCCGTAGACGGTGAAGTAGCGGAGCGAAATCGTGGGCAGCCGGTGGTTGACGTAGTAGAGCTCGCAAAGCTGTTCGGCGGCCAGCTTGCTGACGCCGTAGGGTGAGACCGGATGGAGGGGCATGTCCTCTCTCATGGGGAGGGCGGCGGCGTTGCCGTAGACCGAGGATGACGAGGCGTAGACGAAGGCCTTGATATCGGCCCTAACCGAAGCCTCGAGGAGCTGCTGGGTCGCAAGAATATTGTTCGTGGTGTAGATCGAGAATTGTTCTCCCCAGCTCGCACGAACCCCTGCCTGTGCGGCAAGATGGAAGATCCAGTCGCCGTCTTCGACCAGCTTCGGGAGGTCCAGCTCCTGGAGCGGCGACTCGACGAAGCGAAACTCTGCGCTCGAGGACAGTTCGGCCAGATTCGCTTCCTTGGCCTCACGCGGGTAGTAGTCCAGAAAGCAATCGATGCCGGTGACCTCGTGGCCCTCACGCACGAGAAGCTCGGCAAGATGAGATCCAATGAAACCTGCGACGCCAGTGACTAGTGCCTTCATCTACTCGGCTTCGACCGTCCTTCCCGGGTTCCTCTCTTCCGAGGTGTCACCGGCGGCGTGGAGCAGATCGACGAGCTCCGCTGGAAGGCGGCGCGGCCGCCCCTCTTCGTCCACCGCCACGTGTACGGTCATGCCACTGGCGAGCAGCGCGTCGTCGTCAGGGCGCTCGACCTCGTACTCGAATTTCACGCTCGCACGTGACGCTCGGCTCACGCGGGTTTTCACGCGAATCAAGTCGTCATAACGTGCCGGCTTCAGATAGCGGCAATGTGCCTCCAAGACCGGGAGGTACACTCGCTGCTTCTCGATCTCGCGGTAGCTCTTACCCAGCTGTCGCAGCAGGTCGGAACGCCCCACTTCGAACCACGTGAGGTAGTTGGCGTAGTAGACGACGCCCATACGGTCCGTCTCTCCGTAACGTACGCGAATCTCGGAGGATGTTTCGAACAAGGCCGGTTACAGTGTAGCTGCCGCCAGCATGTCGCGTAGCGTGGCCGCCGGGTCCGGGGCCTTGAAGATGGCCGAGCCGGCGACGACGACATCGATGCCGGCCTCAGCGGCGAGGGGGATTCGCTCCGTCGTCATCCCGCCGTCGATCTCGACGCTGACGTCCAGCCCTCTCTCGCGCACCATCTGGCGAAGCCGCCTGGCTTTGTCGAAGCTCCCCTCGATGAAGGCCTGCCCGCCCCAGCCGGGATTGACGGACATGATGATGACGTAGTCCACGTCCGGGAGAACCTCGTCGAGCGTGGACAGGGACGTACCGGGGTTGACCGCAATCCCTGCGCGCTTGCCACGCTTCTTGATGGCCTGGAGCGTCAAGTGAAGATGGTAGAGCGCCTCTGGATGCACGGCGATCATATCGGCGCCGGCGTCGGCGAAAGCATCGGTCCAGCGCTCGGCGTGCTCGATCATGAGGTGGACGTCCAGCGGAAGCCGGGTTGAACGTCGAACCGCCTCCACCAGCATCGGCCCGAAGGTAAAGTTCGGCACGTAGTGCCCATCCATCACGTCAACATGGAGTTGATGTGCGCCGGCATTCTCCACGCGTTCGATCTCGGACGCCAGGCAAGCGAAGTCAGCAGACAGAATCGAGGGGGCGATTTTCATGGGTCTCAGCGGCCCTTGCTCAGGTAAAGGATGATGCGGTCTCTCTTGTAGACTTTGGTGCCGGAGGCTGGCGTCTGCCGCACCACGACGTTCTTGTCGACGCCCGGGTAGTCCACCATGCGGATCTCGGAAACGCGCAGTGCACTTCCTCCCAGCTCGTCGAGAAGCTCTGTGTAGTCGTGGCCGATGAAATCGGGCATCACGAAAGCGTCGTCGAGGTAGCCGCGAGACAACAGCACGGATACTTCCGTGTCATCTCCCGCTTCTTCGTAGGCCTGGGGGGACTGGGCGACGACAGTGTCGGGAGCGTAGGTGGGACTGTGAATCTCGGACACGCGACCCAGGCTCAACCCGGCCTGCTCGAGAATGAGCTGCGCCGACTGAAGTGACTCACCTTCGATGCGCGGTACGGAGTGCCGGGCCGGCCCAAGGCTCACCCAGACGCGTACTTTGCGGCCTTTCTTCAGGCGTGAGCCGGGAAGGGGGTCCTGAGCGGCGACGAAATCGGGCGGGATGGTTTCGTCGAAACGGTTGCCCTGAGCGACCAGGTTCAGCTCGTCTTTCCGGACGAGCTCGCTGGCCCCCTCCAGACTCGATCCGACCAGATCCGGCACCGTCACCTCGTTGCCCTGGACGGCCAGCGTGTAGGTGACGGCCGCCGACACGACGACCGTCACCACGAGGCCACCGGCAATGAGGAGAACCTCGAGGCCGCCAAGCAGGATAGGTCTCAGTCGGCGCTCCCAGAAGCCGGGCCTCTTTCGAGCGCGTTCGGGGACGCGGAGCGTCGTCACACCGGGACGCGCGGAGCCGGGCTCGCCCGGTCTGGTTCCCGTCGGTGGTTCGTTCACGCCCGTATTCTACCGTGCCGGTGCGACACCCCGTAACCCCTCGCGTCCGAGCCCCCTGCCCGTTACCGAGCCTGAGCCCGTGCCCGAGCCCGGGGCGGGACGCACGGAGCCGCAGCCAAATGGAACCCGCGGAGAGCTGATCGGGGAGAAAACAAAACGCAAAGGCGCAAAGGCGCAAAGAAAAACCGGGAACCATTCGTCCGGACCGCGACTCACCGAATCCTAGGAGAACACGTGTCGGTACCACAGCCGCCTTCGCCAAGGCTTCGGCGGCCCGCCGAAGTCGGCGACGGCTAGTAACCGAGCCGACGACGAAGGCGGGAGAGCACAACGCAGCGAAGCCGCAACCAAAAGCCTCACCGCGGAGCCAAGAGACGCGAGGCCGGGCGAATCGAGTTCGATGAAACAAGAGAAAAAAAACAACTTTGTGCTTGACAGCTTTTGTGAAGCCCCTTGAAAAAATCGCGATCTGTAGTGCGTCTGTGACGCGGTAACGAAGCGTTGGTCGCGCTTGTTTGCGTGAGGAGACTTCAAAAGTGTCTCGATGCGCTTGCGTTCAAAACGCGCGAGCACAGAGCGTCGTGTCCTTGCGGCAGCAGTGCGTGACTTAGGTGCTGTTGGGTTCGTAAGCTGAGCGGAGAGATTGCTCAAGGAGGCCATCGATGCGCTCAAAGAAGGCAGAACTCGAAGACGTTGTGAAACAGTTCGAAGCATGGCGGGCGAAGCCACACGGACGGCTGATCCCGGAGGAGTTGTGGAAAGCGGCGCTGGGGTTGCTCGATCGGTATGCGCCGAGCACGATCTGCAGTCATCTCCGAGTCAATGCGGCGCGATTCAAACAGGTCCGAGAGAGTGGAGGGGCCGTTGTGGGCGAGAAGCGTTTCAAGGGGCACGGGCGAACGGGTGCTACGGGTCGGTCCCCGCGCACAGTACAGGATCGGAGCGCGGCGGAGCGGGTCACGGCGTTAGCTCCAAGTGGCAACGCGTTCGTCGAGCTGCCGCAGTTCGGCATGGGCTTAGGGGGCGGCATGATGACACCGCCGCTCGGCGAGGTTCAGCATGGAGCGAGCAGATGCCGTCTGACGGTGGAGAGCGCAGCGGGGAGCCTCACGGTCGTGACGGCGAGCGGCGAGGGTGAGAATGAGTTGGTCGAAGCCGTGTGTCGTTTCGTGCTCGGCGCGCTGGAAGGCAGCTCCCGAGCATGATCCAGCTCGTTCCCCAGCTGAAGGTGCTGGTTGCCTGCGAGCCCGTCGATTTCCGCAAGGGCATCGATTCTTTGGCTTGTGTGTGCCGGCAACAGTTCCAGCTCGACCCATTCCTCGGAACGCTATTCGTTTTCCGCAACCGTTCAGGCACGGCCCTCAAACTATTGGTCTACGACGGCCAGGGCTTTTGGTTGTGCCAGAAGCGTTTCTCGAAGGGGCGCCTGCAGTGGTGGCCGCGTCAGACGACGGATGGCGTTGCGGCGCTACCCGCCGAGCAGTTGGCGGTGCTTATCTACAACGGACTTCCGCTGCGAGCGGGGATGGCCGAGCCGTGGCGGCGGGTCGGTTGAGCCTTTCCAACGTCTTCTGGTAGCTCCAAGGCAGCCACGACTCGGGTGCTGCTCTAGCGTCTCGAGCGTGCATGGAGATGTTCGTCAGATAGTGCACCGGGTCGACACCGTTTTTTACCGCGGTGCGGATCATGCTCAGGAGCACGTCGCCCACGTCGGCGCCTGCCTGGGTCTTGAAGAAGAGCGAGTTCTTGCGATGCCGTTGTGAGGGCTTCAGCTCCTGCTCGACCTCGTTGTTGTCGAGGGGCACGCCCGGCACTTCGCGGAAGCGGGTTAGCCCTTGCCAGTGATTTTTGACGTAGGAAAAGGCTTTTCCAAGGCGGCTGTTGGGCTCCACCACGCGCTCGCGGAACTGCTTTTCGATCCACTCGTAGAGCGCATCCATCACCGGCCGGCTGTGTTGCTGGTGATATGCAAGCCGCGCATCGGGGGTCATGTCGCGCGTTTCGTCGTCGTTGCGGTAGATGGTCGCGATGTCCTCGAGCACCCGCTCGCAGTGTTCGGGGAAGGCTGGCTCGGCCTCGAAGAAGTAGCGGCGTGCGTGCACCATGCACTTGGCGGTAATCCGTCGCGGCGAGCGCGGTGCCATCGAGGAGGCGTCGGCCATATGGATGACATCGCTCTCCTGAACGGTGCGCTGATTCAGGAGCCGGTCCATGTTTTCGCCCGCATGCCGTCGTCCGCTCGCGTACAGGATGATCGGAGCAAGCGTGGCGTCCAAGCCGCGGGCAACAATGCCCGTGGTGAAGATGCCCGTGCGCTCGCCTTTGCTTGAGTCAAGGTCTCGTTCTCCGCCATCAACGTGAGGATCCGTGCGCCGGTGTCGTCACTGTGAACCAGCGGCCGGTTCGCGGCTATCGTCTCCATGTGGCGGAAGACCGGGAACACGGCATTCGCCATCGCTTCGACCCGCTCGAACTGCGTGGAGGCGGCAAACGGAACCCCCGCCCACTTTTGCCACTGCGCCAGGCGGTGGTGGGGCATGCCCATGGCGTAGCGCAACACCGAAACGACCGCGTCCACACTCGGATGGTACTTGCTCGCCCAGGCCTGAGACGGAAGTGGCGCTGTGAACGTCTTCTGGCAACTTGCGCATCGCAGCATCTGGCGCTCGTACACCGTCGCCTGGATCGGCGGCTGAGCCTTCAGCTCCACATCCTTGTTCGCCGCATGGGTGTCGTAGAGCTTGCCCCGGCACAGTGGCTCGGGGCAGGGGCCGCTCGCCTTCAGCTCGGGATGCGAAACCGCTACGTGCTCGGCACCAGGGTAGTCCTTGGCCCCGTTGCGCCCGTGGCCCTTGTTCTTCCCTTTCCCCTTTGCCTTCGTGCGTTTCGCGCGACGTTCCGTTGTCGCCATCGCCTCGAATGGCGACATCGCAGCAGATGACGCACCGCCTCGAGCAGCACCGGACACGCATCCTCGGGAATCTCCCCTTTCGACAGCCGCTCTTCCAGGCGCAGGAGCTCGGCCCGCTCGAACCTTCATCGCGAAACGCCGAGCTCTCGGCGAAACTCACGCACCAGCGGATACACCAAGCATGTTTTCACCGCTTCGGCTTTTCTCTTGTGCCGGTCCATCCGGCCCCGGCCCGAAGTCACTCCCACCTCCACCCAGTTCGCTGCCAGATAGCACGTCCCCTCGTAACGCTCCCTCTCCACAAACGTCTCGAGCAACACCGGCCTCACCCCGTAGGCTTCCTCCCAGTCATCGACCACCACTCGCGCTGCCAACGACAGCACGTGACTCGCGAGGCCTTTGATGGAAAGCCACGGCAGGATCAGGAACCGACTGTTGTTGACCACCCGGGGAAGGTTCTTCTGCCGCGTTGCGTCATCCCAACCGATGAAGCCGTCACGCGCCTGAAGCCACCGCGCCGCCGAGGAGAACTGCACGCACCCACAGAGCTCCCGCCGAGGATTCGACATCCAGACCAAGTACCGCAGGTGCGCGCCAAAGGCCACCTTGTGGCCCAGGTAGTGGTAACGCGCGACCAGTTCCCTCCATAGCGCTCGCTCCTCAGCGTTCGCCACCAAGCCCAGCATCACCGGAGCGACGTCCGATAGCTTGCCCTCACGCCGTGGCCGCTCGCGACCAGCCTTCGTGTAGTGGATGCTCGTCGGTCCGCGGCGCCGCTGCTCGTGACGCGGGGGCAACGTCACCAGCCCCTTCGCTTCGACAACCTCCAGGTACTCGTAGCATTCCCGGGTCTTGAGATTGCCGTTCCGACGAACCCACCCCAGGCCCTCACAGATCGTGCGCGCCAGCTCGTGCCGGGACAGACCACACGTGGCGATGATCTCCGTCAGCACGCTCCATTCCTCGGCGGTCACGGTCGTGCCGCAAAAGGTGGGTCGCTTGGCTGCGGTGTCGAGTGCAGCGTTTCCTGCCTGGGTCACTGTTTTCCTCCCAGCCTGAGGTTACACAGTCAGCCAGCGTTTGTCCAGTCCTTTTTTCCCTCTCTCTCTGCCCGCGAGAAAAACAACACACCCGGCGTTCAGCTTACCGAATCGCCCCCACGTTCTCACGCACTACTACCGCAAGGACACATAAAAAAGGCATGGACATACAAAACAAACTGAAATCGCTTTCGGACGACGAGCTTCTTGCGCGGCTGTCGGATGTTTTGAAACAGTCGCGGCGCGTCGAGGCGGTGCTCGTCGCACACATTGCCGAAGTCGACCGACGGCGTCTCTTTGCCCGCGAAGCCGTGCCGTCGATGTTTCGCTACTGCACCGACGTGTTGCATCTCTCGGAGGCGGCAGCTTATCGACGAATCCGCGCCGCTCGGCTTTCACGCAAGTATCCTGTCGTCTTGACCATGCTCGAGGACGGACGCATTCACTTGTGCGGGCTCGCTCTGCTCTCGAAGCATGTGACCGAGGCCAACTACGAAGACGTGCTGGCCAGAGCCACGCACAAGACGAAACGCGAGATCGAAGAGCTCGTGGCGGAGTTGGCTCCGAAACCGGCCGTTCCACCGACGATTCGCAAGCGGCCGGAGCGAAAAGCCAGCTCCAATCCGCCCGATCCGCCTAGCCCGCCGAGCGCACCCAGTCCAGACAAAGCCCAGCCGAGTGAGCTACCACCGGCTCCGGACCCTCCGGCCGCCTCTAAAAAACGGCCCACCGTCAAGCCACTGGCGCCGGCGAGTTACCTGGTGCAGTTCACGGCCAACGCGGAGCTTCGCGACAAGCTGCAGCGGCTCGAGGCACTCATGCCCGGCATGGACCTGGCTTCCATCATCGATGAGGCGGTGAGCGAGAAGCTCGAGCGTCTCGAAGCCAGGCGCTACGGCAAGACCAACAAGCCGAGGAAGAATGTCGAAGATGCCGACACCCTCACCGGGTGTGCGCGGTATCCCTGCCCCGGTGAAGCGTGCCGTGTGGGAGCGCGACTCGGCTCAATGCACCTATGTCACTACCGACGGCAGTCGATGTCCCGAACGCCATCAACTCGAATTCCATCATGACGTACCGTTTGCGCTCGGGGGCGACCGCAGCGTGGACAATACCAGGCTCATGTGTCGAGCCCATAATCTCTACATGGCAGAGCTGGACTATGGCAAGGAAAAGATGGACGCCTACCGGGCCCCCGCCGAGCGGGTACGTGAGCCGGCGCCGTCCCTTCAACTCTTCCCGGGAACAGTTCATGTGGACGACTCACTGCCAAATCGCGTCTCCGTGTAGCTCGCAGGCAAGCACCTAGTCAAGAAGGCTCCTAAGCTAGAATTTTGCCCAGCCGGGTCGGCTCCTCTCCGCTGATCGGCCCCACGCGAACCACCCCCTCGGTGCTCCCGGTCACCACGAGACCCCGAGCCGAGGCCAACCCAGGGGAGACGTCCGTACTATGAAAGTCCAGGAGCCGGGGCCGGCCTTCCTGCACGTCTATCGACATGAGCTCACCGCGAAGGAGGTCGTCCGGGTCGGTTAAACGAGCGAAGAGGACCTCTTCGAGTCTCGGTTGGCCCGTGAGAAACGGCAAAACAGGGACACGGCCAACGAGATCCAGGACGTACTGTCCCCGAGGATTCTAAGGTTGGGCGTCCGCTGGACGTTTTAGTGTCGGCTACCCGGGCTGCGTCGGTCTGTCTGACGCTACTTCTGTCGGGTTAGGATCGCTGCAAAGTAGCCGTCGGTCGCGTCGCGCTCGGGGAGCAGATGGATGTGCTCGTTTTCGTCCACCACGCCGTGAACGCCGGGACGAAGGAGCTCTCGCGGTGAGACGATTCCGAAGGCTGGGTTGGTCTCGAGGAACCGAGCGATCACGTTCTCGTTCTCCTCCGGCTCGGTCGAGCAGGTGGCGTAGACGAGGCGGCCCCCTGGGGCGAGTAGTGTGGCGGCGGAGCGAAGCATATCGTGCTGGATGTCGCTCAGCTCGGACAGCTTCTGCGGTGTCACACGCCACTTGATGTCCGGATTTCTCGCCAGGGTCCCGAGGCTGGTGCACGGCACGTCCAGGAGAATGTGCTCGAACGAACTGACGAACGGCGGGTAGAGCGCGTCGGCCACCAACGCGCGGAGGTTCTTGCAGCCGCAACAGCCAGCCAGCTCGACGAGAAGGCGCACGCGCCGGTAGCGATGGTCCGTGGCGACGACGAGTGGCGCGCCGCCCTGCCGGCTGATGGCCGTGGCTTTACTGCCGGGTGCGGCACAAGCATCCCATACGGAGGTTCTGTCCGGTCCGCTCAGCAGCCAGGCGATGAGCTGGGAGCCCGCATCCTGTATGTAAATCTTTCCGTCTGCGTGCAGCTTCGTGCCTCGAGGGGAGCCGTTCAGCACCTCCAGGGCTCGCGGGGCGAGGTGGGCCGGTTGCGTGACGACGCCCTCCTCGGCGAGCTGGCGAGCGGCCTCGTCCGGCTCGAGTGGCGGATCCACGCGCAGATAGACCGGGGGGGCCTTGTTGTTCCAGCGGCAGCGGGCGGTGGCAGCCTCGAGGCCGAGCCGATCCAGATAGCGTCTGGCCAGCCATCGTGGGTGGGACAGTGTTGCTGTCAGAAAACCGAGGGGGTCATCGCTCGCCACCGGGAGGGATGGACTCTCGGGTCTGCGTGCGGCGTTTCTCAGCACCGCGTTCACGAAGGCCGATCCTCCCGGCGGGCCGAAGCGACGCGCCAGGTGCACCGACTGATCCACCGCCGCGCGCGATGGGACCCGCGACAGGTGGCGCATCTGGTACAGCCCGATCCGCAAGGCCGCCAGGAGCGGTTGTGCGATGTTCTGGAGAGCACGGCGGCTGAAGTGCGACAGCACGAAGTCGAGCTCTCCCTGCCATCGCAGCGTTCCATAGACGATCTCGGTGGCGAGTCCGATGTCGGCGTCGGTGACGCCCTCCACGAGAGGGGAGTGGAGAAGGGAGCCCGGATCGCCACCGCTTTCGGTCTTTCGAAGTACGAGAAAGGCGACGCGGCGCGCCGGTGAAAGGCTCATCTTCTTCCAAGTCTAGCTCTAGAAAGCGAAGACGAACCACGAAGGACACGAAGAACACGAAGCGAACCATTCATGAACCCGACTCGGGAACTTCACCTATGAACCGGGTTTCCTGCTCTGCCGGGTTACCGAAGCATCCGCTTTCGGACTTCCTGGCTTCCGCGAGCGGCCGCGTGGTTGAAACACGGGGTGACGATGCTAGATGATGCACCTGAGTCTTATCCAGGAGTCGTCGCTCACATGACCGATCCCAGGCCTCCCGTGGAAGTCCCTGTAGACAAGCTCCGCTATCGTTGTTCCCCCGACAGCTTCGATTTCGAATCGACCGAGACCGTCGACGGCGGTTTCGAGATTATCGGGCAGGAGCGTGCCATCAAGGCGATCAAGCTGGGACTCGCCGTCGAGTCGCGAGGCTACAACCTGCTGGTTCAGGGGCTCACCGGTACCGGGAAGGAGACGACGGTCAAGAGCATCCTGGAGCAGGTGGCACACGACGCTCGAATTCCGCAGGACATCTGCTACGTCAACAACTTCGATGACCCGGATCGGCCGGGCCTTCTTTACCTCCCGCCGGGACAGGGATGCCAGCTCCGGCGGGACATGGATCGGCTGGTGGACTATCTGGACCGAACCATCCCGGCTGTTCTGGAGTCCGACGAGTTCAAGAAGCGACGAACCCAGATCGTCGAGAAGGAGGGGGCGAAGGGGCGCGGCATCATTCGGGAGTTCGAGGAGAAGATCAAGCGCGAGAACTTCGTACTGTTAGAGATTCGCTTCGGCCCGATGACGAAAACCGACATTGCCCCTATCGTCGATGGCAAGCCCCGGACCGGGGACGAGCTGGAGCAGATGCTGGCGGCGGGCGAGGTCTCCCGTGACGACTTCGAGGTGATCGACAGGAAGAGAGATGAGTTCGCCGAAGAGATGGAAGAGGTGCTGAGGCATGGGCGGGACTCGGAGAAGCAGATTGCCGAGGTGCTGAAAGCACTCGTCTACGGCTTCGGAGCCGAGATCACCAATCCCCGTATCGACGAGCTCAAGGAAAGGTATACGGGGGAGAAGGTCGGGAAGTATCTGGAGAACGTTCGTCACCACGTCCTCGAGAACCTCGAGAGCTTTCTGAAAAAAGAAGAGGCTGACGCCACCGGCGTAGCGGCTCTCATTCAAGGCCAGCGCGACCGTTTCCTCCCGTATCGCATCAACGTCGTGGTGGACAACTCCGATACGGAGAGAGCGCCCATCGTGGTGGAGACCCACCCGACGTACAAGAACCTCTTCGGTGCTATCGAGCGCTCGCTGGACCGGAGCGGGGCCTCGAACACGGACTTCACTCGCATTACCGCTGGCAGCCTCCTGCGGGCTGCGGGGGGCTACCTGGTCCTCTCGTTTCTGGAGGTCCTTTCGGAGCCGGGCGTGTACCAGTCGCTGAAGCGCACGTTGAAGAGCGGCAAAGTGGATATTCAGGGCTTCGACCCGACGTATCTGTTCACCTCGACCGCCCTCAAGCCGGAGCCCATCGATATGGACGTCAAAGTCGTGCTGATCGGCGACGCCCAGATGTACCAGATCTTCTACAACCTGGACCCCGACTTCCGGAAGGTCTTCAAGGTCAAGGCGGACTTCGACACCACGATGGATCGGGACGAGGCATCGATCGATCGCTACGCCGGCTTCGTCGCCCGAATCGTTCGTGCCGAGAACCTCGTCCACTTCGACCGCGATGCGGTGGCTGCTGTGGTCGAGGAGGGGGTGCGCCTGGCTGGTCGCCAGAAGAAGCTCAGCACCCAGTTCAGCGACATCGCCGATCTGGTCCGCGAGACGACCTACTGGGCCCGGCAGGCCGGCGGGCGCATCGTCCGACCGGAGCACGTCGAGCGGGCCGTCACCGAGCGGGTGGAACGCCGCAATCTCGTGGAATGCCGAATCGGAGAGCTCATTCAGGAAGGCGTCATCATGATCGACCATGCGGGTGAGCGCGTGGGACAGGTGAACGGGCTCTCGGTCTACGATCTCGGAGATTACCGATTCGGCAAGCCGACCAAGATCACCGCCTCCGTCGCGACCGGCCGCGCCGGCATCATCAATATCGAGCGGGAATCGGACCTGTCCGGTCGGAGTCACAACAAGGGGATGCTCATCCTGTCCGGCTACTTCCGGTCGCGCTTCGCGCAGAGGCGCCCGGTCACGCTCTCCGCGAGCCTTGCATTCGAGCAGAGCTATGGGGGGGTCGATGGCGACAGCGCCTCTTCCACGGAGCTCTACGCGCTGCTTTCGGCCCTCTCCGGGCTCCCCCTTCGTCAGGACATCGCGGTGACCGGCTCCGTGAACCAGAAGGGAGAGGTTCAAGCCATCGGTGGCGTCAACGAGAAGATCGAAGGTTTCTTCGACACGTGTCAGCCCACAGGGCTGACGGGGAGCCAGGGGGTCATGATTCCCGAATCGAACGTCGGTGACTTGATGTTGCGGCGAGACGTCGTGGCGGCAGTCGCCGAGGGCAGGTTTCACGTCTACCCGGTTACCAGCATCGAACAGGGGATCGAGATTCTTACCGGTGTGACGGCGGGCAAGGCCACGGACTCGGGGATCTATCCCGACGGATCGGTCTACGGACTCGTAGAGCAGCGGCTCGAGCAGATGGCGAAGGACATGCGTGCCGCCGCCAAGGGTGAGAAGAGGAACGGGGACGAGGAAACGGAAGAAAGCTCCACCCCCGCGGACGGCAAGAAAGACGAACCGTCCGAGGGGGAGGAATAGGTCTACCGGAACTCCGCTAGAACAACACGCTAGCCTCGCCTCTTTCCTCGATGAGCTGTTCCATGTGCGCGAGCAGCGCGTCTCGGCGCTCGAGAAGGTGCTCGATCGCCTCCATATCCAGAATGCCCTTCAGACGCAGCGAAAGCCCCGCTGGATTCAGGTGGCGCAGTTTCTCGACTAGGCGGCGATCGAACTGGACAGGGGGACCCAGGAGCTCTTCATCGCTCGAGAAACTCCGGGTGTGATCGATGAGCACAAGATCCCCGTTCGGGTCGACGAGGATGTTCATCTTGTTGCGGTCCGTATTGCCGATCAGGTTGGCGAACATCTTCGCGCGGGAAAGTTGGTGGCTCCATGAGGCGGTCTTCGGAGTTTCATCTTGCACGTCTTTGTAGACCTTGCACCCACGCAGGGCCACAATGTGATTGTCCACGGTACGGAGCACTGCGTCCGAATCGAGACCACAGACTTCCTCGACGACGTCGATACGAGCAACGACCTCTCCCCGGCGTTGCGCCAAGACTTTGAGCACGAGGATGTCGTGAGTGGTGAGCTCCAGTGGTCCGTCGGGTCCGGTGGCGGTGAGGCTTCGGAAGTCGAAGCGGATGCCCTCCAAGATGAGGCTGTCGGGGCCGTCGAGCTCCCCGGTCATCCGGTTCCGCCGGCGCAGCAGGGCGCGCACCCGCGCCAGTAGCTCCCGCTCCGCGAAAGGCTTGGTGAGATAGTCGTCCGCACCCAGTTCGAGACCCACCACCCGGTCGACGACGTCGGACTTCGCGGTCAGCATCAGTACCGGTAAAGATGTATCCGAGGCCCGAAGCTCTCGTAGTACGTCGAGCCCGGAGCGGCCCGGCAGAAGGATGTCGAGAACGAGAACGTCGGGATGGAACTCTCGAATCGCGGACGCGGCCTCGTCACCGCGCTCGACGAAACGGACGTCATAACCCTCGTCGCGAAAGCTATCGGCGAGACCGCGCACCAGCGACGGTTCGTCCTCCACGAGGAGGAGCCGGGGGATCATACCGGTGCCTTCGGCCTTTTTTCGCCGGTGGCGGCGATCGTCGCGCCCGGCGGCTCCAATGGAAGCACCAGCGTGAACGTAGACCCGCGATTCTCATCCGTCACCAGGTCCACTCGGCCGCCGTGTGCACGCGCGACTCGATCGACGACGTAGAGCCCCAGCCCCGTCCCGGTGGTCTCCGTCCCACCGCGCTCGAACCTTCCGAATACGCGCTTCCGATCGCGGCGCCGGATTCCCGGGCCGTCGTCTGTGACCGAAAGCTTGACGGCATCGTGCTCCACCGCTGCGTGTACCTCCACGTGCCCATCTTCTCTTCCGTGCTTGATGGCGTTGTCCAACAGGTTGAGCAACGCGCGTCGCACTGCCTTCCCGTCCCAAGAGACTTCGGGAAGCTCCGCTTCGTGGATCGAATCATCCATCGCGAGCGTGACGTTTCGCTGTTCCGCACGAGCCGAGAGGAGCGCGACGGCGGAGCGCACCAGCGCTCCCGGATCCAGTCGAGTGAACGA
Organism: Candidatus Marinacidobacterales bacterium; assembly: GCA_965237685.1. GTDB lineage: Bacteria > Acidobacteriota > Vicinamibacteria > Marinacidobacterales > SMYC01 > CBDEGF01. The sequence continues at coordinate 549,786 of CBDEGF010000003.1, forward strand.
CATCTTCTCGTCGGCTCGCGTCGTTGCCAATGCGCGCTCCACGAACGCCTCCAATCGCTCGCTCTCCAACACCACCATGGAACCGTACTCCGCTGAATCTCCACGCCCTTCGGCGAGCCGTTGGCCCAGGAGTCGGATGGCGGTGAGGGGTGTCCGAAGCTCGTGGGTGACACCGGTGAGAAAGGCTTTCTCACGCGATACCGCCTTGGCCTCGCGCCGCAGTCCTCGAACCACGGCAGCCAAGCCGACAACGGAGGTGAGCACAGCAACCCAAAGGACCAGCCGCAGGGTCTGGGTGCTGGTGGGTCCGGATCCGTCGAGAGCGACGGCCAGTGTCAAGCCTTCGACTTCCGGGATGGCGACGATCCGTCGCCCACTTTCGTGTTGCCACCGCGAGGATTCTTCGATGACGACAGACTCGGCGACACCGGCGCGGTTCAGGAGCAAACCGACCGGGATCTCGTAGCGTCGGAGCTCGGCCTCGCCCCGCGACCAGCCTTCGATCGTCCCCCGCTCGATGTTGACGAGCCGTCGCTGGAACCTCGGCACCATGGGCAGACGCGCTGCCTCGGGTGCCTGGCTCAGTTGGGCTCTCAGCACCGTAACCCGCGAGTCGCTGGCGACGCCCAGCGCCTCGGCTAGATAAGGCAAGTCCTCTGTGCGAACGGGAACGCGCCCCGAGAGCAAGCGTTCGGCGACCTCTCTCTTGTGGTCGGAGCGACCCAAGGCCACGGCGGCGACCACCGCTTCAGGAAGCCCGCTACCCGACAAGTGCGTCGAGGACAAGTGCGCTACAAGCTCTTCTTCGGAAAGCTTCCGGTAAGGCACGGAGGATGGTCCCGGGGCCGACATCAAGTCGGGGTCCACGAGTCGCCCTACGCTCACACCCGGCCAGGGATTATCACCGAGCACGGCCTGTTCGACCTCTGCCAGGGTGGCGCGCACCGATTGCGCCGTGAGCGCGGTTTTCTTGTCGTGCTCGGCGCGGGAAGCTTCCTCGGCCGTCCGCGCCTGTTCGACGAGAGCGTGATCGGCCACGCCTCCAAATACCAGAAGGGTAAGGACGAGTGCTCCACCCAAAGCGTACGTCGATCTGGTCACGGCGCTATCATAACGCCTCGGTCTCAGCAGGAATGTCATGCCACTGTCAGGGCTGGAGAAGAGGGCTGACTATTTGCGGCAAACGCCGAAGCGTGGGCGCTCGTCGATGCGATTGAACTGCGATCTTGGTGTTTTTATCCCTGTATTTTGGGAGGCTACTATTCGGGCTCGCTGGCGCCTGCCGGCGAGACACCGGCCCCGTTGACGACCTCCAGGAGGCGATCGGGGTAAGAGGTCATGATGCCGTCCACACCGGCGGCAAGCAGCCGCTTCATGTCGCTCGGCTCGTCGACGGTCCACACGTGGACCGCACGATTCTGTTGCCGTGCCGCTTTCACGAAATTCTCAGTGATGACGAGCCGCTCACCGAGTCTCTCCGGCACTTGAAAGGCGACGGCGGGGCTTCCGAACATTCCGAACAGGCTGGAAAGCTTCAGGCGCAGGAGGACGTAGAACGCGAGCGCTTCACGGGCGCTCGCACTAGTGGCCACTCGCGGGCATGCCTCACGGAATCGACCGAGCAAGTCGTGACGGAACGAGGCCACCACCACGCGCTCCTCCATTCCGGACCGGCGAATGGTGTCGCACAGGGTCTGCACCTGCTCCACACCGGAGAACTTCATCTCCAGGTTCATTCGCGCATCGGAGAACGTGGAGAACAGCTCGTCGAGGCTCGGCACCGTCAGGCCCCGCTCGCGGAAGGGGTAGTCTCCATCGGGCCCGCGGAAGTGAAAACCCGCGTCCAGCCTCTGGACCTCGTCGAATCTCAGTTCATCGATGCGCCCGGTGCCATCGGTGGTGCGGTCGACGGTCCTGTCGTGCATCAGCACGATAACCCCGTCCGCGGTCTCCCGCAGATCCGTTTCCAGCACGTCGACGCCAAGCTCACGCGCCTTCCCGCATGCGAACAGCGTGTTCTCGGGCCAGAGAGCACCTCCGCCCCGGTGGGCGAAGCTCGTCGGGGGAGCGCCCTCGAAGAAGGGGTGCAGCGGCAGCGCGCGGGGCCGGTACACGAAAGCGAAGTAGAGATAGAGGGCGATCAGGGCAAGCAGAATCGAGCCGAGCCAGCGGCGAAAACGCACGGTTGCATTCTAGCCCGCAAACCGAACCGATGAGACTCCCGCGTCGGTGCCCGGCCCGAGCCCATGCCCGAGCCCGGGGAAGCGAATAGCTATGCTTTGAGAAAGCCTTGGCGACTTCGCGCCTTTGCGTTGACTTATTTGACCAGGTCGGCCAGAACAGCTTCCATCTGCGGGGCGGTCAGGGGCTCGTGGAAGTAGCTTCCCTGTGCCTTCTTGCAGTTCAGCGCCCGGAGCTGCTCGAGCTGCTCTTCCGTTTCGACGCCTTCAGCGATGACCTCCATCCCGAGGGTTTCGGCGAGCGAGAGGACCGCCCGTACGGTCACCCAGTTGTCGCCACCGCTCCGGACGTGCCGGATGAACGAGCGGTCGATCTTGAGCGTCTCGATCTGAAAGCGGTGAAGATAGCCGAGTGACGAATACCCCGTGCCGAAGTCGTCCAGATGGATGCGGAGGTTCAAAGACTTCAGCTGGGCGAGGATCATTACCGAGGACTCCGCCTTCTGCATGATGACGTTTTCCGGAATGTCCAGGACGAGCCGCGACGCGTCGAGTCCACGCTGGCGGAGGCGACGACTTCGACCCCGGCAACGTGGATCGGGTCTTTCAAGGCTTGACGAATGCGTTCCGCGATACGAATCGCGTCACGCGCCTCCACGACTCCCGGCAGAACGACGCAGAACTCGTCGCCACCGAGTCGCGCGACCGTGTCGCCCGGCCTCACCGAGGTGCTCAACCTCCTGGCGACACTCACCAGTAGGTCGTCTCCGGCAAGATGCCCGAGGCTGTCGTTGATACGTTTGAAGCGGTCGAGATCCAGAAACAGGACCGCGAAACCGGCTCCGTTTCGTCGGGTTCGGCGCAGAATGCGGTCCAGGATGCTCATGACCCTGGTGCGGTTGGGGAGCCCGGTCAAAGCATCGTGCTGCGCTTCTGGAACCCGGATCTCGCCGTTGATGCTCCGCAGAAATGGACTGCGAATTGCGACCGACAGGTAGCCCTGGTTTCGGAACTCCACGTAGTCGAGCGTCATCTCGACCGGCTTGGTCTCGCCGTGTGCTCCTTTGATCTCCGTCGCCAGTCGAAGTCCGCCGCGTCTCGCACAGAGCCTGAAGATGCGGCGGAAGGTCTCGACGTTCAGACCGGGAACGAGATCGAAGGCCTCGGTCTGTAGCAGCTTGTCACGAGACGTACCGGTCGTGCGGCCCGCCGCCTCGTTGGCGTAGTGGATCGTCGCGTCCTCGCGCACCCAGACCGCGGGATCCTGCGCGTGATCGATCGAGAATTGCGCCAGAAGAGCGCGCTCCATAATGCGCGTTCGCTCGACCCCCGTTCCGAGAAGCGAGGAGGCCATCTCGAGGACCGGGAGTACCGAGTCGGCATGCTCTTTCTCGTCAGCGGCGAAGGCGGTGACGAAGCCCAGGGGTTCGCCACCGGTCGAGTGAGCCGGTGCGGCCCAGCACTGGATGAAACCCGATGCGGTCATGAAGGTGCGAAACGCCTCGCTCCAGGTCTTCGCTTCGCCCGCCGAGATGATGCGGTTCTCGGCAAGGCTCGAGGAGCCCGGCCAGTTGTTCGGCAAGTGCTCGAGCCTGTCGAGATGATGCGCCTCGATGCTCGGCGAGGCACTGCAGGCGATGCGACGTGAAGTCTCGTCGAGTGCGTGCGCCACCGCCTGCACGCCCGAGAGCTCCGTCTCGACGAAGGCGGCGACGGACCTCAGCAGGCTTTTCAGGTTGAACCCACTGGCGAGCAGGTCGGGGACTTGTCTTGCTCCTTGCTCGTCCCGACCCGGGGACCGCTCGGCCGTTGCGTGCAACAGGACTCCACCACTCACGAGGCGGTGAAAGAAGATGTCGACAGGAGTCCAGCCCGCCCCGGTTTTCACCCGAAGTGATGCATGGAGCGGCTCGTCGCTGGCTGGTGCCTGCCGAAAAGTCAAGATAGCCAGTCGGCGATCGGCGCGATGGACGAGTTTCAGACCATCGAGGTCGACGAGTTGCTCGTGTGCGATATCGAGCCATTCCTTGCAGGCGTTGTTCGCCTGTCGTAGAGCGCCGTCGGGGCCGAGGATGGCAACCATTTCGGGAGACGTCTCGGCACGCCTGCCGCGGGTAACGACCGGAAGCCCGTCACGTTCACGTCCACGTAGTTTTGTCTCGTGCTCCACTTCGTCCTTGCTCCCGTTGACTCCTCGGCCCCGAGCCGGCAACTGCTGCGAGGACTGGCCGATCGGTAGGTCGGCCTCCAGGCTTTTCTTTGCAAAGGGCGTACCGAAGTGACGCGGGCCTGTATCCCGATGATGACGAAGAACTTCGCTCGACGACGCTCCGGCCGCGCGGGATTGATCGTGGGGCTCACGCCCCAACCGGACGGAAAACACCTGGTGGATTTACCCCCCAATCTGAGTCAATAGAGGTTCGTTCGGGGGGAAGAGCACCCGGAAATCAGCCAAGTCGCTGTGGGATCACAGACGATCCGACACCCGCAGGCGACGTCCTCTCGCCCACGTGCTGGCGGACATCCGTTGCCGTCCCTCGGCCTGAACCTCTTTCAGCAGGAGACAGGTTCCACCGCCGCAGGCGACCCCAAGACCGTCGGCGTCGATGCCGAGGATCGTCCCTGGTGTGCCTTCTGCGGGCCCTGCGACCGACGCGAGCCAGAGCTTGAGTCGCGTCCCCTGGTGCTCCACGTGGGCCACCGGCCAGGGGTTGAAACCTCTGATGCGGCAGGCAATTTCACGTGCGTCCGATTCCCAGTGGACAAGAGCATCCTCCGGCTTGATGAGGGGGGCGAGGCTCTTGAGCGACTCGTCTTGCGGCTCGGGCGTGACTTCGTTCGCTTCCCACCGGTCCAGCGTCTCCAGGAGGAGCTCGGCGCCGATCGGTGCGAGTCGGTCCGAAAGGCTCGAGGCGGTGTCGTCCGGGTGGATGGGCACACGCCGCTTCATCAGAACGGGACCGGTATCGAGGCCCTCATCCATGAGCATGGTGGTGACACCGGTCTCCGACTCGCCGCGGGCAACGGCCCACTGGATCGGGGCCGCACCCCGGTAGGCGGGGAGCAGCGAGCCGTGCACGTTAATGATGCCCTTGTCGGGAATGGCCAGGATCGACGGTGGGATGATCTGGCCGTAAGCGACCACGGCGATGCAATCCGGCTCGAGCTCCCGCATCAGCTCCACGCTCTCGGGAGCGCGTATCTTCCGCGGTTGATGAACCGGGACATTGCGCTCGAGCGCCACCGGCTTGGTCGGTGGCATGCGCATCTTGTGGCCGCGACCGGCAGGCTTGTCGGGCTGCGTCGCGATGGCGATGACTTCGTGCCGCGAATCGACAAGCGCACTAAGGGCCGGGACTCCGAACTGGCCGGAGCCCATGAAAACAATCTTCACGAAAGCCCGCGCACTAGTGCACGAACCCGCTGATACTGTCGGCAAATTCCAAGGTCATTTTTCGTGCTGGCAAGGCGCTGCGACAGGCCTTCCGCAGCGAGCTTGTCGAGCGGAGGGCTAGGCCGAAGGCCGAACTGTCTCGAAGTCATATCTAGATATTTCGAGGAGCAGCAACGCAGCCAGCGCGGAAAAGGACGAGGAATTTTGCGGCAGGATTAGCGGGTTCGTGCACTAGCATCACCACTTGCCCTGCCGCATTTGTTTCCGGATCTTTCGTTTGATGAGATCTCGCTTCAGCATGCCAAGATGTTCGATGAAGAGCTTCCCGTCCAGGTGATCGATCTCGTGGCAAAAGGCGCGCGCGAGCAGGCCAGTCCCTTCCACCGTGATCTCCTGCCCTTTCAGATCCTGCCCCCGGACCTTGACCCAGGCGGGCCGTGCGACGACGCCGCCGTGAGCGGGAACAGAGAGACACCCTTCTTCCTCTCGCTGCTCGCCCTCCTGGCCCACCATGACAGGGTTCGTCATCACGATGAGCTGCTTCGGATCTTCGCCTACCGTAATATCGATGACCATCAGGCGAATGTTCAACCCGATCTGAGGTGCGGCGAGACCGACTCCCGGCGCGGTGTACATGGTTTGCACCATATCGCGCGCGAGCTCCTCGAGGGAATCCTCGAAATCGGTGATCTCATCAGAGCGGCGATCGAGCTCGGGAGCTCCGAACTTGATGATGGGTCTGATTGCCATTTACCAGGGTCGAAACGCTACATGATCCACTCAGCAAGGTCAAAGAATCGAGTCGTCACCGTCGCGGCAAGGAAGGGTGAGAGTAAAACGAGACCCGCCGCCGGGTTTCGCCGTTACCGCGAGTGCCCCACCGTTCGCTTTTGCGAGTGTCCAGGCAATCGCCAGCCCGAGGCCGACTCCCCCCCGACTCGCGCGGCTCACCGAGCTGCACGAACGGCTTGAAGACGGAGTTCTCGGCACCGCCGGGAATCCCTGGTCCGGTGTCGGTGACCGTCAACGCGACCGTGCCCGCATCCACCTCCGTCAGTGTGAGTCGCACCGCGCCGCCGGCAGGAGTGAACTTGATGGCGTTGTCGATGAGGTTCGACAGAACACGAAAAACCTGCTCCTCGTTTCCAAAGGCGGTGGCTCGAGCCTCTTCCATGGCGAAATCGATGTTCCTGGCCCGGGCCATCGGCTCGAATCGGAACGCCAGACGCTCCAGAAGTGGAAGAATGGCAAAGGACACCGGCGCGACGGGGAGCTTTCCAGCTTCCGCCCGGGCGATCAAAAGGAAGTCGCGAATGAGGTGCTCGAGCTCGCCGAGCTCGGACAGGCAGTCTTCGATGGCCCGGGACTGCTCGTCAGGGCGGAGCCTCGACTCCCGGAGCTGCTCGAGCTGGAGGCGAAGCGCCGTGGCAGGGGCGAGAAGCTCGTGAAGGAGCGCGGACGTTCCGACAGGGTCGGTTGCGTAGGCTTCGTTGGACACAAAAACAGCGTAAGCCTCTGAGCGAGCGGCCGCAACCACGACCGAACGGGAACCGTGACTAGAAGAAGGTCAGCACAAACGAACCACATCCGGAACCCCGGAAGTACGGAACCCCGGGAAACCCGGACCGTTGTTGTCCGTTTTCCCACCGCAGAGCACACAGCGCAGCGAAGCCGCAACCAAAGGGGTCACCGCAGAAACGCAGAGAAAGACGAAAACTCTAAGGAACCCAGGAAGCCAGGAAGAATCGAAAACGGTAGCGCGAGGGGCGGTCTCTGTGCTCTCTGTAATGCCGACTCGTTGCTTACACGGACTCCCTTGGCCTTGGTGTTCCTTCCCTTTGGTTCGGGGTTCTGGAAATTCTGGGGTTCCGTGTGATCTCCTTTGCGGTTTGCTTCGGAGACTTCTCCACGCAGTCTCTTGCTCTGCGTCTCCCGCCTTCGTCGTTGCCCCGGTCGACATCTGGCAACGACTTCGACGAGGCTCGCCGAAGCCTTGGCGAAGGCGGCTGCGCCTCTGCGTTTAATTTCCCGAAATAGCCCTTCCGCGGATCATGACCTGGCACACGTGATTTTCCTTCGCTTGAGGTTTAGGGCTAGTGCCGTTCCAGCCAAATGGAGCAAAATAGAGGCACCATGTACACGTATGTACTATTGAGTAGACAGGACGGAATGAGCCGCAACAAGTTGGAACGGCACTAGACTCGGCTCGGAGCTCTTCCAATGGCATCGACGAAGGAGACCGTTACAGATCCAGTGTGCGGCATGGAGGTCGATCCCGACAGCTCTCCTCACGTCACGGAATATAAAGGAGAGCGTTACGCCTTCTGCGCGCCAGGCTGCAAAGCGGCCTTCGACAAGGATCCGGAGAGCTTTCCCGGAGAGAGCGGCGATCGGCACTCCGCGACCGGTCATGAATCACTGGGACAGCTCCACCATCATCCGGAACCCGCTGACGCCGCGACGTCGCCGGCGGGTAACGAACGCCTGGATCTTCCGGTGCAGGGAATGCACTGCGCGAGTTGTGTCGTCGCCATCGAGGATTCGCTCGCGGATCTGCCGGGCGTTTCCCGGTCGGTGGTCAACTTCGCGACCGAGAGGTTGTCCGTCGACTTCGATCCCGAGCAGACGTCGCTCTCGCAAATCCGGGTTCGAGTGGCCCGGGCCGGACCCTATCGGCTGGTGGTTCCCCGTGAGGGAGTGTCCTCTTCGAGGATCGAAGAGGAGCTGAAAGCTACCGAGTACGAGACGCTCAAGCGCAAGCTCGTCGCGGCCGCACTGCTGAGCGCGGCGGTGATGGCGTTGAGCATGGCAGGCGGAAGAGCCCTCGGGCTCGGAGATCGGGCAACGCCGCTCGTGCTTCTGGCGCTCACCACACCGGTTCTATTCTGGTCCGGAGCGCAGTTCTTTCGAGGCTTCTGGGCGGGACTGCGGGTTTTCTCGTTCAACATGGACAGCCTGATCGCGATGGGCACCGGCGCTGCCTATGGCTACAGCGCGGTCGCAGCGCTGTTTCCAGGAGTTCTGCTGTCCCGGGGCGTGACTCCGACGGTCTACTTCGATACCGCATGCATGATCATTGCGCTGGTCCTCCTCGGCAAAGTGCTCGAGGCGCGGGCGAAGGGAAGAACCTCCGCCGCCGTTCGCAAGCTGGTGGAGCTGCAGCCGCCCACCGCACGCGTCGTGGTCGGCGGTGAGGAGCGCGAGGTTCCGGTGGACGACGTCCAGGTCGGCGACAGGCTGCTTGTACGACCGGGCGAGAAGATTCCTCTCGACGGCATCGTGCGTTCGGGACGTTCGTCGGTCGACGAGTCGCTCGTCACCGGCGAGAGCTTTCCCGTCGACAAGGGGCCGGGTGCTCGCGTGACCGGAGCTACGTTGAATCAGTCTGGAAGCCTACGCGTCGAGGTACTCCGAGTGGGGGACGACACGACGCTCGCGCAAATCATCCGACTGGTGCAGGAAGCCCAGGGTTCCAAGGCTCCAATCCAGCGTCTCGCGGATCGGGTCGCCGGTGTTTTCGTCCCGGTTGTGGTGGTCGTTGCCTTCGCCAGCTTCGTCGTCTGGTGGCTCTTCGGCCCCGCTCCGTCGTTCCTGTTTGCACTGACGAACGCCATCGCGGTCCTCATCGTCGCCTGTCCCTGTGCGCTCGGCCTCGCCACCCCCACGGCCATCGTCGTGGCCACCGGCCGTGGCGCCGAGCGGGGGATTCTCATCAAGTCGGCGGAAGCGCTCGAGACGCTCCACCTTGTCGACCAGGTGGTACTGGACAAGACGGGAACGATCACCGAGGGACGACTCAAGGTTACCGACGTCGTCTCGACGTCGGAGCGGGATACCCGAACGATCGTTCTGCTGGCCGCCGCCGCGGAGGGAGACTCGGAGCACCCGTTGGGGCGCGCGCTGGTCATGCAGGCGCGGGCACTGGGTCTTTGGCTGCCTCAGGCGGAGGAGTTCGAGGCACTCCCCGGCCGTGGCGTTCGCGCGATCGTCGACGGAAAAGAAATCCTTGTGGGCAACGCGCGACTCGCGGAAGAAGCGAGTATCGATGTCGAGCGACTCGAGAAGGGTGCACGGGCCCTCGCGGCGGAAGGAAAGGGCGCCGTCTTCATCCTAGAGAACGGGGCTCCTCTCGGGCTGGTGGGGGTCGCCGATACAGTCAAGGACGGCTCGGCGGAGGCCGTGCGAGGAATGGTGGAGCTCGGTCTGCGACCGGTCATGATCACCGGAGACAGCCACTCGGTGGCTCGCACCATCGCCGCGAAGGTGAGTATCGAAGAGGTGCTTGCGGAGGTCCTGCCGGATCGGAAGGCGGCGGAAGTCGAGAAGCTCCAGGCATCCGGTCACAAGGTGAGCATGGTGGGGGACGGCATCAACGACGCCCCGGCCCTTGCGAAAGCCGACGTCGGTATGGCCATCGGAAGCGGCACAGACGTCGCGATCGAGGCGGCGGACATCACGCTGGTGCGCAACGATCTGCGCTCGGCGGTGGAAGCCATCAAGCTGTCCCGACGCACGATGCAAATCATCAAGCAGAATCTTTTCTGGGCGTTCTTCTACAACACACTGGGTATCCCGATCGCAGCGGGTGTTCTCTATCCTTGGTTCGGGATCCTGTTGTCCCCCGTGGTCGCCGCCGGTGCGATGGCGATGAGCTCCGTCTCGGTGGTGATGAACGCGCTGAGGTTGAGAAGCTTCCCGGGATAACTAACCAGGTTCAGAGACCGGCTCGCGGGGGCGGGCGGGTTTCGGCTTCATCGCCTGGAAGCTGCGCCGGGCGTCGTCGAAGCGCGTTGTGACCTGATGCGCGTCGTCTCCCGGGACCGGCGCAGTTCGGTGCCAGTTGGCCTCGAGACGCTGGACCTCCCTGGCTCCCGCTCTCCAGTCCAGCTTTCTGGGTTGCTTCATTTCCTGCCCGCCGGTTATCGTGTTCGTTGCCAGAGCGTTCTCGAGACGACTTGCGAGGTCTTCGAGGGAGCCCGACTCCTGACTCTGTGAGGGTTCGAGCTCCCTGACGATGCTTTCGAGTCGTTCACAGATCTTCAAGCGGCGCCTGAGGTTTCCGGCCGGGTCAAGATCGGTGCCACGAAAGGCTTCGGGCGAGCGTGCGATGACCGTACGGAGGACGTGCTCCACTCGCTCTCGAAAGCCGGAGTCCTCCGCGTCCGGGGGCGGTGCCACCTGTCGCCAGCTCGACCAGACCGTCTGCGCCTTTTCGACGACCTCGCCGCCGGTCTCATCGCTTTCACTGTCCGTCGACTCGAGCCCCTGGATTAATGACGCCAACTGCTCGCGGCGTTCGTCGCGCTCGACCTCGTCGCGACGCTTGTACCGGTCGAAGAAGTGGTCGCAGGCCTTCCGAAAGCGCTTCCAGACCTTGTCGGATTTCTTTCGGGGTACGGCGCCGATCGTCTTCCACTCGGCCTGCAGATCCTTGAGCGCCTGCGCCGTCTGCGACCACTCCATCGAGTCCTGGATGGCTTCGACGCGCTCGCAGAGAGCCTCTTTCTTCCGGAAGTTCTCGTCCCGCTCGCTGTGAAGCGTCTCGAAGTGTTCTTTCCGCCGACTGAAGAAGGCATCGCAGGCGCCTCGAAACCGGCGCCACACCGCGTCGGATTGCTTCTGCGGTGCGGGGCCAGTCTTCTTCCACTCGGCCTGGATCTCCTTGATACGGTCCGCCGTCTCGTTCCAGTCCTCGGAGGCGCTCGCCGCTTCCACCTGCTCGCAGAGCGCTTCTTTCTTCTTGAGATTCTCTCCGCGTTCGACGTTCTGCTTTTCGAAGAAGGCATCGCATTTCGCGCGGAGCTCGTCGCGGAGCCCCTTGTAGCGATTCCACAGCTCCTCGGCGCGCTCCGTGGGAGCCGCGCCCGCGCGCCTCCATTCTTCGTGGATTGTCCTGAGCTGTTTGGCCAGCTCGGCCATCGCCGTGGAGTCCTTCAGCTCCTCGACGCGCCGGATCAGCTTCTCCTGGATGTCGGCGTTGGCCCAGCGCTTCCAGTCTTCCGTCTCTCGAACCTCCAGAGCCTGCTTGAGGAGACTCGCGCAAGCCTGCATCAGAAGCTGGCGAGACTTCTTGCGATTGACTCCCCTTGGCAGAGGCCCCATGTCCTTGAGAAAGTCCTGAGCCGCCTTCAGTTCTCTGTTCGCCGCGTTGAGGCTGAGCTCGTCGGCCGAGGCCATGGCCTCGAGGCGCGAGGTACGCTCTTCGAGCTTCCGGAAGGTTTCCTGCTCGCGCTTCTCTTGTTCCTCCGACCGCTTCGCCTCGCGCTCCTTCAGCCGTTGTCCGGCGAGATCCACACGCCGGGCCAGCTCCTCGGGTGCCAGAGCGGAGAGCTTCAACCAGCGCTTCTCGAGTGGCATCCATTCGTCGAGGGCCGACGCCAGGTTCTCACGAGTCGATATCGCCTCCGCCTGTTCGACGAGCGAGACGATCGTGCGGCGGTTGTCGCCCTCCTGCTTCCAGACCTCGTGACGTGAGCTCGCCTCACGGCACGCGCGCGCGAAACGCTCGGTGTCGCCCTTCGAAGACGCACCGAGCAAGTGCCACTCGGCTCGCGCGGAGGCGAGACCATCAGGAATGTCGTCACCGCGCAGGTTCTCGACCTCCTCGCACAGGCGCGTGCGCGCTCGCTGGTCGGCCTCGGCTTTCTGCTCCTGCTGCTCCTTCTCCTCCTCGCGTGCTTTCAAACGGGACGAGAGCTCGCGAGCCGGTCCGATCGCCTGTTGGAAACGCACGGCGAGTGCGGCCGATGGCTCGCCTCTGGCCGACAGCTCGGCCCATCGGTTCTCGAGGCGAGATAAATCGTCGGTGTCCGGGGCGCTGATCGCCTCTGCTTCGGCGCACAGGGCGAGACAGGCTTCCTCGCGCTCCTTCACCTTGAGTGGGTGCGAGTCGTCCACGAGAGCTTCGAGCTTCTGGAGCGCCTGGCGCCGCAACGTTTTCGACAACGCACGCTGTTCGGCAATCGCCTCGAGCGCGGCGACATCTTCGATCTTGTCGAGCGCTGTGGCGGCGAAATCACCGGCTTTCCTGTCGGTGACGATATCGCGCAGAACCATCGGGTCCTCGATGAGTGCGAGGGTCTGAGCCCGGAGCTTCGCGTCGGTGCCTCTTCGAACCAGCTCCCCTCTGGATCGATCATCGGCGATGCGCTCGAGTGCTGCGGCCCCGATCTCTTTGAACTTGGCGTGATCGAGAACGCTGACCAGATGTTGCGGCTCGTCGAGAAGGGCGAGGGCGCGTTTCGATTCTTCGAGGTCGCGCTCGTCGGTTGCTATCTGGACGAGCAGCTGGCCGGCCCGGTGCTGGGCGAATTCGCGGACGCCGTCGTCGGCGTCGTCCTTTGCGATCTCCAGAAGGGTGCGAGGGGTCTCGAGTCTCTTGATGGCGATCCGGCGGACCTTCGGCTCTGCGTCGTTTCGTGCGATCGACGCCAGGAGCTCGACTTCCTCTTTGTCGAGCTCTCTGACGGCTCGAGCGCGCACTTCCGGGTCACTGTGCAGCCACTTGGATTTCAGATGGTTGATGAGACTCATAGTGGGTCTGGACCGGCTGTCATTTGGCCGACATCGGGCGGGTCGAGGACGAGGTCAGCGGTTCAATATAGCGCAGCCGGCTTGTCCCTGCCACCGTTTGCGGGTTGTTGTCCCGGCCCGATCCCCGTTGCGCTGAGTATAATGAGCGTATGAGGTGGCGGGTTGCGACGGCGGCGGCGATCTCTCTGGCGGCGGGCGTGAGTGCGTTTCCCCAGTCCCTGGCCGAGGTCGCACAGAGGGAGAAGGATCGGCGCCGCGAGCTCGCGGGAGGCTCCGAGGGTCGTCACCGAGCGAGAGCTCGAGGAAGCGGAGGGCCGGGGCATGTCGATCATGGGCGCCGAATCCGCTGGCGGAGAGCTATCGGGGATCACTTCTCGTGAGCCGAACGCGGAGCCGCGACTCGATCCGAATCATCGGGACAAGCGAGCCGCCTGGGATCGGCGCTGGCGACGTCTGCTCGAGCGGGCGGAGCAAGACCTCGCGCGGGCAAAGGAAGTGCACTATCAGTGCGCCACCGCGCGCCGCCTCGACTTCTATTTCTTGCCGTTGAATGTGAACTGTGACGACTACGAGGAGCGCCTCGAGCAGGCGGAAAGGCGTTTGAGAGAGGTGAAACGCAATCGGTACAACTGGGACGGTCGAAATGAGTAGGAGGCTGCCGAAAAACGCGTCTGCAGCCTGCCGAGCGGCAGCCGACGTGTCTGCCGCGAGACCGGCCCGAATGGGCCGATGGCACACCGAGCACCGAGCGAGGAGCGAGGCGCCAGGCGCGCGAACGAGGAGTGCGCGCGGACTGAGCATCAGGAGACCTCCCCCTGTCCTTGCCCCTGCCTCTCTCCGGCACTGTTAGGATTCGATTGTGTTCTCCAGAATCCTGAACCACCTGCGCGGCTTCGACACCTTGAAGCAACGAGGCGATCAGTTCTTCCTCAGCGGTGAGTTCCGTCGTGCGCTGGCCGCCTACCGCCGCGCGCGGTCGGTGCTCTCCGAGTCCGATATCCGGGCGGCGACAGTCGAGGCGCTCATTCGAGAGTGTCAGACCCGGACGGTTGGCGACGGAGCTGGCATCGAGGAGCTCGACGCGGGAGACGACGAAGCCGAGCCCCCCGGCGAGGCCGCTGAACCCGGTGAGCCCAGTGAATTCGTGCTGGGGCTCGAGGACTTCTTCGAGCTGGCGATTGCCGACAAACCGAGTGAGCGCGCTGCGGCCTATCGGGAGCACGGGCAGGATTTTCAGGCGGGTTATGTGGCGCTCGTGCAGGGTGATGGCGAGGAGGCGGTGCGTCACCTCGAGTCGGCTACCGGCTCCGGCTTCATCGTTCCTCTCGAGCTCGGGAGGGCGTTGAGCCTCGTGGGGCGCATGGAGGAGGCTCGGGCTGTTCTCGAGGCGGCGTGGCAGAGTTCCCGGAGCGACGACGAAGTAGGGGTGCTCCTGTCCGCGGTAAACATCGAGCTCGGTCGTTTCGAGGAAGCGAAGCGGATACTCTCGCCCATGGCCAGAACCACTTCCGGCCCCGAGGTCGTGTTTCTCCTGGGACGGGCCCTCGCCGGTCTGGGTCAGACGGAGGAAGCGCTTTCTCTCTTCCGCAAGACGGTGAAGATCGAGTCCCGTTTTCACGAGGCCTTCTTCGAGGGAGCGAGCCTTCTGGCACGCGTCGGTGACGCCGAGGCGGCGTTTCAGCTACTGAACCGTGCCTGCGCTTTGGCGCCCGACGAGATCCGCTACAACCAGAAGCTCGCGGAGCTCGTCCTCGAGAACGGGCTCGACGCAGAAGTCGGTCTTGCTGCCTGCGACCGGCTCATGGTCACCGATGAGGACAACCGCTGGCGCTACCTGCACTGGATTGCAGAGCTCTACCTGCGGCGTGGCTGGCGCCGCGAGGCTCGCGACCCGCTTCAAAAGGCACTCCGCCTCGTTCCCGATCATCGAAAGGAAGAGCGGTTGGTCATCGAGCAGCGACTCGCCGAGATTTCGTGAAGATTTTCTCGATCGGGCACAGTAGTCGCTCTGTTCGATTTCCTGTTTGTCGTGTGCCACCTTCTGGACGAGGACACGACCTGGACACACGGGGACGCCCTGTTGAGTTGTTGAGCGAAGGGTAAGGGTTCGCGCAAGAATAAGTTCGCATTTTCGGGCGTCGAGGCGCCCGTCTGGCAAGGCGCGAGAAGTGAATAATATCTAGATATATGAGCATACTTCCAGTTCGGCCGCTGACGCGGCCTAGCCCTCCGCTCGACAGGCTCGCTGCGGAAGGCGGCGAGCAACGCAGCCAGACGGGATGCATCGGCGTCCCAAAATGTGAATTGATTCTTGCGCGGGCCCTAAGGTGTTTGCGATCACCGAGCGGGGGTGTGGCCTATCCGAGCGAGAGCCGATGCTCGTGCGACGCGCGTTCCTCCAGCGGCTCTTCGTTGTCGACGAGCGCGAGGAAGGACTTCACGACGCCGGGATCGAATTGTGTGCCTGAGCGCTCCTTGATGTACTCGACGACTTTCTCCCGGTGGAGCCCGCGTCGATACGGGCGGTCCGCATACAGAGCATCGTAGACGTCCGCCACGGAGTAGATCCTTGCATGAATGCTGATGTCCTTGCCCGACAGTCCCTCTGGATAGCCGCTTCCGTCGTACCACTCGTGGTGCTGCAGCACCACCGGGATGAATTTCGTGTAGGCCGCGATCGGCTCGAGGATGCGCGCGCCCAACTCGGGGTGCTGCTTGATGACCTGTCGTTCCTCTTCGGTCAGCTTGCCCTTCTTGTCGAGAATCGTCAGCGGAATACCGATTTTGCCTATGTCGTGGAGCAAACCGCCACGGTGCACGACGTCGAGCTCTTCCGACGGCAGTCCCATGGTTCGCGCGATCTTGACCGCGAGAGCGGCGGCCCGCTCTGAGTGACCGGCGGTCCAGGGAGACTTCGCGTCAATCGCGCGCGCGAGGGCGATGAGCGAGCCCCAGTTCAGCCGGTCGAGATCCTCGACCAGTCCCGCGTTGGCCAGCGCCACCGCCAGGCGGTCCGCGAGTTGCCTCGCACGTCCCTCTTCTTCCTCAGTGAGATCAGCCGCCGCCCGGTAGCCCAGCACCAGCAGCGCGGTGAGCCGATCCTTGACGAGAACGGGAAGGACCAGCGCTTCCTCGATGGTGCCGGTTTCTTTGCCCAGCAAGCGTGAGAGCACCGGTTGGGCCGCGTCGCCTAGCCGCGCGTCACTCGATCCGTCACTAATTCCGCCGAGCTCTTCCGCGCTCGCGAGACTGCGTTTCTGAACTCGACCCGCCTGCTCACGGGAAGCCGAGTACGTCGTCGGCAGAACGTCGGCCTGGTGTGTCAGGGTGGCGAGGAGGACGTAGTCTGCTGCAAGAATCTCGTGGATGCGCGCGAGCAGTCGTTCGACCACCTCGTCGGTGTGCAGTGTCGAAAGGACCGCGCGATCGATGGAGGACATCGTCGAGAGGGTATGGAACTGCCTCGCCAGCCGGTCCGACATGCCGTTGAACGACTCGGCGAGCTCTTGAAACTCGTCGCCGCTGTTGACGTCGACTGGAACCGAGAAGTCACCCTCGGCAATGCGGCGCGTGCCGTCCTTCAGACTCTTCAACGGATCGAGACACCGCCGGATCTGACTCAGGCTGAGGAGCAGCACGACCCACAAAGACAGTAGGAGCACGAGCGGGAAGGCCATCATGAAACGCGAAACGGAAGCATAGACGCTCGTCTCGGGCTCACTCACCACGATGGTCCAGGGTAGACTGCCGAAGCTGTAAGTCGGGGGGAGCTCCCACGCGCCGCATATGTAGGTCTCGCCACGATGCTCCCACTCGAAACGTCGCGCCGATCCGGGCTGTGGCGGGAGCTCGTCATCGTCCAGTGACATCGTTGCCAGCAAAGAACGGCCCCAGGGGTTCAGCACGGTCAGCTCGGTCATCGACGGCAGATCTTCGACGGCCCACAAGTAGGCGGGGTCGACGGTCGCCACCAGCAGGGGCGGTGGCTCCTGTGCGAAACGGAGGCGGACCAGCATCTGAATCTCCGCCCCGTCATCTCCACCTTGGGTCGCAAGGACCACCTGGCCGCGCTCCAAACGCTCGTCTTGTCCCGGGTGCAGAATCAGCGCCGAAACAACGTCGTCGGGATTCTCATGCAACGTGACCCGTGAGAACCGGGGCGGGTCGCTCGTTCGGGCGAGCTCTCCCTCGGCTCCAACGGGCAGCCTCGCGGTTAAGGCCAGCTCCGCTTCCAGAAACGTCAAGCGCTCGAAGATTCCGAGCGCCTTGGCCTTGGCCGTCTCGTGCACGCGCGTGTGGCTTTGCGAAAGGAGCTCTCGCCGAACCTCGACCATCGCGACGACGCCCAGGGCGAGAATCGGGACGAGCGCACACGAGACGAACAGGAAGAAGACGCGCCACGCGACCTTGCTCTTCAGCGATTGTTGCAGCTTCACTCTGACCGACTCCGCAGACTCAGTAGTCCGATGCCAGACCGACAAAGCCCCCGTCGTTCGCCCGAACGATGTCGTCGCGACTCGGCTTCGCCGTAAGGGGCGACACGCTGTCCCCATCCGGTCCCTTGCTGTAGAGATCGAAGTCGGAGTTGATCGGTACCAGGAATCGATCTTTTCGCATCTTTCCCTTCCCCTGTACAGTCTCGAAGTTCAAGTATTCATACGGGTTTCCCCAGGGGTCGCTATATCCCTCGCGCCCGATCTCTGCGAGGCTCAGGGGAAGTTTGCCGCGGGTGAGCTGGTGGAGCTTGATGTCCGTTCCGATCGCCTTGATATCGCCGATGGCGCGGGCGATCCTCGCCCGCTCCAGCGCCTGGCTGTAAACCGGCACCGAGATGGTCGCCAGCGTTCCGATGATCGCGACGACCAGCAGGAGCTCCACCAGCGAGAATCCGTTGGAGCGCGTGGCAAGGTCCGCCCGTCCCGAACGCATGCTTTTGACCATTGTTCCGATAGAGAAGATCCAGTTTTCACGTTGATGATGAGCCGGCGGGACTTGCGACTGCCGCATCCGCGACGTTGGCCTCTTCGGTGGTCCCGGCCTTGCCGCTCGCGGTACGGAAGAACGTCAGCTCTTCCTGAACACGAGCGAGGTGTGCCTCCAGATGACCGGCGAGTCGATTCACCTCCGCCGAGCCGCTCGCCTCGGCCGAATCGCGCAGTCGGGAGAGCGCGTCGAGTGCCTGCTCGGTTGCAGAGGCACTCTTCTCGACATGCGATCGGAGACTCGCAGTCATGTCGTTGATCTCTCGTGCCTCTTTCGTGAGGTAGTCGTTCTTCCGGATGGTGACGTGCCGCGAGAGATCGCCACCGGCGATTGCCTGAAAAGCCTTTCTGAAACGGTACAGCGGACCCGCTACCCGGTGCGACACGATGACGGTATGTACCGTCAGAAGACCGAACAGGACGAGGATGGCGGGCCACAATCGCGTATGCAGTGACAGAAACTGCGTGGACGCCTGTTGTTTCTGATCCCATGGTGTCGCGTCGTTGCCGAGCTCCAGAACCAGCGGCACGAACAGTGCTGCTGCGAGCGTAAGGAGGATCGCGCTGAAATAAACCAGGCTAACCGCCACCAGACGCCCCTGAAAGCTGTCCACCAGGACGTGCCTCCGTCGAAATCGCCACATGGTTACGGTTTCTCCTTCCTCCACGGAACGTTCGGCTGGTTCGTGAGGAACAGCTGTCCCGGATGGCTCGGGCGGTAACTGATGGAAAAGCGGTACACATCACCTATATCACTGAGATGCGAGACGTGGCACGTGAGCAGCTGACCGTCGCGAACCAGCTCGACATCGGTGATCGGTGCGACATCGATCTGGCCGGAGCCGAGACCGAAGACCACGGTGCGATCGGGCCGGATCTCGAAGAAACGGTCCTCGTATTTGGGAGCCGAGCTGGTCCAGCGCCCCATCAACTCGGGTGGCAGCTGGCCTTCGGGCGACTCACCGCAGCCCACCGCCATGCTCATGAGGAGGAGCACGACGGCCAGCGGCCTCATTCCGCACGCCTGGGTGCACTCTTCCCCTGCAAACGCCCCCATGTTTTTCGTCCTTGGGGCAAGAAGTGCGCCACAACGGGCCCAGACGGTCTCGTCAGCCGTCAACCTGTTGTGTCCTGGGAGGTTGGGGTGGCGGGGGCGCCTTCTCCGAGGTCCGAAACATGAGGGGTTTCCGCGACAGCCTGCGGGGAGCTCCCTACATTCTTTTTCTTACTTTCGCTTCGAATCCGCTTTACATTGTCCCGGCGGATGGTGGACACCCTTCCGAGCTGCCGATTCCCCACGCCTTCAAGGCGGCGATTTCTCCCGACGGAAAGCACATTGCCTACACGCCGCTTCCGGAGCGCTTCCGGCAGTGGAAGAACTAGTTGAGCGCGAATCCGCCGCCGCAACTCACGCGTCCACCGTTTCCGATACGTGTGCGCCCGACGTCCGGTAATTGAGTCGGAGGACGGCAAATCAGGGAACGGCGCTCGGGAGATCCTCGAACCAGTTGAGCACGACGTGGATTCGGCTCGGAGTCGACTCGGCCTCGCTCGTCAGCAGTAGAAATCGCTCTCCGTCCGGAGTCACGTCGTAGGAGATTCCGTTGACGTTGTCGTAGCCGCCCTCGAAGAGCAGCTCCGGCCGGCCGATGACCGGCTCCGGTTCCATCGTCACCCCTACCCGCATCCACTTTTGCCCGTTACGGTAGAACAGCTCGTCGCCTGACGCCGACCAGATCGGCTCTTCGCCACCCTCGGTGGAAACCTGTCACTTCTGGTCCATCGCCGGGAAGCTCTGAAGGTAGACGTCGTATCGACCGGATTCGTCAGACGTATAGGCGATGAGGCGACCATCGGGGGAGAGCGTGGCGCCCCACTCGGCGAAACGGGTGTACAGGAGTGGGCGTGGTTCGCGATTGTCGTCGAGTGAAACCATCCACAGGTCGACGCCGGATTGCGGGTCGTTCGCCTCATAGACGAGCAGGCGGCCATCCGGGCTTACCCCCGAGGATGCCGGTCCGCTCCCGCTCGTCGTCAGCTGTTCCGCTTCTCCACTGCCATCGGCGGATTTCCGATAGAGGGTTCCCCGTCCGTCGCGGTTGGACGTGAAGAAAACGTACTTCCCGTCGGGCGACCACAGCGGGAAGGTGTTTGACGCCTCGAATGTGAGGCGACGGAGCGTGCCGTGGTCGAGGTCGTGGATCCAGATGTCGGCAGTTGTGTCCGAGATCTGAACCGCGAGCCTCCGACCGTCGGGCGATAGCCGGACCACGCCATAGTTGTGACGTGGCAGGTCGAGCGGCTCGAGCTCACCCGAACGATCTCGAAAGACGAGGGAACGTGCGCGAAGCCCTCCGCCGGGAGCGAAGACGAGCGACCCATCCTGTGCCACGTCGATATGAGCCAGCTGCTGACCGTCCATGCGAACGCCGCGCAGAGCGGTTACTGGTGTTCCTCGAGCCTCCCGCTGCTCCAGGTCGAAAAGGATCGCCAGCACCTCACCCGCCACCGCGTAGACGAGGTGGCCGCTCGCCGTGTAGCGCGCACCGCTCCCGTCGGGCGCGACGGCTTTGTACTTGCCATCGTCGAGGGACACGACCGCGGGCGGCGACACAAGCACGGCTTTCCCGCCCGGCAGAATCTGCGGCCAGTTGAGTCCGCTGCCCCGGACGATGAGCTCTGGCGTTCCTCCTTCCGAGGGAATTCGGGTCAAGGTGCTTCCCTCGTTCTCGGCGAATACGATTGTACCGTCCTCACCCCAGTTTGCTCCGTAGGGGTTTCGTGCATCGCACAGCGTCACTGGTGCGCCACCGGCCACGGCAATCTTCATCAGCTTTCCCTCGGTGAAAAAACCCAGCGACTCGCCGTCGGGAGAGAAGAACGGAGCGAAGCCGCCCTCCGTTCCCAGCAGGGGTGTCGACTCGAATGCGTCCATGCTGCGGACGTGAATTCTCGACACGCCGCCTTGCTCTGCAACGAAGACGACCCTCCTTCCGTCCGGTGAGATGGCCAGCGTCGGTTGTGGAAATCCGGTCGTCGGTGCTCCGGAGAGAGCGAGTGATGCCCCTTCGGGCAGGTCGATGACCAGCCGGACGGGCGGTTGGCTGGGAGGCTCGGCCGGCTCGAAGCGACGCATAAGGCCCCAGACCGCGACGGCAGTGGCGAGCACCATGAGCATCGCCGCTCGCACGGACACGCCTTTGCCCCCAGCGGCGGCGGATCGCGTTATGGGCTGGCCAGGAAGGGCACCGCGCACCTCGGCGATCTCGATCCGTGCATCCCCGATGTGTTGGAGGCGATCGAAGCGGTCCTTCCTCAGGGTGCGGCGCAACAGTGCTTCGATCGGCGGGGGCGTTGGGTCGGGCAGGGCGCGCCAGTCGGGATCCCGTTCGAGAATTCTGGCGAGCGTCTCCGAAGTCGTCGGCGCGGAAAAAGCCGGCCGTCCACACTCAAGGCCTCGAACAAAACACATCCGAAGGCCCAGATATCGCTTCGAGAGTCGACGGCTTATCCTCGAGCCTGCTCCGGACTCATGTAGGGAGCCGTGCCAAGAATGACGCCTGTAGCGGTCCGGTCCCTTTGTCGGGTCTCGGACTCGGAGCCGGGCCCACGTTCAAGGGTCTTCGCGAGCCCGAAATCAAGCAGCTTCACCTTGCGCCCGGGAGTCACCATGATGTTGGAGGGCTTGAGATCGCGATGGACGACGCCGTTCTCGTGTGCCGACCCGAGCGCTTCCGCGATCTGCTCGAACAATGCGAACGTTTCCATTATTGGCAGGACACCGGTTCCCAGACGCTCGGCGAGCGTCTTGCCCTTGACCAGCTCCATCACCAGAAACCGAACGCCATCCGCCTCGTCGAGATCGTGGAGGGTCGCGATGCCCGGATGGTTGAGCGCGGCGAGCAGCTTCGCCTCTCGCTCGAACCGGGCGAGAAACTCGCTGTCCGTGGACAGGGCCTCCGGCAGGACTTTGATGGCAACGTCGCGCGCCAGCTTCGGGTCCCGGGCGCGCCAGACTTCCCCCATTCCGCCAGCGCCTAGCTTGCCGAGAATCTCGTACGGACCGAGTCGCGCGCCAGCTTCGAGCCTCATTTCCGCATTCCAGGGGAAATCTTCCCGTCTGAGAGTTTAGCCCTGAAGGTGAGCCGATGGAAAACGGCACACGTGTGCCGGTTTTGGCGTGGCCCCAATCGGAGGCACGATGCCCCCCGTTCCGGGCAAAGGTCGTGCGGGAGTCGCTTTGCCAATCAGGCCGGACGCTCTTATGCGGGGGAAATAGCTGAAACATAATCGGATACGGTTTTTTTTCTGCGGCGCGAGGCCTGCAGCCGAATCGGCGCCTGTAACTAGCTGACTAGTAGATGGTTAGTACCGCAACCCTTTGAAACGCCATGACCGGCTGGGCGTGCAATTGTTTATAATGCAGTGAGGTGCAGGTTCGCCCGGTTTCGCCTCTCGCGAACCTTACTAAAATGTAACGGCGTCACCAGAAACCTCGGGCCACGAATGAGCATATTAGTGTATGAGTGCAAGACGAAAACAACAGGGAGAGCGATAGATGGATAGACGAGACTTTCTTGGAATCGCGGGGCTTTCCGTGATCGCTCCCGCTACCATCTGGGGAGCGAGACGAGGAGAAACGATGGGTTTGACAGAGCAGAAGATTGCGAAGCTCGAGAAGTCGAAAAAGGAGTGGCGCGAGCTCCTGGAGCGTGAGCGCTATCAGGTGCTCTTCGAAGAGGCGACGGAACGGGCGTTCACCAGCGAGCTCAACGACGAAAAACACAAAGGGACGTTCATTTGCGCTGCCTGCTACCTGCCTCTCTTCGACTCAAAGACCAAGTTCGATAGCGGGACCGGGTGGCCGAGCTTCTACCAGGCCATCGAGGGGCACATCGGAACGAAGAAGGATTACAAACTGGTCTGGCCGCGAACCGAGTATCACTGCACCCGCTGTGGCGGACATCAAGGTCACATATTCAACGACGGGCCGCGTCCCACCGGCCAGCGGTACTGCAACAACGGCGTAGCGCTCCTCTTCGTGCCCGAGGGCGAAGAGCTTCCAGGGCTGAGGAGCTGACGAGTGCCGATCCAACTATTTGGACCTAGAATGGTGATACCGACTGTGGCTACGACGGCGCCAGTAAACGACTCTATTGTTAGCCCCTAATGTTAGGCGCACAAGTTGGAACGGCACGAGGAGTCTGGAACAATGCGAATCATTTTTATAGGAGTGTTGAGCGCGCTGGCGCTGAGCGGTCTGGTGGCGGCCTTTCATTCGGGCGGGGGTGAGCTCGAGCCTGACCAAAGCCAGTCCGTCGACGAGGAGAATCTCGCCAAGACGATTTTCGCGGGAGGATGCTTCTGGTGCATGGAGCCGCCCTTCGACAAGCTCGAAGGCGTCGTCTCGACGACATCCGGCTACACCGACGGGGAGACGGCGAACCCTTCGTACAAAGCGGTGTCGTCCGGCCGCACCGGTCACACCGAGGCGGTAGAGATTCTCTACGACCCCGAGAAGGTCAGCTACCAGAAGCTGCTTGAAGTCTTTTGGGTCAACGTCGATCCCACCGACGGGGGTGGACAGTTCTGCGATCGTGGCTCACAGTACCGAACCGGCATCTTCTATCACTCGGAGGAGGAAAGGGAGCTTGCTGAGGCTTCCAAGAGAGAGCTGGAACGCTCGGGACGCTTGCCGAAGCCCATCGTGACTCCGGTCACCAAGGCGTCCACGTTCTATGCGGCCGAAGAGTACCATCAGGACTACTACGAGAAGAACCCCATCCGCTACAAGTTCTACCGCACCGGTTGCGGTCGCGACCGCGTGCTCGAGCGCCTCTGGGGCGAAACGGATCATTGACATCCAGCTCGCAGGGCGGCGGCCAGACGAGTCATCGCCCTGCGAGCTCCCCACCTCGGCAGTTGCTGCCATCGGATGCTCGCGGGACTCTTGGGTGCAGTCGATCGGCGTGCAACGGGTCGCTAGAATAGAAGTCTGGAGAAGAACCCATGCGCCTCTGGACTCTGGTCGGCTTTCTGGCTGTGGCTTCGTCGATTCAAGCTCAGGAATTGACCGAGCTTGCCAGGAAGCTTCAGTCCTCTGTCGTCGTGCTCGAAGTGAACGAGGTGCTGGGTGAGCCGACTTCGACGGGCACGGGCTTTTTCATCTCCGCTGACGGACAGATCGCGACGAACCATCACGTCATCGAGGGCGCCCGGTCCATCGTTGCACAAACCCACGACAACAAGACGTTTCGCGTGGAGGCGATTGTCGCCGTCGACGAGGAAAACGATCTCGCGGTGATCCGGGCGGAGCCCGGCAACTACGTACCCCTTGCGCTCGAGCACTCTTCCACGGTCGAGACAGGCGAGCGCGTCGTCGTTCTCGGAAACCCGCTCGGTCTCGACTTCACGCTGACCGAGGGTATCGTTTCGGCCGTTCGCGACGCCGGGGAGCTCAATGAGCCTGGCCTGGACGTTCCACATCTGCAGATTTCCGCGCCCATTTCGTCCGGCTCGAGCGGCTCACCGGTCGTGAATCTCTCGGGCGAAGTCGTTGGGGTTGTCGTGAGCGGTTTCATCCACTCTCAGAACCTGAACTTCGCCGTTCCCGTCGCTCTCCTGAAGGATCTGGAGGCGGTGGCGGCCCGGAATCCCGAGGGCACACCTCTCGCCGCGCAGTGGACGACCGGTCTGAGGAATCTTGCACTCTCCGTGGTCTTCTTCGTACTGCTCTTCTGGTTCGTCAGGCGTTGGACCCGCCGCGCCTCGTAGCCTGCCGAGATCGCGCCACGTCCCGTGACGGCGTGGCGGGTGATGTGCTCTCAGGGCGCGCCGAGGGCGAGCGTCCTCTCGTGCGCGTAGATCCGCCGATACCGCTTCCAGACGTCGCGGTCGAGGGGTTTACTCAGTGCAAACAAGTATCGCTTGGTATCGAGAAGGCCCATCAACTCCTCTTCGCTGGTCTCCAGCTCGAGGTGCCATTCGCTGCTGCTGTTCATCGTGAGGGTATACTCGAGCGGAAAAGTCCACGTGCCATGCTTGCGTGATGCGTACTCGACAGAGTGCTCGCCAAGTGTCAGCCTGCCCGTGCAGTGTCCGAGCCGGTGATTGTGCCGCGCGTTGACCACGACCGGAAGCTCCGGCGTGACGAGTCCTCGGGAAACCTCCGCGAGGGCGGCCACGCCCCGTGCATAGTCGGGGTGTCCGTCCAGGATGGATTCGAGAGTTGCCTCGCTCGCCAGGAGATCCCCGGACGCGGCCATGCGCGTCGCCTCCCATAACTGCTTCTCGCGCGCGAGCTCGTCCCGAAACACGAACGCCAGAATCACCGCCAGCAGGACAGGGGCAAGAGCGCAGGCGGCTTTGGATCGTCCCGGAAGCGCGAGAAGCCGCTCGAAGACAGGTGCGAGCGTTTCCCGGACCATGGTCGCAACGCTCGCTTGGCTCACCGCTGGAACTTTCGAGGCGGCTCGGGCGCTCACGACCGTCTTCTCGGCGACGCTCTGTGAGGCTCTTGCCGGCGCGTGTTGGGGGGGCTGTCCTGTCTGCACGGCTCGAAGGTCTTCTGCGAGCTCTGCCGCGGAACGGTATCGCCGGGCGGCAGCCTTCTGAAGGGCGTGGGTCACCACGCGATCCAGACCTTCGGGGACTCCAGGCACGCTTTCGGAGACGGGCGCGACCTCCTTGTGGAGCACCTGGCTGAGAATCGCCGCGGCCTCGGGGCCCTCGAACGGAGGTCGTCCCACGACGAGGTGGTAGAGCATCGCACCCAGCGAGAAAACGTCGGCCCGCCCGTCGAGCGTCTCGCTCCGAAGCTGTTCCGGGGACATGTAATACGGTGTTCCGATGACCATCCCTTCCTGCGTCAGCTTGGCGGTCGGAACTTTGGCGATTCCGAAATCGGCGATCTTCGGGACGTTGTCCTCGGTGAGGAGGATATTCGCTGGCTTGATATCTCGATGAACGACGCCGGATCGATGGGCGTGCTCGAGCGCCTCGGCGATGGGGATCGTGACCGCCAGTGCGTCGCTCCATGGAAGACGCTGTTGCCGGCTCAGTCGCTCAGCGAGCGTTTCCCCGGCCACGAGCTCCATCGCGATGAAGGGAATGCCGGTTTCCTCGTCCGTTGCCGCGTCGTGCGTGACGACGACGTTCGGATGGATCAGCTTTCCGGCTGTTCGCGCCTCGAGGAGGAATCGCTCCAGGAACGCGTCCCGCTCCGCTTCCGAGAGCGTCTTGGGAAGTGCGACGGTCTTGATGGCTACCGGTCTGTCGATGATCGGGTCGTGGCCACGGTACACCACACCCATGTTTCCGCGGCCCAGGACGCCGCGAACCTTATAGCGCCCAAGCGCCTTGAGCTTCAACGGAGGCATATTTCTGTTGCGCGTCGTTTCCCATGGTGACACGCCGGGCGGGCCCGCGGCCGTTTGTCGACGCTTCGTGAACGTGTCGGCGGGAACGAGATTGGCTTTGAAGAGTTGACCAGCCTATCCTGCTCGCACGATGACATTGGCTCCTCACTCCCGCATCGGCTCCTTCGAGATACTCTCCCTTCTCGGCGAGGGCGGTATGGGCAGTGTGTACCGGGCTCGCGATCCCGAGCTCGAGCGCGACGTCGCGATCAAGGTTCTCCGGGACGATGTCTCGCTCGACCCTTCACGACTGGAGCGATTCAAGCGTGAGGCACGGGCAGCCTCCAGCCTGAATCATCCCAACATCATCACCATCCACGAGATCGGCACCGAGGACTCCAGACACTATCTCGTGATGGAGCATGTGCGCGGACCCACGTTCCGCGAGCTTATTGACGGCGGAGCGCTCGAGGTGAGCGAGGTTTTGCGGCTGGGCACCCAGATTGCCGATGGGCTTGCAAAGGCACACGAGGCGGGCATCGTCCACCGCGACCTCAACCGGAGAACATCATGCTCACCGAAGACGGACTCGCCAAAATCCTGGACTTCGGGCTCGCCAAGCTCCTGAGCCTCGATGAAGACAAAGCCGATGCTCCGACGGTGGAACGACACCTCACGGAGAGCGGGGTCATTATCGGCACGGTCGCCTATATGTCGCCGGAGCAGTTGTCGGGAGGTCCCATCGACTGGCGGTCGGACCAGTTCGCGCTGGGAACGATCCTCTACGAAATGGTTGCGGGTAAACGGCCGTTCGAGCGCGACTCTATGGTGCAAACGATTGCCGCGATCCTGGAGTCGGAGCCCGAGCCCTTGTCGCTCCACCGGACGGTACCCGTGGAGCTCGTCGCCGTAGTAACACGCCTGCTCTCGAAGGCCAGGGAGACTCGGTTCGGCTCGACACGGGACGTCGTCGATCGTCTGAGAGCGATTCAGGGACAGCCGATCACTCTGACCTCGGCGAGCGTATCGAGCCAGGCAGCGGGCGCGCCGGAGACGGCACTGCCCCGGTTCCTGGAGACACCCGCGAAGGGGACGGAGGAACGATCGGGCCCTGTTTTCGTCGGCCGGAATTCCGAGCTCGAGAGACTGAGTGAGGTTCTGAGCGAGGCGTTGAAAGGCTCCGGGCAGCTCGCCTGTATCACGGGCGAGCCGGGAAGCGGCAAGACCTCACTGCTTTCGGAGTTCGTTCGGCGTGCGCTCGGCGATTACGAGGACCTGGTGGTGGCGGTCGGTCACTGCAACGCGCAGACCGGAATGGGCGATCCGTACCTGCCAGTACGAGAGCTCGTGCATCTGCTGACCGGCGACGTGGAGGCCCGGCGAGAAGCCGGGGCCATGAGCCGCGACCAGGCCCTTCGGCTATGGCATCTCCTTCCTCACGCTCTTCCCGCCCTTCTAGAGAACGGCCCGGAGCTCGTCGAGAACCCTCGTCTCCAGCGACGGCCTGCGCAAGCGAGCCACACAATACGGATGCAGCGGCAAGGACAAGGAGCAGCTCGAAAAGGTCGTCATGCGGCGAGGGTCCGAAGACACCTCGGGAATACAGCAGAACGTTCTGTTCGAGCAGTGCACCAGGTTCTTCCAGGGGCTCTCCCGACGCCGCCCACTGTTGCTGGTTCTGGAAGATCTTCACTGGGCCGACGACGGGACGATCAGCCTGCTCTGTCATCTGTGCCAGCGCATCGACGGGTATCCGGTCATGGTGGCGGGAAGCTACCGGCCCGGGGATCTCCCGCGCGGACTGGAGTCGGCGCGGCACGAGCTGCAACGAAAGTTCGGCGATTTCGAGGTCCCGGTGGGCAGGACCGAGGCGAGGGATTTCGTGGATGCCCTCATCGATGCTGTGCCGAACCTGCTCGACGAGGAGTTTCGCGAGGCGCTCTACCGGCAGACTCGGGGGCACCCACTCTTTACGGTGGAGCTGCTCAGGGACCTGCGGGACCGCGGAATCCTTGCGCAAGATTCCGAAGGACTGTACTTCGTCGCGCGACAGCTCGACTGGGACGCTCTGCCGGTTCGGGTGGAAGCGGTCATTGGTGAGCGCATCGGACGCCTTCCGGAGCGGCTGCAGAGAATCCTGAGAGTTGCCAGCGTCGAAGGTGAGGATCTCACTGCGGAGTTAGTGGCTCGCATCGAAGGTATCGACGAGCGAGAGGTCATCCGTCTACTGAGCGAGGAGGCGGACAAGCGCCACCAGCTCGTTCGCGCTCTCGACGTCCGCCGCTCCGGTTCGCAGAGACTGTCCGTCTATCGTTTTCGACACATCCTGTTCCAGAGATACCTCTATCAGAGCCTGGATCGGGTCGAGCGATCGTACCTGCACGAATCGGTAGGGACGACGCTCGAAGCCGTGCTGGGCGAGAAGGCCGATGACACGTCCGTTCAGCTCGCGCATCATTTTCAGGAGGCGGGGCTGGTCGAAAGGGCCTTTCACTATCTGACGCTGTCCGGCCACAAAGCGCGCCACGCCTACGCTGGACAGGAAGCGAAGGGCTTCTATACCAAGGCCCTCGAGGCGTTGCGGGACCTCAATCCAGCGACGGATGACGTCCGGGCTACGAGGAAGCGTTACGCTACGTCGAGCAGGGAATCGACAAAGCCAGTGACACATCCTCGCAGAAGTACCTTGCCAACGGACTGGCTCTGCGGGGAAAGATCGCTGCCAGGCTCGGAGATAGGAGCGCCGCCGGCGCCGATCTCGAACGCGCGCTCGCCATTGCGGAAAAGCTGAAGAGTCCCACCATCGTCTATCCGATCGCTTACGATCTCGCGAGCTGGTACGAGGCGAGTGGGAACGAAGACCAGGCCCACCAGCTCTACGACAGGGCCAAGGTGCTGGTAGAAGGCATCGCGAAGTCCGTCGAGGACGACTCGTTGCGCTCCATCTTCCTCGCGTCCCGTCGTGTCAAAGCGATCATGGCCAGCTAACAGTGTTCCACTACGAGCGGTGACCCGCGCGGTGAATGGACGGAGGGTCATCGCGAACGCGCAGCGATGGCGGGTGCGTCCACCTCGACGTCACTCGGGGCGTCTGCGAATTCCACAATGCCCATCGAGAGGTGGCCGATGATGGCGCGAGCGGTCTCCTCGGCCGAGACCGGGCTTTGCGCAAAAATCGACCGGACGCTCGTCCCACTCTGGATTTGCCTCAGGACGAGAGCTTCGTACGCCTGCAGGTTGATCTGTTTCATGATGGCAGCCAAGCCCGGGGTAAGGACCAGGGGGCGTTCCTCTTTTTGCAGCCCGCTGACCAGCCGTGCGATAGTTGGTGCACGTCGGCTTACCTCGAGGAGGATCTCGGGCACCGGCAGTGGTTCGGGCAGAATCCGGGCAACATCGCTCCTGTCGGCGAAGTCGGCGCCGGCCTTCGCTTGAAGGATGGCCGTGCAGGCTATTTCGAGGGCCTGTTGGGCCACGTAGTGGGGGATCTCGTCCTCGTCGATCACGCCCAGCTCGGCCAGCACTTCGCCCAACCGCTTGCCCTTTCGCGCGAAGAGCGATCCGTCGTCGAGGTGCTGCTTGGAGATAACCCCCTGCCGCACCAGGAGCTCCCCCAGACGCTCCGCAAGAAGGGTGGAGCGCGCGCCGACAACGACGCCGTCCTTGAGCATCAGATAACGCGTGGCTTCGGTGGACTTGCACGTGAGGATTCCCGAACGGCGATCCTCGCCGAACTGCCGGAGCATCTGTAGAATCTGCTGGTTCACGGTTTCCTGCGCCGCTCCCCTCGTGTGCCGGGGTGGAGCCGAAGAAAGCCGCTTGCAGGTTTCATGCCGGAGCGCGTCCCGGCGCCCAGGCACCCAGAAACAACCTGTCAAGGACTTACAGGGCGGCACAAGGACCTTCACGGTATCGACGTGGAGTAATCCCACGGATGACGGAGCTCGGCGGCCACATCTTCTCGATTTTGGATGGTGTTCAGAACCTCTGACAGATCGAGGCGCGTGTGGGGAGCTACCCACATCGGATCGAGGGGTTTTGACCCCTCGGCCCCAACAGAGGACCTGAGAAAAAATCGCGTTTCCCCAGGGAGATGGGGATGGTTGGTCCGCACTTGTGTCAACTAGGGGGGGCGGGTCCGCGTGGTGCGGATTCACCCGGTATCGTATCGGCGTTTCGTTGTTGCTTTTTGACTAGCTTTCTAACTAGTGCTTAAACGAATCGGGCGGCGTGTGCTCAATGCGCTCACGTCGGCGCGAGCGCCGATACCATCTTTGGCCTCCAGCGGAGGCGAATCCACTGCAGGATATCGTAGGTGAGGGCGACCCACTGAGATTCAGTGCGTACTTTGGCAATTCTGCGCACGCTAAACTGCCGCAGGCCAAACTTGGCTTTGATCCAGAGATTCGGGAACTCGGCCACTTGCGAGCGTGTCTTATAGATGGCCTTGGTTTCGTCGGTCTGCATCTTCTGGCGGAACGCGGCTATGTCGGGCAAGAGTTCGCGCCGCTCGATCGAGCGGCCGTGCCGCGTACGAGGACAGCACTGATCTTTGGCCGGACACGTCTGGCAGTCTTGCTCCGACGCCTTGTATCGATAGCACATCGTGCCATGGCTTTCCTGCTTGGCGTCGTAGCGTAAGTGCTTGCCCTGCGGGCACACATACGTGTTGGTCTCCGTATCGAAGACAAACTTCGACGCCTCGTATTCCGGACTCACGCCGTGGTGCTTATACGACTTGCGCCGATTAGCCTCTGCTGCCTTGTTCTCGGATTGGGGACCGACGAAATCGATGTCGCGCTTCGCCATCTCCGTGATGTTGTTGCTACTGATGTAGCCCCCATCTACGACCATCTGCTCGGGCGCGCGGTGCATGCTCTGCTCAAGCCGTTGTATGGCGGGCGTCAGCTGCTGATAATCGCTGCCGGCCTGCGTGGCATCGATGTCGACAATCAGGCCGTGCGCGGCATCCGTTGAGACCTGGACGTTGTAGCTAGGTGCGGAGCCGCCCTCGGCTTGTTTCATCACCCGCGCGTCGGGATCGGTCGTGCTCACGCGTTTTACGCGGCTTTTGGCGGCTTCCAGCTTGTCGTACTCCTTCAACGCTGATTCTAGACGCTCCTGTCTCTCTCGCCTGGCGCGTTGCTGTGCTGCCTGCATCTGCCGGCTCGATTCCTCCTCCGTCTGTGCTTCGAGAGCCTCGACCGCCTCACGCGCATCCTTCAGATACGCCTCCACACGAGGCTTGCTGCGAAATCCACTCGACGAAGCATTCGCGCGCACCTTCGTCCCATCCAGCATGACTCGCTCGAGCGTGATCAATCCGTCTGCACTCAGAAGCCCCAAAGTTTGCACAAACAACTCGTGTAGGGCCTCCGAATGGGTCACCCGAAAGTCCGATAGCGTGTGCGCACTGATGCTCTGCATTCCGGTGAGCCATTGATAAGCCGGATGATGCTCGCACAGCCGCTCAATGGCGCGGGCCGAACTCACGGACTGGCTGTAGCTGTAGACCCACAGGCTCACCAGTAGCTGCGGATCGAACGCGGGCCGGCCTGCGCCACCCGCGACGGAGCGGATCTGCTCCGTGTACCCGCTGAGATCCAGCCAACCCACGAACTCCCAGATCGCACGCGCTGGGTCATCCTCTGGGATCAATCGCTCCACGTCCACCGTCCGCAGCAGCAGCTGCGCGCGATCGACCACCTTCAACCGAGCCTGTGTCGCGCGTTCTCCCTCATCGCCGTCATCACCATCGTTCCGTTTTCGCGGACTCGGAAAGCCGGGAAGCGACGTTTGGTTATCACCCACGTCTACCCCGCTTTCTCCCTCGCTTCGCCTTTGGCGTCCGACGCACAATCAGGGTGTTTCGATCCTCCACCACCCACTCCAGCTCCTCGCCCTGCTCCATCTCTAGCGCCTGCGCTAAAGGCGACGGGCAAATCACATAGCACTGACGGGTGTCGTTGGCTCGTTTGATCACCTGCAGCTTCGTTACGTATCCCATACTCGCAATTCTATAACATAGCGGTACCGCTAGTCAATAACTAATTTTTCTCACGTCCAGAGAGCTGAGCCTCGCGCCTTGCTCCAATCTTGCCCGGGCGAGATTTTTCTCGCTCACACGCATCGTATCTTGGAAAAACTGGTTGAAGGCGGAATGGTGGCTGGGGTTTCTCACACTACGGGAGATAGCTCACCTCACACTCACCCACGACCGCGTAGAGGGCGAAGGACTTGGCCAGGTTGAGCACGATCGGCAGGAAGACCAGCCCAAAGAAGAAGGCAAGAATTGGAAGAATCATCATCATCATCTCCTCTTACTCGGCCGTGATCACGACGCGCCCGGCGCGCTCGTAGAGAGGGACGCGGAGGTTTCGTCGGTAAGCGCGGAGGCCTTCCGAGCCGCCTTCGGCCTTGATCTTGACCAGGATCGCCGATAGCTCGCGCAGCGGCGCGACCTCGGCTTCGGCGTTGTTCCGGGCGATCTCGACGGCGCGCTCGCTCATCGTGATCTGCTGCTCGGCGTCGGCACGCGCCGTCGAGATGTCGGCCGCGACCTGGTTGCGGGTCGAGTTGATTGCCGATAGGGCGTGATCGACCTCCGGCGGTGGGTCGATCTCGGTCACCAGCGCCGCGTCGAGCTCGATTCCGTAGCGTCCCGCCGTCGATTGACACTGCTGCTCCATGTAGTTGTTGAGCAGCGGCAGATTCTTGCGCAGATCGTTGATCGACACACCCTCGGAGAGCTCGACCGACGTCTGGCTGCCCTCCTCGATCTCGCCGCTCGCCACCAGGCTCGCCCCCTTCGGATCGACGAAGTTGGCGATGCGCTCGCGCAGCACCGAAACGAAGTACCCCATCACGTGCTCGAGCGGACCCGCGACTCCGAACAGGTAGGGGTAGAGGTTGCTTTCGCTGACCTTGTATCGGATCTGGCCGTTGACCCCGGTGGTGAGATTATCCTTGGTCACCGCTTCGATCGTCTGCTGACTCTTGGTCGGGTCCCACACGATGTCGACCGCCTGAGTCGCCACCGAGACCTTGTGCACCCTCTGCCAAGGCAACTTGAGGTAGGGACCACCGGGCGGAATGACCCGCACCTGCGGATGGCGGTAGCGCTGCTGCTCGTCTTCGCTGAGCGTCGGGTCGTCGAGCGGCGGCCTGCCGAGACGCTCGGCACGGCCGAAGCTGGTCTTGACGGCACGCTCGTCGGGACGGACGGTGAAGAACCCGCCTAGGCCTACCCGGGCGGCGAAGTAGACCATCAGGCCGAGAAGGAATGTGATGAAGCTCATGGAACGCCTCCGTTTCTTTGCGGCAAGGACGGGCGGAACCTGACGTGGCCTTGCGCCGTAGTCCTGGTTGGAACCCACGTTCAGGAGATCAGCAGGTAGTCATTCCAAGCTGCGAGGCCGGTATTACGTTCGATAAGGGAGCTTCTGTCAAGTAGCCCGCGCGGGCCGCCTTCTGCGTGCCGTCCTCCGACGAACTCCGGGTGAAGCACAGGTTGGCGCGGGGCAAAGGCACGTCTCCGACGAATTCAAGACGCAGGCATTCTGAACGGTAAGAAAGAGGTTCAGACGGCGGTGCAGCGTCACGAGCTACACGGGAATCTTGCCCGGGCAAGATTCCTCCGAGATTGCGTCGCAGTGCCACCCGTCACTTCAAGAACCACGACCAACGGCTCGCCGTCGCTCATCCTCGCAAATCCACCCGTACGTGTAACAGACTAGATTAGGTATGTCTTTGCCGGCGGTAGTCGTTTCCGTCCCTCGAGCCCGCGCGCATAAACTGCGCCCATGCGCTTCCGCGATCTGCCGCTTCGGACGGATGTTTATGGTCGAGAGCCAGACGTCGTCGAGGCGTTCGAGGCGGTGGATTCAATCCTTCTGGAACGCCTGCAGGGGGACCGCCGTGACCACGATGCGCGCCGGGCGCTCGCTCACCTTCACGACGTCCTGCGAGAGCAGACTCGCCGCGTAGCCCCTGGCCTGTCGACAGTCGACCTCGACTCCGCCGTTGCTTCCATGCGTGATCACAAGGCGGCGCTCTGCTGCCTTGCACAGCGAGCGTTCGTCTGTTTCTGGATGGGCCGCCTCGAGAAGGCCCGCGTGCCGCACGCAGGCACCTTTCTAGAGCTCTATAAGGGGTACCTGCAGGCATTCTACGACACGTTCATCGACGTCCCCGAGTCGGAGAAGGAACCTGGGAACCGGCGGTACAACGCCATCATGCTCAGCATCTCGAGCTCCGATCCCTTGCTGCGAAGCATCGGAAAAACCGTCGTCAACGACATCGCCGCCTCGCTCTTCCAAGATGTCTCGGACGCGGCGCTGTCGAAGCACATCTGGAACGCGCTTACGACCGCCTACTATGCCGGTGAATCTCGATTCGGGATCAACGTTTTCGTCGAGAACTACGACGGCTATTTGCGGGATCTCTTGTTCTATTTCGATGCTTCGAAGGACTATGTCGCCAATGCGATCGTCGAGAGGTTCGTTCGGAGCTCGTCCGATGATTCCGGGGAGAACGAGCCTTTTCGCATGCTGGAGCCGGGAGCCGGGACCGGGGACATGCTCTTCCGGATTCTGGACCGCATGCAGACGCTCGTCCGTACGGGACGCTTGAGTCCTGAACGAGCGGTACGGTTCCGCTACCTGGGGTTCGATCTGTCGGAGGAGATGCGAGGCCGTTTCGAGGAAAGACGGGCGCGGAGCGCTTATTCGGAGCCTTCGATCGAGACCGTTCTTGCCAAGGCCGCGTTGCTTGCGGGAGACGCGATCGATCGAGACAGCTGGCCCAGAGAGATCGAAGAGCGTTCTTTCGATCTGGCCTCGGTGATCTTCATGCTCCATCACGTCTATCCACCCAGAAGACGCTCGTTCATGGAGCATGCGGTCCGAGCGGTCCGGCCCGACGGCTGGTTCGTTTTCCTGGAAGGCACCGAGGAGCACAAATGGTTCAAGCCCTACCACGATCCGCAGGACGTGGAAGCCCTCGAGTACTTCGAGGTCTTCGACCGCGTTCTGGACGGATCCTACGTCGACGGTGTGGCACTCGAGGAACAGCGGTTCTTCCCCGAGATCGAGATGACAGAGCCGGACGGGAGCGCGAAGACGAGCGGCTGGGCCGTCGCCTCCGTTGGGTCGGTTCTCGAGGACGGGTGAGCTCCGGTTGCGGGCGCGCCGATGCAAGAAAGGCTCGAACCACTCTGTGGGCACCACCGGGTGCGAGCGGGGCGAGCACGCATGCTCGAGCCCGAGGAGGCGCCCCCGATTCAACGAAAATGACCGCAGAATCCTAATACCGTTCGCTCCGGAACTCGCCCTCGCCAACGCTCGGGCCGGTGCACCGCTAGAGGTATTCAGTCGCGTTTCCCACGGTAGAGGTTCATAGCGGATGGCTACGACGGTCCGCGAGCGGAGGATCAGCCTCTCACGCTGATGGTGCGGTTCGACAACCCTTAGGGCCCTGGCAAGAATAACTTCCCATTCTGGGGCGCCGTTCCATCCCCCTGGCTGCGTTGCTCGCCGCCTTCCGCAGCGAGCCTGTCGAGCGGAGGGCTAGGCCGCGTCAGCGGCCGAACTGCAAAGATGCTCATATATCTGGATATTATTCACTCCTCGCGCCTTGCCAGGTGGGCGCCTCGACGCCCGAGAATGGGAACTTATTTTTGCCAAGACCCTTGGTAGGGGAAGCTCGCAACGCTGATGAGGCCGAGAAGTCGATTCGAGACCTCACCCCGGACGTCGTTTTCCTGGACATCAAGATGCCGGGAGGCAGTGGCTTCGATCTTCTGTCGCGGCTCGACCGGCTCCCCCGGGTCGTCTTCACGACCGCCTACGACGAGTTCGCGATCCGTGCCTTCGAGGTCAACGCTCTGGATTACCTGTTGAAGCCCGTCGAGGCGGCGCGTCTCGCCACGACGCTGGAGAAGGCGGCGCGCGAAATGGATCGCTCGGAGTGAGGGGATTCGAGTCGGCTGAGGGCAGAGGACCGTGTTTTCGTCAAAGACGGCGAGCGGTGCTGGCTCGTACGCCTGGGCGACGTTGCCTTGTTCGAGTCCGAGGGCAACTATACACGCCTTCTCTTCGAGGGAGAGCGACCCTTGATCGCTCGATCGCTGGCCTATCTAGAGGAGAGGCTCGACCCGAGCGTCTTCTTTCGCGCCAATCGCCGGCAGATCGTGAATCTCAGAAGAGTCGATGCGGTCGAGCCGACGTTACAGGGAGGGCTACGCGTCACGCTGGACGACGGCTCGTTGGCCGAAATGTCCCGACGCCGCGCTGTTGCCTTTCGCGACAGTCGCACGCTCTAGGCCAACATAGAATCACCGAAGCACTGTGATAGATTCGCCTCCGATCGTCGCGACTTTCGGGCGGACGTTTCCGGACTTCCGCGGGCCGGGTCCCGGCCTCGATGAAAAGGAGGGTTTCCAATGAAGGGCTTGATCTACGGCATCCTTTTTACAGGGACAGTCTCATGGGCAAGCGCCTCGGGGTCGGCGGAGGACAGCGGCGTCCAGTCTCAACTCGGTTTGTTGGACCAGTGGATCCAGACCCAGATGGAGTACTCCGGCCTGCCCGGCCTCGTCATCGGGATCGTACACGATCAAGATGTCGTGTGGACGAAGGCCTATGGTTATGCGAACGTCGAGCGCGCGGAGCCCATGCGCACCGATTCGATCTTTCGCATCGCCTCGCATTCGAAGCTCTTCACCACGATCGCGGTGATGCAGCTCCGCGACGAGGGCAAGCTTCGGTTGAGCGACCCCATCGTGAAGTACCTTTCGTGGTTCGATATCCAGGATCGACACGCCGACTCGCCCGAAATCGCCATCTGGCACCTGTTGACACACAGCTCGGGGCTTCCCCGGGAGTCGGATCACCCTTACTGGACCGAATTCGATTTTCCGGGGGCGGAAGACGTGAAAGTCAGCGTTTCGCGTCAGGAGACGGTCTATCCGCGCGAGAGCCGCTACAAGTACTCGAACCTCGGCCTCGCGCTCGCCGGCATGATCGTCGAGGAAGTGTCGGGTCGCGGGTTCGAGGAGTACGTGGAGACCGAGATCATGGCGCCCCTCGGAATGGCCTCCTCGAGCGTGGGCGTTCCCGGCGAAGACCACGAAAAGCGGCTCGCCACCGGATATGGGCGCCGCATGCCCGACGGGTCGAGAGAGCCGATGCCCTTCGTCGATGCGCGCGCCTTCGACCCCGCCACCGGCCTCTCGTCGACCGTAGAAGACATGCTGCGCTTTCTCTCGTGGCAAATGCGCGTACGGGAGGGAAAGACTAGCGACGTTTTGAAGAGGAACACGCTCCGGGAGATGCAACGTGTCCATTGGCTCAATGCCGACTGGGACGGCGGCCGCGGCATCGGGTTCGGAATTACGCACACCGACGAACGGGATCTGGTCGGACATGGCGGGTCTTACCCCGGCTACCGCACGAACACGATGCTGAGTCCGAAGGAGTCGATCGGCGTGGTGGCCTTCACCAATGGCGGGGATGGAAACCCGGGCCGCTACGTGCGCAAGGCCTTCGATTGGGTCGCGCCGGCTATCACCAACGTCGTTCGTGCGGACGAGAAGCCCAAGCAGGCCGATCCCAAATGGAACCGCTACGTGGGCACGTATCGGTCCCGCGGCGGCGACCGCACCGTCCTCATCATCGACGAGGAGCTCGTCGTGCTGTCTCCGATGAGCGAGGATCCGACCTCGTCGAAGGGCGTCCTGGTCCCGGTGGGCGAGCATACTTTCCGACTCGAGGCCGAGAGCTTCGGTCCTCACGGAGAGCTCGTACGTTTCATGGTGGACGACGAAGGGAACGTGACGCGCATGTTCATGGGAGTGAACTACTCCGATCGGGTTCGCTAGAATAAAAGAGGAGGTTCATCCATGGAACCATCGAATCCCTATCAGCCACCGAAACCGTCTGTGCCTGTGCCGGGAGCGGGAGGGGCTGTGCTCCAGGTGCAGCCGGGAAGCAACTTCGATTTCAATCGCGCGATGCGTTTTTTTTTCGAGGACCCCCGCTGGCTGAACAAACTGCTATTGGGAGGTCTGTTTTACGTTCTGGCCATCTTTCTGATCGGCGGGTTCTTCATCGCCGGTTACATGATGGAGCTCATCCGGCGCTCGGCGGCCGGAGAGCCCTATCCGCTGCCCGAGTGGGAGAACCTCGGTGACATGTTCGTCGAGGGTGCGCAGGTGCTAGTGGTGTACCTGGCTTTCATCGTTCCGCTGATCGTTATGTACCTGGTGCCGTTGGTGGCGATGGCCTTGCTTTCGGAGAGTGGTGAGCCCCCGGCTGCCATGGGATTCGTCGTCGTCCTATTCATGCTGTTCGTGGCGTTGATGTACGTGGCCTTGTTGCTCTACTTTCCCGCTGCGGTGATCCGGATGGCCATCGAGCGGCGCATCTCCGCGGCCTTCGAGTTTTCCGACAACTTCGAGTTCATCAAGAGAAACATCGTCAACTTCCTCCTCGCGATACTGATCTACATGCTGGCAAGCTTTGTGGCGCAGTTTGGCATGATTCTTTTTTGTGTGGGAATCTTCCCGGCGGCGTTCTGGGGCGTTTGCGTGGGGGCCTACTCCTTTGGTGAAGTCGTTTTGCGGGATCCGGGGCGGAGCCCCAGCCCGAGCGCCCTGACGTAGAAACCTAGTTAGACCCGAGGCGGGCCCGCCAGCTCGTCGGCCCAATTGAGAACGACGTGGAGCTCGAAGCCGCTCGCCTGCTGCGCAGCCTCGATCACGACGAAGCGAGCCCCGTCGGGAGCGGCATCGCAGTTTCGGCCATTGTTGACACCTGGCTGGAAAGCTTCCTCGAACAAGATCGTCGGCTCGCCGGAGCGGAACTCGGCTCGAGTGTCGACCTCCACGGCGAGCATCTGCTCGCCGTTCCGGAAGAACAGCTCGCGCCTGTTGGAGGACCAGATGGGCTGTCTGCCACCCTCTTTCGAGATGGCCCACTTGGCCCCCGTAGTCGTGCTTCTCGTTCGAACCGCAGAAGCCGCGCTTCGTCCTGTGAGAAGGCCTCGGGGAGCACTTTGATCGCGACGTCGCGTTCGAGCTTGGCGTCCCGCGCTCGATAGACCTCTCCCATCCCTCCGCTCCCGATGGGCTCGAGGATCTCGTACGTCCCGAGTGTTGTTCCAGCCTTCAACATCATGAGCGATCGGCGGTGGAATTCTACACGTGCTGCGAGAGCTTTTCAAAGGGTGCGTGTACCGCATGTACCGCAAGGTGCTCTGGACGTGACGCCGCGAATGCCTGATAATGGAAAGTACAGCTGACGATCTGGCGAATGTGGAGACAATTCCACCTCATCGCTTCGCCTTTTGACAAGGAAGGCGAGCCGATGACGGCGGACAGGAACAGTCTGGCACGCCTTCGCCGTTCCTTTGGGGTTTGAGCGTTCTTGGCTCTCCGAGCCCGGTGCCGCAAACGATAGGAGTCGTCGAAAATGACACGGAGCTGTCGAGACTTCTGCCTGATGCTCTCGGTGTTGATCGCTGCGCCCCTGGCCGCGCAGGAGGGGCCGGTGACTTTCGAGTTCAGCTTCTCGAACCCCGGCGCACGGAGCATGGGGCTGGGCGGCGCTTTCGCGGCGCTGGCCGATGACGCCACGGCGGCATTCGCCAACCCCGCCGGACTCGTCCAGCTGCTGGAGCCCGAGGTGTCTTTCGAGGCGCGCTCGTGGTCGTACGACACGCCGTTCGTCGCCGGAGGGCGTGTGTCGGGACTTCCGACCGGGATTGGCGTCGATACGGCGAGTGGACTTCGCTACGGCGTTTCCTCGAATGATCTCACGGGCATCTCCTACCTCTCGTTCGTCTACCCCGGACAAAAATGGTCGATCGCGGCCTATCGACATCAGTGGGCCAACTTCGCGCTCGTCAGACAGGTCGACAGTCTCTTTGGTGTCGTCGACGGCGAGCTCGAGCGCTCCGAGGATATCCTCGCGACGACCGATTTCCAGGTCATCAACAATGGCCTGGCGGGTGCCTACGAGCTCACTGAGAGCTTGAGCCTCGGCTTCGGAGTCGTGTACTTCCAGGCCGAGATGGATTCGGTGTCCGAGGAGTTTGCTTCCGAGGATGAAGGGTTCTTCGAGCCCAGTCCTCTCCGGCCGGAGCTTCTCGATACGACCTACCTTCTCCGCGGAAAGGACTCCGGAGTTTCTTTTCACGCGGGGTTCTTCTGGCGTCCCTCGTCACAGTGGGCGGTGGGCGGCTACTTTCGCCAGGGGCCGGAATTGACGATGGAGGTGACGGAGGTCACCGGCCCGGGTAACGACGAGGAGGTGGCAGGGACGATCGAGCTCCAGGCCGAAACGCCGCTGCACCTTCCCGGCGTCTATGGCGTTGGTGTGGCGTACCGGGCGATGGACGGAGCCCTGACCGCCAGCTTCGAGTGGGACCGGGTGGGTTACTCGTCGATTACCAGGAGTCTCGATACGAACGTTTTCGATCCCGGCCAGATCGAGCTGACCGATGGCAACGAGCTCCACGTGGGTCTCGAGTATGTCTTCGCTACTGCTACACCGATTTTCGCTCTTCGCTTCGGTGCGTGGCGAGATCCTGCCCATGGCATGGGCTCCGGGCCGGCCGCGGATATCTTCGAGCAGGCGATCTTCGATGGTGGAGAGGATCTCCTTCATCTCTCCGGCGGTGGGGGTGTGGTATTCGAAAGGGTCCAGTTCGACGTCGGCTTCGATCTGTCGGACACTGCCGACTTGCTGTCGTTCTCGATCGTTTACAGGTTCTGAGAAGAGTCCGTGCGGGGTTGCCGGGGTGTTGCAAAATCTCTGGCACTGAGCCTCGGGACCCTGTTGCTCTTCGTACCTCCCGTCGCCGCCCAGACCTGGTACGAGTCCTACCACGAGGCCGAGGAGGCCCTCGAGAACCAGAGCTTCAGCGAGGCGATACGTTACCTCAACGATGCGCTGGAGCAGAGACTGGAGTCGAGCGCGCGGGTTCGCACCTACGGCATGCGATTCATCTCCTACTTTCCTTTTCTGAAGCTGGGCATCGCCTACCAGCATCTCGGCCAGGCGGACGCTGCCTTGCAGGCGTTCGAGACGGAAGAGCGTCAGGGAGAGATTCAGCGATCGGAAGAAGGCTACGCCGAGCTACGGACCTACCGCGACACCATCCTGCGGACCAGAACACGAGCTGAGGTCGAAAGAGGACGCCGAACCCAACGGATCGTCGCCGAGAACATGGAAGCGGCAGGGGAGCTCGAAAAGCAAGGACGTTTCGACGACGCCCTCGATGCGCTCGGAAAGGTGCTCGCGGTCTCACCGGATCTTCCCGAGGCCCAGACGGCGAGACAACGGTTGCTGGCGCTCGTCGCCGATCGGCACCGCGAGCGGGAGCTCGACGAGCGAGTCGCACGATTATTGGACCAGGGACGAGCCGATTTGTCGACGGGCAACTACCGTCGTGCGGTATCCACCTTGAGCCAGGCGCTGGAGCTGAGGCCGACGACGAGGTGCAGGCCCTTCTGGAGCAGGCGCAGGAGGGAATCCGGACCGAAATCGAACCTCGGCAGGGCGGTGACGAACCGAGGCGCCTGGTCCATGAGAGTCTGAAGCGCGCGGCCGAGCTCGAGACCGCGGGAGAGCTTGGCGGCGCGCTGAGCGAGCTGCAGTCGGTTCTGGCTGTCGACCCTCGCCATGCCGAGGCCCTGGCCCGGCAGCAGCGGATCCTCCGGGCCCAGGCAGCCGCCGGTGAGGTCGAACATCACGCGGCGACGGTGCGCCAGCTGCTGAGCGAGGCCGACGGTCTGTTACGGGAGAGGAACTTCGAGCAGGCGCTGAGAAGTGCCAATCGTGTTCTGGCGCTCGAGCCGGCCAATGACGCGGCGCTTCGCTACATCACTCGGGCCTATTCCGGGCTGAGCGACGCCCTGCTGGCGCCCGACAACGCGCCGCCAGTCATCCTCTTCGGTGTCCTTGCGGTAGTAGTGCGTGAGAATGTGGGGGCGATTCGGTAAGCTGAACGCCGGGTGTGTCGTTTTTCTCGCGGGCAGAGAGAGAGGGAAAAAAGGACTGGACAAACGCTGGCTGACTGTGTAACCTCAGGCTGGGAGGAAAACAGTGACCCAGGCAGGAAACGCTGCACTCGACACCGCAGCCAAGCGACCCACCTTTTGCGGCACGACCGTGACCGCCGAGGAATGGAGCGTGCTGACGGAGATCATCGCCACGTGTGGTCTGTCCCGGCACGAGCTGGCGCGCACGATCTGTGAGGGCCTGGGGTGGGTTCGTCGGAACGGCAATCTCAAGACCCGGGAATGCTACGAGTACCTGGAGGTTGTCGAAGCGAAGGGGCTGGTGACGTTGCCCCCGCGTCACGAGCAGCGGCGCCGCGGACTGACGAGCATCCACTACACGAAGGCTGGTCGCGAGCGGCCACGGCGTGAGGGCAAGCTATCGGACGTCGCTCCGGTGATGCTGGGCTTGGTGGCGAACGCTGAGGAGCGAGCGCTATGGAGGGAACTGGTCGCGCGTTACCACTACCTGGGCCACAAGGTGGCCTTTGGCGCGCACCTGCGGTACTTGGTCTGGATGTCGAATCCTCGGCGGGAGCTCTGTGGGTGCGTGCAGTTCTCCTCGGCGGCGCGGTGGCTTCAGGCGCGTGACGGCTTCATCGGTTGGGATGACGCAACGCGGCAGAAGAACCTTCCCCGGGTGGTCAACAACAGTCGGTTCCTGATCCTGCCGTGGCTTTCCATCAAAGGCCTCGCGAGTCACGTGCTGTCGTTGGCAGCGCGAGTGGTGGTCGATGACTGGGAGGAAGCCTACGGGGTGAGGCCGGTGTTGCTCGAGACGTTTGTGGAGAGGGAGCGTTACGAGGGGACGTGCTATCTGGCAGCGAACTGGGTGGAGGTGGGAGTGACTTCGGGCCGGGGCCGGATGGACCGGCACAAGAGAAAAGCCGAAGCGGTGAAAACATGCTTGGTGTATCCGCTGGTGCGTGAGTTTCGCCGAGAGCTCGGCGTTTCGCGATGAAGGTCGAGCGGGCCGAGCTCCTGCGCCTGGAAGAGCGGCTGTCGAAAGGGGAGATTCCCGAGGATGCGTGTCCGGTGCTGCTCGAGGCGGTGCGTCATCTGCTGCGATGTCGCTATCGTCGAGGCGCTGGCATGGCGACAACGGAACGTCGCGCGAAACGCACGAAGGCAAAGGGGAAAGGGAAGAACAAGGGCCACGGGCGCAACGGGGCCAAGGACTACCCTGGTGCCGAGCACGTAGCGGTTTCGCATCCCGAGCTGAAGGCGAGCGGCCCCTGCCCCGAGCCACTGTGCCGGGGCAAGCTCTACGACACCCATGCGGCGAACAAGGATGTGGAGCTGAAGGCTCAGCCGCCGATCCAGGCGACGGTGTACGAGCGCCAGATGCTGCGATGCGCAAGTTGCCAGAAGACGTTCACAGCGCCACTTTCGTCTCAGGCCTGGGCGAGCAAGTACCATCCGAGTGTGGACGCGGTCGTTTCGGTGTTGCGCTACGCCATGGGCATGCCCCACCACCGCCTGGCGCAGTGGCAAAAGTGGGCGGGGGTTCCGTTTGCCGCCTC
The DNA here is from genome assembly GCA_965237685.1 of Candidatus Marinacidobacterales bacterium. GTDB lineage: Bacteria > Acidobacteriota > Vicinamibacteria > Marinacidobacterales > SMYC01 > CBDEGF01. The sequence goes on from CBDEGF010000003.1 coordinate 593,815, forward strand.
CACGCAGTTCGAGCGGGTCGAAGCGATGGCGAATGCCGTGTTCCCGGTCTTCCGCCACATGGAGACGATAGCCGCGAACCGGCCGCTGGTTCACAGTGACGACACCGGCGCACGGATCCTCACGTTGATGGCGGAGAACGAGACCTTGACTCAAGGCAAAGGCGAGCGCACGGGCATCTTCACCACGGGCATTGTTGCCCGCGGCTTGGACGCCACGCTTGCTCCGATCATCCTGTACGCGAGCGGACGACGGCATGCGGGCGAAAACATGGACCGGCTCCTGAATCAGCGCACCGTTCAGGAGAGCGATGTCATCCATATGGCCGACGCCTCCTCGATGGCACCGCGCTCGCCGCGACGGATTACCGCCAAGTGCATGGTGCACGCACGCCGCTACTTCTTCGAGGCCGAGCCAGCCTTCCCCGAACACTGCGAGCGGGTGCTCGAGGACATCGCGACCATCTACCGCAACGACGACGAAACGCGCGACATGACCCCCGATGCGCGGCTTGCATATCACCAGCAACACAGCCGGCCGGTGATGGATGCGCTCTACGAGTGGATCGAAAAGCAGTTCCGCGAGCGCGTGGTGGAGCCCAACAGCCGCCTTGGAAAAGCCTTTTCCTACGTCAAAAATCACTGGCAAGGGCTAACCCGCTTCCGCGAAGTGCCGGGCGTGCCCCTCGACAACAACGAGGTCGAGCAGGAGCTGAAGCCCTCACAACGGCATCGCAAGAACTCGCTCTTCTTCAAGACCCAGGCAGGCGCCGACGTGGGCGACGTGCTCCTGAGCATGATCCGCACCGCGGTAAAAAACGGTGTCGCCCCGGTGCACTATCTGACGAACATCTCCATGCACGCTCGAGACGCTAGAGCAGCACCCGAGTCGTGGCTGCCTTGGAGCTACCAGAAGACGTTGGAAAGGCTCAACCAACCCGCCGCCACGGCTCGGCCATCCCCGCTCGCAGCGGAAGTCCGTTGTAGATAAGCACCGCCAACTGCTCGGCGGGTAGCGCCGCAACGCCATCCGTCGTCTGACGCGGCCACCACTGCAGGCGCCCCTTCGAGAAACGCTTCTGGCACAACCAAAAGCCCTGGCCGTCGTAGACCAATAGTTTGAGGGCCGTGCCTGAACGGTTGCGGAAAACGAATAGCGTTCTGAGGAATGAGTCGAGCTGGAACTGTTGCCGGCACACACAAGCCAAAGAATCGATGCCCTTGCGGAAATCGACGGGCTCGCAGGCAACCAGCACCTTCAGCTGGGGAACGAGCTGGATCATGCTCGGGAGCTGCCTTCCAGCGCGCCGAGCACGAAACGACACACGGCTTCGACCAACTCATTCTCACCCTCGCCGCTCGCCGTCACGACCGTGAGGCTCCCCGCTGCGCTCTCCACCGTCAGACGGCATCTGCTCGCTCCATGCTGAACCTCGCCGAGCGGCGGTGTCATCATGCCGCCCCCTAAGCCCATGCCGAACTGCGGCAGCTCGACGAACGCGTTGCCACTTGGAGCTAACGCCGTGACCCGCTCCGCCGCGCTCCGATCCTGTACTGTGCGCGGGGACCGACCCGTAGCACCCGTTCGCCCGTGCCCCTTGAAACGCTTCTCGCCCACAACAGCCCCTCCACTCTCTCGGACCTGTTTGAATCGCGCCGCATTGACTCGGAGATGACTGTAGATCGTGCTCGGCGCATACCGATCGAGCAACCCCAGCGCCGCTTTCCACAACTCCTCCGGGATCAGCCGTCCGTGTGGCTTCGCCCGCCATGCTTCGAACTGTTTCACAACGTCTTCGAGTTCTGCCTTCTTTGAGCGCATCGATGGCCTCCTTGAGCAATCTCTCCGCTCAACTTACGAACCCAACAGCACCTAAGTCACGCACTGCTGCCGCAAGGACACCCTCTTCGACGATCTCCGTCAGGACGGGCCTGAGGGAGCCGTTCAGGTGGTCCGCTCGCCGGAGTTCGTACTCACGGGGACGGTCTACGACAGCACGCCCGTCGAGCTCTCCTTCACGGACTCGGAGCGCGTGGTGGGTGAGGCGAGGACCCGGAGTCGGGAGTTCCTCGGCGTCTGGATCACCGATTTCACGTTTCAGTATCGCATCCCGGCTGGCGTTTCGACGATCGAGATGGTTGCGGTCGACAGCGGAGGCAAGACAGCGACCGAGGGCTACTCGGTCGACTAACGTTGTCCCTTTCGTTCGCTCGTTCTGGTTCCCGGCCTCGTTTGCAGCGGTCCTGACGTCCTTTGGCATCGGCTTCGTCGGCCTGCGGGCACGCCACCGCCAGCGGCTGTTGCGGCGGCGTTTCAACCCCTATATCGCCGGCGCTCCGATTCTGGAAAAAAAGAGCTTCTTTGGCCGCCAACGGTTGCTGGACTACGTCCTGCGAAGAATCAACAACAACAGCATTCTGCTCTACGGCGACCGGCGCATCGGCAAGACCTCCTTTCAGCATCAGCTGAAGAAGTGTCTGGCCGAGCTCGACGATCCCGAACACAAGTTCTACCCCGTGTTCATCGATCTCCAGGGAACGCCTCAGGAGAACTTCTTCGGAACCATGGCGGCGGAACATCTTTCACGAGCTCTCGCCGCACCTGGATGGACTCGAGTCGAGCGGGTCCATGGATGAAGACTCGTATGACTACCGTAACTTCATAGAAGACATTCACCGCGTCCTCAAGGCCTTGAAAGCAACGACGACCCGCCGCGTCAAGCTCGTGCTGTTGATCGACGAGATCGACGAGCTTGAGTCCATCAGTCGCCTGCGCCGCGAGCTTCGCTCCAGAAACCTGAGGCTCTTGCTCCTGGGTGACGAGGTGGAAGAGCTGGTGCAGATCAACGAGAGCTCACCACGATTCCTGCGGCGTCTGCGCCGGTCACTGCAGTCGAGTGAGAACATCCGCACCATCCTGGCGTCGAAGATCAAACTGTGGGATCTCGCGAACGAGGAGACCACGACATCGCCATTTCTTCACGGCTTCACGCCACCACTCTTTGTTCGGGGCCTCGAGGACGACGAGGCGCGCTCGCTCATCCGCCAATCGCAGCTCGGGAACGACTACAGACCGGATGTCGATGAGCGAGCGACCGAGATCATCCGAACCCATTGCAACAACCACCGTATCTTCTCCAGCTGCTCTGTGAGCGATACGTGGAGCTCGGCGACCTCGACAAGGCAATCGAAGAGATCTCGACCGACCAGATGGTCCGACACTTCGTCGCAGTCTATTTCGAGATGCTGACCGGGACCGAACGCGACATCATCCGGATCATCGGTGAGCGGGGCGAGGCGTCCAGCCATTCCATCCAGAAGAGCCGGCTCCGGCATCGTCTCTGAGTGGCGATCTCTCGCGGCTCGAGCATCTGGGCTTCATCCACAGCGTGACGGGCGGGTACGCCCTGGCGAACTTCTTCTTCAGGAGGTGGTTCAGCGAGCTGCCGAGCATTCAGCGAGCGCATCGCGCGCAGCACGAGGTTCTCGAGCCCACGATCCCGATCGCGAACCTCGGCGAGCCACTGGGCCGAATCGACAATCGCTACGAGCTTCTCTCCCGGCTCGGAAGAGGTGCTACCGGCGACGTGTTCAAGGCACAGGGCGCAACCTTTTCGTGATCTTGATCATTTTCCTACTAGAAATGTTCTCTTGACATAAAAGGAAAAATGAGGTGTCCTTCACAATCCTAAATAAAGAAAACGGTCGCAGCTAAGCGGCCGATGGAGGGACACCTCAATGAAAAGCAGTATCACGCGGGAGGAGTTTAGTAAAGAAGTAAGTCGTCTATCCGAGGAGTTCGCGGAGCAAGTGTGGCAGGCGGTCGTGGAAGCGGAAGCTGATGTCGAACGGTGTGACGAGTGGATGCGGGTCAAGGGCAGCGAATACCTGCGTGAGGTACTGGGCAAGGCGCTCAGCCAACGCTCGGAACGACTCGGTGTGTCAGGCGCATGCGAATGCGGCGCGTCGATGGAGTTTCGACAACATCGAGCGTTCCGGGTGCACACGGTACTGGCGGGTCGGGATGTGGAGCTGAGTGTGGTTTACGCTCAGTGCTGTGAGTGTCGTCAAGGCAAGTATCCGCTGCTGGAAGAGATGCGGGTGGACCAGGAGGGATTCACGCAAGCCTTACAAGAGTTGTCGCTGTTGGCAGGAGTGATCGAACCCTACCGCTCGGCGAGCGAGCAATTGCTGCGAAAGTTCACCGGGGTGGTCGTGAGCTCCGAGAAGATTCAAAGCTTGGTAGGCGCCGATGGGAAAAAGGCGGAGGGTTTTTCGAAAGAGCCTGCGAACGAGGTGGAAGCTGGAACGGGCAGACGCCATAAGGGACCGCTGTACATAGGGATAGACGGCGGGATGGTATTCGTGGACGGCCGCTGGCAGGAAGTCAAGCTAGGCTGCCTTTATACCGAGCAAGGGCGTGTGCAGAGCAAGCTCGGACGCGGAGAGTTGACCGAACGACAGGTCGTAGGGGTTCGAGGTAGCCCCGAAGCCCTCGGCGAGGTTTTGTGGCCTCGCTCTTGCTCAATGGGGGCGGAGTCTCGCAAGGTCGTCATCCTGGGTGACGGTGCGCCGTGGATTTGGAATCTTGCGGAGGAGCTGTTCACCGATCGAGTCGAGATCCTTGATTGGTATCACGCCGACGAGAATATCAGCCCTGTGGCACGGGTGGTTTTCGGCGAAGGCACCGACGAAGCCGCACAGTGGCGCAAATCGCAACTCGACCGTCTATACGAAGACGCCGTGGATGAGGTGATCGAGGGTTTGCGGTTTCTGAAAAAGCGTCACCGTTCCAAAGACGAAGAGATCGACAAGCTCACCGGCTACCTCGAGAGAAACGGGCATCGAATGAAATACAGAACGTTTCGACAAAGCGGCTACTACATCGGCAGCGGTGCCGTGGAAAGTGCCGTGAGCCACGTTATGCAACAAAGGATGAAGCGAGTCGGGATGAGATGGCACGCCGCTGGGGCCGATGCAATGCTCGCACTGCGCTGTGTCTTCCGAAGCACGGGCGCCTGGGATTCGTTCTGGAACTATCGAAAACAGGTCGCATGAACGGAAGTCGATTGCGCCCAAGGCACATGACGACTTGCTCCGAACTGTGATCGCTATCAAGGTCCTGAAGCAGGAGTACTGTGAGGAGAAGGAAGCTGTCGCAAGGCTGCGTCGTGAGGTGCTCCTGTCCAGAGATCTCACGCACCCGAACATCCTGAAGATCTACGATCTTGGCGACGACAACGGCCGGAACTATGTAACCATGCAGTACGTGGACGGTCCGAACCTGGCTCAGGTCATCTCGAAGGAAGCGCCGTTCGGACTCGGCAGATCGGTATCGATCGCCAGCAAGCTCGCCGCAGCCCTGGCAACGGCTCACCGCTCGAAGGTGCTCCACCGTGACATCAAACCATCCAATATCCTGGTCGACGAGGAGGGAGAGCCACGCATCGCCGACTTCGGTGTGGCGCGGCTCGTCGGTGGGCCCAATGTCACAAGAAGCGGTGCTTTTCTGGGAACACCAGCCTACGCCTCGCCGGAGCAAGTGAAAGGGGAGAAACTCGACGAACGCTCGGACCTCTACGCTCTCGGCATCGTGCCTTTCGAAATGGTCACTGGGAGTCGCCCCTTCATCGCCGATCAGTCGGAAGACATGCTCCAGATGCACCTCGAAGCGATACCGCCCTCCCCGCGCGACCTGAGGCCCGAAGTTCCGGAGGCGCTGTCGGAGCTGATTCTGCGCTGCCTCGCCAAGGACCCCGCCGAGCGCTTCCAGAATGCCACCGAGCTACACGACGGGCTCGAGACTCTCGCCAACCTCCTCGAGAGCGCCTCTGCCGCCCGGTGATCGCTACCGCAGCTCGAGTGCCGGGTCACCCAGCAGATGATAGATGCTGAGAAGCTCCGGGAAGGCGCCGCTCTCGGCGTAACGGGATTGAGCTGCCACTACGGCGTCACCCAGTCGCTCGTGTCCTCCGTGTATTCGCCGAAAGCCGTAAGATGCCACTGTCGTGCACGGTGATGCTACTCGCAAGCGTGTCTTCGGCATCCTTTTTCTGACCTACGCGGCCTTCTACTTCTGTCGCGTCAACCTTCCGGTGGCCCTTCCGCTCCTGGAAGACGCGTATCATTTCTCGAAGACGCAGACCGGATGGATCCTCTCCGTCTACTTCGCGGTCTACTCCCTCTCGAAACTGGCCAACGGGTTTCTCGGAGACCGATTCGGCGGGAAGAGGTTTCTGCTCGTCGGCATCGCAGGATCCGTCGTGGCGAACGTCCTCTTCGGCTTCGGAGGAACGATCGCGGCCTTTACCGTTCTCTGGAGCGTCAACGCCTACTTCCAGTCGATGGGTTGGCTGGCGCTCGTTTCGATCATGGCCCACTGGTACCGGCTGCGGGAGACCGGAACGGCCATGGGCTTCATGTCCCTCAGCTATCAGCTGGGAGATTTCGCCGCCCGCTCCTCGGCGGGCCTCTTGCTGGGCGTGCTCGTCTGGTTTCAGATGTTCTGGGCGCACGCGGGTCTGTTCGCCCTGGTGGGCGTCGCGGTACTCGCGCTTCTGCCCGGTCACAGATCCACCGAGGATCGCCCCGACGCCGAGACGCCGGGGGAGTGGCGGCGGGCCATGCTCGCCAGCCGCTCGTTCTGGCTGGTGGTACTGGTCGGCTTTCTGCTTTCGACGCTTCGCTACGTCTTCTGGGGCTGGTCGGTGAGCTACCTGGCGGAGATGGGAACGGGTATCGTCGTCGCCGGAGTCTCTTCCGCTTTCTTTCCGCTTTTCGGTGCGCTGGGAACGCTATCGGCGGGATGGATCTCCGATCGCATGGGGGCTCGTCGGGGCCCGGTGATCGCAGTCATGGGCGTTCTGCTGACGCTGTCCATCTTCATCTTCAGCCGGATCCCGGGCGACCAGACGCTCGGTCTCGTTCTCGCGCTCGGACTCGTTGGCTTCAACCTCTACGGTCCCTACTCTATTCTGACCGGAACGATGGCGATGGACTTCGGATGGAAGTTTTCTTCGGCGTCGGCGGCCGGCATCATAGATGGCGTCGGAGCGGTGGGCGCGGTTTTCACGGGGGTCGGCATGGGCTACCTGATCGATCGGTTCGGCTGGGATCGTGCGTTCTCGGTCGTGATAGCGTTGGCGGTGGTCTCCGCGCTGCTGAGCTTCGGGCTGTGGCGTGTAGAACCGCGCGACCGCGGGGAAGGGAACGCCTGAATGCAGATCTCGAGGTGGCTCGCCACCGTGGACACCCACACCGAGGGCGAGCCGACCCGCATCGTCACCGGTGGCCTCGCCCCGTTACCGGGGAAGAACGTCGCGGACAAGATGCGCTACTTCCGGGAAAAGCTCGACGCCGTTCGCACCTCGTTGTTGTGGGAGCCGCGGGGTCATAGAGACATGTACGGATGCGTGCTCACGGCGCCCAGCGATCCGGAGGCAGTGGCTGCCATGTTCTTCATGGATGGCGAGAGCTACATGGACATGTGTGGACACGGGACCATCGGCGTCTCGACGGCGCTCGTCGAGCTCGGAATGGTTCCGGTCGAAGAGCCGAGGACACGCTTCCGGCTCGAAACACCTGCTGGACTGGTAGACGTCGATGTGAAAGTGGCCGGCGGGCGAGCCGAGGAGGTGAGCTTCCGGAACGTGCCCGCCTATGTTCGTTCGCTCGACGTATCTCTGGACGTCCCGGGTCTCGGGACGCTCGAGGTCGACATTGCCTACGGCGGCAACCTCTTCGCCTTTTTTTCTGCCGACGCGGTAGGGCTCGAGCTTGGTTCGGGCGACAGTGGCCGCGTGACCGACGTCGGAATGCGTGTGCTGGAGGCTGCTCGCTCGCTTTTCTCGCCGCCCGTCAACATCGTCACTGCGCTCGGGCGACCGGAAGATGCCCGGAACACCTATAGGAACGTGCACGTTTTTGGCGCCGGACAGTTCGACCGCTCTCCTGGAGGAACAGGAACGAGCGCGCGCCTGGCCGTGCTTCATGCTCGCGGTGAGATCGGTGTGGGCGACGAGATACGCGTCGAGAGCCTGACCGGAGGCGTCTTTCGCGGTCGCATCGACGCCAAGACGAGCGTGGGGGAGCGATCCGCTGTTTCCACGACAATCACGGGTACCGCACACATCACGGGTGTGCACCAGTGGGTCGTGGACGCGTCGGACCGGCTGCGCGAGGGTTTTCGTCTGGGCTAGTGAATCGCACGAGCGAGCGGGTTCACATCGTACAGCGGTTGCTCCGGTCTCATTTCCAGGAGCGTTTCGCGAACCGTCGTGACCAGGGCCAGGGGGTCTCCGGAGGTTCGCAGGACGATACCCATGAAGAGCTGTGGCCGCTGGGCAAAGGGGATGTAGAAACCAGCCTCGTCACCGACGATCATGCCGCTCCCGGGTCGGCGCTGGTTCATCGCCATGTCGGGAGCAACGCCCACGATGGTCCACCATTGATTTGTGCCGGGGCGCCCCACGAAGCGCAGGCGTCGGCCGAGCGGGCTGACGTCCTTGAAGTACCGCGCGGCAAAGCTCCGGTTCACGATAATCACCGGCGAGGCGCTCGCATCGTCGGAGAAAAGGAAGTTGCGCCCGTCCACCACGGAAACGCCAAACGTGTCGAAGAACTCCGGGGTGACGACAGCCCCGCGCGCTCTGGGGAATACCTCTCCTTCGTCGTGACTCTCGCCCTCGAGCGCAAACCGATACCCGCTCGTGCCGAGCCCAGGAAAATGCGACGTCAGAGCGATGTTGCGCACTCCCGGGCTCCTCGCGAGGCGCCGCTGCAGCTCGGAATAGAAGTTGCGCTGGCTCTCAGCGTCCGGGAAGTCGCTGGATGTCAAACCGACGCGCGCGGTGAGTACATCGTCGGTCGATAGGACTCGATGTGCATCAGCTGATGCGCATCTTCGAAGGGCAGGCCGCGGAGGAGCCCGCCATCCACGACGCTGAACATGGCCGTCGTCAGCCCGATACCGATCGAGAACGCGACCACCGCCATCACCGACAGTCCCGGACTCTTGATCAGCAAACGCAGGGAGAGCCGGAGGTCCTCGACGAGCGGGGAGAGAATTCTGAGCAAATCCCCTGGATTCTAGCACTTTGGGGTAGGTGCCAGGCACTTGTTGGGCCGAGGTGTTAGGTGCCAGGCACTTACCAAAACCCTTGATGCAATGGGAATCCCGGCGATCTATTTCTGGACCCGGTTTTCCGGCGGGTGACAACCACTATACTCGGTCCGGGGAGCGCTTCCATGAATCGAACGTTGATGAAGGCCATCACCGGATTCCATAGTGCCATCTATCGACTGACCGGCGGAGGACTGATGGGTGGTATCGGCAAGGCCCCGGTCCTGCTCTTGACCACCACGGGGAGAAAGAGCGGCAAGACGAGAACGTCGCCGCTTCTTTACCTCGAGGAGAATGACGAGTACTTCGTCGTGGCCTCTGCCGGCGGAGATCCGAATCATCCGGCCTGGTATCTGAACCTGGTAGCCAATCCCGTCGCGGAGATTCAGGTCAAAGACAAGAAGCTTTCCGTAAGGACCGAGACGTTGTCCGCAGAGGAAAAGTCGAGAATGTGGTCGCGCTTCACCGCCATGTACCCGGACTACGATGCGTACCAGGCGAAAACGGAGCGAGATATCCCACTCGTTCGGCTGACGCTGCGCGCCAGCTGAGGGTCCGCGCAAGGGCCTATCCCGAGAACCTCCAGCTCAACCTCCGCGACTTTTTACAACTTCTTTGCAAAGAAGCTGTCACGGTTGTGGCGATCCTCCGCTAGAATTCATGAAGTGAGAGTCTGTTTGCTTTTCTGTCTGTTGGTTCTGGCGGCTTGGCCGCTGCTCGGCGGGGTCGTCGCTGGAGAGCAGCAGGATAGCGCGCCCGCCATTGAGGGCACGGTCGAGGATCCTGAGGGTTATGCGGTCGAAGGTGCCGCGGTCATTGCAACCTCCGCTGCGGCCCGGTTCCGCGATCCGCCCATCACCACGAGCGTCGATCTCCAGGGACGCTTTCGCCTCCTCCTGAACGACGCGGGACCACACGACGTCGTGGTGCAGGCTCCCGGTTTCGTTCCCTGGCGCGCGCGCCGAGCCGAGCCCGGCTCTCGCCTCAGAGTCGTCCTGCTAAAGGGAGAGCACGTCATCGAAGGCATCGTTCGCGACGGCGCTACGCTCGAGCCGGTCGCCGGTGCGCGGGTGCAGACGCAGCCGGGGACGCGGAGCGCCCGACTGCCACCGTCAGAGCCCACGTCCGGGGCGATCGAGACCGTCACCGACGAAGAGGGACTGTTCCGCCTGGAGGGGCTCGGCCCCGCCCGCGCCAACGTCTCGGCGCGAGCCCGCGGCTACGCGCGCGCGACCCGACGTCAGGTGCTGCCGGGCGAGACGGTCGAGCTCTTCCTGTTTCCCGGTTCGTCGATCTTCGGGAGCGTTCTCGGCCTGGAAGAAGAGCCCCTAGAGAACGCTCTGGTGCAGGTGATGCCAGAGACCGGGCGCCGGCGTCGCTTCGCACGCGGGAGCGTCGAGCGAACGGCCGAGGACGGCTTCTTCGAGCTCCTCGGGCTCGAGCCTGGCACGTATCGCCTGGTCGTCCGACATCGCGACCTGGCACCAAAAATCGTCTCCGGGATCAGCCTGCGTGAAGGGGAAGAGACCGAGCTGAACGTCTACTTGACCCCGGGAGTGCGCGTATCCGGTCGCCTTGTCGATGAAGAAGACGAGCCCGTGTCCGGTGAGATCGTGGTCGAGAACATCGATGGCAACGAGCTGGTCGCGACGCTGCGGGGTCAGCTCACCGCATCGAGCGCGGAGGATGGGGAGTTTCTTCTTCCCCCGCTTCCCTCCGGCTCCCACGAGATAGGCGTCCGCGCCGCCGGGTTTGCACCGCAGCGCGTCGAGGTGGCGATCTCGGAGCGAGACGAGACGGTGGACCTTGGCGACATTCTGCTCGAGACCGGCCTCGCCATCCGTGGTTACGTCGTCGACGGAAACGAAGTCGGAATCCCGGGCGCACAGCTGACCGGCTTTGCGCTCGGTCGTGGCAGAGGCGGGCGGGCGCGGGCCGGACGTGCTCAACTGGAAGCGCGAACCGAGTCCGACGGCTCTTTCGTTCTGGCAGGGCTCGAGCCGGGAAGCTACCGCCTATTCGCAAGGGCTCCCGGTTATGGCTCGGCCAATCAGCGGGCGGTCAGGGCGGGGACCGAGGATCTGAAAGTCATTCTAGAGCCGGCGGGAACGATCCAGGGAAAGGTTCTGGATCCCGACGGTCGGCCGGTGCCCTCGGTTACGGCGTCGGCGCGAGCGCCAGGGCGAGGTCGGGCCGGTGCCGGCGGCTTCTCGCGGTCCGACGAGCCCGACGGGTCGTTTGTCATCGAAGACGTGCCCAAAGGCACGTATGTGCTGGAAGTGAGTGCTCCGGACTACCTTCCCGAAGTGTTGTCCGACGTCGAGGTGATCGCCGGGACGTGACCGACGTCGGTCAGCTTCGGCTGCGAACGGGTGGCCTGGTGAGGGGAACCGTCATCGATCCTTCCGGGGCGCCGGTGGCCGGAGCCACCGTGCGCGCTCGCGCTTCGGGAGTGCAAGGGGCGTCTGCGCGTGATAACACCGTGGTCAGTGACACAGACGGCTTCTACGAGATCAGGGGGCTTCCGGACGGCCCTCTGGAGCTGGTCGCGAACCATCCGAGCTACACGGAGGGTCACGCTGCTGGCCTCGAAATCGACTCGGAGCTCGGCTCCGAAGACGTTCAGGTCATCCTCAACTGGGGCGGGAATCTGGAGGGCTACGTAAGAACTCGGGACGGTATGGGGACCGGCGGACGCCTGGTTCGCGTCTCGGTCGAGGACGCAGGTGCCCGGTTCGGATTCGGTGGCGGTGCCGACCAGGCCCAGACGGACGCGAGTGGCCACTTCTTCATCGAGCATCTCCCGATGGGGCCAGCGCGCGTGGAGCTCTTCGCGAACTCCGGTTCGGTGGCCCTGGCGATTCAGAGCAAGGAGATCGAGATCCGGGAAGGCGAGACCGCCTACGTGGAATTCGAGTCGAGGCAGGTGCTGGTTCAGGGACAGGTGACTCGACAGGGAGTGCCGCTCGGCGGTGCCTACCTGATGCTTCGCTCGAGCAACGCGTCGGGGCGAGTCCTTTTCGGGGGTCAGGGCGGTTCGACTCCGACGAACGGCCCGGAGCTTCAGGCCGCCCAGACGCGCGCGGACGGCAGCTTCGAGCTCCTCGTCGAACAGCCTGGAGAGTACACTGCGAGCGTCGATCTTCCTGAGTCGATGACGAGGCTTCCACCCAGGACCGTCTCGATACCGGACGTCGATGTGCACGGCCCGACGCTGGACTTCGGCGGGGCGGTCGTACGCGGATTCGTGATGGACAAGGAGACCGACGAGCCGGTCAATATGGCCTTTGTCTCCGCACGGCCGATGGAGCCGACCTCGGGACTCTCCGGCTCGTCGGCGACAACGATGGCCGACGGCTCGTTCGAGCTCGAGCTCGACCCTGGCGGTTACGAGCTTCAGACGCGGGCGGAAGGCTACGCGACGCACGAGTACGCCATTGACGTGGACTCGGACAGTGGACCGTCGGTTCGGATTGCCCTCGACACGGCGCGCTACATCCGTGGCCACGTCGTCGACTCCCACGGACGAGGGATGGCCGGCATGTTCGTCATGGCGACGGAGGCAGGACCCCCGTCCACCCTTCCTTCCAGTGGCGGCGGGGCGAGAACGCTCGCCGACGGCTCGTTCCAGCTCGAACAGCTCGCCAGAAAAGCTTATAACCTGCTTGCGGGCTCCGAGCTGTCCGGCTACGGCTTTCGCCCGAACGTGCGCCCCGGCGGCAGTGACGTCGAGCTGGCGCTCTCTCTTGGCGGTCGCGTCGCCGTCTTCGTGCGATCGACTGACGGCGAGCCGGCAGGAGGCGTGAGCGTGACGCTGAGCGCCGTCGACGGTGCGAGCGCGCGAGGCTCCCGCGCGAGCACGCGCTCCGACGGCACCGCAACGCTGTCAGTCCCGTCGGGCTCCGTCGAGATCACGGCGAGAAGAGACGAGCTCGATGGCAAAACCGTGGTTACGGTGTCGCCGGGGGGGACCATCCCGGCCAGATCGTCCTGAGACCGCCGATTGGGTAGCCGCGAAAGCGTTATTGTTTTCGTTTCGCGGTGAACTTCGACGTCCGTCCCCTGCCTTCCATTGTTCGGGTGAACTCGATCTCATCGCCGTCGAGCGTTCCCGAATAGGACAGGGTCATGCTTCGGTCCCCGAAGCTCATCGTCTGCTTGAAGGAAATCGCGTTCCCCTCTACCTTGCCGTCTTCGATCTTCGACTCACCCCTCGGATTCGACACCGTTCCCGTGAGCTTGCCGTCCTCTTCCTTGAAGTCGAAAGTGACATCCTGCGTGCCGCGCGGGGTCTCGACGCTGGCTTTCCATTTACCGTCCACCGCATGCTCGGCGAACAAGGCCGGAGCCATGAGCAGGCCGGCGGCGAGAGCGATTGCCGTTACGATCTTCATCGGAAACTCCTCTGCCTTTCCTTTCACGCCCGATCGACGTGGAATGTGCGACCGATTGGTATTCCTCATGGGCGGTTGCTCTAAGAAATTTCTCGCTGCCCCGACCGCCCTCCTTCACGACTTCGCTGAGGTTCACTTTGAAGCTCAGCCAGGCGGGTGAGAGGCCGAAGAGCAGGCCGGCAAGGGCGGCGGCACCAAATGACACCGCCAGCACCCGTGCATCGACGACGGGCGCCCAGTAACTCGGGACCACGGCGGCGAGGCTCGCCGCCATGAAACGCACGCCGGCGATGCCCAGCAGGAGTCCCGCGATACCACCCATGGCGGCAAGGAGCAGGCTCTCGGTCAGAAGTTGCCGCGCGATCCTTGACCCGGCCGGCTCCGAGCGCCGAGCGAAGCGCAATCTCCCTGCGTCTTCCCTGGGTTCGGCCCAGGAGCAGGTTGGCGATGTTGATGCAGGCGATGAGCAGCAGCAGCAACAAACCAACAAGTGCCTGGCACCTGTATACTCCTCGCGGCACCTGTATACTCCTCGCGTGGGACCGCTGGGGGACAAGCATTACCAGCTTCCGGCGCCAGAGCTTGCCGAGATGGTCCGGGACGCCCGCAACAAGACGCTCGAGCTGGTCGGCGACCTGGACGAAGACGAGCTCAACGTTCCCTACCTCGAGATCGTGAACCCACCGCGGTGGGAGCTGTGCCACGTCGCGTTCTTCTACGACGCCTTCCTGCTTCAACTTCTCGGTGCCACCAGGCCGGTGGTGGAGGGCGCCGACGAGATGTTCGATTCGTTCCGGGTGGCGCACGTCGACCGCTGGTCGCTCCCGCTGCCCGATCGGGATGGAACCTTTGCCTACATGGACCGGGTCCTGGAACGGGTCCTGGACCGGTTGGGCTCGTCGCAGCCCACGCCTCAGGAGACGTACTTGTATTCCCTCTGCGCGCTCCACGAGGACATGCACGGCGAATCGCTGACGTGCCTGCGCCAGGCGCTCGGGTATCCGGTGCCGCCTGGTGGGAGGGAGTCCCGGAGCCGGGACGAGCTCGCGGTGGGCCCTCTGCCTGGCGACGTGGAGATTCCGGGCGGCGCCTACTATCTGGGCGCGACGAGTGAGGCCCCGTTCCTCTTCGACAACGAGAAGTGGGCGCACCCGGTCGAGCTGGCTCCTTTTCGTATCGCGCGCGCGCCGGTGAGCAATGCCGAATTCCTGGCGTTCGTGGAGGACGGCGGCTACTCCTTGCGAGAATGGTGGAGCTACGAAGGATGGGTCTGGCGAACGAAGTCCGAAGCAGAGCATCCCGAGTACTGGTCGAGTGGGGATGGAGGGTGGTCGTGGCGGTACTTCGATCGGATGCCTCCGCTCGAGCCTCACGCGCCCGTCATACACGTCAACTGGTACGAGGCGGAAGCGTTCTGCAACTGGGCCGGCCGACGTCTTCCGACCGAAGCGGAGTGGGAGCTGGCCGCTTGTGGCGAGCCGGGAGCCGCCCCGCCCGGGCGGGAGGATCGCAAGCGGCGCTATCCGTGGGGCGATGGTCCACCGACGCCCGAGCACGCGAATCTCGATGGCGGCGCGGTCGGATGTGTCGACGTTGCCGCCTTTCCCGCAGGCGACAGCGCTTTTGGTTGCCGACAAATGCTCGGGAACGTCTGGGAGTGGACGTCCACACCGTTCTACCCGTACCCCGGATATCTCGTGGATTATCCGTACAAGGAGTACTCCGCTCCCTGGTTCGGTTACCACAAAGTGCTGCGCGGCGGCGCCTGGACCACGCGCTCACGCCTCGTCAACAACACCTATCGCAACTTCTTCCTGCCGCATCGCACGGATGTCTTCGCCGGATTCCGCACCTGCGCGAAGTAGACGCCTCTTGCTTCCAACGAGTTACAGAATCTCGCCCGGGCAAGACTTTTGACGAGATGTAGCTCAACTACTCCGAGTTCTCTGTGGCGGCTGCGCCGAGGTTCATCTTGCGCAGAAACTTGCGGTACCTCGGGTCCGTCCTCAAAGCCGCGTAGTTCTGGCCCATGTGGATAAACGACAAATGCGGATGGCGTTCCTCGAACGCCTCGTCGAGTGCGTCAAATGCTTCGTCCATCCTTCCCAGCGCGGAATGGATCCAGGCAAACACCGGTTTAGGAACGTACTCCCTCTTCGATCTCTCGTTGAGCTCTTGCAGGAGCTCCTCGGCTTTGTCCCTGAGCCCGACGGCTGCCAAGGCCCAGGCGAAATTGCCGACGTTAAACGGGCTGCGTCCGCCGGTTGCAAGGAGCCGCTCGTAGACGTCTGAAACGTCGTCCTGTCTGCCCGAGAGCACGTACCCATGTCCCAGGGCATGCAGGGCCAGAGCGAAATGCCGTTCGATCTCGAGAGATTCCCTCGCTTCGGCCATAGCTTCCTCCGTTCGCCCTGCAGCCAAGAGGATGTGAGCCGAGGCCCCGCGCGCGTAAGCCGAAAGCCGGTCCCGCTCGCGCGCACGCTCAGCCATTCGGATGGCTTCTTCATGACGGTCTTGCGCTGCCAGAAGGTATCCGTACCAGCAATAGGGAAGAACGTAGTGTGGATTGAGCCTCAACGCTCTTCGATAGGCCTTCTCGGCGGCCCCCCAGGTCCAGTCCAGGTAGTGCAGTTTCAGGCCCAGAGCGGCCTGCACCTCCGGCAATTCTTCGGCCAGACCGAGGGCCTTCTCGATGGCTGCAGTGGCTCGTGCTCGGGCGATCTCAGGGCGGAGGCCGAAAATTCCCAGACTCGTGTACGTTTCGGCCAATGCGGCGTGAGCAAGCGCGTAGGTGGGGTCTTTCTCGACCGCCTTCTCGAAGAACTCTGCCGCCCGTGAGAGCGAGTCGGACTCTTGCTGAAACCAGTGATGTCGGCCCTTGAGATAGAGATGATAGGCGTCGAGGTTCCTGGAGTGGCGGCTCGCTCCGTGGGGCTCGTCTCCGACGGTGAGCTTCCCCCGCAGAGCTTCGGTAATGCGGGCGGCGATTTCGTCCTGGATGGCGAAGACGTCTTCCATTTCCCGGTCGTAGCGCTCGGACCAGAGCTGGTAGCCGTTCTCGACGCTGGTGAGCTGCGCGACGACCCTCAATCGCTGTCCGGCGGTTCGGACGCTACCTTCGAGAATCGTCTTCACGTTCAGCGCCGATCTGATCTCACGAATATCCTGGGCCTGACCCTTGAACCGGAACGCGAGGTGCGAGAGGCGACGTGCAGGCCTTCGACCTGATGAAGGGCGTTGATGACCTCTTCGGCGATGCCCTCGCAAAAGTAGTCCTGATCTTTGCGGGCACTCATGTCCGCGAAGGGAAGTACCGCCACCGATGTCCCCACCTCGCGAGCCGGCACGACACCGGGAGACGGCCGGTCCATGTCGGAGAGGCTCTCGACAGTAAAACGCAGGTCGTGCGCGGTCTGGAAACGCTTGGCGGATCGTTTCTCCAGGCAACGCTCGAGAATCCGGATAACGGCGGGAGGGAGCTCGCGCTCCGCCCGAGGCAGTCCGTGCGGCTCCTCCTTCAGGATGGCGTTCATGGTCTCTACGCCGTGTCGCCGGAGAACGCTCGCTCACCCAACAGAAGTTCGTAGAACACGACTCCCAGCGAAAAGAGATCGGAGCGGGC
Source organism: Candidatus Marinacidobacterales bacterium (assembly GCA_965237685.1). Lineage (GTDB taxonomy): Bacteria > Acidobacteriota > Vicinamibacteria > Marinacidobacterales > SMYC01 > CBDEGF01. The sequence goes on from CBDEGF010000003.1 coordinate 610,949, forward strand.
ATCGGCTTCTTCGCCGCGCACCTGCTCCGGAGACATGTAACCTGCCGTGCCGAGGACGGTCCCCGGCATCGTCTCGCGAGTCTTCGTGGAGGACTCACTGTCCTCTCCGGCGCTCGATTTCGCCAGCCCGAAGTCGAGGATCTTCACGCGCCCGTCGCGGGTCACGAAGAGATTCTCCGGCTTCAAATCGCGGTGCACGATCCCTTTTTCGTGAGCCGCTGCCAGTCCGCCGAGAACCTGGAGGACGATTCCGATGGCCTTTCGGGGCGGAAGGGCACCTTTCCGCAGCTGCTCACGAAGCGTTTCCCCTTCGAGGAGCTCCATGACTACGTAGATAGCTCCGTCCTCCTGGCCCAGCTCAAAAACGGAAAGGATGCTCGGATGGGATAGCGCCGCCAGAGCCCGCGCCTCGCGCTCGAGACGGGAGAGATATTTGGGATCGCTCGAGAGGTGCTCCGGGAGAACTTTGATCGCGACCTCCCGTTTCAGCTTGGGATCGCGCGCTTTGTATACCTCACCCTGCCCCCCCGCACCGATGGGCGCGAGGATCTCGTAGGAGCCGAGTTTTGTCCCGGGGCTCAGGGGCATGGTGATAGAAGGATACAGGAAGAACGAAGCCGGCATGTCACCTTGCGGCGAAGAAACTCGAGCTGACTGGCTCCCGTGAATCTCAGATGGTCCTGAACTGGTTCGACGAGGTGAACCGCCTCGCTCCCACGGAATAGAACAAATCTCTAGTTTACGCAAAGCCGCAAAGGCGCGAAGAAAACCCAGTAGCCGCTCGATCCGGACCGCAGCTCACCGCATCCGTGGAAGGGCTATTGCGGAAATTCAACGCAGAGACGCAGAGGCGGACCGCGCTCGGAAGTTTCTGGAAAAAGTGGGCGAAGAGTTCACACGGAACCCCGGAATAGAGGAACCCCGGAACCGAGAAAAGGAACACCGTGCCATCGAATCTGCGGAAGGGTATTTACTCAACGTAGAGACGCAGCGCGCAGGCATCTCTATTGTTCTCTGCTGGCCTCCGGGTTTCCTAAGTTCCGGGTTTCCCGAGGCATTGACGCGCGGAATTCCTGGCTTCGAGTTGGGAATTGTTTACTATGGGCCGGATCGATGAGTCAGTCAGCCGTCACGACCGCCCTACCGGAGGAGACTGCTCAGGAAGTCCGGACGGTTGCCTCGCTGGTCAGCCTTCTCGCTCTGGGCCTCCTGGACAATCAGATCCTTTCTCCCATCCTGCGTGAGATCGCGACCAGCCTGGACGTGAGCGTCCGGAGTGTCGGGATGACGGTGAGCGGATATGCCATCGCGGCGGCGGTGGCGGCTCTGATCGTCGGACCGCTCTCCGACGGAAGAGGGCGGAAGGAGTTCCTCGTCGCCGCCGGGGTCGTCTTTGCGATCGGAAGTGCTGGCGCGTACGCGGGGCCCTCCTTTCTCTGGTTCGCCCTGGCGCGGGTTGGTTCCGGTGCCGCGGCTGGCGTCATCTCGGCGCTATCGGTCGCCGCCATTGCCGATCGTGTGCCGTACGAGCGTCGTGGCCGGGCCATGGGCTGGGTGGCCGCCGCCTATTTTGCCGCCCCCAGCCTCGGGGTCTACGCAGCGACAATGGTGGCGGGCCGCTTCGGGTGGCGAACGAACTATCTGGTGCTCAGCTTGTTCGCCCTCTCCCTGGCGCTCCTCATTCGGTCCTGGTTCTCGGAAGAGACGGCGAAACGAAAGCAGTCACGCCCCGGCCTCCGGCGCTATTTCGTGTTTTTTCGTACCGCGTCCATCGCAGCGGGAGCGGTGTCGGCTTTCTTCATCTCCGGCGGATTGACCGGGTTCGTCCTCTACTTGGGCGCTTTTCTTGGTGACGCGTACGGGCTGACAGTCACAGAGGTGGGCCTGGTGTTCCTGCTGAGTGGCTCGGCCGGTGTCGTCGGCGCGCTGGGAGCGGGTCGTTTGGCGGATGGTGTCGGCAAGCGTACCGTGGCCCTGGCGGGGAGCCTGGCCCTCGTGTTCCTCCTTGTAGTCGTCCCTTTCGTGACCGCTCCGCTCTTGTATGTTGTACTGGGCCTGGTGGGGCTGGCGGGCGCCTCCCGCGTGGCGCCCTTGCAGTCGATCGTCACTGAGCTGGTAGGTCGGGAAGAGCGCGGTGCCTACGTGGCCCTCCGGAACACGCTCTCGCAGCTCGGTATCGCAACCGCGGCAGCCGTCGGGGGACTTCTTTATTCCCGAGGCTTCGAGTGGATATGTTGGTTTACTGCCGGGCTGAGCTTCGTCGCTTTCTCGTTGTTGTTCGTCCTTCGTGAGCCGGTGACGGCGGAGGAAACGTAACGGTGAAGCTTCTGTCATGGTTGAAGCGGATGTGGAAGAAGATCCTGCTCTTCTTGCTGCTCGCCACGTTGGCGTTCGTCTTCGTGGGCTGTCCCTATGCGCTGGCACATCTGATCACGTCGGCGGGCACCCGCCCGATGGATCTGCGGATCACGACCACCCCGAAAGACTTCGGTGTGGCCTTCGAATCGGTGAGCTTTCCGGCCGAGGACGGGGTCCCGATCAGTGGCTGGTATCTCGAAGGCGGCGAGACGGACCTCGCCGTGGCGGTAGGCCATGGACTGTTTCGGTCGCGGCAGGAAGTGCTGGACCGCGCGGTGTTCTTTGCCGAGAGCGGCGTCGATACGCTCGTGTTCGACTTTCGACGGCACGGTGAGAGCGAAGGCGAGCGCATCTCACTCGGCTATCAGGAGAGACTGGATTTCGACGGCGCGGTAGATGTCCTGAGGCAGCGCCGTCCGGATGGCAAGCTGGTCCTCTACGGAGTCTCGATGGGAGCGGTCGCCGCCCTTCTCTCGGCGGCGGAGACGCCCGAGGTCGAGGCGGTCATCATTGACAGCCCTTTCCTCAGCATCGACCAAACCGTATCGCATCACGTGAAGCTCATCTTCGGCCTGCCCCGGTTTCCGTTTGCATCGACCCTGCTTTTCTTTCTGGAGATGCGGGGGGGCTTCGACAGCGAGGACTTCGACCTCGAGCAAGCCGTCCGGCGTCTGGGGGGTCGGCCGGTACTGATCATCGCCGGAGGTCAGGACCAGCGGATGCCGGTGGATGTCTCGCGACGCTTGTACGAAGCGTCGGAGAGCTCCTCGAGTCGATTCGAGGTGTTCCCGTCGGCCCGCCACGGCGCTGCCTACCGTACGGACCGCGATCGGTACGAGCAGCTGCTCACGAGCTTCCTGGATTCAGTGCGGGGCACCGGGCAGAAAGCAGGCTCAGGCGAAGAGAGGTAACGCGGGAATCAGGCGTTGGCGCCCGGGCCGCGCGGCTGGAGGTAGTAGCCCTTGACCTCGCTGAGGCGGCGTTGCGAGGTCGGGCGCCCATCCGGTCCGGCGGTGTCAGGGAAGTGGTTCAGGAACACCTCCTTGATGGAGTCATACTCCTCGACCGGGAAGTAGCGTTGTACGAGGCTGGCCGTCCGAAGCTTGGGATCCCAGTACTGCAGATCGACGCGCATGACGGGCTCGAGAGGTCGGGCCTGACGTGGCGGCTCGGCACCATAGCTCTTGGCATCCACCCAGATGGAGATTTCCTCGCCCTCGACGATCTTTCCGTGACCGTGCGTCATAATAGTACTTCCAGAGGAAAAACTCGCGCATCGGTACGAAGCGCACGAAGGGGGCGTCGCCTGGCGAGCGCAGCATGCACCTCACCATCTTTACTCTTGCCATCGGCAATCCCCCCAAGACAAGTCGAGCACGTTTTCCAGTGCTAGGCCGTGTTGGGTCGTCAAGCTGTTACTGGAACCGGTAAGCGACAGTATACGATGGCTCGATCCGGTTGGGAAGTGTCAACCAGGCAGTAGTGCTCGAGCGGTATCATCGGTCGTCGCAGGCCCACACCGAGCAGCGGAAAGAGACATGTCACTGACGATTGCGAATCAACTCACCATTCTGAGGCTCTTTCTCATCCCGGCCATCGTCATCCTGATCGTCTATGGTCACTACTCATGGGCTCTCGTGGTCTTTCTGATCGCCGGTGTCACCGACGCCCTGGACGGCCTCTTCGCCCGTATGCGCAACGAGCAGACCCGACTGGGCATGCTTCTCGACCCGGCGGCAGACAAGTTGCTCGTGATGTCGTGCCTGATCGTCCTGTCCCTTCCCCACAGCGGACTCGCGGTGCGAATTCCACCCTGGGTCGCGATCCTCTCGATCAGCCGGGACGTTGCGATCTCGCTGTCCGTGCTTCTGTTCTATCTGACCGTAGGCAGCCGTGCGTTCCCGCCGAGTGTTCTGGGCAAGGCAACCTCCATCCTGCACATCGCAATGATCTTCTGGGTCATTCTCGGAAACGCGCTGGGACGACGGATGCCATCCACGGACATTTTCTTTGGACTCACCGTGGTTCTGGTAGTGGCGTCCGGGCTTCACTATGCCTATCAGCTTCACCATGTGGTGACCAGCGAGGAAGGGGAGTCGAAGGTGGTCGCGCCCGACGATGGCGCCGATCTGCCGCGCTGAGCCGACGGCGAAGCCTTCGCTCCGGTTTCCCTCTCCCTGGCCGGCCTTCGCTGAAGCTTCCGCCGGTCCGCCGTAGCCTTGGCGGAGGCGGAAAGGGAGAGGGTGGCTGCGCGAGGCAGCGAGCGTAGCCGGGTGAGGTGCTTCGAACGGCCCACCTATTCCGTTCGCAGTGCCTCGTTCGGGTCGAGCGTGCTCGCACGTCGAGCGGGCAGCAACGCGGCCAACACGATCACCGCGATGCCCACACCGGAGAACACCATCGGGTCCCTCGCGCCGACACCCAGTAATGCCTGGGAAGCGAACCCGGTGGTGCCGAAAGCCAGAACCAGGCCGAGCACGACGCCCGCGGCCCCGAGCTTCAACGCATCCCCGACCACGAGCCGCATCAAGCCGGATCGCTCGGCACCGAGCGCTACGCGAATGGCCATCTCGCGCGTGCGACGGCTGACCGAATCGGCGGTGAGGCCGTAGAGACCCATCGCCGCGATGATCGTCGCGATCGCCGCATAGATGGCAAGCTGTCGACTGAAGAAACGACTCATCCATCGTACTCTAAACACAGCCTCACCCATGGTCAGGATCTCCGACGCGGGGGCGCCCGGGGCCGCCGAGCGGAAAGCCTCTCGCATGCGCTCGGCGATGGTCTCTATCGGCGCGCTCGCCCGAATCGCCACGACGACGGGGCTGAACACCAGCTCCCCGTAGGGGTGATAGATCTGAACGTCGGGCAGATCCCCGGTGGTCATATCACGTCCGCTGTCCACGTCGCCCACGACGCCCACCACCGTTCGCCACGGAGCGTCCGCATCCCGGGCGCGTTTGAATCGCTGGCCGAGTGGGCTGCCCTCGCCCCAGAGCTTCCTGGCGAGACCCTGGCTGACGATAGCCACCTCGCCTCCGTTGCGCTTCTCGGTCTCGGTAAAGTCCCGGCCCTCGACGATGGGAATGCCCATCGTTCCGAAATAGTCGCCGTAGACGGAGTGGGTCGTTGCAGCGACGTCCTCGCCCGGATCGTAGGTTCGTCCCTCCGCGACGAGGCTCCAGATGAAGTTGCGCCGGCTGGCGGGGAGTGTCGTCGTCAGCGCCACGCGCTCGACACCGGGAAGATCGGCGAAGGCTTCCGTGAGTCGAGCGGTCACCGTGAGCCGCTCCTCTCGTAGCTCGAAGCCCTATCCCTCGTACGAGAGCTCGGCGGTGAGGACACCGTCCGTTCGAAAACCGGGGTCGACCGCCTGGAGAGCGATGTAGCTCTTGACCATGAGGAGCGCTCCGATGAGAAGCGCCGTGGACAGTGCGAGCTCGCCCACCACGAGCAACGCACGAGCGCCGTGTGCGACACTCGCACCGCTCTCCCGGCCTCCCGTCTTGAGCGCTTCGTAAACACGCAGACCGGAGTTTCGAAGAACGGGTATCAGGCCGCACACCGCGCCCGCCAGTAGTGCAACGAGGAACGTATAGATCCCGGCGGTGCCGCTAAATCCCATGCGGAAAAGATAAGGTGGCTCGACGGGCACGTAGGAGAGCATCGACTGGACACCCAGGATGCCGAAGTAGGCGCCGAGAAGACCGGCCGGCACGGCCAGCAGTGTGCCCTCGACGATGTTCTGCCGGACCAGGCGCCACCGGCTGGCCCCGAGAGCGGTCCTGAGGGCACTTTCGCGGCTGCGAGCCGAGGCCCTTGCCAGCATCAGGCTCGCCACGTTGGCGCATATGATCAGGAGAACGAAGAGACTCGATGCGAGAGAGGCGGTGATCGCGGTCCGGATCACCGGCGGAACGTACTCCTCGCGAAGTGACAGAACGTTCGCGCTGTATCCCGCGTTCGCCTCCGGATGTTCGTCTTCCAGACGCGCCGCGATGGCTCGCAAATCGGAGCGCGCGGCCTCGAGGCTCACGCCGTCTTCGAGGCGGGCGAAGGCGCTCACAAAGCGGTTGCCCCGCTCGCCGCTTTGAACATCGAGGCCGAACGGCGTCCAGACTTCCGCCCACTCGGGAAACTCGAAGCCCGGCTCCATCACGCCCACCACCTGGTGGAGACGGCCGTCGAGCCGCACGGTTCGGCCGATGACCTTCGGGTCGGCGCCGTAGCGCTCGCGCCAGATCCGGTGCGAGATCAAAGCCACAGCGCCGGGCTGGCCCGGCCGGTCTTCACTCTGGGTGAACGCGCGTCCCAGGATGGGCTGCCTGCCCAGCAGGGGAAACAGATTGGCCGAGATGCGCGCCCCCTCGAGCCGCACCGGTTCGTCATCGTCGCTCAAGTTGTACCGGTGCCTGCGGAACGGCTCGATGGATACGAAGGACTGTTGGGCTTGCACCCAGTCGCCCAGATTTCGTGGCGATAGGCTGCCGCGGTGCCGGTCGAGCTTCGGCTGACTCTCGTGGAGGGCGACGAGGCGGTCGGGTTCCTCGAAGTCCAGTGGGCGCAACACCCACGCGTCGAAGCCGGAGAACATCGAGGTATTGGCCCCGATCCCAATCGCAAGGACGAAGATGATGACCAGCGCCCATCCGGGCCGGTGAACGAGTTGCCGGAACCCGAACCGGATATCTTGAAGAAGACCGAGCATACGTTGCCCCTCTCGATGGACATCATACGTTGTCTGCTCTGGATTTGTTTCCGAGCCCGCGCCCGAGCCCCAGCCCGTGCCCGTTCTCCTTTGCCAGGGATCGGCACGGACGATACGGCAGCATTCGGGCCGCCGGGCTCGGGCTCGGGCTCGGGCCGTGGCAGCGCAGCTGCCGAATGCTGCATGCTGATGTATCCTCCCCTTTGGGAGGTCACCCATGCCCACCGTTCGAGAGCTTCGTGTCAACGGGGCGCCCGTCATCGTCAACGCGGATTCCGACGCCCCACTGCTGTTCGTGCTCCGCGAGCAGGCCGATATCACCGGCGTCAAGTACGGCTGCGGCGAGGGCCAGTGCGGGGCCTGCACCGTTCTCCTCGACGGCTCGCCGGTGCGATCCTGCCTGACGCCGACGAGCGCTGCGGTCGGGAAGGAGATCACGACGGTCGAGGGGCTTTCGGTGGACGGCGAGCTGCATCCCCTGCAGCAGGCTTTCCTCGAGGAGGAAGCCTTTCAATGCGGCTTCTGCACGCCCGGAATGATCGTCTCTGGGGTCGGCCTGCTGAACCGGAACCCGAACCCGACACCGGAGGAGGTTCTGCGCCACATGCAAGGCAACATTTGTCGTTGCGGAACGTACCCGCGGATCGTGACGGCCATCCAGAACGTGGCCGCCCAGACGACGGAGGACGACCGATGAGCGCGCGGGAAGATACTCCGATGTGGGACGAGCCCGAGCGCTACGAGCTCGAGGAGTCTCCCGCCTATCACTTCAACCTCCATCGACGCACGTTCCTTCAGGTGTTTGGCGGAGGCATCGCCGTCTTGTGGACGCTCGAGCCCTCCGCCGCTCAGGAATCGGGTGGCGGGCGCCGGCGATCAGCATCGGGCCTGCCCGAAGAGGTGGGAGCTTGGTTACACATCGATGAAAACGGTGGAATCATCGTCTACACCGGCAAAGTCGAGGTCGGCCAGAACATTCGAACCTCACTCGCTCAGGCGGTCGCCGACGAGCTCCGTGTTCCGCTCGATTCGGTACGCATGGTGATGGGTGATACGGACCGTGTTCCCTATGATCGCGGCACGTTCGGCAGCCGTTCGACGCCGGTCATGGCCGTCCAGCTCCGGAAGGCGGCCGCAACCGCGAGAGAGCTTCTTCTGCACCTGGCAGCCGAGTCGTGGAACGTCGAACCGAGCACCCTCGCGGCGCGCGATGGAGTGATCTCGCATCCGGATTCGAAGCGCGTTGCCACGTTCGGCGAGCTGACGAAGGGGAAGACGCTCACTCGCACGATTGGAGAGGAGTCCCCCACCACTCCGGCCGAAGAGTGGACGATCGCTGGTCGGAGCGTACCCAAAGTCGATGGCCGCGATTTCCTGACCGGCAAGCATCGGTTCGCGTCCGATATCTCCCGGCCGGGGATGTGGTACGGAAGAGTGTTGCGGGCCTCTTCTTTCGGTGCCTCTCTGGTGTCCCTCGACACTTCGAAAGCGGAGGAGATGAAGGACGTCGTCGTGGTCCGCGATGGCGACTTCATCGGCGTCGCCGCATCGAGTAGCGGCCTTGCGAGCGAAGCCCTCGACGCCATCCGTGCCGAATGGAAGGCGAAACCGCAACCTTCGTCAGAGGAGATTTACGACTACTTCAAGGCGAATCTCCGGCAGGGCGAAGGCTTTCGGGGACCTCGTCACTACAACGAGGGCTCGATGGAAGACGGGCTGCACAACGCGAGCGAAACGCTCACGGAGCGTTACACGATTGCCTATATCGCCCACGCGCCGATGGAACCCCGCGCCGCCGTGGCCGAATGGCAGGATCGAAAACTGACCGTCTGGACGGGAACCCAGCGCCCGTTCGGCGTTCGCGACGAGCTCATGGAAGTGTTTCATCTGCCGGAGGACAAGGTTCGCGTCCTGATGCCCGACACCGGCTCCGGCTACGGCGGGAAGCACACCGGCGAGTGCGCCATCGAAGCGGCACGTCTTGCGAAGGCAGCGGGGCGCCCCGTCCAGCTGCTCTGGACGCGCGAAGAGGAGTTTGCCTGGGCCTACTTCCGTCCTGGCGGCGTGATCGAAGTAAAGAGCGGCGTCACGCAGGAAGGGAAGATCACCGCGTGGGAGTTTCATAACTATAACTCCGGTGCCTCTGCGATCCAGACGCGCTACGAGCTTCCGAACTACCACATCGCCTATCACCCGGCGGAATCGCCGTTCCGCACCGGCTCCTACCGCGGGCTGGCCGCCACCGCCAATCATTTCGCTCGCGAGTGTCACATCGACGGGCTGGCGCACGCGGTGGGAATGGAGCCGCTGACCTTCCGGCTTGCGAACACGAACGACGAGCGCTTCGCGGCGGTCCTTCAGGCGGCCGCCCGGCGCTTCGGGTGGGGCAAGAGGAAGCCGGCGACGGATCACGGCTTCGGCATCGCGGGCGGTTTCGAGAAAGGCTCCTACGTCGCCAATTGCGTGGAGGTCTCGATCGATCGGAAGACCGGCAAGGTTACTATCGAGCGCATCGTGACCGCGTTCGAGTGCGGCGCCATCGTCCATCCCGATGGACTGAAGCACCAGGTGGAAGGCTCGGTCATCATGGGGCTCGGCGGCGCTTTGTTCGAAGCGGTGGAGTTTGCCGATGGAAAGATTCTGAATCCGCGATTCTCTCAGTACCGCGTTCCGCGCTTTCGAGACGTTCCCGTTCTCGAGACCGTCCTCCTCGACCGGAAGGATCTTCCTTCGGAAGGTACGGGGGAGACGCCGATCGTGGGCGTGGCTCCCGCCATTGGGAACGCGATTTTCCATGCGGCGGGGATTCGTCTGCGCTCGTTACCGATGGTTCCCGACGGTTTGCCCCAGGAGAAACTCGCATGAAGACCAGAAGACAATTTGTCGCCTCCGCCTCGAAGGCCCTCTTCGGAGCCGGCATCGCCTCACTGATCTCCTCTCGTCGAGCCTCGGGCGGAGAGGCCACCGGTACGGGACTCGTCACCGACGAGCGCTACCTGGAGCACGTTCTGGGGTCGCGCCGGGGACGGCCCCATCCGGAATCGCCCGAGCGGCTGAAGAAGATCGCCGAGATTCTGAGCGCGCGAGGTCTGGACCATGAGGTCGTGCCCATCGAGGTTCTGAAAGAACCGATGCCCTATATCGAGAGGCACCACACCTCCGAGCACGTCGCCTCAATTCGAGAGATCGAGGTCTCAGGTGCGGTCGCGGCGCTGGCGGTGGCGGGAGCTCTCGGCGCGGTGGATGCCGTCTCCCGGGGCGAGGTCCGAAACGCCTTTTGTGCCATACGACCTCCGGCCATTACGCGAACAACACCGGCGCGGAGGAAGGCTTCTGCTTCTACAGCAACGCTGCCATCGCCGCGAAATACGCCCAGCAGGTTCACGGTTTCGAGAAGGTCCTGATCATCGATTGGGACTATCACCACGGGAACGGCACTCAGAACACGTTCTATGAGGATCCCACGGTTCTGTTCTATTCCTCTCACGACTGGCAGGCCTACCCGGGCACGGGCGATCCGTCGCTGAGCGGGGCAGGCGACGGAAGCGATCTCAACATCAACGTTCATCTGGAGTGCGGCTCGAAGGACGTCGACATGCTGGTCCACTGGGATCGAAAGCTCCTGCCCGCTGCCAGCAAGTTCCGCCCCGACTTCGTGATCATCTCGGTGGGATTCGACAGCCGCAAGGATGACCTGCTCGGCTGCTTCGACGTCACCGACGATGCGTTCCGGAGGATGACCCGCACCGCCATGGACATCGCGAACGACTACTGCGAAGGCCGGGTCGTCTCGATGCTGGAAGGCGGCTACAACGTGGACGGTCTCTCGCGCGCCACCGCGGCGCACGTGGAGACGCTACTGGACGGCTAGAAGTTCGAAAACAAGAAAGTAACGCAAAGTCGCGAAGTGCGCAAAGGGGACGGAGCGAAAATGAAAGTGAAATACCTCTCCCCCTTGGAGGAGAGGTCGCCGCGCGAAGCGCGGCGGGTGAGGGGGAACACAGGGTGCGCCCGGCGAAGAACCCGACCGAATCGCCGTCGGGGGAGAAGAAAGGCGCGACGGATTTGCCGCGGGCCTGCTCCGGGGACATGTAGGCAGCTGTTCCCAGGATTACACCCACTGCCGTTCCCTGGCGGGTCAAGGTTGGCGACTGTGACAGCTCCGAGTCGGCTCCACCTGGCGCGTCAGCCTCGAGCGCTTTCTCAAGCCCGTAGTCCAGCACCTTCACCGTGCCGTCTTCTTTGAGCTTGATGTTCGCCGGTTTCAGGTCACGGTGGATGACGCCAGCCTCGTGTCCGGCTTCGAGCGCTTCGGCGATCTGCTTCACGATGGCGAGCGTCTCCTCGACAGGGATGGGCCCTTCGGCGATCCGTTCCGCGAGTGTCGGGCCTTCGACGAGTTCAAGAACGAGCGCTTTCACATCGCCCGACTCCTCGAACCCATAGATGCTCGCGATGTTCGGGTGGTTTAGCGACGCGAGAAGCTTGGCTTCTCGTTCGAACCGCGCCAGGCGCTCGTCGTCGTCCGCGAACTCTTCGGGGAGAACTTTTATCGCGACGTCGCGATCGAGCTTCGTGTCGCGGGCGCGAAAAACCTCACCCATGCCGCCCTTGCCGATCGGCGAAAGGACTTCGTAGGGACCGAGGCGCGTTCCCGGAGCGAGAGACATCGTCGACGCAATCTTGGCACACGTGTGCCAAGACCCAAAGTGGTACTTTAGGCGACTCTGCCCGAGCAGAGCTGGCTCACCGCGTGGCGTCGGCGGGTTACACTCACCGCGCGCGATACGGGTGAGGACGACACGGAATCCGATGAAGGGACGACGCGCGCCCGGGTCGGCTCCGCCGCGAATGGCGGCGCGGATGTTCTGGTCGGGGTCGCTGTACGACCCGCCGTGCATCACCCAGAGCGCGTCTGCATCGAGATCGAGGTGGTCGACGCCGGATCGTACGGGTAAGGCCGATAGGGGCTGCGTGTCAGCTCCCACCCGTTGCCGCTCATATCGGACAGGTCGAAGGAACACTCCGGGCACGCGAAGCTGCCGACCGGCGTCACACTCGAGCCCTGGTAGTTTGCCCGCTCCAGCCTGGGCTCATTCCCCCACGGAAAGATCCGACCGTCTGTCCCCCTCGCCGCCTTCTCCCACTGCGCCTCGCTCGGCAGGGTCACGCGCCAAGGAGTAGACGAGTAGGACATTCTAAATCGGCTCATCACTGAATTCGACCGGACGGAGGGTATGTTCGGGACGAGCGGGTGTTATTCGTGCGAGTGAGAGCGTGGAAATTTGGCGCGCACGCGTGCACCAGGGGGAGCGGACCCCGTGCATCGTTGTCGCGACCCATTCTCTGGAAAAGACCCGCAGAGCTCACGTTTAAGATTGCGTCGAGGTCCAGCAACTGATTCCTTATTTCATCTGTCGGTCTTGAGGTAACTTCATAATGCTTCAATTGGTCGCTGTCTGCCTCGCGCGCTACTCTTGGCGAATGAGGGCGTGATGCGTGAGCTCGATAGGACGATTCGAATCGCTGCACAGGTTGCCAGCGGCCGGGCGTGTCCCAAGAAGGAGTCGATCTCCACTCGGCGCCGCGATGTCGTATTCTCCGTCGCAATCAGAGAAAGGATAGACGCGAAACGAGACACAGCCTTCGTCGTGGACGTCCTGGGCGATACCTTCTTGCCACGGTTCCTGCCCACACCCCGCGTCGTTTAGGGCCACGGCGATCTGTTCGTTACCGGGCGTCAGCGTGCGGTGGGCGAAGTAGAAGCGTGCTTCGAACGCATCCAACAACGGAGTGTATTGCCCGAGCTCGAAGCGACCACCGAAGTTTCCCGAGAACATCACGTCGCCGCCGTCCGCGTCGCTCGCCACGCTGAAGTGGATCTCCCAGGTGCCTTCGCGAAACTCGAACTCACGGATGAGGTATACGATTGATCCATCGACGCGCTCGACGCGCTCGGGCTGTGCGCTCTTCCATTCCCCGTCGAGCCTTGACGAGTCGAATGTTGGCTCCTGCGGTGCAAGCGCCACCACGCGAACGGGCCCACCCGTCGCATTTCGCACCTTTGGCGCCCCGATGAAAAGAACCGCGCCTCGCGGCGGCAAGTACCGGACGTTGGCGAGGCATTCGAGAGCCCACTTGTTCGCAGCGAGGATGGCGCGATGAGTAACGAAATCCCCGTCTTGGACCTGGATCGAAAGATATCGTGTCGACGCCGACGCCCCAGATCTCGCGTTGCTCCAGCAGGAAGCGTGCTGCCTGAAGCCCGATGCCGGGAAAATGCTTGACGCCATGTTCGTCGAGTCCGACAAAGCTCTCATCTCCTTCTAGGAGCTTCGTATCCCATCCTGTGTAGACGATCACGCACGCCCCGTCCGGAATGCGACCGTAGCGCGACTCCCAAGCCAGGATGTCGTCCACCGTGAGCTCAGCGTCGCGATCCGCGCGGGATCGCTCGCGGAAATCAATCACAATCGCCGGCACGAGGAGTTCCTCGCCGGTGATCTCGTGCAAACCCGGGCCCCCGGCGACGAGGTGGTTGGGAGCATCAATCTGCGTGCCGAGATGTTCGTGGATTCGCCAAGCGTTCGCAGCAACGTGGTTCTCCTCGATTGTCGCAATCGGTTCCAAGCCGAATGGGAACGTGACACCGGGGACGGGTATATAGGGAAAATCGTGTCCTTGCGGTAGTAGTGCGTGAGAACGTGGGGGCGATTCGGTAAGCTGAACGCCGGGTGTGTCGTTTTTCTCGCGGGCAGAGAGAGAGGGAAAAAAGGACTGGACAAACGCTGGCTGACTGTGTAACCTCAGGCTGGGAGGAAAACAGTGACCCAGGCAGGAAACGCTGCACTCGACACCGCAGCCAAGCGACCCACCTTTTGCGGCACGACCGTGACCGCCGAGGAATGGAGCGTGCTGACGGAGATCATCGCCACGTGTGGTCTGTCCCGGCACGAGCTGGCGCGCACGATCTGTGAGGGCCTGGGGTGGGTTCGTCGGAACGGCAATCTCAAGACCCGGGAATGCTACGAGTACCTGGAGGTTGTCGAAGCGAAGGGGCTGGTGACGTTGCCCCCGCGTCACGAGCAGCGGCGCCGCGGACCGACGAGCATCCACTACACGAAGGCTGGTCGCGAGCGGCCACGGCGTGAGGGCAAGCTATCGGACGTCGCTCCGGTGATGCTGGGCTTGGTGGCGAACGCTGAGGAGCGAGCGCTATGGAGGGAACTGGTCGCGCGTTACCACTACCTGGGCCACAAGGTGGCCTTTGGCGCGCACCTGCGGTACTTGGTCTGGATGTCGAATCCTCGGCGGGAGCTCTGTGGGTGCGTGCAGTTCTCCTCGGCGGCGCGGTGGCTTCAGGCGCGTGACGGCTTCATCGGTTGGGATGACGCAACGCGGCAGAAGAACCTTCCCCGGGTACACCGGCGCACGGATCCTCACGTTGATGGCGGAGAACGAGACCTTGACTCAAGGCAAAGGCGAGCGCACGGGCATCTTCACCACGGGCATTGTTGCCCGCGGCTTGGACGCCACGCTTGCTCCGATCATCCTGTACGCGAGCGGACGACGGCATGCGGGCGAAAACATGGACCGGCTCCTGAATCAGCGCACCGTTCAGGAGAGCGATGTCATCCATATGGCCGACGCCTCCTCGATGGCACCGCGCTCGCCGCGACGGATTACCGCCAAGTGCATGGTGCACGCACGCCGCTACTTCTTCGAGGCCGAGCCAGCCTTCCCCGAACACTGCGAGCGGGTGCTCGAGGACATCGCGACCATCTACCGCAACGACGACGAAACGCGCGACATGACCCCCGATGCGCGGCTTGCATATCACCAGCAACACAGCCGGCCGGTGATGGATGCGCTCTACGAGTGGATCGAAAAGCAGTTCCGCGAGCGCGTGGTGGAGCCCAACAGCCGCCTTGGAAAAGCCTTTTCCTACGTCAAAAATCACTGGCAAGGGCTAACCCGCTTCCGCGAAGTGCCGGGCGTGCCCCTCGACAACAACGAGGTCGAGCAGGAGCTGAAGCCCTCACAACGGCATCGCAAGAACTCGCTCTTCTTCAAGACCCAGGCAGGCGCCGACGTGGGCGACGTGCTCCTGAGCATGATCCGCACCGCGGTAAAAAACGGTGTCGACCCGGTGCACTATCTGACGAACATCTCCATGCACGCTCGAGACGCTAGAGCAGCACCCGAGTCGTGGCTGCCTTGGAGCTACCAGAAGACGTTGGAAAGGCTCAACCGACCCGCCGCCACGGCTCGGCCATCCCCGCTCGCAGCGGAAGTCCGTTGTAGATAAGCACCGCCAACTGCTCGGCGGGTAGCGCCGCAACGCCATCCGTCGTCTGACGCGGCCACCACTGCAGGCGCCCCTTCGAGAAACGCTTCTGGCACAACCAAAAGCCCTGGCCGTCGTAGACCAATAGTTTGAGGGCCGTGCCTGAACGGTTGCGGAAAACGAATAGCGTTCCGAGGAATGGGTCGAGCTGGAACTGTTGCCGGCACACACAAGCCAAAGAATCGATGCCCTTGCGGAAATCGACGGGCTCGCAGGCAACCAGCACCTTCAGCTGGGGAACGAGCTGGATCATGCTCGGGAGCTGCCTTCCAGCGCGCCGAGCACGAAACGACACACGGCTTCGACCAACTCATTCTCACCCTCGCCGCTCGCCGTCACGACCGTGAGGCTCCCCGCTGCGCTCTCCACCGTCAGACGGCATCTGCTCGCTCCATGCTGAACCTCGCCGAGCGGCGGTGTCATCATGCCGCCCCCTAAGCCCATGCCGAACTGCGGCAGCTCGACGAACGCGTTGCCACTTGGAGCTAACGCCGTGACCCGCTCCGCCGCGCTCCGATCCTGTACTGTGCGCGGGGACCGACCCGTAGCACCCGTTCGCCCGTGCCCCTTGAAACGCTTCTCGCCCACAACGGCCCCTCCACTCTCTCGGACCTGTTTGAATCGCGCCGCATTGACTCGGAGATGACTGCAGATCGTGCTCGGCGCATACCGATCGAGCAACCCCAGCGCCGCTTTCCACAACTCCTCCGGGATCAGCCGTCCGTGTGGCTTCGCCCGCCATGCTTCGAACTGTTTCACAACGTCTTCGAGTTCTGCCTTCTTTGAGCGCATCGATGGCCTCCTTGAGCAATCTCTCCGCTCAACTTACGAACCCAACAGCACCTAAGTCACGCACTGCTGCCGCAAGGACACAGAGCATCTCGCAGGTCTCGCTGGTGGCAGCGGTTTGTTCCAGGTCCTGGTCGAGCTCGGCCGTGGTGAGACGGGAGATCTTGTTCTGGGCATCGTGGTAAGCAGACTCAGTCATAGGACACACCTCTCCTGAGGAAGGAAATCGAGAAAACGTGACCCACCGAGCCGCTCGGGTAAGCGCTAGCTTAGGTGAAAAAAGAGTACATGTCAAATGAGGGTGGCGCTAAGTCGTTGCAAAACAATGGCATACAGCCAAAAATCCCGTGGGGAGCCCTATCTGGGCTGTTCGTAACTTGCTGCAAAATCGTTGCTTATACGAGCTCATTGAGCCGCCGCGACCACTTTTCTTGATTTTTTTGCCCCGTCGACTGCTCCGAAGCTCTTGAGCACGGTGAGCATTCCGGGCCGGTCGGTCGGCTCATCGACCGCAGCGGCCATCATCTCTTGAACGGTTTGGTAGGCTAGCCTTGCCAAATCGGAGAGAAGCTCGACAAAGGCTGACAGGCCGGCCTCCCCGCATCCTATCTCCGCTTCTAGGCTATTTGTTCCGTCCTCGGCTACGTTTGAGCTGAGCCCCACGTGGCCTGCAGAACGGTGTCGCAAAGCGGCAAAGGCGCAGAGCCAAGAACAGCGGCGGCCCAGATCAATCGCCAGAGATCGATTTCCTTTGCGGGCTCTGCGCCTCCTTTGCGTTATGTTTTCTCCCAGATTCCTATTCGTGACGCAGCGTGACCGCCGGATCGACCTGGGCGGCGCGGCGCGCCGGCAGGTAGCAGGCCAGCAACGCCACGCCGCCGATCAGGAGCCCGACCAGCAAGTATGTTGTCGGATCGTTCGCCGTGATGCCGTAGAGCAGACCGGCGATCAGGTGAGAGCCGGTCAGGGCGGCGACGACCCCGATCCCCAGTCCCAGCATGGCGGGGAGCATTCCTCTCCATACCATGAGGCCGACGACCTGCGGCGGCCGCGCCCCCAAGGCGAGCCGAAGTCCGATCTCGCGGAGCCGATCCCGCACCGTGCGTGAGACGACGCCAAAGATTCCCGCCGCGGTCATCAGGCCGGCAACGGTCGCGAAGACCGCGAACAGGGTGGCGTTGAATCGCCACGGCGCGCGCTGGCGGGCCACGACCGCTCGCAGCGTGTCGACTCTCGCGAGGGGCATCTGTGGATCCAGAGCGCGGATCTCGCGACGTATCGCGCCGACGAGATGCAGCGGGTCGCTTCGGGTGCGCACGACGAGGCTTTGCAGTCGAAGAACGCCGGGAGAAGGCGTCGCGCCGAAGGCATCCAGGGCTTCGAGTGTGTCGGTCTCGCTGCGCAGGTCGAGGTAGTCGAGAAAGGAGACCTCGCCGAACGGGACTTCCGAACCTTCCTTGAAGCGCCAGAGGACACCCAGCTCCTCCGGGGCCTCGATGGGAAGTGCGCGGAGGAGGACGGTGTCGAGGACCGAGAACACGGCGGTCGCGCTACCGATGCCGAGAGAGAGCAGTAGCACGACGAGCGCTGCGAGGCCTCGACTCCGACGGAAAGATCTCACGACATCTCGGATGTGGAGCCAGGAAGGGAACATGAGTGCGTCTCCGGGTGGCAGCGGGCAACCCATTGTGGACTGGACGTCGAGTGCCGCGTCAGTTCTCTGCCTGGGCTACGATCGGCGGTACCGGAAACTCCTGGAGGTCGATGTGAAAAAGAGCTGTCCGTACTTGCTCATCTCTCTACTCGCGGTGTTGCTGGTCTATCCCTATCTTCTGGACAGGCCCTGGACGGAGGTGCTCCTCGTCCTGCTGAATTCGACGGTCGTTCTGACTGCCATCTACGCCGTGCGCGAGACGAAACAACACCTGGTCACTGCCCTAGCGATAGGGATTCCGCAGCTCGCTCTGAGCTGGATCAACGTCGTCGCTCCGGGGCAGGACTTTGCCATTCCGCAGGCCATCGTGTCGATTCTCTTCTACGGATACGCGCTTGTTCGTGTGCTCGAATACGTGCTCCGCGGGCGCGAGGTCACGATCGACAAAATGTACGGGCCGCCGGCGTCTATCTGTTGATGGGTTTCATGTGGGCCTCGTGCTACGACCTGGTCCTTACGCTTCAGCCCCATGCCTTCGCGATGCAGAATGCCAGTTTCCCAGACGCGATCCTCGAGTTCCGGGACCTGGTGCACTTCAGCTTCGTGACGCTAACGTCTCTGGGATACGGAGACATCGCGCCCATTTCGGACCAGGCTCGCTCTCTGGCCTTTCTGCAAGCCATCACTGGCAATCTTTATCTGGCGTTGCTGGTTGCGAGGCTCGTGGGAGCCTATCGACCGGAGCAAACGCAATCTCCGTCCTAGTGCTTGGCTCAGGCGTGGGACACCTAAACCGCCGTCACGAAAGCATGCATCCAGAAGGTGCATTGTGGTGCATAAGGTGTAAAATAGCTCTATGGCTACTCGGGAAACACGGGTCCGAAAGAGCGTGAGCCTTCCTGCGCCGATCGCCAAGCGCGTGAAGGCGATCGCCCGGACCAAAAAGACGAGTGCAAACAGGGTCATCGTCGACCTGATCGAATCGGGTCTGGAGGCTCAGGAACAGGAGAGAAAACGTCTCTTCGAGCTCGCCGACCGACTGACGCGTTCGAAGAGTCCGGGCGAACAGCAGCGGCTCAAGGATGAGCTCGCTCGGCTCGTCTTCGGCGCCTGATGCCGAAGATGCCGAAGGTCCAATGGACCGACCTTCCTCCCGCGCTCCGCGATCACTTGTTCGACCGGCTTCGCGAACGCAAGATCACGGCCGAAGATCTTTATCACTTGAAGTTGTGGCGAGAGTCGGAACCCGAGGCTCCTGAAGGTTTATGGTACAAGGACTTCGGATCTTTCAAGGTTTGCGGTGAGGGGAAGTATCCCAAGACGTTCCTCCTGAAGAGACAGGCGGCGAAAGGGCACAAGCTCTGATTCTCGACCTCGTACAGCTCCCTTCGCGATGGCGCGTGAATCCCGATCGGGTCCGATCACGCACGTCTCTGACCGTTGGCTGGCCGTCAAGTCGACCCGCCACACTACGGCCCGAGCGCTGCGGGTCACGACATTTGGCCAGCGGGAACATCAGAACGCGAAGTTCGAAATCCAGCTCACGCTAGGCGCTCTTTGCGATCTTGGTGTTTTTGTCCCTGTATTTTGGGACTAGGATACTAGCGGTCTCCGCCTCGGCTTGTGCCGCCGCCGATCGAAAGCGACAATACGATGGTGACGATCGATGTCTACCGAAGGCGACGCCAGAAGCTCCTGAACGCGCTCGGCGATGGTTTACTGGCGCTGCCGACGGCGCCGCTCGTCCTCCGGAACGGGGATGTCTTTCACGCTTTCCGTCCCGACAGCAACTTTTACTATCTGACCGGTTTCTCCGAACCGGAGAGCGTGCTCGTGGCCTGGCGAGTCGATGCGCGAAAACATGTCGCGATCCTGTTCGTCCAACCCCGTGACCCGGGTCGGGAGATCTGGGACGGGCCTCGCGTGGGTGTTCGGGGCGCACTCCGGCACTACGGCATGGACGAGGCCTTCCCGAGCGAGAAGCTCTACGAGCGGCTGGAGGCTCTTCTCGAAGGAACGAGCCGGCTCTTCTACACCCTCGGGCGAGACGGCGAGATGGACCAGGCGCTCCAACGCATTTTCGAGCGGGTGGCCCTGACGAACTATCGAGGGAATCCCCGCGCGCACCCCACGGTGAAGGACCCGCTGCCGACGATCGCGACCCTGCGACTGACCAAGGACCGCGACGAGCTCGAAGTGTTGTCGCGAGCGGCCGCGGTGACTGCCTCGGGGCACCTCGCTGCGATGCGGAGCGCCCGCCCCGGCCTCATGGAATACGAGCTTCAAGCGGAGCTCGAGGCGGCGTTTCGCCGTGGCGGCTCGCGGCGAAACGGCTACGAATCGATCGTGGCGAGCGGTGCGAACGCCTGCATCCTCCACTACGTGAACAACGATCGGCGGATGCGCTCGGGCGATCTCGTTCTGATCGATGCCGGCGCCGAGCTCGACATGTACACTGCGGATGTCACGCGTACGTTCCCGGTCTCGGGCAGATTTACCCTCGAGCAGCGCGAGGTCTACCAGATCGTGTTACGGGCGCAAAAAGCGGCCGTCCGCAATACGCGATCTGGGCGCGCATGGACTGCACCGCATCGCGCCGCCCAACGGGTGATCGTCGATGGTCTGAAGGCGCTCGGGATCCTCCGCGGTGCGCCGGCCAGGCTTCCCAAGAAGGAGGCCTACCGCCCCTGGTTCATGCACGGCACCAGCCACTGGCTGGGAATGGACGTGCACGACGTCGGGGGGTATCAGGACGGCGACGAGAAGCCGTTCAAGCTTCGACCGGGGATGGTGCTCACCATCGAGCCCGGTCTCTACTTTTCCCCCCGCGACCAGAGAGTCCCGAAGCGCTATCGCGGCATCGGCGTCCGTATCGAAGACGACGTACTGGTGACGCGCAACGGACCACGCGTACTGACTGCCGGGGTACCAAAGGAAGTGAAGGACGTCGAAGCCGCCTGCGCAGAAACAAGCGGCTGATTGTTTTTCGATCGTCCTCAATCCGCCTTCAACGTCTCGGCCGCTTCCACGCTTGGCGCGTCGCGCCGGGAGATAGCTCGCCAGCATCGCGATGATCGCCAGACCCATTGCGACCGTGGCGAGACTCGGCGGGTCGAACGGGTCGACCTCGAAGAGGAATCCACTGACGACACCCCGCAGCAGCCAGAAGCCGAGGGCACCGAGCGCGATGCCTGCAAGCGCGAGGGTTCCGGTCCGCCTCAGGACCATCGTTCGAATATCGCGCCGGCGTGCGCCGAAGGCTTGTCGTATCGCGATCTCTCTCGTCCGCTGAGCCACGCTGTAGGCGGTGACCGCATAGACACCGATCGCAGCGATGACGACCGCCAGCAGCCCGAAGGCGGAGAGGAGCTGAACGTTGAGACGGGAGCTTTGCATCGTGGCGGCGACGATCAAGGGCGTCCTGGAAGAAGCTTCTTCTCGCGGGCGAGCGCGACGAGCCCGTCGAGCCGTTGCGCTTCCAGTCGGAGGACGCGCCGTCCTAGCGGGGTGAGCCGGAAGTATTGACGGCGCTCGTCCTCGCCGGCCGGCCGTGGGGCCTCGTCGATGAGGTCGTCTTCGTTCAATCGTCGCAGGGCCTGATAAAGGCTGCCGGTGGTCGGCTTCAACTTGCCGCTTGACCGGTCCTCCACCTCCTTTCCGATGCGGTAGCCGTGCTCGGGACCGTCCGTGAGCGCGAGGAGGACGTGGAGGGACAGGTTGCTGAGAGGAACGAAGTCGCCGTCGGTACGTCGCTCATCTTTCATGGCACAACTATAGTGAGAGCCACTATAGTGTGTCAAGGGAGACTTGTCAGGAAGTTGCGCGGAGCCTGCGAGCGTGGACAACCAGCGCCGCCGCACCGAGACCAAGCCCGGCGAGGCGGCTCACGTTGCTCGGAGGCAACACCAGCATCGCCGCGATCGCGAAGACGAGGCGTTCGCCGCGTGAGGTCGCTTCGATGGCGAAGCCCTCCACCGCGAAGGCGACCCAGGTCACGAGCACGAGGGTGGCTGCGGCTGCCCAGAGCATGTCCAGAAGCGAGACGCCGTCCAGAAGCAGGAGGCTGGAGTAGGCCATCATGACGGGAATGATGAAGAAGCCGCCCGCGAGCTTGAACGCCTCCACCGCGGAGCGCATCGGACTGGCCTCGGCGATCCCGGCGCCCGCGAAGGCGGCGAGAGCGATGGGTGGTGTGACGTTTGAGGTCTGCGACAGCCAGAAAATGATCATGTGGGCGGTGATGAGCGGCAGTCCTAGCCCACGCAGCGCCGGGGCGGCCAGAACCGCGATGACGATGTAGGCCGCCGTCACCGGGAGACCCATGCCGAGGACGAGCGCCACTGCAGCGATCATGGCGAGGGCAAGCCACAGTTCGCCGCTTGCCAGCTCCACCACCGACTCCGTGAACTGGAGGCCGATCCCCGTTTGACCAATGACGCCGACGACGATGCCGGCGGTGGCGCACGCGGACGAGATTGGAAGCGCCATGAGCGCGCCGGCACGGAGCCCGTCGAAGATCTTCCGCGGGCCGACGCGCGTGTGTGCTCTCAGCCAGCTCGTCACAATGACACTGCCGCAACCGACCGCACCGACGAGCGGAGGAGAGTAGTTCATGAGGAGGAGGGCGATGACGATACCCAGCGGCAACAGGAAGTGAATACCTTCCCGGAGCGTCTTCGCCACGTCGGGAAGCTCGGTCAAACCTTTCAGGCCCTGCTTGGCCGCCATGATGTGAACGTAAATCAGCGTACAAACGAAGTAGAGAATGGCCGGCGCGACCGAGATGACGATAATGTCGTTGTACGGTGTGCTCGTGAACTCGGCCATGATGAAAGCACCGGCGCCCATGATGGGAGGCATGATCTGCCCGCCGGTCGAGGCCGCCGCCTCGATGCCGGCGGCCTGCTCGGGCTTGTAGCCGAGCTTTTTCATCATCGGAATCGTGAGCGCGCCGGTGGTTACCGTGTTCGCGATGGCCGAGCCCGAGATGGATCCCATCGCGGCGGAGGCCAAGACGGCCGCCTTGGCCGGGCCTCCGCGGTAGCGCCCCGCCACGGCGAAGGCAAGGTTGATGAAGAACCGGCCCGCTCCCGTTACCTCCAGAAACGCCCCGAAGAGCACGAAAATGAAAACGGTCCCGGCGGCAATGCCGAGCGGCGCACCGAAAATCCCCGCGCCGCTGAACACCTGAAAGCGAACGATTCGCTCGAACGTGAAACCGCGGTTGGCGAGAAGGTCGGGAAGCAGGTTTCCGTAGCCGTTGTAGAGAATGAAAGTGACGCCCATGGCGACCATGACCCAGCCAACGGAGCGTCGGGTCGCCTCCAGCAGCAGAAGCACGAACACGATGCCGAAGACGAAATCATGCGTCGTCAGGCCATAAAGAATGTGGTCGATGGCGCGGTAGTCGAAAGAGACGATGACGTAGCCCGCGTAGACGGCGATGAGTGCCGTGAGGAAGTCGGCGAGCCGCCCTCGGGCGTACCACTTCGACGTCTTGTCCCGAATGATTGGCCGGTACAGGAAGATGAGAACCATGACCCACGTCAAGTGGATGGGCCGAGCGAACGTGGCGCCGATGGTGCCGGTCACACTCTGCCAGAGCTGGAAGACAGAAAGCGCGGCGGCGAGAAAGAACGTGAGCTTCAGCGCGATATCGGAGGGGAAATCACTGGCTTTCGCCGCCACGTGGGAGCCGAAGGTTTACTTCTCCACCGGCGACGGAGCCGGGCCCAGCACGTCTTCATAGTAGCGGGCGGCTCCCGGGTGAAGAGGAAGAGGGGCGACGTCACGAGCCGTCTCCGGCGTGATGAAGCGTGCGACCTGCGAGATGTTCTCGAGATCCTCCCGGTACTTGAACATGGTCTCGAGGAGGCGGTAGGCGAGCTCGTCATCCATCGATGCGTTGGCAACCAGCACGTTCCAGAGGGTCGGCGTCTGAACCGGTTCGTCGACGCCTCGATACACGCCGGGGGGCACGGTAAATGCAGAATAGGCGGATACGTGAGCCGAGATTCGGGCCATGTCTTCGTCGGAGAACGGCACGAGCACCATGTCACGTGCGACGGCCAGCTCCATGACCGCCGCGATTCCGATACCTCCGGCAATGAAACCTGCGTCGAGGGTTCCATCCTTCAAGCCGTTGGTCGTCTGCGTGTAGTTGAGCTGACGTACGGAGAAATCGTCCTCGGTGATCCCGAGAGCGTCGAGGATGTTCCAGGTCGTGACCTGGTTTCCCGAACCCGGTGGCCCAACGGACACACGCCGGCTCGCGAGATCGTGAACGGAGCGGATGCCGGAGCTCTCGAGCGCCACGAGATGCACGAGGTTCGGATAGAGCTTGGCGAGGACTTTCAGGGGAAGTGGTTCCGGGAAACGCCCCCGACCGGCCACCGCGTCGGCGATCGCGTCTCCTTGTGAAAAACCGATGTCGCTCTCGAGCTTCGCGACTTGAATGACGTTCGTCACCGAGCCAGCCGTTGTCTCGGCTTTGATGTTGATGTCCGGGAGATGCCGGGACCAGACGGAGGCCAGCCCCCCTCCCAGCGGGTAGTAGAGCCCGCTCGGGTTACCGGTCGCGAGGGACAAGGTTTGGGCGGAGGTTGGCGCCGCAAGCGCGACCAGAATCAGAAGACGCCACACGAGCCTGAGAACTACCCCAGAAGCCACGCGCGATGGTAATGGCTCGCGCGCGAGCGAGCAAGCGCCGCTATGCGTATCTGAGCGTTAGGTACGAGCGGAGGCCTTCGCTCGCTGCACGGCCTCCATGACGCGCTCGAGATGGTACTGCTCGAGGACTTCCAGCAGCCTGGGATGCTCGCCGGCGAGCTCGGTCAGCACCGCACCTTTATAAAGGATGCGTCGGCTCATTCCCTGGGCGACGCTCACGAGCTCCTCCGGAGTGAGCTCCGAGAGGAGGGGGATCTCGGACAGAAGCTGCTGCTTCTTGAGCCCGTACTCTTGCTCGACCAGGGCGTCCGCCTCATCCTGGTCCTCCGCCTGCTGCTCCTCGATGAGCCGGTCCGCGTTCACGTTGGCCACGTACGACAGGGGATTGTCGAAGCCGGGGTCGAGCTCGACGATCTTGATTCCCGCTGAAATGGCAGCCAGGACGTTGCCTTGCGCGGCGAGAAGCTCCTGGAGCTTGTAGAGCTCGGAGATGGCTTCGTTCTTGCGGCCGGCTTTGATGAGCCAGTCGGCCAGTGCGACACGCGGGGAGCGAGACTTCGGCCGTTCCTGAATGAAGGTCTTCAGATCGCTAACCTCACTTCCGAGACGAGACACTACGACGCCTAGGTCTGCTACACTAAGAGCGTCTCATCCCCACAACCGAAAAGGGCGGCTCCCCAGCTCCGCGGCCGAGCCCCGTACAGCCGTACGGGGCGCGAGGAGGCGAGCATGATCCATGTGCACGAGAGCGCACGCGAGCCGGTGACGCTCAGGTTCTACGGAGGTTTCTTCAGCGCCTTGCCCGGCATCGGGGAGCCGGTCGGTATGGAAGCCCACTTCCGGTTTGCGGAGAGCGTCCGCGTTCGGGCGAACGGTGAGTCCTGTCCTCGTCTGGAGGCGGAGCTGACGTCGGCGGTCCGGCTCGACTTCGTGAGCGACGATCCGCTGAGTTTCAGGAACGACGGGGCGACGTTTCGGGCACTGTCTCACGTTCTTCCCATCGACTACCACGGCTTCCGAAAGACGGTTTGTTTCAAAGGCGGGGAAGTGACGGGCAGGTTCGATGCCGGGCACCTCGAGGAGAAGCGCGGTGAGCTGAACAGTATCGTCGACGAGCTCGGTGAGAGCGTCGAGGCCTTTTGCCGCTTCACCGGCATCGGTGGCCACCACGACGAGCACATCGAGGCGCTGAGCGCGGAGTTCTTCCGTCAGATGAGCAAGGGCGCTGATAACCTCTCCCTCTGGCTCGACGGGTATTCGGTGGACGTCGAGCTTCGGCTGCACCGGGTTCTCGTCAACGGCTATGTCGAGCGCGGCCACGAACCGTCGCCCGAACAAATCCTCACCTTGCCGGAAGGTGCTGTCTTGACGTTCCGGCCCGTCGCCGGCTCCCACCTGCCGCACTACCCGGCCAGCAATCCTCACGTGCTCGAACAACCCCCCACTTTATAGTCGTTCGCCACCCTTCCAGAAGATGTCCGCCTCTTCCGCCTGCGCCGCGACCGGAGTCACACCGGCGAGCAGAACGAACAAAACGACCAAACCAAGAGCTCTCATCACATCGCCTCCCTCGGATCCGCAGGATTATAGCGACAAAGCTCCGGTGGGGCGGAGGCCAGGAATTCCGCAGATTGCCGTTTCAGGAAACCCGGTCGAGCAGGAAACCAGGAGCTTGGGAGACCAGGAAAGCAAAACGAACCACTAAGGACACGAAGGCACGAAGCAAACCGACGAGACTGTGTCGGGCAGAATCCGCGGAGGTCTGCTTCGGGAGTCGAACGCAAAGACGCAAAGGCGCAAAGAAAAACGGGAACCCAGCCGGAACACGGGTCAACGACCCCGTTCGGGGATTGTCCGTGGTGTGTGGTTTTCCTGTGTTCCGGGGTTCCTCGTTTCCGGGGTTCCGTGTGATGTTTTGCTCTGCTCGTGCGAAAGCGCGCTTTGCGTCTTCGCGCCTTTGCGTTTGTTTCTGAAGCGGGGACTTGCGGAACGCGGTGCTAGGTCTCTTCGCTCTCGAGACCCAGCTTCTTCCGAAAATACTCAATGGTGTTGGTGAGGCCGTCATCGAGAGTCACTCTGGGTGACCAGTTGAGAAGCTTTCGGGCGAGCGAAATGTCGGGCTGGCGTACTTTCGGGTCGTCTTCCGGGAGGGGCTTGAACTCGATCGCGCTCGCGGATTCCGTCTTGTCCCTGATGCGCTCCGCCAGCTCCAGAACCGTCATCTCGTCGTGGTTACCGATGTTGACCGGCTCGTTGTAGCGTGACTTCAGAAGCCGGTAGATGCCCTCGACGAGATCGGTGACGTAGCAGAAGCTCCGCGTCTGGGATCCGTCGCCGAAGACCGTCAGCGATTCGCCCTGCAGAGCCTGGCTGATGAAGGCCGGGATCGCGCGGCCGTCCCGCACTCGCATTCTGGTACCGTACGTGTTGAAGATGCGAGCGATCTTCACGTCGATGCCGTGATAGCGGTGATAGGCGATCGTCATCGCTTCGGCGAAACGTTTGGCTTCATCGTAGACGCCGCGCGGTCCGATGGGGTTCACATTCCCCCAGTAGTCCTCGCTTTGCGGATGCACCAGCGGGTCGCCGTAGACCTCGGAGGTCGAAGCCAGAAGATAGGTCGAGTCCTTGGCGCGCGCGAGCCCGAGCGTCTTGTGCGTTCCGAGCGAGCCCACCTTCAGCGTCTGAATGGGAAGTTCCAGATAGTCGACAGGGCTAGCGGGGCTGGCGAAGTGGAGAATGAAATCGAGATCGCCACCGATCTCGATCTCGCCGGTCACATCGTGCTCGACGAACGTGAAGCGCTCACTGTCGATGTGCTCGAGATTGGCCGCATCGCCGGTGATGAAGTTGTCCATTCCGATGACGTCGTAGCCGCAGGCGAGAAGGAGGTCCACCAGGTGCGAGCCGATGAATCCGGCCGCGCCCGTTATCAGGACCCGTCTGCCTTCTCCTTCGCTCATGAGCTTCGATCAATACGCCTGCTTGTGCAGGAGCACGCGCCAGGTTCGCCAAAGGATTTTCACGTCGAGCGACAGCGACCAGTTCTGAATGTAGTAAATGTCGTGCTCGATGCGTTTCTCGATCGACGTGTTGCCGCGCCAGCCGTTGATCTGGGCCCAGCCAGTCATGCCGGATTTGACCTTGTGACGCAGCATGTACTGCGGAATTCGTTCCTTGAACTTCCGGACGAACTTGGGTCTCTCCGGGCGCGGCCCGACGAGAGACATTTGGCCCTTGAGAACGTTGAAGAGCTGCGGGAGCTCATCGAGACTCATGCCGCGCAGAAAACGCCCCACTGCCGTTCGGCGCGGATCGTCCGAAGTCGCCCATACCGGCCCGGTTTCTTTCTCTGCGTCTTTGTACATCGATCGAAATTTGTAAATCTCGAACGGTTTGCCGTCCAACCCCATCCTCTCTTGAGTATAGAACACTGGGCCGCGGGACGAGAGCTTGATGGCTAAAGCGATGAGCAGGAATGGGATAGAGCAGATCAGCAGGAGAGCTGTCGAGACCGCAACGTCCATCGTGCGCTTGGTCAGTCGGTTCCATCCGCGGATCGGCGGGTCGGAAAGACTCACGATGGGCATCCCGTCGAGGTCCTCGATCCCAGCGCTGAGGGACGCAAGCGTGAGGTAGTCCCACGCCACCTTGACGTCCAGGCCTTCCTGGTGCGCGTAGCGGATCAACTCCTTGATCTTGCCGTGCTCCTCCATGGGAAGCGCGATGTACAGGGAGTCGACCGGTGCCGCGGCGACGACGATGTCGACCTCGTCGAGGCTTCCGAGGATCGGAATCCCCCGGTGTCCGGCGAACTCGCCACGCAGCCGATCGTCGAGGAAACCTGTAACCCGGAAACCGAGCTCCTGGTGATCGATGAACTTGTCGGCAACCGTTCGGCCGAGCTGACCGGAGCCGGCGATCAAGATGTTGCGCAGACCTTTCCCGTGCCGCCAGCGCGCCTCGCGGTGGCCGCGAATGACCGAACGCGTCGCGACGACGAGCACGACATCGATGACGACGAACATGGCAAGGACGATTTGAGAGAACTCGTAGCGGCCAGAGATTTCTGGCGGTCCATAGAGGTAGTAGACCCGGGCGTACAGCGCGACGAAGAGGGTGAGAGCGGTACCCATCGCGACCGCCCACAACACCGAGAACAGCTCGTCGGTACGCGAGCGCAGGCGTCGGAGGTTGTACAGGCCGTGCATGTAGAACAGCGGAGGCCAGAGCAGCGTGATCACCGGCAGCAGGAGCACGTACTGCGAGAAGGGGTTGACCCCTTTGGTGACCGAGATCAACTCGGTATGAAAACGGACGGAGTAGGCGAGAGCGAAGGCTCCGTAGGTGGCAGCGAGATCACCCGCGAGGTAGAGAACGGTGAAGGCGCGGCTCTGCTGTTTGACCATCCTTGCGCTGGCTCTTCGTCGGGCCGCAACGCCTCAGCTCTACGACCTTGCTCCTGTGCGATTCGTGATGAACTCGTTGATCTTTGACTTGAAACTCTCTCGCGAGAAGCGTTTCGCCCAACTGCAAAGCTCCACGCTATTAAAGCTTAGGGTCGAGACCTTGTCAACAGCGCGTGAAATCGAGTCCGCCGACGCTTCCTCGAACAGGACTCCGGTCTCTCCGTTGCGCACCGTCTCGAGCGCTCCTCCCCTGGCGAGCGCCACGACCGGTCGGCCGCAGGCCTGCGCTTCGAGCGGAACGATACCGAAGTCCTCCACACCCGGGAGCAGACAGGCTCGACAGTTGCGGTACAGGCGCCTGAGCTCTTCGTCGTCCACCCGTCCGAGAAAACGAACGTTGTCGGAGGCGAACGCCTCGAGCCGCGCGCGCTCGGGGCCGGTACCCACGATGAGGAGCGGATCGCGCCGCTCGGTGAAAGCCTGGATGGCGAGCTCGACTCGCTTGTAAGGAACCAGCGCGGAGACGATCAGGAAATAGTCGTCCGCTGTGGAAGAGCCACCGTTGCCAGGGGTGAAGAAGCTCGTATCGACCGGCGGTGGTATCACCTCGTCGACGTCGCGACCGTAGTACGTTCGGATGCGATCGGCCACGTGATCCGAGTTGGCGACGAAGTGGTCGACCCGACGGGACGATGATACGTCCCAGTCGCGCAGGAAGTGCGCGATCGGGCCGAAGACAAACCTGGCTTTGGCACCGGTGCCGAAGTAATCCTCGAAGCGATCCCAGATGTAGCGCATCGGCGTGTGGCAATAGCAGATGTGCAGGGCGTCCGGCGGCGGAATGATGCCCTTCGCGGCGCAGTGCGAGCTCGAGAGCACGAGATCGTATCCCTCGAGGTCGAGAGACTCGATGGCGAGCGGGTACAGCGGCAGGTACCAGCGGTAGTGTGAGCGAGAGCCCGGCAGTCGCTGGGTGAAAGCGGTACGAATCGGGTGCGACTCGATGGTCGGGCTCGTGGAGTCGGGGATGTGGAACAGGGTATAGAGCGGCGCTTCCGGAAATAGCTCGCAGAAGACCTCCAGGACTTTCTCACCGCCACGGAATCCCGTGAGCCAGTCGTGAACGATTGCTACCCGCATTGACTTGACTACTCCTGCCCCAACGCGCGCCGATACGCCCGGTGAAGCTCTCGCGCGGCCTTTTCCCATGAGAAGTGTCGCGCACGCTCATGCCCGGCCGCGACTAGTCGTGCGCTGAGCTCCGGCTCGGTCAGGATGCGCCGGATTGCGAGCGCCATCTCGTCGACATTGTAGGGATCCACGGTCAGTGCCGCGTCTCCCACGACTTCCGGAAGCGAGGAGATGCTCGATGTGACAACCGGGGTGCCGTTCGCCATCGCCTCCAGCGGGGGAAGGCCGAAGCCCTCGTAGAGGGAGGGGAAGACGAACACGTCCGCAGCGCGGTACAGCGCGACGAGGGTCATCTCGGGAACGAAACCAAAGAAGCGGACGTTGGCTCGCACCTGGTGTCTCTCGACGGCCCGCCGGAGCGACGGGTATCTCGTGATGTCATCACCGACGACGACGAGGTTGAGGTCCCCGAGCTCCGGGTCCTCCCGCACTTTGGCGAAAGCGCTGATTAACCGCTCTACGTTCTTGTGCGGTTTGATGTTTCCGACGAAGAGCACGGTTCGGCCGGAGAGCTGGAATCGCTCCCGCACCCGCTCGAGCTCCTTCTCGGGCAGCCCCCGGGTCATCGTAGCATCGATGCCGTTGTGAATGACCAGTATCTTCTCCGGGTCGACTTCGAACAGCTGGAGCAAATCCCGTTTCGAAGCGTTCGACACGGTGACGACCAGCTCCGAACGGTTCAGCGCCCTCCGGATCATGAACCGCGCGTAGTGCTTCGCCATGGGTGAGGGAAGATATTGAGGAAACAAGAGATGAATGACGTCGTGCACGGTGACGATGGTGCGACAGGGGGTGTACAGCGGCACGACGTAGTGGGGCGAGTGGAACAAGTCGGCGCCTAGCCGGCGCAGCTTCCAGGGGATCGAGAGGTGCTCCGAGACCGAGTAGTTCGCGGAGCGGACGAAGGCGATTCTCGCGTCGGGATGGAGCGAGCGTAGCAGCTCTTCGTCGTCCTGGTGTCCGAGTAACACGCAGTCGTTGTCGCCCTCGAATTCCGGAACGTAGCGGATCAGGTTGCGCAGGTAAGTGCCGATGCCGAAGTCGTTGACCTTGCGGACGTCGATAGCGATCCGCATGGTCTACATCTGTCCGGCGACAGGAGCCTGTCGGGAGAAGTCTCCGGGAGCGGAACGCGTTTTCGGTTTCGGCAAATTGAAGTGCTCAACGCGCGCTCACTCTTCGTTCGCGCGCTCGCGCCTCGGGCATGAACCGCACCACGCGCGCCGGACGGGTCGTCAACACGCTCGGACGTATCCTCCGTGCGTCTCTTCGAGTCAGTGGCAGGCGGACTCCCGCACGGGCCGGCGCTTCCAGCAGGAGAGAATATCAGATAAGCGCTTGACCGCGCAAGGTTTGCGCGTCTTGGTCGGCCACTAGTGGCCTCGGCCGACGCTCCGATCGAGTCTGTCGCCGAGTTCGTCCAGGACGTGCGTGAGCTCCTGTCGCAGCTCCGCGATGTTGGTGGAGCCAGGGATGTACACCGTCAGGAAGTCCTCCGAATCGAGGAGGCGGCTCAATTTCCTTCTCTGGAAATCCGTGAGATCGACGAAACGCACGCCCAGGAAGACCAGGCTCCTGCCCACCTCTTTGTCGATGCCCTCCCGCACCCACACGACGTTGGCCTCGGACTCGAACAGGTCGGGTTGGCGATAGAAGCTCAGCTTGATCGCCACACGCTGGCCAGCGTCCACGGCGTTGTTCGAAACGACACACGCACCCGTCTCGGAGACGTTCGTCAGGACGCCGAACGCGAGCGGCGAGCCCGCCTGGTAGATGGCGGCCGTCGCGGTCCTCCGGGGTGCCATTCGACGCACCCGCCGCGCGGTAGAGCTGCTCTGTTCCAATGGACCTCCCCCCCAAAATTCGGGTCCCCACGTACCGCAACTGAAACTGAGAGGGGAAATGTTAATCGTTCGCTTTGGCCGATGTCAAGGTGTAGATTCGGCTTAAGCACAGAAGCCAGGAAGTCCGCGAGCGGACGCTAGCGGAAAACCCGGCAGAGCAGGAAACTCGGAACTCGGGAAACCCCCAAAGGAATATACGTTCTGCCCACTTGGTGCGGCTCCTGGCTCCCCTGTTCCTGGCTTCCTGCCGTGCCGGCTTTCTGCGGGCGTCCGAGTGCGAAATTCCGGGATTCCGGGTTGATGTCTTTGGCGACCCTCTCAGAGGTCGCTGTGCGCGGTTTTCTCTGCGTCTCTGTGTCTCTGCGTTGAATTTCCGGGGATAGACCTTCCACGGATTCGATTGGCCGCGGTCCGAATCGGTGGGTGCCCTGTTTCTCTCTTGCCTTTGCGCTTTTGCGTTGTGTTTTGGTTCTAGCCCCTAAGCATTAGCCCCTAACCCGCATTAGTCGGACAGCCGTTCCAGCACCTCGCTCCGACGCCTTTCGAGATAGGCACGCTCCGCGTCGTTTCGCGTCAGCTCCAGTGCCCGGTCGTACGAGGCGAGGGCTGACTGGAAGTTTCCGGTGCGCCTTTCGAGATCCGCCCGCGCCGCATACAGAAGGTGGTATTCCGCCAGCTCCCGGCTCGATTGAAGCGCGGCGATCTCCCGCAGCCCGGCTTCCGGTCCCTCCGCCATCGCCCGCGCCACTGCCCGGTTCAGGCGCACCACCGGTGACGGCGCCAGCGCGTAGAGGCGATCGTAGAGCGCAACGATCTGATGCCAGTCGGTCTCCTGCGCACTGCGCGCCTCGGCGTGCAGGGCACTGATCGCTGCCTGGATCTGGTAGGGACCGGGATCCCGCATCTCCATCGCCCGGTCGAGCACCGCCAGGCCGTCCAGGATCTGGCCCCGGTTCCAGAGGCTCCGGTCCTGCTCCTCCAGGGTAGCGAGTCGGCCGGCGCGATCGACGCGAGCCGCCCGTCGCGAGTCGTGCAGGAGCATGAGTGCGGTCAGTCCGAGCGCTTCCGCGGCGCGCGGCATGAGCTCCGCGAGCAGTCGACCGAGCCGAATCGCCTCGGCGACCAGTTCTCGTCGGTGCAGCTCGCCCCCCTCCGAGGCCGCGTAACTCTCGTTGAAGATGAGGTAAATCACGGCCAGCACCGACTCCAGCCGCTCCGGCAAGGCGGAGGGCTCGGGAACCCGGTAGGGGATTCCGGCGAGCCGGATCTTCCGCTTGGCCCGCACCAGCCGCTGTGCCATCGTCGGCTCGGGCACGAGAAAGGCGTGGGCGATCTCCCGCGTCGAAAGCCCGCCGAGCGTTCGTAACGTGAGCGCGACCCGCGCGTCCAACGCCAGGGCGGGGTGGCAGGCGGTGAACATCAAACGCAGGCGGTCGTCTTCGATGGTGACCTCCTCCTCTCCGGGGCTCGGCACGAGGCTCCGGCCGGCAGCGAGGCGGGAGCGGATCTCCACTTCCTTCTCGAGAAACGTCGCGTCCCGCCGCAGGCGGTCGATGGCTTTGTTGCGGGCGGTCGTCGTGAGCCAGGCGCCCGGATTGTTCGGAATACCGCGGTCCGGCCAGACCTCCAGAGCCCGTGTCACCGCATCCTGCAGCGCATCCTCGCCCGGTCGAAATCCCCGAGCTGTGTCCTTGCGGTAGTAGTGCGTGAGAACGTGGGGGCGATTCGGTAAGCTGAACGCCGGGTGTGTCGTTTTTCTCGCGGGCAGAGAGAGAGGGAAAAAAGGACTGGACAAACGCTGGCTGACTGTGTAACCTCAGGCTGGGAGGAAAACAGTGACCCAGGCAGGAAACGCTGCACTCGACACCGCAGCCAAGCGACCCACCTTTTGCGGCACGACCGTGACCGACGAGGAATGGAGCGTGCTGACGGAGATCATCGCCACGTGTGGTCTGTCCCGGCACGAGCTGGCGCGCACGATCTGTGAGGGCCTGGGGTGGGTTCGTCGGAACGGCAATCTCAAGACCCGGGAATGCTACGAGTACCTGGAGGTTGTCGAAGCGAAGGGGCTGGTGACGTTGCCCCCGCGTCACGAGCAGCGGCGCCGCGGACCGACGAGCATCCACTACACGAAGGCTGGTCGCGAGCGGCCACGGCGTGAGGGCAAGCTATCGGACGTCGCTCCGGTGATGCTGGGCTTGGTGGCGAACGCTGAGGAGCGAGCGCTATGGAGGGAACTGGTCGCGCGTTACCACTACCTGGGCCACAAGGTGGCCTTTGGCGCGCACCTGCGGTACTTGGTCTGGATGTCGAATCCTCGGCGGGAGCTCTGTGGGTGCGTGCAGTTCTCCTCGGCGGCGCGGTGGCTTCAGGCGCGTGACGGCTTCATCGGTTGGGATGACGCAACGCGGCAGAAGAACCTTCCCCGGGTGGTCAACAACAGTCGGTTCCTGATCCTGCCGTGGCTTTCCATCAAAGGCCTCGCGAGTCACGTGCTGTCGTTGGCAGCGCGAGTGGTGGTCGATGACTGGGAGGAAGCCTACGGGGTGAGGCCGGTGTTGCTCGAGACGTTTGTGGAGAGGGAGCGTTACGAGGGGACGTGCTATCTGGCAGCGAACTGGGTGGAGGTGGGAGTGACTTCGGGCCGGGGCCGGATGGACCGGCACAAGAGAAAAGCCGAAGCGGTGAAAACATGCTTGGTGTATCCGCTGGTGCGTGAGTTTCGCCGAGAGCTCGGCGTTTCGCGATGAAGGTTCGAGCGGGCCGAGCTCCTGCGCCTGGAAGAGCGGCTGTCGAAAGGGGAGATTCCCGAGGATGCGTGTCCGGTGCTGCTCGAGGCGGTGCGTCATCTGCTGCGATGTCGCTATCGTCGAGGCGCTGGCATGGCGACAACGGAACGTCGCGCGAAACGCACGAAGGCAAAGGGGAAAGGGAAGAACAAGGGCCACGGGCGCAACGGGGCCAAGGACTACCCTGGTGCCGAGCACGTAGCGGTTTCGCATCCCGAGCTGAAGGCGAGCGGCCCCTGCCCCGAGCCACTGTGCCGGGGCAAGCTCTACGACACCCATGCGGCGAACAAGGATGTGGAGCTGAAGGCTCAGCCGCCGATCCAGGCGACGGTGTACGAGCGCCAGATGCTGCGATGCGCAAGTTGCCAGAAGACGTTCACAGCGCCACTTTCGTCTCAGGCCTGGGCGAGCAAGTACCATCCGAGTGTGGACGCGGTCGTTTCGGTGTTGCGCTACGCCATGGGCATGCCCCACCACCGCCTGGCGCAGTGGCAAAAGTGGGCGGGGGTTCCGTTTGCCGCCTCCACGCAGTTCGAGCGGGTCGAAGCGATGGCGAATGCCGTGTTCCCGGTCTTCCGCCACATGGAGACGATAGCCGCGAACCGGCCGCTGGTTCACAGTGACGACACCGGCGCACGGATCCTCACGTTGATGGCGGAGAACGAGACCTTGACTCAAGGCAAAGGCGAGCGCACGGGCATCTTCACCACGGGCATTGTTGCCCGCGGCTTGGACGCCACGCTTGCTCCGATCATCCTGTACGCGAGCGGACGACGGCATGCGGGCGAAAACATGGACCGGCTCCTGAATCAGCGCACCGTTCAGGAGAGCGATGTCATCCATATGGCCGACGCCTCCTCGATGGCACCGCGCTCGCCGCGACGGATTACCGCCAAGTGCATGGTGCACGCACGCCGCTACTTCTTCGAGGCCGAGCCAGCCTTCCCCGAACACTGCGAGCGGGTGCTCGAGGACATCGCGACCATCTACCGCA
Source organism: Candidatus Marinacidobacterales bacterium (assembly GCA_965237685.1). Classification (GTDB taxonomy): domain Bacteria; phylum Acidobacteriota; class Vicinamibacteria; order Marinacidobacterales; family SMYC01; genus CBDEGF01. The sequence continues at coordinate 646,701 of CBDEGF010000003.1, forward strand.
ACGACGACGAAACGCGCGACATGACCCCCGATGCGCGGCTTGCATATCACCAGCAACACAGCCGGCCGGTGATGGATGCGCTCTACGAGTGGATCGAAAAGCAGTTCCGCGAGCGCGTGGTGGAGCCCAACAGCCGCCTTGGAAAAGCCTTTTCCTACGTCAAAAATCACTGGCAAGGGCTAACCCGCTTCCGCGAAGTGCCGGGCGTGCCCCTCGACAACAACGAGGTCGAGCAGGAGCTGAAGCCCTCACAACGGCATCGCAAGAACTCGCTCTTCTTCAAGACCCAGCAGGCGCCGACGTGGGCGACGTGCTCCTGAGCATGATCCGCACCGCGGTAAAAAACGGTGTCGACCCGGTGCACTATCTGACGAACATCTCCATGCACGCTCGAGACGCTAGAGCAGCACCCGAGTCGTGGCTGCCTTGGAGCTACCAGAAGACGTTGGAAAGGCTCAACCGACCCGCCGCCACGGCTCGGCCATCCCCGCTCGCAGCGGAAGTCCGTTGTAGATAAGCACCGCCAACTGCTCGGCGGGTAGCGCCGCAACGCCATCCGTCGTCTGACGCGGCCACCACTGCAGGCGCCCCTTCGAGAAACGCTTCTGGCACAACCAAAAGCCCTGGCCGTCGTACCTCGATCGAGCCGTGCTCCGCGGTCGGCAGCTTCGCGGCGTAAGCGATAGCTTCGTCCAGGTCTTTGCACTCGAAGAAGTAGAACCTCCCGAGCTGTTCCTTCGTTTCCGCGAACGGCCCATCCGTGGTGAGCGTCTTTCCGTCCCGAACGCGAACGGTCGTTGCCGTAGCGACGGGCTGGAGTGCCTCACCTCCCAGGTGGATTCCTTTCTTTCGCACCTCTTCCGTGTATTCCATGTAGCGGCGGTAGTACTCGGCGCCTTCCGGGGTGTCGGGCCTGGGGTCGGTTGCCTCGGCGGAGTAGATCAAGAGCAGATACTTCATCGGGTCACCTCCTTCTCAGTGGGACGACGAACGGGACGGCTGCAGATCGACCCGTGTGAACTACCTCAGAGCGGCCCACGTCTTCCGGTAGAGTTTTCTCTGGCCGGGCCGGGCGAGCGTCCGAAGCCACAAATCAAGCCACAGGTAACACTTGAAGAGGGCGGCTTTCGTGCGTCCGTAATGCTTGTCGTAGAAATGGAGCCGGCTTCGCTTGGCTTCGAGGAAGGCTCTGTCGCGGTTAGCCTCGACCGATCTTCCGAGCAGGTGCACCACCTCGGCCCCGGGGGTATAGAGGATCTGGAAGCCCAGCGCCCGGATGCGCGCGCAGAGGTCCACGTCCTCGACGTACAAGAAGTAGTTCTCATCGAATCCGCCGGTTCGTTCCATCAGATCGCGCCGGGTCATGAGGCAGGCTCCGCTGACCCAGTCCGGATGGGATTCGACGCGACTTCCGTGCTCGACGAGCCTTCGAAATGGCCCCCGCCCATCGGCATAGGCCAGCCCTTTCAGTTTCTGAAGAAACTCCGAAGAGAACGAGTGCATCGGGCCATGAGATATCTCGACGCTCCCGTCCTCTCTCCGCAGGCGCGGACCGACGGCGCCGACCGCTGGCCGCTCTCCGAGCAGACTTGCCATGTGGTCGATGGCCCCCTCCGTCACCGCCGTGTCGGGATTCAGGAAGAGTACGAGCTCTCCGGTCGCCTGCGCGAGGGCCTGATTGCTCGCGCGCGCGAAACCGACGTTCTCATCGTTCGCGACGAGATGAACATCCGGAAACTGCCGTCTCACCACGTCGAGGCTGTCGTCCGACGAGGCGTTGTCCACGACGAAGATCTCGATCGCGGATTCGGACCTGCTCTCGACAAGGGAGTCGAGGCACCCGGCGAGGTGCGCGCCCGAGTTGAAGCTCACGACGATGACGGAGAGTTTCATCGCGCTCCGGTCAGAGACTCGTAGACGTCGAGGGTGTGTCGGGCGGTCGCTTCCCATGAGAACTGGTCGACGCGGTGGTGACCCTCGGCGACGAGCTGCTCGCGCAGGGACTCCGACGACCATACTTTGTCGATGGCATCGGCCATCGACTCGACGTCGTCCGGCCGGACGAAGACAGCTGCTTCGCCGGCCACTTCGCGATGTGCAGGAATGTCCGACGCTACGACCGGCACGTCGCAGGCCATGGCTTCCAGAAGAGGAAGACCAAAACCCTCCCACAGCGACGGCATGACGAACGCGCGCGCCCGCCGGTAGAGTCCGGGCAGCTCGTCCGGCGGTACGTAGCCGAGTCTCGAGACTTTGCCGCCAAGACCACGCTGCTCGACCGCCCGCGTGATGCGTGGCGAATCGATGCCGGCTCCTCCGGCGAGCACCAGCCGGCCGTCCCACCCCCGCTCCGCGAGCACCTGAACGGCGTGGAGGAGCGCCGGCAGGTTCTTGCGCGGCTCTTCGGTGGCCACCGCCAGCAGGAAGTCGGACGGGAGGTGTGCGAACGCTCCGTCGTCGTCGGAGGGAGCAAGGAATCGCTCGTCGATGCCGTTCGGGATCACGAAGACCCGGTCCGGGCTCACTTCGAGCTCCTCGATGACGTCGCCGGCGGTAGCATCCGAAACGCAGACGACCGCGTCCGCCCTGCCGGTGTGTTCGTGGACCAGGGCGACGTAGTCCCGCCGGATCTCGGCGGTCGTATGCTCCGGCCGCTTCAGAAAGTAGAGATCGTGCACGGTGACCACGGCTCGCCCGCGGCGGGACGGAACGATGAGCGGCGTCGGTGAGTGTGTGACGTCGATGTCGGCTCCGGTGAGAAAGTCGAGCGTCGGAGCCTCCAGACGGTTCCACAGGAGATTCAGAATGCGGACCGGCAGCCTCCGGTCGACCAGCTCGAAGTTGGGTGGTCGAGACGCCTGTACAGGTCGTTCGCGGAGCGAGCTCGTGAAGAGAATGTACCGATTGCTCGAGTCGATGCGGGCCAGCCCGCCGGCGAGGCCCGATACGTAACGGCCGACTCCCGTCATTCGTGAAAGGGCGGGCCGATAGTCCAAGCCCACAATGAATGGCTCCATCGGCGCTGGCGATGTTAGCCCCGAACCGAGAAAAGTGCCACTGTTCGTCTCCGAGAACCGCCGGGAGATGGGCGTCGCGTTCAAGGACGGTCCCTTCATCCCTCCGTAAGCAAGCTCCAACTCCGCCCTGGTGATCAACGGCTTCACCACCGACGCCGACCGATTCATGTCGTTGACAGCCGTGGCGGGGCAGCGGCACGACGGAACCGCGGGAAGCGGCGTGGTGGTAGATGGGCAAGGTGCTACCAAATTCGGAATCCAGGATCAAGGGCAGCGCAGGAAGCCTACGCCGCTACCGGCGCCTTTCCGGAGCTTCTCAGCATTTACCACCTCCTGGGTGATCCCGCCCTGAGAATCGACCATTAGGGCCCCAGTCCCAAATACCGGGAACAAGAAACCAAGTTCCCGGGGTTCCGCAATTCCGGGGTTCCGTGTGATCTTTTTGGCGACCTTCTTCAGCGGCTGCTCGGTGCTGTCCTTGCTCTGCGTCTCCGGTTCTCTGCGTCGATCTCCCGAGTCAAGCCCTTCCGCGGTTTCCATTGGTTGTGGGGTCGCTGCTCTGTGTTCTTCGTGTTGATTCTGAGGTGTTTCTACGGACCGCGGTTCTAGGAATTGACCGGGGTCCGCTCCGGCACGTACAATCCTGCTGACCGCGGGTTCGCGCTGGAACCGCACCAGCGCGCGGGTGCCGCGGCGTTTCTCTATCAAGAGGCATTCGAATCGATGAACATTTCTGTCGTCGGCACCGGCTACGTCGGCCTGGTCGTCGCCGCCTGTCTGGCGGAGAACGGCAACGACGTCATCGGTATCGACATCGATGAAGACAAGATTGCGCGCCTGAAGAGAGGGGCGCTCCCGATCTACGAGCCCGGTCTGGGTGAGCTGGTCACCCGGAACGTGGCCGAGGAGCGACTCAGCTTCACCACCGATTTCGACGAGGCGGTCAAACGTTCCGGTGTCATCTTCGTGGCGGTTGGAACGCCTCCCGACGCGGATGGCTCTGCCGACATGAGCTACGTCCTGGGTGTCGCGGAGGGCATCGCCCGGGCGATGGACGGCTACCGCATCGTCGTCTTGAAGAGCACGGTGCCGGTAGGCACGAATCGGAGGGTGCACGAGCGAATCGCGAGCCTCACCGAGCATCCGTTTGGCGTCGTTTCGAACCCGGAGTTCTTGAAGGAGGGGGCCGCCATCGACGACTTCCTCCGGCCGGACCGGGTCGTGATCGGAACGGATGATCCGGAGGTTGCCGAGACCATGCGGGAGCTCTACCGGCCGTTCGTCCGCACCGGGAATCCGATCCTGGTGATGGACCCTGAGAGCGCCGAGCTCACCAAGTACGCTGCCAACGCCATGCTGGCCGCTCGGATCAGCTTCATGAACGAGATCGCGCGGCTGTGTGAAAGTGTCGATGCCGACGTCGCCTCGGTTCGCAAGGCGGTGGGCTCGGATCGACGGATCGGGCACGCCTTTCTGTTCCCTGGGATCGGCTACGGGGGCTCGTGCTTTCCGAAAGATATCCGCGCGCTTCTCAGGACGGCGGAGGAGACCGGCATGGAGTTGAACATCGTCGCCGCCACCGAGCGAGTCAACGAGACGCAGAAGCTCTACCTCCTTCCCAAGATAAGCTCGCATTTCGGCGGCAACCTCGAAGGCCGGACGCTGGCCCTGTGGGGGCTGGCCTTCAAGCCGCGCACCGATGACATGCGCGAAGCGCCGGCACTGCCTCTGATTCGGGAGCTGGTTCGCTCCGGTGCCACGGTACGAGCCTACGATCCGCAGGCGATGAGCGAGGCCGAACGACTGTTATCGGAGTACGGGGAGGAGGTCGTCCTCTGCAGAAAGAGTTACGAGGCGTGCGAGGGGGCGGACGGTCTCGTTCTGGTGACCGAGTGGAACGAGTTCCGTGAGCCCGATTTCGAGCGCGTGCGGGGTTTGTTGAGTGAGCCGGTCGTGTTCGACGGCCGGAACATCTACAACCCGGCCGTTCTGCGAAAGCTGGGCTTCACGTACTACGGCGTCGGACGCGGTTGAGCGACGAGTACTGCAATGTCTGCACTGCTCGTTACTGGGGGTGCCGGCTACGTGGGCTCTCACGTAGTTCGTGAGCTGCTCGCCCGCGACGAACGGGTCGTCGTTCTCGACGATTTGAGCGAGGGCCACCGCGCCGCCCTGGGCGGTGCGGAGCTCATCGAGATCGATCTGAAGGGCCCCGACGTCGATCGCGCGCTCGACCTGCTCTTTGGCCGTGAGCCCTTCGATGCGGTTCTTCACTTTGCTAGCGCCGCCTACGTGGGAGAGTCCGTGGCCGATCCGGGGAAGTACTATTGGAACAACGTTGGCGGCGGTGTGAAACTCCTCTCCGCAATGGCGAGGCGCGGCGTAAAGTCCATGATCTTTTCCTCCACCTGCGCCACCTACGGCGTTCCGGAGAAAACACCCATTGCGGAGGACCACGCGCAGCGACCGGTGAACCCCTACGGGCGGACCAAGCTCGCCTTCGAGTGGGCCCTCGCCGACTTCGAGGTGGCCCACGGCGTCCGCCACGTCAACCTGCGTTACTTCAACGCCGCGGGGGCGCACCCGGACGGTGATCTTGGAGAGGACCACCGACCCGAAACGCATCTCATTCCGCTGGCATGCGACGCGGCTCAGGGTCGGAGAACCCTGTCGGTGTTCGGTCGCGACTACGACACTCCCGATGGGACCTGTATTCGCGACTACATCCACGTGCAGGATCTGGCCGATGCTCATGTCAGAGCGCTCGACTATCTGCGCAACGACGGAGCCTCGTCGAGCTACAACCTGGGCACCGGAACCGGACATTCGGTACTGGAGGTTCTCGAGTCGGTCGCTCGCGTGAGCGGTCGCAAGGTGCCACATGATGATGCCCCGCGACGAGCGGGCGATCCGGCGCGCCTGGTGGCCGCCTCGGAGAAGATCCGGCGGGAGCTGTCCTGGGAGCCCCGCTTCGAAATGCTGGATCGCATCGTCGAAACGGCATGGAAGTTCAAAGAGCGATTCCCCGACGGCTATCAAGGGGAGTAAAAGGAGAGCTCGAATGGATTGGACAAACGCCTACGCTTCACGCATGGAGCTTCTCGAAATCTCCCGGTCGGTCGGCAACATTCTGCAGCTCGCCGAGCAGCCGGAGGTGGTCTCGCTCGCGGGAGGCATGCCCGATCCGAAGAGCTTTCCGGTCGAGCGTATCCGCGAGTCGACGGAGAGGGTCATGCGAGACGAGCCGGCCGTGGCGCTCAATTACGGACCGATCCCCGGCTTCGGCAAGCTCCGCCAGTGGATCGTGGAGCGAATGGCGACGCACGAGAACGTGTCCCTGGGCCCGGAGAACATTCTGGTGTGCTCGGGTGGTGTCGAGGGGTTGCAGCTCGTCTCGATGGCGATGCTCGACAAGGGAGACACGGTCGTGGTCGAGGCTCCGACCTACATGGTCGGGCTTCACCTCTTCCGGGAGTATCAGGTCGAGATCGAAACAGTGGATATGGACGAGGAAGGCGCTGACCCCGAGGCGCTCCGGGAGGCCTTCGTACGTCTGAAGCGCAAAGGTATCGTACCGAAGTTCTTCTATACGATTCCTTCCTTTCAGAACCCTTCGGGGCGTACGATGAGCGAAGCGCGCCGCCGCCAGGTCGTTGCGGTCTGCGAGGAGGCGGGAATTCCGATTCTGGAAGATCACGCCTATGCTGATCTTGTCTACGACGGGGAGAAGCTCCCGTCCCTCAAGTCCATCGCCCCCGATTCGGTCATCTTCGTCCACACGTTCTCGAAGATCTTCGGACCTGGAGTGCGCCTCGGGTGGATTGCGGCCGACAAGGAGATGATCCAGAGGCTGGTGCTCTGCAAGCTCTGTACCGACCAGTGCGCGAACACCTTCACGCAGCGAATCGTTTACGACTACGGCAAGCGAGGGTACATCGACGACCAGGTCGCGGGTTCCATCGAGCTCTACCGACGGAAGCGCGATCGCATGGAGCATGCTCTTTCCGAGCATCTCCCGGAAGGAACGAGCTGGGTGCACCCGGCCGGAGGATTCTTTCTGTGGGTCAAGCTCCCCGCAGGAGCCGACAGCGAGGCTCTCCTGTTGCAGGCCATCGAGCAGGAGAAGACGGCGTTCGTGGCCGGTCCCCCGTTCTACCCCGATGGCCGCGGCAAGGAGTTCTTCCGGCTGTCGTTCAGCTACGTCGATGAGGAGCGAATCGACGAGGCCATCGAGCGGGTAGCCCGGGCAATCGCGGCGATGGACTAACGCGGAGACGACCAAAGAACAACCAAGGTGCAGGAACGGATTGAGCGAGACGAAATCTGGACCGGATCGATTGGTCCCGCGACAGGATGCTTTTCTTAACGCAGAGGCGCAAAGGCGCAGAGAAAACACGAGTCAAGCAAGGATCGATGGGGGGTCTTGACTCTGCGTCTCTGCGTTGAGTTTCCGGAGACATCCTTCCACGGACGTGATCTGATAGCATGACTTATTCTAAAGCGAGACCCACAACGTGAGTGAGCTTCGGCGACTCCTCGCCCTCGCCTGGCCGTACCGGGGCCGTTTTCTGCTCGCCTGTCTCGCGATGGTTGTCTTCGGTGCTTCCTCCGCCGGCCTCGCCTACCTCGTCAAGCCCATTTTCGACGACGCGCTGATCCGCCACGTCAACCTGGGTCGCACCGCCGCCCTCATCATCGTTCTCTATCTGGCGAAGGGTCTCTCGTCGTACTTCTCGAACTACCTGATGAACTGGGTCGGTCAGCGTGCGGTCATGGACCTTCGCAACCGGCTCTATCGGCACGTCATCCGCCAGTCGGTTAGCTTCTTCAAGAAGCAGACCACCGGCACGCTCATCAGCCACATCACCAATGACGTGGAAAAGATCCAGCTCGCCGTCTCCCAGGCACTCGCCGATCTGATGATGCAGAGCTTTGCGCTCCTGGGCTATGGCTTCCTTCTTTTCTACTACGACTGGAGGCTCGGCATCGTCTGTCTCATCTGTGCGCCGCTTGCTTTGAGGCCACTCGTCACGCTCGGCCGCAAGCTGAGGCGCCGGACCGATACCGGGCTCGAGCGCTGGCGCGATATCACCAACATTCTGCAAGAGACGATCTCCGGGAGCCGTATCGTCAAGGCGTTCCGCATGGAAGACTTCGAGACGGAGCGCTTCGAGAACGTGACCGACGATCTCTTCCGCACCAATATGCGGATCACGCGCGTCGTCTCCATCATGCCGCCCATCATGGAGCTGGTCGGGGGCCTCGCCATTGCGCTCGCCATCTGGTACGGGAGCGGCCGGATCGCGGGCGGCAGCATGACACCGGGTGAGTTCTCGTCGTTCATGGCGGCGCTCTTCATGATGTACATGCCGGTGAAGAAGCTCTCGCGCGTGAACGCGACCATCCAGCAGGCCCTGTCCGCCGCGTCCCGGGTCCACGGAGTCCTCGATACCAAGCACGGGATCCAGGAGGCGCCGGACGCTGTCGAGATACCAGCTCTCCGGGAGCGGATCGAGTTTCGTCAGCTCGGATTCGTCTACCACGACGGGGACGAGCCGGCCCTTCACGACATCGACCTCACCATCGACGCGGGGCAGGTGGTGGCCCTGGTGGGGACCAGTGGAGCGGGAAAGAGCACGCTGGCCAGCCTCGTCCCGCGCTTTTTCGACCCGACGAGGGGAGTCATTCTCTTTGACGGCGTCGATATCCGGAAAGCCACGCTTTCATCGCTACGCGGACAGATCGGTCTCGTGACGCAGGACACGATCCTGTTCAACGACACGGTCCGCAACAACATTGCCTACGGCCTATCGAACGTGGCGGAGGAGGAGCTCTATCGGGTCGCGGAGGCGGCCCGTGCGCTCCGGTTCATCGAAGCCCTGCCCGACGGGTTCGACAGCATCATTGGCGAGCGTGGGGAGAGGCTTTCGGGCGGTCAGAAGCAGCGCATCGCTATCGCGCGGGCGATTCTCAAGAACCCCCCGATCCTCGTGCTCGACGAGGCGACGAGCTCTCTGGACACCGAGTCCGAGGCTCTGGTTCAGCAGGCGCTCGAGAACCTGATGCGGCATCGAACGACGCTCGTGATCGCTCACCGTTTGTCCACCGTTCGGCGCGCCGACAACATCGTCGTCATCGAGGACGGCACGATTCAGGAGACGGGCAAACACGAAGAGCTCGTGCGGGAGCCCGGGGGCGTCTACCGCCGGCTGTACGAGCTGCAGTTCGCTCGGGTGGACGTAGACGAGCCGGTCGGCGCCAGGAGCTCGGCGAAGTCGTCATGAAGGGACAAGAGGGAGCGAAGACCCGAACGGCGAATTCCGGCGCGCGGACGCCGGACGGTCTGCGCAGCATGACCGGTTATGCCCGCGCCACGGGAACGAACGAAGCCTTCGAGGTTACGGCGGAGATCCGCTCTGTCAATCACCGGTTCCTCGATCTCCGTGTCCGCGCTCCGGCCAGTATCGCCACGCTCGAGAGGCAGATCCGCGAGAGGGTGAACCAGGCGATGAGTCGCGGCAAAGTCGACGTCAACGTTCACCTGAAACCAAGGGCAGAAAGCGCTTACGAGCTCGAAGTCGATGGGCCGATGCTCGCCGAGCTCATCGAAAAAGCAGGCGGGCTCGCCGAAGAGCATGGTGTCAGCGGGGAGATCTCGACGTCCGACCTCGTAGGCTTTTCTCCCGCGTTCCGTGTGAAGGAGCGCGATTTGTCCACCGGCGTCGGGCTCTGGGAGGCACTTCAGCCAGTTCTCGACGAGGCGCTCGGCAACATGGAGCAGATGCGTGCCGCGGAAGGCAAGGAGATGCGTGTCGACCTCGACGCGCGCATCCAGACCATTGCGGGGCACGTGGATCGCATCGAGGTGCTCTCTGAGGCGAGTCGAGAGGTCAAGCGCCAGCAGCTGCAACAGAAGGTAGAGGAGATTCTCGAATCGGCGGTAGAGCCGGCTGCGATGGCGATGGAGGTGGCCAAGCTCGTGGAGCGGAGCGACATCGCCGAGGAGATCACGCGCTTCCGGAGTCATCTGACCCTCTGGACCGAGGCCGCTGCGACGCCGGGCCCTTGCGGGAAGAAGCTCGATTTCATCGTTCAAGAGATGAACAGGGAAGTGAACACGATAGGCTCGAAATGTCAGGACGCGGAGATGACCGAGAACGTCATTGCAATCAAGTCCGAGCTCGAGCGTGTGAGAGAGCAGGTCCAGAATATCGAGTAGTGCGGCAAGCCATGACCGACCGCGACGGCAGCCTCTTCGTCATCTCCGCTCCCTCCGGAAGCGGGAAAACGACGCTCGTCAAGAAGCTGCTGGCTTCGCTCGACGGCGTTCAGTTCTCGATCTCTTTCACGACGCGCGCTCGGCGAGGTGACGAGAAAGACGGTGTCGACTACCACTTCGTCACCGAGCAGGTGTTTCGTCGAAAGATCGAAGAGCACGAGTTTCTGGAGTGGGCCGAGGTCCACGGGAACCTCTACGGCACGAGTCGCATCGAGACGGACGAACTGCTGCGCGCGGGGAAGGATCTTCTGCTCGATGTCGACGTGCAGGGAGCGGCCCAGGTGCGCCGGGCGATGCCCGATGCAGTGACGCTCTTCATCATGCCACCCTCCTATGAGGTGCTGGAAGAACGGCTCCGAGGCCGACGGCAGGACGCGCCGGAAGTGATCGAAAGTCGATTGAAGGAGGCCCGTCACGAGGTGGTCCACTATCGGGTTTTCGACTACGTTCTGATCAACGAGTCCCTGCAGAAAGCGAGCGACCTTCTTCAGGCGGTCGTCCTCGCCGAGCGGTCGCGCCCGCGCCTGCTTGTGGATCGCATCGAACCGATCCTGGAATCGTTCCTGAGGCATGATCTGGCAAGAAAGTGAGCCTCCTGGGAGGTTCTGGGCCGCAAAATGCGTCTTTATATAGTGAAAAAGCGGGAAATCAACGCAGAGACGCAGAGGCGCAGAGAACGGAATGGTAGAGAATGAGATTAGTGGCCAAATCATAGGCGCCTCGATTGAGGTTCATCGGAACCTCGGCGGGCCGGGCTTGCTCGAGGCGGTCTATGAGGAGGCCTTGGTCTACGAGTTGAATGAGAGAGGATTGAAGGTCGAGCGGCAGGTTGCCGTGCCGATCCAGTACAAGGGGGTGCGACTGGGAGGTGATCTTCGCTTGGATCTGCTGGTAGAGGACAAGGTCGTCGTCGAGTGCAAGGCGACGGCGGAGCATAGCCGTATATTCGACGCACAAGCTCTGACGTACCTGAGGCTCTTGAACCTGAAACTCGCGCTCGTAGTCAATTTCGGCCAGGTGCTGGTAAGAAGAGGTATCCGTCGCATTGTGAACGGTTTATGAGAGTCGAACTTTGGTTGCGGTGAGTGTATTCACTCTGCGTCTCTGCCCCCCTGCGTCACATCGTATTGTGAATTCGACCGCGGGGCGCGATAGTTGCGATCTGTCGCGTCGCGGAAACCATCGTGGGCGGTGGCCCTTTTTCGGCGATTTCTCTTGGAGTGATCGTTGGGATGGTTGCTCTCTTCGTGGCTGTTCTTCCGCGCGCTCTGCGTCTCTGCGCCTCTGCGTTAAATTGTCTTGTGAATCTGGACGCGGACCGCGAGCGATTGCGGGTCCCAATGTTTCGGTTACTCTGCGTTGACTTCTCTTGTGCGCCTAGCAGTGCTCTCCCATAAATTGCGGTTGAAGTATATGGCAGTCGGATGGCTTCTCTGCGAAGAGCTTGTTTGTGCAAGTGTTGGATTCATGGTTGGAAGAATTGATCCCGGCGATTCTTTTTCTCCGCGCGCTCTGCGTCTCTGCGCCTCTGCGTTAAATTATCTTTTGAATCCGGATGCGGACCGCGAGCGATTGCGAGTCCCAATGTTTCGGTTTCTCTGCGTTGAGTCTGGCTTGAATCCGCGATGACCGAGGATTACACCTGGGTTGCCCAGCAGCTCACAGAGCGGCTGCGCTTTTACCGGTCTTTAACGTCCGTTGGACTGCGGCGGTCGGAACCGGTGGCTGCCGCAACGCCGGCGCCGGAGCCGAGCCCTCCCTCCGGCGAGACACTGGAGCAGATCCGGGACGACCTCGGCGAGTGTACCCGCTGCGCACTGCACAGCGGACGGACCAAGCTCGTTTTCGGCGTGGGGAATCCGAATGCCGATCTCATGTTCATCGGGGAGGGACCGGGTCGCGAGGAGGATCAGCAAGGGCTGCCGTTCGTGGGGCCGTCCGGTCAGCTGCTGACGAAGATCATCGAGGCCATTGATCTGAAGAGGGAAGACGTCTACATCGCCAACATCGTGAAGTGCCATCCGCCCCACAATCGAGAGCCGGAACCCGAGGAAGTCGAGACCTGCCAGCCATTTCTCGACCGTCAAATCGACACGATCCGCCCGAAGGTGATTTGTGCGCTCGGTCGCGTCTCGGCGCTCAACCTTCTCGATACTACTGAAGGGATTACGAGGATCCGTGGCAAGCAGTTTCCATACCGTGGTGCGATTCTCGTGCCCACCTACCACCCCGCCTACCTGCTGTGTTACCCTTCGAAAAAGCGCGAAATGTGGGAAGACATGAAGCTGATTCGCAGTCTGCTCGAATGAGCGCCGTCAAGGTCCTCCCGGCGACTCAGCCCTTTTCTGCGTTCGCGGACATCGCACTTCCCGTACCCCTGACGAAGACGTTTTCGTACGGTATCCCCGAGGCTTTCGGGCCGATCGAGCCAGGGATGCGGGTGCGGGTTCGCCTCGGCGCACGTGTGCTGCTGAGTTGCGTGGTGAGTGTCTCCGACGAGCCGCCTCTACTGCCCGAGGGCACCGAGCTGCAGCCGGTTTTGAGCGCGGTGGATGATACGCCCGCTCTGACCAGGGGGCAGCTCGAGCTTGCTCGCTGGATGAGCGAGTACTACCTGGCACCCCCCGGGGTCGCCTATCGCAGCCTCATGCCACCCGAGACGCCCCTCGGCGTGAGTGTGATCTTCGAGCGAGAGCCCGGTGCCGACGCGACGAACTTGAAACGAGGCAGCCTCGCCGCGAAGGTGTGGGATTCGCTCGATCGGCCGCGAACGGCCCGCAACATTGCCAAAGCGGTGGGGAAGAAGTCCGTTTCCGGAACGCTGCAATCGCTTCTGGCCAGAGGGCTCATTCGCCGGGGCGAGACCGAGCGCCGTGACAGCGTCCGAAAAATCCGTACCGCCGCGATTACGGAGGCCGGACGTACCGCACTCGGGAAAGAAAAGCTTCACCCCACGACCGCCCGCATCCTGACGCTCCTTTCCGTAGCCACCGATCCGGTTCCGGTTAGTACTATCCGGCACGAGCTCGGAATCGAGCGCGGGCCGTTTCCGCGCCTCGCGGAGAAAGGCTTCATCGATCTCGGCCACCAGACGGTTCCGAGGAGTCCCTGGGCTCGACTCGAGGGGGTTTCGGAGGAAGCGCTCGAGCTGACCGAGGATCAGCGGGGCGTGCTCGACGCGATCAAGCACGCCATCGTCGCGAGCGAGTTTCATCCCGTAGTTCTTCACGGAGTGACGGGAAGTGGAAAGACGGAAATCTATCTCCGCGCCGCGAGCACCGTCCTCGAGCGAGGGCGAACCGTGCTCATGCTGGTGCCGGAGATCGGCCTGACACCGCGTCTCGCGCGCCTGCTGCACGGTCGCTTCGGCGATCGGGTCGCCATTCTTCACAGTGCTCTCGGATCGGGAGAGCGTCGCGACGAGTGGTGGCGCATCCGGCAAGGCCAGGCCCGGGTCGTGGTGGGCGCCCGGGCGGCCGTTCTCGCTCCCCTCGAGAACGTCGGCCTCGTGGTGGTCGACGAGGAGCACGAGGCGTCTTACAAGCAGGAAGAAGCACCTCGCTACAGCGCTCGGGATGTAGCAATCCTGCGCGCCAAGCACGAGCGTGCGGTCGTGGTGCTCGGAAGTGCAACGCCCTCCATCGAGTCCTATACCCACGCCGAGACGGGTCGGTACCAGCTTCTCGAGCTGCCGGAACGGATCGGGCAGCGGCCCATGGCGAGTGTCGAGCTGGTCGATATGAGGGAAGTCGTTCGAGAAGAAGGACCGGAAACGATTTTTTCGAAAGCGCTTCGCGAGGCGCTCGAGAAGCGTTTTTCGGCCGGCGAGCAAGCCATCCTTCTTCTCAACCGACGGGGCTTCGCGGGGCAGCTCCTCTGCAGGAGTTGCGGTCTGGCGTTGATGTGCTCGGAGTGCAGCGTTTCACTGACGCTTCACCGCGGCGGGACGCTCGCCGTCTGCCACTACTGTGGCCTCGGCCGGCCAACGCCCGAGAGCTGCGAGACGTGCAGCGGTGAGTACCTTCGTCAGCGAGGCTATGGCACCGAGCGTGTCGAGGCGGTGACGAAGGAGCTGTTCCCCGAAAGTCGTGTCGCTCGAATGGACCGCGACACGATGCGCAAGAAGGGGAGCCACGAAACGCTTCTCACGCGCTTCGCGGCACGCGAGCTCGACGCCCTCGTCGGCACGCAGATGCTGGCGAAGGGACACGACTTTCCCGCGGTGACCCTGGTTGGTGTCCTGGCTGCGGACATCGGACTGGGCGCTCCGGACTTTCGCGCCGCCGAGCGGACGTTCCAGCTTCTGACACAGGTGGCAGGGCGAGCCGGGCGCGGCGAGCTCCCCGGCGAAGTCTTCATTCAGACCTACACGCCTGAGCACTACAGCCTGGAGTTCGCACGCGCTCAGGACTTTCGGGGTTTCTACGAATCGGAGCGCCGGTTCCGGCGTGCTCTGCGCTACCCGCCGGCGGTCAACCTCATCAACATCATCTTCGAAGCGGAAGCGATGCCGGAGGCCACACGAAACGCACGCCGGGTTGCGAACTTTCTGAAAAAAGCCCGGCTCGACGACGTCGACGTTCTCGGCCCTGCGTTTGCGGCCCGCTCCAAAGTGGCCGGTCGCTATCGATGTCAGATTCTGATCAAACTGCCGCGTCACCAGCATGCCCGCGTTCGCAGCTACCTGCGCGGCGTTCTGGAGGATGCCGAGCTCGCCCGAACGATGCTCGTCGACGTCGACCCACTCTCCCTCTACTAAGTTAGATCGGGAACGATCCCCGAATCCACTCGAACAAGCTCCCGCCCGCCGTCGTTATCTCCTCCCACAGCCCCGCCCAGCTGAACACGACCGGCTCCGGCGTGAAGCAGAGCACGAGAAGAACCAGGCCAAGCGCTCCCATCAGATGGCGGGTTCGGGGCAGGGGCTCCTCATCGCCGGTTGTTGCCGAATGAGGTCGGCGAATCCCGAGGAGATAGGTCAGGAGCGCCCAGAACAACCACCCGGGGCCGAAATAGGCCATCGGGATAAGAAGAAAGAAAACGACGGAGGAGATGCGGTGCGCGCCGTGACGGAACATCGCATACGACGCATGTCCACCGTCCAGCTGCCCGATCGGCAGAAGGTTCACCGCGGTGACCAGCGCACCGAACCAGGCCGCAAGGGCAATGGGACTCATGAGAAGCGTCTGACCGGCCGGAACTTCGGGGCCGAACGCTTCCGCCCACCACCGGATGAGCAAAGGCATGCCGAGCTGGATGGTCGGGCCGGCGGTGGCGATGGGCTCCGAGCGCGACGTCGCAATACCGATCGCCATTGCCACGAGAGTCGCTGCGAAACCGGCGAAGGGCCCGGCGAGTCCGATATCGAGAAGTGCTCGGCGATTCGGAATTGGCGACCGAAGGAGAATGAAGGCGCCGAGGGTGCCGACCGGCGACAGGATGGGCAGCGGGATGAAGTGGGGAAGTGTCGCGTCGACATGGTAACGACGTGCCGTCAGGTAGTGCCCCATTTCGTGGCTCAGCAGAATGCCCATGACGGCGAGACTGAACGGGCCACCGTACGTCAGGAGGAGACCAGGTTTGCGTGCGAGTGCTGAGACGAGGTCCAACTCGCCTCCGTAAAACGCCAGTCCATGGATGGCGCCAATCCACAAGGTCGACGCAAACGTCGTCAGGAACAGGATGATAGGAACGGTGGGGAACCTGGCCGCCGCTGGAGCCGGCTCGGTCTCGGGAGGAATCTCCTCTGGCGGAGTCGAATCGAGATCGTCGGACCGTGCGGGCGGGATGTCGGGAGTTGAGATGAGGGCCTCGGGGGTTGAGGAGCCCGCCCTAAGGAATGTTCTGAAGGTCCTTTCCAGGCTTGAAGCGAATCGTTCGACCCGGCGGAATCTTGACTTCCTTGCCGGTGCGGGGATTGCGCCCGATCCCGCGCTTTCTCGGCTTGACCTGGAAGACACCGAAGCCGCGAAGCTCGATGCGCTCACCACGTTTCATCGAGTCCTTCATCGCGTCGAGCACCGCCTCGACCGCCTGTTCGGCTTTGACCTTCGTGATGTTCGCGGTCGCGGACACCTCGTTGATGATGTCCACCTTTATCATATTGACCTCCCGAGGGACACGCCGAATGATTATAGGGGGGAGCCAGAATTCTGTCAAGAGAGATTCCCCGTTATCGTCTTCAAAACAATCAAGTTAGCCGCGCACGTGTGCCTCTCGAGTGTTATGATTCTTGTCGCTCTTTGGATCTTCTAGAAAATGAAGGGGATAACGCAAAACAACCTGCCGCGGGTGGCCATCGTCGGCCGCCCCAATGTCGGTAAGTCCACGCTCTTCAACCGCATCGCGGGTTCTCGAAAAGCCATCGTCGATTCCGTTGCCGGATCGACCCGAGACCGCAACGTGGAGGTCACTTCGTGGGGTGGCAAGAGCTTCGAGATCATCGATACCGGCGGTATTTTCGAAGAGGCAGACACACCGATCGATGAACAGGTCGCCGCTCACGTGCTGATGGCCATCGAGGAGGCGGATCTCATTTGCTGGGTCGTCGATGCGCGGGCGGGGCTCGTACCGGAAGATCAATTCCTGAGTGGCAAACTTCGCGAACAGAAGGACCGAGTTTTCCTGGCCGTCAACAAAATCGACACCGGCTCCCAAGAATCCGACGCCATGGAGTTTCATCGCCTCGGGTTCGACCGGCTCTTTCCCATCTCCGCGGAGCACGGTCTAGGCGTGGCCGAGCTTCTCGACGTCATCGTAGAGGCGTTGCCGCAGGCCGGCTCGGACGAAGCGCGCGCAGAGAGTCGCGTGGCCATCGTCGGGCGCCCCAACGTGGGCAAGTCATCGCTCTTGAATCGACTGGCGGGCGAGGAGCGGGCGGTGGTCACCGAGGTGGCCGGAACCACTCGGGACGCTGTCGACACCTGGATCGAGCTCGACGGCGAGACTTACCGTTTCGTCGACACGGCCGGCATTCGCCGGCGTGGCAAGCTGCCGACGCAGGCGGACCGGGTGGGCGTCCTGTACTCGGAGCGTGCTATCCAGCGGGCACACCTGTGTCTGCTCGTTCTGGACGCGATGGAAGGCGTCAAGCGGGAAGACGCCTCGATCGGCGGGAAGGTGGCCGATGCGGGCCGCGGAGCCATCCTCGTTTTCAACAAATGGGACCTCGAGGACAGCAGGGAGGAACGGGCCGCCGAGCTTCGACTGGAGGCGCGGGAGAAGATCCCTCATCTCGACTTCGCGCCGATCGTCTTCGTGTCGGCTCTGTCGGGTCGGGGCGTGAGCGGCGTTGCGCCGCGGATCCGACGGGTCCGGGAGCAGCAGCAGATTCGGATCCCCACCCCGGAGCTGAACCGGTTCCTGGAGCAGGCGGTGGCCCGGTTTCCGCCGAGGGCCCGGGACGGCAAGGAAGCCAGGCTTCTGTACGCCACGCAGGTCGGGGTGACGCCGCCCCGGTTCGTGGTGTTCTCGAATCGAGCGAAGAACGACCTGGACGCGACTTATCCGCGATACTTGAGAAGACGCTTGAGGGAGGAATTCGGATTCGAGGGCTCGCCCGTCCGAGTGGCAATCCGAAAGCGCTCCGAGTCGCGATCAGGCAATGATAACGCTTGACTTCAGGCCCAGGTCTCATATAATACTTTAGGTACTGAGTTAAACCTTAAGTCTTTTAAGCCCTTTAACTTATACAAGAGCGAGTCTCCTCGAGTCCCATTTTGGCCAAGGGATGGAACTGACGTCTCTATGACGAAGGCGGACCTGGCTCGAGTGATCTACGAGCGGCATGGCGGACTCTCCAACAAGGAGGCCTCGCGGCTCGTCGACATGATCCTGGGCTTCATAAAGCAGGGGCTCCTTCAGGGCGATCGCGTTCAGATCAGCGGTTTCGGGACGTTTCTGGTGCGCGAAAAAAAGGAGCGCAAGGGGCGCAACCCGCAGACCGGCGAGGAGATGACGATTCTTCCGCGCAAATCCGTCGTTTTCCGGCCTTCGAAGCAGCTTCAGAACAGCTTTCTCAAGTAGAATAATAGGGGTTCCGCACTTCGCGCTGAGTACGCGACTCGCAAACGGGCTGGCGAATGGTCAAGAAGGCCGAGAAGAAGATTCCAAGCAAGCTCTTCTTCAAGATCGGCGAAGTGTGCGAGCTCACGGAGACGCAACCCTATGTGCTGCGCTACTGGGAGTCGGAGTTTCCCGCTCTGGCTCCCGCCAAGAACAATTCGGGCCAGCGCATTTATCGTCGCCGCGACATCGAGACCATCATCCGTATCAAGACGCTCCTCTACGAAGAGGGATTCACAATCGCGGGCGCGAAAAAGAAGCTCGAGATGGAAATGAAAGCGGAAGGCAGGGGCGGGGCTGCCGAGGGCGAGGCACCGCTGCCGGAGCCGCGCGAGGCGGAGGCGGCGAACGACGAGATCAAGGAGCTGCAATCCGAGCTTCGCGGTATCCTGGAACTGATGGACGAGCACGACGCGGAGCTTGCCCGGGACTGAATCGGAAGTCCCGCTTCGTTGACCGCCTTGCCGCGCGCGTGCTATCCTCACCGAACTCGCTGCTTACAATCGACTTGTTTAGCGGCGCCGTAGATGGACTCGGGACGTAGCGCAGCCTGGTAGCGCACTTGCTTGGGGTGCAAGTGGTCGTCGGTTCAAATCCGGCCGTCCCGACCATTCTGGGCGCTCGTGCCCGTCTACCGGGGGGGTAGGGAACAATCATCGACATATTGGTCACCAACGACGACGGCTTCAATGCGCCTGGCATTCGAGTCCTCGCCGAAGCTCTGAAGGAATTGGGCAAGGTCACCGTCGTCGCTCCGGCGCGTGAGATGAGTGCGGTGAGCCACGCTCTCACGATCTCCGAGCCGGTCCGCTTCGACCGCGCCGCGGAAGGCGTCTTCTCCGTCGAGGGAACCCCTGCCGATTGCGTGAGCCTGGCGGTCGGAAAGCTCCTGTCGGAGCCTCCCGACATCGTGGTATCCGGAATCAACCGGGGCTCCAACGTGGGCGACGACATCGCCTACTCGGGCACCGTCGCCGGAGCCCGCGAAGCGGCGATGCTCAACCTCCCTGCGATGGCCGTATCTCTGGCGCGAAGCGAAGAGGACGAGGACTACGCGCAGGCCGCGCAGTTCGCGACCGAGCTGGCACGAGACGTCGGAACGCGCCGCAAGGAGCTCGGCAGCCGCACCTTCCTCAACGTCAACGTCCCCGTTGGCAAGATCAGGGGCGTCCGCATCACGACCCAGGGCCGCCGCGACTACTGGGCCACAGTCGAAGAGCGGGTCGAGCCCCGCACGCGTGTCTATTCCTGGCTCAAGCAGGGCTTCAGCCGGGACAAGAATGGCATGTCCGACCTCATCGCTGTCCGCGGTAGCTACATCTCGGTCACCCCGCTCCAGTTCGACTTCACGGACTATGACGCTCTGGAGCACCTCGAGTCCTGGAACCTGACCTGGAACGACAGGTAATCACGAACCCCGAGGGCTTTCCCCTACGCTCCGAGCTGGACAGGTACTTTGTGCCAGCACAACTATATCTATAACAAGCGTATAACCGAAGGCTGAGGGCCTCCCGAACGGGCACGAAGGTTGCATTTCAGCACTTTGTGTTCTACCACCGATGTGTTGTGACGGCTATCGTCTGTCTCGCCGTCGTACCACCTGCCGAGGCCGTTTTTACCAGCGGCCGTTCCCTCACGATCGATGCGAGCCAGGTCAGCGGCAGTGGCGGCTCGATTGCGAGCTACCCCGTCGCCGTCCAGCTGACCGACAAGGATCTCCGGACGGTGGGTAACGGCGGCAAAGTGACCAGCGCGAACGGCTACGACATTGTCTTCAGAGCCTACGACACCGCTACCTGTGGAGGACCGGCCTCCTGCACCCTGGACCACGAGGTCGAAACCTACGACGGCGTCGCTGGATCCCTCGTCGCCTGGGTAAGCATCCCCAGCTTGTCGCAAGACACCGATACCGTTTTCACCATGCACTATGGGGACGCCAGCATTGTGGCCCCCACCGAGAATCCGACCGGAGTCTGGGACGGGAACTTCGGCGGTGTCTGGCACCTGGACGAAGACCCGCTGGCCGCGCCTCCCCAATTCATCGACTCGACCTCCAATCCCAACGATGGAACGTCGAGTGCCCCGAACCCACCGCTTCAACTAGCAGGGAAGCTCAACGGTGGCTCGGGCTTCGATCTCAGTAATGGCCGTCACGTTGACGTGGCAGACCACGCCAGCCTTCAACTTGCAACGAACATGACTGTCTTGGCCTGGGTGAGCACGACCTCGATGGCCATTTGGGCGCGTGCGATCGTGACTCGCTGGGACGACATCGGTATCGCGAAGAACTACTATCTGGGCAAGGTCAGTGACACCGCCTTCAATTTCGACGTCGACGCCAATACCGAGGGTGTGTCCGTCGGCCTCGGACTGATCGACGACGGGGCCTGGCACCAGGTCGTCGGCGTCGCCGACGCCGGTGCCGGTCTGCTTCGGCTCTACGTCGATGGAACCCAGATCAACACGTCCCCCTACGACGGAACCTCGGAAGTGGGTACCTCGAACATCTTCATCGGTGAGAGCTCCGACGTCCCCGGCCAGGAGTGGGACGGGAGCATCGACGAGGTGAGGATCTCGAGCATCCCCCGGTCCCCGGACTGGATTCGGACGTCGTACAACAATCAGAGTGCGCCGCACCCTTTCTACCGTCCCACGGTGAATCTTCGCTCCATCGGTAGTAACGCCGCGAACCTTCACACCGGGGGAACAGTGTCGATAAACGCCGGCTCGACGACGGTGACCTTGACCAATCCTTTGGCCGCCTTTGATTCGGTCGGCGCCGTGGGTCCTGGTGACGAGCTCGATATCGCGGGGGAAGTCTTCTACATCGTGAATCGAGTCTCCGATACGGAGGTCACTGTGGACCACGCGGCGCGGCCAACCATATCCGCGAAGCCGTCTACACGGTGACCCGTGCCTACAACGCGATCAACGCCTGGGAGTCGGACCGCGAGGGGGACCTCCTGTTGGCGAACCGCCGCGAGATGGGCTTTGCTTACAAGGACGGTCTCTTCGCGGAGGCGGTGATCATTGATGGTTCGACCACGGACTCGGAGCACTTCATGTGGCTGAGCGTGGCCGAAGGTCAGCGGCACGATGGCACAGCGGCAGCCGTGCCCACCGACAGTGTGGTGCTGAACCCGGGCGCGGCTGGTCCCGGCTTCACAGTCCGGAACGCTTACACCCGGGTCGACTGGTTCGAGGTGACGGGGTGGACCGGCTCGGGCGCCGAAGGGGTCCGAGTTGAAGCCGACCAGACGAGCTACGCTTACTTGATCGTCCATGACGCTCTCGACATAAAGGCCGACGGAATCTTCATCAATGACAATGGGAACTGGACGACCACGATAAGAAACACCATCGTCTACAACGTTGGCCGCACTGGCATTTATCTGCTCAACGATACGGCGTCACTTAGAACCATGGTTCTGAATCTCGACAACGTGACGGTTTACAACTGTGGAGCCACAGGCGATCCGGCGACTCCGGAAGAGACGGGTGGGATCAGCGTTTGCGAAAGGGCAGACCCCTCGTCGAATTCCACTGTCAACGCAAGAAACGTGATTTCGGTAGACAATACGGACAAGGACTCTGATGGAGACCAGGGCTTCAATATCGTTACCAATGCGGAATGCGGCCTGAGCCCGGACTGGGGGTTCTCCGATTTCAATCTCGTGTCCACCGGCTTCGTGCCGGGCACGACGACCTTTACGGCCGACGCCGTAGACCTGTTCATGAACGTCGGCGCGGGCACCGAAGATCTCCATTTACAGTTCACCGCCGCTGCGAAAGATGTGGGAACGGACTTGTCGGCGACTTTCAGCCGCGACATCGACTTCGGTCAAAGACCGGTGGGCGTCCAGTGGGACATCGGGCGGACGAGTTCGGTGCGGCCACAGCGGTCGAGCTCGTCACCTTCACCGCCGAAGGCTCCGATCGCGAGGTCCTTCTGGAGTGGCAGACAGCCTCCGAGCTGGACAATCTGGGGTTTCACCTCTTCCGCGCCGCGCGCGAGGCGGGGCCGTACGAGCGCATCACCGCTCGGGCCATCCCCGGTCTCGGCTCGTCTCCGGTGGGAGCGCGATATCACTTCCGGGACAGGCCTCTCGTCAACGGGGCCACCTACTACTACAAGCTCCAGGACATCGAGACCACGGGCAAGACGCAGTTGCACGGTCCGATCTGGGCCATGCCGAGAGCCGGGGCCGCGGGCGGTGTTGTCGCCTCCGACTCCCCAGAGAGCGGTTCCCCGGCAGGGATCGTTTACGGCGATCCTTCACGGAACGCGTTCCGGGTGACGAGGCGCGGCCGCGGAGAAGTCGTTGTCGAGCTCGAAACCCATGGCTTTTACGCCGAGCCGCTCGAGGATGGCACCGTAAGCATCGTCGTTCCGGGGCTGGAACAACTGATGAACGACGATTCGTCGCCGTTACCGGTGAAGCGAGCCTGGGTCGACGCGATTGCGGGCCGGAACGTGCGCCTCGTATCGGTGCGAGCACTGGAGCTCGAGACGATCAATGGGCTGCGTCCGGCTTCCGGGGCGACACCGCACATCGAGGTTTCACGACGGGGGAGCTTGCGGGCCTCCCGCAAGAGACGCGGTGGGGAGCTCGCTGAGGCAGCGCAACACTCCAGACCCTCGGCGAAGCTGGTTACTGTCGGTTTCCAGGGCGAGACCAAGAAAGTGCTCGTCGAGCTGGAGCCGCTGGTCTGGCAGGGTCGGTCGGGCCGCCTGTTGCTGGCGAAGCGTCTGGTGGTCCGGCTCGCCTTTCGTGGTCGCGACTCGACGGAGACCTCCACCGATGGTGTTCGAGGACGTCGCTACCGTCGAAAGTCGAGCCATCGGGGCCGGCGCGTGGTCGCACAGCTGTCGACGGTCGAGCCCGGCCTCTACGGCGTTCCCTACGAGCAGATATTCGGCCGCTGGGGCCAGGGCGTACGTCCGAGCAAGCTTCGACTGAGTCGTCACGGAGAAGCGGTGGCCTACCATCTCGAGCCAGACCCGCGGCGATTCGGGCCCGGCTCGACGCTCTATTTCGTGGGTGAGGGAGAGGAGGCGAATCCCTATGGTTCGGAAGCGGTGTACGAGCTCGAGCTGGGAAGAGCGGGCGTTCGCATGCCGGTCTTCGGCTCCGCGCCCGCGGGAGCGGTAACGTCGTACTACTGGCACGACGTGAAGCACGAGGAAAATCGCTATTACCAGGCGGGACTGCTCGCCGCGCCCGATATCTAGCTTTGGGATCTATTGTTCGCACCGGAGAGGAAAGCGTATCCGTTCGAAGTCGATCGGCTGAGCACGGTGGCCGAATCTGGTCGTCTCTCCGTCTGGCTGCAGGGCACGAGTGATTTTCTGGCCGACCCGGACCACCACGTGCGGGTGTACGTGAACGGGACGCTCGTCCAGGAGTCGAGCTGGGATGGCAAGAACGGCCGGCTCCTCGAGACCGAGCTTCTTCCCGGCCTCCTTCGCGAGGGAGAGAATCTCCTGGAGCTCGAGAACGTCGGCGACACCGCGGCGCAATACTCGATGGTCATGCTGAACCGCTTCTCGGTACGCTATCCGCGGGTGCTGCGGGCTGAGGGGGGACGGCTCGAAGGGAGCTGGAGCGAGAGCGGCGTCGCCGCGATCGGCGGTCTTGCAGACGGGGCGCACGTCGTTGATGTGACCGAATCCCCGCGCCGTTGGCTGAGCGCAGTGGAGCGCACGAGCCAAGACACGGTTCGATTCCAGGCCGAGGCAGGCCGAAGTTATCTAGCGGTTGATGGCAACGGGATCCATCGTGCTGAAGTCTGCCGCCCGGTGGCCAATCGATTGAAGAGCACGCGGAACCGCGCCAGCTATCTGGTCATTGCTCCGGCCGCGCTCCTTCGTGAGGCCGAGCCGTTGCTTCGCCACCGGCGCTCACAGGGGCTCGTCGCGGAACTCGTGTCGACCGAGGCGATCTATTCCGAGTTTGGATTTGGGGAGGCCACCCCTCGAGCGATCCAGGACTTCTTGTCGTACGCGTACCACCGCTGGCGACTGCCCCCGAAATATGTGCTGCTTCTGGGCGACGGTACCTATGACTACAAGGACTACCTTCAGACCGGTGTGGTGAACCAGTTGCCGCCGTTCATGGTCCGCACGACCTACCTGTGGACCGCGTCTGATCCGGCCTACGCCTCGGTCAACGGTGACGACATCCTTCCGGATCTGGCCATCGGGCGGCTCCCGGCAGCGAGTCCTGAGGAGCTTCGCGCGATGGTGGAGAAGATCCTGACTTACGAAGACGGAGACGCCGACATGCGCTCGTCCGTTGTGCTGGTAGCCGGACAACTCGGACGAGGCGGGTGCTTTCGAGGCCGACGCCGATGCCATTGCCGGAAGTCTGGCTCCCGGACGAGATCCGAAAAAGATCTATCTTGGTCAGTTGGGAGTGACCGACACCCGGGAGAGGATTCTGCAGGCCTTCGATTCCGGGGCGTCACTGATGAGCTATATCGGTCACGGCGGAATCCACCTGTGGGCGGACGAGAGCATCTTCGAAGTCTCGACGGTGGATTCGCTCGCACCCCAGACGCAGCAGCCGCTTCTTCTGACGATGAACTGCCTGAATGGCTACTTCCATTTCCCGTACTTCAACTCGCTCTCCGAGCAACTCCTGAAAACGCCGGGTAAAGGTGTCATTGGAGCGTTCTCGCCAAGCGGCTTGAGCCTGGACGCACCCGCGCACCGCTACCACCAGTCCCTCGTTGGCGAGCTCGAAAGCGGCAGCCACCAACGACTTGGCGACGCCATTCTGGCGGCTCAGGAAGCCTACGCCGCGACCGGCGCCTTCCCCGAGCTTCTCAGCATCTATCACCTCCTCGCGACCCCGCTTTGAGACTCAAGGACTGAAGCAACCTTCCCCCGTTTTGGTGGGAGAGGTCGGCTCTCGACCGACTACAGTAGAGCCGGGTGAGGGGAGTCTCAGCGAA
Source organism: Candidatus Marinacidobacterales bacterium (assembly GCA_965237685.1). Taxonomy (GTDB): domain Bacteria; phylum Acidobacteriota; class Vicinamibacteria; order Marinacidobacterales; family SMYC01; genus CBDEGF01. The sequence goes on from CBDEGF010000003.1 coordinate 672,018, forward strand.
CACGTGTTCGCCGGGGAAGAAGTCCGTGGTCGTTCAATTCGACTCGCTGCATCCGGAGATTCGACACGGTATGTCACGGGAACGCGTAGGTCCTTCCTGGACTCACCAATCCGTTGTAAACTAACCGTCTCGCCTAGGTCGGGGCGTGGCTCAGTCTGGTAGAGCACCTGGTTCGGGATCAGGGGGTCGCAGGTTCAAATCCTGCCGCCCCGACCAATAGAATCAATCACTTACAGAGAACAGCGAGACGGTGGTCACCTCGAAAGGTTACAGAAAGGTGACACAGCGTGGATTCGGCGCTTGCCAATAGCCAGTAAGTAAATCGCTCACAGGCTCTCAGAGATCAAGAGAAGGACGACCGACGAGAGTGCTCGCGTACTGGAGGACATGGCGGCGAAGGTGCTCCAGTCGAGCATGACTCTCTCGACGCCGCTTTTCCAACTAGCTGATGGCGCGCGACTTTCGCCTCGAACGCCCTTGATCATCAGCTGAGTCCTCTCTAGTCCTCCTGAGTCCTCTGGAGTCCTCCCCAGTTTTGGAGACGTTTTGGGGTCATCTTTCGGACCTATAAGCTAAAGTGAAATGGCTCGAGGCAGTCGAACCGTCGAGGACGTGTGCGTGCTCTTTTATCAGCGCCAAGACGCTTCCCTCACGTTGCGTGAAGGCTTGGCCGAGTATCGAGCGGCGAATCCGGATCTAGATCAGGCGCGGGATCCCGGTGGGGAGGCAGCGGAGTTCTTTCGGTGCCACGACGTTGCCCATGTTGTTTTTGCCTGCAGTACGAACCTCTTGAACGAAGCCATGGCCGACGCGTGGTCACTCTTCGGGACAACGCTGACGCTCCAGGAGTTTCTGGGTTTCCTGCGCCTCGAGGAGCATCAGCGCATCGTGAAACGAGTGGGTTTCTGGGGACTCGTGACGACGATCGTTCGGGCGGCCCCTATCACCGCGCGTATTGCACTGAGAGGGTACCGGATGTCTGTCGCATGGCCATGGGCGTCGTTTGACTCTCAGCTCGAACGCCTCCTGACGGATATACGAAGAGAATTCAATATCAAAGTCCTCTACGTTCCGTGATGAAGATCAGGGCCGCCAGTCCTAGAAGAAACGAGCCCCACGGCTCTGGAGCGGATGAAAGTGAACGTCTTCCACGCCGTCGCCGCGCCCGTCAAAGCGAGATTCGCAGTAGTAGTCGACGTCGTTCAACTTCAACCAGGTAACCAAGAGTATGCAGCTCCTGACGCGAGCCGAGTCACCGACAGGATCAGCGGGCTCGAGCACTCGTGCCCGAACCCGCCAATCCTGCTAGTTCCCGGTCACTCCCCCGGTAGCTTCGGGAAGTTTTCCGGAGTAGTCGTAAAGGAAGGTAGCAACCGACTTCTCGGCGCCTGCCATCCCGTAGACCTTGCCCGAGCCCTCGATCACCCAGAACTCGTTGGCGGCGTGCGAGCCCCCACCGTGTCCCGCCGCGCCACCGGCGATGGGAATGTGGATGGGACTCACCTCGTCGTTCACGAAGAGATAGGCCGGCCAATAGCCCCCAAGAATGGTGGCCTCGTCCGGTCGGTCGCTGAACGAGATGTCGAAGATGTCGTACACCCGAAGCACCGACTTCGCGACGGGGCTGTCGAACCGCATCTCCGACCAGGGCACGTCACCGACGATGGTCATCTCGACGTCCTCGTATCCGTTGGCATCCAGGTGGTCCCGGATCTTCTGTACGATCTCGATTCCGTCCTGTTCGGGCACGTACCTGATGTTGTGTTTCGAGGTGATTTTGTTCGGGAGGATCGCTCCCGCTCCGCCCGGGTACATGTTGCCCGCCCAGATACCATCGAGGTTCAGCGAGATCCCGTAGCGCGCCATCTTCAGATATTCGTAGGGATCGTCCGCAATGAACCGCGCGACGCCGACGTTCTCCGCGGCCACTTTCAAGTCGATCCGCTCGGCCGATTTCTTCAGCATCTCCTGCTCGAAGGGCCGAAGGGGTCGCGCGCCATCGTGGAAGCCGGGCACGAGAATCGTGTTGCCGTCCTTCGAGACGAGCGTGGCCAGCATCTGGATGTGCCTCCAGGCGGGGCTGTCGGTGGACCGCTTGCGCGAGCCGTGAATGTTGGAAGCCACTGGCCCCCGTCCCCAGCGCGCACCGCTCGTGGTGAGCTCGATGTAGACGCAGCCTTCGGAAGAGCCCGAGAGCCCTCCTCCGCCGCTTCGTCCCTGGCGACCGGTCCGGTACATCGCCTCCGCGTCCGCGAGGAGCTCGTGGTGGTCGCGCACCCACTGGCGCAGCCCGATGGACATGCGCTCCTCGTCGCCTTCCGCCACGAAGATCAGGTTGACCGGCAGGCTCCCAGTGACGTCGTAGACGGACTTGAAGGCGTTCCACTGCACCATCTGTGGGCCTTTTGAGTTGTTGGCACCCCGTCCGACCATGACTTTCTTGAAGGGCCCGTACTCCATGAGGCGGCCCTCGAAAGGCGGCGAGACCCAGGCATCGGGCTGGGTGATGGGCATCGTGTCGTACATCCAGTAGACGACAAGCGTCTGCGGCGCACCGTAGTCACACCTGGCGTAGACGACAGGGTTTCCCGGCTGTCCCCACTCGGTCATGGGAACGTCATAGACGCGCGTCTCCTGGCAGCCGAGCTGGTCGAAGAATCCCTTCACCATCTGAGCCGACTCCTGAATGCCTTCGCCGGAGTTCGAGATACTCGGCTGGGCGATCCACCGACGAAGGTTGAGCACGTGCTCGTCGAGGTTCGCATCGATGTAGTCGAACACCTGCTTCAACTCGTCCGGAATTCGATCGAGATCGGGACTGACCTCGGTATCACCGTTGGGCCGAATGCCAAGCGCTCCGGCCGTGGTGCCAGCCTCCTCGGCTGCTCCGCTATCCTCACCGCTCGGCGCCGGAGCGCAGTGGGACAGAAAAAGGATGCTTGCTATCAGGATCGCAAATTGGAAACGCATGGACCCCTCCATTCTCGTGAAAACCCGTCTGACTGGAGCCGAACCTATTGCGGTTCTACGGCGTTGTCAAAGCGCGACGGTGCGCAGGAGTCAAAGGCGGGGCAACTCCGTCCGGACGGAGCTCGTCGCGACGCCTCCGCCATCTTTCTCTCCAGCTCGTCCAGCCAGTCGAGAACGATGTGGATTTGCGGCGTCGTTTCGGGCAGCTCTTCCGCCACGACTTTTCTCCACCTCCGCTTGGTGGTAGCCTCCTGTCGACCGACCAGGCGGGTGACGCTGGTGCGAGCACCGCCGTTTCCTGGTCGAGGGAGCCGCAGGATGAAACGGTTTTTGGTTCTTTCTTTGGTGCTTGTTTTTTCGGTCTCGTTTCAGACGAGCGCATCGATGCAGGAGGCAACACCTGCGCAGTTCCACATCTGGCACGTGTCGAAATCCATCAATGGCACGCCGGGCAACGTGGGGCTCCTGACCGCGCTCGAAGAAGAGGCGGGGATCGCGGCACAGCATGCCGCGCTGGCCATCGGCGATCTGACAAATCTCGAGTCGATCCAGAGGCACGTGCGACACGTACGTCACGCCGTCGATCCCTCCACCGAATCCGGCGGACCGGGCAAGGGATACGGCTTGTTGAGAGCGGCGAAAGGCGTCGCGACGCATATCAAGCTGGCAGCAAACTCGGACGGTTCGTCCGAGAACATCGAGCTGCACGCGACCCACGTGAGCACGAGCGCCGGGAATGTCGTCGGGTGGAGCGAAGCCATTCTCACCGAGAGTGAAAAAGTGCTGAAGGCCGGAGCGTCTGAAAAGGCCGAACCGGCCGAAAAGGCTGAACCGGCCGAAACGGCTGAACCGGCCGAAACGGCTGAAGCCGCCGAACCGCCCACGGCCGCAGAATCGGCCGCTGCCGCCGCTCAGAAGATCGCAGAGCTCACGAAGCAAATCCTCGAGGGTACGGACGCGAATGGCGACGGTCGGATCACTTGGGAAGCGGGAGAAGGAGGCGTCGCCCAGGCGAAACAGCACGTGGAGCTCTTGATCAAGGGCGAGGGTGGAACGAACTAGAGGAGCGCGAAGTGAGAAGCGGGCCTGAGATGAGGGGCGAACAGCTCGATTGCTGCTCGCGCTCGAGGATCCCACGGAATCGCCCCGGGCGTTTCCGTGGGATCAGTCGCGGGACTTGATGAGGCCGCTCGCGCTAGCGGCGGAAGTTGTTGCCGCCGTTATCGTTGAGAATGTGGAGGTCGTTAATGAGAACACTAATGGCAAAGGGAGCATCCAGAAGAGGGGCGGGCAGCACAAACGGAGTCGCGGCCGCAAGAACAAGGCAGGACTCGCTTTCTTGGGGCGAACTCACGCAGCGGTTCGCTCCCATTTACAGGGAGCCGTGGACCTGCCGACGTTTCTCGAGGGGGCGGGAGATTTGTCACTCAACCAGCGCAAGCGGCTGGTCGAGCAAGCGCTCCTCCTCATCGAGGAAAACTACGTTCATCTGCCGTTGAAAGGAGCCATGCATGGGGTGAATCCTGTGCAAAGGCTGCGCCTGGTCAAGCGCCGCCTGGACGAATCCACCTCCGCAACGATGGGAAGTGAGTTCGAATTCCATCGGGAGATGCTCGATATTTTTGCATCCGTACGCGATCTGCACACCAACTATCTGCTTCCTGCGCCGTTCGCGGACAAGGTCGCCTTCCTGCCGTTCGACATCGAAGAGTATTTCGACGAGGACCAGGAGCCTCAATACATCGTCAGTCATTTCGTCCAAGGGTTCTCTCCGCAGCACTTCGAGCCGGGTGTCGAGATCACTTTGTGGAATGGAGTACCCATCGAACGTGCCATCGAAAACAGTGCGGCTCGCCACGCCGGAAGCAATCTGGCCGCCCGCCACGTGCGGGGCATCGACGGGCTCACCATACGTCCACTACGACTCGCCCTTCCCCCGGACGCCCTGTGGGTGATCGTCGGCTATATCGATCAGAACGGAACCGAACGCGAGCTAAAGCAGGACTGGCTCGTATCGCCGCCCCTTCCGGATACCGAGGGTGTGAACCCGGATTCAGCCAACGAGAACGCGGCGTCACTTGGGCTGGACCTCAGCTGGATTTCATCCGCCAGACCAAGAAGATGCTCTTCGCTCCGAACGTGGTGGCGGAGGCGGCTCGGACGAAGAAGCGCAAGCTGTCCACACGGCGGGCCGCGGGCGGAGAATCGGTCACGACCAGCATGCCTGGTGTGTTCAAGGCCGAAAGTGTTCCGACTCCGTCAGGAGAATTCGGGTACATCCGGATCTTCACCTTCAGCGTGAATAATCCGGAAGCCTTCATCGACGAGTTCATTCGATTGGCGGAGCTTCTCCCTCAGGATGGCCTGATCGTCGACGTACGGGGGAACGGTGGTGGACACATCTGGGCGAGTGATGAGTTGCTGCAGGTTCTCACTCCTGCGTCGATTGAGCCAGAGCCGGTGCAGTTCATCAACACGGCGCTCAACCTTCGGATCTGCCGGCGTCACGAGAACAACCCAGCGGGGATTGACCTTGGTCCGTGGGTGGAGTCGATAGCGAGCTCCGTTGAAACGGGTGCCGTTTACTCGCGGGCGTTTCCAATTACACCTGTCGAATTCGCCAACCAGAAAGGCCAGAAGTACCACGGGCGGGTGGTGCTGGTGACCGATGCTCGCTGCTACAGTGCCACCGATATCTTCGCTGCCGGCTTCAAGGATCACGACATCGGGCCCATCCTCGGTGCCGACGACAATACCGGTGCGGGCGGCGCCAACGTCTGGACGCACGGACTGTTGCGCGACCTGCTTCGTGTTCCATCGCCCGCCGATCCGGACTCCCCCTACGAGAACCTGCCCGAAGGTGCCGGGATGCGGGTATCCATCCGGCGAACGCTGCGCGTCGGCGAGCGTTCCGGAACGCCAGTGGAGGACCTCGGCGTGCAGCCGGACGAGCGGTACTTCATGACCAGAAACGATCTCCTCAACAGTAACGAGGATTTGATCCGTAGCGCAGCCGAGATTCTCTCGGGCCTACCGAGGCGTCAGCTGGATGTCGCGACATCTTCTTCGGGTTCCACGCTGAATGTCGAAGTCACCACGCGGGGTCTCGACCGACTCGATGTCTACCTGGACGGTCGTCCTGTGCAGACCATGAATGTCGGCGACGGAACGACCATATTTCAGGTGGAGGTCGCAGGCGCCGATCTTCTCGAGCTCGCTGGGTACGAAGATGGTGACTATGTAGCCGCCCGGAAGGTGGAACTATAGAACGGCGCCCAAGGCGGAAAAACGGCGTCTCGCGGCTACCTGGCGATCGATGTATTCGACCAAAAGGACTGCCAGTGCGTTGGAGCACCTGCCGACGCTACTTGGTCATTTGAAAACCTCGCTCAGACGTCCCTTCCGCAAGAACCACGGATCGAAGATCCACAGGTGGATGCGAGCCACGATCCAGCCGACGACGCCGACGGCGATAGCAACGCGGGCGGCGGTTTGCTGATACCGGACGGCCTGAAGCAGGATCTTCCCAACGCCCGCGGCCAGCAGGAGGCCGGCCGCCGTCCATCCGACATCGCTCACCGTGAGGTGCACGAGGGCCTTGGACGGATACTTCCACCACGCCCCGGCCAAGCCGACGACAGCCCCGATGCCGAACAATATGGCGAGCGTCCTCAAGACCGGGTCCAGCCGCCAGACTTTAAAGGTTCGCTGGCTGGCGACCTCGAGTATCCTCCTGACGCGGTCGTGGGCCTTCTCGACACCGGCCTTTTCCTTGAGCGGCTTTTCGATCTCGAGAAAATGCCATTTCTTCTTGGACGGTGGTGGCTTCGGAAATCCCTCGACGCTCTTGATGAAGGTCTCCGTTTGCCGGTAGCCGCTGGTCATCAACGCGAAGGCCTCGGCTTCCGAAAACGAGTCTAGATCCGTTCTGATGCCGGCGATCAGCTTTTGAACATCCTTGCGGAGACCATAACTCGTGTACGGCTTGTTGCGCTCCTGCTTCTCCTGAGGATCTTCGCAATCCACCCAGTCCACGTTTTCCACGTCCAGGTCCTTCTTCAGGTGGACGATCATCAGCCCCTTGAGCAGTGATGAATCGAGGCGCGCGTTGAGATCCTGAACTGGGATTGGCGAACCCGAGCCATCAGGACGCTGTTGGTACGTAGAAGTGGCCCGACGACGCCTCCCTTCGAGTGAGGGTCTGTCGTCATCTGGCCGCTCGCGTCGCTTACAAGGAGCACCGTGCAGTCTTGCTCCAGCAAGCTGGCGATGCCCTGGTTGTCGTGGACGCCACCGTCGACGAGACGCACCGTCATGTTCTTGTAGAGCTTCGGTAGTGCGATCGGCTCGAACAACCCCGGGACGCAGGCCGACGCCCCGACCGCGACTCCCAGGCGAATCTTCCGATAGGCTTGTGGTGCATCACGGTAGTACATGCGTGTCCTTGCGGTAGTAGTGCGTGAGAACGTGGGGGCGATTCGGTAAGCTGAACGCCGGGTGTGTCGTTTTTCTCGCGGGCAGAGAGAGAGGGAAAAAAGGACTGGACAAACGCTGGCTGACTGTGTAACCTCAGGCTGGGAGGAAAACAGTGAACCCAGGCAGGAAACGCTGCACTCGACACCGCAGCCAAGCGACCCACTTTTTGCGGCACGACCGTGACCGCCGAGGCTCGCTCCTCAGCGTTCGCCACCAAGCCCAGCATCACCGGAGCGACGTCCGATAGCTTGCCCTCACGCCGTGGCCGCTCGCGACCAGCCTTCGCGTAGTGGATGCTCGTCGGTCCGCGGCGCCGCTGCTCGTGACGCGGGGGCAACGTCACCAGCCCCTTCGCTTCGGACAACCTCCAGTACTCGTAGCATTCCCGGGTCTTGAGATTGCCGTTCCGACGAACCCACCCCAGGCCCTCACAGATCGTGCGCGCCAGCTCGTGCCGGGACAGACCACACGTGGCGATGATCTCCGTCAGCACGCTCCATTCCACGGCTTCGACCAACTCATTCTCACCCTCGCCGCTCGCCGTCACGACCGTGAGGCTCCCCGCTGCGCTCTCCACCGTCAGACGGCATCTGCTCGCTCCATGCTGAACCTCGCCGAGCGGCGGTGTCATCATGCCGCCCCCTAAGCCCATGCCGAACTGCGGCAGCTCGACGAACGCGTTGCCACTTGGAGCTAACGCCGTGACCCGCTCCGCCGCGCTCCGATCCTGTACTGTGCGCGGGGACCGACCCGTAGCACCCGTTCGCCCGTGCCCCTTGAAACGCTTCTCGCCCACAACGGCCCCTCCACTCTCTCGGACCTGTTTGAATCGCGCCGCATTGACTCGGAGATGACTGCAGATCGTGCTCGGCGCATACCGATCGAGCAACCCCAGCGCCGCTTTCCACAACTCCTCCGGGATCAGCCGTCCGTGTGGCTTCGCCCGCCATGCTTCGAACTGTTTCACAACGTCTTCGAGTTCTGCCTTCTTTGAGCGCATCGATGGCCTCCTTGAGCAATCTCTCCGCTCAGCTTACGAACCCAACAGCACCTAAGTCACGCACTGCTGCCGCAAGGACACGTACATGCGGCGAAGTCGCGAGTTGCCATCCACATCCGTGTCGATGGCGGCGGGGGACTCTCCCATCCAGGACGCCGTGAATTGCCAGCTGTGCCCGGTGTTGAGCGTCGTCGCGTTCAAGACCAGCATCGGAACCTTGTTACGTCTCTTCCAGTTGTCCCTCTTCGGTCTGAAGTCATCGGCTTCACCCTCCGGATGGATGAAGAGCTCGTTGATGTAGCGGTCACGATCACCCTCGCCATCGTCGACTCTGGAATAAATGTCTTTTTCGAAAAGCTCTCCGACGCGTTCCGTGCGAGAGTACGCCGACAAGAAGAGCTTTTGAGGTTCACCCAGGGGTTCGCTGCGACTCGCATCCGAGGGTTCCGCTGGACGCCTGCAAGAAAATCCGTGGACACCCTCTCGACGATCTCCTCGTAGTCCTCCCGCGTTATGGCCCTATCGCCCGTCTCTTTGAGAAGCTTGCGCAGCTCGAGGTAGTAGTGGGCACCGAGGATCGAGCCCCCGGAGACACAAGAGAGCACATGGACGTGGCGGAGAAGGTCGAGCTCGGCGAGCTTTGCAAGGACACCAATGTGAACATGGACGTGGCGGAGAAGGTCGAGCTCGGCGAGCTTTGCAAGGACACCAATGTGAAACAGCGAGGCGCGGAATCCACCGCCGGAAAGACCAAGACCGAGCTTGCCGGCGAAGATGCTGCGGATTCCCTCTACGTTGTCGCCAAGAAGCTCTTTCAAAACGTCTCCCGCGGGTGAGCTATCCGGGGTATCGGTGTCATCGGCTCTGAGACGAGAAAGCGCGGCGAGCTGCATTCCGGTGCTCTCGAGCTCCCAATCCGGGATCTTCGGGTTGGCTTCCTTGCCGTTCCGGATCCATTTCTTGGCCGCCTCGTAATTGTTTCTGGTCTGGTCGTCGTCTTTCCTGGCATCGTAGTAGGTGCCGAGGCCGAAGTAGGCCTCCGCGACGGTCGCGTAGAACCACCACTCGTTGGACAGCCACTCCGTGTCCTTCTCCTTCAGAAGCGGCGGTAGGACCGCGACGAGCTCCTGCCGTATCTTTCTCGCGTCCTCCCGCCGGTTCTCGGGCGCCGCGGAGACGGTCTGCGTCTTCAGGGCCTCCGCCTCTTCGCGACTCGCCAGGAAGTCCAACACGTACGCCGCATTGATGCTCGTATATCCGTAGTCCTTTGTCGGACCTACCTGGTAGCCGCGATAGTAGTAGGCGAGAGATGCCTCGAGGTGGTGCCTTCGAGTGCCGAGCTCCCACATTCTCTTGTGAACGGCCCCGACCAGGCCGAGCGTCTCCTGGTCCGTCGTTGTTTTGAGGTTGTCTTCTTCCTGCAGAATGTTCAAAGCGTCCTCGAGCTTGGACTTCATAGGCAGGTCGGGGTCTTTGTAGGTGCAGAGAGCATGAGCTTGGGCGAGCTCTCGTCGAAGCTCAGCGTCGGTGGGTGCTTTTTCTCGGGCCCTGGCCAGGACCTTTCGCGCCAGGCCGAAGTCGCTCGCTTTCTTGAGCGTCTTCACAAGTGCAAGTACGTCGTCGGGCTCGGCATATGCGCCGCGGATGATATCCCGTGCTCTTTTCCTGGACTGTTCCAGGTCGTCGTTGCTCATAGCGGCTCCTTTGCGCTGAAAGGCGACGCTTTCAGTTCGGGTTGGGTTGTAAGGCACTTTTTCGATGGAGTCAAATCGACGTCGGTGTCGTAAGGCTGCCGCGGGACGAGCCCGTTGGAGTGACGGTCAGCCGCATACGGAGCCGATGTACGCCTCGTCAAGGCGATTCTTCCAGATCGGCCTCGATAGCTGCGATAAGAGTCGGGATCGAGATGCCCGATCCCAGGCCCGAATCTCTGTAGGCATTCTGGTGCACGGCGACCAGCTCGCCTGTCTCGACATCGAATACGGGAGCTCCTGACGCCCCCGGCTGGGTAACGTGGGTGTAGAGCAGGAACCGTGAGCGTGTCATGTCGGTCGCGCCGACCAAATGGTTGAGGTAGAGTGAAAACCCTGTTCCCGATCCGAATCCGACCGTCGCAAGCGCGCGCAGGCCGGTTTCGCCGTCCCACGTCACGCCCGTCCCGTCTCTCGGATTCATCCGGGGCAGACCGTGAAGTGCTCTTGCCTGAGCAGCTCGATGGGTTTTGCTCCAAAAGGCAACGGGCCTCTGATTCGGAGTACGCTGACACCAATCTCGGGCATCGGCCTCTCCCACAGTTGTCCGTCGCGGTCTCCGCCGCTTTCGACCCCGGCGACCAGCCGACCTCCTGCGCTACGATGGCTAAGTGCCCTGCTTCACAATCACGGTGACGCACCGAGAACGCCGAGGCGCCCGTCTGGCAAGGCGCGAGGAGCGAATGATATCTAGATATATGACCGACGAGCAACGCAGCCAGACGGGATGCATCGGCGTTCGAATGCCACCGTAATTGTGAAACAGGGTACTAAGGCAAGGGGGCTTCTTGATTCCAATCTATCTCGATTTCAACGCCTCGACACCGATTGCACCCGAGGTCCGAGAAGCGATGGAGCCCTACCTCGAACATCACTACGGCAACCCGTCTGCGGCCCACTTCGAGGGGGCCTCCGCACGGGACGCGGTGGAGCTCGCCCGAGCGAAGGTGGCGAAGCTCCTCGGTTGTCAGCCCAGCGAGGTCGTCTTCACGGCAGGGGGAACAGAATCAAACAATCACGCGCTCAAGGGGGCATTTTATCGGAAACGTCTGCTCGGTGAGCCCGTTCACGCCATCACGACCGCGATCGAGCATCCGTCGGTGCTCGAGGCCTGTCGGTTTCTCGAACGTTTGGGCGGGGAGGTCACCTTCCTGCCGGTGGATCCGGCGGGCCGCGTCGACCCGGACGACGTGCGTAAGGCGATCCGCCGGGACACGGCGATCGTCTCGGTGATGCATGCCAACAACGAGGTCGGGACGATTCAGCCGATCGCCGAGATCGGCCGGATCACACGGGACAAGGGCGTGCTCCTTCATACCGACGCCGCACAGACGATCGGCAAGATCGCGGTCGACGTGGATACTCTCGGTGTCGACCTCCTGACCATCGCCGGCCACAAGTGCTACGCGCCCAAGGGTGTCGGGGCTCTGTACGTACGAAATGGGGTCGAGCTGGAGCCGCTGCTACACGGAGGCGGTCATGAGAAAGGTCGACGGTCGGGAACCGAGAACGCGCTGCTCATCGTGGGCCTGGGAGCCGCGAGCGAGCTGGTGTCGAGCTACCACTCGCAGGAGATTCAGTCGCTGCGGGACCGCCTCCTGGATGCGCTCCGGGAGCGGCTCGGCGAAGAGGTCGTGTTGAACGGTCATCCGACTGAGCGCCTCCCCAACACCCTCAACGTGAGCTTCGTCGGACTGGATGCGAGCTCGTTGCTGACAAGGGTCGAGGAGCTCGCCGCCTCGACTGGTTCGGCCTGCCACACGGGCCGGCGCGAGATGAGTCCGGTGCTCTCCGCGATGGGAGTTGCCCCCGAGGTTGGATTCGGGGCGGTGCGCCTGAGCCTGGGCCGTACGACGACGCTGGAGGAGATCGATGAAGCCGCCGAGCGGATCGTCCGGGCCTGCCTGGACGCGTGACCGCAGTGCTTGAACCCGCTGATCCTGTCGGTGAAGTCCGACGTCATTTTTGGGGCTGACAAGGCGCTCCGACGAAGTCATATCTAGATATTTCGAGGAGGAGCAACGCAGTCAGCGCCGAAAAGGGCCAGGAATTCACGGCAGGATTAGCGGGTTCGAGCACTAGTCCACTCCCTGTTTTGCCGATTGCAGGACCTGATCGATGAACTGCGGCTCCACGCCGAGATTCTGGCAAAGCCAGATCAGGCAAGAGAGCTCGTCTTTGTCAAGTGAGCCGTCGGCGATGGAGATGACGACCATGTCTCGAATCAGCTGGAGTTTCTGCATCCCGGTCATCGTGGCGCGGAGATCTTTGGACAGCGTCTCGACTTCCTCTTTCACGGCGGGCGGCTCGGCGTTCATGATCCCCTGAATCTCCTCCGGCGAGCACTGCGGCCCGAGAATGGTCGCCAGTGCGTTGACCTCGGACTGCTCGACGACACCGTTCGCGGCCGCGACCAGAAAACCGGCGGTCAGCACGTAGCACTGTGCCTTCTTCCCCACGTCGCTCGTATCCTGGAGGTAGGTCGGCTCCATGATCGTCATCAACTCTCCAACCTGCTCCGCGACCTGATCGGCCGTGAGCTGCCCGCCCTGCTGGCCGGTGAGCTGATGATACGGCTTGCCTTTGAAGAAGATATCGAGCGCCTTCATGCGGAGCGGGTTGAACGGGTGCGTGCTGAACCAATCCTGAGGATCCGAATCCTCCTGCTCCGACATTTCGTGGCGCAGGTCCTCGAGCTGCTTGAGGTAGTCCTCGACGCTGAACTGAAACGCCGACGAAGTGATTCCGGAGGACAGCTTGAAGAAGGCGTTGGCGGCCACGTTGAAGTCGCGGCAGCAGACCATGCCGACGCGGTCGGCTGTGATCTCGGCATTGCGGATCCAGGCGTACATCTTCATCGCATGGAGTGGTGACAGGCGCCCGTTGTTGTTCTGAAGGATGTAGTCGATGGGAAACCGCGTATGCTCGAACAGGTAGTGGCCGACCTCGTGGCCGATGACGAACGTCAACTCACGCTGCGTGAACTTTTCCAGCAGCGAGCTGGTCAGCACGAGAAGCACCCTCTGCCGCTCGGGTGGATAGCAGGCGGCGTTGAAGTGGCTGTCCTGGTTCACGTAGAGCTCGATCTCGGATTTCAGCTGGAGCGCGTGCCGGCAGTAGTCGGTGATCTTGTAGAGCGCCGGCATCATGCTCCGGGTGCTCTTGAGCGCCTTCGTGAGCAGTTCTTTTCGGGCGTTGTACGGTTTGAGATCCGAGGTGAGCTCGTTCACCGTGGAGGAGAAATCGCCGTCCGCGAGAAGGGCGGCCAGAGCCTGCTTGTCCCCCCGATAGACAAGGAGGTTCATGTCGATCCCGGCGAGACTCGCGTCGTAAAGCGGAGCGTCGCCGCCTTCCGAATCGTCGGAGAGCTTCTGCACCTGGGCGCGATAGCTGTCCTGAATCGAGTCCACCAGCTGCTGCAGGCGTGAGCGAAGCCGGCTCGCCTCGTCCTGGTTCCTTGCGGAGCTCGCCCTGTCCTGGAACTGGTTGGTGACGCGCGAGACCTTGCTCTGCAGCTCCTGTCCGAGATCGACGAGGTTCTTAGCCCTCCACTCGATATCCGTGGCGTTCATGGCTCCTCCGGAGGCGCGGCGGTAGCCCTGGTTGCAAGATCGGCGTGAGATCCTGGCGGGAGCCGTCTCTACCAACTGGGCGTCGCTGAATTGTTTGGACTGACTCTAAGTATGCGTGGAAAATCGCGACTAATCAACGGGTGGGGAGGTAGTAGAGCTCGTCGATGAATCGCTCGGCTTATCGGAGAGCGTCGCGTCGTCGGGATCGCAGTGCTCGAAAGCGTCGAGGGTTGTGAGGGCGCTCGCCGGATCGCGTAGCCGATACACCTCACCAACGACGCGTGACATTTCATCGGCTGCCGGCACGACGCCCGGGTAGTGACCGACGTTGACCATCGAGCCGGCACAGGTTGCCCGGCCCTCCAGCTCCGCCAGGGAGGCAAGCATCGTATGCGCTCGATAGCCGGCGTCCTTTCGCAGCGTTCCGTAGACGAAGAGTCGAGCGACGGCGAGGCGTTGCATGGGCTCGATCATAAGCCAGCCGATTCGACGGTGCCTGTAGAATGACCGACGGCGAAGCCCCGTCGCTCCGATTCCACTCTCCCTGGAAGGGAGAGGGTGGCTGCGCGAGCGTATGCGAGCGCAGCCGGGTGAGGGTGCTTCGCCGCCGGTCCTGTCGCATGAAGTCGAGAACCGCTCAGCTTGTCATCATCGGTGTCGTTTTTTTTCGCCCCTGGTCTACGTCCTGCGCATCGGTGAGGACATGGTGGACTTCGAGGTCAACTACAAGGCCGGCCAGCGGTTGAGCAGGGGAGAGTCTGGCTTCGTTTTTCGGCGCCTGTCCTGACGTTGTATGCTTCTGCGCCATCCATGGCAGGGGGTGTTTTCATGAAACATGCGGTCTGTTTCTTTGCCTTGCTGTTGCTCGTGTCGGTGGGGTGTGCCCCGACGAGCGAGCCCGAAGTTGTTTCGTCCGCGACGGTTATCGAGGGCGCGACGTTGATCGACGGTGTCTCCGGGAACCCGATCGAGGATGCGGTCCTCGTCATCGATGGCGGCTTGATCGTGGCAGTTGGGCCGCGCTCGTCGGTGGAGATCCCGGAGGGAGCCGCGCGCATCGATGCGTCGGGAAAGACCATCATGCCCGAACGGCGCCCGGCTTCTCGGCAAGGATGAAGCGTACGGCTCTCTGCAGACCGGAAAGGTGGCGGACTTCATCGTGCTCCAACCAGAACCCACTCGACAACATCCGCAACTCCCGGGACATCAGCGCCGTCTGGATGAATGGCGAGGAGGTCGTCCGAGCAAGCCTCGCCCCGAAGGCGACCTCCGACTGAGGGTAGGTGCCAGGCACTTGTTGGGCGCAGGTAGCCTGGCAGGTGCCTGGCATCCATTCCTCGGCAACAAGTGCCTGGCACCTGCTTCTCAGCGATGCCCAACAAGTGCCTGGCGCCTGTTTTTCCACAGATTTCCCACAGGTTGTGGTCAGCTGGTTCACGAGCGCGGAGAACGGGCTCACTCGCGCGGAACGATGTTGGCACGTTCTTCCACGAGGTCGAAGGTGAGCCGGGCTTCGCCACTTTCGAGCTGGCGCGCGACGTCCCGCACCTTCTGATCGAGTGTCTTCTCGACGAGACCGTAGTCCGTGCCCTCTCGGGTGATGAACTCCTCGATCAGTGCTCGGAGCGCTTCCGGACTCACCTCGCGGTAGTCCACCTCGACGAATCGCCCATCATCATCCACAGCAGTCGGTAGCCCACGGACGCCTGGAGTCGTGTTGCGGCCGTCGGAAAGCTACCACACGGCCGGCCCGTCACGCGGTACGAAGAAGGATGACGCCCGCCGCGACGCCCGCCGCGGCCGCCACCCGGTGTCGACCGAAGGGCTCACCCAAGAAGAGCGTTCCGATGAGAGCGGCGAAGATGACACTCGTCTCGCGGAGTGCAGCGATGCTGGCGATGGCGCCTCGGGTCATGGCCCAGATGACGAGCCCGTAGGCCCCGATAGAGAACACGCCTCCCAGGGCTCCCGTCACCCACTGGCGTCCCGTGTGCTCCGTGAGCCTCCCGCGGCGGAGGAACGGAAGGACGAGGACGAGTGGAAACGCATTCAGCGCGAATATGGTCGCGATGTAGCTCAGGGCACTGCCGATATGCGCGGGCGCCAGCACCGTCGGTCAGGGTGTAGCCACCGATCGTCAGCCCGGTGGCGAGTGCGTAGAGTGTGGGTGCGAGATGCCATTTGTCGCCGCGCTTCGAGTGGGCCAGGCTCGCGACGCTCGTCCGCGATGAGCAGCACACCGATGACCTGCGCTCTGGACACGGGCTCGTGGAGCACCCAGCTCGACGTCGCGAGCACGAAGACCGGCCCACTCCCACGGGCGACCGCGTAGACATGGCTCAGATCGCCCGCTGCGTAGGATTTCAACAGGAAGAAGTAATAGCCGGAGTGCAACACCATTGTCGTGGCGAGGTAGGGCCAGGCTCGAGGCTCCGGCAGCCCGACGAAAGGCAATGCCGCGAACGCGATGAGACCGGCCGTGCCGTTGAGGGTGGCCAGCTCGACGAGTCGATCGTCGCGAGCTTTCACGAGCGCGTTCCACATCGCGTGGAAAAGGGCGGTCAGCAGGACGAGGGTGGTGAGCTCGGCAGACATCGCAGCTACCTTGCAGCCAGTCTATACGGAAGCAGGTTTCTAGTACCGGAACGGGACCTGGCTCCGAAGCTCGCACCGCGGCGGGGAGCGAAGGCGGGTGTGGTACACTTCGCCGTCAATGGAGCGAGCCTCGCGAGTGCCGCTGGAGATTCAGATTCGATGAGTGAGCCATCCCAACCGACGCCGCCTCAAGAGCTCTCGGAGGGTGAGGTCGCCGAGCGCGTCATGGCGACGATCTCCGAGATGCAGAAGCTCCCTCGGGAAAAGATCACGGTGGGTAGCACGTTCGAAGAGCTGGGCGTCGATTCTCTGATCGGCTTCGAGCTGCTCTGTGACCTGGAGGACGACCTCGACATCACGATTCCAGACGAGGTGGCCCGCGAGCTGACGAGCGTGAAACAAGTCGTCGAGCAGATTCGAATTCAGCTTGCCGGAAGCGATGCGGCCTCATCGCCCGACACGCCAGCGGAGGAGGCGTCGTAGGCACTAAGCTGCTCCGGCCCGGTCGTCTCTCTAGTTCTAGTGCATCAACGCGCGCTCACTCCTCGTTCCCGCCTACGCTCTTCGGGCTTCGGCGAGGTCCCGACGAAGCCTTTGCGAAGTCGGACGCGCGCGGCGCCTCGCTCCTCGCGCGGCGCCCGGTGTGCTATCGGCCCATGCGGGCCGGTCTCGCGGCAGACGCGTTTTCTGTCGCTCGGCAGGCTGCGGCCGCTGTTTTCAGCAGCCTGCTAGTGCTCACACCGCGCCCACGCCTTCCAACAAAGGCCCGACCGTGAACGGACGGCGAGTCGTCGTCACCGGACTGGGCATCGTCTCCGCGATCGGCTCCGACTGCGATTCTTTCCGGGACTCCCTCGCCAACGGCCGGCACGGTGTCGCCCCTTTGACACTGGACCGCATCGACGAGCTCCAGTTTCGCAACGCTGCGGCCGTACCCGATTTCCAGGCGGACTTCGGCAGTCGTGGAGTCCTTCTCGACCCGTTCGCGCAGTTCTTCCTTGTCGCCGCCCGGCAGGCCATCGAGGAGTCCGGTCTCTCCGGCTCGGAGCGTCTTCACCAGGCTGCCGTCGTCACCGGTTCGGGTGGAGGCGGACAGACGACTCAGGACGCTCTGCACGACGAGCTCTACGTGAGAAAACGCCGCCGGCTGACCCCTTTCGCCGTGCCGCGCATCATGGCGAATGCAGGTGCCAGCCACTTGTCGATGGAGGCCGGGATCGGCGGCCCGGGCCTGACGATTTCCACCGCCTGCTCCTCGTCGAATCACGCCATCGGCCTGGGGTACTGGATGATTGTCAACGGGATGGTGGACATCGCAGTGACCGGTGGCAGCGAAGCGCCGCTGAGCTGGGCGCACCTCAAAGCGTGGGACGGACTGCGCGTCGTGTCTCCGGAGCTCTGCCGGCCGTTTTCGCGCGATCGGAAGGGGCTTATCCTCGGGGAAGGGGGCGGGTCGCTGGTGCTGGAGACACTGGAGGCGGCGCGCAAGCGCGGAGCCGAGATTCAGGCGGAGGTCGTGGGGTTCGGCATGTCGTCCGATGGGGACCACATCACGAAGCCCTCTTCGGACGGAGCCGCGCGGGCCATGCGGGCCGCGGTCGAGAGTGCCGGCATCGCGCCCGGCGAAGTCTCGTATGTGAACGCACACGGCACCGGAACGACGCTGAACGACGTGACCGAGACCGAGGCGATCAAGAAGGTCTTTGGAGAGCACGCTGGAAAGCTGATGGTCAGCTCCACCAAGTCCATGCACGGCCACACTTTAGGAGCGGCGGGTGCCATCGAGAGTGTCGCGACCATCCTCTCGTTGAAGAATGATTTTGTTCCTCCCACCGCCAACTACCTCGGGCCCGACCCGGCCTGTGATCTGGACGTCGTTCCGAACAAAGGTCGCGCGACTCGAATCTCCCACGCTCTCTGCAACTCCTTCGCGTTCGGCGGGCTCAACGCGGTCCTGGTCTTCAAGCGCTGGGACTAGTGCCGGACGGGGCCAGGTGTGATCCTCGACGCCCAGGATTTCCTGATATAATCGCAAACAAGGGTAGCTAACGGAGTTAGGCGGATGGATCGAGCCGCCGCCCGCGGTCTTCCCTTCGTGTTGGCGAAATTGTGTTGGGGCTCAACCTGGTTCATCCGGGTCTGTGGAAGCGTGTTACGTAATCATATCGGGGCGCGTACAGGGCGTCGGTTTTCGTTGGTTCACGGAGCGAGAGGCCGTGAAGCACGGGGTCGTCGGCTGGGTGCGCAACCTGCCGGATGGCCGCGTCGAGGTTCTGGCCCAAGCGGATAGAGGAGTCCTGGGAACCTTCTGCGATCGCCTCCGTCAAGGACCGCCGGGCTCTCGCGTCGAGGACGTCGAGACGGCGACGGTGGCCGTGGACGCAGGGCTGAGTGACTTCGATGTCCGATTCTGAGGCCTGGGATATGGAAAAGCTACGGCGAATCATCCGGGACGTTCCCGATTTTCCGCAGAAGGGCATCGTGTTCAAGGACATCACGCCCCTGCTCCGAGATCCGGAATGTTTTCGAGAGGCGGTCGACTACATGGCAGAGCCGCTCGCCGAACGGCATTTCGATTTGCTAGTCGGGATCGAGAGCCGGGGCTTCATTTTTTCCACTGCCCTCGCGTGCCGATTGAACAAGGGGCAGGTGCCGGTGCGGAAGCCGGGAAAACTTCCCGCGGACACGGTTCAGGTGTCCTACGACCTGGAGTACGGATCCGACTGTCTCGAGATGCACGCCGACGCGATCCAGCCCGGACAGAGCGTCGTCATCGTCGACGATGTCCTGGCCACCGGCGGGACGGCTCGGGGTGCGGCCGACCTGGTCGAGATAGTGGGCGGCAAAGTCGAGGCGCTTTCGTTTCTGATCAAGCTCGACTTTCTGAATGGTGGCGACAAGCTGACGGACTACGAGGTGTTCTCCGTTCTGGAGTATGGCTAGACGGGTGAGTTGACTGTGGATTCTGTCAATCGCAACATGCAGGACGATGCCGCGGGGACCACGGAATCGGCCCGGTCCGTCACTCGGGTATCGCCCAAGCGGCGCAAGCTCGTCACGGACTCCATGCGGCAGCTCCTCGACGGGCTCACTGCCCAGCAGGCTTCTCTGGTGCGCTTGGTGGCTCTCGTCGACTCCGACTACCTGAATCACTCCTACTATCTCGAGTCCGAGACGGGCAAGCGAATCGCCTACGAGCTCGAGCCTTTGGAGCTGGACATGTTCATCGCCAGCTGGGGGGTGGCGCCGCTCGAGTGCATTCGATCGATCAACGAGGCCATCCTTCACATCGATTCGCCCTCCCGGCGCGAGCGTTACGTTCAGGCGGCCGTCGACCTCGAGATCATCATGGATCAACACAACTGGACCAACGACGGAAAGGTCTACCAGGGCATTCCCGACTACCTCATGCATGGCTATACCGACATGGGGAGCCAGGCCTCGCCGACCGAGCGCAGTGGCCGGGAGAAGATCAAAGTTGACAAACAGTCCATGCTGGAGCGGCTCGTGGAGAGTCGCCGGCGGAGCGTGACACCCACCAAGGACCCGGAAGCGCTGGTCGGTTGGAACTACAACGCCGTCCGTCGTGACATCGAGTTCAACGAGCTGGGCGTAGAAGAGCTGTCCCGGGACTTCGGCAACGAGAGCATCGTACTCTCCGAGTACCTCGAGAAGGGACTCGGAGTTTGCCGCCATCTGTCGATATTCTTCCAGCTCTATCTCCAGGAGGCGGGGATCGACTGCCGGGTCGTGAAGGGAAATCTCAAGTTCTACATCTTCAAGGGACGTCACGCCTGGAACCTGGCCAGGCTGCAGAATCGGGTCTATCTCATCGATGTCACACACCCGAACGTGAATCAGCCGTTCATCGTCTCCGGCTCCTCAGAGCAGGAGGTCTACCAGCGCGCGGCGAATACTCGCGCATCTACGATGCGACGCCGGACGAGCAAAACCACTACAAGATAGGAGCTGCTTGACACCCTTGCCGAAGGCATTCAGGGATTGATCAAGAACTGCCAATGATCATCGGAAACAATCGGCGTGCCACGATGCGTCTCACCTACCAGGAGCTGACCTTCATCCAGAAGCTGCTCCGCTCCGAGTATCACTTCATCACCGAAGACGAACGTCAGGCCAGACAGGCCTTCGGTCGCAAGCTGTCCGACGTGACGCTGCCCGGGGGACCGGACGGCGAAGTCGACCTGTTTCTGACCCAGCTGGAGATCTCCTTTCTGCAGAAGCTCACCAAGTCCTCCTACAGCTTCCTCACACTCTCGGAGCGCGAGGCGCGGCAGAGGCTTCGCCTGAAGATCCGCACCGCCTGGGAGGAAGTGCAGCAGGTCGTATCCAAGGCGCAGACAGAAGCCTGACCCCCGCCTCCGCTTCGGTTACAATTGGTGCGGCGTCAGTCGAGGCGCCAACCCCGGTCCTCGGACCCTTCCGCTGCGCCTGTAGCTCAGTAGGATAGAGCGACGGATTCCTAATCCGTAGGTCGCAGGTTCGAATCCTGCCAGGCGTACCAGCTTTTTCACCAAACCTCCTGATTTCTGCGGACCGACCGCGTAAAAACTCATGTTGGTTCCGTCTTACTGGAGGGACCGCCCTCGGTGCGGATACCCTCGGAGTTCAACCCGCAGAGCCAGGAGGTCGTCATGCCTTTCGTCGCTTATCCCAGCGCGTTTTTCTTCGCGAAACCGGAGGAGGCTAGAAACAGCTCCTCGGTCCAGCATTACCCCTGGGGGTTCTTTGTATCTACGACCGGTATCAAGGAAAACGGCTTCTTGCAGGTCAAAGTTCGCTTTAAGGACAAGAGCGGGACGTCGCATCCACATTCATGGATACACGAAGAGGATGTGCAGCCGAACCGCCTGCTCGAGGTCAACTTCGTCGATATCGGACAGGGCGATGGGTGCTTTCTTGTGTTTCCCGACGACCGGCGTATGCTCATCGACGCCGGGCAGTTCGACAACATGTATCGGTTTCTCCGCTGGCGCTTCAATCGAAAGAAGACTCACATCCACAACGTCGTGATCACCCATCCCGATCAGGACCACTATCTCGGGTTTGGTCATGTGATCGGTGACGAGAAGTTCTCGTTCGGCAATGTCTACCACAATGGAATCGTGGAGCGGAGCGGCAAGGATACGCTCGGCGCACGCACTACGGGCAGAGGTAGCGAGCTCACCGACGTCATCGAGACTCCGGAGCAGCTCGATGACATCCTCGACAAGCCCTCGAAGGTCGGCAACAAGAAGTATCCGAAGCTGCTCAAGAAGATCCGGGGCTCGGGCCGGTCCGACGCGATCTGGATGCTCCACGTGGAGGACCGGTTCATGCCTGGCTACGAGGCCGATCGGCCCGTGTCCATGGAGGTGCTGGGACCCTACCCCACCAGAGCGGCCAACGATCGGTTACGTCTTCGCTGGTTCGGCTCGAAGGGGAAGACTAAAAACGGGCATTCGGTGGTGCTGCGCCTGACCTGCGGCAAGGTGTCGGTGCTCCTCGGCGGAGATTTGAACATCCGCGCCGAGAACCATTTGCTGAGCAAGCACACGGGACTGGACCCCACACCAGAGTCTCTAAGGAATACGAACAGCTTGTTCGCAGCTCGCGTCGCTTCTTCCTGTGTGACGTGATGAAAGCCTGTCACCACGGCAGCGCCGACTTCACTGAAACGTTCCTCGACGCCGTCAACCCGATGGCAACCGTCATATCGAGCGGGGACGAGGAGTCTCATTCCCATCCGCGACCGGACACGCTGGGGACTATTGGCAAGCACTCACGAGGACGGCGATCGCTGATCTTCAGTACCGAGCTTGCGCGATCGACGAAGGAGTTCGTGGAAACACCTGTTGTGATTCAGACACAAATCGAAGAGCAGCTGAAGATCATCGAGTCAGGATCGAGCACTAGTGATGAGAAGAAGGCGGCGCGGAAAAAAGTGGAGGAGCTGGTGCGTCGCAAGGAGCGTGCCGTCGCGGTCTACGGGATGATCACGGTCCGCACTGACGGCGAGCAGATGATCATCACGCAAAAGCTGGAATCGAAGCGCGGCACGACCGGGGAAAAGTGGGATATACACCGTTTCGAGCCTGCGCCCGACGGGACACTTCACTATCAGGCCAAGCACTGACCGTGCCCTCAGAGCAACGTCGGTAAAGAGTGCAGTTTCGCCAGCAATCCTCTTCGCTTCCCGGGACACCGGACAAGTACGCGCCGTTGATCGCGCTCTAGTCTTCACCCAGCGGCAAGTAGACCGAGAACGTCGTGCCTTGCCCGGGATGGCTTTCCACCTTAATGTCCGGAAGTAACTTGCCGTTGCGTAACGGTTACCGCCCAAAGTAAAGTCCTCGAGCGCAACGAGTTCAATTGTAGCGTCGTGAGTGAACGGCCGAGCGGGAGGCCGAGCTGCCAGCATGACGGATTCGAGTGCCGAGAGACGGAGCCCGGAAGCCACGACCTCGACGGATGCCGTCCGCTCCGAGCTCGAGCTGGTAACTCCCGGCGCCGCGCAGGGAAAGCTGACGGTCGTTGTCATCGTGGCAGTGGCCGTGGCGGCGGTGCTGGCGCTTCGCTGGCTGGCCGGTAACCTGAGAGAGGACGCCGCTGCCAGCGTCGGTTCGATCGTCGTGTTGCCTCTGACCGACATGAGCCCAAACGGCGACCTGGGCTACTACGCCGACGGGCTGGCGGAGGAGATCACGACCACACTCGCCGAGGCGGAGAACCTCCGGGTCATCCCCCGGACGACGGCGTCTCACTACCGCGGAATGGACCTCGGAACAATCGCCGCAGAGATCGATGTCGACGGCGTCCTGCAGGGGAGCGTCCGGAAGTCTGGGGATATCCTCCGGATCTCGATGCAGCTCA
The DNA here is from genome assembly GCA_965237685.1 of Candidatus Marinacidobacterales bacterium. Taxonomy (GTDB): domain Bacteria; phylum Acidobacteriota; class Vicinamibacteria; order Marinacidobacterales; family SMYC01; genus CBDEGF01. The sequence goes on from CBDEGF010000003.1 coordinate 695,252, forward strand.
TTCGTGCCTCGGATGGACGGCAACTCTGGTCGGCCAACCACGACCGGCTGGCGACCGACGCGTTCGAGGTACAGGAGGAGATCGCACGCACGGTGGCGGCCACACTCGAGCGGCGGCTGACGACTGCGCAGCTCGATGAGCCTCGGTTCCGCCCCGAGCCCGGCGCCTTCGAGACCTATCTCAAGGCGAGCTTCGAGCAGGACTTGAACACGCCGGCCTCCATACAGAGGAGTATCCGTCTGTTCGAGGAGACCCTCGATCAAGATCCCGACTTCGCACCGACCTACGCGGGCCTCGTGAACTCGTACATTCTCAACATCCTGTGGGGATTCACGCCTCCAGATGCGACCCGCGTGGCAGCGGGTGAGGCGGCGGAGCGAAGCCTCGGGCTCGGCGGTGCCCATGCCGAGGCCATCGGGGCTGCCGCCGCCTATCACACGATCTACGAGTGGGACATCGACGGGGCGCAAGAGCTTCTGGCGAGCGCCGAGGAGCAGGACGCCCCCGCCGTACGGTTCGTGCGTGGATTGATCGCTGCCGCCCGCGGTCGCGCCGACGAGGCGCTCCAGGATCTACGCGCGGCACAGGCCTCGGCACCGTATGCGCGCTTGCCAAGCAGGTCACGGCGTGGGTCGAGCTCCTGAATGGCGCCACAGATGAGGCCCTTCGTTCGTCGCGGGCGCTCGTCGAGGAGGCCTCGGATTCGCCGATGAGCTACCTCCTGCTCGCGAGAGTGCTCATGGAAGGTGGAGAGCTGGACGAGGCCGAGAGTGCTCTCGATCGGATGGACGCACTGTCGGGGACGTCTGCTCTCTCGCTCTCCGCCCGAGGTGTCCTCGAGGCGAGCAAAGGTGAGCGCGCTGCGGCGGAAAGCCTGCTCGAGGAGCTGGATCGCTTTGCCGAGCATGACTACGTGCCGGCCACGTTCCGGGCGCGCGTGCTTCTGGCGCTCGGGGAGAACGATCGGGCACTTCGGGAGCTCGAGGATGCATCGGAGAACGGCTCGCTTCTCATCCTGGGGCTCACCCTCGATCCGAGCTTCGATCCGATACGCGAACGTCCCGCCTTCCAGGAAATCCTTCGGCGAGCGAATCTTCTCTGAATGCCTCTGCGCCTTTGCGTTGAATCTCCCCACCGTCGTTCCACGAATTCGATTGGCTGCGGTGTTCCTTTGCCTCGGTTCCGGGGTTCCTCTCTTCCGGGGTTCCGTGTGATCGCTTTTGGGACTTTCTTCAGAGGCTGCTGTGCGCGGTCTTTGCTCTGCGCCTCTGCGACTTTGCGTTATGTTTTCTCCCGAATCAGCCTTCCACGGATTCGGTGAGCCGCGGTCCGGATCGGGTGGGTGCCCTGTTTTCTTTGGACCTTTGCGCCTTTGCACCTTCCGCCTCCGTCGTTGGTCGGTAGGGAGATTACCAACGACTTCGGCGAGACTCGCCGTAGCCTTGGCGTAGGCGGTTGCGTTATGTTCTCTCCCGAATCAGACCGAAAATGAGGAGATGAGGTATGAGCAGGGGAAGCCGACTCGTTCTGAGTGTTGCTTTCGTTTGGGTGAGCGCCACTCTGGCTTTCGCCCAGTCGGAAGCAGAGCGCCTCGCCACGCCGCGCTCGACCGTCCATAACTTTCTGAAGTGGCAGAACCCTCCCAGCAAGGACATGACGATCGCCGCCGAGGCGTTCAAAGTGAATCGCAGCCTTTCGGAGGACCGGCGCATCGAGCTGGCGCGTCAACTCAAGGCGGTGCTGGACGGACGCGGCCTTCTCGTTCACGTCGAGGACATCCCGGACGAGCCCGACTACGTCGACGAATCGGCTCAGCAGTCGGGCTACGTACTGTTTCCCGGACGTCTGCCATCCGTCTCTCTCGTAAAGGTCGGAGATCGCTGGCTCTTCTCGCGCGCAACGCTGACCGCGATCCCAGCACTCTATGACGCGACGTACTCCGAGACGGCACAGCGCCTTATCGCGCTCATGCCCGCCGCCTTCCAGACACCACTTCTGGGGATCGCGCTCTGGCAGTACGTCGGGATATTCCTTCTGCTTCTAACGGGGTTCGTCCTCATGAAAACCGTCGAGTTCTTCCTCGACAAGCTCGCGCAGGAGCTGGTGAAACGAACCCCTCCGAGCTGGGACAAGCAACTCGTGTTCCAGACCGTGAAGCCGGCGAGCCTCCTCGTGATGACGGGCTTCTTTTTCCTGCTCTACGCCGATCTTCAACTGCCGGTGCGTATGAATGCGGCCGTCAATCTGGTGCTCGAGCTTCTGATCGCAACCAGCCTCATCTGGATGGCCTTCAAGCTCGTGAACCTGCTGGCGGACCACCTGACGCGTATCACGGCGAAGACCGACACCAAGCTGGACGACCAGCTCGTGCCGATGCTCCGGAAATCAATGAAGGTTTTCGTTTTCACCATTGGCCTTCTGACTGTCGTTCAGAGCTACGGCTACTCGGTAAGCTCGATCGTGGCAGGTCTCGGCATCGGTGGGCTCGCCGTGGCCCTTGCCGCGCAGGATACCCTGTCGAACTTCTTCGGCTCCCTGACGATCTTCATCGACAAGCCCTTCCAGATTGGTGACTGGATCATCGTGGATGGCGTCGAAGGCACGGTCGAGGAGGTCGGGTTTCGCTCCACCCGCATCCGCACGTTCTACAACTCGGTGATCAGCGTTCCGAATTCGAGGATCGCCAACGCGGACGTCGACAACATGGGAATGCGCCGGTACCGTCGTATCCGGCAGGTGCTCGGCCTCACTTACAGCACGAGCGCGGAGCAGATGCACGCTTTCGTCGAGGGTATAAGGGCCATCATCATGGCCAACAAGTACATGCGCAAAGACTTCTTCGAGATTCACTTCAACGAGTTCGGGGATTGTTCTCTGAACGTACTGGTGTACTGTTTCCTCGATGTCCAGAACTGGAGTGAGGAGCTTCGCGAGAAGCACAATTTCTTTCTGGAGGTCCTTCGTCTGGCCGAGGAGATCGGCGTCGAGTTCGCCTTTCCGACGCAAACCTTGCACATGGACAGCTTCTACAGGGATGAGCCTCGCCGGGTGGGGAAGTCGCTGTCCGAGAAGGGAATGGCGCGGGTCGTCGAGGCCTTCGGTCCCGAGGGACAGTTGTCGAGACCGCATGGACCGGTCCTGAAGTCGAATGGAAAGCAGCTGAGCTACGCGCCGGGAGCGACTCCTACGCGAAGCTCCGAGTGAGGTGAAAAGATGAGGCGGATCGAAACCGAGGATGCGCCCGCCCCCGGGGGTCACTATTCACAGGGTATCGAGCACAACGGGCTCCTTTTCGTCGCGGGCCAGCTGGCCATCGACCCGAAAACGGGTGACAAGAAGCTTGGCTCGATCGAAGAGCAGACGACGCAGGCCCTCGAGAATGTGGCGGCCATCGTCCGCGCCGCCGGCTCCGAGGGGTCGAAGATTCTGAAGACGACCGTTTACATCAGCGACATCGATCTCTGGGGCAAAGTGAACGAAGCCTACGGCGCGTTCTTCGGAGAACACCGTCCGGCCCGCGCCGTCATCCCGGTCCGGGATCTGCACTTCGGGTTTCTGATCGAGATCGAGGCAGTTGCCGCCGTCGATTGAGGACTTTCACCAACTCTGTGAGCTCCGAGCGCCCGGTCAACTCCTTGAGGGAGAGAGCGGCTCGCCGCCGCCCGCTTTTTCGGCAACCGTCTCGCACGCGACCCGGCAAGACGTCCGAAGACGGCGGCCGCTGGATTTCTCGTGATCTCGGACCACGCCGAGAGTACACTAACGGCAGCATGAGATGGCTGAAGGGAGGGTTGTCTTTCGAATGCCAGCCGGATTGCGGACAGTGCTGTACCCAATCCGTATTCGGTAAGGGTGAGGTCGAGGGAGTACACCTCACGAAACGAGATCGGCGCCGATTGCAGCAAGCGGGACTCGCTCACGCGATCGAGCGGCGTGACGGATACTTCCTCTTGGCCGAGAAAAATAGAAGCTGTGTGTTTCTGAATCCTCAGACCAAGAGCTGCGACATCTACTCCGTGCGCCCGACCCAGTGTCGGAACTTTCCCTTCAGCCCAGGGAGGGACTCTCCGATCGCGACCCGCTCAAATTGGGAGGAGGCGAAGGAAGGGTGCCCAGGTATTGGGGTGGGTCGTTTCTACTCGAAACGGACTATCCGAAGGCAAAGCCGGGCTCGATCGGAGCACGGCAGCTTCGAGGTGTGAACTGAGCGACTCTCACTCATTCAATCGAACTCTGCCGAGCGCGATAGCGATCGAGAAAGTCACGGGGAGAGAGAATCAACACACCGTGTCGTGATTCTTCCGGAAAGTGTCGGATATCGGGCAGCGGCATCGCCGACGTCCGCCGGCGGTGTTCTGGCATGAGTTGCGGTTCTGGGGAACAAGCTGCGGTTGTGGGGGGCTGAGTTGCGGTTCTAGGGAACAAGCTGCGGTTGTGGGAGCTGAGTTGCGGTGCTGACACCACGAACCGTTCGCCGTGGCCGAAGTCCCTCGAGCGAGAGGAGTCGCAGGGTCTCGATCACCATGATTCTAGTCCATCGAAAAGAAACTGACCAGAACAACCGCGCGTCGCACCAAGGTGCCGGCGAACGTCAAGGGAAAGACATGGGTCACGCGCGCAGGCGTGAAGATCGACAGGATCGCATCGGCGTGGCTGATCCGACGTTTCATCGACCCCGATGCGCAAATTCGCTTCGTGAATGCGAATCGTTGGGGCAAGAGCGAGGATGAAATCGCATTCGACATCGTGGGCGGTGATTATTCCCACGAGGCGGATCGGTGCACGTTCGAGACACTGGTTGTCAGGTTTGGTATCCGTGACCGCGCCGTGCGGGAGATCGCGGAGATCGTGCACGACATCGACCTCAAGGACGGTGCGTTCGGTCGTAGCGACGCGCCGGGGATTCAGATTCTGATCCAGGGCCTCGTTTCGGCGCATCCCTCGGACGAGGCGCGACTCGAACGGTGCCTCGCGTTGTTCGACGATCTGGCACATTCGTTCGCCGGGCATTCGAAGGCGAAACCGCGCAGGAAGAGTGGAGCGAAGGCCGCGACGAAGAGGAGAACGAATCGATGAGCACGATTGCAACGACCTCCGACACTTCCACGAGATCGACTCTGGTGCTGAAACGAAGCGACGTCGTCGACCTGCTCTCGATGGCGGAATGTATCGACGCGGTCGAGGCGGCGTGCGAGGCGCACGCGCGCGGACGTGCCCGAGGACCTGAGGTGGTTTCGCTCTACGTCGACGGAGGGGGGTTCCACATGAAGGCGGTGGGACTCGTGTTGTCACGGCCGTACTTTGCGGCAAAGACGAACGGCAATTTCTTTCATAACGACAGGCTACAGTTGCCGCGAATTCAGGGCACGATCGTGTTGTGCGATGCATCGAACGGGTCTCCGCTGGCGCTGCTCGATTCGATCGAGATCACGACGTTGCGCACGGCCGCTGCGACGGCCGTTGCAGCACGTCGTCTCGCCTTGCCCGATGCATCGTCTCTCGCCATCATCGGCTGTGGCATCCAGGGGCACGCGACCTGGCGCGCAATCGTGGAGTGTTTTCCGATCGATCGCGTCTATCTGTGCGATCCGAACCGCGAAGCCGTGAACTCGCTCTTCGAGCTCGCCGAACGAACGGGAGCGACGCCCGAGATCACACCCGAGCCCGGTTCGGCGGTTCGCGCCGCCCAGATCTGTGTCACCTGCACACCGGCAACGGAACCGATTGTCAGGCGCAAAGATGTGCATCCCGGTGTCTTTCTCGCGGCGGTCGGTGCCGACAGCGAGATCAAGCAGGAGCTCGATCCCGAGATCCTCCACACCTCTCGCGTCATCGTTGACAACATCGAGCAGGCAGCAGCGATCGGTGAGGTCCGCCATGCAGTCGACGACACTCACTCGGCGTCCGACGTCATCACCGCGAGCCTCGGCGACGTCATCGCGGGTTCGGCACAGGGTCGAGTCTCGGAGGACGACGTGGTCGTGTTCGACAGCACGGGAACGGCGTTACAGGATGTCGCAGCTGCCGCGATCGTGTTCGAGAAAGCGTTGCGAACGGGCAGGGGCGTACGGATCGAATTCGGAGCGTAAGAGCCCAGGCGGACACGGTGATACGAGGATCTGCAGATCGCGATGAGCAGCGAGCCGGGATATCGATAGATGGCGGTGACGTCCACGCCGCAGGCGCATCAGTCCCACGGGAGGTGAGTTTCGGAGAGGCGTTCCGCTTCTGGCTGAAACTCGGCTTCATCTCGTTTGCAGGGCCTGCCGGGCAGATCGCGATCATGCACCGCGAGCTGGTCGAGCGCCGGCGGTGGATCTCGGAGGAGCGCTTCCTCCCCGCTTTGAACTATTGCATGATCAGGCCGCGTGGAACCACCCGGTGGGGAGCCTGACACCGCTGGCGAGTGCGCTGATCGGGGCGGGCGTGACGACGTTCGTGACGTTCCTCCCGTGTTTCTTTTCATCTTTCTCGGCGCGCCGTACATCGAGACCCTGCGCTCACACCGTGGGCTCGACGGCGCCCTTCGCTCGGTGACCGCGGCCGTGGTTGGCGTTGTGCTCAACCTCGCGCTCGTCTTCGGAGCGGCGGTTCTGTTCCCCTTCGATGGGGCGGGAGGCGTCGACTGGCTCGCGGCGGCGATCGCGGCCGTCGCCTTCGTGGCGTTGTGGCGCCTTCGCACCGAGGTACTCTGGGTTGTGCTCGGCGGTGGAGTCCTCGGGCTTCTCCATGGTTTGACGTGATTGTGGGCGGATTATTCAGAATTGGAAGCTGACAGAAGCTGACTCGCACGCCCACGCCCGCGTCGGCGCGGCCAAATCGGGGGCGAGCTCCTTTCAGCTTCCCGTTCGGCCTGGTATAATTTTTCCAATCCGGAAAAATGAGCGACCTATTGCAGAGGTTTGTTCGGTGAGTTGTCGTCTCGTGAAGCGAGCGTATCGGCGATATTCTTCCGCGCCTGTGCGGACTCGTAACGCGACAGCGACAGGGAGTATTTCCCGGCGGGCCTCGTCGACCTCGCGTTTCGCCGCTTGGAGCGAGCCCTTGAGCTTCTGCGCAGCCTTTTTCTGCGCCTCCCAGCCCGTCTGGAGGGCAAGCGCCTGCGCGTCGCACTCTTCCTTCTTCACGAGGGCTTGCCGCGCAAGGGATTCGTCGCCCTCTTCTAGAGCCAGGATCGGCACGACGTTCCCAGTCGGAGGCTTTGGAGAGATGATCGCGAATCTCGAGACGCGCGCGTTTCTCGTCGGCGAGCGCGCGGGCGACGGCGCCGCGAAGATCCTCGAGCTGGTTGCTCAAATCGTTCAGAAACAGGCTCAGCTGCTCCTTGGGATCTTCGAGCTCGTCCAACACACGATTCGCCCGCCCGCGGAGTAGATCCGCCATCGCCAGGGCAAGAAGACCATAGCCGAGAAAGCGGTGGGGCAGGCGCAGCTCCCTCGGGAGCTTGTCCGAGACAGAGAGCTCTGCGCGGCCGCCGAAGAGCTCGCTCGCCACCGTTTTCGCCGTTTCTTCGTCGAGACCCCGAACGAGGACTCGCGGAAGACGACGCAGCCGCTCAAGAAGATCGGAGTTGGGTTTTGCGCCAAGCGAAGCCACTCGTTTGCAGAGGTCTTCCGGATCGTCGCAGCGGTACAGAATCACAGCGTGCTCCCCACGCTCGAAGTGATCCACCACGACGCTCCCGCAATGGTGGCAGAACGAGAGGCCCTCGAGCATCGAGGCCCCACAGCGAAGACAGGTCGCCTTGACGTGCCGCTGCTGATATTGCGCCAGCGACCGGGCGGCTGCCGCCAGCTCCGCCGCGAGCTCGAGAGCGCTCTGATAGCGATCCTCCGGACTCGCCTTCAGGCACTTCAAGACCACCGCATCGAGCCACGAGGGGATCTCGGGAACGACGGCCGAGGGCGGCTCGACATCGGTAGAATCCTCTGCAAGGTGGGCCAGCGATCGGGTGCGGTACGGCAGCCGCTCGGTCAAAAGCTCGTAGAGCAGGACGCCCAGCGAGTACACGTCCGATCGGGGGTCCGTCGTGCTCCTGCGAAACTGTTCGGGCGCCATGTAGTCGGGGGTACCCATGTACGTGCCCGTTCGCGTGAGATGCGACGCAGCACAGACCCCCGCCACTCCGAAATCGACGATCTTCGGTTCCATCGACTCGTCGAGCAGCACGTTGCCGGGCTTGATGTCCCGGTGAACGACGCCCACCCGGTGGCATGCGTCGAGCGCCGACGCGAGCTTTCTTCCGAACGGCACGAGCTCGTTCGCTCGAAAGCGGCCCTTTCGTTCGAGATGCGTGCGAAGCGTCGGCCCCGCGACGTACTCCATGGAAAGGAATCGGAGGTCTTCGTCTCGCTCGAGCCTATACACCCTCACGACGTGCGGGTGCGTCACTCCGCGGAGGACACGGAGCTCTCTCGCGAAGCGCTCGAGGCTTACCTCGTCGCGAGCGAGGAGTGGGTCGAGAACCTTGAGAGCTACGACCGTCTCGGTTCGCAAATCGAGCGCTCGGTATACGGTGGAAGTGGCACCGACACCGACGCGCTCTTCCAAGTGATAGCGGCTTCCGAGCCGGTAACCCTTTGGCAGGCTATCGTGCGTCGTCATGAGAAGGCCTCGAGCTCGTGCCGGATCTCGCGGCTCGCCTCGATGTGATGCTCGAGCTCGCGCCGGGCTTCGTCGAGTCTTTCGGCCGTATCACCCACCATGACCCCTTTGGAGTCGACGGCCTCTCCCACGAGCCTGTTGAAGAGAGAGGTCGTTCGCGCAAGGTGACACTCGAGCGCGCCGCGTCGGTCCACGAGGTCGCTGAGGCCCTGGCGCAAGCTCAGCGGTGTCCGATCGTGAGAATCCCGTAACGGCTCGAGGAGCTCGTCGATTTCCGAGACGAACGATGCCAGCTCGACGGCTTTCGATAAAACACGTTCGATACGCTCGGAGAGCGCGACTGGCAGCCCGGGAGTGAGCTCGCGCATGACGAAATACTTCTCGACAAGTCGGGCACTTGCATGTCTCATCGCTTGCGTTTGCACTCTCGCCAGGAACGGCACGAGATCGCTCATCCACCCATACTCCTCGGAGAGCGTTTCGTCGACCGAGCTCAGAAGCTCCGGCCCGCGCTCTCGTCGGTCGAAAAGGACAACGACGCGCACGCCGAGTAGGAGAACGAGGCCCAGCGCGAAGAGCTCCGGCACCAGGCTCCAAACCGTCTGGTGGGTGGTAGCCAACTTCTCCGGATCGAAAAGCCACGGAAAAAGGGAGCCGAGCACGGGAACGGCCGCCGCCAGACAAACGAGTGTGAGCGACACCGGACCGAGGCGGGACAGAAGCGAGCGTCTCGTGACCGAAGCGTAGAGTCCATGGCGACGCAGGCTATCCTTCAAGAGCTCCGCCGAGGTTTTGTCGACGCGGCGCACCAGGACGTCGGTACGGTCGCTAGCGCTCGTTTCCGTTCCGAGGCGTTCGAGAAAAGCCTTCAGTTTCTCGGGATCCGCGTCCGGCGATAGACGCACGTCGAAATCTCCGGGAAGGAACGTCTCCAAATGGTGGTACCCGCAGAACGCACAGATCAGAAGGTCCTCGAGAGTTCGCCCGCCGCACGCGAGGCACTCGCGCCGGCCGAGCGGCGGAAGCTTCGAGGCTGGAACGCGCTCCCGGAGCAAATCTGCCAGTGCTTCTTCAGAAGTCTGATAGCGATCGAAAGGGTCTTTCGCGAGCAAACGTACGACGAAGTCGTCCAGCCACGGCGGGACGCCTGTCGTCTCCGCGGATGGAAAGCGGATCGGTCCGTGGCGGTGCGCGGCGTAGAGAAGTGCGATGGTGTCGGCGCGGTACGGGAGTTTTCCGGTTAGCATCTCGAAGGCGATCACCCCGACCGCGTAGAGATCCGCACGCGGATCGAAGTCACTCGAGGCGAAGAGCTCGGGGGCCATGTACTCCGGCGAGCCCAGGGTCGCGCCGGTACGCGTCAGATCATCGAAGCTCGCCATCCGCGCGATCCCGAAATCTACGAGCTTCAACTTGCTTCCCGCACCCAGCAGGATGTTCTGCGGTTTCAGATCGCGGTGCACGATGCCCCGGCCGTGGCATCGCGCCAGAACCGAAAGGAGCTGTCTCAGGATCTCCTTGACCCGACGTGTGTCGCGCGGCGCTCGTTCCCGAACGAGGTCTTTCAACGTGCCGTCATCGACGAATTCCATGATGAGGGCGAGTCTGCCGTCGCACTCGAGGAGAGCATAGGCAGCCACCACGTGCTCGTCGCTCAGCGCGCGCATGATCTTCGTCTCACGCCGGAAGCGCTCGATGCTGACCGGATCGGCTCTCAAGTTGCTGTGCAGAAGCTTGAGGGCAACGGTCGCGCCTGTGGATTCCTCGACGGCGCGAAAGACGCGCGAGGTCGCGCCTTCACCGACGAGCTCCAGGTCGCGGTATCCCGGAATCGACGGGATGGGTGGTTTTCGCTGAAGGAGAGTCGACACCAAATAGAATAGCGGATGCTACTGGAATCTCAAGCGGAGGTTGACACGCCGAGAACCCTTTTCTAAACTGGAACTGTCAAATCCGGATAACCCTTTTCTTCCTCGAGGTGAACGTGTCGGTCCCCGTCCGCCTGTATGTACACTTCTTCTTCATCGACATGGCGATAGGCGTGGTTCTCTCCGTGTTGGGGTTCTTCGCTCCCGACCGCTACGTGGGTCTCACGCTGTCCCCCCTATCAGCGGCCGAGTCCTACGCTTTTCTTCTCGCAACGCCGGTGTTCGCGGTCTACGTCTGGATCACAAAGGCCGACCGACGCCTCTTCGCGTTTCCGGGATTCGTCGTTGCCGGTCAGATCTGGATGACGACAGCCTTCTATTTCTCGTTCTCTGCCATGGGCACGAGCCGGATCTCGTTGGAAGCCGCCCAGCTCGAGGCCCTGCAGACACCTCTCTATTTGAGCGCGAGCCTCCTATGCTCCCTCGGTGGTATCGCGCTTTGGATATGCGCTGGCTCGCTCGGTCCATCGGACACCACGGACGCCCCGGAACGCCTCCGAAATCTCAGGGAGAAACGCCGGCTCGCGGCGGAGTCAAGACGGTGAGAGGGCTCTGGGTCGTCTGTATCACGCTACTCGGATTCGGCCTTCCCGCCTGTGCGCCGGATCGAGATGCGAACGTCGTCACTCCTCGCGATCGACTCTGCGCCATCGTGGGTTACACGCAGGAGTACTACCGTGGCGAAGCCTTCCCGCTCGAAGGCGTCGCCGTCAGCCTGGACAAGGACATCGGTCTGGGAGAAACCACGGCGCACTCCGACGCCTTCGGACGCGTGATTCTATGGGATGCGAAGTGCGGGAGCCGCCCCTACACCGCGACGGCAACGGATCGCTTCGGCCGGCAGTTGACGGTCAAAGGCGGGCAACCTGCGGAGCTGGGTCACCCGAACGAAAAGCTTCCGCCGAGGTATCGACGGTTCTCTTTCCCCAGCTCGTTTACTTACCCGATCTCGCCCGCCACCGTCGAGAAACTTGCCGTTGGCGTCGGAGTGTACCAGCGCACGGACACCGGGCGTCTCGTCGAGCTCGGGGAGCTCCCCGCCGACGTCGGGAAGAACTCTCGATTCTCGTTCGCTACGAGCTGCTGCCGACGAGCGCCGTCCTCACGATCAATGGAGAGCGCCTCTATCCTCGTCTTCTCGAGGCGCCCCGGCCGAAGAGCGTGCGCGATCGAGTCCACGAGTACCGCTACGTGCCTCAGGCGCCCGGCACCTGCGAACTAGAGCTCTTGGACTGGTACGACAAGGTGGTGGCACGACACGGAATCACGTTCCGTGCCGAGCTACCTTCGCGAAACTCGAGCGCCGTCGAGCCTTTCCGCGATCGAGTCGTCGATGGTCGGCCGCTCGCCGTCGTCCCTCACGTGAATCGCCATCGTCTCGCTCGACAGCAGAAAGCTCCGCTTCGAGCAGGACGACGGAAGCGGCGTCGCCAGGTAGGTGAACTGTCGGAAAGCCGGGCTGACGAGCCACGGATGGTTGGGATCCGGCTCGGAGTCGTGTCCTTCGAACTTGAATCGATAGCCTCCGCGCTCTTCGAGGAGGAAGCGGCCGGGGAGCAGCCGAAGACTCGGCTGGTCATCGCTCGGCTGCACGAGACGGGCCGAGAGAGGTAGCGGTGTCGGTTCACGTCGAACGCCCGCGTCTCCAGCCCGAAGCGGACGAGGTCTTCGAGCGCCCGTTCCTCGTCGAGACCGCAGCGGTGGCGGACGAGGAACCCCAGCGTCAGCCCGGTGAGCACGACTGCCAGACCGCCGTTGACGGCCCTTTTAGTCACAGACTTCCTCCACCTCTGAGGCGGCTACAACGAGCGCCGCAGCGCCGCCGAGTACCCACCCACGAAGTAGCAGTGTGAGGGCAAAACCGAAGCCCACAAGACCAGGATAGCACCTCGCTCCGACGGTGCTTCCTTTCCTGGATGGGACGCCACTAGCTGTTTCGGGTTTCTGAACGAGCTCGAGGCGGTTGCCGCTGTCGATTGAGGACTTTCAGCAACTCTGTGAGCTCCGACCGCTCGGTCAACTCCTCGAGGGAGAGGGCGGCTCGTCGCCGCCAGTTCGGAAACTCGGTGGTCGTCCCCGGCCGATTGTGGGGCTTGTCTTCCCCCAGAAGGTCGTCCAGGCTGACGACGATCCACGCCGCCGCGCTCGCCGCCAGGGCGGAGAGGCAGGCGCCGAGATCGTCCCGAGCGGAGAAAAAGCTCCGGAGCGCGCGGAGGTCGATCCTGCGATGGCGTTGCTCCTCGGCCGCCGCTCGAGGCGTCAGCGTCCCTCGCGCGACGCGTTCGTCGAGATCCTTGCCTACGATGAAGCCGGCGAGCGTCGGCGTGTCGTGCGTGTTGACGTTGGCCACCGAGGACGGCGGCTCCGGGGCGGTCGGCTGCGCCTCGTCACCGGTCAAGGCGTACTGGAGAACGTAGAGCTTTCGGAAGCCGTGCCGGTCGAGGGCGGCGTCGGTGCTCCCGGGTACCGTTCCCAGGTTCTCGCCAGCGACCTCGGTGCGCGCTCGGTGCGACTCCAGGCACAGGATCGCGTAGAGCTCGTCGGCAGGGTAGCGGACGTAGACGCCCTGGTGTTTCTCGAATCCGTCTGGGATCCAGTACTGGCGGTGGAGCCCCATCACGTGGTCGATGCGAAGAAGGTCCGCATGCCGCATGTGATGCTGCACGACGCGACGAAAATACCGATGTCCCTGACCCCGGCTTCGCTCGGGGTGTAGTGGCGGAAAGCTCCAGTCCTGCCCGTCGGGGAAGATCCGGTCAGGCGGTGCACCCACCGTCACGTCCCGAACGAACTGCTCGGGCTCTCGCCAGACGTCGTAGCCGAGCGGGTGGACGCCCAGCGGCAAGTCGAGATAGAACGAGATGCCTCTGGCCTCGAGGCTTGCGGCAAGCGCCGCGACTTGCTCTTCGGCCACCATCTGGCAGTAGAGGTGGTAGTCGGTGCTCGCTCGAAAGCGGGCATAGTCGAGCGCTTCGGGACGCTCGATCGAGAAACGTCGCATGGCGTCCGGGCGCTCCGCGAGAGCCTTCCTGGCCAGGCGCTCGAGCTGTTCCCGCCTGCGCCCCGCCTCGACGCGATAGTCCACGTAGCGTTCGTCGCTCGATGAGACCCCGAGCTCCATGTCGGGAGACCATTCCGGAGTCGCGGAGGGGTCGACGTAGAGCTCGTTCCAGAAGAGGCGACTGGCGGGGGAGTACGGAGCCGGCTCGAATGGCTCGTCGAGAAAGGACGCCAGAAACGGAAGCGTGGAGAAAACCTCGCCGCCCCATTTCGCGATGAGCTCGCCGAAGCGACCGGCCTCCGAGAACGTGCCGATTCCCGCGTTCTCTCTGGAATGAAGCGCGTACAGGGGAGCGAACAGCCCCCACCTCCTCGTCTCGCCGACTTGTCGATGGGCAACGGGCGGCGCGCAGATGACTTGCGCCGACCACGTCGCAGAACCCAGCTCGAACCGGAGCTCGTGGTAGCCCCAGGGGAGGTCAGGGAGGGACAGGGCGAGACGCTGGTAGCTCTCACCGTTCACCACACGCGTTCGAACGAGCCGCCCCTCGTCGAGGCGGAGAGCGAGCGGTACTTCCGTTCCGTCCTCGAGTCGGAGCTCGCCCTCGAGCGTTTGACCGAGCGCTCGCTCTGGAACGCGGAGCGAGAACTGTGACTCGCGGCCGTCCCACACGACGAGAACCGGCTCGAGCACCCGTCGCCAGCGCGAGGACCGTGCGTCCTGGATCGCTTCGTCCAGCTCCGTCTCGACGTCGAGCGGCGTACCGAGAGCCCGGAGCGTCGCGAGGAGTGCGTCGCGTCGCGCCGGAACGGGCGTGCCGCCCAATCTTCGATAACGCGGGACGATGCCGCGGAGACGGGCGAGATAGTCGAGCTTCATCACTGGATAGTGTGCCCTAATCCCAGAAAGCAGGGACAAGTCTCTCCGTAGATGCCCCCTCACCCGGAGCCTCGCACAAAAAGGCCCCCCGGCCTCTCCCCCATGGGGGAGAGGCAAGACTAGGGGAAGCTCACTCGAGCTTCATCGAAAGAGCTTTGCCGAGAGCGACGAGCGCGTCGTCCTTTCCGATTCGGCCGGCCTTCCACGAGCGGTAGTAGCCATTCTGAACCTTCCAGACGTCCACCTCGAACGGCAGCTCGGAAAGTGCGGTGAGCTTGTCCTGCAGGTGTGAGAGGACCTCCGTGTCATCGGGGTTCTCGAAGAAAAGGGCTGCGACCTGCTCGAGACTTCGCCGGGCGTGATAGGCGAGGGACGCCTCGTCGAGCTGGATGCCTTCCATCGTGGCGCTCTGCAGGAGATCGCGAACGAGTTGTAGGTCCGTTGCCGTGTTTCCGAGGGCATTGCGCAGGGTGTCGTTCAGGACGAGCTCGGCCGCGGCCGAGAGCGCTTTCGGAAGAGGGACTCCGAGACTGGTGAGAAAACGCATCGTCGCGCCGTGGTCCCGGTGCAGATGACGGTGGGCCTCTTCCGCCTCTTTCACGGTGGACTCGAGGAGTCGCTCGAGGATGACGCGCTGTTCGTTGCCGAAAAGAGAACCGAGGTTGTAGGTCCTCCCGCCGGACTCCCTTTCGATGAGCTGCATCGTGGCGGTGAGATCACCTTTCAGAAAAGCTTCGCGTATGCGCTCCGCCGACTGCTCATCCTCGGCCCTCGACTCGAATCGTCTCACTCCGCTCACGACGTTGTGATCTCCCAGGTGAAGCACGGCGAAGCTCAGTTGTGACGAGGAGCGCGTGATACGTGTCGTCAATCGAACCCGGCTCATCACGAGGCGGCCTTTCCCCGACGAGCGGGATTCGAGCTCTTCTCGTTCGACGTCGTAACAATAGACGGTGCTCCGCTCCGGATGCCCATCGAAGAGCATCAAAATGGAGTAGTGGGCGGCGATGTCCTCCCATGTTGCCACGGCGGGGGTCACTTTCTTCTGGAAGAGGCGATCGCCAGAGCCGGCCTCCGCGCGATTGCTAGTTGCCCTGGCCAGCTCGGCGAGAAACGGTGCCGTGATGTCGGCGTCGAACAAGTCTTCACCAAGCTGTATCGCACGGCCGGCATAGCGAAGCACCTGCACGGTCTCGATGCCGGCGAGATCGCTGAAAAACCAGCCGCAGCTCGTGTACATGAGCATGAGTTGCCGTCTCATCTCCAGGAGCTTGAGCGCCCGCTCACGATCGCGATCCACGGCGCCGGATGTGAGTAGGTGGCGATCCAGAAAGTCATCGGTGTTCGCCGGTGAGCGATCCAGGATCACCTCGATGTAGTCACGAAGCGCTGCGCCGGGATCCTTCAGGAGCCCGGAGGCCTCTTCGTCGTGGAGGACGAGGAGTCGCTCGCGGAGCGAGTCGAGAGCCTCTCGGAGGGGTGCCCGCCAAGCTTGATTCCACTCCGGAGGACCCCCGGTGTGACAGCCGCAGTCGGACCGCCAGCGCTCCACCCCGTGAGCGCAGCTCCACGACGTTCGCTCGAGCACCTGCACCTCGGCGCTCGGCGGATGGAGCTCGAGATACTGGCCGTAGTTGGTGAGCTCTGCGTGCTCGCTCTCTTCGATCGCGGCGAGGGCAAATGCGAGCGCCATGTCCCCGTGAGGGTGGTGGTGGCCGTAGCTTTCACCGTCGGTAGCAATATGCGCGAGCTGAGGGACGTCTTCGTTCGAGAAAAGCTCGAGGAGGCGCTTTGCGAAGCGCTCGCCACGGTGCAGCAAGCCTTCGAAGGCCACGGCTCGGGAGACCGGGCCGTCGTAGAAAAAGAGCACGATGCTTTCCCCCGATGGCAGTTGCTGCACGTACGGCTGTCTGGGATCGATATGCTGGCCGTCGACCTCGCGCCACTCCGCATGTGCCGAAGTGCGAACGCGTGCGGCCTGCGACGGCGCGAGGATCGTGTACCGGATGCCCTCATCCTGCAGGATCGCGAGCGTTTCGAGGTCGACGGCCGTTTCCGGGAGCCACATGCCCTCGGGATCTCTTTCGAAACGGTGTCGGAAATCGACGATGCCCCAGTGGATCTGCAGGCGTTTCTCCCACGCCGGCGCGAGCGGAAGGATCGAATGGTTGTAGGCTTGCGCAATGGCCGAGCCGTGTCCACCGAATCGCTTCTTGCTTTCTGCGTCGGCGCCGAGGACGGCCTCGTAGACGAGAGGCGCGGCGCTTTCCATCCAGGAGAGGAGCGACGGTCCGAAGTTGAAGCTGATGCGGCTGTAGTTGTTCACGATGCGGACGATTCGCTCCTCGTCGTCGAGGATGCGGGCGGCGCCGTTCGGCTCGTAGCATTCCGCGGTCACGCGCTCGTTCCAGTCGTGGTAGGGCGCCGCGGAGTCTTGTGGCTCGACGGCCTCGAGCCAGGGATTCTCGCGCGGTGGCTGGTAGAAGTGTCCGTGGATGCAGACGTAGCGTGTCAACGTGGGCTCGAACCTCGGATGCTCAAGGGACTGTGAAGATCATAACTCATAGCGACCGCGATTTGCCGGGCGGATGCCTTGCGGCTATGCTACTCGTCTTCCCAAGGAGGAATGATGAGCCTGGAAGAGATTGCAAAGGTCAACCGAAGGTTCGAAGAGATGGTCCGCAACGGTGACCCCGGTGGGCTGAGCGCCCTCTATACCGAGGATGCGATCGCGCTGCCACCGGATGCCGGGTTGGTCCGAGGACGGGACGGCATCAAGGAGTTGTGGGGGAGCGTGTTCAGCGGCGGGCCTCAAGGGAGTCAAGCTGGAGACGCTGGACCTGCAGCTTGCCGGTGACGAGGAGACGGCCTACGAGGTCGGCGAAGCGACGCTCGACCTGCAACCGGCGGGTGGCGACGCGGCGACCGCGATCATGAAGTATGTCATCGTCTGGGTCAAGATCGACGGTGCCTGGCGGTTGCACCGGGATATCTGGAACGCCAATCCGTAGAGCGACTACAGAGTTTTCTTCGATGCCGGCGAGTTTAGGGACTTCAAGCGCAGGACGGTGATGGATTTCTGCAGGGATCTGATGGCAAAGGGGCGACAGTAGGGGGTTCACTTTTTTCTGCCCGCTTTGGTCGCCGGCGTCCTTTTCTGAAGCCTGGGCTGCGTCCAGCGAAAGAAGACCGCTGCCAGGGCGGGCAGCGTGACGGCGACGGAAAGGGCGTGGCCGTCCGCGGGGACGTCTTCGGTATCGACACGACCCAGGTTTCCCTGACCGCTTCCGCCGTAGTGCTCGGCGTCGCTGTTCAGGCACTCTTCCCAGTGCCCCGCGTTGGGCGCGCCAACGCGATACCCGTGGTGGACCGAGGTGCCGAAGTTGAGGACGATGAGCACGGGGCCGGATTCTGACTTGCCTCGCCGGAGGAAGCTCAGCACGGAGTCGCCGCGATTCTCGCAGTTCACCCACTCGAAGCCTGCCGGGGAACAGTCCTGCTCGTGGAGAGCCGGCTCGCTGAGGTACAGGGCGTTGACATCGCGCACCCAGCTCTGCATCCCGGCGTGGTAGGGGGTCTCAAGCAGAGGCCAGTCGAGCTCTCCGTCATGATCCCATTCGCGCACCTGGCCGAACTCGCCTCCCATGAAGAGCAGTTTTTTTCCGGGCTGCGCCCACATGTATCCCACGAGCAGCCGCAGGTTGGCAAAACGGCGCCACTCGTCTCCCGGCATCTTTCGCAGAAGTGAGCCTTTGCCGTGGACCACTTCGTCGTGCGAGAGGGCCAGAACGAAGTTCTCCGAGAAGGCGTACATCGGACGGAACGTCAGTCTCTCGTGGTGGAACTTGCGGTGCTCCGGCTGCTCCTTCATCAGGTCGAGCGTGTCGTGCATCCAGCCCATGTCCCACTTGAGGCCGAAGCCGAGCCCTCCCACGTAGGTCGGATGCGAGACCATCGGCCAGGCGGTGGACTCTTCGGCGATAGTCTGCAGGTCCGGGTGGTTCTTGTAGGCCGACTCGTTGAAGCTCCGGAGAAACTCGATGGCCTCGAGGTTCTCGCGTCCCCCGTGGACGTTCGGTTCCCATTCGCCCTCGTCGCGGGAATAGTCCAAGTACAGCATCGAGGCGACGGCGTCGACCCGCAGTCCGTCGATGTGGTAGCGGTCCAGCCAGAATAGAGCACTGCTCAACAAGAAGCTGCGGACTTCCCGTCGGCCATAATTGAAGATCAGGCTGTCCCAGTCGGGTTGAATTCGCTTTCGGGGATCCGCATGCTCGTACAGATACGTCCCGTCGAAGAAACCGAGTCCATGCGCATCGGAAGGGAAATGGGACGGGACCCAGTCGAGAATCACTCCGATGTCGCTCTGATGGAGCCGGTCCACGAAGTACATGAAATCCTGCGGCGTGCCGTAGCGGCCGGTCGGCGCGAAATACCCGGTCAGCTGATAACCCCACGAAGGGTAGTAAGGGTGCTCCATCACCGGAAGGAGCTCGACATGGGTGAAGCCCATCGTCCCCACGTAGTCGACGAGCGCATCGGCAAGCTCTCGGTAGCCCATGTGCTGGCCATCCTCCCGTCGTCGCCAGGAGCCGAGGTGTACCTCGTAGATCGACGAGGGCGCGTCCAGGCGGTGGCGCTCGCCACGTTGTGCCATCCAGGTCCGATCGCGCCAGTCGTAGTCGAGCCCCCAGACGATAGATCCGGTGGCCGGCGGCAGCTCACTCCGAAAGGCGAACGGATCGGCCTTGTCGACCTTGTAGTCTTGGATACGGGAGGCCAGGCGGTACTTGTACACAGCTCCTTCGCGAACACCCCGCACCGAGCCGGTCCAGATCCCGGACTCTTCATCTTTCTCGAGGGGATGCATGGACGGCGTCCAGTCGTCGAAATCGCCGATGACGGAGATCGATCTGGCAGCGGGTGCCCAGACGGCGAAGTGACAGCCGTCAGCCACCAGGTGGGCACCCAGCCGCTCGTAGAGCTTGTGATGGGTTCCCTCGCGGAACAAGTAGACGTCGTGCTCGCTCAGGCGGATCGGATGTCGTGCGCGCGCGGCTTTCTTGGGGGCGATCGTCGTGTCTCCTGGCTTCGAGCCGTTGGTGATTGTACCATTGGAAAATCAATTCGATTTGACACCATTCATGCATCGGAAGAAACTGTAAAGATCGATATTCGAGTGGAGCAAATGCAGTGAAGAGAAGCGAACGCCATCATCTGAAAGAGGACGAGTTCGTCAGCTGGCTCGAAAAGACGTCCTTCTGGATCTCCGAGAACCAGAAGAACGTGGTGAATGCGGTGCTCGTGGTCACAGGAGCCGGACTGCTCCTGGGAGGCCTTTGGGTGTATCGGGACCGGCAGACCACCGCGGCTCATGACGCTCTCACCGAGGCGTTGCGCGAGTACCATGCCCCGGTTGTCGCCACCGAGGAGGCCAGTTCGGCTCAGGACGGTCCCACTTTCACCAGCGCCGAGGAGCGCTATCGGACGGCACTCGCGTCTTTCGCCACCGTTGCTGCCAACTACGGTAGCTATGAACCGGCGCGCCAGGCGCTTTACTACAAGGCGCTTTGTCACGCCGAGCTTGGCGAGAACGAAAAGGCGGCCGAGGTACTGGAGGAAGCTCGCTCGGGAGGCACGACGCTGATCTACTACCTTGCGACTCGAACCCTCGCATCGGTGCGCATGGCACTCGGAGACCACCAGGGGGCATCGGAGCTCTACCGCGCGTTGCTGTCAGACCGGGACGTCCCGCTCCCGAAAGATCAGCTGCTCTACGACCTTGCGAGAACAGAGGAGCAGGCGGGCAATCTGGTCGAAGCCCGGCAGTACTACGAGCAGCTTCGAGAGGAGTATCCGAGCTCCCTGCTTCAAGGTGAGGCGCAGAGCCGGATCGACGTACTGGAGTACCGGCTAGTGTCTCGCCTCGGAAGTGATGTTAGCACCGAGAGCGTCGAGGCGCCCGGATCACAAGGCGCGTCGAGGGCGAAATACCGCGTGTATTCAACCGAGGCGCAACGCAGTGAGCCGGGATGCATCGACGCTCGAATGCAACATGACTTCCGGGACGGGACACTAAATACCTGATCGCGCCGATTTCGACGGAACGGACGAACGTCATGCGGACACGCACGTGGTTGTTCTGGGTTGCTCTCGCCTCGCTCATTCTCATTACCCTCACCATCGCCAGTTTCTACCTGATGATGCGAAGTTTGCGCCTGGCGACGCCAACGGTCAGTGACGGTAGCGCGCTGACGATCGACCTGGCGCGACGTTTCGTCGAGGACCCTCTGTACGATTTCGCCAGCCCGTTCTTCGACGTCGACCGGGCCACGTTCCGGGATCTGATCTTTTCCATCCGCCGCGCGAAAACGGACGACCGGATATCTAGTCTCTTGATTCGGGCTCGGGGGGCGGCGTTCGGCTGGGCGCAGGCCGCCGAGCTGAGAGATCAGCTGCTGGATTTCAAGGAATCTGGCAAGCCCGTCGTGGCCTACATCGAGTATGCGGGGAACATGGACTATCTCCTGGCCACGGTCGCGGACCAGGTCCACATGCATCCCCAGACCACTCTCGATCTACGGGGTTTTCGCGCCGAAGTGACCTTCATGAAAGAGACCTTCGACAAGATAGGGATCGAAGCGGAGTTCGAGCGGATTGGCGCCTACAAGAACGCACCCGATCCCTTTCTCCGGGATGACATGAGCGATGCGCAGCGAGAGGCGCTCTCGGAGATCGTCGGGACTCTCCACGCCACACTCATTGCGGCGATTGTCGAGGGGAGGGGTCTCGGCGAGGACGAAGCGGAAAGCGCGGTGAACGGGCCCTACACGGCGGCCGAGGCGGAGCGTCTCGGGCTCGTCGACCATCTCTCCCATTTCGATGAAGCCCGCGACGCACTGACGCCCGACGAGGACGGAGCGCCGACCTCCACGTCCTTGACGCAGTACTGGCGCGCGACGCGGTCCTCTCCGGCTTTTGGCGCCGATGCCACCGTGGCAGTGGTGTACGGTCTCGGCGTGATTGTAGGTGGCGAGAGCACCGACGACGCCATCTTTGGCCGGGTGATGGGCTCGGACACGATCGCTCAGGCTTTTCGGCAGGTGCGCGAGGACGAGTCCATCGACGCCGTCGTTTTCCGCATCGACAGTCCCGGCGGTGTCGATGTGGCCTCCGATGTGATCTGGCGCGAGGCCCAGCTCACGCGCGAGGAGAAACCGGTCGTCGTCTCGATGGGCAACGTCGCCGCTTCGGGCGGCTACTGGATTGCTACGGCTTCCGATGAGATCGTCGCAGAGCCGACTACGCTGACCGGGTCCATCGGAATCTACGCCGGGAAGTTCAACTTGGCGAAGTTCTACGACTACATCGGTTTCCACAAAGAGTCCGTCTCGAGCAACGCGAGCGGCGAATTCTGGAGCGACTACCGGAGTTTCACCGAGGAGGAACGCAGGCGGTTTCGCCGGATCGTTCAGGAGGGCTATCAGCACTTTCTCGAGCGCGTCGCCAAATCCCGCGACAAGACAACCGAGGAAGTGGATGCGATCGCCCAGGGCCGTGTCTGGTCGGGAAAGATGGCCGCCGAGATCGGCCTGGTGGACGAGCTGGGCGGGTTGAGACGAGCGCTCGACGTCGCAAAGGTCAGGGCTGGCTTCGAAGAGGATGCCCGTGTTGCGATTCGCATCTTCCCGCGCAAGAAAAGCTTCTTCGAAAGCTTCCTGACGAGCTTCGCGAACGACGCCTCGGCACGAACACGTGGTCTCGAGGCGCTGGACCCCCGGCGTCTGTTGGAACGTTCGCCGCTGGCCATGGAGCTGATGCGACCTCGAACGCTCGCACTTATGCCTTTCGGGATTACGATCGAATAGTCCCGCTCCGAATCGTATCGGCACCACGAGAGCACGGAGTTCCACAGAGTCGGAGACCCTCATTTTGAAAATGTTTTCTCTGTGTATCTCTGTGTTCTCTGTGGTGCAAAAAGCGCCTTTTCGCGGTTCGGTTGTTTCACTCCGCTAGCTTCTTCTTCAACTCAGCGAGTACCTGAAGCGCTTCGAGGGGCGTCATGCTCTCGGGGTCCAGTTTGCGGAGCTCGGCGGCGATCCGGTCTTCCGTTTCCCCGAAAAGATTCAGCTGTCGGGCACCTTGCTCGCGAGGAGAGCCCGCACCTACCGACAGTCGTGGCCGCCCCTCCATGTCGAACTCGGTGCGCTCGAGATTCGCGAGGATCTCCTGGGCCCTCCCGATGAGTCCCGGCGGCAGCCCTGCCAGGCGACCGACCTGGATGCCGTAGCTTCGATCCGATCCTCCTTCGACGACCTTCCGGAGAAAAACGATGTCCTCCTGCCATTCGCGCGCGGACACGTGGTAGTTGGCGACGCCGGGGACCTCCGAGGCCAGGTCGGTGAGCTCATGGTAGTGGGTGGCGAAAATCGTTTTGGCGCGGAGTCGCGGCTCGGTCGCGACGTGCTCGGCAACCGCCCAGGCCAGCGAGAGTCCGTCGTAGGTTGCCGTTCCCCTGCCAATCTCGTCCAGCAGGATCAAGCTTCTCCGCGTCGCGTGATTCAGAATGTGGGCGGTCTCCTGCATCTCTACCATGAAGGTCGACCGGCCGCGAAACAGGTTGTCGGAGGCGCCGACGCGCGTGAAGATGCGGTCGACGATGGGGAGCTTGGCCTCCGAGGCGGGAACGAAGGACCCCATTTGAGCGAGCAGAACGATGAGTGCCGTTTGCCGCAGGTAGGTCGACTTTCCTCCCATGTTCGGTCCGGTCAGGATGATGAGGAAGTTCTCTTCGTCGAGTACGAGGTCGTTGGGGACGAAGGGCTCGGAGGCGGCGGCCTCTATCACGGGATGGCGCCCCTCCCGGATCTCGAGCTCGAAACTCTCATGAATCCGGGGCTTGGTGTAGTTCATCTGGGTGGCGGTTTCAGCCAGGCCGGCGGCCACATCGAGTATCGAGATGGCCTCCGCGGTGGTGCGGATGCGTGCAGCTTCGCGGGCGACTCGCTCGTGTAGATCTTCGAAGAGCCTCGTCTCGATCTGGACGATCCGCTCCTCGGCGTTGAGTATCTTCTCCTCGTATTCTTTCAACTCTGGTGTGATGAAGCGCTCCGCGCCAACCAGTGTCTGCTTCCGGATGTAGTCGTCGGGAACCGCATCCAGCTTCGATTTGGTGACCTCGATGTAGTAGCCGAAGACTCTGTTGAAACGAACTCTCAGCGAGCGGATGCCGGTCCGCTCGCGTTCACGGGTCTCGATACCGGCGAGCGTCTGTTTTCCTCGGGAGCGTAGCACTCGCAGCTCGTCGAGCTCGTCTGAGACGCCTTCCCGGATGACGCCTCCGTCTTTCAGGCTTGCCGGTGGCTCCGACACCAACGTGTTTTCGATGTCCTCCCGGACGTCCTCGAGTGGGTCCATCCGCTCCTGAAGTCCAGTGAGAAGCTCCGCCCGCGTTTCCTGCATTTGTCCACGAATGGAGGGAATCCGGGTGAGCGAGATTCCGAGGCCAACGAAGTCCCGCGGGCCCGCGGTGCCGAGCGTAATGCGCGATAGCACGCGTTCGAGGTCGACCAGAGACTTCATCGTCTCGCGGAGCTTGGCGCGCAGGATCGTCTCGAACGCCAGCTCTTCCACCGCGTCGAGGCGCGCGGCGATGAGCTCTCGATCCACGAGTGGTCGCAGGAGCCAGGCCTTCAGGAGACGGGCGCCCATCGGAGTTACCGTGCGATCGACGACGGCGATCAGGCTGCCCTGGCGGCCGCCCTCGCTCAGCGAGCGGGTCAGCTCGAGGTTCCTGTGAGTCACCGGGTCGAGAATGAGGTAGTCGGCCTCCTCCAGGTAGCGGATCGTCGAGATGTGATTCAGACGACTTCGCTGGGTTTCTTCGAGGTACTGAAGGGCCGCGCCGGCCGCGGCAATGGCCAGCGGCCGGTCTTCGAGGCCGTAACCGTCGAGCGACAACGCGCCAAATTGTCTCAGCAGGAGCTCCCGGCCGGCCTCGGCGTCGAACCTGCAGCTCTCCCGCGTCGTGGGTCTTGGAAGCTCGTCGTCAGGCACCCCGTCACCGGCCACGGACTCGGGATGAAAAGAGCCGCCCTCCGGGTACAGGAGCTCGCGGGGTCGATAGGTGGCGACCGTCTCGGTCAGCTTCTGGCCTCGCCCGTCCCCCCGCAGCTCGGTGGCGAGAAAATCGCCGGTCGAGAGGTCGACCAGGGAGACGCCCAGCGCTTCCTTCGAGGGAGCGACGGCCATCAAATAGCTGGTTTCGTTCTCCTCGAGGTAGCCCTGGTGCAGGTACGTGGAGGGTGTGACCACCCGAACGATCTCGCGCTTGACGATGCCTTTCGCCTGCTTCGCATCCTCGACCTGATCGCAGACCGCCACTTTGTAGCCACGGCGGATGAGGCGCCCAATGTAAGCGTCGGCGGCGTGATAGGGGATGCCGCACATCGGGATGGCCGAGCCGGCAGCGTCCTTCTGACGGGACGTCAGCGTCAGCTCGAGGGCCCGCGACGCGGTCAGGGCGTCGTCGTAGAACATTTCGTAGAAGTCACCCATTCGAAAAAAGAGGATCGCATCGGCCGCCTGGCGCTTGATCTCGTGGTACTGCCGCATGGCGGGCGTGGTCGAGGCGATCTTTGCGGCCTGGCCGGGTGCGTCGCGGGAGAGTTTGCTCGCCATGTTTGATCGGGATTCTACCGCGTCCTGGGAATCCGCACGGATCGAGGGTAGGATCTTTTTCTCATATGTCTTCGTGGCGTGTTTCCGCGGGACCACTGGTTCCTTCGGGAATCCTGGTCTTCTCGGCTCCTGGTCTCCTGCTTTGTCTTTCTTTTTCCGCTTTCCAGGCTTTCTGATGCGTGTGCTCGCTGTAGACACGACGAGTGCTTTCGCGAGCCTCGCGGTGCTGAACAACGGCCTGCTCGAGGGGTTTGCGGGCGCCGCCCACGGACCGCGCCACTCGGAGCGTTTGCTGCCAGCCCTGGACCGACTCCTGTCCGATCTGGAGCTCAGCGTTGATGGGATCGACGGGTTTGCCGTCTCAGTGGGCCCGGGCTCGTTCACCGGGCTTCGCATCGGAATCGCGTCCGTGGAAGGTCTCGCTTTCGCCACCGGACGTCCGTGCGCGGGCGTCTCCGCTCTCGACGCCACGGCCCATCGATATCGCTACCGTCCAGGCTGGATCGCCGTCGTGCTCGATGCCTATCGCGGCGAGATCTACGGCGCCACCTACCGCTCGAACGATGATGTCGTTTCCATGGTGGAGGAGCCGGTGTGTGAGGCGCCAGAGCGCTTCGTCGAACGGTTGCCCCGTGAGCCGGTATTGTTCGCGGGAACCGGAGTGCGGCGCGTACGGACGCTGGCAAAACAGCGTTTCGGCGGAAACCTCGTCGTCGATGATTCCTTCTTCATTGCCGAAGAAGTGGCCCGGATCGGCTGGGCTCGCCTGCTTTCCGGTGAGACGGACGAGCTGGGTGAGCTCCGGGCGTTGTATGTCCGCCCGTCCGAAGCCGAGATCGCCCGGTCGAAGCGCGAGGCCTCGACGTGAGCTCCTGGCCCGACTCCAGGGTGATGCTCGGCTCCCGCTATCGGCTCGAGCCGATGGTCTGGCGGCATCTCATGGAAGTCGTCCATATCGAAACGTCGAGCTACTCGAATCCGTGGCCTCGCCGCGCGTTCGAGCACGAGATCGCGAACAACCCGTTCAGTCGTCCACAGGTGGCGGTGACGATGACCGCCCCATCACGCGTCGTCGGCTACTGCGTCCTGTGGCTCGCCTACAAACGCATGCATGCGCAGAACATCGCGGTGCACCCGGCATTCAGGGGGCGAGGCCTCGGGCGAGATCTTCTGACGGAGTGTCTCGAGCAGGGGCGGCGGGGGGGCGCGATCACTGCCGAGCTCGAGGTCCGAGCTTCGAACGTGTCCGCCCAGTCTCTTTATCTCGCGGCGGGGTTCCAGGTGGCCGGCTACCGTCGCGGCTATTACACGAGCCCCCGCGAGGACGCGGTCCTGATGGAGACGAAGCTCGTTTGAGCGACAGACTTTGTGTTCGCCTCGCTCCGCGCTCCGGCCTGCCTCACGCCCCATGAGCTCTCGAACGAACCGGCTCCTGAAGTGGCTCTGGCTTGCTGCGATGGTGGCGCTCGTTCTGCTCGGCGTCCTTCGCCCCGCCCTTCCTGGGCTGGCGAGGCAGCACTGGGTAGTGCTCATGATGGGAGTTGCCGCCATTGCGTTCCTCGGTCAGCTCGTGCGAGTCCGGCGTATCGAGGGGGAGCAGTTCGGGGCGCTCCTGGTCTCGGTACTCCCGTGGGTGCTCATGTCGCTCTACCTCCAACCCCAGCGGGTCGCCAGCGACGGCATCTTTTATTACGCGCCCCTGCGGTCGCTCGTGGTAGACGGGGACCTGGACTTCGGGAACGAGTACCGGGTTCTCGGTGCTCAACCCGGCTATTTCAATCCGACGGAAACGGGTCGGCTGCCGAACAACTACAGCATCGGCCCCGCCCTCCTCTGGACTCCGGCTTTCGTCATCGCGCACGGGGTGGCTCATCTGGGTCTCTATCGGCCCACCGGCTTCGGCTATTCCTACTTCACCGCTGTGGCGACGATGACCGTGCTGTTCGGATTTCTCGGAGTTGTCTGGACGTATCGGCTCGCACGCGCGTACGCCGAGCCGCGGGCGGCCTTCGTTGCCGCGCTCTTCGTGTGGCTGGGGAGCTTTCATCTCTGGTACATGGTCTATGAGCCTTCGATGTCCCATGCTCCCGCCATGGCCTCGGTCGCGGGGTTTCTTCTGTTCGCGCACCGGGGCGTCAAGGGGTGGCGAGCCTTCGCCCTTGCCGGCGCGATCGGTGGTGTGGTGATGCTGATGCGATGGCAGAACGGCGTCTATCTCCCGGTGGTGTTCCTCGTGAGCTGGGCAAAGCTCGGTCGGCCAAGAGTCCAAGAGATCGGCGCCTTTGCAAGCTCGGCGCTCCTCGTCTTCTTTCCTCAAGCTCTCTACTGGAACGTGCTCTACGGCTCTTTTTTCCTGGTACCGCAGGGTGGCGGTTACGTTCAGTGGCTTTCTCCGCAGTTCGAGGCGGTGCTGTTCTCTGCCCGGCACGGGCTCCTGAGCTGGTCTCCGATCGTTCTTCTCGGGCTCTTCGGCTTTCCCGGTGTCGTGCGACGCGCACCGGCACTTGCCGTCGGCCTCGCCCTCTCTGGCTTTCTGAGCTTGTACGTGAACGCCTGCGTTCAGGACTGGTGGGCGGGTGCGTCGTTTGGCTCGAGGCGCTTCGATGGGTTGTTGCCCGCGGTCGTTCTCGGGCTGTCGGTCGTTCTCGAGTGGCTTGTGGCCAAGGCGCGGAGGTATCCATGGGTCACCGTGACGGCCGTCGTCGCGCCGTTGCTCGTGTGGAACTGGCTTCTCATGGGGGTCTATTTCGGGGGTGCCATTCCACCGGACGGCTCCCACTCGTGGCGCACGGCGGCTTCGGACGGGATAGAGCTCCTCTATCGGCGGCTCGGCTACCCGTTTTCGTGGCCGGCCTCCCTCGCGACGAGCCTTGGCACGGGCCGGCCGGCATCGAGCTACGACCTGAGTGGCAGCCAAGTGCGGTTCAACAACGTCGACATTCGCATGGGAGACACGGACGGCCTCTTCCTCGGTCGGGGCTGGTCGCTTCCCCAACGCCGCCGCGATCGAACGTGGCGGCGGGGGAGCCCCGGCGGCGCCGAGTTGTTCGTCTCCCTTCGGGAGCCGGTGCCGTACCGGATCGAGGCGGTAGTGCGCTCGGAGGCGCTGATCGACGTCTGGCTGAACGGGCGGAATGTCGGGGCGCTCTCGGAGGAGGGGGATGAGACGGCATCCCTGTCAGTGCCGGCATCGGATGTGCGCGAGGGGATCAACGAGATCGTGCTCAGGAGCCCCGAGCGGTTCAGCGTTGCCCGCGTGCAGCTGCTGCGCGCGGGCGATCCGTAGGTTGGAATCTGGTAACATACTGTGTCATCATATTAATAATGACTCTTGTCAGACCCACCCACATTCCAAATACCAAGCTGGAGGTAGACTGGATGGAGAGGACCACCGAGGATATCCGCGACGTCCTGATGCGTGAGAGTGAGGAATTTCAGCAGTTATCGCAAAGGCACCGTGAGCTGGACGATAGGCTCAACAGCTTGACCACCAAATTCCTCTTGAGCCAGGAGGAAAAGCTGGAAGAAGTAACGATCAAGAAGAAGAAGCTGGCCATCAAAGATCGGATGGCTTTCATGCTTCGCAGGCATTGATGAGAATGGTCTGACAGACGGGGTGAAGCGACCGCCGCTGGACCCCCCCCCTCAAATGTGCCCGTTCTCTCCACCTCCATAGCCAGAGTCTTCCCCCAATGCCAATTGCCCGGGAGGGATTCCGTTACATCGTCCTTTTTCTCGGGATAGCCTTCGTCCTCGGCCTGATTCCGACCACGCGGTGGCTCGCCATCCCTTTTTTGGGCCTGGGCCTGTTCTCCGCTTTCTTTTTCCGGGACCCGACACGGGTCCCGCCCGAGGATCCGAACTTGCTGGTCTCCCCGGCGGACGGTAAGGTGGTGTACGTAGGGACCCGGCGAGATGGCAGTCCGGGTGAACAGGTCGACATCTTCCTTTCCGTGTTCGACGTTCACATCAACCGGGCGCCGATGGACGGCAGCGTCCGTCGTGTTCAATACACGCCGGGCCGTTTTCATGCCGCCTACGCAGACGAGGCTTCGAGCGACAACGAGAGAAACGAGCTCGATCTCGTCGACGGAGACTATGCGGTGACGGTGCGACAGATCGCTGGTCTGGTCGCAAGACGCATCGTATGCCGTGTGAAGGAGAATGACCGGCTGGCACGGGGTGAGCGCTTCGGGCTCATTCAGTTTGGCTCTCGCACCGAGATACTTCTGCCTCCAGGTACCGAGACGCGGGTGGGAGTCGGCGATCGAGTGCGGGGAGGGAAGACCGTCGTTGCGGAGCGCAGGTGAGCCATGGGCATAGCAAGACGAGGCATCTACGTTCTGCCGAGCCTCTTCACCGTGGCCAACGTTTTTTGCGGCTTCTACTCGATTGTCAGCAGCATTCGCGGCGAGCTGGCGCTCGCTGGAATCCTCATCGGCTGGTGCATCGTTCTGGACATGCTGGACGGGAGGGTGGCCCGGTTCGCGAACGCCACCAGTGATTTCGGCAAGGAGTTCGACTCGCTGGCAGATCAGGTCTCGTTCGGGGTGGCCCCGGCGGTTCTTGCCTACACGTGGGGTCTATCGCTGTGGCCGCGCCTGGGCTGGTTGATGTGCTTTCTTTTTGTCATCTGCGGTGCCATGCGGCTGGCGCGATTCAACATCCAGTCCACGGTTACCGACAAACGCTTTTTCGTGGGTTTGCCCATTCCGGCGGCGGCCGCTGTCATGGCGGCTCTCGTTTATCGATTTCCCGATCCGCTGGAAACGCGACAGCAGGCGATTCCCGTGCTGTTGCTGGTTTTCATTCTCTCCCTGCTCATGGTGAGCCGCCTGCGCTATTACAGCTTCAAAGACTTCGACCTGAGGCGCCGCCAGCCTCACCTGATGATTCTAGTCATTGCACTGCTGATCGTGACCGTCTATACGCACCCGCAGGCAATGCTCTTGAGCATGGCTAGCGCCTATCTGCTAAGTGGGTTCGTCCTGAAGGCGTTCAGCGTCCTGTCACGGGGCAAAATGCGCGCGGAAGCCGCCTCCGAATCCAGCGGGAACTGATCCGGACTCAGCTGGATGCGCGGATTTAGAGTCGGTGTCGTCAACCCGGCGACCCGGTTCGGCCAGGGCGTTCGGGACCGTATGACCGAGCAGGCGTTTCCTGCGATCGAGCTCAAGCTTCTCGAGACGAACCGCGGTGAGGGATCGACGCTGGCCGAGTTCCGGGACGAAATCGTCGTCACCCAACCGCTCGACCCGGATCTCTTCCCGCAACTGGACCTGCTGTTCTTCGCCGGCGAGGATGGCGATTTGATGAATCGCATGGCTCAGGAGGCGGCGGAGGCCGACGTCCTGACGATCGTCTACGGGGCCGTCGGTCTCGAAGCACCTGTCGCGCTCACCGGAACGGACGGCCTGCAGGAATCGAACCGTCTCATCCTCGTGCCTCGCACCGCCTCGGTCCTGATCGCTTCGATCCTGCGCAAGCTAGGCGCAGCGTTCGACGTTCAGCGGGCCGCTGCCACCGTGCTGCTGCCCGTTGCCGAATGGGGCGATCGCGCCGCCGCGGAGCTGCATCAGCAGTTCGTGAGCATTCTCAGCTTTCAGCCGCCACCTACCGGGGTGCTGGGAGGGCAGGTTGCTTTCAACGTGCGTATCGCGCCGAGCGCCGCCTCATCCGCGGCCGAGGCGGTGGAAAGTGAGGTGAGTGCTCTCACCGGGATGAAAGCCTTCTCGGCGTCTCTGTTGCAGGTGCCGGTTTTTCACGGATATAGCGTCTCGTTGTGGTTCGAGCTTGCCGAGCCGATTGAGGAATCGGCGGTGCGCCGATCGCTTCGGGGCAAGGACATGCACGTCATCACACCCGGACCGAAAAAGACGCCTCCGAGCCCGGTGAGTGTCTCCGAGTCCGACAAGATCCACGTCGGGGCCATCCGGCGAACCCACGCGTCACTTGCGACGTTCTCGCTCTGGATTGCGGGCGACGTGGTCGTTTACGACCCCGCACGCGCCGCGGTCCAGCTGGCGACCGACCTGCTGGTCAAGAAGCCCGCGGAACGCTGACGCTCTGCGCCTAAGGGCCCTGGCAAGAATAACTTCCCGTTCTGGGGCGCCGATCCATCGTGTCCTTGCGGCAGCAGTGCGTGACTTAGGTGCTGTTGGGTTCGTAAGCTGAGCGGAGAGATTGCTCAAGGAGGCCATCGATGCGCTCAAAGAAGGCAGAACTCGAAGACGTTGTGAAACAGTTCGAAGCATGGCGGGCGAAGCCACACGGACGGCTGATCCCGGAGGAGTTGTGGAAAGCGGCGCTGGGGTTGCTCGATCGGTATGCGCCGAGCACGATCTGCAGTCATCTCCGAGTCAATGCGGCGCGATTCAAACAGGTCCGAGAGAGTGGAGGGGCCGTTGTGGGCGAGAAGCGTTTCAAGGGGCACGGGCGAACGGGTGCTACGGGTCGGTCCCCGCGCACAGTACAGGATCGGAGCGCGGCGGAGCGGGTCACGGCGTTAGCTCCAAGTGGCAACGCGTTCGTCGAGCTGCCGCAGTTCGGCATGGGCTTAGGGGGCGGCATGATGACACCGCCGCTCGGCGAGGTTCAGCATGGAGCGAGCAGATGCCGTCTGACGGTGGAGAGCGCAGCGGGGAGCCTCACGGTCGTGACGGCGAGCGGCGAGGGTGAGAATGAGTTGGTCGAAGCCGTGTGTCGTTTCGTGCTCGGCGCGCTGGAAGGCAGCTCCCGAGCATGATCCAGCTCGTTCCCCAGCTGAAGGTGCTGGTTGCCTGCGAGCCCGTCGATTTCCGCAAGGGCATCGATTCTTTGGCTTGTGTGTGCCGGCAACAGTTCCAGCTCGACCCATTCCTCGGAACGCTATTCGTTTTCCGCAACCGTTCAGGCACGGCCCTCAAACTATTGGTCTACGACGGCCAGGGCTTTTGGTTGTGCCAGAAGCGTTTCTCGAAGGGGCGCCTGCAGTGGTGGCCGCGTCAGACGACGGATGGCGTTGCGGCGCTACCCGCCGAGCAGTTGGCGGTGCTTATCTACAACGGACTTCCGCTGCGAGCGGGGATGGCCGAGCCGTGGCGGCGGGTTGGTTGAGCCTTTCCAACGTCTTCTGGTAGCTCCAAGGCAGCCACGACTCGGGTGCTGCTCTAGCGTCTCGAGCGTGCATGGAGATGTTCGTCAGATAGTGCACCGGGTCGACACCGTTTTTTACCGCGGTGCGGATCATGCTCAGGAGCACGTCGCCCACGTCGGCGCCTGCCTGGGTCTTGAAGAAGAGCGAGTTCTTGCGATGCCGTTGTGAGGGCTTCAGCTCCTGCTCGACCTCGTTGTTGTCGAGGGGCACGCCCGGCACTTCGCGGAAGCGGGTTAGCCCTTGCCAGTGATTTTTGACGTAGGAAAAGGCTTTTCCAAGGCGGCTGTTGGGCTCCACCACGCGCTCGCGGAACTGCTTTTCGATCCACTCGTAGAGCGCATCCATCACCGGCCGGCTGTGTTGCTGGTGATATGCAAGCCGCGCATCGGGAGTCATGTCGCGCGTTTCGTCGTCGTTGCGGTAGATGGTCGCGATGTCCTCGAGCACCCGCTCGCAGTGTTCGGGGAAGGCTGGCTCGGCCTCGAAGAAGTAGCGGCGTGCGTGCACCATGCACTTGGCGGTAATCCGTCGCGGCGAGCGCGGTGCCATCGAGGAGGCGTCGGCCATATGGATGACATCGCTCTCCTGAACGGTGCGCTGATTCAGGAGCCGGTCCATGTTTTCGCCCGCATGCCGTCGTCCGCTCGCGTACAGGATGATCGGAGCAAGCGTGGCGTCCAAGCCGCGGGCAACAATGCCCGTGGTGAAGATGCCCGTGCGCTCGCCTTTGCCTTGAGTCAAGGTCTCGTTCTCCGCCATCAACGTGAGGATCCGTGCGCCGGTGTCGTCACTGTGAACCAGCGGCCGGTTCGCGGCTATCGTCTCCATGTGGCGGAAGACCGGGAACACGGCATTCGCCATCGCTTCGACCCGCTCGACCCGACGAGCGGCGGCGGCGGATCTCGCTTCCCGCCTCTCTCTGCTTGAGCACTGCATAGGCCAGCCAATCGCCGTGCGGCGCCCAGGTGGGCGAGTAGTGGTCGACAGCCTCGAAGCTCAGCCTGCTGTTGGTGCCGCGAGCGAGGTCGAGAATCCACACGGTGATGTTGTCCGTCACGTATGCGACCCGGCGGCCGTCGGGCGACAACGCGGGATCGAAATACTTCCCCTCCGGCGCCGCTTCATAGAGCAGCTTTCCCGAGCGGTCTCGCCACTCCAACCGCCACGGGAGGTCGGGCTCGCGATGATAGACGAGGGTGCCCTCCTCGGAGACGGTGAAGGTGGCCCATTCGCCGAAAGTGAAGCCGACAGCGTTCGCGACGAGCTGTGGCTCCCCCCGAAGCCGCAACCGCTTTGGGTCGAACTGCTGAGAATAAATCGAGCCCTCCCGCCAGAAGACCAGCCGACCGGGCGTGGCGTACGCCGCGGATGAATTCGCTTTGAGTATCTCGTGGCGGCCGCCGCTCGTGTCAAGGATCTCTATGCGGCTCCGGTCGTCGTCCGCTCCCGCATCCGCCGTCTGGACTAGAAAGAGCAGCGTCTGCCCGTCGGGCAGAAACTGCGGCCAGCGGTGGCTCAGCTCGCCCTTCTCAACGTCGAGAGTGGTCAAGGCCCGCGGTTCGCCGCCGTTTGCCGGTACCTCGAAGAGCCCAGTTCGATAGTCGGGCACGTATACGATTCGCCCCTCCGGGTTCCAGGCACCGCCCTTGGGCTCGACGGTCGGCCCAGCCAACACCTGCACGGCTCCTCCTACCGCGGAAACGCGCTTGAGGTTCTCGTTGGCGAAGAAGCCGATGTCGCGGCCGTCGGGAGACCAGAAGGGTGCCAAGGCTTCCTCGGTTCCCGCCAGCGGGCGGGCTTGGAGAGCGGCGAGCGACCGAACCCACAGCTTGACCGCTCCGTCAGCATCTCGTGCGACGAACGCCAAGCTGTGGCCGTCCGGCGACAGCGCGAAGCCTGAAAGCGGTAGTAGCTGGGCCTCCGCAGGAGGCTCAAGGGCGCTCTGAAGAAGGGGCGACGGCATCCTCGAGCTCCGCAGCCACAAAAGGCCGAAAACGGCAGCGAGGAGCCCGAGTCCGGCCGCTGCTAGCCACGGAAGCCGGAAGCGCCGCGCCAGCCGCTCGTCGGCCGGTCCGTAGGAGGGAGCCAGCCCACCCGGAGGGGTCGAAGGGCCGCCTCCGTCGCGTTCGCTCTCGAAGGCGATCCTCGCCTCGCCGATGTCGCGGAGTCGCATTCTCGCATCTTTCTGAAGGCTGCGCTGAAGCAAGCGATGAATGCTCGCAGGCAGGTCGAGGAAGCGAATCCCAGTCCGGCTCCCGCTCTAGGACCGTGGCAATCGTGTCGGAGACGGTTTCTCCGAGAAAGGCGACTTTCCCGGTGAGAGCCTCGTACAAACAGCATCCGCACGCCCATATATCCGTACGCTTGTCTACCACCTTTCCCCGCGCCTGCTCCGGGCTCATGTAGGAGGCCGTCCCCAATATCACTCCCGTAGCCGTTCCTCTCGTCATCGTGGGTGACGTCGAGAGATTCGAGCCAGAGGCTTCATGCCCGTATTCCTTCGCCAGTCGAAGTCCAGGATCTTCACCATGCCGTCAGGCGTAACCTTTATATTGGCGGGCTTGAGGTCCCGATGGATGACACCCTTCTCGTGAGCTGCTTCCAGACCTTCGGCAATCTGGATGAACAACGGCAGCGCTTCGCCAACGGGAATCCGCCCTCCCGCGATCCGCTCAGCCAAGGTCTCCCCGTCGACGAGCTCCATCGTCAGAAAGTGGACACTGTCCTCTTCCTCCAGATCGAAGAGTGTCGCGATGTTGGGATGGTTCACAGAAGCAAGGAGCTTCGCTTCACGCTCAAAGCGGGTGAGGCGTTCCTTGTCTTGCGCGAACGCTTCGGGGGGGACTTTGATCGCGACTTCGCGTCCCAGCTTCGTGTCCTTGGCGCGGTAGACTTCGCCCATCCCGCCCGCACCAATAGAAGCAAGAATCTCGTAGGGACCCAGGCGAGTCCCCGGGCTGAACACCATGGGACACCTCTTCTGACATGAAGCTTAGCGGTTCACCGGGTTGGATTCAACTCGATAGGTCTGCTTTCTTAGCAGCTCGCGCCCTCTGTCGGGGACGAACGTGACTAGTGAAACATAGAGTTTATAACATCAGGTGCAGCCGACGATCGGCGTCACCATATTCGACAGTCACTGGTTGACGCCGCTCGCAGCTGACTTTGCCGTTAGCCCGCACTGTATAGGCAGTCACGTGTTCGATGGTTTCTTCGCATGAGTTCTTCCGGTAGATCCAAAACTTGGCCAAGGGTGGATGCTTTCCTCCGGAACTACGTTGACCATTTGAGTGACGCCCGTGCGATGTGGTGCTGGCTGTGGTTGGACGCGGTCCGCCAGGACTTCGGCTTCGCACTGAGGGCGCTACGCCGTTCACCCGCCTTCTCGCTGGTTGCTGTGCTGACGCTCGCGCTCGGGATCGGTGCGAATACCGCGATCTTCGCCGTCGTGTACGGCGCGCTCATTCGGCCCCTGGCGTTTCGGGAGCCAGGGGCTGTCGTCCTCGTTCAGACGCGATCCGAGCACTCAGGGGCGCTGACGCTCCGTGGGTTCTCCGGCCCCGAGTTCGACGACTTGGCCGCGCGTGCCCAGTCCTTTGAAACGATGGCGCTCTGCGACCTCACCCAGTTCGCCGTCGATGCAAAGACGGGCTACGAACCGCTGCGTGGTTTTTGGGTGTCCGAACGGTATTTCGACACGTTTGGCAACGTGCTCCTACTCGGTCGCGGACTCGG
Organism: Candidatus Marinacidobacterales bacterium; assembly: GCA_965237685.1. Lineage (GTDB taxonomy): Bacteria > Acidobacteriota > Vicinamibacteria > Marinacidobacterales > SMYC01 > CBDEGF01. The sequence continues at coordinate 731,214 of CBDEGF010000003.1, forward strand.
CGACCGACGCGCTCCCGAGGCGGTGATCAGCTATCGGTTGTGGCAGCGCCTCTTCGAGGGCGCCCCTGACGTTGTCGGGCGACAGGTGCGTCTCAATGGCGACATGCACACGGTCGTCGGCGTGACGCGACCTGATTTTAACCTTCTGCCAGATCGCCGCGTCCGATCGGGACCGCGTGACGTCTGGGTTCCGTTCGGAAGTCGATCGACCGCCGACGATCCAAGTAAACGCTTATACCACGTGGTAGCCCGGCTGAACCCCGGTGTGACGGTCGAGCACGCGCAAGCGGAGGTCGACGCGATCTCGGCCTCGCTGGCTGGACCGTCGGCGTCTGCTCGGCGCGACCCGCTGGTGGTCATGCCGGTGAGTGACTACCTCGTCGCACCGATCCGGCGTCCGTTGTGGCTCCTCCTCGGTGGGTGTGGTCCTCATCGTCGCCTGCGCCAACGTCACCGGCCTCCTGCTCGCGCGGCAGACCTCGCGCACACGAGAACTCGCCCTTCGACAAGCCCTGGGCGCACCGCGTATGCGACTCCTCCTGCATGCACTGGGTGAAAGCACTTGGCTTTCGGTCGGTGGTGGTCTGATGGGTGTCGTCTTGGCCGGATGCATCGTCCGAGTCCTGCAGTGGCTCGAACCGGTCGGTGTTCCACGGCTGTCGGCGATGGGAGTCGACGCAGTCGTCCTGCTCTTTTCCCTGGGGGCGTTGACCGCGACGGCGCTGCTCGCGGGCCTGACCTCGGCGGTCCCACTGGTACGACGAAGTCCGCCGCGATGGGGCTGGGCTCCATCCCAGTCGCTTTCCCAGTCCCCTCACACTCGCCAGCTTCGATCCGCCATGGTGGCGGCGCAACTCGCCCTGTCGGTCGTCCTCGTCGTAGGTGCGCTACTGCTGCAGAAGAGCTTCGTGCGACTACTGGATGTCGACCTCGGCGTCGTCCCCGATCGGGTCTTGTCGGTACAGATCAATCTGGCGATGGGTGCGACCTCGACGAGGCCGCCCGTGTTGCCTTGACCGAGCGGGTGATCGACCGCGTGGCCCGGATTCCGGGGGTACGAGCCGTCGGCGCGGCATTTGGCCTGCCACCGAGGCGGTTTGGCAGTATGGTACTGACGTTCGAAGACGAAGCGGCGACGCTCGGGCCGCCGCGCCAGCATCGGCTGACGATGCTGAATCCGACACCGGGGTACTTCGATGCGCTCAACATCCGGCTTGTTCGGGGGCGCCTCTTCTCTGAACGAGACGCCGCAGACGCCGATGCCGTGCTGATCCTCTCAGTGAGCACGGCGCGACGCCTGTTCGATGGGTTGGACGTTGTTGGTCGCAAGTTGCCGAACACGGGCGAGTGGAGACCGACGATTGTCGGGCTGGTCGACGACGTGCGATACGGGGGGCTTGAAGCTCCGGCGTCACTCGCCGTGTACGGGCCGTTTTCCCAGTGGCCGGTTCAGCACATGAATCTGGTCGTCCGGACGTCCGGTGATCCTCTGGCTGTGGCGAGCGCCGTGCGCCACGCGGTCCACGAGGTCGACCGCGAGATCATGGTCATGTCCGCCAACACGCTCGACGACCTTGTGTCGGCGGCGGTCGCGACACCACGATTCAGGAGCGTGGCGATGGCGGCGCTTGCGCTGCTCGCGCTGGGTATGACGTGTCTGGGGTTGGGTGGCGCGATCGCGTATTCGGTGGCCCAGCGAACCGCAGAGATCGCTGTCCGGATGACGCTCGGAGCCAGCCAGTCAGCCGTACTCGCGCTCGTGTTGCGAGAGTGGCTGTTCGTGACCGCTGTCGGTGGGTTCCTTGGGCTCGTGGGGGCGTGGGCCTCTACGCGGTACCTGCGCAGCATGCTGTTCGAGGTGGCGCCGACCGACGGTGCGTCCTTCATCACGGCCGCGGCGCTCGTTCTCGCCGTCACCCTTGCCTCCGCCTACGTTCCGGCGCGACGCGCTACATCTGTCGACCCGATGATCGCGCTTCGGGCGGAGTAGAATGGCGGCCTGTCCCGTATGCGGCGAGGCCGGTTCTCGAGGGATCCGCGCAGTTGGCGGTTCGGAACGCGTGTGACGCACCCGTACCACGACCAGGCGTCCGCTCTTACGGTCCGCTGCACGTAGTCGCCATGTACATGACATCACTTCGGCGCGCCCGGAAAATGCGGCCTAACACGCGCTGAAGCAGTCGGTCGGCACGACCGCTTGCATTACAGTGGAGTCATCCATCCTTCGGGTTTCGCGGGTTCAAGGACAGTTATGATGATATGAATTTCACGAAACCGTTCTTGTCAACCATCACGGCTCGGACCTTGATCGTGCACGGCGATCGGGACCGTTTCTTTCCGGTCGAGATTCCGGTTGAAGCGTATGAGTCCATCCCACGGTCCTACCTTTGGATTGTTCGGCTCTTACGGCCGGCCGCAGCTCACCGGCGCGTTTGACCGAGAACAGTTTGAGGCACAGGGGCGATGAAAAACGAGATCTACATCAGCACAGACGTTGAGACCGACGGCCCGATACCCGGGCCTCACTCCATGCTGAGTCTCGCGTCGGCCGCCTTTCGGCCGGACAAGACCGTTGTCGACACATTCACCGCGAACCTCTCGACGCTCGACGGGGCCACGGGGCATCCGAGGACGATGGAGTGGTGGAACCGACACCCGGAGGCCTGGGAGGCGGCCCGACGGGATGCCCGGCCACCCGCAGAGGTCATGGCCGACTACCTTGCTTGGCTGAAGGAACTTCCGGGGAAGGTCGTATTTGTCGCATATCCGGCCGGGTTCGACTTCACCTTCGTGTACTGGTATCTGCACCGGTTTACCGGAGAGAGCCCTTTCTCACACTCTGCCCTCGACATCAAGACACTTGCCATGGCGCTCCTCAAGCGGCCCTATCGCGACTCCACGAAGCGGAACATGCCGAAACGTTGGTTCTCCACGCGCCCCCACACGCACGTCGCGCTGGACGACGCGCTCGAGCAAGGAGAGCTCTTCTGCAACATGTTTCGGGAGCTCCACGAGTGACGACACGTCCGAAAAGGTACTCGGTCTCGAAGTCGACGGCGCGAGCGAGACCGCGTTCGCTTGGCTGGCCCGATACGGGTGAAATCTTGCCAGGGCAAGATTTTTTTCGACGGAGAAGAGACCTTGCCCGGGTTCGGCCCCGCCACGGTTTTCTTGGCGCCTTCGCGTTGAGATTCCCGTAGCAGACCTTCTGCGGATTCGGTCCACCGCGCTACCGTTTTCGATTTTCCTGGGTCCTGGATTCTTTATAGGCTTTGTTTTTCTCTGCGCCTTTGCGTTGATTTTCCCGAAGCAGACTCCCACGGTTTCGATTGACCATGGATTTCTTTTGTCTTGGTTCCGGGGTTTCTCTCTTCCGGGGTTCCGTGTGATCTTTTGTAGTTAGCCTTTCTCTTCTCCAGGGTCGACCGGCAGTCTCAACGACACAGTCGTTCCTTTTCCAACCTCGCTCTCGAGCACAATCGTTCCGCCGTGCTCCTCCACGACCTTCCGCGCGATCGCGAGGCCGAGGCCGGTGCCGGAAGCACGGGTCGAAAAATAGGGCTCGAAGATCCTTTCTCGAAGCTCGGGCTCGATTCCCACACCGTCGTCGGAGACGGAGACTTGAACCCAATCCGTTCCGTTCGACGACGTCCTGGACCCGCGGACGTCGAGCTGGCCCCCGCCGTTCAACGCATGAAGCGCGTTCTCCATCAGATTGATCAGCGTCCGCTCGAGCAGACGGCGATCCGCGGAGATCGTCGGGAGCGTGTCGTCGATCTCGAGGCTCACCGCGACTCCGTTGGGAGGCGTCCGCTCGTACGGCGCCACCGTGTCCCGGAGCAGTGCGTTCAAGTCGGTGGGTTCACGCTTCAAGGGCTCCGGTGAGGCAAAAGTCGAGAACTCCATCGAGATCTGACGCAGCGTTCGTACCTGCTGAAAGATCGTCTCGGTGCACTCTTTGAGTACTTTTTTGAAATCCACTTTCGCGTCGCCGTAGACACGTAGCAGGTGCTCGGTCGAAAGCTGGATGGGTGTCAGCGGATTCTTGACCTCGTGAGCAACCTGCCGGGCCATTTCCGCCCAGGCTTCGAGCTTCTTGGTCCTCTCGAGATCTTCGCGCTGGCGCTTCAAGTCGCTCGTCATCTGGGTGAAGCCTGCAAAGAGATCCCCGATCTCGTCGTCGGACTCTTTCTCGAGAGCTACATCGAAATCACCTTTCGCGATTCGCCGCGTGGCGTCGGTCAGCGTGTTGATGGGACCGGCGATACGCCGCGCGAGGGCGTTCGCGAGAGCTGCGGCAGCGAGGCTGAACCCAAGGGCGGCCAGCAGCACCGTCTGGTTCAACGTCGAGACGCGTCTGGCGATCTCTCGTCCGCGACTGGCGAGCGGTAAGGCGAGGATGCCCGGCTCGCGCCAGGGCTCCACGGACACCGGGACGGAGACGACGATGTAGTCGAAGGCGCCGACCGACTCGAGATGAATGGAATGGGGCTGGCGGCTGAGCACCACGTCCCGATAGGCTGACGGCACGGCGCGGGTGCTGAGCAGGCCGCTGGCGAAGAGCTCTTGCTTGCTGGTCGCGATCAGCTCACCCCTGCTGTAGAGGTCCACATCGGCAGCCACCAGAAAGGCCACCCACTCCAGAAGCGAGTCCGAAACAGCCGCGATACCGCCTTCGTTCTGGTCCCGTTTCTCGAAGATCAGAAAGTCGTTGACGAAGCGCGCCGCAACCTGCGCGCGTGCGCGGCCGTCCTGCTCGATCTCGTCCTGAAGCTGCTGAACGATCACGCTTCGTACGAAGAAGGCCAGAGACACGATAGGAACGAGCGCAAGAAGAACGAAGGCCACGTAGAGCTTTCCGTAGAAGCTCTCGCCAACGGCATGCCATATCCTGGCCGGGCGAAGGGCGGCGCTCCCGCTCGGCGAGAAGAAAGCAACCAGAAACACGAATCCGACCAGCGCGCCCGCGGTGGCGAGAATGGCCCACCCGACGATCTCGATCGCGTACTGCTTGGCCGCTCGCCGTGGAAAGCAGAGTGCGAAGATGTCCTTGTCCTCGGAAAAGACGAAGGCTGCGTAGGCTTTACCCTCGAGTCGTATGTCGACCCAGTGCGGCGAGCGGCGAGACGAACGAACGAGCTCTTGATCCAGGAACAGGGCGGCCTCTGTGGATTGAAACAGGGGGCGCCCGTCGTCGTCGAACACGAAGAGCTCGAGCTCCCGGTGAAGGAGGGACAGCTGCATTCCGGGAGCGCGAAACAGGTCGATGTAGGGATCCCGCGCAGGGATGAAGGGCAGGTTCGTCCAGGCCACTACCAGCCGTACCTGAATCTCCCACCGTTCGCCGTCCGGTGTCTGAATGGAACGCCTCACCAGGCGGATCGCGGGACGGCTGGGCTCGCCGATGACGGGCTCCTCCTCGATAATCCAGTCAAAGGGAGCGGGGCTGACAGTGGGCCGCTGAACGATCTCGTCTCGAGGGAAGTTCAGTGCGAACCGGGAGACCAGCCGATCCTGGCTGTCGCGCACTTCCACCGAGGAGCTCAAAGCGGAGGCCGCGAGGTCGGAGGAGGCCCAGAGCTCATAGGCGAGCTCGTCGCGGCGGAGAGACTCGAGTCGACCCTCCGCCTCCAGGCGGTCGATGGAACGGGCCGTCTCGTTGATCACGGAGAGCTCGGAGTCCCCGTGGCGGAGAATTGCGGGGGCCGCTGCTGCCTCGATGAACTCCCGCGTGCTGACGTCTTCGAACCACACGATGGATGGATAGAACGCAAGGACGGCAGCAAGACTCACCAGCAGACCGACCGCGAAGCGGGTATAGGGACGTCCCGATACGAACTTCCCGACGTTGCGGAAGTAGATGGCGAGGAGATGGCTTCCGAGTAGTGGCACGACGGAGGCCGCAACGTAGATCCTGAGGCTCGGGGCGACAAACGCGGCAAGGGCGAGGAGAACGACATCGATCGCGAGATCCCGAAGCACCGGAGAGCGCGCATCGGTCGTCATTTCTGCGAGGGTGTACAGACCGCCGACCAGGAGTGCCGCCGTGGCGAACAGCAGGACGAGCCCGAGTTGTACGGCAAACAGCGACGGCTCCGGTGAGGCGCCCAGGGTGGAGAGCGCCAGCTTCGAGTTGTGCCACACGTCGTACACGATGTGATTGGCCCCGAGAAGAACCAGCAGGCTCGAGATCGCGGCGACGATCTTGATGAACAGCGGTGATATGAGCGAGAAAGGGCGGCCTACATCGTGGCTTCGGAGCAGAATGAACCACGTTGCTGCCGCCGTTCCGAACAGCGCTAAGGCAGTCAGTAGGAAGTCGATGGGGGACCGGAGCAGGCCGAACAGCAGCGAGGACGCGTAGTGGGCCGGGTTGTCGAGGTCGACCCCGAATCCCAGCGGGACTTTCGTGAGCAGCAGTGTCAGGCGCGCACCCCAGAACGCACCGAGAAGTGTGGCGAGGCGTGACCAGCTTCGTCGCGGGAGCTGCCTTCGAGAGACAAATCGACCCACGAAAACCATGGCAATCACGACTGCGAGGCTGAGCAGCACAGCGGCGAGTGTCCTGGCCCTGCGTCGCGCTTCGAGACGTGCTGTCGTTGGCACTTCGCCCGCCACCGTCGAGATGCCGAGAAGCTCTCCTTGGGGCGCCCTCAGAGCGAACGAGAGGCTTGGCGAGGTTTCATCGCCTTGCCAGTCCAGGTTGGCTTCGGCAGGCTCGATCGCGGTCGAGCCGAGCTCGACGAACTCCGTCGAGACGCTTCTTCCCGCCCAGGCCGATATAGCGTCGTAGTCGTGAAGAAACCGGTTATCGATACGACGTTGCGCAACGAGAGGAATTTCGACGGTGACGAAACCGAGGCGGCTGGCGAGGGGCTCGATGATGATGAGGTAGGTGAAAACTCCCTGTTTGAGAATCGCCGTTTGAGCCTCCGGGAACGTTTCCACCCGCTGAAAAAGAGCTTCCCAGGAGAGGTTGTCGCCGGTCCATGCCATCGGCCGGCGCCACGTATCGTAGAGGGTGGCTCCGGAGACAGCCTCGTCCAGGGCTCTGGGAAGTGCCGCGCGCGACAGCAGCTCGAAGGCGGCGGGCAAGTCGTCCTGGGCGTCGGAGCCTTCGACCGCCATGGCGAGCTCGGTCGAGCGGGCCAGAGAGCGCGCGGTGTCGTGGCCGTCGCGGCACAACCTGACGAACCGCTCGGTGGCCAATTTTGCGACACGCTCTGCCATCGCTCGCTGCTCCTGCTTCCAGTCTTCCGGCGAGCGGTACAGGAGCCGCTCGTACAAGGCGAGCCGAGTCATCAGGCCGGCCGTCGCGCCCGCCAGGAGAACGAAAGCGACGACGCGCCTGCTCGAGAGAGCGGAGACGGCGAGGAGGAGACCGAGGGCGAGCAGCGCCAGAATCGGGAAGATCGACAGCTTGTCGAATTCGGAGCTCAGGTCGGCGACGACGAGGGCAAAGAGGCCAGCGGCCAGGGTAATGTGGAGACCCGATGGCAGACGCCTCATAGGCGTGGCGACTAGTGCACGAGGCACTCAACCTTCGGTCAGTGCCGGCTCGATTTGATCTCGGACAGCCACCAGCTCTCGTTCTTCTTCTCGAACTGGAAGCGAAGGCGTTCCGTTACCTCATCGTCGGAATCGAGAACGATGTAGGTCCAATCGGCCCGCATGGTGGCGTTATCGTCGTCCGCAATCTCGATGTCATGCGTCGAGGAGCGGAACGCTCGCGTCTCGCGTTCTCGGAACAGGCGCTCGAGCATGAACCGGAGCTGGTCGCCTCCGTAGAAACCCGGCTCGTCCTCGGAGCCAAGCAACACGAAGACCTTCTGAGGTCCAAGGCACGATTCGAGCTCGCCCGGGTCACCCTGCTCGAATGCGTTCCGGACGTGGTCGGACGCGAGCACCAGCTCCTCCAGGGTGCGAGCCTCCTTCTTCTCCGAAGGAGCATTCTCGCGGCTCATGAGCTTCTTCAGATACGTTGGTTGTTGGCTCCACGTGGAGGGCGAGGAGTCTGCCACGCCGACCGCGGCGACGAGAACCAGCGCAGAAGATAAGCTCAGAAAACTCATGGACTTGAACCCATGTTAGCCCCAAAGCGAGACAAATTCCATCCTGCCGGGGCGGTGGATGCTGTCCATTCTGCCATGATCCCTTCTCGCCTTGCTGACTTGCCTCGAAAGTTCCTGTTTTGTCAATGACTCCTTTCGACCGGGCGCAATCGACTTCCGTTCATGCGACCTGTTTTCGATAGTTCCAGAACGAATCCCAGGCGCCCGTGCTTCGGAAGACACAGCGCAGCGCGAGCATTGCATCGGCCCCAGCGGCGTGCCATCTCATCCCGACTCGCTTCATCCTTTGTTGCATAACGTGGCTCACGGCACTTTCCACGGCACCGCTGCCGATGTAGTAGCCGCTTTGTCGAAACGTTCTGTATTTCATTCGATGCCCGTTTCTCTCGAGGTAGCCGGTGAGCTTGTCGATCTCTTCGTCTTTGGAACGATGACGCTTTTTCAGAAACCGCAAACCCTCGATCACCTCATCCACGGCGTCTTCGTATAGACGGTCGAGTTGCGATTTGCGCCACTGTGCGGCTTCGTCGGTGCCTTCGCCGAAAACCACCCGTGCCACAGGGCTGATATTCTCGTCGGCGTGATACCAATCAAGGATCTCGACTCGATCGGTGAACAGCTCCTCCGCAAGATTCCAAATCCACGGCGCACCGTCACCCAGGATGACGACCTTGCGAGACTCCGCCCCCATTGAGCAAGAGCGAGGCCACAAAACCTCGCCGAGTGCTTCGGGGCTACCTCGAACCCCTACGACCTGTCGTTCGGTCAACTCTCCGCGTCCGAGCTTGCTCTGCACACGCCCTTGCTCGGTATAAAGGCAGCCTAGCTTGACTTCCTGCCAGCGGCCGTCCACGAATACCATCCCGCCGTCTATCCCTATGTACAGCGGTCCCTTATGGCGTCTGCCCGTTCCAGCTTCCACCTCGTTCGCAGGCTCTTTCGAAAAACCCTCCGCCTTTTTCCCATCGGCGCCTACCAAGCTTTGAATCTTCTCGGAGCTCACGACCACCCCGGTGAACTTTCGCAGCAATTGCTCGCTCGCCGAGCGGTAGGGTTCGATCACTCCTGCCAACAGCGACAACTCTTGTAAGGCTTGCGTGAATCCCTCCTGGTCCACCCGCATCTCTTCCAGCAGCGGATACTTGCCTTGACGACACTCACAGCACTGAGCGTAAACCACACTCAGCTCCACATCCCGACCCGCCAGTACCGTGTGCACCCGGAACGCTCGATGTTGTCGAAACTCCATCGACGCGCCGCATTCGCATGCGCCTGACACACCGAGTCGTTCCGAGCGTTGGCTGAGCGCCTTGCCCAGTACCTCACGCAGGTATTCGCTGCCCTTGACCCGCATCCACTCGTCACACCGTTCGACATCAGCTTCCGCTTCCACGACCGCCTGCCACACTTGCTCCGCGAACTCCTCGGATAGACGACTTACTTCTTTACTAAACTCCTCCCGCGTGATACTGCTTTTCATTGAGGTGTCCCTCCATCGGCCGCTTAGCTGCGACCGTTTTCTTTATTTAGGATTGTGAAGGACACCTCATTTTTCCTTTTATGTCAAGAGAACATTTCTAGTAGAAAAATGATCAAGATCACGAAAAGGTTCGCCCTTTCGACCTGAAGCCATCCGTCGAGTTGCAGGATCCGTTCCACAACGATAGGCAGTGTTTGCAAGGGTTTACAGGGAGAGGCGCTCCTCGCTTGAGGACACGGTTGTCCTCTGCCGGGGAGCCACCGAATCCGTGAAAAGACGACTCCGGGGAATCTGCGGAAGGGCTGATTCGGGGAGAAAACATAACGCAAAGGCGCAAAGAAAACACGGCATCCACTCTCATCTGGACCGCGGCTCACCGAATCCGTGAAAAAACGAGACGGCACCACAGCCGCCTTCGCCAAGGCTTCGGTGAGCCGCGCCGAAGTCGTCAGCGGTTGAGAGGATCGACGACGTAGGCGGGAGACTACAGCGCAGCGAAGCCGCGGCAAAGAAGGTACCGCCGCGGCCACTCGCCGACCGGCCTTCGCGTGAAGCTTCGGCCGGTCCGCCGTAGCCTTGTGCGTAGGCGGAAGCCAGGAAGTCCGTGAGCGGACGCTGACGAGAAACCCGGCAGAGCAGGAAACCCGGAACTCGGGAAACCCGGAAAGGGATATAAATTCTGCCCACTTGGCGCGGCTCCTGGCTTCCCCTCTTCCTGGCTTCCTGCCGAGCCGGGTTTCTGCGAGCGTCCGAGTGCGGAACTCCGGGTTTCGATAGATTCTCTGTGGATCTCTGTGCGCTCTGTGGTGAGAAAACGGAGAACAACGGTCCGGGTGCGGATTTTCCGACTTCAGCGCAAGGCTACTTCTTTGGCGGTACGGTGGTCGTCGTCGTGGTCGTGGCGCCAGCACCTTCGGGGCGTTCGGGTAGCTCAATCCCATCCTCCGTCTCCCCGGTGAGCGAGTCCGGCGGCTCGACCGGTGCCGGGCGGTCGTGCTTTAACAGAAGCACCTCGCCCGTGCGGAGTGGAACCGCCACCCGGGCTCGCTCGAACCACGCGAGGGGCCGGTCTTCGATCTCTTCGATCTTTTCGGGCGCCCCGGCGAGGTCGGGGTCGAGGACGCCATCGATCGGCAGCGTCGCAGTGGTCTCGGAGGAAGGGACCGACGAGGTCGTATGGCGCGGAGGGGCGGTCGTGGTCGCCAAGACGGTTTCCGGCACAGAGTCTTCTTCTGTGTTCAGAACAGCCGATGCATCCCCGAGCTCGCCCACCACCGTCAACTGCGGCGGGGGGACGAAGAGAGCCGGCTCGGTGAAGACTTCGGAAGGCAGTCGCATGCGGGCCGTCTCACGGCCAGTCTGGGCATCCACCTCGACCAGAATTCCGTCCTGAGTCGCCACGAGCAGGCGCCGGTGGGCACGTAGCGGACTGGAGGCAGGACGGCCCGGCAGGTCGAGCCGCCAGAGCTCGTGCCCGTTGCCGGAGTTGAACGCAAAAAGCGTGTTGGCGTAGGTGGTGAGGTAGACGATTTTTCCTTCGACCCGTGCCGGGGAGCGAATGGCCGCACCCGTCGGCCAGCGAAAACGCGGTTTACCGTTCGCGGTACGGATAGAATAAAAGTCGCCCGTGTCATTACCGATGTAGAGACGCTCGCCCGTCGCGTTGAAAACTGCCGCTGCACGAAAGGCTCCGCGGGCCTTGAAGACCCAGAGCTCGTCGCCATCGGTTGCCCGCAGAGCGGTCAGGCTCTGCACGTCGCCGGACACGACGAGGAGCTCTTCGTGGAGCGCGAGGGCAGTCGGGCGCTCGGAGAGCCCGACTCGAAAAAGCTCGTGGCCGAGACTAATGTCGATCGCGACCACCTCGTTCGCGCCCGTCCCGAGGTAGAGGCGAGTGTTCGCCACGACCGGCATCGTCGCGATCTCGAAACTGAAGCTCCATTCCTTGACGATCTCGCCAGTGGCAACGTCGAGCTCGAGCACGTGACCTTTCCGACCCGCGACGAGCAGATGTAAGCCGTCCTCGTCGAACGCGGTGGGCGGGAACAGCGGCTCACCGGGCAATCCCAGCTTCCAGGCGAAAGCTCCCGAGGCACTTTCGTAGGCGTCCACGGTTCCGCCGGTGGTCGTGACCACCACGTGTGACGAAGTCAGATAGACCTGAGGCCGGTCCCGCGGTGCGTAGACGAGCCGTTCGAATTCACCGATCGGCAGGACGCCGAGCGGAGGTGGGGGGGGCGGCGGAGACTCGACCGCCTCGGCCTTGTCGCCTGGTTCCCCCTGAGCTTCCCCGGTCTGTTCGGTGGCGGCTTCTTCCCCGAGCTCCTCCTGCGGCTTTGCCGGTTGTTGCTGCTGTTGTTGGCGTTGTTTGCCGGGCGGCGTTCGGGACTGCCGTTCATCCTGAGTTTCTTGGCCCAGTAAGAGGCTTGCAAGCAGAAAGGCGAGCATCACTTCCCAAGCCTATATAGCACAATATATTGAGAGGGGATCCACGGATGCCTCAAAATCTTGTATAATCTCCGTTTCCAAACGGATCGCCCATGCCGCAAGAGACGATTATCATTCTCGATTTCGGCTCGCAGTATACGCAGCTCATCGCGAGGCGTCTGCGGGAACTTTCGGTCCACTGCTCCATACTTCCGTACTCGACGCCCGTCGAGCGTCTCGAGCGGGTGGAAGTGAAAGGCGTCATTCTCTCCGGGGGACCGGAGAGCGTTTACGAAGACGATGCGCCGGCCTGTCCTCCGGAGCTGTTCCAGATGCCGGTGCCGCTTCTCGGAGTTTGTTACGGCATGCAGCTGATGGCCAAGGAGCTCGGAAGCGCAGTGAAGCCGGCGGCGCAGCGCGAGTACGGGCCCGCGATGCTCGAATGTCTCGACGGAAGTCCGCTGTTTTCCGGGATCGGGCCCAACCTGCGCGTCTGGGCCAGCCACGGGGATCGCATCGAGTCGTTGCCGAACGGGTTTCGCGTCACGGCGCGGACCGAGGCAGCTCCAGTCGCGGCGTTCGAAGACGAATCCGGCCATCGGTTCGGGGTGCTGTTCCATCCCGAAGTTGCCCACACCGAGCAGGGCAAGGATATTCTGAGAAATTTCGCTTTCGACGTCTGCGGGGTGAGGGGCGAGTGGACGATGGAGTCCTACGCCGAGCAGGCGATCGCTTCCATTCGCGAGCGGGCAGGTGACGGGCGGGTCGTGTGCGCTCTCTCCGGCGGCGTGGACTCGTCGGTGACAGCGATGCTCATCCATCGTGCGATCGGCGACCGGCTGACCTGCATCTTCGTCGACAATGGTGTCCTTCGAAAGAACGAAGCCGCTCAGGTCGTCGAGCGCTTCTCGCGCAAGCTTCATCTCGAAGTGGTCTTCGTGGATGCGTCGGCGAGATTCCTCAGACGTCTCGACGGGGTCGCCGACCCGGAACGCAAGCGCAAGATCATCGGTCGCGAGTTCATCGCGGTCTTCGAAGAGCAGGCCAGGAAGCTGAAAGATGTCCGCTTCCTCGCGCAGGGTACGCTGTACCCCGACGTCATCGAGAGCGTTTCCGTCAAGGGACCCTCGGCGGTCATCAAGAGCCACCACAACGTCGGTGGCCTACCAAAGCGACTGAAGCTCGAGCTGATCGAGCCCTTGCGTGAGCTCTTCAAAGACGAGGTGCGGGAACTGGGTGCCGAGCTCGGCCTCGATGAGGAGCTCCTGCAGCGACAGCCTTTTCCCGGACCTGGCCTCGCGATCCGTATCCTGGGCTCGGTCACCGAGGCGCGTCTCGCTATCGTGCGGGAGGCGGACGATATCCTCCAGACCGAAGTGAAGAAGGAGGGGCTCTATCGGAAACTCTGGCAGTCGTTTGCGGTGCTGCTCCCGGTGCGCAGCGTGGGGGTCATGGGCGATGCGCGCACGTATGAGCATGTGGTCGCCATCCGAGCCGTGGAGAGTCGAGACGGCATGACCGCGGACTGGGCGGCGCTGCCGCCGGATCTGCTACGCAGGGTCTCGAACCGAATCGTGGGCGAGGTCCGGGGCGTGAACCGCGTCGTCTACGATATCTCCTCCAAGCCGCCCTCTACTATCGAATGGGAGTAGATGCTGAGAGCCGATGACATCACGTCCGTTCGTCCACCTACACAACCACAGTGACTTCTCGCTCCTCGACGGGGCAAGCCGTATCGAGCAGATGGTCGAGCTGGCGTCCAGATACGAGATGCCGGCGGTGGCCCTGACCGACCACGGGAACATGTTCGGTGCGGTCTCTTTCTTCCGGGCGTTAACGGAGAAGGGAATCAAACCCATCCTCGGCTGCGAGATCTACGTGGCGCCGGGAAGCCGCTTCGAGAAATCTGCCGGGGGGAGCATCTCGGACACCAACAACCACCTGGTGCTGCTGGCCGAGAGCAATGAGGGATATCGCAACCTGGTCAAGCTGGTGACGGCGGGCTACCTGGAGGGTTTCTACTACAAGCCACGCATCGACAAGGAGCTGCTCGCCGAGTACTCGAAAGGGCTCATCGGGCTCTCCGCCTGCTTGAAGGGAGAGGTTCCCCAGGCCGCACTGCGGGGGGACGAGGACAAGGCGCTACGCGCCGCGGGCGTTTACAGAGACATCCTGGGCGACGGCAATTTCTATCTGGAGATTCAGGACCACAATCTCGGCCTCGAAGACGAGAAGACAGTCAATACGGCTCTCTACGAGCTGGCCCGGAAGGAGGGCATTCCCACCGTAGCGACGAACGACTGTCACTACATATCGCGCGAGGATGCGGAAGCGCACGACATTCTCCTCTGCATCGGTACCGGAAAAAAGAAGGTCGACGACCAGCGCATGCGCTACCCGGGCGATCAGTTCTATTTCAAGTCCTCGGAAGAGATGGCGGTGGTCTTCAAAGGCTACGAGGAGGCCTTCGACAACACGCTCGCCATCGCAGAGCGGGTGGAAACCAATCTCGAGCGAGATGGGTTTCAGCTTCCGCGATTCGCGGTGCCGGACGGTGAAACGGTCGACGGCTACTTCGAGAAAGTCGTGTGGGACGGGTTCCGCTGGAGATGGAGTCTTCGCGAAGAGGCGGCCGGTACCGACGGAAGGCACACGCTCGCCGACTACGAGGCTCGACTCAAGCGCGAGATCGGCATCATTCGGGAGATGGGTTTCCCCAGCTATTTTCTCATTACCTGGGACTTCATCCGGTACGCGCGAGAGATGGGGATTCCAGTGGGACCGGGGCGCGGATCCGCCGCGGGCAGCCTCGTCGCCTACAGTCTTCGCATTACTGACATCGATCCGCTGGAGCACGGTCTCATTTTCGAGCGCTTCCTCAACCCCGAACGGATCAGCATGCCGGACATCGACATCGACTTCTGCGAGCAGAGACGCGGCGAGGTCATCGACTACGTGACCGAGAAGTACGGTCGGGACAACGTCGCGCAGATCATCACGTTCGGAACCATGAAGGCGCGGGCGGTTCTCCGGGACGTGGGGCGCGTGCTCGACATTCCCTACGCGGACGTGGACCGCGTCGCGAAGATGATTTCCACCGCCCTCGACGCCACCCTGGAGTCCTCGCTGAAACAAGTGCCTCAGCTCCGGGAGGCTGTCCAGCAGGATGACCGCATCGGCGAGCTCGTCGAGGCGGCCAAGCGACTGGAGGGAGTCAGCCGGCACGCCTCGACACACGCCGCGGGCGTAGTCATCGCTCCTCGGGAGCTGACCGAGTTCCTGCCGCTCTATCGAGGAAGCAAGGGAGAAATCACGACCCAGTACGGCATGCGGGACGTGGAAGACATTGGCCTCCTCAAAATGGACTTCCTGGGGCTCCGCACCCTCACGCTCATCGACAATTGCGTGAAGATGCTCCGCAGCGACCTCGGCGTCGAGATCAACCTCGACCGACTGCCTTTGGATGACGCGAAGACCTACCAGCTTTTCTCGGAAGGTCGGACGTTTGGTGTGTTTCAGTTCGAGAGTGATGGCATGAGGGACATTCTCCGGCGCTTCAAGCCGGAGAAGCTGAGCGATCTGACCGCACTCAACGCACTGTACCGTCCCGGCCCGATCCGGAGCGGGATGATCGATGACTTCATCGGCCGCAAACGAGGCAAGGTGGACGTTCGCTACGAGCTCCCCCAGCTCGAGGAGATTCTGCAGGACACCCTCGGCGTCATCGTCTATCAAGAGCAGGTGATGCAGATCGCTTCGAAGCTCGCCGGCTTCACGCTCGGGCAGGCCGATCTTCTCCGGGAGGCCATGGGCAAGAAGAAGGCGGACGTGATGCAGGCTCAGCGCGAGAAGTTCATGAAGGGGGCCGTTGCCAACAAGATTCCCGAGAGAAAAGCGCGGAAGATCTTCGATCTCATCGAGCACTTCGGTGGTTATGGCTTCAATCGTTCCCACTCGGCGGCCTACGCGGTCCTCGCCTATCAGACGGGCTACTTGAAGGCAAACTATCCGGTGTTCTTCATGGCAGCGCTTCTAACCTCGGAAAAGACGAACACGGACAAGGTGGTGCAGTACATGGGCGCCTGTCGCGACATGGGGATCGAGGTCCTGCCTCCGGATATCAGCGAGAGCGAGATCGACTTCCAAGTGGTGGGCGACAAGATCCGCTTCGGCCTCGCGGCAGTGAAGAACGTGGGCGAGTCGGCGATTCTGTCCATTCTCGCGGCGCGTGAGAAAGCGCGGCGTTTCCGGACCCTTGCCGATCTTTGTGAGGAAGTTGATCTGCGCCTGGTGAACAAGCGCGTGCTCGAGAGCCTGGTAAAGTCGGGCTGCTTCGACTCTCTCGGGACGAAGCGCTCCCAGCTTGCCGCGGTCATCGACGCTTCGCTCGACTATGGTCAGCGGACTCAGCGGGAGCGCGAGAGCGGGCAGGGGAGCCTTTTCGGCGGTGCCGGCGCGGTGAGAAGACCTCCCTCGCTGCGAAGCTATCCTGATCTTCCCGATTGGAACGACTCCGAGCGTCTGGGCTTCGAGAAGGCGACCCTGGGCTTCTATCTGAGCGGTCACCCGCTGGACAAGTACGAGGAAGACATACGGACCTACGCCTCCTGCAACACGAAGACCCTTGCCGAGACCGAAGAAGCGCCCGAGTCACCGGAGCCGAAGCGGGGTCGGAAAGAGCAGGAGGTCACGCTGGTGGCGCTCATCGTTGGGATCCGCACCCTCCGGACGCGGCGTGGTGACCCGATGGCGGTCGTGCGCGTCGAGGACCAGCTCGGCGAAGCCGAGGTCGTGGTGTTCCCTGATCTTTATCGGGAGAGCTTCGGTATTCTGAGCAAGGACGAAGTCGTGCTCGTCAAGGGAAAGCCGGAGCGCGAAGAGGACATTGGAAAGATACTCGCGAGCAAGATAGGCCTCCTCGACGAAGTCAAGCAGCGAGAGGCGTCCGCGATGACGCTGCGGGTGCCGCTCGACTCCTTCATCGAAGACAGCCTTCCGCACTTGCGTGAGATCCTCGAGTCCCACCGTGGGGAGTGCGCGCTTCGCTTCGAGCTCGTGCGCTCGGACTTCGAGGTCTTCGTCCGTCCGCACCCCTTCTTTCGGGTCGAGCCCTCGCCGGAGCTGGTGGAAAGCCTGGAGGCCGTCTGCGGTGAGGGGGCGGTCAAGCTGTCGAACGAGCGCTTCGACACCGCGGAAGCCAGGAAGGAACAGGAAACCAGGTAGAGCAGGAAGCCAAGAGCTACGGAAACCAGGAAGGGGCCGGCACTAGCAGGCCGCTGAAAAATGCGTCCGCAGGCTGCCCGAGCGGCAGCCATCGCGTCTGCCGCGAGACCGGCCCGAATGGGCCGACGGCGGGAGCGCCGAGCGAGGAGCGAGGCGCCGCGCGCGAACGAGAAGTGAGCGCGCGATGATGCACCAGGTCGTCCGGCCGTAACCGATTGAGGCTTAGCGATTTGTTTCTGGCTTTCCCGTTTCCTGGCCTATTGCTTGGCCTAGCTTCCTTGTCTTCCCGGCTTCTTGCTACACTTGCGCTGAATGAGCCTGGAAACACTGGATTTCGAGGCGCCGCTCGTCGCGCTGCAGAAGGAGATCGAGGCGCTCACCGGCTATCCGGACGATACGGCCACCGAGCGCGACGTCGCCCGCCTCCGCCAGAAGCTCGATGCGATGCGGCGGGACATCTACGCACGCCTGAGCCCTTGGCAGAGGGTCCAGGTGGCGCGCCACCCTCAGCGTCCTTACACTCTGGATTTCATCGAGCTGCTGTTCACGGACTTCATCGGGATCCACGGGGATCGGCGTTTCGCGGAAGACCCGGCCATCGTGGCGGGGCTGGCCTGGTTTCACGGTCGCCCGGTCGTCATCGTGGGGCACCAGAAGGGCCGGAACACCAAGCAGAAGATCCATCGCAACTTTGGAATGCCGCGGCCGGAGGGTTATCGGAAGGCGCTCCGGGTCATGAAGCTGGCTCAGAAGTTCCGCCGCCCGATCCTCTGCTTCGTGGACACGCCTGGAGCGTACCCGGGGATCGACGCAGAGGAGCGCGGCCAGGCCGAGGCCATTGCGTACAACATTCGGGAGATGGCTCGCATCAACGTCCCGATCATCGTGACGGTGACCGGAGAAGGTGGCAGCGGCGGTGCACTCGCCATCGCTGTGGGTGACGAGATCCTCATGATGGAGCACGCGATCTACTCCGTCATCTCTCCGGAGGGCTGTGCGGCGATTCTCTGGAAGGACGCCGGGCGGGCCGAAGATGCGGCGACAGGATTGAAGCTGACCGCTCCGAACCTCCATGAGCTCGGGCTGGTCGACACCATAGTGCCCGAGCCGCCGGGCGGAGCTCACACCGCTCACCAGCAAACCGCTCAGATTCTCAACAGGCACCTGGTGGAGGCGTTGGAGCGGCTGGAGAAGTTCAGTAGCGAGGAGCGTCTGGAGAGGCGATACCAGAAGTTCCGTCGGATGGGTGAGCTCGGGCTCGATTCCGGACCGGACTCATGACCGTCGGCCAGATTCGACTCATCAAGTGGATTCTTTCCCTGATTCTCATTGGCTTCGGCGGTGTGGTCGGCGCACAACTCTACGAGTCCTTCAGCAAGGCCGAGTCGGTCATTCCCGATTTGATCGAGGGTGACGACGGCAAGGACGCCATCTCCCGGCAGGTCGAGATCACGCAGCTCGATTCGGAAGGGCGTAGCGTCTGGCGTCTGCTGGCCGCGGAGAGTATCGGCCGCACCGATTCGGGGCAGATGTTCCGGGACGTCGAGATTCACATCGATGTGGGGCGCGACAAGGTACCGGTGGTGATAACGGCCGACCACTGTGTGCTCACCGAAGATGAGACGGCTCACTTCGAAGGCAACGTTGTGATCCGCGACAACGCGTCGATGCGTCTCGAAGCAGATGTTCTCGACTTCAGCCGCTACCCGGATGAGCTCTGGACCGAGAAGCCCGTCAAGTTCTTCAGGGAAGACCTCGCCGGCGATGCAGGCAGCATGCGCTACATCATGACTCACGGTGAGATGTACCTGGACGACGGCGTCGACATGACGCTTCATCGCGGTGGTGAGGATCCGGTTAGGATTCGGTCCGCTTCCGCGATCATGCGGGGCGGGGGATCGCGTATTCAGTTCGTCGACGATGTCTTCGTGCGTCAGAAGACACGCTCGCTTGCATGCAACGACCTTCAGCTCACCCTGGGCGAGGGCGACAAGATTGAGCACGTCGAGGCGTTCGAGAACGTCGAGCTTCGCATCGACACTCCTGTGCAGGAGCTCGACGAGGCCACGGCCGAGCCGGCCGAGGAGGCAGCGATTGGCGCCGGCGAGGCGCCTGAGGACGCCGATCCCGATCCACTGGCGGGCCTGTCGACCGATGAGCCGGGGGTGAAACGGCTCTTGTCGCACCGGGTGGACTTGGCTTTTCGAGCTGGCACCGAGCTGCTCGAGCGGGTACGCGCCAGCGACAAGGGGCATCTGATCTTCGAGCCGCCGCGAGGCGAGGGTGACGGCTTTCGCAAGGAGCTCGAGGGGAACCGGCTGATATTCGACTTCGACGAGCAGGGGCGGCTGGCTTTTGTGCGCGGTCGCGGGGGCGTCACGCTGACGCTCACGCCGGTGGACGAATCGAGTGACAAGGTTGCGAAGAAAATCACCGCACGCCAGATCGAGAGCGAGTTCGATCCCGAGACCGGCGAGCTGATCGTCGTGAGATGCCTCCGGGCGGTGCACTTCGAGCAGGAGGATGTCCAGGCGACCGCCGATACTGCAATCTTCGAGCTGCAAGAGGATCGGTTGACGCTCGAGGACGAGCCGAAACTATGGGACTCGCGAGCGAGTATGGAGGCGCGCACGATCGTCATCGACGTCGCCACCGGCGATACGCGGGGCGACGGCGACGTCCGGACGACTGCCAGCCAGCTGGAGCGCTCGCAGGGGATCTTCCCGGGCGGCGACGAGAGCGACGACGAGCCGATCTATTTCGTGGCGGACGAGCTTCGCTACACCGGGGAGACGAAAATTGCGACCTACCTCGGCTCGGCGAGGGGCTTCCAGGGGGACAATCGCATCGAGGCCAATCGCATCAGAATCTACGAGGAGGAGGGTGTTCTGGAGGCCAGGGGAAAAGTACGAACGGTGTTCGTGCGGCCGGACCCGAACGGAGAGGAGAAGCCGAGCACGACGCTCACCGAGTCCGGGCGATTCGATTTCCGGCGCGACGAAGGCGTGCTCCGTTACCGCAGGGCGGTTTCGATGAAGAACCAGGACATGACCTTGAACGGGAGCCGTCTCGACGTGACGCTGGGTGACGGAGGGCAGGAGATTGTCGAATTGCTCGCCGAGGGCGATGTGGAGATCAAAACCCCGGGCGGCGAGGCGCGTGGAAGCGTTGCAAGATACTTGCCGAAAGAGGAGAGCATAACCATCACGGGCGAGAATGCGTCTCTTCGAGATGGCGATAAAGTCACTGAAGGCAAGGAGTTGACTTTCTTTTTGTCGAATGATAGGCTTCTTGTTGACGGTCACGAGCAAGCCCGGACCAAGACGACATACTCATCAAAGCGACGCCCTTTTTGATGAAGGTTCTCGAGGGTCGGTTGCTCGCGAAGTCCTTCCGCAACAAGAGAGTCGTCGACGACGTGAGCCTGGAGGTTCACGAGGGGGAAGTCGTCGGTCTGCTCGGGCCAAACGGTGCCGGCAAAACGACCACCTTTCACATGGTGGTCGGTCTGACGCAACCTGATTCGGGGAGCGTTTTCCTAAATGACAAGGAGATCACTTCACTGCCAATGTACTTGCGGGCTCGCAGCGGCATCAGCTATCTTCCGCAGGAGCCGTCGATCTTTCGCAAGCTCACAGTGGAGGAGAACATACTCGCCATCCTCGAAACAATGTCCCTCAGCCCCGAGAAGAAGCGACATCGTTTGAACGAGGCGCTCGATGAGCTCGGCCTGTTGGACAAAGCGAAGTCGAAAGGCTACACGCTTTCCGGCGGCGAGCGCCGTCGTGCCGAGATCACGCGGGCTCTGGTCACTTCACCCTCGTTCATGCTCCTCGATGAGCCCTTCGCGGGTATCGACCCTATCGCGGTGGGTGATATCCAGAGGATTGTGGATCACATGAAGGGTCGCGGAATCGGCATTCTGGTGACGGACCATAGTGTGAGGGAGACACTCAAGATTACCGATCGGGCCTATATCATGAACGCCGGCAAGATTCTCTGTGCCGGAACGCCCGAGGAGTTGGCCGAGAGCGAAGACGTGCGACGCGTGTACTTTGGGGAGGACTTTCGATTGGATTAGAATTTAGCCGATGGTCTCGCCCTGCCTGTTAGAATAGGTGAGGCCCCGACAGAGAAGGCAAACGTGCAGCAGAAGCTAGTGCTTCAGGTGAAACTCCAGCAGAGGCTCATTCTGACGCCTTCCCTGCAGCAGGCCATCAAGCTGCTTCCGATGTCGACGCTGGAGCTCGTCGATATGCTCCAGCAGGAGATTACCGAGAACCCGCTCCTGGAGGAGGAACTGGAGAAGGCTCTCGAGGAGTCATCGTCCTCGGACGGTGAAGCGCCCGAGCGAACGGAAACACCGGCCACAAAGGCGCCGGAAGCATCGGGGGAGCGCCAGGAGCCCGAGCCGGAGACCAAGAACGACAATTCGATGAACGAGATCGACTACGAGTCGTTCTTCAGCGACTATCTCGACGAGGGCTACCGGCCGCGGACGAGCTTCGAGGTGCCGGAGCTTCCGCCCATCGAGAACACTCTCGCTACGACCTCTTCCCTTGCCGATCATCTCGCCTGGCAGGCGAGACTCATCACCGGTCCGTTCGACACCGAGATCGGTGAAGCCATCATCGGCAACATCGACGAGCAGGGCTTCCTTCAGGCTTCCATAGAAGAGATTTGCGAGATGGGGAGCTACCCGCGCGAGGACGTCGAGCGCGCGCTTGCCGTGGTGCAGGCGTTCGATCCCATCGGCGTTGGCGCCCGCGACTTGAGGGAATGCCTGGTGCTGCAACTGCGTCACCTCGAGCTGGGGGGGACGCCGGCCGAGACGATGGTGGCGGAGCACCTCGAGCTTTTGCAGAATCATCGATTCCACGAGATCGCCAAGGCGATGGCGCTTCCCTACGAGGATGTCATCCAGCACTGCGAGATCATTCGCCGTCTGGATCCGCAACCGGGAAGCAAATTCAACGCGGAGAAGACTCACTACGTCACACCGGACGTCTATGTCGTCAAAGTCGACGGCAAGTACGAAATCGTACTGAACGAAGATCGATTGCCGCATCTACGGATCAGTTCCGTTTACCGCCGGATGCTCGAGAACAAGTCGGCGGAGAACGAAGAGACACGCAATTACGTCAAGGAGAAACTCCGCAGCGCGCTCTGGCTCATCAAGTCGGTGGACCAGCGACAGAAGACGATCTACAAAGTTGCGGCGAGCATCGTTCGCCAGCAGCAGGAGTTTCTCGACAACGGGCTTGAGCACCTGAGGCCCATGGTCCTCAGGGATGTTGCGGTGGACATTGGGATGCACGAGTCGACGGTGTCCCGGGTCCTAAGCAACAAGTACATACATACCCCCCAGGGTGTGTTCGAGATGAAGTACTTCTTCCACAGCGGAATCCCCAGTACCTACGGCGACAGCGTCTCGTCGGTAACCATCAAGCGGAGAATCAAAAGGATCGTGGAGGAAGAGAATCCCCAAAAACCCCTGTCCGATTCGAAGATCGTCAAGCTTCTCGAGCAGGAGGGGCTGGTACTTGCGCGCCGTACGATCGCGAAGTATCGCGAGGAGCTCCGTATCCCGCCTTCCAATCAGCGGAAGAACCTCTACAGCAGTCCATTCACTTCGTGAAGACGCGCACCCACGTGGACCGGCGTTTGGTCGAAGCCCGAATCCACGTTGCCCGGAGACACAAAGCGCAATGACGGTCCAGATCACCGCGCGGAACGTCGACGTCTCCAGCTCGCTCAGGAGCTACATCGAGACAAGGGTCGTCAAGCTCGATCGTTTCATCGATGGCATCACCGATATCCATGTCATCCTTTCGGCCGAGAAGTATCGCCAAATCGCAGAACTGAATGTACACAGCCGGGGAGGTGTCTACTTCTCGGCGACGGAAGCGTCGGAAGACTTCAAGTCGTCGGTCACGCTGGCTCTGGAGAAGATCCAGGGGCAGGCGAAGAAACAGCGAGCCAAGCGTATCGACAAAAAGCGTCGCCGCGGGGGCGTTCAGAAGGAGGAGGTGGGGACCCTCGACATCCTGGCCCCCACCTTGGAGCCTGCGGGCCCGCGGGTCATCGAGAGCCGGAGGTTCATCGTCAAGCCGCTCAGCGTGGAGGAAGCGGTGCTCGAGATCGAAGACGAGCAGGCGGAGTTTCTCGTCTTTCGGAATGCTGCCAACGACCGGACCAACGTCCTCTACCGGCGCCCGGATGGGAACTTCGGGCTCATCGAGCCTCCGTGAGAGCTCAACGCAAAGAGGCAAAAGCCAAAGAGATCACACGGAACCCAGGAAGAGAGGAACCCCAGAACCAAACAAAGGGATCACGAATCCGCAGAAGGTCGAGTCGGCACCCCAGAGAGCACAGCGCAGCGAAGCCGCAACGAGAGAAGCGCTGCGGCCACTCGCGGAAGCCAGGAGTTCCGCTAACGATCGCTTCAGGAAACCCGGTCTAGACGGTCCGGTGCTTCGAATAGTCGTTTGACGCTCCTCGTCGGAGCTTTCATACTTCACCCGCATCCGCAAAGCCCACGAGGCAAGTCCAATGATAGGTATCGTTGTAGTTACCCACGGCCAGCTGGCACGCGAGCTCGTTGCTGCTGCGGAGATGATCATCGGCGGGGACATTCCCAATGTTACGGCCGTATCGATCGGCTGGCAGGAGAGCCCTGAAGATGCGGAGAAGGAGATCAAAGAGGCCATTGCCCGCGTCGAGCGGGGCACCGGCACGGTCGTTCTGACGGACATGTTCGGAGGAACACCTTCGAACTTGAGTCTCACCTTACTCGAGAAAGACAAGGTGGAGGTCGTGACCGGAGTGAATCTCCCCATGCTCATTCGGCTCGCCACTCTCCGGGAGGAAGAGGAGGTCGAGTTGAGAGAAGTCGCCCATGGTGCCTCCTCCCAGGGCAAGGAGAGCATCTATCTGGCGAGCGACCTGCTGGCCGCGGACCGGAGCGGTCCAAAAGCGTGATTGAAAAGCGGGTCGAGATCGTCAACGTGCTTGGGCTTCACGCCCGTGCGGCCGCGCGGTTCGTTCGCACCGCGAGTCAATTCCACTCCAAGGTGACCGTCAGCAGGGAAGGGACCACCATCGACGGCAAGAGTATTCTGAGCATTCTGTTTCTTGCTGCCTCGGTCGGGAGCGTCATCACTATCACGGCCGCGGGGGACGACGAGCGGGAGGCAGTGGAGGCGCTGGTGAATCTGGTCGCCGAGGGCCTGGGCGAGGTCGGACACGAATGAGTGCAGGTGCGCGCCACGCGCCGGAAGCGGACGGCCACACTCCTCCGCGGCCGCTGGTGCTGCACGGCATCGGTGTCTCGCCCGGTATCGTGGTCGCCCGAGCTCTCGTTTTTCAGCACCAGGAGATTCCGATATTTCGGGTGCCCCTTCTCCGGCAGGAAGTGAAGCCCGAGATCGATCGGGTGCTCGAGGCCAAGAAACAGACCCTGAAACAGCTTCAAGAAATCAAGTCTCGAACGGTCAAAGCGCTGGGTGAAGACCACGGGTACATCTTTGATGCGCAGATGTTGATGCTGGACGATCCACTGCTGATCGAGCGCATCATCGGAATCATCCGCCAGGAGCGCGTCAACGCCGAGTGGGCGGTCAAGCTGGCGGTGGAGGAGCTGGCCTCCGTCTTCGACTCGCTGAAGGACGACTACCTGCGTGAGCGCAAAGGCGACATTTTCGACGTGACCGGGCGTCTGGTGCGCAATATCGCGGGAGTCCCGCATCGACCTCTCGGTGAGCTGGAGCGGCAATACATCCTTCTTTCCGAGAACGTCCGCCCCTCCGATACGGTGCAGCTCGACTGGGAGCACACGGGAGGACTGGCGATGGAGGTAGGTTCCAGAACCTACCATACCGCCATTATCGCTCGCTCTCTGGGGATTCCCTGCGTGGTGGGCGTGCAAGGGCTCATGAAGAAGGTCAATCACGGGGCGCCGCTGGTGCTGGACGGCAGCGCCGGGGTCGTGGTCGTGAATCCTGATCGGGAGATGTTGAGGGAATACCGGGCGCGGGGTCGCCGGGAGAAAACCGTCGGTCAAAAGCTGGCCCATCTCCGGGAATTGCCTGCTGAGACCAGGGATGGGTACCGCGTTGTCCTCCAGGCGAACATCGAGTTTCCCGAGGAGTGCGACTCGGCGCTGGAGAACGGCACCCAGGGAATCGGGCTTTTTCGATCTGAGTGGTTCCTGACGCGCGGCCGCGGACGTTTTCCGAGCGAGGAGGAACAATACGTCGTCTACCGCCGGATGGCGGAACAGATGAAACCGTGGTCGGTCATCGTCCGTGCCTTTGACCTCTCGGCGGAGCAACTCGGGGACGATGCCGGGGAGTCGGAGGAGAATCCCGCGCTGGGCTTGAGGGCCATCAGGCTGCTCTTGAAGCATCGGGATCTCTTCAAGGAGCAGCTGCGGGCCCTTCTGCGGGCGCGTCGCCACTGCAACATCAAGGCAATGTTCCCCATGATCAGCGGGGTCGGAGAGCTCCGGGAGGCCCTTGCAACGGTAGAAGAGGCGAAAGCGGAGCTGAGGAAAGACGGCCTCGAGTTCGGAGAAGACCTGCCTTTCGGCGTGACACTCGAGCTGCCATCGGCAACTGCGATCGCGGACCTCCTGGCCGAGGAGGCCAGTTTCTTCAGCATCGGTACCAACGATTTGATCCAGTACTTCATCGGTGTCGACCGGGG
The DNA here is from genome assembly GCA_965237685.1 of Candidatus Marinacidobacterales bacterium. Classification (GTDB taxonomy): domain Bacteria; phylum Acidobacteriota; class Vicinamibacteria; order Marinacidobacterales; family SMYC01; genus CBDEGF01. Next base: position 757,122 of record CBDEGF010000003.1, read on the forward strand.
TAACGAGCAGGTATCGTACCTCTACGAGCCGCTGCATCCGGCGATTCTGCGTACGCTCCGCTTCGTCATAGACTCGGCTCATGCGGCCGGAATCAAAGTGGGTATGTGCGGCGAGATGGCAGCAGATCCGATGCTGGTTGCGCTTCTCGTTGGTTTCGGTCTCGACGAGCTGTCGATGAACCCGGTGTCGATCCCCACGGTGAAAAACATCATCCGCAGCCTTCGGGCCTCCGAGGCAAGGGAGATCGCGGAGGAGGCCCTGCGCCTCTCGACCGTCAAGGAAGTGTCCGACTATCTTACCCGAGAGCTCGAGAGGCTTGTCGCCGAACGGAAGTTCTCCTAGTGCTCGGACCCGCTGATCCTGCCGTAAATTCCTGGCCCTTTCGGCGCTGACTGCGTTGCTCCTCCTCGAAATATCTAGATATGACTTCGTCGGCGCGCCTTGTCAGCACCAAAAATGGCGTCGGACTTCACCGACAGGATCAGCGGGTCCAAGCACTAGTCATTTGATTCACAATCGGCGTTGACCCCGATCCGAAATTCTTCGGCCTGCGAATGTGGCGCAGAAGCGGCACCGAGCCGCACGAGCAACGTTGGACGCGCGTCGGGTGATGTCGAGCGAGGTTTATTTCGGTTCGGGGTTAACATTCTCTCACCCGGTGGACTGTCGCGAAACAAGTCGGGTGTCGGAGTGGTTGACCGTGTCCTTGCGGTAGTAGTGCGTGAGAACGTGGGGGCGATTCGGTAAGCTGAACGCCGGGTGTGTCGTTTTTCTCGCGGGCAGAGAGAGAGGGAAAAAAGGACTGGACAAACGCTGGCTGACTGTGTAACCTCAGGCTGGGAGGAAAACAGTGACCCAGGCAGGAAACGCTGCACTCGACACCGCAGCCAAGCGACCCACCTTTTGCGGCACGACCGTGACCGCCGAGGAATGGAGCGTGCTGACGGAGATCATCGCCACGTGTGGTCTGTCCCGGCACGAGCTGGCGCGCACGATCTGTGAGGGCCTGGGGTGGGTTCGTCGGAACGGCAATCTCAAGACCCGGGAATGCTACGAGTACCTGGAGGTTGTCGAAGCGAAGGGGCTGGTGACGTTGCCCCCGCGTCACGAGCAGCGGCGCCGCGGACCGACGAGCATCCACTACACGAAGGCTGGTCGCGAGCGGCCACGGCGTGAGGGCAAGCTATCGGACGTCGCTCCGGTGATGCTGGGCTTGGTGGCGAACGCTGAGGAGCGAGCGCTATGGAGGGAACTGGTCGCGCGTTACCACTACCTGGGCCACAAGGTGGCCTTTGGCGCGCACCTGCGGTACTTGGTCTGGATGTCGAATCCTCGGCGGGAGCTCTGTGGGTGCGTGCAGTTCTCCTCGGCGGCGCGGTGGCTTCAGGCGCGTGACGGCTTCATCGGTTGGGATGACGCAACGCGGCAGAAGAACCTTCCCCGGGTGGTCAACAACAGTCGGTTCCTGATCCTGCCGTGGCTTTCCATCAAAGGCCTCGCGAGTCACGTGCTGTCGTTGGCAGCGCGAGTGGTGGTCGATGACTGGGAGGAAGCCTACGGGGTGAGGCCGGTGTTGCTCGAGACGTTTGTGGAGAGAGAGCGTTACGAGGGGACGTGCTATCTGGCAGCGAACTGGGTGGAGGTGGGAGTGACTTCGGGCCGGGGCCGGATGGACCGGCACAAGAGAAAAGCCGAAGCGGTGAAAACATGCTTGGTGTATCCGCTGGTGCGTGAGTTTCGCCGAGAGCTCGGCGTTTCGCGATGAAGGTCGAGCGGGCCGAGCTCCTGCGCCTGGAAGAGCGGCTGTCGAAAGGGGAGATTCCCGAGGATGCGTGTCCGGTGCTGCTCGAGGCGGTGCGTCATCTGCTGCGATGTCGCTATCGTCGAGGCGCTTCTCCTCGATGGCACGCGCTCGCCGCGACGGATTACCGCCAAGTGCATGGTGCATGCACGCCGCTACTTCTTCGAGGCCGAGCCAGCCTTCCCCGAACACTGCGAGCGGGTGCTCGAGGACATCGCGACCATCTACCGCAACGACGACGAAACGCGCGACATGACCCCCGATGCGCGGCTTGCATATCACCAGCAACACAGCCGGCCGGTGATGGATGCGCTCTACGAGTGGATCGAAAAGCAGTTCCGCGAGCGCGTGGTGGAGCCCAACAGCCGCCTTGGAAAAGCCTTTTCCTACGTCAAAAATCACTGGCAAGGGCTAACCCGCTTCCGCGAAGTGCCGGGCGTGCCCCTCGACAACAACGAGGTCGAGCAGGAGCTGAAGCCCTCACAACGGCATCGCAAGAACTCGCTCTTCTTCAAGACCCAGGCAGGCGCCGACGTGGGCGACGTGCTCCTGAGCATGATCCGCACCGCGGTAAAAAACGGTGTCGACCCGGTGCACTATCTGACGAACATCTCCATGCACGCTCGAGACGCTAGAGCAGCACCCGAGTCGTGGCTGCCTTGGAGCTACCAGAAGACGTTGGAAAGGCTCAACCGACCCGCCGCCACGGCTCGGCCATCCCCGCTCGCAGCGGAAGTCCGTTGTAGATAAGCACCGCCAACTGCTCGGCGGGTAGCGCCGCAACGCCATCCGTCGTCTGACGCGGCCACCACTGCAGGCGCCCCTTCGAGAAACGCTTCTGGCACAACCAAAAGCCCTGGCCGTCGTAGACCAATAGTTTGAGGGCCGTGCCTGAACGGTTGCGGAAAACGAATAGCGTTCTGAGGAATGAGTCGAGCTGGAACTGTTGCCGGCACACACAAGCCAAAGAATCGATGCCCTTGCGGAAATCGACGGGCTCGCAGGCAACCAGCACCTTCAGCTGGGGAACGAGCTGGATCATGCTCGGGAGCTGCCTTCCAGCGCGCCGAGCACGAAACGACACACGGCTTCGACCAACTCATTCTCACCCTCGCCGCTCGCCGTCACGACCGTGAGGCTCCCCGCTGCGCTCTCCACCGTCAGACGGCATCTGCTCGCTCCATGCTGAACCTCGCCGAGCGGCGGTGTCATCATGCCGCCCCCTAAGCCCATGCCGAACTGCGGCAGCTCGACGAACGCGTTGCCACTTGGAGCTAACGCCGTGACCCGCTCCGCCGCGCTCCGATCCTGTACTGTGCGCGGGGACCGACCCGTAGCACCCGTTCGCCCGTGCCCCTTGAAACGCTTCTCGCCCACAACGGCCCCTCCACTCTCTCGGACCTGTTTGAATCGCGCCGCATTGACTCGGAGATGACTGCAGATCGTGCTCGGCGCATACCGATCGAGCAACCCCAGCGCCGCTTTCCACAACTCCTCCGGGATCAGCCGTCCGTGTGGCTTCGCCCGCCATGCTTCGAACTGTTTCACAACGTCTTCGAGTTCTGCCTTCTTTGAGCGCATCGATGGCCTCCTTGAGCAATCTCTCCGCTCAGCTTACGAACCCAACAGCACCTAAGTCACGCACTGCTGCCGCAAGGACACGGTTGACCGCGCTCAACAGGACCGGCCCCGCTCCGACGGCGGAGCCGAATGTGGTGTACTGGCGGGCCGAGCTCCGGGCCAGGCAGCTGGCGCTCCGGAAGGCGACCGCTCCTCGGGGAGTGCTCGAGCGCGTTTCGTTGCCTCTGGCCCTCCTGACGCCGCTGGTGAGCGTCGTTGCCGCCTGGCCGACAGTTGGCAGGTGGTTCTCGTCGATGCGGGCCCTGCCTCAGAACGACGTGACGCCAGTGCTGATGACGTCCCTGGCCGTCGGCCTGGGGATGCTCTTCGCGGTCACGGCGTTCGCGTATAGAAGGAGTCGCCCTGGAACGATTTGCCACCCAATCCGAGCGGCCGCGACTCCACGTACATCCACGAGCGCTTCACCGGGAACAGGAGGCCCTCCTCCTCGAGCGCGGCGGGAGTGAGCCCCCGAAGCGAGGTGTAGTCGTCGAGGATGTAGAAGCCGCGTCCGAACGTGCCCAGCACCAAATCATTCTCGCGCCGCTGGATGGTCACATCACGAACGGCGATCGTCGGAAGTCCGCCTTTGAGCCGAGCCCAGGTGTCGCCCGCGTCGGTCGTGAAGAAGACGCCGAACTCCGTGCCGGCGAAGAGCAGCTTCGGATCGACGTGGTCCTCGGCAAGGGCGTAGACGGGACCGTTCTCGGGAAGATTGCCTGCAATCGAGCTCCAGCTCGCACCGCGGTCGCTGCTCTTGAAGACGTATGGTTTGAAATCTCCCATCTTGTGGTTGTCGAAGGCGGCGTAGACCAGGGCGGGGCTGTGAACGGAGGCGTCGAGGCGACTCACGTAGGTCATCTCAGGAACCGAAGCAGGAAGCTCTGTTCGAGTCCAGGCCGCACCCGCGTTATCGGTCATTTGAACGAGCCCATCGTCGGTGCCAATGTAGAGGAGCCCTTCCTGAAGAGGCGACTCGGTCAGTGAGACGATGTTCCCGTACATCGAGGTGGAGCGGTTTTTGGCGACTGCGTCGATACTCCACACCTTGCCCATCACCTCGAGGGCGTTGCGATCGATTTCGGCCGTCAAATCTGGGCTCACCGCCCGCCAGGAATCGCCACGGTCGTCGCTTCGAAACAGCCGGTTCGCGGCGAAGTAGAGCCGGGTATGCGAGTGGGGACTGATGATGATCGGCGAGTCCCAGTTCCACTTGAGGCCACCCTCGTCCTTGCCGGGTTGTGGCCGGATGAAAACGGCCTCGCCGCTTTTTCGATCGAATCGCACCAGGCCCCCGTGCTGGGACTGTGCGTAAAGGATGTTGGGATCTTCCGGGTCGACGACCGTCTCGAAGCCGTCGCCGCCCCGCGTCACGAACCAGTCCGCGTTGGTGATGCCATGTACGGTCGTCGTGCGGGACGGTCCACCGAGACTGAAGTTGTCCTGGGTGCCGCCGAAGATGTTGTAGAACGGAAAGGCGTTGTCGACACTCACGCGATAGAACTGCGTCAGCGGCAGGTTCGCTTTGAAGTGCCAGGTCGCGCCCCGGTCGAAACTCTCGTAAACGCCCCCATCGCAACCCGCGAGCAGGTAATCGGTGTCCTCCGGGTCGATCCACAGGGCATGGTTGTCGACGTGCTTGAACCTCTCGCCGACCCGCGTGAAGTTCTCGCCGCCGTCCTCCGTAACCATCATCCAGGTGTCCATGGAGTAGACGCGATCCGGCTCCTTCGGGTCAGCAACGATTTCCTGGTAGTACTGCGGGCTTCCGCTCACGTAGTCACTGCGCTTTTCCCAGTTGACGCCGGCATCGACGGAGCGGTAGAAGCCACCAGCCTCATCGGCCGCTTCGATGATGGCGTAGACTACGTCGGGTGCCACTGGAGATTGCGTGAGGCCGATGCGCCCAACGTCTCCGCCCGGGAGGCCACTGGTTTGCTTGTCCCATGTCTCGCCCCCGTCGGTGCTCTTGTAGATCGCGGACTCGGGCCCGCCGTCGATGAGGGTCCACACGTGGCGCCGGCGCTGATAGGAGGCAGCGATCAGAACGTCGGGGTTGCGCGGATCCATCAGCAGATCGGTGACACCGGTGTCCTCCACGGCGATATCGCCGATACGGCCTGAGGTTACGGCCGGACCAATGGAGCGGAATCGAAGACCGCTGAACGTTAGAGCTTCGAAGCGTTCCTCCTGCGCGCCTGAGGGCGCGGACATCGCCAGGATCGCGGCGACAAGTACAAGGCGAGTGCTCATGTTCAGCCTCCCGGGGACGAACGATAGTTTGGTTTCGACTCCGAGCGCAACGACTCGAGCACGGAACCGACAGCCTCGACGATGAGTGCCGGATCTTCGAGCGGAATCCAGTGTCCGCTGGCCTGGGCGATCACGACGCGACCTTTCGTGGAACGCTCGGCCAGTCGTTCATAGGCCTCGAGGCGCTGGGCGTCCGGCTCCGCCGCTGAGAGAACGATCAGGGGCAGGTTGCCGAAGTCCTTGCAGCGAGCCTGGACGGAGGCGGCACTTTCGGGAACATGCTGGATCTGGCTGGCCAGGGCTTCGAACGGGCCGGGTTGTGACCAGATCGCCCGGAGCGCGGGGCGGACGTCTTCTGGGACTCGGTCCAAGAGTCCCAGGACCCGCGGTCGCTCGTTTCCGGAGCCGCTCGTCAGCACAAAGGCAAGTACCCGGGCGAGGGGATTGCCGGGCAGGGCAGAGAGGCGAAGAAAAGCTCGAATGGCGCCCACACGGGCCAGTGTCGCGGAGCGGCGGGCGAGCCTCACTCCTCTTCGAACGCGCTTGGCGTTGTGTGGCGACGGCTCCGACCATTCCTCCGGCAACGCCGGGTCGACGAGCACCAGCCCGGCGACCTGATCCGGGTTGAGCGATGCGTAGAGCTGGGCAACCAGAGCGCCGTACGAATGGCCCACCAGGACAAAGGGCCGCGTGTCGGTACAGCGGGAGAGCAGCCGCGAAAGCTCATCGGCCATGAGCTCTGCCGTCCGGGGGAAAGGACTCGGATCGCTCCAGCCAAAGCCGGCCCGGTCGTACGCCAGCACTCCTGTCCGCGCCGCGATCTCGGGCTGGATCCGGGTCCAGCTCAAGGACGTCCCGCCGAGAGCCGCGTCGAGAACGACCAGAGGCTCGCCTTCCCCCATGGCGAGTAGGTGAAGAGCGGTGCCACCGCCGATGTCCACTCGGACACCCGGTGGCGGAAAGTTCTTTCGGTCGCGGCTGGCCATGCGGCTCTGGTAGATGAGCCCTGCGAGCACCGTGACGGCCGCGGCGCCGAGAATAGTCAGAAGGAGAGCGATCGGCGTCGACACGGCGTTGGGATTCTAATCTAGCCTCTCTTCGCAGGATGTAAACAAGTGCCTGGCACCTGTACGCGGTGCGAGTTGAACTTTTGGAGCTCCAACCGGGTATTAGGGGGTGAAGGATCCCCCGATTCATCCGCCTTCGGAATTGGTGAGGGGTGAGGAGATGAACGCATCGTGACGAGTGGCGGAGAGACCCGATCGTGCCCCTGGTGTGCGGAGATGGTGCGCCCCGCGGCTGTCATCTGCCCCCATTGCCGGAGTCGGCTGGGTGGTGGAGCGCCGCTCGACGCCTATCGAAACCGACCCGGGCGTCAGTTGGCGGGCGTTGCGGTCGCCCTCGCAGAGTCCATCGGGGTGTCGGTCACGCTGGTGCGGCTGACGTTCATCGTCGCGACATTCGTGAGCTTCATCGGCCCGGCAGTCTACGTCACCTTCTGGCTGCTCCTGCCGGCGGACAGGGGAGGGAGCTCACCGCTCAGTCGAGTCGTGGAAGCGGTTGCCGGCGCGGCCGATGGTGAAGCTTCCTTGCTCGAGCGGTTGGTGCGGCGAGCTCGAGGGCTTGCCGACAATGTGATCGCCTGGTTCAAGTCGAAGCGGCGCCTCGAGGGGGACGGGTCCAGTGAGCCAACGCCAGCAAACGGCTCGGAACGGCCCTGAGTGAGTGTTCTCGCTGAGACCGGGGAGCCGGTGCCATGGACTGGCCGCTCCGCCGCCATGGGGCCCACCGCACGCTCGAGCGCGAGGCTGTGGTTGAGGACACGGACGAGGCTCTGGCCGAGCGGATGTTTTCGGGCGACGAGGAAGCCACCAGGCGCTTGGTGAGCCGCTATCAGGGGCCGCTCTTCGGCTTTCTCTACCGTCTCACGCAGAACGCGGCTGAGGCGGAGGATCTCTTTCAAGAGAGCTTCTACCGAGCGCTTCGCTCGGCAGTTCGCTATGACTTGAGGAGGCCCTTCAAGTATCACCGGAAACGAGGAGGATGCCGAGGACGCCGCGCAGGAAACGTTCATCCGCGCCTTCAAGAGAATCTCGAGCTTCGAGGCTCGGGCCGAGTTCGGTACCTGGCTCTATCGCGTCGCCTCGAACGCGGGCATCGACATCGTTCGCCGCCGGCCTTCCAGCGCGCCGAGCACGAAACGACACACGGCTTCGACCAACTCATTCTCACCCTAACCGTTCAGGCACGGCCCTCAAACTATTGGTCTACGACGGCCAGGGCTTTTGGTGCATGGAGATGTTCGTCAGATAGTGCACCGGGTCGACACCGTTTTTTACCGCGGTGCGGATCATGCTCAGGAGCACGTCGCCCACGTCGGCGCCTGCCTGGGTCTTGAAGAAGAGCGAGTTCTTGCGATGCCGTTGTGAGGGCTTCAGCTCCTGCTCGACCTCGTTGTTGTCGAGGGGCACGCCCGGCACTTCGCGGAAGCGGGTTAGCCCTTGCCAGTGATTTTTGACGTAGGAAAAGGCTTTTCCAAGGCGGCTGTTGGGCTCCACCACGCGCTCGCGGAACTGCTTTTCGATCCACTCGTAGAGCGCATCCATCACCGGCCGGCTGTGTTGCTGGTGATATGCAAGCCGCGCATCGGGGGTCATGTCGCGCGTTTCGTCGTCGTTGCGGTAGATGGTCGCGATGTCCTCGAGCACCCGCTCGCAGTGTTCGGGGAAGGCTGGCTCGGCCTCGAAGAAGTAGCGGCGTGCGTGCACCATGCACTTGGCGGTAATCCGTCGCGGCGAGCGCGGTGCCATCGAGGAGGCGTCGGCCATATGGATGACATCGCTCTCCTGAACGGTGCGCTGATTCAGGAGCCGGTCCATGTTTTCGCCCGCATGCCGTCGTCCGCTCGCGTACAGGATGATCGGAGCAAGCGTGGCGTCCAAGCCGCGGGCAACAATGCCCGTGGTGAAGATGCCCGTGCGCTCGCCTTTGCCTTGAGTCAAGGTCTCGTTCTCCGCCATCAACGTGAGGATCCGTGCGCCGGTGTCGTCACTGTGAACCAGCGGCCGGTTCGCGGCTATCGTCTCCATGTGGCGGAAGACCGGGAACACGGCATTCGCCATCGCTTCGACCCGCTCGAACTGCGTGGAGGCGGCAAACGGAACCCCCGCCCACTTTTGCCACTGCGCCAGGCGGTGGTGGGGCATGCCCATGGCGTAGCGCAACACCGAAACGACCGCGTCCACACTCGGATGGTACTTGCTCGCCCAGGCCTGAGACGGAAGTGGCGCTGTGAACGTCTTCTGGCAACTTGCGCATCGCAGCATCTGGCGCTCGTACACCGTCGCCTGGATCGGCGGCTGAGCCTTCAGCTCCACATCCTTGTTCGCCGCATGGGTGTCGTAGAGCTTGCCCCGGCACAGTGGCTCGGGGCAGGGGCCGCTCGCCTTCAGCTCGGGATGCGAAACCGCTACGTGCTCGGCACCAGGGTAGTCCTTGGCCCCGTTGCGCCCGTGGCCCTTGTTCTTCCCTTTCCCCTTTGCCTTCGTGCGTTTCGCGCGACGTTCCGTTGTCGCCATGCCAGCGCCTCGACGATGGCGACATCGCAGCAGATGACGCACCGCCTCGAGCAGCACCGGACACGCATCCTCGGGAATCTCCCCTTTCGACAGCCGCTCTTCCAGGCGCAGGAGCTCGGCCCGCTCGAACCTTCATCGCGAAACGCCGAGCTCTCGGCGAAACTCACGCACCAGCGGATACACCAAGCATGTTTTCACCGCTTCGGCTTTTCTCTTGTGCCGGTCCATCCGGCCCCGGCCCGAAGTCACTCCCACCTCCACCCAGTTCGCTGCCAGATAGCACGTCCCCTCGTAACGCTCTCTCTCCACAAACGTCTCGAGCAACACCGGCCTCACCCCGTAGGCTTCCTCCCAGTCATCGACCACCACTCGCGCTGCCAACGACAGCACGTGACTCGCGAGGCCTTTGATGGAAAGCCACGGCAGGATCAGGAACCGACTGTTGTTGACCACCCGGGGAAGGTTCTTCTGCCGCGTTGCGTCATCCCAACCGATGAAGCCGTCACGCGCCTGAAGCCACCGCGCCGCCGAGGAGAACTGCACGCACCCACAGAGCTCCCGCCGAGGATTCGACATCCAGACCAAGTACCGCAGGTGCGCGCCAAAGGCCACCTTGTGGCCCAGGTAGTGGTAACGCGCGACCAGTTCCCTCCATAGCGCTCGCTCCTCAGCGTTCGCCACCAAGCCCAGCATCACCGGAGCGACGTCTGATAGCTTGCCCTCACGCCGTGGCCGCTCGCGACCAGCCTTCGTGTAGTGGATGCTCGTCGGTCCGCGGCGCCGCTGCTCGTGACGCGGGGGCAACGTCACCAGCCCCTTCGCTTCGACAACCTCCAGGTACTCGTAGCATTCCCGGGTCTTGAGATTGCCGTTCCGACGAACCCACCCCAGGCCCTCACAGATCGTGCGCGCCAGCTCGTGCCGGGACAGACCACACGTGGCGATGATCTCCGTCAGCACGCTCCATTCCTCGGCGGTCACGGTCGTGCCGCAAAAGGTGGGTCGCTTGGCTGCGGTGTCGAGTGCAGCGTTTCCTGCCTGGGTCACTGTTTTCCTCCCAGCCTGAGGTTACACAGTCAGCCAGCGTTTGTCCAGTCCTTTTTTCCCTCTCTCTCTGCCCGCGAGAAAAACAACACACCCGGCGTTCAGCTTACCGAATCGCCCCCACGTTCTCACGCACTACTACCGCAAGGACACGGCGTATCGCAGCGTCTCGCGCATGAAACAAGGGTGCGGGAGAGGCCCTCAGTCTCTCGGGTTTGTAGTGTGGGTCGTGAGCCAGGACTGCAGCCATCCCGATCGGCCGCGTGCCTCGCTGATGATGACGTTCTCGAGTTTCGTTCTCAATCGAAACTTCCGGCACCCAGGCACTTAGTTTAGTAGTGGTGACGGCCTCTACGCTGCGCAGACAGGGCAATGCGCCTCTATCGCACCGGGTGGTTCGGGGTGGTCGTGATTGTCGAGCTGTCCATGGTCTCCGCCGAGCCGATGGAAGAGCTCGCATTCGCGCCGGAAGCGCTCACTGTCGTCCTCGATGATCTCGCAATAGAAGTAGGCGTAAACCCCCACGAATTCTTCGAGCGTGGAGCGAAGGTCGAAATCGGCGCGGCCCACGCGCGCGTCTTGTGTGCGGTCGTACAGGAGTACGTAAATACCGGGCTTTCGGTCCGGTACGACAGACTGCAGCGCGGGTGCGCGTAGACGATAGGGGGGGCCGTCGCGGTCTTCGCGATCTTCGGGATCCTCGATACCCTCGATATGCAGTTCCTCCGCCATCCCCGTCGCTTCCTCGGCTGCCCGAACGAGCTCGGGTTGTGCGTCCGCGACTTCCGAGGGCGCGGTTTCTGGATTGGCGGAGTGAATGAGTTGCTCGAACACCTCGGCCGTGTCAGAAGGCAGCTTCGTGAAGCGGAGCCCGTAGCCGACGGGTAGCCGAGTGGGGTGCTCCGGGTCGCGGTTCTCCCAGGTGACGACGGCCTTGACCTCGAGCCACCGTTTCACCTTGGGCATGACGATGATGAGTCGGACCTGAGCCTGGGGCAGCAGCAGCATGCGCGTCGCAACGTAGGCACCCCCGGTCGAGAGGTTGATGAGCGTTCCTTTTCCGGAGTTGAGCGCCGACTTCAGTCGGACCGGCAACTCGTCGGATAGATCGACACGACGCGGCAGAATGGGCATTTAGGCCACCTTAGCGTACTCTCCAGTTGCTGGGAAGCCCGACGGCATCAGCGGGCACTAGTGCTTGAACCCGCTGAGCCTGTCGGTGAAGTCCGACGCCATTTTTGGTGCTGACAAGGCGCTCCGACCCGCCTTCCGCAGCGAGCTTGTCGAGCGGAGGGCTAGGCTAGGCCGGAGGCCGAACTGCAACCAATGCTGCAACGCAGTCAGCGCCGAAAAGGGCCAGGAATTCACGGCAGGATTAGCGGGTTCGAGCACTTGGTCATGCGGTTTGCTGGAAGTCGCTCACGCCCTCGCTCGCCCGCCAGCGTCTCACACGCCTGGCGTTGTTGGCCGTGGTGAAGAGGCCAGCGGAGGTCGCCTCGACCGAGAACAGGTGGAATTTCATGTTCCCGGGATCCCACCCGAGTTTCTCGAGCACCGCCTTGCAATAGCGACTGCGCTCCTCGGCGTCCTGAACGTCGATCGCGCGCCCGTGTAGCTTGAACTCGCCGCCCGTCGCGTGACGGTTGGTCACCGCGCTGTGGATCGTGCAACGCGGATCCCGCAGGAGATCGAGCGCCTTCATCGACTCCCACATCATGCCGAGGTACAGCTTCCCGTCCAGAAAGATGAACTCCACGGGGCTAATGCGTGGAGAGCCGTCCTTGCGTATGGTGCCTAGGAGCACGATCTGCGCCTCGTCGAAGAGCTTCTCCGCGTGGGACGCGATTTCTGGAGCTTCTGACTTGAACTCTCGCCAGTGCACGTGCACGTCCTCCTATGTTGCATTGGAAACCGCATTCTAATGAAAATCTCGGCTTCGTATCCTTGTTGGCTTCACTTTCAGCTTCGGCTTCCAGAGCCGGTCCACGACGAGGTGAGTCACTCCGTGGCGGGCCTGGAGCTTCCCGGTGACGCCGAGAAAAGGCGCCGTTTTGACGAAGATGGTGTGCTCCTGAAACACACTGGGCCAGATGACGAGGTTCACGAAGCCGGTTTCGTCCTCGAGCGTCATGAAGGTGACACCGGAGGCGGTGCCGGGCCGCTGCCGGCAGATGACGAGGCCCGCGTAGTGGATGCGTCGGCCATCGCGCATGCGAGACACCGACACCGCGTCCGGCAAGCCCTGAGCCCGGAGCGCGTCTCGCAGAGGCTCCAGCGGATGACCCATGGTGCTGTGAGACGACGCGCCGTAGTCCCAGGCGATGCGCTCGAAGACGTCGAGGTCCGAGAAGCTCGGCTCGATTTCGGGTACCGCGATCCGGGCCGTCGGATCCTCCCGCCGGAGCCCGCGCGCTTTCCAGAGTGCCGAGCGACGGGTCGACTCCAGAGCGTCGAAGGTGCCAGCTTCGGCCAGCTCCGCCAGTGCCTTTTCATCGAGATCGGTGCGGCGAGAGAAATCTTCCATGGAAACAAACGCACCCCCATGCCGGGCTCCCTCGATGCGCTCCCAGTCGTTTTCACCGAGGCCTTTGACGTAGCGAAGGCCCATACGGATCGCGAACGGATGTCCCTCCTCACCCGACGGCCCCACGGCCTCGATTAATGAACAATCCCAGCCGCTTTCGTTCACGTCGATCGAAAGAAACGCCACACCGCGACGTTTGGCGTCCTCGATAATCGTGGCGGGGGAATAGAAGCCCATGGGTTGAGCGTTCAAGAGCGCGCAGACGAACTCCGCCGGGTAGTGGCGGAGAAGGTACGACGCGGCATAGCTGATCAACGCGAAGCTCGCGGCGTGGCTTTCCGGAAAACCGTACTCGCCGAAGCCGAGGATCTGTTGAAAAACACGTTCGGCAAATTCGGGAGCGATGCCTTTGGCGATCATACGCGTGACGAGGCGCTCACGGTGCCGCTCCATTCGACCGCTCCGGCGCCAGGCCGCCATGTCACGCCGCAGCTGATCCGCTTCGCCCGGGGTGTAGTCGGCGGCAACCACCGCGAGACGCATGACCTGTTCCTGAAATAGAGGCACGCCAAGCGTTTTCTCGAGGACGGGCTGCAGGATGGGGTGAGGGTACGTGACCGGCTCTTCGCCGGCTCGCCGACGCAAATAAGGGTGGACCATGCCGCCGGTGATGGGTCCGGGCCGGACGATGCTCACTTCGATCACGATGTCGTAGTACTTGCGCGGTTTCAGCCGCGGAAGCATGGCCATCTGCGCACGGCTTTCGATCTGGAAGATGCCCACCGTCTCGGCGCGGCAAATCATGTCGAACGTCTCCTCGTCGTCGGGCGGGATCGTGGCCATGGTGAGGTCCATACCTCGGTGCGACTTCAGAAGACGAAAACAGAGGTCGAGCTGCGTGAGCGCTCCCAGCCCCAGCAAGTCGACTTTGAATAGCCCCAGGGATTCGATGTCGTCCTTGCCCCACTGGACGACGGTGCGATCTTCCATCGTCGCGTTCTCGATGGGCACCAGATCGTGAACCGCCTCGTGGCCCAGCAGGAAGCCGCCCGGATGAATGGAGAGGTGCCGGGGGAAGTCGAGAATGGTTCCAACCAGGCGGAGCAGATGCTGATGGTCGAGGGTCTCCGGGTCGAAGCCGGCCTGTCGCAGGAGATCCGTGGTCGGACCGTCGTAGAAGGACAGCGTTTTCGCCAGCCGATCGAGGCTCGTCTCCGACAGCCCGAGTGCTTTTCCGACATCGCGAACCGCCGAGCGAGGACGGTAACGAATGACGTTCGCCACCATGGCGGCTCGGTCGCGCCCGTACTTCTCGTAGACGAACTGAATGGCCTCTTCGCGTCGCTGGTGCATGATGTCGAGATCGATGTCGGGAGGCTCCGCCCGATCCTTCGAGAGGAAGCGCTCGAACAGGAGACCCATCCGCACCGGATCGACAGCGGTGATCCCGAGGCAGTAGCAGACGGTGGAGTTTGCGGCCGAACCACGGCCCTGACAGAGGATTTCGTTCTGGCGGCAAAAATGAACGATCTCGTACATGGTGAGGAAGTAGCCGCCGTAGTCGAGCTCGTTGATGACAGCCAGCTCCTTTCGGAGCTGATCCCGCACGTCATCGGGAATCTCACCGTGATAGCGCCACCGGGCCCCTTCGAACGTCAGATGCGACAGATATTCGGCAGTGGTACTGCCGTCGGGAAGCTTCTCCGACGGATAGCGGTAGCGGATCTCCTTCATCGAGAAAGTGCATTGAGACGCGATGTCCAAAGTCCGCGCCACCGCGAGTGGATCGTCCTTGAAGAGCTCGGAAAACATGATGGGGGTTCGAAGGGCGTGCTCGGCATTGGGCTTGAGTTGCCGGCCCGCGTTGCGGACCGTCGTGCCCAGCCGAACGGCGGTCAGGACATCCTGGAGGTCTCGCCGCTCGAGATGGTGATAGAGCACTTCCATTCCCGCCACAACAGGAAGCTGCCAGCGCTCCGCGCGCTCACGAAGGCGTCTCTCGGCAGGAACTTCCGAGTCGCGGCGGTGCCGGGTGGCGAGGGCGTAGAGCCGGTTGCCGAAGGCTTTGCGAAGAAGCTCCGCCGCCTCGTTCGGCTCTTCGTCCCGGACCAGCAGGCTTTCCTCACCACCCCAGAGTGCCAGAAGACCCTCCTGATGCTCGGCGACCTCTTCCCAGCTCACCTGAGAGCTTCCTTTCTCCGAGCGCCGGCGGCCTTTGGTGACGAGCCGGCAGAGGTTGCGGTAGCCCTCGTGCTCGCGAACCAGAAGAACGATCGTCGAGCCGTCCTCGACGGTGATTTGCGAACCAATGATGAGATGGAGGCCGAGCTCGAGCGCTTTCAGGTGGGCTTTGACGATACCGTAGACGCCGTCGCGATCGGTGACGGCGAGCGAGCGCAGGCCCAGGCGATGGGCCTCTTCGACGAGCTCTTCGGGATGACTCGCCCCCTCCAAAAAAGAGCCGTTCGTCTTGCAGTAAAGAGGGACGTACTCGTCGTGCATCGCGTTCGGATGATTTCCGACCCCTCACCTAACCTCTCCCCAGAGGGGAGAGGGACGGACCGCCGTCACTCCACGCGGCCTTCCATGAACCACTGTCTCCGGTTCCGGTCGTAGAACACCCAGTAGACGTCGCTCTGTTGCATGCGAACGAAGTAGTACTCGCGGTGAACGCCGCGCCGCCACCAGCCTCCCGAAAGAATGTAGGGACCGAGCAAGCTCTTGACGGGACCGAACTCCAGTCCGCGCAGAAGCCAGCCGTCCGGCTCGTGACGCGAGCGGGGAGGAAGCGCGATAGGACGTTCGTAGATCCTTCGAATGAGTGTGCGTCCCTGCGGTGATCCCCGAGTTTTCCGCGACGATCTCTTGTAAGGCTTCCATCGAAAGCGGGCGGTGGGAAGATGTCCGTTCTCGAGCTCTGCCAGCACGACCGCTTCGTCTCCGAACTCGGCCCTGAGCCGGGCGAAGGCTTGCTCGCACGATTTCGGATCCCGGCGCGGTTTCTCCACGAGAAGGGACAGCTGCTCTTGTGGCGTGCGGATGGCTTCGGCTGTCAGCATCAACTCCACGACACCCGCATCCAGCAAGAGCGTTTCGAGCCGGAGTCGCACCAGTCCGAGGATTTGGCGGGCGTCGAGTGTTGGCGCGGCGGGCGAAAGCGTTTCTGTGAGACGACTGCGGTCGTCGAGCTCGAGACCGAGGGCCAGCCCGCTCAGCGCCAGGCTTTTGGCGTAGAGCTCTTCGAGGAGCGAGTCGAGCGATTGCTTGATGAAAAACAAGAGCCGCTCGCTGTCTGTTTCCGGCGCAGGAAGCTCGATGCGACGTTCGAGCGGCTCTCCGGGGGGACTCGGCTGTAACGGTGAAAACAGATCGCCGGCCGCCAGACGATGGAGCCTATGAACTTCCGGTCCAAAGCGTTTCAAAACGCCCTTGGCGGGGAGGCGAAGCAGATCGGCGACCGTCTCGATGCGAAGCTTGACGAAGGTCTGCTGGGCGTTGGGCGGAAGATCGAGCCGGGCCAGGGGGACGCGTCGCGCCAGGTTCTCCTCCTGCCGACGGTTCTCGAAGATCTTCTGCCCCTGCATCGCACGGGCCACCGCATACGTTCCGAACCGGGTGAAGCCAACCGCGATCGAAGCGTCGTAGCCCGCTTTGTCGAGATCGACGCGGATGGCACTGGCCCACGTTTCGAGAGATGGAAACAGTCGATGAAGCCCGGATGCGTTCAGCCAGAACAGGCCGGGGGAGTGCCAGCTCCCGGCAGCCGGCTCGACCTCCGGGGTGAAGTGGCGCAAGCGCTCTGTCAGCTCGGCGAGCTCTTTCTCGATGGCCGTCGGAGAAACCGTCCCGGCCCGTAAACACGATGTGAGAGCGAGAGCAGCGGCGTAGCGTTGTCCGGGACGAATACCCAGCTTCCACGCTTTTTCGTTCACCCAGAGGAGAAACGCTTGTGGTTTCTCTTCCGCCACCACGGCCGCCGGCATTCCGCGCCAGTCGGGCTGCTTCTTCAGGAGCAGCTGCAGGGCAAAGGCTCGAATGTCAACGCAGGCCAGCCGGTGCACGGCAAACCTCCCGAAACGTTCGTCCAGGGCCGCGACGCTTGTCTTTGAGAACGGCGAGCTCGATCTCCTCGACAGCTTCCTTGTCGCGCCGGGCTTCGGCGCGGAGCGAGATCAAGGAGCTCAAGGAGCTGCTTCGGGCAGGCTTTTCGGTGAGAAGGACGACGGCGGTATCGTGCTTCTGGGCGAGCCCGACGAGCTTCGTCAGGAGAGGGGTGGCAATCTTTTGCGGTTTTCGCGGCGGGCGTCCGTTCATCCCGGAAGTCTCGAGAAACTCCGAAGTTCCGGAGTCGAGCACCACGAGACCGAATCCCCCGGAGCGCGTGAGCTGAACGGCGGCCCGCACGGTCATCTGGAGCTCGGGAAGTCGCACGACGGCGAGCGCTCCCAGGTCGACTCCCGACTCCGCAGCGTCAGGGGGAAAAAAACTGCTCCCGGTCAACGTGATCCAGGCGACGGGCTCCTCGTTGTCCTGCGCTTCCAGGACGAGCCCGAAGGCCGTCGTCAGTGTCGCCGCGGCGCGGTGCCCGGAGATTTCGACGAGGCGGCCGGAAAGTTGCGAAAGACTCCACCGGGGGCTCGCGATTGAAGAGGCATCGAGACCACGCCAGACGTGTTTCGGCAGCTGCATGACTTCAATAGGAGATCGGATAGGGCGGGGATCGATCGAGATGCCGTCGCACCTCGATCACTTTTCCGAGAAGGAGACATTGATATCTCGATGGCAGAATCACCTCGAAGTCGGGGTTCTCCGGATGCAGCTCGATCTTGCCCCGGCGGAGACGAAGCCGCTTGACGGTGGCCTCGTCCTCGACGAGAGCAACGACGATCTCTCCCGTGTTTGCCGTCGGCTGGCGTCGAACGACGACCAGATCGTCCGGCAGGATACCGGCGCCGATCATGCTCTCACCCCGAACGCGCAGGGCGAAGAGCTCGTCGGAAACGTGCTTCGTCTCGACCGGGATATAGCCCTCCAGATCTTCCACCGCAGTGCTGAGAGCTCCTGCCTGCACGCGACCAAGGACCGGGACGAAAACGGTCGGCGCGGACGTCCTGGCGCTTTCGAGCTCCGGAAGGGCAAACCCACGTGCCCCTTCGCGCTTTGCCAGGCGGCCCTCCCGGACGAGGGCCTCCAGGTGGGCCCGGGCCGTCTCGACGGCTCGAAACTCGAATTTTCTCTGGACTTCGCGTATCGTCGGTGGGCGTCCTTCGAGCAGACGTTCCCGGACGTAGCGGTAAACCCGCTCTCGAGTCTGTCCAGGGGGTGTCTTCGGCATGATAGGACGATACCAGACATTTGTCTGGTATATCAAGAGCGGCCTTCTTCAGGTAGTGGTCTAGTTTGACTCTTTCTCAATTTCGGAGAGATCGGGTGACATTACCGCTTTCGTCCAAGAACTCAATGCTTGGCAGCCCTGACTCGTCCACAAACATTCGAATCCGTGGACGCCCCAACTGATCCGAAAGCTCAATGCCGGCACTCGTATCGACGCGCCGTCCCACGAAGACGCGGCGAATCTCAACCTCGCGGAGGAACGCTCGTCTGGCATCGCGGCGCTCCCCTTCGTCCTCGATTCTGCTGATAGCCTGAGCACGGTCGTACGCATCAAGTTCCGAGACATTTGGTCTGTCCCAAACGTTCAAAGCTGCGACGCGCTGACCACCTTCCTCGTTGTACATTAGCCCGATCGTTTGGTCCTGTTCGAATTGATCGAACATAAGACCGCTCCATGCCTTCACCCCATCGGCTGTTCGCTCACCATCAAACACCAAACCCCCAACCTCATCTCCCTCTGTATTGTAAAACAGTAATCCTGCACCGCGGTTTTCACGAGGAATCTCTGTTCCGTCGATGATCGGTCCTGGCATCTCGTCCGGACTCGCGATCACCATTCGTCGACCGCCGTCGTGGTCCATGATTTCGATTCGATGCGCAGTTAGAGTCTCAACGAACGACTCGTCTCTACTCCGTACCACGGAGAGGTTGTACAAGCCGAGGACGAAGCTACCAGCAAGCAAGAGCCACATTGCCAAGGCGTTTCTATTCTTTGCCATCGATTGATCCCCCCTCTGCATTAATCCAGCAACGCGAGCATATTAGCAATGTCCCCACAGCTAGGCGCAAGCGAGGATTCCGCGCTCCTAATACTCAAACTAGACCACTACTCTTCTTCAGTCCCTTGCCCGAGCCCTTGCCCGGCTGCCTTCTTCAACCCGAGCCCGTGTCCGGTCAAGAACTGCCTTCGACTCCTGATCCCAACCCCTGCTCCACCCGGCATCCAGCCCGGCGTCCACCTGCGGATTTTCCTTTTGACATTTTTACATATTTATGGTTTCATGCTCACCATAACACCATGACTAAAATGAAAGTAATTCCAGGAAGAAAAGACGTACGCACCACTATCGATCTGCCCGTCGGGCTCTGGACGAAAGCGAAGATCCGAGCCGCGGAGAACCAGTCCGACCTCAAGCAGCTCGTCGTCGAGGGCCTCGAACTACTGTTGTCGAAGCCGAGAAAGCGAACGGTCTACTACACGAGCACTCGCCGGCCCGCCTCGAAAGTGGCGGAGTCACGCCGCTCCTACGGATCCAGCCGAGCAAGAAAGAAGTGAGACGCCGTGCCGACGTTCGACGACGATCGTGCGCTCGTTCTCCGTGAAGTAAATCGGAGGCTCGAGCGCATCGCGGAGGATCCGGGGGATCTGAGACGCGTCCTCGAAGGGCTGGCGAGGGTGCTCGAGCTCCTGTCTTCGCTGATCCCGCGGGCGGTGCAAGGTAGGGGCCGCCTCGAGTGGCGCGAGGAGCCCCAGGAGCCCCAGGAGGATGTCCCGCCCGAGTAACGCATCCGAAGCCTGCCCGAGTTGTGCGGGTCGAGCCCTGCCACTAACATCCCTTCTCAGCCCCAAGGGGTGGAGGAGGACCAGGCATGCCACGGCAGCGCAGCGCCTCTCTGGCGCTAATGATTGGATTCCTGTTCGTTCTGACCGGTCGGACCGTGAGGGTAAAGAGCGCAAGTCGATACCCGCGACGCCCGACAGCGCGGTCATGTTCCGCGGCGCCGGCAGTAACATTATCTATATCGACCGGGAGAACGACCTCGTGGTCGTCGTGCGGTGGATTCGTGGTGGCTACAACGATTTCATCGCCAAGGTTCTCGAGTCGATCGAAACGGGCGGAGCAACGCAGTACTAGTGTCCTGTATCAGTGGTTCGTTGCCTCAACTCCACCCAAGATAAGGGCGATTTTGATTGCCTTTTCACCCCTTAGAGTCTTAGCATTGAGAGCAATTGCATTGCAGCTCTCAGATTGAGTAAGAGCACACCCACAGTTAGGGAGAAGGCAGCTTATGCGAACTCCCCGGAAAAACTTCGCTGGCGTCGACGGGCTAAAGAAGGGCATCGTCCTGGTGAGTCTACTCGCTACCCCCACGACTCTTTACAGTCAAGAACCCGGGGCAAATACCAAAGTGGTGATCGCCACTTATACTGAATCCCTGATCTCTATAGACGGCAGCCTGACCGAGTCCGCTTGGGCAACAGCCCAGCCTGCCACCGGCTTTACTCAAAAAGACCCATCCCAAGGAAAGCCCGCCACCGAATGGACCGAGGTGAGGGTTCTTTACGATGACAAGAACATCTATATCAGCGCCTACTGCCACGATAGAACACCGGAACAAATCGTTGTCCGCGATATCACCAGAGATTTTGAATGGTTGGAGGAGGAGGACTTCGGCTTCCGGGTGGTGAATAACTGGTTGGAGCAAGATTTCTTCGGTTTCCAGCTAGACACCTTCAACGATAACCGAAACGGCTTTCTGATGGTGACCACTCCCAAGGGGGGACAACGGGACGTTCAATTTTTTAACGAAGGCCGGGATGTGAACTTTGCCTGGGTAGGAGTTTGGCAAGTCGAAGCCCGCATTCATGAGAATGGGTGGACGGCAGAATTCGCTATTCCTTTCGAGACCGTGACATCCAGCAAAGAGGAATTCCAGGTCTGGGGAGTCAACTTCTTCCGGCAGATCCGGCGCAGGAATGAGTCATCCTGGTGGTCCTCTGTTCCGCGGCGATACGGCTACTTCCAGGTCTCCGTCGCCGGCGAATTGAGAGCCCTCGAAAGAGTCGAGAAAGGAGTAGTGATCCGGCGCAGGAATGAGCCAGCACGGGGGTCAGCTTTTCCGTGGCGATACAGCTCCTTCCAGTTCTACCCCGCTGGTGAATTGAGCGTCCCGCAAAGGCAGGAGCAGGGAAGCGGAGGGCAAGCAGCGGGGGAAGAGGCAGGAGGGAACCTGAAGGTCAAACTCTATGCCCTGACAGGCGTAAACCAGTTCCGCTCCCGAGGGCTGCAGACAGAGGGGGTTTTCGATGGGGGCGTGGACGTCAAATACAACTTGACCTCGGGCTTGACTCTGGACTTGACTCTCAACCCAGATTTTTCCTACGTCGAGGTGGACGTTAGAAAAAAAGTCAACCTGACTAAGTTCCCCAACTCTTTCCCTGAAAAACGCGAGTTTTTCGGTAAAAATGCCGGGCTCTTTCACTTGGGGGAGACCTACCGGGTGGGGCCTCGCAGAAGAACGAACGCCATCCTTTTCCGGAGCCGACTCATCGGGCTCTCAGCCGAAGGGGAACCTGTTCCCATCTGGGGGGGGGCGCGGCTGACAGGCCGGGTTGGACCCTACCACCTGGCTTTCCTGAACGTTCAGACCCGATCTGAGGATGCTGTGCCGGCCAACAACTTCACCGTCGCGCGGGTCAAGCGGGACATCTTGGCCAGCTCCGATGTGGGTATGTTGTTCATCAACCGCCAATCGGAGCAGCCCGACGACTATAATCGGACTTTTGGTGCCGATCTCAATTTCCAGTTCTTCACGGATCTGAAGTTTAACGCCGTGGTGGCCAAAACCGTGACTCCGGGCCGTCGCGGCAAGGATGGAATGGCCACAGTGGAGATGAAATGGCAGAGTAATCTCTTCCGTTTTCTTGGGTCATACTCGGATATCGGGAAGAATTTCAACCCCGAGGTGGGGTCGGTCCGCCGGACGGGAAGGAGGATAATCCACACCGAGATGGGGCTCAGCACGCGTCTGCAGGAAGAGAGGGGCGTGGGCTCCTTCATGCGGGACGTTTTCCCCCTGCTCATCTTCGACTACACGATCCTTCCCACCGGCCAGACCGAAGTCAAGCTGTTCCGTCCGCAGCTCGAGATCAAATTTCAAGATGGTGGTGGCATTAATACCCGGTACATTCAGAATTTCAAACGGGCGGATAGCAGGCCCTGCGCCATTCGCCTTCCCAAAGGAGACTACAGGTTCAATGAATTCCAGGTCCAGTATTTCACAGACAAGAGCAAAGTCCTTTCCGTCGAGACTCGATACAAGAAGTGCGACGTCTTTAGTGCTGAGAAGAAGACGCTGGCGGTCGGGGGGAAACTCCAACCCAGTGCCCGGTTTAACATCCGCGGGGACTACGCGAGAAACATTACCGAGTTGCTGGACGATTCCTTTGCGACCTATGAGGTGGGCTTGCAGATGAAGTTCACCCTCAGCCCCAGGATGTTTTTGAATGCTCTGATCCGCTACAACAGTGACAAAAGCCAGGTCGACTCACACATTCGATTCCACCTGAGCCACGGTCCCTCAGGCGATCTATTCTTTGTCTACAACGAACAGCAGGATATCGAGCGAGAGAGGACCGATCGAGTCCTCAGTCTCAAATACACCCGCCTGTTTGATTTCTAAGGCTGCTCGAGGAGCTGTCCGACGTTTTGTCCAGCGACGGCGTCGCTCGTTACGAAACGGCGCTCGAGCGATTCGTGGCCGGGGATTGGGACGAGGCTTTTGCGCTCTTGGACGAGGTACCGCATTGGGATCACGGCAAGGACTTCCTTACTTCCCATATCCTACGACACCAGCGTCAGCTGCCGAGTGACTGGGATGGTGTCATCTCGCTCGAAAGCAAATAGCGTTCGGCGCATGCCTTGACGATCCAGGATGCAAGTGTGATCGGACAGGGTGCACACGGCAAGCAAGACGAAATCCTTGAACGCTTCGGAGCAGCTGCCACGGCAGCGACGCAAGATCGACAAGCGCCTGGATGCGTATTCCGGGGCATCGTGAACGCAGATTCCAGCCGAAGGTGAACATCCATTCCAAAGCATCGTGAACACGGATTCCGGGGATCGTGAACATGGATTCCGGGGAAGGTGAACACGGATTCCAGGCAACGTGAACGCCGGTTCCGGCATCGCGAACGCTCATCGATAGCACGTTTCAAGGCACTCTAGGTCGTACCCGGAAGGAGGACGATCTAGGAAATGGCAGCTAAGAGGTTATCGATGAGAAAAATACGAGAGGTTCTAAGGTTAAAGTACGAGCTGGGTTTTACTCACCGCACGATCGCAAAGGCACTTCGCGTGGCGGTTGGAACGGTGAGTGAGTACCTGGCCAAGGCGAAGAAGGGTGGTCTGAGCTGGCCGCTCCCGGAGGAGCTGAGCGACGGGGAGCTGGAGGCAGGGCTGTTTCCGCCGCCGGGCTCGTCTGGCGCACGGCCGGGTCTGGACTATGCCCACATCCACGAGGAGCTGAGGCGTCACCGAGAGCTGACGTTGCTGCAGCTGTGGGTGGAGTACGCGGAGAATAAGCCGGGAGCGTACGGCTACAGCCGTTATTGCGAGCTGTACGGTCAGTGGAAGAAGAAGCTGAACCCGACGATGCGTCAACGGCATCGAGCAGGCGAGAAGACATTCGTCGATTTTTCGGGGGAAGAAGCCTCACATCGTCGATCCGAAAACGGGAGAGCTCGTCGAAATGGAGCTGTTCGTCGGGACGTTGGGCGCGAGCAGTTACACCTACGTCGAAGCGACACTGAACCAGTCGCTGGAATCGTGGGCGAAGGCCCATAAGGGGATGTCGGATTACTTCGGTGGCAGTACGGAGATCTGGGTTCCGGACAACTTGAAGAGCGGCGTGGATTTGGTGGACCGTTACGAGCCAGGGATCAACCGGACGTACGAAGAGCGTGTCCTTGCGGCAGCAGTGCGTGACTTAGGTGCTGTTGGGTTCGTAAGCTGAGCGGAGAGATTGCTCAAGGAGGCCATCGATGCGCTCAAAGAAGGCAGAACTCGAAGACGTTGTGAAACAGTTCGAAGCATGGCGGGCGAAGCCACACGGACGGCTGATCCCGGAGGAGTTGTGGAAAGCGGCGCTGGGGTTGCTCGATCGGTATGCGCCGAGCACGATCTGCAGTCATCTCCGAGTCAATGCGGCGCGATTCAAACAGGTCCGAGAGAGTGGAGGGGCCGTTGTGGGCGAGAAGCGTTTCAAGGGGCACGGGCGAACGGGTGCTACGGGTCGGTCCCCGCGCACAGTACAGGATCGGAGCGCGGCGGAGCGGGTCACGGCGTTAGCTCCAAGTGGCAACGCGTTCGTCGAGCTGCCGCAGTTCGGCATGGGCTTAGGGGGCGGCATGATGACACCGCCGCTCGGCGAGGTTCAGCATGGAGCGAGCAGATGCCGTCTGACGGTGGAGAGCGCAGCGGGGAGCCTCACGGTCGTGACGGCGAGCGGCGAGGGTGAGAATGAGTTGGTCGAAGCCGTGTGTCGTTTCGTGCTCGGCGCGCTGGAAGGCAGCTCCCGAGCATGATCCAGCTCGTTCCCCAGCTGAAGGTGCTGGTTGCCTGCGAGCCCGTCGATTTCCGCAAGGGCATCGATTCTTTGGCTTGTGTGTGCCGGCAACAGTTCCAGCTCGACCCATTCCTCGGAACGCTATTCGTTTTCCGCAACCGTTCAGGCACGGCCCTCAAACTATTGGTCTACGACGGCCAGGGCTTTTGGTTGTGCCAGAAGCGTTTCTCGAAGGGGCGCCTGCAGTGGTGGCCGCGTCAGACGACGGATGGCGTTGCGGCGCTACCCGCCGAGCAGTTGGCGGTGCTTATCTACAACGGACTTCCGCTGCGAGCGGGGATGGCCGAGCCGTGGCGGCGGGTCGGTTGAGCCTTTCCAACGTCTTCTGGTAGCTCCAAGGCAGCCACGACTCGGGTGCTGCTCTAGCGTCTCGAGCGTGCATGGAGATGTTCGTCAGATAGTGCACCGGGTCGACACCGTTTTTTACCGCGGTGCGGATCATGCTCAGGAGCACGTCGCCCACGTCGGCGCCTGCCTGGGTCTTGAAGAAGAGCGAGTTCTTGCGATGCCGTTGTGAGGGCTTCAGCTCCTGCTCGACCTCGTTGTTGTCGAGGGGCACGCCCGGCACTTCGAGGAAGCGGGTTAGCCCTTGCCAGTGATTTTTGACGTAGGAAAAGGCTTTTCCAAGGCGGCTGTTGGGCTCCACCACGCGCTCGCGGAACTGCTTTTCGATCCACTCGTAGAGCGCATCCATCACCGGCCGGCTGTGTTGCTGGTGATATGCAAGCCGCGCATCGGGGGTCATGTCGCGCGTTTCGTCGTCGTTGCGGTAGATGGTCGCGATGTCCTCGAGCACCCGCTCGCAGTGTTCGGGGAAGGCTGGCTCGGCCTCGAAGAAGTAGCGGCGTGCGTGCACCATGCACTTGGCGGTAATCCGTCGCGGCGAGCGCGGTGCCATCGAGGAGGCGTCGGCCATATGGATGACATCGCTCTCCTGAACGGTGCGCTGATTCAGGAGCCGGTCCATGTTTTCGCCCGCATGCCGTCGTCCGCTCGCGTACAGGATGATCGGAGCAAGCGTGGCGTCCAAGCCGCGGGCAACAATGCCCGTGGTGAAGATGCCCGTGCGCTCGCCTTTGCCTTGAGTCAAGGTCTCGTTCTCCGCCATCAACGTGAGGATCCGTGCGCCGGTGTCGTCACTGTGAACCAGCGGCCGGTTCGCGGCTATCGTCTCCATGTGGCGGAAGACCGGGAACACGGCATTCGCCATCGCTTCGACCCGCTCGAACTGCGTGGAGGCGGCAAACGGAACCCCCGCCCACTTTTGCCACTGCGCCAGGCGGTGGTGGGGCATGCCCATGGCGTAGCGCAACACCGAAACGACCGCGTCCACACTCGGATGGTACTTGCTCGCCCAGGCCTGAGACGAAAGTGGCGCTGTGAACGTCTTCTGGCAACTTGCGCATCGCAGCATCTGGCGCTCGTACACCGTCGCCTGGATCGGCGGCTGAGCCTTCAGCTCCACATCCTTGTTCGCCGCATGGGTGTCGTAGAGCTTGCCCCGGCACAGTGGCTCGGGGCAGGGGCCGCTCGCCTTCAGCTCGGGATGCGAAACCGCTACGTGCTCGGCACCAGGGTAGTCCTTGGCCCCGTTGCGCCCGTGGCCCTTGTTCTTCCCTTTCCCCTTTGCCTTCGTGCGTTTCGCGCGACGTTCCGTTGTCGCCATGCCAGCGCCTCGACGATAGCGACATCGCAGCAGATGACGCACCGCCTCGAGCAGCACCGGACACGCATCCTCGGGAATCTCCCCTTTCGACAGCCGCTCTTCCAGGCGCAGGAGCTCGGCCCGCTCGAACCTTCATCGCGAAACGCCGAGCTCTCGGCGAAACTCACGCACCAGCGGATACACCAAGCATGTTTTCACCGCTTCGGCTTTTCTCTTGTGCCGGTCCATCCGGCCCCGGCCCGAAGTCACTCCCACCTCCACCCAGTTCGCTGCCAGATAGCACGTCCCCTCGTAACGCTCCCTCTCCACAAACGTCTCGAGCAACACCGGCCTCACCCCGTAGGCTTCCTCCCAGTCATCGACCACCACTCGCGCTGCCAACGACAGCACGTGACTCGCGAGGCCTTTGATGGAAAGCCACGGCAGGATCAGGAACCGACTGTTGTTGACCACCCGGGGAAGGTTCTTCTGCCGCGTTGCGTCATCCCAACCGATGAAGCCGTCACGCGCCTGAAGCCACCGCGCCGCCGAGGAGAACTGCACGCACCCACAGAGCTCCCGCCGAGGATTCGACATCCAGACCAAGTACCGCAGGTGCGCGCCAAAGGCCACCTTGTGGCCCAGGTAGTGGTAACGCGCGACCAGTTCCCTCCATAGCGCTCGCTCCTCAGCGTTCGCCACCAAGCCCAGCATCACCGGAGCGACGTCCGATAGCTTGCCCTCACGCCGTGGCCGCTCGCGACCAGCCTTCGTGTAGTGGATGCTCGTCGGTCCGCGGCGCCGCTGCTCGTGACGCGGGGGCAACGTCACCAGCCCCTTCGCTTCGACAACCTCCAGGTACTCGTAGCATTCCCGGGTCTTGAGATTGCCGTTCCGACGAACCCACCCCAGGCCCTCACAGATCGTGCGCGCCAGCTCGTGCCGGGACAGACCACACGTGGCGATGATCTCCGTCAGCACGCTCCATTCCTCGGCGGTCACGGTCGTGCCGCAAAAGGTGGGTCGCTTGGCTGCGGTGTCGAGTGCAGCGTTTCCTGCCTGGGTCACTGTTTTCCTCCCAGCCTGAGGTTACACAGTCAGCCAGCGTTTGTCCAGTCCTTTTTTCCCTCTCTCTCTGCCCGCGAGAAAAACAACACACCCGGCGTTCAGCTTACCGAATCGCCCCCACGTTCTCACGCACTACTACCGCAAGGACACAGTTGCCCCGACAACTCCAAATAGCGCGAAACGTCTTGCCCGCAACCCTTCCCGGTCTCAACCCCTCCTCATGACGCTACCTCGCTGCCGAACCCCTGGTCCGAGGCTCACGCCTCAGCGGTGTCTTGTTCCCTTTTCTATCTTCCCCACGTTTCTCTCTTCTGCTCGTCCTGAGTCGCTGCTGTTCTCCTGGGCCATGTCCCTCACGATCACGCCGGCTCTGGTCGGGCCAGGGCAACGCTCGCGCCAGACCGGCTAGCCTAGCGCCTCGTCTTCGACGTCTGTCACTCGCTTATGCGATCCCGGCCTTCTCCCGCTGCCGGCGTCCGCGCGCGGGCTCTCTCCTTCCTACAGGCCGTGGTTTCCCCAGGGCTCGGTGAAGGGAAACACACAGACCCTTCGGAAGGGAGAGCAAAATCATGGCCCATTCGAAAGCAGTCCTCGAGGGTGTGGGAAGCATCGAAACGCTGAGGATCTCGATGGTGAGGGAACGCACTCCGCTCAGCTACGCGCTAGCGAGTCCCGCCCAGGCGGCGAGGGCAGCTCGTCAGCTCATCGGCGAGGACCTCGACCGCGAAGTGTTCGGCGTCTTGCTCGTCGATACTCGCAACCGAGTCACCGCGATGCACGTCGTCTCCATGGGCAGTCTTAACGGCTCGCTCGTCCACCCGCGCGAAGTCTTCAAGTGTGCAATTGTTGGAAGCTCAGCGGCGATCGTCGCGTTCCACAACCATCCCTCCGGCGATCCCGCTCCCAGCCGCGAGGACATCGCGCTCACGAAACGCCTCGTTGCCGCCGGCCAGATCCTCGGCATCCCGGTTCTCGACCACCTGGTCCTCGGCGATGGCACCGAGACCCGCCGTCTCAGCCCGGTGCAAGTCGGAGGCGTGGACGATGTCCGAGACCTATCTGCTGGCGAAGACCACGTGCTCGTGTTGCGGGCGGATGGAACGGCCTGGGCCTGGGGGCTGAACCAGTTCGGTCAGCTCGGGGATGGCACGACGGAGCGCAAGTATTCGGCGGTACCGATTCCGGGAATGAACCATGTCGCCGCGCTTTCCGGAGGCGGCACCCACTCGTTGGTACTTCTCGACAACGGGACGGTTTGGGCCTTCGGCCGGAACATCTTCGGTCAAATCGGAGATGTCTCGTCGGGCACGAATCACACCGTGCCCTGGCGCGTGCCTGCGGTTCGAGACGCTGTTGCGATCGCCGCCGCATCGGATTTCTCGATGGCACTGACCGAAGACGGCAAAGTCTGGACCTGGGGGCGGAACATCTATGGACAACTCGGAGACGGCTCCGGCGTCACCCAGCGCACCGAGCCGCTACCACTCGACGATCTCATGTTCACGAATTCCAGCTGGCTCACCGAGGACCCGGACGAAGACGGCCTCACGACGGCCGAAGAGCTCGAGATTGGCAGCGACCCTCGGAACCCGGACACGAACGGCGATGGGCTACTGGATGGTGCCGCGGTGCGAGGCGGAAAGAGCGCGACGGACATGGATATGGACGATGACGGCCTTTCGAATCTGGACGAGCGCGCGATCGGGACCGACCCGTTCCGCGCGGATACCGACGAGGACTCGGTCAACGATGGCGAGGATGCCTTCCCGCTCGACCCGAATCGGTCTGTCGCCCCCCCGCCCGATCCGAACGACATGACGCCCCCGACGATCACACTTATCGAGCCTACAAACGCCGTGAAGATTCCCTAGCAATCTCCGAGGTCATACACGATGAAGCAAAGACGCCACCCGATACGGTTTCGAGTTCTGGCGCCAGCGTTGGCTTGGCTCGTGGGGGCACCGCCCATGACGGCGTGGGCAACGCCGATTCCAGCCTCGAGCCGGGAGTCGGAACAGCAGCAAGAGCCCTTGGAAGCGCTCCGGCTCTCCGGGTCGTCCGGAACGGAACAAGTGACGGTCAATCGCAGAGTGCCGGACACGACGCCCCCGCCGGCGCTGCCGGAGTTTTCGGAGCGGCCGACGGACCAGGAGATCTTCGAGGCACGTGTTTTTTACGAGCCGCTCGTTCCGGGCTCGGGAGACGTGAGCCACTCTGAGAATCGCGCGCTTGCGACCGCGCTTGTCGACTATTCGCGGGTGGGAGGCGGCGAGCAGGTCCAAGCGATTCTCGATTTTCTCGAGAAGCACCCCGAGTCGCGTTGGCGAGGGGCTCTGTGGACGAACGTGGGGATGGTGTATCGGGCAACGGGCTATTTCACGCGAGCGCTTTCGGCCTTCGAGACAGCGTGGGGAGTGATGAAGGAAGAGACCGAGCCCGAGCCCGCGCGATGGCGGATCGGGCTCTCGCAGAGCACGCGGAGCTGAACGCGCGTCTGGGTCGCTTCGATGTGCTGGAGCCTTTGTTCGGCGAGATCGAAGACCGCAATGTCCGTGGAAGCGCGACGGAGAAGCTCTCGGGCGCGCGGCAAGGACTCTGGCTGATGATCAACAAACCGCAGGCAATAAGACGCTCTGATGACAAGCAGGGCGGAACGTGTGAAGTAGCCAATTGTCAAAAGGGACTGGCAACGTACCGGTTTCACTCGATGATGATCAGTTTGAACATCACGGATACCCCCGTCGGCTACTCGCCACCTCGTGGACCGGATGTGAGTTTTCTCGTCACCTACAACCAGAGAGAAAGCTTCCAGCCGATGAGCTTCGCATACTCGAACCTGGGACCGAAATGGACATTCGACTGGTTGAGCTATGTCGAAGACGACCTCGCCGATCCGAATCAAACCGTCTACATTTACTCTCGCGGAGGCGGTCAGGAAACCCATATCTACAACAGTGTCGAGCAAGCATTCGAGCCGCATCTGGAGACCCGCGCCGCTCTCACACGGGTATCGGAATTGCCCATCGAGTACCGTAAAGAGCTTCCCGATGGCTCGATCGAAGTGTTCTCGGTGTCGGACGGAGGGACAAGCCCCCGCCGGGCGTTTCTGTCCCGGTGGATCGACCCTCAAGGCAACGCTCTTCAGTTTCACTACAACGGTACGAAGCTGGTAGCCGTCGAAGACGCGATTGGACAGGTCTCAACCCTCTATTACGAGCACCCGGCGGACCCGTTCTTGATCACGAAAGTGGAAGCCCCCTTCGGACGATTCGCGACCTTCGGGTACAACGAGGAGGGGCGGCTTCAAAAAATCACAGACGTGATCGGTCTGAGCTCGGAGTTCGAGTACGGCGAACAGGACTTCGTTACCGCGTTGATCACACCCTACGGCCGCACCAGCTTCACGATGGGTGAGCGGAAGGGCCTAAGAGGCTTCGGGGTGGACCGCTGGATCGAGGTCGAGGACCCGCTTGGCGCCCGCGAGCGCATCGAGTTTCTCATGGAGCTCTCCGGCATGGAGCCTCGGGCGCCCGCGGAGAAAACTCCGAATCTACCGGGGATCCACAACGGCAACCTCCAATTCCGAAATACGTTCTGCTGGAACAAGCTCGCCATGGATCGACATCCCGGCGACCACAGCATGGCGAAGCTGACTCACTGGTTGAAAACGGGCGGTTCGGGTGGCCTGAATCTGACGTCTGGCGTGAAACAGAACGACAAGATGCCTCTCGAAAACCGTGTCTGGTACAACTATCCGGGGAAAATACTCTTCAACCGTGGAAACCGGATCGAGCCTACCGAGATCGCTCGGGTCCTGGACGGGTTGCTCGATCGGTATGCGCCGAGCACGATCTGCAGTCATCTCCGAGTCAATGCGGCGCGATTCAAACAGGTCCGAGAGAGTGGAGGGGCCGTTGTGGGCGAGAAGCGTTTCAAGGGGCACGGGCGAACGGGTGCTACGGGTCGGTCCCCGCGCACAGTACAGGATCGGAGCGCGGCGGAGCGGGTCACGGCGTTAGCTCCAAGTGGCAACGCGTTCGTCGAGCTGCCGCAGTTCGGCATGGGCTTAGGGGGCGGCATGATGACACCGCCGCTCGGCGAGGTTCAGCATGGAGCGAGCAGATGCCGTCTGACGGTGGAGAGCGCAGCGGGGAGCCTCACGGTCGTGACGGCGAGCGGCGAGGGTGAGAATGAGTTGGTCGAAGCCGTGTGTCGTTTCGTGCTCGGCGCGCTGGAAGGCAGCTCCCGAGCATGATCCAGCTCGTTCCCCAGCTGAAGGTGCTGGTTGCCTGCGAGCCCGTCGATTTCCGCAAGGGCATCGATTCTTTGGCTTGTGTGTGCCGGCAACAGTTCCAGCTCGACTCATTCCTCAGAACGCTATTCGTTTTCCGCAACCGTTCAGGCACGGCCCTCAAACTATTGGTCTACGACGGCCAGGGCTTTTGGTTGTGCCAGAAGCGTTTCTCGAAGGGGCGCCTGCAGTGGTGGCCGCGTCAGACGACGGATGGCGTTGCGGCGCTACCCGCCGAGCAGTTGGCGGTGCTTATCTACAACGGACTTCCGCTGCGAGCGGGGATGGCCGAGCCGTGGCGGCGGGTCGGTTGAGCCTTTCCAACGTCTTCTGGTAGCTCCAAGGCAGCCACGACTCGGGTGCTGCTCTAGCGTCTCGAGCGTGCATGGAGATGTTCGTCAGATAGTGCACCGGGTCGACACCGTTTTTTACCGCGGTGCGGATCATGCTCAGGAGCACGTCGCCCACGTCGGCGCCTGCCTGGGTCTTGAAGAAGAGCGAGTTCTTGCGATGCCGTTGTGAGGGCTTCAGCTCCTGCTCGACCTCGTTGTTGTCGAGGGGCACGCCCGGCACTTCGCGGAAGCGGGTTAGCCCTTGCCAGTGATTTTTGACGTAGGAAAAGGCTTTTCCAAGGCGGCTGTTGGGCTCCACCACGCGCTCGCGGAACTGCTTTTCGATCCACTCGTAGAGCGCATCCATCACCGGCCGGCTGTGTTGCTGGTGATATGCAAGCCGCGCATCGGGGGTCATGTCGCGCGTTTCGTCGTCGTTGCGGTAGATGGTCGCGATGTCCTCGAGCACCCGCTCGCAGTGTTCGGGGAAGGCTGGCTCGGCCTCGAAGAAGTAGCGGCGTGCGTGCACCATGCACTTGGCGGTAATCCGTCGCGGCGAGCGCGGTGCCATCGAGGAGGCGTCGGCCATATGGATGACATCGCTCTCCTGAACGGTGCGCTGATTCAGGAGCCGGTCCATGTTTTCGCCCGCATGCCGTCGTCCGCTCGCGTACAGGATGATCGGAGCAAGCGTGGCGTCCAAGCCGCGGGCAACAATGCCCGTGGTGAAGATGCCCGTGCGCTCGCCTTTGCCTTGAGTCAAGGTCTCGTTCTCCGCCATCAACGTGAGGATCCGTGCGCCGGTGTCGTCACTGTGAACCAGCGGCCGGTTCGCGGCTATCGTCTCCATGTGGCGGAAGACCGGGAACACGGCATTCGCCATCGCTTCGACCCGCTCGAACTGCGTGGAGGCGGCAAACGGAACCCCCGCCCACTTTTGCCACTGCGCCAGGCGGTGGTGGGGCATGCCCATGGCGTAGCGCAACACCGAAACGACCGCGTCCACACTCGGATGGTACTTGCTCGCCCAGGCCTGAGACGAAAGTGGCGCTGTGAACGTCTTCTGGCAACTTGCGCATCGCAGCATCTGGCGCTCGTACACCGTCGCCTGGATCGGCGGCTGAGCCTTCAGCTCCACATCCTTGTTCGCCGCATGGGTGTCGTAGAGCTTGCCCCGGCACAGTGGCTCGGGGCAGGGGCCGCTCGCCTTCAGCTCGGGATGCGAAACCGCTACGTGCTCGGCACCAGGGTAGTCCTTGGCCCCGTTGCGCCCGTGGCCCTTGTTCTTCCATTTCCCCTTTGCCTTCGTGCGTTTCGCGCGACGTTCCGTTGTCGCCATGCCAAGCGCCTCGACGATGGCGACATCGCAGCAGATGACGCACCGCCTCGAGCAGCACCGGACACGCATCCTCGGGAATCTCCCCTTTCGACAGCCGCTCTTCCAGGCGCAGGAGCTCGGCCCGCTCGACCTTCATCGCGAAACGCCGAGCTCTCGGCGAAACTCACGCACCAGCGGATACACCAAGCATGTTTTCACCGCTTCGGCTTTTCTCTTGTGCCGGTCCATCCGGCCCCGGCCCGAAGTCACTCCCACCTCCACCCAGTTCGCTGCCAGATAGCACGTCCCCTCGTAACGCTCCCTCTCCACAAACGTCTCGAGCAACACCGGCCTCACCCCGTAGGCTTCCTCCCAGTCATCGACCACCACTCGCGCTGCCAACGACAGCACGTGACTCGCGAGGCCTTTGATGGAAAGCCACGGCAGGATCAGGAACCGACTGTTGTTGACCACCCGGGGAAGGTTCTTCTGCCGCGTTGCGTCATCCCAACCGATGAAGCCGTCACGCGCCTGAAGCCACCGCGCCGCCGAGGAGAACTGCACGCACCCACAGAGCTCCCGCCGAGGATTCGACATCCAGACCAAGTACCGCAGGTGCGCGCCAAAGGCCACCTTGTGGCCCAGGTAGTGGTAACGCGCGACCAGTTCCCTCCATAGCGCTCGCTCCTCAGCGTTCGCCACCAAGCCCAGCATCACCGGAGCGACGTCCGATAGCTTGCCCTCACGCCGTGGCCGCTCGCGACCAGCCTTCGTGTAGTGGATGCTCGTCGGTCCGCGGCGCCGCTGCTCGTGACGCGGGGGCAACGTCACCAGCCCCTTCGCTTCGACAACCTCCAGGTACTCGTAGCATTCCCGGGTCTTGAGATTGCCGTTCCGACGAACCCACCCCAGGCCCTCACAGATCGTGCGCGCCAGCTCGTGCCGGGACAGACCACACGTGGCGATGATCTCCGTCAGCACGCTCCATTCCTCGGCGGTCACGGTCGTGCCGCAAAAGGTGGGTCGCTTGGCTGCGGTGTCGAGTGCAGCGTTTCCTGCCTGGGTCACTGTTTTCCTCCCAGCCTGAGGTTACACAGTCAGCCAGCGTTTGTCCAGTCCTTTTTTCCCTCTCTCTCTGCCCGCGAGAAAAACGACACACCCGGCGTTCAGCTTACCGAATCGCCCCCACGTTCTCACGCACTACTACCGCAAGGACACGAAGAGCTGGCGACGCATTACGGTGCGGTTGTGGTCCCGGCTCGGGTGTTCAAGCCGAAAGACAAAGCGAAGGTGGAGTCGGCAGTGCAGGTGGCGCAGCGCTGGATCCTGGCGGTGCTTCGTCATCGCACGTTCTTCAGCCTGGCGGAACTGAACGAAGCCATCTGGGAGAAGTTAGAGGTCCTGAATGCGCGTCCGATGCAGAAGCTCGGTGTGAGTCGGCGGGAGTTGTACGAAAGGCTAGACCGGCCCGTACTGAAACCGCTACCGCAGGAGAGCTACGAGTTATCGACGTGGAAGCGGTGCAGAGTGAACATCGACTACCACGTGGAGGTGGAGAACAACTTGTACAGCGTTCCCTATCAGCTCATTCACGAGAAAGTCGAGGCACGGGTGACGGCCTCGGTGGTGGAGGTCCTGTTCAAGGGAAAGCGCGTCGCGTCGCATCCCCGCAAGAAAGGAAAGGGGCACTACTCCACGAACCCGGAGCATATGCCACGTTCGCATCGGGAGCACCTGGAGTGGACGCCGTCGCGGCTGCTCCACTGGGCGGAGCAGTCAGGTCGCGCCACGGGAAGGCTGGTTGCGGGGATTCTAGAGAGTCGGCCTCACCCGGAGCAGGGATTTCGCTCTTGCCTGGGAGTCATGCGACTAGGCAGCCGCTGGGGCAGTGAGCGTCTCGAGGCCGCTTGCGCACGAGCGGAAGCTTTGAGCTCTTACAGCTATCGCACGGTGAAAAACATTCTCTCGGCTGGTCTGGATCGTGTGGTGCTCGAATCGGACGCCGAAGCGAAACCGCGAGAGGAGCACGAGAACATCCGAGGCGCGGATCACTACGAAGGAGGAGAGTCCCGATGCTGACACCCGAAACGATAGAAAAGATGAACGCCATGAAGTTGTTCGGCTTGGTGTCCGCGTTCGAAACCCAGTTGAGCTCGAGCGAATACAAGGAGCTGAGCTTCGAGGAACGTGTGGGACTCCTGGTCGATGCCGAGTGGACCGCCCGCGAACAGCGTAAGCTTTCTCGACGACTGCGAGCGGCAAAGCTCCGCTATCCGGCATGTTTGGAGAACGTGAACTTCCAAGCGCCTCGAGGCTTAAACCGCGAACAGATCTTGAGCCTGGGCAACTGCCGCTTTGTCGGTGAGCGCCATAACCTGCTCATCACCGGCCCGACGGGGATTGGCAAATCGTTCTTGGCTTGCGCCTTCGTGGAGCGGGCCTGTCGTCGCCGCTTCACCGGATGCTACGTGCGAGCACCGCGCTTGCTCCACGAGCTCGCGGTCGCTCGTGGTGATGGTTCCTACGCCCGGCTTTTGACGAAACTCGCCAAGCTGGACTTACTGGCTATCGATGATTGGCTGCTTCACCCGCTGAAAGAATCGGAGAGACGGGATCTAATGGAGGTCATCGAAGACCGCGCCGAGCGTGGCTCCACACTCATCGCGACCCAGATTCCGCTCAAGCAGTGGCACGAAGCGATTGGCGACCCAAACCAGGCAGACGCTATCTGCGATCGCATTCTCCACAGCGCGCACCGCATCACTCTCAAAGGAGCTTCTCTGAGAAAGACCAAGGCTGCGCCAAAGGCATCTGACAACGCCGATGCATGAGCGAGCGAGGGACCACAGCGTCGATGCGATAAAAACGGGTGAAACCGCCAAACCCGGGGTACCAGACGATGCGGCGCCAAAACGACGCGCGAGAATGCCTCAGGAAGCGTCTTCTCGAGCCAGGCCATACCCCAGCAACCCCCCGAAACCAGCCCCACATCGCCCGGGGTTCGGCCGCGGCAGGTCGCTGCCTACGGGAGCGGGAAGGTCGCTTCGCGTCTTTCCTTACGCCCGCTCCCTCCGGCACCGACCTGCCGCCCCTTGCTACACAACACGCAGGTAAGATAGGTTCACGTTTTCAATCAGTGGAAAGGAAGGTCACCCAACACTTCATCGCTTCGATGAGCGTTCGGCTTCACCGGATTCGCTGTTCAGCTTGCTCTGGATTCGGCGTTCACGATGGCTGGAATACGCACCTGGAGTCGAAACGACTCGTTCTCCGACACCCGCGGCACTGCGCGCCGGCCCTTACTGGTAGCGTAGCGCGGTGACAGGATATTCCCGTCGGAAAACACCGTGATACCTCGTCCCTCGTTGAGCTCGGGATAACTTCCGCAAATTTTTTCTGGTAGTTTCTCGGGACCATGGAGCTGACCTGGATCGATCTCGTTGCCTTCATTGGGTTTCTCGCGCTACATCACATTCTGGTAGAAGCAGATTGGCGATGGCTCGCGCGGGCACCGATAATGGTCCGTATGGGACGTGTCATTCTGCTGCTGATTGTCCTCGCGGTCGTGCTCTACCTGTTCTTTCCGGAGAAGGTCGGGCAGATTACCGAGGAGGGGACGGAAGCCATTTCCGATCTCGTCGACGAGGCGAAGGACGTCGTGGAGGGGGGCGGCGAAGAAGACATCACTATCCTGCCTTCCGATACGGGAGAGCTCGAGCTGCAGCTCATCGAGGCTGCCGAAGCCGGTGACAACTCTCGTGTGGCACAGCTCCTCTCGCAGGGTGCGAACGTGAACGGGAAGGGACGAGACGGCGGCACCGCGCTGGTCGTGGCGGCGCGCAAGGGACGAGCCGCACGGTTCGCCTGCTCCTGGAGCTCGGCGCTCAGGTGAACGCGCGCGACAGTCGTGGCCGAGCCGCGCTGCTCCACGGGGCCGCCGAAGGCGACCTGACGGTGGTGAAGCTCCTGCTCGAGGCGGGCGCCGATGCCAACGTCCAGTCGAAGAGCGGCAATACCGCGCTCATCGAGGCGGCGCGCTACGGGAATCTGGAGCTCGCGCGAGCCATCGTCTTCGCTGGCGCTGACGTGAACATCCGGGCGAGCAACGGCTGGACGGCCCTCAAGACGGCCGAAGAGCGCGGCCATACCGATATCGCCGAGCTTCTTCGCAGCGCCGGCGCGATCCAGTAGCCTCGTCGATGCCTTCCAAAGTCCAATTGGCCTACCGGGTGATCTGGTCCGTCGACGACCAGAAGTACGCCAGCTTCTGCGCAGAGCTTCCCGCGCTCCGTTGTATGGGGACGACCCGACGGGAAGCTCTGGAGAAGATCCGCTCCGCCGCGGCGGTCGAGATCCGCCGCCTCCGGCGTGAGGGCGAGCCCGTCCCGAAGCCGTTCCAGGGTCGTCGTTACAGCGGGAAGCTGACCGTCCGGATGCCCCCCGAGCTCCATCGGAGCCTCGCGATTCAAGCCGCGGAGGAGGGCACCAGCCTCAATCGCCTCGTCAACGAGAAGCTGAAGCAATAACCTGGGCGTGCCGGAGTGGAATTCTTCACGGGCTCTACTGCTCATCGCGAGTAGGATCGGGTTCGGGAGCTTCCGGCCGCTCCGAGGAGGAAGCATGAGGCAAGCCAGCTCCATCATCGTCACTTTCTGGATAGCCACGTTGCTCGCTCTCGTTGGCGTGGCGCAGGACGACGACGCGCGCCCCAAGATCCGGGTTCAGCCAGACTACTTGACCGAGCGAGAGGTCCTCGCGGCGGAGCTCTACGAAAACGTCTTGCCGGCGGTCGTCACCATCTACACCTCAACAGCGGTCTTGACGGATGAGGGCCGCGAGCACCAGGGTGGTCTGGGGAGTGGGGTGCTCATCTCTCCCGATTGCCACATCCTGACGGCAGCGCACGTGGTTCAGGGTGCAGACCAGATCATCGTCAAGACACAGGACGGGGCTCAGCGTCCTGCGGAGCTGACACGGAAGGGAGCGACGACTGGGACTAGACTTTTCGCAACTATCAGTCGCGCTACGATTCGTTAAAGAGCAACTTCCAATACTACGAAAACAGTCTGAAGGATTGTAAGGAGAACGAGAGTCAAAGGCGTGAGGCCGCGAAGAGACGAGCGATAGAGAGCGGGGACTTCCTGGCTGAGGAATGAGAGGAACACGGACACGAGATCGTGCAGTTACTACGCCGGAAAAGTCGAGCAAACGAAGAGCGAGATGAAGCAGGTCGAGAGCGAGTGCGCGAATGATGCCCGCAAGCGCCGGATTCTTCCCGGCAAAGCCAGGCTGAGGAAGTGACGACGCTTCGTTGATCCGCCAAGCGTTTTGAGTCGCGATGACGGTTCGGGGCCCGAAGACGCTTCGTCAGCGCTGCCCGGCGTGCGCCGGCTGGAGCTCCCCCGGGGCAAGCACCTGCGCCCGCTGCGGCGGCGCGCTGCGAGCCGGGGTTGGGAACCCGCCTTCGCGCCGTAGCCCAAGCCCAAAAGCAACCCTGCTCGTCGTTCTCGCCACCGTCGCCGGCGGCGTCGCGTGGCTTTTGGTGCGAGTGGCCTCACCCGGCGCGACAAGCAATGCGACGTGGGCAGCAGGCCTGTTCGAGGTAGAGAGGCAAAGCTTCGAGCCGCTCCCGGAGCCCACCGCGCCGCGCCCGCCCGGGACAGACGGCGACGGCCCGGCACGTTTTCTCGTCGATCCGAATCACCCCCCAGAAAGTCGCCAGCTCGCGTCGGGTCTCGGCACGGTGGAGGATCTCGCGTACACGCGCGATGGCCGCTTCCTCATCACCGTGGGCTACGGGGACTTCTCGGTCCGCGTCTGGGACTGCCGGACCGAACGAGAGATCCAAGGCATCCGCACGCATCACCGCCCGCACTCCGTCGCCGTCTCACCGGACGGCAGCCGGTTGTTCGTATCGGACGTCTACGGGTTTCTTCGTTCTTACGCCTGGCACTCGTCGGGTCGATTGAGCTGGGAGCGCATCACCGCTCTCGAGGGATCGCTCGGGCGCGACGTGGCGATCCGTCCCGACGGACGGCTTCTGGCGACCACGGTGTTGCGAGCAGAAGAAGGACCCGAGCTCGTCATCCTCGACGCAGCCGATCCCTCGGTGCTCCGGCGTGTAGCGGCGTCCGAGACGCTGCGGCGGCCGGAGTTCTCCTCTTCGGGCCGCTGGCTCGCCGCTGGGAGCACCGGGAACACCTTCACGTTGTGGAGTCTCGCGGAAGGTGAGGCTTGGACTTACTACGTACCACAAGTGGCCGCGCGATCCGACGTGATCAGCGTGAGCTTCAGCCCCGACGAGCGTCTGTTGGCCACGGGACACATGGACAGCAGCATCACGATTTGGGATCTGCGCCACCGCCGCCCTATCCACAGCTTCTACGTCCCGCAATCCTCTACGTGGCGCGTCGCCTTCAGCCCGGCGGGCGACGTCCTGGCTACCGCGGAGCAGGACGGCACGATCCGCCTTTGGGATCCTGCCACCGCCGCGCCGCTCGCCGTCCTCGGAGACACCGGCCCGAGCGTGAAGGAGCTGGCCTTCCGAGCCGACGGGCGGCAACTCGCATCGGTGGACGAGAAGGGCCACGTCCGCTTGTGGGCAAGTGCCAGCGGTGCCGGAGGGCCTGTTCTTCCAAGCGACACCAGACCGGAGGCCGAGCCGCCGTCGACTCTCCCGTCGTCGCCCGCGGAGGCAACCGAGGAGGACATCCAGCGCCTGCTGGCCAAGATCGAGAGCATGGAGGAGATCCCGGCGGAGCAACGTCAGGCACTGGTGGAGGCATCTGAGCGACTGGATACGATGAGCGAGGAGGAGCGCGCGTCGTTCGTGGCGGCCCTCATTCTCGTAGCTTCTGCGGACGAGATTCGCTCGGCGATGGAGAATTTCGCCAACGAGCTGGTCCGGACGACGCCCCTTGGCTCCTATACAGATGGAGAGCTGATCGCGTGGAACCTGGCACAGGTTCCCGAGGCCCAGCCGGTGGTGGACGGAGTTCGGGCGCTGCGGACGAGGAACCTGGAGCTGTTCAAGACGATCTTCTCGCAGCGTCGGGCGCAGGGCATCCCGGAGGAGAGCTGGGCCAACACTTTCGACGCGGCCAGGGAGGCCTGGATGCGACTGTCGAACGGCGCCGGGGTCGTTGCGATGCACGTCGGCTTCCTCGGCACCCCCGACGCCGGCGTGCTTTTCGTTCCCGAGCCGACGCGCGGGCTGCCGCACGAAGAGCTTCAAGGCTCGGGTTCTGAAGGTCCCGGTCGTGCGCGAGGGGAGCGAGTGGAAGCTCGACATGGACCCGCCCTCGTAAGCCCTGTCGGTCCCGGCTAGGCAGGCTAGTTTGCGCCCGGGTCGTTCGGGTCTTCGATCTTCACTTGAACCTGAACCCCGTCATCTGGATCCCCCGCACGAAAGCACGCGCTCTCGGTTCACGCGGACTCCTCTAAGCGCCGTTCGAGAATTCGAAACTGGATCCAGGTTGCGACGAATATCAGGGTGAACAACAACCAGCTCATCGCGGCGGCGCGCCCGAAGCGAAAGAACTCCCAGGCTTCTTCGTAGATGTGAAACACCGCGACGTCGGTCGAATGTAACGGGCCGCCTTCGGTCATGACGTAGACCACCCCGAACATCTGGAACGAGCCGATGACCGCCGTGACGAGAACGAAGAAGAGCGTTGGTCGAAGACCGGGAAGCGTGACGTGGCGGAATCGTTGCCAGGAGCCCGCACCATCGATGCGGGCCGCGTCGTAGAGCTCCCGCGGGATCGCGGCCAAGCCGGCCGGGAAGAGTACGATCTGATAGCCGAGAACGATCCAGATTGAGAGGATCATGAGAGCGGGAAGTGCAATCGTCGTCGACGAGAGCCACGGAACGGGCCCGAGGCCGATGAAAGACAGGAGCCAGTTGATGAGTCCGTACTCGTCGTGAAGCATCCACTGCCAGGCGATGGCGATGGCCACCAGGCTGGTGATGCCCGGCAGGAAGAGCAGGGTTCTCAGTGCCACCGAGGCGCGCCCGATCTGCTCGAGGGCAAGAGCGAGCATCAACGCAACGGCCATGGCGAGGGGCACGTGCAGTGATTCGGTGAGGAACAAGGTGCCCCTCTGAAACCAGGAGTCCTCATCGTAGAGCGAAGCGCTGCCCACTGCTCCTTCGACCACGGCCTGATCGAGAAGGGGATCGACATCATCGCTCGTTTGCCACCGCCCCGGGAAAGCACCGTTCATTTCCGCATCGCTCCGCGTTTCCATCAGCAGCTGCGCGGCGACGTTCGTCTCCGAAGCAAGGAGACGATCCCACCTGGCTCCAACGGAAGCGCGTGCCAGTGGCACGGCTCCAAGCAAAGAAGCCGCCAGCGGGAGACAGGCGACGGAAGCGAAGAGTCCGGGACGAATCATCGTGCGCGAACCTCGTCGATGGCGCGAGCCACTTCGGAGGCCGCTTGCGGAAGCGGATCTCCGCGAAGCAGGTGGCGGTCCATGATGCGGAAGACATCTCCTCGATCTCGTGGAAATCGAGGACCGTAGCGCCCCACGGCATCCGCGCGCTGGCGACGGCACTGAGGAAGGCCGCTTCAACACCGGTCGGATCCTCGGAAGCAATGGCGTTCGCGA
The DNA here is from genome assembly GCA_965237685.1 of Candidatus Marinacidobacterales bacterium. Classification (GTDB taxonomy): domain Bacteria; phylum Acidobacteriota; class Vicinamibacteria; order Marinacidobacterales; family SMYC01; genus CBDEGF01. Next base: position 798,952 of record CBDEGF010000003.1, read on the forward strand.
CCGATCGCAGCGCCGGGATCTCGAGCCGTGAGCTGGCGCGGAACCTCTGGGCGTCGGCACCGGCGAGGTAGGCGGCGAGCTCGACCGCCAGTCGTTTGTGGCGGACGTTCGAGGGAACCGCCCAGCCGGAGGTGTAGAGAACGCTGGTCGGCTCAGCGCCCTCGCGGTGGGGAATGGCCAGGACACCGATCTCGATTCGTCCGCGCTTCTCGTACTCCGTCAGTCGTGGCAAGTGCCAGTGGGCGGACGCCAGCATGGCCTGGCGCCCGAGATAGAAGCGGCCGATGCGGAGGGGATCTCCGCTCCGGAGAAACTGGGCCGGAGGCGCGACGCCCCAGGTGGTGATCAGCGAGGTGAGAAACTCGAAGGCCTCGACCGTCGCGGGCGAGTCGAGGTAGCCCACCGTTCGGCGCCCTCGAGATCGAAATTCTTGACGGCAGGCGTCTTGCCGTAGTTCTTGGAGAGGCCTCGGAGCGAAACGCCGGAGGGCTGTGAGTTCACGCTCGTCGTCACGAGCGCCTACTTTACCCGCAGGAGGGAACGATTCAAGTTTTACCTCTCCCCCGCCGGGGGGAGAGGCGCAAGCCGCCCCAGACTCTCGTCTCAAAAAAGACGCAATCGGCGAAACGCTGGGAGGATGGGCCGCAAGCTCTCCGCGTACCGCGCGGTGGCGTAGCGTTCCCGTTGCTCATCGTTGAGCTGCCCCAGGAACTGGCTTAGAAAATCCGCTCGGATGCTCTCGAGCGCTTAATGCCGCGCATGGATCTCGAGCATCAGACGGCCCACGTCTTCCGCGCTCCCACCGGCTTCCAGTAGGGCTTCCAACCCCCGCTTCAATATGGTGATTTGTTGCTGAAGTGGTGCGGCGAGCTGGTGACGCTCCACGAGCAGACGCTCTGTATTCTGGCGCTGTTCCAGGCTCAGCTCCAGGAATTCCGCGACGAGCGCTGCGCTTTCCGCGCACGGGGGAGACGTTGGTGCCGCTTCGACTGGAAGCGAAAGTAGCAAGGGCAAGGCCACGATGAACAAACGAGCAAATCGTCGAATCATGTTTCACCTCATGGGATAGTGTTGATTGAGAGGCGTTCCTCTTTGGAAGAGCCTCAATCCTTCAGACACCGCCTCGAGGCCGAGCTTCACGGGCGATTGGGTCGATGGAGCGATGCCCCCGGGCCGTGTCACAATCCGAAGTCCGGAGATTCCGGTGAACATCCTACCGACTGGCGGTGTCTGGACGAGTGAAAGACGACTGATGAGCACTCTGGTGAGCCGACTGCCCGCGACCTGCCGCACCGACACGTTCGAAACGGCATTTGCGGCGCGAGTCGCGGACAACCAGCGTCGAGTGATCCAGATCGCCTTCAGCGCCTTGCGGGATCGGCACGATGCCGAAGAAGTGGCGCAGGAGGCCTTTTTGAGAGCCTACGGACGTTTTGGCGGCCTGCGGGAGCCGGACAAGTTTCGCGCCTGGGTGGGCCGTATCGTTTTTCGTTTGGCGCTCAACCGACGGCGGTCGCGGCTCCGCCGGCTGGCGCGGGATGGGGCTTGGCAGCGAAGCCAGCCAGAGCCGAACGGGCGCGCCCACATGCATCCAAGCGAGAACATCCAGCTCCGGGAGGTGGAAGCTGCCATCGATGTCCTGCCGGAAAAACTGCGTGTCGTCCTACTTCTGTGTGCGGTGGAGGAAATGCACGCATCGATGTGGCCACGGTGCTCCGTATCCCGGTCGGGACCGTTCGATCGAGATTGCATCTGGCGCGGAAGCAACTCTTGAAGAGCATGAGTCCATGAAAGCTTGTAACGAACGCTGGAACGATTGCCTCATCGATTGGGTGTTCAGCGCTTTGGGCGAGACCGAGCGCCACGAAGTAGAGAGCCATGTGGAGACCTGCGGAGCGTGCCGCATCGCCGTACGGACTTTGCAAAAGCAGCGCGACACGATCGACGGCTCGGTAGGGGAGCTCGTTCGATGCGAGCCATCTCCGCGGTTTCGCGCCCGGCTGTTAGCGGAGGTGGCATCATCGAGCCATACGCCGGGGGCCCGCTGGGCGTGGGTCGCCTTGGCCACCGCGCTTGCGGCCGCGGTCGCGGTCGTGCTGCTTCAGGACGGATCCAACCTTGACCCGGACGAAGAGCTCCGGACGCCTCGCGAGTCGGCAGCCTTGATTACCAACTGGCGACCGCCGACCGATAGTTTGACGCGCATGCCGGAGCCAGCGGGCCTTGCGGCCCCCCTCCGGTTCGGCGAGTTCTATTTCGCATTCCCGAGAGCCCCGGCAAACGAGGAGGAGGACAGTGATGAAACCGAACGCGACGGGTAGTACGTACACAGCGGTCGGGATGCTGCTGGTGCTGTCGGCAATCGCTCTCGCGCAGCCTCATCCCCCGGAGCACCAAGACCCGCTAGCGGAGTTCGTGTTCGAGCCCGAGCTCATCCTCGAGAACCAGCGGCGGATCGGTTTGGATGACGACCAACGGTCTCGCATCCGTCAAGAAATTCTGGAGGCACAGAGACGTTTCACCGAGCTTCAGTGGGAGCTGGAAGACGGCATGGAAACAATGGTGGCGCTATTGCAACAAGAGCCCACCGACGAAGGGGCCGTGCTATCCCATCTCGACAGCATCCTCGAGCTCGAAAACGAAATGAAGCGCGCGCAGCTCGGACTCATGATCCGTTTGAAGAACTACCTCACGGCAGATCAGCGCGAGGAGCTTCGACGGCTCCGTGATAGCCAGCCATAGCCGCCGAGGGTATCGTCAAGTGAGGGCTTCAAGGCCGATTCGACCGCAAGATATGGTTGACGGCGCATCCTCGAGCCCCAAGATATTGGGGGTTTGATTCGTCAACTTGACAGTACTCGCCCAGCTCTTCAAGGAACTTTCACTTTGGGGCAAATCGCACTAGACCTGCTTGCGTGGGCTTGCCGGTGTGGTAGACTCTCCAGCCAACTGTGAGCCGCCCCACAACATCGAGACTCACAAACCCCTGGAGGCCTTCGTCATGACGGTTTACCTCGTCAACCCGAGCGATCTGTCCTTTGGAATCGGGGTGATTACGCCGCGCTGGCTCTTCGTGCTCGCCGGGGCGACCCCACCGGCCTACGGAGACCCCGTGATCGTCGACGAAGCCATCGAGCAGATGGACTACTCTCGGCTGCAGCCGGGCGATGTCGTCGGCATCGGCATCCACACTACGAATGCCTTGAAGGGCTACAGCATCGGAAGGCAGGCTCGGGAGAAGGGAGCCCATGTCGTGTTCGGCGGCGTTCACGCCAGCCTGTACCCGGAAGAGGCTTTCGAGTACGGCAGGGCGCATGCCACCGTCCAGGGCGATGGCGACCTGATCTGGAAGGAGGTGCTGGAGGATTGTGCGAACGGTGGACCCAAGGAGCTCTACGTTGGCGGGCGGCTCGATGCCGAGCACTTCAAGCCGGCGCGGTGGGACCTCATGCCACCTGACCAGTACATGTGGGCCTCGGTTCAAACCGTCCGAGGGTGTCCAAAACACTGCTCCTTCTGTTCCGTCTGGCGGATGGACGGGCAGAAACCGCGACAACGTCCTTCGGATGCGGTCCTGGAGGAGCTGGTCCAGCTGCGCCGGCGCGGCTTCCGCTTCATCGCGCTGGCCGATGACAACTTCTACCCGGTGACGCTCGAGGATCTGGAACTGGCCAAAAAACGAGGGGACACCCAAAGACTCAGCGAGCTTCAGGAGATTCGGGACGAGCGTTTCTACTTGATGGCGCGCCTGGCCGAGCTGCCGAAAGATATGGTCTTCATGACGCAGATTACGATGGAGGCGGCGGAGGACCCGGAGTTTCTCGAAGCAATGAAGCGAGCCAATGTCAAAGGCGCTCTGGTCGGTGTGGAGTCGGTCACCGAAGAAGGACTCAAGAGTATCTACAAGGGATTCAATTCGTATGGTGACGAGCTGGTGAAGAAGCTACGCACCTTCCGGCGCTACGGCGTCCACGTCCTGGGCTCCTTCATTTTTGGATTGCCGACGGACAACCCCTCAACCTTCGAGGCGACGCGATCGGTCGCTCAGAGGGCGCATATCGCCTTCGCGCAGTTCATCCCGTTGACTCCGTTGCCAGGCACGGTGGACTTCAAGAAGTGGGAAGATGAGATGGCGGACGACCCCACCCGCTACGGTGGCCAGCCGCTGACACGCTACTGGCTGATTCCTCACGCCGAGCGTCCAAGGATCTACCAGAACCATCCGGTCATGCCGGTCGCTGAGGTTCGAGCGAGGACGAAGGAGGTCTGGGACAACTTCTACGATATCAAGTCGATTTGGGAACGATCACGAATCACGAAATCGATTCGTGGCCGCCTGATCTTCCTCCTGATGTCGAAGCTCTACCGGCAGATGTACGCCAACACCGGAATCTCGACAGACAGCGCGCGCTCCAACCGGGCGCGCAACTGGGCGCGCATGCTTGCCAAGCCCGTGCGGAGGCTCTTCATGGCCCCGCCGATGCAAGATCTCCAGGTGCCCGTGCCTCAAGAGGCGAAGCAGGTCGCGAGCGCGTGATGGTCCGAGCGCTGGCGTCCCAGCGTCTCGGAGTGTCCGGCCTCGACGACCTGCGGGGCTCCGGACACGGCTAGTCCCCGGGCGACAATCCAGTCGAGGCGGGCCTCCAGCGGAAACCCGGGAACCGGGTACGTACCTTTCGAGAGATCGTTTGTCTCTTCGAATTCGTAGCTTCTCCGTCTCAGGTCATCGAACAGCGCCTCGTAGGGCATAGGCCGAAGGAGCCGTGCAGCTGGATCCGCGCTGCTTGCCAGGCGAGCTCGCTCCTCGTCTTTCCGCTTGTCGATGCTCCACGTGTTGAGATCGCCGGCGAGTACTGTCCGTCCAACCTGCTGGCGGTCCAGCCAGGCCAGGATCTGCTCCATCTGACGAGAGCGAAGCTCCGGCGGTGCCTCGGACTCGAGGTGGGTGCTGACGAGCGTGACCTCCTTTCCAAATACTTCGATGCTGCAGGCAAGCGCGATCCGTGAGCCGACGCGTTGCTGTTCGTCCTCGAGCCACTGCTCGCCTCCCGACAGTCGCAGAAGCCGTGGATTACGAATCTCGCAGCGAGACAGAATCGCATTGCCGTGGAGCCCGCGCTCGTTCTCACCCCGCGCCTCGAGCTCGCCTTTGGTCAGCTCCAGAAACTCGGTCGCGAAAACGTAGCTCAGCCCCATTCGCTCGGCGAGCTGCCGAACGGTGTGGTGGTTCGAAGTTCTCGCCATTCCGACGTCCATCTCGTTGAGGATGAAGACCTCCGCGCCGTTCAGGCGAGGGTGCCGCTCCAGTAGACAAGGGTCCTCGAGGACAAAGCCGCCGCGCTGCCCGTTCCAGCAGACGACACAGAGAGAATCCGTTTCTCGTCGCGTCGATCCCGAATGGTTGCGGAGCTCGATGACATCGAGCTCGGGCACGTCCTTCATGAGCGCGGCGTACGTTCTCTCGGGCGTTTGTCGCTTCAGCTGGATGCGCCGCTCCGCGACGATGGGCGGGATGTCGTCGCGGATGATGTTCACGTCGTAACTCACACGGCTGTCAAAGGCTGGCCGCGTTGGGCCTAGTAGTCCTCGCGAGACCCACGATCATGAGTGTGAGCCCCGGCAAGAAGAGCCACCACCAGAAACCGCCCGGGCTGTAGTGCTGCATGCCCTCGATGCCGTCGCGGAGCAGGACCGGGACGGCGGGCTGCAGAAACGCCGTCAGACACAACAACGAGCCGGCGACGAAGAGGTTGAGGCTCATCGCCGAGAGGGGGGAGCCTCACCCGAGCGCAACACCCTGAAACCCCAGACGACGAAGGCCAGCGCGATCAACACCGGGCAGATCCACGGGCCGAGCCAGATCCAAGGGATCAGAAACAGCACGTCCCACTCGAGCCAGCTCGATGGCCAGAAACGCCGTCAGACACAACAACGAGCCGGCGACGAAGAGGTTGAGGCTCATCGCCGAGAGGGGGGGAGCCTCACCCGAGCGCAACACCCTGAAACCCCAGACGACGAAGGCCAGCGCGATCAACACCGGGCAGATCCACGGGCCGAGCCAGATCCAAGGGATCAGAAACAGCACGTCCCACTCGAGCCAGCTCGATGGCCAGTCGATGAGCAGCTTCAGCCAGGCGTAATAGAAGATATCCCAGAGTGACCCACCGAAAACGAAGACGAAAGCGGCGAACGTACGGACCGGCCGCCGGTGCTCCGCGAGGAGCGCCACCAGAGCGACGTTGTCCACCACGCGTTTCGACTGGAAACGCTCGAGGAGAGCTCCCTCGGACTCGCCGCCCGCGCCGCCGAGATCGACGATGTCGACCGTCTCGGGGTTGTCGCCTGGCGAAAGCCCGATGACGGAGGAAGACGCGTTGATCCCGTCCGGGTAACGCGTCTCGATCCGGCCGTCGGCGGTGAGCACGACCTGGAACGTGTTCGGCAAGGTCTTGCTCCACTCCGGGACCCGGGACCAGGTCACGACCAGGCGATCGGGGGAGCGATGGACGAGCACCTCGCCGCCGGCGGAAGGGTCGAGATCATCGAAGAACACGGCGATACGAGGTGGCCCGGACAGGACACGCCCGAGACTTCGCTCGGTGCTAGCGCTGTCGCCGCGCGTGAACGAGAGGTTTCCATCCGAGTTCAGGAAGACTTCCGAATAGCGACTGCCAAAGTAGGCGAACTCGAAATCGAGCTCGAGCGTCACTGTCGCATCGTCCCCGATGGGTTGTGGATCTCCGAGCGCCGGCTTGACCTGGGCGCTCCCGGACCGAACGCGATAGCCGCTCTCACCGCTCGGCTCGAAGCTGAGCGAGCGCCCCCTCAAATCGAAGACGTTCGCCTCGGCAAGGATCAGACCATCGTCGGCGATGACGACGAGATCCCCCGTCGTATCGATGGTGGTCTGGAAGGCCTCGAGTCGGAAGGGTGAAACGTCGCGACGCTCCACCAGGTAGCGATGCTGGGCGGCCGCTGCGATTCCCCGCGATGGATAGGTTCCACAGACCTGGACCTCCCGCTGCTCCGCTGGGGCGACGGGAGCGAGCAGGACGAAGAGGAGTAGAGCCGTTGCCAGCGTGGTCGTTCTCACGCGCCTAGTCTAGCAAATACATCGAGTTAGCCACCTACTCGAAGCGTGACTCACCGAATCCGTGGAAAGGCTGATTCGGGAGAAAACATAACGCAGAGGCGCAGAGACGCAGAGAAACACAAGAACAGCGAACCGCAGTCAACCGAATCCGCGGAAGGAATACTCCGGAATTTCAACGCAAAGGCGCAGAGGCGCATAGAAGAGACTCGAGCTGGTTTCCCGATGTCGATTCTTTCCGGCGCAGTTCCTGTCGATCCAGCCAGGGCACCGCCCTTGCCAGGAGCCACCGCAGGCGCAAAGGCCGCCGAAGGCGAAGAGGACTGAACCTTCGCGAGCTTGGCGACTTCGCGCCTTTGCGTTATGTTTTTTCCGAGTCAGCCTTTCCTTCGGCTCCGAGGCACTACTCACGGACAGCACTAATGTTAAGCTCCCCTTCGCGGGAGGAGGTTCGACATGAATCGACGCGAGTTCCTTTCCGCCGGGGCGGCGGCGTCTTTTCTCAAGCCCGGTCCAACACCCCAGAGGTTGCCCGCGGAAGACGGTCTCATCGATAGGTCGGGAGCCTGGATCGACGTCGACCTGGACCGAATCGGCTTCAACCTGCAACAGATCCGAAAGCGCGCGAGAGGCCGCAAAGTGATGGCGGTCGTCAAGGCAAACGCCTACGGGCACGGCCTCGCTGGAGTGGGGCGCTACCTCGACCGCCAGGGTATCGACGGCCTCATGGTGGTGAATCTTCAGGAAGCCATCACACTGCGAGGCGCGGGCGGGCGCGCGTCGATCCTGAACTTCGGACCGGTGCCGGACGAGGGGCTGGACCGTTCCATCGAAGCGGACATCACACAGATGGTGTGCGGCAGGGCCGTTGATCGCCTCTCCGGGCGCGCGCAGGCGCTCGGAACGAGAGTGCCGGTGCACATCGATACCGGCCTCGGGCGCGTCGGTGTTCCGTATCGCGACGCGGCCGCCTTCATCGAGCACGTCGTCAAGCTGCCGGGCGTCCGCGTCGAAGGGGTGATGACCGGCTTCACCGAAGACCATGACTTCGATCAAGTTCAGCTCGAACGGTTCGAAGAGATCGTCGGGTGGGCGAGCTCGAAAGGCATCGATCTCGGCATTCGGCACGCGAGCTCCAGCGCCGCCCTCGTCGACTACGACGAACGCTTCCTGCTCGACATGGTGAGGCCGGGCATTACTGTCTACGGGCACTATCCATCGGGGCGCGCCGCCGAAGCCCGAGTCATCGAGCTGAAGCCGTCGCTGTCACTCAAGTCCCGTATTCTCTTCAGCAAGACACTACAGGAGGGCGATAGCGTTTCCTACCATCGCGCCTACGTTGCAAAGGGTCCGACGCCGGTGGTGACGATTCCGGTCGGCTACTCGGACGGCTATCCGGGGAATCTCGTCGGCGTCGGCTCGGTGCTCGTGGGAGGCCGACGACACAAGCTGATCGGTGCCATTACCGCCAACCACGCCATCGCCGAGCTCGAGGGTGTCGAGGCGGCGGAGGGCGAGATTGCAACGCTGATCGGCAAGCAGGACGGAACGTTTCTGGCCGCGGAGGAGATAGCGGCTCAGGCGCAGGTATCCGTGTACCGCCTGCTCATTGGGCTGAATCCGCTGCTGCCGCGGGTTTATCACCGAGGGTAATGGTCGAGGAGATCGCCTGGATGCAGAAGTACGTCCGCGGTGTCGAGTGGAGCGATCCGCGAGAGGAAGCGTCGCCGACCACGGTGACCGCAGCCGGCGACGTTAGGGCCCGGGCAAGAATAAATGCCCATTCTTGGGCGTCGAGGCGCCCGTCTGGCAAGGCGCGAGAAGTGAATAATATCTAGATATATGACCGACGAACAACGCAGCCAGACGGGATGGATCGGCGTCCAAGAATCGGTAGTTATTCTTGCCCGGACCCTTAGATGAGGGTCAGAAAGGGACGTCTTCCTCGGTGGCCTTGAAAGGCTCCGGGGCGAAGTTGCTGCTGCCCGCGGATTCGGACGGCATACTGCCGGCGGATTCGGACGGCGCGTCGTCACGCGGCGTCGTCGAATCGCCGCCGCGTCCGCCGAGCATGACCATCTGGTCTGCCTTCACTTCGGTCGTGTAGCGTTTGTTTCCCTGCTTGTCGTCCCACGAGCGGGTCTGAAGGCGGCCCTCGATGTAGATTTGCCGGCCTTTGCCAAGATACTCCTTGGCGATCTCGGCGAGTCGGCCGAAGGCCACGACGCGATGCCACTCTGTTCGTTCCTGTCGCTGGCCGTTGGCATCGCTCCAGCTATCCGAAGTGGCCAGGTTCAGGTTGGCCACCGCCGTTCCATCTTTTGTATAGCGAATCTCCGGGTCTCTTCCCAGGTTCCCTATCAAGATGACTTTGTTGACACCTCTCATGATTGCCTCCCGGGTACCAAAAGTTTGAAGTATGGGTGAATTCGTAAAACCTTATCCCTTCTTGTCAGTCTTCTCTTCCTCCTTTCGCTGAGCTTATTCCTGCGGACGCGTCGTCTTCATCAGTTGCTCCAGCTTGCGTCGCGACATCCGCTCTACCTGGGTACGTGGAAAATGTTGGATGATGAGCTCGTACATCTTCATCGCCTCGGAGCGCCGGTCGAGCGCTTCCAGGGTGCTTGCTTTCTTGAAGTAGGCGTCCGGCACCTTGTTGCTGTCCGAGTACTCCCGAATGACGGTATCGAAGGCCTCGATCGCCCGCTCGTACTGCCGCTGAGCGGCGAAGCACTCGCCGATCCAGTAGTAGGCGTTGTCGGCGAGATCACCCCCGGGGTCGTTCTCGATGACTTCCTCGAACCCCGAAATCGCCAGCGGAAAGCGTCCTTGCGTGTAGTCCAGACGCGCCTCCTGGTACAGATCGGTGACGGACGGGCCGGCTGCGAAGACGGTGGGAGCCGGCTCTTCGCCGCCCTCCGCACCACTTGATTCCATCTCGGCTTCGCCCTCGCCTTCGGCAGGGGTGGGGAGCACGAGAGGTCGTTGGGTCTGACGAAGCGACGAAATCTCCCTGCGAACATTGCCGAGTCGACCGTTCGTTTCGTCGACTCGGGCGGAGAGGATCGAAATGTCCTCCTGCACGCGCTTCAAGACCGTCGTCGAGTCGGCGAGCGCCTTGCGAACGTCCGACTCCTGGCTACCGGACTTCTCCACGAGCTCCTTGACCGAGCGCTGGAGCGCGTGCTGGCTCGTCTGCAGCTCGGCGAGCTGAGCCTGGATCTGTCGAAGCTCTGCCAGTATTCGATCGGAATCACGCTGCGCCGTCCCCGCCGGCAAGGCACTGGACGCTGCCAACAGCACGATTGCGGCGACCAGTTTGTTCGTGTTCATGACCTGTCCTTTTATTTACCAGTAATCTCGAAGTTCCCGCGGCGGTTCAGCTCCCAAGCCGCTTCGTTGTGGCCGGGATCCAGCGGAAACTCCTTGCCGTAGCTGATCGTCTTCATCCGCGACGTCTCGGCACCGAGAGTGCTCAGGTAGTTGAACACGGCCGTGGCCCGGCGCTCGCCCAGAGCGAGGTTGTAGTCCACCGTGCCGCGCTCGTCACAGTGCCCCTCGATGAGGATCGTCAGCCCAGGATAGCGCGACATGACGTCGGCGTGGTGCTCCAGTATCTCGCGGGCCCGGTCCGAGAGCGCGGCACTGTCGAACTCGAAATTCACGTCCTCCAGAGGGGAGTCCGCCTTCAGATCCTCGAGTGAGCGGGAGTTGATGCCATAGAGATCTTCCATGGCCGTGAGGTCGTCCTCTTCCGGCTGGATCGTGACTGGGCCCGGCGTGGACCGCTGCTGGGTCGGCTGTTGCAAGGGCTCCGTGGTCATGGGCCGCGGCCCCGGCGAGGTGGAGGCCGGTGGCCTGACATCCTTCGACCCGCAGGCCATCGCGAAAACAATCAAGAGGCATCCGAAGAGTTGCTTCATGACTCTCACGCCCTTTTTCTCCTCCTGGCGCGCCTTGCTCAAGACGAGCCCTGTGGCGTCGTAATGGGCCCCCACTGAGGGGTTGTGTTGTTGCCTTGACTCGTGATGCGACGCTGGTTCGTGCCATCCCTGTTCATCGTGAACACCTGGCTCGAGCCGGTTCGGCTCGACGTGAACACGATATGCAGTCCGTTGGGCGACCAGGCCGGGCTCTCGTTGCTTCCTCGGCCGGTGGTGAGCTGCCGCGTCTGTTCGGTCTCGAAGTCGTAGACGACGATGTCGAAGGGTCCACGCTCGATGCGCGAGGTCCAGGCGATCTCGCTGTATTGGCGAGACGGAGACCAGGACGGAGAATCGTTGTAGGACCCTTGCCAGGACAAGCGCGTCACGTTGAGGCCGTCCGTGTCCATCCGATAGATCTGAGGCGCTCCGGTTCGGTCTGAGGTAAAAGCAAGCTCGCGACCGGTCGGTGACCAGCACGGCGAAGTATCGATGCCCGGGTGGTCGGTCAGTCTCTTGAGCCCGCTGCCGTCCGCGTTGATGATGTAGATCTCCGAGTTGCCGTCCCGCGTGGAGCTGAACGCGACCTGGCTTCCATCGGGCGACCAGGCCGGGCTGAACGTCATTCCCGCGCCGACCGCCAGCGAGTCGCCGCGTCCTTCGTAAATGAAGGCGCGGAACAGGGTCGGCGTGCCGGTCCGATAGGAGATGTAAGCGAGCGCTCGCCCGTCGGGCGCCCAGGTGGGAGTCAGGTTCAGCGAGCGATTGGCCGTCAAAGGCCTCTGGTCGAACCCGTCGTAGTCCATGATGTGGATCTCTTTGCTCTTCTCACCCCGGCGATCGCTGGTAAAGGCCAGCTTGGTTCGATTGATACCGCGGTAGCCGCCTGCCTGGAGCAGAATGTCATCCGTGATCTGATGGGCCATTTGTCGGGCCGCCTGCGGCGGTCCTTCGTAGCGCTTGCCGAAGACCATCTCCTGGGCTCGAACGGCATAGATCCGGACCTCGCTCACGAGCTTGTCCTGCTGTATTTCGGTGACGCCTTTGACCAGCACGTCGGTGCCGATGGACTCCCACTGGTAGAAGTCGATGTCACGACTTTCCGGGCGCTCGCCTCGCTCCGCAAGGCCGTAAAGGCGCTTGGCGACCAGACGGTAGATCGAAGCAAACTCCATGTCTTTCCACACGACGTCGGTGATCGATTTCGCAGCTTCCTCGGCGCCGGTGCCGCGCACCTCGAAATCCGGGATCGCGAAGTCAATCGCTCCACCCTGTTCCAGGTCGAAGAACCACTGGCCAGAGTTACCCTGGAACTCCTGCGCTCGAAGAGCGGGTGCCCGGTTCATGGCCAGGAACACCACCGGAGAGAAGGCTGTCAGCAACGTCAAAGCAGCACGAATTGTCTTAGGCATGCGTTTCTCTCATCACTCGTTCGAGTAGGTGAAGCGCAGGTGGACGCCCACGCTGTCTCTGGCGTACGAATTCGGCAGCGGCGGAAGCGGTTCGGACAGCATCACCGCGCGAAGGGCCGAGCGGTCGAGCACACGGACACCGCTCGACGTTTCTACCTTCGCTGCCTCGATGCTGCCATTTCTCGTGATGGTGAACTGGATGACGACGACGGCCGTGCCCCGTACACGGCGACGCTGCCAGTGCTGGTTGATCCGACCGAGCATCTGGGTGGCGTAGTACGCGTATTCGAACGGCTGGTCGAAAGCGGAGCCGCCTCCCGCGGAATCTCCCAGTCCCAGGCCGGGGAGCCCCCGGGATTTCAGCTGTGCGGATTTCGCGCTCGCCGCGTCGGGGCCGTGCAGTCCCGAGTCCTGCTTCGGCTTCTCCAGGCGCGAGCGTCGTTTGGGTCTCGCGTCCGGCATCGGAATCTGCTCGCGTTGTTCCGTTGTGGGTCGGACGACCTCTGGGGCTTTTTCGGGTTCCGGCTCCGGGCGAGGGGGAGTCGGCGCGGCGCCACCTCCCGGGCCGGGAGGGAGACCTGGAACCCCCGGAATGACGAAGGCGATGTGCTCCGGCGGGGCGAAGGGTGCGGACGAGCCGAGCCGGGCCGCCAGAACAAAGATGGTGAAGACCAGCAGGTGGAGCACACCGGACCACAGCAGCATGGACTTGAAGGGATCGCGCTTTGCGGTCATCGTTCGTCGTCCCGCACCTCGAGCGGCTCTGCTCGCTACTTCTCTTCCGGATAGACGTAAACCAGTCCTATCGTATCGATACCGGCTCGCTTCATCAGATCCATCACCGCAATGATCTGCTTGTATTGTAGCGTTTCGTCCCCGCGGAGGTAGGCCAATCGAAGTCCCTGGAGCGCCACCCGCTCCTTCAAACGTTCTTCGAGGAGCTCTGGATTGACGGCATTGTCGTCGATGTAGGTGCGTCCTTGTGCATCGACGGAAACGATGGTCCGCTCCGAGGAGTCTTCGCTGCGAAGCCCCGCGGCCGGCAGGCTCACGTCCATCGCCCTCATCAGCATGGGGGCGGTGATCATGAAGATGATCAAGAGCACGAGAACGACGTCCACGAAGGGGGTGACGTTGATCTCCGAAATGTTCGTCGGCCCGGCACGGCGTCGGCCAAGGAGCATGGAGGTGGCTGAGCCGCCCAGGCTCGATCCCCCGGATCCGCTACCGCTCGCGCCGCCGCCGACCTGCATGGCTCAGGTGAAGTTCCTTTCGATGACCGTGAGATACTCCAGCGCGAAATCGTCCATCTGTATCGACAACCGCTTCACCCAGTTGACGTAAAAGTTGTAGAAGATGACCGCCGGGATCGCCGCGGCCAGCCCCGCGGCGGTAGCGATCAGCGCTTCGCTCACGCCGGGCGCGACCACGCTGATGTTCGCAGACTCCGTCACGCCGATGTTCTGGAACGCGTTCATGATACCCCACACGGTTCCGAAGAGCCCGATAAACGGGGTCGTGCTTCCGGTCGTGGCGAGAAACGGAAGGCGCCTCTCGAGCTTCAGCACCTCCTGGTTCGAGGCGCGCACGAGCGATCGGGCCACGCTCTCCAGGTTCTGAATCCGCCCCGGCTGCCGTTCCGACTCCGACTCACCGCCCCGTGACTTGAGCTGGTAGTTCAGCTCGTTGTAGCCCGACACGAAAAGTCCCACGAGCGGGCTGATGCGAAGCTGATGGCAGATCGCGTGCACGTCAGAGAACTTCTTGCTGCGGCGAAAAATCTCCAGAAAGGTCTGGGAGTGAGCTTCGGCTCGTTTCAGCGTCATCCACTTGCTGAAGATGATGGCCCAGGACACGAGGGAAAACACCATAAGGATGAGCAGAACGGCGATCGAGACCGGCCCCAAGTCCAGAACCATCTGGAGGGGGCCGAGTCCCGATGAGGCCTCGAGATTCGCTCCGGTGATTTCCTGCAAGTGTGCGGGTCGACCTCTGGCACAATATACTGATAGAGAACCGGAGTGTACCACAATAGGTTGCGGTGAGTCAATGATTTCAAGCACCCGGGCGCAATCGACTTCCGTTCATGCGACCTGTTTTCGATAGTTCCAGAACGAATCCCAGGCGCCCGTGCTTCGGAAGACACAGCGCAGCGCGAGCATTGCATCGGCCCCAGCGGCGTGCCATCTCATCCCGACTCGCTTCATCCTTTGTTGCATAACGTGGCTCACGGCACTTTCCACGGCACCGCTGCCGATGTAGTAGCCGCTTTGTCGAAACGTTCTGTATTTCATTCGATGCCCGTTTCTCTCGAGGTAGCCGGTGAGCTTGTCGATCTCTTCGTCTTTGGAACGATGACGCTTTTTCAGAAACCGCAAACCCTCGATCACCTCATCCACGGCGTCTTCGTATAGACGGTCGAGTTGCGATTTGCGCCACTGTGCGGCTTCGTCGGTGCCTTCGCCGAAAACCACCCGTGCCACAGGGCTGATATTCTCGTCGGCGTGATACCAATCAAGGATCTCGACTCGATCGGTGAACAGCTCCTCCGCAAGATTCCAAATCCACGGCGCACCGTCACCCAGGATGACGACCTTGCGAGACTCCGCCCCCATTGAGCAAGAGCGAGGCCACAAAACCTCGCCGAGTGCTTCGGGGCTACCTCGAACCCCTACGACCTGTCGTTCGGTCAACTCTCCGCGTCCGAGCTTGCTCTGCACACGCCCTTGCTCGGTATAAAGGCAGCCTAGCTTGACTTCCTGCCAGCGGCCGTCCACGAATACCATCCCGCCGTCTATCCCTATGTACAGCGGTCCCTTATGGCGTCTGCCCGTTCCAGCTTCCACCTCGTTCGCAGGCTCTTTCGAAAAACCCTCCGCCTTTTTCCCATCGGCGCCTACCAAGCTTTGAATCTTCTCGGAGCTCACGACCACCCCGGTGAACTTTCGCAGCAATTGCTCGCTCGCCGAGCGGTAGGGTTCGATCACTCCTGCCAACAGCGACAACTCTTGTAAGGCTTGCGTGAATCCCTCCTGGTCCACCCGCATCTCTTCCAGCAGCGGATACTTGCCTTGACGACACTCACAGCACTGAGCGTAAACCACACTCAGCTCCACATCCCGACCCGCCAGTACCGTGTGCACCCGGAACGCTCGATGTTGTCGAAACTCCATCGACGCGCCGCATTCGCATGCGCCTGACACACCGAGTCGTTCCGAGCGTTGGCTGAGCGCCTTGCCCAGTACCTCACGCAGGTATTCGCTGCCCTTGACCCGCATCCACTCGTCACACCGTTCGACATCAGCTTCCGCTTCCACGACCGCCTGCCACACTTGCTCCGCGAACTCCTCGGATAGACGACTTACTTCTTTACTAAACTCCTCCCGCGTGATACTGCTTTTCATTGAGGTGTCCCTCCATCGGCCGCTTAGCTGCGACCGTTTTCTTTATTTAGGATTGTGAAGGACACCTCATTTTTCCTTTTATGTCAAGAGAACATTGCTAGTAGAAAAATGATCAAGATCACGAAAAGGTTGCGCCCAAGCACCCTGGCAACTCCACCAACGAGCCCGTGCCCCAGCCCGAGCCCAATGAGATCGGGGACCTGGCCGCTGGATGCTCCTGACTGACATACGTGTCAGTGCCCGATATGGCCGCCGGGTACCGCGTACGGAAACGGAACCAAGGACGGGCAGGGGCACGGGCTGGGGCAGGGGACCCGTACTCAACTGCATTCGCGTGTATCATTGGGTCGTCTCATGCTGCGGTGGATTCGCATTCAAGACGTTGCGGTCATCGACACGCTCGAGGTCGACTTCGCGCCCGGCTTGAATCTGTTGACCGGGGAGACGGGTGCCGGGAAATCTATCCTCATCGACGCCCTGGGTTTGATCCTCGGCGGGCGGGCCTCTTCAGAGCTCGTTCGAACCGGTGCGCCGAAAGCGATCGTGGAGGCCGGTTTCGAGCTCGTGGCACCTCCTCTAGAACTGGTGGAGCGTCTTTCGTCGGCGGGCATCGAGCTCGAAGACGAGCTCGTCGTTCGGCGCGAGGTGGGGGCAGGTGGCCGCGGCAAGGTGGTCGTCAACGGCAACGCGGCTGCCGCGTCGCTGTTGCGAGACATCGCTCCGTATCTCGCGGACGTGCACGGACAAGGCGAGCACTATTCTCTCGTTCGGCCGGACGCGGGACTTCAGCTCCTCGACGATTTCGCAGGGGTCGGTGCGCTCGTGGAGAACGTGGGCGAAGAACTTTCCGGCCTGCGCGCGACCGAGCGTGAGATCACCTTGCTCGAGAAGACCGCTTCGGAGGCGACGGAGCGCCGCGAGCGGCTGGAGTTCGAGCTCCGCGAGCTCGACACCGTCGACGTGCAACCAGGCGAAGACGTCACGCTTCGTGAAGAAAGGGAAGTCCTGGCGAACGCGGAGAAGCTAGCCGCCCTGGCAGACGGCGCGTACCGGAGTCTGTACGAGAGCGACGCTGCGGCTCTCTCGCAGCTAGCCTCCGTCTGGAAACAGGTCGAGGAGCTTTCTTCCATCGACTCCCGGCTAACGCCGTATCTGGAGAGCCGGGGGCCGGTCCAGGGTGCGCTCGAAGATCTCGCCTTGTTCTTGCGAGACTATCGCGGCGAGGTCGACGTCTCTCCCGGGCGGCTCGAGGCGGTCGAGGAGCGCCTGAGCGCGATCGAGCGTTTGAAGAAGAAGTATGGCGGAAGCATCGAGGCGGTGTCGGAACACCGGGAGTCCTGTCGGCAGGGACTCGCCAGTACCGAGTCACTGGGGGAGCAACTGGAGTCGGAACGCCGAGAGCTCGCCGAGCGGAGGACGCGTTTTCTCTCGTCCGCGCGGGAGCTTTCCGGCAAGCGCCGGCGCGCGGCCCGCCGGCTCCAGAAGAAAGTAAGCGTGGAGTTTCCGAGTCTCGCCCTGGAAAAGGCGCGTTTTTACATAGAATTGTCAATGCTCGACGAGGATGCGCCATCGAGCGACTGGACCGCGACGGGCCTGGACCGCGCGGAGTTCCAGTTCTCGGCCAATCCCGGCGAGGAGCTTCGGGCGTTGTCGCGGACCGCCTCCGGTGGGGAGCTCTCGCGTTTCATGCTCGCCCTGAAGTCCGTGGTCGCAAAGGCAGAACCCGGCAAGACGCTGGTGTTCGACGAGGTCGACGCGGGCATCGGAGGGCGGGTGGCGAACGCGGTTGGAGAGAAGCTTGGAGAGCTTGCCAGAGGGCATCAGGTCATCTGCGTGACGCACCTCCCCCAAATCGCCAGCTTTGCGCCTGCCCACTACCGTGTCGACAAGGTACAATCGCAGGGTCGCACGTTCACCCGCGTGGTTCGCCTCGATACCGAAGAGCGGATCGACGAGATTGCTCGCATGCTCGCGGGCGCCGCTGTGACCAAGAGCGCGCGCCAGCATGCGGAACAGCTGCTCGCCGACAATCTTCGGCGTACTAGAGTTGAAGTAAATTCTCATCAGCTATGACCGAAGTTATTATCGCAAAAGACATTACCCGTCGGTACCTCATCGAGACGTGGGGGTGCCAGATGAACGTGCACGACAGCGAGAAGCTTTCGGGAAGCCTCTACCGCCTCGGGTTTGGGCCGACCCAGCGCGAATCCGATGCGGACGTCATCATCCTGAACACCTGTAGTGTCCGGGACAAGGCCCAGGAGAAGGTCTTTTGTCGTCTCGGTGAGCTGACGCGTCTCAAAGCCGAGCGTCGTGTCGTCATCGGGGTTGCCGGATGCGTCGCGCAGCAGGAAGGAGAGGCGATCTTCGCACGCGCGCCCGAAGTCGACTTCGTGATCGGAACGCAGAGCCTCGTCCTGCTGCCGGAGATTCTGAAGCGGGTCGTGCGCGGCGAGCGGGTGGTGGAAACGGGCCGACATCCGGAGAACTTGGATATTCCGCCGGAGCACATCGACCGGGTTCCCGGCGTCAAGGCCTACATTACGATCATGGAGGGCTGCGACAACTTCTGCACGTTCTGTGTGGTGCCGTTCACCCGTGGGCGCGAGCGATGCCGCACGATAGGAAGCATCGTGACAGAAGCGGAGTCGCTCGCGGAATTCGGCTTCCGTGAGGTGCAGTTGCTCGGACAGAACGTCAATTCCTACCGCGATCCGGACAGCGGACGGAGCTTCGCGGAGCTAATCGATGCCGTCCACGGGCTCGGCGGTATCGAGCGGATCCGATTCACCAGTCCTCACCCGAAGGACTTCGAGCAGGACTTGATGGAGCGATTCCGGGACTTGCCCAGGCTCTGTCCTCACATGCACCTCCCGGCGCAGTCGGGCTCGACGAGCGTCCTCTCCCGGATGCATCGTGGCTACTCGAGAGAAGAGTTCGTCGAGAAAATCGAGCGGTCGCGAGCCCTGGTTCCCGATCTCGCTCTCACGACAGACTTGATTGTGGGTTTCCCCGGCGAAACGGACTTCGAGTTCGAGGACACGCTGACGCTTTTGGAGGAGGTTCGGTTCGACAGTGTCTATTCCTTCAAGTACTCCGAACGACCGATGACTTTCGCATCTCGGGAGCAGCTCGACGACGTCCCGGAATCCGTCAAGGCGGAGAGACTCTCGCGGCTGCAGGCGCTCCAGAAGACGATCCAGACGCGAAAAAATGCGACGTTCGTAGGTGAGACCGTCGAGGTTCTCGTGGAAGGACCGAGCCGGAAGGACCCCCAGGAGCTCTCCGGCAGAAGCCCTCACAATCGGGTGGTCAACTTCTCTGGTCCCGCCTCGTCGGCCTCGTCGCCAGGAGATTTCGTCCAGGTTCGGGTGACGCGGACAGGCCCGAACAGCCTGAACGGCGTGTCAATCTAGGCCCGCCGGACAACCCTTTCTCGTCGACACCGCTAAATGTGTTGACAATCTCCGGGGGTACCCCTATATTTGGGTGCATAGCAAATCTGGGCGAAACGGGGTCGCTATGGAAATAGAAATGACCATCAAGGGGTTGATGATCGACCCCATCACCAATATGCCCATCGTGATCCTCAAAGACAGCGACGGAGACAGAGTCCTGCCCATTTGGGTCGGCGTTTTCGAGGCCAATGCAATCGCGTTGCAGATCGAGAATATCCCGACACCCCGGCCCATGACGCACGACTTGTTGAAGAACATCCTTTCGGAGATCGAGGCGAACGTTGACCGAATCGTCGTCTCTGAGCTTCGCGAAAATACGTTCTACGCGATGATCTACCTCGACCGGGGTGGCCAGATCATTGCAATCGATGCACGTCCGAGCGACGCGATCGCACTCGCGTTGCGAACGAAGTCTCCGATTTATGTCGAGGAGAGCGTCGTCGAGAACGCCAAGGGCCTGGACTTGACGAAGGGTGCGACAGACTCCGAAAGATTGCAGAAGTGGTTGGAAAGCCTCAACCCGGACGATCTCGGCAAGTACAAGATGTGACGGTCCGCCGTACCGGACGGAGCCGACGCGACAAGACAGCCTTCCCTCCTGCTGATCCTGCTGATATTGTCGAGATTTCTCTCGACGCCACTCTAGAAGAGGAGTAACTCTGCCGTGGCCATTGTGATCACAATTGCGAATCAGAAAGGAGGGGTAGGGAAGACGACGACGGCGATCAACCTTGCCGCCGCACTGGCGGCTGCCGATAAGAACACGCTCCTCGTCGACCTTGACCCCCAAGGCAACAGCTCCATCTCGTTCCTGCACGCAGAGACCTTCGCCGCGTCGGTCTATGACTCGCTGGTAGACTCATCCGTCCAGTTGCGGGATGTCACGTACGAGACTCCGGTCCAGAACCTGACGGTGATTCCGGCGAAAATATCGCTGGCGAAACTGGAGAGCAAGATTCTCGGAGAGCTGGATGCGCATTTTCGGCTGCGGGACCGACTGGACCCGATTCGCCCGATGTATGACTACGTCATCATTGATACGCCACCGACCCTCGGACTCATTACGGTCAATGCGCTGGTCGCCGCCACGTACCTGCTCATCCCGATCCAGTCGTCCTACTATGCGTTGGAAGGTACTGACGATCTCCTGGAGACGTACCAGAAGGTGAAGACCCGACCCAACCCGGATTTGCAGGTTCTCGGAGTGCTCATCACGATGCACGACAAGCGGACGACGCTGGCGCGTGATGTCAGCGAAAAGATCCAGGAGACGTTCGAGGGCAAGGTCTTCAAAACCGTGATAAGCAAGAGCATTCGGCTCGAGGAGAGTCCCGCGTACAAAGAGTCCATTTTCACCTTCGCACCGCATTCCAGTGGTGCGTTCGAGTACTACAGTCTTTCCGAAGAGGTGATGGCACGTGTCGAAGAAGGCAGGGCTACCGAGCTCCGTGAAGCTGCGCAATGACGTCCATTTCGTTGAAGAGCTAAGTTCGCGACGAGGAGACGCCATCGGTCGAATGATCCCGATCTCCCAGATCGAGCCCAACCCGTATCAGCCCAGGCAGCAAATGGGGGATCTCTCCGAGCTGACGGCGTCCGTTCTGGAGAAAGGGATCCTGCAGCCACTCATCGTACGGCGCCACGGAGGCCATTACCAGATCGTCTCTGGTGAGCGGCGATATCAAGCGGCCCTCCAGGGCGGATTGAAGGAAGTTCCTTGCGTGGAGCGAGACGTCGACGACAAGGAGACGATCGAGATCGCTCTGGTGGAGAACCTGCAGCGGAAGGACCTGGCGCCGTTCGAGGAATCCGAAGCCTTCGGGCAGCTCGTGGATGACTATGGCTATACCCACGAGGCTCTGGCAAAGCGGCTTGGGAAATCGCGAACCAGTGTCACGGAATCCTTGATCCTCAACGCCATACCGGAAGACATCAAGAATCTTTGTCGGCTGGCCAACATTGTCTCTAAGTCGTTGCTTTTACAGGTAGTTAGGCAGGACTCGCCCGAAAAAATGGCTGCGCTGGTCGAGGCTATCTCCCGGGGGGAGCTCACCCGTGCGGACACGCGCCGCATGAGCCGAAAGCCCGCGAGAGGCCGACCCAAGAACTACGTCTTTCGATACGGCCCGAAGGGTGGACCGTTTCGCTTGCAACTCACGTTTCGCAAGAGCTCTGTTGAAAAAACGGAAGTTGTCAACGCACTCCGGCGCCTGCTCGAGGAGCTCGAGAGCGGCGGGCTCGAAACGTAGTCACGCGACCCATTCCGCAGGTGGACCGTGATGAAGGAAGGTGATTGAAATCACAAAAAAATGCTCGCTTGACCGCCGATCTGTGGGTTTTCTGTTGACAAAGTTTCAAGCCGAAGTCTGAGCTTCCGATTTGCCGCCGGGACCCCCGACCCGGCCGGCGACAAGCCAGCAGTTGGTCAACCCATCCTGCTTGCTGGTCGCCAACACCTGGAACCGTAACTCGTCGTGGAGCGCTTCACAGCGTCTCGTGAACGCTGTGCTATATTACGCCTCGACTCGCGAAACCCTTGTCTCACGGGACCAAGCCAATGACGAAACGGACCCTATTCGGTGCTTGCTTTTTCACGCTGCTATTCGCGGCGATTGCCGTGGCGCAAGGCGTCTCGACGGACGTCGTTGCGGTCGGCAAGGACGCCCCGCCTTTCGAGCTAGAGGACTCGAAGGGAAATGTCTTCGCCTTGCGAAGTACCGAGGCGAGAAGGCCGTCGTCATCGAGTTTTTTCGTAGCGGAGGCTGGTGACCGTTCTGCAAGAAGCAGCTCGGCGAGCTGCAAGCCGCGAAGGAAACGATCGAGGCCGAAAACGCCGTGCTCCTCGGAATCTCCATGTACGGTGCCGCAGAGACCGCCTCCTGGCTCGAAGCCAACGAATGGACGTTCCCGCTGCTGATGGCGGAGCGGCCATCGAGGCCTACGGCCTGACCAAGCCGAGCTTCGGGCGCGAAGAGCGGAAGGGGATTCCGCATCCCGCTACGATCATCGTCGGCCCGGACGGCGTCGTTCGTTTCGTCAACGTATGGGTCAACTTCCGTGAGCGAACCAGTCCGGAGACGATCGTCGAGGAGCTGAAGAAGCTGAAATGAAAGCCAAATCCGTGATTGCTGCCGCCATTCTCGCGCTGGCGTGCCCATTGGGCCCATTGGGCTTGTTGGGCTCCCAGACCATCGAGATTCCGGATTGGGAGAACTCGGTGACATTCGAGCTCGTGGCTTCGCAGGAGCCCATTCGTCCGGGCGATCAGTTCGAGGTTGGATTGCTGGCGCGCATCGATCCCGGCTACCATCTGTATGGTCCGGAAGAAGTCGAGCCGAGTCGAACCGAAGTCAGCGTGAGTGGCGAAGCGCTAAGAGGGGGCGAGCCCGACTACCCGGAGCCCATTCGACGCGACCTTTCCGGCCTCGGCGAGTTCGATCTGTACGAAGGAAGTATCGCGATTCGCGTCCCGGTAACCGCGGAGAAGAGCTTGAGCGGCTCGGAGCTATCGCTTCGTCTCGAGATCAACTACCAGGTCTGTACCGACACTGCTTGCAGCGCCCCTACCTCGGACACGTTGTCGCTCGACCTGCCTGTCGCGAAGGCAGGTGCCCCTGTGGAACAACTTCGCCCCGACATTTTCGGACCCGGCAAAATCTCAAGTATTACTTCAGATAACTAAGTCTAACTTCTTCTGGGTACTCAAGAAGTAGTTAGGCGCGAGGCGTGTGTCCAACAAGTGCCTGGCACCTGTTGGTTCGCAAAAACGGGCTCTAAGTGGCTGGCACCTGATGGCTCGCAAAACTGGCTCGGCGCGTTACAATGGATTTATTGGACCTAGTCTTAATCCCCCAATGGCAAAGGTTCTCAGCATCGATGACGAGATAGTGCACCGGTGCATCGAGGCGAGCCGTGCTGATGTTCCAGGGCATGGAAGAGCGACAGGAGCCAACGCCCCCCCGGCGTCGGCTCATCATGATCGCCGTGAGTGCGACGGTCGCACTCGGAGGCTTGTTCCTGGTGCTCGTTCTCGGTACGCTCGGCTACGATGTTCGTCGCACGTCGTTGCATGACGCAAGGCTCCGGGGCGTCCTTCGGCAGAAACCGACCGTGTATCAGGTCACTGTCGGCCTCCAGCCAAAGGCGCCTCTGATCGATGTCGTAGAAAACCAGGCAGAGCTCCAGAACGTGGTCGAGCGGTGGGGTGGAGGCCGGGGCGGCGAGATCCTCGAAAAAGCCGCATTGTGGTCGCAACTCCGTGTCTTCGCCGAGCGTGACATGATGTATTTCATCTATTTCGACGACCAGAACATCATGCGCGACTACGTCTACGTGAGTCGCTGACTCCCTTCCGCCAGCGCGCCAAAAAACCTGGCGCTGGGCCCACGCTTTGCGTATAACACATGACAAGTGCCGTGCTACTGATACAGAGCACTGGGGAGGAAAAGCATGGGCAAGGTCGTTCATACCTCGCGGATTCGGGTCGAGAAAGACAAAGGTCCACTCAGGCGCGCCTACGTCGAAGGCTTCGAAACTCCGATACGTTTCGGCGTGCACTCGAACATCAAGAATTTCTACGGCATCGAGTCCGACGAGGAGCTTCCAGCGACACTCGATCATCTCGTTGCCGCCGTCGGCGGTTGAATGACCGGAACGCTCGGACGCGCACTGGAGGTGCGCGGTATACCCAGTTATCCGAATCGTCTGTCGTCCGACGTCGAGGGTGACATCGAAGACCTGGACGGCGTCATGACCATTACGAAGATACGCATTCACTACCGAATCAAGCTGCCGCGCGACAAGAAAGAAGAGGCCGAGCGGGCGATTGCCGTTCACGAGCGGGGATGTCCCGCGGCGATGAGCGTCAAGGGGGCCATCGACGTCTCGTGGTCGCAGGAATTCGAGTGGCTCGATTGAATCTGGCTCGTCCAGGAGAGAACGCTTTCATGTCCACCCCGGAGAACGAGACCACGTTGAGAGATGTCATGCGGGTGTTTCCGCAGGGCGTCGTCGTCGTCACCGCCGAAGGGGATGAGGGGCCCCGAGGGATCACGGTGAGCGCTTTCACCTCTCTGAGCCTCATGCCGCCTCTCGTCCTCATCTGCATCATGAAGACCTCCCAGGCGCACGCGTCGATCGAGAAAGGCGGCTTTGTCGTCAACGTGCTGGCCGATGACCAGGGGGCCGTCTCGGATCACTTTGCCACGCCGAACCTGACCTCGGAGGAGCAATTCAAGGATCATGCGTCGGGGAGCTCGGAACGCATCCCGCGGATCGACGGGTGCCTCGGATACCTCGAGTGCCGGGTGGTAGACCGACACTTCCAGGGTGACCACACGGTGTTCATTGGTGAGGTCGAGCGGGCGGAGATGGGCAAGGAAGGCTCGCCGCTGGTCTTCTGCGACCGTCAATATCGCGGTTTGGGCGGCGTCGTCTACGAGCGCGGTTGACCCTAGTGCACGAACCCGCTGATACTGTCGGCAAATTCCAATGTCATTTTTCGTGCTGGCAAGGCGCTCCGACGAACTCATATCTAGATATTTGGAGCCGCCTTCCGCAGCGAGCCTGTCGAGCGGAGGGCTAGGCCGGAGGCCGAACTGCGACCAATGCAGCAACGCAGCCAGCGCGGAAAAGGACGAGGAATTTGCGGCAGGATTAGCGGGCTCGCGCACTAAGTACCCTGTTTCATAATTACGGTGGCATTCGAACGCCGATGCATCCCGTCTGGCTGCGTTGCTCGTCGGTCATATATCCAGATATTATTCGCTCCTCGCGCCTTGCCAGACGGGCGCCTCGGCGTTCTCGGTGCGTCACCGTAATTATGAAGCAGGGCACTAAGTCATGAACCAGTTTCTGGACAGCCTCACCTACGATGAAGAGCGTGGAACACTTTCTCTGCACGCTGCGCGATACCTTCTTCTGCCGCCGGGGATCCTCGTGGAGCTTCAGAAGGCGATCGAGACCGAGTTGCCCTACGATGTCGCGGCCATTCTGTCTCAGGCCGCCGTTGGCGAGGGGGCGGGCGTGGCCCAGCGATTCGTGGAAGTCTTCGGCTACACCGGCGAGCAGGTCCTCAGCTCGATAAGCTTCATGCTGGCCGAGTCCGGCTGGGGCAAGATCGCCATCGAGATGATCAACCTCGAAGGCCGAGAGGTCGTCATCCGCGTCGACGATTCGCCGTTCGCGGAGCTCTATGGCCCGTCCACGATTCCCGTCTGTCACGTTCTCCTAGGCCTGTTCCAGGGCACGGCCATGACACTGTTCGAGAGCGAGGTCGATGCTCAGGAAGTCCAGTGTCTGGCAAAAGGGGACAACTGCTGCCGGATGGCGATCACCGCGAAACGCTGAGACAGGGCGCTGAAGGTAGCGTCTGCAGCTGCCCGAGCGGCAACCAACGCGTCTGCCGCGAGACCGGCCCGAATGGGCCGACAGCACACCGAGCGCCGAGCGAGGCGCCGTGCGCGTCCGACTTCGCCAGGCTTCGTCGGGACCTCGCCGAAGCCCGGAGGGCGTAGGCGGGAACGAGGAGTGAGCGCGCGATGATGCGCTATGTTGACCGGCGGTCGTCCGTCTCATCCGAGCGTTTCAGAAAGCTGTCCACCCGCTCGCGTCCGTCGCCATAGAAGCGCTCGAATTCGACCCCGATCTTGAACACGGGGGCGCCCTTCGGGCCGGCCCAGGCCTCGCAGTGCCGGACGAGCCCGCGCACGGACACATCGCGCCCGTCGGGCAGCGAGAAGCTGAAGTCATGCTCGCTGTCGAACTCGAGTGGATGGTGCACGGAGAACAGCCCCCCCGGTGGCACTGAGGTTGAGCACGCGGAGCCGCACGTCCTTTTCGAGCTGCGCCGGCTTGCCGATGTAGAGGCGTGGCTGCTCGCGCCGCTCGTTCTCGAGCCGGCGGCGAATATGCTCCTTGATGAGATCCTGGTCTTCCCGGTCGATGTGCAGGAAACGAACCCCGACCCGGAAGACGACGCGACCGTGGGAGAGGGCTCGCGCCGCGGAGTGGACGACACTGGTCCGCACACGCACCTCTCGTTCGTCCAGGGGATCACGAGAGTCAAGCCCGTCCCGGTGCTCATCTGCCGCGGGCTTTCCAAGAGCGCGCCAGTGGTGCTCAGATCGACGAGTTGGATGTCCGCCTGGAGCTGGGTGCGGCCGGTGAGCTCCTCGCGCGGCTCGTAGCGAGCGCTGGCCCGCCGGGAGTCGCGGTTGCCGTCATCAGCGGTCCGGTGTGTACTGTCGGAATGGGTTGGTGCCACGTGCGAACTCGAAAGTCTTACTGAAGATACTATACCGAAGCCCTGCGGCGAGACGGAAGCCCGTTTCGCTCGTGCTAAGGGTCCCGGCAAGAATAACTTCCCATTCTGGGGCGCCGATCATTCCCCCTGGCTGTGTTGCTCGTCGCTCATATATCCAGATATTATTCACTCCTCGCGCCTTGCCAGGCGGGCGCCTCGACGCCCGAGAATGGGCACTTATTTTTGCCAAGACCCTAAGATCGCCAGATGCGCATCCTGGACGAAGACCGCCCCGAGCCGTCGTCTGGCTCCGGGGCGGGGAAGATCGTTGCCATTCTTCTCCTGCTCGTGCTGATCGGTGCCGGTGTTGCGTACTACGTCGTTCAGCAAGGCGACAAAGCCGAAGACGTCGCAGCCCAGCCGGCACCTGAGGCTGAGCCATCCCCGAAAGCGCCCGCTTCAAGGCCGAAGCGCGAGGCTGCACCGGCGGCCGGGTCGCTCTCGGTGTGGGCGAGTGTCGAAGGGGCCACCATCTTCGTGGACGACGAGAACGTCGGAGATGCCCCCTATGAGAACTCCGTGCTCGCCACCGGCACCTACCGGGTTCGGATAGAGAAAGACGGTTACCGCACGTTTACCGAAAACGTGCGCGTTCGAGGCGGCGCTCACGCCGCGGTGGAAGCGACGCTCGCCCTCTTGCCCGCCAGCGTGCGGGTCGATAGTGACGTGGCTGGCGCCACGGTCTTTCTCGATCGCAACTACATCGGGACGACGCCGGTAGATATCGAGGAAGTCGAACCGGGGCGCCACGAGCTCAGGGTGTCCGCCGATGGGTACGACCTTCACGCTGAGACGCTGGTAGTCACGCGGGGCCACCGCGACATCGTCGTCCACTTCAAGAACGTAACGCTCGACGAATCGGTGGTCGTTGTTCACAAGCACGGCTTCGGTTCCTGCGAGGGCACGCTCGTGGCCGACGTGAACGGCATCCGTTACGAGACCGACCACAAAGACGCTTTCGTGATCGGCTTCGGACAGCTGGAGCGCTTCGAAGTGGACTACATCGAGAAGAACATGAACCTGAAAGTACGAGGCGGCCGGAACTACAACTTCACCGAGAAGAGCGGCAACTCGGACCCGTTGTTCGTCTTCCACAAGAACGTCCAGGAGTTCATCGACCGCCAGCGCGCCTCACGCGGTGGACGCTGAATACCGCTAGATGACTGGTGACGTGCGCTACGCCGTCCGCGCCGTCGGTCGCGACCCCGGCTTCCTTGCGTTTGCGGTGCTCATCCTCGGATTGGGGATTGGAGCCAACACTGCTTGTTGATCCCGGTCTCGGGCCTGGCCGGCTACCTTCCGGCCCGCCGGGCTTCCCGCATCGATCCTATGTCGGTGTTGCGCCTGGCGTGAGTCTCACCTGGCAAGGCTCGAGCGCCTGGTCCGATGGTCGCCCTCCGCTACGAATAGCAGGCCGGATTGTCAGAGTCGGTTCTCTGCCCACTGCGTCCAGGCATCCGACATTTCTGAGACGGCCAGAAGACGATTAGCTTCATGGCGGTCGCGCGTGTAGATGCGGAACACATCTCCAATGGAAAGCTCGTGTTTGGGGCGCGCGACGACTCGGATGGCATCGCCGGCGCCGAGGTTCCCCTCCTTGATGATCCGCAAGTAGGTGCCTGGCCTTCCGGCCTGTGCGAATCGGCGCGGAAACGTGGCGTCCCCCATGCGTACACCGAGTCGCCAGCAGGGGACTCTGGGCTCCGAGACTTCGAGCAGGACGCTGCCGATCTGCCAGCGTTCACCTACGAGAGCGTTCGTGACGTCGATCCCCTCGGTCGTCAGGTTCTCCCCGAACTCGCCGTATTGCAGAGGGCGATCGAGTTGCGTTTGCCACCATTTGTAGTCCTCGACGGCGTAGGCATAAACCGCCTTGTCCGGGCCTCCATGAGCCCTGCGATCTGCTTGATCGTCTCCTTCGAGGTTGACGCCCGATGCCCTGACGCGCCCTGCGACCGGGAATTTCCAGATCGCACTCCGGGCCGCTCGTCCGTTGTAGTCGAACTGTCGGACACCACCGACGTTCACGGAAAGAACTTTACCGCCCGTCTTATTCTTCCTTTCCACGGCTGACCTCCTTAACAACTTGCATTCGGGCCCTTCGAGAGCTGCGCGGCGGCGCTTTGCGGGGTCCTTGCCTCGGTATCATCCAGAGCGCGCCGCGCTGCCTCGCAAACGTCAGCTCTCGCTGTTGAGATTCCTCTCGAGGAAATCTCGTATCAGCTGCGCGATGAGCTTGCCGTCCTCCTCAAGCGCGAAGTGGCCGGTGTCGAGAATGTGAAACTCGAGGTTCTTCAAATCCCGCTTGTAGGGATGAGCGCCTTCCTCCGGGAAGATCGGGTCGTTCTTGCCCCAGGTAATGAGCGTTGGCGGCTGGTGCTTGCGAAAGTAGGCTTGCCATTCCGGATAGAGCGGTGGGTTGGTGCCGTAGTCGTAGAACATCGCGAGCTGGATCTCCTGGTTTCCTTCCCGGTCCAGCAAGCGCTGGTCGATGTTCCAGTTGTCGGGGCTGATGGCCTCCTGGTTACGGACCCCGTGCGTGTACTGCCACCTGGTGGCATCGATGGTGAGCAATCCCCTGAGCTTGTCGCGGTTCTCCGGTGTCTTGTCCTTCCAGTAGGCCTTGACGGGATCCCAGAACTCGAGGAGACCCTCCTCGTACGCGTTTCCGTTCTGAACGATGAGCGTGTCGACACGTTCTGGATACTTGGCGGCGAGCCGAAACCCGATCGGTGCGCCGTAGTCCATCAAGTAGATGCTGTAGGTCTCGAGTCCGAGCTTCTCGGTGAACGTCTCGACGAGCTCGGCCATGCGGTCGAACGTGTAGTCGAACTCCTCGACGCTCGGCATCGAGCTGTTTCCGTAGCCCGGGTAGTCGGGCGCAACGACGTGGTACTTGTCGGAAAGAGCCGGGATCAGATTTCGAAACATGTGAGACGAGGTCGGAAAGCCGTGCAGCAGAAGAACGTTGGGGGCGTCCTTCGGTCCGGCTTCCCGGTAGAAGATGTCCAAACCGTCGATCTGCATGGTCTTGTACATGACCCGGGAGGTGTCGATATCGGAAGCGGTAGGGCTGGCTCCTTCCGTCCATGCTGCCGTGGAGGCGACCCATACGATGAAGGCTGTCACTATCAGACTGGCGACGAGCACCGCGATGCGGGCGCGTGCCGGCATTCTGAGTCCCTGTTCTTGGATTCATTGCTTCTCTCCTTTCAAAGGCTGCGTGCTTCGTCGGGGAGAATTGCAAGTCCCAGGCCAGATCAGTGAATGAGATAAGTGATTGATACAATTAGCTTTAACAGAACGAACACATTGGCGAAATCTCGCGCATTTGTTAAATCTCGCGTTGACAACTCGCGCCCGCTCGTGCAAACTCGCCGCGCGATGGCCACCAGCCTCTACGATGCGTCCGAGTTCGAATCGCTCAAGCAAATCTTCCTGGACATGGCTCACGAGCGGGCATTGCCTGCTCTTTTGAGCCTCCTCGTCGAGCGGTTGCGGGGACTTCCCGAGGTGGCCCTCGCTCGCATCTGGTTGATCCGGCCAGGCGATATCTGTGCCGATTGCCCCGCGCGGGCGGATTGCCCGGACCAAACACGATGCCTTCATCTGGTTGCAAGCGCCGCCCGCCCCGTCGAGAAGGACAGCGGCACCGACTGGTTCCGCATGGATGGCTCTTACCGCAGGTTCCCACTGGGAATTCGACACGTCGGCAAGATCGGCTCGACAGGGGAATCCCAGCTGCTTCATGACACCGCTGACGATAGTGAATGGTTCGCTCGCGGCGACTGGCTGAGGAAGGAAGGCATCAAGAGCTTCGCGGGGCACCCATTGATTTTCAGGGACGAGACCGTTGGTGTTCTGGGAGTTTTCCGCCGCGCCTTCATCGACGAGCAGGAGTTCCTCTGGCTGCGCGCCTTTGCCGATCACGCCGCCGCAGCGATCGCCAACGCGCGCGCGTTCGAAGAAATCGAGAGGCTGAAGAAGGAGTTGGAGCTCGAGAACGAATACCTGCAACAGGAGGTCGAGACCGCTCACGCCTTTGGCGGCATCGTCGGGGAGAGCTCGACCCTTGGAAGGGTGCTGGAGCAGATCGAGCTGGTCTCTCCCACGGAGAGCGCGGTCCTGATTCTCGGGGAATCCGGAACGGGAAAAGAGTTGATCGCTCGAGCCATTCACGAACGGAGCCGGCGCCGAGGACGTGCGATGGTGAAGGTGAATTGCGCGGCGATACCTCGAGAACTGTTCGAGAGCGAGTTCTTCGGGCATGTCAAAGGCGCGTTTACCGGTGCGGTGAAGGACCGAGTGGGGCGTTTTCAGTTGGCCGACCGGGCCACGCTCTTCCTGGACGAAGTCGCAGAGATTCCTCTGGAGCTCCAGAGCAAACTGCTACGCGTTCTCCAGGAGGGCACGTTCGAGCGCATCGGAGAAGCCCGCACCCGCAAGGTAGAGGTTCGAATCATCGCTGCGACGAACCGCAACCTGGAAGAGCGAGTAAGTGCGGGGCATTTTCGAGAGGACTTGTACTATCGGTTGAACGTTTTTCCAATAACCATCGCGCCCCTTCGCGAGCGGCTCGAAGACATTCCTGCCCTTGCTGCAACGTGCCTGAAGAATGTATGCCGGCGGCTAGGCGTGCAAGCCCCAAGGCTCAAGCAGAGCCATGTGCGGATGCTTCAAGCTTACGACTGGCCCGGCAACGTCCGGGAGCTCCAGAACATCGTCGAGCGCGCTGTCATCACCGGACGATCGGGCAAGCTCAAGTTCGACCTGCCAGCGGCGCGACTTCACCGCCCCGAGGCTTCGTCGTCGTCCACGTCGAAATCCGGGAAGCGCGTTGTCAAGTACGAAGAACTGAGACGCGTCGAGCGCGAAAATCTCGTTGCCGCCCTGGAGCAGACCGACTGGAGAATCGCCGGTCGAGGCGGCACGGCGGAGCTACTCGGGATGAACGTCTCGACGCTGAGATCCCGCATCAAGGCCATGGGTATCAAAGCAGTCCGTAGAATAGCGTTCGAAGAGCCCGACAGCTGACCGGCCGACTTGAATGTTTTGACGGTGGAGGGCGGTATGGCGTCACTGGACGAGGAGTTCATGCGGCAGTGTCTGGAGTTCGGCCGGGCCGCGGCCGGCAAGGGCGAAGTGCCGGTGGGGGCTATTGTCCTTCTCGGCGGACGAATCCTTGGCCTAGGTTGCGAGGAGTCGAGATCGAGCCTGGACGTGACAGCGCACGCGGAGGTGCTCGCCATCCGCGATGCGGCGCGCGCACAAGGCGCGGTCGACTTGCGTGGATGCACGTTGTACACCAACGTGGAGCCATGTGTCCTGTGCTCGTATGCGATACGTCGCTCGTCGATCGACCGCGTCGTCATCGGTGCGCCAACGGCGGCACTCGGTGGCGTTACCTCGAGCTATCCGATCCTCGTCGACCCTCAGCTCCCGGGCTTCGGGGCCCCGCCCACGGTGGTGCAAGGGGTTTTGCTCGATGAGTGCGCCGCGCTCATGGACGATCACGCGAAACGGCTGACTCAGGAGAAAACATAACGCAAAGGCGCAAAGAAAAAATCGGGACACCCACAAAACCCGGACCGCAGTTCATCGAATCCGTGGAAGTACGAGTCGGCACCACAGAGAGCACAGAGAATACAGAGACCGGAACTGGCGAGAAACGCTGAGAATCATAAATCGAATCAAGGCTGTGTAGGCTGATCCGTGCGGGGTGCCAGGCGCTTGAGCACCAGAATGCAAAGAATGGCCAGCACCGCACTCGCCGCAACTCCGATGGCACTGACCTCGAGCGATCCTTCCGTCAGGCGTGTCGCAGCGAGGGCCACGAGGTTGTTACCCACGTGAGCGGCCATGGGCAGGACGATGCTCCGGCTGAGCTCGGCGAGCCACCCGAGGTAGAGCCCCATGAAAAAAGCGACCGAGGAGTGAACCGGGTCGAAATGCAGGATCGCGAACGCGATCGAGGTCGCCACGATCCCGATCCCGACGCCCCAGCGCTCGGTAAGCCTCGTTTGCATGTAGCCGCGGAAGAACAGCTCCTCGGCGATGCCCGCGCCAAGGGATGCCACCAGCAGGAAGATTGCGAAAGCCGATCCGGTCATCCCCCTGATGGCTTCGGCCAGGAGCTCGAGGGCCGTTGTACCGTCCAGCACGCCCAGCCAGGCTGCAACGTACTCGAGCAGCTGGCCGACGACCAGCAGACCGAGGATGGAGGTGGGGTAGGCGAGGAAGGGAACGGAGGGCGTCCGAAAGCGCAGTCGCTCCCTGAGGCGTTGTGGGCTGAGAACGGAGCCGAAGAGGGAGCTCGAGCTCAGAAGGAAGACGCTCAGGGCCACGGTACCGATGATGACGGGAGCACGAAGAGCGATGTTCTGGACACTCGCTTCCAGCTCGTCCGGGGGAGACAGGGTGCCTCGCTCGAGGATCACCAGCGTGATCACGAGCACGATGCTCCCGACGAGGATTCCGGACAAGATGGCGACGAAGGCGACAAAGACCGGCCAGACGCGCGGCTGCGGGGGCTCGCCAGCCGCCTCTGCTGCAGGGGTCGGGGGGACTTCGTGGTTCGTATTGTTCACGCTGGCGCGGTCAGTTTCCGCCATTGATTGGGGAGGAGTTTATCTCAGCATTCACTCGAGACGGTCACGCGAGAGCAGGAAGGCGTGGAGCTCCCAGATCTGTTCGGTCGAGAGCAGCGAGCCGAATGACGGCATGAGTGTGCCCTCGCTCCCGTTGAACCACGGCGTCGAGGAAGCGCGACGGACTGAGCGTGGTCCTGAACAGATACGCGCCGCGGCCGGTGCCGGCCTGGTGGCAGCCCGCGCAACGCGCCCGATAGGTCCGCTCGCCCCGGACGATCGCCTCTTCGTCGCCGAGAAAAGGGCTGGATTGTGCCTGCGCTCCTCCGGTCGGCTGAGGTGGCGACGTTCCACGCACCGGCTCGCCGCCCTCGGTTGGTGGGAAGCCGTATCCGGGCAGGACCCGACCGCCCAAAGTAGCCGCGCATATCCCCGGTGAAGACGAGCCCGGTCGACGTCGCTACCGCCCCCGCCTAGAAGGGCGCCGGGCTCAGTGCTCGCCACACTACCTTTCGACGGACCACGTCGAACGCTACGAAGTTGCCGGGGTTGTCGCTGGTCAGGTACTGCTGATAATCGGCGCCCAGATATCATTCGCCGTTCGTGGGAGGTTCGAACTTGTCTTCGTCCCAGAGCTTGTATCCCATCGCCCACTGGTTCGACATGAAGTAGAGGTAGCCGAGCTCCGGGTTGTAGGCAAGAGGCTGCCAGTCGATCGCGCCCTCGAGACTGGGAATGATCGGACCGACTTCCGGGCCGCCCGATTCAGCCACCATGTCCGGATTCACGTCGGGACGGCCGGTCTCGGGATCGAGACCGAAGGCCCAGTTGATGCCGGGGACGATTGGCTCGCCGTAGATGAATTTGCCATTCGTGCGATCGAGGGTATAGAAAAAGCCGTTCTTGTCGTGGTGGAACAGCGCCTTGACCACTCCGCTGTCGCCGAGAACGACGTCCGCGAGCACCGGAGTGCTCACCGCGTCATAGTCCCAACAATCCCAAGGCGTGTACTGAAAGCCCCAGTCGAACTTGCCGCTGTCGGCATCGATTGCGATCGTGGCAGCGGTCCACTTGTTGTCGCCTTTGCGTACCTGGCAGTTCCACGGCGCTGCGTTGCCCGTATTCCAGTACACCAGGTTCAGGTTCGGATCATAACGCCGGTCGTCCAGGTGGGGCCACCACCGTTTCTCCGGGTATTGCCGGGCCAGGTTTCATTGCCAGGCTCGCCCGGGCCGGGGATGGTATAGGCCGTCCAGCGCAAGGCACCGGTCTCGGCATCGAAGGCCTTGACGAAGCCGCGGATTCCAAACTCGCCGCCGGCGACACCGGTCAGCACCATGTCTTTCACCGCGAGCGGCGCTCCGGTGATGCTGTAGCCTTGTTCCCAGTCGCTGACTTCGGTCTCCCAGGCCACCTCGCCGGTGTCTTTGTCGAGGGCCACCAGGCGAGCGTCCATTGTGCCCACGAACACGAGCTCTCCCAGAAGAGCCACGCCTCGGTTGTTGGAGCCGCAGCAGTACACCCGCTCGACGTCATCTCCGATCTGCGGGTCGTAGCTCCAGATTCTTGCGCCGGTGCGCGCGTCGATGGCAAACACCCGGGATCCATCGGCCGAAACGTAGAGCACTCCGTTGTGAATCAGAGGCGTCGCTTGCAGCCCGCGGTTCTCGCCGCCGGTCGCGAAAACCCAGGCCAGGTGGAGCCGGTGGACGTTGGCCGGAGTGATTTGCTCCAGCCGAACGAAGCGCTGGCCGTAGTAGTCGCGAGAGTAAGTGAGCCACGACGAGTTGTCGGCGGCGGCATTTTCGAGATCCGATGTCGTCACGGGCTGCGCTAGCGCCGGGCCCGAGAGCGCCAACGCGACGAGCGCGACTCCGGGAGACAGACAGGACGAACTACAAGAGCTCATGAGCGCTTCTCATAGGAGGATCCACGTGAGTGACAGCACATCATGACAGGTGAGCCCCTGTCCAGCTCCGCGAAGTGCCGATTCGCCGGGGGTGACTTCCTCGCAGTAATTGGTCAGTGGCCAGTCCATACCCTTCCTGTACAATGGAAGAAACGAGAGCGACAACGAAATTCCGATGGACATCGTCACCCACGGCATGATGGGCGTCGTGATGGCGGCGCCGTTTGCGCAGCAGTATCCGGAAGCCTCCATCGCCTTCATGATGGGATCCGTTGTTCCGGATCTGGACGCGGTGAGTCGCGTCGCCGGACGCCGCACTTTCTTGAAATGCCATCAAAACAGAACGCGGAACTTCAACACCTGTTTCGGCGAGCTCCTGGTCACCCTCGGTGCCAGCGGCACGGTGAAGGGCGTGCAGTTCAACGTCTAGACCGTGGGACTCCGAGCCGGATTCCGATTCTGGTGGCAGGACGCCGTCACGATTTTCGTGTGTGCCGTGGGCACCGGGCTCGGGTGGCGCTTTCTCGGGCCTTTGGCGCTTCTCCTTCCATTGACACTCGGCCACTTTTTCCTCTTCTGTAACGTCTTCCGGATCCGTCGGAGCTACGAGATCTACTGGACGCTCATCTTTCTTCTGAACGTCGGGTTCTGGCTCTATCGCGACGAGCTGAACTGCCTTGCCATCCTCGTCGTTCAAACACCGGTGACCGTCGCCGTCATCCTCCTCGAGGTCAAGAGCACGCGCTATCACGGTGTTCTCTGGCAACGGCTGAACCCGGGCTACGAGCCTCGGGAAAATTAGGCCTTTCGGGGTCGGCGAAAAATCTTGCCCGGGCAAGATTTTTCTGGTGACGACCGAGGTGTCGAACGGCAATATCCCCGGTCGAGTCTGATGGCGTCCTGCTAGTGCTCCTTCGACTCGCCGGACGACGGGCCGTAGCTGAGCTCGGGGAGGACGCGGGCGATCCACAGCTCGCTGCTGGTCACGATCCCGGCGAACTTGGCGGTGACCGCCTGAGCGCCTTCCGCTCCCAGTGCTCTCATGACAGGTGAGCCCTTGTCCAGCTCGGCGAAGTTGTCGATGTAGAACACGTGAATGAATCCGTCTTCTCCACCGAACGTCAAGGAGCCGGTCACATGATGAACCTTGGCCTCGTCGAAGTGGGGGAGGAAGTCGGTGCTCATCACGTTCAAATAGTCCTGCTCCCGACCAGGCGCGAGCTTGATCCTGTTGACCACCATGAGGTCCGGTTGCTGGTCCTCCGGCAGCGGGTTGCCGATATCCGGAAGGGTCCGGATTGCGTAGCTTTGCCGGCTGATGACGCACTGGCGGACGCGGTTGATGAGCACGGTCTGCGCAGGGTCCGAATCGTCCGTCCGGTCGAAGCTGGCGAGGTTCTGAATGGGGGTCGCGATGAGGAATCGGTAGGTGTCGCCGAATACCTCGGTCCGGCTGACGCTGCGCCAGGGTACTTTGGCTTCCTTCGCGCGAGCGGTGAACTCGCGCTGCACCGCCAGGAACTCATCGACCTTGGACGGGTCGACGTGCACGACGTTCAGTCGCACCCACGGCGCCGGTGCATCCTGTGCCGCAGCGGCACCGACAAGGACAAGAGTTGCGAAAGCGACACTGCCGGCACGTCCAAGAAGCGTCATCGGGCCCTTAGCAGGTCACGCAGTTGTGGTTGTTCTTCGAGCCGAGGCTCTCGAGCAGCGCCACCGTCTCCGGGAAAGGAGACACGCGCTGGACCGGACCGTTGGCCATGTCCGCCGTCGTCTGCCCGAGACGGCTTACGGCGGTCACGTCACAGCCCTTTGACACGAGGTAGAGGATCATCTCGTCGTCACCACGGGCCGCCGCATGGTGGAGTGCGTTGTAGCCGTTGAAGTCCCTCGCGTTCACGTCGGCGCCGAGCTCTTCGACGAGGTACTTCACGGCGGCCAGCCACGCGCCCGGTGCGTGCCGGTGGGCGTTGCCGGCGAAGCCTTCACCGTAGCCGACACCCGAGGCGGCGTGGATCGGATAGACGCCAGGCTCACCCGGCTTGACCTTCGGAAGCCCGGAGGGGTCTGGCTCTACCGTGGCCGCATCCGTCGCTGGCCAGAGGCCGGGACCGCCAGGCTGCACCGGCCGTGGCTTCGACAGGTCTTCGTTCGCGGGAGGGTCGAAGCCCGTCCGTCGTGGTGGCGGTGCCTTGGTCGGTGTGCTCGAGTCCGCCCCATACTCGACGAGCACCCGCATCGCCTCTACATCCGTTGCGTAGGCAGCGCGCCAGAACGCCGTCGAGCCGTTGGTGTCCTCGAGCCCGCAATTACGGTTGCCGCAGCCGGTGTACACCATGTACCAGGGGTGCTTGGTGAGTCGCGCGTCTGGATCCGCTCCGGCCTCCAGTAAGGCCTCCGTCAAATCGAGATAGGTCGCCTTCTGCAGACCCTGCTCTTGTGGCTGCGGAAAGCGTGTTCTCGGCTGCCACTTCGCGTTGACGGCTGCCCACAGCGGGGTCGCTCCGTTGAGACTCGACGCCAGATTCGGGTTGGCGCCGCGCTCGAGCAGCAGGAGCGCCAAATCGAACTGTCCGTTGATAGTAGCCATCAGCAATGGGCTGGTGGCGTCTCCCGCGCTGACCTGATTGATCTCCGCATCACCATCCAGAAGTGCGAGCACCGCCTCGGTGTGGCCCTGCCGAGTTGCATGAAGCAGAGCCGTCAGCCCTCCCTTGTTGTCCAGATTCACGCGTGGGCGGAAGCGGCGGAGGTCGTCGTCGCGCTCTTCTTCCTTTTCTTCGGGAACCTCCCCGGACAGGTAGAGCTCTCGCCCCGCCACGATGGCCGCTTGCACTTGACTTGCGGTCGGTGCGCCCTCGCCTTTCTTCCCGAAGGAGGCAAGAATCCTGCGCTCGTGTTTCTCCGACGCCTCATAGAGCTTGTTGTCGGCCTCGAGGTCCAGGACGCTCGTCGTCATGCCCGGATCCGCACCACCTGCGAGCAGCGTCTTTATCGCCTGCACACGATTCTGCGACGCCGCGAAAACGAGTGGCGTCTGTCCCCATTGCGCCTCTCGTGCGTTCACGTCGGCATCCCGTTCGAGCAGAGCCACCACCACCTCTCGGTTGCCAGACGTGGCAGCGAGGTGAAGGGGAGTCACTCCGCTCGGCGCAGTGCGGGCATCCACATTGGCGCCGGCCTCGAGCAGTATCGTGACGACCGCCGCGTGTCCGCCTTTGCTGGCCACGTGCAACGGCGTGTAGTGGCCGATTCGGGTCTCTGCCCTCACGTTCGCACCGGCGTAGACCGCCATCTCCGCCATCTCGGCATCTCCGCGTTCAGCCGCCCAGTGAAGCGCGGTCATTCCGTCGCCGTGGGCCGCGTTCACGTCGGCGCCCTGCTGGAGCAGGCTGTGTACCGAATCTCCATCCCCGCGTTTGGCCGCATCCGCGACCGGGGAGTCCGATCGAGCTCCCACGAGCCCCACGCTCACGCACAACGCAGCGACAAAGGTCACGGCCAAGCGATATCTCATGCTTCTTTTCCTGACGCGTCGGGTCACACCGTTGTCGACATGTCGGCGAATGCTCCCGACAGGTCGAATTCACCCGTGCTGTTCCCGAGGGTCTGCACGTCGTCGACACCCAGCATGTGCAGCACGCTCAGCAGCACATTCGCCATGGGCGTTCCATCGGCGGCCTTGAGATGAAGGTTGCCGCGGAGATGCCCGTTGGCATGGCCGAGAAGGACGAGCGGACAGCGCCGGTGATTGTGGATGTTGGCGTCGGCCATCGGGGATCCCCAGAGGATCAGCGACTTGTCGAGCAGGGAGGCGTCCCCGTCCATCGTGTTCTTCATCTTCTCCAGGAAGTAGGGGAGCATGCTCATGCGATACCGACAGATCTTGTTGAACTCGAGAATCCTCTCCTCGATGTCCCGGTGGTGGGATGCCGGGTGGAACGGCCTGTTCGAGCCGCTGTCCGGGAACACGCGATTCTGGGAGTCGCGTCCCAGCTTGAACGAGATGACACGGGTCATGTCCGTCTCCAGCGCCAGCACCTGGAGGTCGAACATCAGCTTCATGTGCTCCGAGAACGAGTCGGGTACGCCCGCCGGCGCCTCCGGGAGATCCCTTTTCTCTCCGCTGTCGTTGTGTGCCTCGACCATCTGTATGCGGCGTTCGAGCTCCCGCACGTGCTCCAGATACTGGTCCAGCCGGGGGCGGTCAGAAGCCCCCAGTTCTTTCCGCACTTCTGTCACGTCCTCTGCGATCCAGTCGAGGATGCTCCGGCGCGTCGCCCTTCGCTCCGCCCTTTCCTCCGGTGTGCCGCCCGCGCCGAACAACATGTCGAAGGCGACGCGGGGATCGCGGATCATGGGGAGAGGCTCGGTGGGCGATGCCCAGCTGATCGAATCCGTGTACGCACAGGAATAGTTGTAGGTGCATCCGCCCGCCTGATCGAGATTCTCGATGCAGAACTGCATCGACGGCATGGGCGTATCCTGGCCGAAGCGCTGGGCGTACATCTGATCCATCGAGGTGCCCGCAAAGATGTCGGAGCCCTGGGTCTGCTTGGGGTGGCAGTGGGTCAGAAACACCGCGCTCGAGCGGAAATGATCGCCGCCAATTTCCGGCGGGGAGAGAGCCTCCGCCATGCGCACGTCGGTGTTACTGATGATGGTCAGGTAGTTCTGAAAATCCGTCAGGGGACTCAGCGCGTTTTCCGGAAGGAGCTCGAAGTCAGCGCCCGTCGTTGCGGGCGCGAAGAGGTGGCGGCTCGAGCCCCACTTGTTGCACCCTGCAAGGCCGTGAACTTCCTCGATGCAGATCAGCGGCGTCCGCTCGACGGCGGCTCTGGTGGCTGCTGCCGCCCGACGCCCGGCAGGGACCATTGCATCCAGGAACGGCAACGCCACAGTAGCGCCGATGCCGCGGAGAAACGTCCGGCGAGGCATGTGCTTTCCAGTGATTAGGCCCATTTCCTGAGTCTCCTTTGCTGCGGTGATTACTGCTGGGGGACCGCCGTCGTGTCCCGGGCAGAGTCCGGCTCCACCCGCTTCTTCTGAAATGCGTCGCTCGTCACCACTCCGAGGATGAACGACGACATTCGGTAGTCGTTTTCTTCCGCCTCTTTGACGATCGCCCGAATCGTCGGCTGGTCGAAGTATTCGACCCGCCGTCCGAGCGCGAAGGCCAGAAGGTTCTCGGTGAACGTCCTTGCCAGCAGAGCCGGGCGCTTCAGGAGCGCACCAACGAGCTCGGCCGGAGTCGTCACCGGGGTCCCGTCGTAGAAATCGCCCCGGGTGTCCAGTGGAACCCCGTTCTCCCGCTGGCGCCACTTCGCCGTGACATCGAAGTTGTCGAGCGAAAGGCCAATGGGGTCCATGAATCGGTGGCAGGAATTGCAGGTCGGGTTCGCGCGATGTATCTCCAGTCGCTCCCGCGTCGTGAGCACCCGGCCATTGTGGACGCCCTCGGTCGCCTCCAGGTCCGGAACGTCCGGTGGCGGTGGTGGCGGTGGCGTCCCCATCAGAACTTCCATGACCCACTTTCCTCGGAGCACGGGAGACGTGCGGTTGGCCATTGAGGTGAGCACCAGGACGCTGCCGTGACCCAGCACACCTCTCCGCCTGTCGTCCGGGTAGCTCACACGCCGGAAGTCCTTGCCCGCGACGCCCGGAAACCCGTAGTGCCGGGCGAGATGCTCGTTGACAAACGTGTAGTCGGCGTTGAACAGCTCGAGAAAGCTCCGATCCTCGCGGACGAGATTGTAGAAGAACAGCTCCGTCTCGCGGCGCATCGCATCGGCCAGATTCTCGTCGAAATTGGGATAGAAGTTCGGGTCCGGGCGCACCTTGTACAAATCCTGGAGCCGGAACCACAGGGCGGCGAAGCGGGTGCCCAGCGCCTCCGCGCGAGGCTCCGCCAGCATCCGACGTGCCTGCTGCTCGAGCTCGCCCGGATTGGAAAGCTGGCCCTGGCTCGCGAGCTTCTGGAGCTCCTCGTCCGGGGGAGTTCCCCAGAGAAAGAACGACAGGCGCGATGCCAGGTCCTGGTCGCTCAAACGGTAGGACTGTCCCGGCTGGACGCCGGGAGGTTCCCGTTCGAGTCGCAACACGAAGTGTGGGCTTGCCAGGATCGCCTCGAGCGCCGTCCGGACGCCGAACTCGAACCCGCCCTTCTCCGCGCCGGTGTCGTAGAACGGCATTAGGCCGTCGACATCGCCGGGTGTCATCGAGCGCCGGAACGCTTCACTTCCCAGCCGCGAGATGATGTCTTGTGCGCAGGGTCGCTCTTCGTCGGGCGTTGTCGGCCGGCACGTGAACACCCGCTGTCGGCTGGGCGTTTCCGAGAGCCCCGTTGCGTTGTAGGGCCCATTGACGAAGAGTCTCTGCAAGTGGGGAAGCGTCGTGATGCCCGCGCCGCCGGAACCGCCCCCGGCGTAGGACCAATCGTGCGGACGAATCAGGTCCTCGTAGGGTCCATCGGTCCTCCGAATGAACGCCGCGGATACTCGGTGTTGGCCTGTCCGAACGAGGATCGGTTCCGTCCGAATGGGAGCACTTCCTCGGCCATCGGCGCCACCTTGCGTTTTCGTGTAATGCAGCAGGGCCACCCGCTCGCCGTCGATGGAGACGTCGATGTCCTCGAGCCTCGAGTTGTTCCCGGAGGCGAACGTCATCTCGAACACGTACTCGGCGTCGGCCGGGAAGACATGGTCGACGACCATCCCGCCGCGCGTCCCGTAGGGGGCATCTTCTACATGGTCCCACGGGTGTTGCGAGAGGTATATCGGGTTGGTGTACCTCTGGTCGACGGAGGGCGCGTTCCGATCGCCGATGGCCATCCGACTGATGTCGGCAGCCGCGTTCAGATAGGCCTCCAGGAGGGTGGGGGAGAGCGTCTGGGCGTCGGCGATGTTGTCGAAATTGGCGCTCATCTGGTCGAGCGGCAGCCAGTTCCCGGCGTCCACCTGTAGCGCCAGAAGGTCACGGATCGCCTGCTCGTACTCGGGTCGGTTGAGCCGCTGAAAGGTCCGACCGCCGGGGTTGGGGTCGCGAAGCGCAACCGCGTCGATCGTCTCCTCCAGTGTCTCGACCAGAGCCAGCATCGTGTCAGCTTCCGGTCTCGGAATACCGGGGGGAGGCATCATTCCTGCCCGCAACTTGCGAATCATCTTTTCGGCGACTTCGGCATGTTCCGCGGCCTCAGCAACGTTGAAGCGCTCGAGGGAGAGGTTCCCCAGCAACGTAACATCATTGTGGCAAGTGACGCAGACCCCCTGAACCACGCCGTTCGGGTCGGACTCAGAGTTGGCCGTCCGCGGGGACGTCATCGCCGCAGAGGTACGGCCCACGAGTGCGAGCAGAATACCCAGCGCGGCGGAGGTGGCTAAGGGTGCCTTCATGGGTCGATTCCCATGGCGTACTTAGGGCAAGATTTTAGCCGGTCGACGCCCTTTCTAGCAAGGCTAGTGCTCGAACCCGAACCGGTACTGTCAATGATTTCTGAACACGCCGCTCGAGTGGGGCTGCGTCAGGGGAGACAGAGCTGACCCCTAGCATGAGTTGCGGTTTCAAGGAACAGGGTGCGGCCCTGAAAGGGTGAGCTGCCCGTTCATGGAATGAGCTGCGAAGCGTACGTTTTCGCACGGTTGTGGCCGGTGGGCCAGATATGACTTCGTCGGAGCGCCTTGTCAGCACCAAAAACGGCGTCGAACTTCACCGACAGGAGCAGCGGGTTCAAGCACTAGCGGCGGGCCCTTAGCGCCCCAGGGCGTATAGGTACTCGGCGGTGAGCCTCCGGTCGCGGTGTCTCCGAAACGCGCGCTCCTCCGGCGTTCATCCGGGGCGCTCCCAGCGGACGCGGAGGGTGTGCTGTCGGTTGAGCTCGGCCGACACGGTGAGCTCGTGCGAGCGTGTCGCCCACGCGATCGATGGAAAGCGCTCGTCGCCCAGAACCCAATCGATCCGGAGGAACTCGACTCGCTCCTTGCTGTGTGTGAAGGGCCACGCAAGGCACCAGGGCACGCCGACGAAGATACGGTAGGTATCCGTCTCTGAGCCCGCCGCCTCGTCGGTCGTGGTCGCGAACTCGAAGCCGAGCTGGGGCACGTTGCGCTCGCGCACTTGAGCGAGGTAAAGAGTCTTGACGGCTTCGGCAAGATCCGCGCGAGCCGGCGATATCGAGAGCCGCTCCCGCAAAGCCCGAAGGCTCTCGACGTCGTAGACTCGGCGCTCGTTGTAGCCGAGCTCGTTGGCGCGACCGACGAGCTGCAACACCTCGGCTGCGGCTTCGCTCTGGCGGGCGAAGCGAAATCGACGACCGAAAAACGTCAACGCGCCGCGGTAGTCGCGAACGAAGCGCTCCACGCCGGGCTGCCACTGCTGCAGCGTTCTCCCCGTGACGACGAAGTTCCCGGCCATTCGAATAGTCACACCCAGCTCGGCCAACGCTTCCGTTCGGCCGAGCCTTTGGGTGATGCGATCGACGTGGAACGTCCCGTCGAGCTCGATGTCCGCGATGTTCCAGACGCCGGAAGATCCGAGCCGACTTCTCGTCTGGTCGAAGCCCGCCTCGGTACGGATGCGGGAAACGGACGCGTCCCCGCGAAGCTCGAGGTCATTCTCCCTCTGATAGAGAAACCCGACGGAGCCCGAGCGAAGCACGCGGTTGGGGCGAGCCGGGGGAGAGGGGCGATGTTGATGCCGCCGTTGACGCGAGGAACGGGCGGGAGGGTTGCGGTTCGACCCAGCGCGCCTACCGCGCCGGTCAAACCCAGCCGCAGAAACTCACGACGGTGCAGCCGATGCAAGATTTCACTGTAACCCGGACTCACGGCGTCATTTGCAACGTGGCTCACAAATCGGTCCGAGGCAAAGCTGGCGACCTCCGATTGTCCGAGGATACCTGTAGGAGGGGACGGCTTGGCTGTCCCGGA
Organism: Candidatus Marinacidobacterales bacterium; assembly: GCA_965237685.1. Lineage (GTDB taxonomy): Bacteria > Acidobacteriota > Vicinamibacteria > Marinacidobacterales > SMYC01 > CBDEGF01. The sequence goes on from CBDEGF010000003.1 coordinate 842,965, forward strand.
CCAGCGATGCTCAGATACCACAGCACCAATCGAGAACTGACGGGTGGTTTTCGAGGTGACGTATCTTTCGCCGAGGCCCTCTTCCGTGGGCTGGCGCCGGACGAAGGCCTCTTCATGCCCGTCAGCATCCCACAGTTGTCCCCGGACCGGTTGCGTGAGCTGGAAGGCGCGCCGTACCACGTCGTGGCGGCGGTGGTGCTGCAAAAGTTCCTCGAGGGCGAGATCGATCGCGACCTCGTGGAGAGCGTGTCGAAGGATGCCTTCGACTTCGAGGTTCCCATCGAGCGGCTCGACGAGCGGGTCGAGCTCCTCCATCTGGACAGGGGACCGACGGCCTCTTTCAAGGACTTCGCGGCCAGATTCATGGCGCGGATGATGTCCGAGCTGCGTACGGCAGGCCAGGAGATCTGCATCCTGGTGGCGACGTCCGGTGACACGGGCGCTGCCGTCGGCGAGGCGTTTCGGGGTGTAGAGGGAATGCGCGTTTTCGTTCTGTATCCTGCGGCAGAAGTGAGTCAGGTCCAGAAGAAGACGCTCGACGGTATCGGTGAGAACGTCCATGCCCTGGCCGTGGAAGGGAAGTTCGACGACTGCCAGCGGTTCGTCAAGCGTGCCTTCGCCGATCCCGATTTGACAGGACTGAATCTGACCTCCGCAAACTCGATCAATATTGGACGCGTATTGCCGCAGATCGTCTTCTACGTCTATGCCTGTGTGGCTACGGCGGGCAGGGAACCGATAGTGGTTGCGGTTCCCTCCGGTAACTTCGGAAACTCGCTCGGTTGCGAGCTCGCGCGACGCATGGGGCTCCCGGTGGAACGGCTCATCCTGGCTACCAACGACAACGACGAGGTTCCGCGGTTTCTCGAAACGGGCACCTATGCGAAGATCGAGCCGTCCATCGACTGCCTGTCCAATGCAATGAACGTAGGCAATCCGAGCAATCTCGCGCGATTCTTCGATCTGTACGGCGGCACGCTGACGAGCGATGGCACCGTCGAAAGGGCGCCCGACCTCGTCCGTATGCGGGAGAATCTCTACAGTGTGTCCGTGACAGACGCCCAGACCGAGGAGACGATTCGGAGGGCCCACGAGAGCTACGGCACGATCATCGAGCCGCACGCTGCGGTCGGCCTGTGCGCGCTCTCGCGCTATTTCGACGAGCACGGGTTGCGAAAGGCCGTCGCGGTGGAGACCGCGCACCCGGCGAAGTTCCACGAGATCGTCGAGCGCGTGCTCGGCGCGCGTCCTGCTCCAACGGCGGCGCTCGGGAGAATCAGCCGTCGCAAGGGGAGCGCGCACCTTCTCGAGAATCGTTACGCTGCTTTCAAGCAATTCTTGCTGGGAGAGTAATGTGGATTGGATCTCGGTTTATGCGCCCGCGACGATCGGCAATATCGGTCCCGGTTTCGACGTGCTGGGACTGGCCGTTCGCCATCTGGGCGACATCGTCGAAGCACGCAAGACCACGAGCGGCGTGGTCATCTCCTCCATCGAATCAGGAAACGGACTGAGCTCCGATCCAAAGGAGAACACCGCTGGGATTGCCGCGCTCGAAGCGCTCGCCATGCTGGGAGGGAAGGGCGGTGTCGAGTTGAAGCTCAAGAAGCGGGTCCGGTGCGGCTCGGGTCTGGGCTCGAGCGCCGCTTCGGCAGCCGCGGGTGCTGTTGCGGTGAACCTGTTGTACGGGGAACAGTTGTCCAACGATGCTCTGATCCACGCCGCGACAACGGCAGAAGAGGTTGTCTCGGGAGGGTACTTCGCCGACAATACGGCGCCCGCCATCCTCGGCGGCGCGACGCTCACGCGCTGCTACGATCCGCTCGACATCACCAAGATTGGTACGGTGAGCGAGCTCAACATCGTGCTCGTCACGCCGGACATCGTCGTCCTCACGCGGGCTGCCCGCGATCTGCTGCCGAAGCAGGTCTCCATGAAGGGCTTCGTGGCCAACATGGCGAACGCGTGCCTGATTACGGCGGCCTTCGCCGAGGACGACTACGCGCTGTTCGCGCGCTGTTTGAGCGACGTCGTGATCGAGCCGCATCGCAAGAAACTCATCACCGGCTTCGACCGCGTCAGAGACGCCGCACTCGAAGCGGGCGCGGACGGAGTGGCGATATCCGGCTCGGGACCGACGATGTTTGGCGTTACGAATTCCGTGCGAACCGCGAGCTCAATAGAAAAAGCCATGGTCGAAGCCTTCGCCGCGGAAGGGATAGGCGCGACGAGCTTTTTGACAGAGATAGACTTCGCAGGAGCGCGGCAAATCTGACAAAGGGAAGGCAGAGCCCGATGGACTGCCGTACAATGAGGTGAGGGCTGTCACTCATGGCCACAATCGCACCGATCACGGACGCCAAAGTCGTCCTTTACGACGTCAGCTGGGAGACCTACGAGCGTCTGCTTGGCGATATGGCGGATCGTAGCTCGCCGCGACTGAACTACGATCGAGGGAGGCTCGAGATTGTGAGCCCGACGGAAGAGCATGAGGAGCTGAACCGGAGTCTGGCGGCGCTCGTCGAGGCCCTCGCGGAAGCTCTTCGAGTCGACCTGCGCAGCCTGGGCTCGACGACATTTCGGCGGCGGGACCTGGAGCGAGGTTTCGAGCCCGATTCGTGCTTCTACCTTCAGAGCCTCTCGAAGCTGGAATCGAATCGAAGAATCGATCTGCAATCAGACTCGCCTCCGGATCTCGTGATCGAAATCGATATCTCACAATCTTCCATCGAGAAACTCGCCCTCTATCGGGAGATGGGCATTCCGGAAGTCTGGCGTCACGATGGCGATGACGTCACCATCCACGTCCTCGACGCCGGCGGTACCAGACGTCGGAGGCTAGTCGCGTGTTTCCCATTCTCTCAGCCTCGAAACTTGGGGAGCTTCTCGAACAAGGTCGAACACAAAAACGCTACGAGTGGCTCGAGTTCATTCGAGACTGGGCCAGGCAAGCCTAGAAATCCCATCACAGCCCAAGCTTCCACGACGCCCGATACTTCGCCGTCAAGAGCGCGTTCGCGCGCTCGTTCTTCTCGAACGTCATGCTTCCGCCATCCCAGTGGACCTTGCTGTTGGCACGGAAGGCGATGTTTCCGAGATGCGCGTTGACGGCTGCCAGGCTTCCGATCTGGGCATTGCACCGTGGCTGGCTGCGAGTCTTCATGCTCTCGATGAAGTTCTCGGTATGCTGATCCAGGCCGTGCTCGTTACGACGGGCTTCGATCGGCGGCATCGCCACCATCTTGTAGCCTTCGGGTCTGCCATCCACGAGCTTCACTTCCGGGTACAGCTCCCAGCCGCTCCGATCCACGACCAGGGTGCCGTTGTTCCCGACGAACGCGATGCCGTGGTCTCGCTGGAAGACACCGAGCTCGATACCTGTCGCATGCTCCCAGATCATCGAAAACTCGTCGAACTCGTAAATAGCCGAAAGCGTGTCCGGCGTCTCCTGTGCATCATCGGGATAGGCGAACTTGCCACCGATCGCGGCCACCGACTTGGGAGCCGTGGCCTCCATTCCCCACAGGACGATGTCGATGAGGTGCACGCCCCAGTCGGTCATGAGCCCGCCGGCGTAGTCCCAGAACCACCTGAAGTTGAAGTGGAAGCGGTTCACGTTGAACGGCCGCTTCGTCGCCGGGCCAAGCCACATGTCGTAGTCGACACCTTCCGGTACAGGCTCGTCCGGAACGCTCGGCACCGGCGGCAGCCAGTTCATGTAGGCCCAGGCCCGTACCGTTCGGGTGCGCCCGAGCTTTCCGGAATGCACGAAATCCATCGCCTCGGTCCAGTGCGGACCACTGCGCTGCCATTGGCCGACTTGAACGACGCGGTCGTACCGTTCCGCGGACTCCACCATGAGCTGGCACTCCTGGATCGAGTTGGCGAGCGGCTTCTCGACGTAGACGTCCTTTCCTGCCTCGCACGCGTCGACCATCATCAGGCAATGCCAGTGGTCTGGCGTTCCGATCACGACGGCGTCGATATCACGGTCCTCCAGCAGATGCGGTAGTCTCGGTAGTCTCGGTAGAGCCTGGGCTTCACCGAGGTCATCTCCTCGACCTCGACCGCTCGTTCACGGAGCACGTTGTTATCGACATCGCAAAGCGCACCGCACTCCACCTCACCGATCTTGAGAAGGGAGCGGAGGTCGGAGAAGCCCATGCCCTTGCAGCCAATGACGCCAACGACGACCTTGTCGCTCGGCGGGACCTGTTTCTTCGCGCGCACCGCGAGAGACTCGAACGGCGCTGCGCTCACCACGGCAGCGGCCATGGCCGAGTTCCTGAGAAATCGACGCCTCGTGCGACTCATTGTGGTTCCCCTGGTCTCATTGATTGGCGCAAGGATAAACGGCGCGGCAACGGTTGTCACGTCCACCAGAAGCTTCAAGATTCTCGCACACAAGGACGCCGACGTGGCCGCTATCTGGCCTATTTCTCGATCGCCTTCTCCGCCGCGGCGGGGCCTGGGCCAGGATCGTGAAGCCCCCGTTTCGTTTGTCCTTGTCAGCTGGTGAAACTACAATTCAGCCGCAATCGTTTCACACCAAGGGGTTCCGTCGTCCCTATGCCAGCCAAGCGATCAATGACTTCTGCGCCATCCGGCGATGGGCCGCACGTTCTCTTCGACCTGGACTTCGAGGACGGAATTTTCTTTCTGGTTCTCTCGAATGTCGGAAGCGCCCCTGCCTACGATGTACGCGTAGAGTTCGACCGGCCGGTCAAGGAACTGGGCGGCACAGTGACCGTCTCCGAGATGCGCCTGTTCAAGGGATTATCGTTGCTGCGCCCGGGCAAAACGATCCGCCTCTTCGTGGATACCGCCGAGCAGCGGTTTCGCAAGCGGACTACGAACCCTATCTCGGCGCGGGTCTACTACCGCGATCACGGCCGACGAAAATTCTCCGAAGCGTTTCGGCACGACTTCGGCATTTACCAGGACTGGATATCGATCGTCTCGACACCGCCTTCGAGCGATGACGCTTCGTGAGGTGAACGCTCGGTTCGGCGCTAAAAGGAGGTTTCCATGGCGGTACCGAGAGACAACCCTTACAGCAACTTCAACTTCATCGTCGCGATCGAGGCGTGACCGCCGCCGGGTTCCAGGAGGTGAGCGGTCTCGGCGCCGAGATTGACGTTGTCGAGTGGCGCAGTGGCAACAGCCCGCCGAACGCCGTAAAAAAACTGCCCGGTCTCTTCAAGGTCAACGATGTGAGTTTGCGACGGGGGCTGTTCGGTGTGACCGACCTGTGGAACTGGTTCCGGCAAGCCCGTGACGGCGACCTCGGTGCCTTCCATGACGTTACGATTAGCCTGATGGACGAAAACCACGAAAACGTCGTCATGACGTGGAAGCTTTCCAACGCATTTCCTCGGCGGTGGAGCGCTTCACCACTGAATGCCCAGGCCAGTGAGGTCGCCATTGAGGAGTTGGTACTCGCCTCCGAAGGGTTGGATCTCAAGTAGCGACCCGAGCCTCGGTCCGCCGGACTCAGGACACTATTGCGGCTCTCCTTGACTGGGACGCCTAATCGTCACTGTCGGGGGGACGTCCAAAAGAGTTACATTATTTGGAGAGGTTGTTCCAGTGGAAGCCATGTGGAGAGATTTACGTTTTGGCGTGCGAGCCCTGGCTCGGCGCTCGGGATCACCGCTCTCGTCGTCCTCGTGCTCGGCCTCGGTTTAGGGGGCGCGACCGCCATGTTCAGCGTTGTGAACGGCGTTCTTCTTCATTATGGAGTTCCACGAGAGCTCGACCCTGGAAGCGATGTTGCAATCGGGGAAGCGTCTACCTTTTCGACGGCGATACGCATCCTGGTGCAAGTCGCGAGTAGGGGAGCCCGGACAAAAGGGATTTTCGAGGAACCCGACCGGCGCGGACGCTAGTACGGGCTAGGCTCCGACCGTGTGGTGCTCAACCCTCTGTGAGAGGATCCCTCAATTTTACATAACGTATCTTATCGGACTCTATAAATCTGTAATGTAAACAAAACGTGCTTTCGCTGGCGTTCTTCTAGGGTTTCCAATACGTTAGGGCTTCCGCAGCATCGCCATCCGATAAGGAACCAACAGGAGGAATGCAGAAGGAGCGAGCCAACCGTCGCGTCACACCGATATCTACGTGCGGCCTCCGCTGGAGTGGCGGGTTCAGGCACGCCGTTACGTTCTCTCTCGACGACCAACCTATTACGGAAGACGACCAGGACAAGCTCGGGCGAAGTTCCCTTCGTTCAGAGCTTTGTTTGAGAGTATTCGTTCTCTCCCTTTCTACGGAACCATTCGTCTTTGGTTTGTACGGCGGATGGGGTTCTGGAAAGGCCTCCGTTTTGAACCTTCTCTCAAGACGATTGCGTGCCGCTCCAGAGATTCTGTGCGTTCCGTTCAATCCTTGGAATTTCGCTAGTGCATCTGCCATAACTGCCAACTTCTTCTCCGCAATTGCCGATGCCGTGCACCGGGAGTACACGCTTAGCGTGCGCCGTCTATTGCGACGGTATGCTCGTCTCATCAATGCTGGTACCACGGTGGCTCGGATTCGACTATGAACTGCCCGCGTCGCGTTCGCCGGAGGATCTACGCGACGAGCTTGAAATGCTGCTAAGTAGGCTAGACCGCCAAGTAGTAATCGTTATCGACGACATCGACCGATTGAACGGCGAGGAAGCCCGCGCTGTCTTCCGGCTGGTCGGATTGTGCGCGCGAATGAATAACCTTGTCTTCGTTCTTTCGATGGACGAGGAGGTATTGATAGGCTCGTTGGCCCGGAGAACGGTGGACGGGGGTACGTTGCGAAGATCGTCCAGAGAGCAGTGCATCTTCCACCCCCAACTCAAGATGAGCTGGATTGGTATTTTCTCTTCTCGGATCCGAATCGCAACCTTCGCTCCGCTCTTGACGAACTTTTGGATGTTCTTGAGAGGGCGTGGAGCTCTTCATTGACCCGGGGCCCGCGAGTCGAGCGAACGAGTCCACATGCCGACGCAATCCAAGGTTTGCGCGTGTCGATCGTCGGCTCTAGACTGAAAGCAGGCCGAGTTGAGGATTCTATGCCCAGCGTTACCTATCCACACATCGAAGTTACCTCCGACGGGGTCGCCTATGTTGCCGGCACCCGGACGAAGGTATTGGAAGTTGCGCTCGATCGGATTGCGCACCACTGGGATGCCGATGAGATTTATCGACAGCATCCTCACTTGAGCCTCGGTCAGATCTACGCCGCGCTCGGCTACTACTTCGACCATAAGGAAGAGCTGGACGCGCAGATCGAGGACCAGCTTCGCTTCGTAGAGGGCTCGAGGGCGTCGGCCGGTGAGTCGCTCGTCCGCACGAAACTGAAGGCGAAGGGTCAGCTAGGTTGACCCGTCGGCTCTACATGGACCACCACGTACCGGCGGCTGTCACCGACGGGCTGCGTCTCCGCGGAGTGGATGTTCTGACCTCCCATGAAGACGGCACTTCCGAGCTCGACGACGCTCCCCTTCTTCAAAGGGCGAGGGAGCTCGGCCGTGTTTTGTTCACGCAGGACACGGATCTGCTGGTCTTGGCCCATGAATGGCAGAAGAGCGAACGTGAGTTCGCGGGAATCTTCTACGGCCACCAGCTGCAACTGACCATCGGACAGGCGGTACGCGATCTGGAGCTTGCTTCGCGAGTTCTGGAGGCGGAAGAGATGCGGAATCGAGTGGAGTTTTTGCCATTCTAAAGTGTCAGCGGAGCAGCTTGCTCCGCCACGATCTCCTCGAGCTGCCGTTGACCCTCACTGGATATAGCCCAGGGCACGCAGCGTCTCGAGCTGCTCCGGGCTCAGCGCCACTTCACCCTCCCGAGTGAATCGTTGCGCCAGCCTGGTGCGCTTCCCATTGCGCCTCGAGGAACTCGGTGTACTTCTCCACCAGGTCCGGCCGCTCCTCATGCAGGCTGTGCTGCGTATAAGGATCATTCCACAGGTCGTATAGCAGCAGCGGCACGGGACGCCTATGGCGCGAGTGCTTGTAATCGCCAACACGGCTCTTTGGAGTATCCGACAGCGTGTGCAGACGACCCGACGGGCTCGGGTCTATGAGTAGCGACGCACCCCACTGCCCGTCGATGACCTCGATGTAACCGCTCAGCTCACCTGTATCCTCGATCCCGAACTCGTCGAGGATCACCGACCGCGCCTCCCAGCCCTCCTCCCCCAGCAGCAAGGGGGCCAGGGACTGCCCCTGCATCACCTTCAGGCATCGGCAAGCCAGAAAAGTCTAGAATGGTGGGCAGCATGTCGATCATCGAGACGGGTTGGTTGAAGCGTTGGCCCGGCGCGATGTGCTCTGGCCAAACCACGATCAACGGGATTCGGGTTACGGTGGATCTGAACATGGGTCCCCAGCCCGGCGGGAACGGATCGGGGAGATGGGCCGCTGCGCTCCCATGATCCGCGGCGACGATGACCAGCGTATGCCCCCACTCGCCTCTAGCTTTGAGGCGTTCCACCAGTTGGCCGATCTGATAGTCCTGGTGGGCCATGGATTCGTCATAGAGATTCCGGGCGGCATTGAAGAAGGCTGCGTAGTTGATGCCGGTCTTGTCGAGGGCTTCTAGGTTGAGCCACGGTACGTGAGTAAAGCCAGCTGCCACCGCCAGCTGTTGATGCCACTCGTAGTACGTCTCGCGCAGCTCGGGACTGCTGAAAAGGCCAGCGAAGGGGGCGGGCGCATCCCGCGTCTGGTCCCACTTCGTGTGCACGTCGGTGGTCTGGAAGTGCACCCAGTAAGGCTCGGCAGGGTACGCCTCGCGCCACCGCCAGTAGTCCTGGTGCAGCTTAGCCGAAGACGCTGAATTCGGAGTGACGCCGGCACCCCGGAATACATCGACTCCGCGCTCGAGGTTGCTCAGGGTACCGGCATACGGGTTCGAGACGAACACCGCCGTCTGGTAGCCAGCCCGGTGCATGTGCTCCCCATTGTCACGGCCTGCTCCGGCACCGGATCAGCCGCCCAACCCCGGATGCCGCCCAGCACACTGTTGTGCAGGGAGGTCATGAACGAGGCCGTGGACGGTCTCGTCCAAGTCGAGTTGCTGTAGGCGTGCTCGAAGACCGCGCCCTCGGCCGCCAGCCGCTCGAGATTCGGGGTGGTGCGCGGTTGTAGCCGTAGACGCTCATGTAATCGGCCGCACCGCCGTCGATGATGTAGAAGATGACGTTGGGCTTCTCGGTGCTGCGACCGCCGGTGAGCGTCGGCGCCGCCCAGAGCGCCACGGCTCCGTCCCTCTCGCTCTCCGCCTCCAACGTCAGGGTCACGGTCTGGCACGCTCAGGCGCAAAGCGTCCTGGGTGCGCGTCTGGACTGGCGTCCACAACGGGGGGAGGCGTGCCGAAGTCCATGCTGGCTGCAGCTCATCGAAGCGCCACTCGACCGGTTGCGGAAGGTCCGCCGGGACCTCAGATCCCTAAGTTGCCGTCGACCCCGACGACGCCGTTCGAGCCGGTGCCCTCCAGATTCACGTCGCGGTAGGTCCCGAGAAAGCCGATGTTGCTCCGTCTCAGCACATCCCGCTTCACCCGTACCACCGAGTAGCTCGTCTGCGTGATCGTGGTGTTCGGTACCGTCTCGGTCGTGATGTTCAATAGCCCCAGGGTGTATGGTCCCGCGCGCCCGGTTAGGCGACCTCCGGCAAGGATCGGCACTATCCCACCGCCGCTCAAGCCGACGCGCCGGCTGAAGAACAGAATGGGCACATCGGATTCATCACCGCCGAAATGCCGGTTCGACTGGCGCCCGGCGAAGTTGAAGATGCCCTGTCCCTCGAGGAAGAACTCCCGCTTTTCGGGGAAAAAGAGGCTGAACCGCGTGAGGTTCACCTGGGATTCGTCGTCCTCCACCTGGGCGAAGTCGGTGTTGTAAGTGAAATCAAGAGTCAAGCCTTTCGTGACGCCGTACTTAGCATCGAAGCCGAAATCGCCATCGCCATTGTTCTCGTAGGGAATGTCTGCAGTCCTGTCCGTACTCATCGAGCCCGTGGCATAGGGCTTGACTTCCAGGTTCATCGACCGCTGCGGGGTCTCGACGCCCACGAGCGTGGCGGCGAAGGAGAGCTTCTTGAACCCGCCGCGTTTGAACGCGGCGGGGACGGGCGCCAAGTACGACTTCTCGTTCTTCCACTTGACGATGCGCTGGAAATTCACCCCCCATATCTGAGAGGTGCCAGCACGGTAGCGAAGGGACTTGAAGGGACAATTTCGGCGTCATCCTGGACACGTTCTACGACGGAGAAACGGTTTCTTGTTCCAGACCAATCCTCTCGCAGCACTCTACGACGCACAGGTGACCGACGAGCGCAACACGAATAGCGACTGGAACACTATCTGGCACGTCAAGACCGCCCGTTTCGGGTATGGACATCTCGACGGTCCAGCCCTCACCACGGCCAGATCCGGCGGATGCTAGAGGAGCATTGAAGGGCCCCTTACGTTTCTTCTTTTTTTCACGGGAGGAGCCGAGAATGCATATCCACGTTCTTTCAGCGGACGGCGAGGCGAAATACTGGATGGAACCGCGAGTCGAGCTGGCGAAAAATTACGGGTTTGGCTCCTCGGATCTGGGGAAGATCGAATCGCTTGTTGTGGAACACTGAACAGGAGATACGCGATGCCTGGAAGCAGCACTTTGGAAGCTGAGGTGTCGAACATCTCTCGTCACGGATTCTGGATTTTTCTCGGCGACAGTGAGCTATTTCTTCCATTCGAAGAATTCCCTTGGTTCCGAGGCGCATCGGTAGAAGCGATTCTAAAAGTCGAGAGGCCAGTCGAGCACCACCTCTATTGGCCCGACGTCGACTTGACGACCGAGTCTATCGAGCACCCCGAGAGGTTCCCTCTCAAAGCGACGACCCACTCATAGAGTCACGTCGTCGATGAAGCTCTTGTGGTGCCTACCAGGGCGGAGCCACCGCCTGGTAGCTCCAATAGCTCCCTTTCGGATTGCCGCTCCCGTCGAGGAGGCCGAATGGAGGGACCATGCCGTCGCTCCAACAGAACCAGAAGATGCGCTCGACCCCCCCTGCGTAGTGGTCCTGCGCGAGGCGGTAGACGTTGCCGAGATACTCGGCCTGGTTCGTCTCGTCGACGGTTCCGATCTCGGTGACCCAAAGCGGTAATCCGAAAAAGAGATAGCGGTCGAAAAGATCGCTCATGTTCCCGAAGCCCCACTGCGTGTTCGGCCAGTTGTCGGGAGCACGCTGGCCGTAGGGATGGACCGCCACCGCGTCCACGGTGAGCCCTCCCACCGCATCGCGCGCCTGGGCGAGATAGCCCGGATCGCCGCTCGCGAGACCCGCCGTCACGATCGGCCGGCTTGAGTGGGGACGGATCGCAGCGACGGCGTCCCGAAGCATGGCGCCGAAGTGATGGGCGGGAACGCCGGGGTCGTAACCGGTTCCGGGGCGGTGGAGATCGGGCTCGTTCCAGATCTGCCAGGCGTCGACACCGTCCCCGTAGTGGCGGGCGATGGCCTGCACGGTAGGAACGAAGCGCCCCAAGTAGGCTGACCACTCGCCGTCGCCCGCATTCAAGGCGGGCTTTCCCGGCTCGGTGGCGTAGTCGAGGAGTAGCATCACTTTGAGGCCGGCGTTGCGGTAGGAAGCGATGACACCGTCATAGAAGCCGAGCCCCGGAGAGGACTTCCCTTCGATCCGTACCCAGCGGACACCGATGTCCTTGAGCGCCTGCGGGCTCGGGTTCCCTGCCGGGTTGGCGGGATCGATGTTCATGCCGAAAAGACCCACTCCCGCCGGAGGCGGATTGGAGGAGCCGACGGTGAGCGTCGTCGAAGTGGCGTTGTTCTGCTCGTTTGCCTCGGCGAAACGATTTACGTCGTCAACGAGTGCGGTCAGCTCGTAGATCCCCGACACGGCGGTCCACGAACCACCCTGCGTTGTAATCGTCACCGTGGCGCCTGGGGCCAACGCGTCGCTCACCGCACCCCAGGTCACATAGCTGCCATCGAGAAGGTAGGCCACACCGATCGCCACACCGGCCGGCGTCGGCGCGGAACCCACGTTGCGCACCACCGACGTGAAGGTCACCTGTTGTCCCAGCGAAGGCTGGGCCGGCACCGCCGCGACCGAGTCCACCACGACGTCGGGAAGCCCCGGAAGACTCGCGCCCACCGTGAAGCTCGTCGAGGTGGCGTTATTCTGCTCGTTCGACTCTTCGAAGCGGTTTACGTCGTCGACGAGTGCGGTCAGCTCGTAGGTACCCACCACTGCCGTCCACGAACCGCCCTGGGTCGTGATGGTGACCGAGGCCCCCGGAGCCAACGGCCCCCCCACCGAGCCCCAGGTCGTGTAGGCGCCATCGAGAAGGTAGGCCACGCCGATCGCTACACCGTCCGGAGTCGGGGCGGAGCCCGCGTTGCGCACCACCGACGTGAACGTCACCTGCTGTCCTGGAGCCGGTTGCGCCGGCACCGCAGCGACCGAGTCCACGACCACGTCGGGGAGACCTGGACCCGGGCCCACTCCCACTTCGAAGCCCACCGAGAGATCGTTGTTCAGTTCGTTCGACTCCTCGAAGCGGTTGATATCGTCTGCGAGCGCCCTCAACGTGTGGCTTCCCGACGTCGCGGTCCACGGCCCTCCCTGGGTCGTCAGCGTTACGCTTGCGCCCGCCGCCAACGGGCTCGACGTGATGCCGTAGCTCGTGTAGGTGCCATCGATGAAATAGGCCACGCCGACCGGAACACCCGATGGCGTCGATGCCCCTCCCACGTTGCGAACCACCGCGGTGAAGGTCACCGACTCACCGGGAGCAGGACTGGGCGGCACCACCGAAGTCGATTCCACGATCACGTCCGGCTGGTCGGGATCCGGGGGAGGAGGAGGGGCGGTCCCCGATGCCACGTACGCCGTCAGCTCATCCATGACGGGAGCGATGTCGAAGTCACCCCAGCCGGGAATCTCCAGCGCAAATATTTGGCACCGAGCACGGAGTCGTCCTCGAGCAGCACGGAGTCGTACCACTTGAGCTGGTCCATGTACTCGGCCTCGGTGAAATGGTTCTTCCATCCCGCCGGGGGCACCACGTCGACGCCACACTCGGTGATGACGAGCGGGATCACCTTTCCTTCGGGGATGAGAAACTGCCGGTAGAGTTTCCGGTACCGTCCGGCGAACCAGCCTTCTCCGGTGTTGAAGTCGAAGTGCTGCTGCATCGGCGTTCCGTACTCGTGGAGGCCCAGGATGCCTCCGTGGGCGAGCGCGGCGTCGATGGCAGGATAGAAGGTGGGCCACAACGGTAGATCGGGATTGCCGACCGAGAAGTTTCCGATCACGGCTTTCTTGCCCTGCCCCGCCAGGATGCGGACCCGCTCCGCCTCGAACTGAGCGTACCAGTCCATGAGCTCGTTCGTCTGGATGATGGGCTCGTTGTAGCCTTCCCAGTAATCGACGTCCGGGTTCTGCAGAATGAGATTGGCATTCAGGTTCCACCATTCGTTGGCACGTTGGATCGGATCCCCGTCCATCGGCTGCTGAGCAAGAAACGCACGGCCGATGACCGTGGTCTGCGGTGAGACGGCCTTGACCTCCCGGGCGCCACTGAACGAGTCCAGGATCTTGACGACCCTCGGCTTCGCCTCGGCGATAAACGGCATCGAGAGGGGTCCACCGAATCCGGTGTGGATGGTGAGCTTGCTCTTTGCGGACGATGTCGAGGTGACCATGATGACGACGGCGGCGGTATCGACACCACCCCGGCCGTCGCGCACCGCGACGACCGCGTTGAAGGTGCCCGCATCGTTGTACGTATGAGACGGGCTTACCCCGGAGCCCTGCCCGCCGTCTCCGAAGTCCCAGTCATAGGTGAGCGGATCGCGGTCGGGATCCCAGGAACCGCTGGCGTCGAAAGACACCGTGAGCGGTGCCACACCGCCGGTCACGTTCGCGGAGGCCTCGGCGTTGGGAGGGTTGTTGGCCGGGTTTTGCACCCGGATGAAAATCGTGGTGCTGTCGGTGCCGCCGTTTCCGTCGTCGACGGTCAAGCTCGCGGTGTACGAGCCCGGCTGGTCGTAGGTATACGACACGCTCGCGCCGGAAGCCTGTCCTCCGTCGCCAAAGCTCCACTGGAAGCTCAAGGCGTCGCCATCCGGGTCGGTCGAGGCGGAGCCGTCGAAGCTCACCGTCAACGGCGCGTCCCCGGACGTCGGTTGCGCGCTGGCCGCCGCCTGCGGGGGCTGGTTCGGGGGCGGGGGCGGTGCGCCGGGGCCCTTCACCATGATGTCGTCGAAGAGGGTTCCGGAGCTCACGTTGGGAAGGTTTCCGCTCTTTAGAACGATGGTGGCGCTATCCCCTGCTGCATCGAAGGAGCCCACGTTGACGACCGGTGCGGTCTGGTCCATGTCACCTGACCAGCCGCCGGGACTGGCCCAGGTATCATTCTTGTAGAGAAGAACGACTCCCGGCGTGTTCTCGTTGAGGTCGACGCCATCCTGCGGCAGGCCAGTCCCATTAATAATAAGAACTTCCGCCCATTGCGCTTGTGTGGCCGTTGGCTCGCTGGCTCAGAAGCCTCTCACCGTGATGGTGGTTCCCGCGCCACCGGTCGAGAAACTCTGGTAAACGCCACCGTTGTGGCTAGGCGCCGCGAGATGCAGTGCGCCGGATCCGTTCACGTTCGATTCAGATTGCCGCGCTCCGTCCAGAGCGACCAACCCTGGAGGCCCTGTGAGAAGTCACCGTTCTCGATCAAGTTGGACGGCGGTGGCGGTGGGGGCGGCTCTGGCGGGAGCGCGAAGTCGACCCGGGTGGTCTCACCGGCTCGCACGATGACGCCCGTTTGCTCCTGCTCCACGTAGCTCGTTTTCTGCGCGCGCAGCGTGTAGGTCCCCGCCGTGATGCCAGTGAGCTCGTAGGCGCCGCTGGCGCTCGACGTTGTCGACTGGCTCCCCGGATCGAGCGTGACGCTCGCCCCGGAAAGCGACGTGCCGAAATCGTCCGTGACGACGCCAGCGATATCTCCGGTGGTGACGTCCCTCTCGAGATTGAAGACCACGCTCGTCGTTTGATTCTCCACCACCTGGATGCCAGTCAGCGTCTGCGAGGCGTAGCCTGCAAGAGAGGCCGTCGCCTCATAGACTCCCTCCGGTAGGCCGCTCAACTGAAACGAGCCGTCGCCGGCAGTCGTGGTAACGTGGTTTCCGGGAGAGAGCGTCACCGTTGCGCCCGCGAGCGGCTGATTGCTCGTGTCCTCGACCCGACCCGCGATGGTTCCCGTGGCGGTGTTGACCGCCAGGGTGTTCCCGCGAACGGTGGCGAAGAGGTCGAGCCCCGGCAAGGGCGTCGTGCCGCGATAGGCCATCCCGCCTGAATAGGGATCTGAGCTCGTGGCGAACATGTAAACGCCCTGGCCGTCGTCACGCTCCATCTTGATGAAATAGGTCCCACCAGGCGTCACGGCGACGCCATCACCGGGGAACTCGACGCCGATCATCTCCCCGCCCCACTCCAGAAACGCAGTGGCGGACGCTCCGACCTGCGCTCCGGTGGGTCCACCTTCGAGGATCGAGAATTTCATCGTGCCGCTGACGTTGGGCATCCCGGCGACGAACTTGATGAAGCCGACGTCGTCGGGAACGCTCACCGTCTGTCCGAGGAACTGATCGAACAGGTTACAGTCGTGGCACGTACCCTGGTTCTGGAAGTAGATCCCCTTCGACACTTTCCCGTGAAAGACGAGGTCGAAGTCGACGACGGCTTCCGCTCCTTGCTGAACCGTGACCATCGCGGACGCGGATCCGTAACCGACTTTCTCGACGCTCAGGGTGTACGTGCCCACCGGCACGTCGCGGACCGCGTACTGACCGTCGAACAGTGACGGTCCACCGAACTCCCGTCCGTCGGTGTAGAGGGTCGCGTAGTTCACCGGCTCACCGTTGTCGCTCCGACGTACGGTGCCGCGGATGCTCCCCACCGGGCCGCGGTAGGGCTCGAGCAAGGCGGGCGCAGACTTCGTGATCCCGAGAATCGCCACGTACTCGGGTAGGGCGCAGTCGGCAGACCGCATCGCTGGGCACCTTCGGGGTAGCCCGGCGGCCACGGTGTCGCGGCGCCAGGGTCGTGGTCGGGACACCACGACGGGACCGGGTCGGTCGCTCTCGAACCGCTGACTTTGCTGACGAACGCGAAAGCATCCCACGCCAAGTTGTTCAGAATGAACGGGTGGATCGCGATGATCTCTGGCCAGTTGTGCAGAACTTCGTGAAAGCATCGGTGTTGTACTGAGAGGCCAACCGGAAATCGCACGGGCCGTCGGGACTGCAGGCCGGGCCTCGGGTCGTCTTGGGGTAGCCCTCGTAGGCGATGCCGAGATGATCCCCATAGATGGTCTCGATGATCATCACCGGAAAGCCCCGCCTTGGGGAGCCCACTTCGTCGCACACGCGCGCCACGACATCGAGGTCCAGCAAGTAGCTGTCGATGGTCTTCACTTGATTGATGTAGGGAACGCCGTCGTGGTGGTTGTAGTGCGGCGGGTAAGACTCCGGATAGGGATGCGTCGCCCACACGTCGAAGGCCTGGCAAACCCCCGGGACGGCCCGGATCGCCTCCTCCCACCACGCAGGGCCGTTTTGTCCCGGCGACATGACGCGAAAGACACCGTTCGGGTCCGCGTTCTTCACGCCGCTATAGGCCGCGACGAGATGTTGGGCGTAGCGGGCGGGCGTCACCCGATCGCGCGGATCGCCCGGCTCGTTCCAGATCTGGAAGTAGATCAGCCGGTTGAGGTATTCCGGTCGATGAGTCTCCAGGTGTTGCCGAATGACGGAGGCGACGATCGCCGGATGACCGTCGTTGGGATCGCAGCCGCCGTTACAGTCCTGGACTCTGAGGACGGGGATGAGTCCCCGATCCATGGCGTCCACGACCCACTGGCCGTAGTCGCCCCGCACCCAGTCGAAGACCCACCCGCCTTCTCCTACGAGATGTCGGGTCCAATTCATGCCCTCCGGAATGGCGGCACCGCCATCCTTGAGATTGTGCATGCCATAGAAATTGCGGCGTTGACGTGTCTGGCCTTCCGCGGTGGACCAGACGCTGGCGCAAGCGAGAACGAGAGACAACAGCGTAGCGATTCGATGCACGAGGTGTTCCTTTGGGGATGTCCCGGCCGCTGTTGAATTTGGTTGGGTAGCGGCGGCACCTGTGAATACTCTTAGGCAGCAAACTCATCGCTGTCAAGAGATTTCTGTTTGCTTCTAAGCGCGTGAACGAGAGCGCCCATATGGCGATAGCCTTTGATACGCCGGAACTTTTTCTGCGCGGTGACGACGCCGAGAGCGGTCCATCGGCGAACCATGGAAAGACTCTTCCAACGCTTGACGTTTCTCGATACTCTGCGAATGGTTCCGTTGAGATTCTCAATGGCGTTCGTCGTGGCAAGAGACTGGCGAAGTAAGGCGGGCAGCGCGAGTTTCACGACCGTGAGTGTCTCTTCCATCCCTTCACGAAGGCTTCCGGCAGCTTCGTCGTAGCCGTTTCGCTCGAGCCAAGACACCAATGCCTGAAGTCGCTTGCGCGCCTTGTCGGCACTCTTGCACTTGTAGGCTTCCTTCATCGTCTGGAGCACGTAGGCGTGACGAGACTTGGGAAGGTACGAGCGGAGATTTCGGAGTTTATGGATCTGGCACCTTTGGATGACCGCGAGATCCCCCAAAACGTCGACGAGTGCCTTGCGGATGCCTTTGCCTCCGTCCACTACGCAGAGAATCGACTCATCGACGCGCAAGCCTCGCTCGAGAAGGTCCTGCAACATCGCGGTGCACACCCGAGAGTTCTCCGTCGAGCCCAGCCATATACCCATGGGCACCTTCGTTCCATCTATTGTGATACCGAGACTTACGACGACGGTCTGTCCGGCCACCTCAAGGCCATCCATCATCAGTGCCGCAAGCTCGAACTCCTCTAGCCGCCGAGACAGGTATTCCCCAAGCTTCTTAGTCGTCTGGCTCACGAGGTGACGGCTGGCGGCACTCTTACTCGTGCCACGAGACTTCAACTTGGCCGCGGGTTTGTCCAGACTCGATCCGTAATTTCGGGTCGATACCCCCACCAAGATCTGATTCAACACTCGCTCTGGAAGCGGGTCTTCTTCGCGGAAGGCTTCGAAGTGTGGAAGCGACGCCTCCTCGCCCGACTTCGAGCGAACTCGAGGTCGCGACACTTGGATGCGACGACCACCGAAGCTCAGCTCTCCGTTCGTGCTCCCCCAGTGGTTATGAGTTCGCTCCTTCTCGTGCTTGCCCTTGAGCCCCGCGATCTCCTCGGCGTCCTCTCTGAGCAGTAGGTGCAGAGCTGTCAGTCCTTGCTCGTACACCCATTCCGTCAGGTCCGCCTTCGTGGCCGCGATCCCAGCTATCATCGGTAGCAGTATCTGACCGACTTGGCCAACTACCTTGCCCGTAGGCGAGTGCGTTTGCTTTCTTACTGGCTTCTTTGATTTCCTAGGCATTGGTGGCTCCTTGTCCCCCTCTGGAGACGGTTTATTGGCAGACCTATTCTTAGGCCGGCCAAGGAGCCGCCGCTACCCCAAATTCAACATCCGGCGGGACATCCCCGTTCGTTTCCGGTCGAGGGATATGAAAGAAAGATGAACGGACCGAAGAGGAGGAGCCAAACGCGAGATAGGACAACACCGGAGACCAGTCAAGGACGGTAGTGCCTTATCTCCGTCGGGCATTAAATGAGTCCCCCCAACCCCAATTCGAGCAAGAGGAGCGAGGCTTGTGGAGCCCTGGTTGCGGCGTGGAATGATCTAGGGCTCCGGCTCCCCTGGCTACTAATTGGGACCCACCCTAAACGATCAGGCGCCTTGTGATCTGTGACACAGTTTGTGGGGAGTTTCCCCACTCCCGTTTTGTGGGATATTCACCACACCCGGAGGTTTGCGGCAAATTGCGTGCCGGAAGGGCGATTTCGGGAAATTTAACGCAAAGGCGCAAAGCGCGCAATCGCTGTCTTTCGATGAACCCGGGTGGCACAGGCTTTCGCTCACTTGCTAGTGCATGAACCCGCTGATACTGTCGGCAAATTCCAATGTCATTTTTCGTGCTGGCAAGGCGCTGCGACGAAGTCATATCTAGATATTTCGAGGAACAGCAACGCAGCCAGCGCGGAAAAGGACGAGGAATTTGCGGCAGGATTAGCGGGTTCGTGCACTGGACTTCGTAGCAGATGGAGAGTGCCGAAGTGAGCCGTCTGCGACAGCTCCTGCGATCTGGAGCTCTCGACATGGCGGCTGACGAGGCGGAGAAGGCCATCGCACGCCACGCGGAGAGCGCCGAGCTTCTTGCTCTTTCCGCGGACATCCACCGGCGTCAAAAGAAGCTCGACGAGGCGAAGGCGTTGCTCGGCCGCGCCCGCGCCATCGATCCCTTTCACGACGCGGTCCTCGACGCCTCGGCGGACCTCGCTTACGATCTGGGTGCGTTCGCGGAGGCCGCCGCGCGCTACCAGGAGCTCGTCGACCGCAGGCCCAGCCGGTACCACTACTCACGGCTCGTGGGTTCGAGAAACCGCATCGGTGAGCACGAGGAGGCGGCAGCGATCGCGCGACGGGCTCTCGAGCGCTTTCCCGGCGACGCCTGGATCCTCAGAGGTCTCGCCGCCGCTGAGGCGAAGCTCGGGCGACGCGAGGAGGCGCTCGCGGCTTACGAGGAGCTCCTCTCCGTCGATCCCGAGGATCGCTTTGCCTACAAGGAGCTCATGCGCCTCAAGACCGAGGAGAGCTCCCCCGAGGAAGCGGCCTCCGCCCTGAAAGGGCTGATGCGGACCGGGAGCCGCGCCCGAAACCCCCATCTCAAGACACTGGCTGCCGATCGACTGCGAAAGGCGGGGAAGCTCGAAGATGCGGTCTCGGAGTACGAAGCCGCCCTCGCACTCGAGCCGGGTAATCCCTTCATCCTGTCCCAGCTCGGTTTCACCTACAAAAAGCTCGGCCGCGAGGAAGACGCCTTCGACAATCTTTCTAAAGCTTTCCTGGCGAAGCCTTCCGACCCCTACGTTCGCAAGAGCCTGGAATCCCTTCTGAGGAAGCGCAACGAGCTCCCCCGCATGATTGGGCTCGTGGACGAGGCGTTGCGGCTGCATCCCCAGATCAAGAGCCTTCACGGGATTCGAAAACGTATCGCTCGCCTCGCCGACTCTCACAAAGATTGAAACGCTGCGGTACGATAAATCCCGATCCGAAATTCTTCGCCTGCGAATATCGCGCAGAAGCGCTCCAGCGAAGTGAGAGTTTTATTTCGGATCGGGGTACACTTCTCGCCATGAGCGCGGTTCGCATCCGCGATCTCGTGGAGCTTCCACGGGTTCGCACCGTCATACAGCTCGCGGACGTCTCGGACGAGACGCTCGTTCGCGGCATCCTCGAGGACTTCGTCCTCACCACGGACTGCGATTTCGCGCTCACCTCACTTCTCGACACCATGACTCGAGACGAGGGCCAGGGGTTCTTCCTTCAAGGAAACTTCGGCTCCGGCAAATCTCATCTCCTCGCTCTGCTGGAGCTCCTGTTCCGATCCGACGACGCGTGGGATGCGCTGGTGCGGCAAAGCCACCGCTACGACAGGTTGCGACGCTCGCTCTCGCCCCACGCAGGAATGACCGTCGTCGCGGGAGTCTCCCTCGTCGAGCACGCCGGCTCGGAACGACTCGAAGACATCTGCCTCGCCGGGCTCGAAAGAGGGCTGGTGGGACCGCTCGGCCTCGGCCCCACCTTCGCCGCCGAAGCCACCGCCGTCGTCGAAATCCGGGCCGCCCTCGAGTCTCGCCATCCGGACGAGCTCGAGCGGTTCCGCAAGCAGCGCTCCGTGAGCACGGAGCGCCTGTTCGATCCGGGCCGGCCCGATCTGCTCGACGATCTCGTACGCGAGCTCGACCTTCCCTTCCGTGTCCGACGCCAGCGAGGCGCGTTTTTCGACGCTCTGGAGCCGCAGCTCGGCGGGGCTGCCAAGCGAGCCCTTCTCATCGTCGACGAGCTCTCCGAGTTTCTCCGTTCGAAGCCCGATGCCCGTGCTTTCAACGAGGACATCCGCTTCCTTCAGTTTCTCGGTGAGGCGAGCCACCGAATGCCCTTCGTCATCGTCGCCTCGCTCCAGGAGCACATCGAGACGACGGGCGAGATCGACCAGTCCACCTTCGGCAAGATCAAAGACCGGTTTCCTTCGCGGCTCGCTCTCACCGGAAGCCATCTCCGCGAGATTGCGAGCGCCCGCCTCATTCGAAAGAAGCCCGGAGCCGAAGCGGAGATCGCCGAGATCTACCGGAAATTTCGCGCGGCGTTCAAAGGGCTCGATGTGTCCGAGCCCGATTTCACCACGCTCTACCCCGTTCATCCGGCAACGGTAGATCTTCTGGACGACTTGCTGCCGCTCTTCAGCCGCCACCGGGGTGCGGTGGACTTTCTCCATTATCAGCTTGCCGGCGACCCGCAGCGCCAGATCGCCGGGCTTCTCGACGCACCCGCTGAGACTCTTCTCGGACCCGACGCCATCCTCGACCACTTCCGTGTTCGCATCCAGGAAACGATCGAGACGAGCTCCTACATCACCGTGGTGCTGGCATTCTACGAGAAGGAGCTCGCTCGCTTGTTCGCCGAGCCGGAAGATCGAGAGACCGCATTGCGGCTGGTGAAGATCCTCATCCTTCTCGCGATCTCCCCCATCCGCCGGCGTCGCACCGTGTCAGAGCTCGCCGAGATGCTCCTGAAAAGCATCACGGTACTCGACTCCACCGCGAACTACGACCACGTCCAGGAGCTCCTCGAGAAGATGCGGATCGAGGGGGCCTACCTGTCCATGGTCAAAGGCGAAAGGCCTTACGAGGACGTCTACTCCATCGATCTCGCCGCCGACGTCCAGCTCATCATCCAGCGACGAGCCGAGAGCCTGTTGAAGGATCCGGGCTTTACCGTCGCCAGAGCGATGGAGAGACTTCTTCCGTTTTTCAAGAGCCCCGAGCTTCCGCTCGCCTCGCTGGCCAAATCGCCCGTCACCGAGAGGCGCGTCTCCTGGCAGAAAACGCGCCGCGAGGGGGTCCTTCTCTTCTGCCGCGACGAGGACGACCCCTTGCTTTCCGGTGAGCGCCTCGACGCACTAGTGGAAAAGCTCTTGTCCACAGAGCTCGATTTCTGTGTCGTTGTCATGGCTCCGGGAGGACGGGACGAGCCTTCGACGCTCGAGCGCCTCAACGAGCGGCTCGACGATCAAGGACCTGAGCCGTTTCTGCTCTGGCTCCCCGCTCCGCTCGCAGGAGGTGAGGACAAGCCCGCCCAGCTCCTCCGACGGGCGGCCGCTCGGCTCGCTCTCCGCGAGCACTTTCAAGGGGAGGGCTCCGACGTGGCCAAACGTGTCCTGGAGGCCCTCGATCCCTTGATCCGGGAGGATCTCGCGCTGAGCGAGAGCGTCGTTCAGAGGGCCTACCGGGAGGGAAGTTTCGTTGCCCCCTCGGCCGCGCCCACGCTCACGCCGGCCGAGCTTCCCTCCTTTGGCTTCGATCGCATCCTGGAGCGCCTGGCGGAGTTTCCACTCGCGCGACGCTTTTCTCGCCACTATCAGATCGCACCATCGCTCGAGGACTCTGCAATCGACGTGGCCACACCCCTTCTCCGCGAGTTCTTTCGGGCGGGGGAGGTCGCGAGACAAAACCTGTCCGATCCGCTTCGCATGACGCTCGAATCGAGGCTCCAATCGCTGGGGCTCGTCCGCCGCACCGCGAGCGGCTATCGCCTGCAACCTGACCCCGGGGAAAGCGAGCTGGTGCGCGTCGTGATCGGGCGCGTCGGGGAAGGCCGCATCAACCTCGACGATCTCTATTGGGAGCTCCGGAAGGGATCCTTCGGCCTCACCCGATCGTCCTTCGAGCTGGTGGTGCTGGCGCTCGTGTACTCGGGCCAGCTCACCGCCTATGCGTCGGGGCGAAAGCTCTCGGTCGACGCTCTCGAGACCCGATCGGTCGGGCGTATCCAGGAGCTGGGCCGAGGGGAGATGCTCTCCCGAGAGCTCCAGGCGGTGCTTGCCGGTCTTCCTTTTGTTCCTCCCCGCCTCCGTCAGGGAACTTTCGGCTTTGCGCAACAACGTGAGCTCTGGGATCTCGTGGTGCAGTGGAAGTCCGAGCTCGAGCGCCGCGCCGCAGATTTGAAGGCAGAGATCGAGCGGGCGCGCACCTATCGTTCGGCGGCTCACCTCGATCTCGACGAGTTCGCCTCGCGCATCGAGCGCCTCGAATCGGTAGCGAAGGAAATCAAAGTCTCGCACGCCGCCCGGGAAGGACTGGAACGCGTCGCGCGCCGTGCCCGCGAAGAGCCGGACCTCTCGCGGGATTTCGAAGCGTTCCAGGAGCTCTCGCGCTTTTTTCGAGAAGACTGGGAGCGTTATCTCTTCGTCCATCGCTACCTCAACGACCCCGCGATGGAGCTTTCCGGGGAACACCGAGAGCTCAGAACGAGCCGCGACCGCCTGCGGGAGCTCGCCTCGCGTCCCGATTTACCGTTCTCACCGGAGCAATCCCAACGCCTGAGAGAAGACATGCAAGCCTTCATCTCTGCCTACGGCACGGCGTACGAGGGCGAGCATCGGACCCAGAAATCGCGGGAGCGTGTGAAGCGTCTCCTCTCGCTTCGCGACGAGAAGAGCTATCGCCTGCTCCAGCGCCTCGCGACGCTCGAGCTGATCTCGGTCGACCACGATCTGGTGAAGGTGGATCGCCTTCTGGACGAGGCGCTGGCAAAAACCTGCGATCGGCTCTCGCCCGAGCTTCTACGCTCGAAGCCCGCCTGCGACTGCGGATTCCGTCTCGGAGATCGACTCGAGCTTCCGGCGCCGTCCGAGCTCCAGGCGATCCTCGAGCGCGGCATCGTCCAATACCTGGAAAGACTACGGGAGGCGACCTATCGAGAGCCCATCGAAAGCGCCCTGCACGGGCTCGCCGAAGTAGGCAAGGACTCGCTGGTGTCGAAGTTGCGCGGGCTCGTCGAGCTCGACCTCGAGGCCCCCGACCTCCTCAAGCGCATCGACAAGCTCGTCATCAGCGAGGTCATCGAGGCGTTGAACGATGCGCTCGCGGGACACGCCGTTCTCGTCGAGAGAAGTCTCGAGCAGCTCGCCGAGCGCATCGCGGAACGGAGCTTTCCCCGGAAAAAGCTTCTGGACATCGTGGAACGGTGGGTCGATGACGGAGCTTCACTATCACCCGACGACTACGTCAAGGTGGTTTCTCAGGGAAAGATCGCACCGGAGGAAAGCGCGCTCGCGTCGTTCGTCCGGGAGCGATTCTCGGAGCTTGTGCCCTGGTGGGAGAAGCTCGGCGAGCGGACGGCCTCTCGCCTCATGGTGCTGGCGTTTCGCGCCGAGGCGGGGGCGATTCGAGACGTCGAACCACGGATTGCCGAGCGTTCTCGCGAGGCCTTCGAAGCCTTCACCGGCGAGTCGCCCGACAAGGCCTGTCGCATCGTCGAGCGCGTCGAGACCGAGCTGACGGACGACGAACGGCGCTCGATTCTCATGGAGGAGGGAGGCGATGACGCGGAGACACTCACTCGTCTCGCCTACGGTGAAAGGGCGTTTCGTTTCGCGGTCAGGGGACGAGCCGGAAAGCTCATCCGGATGGTCCTCGCGGGCTCTCTCGAGAGCGTGCCGCAGAAGGTCCGCTCACCGAAAGCTCCCGACACTTGCCGGGATCTTGGCCTCGAGGCGCTTTCGCAGGCGCTCAAGGCGGGCGTGAGCATCCGCCGTACGATGCGCTACTTGGAGGACCTCGAAAAGCCCCCGGACACTCCGGCGGGCTGGGAGACGCTCTACCAGAAGTACATGGCGCCAGTTCCACCTGCGCTTTGCGACTTGCCGGAAGCTCTCGACGCACTCAAGCTCACAGACGAGATCGACCTCCGAGGCTTCGCAAGAGACGCCCGCCGGCTTCTCGAACGCCCGGTGTCGACGTTCGAGACTTTCTTTCTTGCCCAGGCGCCGCTCTGGGAAGAGGGGCGGAAGCGACCCACGATGCTCCGGGACGTTTTCGATGTCGTTGCGGAAAAGTACCGAAAAAAGCTCGACCCTTCGGGCGAGCGGTTCGTGTTCCTGGACGGAATGCGCTGGGACGTATGGAGCCATTTGCGAGCGACGCTCCTTCCTCGACTCCGCGCCGTCTATCGCGTCGTCGACGAAGTGCCGCTCTGGTCCATCCATCCCACCACGACCCAGGTGCAGCTCGACGCCGCCGGCATCGGTCTTCCGGAGCTCGAGCTCGCCGCGGAGCCCAAGCCGGCCTACGGAGGTGAGACTGCGGTGCTGCCGGGATTCCGACGTCTTTGTGGACCCAACGGCGAGCCGATCGAGCGACTGAACCTCGTGGACGACAAGATCCACGAGTCGTCGTTACCTCTTTCCGATCTTCTCCGGGAGATCGAGCTTCACGCGAGGAGGACGCTCGGAGCTTTGCTCGAAGAGGCGCCGAGTCGAACGCTCGTGTTTCTGTTCTCCGATCACGGCTTTCGCGAAGTCCCCCGCTGGAGCGAGACCAGCCGCCATCAAAAGCCTCGTTATCGCCACGGCGGCGCGAGCCCATGGGAGGTTCTCACACCGCTCGTGATCCTATCTCGAAGCTGAGTCGTGCTCTCATTCGCTCGAGGGCTCGAGCTCCATCACCCAGACGTCGCTCTCGTACTCGGGTGAGGGTGAAGTAGAAGTCGTCACCGTCCGTCGACCACTCCCCTCGAACCGACAAACGGGCGGGAGTACTCACGCGCAGGGCCGTTCGAATCGAGAACGTGAAGACGCATCCGATCCCGGGATCAAAGCGCGCCAAGCTGAGGAGACTCTGAGGGCCGAACCTGGAACTCGAATAGCGAACGGGTGTCTAACGCACTAGAGAAGATCGAGCTCCTCCAAGCCTGTTGGCTAACAACGGCTTCGAGCCCTCTTGTGACATCACGACTTTCGCCGACGGGTGAGTGCGTTTCGACGAGCTCGGGGAGGAATGGCCATGAGATGGATACCGATCCTAGTGGTTCTGATTCACGGTAGTTTTGTCCCGACCGTCGGTGCGTTTCTCGGACAGACGCCAATCAGCACTCGTTTGAACACCGGCGGCATCGGAGGCGGGGAGCTCCGTGTCCTGGGTGATGTCGGCCAGATCCAGCAGTTTCCTCTCGAACACACCGACGTCCAGGTGGAGATCGTTGGCAATGTTGCACGAGTCGAGCTAATTCAAAAGTTCACCAATCCTTACGACAAGAAGATTGAGGGCGTCTATGTATTTCCTCTCCCCAATCGAGCCGCCGTGGATGACATGGAAATCCAGGTGGGCGAAAGGACGATCAAAGCCATCATCAAGAAACGCGAAGAGGCACGTCGCCTGTACGAGACGGCCAAGCGGGCCGGCCACGTCGCAGTACTCCTCGATCAGGAACGGCCGAACATCTTCACCCAGTCCGTCGCCAACATCCTGCCGGGGAACGAGATTCAAGTGAAGATCCGCTACTTCGAAGCGCTGCCCTACGAGTCGAGCTCCTATAACTTCTCTTTCCCGATGGTCGTGGGATCACGGTTCATACCCGGGAGCGCTACGTCCAACGGGCGGCGTGGTTGGTCGCCCAACACCACCGACGTCCCGGACGCCTCACGAATCACCCCTCCGGTGCTCAAACCCGGCGAGCGATCCGGCCACGACATTTCGCTCGAGGTGACGCTCGATGCAGGCGGTAGGATCGAGGAACTTCACTCCCCTTCCCATGAGGTCGACATCAAAGGAAAGTCGGGTGGCCGCGCCGAGATCCGGCTCCAGCCCGAGGATTCGATCCTTAACAAAGACTTCGTGCTCCGTTATCGCCTCGACGGTGATGGCCCGCGCGTCGTTGTTCTCCCTCACCGGAAAGCCGGAGACGGCTACTTCCTCATACTCATCCAACCGGAAGCGCGACCGTCTTCTGACGACATCACGCCCAAGGAGATGATTTTCGTAGTGGATGGCTCGGGCTCGATGAGCGGCTTCCCTATCGGGAAGGTCAAAGAAGCGATGCTTCATGCGCTCAGAAACCTGAACTCTCGGGATACGTTTCAGATCATCCGCTTCTCCAATGGAACCGAGAGCTTCGCGCCCTCCCCCGTTTCTGCCAGCGATGGCAATATTGAACGCGGACTCCGCTACGTTGAAGGGCTGTCCGGACACGGCGGAACCATCATGCTCGAGGGAGTTCGGGCTGCGCTCAGCTATCCCGAGGATCCCGAGCGACTCCGCATCATCTCCTTCATGACCGATGGCTATATCGGAAACGAGAACCAGATCCTCGCCTACTTGGAGAAGCACTTGGGTGCGGCGAGGCTTTTTTCGTTCGGCGTAGGAAGCTCGGTCAATCGTTACCTGCTGGACAAAATGGCCGAGCTCGGGCGGGGCGCGGTCGAGTATGTCCTTCTTGGAGACGACACCGAGAAACCGGTAAAACGTTTTTATGAGCGTATCCGCAACCCGTATCTCACCGACCTCGAGATCGAATGGGGCGGGCTCGACATCATGGATGTCTACCCGAAGCAGGTTCCCGATCTCTTTGTGGGCCAGACTGTCGTCGTTCACGGACGGTACGCCCGGCCGGCTCACGCCACTGTAACCCTCACCGGGCGCTTGGGAGGAAGGCCCTACCAGCAAAAGGTCTCCGTCCGTCTTCCCGAACGGCGCGAGGAGGGTGAGGCCATCGGCACCCTATGGGCTCGGGCGCGCATCGAGGAGCTTAACCAATCGGCAGATCACGGATCCGAGTCCCGAGAATGTTGACGAGATGACCCGCGTCGCCCTGGCCCACCGCCTGGTGTCCGCCTACACCTCGTTCGTAGCCGTCGAGGAGCAAATCGTGACCGGCTCCGAGCAACCCGTGCTGGTCCAGGTTCCCGTCGAGATGCCGGAGGGCGTGCGCTACGAGGGTGTGTTCGGCCAAGCCGGCCGAGGGTTTGAAGCCGTTGCAGTAGTCGTGTCTTAGTCATATATAGAAGATTAAGACTAATCGCAAAAAGCAAGAAAGTCAAGTCCCTGCTGCGTTCTTGGGAAGAAAATCAGCCCTTCAACCGTGAAGGGCGACTCTCTTCTCCTCAGCTCGCTGATACCATCGCTTCCGGCGTCGAGCGCCACGAAGGTCCAACCCCTCCAGCATCAGTCCCAGCTCGCCAGAGTCCAACTCAACGTGCCTATCACCCGGACGCGGTGACGTCGGCAGTTCAAAGGTCCCTCGCTCCAGCCTCTTGTACAGCAAAACGTACCCCGTCCGATCCCAAGCGAGGATCTTCACACGATTCTGACGCCGATTCAGAAACACGAACAGATGACCGCTCAGGGGCGATTGACCGATCACACTCCGCGTCGCTGCAGCCAGCCCGTCAAAGCCGCGACGCAGGTCCATCGGCTCCGCCGCAACGTAGATCCTCACAGACGATGGGAGCATCCACATCACGCTCGACCTTCTAGAACTTCGAGCACCCGACCCAGCTCCTCAGATGAGAACCCCTCACGCACTCGTACGCGCCTGCCGTCCAACAACACCACCTCGATCGCGTCCCTCTCGCCTCCTCGCTCGCCTTCTCGCTCGCCTCCCACCAGGCGAACCGGATGAAACCGTACACTCCCCCTCGACCCGCCTTGCAGTCGCTCTGACCACCGAACCAGCCGCTGGGAGGTCAACCCGTACTCCCTGGCGAACTCCGAGACACGCTTCCCACTACGCTGCCATGACGACACAACATTCCGCGCATCCGCCTCTGCCCAGCGCCGCTTCCCTATCACTTTCGATATCCCCGCTGTCCTTCGCTTCGACATCTCTTGCCTCCTTCGTCCCCCGCCTCCAGTGGCGAGCACACAAAGGATGCCTCGGGAGCGACGTATCGGGAACATGGTGGGAGCGGACGCTTACGCTCCCCAGCTTCTCTCTGTGGACACGCATCACGATCCGCGTTGGACGCGCGCTTTTTCACCGCTCTTATACGAAACGATATCGGCGGATGCGTCGCATCAGCCCTCGGGACGTCCAGCCGTGGATGCTTCCGATCGCCGTGGCGCGTCTGGGCGAAAACATCACAGCAGAACGCGACCAACTGATCGCGTTCATCGATCAGGTGGCGGAGTCGAAATTGTTGGGCGCTTCACGCTAGGTGATAATGTCGGCTCTTGGCCGAAAGCGGACATTTTGCTATCAATTCTGTAGCTGACGAAGTCACAAAGCTCGCGCACGACCTCCGCCAACTTCACGGTGGTCGGGAGTTCCCTGGCATTACCGATAGGGAGGTCGAGCAGCTGGCCCCCGAGGGACGATTCATCGCAAGAATCTTCGCCTCCGACTACCTCACGTCCGACGAGTTCTATGCGGAACGTCAAAAGAAACGTCAGGAGGCGAAAAAATACGCGGAACAGCGCAACGCCGGCAAGCTCCCGGATGAGGGCTGAAAAAGCATGCGAGGTTCCCCTGTGAGCGACTTTCGGAGCCCTCCCCATACCTCAGTGTACCCCTGAGAGCAGCACGTACTGAAAATAACGCGGCTGGCGTTTTCAGGCCGAAGTACACGATTAGCCAACCCAACCGACCGTCGTTTAACCTTCCCTCTGCGGAAACTCGGCTTGGACCCGGCCGCGATGTACCGCGTCATCCAGCGCTACCTCGAGCGGCTACCGGGAGCGATGAAGGAAATCGCGCTCGCGGACGGAACGACGAAACGCAAGTGCGTCTACACGCGGCGTTGGTGCATGAATAGCTCTTGACTCCGGCAACCGCTTCGACTCAGCTTCTCGATACATCGAATATCGAGGAGATGAGCCGATGGCCGCGCGCAAGTCCACCAGAGTGAACCGCAAATACAAGACGAAGTATCGCGTGACCAACTGGCCGGAGTATGAGCGTGGTCTCAAGAGCCGTGGCGAGCAAACGGAGCAAAGTCGAGACAACGTTCCATCGCTACAAAGCCATCGTGGGCTCAGCGATGCGAGCGAGAGGGTTGGCGGCACAGAGAGTCGAGGCAAGGATCGGGTGCAAGATTCTGAACACCATGACGGCACTCGGGATGCCTGATAGCGAGATGACCGGATGATGGGAGTCGAGGTCAAGCGAGCTCTCGGCCTCTATCGGAGTTGTGCACCAAGGCAGCGAGCTGCTGCCGTAGCGCGAGATTCTCGAGGGCTAGCTCCTTCATCGCACAGGCGGCTCAACTCGCGACATGCCGCCCATGTTGTCGTCCGGACCGCGTTACAAAGGGTGACTTGAGCATGAAGGAAAGGAAGGAGCGCTCCTCGGTTCGTGATCATCTTCCGTTCTCGCTACGCTAGTTTCCGAAACCGCTGGATCATAGCCTTTTGAGGCGGTACACGATGAATTGCGGTTCCAATCCGGGGAACGTTCTCCGATTGACTAGGGTGAAACACCGTTCTGGACCAGAATTGTCCTCTCTAGTTTGCCCCTGGTACAGCAACGTTTGCTTGGGGCCAGGAAGAGGCTCTCATCGATAAGGCGTGCGACACCTAGTGGGCCTTTGCTCGCGGGGGCGACCGGGGTCCTGGCAACAACTGGGACGAGGTGAAAGCGCTCGAGAGTCGAGTCTCAGCCAGAACCCGATCTGGTTCCGTGTAAAGGGGGTTGCGTACGATCTGGCCCTTCAGCCAGATGATCGGATGCGTCCGCATGAGATGAACGAGAACGTGGCCGCCTACCAGGCGGCTGTCTCAAATTCAGAAGCCTGAGATGGGCTCGTCCTTAAAGACATCGTTCAGGCGAGCGCAGAGATGGATACCATCGACCTCGCTGGTGATGTCCGTTACCCAGGACATCTGCCCCATGTTTCTAATGTGGGAGGCGCCGGCCTTCTTTGCCTCCTGGATGAACTCCTCCAACCGGTCGATGAACACGTCCAGCGCGAAGTGGCTGTCTTTGTCACGAGAGAACGCGAATCGTGAAAGACGAAGTGCTTGGCCCCCTCCTCCTTGCGGACATCGATCTTGGCTTCTCGCAGCTCACCGCGCAAGGCATCGTGCATGTCGGGCAGCGCGATGACGCTGCAGAGGCCATCGTTGCGCAGCCCGTCGGCGATATACGGCGACAGGAGCTCTAGGTCGTCCTCGTCGGTGAGGATTGCGATGATATGGTCGCCTGGCCCGACACCGAGTTCTTTGATCCAACTGTCCCGCATGTCAGTTGCGTCCTTAGGCTGCCCTGGTGCACAACTCCGATAGAGGCCGAGAGCTCGCTTGACCTCGACTCCCATCATCCGGTCATCTCGCTATCAGGCATCCCGAGTGCCGTCATAGTGTTCAGAATCTTGCACCCGATCCTTGCCTCGACTCTCTGTGCCGCCAACCCTCTCGCTCGCATCGCTGAGCCCACGATAGCCTTGTAGCGATGGAACGTTGTCTCGACTTTGCTCCGTTTGCTGTAGCCCGATTCTGTGTGCCACTTTCGTTTGCCGAGCCGAGCTTGTGCTGCAATGTTGCGATTGCGCTGTCGGCTGCTCGCCCGCCCCGATGCGAGCTGGGCGCCCTTGCGCGGCGGTATCAGCACCCTCGGCGAGCGATGAGCGCTGTGATTCTCGATCGCCTCATAGACGCCGCTGGCGTCGTATGCGGTGTCAGCTCTGGCCGATGAGATGGGACTGTCGATCTGTCCGACAAGCGATGCAACCCGCGATGAATCGCGGGCTCTTTTGCGCGTCAGCTCGCAGACGACGACTTCGCCACTCTGCTCGTCGACACACAGATGGAGCTTGCGATAGTCCCTGCTCTTTGGTGCTCTGCGCAGCTGGCCGGCGTGGACAGCGAGACCGCTGCTGTCGATCAAGATGTGCAACGGCGTCTTGTGCTTGTCTTGGTAGAAGGGGACCTTACCCAGCTTCGCCTTGCGCCTCGAGATCGTGGTGTGATCGGGCACATCATTGTCTAGCTTGAACAGAGCGAACAACGATCGCAGCAATCCCTCGCTCTGCCTGGATGACAGATGAAACACCATGCCAAGAATGACAGCCGTCTCGATGGCGTGGTTCGAGTACTTGCGTTGCCGGCCCGGTTTCCTCCTCCTCGGCCGGGGCGCGTCCCAGTTCACAAGCTTGCCGGCGGTGAGCGAGATCCAGACGGTCAGGCTCCCGCGGTCGCGTAGACCCGCCTCATATTGACGCCAATTCCTGATGCGATAGGCCTTCTTCACATACTTCCGCTGAGTGCGTTTGAAAATGCTCATGGGGAACCTCGAATCCGCGAGTACAGGACAATTATGGGCCGAGATCGCGAGTTGTGCACCAAGGCATCAGTCACCCGCTCAATTTGACAGTACCGTCTTGGGTCTTGCGGTTGTCGGGGCATGACCAGCTCGGGGGGACCTAGGATTCGCCTGGGAGCAGCGGTTTTGTCCGCTTCAAGAACTCCTCTCCGCCATGAATGGCCAAGACGCCGTGTTTGTAAAGGAGACAGGCCTTGCCGTCCTCGGTCTCAAGGAGGATGGTGTATTGGTCAGTGCCGACCACGACCCCTCGCACGCGTTCGCTATTGGTGTGCACGACTTCTACCGGATCCTCGGATTGGAGAAGCCAGTGGAAGACCTGACGTTGAAGCCAGTCACGCTCTGGTTTCTTCGATGCTGACTTCGGGTCTGCGGGCATGATTGGGGCTCGGTGTCTACGTTTTGTCGCCCTTGAATCCGATGCGAGGCTTCGGCTTGTCCGGTGGCTTCATGAGCTCACGAATGGCGTCGAAGATTGCGTTGATCTTCGCGTCGTGCTCGGTGTGCCCGCGCTCGAGCGCTTGGACTTTCCGCGCGAGAGCCTTGTTGGTGCTGAGAATTCGCCGCAGCCGGACGAACGCTCGCATGATCGCAATGTTCACCTGAACGGCCCGCTTGCTGTTGAGGACACTGGAGAGCATGGCGACGCCTTGTTCGCTGAAGGCATAGGGTGGGTATTTGGGGTGCCGTCCTCGACCTTCCTGTAAGATCACAATTTGTGATCTTACGGCAGAGAACTCCTCTCGGCTGAGCCGGAACATGAAGTCGGGCGGAAACCGTTCGGCTTTGCGCTTGACGGCCTGCATCAGTGTGCGCGGTTCAACGTCATAGAGCTCGGCCAGGTGCGTGCTGAGCATGACCTTCAGGCCACGGATGAGATAGATGCGTCGCTCGATGAGTTGGGGCGGGATGGCGAGCTGGTGCTTGATGGAGGACTTTTTCTTCTTCGTCATGCGTGCTTGGCGGGAGGAGTCTAGCACGGCCGACTCCAGGCGCCTTCCCTCCGTGCCAACGTCCTTGAGACAGTCCGTAGCTTGAAATTAGTGTCGAGGCCGGAGGAGGATCAACGACGACCTCCTCGAGGAGAAGGGCGGCGGTCGCCCCAATAAGACGAAGCGGCGGACCCCGAACTAGCCCTCCTCAGGGGGTGGGGAAGGTCGTCCGCGGGTTTCTTACCGAAAGCGCTGACGGGGTCAGTTTTCAAAACGTGTCGGTCTAGGGGTACCCGAGGTATGGGGAGGTCTCTGAAAGTCGCCCACAAGCGATTCTCGCGAGCCGTTTCAGCTCTTCTCCGCGGCGTCGGTTGATTTGGGGCGACTGCGACGGTTTTCGTCGCGGTGCCCCTTCACGAACCATTGCTGATAGAACTCGCGGGACATGAGCTCGTTGCGAGGGACGATCAGCGCGCAAAGCCTGCCTGCAGCGCTGAGCCGCTCGGTGTCCTCCTCAGTAATCCTGTGGAGGAGGTTGCCGCCATCGAGGTACAAAGCTCGTCGTCCCCACATCGGGAGGCATGGCCGCAGTCTCGCTCGTCGCCATCGTCTTGATCCGCCGCGCGTGGCCGCGTCTCGGCACCCTGCTCCTGGACTACGCTCTCGCCGCCCGACTGGCCGTCATCATCACGATGCTCGGAGCGACGCTGAACGGGTGGGAAACGGTCTACGACCTGTCGTCCTACAGCGTTCTGGCGGGGCTTCTTCCCCAGCTTACGCTCTGGATCGCTTTCACCGTTGTTGCCGGAAGCCTGGCGGGCTCGCTCGCCCTGGCGCTCCGGGACTGGCTGCGCGACGAGGCCGATCCGTTCGGCGGATCGGCAGCCACACGCTAGCCCGCGCACACGTGTGCGCGGATTATGTTAAATACGCCCTAGTTTCCACAGCGGTTTTCCACAGGCAGATTCAGCCCAATCGGGGATCGTCGAGCCATATACGAAATCGATATCCTCGGTTGCGTGAGACTGGCCGCTGCTCTGCCTATACTGGCTTCGAGATGGTGGAAGCCGAGCCACGCCGCATCATCATCGTGGGCGACGATCGGCTGGCGATCGAGGGCTTGCCCCATGTCCTCGCGAGCGAAATTGACCCACGCCAAATCGTGACCGCAGCGCCGTCTGATGCGGCAGTCGACGAAGCC
Source organism: Candidatus Marinacidobacterales bacterium (assembly GCA_965237685.1). Lineage (GTDB taxonomy): Bacteria > Acidobacteriota > Vicinamibacteria > Marinacidobacterales > SMYC01 > CBDEGF01. Next base: position 877,359 of record CBDEGF010000003.1, read on the forward strand.
GATGTCTGCATTTGGGATCTCGGTGCCAACCCACCCGGCGAGCTCGAGCTGCCATCGGGATCTCCCGTCGTCGCGCTCGTTCTGGACGGAGCTCTCGCACGTCAAGCGTTCGCGGCCGGCGCGCGCGGCGCGCTCCTGAGGGATGCTTCTGCCAGGCAGATCGCGCGTGCGATCGACGCCGTGCTCGACGGTCTCGTCGTCCTCGACGATGAGCTCGCCGAAGAAGCGATGCGACCGCCCCCGCCGATGTCGTCCGGCCTTACTACGATGGAGCCCCTGACACCCCGAGAGCTCGAAGTGCTCGAGCAGCTCGCGCTGGGGCTCTCCAATAAAGACATCGCAAGCCGGCTCGGCGTGAGCCCGCACACCGCGAAGTTTCACGTCAACTCGTTGATCAGTAAGCTCGGTGCCACGTCACGCACCGAAGTCGTCGCCATGGCGGCCCGCGCCGGTCTCGCACGTTCTAGAAACTACCCGAATGGGTAGGCCGCACCTACCCGTTCTCCTGATGCGAGGGCGATAGCTTCACGGCTAATCTCCGTGCATGAGCAACACACTAGACGCACTATCCCAAGACATCGCACGCATCGCTTCTAAAGCACGCCCAAGCGTCGTCGCGATCCACGGACGCCGTGTCGCTCCCTCGACCGGGATCGTATGGAACGGCGAAGGGATCGTGATCACCGCGGCGAACACGCTGGAATCCGACGACAGCTTCGAGCTGACGGACGCGGGAGGCGCGCGCAAAAACGCCGTGCTCATCGGGCGTGACCCCGGCACCGACGTCGCCGTCCTGCGAGCCACCGACATCGAGGAACCCGCAACCGATTGGACCGATACGAGCCGCCTCGAGGCTGGACACCTGGCCTTGGTCGTGGCGCCTCGCCGAACCGGTCTCGTCGCCGTCAACGTGGTCGACGAAGAGTGGACCACTCGAAGCGGCGGCCGCCTCGATCGCTACATCGAGATCGACCCGAAACGCTTCCGCGGTTTCTCGGGAAGCCTTCTACTCGATTGCGACGGCCAGGCGCTGGGCATGAACACCACCGGACTCGCGCGACGCAAACCGTTGACGGTTCCCACGGAAACGCTTCGTCGCCTCGTCGATAATTTGATCGAACACGGTGAGGTTCGCCGCGGATTTCTCGGTATCACCACGTCGCCGGTGCGACTTCCTAGCACGGTGGAATCGCAAGACGTGGGACTTTTGATCCTTTCAGTGCAACCAAAGAGTCCCGCCGCGGCGGCCGAGCTCTTTCTCGGTGACGTCGTCCTCGGAATCGACAGCGAAATCGCGGAGAGCCCGATCACACTCCTGACCTACCTCACCGAGGAGCGCATCGGTCAGAACGTCGACATGCGAATTCTCCGCGCGGGCGAAGAGAAAACCGTCAGCGTGCTACTAGGCAAAAGAAAATGATCGTCGACGAATCTGAGGTTCTAGACGCGTATTCGAAAGCGGTAACGCGCGTTGCCGAAGAGCTCAGCCCGTCGGTCGTCAAAGTCGACGTCGAGAAGGCCGAACGGAAGTCACGATTCCGTCGCCGCCGCGACTCCGGCAGTGGCTCGGGCTTCGTCTTCACGCCGGACGACCTCGTGCTCACGGACAGCCACGTCGTTGCCGGCGCTAAGCGCATCGAGGTCACCCTCCTCGACGGACGCTCCTTCGAGGCCGATCTCGTCGGCGACGACCCGGACACGGATCTGGCAGTTGTCCGCATCAGTGCGCTCGACCTCGTGCCAGCCACGCTCGGAAACTCGCGCACGCTCAAAGTCGGTCAGCTCGTCGTTGCGATCGGGAACCCGCTCGGTTTCCAATGCACGATCACCGCGGGCGTCGTGAGCGCGTTGGGCCGATCGCTCCGTTCTCAATCCGGTCGTCTCATCGAAGGCATCATTCAAACCGACGCCGCGCTCAATCCCGGAAACTCCGGTGGACCGCTCGTCAGCTCCGCGGGACGCGTCATCGGCCTCAACACCGCGACGATCATGGGAGCTCAAGGTCTGTGCTTTGCTATCCCGAGCACGATTATCACGCACACCGCGGGTGTTTTGATCCGAGATGGGAGATTACGACGAAGCTACATCGGTGTGCGCGGTCAGGACGTTCCCGTCTTGAGACGCCTGACGCGTGCGCACGAGATCACGAACGAACGAGGCGTCCTGATTGTTTCGTTGGAGAAGCGCAGCGCCGCAGACGAAGCCGGACTTCGCGAGGGTGACATCGTCATCGCCCTCGACTCCACGCCGGTGCAAGGCATCGACGACCTGCTGCGTCTTCTAACCGAAGATCGCATCGGAGTGACGAGCGAAGTGAAACTCCTGAGAGGCACGGAAACGAGGACACTTTCGATCCAGCCCATCGAGAAGCCATAGGTGCTAGCGCTCGACGGCGTTGGTGCATGAATCAGTTCGGGACACGCACGGAACCTTTTGGCGGCCCAACTTACTCCCCGACGATCGCTTGGGATTCAGGCTTGCCCAGCTCAGCCATCCAGTTCAATACAGTGCACCCGATCATCGCCTCCCGCTTCTGCGATTCGTAGCCGCGCCCGCGAAGGCTGTTTCCGAGCGTGCGCTTGTACCTGAAGAAAAGATTCTCGACGGCACCCTGTCGTCGATACCCTGACTCCCGCTGCCAGCCTTGGCGCCCCGACATTGCGAATCGTCTCGAGGGTCGCGTTCCGCTGCGCCCACGTGCCCTCGACGCCCTCCGAAGGCACGGCCGTCGTCAAGGTGGGATCACGATTTTGATATCCGCGGTGCCGACCTCACCGAGCAGCTCGTACACTGACCGCGTGTCGTAGGCCCCATCGGCTGTGAAACGTCGGATCGGAGAGTCGACCTGTTCAAGCAGACACGGGACAGTGGACGGATCGTCCTCGCTGCTCTTCGTCAGCTTCGCTGTCATTTTTCAGGGATGAAGCCGTCGTCAACGACACCGACGTGCAGCTTCCGCCATTGTCGACGCCTTCGACCTCTTGTGCCTGTGGGCGTGCCACTCACCGGCACCCGAGATTCTGAGTCCTGTAGAGTCGACGATCAGATGGAGCGCGCCAGCATGCGCTCTGGTGGGAGAAGCCACATCGACGTCTTTGTTCCGTCGCGACAGCGTTGTGTGATCCGGTGCTTTCAGGTCGAGCTCATCAACCGCAACAACGAGTCCAGGAATCCCTCGGTCTGTCGGAGCGGAAGGTGAAAGACCATGCGCAACGTGAACGCCGTCACGATTGCGAGATTCGAGTAGCGCGGCTGGCCACCGCGGCGGCCGTTCTTCGGTGGTGTCCACGTTTCGCGCGCCTCGTCTGAGAAGCAAACGGTGATGTCGCCACGGCTCCTGAGGCCACGCTCGTACTCCCGCCAGTTGGTCACGCGATACTTCGTCTTGTATTTGCGGTTCACTCTGCTGGACTTGCGCGCGGCCATGGGTTCATCTCCTCGATCTTCGATGTATCGAGAAGCTGAGTCGAAGCGCTTGCCGGAGTCAACAGCTATTCGTGCACCAAAGCCCTGTCGCTGCGCTAGTTCGACGTTGATCTCGCCCCGACACTGATGAGCGGCGCGACCGGCAGCGTGTTGAGATTGACGACCTTGCCATTCTTGATCACCGCGTAGATGCTTCGATAGTTGCGCGCACTTTCCAGCGGATTCGCGTCGAGGATCACCAGGTCGGCCATCTTGCCGCGCTCGAGCGTGCCGATCTTGGCGTCCAGCTTGTACGCCCGAGCGACGCGGCTGGTGGCTGACTTCAGGATGTCCATGCGATCCATCCCTTCTTCCTCGAGGGCCACCAGCGCGTTGAAGTGGCCTTCGCCGAGCTTGCTATGCAGACTCGGCTCGACGGTGTCGGCTGCCAGCGTGGACGATTCCGCGAGCTCCTCGGGAGACTTAATCCAAGTCTCGGTACCGAGGAGCATCGTAACCCCGGCCTTGATCATGTTGCGGCGGTTCGTCTTCGCGACTTGCTGAAACTGCGTGAAGTCCCCTGGTGCGTGCTTTTGCCTTGCTTCCAGGTTTCGCTGCGTGATCGGCAGGACGCCGACGGCGACGTCCCGCTCGACCAGCTTCCGGATGGTCTCCTCCGGGATCGGGGTCGGTCCCGAGATGTCGCCGTGCGTGAGGATGTCCACGCCGGCTTCGATCGCCATGTCAATGCTCTCCACCGACATGGTATGGGCCTGCACGCTCAACCCGGCTCGGTGGCCCTCCTCCACGATCACCTTCTGCACCCGCGGTGAGAACGCGATGTACTGCGCATATCCGCCCTCTATCCGGTGGCCGCTGGCGGCGTACTTGATGTAGTCGAGGTCGTGCTTCTGAACGTACTCCCGGATGACGGACCGGACCTCCTCCGGGGTCATCCACATCAACCTGCGCCCCGTGCCCTGCTCCCATTCCTCGTTGATGCGTTCGACGAAGGATTTACCGACGTTTGCGGCTGCATCGCCGAAGGCATCCGCGGAAAACAGCCCGTCGAAGCCGATGATGTTGCCGCCCACATAGATACTGCTGCCGGGCGCCTCACCCGCCTTGATCATGTCGCGCGCCTTCATCGCCGGGCCGTGCGACCTCCACGTGACGAAGGTCCCGGTCACGCCGCCCTTCAGCGCGATCTGCGCCGCCTCCAGGAAGATCTCGTGGTAACGGCCCTCGTATTTGACCAGGTTTTCCACGTTGGGGTTGAACCAGGCCAGGTTGACTCCGTCTATCAGCCCGGGGATCGCGTACTTGCCCCGGGCGTCGAGCCTCGTCGCCGCGTCCGGGATCGCGACGTCCCGCGAACCGCCAACCGCCGTGATCCGGCCGTCGGTAATCAGGACCACCCCATCGCTCAATGGAGCCTTGCCGGTGCCATCAATGATGGTGGCGCCGGTGATCGCCAGAGTCTGCGCCGGTGCCGGCGCGACGACAGCCAGGAGAGTTGTGACCAGGATCGATACGCACTGCGCTCTTATCGACAACATAGATTCCTCAGAAAATGAATAACATTCGTGAATCGCTGTTGCCGAAAGGCTTGCCCCTGGGTTTGGCAGCGCAAATTTTGGAATCGGACAACTTCGGCATGCGGGGTGCACGGTTTCAATTCGATGGCCGGAATTGCGTTACCGCTAAAGATTACCCCCATTTGGGGTCAGATAGGTACTGTCAAGTTGAGGTCTCGAGCTCGGATCGGACCGCTAGATAATGGGGCTCGAGCGCACCGCGTCGCCAACATCTTGGGGTCGGATCGACCCTGAATGCCTCAGCTTGACAGTACCGTTGCTGGCACTAGGCGTGAGCGTGTGGTCAGGATTAAGATAACGCTCAGCTAGGAAAGGGAGCCAACTTTGAAAGGCACCAGCCCTCGGTGCGATAGGATGGACCAGCATTCATGTGCCTCGGAACTGGGTCGTGTAGAACACCGTTAAGGGTGATGGTATATGGGCCAAGGCACCCGTTCTTAACTTCGTTCTTGCCAAAATATTTCGCCTTGTCGGGGCTTTGTTGCATGGCTCGACCCCGAACGCAGGACTGTCCTCAATTTGACGTTTCAGGCGGCTCGATAGCTGTCCGGCATCCCCAGCCCCGTCATCCGGTTGAGTATCGAGCAGGCCACTTTCGTCTCGGTGCGTTGACTCGGTAGACTCCGAGCACGTAGGCGCCCACCGATGATCGTCTTGTATCGATACATCGCCGTCTCCACCAAGTTACGTCGGTTGAAGCCAGACTCCTTCTGCCAGCGTCGCCGCCCGTGCTCCTCTATGAATTGGATTTGTCGGTCTCGATCTGCAGACGTGATCGCGCCAGAACCGCTACGCCGGGCGCGCCGCCTCGGTGGAATAAGGATCGCGGCAGATTCTCCCGTTTGACGATTCTCCAAAGTGTCGTAGACCAATTGGGTGTCATTAGGCGCCATCCCCAGACATCGAGCTAATGGCCTCGTCGATCTGTGCGAGCAGAATCGGTACCTGGGAAGCATCCCCCTCTTTGTTCGTGGTGAGCTCCGACGCCAAAATGTCACCCGTCTGCGCGTCGACCACCAAATGAAGTTTTCGCCACAGCCGGCGGCTACTGTGCTTTCTCCACTCGCTGTCAACGTACACTTTCAAAGAGTCAAGCCCATTCTTAGTTGAAACTCTCCACGGCTCACGATTACGCGACCTTCTTCTTCGATACGGTTGATGTCTTCGCCTCGATCTTCAGTTCCCGCTTGAGAGCTTCGCGAAGCTTCGGGAGATGGCGGTAGCCCACCACCTTCCTCAAGCGCGGTTCGATGTCCACGAGCGCCGTCGCCAGCCAGCGCTGGCGTTGGCTCGAGTTCTTCCAGTGGTCGACCTTCGCGCAGCGTTCCTCCACCAGGGCATTGACGGATTCAAGGCAGTTCGTCGTCTTGAACGAACGGCCCAGCACCCCGTATACGCCGAGTCGATGCACGCTCAGCGTCTCCTCGAGTCCTTCCTCCAAGCTGCCAGCTGCGGATTGGTTCCGCTCTTCTAACTCACCGTGAAGTTGCTCGAGCGCAGCGAGGGCGTCTTTGTACTCCGGCCTGTTGTAGGCCCTCTGAAGCCGCTTGCGCCACGACCCCTGCTCGCCCTTGGACAGGTAGCTCACTACGTTTTCACGTTTGTGCCACTGGCAGCGTTGTATCAGGGCCCGCTTACGGAATGCCTTCTTTACTGCCGCTTGGAGACCCTTGCCGCCGTCGATGATCACCAGTAGACCCTGGGAGATATCGAGTCCCCGCTCGAGCAGTGAACGCAGAAACGGCGTCAACACCTGCGCGTTCTCCGTGTCCGTCTCCACGAAGCCCAAGAAGCGTTTTTCCCCAGAAAGCGTAATGCCCAGCGCCACAACCATCGTGGCGTCGGCGAACGTCTTCCCGTCTAGAAACAGCGCCACCACATCCTCGCCGGATAGATCCCGTTCCTGCATCTCTCGGAGCTTCGTCGCGCTTGCTTCAACGAACTCTCGGGACACCGTCGAGCTCGACAGCCCGATGGCGCCCGGAATCGCTTCCGCTGCCGCCTCGTAGTTGCGACAGGAGATTCCGTAGAGAACTCGTTTCAGCAGTAGATCATTCACCTCACCGCCGTGGCTCAGCGCCTCGTACGACCGCAGCGGAATCTCTCCTCCCTCGATGCTCCGAACCCGGGGCACACGGATCGGTACCCGCTGGCCGGCAAGCCCTACCGTGCCCGGGTTGGTTCCGTGACGGCGACCACGCACCGACTCTTCCTTGCGAGCGTATCGCCCCCCGGCCAACGCCTTCACTTCGTCGTCGAGCAACTCGTGAACGCGCATTAGCCCCAGGGGGACCAACGAACGGATCATCTCTATCTTGGCATCCAGCTCGAGCTCCGCGTACTCCTCGCGACTCACGAGCGCGACCTCACCCAAACGACGTGACTTCTTGCGTTTCTTGACTGAACGTAGCAGACTTCCCATCTCGGCTCCTTTCTCTTGCCGCTTGATGTTGTTCGTTCAAACGTCATCAAACCACGGGGTTTGGAGCCGTTTCAATTCCCAACTAAGATTGGCACACTTTCCGGTTGCGCCCGGACTTCAGCCGACTCGCCTTGGTCTTCCTCACCTCCGGGTGGAGTACGGCGTCTGGACTCACCACCAGATAGCTCCTCCCTGATTCCGCACGGAAACGAAGCGTTCCGTTGTCATCGATTCGAGACCCGTTCAGCCATCGTGGGTCCGATTCCGTCACATCGACCGCGTGAGCCCCGAAACGAAGACCGGTGACCTCGGCGATCCCGGAGCTACTCCAGCTCCCCTCGAGCTTACCGCCTTCGGCCATCGCAACCCGTGGGTAGCGCGCGACGATGGAGTAGGTGGTGCCCGCGCTGATACTTTGACTGACGTTCATGGTGAGGGTCGGGAAACTTCCGATCGATAGAACGAACTGATCGGTGTCATACATGTAGTAGAGTTGGAGGGCGTTCCCCGCACTGAAGAGCATATGACGGCCCGTTCCTGAAAGATCTACGGAAGAATACTCGGGAGTCGACCAGAGAACGAGAGAACCTTGACGCATGTCTACTCTCGAATAGAAGGTGCCCCCGATTTGGGCGCCCCGGCTGAAGGACAGAATATCGTCGTCGAGACTGTCGGCATTGGCTGGGTCTCCCTGGACGATCGAGGCGGCATCGAAAGGACCCGGGGCCTGGCGCTTGGCCGCGCCGGGTACAAAGACCTGCCCTAGAGCCGTCGCAGAGACGAGAGCCGACGTCGCCAGGATAAGAGTCAAGCGGAGACCGGCCGTCTCAGGGTGATGCCTTCTCTTCGCCATTGCAGCGGTATTTTGCAAGAGGCGTGCCGAAGTAGACGATCTGTTGCCGGTGTAAACCCAACGAAAAGAGGACTTGCGCGGCCCAACCACCGGTTGGGATGGGGAACAAGGAGGTTGTAGGCCAACCCCACACGGCTCCGAAGGGAGAATCACACGCGGGGTGTTGTCGACTAACGGAGATTCAGCGCAGGATCAGGGGTAGTGGCTCCATCCATGCAAAACACTTTTTGCGGGGCCAGCTGGAAGAACTCCCTGGGTACTGTCAAGTTGGCCCTAACCAAACATTCGCGTCATGTGGGGCAAAGTAGCAGCCCATTTCGCTGTGTCTGGCGGCTCAACTCGCGACATGCCGCCCATGTTGTCGTCCGGACCGCGTTACAAAGGGTGACTTGAGCATGAAGGAAAGGAAGGAGCGCTCCTCGGTTCGTGATCATCTTCCGTTCTCGCTACGCTAGTTTCCGAAACCGCTGGATCATAGCCTTTTGAGGCGGTACACGATGAATTACGGTTCCAATCCGGGGAACGTTCTCCGATTGACTAGGGTGAAACACCGTTCTGGACCAGAATTGTCCTCTCTAGTTTGCCCCTGGTGACAGCAACGTTTGCTTGGGGCCCTGAAGGCGGGAGTGAACCCTGCCGTCGATTCGGGACTCGACCTGAGTGCCGACTTCACCCGCGACATCGACGGCGGCATCCGGAGTGGACTCTGGGACAGAGGTGCCGACGAGTTCGGATCCCTGCCTCCCTTCCGAATCAACTACCGTTCGATCGGAACGTTCACCGGCAGTCTCGCTGCCGGCACCGCTTCTGTCGCGGCGGGAAGTGCACCGTCACGTTTGCCTCGCCTATCCCGGGAAACGTGGGACAGGGCGACGAACTGGTGATCGGAGCCGAGGTGTTCTTCATCCTCTCGGTCGACTCGGTCCACCCAGGTTACGGTGCAGGATCCCGCTGCCACAACCCATTCGAGCGAACCCTTTACGATCGCCCGGGCATTCAACGCACTTCAATCCTGGGAAGATAGCCGGGACGGAGATCTCGTCGCCGAGAACCGTCGCGAAGTCGGTGTCGTCTACAACGACGGTCCGTTCAGTGCTGGAGTCAACATCAACGACTCCCGGACGGACGCCGTCCGCTTCCTCAAGCTCACCGTTGCTCCGATTCACCGCCACAAGGGCTCGGCGGAACCGGTGCTCTCGTGGACGGCCTGAATACGCTCGCCGGTGAGATCGAGGTAGAGGACGACTACACCGTCGTGGAGTGGCTCGAAGTGCAGAGGGTAAGGGGCTCGGGAGCTCCCGCCGGCGTCCGCGTAGTCAAAACGCGAAACATTCTCCTGTCTCATCTTCTGCTGCACGACAACGCGGAGGGCGTGCGTGTGTCGGGGCCCGGAGGAAGCGACTTCACGGTGCGCAACTCGATGATCTACAACAACGACGACGATGGCATCGGCGGAGACGAGATCACGGATACCATCCTCGCCGAGAACTGCACCGTGTACGGGAATGGCGACAACGGCCTCGACGAGTCCGATGGCACCGCCTTCACGGCGACCAACACCATCTCGGTGGCAAACGGGAATCAGGACTTCGACATTCCCGCGGGAACACAGCTGCAAACCTCTCCTCGGACGGAACCGCGACGGGTCCTGGATCTCTTCCTCTTCGAACCCCGACCGACAACCCAAACCCGGGTCCCGGCGACTGGGTCATCTTGGCGAGTCTGATCATCGGGAGCGAAGACCTTCATCGGAGGAGGGATCGAGAACGACGCCATTGATGCGGGCCAGAATCTCTCCGCGAGCTTCGTGGATGATATCGATGGTACGTTGCGCGCCGTCCCCTGGAATATGGGCGCGGACGAGCTGGGACTTTCCGCTCGGAATCCCGCGATTTCCTCTGCCGGTAATCAGAGCTTCACCGTAGGGTCGGCTCCGATCCCGGCACTCACGATTACCATCCTGGAGGACTCTGTCGGAGGCAATATAACTTCGGCCGACGACATCCGTATTCGCATCCCGTCGAGCTTCAACATGAGGTGGGACACGTCCGTAGCGACCGTCACGCTCATCGGAGGGGCCGCCGGCAGGGTGGACACCAGCATCAAAGCTTACGAGGACAGGAGGAAAACGGTCGTCCTCGAGGTCTCGAGCGACTTCTTCGCGAACGACGATCTCCAGGTAGACGGCCTCGCCTTCACGAACTTCGCGGCGCCTTCGCTCCTCGACAACCTGGAGCTGGAGGCCAGAAACGACGGCTTCGGCTCCGCACTCGACGACAAGACGATCGCCATCACCGCCGCCGCGAGCCCCACCATCTCCTCCGATGCCGACCAGGCCTTCTCCGACGGGGCGCCGCCCGCGCTCGCCAGTCCCATTACCGTATCCGACGCGGCAGCGCCGGTCATCGTACCGGGAAACGATATTTCAATCGTCATCCCGGCGGTGTTGATCATGACCTGGGACGGCGCTTTCAACACGCCTTCGTTCGCTGGTCCCGCCGCGACGAAGGTCGACCCAGTCGTCGCTTTCATCAACGGCGACAAGACGCTCGTCATCACCGTCAACACACCGTTCGCGATCGGCGACTATCTCGTCGTCACCGGTGTCTACTTCACCAACTTCGTCGGGCCGTCCACCGGGAATCTCGAGCTCGAGATCGGGGCCGCTCCCACCGACACCGACGACAAGTCCATCGACATCTTCGTCACCGGGGCTGTGAAGGTTTTCACTGCCACCTCTACGAACATCAAGAATCACCTCGAGTGGGTCAACCCGGATGACCTCACCTACGATCACACACGTGTCCTCGCTCGCGACGACGGCATTTTCCCGTCCGACCCTCTGGATCTCGTGAATGCTCGCCTTGTCATTGACCACTTCGGAACACGGGGGCAGAAGGCGTCTGTCGACGATGGCGGGCTCAACAACGACACGACGTACTACTACACGGCATTTGCTTTCGACGGCGCGCAATACTCCGGGGGGGCTCGACCACCGGACGCCCGTTCGATAACTTTTCCGGCGACGTCCAATGGACCTATTCCACAGGCGCCACCGCCCTGGCACCACCGGCACTTCGGTTCGAGACGGCGGCGAAAACATTCATCTATGCTGTTTCCAACGACAGCATCGTTCTTCCGCACAGGGCCAGAGCCAGACACCGCTCTCGCTGCCGTCCGGCGCTTGGCACAGCTCTTCGTCGGAATAGTCCACCGGAGGCATCGCGAAAACCGAGAGCGATGCGCGGGTGACGTCTTCCCGGTTCTCGGGCCCACGCCAATGCACGAGCCGATCCAGGAAGCCAAGCCTCGAGGCAATCTCTGCAATGCCGCGTTCGTCTCCCTCGAGCTCGACTTCGATCGTGGCTTCATCGTAGAAGTCGTAGCGCGCACGCTCGGTATCGTAGCTGACGACGCGCACCGATGCGCCGTGAGCCAGTTCCTCGAACGCCTTCATGAATGCAGGAACGTCCAGCGTCTCGGGCAGGACCCGTCGCAACGCCGCACGCGTCGTCTGCTTTCTCTCGAGCTCGATATGGAACTCCGCTATCCTCGCGGCAGTTGTCCGGCTGTTCTCCACGGCAGCGGTCAGTGCGCGTTGCTCCTTTTGAAGCAAAGCTTTCTCCTGCCGAAACACGGCGTACTGTGAGAGCCCAGCCCTGACAGCCCGAGGACGAACGCAACCAGCGTGGGTACGAGCAGGCCACTGACGATGCGTCCTCCTCTCCGCCTGAAAATGAGTGCGGATACCGCGCCCAACATTGCCAGGAGACCCGTGGCCACGAGGACGCCGACCTCGAATTGGCTGCGTCCGGAAGCGACGATCGCGGACAGCATCAGAACGATCGCCCCTAGATAGGCGGTGAGCACGGCCGTCGGCAATCGGCGAAAGAGTTGGCCGGCGATGGTGCCGGCGGCGAAGCATATCGTCGCGACGGGTATAGAAATGAGAAACCACATCCAGGACTCACTTTGTGCGCGGGTAGGGTTCTCGATCGAGACGGAAACGATCGACCTGCGCAAGATCTCGGCGGGCCACGGGAGCGAGTGCAATGCGACAAGTCCCACGACGACCTTGTCGAGCCAAATCGTGCGAGCGCCACTCCCTCGCCCGGAATTCGGTCCGCCAACAAACGGGCGCCGACAAGCGTGCCCAGGAGCGGCTGGGTGCCGAGAGCCAGGAGTGACGGTGCGCCAAAAGTTAGCCATCCCGCGCCATCGACGTCTTCCGGCGCGAGAAGCGTCCACGCGGCAACAATCGCCACTAACTGGAAGCTCGCCAGCGCCCCCCACAGGACGATGGACCGGATGCGCAGCCAGGCAGTTCTGAACGTTTCCAGGCTCATGGAGACTATCTCTATTGTACGGGGCGATTCGCCGTCGCGTATCAAACCGGGCTAGCTGGTGCCTCCGCGCCCAGCGTTCCGATGCTCGTATAATGCAAACAGCGTATCTGTTCCTGCAGAGACGCCGAAGCCATGACCCGTTGTCTTCGATGGGCACGACCGCTGGCGATCGCCCTCCTCTCTCTGTGGATTCCGCTCGGTACCGCCTCCGCACCCCAGATTCCGGAGGAACTGGCTCGAGCCGCGATGCGGGGAGACACCAGCCAACTGCGAGAGCTTTTGAAGACCGGCGCCGACGTGAACGGAAGAGCCTATGGCGACCTCACCGCATTGATGAGTGCCGCCCAGCGGGTCAAAGAGAGAGCGTGGAAGTCCTGCTCGAAGCCGGAGCGGAAGTGGATGCGAGAAATGATATCGGCACAACCGCCCTCATGCTCGCGGCCGGCTCCGGCCACATCGAGGTCCTGCGGCTCTTGGTGAATGCCGAAGCACAAGTCGACGCGATGAGTGACAGGAAGGTGACCGCTCTCAGCCTCGCCGCTTTCCGCGGCCCACGAGGATGTTGTCCGGGCTCTAATGGGGGCGGGCGCCGATCCGATGCGGGACGGCGGCCGCGGCTACGGTTTCCCGCTGGTCCTCGCGGCGCGAAGGGGGCATGGGGATGTCGTCGATGCGCTCCTCGACGCCGGAGTGGACGGGAGAAGCCAGCAGGGCGACATGCGCTCGTCGTAGCGGCCTGGCAGGGTCGCACTGACATTGTCCGCAGCTTGCTGGAGGCGGGCGCCGAAATGAACCGTGAAGACCCGTGGGGATGGACCCCCCTCGAGGCAGCGACGGACCGAGGGCACAAAGAGATCGCGGAGATCCTGCGTGATGCGGGTGCGCGCGAGAAGAGTGCCCCTGACCAGGAGGCCAACCCGAGCGCTCTCGTTCATGCCGCGAGCCGGGGGGAAGGAGAGATTGTCCTCGCGTTGATCGCGGCCGGCGCTGACGTCGACGAACGGAACCGCCTGGGAGAGACGGCTTTGATGGTCGCATCCGGTCGGGTCGATGGGGAGGACTGGGCGCGAGCCCTCATCGAAGGCGGCGCCCAGGTGGACGCGAGGGACCGTGACGGCGCGACGGCTCTCCTGTTTGCCGCGACCGCCGGTCACACCGCTCTGGTCGAAATCCTTGTCCAGGCCGGCGCCGACGTGGATGCGGCAACCGATCGAGGAGAGACGGCTTTGATGTGGGCCTCACGGGACGGCCTTGCGGGCGTCGTACGGCTCCTCTTGCAAGCGGGAGCCGACGTCCACCTCCGAGCTGAGGACGGCGGGACCGCCTCCAGCCTCGCCGTCACAGCGGGCCACGACGCAATCGTGAAGCTACTCGCGCAGACAAGGGACTAGTTGTCAGATCAACCGATCCGACGCCTTGTCGATTTCTGTCACGATCGCGTCGTTGAGGCGATCGCGCTCGGCGTAGGTCTTCCCGAGGGTGAGTTTCCCTATCTCGGAGCGCATCGTCGTCTGCGCTAGATTGACGCTCGCTCTTGGGTGTGCAGTGACACTCCGAGCGTCTCGTACCGGCGCATCGGACAAGATGAGCTGGGCCCATCTTTTCCTGAGCGAGGCGTCGCGCTCTCGAGGAACCAAGAGTATCTGGACTACTTGATGTGCGAGCGCAATTCCCCGCTGACAGAGAGAACCCTCAAGGCCCATCGGGAGGTTCAAATCCTGTTGAGAAATCTTGCCCGGGCAAGATTTCTCCGTGGATGCCTCTCACTTGCGCCCGTCGTGTCCGTTTTGGGGTCTTCGACGGTGGCGAAGTAGGTGCCCGGTATAACGTCGATCTTGAGCTCGGCCGGAGTGCTCCCGAGATCGCCCTCCGTTTCTCGAAGCGCGACAGGCTCGCCGTCACGAGTCAGTTGAACGCGGGCCGGCCGGATGGCGTCGCCGCCCGCAGCCGTCCCGACGGCCGGGGTCACGACCCCTTTGTCTTGAGCTGGGGTTCGTTCTCTTGCATGAAGGCGCGGATTTCGTCTGATATGTCGAGGAGTTTCTCCCACTGCTCCTTGTACAAAGTCACCGGGAAGCGGCCCAATCCGTAGACTGAGACGCCGCCCTTCTGACTGACTTTGAGGGAGAGCCCCTTCTCGCTGCGCTTCTTGAGCGCTTCATTCTCAGCGCGCAAGCGCTCGAGTTCTTCCTTCATTTGCTCCGGTGTCGTGTCACTCACAGCTCGTCTCCTCGGTCGTGGACCTGTGACGCCCTATTCACACAAGATCGAGGTGAATTCTAACGGGCGGAGGTGAGCGAAGCGAGCGCCAGCGGACCGCGCCAACTCGCTGCCTTTCCGCAGGGTCTTTGAGCCGGTGCCCTGCCTGGCGTCAACCACAACGACCGCCGCGCACGAGACGGTTCCACAGATCCAGCGCGCCGCAACCCGCAAGCAGGGTTTCGCGTGGCTTGATCTACCCGAGTCGCTCGGTGCGGTCACGATCCTGGACGTGCACGGGGCGAAGGACCCGACCGCGCACACGGAGCGGGTCAGGCAGTGGGCCAGGGCCGTATGGCACGCCTGGGCACCGCACCACGCGACGGTGCGCCGGTGGGCCGAGCGGTAGCGGTGCAACCGTGCTACGCTCGAGCCGTAGGGTGCGGACCGGACTCGCCAGAAGGATGCTCGCACTCACTCGCATTTGAAGGAACTCGTAACTCGATTCTCAGGTGCCGGCGAGTGACCTACTCTTCGACCGAGCCATTTCGAACTTCAAGGGAACCCTCACGGTAAAGACCGAGCCTTCGCCCACGTGGCTTTCGGCGCTCAATCGGCCGGCGTGTTGCTGGACGATCTGATAGCAGATCGCCAGTCCGAGCCCGGCTCCCACGCGACCGCTCTTGGTTCCAAATCCCGGGTCGAAAATCGACTTCAGGCGCTCCTCGCTGATCCCGGGACCGGTATCGCGGAAGGCCACGCAGGCCATGTCGTCCTCGACGAATGTCGTGATCGTGATGGTACCCGCGCCCTCGATGGCCTGGGCGGCGTTGGTCAGGATGTTTAGGAAGACGTGGTTGAGCTTGGCCGGGTAGCAAACGACGGGACGAACGCTTCCATATTCCCGAACAATATCGATTCCTCCGACGAGCTCTTTCTGGAGGAGGGCCAACGTGTTCTCGATGCCTCGTGGAGATCGGCCCGCTTGAGCTCCGCTTCATCCAGCCTGGCAAAGCCGCGCAGTCGCCGAACGATCTCCGCGATGCGCCCCGTCCCGGTGGCGATCACGCGATCGGCATCCGAGATGACGTCGAGCGTCGTCTGAATCCCGTCCTCGTTGGTCTTACGCCCACGGGCCTCGGGATCTCTCAGCTCCTTTTCGAGCCTGGCGACTGCGGTAGCCAAGGTGCTCTGCACGCTGTTGATAGCTCCTATCGGCGAATTGAACTCGTGTGCGATGCCAGCAACCAGGTTGCTGATGGCAGCCATCTTTTCCGCTTGCACGAGCTGCGCCTGAGTGGTGCGTAGCTCCCGAAGAGCTTCCTCGAGTGCGCGCTGGGCCTCTTTCTTCTCGGTGATGTCGCGGGCGATGCCAAGGAACCATTCGACTTTGCCGTCCGCATCTTTGAGGCAGGAGGCGTTCGAGGTGTGCCAGCGCCAGCTCCCGTCCTTGTGTCGGACCCGGTACTCGATGCCGCTTTGCTTCTCTCCCGTCTCGACCACCGAGGCGAGGAAATCGAAACAAGCTTGACGATCGTCGGGGTGGATCAGCGGAGCAAAGCTCTTACCCAACACCTCCGAAACCTCTTGACCGAGGATTTCCGGCCAATTCGGAGACACGTAGCTCATGATCCCATCGGGCGTCAGCATGTAGATGAGGTCGTTGGCGTTCTCTACGAGACTTCGGAACTTCCGCTCGCTGTCCGACAGCGCCCGTTCCGCCTTCTTCCTCCCCGTAATTTCGTTCAGGCCCGACACGAGGACCGCTTCTCCTCTGAGCTTCGTCATGGCTACCGAGACGAGGGCCCACCGCTCGTGTCCACCGAAATCCCGTAATCGCAACTCGTAGTCCGAAACCCGTCCCTTCTTTTCGAGCTCCGCCAGGAGTTCTTTGCGATCGTCGGGATCAGCGTACAACTCAGGCGTCCGGTTTCCGATGAGCTCTGCGGCGGGTCAGGCCCAGAAGCCCCGCGAGCCGTTCGTTCGCATACAGGACCGTGCCGTCCGACACGCGGCTGATGATGAGCGGGAAGGGAGCAGCGTCCAGAATCGTTCGCAGCTCGTCCGAGTGATCCGTGACCTCGAGGTCTTTCATAGATCAAATAGCGTAGTGTTTAACATTTCTGCTAACGCAACGATGTCCTGATGTCAGCTCAGCGCCATAGTACATTACTCTTGAGGCCATCATCTTGTTGTCGATGCGGTAGAAGAGCTCCCGTCCCGAAGGTGCCCAGAGCGGCTCAGTTCCAACCTCGGTTGACATCTGCCGTTTTCCCCCCGCCCAGGGTACGGTCGCACGTAAACCTCGTCCCGATGATTCATCCGAGACATAGGCGATCCAGCGGCCGTCGGTGGAGAACATGGGTGCTCGTTCGTTGTGCGGAGTTGCCAGGAAAGGCGACGCGTCACCATCGCCCTGAAGGGGCAGCACCCAGATGTCTCTCTGCGTCGAGGGATTGACCTCATAGAAGGCCAGTAGCCGGCCGTCGCGAGACGACAACGCAAGGACTCTAGCTCCTTTGGTCGCTTGCAATCAGGCTCCTCAACGGCTATGCTTTACATAGATAACTTAGTTTTTCCATGGTGAGGTAACCATGAGCACTCAATCTCAGATTTCAGCCACAATCTCTTCCGCCACCAAGAAGGAGTTAGATCGGTTCACCGAAAGCCATGGGCTGAAAAAGAACTTTGTCGTCGAGCAGGCGCTTCTCTTCTTTATGTCGGCTAGGCGTGAGCTGCCCGACGAGGCCTTGGTTCCCGCGCGCATCGTATTAGAGGATAAGGACTTCGATCGTATCGTAGCGATGATCGAACGGCCGGCGGCTCCCGTCGAGGCGCTCCGGGAACTGATGCGTGGCGGAAGAAGTTGAGATCCGGCTGCTCCGACCCGACGACGACCGGAGCGCCTTTTCGTGCGGACAGCCCGATCTCGATCGCTTCTTCCACCATTACGCCGGTCAGAACCAGTTCAAGCTTCACCTCGTGGTCACTTACGTAGCCGCGGTAGAAGGCCGGCTGCTTGGATTCGCGACCGTCACCGTCGGAAGCCTGGAGCGGAGAAACCTTCCCTCCGCACGAATGAGACGACGCCTGCCTGCCTACCCCCTCCTTGTCCTTCGGCTGGCGCGACTCGGTGTAGATGAGCGGGCCCAGGGCCTCGGCGTGGGGCGAGCGCTACTCCGCCGCGTCTTGTCTCTCGGGCTGGATCAGCGTGACTCCCTGGGTTGCGTCGGTGTGGTCACCGATGCCAAACCGGACGCGGTCGCCTTTTACGCGCGCCACGGCTTCGAGCCACTCGAAGGAGTTCGCCAGGGCGCCCTTCACGGTGATGCGACGCCGCTATTTCTCCCGCTTAGGGTCTTGGCAAGAATAAGTTCTGGATGAACGTCCTCGTACTTTCGTTAACAGAACCGGCACCTTTGGCCTGCTCTCAATAGGGGAGTTCTGAGGATAGGAAGGCACACTGGGTGTTGCAGAGTTCAGAAGTCAGGTTGGGGGTGGGGGGTGGGGCGCGGGGCTCGCCGTTTGTCTTCACTCTCGGAGCGCGAAGCAGTAGAACAGCCCGTCGCCACCCGAGGCGCGAAGGTCTTCCTGGCTGCAGCCCCGGGAGGGGTGGGCGGAATTCCACGAGCTCCCGTTGTCGCCGCCGCCTTCGCGATCGTGGTGACCCACCGTTGCGCTGCCTTCACTGGAGCTCGTCCAGTTGTTGCAGTTCGAGCCGACCGCCGCCGTGCCGTCGGGCAGGGAACCGGTCAGAATGTCGTGACGGTTCGGCTCGTCGTTGCGACCGTTCACCATTTCGCCTTTCTCGTTGAGTATGTTCTCCCTAGTCAGGCTGTTGCCGTTGTGCAGGTCCGCCACCCCGCGCGCGACCAGAGCGCCCTTGGCGTTGAACCACGGCCCGCTCCCGATACGATCGCCTGCATTGACGGCCGGCCGGTCGCCGAAACTCGTGCTGAGGTAGGCACGCCAGGTCTCGTCCCCTGCCCCGACGGCTTCGGCCAGCGCGTGGCAATGTCGATCCGCGCCGGCCAGGCCCTCGAGATGTCCCCCGTTACCGGGTCCCTCGCTGGTGAGAAAGAAGGTCATGCGGTTGGCGGCCGGCGGGATTACCTCCACTGGTTTGGCCGTCAGGACCTCCAGGTCGATGAGGTATTTGTCTTCGTCGCGCTCGAACACGACGAACTGGTTCTCGGGATCCGAGAAATGAAACGCGGAGCCGTCCGCTAGCCTCGTGGAATAGAAACCGAAAAGATCCGGAAAGCTGGCCCGCAAACGGGGTGTGATGGTCTGGTCCTCGTCCTCGAACGCGCTCCCGAAATCGTTCAGCGTACCGGTGCCGTCCTCGTTGTCGTGACAGACAAGACAGCCGTCGGCGCTGGGAAGGCGGAATGGATCGTTCTGGAATTTCGTCAGAAGCTCCTCACGGGCGTCACTTGGCGACACGAGCCCCGCGAGAAGTGTGAGAGTGAGCAACGCTCCAGCACTTCGAGTCATTTCACCTCTGAAGTCCGGTCCGACTTGAAGTAGTCCGGCAAGCCCGGTTTGGTGTCCCTCAGGATCTCCAGAATCGAGCCACGGTCTTCAGCGGACAGATGGGCAAATCTCTCCTCCTGGTCAGCTCCAGTGAGGACGTCATACAGTCGACGGTAGATCTCTTCCCTGACGGTATCCGGCAAGGCATCGAACGACCGGCTGTACACCATGTAGCTCAAAGGATACCGGAACAAGCGCTTTTCGAGATCGAAATCCCGAAGGGAGCGCCCATGCTCGTCGTGGGGGCCGCGCTCGGGAAAGGTCTTGGTAAATGTGGAGACGCCCTCGAGGGGCTCCGGCAGAGCAACTTCGTCGGCGAACAGCATGTAGGCGACGAGGGCGTCAACGTCCGCATCGATCAAGGCTCGCCGCAGCGGAGTGATATTCCCCTCGTGCTCCGCGATGCGCTCCTCCCAGCCCACCCGGGTGATGTAGTTCAGCATCTGGGTCTGGTGCTCGAAGGTCATCAAAGCGACGATATCGCTGACCGGCGACCAATACATCTCGGGGTCGATCTTCCCGTACAGATGGGTGCGGTTTCGTCCCTGGTCCTCGTCCAGCAATAGAGGTTGGGCCGGATTCGAAGCAACCGCGTTCGAACGATCCTTCTGCTGGCCACGTGTGGCATTGACGTACCAGCCACCCCACCGTTTTTCGAGGGGGGTTCGGTGATCCGTGATGATCGCATCCACCGGTGCCGGCCTACCGGTCGGGCCTGGAAACACCGAGCCCACGAACAGTCCGGGAACGCCGGAGGTCGCTGGCCCCAGATGGCATTTCAGGCACACTTGGCGGCGCTCGAACCCCGTCGTTCCGAGATTGTGAACGTCGGCCGTGTAGAAAACGGGGCCAAGATCGGGGTCGATCGATGCGACTTCGATCGCGTTGCTCCCGGGTATGAATGCCACCGCGACCTCGTCATTGAAATAGATGGCCCGCGGATTGTCCGGTGCGATCTTCGGTGCCTGAAAGCTGGTCTTCGAGAAAACGAGCACCTGCGAGTCTGCGTTGACACCGAGCTGCTCGAGAAGTGCCGGCAGATATCCGAGCCCATCGCCCCGTTTGTCGAGCTCGATCGAGCCGCTCTCGAGCTGCGCGGAGAGACGCGCGACCGGACCGTCGACCGATCGCTCGTAATACTCGATGGCTGGATGGTCCACCGGAAGGTCGGGAAGGTACTCCTGGGGAGCGCAGGGCAGCGGACGCAGGACGAGTAGACAGCCGAGCCTGAGGAAGGTCCGAGCACTAGAAGCCATCGCGAGAGACTTGCGAGCCACTACTTCTTGGACTTCTTGCTGTCTTTCTTCGGATTGTTCACACAGGTAGAAGCGCGGCAGTTGTTGGAGTTCTCCGAGCCAATCTGGACCAGAAGATCCACGCTTTCCGGATGCACCAGATTATGCGGTTTCGGGCCGTTCGCCATATCCGCCACCGTATCCCCGGTGCCCGGAGCGACATCTTCGTCCGGATCTTCGGGCCCGCCGAGAATCATGTTCGCCCTGGCGTTCACGTCCGCGCCCATGGCGACCAGATACTCGATCACGTCGTTCTCTGCCGTCAGACCGGCGCCGTGCAGCGGTGTGTATCCTTTCTTGTCCGCCGAATTCACGTCGGCGCCGACTTGTTCCACCAGGTAGCGAACGGTCTCGAGGCGAGCATCGGGAATGTAAGTGCTGGTCTGCGGCTCCAAGCCGTAACCTGCGGCCACCTGCAGCGGCGAGCAACCCTTGGTGGTCGGGATGCTGGGATTCGCACCGGCGGCAACCAGAAGCTTCATGGCCGCGACGTCATTGGCCTGGGCCGCCCGCCAGATTGCGGTGGCGCCCGCCGCGTCGACCCAGTCCCCGTGCATCTGCCGCTGCCACAGCTTCGCGGTGAGTCTCGCGTCCGGGTCCGCACCGCGGGCCAGGATCTCTGTCATCAAATCCAGATAGTCGGTGTGCTCTTCCTCGGTCGTGGGTACGGGGTACCAGACACGGTTGGCCCACCGGGTATCGATCGTCGCATAGAGTGCGGTGATTCCGTCCGACGTAGCGGCCGGCCTGGGGTCGGCTCCACGCTCGAGAAGAAACATCGCGAGGTCGAAGTGCGCGTTGAAGATCGCGATGACCAATGCGCTGGTCTTGTTCGATGCCGTCAGTTGGTTCACATCGGCACCGGCTTCGAGAAGCGCTTCGACGGCCTCGGTCCGTCCGTCCCGTGCCGCGAAGTGCAACGGCGCCATGCCGCCGAGCGCAATGTCACCCTTGCGCCATTTGGGCCCGCCCGCTCCTTCGACCTTGCGAGGATCTGGCACGAGCGAGGTGGCATCGACGTCAGCGCCGTGAGCGGTGAGAACCCGGATGACGTCAACTCGGCCCGGCGCTGCCGCGAACATCAAGGCGGCCTGCCCCTGATTGACATCCTTCGCGTTCGGGTCGACACCGTGGTCCAGCAGGGCTTTCACAGCCTCGGCGCTGCCGGAAGCGGCTGCGATCATGAGCGGGGTCGTTCCTGTTGTCGTGGCGAACGCGGGGTCGGCACCGGCCTCGATCAGGAGCTCGATCATCCGCGCGTCGCCGTTCTTGGCCGCCATGAACAGGGGCGTCATGTCTCCCAGGCGGGTCCTGACCTTGACACCGGCGCCTGCCTCGATGAGCTGCCGCGCCATCTCCAGGTCCTCCCGGTAGGCCGCCCAGTGCAAAGCTGTGGTTCCATCCCCCTGGGGTGCGTTCACATCGGCACCGCTCGCGAGGAGCGCCTGCACAATCGCCGTCTCGCCCTTCATGGCGGCGACGGAGAGCTCGGCTGCCATCGATGCCGACGCCACAGGTGGCACCGTGAGCAGAACAACCAGGACCGGGCTCCACCGACGCAACATTCTTGATCCTCTCTAAATAGCCACCGTTCCGGTACTGTCACCGACCGAATCGACATCGACCCCGAGCTTGTGCATCACGCTCAGCAGACAGTTTGCCTGCGGTGTGCCGTCTTTCTCACGCACGTGCAGGTTGCCCTTGACCGTGCCGTTTGCGTGGCCCGCCAACAGCATCGGCACGTCGAGATGACCGTGAACATGGGAGTCGGCCATCGCGCTGCCGTAAATGACGAGCGAGTGATCCAGCAGATTGCCGTCGCCATCGGGCATGTTCTTTAGTTTGTCCAGGAAGTAGGCGAGCAGCGTGACATGGTATCGATTGATCTTGGCAAAATCCTCGATTTTCTTCGGGGTGTGCCCGTGATGTGACGCCGGATGGAACGGGCTCTTCGTACCGCTTTCAGGAAAGATACGCCCGGAAACGTCGCGGCCCAGCTTCAAGGCAGCGACGCGCGTGGCCTCCCCGGCGAAGCCCGCCGCCATCAGATCGGCCATCAGTTTGACACGTGCGTCCCATGAATCCGGCGTCCCGACGGGTGCTTCGGGCAAGTCCCGTTTCGCGTCGCCTCGGTTGTAGGCCTCGATGGCCTGAATTCGGCGCTCGATCTCACGCACGTTCTCCAGGTAGTCGTCGAGCCGGTTCCGATCACGCGCACCGAGATTCTTCTGAAGCCGGGACACGTCTTCGGCGATCCCGTCGAGGATGCTTCGATTGAGCTTCTGACGCGCCACCCGATCTTCCGGGGTGCCGCCGGTACCGAACATCTCCTCGAACGGCACGCGGGGGTTGAAGTTGCTCGGAAGCGGCGTCGTCGGCGACGCCCAGCTGATGGTGTCCATGTAGACGGTGCTGTACTTGTACGCGCCGGGCCCCGTGGGATCGAGGGGCTCGGTGCAGAGCTGGATCGACGGCACCGGGCTGTCCTGTCCGTACTTCTGCGCGTACATCTGGTCGATCGACGTTCCACAGTAGATGTCCGAGCCCAGGGTCTGCTTCGGGCGAGAGGCGGTCAGAAACACGCAAGCGTTTCGGAAGTGGTCGGCACCGATCTCCCCGGCGGATCTCGGATTTGCCGCGTCGCAATCCGTTCCGCTCACAATCGTGACGTAGTCGCGAAATGGCTCCAACGGCTCCAGAATTTTGCCGAACTCGAAATCGGAGCCCTGCTTTGCCGGACTCCATAGGTTCTTTTCCCGTCCGTACACTGTACTTCCCGCACTCCCGTGTACGACCTCGATGCAGGCCAGCCGACTCCTGGGGGCCTGGTTGCTCGCGCGCGTCTGGGCGGGCACCATCGATTCGAGGAAAGGCAGCGTAACGAGAGACCCCATGCCGCGAAGAACCGTACGCCGGGATACATGCCTCTTCGTGATAAACATCTGGTTCGCTCTCCCTGTCTTGACTTCAGGGGTGGTCCGCTTCCACCTCTGTCGATCTCGTCGTGGCGGACACCGCACGCATCTGGAACGGCGGGCTGTTCACGATTCCCATGATAAACGTTGAAAAACGGTTGTCGTTACCAGCCGCATCCTGCTGAATCGCACGTACGGTGGGCATATCCCGATAGTCGACCACGCGTCCGAGACCGTACGCCAGAAGGTTCTCGGTGAAACTCCTGATGAATGCTTCCGAGCGGTCCAGGACCGCCTCGCGAAGACTGACCGGTCCGTCCAGCTTCGTTCCGTCGTACATCTCTCCGGTCGGGTCGATGAGGAAGCCACTGTCGGTCCGGCGCCATGCTCCGACCGCATCGAAATTCTCGAGCGCCATGCCGATCGGGTCGATGATCTGGTGGCACGAGTTACAGGCGGGACTTGCCCGGTGCTGTTCCATGCGCTCGCGCACGGAGAGCACCTTTTCATTGTCCACGTTCTCCTTCAGCGGAGGCACTGCCGGAGGAGGAGGCGGCGGGGGAGAACCCATCAGGACCTCCATGACGTACTTGCCGCGAGAAACCGGCGACGTTCTGTTGGCGAGCGAAGTCATCGTCAGCACCCCGGCCTTGCCCAGGAGTCCGAAACGGTTGGGGTCGGTCAGGGTCACCCGCTTGAAGCGTGGTCCTACGATATTTGGAATCCCGTAGTGCCTGGCCAGATTTTCATCTACGAACGTGTAGTCCGCGCTCAGCAGTTCCAGAACATCCCGATCCTCCCGCATGATGGCGAGGAACAGGAGCTCCACTTCGCGACGCATGGACTCGGCGAGATTCAGGGTGAAGTTCGGGAACAGCAGAGCCTCCGGAAATACCCCGGTAAGGCCGGTCAAACGCAGCCACTGACCCGCAAAGTTCTTCGCCAGCGCTTCCGAGCGAGGATCCGCCAGCATCCGCTCGACCTGGCTTTCCAGAACCGCGGGATCCCGGAGTCGTCCTTCGCTGGCCACCCGGATCAGTTCCTCGTCAGGAATCGTGCTCCACAGGAAGTAGGCCAGTCGTGACGCCAGCTCCAGATCGCTGATCCGGTACACCGTCCCGGGAGCGGCTCCGGCAGGTTCGTGCTCCAATCGGAAAATGAATTCCGGCTTCGCAAGGATGGCCTGGATCGCCGCTTGGATGCCCGACTCGAAGCCACCGTCCGTCGAGCCATGCTGGTAATACTCCAGCAGACTTTCGATATCCGCCTGTCTCACCGGCCTCCGGAAGGCCTTGCCGGCCAGCTCCGAGAGGATTTGCGTGGCACAAGCTTCCTCGTCGCTCGCCGAGTCCGGGCGGCAGGTGAAGATCTTGCGGCGGCTTCGACTCTCGGAGACTCCGGTCGGATTGAAGGGGCCCGTCACGGACAAAGCTTGCAGGTGAGGCAGTCCGGTCAGTTGCGGTGTGACCGAAATGGTGGTGTCCGCCAGTGTCTGTTCGATGAGCCGGTAGTGGCCCTGGACGGGACCGTCGAACTTCGAGATGAACGCCGCGGCCAGTCGGCGCTGGCCGGCCTTGATCTTGACCGGTTCCGTGACGTAGTTGGCTTTTTCCTCTTTGATCGATGGATCGAGTGTCAGGACGGCCAGCCGCTCTCCATCCACCGAGATCTCGATCTGCTGGCCCTGGAGCTGCTCCGGGAGCGCTATGCCGACGAGCTCTCCAGGGTAGTAGTAATAAAAGGTCACATGAAAGGAATACTCGCCGTCTGCGGGGAATGTGTGCAGGAGCGAGATTCCACCGCGCGTCCCGAAGGGGGTCCCCTCTACGTGACGCATCTGGTTGGCCAGCCGCGAAACCTTGTACAGCACCATTCCCGGGGTTGCCTCGGGATCTCCAACCGCCGCTCGGCTGATCTTCTCGGCGGCGCGAACGTAGGCGCCCATCAGTGCGGGAGTGATCGTCAGCGCCTCCGACATGTTGTCGAAGCCGTTCGTCGTGGCATCCGGAGGCAGAAGGTCGGCGACGTCGATGTCGAGGTCCAGCAGTGCACGCACTGAGTTCCGGTACTCGGTCCGGTTCATACGGTGCAGCTCGGGCGCGCCCACGTGGGGGGCGTCCGCGGCAGCCTGGTCGATCCGTGTTTCGATGGCCGCGGCGAAAGCTTTCAACGTAGCGGCATCCGGTCGCGGGAGTCCGACGGGAGGCATCATGCCCGACCGCACCTTGCGGATGAGTCGCTCTGCCTGTATCGCGTTCTGATCGGGACGTTCCAGGTCCAGTTCGGTGAAGGAGAAAGCGCCCACCTCGAGCTCGTCGTTGTGGCAGGAGACGCAGTACTCGTTCACCACCTCACGCTGGGATTCGAGCGCCAGGACGGGGCCGCTTTCCTGGCAGAATGCCACACTAGGGCCCAGGGCCGCGGTCGCGCACAAAACCACACTGCTGCAGGCGGATGCGACCTTCATCCAAGACCCTCCACGACCACCTGAAACACCCGAAACCCTCGCCGTTATTGAACCGGGGCAATTGATACTATAAGAGGCACGCCCCGCGGACGTCAATCATCGGGCGTTCCAACCGCGTCCGGACGGAACGCCCTTCAGGAGATCCGCACCGTCCGGGGATGCTGGGCATTGTCCTCCAGGAACGTCTTCTTGTTCGCCAGGTCCTCGGCCACCGGTTGTATCTCTCCGTTGACGTCGGTTGCTCGCGAGACGAGCGTGTGCTCGCCTGGGGTGGCACCCTTCCACTCATAAGTGAAGAGCTTCCAGGCATACTTGCTCTGTGAGGCCTCGATGGTCGCCGGTTGCCACGAGCCATCGTCGATGCGCACTTCGACCGACTTCAGCGGCGTCCCGTCATTCAACACGAAGCCGAGGACGTTGCAGGTATCTCCCTGGCGCGTGATCCGGGCGATGACTGACTTCAACCGCATGCGCGTGATCGCGGTCTCTTTCCACTTCAGCTCGCCGCCGATCATCTCTCCTCGCAAAGTGCGGTACCAGCGCGCCTGGAATTTTCCCAGGTAGGGATCCTGCTGGAGGTGGATGTTCACGAGCCACTTCACGTTGGGCGCCCCATACCAGCCGGGCATGATGAGGCGAAGCGGAAAACCCTGGTGTACCGTGAGCGGAGCGCCGTTCATGGCGGTGGCCAGGAAGGGCTCCGGACTCATCGCCTGATCGACCGAGATGCTGCGACCGTACTGTTGCTCGACCTCATACGTGGACACTCGGAACTGTACCTCCTCCTTCCCGCGATCGGCGCCGAAGAAAACGACCTCTCTGGCGTTGTCTTTGACACCGACTTCATTCAATACCTTGTGTAGCGGAACACCGGTCCAGCGAGCGTTCGAGGCGAGGCCCTGCATGGCGCGGCGGCTGTTCCCCGAGCACTCGAACCCTGCGACCAGCTCGGTCTCGCCCAGACTGCGGATATCGTCGAGCGACATCTCTTTCGGACTGTTGACCAGTCCCGTCACTTGGAGGCGAAAGGTTGCACCGTCGACGTGGGGGTGGCCGTAGTGCTGAGTCGTGAAGAATTTATCAGCGGGAGTGTACGGGCCGTCGATCTCTCGAAGGTCGAGAAAGCGTCTCGTGGGATCGCGCACGGTTACCCAGCCCTCGGGGTAGTCGGTGAGCTCTACGAGCTCCTCGCCTCGAGCAAGGGCGGGAAAGGCCCATTCCGGAATGCCCAAAGCGCCCAGTCCGGCCACTGTCGCCGCGCTCGTCCGAAGCATGTCCCGTCGCGTCAGGTCCTTTGTCATGTGTGCTCTCCCTTCGCCTACTGGCCGGGTGCCGGCCAGGCTCTTCTTGAACACGAGTTCTTACCACGAGTGCGGCGGAAACGGTAACCAGGCCCTCCACAAGGCGTGCGTCTAGTGCCCTGTATCAGTGGTGTTGTCGAGCTCGGACCGCTTCAGTCGATCTCCTGCGCCAGCACCGCCAGAATCACGCGGATCCCCTCGACGAAGTGGCCCACCCGGATGTTCTCGTTCGGACTGTGTTGATTGTTGGGGAATCATAGTGGCCGTCATTCTACGAGCGATAGAAGGGTCGCTCAATTGCTCGACCCGCGTTGCCGCACCGTGTCGCCCCAGTTCGTGATCACGCGCAATTCGGTCGGCTGCGTATCGGTCACCATCAGGAACCGTTGGCCGTCCTTCGAGACGTCGTAGTCCGGCAGCCCCGTCGCATCGATCCCGTAGCGCCCCTCGAACAGCACGCGTGGAGCGCCAGACTCGAACGTCTCTCCCTGCGAAACATCGACCACGAGCATTTGTCGGCCGTTCCGGTAGAATAGCTCGGTGCCGTCTGCCGACCAGATGGGCTCGCGCCCGCCGCTCGTCGAAACCATCCACCGTTGGCCGGTATCCGGGTAGCTCCGAACGTAGACTTCGTCCCGCCCCGACTCGTCCGAGACGTATGCGATTTTGCTTCCATTGGGCGAGGGATAAGGAGTTCGTTCGTTGGCGGGGGTCACGACAAACGGCTCCGCGACGCCGTCGCGTGACAAAACCCAGATGTCCCGGTTGGTGATGGGATCAATCTTGTAGAAGGTATAGAGGCGGCCATCACGAGACCAGACCCCAGGGATGTTGGTCCTTCCTTCGTAGAGCGTCGAGATGTCGGCCGGGTTGTCCACCGCGATGCTCCGGAGTGGGAAGCCAGCGGAGCCGCCACCGGCGATGATCGTGAGGCCATCGGGTGTCCAAGCCGGAAAGTCCGCCGAGGCGAGGCGTGAGACGCCACCGCGATCGAGATCGAGGAGCCATAGCTCCGCAATCCGGTTCCGTCGAACGCTCGCGACGACCCGGCGGTCGGTCGGGTCCAGGCGCGGGAAGCGGTAGGCCCTCGATTCCATCGGTAATGGGCTCGCGCGCCCGTCGCGGTCGACCCAGACCAGAGGACCCGCCGGTCCGAGAGCCGCATAGATCAGCGCGCCACTGTCGCTCACAGCGGCAAACGTCCTGGCGGAACTGCCCAAAACGTACGCCTCCTCCAACACCGGAAGACGCCTCAGCGAGGAGTAGACGATCGTGCCATCGTCACCCCAGTCGGCACCCATCCGATCGCCGGCCCATCACTTGATCCGAATCGGAGAGCCGCCTGCGGTCGAGGCTTTGTACAACCCATCGCGGCGGAAGAAGCCCACCCACTGGCCGTCCGGTGAAAAGAAAGCGTTGTTGGCTCCGTCCGAATCTGGGACCCGCCGCGGCTCGAAGGCGTTCAAGTTCCGCAGATACAAGTGGAGCGTCGTTCCTTCGCTCACCGTGTAGGCCAGCTGCGTCCCGTCGGGGGACAGGGCAAATGGAACCGAGCCGATGAGCCCTCCCACGAGCTGCTGGTTCGCTTCGAGCGGCACGAGCGCGTGCGTCAACGCTGCGCTACGTTCAGGCGCTTCCGTCAGAATCGCTTGCGCGGCGACCAGAGCCAGGCCGGCGACCAGCGCCCCCGCCAGAAAGGCGCCCAGGGCCCAGGGCCACCGCCCCACCGCGATCCGGGGTACGGAATGCGGAGCGACAGTGCCGCCCAGTGTCGCACCGCTCGGCGGCTCCGCGAGCCAGCGCAGTGCGTCGCTCAAATCGCCGGCGGACTGCCAGCGCCGCTCCCGATCTTTGGCAAGACACTTCTTTATCGTGCGCTCTAGACCCGGCGGCGTGAGGGGCTGCAGTTCGGCGATCGAGGCCGGGTCGGTATTCATGATGGCGCCGATCAGGCTCGCCTGGCTCTCGCCCACGAACGCCCGCCGTCCCGTCACCATCTCGTACATCAACGCTCCGAAGGCGAAGATGTCCGCTCTGGGATCCGCGTCCTTGCCCTCGAGCTGCTCCGGAGCCATGTACTGAATCGTGCCCAGAAGTGTTCCAACGCTCGTCAACGGCCTCTGTTGCGTCTGCTCTTCCGCCTCCTCCGACTTTTCCAGGCTCTCGTGCGTGAACTTGGCCAGGCCGAAGTCGAGCAGCTTGACGCCGGAGCTCGTCACCATCACGTTGCCGGGTTTCAGGTCACGATGCACCACACCCTGGCGGTGTGCTTTGTCGAGAGCGTCGGCGATCTCCGTGCCGTACACCAGGACCTGGTCGAGAGGAAGCGGCCCTTTCAACAGGCGCTCCGACAGCGTCTCCCCTTCGATGTGCTCCATCACGAGGAAATCGACCCCCTCCTCGTGACCGATGTCATGGAGTACACAGATGTGAGGGTGGTTCAGGCTCGATATCGCCCGGGCTTCGCGCTCGAAGCGCTCACGCCGTTCGGGATTTTCAGCGAGCTGGGCTGGAAGGACTTTGATGGCGACGATGCGATCGAGGCGTGTGTCTTTGCCTTTGTAGACTTCTCCCATCCCGCCCGCACCGATGTGGGAGATGATTTCGTACGGACCCAGACGCTTTCCTGGACTGAGGGGCATGAGCTCTTCTCGATGATGCAATCTAACGGGCAAGGCGCTGAAGATCAAACAGATAGAACTCTCGTGTCGTGAAGGTCAACTCGTGTCTACGGTTTGATCTAGAATCAGGTCTTCCAAGCGGGTCAGGAGGTCAACATGAGCCCTCATCGGATTCTCCTCTTCGTGGTCGCTGCCCTTTGTGCCAGCACCGGCGCGACCCACGTCGTGCAATTGCCGGCCGCCTACCAGGGACTTCTCAGTCGCGCCGGTGGCATGTACATGGAGGGCTTGTACCTGCCGCCCGTCACAACGGGGCCCTGGGCTCCCGCCTGGTCGCCCGACGGCCGGGAGATCGCCGTCGCCATGCACGGCAGCTTGTGGCGCGTACCGGTCGAGGGAGGAGAGGCGATCCAGATCACGGCCGGTGCCCACTACGACTCCGAGCCGAGCTGGTCGCCCGACGGGCGTCAGATTGCCTTTACTCGAGACTCGGGTCAGGTGATCGATATTTGGGTGGTGAACGCCGACGGCAGCGAGCCGCGTCAGCTGACGAAGAGCGAGGCCTTTAGCCTGAATCCCGAGTGGTCGCCAGATGGCGACACGATTCTGTACGTCACGATGGAGGAAGAGCGTCGGCTGAGCCTGTTTACAATCTCGACGCGGGGCGGCGAGGCCTCGCCGCTTCTTTCGGACCAGTATCAGAACATCACTCCGAGCTGGTCGCCCGACGGCAAAGAGATCGTCTTCGTCAGCAATCGACCCTGGAACGGCAGACGCATCCAGGGAACGGGCGGCGTCTGGACGTACCGTATCGGTGACGAGGAGCCCACCATTCTCGTGCCGGAGGAGACCGTCTGGCATGCCTATCCCACCTGGTCACCCGACGGCACCAAGATCGCCTACGGGTCCTTTCGGACCGGCGACAACCAGCTGTTCGTGCTCTCGGCGAGTGCCGGCAATCCCTATCGGGTCACTTACGTCGACGGTGAGATCTACGTCCCCGCCTGGTCGCCCGACGGCAAGAGCCTGGCCTACATCTCGAATGCCGGAAGCCAGTTCCGGCTCTTCACCGTCTCCGTCTACGGCGGAACACCCCGGCAAGTCGAGATCACCGCGCTGAAGCATCGCTATCCCGTGGGCCGTGTCGAGGTGGTGGTGCGAGACGCCGAGACGTCGAAGGAGACGCCGGCTCGCGTGTATGTGAAAGCGAGCGATGGTCGGGGGTACACGCCGCCTCGGGAGTTCCACCGGATGTGGACGGCCACCAACGACCACTTTTTCCACTCGGACGGAAGCTTCACCGTCGAGCTGCCCGAGGGACCGGCAACCGTCGAGGCGATGAAAGGCTTCGAGTACTGGCCGGTAACACAGGATGTGGACGTCGTCGCTGGCGAGACTCACAAGTTGGAGCTCACGCTCGAGCGGCTCATCGACCCGCCTGCGCTCGGCTGGTATTCGGGAGACAACCACATCCACATGAACTACGGCGGCCTCTTCGAGGCGACCCCGCAAACCATCATGCTCG
Organism: Candidatus Marinacidobacterales bacterium; assembly: GCA_965237685.1. Lineage (GTDB taxonomy): Bacteria > Acidobacteriota > Vicinamibacteria > Marinacidobacterales > SMYC01 > CBDEGF01. The sequence goes on from CBDEGF010000003.1 coordinate 908,842, forward strand.
AGGCGGAAGCGGAAGACCTGCACGTGATCAACGATCTCGTCGCGAACCAGGCCGGCGTCCGCATCCACGATCTGAAGTACTTCGAGGGGAAGCTCCACGAGCACTCGAAGCCCAATCGGCTCCTGTATTTCAACGAGGAGTATCGACCGAGCTTCGCCGGTCACATTTCTCTTCTGAATCTGAAGGAGTTCTTCTTCCCTCAGTTCGACGGGATGGTCGGGACCGCCCTCTCCGCCCACTACCCGAGCAACTCCCACGTTCTCGATGCAGTCCACGCCCAGGGCGGCGTGGGCGGCTACGTGCATCCTTACTACGGAGAGCCGTCGACACGCCAGTACTCCGGCGCGCGCGAGTTCCCGGTCAACGCCGCGCTTGGCAACGTCGACTACTTCGACGTCATGTGCATCTGGTCCGACGAGCTCCACAGCGAAAAGGTCTGGTACCGCAACCTCAACCTGGGATTCCGGGTGCCTGCCTCCGCCGGCTCCGACGCGATGACGGACTACTGGCGCCACCCCACGGTGGGCTCGGTGCGGGTCTACGTCAAAACCGGCTCGCCGGTCGATTATGGAAACTGGATTCGGGGCCTCACCGAGGGGCGCTCCTTTGTCACCAGCGGACCCCTTCTCTTCTTGCGTGTGGAGGGCCGGGAGCCTGGGGCGGAGCTGCGCCTCCCCGGCGGCCGTGCTACCCGGGTACGTGTGGAGGCCGAAGCCACATCCATCCTGCCCATGGACACCCTCGAGATCATTCAGAACGGCGAGGTGGTTCACACCGTTCGGCCGACCGATCCGTATCACGCCGAGCTCGACATCTCTCTGCCTGTGGAGCGCACCGGGTGGCTGGCGGCACGGGTGGTTGGACCGGAAAAACAACACCTCCTGCTGGACTCGTACGTCTACGCCCACACCAACCCGGTGTACGTGAGCAAGGGAGGCGAACCGGCGACGTCTCCCGAGGACGCCCAGTATTTCCTTACCTGGGTCGATACGGTTTTGGGGATGCTCGAGGCATCGGAGCGCTTCGACACCCCTGAGCAGAAGCGCGAAATCATGGAGGTCTGGCAACGCGCTCGCGACGTCTACGCCGGTCTGGCCAAAGAAACGGCAAGCACCGACGCGGGCGCGAGCAGCGTGCCGAGGTAAACGACCCTCGTGATCGTCTCTGCGGGGTAGAGTTGTCCCTGAAGGAGAGGGCCAATGGCACCAAGGAAAGAGGCGCACCCGCTCGTGACTCGGGCCGAAGCCGTCCGCATGTCGAGTGCCGCTATCCAAGCGTTCGCCGACGAGATTCCCTCCGACGAGGGTCCGTTGGGAGAGCTGCTCGAAGAGTGCATCGAAGGCTACTTCGGCAGGGCCTTTACTGTGACGGCTCTGGCCGGCTTGTACAAAGGGGTTCCGGTGGGCGCCGGTCACCTCGTTACGGGTGCCCGCATGCTCCCGCACCCCGGCTTCATTGGCAAGCTTTCGACGCACGTGGTCGGCGACGTAGTCGGAGCGCTCGTCGGAGCCGTCAGGGACGGGCGCATGTCCTGGGAGAAGGAGGCGGTGGCGCTCTATTTGGCCGCCTACTGGAGCCGCGAGCGTGGGCAGAGTGAGCACCGGAACGAGATCGTTCGCCAAACGCGCATGCTCGCGCGCTCTGCGTACGGCCGGGAGACGCAAGCTTTCATCGCCGGGGCGTCTGACTTGCTCGCGGACCCGGAGCTTTTCCGACTGATCGCTGGTCTGCCGGCGGGTGGCATGCTTCCGATGGTCAGCGCGTGGACCGAACCGTTTCTCGACTTCGTTCGCAGGCCGATCCTCTGGGGCTTGGAAGAGGAGGACGCGATCGGACCGCCCACCACGCGACGGCGCGCTGTCGATCGTGTCGGGCGCAACGAGCCGTGTCCCTGCGGAAGTGGCAAGAAGTACAAACGGTGCTGCTGGACCAAAGACCAGGAGCGGCTCCAGGACTCCTCGGATGTCGCCGGCGTGACGCGGGCGGAGCTTCGTCAAAACCTCGAAGAATATCTCACCCGCGACCGCGTTCTCTCGCTCAGAGCGCACGAGCTTGCACGACTCGACGCGCGCCGCATCGACCCCGAGCTCTACGGGATCGTCTTGAACCAGCTCATCCACTTGGAGGAGTTCGACGCCGCTCGTGTTTTCTTCGAAGCCGTCGGGGCGGATTGCACCGAAGGCCATTTCGTAGATGCCGTCGATGCCGCCGTTCGTGCCGGAAAGCTCGACAAGGCCAGAGCCTTCCTGGGAATCGCACCGCTCCCAGACGAGGACTGGCTCGGTTTCTCGTTCCGCTTGCTCAAGGAAGGTATCGAGCAGGCTCCGACGCTCGATCTCCTCGAGGAAGAAGCGAGGAAAATCGTCGACAAGGCCGCCGTCGACCTCGCCTGCGATTTACTTCACAGCAAATGGCCGTGTGTCGGTATTCTCGTTGCCCGAGGGGTGGCGCCAACTGCAAATCTCTGGGACCGGAACACACTTCAAGAAGAGCTCGGCCAGGCACGCGACCGGTTGGACTTGCCGGCGCTGGATCCTACGGAGGGGATGCAGGACCTCTGGGGGTGGGGTGAGGAGTCGGAGTTTTACGACGACGTTCCCCTTCACCCCGAGCCGGCCCGCCAGCCGAAAGCAGCGGCCGGGGGTGACGACGACGCCCGGCAGATGCTCGGGAAGAAAGAGGCGGAGCTTGCAAGTCTTCGACAAGAGCTTTCCGACCTGCACCGCAAGCTCGACGAGCAAGCGAGCAGGAGCTCCGGGCCGGAGGCGAGCTTTTCGCCGTCGGCGGAGCCCGCCGCACCTGCCGATCCTCGCATCGCCGAGCTGAGAGAGCGAGTGAGTCGTCTCCGAGGCGAGCTTTCCCAGCGACACACGGAGCGAAACCAGCTGCGTCGACAACTGGAGCGTACTTTGAAACGCGTCGGTGCGCTGGAGGCGGAGCGCGAGAACGTCGAGAAGCCTCCCGAGATCGAAGCCGACGAGGACTCTGACGCTTCGCTGTTCGATGCTCCGATCACGTTATCGTTCCGCATTCCGGTGTTCACGAAACGGTTCCGTTCCAGCGCGGAAGCGGTTCCCGACCCTATACGACGCCGGGCCGTCGTGGTCACAAGCCGCATCGCCGCAGCGGACGAGAACGCTTTCCGAGGTACGCGACGCCTCAAAGCCGACCGCGACCTGTACCGGCAACGCATCGGAAGAGAGCATCGGCTCATTTTCCGGCTGCACGCAGACGAGCTCGAGGCGGTCGACCTCGTGGCACGAAAGCAGCTCGAGCGAACGATCCGTGAGCTCTCTCGAAGCTAGTGCTTGAACCCGCCGAGCCTGTCGGTGAAGTCCGACGCAATTTTTGGTGCTGACAAGGTGCTCCGACCCGCCTTCCGCAGCGAGCTGGTCGAGCGGAGGGCTAGGCCGAAGGCCGAACTGCCCTAATGCCGCAACGAAGCCAGTGCGCAAAAGGCCCCGAGACTTATGTGACGTACTACTGATACAGGGCACTAGCGAGACCATTGCTCAAACGCGCGTTTGAGCTTCCGTCCGTGGCTCTGGGTCCGGACAGAGGACCTGAGAAAAAACGCGTTTCCCCAGGGAGATGGGGATGGTTGGTCCGCACTTGTGTCAACTAGGGGGGGCGGGTCCGCGTGGTGCGGATTCACCCGGTATCGTATCGGCGTTTCGTTGTTGCTCTTTGACTAGCTTTCTCACTAGTTCTTAAACGAATCGGGCTGCGTGTGCTCAATGCGCTCACGTCGGCGCGAGGTATGCGTCCGGTGTCCCCATGACGCATTCGCCCCGGAATAGGGGGTTTATGGCACGGGAACTGCTAAGGGGTGGAGGCGGGAGTAGGCTGCCAGCGGTACGCGGAGAATAAGCCGGGAGCGTACGGCTACAGCCGTTATTGCGAGCTGTACGGTCAGTGGAAGAAGAAGCTGAACCCGACGATGCGTCAACGGCATCGAGCAGGCGAGAAGACATTCGTCGATTTTTCGGGGGAAGAAGCCTCACATCGTCGATCCGAAAACGGGAGAGCTCGTCGAAATGGAGCTGTTCGTCGGGACGTTGGGCGCGAGCAGTTACACCTACGTCGAAGCGACACTGAACCAGTCGCTGGAATCGTGGGCGAAGGCCCATAAGGGGATGTCGGATTACTTCGGTGGCAGTACGGAGATCTGGGTTCCGGACAACTTGAAGAGCGGCGTGGATTTGGTGGACCGTTACGAGCCAGGGATCAACCGGACGTACGAAGAGCTGGCGACGCATTACGGTGCGGTTGTGGTCCCGGCTCGGGTGTTCAAGCCGAAAGACAAAGCGAAGGTGGAGTCGGCAGTGCAGGTGGCGCAGCGCTGGATCCTGGCGGTGCTTCGTCATCGCACGTTCTTCAGCCTGGCGGAACTGAGGTGGAGAACAACTTGTACAGCGTTCCCTATCAGCTCATTCACGAGAAAGTCGAGGCACGGGTGACGGCCTCGGTGGTGGAGGTCCTGTTCAAGGGAAAGCGCGTCGCGTCGCATCCCCGCAAGAAAGGAAAGGGGCACTACTCCACGAACCCGGAGCATATGCCACGTTCGCATCGGGAGCACCTGGAGTGGACGCCGTCGCGGCTGCTCCACTGGGCGGAGCAGTCAGGTCGCGCCACGGGAAGGCTGGTTGCGGGGATTCTAGAGAGTCGGCCTCACCCGGAGCAGGGATTTCGCTCTTGCCTGGGAGTCATGCGACTAGGCAGCCGCTGGGGCAGTGAGCGTCTCGAGGCCGCTTGCGCACGAGCGGAAGCTTTGAGCTCTTACAGCTATCGCACGGTGAAAAACATTCTCTCGGCTGGTCTGGATCGTGTGGTGCTCGAATCGGACGCCGAAGCGAAACCGCGAGAGGAGCACGAGAACATCCGAGGCGCGGATCACTACGAAGGAGGAGAGTCCCGATGCTGACACCCGAAACGATAGAAAAGATGAACGCCATGAAGTTGTTCGGCTTGGTGTCCGCGTTCGAAACCCAGTTGAGCTCGAGCGAATACAAGGAGCTGAGCTTCGAGGAACGTGTGGGACTCCTGGTCGATGCCGAGTGGACCGCCCGCGAACAGCGTAAGCTTTCTCGACGACTGCGAGCGGCAAAGCTCCGCTATCCGGCATGTTTGGAGAACGTGAACTTCCAAGCGCCTCGAGGCTTAAACCGCGAACAGATCTTGAGCCTGGGCAACTGCCGCTTTGTCGGTGAGCGCCATAACCTGCTCATCACCGGCCCGACGGGGATTGGCAAATCGTTCTTGGCTTGCGCCTTCGTGGAGCGGGCCTGTCGTCGCCGCTTCACCGGATGCTACGTGCGAGCACCGCGCTTGCTCCACGAGCTCGCGGTCGCTCGTGGTGATGGTTCCTACGCCCGGCTTTTGACGAAACTCGCCAAGCTGGACTTACTGGCTATCGATGATTGGCTGCTTCACCCGCTGAAAGAATCGGAGAGACGGGATCTAATGGAGGTCATCGAAGACCGCGCCGAGCGTGGCTCCACACTCATCGCGACCCAGATTCCGCTCAAGCAGTGGCACGAAGCGATTGGCGACCCAAACCAGGCAGACGCTATCTGCGATCGCATTCTCCACAGCGCGCACCGCATCACTCTCAAAGGAGCTTCTCTGAGAAAGACCAAGGCTGCGCCAAAGGCATCTGACAACGCCGATGCATGAGCGAGCGAGGGACCACAGCGTCGATGCGATAAAAACGGGTGAAACCGCCAAACCCGGGGTACCAGACGATGCGGCGCCAAAACGACGCGCGAGAATGCCTCAGGAAGCGTCTTCTCGAGCCAGGCCATACCCCAGCAACCCCCCGAAACCAGCCCCACATCGCCCGGGGTTCGGCCGCGGCAGGTCGCTGCCTACGGGAGCGGGAAGGTCGCTTCGCGTCTTTCCTTACGCCCGCTCCCTCCGGCACCGACCTGCCGCCCCTTGCTACACAACACGCAGGTAAGATAGGTTCACGTTTTCAATCAGTGGAAAGGAAGGTCACCCAACACTTCATCGCTTCGATGAGCGTTCGGCTTCACCGGATTCGCTGTTCAGCTTGCTCTGGATTCGGCGTTCACGATGGCTGGAATACGCAGTCGATCACCGGGGCCGGGCCCTCGGCTCTCGTGACGCCTTCCCGGCACTTCCCGCAGGCGTACTTCTCCAGATGGTACTCATGCTCGATGAAGTGCCCCGGCACGTACTCGAGCCTCCGTCGGACGTCTTTACCGAGAGGCTTCTTGAGTTTGCCGCATCGAGAGCAGCCCCGCTCCTCTTCAGGTATCTCGCGCAAGTGAACCTGGCGTTCGATCCCGTCCGTTCGGATTGTTTCGCGGCGCGGTTTGTTGCCCTTGCCTCGTGGCCGAGTCTTTTTCGCTTCTTCGATCTGCTGTTCCAGCTCCGCGTCTTCCCGAGCCTCGGTTTGTGGGTCGAGCTCCGGCTCCAGCTCTTCACCACCGCTTTGGCTCATCAGCTGCTCGAACATCAGCTGGAGCTGTCCGGGGTCCACCTTCTCGGAGCGCTTGCCTACTCGTTCCCTCTGAAGCTTCAACACCATCAGCTCCAGCTCTCTCGATTTGCGCAACACCGCATCCAGCGCCGAGACCAGCAGGTCGAACGCTTCCTCCGTCTTGCCCTCGCTTGCTAGACTTCGGGCCGAATCCCGAATCTGCCCCAGAGCGTTGGGCGCCCTCGTACTGCCAGCGCCCTCTCGGCGCGACTGGGTCGATTCGGAGCTCGTGTTCACTACTTACGCCTTTGACGCAGCTGTTTCGCTAGCCCCTTGCGATTCTGATTGCCCAACTGAGCCACCGCCTCTCGCATCTTCGACCAGGCCTCGACTCCACGACGAACTTCCCGTTCGTGGCTTCGCGGGATGTACAGCGATGTCGACCGACCCTCCTCGTTGCGAAACTTCAGGTACAGGTGGGGACCATGGAGACGATTCGGGTCGGTTCGGCACCCGCAGGCGGTTTTACCACAGCGAAACATGACCTCCGTAAGCGTGCCCGGTACAGCGTTCTCGCCGAGGGTTTGAAGCCGTTGCAGTAGTCGTGTCTTAGTCATATATAGAAGATTAAGACTAATCGCAAAAAGCAAGAAAGTCAAGTCCCTGCTGCGTTCTTGGGAAGAAAATCAGCCCTTCAACCGTGAAGGGCGACTCTCTTCTCCTCAGCTCGCTGATACCATCGCTTCCGGCGTCGAGCGCCACGAAGGTCCAACCCCTCCAGCATCAGTCCCAGCTCGCCAGAGTCCAACTCAACGTGCCTATCACCCGGACGCGGTGACGTCGGCAGTTCAAAGGTCCCTCGCTCCAGCCTCTTGTACAGCAAAACGTACCCCGTCCGATCCCAAGCGAGGATCTTCACACGATTCTGACGCCGATTCAGAAACACGAACAGATGACCGCTCAGGGGCGATTGACCGATCACACTCCGCGTCGCTGCAGCCAGCCCGTCAAAGCCGCGACGCAGGTCCATCGGCTCCGCCGCAACGTAGATCCTCACAGACGATGGGAGCATCCACATCACGCTCGACCTTCTAGAACTTCGAGCACCCGACCCAGCTCCTCAGATGAGAACCCCTCACGCACTCGTACGCGCCTGCCGTCCAACAACACCACCTCGATCGCGTCCCTCTCGCCTCCTCGCTCGCCTTCTCGCTCGCCTCCCACCAGGCGAACCGGATGAAACCGTACACTCCCCCTCGACCCGCCTTGCAGTCGCTCCGACCACCGAACCAGCCGCTGGGAGGTCAACCCGTACTCCCTGGCGAACTCCGAGACACGCTTCCCACTACGCTGCCATGACGACACAACATTCCGCGCATCCGCCTCTGCCCAGCGCCGCTTCCCTATCACTTTCGATATCCCCGCTGTCCTTCGCTTCGACATCTCTTGCCTCCTTCGTCCCCCGCCTCCAGTGGCGAGCACACAAAGGATGCCTCGGGAGCGACGTATCGGGAACATGGTGGGAGCGGACGCTTACGGCGCGAGCGCCGATACCATCTTTGGCCTCCAGCGGAGGCGAATCCACTGCAGGATATCGTGGGTAAGGGCGACCCACTGAGATTCAGTGCGTACTTTGGCAATTCTGCGCACGCTAAACTGCCGCAGGCCAAACTTGGCTTTGATCCAGAGATTCGGGAACTCGGCCACTTGCGAGCGTGTCTTATAGATGGCCTTGGTTTCGTCGGTCTGCATCTTCTGCCGGAACGCGGCTATGTCGGGCAAGAGTTCGCGCCGCTCGATCGAGCGGCCGTGCCGCGTACGAGGACAGCACTGATCTTTGGCCGGACACGTCTGGCAGTCTTGCTCCGACGGGGATGTCCCGCCGGATGTTGAATTTTGGGTAGCGGCGGCTCCTTGGCCGGCCTAAGAATAGGTCTGCCAATAAACCGTCTCCAGAGGGGGACAAGGAGCCACCAATGCCTAGGAAATCAAAGAAGCCAGTAAGAAAGCAAACGCACTCGCCTACGGGCAAGGTAGTTGGCCAAGTCGGTCAGATACTGCTACCGATGATAGCTGGGATCGCGGCCACGAAGGCGGACCTGACGGAATGGGTGTACGAGCAAGGACTGACAGCTCTGCACCTACTGCTCAGAGAGGACGCCGAGGAGATCGCGGGGCTCAAGGGCAAGCACGAGAAGGAGCGAACTCATAACCACTGGGGGAGCACGAACGGAGAGCTGAGCTTCGGTGGTCGTCGCATCCAAGTGTCGCGACCTCGAGTTCGCTCGAAGTCGGGCGAGGAGGCGTCGCTTCCACACTTCGAAGCCTTCCGCGAAGAAGACCCGCTTCCAGAGCGAGTGTTGAATCAGATCTTGGTGGGGGTATCGACCCGAAATTACGGATCGAGTCTGGACAAACCCGCGGCCAAGTTGAAGTCTCGTGGCACGAGTAAGAGTGCCGCCAGCCGTCACCTCGTGAGCCAGACGACTAAGAAGCTTGGGGAATACCTGTCTCGGCGGCTAGAGGAGTTCGAGCTTGCGGCACTGATGATGGATGGCCTTGAGGTGGCCGGACAGACCGTCGTCGTAAGTCTCGGTATCACAATAGATGGAACGAAGGTGCCCATGGGTATATGGCTGGGCTCGACGGAGAACTCTCGGGTGTGCACCGCGATGTTGCAGGACCTTCTCGAGCGAGGCTTGCGCGTCGATGAGTCGATTCTCTGCGTAGTGGACGGAGGCAAAGGCATCCGCAAGGCACTCGTCGACGTTTTGGGGGATCTCGCGGTCATCCAAAGGTGCCAGATCCATAAACTCCGAAATCTCCGCTCGTACCTTCCCAAGTCTCGTCACGCCTACGTGCTCCAGACGATGAAGGAAGCCTACAAGTGCAAGAGTGCCGACAAGGCGCGCAAGCGACTTCAGGCATTGGTGTCTTGGCTCGAGCGAAACGGCTACGACGAAGCTGCCGGAAGCCTTCGTGAAGGGATGGAAGAGACACTCACGGTCGTGAAACTCGCGCTGCCCGCCTTACTTCGCCAGTCTCTTGCCACGACGAACGCCATTGAGAATCTCAACGGAACCATTCGCAGAGTATCGAGAAACGTCAAGCGTTGGAAGAGTCTTTCCATGGTTTGCCGATGGACCGCTCTCGGCGTCGTCACCGCGCAGAAAAAGTTCCGGCGTATCAAAGGCTATCGCCATATGGGCGCTCTCGTTCACGCGCTTAGAAGCAAACAGAAATCTCTTGACAGCGATGAGTTTGCTGCCTAAGAGTATTCACAGGTGCCGCCGCTACCCAACCAAATTCAACAGCGGCCGGGACATCCCCTGCTCCGACGCCTTGTATCGATAGCACATCGTGCCATGGCTTTCCTGCTTGGCGTCGTAGCGTAAGTGCTTGCCCTGCGGGCACACATACGTGTTGGTCTCCGTATCGAAGACAAACTTCGACGCCTCGTATTCCGGACTCACGCCGTGGTGCTTATACGACTTGCGCCGATTAGCCTCTGCTGCCTTGTTCTCGGATTGGGGACCGACGAAATCGATGTCGCGCTTCGCCATCTCCGTGATGTTGTTGCTACTGATGTAGCCCCCATCTACGACCATCTGCTCGGGCGCGCGGTGCATGCTCTGCTCAAGCCGTTGTATGGCGGGCGTCAGCTGCTGATAATCGCTGCCGGCCTGCGTGGCATCGATGTCGACAATCAGGCCGTGCGCGGCATCCGTTGAGACCTGGACGTTGTAGCTAGGTGCGGAGCCGCCCTCGGCTTGTTTCATCACCCGCGCGTCGGGATCGGTCGTGCTCACGCGTTTTACGCGGCTTTTGGCGGCTTCCAGCTTGTCGTACTCCTTCAACGCTGATTCTAGACGCTCCTGTCTCTCTCGCCTGGCGCGTTGCTGTGCTGCCTGCATCTGCCGGCTCGATTCCTCCTCCGTCTGTGCTTCGAGAGCCTCGACCGCCTCACGCGCATCCTTCAGATACGCCTCCACACGAGGCTTGCTGCGAAATCCACTCGACGAAGCATTCGCGCGCACCTTCGTCCCATCCAGCATGACTCGCTCGAGCGTGATCAATCCGTCTGCACTCAGAAGCCCCAAAGTTTGCACAAACAACTCGTGTAGGGCCTCCGAATGGGTCACCCGAAAGTCCGATAGCGTGTGCGCACTGATGCTCTGCATTCCGGTGAGCCATTGATAAGCCGGATGATGCTCGCACAGCCGCTCAATGGCGCGGGCCGAACTCACGGACTGGCTGTAGCTGTAGACCCACAGGCTCACCAGTAGCTGCGGATCGAACGCGGGCCGGCCTGCGCCACCCGCGACGGAGCGGATCTGCTCCGTGTACCCGCTGAGATCCAGCCAACCCACGAACTCCCAGATCGCACGCGCTGGGTCATCCTCTGGGATCAATCGCTCCACGTCCACCGTCCGCAGCAGCAGCTGCGCGCGATCGACCACCTTCAACCGAGCCTGTGTCGCGCGTTCTCCCTCATCGCCGTCATCACCATCGTTCCGTTTTCGCGGACTCGGAAAGCCGGGAAGCGACGTTTGGTTATCACCCACGTCTACCCCGCTTTCTCCCTCGCTTCGCCTTTGGCGTCCGACGCACAATCAGGGTGTTTCGATCCTCCACCACCCACTCCAGCTCCTCGCCCTGCTCCATCTCTAGCGCCTGCGCTAAAGGCGACGGGCAAATCACATAGCACTGACGGGTGTCGTTGGCTCGTTTGATCACCTGCAGCTTCGTTACGTATCCCATACTCGCAATTCTATAACATAGCGGTACCGCTAGTCAATAACTAATTTTTCTCACGTCCAGAGATGGTTGGAACGGCACTAGGAGAGCGCCTCGTCCGGGATCGTCTTGAATCCCAGCGCGATGCCGTTGTCCCGCACTCTCCGATCCAGCGTGACGATATGTAGATCGGGGACGAGACTTCGAGCGAGGAGCACCGTAGAGAGGTGGAGCGCGTCCAGCGTTCGAATGGGCTCCACGGGAAACGGCCGCCTTGCGCGCTCGACAACCTCACTATCGAGCCGGAAGACGACCCAATGAGCCGCTGCTCGACTGAGTGTTGCTCGTCGGCCCGCGGCCTCCGCCTCCGTCAGTCGCCACTGAAGGTGGCGCGGTGGAGCACGCGATCACACTCCACCAGAGTCAGGTCCGATGCGATGACAAGCTCTGCGCCAGCCAGGCCCGACTGAACGGATTGAGCGTGGGGCGCGCCGAAGAGCCAGGCAAGCACCGAGCTCGACTCGGCGTAGACGTTCACCGCCCTCCGCGCTCTTCGGCGAGCAGCTTCTCGGCGGTCTCCGGTGTCGCGACGGGAGACATCGTGGGGTAGAGGTCCGGACGATTCGGAGCACCGACCGTTGCATTCCCTCGACGCGCGAGGGTCTCGAGGACTGGGTCCGCGTGGTCGATTGGAGTCGTTCCGGGTGGTCTGAGCTCCGCCACGAGAACGCCGCGGTCGGTGACGAGGACCACTTCCCCGTTTCGAACCAGATGCAGGTACTCACTTAGTCGGTTCTTGAGCTCCCGAATGCCGACGGCCTTCATAACGACCAATGTAGCCTCATGTGGCTACATTGTCAAGATGGCCGGTCAGCGCGGCTCAGCAGCTCGATTGCCCTTCTGTGACCACGGCCCGCCTCGAGCGTGATAGCCTCGCCTCCTTCGAGGAAGGAGGCCAACGATGGGACGCTACGCATACCCGATCCTCACGGTCGCATTCGCGGCCGGAGCTGTGACATGTCAGGCGCCACCCGATGAAAATTCGGACGCCGAAAGCCGGCTCGCCGCTTTCACTGACGACTTCGTCGCGCGGGAGGAGTCGGAGCGCGCCAGCGATCTGAGCGCGGCCTCGTTCGCGAGCGAGCTGGAGGAGACCCGGCGGCTCCTCGAGCAGTTGCGGGAGATCGATCCCACCGAGCTTTCGACCGACGACCGGATCGACGGACGCTTCGCCGAGAGCATCCTCCGCGGGCGCGAGATCGAGCAGGCCGAAATCCAGCCCTGGAAGAAGGACCCCCGAGCCTACATGAGGTTTCGCCCCATTCCGCAAACCATCGGAAGGCCCGGCGACATGTCCGAGAAGGCCGACGAGCTTCTGCGTCTTCTGAGAGCCGTTCCGGCACAGCTCGAGAACGGCCAGAAGAACCTCTCCGTTTACATCCCGCGATTTCAGGAGCTGAGTGTCTTCATGGCCGAAGGGGCCTTCGGCTTGTTCGATAACGAGGTCCCTCGTTTCGCCTCGGACGTGCCCGACCACGAGGAGGCGCTCCTCGCGGCCAACGCGGAATCCCGGGACGCACTGGAGAGGTTCGTCGACTTTCTGAAGGACGAGCTTCCCAAGCGAGAGGAGGGACACTGGGCCATCGGCGCCGAAACTTATGACCAGATATTGAAGGATCAGTTCATGCTGCCCTATGATTCGGACGCACTCTTCGAGTACGGGATGCAGGAGTTCAGTCGCACGACGAAAGAGATGGAAGAGGTCGCGGAGCGAATCGATCCGTCGAAGACCTGGCAGGAGCTCGCCGTCGAGATCAAGAACGACTACCCGGAGCCCAACGAAATGATCGAGGCCCACCAGGAGTGGGTCGACAAGGCGAAGGCGCACATTCTTGCCAAGGACCTGGTGCCGATCCCGTGGAACGAGCGAGCCGATGTCGTGCCCCGCGCCGAGTACCTGCGCAGGACGTCGTACTACGGCAACTTCTCTCGAGCGCGGGGGGCGGACGAGAACGGCGTCTTCGTCGCGCAGTGGATGATCAACCCCTTCGAGGACCAGTGGGACGAAAAGACGAAACAGGAATATCTGGTCGAGCACGACTACGGCGTCATCATCGTCACCGCACCCCACGAGACCTACTCCGGACATCACATCCAGGGCCTCTACCAGATGCACAACCCGAGCAAACTTCGTCGCGAGTTCGGGACTCCCATCTTCAGCGAGGGCTGGGGACTCTACAACGAGCAGCTGCTGCGGGAGACCGGCTTTTTCCCCGACGATCGGATCGTGCTGCGACACCTCCAACTGCGCCTCTGGCGGAACGCGCGTGTCGTGTGGGACGTGGGCATCCATACCGGCAAGATGACCTACGAGGACGCCGTATCCCTTCTGGCCGACCAGGTGGGGTTTCTGCGCTGGGCCGCTCAGCTCGAAATCGATGGTTCGACCCAGCGCCCGGGCTACCGCATCGGCTACTTCATGGGCATGTCGGAGATTCTGAAGATGCGGGATGAGCTCAAAGAGCGACGGGGTGATCGCTTCAGCCTCAGCGATTTCCACGAGAGACTCTTGAAAGTGGGCAACATGCCTCCCGCCCTCATGAGAGAGGGGTTGATGGCTTCGCTGGGCCCGGAGGAAGAGAGTTGAACCACGGACACATCGGCTTTGGCCTGGTGGGAACCGGAATGGCGGGAGGCTTCCACGCCAGGGAGCTTCGATTTGTGGAGGGTGCGGAGCTCGTCGGCGTCTGCTCGCGGAACGAGGAGAACGTCCGGCGTTTCGCCCGTGAGCACGGGGTAAGAAGCTGGTCGACGGACTACCGAGAGCTTCTCGACAACGACGATGTCGACGTCGTCTGCGTGCTGGCCCCCACCGGAGTGCACCGCGAGATCACGATCGCGGCCTCCGAGGCAGGAAAGCACGTTCTCGTCGAGAAACCTCTGGAGACCACTCTCGCGAAGGCCGACGAGATGATCCGGGTGTGCCGTAACAACGGCACGAAGCTGGGAGTCGTTTTTCAAATGCGTTTCGGCTCGGTCGCGGCCCGGTTGAAGAAGCTCGTCGATTCCGGCGCGATGGGCAGGATCTATCTGGCCGACGCTATCGACAAATCCTCTCGCACGCCTGCCTACTACGCTTCCGCGGAGTGGAGGGGGACCATGGAGCTCGAAGGAGGCGGGTGCCTGATGACCCAGTCGATTCACATCATCGACCTCCTCCAGCACCTCGTCGGGCCGGTGCGATCGGTCATCGGGCGGGTCGCAACAAAGAGGCACAGGATCCAGGTCGAGGACACCGCCACGGCTCTGGTGAGCTTCGAAAACGGTGCTATGGGCACCATCGAGAGCACGACGTCGGTTCAGCCGGCGCTCAAATCGCGGCTCGAGATCCACGGCGAGAACGGTAGCGTCGTCGCCAACGCGCAGTACGACAAGATTCTGCTCTGGGACGTGAAGGACTACCCTCACGAAGATGTCGAGCCGCCGTCCGATCTCACCGACATCGACGATCCCTGGACGTACCCGCAAACGCGGCATCGCGTGCAGCTGCAGGACATGGTCGATGCGATTCGAGACGACCGGGATCCGGTGCTCACCGGCGAGGATGCTCGGGTCTCGCTCGCCATCGTCTCCGCGATCTACGAGTCGTCCCGCACCGGCAAGGAGCTCTTCCTGGAAAAGCTGAAGCCGCAGCCCGCTTGAGATGCCCTGGCTCGTCGCGAAACTCGAGAAGGTGGTTGCTGCCCTCCTGGCAACCATCGCGGTGCTCGTCGTCTACCAGGTCGTCGCGCGGTACGTGTTTGGCAACCCACCGAGCTGGACGGAAGAGCTGGCGCGATATCTCCAGGTCTGGCTCGTGCTTCTCGCGTCGCCCGTCTGTCTGTCGAAGGGCATGCACCTTGCGGTGGACTATCTGACGCCGCTTCTTCCACCCACGGCGAAACGGTGGGTGAGATCCTTCATCCATCTCCTCGTGGGTCTCTTTGGCCTCCTCCTCGCGGTGTTCGGATTCCGGCTGCTGCCAGTCGCTGCTCTTCAAGTCTCGCCCGCCCTCGGCATTTCGATGGTATGGCCCTACCTTGCAGTCCCAACAAGCGGACTCCTGATAGCGATGGTCGCAGGTGCGCTCCTCGTCGAAGAACAGCGGCACGAGCGCGCACCCGGGGGAGAGCCCGATCGATGATCGCCGCCCTCTTCCTGAGCCTTTTCGTGCTGCTCGCTCTCGGCGTGCCAGTCGCCTTCGGCATCGGTCTCAGCGGCGCGGCCGCCCTGCTCGTGGATGGGCAGATACCCTTCGAGCTCATCGCTCAAAGAGCCTTCGCAGCCCTTGACTCCTGGGCGCTGATGGCGGTGCCGCTGTTCATCCTCGCAGGTGAGCTGATGAATGCCTGCGGTATCTCGAGGCGTGCCATTGCGCTGGTCGGACGGCTCCGGGGCGGGCTCCCCATCGTCTCCGTCACATCGTCCATGTTCTTTGCCGGGATCTCGGGAAGCTCCAGCGCCAGCACCGCTGCCATTGGCTCCATGATGATCCCCGCCATGAAAACACGCGGGTATCCGATCGGTTTTGCGGCGGCCCTCCAAGCCGCAGGTGGTGCGATCGGCCCTATCATCCCGCCAAGCATCATCATGATAGTGATGGGCTACGTCACCGGGACGTCCATCGCGGCTCTGTTTATTGGCGGCATCGTTCCAGGGGTCCTCATCGCCGGCGCTCTCATCGTGTCGAGCTACGGCCAGGCGCGCCGCTACGAAACCGAGCCGCACGCGGAGGAATTCCAGGGAACCTCCTTCGCATCCGCGCTCTGGCAAGCCCTCCCCGCCATCGGCATGCCGGTGCTCGTGCTCGGCGGTATCCTCGCCGGCATATTTACCGCCACCGAGGCGGCCGGGATCGCCGTAGCGTATGGCTTGATCGTCGGGTTCCTCGTATATCGCGAGCTGAGGGTGAAAGACCTCGAGCAGCTCCTCGTCACCGCGGCGCTTCGCTCCTGCGTGGTCATGTTCGTCGCCACCAGCGCCTTCCTGCTGGCGTGGATCATTGCGGTGGCGCACGTCCCCGATCGGCTGGGGGATGCTCTCTCGTCCTGGACGGGAAGCCAGCTCTCGTTTCTCCTGGCCGCCAATGTGATTTTGATCGTCATGGGTATGTTCATGGAGAGCATCTCTGCGATCATCGTCATCGTGCCCATTCTCTTCCCGCTCGCGGTCCACTTCGGAGTCGATCCGGTGCACTTCGGTGTGCTGACTGGAGTGAATTTCTGCATCGGCATGGTGACTCCACCGTACGGAGCGACGCTTTTCGTCGCCTGCTCGATCGCGGGCCAGAGCGTGAGCAGCGTCGCCGGTTGGACCCTGCGGCCCATTGCCGCCATGCTCGTCGTCCAGGCGCTGGTCACTCTCTTCCCGGAGACGGTGACCACGCTTCCCCGCTGGTTCGGGCTTCTATGAATGCTCGAGTCCTCCTCATCGCAGCCTGCCTCGTGGCGGCAAGCTGCCGGCCCGATCGGGGCGCGGTCCGCGTCTTCAAGGCGAGCTCGTCCAGCGCACCGAACGAGCCGACGGTACGGGGTCTCGAAGTCTTCGGCAGAGAGCTCGCAGCCGCCACCAACGGGCGCCTCATGGTCGACGTCTATCCCAACAACGCGCTCGGAAACGAGCGCGAGGTCATCGAGCTGACGATCATTGGCGCCGTCGAAGTGGCCTGTCCTGCGAACGCGCCCCTGGCCACGTTCTCTCCGGAGCTTCTCGTCTTCGACCTCCCTTACTTGTTTCGCGACCGGGAGCACATGTACCGGGTGCTGGATGGACCGATCGGGCAGAGCTTCGCGGCACCACTGCAGGCGAAGGGACTCCGCCTCCTCGGATACTTCGACGTTGGCTTGAGACACCTCATGACCAGAGACCGTCGGGTCGACGCGCTCGCGGACATGACGGGCCTCAAGATCCGAACGATGGAGAATCCCCTGCATCTCCGCACCTTCGAAACGTTCGGCGCCAGCCCACTCCCCATGGCTTACGGCGAGGTCTACACCGCACTCGAGCAAGGCGTCATCGACGGCGCGGAGGCGGCGCGCTCCAACTACTTTTCGAAAGGCTTCTACGAGGTGGCACCTTATTGGGCAGAGATCGGCTGGATGTATCTCGTAGCTCCCCTGGTCATGAGCGAGCGTGTTTACGGTTCTCTCTCCCCGGAAGATAGGCGGGCGGTTCGCCTTGCGGCAGCGAAGGCGATCGTGGCGGAGCGCGAGGCCTATCGCCGCGAGGAGGAAGTTGCCCTGGCGGAGCTATTGGCAGCGGGCGTTACGATCACTCGCCCCGACCGGACGGAGCTCGAGAGAGTGGCGAGGCGTGTCTGGGAAAGGTCCTCGGACCGCGTGGATCTCGATCTTGTGGAGTCCATCGTGGCGACTCCGTCGGAGAAGCGCCTACCGTGAAGACTCCTTCGATGAGCTCGAGGCGCTCGTCCGGATCGATGACGCCCGCGTTGGCCATCCGATAGTACTCGTCGACCTTGAAGCGTCTCACTCCAACCGTGTCCACTACTGCACTCATCGGCTCGATTCTAACGCCGCACCGAAAACGCGGCAAGACCGGCGGCGGCGCCACGTGGGGCGCAACCTTTTCGTGATCTTGATCATTTTTCTACTAGAAATGTTCTCTTGACATAAAAGGAAAAATGAGGTGTCCTTCACAATCCTAAATAAAGAAAACGGTCGCAGCTAAGCGGCCGATGGAGGGACACCTCAATGAAAAGCAGTATCACGCGGGAGGAGTTTAGTAAAGAAGTAAGTCGTCTATCCGAGGAGTTCGCGGAGCAAGTGTGGCAGGCGGTCGTGGAAGCGGAAGCTGATGTCGAACGGTGTGACGAGTGGATGCGGGTCAAGGGCAGCGAATACCTGCGTGAGGTACTGGGCAAGGCGCTCAGCCAACGCTCGGAACGACTCGGTGTGTCAGGCGCATGCGAATGCGGCGCGTCGATGGAGTTTCGACAACATCGAGCGTTCCGGGTGCACACGGTACTGGCGGGTCGGGATGTGGAGCTGAGTGTGGTTTACGCTCAGTGCTGTGAGTGTCGTCAAGGCAAGTATCCGCTGCTGGAAGAGATGCGGGTGGACCAGGAGGGATTCACGCAAGCCTTACAAGAGTTGTCGCTGTTGGCAGGAGTGATCGAACCCTACCGCTCGGCGAGCGAGCAATTGCTGCGAAAGTTCACCGGGGTGGTCGTGAGCTCCGAGAAGATTCAAAGCTTGGTAGGCGCCGATGGGAAAAAGGCGGAGGGTTTTTCGAAAGAGCCTGCGAACGAGGTGGAAGCTGGAACGGGCAGACGCCATAAGGGACCGCTGTACATAGGGATAGACGGCGGGATGGTATTCGTGGACGGCCGCTGGCAGGAAGTCAAGCTAGGCTGCCTTTATACCGAGCAAGGGCGTGTGCAGAGCAAGCTCGGACGCGGAGAGTTGACCGAACGACAGGTCGTAGGGGTTCGAGGTAGCCCCGAAGCACTCGGCGAGGTTTTGTGGCCTCGCTCTTGCTCAATGGGGGCGGAGTCTCGCAAGGTCGTCATCCTGGGTGACGGTGCGCCGTGGATTTGGAATCTTGCGGAGGAGCTGTTCACCGATCGAGTCGAGATCCTTGATTGGTATCACGCCGACGAGAATATCAGCCGTGTGGCACGGGTGGTTTTCGGCGAAGGCACCGACGAAGCCGCACAGTGGCGCAAATCGCAACTCGACCGTCTATACGAAGACGCCGTGGATGAGGTGATCGAGGGTTTGCGGTTTCTGAAAAAGCGTCATCGTTCCAAAGACGAAGAGATCGACAAGCTCACCGGCTACCTCGAGAGAAACGGGCATCGAATGAAATACAGAACGTTTCGACAAAGCGGCTACTACATCGGCAGCGGTGCCGTGGAAAGTGCCGTGAGCCACGTTATGCAACAAAGGATGAAGCGAGTCGGGATGAGATGGCACGCCGCTGGGGCCGATGCAATGCTCGCACTGCGCTGTGTCTTCCGAAGCACGGGCGCCTGGGATTCGTTCTGGAACTATCGAAAACAGGTCGCATGAACGGAAGTCGATTGCGCCCCGCCCGCCACGTGACACCTCTGCGATGCGAATCGGTGATATGCTACACTTAGCGTTTCATATGGGGCGATGCTTGGAGTTGGCCCCTGGGATAGGAGCTCGAAGCTCCTCCGGGATCCATGATCTGGCCGTGACGTGAGGCGCGAGTAGATGAGAATCAAAGCTGCGGTGTTCGGCACCGCCGTGCTGTTCTTGAGTCTGTCGCAAGCGGACCCGGCGGCCCGCGCGACTCCCCCACCCTCCCCGAGCGCGGCTAGCTCGTCCCTCGAGTTGGCGCGGGCCGTCATCGAAGGGAGCTGCCAGCTTTGTCACAACGACGTGACGCTTCTGGGCAACATGTCTCTGGATTCGTTCGACGTTACCGCCGCCGTCGACAACGCGAGACTCTCGGAAAAAATCATCCGCAAAGTCAGAGCGGGCATGATGCCCCCTGCGGGTGTGCCGCGGCCGGGTGAAGAAAGTCTTGCGGCGCTTGCCACGGAGCTGGAGACCCGGCTCGACGAGGCGGCCGCGACGAATCCCAATCCGGGCCGGCGGAGTTTCCAGCGCCTCAATCGAGCCGAGTACCAGGGTTCGATCCGTGACCTGCTGGCGCTGGATATCCGG
The DNA here is from genome assembly GCA_965237685.1 of Candidatus Marinacidobacterales bacterium. Classification (GTDB taxonomy): domain Bacteria; phylum Acidobacteriota; class Vicinamibacteria; order Marinacidobacterales; family SMYC01; genus CBDEGF01. The sequence goes on from CBDEGF010000003.1 coordinate 928,717, forward strand.
GCCGGAGACTACCTCCCGCTCGACACGAAGAGCGCCAATTTCGACAACATTGCCGACGTTCAGATGCTTTCGGCAACGCTGATGGAAAGCTATTTGCGCGCCGCGAGCGAGGTGAGCCGGCTGGCCGTTGGTGACCCCAGAGCGAGCCCCCGGGAAGCAACTTATAAGGTTACGCGTTGGGTCTCCCAGACGGAGCACGTGGAAGGTGCTCCCTACGGAACGCGCGGGGGGCTCTCCGTCATCCATCATTTCCCGGCCGACGGTGAGTACAGCTTCCGAGTCTCCTTCCACCACGAGACGACCGGTGCCCTCCACGGCAGCGGTTCGGCAACGCTCCACACCGTGGACGAACCGGAGCAGATCGAGGTCTCGGTCAACGGCGAGCCGGTGGCTCTCATGGACATCGACCGGTGGATGCACGTGTCGGACCCGAACGGCGTCAACTTGCGAACCGAACGCTTCTTGGTCAGGGCAGGGCCGCAGCGCGTCTCCGCCGCGTTCGTCCGCAAAGTCGAGGGACCAGTCCAGGACATCATTGCCCCGCACGACTGGTCGATCGCGAGTACGAGCATCGCCGACGCCTACGGGTTCACGAGCCTCCCCCACTTGCGGGATCTCGCCATCGCCGGACCCTACGACCCCACCGGGGTCTCACAGACGCCCAGCCGCGAGAAGATCTTCTCGTGCCGCCCGGCTTCGCCTGAGCAGGCGTTGCCATGTGCCGAAGAGATCATCACGCGACTGGGATCCCAGGCGTACCGAAGGCCTCTCTCGTCGGACGATGTAGAGCCGTTGATGTCCCTCTACGAGCTTGGCGAGAAGGAAGGGGGCTTCGAGTCCGGAGTCCGGACGGCCCTCGAGGGAATTCTGGCGAGCCCGCATTTCGTGTTCCGTTTCGAAGAGCCGCCGGAAAGCGCCAAGCCCGGAGAGCCCTTTCGGATTGACGACCTGGACCTGGCGTCGCGTATGTCCTTCTTCCTTTGGGGGACCGCGCCGGACGAAGAGCTCGTGAGCCTCGCGCGCGAGGGAGAGTTGTCGAATCCAGAGGTGCTCGAACAGCAGGTCCGAAGGATGCTGGCCGAGCCCCGCTCGGAGGCGCTCGCGACACGCTTCGCCGCACAGTGGCTGCGGTTGCCCGATCTCGAGAAGATGCATCCGAACGTGCGGACCTATCCCCACTTCCACGATCAGCTCAAGGCGTCGATGCGTCGCGAGACAGAGCTCTTCTTCGCGAGCCTCGTCCAGGAAGATCGGAGCGCGCTCGAGCTCCTGACCGCGGACTACACTTTCCTCGACGAGCGGCTCGCCGCTCACTACGGCATTCCGAACGTTACCGGCAACGACATCCGCCGTGTCACATACCCGGATTCCAGACGAAGGGGTGTTCTTGCTCACGGCAGCATCCTGACGCTGACCTCTCACGCCAGCCGCACGTCCCCGGTACTCCGGGGCAAGTGGATTATGGAAGTGCTGCTCGGAAGCCCGCCGCCTCCGCCTCCGCCGAACGTGCCGGAGCTGGAAGAGGCCGGCGAGGCGGAGGGTGGCCGCCTGCTCTCGGTGCGCGAGCAGCTGGAGAGGCACCGCTCGAGCCCCGCCTGCAGCTCCTGTCACAGCATGATCGATCCGCCCGGATTGGCCCTCGAGAACTTCGACGCCACCGGCGCCTGGAGGATCAAGGACAAAGGGGTTCCCATCGACCCGTCGGGCGAGCTCTACGACGGGACGCCGTTGACCGGCCCGGCGGACCTCAGGGACGCGCTTCTTGCCCGTTCCACGTCGCTGCTCCGAACGTTCATCGAGAACCTCATGGCCTATGCCCTGGGGCGCCGTGTGGAGTACTACGACATGCCCGCGATCCGTGCGATCGAGCGGGAGGCCGCTCAGAACGACAACCGTATGTCGTCCTTCATTCTCGGCGTCGTGAAGAGTCCGGCGTTCCTGATGAAGGCGCCGGTGGCGGTAAAGACTGAAGAGTGAGCACATACTGAAACGTTGGAGGAGGCCCGAAGCATGGGGTTCATAACCGGAAAGCACATTCCCCGACGCACTTTTCTACGGGGCGTTGGCGCAACGGTGGCCTTGCCCTTCCTGGATGCCATGGTACCGGCCCGGAAAGCCTGGGCGGCGACGGATTCCGCGTCAGCCGATCCGACCCGCCTGGTCGCGATCGAGATGGTCCACGGCTCGGCCGGAAGCACCAAGTGGGGCGCCACCCAGAACCTGTGGTCACCGGCGGAAGTGGGCCGGAACTTCGACTTGAGCCCGAGCGCGCTGAGCCCGCTCGAGCCGTTCCGCGACTACCTGACGATCGTCAGCGATACCGACGTGTGGCCGGCCGAAGCGGTCATACCCAAAGAGATCGGTGGAGATCATTTTCGCTCCAGCTCGACGTTCCTGACGCAGACGCATCCCAAACAAACCGAGAGCTCCGATGTCTTTGCGGGGACGTCGATCGACCAGATGTACGCTCGCCGCTTCGGGCAGGACACGCCGATACCGTCGCTGCAACTCTGCATCGAGAACGTCGACCAGGCGGGCGGATGCGCCTACGGCTACTCGTGCGTCTATACGGATACCATCAGCTGGGCCTCCCCGACCGAGCCGCTCCCCATGATTCGGGATCCCCGGGTCGCGTTCGATCTGCTCTTCGGCGCTGGTGGTACGCCCGAGGAGCGCGCGGCGCGCCGCCGGGCAAGCCAGAGCATTCTCGACTTCGTCGCCGGGGAAGTGGCCAAGCTGAACCGGGAGCTGGACGCGGCCGACCGTCAGCGAATGGACCAGTACCTTTCGAACGTTCGCGAGATCGAACGCCGAATCCAGAAGGTCGTCGAGCGCAACGCCAGCGGAGAGATGCGGGAGCTGCCGGAAGCGCCGGCCGGTGTCCCAGACTCCTTCGATGAGCACGTCCGGCTGATGTTCGATCTCCAGGCGCTGGCATTCGAGGCAGATATGACCCGTGTCTTCTCGTTCAAAATGGGGCGGGATGCCTCGGGTCGCGTATTCCCGGCGAGCGGCATCGACAAGGGATTTCACCCGGCATCGCACCACGGCGACAGAGAGAAGAACATCGTGGAGTTCTTGCAGATCAATCGATACCACGTGGGGCAACTCCCCTACTTCCTGGAGAAACTTGCGAGTATCCAGGAGGCCGGTGCCACGCTCCTCGACAAGACGATGCTGATCTACGGTTCCCCGATGGGCGACCCCAACGTCCACAATCACAAGCGGTGCCCGCTCTTCATCGTCGGAGGCGCCAACGGCGAGCTCGAAGGTAGCCTGCATCTGAGGGCATCGCCCGGAACGCCCATGGCGAACGTGATGTTGAGCCTCACACAGAAACTCGGCTTCGAGGACATGGATAGCTTCGGCGACAGCACGGGCCCCTTCTCGCTGTCCGCCTGATGGAGGAGCAAATGCGCATGTGGAAGGCAGCAACCTTTTGCCTGGGGGCGCTCCTTTGGGCCGCGACGGCGAGTACAATCCCCGCGCCCGAATCCCTGACCGATGCGGCGATGGGGGGCGACATCGAGAAAGTCCGTTCCCTGGTCGCCGAGGGCGCCGACGTGAACCTTGCCCAAGGCGACGGCATGACGAGCCTCCACTGGGCGGCGAAAAAAGGCAACGCGGAGATCGCAGAGGTTCTGATCGGCGCCGGAGCCGACCTGGAAGCGGTGACTCGTATCGGTGCGCATACGCCTCTCCACATCGCCGCCGAGGCGGGCAGAGGGTCCGTCGTCGAGCTCCTGGCGGAAGCGGGCGCGAACGCGAACGCCACGACGACGACAGGGGCAACCCCGCTTCACTTCGCCGCCGCCTCGGGTAGTGCCGAGGCCGTGCTGGCTCTCCTGGAGCACGGCGCGGAGGTGAATCCGAAGGAGCCACAGTGGGGACAGACGCCGTTGATGTTTGCCGCCGCACGCGGCCGTACGGCCGTCATCGAAGTACTGCTCGAGCGCGGTGCCGACCCTGCGATTGCAGCCAAAGTCATGGATGTCAGCGCACGCGGAAAGAAGGACCGGGTAGAGCGCCGCCGGCGCATGGAGCGCGTGGCGGAGCTCCGGGCAGAGAAAGAACTCGGAGAGGACGCATCGGCTGCGGAGCTCTCGAAGGCGCAGCGCCAGGCCCGGGAGAAGCAGGCGGAGAGGGAGGCTGCGGAGCGGCGTGGAAACGAGCCGGTCCCCCTGAACTACGCCGGGCTGGTGGGAACCCACGGCGGTCTGACGGCACTTCTCCTTGCGGCTCGAGAAGGCCACGCGGACGCGTCACTGGCTCTCATCCAGGGGGGCGCCGACATCAACCGCGTGAGCGCTGCGGATGGTTCGAGCCCCATGCTCATCGCCATGATCAACGGTTACTTCGACCTTGCCATGGATTTCTTCGAACGTGGAGCCGATCCCAATCTCGCAAGCGAGGCTGGAGCGACTCCGCTCTATGCGGCGCTGAACATGCACTGGGCGCCGAAAGCGCGGCATCCTCAGCCAGTGGCGTACCAGCAGCAGGAGACCGGATACCTGGAAATCATGGAGACCCTTCTGAAGGCGGGCCTGGACCCGAACACTCGGTTGAAGAAATCGTTGTGGTACACCACGTACAACCGCGACCTTCTCGGTGTGGACCGAACCGGTGCGACACCGTTCTGGCGCGCTGCCTACGCTCTCGACATCGACGCCATGCGCCTGCTTCTTGCCTACGGGGCCGATCCCACCATCCTCACCATCAAAGTTCCGGAGCAGCGCTACCGGAGGCCTCGCGAGCCCGGTGAGCCAGTGGAGGAAGAGGTCGATCACTCCGGGTTGCCACCGGTTCCCCTCGGCGGCCCGGCGGTGTACCCGATACATGCGGCGTCGGGCGTCGGCTACGGCCAGGGCTTCGCCGGAAACTCCCACCGCCACGTCCCTGACGGATGGCTCCCCGCGGTAAAATTTCTCGTGGAAGAGCTCGGCGTCGACGTCAACGTGAGGGATCACAACGGCTATAACGCTGTCCACCACGCCGCCGCGCGGGGAGACAACGAGCTGATCGAATACCTGGTGTCGAAAGGCGCCGACGTGACCGTGGTGAGCCGCCGCGGACAGACCACCGCCGACATGGCCAATGGTCCGGTGCAGCGGATACTGCCGTTCCCGGAGACGGTAGCCCTTCTAGAGAGCCTGGGCTCGAAGAACAATCACAACTGCGTGAGCTGCTAGATCTGACGAGTTGTGTTTCCAGTCCGCTGCGGATCGTATACCATCCCGCCTTCTGGGAGGTTTTTACCATGCGTACGAACACTGCCGGCATCATTCTTATCACGTTTGCGTTGTCTACCGCCGCACTGGGTCAGACGCCCGATCTCGACGCGCCCCGCCCCATCGATATGCGCGAGACCGTGTGGCTCGAAGAGTTAACCTGGATGGAGGTGCGCGACCTGATCGCGGACGGCACCAACACCATCATCATCTCGACCGGCGGCATCGAGCAAAACGGACCGTATCTCGCCACCGGCAAGCACAATTACGTGTTGCGGGCGACCTGCGCCGCCATCGCCAAGAAACTCGGAAACGCCCTGTGTGCCCCCATCGTCCCATTCGTACCCGAAGGAGATATCGAGCCGCCCAGCGGCATGATGCTCTTTTCGGGCACGATCAGCGTGACCGAGGCGACCTACCAAGCCTTGCTCACCGACATCGCGTCCAGCCTCAAGCAACACGGCTTCGAGCACATCATCCGTATCGGCGACAGCGGTGGCAATCAGGACGGGCTGGAATCGGTCGCCTCGAAGCTATCCACGAAGTGGGCCGGAGGCAAAACCGGCATTCACTATATCCCGGAGTATTACGACTACCCCGGCCTGGGGAAGTGGGCGGACGCTACCTTCGGATGGGAACAGGAACGCGAGGGTCTGCACGACGATCCCATAATCTCCAGCATGATGATGACCGTCGATCCGAATGTCGTCCGTATCAAGGAGCGTGAGTCCAAGGGCAAGGCGTCCATCAACGGCATCAGCCTGCTTCCCGTCGACAAGGCCGTCGCCGCGGGCCAGAAAATCGTCGACCACCGCGCTGACATCACCGTGGCGGCCATCAAGAAAGCAATCGCCGACTCCGGCTCGACCGACCGGGACTGACCAGCGACAAGGCGACCCACTTGAAAGTGGGCGCATAAATAGACGACGATATGGGACGCTTGCAGTCGTGTGTCTCTTGCCCCCAGAAGAGAGACGGGAGCGAATCAGATGACGAAACTCACGTTTGCGGCGGTCGGGACTTCCCTCCTTTCGCTCGGTCTCGCAAACAACGAGACAGCCCTCCTGGCCGCGCCAGTGACCGAGGAGTCCTCCCCGATGTCGCCCGAGTCGCAACGAGAGATGATCGAGAACTACTGTCTCTTGTGTCACAACGACACCCTGGAGACTGGCGGCCTCTCGCTCGAGTCTTTCGACCCGGCGCACCTCGAAGAGAACGCGCAGACCGCGGAGAAGATGATCCGCAAGCTGCGGACGGGCCTGATGCCGCCATCGTACGCGCCTCGACCGGAAGGTCATGAGACCAACGCTTTCGTAACGAGCCTGGAATCGAGAATCGACGAGGCCTACTTCGCCGACCCGAATCCCGGCAGCAGAGTCTTCCAGCGACTCAACCGGGCCGAGTATGCGCGCTCGGTTCAGGACCTGCTCACGATCGAAGTGGATGTGGCGGCGCTGTTGCCACCCGACACCATCAGCCACAGCTTCGACAACATTGCCGACGTTCAGGGCATGTCGCCCACGCTCATGGACAGCTATCTGCGCGCCGCCGATCACGTGAGCCGCCTGGCGGTCGGCGATCCCACGGCAGGGCCGAGCGAGCTCACCTACAAAGTCCCGCGGACCGCATCGCAACGACGCCACGTCGAGGGAGCGCCTTTCGGTACCCGAGGCGGCGTCTCGGTCATTCACAACTTCCCCGCGGATGGCGAGTACATTTTCAAAGTGCAGTTCTACGGCTCTCCGGAAGGGTACCTTTTCGGCCGGGCGGCAAAGGACGAGCGAATAGAGTTCTCGGTGAACGGTGCGAGAGTTGCCCTCCTGGACATCGACCCGATGATGTCGGAAACGGACCCGGAAGGTCTGAACATTCAGTCGGTTCCGATGGCGATCAAGGCGGGGGCGCACCGGGTGTCGGCCGCCTTTATTCTGAACTCGGAGGCGCCGATCGAGGACCTGATGTATCCCATCGAGCACACACTGGCCGACAGCAACATCGGTGAGGACTACGGGATCACGACGCTTCCGCATCTCAGAGATTTCAGCATCAGCGGTCCGTACAACGTCACTGGTGTCTCCGAGACCTCCGCTCGCCGCAGGATCTTTACGTGCCGGCCAACGTCTGCCGAGGAGGAGCTTCCGTGCGCCGAGCAGATCGTGAGCGATCTGGTGAGCCGGGCCTACCGAAGGCCGCTGGAAGAGGCGGACCTCGAAGCGATGATGTCGTTCTACACCATCGGCCGCGAGGATGGTGACTTCGAGAGTGGCATCCGTATGGCGCTCCAGGCCATTCTTGCGAGTCCGAGCTTCATCTTCCGGCTCGAACAGCTTCCGCCCGAGACTCTCGGGCCCGGCGAGAGCTACCGCATCACCGATCTGGACCTGGCATCGCGGCTGTCGTACTTCCTCTGGTCCGCTCCCCCCGACGGCGAGCTCATGACACTTGCGAGCGAGGGCAGGTTGTCGGAGCCGGAAGTGTTCGAGCCGCAGGTCCAGCGGATGCTCTCCGACGCTCGCGCGGACGCGCTCTCCACCCGATTCGCGTCGTACTGGCTGCGACTGCAGGATCTCGCGAAGCTCCACCCGGATGCGCTGACCTATCCCTACTACGATGCAACGCTCGCGGATGCGCTGAAGCGCGAGACGGAGCTTTTCTTCGAAAATCTCGTTCGTGAGGATCGGAGCGTCCTCGAGCTGCTGACGGCGGACTATACCTTCGCCAACGAACGTCTCGCTCAGCACTACCGGATTCCGAACGTGACTGGAAACGAGTTCCGTCGCGTGTCGCTCGAGGGTGTCAATGCGAACCGGAGAGGCTTGCTGGGCCACGGCAGCATCCTCGCGCTCACCTCTATTGCCAACCGGACCTCCCCGGTCCAGCGCGGGAAATGGGTCATGGAGGTTCTGCTCGGGAGTCCGCCTCCCCCACCTCCACCCAATGTACCGGATCTCGAGGACACGGAAGCGGTCGCGGGAGATCGGCTGCTCACGCTGCGCGAGCGGATGGAGGAGCACCGTTCGAACCCCGCCTGCAATTCCTGCCACGCGGTGATCGATCCCATCGGCCTGGCGCTCGAGAACTTCGACGTGACCGGGGCGTGGCGCACGAAGGATGGCGGTGCTCTCATCGACGCGTCGGGCGAGCTCTACGACGGCACCGCCCTCGACGGTCCTCTCGGCCTGCGGGATGGCCTGTTGAATTACTCCGAGGCGTTCATCCGGACGTTTACGGAAAGTCTCATGACCTACGCCCTGGGACGCCGAGTCGAGTATTTCGACATGCCGGCGATTCGGAAGATCACGCGCGACGCGGCACAGAACGACAACCGCATGTCTTCCTTCATTCTCGGCGTCGTCGGGAGTGTGCCGTTTCGGATGAGCGTTGCGGAGAGCCCGCCGAGCGAGACCGTGGAAGGCTCACAGAACCAATAGCAGACAAGACCAGGAGGGACAGTCCGATGTATCTGACGAACAGCCACATCTCCCGGCGCACCGTGCTTCGCGGCATGGGTGCGACGGTTGCGCTGCCTTTCCTGGAGGCGATGGTTCCCGCGCGAAGAGCGTGGGCCAGCCCGACGGAGCCCACCCGCCTGGTGTGCCTGGAGATGGTTCACGGCGCCGCCGGCAGCAACGCCATCGGGATCGAGAAGAACCTGTGGGCGCCCGCGGCGGTGGGCCACGATTTCGACCTGACTCCGAGCAGCCTGAGTCCGCTCGAGCCTTTTCGCAAGTACGTCACGATCGTCAGCAACACGGATGTACGCAACGCCGAGGCCTTCATCCCGCCGGAGACCGGCGGGGACCATTTTCGAACGAGCTCCGTGTTTCTGACGCAGTCGCATCCGAGACAGACCGAGGGCTCGGATGTCCTGGCCGGGACCTCGATGGATCAAATCTACGCGCAGCGGTTCGGCCAGGATTCCCCGATCCCTTCGATGCAGCTCTGCATCGAGAACGTGGACCAGTCGGGTGGATGCCTCTACGGCTATGCCTGCGTATACATGGACACCATCAGCTGGGCCTCCCCCACACGGCCGCTTCCTATGATCCGGGATCCCCGGCTGGCGTTCGACCAGTTGTTCGGCTCTGGCGGCACTCCGGAGAAGCGAGGGGAGCGCCGGAAAGCCTCTCGCAGTATTCTCGACTGGATCCCGGGAGAGGTCGACCGGCTGAAACGGCGTCTCGGGCCGAGTGACCGCAGACGACTCGACGACTATCTGGAGAACATTCGCGAGATCGAGCGCCGCATCGAGAAGGTCGAGGAGCGCAACGCCACTGGTGAGGCGAGAGAGCTGCCCGACGCGCCCATCGGAGTGCCGGACTCCTATACCGAGCACGTCGAGCTCATGTTCGACCTCGTGGCGCTTGCGTTCGTGGGGGACATGACACGCGTGTTCTCGTTCAAGCTGAGCCGGGACGTCTCCGGCCGCTCCTTCCCGGAGAGCGGCGTCTTCGAGGGTTTCCACAACGCGTCCCATCATCGCGGACGAGAGAAGAACCTCCTGGACCTCTCGAAGATCAATCGGTACCACGTCGGTCTGGTGCCCTATTTCCTGGAGAAGCTGAAGAGCACCGAGGAGGGCGAGAGCAACCTGCTGGAGAAGACGATGCTCCTGTACGGCTCCGCCATGGGCGACTCGAACATTCACAATCACAAGCGGTGCCCGCTGTTCCTGGCGGGCCATGCCAACGGTCAGCTCGAGAGCAATCTTCATGTCAGAGCGGCGGATACAACTCCGATGGCCAACGCGATGCTGACCCTGTTGCACAAACTCGGAGTCGATGACCTGGAGTCGTTCGGGGACAGTACCGGCGAGCTCGACCTGAGCGGGCCCTAAGTGGTGCCGGCAACGACGGCGTAGCAGAGGAAAAACCTTTCGAGGCAAGAGTCATGAGCGGACTGCGAACAGGAATTGTCTTGGCATTGTGTGTGCTGGTGCTCGTCGCCGCGAGATCCGTCGAGGTATCCACGAGCTCTTCCCCGGTCGCCGACGCGACGCATGCCGGCGATCGGGAAATGGTGCGATCGCTGCTGAAAGAGGGGCTCGATGTGAACGCGGCACAGGGCGACGGCATGACCGCCCTTCACTGGGCGGCGCTCGCGAATGACGTGGAGATGGCCGAGATGCTGCTCTACGCCGGTGCGAACCTCAAGGCCACGACGCGGCTCGGCGCTTTCACGCCCCTCGTTCTCGCCTGCAAGTACGGGAACGGTGCGATGGTCGAAACGCTCCTCCGAGCGGGAGCCGATGCGAACGCCACCACGACCACCGGGGCAACGGCTCTCATGCTGTCGGCTGCCTCGGGCAACGACGACGCCGTGCGACTATTGCTCGACCACAGTGCGGATGTGAACGCGGTGGAATCCAGTGGCGGGCAAAACGCCCTCATGTTCGCGGCGGCCTACGGCCGTCACACGGTCATCGACATACTGCTCGAGAAAGGTGCGGAGCCTGCCGTGACGACAACGGTGGTCAACGTACCCGAGCTGAACCAGGCGATTGATGACAATTTCCGGAAGCGGCTCGAACGCCTGCGTGAGGAACGCGCCGAGAGTGCGGCAGCGAAACAGGTTGCGCAGGCTGGCGAGACGGAGGCCCAGGGGGAGCAACCCCGGCAGAGGGGCTCTGGACAGAATGAGGAAAGTGTGGAAGAGGAGCCCGAAGGCGGAGGGAACCTCTTTGCGAGGCTCTTCGGCTGGATGGCTCCCGACAAGCAGGAAGAGGTCCCCGAGGAGCAACCGCGTCGCCTCCAGCGCGAGTCCTTCGGTGTTCGGGTCGGCGTCCAGGGCGGCATGACCGCCCTGCTGCTCGCCGCCCGGCAGGGTCACATCGAATCGGTGATGAGACTCCTTCATGGCAGAGCCGACATCGACCAAGTGGCCGAGGGCAGCAAGACCAGCCCGATGCTCATCGCTATAATGAACGGCCACTTCGACCTCGCAAAGTACCTCCTCGATCGGGGCGCCGATCCGACACTCGCCGGCGAGCCCTCCCGGATCACGCCGCTCTACGCCGCCATCAACCTCGCGTGGGCACCGCGTGCGGCCTACCCGCAGCCGACCTTTCACAAGCAGCAGAAGCTGACGCACCTGGAGTTGATGGAGGCTCTCCTGCAGAAGGGTGCCGACCCCAACGTTCGCTTGACGAAGAAAGTCTGGTTCATGGGGTACAACTTCGACCGATCCGCGGTAGATGAGATCGGGGCAACCCCGTTCTGGCGCGCCGCCTACGGAAGTGACGTGGCGGCCATGCGCCTTCTGAGATCCTACGGAGCCGACGTGAACATCCCGACGAAGAAGCCCAAAGAGCGGCCACCGGTCGCAAACGAGCGGGGTCGCGAGATCAAAGACGTCTCCGGGCTGCCCCCGATTCCAGTCGGCGGGCCGGCCATCACGCCGCTGCACGCGGCTGCGGGCGCGGGATACGGCGAGGGATTTGCCGCGAACGATCACCGGAACCACCCCGCCGGTTTTTTGCCCGCGGTCAAGTATCTCGTCGAGGAGGTTGGCGCCGACTTGAACGCCCGGGACCAGGAGGGCGGCACGCCGCTCCACAACGCCGCGGCGCGGGGAGACGTCGAGATGATCCTTTACCTCGTGTCGCAAGGCGGTGACGTCACCCTCGTCAACCGTGAAGGCCAGAGCACCGCTGACATGGCGAACGGCGCGGTGCAGCGCGTTCAGCCCTTCCCCGAAGCACGCGACCTTCTGGTCAGTCTCGGCGCGGTGAACAACGACAAGTGCGTCAGCTGCTGAGCGGCGAATCGCTCAGCGACGCCGTAGGCTCAACGCGACGATCGCCCAGGCGAGGAGAAGTGGTGCTGCGCTGAATGTGAACAGGCCCGTGGCGATCTGGACACCCTTGGCGATCGCATGTTCCTCCGAAACGTAGCCGTTGTTCTCGAGGATCGCGACCAGAGCGAGCGCATAGAGACCGACCACCAGAATTTTCAGCGACAAGTGGCGGAAGCGCTCGGGGTCCATTGGCACTCGGCACAGCACCCTCTCCAGCAGGTAGGCCGCTGGATACATGAGTAGCGCCTGGAACGAAGCACTTACCAGTCCCCCGGCGGTGCCGATCAGTCTCTCGCCAAACTCCGGCGTCACCGAAGGTCGATTTCCCATAACGCGCGGGCTACGGTGAAGACCAGCATGTAAATAAGGTACGGCGCAACGAGGAGGCCCCACCAGAGAAGTCCCCGGCTTCTCGCGGTCCTGCCTCCGGGCCTCGCCCCAGGCGCATCGTAGGGATTCCGCGAGGTATCCACTGTCCCAGTGTATCGAAGTCCTCTGTACCGTAGCCCCTCGAGCCCTCGAGCCAGTGAAATGGACGAACCACGAAGGACACGAAGAGCACGAAGCAAAAACCCTTGCCCGGGCAAGATTCTCTGACCCATATCGGCGTGGGACCGCGGCGATGTCGCGCGCGCCGAGCTTCGAAATCGACACTTTGCTATGACCGTTCCGAGGAAACCCGGTGCCCGGAGCCCCCGCCGGAGGCCCCGTTCGCCCATCTAGCTACAGGATGCCGTGGTAGACGTCTTTGCGGTGTCGAATCCGGAGCACAACGATGATGAGCTTGTCGTCTTCGATGGAATAGATGATCCGGTAATCTCCGATGCGGAACCGATAGAGACCCTTGTATGAGCCGGCGAGCGGTTTTCCCTGGTAGGGGTCGTCAGTCATAACCCTCTCCACGGCCTCGAGTGCTCGTGCTCGAAGGTTCTTGGGAAGGTGTCTCAGATCTTGCGCGGTCTGCCGGTGGACGAGCCCGACCGCATCATGGCCATCTCCACGAGCGACGAGCCTGGGCGCGAGGTGGGGGTGTCGTATCCAGCCTCGCCAAGGCGAGGCTGCGACCTCTCCCCCAAGGGGGAGAGGTAATTCACTCCCTATTTCAACCTCACATAGCGCTCGAGACGAGCGAGCTCCTTGTCGTCCACGTACTTCCCGATCTCGCGGCGGAACTGCACCATGCTCTTGTAGGGGCGGTATTCGAGGAACTCATGAAGCATCCGGTTGCCCACGCCGGGAATGCTGAGAATGTCTTCTTCGCTCGCGTCATTGAGCTCGATAGGCACGAAAACGTACTGCTCCATTCGGGCGACCTCGTCGTCGTCTACGTACTTTCCGATCTCACGCCGGAACTGGGCCATCGCCCGGTACGGGCGATACTCCTCGAACTCGTGTGCCATTCGCTCGCCGACACCGGGGACAAGGAGGATCTCTTCACGTGTGGCGGTGTTGAGGTTGATGGGTACGAAGAGTCGCTCGAGAAGCCCCTCGAGCTTCGTCTCGTCCAGGGAGCCCTTCAAAGCAGCCTGAAGCTTCGTGACACCCGAGAACGGGCGTTTGTTCATGATCGTCTTCACATGGCTCCCGTCGAGCTGTGGCAGAGCGAGAAGCTCCTGCTCTCCTGCCAGATTCGGATTGAGAACGTTCGTGTTCTTGCCGACCTGTGCGCTGAAAGCGAGTGGGCCAACTAGCAGGCAGAGGGCCACCGGCCCCCAGAGAATCGTCGCAGGGAAACGTTTCATTGAGAGGTCTCTCCTCTTTTGAGCTCGCTCGATGGCGAGGTCATGAGTGGATGACGGAACGTGTACACCATACCGAGCAGGCCGAGGTAGGTCATGGCTGCGGGGGCAAGTGCCGGCGTCGCCCCTGTCAGAGACTCCCACAACAAATCGAGTCCTTCGAGCGATGGGTACATTTCCAGCTCGAACTCGGCATTCATGCGGTAGTGCAGGTACAGACCCGCGAATCCGCTGCCAACGAAAAGGACCATCAGGTATCTGAAAAGACGCAGGCTGGCAGGTCGAGGACGTACCACGAGCAGAATGAGCGCAAGGATACTCGTGGCCAGCAGCGCCAGGGGAACGAACTGCCAGTAGTCCTCGGTGTGCCCCAGAAAGAGCAGCTCCGCCCCGGTACCGACGACCCCCGCCGCGAACAGCAGGAGCGTGAAACGCCGCAGCGAAACCTGTACATCGGGGCTCCTCATCGTAGCCTCGGAATCTCGATGCGCACGGACTGGACTGCGTTGAAAACGACATCCATTTCAACTTGTAAACACAAGCTCTCCGTGCGTCAACGGACAACAACGAGAGCGGAACGTGTAACCCTGGTCAGGTAGCGGTATCGAGCGCGACCTCGTGAATCTCGAGCTCCCCGTGGCCCTTGAACATCTCTTTCGGCGGGACCCGGCTGTGCGCTTCCTTGAAGGCATCGCCTTCCGTCCAGGCCTTGAACTGCTCTTCAGTCTCCCAGAACGTCAAGACGATGAAGCACTCGCCCTTGATCGGGCGAAGCACGAGGTTGCGGATGAAACCGGCCTGGCCGTCCACCAGTCCACGGCGCGTTCGGAACCGATCGAGAAAATCCTCCTCGTACCCTTCGGCGACAGGAATACGGTTCTGTACGACAATCATTTTTCTCTCGGATTCTCCTGGTGCCCTGTATCAGTGGTTCGTTGCGCAAAGCTCGACGCCATTTTGTGTGCTGGCGAGGCGTGGCGGCGAAGTCATATCTGGATATTTCTAGGAGCCGCAACGAAGCCAGCGCGCAAAAGGGCCCGAGATTTGTGTGACGTACTGCTGATACAGGGCACTAGGTTTCTTTGGATTTCCCCATCATGGCGTCCACACTCCAGATGCCGGAGCCCTTCGTGGCCATGTAGAGGAACAGGAACGAGTAGAGGACCGCCAGCTCACCGCCATTCTGGACGGGCAATGGTGCTCGGGAGGCGTGGGAAAGGAAATAGGCAAAGGCCATCTCACCGCTGCTGATGAAGGCGGCCCAGCCCGCCATGAATCCGACGATCATCATTACTCCGGCGACCAGCTCGATGGTCCCGGCGAGGCCTGCGCGCGAGATGAGCTCGACGGGCGCGCGAGCGTCCTGCCCTGCTCGCGGCAGAATCCCGAAGATCTTCTGCAGTCCGTGACACATGAAGAGAAAGCCAGCCACGATACGAAGAATAGCGTAGACCTGAGGTGCGAACTTGCCCAAATGTCGTTCCATGATTCCTCCCTGCACCCGCACCGCTGGCGGGAACGCCTCTTATACGGGAGTCTCGGGCGTGTGTCTACAGACTCTCCTGCGGATCCGACAAATCTTTAGTGCATCATCGCGCGCTCACTCCTCGTTCCCGCCTACGCCCTCCGGGCTTCGGCGAGGTCCCGACGAAGCCTTGGCGAAGTCGGACGCGCGCGCCGCCTCGCTCTTCGCTCGGCGCTCGGTGTGCTATCGGCCCATTCGGGCCGGTCTCGCGGCAGGCGTGTCGGCTGCCGCTCGGCAGGCTGCAGAAGCGTTTTTCCAGCAGCCTGCTGGTACAGTATGTGTTCCGTTTGCCAGCGCGGGCTCCAGGCGATAGCCTTTGGCTCCAATGGCGAGCCGCGTTCAGTGGGAGCGTCGGCACTGTGAGGCTGCCAGCATCGGCTCCCCGTCTCCGTTTCTGGTCGAGGTCCTCGACCTGCTCCCCGAGGGGCGGTGTCTCGACGTGGCCTGTGGGCGCGGCGCGAACGCCCTCTTCCTGGCAGCCCGTGGTTTCGAGGTCGAAGCCATCGACTGGAGCGCGCAGGCCTTGCGCACGCTCGGCCGGCTCGCGGCCCAGGAAGGCCTGACCGTACGGGCCGTCGCCGCTGATCTCCAGGAGTACCCGCTACCATCCAGTCGGTACGACGTTCTGCTCTGCATGCGGTATCTCGACCGGGGCCTGTGGCCCTCGATGGTGAGAGCTCTCCGGCCTGGCGGAGCTCTCCTCTACGAGACGATGACCCTCGCCCACCTCGTGGAGAACCCCTCGTTCCCGGAGAAATACTGTCTGAGGCCCGGGGAGCTGCTGACCGCATTCGAAGGGGTCGACGTGGCCCTGTACCGGGAGCTGCCCGGATCGTCGACCGCCTCGCTCCTGGCCTTCAAGCGCTAGTGCTCGAACCCGCTGATCCTGTCGGTGAATGACGCCATTCTTCGGGTGCCGGTGATATTCCGCGTACTCGCCGAATAGCGTCGTCGTTCGGTCATCACACTCCCTCGGACAGACCGCATAGTATGCCCCGCGCGTGGCGGAGACAACTGCCTCAGCGTCCCCGTAAGGCGCGTGATATGATGGGTTTCCTGCGGCTCTGGCCGCGATAGGAGGAACGGCAAGGAGGATGACGTCCCATGGCCAACGACTCGGGGACTGAACAGAAAACCGAAGCGCACATTCCTGGCATCGATTTCGACCCCGGCACCACGAAGGAAGCCCCAGCCTCCTACTCGATGATCGAGCCTCGGCTCAAGAAGATCTACGCCGAGTTCTACAAGGAGACCTACTTTTCCGATCAAAAGGCCCTGGACTCAAGAACCCAGGAGCTCATCGCGCTTGCCGCGTCCCTCGTGGCACGCTGCGACGGATGTATCGAGGGTCACATCAAGAAGGCACTGAAAGCGGGTGCTACGAAAGAGGAGATCAGCGAGACCATCGTGATCGCGATTGGCATCAACGCGGCTGCGATCGTCGACCTCACGGACAAGGCAGCGGCCAATCTCGAAATCAACCACTTCCCCGCCAAATTGAGCCGGCGGCCCTAGCCTAGCGGCTATTCGGGTAGCGCGAAGGCCACCAATCTGGCGCTTGCCCCCGCACCGGTGGCGTTACCACGAACTGGCGCCCCTCGCTCGTTGCATAGGTCATTGGGTGCCTGCCGTACGTCGGTCAATCCCGATCGGACTGATATGTTGCGGGGCGGAAAAAGGGAGCAAAAGAGCGAAGCTTCCGAGCCAGCAGGTGAAGACAGCAATGTCGTTTGGACATACGACCCTATATCTGGTATCCCAGTTCGGAATGGGCCTCTATTTAGTGGAAGGAGAGAAATCAGGGGTACCGAGAGCGGGGGTAAGAAGTATCACCCCCGTTTTTCTCCCGGTACTGACCGAATCTTCGTCCAACTCCGTGGGACTGTCAAATGCGTCTCCGGCTTGCCAGTGCTTGAACCCGCTGGTCCTGTCGGTGAAGTCCGACGCCATTTTGGGGGCTGGCAAGGCGCTCCGACCCGCCTTCCGCAGCGAGCTTGTCGAGCGGAGGGCTAGGCCGAAGGCCGAACTGTCTCGATGCCATATCTAGATATTTCGAGCCGCCTTCCGCAGCGAGCCTGTCGAGCGGAGGGCTAGGCCGGAGGCCGAACTGCAACCAATGCAGCAACGCAGTCAGCGCCGAAAAGGGCCAGGAATTCACGGCAGGACTGGCGGGTTCGAGCACTAGGACGTTTGAATGACCTCCTCAACCACCGGTTGATCTGCTTTCCAAGCTTGCGGAGCCTGAACGCGAGAAGAAATAGTACGAACGAGAACGCAATCGCGTAAGCGCCGAACATCCAGAGAACGGTGAGCGCCCCGGCACCCGGCCTCGCCAGCAACAGCGCGCCGAAGAGGACCGACACTACGCCGCTCGAGCCGAGCCAGAACTCGCCCTCGATCTCCTTGCGGAGCCGGATCGCTGCGACGACTTCGAATACACCAGTGATGATGGCCCAGGCGGCGATTACAAACAGCAACGCTACCGCGGTCACGCCAGGCATGAAGAACGTCACGAGGCCTGCCGCAATTCCAGCGATCCCCTCGAGAAGGTAGACCCACCGTGTCCTTGCGGTAGTAGTGCGTGAGAACGTGGGGGCGATTCGGTAAGCTGAACGCCGGGTGTGTTGTTTTTCTCGCGGGCAGAGAGAGAGGGAAAAAAGGACTGGACAAACGCTGGCTGACTGTGTAACCTCAGGCTGGGAGGAAAACAGTGACCCAGGCAGGAAACGCTGCACTCGACACCGCAGCCAAGCGACCCACCTTTTGCGGCACGACCGTGACCGCCGAGGAATGGAGCGTGCTGACGGAGATCATCGCCACGTGTGGTCTGTCCCGGCACGAGCTGGCGCGCACGATCTGTGAGGGCCTGGGGTGGGTTCGTCGGAACGGCAATCTCAAGACCCGGGAATGCTACGAGTACCTGGAGGTTGTCGAAGCGAAGGGGCTGGTGACGTTGCCCCCGCGTCACGAGCAGCGGCGCCGCGGACCGACGAGCATCCACTACACGAAGGCTGGTCGCGAGCGGCCACGGCGTGAGGGCAAGCTATCGGACGTCGCTCCGGTGATGCTGGGCTTGGTGGCGAACGCTGAGGAGCGAGCGCTATGGAGGGAACTGGTCGCGCGTTACCACTACCTGGGCCACAAGGTGGCCTTTGGCGCGCACCTGCGGTACTTGGTCTGGATGTCGAATCCTCGGCGGGAGCTCTGTGGGTGCGTGCAGTTCTCCTCGGCGGCGCGGTGGCTTCAGGCGCGTGACGGCTTCATCGGTTGGGATGACGCAACGCGGCAGAAGAACCTTCCCCGGGTGGTCAACAACAGTCGGTTCCTGATCCTGCCGTGGCTTTCCATCAAAGGCCTCGCGAGTCACGTGCTGTCGTTGGCAGCGCGAGTGGTGGTCGATGACTGGGAGGAAGCCTACGGGGTGAGGCCGGTGTTGCTCGAGACGTTTGTGGAGAGGGAGCGTTACGAGGGGACGTGCTATCTGGCAGCGAACTGGGTGGAGGTGGGAGTGACTTCGGGCCGGGGCCGGATGGACCGGCACAAGAGAAAAGCCGAAGCGGTGAAAACATGCTTGGTGTATCCGCTGGTGCGTGAGTTTCGCCGAGAGCTCGGCGTTTCGCGATGAAGGTTCGAGCGGGCCGAGCTCCTGCGCCTGGAAGAGCGGCTGTCGAAAGGGGAGATTCCCGAGGATGCGTGTCCGGTGCTGCTCGAGGCGGTGCGTCATCTGCTGCGATGTCGCTATCGTCGAGGCGCTTGGCATGGCGACAACGGAACGTCGCGCGAAACGCACGAAGGCAAAGGGGAAATGGAAGAACAAGGGCCACGGGCGCAACGGGGCCAAGGACTACCCTGGTGCCGAGCACGTAGCGGTTTCGCATCCCGAGCTGAAGGCGAGCGGCCCCTGCCCCGAGCCACTGTGCCGGGGCAAGCTCTACGACACCCATGCGGCGAACAAGGATGTGGAGCTGAAGGCTCAGCCGCCGATCCAGGCGACGGTGTACGAGCGCCAGATGCTGCGATGCGCAAGTTGCCAGAAGACGTTCACAGCGCCACTTCCGTCTCAGGCCTGGGCGAGCAAGTACCATCCGAGTGTGGACGCGGTCGTTTCGGTGTTGCGCTACGCCATGGGCATGCCCCACCACCGCCTGGCGCAGTGGCAAAAGTGGGCGGGGGTTCCGTTTGCCGCCTCCACGCAGTTCGAGCGGGTCGAAGCGATGGCGAATGCCGTGTTCCCGGTCTTCCGCCACATGGAGACGATAGCCGCGAACCGGCCGCTGGTTCACAGTGACGACACCGGCGCACGGATCCTCACGTTGATGGCGGAGAACGAGACCTTGACTCAAGGCAAAGGCGAGCGCACGGGCATCTTCACCACGGGCATTGTTGCCCGCGGCTTGGACGCCACGCTTGCTCCGATCATCCTGTACGCGAGCGGACGACGGCATGCGGGCGAAAACATGGACCGGCTCCTGAATCAGCGCACCGTTCAGGAGAGCGATGTCATCCATATGGCCGACGCCTCCTCGATGGCACCGCGCTCGCCGCGACGGATTACCGCCAAGTGCATGGTGCACGCACGCCGCTACTTCTTCGAGGCCGAGCCAGCCTTCCCCGAACACTGCGAGCGGGTGCTCGAGGACATCGCGACCATCTACCGCAACGACGACGAAACGCGCGACATGACCCCCGATGCGCGGCTTGCATATCACCAGCAACACAGCCGGCCGGTGATGGATGCGCTCTACGAGTGGATCGAAAAGCAGTTCCGCGAGCGCGTGGTGGAGCCCAACAGCCGCCTTGGAAAAGCCTTTTCCTACGTCAAAAATCACTGGCAAGGGCTAACCCGCTTCCGCGAAGTGCCGGGCGTGCCCCTCGACAACAACGAGGTCGAGCAGGAGCTGAAGCCCTCACAACGGCATCGCAAGAACTCGCTCTTCTTCAAGACCCAGCAGGCGCCGACGTGGGCGACGTGCTCCTGAGCATGATCCGCACCGCGGTAAAAAACGGTGTCGACCCGGTGCACTATCTGACGAACATCTCCATGCACGCTCGAGACGCTAGAGCAGCACCCGAGTCGTGGCTGCCTTGGAGCTACCAGAAGACGTTGGAAAGGCTCAACCGACCCGCCGCCACGGCTCGGCCATCCCCGCTCGCAGCGGAAGTCCGTTGTAGATAAGCACCGCCAACTGCTCGGCGGGTAGCGCCGCAACGCCATCCGTCGTCTGACGCGGCCACCACTGCAGGCGCCCCTTCGAGAAACGCTTCTGGCACAACCAAAAGCCCTGGCCGTCGTAGACCAATAGTTTGAGGGCCGTGCCTGAACGGTTGCGGAAAACGAATAGCGTTCCGAGGAATGGGCCGAGCTGGAACTGTTGCCGGCACACACAAGCCAAAGAATCGATGCCCTTGCGGAAATCGACGGGCTCGCAGGCAACCAGCACCTTCAGCTGGGGAACGAGCTGGATCATGCTCGGGAGCTGCCTTCCAGCGCGCCGAGCACGAAACGACACACGGCTTCGACCAACTCATTCTCACCCTCGCCGCTCGCCGTCACGACCGTGAGGCTCCCCGCTGCGCTCTCCACCGTCAGACGGCATCTGCTCGCTCCATGCTGAACCTCGCCGAGCGGCGGTGTCATCATGCCGCCCCCTAAGCCCATGCCGAACTGCGGCAGCTCGACGAACGCGTTGCCACTTGGAGCTAACGCCGTGACCCGCTCCGCCGCACTCCGATCCTGTACTGTGCGCGGGGACCGACCCGTAGCACCCGTTCGCCCGTGCCCCTTGAAACGCTTCTCGCCCACAACGGCCCCTCCACTCTCTCGGACCTGTTTGAATCGCGCCGCATTGACTCGGAGATGACTGCAGATCGTGCTCGGCGCATACCGATCGAGCAACCCCAGCGCCGCTTTCCACAACTCCTCCAGGATCAGCCGTCCGTGTGGCTTCGCCCGCCATGCTTCGAACTGTTTCACAACGTCTTCGAGTTCTGCCTTCTTTGAGCGCATCGATGGCCTCCTTGAGCAATCTCTCCGCTCAACTTACGAACCCAACAGCACCTAAGTCACGCACTGCTGCCGCAAGGACACGACCCACCACCGGTCGTTCTCGGGGCGGCCGGCAAAAGCACAGACGAGTGCGAACACCCCGTCCACGAGTGCGTAAGCGCCGAACATCAGAACCAGGACGGCCAGGGTGACCCCGGGCCATGTGAAGGCCGCCAGGCCGAAGAGCAGCGCGAAGATCCCCCGGATCAAGAACGCCCACCAGTTATTGGCAAGTGCTTGTAGCATGAGTCCCTCCTTCCTTCCGGTGTCAATCGTCTCGTTCTCCTGGGCCAGGTAGGTATTATCACGAAATCGGACACGGTGCGCGTCGAGACGTGTGGTCATCCGGACGGAAGAAACGGTCCGGGACATTCCGGGGAGGATAGAGTCCGGAGCCGCGAAATTCTAGGAAAGGCTAGTCTAGTGCGAGGTGTACCGTGGAGCGGAGGGGAAGAGAGACAGGCGTAAAACTATTGGTTCCAGGGAGTTCCGGGCCTCCTTGAGTGTGGCAGGCCGATGCGTCAGGAACTCTCGCGATGAGCGTCTCGCTCCTGCTGACCCTTGAGAATCGCGCACCAGTCCTTGTGCTCCGCGACCGGCATCCCGCATTCGATGAGATGTGGATACGCTGCTTCGGCTCGCTCTTCCGGCTGAACAGCTTCTTGAGAAGGGTCATCGCATCCTCCAATCGTACCTATCTCCCTCCACTACGGAGCCGTCCCCGGAAATGTTCCCGCGACGTTCGAAGCGGAAAAGCGCGTCAGCGGCCCGTCTTCACGTATAAGATGGCCGCCCCGATCACGTAGAGATAGCCGAAGTAGACAACGACCCACACGCCCCAGTCCAGATTGGCCGGGCCCGGCGGCCAGTCGGCAACGATGGCGAGGCTACCACCGACCGCAAAGAGTGCCATCAGTAGGATGGACACGACGGGGAGTTTCGGTCGTTTGGTTGGAAGCCCCGCGCCGTCCGTCATGCACCGGATTATAGTGTCGTTAGAACCGGAACGTGAGACCCAGACTGAAAGTCGTGAGGTCCTGTCGAATCTGGACCGCCGTACCCGGGACCTCGAGTATCGATCCGGTGTTCGTCGTGCGCGGGGCGAAGTAGACGCTCCCGGTGAGGTCCACGACGTCGGTGAGGGCCACGGTCAAACCGGTCGCGATGGCGTACTTGTTTAGCGCCGGAAACTGGATGTTGAACAGCGTCGCCGCCTCCGGAATGGGGTTGCCGTTGAACGTGAAGCCGGCCTGGAACTTCATCGTATCGTTGATGCGGGTCTGAGAGCCCACCGCGAACGCCCAGACGTTCTGCCAGCCGAGACTGCCGTCGAGTGGTTCGTCACCGAAAAGGTTCGTGTTCTTGTAGTCGAAGTAGCGGATGTCCGCCGCGATCTTCGTGCTCTCCATGCCCTTGTAGGAAACCCCGAAGGACAGGATCATCGGGAAGTCGATGTCCAGAAACAAGTCGCGCGCCTGGCCGTTGGTACCCGAGGAGTTGTATTTGGTCTGCTCGAATCGCTGTTTGCTCTTGAAAGACGCACCCACGTCCCAGAGCTCGTTCGTGCGGTAGAGAATTCCCACCTGGAACCCCAAGCCCCAGCTCGGCCGACCCTGAATGGCCGTCGAGAAAGTCCCATCGGTGTTGCGGCCGGCGAACAGCGCGGGATCTAGAGTGACGTTCAATGAGCTGACGGTGATGCCTCCGGCGACGGTGAGTTTCTCGCCGACATCCGCCGCAACCGACGGCGAGAACTGAAAACCGCTGAACGACGCCGATACCGGGCCGAGGCCGAAGGACTCTGGCGGGTTGTAGGCACGCAGGACGGGATTGAACTCGCTCACTGGAAAACTGATGTTGCGCCCGACCAGGCTGTAGATGCCGATGCCATACGTGAGAGAGGCGTTTCGTGGTCGACTCGCTATACCGATGACGGGAGCTGACGCGAGGCCGCTGAAGCTGCGATTGCTCCCGAAATTTCCGCTGCCGGCGACGGCGGAGTCGAGAAACGTGTCGGCATACATGAAGTCGCCTCCGACGAAGACCTCGCCCTGCTCGAACAGACTCAGCGTTGCTGGGTTCCAGTAGTTGGCGCCGGCCGCGTCGACGGCAATCGCCGTCGAGACCCCGCCCATGGAGCGATTCAGAGCTCCGGCTCCCGGGAAGATGACCCCCTGCGCGAAGACGTGGCCTGTGGAGAGCAGCAGGAACAGGAAGACTGCAGCGCGAGACACCCGCATCTAGAAGACCCCTTTCTCGAGCGAACAAAAAACACAAATTTAGAATTGGAAGATAGTACCACCAAATAATGGGTGAGGAAACAAGAAAACTACTAGATTTGGTGGGTAAGAGATAGGATTCAGGCTAGGACTCCGACCTCCTGCTCGGTGCCCTTTGGCATGTTGCTTTCTCGACTGGCGAGAGCCTCCTGTTCCGCAGCCTCGATCTCCTGGTGGACCTCGATCTCGGCCTGGGTGAGCGCCCGGGCGTTGTCCATTTCCTCCGAGAGCGTCAGATCTCCCTTAGCAAGGTACGTCTCGTAGGTTCCGATGGGATCGCGCTGGCCCCAGTGCTCGAACAAGTGCGCGGGCAATATCTTGCGACTCTCGCCCTCGTCGTGGGTCGCGTGGCCGCCCATCCGGAAGGTCTTGGCGGTGATGACTACGGGACCTTTTCCGGCCCGGCACAGCTCGGAGGCCAACTTCGTCGTCCCATAGACGTCAAGAACGTTGTTTCCGTCGCAATTGTAGCGCGTCGCCGAGTAGATGGCGGCGACCTCCTCCATCGGCGCCGCGGAATGTGTCTTGACCACGGTGCCCAGAGCGATGCGGTTGTCCTGCAGGAACACTATGAGCGGAAGCCGAAGTGCTTTGGCACACATGAGTCCCTCGTGAAACGCCTGCGTTCTGGAGGAGCCATCACCCACCCACGTGAGGCTCAAGTTCTGCTGCTTCTTGACTTTGTAGGAGAGGGCCAGGCCGGCGCAGACGGGCACCAGAGCCCCGACCATGCTGATCGGCGCTACGACACCTCTCGCCAAATCGCCGATATGCAGATCCCGACCCCGGCTCGGTGAATCCTCGGTGCCGAGGTAGGCGCGGAACATGTCGGCCACGCTCATCCCCATTTCGTGGCAGGCGCCGGCGTTCCGGATCATCGGTCCGACCGAATCGCCTCGCTGGAGTGCGTGCACTGCCCCTACGGTCACGGCTTCTTCTCCCGTGCCCAGCCACGCCTTCGAGATGACCCCCTGGCGCGCCCAACGCTTGAGCGCGATGTCGTGCAGGCGATTGCGGACGAGACCCTGGTAGAGCTCGAGGTGCTTTTCCGGGGTCAGGCCTTTGATGAGGCTCCGCCTCGCCGGGTCTTGCTGAACCCGTTGACGGAACTCCCGCATCACGTCGGGATCGGGAGTCCAGTTCTGGTATTCGGCCGGATCGTAGGCGGCGTAGCGTTTCACGTAGCGATTAGACTGAGTGTAAGCATATACCGATCGTTTGGCGCGTCAAGCGGGTTCGAGCACCAGACGCATGCGAATGGCGCGCTGCCCCGCCGGATAGATTCCCTCGCCGCCCAGAAAACGGAATCCTCGTCTGGCAAAGAGTCGCTGAGCGCGGGCGTTCGTCTCGGCGACCGACAGCTGAACCTCCCGAATCGGGGTTGGAGACGCCAGGAGCTTCGAGCGCTCGATCGCCTCTTCCAGTAAAGCGCTGCCAATCCCCTGGGATTGGAGCTCTCGTACCACGGCAATGGCGAGGAGCTCGACGTGCGACGTGGACGGGTCCCCAGGCTGGGGGTATACCGCGAGCATGAAGAAGCCCGCGGGACGGTTTCGCACCTCTGCTACGAACGTGGTGACCGTTTCGGTTCGAAACCACTCCTCCAGGTAGCGATCGTAGCTTCCGTAGACGAGAAAGAAGCTCGATGCGACGGTGGCAATGAAATCCGCATCCGCTTCCCGGGCCGGTCGCACGAAGACCGAAAGTCTGGACTTTTCCCGGGATTCCGTGGTCATGGCGCAGCCATATTAACCGGGAAGTTCAGGGAGGGTGAAGGGCCGAAGGGCAGGTCTAGAATGGTCCGGCCAGGTCCTCGTCCGGCTCGATCTCGAAGCTTACCACTGGCGAGGTGATGATCCGTTGCTCGTCACTCGTCAGCTCGCAACACAGCCCCACACCAATCCAGGCCGTTTTCAACAGGCTCCCGCCATAGCCCGAACCGCAGAGAAAAGCACGCCGGCTCTGGGGGAAGAAACGTCCCCCCTGAACCAGGACCGTCCACTCACCAGGATCGATCACGGTGATCGAGTACCGGGTATTCTGGGTGATCATCCTGATATGGGTGAGTGGTGTCAGGCTCTGGAGATGGAGCCCGTGGCGCTCGGTGACTTCCTGCGTGAACCCCGCGAGCGTTGCGTGTCGAGGCACTGCCAGCGGCTCAGAGGTCTCCACGGCCGCACTAGTGGCGGGTAGAAACTGTTGCGCGGCCGCGAGCTTCGACATTACTACTAACAGTATCGCACGACAGCCTCTGTCATCAAGTATTGGATATCACGGCAATCAGCTTTCATCTAGCAGCTAGTACTCCAAGAGCGCCTTGGCGACCTCGTCTTCCACGCGATCCGCACGCCACTGGCCGCGGATACCGTTGGTGATCACCGCGAAGGCTATGGGTCCCCGCTTCTCGGAGAAGGCGTATCCCGCAAGAGAGCTCACGCCCGCAAGGCTCCCCGTTTTTGCGACGACTCGCCCCATGTAGCGGTCGTCCCGGAATCGCCGACGGAGCGTCCCGTCAACACCGCCAATAGAAAGCGCGCAGATCACGTCGGTGCGCAGCTCCGGGGCGCGATGAATCTCCTGAAGAACTCGCACGAGAATGGAGGAGCTCAGGAAGTTGTCGTACGACAGTCCCGAGCCGTCGTCGATTCGGAAGTCCTCTTTCCTGAAGCCGAGCCCGACCAGATACTCCGCGACCGCTCGTGTTCCCGACTCGAAGCTCCCCGGGGCACCCCAGCGATGGGCGCCCAGTGCCTTGAGGATCTGCTCGGCCGTGAAATTGTTGCTGTACTTCCCCATCGACTCCAGGACTTCGACGAGGCGCGCCGACCGATGAACGTAGAGAGTCTGCAGTTCCAAGCCTTCTACCATGCCTCGAATGATCTCTCCGGTGAACAGAACTCCCTGCTCTCGTAGTTTCCCGAGGAGCGCGGAGCCGAAATACTGCGTGGGATCAGGGGAAACGAAGCTCCCGATACGCTCTTCCTCGTCTCCGGCGATGACGCGACCCCGGACGATCACGCGATTGCGGGACAGCTTCTGAATCCGCAGCCAGGGTCGCCCTTTGGTGGCCGTGCTGACACGGTTGAGAACTGTGAAGTATCCGTAGCCACCGTCGTGGAGATCTGCACGAGCGCCGCCGCTTCCGTTGGGTCGCGCGGTCAACTCGACGAGGTTGAAGTTGTAGGAGAGGGCGCTCTGGATCGGCAGCCCTTTCTTCAGGATGTTGTCATAGGAGGCCGGGCCGCGCAGACAGTCGTCGAAGAAGGAATCGTCGAGGATCAAGTGCCCGGTGAACTCGCGGATCCCCGCCGCGGCGAGCGAACGTGCAATGTAGTCCATCTCATGGTGGGTCAGGGATGGATCGCCACTTCCCTCGACAAAGAGGTTGCCCTTGACCACTCCGTCCTCGAGCGGACCGTCGACCAGAAAGCGCGTCTCGAACCGGTAGCTCGGCCCCAGGTAGTGAAGAGAGGCTGCCATAACCACCAGCTTCATGCTGGAGGCCGGCACGAACTTCTTGGTGGGGTTATGGGAGTACAGCGTCTTGCCGGACTCGAGGTCTTTGACGACGACGCCGATCGCGCGATTCAGACGGTAGCGACGGCGGATGGTCTCGAGGCGACGGGCGAGCTGCTCGTCGACGTCGTTTGCCCAGATGATACTCGAGACAAGAAGAGCGGCCAGGGTGCCGCAAACGTATCTGGCGAGTGACCGCAAGACCCAACCCTTGTTGTTATTGCCCCGTCGAAGCTGAGCGTTCGTCTTCCCCGGTTCCCCTCAGGCTGGGCCCGCCGGGGACTGCCGCGATGCGCCCTCCCCTTTCCTGTATCTTATCGTTTGAGGCAGGAAATCACTAGGGAATCGGACGTTCTATCCGATCTGATTTCTCCAGCAGCATCTCGTCACAATCTACAGGGCCATCCGGCGGGGGCTCAGGGCGCCAGGTAACTCCTCGCGGTTGGAGCGCCGTGGCTGGCTCCCGAGCTACACGGAGACGCGAAGGGGGTGGCGGTGAGTCGTCCGCAGGAACTGTTCCCGGGAAGAGTTGAAAGGACGGCGCCGGCCAAGTTGCGCTGGGAGGTCGATGGTGACACCAGATGTCGGATATTTGTTTTTCGCTCTGCGCCTCTGCGCCTCTGCGTTAGGTTTCCCCGAATAACCTTTTTGCGGGTTCGACCCGTTGCGGGCTCTTTGTCTTGCGCTTCAATTCAACTTCGGAGACCGGAATCTCTGCTTCAACACGTCGTTCCCCCACTTCACGCTCAGAATGGCGGTATCGGCCGTCTCCGATTCGATCGCGATCGTGAAGACCTCCGTCGAGGCGTCCTGCTTCTCCCACTTCAGTGGTATCGCGTAGAGATCCTGCGTCGGGTCGTGCTCCGTTCCCCACTGACCCGTTTGTTTGTTCACGACGAGCATCCAGTTCTCTTCGCTGGCACGTTTCATGAAGAGACTGTAGGCTCCCGGGTGCACGACCATGTTGCCGAACACGACGATGCTCTCGAACTGGATCGTCGTCGCCTCGTCGGCACCCATGCGCCACACCGTTCCGACCAGGGCTTTGGCGAGCATGTCCCGCCCTGCCAGTGACGGGCGGCCGTAGTCGATGACGACCGCGTTGCCGTTCACGTCGACCTCGACTTTGCCGCGCGGTGACTGGGCGATGGCAATCGTGGCCAGGCTCGAAACAACGAGAAGAACGATGGCTCGCATGAACGACTCTCCTTTATTGTGTGGCTTTCATGAAAAATATACGAGCCCGAAAAAGAGGTGGAGCAACGGCTGGCCACGCTGGCTAGCAAGGAGGCCCGGCTGGTCGACGATCTCCTGATCCTGCCCCGAATCCACTGAGTAGGTTGCATTTCCTTGCAGGTGGCACCTGGTCAGCCTATTATGCAGAGGTGTGATCGTGGCGCTGTGTCCCGTCCCGGAAGTGAGGTTAGCATCGAGAGCGTCGAGGCGCCCGGATCGCAAGGCGCGGCGAGGGCGAAATACCGGGGTATTCAACCGAGTCGCAACACAGCGAGGCGGGATGCATCGGCGCTCGAATGCAACCTGACTTCCGGGACGGGGCACTAGCGAGGGAGGCGAGCTCGATTGGTCTGGAGATGGCACTCCAATGGAGTCTGAGACGATTCCGCCGGAGGCGGGGAAGGAAGAGCCCGCCCAGCCGGAACCCGCAACCTCGCGACTCGATCTGAAGGAAACGGAAGTCGGTAGCGTTTTCGTTTCTAACTATCCCCCGTTTTCTGTCTGGCAACCGGAGCTGGCGAGCCGGCTCGAGCGGGTACTCTCGCAGCCGAGCGAGCCGGACGTACCCCTCGGGCTCTATCTCCATATCCCCTTCTGCCGGAAGCGCTGCAAGTTCTGTTACTTCCGTGTCTACACCGACAAGAACAGCGAGCAGATTCAGCGATACCTCGAGACTCTGAAACGAGAGCTCGAGCTGTACCAACGAGCCCCTGCCCTCCAGGATCGCGCTCTGCGATTCATCTACTTTGGAGGAGGAACACCATCCTTTCTGTCCGCGCGCCAGCTGGACGAGCTCGTCCACGCAATGAAGGAGGTGTTTTCCTGGCAGGGTGTCTCCGAGGTGACATTCGAGTGTGAGCCCGGAACGCTCAGCGAGGCGAAGGTCGAGGCGCTCCAGGGCCTCGGGGTAACCCGTCTCAGTCTCGGTGTCGAGGGCTTCGACGATCGGGTCCTCGAGCTCAACGGCCGCGCTCACGTCTCGAAGGAGATCTTTCGTTCCCTTCCGTGGATCAAGAACGCCGGATTCGATCAGGTGAATATCGACCTGATATCCGGAATGGTAGGTGAGACGCGGGAAACCTGGCGTGACTCGATTCGGAAGACGATCGACTTCGAACCGGACTCGGTGACCATCTATCAGATGGAGCTTCCCTTCAACACCCAGTTTTCCAGGCAGCTCGCCGAAGGGAGCCTCGACAGGCCGCTCGCAGACTGGGACACCAAGCGCGAGTGGCACGACTACGCTTTTTGCAAACTGAGCGAGGCGGGCTACTCGTTGTCGAGTGCCTATACGATGGTCAAAGATCCTTCGACTCGCTTCGTCTACCGGGATTCCTTGTGGCACGGCGCTGACATGATCGCGTCGGGAGTCTCATCGTTCGGACATCTTGGTACCGTTCACTACCAGAACGCATCCAGTTGGGACGCCTATCTGGATCGTGTCGCACGAAACGAGCTTCCGGTGTCGCGTGCCTTCGCGACGTCGGCAAGAGACCGGCTCACGCGCGAGATGCTCCTGCAGCTCAAGCTGGGCCACATCGACAGATCGTATTTCGCGGACAAATTCGACGTCGATATCATCGAGATGTTTTCCGAGGCTTTTCGAGATCTGGAGCAACGCCAGATGCTCCGGATCGTCAATGGGAGCGTGGAGCTCACCAGACAGGGGCTGCTTCGTGTCGATACCCTCCTGCCGACGTTCTACGCGCCCGAATACCGCAATCGGCGCTATACCTGACGCGCCACATCCGACCGTCATCATGCGAAACCAAGTGCTTTTCCCAGCAATCGTCATGGCCACCCTCGTCACGGCCGCAAGCCCGAGCGTCGCGCAACAAGACAAGCCCGAGACCGACGCCATGGAAGAGGCGACCACCGAAAAACAGACGCAGCAGCCGGCTCCCGCGCGGGTGCAGGAATTCGTCTTCGTGGAGGGAGCTCTTCCCTATGTGCCCCAGTCCAACACCGTCATCACGAAGCTCCCCGTTGAGCTCCGCCTGACCCCGGCGAACGTCGGCACCGTCACCAAACCACTCTTCGACGAGCAGTATGGCCAGACGGTGAGTGGAGCGCTCAACAACGTCAGCAACGTCAACACTCAGCCGGGACTCGGTATCTTCGACTTCTTCTTGTTGCGTGGTTTCGACTCTCTCTCCAGCAGCCTGGTGATGACCGACGGCGCCTCCGAGCCGGAGGTGAGCTTCTACCAGCTCTACAACGTCGAGCTCGTCGAAGTCTACAAGGGCCCCGGTGGCTATTTGTACGGGAGCAACCCCCTCGCCGGCGTGATTAACCTGGTCCGCAAACAGCCCGTGCCCGGCAAGTTCGTCGACTTCGGTGGAACCTTTGGCAGCTATGAGCATGCGGAGGGGCGACTCGATGTGAACTACGGCTCTCCGGATGGCGTTGCCTCCTTCCGGTTGAACTCGCTCTACCGGGATGCGAACAGCTATCGGGACGACAAGCAGGGACGTTACGGCGCCATCAATCCGGCGGTGACGTTTCGCCTCGGGGAGGCGTCGAAGCTCAACTTCAATTTCGAGTACGCCGACGCCGACTACGTACCGGACAGTGGTATCCCGCTGGTCGGAGACCAAGTGGCTCCGGTGGCGCGCGAAACGAACTACCAGTCGCCGCTCGACACCTCGCAGCAGGAAATTCTTCGCTTTCAGATCGATTTCCAAACGCAGTTGAACGACGTGGTTCTCCTGAGGAACAAGTTCTACGTCCGAAGCCTCGACTGGATTTCCAGTGGCACGTTGTACAACGGTGTCTTTCCCAGCTTCGCAACCGGACAGCTCGAGGTCAGCCGCACGTTCATTGTTCTGGACGATCGACAGAATTTCACCGGGAACCAGTTCGAAGCGGTTTTCACGTTCGATACCGGCAGTGTCCGGCACAGCCTGCTCTCGGGAGTCGAAATCGCACGCTTTGGCGACGTGTTCACCCTCGATCCCAGCCTGATTTCCAGCGTCGATCTGCTGAACCCGGTGGATCCAGGCCCTGATTTCCGCGTGCCCCTGGTGGATTTCTCTACCAGCGCCGACGCCCGCAGTCTCGTCCTTGCCCCCTACTTCATCGATCAGATGCAGCTCTCGGAAAAGCTCCACGTGCTGGCGGGAGGTCGGCTCGATCGGATCGATTTCCGAGAGGACATTTCCGGCTCGGAGCGGGACGATACGGAGTTTTCACCCATGGTGGGCGTCGTCGTGGCGCCCCGGACCGACCTGTCAATCTACGGCAATTTCTCGCGCGCCTTCGCCCCTCCCTCCGCGCGCGTCGTCGGGGATGCCGTGCCGGAGGAAAGCACGCAGGTCGAGTTCGGTGTCAAGAAGCTCTTCGCCCCCTGGAACGCGTCCACGACCTTTGCGGTCTACCAGCTGGAGCGTGAGAACATCGCGATTCCCGACGACAACGGCTTCACCCAGCAAGTGGGCAATCAACGATCTCGAGGATTCGAGCTCGAGCTCTCCGCCCAGCCCGATCCGAGCCTGCGTACCTTCGTCGCCTACGCCTACAACGACTCGGAGCTGACGAACTTCACCGAGCTGGTGCAGCTGCCGGTGTTTCCGCCCGCTTTCGAGCTCGTGGACCGATCGGGCAACCGCCCGACCTTCGCACCGGAACACATCCTCAACTTCTGGGTGAGCAAGGATCTTCCCCGGGGCTTCGGCGTCGGAGGGGGAGGTCGCTATGTCAGCGAGCAGTTCATCGCCGAGGACAACCAGTTCGCCATCGACGGTGTGCTGACGTTCGACGCCACGGCCTTCTATCGTTTTCGGGATCTTCTGTTCCGCGTCAACCTGAAGAATCTCACCGATCGCCAGTACTTTGCGCGCGGCTTCGGCTCGAACGCGGTCGTTCCCGCCCCGCCGTTCACCGCGTTTTTCGGCGTCGACGTCAGCCTCTAGTCTTGCGTATCGGCCTCGCACCTACCTCTCCCCGCCGGGGAGCCGCCTTCGTCGGCGAAGCCGACTTCGGCCAGCCTCGCCGAAGCCTTGGCGGAGGCGGGAGGCTAGGTGAGGGGGGCTGATGTTCCTGGATGCTGGATGCCGGATGCCGGATGCTGAGTTGTTGCGGTGCCTTCCCGCTGACACTATCATCGCGCCATTGGAGAGATTGATGAGGTTTTCTTTCGCTGTCGCTTTTCTGGCTCTCGTTGTTGCCTGCTCGTCTCCCGGAACCGATGGGGGCGGGCCCTCCCGTCAATTCTTGAGTCTCGGGGCGGCGCCGCCGGGCGGTGCTTTCTTCGTCGTGGGTGGAGCGCTGGCCGGGGTGTTGAACGAGAATCAGGCGGGAAACAACTGGGAAGTGACCTCGGAAGCCACCAAAGGCTCGAAAGAGAACATCCGCCGACTGGATTCGGGCGAGCTGGACATCGCGCTGTCCAATGCCGCCGTCACCTACTTCGCCGCCCGTGGCGAGGCTGGCTGGGAGAAAGCCTACGACGTGCGCGCCGTCGCCACGCTCGCTCCCAATGTCGCCATGTTCGTCACACGCGCAGATTCCGGCGTTCGCACGATCGCGGACCTGAAAGGAAAGCGTGTGGTGGTCGGCCCGGCAGGCGCCGGATTCGAGAACTTCGTGCAGCCGCTCCTCGAAGTGCATGGAGTGACCTACGACGACTTCACGCCTTTGAACAACACTCAAACGGGGGCGGTCGACATGCTCGCCGACGGTTCAGCTGCGGCCGCTTTCATCGGCGGCGCAGTGCCAACAGCCTCCATCGTGCAGGCCGCAAGCTCTCAGGACATCTACCTCGTTCCGTACGACGACGAGGCGAAGGTCAAGGCGCTCGAAAACTATCCGTTCTTTTTCGAGCACACCATTCCGGCCGAAACTTATCGAGGGCAGAACGAGCCCTACCACGGACTGAACGTTGGATCCATGCATCTGATTACCGACGCGCAGGTGGACGAGGATCTGGTCTACCGGATCACGAAGACGATCTACGAGAACCGCGAGAGCGTTGCGGCAAAACACCCGGCGGGTCGAGCCATCAATCCGAACAACGTGATCCGGGATACCGGCGTCGAGTTTCATCCCGGCGCCGTGCGCTTCTATCGAGAGATCGGGATCTGGCCTGACACAGAGACGAGCGAGTCTGACGAGGCGACCTCCGAAAGTCCGCTGTAGCCGGTCGTAAATGTCGAGTCGTCTGCGCGGGCTCCTGACGCAGGGGCTTGCTGTTGCCCTCAGTCTCTTCGTCCTCGTCGAAGTCAACTATCCACAGCTGTCACCACAGTCCCAGCTCGCGCTGTTCGCGCTGGGCGGTCTGGTCCTGTGTTTTCTTCTATACCCGACGCACCCGAACTGGCAAGGTGAAACGATTGCCAAGGTGGTGGACGGTCTCTCCATCATCGCCAGCATCTTCGTCTGCCTTTACGTAGTGACCCAGACCGAGCCGATCTTCGAGAGCCTGTGGGTCAAGGGCATGTCGCTGGGGGATCGTGCCGGCGCAGAGGCCTCCATCGATTACGTCGTCGGTTTCGTCGGAGTCATTGTGGTCATCGAGGCCGCGCGGCGTTGTCTCGGATGGGCTCTCCCGATCCTGGCGATGTTCTTTCTGGCCTATGCCTATTTCGGACAAATGCTTCCCGGATGGTTGTTCCCCCATCGAGGCTATCCGGTGGATCGCATCGTCGCTCAGGCGTTTCTCCACAGTCAGGGTGTTTTTGGAATCGCGCTCAAAGTGATGTTCTCATACGTGTTCCTCTTCGTTCTTCTCGGAGCGCTGCTGGACGCGACGGGGGCCACGCAATTCATCATCCATCTTGCCCAGCGCGTTTTCCGGGGAACGCCGGGAGGTGCCGCCAAGGTAGCGGTTCTCTCGAGCGGCCTCATGGGCTCTCTCTCGGGCAGCGCAGTGGCGGTCACCGCGACCACCGGAACGTTCACGATTCCCCTGATGCGGAGTATTGGGTTTCGCAAGCACATTGCGGCGGGCGTCACCGCGGCAGCCAGCTCGGGAGGAGCGCTCGTACCGCCGGTGATGGGTGCCGGCGCCTACATGATGCTCGAGATCGTCTCGCCGCCGGTGACCTACCTCGAGGTGATTCGGGCGGCGATTCTTCCCGCCTTCATCTACTACTTCGCGCTTCTTTTGATCGTTCACTTCTACTCAAAACGCGTCGGCCGGACCGAGCTCGCCGACGAGGGACCGGAGGCGCCCGCCACCTTGCGTTACGAAGGCCTGGTCTTCGCGACGACGCTCGGCTCTCTCATACTGTTCCTCGTCATGGGCTACACGGTGTTTCGAGCGGTGAGCCTGGCCCTCCTCGTCGTGATCGTGATGAGCTCGCTCAAGGCAACGACGCGTATCAACTGGGCTGCGGCACGGGACGCTTTCGTCAGAACGGCGCGAGGCGGTGCTCCCCTGGTCGCTGCAGCCGCCTCGGTCGGGATCATCCTCGGGATCGTCACACTGACGGGCATCGGGACGAAGTTCCCTTCCGCAATCCTGGCGCTCTCGGGGGAGAATCTGCTGGCGGCGCTGGTTTTGATCATGATCGGCTCCATCGTTCTCGGCATGGGGCTTCCGTCGGCGGTGTGCTATCTCCTGATGGCGACGCTCATCGCGCCCATCATTGGAGAGCTGGGCGTCGTACCCCTTGCGGCCCACTTCTTCATTTTCTACTTTGGAATGATGTCGATGGTGACGCCGCCCGTTGCGCTCGCGGCCTACACCGCTGCTTCGATTGCGGAAACGAACATCATGAGCACCGCATTCGCTTCGTTCCGATTCGCCCTCGTCGGGTTCACCCTGCCGTTCATGTTCGTGTTCCGGCCCGAACTCCTCCTATTGACCGCGGACGGAGGCAGTGTTCGTGCCGTCGCAGTGCTCGCCGCCTTTGGCCTGGCGATTCTGGGGATTCTTCCCCTCGCTGCGGGGATCGCCGGCTACTTCTTGAGGCCGCTCGGGATGGCGTCTCGATTCGCGCTGGTGGTGTCGGCGGCCCTCCTTCTCTTCCCGGGGAGTGACGTTCACCTCGGAAGCGTCGAGGTGTCTACGGCCAATATCGTGGGTCTGGTTGTGCTCCTGGTGGTCGCTGGATTCCAGTGGCGTCCGACCAAAGAAACATCATTCAAAGAAACACAATGAGGAAGCTTCTGCTCGTTTGCGCAGTGCTGATCGCAACAGTTTCAGTGCTGTACTTCGCGTTCGGGCTGCGCCTCGAGATGCGCGGCGACGGCATAGTCCCCCTGTTTCGGTTCGGAAGCGAAGAGGACCGATACGAACGTCTGGAGGACCACCGCGGGAACCAGCCGCGGCACATCGCGGCTCCGCCCGCGGAGCTCGGCAGAGAATTGCCGGCCGGGGCCGAGACCTGGACGAAGTTTCGCGGTCCCCGCATGGACGGTGACTATCGCGAGCAGCCGGTGCTCACCGACTGGCCGCCCGATGGCCCGGCCCTTCTGTGGAGGCAGCCGATCGGTGGAGGTTATGCGTCGTTCGTCGTTGCGGACGGGCGCGCGTTCACCATCGAACAGCGACGAGACGAGGAAACGGCCGTTGCCTACGACGTGCCGAGCGGCACGGAGCTCTGGACCAGCTCCTGGAAAGCGGAGTTTCGCGAGAGTATGGGAGGTCCCGGCCCACGTGCCACGCCAACCTGGGACGAGGGACGCGTCTACGTCCTCGGTGCGACCGCCGTCTTGCGAGTTCTCGACTCTGCGACGGGCGCAACCGTGTGGGAAACGAACATCCTCGACGACGCACGGGCACAGAGCATCCAGTGGGGCATGGCGGCATCACCGCTCATCCTGGATGAGCTGGTCGTGCTGCAACCGGGCGGCTCCAGCGGACACTCGATCATCGCCTACGACAAGCTCTCTGACGAAGTGCGCTGGAGCACGCTCGATGACGTCCAGGCCTACACGTCGCCGATGCTCGTGACGGTGGCGGGTCATCGCATCCTCCTGACGGCGAGCCGGGAGAGGATACTCGGGCTATCGACGGAGGAGGGACAGCTTCTCTGGAGTTATCCCTGGTCCGTGTCCTTCGGTGTGAGTGCTTCTCAACCGCTCCTGCTGGGAGAGGACCATGTCTTCTTCTCCGCCGGTTACGGTCACGGTGCTGCCGTGCTGCACGTGACGGAGAACGAAGGCACCTGGAACGTCGAGCTCGTCTGGGAGAATCGGTTCATGAAGAACCGCTTCTCGAGCTCGGTACTCCATGAGGGCTACATCTACGGGCTCGACGAGCGCATCCTCGCCTGCCTGGACGCGCGGACCGGCGAACGTATGTGGAAAGGTGGACGCTACGGGCATGGACAGCTCGTGCTTGCGAGCGGACACCTCATCGTTGTCACCGAGGGCGGTGAGCTTGTCCTCGTCGAGGCTGCACCTGACGCGCACCGTGAGCTTCGACGCGTTCCGGGGATCGAAGGCAAAACCTGGAACGTCCCGGTTATTTCCGGTGGAATTCTGCTGGTGCGAAACGCGAGCGAGATGGCCGCCTTCGACCTCCGCCCTGCTCGGGACAATTAACGCAGAGACGCAGAGTCGCAGAGCCGCAAAAATTGAGAGCGATTGGTCCTTGGGAATTCGCTATCGAACATGGGAATTCCGCGCACTCCTGGTCTTCTGAGCACCTGGTCTCACCGTTTGTTTTGTTGGTCTTCTGCACTACTTCCTGGGCCCTGAGCTGTTTTTCTCTGCGTCTCTGCGCCTCTGCGTTGAGAAAGCAATTGGTGCGGTCCCCGATCAGGCGGGGCGGAAGCGCAGCACTCCCCCATCGTAGGAGATCAGTAGGTCGCTGCCGCTGTTGGCGAAGCTCGTGGCGGAATCAAGCGCCGCGATATATTCGTCCGACAGCGAGTCGTCACCGCAAAAGGCTCGTGTGCAGGCGAGAGGTCCGGTTGTCAGCGTCTCGCCATCGACCTCGTAGCTGGTGTTGCACTGGTTGCAATCCGCCTTCACGTTCAACCGGCCCTCGGCGGTGAACGTGGCGGTGAATGCCGACGGGTCGTCGACGGGGACGGTGGTGCCATCGTTCAGGTTGAACGATACGAGCTCCCAGTTACCCACGACAGAAACTGCGTCCGTCGGCGTGGACTCGGTGCTGCACGAGCTCAAAAGGAGCACCCCAAGAGCGAGGGTGAGAGTGTATTTGATGAGAGTGTGTTTGATCATGATGTTGCCTCCACCTGAAATCTATCGCACAAAGCGACCGAGACTGAAGTAGAACTTGAACGAACCGTCGTCCCCGATGCTGGCACCAGCGAAGAGCGGCCCCAGGAACGACTCGAGCAGCAGACCGCCGGTGAAGCTGCTTCGAAACCGGGCCTCTTCTAGTCTCTCGTAGGCGCTGCCCATCTCGAACAGGCCTACCGCATAGACCGGTCCACCTACGAAATTGGGAAGACGCCCGATGGTTCGCAGGTAGCCGAGCTGCGCCAGCAGGGAGTTGTCGCCCCGAAACTGATCGACGTCGAAAGCCCCCAGTCGAAGGGGGCCGCCCAGGGTGAACTGGTAGAACTCTGGGATGTCGTTGTCGAACGACAAGCCCACAAGACCCGCGAACAGGACGCGATCTCGGTCACTGATCGGCCAGAACACGGAAAAATCGAGCTCCCCCTGCCCGAAGTCTCGACTTGCATCGGGGGCTTCCCGGTACCACCAGGCCGCAGCTCGATACGCAGTCCTCGCGTTGGAACGATCGCGCTGTCCTGTCCATCGAAGATCCACCGTGCCCGAGCTCGCTCCTCCTTTCCCTCCGTCTCGGGCAGCGTGGGATCACCGACCCGGACCCTGGATTCGATGTCTGCGAGGTCGTATCCCAGACGAAGCTCGTTGTGCCGACCGGCGGCGATGCCGAGGTCCGCACCCACTGCGTATTCCGGGGCATCGTGAACGCAGATTCCAGCCGAAGGTGAACATCCATTCCAAAGCATCGTGAACACGGATTCCGGGGATCGTGAACATGGATTCCGGGGAAGGTGAACACGGATTCCAGGCAACGTGAACGCCGGTTCCGGCATCGCGAACGCTCATCGATAGCACGTTTCAAGGCACTCTAGGTCGTACCCGGAAGGAGGACGATCTAGGAAATGGCAGCTAAGAGGTTATCGATGAGAAAAATACGAGAGGTTCTAAGGTTAAAGTACGAGCTGGGTTTGACTCACCGCACGATCGCAAAGGCACTTCGCGTGGCGGTTGGAACGGTGAGTGAGTACCTGGCCAAGGCGAAGAAGGGTGGTTTGAGCTGGCCGCTCCCGGAGGAGCTGAGCGACGGGGAGCTGGAGGCAGGGCTGTTTCCGCCGCCGGGCTCGTCTGGCGCACGGCCGGGTCTGGACTATGCCCACATCCACGAGGAGCTGAGGCGTCACCGAGAGCTGACGTTGCTGCAGCTGTGGGTGGAGTACGCGGAGAATAAGCCGGGAGCGTACGGCTACAGCCGTTATTGCGAGCTGTACGGTCAGTGGAAGAAGAAGCTGAACCCGACGATGCGTCAACGGCATCGAGCAGGCGAGAAGACATTCGTCGATTTTTCGGGGGAAGAAGCCTCACATCGTCGATCCGAAAACGGGAGAGCTCGTCGAAATGGAGCTGTTCGTCGGGACGTTGGGCGCGAGCAGTTACACCTACGTCGAAGCGACACTGAACCAGTCGCTGGAATCGTGGGCGAAGGCCCATAAGGGGATGTCGGATTACTTCGGTGGCAGTACGGAGATCTGGGTTCCGGACAACTTGAAGAGCGGCGTGGATTTGGTGGACCGTTACGAGCCAGGGATCAACCGGACGTACGAAGAGCTGGCGACGCATTACGGTGCGGTTGTGGTCCCGGCTCGGGTGTTCAAGCCGAAAGACAAAGCGAAGGTGGAGTCGGCAGTGCAGGTGGCGCAGCGCTGGATCCTGGCGGTGCTTCGTCATCGCACGTTCTTCAGCCTGGCGGAACTGAACGAAGCCATCTGGGAGAAGTTAGAGGTCCTGAATGCGCGTCCGATGCAGAAGCTCGGTGTGAGTCGGCGGGAGTTGTACGAAAGGCTAGACCGGCCCGTACTGAAACCGCTACCGCAGGAGAGCTACGAGTTATCGACGTGGAAGCGGTGCAGAGTGAACATCGACTACCACGTGGAGGTGGAGAACAACTTGTACAGCGTTCCCTATCAGCTCATTCACGAGAAAGTCGAGGCACGGGTGACGGCCTCGGTGGTGGAGGTCCTGTTCAAGGGAAAGCGCGTCGCGTCGCATCCCCGCAAGAAAGGAAAGGGGCACTACTCCACGAACCCGGAGCATATGCCACGTTCGCATCGGGAGCACCTGGAGTGGACGCCGTCGCGGCTGCTCCACTGGGCGGAGCAGTCAGGTCGCGCCACGGGAAGGCTGGTTGCGGGGATTCTAGAGAGTCGGCCTCACCCGGAGCAGGGATTTCGCTCTTGCCTGGGAGTCATGCGACTAGGCAGCCGCTGGGGCAGTGAGCGTCTCGAGGCCGCTTGCGCACGAGCGGAAGCTTTGAGCTCTTACAGCTATCGCACGGTGAAAAACATTCTCTCGGCTGGTCTGGATCGTGTGGTGCTCGAATCGGACGCCGAAGCGAAACCGCGAGAGGAGCACGAGAACATCCGAGGCGCGGATCACTACGAAGGAGGAGAGTCCCGATGCTGACACCCGAAACGATAGAAAAGATGAACGCCATGAAGTTGTTCGGCTTGGTGTCCGCGTTCGAAACCCAGTTGAGCTCGAGCGAATACAAGGAGCTGAGCTTCGAGGAACGTGTGGGACTCCTGGTCGATGCCGAGTGGACCGCCCGCGAACAGCGTAAGCTTTCTCGACGACTGCGAGCGGCAAAGCTCCGCTATCCGGCATGTTTGGAGAACGTGAACTTCCAAGCGCCTCGAGGCTTAAACCGCGAACAGATCTTGAGCCTGGGCAACTGCCGCTTTGTCGGTGAGCGCCATAACCTGCTCATCACCGGCCCGACGGGGATTGGCAAATCGTTCTTGGCTTGCGCCTTCGTGGAGCGGGCCTGTCGTCGCCGCTTCACCGGATGCTACGTGCGAGCACCGCGCTTGCTCCACGAGCTCGCGGTCGCTCGTGGTGATGGTTCCTACGCCCGGCTTTTGACGAAACTCGCCAAGCTGGACTTACTGGCTATCGATGATTGGCTGCTTCACCCGCTGAAAGAATCGGAGAGACGGATCTAATGGAGGTCATCGAAGACCGCGCCGAGCGTGGCTCCACACTCATCGCGACCCAGATTCCGCTCAAGCAGTGGCACGAAGCGATTGGCGACCCAAACCAGGCAGACGCTATCTGCGATCGCATTCTCCACAGCGCGCACCGCATCACTCTCAAAGGAGCTTCTCTGAGAAAGAGGCCACGCACCGGAACGGGACAGGGAGATTGTGGATGCGGCGCCGTAAGCTCTGGATCGTGGAGTACGGGAGGGCAATCCGGCTCAGGAGAAGACCAACTTGATGTCCGGGGTCGAGCCCTCCAGGAAGCTTGAAGCCACCCTTCAGGCCGAGCCCGAGTCGCGTCGGGTACTGCCGGGCGTCCTGCTTGCGTCGAAAGGGCTTGAGCGGATAAGGAACCTCGCCGAGGAACAGGCGTCCCCAGTCGACCTCCCGAATCAGCTGGCGAACCTCCTGGGCAGTCATCCCGGTGGCATAGGCGCCACCGACCAGCCCGCCCATACTCGTCCCCGACACGTAGTCCACGGGAACGCGATGCTCTTCCAGCCACTCTAGCACCCCGACGTGGGCGATGCCGTGGGCGATGCCGCGCGCGCTTCCGCCACCGAGGGCAAGCCCGATCTTCGGCCGCTCGCTATCCTGAGAAAGTCCTGGTGAAGTGGCAGCGACGGTCAGGATGACCAGAGCAAAAAGTGATCTCGAGAGCATCGTGGTACGGAGCCGGCTCAGCCTGACCGGAACGCGGCCCGCGCTTCGTCGAGATTCGGATAGACCTCGAGGAGGCGGCTGAACTGAACGAGCTCGAGGAGCTCGGCAATGCGGCTTCCCTGACTTGCCAGCTTCACCTGACCACCCTCTTTGCGAGCGTCTTGTGGAGCTTCAAAAGGATCGCCAGGCTAGTGCCCCGTCCCGGAAGTCAGGTTGTATTCGAGCGCCGATGCATCCCGCCTCGACGCTCTCGATGCTAACCTCACTTCCGCGACGGGACACTAGACCGGTAAGGCGTTGACAGTCCCTTCGGTTCCGGCGAGTATACTCGAAGAGATTGTTCCAAAGGACAAAAGGCATGTTGAAGGAGATTCTCATTGTGGTGGGCATTCTCTTTTTGATTGGGGTCGTTCTCGTGACCCGCGACTACGATTCCCCCGAGCTCGGAAACGCCATACTCGCCCGGGTCGGCGAAGCCACCGACATGGAAATAACCGCCACCGGGTTTCGGCTGAACCTTCTGAAGGGGCTCGTCCTGGAGGGAGTCGAAATCCACCAGGCGTCGGAAGGACGCACGATGGACGTTTCGGTCGCGGAGCTCGTCTTCGAACATCAGGTGTTGCCGCTCCTTTCGGGCACCGTTGCGGTGAAGCAGATTCTGCTCCGGGATCCGCAGGTGGAAGTGGTCGAGACGGAGGGGGCGGGCGCTTCGGGAGGTGAGGCAGGACGTGAGAAAAATTAGTTATTGACTAGCGGTACCGCTATGTCATAGAATGGCGGTTCATTGGGATACGTGACGAAGCTGCAGGTGATCAAGCGAGCCAACGACACCCGTCAGTGCTATGTGATTTGCCCGTCGCCTTTAGCGCAGGCGCTAGAGATGGAGCAGGGCGAGGAGCTGGAGTGGGTGGTGGAGGATCGAAACACCCTGATTGTGCGTCGGACGCCAAAGGCGAAGCGAGGGAGAAAGCGGGGTAGACGTGGGTGATAACCAAACGTCGCTTCCCGGCTTTCCGAGTCCGCGAAAACGGAACGATGGTGATGACGGCGATGAGGGAGAACGCGCGACACAGGCTCGGTTGAAGGTGGTCGATCGCGCGCAGCTGCTGCTGCGGACGGTGGACGTGGAGCGATTGATCCCAGAGGATGACCCAGCGCGTGCGATCTGGGAGTTCGTGGGTTGGCTGGATCTCAGCGGGTACACGGAGCAGATCCGCTCCGTCGCGGGTGGCGCAGGCCGGCCCGCGTTCGATCCGCAGCTACTGGTGAGCCTGTGGGTCTACAGCTACAGCCAGTCCGTGAGTTCGGCCCGCGCCATTGAGCGGCTGTGCGAGCATCATCCGGCTTATCAATGGCTCACCGGAATGCAGAGCATCAGTGC
This sequence comes from Candidatus Marinacidobacterales bacterium, assembly GCA_965237685.1. GTDB lineage: Bacteria > Acidobacteriota > Vicinamibacteria > Marinacidobacterales > SMYC01 > CBDEGF01. Next base: position 971,310 of record CBDEGF010000003.1, read on the forward strand.
GCACACGCTATCGGACTTTCGGGTGACCCATTCGGAGGCCCTACACGAGTTGTTTGTGCAAACTTTGGGGCTTCTGAGTGCAGACGGATTGATCACGCTCGAGCGAGTCATGCTGGATGGGACGAAGGTGCGCGCGAATGCTTCGTCGAGTGGATTTCGCAGCAAGCCTCGTGTGGAGGCGTATCTGAAGGATGCGCGTGAGGCGGTCGAGGCTCTCGAAGCACAGACGGAGGAGGAATCGAGCCGGCAGATGCAGGCAGCACAGCAACGCGCCAGGCGAGAGAGACAGGAGCGTCTAGAATCAGCGTTGAAGGAGTACGACAAGCTGGAAGCCGCCAAAAGCCGCGTAAAACGCGTGAGCACGACCGATCCCGACGCGCGGGTGATGAAACAAGCCGAGGGCGGCTCCGCACCTAGCTACAACGTCCAGGTCTCAACGGATGCCGCGCACGGCCTGATTGTCGACATCGATGCCACGCAGGCCGGCAGCGATTATCAGCAGCTGACGCCCGCCATACAACGGCTTGAGCAGAGCATGCACCGCGCGCCCGAGCAGATGGTCGTAGATGGGGGCTACATCAGTAGCAACAACATCACGGAGATGGCGAAGCGCGACATCGATTTCGTCGGTCCCCAATCCGAGAACAAGGCAGCAGAGGCTAATCGGCGCAAGTCGTATAAGCACCACGGCGTGAGTCCGGAATACGAGGCGTCGAAGTTTGTCTTCGATACGGAGACCAACACGTATGTGTGCCCGCAGGGCAAGCACTTACGCTACGACGCCAAGCAGGAAAGCCATGGCACGATGTGCTATCGATACAAGGCGTCGGAGCAAGACTGCCAGACGTGTCCGGCTAAAGATCAGTGCTGTCCTCGTACGCGGCACGGCCGCTCGATCGAGCGGCGCGAACTCTTGCCCGACATAGCCGCGTTCCGCCAGAAGATGCAGACCGACGAAACCAAGGCCATCTATAAGACACGCTCGCAAGTGGCCGAGTTCCCGAATCTCTGGATCAAAGCCAAGTTTGGCCTGCGGCAGTTTAGCGTGCGCAGAATTGCCAAAGTACGCACTGAATCTCAGTGGGTCGCCCTCACCTACGATATCCTGCAGTGGATTCGCCTCCGCTGGAGGCCAAAGATGGTATCGGCGCTCGCGCCGACGTGAGCGCATTGGCACACGCAGCCCGATTCGTTTAAGCACTAGTTAGAAAGCTAGTCAAAAAGCAACAACGAAACGCCGATACGATACCGGGTGAATCCGCACCACGCGGACCCGCCCCCCCTAGTTGACACAAGTGCGGACCAACCATCCCCATCTCCCTGGGGAAACGCGATTTTTTCTCAGGTCCGCAGAGCGGGCGGAGAGCAAATCGGAGTCGGGTGCTTCAGAGACCACGGAGCCCGACGCCGAGGCTCCGAGCGAGGGCGCCGGGACGCCGGATGCGGGCGGTGGAGGCCTGGCGTTGTCGGTCCAGCAGATCGATGTCGAGAACGCCACGGTCGTCATGCGAACCACGGCCAGCGACGGCAAAGAGAGCGTCGTGCGTCTCGAGGGGCTCACCTTTCGTGCGCGAGAGCTGGGCTTCGACCCGAACATCGAACCTTCCCTGCATCGATTTGCGGCCGCCGGAACCCTCGAGGTCGACACCATCGCCATCGATGACACGACTCTCCGGAACGCGACCGGAAGCTTTGCCCTTGCCGAGGGACGTGTGGAGGTCAAGGATCTGGGCGTCGACTTCGATGCCGGTCAGTTCGCGGGCAATGCCGACATGGACCTGAATCCCACTCCGTTTACCCACCGCGCCTCCGTCGGTGCCGACCCGATCGATTTGAACAAATTGGTCGAGGCTCGCGAAGACGGATTCGGTGATGGGAATCTCAACTTCGACGCGACGGGGGCCGGTTCGGACCTGACCACCCTGTCCGGTCAGGGTGCCCTGCACCTCGGATCCGGACGGATCCCTTCGGCACCGATGTTCGACGGCATCGACAAAGCCCTTGGCTCGAGCAGCATCACCGGCGCGCCCTACGAAGCCACGGACATGCGCTTTTCCATCTCGAATGGTGTGCTCGTGTTCGAGCCCTTTCTCCTGAGCGGCGAGCGCATGCGCATGGGTTTCGACGGTCGGGTCAGCCTTGTCGGCGCCAACGAATTGCATCTCGCGGTTTCGGTCGATACCCCGCGTGAGGGAATCCAGATCGAAGGCGTTGGAGACAGCGTACTGGACTTGCTCGCTGATGACGAAGGATGGATTGCGGTACCGCTGAGTATCACCGGTACCGCGGAGAGTCCCAAAGTACGCCCCAACACGCGAGCGCTTCGCCGGGTTCTCCGCGGCGGATCATTGGACCGTGCCGAGCCCGCAAGGCCCTCTCTCGCGAACCACGCTCGCCGGCGGCGGCACGCGCATGATCCACGTCACCACGACCGGCAGGGCGCAACGGCCTCGTGCAAGTTTTCCTGCCCTTTAACACGGGTCCTGCGCTGACCATCTCGTCGGCGTGGATATTCGTCAACAGCGGCGTCGCTGGAATCGGAACTGGAAACGGGGGCAACACCGGGCTCGACGTCTTCACTACCACGACAGGGCAATGGGAGTTCCTCCAGGCTCCCAACGGTGTTGCCCCGGCTAACGAGTTCATCATCTACTCGAGTGGCGGCCCTGCCGACTTTTTCGCCGAGCTCGTGGTCGTGGAAGCCGTTCCGGAACCCACAACGATCGCTCTTCTCGCCCTGGGGCTTCTCGGCATCGCCGTCCAGCGGAGGCGTGGTACGCGACACTAGTGCCCTGTATCAGTAGTACGTCACATAAATCTCGGGCCCTTTTGCGCGCTGGCTTCGTTGCGGCATCAGGGCAGTTCGGCCTTCGGCCTAGCCTAGCCCTCCGCCTCGACAGGCTCGCTGCGGAAGGCGGTCGAAATATCCAGATATGACCCACGCGCACTACTATCGCGGTGATGTGGGCGCGTTTCGCTCCGCCGCCGAGCACACCATCTCGCTCAACCGCAGGGATGGGAACGCGATGGCGATGCTGGGCATCCTGACGGGTTACGCCGGCGACTGGGAGCGTGGTCTCGAGCTGACGACGGCAGCCATGAAGCTCAACCCGCACCACCCCGGCTGGTACTGGTTCACGACGTTCTTCGACCACTACCTCCAGGGTCGGTACGCGGAGGCGCTCGCGACAGCCCAGAAGATTAACCTGCCGGAGTACTTCCCCACCCACTACGCGGCGGCCATCGCGCATGCGCGGCTCGGCAACCAAAAGGCCGCAGAGGCGGCGGCCAAAGAAGTGCTTCGTCTGTGACCGGCGTTCGAAGACGAGGTCTACGAAGGGCACCTTCAGAAGTGGATGTTCTCCGAGCCGAAGTTGATCGAGCAGATCGTCGAGGGCCTCGAGCTGGCGGGGCTTCGCGTGCGTCGTCCCGAGCGTTGATCTTTTTCCGAAGCCTTATTCCGTTTCCTCACCGATGACGTACAGGAACTGATCGGTGCGCATGAAGATCTGTCCCCTCGAGATAGCCGGGGAGCTCAGCGTAAAACCCTCGAGCTGGTTCTCGGAGAGAATCTCGATGGTTGGCCCCGCTTTGATCACCGTCGTGAGTCCGTCCTCGTTCGTGGCGTAGATCTTGCCGTCGGCCAGCACCGGTGACGAGCTGTAGGTGCCACGGGCGAGCCGCTCGGGCCCCCAGACGACTTCGCCACTCTTCTGTTCCAGACAGAACATGACCCCTCGGTCGTTGACGACGTAGAGATACGTTCCATCGCTTACCGGAGTCGGCACGTCCGGGCCGTTGTCGAACGACCAGAGGCGATGCGTCTCGGTGATGTCACCCTTTCCGCCCGGCTTGATGGCGAGCATGGGGCGGACCCGGGTAGGAGCAATGATGATGCCGTCCAGAACGACGGGCGAAGCCACGATGCGGTATGCGGGATTGTTCTGCGGATTGAGACCATCGTGGCGCCAGAGCTCTTCTCCGGTCTCCAGATCGTGGCCGGTGACGACATCGCCACCGGTGATGACCAGCTCGCTCTTGCCGTCGTACTCGAGAAGTGCCGGGGTCGTGTAGGAGTCGGGAGATTCCCGGATGGCGTTCGTCGGCCGCTCGACATGCCAGCGGGTCTCCCCGGTCATCTTGTCGATGCGAAGAATATACGAGGGCTCGTCCGTCTTCATTCCGTGGAGCACCTGAACGTACAGGGAATCGCCGTGGAGCAGGGGCGAGGAGGCGTAGCCCCAGTTCAGCCCGAACCTCCCATACTCCCGCTGGATGTCGCGCGACCACAGCTCCTTGCCATCGAAATCGAAGCCTTTGAGGATGCCGGTGCCGGTCAGCACCCAGACGTGGCGGCCGTCGGTGACCGGTGACGGAGAAGACATGTTCTGCTTGCGCTGACGTTTGTCGCCACCGCTCAGAAACTTCTTCCAACTGAGCGAGCCATCTTTCCGATCGAGCACCCACAAATGGAGCTCCCCGGCCTCCGCCACGTTGAGGAAAACGTTGTCACCCCAGATGATAGGCGTCGAGCCGCTTCGGTCCGGCATGGCCACTTTCCACGCAACGTTCTCGGCCGTGCTCCACTTCACAGGAAGATTCGTCTCGGTGCTCACGCCGTCGCGAGTGGGTCCGCGCCACTGGGGCCAGTCCTCGGCGGCAGACGAGCCCGCAAACGTGAAAGGCGCAGCAAGAAGGGCGCCGCCAAGCAAGACGATCGTTCTTCTGGGCATCTCGAAACGACTCCTTATCGGGTGCATTCTACTGCAGCATCCGGCGTCCAGTAGTCTCGCCGCCGGTTCCCCTGCTCCTGCCCCTGCCCGGTCAGACATCACCGCGAGGGCTCGCCCGGCTCTCCAATGCCGAACACGTGATTCAGTGAGCGAATGACGAGCAGGCCGTCCGACGCTGCCGGCGTCGATAGGACGATCTCGTCCACCGTGTTCCTTGCCAGCAGCTTGTACTCGGAGCCAGCCTGGACGACAAAGGTCTCCCCTTCCTCGCTGGTGAAGTACAGGCGGTCGTCGGCAGCGATGGGGGAGGCGGCGTAGGAGCCACCCACACCACCGATACGGGCTCGATAGACGCGCTCTCCCGTTGCAGCGTCGTAGCAGGTGAGCCGTCCGTTGTTGGCGTTCGTATAGAAATAGCCTCGGTAGATCAACGGGGACGGGATGTACGTGCCACCCCGATTCTTGCTCCACACGATCGCCTCACTGCTATCCGTGCCATCGGCGAGGCTGATATCGCCGCGGGCTCCGGGACGAATGGCATAGATGGGGCGGACCGGGGGATAGCCAGCCGTCACGTAAATCATGTCCTCGGTCACGACCGGAACACCGATCGGAATCTCCGAGTTCGGCCCGAGAAACCACAACGGTTTGCCGGTGCGCGCATCGTAGCTTCGGATCTGTGTACCGTTGGTGACGATCTCGTCACCGGTGGCACCCCGATAGAGGGTCGGACTCGAGAACGTCGGGATCTCATCCTCGCGGGCCGTCCGCCACAACTCCTCACCCGTCGCGAGATCGTAGGCAGCGATGAACGAGCCCTGATGGATGTCCGCCTGAAGGATGACGCGATCTTCGTAGATGAGAGGAGAGTTGGAATGTCCCCACTGGTAGTCGGGGTCATAGAACCAGCCGCTGTTGAGAACGCCGATGTCCCTCTCCCAGAGCAGGTTTCCGTCGAAGTCGTGGGCCACCAGGAGTCCCACCGCCCCCAGGACGTTCACGATTCGTGTCCCGTCGGTCACGGGAGTCGCATTGGCCTGTGAGGACTTGGTGTGGCGTTTCGTCCGGGGGACGCCTCGATAGAGCTCCCTTTCCCAAAGGACGGCGCCGGTCGCCTTGTCGAGCGCGAACAATAGCCAGCGGTGCTCCGAGAGATCGTCGACGGGCCTCACGTCGCCGTAGAGACCGATACGGAACGTGTCGTCCCCCGCCGAGCTCACCGCGGTGAGCACGAACACCCGGTCCTTCCAGATGATCGGGCTCGACACGGAGAAACCGGGAATCGGTGTTTTCCATGCGATGTTCTTCGACGTCGGAGCATCCCATTCGAGGACCAGACCCTGGCCATCGGCAATCCCGGAACGATCGCGTCCGCGAAAAGCCGGCCAGGGCACGGGAGCCCCTCGCTCACGTCGTCCCAGGTCCGCTGGCGCGACGGGGTCCCCAGTGTCCTCCGGCGCCCGCTCGCGGCTCTCCGCTTCGTCTATCGGACGGTACGCCGTCGAAGCGTCGTTCCGACTCACGACCATTCGCTCGATCATTCCACCGCGGCCCGGAAAAGCAACGGTTCCCTCTTCCTCACCGACGATGTCGAAGCTCGTCGCCCCCGTTGGCGCGAGCCTCATCGTTGGCGCCGGCGGATCGCTATCGTCACGGACGACCAGACTGCCCTCCTGCACTTCCACGGTCATAACACGGCCGAGAGCGTCGTTCTGGTAGAGGCCGCTGAATCGCGATAACGCCCGCGCGTCCATTTCGACCGCGGGCCGTGAAGTTGCTCGAGGCGGATCCGCTCGTTCCAGCAGGGCGAGGCCTTCGGCGAAGTCCTGCTCGCGGCTCAACTCCTGGGCCCGGTCGAAGACCTCGCGCGTCAGATCCCGCCCGGCGAGCGCCACCTCCACCAAAGCCAGGTCGCCTTCTCGTACTCCAGCGAGGAGCGCCTGGTCGACTCCCGGCGCGCCTTTCTCGATCAGGAATCGGGCCACGTCCAGATGTCCATTGCTCATCGCACGGCTGCTCGCCGTCATCTGATAGAACGTGTCCTGGATGTCGAGACTGGCGCCGTTCGCGACGAGCAGGCGCACGACCTCCAGGTGGCCCTTGTCACAGGCGAAGAACAAGGCGGTCGCGCGGTATCGATTCCCCGCGTCGACGTCGACACCCTCCGCCAAGAGCGCTTCCACGCGTTCGACGTCACCGCGACGTGCCGCTTCACGGAGGGTTTCCTCGGACTCCGGAGACTGGGAGAGGACGACGGGAAACAGGATCGCTAGAACCAGACGCGCCAATACCATGAATCCACCTCGCTCACCGCACGGGACGGCCCGCGCGGATCGTAGTTTCTGGCGCCGGGCGAGGCAAGCACCTCGCCCGGCTGCGGAGGATCTACTCCCCGGAAGGTCTTTTGTTACCGAAGCAGTAGAGCGCGCCGCGGGTTCGCAGGTAGATGCGACCATCCTCGATCGCTGGCGTCGCGTACACGAGATCGTCCATGTCGTTGACCGTCAGCACCTCGAGGCTTCCGTCCGGCTTCAGGACCGCGACTTTGCCGAGCTCGCTCACCATGAAGATCTTGCCATCAGCGGCGACCGGCGACGCGTAGTAGCTGTCCACCGCGCCCTTCAGCCGCCCTTGCGCCACGACCTCCCCGGTCGCTGGATCGAACGACGTGACGATGCCCCCGTCGTTGACCATGTAGAGCACGTTCCGATACAGGAGAGGCGACGGAAGCTGAGGCACCCGTCGATGGTACTTCCAGGTGACATTCTTGTCGGTCATGTCACCCTCGCCGCCGACGCGAATGCCGAGAATTCCGTTCCTGGAAGCGACCGCATCGCGGTAGTAGTTCCAGTCTCCTTCGTCGAGAGCGCCATCTCCCGCCAGATCCGTGAAACCGAACCAGGAACGCGCGTGACCTTCGAGCTCGTCGTTCGCCAGATGGCCGTCCCCGTTCGCGTCATTGGTCTCCAGGATCTCGGCGAACGTGGGCACGTCGATCTCGTTTCCGGGCTGGTTGACCGGCGCGCCGTAGCCGTTGACATACACCATGTCTCCGGCGAGCACCGGCGTCGACTTCATCTCGAACGAGAGCCCGCTCACCCACCAGAGCCTCCGCCCCGATTCAACGGCGTAGGACGTCAGGAGAAAAGAGCCAGGTACGAGCACCTGCAGCTCACCGTCCGGCGCCTGGTACAGAACGGGCGTCGAGTGGCCGCTCTTCGCCTCCGGCCGGTCCACTTTCCAGCGGAGCTTCCCGTCGTCCTTTCCAAGAGCGAGCAGATAGGAGTTCGTGCTCTGATCGCAAACGAGGAGCAGACTGTCGCCAGCGAGGATCGGAGATGCCCCCATACCGTAGATGTTGTCAAACGGCCCGAGTGGGTAGCGCCATCGCTCGTTCCCGTCGTAATCGTAGGAGAGCAGCCCGTAGTCCGGAAAGAAAACGTAGACGTTCGAGCCGTCGACCGCCGGGCTCGGCGATGCGGGATTGTTGCGGTCGTCCACGTTGGTGACACGCTCGCGCGGCGATTCCCGTCGCCAGAGGACCGCGCCGGTCTTCCGGTCCAGACAATAGGTCCAGAGCTTCTCCTCCTCGGAGGCGGTCAGGAAGATACGGTCGGTCGCGAGGATCGGCGACGAGTGACCGGGAGGAAGCTCCGCTTTCCAAACGACGTTCTTGTCCGGGCCGAACTCGACCGGTAAATCCGTGGTTTCAGAGACGCCGGTGCCGTTCGGTCCCCGGAAGCGGGACCACTCGGATGCCGAGACGCTGCTGGCAAGTAGAAGGACTGCGACCGCTTCGTATCTCATGGTTTCTTACATTACGCCGAACGATGCGACCGAGCAAAGCGAGCGTGCGCTTCCCGAAGGAGCTCCTGTTGGGTTGGATCCGGCCGCGATAAGCCGTCTGGTCATGGCCACACACGTTGACGTTCCATGAAAAATGACGACATGGTAGTCAGGTCTCGACGCCGGGCAACGTCAGCGGCCGTTTCTGTCGATGGACTCGATCTTCCCGTCGCGGAGATGCACGACGGCCTGGGCGTGGGCGGCGACCTCGCTCTCGTGGGTGACGACGAAGAGCGTGTGCTCCCTTTCGTGCAGCCGATCGAGAAGCGCGAGAATCTCTTTTCCGGTCGTCGAATCCAGGTTCCCGGTCGGTTCGTCGGCGAGGAGGATCGAGGGGTTGTTCACGAGCGCGCGGGCGATGGCGACTCTCTGGCGCTCTCCTCCGGAGAGCTCGTTCGGCCGGTGCTCCACGCGGTCGGCGAGATCGACTTTCTCGAGCGCCTCGAGCGCCCGCTTGTGCCTCTCATCCAAGGAGACTCCAGCGTAGATCAGAGGAAGCTCCACGTTGTGGAGTGCCGTGGCGCGCGCCAGGAGGTTGAACGTCTGAAAGACGAAGCCGATCTCCTGGTTTCTCACAATCGCCAGCTCGTCGTCGTCCATCGAGCTCACATCGCGCTGATTCAGGACGTAGCGCCCCCGGCTGGGCGTATCGAGGCACCCGAGCAGATTCAAGAACGTCGACTTCCCGGAGCCGGAGGGTCCCATGATGGCGATGTATTCACCTTCATCTACCTGAAGGTCCACGCCGCGAAGGGCGTGAATCTCGATCGACCCCATCTGGTACGTCTTCCAGAGGTCCGATACATCCATGATGCTCATCGCGGTTGGTCCTTATTCGTGGCGAAGCGCCTCGATGGGATCGAGGCGGGATGCTTTGATCGCAGGTGCCATTCCGAACACGAGGCCGATGGTGGCGGAGAATCCCAGCCCCAGGGCGAAGGACCACCAGGGCAGCGAGATCGGGAACCCCGAAACGTAGTGAACGAGAAGCCCGGTGCCACTGCCCAGCAGGACACCGAGGACGCCGCCGGCAGTGGTCAAGGTCGCCGCCTCGACCAGGAACTGCCACAGAATCTCCCTTCGCCTGGCACCGAGCGCTTTTCGGAGTCCGATCTCGTTCGTTCGTTCCGTCACGGACATCGTCATGATGGCCATGACACCGATGCCTCCCACCAGAAGCGCGATCGAGGAGATAACGACGAGTCCGAGGAAGATCGCCTGCGTGGTCTGCTCCCAGATTCTCAACATCGCGTCCTGCGTGACCAGGTCGAAGTCGTTGGCCTCATCGAGACGAAGGCGATGCCGGATACGCATCGTCTCTTCGATGTCCTGCATCGCCTGTTCCCTCTCGCCGTCGCGCGGTACGACCACGACCGTCACGTCGCGGTGAACACCACCGTGAATCATCCTGCGACCGCGCATGCCGAAGTGGGTCTGGTATTTCGTGTAGGGGATGATAGCGATCTCGTCCTGCCCGGCGTTGAACCCGCCCGGACTCGGCCGCTCACCCAGAACACCCACCACCGTGTATTGCTGGCCGCCGATGCGAACTTTCTTGCCGATTGGGTCGGTGAGCGGAAACAGCGATTTGTACGGCGCCTGACCGAGAACGACCACGGGGCGCCGGTGCCGGAGCTCGGTTGCGGTGAAAAACCGGCCCTCCTTCAGCGGGATGAATCCAACCTGAGCGAAGTACTCCGACGCGCCGATAATGATGCTCTGCTTGGTCTTTTCGCCGCGGTAATAGATGCGCTCCATCTTTGCCGAGAAACCGCCACCGAACATGACGTCAACGAACTGGACCGAGTCGCGTCGCTCGATAGCCCGGGCGTCGCCCTCCGTGATGTTCGGACGCCGGAGGAGCTCGAGGAAATCATATCCGGACATGACGCTCAGACCGCTGAACTTCGCCACGAAGATCGTGTTGGGGCCGAGCTCTTCCATCATTGCCCGCAGGGACTGGTCGAACCCGCGAACCAGCGAGGTCATCCCGACGATTGCCGTGATTCCGATGACCACCCCCACGATCGTGAGTCCCGAGCGGAGCTTGTTGGCGCGGAGCGTGTCGATACCCATCGCCACGATCTCGCCGAAGAGAGCCGTCTGCAGTTTCAAGTGTTACTCTTTTCTCAGCGCCTCGATGGGGCTCAAGCTGGCGGCGCGGAGTGCCGGGTACATACCGAAGAAGAGACCCACGACACCGGTCATCGAGATTCCCAGAGCCACGGACCAGACTTCGACTGCCGCCGGGACCTGCGTCGTTGACTCGATGGCGAGCGCGACCCCGAAGCCGAGTGCGGTGCCCACGATCCCGCCCACAACCGAGAGCATCACCGATTCGGTAAGGATCTGCCAGATGATGTCCCGCCTTCGCGCGCCCAGGGCCTTTCGAAGTCCAATCTCCTTCGTTCGTTCCGTCACGACCATGAGCATGATGTTCATGATCACGATCCCGCCGACGACCAGTGAAAGGGCGACGACACCGATGAGAACGGCGAAAATCCCGGACGTGGCGGCGTCCCAGATCGCCAGAATCGTGCCGGAGGTGAACATCCCGAAGTTGTTGTCCTCTGCCGGCTTCAGCTTTCGCTCGATGCGGAGGGCCACGGTTGCCTCGTCCATCGCACGCTGAATCTCGGCGGGATCCTCCGGCATGACCATCAACATGAGGCTTCGGCGCATTCCGAAGATCTTCTGGTGGGCCCCGAGGGCTACGACGGCGAACTCGTCCTGGGACTGGCCGAAGACCGCACCCCTCTTCTCACTGACTCCGACGACTCTGAAGTGCAGGCCCTCGATCTTCAGAGTCTTCTCGAGGGGGTTCTCGTTTCCGAAGAGCCGGTCGGCCACGCCCCAGCCGATCACACTCACCGGACGCTTTCGACGAATCTCGGTCTGAGTGATGAGGCGACCCCGCTCGACGTCGTAGCTCGAGAACTGGAGATAGTCTTCGCTCACACCCTCGATACGAACCCTCTCGAGCTCCTTTTCCCGGTACGCCACCCTGCCCCGTCGCTCGGCCTTCGCCATGACCGCATCGACCGAGGGCGACAGCCGGCGGATCGCGTTCGCGTCGCGCATCGTGATCAGAGGATTCAGTCGCCGGGCGCGCTCTGCCTCCTCCTCGTCGTGGATGATGCCAACGCGCACCATGAGAAACGAGTCGGCGCCCGCCTCGGCCACGATCGCTTCGCTGACCTTGGCATTCATCCCCTGGATGAGTGCGACCACGGCGATGATGGAGGTGACGGCAACGATGTTGCCCAGCACCGTCAGGAGGGAGCGAAGCTTGTGGGACCAGACCGCGTCGAGCGCGAGCCAGATGGCCTCGACGAATTGAGACACTCTCAATTATCCTCGTCTTCGTCGAGCTTGACCGAATCACCGTCTTCGAGCTCGCGAACAGCGCTGTACGGTCCGGTGATCACCTGGTCGCCCTCTTCGAGACCCGAGAGCACTTCGAAGTAGCGCTCGCCAGCAATGCCGATCTCGACGGGAGTGAAAACCACCTCGCCGTCCCGATAGAGGAACACGCCCTCGAGCTCTTCGAGAGGCTCGTCCTCATCCTCCGTTTTTCGGGGGCGGCGACGCTTTTCTTTTTTCTCCCTGCGAACAATGTGTCCTTCCGCGTCGATCTCGACTTCGCGAACCGTCAGAGCCTGAATGGGAACCGCGATGGCTTGTTCGCGCGTGGCAGTCGTGATCTCGGCAGTGCAGGAGAAATCCGGACGCACCCCCGGCACCTCGTCATCGAGCGTCACCTCGACCTCGAAGTTCGTTCCCTGGCGGTCGCTGCCCGCGCTCAGGGGCCTCGAGCCCGGCTGGATGGCGCTCGAGCCGATTCTTGTGACCCGCCCCGCGAACTCCACGTCCGGAATCGCGTCGATGGCGACCATCGCCGGCTGGCCCAGACGGACATCCACGATATCGGTCTCGTCCACCTCTAGTACCGACAGGATGACCGACAGATCGGCGACAGTCATCAGCACCGTCCCGGGGTTGTTCATTGTTCCGACGACGACAGTCTCGCCCTCCTCGATGCTGAGACGCGTGATGACACCGTCCATGGGAGCGTCGATGGTCACTTTGCTCAAGACGTGCCGGGCGCTGCGGAGGTTGGCGATCTGCTGCTCGAGCCGCTGTTCCTGGGCTCGCACTTCGGTTTCCCGTGCCTGGAGCTCGCTCTTCCGAACTTTGAGCTCGCTCTCCGCACGATCGAGGGTTTCGCGGGACACGAGCTCATCTTTGTGAAGCTGGCGCAGCCGGGCTTCGTTCCGCAAAGCAAGATCGAGATTGGCCCGCGCCGTCTCGACCACGACCCGCGCGGTGTTCAGGGATTCCCGCGCGGCAGCGAGGCCGGCTTCTCCCATCTGAACGGCGCTCTCGGCCGATTCGGGATCGATGAGCATGAGAAACTGGCCCTGCTCGACGCGCTCGCCTTCCTCGACCGCAAGCTCGGTCACCCGCCCCATGGTGTCGGAGCTGATATTGACGAGACGCTCCGGCTCGATTCGTCCCGAGGCGGACACGACGGCCTCCAGGTCACGCCGCTTGATGGTTTCGACCTGTACTTCCGGGCCGCGCGATCGTTCGTAGTAGAGGTTCATGAACACGATTGCGGCGGCCACGAGTACGACGCCAAGTCCGATACCGATTTTCTGTTTTGTCTGCTTCGTCACCCGGAGAGACTCCCGCGAATCGCTCCAACGCCAATCGCGACCAGCAGGTAAACGACGAGGAGCGTGAGTGTGATGGATTTGGCGTTCCGCCGGTAGAGAATGGAAAGGCCGATCGAGAGCACTATGATCGCCCAGATGCGAAACAGGTCGATGAAGTTCAATACATGGAAAAGGAACGTCCCCTCATCCAGCATTGGAAGAAAGACCGCGATTGCCGTGGGACTCATCATCTCCTGTCGAAAGTAGTTGAGCGGCCAGATGAAGACCTGCGCCAGTGCCATGATGACACCGGAGTGAACGACAACGGAAAACACTTGCCTGAACGAGGCCGTTGCGCCGAGCATGACCGTAAACACCAGAAACAGGAGGCCCGCGAACAGCAGCCGGAAGGCCGGCAGGCCAGCGAGCGAGTTCACCACGGTCGTGATGCCGAGATACGGCATCATGGCGACCATCCGCTCCGCTTGTTCTTCCCTCATTTCGATACCGAATGCCTGAGTGGTCGCGAGGCCCTCATCGAACCACGCCTCCTGCCCTACTTCCGTCGCCATGAACCCGCCGGCGAAAACAGCCGTGATCACCGACGTGAGGGCGAGCATCCCGAGCCACCGTGGCACGGCAACGACGCCCGCCATGGTTTCGGCAGGCGAAAAGACGATCCCGAAGAACCTCGCCAGGAGACCCGCAGACTCCGGCTTCGTAGTTGAAGACGCCTCGGTCTCTTTCGTCGTCATTCGGCTGGGTCCCCGTTCAGGCGCGCCACGGCCCCCATATATCTACGGTCTCGGAGCCGCTTTGATTCACTCGAAACGGCATAAGTTTACCGCGGACGTCTATTCTAAATTGGCCCTTCGCTCCAGCGCGCTAAGATGTAGAAGAAGGAGCCAATTTGCTCCCCCGGAGGGCCCATGGCCAAGCGCAGTGCCGGAGCCGTTCTCACGACACTTTCCTTCGATTCGCAGACGGCGGTCCCTCTCTACTGCCAGCTGTATCGCCGGGTTCGAGAGCTCATTCTCGATGGGAAGTTCGCCCGCGGCGTCCGGCTTCCTTCGAGCCGAACTCTTGCAGACGACCTCGACCTGTCGTGAAACACGGTTCTCGCCGCGATCCAGCAACTCGTCGCCGAAGGGTACTTGGAGAGCCGTCGAGGCGACGGAACGTACGTGGCCTGCTCGATCCCCGACGACGTCGACACCCTCACCGCTCGACCCAGACGGGAAGCGCGCACCAACCCACCCGCACGCAGGCTTTCCCGCCGCGGGGACGCCATCCATCGAGCCCGGATCGGCCGCGACCCGTCGAAGCCGAGCGCGTTCGCCGTCGGCATCCCCGCCGTGGACGCCTTTCCGGTCGACCTCTGGCATCGGCTGCTTTCCAGAAGAAGCCGGGGGGTCACCCGCGAGCAGCTCTCGTTCGGAAGCGCCGCCGGCTACCTTCCCTTGCGCCGTGCGGTGGCGAGCTATCTCGCGACGGCGCGGGGCGTGACCTGCGCGCACGAGCAAGTCCTCATCACGACCAGCTCGCAGCAGGGGCTCGACATTGCCACCAGGGTGCTCGCCGATCCCGGCGACGAGGCCTGGATCGAAGAGCCGGGCTACCTCGGAGCGCGCGGTGTCTTCGTTGCATCGGCGCTGAACATCATTCCGGTGCCGGTCGACCAGGATGGCATGGACGTCGCGCGCGGCAAGGAGTACGCGCCGCTCGCGAAAATCGGCTACGGCACTCCTTCACACCAGTTCCCGCTCGGCGCCACGATGAGCCTGGACCGGCGCCTCGCGTTGCTCCGGTGGGCGAAATCGGCCGGGGCGTGGATTTTCGAGGACGACTACGACAGCGAGTTCCGATACGAGGGTCGACCCCTGGCGGCCCTCCAGGGCCTCGATGACGACGAGCGCGTCATCTACATCGGAACGTTCACCAAGGTGATGTTTCCGTCGCTGAGGCTAGGGTATGTCGTCGTGCCTCGAGATCTCGTCGACGCCTTTGTCGCGACGCGCCGATTGATGGACATCCAGTCCAACACCCTCATGCAGGCCACGCTCACTGACTTCATCGACGGAGGACACTTCGGCTCCCATATCCGCCGAATGCGCGCTCTCTACCAGGAGAGGCAGAAGGTGTTTCTGGAGGCGGCGGCAAGGCATCTCTCCGCCACGGTACAACTCGAACCGGACCCCGCGGGACTTCACCTCGTTGGAAGGCTGGCCTCCGGAACCAGCGACGTCGCGATCATGCGACAGGCGGCCCGAAACGGCGTCCAGCTGAGCCCGCTCTCCCAGTATTACTGCGCGCCACAATCGCGGCCAGGGCTCGTTCTCGGTTACGCCGGCGTCGGAGACCGGGACATTCGAGAAGGCGTCGCATCGCTCGCTCGGGCCATCGATGAGGTGTCTGGCCACCGCCGCCGCGCTTGACCGCGCAAGCCTACCTGGTGGACTGGACCCTGGGAGCACGCCCCAAGTGGATCTGGCGGCTCGCGGGACCGGGCGAAACAATCGAGACAGGACGTGGTCGATGCTATCCAGACTGTTCAAGACCACAGGGCGCACGAGACATCGTCGCTATCCGAGCCGTGTCTAATTTTCCAGCAGCTCGGTTTCCGGGTTGTTCAGGCTCCAGTTGTACCAGAACGTGTCGAAGCCGCTCAGCGTTTCGACCGTGCCGCCCTCGAACGTGCCGCTCTCGGGATCGAACCGCGCACCCGTACCCTTCTCGAACCAGTCCTTGCCTCGCTTTTCGAAACCTGCCTCGGACTGAAAGGCGGCGGTCGACTCGACCACTTCGGCGCCTTTCCTGCGATACAAGAAGATGGACGTTCCGCCTTCCACCGCTGAGCTCCAGCCGTTCTTCAACCCCTTCGCGCGGACAGCGTACGGTGTCCCTTCGTGGTGAAAGGCGTAGATCGGCTCCTTGGTTTTCAGCCGCTTGTCTTCGGCCTTGATGTCGCGGTATCCGCGAGAGCTCTCGAAGTACTGGGCGTAGCCGTCACGACCTTCTTCCCGACCCTGAACCGAGAGCACCAGCGTGTCGGGGTGGAGCGTGCGCCACTCTTTCCAGGTCATCTTCTGTCCGTACGGAAGCTCGACAAGCTTCTGACCCGCCAACTCGCCCGCGACGGCCTCCCCTTTCATAAGAGACCAGTACGTATCCGTCTGGCGGTCCTGCATGACCAGAGAGGCGTTGGTGAGGCCTCCGGAGGCCTCGAAGTCGAGCGTCTTTCCCGCGTAGTCTCGGTCGTACACGACGGCCGTGTTGGCGAGTGGTCACCACACCGCGGCGAAGTTGGTCTCGCCGATCGTGTCGTTCACGACTTCGTGGGCGTTGAGGAGCGTCAGGCTGAAGGCGCGGGGCTGGCCGTCGATGACCACGCCGAGAACGTAGCCGTCGTCCTGAATCTCAGCCTCATCGGCCCTGACGTAGGTCGGGTCATTGACCGCGGCGATGCGCCCGCGCGGGATGATCTGCTCGAAATCCTCCGGCAATTCGGTCTCCTGGGCGAGCGCAGCTGAGCCCATCAGGCTCCACAGGCTCCAGACGCTCGCTCCCATGGCTGCCAAAATGAGTCCTTTTCGCATGAGTCCTCCTCGAACGGTCCCGCCGGCCCGACCGTATTCTCTCCCAATCCAAGCAAGAACACTGTGGAAGGCGTCATACCACCGGGAAGGACATTTCGTTGACTCCCGGGTCGGGCCAAAAGATAATAGGCCGATCTTCCGAAGACAGCATGTCCACGTAACTCCAATCAGCAGAATAAGATGAAAAGAACATACAGTTTCGAGAAGCTTGGCCAGTGCCTCTTGCTCGGCGCGATCGCGAGCGGCCCGGCAGTTGCGGAGGACTGGACGAACTGGCGAGGGCCGAGCCGAGACGGGCACTCGACAGAATCCGGCCTTCCGACGAGCTGGTCTCCGGATGGCCAGAACCTCGCCTGGAAAGTTCCCATTGGCGGCCGATCCACGCCGATCGTCATGGGCGAGCGTGTCTATCTCCAAAACGGCGTCGGCGAGGGCAAGACACTCCAGGAGCGCATCGTCTGCTTCAATGCGGACACCGGCGCCATCGAATGGGAGCACCGTATCAACCTTTCTATGAGCGACGTTCCGCCCCATCGCGTGGGTTGGGCCTCACCGGTCGGCGATCCGCAAACCGGTAACGTTTACGTCTACACCGTGGGCGGTACTCTCGCCGGACTGACGGCAGATGGAGACCTCCTGTGGGAGCGGTCGCTCACGGAAGAGTTCGGTCTCATCACGACCCACGGCGGGCGGACCGCCTCGCCGGTCATCGAGGGCGATCTCGTCATCGTCAGCGGCCTGAACTCGGGCTGGGGCGAGCAGGCGCGTGGCAGCCAGCGCTTTTTTGCCTTCGACAAACGCTCTGGCGAAACGATATGGGTCAGCTCACCGGGTGGCCGTCCGTACGACACGACCTATTCGCCGCCCATCGCTTCGGTGGTGGACGGACAGCGAATCTTGATCGCGGGTGGTGGAGACGGTGCGGTGCACGCGCTGAAGCCCCAGACCGGTGAGCCCGTGTGGCGCTTCGAGTTCAGCAAGCGTGGGATCAACACCGGCACCGTACTCCTCGGGGACACCGCTTTCGTGAGCCACAGCGAGGAGAATCTCGAATCCAGTGAGATGGGGCTCGTCGCGGCCATCGACGCGACGTCGACCGGAGACATTCAGCCTGCCAGCACGAAATGGACGGTAGACGGGTTTCTCGGCGGGTTCTCGTCGCCGGTGCTGGACGGCGATCGCCTTTATCAGGTCGACAACAGTGCCAACCTCACGGCTTTCGACACCGCAACCGGGAGCGAGATCTGGAAGCTCAACCTGGGGACTATCCAAAGGGCCTCTCCAGTCCTCGCGGAAGGGCGACTCTACGTTGGAACGGTCAACGGAACGTTCTACATCATCGAGCCCGGCGCGACGGGGGCCATGATACTCGATCAGGACAAGCTGGGCTCCGAGACGGAGATCGAAGAGATCTTTGCATCCGCGGCGGTGGCAGACGGTCGTGTCTACCTCGTATCCTCGCTCAACCTCTACGCGATCGGCCCGAAAGAGCGAAAGCGGGCAGCCGCGGAACCGATACCAACTCTTCCGGAAGGTACGCCCGGCGAGCCGGCACACGTCCAGGTGGTACCTACTGAGCTCATTCTCGCTCCGGGAGACACGGCGTCGTTCACCGCGCGACTCTTCGACGATAAAGGACGCTTCATTCGAGAGGAGTCGGCCACCTGGTCCGTCGATGGTCTCAGTGGCGAGGTCGATGCGCGCGGTACCTTCACCGCTGGCAGCAATGCCAGCGCCGGCAAGGTCGTGGCCACCATCGGCGAACTCAGCGGTGCGGCGCGGGCGCGCGTGATCCCGCCGCTTCCGTGGAGCGAGGATTTCGACTCGCTCACCGGCATACCACGCCAGTGGATCAACGCCACCGGCAAGTTCGAGATCCGCGAGATCGACGGCGGCAAGGTTCTGGTCAAGAAAGCCGACAATCCGTTTCTCCGTCGGGCTCGTGTCTATATGGGGCCGGCGGACTGGTCCGACATGACGGTTATCGCGGACGTCATGGCGATCGAGAAGAGACGTCAGATGGGTAACGTCGGCGTTCTTGCCCAACGGTATGCCCTCGTCATCATGGGAAATCACCAGCGCGCCGAGCTTCGCTCCTGGCAGCCCGAGACGCAGCGCACCGCCCGCACGGATTTTGCCTGGAGCGGAGACACCTGGTACCGCGTGAAGCTGCAAGTAGAGAATCTCGACGATGGCACGGTGCGCGCGCGCGGCAAAATCTGGCCCCGTGATGAGCCGGAGCCCTCCGAGTGGACCCTGGAACGTATCGACGAAATCCCGAACAAGGTTGGCAGTCCCGGCATCGTCGCCGACGCCACACCGAACGAAGTGTTCATCGACAACCTCGAGGTACGACAGAACCCATGAGAGCTTCAAGACTGTTCGAACGACGCTGGTGGATTGCTGCTTCTGCGCTCGCCCTGGGAGCGACTCTCTACGCTTCGATGACGGGCACCTCTGCTGACGAAAAAGACTGGCCGATGTGGGGCGGCTCGCCCAACCGCAACATGGTCTCCGACATGAAAGGGCTTCCCGACAGCTGGGACGTCGAGTCCGGCGAGAACGTCAAGTGGGTGGCACAGCTCGGCTCCCAGACCTACGGCAACCCCATCGTCTCCAATGGCATCATCTTCGTCGGCTCGAACAACGAAGCGCTGTACGACAAGGAAATCCCGGGCGACAAGGGCGTCCTGCTCGCCTTCAACGAGTCGGATGGCTCCTTCGCGTGGCAAATGGTCTCGGACAAGCTCGCCGCCGGCCGCGTCAACGATTGGCCGTTCCAGGGCGTGTGTTCGTCACCTCTCGTCGAGAACGGTCGCCTCTACTACACCACTAATCGTGGCGAGGTGCTGGCACTCGACACGGAAGGCTTCAGCGACGGCGAGAACGACGGCCCCTACACCGAGGAGACCTACGGCTCACCGACCGACGGCGACGTGCTCTGGATCTTCGACATGTTGGAGGAGGTCGGCACGTTCCCGCACAACATGTCGAATTCTTCGCCGGTGATCCACGGTGAGCTGATCTTCGTGAGCACCTCCAACGGGCACGACGAAAGCCATGTCAACCTTCCCTCCCCGCGCGCGCCCGCAGTCATTGCGTTGAACAAGAACACCGGCGAGCTGGTCTGGGAAGACAATTCGGTGGGCGAGAAGATCCTCCATGGTCAATGGTCCTCGGCGGCGGTCGGTGAGATCGGTGGCGTTGCGCAGGTGGTCATGGGGCAGGGTGACGGATGGGTCCGAGGCTACGAGGCGGTATCCGGCGAGAAGCTCTGGGAGTTCGACACGAACCCGAAAGACGCCACCTGGCCACGCACCCGGAACAACGTGATCAGCACACCGGTCATCTACGACAACGTCGTCTACATCGCCAACGGACAGGACCCGGAGCACGGTGAAGGCCTCGGACACATGTACGCGATCGACGGGACCAAGCGTGGTGATATCACAGAGACCGGTCGGATCTGGCACTACGACAAGATCCGGCGTTCCATCTCCACGCCGGCCGTGCACGAGGGAATTGTCTACCTGCCGGACTTCAGCGGATTCTTCCACGCCCTCGATGCCAGAACGGGGGAACCCTACTGGGTGCACGATACTTTCGCCGCCGTCTGGGCATCACCGCTCATCGCCGATGGCAAGATCTATCTCGGCGACGAGGACGGTGACGTGGTGGTGCTCGAGCCGGGCAAGGAAGAGGTCGTTCTGGCCGAGATGAACATGGGTAGCTCCGTGTACAGTACCGCCGTGCCTGCCAACGGTGTCCTGTACATCGCAAGCCGGAACCAGCTCTTCGCCCTCGAAAAACAAGACTGAGCTTTTTCCCCTCGCGTGAGACGCGATGGAGCCGTTCGACTACAAGCCTCGGCCGCGCCTGATCTTTGGTGAGGGCTCTCTCGATCGTCTGGGCGAGCTGGCCAGAGCTGAGGGGTTTTCCCGCACGCTTCTCACCGCTGACCCGGGTCTCCTCGCGACCGGACACGTGAAGGCTGCCATCGACCTCCTGCAGTCCGCGGGTATCACCGTCTTCGTCTTCAGCGATTTCTCGGAGAATCCCGACTGCGCTATGGTCGAACGGGGCCGGGCCGTCGCGGCGGAACGGAACATCGATTCCGTGATCGGCCTCGGCGGAGGAAGCTCGATGGATTGCGCCAAGGGGATCAACTTCCTCCTGACCAACGGCGGCCGAATGCAGGATTACTGGGGCTACCGGAAGGCGCAGAATCCCCTGTTACCGATGATCGGAATTCCGACCACCGCCGGGACGGGCAGCGAGGCCCAGTCCTACGCTTTGATTTCCGATGAGGAAACGCACGTCAAGATGGCCTGCGGAGATCCCACGGCGTCGTTTTGCATCGCGATTCTCGATCCTCTCTTGACGGTGACGCAGCCGCGCTCGGTGACCGCCGCGGCGGGCTTCGATTCACTCGCGCACGCGGTGGAGACCTATGTCACCAAGAAGCGCAATCCGCTCTCGGACATGTACTCGCGCGAAGCTTTTCGTCTGCTCGAGGCGAACTACGAGAAAGTTCTCGAAGAGCCGGACAACGTGAAGGCGCGAGCCTCCATGCAGCTCGGGGCGCACTTCGCGGGCGTCGCCATCGAGAACTCCATGCTCGGAGCGACTCACGCCTGCGCCAACCCTCTTACCCAGCATTTCGGAACAGCACACGGCCGGGCGATCTCCGTCTGTCTGCCACCCGTCGTACGCTTCAACGCCTCGGTGGTCGCTGTCCGCTATGGCGAGCTGCTGGCTTCCGCCGGTCTGGGCGTCGACGGCGAGCCCGGGGAGGTACTCGCCTGCCGGCTGGAAGCGCTGGCAGATACGGCGGAGTTACCCAGACGACTGCAGGCGGAGGGCATTCCGGAGGATGCTCTGCCCATGCTGTCAAAAGACGCTGCGAAGCAATGGACCGCCAGCTTCAATCCGCGCCCCTTCGACGAGAAGGCGGCGCTCGAGGTCTATCGGTGCGCATACTGATTCTAGCGTTCGCCGCGTCGCTGGCGATTCCGGCGCTGGCCCAGAAGACGAGTGCGCCGAAGGATGCCTGGACGCGTTTTCGCGGCTCGGAAAGACTGGCCGGTGTCGCGGACTCGCCGGTTCCCGATGAGCTCCGCCTCCTGTGGACCTACGAAGCCGGTTTCTCCATCGATTCGTCGGCGGCGATCGTCGACGGTATCGTCTATATGACCGCCCTGCCCGGCCGCGTGGCGGCGCTCGATCTGGAGGACGGTTCGGTGCGATGGGAGCGGGACTACGGCGAAGACGATGACCGCTTCGGCGAGTCGTCTCCCACGGTCACCGGCGGGGTGCTCTATGTCGGCGATCTCACCGGGGAGCTGCATGCGCTCGACACCGCGGACGGAACAACGCTGTGGACCTTTCAGACGGAGGCCGAGATCAAGTCCTCTCCGGTCGTCACCGGCGACGCCGTTCTCATCGCCTCGTATGACGAGCACCTCTATTCGCTCAACGCCAAGACGGGCGAGCTTCGCTGGAAGTTCCAGAGTCTTGGGCCACTTCACAGCACACCGGGCGTGTCGAACAACCTCGCGTACATCACGGGATGCGACTCCATCCTGCGCGGCATCGATCTGGAGAGCGGAACGGAGACGATGCAGATCGACTCCGGCGCCTATACCGCCTCCTCACCGGCCATGGTGGACGGTATTGCCTACTACGGAACCTTCAACAACGAGGTTCTCGCCGTCGACCTCGAAACGAAAGAGCTCGTCTGGCGATACGAACATCCCACGCGTCACTTCCCGTTCTACTCGTCGGCCGCGGTAAAGGACGGTATCGTCGTCATCGGGGGACGGGACAAGATCGCGCACGGTATCGATCAGAAAACGGGCGAATCGATCTGGACCTTCCGTACCGGTGCCCGTGTCGAATCGTCGCCGGTGATTTCCGGCGACCGCGTCTATATCGGCTCGGGCGACGGCCGTCTGTACGTCCTCGGTTTGAGGGACGGCGAGAAGATCTGGGAGTTCAACGCAGGCGCACCCTTCGTCGCTTCCCCCGCCATCGCCTCCGGACACGTCGTCATCGGCAGCCAGGACGGCGTGCTGTACGTTCTCGGCAAGTAGATGCTTCGGGAGAAGACATAACGCAACCGCCTACGCCAAGGCTTCGGCGAGTCTCGCCGAAGTCGTTGGTAATCTCCTTGCCGTCCAACGACGGAGGCGGAAGGCGCGAAGGCGCAAAGAGGAACAAGTCACCCACTCAATCTGGACCGCGGCTCACCAAATCCGTAGAAGGCCTGCTCGGAAAACCCAACGCAGAGGCGCAGCAGCCTTCGCCAAGGCTTCCGCCTACGCACAAGGCTACGGCGGACCGGCCGAAGCTTTACGCGAAGACCGGTCGGCGGCCCACCGAAGTCGGCGGAGGCCAATAGTCGAGCCGACGACGAAGGCGGGAGACGCAGAACGAGGACCGCGCGGGTCGAATCCGTGGAAGGATGAGTCGGCACCGCCGACTCGAGCGCAGGCGCGTGTGACCGTAGGCAGAAAGAAAGTCTATGCCCTGATCTGCACACGCAACCGAGTCGCGGGCTCACGCGAAGTGTTAACTTGACTCATGCATATAAAACATGCGACTCTTTATGGATGAGAACGACGCTAGAAATCGAAACTGAGCTCCTCGATGAGGCCATTCGGGTCACCGGCGCGCCGACGAAGACGGCCGTGGTACGCATGGGGCTGACGGCACTGGTCGACCAGGCGGCGCGCCGACGCCTCGCGGCGCTGCGAGGCAGTCTCCCCGAGGCGACCGCACCCTCTCGGCGACGCCCGCCCGCGCGGGAATCGACCCGTTGACGCTCGCCGACACCTCGGTCTGGGTCGACTTCTTCCGCGGCACCACCCCGGCCAACATCCTCGGGGATCTCCTTGAGACCAACGAGATCCTCCTCCACCCCTGGGTCCTTGGCGAGCTGGTTCTCGGCGGTCTCGGTCCGCAGCGAGAGGCGGTAATCGCAGATCTGAGACGGCTTCCCACCGCCCCCTGCGTGCCGGACGACGACGTGCTGGAGCTCGTGGTCGGCCGACGTCTCTGGGGACGAGGGATCGGTTGGGTCGACGTCCACCTCCTGGCCTCCGCACTCGTCACCGATTGCTGTCTCTGGACGTTCGACCGCTCGCTCGCTGCGGCAGCCGAGGATATCGATCTGGGCACAGCGCCGTGACGCAACCCCGCGGGAAGGCTCGCTGAGGTCGCAGAACTAGCTGCCGACAGCAACTCCTTCGTGTCGGTGGACACGCGGCTCAAGACGAATCGCTCAAAGATCCGGCTGCGGTGAGAAGGCGCATCGAGGCGCAACTCGGTTCACGATGGCGACCCTGGCGAGGCTTTTCGACTGGAAGGATGCGCTCGTCGTCGTCAAGCCGGACACTCTCATCCGCTGGCATCGGAAAGGCTTTCGGCTATTCTGGCGATGGATAGCGCCTGGCGCGACTGTTCAAGTGTGATCCGGAGGAAGTCGCGCTGGTGCGCAACCCCTCTGAGGAGCTCCCCCTCATCACTTCTACAATCACACCTGTCGCGCCAGTTCGATTCACCGCTGAACCGTTTTTGAATTTCCTATCAGTCCAGGTTCGACTCGAGCGACCGGTCAACACCACCGCCGCAGCTCATGACCTAGAACCGCAACTCAGCCTCCCACAACCGCAGCTTGTTCCTCAGAACCGCAGCCCATGCTCAAGAAAGCCCTAGTGCTTGAACCCGCTGATCCGGCCGGCGAAGTATCATGGGCCCACGAGGAGGCTAACGTTTGTTCCGCTTTGCGCTCTGCTTCGCCGCGGCTCTCGGCCTCTTCGGGAGCAGCACCCACGCGCAGACGCCCCGCTTCAAGAGCGAAGTGGAAGCGGTCCTGGTGGATGTCTCGGTGCAATTCGTCGGAGAGCCCGTCTCGGGGTTGACCGAAGGACATTTCATCCTCCGCGACAATGGAATCGAGCAGCAGGCCACGCTCCTCAGCCAGGAGAACACTCCTGTCGACGTCATCCTCCTTCTCGACAAGAGCTCGAGTGTCTACGGCCGCAAGCTCCAGGCGCTGCGCCAGGCGGTGAAGACGTTTCTCGCCGGTCTGCGAGAGGAGGACCGCGCGGCCCTGATCACGTTTCATCACTTCGTCACGATCGACCAAAAGCTCACGCTGAGACGGGAGCCGCTTTACCGCGCCCTCGATGAGACCGAGGCTCGGGGCGGCACGGCGCTCTACGACGCGCTCAGACGGGGCGCAAGGCTGACACACCCACCCGCCAACCGTACTATCCTTTTGCTCTTCACCGATGGCGAGGACACCCTCAGCGGCACTACCGAGGAAGAGGTTTTCGACTCGGTCAAGCAATCCAACGCGGTCGTGTACGTGGTCGCCTCGGTGACGACGGTGGAGGAAGAAGCCCGCAAGAGTCGGAAGCTCGAGATCTCGCCCGGCTACATCACGACCCGGAGCCCGGATCTGGAGCAGTCGCAGGCGGAGCTCGAGCGTCGCATTCGTGAGCGCACCCGGTTCGTTCGCGAGCTCGCCAACTGGACCGGCGGACGCATCTGGGACGTCGAGGACAGCGCGCAGATCGAGAGCGCTTTCCAGGCGATCCTCAACGAGATCGCCAACCGCTACGTCCTCGCCTACCATCCGAAGGGGGTCGACGTCGGAGGCTGGCACGAGATCGATGTCCAGCTGGCGGGTCACGTCGGGGAAGTCCGCGCCCGCCGCGGATACTTCCACGGCCCCGTCAAGAGCAGGTAGCTCGCGGGCCTTCGCACTCGCTTTGCGGAGCCCGCCCCACTCCTATCCTGGACTAAAGAAACCCTGGTCTTCCGGGGTCGTGTCGCGGCTCGGCCGGGGGGATGGAAGGTTGGGGCCTCCATCCCCCGCGACGCGAACGCTTCAGGGGAGAGATACGTGAGGGGGAAGATTACGGATGTGACCGAGCACGGGCTTGCGCCCCGCTCGATTATGCCGATTGACTCCCTCCCCTAAATGTGAAGCGAAACTAGCGTATGTGCTGCCAGCCTGTCAAGAGCTGTTTGCAATGTGATATTGAAAACGTGGGACTTGTCGGTACGGGGGCATCTCGCCCTCAATACTTGGTTTGGATGAACTCGATGCCGTCCTTGACCGCCTCACGCCAGGCGGTGTCGAGCTCCGGCGTGTGCTCGGGGTCGTGCCGGGCCTACTGCTTCGCGGTGGCCAGTCTCCGGAAGCGGCTCCAGTGCTCGTTGACCAGCGGCTCGTCGAGCACGAATCGGTACCGCTTCGGCCGGCCGAGCACGATGACATCCTTCTCGAAGGTTTCGACCAGAAGGCTGTTCTCGTCATCCCTGGCCATGAAGCGCAGCTCTCCGAGGCGCCAGACCCACGTGTGGTCCGCAGAGGCGAATCGCACCCCTTCGGCACCCAGACTCAGCTCTCCTGACATCCACCCAGCCGGTGGTTGTGTCGAGCCGACAGAGACATCGGGAGCTTGCGGCGCCAGCGCAGATCGGTGACTTCGGTCATCAGCTC
This sequence comes from Candidatus Marinacidobacterales bacterium, assembly GCA_965237685.1. Classification (GTDB taxonomy): domain Bacteria; phylum Acidobacteriota; class Vicinamibacteria; order Marinacidobacterales; family SMYC01; genus CBDEGF01. The sequence goes on from CBDEGF010000003.1 coordinate 997,657, forward strand.
CTCGGCGCCTTCGAACGAGGGGTTTCGTGCGAGGAGTCGCTCCAGACACTCCTCACTCGTCTTCAGGTCGTCCGCCTCGAAGGCGACTCGAGCCTGATAGAAGAGGTCCGCTTCGGTGGGAGCGGCTGCGACGGCAGGCGCTGGCTGTTCGGGTTTCGCCTGCGGAGTCGTCTCGGGCTCACGCCTCAAAACCTCCTTCGTTCTCGGGGGAGGTGTGAGCGGCGGCACGGTCCGTCGATTCACTCTTGCAAGGAGCTCTTTCGCCCCCTCGAAATCGGGGGTACGCGCGAGTAGCTGCCCCAGCGCCTCGCGGCTTGCCTCGAGCTCACCGCGTTCGGCCGCCAGCGTTGCCTGGTAGAAGAGCTCCAGGTCGCTCGGCGTCGCGGGCTCGGTCGGCGGGGGCGGCTTCGGAGGCCCCACGAGCGCCGGTGGGGGTGCATCGGTAGTCAACTGCGGCGTGGCGGGATCCGCATGGACAGCGAGCTGCGAAGAGCTCGCTCACCGCAAGAGGGCGAGGGCGATTCCCGCCAGCGCTACGAGTACCGCGGCGCCCGCCCAGAAAACGCGTCTGCCGACAGGCTGCAATCGCCGTTTCGGTATTGTTTGCTCTCCCGACCGCAATCGTACGGGTGCATCGAGCTGCGTTTCGGTGGATCCGTTGACCGCGATCTGACGCGGGCTGACGCGGGTCGGGGTCACCATGGACCCCGGCGAAAGCGCCCCCTGCAGGGACTCCGCGTTCGGGAAACGCTTTTCGGGATCTTTCGACAGGCACCGCATGACGACCCTGGCGACCGCCGGGTCGAGCCCCGCTCGAACCGTCTCCGGCGAAGGAGGGTCTTCGGTCAACACCGCCTGCGCAATGGCGGCGAACGAGTCGCCCTCGAACGGGAGTCGACCGGTCAGCATCCGATAGAGCACGATGCCAAAAGCGAAGAGATCGGTTCGGGGATCGAGCGCACGTTTCGATAGTTGCTCTGGCGCCATGTAGTTCGGGCTTCCCAGCAGAACACCGTCGGGAGTCAGCTCCGAGCCGACGATGTGCGCGATCCCGAAGTCCATGATCTTCACCCGCCCATCCGGCGTGACGAGAATGTTCGTCGGTTTGATGTCGCGATGGACCACTCCCCGTGAGTGCGCGATAGGCCAATCCATCGAGGGCCTGCGCCGCGATCCGCATCGCCTCGGATACTGGTAAAGGCCCGCCCTGAAGCATCGCCTGGAGGGTCTTTCCGTGCACGTACTCCATGACGATGAACGGCATCTCGCCTCGGTGCGCGTGTCCTACGTCGTATACCGTCACGATGTTGGGATGGATGAGCTGCCCGGCGGCGCTCGCCTCCCGGTAGAAACGCTCTCGATACTTCTCGAGCTCCACGGCGCTGAGCTGGATGGTCGTCTGGATGAGCTTCACGCAACGACCCGTTCGATCGCGGGATCCCTTCCGAGAAGCACTGTTCCCATCGAGCCGCGCCCGACGACGTTCTGGATTTCATAGCGACCCAGTCGGTCCGGCGGTTCGAGCCCGGCCAGAACCGAGCCGGTTGTGCTCTCGGGAGTCGTGGCGGGAGCAGTTTCCACTGTCTCCTCGCCCGTTTCCCTGGCAGGAGGACTCTCAACGCGCTCGATCAGCCCGACCGCCAGCAGCACACCCACGCAGGTGAGCGCCTCGTCTTCACGCAGTCGCGACCGAGCCATGAGCTCCCGAATCGAGACACTCTTCTCTGACAGCGAGAGGATGGCGCGCTCGGTCACGTGGAGCTTCTCTTCCCACCCTGCGTACGGCCCGCTCGCCGCGCGCTGAACCACGGCATCCCTATCGCCGATCAGCTCTCGAATCGACTCCCCATCGATGCGGCGCGACGCATCGAGCAGGATCTCGGACGTCGGCACATCGATGGCCATGTCCGCGGCCACGCGACTCTCCCCTTCGTCGAAACGACAGTCGTGAGATTCCACTCCGTAGAGCGAGAACACGATACCGAGCATGCGCTCGACGGCGTGTCTCTGTACGGCCGGCTTGGATATCAGACGCATGTCCACCAGCGTGGCAGCAAGGGTTCGACCGCTTCCCGGCATGGCCTCGAGCGCCTGCTCGAGCTGGGCTCGAGTGATCTCGCCGGCACGCACCAGGGTGGCGCCGAGGCGATCCTCCTCGATATCGGAGCCTGCGAAGACAATCGCTCCCTCGTCGAAGTAGAGACGGTTCGCCGTGCCGTTCAGGAAAACATGAAGCACGCCGCTTTGCCTGCTCGCGTAAACGGACCGAATGACGGCGAGAAGATCCCCACCGTGGGGACCGGCTCCAGCAAGGTTGAGAGTGGCCTGCATCGACAACAAGGTAATCCCTTGGTGTGGGGGGTCACTTCCCTTCAGCAAATCGCGTGCCCGCCAGCCTCGTCGAGCAGCTACGCCCAAGAAGCTGTTAACAAGGGACTTACGGCGACGACGCGGAGATTGAGCTGCGGTCCCCGAGGGGAATTACGCTCAGAAGTGTGATCTGGACAGTGGGGCTTTGCCCGCACTCGCGCGAAGAGAACGACCCCTCACCCTGTCCAGCCTTCACCAAGGCTTCCGCCTGCGCACAAGGCTACGGCGGACCCTTAGAAGGAGATAGCCGTCAGCTTTGCTGTGGCGAGAACGGCGTAGCTTCGGCGAATCCGTCCATCGTCGTCGAGCTGGATCGTGTAGGTCCACCGGCGTGAGATCCCCTCCGGCGCGCCCGGGCGCTCGGCGAGCAGCGCTGGAAGACCGTTGAGCATCGTGAACCTGGTGCGGAGCTCTTCGTCCTTTCCGGGAACGATGCGGGAGTAGAACAGAGCGACTTTCTCGCGTCCGACGACGGGCACGCCGGCAGCGATGAACTCGCCGCCGGAATCGTGGATCGATTGGACATCCGCGGCGAGAAGTTCCTCCATCGCGCTGGCATCGGCCTTCGCGAAACATTGAAGGAATCTTTCGAGCATGTTTTGGTACGGTAATCCGTCACGCAGCCCTCTTGACCTCCACCGCGCCGAGGCGCTTGGCCACGCGCCGTACGCTCGCGAGAGCAGCATCAGCAAGCATGCCCTCGGGACCTACCCAGTCTCCGGCAACGCAGACGTTTTTGAAATCCAGCATGTCGACGTCGGTTGGCCGTCCTCCCGGTGGGACGACCGCATGGCTCACCGTCATCTTGGGCAAGAACCGCTGCTCGACGACAACTTCTCTCCATCCCGGCTGCATCAGGTCGAGGAGAGATTCGAGTGGCCCGACCTTTGCAGTCTCGCCGGGCGCAAGGTAGCGCGCGACGTGAATCATCGCGCCTCCCGTCGGAGCGAGACGCGCCGTGGAAGAGTGGCACGACAAATAGAGTGGCTCATCGATCCCGAGCGCGAAGTTAGCGCTCGGATCGGGCAGGCGCTCGAGGGCGACGTCGAGGCAAGCGGCACGAATCGGCGTTAGCTCCACGTTCATCGGCGCGAGGCGGGCGACCTCTCCCGGCTCTACCGAGAGCACAGTAGCAGACGCCGGAAACTCCCGGCCGTCGTCGAGCACCACGCCATCGTCCGAGACTTCTGCGACCGTTGCACCGGTCTCGATGCGCGCACCCGCGGCGTGTGCTGTTGTTCGCAAACCGTCGACGATCGTTTGCCATCCACCGTCAAGGTACAGCACGTTTCCCGTCGCCGCGAGCTGAAGTTGACGGAGCGCCGCTCCCGCACCCATCTGCAAAGGTGCGTTCGCGTAAGTTGCGACACGGAATAGGACTTCGACAAGCTCACGCGCTCTCTCGCTCTCGAGCTCGTCATCGAGCCACTCCCGTGCCGTCATCGACGCGTAGCGCGTCGTATCGAGCTTGGGAAGCTTGGCGAGAAGTCCGAGGAACTCCAGCTTGTCGCGCCAGCCCAATAGCCCGGTCCGCATCAGCGATCCAGGGCCCGATGGCAGCACAAAAGTACCCTGTTTCATAATTACGGTGGCATTCGAACGCCGATGCATCCCGTCTGGCTGCGTTGCTCGTCGGTCATATATCTAGATATCATTCGCTCCTCGCGCCTTGCCAGCCGGGCGCCTCGGCGTTCTCGGTGCTTCACCGTAACTATGAAGCAGGGCACTAGCGCTGGCCCTCACGGATCCCATGGAGGCCTCGCTTGGGTGGGTAGTGGCCCGAGACTTCGACCCCGAGCTCGTCGAGAACGGCTCGCCCGGCGCCCGTCGCGTAGAGAGCGTGGGGGCCAAGGTTGAAGAGAAAACCTTTGGACTCTTTTGTTTTGGCTCGGCCGCCTGTCTCTTTGGAGCGCTCGAGCACGACGGTGTCCCGGCCCGCTCGCGCGAGAAACGCCGCAGTCGTGAGCCCGGCAATCCCGCCGCTCACGATGACTGCGGGAGCTATCTTGGTTGGCATGTGACATCCTCCACCCTCATCACGTGCGAGGACGCCAAAAGGTTACATGTGGCTGAAACCGATGGAACCCTGGCTCGACTATTGACGAGAAGAGCGAGATGGTTGCTCGCCACAAACTCGTTATTTCAGCTCTACTACCATCACCTCGATGGGCTCGGTTCCCTCGTTCACGTCCCCGTGCCGTTCGTCCGGTAGATCGGCGCTCAGCCAGTAGGCCTTGCCGGTCTCCCAGTGCATGGCGGTTTTCTCGCCGGATTCCGACATGACGCTCAGCGTGCCGCCTTTCAGCGCGATGATGGCACGAGGGTGATCGTGGCGATGCATGCGAAGTGGCTGTCCCGGAAGGATGATGCTCTTCCACACCTTCGCGTGCTCGTTCTCGAACTGCTGGATGCGTCGGCTGGTCGCGGTCGTCTGAAGAGCAAACGCGGCGGCGATCCCCACCGTGAAGGCGACAAGTGCGATAATCGTTTTCTTCATGATGGGGGATATTAGCTGCGGTGCAGACCAAGTCAACCGCGTACAGGAGGTGACCGTGAAGGCAGTGGTGTTGATCCTCGCGCTTCTTGCGGCGGGCGTTTCGGAGGCCGAGAAGCAAGACATTCGCCTTACCGGGTGGGTGAGCGATGAGAGCTGCGGCGCGCTACACACCAAGCCAGGCGGCGAGGACTGCATCCAGAAGTGCATCAAGGGCGCCGAGCACATGAATCCCGAATGGACGCCGCAGCGCATGGTGTTCGTGGTGGACGACGACCATGCCATCTGGTTCGTCGAGAATCCGGACGCCCTCAAAGGCTACGAGGGAAAGCACTTGACGGTTTCCGGCACCCTCGATTCCGAGAAGAAATCCGTTTACGTCACCGACAAAGAACGCGTCCGTGAAGAGCCGTAGGCGTTGCTTTTCGTAGCGCTCTCTTAGACATTAGACAATATGCCTGCGAACACGTGTTCGTAGCAGCCAAGCGGGCCACCTCTGGCTATGGCGACGTCGGGCTCACACGCTTGGCGGTGAAGATCCGTGGAATCTGGTTCGCCGCGATCACCTCGTTGAGTCCCGCGACGTCCACATCCAAAACCTGGTTGAACTCGGCGATCCTCTCGTTGAGCTCTCCGGCGCAATACTCGACGCGCTCCAGACTGTCTTGACTCGGGGCCTCCGTATAGCCGTCGAGAGCGCGAAACAGACGGGTCATCCGCTGAAACAACGGACGGCTTCCGCCGCCGCCGAACCCCTGGCGCCCTTCGTTGCGGGAGAGCATCTTCTCCGATTCGCCCACCTTTTCGCTCGTCGTTTTCAGGGCTTCCGCCACGGCTTCCTGCTTCTCCGGCAGCTGTTCCAGCGACTTGTCGAGCGAGGTCAACTGCTCTTTGAGCGCCTCCGCTACCTTATGCGCCTCGTCCATGGTGCTGATGAGGCTGCTCAGACGCATCAGCGTGTCGAAATGAGCTTTTCGATCCGCCGCCGAGATCTGAATCCGCGGATCATCCTGGACGCGGACCGTTTGAACCCTCGATTGGTCCCCGAGCGAGACACGAACAGTGTAGCTGCCCGGCAACGCGCGCGGTCCTGGGGGTGGCCCGCCAAAGCCACCTTGTCCCGTGGCGGGCACGGGTGGCTCGTGGCGCAGATCCCAGTTCGTGCGGTTCAGGCCACGCGCGTGGGGCCCTTCCAGGGTCCGGATCACCTTGCCATCAGCCAGGATCTCGATACGGAGCTCCTCGTCCTCGGCGGGCTCTTCGCTCAGGTAGTAGTGCACGAGGGCACCCTCGGGGGGATTGGGCGCGACGAACATCTTGTGGCCGGTGTTGGCCTTGTGTCGGTACATCCGGTAGGCCGTGGCCTCTCTTACGGGAAACACATGAAGCTCCGATTCCAGGAGTGACGCACTGATGCTCTCCAGGGGCGCCATGTCGTCGAGCACCCAGATCGCGCGGCCGTGGGTCCCCAGAATGAGGTCGTTCTCGCGCGGGTGGATCGCGATATCGTCGACCGGCACCCGCGGAAAGTTCCCTCGAAGCTCGTGCCACTCGCCCCCGCGGTCGAAAGAGACGTAGACCCCGAACTCCCCTCCGGCAAACAGAAGGTTCTCGCTGCGGTGGTGCTCCCGGATCACGTTCAAGGTATGTCCGGCCGGAAGGCCGCCGGCAATCGACTTCCAGCTGTTGCCGTAGTCCTCGCTCACCAGCGCGTAGACGCCGTAGTCATCGTTTCTGTGCCCGTCCAGCGTGGCGTAGACCCGCCCGTCGGCATGGTGAGAGGCCGCGACGCGGCTCACATAGGTGCCGTCGGGTACGCCCGTAAGCTTGCCGCTCACGTTGGTCCAGGTGTCGCCCCCGTCGCGCGTGACCTGAAGGTTTCCATCGTCGGTTCCGGCGTAGACCACACCTTGTCGCAGCGGTGATTCGGTGATGCTGATGATTTGCCCGAATGTGGAGATGCCGTCGTGCCGCGACAACGTCTCGTCGGTCACCATGACGCCCATGATAGGCATCTCGTCCCGGTCCATGTTCCGGGTGAGGTCGGGGCTCTTCGTCCAGACGTCGCCGCGGTCGGTGGATTTGAAGAGATGGTTGCCTCCGTAATAGATGGTGCGCGGGTCGTGGGGTGAGATGAGAATCGGGCTGTTCCAGTCGAAACGGTAGCGCGACTCCCCTCCCGGCGGATTCGGACGGATCGTCTTGGTCTCCGTCGTCTTCAAGCTCAAGCGGCGGAGGTTGCCGTTCTGCGACTCCACGTAGATCGTGGTCGGATCGGTGGGATCGACCTGGGTGTAGAAGCCGTCCCCACCGCCGACGCGGAACCAGTCCTCGTTAGTGATGCCCTGCTCATAGAGAGTGCGGGAAGGACCTCCCCAGCTACCGTTGTCCTGGAGGCCACCGTAAATGTTGTAGGGCGTCTCCATGTCGTAGCCAACCTCGTAGAACTGCCCGATGGCAAAGGTGTTGACGAAGTCCCACGTGAGGCCACGGTCGTAGGAATAATGGATGCCCCCGTCCGAGCCGAGCAGCATGTGGTTCGAATCGGACGGGTTGATCCAGAGCGCATGATGGTCCCCGTGAATCCGGGTCACACGCTCGGTCGTGAAATTTTTGCCTCCGTCCTCGGAGTAGTACATCCGAGAGCCCAACACCCAGATGCGCTGGTCGTTCAGCGGGTCGATGCGAATCTGGCTGTAGTACATGGGACGCGGATTCGTGTCGCTCATCTTCGTCCAGCTGACGCCCTTGTCCTCTGAGCGGAAGATGCCGCCTTCCTCGTTCTGAACGATGGCGTACACGATACGCGGGTCTTTCCGGTAGATGTCGATGCCTATTCGTCCGTTGTCTCCAGGGGGGAGCCCATCGGTCAGCCTCGTCCAGTTTTCCCCTCCGTCCGTCGTTTTGTAGAGCCCGCTTCCCGGACCACTGCCCGCGAAACCGAAGGCACGGCGCCGGCGCTGATAGGCCGCGGCGTAGAGCGTGTCCGGGCTTTCGGGATCCATTGCCAGGTCAATGAAGCCCGTGTTCTCGTCGATAAACAGCGTGTTCGTCCACGTCTTCCCGCCGTCCGTCGTCTTGTAGAGGCCGCGCTCCGGATTGGGCCCCCACAGATGTCCTATCGCAGCGACGTAGACGATGTCGGGGTTCGTCGGATGGATCCGGACACGGCCGATGTGGAGCGTGTCGTCGAGCCCCATGTGGTGCCACGTGTCGCCTCCGTCGGTGGATTTGTAGACGCCGTTTCCCCAGGAGGAGCTCTGGCGGTTGGCTGGCTCACCGGTCCCTGCATACAGGATCGACGGGTCGGACGGAGCTACCGCGAGATCACCAATCGAGCTGAGTGGCTCGTCGTCGAACATCGGCTTCCACGTCACGCCGTTGTTGGACGTCTTCCAGATCCCGGAGGACGCGGTGCCGACGTAGGCGATATGGGGGTTCGACTCGACGACTGCAAAGTCGTCGATGCGCCCACTCATGATGGCCGGGCCGATGTTGCGCCACTCCAGGCGGTCCAGCACGGTGCGAATCGCCTCGTCGTTCGCGGCGGCGCCTGCTTCGACGGAGAAGCCAGGCGTCAGAATTGCGAGTGAAAGGATGGTCGCAAGAATCATGCTTTTTGTATGCATCACTACCCTCGTCCCACGCAGGCTTGCGCTGCGGTGAGCATCCCGTACCATAGATCCGTAGCTTCGATCCAACCCGACCTGGCGTTTAGTGCACGAACCCGCTGATACTGTCGGCAAATTCCAAGGTCATTTTTCGTGTTGGCAAGGCGCTCCGACGAAGTCATATCTAGATATTTCGAGGAGGAGCAACGCCGCCAGCGCGGAAAAGGACGAGGAATTTGCGGCAGGATTAGCGGGTTCGTGCACTAGTGCTCGTACTGCTGACACAGGGTACCGGGGGCGAGCGGCAGGTCCCGGCTTTTCCCGCTTTCTTCGTCGCCCGGATCTTCGTCGCCCGGCTTGTGGTAGGAGACATGCAAACTACAGCTCTAGAAAAGGAGGGGGCCATGTCGATTCCACGGCAAATCAAGGAATTCCTGGATTCACGCGATGTGACCTACCGGCATTTCACCCATCCCCAGGCGTTTACCGCCTCGGAGACGGCGCAAGCGCAGCACGTGAGCGGAAGAGAGCTCGCGAAGAGCGTGATCGTGATGGCGGATGATTACCTGATCATGGCGGTGATTCCGGCGAACGATCGTCTCGACGTCGAAAAGCTGTGTCATCTCGTCGGAGCATCGAGCATCCGCCTTGCGACGGAGCAGGAGTTCGAGGCGGTCTTCGCGGGCTGTGAGGTCGGCGCCGAGCCGCCGCTGGGTCGGCTCTACAAAGTACCCGTCTGGCTGGACGCCTCTTTCGAGCAGCACCCCATCATCATCTTCAACGCCGGCACGCATACCGACACGATCCAGATGAGCATGGAGGCGTTCGAGAAGCTGGAACACCCCAGTGTCGGAAGGCTCGTCGAGCCGCATTAACGCTCGATGGGTGCGAGTCGCTTCAGCTCCTCGAACCAGTTCTGTACCAGAACTAGTGCTCGAACCCGCTGATCCTATCGGTCAAGTCCGACGCCATTTTTTGACTGACAAGGCGCTCCGACCGCAGCGAGCCTATCGCCAAGCGCGTTCAGCACCTGGATCCAGTAGTCCATGAATCCCGGCACCCCACGGTTCGGGAAGCTCGGAAGCGTGCCGTCATACGGGGGCGCCCAGGTACCGGTGGGTGACGGGACGAGGATCTCGCCGGTGAGACCGCGCCCTAGGAGCTCGTTCCGAACGATGTTGTAACAGTTGACGTAGCGCTCGGGGGTGATGGCCTCCCCGGTGTTGGGATCGCCGTTCACGTTGCCCTGCCACTCCCGGGGCAGGTTGGTCTCGTTGCCGAGAATCCAGATGTCGGCGCCGGGAGAGTTCTGAACGTAGTTGGCCACTCGCCGGGCGAAGTTCCCGTACTGGCTCTCGTACGGCAAGTTCCCCGCGCCTTCGTACCCGTTGTTCAAGCGGACGATGAGCCCTGCCAAAGTTAGTGGCCTGGCCATCCATGCCTACACCCACGGAAGCGACCCGCAGCTCATCTACAGTCAGCAGCGAATGGGCTGGCCGTCCAACAAACGCTACGCGACTGGTACAACCAGTACTACCCGGGCGTCGTCGTGAGCTTTCGGAGCCTGCTCACCTTCAGCCGTGGATCTGTCTTCCGAGTTGCTCGCAATCGCGCACACAAGAAGGTCTGCCCGAGGACCAGGTCACTTTTGTGGAATCTCCCTTCGAGACCTGTGGTCCAGAGGGCCCCTTCGATTGCGTCATCGGCTCGTCGGTCCTGCATCATCTCGATCTCGAGAGCTCGTTCGCCAAGATCTTCGAGCTGCTCGGTCCCGGGGGGCGGATGAGCTTTGCCGAGCCGAACATGCTCAATCCACAGGTTTATCCGGAGCGCCGATTTCGCCGGTTCTTCCCCAGCGTAACGCCCGACGAGACGGCTTTCGACCGCTCGCGGCTGAGGAGGGATCTGGAGGCGCACGGGTTTCGGAGCGTCGAGATCGAGCCCTTCGACTGGCTGCATCCGGCAACGCCCCCTGCTTTGATTGGGGCCGTCTCGGGGCTCGGCCGGCTCCTGGAGAGCGGACCTGGCTTTTGAGGGAGTTTTCCGGCTCGCTGACGATCCGCGCCGAGAAGCCAGGCTAGGGTCTTGGCCCTCTACCCCGATCTCAGCTCTGGGCCGTGGGCCCCGGTTCGCCAGCGCCCTCTTCCGTGGTGAGAAACTCGGCGGTTTCCTCCGCCGATACGGCGACTGGGCCCGTCACCAGGACGGGAGAGGCCTCGATTCCCTGGGCGTGCATCATCTCCGCTACCCTCTGGAGCGTGGAGAGGATGAGCGTCTGCTCCCAGTCTGCGAGCCCTTGGAGTGCCTTGACGAAGCGCTCTTGAAGTAACGGAGGGGCCTCCTTGATGGCCTCTCGACCTGCGGCAGTCAGCTCGTTGATGACGCGGCGCTTGTCCGCTGTGCTCCGCTGCCGCTCGATGAGCTTTCGCTTTTCGAGTCGTTCCAGAATGTCGGATAGGGTCGCCTGTCCCAGCGAGATACCCTCGGCAAGCTGACCCGTCGTTTGTGGCCCACGCCGCTCCAAGAATTGCAACACCACGAGCTGGGGTCCCGTCAGACCGTAGCGTTGGGCGAGGTATTTCGAATGCAGATCCACGGCTCGGATGATCCGTCGCAGAGCAGCGAGGATCTCACCCTGTGTATCGAAGTCGTTCTTCACGATCAGTACCGAGCGGGGACTGCCGACGCCATACCCATGGTAACCTTCCGGGCTCACAATCGGCTACTCTCATCGGCCCATCGGCGTACGTGGCCCGCAAGCAAGTGCGGGTTCGAGAACTGGCGCACGAAGATGTCGAGGTAGACCTGTTCCTCGCTGTTGCGGGCCGGAGCGGCGGGCTCCACGTCAGCGATGAATCCGCGCAAGATCGCGCCCATTCTCTCGACGATGCCGCTGCCCTCGTCGAACTGAGCCTTCCGACGCCAGAGAATCTCTGCGGGCAGGAGGTCCTCACAAGCTTTTCTGAGGATCCACTTTTCCGTTGCCTTCGGAGCTGGCGCTGGGTAGAGCTTGAGCTCGGCGGGGATGCGGAAGGCCAGCTCGATGACGGAAAGATCGAGAAAGGGGACACGGCCCTCGACGGAATGCGCCATGGTCATCCGATCCACCCGCTGCAGATTGATGTTGTGCATGGAGCCGACGGAACGACGCAACTTGTCCTGAAGTGTTTTCGCCCGGTTAGTGTAGTCCTTGTAGTACGCACAACCGGCAAAAAGCTCATCTGCTCCTTCACCGGTCAGGATCACTTTGACGTAGTGCGACGCCAGGCGTGCAGTGAAGTAGCAGGGAATGGCGGAGCGTACCAGGTCGAGGTCGAATGACCAGGTGATAGAGGATCTCCGGGAGCTTGGCGAGGATCTCGTCCTCGTTCAGGACGTACTCGTGGTGAACGGTGTCGAGAATACGGGAGAGATACCGCGCCGCTTCGAGATCGTCGCTTTCCGGGAAGCCGACGCTGAACGTGTGGAGCTCGGAGACGTGCTGGCGGGCGATCGCTGTCACGATGCTGCTGTCAAGGCCTCCGGAAAGGAACGCCCCGACGGGAACATCGCTCATCAGACGCTTTTGGCCGGCGTCCTCGATGGTGGCTCTCACCGCCAAGGCCAAGACGTCCGGGTCGGCCTGCCTCTGCGGATTCGGTCCAGACTCTGGGAGCTCGTAGTAAGGCTGGAAGCCCGTCTCGGAGTGAAACCACGTGCCCGCCGGAAACTCCTGCGCCCGAGAAACACTCGAAGGAAAGGCCTTGAGCTCGGAAGCGAACAGCAGCAGGTCATTGTCCACTGCTACATAAAGAGGCTTGATGCCCACGGGATCGCGCACCGCGTACAAGTGCTCGCCGTCAGCAATGACCAAGGCGAACATCCCATCGAGGCTTGTCGGTAGCGCGACGCCCTCCGCGTCGTACAGGTGAAGAGCGGCTTCGGTGTCGCTTCCGGTGTGGAAGCGGTAGCGCCCGGCTAAACTGCGCCGAATCTCCGGGAAGTTGTAGATCTCGCCATTGCCGACGATAGCTCTCCCAGTGTCCGATCGGATCGGTTGATCACCCCCGACCGGATCCATGATGGAAAGGCGACGGTGCCCCAAAGTGCCGAACTCGCTCGCCAGCTTGCCGGAGGCGTCGGGGCCCCGGTGAGCGAGGCTCGCCATCATGCGATCGACTAGCTTCGCATCTTCTGCCGTCGCGGGAGTTCTCCATACTCCGACGATGCCATACATTACCGCACGAGTCCTTGTTGCCGGAGAAACTCGCTGGCTACGGACGCAGGGGAACGCTTGTTCTCGTCCACCTCGGCATTCAGTCGGCGCATCGTGGTGTCGTCGATACGACCACCTAAATCTGCCAGCTCCCGACGGAGCTCGGGCCAGCGTTCGAGGATCTCGCGTCGCGCCACTGGTGCGGCTTGGTACGGCGGAAAGTACGAGGCATCGTCCATCAAAGTCTGGAGCTGGTAGGCCTCGATCCGCCCGTCGGTGGCAAAGGCCGCGATGGCGTCGACTTGCTTTCTGGCGAGAGCGGTGTACATCAACGCCGGGTCGAAATCGTGCGCCTCGGCGAACTCGAAACCGTACTTGCGGCTCAAACCTGGGTAGCCGTCGGCACGCTCGGCAAACTCGGCGGTGAATCCTGCACGCAGGCGGGGCGCGTCTCGAGCGAGATCGGAAATGGTAGTCCATCCGTGCCGTTGAGCATCGTCGCGACGTACCGCGATCGTGTAGCTATTGTTGAATCCCAGTGGTTCCAGCCACTCCAAATCGAAGCGCTCACGATACTCTTTGGTTACAATAGCCCACACATCGTCAGAGGATTCCGGCATCTCCAGATTCAAGACAGCCGTGAGCGCTGTGCCCGAGTACTCGACGTAGAGATCGAGCGCACCCGATACGAGCGCCTCGTGGCAGATCATCGTCCCGCCAAGGTTCGGGTACCGATCCACCCGAAGGCCGGTGCGCGCTTCCACGAGCTGCGCGATGATTTCCGCCAGGAGGAGCTGTTCCGTGAAATTCTTGCTCCCGATGCGGAGCACGCTCTGCCGGGGCACGGACGTTGATGGGCCTGCCGAGTCACGGAGACGGTGGGAAAGCGCTCCGAGCAGGACCAGGAGCAGTGGTGCGCATGCGGCAAGGGTTTTGAGACGTGCTTTCCAAGCGCCTCGTTCCCGCCGCCGGGGGGCTCGAAATCCCCAGGCGGCCGCTCCCAAGCTGAAGTCCACCGCGAGCGCGAGGATGGCGGCCGGGATGGCACCGAGAAGGATGAGATCGTAGCGCGCGAGTGCCAGGCCCCGGTTGATGAACTGTCCCAGTCCACCAGCCCCGATGAAGGCCGAAAGCGTCGCGATGCCGACACCCACCACTGCTGCGGTCCGTATCCCAGCAACGATGATCGGCGCCGCCAGCGGAAGCTCTACGATGACGAGACGTTGGCGCGGGCTCATCCCCACACCATCGGCGGCCTCGGTGATCGAGGGCGCGATGTTCTCGAAGCCCGCGAGCGTGTTGCGCACAATCGGCAACAGTGCGTAGAGGGATAGGGCCGTGATGGCCGGGAAAGCTCCGATCTGCCGGAACAGGACGAGAAGAAGCGCCAGCATGGCGAGGCTCGGAATCGTCTGAAGAATGCTGACGACACCCACGACGACTCCCCGCAGAGCACGGTGCCGTGCGGCGAGAATACCCAGGGGGATCCCCACGACGATGGCGAACAAAGTCGAAGCGCCGGTGAGCACCAGGTGCTCGCCTGTCCTCAGCGATAGCTCGGCCCAGCGTGAGGCGTCCATCACGTGAGCACGTCGGCGATCACCCGTTGCTGCTCTCGGATTCTTCCGACAAGCTGCTCGACGTAGGCGGTCGCGGGCCGTCGAAGAACCTCTTGGGGAGCGCCCACTTGTTCGAGCCTCCCTTTGTGCAGGACGGCGATACGATCTCCAAGCCGGATGGCCTCGAAGACATCATGGGTCACGAACAAGATCGTCTTGGAAAACCTTTTCTTGAGCGCTAGCAATTCTTGTTGAAGCTCGTCTCGGGTCACAGCATCGAGGGCACCAAAGGGCTCGTCCATAAGCAGGTGCGCCGGATCGGCCGCGAGGGCGCGTGCAACACCGACTCTCTGCTGTTGACCTCCGGAGAGCTCCTCCGGAAAGCGCTCTCCGTAGACGGAAGGCGCAAGTCCTACGAGCTCCAGCATTTCATGCGCTCGATGTCTCTGGTCGTTCGCGCGGAATCCCAGAAGCCTGGGAACGATGCCGACGTTTTGCTCCACGGTCAGGTGCGGAAAGAGGCCGATACCCTGGAAGACGTACCCGAGTGAACGGCGTAGAGCGACAGGGTCCGCTTGGGCGGTATCTTGGCTGTCGACGGAGACGGTGCCACTCGTTGGCTGGACGAGGCCATTCACCATCTTGAGGAGCGTGGTCTTTCCGGACCCGGAAGACCCTAACAGCACGAGCGTTTCACCATCCGAAACCTCGAGGCTCAGAGCGTGGACGGCGAAGCTGTGCCCTCCGTCGAAGGATTTTGAGATGTCCCGAAACGCGATCACTGCAGGCGCGGTGAATCCGCCCCTTTTGGTGAAGAAAATGGAATCTGCCTCTGCTTGGTCGCGATCATGGCCACGTAGTAGATGGGACGGCCATCAATCGCCAGCCGATGCCGGTAACGTCGATACGCCTCGATCCGAATCACCTTGCTGCGGCTGAGCTCCCGGACCAGGCGTGCGAAACCCGACTCATCCCGCTCGTATAAGAAGTCTTCTTTGATGTTGAAGGCGAGCCAACCAGGGGTCGAGACAAGAGAAAGGGCGGTAGTGAAGGCCTCGGGAGGGATGTCGCCAAAGCCCAGCGTCGCCACCGTTGTCAGGCAGTTGAGCTCCATGGAGATTAGCCGCCGGGCCGTGTCTTTCGGCAAATCCGTCATGTCCGTGACGTGGTACTCCTGATAGATTCCCTTTCGGTCCCGTATCGCCGCCGACCGGGCTTGGCGGATGATGTCGACGCCTACGATGGTCTTCACACCGAGGGCATAGAGCTCGTCGCCTACCATTCCGTTGCCGGCCCCCAAATCGAGCACCCTCAAATCATCCGGCGCCTGACCGTGTTCTCGTATGACATCGGCAAGGACCCGGCTTACCCGGAACGGGGAGCTGCACTTGAGACGATCGTAGAAGAGCTGTTCGTAGAGTCCCGGGATCTCGTAGATGGAGGCGTAATCATGAAAGCGGATTCTCTTGCGGCTACCTTCGACGGTTACGACGCACCACTCCTCGTCCTGCGAAAGCTGCGCGTCGCTCTTCGACGGGAGCTGGATGGCCTCGATGCTTGCTTCCATCGTCGAAAGCCGTTCCTTCCACACTGTCTCCGCGGTCGTCCTCATGAAGCTGCGCCTTCCTTCCCGTTGGCTCGAGCAAGAGTAGTTACACCCTACAACAACTCAATAGCGGATGATACATCGACCACGTAAGGATTTGCAATTCCTCTCTGTGCCGCCCTTGGTTGGCATGGAGTAAGTGACTCGTATATAGTTATTTAGAGAGAATATTGACAAGAGGGGGGTTCGGTTGTAGTTTGACGACGATGGACTTCAGGAGTCAGCCCACAGATAGGCATTTCTATCCCGAGGAGCAGTCCGTGGGACGACTAGATTGAAGCAAATTCTTCGCACGCGGAGCGTTTCGAATTTGTTCGAACACGTTGTGAGGCAAAAAAGCATCGTCGGTGGGACGGCATCGAGGCGTCGATGGCCGTTCGCGGGGTTCGAGACACAGGAGGAGTGTGTGCTTGAAGGGGCAGGCGTTTAGTGGATGTTGAGCTCGGACGGGAGGGGCTCTTGGTCGAGCTTTTCGCTCGAGATGGTCCAAGATGCGTCGGATCACGGCGGTCTCGGTAATGAAGGCGATGATCTTCATCTTTTCCCCGCATTGCCGGCAGGTCAAGGGGTCGACTTCGTAGATTTTGTAGATAAGCTCGGCCCATCGTTTTCGCAACGGGCGCCGCTCAGGAGAAGGTTCATCATCTGCCTGCTTTTCCGCAGAGTCGCTGACACGCGGTGTTGACGAACGAACACGGTTGGCATAGGCGCCATAGAAATGAACCAGATGCTTGTTGGGCTCTGGGATGTGGATGAGCACTCGGGCGAGAAACTTGAGCGGGTCGATAGGCTCGCTGTCATCGACATCGTGGCCGGCTTTGGGCTCATAAATGAGGAGACCCGATTGCGGGTGATAACGAAGTCGGGACAGGTTGACTGGCGCGCGGTGCAAGTAGCAGGCGAGGCGCCCGCCTTCGCCGAGGCTTCGGCGCGCCAGGGATGGAGCCCTTCGGTGTCGGAGGGATAGACCGTGGTGTGATTGTGAACGCTGAAACCCGAATGTCGCCAAGACAAGAGTAAGTCGATGCGCTGTTCGGAAATGAGGTCCCGGCCTCGGAGAAATCGCAGAAGCTTATGCCGAAAGACAAGCTCGGCTTTGTGGGCATCGACGTAAGGGATAGGATGCCACCGTCCGTTGGAGAGGAAGACCCCACGGGTGACGATCGCATGGATATGCGGATTCCATTTGAGCGAGGAGCTGAAGGTCTGGATGACGGCGACCATGCCGGGCCGTGCGTCGGGCTCATCGACAGCGCTCATCATCTCACAGACGGTTTCGTAGGCGAGTCTTGCGAGATCACCCTAGAAGCTCTCGATGGTGCAGGAAATAGGGTCTCAACATTTTTGGGATCGACAACACCCATTGAGCGTGACGTACTGGCGCTCGAATCGCTCTTCCCACACGGCCTTGACGTCATCGTAGTGGGTCTCGAGGAGTCGGTACAGCTCAGAAAGTTGTGGCTTTCTCGGACGGTACAGCGCTGGTTGTGGCTTCGGAGGGAGGGTTGTGGTGCTCGCTTGCACAAAAGCGGTTCGAAGGCGAAGCGCGTGCCAAGCTTGGCTAAGAGCCGATGACATCCATCAACGCCACCACCCACAACGACTTGAAGCCAGCACTTCAGGCTGGGCCGACGCTCACGAATGCCGAAGAGTGTCAACGGCGGTTGTCGGTGAGTGTCCACGCGCGGGGGCCGAGAGTGGCCAGAGCGGACAAGTCCTTGCTTTCCAGGGAAAAACGGTTTCGCGGAAAGTGTCAACGACGGTTGACACCAACTGTCCGCCTGGCTGTGCTGAAGCGAGCCAGAGCCCGGCACCACTGCACTTCGGCGCCACGCCGTGCGCGTGAGGCTCGAAGCGGGTGCCGGGAGGGCTGCTGCTGCCGGGGACGAGCCACCGCTCCTCTTGACCTTCGAGACCTCGACGGTCGAACACTTCTCGCAGGTTGGCGATTTCCTTGTCGCGGCGCCCTACCGCGTCGCGGAGTTTGAGATACTCACCCGAGAACGGCGTTGCCCTGGCCACGCGACGAGCCTCGGCCAGCTCCTCTTGGAGGCGTCCGACCTCTCGTTCGAGATCGTCGTTCGAGGGGGTGGTTGCGGTGTCCGGTTGGTCGTCGATATCTTCCTCATCCTCGAATTCCAACGCGATCGCCGCCGTCTCCTCTAGGTTTTCGACTTACTGAACAGGATACCAGACTTGTCGGGTCAGCGTCTCGTCTGGTGGCGCTGGTGCGCGGGCGCATGACGCGGGAGGAGGCTTGCAACGGCGAGTTTTCCACAAGAAGTGTTACCGTAGGTAACAGATCAGGGTCTCAACGTACTGAGACCCACGAAGGCCCCGCCATTGTCCTCGCAGAGGAGCCGCATCAACGTCGCGAAACGGACTCCGGTGTTCTCCTGGAAGCCGGAGTTCGAGAACATTACCGGAAACCCCACGGCGTGGATGCGCACCAGGCGGTTGCCCTGGGCGTCTCTCCGGTTGATGCGATCGACGGTCTCGATCACGTCGTCGATCGAGCGCCCGGTAAACTCGTCCCCGAAGACATAGAGACTGATCTTGTTGTCTCCCTTTGCGTAGGTACGGATCGCGCGGGTGATGCCCTCGACGGGGCTCGAGTTGCTGAACGGCGTCCAGGACCTCAATCGATTCAAGATGATCCGACGTCGACCCGGCGTGTCGGGAATCCACTTGCCGGCGTAGTTCTTGAACATGTACTGGCCCATGTCGTTCATGACCTGGATGCCTTTCACCCGGGGGTAGACCTGGAGCGTCTCCTCCATTTTCTGCAGCACCATGGGCCAGGCATGCCGCTGCATGCTTCCGGACGTGTCGATAATGAAGATGATGTACTCACTGTCGACCGGGACCCCGCCGATCGTTGCGTCTTCCTTGGGCCGGCGGTAGCTCCTGCCGAGCAGGCGCTTCATTTCCTCACTCAGGTCTTGCTGGGCGGCGAGGAGGCGTCCTTCCACGATCTCGTTGACTTCTGACAGCTGGTCGGTCGCCGCGAACTCCCCCTGGATCTGCGAGAGATCTCCCCGCAAGCGGGCCAGTGTGTCCCGTTCCTCCGAGAGTTGCTCCACTTTGGTGACGAGATCCCGGTTGAGCACGTTCGTTTCGCCCCGGATCTCGTAGAGCTCCTCCTGAAGTCTGGCGACGAGCCCTTCGAGCTCCGTCCGGATAGCCTCCATGGCTCTCGGCTCGCCGATCTTGGTGAGCACCAGAAGCAGAATGATGGCACCGAAGCCGCAACAGATGACGTCCAGAAACGACAGGCTGAAGCCCTCGAGTCCTCGGCTGCGTTTCTTCCGCCGCGCGCTCATGGCCAGTCCGACGAGGGGGTGATGTAGGAACCGCGCGTTGCAAGGGCGAGCTTCCAGAACGCCGCGGGAGCCATCGGATCTCCTTCCATCGGAAAGAGAATCACGTTGAGAGGGATGTTCCTCTGGACGTCCTTGACCGCCTCGTTGAAGAGCTTGAGGCGATCCTTGGCGGAGATCGTGCTGCGCCGTGGAGGTCTCGTTCCCTGAGTGGGAAGGCCGTCCACCACCAGAAAAACGTTATCGGGTGCCGGACGGAGCGTCGGAATGACGTGCAGCGCATGGTAGAGGCTCGTGCCACCTCGCGGTACCACCGCTCTCAGTCGCTGAACCGCATCGTCCAGAACTCCCCGGTCCCCTCCGTCCAGCCACTGGCGGTCGGTTCCCGGCACGACGGAGGCCGCTTTCGTGTTGAACGTATAGATCTGGAATCGACTGTCACGAGGGATTTGCGTGGTCACCCAGTCGACCGTGGAGACGGCTTGGCGCCACTTGCCCGCACGGATCTTCACGTGATCGGGAAGATTCCGCCGGCGCACCACGTTGACGATGGTGTCTCCAAGCATACTGGCCGAAGCATCGACCAGGATGAGAATCCGGCGCCCTCCGACTTTGAGCCCCGTCAAGTACTGCCGATCTCCATCGCCCACAAACGTCCGAACCCTGTCGCCCGGAGTCTCTTCGCTGGGGGCGAGTGCGGACAAGCGCTTCACATCTTCCTCGAGCGCTTTCAAATCCGACTTCAACTTGTTGATGTGCTCTCGTCTGGCGAGTGTCGAATCTTCGAAGGTCGCGAGCTCCTCCTCGATCTTCGTAAGCGTCTCGATGAGTCGCCTCGACAGTCCGGCGGTGATGACGTTCTCCTGCTCGATCTCTTTCAGTGAGTTCCGGACCTCCACCAGGTTCTGGTAACCCTCGAGGACCTCCCGCTCCAGCCGGTCCACTTCACCATGCAGATCTGCCGACATGCGACCCGAGGTACGCCCGAACGCGGCGCTGATAATCATGTAAAACAGGACGACCGCTCCGAACCCGCAGGTCATTGCGTCCAGAAAGGACAAGGTGAAGACGTTGGGTGTCCGGCGCGCCATCAGCTCTCCACCCGAATCAGGTCGAGCTCCACCCCTGGCGTTCCCAGTCGCAGGCGGTCGCCCACGGCAAGAGAGGCTCGACCATCGACTCTCTGGTCGTTCACGAAGGAGCCGTAGCTGCTGTGGTCCGAGACGACGACGGCCCCATCCTCTCGATAGATACTGCAGTGCGATCGTGAGATACCCGCCGTCGCGCCACTCACGCTGATGCCCCGGACGGCTTCGCCAAGATCGATACCGATGAAGAAAGGCTCGTCGGTGATGGGATAGGCGACCCCTTCGTGAAGAACGTGGGTCGGCTCGGTGACGGCTGCCGAGGTTGACCCGGAAAGGGTCGAGGTCGGTTCGGGACCACCGTTGAGCGAGATCGCTGTGACGTAGGTGAGCTCCTGCCCGGGCTCGACGGAAGAGCGAATCGCCTCGCGGCGAGCGAGCGCACCCTGCGCAGCAGCCGCCGGCGGCAGGACCACCACGGTCCAGTCATCCCTGGCGAGACGGTCTATGAGACCGGGCAGAGCTCCGAGCCGGTGCGAGAGGAGAACCGTCATCGGCTCGGCTGCGACGGTGGACGATGCGACGAGATCCGTCAGCGCATCGTAGTGTGACGCGACGGCGCGCACGAGATCGTCCCGGGTCAGCTCGATCGCGTGCTGCTTGCCGCCACCCTCCATGACGAGCTCCGCGCTCCCCTGGCTCGAGAGCTCGTCAATCCAGTGCGACAATCGGTGGTAGAGCTTCTGCTCGGTGGCTGCCACGTGCAGGGGGTCGAAGCGAGTCTGCCTCACGAACGCTTTGGCGATGAGATCGATCCAGCTCTCCTTGATCGCAGTCAACCCAACGTGCTCTTCGACCCGCACGGAGCCAAGCATGATGTCGGGATGGGATGACAAGGTTGCCGCCATGGCGCGGCGCAACTGCGCGTCCACGTACAGGAGCGGCACATCTTCCGGCGCGCGGTAGCTCGCTGCGGCCGCTACTGCGTCGGCGACGAGACCCCGTACCGGTATGCCGCAGGACTCCGCGATTCCGAGCATCAATCCCAACTGTTCGTCGGAGCTCCACGCGGGAACCGTCAACAAAACATCAGCGATTCCGTTGCCCACACGCTTCCAGAAGGTCGTCAGATGTGCGTGGGCCAGGTCGGCCCGGCTGAGGCCGCTCGGGAACGGTCGTTTCAGTGGTTCGGTGTCCAGCGCGTTCCAGAATCCGCTGTGGGTGAATCGAGGTTGAAGGCGCGCCTTGTCCTCTGCCTCCCGCCCGGTAACGAACTTGTCCCCTGTCCATACCGCGTAGCCCGGGCTCGGAGGGGACACCAGCTCGTCGGGCCGGGCCCCGCTCACAGCCACCAGGCCCGCATCGTTGAGCTCGATGGCGAGAGTCGTCACGACTAAGGGCCCTGGCAAGAATAACTTCCCATTCTGGGGCGCCGATCCATCCCCCCTGGCTGCGTTGCTCGTCGGTCATATATCCAGATATTATTCACTCCTCGCGCCTTGCCAGGCGGGCGCCTCGACGCCCGAGAATGGGAACTTATTTTTGCCAAGACCCTAACCTCTATGAGACCTGAAGATGCTGGATGAGGTGCTGGTCGAGGTACGTTTCCGTATCGAGAACGAGGCGCTCCTGCTGAAGCTGGAGCTGATGCAGAAGAAACATGAGCACGATGCTGATCAGAAGCGCGATAAACGTCGAATTGAACGCCACACCGAGGCTTTGTGTTACGCCGGCGATGTCCCCTTCGACCGCCTTGTGCGCCTGGCCGAGCGCCTCTCCGATGCCGCGGACGGTGCCGATGAACCCGATGGACGGGATCGCCCAGGCGATGTACCGCACCATCGAGAGCTCGGATTCCAGACGCTCCGATTCCGACTCGCATACCGAGTGCGCCGTAGTGGAAACATCCTGAATGTTGCGGGTCGCACTGAAGCGGTGAAGCGCGGAGAGGAGCGAGCGCGGCAGTAGCAGGCTCTGCTCTCCGTCCGGAAGCGACTGAACCTGGCGCGCATACTCGCGCGCATCCTCGGGCAGAATCTTGGTCCCTTCGCTCAGCGGCACGAGCTCCATCTGCAGGAGCTTGTGCTCGCGCGAGGCGATGATGCCCTTGTAGGCCATGATGGCCATGGCCCAGAGCATGAGGACGAAGCAGGCCTCCTGCTCGAAATCGCGGATGATGACCCAGACCGACCGTTTCTGAACATAGTTGTCGTCGACCTCCATCATGGCCCGCTGCTCGGCGAAGACGACGTCGGCTCGAGGACGAACGATCGTCACGTAAATCGCGTGGACGATGATCACCGCAACAATGAGCGACACCGCTTGAAAGACGAACTCGGCCGGGTAGACCCTTTTCAATTTCGCTCCTTTGTCGTTACTAGATATCAACCGGAAAGGAGATCGAACTGCCCGCCGGGACTTTCTCGGTCGGCGTGAAATCTTCGAGCTCTTCTTCCTGTTCTTTTTTCTGTCCGTTTTCCTGCTGCGCCGCTGCAGGTTCGCTCCGACTCACGATGGCCGCGCCCCCGACGAGCGACCCAGCAAGCATGCCGTACAAAAGGTATCGCATATCCCTCTCCTTACTCTGCGCCTCTGCGTCGAGTTGAATCAGCCCTTCTGCGGTTTCGATTGACCGCGGTGTCCCTTTCCTGGTTCCGGGGTTCCTCTGTTCCGGGGTTCCGTGTGATCTCTTTGCCAATCCTTCCCGCAGGCTTTCCAATTCGCCCACACTCTGCGTCTCTGCGCCTCTGCGTTAGGTTTTTCCGAAGTAGCCCTTCCACGGATTCGACCCGTCACGGTTCTCTTTGCGTCTTTGCGCCTTTGCGTTGAGTAGAAATCTATTCGGCGTACCTTGCAATACGGAACCCGAGGTCCGGGCGCGGTTTGTTTCCGTAGTCGCGATAGCTGAGCCTGAGCTCGGAGACCGTTCCGTGCATCCAGCTCGAGCCGCGAATCACGTGGAACTCCCCTTCCTTCGGGCCGGCGGGATCGCGCGTGGGTCCGGGAGCCGAGGCGGAGTAGATCGTGTAGTAATCGTGAACCCACTCGGCTACGTTGCCACCCAGATTGTAGAGCCCGAGCCCGCTCGCAGGGAAGTGATCGACCGGCGCGGTGGCGGGAAACGAGTCGTTGTAGCTCGCAATCACCGTTGGCAGAAGGTCCTTCGCAGAGACGTCTGCGTAGTTGCCCGAGTTGGGGGCGACCGGAAGCGCGCTCCCCCATGGGTACTTGAGCGGCTGGTCGCCAGCTCCGTAGCGGGCCGCCAGGGCCCATTCCGCCTCGGTGGGCAGGCGGTAGCCCGTCGTAGGGGGCGCGGCCGCCACCAGCTTTCCGTCCCGCATCTCGTAGGCCAACGGCAAAGCTTCTTTCGCGCTCAACCAGTTGCAGTAGCCGGCGGCGTCTTCCCAGGTGAGCCGGACGGCAGGATGGTCGTCCCGTTCGAGGTTGTGCTCGCGAACAGACCCGGAACGATGCTCGTTCTGGAACTTGCGGAATTCCCGGTTCGACACCTCCATGGACGAGAGGTAGAACCGGCGCGTGAGCTCGACGTCGCGCAGGGTCTCGTTGGCCCTACGCCCCGGCTCCCGGCGAGAGGCTCCCATACGAATGCGGCGCGGCTCGATGAGCCTGAGCTCCTGCCCTTCCGAGGTTTTCGTAACACCTGGCGTGGCGTCCGCTTTGGCCTCCTCGAGCGTCTTGAGCGTGACCTCGATCGTTTGCGGGAAGCCGGGTCTCGGCGTGATGTTCGTTCCGAAGGTCTCGTAGCCGGGTTTTCGAATCTCGATTTGCTGGGGCACCGCCGGAAGTTGCAGCAGGCGGTGAGCTGCCCCTCGAGACTCGCCGTTCACGAACAACTCGGCGTCTGGAGGATCAACGACGAGCTCCAGCTCGCCAAGCCGAGCTACGAGCGACAAGGTGAGCTCGCGACGCTCTCCCGATGCCAGCTCGACCTGCTGAGCAACCCTCTCGAAGCCGGCCTTGGAAGCCGCGATCTCGTGCGGTCTGCCGGGAACGACCGCGAGCTCCATCGGGCTCTCGCCCCGAAACTGGCCGTCCACCGTGATCGTCGCACCGGGAGGCTCGGTCGTGACCGTGAAATAACCGTCGAGAGGCTCGAGCGGTGGTAGTGCGAGGGTTCGAGCTTCGCCTGCCACGACACCGAAGCGTCCTTCGAGCTGTTTGTAGCCGGGAAGAGTGAGCTTGTAGGCATGTCCCCCCTCGAGGATGTCCGTTGTTAGTGGCGTTGTCCCGGTTGACCTTCCGTCCATGAGAACCCGTGCCCCGGGTGGTGTCGAGTTGAAGGTGATCGGTGCCCATCGGGCATCGAGATCGACCTCGACGGTCTCGAGGAGCCCACCACCTTCCAGCTCCACACGGGTCCGATACTCCCGGTAACCGCTGGCTCGCACGACAAGATCGTGCTCTCCCGGCGCAAGCTCGACCGGTTCGAGGGGGGTCACGCCGGCCTCGTTCCCGTCGATGACGACGGTGGCACCGTCCGCAGGACGACTCACCACCGCGAGTCGACCCGGCAGCTTCTCCATGGAGAAACGAAAACTCTGCCGCGGCTCCCCCGTGACTTCGAACGGGGCTTCGAGACGATGGTAGCCTTCCTTGTCCGCAACGACGGTGTAGCTTCCCTGCCGCACGAGAAAGCGCCCGCCCAGTTCGACCACGAACCAGCCGCCTTCGATCTCGAGCGCCTCCGGTGCCGGCTCGACCTCGAGCGCCACCGACCGGGAGGTGAATACGAGCCACGCGCCCGCACCGAGAGCCGCGAGGAGCGCCCAGACCAGGAGACGGTGAGTGTGGAATGCTCCCCGCCCTCGACCCGAGGTGTCGATGGCCTTCGGTTGAAACGGGGCGGGCTTGACGGTCTTTCCCGCGGATTGTCCCGGAGTCTGAAGGAGCGGCGGCTCCGTCTTCTTGCGGGCCGGAGCCCACCGGTCGACGCGCAGGTGCGCACTGTCCTTCGTCAAATCGATGTGAATCTCGGCTCCGCCCACCCGCACCACGTCGCGGTCGCGAAGCCATTGCGACGTCGACACGGTGGTGCCGTTCACCATCACCGGATCCGAACCGGCAGGCTGAACGAAGATGTCTCCGTTCTCGAAACCGAGGTAGGCGGCCGGCTCGGGCGTGAAGATGTCTGGAAGCTCGATATCGGCCCGCGATCCCCCCATGGCGAGCGGGAACTCGCCCACGTCGATCTGCCGTGTGCCCGTGGCGTCCTCCACCACGACGGAGAGCATCAGATCTTCTCCTCGCAGCGAATGACAATGGCCTTTCTCGTAGCGTCCGGCTCCACGACCACGTTGAGGCGAACGTCGCGATACCCGTTCCGTGTGCCAACCACTGTGTAGGTGCCAGGTCGAAGCTCGAGCTCCCTCCGCTCGAACCTGCCGAGCCGTCCCACCTTGTAGACCGTCACGTCGGTCAGACTGTCCGATTCAATGAGAATGTTCACCGGTGTCGCGGCGGTCGCAACCAGCGCCTCCATCCGTGCGACCTGGCGTCGCAGTCGCGGACCGGCGGGCTCGATGGCAAACCCCCTTTCGAGAAGGAGCGAGGCCTCCTCCAGCACCTTGTCCTCCGACAGCCGGCCTGGGTTCTTCAAGTGAAACTCCAGCCGTTCGTCGAGCTCGGCCCGAGCGCCCGCCCGCTTGATCCCGTCCTGAGCGAATCGGATGTTCGGGTCGATCTCGAGAACCGCCTGATACTCCCCTTCGGCACGGCGCCAGCTCTCTTCTGCCTCGCTTCCGGTCGCTTTGTCCCGGTGCGACGCGATGCGCTCGAGCTTGATGCCTTCCTCCGCCCGAACGATTCCGTCGGCGATCTCAATTGCATCCGGCCGGATCGCCCTGGCTCGCTCGAAGGCCTCCTTGGCCGCCAGGAAAGCGCTCCGCTCGAGAGCCGTTACGCCTTCCGTCATCGCGGCTGTGAACTTCTCTTCGGTGACGCGCGCGTCGAGCCGGGACAAAGCGCGATGCGCCGGCTCGTACAGGGGGTCCAGAGAGGTCGCTCTACGGTAGGCAGCAACCGCACCCACGAGGTCGCCACTCCGTTCCTTCGCCTGCCCCTCTGCCACGAGTCCGAAAACCTCGTCGATGACACCCACGCGTTTCAGACCTCGCGCCGCCTCGGCGTTGCCGGGCTCTATTTTCGAGGCGAGCTCGAAGGCCGTCGTCGCCTCCGTTGCACTGCCTGCGGTCAGGGCTCGCAACCCTCTAGCAAGAGCATCCCGGAGAACCTCCCGCGATCGTGCCGCTTCGCGTTCGAAACTCTCGAGTGCCCGCTGGAAAGCGCTCTCGGCGTTCAGGTACTCCTGCCGCTCCAGAAGAGACTCTCCCGAGCTCAAGGCGTTCGAGCCGTCTCGATACGCCTGGCCACCCCACAGGCTCACGCTTTTCGCTTCGAGCGTGGCAAGACGTTCCCTGGCCCGGTCGCGGGCCGTTTCCGCGCGGTCCTTCTCCACAGCGAGGTCTCGCAGTTCCTCCAGGTTCACCGACGGTGCCCCCGTCGGCGTGGCCTCCATCTCTTTCTGAGCAGGCTCGGCCGGCGGAGCAACGGGTACGACGGCCCCGGGAGCGCTCGACGGCGCACCGACCCACCGGGGAAGGAGAAAGAACACGAGGAACAAGCCGCCCAGAAGGACGGCGAACAGCGCTGTCGTCCCCAGGCCGATTCCCGGCCTCGCGAGGCGCGCTCTGGCCGCTGGGGGTGGCGCCTGTGTTTCAATAGAGCGAGGACGAACCTTCGGGGCATTGACCCGCGTGCCGGAGGCGGCCCCGGATGGCTCGACCCGGGGTGGCGGCGTCAATCGTACCGCGCGCCGTGCCAGCTCACCTTCGATCTTCTCGAGAGCGCTCACCACACTCGTCATGTCGGACGGCCGTTTGTCGGGCTCCTTTTCCAGCATCGAGGCCACGAGGGACACGAGCTTGTCCGGAAGCGGGAACTTCGATCGAACCGCTGGTGGCAACTCACTCCGGATTCGCTCTGAGGAACCCTCCGGCCAGAACGGTGGATTTCCGGCGAGAAGCTCGTAGAGCAGCGTACCGAGACCGTAAATGTCGTCGGAAGCGCTCGGTGGAGCGCCGTCCAGCTGCTGCGGGCTGACGTTGTAGAGAGAGCCACCGCCCACGAGCCGCACGTCGTCGGCCCGCGGCGTCAGAGCATCGGAGATCCCGAAGTCGAGAAGCCGGGGTGAGCCGGTAGCGTCGACGATGACGTTCTCGGCCTTCACATCCCGGTGAACAACGCCTTCCCGATGGGCGTAGGCGAGGGCTTCGGCCAGGGGCTTCACGAGTCGCAGAATGTCTGCGGGAGCTCGAAGCCGATACTCGGCAAGCTCCGTTCCCTCCACGTGCTGCATCGAGAGGAACGCAAGGCCGTCTTCCCGTCGATGGAAGTCATAGACCGGAACGATGTTGGGATGAACGAGCCGGCGGGCGTGACGGCACTCGCGCTTCAGAAGAGCCATCTGCTCCTCGGAGGCACTCGCGGGCACCGTTTTCACCACCACTTTTTCCTCCAATTCCCTGTCGTCGGCCAGCCACACTTCACCCATACCACCCTCGGCCAGGGGATGGAGCAGCCGGAAGCGCTTGTCGAGGAGTTGACCTTGGGCCAGCTTGGACATCGGCCGGAACAGGTCGGCTTGCTACTGCTTCTGCGAAGAGCCTCCCGTGGTCGGCGCACCAGTGTTGGGATCCACGGGGAGTCTGGTTTCCTCGGCGAAAACCTGTCGGAGCAGCTCGCGCCACTTCGTGTATTGCGTGTCCGCCGAGCCTGTCAGTCGTACGAGCTCGCCTTCCACTTCCAGGAGCATGGGCGCCAGCTCTCCATCGAGCGAGGCCGCCAGCTCGCGCAGGGCTTCCACGTGCATCTGGGCCTCCCCATCCGTCTGGAAACCGTTCTCGAGCACCTGAGCGCCAATGATGATTCCCGCAGTGCCGGCAGATCTACCCAAGGAGCCGCCCTTGGCGCTCGCGACACCGCCGCCGATCATCGCGGCCACTCTGAGTATCTTGTTCCACCGAGCTTTGTTGCGAACTTCGTCGAGCGCATCCTGCTCGTCGTAGCTGTAGGCTCGCCAGCTGTCGTACGGAGAATCCATCTGCGTGTAGAAGCTGGAGTAGTACTCGTTGAGCGTATCGATGAACATGAAGTCGCGCTCTCGAATACTCGCCACCCGTTGCATCATCGGATCGTCATGTGCGGGAAGCCGTTCAATCTTCGCACGGCCCTTCTTGTCGAAGCGCAGGTAGTCGTCGAATGCGACGGGCGCGAGGCCGGCCGCGAACCTGAGCTCGGTCACCGTGCGGATCCGGGCGATATCCTCGTCGTCCTGTTTTCTTTTCTCCTTCAGCAAGTCGTTCGCAATGCGGTTGTAGATCCCCTGGAACGGGTCGACCATTCCGAACTGCTTTGCGTTGTACGCGCCGAGATCGGCCTCCTGCTTGTACCTCTCTCTGAGCCACCGCTTTCCGGTAGCATCGACGGCTTCGATCTCCACCTCGAGGCGCTTGCCGTTCGACTCATAGATGACTCCGGTCACTACCAGATCGACCGGGTTCGACCTGGGCACCAGTCGTACCGCACCCCAGAAGCCCGTCGCCTGAAGCGTGTTCATCAGGTGGATGGGGATGTATCGAGACTCGGAGTTCCGGATGTCGGACAGCACACCTTCCTTCTCGAGCTCGGCCAGCTTGTCCGGATCCTCCGGCAAGCCGGTATCGAAGACGTGAATTCCAACATCCAGCAGCAACTCTTCAGGAATCTCCTGCGTCGCCTGAATGACTTCCACGTAGCGCTTGTCCTCGGCGACCCCGTAGGACGTCAGAAGAGCGAGGGCAACAATCGTGACCACGCTCGTCCGTATCCAACGCCTGATCAGCATCAAAACCTCCCTCGTCTTGCTATCACTTGCTGCCCTTTTTGTAGGCTCGATATTCGTCCCAGAGCCTCTCGCGGAGCTCGGGGTCCTCTTCTTTCTCTGCGGCCTCACGAAGCTGTCGAGCCACGATATCGTCATCGCTGCCGTCGCCCACATCGCGGGGCACCCGGCCGTTGTCGGGCGCCGGTCGTTCTTCACCGCCGGTCCGGACTCCCGGAGCCGACGCCTCGGATTCCCGCGGCGACTGATCGGGAGATCCTCCGGTTGCTCCGGCTGTGTTATCTGCACTCTCACTTTTCTCGGAGGACGACTCCTCTCCCTCGGAGCCTTCGCCCGCCCCGTCGGCCATTCCGGAGGCGCCACTCCCGGAAGCACCACCTCCACCGGCGCTGGCCTGCTGTCGCTGCTCCAGAAGCTCCTGCTCTTTCAAGAGAATCGCGTCGAACTCTCGCAACGACGAATCCAGCGATTGATCCAGACCTGCTTTTCGCTCTTCGGCGGTCGAGGCTCCACCAGGGTTTGCCCCGACCTCGTTCCCCTGTGACGGCGAGCTCTGCCCGCTTTCCCCCTCGGGAGTCGTGCCGGACTCGCTTGCAGCCTCATTGCTCTCCGTGCCGCCAGCCTGTTCCGAAGCATTCTTACTCGGCTCACTCGGCTCACTCGGCGTCGCCGCCTGATCCGTCTGGGATTGGGAGCCATCTTTTGGTGCAGGGGTTGCGGGTGCCTCTGTCGAGGGCACGCCGGGTGTCGAGGTGGCGCTTCCGGAAGGAGTCGACGGCGGCGAGGGCGGAGCTGGAGGTGCGGGAATCGACGACGAGCTGGCGCTGCAGGAGACAAGGGCTCCGAACAAGAAGAGAGCCAGAGCAGCCTTCAAGCCAGGTCGAACAAGCTGGTGCCGCCGCATCGTTGCAGTTCCTGGTGACTTCATACTAACTCATTTTGCAAATTCGGGGCCACCAAACTCGGACGGAGGAGATTCCAACGCTAACCTGCTGTTTCTAAATCGCTTACACCCGAAACCTGCTTTGTTGGAGAAGCCCATCGAACACTGCTGCTCGAGACCGCAGTGTCCTCGATCTAGGACGCTACCAAACATAGCATCCAGCCTCCAGCATCCAGGAGTCTCAGTCCCCCTCTCCTAACCTCTCCCCGACCCGCCTTCGCGAAACGCTTCGGCGGGTCCGCCGTAGCCTCTGGCGGAGGCGGATGCGGAAAGGAACATGAGAATGCCTACTTTTATGCTGGATGCTGATAGCTGGATGCTGTGGTAGAGTTACCGGACACGCGAACCCGAAAACCAATGCGCTGGCGGTTCCCGCTCTGGCTCGGCTCTTCTCTCCTGGCCTTGACCGCCTGCGGCATGGGCCAAGGCCGTAACAACCTTGGCAATACACCTCTCTACCAGGCCGCCTCCGCTGGCGATTCAGAAGAGGTGGCTCGCCTGCTCGATGACGGGGCGGCTCCGGACGCGTGGAACAGCTTTACGGACGATGTGCCCGGATTCGTCGGCTACGTTCTCGGCGAGCGCGCGGGACTCGGCCGGCGAGCTCTCCACGCAGCCGCGGAGAAGCTGCATCCGGACGTTGTCCAGCAATTGTGCGAGCGTGGTGCCGACGTCAACACGAGAACCAAACGAAACGAATCGCCCTTGTGGTCCGTCGCATCGTCCCCGAGCTCTGGTGACGGAGTGGATGTCGCGAAAGTGCTGCTCGAGGCAGGCGCCGAGGTTGACGCAGCTGACGAGGACGGCGTGACCCCGTTGCTGGCAGCGACCGCGACCGGACGGGGAGCACTGGTGGCACTGCTCGCCGAGAGCGGAGCGGACTTGAACCAGCGCGATCCGGATGGAGCCACACCACTGCAGCTCGCCGCCGAGGCCGGTCGGACCGAGGTCGTCGCGGCACTCGTGAGACGGGGCGCCGACGTGAATGCCACGACGAGGGGAGGCCACAACGCGCTCCAGTTGGCGGTAGTCGAGGGTCACGCCACAGCCGTTCGGGCTCTCCTGAGGGCGGGTGCGGACCCCACTGTCCACGCGCCGGGGAGCTCGCCGCTCGTCGTCAACGCAGCTTTCCGCGGACAAACGGAAATCGTCCGGCTCCTATTGAATACGGAGCACCGCCCGAAGAGACCGCCGCTGAGCTGACCGCGCTCCAGCACGCCGCCAAGAACGGCCAGGCGGACATCGTGGCGATGCTCGTGTATTGCGGGGCCCAGCCGGAACGCCTCGATCCGGATAGCGGATGGACTCCCCTCCAGTCGGCCGTCGAGGAGGGTCACACCACGACGGTACAGGCACTTCTCGAAGCCGGGGCCGATCCCGACGCGTCGGCCTCGTCCATGTCGCCGCCGCTCGCGCATGCAGCCCGCGAGGGGAGGGCCGACATCCTGCGGCTTCTCGTGGAGTTCGGAGCGGATCTCAACCGCGAGGACGACGGCTGGACGCCTCTGCGTCTCCGGAGTTCGGCAAACACGAGGAGATCGTGGCCTACCTGCAATCGAAGGGGGCGGAATCCCCCTAGAAACGCTCCCGTATTTGTAATTCCGGGGTTCCGTGTGATCTTTTTGCTATTTTACGGTTACGAGTGAGTGGTGAGGGCGTCGGATAGCCTTACACGTCGGATCTGCGCTAACTGTCTCCATTCATGGGATGAACGGGCTTGGAACAGCCGTCGACCCGGGAGATCCCGATTCTTATGTTGACCGACGGTCCCGGGCGCACCTACCCTACCGAAGCCAACTTGCCGGTTTCCACGAATGACAACGAGCTGCTCAGCACGATCCGCTTTCTCATGCCCGCGAACCGTCGGCGCCGCCCAACAGCGCAGACCGCGCCGCTCGAAGGTCACGTCGAGGACGATGTCTTCCCAGAGCTCCTTCAGTTCCTCTTCGTGAGCGGGAAGGTCGGTCGGGTTGTCGTCACCGACGGCCCTCATCGTGGAACCACCTACGTCGCGGAGGGCGAGGTCCTGCATACGGAGCTCGATGGGCACCGGGGCCCCGCAGCCTTCGAGATGCTCTGCTTTCTCGGACGGGGACGGTTCCGGTACGAGCCCAACGCCCGGCCGACGCGTCGCACAATGCGCCACAACGGCGTCGAGCTTCTTCTGGAATCAGCCCGGCGGAAAGACCTTCGAGAGCGTCGGGGCACCACCGATAGGCCCCAGGTGGCATGGAGTTCTCCCTCCCGAGACCGCCAGAGTGAATCGCCGGCTCGGACACGAGCCGAGCGGCGCGCGCGACGGCCCATGGAGTTCCTGAGGGTCGCGGCCTCCTGGCTCTGCTTCTTGCCGGCAGCGCCTACCTGGCTTTCCGACCGGGCGACGACCCACTCCCGGGGACCGCGACCCCCATCAGCGTCCGGGTTCCGTCCCCAACCCCGGTACCGGTGACAACGGCCCCCTACCAGAACGCCTCAGTTTCGCCCCCAACGCCGACGCAGCCTCAGGTCCTGCCGCACGTCGCCACCCCGCCCACACCGGCATTGTCTGATGTGGACCTGGCGTTGACGAATCCCGCCGCGGCCCTGGCCGAGCAGTAGGGAATCTACCACCCGGCTTGCCGTCCGGCCCTCCTTTCGCGTATCCTCCTTTGGCTCACAAAATCGTGCGGGAAGCTCCGCCCTAGAAAGGAGACTGTTCAATGTTCGGAACGAGACGCCCGTTGGTCTGGTTGGCGGCGTCCCTCTTGGTTTTCGGAGTGATTGGCGCCACGGCGGCCGAAGCTCCGGTGCTCGAACGCATCGTCAAGAATGGCGAGCTGCGAATCGGGATGTCGGGGAGCCAGCCACCGTTCAACGCGAAGAACCGCTCGGGGAGCCTGATGGGTCTGGAAGTGGATCTGGGGGAGATGCTCGCTAACGCGTTGGGCGTCAGCCCCAAGTTTGTGGAAAAGCCTTTTCCGGAGCTCTTGTCCGCCCTCAAAGCGGGTGAGGTCGATATCGTTATGTCCGGCATGGGCATCACCCCGGAGAGAACGCTCGAGGTCACTTTCGTCGGGCCATACATGATGTCCGGGAAGTCCATCCTCACCAGGTCGAGCCTTCTGGCGCGCGCCGAGGGCACCGGGGATCTCGACCAGTCCGACATCACGCTGGCCGCGCTCGGCAACTCCACGAGCCAGCAGTTCATCGAGGAGTTCGTGCCCCACGCCACGTTCGTCGCGACCCAGGACTACGATTCCGCGGTTCAGAAAGTGATCAGCGGAGAGGTCGATGCGATGGTGGCCGATATGCCGGCGTGCCTTCTCTCTGTGCTCCGTTATCCCGACCAGAACTTGGCGACGCTCCGTCAGCCCCTGAGCATCGAGCCTATCGGGATCGCGATGCCGTCGAACGACCCGCAGCTCAAGAACGTCATCGAGAACTAACATCGCGGCAATCGAGGGCATGGGTGTTCTCGACGCGCTTCGAAAGAAGTGGCTCGAGGACGGCTCCTGGATCGCTTCGCTGCCCTGATTCGGACACTCGACTCTTGCCTTCGCGAGGTGCCTGCCTCGCGAAGGTTTTTTTCTGCTGATCTAGCCGGTCAGGACTCGTGCTTTCCCCTGTCTCACGCTACACTTCGCGCATCCTCATGAGCCTCCTCATGCTGCGACTCTTTCGCGGAAAACAGAACCGGCCAACGCTTTCCAAGGCGGCCTTCGATGGGGCGCTCGACGAAGTGAAACAGCTATTGGAGACCGGCGTGAATCTCGAGGAGCGCAACCCTCAAGGCGCGACGCCGCTCATGCTCGCGGTTCAGGAAGGACACCCCGAGGTCGTCCGGGCTCTTCTCGCTGCCGGGGCCGACCCCAACGCTCGAAACCCGATGGGCGTGAATCCGGTGGGCCTCGCGGCCTTTCACGGTCGGCTGGAGATTCTCGATACGCTCCTCGAGCGTGGCGCGGAGCTCGAAACCGCCGACCAAAAGGGGATGACTCCTCTGCTCGTGGCCGCCGCCGAAGGCAGCGCAGAGGTCGTGCGCGCCCTCGTCGCCAAAGGCGCCCGACTCGACGCGCGAAACGGCGACGGTGCGACCGCCTTGACCCTCGCAACCCGCGACGACGGTATCGACGTGGCCGACGCGCTTCTCGAGGCAGGCATCGGCGTGGACGAGGCCGGTGAGGACGGAATGACCGGCCTCATGCTGGCCGCCGAGTCGGGAAACACCGAGCTGGCAAGCTTCTTTCTTCGGGCGGGGGCCAACGTCAACGCTCACCGGGCCGATGGAGCCACCCCAATGCTCATCGCCACGGCCACCGGAAACACCGCGATGGTACGTCTTCTCCTGGATGCGGGCTCAGACGTCGAGGCTGCC
This sequence comes from Candidatus Marinacidobacterales bacterium, assembly GCA_965237685.1. GTDB lineage: Bacteria > Acidobacteriota > Vicinamibacteria > Marinacidobacterales > SMYC01 > CBDEGF01. The sequence goes on from CBDEGF010000003.1 coordinate 1,032,093, forward strand.
GATCGTCACGGCCTCACCCCGTTCCTGAAAGCCGCCATGTACGGCCACCAGGACGTCCTCAGCATCATGATGGATCGGGGGGCCACGATATCGCATACCGATGCGCTCGGGCGCACCGCGCTGGTCCTCGCAGCGATCGGTGGCCATGCGGAGATCGCCGGCCTGGTTCTCGAGCGGGGCGCGCTCGTCGATGCCACGACCGAGAACGGTACGACGCCGCTCATCGCGGCCGCCCACGGCGGTAACGGCGCGATCGTCGAACGGCTCCTGCAGGCGGGCGCGAGTGTGAACGCTAGAACCACTCGAGGCGCGACCGCACTTCTCAAAGCAACCCAGGAAGGACACGGCGGTGTGGTAAGCCAGCTGCTCGAATCCGGGGCCGACGCCGGTTTGGCGGATCAACAAGGTCTCTCCGCCCTTGCCGTCGCTGCCGAGTCCGCGAACGCGGATCTCATCCATTTGCTAGTCGAAGCCGGGGCGAGGCTTCCGGACGACGAGTCCCAGCGACTGGCCGGACGACTGGAGCAGGAAGGACTCGACGAGCTGGCAGCAACCTTCCGAGCCGCCGCCGACTAGTAGTACTAGCTCGCGGGAGCACGAACGCCGGTCTAGGGATTCTTCGGCTTTTGCTTCTTCGTCTTCGCTTCGGCGCGTCGGGAACGTCGACGAAGTCCTCGGCCTTCCGTTCCTCCTGACCTGCAAACGGCAATCCCGCTGTGCTAGTGCCGTTCCAACCGTTCCGTATAAGATACGAATCTGCCGGGTGCCAGGCTCGTGCCGCGCTCCGAATCGTCGCCAGGGTTTGGAGTTGGAACGGCACTAGGCTCCCCGCCGAAAGGAGCTCACGCGTGAACATGTCGAGGTTCAGCCGATTCGCCATCACGATTGCTGGCATGCTCGTCGCCGCTTCGGCGGTGTTTTCCGAGGAGGACGCGCTTCGTGGATTCACGAAGAACGAGACCGTCTCGCAACGCGAGTGGGAGGAGAAGTTTCGCGCCATCCCGCAACCGGACAACCTGCGGGAATACATGCGCGTCATCACCGAGGAGCCTCACATTGCGGGCTTGCCAAACAGCAAGAAGGTGGCGGAGTACATTCTCGGCTTGTACCAGTCCTGGGGCCTCAACGCATGGATCGAAGAAACACAGGCCCTGATGCCACTCCCGACGGAACGACACGTCGAGCTCCTGGAGCCCGAAAGCTACGTCTTGTCGTTGAAGGAGCCGGCGCTCGTCGAAGACAAGGACTCGGCCGACCAGGGACAGCTCCCTACGTACAACGCCTATGCCGCCGCTGGCGACGTGACCGGACAGCTCGTTTACGTCAACTACGGAATCCCCGAGGACTACGAGACACTTGAGGAGATGGGCATCAGCGTGGAGGGAAAGATCGTCATCGCGCGCTACGGACGCAGCTGGCGCGGTATCAAGGCAAAGCTCGCGCAGACCCACGGCGCGATCGCCTGCCTCATTTATTCGGATCCGTTCGATGACGGCTACTACCAGGGGTTGACCTACCCCGACGGCCCCTACCGGCCGGAGTTCGGAGTCCAGCGCGGAAGCATCATGGACATGCCCATTCATCCGGGCGATCCGCTCAGCCCCGGCTTCGGTGCTAAAACCGACCAGGAGCGTCTCGACATCGCCGACGCCAAGACGCTCGTAAAGATTCCGGTCCTCCCGATCTCCCACGGTGACGCGCTGCCGCTCCTGAAGAATCTTCGGGGCAAGCAGGCGCCCCGCGAGTGGCGCGGCGCGCTTCCGATCACGTACCACGTCGGCCCGGGACCTTCGAAAGTGCGCGTGAAGCTCGAGGTCGAATGGGAAACCCGCCCCCTCTACAACGTGCTCGCCAGGATCGACGGGACCGTGTACCCGGACGAGTGGCTCGTTCACGGCAACCACCACGACGCCTGGTGCAACGGAGCGAACGACCCGACCAGCGGCAACGTCGCGCTGATAGAGACCGCGCGCGCCCTGGGCGAGCTCGTGAAGCAGGGCTGGAAGCCGAAGAGAACCATCATCTTCGCGTCCTGGGACGGCGAAGAGTGGGGGCTTCTGGGCTCCACCGAGTGGGCGGAGACCCACAAGGCGGAGCTGACGGAGAAAGGTGTCGTCTACATCAATACGGACTCCAATGGAAAAGGCTGGCTACGTATGTCCGGCAGCCACACGCTGCAGGCGCTCATCAACGAAGTCGCCCGCGACATCGAGGATCCCGAGCGCGGGCTCAGCGTCTGGCAAGCGGCGCGCAGACGCTCTCTCGAGCAGGCGGATTCGGACGAGGAGCGTCAGGAGATCGAGCAAAGCGACGATTTGAGGATCGCGGCCCTCGGGTCCGGCTCCGATTACACGGTGTTTCTCGACCACCTCACCATGGCCTCGTTGAACCTGGGTTTTGGTGGTGACAGCGACGGCGGTGTGTACCACTCCAACTACGATTCGTTCGACTGGTACAGGCGCTTTTCCGACGGCGATTTCGTCTTCGGTCGCGCTCTCTCACAAACCGTTGGCACAACCCTCATGCGGCTGGCTGACGCAACGGTGCTTCCTTTCAACTTCGTCGATCTGTCCGACACGATGGGGCGCTACCTGGACGAGATCAAGGAGACGCACGACGAAGTCGAGGGCGCGCCGGAGCTCGACTTCACGTCCATCGAATCCGCACTCGAAAAGCTCCGCCAGCCGGCGAGGCCTATGAAGCGGCGCTCGAGCGCCTCGCCGAGGTGGATGCGTCCGCCATCGCCGCACAGCCCGAGCTCGCCCGGCTCAACAAGTTGCTCTACCAGTCGGAGCGCCGGCTCGGTCACGAGGAAGGACTCCCCAACCGCGAGTGGTTCCGCCATCAGGTCTATGCGCCCGGCTTCTACACCGGCTACGGCGTCAAGACGATTCCCGGCGTTCGGGAGGGGATCGAAGAAGAAGCCTGGGAGAAAGCCAGGTACTACATCAAGGTAGTGGCGGATGCCCTCGAGAACGTCGTACAGCAGGTCGATGAAGCGAGGACGCTCCTGGAAGGACTAACGACAGACTAAGTACCCTGTTTCACAATTACGGTGGCATTCGAACGCCGATGCATCCCGTCTGGCTGCGTTGCTCCCGCCTTCCGCACGAGCCTGTCGAGCGGAGGGCTAGGCCGCAGGCCGAACTGGAAGAATGCTCATATACCCTGATATTATTCAGTCCTCGCGCCTTGCCAGACGGGCGCCTCGGCGTTCTCGGTGCGTCACCGTAATTATGAAGCAGGGCACTAAGTTTCAACCAGACCGGTTGGACAAGAGACCCCGGTGCCACCGAGGCCGCAGTAGCCGCCCGGGTTCTTCGCCAGATACTGCTGGTGGTAATCCTCGGCAAAGTAGAATTCCGGTGCCTCGAGGATCTCGGTGGTGATGGGATCGAAGCCCGCAGCCGACAGGAGTTCCTGATACGAAGCAAGGAACGCCTCCGCCGCCGTCGCCTGAGCCTCACCGTACGTGTAGACGCCGGAGCGATACTGGGTTCCGAGGTCGTTCCCCTGGCGCATTCCCTGGGTCGGGTCGTGTCCCTCCCAGAACGCCTTGAGAATCTCCTCGTACGAGACGGCCGTCGGGTCGAAAACGATGCGGACGACTTCGTTGTGACCGGTGAGGCCGGTGCACACCTCATGGTAGGTCGGGTTCGGGGTTAGGCCGCCGGCGTAGCCGACAGCGGTGACGAAGATCCCGTCGGTCTCCCAGAACTGTTTCTCCGCGCCCCAGAAACAGCCCATGCCCACCATCGCGAGCTCCATTCCGCCCGGATAGGGCGGCTTCATCGGATTTCCGTTGACGAAGTGCGCGTCGGGTACGCTCATCGGCTCCGAGCGACCCGGAAGGGCCTCGGCCTCGATCGGCGGGTCCAACTTCTTCTTCAGCGAGAACATCGGTTTTCCCCCGGCGCGCGCCGCGCGCGCTCACTCCTCCGTCCAGTCCAATAGTACGGGATTTGGTTACACGACCGAACAACTTAGTCAGTCTAGCGCGGGGCCGAACCGCTCCCGCAGGTATTTCTCGACTTCCTCAGGCTTGAACCCGAACGGTCCCATGTCACCTTTGAAGGCGATTCGCCCGTCCGTCTCGATGACGTACATGCGTTCCGGCCAGGCCGCATAGCAAGCCATCGCGGTGTTCCTGATGTCGTCGACGTAGGTAGCGGTCTCCACTTCCATCTTCGCCACGAACGTCCCAGCCAGCTCCAGGCGCTCCTCGAAGGTGCGTGGCTGGTTGTAAACGACGTCGTTCTCCTCGTTCGAGGGCATCTGCCATTCGTCCCCCGGATGTGCTTCTTTGATATACACGATGGCGAACTCGGCGACGTCCTGGTACTTCTCCCGCAGCTTTTCGATCCGGTCCAGACCGGCCCGGAACGGTGGTCACGTGTAGCTGCCGAAGATCAGGACGAGCGGCTTCTCGGCGGAGAGCTCGGAGAATGCGCCGGCTCCCAGTGCCGTCCACGGTCGCGAGCTCGAGATCCGGCGCCAGGTCACCGACGCCGAGGGTCCCTTCTGAGCGGATGTCGTACTCGTTGTAGCGGATCCAGGCCCGCTCCACGGCCTGCATGAGACCCCAGGCCCCCACTGCACCCAGGATTGCGAGGACCGCCAGCGCGACGGCACCCCGAACCAGCCACTTCTTCATAGCAAACCCCCATTCGGTGCTGATTATCGCATAGTTTTCAAGTGGTGCCGGTGGCAGGAGTCGAACCTGCAACCTCCGGAATTTGAGTTACTGCTCGAGTACTCTCTCGTAGAGCGCCTCGTACTGCGGGACGAGCTTTTCCACGTCGAACTCGTCGACCGCTCGACTTCGAGCCGACTCTGCAAAGCTCGCATGACGCTCCTCGTCACGCAGCAACGCGACCGCCGCATCGGCCATCTCCTGCACCTCGCCCACCGGGAACAGATAGCCGTTCTCACCGTGGGTCACCACCTCGGGCAGGCCACCGATTCTGGTGCCAATCACGGGCACCTTGCAGCTCATGGCCTCGAGAGCAACCAGGCCGAAGCTCTCCTGCTCGCTCGGCAGAAGGAAGAGGTCGGCGCAACTGAGAAGGTCCTCGAGGTAGTCCTGCTCGCCCAGGAAGTGGACGTGCCCGTTGAGCTTGAGCTCCTTGACCAGCTGCCGGGCGAAGAGACGCTCCGAGCCCTCGCCCACCAGCAGGAGCTTTGCGGGCAGCTCCCGGTTGACCCTCTCGAAGATCCGGATCACATCGCTCACTCTCTTGACCGGACGGAAGTTCGAAGCGTGCATCAGGACTTTTTCGTTGCCCGGGGCCCAGTGCGAACGACTGCAATCGCCGGCTCGCACCGCTCTCTTCGTGTCTACGAAGTTCGTGATTACCTCCACCGGCCGCCTCAGAGAGAATTCCTCGACCGTGCGTTGCCGAAGATAGTCGGACACGGCGGTTACGGCATCCGATACCTCCATGGTAAACCGGATGACGCGGTGGAACGATTCATCCGCTCCCACCAGCGTGATGTCCGTGCCGTGCAGCGTGGTCACAATCTTCGGCCCCCCCTCTCCAATCACCTCGCGCGCCAGGAAGGCGCTCACCGCGTGTGGTACCGCGTAATGAGCGTGGATGATGTCCAGGGGTTGTTCGTTCGCAACCTCCGCCAGCTTGGTTGCCAGCCCGAGCGTGTACGGCGGGTACTTGAACAGCGGGTACGTCGCCATCTCCACTTCGTGTATGCGCACATTCGGACTGAACGCGCGGAGCCGGAAGGGGGTGGCGTAGCTGACGATGTGGATCGTGTGTCCTCGCTTCGCTAGGCCCATCCCGAGCTCCGAAGCGATGACACCGCTTCCACCATGGGTGGGATAACAGACGATTGCGATGTTCATCAGGTGATGCGAGTGAAGGGCTGGTCGAAAAACTGCACTGGGTCGTCCACCTTCATTGCCTCACGCAGGTAGAAGGCTTCGCCGAAATCGACATCGATGAGGGCTCCATGGTATCGATCGATGCCCTCGATACGGGACAAGAAGGCCGGATCGCTGACCGTTGTCGCTGGCTCCGCCGACCCTGCGTCGTAAAGCTGCGAGCGATGGGCACGAATCGCATGCATCTTTTCCTCGTGAAACGCTGTTACGTCCACGATAAAAGAAGGCGGTGTCTTGTGGGGGACCAGATAATAGAGGACGCGATTCGGTCGATGCGGCTCGCCGTCGAGATCGAGCTTCTCAAGACCGGCCAGATAGGCCGCCTCGGAAACAAGGGGGCCCGAAGCCGTATGGTCCGGGTGGTTATTCTCGGGGTAGTTGGTGAAAACGAGACGTGGCCGGTGTCTACGAATCGCGGCGGCGACGGCGAGCCTGCTCTCACGGTCCGGGCTGAGACGCCCGTCGCCGAGATCGAGCGTCTCCCTGGCAGAAGCGCCGAGAATCCTGGCCGCTTCGTTCGCCTCGGCGGAACGTGTTTCAGGGGTCCCTCGCGTCCCGCTCTCGCCCGCTGTCAGGTCGATGATCCCGGTCGTGCAACCGAGAGACCCGAGCTTGAGGAGCGTCCCACCCATGAAAAGCTCGACATCGTCCGGATGCGGACCAAAGGCGAGCACATCGAGCGTCATCACGACCAATCTAGAAGTTCCCGCCGCCCGAGTCAATTTTTGGCCTGGAAGCCCTCGTGTCAGGGAAAAAGATCACACGAACCCCGTAAGGGCGGAAACCCGGAGAGAGTCTCTTCACGAAGGATGCCGTTGTCCATCCGACTCGACACCCACCTCGTCCAGCGCTCCGGGGTTCCGGTTCTTTTCCGGGTTTCCGGCCGTGTTTTTCCGAAGCGTCCGTTGCAAGCCCGGGTCTCTTCAGTTTCCCAGAATAGCAAGCCTCTGCGGACTCGCAGTATGGAGATCTCGGGAGAAGCGAGTTATCAGTTCAGCGTTCCCGGATCTTCACTGAGCCGTTCACGGTCTTCACCATGAAGCGGCCGCCGACATTGGCATTTCCGGTGAGAAGATCGCCGCCATCGGACTCGAGCTCGAGGGCGCCACGACGATCGACGCCTCCGGCAAGTACGTCATGCCGGGAGGACTCGATGTCCACACCCACCTCGACATGCCGTTCGGCGGCACCGTGACGGCGGGTGGACCAGGAGGGATTCACGCAAGCCTTACAAGAGTTGTCGCTGTTGGCAGGAGTGATCGAACCCTACCGCTCGGCGAGCGAGCAATTGCTGCGAAAGTTCACCGGGGTGGTCGTGAGCTCCGAGAAGATTCAAAGCTTGGTAGGCGCCGATGGGAAAAAGGCGGAGGGTTTTTCGAAAGAGCCTGCGAACGAGGTGGAAGCTGGAACGGGCAGACGCCATAAGGGACCGCTGTACATAGGGATAGACGGCGGGATGGTATTCGTGGACGGCCGCTGGCAGGAAGTCAAGCTAGGCTGCCTTTATACCGAGCAAGGGCGTGTGCAGAGCAAGCTCGGACGCGGAGAGTTGACCGAACGACAGGTCGTAGGGGTTCGAGGTAGCCCCGAAGCACTCGGCGAGGTTTTGTGGCCTCGCTCTTGCTCAATGGGGGCGGAGTCTCGCAAGGTCGTCATCCTGGGTGACGGTGCGCCGTGGATTTGGAATCTTGCGGAGGAGCTGTTCACCGATCGAGTCGAGATCCTTGATTGGTATCACGCCGACGAGAATATCAGCCCTGTGGCACGGGTGGTTTTCGGCGAAGGCACCGACGAAGCCGCACAGTGGCGCAAATCGCAACTCGACCGTCTATACGAAGACGCCGTGGATGAGGTGATCGAGGGTTTGCGGTTTCTGAAAAAGCGTCATCGTTCCAAAGACGAAGAGATCGACAAGCTCACCGGCTACCTCGAGAGAAACGGGCATCGAATGAAATACAGAACGTTTCGACAAAGCGGCTACTACATCGGCAGCGGTGCCGTGGAAAGTGCCGTGAGCCACGTTATGCAACAAAGGATGAAGCGAGTCGGGATGAGATGGCACGCCGCTGGGGCCGATGCAATGCTCGCACTGCGCTGTGTCTTCCGAAGCACGGGCGCCTGGGATTCGTTCTGGAACTATCGAAAACAGGTCGCATGAACGGAAGTCGATTGCGCCCGCGGCGGCGCCGACCTTGACTCGGCCTGCGCTCCGTGGTGTCGGGAGATATCGGCGATGGGCGTACGGGGCCTCCGGCGGGGCTCCGGGCACCAGGTTTCTCTTCGGAGCGTGCTGCTGCTCGCGCCCCTCAAGCTACCCGAGACGTGCGGTGGTGGTGAGTCGTCAACAGGAACTCTTCGCGGGAAGAGTTGAAAGGACGGCGCCGGCTCACGCACCCGGTCGACGGAGCACCGGTAAGCGTCCATCTTCTCCTTGCCGTAGTCCTTCTCTGCCATGTAGAGATTATGCGCCTTGCACAGGAGCCTGGTATTTTGCACGCTGCGGTCCCCGCCGAGTGCAAACGGTACTTCATGATGGTACTCGAGCTTGTGGCGCTCGGGACATCGGCTGCCGTCGCCGCTGACATAGGTGCATTGACCTCGATCGCGCTCCCACACCGCACGCTTCACCGGGGCAGGGATACCACGCACACCCGGTGACGTGTCGGCATCTTCGACGTTCTTCCGCGGCTTGTTCGTCTTTCCGTAGCGCCTGGCTTCGAGACGCTCGAGCTTCTCGCTCATCGCCTCATCGATGATCGATGCGAGGTCCTCTCCTGGCATGAGTGCCTGAAGCCGCTGGAGCTTGTCGCGCAGAGCGGCACTGGCGGTGAACTGCACTTTGTACCTCGCCTCTGAAAGTGGCTCGACATCCTCCCGTGGGTCCCGTGCTTTCCGATCAGGAGGGCTGGGGTTCCGAGGCGAACTCTGGGCGTGAGAAAAAATTAGTTGTTGACTAGCGGTACCGCTATGTTATAGAATTGCGAGTATGGGATACGTAACGAAGCTGCAGGTGATCAAACGAGCCAACGACACCCGTCAGTTCTATGTGATTTGCCCGTCGCCTTTAGCGCAGGCGCTAGAGATGGAGCAGGGCGAGGAGCTGGAGTGGGTGGTGGAGGATCGAAACACCCTGATTGTGCGTCGGACGCCAAAGGCGAAGCGAGGGAGAAAGCGGGGTAGACGTGGGTGATAACCAAACGTCGCTTCCCGGCTTTCCGAGTCCGCGAAAACGGAACGATGGTGATGACGGCGATGAGGGAGAACGCGCGACACAGGCTCGGTTGAAGGTGGTCGATCGCGCGCAGCTGCTGCTGCGGACGGTGGACGTGGAGCGATTGATCCCAGAGGATGACCCAGCGCGTGCGATCTGGGAGTTCGTGGGTTGGCTGGATCTCAGCGGGTACACGGAGCAGATCCGCTCCGTCGCGGGTGGCGCAGGCCGGCCCGCGTTCGATCCGCAGCTACTGGTGAGCCTGTGGGTCTACAGCTACAGCCAGTCCGTGAGTTCGGCCCGCGCCATTGAGCGGCTGTGCGAGCATCATCCGGCTTATCAATGGCTCACCGGAATGCAGAGCATCAGTGCGCACACGCTATCGGACTTTCGGGTGACCCATTCGGAGGCCCTACACGAGTTGTTTGTGCAAACTTTGGGGCTTCTGAGTGCAGACGGATTGATCACGCTCGAGCGAGTCATGCTGGATGGGACGAAGGTGCGCGCGAATGCTTCGTCGAGTGGATTTCGCAGCAAGCCTCGTGTGGAGGCGTATCTGAAGGATGCGCGTGAGGCGGTCGAGGCTCTCGAAGCACAGACGGAGGAGGAATCGAGCCGGCAGATGCAGGCAGCACAGCAACGCGCCAGGCGAGAGAGACAGGAGCGTCTAGAATCAGCGTTGAAGGAGTACGACAAGCTGGAAGCCGCCAAAAGCCGCGTAAAACGCGTGAGCACGACCGATCCCGACGCGCGGGTGATGAAACAAGCCGAGGGCGGCTCCGCACCTAGCTACAACGTCCAGGTCTCAACGGATGCCGCGCACGGCCTGATTGTCGACATCGATGCCACGCAGGCCGGCAGCGATTATCAGCAGCTGACGCCCGCCATACAACGGCTTGAGCAGAGCATGCACCGCGCGCCCGAGCAGATGGTCGTAGATGGGGGCTACATCAGTAGCAACAACATCACGGAGATGGCGAAGCGCGACATCGATTTCGTCGGTCCCCAATCCGAGAACAAGGCAGCAGAGGCTAATCGGCGCAAGTCGTATAAGCACCACGGCGTGAGTCCGGAATACGAGGCGTCGAAGTTTGTCTTCGATACGGAGACCAACACGTATGTGTGCCCGCAGGGCAAGCACTTACGCTACGACGCCAAGCAGGAAAGCCATGGCACGATGTGCTATCGATACAAGGCGTCGGAGCAAGACTGCCAGACGTGTCCGGCCAAAGATCAGTGCTGTCCTCGTACGCGGCACGGCCGCTCGATCGAGCGGCGCGAACTCTTGCCCGACATAGCCGCGTTCCGCCAGAAGATGCAGACCGACGAAACCAAGGCCATCTATAAGACACGCTCGCAAGTGGCCGAGTTCCCGAATCTCTGGATCAAAGCCAAGTTTGGCCTGCGGCAGTTTAGCGTGCGCAGAATTGCCAAAGTACGCACTGAATCTCAGTGGGTCGCCCTCACCTACGATATCCTGCAGTGGATTCGCCTCCGCTGGAGGCCAAAGATGGTATCGGCGCTCGCGCCGACGTGAGCGCATTGAGCACACGCAGCCCGATTCGTTTAAGCACTAGTTAGAAAGCTAGTCAAAAAGCAACAACGAAACGCCGATACGATACCGGGTGAATCCGCACCACGCGGACCCGCCCCCCCTAGTTGACACAAGTGCGGACCAACCATCCCCATCTCCCTGGGGAAACGCGATTTTTTCTCAGGTCCCCAGTGGTGGCTGGCGATCTCGCGGGTCTTGTGCGAGCCGGGGATGAAGCGCATGCAACCGTTGTCGGGTCCTGCATCGTCGAGAGCGATCCAGACCGACAGCGTCTCAAGCGGGCGGATCGGATAGTACGCCCCATCCTGGTGCCACGGTGTCGCCTTCCCGTGTTCCGCCGGCTTTCCGAAGATAGTTGTGCCCCACAAAATGATGTCCTCGCCGATGAGCTGCGCCACCATGTCGAGGATCTCCGGCCGGCTTGCGAACTCGAGCCAGCGGCGTGAACCTTTGACGCCCTGGGCGCCGGACTTCTCGAGGTGCGGTCCGAGAAGAAGATCCGATGATAAGCCCGGATTCGAAGCGAGGAGCTCGTCGTAGGCCTCGCGTATCTCCTCCAACACTTCTCGAGCAAGCTGGTAGGCGGGCACGAGGAAGCCGTCCTCGTGAAAGCGTCGGATTTCCTCGGCGCTCAGCTGCGGCATGCGCCGGCTACTCCGCCCGGAGGGATGCCAGAAGCGGCGCGCCGAGCGTCGCACCCACCGCGAGGAGAGAGGCCGCCACCCCGCTCACGACCACCGCAAAGAGAAGCAGCCCCAGCGAGGTGACTGCAAACTGTCCGCCGCGGGTGGCGAGGGCAGGAGCGATAGCAATGACCGCCGAGATCCCTCCGGTGAGAAGACCCAGGAAAAGGAGAAGCACGTTCTCAGCGAGGATCATGCGCACGAAGTCCGCGCTGTCGTAACCGACCGCCCGGAGAAGAGCCAGCTCGCGCCGGCGCTCCAGAACGTTTCGAAGCAGAATCGCCGCGAGACCTAGCGTTCCCAGAACGAGCCCGAGGCCTCCGAGGCTCTGGAACGTCGACAGATAGGTGTTCTCCACCCGGTGGAAGCCGGCGAGCTTCTCCGCGGTCGACTGCGCGTCGACACCGAAATCGGCGAGTCGTTGCTCGAGCAGCTCGATCGTCCCCTGCTGCCGCTCCGCGGGAACGTTGACGAGGAAGAACCGGAACCCGTCCTGACCCGGGAAGTCTCTCAGGAAGTGCGTTTCCGAAACGAGAAGCTCGCTCTGAAAGATGCTGTCTGAAAGTGTGGCGACGAGACGAAGTCTCACCGGCTCTTCTCCCGTCCGCGCCAGGAGGAATTCGTCGCCCAGGCCGAGGTGAAGCACGTAGGCCATCGAGTTGGCATCCCCGATGAACGGAATGGCCCCAGAAGGATCTTCCTTCTCGAGCAGAAGCCACGGGTTGTCCTGCTCCTCGGCGGTCCCGGCAAGCGAAGCCGCAAATCGAAAACGGCCCTGCCTGATGAAATTCCCGACGGGAGCCAGAATCCGGGGGTTCTGCGGCCGGTAGAGATTCAGGCAGCTCGCGTCGTCCCCCGGGCGGAGACGAAACGTCTGAAACACGAGATCCGCCCCGTCGGGCTCGTCGGAAAGCGGCAGGTTCAGCTCGTCGCGCCCATTGTCCGTGTTCGGATCCCAGTGAAGTGGCAGCAACGACTCCGCGACGAGCGAATAGCCCCCACTTCCGGAGTTCGGGTCGAGCGACACCGACGCGTCGCCCTTTCGGAAGGCATCGACCGCCACGATGATGAACGTGGCAAAGGCGATGAGGGCGATGGCCGCCAGACTGCGCCCCGGACGCCAGGTCACATTTCGGAAGCCGAGCTGCAACACCGTTTCGACCGCTCGCGCGCGCTCCGAGCGCAACCAGATCCATTGAAAAGTCAGAAAAGCGATGAGCAGAAGATTGCCTGCACCGAAGAATCCTGCCACCTGGCTGATCGCCCCCGTGACGGCAGCGACGAGCAAACCGACGCTGAGCACGAGGCAAGCAGTTCCGAGCATCCAGGCCCGACGGGACGAGGCTCTAGTCTCGCCTGTTTCCGCGCTCGCCGTGGAGGCCATCAGCAGGCTCCGGGCGGTCACATGTTTCAGACTTCGCAGCGTCAGGGCGATCGCGAGCGCCGCGACGACGACACCGCCCGCGACACCGAGGACCAGTGACGCCGGGTTGAGATGCAGTGTGAGAAGGCGCGTCCCCACCGCGTCGACCCACCACGTCCTCAGTCCGTACATGATGATCCAGGCGTATCCGAGAGCCACCAGGACACCCAGAGCTCCACCAAGCGCGGCCAGAACGATGCCTTCGACGAGGAAGATGCGCCGGATCCTGCGAGTATCGAATCCCATCGCGAGGAGGGTTCCAATCTCGCGAATTCTCTGCTCCACACCGAGCTTGAAGAAAAGCCCGGTGAGAATGAGCGCCGACATCATCAGGAAATAGCTGAAATAGATGAAATACTCGCCGAAGTCCGTCGCTCCGCGGGAGGCGGCGATCCCCTGCTCCCGAACCGGGAGGACGGTGTATCCGGCGGACGCGACGTCGAGCTCACCACGGAGTCGCTCGCGAAACGAAGTAGCGACCGCCTCCGCATCCTGTCCTTCGGCGAGAAGCAATCGGACCGAGCTCACCTGCCCCTGTCGTACCGGCCAGAGCGCCTGGCCATGCTCGAGGGGAATGAAGGCTTTCGGTGTCGCGCGATGGTCGTCCCAGTATTGTTCGTCCTTGTCCCGAACGCGCCGAAAGTCAATAGGAAAGGGCGGATCCCAGTCGCCGAGATTCTCCGCCTCGGAAATGCCCGGGAAGTCCGGCGCGAGATCCCGATCGGCCGCCAAGCCTCGCATCGGGACGATGCGGGCGACAACGAAACGAGCCTCCTCGGTGACGATTCGTCCCTCGTCCTCCCAGACATAGAACTTCATCTCGAGCGCATCGCCAACCCTTGCTCCGAGGTCCTCGGCGAGCCACTCGTTCACTACGATCCCTTGCTCGACCGGCTCGGAGCCATCGAGCAAAGCTCGGTAGCTCGCCGGATCCAGGGCCGTCACGAGGGAGTACGGCGTTTCGCGATTCCCCACGCGCATGGTGTTCGCGAGGTACGTGAACACGGACGCCGTCTCAAACTCCATTTCCGAAGCGACGGATTCGATGGTCTCGACGAGCCCGTCGCCGAGCATCAGCGCCTCCGTCTCGACGGCAACCGCTGAGCGTGCGGGAAGCGGGCGGACCGCGAGTCCCAGATCTTCCAGAGTCGCCGCTCGCTCCAGAGCAGAGAGGCTGCCGCTCCCCGCGATCAGAACCGTATTGGCCCGATCTCTCTGGTCCAGCTCCCGCTGGAGTCGCGCCAGGGGAACGTAGAGAGCCAGAAGCTCCCCCTGCTGCGGATAGATCGAGAACTCGGGCGAGCCGTGCCGCGCCGTCAGGCGCAGTGTTCTTCCGGCGTCTTCCTTGTTCCCGTGAAGCGATCCGGCCGCGACGGCTGTCGGCTTCTCGACGCGAAGCAGCAGCGCGTCCCCCTCCGCTGCGCCGAGCTCCGCCGCCAGCGCATCCGTGATGAAGCCATCTCTCGAGCCGAGCTCGGGCACATCCCATTCGTTGAAGCGGAAGAATCGTTCGTCGACTCCGTAGACCTGAACGCGGGAGCTGCCTCGCCCGCTGGCATCGTGTCGGACCATCCCTTCGAACGCGATGACCGGCGCCGTGGCAGCAATGGACTCCGACGCCTCCAGCTCGGCGGATAGCTCGGCGCGAAAGAATCGGTTGGCCGTGACGACTTCATCGGTTCGCCCCAGTCGCGACAGGAAGAGCGTGCGGAGACTCCCGCGAACCGAGTCGCCCACCACGAGCGCACCCGCGAGGATTCCCACCGCGACCGCCACGCCGGCCATGACGGCGAGGTTCGTCCGCCAGAAGTAGCAGAGATTCCGCCAGATGAGCGTCGACACACTCATGATTTGCTGTGCAGCTTGCCGTCCTCGAGCCTCATCCGGATGGGAAAGCGAGCCGCCAGCTCCGCGCTGTGGGTGACGACGATGAGAATCCGGTCCCCGCCACGATGGAGATCGAGCAGCAAGGAGGCAACTGCTTCAGCGGTTTTGCCATCGAGATTCCCGGTGGGCTCGTCGGACAGGACGAGCGTGGGCTCCCTTATCAGAGCCCGCGCGATGGCCACGCGCTGTTTTTCTCCGCCGGAGAGCTCCGCCGGCCGATGCGTCAGGCGCTCTCCGAGGCCCACCGATTTCAGAAGCTCGGTCGCCTTCGACCGATCGTCGTTTGCGGAGGCGACGAGCGTCGGCGCCAGGACATTCTCCAGAACGGAGCACTGTGGCAAGAGGCAGTGGTCCTGGAAAACGAAGCCCACTTTCTCGTTGCGAAGGGCCGCCAGCTCCCTCTGGCCCAGCTCGAAAGGGTTGCGTCCATCCAGAGCGACGTGGCCCGACGTCGGCGGCTCGAGTGCCCCCAGGATGAAAAGGAGCGTGCTCTTCCCTCCCCCGGACGGCCCCATGATGGAGAGGGCGTCTCCCTTCTCGAGAGTAAAGCTCACGTCATCAAGGACGGAGAGCGAGCCAGCGGGAGTCGTGTATTCCTTCGACAGATGAGAAACTTCGAGCAATCAAGCCTCCTGATAGGCACGAGCTCGGTAGAGAAAATCGATGATGCTCCCCTCATGCGGTTGCAGCCAGTTGAGCTGAATCGTGGGTATCGGTCCCAGGTTGAGACGATCGATGTGGACGGCGTCGATCAGACGTCGGCGGAAGTCGCCATCCTCGGTAATGGCGCTTCCGACCAGCGTCGGGCCAATGGACTCGATCATTTTCTCCTGGGGGCACTTCACCACCGAGACGAACGGAAACATGTACTCCTGGTTGGCGAGCCAGTGCTCCGGCGAGTCGCAGTGGATCACGGTCGGTCGCAGATAGTCGCACCGTTCTTTCTGAACCAGGCGTCCCTCGTCGCCATTGCGGAATTGCGCGGTGACCTCGGTGGCTCCGGTTTCCTCCAGGTGCTGGTCGATCTGGTTCGAGATCGCCTCGGCGACGCCCGGCACGGTGAAGGCGGCGATCGCACTATCGGGGTCCTCCGGCGGCAAGGGCGCCACTGGGCCCAATCTCTTCGCCAGAGCCTCCGCGATCTCCTCGGTATGCCGTGAGGCCCAGATACCCGAGCAGCTGATGCAGCTTCGCCCGCTGTTCACGAAGACGCTGTCCACCATCATGTCCAGATACTTCTCCCAGTCGTCCACCACGTCGTCCCCGAGCAGGGTCTTGCTGAAGCCAGGCCCATGGACCTGGACGCCCGGGTTGCCCTTGTAGCGTTCGACGGTCGGCAATCCTCCGAAGATCAAGGCGCGCGAGCAGGCGTCCAGCACGGCCGCGCCAATGTCACCGAGCCCGGGATAGATAGAGATTGCTTCTCGAGGAACACCTGCCTCGAAGAACGCCTCCGACATCCGGTACGGAGTCCAGGGCTCCTGGGGTCCGGGTTTGAAGACGAGACCGATCTGCAGCGGAATGATCGGCATCCAGAGCGTGTGAACACCCGGAGAATTGGACGGAAGAACCAGCCCCAGCACCGGTGACTGCGCCTGATAGCTCAGCGGGACGCCGCGCTCTTCGATACCGTGCCCCTCACGGAAGATCTCGAGGTCGAGCCCGCGCGTCAGCGCATCGAGGAGATCCTCCATGTGCGTGAGGACGAAGTGGTTCTTCTTCATGTTCGCCCGGCACATGTTCTCGGGAAGACCGGTCGTGGCCGACTGATATCGAACGAACTCGTCGGGACCCTGAGTGCCCTCGCCCAGGGGAAGCTCCTCGTTCATGTAGAGCTCCGCGGCGTTCCTGAGCATCCCTATGAGCTCTTTGACCGGGAACTCACGCAGGACGTCACGAGCATGCTGAGCCTTGCGCATATCGCGATGGATGATTCCGGCATTGGCCTGGCTGACCTCGGCCAGCTCCTCGCCGGTCTCGAAGTGAACGACTTTGTCTTTCTCGAGGCTCGTGTAGGGCTGCCCCCACCGCAGCACTGGAATGTGGATCATGTTTGCCTTTTCTCGCGTTTCGCTCTTCAGTAAACCCCCACGGTCGTCGCCGACGCGAGCTTCGCGAACGGTCGGACACCGCTGACGCCATCCCAGGGGTAGGCCTCGTACGGCGGCTCGCGCTCGCCTTCGTCCCGCTCTAGAAAACCGGGCACGAAGAACTCCTTCGTCAGTGTCGTCAACCGCACACGCCCGGTCTCCCCGTAGCCGACGAGGGTCGAGCCGTCCTCCGGATCGACGACCTCCACCACAGCTCGGGGTTGCGGGGCGTAGTAGATGATTTTGAAATCATCGTCTGGCCCCACCGGCTTCGAGGCCGCCAGCCCCATGAGCGTGTTCCCATAGGTGGGCGTGATATAGACGCCGTCGAGCAGCTCCTCCACCGCGAAACGGGTCCACTGAGGCGTGAACTCCGTACCGCCGGAAAAGATACCCTTGATACCGGATTCTTTGATGGAGCTCCCCTTGTCCTCCAGTGCGAGCGCAAAGGCTTCCAGAAGTTTGGGCGTTGCAAACATGCACTGGATGTCATGGCCGGCGCTCATCACCGTCAGCGCCTGATCGATGACGTGGCGCTTGTACGCCTCCAAGTGCGCGCTCCAACCTTTATTAATGAGCTTGATAACCCAGCGCGGGTCGAGATCCACACAAAAGCAGATACCACCCCTGTACTGGGCGAGGTGCTCGACGGCCAGCCGTAACCGCCGGGGCCCAGAAGGACCGAGCATCAGCCAGTTGGCACCCTTCGGAAAGTACTCGTCCGGGAGCGTATCGCTGAACAGCTCGTAGTCCGTTCGGAAGTCCGAAATGGCGACGCGGCTCTTCGGAATACCGGTCGTGCCGCCGGTCTCGAAGACGAAGATGGGCTTGTCCGAGAAGGCTTTCGGCACCCAACGCCGCAGCGGCCCGCCTCGCAGCCACTCGTCCTCGAAAAGCGGGAACTTCCTCAGATCCTCGAAGGTTTCCACCTCTTTGCGTGGGTCGAAGTCCAGTTTCGCCTGAAAATCGAGCCAGAACGGCGTGCCCTGGTCGGGATCGAAATGCCACTGCACGATCTCGCGCACCCTGGCATCGAGTGCCTCACTTGCCTGCTTCGCTCTCTGCTCCAACTCCTCGCCGACATTCGTTTCGCTCAACGCACGCGCTCCGTTCTTGCACTGCTTGCCACGGGCACGCCGACCGGCGCGTCTGACAGACGTTGATAGGTCTCGAGTGCCCGCTCGGCCATCCGTTCGACACTGTAGTGGTCCCGGACCGCCGCGGCGGCTCGACCCCCGATCTCACGGCGCTTTTCGACATCCTTGACGAGCCCAGCCAGACCTTCCGCCAGCCCCTCGATGCTGTCCGCCGGCACCAGATGCCCGCCACCGGTGCGGTCGATGATCTCGGGATAGGCACCGTGATTCGGTTGCACCACGGGAACCCCGGAGGCCATGGCCTCGAGCAGGAACAGTCCCTTCGGCTCCTTGTAATCGCTCGGCACCGACAACACGTCGAGAGATTTCAGGAACTCGATCTTCTCGGACCGCTCGAGCTCGCCGTGATATCGAAACTCGTCCGCGAAACCGTCCGCTCTCACCTCGCGCTCGATACGGGATAGATAACCCCGGTGCTGGCGCCCGAGATATCCCGCCACGGCCAGCCGCATTGGCGGCAAGTCCTCGCGCTGACGAAGCAGTCGATAGGCCGCCGTCAGGTTATGGAGCCCTTTCTCCGGTGCGATGCGAGCGAAGAACCCGATGGTCACCGGGCCGTCGGCGACATGCTCCCTGGGCTCGAAACCTTCCAGATTGATGCCCAGAGGAACGACCGACATCTTCTCCCGGGGAATCGCCAGGAGGCTTCCCATGTAGTCCGCGTAGTACTGGCTGATAGCGATGAACCCGTCGACGTAGCCCACCTGGTCCCGAATGAGGTCAATCGCCCGTGTCCGCAGGTCCCCCGGCAGCCCGTCGAGGAAGAGATCCTCACCCTGAAGGGTGCAGGCAACGGGACAATCGAGCGCTCGGCGGACGGGCTTCGCAAGACCGATCATCATCGAGTTCGGCAGGACGACCACATCGGGCCGAGGTTGACTCTCCAGCCAATGAAGGAGCTTCTTGACCTCTTTCTTCTGGTTTCCTGCTTCCCCCTGCAACGTCGAGATCGTGAGCTCGCCGAGTTTCTGAGGATCGGTGGCCATGCTCAGCCGGGTGGCCAGGCTCATGACCAGCCCGGAGTCGAAGAAGCGATCTAGGAACCACGGGGTTTTTCGGAAGAACGGGAAGAGCTGCTGAAGATAGACGTTCACCCCGCCATAGAGCACGCGCCCCATGCTCACGTTGGGCTCGTCGGTTCGCGTCGGGGTGTAGATCGGAACGAGGGTCACGTCGTGACCCTGCCGCATCATCTCCGCGGCGAGGGCATTGTCACGAAGACAGCTGCCGCAGTACATGCGCGCCGCCCCCGCGGTGATCGCCAGTATTCTCATGGACCGCCTCGCGACTCCCTCCCTCGAACCCAGCATGATACGGCGGCCCGATTCGAGCCCGCAAGCCAAGGGTTCGAAGCGGCGAGGCGTGGTCCCGCGGCTAGTAACCTTGTCCCCAAATAACGGGACAGGAACACCAAGATCGCAAAGAGCGCAAAGAGTGAGCGGGATTTCGCTCTTCGCGTTCTGATGCTCCCGCTGGCTGGATAACTCCTTCAGCCAAAAAGCCTACACAGCCTTGAATCGGTATCAAGGTTCGCAAAGAGTACCAATCCCCTTTGCGAGCTTTGCGATCTTCGTGTTCATTCTTGGGCGTTGTTTACGGACGACGCCGGCGCGATCGCGCTGCCGCCAGAGCTCCGAGCAGCAGCACCCACGTTGCTGGCTCCGGGACCCGGGCAAAGTCGATGTTCAGCGAATCGAAGGCGATGTTCGGGTCCGACGGGGCGGAGCACGGTCGATTGGGACCGTTGTGGGCATAGAGCACGCGGACTTTCGTGATACCGGTTCCAGCCAGGCTGAATGTGAAGAGTCCCGGCTGTCCGGGGAGCGCGGATACGGCGTCACCGGTAAAGAAGAGGTCCCCGGCCGAGCCGCTCCGCGGGTTGCCGGCGGCGGTGCTCGTATAGCTGAGCACGTCCGAATCCACCACGACGTTCAGGGCGTTGAGCGCTTCGAACGTCACGCGATGTGTCGTTGCGTTCGCCTTGTTGAAATCTCCATGGTCCAGCATGCGGATGGAGAAAGCATCGACCGTAGCGCCGGGCGCGAACGTGAACTCGAAGTCGTGACGGCGAGCCGTATTGATGTCGCCAAACCCCCCGTTCGGCGAGATGCCACCGTTCTTGATGGAGCCACCACCATTGGGTGCCCCATAGGTCACAGGCGACACGCCCTCGAAAAGCGCGCCCCCGGCTCCGTTGCTGCTGGAGATGTTGAGCAGCGGGTGCACCGTTCCGAGCCCCTCGATGGATTGTCCCGGACCGAAGCCGCCGAAGTCGATCGAGACGGCGGACGCCGTCCCGCTGAGAATGACGAATACAGGAATGACAAGATAGGACACAAAGTTTTTCATGATGCCTCTCGGTGGGTTGTCTCGAGGTCACAGGGGGGAGTGGGGACAGACGACCCGGCGCGATGGGGTGCAGACTTCGTGCCGTATCGGTCAAGTGACTCTCCCACCGACGTTTATCCACCAGTGGCCGGGAGCTCGAATGTAAGAAATCCTGACGCACGAGTCGAGCCAGAAGGCCCTAACTCGTTGCCAAGCCTGCAGATCGTGCTTGCCCTGACCACTGTCGGCATAATTGACACCGCATTCAAGCGAGCCCAGGTATAGACTTCGCTCGACGCTGCCTTCACGATGCGAACGCTCATCCTTTGCCTCACCTTGCTGGCGCCCCTGCCACTGCTCCCTCAGGAACAGCAGGAACAGCAAGAGGAGCCACCCCGAAGCCGCCACGAGCTTCTGCGCCGGCAGCGCGAGAAAAAGCGCGGCGAGGTGAGGCCGTACAAGCCGAACCGCGTCGAAGAACAGATGGTTCGTTTCGACAAGGCCGAGACCCCGACGATCTCGGACAGGAACTGGAAGGGCTTCTATCCACGCATCGCCTGGCCCGCCCGGGGCTCGGGCGTCGCGCTCGGATTCCGATACTGGCAGCGCGACTTCTGGGGACCCGTCGACGCGGCGGGCGCCGCCTTCTATTCGTGGAGTCAGTATCAGCACTACGACGTTCAACTCGGTTTGATGCCGCACGTCGGTCGGCGCATACCCGCCCGGTCCTGGAGAGGAGACGACATCCAGCGACTCGGAGACATGCGCCCGGGGTTCCCGAGGGTCCCGCTCTATGTGACCTTTCGCTACCGCTACTTGCCCGAGGAGGATTACTACGGCCTCGGACCGGGCGCAAGCCTGGAGAATCGAACGACGTACCTTCAGGAGGAGGCCCGTGCTTATTTGCAAACCGGATATCAGTTCACCCGGAACTTGGTCTGGATGGTGTCCGGCGGATACCAGCGAAACGAAATCGGATCCGGAAAGGCGAGCAGCTATGCCAGTACCGACGACGTTTTCAACAATCTCACCGCGCCGGGCCTCACGAATCCACCCGACTACCTGCGATGGGGCACCCAGCTGTTCGCCGATTTCCGGGACGAGCCGGGTAACCCCCACAAGGGCTTCATGCTGACTCTGAGCTGGGAGCGCTTCGACGACCGCAGCGAGGAACGGTTCAACTTCGATCGCTTCGGCATGGATGCCCGGGGATACGTCCCTTTGGGGTCGTCTCAGCGAATCCTCGCCCTCCGCGCCGGTCTCGTGGCGGACGAGCCCACGAGCGGCAATCGCATCCCCTTCTTCATGCAGTCCGCTCTCGGCGGGAGCCACACGCTCCGAGGCTTCGACAGCTTCCGGTGGCGGGGTCCCAAAGTCATGCTCTATCAGGTCGAGTACCGGTGGGAGCCCTCGTCGTTCTGGGAGCTCGCCGTTTTCGCCGACACGGGGACGGTGGCCGCGCCGGGGGGCGATCTGAGCTTCTCGACTCTGGAATGGGACTACGGGTTCGGAATGCGATTCAAGACCTATCGCGACGTCGTGATCCGCATGGAGATCGCCTTCAGCCGAGAGACGACGCGCTATTTCTTTCGGAGCTCGGCATCTTTCTAGGAAGCAATATGCCACTCAAACGTCTCGTCCTTGTCACCTGCCTGCTGGCCGCCAACGCGGCGCAGGCTCAGAAGTTCTACCCCGACGACCCCATTGCCGAAGACCGGGACAACCTCCCCATCGACGCGCCGGGGGAGCTCGAGCTCAGCCCGACGTACGACCTCCTGGAGAATTCCTTCGCCCCGCCCGAGCTCGAAGATCCGGTGCCGAGGGCCATGAACGTCAATACACTGGGAGAAGTTCCGGACTCGAGCTGGTTCGTCAACCGCATCGGCGTGCGCGACATCAGCATCGAGGAGCTCCTGCCGGTTCCGGCACGGGCCTTCGTCCCGACACGAGCCGCGCTCTGACGATCGTCTCTGCCAAACAGGGGGGTATCACGCCCGGCTTCGTGGTTCGTGACCGGCGTGACAACACCTTTTTCGTCAAGTTCGACCCCAGGGCCTACCCGAATCTGACCACCGGAGCGGACGTCATCTCCAAGAACTTCTTTCACGCGATCGGCTACAACGTTCCCGAGAGCCTCCTCGTCTATCTCCGGCCAGAGCACTTCGCGATCGATCCCGGCGCCGAGATCGACTTGCCTGGGGGCAAGAAGGCTCCCATGGATCGCATGTTCCTGAACTTCATGCTCGACAATGCCGCTCACCAGCCGGACGGGAGCATTCGTGCCGTTGCCGACCTCATGTTACCCGGAGAGCTCATCGGCCCCTTCAAATTCTACGGAACCCGACCCGATGAACCGAACGACATCATCCCACACCAGCACCGGCGGGAGCTTCGCGGTTATCGCGTGTTCTGCGCGTGGCTGAATCACGACGACTCCCGGAGCATCAACACCCTCGACTCCTTCGTTCGTAACAACGGAGATCGCGGCCACGTGGTGCACTATCTGATTGATTTCGGTTCGACACTCGGAAGCGGCTCGGATCATTTCCGCTTGATCGCACCTCAGGATCCCCGTGCTGGCAACGAGTACTTCGTCGAGCTCGGCCCGGTATGGAAGACGGCCTACACCTTCGGCATCTGGGAGCGGCCATGGCGCAAGGTGAAATATCCCTATCCCAAATACGGCGAGGTCGGCCGCATCGAGGCGGACTACTTCGAGCCACACAAATGGAAACCCGAATACCCCAACCCCGCCTTCGAACGAATGCTGACGGACGACGGTTTCTGGGCAGCGAAAATCGTGGCCCGCTTCTCCGACGAGGCGATCCGGGCACTGGTCACGGCCGGTGAGTACCTCATCCTTGCGACTCACGGTGCCGTTGCACTCCTAGACTCAAGAATCCTCGTTGAGGAAGCATTCGAAGGGAAACCCGTCTGGACGGGTGAGGTGCTGGTCTTCGAGCTCAAGGGCCATCCAACAGCAACCCAGTGCTACGCCTGGTCGGTCGATGGCCGCGTAACGGCCGTCCTTCACAAAGGCCCTGTTGACTCACCCAGAGCTGCCGTCCGTGCAGCTATCGTTGCCGAGCATCGTTCGGGATCCTAAAAGAAGAGGGAGTGGGAACCGTGAAGCGAACGATTCTATGGCCAGCACTACGCTTGGCTTTGGCTCGAAGCGAATAGCCCCAAATTAGGACACTACCGACTTTCGCGTTCGCGTGATCTCCGAGGGATTCCCTGTCACCGTCTTCCAGGAGTCGGTGCGCGTTCAACAGGCCAATCAATGGCACGCGCGGAAGGTGAACCTCGCCGCCTGGTCCGGCAAGAACGTAACGCTGAGACTGGAGACGCTGCCGACGCGGCCGAACTCACCGATCCCGTGGGCGGATCGAGTCCGAACGGCCTGGGGCGATCCCAAAATCGAAGCGAGGACACCGACGTCGAGCACGCGCCGAGCTTCGATGATTCTGATAGTGGTTGACACGCTTCGCTACGATTATCTTGGTGTCAACGGTTTTCACGGTGACGTGTCGCCCAACCTCGATTGGTTGGCAATGGAATCCGTCCGCTTCGATAACGCCTTCGCGGCAGCCCCTTGGATCAAACCTTCCACGGCTTCGATTCTGACCGGTCTTCACCCGACGACCCATGGCGTGCTGGACCACAATCGAACTATTCTGCCCGGTGTAGCGACCGATGCTCTGTCCGACGAAGCGGTAACGCTGGCAGAAGCGTTCCGGGAACAGGGCTACACGACAGCGGGATTCGTGGCGAACCCCTGGATCGCCGAGGAGTACGGCTACGGGCAAGGCTTCGACAGGTTCGTTTCGATCGCCGACGGCGACGACTTGCTCATTCGTGAGGCACGGGACTGGCTTCTTTCTCTCGACGATTCGCGGCCATACCTGCTGTACCTTCACCTCCTGGACGTCCATGCTCCCTATCGTTCGCCGGAAAGGGACTACTGGGACATGCAGGAAAGCCAAGCCCGAGTCTCGGCGACGACCGCCCGCTCGCCGACTCGGACCCCGTGGTGCCCGGCTATCTGCTTTCCACACCCTGGGCCGACGCACGCGAGAGTCAACGCCTGCGTCCCTGGAAAGCCAAGTACGCGGCCGGAGTCCGATATTTCGATCGCCGCCTCGGGGCATTTCTCGCCGAGTTGCGGCACTCGGCCGCCTGGACCACGACTGGGTCGTGCTCACGTCAGACCACGGTGAGGAGTTTCTGGAGCACGACTGCTGGGAACACGGTTACGCTCTCTGCGATCACCAGCTTCACGTGCCCTTGTGGATTCGACAACCACGCGCGGTGGGGGCGGGGCGCCGGGTCGATGGAGTGATGAGTCTGGTGGATCTCATGCCGACGATGCTCGCCCTTTCCGAAATCCCGATACCCGAGGCCACGCAGGGAGAGGACCGATCCCAATGGCTGCACCCAGACTTCACGCCTCCGATTCGGAGCGTGAGCCTTTCGACAGGGAGGCTCGCGCGCCCGGGAGTGCACACGCTGCGGACGCGCCGGCATCGACTGCTCTGGGACGAGACGACCGATACCTATCAGCTGTTCGACGTGCAGCAGGACCCGGGCGAAACCCGGGATATCGCCGATAGCGAGCCCCGGTTGGGTTCGAACCTTCGGAACGTGCTGCTCGACCGGCTCGCCGCATTGTCGAGCGAAGGCGGGCTCGACGCGGAATCGTCGCCGATACCGGACGAACTCCTCGAGCGGCTGAGAGCGCTGGGCTACGTTCAATAGTGTGATGGCAGCGTTTCTATCTGCGCTCCCTACTTGTCAGGCAACAACGCCCCGCGGCTCGCCTTCCTGAGGGCCCGCTCGTCGCCGAAAAACGCCGGACGCCGCGCCGACACCGAAGGCACTTTCCTTGAGAAACTGTCGTCTGGTTCGCTTCGCCATGAGTTACCTTTTTCTATTCTTGTCGCCGAAGAGATAGAGTACCGCGTGTAGCCGGCAAGTTGACAAACGGGACCGGCCCTCATAGCGTTTAGGTGTGCGGCTTCTCCTTTTCTTCCTGGCAGCCAGTCTCGTCACACCGGCGGTCCTCGCTCAGGACAAGGACCAGGAGAGGCAGGGGACCGAGAAGAAGATCGTCTTCGACTTCTCGTTCGAGTACGACCCGCGGGAGCTCTATCCCAGATACGTCGAGCCCGAAGGTTTGAAGCTCATCGGCCCGGTGAGCATCGCGCCCATCCACATCTTTCCGTCACGCGCGCCAGCGGTGATGTACAACGCGCCTCCGATGCGCATCTGGAGCAATGGCTGGGCCACGAGCCTCTGGCGGGACCCGGTCACCGGCCGCCCTCTGATGTGAGTTGGCCTAGTCGGTCGAGGTGCCGTCCAAAAACGGCTCGAACGGCAGGGACTCCGCGCCATTCTCGGTACACACCGCGAACTTCGAACGCTCCGTCGCGTAGAGCGCGACGCCCGCGTACTCGCCCTTCTTGTTGAGGACGTAGAAACTCAGCCCGAAGTTGGGAAGGCCGCGGCTGTTCAGCAGTCTCTTCTCGACGGTGTTCTCCTTCACCCGCCGAAGGGCCTCCATCCCCGCGTCCTTCGGATGCTTGCCGCGTCGCATTTCTTCGACGATCAGGAACGAGCACAACCCGAAGAGATTCGCCTCTCCCCTGCCAGTGGAGCCGGCCGCACCCACGTCGCCATCGACATAGAGTCCCGCGCCAAGGATGGGAGAATCGCCGACGCGACCCGGGATCTTCCAGGCGAGGCCGCTCGTCGTCGTCACACCACAGATCTCGCCGGCAGCATTGACGCCGTCGCAATTGATCGTTCCATAAAAGTGCTCTTCTTCGATGAGCCCCTCTCGCACCATCTGGAGCCCTGCCTGATAGCCGGCCTCCACTCGTTTCTTTGGGTCGAGGTAATGGCCGGGGTCGA
Organism: Candidatus Marinacidobacterales bacterium; assembly: GCA_965237685.1. Lineage (GTDB taxonomy): Bacteria > Acidobacteriota > Vicinamibacteria > Marinacidobacterales > SMYC01 > CBDEGF01. Next base: position 1,058,239 of record CBDEGF010000003.1, read on the forward strand.
TGCGTCGCTTCCAATCCAGCCAGCGCGTTCGGGATTTCTCCGTGTTCAGATCGTCCTCGATCTCGAACCCCATCATTCGCGCGAAGCCCTGGGCGCCTTCACCGACCAGGAGGTGGTGGTCGGTCTGCTCCATCACCGCATGCGCAACGAGCGACGGCGTGCGTACACCTTCGAGTGCGGCGACACCTCCCGCGCGCTTTCTCGGACCGTGCATGCAGCACGAGTCGAGCTGAACCACCCCATCGGCGTTGGGGAGTCCGCCCAAGCCGACGCTCGAGTCCTCGGGATCCAGCTCCACGATGTTGACGCCGGCGATGAGGCTCTCCAGAACGTCGTTGCCCTCCGTCATCCGCCGGAAGGCTTTCTCGACAGCGGTCTCGGTTCCGCCGTTCTTGTGGCGGTTGCCGTTGCCGGAGCTGATAACGACCGGAGGCGTGCTTTGCGGGGTGATCACCAGGGGCGCTTCGCCGAAGGTTCGCCCGGTCCCGGTGGCGGCGAGGCCGGCTACGGCGGCACCCGTCCTGACGAAATCGCGACGGGTCAGTTTCCTGCTCATAGTGGCAAGAAGTCTATCAAATGAAGGTCTCGACCGTCCCTGCCGCTTTGAGGCGGTTGACTTCCTGCTCGATCTGTCCCCGAAGCCCTTGCTGCTTGAGGAAGACGTCGATCCGGGGCGCCGCTTCCTCGCAAGGAACCGGCCCGCCCGGGCGCTTCTCCAGCAACTTGATGATGTGATACCCGAACTGGGTTTCTACGACCGCTCAGCTCACCGGGCTGTCGTGCGAGCGCCGCCTGCTCGAAGGGCGGCACCGTCTCTCCCGCAGACACACCAGCGCGCCGAGAAGCAACAAACGATGCATGGGTAATCTCCTGTGGTAGGCTCGATTTCTCATGGTACGCCGCAACCGCCGGAGATCCAACTACTTCGGGAAGTACCTTCGGCGTTGGCTTCAGGGTTAGACTCACAGTCTTTCGAAATCGGATGTTCGTTTTCCGCGTCTTTCTTCCGTTCGCCGCCGGCTATTTCCTGTCGTACGTCTTTCGCTCGGTGAACGCGGTCGTGGCACCGGATCTCATCGAAGCGATGGGTCTGAACGCTTGGATGATCGGCTTTCTCACCAGCGCCTTCTTTCTCGCTTTCGCCGTCTCGCAACTGCCCATTGGCGTCGCGCTCGACCGATGGGGCCCTCGCCGAACCGAAGCGGCCCTTCTCGTCGTGGCCGCCGCCGGCGCCTTCGTGTTCTCTCGAGCCGCGAGCCCGACGGGTCTGATACTCGGACGGGCGCTCATCGGTCTCGGCATGGCCGCCTGTCTCATGGCATCGTTCAAGGCGTTTGTCGTCTGGGCACCCTCGCACCGCGTCCCGTTCCTGAACGGCGCGGTCATGGCGGTAGGCTCGGCGGGCGCTCTGGCTGCCACCCTGCCCGTCGAGTGGGCCCTTCGCTTCATGGACTGGCGCGCTCTCTTTCTCACTCTGGGTGTCGCGACACTGGGAGCGGCCGGGATCTTGTTCCTTGCGGTGCCCGAGAAGAAAGCTCCTGCGCACGTCTCCGACCTCGGCGAATCACTCCAGGGAGTGAAATCGATCCTCACGAGCCGCGTCTTCTGGAGCATCGCACCCTTCTCGGTTGCCCAGCAGGCGGCCTATCTCTCGATTCAAAGCCTGTGGGCCGGTCCGTGGCTCCGCGATGTGGCCAGCCTCGATCGAGCTCGTGTTGCCAGCGTGCTGATGACGATGGCGGTGGGGATGGCCCTCGGCTACCTGGCGTTCGGACGTCTGGGTGAGCTTCGCGCAAAGAAAGGCTTCTCGATCCTTCCCTTGCTCGTGGTCGCCAACATCGCATTTCTGGCCGTACAGCTCGGCATCCTGTCCCACTGGAGCGCCGCCGCCAGAGGGCTGTGGCTTCTCTTCGGGTTTTTCGGGGCGTCCGGTATGCTCGGCTACGTCATCCTGACCCGGCGCTTCACCATCGCTCTCGCCGGCCGGGTCAATACGAGCTTGAACCTTCTCGTCTTCATCGCCGCCTTCGCCTCACAGGCCGGCATTGGCGCGATCATCCAGCGCTGGTCCGCGGGGCTCGAGGACGGCTTTGCGCCCGCGGGTTACCGGGTGGCATTCTTCATTGTCTTCGCGATCGAGCTCGCCTCTCTGCTCTGGCTGACGGCGACGAGGCGATGGAGGGCATAGTGCATCATCGCGCGCTCACTCCACGTTCGCGCGGCGCCTCGCTCCTCGCTCGGCTCTCAGTGTGCTCTCGGCCCATTCGGGCCGGTCTCGGGGCAGATGTGATCGCTGCCGCTCGGCGGGCTGCAGACGCATTTTTCAGCAGCCCGCTAGACCTCCGTGATGTCCACCTTGCGCACATAGCGACGTGCGTCCAGTCGCCGCGTGCGGATCGACGGGTCGTCGACCTGGAGCTCGATCTCGTACTGACCCGGCACTTCCGGCATCCACGTGTGAGACCATAGCGTCCAGCTGTTGTTTTCGCGGTGCTCATAGTTCTCGAGCGGCACGAGAGGTGCGCCCGGGCGGAATCGTATCTTGACGGCATCCGTCGTCCGGTCACCGCCCCACAGAATCCCCCAGACCCGGTAGCGCAGTTCACCGTCCTCGCGCCACTTCTCGACGCGGGTCGCCATGCCACTGAGCTCCATCGTGGCCGGCGCATAGTCGCAGGCCAGCTGCGGCTCGCCGTCCTGATGAGTACGACTCGCGTACTCGCGCATCTGTGACGTCGAGGGGGCAGTGTCATCAACGAACGTGATCTCGTTCACCCATTTGATGCACGAACAGCCGTACCAGTTCGGCATGATGAGTCGGACCGGCTCACCGTGATCGCGCGGCAGAGGCTCACCGTTCATGTGGGTCGCGAGGTAGGCGCCGGCGCGGTCCAGATCGTCGAAGCTGAACACCCAGCTTGCCCCTTTCACTTTGTCCGAGGGGAAATCTGAGTGTTCATCGATGCCGGAGACGAGAACACGCGTCGCCCTCGGCGTGGGATGGGCCCGATCGATGATCGCCCGCAAGGGGATTCCGCTCCACTCCGCAGAGCTGAGAAGACCGAACTTGCGGAACCTGGTATTGCCGGAGCACTCCAGCAGCTGCGTTCCCATCCGCTCGATTTCCCCACGAAGATCGGCCACCGGGACCGCCTTCGGGGCGCGAACGTGCCCGGAGATCGCGAGCTTCCACCGCCCGCCCGGATGCTCGAACAGGTCCGGATAGCGCGTGCGGACGAAGAACTGGTCGTTGGGTGTGATGAGCGTGTCTTCGGTCACCGTCGCGAGGTCGAGAACGTATCTGCCCCGGTGGCTTCCCTCGATGAGGGTCCCGATGGGGCTGCCTCCCTCGTCGACAAAAGGTACGACATCGACGAGCTCGCCCGGCGTTGTCGACGACCAGGCCGAGCATGACAGTCCCGCCGCTGCCGCCCCCATGGACAGCCGAATGAATTCACGCCGCTGCATCTTCTACCCCCTCACTTGAAGGTCGAACGCGGGCACTTTAACATTCGCTCACACGCCATGTCTCCAATGAGATATTCCGGAGCCTTGAAATGACTGATACGAAATACCTGCTGAGCGAAAAGGACATTCCCAGTTCCTGGTACAACATTCAGGCGGACATGCCGAATCTTCCGAAGCCGGTGCTTCATCCGGGAACGGGAGAGCCGATCGGGCCGCAGGACCTCGCGCCGCTGTTCACTGATGGCGCTCATCCAGCAGGAAGTCTCGACGGAGCGATACATCGATGTGCCCGGCCCGGTGATGGACGTCTACCGGCTGTGGCGGCCGACGCCTTTGTTTCGGGCCAGGCGCCTCGAAGCCGCGCTCGGGACGCCCGCGCACATCTACTACAAGTACGAAGACCTGAGCCCCGCCGGCTCCCACAAACCGAATACTGCCGTCGCCCAGGCGTACTTCAAAAAGAGGAAGGCGTGAAGCGACTGACCACGGAGATGGGCGCGGGTCAATGGGGCAGCGCGCTCGCCCTCGCCACGCAGTTCTTCGACATCGAGTGCAAGGTCTACATGGTCAAAGTGAGCTTCGAGCAGAAGCCGTATCGGCGCTCGATGATGGCGAGCTGGGGCGCGGAGGTCCTCGCCAGCCCCACGTCCGAGACCAACGCCGGCAGGAAGGTTCTGGAACAGGACCCCGATTCGCCGGGCAGTCTCGGGATCACGATCAGCGAAGCGGTGGAGGAGGCGGCGAGTCGTGACGATACGAAGTACTCGCTCGGAAGCGTTCTGAACCACGTGCTGATGCACCAGACCGTCATCGGTCAGGAAGCCCGACAGCAAATGGAGCTCGCCGGCGAGGAACCGGATGTCGTGATCGCCTGCGTGGGCGGAGGCAGCAATCTCGCCGGGCTCACTTTTCCGTTCCTTCAGGACAAGATCACGAAGAACAAAGCGACGCGGATCGTGGCCGCGGAGCCGTCGGCCTGCCCAACTCTGAGCCGCGGGCCCTACGCCTACGACTTCGGCGATACGGTCGGGCTCACCCCTCTCATGGCCATGCACACCCTCGGGCACTCCTTCGTGCCTCCGAAGATCCACGCCGGCGGCCTCCGATATCACGGAGCGGCGCCGCTCCTTTCGCAGCTAGTGCTGGACGGGCTGGTCGAAGCGAGAGCCTACAAGCAGAACGATATCTTCGAGGCAGCGGTCACCTTCGCGCGCAGCGAGGGCATCATTCCGGCCCCGGAACCCGCTCATGCCGTGAAGGCGGTCCTCGACGAGGCCAGAGAGGCGAAAGAATCCGGAGAGCCCCGGGTGATCCTGTTCAATCTCTGCGGGCACGGTCTCTTGGACCTCTCCGCTTACGACGCGTACTTCGCCGGTCAGCTGGAGGACTACGCGCTGCCCGAAGCGGAGCTCGAGAAAGCGCTGACGGAGATCAAGGATCTGCCCAGCCCCGCATAGGAAACCGCTGTGGTTTTCACTCGACGTAGAACCACTCTCGCAGCTCCTGCTCAGGGATGAAGCGGGTCGCCTGGCGATAGATGGCACGCAGCGTTCCAAAGTCGAGCTCTTTGTGGAGCGGTCCGGTGAGAATCTCGGTCGTGCCATCTTCCTTGACGCGCCGGAGCTTGGCGTGACTCCCCCGCGTCGCCACGACCTCGAAGCCGAATCGCTGAAGGGCTCGAAGAACGTCTCTTGCCGATAGTCGCCTAAGCCGAGGAACCATTCGCGAGGGAAATCTCGTACGTCAGGACGAGCCGCGGATCCTGCGTGAGCCCCAGGACGTGAGCATCCTCGCCCTGGAGATGAAGTGTCACGGCTTCACGCAGATTGTGGACAACATCGTCGAGAGTCCTGCCCTGCGTGACGACCGCGATCTCCCAGCACTCGGCGACGAAAGCCCGGCTACCCCGAGAGATTAGTGACGTGAATCGACTCGCGCAGGGGCGCGTCGTCGCTTGCCTCGTACGCCAGCCGACCCTCCGCCACACGTGTCGGCGATGGGACGTGAGGTTGTTCCCGATACACCGGAAGGACCTCGTACACACCGCGTCTCAATCGGCGGAAATAGTCCCCCTTGTGCGGGTGGTTTTTTGGCGCGTTGACGCAGCAACGACTGACGACGTGGTTTTGAACGGATCGAGGATTGAGATCGGGAAGTGCCCTCACGACCTCATCCGGCGTGAAGGACCACTCCCCGCGTTCGCGACAAAGCCGCAGCGCCGCGCGAAGAACTTCCGCCTGAATCGTCACAAGGTGATATTACACTTGTAACTCTTATATATCACTTGAGTTTAACTAGCGTCCGCCGATTGGCGGTTCTAACGAACACCCTCACCATCAACTTAGTCCACTTTTGTGATAAACCTTAGTGGTTGACTATTACGATGTACTCAAATAGAATATTTTCAATGGCAGCGACAAAGCAGAAGATGGTTTTCACCGCCGAAGCTCACCAATTGGAGGAGATTCAGGCCGTCGTACGCGAGGGGCAGTACAGAAGCGCTTCCGAGTTTCTTCGCGAAGCGATCGATGAGAAGCTGGCCCGTCTGCGGATTGACCGGGTCGCGGAACAGGTCGAGCGTTATTGCGCGGAAGGCTACGGAAATGAAGACCGCGACCTTGCGGAACACCAAGCGTTCGACTCGAACGATTCCTGATGCGGCGGGGCGAGATTTGGTGGGGCAAAGTTCCCATGAGCGGAAGTGGCGGCAAGCGCCGTCCAATGCTTGTCGTTTCGGATGACGCATTCAACCGAAACGAGCGCTATCCCAAAGTGATGTGCGTCCACGTGACGACCGTGCAAAGGTTGCACGGACCGTACGATTGGGAGGTTGTGCTTCCACGCGGTACGGCCGGGCTCGATCGGACGAGCATCGCCAAGTGTGGTGAAATCTACACTGTGTGGAAGGACCAGCTACAGGATGCCGCCGGAACGGTTCCGGGCGAACTCATGCGCCAGGTGGACTTGGCGCTCGCCGTAGCACTGAGTCTGCCCTACTCTTTCACCTAACCGGATCAAAAGCCCAAGACCGTTAACGTTAAACTTCCAGCGAGAAGCCCGAATCTGAATTCGTTCACGGAGCGCTCGGTGAGATCAGCGAAGGGCGAGTACCTTCTCGAAGCTCAATCTTGTTGGGGGAGAGTTCACTTCGACTCGCGCTGATGCAAGAGTTTCTTGACCCTACGGGCTCTTCGCAAGCTGCATCTCTTGTGGTCCTTTACCGCACCGTAGATTTCCGGTCGACAACCGGCCCCGGAGCTCCCCCTCATCACCACCGCCGCAGCTCATGGCCTAGAACCGCAACTCAGCCTCCCACAACCGCAGCTTGTTCCTTAGAACCGCAGCCCATGCTCATGAAACGGTCGCGCTCGACGGGCGCTCTTGTCGAGTCGGTTCCAAACGCCCTCGTCTCCGACAACTTCCCTGCTGGCATACAGTTCCGAGCCTATTTCCACCCCCGACGCGACCACTCATGAATAGTCCGAGCTAGCAATTCACGGACTCGTGGAATTCGAAGGCACACGGTGCCCGCGCAGATGCGTTCGCGTGGTCTCGGTGTCCTCCGTGTCTCTGTGGTTGCCCTTTCTTTCTCAAGGCTGAACAGCGGTCGAGTTCACGTAGTCGACCAGCTCATCCACAATCGGCGCGATGTCGAAGCTCCACCAGCCCGGGATCTCCAGAGCAAAAATCGTCGCGCCGAGCACGTAGTCGTCCTCCAGCAGGACGCTGTCGTACCACTTCAGCTGCTCCAGGTACTCCGCCTCGATGTAGTGGTTCTTCCACCCCACCGGTGGAACCACATCGACGCCGGTCTCCGTGATGGCGAGCGGAATCACTTTCCCGTCCGGAATCAGGTACTGCCGGTAGAGCTTTCGATACCGCGCGGTGAACCAACCCTCGCCCGATTGTTCGTCGAAGTGCTGCTGCATCGGTGTGCCGTACTCGTGGAGGCCCAGAATCCCGCCGTGCGCCTGGGCCGCTTCGAACGCCGGGTAGAAGTGAGGCCATAAAGGCAGGTCCGGGTTACCGACCGAGAAGTTCGCAATGCAGGCCTTGAGGCCGTTTGCCGCAAGAAGCCGGACGCGCTCCGCTTCGAACTGTGCGTACCAGCTCATGAACGCACGGGACCTTTTGGCGGCCCAACTTACTCCCCGACGATCGCTTGGGATTCAGGCTTGCCCAGCTCAGCCATCCGGTTCAATACATTGCACCCGATCATCGCCTCTCGTTTCTGACATTCGTAGCCGCACGCACGAAGGCTATTTCCGAGCGCGAGCTTGTACCTAAAGAAGAGGTTCTCGACGGCGCCCTTGTCCCGCACTGATTCATGCACCAACGCCGCACGCCAGCCGATGGACGGGGACCCGATCGAGCGGGCGCGGCAATGGTGGGACCAGGGTCGTGGTCTCATCCTCCAGTACCCGGACATCGACTACTGGGAAGGCTACAACGAGCCGATCATCCAGACACCGGAGCTTGTCGTCGATACCGTGACTCCCGCTGCCAGCCTTGGCGCCCGACTTTGCGAATCGTCTCGAGGGTCGCGTTCCGCTGCGCCCGTACATGATGTTTGGCTCACGCCCCACAAGACCTTTCCATCAAGCTAGCTCTGCGACAATAATAGGGGCCTGCCAACCAACAAGATCAAAGGAGATTTACTAGTGACACCACTGAACAACGCCCTTGTTGCTCTCCGAAAAGAGCAAACCCCACCTAGAGCCTGCTCGCTCGAGTGAACAGTGCTATTCCGCGGTAACAATCATCTTCTCGTAACCGACACCACCCTCTCCCGCGTTCGCCTTCTTCACATATTTCTCCGAGCACACAACCACAACACGATCAGCCCCTCGTAGACCCCGCTCCATGAATCCCGAAATATCACCGCCGGGACTCACGTCCCATCGGTCCAGCGATGCGTCCACTCCATTGCGGCGGAGATCCGTGGCGAGTTTGAGGACCCAGTCCTTATGAACCTCCGAATCGTGTGAGTACGAGACAAAGACTCGCGGGGCCTCAGGCATCTTTCGGCTTTTCCGTAGTCGTTATTGTAACTCTTCTACGACCGGGGGTGGTTGCGTATGCCATAGATAAAACTTTCTTCTTCTTGGCAACTTTCTTCCTCGTAACATCTTTTTTCTTCCCAGGCTCATCAGTCAGAGCATCGCTTATTGAGGACTTGGGCACCAAGAAGTTCATTCCGGTATTGAGGGGTTCTGGTGATCCCGCAGTTCCAATTTTCTTGGGCTATCGCCTCTACATCGATTTCGAAAAAGACGACACTTACGATTCCAACCTGGAAACGCTCTTACGAGAACTCCATGGCGTACCGGCGCCAGAGAAGCCATCATTAGGTGAGAACCCTTTCGCTTCCACTGGCACGGCGGAGTCGGAACAGACATCTGTACAGGAGACGGCGCTCTCGCCAGCGACTCCACCGACCACTGATCAGGTTGTTAAGCAACTCAAGGAACTGCTTTCGTCCTCGAATTCCGAAATACGACTTAACGACTTTATGGTAGAAAGAGCCGAGGATTGCGCTCGGGGTTTGAGGGAATCAGGGCTGTTTGAGTACAGCTCATCCCCCGACAGCGAGGAGTTTCGACGGCGAATAGGTGCTGCAAACAGAGCCACAGAGGAACTCGCCGTTGTATTTGCGGTCGCGGGGCGTTGGGCCAAGCCAAAGGTCGTAAAGACTTTGGTGCGAGCACTCGGTCGCATATCGAAGATCCCCTACACGGAGGGTGGGTTCTACGAAATGTGAACTGCCGTTGCTCGATACCCAACGCTTCGCATTCGGTACGCGGGCGGCTTGGGAGCACTCGGAAACGATGAATTCGGCACGTTCCATGCGCTTGGGCTGAACACAAAGTTGCGCATTCGCCCTCACGAGAGAGAGGAACCTCTCTTGATAGCCGTGCATCGGGGAGCGCCTTTCGCTCAAGATTATTGGAAATGGCTCCCAGAACGAGAGAGACACTACTTTCCGCTATCGGACTTCATGGAAAAGACGCTTCACCCAGCGCTCTCCGAAATGTATCCCGATGCCGAGGAGTGAAAGTGTGCCAATCTTAGTTGGGAATTGAAACGGCTCCAAACCCCGTGGTTTGATGACGTTTGAACGAACAACATCAAGCGGCAAGAGAAAGGAGCCGAGATGGGAAGTCTGCTACGTTCAGTCAAGAAACGCAAGAAGTCACGTCGTTTGGGCGCAATCGACTTCCGTTCATGCGACCTGTTTTCGATAGTTCCAGAACGAATCCCAGGCGCCCGTGCTTCGGAAGACACAGCGCAGTGCGAGCATTGCATCGGCCCCAGCGGCGTGCCATCTCATCCCGACTCGCTTCATCCTTTGTTGCATAACGTGGCTCACGGCACTTTCCACGGCACCGCTGCCGATGTAGTAGCCGCTTTGTCGAAACGTTCTGTATTTCATTCGATGCCCGTTTCTCTCGAGGTAGCCGGTGAGCTTGTCGATCTCTTCGTCTTTGGAACGGTGACGCTTTTTCAGAAACCGCAAACCCTCGATCACCTCATCCACGGCGTCTTCGTATAGACGGTCGAGTTGCGATTTGCGCCACTGTGCGGCTTCGTCGGTGCCTTCGCCGAAAACCACCCGTGCCACAGGGCTGATATTCTCGTCGGCGTGATACCAATCAAGGATCTCGACTCGATCGGTGAACAGCTCCTCCGCAAGATTCCAAATCCACGGCGCACCGTCACCCAGGATGACGACCTTGCGAGACTCCGCCCCCATTGAGCAAGAGCGAGGCCACAAAACCTCGCCGAGTGCTTCGGGGCTACCTCGAACCCCTACGACCTGTCGTTCGGTCAACTCTCCGCGTCCGAGCTTGCTCTGCACACGCCCTTGCTCGGTATAAAGGCAGCCTAGCTTGACTTCCTGCCAGCGGCCGTCCACGAATACCATCCCGCCGTCTATCCCTATGTACAGCGGTCCCTTATGGCGTCTGCCCGTTCCAGCTTCCACCTCGTTCGCAGGCTCTTTCGAAAAACCCTCCGCCTTTTTCCCATCGGCGCCTACCAAGCTTTGAATCTTCTCGGAGCTCACGACCACCCCGGTGAACTTTCGCAGCAATTGCTCGCTCGCCGAGCGGTAGGGTTCGATCACTCCTGCCAACAGCGACAACTCTTGTAAGGCTTGCGTGAATCCCTCCTGGTCCACCCGCATCTCTTCCAGCAGCGGATACTTGCCTTGACGACACTCACAGCACTGAGCGTAAACCACACTCAGCTCCACATCCCGACCCGCCAGTACCGTGTGCACCCGGAACGCTCGATGTTGTCGAAACTCCATCGACGCGCCGCATTCGCATGCGCCTGACACACCGAGTCGTTCCGAGCGTTGGCTGAGCGCCTTGCCCAGTACCTCACGCAGGTATTCGCTGCCCTTGACCCGCATCCACTCGTCACACCGTTCGACATCAGCTTCCGCTTCCACGACCGCCTGCCACACTTGCTCCGCGAACTCCTCGGATAGACGACTTACTTCTTTACTAAACTCCTCCCGCGTGATACTGCTTTTCATTGAGGTGTCCCTCCATCGGCCGCTTAGCTGCGACCGTTTTCTTTATTTAGGATTGTGAAGGACACCTCATTTTTCCTTTTATGTCAAGAGAACATTTCTAGTAGAAAAATGATCAAGATCACGAAAAGGTTGCGCCCCGTCGTTTGGGTGAGGTCGCGCTCGTGAGTCGCGAGGAGTACGCGGAGCTCGAGCTGGATGCCAAGATAGAGATGATCCGTTCGTTGGTCCCCCTGGGGCTAATGCGCGTTCACGAGTTGCTCGACGACGAAGTGAAGGCGTTGGCCGGGGGGCGATACGCTCGCAAGGAAGAGTCGGTGCGTGGTCGCCGTCACGGAACCAACCCGGGCACGGTAGGGCTTGCCGGCCAGCGGGTACCGATCCGTGTGCCCCGGGTTCGGAGCATCGAGGGAGGAGAGATTCCGCTGCGGTCGTACGAGGCGCTGAGCCACGGCGGTGAGGTGAATGATCTACTGCTGAAACGAGTTCTCTACGGAATCTCCTGTCGCAACTACGAGGCGGCAGCGGAAGCGATTCCGGGCGCCATCGGGCTGTCGAGCTCGACGGTGTCCCGAGAGTTCGTTGAAGCAAGCGCGACGAAGCTCCGAGAGATGCAGGAACGGGATCTATCCGGCGAGGATGTGGTGGCGCTGTTTCTAGACGGGAAGACGTTCGCCGACGCCACGATGGTTGTGGCGCTGGGCATTACGCTTTCTGGGGAAAAACGCTTCTTGGGCTTCGTGGAGACGGACACGGAGAACGCGCAGGTGTTGACGCCGTTTCTGCGTTCACTGCTCGAGCGGGGACTCGATATCTCCCAGGGTCTACTGGTGATCATCGACGGCGGCAAGGGTCTCCAAGCGGCAGTAAAGAAGGCATTCCGTAAGCGGGCCCTGATACAACGCTGCCAGTGGCACAAACGTGAAAACGTAGTGAGCTACCTGTCCAAGGGCGAGCAGGGGTCGTGGCGCAAGCGGCTTCAGAGGGCCTACAACAGGCCGGAGTACAAAGACGCCCTCGCTGCGCTCGAGCAACTTCACGGTGAGTTAGAAGAGCGGAACCAATCCGCAGCTGGCAGCTTGGAGGAAGGACTCGAGGAGACGCTGAGCGTGCATCGACTCGGCGTATACGGGGTGCTGGGCCGTTCGTTCAAGACGACGAACTGCCTTGAATCCGTCAATGCCCTGGTGGAGGAACGCTGCGCGAAGGTCGACCACTGGAAGAACTCGAGCCAACGCCAGCGCTGGCTGGCGACGGCGCTCGTGGACATCGAACCGCGCTTGAGGAAGGTGGTGGGCTACCGCCATCTCCCGAAGCTTCGCGAAGCTCTCAAGCGGGAACTGAAGATCGAGGCGAAGACATCAACCGTATCGAAGAAGAAGGTCGCGTAATCGTGAGCCGTGGAGAGTTTCAACTAAGAATGGGCTTGACTCGGCGGAAGGGCTGTCGGAAGCGGTGGAGGCTCAACTTCGGGCGGTGGAGGCTCAACTTCGGCTGGGGGTTTTGTCTTCGACGCTGGCGCGAGAGCTGGCGCGGTTGCCGCGCGGCAACCAAGAGGCTGCGGCGAAAGTGATGACACGCCGTGGGCTGAGCAGCCGCCACCCTCTGTGCCTATGATGATGAGACACCTTGCCTGGCAGAAATTAGACTCTAAAGAGGGCGAGGAGGTTTCCTGAAGGATGAAGGATCCAGAGAGGGAGAGAGACAGGATGATCTCAGGGGAGGCGAATTTTGGGGAGGAAACGGAGGGGAGTTCAGTCTCAGGTAGTGAGACTGAACGTAGCGGAGGAGCCTCTCCAAAATTCGCGGCGGCGTCGGCTGGGGACCTGGCCTCGGCCGGAGCGGTACCCGACCCGGAGGTGACAGACAAGCCGAAGCGGCGCCGGTTCACGGTGGAGTACAAACTGTCGCTGCTCAAGAAGGCGGATGCGTGTACCCAGCCAGGAGAGGTCGGGGCCTTGTTGAGGCGCGAGGGGGTGTATTCGTCCACGCTGTCACAATGGCGGCGTCAGAAGGATGAGGGCACGCTGGCGGCGCTGAAGCCGAAAAGGCGAGGGCGAAAAGTCCAGGAGGTAAATCCTCTGGCGGTGCGGGTCACGGAGCTCGAGCGTGAGGTGCAGTACTTGCAAGGTAAGCTCCGACAGGCCGAGACGATCATCGATGTGCAAAAAAAACTTTGCGGGATTGTGGTGGAGTCGGAGACTCGCCAGTAGAGTCGAAGCGGCGAATGATGACGGCGGCCCAGGAACTATCTCGCGAGGTAGGGGTCCGTGCAGCCTGTGAGGCGCTGGAGGTTTCGCCGGCGACGTTCTATCGTTGCCGGCAGTCCTCCAGCGCTTCGAAGCCCTCATCTGGCCGAGCGTCATCACCGCGAGCCCTCGCGCCCAAGGAGCGCCAGACGGTGCACGATACCTTGAACTCGGAGCGATTCGTGGACCAGGCCCCCACAGAGGTCTACGCGACGTTACTGGACGAGGGTAAGTACCTGTGCTCAGTGCGCACCATGTATCGCATCCTCGAGGAGCATGCCGAGCTGCGAGAGCGGCGCGATCAGCTCCGCCACCCAAACTACGAAAAGCCGGTCCTTGTGGCGACGGGAGCCAACGAGGTTTGGTCCTGGGACATCACGAAGCTTCTCGGTCCCATGAAATGGGCGTACTTCCACCTGTACGTGATCATGGACATTTTCAGCCGCTACGTCGTGGGGTGGATGGTGGCCGAGCGAGAGAGTGCGGAGCTTGCGAAGCGTCTCATCAACGAGACCTGTTCGAAGCAGGGAATCGTTTCAGGGCAGCTGACGCTTCACGCCGACCGCGGCACGTCGATGAAATCCAAGCCGCTAGCGATGCTCCTCTCAGACCTCGGGGTGACGAAGACCCACAGCCGTCCCCACGTTTCCAACGACAATCCTTACTCGGAGAGTCAGTTCAAAACACTCAAATACCGTCCCGAGTTCCCCAAGCGGTTCGGGTCGGCCCAACACGCTCGCGACGTTTGTAGAGATCTGTTCGGCTGGTACAACACCGAGCACTATCACTCCGGCATCGGCCTGCTTACACCCGAGTCGGTGCACTACGGCCGGGCGGCGACGATCGTCGAAGGTCGCCAACAGATGCTCTTGGACTTCTTCGAAGCCCATCCAGAGCGTTTTGTGAAGGGAACGCCGAAACCGCCCGAAATACCCTCAGCGGCGTGGATCAATCCGCCGGCGACGAAAACGACGCCTCAGATTGGCGCACAAGCCACGTCCGAGGCCTTCGACGACCTGCAGGTACCCCTGATTTGCAACGTTTACGGGGATCCCGTCGTCTCCGACTCGGCCGCCTCAGTGACCCGCACGCAACAGAACCACGCGGGTACTCAGGGAAACCCGGCGTGACGGTTCGTCCGCCGCCCACCGCACGTGGGCCCCTTCACCGACGGCGACACATAAGCGGTTGCTCACTAAATACACGATCTCGGTGTCTCAAAGTCATTGACAATTACCGCCAAGCGGTCAAGCTGGTCGATGAGCTGTTCGCTGATTCAGGAGCCGGTCCATGTTTTCGCCCGCATGCCGTCGTCCGCTCGCGTACAGGATGATCGGAGCAAGCGTGGCGTCCAAGCCGCGAGCAACAATGCCCGTGGTGAAGATGCCCGTGCGCTCGCCTTTGCCTTGAGTCAAGGTCTCGTTCTCCGCCATCAACGTGAGGATCCGTGCGCCGGTGTCGTCACTGTGAACCAGCGGCCGGTTCGCGGCTATCGTCTCCATGTGGCGGAAGACCGGGAACACGGCATTCGCCATCGCTTCGACCCGCTCGAACTGCGTGGAGGCGGCAAACGGAACCCCCGCCCACTTTTGCCACTGCGCCAGGCGGTGGTGGGGCATGCCCATGGCGTAGCGCAACACCGAAACGACCGCGTCCACACTCGGATGGTACTTGCTCGCCCAGGCCTGAGACGGAAGTGGCGCTGTGAACGTCTTCTGGCAACTTGCGCATCGCAGCATCTGGCGCTCGTACACCGTCGCCTGGATCGGCGGCTGAGCCTTCAGCTCCACATCCTTGTTCGCCGCATGGGTGTCGTAGAGCTTGCCCCGGCACAGTGGCTCGGGGCAGGGGCCGCTCGCCTTCAGCTCGGGATGCGAAACCGCTACGTGCTCGGCACCAGGGTAGTCCTTGGCCCCGTTGCGCCCGTGGCCCTTGTTCTTCCCTTTCCCCTTTGCCTTCGTGCGTTTCGCGCGACGTTCCGTTGTCGCCATGCCAGCGCCTCGACGATGGCGACATCGCAGCAGATGACGCACCGCCTCGAAGGACCAGTTGTTCAGAATGAAAGGGTGAACCGCGACGATCTCGGGCCATTTGTGCCAGAACTCGCTGAACGCCGCCGCGTTGTACTGCGAGGCCAGGCGGAAGTCACAGGGTCCGTCCACCGAGCAGATCGGCCCGCGCGTCGTCTTGGGATAACCCTGTAGGCAATGCCCAGATGATCGCCGTATGCCGTCTCGGTGATCATTACCGGAAATCCACGTCGCGGTGATCCTTGCTTCTCGCATTCGTCCGCCATCGCGTCGAGATCGAGAAGGTAGCTGTCGATAGTCTTCACCTGGTTGATGAACGGAACACCATCGTGGTGGTTGTAGTGCGGCGGATAGGACTCCGGGTAGGGATGGGTTGCCCACACGTCGAAGGCCTGGCACACCCACGGATTGTGGCGAACGGCGCGCCGCCACCACTCGGAGCCGTTCTGTCCCGGCGTCATCGTGCGAAAGACGTCGCCGACGTCGGCCTGCTGCACGTTGCTGTGCGCCTGGACGAGAAAATCGGCGAAGTCCTCCGGACTGACGAAATCCCGCGGATCTCCCGGCTCGTTCCAGATCTGCAGGTAGATGATCCGGTCGAGGTACTCGGGGCGATGCTGCTCGAGATGGTTGCGGATGACAGAGGCCACGGTTGCGGGAAAGCCGGGGTTCGGGCTGCAGCCTCCGTTGCAATCCTGGACGCGCAGACACGGGATCAGGCCTCGATCCATCGCGTCGACCACCCACTTCCCGTAGTCTCCCCTCACCCAGTCGAAGACGTAGCCTCCCTCCCCGACCATATGGCGGGTCCAGTTCATCCCCTCCGGTATCGAGACGCCTCCATCCTTCAGGTTGTGCATCCCGTAGAAGTTTCGCCGGCTTCGTTCCTGCGAGTGAGTGTCGCGTGCCAGCGGAGCGAGCAGAAGGAGTGAAAGAACCGAGATCGGTACCAGAGCCCTGAAAGACATTGCGCCCTCCCTTCCACGGAAAAACCAGTTGGGGGAGTCGGGTACAAGGCGGCTTCTGGAGACCCGCACGGTTCTGGTGGGCCGCTATCATGTGGTGAATTAGTAGCAGAAAACCGCGTTAGGTTGCAAATAAGTTATCATGAAGTCATGCCATCGATTGGAAAAGAAGAGCGTCGGGGGCTGATTCAGAGCTTCTTCGGGAAGCTCCGCTTCCCCTATCTGTTTGCACTTCTCGCGGGACTGTTCTTCGTCGATCTCTTCGTACCGGACACCATCCCCTTTCTCGACGAGTTCATTCTCGGCGGCCTGGCCGTTTTGCTCGGGATGTGGAAGGACCATCGCGAGCAAAAAACACCACCGATGAAGAACATCACGCCCGAGTAGAACCTCCAACGAAGTGATAGCATCCCGCCATGCGCCGGCTCTATCCCATCCTGTGGGTCGTGACATTGGCGTTCGTCGCCTGCAGCGACTCGACCAATATGCCCACCCCGTTGCCGGCACCGCCGCCGCCGCGGGCGACGCCCTCGCCGACACCAGACGCAACCGCAGACTACGTGGTTCGGTTCGAGGCGACCTGGAGCGCCCCGACCCATCCCAATGACTTTCCGCCCAATCCCCATTTTTCTGGGCTGATCGCCGGGACGCACCGCGCCGACGTCCGCTTCTGGGAGCCCGGTGAGACCGCATCGGACGGCATCAAAGAAATGGCGGAGAAAGGAAGCAAGTCTCCGCTGGACGCGATCGTCACCGCGGCCATCGAGGCGGGTCAGGCGGAGTTTCTGCTCTCGGGAGATGGCATCTCGCGCTCGCCCGATGCGATAGAGCTCGGCTTCTCGGTGACCACCGACTTTCCGGTGGTGACGGTGGTATCGATGGTGGCGCCGAGCCCGGACTGGTTCGTCGGCGTGTCGGCTCTCGAGCTCATCCAGAACGGCGACTGGTCGACGAGCTCGTGGTGGAGCTCTTCGCCTACGATGCCGGGACGGACAGCGGTACGACATACAATTCCCGGGACCGGGCAACCGTCCCGCGAATGCCGATCGCGAGGATCACGGGAGCGCCACTGTCCGTGAACAGCAACGTTGCCCCGGTGGGAACGTTTACGTTCACGCGTAGCTAACGCCCTGTACCAGCATGGCGGACGAACAAGCATCCCGCGCAGTTCAATCGCCGGCGGGAGCGCCGGAACCCCAGGAGGAGAAAGGCCCGGCTCGCCGTCGTGTGCTCATCGTCGGGGCGGGCCAGACCGGACGCGCTCTGGCGCGCATTCTGTCCGACAGCTGGGAGATCGTCGTCCTCGACCCGGACGAGCAGAAGATCGAAGCGGTGCGCGCGGAGAACCCGAACAAAGAGATTCGCCTCCTGAACAAGGACGGTACCAGCCTCCTCAATTTGAAGGAGGCCGGGCTCGAAGGTGCCGAGTGGCTCGCGGCGGTGACCGATTTCGACGAGGCCAACTACGAAGCTTGCCGACTCGCGCGCTCGGTGACCGAGCCACCCACCGCGATCGGCGTGGTGCGTCGTCCGGAGGCCGAGGAGAAACTGAAAGAGGCGGGAGCGGAAGTCCTGGTGCGCCCGGCCGCCGTTGCCGGCCTGATCAAGAACCGGATCGAGCGCGCGCACCAGGTAGCAACCGGTGTGGGGCTCGGGGAGGGGGAGATTCTCGAGATTCCCGTTCTCCGAACTTCTCCAGCCGTGGACGTACGCGTTCAGGACCTGCGCGCACGACGGTGGCTCGTCGCGGCTATCTATCGAGATGACAGTTACGTCGTGCCCCACGGCCACGTCGTGATTCGCGAGGGGGATCGGCTGCTCCTCACCGGCCAGCCGGATATTCTCCCGCACATCGCCGATTACCTTCGTGCGGGCGTCGCACGGTTCCCTCTCCAGTACGGCGTGCGTGCGGTCGCCGTCGGCACCGCCCGCCCCACCGAAGCGTTCTGGGAGGAGGTGCGCTACATCTTCAACAACACGCGCTCACGCGCGCTGCGGGGACTTGCAACGAAGTCGAGCCCGCCGCCAAATCTCCAGCTGGATCGGTCGAAATTGGAAGTAGGAGTCATCAACGAGACGGACGACATCGCCACCATCATTCGCCGGGACGTCCCGGGTCTCGACTGTGGCCTCTTGATCGTGCCGAAACACCGCGTCGATTTCCTGGGACGCGCCGGGCTCCGCCGCCCATGGTTCGGCGATCCGCTCGACGCTATCGCCTGCCCGATGCTCCTGGCGGCCGGGAGCCATCCCTACCGGCGGATCCTGCTTCCCATCATCGGGCAGGAAGCTCATCTCGCCACCGAGGTGGCGATCGATGTCTCACGCCAGCTCCACGTCGAGATCGCCGCCGTCATCGCCACACGCCGACGTTCATCGTGGGTGCAGAAACGGTGGCCGAGCAGAACGAAGCGCTCAAGGCGGTCATGGAGATCGGCGCGCTCTACCACGTCAAGATCGAGCAGATCCGCCGCGAGGGCAATCCCGCAAAGGAGATTGCCTCGCTCGCCGGCGACGGGGACCTCGTCGTCATCTCGCACCGGGTGGGCCAGCGCGCCTCGTTCTTCAACCCGACACTGTGCTGCAGATCATCGTTCGCTCTTCGAGCTCCGTTCTGGCCATGTCGTACCGCGAGCGGGTCCATGGAGCTGGCTGAGGCTGTCGCCCTAGTCATCTTCTACCTCGGGGCGTTTCTCATGCCCCTCGTTTCCACCCGTCTTCACATTCCCGCCGCGGTGGGCGAGATCCTGTTCGGGGTCCTCATCGGAGGCAGCGGTCTCGCTCTGGTCCACGAGAACCCCTACACGGATTTTCTCGCCGAGCTCGGCTTCGCGTTCCTCATGTTCCTGGTGGGCATGGAGATCGACTTCAATCGGATCGAACGGGAGAGCCGGCGAACGCTCGGGCTGGCAGTCCTGGTGGCGGTGACGATCCTCGGCTTCGCGGCCCATCTCACGACACGACTCGAGCTTCCCCTCTTCATGACGCTGGTCCTCGGTGCCATGTCAGTGGGCATCCTGATGGTGGCGCTGTCGAAGTGGGTGTCCAGCAGACGCGGTGGGGTCAGCTGATCCTGCTGGTGGGCTCGGTGGGCGAGTTCCTGACACTCCTGACGCTCACCGGCTATAACCTCGTCCATCAGTTCGGCGTCGGCCCCGAGCTTGCCGTCGAGTCCGCGAAGGTGGTGGGGCTCTTCGTCGTCGCTCTTGTCGTGCTCGGCATGCTGCGGCTGGTCGTCTGGTGGTACCCCAAGAGCTTCCAGCGCTGGGTGCACGAGGAGGATCCTTCCGAGATCGGCGTTCGATTCGGCTTCGTGCTCATGCTCGGCCTCTCCGCACTGGCGGCCTGGGTCGGCCTCGAGGCGATCATGGGAGCTTTTCTCGCGGGTATGTTGTTCAGCTACGTGTTTCAAGAAACCGGTGTGCTCGAGACAAAGCTCGCCGCACTGGGACAAGGGTTCTTCGTGCCGATCTTCTTCATCAACGTGGGCGTGTCGTTCGACCGCTCGTCGCTGGGCGACATCGGAACCATCGCTCTTACGGTGTCTGTGCTTGCTGCGGCCTCCCTGCTGGCAAAGCTCATTCCGACGTCGTTTCTGCTCCTCGCACGTGTGAGACCTCGGGCGGTCCTGGCGGGGGCCTTTCTTCTCGCGACGCCACTGACGCTGCTCGTCGCGGTGGCGGCCATCGGGCTTCAGATTGGAGTGCTCGACCAGCAGATGAGCGCCGCGGTGGTGCTGCTCGCGATTGTGACGGCTGTCGTCTTTCCGATCCTGTTCAAGATCGTGGCACCGAAGGACGAGCCGCAGGCGACCGAATTCGTGGAAGGATGATTCGGGAAAATCAACGCAGAGGCGCAGAGACGCAGAGAAAGAAACCGCGGTCAATCGAATCCGCGGAAGAAACGCAACGGAATTTCAACGCCGAGCCAGGAGTTCCGCAAACGGTCGTTTCAGGAAACCCGGTAGAGCAGGAAACCAGGAGTGAGACACGGCCCGGCCTTTTTTGTACTCGTGGCTTCCGCGTTTCTTGGCTTCCTGCTTTGCCTGGCTTCATCCAGCATCCCTGTACGGGATTCCGGGCTTTGACAAGCTTCTGCAGGTTAGCAGCGCAGAGAGTACTGGGTGGATTCTTGTTCCGAGCTTCGCCGCTTCGCGTCTTTGCGTTGCGCTCTGGAAACAGACCGCTAGGCGGAGCCGCGGAGCCACCGCGAGAGCGTCGCCTTCGTCCTGCCAAGGTAACGGTTCACCGGGTGCTTGCGCTCGAGGAAGCCCAGGGCTTGGCCGGAGCGCCGGTCGAGTCTGGACAGCTCGTACCTGAGGTTTGGATCGATCGGGTCCAGACGTATCGCCTGATTCAGGATCTGGAAGGCTTTGGCAAGATTGCCGACGCCCGCATACAGCCGCGCGAGATTGACGTGCATCTCGGCGTTCGTCGAGGCCTCTCTCAGTGCCAGCTCGCACAGGATCCGCCCGTCGTGCACCCTCCCCTCCGTGGTCGCCACCAGGAGACCGCAGTAAGAGATATGCCGCGGATCGTTGCTGCCTTCGCGAACGAGCTGCTGAAAACCCTCGGCCGCGTCGGCGAGGTCGCCTCTTTCGTAAGCCGCTAGCGAGTCCCGGAACAAGTTCTGATGATTGCTCGCTTCCATCGTCGTCACCGCTCCCAAGTTGGCGCGCTTGGGCCCTCGATGGAGAAAAAGGATCGATAGCATACGCCCGGACACCCGGCAGCGTCAAATCTTTTCGGGTTGTCGTATCGAGGCAAGCTCCGACGAGCCGGTGGCGAAAGTCCCGAGTCGCTAAGCCCTACTTCGGAGATCCGATCGGGCTTCCCGGCGGAATCTCCGGTGTGGCGGCAGGTGGCACGACTCCCTCCGGACGTGCCTGCCAGCGGCGGATGTCCCCGAGCGCCAGCTTCGCTTGGGCGTCGGACGAGCCCTCGAGACTGTCGGCCAGGGCATCCAGCTTATCCGAGAGAACGGCGCGCACGTAGGCCGGATTCTCACCGCTCGACGCCTCCCGCAAGAGACCGTCGAGGACACTGCGCTGGGCGACGCGCTGGAACTGCGCGTGATAGGTGCTCGCGGGTACTTCTGCAAACCACGTGGCTTCGTACATTCCGTCCACGACCTCCCCCAGCCCCGGATACTCGTTGCTGCGTGCGTGATACTCGATTAGCCGAGCCAGACGTGGACGTTGCAGAATCATCGACACCGTATAGTCGACCGAGACGTCGGCAGCGGCGAGTGGATCGAAGTTCAGGCCGGTGAAGCGTTCGAACATCTCTCCATCGTCGTAGCGGTAGGCCGGCGGCGGAATCATCTCCAGAATGCGCTCCGGAATGGCGAGGAAGTCTGGCGAGAGCGTTAGAAGCATGGCCTCGAGGGCCTCGCGTTGTCGTTCTCCGGGAACGATGGTGACGGGCGTCTGTCCGTCCCCCCGAAGCGCGTAGTAGTAGTCCGCTCCGCCAAGGGTGTTCGACGCCGCCTTCAACTGGTAACGATGATGGAGGTACAGCGGCACCAGTGCCTCCTCGAGGAGCGACATCGGCTCCCCTTCGCGGATCACGTGGGGCCCGAATTTCTCCAGACCGATGCGGCGCACTTCGATCTCGTGACGGAGCATGTCGACCAGATCCGCGCCGTTGTCCCATACGGAGGCGAGCGGGTGGGCTCCGCCGGCGATCAAGTTGTCCGTGTGGGTCATGAAGCGGATTTCGCTCCTCAGGCCCTCCATCACGATGGCTTCGAGTGCCTGAGCCTCGTTCGTTCCCACCGGGAAGTCACTGTACAGCCAGCGCACCGACAGCTTGTCGTACTCCCCGATGCCGACGGCATAGGCGTCCGAGAGGTCGATCTCCCCGTCCGCGATGTTCACGAGCGGCGCGGGGTAGTCCATGACACTGGCTCTCCCTTCGTACGTGCTAGCCAGGTAGTTGTGGGGGAATCCGAGGGTATGGCCCACCTCGTGCGCCGAGAGCTGCCGTACTCGGGCGAGGGCCATTTCAACCGGGTCGGCGATGTCCGCGGCGGTCGCGAGATAGCCGAAGCCGGGCGCGGCCGACAACCCGCAGCCGGAGAGGCTTCCATCGTCCATGAAGGGCGGAACGAGCGCTTTACCCATCAGGTAGTCCTGTCGGAGCCGGAGGCTGCCGAGGTTGACGTTGCCCTTGATGATCTCTCCGGTGCGCGGATCGGTGACCGAGCCGCCATAGGACCACCCGCGCGTCGAACGATGGGTCCAGTGGATCACGTTGTAACGGATATCCATCGGGTCGGCGCCTGAAGGCAAGACCTCGACGCGAAAGCCATCGATGAAGCCCGCAGCTTCGAAGGCCTCGTTCCACCACTGAGCTCCCTCGACGAGTGCCGTTCGAATGGGCTCCGGTGCGCCGCGATCGACGTAGTAGAGGATCGGCTCGACCGCCTCCGAGCGTGCCGCGTTGGGGTCTCGCTTCTCGATGCGATGCCGGGCCACCCACCGAACGGTCAGGCTCTCGTCGATCGGCGTCGCGTAATCGAGAAACGTGGGGCCGAACACTCCGATGCGCGGGTCCGCTGCCCGTGGCGTGTAGCCCTCGTCAGGAAGCTCCACCAGCGAATGCCGCTGGCGCAACGTAACGGTCTCTCCGCTCGCCGCGACCGACTGAACGAGCCGTCCCGGGCTGGTGCTCGTGAACGTGAGCATGGTCTCGATTTCGGTGTTCTTCGGGAAAGCTTTCGTCCTCGGCAGGTAGAACACGCTCCGGCTTCGGTCGAGCTGAAAGCTCCCCTGCCCGGCCCGCTCGATTCTCTGCGCAGCGCCGTGCGTATCGCGAAGGAAGAACTCACTGGCGTCCACCAGCAGGCGGTCGCCAGTTTGCGCTTCGATCTCGAACCCCCAGTGGATCGATGGCGCGAAGGCATCCTCCACCGCGCGCACCTCGTCGGGGTTGTCGCTCCGCGCCCGGTATCGGTAGTTGGGCTCGATGAGAAGCACGCGCGGCCCGACACGACGCGCCTTCAGGATCGCGGTGGAGCCGAGCTGTCCGCGATCGAGACCGACCGGGTTGCTCCCGAGACCGGAGCTCAGCGACACCTGGTACAGGAACTCCTGGTCGAGCTTGTCGATCTCCCAGTAGAGCTTTCCCGTGCCCTCGTCCCAATAGAGGTCGAAGAAACCATCGAGAAGCTGCATGCCACTGGTCACCTCTGCGATGGACTTCGGAGTGTTCTGAGCCAGGCTATTCGAAACCAGCGTCACGAGCGCCAGCGCCAGCGCGCCGAGAAGTCGATTTACCATGATTACCTCCAGAGAGACGATGAGAGGTGTTCGAGAGCCGGCGTGTGGAAGACTCCGAGCGCGCCGGAGCCGCCGCGTTTCGGTTCCACGCAGAGGGTGCCGTCCGTGGTCTCGCTGTCGAGCTCCGGAGCAGGCGATGCCGAAAATGATGTTTGGAGTGGGAGCCGGTCGAAGGAGAGGGTCGAAAAACGATGACGACCGCGGGTGCCGGGCGTGCGGGAAAACACTCTGCCCACGGAAGCGAGAATGGCTCCCGCCGTCAGGAATTCCCGCCGCCTCATGCTGGCGGGATCCTAGCAGATCCCGCCTACGACGAGAGGTCGAGCAGGCGCTGGCGCCTTACTGGCAAGTCACGGACACTGCGATCGGGCAGCCCGTGGCACACGTCCCGTTTATCGGTGTCACAAGCCCGGAGGTACCCGTGCAGGCACTCCCCCCGTGGAGCGTACCGACGACGCTGAGCGCCACCGGCTGACCGACCGGAAGTCCTTCGAGGCAGTAGGCCCCTTCTGGCGGAACGCTGGCCGTCGAGCCAAATCCCACGACCGACACCATCGCACCGTTCAGCGGAGTCCCATCGCCCGTCGAAACGACCCCAGCGAGACAGCCCATCCCCACCGGTGACGGACGGCCGTCGTCGTCGCTGCTGTCATCGTCACTACTGTTGTCGTCACTACTGTCGTCGTCACTGCTACCGCCGAGTGGCTCGCCGAAAGAGTCGAGGTGACGACGCCTGCCCCGCTATCTTGTTGCTCCAGAAAGATTTCCGGCGACGTTGGCGTAACCACGCCCATTTCACAAGCTGAAAGCGCTCCCATGACCAGCAAAAGAAACGTAACCCGCACGACGCTCATTCGAACCTTCCCCGCCAAATCCAAGGGGGCGGATTAGGCCTGTTGTCATTCAATTGTCAGGATAACAAGTATTATACGAACTGGTTCGGGACCGGTCAAGCACCAAAGAGCACTCTCTGGCTCGAATCTATCTCGCCCTGCGGCTCATTTCAGGCCTTTAATATAGGTCTTGGTGACCTGGTTGAGCTCGCCGAGCGACTTCATCAGCTCACGAGCGCGAGCGTTCGTGTCACTGGAGGCCGTGTGCAGCTTTGAGACGCCGTGTCGCTCATATCGAGCTCCAGGTAATTGATCTGGTCCCGCAAACCGGTGACGAAGGCCTCGTACTCGGTCGCCGCCTTCTCCCCGTCGCGATGATCTCAGCGTAGCGGTTGCTGGGCATCATCCAGGCTCTCCTGGCTCATTGCACGAAGCTCCCGGCTCCGGATGTCCTGGATTCCCTTTTCCCGGTTACCGAAATACTTGTCCGCTTCTTTCTGCATGTTGTTGGTCCGCTTGCGGACATCCTTGGCCCGGGGCTCGCTCTTTTTCATCTCGTCCTTGAGCTTCTTGAATTCCTTCTGCCGGCCCTTGACGTCCTTCTTCTTGAGAAGATCGTTGTATTTGTCGATCGTCTTGTCGAACTGCTTTTCGGCCTTCTCGATGTCCTTCAGCATGTCCTCAGCCCGCTCGACAAGCTTCCTGTTGATTTTTTGAGCCAGGATCAAGCTTGGAAGGAGCGTGAGCAGGCCGATCGCAAGCGAGAGCACGATATGTTTCCGTCTCATCAGGAACCCCTCCTGTCGGCATCTCCGGTGCCGGAGACGCTCCCACAGCTGACTGATTATCGATGGATAGCCGAGTGTAGCATGCGATGAGACTTGCGGCTATCGATGAGAGAACACCGGCAGAACGGAGGAGAGGAGCTCGGCTAGCAGGGCCAGACTATTGCTTCGAAAGCCGGGGGGAGGAAACGACGATCGTCGAGGACGGAGAGACTTCGTAGAACAGGCCGTTCATTCCTGTAAAGAGATCGAGCGCCTGGCGGAACGATACGCCGCGCAAGTCGATGGTGACTTGCTTGTCCCGGAAGGACTCGTCGAAAAGGATGTTCACGCCCGCGATGACGGCCAGAGTCTCGAGAACGCCGCGGAGACTTGCGTTTTCGAACTTCAGACGAATCGGAGGAACCTCTCTCGGTCGGGCCCGGGGCTCGACCGAATCTCCCGCAAGCGATCGATGCCGAGCCTGCTCGAGCTCTTCCTGAACGTAAGGATGGGTCGGGTCGTATCGAATCGCCAGCTCGAGCTCCGAGATCGCGCGCGCCCAATCCAGGTTCTCTTCATTCTCCCGAGCCTGCCTCAGGTGAGCTCGCGCCGCCGCCGCGCGCGCTTGTGTCAGGGCGATACGATACTCGACGTTGTCAGGCTCTTCACGAAGCGCCCGCTCATAGTACTGGACGGCCTCGTCCCACCTCTGTCTTTTTGCAGCTTCGCCTCCCTTCTTGAACGCCGCGGGTGATCCGCTGCAGGCTGCGAAGGACAGCGCCACGAGGAGCGCGAGCCCACGAAGGGCCGTCGTCATGGCGTCTGCGCTTCGTGGAAACGGCAGGCCGCGTGGCCGAGGATGCGGTCCCCGTCTTTGAGGCCGCTCGGAGTAGGGGTCCAGCCGCTCGAAAACCGCGCGTCGAGCAGCTCGTCCGGTGAGGGGATGTGGTCCCAGACGGCAACTGCCCGGGTGGCGCCGAGTCACGTCGTGCCGTACACCAGATACAACCCGTCCTCGTAGGGGAAGATCACGTCGTGGCTGAACTCGTCCTGAACGACGACGTCGACGATCTCGCGTGGAGGCATCTGGCGACGTCCCCATCGCAGGACGTCGTCCAGAATCTGGTGCTGCGCCACTGCCTCCTCGATCGCGCGCAGTTGGTCGTCGCCCAGGCCGGCGAGGTTCGAAACGTCCATACCTTTATTCTATCGGCGAAGAAGCTTCGGCACCATCGCGAGACGGTACCGCACATTGACAGAAGCAGATCACGAGCGTGCACACGGAGACCCACGGAACCACAACCACCGACGACAACTTCCGTAACACTGCGCGCTCACTCCTCGTTCCCGACTACGCCCTTCGGGCTTCGGCGAGGTCCCGACGAAGCCTTGGCGAAGTCGGACGCGCGCAGCGCCTCGCTCCTCGCTCGGCGCGTCCGCCGTCGGCCCATGCGGGCCGGTCTCGCGGCAGACGCGATCGGCGCCGCTCGGCAGGCTGCAGACGTTTTTCTCAGCAGCCTGTTAGCGCGAGCGCTTCAGGAATTTCAGAAACTCCGAGTTACTGCTGAGCAGAACCGTCACGTCTTCGTCCAGGCTGCTCCGATAGGTCTCCAGCGTCTTCATGAACTGGTAGAAGTCAGGGTCTTTGCCGTAGGCACGCGCGTAGATGCCGGTCGCCTCGGCGTCCGCTTTTCCACGCGTCTCTTCAGCGACTTTGAAAGCCTCGGAGCTGATAGTCAGGAGGTCCCGTTCGCGTTGACCGCGAATCTCCGCTGCGCGCCCCTGCCCTTCAGAACGACTGCGCTCGGCAATCCGATTCCTCTCGGAAATCATGCGCTCGTAGACATCGGCGCGCACATCCTCGACATAGTCGATGCGCTTGAAGCGCACGTCCACCAGCTCGATGCCGAACCCCGGCATCACCGCCGCCGTCTTCTCCAGAATGACGCTGCGGATCACGTCGCGACCGCTCTCGATCTCGACCTGCGCCTCCTCGTTCATGAGCTCTTCAAGGACCTCCGTCGTCTCGAAGTCCCGGTTCGTGGAACGTACGATCTCGATGAGAGCGAAGCGCGCGACCGCGTTGCGCGTCTCTCCATCGATGATGTCGGCGAGTCGACTCCGTGCTCGTGTCTCGTTCTGAAGCTCTTGCAGGAACTTCAGCGGGTCGGCGATGCGCCATCGCGCGTAGGTGTCGACCCAGATGAACTTCTTGTCTTTCGTCGTGATCTCGTTGGCGTTGCCATCCCAGGCCAGCCACCGCTTGTCGAACCGGCGAACGGTGTGAATAAAGGGCATCTTCAAATGGAGGCCCGCCTCGGTGACGGCGCCGCCGATGGGCTCACCAAACTGGGTGATGATGGCTTGCTCGGTCTGGTCGAGCGTGTACATGGCGGCCGGCGCGAGGAAAATGAGGAGCAGAGCGATGAGAATTAGATAAACGTTTCTCACTGTTTTTCTCCCTTCGTGAGGTCGAGAAGCGGCAGAACGGAGGCCGCGTCCTCGTCTACGATGACCGTCGAGCCCAGGCGCGGAAGAACCTCGCTCAACATCTCCAGATACATCCGGTTACGGGTCACCCGGGGTGCCTTTCGATACTCCTCGTAGATGGCTTCGAAGCGCGCCACCTCACCCAGAGACCGGTTGACCCGCTCCGTGGCGTAACCTTCCGCCTCCTGGATGAGCTGTTGCGCTTCACCTCGTGCCTTGGGAATGGCCTGGTTGTATTCGGTGCGAGCCTCGTTGGTGAGGCGCTCTTTTTGCTGAATGGCCTGGTTGACCTCATTGAACGAGGGCCTGACCGGGTCGGGCGGGTTGACGTCCTGCAGAACCACGCGCTGCACATCGATTCCCATCTCATAGGTGTCGACGAGATTCTGGAGAATGTCCCGGGATTGCATTGCGACCTGCTCGCGACCGATCGTGAGCACTTCGTCCACGCTGTGATCGCCGACCACGGCCCGCATGGAAGCCTCGCTCATGTCCCGGAACGTGGGAATCGCATCCTGCACGTTGAACAGATACGCGTAAGGGTCCTTGATCTTGAACTGAACGATCCATTCGACCACAGCGACGTTCAGATCGCCGGTGAGCATGAGCGACTCATCGAAAAACTGGGCTCCCTGGCGATAGTCGGTGCGGGCACCAGGCTGGACGGCGCGAAACCCGAACTCTGCCTTGAGCTGGCGCTCCACCGGCACCTTGATGACCGTCTCGACGTACGGAACAAGGAAATGCAGACCGGGATCGGTCTGATCGATGTACTTCCCGAAGCGGAGCACGACACCAACCTCATCCGGCTCGAGCTTATAGACGCCGTTGTAGAGCGTCACCAGCAACACGAGACCGACGATGATGGCCAGAATCGTCCCTCCCGGGATCTTGGGAATCTTCAGCTTGGGAACCCGCGACGGATCGAAGTCGAAAGGTCCCCGGCTACCTCCACCAACAGACATATGAACCTCCTTGATTGGGCTCTAGTATGATTCGGTTTGTTGCGCGGCGCGAGAGCGTTGGAGGGCGCAGGGCAGAACAAAGGGAAAAACTCGGGCGGGGGCACGGGCAAGGGCAGAGAACCCGGGCTCGGGCAATGGAACGCACAGAATCAGGCAGGGGTAGGGGAACCCGGGCTCGGGCAGGGGTTCGGGCAAGGACATCAGTGAACATACCCAAAGGTAGGGGAACCCGGGCTCGGGCAAGGACATTAATGAACATACCCACTCGATACGATTTCAAAACAACCGAAGCACGCGTCTACCAGCTGTGGCTCGATAACCACTGCTTCGACAGCGTTTACGACCCGGATGGCAACCCTAGAAGCCAGGCGGAACGCAAGAAGGAGCCGTTCACGATCGTCATACCTCCTCCCAACGTGACCGGTCGCTTGCATATGGGACACGCCCTTAACAACACGATCCAGGACGTTCTGATTCGGTACAAGCGCATGGATGGCTACGACGCCCTCTGGGTTCCAGGCACGGATCACGCCGGCATCTCGACTCAGACGGTGGTACGGAAACACCTCGATGCCGAAGGCATCGACTATCGGGACCTCGGACGTGAGAAGTTCATAGAGAAGGTCTGGGAGTGGAAAGTCAAATACGGCGACATCATTCTCGAGCAGCTCCGAAAGCTCGGCTGCTCGTTTGACTGGCGGCGCACGCGCTTCACCATGGACGAAGGGCTGTCCCGGGCGGTACGTGTGGTCTTCAAGCGGCTCTACGACCGGGGACTCATCTATCGAGGCAAACGCATCGTGAACTGGTGTCCGGTCGATCGCACCGCGCTTTCCGACGACGAAGTCGACACGAAGGACGGGGGCGAGGCGGGCCATCTCTGGCACATTCGGTATCCTCTCGAGGAGCCCGTTGATGGCATCGAGCACCTCACGGTGGCTACCACCCGCCCGGAAACGATGTTCGGCGACGTGGCGGTGGCGGTTCACCCGAAGGATGAGCGGTATCGGAAGCTCATCGGAAAGAGCGTCCGCCTGCCACTCCAAGGGCGCATCATTCCCGTCATCGGCGACGACTACGTCGATCCGAGCTTCGGCACCGGGGCTCTCAAGATCACGCCCGCGCACGATCTGAACGACTTCGAAGTCGGCCAGCGCCACCAGCTCGAGCCGGTCGACGTGATGAACGAGGACGCCACGATGAACGATGTCGTGCCCGAGGCGTTTCGCGGGCTGGATCGTTACAAGGCGCGCGACGCCGCCGTCGAAGCCCTCGAAGAGCAGGGACTTCTGGCAAAAGTCGAAGACCGAATGGTGCCGGTCGGCCGGGCCCAGCGCTCGGGCGCCGTGATCGAGTACCGACTCTCGGACCAGTGGTTCGTCAGCATGAAGCCCCTGGCCGAGCAAGCGTTAGAAGCGAGCGGTTACCGTCTCGAAAGCGAGGAGTGGGTGAAGCGCGAGCAAGGTGAGCTGTACTTCCACCCGCCACGATGGGAAAAAGTCTATACGGCCTGGCTCACCAACATCCGCGACTGGACGATCAGCCGCCAGATCTGGTGGGGTCATCGGATCCCCGCCTGGTACCACAAGGAGACCGGAGAGGTTCTCGTGGACGTCGACGAGCCGGATGCCGTGCGCCAGGCTCCCGGCGAATGGTACCAGGATCCGGACGTTTTGGATACCTGGTTCAGCTCCTGGCTCTGGCCCATGAGCACCCTCGGCTGGCCGGAAGACACGCCCGATGTCCAACGCTACTACCCGACCAGCGTTCTGTCGACCAGCAAGGACATCATCTTTTTCTGGGTCGCCCGGATGAACTTCGCCGGGCTCTCGATGACCGACAAGCTCCCCTATCGGGACGTATACATCCACCCCACCGTCCTGGACGAGCGCGGGGCAGTGATGAGCAAGAGCAAGGGTAACGGGCTCGACCCCCTCGCCGTCATCAACGGCGCAACCGCGGAGAAGCTCAAAGAGCCCATCTTCGAGGCGAGGCCTCCCAACATGAAAGAGCTTCTGAATCGGGTCGAGAAGAGCTTTCCCGACGGCTTCGAAGCCGTGGGTGCCGATGCCCAGCGCTTCACGATCGTCTACTCCTGCTCCGACGGCCAGGAGACGCGCCTCTCGCTCCAGCGGTTCAACGAGATCGGCCGCCGTTTCATCACAAAGCTATGGAATGCGAGCCGCTACGTACTTCTCGCACTGGAGAAGGCCCCCGGGCCGGACGCCGGCGAGGCCGAACTCGCCATCGAGGACCGCTGGATACGCTCCCGGATTGACTCGACGAGCCGCGAGGTTCGCCGTGCCCTGGACCAGTTCGACTTTTCCCCCGTTGGCCAGTCGCTCTACCGCTTCGCCTGGAACGACTACTGCGACTGGTTTCTGGAGCTGACCAAGGGGCGGATGGATGGCGACGACCCGGCGGCCGCCCGCCGCGCCGCGCACGAGCTGGGGCGAACGCTCGCTGAAACCCTGCGACTGCTCCACCCGGTGACCCCATTCGTCACGGAGGAGCTGTGGGGCAAGCTCCAGGAGGCGATGGACGAAAAGAAGCTCTGGCTGGACGAACCGCCGAGATCGGAGCTTCTGGTGACCGAGCCGTTTCCGAAAGGTGAAGCAGAGCCCGATCCCGCCCTCGAGAACCAGTTCGAAGCACTGCAACGTCTCGTAACTCGAATTCGTCAGATGCGAGCCAACGCCGGCGTGGCGGACAACGTCGCGCTCGACGTGAGGGTCAAAGTCCCCGAGCAAGAGGGCCTCGGCCCACTGATCGAGCAGACGTCGCCGGTACTCACGCGCCTCGCCCGGCTTTCCTCGATGGAGCGGGGGGACACCCGGCCGGATGGATGGATCACGAGCGTCGATCCGGACTTCGAGCTCTACGTCGACCTCGGCAAGCACGTCGACACCCAGACGGAGCTCGCGCGCATCGACAAGGAGCTGGCCGTCGCCCGGAAGAAACTCGACCAGGTGACGAAAAAGCTGGGCAATCCCAAGTTCGTATCCGGCGCCAAAGCTGACGTCGTCGCGAAAGAGCGCGCGAAAGAGCGCGAGCTCGGAGAAATGCTCGAAAAGCTCGAGGGCCTCAGGAAAGAGTACGGGAATTCGAGCAACTCACGCTGATCCGCCGGTCGGTTCGGGCGGCGTCCAGGAGTGAATCCGGTCGACCAGCTCTTCCTGGCTGATGTTGATGAAGCGCTGGAACTCGACCCCCACGACGTAGCGTTCGGCCTCCGAGCTCTCGTTCAGATACGCCACGCGTCCCTCGATGTGGGCGGCATCCGGCAGATCCCCGAGCTTCGAGAGCACGATCCGCAAATCGGCCTCGACCGGTATCTCTCGGCTCGTCTCGAAACTCAGACCGCCGCCGGAAATGTTCCGGCATTCGATCTCCACCTTCTTTCGGTAGAGCTCACCGTCCACGATGATCAAGAGGGGCACACGAATCGGAACGCGCTCGAACCTTCGCCGTGAGAGGGTCATCCCCGCACCCCGACTCTAAGGGTTCTCAGAGGTCGCTCCTCCGCTTGCCGCCAGGAAATTTCGCAGCTTGGCTGCCTCTGATCCCCGCCCGCCCGCATCGAGTCCCGCAACCGTCTCCACCAGAAAGGTTTGCACGTCCGGTTTGGCCACAAAGGCTTCGACCTGCTCGGGCCGAAGACTCTCGCGAATCCAGGTGAAGATTTCGGCGGCTTCCGAGTAGGCGTCCAGTCCCTCCGGTTCGCGATTCAAGGCGATGAGAGCTTTGCCCAACAGGGACTTGGCCTCGTACAGGATCGGTCTGCCTGAAAAGTTCTCCGCAATATCAATAGCTTCGATTGCCGAAACGCGCGCGCGATCCGGCTCGCCCTCTGCGAGGTAGACGCGCGCAAGCGCGGAAGCTGCACTGGATTCCAGAGGCCGCAGACGAGCATCCGCCGCTTCCTGCCGTGTTCTCTCGAGCAGTCGCCGGGCGTTGGGCAACTTTCCTTGACGCAGGTACAAGAGCCCGAGCTTGACCCGCGATTCAACCGCAATCTCTTTCTGCTTGCTGATATTGGCCTGGAAGTTCGCCCGCTCGTAGGCCTCGGCAGCGGCGTCCTGTTGACCACGCAAACCGGCGAGCTCCGCCCGGCCGAAAAGGACCAGCGGCGAGCCCGACTCGCTATGGGAACCATGTCCATGTCCCTCCGCCGCCAGCCTCTCGGCGTCGTTCAGCGCTTTCTCCGCCTCCTCCAGCTGTCCCAAGGTGATGAGGAGGCGGCCCAGAGGCGCTTTGACCTCTGCGATCTCGTGAGCCACGCCGAGTCCCTGGTGGATCGCCAGGCTTTGCAGAAGAGAGTCGAACGCGTCGGCATAGCGGCCCTGGCTGGCGTAGATATCCGCCAGATCCTGATGGCAGTACGCGGCGCCCGTTTCGTGGTGAATCTCCTGGAAGAGTGGCAGCGCGGCCAGAAAGGCTTCGCTCGCCTGCTCGTAGAGCCCCTGAGATTTGCGCACCAGACCGATGTAGTTGTAGTTGAGGGCTTTCTCTCTTTTTTCGCCTGTCTTCGCGAGATAGCTCTTTGCCTGTTCGAGATAGATGATCGCGTCGTCGTATTGGCCCCTCAGTCGATAGATATCGGCGATCTTGTCGAGCCGGTTGGCCAGGCTGACCGGATCCTGCCGCTCCATCTCGATTTGCATCGAGTCACGAAATTCGCTGAGCGCTTTGTCGAGATCCTCTCCAACCAGGTAGGTCATTCCCAATTGAACGAGGTAGTTGGACTCGCCGGCTCGATTCCCCATCTCTTGAGCGATGGAAAGAGCGCCCTTCGTCGCCTCGATCGCTTTGTCGATGTCTCCCTTGCGACGATATACGGTTCCCAGATTGGAAAGCGTCGCCGCCTGGCCACCTTTGTTCCCCGCTTCACGGCGATGCTCGAGCGACAGATTCAGATGCTCGATGGAAGCTTCGAGATCCCCTGTTTCTCGATGCGCCACACCGATGATCGAGTGGATCATTCCCAGCGCCTGGGGGTTGCCGTCGAATTGCCCCGTTTCGAGACTCGCCTCCAGCGAATCGATCGCTTCTCCGGGCTGTCCGGACATGACTTGAACCCTGCCCAGACCAAGTAGCGCGGCGCCATAGTCCGGCGCCATCTCCACGACTCTTTGGTAGGCCTCGACCGCGTCCGGAAGGTGCCCGGCTTCTTCATACGTACTGGCCAGCTTGAACTGAAGGTCGGGATCATCCGGGAAGAGCTCGACGAGATCCTGGTAGCTTTCGACCGCCTCGTCGTAATCCTCGGCGATCAGGGCACCAGTCGCGTGGATCTGATATCGCTCGGCAAGCGGAAGAGACGCTGCCTCCGCCAGGCTGACCGCCCGGTCACTGGCCGCCTCTGCCTCGTGATAGTCGTCGAGGTCTATGTAAGCCTCCGCCAGCTTCGCATAGGCCATGGCAAAGCTGGGGTCGAGGCGCGTAGCCTCCTGGAGCGGCTCGATCGCTCGACGCGACTCCCCTTGCCGAAGCGGCTCCAGCCCTTCTCGATAGGCACGTAGCGCATCGATGGAGGCCATCGATACCTCCGCAACCGGCCGATCGGTGTCTCCCCGGATCTGCTCCGGCGTCAGGTCCATCTCTTCCTTGACCCGAGTCGTGATCTCGTCAATCAAGCCGAAGACGTCGTCGCTCGGCGCCTCCACGCTCACGGGAATCGGAACCCCCGAGCCCGACTTTCGAAGCGTGAGATTCACGCGAACGTTGCCCGCTGATGCCACGAATTGCCCGTAAGAACCGATTCCGAGCCGGTTCTTTCGGACACTGAGTCGATGGCCGCCTCGTCGAACCGCGTGTGCTCGCTGATACCTAGCTCCCGCATCACTTTCAGGATTCGATCGGACGACACCGGACGGAGGTACTGCGACTGCGAGATATCGGTCACCAGCATGTCGGGAATGCCGGTGCGGAGCCATTCCAGCTCGGCGTCGTTGGCAGCGTTCGTAAGCGGAAGGATGGCGAACTTTCTGATATCGAGCTCGGGCGTTCCCTCGATCGGAGCCGCGGTGTCACCGCCTCGACCGACCCAGAACGCGGCGGCGCCAACCGCAAGCACCACCGCCGCAGCGGCGACGAGTCCCTTGCGACGCGACAGCGCGCGTTGAATGCTGAGGGTGAGGGATCGATCGACATGTTCGGCATCGAGGTCGGCAAGCACCTCGGCCGCGCTCTGATAACGGAGCTTCTTGTCGAGCTCTATGCACTTCTGATGATCTGATCGAGATAGGCCGGGATGTTCGCGGTGATCTCACGCGGCATCCGCGGCTTGTGGCTCAGTCGCGCCATCACCTTCGACATCGGTGTCTCCCCCTGGTAGGGGAGATCTCCCGTGACCATCTCGTAGAGGATGACGCCAAAGGAGAACAGGTCCGACGCCGCACCCGCCTTCTCTCCCTTTACTTGCTCGGGGGACATGTAGTCGGGGGTTCCGATCATCATCCCGGTCGTCGTGATGGCGGTGTCCACTTCGGAGCGAGCGATGCCGAAATCCATGAGTCGCGGCGCACCGTTCTTGTCGATCACGATGTTCTGGGGCTTCAAGTCGCGATGGATCACGCCCTGCCGGTGTGCCTCTTCAAGTGCCGCGAGAATCTGGCGGCTGATGTCGACGATCTCGTCGGGCGGCAGTGTTCCCCGCCGCCGGATGACGCTCTTGAGACTCTCCCCCTCGATGAACTCCATCGTGATGAACTTGAAGCCCTCCGCCTCACCGAGGTCATGGATACGTACGACGTTGCGGTGGGTGACTTTTCGGGAGAGCACCAACTCGCGCTTGAACCGCTGCACCATGGCAGGATCTTCGAGCTTCTCGCTGCGGATCGTCTTCAAGGCGATGATGCGGTCGAGCTCCAGATCGCGCACCTTGTAGACGAGACCCATGCCTCCTCGGCCCACCAGCTGGACGATCTCGTAGCGACCGGCCAGAACCGTCGCAGGCGGAAACTCATAGGTCTGGCCGCCCGTCGCCGACCCGGCAGAGGGCGAGGACACGCCGGATCCGCTCGAAGAGCCTTTCTTGCGAGCCGTTGCCGAGGAGATCTGCTCTTTCGGCACCAGCTCCGTCTCGACTTCCATCGGTGAGCGAGCCGTCGTCGAGCCCCGGCGGTCGCGGGGCTTGTCTTCCATGGTCTCCTCGCTCAGGTCGAGAAGCACCTCGCCGCACTTCTGGCACTCGATGGCGTCGTCGGGGTTAGCGACGCCGCAACGTGCGCATTTCATAGGTCACCTCGGATGGATTTGGCCGAAAGGCATCGTAGGGGGAGGCATACAAGGTTGTCAACCCAAGGGCTTTCGAGGGGGCGCGGGGCGCCCCCCCGGAAGCGATCGCGGGCTCAGCGGGGGTCGCAGAGCTCGTCGTCGATGGTGAAGAGGGCGGATTTCGTGCGCGATAACAGCTCTTCGGTCGGCTTTTCACGAACCATGCTGATGCGGTCCAGCAAATTCTTCGTTTCCACTTTCTCGAGCAAGCTTCTCAAAGACAGAAGATCGCTTTGCGCCCGGCAGTACCGGCCGCGATCGAAGCGACGGATGCCGCTCGCGAGCTTCTTCTCGAGACCCTTCAAATCCCTCTCCGCTTTCTTGTTGAGGCCGGTCGCCCGCACGTCCTCCGCTATCTCCGACATCACACCGTCGAGCGAGTTGAGCTTGCAATCGACGGTGCCGTCGTCGGCATCGTTGCACGAGCTATCCGCCACGTCGTTGGGACCATCGGAGGGACGAACGTTGCGCGCTCCGGGAACGAACACCGAAAAAATCCAGGGGTTCCCACCGTCCCGATTGCAATCCGACGTCAAATCGATGACGAAGTCCGGATCCGCGTTCGCTCCTGCTCGAACAGAAAAGGCGGCGCCTCTCGAATGTAGAAGAACCGTGGCCTCATCGGGTACACGGTTCCGTTCGGCGTCTCGACCGCCGCCGCGGTGCACGACGGCTTGTAGCCGAGCCAGCCGGTCTCGTTG
Source organism: Candidatus Marinacidobacterales bacterium (assembly GCA_965237685.1). Lineage (GTDB taxonomy): Bacteria > Acidobacteriota > Vicinamibacteria > Marinacidobacterales > SMYC01 > CBDEGF01. The sequence goes on from CBDEGF010000003.1 coordinate 1,094,807, forward strand.
GAGTCGACGTGAGCGAGACCGGTGAAGCCCAGATCGGCCGTAGCCAGGCAGACCCGCAGCACCTCGGGACCGGTGAAAGGTCCGCCATCCAGATCGCCGGACGCTCTCTGCGGGAACCCCCGCACGAACGTCGGGACGCGAAATCTGAACGGCGGGTCATTCGGTTCGCTACCGGGCAGTTCGACCTCAACCTCCAAAAAGGTGGTCAACGGTGATTCGACCGGCACGCTCGTATCCCGTGAATCTTCGATGGTCTGGCACAGACTCCCGATGCTACCCGATTGGTTCACATCGAAACGAACGGCCAGCGCTTGAAGCTGAACCGTTTGGTTTCCTATAGAAACGGCGGTCGTGTTCCCGTCCTCGATTGCGACACCGACCGGTGATTCGACGTTGGCGGTCACGATGTCTGACATCGTAACCGCACCATCGCGCTCCTGATAAAAAACCACCGCACCGTTCTGGTGAACACTGACGACCACCTCGGTTACGGTGCGAGTGACTTCATTCACGGGTTCCTCGAAGGAGCTCACGTCGATGCGAACACCGTTTCCCGGCAACAGATCACCTTGCAGAAAATCCACCGGATCACCGTTTTCGTCGTAAAAAAGGATGCGCTGGTCGTGCGTCACGACGTAGAGCGTCCCGTCCGGCGCCACCGCCATCCCGGTCGGCTCCGCGCCATCGAAATCGTCGGTCAGGAAGTCTGGGTCTGCCGTACCAGGCGGCATCGTCGTGCCGTCGTCATCGACGTCCAGCAGATCGAAAATATCAGCCGCGGCATAACGCAGAAGCAGAGCGGGCTGCCGACGAACCAGCAGGAGCAAGTCGCCGGCCACGGTGGTGTCGAACCCATTCACTGGAGACTGCAGATACACGACGTCGGCTAGCAGCTGGACGTTGTGAGGGGGCACATCCACCGAGTCGTCGACACCGATCAAGATCTCCGCTCCAGCGCGCCGGCGGACGAGGACCACGCGGTCCGCGCCGCTGAGATTGGCGTTGTTGGCAAAGATGTTGCCGTCGGGATCGGTGGCGACGCCACTCGCCTTCGCGAAAAGAATCGATGCGACGACCGATTTCGTGCCGCCATCGAAAACGACGAGATTCCCCCCCTGCGTCGAGCTGGCGGCGACGATCTCCGGCGCGGTGGCATCTTCCCGCAGCGCGATCCCCTCGAACTTCTGTCCGCTGTCGACGACGCAGTTCTGAGCCGCTCCGTCTATGATTTCACAGATGTCGTTGTTGGACGTCGCGACCCAGACCTGGGCCGACGCCAGGGAAGACGCGAGAACCAGAAAAAAGAGAACAAGAAACGCAGTACGACTTCGACTCGGCATGAATCCCTCCAGCATAGGCGCCAGCGTTCCGACCAACCCCGGTTCAAGAAGGAACACGCCAACCCCCTGTGCGCGCCCCCTTACCTCGTTCCTGCGCGGAACGAGATTACCGGAACGTACTATCGCCGTCAGTTGGGGTGGCGCCATAGTAATGAGAACTAATGGATAGTGTCAACGGGAAGTTTCGTTAATTTTTTCTGGGTTCGAATCGTCCCTTTTCAAACCCAGGATCCCTTTTTGAAAAACGACCCGCACCCCGGTCCAAAACGGGCGTGGCGCTCTCTCTCAGAATGAGATAAAAAAGCACGGTGAGCGACACCCGGCGTCACGAGAGAGCTCGTGTCAAGGTACCGCTATATCTCCATTGCGGGGCTCGTCTCTGGACCAAGATGGTCGACCTCGAAACGCGCGACGTGTCCGGTGGCGGACTCTCGTTCGAGAGCAAAGACAAGGTTCCGCTCGAGGCCGCAGCCAGAGTGCTCGTCGCGCGCTTGGGAGACATTGGCGGTGATGCGCGTATCGAAGGGCGCGTCGTCTACAGGCGAAAGGACGAGACTTCGGCCCGCTACGTACTATCTGGCGACGCACCGCGGTTGCCAGCGAGCCATCGTGTCTGTAGAGTTTTGTCGCTATGGAACAGCTACTCGAACGGTCTGGAAACGCCGCCGCCATCCTCGGCGTCTTGTTGTGTCTCGGGGCGGGCCTGGCGCGGGTCGCCGGCGCCTACTACGTGATGGGCTACGAGGCGATGACGCTCTTCACTGGGGGCATGGGGCTCATGCTCGCGGCGTGCCTTGCAAAGCTCCACGCGCTGGGGATGAGAGAGTCGTAAGAAGGTAACCTACGCGTTCTCGAGGAGCAGCGTCGCCGCTTCGCCGTCGATCTCGACATCGCGCGTGGCGGGATTGGTGAAGCCCGCACCGTCGCTCGAGAGCTCCACCGCCAGCGTCTCCCGCATGAAGTGCTCACGGCGGCTTTCCAGAAGGCTCGACAGCGCCTCGGAGCCGCGGACGGCAATGCGAACCCGCTGGGTGTACTCGAGACCCAAATCCTTTCTCATCGTCTGGACGCGGTTCAGAAGCTCCCGGTACTTCCCTTCCTCGACGAGCTCGGGCGTGAGCTCGGTGCGAAGGACCACGACGGCTGTCTGATCCCCGGCAGCGGCGTAGCCCTCGCGCGCACGAACCACCACTTCGACATCCTCGATGGTGAGCGGAATCTTTTCACCCTCGACCTCGATTGCCGCTTCACCCTTGGCCAGCAGCGAGGCACGGAGTACCTCACCGTCCGCCTCGGCGAGCGCGGCCTTGACCGCTTTCATCTTCTTTCCCACTCGCGGACCGAGCCTCCGGAAGTTCGGTTTGACCCCGTACTCAACGTGCTCTTCCGCGCCATGCACCAGAGCCACATCCTGGACGTTGAGCTCCTCGGCCATCAAATCCAGGTAGTGCCCGATGCGGTTGTCCAGCTCCGGATGCGACAGGGTGATTTCGGCACGTGAGAGGGGCTGGCGAACTTTGAGCTTCCGATCGGTGCGAACGCGAAGGCCGAGTGAAACGATATCGCGCACCGTGGCCATCTCTTCGTCAAGAGATCGATCGATGCGTGTCAGATCGGGCTCCGGGAAATCACACAGATGGACACTCTCTGGCACGTCGCCCCCGTACACACCTCGCACCAGGTTCTGATACATCTCCTCGGTCATGAAAGGAACGAATGGCGCCCCCAGCTTCGCAAGCGTGACCAGCGTCTCGTACAGCGTCGCATAGGCGTCGAGTTTGTCGTCATCCTTCCCCTCTTTCCAGAAACGGCTGCGACTGCGCCTCAGATACCAGTTCGAAAGGCCATCGACGAAGTCCGTCAGATCGCGAGCCGCCTCGTACGAACGGTAGTTGTCGAGATTGTCGATGAGCTGCTCGTGCAGGCCGGCGAGCTCGGAAAGGATCCATCGATCGAGAAAGCTCCGTTCGACGAGGGATCGGCCCTTCTGTTTTCTCGGGTCGAAGTCATCGATGGAAGCGTAAATCGTGAAGAACGAATAGACGTTCCGAAGCTTGATCAGGAACTCCTTCTGGAGCGCGCGCACGTTGCCCAGCGAATGTCGCTTCGGGTTTCCGGGCGGGTTGCCCGCCAGGAAGAACCACCGGAAGGCGTCCGCCCCGGGCGGCGGCGTCGAGGTGTCCTCGATGGCGACGCGTTCTTCGGCCGGCAGCCGCGCGACGTCAGCGGGAAGAATGCTGGTTCCTTTCGCGGCACATTGCGCCTCGAGCTTTTCCCGATCCGCGTCACTCAGGAGGACCACGCGCCGCGGCAGGCCTTTTCCCTGCTCGATGCGGAGGCTCAAACCATCATCCCGCGCCCCGGGATGGTAGACCGCCACTGTTGCCCCGGGATTGAGATCGAGTCCCTGCAGATCCTCGCGAGCAATGAGCGCCACTCCCGGTTTCGGCTCGAGCTTCGTGCCCTCGCTGGCGATCACCGCGAACTCCATGGCCACTCGTTCCAGGATCACGTCGGGCGGCGTGTAGTTGCCTTTCGACTTCGACTCCTTTTTTCCTTCCGGGTCGTTGACGTGGCCGAGCACGATACACGTCCGGAAGGGGTGCGGGTAGTCGCGCGGCTCGAGCCCCAGTTCCTTCTGGCTCGCCTCGTCGAAGACGAGGGTCGAGATCATCAACATCGAGTAGAACCAGCCCCGCGTCTGGTCGATCGCCTCCACGATGTAGTCCGCGGGGAAGGTGTCATCGAAAACCTGGCGCCCGTCTTGCGGGTAGCCCCACTGCGCAAAGGGCATGCTTCCAGAGTCGAACCAGCAGTCGATCACCTCTGGTACGCGACGGTAGACACCTTCCTCGTCCTCCTCGACCCAGGTCACCTGGTCGATCCACGGCTTGTGCACGATCAGGTGCTCGGAGAGCGAAGGGTCCTCTTTCTTCGCCTCGTGGAAGGCTTCGAACGCGTCTGGATTCTTGTCGAGAATCTCTCGAACCGAGCTCGGCGTCACCATGCGTCCGGTGACGTCGTTGATCCAGATGTTGAGCGGCGTCCCCCAATAGCGCTCGCGCGACAGGGCCCAATCGACGTTGTTGGCGAGAAAATCGCCGAAGCGCCCCTCTTTGATGTGCTCCGGCAGCCAGTTGACGGTCCGGTTGTTCCGGATCGCATCGTCTTTCAGCGCGGTGGTGCGGATGAACCATGCCGGCCGGGCGTACTGGATGAGCGGGTCCTGATCGGCACGCCAGCAGAACGGGTACTCGTGCCGATAGGTCTCCTGATGCACGAGAAGCTCCCGCTCCCTGAGAGAGCGAATGATGTTGCGGTCCGCATCCTTCACCCACTGGCCGGCGAGCGACGGAACCTCTTCGGTGAACTTGCCAGCGGGGTCGACGGCACATAAAAGCGGCACGTCCTCCTCTTCGTACCCGGCGATCGTCGCCCGGTGCAGAACGTGGTCGACCTCGCCGAAGGCGGGAGCCTCGTGAACGAGGCCAGTGCCCTGATCGAGCTCGACGAACTCGGCAGCCAGCACCTTCCAGAACATGGGAACCTTGCGGCCATCTGCCTTCAGAGTGACTTCCCGCTCGCCGAAGCGGCGATAGTAGTCGTCGTACGGTGGCCGGTAGCGCTTGCCGAGAAGGGCCTCACCCTTCAGCTCGCGCACGACCGGAAGCTCGCGCTTCAGCTTTCCGGCGATGGCCTCGCGCAGTGCGGCAGCGACGACGAGCTTTCGCTCTCCGTCCTCGACGACGACATAGTCGACGTCCGGCTTGACGGCCGCGTACATGTTCGAGGGGAGGGTCCAGGGCGTCGTGGTCCAGACCAGTAGCGATGTATCGGGCTCGTCGAGAAGCGGGAACGCGACGTAGACGGAAGGGTCGTCCGCCGTCTTGTACCCGAGTCCCACCTCGGCCGATGAGAGTGCGGTGCCGCCTTGAGCCCACCACCAGACGACCTTGTGTCCTTTATAGAGGAGATTCTTCTCGAGCAGTTTCGACAGAGCCCACCAGACGCTCTCCACGTAGCTCTTGTGGTAGGTGACGTAGGCATCGGAGAGATCGACCCAGTGGCCCATCTGCTCCGTCATCCGCTCCCAATCCTTGATGTAGCGGAACACGGATTCGATGCACCGTTTGACGAAAGCCTCCACACCGTAGCGCTCGATCGCGGCCTTTCCGTGGATGCCGAGCTCTTTCTCGACTTCCACTTCGACCGGCAGGCCGTGCGTGTCCCAGCCCGCTTTCCTTTCGGCGTGGTAGCCCCGCATGGTTCGGTAACGCGGGTAGATGTCCTTGTAGACACGGGTGAGAACGTGACCGTTGTGAGGCTTGCCGTTGGCGGTCGGCGGCCCATCGCCCCAGATGAAAGTCGGTCGCCCCTCTCGCATCGACACACTCTTCTCGAAGATGCGATTCTCTTTCCAGAAGGCGCGGATCTTCTCCTCGCTACGGGGAAAGTCGACGATCGCCTCTGCTTTCTCGAATCTGGGCTTGCTCATAGGGCCTCGAAATGACGAACTTCTTATCTTATCGTAACCTGCAACATGCGAAGCGCGACGATCCCGCTCGTCCGATTTCACGCGGCGGCTGCCGTTCGACTCGCCTACCGCACGGCGATCCCGCTGGTCGTGGCCTTGATCGTGGCGGCGGGCGTAAGCTCGAGCCCGGCGGCCTTCCTCGGCGAGCTGGCGGCGGGGCTTGCCGAGCCGAGGCGAGGGCTCGTGGTGTCGACGCTCCTCGCGCTCGCCAGCCTGTCGGTGGCCAGCTGGGCCGCACCGCGTACCGCCTACGGCGTTCGGAGCTACCTGGCACACTTGCCGGCGGACTCTATAGCCCAGAGAAGGGCGCTTCTATTATCGCTGGTGCTCGCCCAGGCTCCCGTGCTCTTGATCTGGCTCGGCCTCTGGACGGCAGCAGCGACCTTCATGCCGGCCGCCGATCCAAAGCGTCTGATGATGGCGGTTCCGGTGGCCTTCGGAGCCGCCTGGATCGCGCTGCCGGTGCGACCCCGCTGGCCGGGAGTGTTCGGGGGACTGGCGGTTGTGCTCCTGACGGCGCTCGACGCATGGAGCACGCTCGCGGCATCGATCCTCGTGCTCATCGGTCTCGAAGCAACGCGTCTCAGGTGTCGGCCACTCGTCCGGATCGAAGACCGAATTCCGCGGGCCGCGCCAGCTTCCGGTGCCGGTGCTCGTTTTCTGGAGAGTGACGCGCGCCAGCTACCCGAGGGGCCTTCTGCTGGCCGTCCTGCCGCTCATGGCTATAGCGCTTTTTCTCCGAAACAACCCGCTTCCGGAAGCACTGGTCCACCTCGGCGCCCGATTGGGCTCCGGGCTCGCGCTCATCATCGTCGTTCTCCACGGCGCACACACGCTCGCCACGCGCCGGCCGCCGTGGCGGTGGGCTCGCTCGCTCCCGTCATCGAGCACTCGGCGCGTGTTGACGGATGCTCTTTGTCTGGGCGCCTCGGCCGCTCCGGTTGTGGCCATCCTGCCCGGGCTCGCACCGGGCGCGCTCCTCGCCGGCGCTGCGATCCTCCCCTACCTCGCGGTCCGCTCGGCGGATTCGGTGCGAACGATGCCCAGGCTGGACGTGTTCTCCGCCCATTTCCTGATTGCAGAATTGATGATCGTCGTCGGACTCGTCGCGCTCTGGAGCTGGACGACCCTTGCCGCGTTGCTCGCGACCGGTCCCGCGTTTGCCCTGGCCGCCCGACGAGATCGCGAGCTCAGAGTCAGCGCCTGGCTGCCGAAGAGCTATCTCGGCGACGGCGATCCCGAAGCACTCCGACATGGCTGACGCTCCGACGCTCGCGTTCGAGGGAGTACGCTTTCGTTACGGGCGAGCCACTCCGGTGCTGTACGACGTCGACCTGCAGGTCGCGACGGGGCTGACGCTGGTGCTGGGTCCCAACGGGTGCGGGAAGAGCACGTTGTTGCGGCTGGCCGCGGGGGTCGAGCAGCCAGAACGAGGTCGGATTCTGGTGAGCGGAGCCGACCTCTGGCGCGAAGAGATCGAGGCACGTCGCCAACTGGCCTACGTTCCCGAGTATCCCGACCTCACGCCTTATGCCAGCGTGGTGGAGGTGCTCCGCCTCGTCTGTACCCTGAGACACGAGCCGCCCGGCCGTGTCGACGAGGTCAAAGAACGCGCCGGTCTCGACGGTCTCGAGACGCGCTCGGTCCGACAGCTCTCCCTCGGCCAGAGGCGACGGATCCTCATGGCCGCCGCCTGGATCGGAGCACCTCAGCTTCTCGTTCTCGACGAGCCCTTCGAAGCGATGGATCGGACGATGCGCGCCGGAATCAAGAGCTGGCTCTCATCGCGTCTGGAGCAGGGCACGACGGCGCTGGTGGCAACGCATCAGCTCGAGCCGCTCGTCGACCTGGCGGATCGAGCAATGCTCATAAAGGACGGTGAGGTGAGCCTCCATGATGGGCTTCCTGCGGACGAACGGGCACGTCTCGAGGTACTGGATCGCCTGGCCCGCGGTGAGCACTGAGAAGCGTGTCCTCTTCTTCTGGGGAGAAGCCTATGAGATCCCCCCCCTCACCCGCCACGGGGGAAGAGGTAGTCAGGCTGACATAAGGCGGTGGCAGAACTCCCGAATCTTCGCCGAGAGCTCGTCGTTGTGCGTGGCGCGCTCGAGCGTATCCGCCATCGTCATCAATGTCTGGAGAGCAAAGAGGGTCATCTCGTCGACCCGCATGTCCCGGGTCCAGAGGTCGATGCGCTGGGCCTTTTGCTCCGCCTCGTTCCAGATCGAAAGCATGATGGACTTGCACGACTTCGGTCCCGGGTGATCGGAATCCGTGGCATCCCACTCGATGGACACCGGAAGATGATTCCCGTCGAGGCTGACTTTGAAAGTGATTTCCGCGGTGCGTTGGATGGGCGCGTCACTCATCCGCGCATTCTAACGGAGGCGATCCTACCGCGTGAGCTCGAACGTGAAAGAGATGCGCTCGCCGCTCGCGCCGCTCAGCTGAAACACCAGAATCGATCCGCCGCTCGATACGAGGTTCCCCTCGAGCACGCGCAAGCTTCCTGTCGTGAAGTGGCTGGCCTGAGAGAAGTCGAAGCGCCAGTAGCCACCCCTCGGTATGTCGGTGACGACGGCGTCCAGTTGGTTTCGTCCATCGTGCCCGGTGCCGTCACGTCGTGCCGGGCTCGCGCTATCGATCGGCTGCAGAGGGCTTCCGTTGAGCGACAGGGTTCCGTGAGCGCTACCGTCCACCGGCGGCACCGCTAGCTGCGTCTGGAAGCTGAACGGAACGCTCCGCGCCCCGGGCGCAATCCGCAGATCGTCACCCGGGACCACCGCGCTCTTGGTGCTCGAATCATTCGAAGCGCCCCGGTGCACCGTCAGCCGAAAGACGATGTTCTCGTCATCATCATCGCAGTCTCCTCCCCAGTCGTATATGAACGTGGCAGAGCCGTTCGGAATGTTGACTCGCTGCCATTTGTCGTCCGGATCGAGCACCCATTCGTACCGGTCGACCGGAAGGCTCACGCAGGTGGCGTCCAGCCGAACCCTGCAGTCCCCGAGGATCTGGATGGTGAAGCAGCCAGCGTTCAATGACGGCGCTGACGTTGTCGTCGTCGAGCTGCTCGTGGTGGTCGAGCTGCTCGTCGTGGTCGAGGATCCCGGCGTCGTAGTGGTCGTCGTCCCGGATCCTATGGACGTTGTCGTGGTCGTTACGGATCCAGCAACGGTCGTCGTCGAAGTAGAGACGGTTACGGTCGTTGTGGTGGTCGTGCCGCCCGATGGGACGGCCGTCGTCGAGACGGTCGTGGTCGACGACGGGACAACCGCCACGACGCTCGTCGTGGCCGGCGAGCCTTCGTCTCCTGAGGTGGCAACGACCACCGCACCGGCGGCGCCTCCGGCAATGCCCGCTCCGACCGCGACGGCCGTTCCCGCACCGATACCACCCCCCAACGAAGAGGCGATGCCAGCCGAAGTGATGGTTCCGATGATGCCCACAGCGCTGAAGCCCGGTGGAAGAGCGCCCGAGCCGGCAGTCGTCGCGCCCACGATGATGCCAGGGGTTTCTCCCGTCCAGTACGCGACCGCCGGCCGATCGCGACAAGGCTCTTTGACCGGAGAAACGAACTCCTCCGACCGTGCGCTGTTGAACACACTGTCCACCACCTCGACGTAGTACACCACCTCGGTCGTCTCCGGGCCCACCATGGGCAGGAAGCCGAAGAACTCGTCGCCGCGGCGGGTCATCTCGACGTAGTAGAAGTCTGGATAGAACGAAGAGCGGGAGTAGAGCTTGACGGTTTGGATCCCGTCAGGAGGCTCGATAGGCCCCACGACGACCGCGTGGTCGGTCTCGGGAATGCAGGCGAGGACCGTGTGACCAATGTGCGGCGCCTGCGCGCTCGCCGCTCCCGCGGCGCCAACGAACGCAGCCGCGACCAGTAGCCACAAGAGGCGGATCATAGCCGGGGGCAGGATGAAAGAAACCCCGGGACAGGATACGCAAGTACCGTGCCGCCAACGGCTTCGACCTAACTTGCAGTATCGAAAACGACTTGCGGTCGACGGCCAGCGCGGGGAGTGGGGATTTACCCGCGATCGTGCGCGGTGAAAACCTCACAGTCTTGCTTTCTGCCGGATTCGGAAGATCTTCTCTTCGCTCGCAAGGCACCTTCTCTTCGGGGGACCACGAGTGGGGCTGGGAGTTCGACGAGATTCGCATCCTGGACAGGGACGGACGGCGGATTCTCAATGTCGAGACTTACGAATCGGATGTCCTGGGTTGGGCAAGCCAAAGAACTACCGATTCGAGCTGAGCGAGTCCCTCCAGGACGACGACTGGGCGAGGTATCAGCGCTTGATCCCCTGATTCCAGGGGGGTTTTTCGCGAAGGATTTGGCAAGAATCGTTCCTCTCACCGATCGACGAAAGTCACAGTAACAAAAAGGAGCTTATCAGGATGGATTTTTCGCCGGTGTAGGGGGGTAGAGGACGCCTGGAGGACCGTTTTGTGGTGCGTGGGCCGGTTTCACCCCACCGGTTGTGACAGGGAGCTAAACTGATGAGGATGATGGTGAGAAGAGGGGTGCTGGGCTTGCTCCTGTTGCTCTTCGCGTGGGAGCGCGCTCGCCGCTCAGATCCAATCCACCGATACCTGGCGGGCGGACCTGGCGTTTCTGGCCGGCGAATTCGTGCGACTTCACCCCAATCCGTTCTTTTTCGTCAGCGCGGACGAGTTCAACCAGGCCGTGGCAGAGCTCGACACCCGAATCCCCGCGTTGACCGAGAACCAGGTCGTGGCGGAGCTCCACAGGATGTCCGCGCTCCTCAGCCAGGGTGGCCGCGATGGCCACAGTGGCATGACGCCCCTCGATCCGCTCTTCGAGTGGTTTCTCCCCATACGCACGCACATCTTCAGCGATGGCCTCTTCATACTCCAGGCCCGGGGCCTTCAGAAGTCTCTCCGCAAACTGAGCGACATGAACAAGGAAAACATTCTGGAACAAGCCCGAAACAGCGCTCGCGTTAATAAGTAGTCCTACCCCCCGCTACCGTATATTTCCCCTCTTTGGCGCTAACGGGCTTTTGCAACAGGCTCTAACTAACTAAACCTTAATCTTGTCGGCGGTGAAGGGCGAGAAAGAGGGCGATGGCGTCAAGTCACGCCAGTAGCAAGGAGGGAAAATACAATGGGCAAGCTAATCCAATTCGAACCCAAGCGCGCCACGCGCAAGCGTCACCGTCATCAATGGCGCGTCGTCGGGATTCGAACGAACGGTGCGGAGGTCACGGGGATCTGCTATCGCTGCCAGGACTGCGCACGGGTTCGCTTCACTAAGAACAGCGGTCGTGAGGAGAGACGCGCGTGAGCAATGAAATCCTGATCACGTCGCCTACGAGGTCGACTAGGAGGATGGATGAAGGCGTCTCCCACAACATGCAATGCTACTTACTTTCATAGTGGCACTATTGAGATTTCATAGTGAAGGGGGGCTATCCAAATTTTCGATCTGGCAAAAGATTATAACGACCTCGATGGCAGTGTCACACGCATAAAATGGAGCGCCGCTAGCAACGTCCCGGTCGTTTCGCGGACGTAGTAAAGTGAGCGAGATAATGACTACTACCAAAAAGCCGGACGCGCCGAACACGACCACGGCGCTCGAAATGGACGTCGCGCATCTCGAAGACAGGATCGAGGATCTCGACTCGAAACTCTTCGACCTGTCGCTTCGGATCGACGATCTCGATCGTCCACGCGGGCCGATACGCCGATCACGTGTCCCGATACGGCGACGAGACGAGCGAAAAAATGAAACGCAAGGTTCAAACGCCCGCGCCACCACGCGGATTGAGCGTCGAGGCGCGCAGGTTTTGGCGCGAGATGTTGGAGACGTACGCGATCGACGACGTAGCGGGGCTCATGTACCTGGCGCGGAGCTGTGAGGCGCTCGTCCGGCTCCGGCAGGCGCAACGCTCGCTAAAAAAATCCTGCGTCATCTCCGACAAGAAGGGCAGCATCAAAGCTCACCCGGCCGTTTCGGTTGAGAAGGAATCGCACAGGCAGTTTTTGGAGTGCATGAAAATGTTGAACTTAGATGTGGAACCTACGAAAAGCGTAGGCCGGCCACCAGGACCGGGCGGACCGCTGAAGGCACGGTGAGACGATGACAACGAAACGAAAGCTCAGAACCCGTAACGTTCGCGAGGATCTGCCACCGGGCACCATCGAGTTGTTGAAGACCGGCAACTGGCACGGCTTGCGCGCGTTTCAGTTTTACTTGGGTGCTCTTCGTCACGGGCCGCGATCGGAGCTCGCGGAATATTGGCGCGAGCTCAAGCCGACGATCATGAAAGAGTTTCGAGGTCGGCGCCGGCGTCCTTGGGCGGTCGACTTTTTGGAGGAGGACAAACCATGAATGACATCGTTGCAAGCTGCGTCAAGGCTACAGAGAAGATGCTCGGCGATCACATGCACCATATGCCGCCGCGCGAGTCTAACGAGCCGCTAGGTCCGCCAGCTCTACACATCGACGTCACCTCGACGCCGATCTTTGCGGTGCTGTCGCTGCGCGAGGCAGCCGCGAGGTTCCTCCGCTTGTGCTCGCAATGCAGGCTGCCGGCAGCTTTCGCATCCGGAGGGGCTCATCGCGCCAGCTGAAGCCAGAACGCTAACGTCGGCCCATTTCCCTTTTCGCATCAATGTGATATAACAATACAGTTATATTCGAGAAAAGCGCTAATCCATAACTATTTTGTGATATCCTTGTCATTATCGTGGAAGTTCGTGTCGTATGTAGCCCGAGGCAGATGCGTCATGACGGACTGGTACAACGAATTACCAGAGAGGACGCGCGTCAAATTCGACAGGAGACTCGTCTATCTACGGCAAATCGCACTGTGGCAGATGCCGCATTATAAGCTCCTCAGCGGGAAGCCCCTCAAGGGACTGGGTGAGATCCGCTGGAAATCTGACAATCTGCAGCATCGAGTCGTTGGGTTTCAGCGAGAGAACCGCGAGTTCGTGATGTTGATCGGCTGCACGCACCGGCAGAACGTCTATGACCCGCCGTCAGCGCTAAAGACTGCAGCAGCGCGCATGAAGGATGTCAAGAACGGAGAGGTTGAGGTTCGAGACTATGAGTCTGAATGCTTTGAAGAAGAAGCTTAAGTCAAAAGCATACAGAGATGCTTTTGTCGAGGAGCACATCGCGCAGGGGCTCGCTTTCCAAATCCGAGCGACTCGCGAACTACGGGGATGGTCGCAGCATCAAGTTGGCGAAAAAGCTGGCATGCAGCAAGAGCTGATATCCAGATACGAGAACCCGGACTACGGGAAATTCACGCTGAACACCTTGGTGAAGCTTTCTTCTGCCCTAGACGTTGCTCTCGTTGTTCGATTCGCCCCCTTCAGTGAGCTGGCAAGTTGGGAGGAAGATCTCACCGCGGCCTCGCTTGCGGTGCCGAGCTTTGACAACGATCGCGGTTTCATGGACGCGACAATCCCGAAATCCACCAGTGATGCAACTTTCGCAATAACTCTAGAGTCTCGCGAGACCGCCTCTCCAACCTTGACATCGGACGAGACAGATTACGAACACCAGATGCCGAAGGAGCTACCCGACGCAGCGACATCGCCCCTAGTGACACCGTTCCCAGTCACGACGGATCTGGCTGCCCAAGCGGAGGCACAATAATGGCTACGAAGAAAAAGACGTCCAAACGCAAAGGCACTGACAAACTTTCCTCGGTCAAGCGAAAAAAAATATTCCTCGGTGAGGCAGTGGTCGTCACCTACGCAAACCACGCGGAGCTATCAATGACCCCTTGGGACATCAAGTTCCGTTTTGGGCAGATCCAGCGTGCTGACGAGCTCGAGTTGGTGATACAAGATACAGCGCACATCTACATGTCAGTGCAACACGCGCGCGTGTTCCATGAGGTCCTTGGTAAACAGCTCGATCTATATGAAACCAAGATTGCTGAGATACCGAAGATCGGCCCGGCGAAGGACGGTGGCGAATAGAGACCAACGTCAACACCATCCGTCCTTATCGCGTATTCCAGCGATCGTCGCGTGGCGCGGGCTCGACGTCCCGCGAGGAGCTACCCCTCGGTGAAGCTGACGGCGGGTTATGACTATCACACCGACCCGTGCGAAGGGTGCGGCGAATGGCGAGGAATGGCGGCGAATTCGGCAGGAATGGCCGCGTCGCGGTAGGGATGGCCGTCTCTGGGCCTCTTTGCGGGATCCGAGCCCCGAGCTAAGTTACCCTGCTCGTTACCCTGTCTGAGCGTCTCTGAGCGCGTCGCGCGTAACTCATTGATTCTTTTGGCATCCCCGACGGGAATCGAACCCGTGTTGCCGCCGTGAAAGGGCGGAGTCCTAGGCCTCTAGACGACGGGGACACTATTGGTAGGCCGTACAGGTCTCGAACCTGTGACATCCTGCTTAAAAGGCAGGCGCTCTACCAACTGAGCTAACGGCCCGTTCAGAAGATTCTAGGGCGTTGCCCCTGATTCGTCAATGGTTTATGCGGCCGGGGCGGGTCGCGGAGCGCCGAGCCAGCGGTCCATAACGGGCTGTTTGCCCCGTCCCATGTCAACGATGGTCGCTCGTCGCTCGGGACCGGTGGACACCATCTCGACGGGAGCTCCGCAGAGCTCCTCCAGAACCTCGAGGTAGCGACGGGCGTTGGGTGGGAGCTCCGCCACGTTCTGGACCCCGGTGGTCGAGGCCTTCCAGCCGGGCATCGTCCGGTAGACGGGCTCACAGTTCTCGAGCATCGAGAGCTCGCCGGGAAACTCGTCGATTCGCTCCCCCCCGTAGAGGTAGTGGGTGCAGACTTTGATCTCGTCCAGCGTGTCGAGCACGTCGAGCTTGGTGATGGCCAGCGCGTCGAGCCCGTTGATGCGATTGGCGTAGCGCACCACGACACTGTCGAACCACCCGCACCTTCGGGGCCTGCCGGTCGAGGCACCGAACTCGTCTCCCTGTCGGCGGACCTCTTCCCCAAGTGCCCGTTCCATCTCGGTCGGAAGCGGCCCTTCGCCCACGCGGGTGATATAAGCCTTTGTGATGCCGAGGATGTGGTCGATAGCCTTCGGACTGATACCGCTTCCCGTGCAGGCTCCGCCGGCGGTCGGGTTCGAAGACGTCACGTACGGATAGGTTCCGTGATCGATATCGAGAAGCGTCGCCTGCGCCCCCTCGAAGAGGACCGTTTTTCCGGCCTCGATGGCCCGATGAACGAGCAGGGACGTGTCGGTCACGTGAAAAAGGGCAATGCCGGAAAACCGTTCGAGGAGCTCATCGATCTCGGAGCGCAGTTGTTTCGCTTGATCCCGCGCTCCGAGGATCTCCGCTTTCCGTGGGACGAGGTGGTCGAGTTTCTCGCTCAAGTCCTCGGGGTGTCGCAAGTCGCCCGCGCGGATCCCTCTGCGTCCAACCTTGTCTTCATAGGCGGGCCCGATACCTCGACAGGTCGTCCCGATGCGCCGCTTCCCGAGACGCTCTTCCTCTTTCTGCTCGGCCAGGCGATGGTAGGGCAGAATGAGCGGCGCTCGATCGCTCACGTAAAGATTGTCGCCGACCTCGACCCCTTTTTCCCGTAGCATGGCGACCTCGGAGAGAAAGGCCTCGGGATCGACCACGCAACCGTTGCCAATGACGCTGACGACGCCCGGATGCAGGATGCCAGAGGGAATAATATGGAGGATGAACTTGTCCTCACCGACCACCACCGTGTGCCCGGCGTTGTGGCCACCGCCATATCGCACAACGACGTCTGCCCGCTCGGAAAGCAGGTCGACGTACTTCCCCTTCCCCTCGTCGCCCCACTGGGTGCCGACGACGACAATATTCGACATTCCCTCTACCTCTGAAGGACGTTCACGAGCGAATAGTCTAACAGAATGTGAGGTTTACACCAAAACAGACGATGCGCATGGCGCCATCGCAACGATAGCATGACCGTCTCGTTTTCTCGCGACGAGCTCCTCGAGAACCTGCTCGGCCTCTCGAGCGAGCATCCGCTCGTTTTCCTCACCGGCCCACACGGCTCCGGAAAGACAACGCTTCTCCGAGAGATGGGACGGCGCCGAGGAGCTCCACTGGTGCAAATCGAGCCGATCGCGGCTACTCCGGAGCTCCTGCTGCAGGCCTTCCAGGAGCTCGCCTCCGAAGTCATCACGCCGGCGAACCCATCACTCCCCGCCTACGAGGGTCTGCTGAGCGCCGTCCGGTCCAGGTCCACGGGACACCTGTTGCTTCTCGACGATTTGACGGAGCTGCGGTGTCTCTCCTACTTCCCGGGGGTGACGCGGCCGTTCGAAAGCTTCGTCGAAGCGCTGCTCGATGCTGGCGCGCCAACGGTCGCAACCAGTCGCTTCTCGCACTGGCTGTCGCATCAACAGAACCCGCCGTTGACCGCTCCGGGCATTCACGTCGTCTCGATCCCTTCGCTCGACCCGACGGAGATCCGACAGGCGGGCGGGCCCGACGCCGAGCGGATCGCTCATGTGAGCGGCGGCATCGCTCTTCACGCAGCAGTGCTGGCATCGCATCTTCTGGAGGACCGGAACCTCGCGGAGGCACTCGCACAGGAGCTGTCGGTGGGTAGCCGCCTGGAGACCGAATGCCGGGCGACGCTGGCCGAGCTTGTTCATCGCGCTCGCGGCTACGGTGCCTGCAAGGCCGTGCTGCAGATTCTCGCCCGAGAGGAACCGTTGAATCTCACGGAGGTGTCCGAGCGCCTCGAGCGCACCCCCGGCTCGACGCGGGACTACCTGCGGTGGCTGGAGGAAGTCGATTTGATTCGGGTCGCCGACCGAAGATACCGCTTCGTGGACCCGATCGTCCGCACCTGGCTTCGACTCTACGCGGGCGGGCGGCCGCCCAGCGCGCAGTCGATCGACGAGGAGATCGACCAGCTGCTGGATGGATTGACCCCGCCCACAGAGTTACTCGCGAGTAGCGACGAGCTGGTCGAAATCGACTGAAGATTAGTATTTGTGCAGCATCTCCCGGACGTCGTTCTCGAGAGTCTCAGGTGTGCGAGAGGGATTGAATCCAATATGGCGTTTTTGAAGCACGCCTTTGCGGTCGATGATGTACGTCGTCGGCATCGCATAGACCATGAAATCGTTGTCCGTGTCGATCGTGCTGAGCAGGTTGGTGTAGCTGACGCCCTTGTCTGCGAGATACTCCCGGACCTGTTCAGCGGAAGGACGGCGGTCATCCACGTGAAGGCCGATGACCTCCAGCCCGTCTTTGCCGTACTTGTCCGCCAGCGTCTGGAAGAACGGAACCGAGTCCTGACACGGGCCGCACCAGACCGCCCAGAAGTCGAGCACGACGACCTTGCCATCGAGCTCGGAGAGCGTCACCTTCTTGCCGTTGACGTCCTCCAGCGTGAAGTCGGGCGCCTGGCTGCCGAGAATGTCCTGGCGCGTGTACCCGTGAATCGTTGCGGTCAGAGCCGCGAGCAGCAACACACCAAGTCCTAGCCTCGCGGAGTAACGTCCCATCATGTCGTTGCCTCCGAGACTTCCTCTTTTCCTGCCTCCGCGGCGGCCTCCTGCTCGGCGAGCCAGCGCTCGGCATCGATCGCGGCAGCGCAGCCCGTGCCCGCCGCCGTCACCGCCTGGCGGTAGACCTTGTCCGTCACATCGCCCGACGCGAAGACGCCCTCCACCGAAGTCCGCGTTCCGCTCTCGACCACCAGATACCCCTGATCATCCATCGCGAGCTGTCCCGCAAACAAGTCGGTATTCGGTTGATGTCCGATCGCGATGAAGAACGCCTCGACGGACAGCTCCGAGATCTCTCCCGTCTTCCTGTTGCGGACGCGAATACCGGTCACGCCCGCATCATTGCCCAGAACCTCGGAGACCTCGCTGTCCCAGAGGAACTCGATCTTCTCGTTCTTGAAGGCTCGATCCTGCATGATCTTGGACGCCCGCAGCTGGTGGCGACGGTGAATCACCGTGACCTTGGTCGCGAAGCGCGTCAGGAATAGAGCTTCTTCCATCGCGGTGTCACCCCCTCCGACGACCGCCATCGCTTTGCCGTGATACAGCGCACCGTCGCAGGTGGCACAGGCCGAGACGCCGCGGTTCTGGAAATGCTGCTCCGAGTCGAGGCCGAGCCACTTCGCGGCCGCTCCAGTCGCGACGATCAGAGCGTCCGCTTCGTACGATTTGCCGTCGTTGGTCTCGATGCGGAACGGTCGCTTCGAAGTATCGACCCTCGTTGCATCCACATAAAGGATCTCGGAGCCGAAACGTTCCGCCTGCTTCTTGAACAAATCCATCATCTCGGGGCCGCCGAGGCCTTCAGGAAAGCCGGGATAGTTCTCGACGTCGGTGGTCAGCATGAGCTGACCTCCGGGAATCCCGATCTTCTGGTCGCCACCCGACCCAGCCATCACGAGCGGCGCCAGCTCCGCCCGCGCCGCATAGATTGCTGCGGTATAGCCGGCAGGCCCGCTGCCTAAGATAATCACTTTGCGATGTTCACTCATTCTCTTCGCACCTGTCTGTCCAGCATCCGGCATCCAGCATCCGGCATCAGCATCCAGGAAATCAGTTCTCCCGGGATCGTCCCTCTAAGAATCCAGGTGCTTCGCGAAGAGCCGGGACAACATCTCTCCGGTCGTCACGCCCACCACTTTTTCCTGTACCTCAGCGTTCTTGATCAGGATAACCGTTGGAATCCCACGAATGCCATAGCGGTCGGACGTGGCCTGGTTCGCGTCCACGTCGAGAGTTCCGACTTTGGCCCTTCCATCGAGCTCGCGAGCGAGCTCGTCGACGGTCGGTGCCATCACTCGGCAGGGCGCACACCATGCGGCCCAGAAATCGACGACCACCGGGATTGCCGACGCGAGCACCTCGTGCTCCCACGTCGCATCGGTCAGCGTCAAGATCCGGTCGTTTTTCATGGCTGAGCCGCCTCTCCGCCGCCAGACTACCGTCTTAGTACTCTGGTTCATAAGTTCACTAACGTATTTTCTCTATCACGTGGCGGGCCGATATTGTGACTCCTTCTCGTCGAGTTTTCGAAGCAAAGCTTTGAGATTTCTGCGCGTAAAAGTCCACTTAAAGGGTTGCGCGATCCGCTGATAATGTCTAGAGAATTCGTTGAGACGATCAGCAAGCTCTTCCAGGGAAGCGAAATCATTGGGAGTTAGAACCTTTCTCTGGATAATGGAAAAATAGATCTCGATTTGATTCAGCCAACTTGCGTGGACGGGCACCAAGTGAGGATAGCTTTTGGTGAGTCTTTGCACACAGGATTCACCACGATGAGCAGATCCGTTGTCCATAATCCAGAATACTCGTCTGGCGTGTCGATAAGGGGTTCGCTTCATAACCATCTCGACGAGCCGATCGAAGGGTGCAATTCCATTGTTGGGTTCGCATCGGCCAAAGATCTTCATTCGGTGAACATCCACTGCGGCCAGGTACGCCCAGGCTCCGAGCCTTTCATACTCATGTTCTACTTTCATCGCCGACCCAGGGCGAGTCGGTATGGTCTCATGACGTCGATGGCGTGCTTGAATGCTCGTTTTTTCGTCCGCACAGATCACGAATTCGTCTTCTCTGAGGGGCCGTCGCCTCCAACGCCGTTCGTACAAGTCAAGTATGGGCCCGGCTTTCGCGGCGAAGTTCGGATCCCTAGGGAAGACCCAAGAGCGATGTTGCCAGGGTCGGATGGCGTCCTCACTGAGCCAGCGCCAGATGGTGGTATTGCTGACGGACGCCACAAGCCCCGATTGACGCACATGGTCGGCGAGTTCGGAAGTGCTCCACCGCGACAGAGGTACTCCCAGTGTTGAGGGTAATTCGCAAGCGATGGCCTTGACCTCAACGACTACCTCTGGGGGGAAAAACCCGGGGACGCCCCAAGCGTTCCCGATCTTCCAGACCGGAAAGACGTTGGTCGAAGAACCTTTTGCACCACATGCTTACCACCTCACGTCGCGTGTTGAGGCGTTGCGCAATCTCGTCGTTGGCGAGACCCTGGGCGGCCAACAGAATCATTCGTGCACGGAGTACATGAAAATACGGCAACGTTATATTTCCGTGCCCTCCGCTGGAGCTCCAACTTCTCTTTTGGGCTCAATCGTATTTTATATAGGCTGTGTCGAGGCATACTGATGCTCCGTTTCGCTGAGTATGTAGTCATCGCCCCGATATTGCAAATTAAATATACGTTAGTGTATTTAAGAAACCGCCTACTTAGTGTATCTGGAACTATGAGAGACTTCATCGAATGTAAGCTACCTCACGCCAGGCAGACCAAAACCAGTGCCGTTCCAACTATTCGGGCCTAGAAACTCCTACGTTCCGAGGCTCCATCATAGCTGGGGAGCAACGTCTTTCCCTAGGCGAAACAAGTTGGAACGGCTAGCAAACCGCTCCGGCGCGGTCAAGACCAGTGCTAGCGACATCCCGCGCTATCATGTTGATATGACACGAGCTATACGCCCCAGGCGGGCGGGCGAATTCCGGCCCTCCCGTTCGCGCGGACAGTGTTTCCTGCGCGACGCCGACGTGATCGAGCGCATCGTGCGTGCCGTTCACCCGCTCGAGAACCAGCTTTTCCTCGAGATCGGCGCGGGCACGGGGGAGCTGACCGCCCCGCTGGCCCGTGAGGGCGCCCGGATGGTCGCTGTCGAGACCGATCGCTACGTCGCCGGCCAGCTCACGAAGACCATGGCGCCGTACCGCGCCAGCGTGAACGTAGTGCACGCCGATTTCCTGAAAACGGAAACGGAAGAGCTCTTGAAGCCCTTGGGAGCCGACCGGGTGCGCGTCTTCGGCAACCTGCCCTATTCCGTCGCGTCCCCGATCCTGTTACGCCTGCTGGTGGAGAACGCACGCTTCTCCGATTTGACGTTGATGTTCCAGCGAGAGGTCGCGGAGCGGCTGGTGGCCAGCCCGGGAACCAAGGCCTACGGCTTTTTGAGCGTCATCGCGCAGCAGGCGTCAAGGGTCGAGCTTCTCTTTCGAATCCCCCCACAGGCATTTCGACCCCGGCCGAAGGTGCAATCCGCTCTCGTGGCTTTCGAGCTGAGGCACAGCGACGCCCTACCGGTGGGGCATTTGGGCCTTTTCCGGCTACTCGTGCGGGGGCTCATGTCCCATCGTCGCAAAACTCTCGCCAACAACATCAAGCGATTCAGCATGTTGCGCGTAGACCCCCGGCTCGTCCAGGAGGCACTCGAGGAGCTCGGGATATCGGGAGAGAACCGGGCCGAAACGCTTTCCGTGGAGGAGTTTGCCGCCATCAGCCATTTTTGCGCCTCGCGCCTGCCCGAGTTTTCTGATAACATTGAAGCGATTTCTTAACTTCGATAATCTAAACCCCTATCCTTAATGGCAGAATCCGTGAATGGCGCGGGCGCGAGCGCAGAGCTCTGGCCAGCGGGCGTCCGTCCGCCGCTCGAGATCATCCCGCTGGGAGGCGTCGGTCAGTTCGGTTTGAACATGACGGCCGTTCGGCTCGGTGACCGGATTCTCGTCATCGACGCTGGCATCATGTTCCCGAGCCCTGAGAATCCTGGCGTGGACCTGATCCTCCCAGACATCAGCTTTCTCGCGGAGAACCAGAACAGGGTCGACGCAGTGATCCTGACCCACGGACACGAGGACCATATGGGCGCGGTGTCCCACGTCCTCGAGACTCTGGCGGTGCCGATCTACGGCACACGCCTGACGCTCGGCCTGGTCCGCCGCCGGCTCGAAGAACGAGGGCTCCTGTCAGACGCAAGCCTCAACGAGCTCGTCGTCGGGGAGACGCTGAGCCTCGGCCCGTTCCGCATCGAAGTGATCGGCGTCGCGCACAGCATCGCGGACAGCGTCGGCCTCGCCATCGAGACCCCCCTCGGCACCATCGTTCACACCGGCGATTTCAAGCTGGATCCGACGCCGGTCGTTGGCCCGCCGACCGACCTCGACCGCTTCCGGCACCACGGCAAGAAAGGCGTCCTCTGCCTTCTCTCGGATAGCACCAACGCGGAAGTGCCTGGCACCACGGGCTCCGAAAACTCGGTCGGACCGGCGTTCGAGGAGATCGTTCGCGACGCACCCGGCCGCGTATTCCTGACCTGCTTCACCTCGAGCACACATCGGATGCAGCTCGCGATCGACACCGCCACCAAGTACGGGCGAAGCGTCTCGCTCATCGGAAGAAGTATGACCGACAACACCCAGGTGGCCATCGATCTGGGACACCTGCGGGTACCGGCCGGGCTTCTCGTTTCGGTCAGCGACCTCAACCAGCTCCCCAGGAATCGGCAGTTCATCCTGACCGCCGGTAGTCAGGGAGAGCCTTTCTCGGCCCTATCGCAGATCGCCGCAGACACTCGCAGGAGCCTCTCGGTGGAGCCGGGTGACCGGCTGATTCTTTCGGCCCGGGTGATCCCTGGCAACGAGCGCGCCGTCTCTCGCGTCCTCAACGATCTGTTTCGCCTGGGAGCCTCGGTCTACTACCGCGCGAACGCGCAGGTGCACGTTTCGGGACACGGCAGCGCCGATGAGCTGGCGGCACTGCTCGATCTCGTGAGACCTCGCTACTTCATGCCCATACACGGCGAGTGGCGGCAGATGTACCACCATGCGCAGATTGCCCGACGCGCGGGCGTGGAAGCCGATCGGATCTTCCTCACCGAGCCGGGCGACGTGCTTCGATTCGACGACGACGGGGCCGCGGTGAGTGACAAGGTCGCGGCGGGTCGCGTCTACGTCGACGTGTCGGGACTGGGGCACGTCGATGAGTGCATCCTCCGCGAGCGGCGCAAGCTCTCGGTGGCGGGAGTGTTGATCCCGATGGTGTCGCTGTCGTCGTCGAGCGAGCCGGATGTCTCGGACATCCTCGCCCACGGATTCATCGAGAGCCCCGCATCGGACGCGCTCCTGTCGGAAGCGCACGATGTCATGCTCCGGACCATACGGGGGCTCTCTCCCGAGGAACGCTCGAGCGGCGAAGCGGTGGAGGATGCCGTCGAAGCGGCGCTGAATCGTTTCTTTCGCAAACGAACCCAGCGGCGGCCCGTGATCGTCCCGGTCGTCGTGGAGTCCGGAGGGTGAGCCTCATGGCGGCAGTGCTCCTGGGGATTGTGCAGGGTCTGACAGAGTTCCTGCCGGTGTCGAGCTCCGGACATCTGGTGATCGTGCAGCACTTCATCCCCGGCTTCCATCAACCGGGAGTACTTTTTGACATCGTGCTCCACCTGGGAACACTGGGGGCGGTCCTCATCTACTTCCGTCGCGAAGTCGCGATGCTTTTGAACGGTTTCGTCCTCGGCCCAGAGGGACGCCCGGGACGACGCCTGCTTCTCCTTCTCGGGATCGGTACGGTGCCCGCGGTCCTGTTCGCGATGGCTGGCAGGTCATGGATCGAGGAAAGCTTCACACGTTTGTCGGTCGTGGGTGTGGCCCTTTGCATCACCGGACTGTGGCTTCTGTTCTCGGCGCGCTTCCCGGCCGAGGGCCGCAACCTCGGTGACGTGCGTGCGGGGGACGCTCTCGTCGTCGGCCTCGTTCAAGGCGCCGCGCTCGTGCCCGGCATCTCGAGATCCGGCTCTACCATCGTTGGCGGACTCACCCGTGGCCTCTCCCGCGATACGGCGGCCCGTTTCTCGTTTCTGCTCTCGATCCCCGCGATTCTGGGCGCGGCGGTTTTCAACTTACCCGATGCAGGCGGTGTGCCCTTTGATGCGATAGGGAGCTACCTTGCCGGGTTTCTCGCCGCGTTCGTCGTCGGCTACCTCGCGATTGGCGCGGTGATACGTTTCCTGGCCAGACACCAGTTCCACCTCTTCGGCTACTATTGCCTGACCGCAGGAGGACTTGTCCTTGTCTACGTCACGCTCGGCCTATCGTAGGCACGAGACCGACAGCTGGCTTCCGAAAGAGAGACTTTCGGAGCTCCTCGGCGTGTGCCTCATGACCTGCGGGCTCATGCTGACGATCAGCCTGCTGTCGCACTCGCCCTCGGATCCCGCCTGGTACTTCAAGGAGATCGCACCGCGCGACACGGAGAACTTGATCGGACCGGTAGGCGCTTTCCTTTCCGAAGCATTCCTGCAGACGCTGGGGCTCGCCTCTCTCGTCATCGCGATCGTGCTGCTCGTCACAGGATGGAATCGCTTCTGGTGCCGCCCGGCGGAATCGAAAGCCACGAAGCTCGCCGGCTTCACGAGCGTCGTCGTAACGCTGTCCGGTCTGTTGGCTCTCTCGATCGGAGAGTTCCCGCTGAGGGGAGAGCTGACCCCGGCGGGCGGAGCGGTGGGCGCGCTCCTCGCCCACTACCTCGTCTCCGCGCTCAACCCGGCGGGCGCGTTCATTCTTGTCGTCACCATGCTCCTCGCTTCGGTGACCGTTGCCACCCACTGGTCGTTCAGCGCCACGATGCGGCAGCTTCGCGGCTGGCAACGCACGAAGACCGCCGAGCTCCTGACCGCGTTCCATCATCGCCGCGAGACCCGTCGCAAGGAGAAGCTTCGCAAGAACGTCGTGAAGAAGCACGCCAAACAGGCTCAGGTGAAGCAAGAGCAGGAGCGGGCGAAACCCAAAGACAAGACAACGGTCGCGACGAAGAAGAAGACGCCGCAGAAACAGGAGCTTCTGCCGTTTACACCCAAGAAGGGCCGCTGGACGATGCCACCCCTGAGCATTCTCGAGGCCCGGACCGAAGATGTGAAGGCGGACGAGAAGGATCTCATGGAGCAGGCGAAGCTCCTGCAGCAACGGTGTCGAGAGTTCAACGTCTCGGGTCAGGTGCTCCAGATCCATCCCGGCCCCGTGGTCACGACCTTCGAGTTCAAACCGGACGCTGGTATCAAGTACAGCAGGATCACCTCGCTCGCCGACGATCTGTGCCTGGCGCTTCAGTCGGAATCGGTGCGCATTTCCCGCATCTCGGGAAAGTCGACGGTGGGCATCGAGATCCCGAACAAGGATCGAGAGACTATCGGACTCAAGGAGCTCCTGGAATCGGACGATTTCCAGTCGAGCTCCTCGCGGCTCACCCTCGCTCTCGGAAAGACCATCGACGGCGCGCCTTACATGAGTGATCTGACGCGCATGCCGCATCTCCTGATCGCCGGCGCCACCGGTAGCGGAAAATCGGTCCTGCTGAACGGTCTGATCTGCTCGGTGCTCTACAAATCCACACCCGACGAGGCCAAGCTGATTCTCATCGATCCCAAGCGCATCGAGCTCGGTGTCTATCAGGACGTGCCCCACCTTCTCACTCCGGTCGTCACAGATCCCAAGAAGGCCGCCGACGTCCTGAATTGGATCGTCTACGAGATGGAGAGCCGCATCAAGATGCTCGCCTCGGAAGGTGTGCGCAACATCGACCAGTACAACAACATTCTCAAGGGCGCCATCGAGGCCGGAGAAAAGAAAGAGGACGAGCACGGCGAGCCGCTCAGACCGCTGCCCTACATGATGGTCGTCATCGACGAGCTGGCCGACCTGATGATGGTCTCGTCCTCGGACGTCGAGGATGCCATCACTCGACTGGCCCAGATGGCCCGGGCAGTCGGCATTCACCTGGCGCTCGCCACGCAGAGACCTTCGGTCGACGTGATCACGGGTATCATCAAGGCCAACTTCCCGACCCGCATCGGCTTTCGCGTCGCTTCGCGGGTCGATTCACGCACGATTCTGGACAGCAACGGCGCCGAGCAGCTTCTCGGAAAAGGCGACATGCTGCTGCTGCCCCCCGGCTCCGCGCGCCTCATTCGCCTGCACGGAGGCTTCGTTTCGGAGGCGGAGGTCGGACGGCTGGTTGCTTTCTGGAGACGCGAGGGCCGTCCCGAGTACAATGAGGCCATTCTCCAGGCACAGGAATCGCACGACGTCCAGACGTTCGAGAAGGACGAGCTGTACGACAAGGCGGCGCGCGTCGTCGTGGAAGCGAGACAGGCTTCGGTCTCTCACCTGCAGCGCCGCCTTCGTCTCGGGTACAGCCGAGCGGCCCGGATCGTCGACATGCTCGAGGCGGACGGCATCGTCGGACCGCCCGATGGCTCGAAGCCGCGTGAGGTTCTGGTTCCGAAGGATTATTTCGATGAGGTCGATCAGCAGCTTCGTTGAGGCAGGCGCTGTCGTCGCGCTTCTCATCGGGAGCGCTCGGCCTGCGCTGGCGGAAAAGACGGCCGCGACACTCTACAAGGAGGCACAGGCGGCGGAGCGCGAGCTGCACAAATCCAAGACGCTCGTGCAGAAGAAATCCGCCTGGACAGCAGTCGGAAAGAAATACCGCTACGTGGTGCTGCGACATCCGCGAAGCGGCTACTGCGACGACGCTTTGTACTACGAGGGCGAGATCTACCGCGAGGTCCACCGTCGTTTCGGCGACCGGAGCGCTCTCAACCGCTCGCTCGATGCCTACCTGCTTCTCATCAACGGATACCCCCGGAGCAAATGGGTGAGCCGTGCGCGGCTTCTGAGAGGCAAATTGTTCCTGGAAGAGCTGTCCGACCGGAAAGCCGCGAGCATCGAGCTGCGCAAGGTGACGAGTGGAGCGCCGGACAGCCCGGAAGCGAGCGAAGCTCGCACTCTTCTGGATTCCATGCGTCCCAAACCGAAGCGCGCTTCCTCCCGGAAGCTCCCGCCCGGCATCGTGGCAGTGAACAACATCCGGCACTGGAGCGGCCGCGAGTATACGCGTGTGGTCATCGACATGGACCGCAGCGTCCGTTTCCGCCAAGGTCGACTCGACGATCCCTATCGCATCTACTTCGATCTGCTCGATACCCAGCCTTCGAGCGAGCTCGCCTCCCGAACGTTCCCGATCGAGGACGGCCTGCTGGAACAAATCCGTGTCGGGGTCAATCGGCCCAACGTCGTGCGGGTCGTGCTCGACTTCAAGCGCATCAGCGACTACAACGTGTTCTCGCTGCCCGACCCGTATCGACTCGTCGTCGACATCCTGGGGACACCGCCCAAGCCGGAGCGCCCGGCAGTCGTCGTCGCTGACGGTGGTACGAAGCCCGCCCCCTCCACCGCGCCCGAATCCCCTGGCGCTGAGCCGACAGAAGCACCTGCGCTCGACGAAAACGTGGAAGAAGTCGACCTGCGTCTACCCCCGGCGCCGACGCGCGACGGCTATTCGACGGCGCGTCAACTCGG
The DNA here is from genome assembly GCA_965237685.1 of Candidatus Marinacidobacterales bacterium. GTDB lineage: Bacteria > Acidobacteriota > Vicinamibacteria > Marinacidobacterales > SMYC01 > CBDEGF01. The sequence continues at coordinate 1,121,785 of CBDEGF010000003.1, forward strand.
TCTCGTTGCACGCCGCATCCTGATCGATGCGGGGCACGGAGGACACGACCCCGGCACGATGGGCAACGGCCTCAAGGAGAAGGACCTCGCCCTCGACATTTCTCGTCGAGTGGCCAAGCTCCTCCGGCAGGATGACGAGCTAGAGGTCAAGATGACGCGCGACAGCGACGTGTTCATTCCGCTCGAGGAGCGAACCGCCATCGCTAATACCCAGGAGGCCGATCTCTTTGTCTCCATTCACATCAACGCGAGCCGCAGCTCACGACCCCGCGGATTGGAGACCTTTTACCTCAACCTGGCGACCACTCCGGACGCAGAGGAAGTTGCCGCTCGGGAGAACGCCGTCAGCACCCGACGCATTGCCGAGCTGCAAAACCTCCTCGAACAAGTCATGAACAACAGCCGGATACAGGAATCCCGTGAGATGGCACACGCGGTTCAGAACTCGATGGCCCTCGGCGTCCTGAAATCGAAAAGACACAAGCGCAACCGGGGCGTGAAAACCGCTCCGCTCTACGTCCTCCTCGGTGCCAACATGCCAGCGGTTCTCGTGGAGGTCGGCTTCGTCTCCAACAGCGCGGATGCCAAGGAGCTCGGCAGTGCTAGTCATCGGCAACAAGTCGCCTCGTCGATTGCCGAGGGCATTCGGGCGTATCACAGCCAGCTCCTGCGCACCACGAAAGTGCAGCGCACTCGGACTGCCGTCGCCTCGACGTCTCAGCAGAACTAGCACTAACCTAACCCGCCCGCGCCTCAACTATCAAACCTCGGCGAACAGGCTGCCCAGAGCTTGCCTTCCTCCCAGAGCCGTCTTGAAAGCATAAGCCGAGACAGCCGCCAGAAGCACTACGGCCAGCACCGTGGGCGGTGCCGTCCAGTGGGAGAGCTCGAAGCCGAGCGGCGCGACAAAGAGAAGTTCCGAGAAGAACATCCCGACGACGACCGGCACCCAGCCCAGGCGCAAGAGGGCAAGAAACCAGAGAACCCAGTAGATGAAGGCGTTGGCGAGGTACATGGTTCCGCCGTAGACGACCAAGGCGATGACGAAGGCAATACCGACGGCGAGCGAGGTGCGTCGAAGAAGAAGGCGGAGAAGCAGGAGAGTCATTATGAAAACCACCGCGCTCTTCAGGTTGTCGTGAGCGAGGAGAAATGTGATCGACAGCGCGGAGCTCATCCCCTGGAGGGGATCGAGCTGTTTCGCCATGATCGAGTCGTTCGGCAGGGTCGAGCCCCCGAGCCAGGCCGCGAGGAACGGGGTCGCCGCGAACATGACCGACCAGAGCGCACCGAGCACACACCCCAGGAGCACGTCACGACCGACGAGGGGATCGCGGAAGCGTCCGTTCAGAACGCGCACCCACGTCACCATGCTCTCCGGCCAGAACCGACGTGCGTAAGGCTCGAGGGCCATATAGAGGATCCAGACCAGCCCGAAGGTGAAGGAAGCTGTGTAGAGCGCGCCGAACAACAAATCGACTTCGGGCGCGCCGCCGGTGTGATGCGCGCCGAACACCCAGTGCAGCATGACGAGCGAGAACATGAAGAGAGCGAGCCGAAACGCCGCCCGACGGTCGCCTCTCTTCAAACGCATGTTTCGCCGTGCCAGAAGCGCCGCGGCCAGGATCGCGAGCAACATCACCGATACGTGAAACAAGCTGCCCCATGAGCTCCTACTGACGTCGGACGGTCGTCCCCACGGATTCTCTTCGACCACCGGCGAGGGCATCCACGGCTCGACGACTCGAAACGAGACCGGGTCGCCAGCATACGATGCCGCCTCCACACGCAACCGGCTGCCAGGCCCATCACGAGCCGCAGCTTCCCAGGCAAGCACTGCATCGGCGAACGTCGGTGGATTCCACCGGGCGGAAACGGGCGCGAACTCTGCGATGTCGAGCCCAGCACGGGAAAATAGAAAGGCCCAATTGGGCCCCGACCGGATCTCCACCCCGTTACGCTCGACCGGGGGAACGACCTCGAGCGCTCGGAGTCGACCCGCCAGATCGAGGCGAACCATCACCATTCCCGGTGTCGTGAGGGGGGGATCAAAGCTCCGGGGAGTGAACGGCATCGATGCCAGACGATGCGGCAACAGCGGGACCGGACTCTCGCGATACCAGAACCGGACCGCGCCCTGCTCTGCCGTTGCCAGCGGCGCGTAGGGATCCTCTCCCCCCTCTTTCGCCAGATACGAGAGGTAGTCTCGATCGTAGGAGAAACCCTGTGTTGTATCGGTTCTCTCTGAACCGAGCCCGAGCATCCTCAATATGTCGCGCGCGCTCTCGGCGAGAACCTCGGGAGCACGATCGAAGGGCACTCGCCGCTGGATCGCCCCCTCTTCCATGAACAAAGCCTGGAGCGCGACCAGAACAGCGATTCCGACGAGGCAAACCCAACCGTACAGGGGCCTGAGGCCTCCTGCCTGCCCCGCCTCGGCCACCAGCTCCGGCGAAGGGGTTTCTCCTGCCGCCAGGGCCGCCGCGAGAGGATCGCCACCGGGCAGCGCCGCTGCCACGGAGAGCGCGGACAAGGGGCGGTTGCGCGGCTCCCGCTCCAGACAGCGCAGGATCACGCGTTCCACGGCCGGGTCCAGATCCTCCACGTGGCTCGAAGGATGGGTCGGCGTCAACTCTTTCTGGGCTTTGAGCCGCTGCGCAGGCGTCGTGCCAGCAAACGCTTGCTTCCCGGTGAACAGCTCGTAGAGCACCAGGCCCAGGCTGTAGAGGTCACTCCGAACGGTCACTTCCAGGCCCGCCAAGCTGCTCGGGCAACATGAACTGGGGGGTTCCCGAACGGATCTCAGCACCCTCCACTTCGCCCGCGAGGGCGGCGAGGCCAAAGTCGGTAATCCGTACGTGTCCCCGGCCATCCAGCATGATGTTGGCGGGTTTCAGATCCCGGTGAAGAACTCCTCTCTCGTGCGCCGCGGCGAGCCCCGCGCACAGTTGATGGGCGATCTCGACCGCCTTGTCGTGGGGAATCCGTCCGATGCGCCGCAGCAAAGCTCCGAGGTCCTCACCGTCGACGTACTCCATCGTCAGGAAGGTCCGTCCCTCGACTTCGCCGATGTCGTACACCCGGCACACGTTGGGGTGGGCCACCTGACGCGCGAGACGCACCTCACCCTGAAAGCGCAACAGCCGCGATGGGTCCCGTTCCACATTCTCGGGAAGGAACTTGAGCGCCACCGGCTGATCGAGCTTCAGGTCGTCCGCCCGGTAGACCTCGCCCATACCACCTTTTCCAAGAAGGTCCACAATGCGGTAGCGCTCGGCCAGCACTTCCCCTGGCTGGAATCGCCCGTGGGGCGAAGAGGACGGCTGCGGTGTCCTGGGGCTCGGGCTCCTTGGCCAGTGGCTCCTTTTCGAGGGTCTCGCCCTCTTTCAGAGCCTCTAGGGCCGCGCCGGTGCCGACGGCGGCGCTCTGAGACTCGCGCGCCAGAAGGGACTCGACCTCCTCCCGAAGCGAAACGTCGCTCCCGCATGCCACCTGGACAACGGCCGCGCGTTCCTCGCTGGGAAGGGCCAGCGCCGAGTCGAGAATCGCTTTTACTTTCTGCCAGCGCTCAGAGCTCAAGTTCTCCTCGCAACGCAAGATTTTAAGTGTCTATCCCGGGCTCTTCAAATGGTCCAGCTTGACTGCGTTCAACGCCTGGCTCGATGTATATTCTGCTGGATTTGTTGAGCCGATTTGCTACCTTTTGACGCGATACCTTTCAGCAGCCAAGGCACTGTCCCAGCGGGAGGACAGCAAACGAGGAGATGACGACCATGGAGACAAACTTCCGAAAATGGTGGCCTATACCCGCCTCGATCCTGCTGATGGGACTGGCGGTTCCGCACGAGACCCAGCCCGAGAAGAAAATGACCGCCGACGAGGTGCTGGAAAGCGAGTCGGTCATCGAAGGACTCCGTATCCCCCTGGCGGCACTTTCGAAGTCCGTGCTGAACCTCGAGCTGCCCGATGCCCAAAGCCGGCACGTTTTCGAGGCGAACGTCCGGGTCCGGGACCTGGGAGCTCACGCGCCAGACGAACCGACCCAGTTCCTGGCACATCGGTGACGAAGGGACACTGGACGCTCTCGGCCGAGCCCCACAACTCGACGCGAGAGGAGCTGACCCTCTGGGAAAACTTCCTCGACTCGGTCGAGTACTTCCACCACTTCAACTTCTACAATGTCAAAGGCTCTTTTGCCGACGGGGACAAATCGACGTACGACACGGAGTCCGGCTTCAAAGGACTCGCCGAGCTTCGCTCCGGAACGCTGGCCGGCGTCAAAGGGACGCTCGGTATCCGGTGGAGCAGACAGAACCGATCGGACGACGACGAAGCGGACGGGTGGCTCGTCTCGAAGCTCGAGGTGCAGGGACTCGATCTCTACGAAGCAGCCGGCCCGATGTTCTCGGACGTCGTCGAGGACGCGATCGACGAGGAGGACCGGAACCGACTTCTGCCCGCCACTCGCGACGAAGGGCTGATCCAGCTCGTGGTGGGCGTCTCCAGCGGAGAAGTCGAGCTCGACGCGGCGATCGCGGGAATCGAGGCGCTGGCCGCACAAGGAAAATATCCCTTCGATATTGGAAATCAGGCTTCGGTGGTAGACATCGACCGGGACGGCTTCGATAACTTCCTCTTCTCTTCGTTCGAGGGCCCGGCTTTGCTCTTTCGCAACCGAGGCGACGGCAGCTTCGAAGAGATCTCGAAGAATGTCGGGCTCGACCTGGAGAATCTCTACGGCGCGGTCTTTGCCGACTTCGACAACGACGGCGACAGCGACGTGTTCGTCACCCACATGGGTGACGAAAGAGGGACGCAGTACCTTCGCAACGAGAACGGCCGTTTCGTAGTGCGAAACGATCTGGTGGACTTCCCGCTGCCCGCCTGGACGGTGCCCATCACCGTCGCGGACTACGACAACGACGGCCTGCTGGACGTCTACCTCGGTCGTTTCGTCACCACGCCGAACTTCATGTTGCCGGCGCTCCAGGAGGCCGGTGACGCGGCCCGTGTTCCCTTCCTGTCCGCCGACGAATCTCGCGAGTACATCGAGAAGCTCACGAGTCCCGAGGCGCATCCGGTCACCGCCGTCCCCGGCCCGCGAAACCTCCTCTTGAAGAACCTTGGCGAGGGACGCTTTACGCGCGCCTCCGACGCCGACGCGGTCGAGATCTTCTACAACACCCTCGCGACCGCCTGGTCCGATTACGACCTCGACGGCGATGTCGACCTCTACGTGACGAACGAGGCTGGCCCCAACCAGCTCATGAGAAACCGCGGGGACGGAACGTTCGCGGACGTCTCGAACGAGGTCACGGGAGAGGTCGGCTTCGGCATGGGAGCGTCCTGGGGCGATTACAACAACGATGGCCGCCCCGATATGTACACGACCAACATGTACAGCAAGTCGGGGCTTCGGATCACCGAACAGATGGGCTCGGGCGTTGGGGTCACACAGTCGGCGCGGGGTAACACGCTGATGCGGAACGAACCGGGTGGCTTCGTGAAGGCGTCGGGCCTCGAGCCGCCGGCGGCGCTGGTGGAGGCGGCCGACGTCGCCTGGGGAGGAGGCTTCGCCGATCTGAACAACGATGCCTGCCTCGACATTTACGTGCCGGCGGGCCTCGCAACGGTGCCACGTCCCGTAGCCACGGTGGGCGATACGTGAAGCATCTTCTGGCGTGCGGTCGCACGCGATCTGGACGGCAGCGGACCCGATATCGAAGCGCTCTGGGCGGCACAGTCCGCGCTGATCCTCGAGAGCACCCGCTCCATCGCGCAGGGTATCTCCTGGAGCGGCAACGAGCGCAACCACCTCTTCATGGGAGGAGGACCGGACTATCAGTTCACCGACCTCTCCGGGGTTTCCGGGATGGATGATCCGGCAGACAGCCGGGGCTTTGCTCTCATCGACTATGATCGCGACGGTTGGCTCGACGTACTGCTTGCGAACATGGGCACGCCTCGCCTTCGCCTTCTTCGCAACGAGATGGGAGCAGGACCCAACGCGCTGTCGCATCACTACGTCGCTCTTCGGTTCGTGGGGGGAAACCGATCGGCCGAGCCGTCTGCGGAATGGAGTGCGCGCGATGGATTCGGCACCACCGTAGCGCTCGAGCTCGATGACGATCTGACCGTCTTTCGCCAGCATCAGACGGAGGGCGGCTTCAAAACCCAGAATAGTGCGACGATGATCGTAGGACTCGGTGAGCATGACGGGGCCCGGTCGCTCAGGGTGGGCTGGCTGTCGGGGAAGGAGCCGACATTGTCCGGCGTCCGTTCCGGCTCGCTGGTGACGGTCTATGAAGACCCATCGACATCCCCCACCGGTGAGACGTTCGTGATCGAGTCTTACGCCAAGCCTCGCAGCCTGATGACCCGACTGCCTCAACGGGAGGTCTGGAGGCAGAGACTGCTACCGCAGCCTGCCAGCCCCAATCGGCTCGCCGTCTTGCACGAGGAGACGCCGACGAAGGAGGCGCTTCGACTTTACACAACGATGGCAACCTGGTGCATCACCTGCGCAGACGAGATGCCCGAGTTTCGCCACCTCCGAGAGGTTTTCTCCTCCGCCGAGCTCGGGATGTACGGGCTCCCCGTTGACCTCGATGACACCGAGGAAATGCTGGGCGGCTGGGCGGAAGAGCACCGTCCGCCTTACGAGCTCCTGAGGGGGCTTCCCGACGCGCAAGTGAAAAGGGTCAACGCTCTCGTTCTCGACGAGCTTCGTATGGATGCGGTACCGGCAAGCTTCATCACCGATGCATCGGGCAATGTGCTTCTGGCGCGCTGGGGAGTGCCGACGGGCTCGGACGTCAGGAAGCTCGGCAAGATGAACCTCGGAGAGAAAGGACCAACCTCCGCGGGGCGTTGACGTTTCGCGACTGTGCAAGCTATCCGGGCTCGAGAGCCCGCTTCAGCCAGAGGAGCGCCGTCTTCCACTCTCGCTTGACGGTAGCTGGGGAGGCACCGAGGACGTCGCTCACTTCTTCCACCGTCAATCCTCCGAAGTAGCGCAGCTCGACGATCTGAGATTGCCGCTCGTCCAGCTCCGCCAGGCGCTCGAGCGCCTCGTGAACCGCGAGCACATCGAGGCTCGGTGAGCCGACCGCACCGTCCTTGTCGATGAGCGTTACACGAGCAGGATCCGCGCCGCGTTTCGCGGTCTGACGCTTCCGCGCGTGCTCGACAAGGACACGCCGCATCATCTGCGCGGCAATGGCAAAGAAGTGCGCGCGATTCTGCCACTTCACTTTTCGCTGTCCGACCAGACGGAGAAAGGCCTCGTGGGTCAGGTCGGTCGCCTGCAGACTATGGTCCGGCCTCTCACGACGAAGATAACGGCGCGCAAGACTCTGCAGCTCGTCGTAAACAATGGACATGAGTCTTTCGAGGGCATCCCGATCGCCTTCACGCCATTGATCGAGGAGCTCGGTCACCTGGCCGGAACCGGAAGATCTCATGAGGCGCCCTTATCTTGTCGGGGCTGACAGAGGTCCGCAACCGTGCAATTTCGGTCACTCTGCTCTCAACGTTGTCACAGGGTCGACGCAGGTCGCTCTCAGTGCCGGAAAGAACGTCGCGACGAGACCAACCCCTCCGAGCAACAGGAATGCGGTCACGAAGGTCGTCGACTCGGTCGCGTTCACCTCGAAGAGGAATCTCGTGGGGTCAGCAGGATCCCGCTGACGAAGCTGTAGATCGCGGTCGTGCCACCAATGCCGAGGCCGAGGGGCAGTGCCGCCAGCAGAACGAACCCCGGGGCATGCCTGGCATATTTCAGATCCTGGTTTGATTGTCCTTACGTGAGTGGCTAGCATGAGGCATGCTGTTCGGGCTCTTCGAGCTGTTCGGGCGCTATCCTGCACTTTTTGCTCTCCTCCAGCAAATCGACGAAAGCCAGGTCGAGTTCTTCTCCTTGCGCGATCCAGAACCGGAAAAGGGGCTCGCCTGGTTCATGCTGAACGCGTTCTTCCTGGCGGCGGTGGTGGCCGGCGTGGCCGTCGGCCTCGGAATCATTGCCGGAGCCTTCCGCACCTGGCTGCTCGAAAAGTACCCCGACAACCGCTTCAACGGCTCTCGCGGGGAGGCAGGAACCCGCATCAAGCTTTCGGACTGAGAGCCGGCCCGTCCCAGACGCAGATCAGGGAGGTCCGCGTTCCTCTTCGTCGTCTTCGTCGTCGTCGCGACGGCGCCGAACCTCGTCCCAGATGAAGCAGGAGACCATCAAATCCAGGTCGATGGTCTCGTCGGCGTTCTTGGGCCAGCACGTCCAGTCATCGATCACGACGCCGGCTTCGCGATTGGACGCCTCGAGCGCCGCAACCGGATCGCCCTCGAGCGTCGGGGGAGTCACCGCCTGAGGAAGGGGATGCCGTACGGGTTATAGAATGCGAAGGTCCCATCCGGCATCGGTTCGACGCGGTAGCCGCCTTCGTGAACGGCGACGTGGTGACGAAAACAGAGATTCAAGAGGTTCCAGAGCTTCGTCTCGCCGCCTTCGGCCCAGTGCTTCTGGTGATGGCCTTCGCAGAATCGGATGTTGCACGATGGGAAGATGCAGCGCGGGTCGCGATACTGGAGCGCTCGCCTCAGCGCGGGAGAAATGACGCGCGTTTTTCGGCCCAGGTCGAGGAGATTGCCCTCGCGGTCGTGTTGCGCGACCACGAGAGCGGAATCACAGGCAATGCGGCGGGCAGTGTCGGGCGAAACAGCGCGGCCGTCGTCGAAAAACGATTTGCCTTCCTTGTCCGGATCCGCCAGTACGCCAGCGTCGACATGGAGAACGACCTGATATCGGTCGCCGCGGGTGCCCGAGTCGAGCCCATCCTTCAGAGCGGACTCCGCGACGAGCCGCAGGGCATCGGCGCGGCGTTGCGAGGGGCTAAGAGGAGAGCCGGTGATGGGATCGCACGGCAGGGGTGCCGTCGGGCCCCGCTCCTTGATGGCTTCTTTCTCATCCTTGTAGAGTCGATCGCAGGCCGCGCCAATCGCGCGATCCACGACCGTACCGACTTCGGGTGTCAAAAGACCCCGGATGGAGAACATGCCGTCTTCCTCGGGTATGAGCCTCAGATAGCGCTTCTCTTCCATGCGGATTGCGCGCGAGCGCTCTTCGTTCCGGTCCGCCATCCGGCACGCCCGAGTGAAGCGCACGAGCTGCGCGGCGCTGGTACATTTGGCGGTATCGAGAAGACCCTTTTCGTTCTCTGGGGTCGCGATCCGCGTGATGGCGCGAACCTTCGAGAAGGAGAGCTCCCCCTTGCGCATGCTCTCGCTGATTTCCGGTAGTTTTCCCAGGGGCCGGGCAACCCGTACTTTCTCCCTGCCGTCGCCCAGATCCCAGCCGGCGTTCCAGCTCAGCCAGTCGGGAAAGCTCCGCGCATCGACCATACCCCATCCACCGATCTCGTCGAAGCGACGCATCCTCTCCAGAAGTCGAAACTCGGCTGCGTGAATCGTCGCCGCCATCTCGGAGATCTCGCCGGCCAATCGGTACTTCTCTTCATGATTGGGATGGGGCGGCTCGAAGAAGCGCGATACCGACTGCGTAGCTTCCATTGAACGCAGCATAACACGCGTTTTTTGTTCGCCGCTGTTTCGCCTCTACTGCACGTTTATGGTGTTATGGTTAAAACGGATCGAAACCTCGATCGATGGCACTGGTGGCCATTCTAGAGACGCTAGGGGGCAATTGGTACGAGGTTCAGCCGAACGCTGACCTGGCCTTCCAGAAAGCTGTCAAGCGAAAAACGAGGAAAAATCGAACGAACCTGTAACTCCGCTTGTCGGACGCAGAGGAGACCAGCATCGCGGCGCGGGGACAAACGCCGGACGAGTCATCCTTCCGCGGATTCGATGGACCGCGGTTCCACCCTCCAGATGTCCTCGCAGTATTCGCGGATCGCCCGGTCCGAGGAGAACTTGCCGATACGAGCCACGTTCAAGATGGACTTTCGCGTCCAGGCGTCCCGGTCGCGATAGGCCTGGCTCGCCTCGTCCTGTCGCTCCACATACGACGCGTAGTCAGCGAGAAGCAGATACTCGTTCCTGTCCAGGAGCGAGCTGACGATCGGCTCGAAGAGGCCCGGCTCGTCTGGCGAGAAGTAACCTCTTCCAATGAGGTCCAACGCTTCGCACAGCTCTGGATTGCCCTCATAGATCTGCCGGGGCCGGTATCCCTGGCGCTTGCGCTCGGAGACTTCCGCTGCCGACAGGCCGAAAAGGAAGAAGTTCTCCGCGCCGACCTCCTCGCGGATCTCGATGTTGGCGCCGTCGAGAGTACCAATGGTAAGCGCCCCGTTGAGAGCGAACTTCATGTTGCCCGTTCCCGAAGCTTCCTTGCCGGCCATCGAGATCTGCTCGGAAAGCTCACCTGCCGGGAAGACGCGCTGGCTGTGCTTGACGTTGAAGTCCGGCAGGAAGACCACCTTGAGGCGGTCCCGGGTCTTCGGATCGTTGTTGACGACATCGGCCACCGCGTGAATGAGCTTGATGATGAGTTTTGCCATGAAGTAACCGGGAGCCGCCTTGCCGCCGAACAGGACCGTGCGCGGTGGAAGGTCCAGCGCCGGATTCTGCCTCAAGCGGTTGTAGAGCGTCACGACGTGCAGCACGTTCAAATGCTGTCGCTTGTACTCGTGGATGCGTTTGACCTGGATGTCGAACAAACTGTCCGGATCCACGGTCGTGCCGGTGCGCTCCTGTATCTCTGAGGCCAGCCGTTCTTTGTTGGCCTTCTTGATGCGACGCCACTCCTCTCGGAAGCCGGCGTCGTCGGCCGAAGCCTCCAATTGGCGGAGTTGGGTAAGATCGCGAATCCAGTCCTCGCCAATCTTCTGCGAGATGAGGCTCGAGAGGTTCGGGTTGCACAGGACGAGAAAGCGCCGCGGCGTCACGCCGTTCGTGCTTGTTGCTGAACTTCTCGGGCCACAGCTCATGGAAATCCCTGAGCACTTGCCCCTTCAGAAGCTCAGTGTGGAGCTCCGCGACGCCGTTGATCGCGTGGCTTCCCACCGCCGCCAGGTGCGCCATCCGGACGTATCGCTCACCCGACTCGTCGATGACCGACAGGCGCGCGACCCGCGAGTCATCCCCCGGGTACCTCGCGCGGACGCCGTCGAGAAACCTCCGATTGATCTCGTAGACGATCTCCAGGTGACGGGGCAGCAGGCGACCGAAGAGCGAAACCGGCCACCTTTCCAGTGCCTCCGGAAGCAGCGTGTGGTTCGTATATGCAAGGCTCTGCCGGGTCACCTCCCAGGCAGGCTCCCAGTCCATCCCGTGCTCGTCCACCAGAAGGCGCATGAGCTCTGCGACCGCGATAGCCGGATGCGGTGTCGTTGAGCTGCACCGCGTACTTCTCGTGCAGATCGCTGACGCCGTCCGCCGTCTGGAGGTGGACCCGGATCATGTCCTGCAACGAACAGGTGACGAAGAAGTACTGCTGCTCGAGCCGCAGCTGCTTCCCCTGGATCGGCTCATCGTTGGGGTACAGAACCTTGCTCACGTTCTCCGAAAGAACCTTCTGATCGACCGCGCCGTAGTAGTCCCCCACGTTAAACGCCTGGAAGTCGAACGACTCGCAAGCCTCGGCCGTCCACAGTCGGAGGAGATTTGCCGTCGGCACGCGGTAGCCGAGGATCGGGGTGTCATAGGCCACGCCTCGAATCTCTCGTTCCGGCACCCAGCGCACGCGGTGTCGGCCCGTTTCGTCGCGGTGCGTTTCGGTATGGCCACCCAGCTTGACGCGGAACGTGATCTCGGGGCGCTCGATCTCCCACGGATTTCCGAGCCTCAACCATTTGTCCGTCACCTCGACCTGCCAGCCATCGCGGATTTCCTGGTCGAAGATCCCGAACTCGTACCGTACCCCGTAGCCGATGGAGGGAACCTGGAGAGTGGCCAGCGAGTCGAGATAGCATGCCGCCAGCCGGCCCAGGCCGCCGTTTCCCAGACCGGGCTCCTCTTCCTGTTCCAGGAGGTCGTCCAGCCGCAAGCCGAGGTCGTGCATCGCTTCACGAACCTCCTCGTAGACACCCAGGTTGATCAGGTTATTGCCAAGATGGGGACCGAGAAGGAACTCCGCCGACAGATAGCACACCGTGCGACTGCGCTCGACCAGATAGGAGAGCCCCGTGTCCACCCACCGATCCAGGAGCCGGTCGCGTACGGCATAGGCGAGGGCCATGTAGTTGTCGTTCGGGTGGCCACCACCGGGAAACGCCCCTGAACGTAAAAGAGGCTGTCTACGAAGGAGCGCTTGAAGGCCTCCACAGTCAGACCGGTACGAACATCTTCCGTCATGGTGCCGGAGATCTTAGCCGAAAGAGCTAGCGCTTCACGATCTGCACGTTCGCGCGGATCTCGCGGCCGTCGATGGTAGTGCCCACAACCGACTGGCCCTGCGCCGCGCCCGCCGGGACCAAGAACGAGGCCCTCTGGAAACGTTCGGTACGACCCCTGCCCTGGCAATGCGGGCACCACGGCGCGAGAGCTTGCGTTCCGGAGCCACATCCGGCGCACGGCTCGGAAATGCGGACCTCGAGCGAGACGCTCCCTCCGCGACGTGCCTCGTCGGGTGACACGATCAAGTTCACGCGCGGCTCGGGCAGGTTCACGAAAGCGCGTGATGCGCCTGGGAGTGGCGGCAGGGGTCCTTCGAAGCCTCCCCCCCAGGACACGGCGGGCCCGCCATCCGGGAACCCGCGATCGTAGTTACGCCGCGCCTCCGGATCGGCTAGCGTGTCGTAGGCTTCCCGGATTTCCCGAAAGCGACTCTCATCCCCGCTGGCGCCGTCGGGATGAAATCGCTTCGCGAGCTCACGGTAGGCCCTTTTGATGTCCTCGCTAGAAGCCTCGCGTGACAACCCCAGGCGGTGGTAGAAGGAAGGGCCTGGCTTCAGGTGGCTGCTCCTACCGCTTCGGCCCTCGTCGCCTTGGTCTTGCTGACCTTGGCGGCATCCACGGCGCGATAGACCACCGCCCGGTTTCTACCCGTTTCTTTCGCCGCGTACAGCGCCTCGTCCGCCTTCTGGAGCAGCTCTTCGCCGTGACCTCCGTCATCCGGAAACAGCGAGACCCCTACGCTCACCGTTACATGCTTCCGCGGCCCGCCAGGATGAACATCGGCACTCTCGACCGAGGCGCGGATACGCTCCGCGAGCTCGAGGGCACTCCGCGAAGAGACTCCTGGCAGGAGAATAACGAACTCCTCTCCTCCGAATCGTGCCAGGACGTCCCCCTTGCGAAGTCCGCTCCGCAGCACGTTCGCGACCTTCTTCAGCACGACATCACCCATCGCGTGACCATAAGTGTCGTTGAACCCTTTGAAGTGATCAATATCGAGAATCAACGTCGCCAGTCGACTGCCCGCTCGCTCTGCACGTGAGATCTCCCGTGTGAGCGCCTCCTCCAGGTACCGGCGGTTGAACAATCCGGTGAGAGCATCGGTCGCGGCCAGCTTGCTTGCCTTTTCGTAGGCGAGGGCGTTCTCTATCGCCACCGCCGCCTGATTGCAGTGGATGCGGAGGAGCCGGACATCCTGGGCCGAGTGCGGTTCTCCCTTTCGGGTCAGAAGCAGTGCACCGCACACGCGGTTCTGTGCCCGCAAGGGCACTGCCAGGACTGCACCTCGGACGAAACGGGCTTCTCCTTCGGGTACAGCAGAGGCATACGCGAACGTTTGGCGATACGTATCGCCAGCGGCTCCTCTCTGGCACGCAGGACCCTGCCGGCCCACGTGGTCGACTCGATCGGGGCAGCGCAGCCCGAGCACCTGCTCGGGATACCCTTCGGCCATCGCCACCCGATAGGTTTCGCTACCGTCGTCGACGAGACAGACAGCGCACGTGTCGAACGCCGCGACCTCTCGTGCGTAGGAGACAATTTGGGTCAGGATCTCGTCGACCCGTAGCGCCTCAGACAAACGCTCGCTAACCCGAAGGAGCCGTTTGAGCTTCTGCTCCTCCACGTGCTGGGTCGCCTGTCGCCGGAACAACGACTGGACCCCCGCCATCTGCTCTCCGAATGATCGGGCGAGTTCTTGGCGCGCCGCGTCGAAGGGCCGTGGCTCTTCATCCTCGAGAACGAGCACCCAGGGTGGCTCGTCCCAGTGTCGTATCGGGAACAACAGCACGGATTGCGGACGGAACTCTCCGACGTGCCAGGAGGCAGGGAATGGCCGGAAAGGGCTGGCCGCACAAACGGCGGCCTCCGCCCGCAAGGCTTCTGCGAGAATCTCTCCCCGAACCGGCTGCTTCCGAAGCGTGACCTGACGATGCGGGCCGCTCACCAGCCGCACCCAGTAGGACGTGCCCGACTCGTCGACCTGGAGGAGAAGCGCGGTCGTGGAGCCTGTCGCCTGTCTGGCGAGCTCCAGCAGGGGCTGAAGCTGCTGGTCGAGCTGGCGGACGTACTGCGCTCGTCCGACGCGTTGGCCTTCCTCGCTCAAGGGAGACGGCGTCTCGGAGGTGGACTCGAGCTGTTTCAGCCCCGTGTCGAGCCGGAGCAGTCGATCTTCTGCGCGATCCGCACGGTCGCGCTCCACCCGCGCCATGAAGGTGAACCCCCAGACGACGGCCACGAAAACGAGGAGCGGTCCCGCGAGGTCGCCGGCGGGCCCGGACGGGTTGAGCAACCCGTTTGCGGTCTCGAGCGAGATCACTGCCGCGGTCAGAATGACGACGTGCCGCTGCGAGAACGCCACGGAGGCGAGGCCGCCCACCAGCAGATAGAGGCCTATCCAGGGAGAGCGGCTTCCCCCCGTCAGCTGAACGATGAAATTGACCCCGCAGGCAAGACTCAGCAGCAGGGCGAGCTCATCGAGGGACGTTCGGCGTCGCAGTGTGTAGCGGAAGCCGGTGTAGAAGAGCGCCGACAGGAGGAGAACGACGTGCAGCACTCGCAGGAGGACGTCTCCGGAGCCGGGATGAGCCGAGCTCGTCGTCGATAGGAACAGACCGCTCGCGCTCAGCGCCACCAGCGCTGCGAGGCCTGCTATCGCGATCGCGCCTTTCACGTCGGCTATTCCGTCAAGCCAAGGCCCTTCTCACAGAGGGACAACGAGCGGCCCAGGGATTCCGTCACTCTGTTCACCAGCGGAAGCGTGTCGAACTGGAACGCACGCTCCACGTCCTCACGCAGGCGGTCCGCCTCCTCGAGCCGGAAGTAAACGTACGGGTATCCATCGGCGAGCGAGAAGAAGCTCATCATGAAGTGTGCAGTCCTGAAGTTCCCTCTCTCGAAGGGTGCGATCTCCACCACACGGGCAAAGGCGAGTGCGGCTCGCTCTGCCGCGAGCATGTCCCGGCCTGTCTTCGTCGAAAGCCACTCGCCCAGGTTTCGAAGTTTCGGCTCGATGGCCGAGGGTTCCGCCGGGCGGGCGTTGCCGAATTGTGCCGAGGTGCTCGTTGTTCGGAGCTGACCCGGAGACACGCGGCTCGTCAGGCGGTGAACCTCCTGGAGCAACTCGGGGTTCCAGTCAGGGTTTTCACGAGCCTGGCGTTCGATGGTGTCGAGAGCCGCGAAGTGGCGCCCGACCGAGGAGAGCTTCTCCAGCGCCGCTCGACCAACCACCTCGCGCTCGAGGGGCTCGCCGGTCAGTCTCAGTGTCTCGTACACGCAGTCCATCGCCAGCTCTTCCAGGGCCTTCCGATAGGCCCCGGGAGCCTCTTTCGCCCGCTCCGCGATCCGATCCCGTCGGCGGGCCAACTCCTGTCCGGCTCCGCCCTGACGGTCCGGATGGATCGGGAGTTCGGTCATTACTGAGTGATCTAGTCAAATTGTAGCGCATGAGTCGCCCGGGGGCGAAGGCGACAAGGACGGGGTGAAATGCTGGAAGTGTCGAACGTTGAGTGGCTTACCTGCCCGGAGGGGACGGAAACTTTTGGAAGAGACCCCCGAGCGGTAAACGACTAGACCGGAACGCTCCTTCCTGCCCGGGCGGTGCCGCGCTCGAGGTGCGTACCGACCCGCTCTATCATGTTGAGCAGGTCCGTTTGCAGCCTCGGGTCACGCCCGATGCGTCGAAAAGCGCGAAGCAGACGGTGATCCTTGGGACCGAGACCACCCTCGTCCGCCTGTGGCTCGACGACGGCCATGAAGTAGCCGACAGGCATCTCGAGAGCACGAGCGATCTTGACCAGCCACTCGAGCGAGATCTTGCGGCGGCCGAGCTCGAAGTTGGTCAAGGCCCCTTGCGATATACCGATCTTGCGCGCCAAGTCCTTTTGTTTGATCCCATGTTCCAATCGGACTTTGCGTATGCGCTGTCCGATTTTCTTGAACATACGCAATCCCCCCTTTCCAAGTTGATGTCTAGGTTTTCAATAAGTTGAAGGCAATTATCATTGTTACCGAGCGCTCGCCCATCTGTCAAGTGACCTGGGCGCAATCGACTTCCGTTCATGCGACCTGTTTTCGATAGTTCCAGAACGAATCCCAGGCGCCCGTGCTTCGGAAGACACAGCGCAGCGCGAGCATTGCATCGGCCCCAGCGGCGTGCCATCTCATCCCGACTCGCTTCATCCTTTGTTGCATAACGTGGCTCACGGCACTTTCCACGGCACCGCTGCCGATGTAGTAGCCGCTTTGTCGAAACGTTCTGTATTTCATTCGATGCCCGTTTCTCTCGAGGTAGCCGGTGAGCTTGTCGATCTCTTCGTCTTTGGAACGATGACGCTTTTTCAGAAACCGCAAACCCTCGATCACCTCATCCACGGCGTCTTCGTATAGACGGTCGAGTTGCGATTTGCGCCACTGTGCGGCTTCGTCGGTGCCTTCGCCGAAAACCACCCGTGCCACACGGCTGATATTCTCGTCGGCGTGATACCAATCAAGGATCTCGACTCGATCGGTGAACAGCTCCTCCGCAAGATTCCAAATCCACGGCGCACCGTCACCCAGGATGACGACCTTGCGAGACTCCGCCCCCATTGAGCAAGAGCGAGGCCACAAAACCTCGCCGAGTGCTTCGGGGCTACCTCGAACCCCTACGACCTGTCGTTCGGTCAACTCTCCGCGTCCGAGCTTGCTCTGCACACGCCCTTGCTCGGTATAAAGGCAGCCTAGCTTGACTTCCTGCCAGCGGCCGTCCACGAATACCATCCCGCCGTCTATCCCTATGTACAGCGGTCCCTTATGGCGTCTGCCCGTTCCAGCTTCCACCTCGTTCGCAGGCTCTTTCGAAAAACCCTCCGCCTTTTTCCCATCGGCGCCTACCAAGCTTTGAATCTTCTCGGAGCTCACGACCACCCCGGTGAACTTTCGCAGCAATTGCTCGCTCGCCGAGCGGTAGGGTTCGATCACTCCTGCCAACAGCGACAACTCTTGTAAGGCTTGCGTGAATCCCTCCTGGTCCACCCGCATCTCTTCCAGCAGCGGATACTTGCCTTGACGACACTCACAGCACTGAGCGTAAACCACACTCAGCTCCACATCCCGACCCGCCAGTACCGTGTGCACCCGGAACGCTCGATGTTGTCGAAACTCCATCGACGCGCCGCATTCGCATGCGCCTGACACACCGAGTCGTTCCGAGCGTTGGCTGAGCGCCTTGCCCAGTACCTCACGCAGGTATTCGCTGCCCTTGACCCGCATCCACTCGTCACACCGTTCGACATCAGCTTCCGCTTCCACGACCGCCTGCCACACTTGCTCCGCGAACTCCTCGGATAGACGACTTACTTCTTTACTAAACTCCTCCCGCGTGATACTGCTTTTCATTGAGGTGTCCCTCCATCGGCCGCTTAGCTGCGACCGTTTTCTTTATTTAGGATTGTGAAGGACACCTCATTTTTCCTTTTATGTCAAGAGAACATTTCTAGTAGAAAAATGATCAAGATCACGAAAAGGTTGCGCCCAGTGACCTTTGACGGAACGAAATGAGCCGGTCTGAAAGGGCGGGACTTCGGAAAGACTTTCCGGGCGCCAGAGTTTCGTTTTGTCAACGAAATTTTACGTCCAGCAGGTCGCTGAAACGCTGCAAGACCTTGTAGCGGGCACCCTTCTTCTGTCGCACTTCCTCGTGCTCGAGCTCCCACGTCCGCGGATGAGGAATGAAGACCGCGCCAAGACCGACCTCGAGGGCAGGATTGATGTCCGAGCGAGGGCTGTTGCCCACCATCCAGCTCGCCTCGACCGACAGCTCCTGATGCTCGATGAGTCGCTCGTAGTCCGACGGGCTCTTGTCGGAAGTCACCTCGACGTGGTGGAAGAACGGCATGGCGCCGCTGCGCTCGACCTTGTCGCGCTGCTCGGACAGATCGCCCTTCGTGAACAGAATCAACCGATGCCGTTCTTTCAGCTGGCCGAGCATCGGCTTGACCCCCGGCAGATACTCGATGGGCATGTTGCGCACCTGCGCCCCCAGCGCAAGGAGTGTCTGCCGATCCTCGGCGCTCGACGCCTTGCCGGTGACCTCTTCGAGACAGTCCTGAAGAGAGCGGGCGAAAGACGGTGTTCCGTACCCGTGCTGCGGGATGTTGCGGCGCTCGATCCGGGGCAGGAGTCGCGCTGCTTCCTCGCGATCGCCGCCCTTCGACTCCACCAGGTCGAGAAAGTGCTCGGTGGCTTGCTCGAAATGAATATTGTTCTCCCAGAGGGTGTCGTCGGCATCGATGATGAGCGTGATATCGAGCGCGGTCATGTCGGGTTCAGCAGGATCTAGAGATGGGCTCCGGCATTCCGAACGCGTTCTCGTTCTGGTCGAGCTTCACCTCGACGTCGTGCGGCTCGACGTAGTAGGCCGTCAGCTCGCGAACCTCGGGTCGGACCGCGGCAAGCAGCTCTTCGTCCCCCAGACGCTCACGCATCGTGCTCAAACCTCACTGAGATGGCGCGCGCATGCGCTTCGAAGCCCTCGACTCGGGCAAAGGCCTCGACGTCGCATCCTTCTCAGCTTCCCACGTAGCGCGCGTAGAGGCTTCGAGCTACCGCCGGATCAGAGGTGCCGTGTACGATGGCACGCCCGTCCCGAAACAGCACCAGCTCGTTCTCGCCGGTCTTGAATCGCAGAAGATGAGCGTTCGATCGGACATCGCCGAGCGGCCCGAGCCGGGCCGCAATATCACCCAGCGGAAGCGTTTCGGTTCGCGCTGGACGGACTTGCACTGCATTGCGCCCGCACAACGTCACGGCGAGCTTCTGCTCCTCCCCGGACAGATAGTCGAACTGCCGGCGCTGGCACGCGAGGCAACCAGCCCGAGGTCCTTTCGCACGAAACCTCTCGAACGTCCCCGTCCAGACGTCGAGCGAAAGAAGACTCCCCAGCAGGCTCTCGCGACGTCCGGAAAGGATCTTGAGCGCTTCGCCGACCTGGAACGACGCGACCGCGTGCACCGCCGGGGCAAGGATACCGGCGGTATCGCAGCTCGGTGAGGCACCCGGGGGCGGCTGCTCGTCCACCAGACAGCGCAGGCAAGCGCTCTCTCCGGGAAGAATGACGAAGCTCATTCCATAGCTGCCGACCGCCGCCGCGTAGATCCACGGCGTGCCCTTTTCGAGGCAGGCATCGTTCAGCAGGTAGCGGGTCTCGAAGTTGTCCGTTCCGTCGAGAACGAGGTCGATGTCCTCGAGAAGTTGCCGCACGTTCCCGGGGTGCATATCCTCCACTCGCGCATCGATTCGCACGTCGCTGTTCATTCGCGCCAGCTTCTCCCGGGCGGCCACCGCTTTCGGCAGCGAGCGGGCAAGATCGTCCTCGTCGTACAGCGACTGTCGCTGCAGATTTGTCTCGTCGACGTAGTCCCGATCCACGAGACGGAGCATCCCAACGCCCGCCCGGACCAGCATCTCGGAAGAGACCGAACCGAGTGCTCCGGCACCGACCACGAGAACACTCGTCGTGCGCAGGCGTCTCTGCCCCTCCTCACCAATTTCCTTGAAGAGAATCTGGCGGGAGTATCGCGAGAGAGTTTCGGGGCGCGACGCCCGTCGCGCGGTCTCGGTGAACGTGCCTGCGTCCGCGTCGATTCCGGTCCAGAGCTTCGCCTGGCCCACCGCCTGCTCGCCGAGCATCTCGAGACCGGTAATCGTCGTCGCCCCGGCGGCCCTGGCCGCCCGGATGAGCTCTGTCTCCTCCGGGAGGCTCACCATGTCGAAGATGATCTTTCCAGACATCGAATCCGCGGGGAGTGTGACGATGACGCCAGGCTGAGCGGAGCTCCCTACCGGAGTGGCGTGGATCAGAACGTCGAATTCCAATCCGCTCAGCTCATTCAGAGTTCCTGCTTCGCAGCCGAGAGATTTGGCCAGCTCCACGCTCTGCTCTCGCCGGCGAGCAAGCACCGTGGTGCGCATCCCCAGTCCTTTCGCGGCCGCCACGGCGGCCCGCGCGGCACCACCCGCGCCGAGTACGACCGCGCGCTGCTCTCGAAGATCGCCCCGCCGCTCGAGTGGCCGCCTCACGCCGTCCACGTCGGTGTTCAAGCCGTTCCAGACGTCACCCTCGAGCACGAGGGTATTGGCCGCTCCGACCGCAGCGGCATCGCCATCGACGATGTTCTTGCCCTCGTCGAGGTACTCGAACGTCTGCTCTTTGAAAGGATTCGTCACCGACAAGCCGCGAACGCCGAACGCCCGAGCGTCCTCCATGAAGGATCCCAGCGACTCCTGCTGAAAGGAAACGTAGACGGCATCGATGCCGTGCTCGGCGAAAAATGCGTTGTGCATGGCCGGCGAGAGGCTCTCGCTGGCGTGCGATCCGACGATGCCGTAGATCGCCGTCTTTGCCGATAAGGAACGGAAGCGGTAACGGTCCAGGAGCTCGTCGATCGAGATCTGACCCGGTCCGGCAATCGACCCGCCTCGAGCGAACGTGTACATGAAAGACGACCCCAGCCGGGATGCCAGAACACGCCCGGCCGCGCCGCCGGGACCGAGCGGCACGGCCGTATACTCGATCCCCCTTTCGCGGGCCAACGTGCCGGCTCTCGCAAGACGCATCGTCTGGTCGAGCGAGCCGACCCGCGCCGCGATCTTGATCGCCTGAGCACCTCTTTCGAGTGCCTTCTCGACATGGCTTTCCGGGCTGGCCAGCATGCCTTCGAGGTCATGAACCGAGAGAAGGATCCGTGAGCTGGAAGAGCTCGGCTCGACCGGACCGCGTGTCGCGCGAAGCTCGAAGTCCACGTAGGCGAAGCCGAGCGCGATCGCCCGCTGGAGAATGGCCAGGCGGTCGTCCTCGGTGCCCCGAAACGCTCCACCTTCCTGCACACGCCGGCACGTGAGAATCGCGGGCAGCTCCGTGCGCTCTCGAAGCCGTTCGAGATCGGGAGGCTCACGCAGCGCATCCACGCGCAGCTCGACCAGGTCGGCTCCTTCCGTCCCGGAGTGTGCGAGCTCCAGCATCGCGTCGTTCGTGGGGGCGACGACGGAAGCAACGAGTCGGGCTGTCGATGAAGTACTCATACGGCGAACAAAACGATACAAGAAAACAAGCGAGAAAGCTTTCGCGGGGTCAGCCGCAGAAGAGGAGCCAGTGCACGAACCCGCTAATCCTGCCCAATGTGAGCGGGTCCGTGAAATTGACCCCGGCAATCGGTTGAACTATCATATCTTGTTGGGGTAATTAGAGATCCGCATACAATTTTGGCCGCGGCACTAGACGGCTGCAATCGTTGGTCGACCGTGACGGCCATTCGCAAAGCTAATCGGAAAAGCATGATCCGAGCGACAAAGCGATACCTTCTCACCCTCTCGTGCTCGATCGCCGTTTTGACCGGCTCCGTCGCCCGGGGCACGCCCGTCGAAACCCTTCCGGTGAGCGACATCCAACCGGGGATGGTCGGGGAAGGCCGCACGGTTTTCGAGGGAAACCATATCGTGACCTTCAAGGTCACGATACTGGGCATCCTCAGAAACTTCGGCCCCAACCGGAACATGATCCTGGCGGAGCTGGAAGGAGGCCCACTGGCGCATACCGGAGTGATCGCAGGCATGAGCGGCAGCCCGGTCTATATCAACGGAAAGCTCATCGGCGCCATCGCCTATGCGTTCCCCTTCGCCAAGGATCCCATCGCGGGGATCACACCGATTCAGGAGATGATCGACGCCACGGCGACGCCGGCCCGCCGGCGATCCGTAGCTGCGCTCTCCTTCCCTCTGACACCGGACCGGCTGGCCGAGGCCATCCCGCCGCGGCTACGACCGGTACCTCTCCAGGGAACCTCCCTCAGCGGGGTAAACAACCTGGAGCCGTACCTGGGTCGCATGCTGGCGCCCATCGCGACGCCGGCGTCCGTCCACGGCCTGAGCGCAGAAACCTTCGAAGTCGTCGCGCCCTACCTGAGACAGCTCGGTATCGAACCGTTGATGGCAGGCGCCATGACACCACGGCCATCACAGCCATCACAGATTGAAGCGCCCGTTCCTCTCCCGGCCGAGCGGGCGTCGCTCGAGCCCGGGGACACCATCGGTGTCGGCCTCGTGACCGGAGACCTCGACATCTCCCTAACGGGGACGGTAACCCACACCGACCCGCTCACCGGCGCGGTCTACGCCTTCGGTCATCCACTCTTCAATCTGGGTCCCATCGAGTATCCGATGAGACGCTCCACGGTGCACCTCGTCTTGCCGTCTCTGATGAACTCTTTCAAGATGACGAGCTCCGGCGACACCATCGGCACCTGGACGCAGGATCGAGCCACCGCGATCAAGGGCGTGCTGAACGCAAGACCGCGAATGATCCCGATGTCGGTCGTCGTCAAGACCAGCCGCGGGCAGGAGAAGGCGTACCAGCTCGAGATGGTCGATGACGAGCTGTTCTCACCGCTCCTCGCCTTTACGTCCCTCGTGGCCATCCTTCAGGCGACCGAACGACAGTTCGGAAGTCAGACGGTCAAGGTCTCCGCCTGGCTCAGTACTGCCGACGATCGAAACATCAGCATCGAGGACGTCTTCGCCGATCAGCAGGCCGCGGTGAACGCTTCCGCCATGGTGGCAGCGCCGATGGCCTTTCTGATGACGAACGACTTCCAGGACGTCGTCGTCGAGAACATCCAGGTCGAGGTGCAGGCGTTCGAGCGCTTGCAGACCGCCCGGCTGGTCCGAGCCTGGCTCGATACCAACGAGGTCGCGCCGGGAGGAACGCTCCGACTCAAGGTGCTGCTGCGATCGTATCGCGGGGACGAGGTGCTGGATACGGTGGAGGTCACCGTCCCGGAGAACGTAGGACAAGGACGACTGAGCCTCGTGGTCGCGGACGCCGCGACTGTCTCATCGATGGAGCGCCGGGAAGCGCGCCAGGCCTTTCAGCCCCGGGATCTCGACCAGCTCATTCGCGCCATCAACTCGTTGCGAAAGAACAATCGCCTCTATGTTCGACTCAGCCGGGCCGATCGCAGCGGCGCCATCGTCTCCGGCGAATACCTGCCGTCTCTTCCGCCGAGCGTCATGAACATCCTCCAGGCCGACGACTCGACCAGCGGCTTCACCCCGCTCCGTAGCTCGACGATTTTGGAGCAGGAGGTCGTGACCGATTTCAGCGTCTCCGGCTCGCGAGTGCTCACCGTCAAGGTCACGCGCCGCTAATCCGCTCGAAAGGAATCCACCCGCATGCTTCGTTTTCGCGCGCTCCTTCTGGCCCTTATCGTCTTCGCCCTGGCGGCAACGGTGCTGGCTGCCCTCCCCACCTTCTGGCGCCTGGAAAGCCAGTCCGATTTCCTGGCTGGTGATGCGGACGGGGTCTCGATCACCAGCGACGGAACAGTCTCGCTCGCACCGCAGACGCAGGTTCTCTATGAAGCAACCGAGCCATTCTTGTGGAGCCTGGTGACCGACGGCACAGGCGCAATCTATGCGGGCAGCGGCAACGAGGGAAAGATCTTCAAAGTGGATGCTTCTGGAAACGGGAGCGTCCTCGCTGACCTGAAGGAGCTTCAAGTCCACGCCCTGGCCATGGACCGCTCGAGCAATCTCTTTGCCGGCACGTCACCGCGCGGGCAGGTCTACCGCATCGGCCGCGACGGATCCCAGGACGTTTTCTTCGACCCCGACGACCGCTACATCTGGGCACTCGCAGTGGACTCACTGGGCAACCTCATCGTCGCGACCGGCGACAAGGCGCAGATCCATCGGATAAGCCCGGGTGGTCAGAGCGAGGTGATCTTCACCAGCGAGGAGACGCACCTGGTGTCCCTCGCGCTCGACGGCGAGGACAACATCTATGCGGGCAGTGACTCGAGCGGGCTGGTTTTCAAGACGAACGGAAGCGGCAATACGACCGTTCTCTTCGACACGCCGTTCCAGGAAGTTCGAGCTCTGGTGACGGACTCGCGGGGCAACATCTACGCCGCGGCGGTCAACGGAGCCCAGCAAGCTTCGGCGCCAGCGGCTCCCGCTACCGAGCCAACACCTCCGACCCCGGCGGGCCCGACCGTCGTGAGTGGGACCACCGAGTCGGTCACGGTCATCGCTACGGCAACGGCCGCGCTGTCGTCGCCGGGAACGACGGCCAGCTCCTCGGGCTCCGTTGGCGCGCTCTATCGCATCAGCGCCGAGGGTACCGCGGAGCAACTCTGGAGCTCGCGTACCGACATGCCCCTCTCCCTGGCTTTGTCCCGTGACGATCGAATCATGATTGGCACCGGCAAGGAAGGCCGGGTCTATCTCGTCGGGCAGGACAAGACGAGCACCCTCTTGTTCACCGCGGAAGCCGATCAGGTAACTTTCGTTGCCGGAGGACGCGACACCGCACTGTTCGTCACGGCAAATCCCGCAAAGATCTATCGAGTGCTCAGGGAACGTCGTTCGGAAGGCATCTACCGCTCGCCGGCGAGGGACACCAAGACCGTTTCGTCCTGGGGAAAAATCAGATGGGACGCCCGCATCCCTACCGGGGCGACGATGACACTCCAGACGCGTGTGGGCAACTCGGCCAAACCTGACAATACCTGGAGCAGCTGGTCCTCGCCATACACCCTCGTCAGCGGCGAACAGATCAGCTCACCCGCGGCCCGCTTCATTCAATGGCGCGCCGTTCTGAACTCCTCAGGTGAGGTTGGGCCCGAGCTCTTCGACGTCACGACGATCTATCTCGAGAAGAACCTGAGGCCGGAGGTCACGGACATCACGCTCCACCCGGCCGGTCAGACGTTTCAGCGTCCGCTGGTTCCCAACGCCCAGATGGACATCCTTGGTCTCGACGTCCCGCTGAACGAACAGACCAAGGCAGCTGGAAACGGCGCTCCTCCCGCGCCTGCCGCTCAAAGCTCACCCACGAACTTCTCGCGAAAGATGTACCGCAAGGGGTACCAGACCGTGACCTGGCAGGCTTCCGACCCGAACAAAGACACCCTGACCTACGAGATCCAGTACCGGGCGGAGGGCGAGAGCTTGTGGCGATCGCTCCGTACGGAGCTCCGGGAGCCGGTCATCGCATGGGACACCGTCGCGATGCCAGACGGGCGCTACACGCTTCACATCATCGCCAACGACGCCACGTCCAACCCTGCGGACAGATCTCTCACGGGTGACAAAGTCAGCCGTTCGTTTCTGGTCGACAATACACCACCCACCCTGAGCGGTCTTGTTGCCGAGGCGGCCTCCGGCGGCCTCCGGGTCCGTTTCGAGGCGGAGGATGCGGGGAGCCCCATTCGCAGCGCCGAGTACTCCATCAACTCCGGCAGCTGGAATGTGGTCTACCCCGCGGACGGCATCGCCGACTCCGTCGGCGAAAGCTTCGATTTCCAAATCCAGGGCTACGGCGACGGGGTGTACACGCTCGTGGTCAAAGTCACCGACGCTCTGGGCAACTCCGCGACCGCCCGCACCGAGCTCCGCTAGAAAACACCGGGCTCACGCCGGGGGCGGGAGCCCGGGATGCTTGTCCCGAGCCCGTTACCGAGCCCGAGCCTGAGCCCGACGACCCATCCAAACCCTCGTAACATCCGGCTTCTCGTGGTCGAGTTGCCTCATCGACTGTTCAAACTCCGGGCTCGGGCTAGGGCACGGGCTCGGGCTGGGGATCACCGCAACCTTCTTTCATGAACAAATGCACCGGGCCGCGCCTCGCGTTCTGCTCGGGATTGGCTGCGACCAGAATTCTTTCGAGAACGCCCGGCTCGAAGACCGCCACCTCCACGAAACCATCGAGCATGCCCGTCGTCGAGGGCAGATAGCGTTCACCCACCGCGACCGCGGTATCACACCCGCGGGTCTCAGCGGCCCGAAGCGGAATCAGACTCAGGCGGTGAAGCGCCGCCGGCTCTTCTCGGCTGTAGGCAACCGGATAGACCTTGATGGTCTCTCGCACCGCCCACAGGTATCGAACGGAGGGTCGTTCCCCCAGATAGCGCACGAGGGCGATGACGTTGTTCTGAGTGGGAGTCACGGCAATCAGGGCAAGGAAAACGACGTTCACGGTCACGAAACCTGCGCTCCTCCAACCGAAAGGTTTCTTGCTGAAGAGATGAGCCGAGAGAGGTGCCAGAAGCACGAGGAACAACGGCAGAATCGGAACCATGAAGCGATCTTCCTTGTGGGAAACTAGCGAATGGCCCACGACGAAGATCGAGACGACCAGCGCGACCGGCTAGACCAGGCGTCGGTATTCCTGCCACGGGAACCCCTTGTAGCGGGACAAGAGTAACGGTGGGAGTGTCGCTGCAAAAAGAAGCAGAGCGTAGTTGTACCAGCCGGAAACGCCGTGCTCCGAGGAATACTCCAGGTTGAAGGCAACGTAGGCACGGAGCGAGCCGTGAAACTCGCCGCGCAAAAACAGGTCGACCCAGCCCGTAGCGAGGAACGAGCCGACTCCGAGCGCGGCGAGCACTGCCAGATCGCGATAGCGGCCGATCGCCAGCGGAGCGACCACGAGCGCCAGGACGACCATTCCGGCCTGGAAGCGGAACACCGAGGCGACGCTCAGCGCGAGCAGCGAGCCCAGGAGCCAGCCCACTCTGGCGCTTTGAACGTATAAAACCAGAGCCACCCCGGAGAGAGTCAGGAACGGTGCCGACATGCTCTCGGTCAGGGCACGTGTCGACACGAAGACGGCGAGAAAGTGGAAGCCGAGCCAGACGACGGCGTGAGCTCCCCAGTCGTGGCGGTCAGCTTCCTGGTAGACGAGCCAACCCAGCCAGACGGACAGCATCGAGAGACCACCGAGAAAACCGTAGATCCAGCGGACCTGGTCGACCGGCTCCTCGATGCCCAGACCGAGCGCGAGCCGGGCAAGATAGAAGACGGGGAGTCGCGGAACGGGCGATCGGACTCCCGCAGTCTCCACCACCGTCGGTGCACCGGGCACCCGCTGAGCGGGGACCGCGTCGGCGAGCACGTGGTCGTGGTCGTCGCTGGCTACGAACCCGTAGTCCGCCCAGGAGACGAGGAGCCTTGCAAGCAGGGCGGCGGTGAAAAGCCCCCCGAGAAGCCGCGCGCGTGACAAGGCTCGAGCATACTACCCCTGATGTCGGTCGCCGGAAAAACCTTGCCCGGGCAAGATTTTCTGCGGCGGGGAAAGGTAGGCCTGCCTTTGATGGTGTTATGCTTGGCCGGCGGTTGTCATCACGAAAATGATCGGAAGAACCCTCGGTCACTACGAAATCACCGCCGAGCTCGGCAAAGGCGGGATGGGCGAGGTCTGGCGCGCGAAGGACACCAAGCTCGGGCGCGAGGTGGCGATCAAGACGCTGCCCGAGGCCTTCGCTCAGGACGAAGCACGTCTTTCCAGATTCGAACGGGAGGCCAAGCTCCTCGCGCCGCTGAATCATCCGAACATCGGTGCGATTCATGGGCTCGAGGAATTCGAAGGCACGCGCTTCCTCGTCCTCGAGCTCATCGAAGGCGACACGCTGGCCGAGCGGTTGCAGCAAGGTCCCATCCCGGTCGAAGAATCGTTGCGGCTGGCGCTCCAGATTACCGAAGCGCTCGAAGCGGCGCACGAGAAAGGCGTCATCCACCGCGACCTGAAACCCGCCAACATCAAGATCACTCCCGACGGCAATGTCAAAGTTCTGGACTTCGGGCTGGCGAAGGCGTTTGCTAGCGACGCGGAGGACCCGAATATCTCGAACTCACTGACCCTGAGCGCCGCGGCGACGCAGCAAGGCGTGATTCTCGGCACCGCGGCCTACATGTCGCCCGAGCAGGCGAAGGGCATTCCGGTCGACAAGCGCTCGGACATCTTTTCGTTCGGCTGCGTTCTGTTCGAGATGCTCACCGGTCGCCAGGCGTTTCAGGGCGAGTTGGCCACGGAGATCCTGGCCTCGGTTATCCGGAGCGACCCGGACTACACGACGCTCCAGGCGAACCTGCATCCCCGTGTCAAAGAGCTTCTCCGCCGTTGTTTCGAAAAAGATGTCAAGAACCGCTGGCAGGCGGTCGGGGATGTTCGCGTCGAGATAGAGAATGTTCTTCGTGACCCGCAAGGGGCGCTGGCCCATACGGCAGTCACCGCCCATCGTGGAGGGAAGCTTCTACGGGTCCTTCCATGGGCCGCAACGGTGGTTATCGGGATTCTGGTGTGGACGCTGAAGCCTTCGGAGCCTCGTCCCATCGTTCGCTTTCACCATGAGCTGCCCGATGGCGAGAACTTCACGAGGTTGGGGCGCCCCCTGGTGGCCATTTCACCGGATGGCACCCAGATCGTCTACGTGGCTGGCGGCCAACTCCATCTCCGCCATTTCGACGACATGGCGGCCCGACCGATCGCGGGAACGGATGAGGACGCGAGCGGCCCGTTCTTCTCCACTGACGGGCAGTGGGTCGGTTTCTTCTCGAATCGCGACGGCCAGTTGAAAAAGATCCCGGTGACCGGCGGCGCGCCGGTGACGCTGTGCGATGCCGGCCAACCCTATGGCGCGAGCTGGGGCGTCGATGGGACCATCGTTTACGCACTCGATGGAATTCTGCGAGTCTCGGCCAATGGCGGAGCTCCCGATGTCATCGTCGAGGCGGAAGAAGGCGAGCAGGTTCATGGACCGGAAATCCTTCCCGGCGGAGAGTCGGTGCTGTTCACGACGACGCGAGCCACCGGATCGAGTCGGTGGGACGAAGCCGAGATCGTGGTGGAGTCGCTCGATTCCGGTGAACGGAAGGTGCTGTGGACGGGGGGCGCGGATGCCCGCTACGTTCCGACCGGCCACATCGTCTATGCCCTGGAGGACAACCTGTTCGCGATACCGTTCGACCTCGCCCGTCTGGAAGTGGCGGGAGGGCCGGTGCCCCTCGTCGAAGGTGTGCGGCGAGCAGCGCCAAGCGCCACGGCAAGCGCGCACTACGGCGTTTCCGAGCGGGGCTCTCTCGTCTACGTCCCGAACGTCGGGGGCGCGGCGGGCGGTCTCGATGTTCTCGCGCTCGCCGACCAAAGCGGAGTCGTGAGCGCTCTGGACGTTCCGCCGGCACACTATCGAAGCCCGAGAGTCTCACCGGACGGAAAGAAAGTGGCCGTGAAAACGCAAGAAGACGACGGAGGCACCATTTGGGTGTACGAGCTCTCCGGCGTCACGGCGATCCGACGGCTCACGCACGAAGGCAACAACGCCCGTCCCATCTGGACGCCCGACGGCGAACGCGTGACCTTTGCGTCGGAGAGAGAAGAGACCACTGGCATCTACTGGACCCGTGCAGACGGAAGCGGCGTCGCCGAGCCCCTGATGACTGGCGAAGCAGCTTGGCCCGAATCCTGGTCGCCCGACGGCCGGACGCTCTCCTTTTCGACCGAGGGCGACGGGGGCAGGGAGGTACGAACGTTCGCGCTCGAGGATGGGAGCTCTCCGGAAGTCTTTGCTGGCGGTCCGGGAGGACAGCAGGGCTCTGCCTTCTCTCCCGACGGGAAATGGCTGGCCTACACGTCCGGTGCTACCGGGCCGGACAATGAGCTTTTTGTGGAGCCCTTTCCGAGGACCGGAGCCCGGCATCAGGTCACGCGGGAAACGGCGTTTGCCCCGGTCTGGGCGCCGGATGGACGCGCATTGTTCTATCGACCCGCGGGAGCGACGCAAAGCACGCTAAAGGTCGTCGACGTCAACCTCGAGCCTGCGTTTTCTTTCACCAATGAACGGGCGCTCCCGCTGGAAGGATTTCTCGTCTTTCCTGGCTACAGGGACTACGACATCACCCCGGACGGCGAGCAGTTCGTCGTCATCCTGCCGGCCGATTCCGCGGAAACGGGTAACCCGTCGCGCCCCCGAATTCACATCGTTCTGAACTGGTTCGAAGAGCTGAAGGAGCGGGTGCCTGTCCCATGACGATGTGTCTCAGGTGGCGCTAACATATAGCTGTGAACGAGATTCCTCCGCGCAGCATCCTCATCGTGCGCCTGAGCTCACTCGGCGACGTCGTGCACACGATTCCGGCGCTTGCCGCCCTTCGCCGTCACTGGCCACAAGCGAGGATCGACTGGGCGGTGGAGAGGCGCTGCCGCGACGTGCTCCTCGACAATCCGGACGTCAACGCCCTCCTGGAAGTCGATACGGGACGCTGGAGGAAGGCGATCTTCTCTCCCCGCACATGGTCGTCTGTGGTCCGCTCGGTTCGTCAGCTCAGAGAGCGACGCTACGATCTCGTGCTCGATCTTCAAGGTACGCTCAAGTCCTCGGTGTGGTCCTTTCTGGCCCGGGGCGATCGCCGGGTCGGTTTTGCACGGAGACATCTGAAGGAGGGTCTCGCGGCACTCTTCTACACGGAGCGCATCGACCTGGGCACTCATCAGATGCATGTCATCGATCGCCAGCTCGGGCTTCTCGAAGCCGCTGGAGTCCCCCGGGGAGAGCGCCGGCTTCCACTGGTCGTTCCCGACGAGATAGAAGAGAAGGCGGAGAATCACATTCGAAACATGCCCTTCTTCTCCGGGTACGTCGTGCTCAACCCCGGTGGAACCTGGTCTACCAAACGGTGGAGCCCGGAGCGGTACGGCGAGCTGGCCGCCTCCATCGCTCGTGAGTGGGAGCTTCCCAGCCTCGTCTTCTGGGGACCCGGTGAAGAGTCACTGGCCGAGAGGGTGGTCGAAGCGGCGGGCGGTTCCGCGCGTCTCGCGCCGAAAACGACGGTGCGCGAGATGCTTCCCTATCTCCGGCGAGCGCGCCTTCTCGTGAGTGGCGACACCGGCCCGATGCACCTCGCTTCGGCACTCGATGTACCGGTGGTGGCGGTTTTCGGTCCCACCGATCCGGTGCGGAACGGGCCGTTCGGCAGCGGCGACGAGGTCGTATTCCATTCGGTGCCGTGTGGGCCCTGTTACAAACAGGTGTGCCCCGGCTACGACAACATCTGCATGACCGAGATCGAGGTCACCGAGGTTCTCGAGGCCGTCCGCCGTCTGCTAGCATCCACGGGTGTTTCGGCGCCATCGAGCACCACTCATGCTTGATCTTTCCAGGCTGCGGGAGAGCTCGCTGACACGCGAGCCCTTCGACCATGTCATCGTGCCCGGATTCATCCCCGCCGATCGCCTGACAGCGATATCCCTCGACTTCCCCAGGATCGAAAAGCCCGGAAGTTTTCCGACTACGGAGCTTTCCTTCGGACCAGCCTTTGCGGAGCTGCTCGATCAACTTCGAGGACCAGAGCTCACCGCCGCCATTTCACGCAAGTTCGATACCGATCTCTCCGAGCGGCCCACGATGCTGACCGTCCGAGGGTGCGCACGGGCCAAGGACGGTCGTATCCACACGGACACGAAGACGAAGATCATCACCGTCCTGATCTACATGAACGAATCGTGGCACGACGCCGGGGGACGGCTTCGGCTCCTTCGCTCGGAACGAAGCCTCGACGACTATTTCGCGGAAGTGGTTCCGGCCGCCGCCACCATGGTGGCCTTTCGCTGCACCGACAACGCTTACCACGGCCACACGCGCTACGTCGGTGAGCGACGGGTGCTCCAGCTGAACTGGGTGACCGACGACAGCGTGGTCCAACGCGAACAGGCACGTCATCGTCTGTCGGCGAAGTTGAAGAAGTGGTTGCCCGCCCGCTAGCCTTCGATTCGACGGACGGCGGGCGGGGTTGTGGGCTCCTCGGTCGCTACTGGCTCACCTCTCGCGGCCTGGCGGTAGAGCTCCCAGAGCTTCGCGTACTTGCTGAAGGCATAGAAGGCGGTCAGGCCGGCAGCAACGATTCCCTTGCCGCCGTCGAGGATCCCCGCCTTCAGAACCAGCTCACGAAACACGACGAGCGGCATGATGAACGTCAGGTGGGCGATGCTCACTCGACGGCCCTCGTCGAACCAGTCCTTCGCCATCGTGCTCGTGTACTCGTCGTTCTTGCGTGTTCGGTGCGTGATGGACTCGGTGGTGTAGTGATGCAGCTCACCGGCCAGCGGCTCCACACGCCCATCCACCACAACGACCTCGTGAACACGATGGTCCGAGACACGCCCCTTCCCTTTTTGAAAGAGTCGCGGGACGTGTTTGGGGCGTGACGAGCCATACCGCATACGTTCACCGCAGAAGTAGTTGACCCGCTTCAGAGAGTAGCCGGCGACCGAGCCTTTCGTCCGAGTGACGCGCTGGATCTCGGCCGCGAGTCGCTCGTCCACCACTTCATCCGCGTCCAGGAAGAGAACCCAGTCGCCTTCGACGTGGGACAGTGCGAGATTCTTCTGGTACCCGTAGCCTTGCCACTCGGTCTGGAGAACGACTCTGGCTCCGTGCCGTTCAGCAAGCTCCCGGGTACCGTCGGCGGAGCCGGAGTCGACGACCACGATGGAGTCGGCGAAGGCGACGGATTCGAGAGTGGCCCCAAGAGTGTGGGCCACGTCGTGCGTGATCAGAACGACGGCGAGAGTCGGCCCCTGCCCTTTGCCCTCGACGCCTTCCAAGCTCATCGGCCGTGGTGCCTCGACCGAGCCGCAGGATAATGCGGCTCGGTCAAGACAGGCAACAGCTTCAGCTGACGACAGACGTCAGATAGTCCGAACGCTTCGCTCTCACTTCCGTCGTCGTGAACAAGTAGAGGAAGTTCACCGGAATGGCCCGATCACCAAGGCGTGCCGGCTCGAACCCGGAATCCATGAGCACCTCCAGCGTGCGTGTGAGCATCTGCTCATCGCCACTGCGGTAGATGACCTCGAGTCCACGAATCGTCCCGTTCTGGTCGATCGACGCGAGCGTCAGAAGCGTCCCTTCCTTGCCGCGCTCGACTTCGGCAAACGGCAGATGACCCACCGACCCGTCGCGGAAGCGAGGCGAGGCCATGGTCTCGTGGAGCAGTACCGGTGGTGGCAGCGGACCCGGTATCAACGCCGCTTCGAGGCTCTCGGTGGCGTGAGCGCCGTAGCGCACCATCAATCCCAAAAGACTCAGCAAAAGCAACGTCGTCACCGTGCCCAGGCTGAGGGCTTTGAGGAAACCCGGGCGCGAGTCGTCACTCAGAATCTGCCCCCGCAGCACGGGCACCATGCCCCGGAGCTCCGTATCCACGCGAGCTCTCACGGTGCTCGCCAGCGAGCTCGGAGCCTCTCTCCGCCTGATGTGCCGGACCGCGTTCGTCAGTCCCGCCAGCTTCTCATAGTCTTCACGACACTCGGCACACTCGTTCAGGTGGTCCCCCACGCTCCCCATCGTGGAGGGCAACAGCTCACCGTCGTAGTGCGCGGAGAGCATTTGTTTCGTCAGGTGCATCAACATCTCAGTATTCCCCTGTCAGTCCCAGCAACTCTGGATCGAGCTTTTCTCTGAGCGTTCCCCGTGCACGGGCAATACGGGACTTCACGGTTCCTACCGGCAGACTGAGCGTCTCAGCGATTTCCTCGTAGGACAATCCTTCGATATCTCGCAGTACGAGAGCCGTGCGCTGCTCGAATGGCAGGCGCTCGATGGCTTCGTCGAGGATGTCCCCGAGCTCTTTGCGCTGAAGAGCCTCGTCCGGGCTGACTCCTTTGCCGTTCAACCCGATGCTCAGCTGCCCATTGGGAACCCGCTCTACTTCTTCCAACGTCAATGCCGTCATTTCCGCCAGCCGTCGCCGCCACCATCTCTGGCGGTTCTTGGCTCGATTGATCACGATGCGGTAGATCCACGTTCGCAACGAGGCATCCTGCCGGAACGTATCGAGCTTTCGATACACCTGCAGGAACACCTCCTGGGAGAGGTCGAAAGCTTCCTCATCCCCCCCGAGCAGACGATACGCCAGGTTGTAAACCATGTCCTGGTACCGCTCGACCACCTGATCGAAGGCGGTGTCGTCGCCCGACAGACAGCGATCGATGAGCGCCGCCTCGTCGATGGAGAGCCCCAGCTCTCTCGGGGTCTGCCGCTCGAGCCCTATCAGCTCCTCGAGCAGTGCGGACGTTGGTTCGTTCATGAGGCGTCCAAATGGCCAACGAGACATTCGTTCCGACCTTTGCCCGGAACCTCATCTACCTCGATGAGGGGTCCGGGAAACTGCCCGTATCCTAACATAGAGGCCGGGAAACGACCGTGACGCGGCCTTTCTAGTGAATTGGACACCGGCCGGAGGGTAATGGTTCCTTGCTTTGACTCGCCAATTGCTTTCTGCTAACGTTCTGGTGTATTTGGACTTAGGAGTCGTTCTCTAAGCGTGGGACAACGCCACAGGTAAGCCTTGAGGACCGCACTCGTTTCCATCCTCGTTCTGGCATTGTCCGCGTCAATCTGCGTTCTGCTCTATCAGATCCTGAGTCGCGACTACCGCTACTTTCAGCTCGTTCGTGTCGGAGACCAGCTCCTCGCGCAGGAGCTCCCTTTCCAGGCAACTCAGGCCTACGGCACCGCGGTCGAGATGAGACCAGACAACGCGATTGGATACGTCAAGCGAGCCCAGGCCCATCGAGAGCAGGGTAACCTTGCGCCAGCGCTGACGGACCTCGAGACGGCCTGGACCCTGTCACGGGACAAGCGCATGGTGTCCTTCCGCATGGCGGAAATCTGCTACGAGATGGAGCGCTTCGATGACGCGGCCCGCCACTATCGCGACGTTCTCTCGCTCGACCCGAGCGCCCCGAACGTGCTCTACAAGCTCGGACTCGCTTACTTCCGGGCGGGACGTGAGGCCGAGGCGATAGAGGCTCTCAACGAAGCGGCCGCGCTGCAGGAGCACTTCTGGCAAGCGTACTACCTGCGGGGGGCCGTTTTGAGGTCCATCGGGGCCGAAGACGAAGCGGAGACGGATTTCTTGCAGGCGCTGTCGTTGCGACCGGAAGCTTTTGAAGCACGCTCCGCTCTCATCGAGCTGTATCTCGATGCCGGAGCCCCTCTTCGAGCCCTTCCGCTCATCCGGGACGAGATGGATCGAAACCCGCAAACGGCGGAAGTGTATCTCCAGCTTGCGGAGGTCCACCGCCAGCGAGGAAAACCCGCCAAAGCCATCGAGGCCGTCAACCTCGCCCTCGAGCAGGATCCCAACCTTCCCGAGGCCTATCTGCGCGCGGGTGAGCTCTGGCTCGACGAGGCGAGTCGCACCGGCGATCCGATCGCTCTCGACAAGGCCGTTTCCGCTCTGGAGTCGGTCGCCCAAATGGATCCTTCGAGTGGGCCCGCCGCTCTTTCTCTTGAGCGCGCCTACCTGGCGCTGGGCGACGACGAGCGGGTTTTCGCAGAGCTGCAGAGGGCGCGCGAAGCCACGCCGGTCCCCGCGGAGGCACATCGCCTGCTGGGGGATCTCTATCGCGCTCGTGACAACTACGCCGAGGCCATCACCGCGTATCACGTGTACCTGAAACTCGAGGGAGACGTGCCTGCCGTTCTCGAGCGACTCGGCGATACTTACCTCGGAATGAGCAAGCCGAAGGAGGCCGCCGCAACCTACGTTCAGCTCTCGGAGCTCGAACCGCATCGCGTCACCCCTCTCGTGAAGGCGGCGCGCGCCCACCTCGCGGCCGGCGATCCACAGGGTGCCGCTCGTATTTGCCGTCGTGGGCTGGCGACGAACCCGGAGAATCCTGCGCTTCAGTCGCTTCTGGCCCGAAGCCGGGGCCTCTCGAGTCAGCGCTGATTGATCATTGCCGGAAAAAGGAGAGCTGCTCGTCCTCTTTGCCCGGGCTCCCGAACTGGGCAAGGTCAAGACGCGACTCTGCCCCCCCCTTTCCAAGGAGCAGGCGCTCACGCTTCATCGGGCGCTCGTCGAAGACACGCTCGAAAGCCTCTCGCGCCTGGACCGCCGCACGAACAAGCTGCTCCTCCTTTCGCAGCAACTCTCGCCCCCCGGTGACCTCATCGTGCCGCCCGAATGGAGTCAAGGGCTCCAGCCCACCGGGGATCTAGGAGCGCGCCTGTCTTCTGTCGTCAACAAGCACCTGGCGAAAGATGCCCGGAAGCTCGTGATCATGGGAAGCGACAGCCCGACCCTTCCTCACGTTCTCCTCCACGACGCCTTCGAGCGTCTCGACCGGAACGACGTCGTGATCGGCCCCGCGGAAGACGGCGGCTATTACCTCGTGGGCTGCTCCCGTTGGATCCCCGCCATGTTCACGGACATCGATTGGGGAACGGAGATGGTCCTCTCCCAGACGAAGCGGGCCCTCGATTCGGAGAGCATCGCGTACGACTTGCTCATCGAGTGGTACGACGTCGATCGCGGTGAGGACCTGGAGCGTCTGCGGAAGGAGATCACCTACCTCGCGCGCACCACCCCTCGAGCGGTCCCCCGCCGCGTCGCCGCCGCGTTGCCACCGGCGCCACCGGAGCCTGCTCTGGACGAGGGACCGAAGCTCGATTTCCCTGACTAGTCGTGGTTCGTCTCTCTACTGAGGGATCCGGATTTTCAACGGGCCCAGGGATTCCAGCTCGCGATTTAGCTCGGGGACTGACTCGCTGGTGAGATCATTCACCGCGTCGAGCGTCACCCGAGCCTCTTCTTCCATCTGTGCCAGACGCCGCTTCTGCACCGGTGTGGAACCATAGAGGCTCCCCTGCCGAACGCCGTCACCGCTGAGCTCGCCGAACAACCGGCGCGCTCGTGCCGGAAGACTCGGGTTCCGGAAGTCCGCACCGGTGCTGCCCAGCTTCGCGTGAAGACTTGTGGCTTCGTCCGCGACTTCCTGGATGGCCGGGCGAGGCGCTCCCTCGGGAATGACACCGAGCACTCGGTCGAGCTCCTCCAGAGTCCCGCCGCACGCGCTTCAGCGCGAGCGAGGCTGGCTCGAAAGTCGTTCAACGAGGTCAGGAACTCGTAGCGGGCGCGCGACTCCTCCGCCGGGATGTCCAGCCGCGGATCCAGAGAAACGTGCACGTCAGCGATCCTGGAGAGATCTCCCCTTCGAAGGCGCACGGTGTAACGACCCGGCGAAACGAGCGGCCCGTGCTCGCCATTCAGCTCCTCGGGAGCTCGCGACCGGAGATCCCAGACGAGCCGGTGAAAGCCGCGGGTTCCGGCCCCCTCGAGCTCCGCAATCGACTCGCCGGCACCGCCGGTCACTTCGACCGTCACGTCGTCCCCGGCTTCCGGAACGAAATAGGTAATGATGGCGCCGAAAGGCGGATTCACGCCGACGAACTGGCGCTGTGCGCGGTAGCTCTCGTGTTTCCAGGGCAGGTACACGGTCGCTTCGCGGACTGGAAACAGCTCGACGTCGGAGCCAGATGCAGCGTGCTTCGCAAGGGGCGTCACGTCATCGAGGATGTAGATCGCGCGGCCGTGTGTTCCCACGACGAGGTCCCCGTCTCTCGAGTGGATCACGAGATCGTCGACCGGCACCGTGGGAAAGTTTGCCGTCATGCGCTCCCAATGCGTCCCGCGATCGAAGGTCACGAACAAACCGATCTCGGTTCCGATGAACAGCAAGTCAGGGTTCCGTGGATGTTCGACCAGCACGTTCACCCACCCGGTCTCGGGCAGACCACCCGTAATGGAGCGGAAGCTCTCCCCGGAATCATCCGTCACGAAAACGTAAGGTGAGAAGTCCCCGAGCTGGTGCCGGTCGAAAGTCACATACGCGCGGGACTCGGCGTGGCTCGAGGCAACCACACGACTGACTTTGGCTCGTCGCGACTCGAAGTCCCGCACTCCCTCTTCCAGCGATTGCCAGCTTTCAGCGGCGTCACGGCTCATCTGGATTCGGCCATCATCGGTTCCGACATAGATGAGACCCGGCACGATCGACGACTCACTGATCGTGTGATCGTTCCCCAGGCACCGACACCATCGTGACGGGACAGCGTCTCGTCGTCGGGCACGAGGCCCATGATCTCGAGCTCGTCGCGATCTTCGGCGCGCGTCAAGTCCATCGTCGCTCGCCAGGAATCGCCTCGATCGCTCGAGATGAACAGTCTATTGCCTCCCAGATAAACGGTGGTCGGATCGTGTGGTGAAAGCAGGATAGGCGACGTCCAGTGATATCGGTAGCGGCTGCCGTCCTCCGTCGGATGCGGCTTGATGACTTTCCTGTCCCCGGTTCGCGTGTCGAGGCGAACGATGTTTCCACCTTGAGATTCCGTATAGACGACCGTGGGATCACGGGGATCGGCCTGCTGATACATCCCGTCGCCGAAGTTGATCTGCGTCCAATCGGCGTTCAGGATTCCGATCTGGTTCCTGGTCGCGCTCGGCCCGCGCCAGGAATGCGTGTCCTGGGCGCCGGCATAGATGTTGTAGGGCGTCGCCATGTCGACGTCGATCGCGTAGAACTGCGCAAGAGGAATGTTGTTGACCTTGTCCCACGTCTCGCTTCGATCCCACGAGAAGTAGAGCCCACCGTCATGACCCACGGCGTCTCCTCCACGACCGCCACCGCATCGATGCGCCCACCCATCACGGCGGGACCAATCGAGCGCAGTCGGAGCCCGTCCAGGCCAGGCGGCTCCTGCCGAGCGGCAGCAGACGAAACCACGAGGCTGCCAGCAAGAAGTACGACAATTTGAAAAATACGATTCATGATCCGTAAGCGTTTCTTGGCGTGCAAAAAAGTGAAAAAACTACTTGACCCGGTCGGATTTCTGTCATAATGTGCGCAAGATCACAGCCAAAGGCGATCTATGCTGGCCACGGCTGGCGAACCTTAAAACTTAGCCCCTGTAAGAATG
The DNA here is from genome assembly GCA_965237685.1 of Candidatus Marinacidobacterales bacterium. GTDB lineage: Bacteria > Acidobacteriota > Vicinamibacteria > Marinacidobacterales > SMYC01 > CBDEGF01. Next base: position 1,160,706 of record CBDEGF010000003.1, read on the forward strand.
TGGCGGGGGCGGATTTGGGAGGTGTGTGCCAGGATCCTTCTCTGTGTTGGGACATCCGTCCTCGCCACTCCAAGACAGAAACTGCCGTCACTTATCTCACATCCTCCTTCTCGTGTAAACGCTCCGGGTCATCGCGCATCAGCGATGCCGTGTTTCTTCAGTTTCCGGTAGAGCCCCTGGCGGCTCAGCCCGAGAGCCCGGGCGGCATGCGTCCGATTTCCAACGTGTTGCAGGAGTACCTGCTCCAGATATTCCCGCTCGAATGCGTCAGAGGCTTTCGACAATGGTGGGCGCCCCTCACCGAGAATTCGGGGTGTGAAATGTGTCTCGGTCAGAGTCCCGGCTCCCGCGCCGAGAACCAGCGCCTGTACGACTTCGTTCTCCAGCTCTCGCACGTTGCCAGGCCACGAGTGCCGCAGCAGAACCCTCTCGGCCTGTACGGTGAGCTCGGGCACAGCAAGCCCGAGTCCCTTGGCCTTCTCGGTCAGCACCCGACGCGCCAGCGGAAGTATGTCCGCCGGCCGCTCTCGAAGCGGCGGAAGCTCGATCGACGTGACCTTGAGGCGAAAGAACAGGTCTTCACGAAAGTTCCCCCGCCGAGTTTCCTCTTCGAGACGCCTGTGGGTCGCCGACAATAGCCGAAAGTTGGCGCGCCGGTTTTCGTTGGTGCCCAATCGCCGGTACTCTCTCTCCTGGATGACCCGCAGGAGGATCGTCTGACCGCGGCGACTGAGATCCGCCACTTCGTCGAGAAAAAGCGTTCCCCCCTGAGCCTCTTCGAGAAGACCCGCGCGGGAGCGTTCCGCACCGGTGAATGCGCCTCGCGCGTGGCCGAAAATCGGCCTCCAGCAACGCGTCGGGGAGCGCCGCGCAGTTGAGCGCAACGAAGGGCCGCCCCGCCCGCCTGCTCTCCCGATGGATGCTGCGCGCCACCAGCTCCTTCCCCGTTCCGCTCTCGCCACCGATGAGCACGGGGATGTCGAACGGCGCCAGCAGTTTGACCTGCCGGGCCACTTCACGCATTCCGGGGCTGACGACGACAGCGTCCGGAAGGAATGTTTCTTCACGTCTAGACGAGTTCGACGAGTTCATTCGGCTCGACTCCTGCCCTTGCCCCGTGACTCACCAACCTTCTCCCGTATAGAAGAGACGAGGTTTGGCCAAGAAACCTCCCTCCGAGAGAATAAAAGAGCGAAACGCAAAGGCGCAAAGTCGGGGAAGACGCAAAGGAACAAATCTCTGGATCCAGCCAAGGCAACGGTGGTGCCGGGAGGCACCACAGGCGCAAAGGCCTCCGAAGGCGGAGAGGAAGAAACCTTTGCGATCTTTGCGCCTCTGCGCCTTTGCGTTATGTTTTCTCTTTGTTTTGCCGGGTCGCCCTAGCGGGCTAGGACGGACACAATCTCGGCGGGCTCGTTCAGGTAGTAGTTGGGGCCTTCCGCTTCGAGAGTTTCTACCGAAAATGGTCCCCACAGCACCGCCGCCGTCGCCACGCCAGCGTCTCTGCCCGCCGCGATGTCATGCGGCGAGTCACCGACGAAAACCGTATCGGCCGGTGCCGCGTCCAATCGCTCCAGAGCCACTCGCACCGGCTCCGGATCTGGCTTGTGGCGCGCCACCTCGTCTGCGGTGACGATGACTTCGAAAAAGGACTCCAGCTCGACAAGCTCGAGCGCACGATTCGTGCCCGCCCGGAGTTTGCTCGTGACCACCCCCAGACGGTGTCCCGCGTCGTGCAGCGTCGAGATGACCTCGGAGACACCCGGGAAGAGCGCGACCCCGGCGTCGTGATGCTCCCCGTAATAGTCCCGGTATGTGCTCACCATCGCCTCGATGAGCAACTCGTCGTCGCTGACCGCGCGGAGCTGGTTCCGGAGCGGCGTCCCGAGTCTCTCCAGCCAGATCTCGTCGGACGTCTGGATGCCGAGATGCCGCTCGGCCGTGTAGCGATACGCACGGACGATGAGCTCCACCGAGTCGACGAGCGTTCCGTCGAGGTCGAAGAGGAACGTCCCAAACATCTGTTTGGACTATTTCCCCTCAGCTCCTCAGCTCGGCACCGGCGCTTTTCTGCAGGCGGGCCACGATCTTGTCTCGCGCGCGGCGCACCTCCTCGTCGGTCAGCGTACGGTCCTGCGCCTGGTACGACACCGAGAAGGCGAGCGATTTCCTTCCCTCGGGTACCGGCTCTCCTTTGTAGACGTCGAAAAGGCGAACCGAAGCGACCAGAGGATGGTCTTCCATCTCCTTCTGGAGCGTTCGAGACGAGATGCCGTCGTCGACCACCACCGCCAGATCCTCCACCACCGCGGGAAACCTGGAAAAAGAACGATACTCGGTCAGCGCGGAAGCGACGCTCGCCAAGTCGTCCAGCACGATCTCGAACAAGAACACGCTCAGGTCGATCTCGAAACCCCGCGCGGTGTGGGGGTGGACTTGCCCGAGCAGACCGATTCGCTGTCCATGGACAACCAGCGCCGCCGTGCGACCCGGTTGGAGGGCATAGGCTTCCTCCACCTCGTACGTCGCCCCGACGTGCAGCCGATCGAACAGACGCTCCACGTACGCTTTCGCATCGAAGAAGTCGACCTCCTTGCCCGAAGGCATTCCCCACCGATCGAGACGAAAGCCGGTCACCGCCCCCGTGATGTGCTCCACCTCCCTGGGAAGAGCATCGTCCGACGGAAGGTAGACGCGCGCCGCCTCGAAGATGGCCAGCGAGCCTTTCATCACTTTGAGATTGCGGGCTACCGTCTCGAGAATCGAGCCGCGCAGCGTGGTCCGCAGACACTCGTGGCCGACGTTGAGCGGATTCACGACCGCAAGAGGCGGCGTCGCCTCGAGCGTCTTTTTCGGCACGACCTGCCCCAGTCGCGCCAGACTGGTGAGGGGATACGTGATGACTTCCTGCATCCCCGCGCTGCGGAGGATATCGCGCGCTCTCTCCCTCAGCTCGCGCACCGGCTGTGGCACGTAGGGGGGGACCCGTCCAGATAGAGGCTCGACGGGGATCTCGTCGTACCCCACCATGCGCGCCACTTCCTCGACCAGGTCGTCCGCGATCCGGACGTCGCGCCGCCAGTAGGGCACCCGGACAGTGAACGATTCGCGGCCCGAGTCAACCTCGAAGCCGAGGCCGGTCAGGCTGTCGACGATGACTTTGTCCGAGGGATCGATTCCCAGGACCTGCGGGATTCGTTTCCTCGGAAGATCGATACGAACCGGCTCCTCCTTTCCCGGGTAGGCGTCGATCAAACCCTCGGCGGCCGTACCTCCGGCCAGCTTCACCAGAAACTCCGTAACTCTCCGGGATGCGATAGGGGCCAGCTCGGGTGCCACTCCCCAGGCGAATCGTCGGGAGGCTTCGCTCGGAAGCTTCAGCGCCATCGCACTGCGCCGAATGCTGACCGGATCGAAGTTCGCGACCTCGAGGAGAATGCTTCGGGTGTTCTCGGTGACCTCGGTCGCCAGTCCCCCCATGACTCCCGCCACTGCGATGGGCCCGCTCGGATCGGTAATGAGCAGCTGGCCGGGCTCGAGCTCACGCTCCTTGCCGTCGAGAGTCGTGAGCTTCTCCCCCTTTCGGGCACGACGCACGATGATCTCGTGATCCGTGATCTTGTCGTAGTCGAACGCGTGCACGGGCTGGCCGAGCTCCAGCATGACGTAGTTCGTGATGTCCACGACGTTGCTGATGGGCCGCATGCCTGCACCGATGAGTCGCTCCTGCATCCATGCTGGTGATGGGCCGAGCGCGATGCCTTCGATGAGGGCCAGCGTGAAGCGGCGGCACAAGTCCTCGTCCTCGATGACGACCCTGGCGCGCCCCGCGATCGGCGCACCCTTTGCGTCGAATGCAATGACCGGCTCGCGAAGGCTCGTTCCAGTGAGCGCCGCGACGTCACGCGCCACACCGACAACGGACAGGCCGTCCGCCCGGTTGGGCTTCATGTCGATCTCGAAAATCGTATCGCCGAGCACGCTGGCCAGCGGTTCACCGACCGGCGCTTCCGCTTCCAGTACCAGAATGCCTTCGTGCTCGTCCGACAGGCCGAGCTCACGCTCCGAGCAGACCATGCCCACGGACATGACGCCGCGGATCTTCGCTCTCTTGAGCTTCCTCGGTTCCCCGGTGCGTGCGTCGATGAGCCGCGCCCCGAGCTTCGCGTAGGCGATCTTCTGACCCTTTGCCACGTTCGGCGCGCCGCAAACGACCTTGAAGGTCTCGCCACCAGTATCCACGGTCGCCAGACGAAGTCGGTCCGCATCCGGGTGCGGCTCGACTTGCACAACGCTCCCGACGACGACGTTCTCCCAGTCCTCGCCGGTCTCCTCGATTCCGGTGACCTCGAGCCCGGCCATCGTGAGGCGTTCGGCGACGTCACGGATCGGCAGCTCGACATCCACGTAGTCCGTCAGCCACTTGATGGGAACGCGCATCTAAAATTGAGCGAGAAAACGAAGGTCGTTCTCGTAGAACAGGCGGATGTCCTCGATGCCGTAGCGGAGCAAAGCGATACGCTCGACACCCAGGCCGGCCGCGAATCCGGTGTAGATGTCCGGGTCGTACCCCATGTTCTCCAGGATCTCCGGGTGCACCATGCCCGCGCCGAGTATCTCGATCCACCCTTCGTGCTTGCAGGTCCGGCAGCCCTTCCCCTGACAAATGAAGCAATCGATGGACATGTCGACTCCGGGTTCGACGAAACGGAAGAAGTCACATCGGAACCGGAATTTCCTCCCTTGCCCGAACACGCGCTTCGCGAACTCGAAGAGCGTACCTTTCAGATGAGCGAGCGTCAGCCCCTCGTCGACGGCGAGAACCTCCGTCTGCGTGATCATCCACTCGTGGCTGGGGTCGGTGGCCTCGTTCCGGTACGTGCGCCCGGGAGAAATGATGCGGATTGGCGGTCGCTGTGTCTCCATGAAGCGGATTTGCCCCGGCGACGTGTGTGTCCGCAGCAGAACCTTCGCTCCAGAGGGGTCATCGCGATCCACGTAGAACGTGTCCATCAGCTCGCGCGCCGGATGGTCCTTTGGAATCCGAAGTGCCTCGAAGTTGTAATAGTCGAGCTCCACCTCCGGCCCCTCCACCACGGAAAAGCCCTGGGAGACGAAGGCGTCGATGATCTGGCGCTGGGTTTGCGTGATGGGATGGAGCCGCCCCTCGGCAAGCGGACGTGCAGGAAGCGTCACGTCGACTCGCCCGCCCTCCACCGCCCGGGCTACCCTGGTGTCGCCGAGGCGATCTTTCTTGCTCTTCCACGCCTCCTCCAGGGAGCCTTTCAGACGGTTGGCCGCCTGGCCGGCACGCTTGCGCTCTTCCAGTGGCTGCTCCCCGAGGGTCCTGAGGAGGCTGGTCAGCTCACCGTTGCGGCCGAGAAAGACAATCCGCCACTCCTCGAGCGACGCTTCGTCGGACACGGCACCGAGGGCCTCGTTCGCCCTGGCCGCAATCGCCTCGATCGACTCCAGAAAACTCATGACCGTCCAGTTTATCCCAGTTGGTCGGCAAAAAAGCTCAACGTCCTCCGTCGCGCGAGCTTCGCAGATGCCTCGTCGTACTGCGCTCGATGGTTGCAGTTGAAACCGTGGTCCGCCTCGGAGGTGAGAATGCGGGCCCTCGGATGTGCCTTCCGTATCTTCTCGACGTGGTCCATCGGGATCGAGGCGTCCCGTTCTCCGAAGTGCATGAGTAGCGGGCAGCGCTCTCTCTCATCGACGTAGGGGAGAATCTGGCCCCCGTAGTAGACGACCGCGGCATCGAGATCCAGGCGCACCGCTGACAGAAAGGCCATGGTGCCGCCCCAGCAATAACCCACCAACCCGACGTTGAGGTTCGCCTTGGCGAGGAGCTTGCGCACCGCCTCGATGTCTTTCATCGTGTCATCCCAGGAGAACTCCTCCCTCAGCTTTCGGCCGACCTCGACGTCCTCGGGGGTATAGTCGAGCTGGACGTTTTTCTGCGAGCTCCGGTCATAGAGCGCGGTGCAACCGCCACGTAACCCTCGGCTGCGAAGCTGTCCGCCACCTCGCGAATGTGCCGGTTCACGCCGAATATCTCCTGAAGAACGATGATGCCACCGCGCGATGCACTCGCCGGGTTGGCTCGATAAGCACCCAGCGTGTGTCCGTCCGACGCCTCGACGGTGAGCTCCTTGCGCATGTGACTGCCCTCCTTTTAGTGGCCTACCAAACCGCAGAGTTTACCCCGATCCGATAGTCTTTGGTCTGCCAACGTGGTGCGAGACAACCGATATGTAATTTCGGACGGGGTTTACACCGTAGAAGACGCTGTGCCATTATCCCGCGTCATGATTCACAGATTACGACTATTCTATCTGGGACTGCCGCTGGTGCTCGCGTTTCCTGCGGTCGCATCGGCCGAGCTCAAGGTCTACATCTCGGCGGACATGGAAGGGGTGGTTGCTGCCGTCACCGGCGAGCAGCTCGGACCGGGCGGCTTCGAGTATCAGCGATTCCGCGAATTCATGACCAGCGAAGTCCTGGCTGCGATCCGAGGCGCGCGGGCGGCCGGCGCCACCGAGATCCTCGTCAGCGATTCCCATGGAAACGGGCAGAATCTGCTGGTGGAGAAGCTCCCGAAAGACGTCCAGCTCATCCGCTCCTGGCCCCGTCCGCTCGGCATGATGGAGGGGATCGACGAGACGTTCGATGCCGTCATTTTTGTCGGTTATCACAGCTCCACCGCGAACCCGGCCGGCGTGCGGGCCCACACCTTCAGCAGCGCGACGCTCACGGACGTGCGTCTGAACGGCACGTCCGTGTCCGAAGCGGGCTTCAACGCCGCGATTGCCGGCCATTTTGGTGTACCGGTGGTGATGATCTCCGGCGACGACGCGATCGTGGCGGAGGCCCGGGACTACCTCGGCAAAGTCGAGGGCGCTGTCGTCAAGAAGGCAAAGAGCTTTCACGCTGCGCAGACTCTGACACCGGAAGCGGCCTACGAGCTCATCGAAGAGACCGCTCGGCGGGCCGTGAAGCGACTGAGCGAGTTCCAGCCCTTTCGCCTCGAAGGCGACCTACAGTTCGATGTCAGCTTCAAGCATTACCGGCAGCCGGAGCTGCTCGCCTATCTCTCCATCGTCGAGCGCATCGACTCCCACAGCATCCGCTTCGTCGGGAAGGACATGGTCGAGGTCTCCATGTTTGTCCAGTTCATGAACGGCTACCAGCCGGGACTCTCGCCGTAGAAAATGCCAGCCGGTTATTCGGGCACTCCGCTTCCGAAGAAGCTGGGCATCAAGGAAGGGCATCGAGTTGGTGTCTCCTCGCCGCCGGCGAGGCTTGCGAATCTCCTGGGCGAGCTGCCATCGGGGGCACGGGTCGTCCCGATGTCAGGCAAGGAGCTGGAAGTGGTGCTGCTTTTTGCTCGCACCCAGGCGGAGCTTCGGAAAACGCTTCCGCGCGCACAAAAGACGATCGCCGAGGACGGCGCGCTCTGGCTCTGCTGGCCCAAGAAGACCTCGCCTCTCGCGCAGGATCTGACCGGAAACATCGTACGGGAGACCGGACTCGCTTCCGGACTGGTGGACATCAAAGTCTGTGCGGTGGACGATGACTGGTCAGGGCTAAAATTCGTCTACCGCCTGGCGGATCGCGGGAAGACGTCTCGGAAGAAATAGCACCTCTAGAAAGTGCAAAAGCACGAACCACGAACCACGAAGCACACGAAGCGAACCCTCGATGAACCGGGCTCGGGAACCTCACCTAAAGAGGGCCTGGTAGGAGAGCGTTTGGCACGCACCGAGCAGGGGCACGCTGAAGCACGAGCCGAATCTTTTCTTCGTGACCTTCGTGACCTTCGCGACCTTCGTGGTTTGTTGTTACCAATCCTAGCGGCTGACTCCCCCTCAGAAGGTGGACCTGCTAGAGCTCCTTCAGCTGCTCCTCGAACTCCTGCGCCATCCCCTCGTGGTGGTGGGCCATCGCAGCTTCCATGCCCTGCCGCAACGCCCACCGTGCCTCTTTTTTCTTACCGAGCTGCATGAGCGCGTCGGCAAGGATCCGGTAGGCCGCCCCCTCGTCTTCTTTGGCTTTGAGATACAGTTCCATCTCTTCGACGGTGGCCTGGTAGTCTCCCGACTTGTACAGCTCGGTCGCGAGCATGTAGCGGGTCAGTGCGTCATCGGGATGCTTCTCGAGCAGCTCCCGCAAGGTCTCGATCCGGTTCGACATGGGTCACACTCCGAAGAACTCGACCAGCGCGGTGAGGACTTCCTCGTTCACCTCAGCGGCCGACCGCCCCGTCTTCTTTGGCACTTTGAAACCGTGGTCGGCGCTTTCGATCAGGTGCAGCGTCGCACCAAGTTTTCTTGCCACAGGTTTGAACAGCTCGAGCGTCGCGAAGGAATCTCTCGTCCCGGTCAGAAACAACATCGGCACGTCGATCTCGAACAGGTGCTCTTTTCGCTGCTGGTCCGGTTTGCCCGGGGGATGAAACGGGTAGGCCAGAAAGAACAGGCCCTCACAAGGGTACCCCTCGGCAACGAGGTAGGATGCCATCCGGCCACCCATGGAGCGCCCTCCGAGGAAGAGGTTGCGGGGCTTCAACTCCCCGCGAACCCAATCGGCGACGCCGCGCCACGTTGCCATCAGCTTCGGCTGGCGATCCGGGCTTCGTTTTCCCGTCTCCGAGTAAAGGAAGTTGAACCGGACCGCACTCACCCCGCTGTCGGCCAGGCTCTTCTGCAGCGCAACGATGGACGGGGTGTTCATCGTGCCCCCCGCGCCGTGGGCGATGATAGCGGTGGCGCGAGAGCGGGACGGCTTCGCAATGGAAACGGTGACCTTGCCGAGCGACTTCCCGTCGAGATCGACGGCGACCTTGCGCTGGATGGACGTGGTCGCGGGCATCGATCAAAGGATGCGTTTCCCGAGCGCCGAGCCAACGACCTCGATCGCCACCTCCGCCGTCGAGTTGCGCACATCGAGAATCGGATTCACCTCCGCCACCTCGAGCGAGCAGATGCGCTGGGTCTCCGCAATGAGCTCCATGGCGGTATGGGTCTCACGATAGGTGATGCCACCTCGCACCGGAGTTCCAACCCCCGGGGCCACGAACGGATCCATGGAATCGACGTCGAAGCTCACGTGAATGCCCGAAGTGCCGCGAGAAGCGATCTCGATGGCCTCCCGGGTCACGTCGTAGATACCGCGGCGGTCGATTTGTACCATGGTGAACACGGTGAGACCAATGTCCTTGATGATCTCCTTCTCTTTTTCGTCGATGCTACGAGCCCCAATGATGCATGAGTTCTGGGGCGACAGCTTGCATTCGCCAGCGGCGAAGCCGCCGATCTCCACGAGATCTTTCGCGCCTCGACCGAAGATCACCGCCTGGGGCATGCCGTGAATGTTTCCTGAAGGCGTTGTCTCGGGCGTGTTGGCATCACCGTGGGCATCGAACCAGATCATTCCGAACTTCTGATCCTTCTCGCGATGATGGCTGGCGACACCAGCGACCGTCCCGATCGCGATGGAGTGGTCCCCACCCAGCACCAGAGGCATCTCGCCGTCGTCGAGCGTCTTCTTGACCCGCTCGCAGAGCGTCGTCATCGCCGCGGCGATCAGCGGCAAGTACTTGAGCTTCTCGTCCCGAATTCGATGTACCTCCGGGGCATCCACTTCGATGTTTCCGGAGTCCGTCACCTCGTGGCCGAGCGTCGTCAGCTGGGATGTGATGCCTGCTTTTCGCATGGCGGAAGGACCCATATCGACGCCTCGCCGCCCTGCCCCCAGGTCCAGAGGCACACCGACCAGCCGGATCCTGCGTTTTTTCACAGACATACGAGACAAGTCTACCATGGGCCTCCGGGACCGCTGTGGTATTCTCTGTGCCGAGGGAGCTTCAAACGAGACATCGGAACATGAGATCGCACGGATGGGCGCCGGTCGTCGCCCACGTCGAAGAGTCCTTCCGGCTTCATCGCCCGCCATCTCGGTGAGTAGTCCCGTGCTAGTGCCCTGTATCAGAAGTACGTCACCTAAATCTCGGGCCCTTTTGCGCGCTGGCTTCGTTGCGACTCCTCGAAATATCCAGATATGACTTCGTCGTCACGCCTCGCCAGCACACAAAATGGCATCGAGCTTTAGGCAACGAACCTCTGATACAGGACACTAGGACAGCTTGGACAGACCGTGGCCGGGGCGCTACGATCGGTTGAATCAAGGCTCTTACGATGCTAGCCCGCTTGTGTCTCATCGCAATCGCCGTTCCGCTCGCCATTTCCCCGTCCACAGTCTCCTGCTTCCGGGGAGGCGGCGGTCAGTCGTCGACGCTGAGCGACTCCGAGTTTTCGCGGCTGACCAACGAGATCTCGGAGGAAGGCGGGTACTTCTGGAGTAACAACTACATCTCCAACGAGACCTCCTACCTTCACGTCATGGATCAGCTCGAGGCCCTGGCGGACCACGAGGGCGTCTATGTCGGCGTCGGACCGAATCAGAACTTCACCTACATCGCAGCCGTCCGACCCGAGCTGGCCTTCATCGTGGACATTCGTCGACAGAACCTCCTGGAGCACCTGATCTTCAAGACGCTCATCGAGAAGGCCGAAACGCGCGGCGAGTACCTCTCGGCGCTGATCGCACGCCCGCTGGCCGGGCCGGACTTCGGACCCGATGCCAGCCTGGGGAAGATCGTCGCGCGTCTGGAAAGAACCGCGCCGGACGAGAATTTCTTCGCACAACAGCTCGACGAGCTGAAGAGCTCACTTCGGGCCTTTGCCGGTCTCGATCTCTCGGACACGGACTACCGGGACGTCGAGTTCATCTACCGGGAGTTCTTCAAACAGGGTTTGAACATCAAGTACGACAGCTGGCGGTCGTTCTTCTTCCCATCGCTCAAGGAGTTCCTGCTGGAAACCGATCTGGAGGGAAGACACCGCAACTGGCTCGCCAGCGCGGAGACTTACCGCTACATCCGGGACATGCACCGATCGAATCGCATCATCCCGATCGTGGGAGATTTTGCCGGCGACGACGCCTTTCGCCGCCTGGGTCGCCTGCTCGAGGCGCGCGGGGCCACCGTCAAGAGTTTCTATCTCTCGAATGTGGAGTTCTATCTGTTCCGCCAGCGCCGATGGAACGCCTTTGTCGAGAACGTGAGGCAGCTGCCGACGGACGAGAACAGCGTCTTCATTCGCGCCTACGCGAACCTGCACCGGCCGCACCCCAACATGGTGGACGACCACATCACCATCACGCTCGTGCAGAACATCGAACGTTTCCTGGACAACGCCGGCGCCGGTCGCTACCGGAATCTGTGGGATGTGGTGACGACGGCGGAGTACTAGTCCGAAACCCCGTACCCGACCTGTTTCCGTACCCGACTGGAGGGGTGCGGGCTGGGGCACGGGCTCGGGCTGGGGCAAGGGCTCCGCGGCGCCGTCGCTACTGCTTGGAATTCAGCTCGACCCAGAACCTGTAGAACGCGTTCATGAAGCCGAGCTTCTCTCGAGGCGCGAGGAGCTCCAGTTGTAGAAGACCTCCTGCCCTCGGCACAAATACGCCTTCCGCTACATAGTGGATGCCGAGCCACTCGACCGACGTACGGTAGGAGCGGGCGCCATGTTTTCCGGGAGCGGCGGAACATGCCCTGGCCGCCGTTTCGGGACTCGCAGGCTCATCCCTAAAGGACGCCCGCAAGGCGACGGTAAAGTCGCCGGGTGGCGAGGTGGCCACGGCAGCGATCGGAGGTGGCAATCCCTGACACGGAAGCGGTCCACCGCCGTCCTCGTTCCAGCGGTCGGGAAGCACGATCTCGGGAGAAGACGGAACGGGGAATCTGAGCGACCGCCAACCCGCCTCCGCCGACTCCAGTGGCCGGTCGAGCGGACGAGTGAGCAAGGACACGACCTGGAGGGTCTCGAGGGCGGTACGCAGCACCGATCGGTTGTACGCCACCTGGTCCGCCGGCCCCTCGAATCGCGCGATGACGACCTCGGGGGGCGATCCCACAATGGCGTACTCCATTTTGAGCGACGCGCCAGACTGAGGGTCGCGGCCGCTGGGGAGCCGATGAGTCTTCCATCGGGTGACGTCGCCGACTGCTTCTGCCCGGCGGCTCGAAACCGGCTGAAGACGTTCTCCGACCTCAGCATCTGCTCGAGTCGTGTCGCATCGAGGATCGTCAGCACTCTCTCGGCGACGAACTGAACCTCCCCTTCCTCCGGTTGGTTGAACGCCTGCGTTCGGACGGGCGAGACGTCCTCCATCGTATCCGGAAGTGCCAGCTCGAGCCCCTTGGTGGGGAGCGCCTCGACCGGCCCCGATTGCAGTCGGCGCACCGGCAGCAGCTGACCGAAGCCGTTCATGTCCAGAAAATCCTTGACGGCGTTGATCGGAATCGCAAAACCGATGCCGTCGCCGTCGGCAAGCTTCAGACGCACCACGCCCTGAACGTAGCCCTCTTCATCGACCATGGGGCCGCCACTGTTGCCGGGATTGATCGTCGCACTGGTCTGAAGGAAAGCCACCTTGCCCGATTCGTCGGTGCGGGATGCCGAGACGGCACCGCTCGTCACGCTGACGGCCGGCACGATTCGGGCACGCTACCCTTCCCCATCTCGACCTTGCGGCCGAAGGGGAAGCCGTAGACCCGTACCGCCGAGCCCTGCTGAATCGCATCGGAGTCCCCGAGCCCCAGATACGGCAGATCGCCGCCGGGGATCGAAAGGACCGCCAGGTCGAGCTCAGGATCCACGGCATCCACGGAAGCTTCGAACCGCGCGAGCTCCCGGCCCGAAGCACCACCCGGGAAGACGACCTCCACGCGACTCACTTCCAGCGCGACGTGAACGTCTCGTCCCAGTATCCGCTCCACGAAGCTTTCGTCGTCGATGACGTGATGGTTGGTGAGGACGTGCCCGTACGGGGTGAAGACAAAGCCGCTTCCGGTACCGAGCTCGATGTCTCTCTCCTCCACGGAGCGTTGACCGACCGCGTCCACCACTTCCAGCTCGATTTTCCCGATGACCCGGATGAACACGGTGGACTCGGTCGGCGAGTTGACCCTCTGGGCGAGTGCCGGCGTGGCATTCAGAAACATCGCGCAGGCCGCCGGCAAGACCAGCCGCAGCCTCGAAAGCTTCCTGAGCATCGGCCTCATCCACCACTTATAATCGCTGGACATGCTTCCTCATGATACTAGTGCCCCGTCCCGGAAGTCAGGTTGCATTCGAGCGCCGATGCATCCCGCCTCGCTGCGTTTCGGCTCGGTTGAATACACCCGGTATTTCGCCCTCGCCGCGCCTTGCGATCCGGGCGCCTCGACGCTCTCGATGATAACCTCACTTCCGAGACGGGATACTAGACGGACAAGCCTGTTCCACTTCCTGTTCCTGGCGACACTCGGCCTGGCGTCTTGCCAGCCGCAAGACGAGGACAGCGGGATTCTCGTCTCGGCGGCCATCAGTCTCAGGCCGGCCTTCGAGGAAATCAAGACGCTTCACGAGAGCCGATCCCCCCACCGGATCCAGTTCAACTTCGCTGCCAGCGGATTGCTCGCCACCCAGATTCGGCGGGGGGCGCCGGTCGACGTGTTCGCGAGCGCCTCGCCGACGGTGCTCGCCCGATTGCGGGACGAAGGCCGCCTGCTCGACTCCACCCGGCGGCTCCTGGCAGGAAACCGTCTGGCGTTGCTGGTCCCGTCCGCGATGCTCCCGGTGGTCGATCGTTTCGAGAGTCTCGCTTCTGTAGATTCGATCGCGCTCGGCAATCCCGAGACCGTGCCCGCCGGAGCCTATGCGCGCGAGTGCCTGAAAGCTCTCGGTCTCTGGGCGCGGCTTTCGCCACGGCTCGTCTTCGCCGAGAATGCCCGCCAGATCCTGGACTACACGGCGCGCGGCGAGGTGGACGCAGGCATCACGTACACCACCGACGCCCGGATCCTGCAGGGCTCGGTAAGCGTCGTCTCGGAAGCGCCCGCAGATTGCCATTCGCCCATCGTCTACGGAATCGCGGTTGTGAAGGAGAGCGCGGCTCGAGTGGCGGCGCTCGCTTTCGTCGAGACGGCCACCGGTCCCGAGGCCGTGCGAATCTTCGAGGCCCACGGATTCAGCGCGCCCCCCACAACCTACCAATGAGCGAGACGAGCTCCTTCCTGGCCCCGTTTCTGCTTTCGCTCCGGGTCGCCCTGGTCGCCTCTATCGTCGTGGTCCCGACTGGCATCCTTCTCGGATGGCTCCTCGGACGACACCGGTTCCGGGGGCGCACCTTCGTCGAAGCAATGGTGATGCTGCCTCTGGTTCTTCCGCCCACTGTCACCGGTTTCTTCTTGATCACGCTCCTCGGGCGCAGCGGGCCGCTGGGAAGAGCCTGGGAAGCTCTGACCGGCCATGCCATCGCCTTTACCTGGCTGGGCGCGGCGATCGCAGCCGCCGTCGTTGCGATGCCGATCATGGTGCGGGCCTCGGCCGCTGCCATCGGCGCCGTCGAGACTCGTTTCGAAGAAGCTTCCTATTCCCTGGGCAAAGGTCGCGTCGAGACACTCGTGCGCGTGACCCTTCCGCTCGCCAGGCGAGGCCTGGTTGCCGGCGCGGTGCTGTCCTTCGCCCGCGCGCTCGGAGAGTTCGGCGCCACTTTGATGCTCGCAGGAAACATCCCCGGCCGCACCCAGACCATGCCGCTCGCCATCTATCAGGCGGTGATCTCCGGAGAGGACGCCCGAGCGACATCGTTTGCGCTGCTCCTCGCGTTTGTCTCCCTCCTCGTGGTTATCGCTGCGGCGCGCATGGAGCCGTCACGCTGGTGACCGAGCTCCGGGTCGCGCTCTCGCTCGAGCTTGCGACCGATGACGGACCACCCTTCTCTCTGGACGTCCTTTTCTCGAGCGATGCGCTCACCACCCTCGTCTTCGGCCCGTCCGGCTCGGGCAAGACCACGCTCCTGCGCTCGGTGGCAGGTCTCGAGTCCCCCCGTCGTGGCCAGATCACGTTCGGCAACCGGACGCTCCTGGATACCGAGGCCGGCTTGACCCCCACGCCGCGCGAGCGCGGGACCGTCATGCTCTTCCAGCAACCGACACTCTTCCCCCACCTCACCGCTCTCGACAACGTTCTGTTCGCGGCTTCCGGTGACCGCTCCGAGGCGGAGGCGTTCCTCGCTCGCTTTCACGTCAGCGACGCTGCGACACGCTACCCGCGCGAGCTTTCCGGAGGAGAGCAACAGCGCGTCAGCATGGCCCGCGCTCTGGCGGCCCGCCCGCGCCTGCTCCTTCTCGACGAGCCGCTCTCCGCCGTGGACAGCGAGACCCGCGCCACGATCCTTCAGGACCTGCGCTCCTACCAGCAGGACCATCAGACGCCGTTTCTCTATGTCACACACAACCGCGTGGAGGCCCTCGCGATCGGCGGCACCGCAATACTCCTGGATCGGGGTCGGGTACTCCGGCAAGGTCCCGCCGCGGAGCTCCTCCAGATACCCGGCTCGGCGGACGCAGCCCGCGTACTCGGCCCCGCCAACGTCCTGTCGGGAATCGTGGCCGCCCACCGACCCGAGGAGGGCCTTTCGGAAGTGCGCGTGGGCGAGCTCGTCCTCGCCACGCCGATCACTTCGCTCCCCGAAGGTACAAGCGTCGCCGCCACGATCCCTTCGGACGACGTAATCGTTTCCGCCGATGCCGTCGGCCGGACGAGCGCTCGCAACGTCGTCCAAGGAACTGTCGGGCAAATTCTCGAGCTCGAGCGCGGGGTGGAGCTAGTCGTCCGAACGCCCGAACCGATCAGAGCGCGTATCAGTCGCTCCGCCCTGAGCACGCTGCAGCTTCAGGAAGGCTCCCGTGTGCACTTGATGTTCAAAGCGATGGCTATCGTCGTCGAGCCGATCTAGCCAGAGGCTGCGCCTTTGCGCCTTTGCGTTATGTTTCTCCCGAATAATCCCTTCCACGGATTCGATCGCCTGCGCTTTCCCCGATTTTTTCCTTGACACCTCGGTAATTTTTGCTACTCTACTTCGGCACGATGAAAGAGGAAATGAATCAACTGTTCGAGAGTTATTTTCGGGAATGGCCGCGTTTGCGGAACGCCGCGACAGCTTTGTGTTTCGCCGTCGAGCTTACGAAGGGGCCGCCCTGAAGTCTTGCTTTCTGCCCAAATCGAGGCCTTCCGGGTACTGCCTGGAAGGCCTTTTTAAGTTTTGGGCGACGAGATCCAGTGCCATCCGGGCCGGCGGCGCGCCACGCCTCGGACATCTGATGGGTCGTGGTGTGTTCCGTGTACGGGTTCTGACGAAGGCTGGCGACTGGAACAAAGGAAGCGCGGACTTCCTAGATTGTGACTAGCTCAATGGACAGAGCACTCGATCGTAATCGAGAGGTTGCAGGTTCGACTCCTGCGTCACCGACCATCCTTGCAAAGGATGTTTCGAGGCCCGAGGGAGGTGGCCGCTCGCGATTGCCGGCTCCCGATCGTCGCCGACGCTCGCGTCGTGCGGCCTTCGGCGGGCAGCACGCAAAGGCGTCTTGAAGGCCGCAGATACCGGCTCGGTAAAGCGGTCCGGCATGCGTTTCGGCGCCCGGGTCGGGGCTCCCCCTCGGGACTCGGGGCCGGAGGGCGGAAAGGATCGCGTCCGCCGAGACTCAAGCCGGGCCTCCACGCCGAAGGTGTGGTGATTGCGAGAAGGCTACCTCCTGACGGCCATGAAATGCTCGGCGGCTTCGCCGTCGAGCTTGTTGAGGTGAAACATGATTCGTCGATTCAAGATTGCAGAGTTCGAGCGCGGTCTCCTGTTCAAGGAGCGGCGGTCGCTCGACCGCCGCTACCTCCCCTGTCTTCCCTGTCTTCCCAAAGATCGAGCCGTGGCAGAGGCTGGACCACTCGCGATCGGGGCGCAATAATGTTCAAAAGGGCATGGTTGCTGCCTTCTACCTCCTCCTGGTGCTCGGGCACCTGGGGTTCTGCGACGTCGTCTACTATCATGCGTATCGGTGCGCCCTGCATCGCAGGCCCGAGTGTCAGCGGGAGGTGTTCTGGCACACGGTACGACACTTTATTTACGCGTCGCAGTTCGTCGTCATCGCCAACTTGCGTTTCCATGGCGCGGCGCTTCTGATCCTCGTCGCCCTCTACGCCGCCGACATCTACGTGGCCTAGCCAGGTGGGCTCGCGTGGATGAGAAGCCACCTCTTCGTAGAAAGCTCTATCCCACCCCTCGCTTTGAACCCGCCCCATGTCGGCGACGTGGGCCACCATCCACAGCTCGTCGCGTAACTCCATCGGTCGCCCGATTTGACAAGCTTGCCGATAGTTCTCCCAATCCTGGGTGCGCGGCTCACCGTCGGACCGAACCGGCATGACCGCCTCTCCGATGGCGTCGAAGTGCGTATTCCGGGGCATCGTGAACGCAGATTCCAGCCGAAGGTGAACATCCATTCCAAAGCATCGTGAACACGGATTCCGGGGATCGTGAACATGGATTCCGGGGAAGGTGAACACGGATTCCAGGCAACGTGAACGCCGGTTCCGGCATCGCGAACGCTCATCGATAGCACGTTTCAAGGCACTCTAGGTCGTACCCGGAAGGAGGACGATCTAGGAAATGGCAGCTAAGAGGTTATCGATGAGAAAAATACGAGAGGTTCTAAGGTTAAAGTACGAGCTGGGTTTTACTCACCGCACGATCGCAAAGGCACTTCGCGTGGCGGTTGGAACGGTGAGTGAGTACCTGGCCAAGGCGAAGAAGGGTGGTTTGAGCTGGCCGCTCCCGGAGGAGCTGAGCGACGGGGAGCTGGAGGCAGGGCTGTTTCCGCCGCCGGGCTCGTCTGGCGCACGGCCGGGTCTGGACTATGCCCACATCCACGAGGAGCTGAGGCGTCACCGAGAGCTGACGTTGCTGCAGCTGTGGGTGGAGTACGCGGAGAATAAGCCGGGAGCGTACGGCTACAGCCGTTATTGCGAGCTGTACGGTCAGTGGAAGAAGAAGCTGAACCCGACGATGCGTCAACGGCATCGAGCAGGCGAGAAGACATTCGTCGATTTTTCGGGGAAGAAGCCTCACATCGTCGATCCGAAAACGGGAGAGCTCGTCGAAATGGAGCTGTTCGTCGGGACGTTGGGCGCGAGCAGTTACACCTACGTCGAAGCGACACTGAACCAGTCGCTGGAATCGTGGGCGAAGGCCCATAAGGGGATGTCGGATTACTTCGGTGGCAGTACGGAGATCTGGGTTCCGGACAACTTGAAGAGCGGCGTGGATTTGGTGGACCGTTACGAGCCAGGGATCAACCGGACGTACGAAGAGCTGGCGACGCATTACGGTGCGGTTGTGGTCCCGGCTCGGGTGTTCAAGCCGAAAGACAAAGCGAAGGTGGAGTCAGCAGTGCAGGTGGCGCAGCGCTGGATCCTGGCGGTGCTTCGTCATCGCACGTTCTTCAGCCTGGCGGAACTGAACGAAGCCATCTGGGAGAAGTTAGAGGTCCTGAATGCGCGTCCGATGCAGAAGCTCGGTGTGAGTCGGCGGGAGTTGTACGAAAGGCTAGACCGGCCCGTACTGAAACCGCTACCGCAGGAGAGCTACGAGTTATCGACGTGGAAGCGGTGCAGAGTGAACATCGACTACCACGTGGAGGTGGAGAACAACTTGTACAGCGTTCCCTATCAGCTCATTCACGAGAAAGTCGAGGCACGGGTGACGGCCTCGGTGGTGGAGGTCCTGTTCAAGGGAAAGCGCGTCGCGTCGCATCCCCGCAAGAAAGGAAAGGGGCACTACTCCACGAACCCGGAGCATATGCCACGTTCGCATCGGGAGCACCTGGAGTGGACGCCGTCGCGGCTGCTCCACTGGGCGGAGCAGTCAGGTCGCGCCACGGGAAGGCTGGTTGCGGGGATTCTAGAGAGTCGGCCTCACCCGGAGCAGGGATTTCGCTCTTGCCTGGGAGTCATGCGACTAGGCAGCCGCTGGGGCAGTGAGCGTCTCGAGGCCGCTTGCGCACGAGCGGAAGCTTTGAGCTCTTACAGCTATCGCACGGTGAAAAACATTCTCTCGGCTGGTCTGGATCGTGTGGTGCTCGAATCGGACGCCGAAGCGAAACCGCGAGAGGAGCACGAGAACATCCGAGGCGCGGATCACTACGAAGGAGGAGAGTCCCGATGCTGACACCCGAAACGATAGAAAAGATGAACGCCATGAAGTTGTTCGGCTTGGTGTCCGCGTTCGAAACCCAGTTGAGCTCGAGCGAATACAAGGAGCTGAGCTTCGAGGAACGTGTGGGACTCCTGGTCGATGCCGAGTGGACCGCCCGCGAACAGCGTAAGCTTTCTCGACGACTGCGAGCGGCAAAGCTCCGCTATCCGGCATGTTTGGAGAACGTGAACTTCCAAGCGCCTCGAGGCTTAAACCGCGAACAGATCTTGAGCCTGGGCAACTGCCGCTTTGTCGGTGAGCGCCATAACCTGCTCATCACCGGCCCGACGGGGATTGGCAAATCGTTCTTGGCTTGCGCCTTCGTGGAGCGGGCCTGTCGTCGCCGCTTCACCGGATGCTACGTGCGAGCACCGCGCTTGCTCCACGAGCTCGCGGTCGCTCGTGGTGATGGTTCCTACGCCCGGCTTTTGACGAAACTCGCCAAGCTGGACTTACTGGCTATCGATGATTGGCTGCTTCACCCGCTGAAAGAATCGGAGAGACGGGATCTAATGGAGGTCATCGAAGACCGCGCCGAGCGTGGCTCCACACTCATCGCGACCCAGATTCCGCTCAAGCAGTGGCACGAAGCGATTGGCGACCCAAACCAGGCAGACGCTATCTGCGATCGCATTCTCCACAGCGCGCACCGCATCACTCTCAAAGGAGCTTCTCTGAGAAAGACCAAGGCTGCGCCAAAGGCATCTGACAACGCCGATGCATGAGCGAGCGAGGGACCACAGCGTCGATGCGATAAAAACGGGTGAAACCGCCAAACCCGGGGTACCAGACGATGCGGCGCCAAAACGACGCGCGAGAATGCCTCAGGAAGCGTCTTCTCGAGCCAGGCCATACCCCAGCAACCCCCCGAAACCCGCCCCACATCGCCCGGGGTTCGGCCGCGGCAGGTCGCTGCCTACAGGAGCGGGAAGGTCGCTTCGCGTCTTTCCTTACGCCCGCTCCCTCCGGCACCGACCTGCCGCCCCTTGCTACACAACACGCAGGTAAGATAGGTTCACGTTTTCAATCAGTGGAAAGGAAGGTCACCCAACACTTCATCGCTTCGATGAGCGTTCGGCTTCACCGGATTCGCTGTTCAGCTTGCTCTGGATTCGGCGTTCACGATGGCTGGAATACGCAGTCGAAGCTCGGCGAGAACCCGCAGAACCGTCCGAGCGTGACAGCGCAGGCGGTAAGCAGGTGCAGTCGGACCATCCGACACCCGTTCGTGCCATAGAAAGCGAGGAGCTGCGTCAAGCGGCGACGCGCCCGAAGCTGCCGATGGGCAAAGGCTTCCACCTCCGATGGGGACGCGTCGGGCAGGTAGGCTCGCACCGCTCGGAGGTCACCCTCCTGCAGCTCCGGGGGCGAAGAGAGGCAACTCGGTCTGGCCCGAGTTGATATCAATTGCTGTCCAGCCGCATGTGCTTGCGGACAATCCAGTCGAGAGCGCGATCGGGCAGAAGGCTGACCAGGCGGCCCGTCATCTTTGCGTCCGGGCCGACCAGGTAGCGCGTCTTCGGCTTCGCGGCGGTGAGCGCGCGGTGAACCACTTTTGCCACCTCGACCGCGGGAATGGCACCTTCGCTCATCTTTCGCGCCGCATCCCGTAGGGCGGCAATGCTCTTCCCGTAGAGCTCCCGCGCCGCCTCGGGCACCGCTTCCGGCGCGGGGGCCTGGTCGAGTGCCTTGCTCCATATGGGCGTCGCAATGGCCCCCGGCTCGACCACCGAGACGTGAATTCCCCACGGTCGCAGCTCCCGTCTCAGCGAATCACTGAAAGCCTCCAGAGCGAACTTGGACATCGCGTACGGGCCGAGCATCGGCGCTGCCATCCGGCCACTGATGGAGCTCATGTTCACGATGCGCCCCCGCTCCTGGCGGATCATCGGGACGAAGGCCTGTGTCACCTCGACCTGACCGAACAGATTCACGTCGAACTGGCGGCGAATATCTGCCATCGGAAGAAACTCCAGCGGGTCGCTGACACCGATCCCGGCGTTATTGACGAGGCCCGCCAGGCCCTCCTCCCCCACCGCCCGCTTCACGTATCCGCAGCCGACGTGATCGATTGCGAATCGGTCACATCAATGAAGAGCGGCGTGACGTTGCCTCCTCGAAGTCTCTCCGCATCGGATTCCTTGCGCACGCCGGCGAACGCACGAAACTGACGCTCGGCCAGGTATTGGACGCAGGCCTCTCCAATCCCGGTCGAAGCGCCCGTAATCACAATCGTCTTTTCAGACATGACTCGCGGCGCATCTTCCCCGCGCGCCTCGCGAATGGAAATCACGTCGACTCCGAGACGACCCTCTCTCCGGCTACCATTGCGACGCTATGAAAGAACTGCGCGCCGATGGGCAAAACAGCCTCGTCGATGTCGAACTTGCTGGAGTGAGCGGGGAAACTCTCCCGGCCCCCGGCTCGCGCGCCCAGGCGGACGTAGCAACCCGGGACCTTTTCCATGAAGTACGAGAAGTCTTCGCCTCCCATATTGGGCGTATGAAGCGGAATCGCGTTCTTCTCCCCAACGACTGCGCCAGCCGCGACCCTCGCAATCTCCGCCATCTCGGGCGGGTTGACGACGGGGAGCGTGCCGCGATGGATCTTCGTTGAAATGTCAGCCTCGTGCAGTCGACCCACCGACTGACAGATTCGCTGAAGCGAGCCCACGAGATGATCGCGGACTTCTTTCTCCTGAGCGCGGATCGTCCCCTCCAGAATCGCCTGGCCGGCGATGACGTTGGGCGCCGTTCCCGCATCGAACCGTCCGACGGTGATGACGGAGGGATGAGCCGGGTTCACCTCCCGCGAGACGATGGTCTGGATCGCCATGATGAGAAGGCTGCCGACGACGACGGAATCGACGGTTTCGTGCGGACGGGCAGCGTGTCCTCCCTTTCCTTTGATGGTGATTCGAAACGAATCCGTCGAGGCGTTGACGGCTCCCGCGTGGGTGACAATCTTCCCGGTCGGGTAATGCCGGTCGACGTGGCCTCCGAAGATCATCGCCACCCCGTCGAGCGCCCCATCCTCGATCATGGCGAGGGCGCCGGCACCTTTCTCTTCCGCAGGCTGAAACAGCACGCGCACCGGGGCGGGAAGCTCCGGCTCGCGCGAGAGGATCTCGGTTGCACCCAGCACCATCGCCGTGTGCGCGTCATGCCCGCAGGCGTGCATCACGCCCTCGTTGATCGATGCGAACTCGAGGCCGGTCTCCTCGTGGACAGGCAGGCCGTCGATGTCGGCACGAAGGGCCACCTTGAGGCCGTTCGCCCCCCCCGGGATGTCCGCGACGATCCCGGTCCGGGCAACGCCGCGCCGGTAGTTCAGCCCCAGCCGGTCCAGCTCCTCGCAGATCCGGTCTCCGGTGCGATTCTCATTCCAGGAAAGCTCGGGATGCTGATGCAGATCCCGGCGAAAAGCCACGATTCTGTCGGTCAAGCCCTTGTCCACGCGCGCGATCTTACCTCAAATGATTCTACGCGCCCGTACGAACGGGTTAGAATCCAGACAAATGACGAAGTTCTACCTCACGACTGCCATCGATTACGTCAACAGACGACCTCATCTCGGCACCGCCTACGAGAAGGTAACCGCAGATGTCATTGCGCGGTTCAAGCGACTGGCGGGCTACGACACCCGATTCATGATGGGCAACGACGAGCACTCTCAGAACGTCTACAGCCGCGCCGAAAAACAGGGCATGGAGCCGCTCGCCTACTGCGACCAGATGGAGGATGAGTTCCGCGCGGTCTGGAAAAAGCTCAACATCTCGTTCGACGACTTCATCCGCACCACCGAGCAACGGCACCGCATCTCCGTCCAGACCCTGGTCGAGAAGATTCGCGAGGCGGACGATATCTACGAGGCCGAGTATGTCGGCTGGTACTGCGTCTCGTGCGAGGCTTTCAAACAGGAGAAAGACCTGGAAGACGGCCTCTGCCCCATCCACAAGTCCAAGCCCGACTGGATCAAGGAGCGGAACCACTTCTTTCGTCTGTCCAGGTACCAGGATCCCCTCCTGAAGCGCTACCGGGAGAAGCCTTCGTTTCTCGAGCCAGAGACCCGTCGCAACGAGATCGTCAACCTCATCGAGGCCGGCCTCGACGACATCTCGATCAGCCGGCAGACACAGAAATGGGGCATCCCGATTCCTTTCGACGGCAAGAGCGTGGTCTATGTCTGGATCGACGCCCTCATCAACTACATCTCGGGAGTGGGCTTCGGGCAGGACGAGTCCCTCTTCTCGAAGTGGTGGCCTGCCAATCTCCACATCATTGGAAAGGACATCACGCGCTTCCACTGCGTCATCTGGCCCGCCATGCTGATGAGTGCCGGCGTCCCGGTCGCCGAACAAGTCTTCGGCCACGGCTTCATCAACTTCAAGGGCGAGAAGATGAGCAAGACGCTCGGTACCGTGGTGGACCCGCTGGATGCGGCGGACAAGTTCGGCCCTGACCCGCTTCGTCTCTACCTGGTCCGGGAGATCATCTACGGGCAGGACGGAGACTTCTCCTGGGAGCGCTTCGAGAACCGCTACAACGCCGACCTGGCGAACAACCTGGGTAATCTGGTGAGTCGTATCACGAGCATGGCGGCCAAGTACCGCGAGAACCGGCTCACACCGTCGAGCGAAGCCGAAGGCACTATCCCGTCTCTCGTCGGCGAGGCCGTCGAGAAGTACCGAAACGCCATGGAGAACCTCGCCCTCGCCGAAGGTGCGAGCGCTGCCTTTCGCATCACCGGCGCGGTGAACGAGTACATCACGGAGACGGAGCCCTGGGCTCTTGCCAAAGACGAGGCCCGGGCGGGTAGCCTCACCAGCGTTCTCTACACGTCGGCCGAGGCGACCCGTATTGCAGCGATCCTGCTGATTCCCGTGATGCCAGATTCGTGTGCGACCATCCTCGAGCGCCTGGGAAGCCGAAAGCCGTCGTCCGAGTACCGGCTGGCGGAAGACGCCCGCTGGGGCGCCGGCGCCGGTAGTATCGAGACGCTCAAGGGTGAGGCGCTCTGGCCCCGTCTCGCGAAGAAGTAGACGGAGCCAACACGCTCCCCCAGGAATCAAGTGTGGCGAGAACGAAGCTGGGGGGATGCGGTGTCTCCACAGACCCCCCGGTTGGGGTCGGGGGTAGAGCGTATGCCGCACACCTTGGTCATGGGTTGGGGACTCCGCCCTCGCCACGGTGGATAAATACCTCCAACCCACGGCAAAAACGGTGACCCAGCGCACATTTTGTTTTCGTACGGCAAAAACGATTCTTCACCCCGAACGCAAGGCCACCCTATGTTCTGGTTCGATGGTTGGCTCTCGGTCATGCTTTCGGCCAGTTCCTACGCGGCTTTGCCGTACATCAGCGGTCAAGAAATTCTTGCGATCGGGGTTCAATTGCGCTCATCGATCTCGAAGAGCTTCATGAAGGCCTCGAGCGGGGCAGGCGGTACCGAGGCGACGTCCATGTTCTCGCGAACGTGAGCGGGCGATTTCATGCCCACGAGCGCGGTCGTCAGACCCGGTGTCGATCGAGTGAACTGCAGCGCTCGCTGCGCGTCCGTGGCGAGACCTCTGAAGAGCTTCCCCAGCCACTCCGGAAGACCCTGCGTCAACCGGCCCTGGCCGATGCTGGCTGAAGACATCACATGCACCCCGAGCTCTCCCGCCGCCTGAATCGCCGCGCGCGTTTGCCCCGAAACGGACTGTCCGGGCTCGGTAAAGGCTTCCGTCATCGCAAGGTTGAAAGGAAGCTGGACGAAGCGGAATCGGTGGTCTTTGCCCCCGACTTGCTCCGCCAGCTCGACCAGCCTTTCCAGAGAAAGAGATTCCTTCGCGCCGGGGGCGGCGCGCAGCGCGGTCCAGGTTGCGGTGCCGTAGTGACCGATGTGGCCGTCTGCAGCCGCCGACTCCAGAAACTCGAACGCCATCTCTATGCGGCGGTACACCTCCTCCCGGTCCACACCCCCGAGCTGCGTCTCCGGGTTGTGCAGATAGTAGATGTCGATGGTGGAGACACCGAGATTCCGGCGGCTCGCCTCGAGCTGGTCCCGCAAGTAACCAGGCGCCATGACATGGCATCCAGACACGACATCGTCGGCTGCCATCACACCTTTGCTCAGGAACTGCTCTTCGACATATCTCCTGGGGTCGGAAGGAACGTCGCCCTCGAAAGGAATGAAGCCCGCTTTCGAGGCGATGCACAACTCACTGCGGTCGACGCCTTCCTTCTCTAGCTCGGACAGCGCTTTCCCGATCGCCCGCTCGCTTCTCTGGTGACGGTAGTTGATCGCAGTGTCGATCACATTGCAGCCCCGGCGAACCGCTTCGACGATGGCGGCACAATACTGCTTGTCGGTTTCTTCGTCGGGTCTGCCGAGATAGGTTCCAAGTCCGATCGTGGACAGCTGCAGTCCTCGAGCGTCTCGAAAGTGCTCCTTCGCTGCCCCGTTCTCGTTGGCGCGCACACTGAAGGTCCGTGTGCCATCGACGGTTGCTGCCATGACTCCCCTTTCCTACGGCGCGGCGTAGCCCATCATCACGAACCCCGCCCAGTAGTAGGGGTCGCGGAATCGCTCCCCCTCCTGTCCCGTTGCGAGCGCAACTTGTGCCTCGCCGAGCGCAACGTCCTCCGGAGTCCCCGCGGAGAGAGCACGGTAGAAGCGCTCCATGAGCGGTCTCGTACCCCGGTCCTCGACCGGCCAATGGGTCGCGATCACGGCGCGGGCGCCCCGTTCGAAGAACGCCCGGGCCAGCCCTGCCACCGCAAGCTCACGATTGACTCCACCATCCATCGTCTCACAGGCTGCCAGCGTAACGACTGCTTCCGGTTTCAGAGACAGTTGCAGCACTTCGTAGCCCGTCAACCGACCGTCCTGACCGATGGGTGCGAGCAGGCTTCGTTCGGCCATGCCTCCGCCTCCGGACAGTGTGAGGGACGAGGACAGCGGCAGGTCGGGCTCGATGCGAGCATGTGTACCGAAGTGTACGATGTCGTAATCGGCGATCGCCTCCGCGACGTTCTCTTCGGAAGCCTCATCCCCGAGCAGAAGAGACGATTGCGAGAACAGACTGGACAACGCGAGCGCCGCGCCGCGGGCTTCCGGAAGGGGCCTCCCACTCGAGCTCGGATCGGCCACGACCAGCAGCGAGGGGTCCACCGATCTTCCCGGCGAGCGCCACGCCAGACGCTCGTACGACGAGGCGCTGGGCGCGACATTTGTTACGTGAGTTTCGACCAGTAACCCGTCGTTCCATGGCAACGCCGCCCAGGGAATGCCGAAGAGTACCCGGTCGGGAACGATCACCAGCCGCCGGAACCGGCCGAGCCGCTCTCTCACCGGCACGAGCAGGGTGCGCGCCAGCTCCCGTCCCGCAGGAGAGCCGGGTTCACCGGCGAACTCCCGCGCCCATCGCAAAAGGTTCTCCCGCGGCAGGTCGACGACCGTGCCACCGATTCCGAGCTCGCTGTCGACAGCGATGACGAGGAGTCGTTCGCGCAGAAGCGTGTAGTGCAGCAAAACGCGCGTCGGGCCAAGGGCCTCCCGAATGGCCGAGAGCTCCGCCACGTCGGCGGCCGATGCCAGGCGCAGCGCAGGCAACTCTGGCTCGACGGAGGACAACCGAGCGCCACCCTCCAGCCCGTCGAGAAAAGCCCGCGCTCGGAACCGTTCCGTGAGCTCGAGGAGCTCTTCGTAGGACGCTCCGCCCTCGATCTTCGAGTTCACGAGGGCTTCGTACACGCCAACACGAGCGGCCATGAAGCGAACGCGCTCCTCCTCGTAATCCGGCGAGACTCGGAGCGTCTCGAGCTCCGAAATCGCTTTTTCGAGCTCCACAACTGCCCGATCGACCTTCCCCTGACGCCGGAGAAGCTCGGAGTCGAGCTCTCGCATCACGACGCGTTCGAGCCGGCCCTGCAGTTTTTCGAGAACCAGCCCGGCTTGGTCGATTTCGCGCTCGGCTTCGCCGAGGGCTCCGGACGACAGATGTATTCGAGCGCTCGTCGTCAGAGCCCCCCAACGAAGATAGGTGGCCTCTGGTTCGGCGGCGGTGTCGTCCAGCAGGTCACGAACCAGCCGGCCGGCTTCGTCGAGTCGCGCCGTCTCATACAGAAGCTCCGCGAGGTGCAGGCGCGTCGTGCCGAGTCCCCCGCTGCCCAGCGACGCGACTTCGCCGTAGGCCGCGAGAGCCCCCTCGGCGTCGCCGGCAACCTGTAGACTTGCCCCCCGATTCGACGCCGCCATGGCCTGAAGTCGTCGATCGCCCACTCGGGCGAAGCTGTGTTCGGCGCGCCGCAGCCATTGCGTCGCCCGATCGGTCACGCCGAGCCGGTGATAGAGATTGCCGATGTAGAGCTCCGCGAAACCCTGGATCCGCGAAAGGCCATGCTCCTCTGCGATGGCCAGCGTTCGTCGGTATCCCTCGATGGCGTCACCATACCGTCCGCGCCGCTCCTCGAAGTTCGCGAGAGTGTTGATGGCGGCGGCCTGTCTCTCGTGGTCGCCGGCAGCTCGTGCACGTTCCAGCAAGCTTCGATAGGCGTTCTCGACGCCGGTGTCACCTCTGAGGTTGCCGATGGTGGCCAGAACGTGCCGCGCGTGGGTCGACCCGGCCGCGCCCTCGAGCGCGTCGAAGACCACCATCGCCTCGCGCGCCATTGATTCGGCTCGCGCGAGGTCTTCCCTGTCGCGCGCCATCCGATTCGCACGGGTCAGGAGCTCTCGCGCGGCGCCGGCCCGCAGAAGCTCCTCCGCGTCCAGGCCCGCGCCCGACGCCGCCTCTCCGAGGAGCGTCGGATCTTTCCACACCTCTGCCACCACCCGGGCCAGAGCTCGAGCCTCCTTCAACTGTCCCGCGTCGAGGTACGCGCTCGCGAGACGGCGAGCCTCGAAGGGATGCCCTCTGACGAGACGGTCGAGCTCCGATCCGGTGTCGATGGCCAGGCGCAGTTCCTCCGTTACCGAGCGTGGCGACGTCGCGAGGATCGCGAAGAGAATGCATGCCTGTACCGCGGCATAGAAGGCCAGGATGGTCCCAACTCGCAAGGTCACGCTCATGCGATTCTACTGCCGACTCTCTTCCGATACGACGCCGACACCGCGTCGAAAGACGAGAGCACCCCCCCTGGCCGCTGTCTGCCAGAGGATGAACAGAGCGAGCCCCGCCGCCAGCACCGCGGCGATGCGCTGGCCGGTGCCCTTCGCCCGCTTTTCGCGCAAGCGAATCTCGAACCGCAGCCACGTCACGAGGACCAATGCCACGACCGTCCCGAACGCCCACTCGCCGTGCTGAGCAACCTCCTGCGCCACGTCGGGCGCAAGACCGCTCATTCCGCTCTCCGCGAGCTTGCCGGTGACCGCGGCAAGGACAGCCGTCACGCTCGCCACCGAATGCAATAGCAGGCCCGAGCGGTCGAGCCAGTCGCGCGGACCAAAGACGAGATAGATCCCGTCGCAGAGAACCGCGGTTGCGAAAAGCGCGATGGGAAAGTGCACGACGACGGGATGGATATTGGGCATTGCTGTTTTCATTCTTTCGTCAGGAGCTCGTACGTCGCCGAGCTCGCCAGCGGCGTCTCCAGAAGCGCGAAGTTCCAGGCCTCCTGCTGTTTCCGGGGCAGCGCGCGGAGCGAGATTTGACCGTGGCTGCGATCGATCAACCTCAACGCCGCTCGCGCATCCTCTTCACCCACCGAGCCAGCTCGCCGTTCCGCCGCAAGCGCCATGGCCGTCCAGAGCCAGAGCGGATAGACGAGGAGCAGACGAGGCATCGCTTCGACGAAGGCCAGCTCCTCGTCGCCTTCCTTCAAAAAACGCTGACCGATGACCTTGGCCTTCAACCAGATCTCCCCGAGCCGCTCACCCTCCGGCGACGCGAGGAATCCCGCCTGGACGGTCTCGACATCCGCAAAGCTGCAGCTCAAGGCTCGGTTGTCGAGCCAGGGATGCGCTTCCGCCGATCGATAGGCCCCGGCGGCGGCGACGCGCCGCTCCTGCTCTCGCTTCTGTGCGTGATGGGAGCGCTCCTGAAAGTTCAAGGGTGTCGGGTTCAGCGCCAGATAGAGGAGCTGGAAGAAGATGGCCCGCTCGGTCGGGTCCATGCGGCCGGCGGGGGCACGTGAGCGCATCTGAGCGGGAATGCCTTTCGCCATTACCTGCCGAAGTGTCCGAGCGTTCTCGGTGCGCGGGTCGGCGGTGAGGGCAAGCCGCACGAACTCGTCGACGGCTCGAAGGCGAACCGGAAGCGTCATGCTTCGATCGCCCAGGAGCTCCAGAAGGTGATGCTCGAGCTCCCATAAGAGCTCGCCCGAGATTCGATATTTCTTCGAGAACCGATGCTCACCGGAGTTGTCGATCGCCCCTTCCTCGATCTGGCGCGTCCACTCCGGGATCCGCGCCTTCAGCGGCTCTCCGCGACTCTCGCTGACCGCCCGACAGGCGAACGACACATCCACCGCGAGACGATCCGCCGCCGAAAAAAAACCGAACGGAAAGAGACGGCACATGAGCGGCTTCGAATCGGGGCCGAAGTGCTCATGGATGAGACACTGATTCCGTTCGCCCAGGTAGACGCAGGCTCCATCGTCGCGCCGGGCGAGAACCGGGAGGCGACGACCGCCGGAGGAGAGCTTCGCCGTCGGCTCGCACTCCTCGAGCGCCGGCACCTTCCCCGTCCAGTCCAGTCCCTGCAGGCGCTCCACCTCACCGGGGCTCAGCATGACGTGCCACCCGCGACAACAATCACCGCACTGGGTGCAGGAGAAGCGCACGCCCTCGGGAAATTCGAATGTGGTCACCGTATTTCTCAGTGAATCCATTTGGCCCGGTCGGACTCGCCGGGCATCTCGAAGTCCTTCTTGTGGCTCGGCAGCGAGTGCACGTGACAGCTGCGACATTTGACCTGGCCCGGCCGCTCCAGCCCCGCCATCGCCGCCTTCTCCGGGTCCATCATCACCTCGAGCGGCCAGTAGTCCTCTCCAGGGCCGTGACAGGCTTCACACTGAATCGACGGGACCAGCATGTCGCCCGTGGCATGGCAGGGCAGGCAGTCCGGTGAGCTCGTGGAGAGCCATTCCGGAGTACGAGCATGAGGTGTCTTCGCCCAGGATTGGTAGACGTCGCGATGACAGAGCTTGCACTGCTCGGCGCCGATGAATGCCCTCTTCCGGCTCGACGGCTCCTCCTGGGAGTCGAAACCGATCAACAGGACCATCGCGCCCGCACCGAGGAGGGCCAGACGCATGGAGACTATTGTGGACTCTCGCTTCCGCTTCTCTCAATTGACTCTGATCCGGACTCGAGCGCCTCGATGGCTTTCCGGATCGCGGTCACGGTGATCTTCGCGCGATACTCCACCAGCTTCCGCCCGTTCTCGATCGTCTTTTCCTCGGGGCTCATCTCGACACCGTTGATGCTGAAGAGCCCTTTGGCCAGACGCTCCTCCATCCGTACGCTTCGCGGGTCCACCGTCATCATGATGGACTCGTAGTGGTAGTCGTCGTGAATTCCGGCCCGGGACGCCGAGCGGACATCCGGCTCCTGGAAGATACCGATCTCTTTGAGGTACTCGAAGCTCCATATGTCTTCGCGATAGTACTCGGGGATGAAAAGGACGGCCGTCTCACCCTTCCACGCAGCGGTGAGCTCCCCGGCCACGTCTTTCATACCGGCCTGGTTCCCACCGCTGTCCCCGATCAGGACGATGTACTCGAAGCCGTGCGTCCGCAGACTGCGGCAGACGTCGCGAAGCACGGCGCGAAACGTCTCCTGGCCGAGACTGATCGTTCCCGGAAAACGCATGTGGCCCGAAGGCGGGTCGATGCGACCCTCCGGAACGAGCTTGATGATCGGCGCGACCAGGGTATCCCCCATCCTGCGGGCGATGGCCTCCGTCGTCGCTCTCAGAACGACGTTGTGTTTTCCGGTGACGACGTAGGGCCCGTTCTGCTCCATGCCACCGGTGGCGACGAGAGCGGTGGTCTTTCCTCCCGTAATCGCGTCGCGAACTTCCATCCACGTGAGCTCCTCGATGAACACCGAGTCGACCGCCTCGATGGGTCGTGGCGCATCGAGCTTCAGCTCCTGCGCCTGAACAGCTTGAACGGCCGTAACCGTCGCCAACCAGACGAGACATGCTCCCAAACCGTCTCTTCGATTCATTCGCTTGCCTCCAGAAGCGCGCGGACCGCCAGCTCGCGCGATCCGAACTTCGCCGTTACCTTCCCAAGCCACTGGCTTGGCCGCATGAGAAGCTCGCCGTCCGGGCCCGCCGCGGTGTATGCCTCCCGGCCGCCGTCCGCGGTGACTCGGCCCAGAAGCCCGGCCTCGGTGCGTGCCTCGAACCCACCATCGCGGTGCGGGCTTAGTACCCGATTCACAATTACGGTCGCATTCGAAAGCCGATGCATCCCGCCTGGCTGCGTTGCTCGTCGGTCATATATCCAGATATTATTCACTCCTCGCGCCTTGCCAGGCGGGCGCCTCGGCTTTCTCGGTGCGTGACCGTAATTATGAACCGGGGCACTCAGAACGACCTCGACACCGTCGATCTCGAGCCTTTCGTCCCGTGTCACCGCGACTGCTCCGTGCCAGCGATTGCGATATCGAGTCCAATTGGATCGTGATCGGAAAGGGGGACTTCGAGACCTTCGCGAAATTCGTGAAGCACCTCAGGGTTCTCGACCTCGAGTCCGCGCGTCGCGAACCAGTCCATCCTCAAGGGGCAGCGCCCGTCGTGTCGACGAAGCGCCCATCGAAGGAACGGAAAGCACCATGCCGGTATCCATTCGCCGAGATTCTGGCGCGTCTTGTCGTCCGTAACGTAGTACGACATCGTGTAGTCGCCGATGCGGTTCGACCGGCGATAGTCGAATCCGTGGTGCTCGAGAAGCTCGAAGAGCGGGCGCTCGAAGTGGAGATAGGGATGCAGGTAGTGCTTGATGGCTCGCTCTACCCCCATAAAGACCCGCAACCAGTAACCCATGATCGCGTAGGATGCCCTGGACGAATTATGGGTGCTCGTATTCCAATCGCCCCCGATGACCGTCGGACCGCTTCCATCGACCGCCTCGAGGACGCCGCACATCTGCTCCCGCCGGTGTAACTGTGTCGATTGAGCGTCGAGGTGGAGCGATACTGCGGTGACGACCCGGTTCGGCAGAATGACCTCTGCCGCCAGAGCGGTCTGACTCCCCAGGCGCTTTTCCCGGCCAGCCATCTTGTCCTTGCCGTTCGCCAACCGGATGGGTCGCGGGTTTCGAATGGGATATCTGCTCACGATCGCGTTGCCGTGCAGACCGAGCTCATTCTCCCCTTCCATGTGATATTCCACTCCCGAGCCTTTGACGAGGCTCAAGTAGCATGGAGTGAAGGCATAGTGAAACCCGAGCGCCCGGGCGATCGTCTGTGCGACCGGCCGGTTTCCGGATCGAGCCATGCCGACATCGGTCTCGGACAACAACAGGAGGTCGCCCTTGCTCAGGTACGGATGCGTGCGAAAGGCCTCGATCTGTTCGTCGAGTCGGATGCCTCTTTCCAGATTCCAGGCCACGATGCGGTACCTGCCGCGTGGTAGTCGGGGTGCCTCGGCCTGAAAAGAGCCATGATCCGGGGTGTCGAGCACCCGGTGGACGGTCTCCTCGATACTGCGATACAGCGGGTGTGCGTGGAGCTCCTCGGTCGAACGGCAGCGCGCCAGGGTCGAAAAATGTTTCCGCAGCTCGTTTCGGATGAGCGCGTGGGCCTCGAGCGCCTGCGGCGAGTGGTAGATTTCGCCTGCGGACATGCAAACGATTCTAGTCCGCTTCCCGCACGGTGGCCACCCGCGTAGAATGCAAGAGTATGGTGAACCGCGTTACGATCTCGCTGCTCGCCTGGATGGGTTTTGCCGCGCTGGTCCACGGTTGCAGCTCCGTTCCGCGACCCGACGAGACCCTCACGATCTACTCCGGTCGCCGAGAAACGCTCGTCGCTCCTCTGATAGAGCGATTCCGCGAGGCCAGCGGCCTCGAGGTCCGGGTTCGCTATGGTGGCACCGCTCAGCTGGCAGCCACGATTCTCGAGGAAGGAGACGAAAGCCCGGCAGACGTCTACTTCGGTCAGGATGCGGGGGCGCTGGGCCTGCTCGCCAGGAAGGGCAGGCTCGCGGCCCTGCCCGAATCGCTCGTTCAGAAGGTGCCCGCCCGCTTCCGCTCCCGGCAAGGGCAGTGGATCGGCACGTCGGGCCGGGCACGTGTTCTCGTCTACAACCGGGATGCGGTGCGGCCGGAAGATCTACCCACATCGGTTCGGGAGCTCACGGAGAGCAAGTGGAGAGGGCGGGTTGGCTGGGCTCCCACGAACGGCTCGTTTCAGGCGTTCGTCACCGCGATGCGGGTCCTGGAGGGCGACGAGGCAACCCGTGAGTGGCTGAGCGCCATGGCGGCCAACGACGCGCGATCCTACCCGGACAATCCCCAGATTCTGGAATCGGTCGGTACGGCCGAGATCGACATCGGTCTTTCCAACCATTACTACTTCTATCGCTACCTGAACGAGATCGGCGAATCGTTCTCGGTTCGCAACTTCAGCCTGCCCGCAGGTGGTCCCGGTGCGCTGGTCAACGTGGCGGGTGCGGCCGTGCTCTCGACGGCAACCAACCCTCAGGGTGCCAGCGACTTCATCGAGTTTCTGCTTTCGACCGAGTCCCAGAACTACGTCGCGAAGGAGACCTACGAGTACCCGCTCGTGGAAGGCGTCGAAACCCACCCTTTGCTGACCCCGCTGGACGGGATCGCAACACCGGACATCGAGCTCGGAGACCTCGACGATCTCATGGGGACGCTGCAGCTGCTCGAGGAAGTGGGCATCCTTTAGAATTTCCAATGTCGAATCTCCAATAACCAAGTCCGGAACTTGGACATCGGGTGTTGGAAATTGGATATTTTCTTGCTCTGCGTCTCTGCGCCTCTGCGTTAAGTCTCCCGAAATAACCCTTCCACGGATTCGGTGCGTCGCGGTCCGGATCGGAGTGGCTGGTTCTCTTCGTGCCTTTGCGGCGTTGCGTTACGCTTGCTACTGTGGCCGTTCGCCCAGGACCACGGTCAGTTCCAGAATCTCGCCTTTCCGCCACACAGTGACCTTCACGCTGTCCCCAACCCGATGCTTCGACTCCAGCGTCACGTTCAGCTCGCGCCGCGTGGTGATGGGCTCGTCGTTGATGGCCAGAATGTAGTCGGTCCCGAGTGGGATGCGCAGGTTCCCCAGCAGCCCGTATCGTCGGGGGCCCCTCACACCGGCCGATGCTGCGGGACCCCGCCGGGCGACTTCCCAGACCGCCAGGCCACCACCTCCGGGGGCGCGCACTCCGCGGCGATTCAGCTCCGCGGCAACGTTGGGGCTGATGCCAATGGACGCGATGCCCAGCCAGGGGTGCGCATAGTAGCCGCGCTCGATGAGCTCGGGCACTACTCGCATGACGGTCGCCGAGGGAATGGAGAACCCGATGCCGGCCGAGGCTCGGCTGGGACTGATGATCGCCGAGTTCACGCCAACCAAATTCCCGTTCAAGTCGAGCAGCGGACCGCCGGAATTGCCCGGGTTGATCGCCGCATCCGTCTGGATGATCTCCCCGATGAAGCGACCATCGGGGCTCCGAATCGTCCGGCCGAGAGAGCTCACCACGCCCGTCGTCAGCGTCTGGTCCAGACCGAACGGGTTTCCGATCGCTACCACGAACCGGCCCACCTTGAGCCCGTCGGAATCCCCCACCGGGATCACATACAAGAGGTCCGGGGCCACATCCACCTTGACGACGGCGAGATCGTTCGAAGGATCTGCGCCGACGATTCGAGCCGGTGCCCGCGTCTCATCGTGAAACGTCACGTAGAGCTCCGCCGCTCCCTCCACCACGTGGAAGTTCGTCACGATGTGCCCATCGCGATCGAACACGAAGCCCGAGCCCGACCCTTCCTGCGGAATGGCCTCCATGAAGAAGTTGTACGAGAAACTTCGGCTAGTGACGTTCACGACGCCCTTGCCCGCACGCTCGTAGACATCCATGACCTGGCGCTCGAGCTCGATGAGGAGCGATCCCTGAGGTGGTGTCGCCTGCGCCTCGGTCTCCGGACCCTCCACCGGCGGCTCTGGCGGCTCCACGGACGCGACCGGTGGCTCTTCGCGGGCCGCCGCGGACTGGAGCGCCCCTGGCTCGCCGAACTGGCACGCCGACGAGGTGCCCATGCTGGCAATCAGGACGAGAAGATACACGTGCCTCATGCCCGCCATTTTAGCGCTGCGACGGTGAGCACCGCCGGACAGGGCCCAAGCCTCCGGTAACGAGCACACGTGTCGCCGACGGGCTTGGGCACGGGCACGGGCTGGGGCTCGGCGGGCGCCAGGATGGCCTTCCTTGCCCGTTACCGAGCCCGCGCCTGAGCCCGATGGCCTGGATCATTCCTGGTTTCCCAAGTTCCTGGTTTCCCGCTGAAACCTGTTTCCGTAGCGCCAGGATGCGGACTTCCTGGCTTCGGGGTTCGTTTTTCGCCCTTTCATTGGTTATAATGTTGGGTTTTTGAACATGCTGCACGCCATCATCGAGAAGCTGTCCAACCATCCGGGCCTTTTCCTGTTCTGCCGGGGTCTCCTCGAGGCCGACTTCACGGCGATTCGGCAGACGATTCAGGAGAACCTCCCGTCCGGTGACGGCCACCGAGTCCTCGACGTCGCCTGCGGGCCGGGAGCTTTCTCGCCGCTGTTCGCGCCGGACGGCTACGCGGGCATCGACATCAACCCGCGCTACATCAGCTACGCAAGAAGCCACTTCAAAGGCAACTTCTCGGTCCAGGACGCCCGAAAAATGGAGTTCGAGGACGGAAGTTTCGATCAGGCACTGATCTACGGCCTTCTGCACCATCTCAGCGATGAGGACGTTACCGCGGTCCTGCAAAGCCTGCGTCGGGTCCTTACTCCGGGCAGCCGCGTGCTCGTCATCGAGGACATCCCCACCGAGTCGACGCTGAACGTCATCGGCCACCTGCTTCACTGGGCCGAGAACGGGCACTACATTCGTCCCGCGGAGGAGTACCGCAAGCTTCTGCGTCCGTTCTTCGAAACGAGCGAGGAACGGCTGTTTCGGAGCGGCGTCTGCGACTACTACATGGCCAGCCTCTCTCGACGCGACGATCGTGGTGACTCCCCCGGCACCACGAGCTCATGACCTCCGACGGTCGCAACGTCGCCCTCCTCCTTGTGGTGGCCGCTGCCGGCATCTACGTCGCGTTCCTGATGCCGGGAGATCTTTTCTTCGACTTCGGACCAAACGATTTCGCCTACGTCAGCGGGTTCCGCGAAGACTTCGAAGTCGACGAGCCCACCATCATCCACTGGACGACGGATCGCGCGGACGTGACGATTCCCTTCCGGGTGCGTGGTCCCTACGTGTTGACGCTCAGATACAAGCGCCACGTCGCCGTCCCGGCCGAAGTGCACGTTTTTGCGGGCAAGAACCAGGTGGCGAGCTTCGTGGTGCCTCAACAGGACTTCGCGCTGAAGCGTATTCTGGTCGATGTCCCGGGGGACGGACCCCTGGTGATCGGCATCTCATCGAGCTCGCTCGATAGGCGCCCCCTGGGAATCGCTCTCGACTGGATGGCGGTGAGCCCCTCGGGAGGCTTCGGCTCGATGCGCCCAGACGCGAGCGTGCTGCTCTATCTCCTGCTCACCGTCACGTCGCTGTACCTCGTGCCACGTCTCGTGGGGGTTTCGAAGCGCGCCAGCCTGGTCCTCGCGTTCGCAGGAACCGCCGCGGTCGTCGCGCTCGCGATCTCACACAAGCTCTGGCCGGCGCACGCGGCGCTGACCCTTGGCCTTCGACCGCACGTCATCGGTATGTTCCTCGCTGCGTTCTTTCGGTGGCGATCCCGGAAGCCCGGCTCGGTATTCGCGCTGCCGCTGGCACGCTGGGTGCTGGTGGCCGTTTTCGTGGGGATGCTCGTCCGACTGTTCGCCCTCTTTCATCCCGACTTCTACTACCCCGACGTCCGCACCCATTCGAAGTTCGTGTCGCTGATCTGGACGGAGGGGCTCGGCGGTTTCTTCAGCAACCACATCGAGAACCAGCATCGGCATCTTCTGGGATTGCAGCTCGTCGGGGACGAGTGGCGCGCCTTTCCCTACCCTCCCCTTCTCTACTTGTTAATCTACCCGCTCAGCCTTCTGCGACTGCCCGTCGACGACTGGATGAAAATCGTCCCCACCGCCTTGTTGAGCATCGAGGCACTGGTGGTGTTCGCGGTCGCGATTCGACTCGGTATCGCCGAGCGCGCGGCGGCCATCGGCGCGGCGCTTCACGCCACTGCACCCCTCGCAGCCTTCCGGCTGGCGGTCGCCTCCTACGCGGCGCTCTTCGGCCACTTCTGGGACGTCATCGTGGTCGCCTACCTGGTCTTCTTCTATGACCGCCTGAACCGTTTTGGTTACGGAGTCGGCCTCGCGGCGCTCATCGCGACGTCAATTCTTTCCTACGCAGGGAGCGCTCTCGTGCTCGGGCTGTTCGTTCCCGCCCTTGCGGCGATGCTCTCTCTTCGGCGAGAGCCCGAGCGCGACGTGGGACGGGCGGTCCGAATCGCTCTGTTCTCACTGGCGGGAGCGCTGTCTGCCATCGCGATGTTCTACCTCCAGTACCTTCCCGAACTGCTTCCCAGCTTCTCGTCGGCCAGCCCCTCGGTCCGGGACCTGATTCAGCCTCGTCTGACACCTCTCCCCGCTCTGGAGATGGCGTTTCATCGCCTGAACCTGTTCTACGGGCCCGTGTTCGGAACGCTCTTCTTTCTTGCGCTGCCGTTTCTGCGTGGCCGCCCCCGCCACCCTCTCGCGATGCCGGTAGCTCTCGCGTCGGTCTTCACGTTCCTTGCGCTGAACTTTCTTCGCTCCGGACTCGGTGAAACGCACATCTTCCAGTTCACCAAAGATGACCTGGTCCTCCTGCCGGTGGCGGTCATGGTACTGGGTACGGTTGTGGACGAGCTCGCACGGCGCCCGCGGATACTGCTACGGGCCGGTGCGCTGGCACTCACGTTTGGCTGGCTGGGATGGGGAATGTTCACGCTTGCCGAGCACGTCCGTGCCCGTTTCATCCGGCCCGACTATCCTCCACCGCCGCATCGAGTTTCCGCGATAGCCGAAAGAGAATAGGCAGACAAACGAAGAAGACGAGCGCCCAGCAGGCCGCCAGCACCCCTCTTCCGAACAGCAGCGCGCCGGAAGTGAACAGCAGCGCGTAAACGGCGACGACCGCCACCGGCCAGGCCAGGAAACCGTATCGCGCTGCATCGGACGCCCGGTCGGGGGTTGCGCCGATCGCTCTCCAGCCCCAGAACGGCGGACGGACCCGTTCATAGAAGCTCGAGAGCTTCGCGCGATCGGTGGGAGGTGTCAGCCACGTCGCGGCGAGCCAGCATACCGTGGTCACCGCAACACCCAGCGCCAGCGCCACGTGAGGTCCTGGGTCGGCGTCGCTCCGCCGGACAATCCCACCAAGATGGCACTCACGACCGAAGCTCCCATCGCAACGATCTCGCTCCAGGCATTCACGCGCCACCAGAGCCATCGGAGGATGAAAAGAAGTCCCGTGCCGGCTCCGATCTGAAGAATCAAATCGAAACTGTCCCGTGCCGTCTCGAGCACCGACGCGACGACGGCGACGAGAATCATGAGAACGACGGTCGCCAGCCGTCCCGCGAGCACATAGTGACGCTCGTCTGCCTCGGGGTGAACGAAGCGCCGGTACAGGTCGTGGACGAGATAGGAGGCCCCCCAGTTCAAGTGCGTATCGATCGTGGACATGAAAGCACCGGCGAGAGATGCGACCACCAGACCCAGGACACCCGCCGGGAGAAGGCGAAGCATCAGCGGGTAGGCGAGATCGTCTCCCACCAGCGCCGGGTCCAGATCGGGAAGCGCCTGACCGATGGCCTCCAGATCGGGATACACGAGGATCGAGCTGAGCGCCACCAGGATCCACGGCCAGGGGCGGAGCGCGTAGTGAGCGACGTTGAACCAGAATGTTCCCCACATCGCATGGTGCTCGTCCTTCGCGGCGAGCATCCTCTGAACGACGTAGCCCCCGCCGCCCGGTTCGGAGCCCGGGTACCAGACACTCCACCACTGGAGCGCGAGGGGCACGACGAAGAGGGCGACAAATGCCTCCGAGTATGTGGGAGGGACGATGTCGAGACGATCCCCCAATTGTCCAATCAACCCTCCCAGACCTCCTACGGCCGGATGCGTCAGCGCGTAGACAGCCGCCACCACCGCACCCGTCAAAGACAGGGCGAACTGAAGCAGATCGGTAACGACGACTCCCCAGAACCCAGCCACGACGGCGTAGCCGAGCGCGATCACGGCGCAAACCGCTATGGACGTCCCTTTCGAGGCCCCGAAGAGCGCTCCACCAATCTTGGCTGCGGCCAGCATGACCGTCGCCATAATGATGACGTTGAACATGACGCCCAGATAGACGGCGCGAAAACCTCGGAGAAACGCGGCCGGCCGACCCGAGTAACGAATCTCGTAGAACTCCAGATCGGTCAGAAGGCCACTGCGCCTCCACAGCGGGGCGAATACGAAAACCGTCAGCATTCCGGTCAGCAGAAAGGCCCACCAGACCCAGTTGCCGGCAAGCCCGTCCGCCCGCACGATTTCCGCGACCAGGTTCGGTGTATCCGTGGAGAAAGTGGTGGCGACCATGGATGTGCCGAGCAGCCACCACGGCAGAGAGCGGCCGCAAGGAAGAACTCTGCAGTCCCTTCTCCGGCCCGGCGTGCGTAAGCGAGGCTGATGCCGACCGTCACTGCCAGATATGCGATGACCACCAGCCAGTCGATCGTCGTCAGTGCCGTCTCCGCCTCCGTGAACCGGTGCGATTGTAGCGGTTTGAGCATTAAAAAATGTTTCGTTTATCTCCCCCCAACGCGGGGAATCCCCTACAGCGGAATTCCGACACCTGCTGCAAGCGCTTGCGAGACCATCCCTTGGGCCCTGGGCACGAACATTGCACTTGGGCCGCGAGCCCGTTTTCCGCGGTTGCGGAGGGGCTATGAGCGACCAGCGGGAGAACGGGGCGAGCCCATGCAGCGGAAAGCCACGAGGATTCTTGTCGCGAAGACGACGAGACGATGCTCAGTTTCATCTGCGAGTGCCTTGCTCAGGAAGGCTTCCGAGTGGACGCGGCCGAGAATGGTGTTGCGGCGGACGCCCTCCTGCGCCAGCACCACTACCGGGCGGTCGTCTCCGACGTCAAGTTGCCTGGCGTCGGCGGTCTGGACTGCTGGCCCGACACGCGCATTCCGTCGCCCCGCCCCTTTTCCTGATGGTGAGCGGTCAGAGCACCGTGAGCGACGTCGTCACGGCAAATGAAGTCGGGCGCCATCGATTTCCTCACCAAGCCGTTCGACCGGGATCAGCTCGTCGAGTGCATGGACCGCATGTTGGATTCGGTCACGCCACCTCCCGCGAATGCCGCTTCCACGCCGATCTTCTTCGGCAAGAGCGAAGCGCTCAACGAGACGCTGAGGCTGCTCGACCTGGTCGTCCCCCTTTCCACAACTGTCCTCCTGACCGGGGACACGGGTACTGGAAAGGACCTGGCAGCCCGCTACCTCCATCAGAAAGGCCGGCGCCCGGACGCGCCGTTCGTGAGTCTTCACTGCGGGGCGGTGCCGGAGAACCTCCTCGAAGACGAGCTGTTCGGTCACGTGAAGGGGGCCTTCACCGGCGCGGATCGCGATCGCGCAGGTTGTTTCGAAATGGCGGATGACGGGACGCTGTTTCTCGACGAGATCGGCACGATGAGCTTGTCGCTCCAGGGGAAGCTTCTTCGAGTCCTTCAGGACCAGGAGGTTCGCCGGCTCGGGGATAGCACCACGCGGCGTGTCACGGTGCGCGTGATCGTCGCAACGAACTCCGACCTCGAAAAGATGGTTCTTCGCCAACAGTTTCGTGCGGATCTCTACTACCGCGTGGCGTCGTTTCCGATCCGGCTTCCCACGCTGGCC
Source organism: Candidatus Marinacidobacterales bacterium (assembly GCA_965237685.1). Taxonomy (GTDB): domain Bacteria; phylum Acidobacteriota; class Vicinamibacteria; order Marinacidobacterales; family SMYC01; genus CBDEGF01. The sequence goes on from CBDEGF010000003.1 coordinate 1,201,877, forward strand.
GAGCGCGGAATGGACATCGTGCTTCACGTCCGTGGCTGTCACCACACAGGCGGAAGCGCCCGGCGGCGTCGCGAAAGACGAGCGCGACGCGACGAGCTCCGGAGAGCGATCGCAACCCGCGACAGAGCTCCGACAGATCCTCACAAGACGGATGTCCTGGCATCGGGGCGAGGAGCTCGGCGAGCGCGTCGAGAACGTGTCGGGAAACGCTGGTGCGTGCCTCGCCGTCTGGGTCCAAAGCGACTAGTCCCTTCTCGAGACTGGTCTAGTGCTTAGCACTAGTGACCGGCTCAGCAGAGGCAGGCCACCTGATTCCCCCCGGCCCGCTTGGCCTCGTAGAGGGCCCGATCGGCCAGGTCGAAGAGCGCGGTCGCGTCCTTCGCCTGAAAAGGCATGGCGCTGAGTCCGACGCTCGCAGTGACCCCATGGGGCAGGTCGACAAAGGGAGAACGCTTGAAGTGTCGATCCACACTGTCGCAAAGACTGCTCGCCACCTGTTGACCATCGCCGAGATCCGTCTGATGCAAGAGGACCGCGAACTCGTCCCCCCGAATCGCGCGACGAGATCACTCGCGCGCAGCCGCTTCTGGAGAATGGCGCCGACTCGCTTGAGCACCTGATTCCCCGCCAGATAGCCCAGGTGGTCGTTGACCTCCTTGAAGCTGTCGAGGTCGAGCAGGACGAGACACAAGGGGGTCTGATACCGCTGCGCCCTGGCCACTTCGGTATGCATCTCGTTCTCGAAGAACGCATAGTTCCGGAGCCCGGTGAGTTTGTCGAAGTAGGCCATGAGCTCCGTTCGCCGGAGCTCTGCTCTCTCCATCACCAGAGGCTCCGCGAGGAGCCCAGTCTCGTTCAGAAAGTAGTCGAACGCAGCCGTGCGCAGATCGACTTTGTCACCCGACTGCGTCTCGAACTTGGAGTGGTGCAGCAGGAGACGCTGCCAGTGGTACTCCACGTCGCGCTGAGTGAGGTTCAGACGAAAGAAGCGGAACAGCGCGTCTCGCTCCTTCTGATGGGCGGTCGTATCCTCCAGTGCGCGCTGCGCAACGGAAAGCCCAACGAGCTGTAGTCGTTTCAACACCGCAACCTCCCAATCGAGGCTTCTGGCGCTGGCCGCTTGGGGGACCGGCGCTCGAAAGTCCTTTGTTTTCTGCGGATTTTTCCTTCTGCCAAGGATAGCAAACGCCGCCAAAAGCGCAACCCGCCCACCGACCCGTACACTACCCGGCGTCTGTTCTTGCGAGCCCGGGCTGCGCTCGCCTATCATCAATCATGCGCTCGTTTCTGCTCATCGCGGTCGTCGTCACTGCTCCCATTCAGAGCCTCGCCCGCACCGATGACACCGCGGCGCTGTTCGAGCGCGTCTTCACTGCACAGGACGCGCGCCAGCGACGCCAGGGGGAATTTGCCTTCCGGGAGACGGGGCTCACCGAGCACGTTCGGAACGACGGCACAGTCTCCAAAGCGGAAAGCAGGACGTTTCTCGTGACTCCCGGACCATCCGGCGAGTATCGGCGCCTGGTCGCAAAGGATGGCGAGCCCCTTTCACCGAAAGCCGAGACCAAGGAAGAGAAAAAGCTCCAGAACCATGTCAAGAAGCAGCAGCGGCTGTCCTCGAAGGAGCGCCGCGAGCAGCGCAAGAAGCTGGAACGCCGCCTCAAACGCTACAAGAAGCGACTCCGCCAGGCGTGGGAAGCCTTTGATTTCACGCCGCTGCCGGACGACGATCTCGAGGGGCGAGCGGTGAGAGTCTTCCACTTCGAGCCGAAGCAGGGTTACTCGGGTCACGATCGCTTCACGAAGATGCTGGCGAAGCTCGAAGGCACCGTCTGGATCGACGCGGAACGCGCACAGATTGCCAGGATTCATCTCCGACTTCGGGAGGACATGAAGCTCCTGGCAGGCCTGTTCGGGAAGATCGGAGAAGGCTCCGAAGCGCTCGCCGAGGGCTGGCCCCATGAAGACGTATGGCTACTCGACAAGGTCGAGCTCAACCTCAAAGCCCGCCTGTACTTCGTGATGCGCTACGACCGCCGACTCGTGTGGAACTACACCGACTACGAAGAGTTCTCGGTAAGAACGGAAGAGCGCATCGGCCCGCGCCGCACCTCCTCAAGTCGGCGGTAGATTTCGACCGCCCGGGACCCCCACCGCCGTCAGGAACATCACGCTTTTGCCCCGCGCATGCGGGGAGAAGAACTCCGTGACGTCGTCATCGTAGAACGTCAGACCGGTAGCGCCCAGGCCCAGCGAGTAGGCGGCAAGATAGAGCTTGCCGCCGGTGACGCCTCCTTCCATTTGCGCCAGCCGGTAGCCGCGATTGCCGAAGGTCTCGAGAACCGGGTCGAGCGCCGTCATCGTGTAGACATTCACCGCCGCATCCCCCGCCAGTGGCTGCTCCAGGTCGAGGTAGCCCGCCTGGCGACGGAGGTCCCCTTCTTCGAGAAGCTCCAGCACTTCGAGCGTCGGGTGGTACACGTACGAGCCCGGCGCCAGACCCTCGACCGCGTTCGCAATGATGTACAAATCGCCCATCATCTTTCCCGGCCCCGAACCTTCCATCGGGATACCGCGTGTCGCGCTCTTCAGAAGAAGCGACAACTGGCCCGCACGGATGGACTCCCGCTTGAAGCGACGCGAGGAGCCTCGCCAGCGAATGATGTGCTCGATGGAGTGCCGATCGCTCTCGTTCCCGGCGGCCAGGGAAACCGTCTTCCCTCGTGGTTCAGGGTCCCTCTTCGGGAATGCGCCCTGCCGCCACCGTGAGACTTCGGTCTCATCGTCCAGGCTCGAAGACGAGTGGACGGATCGAATGGCAGGGTAGTCGGTCTCCGCAGGCGACGAGGGTTCCGTGGACGGGGAGAGTGGCGGCATCTTCATCGATGCGACGCCGGCCTCAGCTGTCGTTGTCCCCAGAGCCACGAGCCCCACCGCATCCTCGGGAGGGGCCCCCACCCGGGGGAGGGCGATGGGCGCCAGCCCACGATAGAGCTTGAACGGCAGCGGCTGGTTGTTCCAGTCGAGAAAATGGGGGATCGCCCGAATGGAGTGCGGGCTGTGGCTGGTGGCCTCGTGGTACTCCCGGGCCGCCGAGATGTCGTCGTTGCCGGACATGCCGCATTCTATCCCCGCTCTCGGCGGCTGTGAGATACTTTGTGGTTCGTGACCTATCCAAGCCTTCAAATCCTTGGCGTGCCCGGTCTTCCGGAGATCGCGCCCGGCGACGACCTCCCATCCCTCGTTCTCGACGCCTGTGCGTCGACGGGTATCATGCTCGCCTCAGGCGACGTTCTCGTCTTCACTCAGAAGATCGTCTCCAAGGCCGAAGGGCGACTGGTCTCGCTGCCGGACATCACGCCCTCTCACCTCGCAGAGTCGTTTGCCGCCGATGCCGGCAAGGATCCCCGCACGGTAGAAGTCGTACTTCGCGAAGCCAAACGGGTCGTCCGGATGGACCGGGGTGTCCTCATTGCCGAGACGGAGCAGGGGCTCGTCTGTGCCCAGGCGGGGGTGGACGCCTCGAACGTCGCCGACAAGAATGGGGTGTGTCTGCTTCCGGTGGACCCCGACGACTCAGCTGCGCGGCTGCGCCAGGCGCTCGAGGCCGCCACCGGGCAGACATTGGCCGTCATCATCTCCGATACCTTCGGAAGGCCGTGGCGAGAAGGGGTGACCAACGTCGCGATCGGTATCGACGGGATGTCACCGCTGCGCGACTACCGCGGCGAAACGGATCCGCAAGGCCGTGAGCTGGCATCGACGGTCATCGCCATTGCCGACGAGCTGGCGGGTGCTGCGGAGCTCATCATGGGGAAGCTCGATCGGATTCCGGTGGCCGTGATTCGGGGCCTCCACGTCACCCCGGGCACCGGGAAGGCCGCCGAGCTCATTCGTGCGAGGGAGCGGGACTTGTTCCGATAGGGAGACGATTGACATGCGTGTGGGGATCCTGGGTGGCACCGGTGCCGAGGGGCGTGGTCTCGCGCTACGTTGGAGTCGTGGAGGAGTCGAGGTCGTCATCGGCTCGCGGAGCGCGGAGAAGGCCGAGCGTGTCGCCGGTGAAGTGAACGAGCGACTCGGTACGGGTACGGTCACGGGAGCCGAGAATCGCGAAGCCGCCCGGCGCGGCGATATCGTCGTCTCGACGCTGCCCCACGATTCGCACATCGAGACCATCCGTTCGCTCTCGGACGAGCTCCGGGGAAAGCTCCTCATGACGGCGACAGTGATTTGGCCTCCCGCGCCGCGAGAGAAACCCTCCGCCGCCGAGCAGCTTCGGGATGCGCTCGGCGAAGACGTCCGGGTGGTCGCGGCTTTTCAGACGGTGGGAGCCGGCGCGCTGGCCGACCTGGATCACGAGCCGGACGAGGACGTCCTCGTGTGTGGGGATACGGACGAGGCCCGCCGCGAGGCGATCGAAGCGATCCGTCTCACCGGCCTCAGAGCCTTAGCGGTGGGAAAGCTCGAGCAGAGTCGGACCGTGGAGGCGATGACCGGACTCCTCATTCGAACGAACAAGATCCACCGTGTGAAGGCGGCCGGCATTCGCATTACCGGACTCCCTGAAGAGTGAAAGAACCACGAGCCAATCCACCGATTCGCGACTGGCTTCGCCTGCGCAGGCTCCTGCCGCCGGTCCTGACACTTGCAATCTTCATCCTCATCTTCCGCAAAGTCCCGTTCAGCGCGTTTCTCGAGGCGCTTGCCGGAGCCGACTACGCGATGTTTCTCGGCGCGCTGCTTCCGTTCTCGGTCCTCTACTTCTGCCTGGATACGGTGGTGCTGTGGCGATTGATGCATTGGTTCCACGGCGAGATCGGCTTTCTGGACCTCCTGCCCGTCCGGGCGGTGGACTATCTGGTAACGCTTCTGAACGGCAAGCTGTCCCAGGGAGCGATGGTCGTCTACCTTTCACGCCGGCTACAAACCGGGATTCTCGAGATCGCCAGCAGCATTCTGTTTCTCGATCTTCTCCAGCGCACCCACCTCGTTTTGTGGGCGACCATCGGAATGGTTCTGGTGTCGGGCGAGCTGCCGGAAGTTCTGTTCCTGATTCCGATCGCCGTCATCGTGTTCTGGGCGCTGTTCGCGCTGTACATGTCGGGCGCTCTCTCCCGGCTCACGCGCTGGTTTCGTCCGCCGGACTGGCGACTGCTTCGCACCTTCCGGATCGCTTCGTTCGCCCGCTACCTGGAAGTGCTGGCGTGGAAAGCTCCCCTGCTGGCGGCTTCAGTGTTTGCTCACCGCTTCGCAATGGAGGCGTTCGGGATCGAGATTCCGATCGTACGGTTGCTGGCCACGCTTCCGATCATTTTTCTGGTCGGAGCGCTTCCAATCACCGTGGCAAGGCTCGGAACGACACAGGCGGCCTGGCTCTACTTCCACGGGGACCTGGTCGAGCCATCGACGCTGCTGGCCTACAGCCTCGCCTCACACGTCACGTTTCTGCTGGCGAACGCGGCACTGGGAGTGGTGTTCTGGCCGCGCGCGTATCAGGAGCTGTTCTCGGAAACCGCCCCCGCTTAGGGCCCGGGCAAAAATAAGTTCCCATTCTCGGGCGTCGAGGCGCCCGCTTGGCAAGGCGCGAGGAGTGAATAATAACTGGATATATGACCGACGAGCAACGCAGCCAGGGGGGATGGATCGGCGCCCCAGAATGGGAAGTTATTCTTGCCAGGGCCCTTAGGCGCCGCCCTCCATGCGTTCCAGGTCCATCCCCAGGGCGACCAGAACCGCCTTTTGAATGAAGGCGCGCTCCTCGGCATGTTCGGCCACAAAAACGATTCCGAGTCCCGCAGGGATCGTTCGGCGGCGCCCCTCGATGGCATCCCTCTTCCGCATCACCATCGCCTGGAGCGGCTCCTCGCGCTCGAGCCCGGGCACCTCCACATAGATTCGAAGACGGGTTCCGACCTCCGCCTCCAGATCGGTCGCCACGAACGCTCCCGCGTTGCTCAGGTTCATGACCTGGCCCTTCCCGTCGGCCCCGTCCGCCGCGCATAGTCGAGCCTCGAACCGGGTCTCGGGGCTCACCCGCTCGTGCTGTCGACGTTCCTCCATGACAAACCCCCTGGCGAATGAGGTGCAAGATCCATGCCCTTCGAACGCCACACGGACACGCCACAACTAACTGGCAAGACCCAAGTTATACGAACGGAACGACGCTCACTGCTGGGAAACCCCTACGGTATGCCTGTGCCGTTGCGGGATAAAGTGCATCACCTCAAGTCGCGCAGGTAGCCACGGATCTCTTGCGCGTCGGCGGCGTGCGGTGCCATGTGGAGATACTTCTCGAGGGACTCGATGCATCGCGTCCGGTCGCCGAGGCTGTAGTAGACGAAGCCCATCTCGCGGTACGGATCCGCATAGGAGGGGTCGAGCTCGGCAGCCCTCCTGTAGCGGAAAAGCACGTCTTCCGCCATGTCCCTTCCCTCGGTATCCCAGAGAATCTTGCCGACGTACAAATGCGCCTCCGCATCGTTCGGGTCGTTCTCCAGGATCTTCTGAAAGGCGGTGTAGGCGTTCCGGTACTCCTTCAGGTGATAGTCCTGGATGGCGTTGTGGCGTCTAAGCCGGACGACCATCCGGTCGTACTCGTCCTGGTTTCGCGTCAGCTCCGCGTCGTCCAGGTGACCGCGGTAGTACCGGTTGATTTCCCTCGTCAGGTTGCTGATGCGGGCGCGATGGGTCGAGTGGTTGCCGAAGAACCAGTTGGCCGCTTCGTTTCGGTCCCCGCTGTGCTTGTTGAAGATGCGCCAGACCTCCGGGGCTTCGAACGGATCGTAGCCGGCGTCGAGCACGTAGTTGAGACCGATGCGATCGGCGTCGTCCTCCAGGTTGCGACCGTGACCGTTGACCGCAGCCGTCAGCGAGAGGGCCGCTCCCAGCTCGACAAGGGTCCGCGTCCCGGACGGTCCATCCCACTGCGAGCGGTTGGCATCGATTGCCGCACCGGCGATCGCCGCTCCCAGCGCCAGCCACTGCATCTTCCGTGCCCGCTTGTAGCCTCGATAGCCGTGTTTATGCGTCACGTGGGCAATCTCGTGACCCAGCACGGTGGCGAGCTGCGCTTCGTTCTCGAGCGTGGCGAGAAGCCCCGTGTGCACGACGATCGTGCCGTCGGGCAGAGCGAAGGCGTTCAGCGACGAGTCGTCCACGATGCTGAAGTTGAAATCGATATCGTCGTCGACCCACTCCGGCACCAGCCCGTGGCCGACGCGCGCCACGTACTCCTGGAAGAGACGATCGTCATAGAACGCGAGGTTCTCTTTCAGTTTCTCGAGCTCCGCCGAGGCCAGCGCCAGGTACTCGAGCTCACCTTTGTCGCGACGCCACGGTTCGACGTCCTTGACTTTCCGTGTATCGATGGTCCCGTCGTCGAGGAGCACCCCTTCCGACTTGATGTGCATCCCGGAGCGGATGTTGGTCCTCGCCAGCGTCTGGTTCCATCTCAACCGACGCCCCTCCACCTCGATGTATTCGTCTCGAATTGCGTCGACGTAGCCCTCCGTCTTGACCTTTTCGTTCCGGTCGGTCTCGACATTGATCTTTTTTGCGACGAAGCGCTCGCCCTCGACCTCACCGTCGATTTTCACTTCCCAGCCCACGCGGAGATCGGCGGCCGTAATGTTCCGATGGTTCTTGCGCTTGAGCTTCGTCTTCGCGGTGAGGGACACCTCGATCCCCTCTACGATGAGGGGATTCACATCCCAGATGTAGCCCTCGAGCTTCTCCCCGAGCGCTGGCGCCACGCCCGCGGAAAGCAGCAGGCTGGTGGCGATGAGAAGGATCGACGTTCGTTTCGTGGCTTCGGCTCCTCGTGACGCTGAGCGGGGCTAGGTCCCCTGGTACCATAGTAGCAATGGACGCAGAGCCCGCGCGACTTCGAGAAGCGGGCTACCTGAAGCAGGCCGAAGAGCTCTTCAGAAAGGCCCGGCAGCGAGACCCGGCCTCCCTCGCGACTCGTTGCGCCCTCGGCGGGGTGCTCGCCGACCAGGGCAAATCCGAGGAGGCCCGAGAGTGCTTCCGCGAAGTCCTCGAGATGCAGCCGCAATCCGGGGCGGCGCACTGCGGTCTCGGCCGTGTCGCCTGGAACCTGGGGCAACACGTGGAGGCTCTCGAGCATTTCTTCGAGGCGGTCAGCCTGGAACCTGCAAACGACAACTATCGCAGATGGCTCGCGCGCTCGTTACGGAACGTCGGCTTCCAGGACGACCAGGGGCGCATCCCGCTGATGTTGAGTCTGATGACGCCCGGCATCAACCCGCAGAACCTCGTTCGGGCCGGCCTGAGCCTTCTCCGCGTCGACGACGAGTTCGCGCGTCTTTTGAGGCACGCGGAGAGTGACGAGACGGACACTATCCTGTCGGACTACCGGAGCGGGAAGCTCGACGGCATCCTGGACAATCCCCTGTTTCTGACGCTTCTGAGCGAGACTTGTTTGACCGACCTCGCTTTCGAGAAGCTCCTCGCCGCGCTGCGTCGATGCATCCTGGCGGAACCCGAACACCACTCGGGTGAGAACGACCCGCTGGCATTTCTGTGTGCGCTGGCCCTCCAGGGCTCCCACACACAGTACCTGCTGCCTTGGGAAGATGAGGATCAGGAGGCCCTCGCCCGGATCGAGAAGCGTCTGGACAGCGGCCGCGAAGTCTCGGAGCTCGAGCTCGCGCTGCTCGCCGCCTATCGACCGCTGGAAGCGGACCTTTTCACCTCAGCGAAAAATCCCTGGAGCGAACGCTTCGAGGTCTTCCTCCAGCGAACGGTCCGAGCTCGAGAAAAGGAAAAGCACATCGCCAAAGAGCTCGAGCCCCGCACTCCTATCACCGACCCGGTCTCGCGGAGGGTTCGTGCGCATTACGAGGAGAACCCCTACCCTCAGTGGTCCGGAGTCACTCGGCTTCCCCCCCAACCGCTCCCGGCCTGGCTGGGGCCCATCCTTCCCGGCTTCGACGTACCCGAGGCGCTCCTCGGACGGACCCTTCAGGTTCTCGTGGCAGGCTGCGGCACAGGGGCAGAGGCCGTCTATGTGGCCACCGCGCTCCGAGACAGTGATGTGCTTGCAATCGATCTCAGCGCAGGCAGCCTGGCCTACGGCATTCGCATGGCGGGAGAGCTCGGCGTCGAGAACGTTTCGTTCGAGCAAGCCGACCTCCTGGAGCTCGACGCGCTCGAAAAAGACTTCGACGTCATCTTCTGCTCCGGCGTCCTCCATCACCTCGGGCAGCCGTCCGCGGGGCTACGCGAACTGGCCGCCGCCCTGCGCTCCCCGGGGCTGATGCGGCTGGCCCTCTACAGTCGCCGCGGGCGTCGCCACGTCCGCAACGCTCGCTCACGGATCGAGCGCGAAGGATACCAGCCAACCGCGGACGGCGTGCGGCGCGCGCGACAGCATCTGCTCGAGACCCTCGAGGCCGACGCCATCGATTCCTTGACGTCGATGACCGATTTCTTCTACCTCAACGGGTGCAGAGACCTCTTTTTCCGCGTTCAGGAGCATCACTTCGACCTGTACGAACTCGGAAGGATGCTCGACGACAACGGCCTTCGCTTCGTGGGCTTCGACCTCACGCTCGCTCCGGAGGTCAGGAAGAAATACGTGGGAAGGTTTCCCGGCGATCTGCAAATGGTCGATCTCGCCCGTTGGGATGCGGTAGAGGAGGCCTGGCCGGACAGCTTCGCGCACATGTACCAGTTCTGGTGTCTGAAGACGGGCCAGAAAGCCGGGCGGGTCTAGACTTAGAACTTCTCTGATAGAAGCAGAAGCAACATACCGGTTCTGTTAGTAAAGAAGGCGAGAACGCTCATCCCTTGCCCGTTACCGAGCCCGAGCCTGAGCCCGATTGACTTCGATTAACAACCATTGATGTCAACATCGCCACTATACGAAGCAACAGATCGCGGCCGGTTTGATACTTCGCCGGATCCACCTCGGCCACTCGCTATAGCATAGTTCTTTGGTGCCCGGGCTCGGGCTCGGTCATGGGCTCGGGCTCGGAACCGAATCGAAGAGTCTGAGGCTAGACAGAAGCGGGCTCGGCACCGGTTGACGACTCTCTTACCTCGTCTTCCTGCTCGGCGCTTCCTTCCTCGACCGTGGTGTACAGCGTCGGAATGAGAACGAGCGTGATCAACGTCGAGGCCAGGAGCCCCCCGATGACGACGCGCGCCATGGGAGCCTGAACCTCACCGCCCTCACCAATGCCGAGCGCCATGGGGGTCATGGCCAGAACGGTCGTGAGGGTGGTCATGAGGATCGGGCGCAGCCGTCGGCGACCCGCGACCTCGACCGCCTGGCGCAGGGGCATGCCGTCGCGCCGCCGGAGCAGGTTCATGTAGTCCACGAGCACGATGGCGTTGTTCACCACGATGCCGGAAAGCATGATGATACCGATGAAGGCCTGGATGCTGAACGTCGTATTCGTCAGGAAGAGCATCAGAATCACGCCAATGGAGGCGAGCGGTATGGAGAACAGAATGACGAGCGGGTCCCGGTACGATTCGAACTGTGCTGCCATGACCATGTAGACCAGAAGCACCGCCAGCACCAGGCAGAGAAGCAAACCGAGAAAAGCCTCCTGCTGCTCTTCGTACTCGCCCCCGAAGACAATGCTGAACTCCGGGGGCAGAGTCACCTGACGAAGGCCGGATTGGATGTCTCCCACGACACTTTGCAGATCCCGATCTGCGAAGTTCGCCGAGACGGTCACGATGCGCTCCTGATCCTTGCGCTCGATGCGAACCGGTCCCTCGCGCCTCTCCATGGAAACGAGGCTCGCCACCGGAACTGTCTGACCGAGCGGCGTGTAGATCGGGACCTGCTCCACCGACGAGAGGGCCCGCCGATCTTCCTCCACGAGCCGCACCATGATGTTGTACTCCCTGCCATCCTCCCGGAACATGGAAGCGACGCGGCCACCCACCGTGGTGCGCAGCGTGTCGGCGAGGTCGGAGACATTGAGACCCATGGTCGCCGCCTTTTGCCGATCCACTCGAACCAGCATCTCCGGCATCCCTTCACGACGACTGATCTGCGCGTCGGTGACACCGGGCACGCCTTCGATGACATCCTTCACGCTCAGCGCGAGATCGTTGGCGGTCTCGATATCGTGTCTGTCCTTCTCGGAAAGCCCGGACAGGACCTCGATCTGGTCCGATTCGGTGAGACCCGTCTCGATCTGTTGAAAGCGGACGAGGTCTTCCTCGATCATGAAAACGCCGGCGCGGTTGCCGCGATAGACGAGCGCATCGCGGGGAATGAGAAGCGCGTCGTGCTCGCTCATGAGATTCAAATCCACGCGCGCGAACATCTCCGCCTTTAGGCTTCTGTTCGGATTGGGAAGCTCGATCTCGACCGGTGCGGTGCGCGTCTGGGCATCGAGTAGCGGTGAGATCCGCACCACCCGGCCCGCTAGCTCCTCTCCGGGCGCCGCGTCCAGCGTGACCCTGGCTTCGTTCCCCACATAGATCTTGTTGATATCTCGCTCGGGGACGTTGACGACCGTCACCATCGTGGACAGATCGAGAATCAGAACCACCAGCGTGTTGCTGGTGACGAGTGCCCCCGGATCCACGTGGCGCTCGCCAACGACCCCGTTGAGCGGTGAGACGATCTTCGTCTCACCGATCCGGAAACGATGCTCCTCCAGCTCCGCTTCCGCCTGGGCCACCTGGGCTCTCGCCAGGTTCTCCTGCGCCTTTGCGACATCCACCTGGGGACCTGAGAAAAAATCGCGTTTCCCCAGGGAGATGGGGATGGTTGGTCCGCACTTGTGTCAACTAGGGGGGGCGGGTCCGCGTGGTGCGGATTCACCCGGTATCGTATCGGCGTTTCGTTGTTGCTCTTTGACTAGTTTTCTGACTAGTGCTTAAACGAATCGGGCTGCGTGTGCTCAATGCGCTCACGTCGGCGCGAGCGCCGATACCATCTTTGGCCTCCAGCGGAGGCGAATCCACTGCAGGATATCGTAGGTGAGGGCGACCCACTGAGATTCAGTGCGTACTTTGGCAATTCTGCGCACGCTAAACTGCCGCAGGCCAAACTTGGCTTTGATCCAGAGATTCGGGAACTCGGCCACTTGCGAGCGTGTCTTATAGATGGCCTTGGTTTCGTCGGTCTGCATCTTCTGGCGGAACGCGGCTATGTCGGGCAAGAGTTCGCGCCGCTCGATCGAGCGGCCGTGCCGCGTACGAGGACAGCACTGATCTTTGGCCGGACACGTCTGGCAGTCTTGCTCCGACGCCTTGTATCGATAGCACATCGTGCCATGGCTTTCCTGCTTGGCGTCGTAGCGTAAGTGCTTGCCCTGCGGGCACACATACGTGTTGGTCTCCGTATCGAAGACAAACTTCGACGCCTCGTATTCCGGACTCACGCCGTGGTGCTTATACGACTTGCGCCGATTAGCCTCTGCTGCCTTGTTCTCGGATTGGGGACCGACGAAATCGATGTCGCGCTTCGCCATCTCCGTGATGTTGTTGCTACTGATGTAGCCCCCATCTACGACCATCTGCTCGGGCGCGCGGTGCATGCTCTGCTCAAGCCGTTGTATGGCGGGCGTCAGCTGCTGATAATCGCTGCCGGCCTGCGTGGCATCGATGTCGACAATCAGGCCGTGCGCGGCATCCGTTGAGACCTGGACGTTGTAGCTAGGTGCGGAGCCGCCCTCGGCTTGTTTCATCACCCGCGCGTCGGGATCGGTCGTGCTCACGCGTTTTACGCGGCTTTTGGCGGCTTCCAGCTTGTCGTACTCCTTCAACGCTGATTCTAGACGCTCCTGTCTCTCTCGCCTGGCGCGTTGCTGTGCTGCCTGCATCTGCCGGCTCGATTCCTCCTCCGTCTGTGCTTCGAGAGCCTCGACCGCCTCACGCGCATCCTTCAGATACGCCTCCACACGAGGCTTGCTGCGAAATCCACTCGACGAAGCATTCGCGCGCACCTTCGTCCCATCCAGCATGACTCGCTCGAGCGTGATCAATCCGTCTGCACTCAGAAGCCCCAAAGTTTGCACAAACAACTCGTGTAGGGCCTCCGAATGGGTCACCCGAAAGTCCGATAGCGTGTGCGCACTGATGCTCTGCATTCCGGTGAGCCATTGATAAGCCGGATGATGCTCGCACAGCCGCTCAATGGCGCGGGCCGAACTCACGGACTGGCTGTAGCTGTAGACCCACAGGCTCACCAGTAGCTGCGGATCGAACGCGGGCCGGCCTGCGCCACCCGCGACGGAGCGGATCTGCTCCGTGTACCCGCTGAGATCCAGCCAACCCACGAACTCCCAGATCGCACGCGCTGGGTCATCCTCTGGGATCAATCGCTCCACGTCCACCGTCCGCAGCAGCAGCTGCGCGCGATCGACCACCTTCAACCGAGCCTGTGTCGCGCGTTCTCCCTCATCGCCGTCATCACCATCGTTCCGTTTTCGCGGACTCGGAAAGCCGGGAAGCGACGTTTGGTTATCACCCACGTCTACCCCGCTTTCTCCCTCGCTTCGCCTTTGGCGTCCGACGCACAATCAGGGTGTTTCGATCCTCCACCACCCACTCCAGCTCCTCGCCCTGCTCCATCTCTAGCGCCTGCGCTAAAGGCGACGGGCAAATCACATAGCACTGACGGGTGTCGTTGGCTCGTTTGATCACCTGCAGCTTCGTTACGTATCCCATACTCGCAATTCTATAACATAGCGGTACCGCTAGTCAACAACTAATTTTTTCTCACGTCCTGGGTCTGGGCCTGCTCGAGCTGCTGGTCAGAGACGACACCGTCTTTTTCCAGGCTCTTGTAGCGCTCGTACTCGATCTCGTCGCTCCTGCGCTCGGCCTCTCGCTGCGCCACCGAGGCCCGGGCCACCTGAAGCACGGCCTCGGCACGCCGGAGCTGCTGCCGAAGCTCGTCGTCCTCGAGCCGCGCGATAACCTGACCGCGCCGGACGCGATCGCCGCGGTCGACGCTGATCGCGAGCACGCGTCCACTGACCTTCGGCGTGACCTGAACCTGCTGCTTCGCCTGAAGCGAGCCCACCAGGGAGACACGGTCGCGAATCCTGGAGATCTCGCCGTCGCCGCCTCGACGGGCTGCGCCCGGCCTCCGGGCCCGCCGCCGCGGCCGAAACCGCCGGCGCCCGCACTCGCATCTCCTTCACCTAGTTGCTGATAGAGACGAAAGGCAAGCAGGCCCCCGAGGGCAAGGGCAATCACCAGGAACACACGTCGTCTGGTCATTCGAGATCGCTTTCTGGAGAGAACACACTGAACCCGCAGTTTTTAGGACGCTTCCGCTCGGAATTCTGTTTCAGACTACGCCGCCGAATCCACGGGCGCTCGCCTTTTTTGCGTAAAGACATCTCAAAGAGGTTTGTCCCAACGAGCCCATCCGATTCAAGGGTCAACTATACAAATATATGTGCTAACATACATCAATGCCGCAACTGCATCTGTATCTCCCAGAAGAGATTGCCAAGGAGCTGAAGCGCCGCGCCAAGGCCGAGCGAATGAGCGTCTCGAAGTACCTGGCCCAGCTCGTTCAGAGTCAAATTGCGCACGATTGGCCCGAGGAGTTCTTCTCGAAGGTCGTTGGCGGCTGGGCGGGAGAGCCTCTAAAGAGGCCCGACCAATTCCAGCCCGAAGTGCGGGACGAGCTTTGATGTACCTTCTCGACACCAACGCGTGCATTCGGATCCTCAACAACAGGTCGACGCCGCTGGTAGCTCGTCTGCGCGCACATCATCCGTCCGAAATCAGACTGTGCTCCGTTGTCAAAGCGGAGTTGCTGTACGGTGCTCGGCACAGCGCGCGTCCGGCACAGAACTTGCGCACGCTCCAAGCCTTCTTTGCACCTTTCACTTCCCTTCCGTTCGATGATGACTGTGCGGAGCACTACGGTGTCGTGCGCAACGATCTCGCCCGGTCTGGCGCGCCCATCGGGCCGTACGATCTGATGATCGCCGCAACCGCACTCGCCAGCGATCAGGTGCTAGTGACGCACAACGTCGATGAGTTCACGCGCGTCGTCGGCCTCCGCCTGGAGGACTGGGAAGTCCCTGCGGAGTGATCGGTGGCGAGGCAACTCCGTCCTGACGGAGCTCGTTGACTCGACATCTTCGCGAAGCCTAATATCCGGGACGCGGCTTGCATGATCGGCAAAACGCTCCAGCACTATCACATCACCGACAAGCTCGGCGCCGGAGGGATGGGTGTCGTCTATCGGGCCACCGATACGAAGCTCGGCCGCGACGTCGCCATCAAGGTGCTGCCCGAAGCCTTTGCTTCCGATTAGCGCCGCCAGCGCTTCCACCGGGAAGCGCAGCTTCTGGCCGCTCTCAACCACCCGAACATCGCCTCCATTCACGGAGTCGAAGAATCCGACGGCGTTGATTATCTCGTCCTCGAGCTCGTGGAGGGCGAGACGCTGGCGGAGAAGCTGCAGAGCGGTCCGCTTCCGATGGACGAGGCGCTTGCGACCGTGCTTTCAGATCGCCGAGGCGCTCGATGCGGCGCACGAGAAGGGCGTCCTTCACCGCGACCTGAAGCCCGCCAACATCAAGATCACACCCGACGCCGACGTCAAAGTTCTCGACTTCGGCCTCGCGAAGGCATTCATCGGCGACCCGTCGGGCGATGATCTTGCTGACTCACCGACGTTGAGCGCCGCCGCAAACCGGGAGGGCGTCATTCTGGGAACGGCTGCCTACATGAGCCCCGAGCAGGCGCGCGGAAAGGCGGTCGACAAGCGGACGGACATCTTCTCGTTCGGAGCGGTGCTCTACGAGATGCTGACTGCCCGGCGAGCGTTCCCAGGAGAAGACGTCTCGGAAACGCTCGCGGCGGTGATCGAGTCGGAGCCGGACTGGTCACGGCTACCGGACGACACCGACCTCAGGATCCAGGAATTGCTGCAGCGTTGCCTCAAGAAGAACGGCAAGGAGCGCCGTTCTTCTCTCCCGACGGGGAGTGGGTGGGTTTCTGGCGTCAGGCGGACCGCACCCTGTACCGCATCTCCATCCATGGCGGAACCGCCGTGCCGCTCTGTGAGCTGGACGAGTTCTCGGGCGCGGAGTGGACCGCGGACGGCACCATCGTCTTCGGGCGCGGACGACAAGGTATCTGGAGGATCTCCGCAGACGCAGGTGACCCCGAGCCTCTCGTACGCCTCGATGAAGGCACCGCACAGAGCGCGCACCGGCCTCAGCTCCTGCCGGGCGGGGAACGCGTGCTCTTCGCGCTCGCCACCGGCGTGAATTGGAGCAACGCTTCCATCGTTGTGCAGTCTATCGAGAACGATGAACGCTCGGTCTTGATCGAGAGAGGCTACGACCCTCAGTACCTCCCCACCGGGCATGTGGTATATGCCCGTGACGACACGATATTCGCGGTGCCCTTCGATCTGTCTCGGCTCCAGGTTACCGGTGGGCCCGTCCCGGTGATAGAAGATGTGGCCCAAACATCTTCCTCCTATGGCACTGGCGGGCAGAGTTCAGCGTTTCACCATCTGGCTCACTCGTGTACGCGCGCGGTCGAACGTCTTCACCGCCTCGTGTGGATGGATCGCGAGGGGAAGGCCACTCCGGTCACCGAAAGACGCGCTCAATACCAATCCGTGAAGGTCTCGCCCGATGGCCAGCGGCTCGCCGTCTCCCTCGTCGAATCTGGTCAAGAGAATCTCTACTTCTATGACATCGAAAGGGAGAGTTTCTCGCGGCTGCCCCGCGACGGAAACAACCGGGTGCCCGCGTGGTCCCCCGACGGACAGTGGGTAGCCTTCATGTCCGACCGGGACCGCGACTGGGATTTGTATCGGACCCGGTCAGACTTCAGCGGCGCGGCAGAGAGACTCCTGCGGAAGGACGGTCGACAGTATCCACGATCCTGGTCACCCGACGGTGAATCGCTTGTCTTCGTGCACGAGGACCCGTCCAACCTCAATGACATCTGGGTACTTTCTCTCGATGGCAATCGAGAGGCGCGCCCCTTTCTTCAGACCCCGATGTACGACACGCTTCCCGATCTGTCGCCCGACGGCTGATGGCTCGCCTACACCCAGATCGATTACGAACGCGGCGGCGATGTGTACGTCCAGCCCTTTCCTGACGCGGGCAGGAAATTGCAGGTCTCGATCGAAGGTGGATGCTGTGCGCGCTGGTCGCCCAGCGGTCGCGAGCTCTTCTACACACGGAACAACTGCTAGCGACATGGACGGTGGATGTGCCGGCGCGGGACGAGTTCACCGCCGGAACCCCGCGTGTGCTCTTTCATCATCCTTTCCAAGCGGGAAGCGGCAACGGGTTCGACGTCTTCCCCGACGGCGAGCGGTTCGTGATGATTTTGGCGGACGAAGAAGCGGACCGGACAGAACGGCGCCTGGTCGTCGTCCTCAACTGGTTCGAAGAGCTGAAGCGGCTGGTTCCAACGAATTGATTTGGGGCGTCAGTTTTTCTTGCTTCCGGCCACTCGCACCCGACCCGGCTGCACGACCGTGAACCGACCTTTCAGGTCTTCGCCCCGCTCTGCGAGGAGCTTGACTACCGCCACCGGCGCCGACGAGCGCGCCGACGACGGGAAGCGAAGCAAGATGACGCCTTCCGATGCATGCTGGTCTGCAAACAACCAGTCTGGCCAAAGTCTTTGTCTTCCGTCAGGAGAACCCGGCCGGCTCGACGAGCACGGTCTCTTCGTGGGCAAGGACATCGGCGGCGAACCCCAGTGCGGCACGGATATCCTCCGGAGATAGCCGAGGATAGGCGTCAAGCAATTCGGCCTCTGTGGCCCCTTCGCTCAGTTTACGCAAGATGAGCTCGACAGTGATGCGAGTTCCACGTATGACCGGCTTTCCCAGCATCACCTTCGGATTCATTTCGATCCGATCCGTGATGGTCATGAAATCACCCCTCACCTATCCTCGTTGACTTTTGTGCCGTTCTCTGTACGCTAACGTAGTCGCTGGAATTCCGCAACCGTTTGAGCCCTCGATCGGTAGCTACCCTGCCGTACGTTTCGGAAACGCTCCCGGCGGTGATCAAGTCGGAGCCGGACTGGAGCCAGCTGCCAGCCGAGATTCATTCGCGTATTCGAGCACTCCTGCGCGGCTGCCTTTTAATTAAGAAACCGCAAAGAGCGCCGGCGCGACATGGGGGACGTGCGGGCGGAGATTCGTGACGTGCTGACGCGAGACGTCACGACACCCTCTCCGCCGGCAGTAGCCGCCGGCCCCTGGCGCACAATTCTCGTGGCGGCCATCTTCAGCATCGTTGCCGGCGTGATCGGATGGAGCCTGCGATCCGTTTGTGTACAGGCGTTTCCCAATCCGGGAGCAAAATGGCAGATCTCGACCGACGGGGGAGGTGGGCCCATCTGGTCGCCGGACGGCCGCGAGCTCTTCTATGGTGCCGGCGGGCATATGATGAGCGTGGACGTGGATACCGATTCCGGATTCACAGCCGGAACGCCGAGACCGCTCCTTCGACGTCCTGCCACCGCCGGAGTCAGATACGGCAGGCATATCGCACCGGACGGCCAGCACTTTGCGTTCGTCGCGTCGACAACGAGGCGGCGGTCCTACGTTCCCGGCAACTGCACGTCGTCCTCAACTGCCGCTACGGCTGCGGAATTCCACGCACTTCCGTTCGCGACAGGAGTCAGGACGCTCTGGAACGCAAAAGAGCGGAGAGGACGACTCCTCTCCGCTCTTGTGAAATCGCGTGAAGCGAAACTATTCGCTTTTGGCCATCTCGACGCCAGACACTTTTACAATGTTGGTCTCTTCGTCGAGCTCGCCTTTGACGACGATCAGCTTGCCGAGGTGCGACTCGGCCATCTTGCCGTCGATCTCCAAGAGCACGTGGCTGTCCTTCATGGCCAGCGCCCAGCTACCACCGCGGGATATGCAACCCTTGGCGCAACCGACATGCTTCGCTGCGCTCGACTTTTCGTAGTCCTTTGCGCAGCTCGCATCGGAAATGAAGCCGGTCCAGCTGTCGTCAGCCACCGCGAGGCCCGCGAAACCCATCAGCAAAGCCATGGCAAAGAGCACAGTTAAGGCCTTCTTCATCGGAACGTACCTCCCTTTAGGTTTCCGGAGCATACTGGTGCTCGGACAGAGCTGTCAAGGAGACCGCTGTGCTAACCAGCAGGCTGGCGCGAGCTGGAAGAGACGGTCGGCCCGGGCGGGGGCGCCACACGCCCAAACCGCACGGCCATCTCTCGCGGTCGATTCGAGAAGAGGCCCAACTGGCCCGATCCTCCGACAAGGCCCGTTGCGATCAAGATCAAGCCGCTGACAGGCTCGAGACGCCTCGGGCTCAGCGCAAGAAGTCGCTCGGCGTGTGCGCGTAGATCGGAAGAGTGGTACGCGGGACGAGGCAGAACCGTGTAGCGCTCGGACGTCACACCGTCCTCGAAGGCGAGATGGAGCTCCAGTCCGCGGGCGCGAAGCCGGGAGACGCCGAGCCTCTTCTCCAATCGACGGCAAAGCGTGTCGAGAGCACGCCCGAGACGTCCAGTACGTCCAGTACGGGCAGTACGGGCAACACGGCCGGACGAGGACGCCGGGACTTCGTCGTCAGTACCTCGAAGAGATGCCAGCAGGCGAATCGCTTGGGAGCCGAGAAGACCCCTGGCCTGCTCGACGTTCAGACGGGAAAGCTCGCCCACCGTGCGGACACCCTCTCCCCGAAGGCTCACGAGCTGAGAGGGTCGCAGCTCGTCCAGCTCCTCGATGGGAACGGCGTCTATGAGTTGATGCTCGTACCCCGGAAGCCAGAGAACAACTCCCCGGGGCGCCGCCAGCCGGCACAGAGCCGGGCCATGATCGTGGTGGTGGCGATCCCTATCGAGGCATCGACACCCAGGTGCTCCGTAAC
Organism: Candidatus Marinacidobacterales bacterium; assembly: GCA_965237685.1. Lineage (GTDB taxonomy): Bacteria > Acidobacteriota > Vicinamibacteria > Marinacidobacterales > SMYC01 > CBDEGF01. Next base: position 1,221,733 of record CBDEGF010000003.1, read on the forward strand.
GCGTTCGATCAGTGACTCCCCCCAGTCCAGAGGGCGAGCATTCCCCCAGGGCGCCGAGGCAGCGAGCAGAGCTTCGTCGGCGGCGGGTCGCGTCCAGCAGCCAGCGAACTCCAGAAGGACGCCGTCGAGACGCTGCGTCAGGCTCAGGAGGTCGTCGAGCGGTCGCCCGCCCGATGTCTCGCCGGCCGCCGCACCAACGACCAGATAGACGGCCGCGTCGACCCCCCTTTGCATCAGTGAACCTTGCTCTTCTCCCACCCGACGTTGGAGTAGGCGTCTTGGTAAATGCGCATATTCTCGGAAAGCGCTGCCGCGAGCGCCGGGATGAGCTGCGCCGGTACGACGACCTTCGCCTTCACCGGCGCCTCGATCGTATGCGTCGCGCCTTCTGGGGCATCGCGAAATTCTTTTTCGTCGAGAGGACTCATCTCGCAAAACGTCAGCGTGAAGTCGAACGGTGTGTGGCTGACCGCACAGAAATTGGCGTAGATCCTCTCGATGGGCTTTTCCCCTTCAGGCTCGTTGGGTATGACACGAAAGTTGATCGATTTGTTGGTCGTCATGAACTCTCCTAGTATTTGCGCATGAGGCCGACCACCACACCCTGGATCGCGACCTCATCTTCTCTCGCAAAGATGGGCTCCATGGTCGGGTGAGCCGGCTGCAGCCGAATCTGGTCTTTTTCCCGATAGAACTTCTTGAGGGTCACGCTCTCGCCGTTCAGGAGCGCCACCACCATTTCCCCGTTGCGGGCCTCGGTGCGATTCTCCACGATGATGTAGTCACCGTCACGCACCTGCTCGTCCACCATCGACTCGCCCTTCACTTTCAGAACGTAGACGTCTCGTCGCCCGATCATGTCGTCGGGTACCGAGATGACCTCGTTCGCGCGAACCGCCTCGATGGAAACTCCCGCGGCGATGAGCCCGACAAGAGGCACGTCTCGGGCCTCCGATTTGGATTCGACGGGTACCACCTCGATGGCCCGCGCTCGATTCCAGTGCCGCTTGATCAGGCCTTTCTCCTCCAGGTGCACCAGATGCTTGTGGACCGTCGAGATCGAGTGCAGGTCGAAGTGGCGACTGATCTCGGTGAGGCTCGGCGCATACCCGTTCTTTCTAATCGAGTCCTGGACGTAGTCCAGAATTTGTTTCTGTCGCTTGGTCAAAATCATTCGCTTCTCTTCCCCAAACCTCCTTCGTATATTCGCCGAATGGAAAGCGAAAGTCAAGGGATTTCTGGCGCTGCACTTTGGATGCCCCCTGGGCCACTAGGCCACTGGGCCACTGGGGAATGTCCCACTCGTTGCTGAATTTGAGGTAGCGGCGGCTCCTTGGCCAGCCCGAGAATAGATCTGCCAAACAACCGTCTCCAGAGGGGGACAAGGGCCACTGATATATAGGAAAACAAGAAAGCCAGTAAGAAAGCAAACGCACGAGCCTTCGGCCGACTGGCCCCAAGGGTAGTGTCTCAGTTTGAAATTGATGCCGCGCACAATTGGTTGAATTCCAGTCGGCCACTTGATAAACTCTCGTGCCAGAGTTTATCAGTTAGAATAAAAGGAGGCACGCCCATGCGAGGACCGAAAGGGGAATGGCGTCCAGCCGGAATCGGCGCTCTCGCCACACACGTCTGCAAGATCGCCACAGGCGAAATCGAAGAAACCTACGAGCCGCCGGAAGTTCCCGAAGATCCGAAAGCCATTGAGCAGGCTCGTGCCAGAGGCCGGGCTCGCGCCGGAAAACTGACACCAGAGCGCCGGTCGGAAATCGCCAAGGCGGCAGCCGCCGCTCGCTGGAACAGGGACGCAAGCTAAATGTAGGGGGGGAGTTACGTATGAGTGAAATGTCAATGACTGACCCCGGGACAATTACTAGGGCTGCTGAACAAATCTACAAGAAGAAGTACAAAGAGGATTTCGAGAGATCCAATCGCGGGCAATTCGCAGTAATTGATGTCCGGAGCGAAGAAGCCTATATCGGTGAGTTCCCGGAGGAGGCGCTCAGGACTGCCAGAGAGAAAGCATCTAACGGCATATTTCACTTGATTCGCATCGGCGCTTCAGACGCTTTTCGGGTAAGCTACGTTGGACCAAAAAAAGACACATGGAATTGGATACTTCGACAAGAAGGGTAGCGCATGTTTAAAGCTCCATATGTGTGGGGTGAAACATGCGAAGCAAGGTCCAGAGTTTGAGGCGATAATCGATACTGGTTTCACTGAATTTATTCATCTTCCCTTGTCGGAAGCGTTAGCCCTTTCTCTTCCGTTGGAGGGAACAAACTCTGTGGCGCTTGCCGATGGGTCATCGTTGGCCATGCTCACCGCTTTGGCCCAGGTTACCCTGATGAATAGGACAGAGGTCGGCGTGGTTTTGCTGTCTATGACCGCCAATCATATCCTTGTAGGAATGGATTTTTTGAGGCGCTTTAAGAGAGCCCTAGTAATTTCCCAAGAAATTGGAGTTGTTTTGATAGAAGAAGGGCAATGGGGTGCGGTGAGTACTTCCGACTAATCATTCCCGAGCGCGACCTAGTCGGCGCTACGCCGGAGAGCTTGGCCCGCTTCTTATAATTCCCTATTAACTATGGCGAAAAACCCTTGACATGAATGCTTGAATCATGTATTATTTTGAACATGAACAAGCTAACGGTTTCCGACCGAGCGCGGATTCTCCAACTTCTGATTGAGGGCATGTCGCTTCGTGCGATCGTCCGCGCGACCGACGCATCGATCAACACGATCTCTAAGCTCCTGGTGCAAGCTGGCGAAGCCTGCGCCGCCTACCACGACGATGTGGTCAGGAACGTCGGCTCGAAGCGCGTTCAGGTCGATGAGATCTGGAATTTTACCTACGCGAAGCAGAAGAACGTCGCGCGGGCGAAGGCCGCTCCCGAGTACGCGGGCGACACCTGGACGTGGACGGCGCTCGACGCCGACTCCAAGCTGATCGTCTCCTGGCTGGTCGGTGGGCGCGACGCCGGTTACGCCGCCGAGTTCATGCAGGACCTGGCCGGTCGGCTAGCGAGCCGCGTGCAGCTCACGAGCGACGGCCACAGGGCGTACCTCTCGGCGGTCGAGGATGCGTTCGGTGCGGATATCGACTACGCCATGCTGGTCAAGCACTACGGGGACGCGCCAGAGGGCCAGCGGCGGTACAGCCCCGCCGTCTGCACCGGAGCGACGCGGATGCGCGTCGCCGGCGACCCCGACGAGGCCCACATCAGCACCAGCTACGTCGAGCGCCAGAATCTGACGATGCGGATGTCGATGCGGCGTTACACGCGGCTGACGAACGCGTTCTCGAAAAAACTGGCGAACCTGGAGCATCACGTCGCGCTCTACTTCGTGCACTACAACTTCTGCCGAGTCCACCGGAGCCTTCGTGTGACGCCGGCGATGGCGGCCGGAATCACGGACACGCTTCACGATATGGAGTGGATCGTCAGCCTCATCGACGCGCGGGCACCGAAGCCAGGCCCACGCGGACCATACCGGAAGCGCCAGCAGGCAGCATAACCCAAGGGTTCATTTGACACCATCGACCAGATGGTCGCGATGGTGCGCGGCATGGACGGCAAGCGCTTGCGATACGAAGACCTCGTGAGTTAGTATTCATTCATGGGCGGCTCGCCATTATTCGTCGAAATCGATGAAGAAATCCCCGCCAGGATCTTCGATATGTGTCGGGCGATAGCTGAGGCTCAACGTTCCAGACTTTCCGACAGAACTGGACAGACTTTTGAAACCATCTTGGAGTGTCTTTGCAGCGAAAGCGCGGGATTGCTTACCGATAAGCGCGAGTACTTCCTTTACGGGAAGCCGTTTCTTACAGACGGGGCATACCATGTAAGATTCTCCTTTGATTTCGACCATCTGCGCCACGACATTACAACTACGGCACTTGACCGGTTTCTTGGACACGGTTCAACTCCCTTCTGTCGCACGGACAGGAGATTTGACAGCCCGACTGAGTTTGGGAATACTTGAGGTGTAAGAAGCAAAGTAGACCCGGTTCAATCGGACAGGTTTTAGACGCCCCGGCCCACCCGGGGCGTTTCCTTTTTCAGTCTCTATTCTAGCTGCTTTTCCAGGTTTTGCTGGAAATCTGCCGACACCCTAGAATCATATGGACACGCGCGCGCAAGTGCGTGTACTCTACGCCCCGCCAAACAAACCGTGGGTGACCCGACGTCGGGGCACTCGCTGAATACAAGACCTCCTCCAAGGGGGGGAATAGGCGGGATCCCGCAAGTAACCTGCGGTTTGTTTGGTGACTGGCCCGGCGACCAATCTAGGCCATCGGGCATCCTTCGGAGAAAGGTCGTCGCCGATGACCGCAAGCTTGTTGAAGATTAGGAAAGCAGCCGATGAAGAATGGACGAGGCCGTGGGGATTGTTTGCGTGGTTTGTTTGGCCGATCGCGATTCCTGCTGTCTATCTCAGATCCCCCAAGATGCCAGACTCGATGTTGGAGTCGCTATTGGAAGAAGGCGTTGGCACCTCTGATCTTGCGCTCCTGGAACGGACCTACGTGAAGCGTTATAAGGCTCGTCAAGTCAAGGAGGCATGGACAGGAACAGCGTTGTCTTGGGCCACCGGCATTTTGTTCTATTCATTGCGCACGTTTGGCTGATTCCAAAGCAACGGGATCGGCAGGCCCCATGGAGTACTTGTGGGCGAAGCGGTCCGTGCAACCGAGCAAAGAGCAAACGGCTGCTAGGCTTCTGGAACTATTTCAAACTGATACACTACCGCCCCAAGGAAGGCCTTTGGGAATCGGAGTAGGATCTGCTATCCTCCCTCCCGATTAGGCGCCTCCCAAAGCGCTGAGACAACCTCACGGCTCGCCCGTCTTCCCCCCGGACCTGGGCAGCACCGCCCATCGTTGCCGTACGAAGAGTTCTTTCGGAGCTCGGACTCGGCTGGGGCAGGGGAATGAAGACGATGCGCAGACTCCTCAGCATCTCACTCGCGTTTCTTTTCTTTCTCGAAACCACACTTTTCTATCCGGTGCGTGCCATGGCCGCGCAGTCGCCGCCGCGATCGGCGGTGCAGAGCGGGGAGCCGTCGCCCTATCGCTGGCGCACGACAGAGGAGATTGTGGAGTCCCTGGTATCGGAGCTCGAGGCGATGGAGACGGCCAGGGTCGCTTCCCCAACTCCGTTGGTGCCCGTCGCGCCGCCGGCACCTGCGGTGACCGCCGCCCAGCCGATCCCGAACCCAGGTACGACAACGCGGGAAAGCGTTTCGAGCACCGAAGAAGAGGGCGACAGGAGGAGCAACGCTCCCTCCGTGAGCGCGGACGGGCGTTACGTGGCCTTCGAGTCGGAAGCCCGGAATCTCGTTTCCGACGACACCAACAAGAAGAAGGACGTTTTCGTTCGAGACCGTGTGCTCGGCACCACGACGCGGATCAGCGTCGCGAGCGACGGCACCGAGGCCAACGGTGAGAGTGGGAGCCCGCCATCAGTGCGGATGGGCGCTACGTGGTCTTCGAGTCGAAGGCGAGCAATCTGAGCCCCGCTGACACCAACAAACGCTGGGACATCTTCCTCCACGACCGCCAGAACAGAGAGACGATTCCGGTGACGCATGGAGATGATGACAGCCATGCCCCGGCCATCAGCGCCGACGGCCGCTACATCGCCTTCGAGTCGGATGCCGAAGAGCTGGTCGTGGGAGACACCGGCCACCGCCGGGACATCTTCGTGTACGAGCGTGACACGGGCGAGATGAGCCTGGTGAGTGTCTCGAGCGGGAGCGTGCAAGCCGATCGCGACGCCAACAATGCCTCTATCAGCGGTGATGGCCGCTACGTTGGCTTCGACTCGAAAGCATCGAATCTCGTGGTCGGTGACTCCAACAACCAAGAGGACGTCTTCGTTCACGACCGCGAGACGGGTGAGACGACGCGGGTGAGTGTCTCCTCGAGCGGTGAGGAAGGAGACCATCGTAGCGAAGCACCTTCCATTAGTGGTGCGGGTCGTTTCGTCGCCTTCCAATCGAAGTCGCGCAATCTCGTCCCAGGACTCGCCCAGGGCGGCTCGGCTGACGACGATAGCAGTGACGAGGACGCCAGCAGCGACGACGGTAGTAGTGATGATGATGACAGCAGCGGCGACGACGACGGCCGTCAGGATCACATTTACGTTCACGACCGCGATACGGGCGTCACGACGCTCGTCAGCCAGTCGACGGACGGTGTTCCCGGCGACAAGAAGAGCTCCGAGGCGTCGATCAACGCGACGGGCCGATTCGTAGCCTTCGCCTCCAAAGCGAGAAATCTCGCCTCCGACGACACCAACCACAAGGAAGACGTGTTCGTGCGTGATCTCGCCCGCGAGATCACGATCCGGGTGAGCGTGGGGCATGCTGGCGAGGGCGACAAGGAGAGCGGCCGTCCCGCCATCAGCGGAGATGGAAGCCTGGTGGCTTACGAGTCCAAGGCGCGGAATCTCGTTCCCGATGATACGAACAGGAAAGACGACGTCTTCGCGACCGAGGTCGAGCTGAACCGCTCGCCGGTGGCGGTCGATGACGACGCGAGCACACTCCAGAACACCTCTGTCGATATCGCGGTCCTGTCGAACGACGACGATCCGGACGGCGACGAGCTAACCGTCGAGTCGGTCGAATCGATGAGTGGGGCCACGCTCGAGATTCTGGACGACGGCAGCGTCGCTACCTGCCGCCGGTGGACTTCGTGGGCACCGACACCTTCACGTACACCATCGACGATGGTCACGGCGCCGCGGCGAGCGCCACGGTGAGGGTCGAGGTGGACCCCATCAACCAGCCGCCGGTGGTCGACGCGGGGCCGGACCAAAACGTCGTTCTGCCGGATTCGGCGAGGCTTCAGGGAAGCGCGGCCGATGACGACCTTCCTAACAACACGCTCGTCACCACGAGGACGAAGCTGATGGGTCCGGATGGCATGACGATCGTGAGCCCGAGCACCGTGATAAGGGAGGTCACGTTCACCGAGGCCGGTGTCTACGAGTTTCAGTTGGAGGCGAGCGATTCGGAGTTCACGGTGACGGACACGGTGATGGTGACGGTCTCGGTAGGTGATCTGACGGTGGTCGAGGGAAGCGGCGGGCTGACCGAGGCGATGGTCCCGGTGACGCTCTCGAGCGCCAGCAACCAGGCCGTCGCGGTGGACTTTCTGACGTTCGATGGGACGGCACTCACGAGCTGCGATTACGTGAGGCAGTTCGGAACGCTGAGCTTCGCGGTGGGGGAGACGTCGAAAGAGATCCGTTTGCCGATCGTGGGCGATCTGGCGGTCGAGCCGAACGAAGACTTGATGGTTCGCCTGGGGAACGTGGTGGGCGCGGAGATGGGTGACGGCGAGGGGATGGTCACCATCGAGGATGATGACGGGTCGAACGAGGGACCAGCGCCAGCCGCCAACCGTACGCCGGCGAATGGCGCCACCGGCCTTGACCTGAACCCGACGCTCTCCTGGACCGCGAACGATCCCGACGGCGACCCGCTCGACTTCGACGTCTACTTCGGAACGGCGTTTGGAACTGACGGACAGGCCTGGGTCGAGCAGTGCTCGGCGACGCCTGGACCGGAACCACGCGCGTTCGGAGCCACCGCGCTCGACGAGGCGAACGACCGGCTGATGCTCTTCGGCGGAGCCTCTGCCGGGGGGAGTGCCGATGACGTGTGGGTGCTGGAAAACGCCAGCGGAGCGCGGGGCATTCCGAGCTGGCAACAGTCGACCCCCGCGCCCGGACCGTTGGGCCGCCAGCAGGCCACGGCTGCCTACGATGCGGCGAACAACCGCTTCATCATCTCCGGTGATTGCAGTGGTGACTGCGACGTCGTGCTCGCCGATACGTGGGTTCTGACGAACGCCAACGGTCTCGGCGGCGTATCGGTCTGGGAGGCGCTACCCGACGCTCCCATCGCCCGACGAGGTACTCTCGGCGCGTACGACGCGGACAGCAATCGTCTCATCGTCTTCGGCGGCACCGACGGATCGGCCGAGCGGAACGACCTGTGGGTGTTGAAGGATGCGAACGGCATCGGAACGCCGGCGTGGGAGGCGCTCACGCCCACCGGGGATAAGCCCTCGCCGCGGTTCGGGATGGCCGGCGGCTACGACCCGCAGCTCAATCGGCTCGTTGTGTTCGGGGGCCGCGAGGCGGGCGATGTCGTCGCCAACGATGTCTGGGTGCTGGCCGAGGCAGACGGTGCGGCGGGAGCACCGGAGTGGACGGAGCTCACCCCCGGCGAGGAGCTCCCGGGTGCGCGTTGGGCGCATACCACCGCCGCCTACGAGCCGACCACCGACCGACTCCTCGTGTTCGGAGGCTCGAGCTCGGGCTTCGACAGCGACACGAACTTTGTCGCGAACGATGTGTGGCTGCTGACGGATGTCTCCCGCGCCATGCCGACGTGGATGCAACTCGCACCCGACAACGGTCCCGTCCCGTCCCGCCACACCGAGCTCGAAGCCTTCGATGAGCTAACGGTCACCGTCGTTCAGCCCAACACCGCACCGATGGTCGAGGCGGGCGACCACCAGGCGACATCTCTCCCGGCGGCAACCATCACGCTCAACGGTGTCGTCACCGACGATGATCTGCCGAGCAATACCCTGACATCGACCTGGAGCCTGGTGAGTGGTCCCGGCAGCGTGATCTTCGTCGACGAGAACGCGCCGGTCACCGACGCGAGCTTCGACACCGCAGGCGCCTACACGCTGCGACTCACGGCGACGGATGGAGAGCTCTCATCGAACGACGACGTCGATGTGATCGTTGCTTCGGCCGGGCTCCCGCCAGATCTGATTGTCGAGCTCGTGGACACCTCTGCGCTCGTTGTGAACCCCCAGAGCCTCGAGATATCCGGTACAGTGGCCGCGGTGATCGGCAATACCGGAGTCGGCCCGGCGGCCGGGCCCTTCGAGGTCACCTTCTTCGAAGATCTCAACCGGAACGCTACGTTCGAGATGTTCGAGGACAATATCGTTGGTGTCGGGAGCCACTTTGGAATCGACGCCCGTGCCTCTGCCGTGGTTGTCGCGCCGGTGAATCCGGCCGCCCTCGAGTTCCAGGGCCACCTCATCTACGCCTTCGTGGACAGCTCTCTGGTGGTCGACGAGACCGATGAGACGAACAACATCGGGAGCTCGGCCGCGACCTGCGAAACGTCACCATTCTCCACCGACTGGAACGTGCAGACAGAGTGGGCCTGGAGGGGCTCGTCGGCGCTGCCCGATTTCTCGAAAATCATCCAGACGCCTGTCGTCATCGATCTCGATGGCGACCAGATTCCGGAAGTCATCTTCACCACTCAGAAAGCCACGGTCTTCCAGAGCGGAATCCTGACCGCCATCAGCGGAAGGGATGGCAGCGACCTGTGGCAAGTCACCGATCCGGCCCACGAGGTCCGCACGATCTCCCAGATTGCGGTCGGTGATATCGATCTCGACGGATTGCCGGAGATCGTGGCCGTTCATGAGGTTCCCAACACGCTCCTCGCCTTCGAGCACGACGGAACGTTCAAGTGGCAGAGCGCGACCCTTGGCTGCGGTGTCGAGTGCAGCGTTTCCTGCCTGGGTCACTGTTTTCCTCCCAGCCTGAGGTTACACAGTCAGCCAGCGTTTGTCCAGTCCTTTTTTCCCTCTCTCTCTGCCCGCGAGAAAAACGACACACCCGGCGTTCAGCTTACCGAATCGCCCCCACGTTCTCACGCACTACTACCGCAAGGACACTACGGAGCCAACAATCCAGTAATCTACGTCGATCCAAGCGGTGAGTTCTCGCTCAGCTTAACCGTCGCAAGGCTCAGCGTTGCCGTTACGATATCGACGATTTCCACACTTTCTCTAAACCTTTTGACTGCGCTAACCGCCCTCACGCAGCCTGCCGTCGAGATAGGGAGAGTCGATGGGTGGGTTTTCAGCACGAGGGTTACCGCCAACGGTTTTGGTGGAATCGTAGCGGGTGGCTTTGATGCGGTGTATGACAACAATCGTCGTGACGTGTTTGTTGCGGTGTCGACAGAGTTTGGGAGTGCACCACTTTCGCTTTTTCGGAATTTCCGTCGGTTAGGAGGGTCAGTGACCGTCGGTCCGGTGTTCGGTATGAGTTCCCCGGGCGATCTCTCAGGGCTTGGGGTTTCCGCCACCTTCCCCCTTTCCGCTGTGAATACGTTGCCGAGCGTCGTCTTTGGCGGCAACAAGGCATGGGGAATGCTTACTCAATTAGCTAAGAGGACCAAGACGGGACGTGGCATTGTCGCCCAGTTTAACGTTGCTTCATCCGGGCCTGCGGCCTTAATGCTAGGTGTCAGGAACAACTCTTTCACTTCAACGATATCTTTTGTTGGCGACTTTGTGCGATTACGCGACTTACCGAGCGCCATCAAGAAAGCGATCGATCCCATCGTTAGTTCTGTGGTGCAGGCCGTCGTGCCACTCGGGAATGATGCAGAGAGTTTGGCAAACAATGCAGATGCGTTTCTGACCGCTGTACGAAGCCTTAACTGACTGCGTGTCAAGTCGTCGGCGGGAGCGGGTGAGAGCTCTAGCTGTGGAAAGGGAAGTGCTTCTCTACGTGTTAGGAATGGAGCTCGCCCCAGGTCCAGCCTTGGCCTGAGTTACGGTCCTGTCGATTCTGGAGAGCCCACTCCACCCCGCCGTTCCTCAACATAGTGAACAAGGTCCCGGAAGGTCTTCAAGGATCCGGCCTCTTTTAAGAAGACATCAGGGTTGCTCACTGGGATCTCGAAGTTAAAGACTCTCTCAAGTTCCATGAAAAACTTTGGCATTGTTTCGAGATCCACTTTGAGATCCTGGGAGAAAGAGTAGTCTGGATGCAGAGCCCCTAGCGATAGTTCAAGCCGCTCTTCTAGTAGTTCACGAAGCCGTACCGCAAGATGGAAAGTGTGCCAATCTTAGTTGGGAATTGAAACGGCTCCAAACCCCGTGGTTTGATGACGTTTGAACGAACAACATCAAGCGGCAAGAGAAAGGAGCCGAGATGGGAAGTCTGCTACGTTCAGTCAAGAAACGCAAGAAGTCACGTCGTTTGGGTGAGGTCGCGCTCGTGAGTCGCGAGGAGTACGCGGAGCTCGAGCTGGATGCCAAGATAGAGATGATCCGTTCGTTGGTCCCCCTGGGGCTAATGCGCGTTCACGAGTTGCTCGACGACGAAGTGAAGGCGTTGGCCGGGGGGCGATACGCTCGCAAGGAAGAGTCGGTGCGTGGTCGCCGTCACGGAACCAACCCGGGCACGGTAGGGCTTGCCGGCCAGCGGGTACCGATCCGTGTGCCCCGGGTTCGGAGCATCGAGGGAGGAGAGATTCCGCTGCGGTCGTACGAGGCGCTGAGCCACGGCGGTGAGGTGAATGATCTACTGCTGAAACGAGTTCTCTACGGAATCTCCTGTCGCAACTACGAGGCGGCAGCGGAAGCGATTCCGGGCGCCATCGGGCTGTCGAGCTCGACGGTGTCCCGAGAGTTCGTTGAAGCAAGCGCGACGAAGCTCCGAGAGATGCAGGAACGGGATCTATCCGGCGAGGATGTGGTGGCGCTGTTTCTAGACGGGAAGACGTTCGCCGACGCCACGATGGTTGTGGCGCTGGGCATTACGCTTTCTGGGGAAAAACGCTTCTTGGGCTTCGTGGAGACGGACACGGAGAACGCGCAGGTGTTGACGCCGTTTCTGCGTTCACTGCTCGAGCGGGGACTCGATATCTCCCAGGGTCTACTGGTGATCATCGACGGCGGCAAGGGTCTCCAAGCGGCAGTAAAGAAGGCATTCCGTAAGCGGGCCCTGATACAACGCTGCCAGTGGCACAAACGTGAAAACGTAGTGAGCTACCTGTCCAAGGGCGAGCAGGGGTCGTGGCGCAAGCGGCTTCAGAGGGCCTACAACAGGCCGGAGTACAAAGACGCCCTCGCTGCGCTCGAGCAACTTCACGGTGAGTTAGAAGAGCGGAACCAATCCGCAGCTGGCAGCTTGGAGGAAGGACTCGAGGAGACGCTGAGCGTGCATCGACTCGGCGTATACGGGGTGCTGGGCCGTTCGTTCAAGACGACGAACTGCCTTGAATCCGTCAATGCCCTGGTGGAGGAACGCTGCGCGAAGGTCGACCACTGGAAGAACTCGAGCCAACGCCAGCGCTGGCTGGCGACGGCGCTCGTGGACATCGAACCGCGCTTGAGGAAGGTGGTGGGATACCGCCATCTCCCGAAGCTTCGCGAAGCTCTCAAGCGGGAACTGAAGATCGAGGCGAAGACATCAACCGTATCGAAGAAGAAGGTCGCGTAATCGTGAGCCGTGGAGAGTTTCAACTAAGAATGGGCTTGACTCGCAAGATGCGCGCGAGAGGTTGAGTCGGGGAAGTAGACCTCACCAAACTGCACTGGTGTGAGCGTCGGCTGCTCGCTAAGTTTTTTGGTAACCTTGTAGCTTGAAACGAAGGCGCGAGTCATAATTACGATCGAGATGGTGCCAGCACCAAAGAAGAGTTTTTCCCCCCAAGTTAAGTTCCAAAGACCGATCTTGTTGATGCGAAGGACTAGTGCGAGCGCAAAGACAAGGGCTAACAATCCTCCTGCCAACGCTTTTTTCCACATGCGGCTAGGTTATCGACCAGAGTGAAGCCAACTGAGTTGCTTACGAACATGTTGACAGGATCTGGTTCTACCGTCAAGGAAGAGGAGCGTCTCCGTGCTCGGGCTCTGACCGGCCGGCGAGGTGGGTCTCGGTGAGCGCCGCCGTCCTCCGCAATATGCGCGCGGAGGCGGTCATTCTTAGTTTTTTTAGCGAGGGGTTCGTTCACGGCGTTTGCAAGCGCAGTGTGAGGGTGGTGCGCAAACGCCGCGCCCGGAGGCCAGATGTTAAAGGCAAATAAGGAAAAGTGCTCCGTGCTCCGGAAGCCGGCCGATGCTTCCTTCGCACGGAGGTCTTCGTCTTTGGAAGTGTGATCCGCTAGCTCAGTCACCCGTCCGGTCAAAAAACTGGAACCCTCTGCCGTGGACCAGTTTACGCAGCGTGCCTCTACTCTGCGACGCTTGAACTCTCTGCTCACCCGTGAATACTCCCGCTTCGTGGAACACAAGAAAGAGCTCGTGGAGAGACGATGGATTGGAAACGCCTGCCGGCCTATATCACCGGCTCAGTGGATCAAGAGCTCCTGCTGCGCAACGAGTATCTCACTGCCGAGAACCGCATTCTTCGAAATCAGATCAGAAGACGCTTGCGGCTGAGCGATGGCGACCGGAGAACGTTGGCTCGAGATCGGGAAGCAGCTCGGCAAAAAGGCGCTCGAGGAGGTGGCCAATATCGTGCGGCCCGAGACAATCCTCGGGTGGCACCGAAGGCTTGTCGCGAAGAAATTCGACGGCTCCAAGAACCGCACGTATCCGGGCCGACCCCGAATCGACGCCGACATCGAAGAGCTGGTGGTACGCTTCGCCAAGGAGAACAAGTCCTGGGGTTACGATCGGATTGTCGGGGCTTTGGCGAATCTCGGGCATAAAGTGAGCGATCAAACCGTGGGAAACATCCTGAAACGTCACGGCATCGTGCCGGCGCCGCAACGAGAAAAGACCACCACGTGGAAAGAGTTCATCCGCTCTCACATGGATGTCCTCGCCGCAACGGACTTCTTCACCGCGGAGGTGTGTTTGATTTCCTATCTCGCTCATTATCATGGAGAACGAAACCATCAAGGCAAGGAGAACGTCATTCTCTTTCCGTCAGAGTCTGTAAGAAGGTAGCGATCGCGGCGAAGGGCCAATCCGCTGTCGAGAAAGCCTCGGCGGGCTGCTGAAATATTACTACCGGGACGCCGCATGAGTTTTTTGACCACGCGGGGTTCCGTTCAGGGCCCGCATCGCGTCTTCGGCGGCGTTCGGTCTTCGGCCGTGAACCGCGGCCGCTCCGCTTTCGCTGCCTCACGATAATAATATCGGAGAATCCCGCCAAGACGCTCCCGACAAAGAATGCTCCCCTCAGTGCAGGGACTGTCGGGCACTCCGGAGATCAACTTGTTGTCGAGACCCTGGTGATTTCTTTCCAGATGGTAATAGGCGACGTAAGTGCGAACGGCCGTGCGAAGATGATTCTCTCCGAGCGGAACCATTCTGCTGAGAAACTCGTGTTTTCGATCCGTAAACAACGCCTCAGAAAGAACACGAAGATCGCAAAGCTCGCAAAGGGGACTCGTTCACTTTGCGACCCCTTCCTAGGCGACGTGAACGAGGAGACACCGCTCGTTCCCGCGCCGGCGGTGCTCCCAGAGGTAGATTCCCTGCCAGGTTCCCAGACCCAGTCGGCCGGAGACGACCGGGATCGACAGGCTAGTGGCGGTGAGGGCACTCTTCACGTGGGACGGCATGTCGTCGGGCCCCTCGGCGGTATGAGTGAAGAGCGCGTCGTCTTCCGGAACCAGGCGCGCGAGCCAGTGCTCGAGGTCGCGTCTGGCCGACGGGTCCGCATTCTCCTGAATGACGAGGCTTGCCGACGTGTGGCGAACGAAAACCGTGCACAGGCCCTCCTGCACGCCTGCCTCTCGAACGGCGCCGTCCACCCGCTCCGTGATCTCGACGAGCCCCTGCCCCCTGGTCGAAACCAGGATCTCTTTGACCATCGAGAGAAGCTTAGAGCAAGTCGACGACGAAGGACAGGATCGAGCCCAGCCCGGAGTGGGAGGAGGATCTCGAGTCGATATCCGGGAACTGATTCATGGCGGGAAAAGGCACCGGAGCGGTACCGGCTCTCGCTCGCTCCGCCCGGGCATCCAGCTCCTCCAGCTTCTTCGTGTGCTGGAGGCCGCCGGATGCGATGTAGGCGGCGATCTTGCCGAACTCGTCGGAGTCGAGCCAGAGACCGTGCTCGTGGCATTCGTCGATGATGACACCGCTCGCCTTCGCGAAGTTGAATCGGTTCATCATCTGCTGACAGTCGGGACACTTGAGGTAAACGACGACGCCGGAGATCTGGGAGCGCGTCGGGCCCCTGCGCGAGGCGCTCGCGACATTCTCTTTTTCACGCTCCGTCTGTTGCTTCACCAGCCGATCGAAGGCCGTCGACTCGATCCATAGACCAGAACAATCCGGGCATTCATCGACGGTGAAGGCACCGATCTGCCGATTGAGGAGTCGCGCCGACTTGCATCGCGGACAGACGAGCCTGCCGGTCTTGGCGTTGAGCTCTGCGGCATGGATCTCCTTGCCGTAGAACGAACAGAATCTGCTGTTGGCGCCGGTGCGGTGAAGGCAGTGCGGACAAACCAGGCTGAGGTTCGCCGCATCCCTCGTGGGTGTCGCGCCGCAGAACTGACAGGCGCCGGCGGCGCTCTCTCTCGCGGCGCCGCATTTCTCACAATGATTAACTTCCGGGGCGTAGGACTTCCGGGCCGGAACTTCTATCACGAAGTTGCAGACGCACCTCAGCTTCTGACCGACCTGGTAGCGGGTAACATCCCACTGCCGCTTGCACTCCTGGCAAGCAACGATCTTCTTCATGACGTTTTTGGAGGGTTCTCTTCGATGATAACAGAGTCACTCACCGCCCGGGAAGCATCCCGGAGCGCAACCACCGCACGAAGTTTCCGCGTTTCAGAAGCCCCATGCGCCAGACGAAGAACGCGACGAAAGCCAGGCCCGCCAGCTCCGTCGTCACGTTGTATCGATTTAGTACGCCGTACACCCACTGGTCGATGGGCAGGTCGCGGTAGCCAAACGCCCCCGTCAAGGGCCATAGCGCCACCCAGGGGCGCATCCACATCCGATCGCACAGCTGGTGCATCCAGAGCGCCAGCACGTAGACGAGAGGCTGCCGCATAAGAGCCAGAACCAGCGTGATCAGCAGGTTCACGAACAGAGAATGAAACCAGACACGCCCGTTGTTGATCGTCTCCGAGAAGACGACGAGGCCGAGCGGCTTGTCGATGAGATCGGCGAGGAGAGTGAAGAAGACGATCCACCGCAGGTCCGCCGTCCGGTCAGCGGTGCGAGCGGCAAGCCCCGCGGAGGCGACGTGGCCAAAGACCAGCACGAAGAGAGCTTCTAGATCTGAATCGTGAAGCGGTAGCCCTGGAACTCGAGCTCGACGGCCCGTTCCATGATGCGCAGAATCCGGACGCCGTCGACGATGTCGCCCTCGAAGACGCGCTGCTCGTTCACGACCGCAACCGGTTTACCATCCAGCACCGACGTACCCTGGAGAACGAGCTCCGGAAGGCCATCGGGAACCTCCGGCTCCGGCTGGGGTGGCTCCTCCTGAGACAAGACGTCCTCGGCGACCATGTTCAGCGAATCCTCCCCCTCCAGCGTGGTCTCGACATCGCCGTCGAGGGTGGGGTTTTCAATCTCCGGCGCGTCGGATGTTTCCGCTTTCAAGTAGCTTTCGGGTGCTTCGATCTCGGCCGTCGAGTCTCGACCGACCAGGCGTACCGCCGGGACCGCCTCCAGAACCTCTGGCTCGGCGTCCGGGTCCGCGGAAGGGGTGTCCTCGACGGGCTCAGCGGGCTCCTCTGCGCCAGAGCTCGGCTCCTTCGAAACGACAGGAGACTCGCTGGCCTCCGGCATGGCGGGAACGACGTTTTTTTGTGGAGGGGGGTCGATCGGCGCTGAAGGCACGTCGGCGGGCCTGGCGGCCGCGCCCTCACTCCCGGCGCTCGCGGCACTCCCGCCAGGCAGGCTCATGACAGCACCGGTCGCCAAGGCGTCACCCCGGCCGTCGCTCTTGAATTGAAGCCAGGCATACGCAAGCAGGGCGACCGCCGCCACCGCCAAAGCGGTGCTTCCGAGGGCGAACAGAAGCTGCCCTTTCGACTCGCCGAAGCGCCGGCCCCCTTCCTGGCGAACGAGGCCTCCCGATCGACGTTCCTGATTCTTCTCGTCTTCGATTTTCTTCAGCGCATCGAGAATGAAGCTCATGGCTGGCTCAGGTGCGGCACACGATAGCCGCCGGAAAGACTGTAGAGCGCGAGACGGGTTTCTTCGCCCAGCTCGCCGTTCGGTTCCACCAGGATACGTTTCTGGAGCTCCCCGAGGGCCTGGTCGAACTGCTTGTCCGTGCTGTCGTTTTCCAGCAATCCGATCTCTTCGAGCCGCTCGCGCGCCCACTCAAGGCGCGTGGATTCGTCGGCCGCGTGCAGACTCTCATAGTCGCGCCAGAACGTCCGCGCGCCGCCCGTCCAGTAGTTCGTCAGCGCGGTGATTGGCACGCGAAACGAGTCTCCGGGTGCGAAGTGCACGATCGCCCAGCCGCCGTCGAGCTCGGTGAGGGTGGCGAACAGGGTGTCCTTGCGCGACGGATGGAACAGCTCCAGCACCACCGGGACGTTCACCGCTCGAAGCTGGTCAAGGGTAGTATCGATGCGGGAGTATTGAAGACCTGCGCGCTCCGCCAGAGCCGGCATGTCCTCGAGAACCGACAGCGCCGACACACCTCCGCCGAGGTGGATGTCCCATCGACTGAGCAGCTCCGCGGAGGCCGCCCGGCGAGAAAGATCCTTAGAGAGCGTGACGAGGCGGGCTTCGAAGTCCTGCGCCGCCTTCTCCACGCTCAGAGGGTCCACCCCAGTCGCACGGGGCCAGACAGCTTTCCGTCGGAGGCCGTCGAGAAAAGCCAGGATCGGATGGTCGGACCTCGCATCGACGATTCCGGGCAACGCCGCCAGACCGACGACGATGAGCAACATCGCGGCCGCCCCCGCCAGCCCCCATCGAAGACGCCGCCGCACCGGCTTGGGCTTCTGCAGGTTGAGCTCCTCGACCGCCTGCCGCGCGATGTTCCCATCGATCTCTCGCCGGTTCAGAACATAACCGGCCAGGAGTGCCCGGTCGCACACGAGGTTGATGAGCCTGGGCACGCCGCCGGAGAACCGGTGGATCCGGCGCAGTGCCGCCGGCGTAAAATCGACCTTTCCGATGCCCCCCGCGACAGCCAATCGGTGGCGAACATAGTTCGTCATTTCCTCCTGGCTGAGCGGCGTCAGATGGTAGCGCGCCGTGACTCGCTGCGCGAGCTGCCTCAAGTCCTTCTGCGCCAGCATATCGTTGAGCTCGGACTGCGCGATCAGCACGATCTGGATCAGCTTCTCGGTGGAGGTCTCGAGATTTGAAACTAGCCGCACCTGCTCCAGGACGTCTCGCGAGAGATTCTGCGCCTCGTCGATGACCATCACGACGTTCTTGCCGCCACGGCGCGCCTGCAGCAGGAACCGATGAAGGTCGTCGATGAGCCCTTTGGGTGTCGTGGCCTCGGTCTCGATATCGAGGTCCTTGATCACCGCGTTCAGAAGGTCGGTGACACTGAGCGAAGGATAGAGGACGAAGGCGCTGAGCGTGTCTTTGTCTAGGCGATCGAGGAAGTACCGGCACAGGGTCGTCTTTCCAGTACCCACCTCTCCGGTGACGACCATGAAGCCGCCTCGCTGCTTCAGCCCGAAATCGAGATGCGCGAAGGCCTCGTTGTGCTTGGGGGAGAGATAGAGAAACCGCGGGTCAGGCGTGAGATTGAACGGTTTTTCACGAAACCCGAAAAAGGTCTCGTACATCTCTATTTAGCCTTTCGGTGATGACTGCCAACTTTAGCACAGAGATCCAATTGCGCGCAGGATCTCTTGCCCCTGGCCCTGCCGCTGCCCGAGCCCGTGGGCATTACCTGCCTCATCGCGCGTTCACTCCTCGTTCCCGCCTACGCCCTACGCCCTGCGGGCTTCGGCGAGGTCCCGACGAAGCCTTGGCGAAGTCGGACGCGCGCGGCGCCTCGCTCACCTCGGCCGGCGCCGTGAACAGAAAATAGTCGTACGCGTAGCGCGCCACTTGAGCGATCGCCCGCTCCGCTGCCTCCCGGTCCTCCATGTTCTTGCTGAGGACCGAGACCGCGACGTGACCGCGCCCCTCGGGCAGGTACAGGATCCCGACGTTGTTCACCGTCCCTCCGAGTGTTCCGGTCTTGTGGGCCACCTGCACCGCCTCCGGCAGAAAGCCCCGCAGGCGATTCTGTCCGGTGTCGCACTTCAACATGATGTCCACCATGCGATCACAGGACTCCCGCGACGCGGCTTGCCCGGTGAAGATACTCTCGAGGAGATGATTCATTCCCAGCGGGGTGGCCATATCCCGGTGATCTTCCAGAAAATGGTTCTCCGCTTCTTCCAACTCCCCGTCGGCTGGCTCATAAGCATTGAGAAAATCGAGAACCTCTTTCGAGCTCATCCCGGCAGTCTGCTCCGGTGCCATGCCGAGCCAGTCGAGGATGAGGCGCTGGCAGGTCCGATCCACCGACACGCCCCGCACGCCGAGCTCGTCCAGTCGCGCATTGATGTTCTCCACGCCCACGAGCCGCATCACGCGGTCGGTGGCGGAGTTATCACTGATGCGCATCATTAGAAAGGCCAGGTTCTCGACCGAGAGCGAAACACCCGGGAGAAGGTAATTTCGCAGTTGCCCGCTGCCCAGATGGAGGTCGTCGGGCTCGAGCGTCACCATGTCGTCGAGCTTCACCTTGCCCGCATCGACCTGATTGAAGAGCTCGACGAGCACCGCCACCTTGAACGTGCTCGCCAGCGGAAAGGGCTCGTCTCCGTTGACCTCGATGGCCTGCCCTGTCTCGAGGTGCTCGATTGCAACCCCCAGATCTCCGTCTACTTCCTCGGCAACGGCAGCCACCGCCGCGCGCAGTCGGTCCAGGCTCGCCTGCGCGCCGCCTGGTGCCGCAAGCCCAAGGCTGACAAGTAGAAAGGTAACCCTCTCGGCCCATCTGATTCTCATGTCGACCTCCTTGACCGACTATGTTAGCGCCCTGTATCAGTGGTTCGTCACATAAATCTCGGGCCCTTTTGCGCGCTGGCTTCGTTGCTCCTCCTCGAAACATTCCAATATGTCTTCGTCGTCACGCCTCGCCAGCACACAAAATGGCCTCGAGCCTTACGCAACGAACCACTCATACAGGACGCTCGCAAGTGTCGCCGTTCACAGGCACTCGTGGACGGCATGACATAAGCTAACGCGATCCGAAAATCCTCGGCCTGGGAGACCACGATGACGTACGAAACAAGAGCCTGGCACCTGCTCGGAGGCGCGATGGTCGTCGCCACCAGCGCCTTCGCCCCCGGCTGCGCGGCGCCCCGGGCCGAGCCGATCGAGGGCGATGTCGCCTCCGCGCTCGCAATCGGTATCGCGGATGGCGACGACGCCTTCGACCACGACGTCTGGGACGAGCTCCTGTTGAGCTACGCCAGGGACGAGGGCGAGGCCTTCGACTACGGGGGACTGAAGACAGAAGAAGCCAAGCTCGACCGCTATCTCTCCTCCCTGGCCGAAGCAAATCTCACAGCTCTCAACGCTGCGGAGATTCAGGCGCTCTTCATCAACGCCTACAACGCCTACACCGTGAAGAGCATCCTCGACGAGGTGAGCTCGGACGGCTCGTTCGCGATCGGGAGCATTCGCGACATAACGGACGTGTGGAGCCGCGCCGAGCATGAGGTCGGAGGCTATCTGCTGAGCCTCGACAACATGGAGCACAACGTCCTTCGCCCCATGTTCAAGGACCCGAGGATTCACTTCGCGGTGAACTGTGCTTCGCTTTCCTGCCCCGCGCTCCCCCCGCGCGCCTTCACCGGTGAGGCTCTGGACGAGCAACTGGACGCCGCCACGCGTGCCGCGTTGAGCTCTGAGGAGCACGTCAGGATCAACGGCGACGTCCTCCTCCTTTCCAAGCTCCTGGACTGGTATGGGGGAGATTTCGTGACCGAAGGCAACCGGGGCGCGGAGGGGCATCTCGCCGACTACGTGGCAAAGTACACCCGGGACGAGGTCCGGGAGTGGCTTTCGGGACTCGACGGGCCCCCGGCGATTCGTTTCCTGGACTACGACTGGGGGATCAATCAAAGTGCTCGAACCCGCTAATCCTGCCGTGAATTCCTGGCCCTTTTCGTGTCCTTGCGGCAGCAGTGCGTGACTTAGGTGCTGTTGGGTTCGTAAGTTGAGCGGAGAGATTGCTCAAGGAGGCCATCGATGCGCTCAAAGAAGGTAGAACTCGAAGACGTTGTGAAACAGTTCGAAGCATGGCGGGCGAAGCCACACGGACGGCTGATCCCGGAGGAGTTGTGGAAAGCGGCGCTGGGGTTGCTCGATCGGTATGCGCCGAGCACGATCTGCAGTCATCTCCGAGTCAATGCGGCGCGATTCAAACAGGTCCGAGAGAGTGGAGGGGCCGTTGTGGGCGAGAAGCGTTTCAAGGGGCACGGGCGAACGGGTGCTACGGGTCGGTCCCCGCGCACAGTACAGGATCGGAGCGCGGCGGAGCGGGTCACGGCGTTAGCTCCAAGTGGCAACGCGTTCGTCGAGCTGCCGCAGTTCGGCATGGGCTTAGGGGGCGGCATGATGACACCGCCGCTCGGCGAGGTTCAGCATGGAGCGAGCAGATGCCGTCTGACGGTGGAGAGCGCAGCGGGGAGCCTCACGGTCGTGACGGCGAGCGGCGAGGGTGAGAATGAGTTGGTCGAAGCCGTGTGTCGTTTCGTGCTCGGCGCGCTGGAAGGCAGCTCCCGAGCATGATCCAGCTCGTTCCCCAGCTGAAGGTGCTGGTTGCCTGCGAGCCCGGCGATTTCCGCAAGGGCATCGATTCTTTGGCTTGTGTGTGCCGGCAACAGTTCCAGCTCGACCCATTCCTCGGAACGCTATTCGTTTTCCGCAACTGTTCAGGCACGGCCCTCAAACTATTGGTCTACGACGGCCAGGGCTTTTGGTTGTGCCAGAAGCGTTTCTCGAAGGGGCGCCTGCAGTGGTGGCCGCGTCAGACGACGGATGGCGTTGCGGCGCTACCCGCCGAGCAGTTGGCGGTGCTTATCTACAACGGACTTCCGCTGCGAGCGGGGATGGCCGAGCCGTGGCGGCGGGTCGGTTGAGCCTTTCCAACGTCTTCTGGTAGCTCCAAGGCAGCCACGACTCGGGTGCTGCTCTAGCGTCTCGAGCGTGCATGGAGATGTTCGTCAGATAGTGCACCGGGTCGACACCGTTTTTTACCGCGGTGCGGATCATGCTCAGGAGCACGTCGCCCACGTCGGCGCCTGCCTGGGTCTTGAAGAAGAGCGAGTTCTTGCGATGCCGTTGTGAGGGCTTCAGCTCCTGCTCGACCTCGTTGTTGTCGAGGGGCACGCCCGGCACTTCGCGGAAGCGGGTTAGCCCTTGCCAGTGATTTTTGACGTAGGAAAAGGCTTTTCCAAGGCGGCTGTTGGGCTCCACCACGCGCTCGCGGAACTGCTTTTCGATCCACTCGTAGAGCGCATCCATCACCGGCCGGCTGTGTTGCTGGTGATATGCAAGCCGCGCATCGGGGGTCATGTCGCGCGTTTCGTCGTCGTTGCGGTAGATGGTCGCGATGTCCTCGAGCACCCGCTCGCAGTGTTCGGGGAAGGCTGGCTCGGCCTCGAAGAAGTAGCGGCGTGCGTGCACCATGCACTTGGCGGTAATCCGTCGCGGCGAGCGCGGTGCCATCGAGGAGCACAGCGCCACTTTCGTCTCAGGCCTGGGCGAGCAAGTACCATCCGAGTGTGGACGCGGTCGTTTCGGTGTTGCGCTACGCCATGGGCATGCCCCACCACCGCCTGGCGCAGTGGCAAAAGTGGGCGGGGGTTCCGTTTGCCGCCTCCACGCAGTTCGAGCGGGTCGAAGCGATGGCGAATGCCGTGTTCCCGGTCTTCCGCCACATGGAGACGATAGCCGCGAACCGGCCGCTGGTTCACAGTGACGACACCGGGCACGGATCCTCACGTTGATGGCGGAGAACGAGACCTTGACTCAAGGCAAAGGCGAGCGCACGGGCATCTTCACCACGGGCATTGTTGCCCGCGGCTTGGACGCCACGCTTGCTCCGATCATCCTGTACGCGAGCGGACGACGGCATGCGGGCGAAAACATGGACCGGCTCCTGAATCAGCGCACCGTTCAGGAGAGCGATGTCATCCATATGGCCGACGTCGTCTTCTGGCAACTTGCGCATCGCAGCATCTGGCGCTCGTACACCGTCGCCTGGATCGGCGGCTGAGCCTTCAGCTCCACATCCTTGTTCGCCGCATGGGTGTCGTAGAGCTTGCCCCGGCACAGTGGCTCGGGGCAGGGGCCGCTCGCCTTCAGCTCGGGATGCGAAACCGCTACGTGCTCGGCACCAGGGTAGTCCTTGGCCCCGTTGCGCCCGTGGCCCTTGTTCTTCCCTTTCCCCTTTGCCTTCGTGCGTTTCGCGCGACGTTCGTTGTCGCCATGCCAGCGCCTCGACGATGGCGACATCGCAGCAGATGACGCACCGCCTCGAGCAGCACCGGACACGCATCCTCGGGAATCTCCCCTTTCGACAGCCGCTCTTCCAGGCGCAGGAGCTCGGCCCGCTCGAACCTTCATCGCGAAACGCCGAGCTCTCGGCGAAACTCACGCACCAGCGGATACACCAAGCATGTTTTCACCGCTTCGGCTTTTCTCTTGTGCCGGTCCATCCGGCCCCGGCCCGAAGTCACTCCCACCTCCACCCAGTTCGCTGCCAGATAGCACGTCCCCTCGTAACGCTCCCTCTCCACAAACGTCTCGAGCAACACCGGCCTCACCCCGTAGGCTTCCTCCCAGTCATCGACCACCACTCGCGCTGCCAACGACAGCACGTGACTCGCGAGGCCTTTGATGGAAAGCCACGGCAGGATCAGGAACCGACTGTTGTTGACCACCCGGGGAAGGTTCTTCTGCCGCGTTGCGTCATCCCAACCGATGAAGCCGTCACGCGCCTGAAGCCACCGCGCCGCCGAGGAGAACTGCACGCACCCACAGAGCTCCCGCCGAGGATTCGACATCCAGACCAAGTACCGCAGGTGCGCGCCAAAGGCCACCTTGTGGCCCAGGTAGTGGTAACGCGCGACCAGTTCCCTCCATAGCGCTCGCTCCTCAGCGTTCGCCACCAAGCCCAGCATCACCGGAGCGACGTCTGATAGCTTGCCCTCACGCCGTGGCCGCTCGCGACCAGCCTTCGTGTAGTGGATGCTCGTCGGTCCGCGGCGCCGCTGCTCGTGACGCGGGGGCAACGTCACCAGCCCCTTCGCTTCGACAACCTCCAGGTACTCGTAGCATTCCCGGGTCTTGAGATTGCCGTTCCGACGAACCCACCCCAGGCCCTCACAGATCGTGCGCGCCAGCTCGTGCCGGGACAGACCACACGTGGCGATGATCTCCGTCAGCACGCTCCATTCCTCGGCGGTCACGGTCGTGCCGCAAAAGGTGGGTCGCTTGGCTGCGGTGTCGAGTGCAGCGTTTCCTGCCTGGGTCACTGTTTTCCTCCCAGCCTGAGGTTACACAGTCAGCCAGCGTTTGTCCAGTCCTTTTTTCCCTCTCTCTCTGCCCGCGAGAAAAACGACACACCCGGCGTTCAGCTTACCGAATCGCCCCCACGTTCTCACGCACTACTACCGCAAGGACACCCTTTTCGGCGCTGACTGCGTTGCTCCTCCTCGAAATATCTAGTATGACTTCGTCGGGGCGCCTTGCCAGCCCCAAAAATGACGTCGGACTTCACCGACAGGATCAGCGGGTTCAAGCACTTAGACCTGAGGATTTCTCCGAGCTGGTCCGTCTCTAAGGGAAGGAGGCGATGAACATGTCCGTCCATCCCGTGGCGGCGACCGCCCGTCAACCAAGCGACCAAACGAGCCGAGCTCAGCCTGGCAGCGAGCTGGAAAGCCGTCTCTGGGAAGCTCTCGACGATTTCCAGACGCGCCTCATCGGAATCGACCTGGAAATGGAGGGCTCGGGAGAGGCTTCGAACGATTCGTACGCGTACATCTTCGCCTCGCTGTCCAAGCTGGCACGACTGGCGTCCTACCTGCTCGGCAACGAGTCCCCGCTCGACCAGGAGCAGAAGCTGGAGATCGGCCGAGCCCTGTACGGTGAGGTCATGCCCACCGTGCTGCGCACCGATCGCAGGCGCCTCGCACGGAATTCCCCGTAAGAGAGAGGGCGACGCCAGAGGCGACGCCCTCGGTGTGACGCAAACCCGTTCTACGGTCCCTACTTGACTTTTTCCCCGCGACCGATGATGTCGGCGCGCTCCGCGAGCGCCGGGTCGTTCACGCCGAGCGCCGCCGCCTGCTTGGTGTGCTCGACGAGATCGGTAACGAGCTGCTCGTCGCCGTCGCAGGGGCAATCTTTTTTGATCTGACCGAAACTGGACCAAGCGAGACCCCAGTGGGCCAGTCCCCAGTTCGGCACCATTCCCACGGCTTTCTTGAAGTAGACGGCCGACTCCGCGAACTGCTGCTTGTCCTTCAGAGTGACACCGAGATAGCCGAATCCGAGCGGGTTGTCGTAGTCCGGCGTGGCCTCCACTTGCTGGAGCACCTCGAGCGACTTGTCCAGTTGCCCCCCGTGGTAAAGGGCCACACCGTACTCGGTCATGATGTCGGAGTTGTCGCTGCCGCCAGCGGCGACCGCACTCTCGAGCGCAGCGAGTCCATTTGCAAAATCCTGCTTGCGCTCTCTCAGGATCTTGCCCTTTTTGTAGTGAGCCATCGCGTTGCCCGAATCGAGCTCCGTAGCCTTCGTGTAGGCCGCGAGGGCGCCATCGTAATCTCCGCTGTTCTCCAGGCTCGAGCCGAGCAGTTCCTGTACTTTGGGGTCGTCGGGCATCCGCTCTGCCGCCTGCTTCATGACATCGCCCGCCTTCGACGCCTGACCCTGCTGGATGAGGAGCTCGCCCAGAGCGAGGTAGGCATCGTTTAAACCCGGGTTCAGCGCGATGGCCTTCTCGTAATAGGTCATCGCCATCGCGGCGTTTCCCTGTGCGTGATAGACCTGGGCGAACGCCAGGTTGGCATCGGGGTCGTTGGCGTTCACGGTGATCGCCATCGCCAGGTCCGAGTAGGCCATATCGGCCTTGCCCAGCGCATTGTTCGCTTTTCCGCGAATGCCGTAGGCGCGCGTGAGCTTGTCGTTCAGATCGAGAGCCTTTGTCGCCTCCTGAACGGCACCTTCGTAGTCTTCCTTTGCAAAGAGGATGTCGGCGAGACCGGCATGGGATTCGGCGGTGGAGTCATCGAGCTCGATGGCTTTTCGGAACGCCGCCTCGGCCTCTTCCGTGTTGCCCTCGGCCATCGCCGCTTCTCCCAGCGTGGAGTGCGCGAGAGCGCTGTCCGGTGCCAGCTCGAGTGCCTTGCGGGCCATGTCGGCAGCACCTTCCAGGTCCCCCGTCTTCGCGAGGCCCAGGGCGAGGTTGACGTGCGCGGTCGCACTGGACGGGCTCGCCTCGATGGCTTTGCGGCCCACCTCGACGGCCTGCGGGTAGTTGGCGATCTGCACGTAAGCCTGCGTCATCACTTCATAGCACTCGGCGAGCTCTTCGGGTTTCTCAAGGAGCTCAGCGGCTTTCGCGTACGCGCTCGCGGCGTTCTCCCACTCCTCGAAGTCCCGATAGATGCGCGCGAGCATCAGGTGCACATCTCCGCGCTCCGGATAGTCCTGGAGAACACGAAGGTAGATACCACCTGCCTCTGGAAGGTTTCCCTCTTCGATCTTGTCTTCCGCCGTTGCGAGGGCTCTTCGCACCTCGCGCCCGGTGAGCTTCTTCTCTCTTTTCTGAGCGGTAAAGGCAGTTGCGGCCAGGGCCGTGACCACCAGTAACAGGGTCGCCGTCTTCCAGGTGAAAATAGCCTTCATGACGTCCTCCTTGGCCAACAGTTCCAGATCCTACCTCCAGGCACGATCTCGTTCAACTGTCCGACGGCGCAGCCGTCGATCCCGCCTCCGCCAGCTCCATCGTAATTTGCTGGCCGGCTACGGCGAGGCTCGCCGAAGCCTTGGCGAAGGCGGCCGGTGTCCCTCTTGTCTCACTCCCGGCCGTCCAGAACCTCGTACACCCGGTCCACCGCGTGAGATGCACGCATGCCCTCGAGAGGAGGAAAATGCTCCTCGAAGGCGCTCATGTCAATCTGTTGCGCCGCCTGCTCGGCGGGCACCCCCGCCGCGTGCAGGCCGCTGGCTTGCCTCCACAGCTCCCGGGCATAGGCCTGGAACTGATCGAGCCACGCCAGGTCGCGCACCGCCTGACCATGTCCACCCAGTACCACGTCGAAGTCCAGCTTCTTCAACTCTTCGAGCGTGTCGGCCCATTCAGCCAGATAGGCATCTCCCATGTAGGGAAGCGTCTCCACGATCAAGTCGCCCGCAATCAGCACGCGCTCTGCCGGCAAGTGGACGACCAGATCACCTCCAGTATGCCCGCGACCGAAGTAATACAGATGCATCTCCCGCTCGCCGCTGACGATGGTCATATGATGCGATAGCGTCACGTTCGGTGGCGTTGGCTCCACAGCGTCGGTGGCCAGCCTGTAGTTTCGCTGGACGCGAAGGCTTTGCTCGATCTCGGCTTTCTCTTCCTCGGTGGCTTGTGCGAGCCTCTGTTCCAGGTTCGCGATCCGATTCGGAATCCCCGCCACCACGAAAGCCTCGTAGCCGCGCCCCGACGTGGTTCCTCCGGACAGGAGCTTCTGCCGGGTGAACTCGTGCCCGATGATCTGGACGCCTTCGGGATAGATCTGATTGCCGTGCGTGTGGTCGAAATGGAAGTGGGTGTTGACGACGTAGCGAACCGGCTTGTCGGTGATCTCCCGCAGTTGCTCGAGAAGAGCCCAGGCAGAAGCGGGAGAAATGTGCGAATCGACGAGCATGACGTGGTCTTCATTGATGATGACGGCGGAGTTGCCGCCGATGGAGAGGTTCCCGGTGCCGGTAGCATGATAGATACCTTCCCGTATCTCGTTGAACACGAACGCCGGCTCGTCGTAGTCCGCTCCCGGTGGCGGCGAAGACGGAAGCGCCGCCTCCGGTGCGCTCTCGCTCGGCGCCTCCGAGGACGGCGCACACCCCACGCCGACCGCGACCATCGCCACGAGTATCGTCCACTTCGTTCCCATTTCAAGGCCTCCCTGACCAGCCGCATCTTAGCTGAAAGAGAACGGAGGAACCACGAAGGACACGAAGAGCACGAAGCTGCGAAGCTGCGACTGAATGAAGATACCGCCGCGGTCACTCGCCGACCGGCCTTCGCGTGAAGCTTCGGCCGGTCCGCCGTAGGCTTGTGCGCAAGCGGAAGCCAGGAACTCCGCAAGCGGACGCTCACGGGAAACCCGGTACAGCAGGAAACCCGGAACTTGGGAAACCCGGAAACTTGGTCGCAGGTAAAAACCTTGCCCGGGCAAGATTTCTGGCCAACCTCGGGCCAGGGGGCCGAAGGCGATGACGCGCGCGCCACCGCGATGCGCAAGGCCCCGTGAAATACGGTACGCCTGGCAGGATTCGAACCTGCTACCCACGGATTAGGAATCAGAGCTCACCTATCTATCGGTCAGTAACCGTCGGTGTCTGGCAGGATTCAGGCAGTCCAGGAAGCGCAAAATAATTCGGCTTTGCTGAGATGGTTCCCTGAACGTTTTTCGTCTTTATAGAACGAGACGACGAGCTATGCTCGTGGCGACATCTTCTCCAGACAACATATCGCTTTAGGGCCAAGTCCGTGCTCTTTGCGCCTTTGCGTTCAGTTTCCGGAGGCATCGCTCCCCGGATTCGATTCGCCGCTGCCTCCTTTTCCCCGGTTCCGGGGTTCCTCTCTTCCGGGGTTCCGTGTGATCTCTTTAGCAACTTATTGCAGAGGCTTTGCATGCGGTCTTGGCTCTGCGCCTCTGCGCCTCTGCGTTGTAATCCCGGTTTATTGCTAACATAAGGCTTCAGAAACAGAATGCCCTCGCGTCGCATCGTCCTAAGCGCCTCGGCGTCGGAGCGACTCCGGGCGGCCCGGCAATGGCTCGAGGAGCTCGAAACGCACGAGCCCGTTCTCGTGCTGGCCAACGAGCAGGCCGCGGTCGATCACCTCGTGCGCGACATCGCCCGAAAGAGAGGCAGTCTCTTCGGCACGCGGAGATTGACGCTCGACGCCCTCGCCTACCGGCTCGCGCTCCCGGTACTCGCGTCCGAGAACCGGGCCAGCCACAGCCGGCTCGGACAAGAAGCCGTCACCGCCCGTCTCGTGCACGACGCCCGACAGGACGGACGACTCGGGCCGCTCGCAGCGGTGGCCAACGGACCGGGGCTGGTCCGTGCCCTCGCATCGACGCTCCAGGAGTGCCGACTGTTCGACCTCGGCGCCGAAACACTCAAACGGCTCGATGGCCTGGGAGAGACCCTCGCGTACCTGCTCGAGCGGTATGAGACGCTCTCGAAAAACGAGGGGCTGGCAGATCACGCCGACGTGCTCCGTCTTGCCGCCCGCGAGGCCGAGCGGTCCGAATCGACGCTCCTCGGAATTCCGACGCTCGTTCTCGACGTCGCGTTTCTCTCTCCCCTCGAGTCGCGACTCCTGAAGGTCATCGCCGATCAAGCCCCGCGGTTTCTGGCGACGACACCCCACGGCGACGAGGTGACGCTCCGGCACCTCGAGTCCGCCGCCGGTGTGCAGGCAGAAAAGCTCGTGGCCGGGGCGACACTTCCGGCGGCGATTCGTGATCTTCAGAACCACCTGTTCCAGGATACGACTCCCGAATCGCCGCAAGACACGGAGGACGTCGTCGTGCTTTCGGCTCCGGGAGAAGCGCAGGAGTCCGTCGAAGTGGCCCGTGTGGTTCAGATCGCCGCCGCCGCCGGGACGGCCTTCGATCGCATCGCCGTCCTTCTTCGAAGCCCGGAGGTCTACACACCACTGCTCGAAGACGCTTTTCACCGCGCCGGGATCCCAGCCCACTTCGAGAAGGGCACGCTTCGACCCGACCCGGCCGGACGAGCCTTTCTCGCGCTCATCGACTGCACCGCGGAGGGAGTCAGCGCCACGCGCTTCGCCGAGTACCTCTCGCTGAGCCAGGTCCCCGAGCTCGATGCATCGAGAAGGAGAATCGAGCCCGAGCCGGAGCAGGACGACCCCGCGGAGCCAGCCCTGTGGGTACCGCCACGGCACGCCATGGCGCCACCCGCTCCCGAGGAGGAGCCTGTTCAGGCTGTCCAGCTCGAGCTGTTCGCGGAGCCGAAGCCGGTAGCGGAGCCCGACCGGTCACCGGCCGTCGAAGGAACGCTCCGAACGCCGTGGCGATGGGAAAAGCTCATCGTTGACGCGGCGGTCATCGGGGGTTACGACCGCTGGGAGCGCCGGCTTGCCGGTCTGAGCCACGAGCTCGACCTGCGGATTGCAGAGCTCGACGACCCGGAGGGCTCCGAAGCAGAGAGCCTGCAGAAGCAGCGCGACGAGCTCGACCACCTGAAGCGCTTCGCCCTGCCCCTCATCGATCGCCTCGCCCGGCTTCCGGAGGAAGCCTGTTGGAAGGACTGGCTCGAAGCGCTCGAAGCGCTCGCCCGAGAGGCGCTCGTGCGACCGGAAGGCGTCCTTGCCATCCTCAAAGAGCTCCGTCCGATGGATTCTGTCGGGCCGGTCGGAATTCTGGAAGTTCGTGAAGTGCTAGTGGAACGGCTCACGCTGCTGTCACAGGAGCCAGCGAGATACCGCTACGGGAACGTCTGGGTGGCGCCGATCGATGCGGTTCGAGGTGCCGCGTTCGACCTCGTCATCGTCCCCGGCGTTGCCGAGCGCATGTTCCCTCGGAAGATCGTCGAGGATCCGCTCCTTCTCGACGATGACCGGCGGAAGCTCTCGGCAGGTCTTCCCTTGCAGCGGGATCGCGTGGCCCGAGAGCGTTTGGCCCTGCGGTTGGCGGTGGGTGCGGCCGCACGCAAAGTCGTTCTCAGCTACCCCTCCGTCGATCTGACGATGGGGCGATCGAAGGTACCGTCCTTTTACCTGCTCGAGGTTTCGCGCGCGAGCCTCGGACAGCTCCCCGACTTCGAAACGCTCGAACGGAACGCGGCACGTCGAAGCGGCGCCCGCATCGGCTGGCCGGCACCGCGCAGCCGCGAGGACGCGATCGATTCCACGGAGTACGACCTTGCTTTCCTGTCCGACGCGCTTCGCTCCGGTGCCACCGAGGAGGAGGCGAGAGGAACCGGACGCTATCTCGTCACCACGAACCCGTACCTCGCGAGCTCGCTCCGGCGTCGCTACCAATCCGGCCGTCAGGGTCGATTCACCTGGGCGAACGGTTTCCTCGATCCGTCGGACGCAGCACTCGAGCTCCTTCGAGCAAAGCACCGGCTTCGGGAGCGTACCTACTCGGTCACCGCGCTGGAAAAGTACGCCGCCTGTCCGTACCGCTTCTTCTTGAACGCGTTGCTCCGGCTGAGACCCCGGGAGACCATCGAGGAGTTGACGCATCTCGACGCGCTGACGAACGGGCGTATCCTCCACGACGCCCAGTTCCACGTGCTCGGGCGTCTGGAGTCCGAGGGGCTCGTTCCCGTCACGCCAGAAAACCTGGACGCCTGCCTTCGAGTCTTCGAAGTCGTGTTCGACGAAGTGGCGGGCCGTTTTCATGAAGAGCTGGCTCCCGCCATCGAGCGCATCTGGGAGGACGAAGTCGAGCGGCTCCGTACCGACCTGCGCGGCTGGCTTCGCCGTGAAGCCGCGACCGACGATGGATTCGTCCCGCGACGCCGCGAGTACACGTTCGGTATGAGGCCTCGTGGACCGGCCGATCCCGACAGCACTCTCGAGGTGGCCGTTCTCGCGGACGGTCTGCGTCTCCGGGGCGCGATCGATCTCATCGAGAAGCGCAGCGACGGAAGAGCCCGGGTGACCGATCACAAGAGCGGGAAGGCCTGGATGCCAAAGAGCGCGGTGCTGAACGGCGGGCAGAACCTGCAACCCATTCTCTACACGCTCGCCTACGAAGCTCTGACCGGCGAGGACGTCGACTCGGCACGGCTGTACTACTGCACGGAGCGAGGGGGCTACGAGGAACGCCATGTGTTCCCCGATTCCGAGTCGCTCGATGTGGCGGCGGAGTTCCAGCGCCGGCTCGACGACGTGATTGCCGAAGGCTTCTTTCCTGCCGCCCCCGCTGAGAAGTTCGGCTGTAACTTCTGCGACTACCAGCCCGTCTGCGGCCCGCACGCTGAAATACTGGCGAAGCGCAAGCAGAACGACCCCCGGCTCTCACCGCTCAACTGGCTGCGTAACCTGACGTGACGATGGAACGAGACGCTACGCCGAGTGCTCCACTCGCCGACCAGGCAGCCCGAGACGCGATCCGCAACCATCTCGACACGAATATGGTCGTCGAAGCGGCGGCCGGAACCGGCAAGACCACCGCTCTCGTCGCGCGCATCATCGAGGTCATACGAACCGGCACGGGCGAGCTCGCTCATCTGGTAGCAGTGACCTTCACCGAGAAAGCTGCCGGCGAGCTCAAGCTGCGGCTTCGCAACGAGCTCGAGACGGCGCGCAACCGCGCGATCGGTGCGGACGATCGGGAGACCCTGAAACGGCTCGACCGGGGACTCGAACAGCTCGAAGAGGCCCACATCGGAACGATACACGGATTCTGCGCAGACCTTCTCAGAATCCGCCCCCTACAGGCCGGTGTGGATCCGATGTTCGAGATGGCAAGTGAAGAAGAGAAGCTCCGCCTTTACGGTCGAGCGTTCGACCGCTGGTTCGAGCGAAAGCTCGCCGACCCACCCCCAGGCATCAGGAGATTGATGCGGCGGCGTGGCCGCCGCCAGTACGGCACCCGAAAGGAGCGGGGGCCGGTGGATGAGCTGCGCAAGGCAGGACTGGATCTCATCGAGGTGCGCGACTTCCCGACCCCATGGGACATTCGTCCGTTCGAGCGCGAGATAGAGATCGAGGATCTGGCGGAGCGCGTGCTGCGCCTGGCGGACATGTCCGTGGAGTGCACCAACCCCGAGGACAACCTTTACAAGAACCTGGCCGGGCTCCAGTCGATCGCCAGCGAGCTCCGGCGCTATCGCGATTTATCGACGGACTGGGACTACGATTCGCTCGAGCATCGCCTTCCGTCGCTGTGGCTCGGCCGCCACAAAGGGCGAGGCCCTTACGGCGGCAGCGTCTCGCGAGAAACGATTCTCGCCGAGCGAGAGGCGCTCGATCTCACGTTCAGGGACTTCAAGAAGCGCGCGGGCGCGGATCTCGCCACTCACCTGCAGCACGAGCTGACCGAGCTGGTCGAGGACTATCAGAAGCTCAAGGAAAAATCGGGCCGGCTCGATTTTCTGGACTTGCTGGTGGGAGCACGCAACCTTCTCAGAGACCATCGTGATCTCCGCGCGAAGCTTCAAGAGGAGTTCACGCACCTCTTTGTCGACGAATTTCAGGATACCGATCCCCTGCAGGCGGAGATACTCCTGCTTCTCAGCGCAAACGACCCGGACGAGGCGGACTGGCGGCGCATCACGCCCACTCCAGGGAAGCTCTTCATCGTCGCCGACCCGAAACAGTCCATCTACCGGTTTCGGCGCGCGCACGTCGCCCTGTACGAGCGGGTGAAGAAGAACCTGATTGCCGCGGGCGCCGAGTTCGTCCATCTCAACGTCAGCTTCCGAGCGGTGCCTGAACTTCAAGAGCTGGTCAACACCGCGTTCTCGAAAGTCATGAAGCGCTCGGATACCAACCATCAGGCAGACTACGTACCACTCGACCCCAGTCGGGACTCCATCACGGATCAGCCCCCGGTCGTCGCACTTCCCATCCCTCGCCCCTTTAACGAGTGGGGTTACGTGACGAACAAAGCGGTCGCGAAGTCGGAGCCGGGAGTCATCGCCGGATGGCTCCACTGGCTGCTGGAGGAAAGCGGCTGGCGAGTGACGTCCCGCGAACATCCGACGGAGCCCCGGCCAGTCACTCCTTCCGACGTCTGCCTCCTGTTCCGGCGTTTCGTCTCCTTTGGCAACGATATCACCCGCCCGTACGTCGAAGCCCTCCAATCGTTCGACATCCAGCACGTTCTGGTCGGTGGTCGCGGCTTTCACCAGCGCGAGGAGGTCGAGGCGATGCGCACCGCGCTCGCGGCCATCGAGCGGCCGGACGACGAGCTGTCCGTCTTCGCCACGCTCCGCGGCCCCCTATTCTCTTTCGACGACGATGCCCTGTTTCGCTTTCGCTCACAGTACAAATCGTTTCACCCGTTTCATGAGCGTCCCGAGCCGGTCGACACCTGGGACCGAACCATCCAGGAGGCCCTCGGAGAGCTCGCCCGTTTGCACAAGGGCCGCAACCGCCGGCCCATCGCGCTCACCATCCGCAAGCTCCTCGACGTCACGCGTGCCCAGGCAGGGTTCGCCCTCTGGCAGGCCGGCGATCAAACGCTGGCCAACGTCATGCGCCTCCTGCAGTTGGCGCGGAACTTCGAAGCCTCCGGCGGACTGTCCTTCCGCGGTTTCGTCGATCAGCTGGAGGAGCAGGCGGAGAGCGGCGAGAGCCAGGAGCAACCCCTGCTCGAAGAAGGGATCGAGGGCGTCCGAGTGATGACGGCCCACAAGGCCAAGGGGCTCGAGTTTCCCATCATCGTGCTGTGCGATATCACGTGCCGGATGAGTGGCGGAGCCTCACGACACATCGATACGATGCGCAAACTGTTCGCGGTCCGGCTGGCCGGCGGCTCGCCGTGGGAGATCATCGACAACGAGGAGATCGAGGCGGAGCGGGACGAAGCGGAAGCCCAACGGCTTCTGTACGTCGCGGCCACGCGCGCTCGCGACCTGCTCGTCGTGCCTGCGGTAGCGGACGAGGAACAAAAGGGCTGGGTAGATACGCTGAACCCGACGCTCTATCCGGACGGCCGCTCTTATCACCTGCCCATGGTGGCGCCGGGGTGTCCCCGCTTCGGCATGGAAACCGTCGTCGATCGACCGTCGAGATCCGCCGTCCCGCCCGGCGAAGGACTGCGCCCCGGATTGCACAAGCCACGGCGAGGCGGCCACCGTGTCGTTTGGTGGGATCCGTCACTGCTCGGTGACGAGGGCGAGGTCAAGCCGGGGATCCGGAGACACTGGATCCTGCAGGAGGCGGAGACGGCGACCGCATCGGCGGCAAGCCAGGAAGAGTACGAGCAATGGAACCAGCAGAGGAGCGACGTCGTGGCGAGCGGAGGGCAACCGCTGCACCGCGTCACGACGGCAACTCGATGGGCCAACCCAAGAGGAGAGGTCGATCTCGTGCCGGTGGAGATTGCGGTGGAGCCCGAGAACGTCGACGTGATCGTCCTCGAGCGCGACGTCGAGCGTCCTGCCGGCGTGGGATTCGGAACGTTGGTTCACGAGATTCTCGCACGCTGCTCGCTTGCCGCCAGTGCAGACGACGTTCGAAACCTCGCGGAGACCGTGGCCCGCATGCTGGGAAGCGACGATGAGGAAGTCGAAGCTGCCGCGCGGGCGGTGGACCAGGCGCTCGAGCATCCGCTTTTGGAAAAGGCCCGACAGGCGGAGGCGAGCGGTCAGATGTATCGGGAGACGCCGCTCGTCCATCGAGCCGAAGACGGTGCTCTCGTCGAGGGCGTTCCTGATCTGGCTTTTCGCTCGGACGCCGATGAGCGGTGGACCGTTGTCGATTTCAAGACGGACCTGAGGGCGGACATCGATCAGGACGTCTATCGGCGTCAGGTCGCTCTGTACGTGAAGACTCTGGCGGAGGCGACGGGCAGCCCGGCGCGCGGAGTGCTGCTGTACGTTTGATGATGATTGCAGACGGCCTTGTCCGCGTAGGCCCGGTACCAGTCCGGCTTCGAGCGGATGGGTTCGGCCACCCGGTCGTTCAAGTGAAAGAGAGCGTCAAGATTCATTCGCGTTCTCCTCTCCGAGCGCCGCGAACAACGGCGACGGCAGCAAATCCGGCCCCAGCCACCAGGAGACCGATCAGGGTCGGATTCCAGACGCCGTAGCCCTCACCGCTCGTTCCGAGGTGAACGGCAAGGCAAACCGCCAGGCCGGCCGCCATGGAGACGAGCGCCTCGGGTGTACCCGGGCGTCGCGTGTAGAGTCCCGCCACCAGCGGAACGAACAAGGTCACGCTGAGGAGCGAGTAGAAAATCGTCAGAGCGCCAATGACGGTCTGGAGCGCCACCGCAAGAACGACACCGAGTACGCCTCCGGCGATCGCCGCACCTCTCGCCACACGGAGAACGGTGGCATCGTCGGCCTCCGGGTTCACAAAGCGGTGATAGAGGTCTCGCGAGAGCGACGTCGACAACATGAAGAGGATCGCATCGGACGAGCTCACCTCCGCAGAGAACACCGCAGCGAGGCCCAGGCTGCCGAGCAGGAGCGGTAGCTCGTCCGATGCGAACAGCGTCGCGAGCGCAAGCGTCGGATTGATATCCGGAAACAGCGCCCGGGCCACCATCCCGAGAGTCGGAGAGATGGCGGCGAACGCGAGCAGCACCACACCGCTCGCCGCGACGCCGATCCGCACCGTGCGCGCGTCTCTCGCCCCGTAGATCTTCTGCAGAAGTCCCGGCGAAACGATGAACGCAGGGACCAGCAGCGCCAGATAATACAGACCGGACCGGCCACCGCTGGACCAGGGGTGCAGGAGCTCGGGGTTCGCCTCTCGGCTGGCTGCCACCAGTCCTTCCAGGCCCCCGACCGCGGAAAGCGCGAACGGCAAGACGAGTGCAAAGCCTGCCAGAAGAACGACGAGCTGCACCAGATTCACCCACGCGGATGTCAGGAGGCCGCCCGCGGTGAAATAAGTGGTGAGCACGGCCCCGCCCATGAGGCACCCCCACACCATCGGAACGCCAGCAACCACATTGAGGATCGTGGCCACCGCCACCAGTTGCGCGGCGAGCGCAAAGAGCGTTTGAACCCACAGCAGCGTCGCCATCGTCCCCCGAACCGATTTGTCGTATCGCAGCTCCAGGTAGTCGCCAACGGTGCGAAGATCGTGTTCGACGGCGAGACGCCAGATACGCGGCCCCAGCCAGAACGCGAGGAGCATGGAGCCGATACCGGCCGAGCCCACCCACCACCATCCGCTCCAGCCGAACTCGTAACCGATACGCGCCGCGCCCACGGTGGAGCCGGAGCCGATGTTCGCCGCCAGCATCGTGGCAAAGAGAAGCACTGGGCCGAGGTTTCGCCCCGCAACGAAAAAGGCTCCGCTCGTCTTGACCATCCGGCCGACGAGCAGAGCGATGAGGACCAGGACGACCGAATAGGCGAGGATGAGAACGAGGTGAACGTTCAACGCTCGAGGTCCCGCGCTGCGGGAAGCCCGGGCAGGCTCTCGGCCGCGAGGACGGCACGTACGATGGCTTCGGACGTGACCTCGGCGGCCAGGCCACCGATCTGAGAGAGACTTACGTCTCCATCCCAGGTGCCCGTTGCCAGCGCGAACAAGGTGTCGCCATCCCCGGCGGTGTGCGAGGGGTTAATCGCGCGTGCCAGGCCATCATGAGCCATTTGAGCCACTTTGTTGGTCTCGGTCTTTGTCAAGGCGGCGTTCGTCGCGATCACCCCGATCGTGGTGTTCTCGCCCGGACGCGCCTGGAACGAGGCACCGTTGCGGAGCAGCTGGCGGGCGTCTGCGAGCTTTTTTCCGTCTGCGGTTCGGGCTCCCGCGATGACTTGCCCCGTCGCCGGATCGATCACATCGCCCCCCGCGTTGACCGCAACGATGGCCGCCACCTGGAGCCCGTTCGGCAACGTCAAGAGACTGGTGCCGATACCGGATTTCATGGCGCGGTCGAACCCGGAGGTCTTGCCCACCGTCGCTCCCGTCCCGGCACCCACGTTTCCCTCCGCGACCGGGCCACTCGAGGCGGCTCGAGCGGCGGCATACCCGCAATCGGCATCGGGTCGGATCTCAGGCTTCCCCCCCACGCGCAAGTCGAGCAGAATCGCTGCTGGCACAATCGGCACTTTCGCGTAGCCCAGATCGAAGCCGATGTCACGCTCATCGAGATAACGCATCACGCCCGTAGCGACGTCTAGCCCGAAAGCACTTCCGCCCGAGAGAACGATGGCGTGCACTCTCTCGACCGTGTTCTCTGGCCGCAGCAGATCGGTCTCGCGAGTTCCCGGAGACGAGCCGCGCACATCGACGCTGGCGATGACTCCCTCCTCGGTCAGGATCACCGTACAGCCGGTGGGTCGCTCTTCGAGCGTGTGGTGACCGACGCGGATCCCGTCGATCGCGGTTATTCCCCGCGCGTTCTGACCCACCACGGGTGGCGCGGCCATCACGCCGAGAAGCAGCAGAGCGGCGCGTTTCATGACAAGCAAATTCTCGATCGTTGGCCTCTTGATAGCAAACCCTACGAGGACATCCGGGCGGTAGCACTCGCAACACATGGCCGGAACCCCGGAAACAACGGAACCCCGGAGCGCTGGTCGAACTGGGTGTCGGATTGATGTCTTCCTGTTCGTCTCTCTGCGCCTCAGCGCCGCTGCGTTGAGTTTTTCCGACAGCAACCGTTGACAAGCCCCTCGCCGTAGATCACCATTCCGAATGTCCGATACCCCGGAGAGGATTCTCCAGGCAGTGGACGATGCTCGCGACGAGCTCGTCGACTTCGCTTCCGCGCTCGTGCGCATCCCAACCGTCAACCCGCCAGGGGAGAACTATCGCGAGTGCGCCGAGCTCATCGGTGATCGCCTCAAACGATTCGGTTTCGACGTCGGCTTCTACGTCGCCGAGGACCATGCCGACCACTCTCCCGACTGCCCGCGCGTGAACGTCGTCGGACGGCGCGAAGGTGCTTCGAAGCGGCCGTTGCTCCATCTCAACGGACATACCGACGTCGTCCCGCCCGGAACCGGGTGGAGCGTCGAGCTGTTCTCGGGCGCGGTCCGCGACGGCCGGCTCTTTGGACGAGGCGTGAGCGACATGAAAGCCGTAGACGTGCGTCGGGAGATCCACGACACGCTTCAGCGACTCGAGGACGAGTGCGCCGACCGCTCCTATCGTCTCGATGAGCTGATGATGGTGGAACCGGTCGAGACCCCCGGAGATTCGGCTCTCCTGGACACTTTGAAAACGGCAGTCGAGCGCGTCCTCGGTCGACCTCCCGAGCTCGTCGCCAGCCCCGGGACCTACGACCACAAGCACGTGGCGCGCATCGCCGGCATCGAGCACTGCGTGGCCTACGGGCCGGGACGCCTCGAGCTGGCCCATCGAGTCGACGAGTACTGCGAGGTCAAGGAGCTGGTGAACGCGACAAAGGTTCTTGCTCTCGCCGTGCACGAGCTCGTCGGACACTAGCGCCGTCGTGGAACAGGCGACTTCCCTCATCCTGATTGCGTTCGCCGCGTTTCTCCTTCCCCTTCTCGCGGGTCGCCTCCGCATCCCGGCGGTGGTGCTCGAGCTCCTCTTCGGTGTAGTGGTCGGCCCAACCACTGGCTGGATCGATGGGACCGAGCTTCTGGACCTCCTCGGCGAGCTGGGTCTGTTTCTCCTCATGTTCCTCGCCGGCTTCGAGATCGATTTCCGCACGCTCGAGCGACAGGGACGCCCTCGGCTCGTGCTCGCTCTAGCGGTGTTCGCCTTGACGATCTTCTTTTCGCACTGGTTCACGATGCGGCTCGGCTACAACGTCTTCATGACCCTCGTCCTGGCCACCACATCTGTCGGTCTCGTGATACCGACTCTCAGGAGCACCCGGCTCACCTCGACACGTCTCGGGCAGGACATTCTGATCTCGGCGCTCATCGCCGATTTCGTCACACTCATCCTGGTCGCCCTCCTGGCGCTGGTGCGCGAGCATGGGGTGAGCGCGAACCTTCTGAAGTTGCCGGCGCTGTTCTTCGCCATCCTGATCGTCCTTCGTTCTCTCCGGCTGGCGGTGTGGTGGTATCCGGACCGATTCCGCCGTCTCTTCAGCATGGACGACCCCGAAGAGCTCGGCATTCGAGCAAGCCTGGCTCTCATGCTGGCCTTCGTCGGATTGTCGATGGCTCTCGACGTGGAGCCGATTCTCGGCGCTTTCCTCGCCGGCACCGTGTTCGCGCTGGTATTTCGGAGCCGGGGTCCCCTTCAGCGGCAGATCAGCGGATTCTCCTACGGCTTTCTCATCCCAATCTTCTTCATCAACATAGGCCTTCGTTTCGAGCTCGACGTTCTTTTCACGTCCAATGTCGCTCTGATGGCCCTCGCGGTCGTGGGAGCCGCGTTCGCCGTCAAAGTGATTCCCTCTTTCCTCTTCATGGTGCACGGCGTGTCATTCCGGAACGCGCTGGCGGTGGGCTGTCTGCTGTCGGCGCGTCTGAGCCTGATCATTGCGGTCGCCACCATCGGCGTCGAGCTGGGCTTCATTTCGAACAGCGACCGGGCCATTGCGATTCTGCTGGCGGCGGTGACCTCCATAACCGCGCCGGTTCTTTTTCGACTGCTGGTCAAGCCGCCACCGGAGCCCGAGACTGGCTAGCGCGGGTGCCGGTCGGTTATGATGCGTCATTCAGGAGGTCGTTATGTCTCGGTCACGGCGTTCCTTCCTCAAAGAGCTCGGAATCGGTGCTGCCCTGTTTCCAACGGTGCTCGAATCGGACAGCGAGAGCTCGCTCACATCCCTCGAAAGCCTTGCGAACGGGGAGTCCTACTGGCAACAGGTTCGCGCGCAGTTTTCGTTTCAGGAAGACAAAGTCCCGATGAACGCGGCCAACCTCTGCCCGTCATCTCGAGCCGTTGCGGACCGGGTCGAGGAGCTCACTCGCGACGTCGACCGGGATTGCTCCTTCAACAATCGCGCGAAGTTCGGAGAGTTGAGAGAGCTCTCCCGCCAGAAAGTCGCGCGTCAGCTCGGCGTGAGTCCGGACGAGATCGCGCTGGTGCGCAACACCAGCGAGGCAAACAACACCGTCAACAACGGAATCTCTCTCGAAGAGGGAGACGAGATCGTCCTCTGGGACCAGAACCACCCCACGAACAACGTGGCGTGGGACGTGCGGGCCGCCCGCTTCGGGCTCACCGGTGAAACGCGTCACGGCGCCGAAGCATCCAAAGAACAGGCAGGAGCTGGTGGACGTCTTCGCAAGCGCCCTCACGGGCAAGACCCGCGTTGTGGCCATCACCCACGTGTCGAACGTGAGCGGGATCCAGCTGCCGGTCCGTGAGCTGTGCGACATCGCTCATCAAAGAGGGATTCACGTTCACGTGGACGGCGCCCAGACCTGGGGAGCTCTGAAAGTGGACCTAAACGCGCTCGGCTGCGATTCCTACTCTGCGAGTGCCCACAAGTGGTACTGCGGGCCAAAGGAGGCGGGAGTTCTCTACGTGAAAGAGGAGCACATCCCCAGAATCTGGCCGAACGTGGTGGCTCCGGGCTGGGGTGATGACGTCGACCCGGACCCCAAGGGCGCCCGCAAGTTCGAGTCCCTCGGCCA
Source organism: Candidatus Marinacidobacterales bacterium (assembly GCA_965237685.1). Classification (GTDB taxonomy): domain Bacteria; phylum Acidobacteriota; class Vicinamibacteria; order Marinacidobacterales; family SMYC01; genus CBDEGF01. The sequence goes on from CBDEGF010000003.1 coordinate 1,262,966, forward strand.
GCGCGACGACGCCTGCCTCGCTGCCATTGGCACCGCTGCCGACCTCCACGACGCGATTGGCCCGGCGCATGTCGAAGCGCGCCTCCAGGAGCTCGCCACCTTCTACAAGGAGAGCGTCACCGAGCTCGGCTTGAAGCTCGTCACGCCGATGCCCGTCGAGCTGAGCGGCGGTGTGTGCATCATCGAGGTACCAGGCGCCGAGCGCCGGAAGGTTCTCAACCGCATGTACGAGGAATACGGCATCGCGGGCTCGACCTCCGGTGGCCTTCGCATCTGCCCGCATCTGTACAACACGCGCGAGCATGTGGAGAGAGCCGTCGCCGGGGTGAAGGGGATGAGAAGCGTCATCACGGGGTAAACTTCCACATGCTGGAAGAAGGACAAGTTGCGCCGGGGTTCGAAGTCAATGATCACAACGGTAACACCGTTCGCTTGTCCGACTACCGGGGAAAGAACGTCGTGCTCTGGTTCTACCCCAAAGCCGACACACCCGGGTGAACGAAGGAAGGTTGCGGGTTCCGCGACAACATTCAGCAGTTCACCGACAAGGACACTCAAATCCTCGGCATCAGCTTCGACAGTGAGGCCGAGAATCGAGCCTTCGCCGAGAAGTGCAGCTTCAACTTCCCGTTGCTCTGCGATACGAGCCGCAGTATCGGAATGGCCTACGGAGCCTGTGACACCCCGGACGCCGGCAACGCCAAACGCATCAGCTTCCTGATCGGAGCCGACGGCAAGCTCCGCAAGGCCTATCCGAAGGTCGATGCGGTGCGCCACCCGGAGGCGGTCCTGAAAGACCTCTGACCAAGCGCCGGTCCGCCCCAACGTAGTTTCCTCTTTCGCTTGGGGGGTTAGTCCCCCCAACCCCTACAAATAAAAGCGCTTTCGTAGGGAATCTCCCACGGCGGAAGTCCCACGCGGTGCCCTGCTCGTCGTCTAAGCGATTCGAAAAGCAGGATTTACCTAGCCGCAACTCGCCCGCTCCTGCCGGTATCATCCTTGCAAGGCCAACCAGCCATACAACCCCATCACGTTGCCGCTCGGCAGAAAGGTCGATCGCATGCGAACGGTTGCTCGTGCCCTCGCGCTGACTCTCGGCACGGCCGGTGTATTGCTCGCCGGAGAGGCTTCTCAAACGGTCCATCCAGTGTCTCCTTGCGGCAGCAGTGCGTGACTTAGGTGCTGTTGGGTTCGTAAGCTGAATTCCGCGAGCGCGTGGTGGAGCCCAACAGCCGCCTTGGAAAAGCCTTTTCCTACGTCAAAAATCACTGGCAAGGGCTAACCCGCTTCCGCGAAGTGCCGGGCGTGCCCCTCGACAACAACGAGGTCGAGCAGGAGCTGAAGCCCTCACAACGGCATCGCAAGAACTCGCTCTTCTTCAAGACCCAGGCAGGCGCCGACGTGGGCGACGTGCTCCTGAGCATGATCCGCACCGCGGTAAAAAACGGTGTCGACCCGGTGCACTATCTGACGAACATCTCCATGCACGCTCGAGACGCTAGAGCAGCACCCGAGTCGTGGCTGCCTTGGAGCTACCAGAAGACGTTGGAAAGGCTCAACCGACCCGCCGCCACGGCTCGGCCATCCCCGCTCGCAGCGGAAGTCCGTTGTAGATAAGCACCGCCAACTGCTCGGCGGGTAGCGCCGCAACGCCATCCGTCGTCTGACGCGGCCACCACTGCAGGCGCCCCTTCGAGAAACGCTTCTGGCACAACCAAAAGCCCTGGCCGTCGTAGACCAATAGTTTGAGGGCCGTGCCTGAACAGTTGCGGAAAACGAATAGCGTTCCGAGGAATGGGTCGAGCTAGCGGAGAGATTGCTCAAGGAGGCCATCGATGCGCTCAAAGAAGGCAGAACTCGAAGACGTTGTGAAACAGTTCGAAGCATGGCGGGCGAAGCCACACGGACGGCTGATCCCGGAGGAGTTGTGGAAAGCGGCGCTGGGGTTGCTCGATCGGTATGCGCCGAGCACGATCTGCAGTCATCTCCGAGTCAATGCGGCGCGATTCAAACAGGTCCGAGAGAGTGGAGGGGCCGTTGTGGGCGAGAAGCGTTTCAAGGGGCACGGGCGAACGGGTGCTACGGGTCGGTCCCCGCGCACAGTACAGGATCGGAGCGCGGCGGAGCGGGTCACGGCGTTAGCTCCAAGTGGCAACGCGTTCGTCGAGCTGCCGCAGTTCGGCATGGGCTTAGGGGGCGGCATGATGACACCGCCGCTCGGCGAGGTTCAGCATGGAGCGAGCAGATGCCGTCTGACGGTGGAGAGCGCAGCGGGGAGCCTCACGGTCGTGACGGCGAGCGGCGAGGGTGAGAATGAGTTGGTCGAAGCCGTGTGTCGTTTCGTGCTCGGCGCGCTGGAAGGCAGCTCCCGAGCATGATCCAGCTCGTTCCCCAGCTGAAGGTGCTGGTTGCCTGCGAGCCCGTCGATTTCCGCAAGGGCATCGATTCTTTGGCTTGTGTGTGCCGGCAACAGTTCCACTGCTTTTCGATCCACTCGTAGAGCGCATCCATCACCGGCCGGCTGTGTTGCTGGTGATATGCAAGCCGCGCATCGGGGGTCATGTCGCGCGTTTCGTCGTCGTTGCGGTAGATGGTCGCGATGTCCTCGAGCACCCGCTCGCAGTGTTCGGGGAAGGCTGGCTCGGCCTCGAAGAAGTAGCGGCGTGCGTGCACCATGCACTTGGCGGTAATCCGTCGCGGCGAGCGCGGTGCCATCGAGGAGGCGTCGGCCATATGGATGACATCGCTCTCCTGAACGGTGCGCTGATTCAGGAGCCGGTCCATGTTTTCGCCCGCATGCCGTCGTCCGCTCGCGTACAGGATGATCGGAGCAAGCGTGGCGTCCAAGCCGCGGGCAACAATGCCCGTGGTGAAGATGCCCGTGCGCTCGCCTTTGCCTTGAGTCAAGGTCTCGTTCTCCGCCATCAACGTGAGGATCCGTGCGCCGGTGTCGTCACTGTGAACCAGCGGCCGGTTCGCGGCTATCGTCTCCATGTGGCGGAAGACCGGGAACACGGCATTCGCCATCGCTTCGACCCGCTCGAACTGCGTGGAGGCGGCAAACGGAACCCCCGCCCACTTTTGCCACTGCGCCAGGCGGTGGTGGGGCATGCCCATGGCGTAGCGCAACACCGAAACGACCGCGTCCACACTCGGATGGTACTTGCTCGCCCAGGCCTGAGACGAAAGTGGCGCTGTGAACGTCTTCTGGCAACTTGCGCATCGCAGCATCTGGCGCTCGTACACCGTCGCCTGGATCGGCGGCTGAGCCTTCAGCTCCACATCCTTGTTCGCCGCATGGGTGTCGTAGAGCTTGCCCCGGCACAGTGGCTCGGGGCAGGGGCCGCTCGCCTTCAGCTCGGGATGCGAAACCGCTACGTGCTCGGCACCAGGGTAGTCCTTGGCCCCGTTGCGCCCGTGGCCCTTGTTCTTCCCTTTCCCCTTTGCCTTCGTGCGTTTCGCGCGACGTTCCGTTGTCGCCATGCCAGCGCCTCGACGATAGCGACATCGCAGCAGATGACGCACCGCCTCGAGCAGCACCGGACACGCATCCTCGGGAATCTCCCCTTTCGACAGCCGCTCTTCCAGGCGCAGGAGCTCGGCCCGCTCGAACCTTCATCGCGAAACGCCGAGCTCTCGGCGAAACTCACGCACCAGCGGATACACCAAGCATGTTTTCACCGCTTCGGCTTTTCTCTTGTGCCGGTCCATCCGGCCCCGGCCCGAAGTCACTCCCACCTCCACCCAGTTCGCTGCCAGATAGCACGTCCCCTCGTAACGCTCCCTCTCCACAAACGTCTCGAGCAACACCGGCCTCACCCCGTAGGCTTCCTCCCAGTCATCGACCACCACTCGCGCTGCCAACGACAGCACGTGACTCGCGAGGCCTTTGATGGAAAGCCACGGCAGGATCAGGAACCGACTGTTGTTGACCACCCGGGGAAGGTTCTTCTGCCGCGTTGCGTCATCCCAACCGATGAAGCCGTCACGCGCCTGAAGCCACCGCGCCGCCGAGGAGAACTGCACGCACCCACAGAGCTCCCGCCGAGGATTCGACATCCAGACCAAGTACCGCAGGTGCGCGCCAAAGGCCACCTTGTGGCCCAGGTAGTGGTAACGCGCGACCAGTTCCCTCCATAGCGCTCGCTCCTCAGCGTTCGCCACCAAGCCCAGCATCACCGGAGCGACGTCCGATAGCTTGCCCTCACGCCGTGGCCGCTCGCGACCAGCCTTCGTGTAGTGGATGCTCGTCGGTCCGCGGCGCCGCTGCTCGTGACGCGGGGGCAACGTCACCAGCCCCTTCGCTTCGACAACCTCCAGGTACTCGTAGCATTCCCGGGTCTTGAGATTGCCGTTCCGACGAACCCACCCCAGGCCCTCACAGATCGTGCGCGCCAGCTCGTGCCGGGACAGACCACACGTGGCGATGATCTCCGTCAGCACGCTCCATTCCTCGGCGGTCACGGTCGTGCCGCAAAAGGTGGGTCGCTTGGCTGCGGTGTCGAGTGCAGCGTTTCCTGCCTGGGTCACTGTTTTCCTCCCAGCCTGAGGTTACACAGTCAGCCAGCGTTTGTCCAGTCCTTTTTTCCCTCTCTCTCTGCCCGCGAGAAAAACAACACACCCGGCGTTCAGCTTACCGAATCGCCCCCACGTTCTCACGCACTACTACCGCAAGGACACCATCCAGTGCCGGTGCGTGATCCGTCGTCGGTGTTGGCCCAGCGCATCACCGAGCTGTCGTCCTGGTCGAGCTCGAGGTGGACCGCCTCTGCTCTCGACGACGAAGGGTCCGGCGAGGAGCAGCAGCTCCCCGGTCAAACGACGGCGGGCTAACTCGAGGAGCGACCGACGTGGTGGACTTGTCGGGCCCCGACGCGACCGGCACCGACCATGCTTTTCGGGTGGCTGGCTTCGGAATCTTTGCCGCCTCCGCGGGAGACCTTGTCACGACCGAGTGGGGTCTCTCGAACACCTCGCTCCAGGAAGGTAACCCCATCGCGACCAACCGTGCCGTTCGCGTGACCCACCATATCCTGGGCCCGGCGGCAGTTTGGTGGACGACGCAGCATCTGCATCGCAAAGGCAAGCGGAACCTGGCGCTGAGCCTCCGCATCGCCCTCACCGTGGCCTATAGTTACGCGATGACGCACAACGTGCGAACGGTGAACGGCATCGGAACACCGTAGATCAAAACTCCGCCACCACCGTAACGACGGCGTTGATTCCCGGAGCGAGCACCGCGCGCCGATCCGGACTGATGGGATAGGCCTTGTCCAGGAGGTTCCGAACGGTTCCGCGCAACTCCAGCGTTTCGCCGACACGCCAACCGGCCCCTAGATCGAGCACCACGTACGACGGAGTCACGATCTCGGTCGGGCCTTGTCGGTTGTTCTCGGCAAAGAGGGCGATGCGAAACTCCCCGTAGAGCTTTTCCGAAAAGTCGTTGCGGATGTCAACCTTCAAATTCGGTGCCGGAATGTCGTCGAGCGGCTCGTGGTCATCCGTCGTCTGGCCCCGGGAAATCTGCGTGTTCAGATCGATTGTGGTGCGCTCCCCCAGCCGGCTCTGAAGCTCGAGCTCCACGCCCCGGATCACGGCTTCCCCCCGGTTCCGAAACGTAAAAACGTCCTCCATCGTCTCGAACCGCTCGATCAGACTGTCGAAGTGATAGCTGTACGCGTAGACCGCCCATCGCAGATTGCCCTTGACCGAACGAAAGGCGACGTCGAACTGGTTGGCACGCTCGGGCTCGAGCTCGGGGTTCCCGATGACGATGCCTCGAGCGCTGATGCCAAAGAAATAGCGATCCGAAAGCGTGGGGTCGCGAAAGCCGTGAGCGAACTGTCCGGTCAACTGGTACCCACCGCCGAGATCCGCTTTCAGTGATGCGTAGCCCGAAACGGCATCGTTGCTCGTTCCGAGGTCCCCGAAGAAGCCGCCCTGGTTTCTCGTCGTGACGTGATCGAACCGAAGACCCCCGCCGGCCGTAAAGCGGCTGCCGACAAGTGCCTCCGTCGAGGCATAAACGGCGGAATCGATGCGACGCGCATCCTCGATGGCGAGTTGCTCTGACTCCTCGATAGGCTCTCCCGCGTCGTCCCTCAACTCCAGAGCATCGAGGGCTTCGAGGCCGATGCGACCATTCACGTCGACGCCAAGGTCGATGCGCGCCCGTCCGACCGGTTTGACCAACTTTCCGCGGAAACCGAAGTCTCTCGCACTGACGTCGGAGGCGGTGAAACGGGCCGGTTCATCCGGGATGCCAGTCTCGACTCGTTCTGTCAGCAACCGATACGAACCGAGAAATCCCTCGAAAAGGACTCGCGAGAATCCCCACCACGGGTCCATGTCATACGACGTGGTAAAGCGATTCGAATCCTCGCGCGGATAGGTCGTGACCCGCTCCATGCCTCGGTTGTCCGGTCGACCGATGTCCCGCCCCTGATCCGTCTGCCACCCGACCGAGAACTCTCCCTGTCCCACCTCATGGACGAAGCGCCCGAAAAAGCCTCTATCCGAGGCCTGAGAGTTGAAAATCTCTCCGTCCGGGCTGCGGTAGGCGTCGAAGTCCCGGTAGCGAGCCTGGAAGATGACTCCGCCGCCCTCGAAGCCATCGCTCACCTCGACGCCGACGGTCTTTTCCGGAAGTCCCGCGCCGAACGCCCCTCGAACGCGGGCGCGGAGTGGTGTCCCGGGCTCGGGCTTCTTCGTCACCGCGTTGATCACACCGCCGAAAGCGTCCGAGCCGTAGGCCACCGAGCCGGGACCGCGAGTGACCTCCACCGCCTGGAGGAACACCGGGTCCAGATAGGTCGCACTCGGTCCCGCGCGTCGCTCTGTCGTCACCCGCGCGCCATCGATCAGAAGGAGCGTTCTTCCGCGCGCCAGGCCCCTCAGCGACGGCACCGCGGCGTGCAGATCGGACACAGATCCCGCGCCGGGCACCCTGGCCAGCACTTGCGTCAGACGCGCGGGCTGGCGTTCGACGATGTCCTCTTCGGGCAGCAGCGTTGCGGCAGCGGCGGGAGGCGCCTCGATATGCGGGGCGGCACCGCTCGACACCGTAACGGACTCGATGACCAGGGGCCTCACGGTAATCACCAGCGGCCCGTCCGTTGGAATCCTCTCGACGAGTACCGGAGCCATGTACTGCCCACCTGGAAGTACGACGAGGACTTCGAACGGAAGTGTCGGGTCGGGGGCCCAGATGAAATTGCCTTCGGCGTCCGTCCGTGCGGTGCCCGTGTATCCGAGCACCGTTACGAGAGCGTCGTGGACCGGTTCTCCGCTGCTGAGCACGACGATGCCCTCGAGCGCGGTACAGACTATCGGCACGGCAAGGAGGAGACTCGTCAGGAGGGCCGTCTTCATAAAGCCTTTGATTATAGACAGAACCCGGGCGAACCCGCCGCTCTTTCTTGACAACATCCCCAAAATGACATTTGATCCATACGATCGTTCATATTTGGCGAGGACTACCACCAGGGTTTCGTGGTCCCTGATGGAGAGTTATTTCGAGGGCGGCGTATGACGACGTTATCACCTGCGACATCAATGAATGGATGAACGATGGCGTCCTGGAGATAGGGCGGCGCTGGGGGGATGACGTAAGGGGCGCGCAAGTTGGTCGAGATCAATCACAAGGAGCGATTCCTCCGGGTCAAGGTCCTGTACTACGGGCCCGCCGCGGGCGGCAAGACCACCAGCCTTCAGGTCCTGCACACCGCGGCGCGACCGGACCGCCGCCAGGAGCTCGTCTCGGTCAACACCGCCCAGGATCGCACGATCCTCTTCGATCTGCTTCCACTGAGCACGCCTGCTTTCCGCAGCTACGAGCTGCGGTTCCAGGTCGTGGCGGTGCCGGGGCAACGGCTCTACGGGGCGACGCGGAAAATGCTGCTGAAGAACGCGGACGGCATCGTGTTCGTCGCGAACTCGGCCACGGACCGGTGGATGGACAACCTGCAGAGCCTGAAGGAAATGACGGATACCTTCTCGACCACGGCATAGAGCCTTCGTTGATCCCGATCGTCTTCCAGTACAACAAGAGAGACTTGCCGGACACGGTCGACTTGAAAATCATGGAGCGCAGCCTCAACGCCCGAGGTACCGCCAGCTGGCCATCGGTCGCCACCGAAGGCAAAGGCGTTCTCGAAGCCTTCGCTGCCGGGCTCGAGCGAACGATGAAAGAGTTGGCCACCCGCTACAAGATTGGGGAAAACATCAGTGACGCGCGCTCGGCCAAGGACTGGACCGAGAAGACCATCCAGGAGACGTTTGGTGTCAGCCTGGAACAACTGAAGAAGGAAGAGGTGGCGCAACCCACCAGCGGCTTTCCCGCGCCATCGAAGGTCGTTCGCGTAAAGACTCCGACGGTCGGGAGCACCAGGTCCTCGCCACCGCCGCCGTCCTCGGCGGACATCGCACCGCCACCGTCTTTGACCGACGTCGGGCCACCGCTGTCGTCACCCAACCTGGCACCTCCGCCGTCGTTGTCTTCGAGCCAGATCGACACGTCGCCCGGCGTTTCCTCCCCGTCCGTAGCATCGACGGTCGAGCCGCCCACGGCTTCCGAGCAGCCGCCGCCTTTGCCGACCGCTGCGGACGAGTTCGCGGACCCGCGCGCGGCTCAAGCGATGGTCGAGAGCTACGCGGAAGCGGCATCGGGACTTGCGGATCACATCTCCGAGATCCGGGAGCAGAGCGAGGTGGCCAACAAGAGGGTCACGACGTTCTCGAAGGTGGTCGACCTCGCCAAGCAGCTCTTCGGTGCTCCGGCCGAGCAGATCCCGCGCGTACTCGGCAACATTGTCGAGGCGCTGGCCGTTGGCTTGAGCTGCTCGCAGGCCTCGCTGGCTCTCATCCGCCCGGACGGACACCTGGAACAGGTGAGTGGACTTGGTCTCGTCGTCGATCCCCTCGAGGGAGCCAAAACCCCGGGCGGGCGGCCGCTTGCGCGGGCGATCGTCGACGGCGGCAAGACGATGGTCCAAATTCGTGGCGAAACGGGCCCCCTCGGCGACGCCATCGATCGCGCCGGGGTGGACTGCGTTGCCGTGGTCGCCGTTCCCCTCAAGACACCCGTTCATTCGGTCGGCCTTTTGTCGTTCTACCTTGCCCAGGAGGCGCCGATTCCGAACCAGGCTGCCATTCAGCACCTGGAGCGTGTGTTGCTGGAGCTCACGATGGCCATCGAGGTCATCTCGGATGCGACCGGCTCCGCGGCGCTGAAGCAGAGTCTGAAAGCAGCTTTTCGTGGACAGGTGGCGGAAGGTGCCATGCAGAACACCGACGTCGCACTGTCCGGCATCGAAGGAACGCTCGGACGGATTCGCGCGCGCACGGATGCTCCGGCCTGGCTCGCGCAGGAGATGCAGCAGCTCGACACCTGCCTCGCCAGCCTGAAGTTCGTTCGCCAGCTCGTCATCGGACTCCGGCGCGGCCAGCTGCCGTCTCGAACCTCCACCGCCGTGCCCGAGATTCTGGCCCGCATGGAGCAGGAGCTCGGCCCCTCGCTGGCCGAGGAAGGCATTCGTTTTCTGATCGAGGTCAAACCCGGCGTGCGACCGGTCAATGCGGAGCCGTTCCTGCTGCGAGGCGCTCTGGGAAGCCTGGTGGACGACTCACGTCGACGCCTGACGGGTCTGAGCGACGGAGTCATCCGGATCGTCACCCAGCCCGATACGAACGGTGTGCGGGTGTCCGTGTTCGACAATTTGACGCCGTCTCCACCAAGCACAGCAGTCCCTCCCGCTATCTTCAGTGGCCTCTCGAGCGGCGGCTTTCCGATGTCACGACCGAGGTCGTACGCAGCATCGTCGAGTACTTCCAGGGTCAGTGGGCGGTCGAGACCCGCGAGAGCATCGGCACCGTCCGGGCGATCATTCTTCCGACGGCGTAGCGGTCGGTCCGATTCCGTAGCGTCACCGAGGTTGGGGGTGCGGGTCGCACGCGTCGAGGTGAAGGCTTGCCAATTTCACGCTCCATCATCCTCCATCAATTCCTGGAACATGGACAGCAGTGGGCGATCGCGATGAAATCCGCGTGACTCGATGAGCCCCAACGCTTCCTTTGCACCCTGGAGATCCTCGGGATCCGCTCGTTCGAGAAGTGCTCTCAGATCCGCTATATCCTGCGGGCGTTCACGATCGTCACGGGACAGAACCTTGAGCGCGATCAAATGCTTTTTCCGAGCTACTGGGACGTGAAGCTCCGGCAGCACTTCCAACGTTTCGGCGTCACGGACGATTTCGTGCTCGATTCCGGACGAAGCGAACAACAGATCCAGGAGAATGCCTGTCGCTCCGCCTTCGGGCGGCTGCAACCGCACCGTAGCCAGGCGGCCCACCGCCTCCTGCTCGACCGTGGCTAGGACCGTGTAGCCGTTTTGCTGCAACCGGTAAACGAGGGCCTCGGCTTCATCGTCGTCGTGAAGGGCCACGGCCAGGTCGGCATCACGGGTGAACCGCGGCTCGGTCCTTGCCGAAACAGCGAGGCCGCCGATCAAGGCGAATCTTGCTTTTGCGGCGAGAAGATCTCCACACAGGCGACGAAGAGCAGTCTCGAGAAAGCTCACCGGGCCTTGCGAGGCCACCCGACAGGACGACCCGAGCAATCCCCGAACTCAGCGCCCGGTCGGTGGTGAAGCCATGCTCGAAGACGCTCCTCGATCTCCTCGGCCGAGGCGTCGGGATGGTCACGCTTCAAGTTCTGCCGCATCAGATCGACGCCCGTCTGGAATAGGTCCATCGCGATCCGCATCCGGTCCGACGGAGTCAATCGGGAAGCGTCTTTCATAATTCAATTCTACCCGCTTCGAGGCCAACGCGTGTTGTTCAGCGCGAAAGCAGCTTCTCCAGGCGGGTTTTGACGTCCGGCCACTCCTCCTCGAGAACACTGAAGTACACGCTGTCGCGGACGTGGCCGTCCCAGAGGACATAGTGCTTTCTCAGCGTTCCCTCGCGCTTTGCTCCGATGCGCTCGATCGCTTTTTGGGAACCGACGTTGCGCGCGTCTGTCTTCAGCTGCACACGGATCGCTCCCAGGTCCTCGAACGCGTGCGTCAATAGGAGGTATTTGCAATCGGTATTGACGGGCGTTCGCTGGACGGCAACACCCAGCCAGGTCCATCCAATCTCCAGGGACCGGTTGGCAACCTGAATGTCCAGGTAGCGCGTGGAGCCCATCGCTTTGTCGTTCGCGACGATCGCGAAAGCGATCTGACGCCCCGTCAGTGATTCCTGCAGTGTTTCGGCAATCCAGCGTTCGGTGTCCCCGAGACTCTTGAAAGCAGGACCAGGCAGGTAGGTCCAGATGCTTTCGTCCCGACCCGCCTCGTAGAGGTCCGAGGCGTGCTCGGGTGCGAGAGGCTCGAGACGAACGTGCTTTCCCTCGAGAGTCAGCGGTCTTGGCACAAACGACACTGCCATCTAGCCGGACACCTCCGAATCGCTGGCCAGCTCCCGTCCAGCGCCGTGACGCGCGGCGAAAACCGCTGCCGTCAACAATCCCACGATGAGGCCAAACGAGAGGACGCCCACGACCTGAACCCAGTCGGTCACACTAGCCGGTGCGAGGAGAGGTTGCATCGCCTGGCTCAGATCGAATCCAACCGCCGGCGCTTCCCTCATCACCTTCAACGCGGCCAATAACGCCACCACGAAAGCACCGAACGCCATCGCCAGGATACCTCCCGAAACACCTCTAGCCGTAAGGGCTGCCCCGGACAGCGGCTTCTGCGGCTCGAGCTCCTCGACTCTGAACTCCGGCTCTCTCACACCTATCGGGACGAATCGCGACAGGAGCAGGAGGCCGGGGATCCCCATCGGTATCGTCGAGAGAAAGAACCATTGGTAGCCGATGGCATCAATGGCGAAGCCGCTGATCGGTCCGGCGAGCAGACGGGGTAATGCAAACAGGCTCGAGAACAACGCGTACTGCGTGGCCGAGAACCGTTTTTGCGTCATTCTCAAGAGGAGGACCGAGAAGGCCCCCGTTCCCATTCCGCTCGTAAACAGCTCGAAGGCCGCGGCGCCGAACATCAACGGCCGGTCGACTTCGCTTCCCGCGACCAAGAAATAGCCCATGTTGGAAAAAATCTGAAGCACACCGAACACCCACAACGAATGGCCCAGACCGATGATCGTCGTTACCCACCCACCGAGTAGGGCGCCGGTAATGGTGGCGATCACGCCCACAATCGCCAGCGCCAAGCCGCGCTCGTCGGCGTTGTAGCCCATGTCGTTGAGGAAGGGCCTAGTCAACGCCTGAGCGAGCTGGTCGGCGAACTTGTAAAAGAAGACGAAAGCGAGGATCTCGAGCGCCCGGTGGCGGGACAGAAAACCGAGGAACGGCTGCCAGACCGCTTCGCGCAGCGTCTTCGGCACAATCTGCTTCTCTTCGGGCTCCGGTGCCTTCCACGTCACGACGAGAAACGGCAAATAGGCCAGCGCCAGAAGCGCATTCACCACCGGCCAACCCCATTTCGCGGCCTGCGTAATCGCGAGCCCTCCCGCCACAACCATCGCGGCCCGGTAGAGTGCGATGCGCGCACCGACCGCCGCCCCCTGTTCTTCCTTCCTCAACACTTCCACTGCGTAGGCGTCGATGGCGATGTCTTGAGACGCCGACGACAGGGCGATCGCGAGCGCCAGCGCCCCTACGACCCAGATCGCTTCCGGGTGGCTTCCGACACCGGCCAGCATCAAGCTCATCACGACCAGGGCGAGCTGTGTGATCGCCATCCACCCTCTCCGCCGGCCCCAGAACGGCGGCACGAACCGATCCATAAAAGGGGACCAGAGCACTTTGAATGCCCACGGAGCTTGTACGAGGTTGAACAAGCCGACGATGCGAATGTCGACCCCGATATCGCGCATCCAGTCGGGTATCGACACCCAGACGAGCCCGAGAGGCAGGCCGGAGGAGAACGAAAGAAGCGCCACCGACGCGGTGCGCCAGGAGGACATCGCCCGGACCAGACTTCGAAACGTGGACAGTTGCTTCGTCTTGTCTTCGGGCAAATCAGCTCCTTCTCCGATAGAACTCCTCTACGTCCTCGATCTGCCGGCCGCGCTCACCCGCCGACCAGCCGAGCTCTTCCGCCATGACGTCAGCGGAAGCCTCGAGCGCCGCACGACCCGGATGCCCGGCTGTCCCCAGCTCCGTGCGCCGCAAGACCACCGACATCAAGTCCGGCGCCTGTTCCTCGCGCACCGCGTGGAGAATCTCCGCGCGCAGGACCGCCACATCGGTGGTTACCCGCTCGCGCCCGCGAGGCTCGCTCGCCGCCAGATCGAGGATGTCGCGATAGCCCGTGCCGTAGCTGTAGACGAGGTGTCGGACGACGTCCTCGTCGAGACCGTCGGGCCGACTCGCGATCGCCTTGCTGACGAAGTCGTCGAACCGATCGATATCGCCACCTTGTAGCGGCGTCGTTGCAGAGCTCGAGGCGCGTGCAGCCTTCCCGAGAACGTCAAACGCACGGTCGATCGCCTTCTCCGCTACATCGCGAGCCGTCGTGTACTTCACCCCAACCACGGAGACGAGCCCCTCGATGCCTTCCCGACGATGGTCGACCACCCGATAGCCCTTCTGGAGAGTGACCGCGCTTCCGCTCGACAGGCCGGTCTTTCTCGGGAGGAGACCTCGATGCACGAGTCGCACATCGTCGCGTACGAGCTTTGTACCTGGATAGGCTTCGTTCACCTCGTCCAGAAGCTCCTGCACATCCTCCTCGGTGGCCTCCAGACTGTCCGCATCACCGTCATAGGGTTTGTGACTCGTTCCAACGAGCGCACTTCCCCGCCAGGGAATCACACAGAGAAACCGACCTCCCTTGTCGATGACCGCGTCGGTGTCTTTATGCGCGCGCTTGCTCGTAATCCCGAGCGCTACATTCTCAACGAGCGGCCGGGTCACCAGATTCAAAGCCTTCGAGAAGTAAAACAGCTTCGGAAGAGCGCCTTCGGAGAGCTCCGCCAGGAGCCGGTCGACCCAAGGCCCGGCGGCGTTGAGAACCGCGCGTCCACGAATATCGAAGGTATCCCCGGTGCGTCGATCGTTCACGTGAACGCCCTCGATGCGGTCCCCGCGGCGCAAGAGTCTCGAGGCCTCGACATCGTTCGCGACCACCGCCCCGCGATGGGCGGCCGAGAGGACGAAGGACAGTGTCATCCGCTCGGAGTTGTACATCTGGGCGTCGTACCAGAGGGCCCCTCCGGTGAGCCCCTCCGAGGCAACGCCTGGGAGCAATCGCAGGCATTCCTCCCGACCGAGCGTGCGTCCGGGCGGGAGATGCTTTTGCGGATCGTCGAGGGTGTTCCGGTCCAGCCCGACCACATCGTTGAGCGCCAGCGCGACCCGAAGGGCCAGGCGACTCTGCTTCAGATTCCCTCGATACGTCGGCACGACGAACGGAAGCGGGTGCACGAGGTGCGGGGCGATGCGCATGAGCGTCCGGCGCTCCCGGATCGACTCGCGCATCCGGCGGAAATCGGCGTGCTGGAGATAGCGTAGACCCCCGTGGATCGTCTTCAAGTTGTTGAAAGAAGTGGCGCTTCCGAAGTCTCCACGGTCGATGAGCGCGACGGAGAGCCCCCGGAGCGTGGCGTCCCAGGCGGCCGCGGCGCCGTAGATTCCGGCCCCTACGACCACCAGGTCGAACGTCTGGTTGGAAAGAGCGTTGAGGTTTCTCTTCATCCCTGTTTTGCCGCTGGCATCACTTATCCCTCGCTCGCCTCTTCGGCTCGCTCGGCCTGCGCCCTCCGGCGACAGGCGCCTGCTCGCCTTCGCCAGCACCGAGACTCTGCCAGGATTCGGCGGGTCCGACGAAGCCTTGGCGAAGTCGGACGGGCGAGCTGGAGAACTAGCCTCTATCAACAATCGAACGGCAAAGGTACCGGCCTGCTATCAGTTAACCTTATATAATAGTCCGTTCCGTATGGCTGAAACGGCAGCTTTGGTGCGCGACGAGCTTCGACTCGAGCCCGGATCTCCCCTGGCCGAGGTCCAGAAGTACTGGAACGAGCGCATTCATGACCTCGAGATGACGTCGCAGCCGCCCGGATCGCCGGAGTTCTTCGAGGATCTCGACGAGTACCGTTTCGACAAGCTCCGCTACCTCCCCCAGCTCGTCGATTTCGGCGGCTACCGGGGCAGAAAGCTGCTGGAGCTCGGCTGTGGCATCGGGACCGACCTGGTGCGCTTCGCATCTGGAGGGGCCGTCGCCACCGGGGTCGACCTGTCCACGACCGCTCTCAGTCTCGGCGCTCTCAATGCGAAGGCCGCCGGCGTGACCATGGAACTCCAGCTGGCCAATGGAGAAGCGCTCCCCTTTGATGATGAGTCCTTTGACGTCGTGTACGGGCACGGCGTCCTGCAGTATACGGCCGAGCCCGAGCGGATGGTGGCCGAGGCCCGGCGGGTGCTTCGAAAGGATGGCGAGGCCATCTTCATGGTTTACAACCGCATCTCGTGGCTGAACTTCCTGTCGAAGCTCATGAACGTCCAGCTCGAGCACGAAGACGCGCCGCTGCTCCGCAAGTACTCGATCGGGGAGTTTCGAAAGCTCCTTTCCCCGTTCGACGTCGTCCGCATCGTTCCGGAGCGCTTCCCGGTGAGATCGCGTCTCCACGGAGGGTGGAAAGGTTTCTGCTTCAACCGGCTCTTCGTTGGCACGTTCAACATGCTTCCCCGCTCGCTCCTTCGTCGCTTCGGATGGCATTTGATGGGTTTTTGCGAGAAAAGCGCGTGACGGGCGCCTCGAAGCCGTTCGCTCTCTATGACCTTCGGGTGACGGTGGTCGAGATCAAGGGTCGATCGGTATGCGGGATGAAGGTCGGCGACTGGTTCGAGGTGCGACAGAGCAGCCAGCTGCGCCTGCCACCTGAGCGCCATTTTTGCATGTATGCTCTCGCCGCCGTTTTGCCACTGCTGCCGGCGAAGCAGCGCGAGCTCGATGCCAACGACTGGCTCGAATCGGACAGTCTGGTGGCATGCCCCGATCCCGACGAGCAGCTCATCATGCGCATCGAAAGGCTGGAAAAGGTCGCACTGAACGCTACAGAGTTAACGTGAACAACCGAAAGGAGAGTAAGAAAGCGACAGGTTCCGTGCCCGTAAACGAGCCCGAGCCTGAGCCCGAATGCTGCGGTATCGTCCGTGCCGATCCGTGGCAAAGGAGAACGGGCACGGGCTGGGGCACGGGCTCGGGCTCGGAAAGTAATACAGGTAATGCCCCTAGGTATCGCCTTCCAGAGCGACAAAACGCTCCAGGAATACCGCGAGCTGGCCGAGCTGGTCGCCCGCTACGATTTCGAGACGGCTTCGATCTACCAGGACCTCTTCTACCAGCCGCCCTGGCCGGGATTGCTGCAGTTCGCCGAACGAACAAGGAGACCCCTCGTCGGCCCGGCCGCTCTGAACCCCTACCTCACCCACCCGCTAGTTGCGGCCGGCAATCTGGCGGTGCTGGACCAGGCCAGCGGAGGCCGCGCGTACCTGGGCGTCGTACGTGGCGCGTTCTTCGAATCCATCGGTGTCGCGCAGCCGAGGCCTCTCAGAGCCATGCGCGAGATGGTCGAGCTCGTGCAACGCTTTCTTCGAGGTGACCGCACGCCCTACGAAGGCGACATCTTTCGGGCATCGAAAGACGCATACCTCCGCTTTCCAGTACCTGGACGCGACCTTCCCGTCATGCTGGGCGGCTGGGGACCAAAGGTGGCGCGGCTCGCCGGCGAGATCGCCGACATGTTCAAGGTTGGTGGCTCCGCAAACGCCGAAGCGGCACCGTTGGTTCGGCGGTGGCTCGATGAAGGTGCGACATCAGCGGGACGCCTTCGGCCGAAGCTCGTCTTCGGCGCCGTCACCGTCGTCGACCGCGACCGGGCCACCGCCGAGCGGATTGCTCGCCGCGAGGTCGCCATGTACGTCGCGGTCACGAGCCGAATGGATCCCGTCTACCGCCTGCCGGCCGAAGAGCTGACCGAGTTCGACGACGCGATGAGCTCCGGCGATCCGGAGCGGGCGGGAGAGGCTCTCTCGCTCACGACCCTCCGCCGCTTCTCGTGCTTCGGTACCCCTGAAGACATCGCGGAGCACCTGAAGGAAATGTTCGACGCCGGCGTCGACCTCTTCGAGCTCGGCACACCGCACGGGGCCAACGAAGTCGAGGCCGTTCGGCTCCTGGGTGAAGCCGTCCTGCCCCTGCTTGCCTGACAAGGAAACTGCCAGGACTCGGGAGAAAACATAACGCAAAGGCGCAAAGAGAAACAGGGCACCCACCCGACCCGGAACGCGGCCAATCGAATCCGTGGAAGGTCTATCTCCGGAATTCAACGCAGCCGCCTTCGCCAAGGCTTCGGCGAGCCTCGCCGAAGTCGTTGCCAGATGTCGAGCGGGGCAACGACGAAGGCGGGAGGCGCAGAGAGACCCGTAGACAGCAGCCCCTGAAGAAAGTCGCCAAAGAGATCACACGGAACCCCGGAATCGGGGAACCCCGGTTCTGAGGCGTTATCTACGGACCGCAGCCCTAGCGAGATGGCGACTTGCAGGGCGATGGCCAGCTCTCGCAGGGGCCGACGTCTCCTATCCGCGTGTACATCAGCTTGCTCGAGCTCTGGCCACCAGCGTTCGTCGTAGTCACCTCGATCTCAAGGGTTCGACCATCGGAACTCAGCCCGAGGACCTCCTTCACCTCGATTGCGGTCGTGGTAGCGCCGGGCGTGGATTCTAGAACGCCTTCGCTGACGAGGATCCGGCCCTCCCATCGCGAGGTCATCGTGATGCTGCCGACCTGCCCCATGAACACGGGCGTGGAGCTCTCGCCGTCCGGCTTGTAGATTCGCGCGTGGCTCTCGTTGAACTGACTCTCGACCACAAGCGTGCCGTTGGCAGCATGGGTGACGTGGAGCGTGTCCGGCGCCCCGGCCGCGATGAGACCCGCCAGAGCCGCCGTCTCCGAGATGCGACTGCGGCTCGCATCCAGTCTCCACGTGCCCGAGAAGTCCGGTGGCTGCGCAAAGACGAAGCCGACCTGGGCCACGACCACCGCCGCGATAATTGAGGCTTTGTACTTCATGAGCTCTGCGTCCCTCTCAGAAGCTACTGCGCTCCCAGATCGAGCGCGACGATCCGCTCTCGGTCGCGCGCGTAGAGAGTCGTCCCGACCAGAGAGGGGGAGCTCCAGGACGTCGTGTCGAAGAGCCTGGTCTGTGACAGGACGGTCACGCCCCCCGGCGAGAGCCTCGCGAGTGCCAGATCACCGTCCTCATCCAGGATGATGGCCTTGTCATCCGCGTAGATGATGCTTGAACGCCCGAAGCCACGGTGCTGCCACGCTGCCTCCCCGGTCTTTGCGTTGAGTGCGGTGAGGAACGCCGGACCAAATTCTCCGCTGGTGCCGTACACGTAGTCGTCCAGCCGGAGAGCGCTGAGGAACATGAAGCGCGTGCGTTTCGTGAACCACAGCTCTTCGGCCAGAGTGATGTCGCCCTTCTGTGTCAGCCGGATGGCTCTGCTACCCGCCTTATACGCCGAGGATACGATCAGGATGTTGTCCGGGCCCCACAAAGGCGTGCTGAAATTGAGGTCGTTACCCGGGTCGTGTGGAAGGGACCAGAGCAACTTTCCGTTGGTGGGATCCATCCCGTTGACAGTCCCACCTCCGAGGACGACCAGCTGGGGCCGGCCCGCAACTTCGATCAGGATCGGCGGCGCCGCCGACGTCAGAAAGTCGCCGCTCTTCCACACCACTGCGCCATCGTGCTGCCGGAAGGCCATCACCGACTGCCCGGGTCCGCCGACGCTGCAGATGATGGTGTCCCCGAAAGCGATCGGGCTGCAGCCGTATCCCGCCTTCACGATCGGCCGGATGAGCAGCGACGGGGAGCCGAACTCCTGGACGAGGTCGTGCGCCCAGAGGACCTCACCGGTGCGCGTGTCGAACGCGTAGAGCTGCTTGTTGGTGCCTATGGTAAACACACGATCGCCGACGACGAGCGGCGTCGAGTGCGGGCCAGCGCCGAAGTTGAAATTCGCGTGCTCCGATGGGTACTTGTGCTTCCAGATCGTCTTGCCTGTTCCGGCATCGAGGGCGATGACGATCTCCTCGGCGTCCCATGGACCACCTCGCTCCCGGCCGTTGCCCACCCGATACATGGTGAACAACCGGTCCTCGTCCGTAACGATGGCCGAGTGGCCAGTACCGAGCGGACGGCTCCAGATGACACGCGGTCCCGCCTCAGGCCACTTCTCCGCCAGCCCGGTCGCGTCGGCGATGAAGTCGCGATTCGGCCCGCCCCACTGCGGCCACGAGCTCTTCATCGGCAAGCCCTGAGCGTTCACCCGGCCGCTGGATCCCGGAGGTTGCCAGATCAACAACATCCCGCCGAGCCAGGTGAGAAGCATCTGTCGCATCGATGACCACCTCGGCCGGCCGCCGCTCGCTCGCATGGTTCACCTCGTCAACGCCGAGACTGTGATTCAGGCCGCGCGCATCATATGCGCGGGGCCTCCGAGCGCATTACAGCATGTCTTTTGACACGGTCCAACTACTGGATCAATCGTGCGGAAGTGACTGTTCACCCTTCACCATCCGGTTTCCGCGCTCGAGGGACGGGAGAGTAGAAAGGGCAGTTGGCCACCGGCTGAGGCGGATACCTTGGGGTCGCCGGCTGTGCGCACATCATGAACACCGAGCCGCGCTTGGCACGTATCAGGCAGAGGTGGACGCAGCCGTGGCACTGGCTCTCCCGAAACGGAGGCGTCCCCGGCTCGGTCACCGGAATTGTCTCAACCCGCCGCTTCCCACCGGCCGGTCTCGGCCGCCGCGATGGTCCAGTCTCGATGCAGGTGATTCGGCAGCGGGTTGTACACGGCATCGATGTCCGGGTCCGCAAGCAGCTCGTCGTAAGAACCGTAGGCCTTCGACAGTCCCAGGACCTTGGCAGCCGCCTCTGCCCTCCCCCGATCGCGAGATGCGATCGCCACGATCTCCGCGCACTCGCCGTCTTTCATGGCCGGAATCACTTTCTCGGTGGCGATTTTCGCGACACCGAGCACTCCCCAACGGACCTTCCGCATTCGTCCTCCCGACACCCAGGCGCGGGACTCTAGGGCAGGCTGTCCCGGGTTTCATACGTGAGCACAGCCGTCACCGGAGCGAGGCCAGGAGTGACCAGTTCCCTACGCCAGGATCTCGCTGATGACCTTCCCGTGCACATCGGTGAGCCGCATGTCTCGACCGTTGAAACGGTAGGTCAGATTCTCGAAGTCGAGACCGAGGATGTGAAGGATGGTCGCATGCAGCTCGTAGATGGATTTGGGATTCTCGACCGCCTGGTATCCGTACTGTCGGTGGCACCGACCACCGTTCCCCCTTTTATGCCGCCACCCGCCAGCCACACGCTGAAGCCTTTGTTGTTATGGTCGCGCCCATCCATGCGCTCGGAGATCGGCAGTCGGCCAAACTCGCCGTGCCAGACGATCAGCGTGTCGTCGAACAGACCGTGGCTCTTGAGATCCTTGATGAGCCCGGCGAGGGGTTTGTCGGTCTCCGCGCAGTGTAACCCGTGATTCGTTTTCAAATCCCAGTGCGCGTCCCAGCTCGGCTCGAAGTTCCCGCCGCCCGAGAAGATCTGGACATACCGCACCCCGCGCTCCACGAGCCGCCGGGCCATGAGCGCCTGTCGGCCGAAGTAGTCGGTCGGCTCCTCGCTGATGCCATACAGCCTCTTCGTCGCCTCCGACTCCGAGCGGATGTCGATCGCCTCCGGCGCGTGGGTCTGCATGCGGTAGGCGAGCTCGTACGAGTACGTGCGTGCCAAGAGCTCCGTGTCCAGCGGATCCGTTTCGGCGTACTTCGCCAACGCCTAAACCTGTCGCGCGAGGGCATCCGCGCTTCTCTGCCCCGTCGGAATCGGCTCGTCCTGACCCGCTTCCGAGCTCGGCGCAGCCACGACGACCGAGACGGCAGCGACCAGCAACCAGGCCTGGAATACGACACGGTACAGCGTCAACATGTCCTCCGTCGTCGGAGTCCCCAGCGTACGATGACCCCTACCAGATCCGCCACGGCAAGTCCTTTCGGTCGAAGTACATGAAGTACGGGTAGCCCTCGCCGATGTCGTAGTAGTTATGCTGCTGCCAGTGGCTGGGGAGCAAGCGCACGCCCTGGTAGTCGAAGGGCTCGAGCAGCAGGTTCGGCGCGCTCGACCCGCGCCCCGCTTCGGTCCGGCCGACATAAGCCAACCCCGCCGCCGCGGCAGGCAAAGAAGCTGCGAATTCCCGCCTAGTTACACCGTCTCCCATCGGGCCTCCCGCAAGCGAGAACGATCACTCGAAACGGACAAAAAGATCCTAGCTCACCGCGGACAAGAAATCGATGGGAGTCATCACGATCGTGCTCCTCGCCGTGCCCCACTCGGGCGGTTTGAGGAGTAACCCTCATAGCTTCCCGGGACCGCCTTGTCTGGCTTCGCACTTTTTCCTACCGTCCACCGTTATTTGCGGAGGATCCCGAGCTCCGAATGCGTTTCGAGCGTGAGGCCCGCACGATCGCGGCCCTCAACCATCCACACATCGTGACCGTTCACTCCGTCGAGGAGGCCGACGGTGTGCATTTCCTCACGATAGAGCTCGTCCGTGGAAAGAGAGTCTCCGAGCTCATCCAGCGGGGTGGCATGGCGCTCGCGACCTCGTCATGTCCAAAAACCGGAACGGCGAGCAAGCACAGTCGCTTGGCAGACTCGGGAAGGAGAAAATCCACGAGCCACGGCTCGTGGAGTCCTCCTGGCCGGTCGCAGTAGCCCTCGGAACAGGCCTGGCCCGACTCGCGGGCTCACTGCCGATTGCTCGGGAAGCTTGTGCCTGCGCTCCCCAAGTCCGCGAGCGATCCCGCCGAGCTCTAGGCCGCTTGGCGGTAGTAGTACCGGAACATCCCCCCGAGCCGGCCCGAGCATCACGAGCCCATCACCAACCCCTCGATTCAAGGAAGTTACCTGCATGGTCGCTTCCGCGAGACCTCTGGAGGTTCATCATGCCTGACGAAGGCGATCTGGCGGCGATGCGCGATCCCGCCGCCAAAGAGCTTCTGCAATCGACCATCCCGGCCCGTCTTGCTTACAACTGGAGCGATGGCACGTCTCGAGTCGTGCCCATTTGGTTCTACTGGACGGGCGAGGAAATCTTGCTCGGAAGTCCGCTCGGGGCTCCCAAGATTCGAGTGCTGGAGCAAAACTCCAAAATCGCGCTCACCATCGATGACGAGAAATATCCCTACAAGGTGCTGACGATTCGCGGCACGGCAACCGTCGATACGGTGGACAGCGTTTTTCCCGAGTATGCCGCGATTGCCAGGCGCTACCTGGGCGAGGAGGGGGGCGAGGGATTCTTGGAGCAGTTCCGAGCGACATTTCCGCAGATGGCCCGTATCGCTATTCGGCCGGAAGTCGCGAGGATCGTGGATCTGAGCCGCCCCAGTCACTTTCCGAGTGCCTGGCGGCTCTAGTTGAAAGGAAATGGGTTGGGTTGCCGATGTCCAGGAGAGTTCGGATCGCGTCCCGTGAGCACCTCACTCGAGACGGTCACGAGAGACTTCGCCTGTTTTTGGCGATGGAAATCACGACCTAAAGGACGGCCGCCGATCACGGAGGATCTTCAGAAGCTCATCGGGGAGATGGTCAGAGCGAATGTCACATGGGGTGAAGAGCGCATCGCAAACGAGCTCTTCATCAAGGTCGGTATTGGCGTCTCGCCGCGTACGGTGAGAAAGTACATGCCGCCCAGAGATGACAAAGATCGGCGGCGAGCGCATTCATCCCAGTCCTGGGCCACGTTCGTACGACGAAAACCTACTCTAACGGCATCCGACGATCGGCGATCGATCCCAACTGGATCGCCAAAATCGCGGCGAGAACGCCTGTTCCTGTTGATAACGCGGTACTTAGGTACTCGTGCGCTTACGTGTTCCCAGGTTTGAGTGTGTACTCATCGAATCGCGATGATGCCACACGGAGCGCGGTTCCGATCACGCCGGCATCGGCCCGGTGGGCCGTTTTCTCCACAAAAGACGCACGATCCGAGGTCTTAGAGTAGGTTTTCCCACGAAAGGGGCCTGGGACCCGTCTAGGGCTCTTTGGAGCGAGCGCGGGGCGCGTTGCTGTTCATCGGCCCAGTCTCCCAGCCGCCGGGCTCAGCTTGACAGTACCCTATCCACTTACTGCGGAAAGGCAGTGGGTGGCGCGTCCGCATAGCCCTCGCCCTCGAGGGCTTCCATCATCGCCACGAGGGCATCGATCTCCTCCTCGGTGAGCTCCAGAGGCTGGATCTTGGGATCGAGGTAGGGGTTAGCCTCGCCTCCCCGGTTGTAGAGCTCCACCACCTCGCGGAGGGCGGCGATCGAGCCGTCATGCATATAAGGAGCGCGCTTTGTGACTTCCCGAACCGTCGGGGTCTTGAACGCCCCCATGTCCTGCTCTTGTTTCGTCTCCGCATAGCGACCCAAGTCGGCGAACTCTTCCTTCTCGGGGTCCCAGCCCACGCCGATGTTGTGAAAAAGAGCGTCGGTGAAGTTGTAGCCGAGGTGGCACTGGTTGCAGCCCGCTTTGTCGAAGAAGAGCTGATCGCCGAGCTTCACCGCATCCAACACGGCGCTTTCGTCACCGTCCTTCCACCGATCGTAGGGTGAGTTTCCGCTCATGCGTGTGCGCTCGTAATCGGCGATCGCCTTGGCGACGCGGTCGGGCGTAATCTCGGGTGTCCCGAAGGCCTCCTCGAAGTAGGGCGCGTAGCCCTCGATGCCTTGGAGCTCGCCGATCATCGCGTCCACGGTATTGCCCATCTCGATTGGGTTGGCAACCGGGCCGAGCGCTTGATCCTCGAGCGAGGCGGCGCGCCCATCCCAGAACATATGAGGAAAGAGCGCCCAGGCGGCGTTGATGAACGTGGGAGC
The DNA here is from genome assembly GCA_965237685.1 of Candidatus Marinacidobacterales bacterium. Taxonomy (GTDB): domain Bacteria; phylum Acidobacteriota; class Vicinamibacteria; order Marinacidobacterales; family SMYC01; genus CBDEGF01. The sequence continues at coordinate 1,286,916 of CBDEGF010000003.1, forward strand.
TTTACGACCCCCCTTCTGACCGTCGATCCCCGTCGAGACGGGGGTCGGTTCCGAGAACGCGCTCTCCGGCCGATGACAGGTCGCGCAGGCGATCGTGTCATCGGCGGAAAGACGCGTGTCGTAGTAGAGCCAGCGGCCCAATCGCACCGTCTCCTGCGTCGGCGGATCCTCGAGCTCACTAAACTGATGGCCGACGCCCAGCGGCGGCTCGGGAAGCGGCTGGATGGGGTTGGCAGCTTCCCACTCGGGCGTGGGCTCGCTACAGCTCACCACGGCGAGAGTGGCTAGGAAAACCCCCGCGGTCCAGTAGCATGGTCTAAGTTTCATCTCGATCTCCTACCGATTGTTTATGATTCCTCTTTTCTCAGGTAGAGCCTTGAGTAAAGCAAGGCAGCCAACCCCCCTCCAGCAAGGGGTCCCACCCAATAGACCCAGTGGGCTGCCCAGACGTTGCCAACCAGGGCGGGGCCAAAGGTGCGGGCTGGGTTCATAGAGGCCCCTGTGAGTGGACCTCCGGCAAGAATGTCGAAGGCCACCACCAGTCCAATGGCAAACCCAGCTACCATCTTGAAGGCTCCGTTATCATCAATTGCTGTCGCGAAAACCACGAAGACCAGGAAGAAGGTTGCAATCAGTTCAAAAAGCACGCCCTGAAGCGGGCTGACTCCCTCGGCCAACACCGGAGTTCCCAATTGAACTGCCTGGCGGACGTCGTCGTCAAAGAGGAATAGCAAGAACATCGCACCAACTGCTCCGCCCGCGAGTTGCGCCACCCAGTAAACCACGGCTTCCCGGCTGGGGATCTTGCCTGCAATCCAGGCGCCAAAGGTAACTGCAGGATTGATGTGTCCCCCAGAAATGTGGCCAATCGCCGACACCATGACCGCTATGGTCAGGCCATGTGCGAGCGCGATGCCAGCCAGCCCGACCCCGCCATCGGTCAGTCTGTCTGATAAGATCGATCCGGCGCCAATAAAGATGAGTGCCAAAGTGCCAATGAATTCCGCCACGGCCTTTTGTGGGGTGCTGTAAACCATCGGCTAGCCTCCTTGCGTGTGCGAAACAGAAAATGAAAACAGCTCGTCGCTGCACATTCTAGAAAATGGCGCAGTCACTGTCAAAACGAGCAGCGGCTGCCGCACGTTCTCCACTCAGAGCGCTTAATTACTAATTAAAACTTGGCCAGTCAGGACGTTGGGTCCCTCCGGCCGGGCGTATGGAGTCTGCAGAAAGCCTGAAGAACCGAAGACTATAATCGCCCACCTCGAAGTTCATCACGGAACGAGCGTAAAGCCAAAAGGTCTTCGAAGGCTACCGCCGGGACACCCTCAGAGAGCTAGATACACGATCAAGCCTTAATCCTATCCGGAAGTTGAACGACTCCACCAGGTAGTCGCGATACGATACATCTCGGGGCGGTCGACGTCGAACTCGAACCCGCCGGAGTCGGCGTACCGGACGAGGTCCATCCAGTGCCGGGCCCAGCGTTCGCCGTAGTGGGGAGACGCCAGCAGTTTGTCGACGAGCTTCTCCCAGGCATCGGGCGAATCGTCGTTCAGGAACGCGTCGATCTCGTCGGGGCTCGGTGGCAGACCGAGCACGTCGAGTAGGCGCGCCGCACGAGCGTCCGTTTGTCGGCGGCGGGTACCGGTGTCAGCCCCTGAGCCTCCATCGCCGAGAACAAAAACGCGTCGATTGGATTCTCGCTCCACCGAAGCTCCTCGACGCCAGGAACCGTTACGCGTACCGGTTTGACGAACGCCCAGTAGGAGCGTTCCTCGGCCGTGATCGGCCTCTCCTCCAGAATGGCCAGCTCGTCGCCACTCGGTCCGCCGTCGGACGCCGCCTGGGGCACACCAGCCAGGGACCCGCCCGATTCGATCCACCGACCGATGAGCTCGACCTGCCGGGCGGGCAGCTTGTCCCGGCCGAACGGCATGAAGGGCCTGACAGAATGTGCCACGTACTGGTAGAGACGACTCGCTCCGGGATCGTGGGCGGCGACGACCCTGCCGTTCTGCCCCCCTCGCTGGAGTGCGTATTCCAGCCATCGTGAACGCCGAATCCAGAGCAAGCTGAACAGCGAATCCGGTGAAGCCGAACGCTCATCGAAGCGGTGAAGTGTTGGGTGACCTTCCTTTCCACTGATTGAAAACGTGAACCTATCTTACCTGCGTGTTGTGTAGCAAGGGGCGGCAGGTCGGTGCCGGAGGGAGCGGGCGTAAGGAAAGACGCGAAGCGACCTTCCCGCTCCCGTAGGCAGCGACCTGCCGCGGCCGAACCCCGGGCGATGTGGGGCTGGTTTCGGGGGGTTGCTGGGGTATGGCCTGGCTCGAGAAGACGCTTCCTGAGGCATTCTCGCGCGTCGTTTTGGCGCCGCATCGTCTGGTACCCCGGGTTTGGCGGTTTCACCCGTTTTTATCGCATCGACGCTGTGGTCCCTCGCTCGCTCATGCATCGGCGTTGTCAGATGCCTTTGGCGCAGCCTTGGTCTTTCTCAGAGAAGCTCCTTTGAGAGTGATGCGGTGCGCGCTGTGGAGAATGCGATCGCAGATAGCGTCTGCCTGGTTTGGGTCGCCAATCGCTTCGTGCCACGATCCAGACCAGCCGAGAGAATGTTTTTCACCGTGCGATAGCTGTAAGAGCTCAAAGCTTCCGCTCGTGCGCAAGCGGCCTCGAGACGCTCACTGCCCCAGCGGCTGCCTAGTCGCATGACTCCCAGGCAAGAGCGAAATCCCTGCTCCGGGTGAGGCCGACTCTCTAGAATCCTCGCAACCAGCCTTCCCGTGGCGCGACCTGACTGCTCCGCCCAGTGGAGCAGCCGCGACGGCGTCCACTCCAGGTGCTCCCGATGCGAACGTGGCATATGCTCCGGGTTCGTGGAGTAGTGCCCCTTTCCTTTCTTGCGGGGATGCGACGCGACGCGCTTTCCCTTGAACAGGACCTCCACCACCGAGGCCGTCACCCGTGCCTCGACTTTCTCGTGAATGAGCTGATAGGGAACGCTGTACAAGTTGTTCTCCACCTCAGTTCCGCCAGGCTGAAGAACGTGCGATGACGAAGCACCGCCAGGATCCAGCGCTGCGCCACCTGCACTGCCGACTCCACCTTCGCTTTGTCTTTCGGCTTGAACACCCGAGCCGGGACCACAACCGCACCGTAATGCGTCGCCAGCTCTTCGTACGTCCGGTTGATCCCTGGCTCGTAACGGTCCACCAAATCCACGCCGCTCTTCAAGTTGTCCGGAACCCAGATCTCCGTACTGCCACCGAAGTAATCCGACATCCCCTTATGGGCCTTCGCCCACGATTCCAGCGACTGGTTCAGTGTCGCTTCGACGTAGGTGTAACTGCTCGCGCCCAACGTCCCGACGAACAGCTCCATTTCGACGAGCTCTCCCGTTTTCGGCTCGGTGTGAGTCGGCGGGAGTTGTACGAAAGGCTAGACCGGCCCGTACTGAAACCGCTACCGCAGGAGAGCTACGAGTTATCGACGTGGAAGCGGTGCAGAGTGAACATCGACTACCACGTGGAGGAAAAATGTTTGCTTTCGAGCAACTCACTCGTAGGTCGGTACAATTCTTCCTGGCCGCCATCATGGTTCCGGCGCTGACAGCAGCCAACGAGATCACCATCACCTCGGACCAGCTCCACGCTTTCGACTGGCGCTTCGTCGGACCACAGGGTAACCGCGTGAGCGCGGTGGTTTGCGAGGTGATCGGCAAGCAGATGGAGGACCTGGACATCATCCTGGTACGAACTTCAGGTACGGTGGCGCTGCGAGACGCGCTAGCCGAGGTTAGTGGTGAGCTCGTGTCGGTCGAGGACAAACTCCTCCAGCGCCAGCTCCACGCGTCGGACCCCAAGTCGTACCGCGAGCAGATGATGCTTCTACTCCAAGCTACTCTGGTTCTCTGGTGACGTCGGCAAGGGGCGGGCGACATACGCAACACCGAAGACTTCGGTCCCACCCGCCAGCAGCTCGAGGTCTATGATCTGCTCGAGACGCGGCTGGCGGAGATCGGAGCCGAGTACCAGCGTCTGCTGAACGAAACGATCCCGACGTTCAACTCACAGCTGGCGGGCGCTGGCCACGGAAATATCGTCACCGGCTCTCAATGAGCTCGTCTGTCGCCGCTCGGTAGTTCACGAGGATCGATATTCCAGGAGCCTTACGACCATGACCAAGCCGAATGTGTGGTTGCGTGTTCTCGCGATCGCTTCCCTGCTCGCCGCAGTGAGCGACGCCTCTGCCCAGAGCCGGACGGAGCGCATGGAGCAAGCGCTCGAGAACCTCGCCTGGCGTTCCATTGGCCCCGCCGTCATGGGCGGGCGCACGGTGGACATCGCCGGCATCCCCGGAGACCCTTCGACCGTTTACATGGCGACCGCTTCCGGTGGTCTCTTCAAGACCACCAACAACGGCACGACGTGGTCTTCCATCTTCAACAGCGGCAACACGCTGTCTCTCGGTGCGGTGGCAGTGGCGCCCTCCGATCCGAACGTCATCTACATCGGAACCGGCGAGAACAACCCTCGAAACAGCGCTTCGATCGGCGACGGCGTTCCGGAACACACCGCGCTCTTCGTTCGGGCCCCAGTCGCGACGGCGGTGAGACGTGGGAGAAAGTGCTCTACGTCAACGAAGACACCGGCGCCGCCGACCTCGCCATGGATTCCGAGAATCCGCGCATCCTCTACGCGGGCATGTACGACTTCCGGCGCCTGGCCTGGAGCTTTCGCTGGGACTGGTGGTCTCCGTGAACCGTTCCCGCGCACGTAGCGGAGAGCCGGCAGGTTGCCGGCGATGTTCTGCCACGTTCTCCCGTAGTCGGTCGTCTTGAACACGGTAGGGCGCCCGGTCGTTGCTGCGATGCCGGTCGACGGCGGCGTAAGCGGTGCCGGGGCTCGACTTCGATGCCTCCACGCGAGAGACCCACCCGGTGAGCGTCTGCCCGGGGATGTTGTCGGTCAAATCCTCCCAGGTGGCACCGCCGTCCCGCGTCAGCTGCACCCGACCATCATCCGTGCCGATCCAGATGAGGTGCCGGGTGAGCGGGGACTCGGAAATCGTGATGATGCTGCAGTGGTACTCCGCGGAAGTGTTGTCGGGCGTGATGGGTCCACCGGAAACCTGTTTCTACGGAGAGAATCCTCCGTACGGCGCGCTCATCAACTTCTATCTGAAAAATGTTCCGGAAGGCGAGGAGCCATCGGTCACGCTTCGGATCCGCGACGCTGAGGGAGTCACGGTACGAACCCTGGAGGAGCCCGCCGGACAGGGTATTCAGTGTCCTTGCGGTAGTAGTGCGTGAGAACGTGGGGGCGATTCGGTAAGCTGAACGCCGGGTGTGTTGTTTTTCTCGCGGGCAGAGAGAGAGGGAAAAAAGGACTGGACAAACGCTGGCTGACTGTGTAACCTCAGGCTGGGAGGAAAACAGTGACCCAGGCAGGAAACGCTGCACTCGACACCGCAGCCAAGCGACCCACCTTTTGCGGCACGACCGTGACCGCCGAGGAATGGAGCGTGCTGACGGAGATCATCGCCACGTGTGGTCTGTCCCGGCACGAGCTGGCGCGCACGATCTGTGAGGGCCTGGGGTGGGTTCGTCGGAACGGCAATCTCAAGACCCGGGAATGCTACGAGTACCTGGAGGTTGTCGAAGCGAAGGGGCTGGTGACGTTGCCCCCGCGTCACGAGCAGCGGCGCCGCGGACCGACGAGCATCCACTACACGAAGGCTGGTCGCGAGCGGCCACGGCGTGAGGGCAAGCTATCGGACGTCGCTCCGGTGATGCTGGGCTTGGTGGCGAACGCTGAGGAGCGAGCGCTATGGAGGGAACTGGTCGCGCGTTACCACTACCTGGGCCACAAGGTGGCCTTTGGCGCGCACCTGCGGTACTTGGTCTGGATGTCGAATCCTCGGCGGGAGCTCTGTGGGTGCGTGCAGTTCTCCTCGGCGGCGCGGTGGCTTCAGGCGCGTGACGGCTTCATCGGTTGGGATGACGCAACGCGGCAGAAGAACCTTCCCCGGGTGGTCAACAACAGTCGGTTCCTGATCCTGCCGTGGCTTTCCATCAAAGGCCTCGCGAGTCACGTGCTGTCGTTGGCAGCGCGAGTGGTGGTCGATGACTGGGAGGAAGCCTACGGGGTGAGGCCGGTGTTGCTCGAGACGTTTGTGGAGAGGGAGCGTTACGAGGGGACGTGCTATCTGGCAGCGAACTGGGTGGAGGTGGGAGTGACTTCGGGCCGGGGCCGGATGGACCGGCACAAGAGAAAAGCCGAAGCGGTGAAAACATGCTTGGTGTATCCGCTGGTGCGTGAGTTTCGCCGAGAGCTCGGCGTTTCGCGATGAAGGTCGAGCGGGCCGAGCTCCTGCGCCTGGAAGAGCGGCTGTCGAAAGGGGAGATTCCCGAGGATGCGTGTCCGGTGCTGCTCGAGGCGGTGCGTCATCTGCTGCGATGTCGCTATCGTCGAGGCGCTGGCATGGCGACAACGGAACGTCGCGCGAAACGCACGAAGGCAAAGGGGAAAGGGAAGAACAAGGGCCACGGGCGCAACGGGGCCAAGGACTACCCTGGTGCCGAGCACGTAGCGGTTTCGCATCCCGAGCTGAAGGCGAGCGGCCCCTGCCCCGAGCCACTGTGCCGGGGCAAGCTCTACGACACCCATGCGGCGAACAAGGATGTGGAGCTGAAGGCTCAGCCGCCGATCCAGGCGACGGTGTACGAGCGCCAGATGCTGCGATGCGCAAGTTGCCAGAAGACGTTCACAGCGCCACTTCCGTCTCAGGCCTGGGCGAGCAAGTACCATCCGAGTGTGGACGCGGTCGTTTCGGTGTTGCGCTACGCCATGGGCATGCCCCACCACCGCCTGGCGCAGTGGCAAAAGTGGGCGGGGGTTCCGTTTGCCGCCTCCACGCAGTTCGAGCGGGTCGAAGCGATGGCGAATGCCGTGTTCCCGGTCTTCCGCCACATGGAGACGATAGCCGCGAACCGGCCGCTGGTTCACAGTGACGACACCGGCGCACGGATCCTCACGTTGATGGCGGAGAACGAGACCTTGACTCAAGGCAAAGGCGAGCGCACGGGCATCTTCACCACGGGCATTGTTGCCCGCGGCTTGGACGCCACGCTTGCTCCGATCATCCTGTACGCGAGCGGACGACGGCATGCGGGCGAAAACATGGACCGGCTCCTGAATCAGCGCACCGTTCAGGAGAGCGATGTCATCCATATGGCCGACGCCTCCTCGATGGCACCGCGCTCGCCGCGACGGATTACCGCCAAGTGCATGGTGCACGCACGCCGCTACTTCTTCGAGGCCGAGCCAGCCTTCCCCGAACACTGCGAGCGGGTGCTCGAGGACATCGCGACCATCTACCGCAACGACGACGAAACGCGCGACATGACCCGCGATGCGCGGCTTGCATATCACCAGCAACACAGCCGGCCGGTGATGGATGCGCTCTACGAGTGGATCGAAAAGCAGTTCCGCGAGCGCGTGGTGGAGCCCAACAGCCGCCTTGGAAAAGCCTTTTCCTACGTCAAAAATCACTGGCAAGGGCTAACCCGCTTCCGCGAAGTGCCGGGCGTGCCCCTCGACAACAACGAGGTCGAGCAGGAGCTGAAGCCCTCACAACGGCATCGCAAGAACTCGCTCTTCTTCAAGACCCAGGCAGGCGCCGACGTGGGCGACGTGCTCCTGAGCATGATCCGCACCGCGGTAAAAAACGGTGTCGCCCCGGTGCACTATCTGACGAACATCTCCATGCACGCTCGAGACGCTAGAGCAGCACCCGAGTCGTGGCTGCCTTGGAGCTACCAGAAGACGTTGGAAAGGCTCAACCGACCCGCCGCCACGGCTCGGCCATCCCCGCTCGCAGCGGAAGTCCGTTGTAGATAAGCACCGCCAACTGCTCGGCGGGTAGCGCCGCAACGCCATCCGTCGTCTGACGCGGCCACCACTGCAGGCGCCCCTTCGAGAAACGCTTCTGGCACAACCAAAAGCCCTGGCCGTCGTAGACCAATAGTTTGAGGGCCGTGCCTGAACGGTTGCGGAAAACGAATAGCGTTCCGAGGAATGGGTCGAGCTGGAACTGTTGCCGGCACACACAAGCCAAAGAATCGATGCCCTTGCGGAAATCGACGGGCTCGCAGGCAACCAGCACCTTCAGCTGGGGAACGAGCTGGATCATGCTCGGGAGCTGCCTTCCAGCGCGCCGAGCACGAAACGACACACGGCTTCGACCAACTCATTCTCACCCTCGCCGCTCGCCGTCACGACCGTGAGGCTCCCCGCTGCGCTCTCCACCGTCAGACGGCATCTGCTCGCTCCATGCTGAACCTCGCCGAGCGGCGGTGTCATCATGCCGCCCCCTAAGCCCATGCCGAACTGCGGCAGCTCGACGAACGCGTTGCCACTTGGAGCTAACGCCGTGACCCGCTCCGCCGCGCTCCGATCCTGTACTGTGCGCGGGGACCGACCCGTAGCACCCGTTCGCCCGTGCCCCTTGAAACGCTTCTCGCCCACAACGGCCCCTCCACTCTCTCGGACCTGTTTGAATCGCGCCGCATTGACTCGGAGATGACTGCAGATCGTGCTCGGCGCATACCGATCGAGCAACCCCAGCGCCGCTTTCCACAACTCCTCCGGGATCAGCCGTCCGTGTGGCTTCGCCCGCCATGCTTCGAACTGTTTCACAACGTCTTCGAGTTCTGCCTTCTTTGAGCGCATCGATGGCCTCCTTGAGCAATCTCTCCGCTCAGCTTACGAACCCAACAGCACCTAAGTCACGCACTGCTGCCGCAAGGACACGGTATTCATCGCGCGGTCTGGGATCTGAGATATGACCCTCTACCGGAGCCGACGGGCGTCGCGAGCATCGGGTTCAACGCGTCGGCGACGCCGCTCGTGCTTCCCGGTCGTTACACCGTCGAGCTCGATACCGGAAGCATCCGACTCACCAAAGACCTCGAGGTGCGTCTCGATTCGCGCATCGAAATTTCAGAAGCAGAGGTGCGCGCGCAACACACGGCGGTGAAGCGACTCACGGAGATGGAGAAGCGCGCCATCGATGCGCTCGAGAGCATCGAGGCCATCGGGAAACAGCTGGACCGCATTGCCGAGCGGCTGGGAGAGGACGACGACAAGGCCGAGCTCCTCGCCGAAATCAAGAAGCTCTGGGAGCCACTCGACAGCATCGAAACGGAGCTCGTCCGGGACACGCCCGGCCTCGCCTACCGGTCGGCGGCGAAGATTCTCGAAAAGATTCGACAGCTCCGCTCCGGTGGCGGAACTACCCCGGCATCGAAGGAGCACTGGCTCCGCCCACCGACGAGCAGAGCAAGTGGCTGGATGCGTTCGACGAGGAACTGCGCGATGTCGAGGCCCGTCTCGGGCAATTCGTTTCGGAGAGTCTGGCCGCGATCAACCGGCTGTTGACGGAGGCTTCGGTGCCGCACGTCATCCCACGCTAGGATCATAGTCTCCAAGTACCGGGACAAAACACCAAGATCGCAAAGAGCGCAAAGCGTGAGCGGGATTTCGCTCTTCGCCTTTTGATGCTCCCGCTGGCTGGATAACTCCTTCAGGTAAAGAGCCTACACAGTCTTGAATCGGTATCAAGGATATGTCGCATCATTGTCCCCGCATCGGCACCGAGAGCGGTACGGACGCCGATCTCGCGGGTTCGCTCGGTCACGGTAAACGCGACCACGCCGTAAACACCGAGGGCGGCGACGACTCCGAGACCCCCACCGAAAAGCGCCAACAAGACCGACTCCACCAGCATTTGCCGCCCGATACTCTGGAGAGGTGTCGTCTACGTCGGTCGGACGGAGTGGGCGTTGTCAGCCCCAAAAATGGCGTAGGACTTCACCGACAGGATCAGCGGGTCCAAGCACTAGTCTCCCGGGGAATCCTGCCGGCCGGCTGCGAGATGTTTGTTGAAACCTCCCCCGGCAAGCTACCCTGATAGTGAAGGGAGCGAGACGATAGAACCGCAAGAAGGACTTCCCGTCGAGCCCACGCCCACGTTCAGCGTACGGGATTTCATCCGACACCCGCCCAGGGTGACACGATGGTTCGTCCTGCTCATCACCGCCGTGTTCGCCGGGCAGCTAATTACGTGGAATTTCGATCTGGGGCTTCTCCGCTGGGGCGCGAATTCCGCCACACTGGTGGATCAGGGTCAGTACTTTCGGCTGGTGACCGCGAACCTTCTGCACGGCAGCTTTCTTCACTATGCTCTCAACACCATCGCTGTCCTCTCGGTAGGCTCTCTGATCGAAGCTCTCATTGGAAGCCCTCGGGCGGCACTCGTCTACGTCGCGTCGGCCCTGGGGGGCGCGATTGCCTCAACCGTGATCTCGGGTGCCGCACTCTCCGTCGGTGCCTCGACGACAGTGTTCGGCCTGGTGGGAGCCCTGGCGGTCCTCGGCGTCAAGTACCGGCGCGAGCTCCCGGTGCGAATCCGTCAGCCATTGTGGTGGTGGGCCCTCATCCTGGGCGTCAACGGGGCGTTATCCATATGGGTTCCCAGAATCGACGTCGCGGGGCACGCCGGAGGCCTGGTTGCAGGGTTGGTGGTGACGATCCTCCTGTACGGCGCTAAACCATCGCTGCACTCCTCACCGCCCGCCGGATCTGCCACAAGGGTCCTGGCGGTGGCGGCCGTCGCGATGTGCGCGGTCGCCCTGGGCCAGGGCATCTACTACGCGGCGACGCTGACCGAAGAGGAAGAGTTCGAAGCGATCGTGCTTGCCCTCGGAGACGAGGGGGCCGAGCTGGTCGCACTTCGAGACGCTACTCTCACGAACAACGAAGTCTGGGAAACGGCGATCGCTCCGGACGCCACGGAGGAGAGCCTTCGCGAGGCGCGCGACAGGCTGGCCCAGGCCATGGAGGGCATCCCGAGTGTTCCTGCGTTTCGCGACACCATCGCGACCCTGCACTACCGGCTCGGAGAGTTCGACGCGGCGGTGGCGGAGCAGCGTCTGGCGATCGCCAGCGGCGATCAACAGGCTGCGATCTACTACAGCCAGCTCGCCCGGTTTCTCGCCGCACGTTACGCGCAGTCGGGGCCGCTGCTAGTCGGCGACGGTGGCGTGGAGGACATCGAGATCGGCTGGTCCATCAAGAGGATCCGGTTCCAGGTGGAAACGATACCGCCCGACGGTCTCGTGGCCCTCGCGATCCTCGTGCAGGACGGCGAGTTGCTCGGACTGCTCGAATTGACCTTCGGTTCCACCGAACGTCGAGAGTTCGACATACCGGTCTGGCAGCTCGACGACTTCCCGAGGGAGGGGAAGCTCACCGTTGCGCTGATCGACGCCACCGGCTGCGGCTGCGACGAGGAGATCTTCACGCCACGGTTCTGGCCGCTGGACCCCGAGGTGGCCGGCTATCCTTGAGAGAGGTCCGAAGGCTACTTCGATTCCGGGAAGTCAATGGAATCGAAAATCGAGGCGTGTTGTGGCTTGACCGCTCGATCCCTCGGAACCACACTCAGCACGAGATCCACTTCCTCCGAGGCGGGACGGTAGCAGGCCTTCTCGTCGCAGGCCTGATAGCGCAGACTCGCTCTGATCGTATGCTCCCCTGGCGCCACGTTGTCCGCAAGAGCAAACGCGACGCCGATCAGGAAGAAATCCTCGTAGACGGAGAGTGGCTCGTCGGAGAAGCTCGTCTCGAGCAGCATGGCCTTCGGATAGACGGTCTGCTCCACGGTAAGCCCCTCGGGCACGTCCAGCGACAGCTCGGTGGGAATCAGGTACTTGTCGAGAGGAGCGTTCGAATTCACGTGATAGCCTCGAGGAAGTCGAACCTCGAAAGCCACCCTGGTGCTGCCTCCGGCGTGAACCCCGTCGGCGTCGAGGAAGCTCGTCAGCATGACCTTTGGTGCCTGCGCCAAAGCAACAGCAGCGACTGCCACAACGAGCGCCGCCAGCCCGGCGACATGAGATCTTCTTGACACGCGTTACCTCCGGTCTTTAGTGTTCTCGGACCAAACTCGCTGAATTTCGAGCGCGAGTCAAGTCGCGATCGAACAGGTGCCAGGCACCTTGTCAAAAGCTTTGAAAAGAACTACTTGCGGATGAGCCAGCCGACCAGGAACGTCGCCATGCTCCCGATGAAGACGTTCCAGGTCCAGGCAACCGGGGTCACGAGATTGAGCAGGTAGGGGAATACGAAGCCGCACAGCATCCCGATGAGGGCACCCCCCGGCGTCGCTCGTGGCACGAAGACCGCGAGGAGAAAGGCGCCTACCGTCGGCCCCGAGGCGTACGAGAGTGCTGCCAGGCCGGCCTCCAGGGCCGAGGAGGCCCTCTGGGCAAGGATAGCGACCACGGTCTGTGCGACGCCCCAGAAGACGGTGAAAACTCGCCCGAGCTGGATCTGACGGCGCTCACCGACTTCGCGGCCCACATACGGTAGGTAGAAGTCCTTCAGTGTCGTGGAAGCGAGGCTGTTGAGCGACGGTGAGAGGGCCGCTGCAATTACGCCCGCAAGGATGAATCCCATCGCCGGGCCACGCAGCTGATCGGCGATGAAGCTCGGCAGGACGTCGTCTCCCCTCTCGAACGGTTGCCCCTCATAGAAGGACCACAGCAGCGTTCCGATGAGCAGAAACAGCGTGAACTGGGCGAGGACCAGGAATCCCGAAAGTACCAGCCCGACACTCGCGTGGCGCGCGCTCCTAGCGACGAGCAGTCGCTGCACCAGATAGTGATCCGTGCCGTGGGTGGCCAGCGTCAGAAACATTCCGCCAATGATTCCTGACCAGAGCGTATACGTCGTGCCAAAGCTGAGCGTCGGATCGATGACGCGCATCTTGCCGGCCTCGAAGGCGGCGGACAGCGCACTCGTGACGTCGCCCGCCGGCAGCACCCGGATGATTCCCACCGCCACGATGCCCGCTCCGGCCAGATAGACGAACATCTGGATCGTGTCGGTCCAGATCGTGGCCTTCACGCCTCCTTCTTCCGTGTAGAGGATCATCGCCGCGGCCAGGATGAGAATGACGTAGACCTCCGGAACGCCAATTGCGATGGCGATGACGAGGGCGGCGGCGTGCAAGCGGATGCCATCCGCCAGCGTGCGGTAGACGAGAAAGACGGCGGCAGCGACGCTGCGCACCGACGACCCGAATCGCTGTCGGAGCAGCTCGTAGGAGGTGAAGACCTTCCCCCGGAAATAGGCGGGAATCAAGACGGCGGCGATGACGATGCGCCCAAGGACGTAGCCGATGGCGAGTTGCAGAAACGTCCAGTCCTCGTTGTAGGAGAAACCGGGCACGCTGGTGAACGTGAGCACGCTCGTCTCCGTCGCAACGACGCAGGCGGCAACTGCCCACCAGGGCACGCTTCGTTCGGCAAGAAAGTAGTCGCCGACCGATTTGCGGCGGCGTCCCAGATAGGAACCGAAGGCGGTGACCGCCCCCACATAAGCGACGATAATGACGACGGTCGAAACTGACAGATTCACATGCTCGGCCCGCCTTCGCGTGAAGCTTCGGCGGATCCGCCGTAGCCTTTGGCGGAGGCGAACAGGCTGCAGATGCGCATTTCAGCAGCCTGCTACTGCACGATGAGACCCTTCGAGGTGACGCGAAACGGCGCCGGTATCAACGCCTCCACCTTCTTCCGGTAGCCTTTGACTTCCCACCGGAGACGCGCGAGCGCTTCGGCGATCCGCGTTCGCACACGGGCCGAGTCCTCTTCCTCGCTGGTGAGCGTCGCGAGCATCGGCTCCCGAGCCTTTTCATCGCCGTGTGCCTCCAGACACTCCACCGCCGCGTAGCGAACGGTGTCATCCGCGCTCTTCAAGCAGGGAAGCACGGCATCCACGACGCTCGGATCTGCCATCGACTCGAGCGTCTTCAAGATCTGAGTGGCCTTCTCCCCGCGGATGTAAACGGGATCGCCATCCTTGAGGATGTCGACCAGGTACGGGAGGAGCTTCTCCTGAGGCTGGAGGTTGCGTAGAACATCGATGGCAAAAGTGATCTTGTCGTAGTTCTTGGTGTAGCGCTTGACCGGCTCGATGGCCTCTTCGCCGAAAGCGACCAGCATGTCGCGGACGCGCTTCTTCTCGTCCTGATCGACCCCGAGGTTCTCCGATGTCGCCGAGAAGCGGCGTGCCAGACTATAGATCGCATCGGGCGTCCCGATGTCCCGGAGCTTCTCGGCCGCCTCCATGCGCATCTCGTGCTGCGCGTAGCGCTGGAGCAGGGTCTTCGTGGCGCGGCCGATCCGGAACTTCTGACGTCCTTCCGAGCTGAGCAGATCGGTCCATCCCATATCTGTTCCCTATCGAGCTCCTCGAGCCAACATCAAGAAAGCTCCCACGCCAGCGGTGCTCCGCCGAGCGCTTTGTCGAAGAAGTCCAGAATCCGGTTCCAGAAGATGCCTTCCGGCGGATAGTTGTCGAAGCCGTGCTCCCCGCCCGGAAGAACCCACCGTCCACTTGGAAGGCCGCGCTCGAGCCGGAGCTCGTGCATTCTCTCCGAGTGCCGAGGAGGCACCTGAGTGTCCGCATCGCCGTGCACGAAGAGAACAGGAGCCTCGACGTCGGAGATGACGTCGATGGGTCGGACCGACGCCAGATCGAGACCGATCCGGTTTCGAACGGCGAGCGACAGCGGATAGCGGAGAAAGGCAGGAGCACCGCGCGCGTGAAGCATGTCACCCGCTGCTTCCCAGAGGTCACTGTACGGCGCATCGAGAGCCAGCGCACGCAGGTCCCGGTCTCGTGCTGCAGCATAGATCGCCGCGGCCGCCCCGTTCGACGTACCGAAGAGCACGATGCGATCCGGATGCACACCTTCGCGGCCTCGCATCCATCGCAACATGCTCGTCACGTCGTGACGCTCGTTCATCGTGTAGGTAATGTAGTCACCCTCACTGGAACCTCTTCCGCTCAGGTCCATGGTCAGAAGCCCGTAGCCGCGGCGATACCAGTATTCAGCTCCCTGCTCGAGCGCCTGATATCGCGAGGAGTTCGCGCCGTGGACGAAGATCCCTGCGCGCCCGTCGCTTCGCCCGGGAGGCGGGATGAACCATCCCCGCAATCGAAACCCGCTATCGGACTGGAACTCGACCTCCTCGAACGGGAGGGCGAGGTCACCGGGGTCACGAAGGTACGGCTTGAGTGTGAGGCGGAGCTCTGTGGCCTCCCCGGCGCGAAGCGCGACCAGGGTCACGACGTCACCGGCCTCGTAGTTGTGAAGGAAGTGTTGCATGACGTCGCGCCAGTCGGTAAAAGTCTCGCCGTCCACCGAGGTTACGACGTCACCCGGCTCGAGCCCGATCTCCCGGCCCGCTTCGAAGGGGCGGACCATGCGCACCCCGGGAGGCTCTTCCGACGGCCGCGAAAAGCCGAGGAAAGCGAACCCGGGCACCGGCCCCCCCCTCTGGACATCCCCTCTCCAGAAATCGCGTCCGGGCACGCGCCGTGCGCCCGTCAGATATCTGAGCGCCATCCGATCGACGACCCGAGCACCCCAGATCCCTCCGCCAACAACCGCTACGAGTAGCACCAGTCCCAGAAGCTTCTTCATGGCACTCCTTCGCAGGCATGATATCCACCGTCGGGAAGTGGAGCAACGGATCCACGCCAATCTGTAATAATTCCTCCTCGAGGAGCGTAGTCAAGAGTGAATGCCACGGTTGGCACGACGCCGAGCGAGCGAAAAGCTAGCTCTAGCAAGAGCTGATTGATGCCGACCGAGGAGGAGCTCCGGCAGCTGGTCGAGAGCGCTCGTGCCGGTGACGCCCAGGCGTGGGGCCGCATCTACGAGGAAGGAATCCTTCTTATGGTCGTCCTGATTGCTTTGAGCGCGATTCACTGGAGCGCTCGTCGATGGCGCTCGTCGCTGACGTTTTCGCTTGCACTGGTCGGCGCGTTCGGTGCCCTGAACACTTCCGCCGAAGGCTGCGGTTATCGAGCTCAACGGGGGCCGATACCGCCTCGTCGCGGGCGAGACTCTCGACAACGACCTCATCGTCGCCGGCGAGCGCGTGGTCATCGAAGGCGTCGTAACCGGGGACCTCATCGTGGCTGCGGGCGTCGTCGAGGTCAGCGGGCAGGTGCAGGGCGACGTTCTCTTCGCCGGGGGGCGGATCGAGATCACCGGCCGCGTCGACGGGAGCGTCCGTGGCTTCGGAGGCACCGTCGAGATCAAGGGAACCGTCGGTCGGAACGTTACGTTCTGCGGCAATGAGCTGCGACTGGAGCGCGATGGCCGGGTTCTGGGAAGCGTCATCGTTGCCGGCGAGACCTTCTTTCAGGAAGCCTCTGTGGAACGCGACATCCTCGTCGGCGCAACCAGACATGAGCTCCGGGGACGCATCGGGGGCAACGCCCTCGTTGCCGGCGAGGAGCTGTCCATCGGACGAGACGCCGAGATCCTCGGGACGGTGACCTTCTACGGAAAGACTGAGCCCGAGGTGTCACCCGAAGCTCGCCTCTCGTCCGAAGTGACGTTCGAGAGCGTCGAGGAGCTCGACGACGACGACGGGAGCGGCGTGATCTCCTTCATGCTCAAGTGGGCGGCGGCGTTCCTGTTCGGCGCGGTGCTGGTGATTCTCGCACCTCGTTTTCGAGCGGCGGTCGCGGAGAACATATCCCCCTACGGTTGGGCCATGCTCGTCGGAGCGCTGGCTCTTCTGGCCATTCCGGTGACCGCGATCGTGGTGCTCTTGACCGTCGTCGGTATTCCGATTGCCATGGCGCTCCTGTTCATCTACGTCGTCAGCGTCTACGCCTCGCACATTTACGTCGGACACTGGATCGGCTCGGAGACACTCGGTCAGGCCGCGACTCTGACGCAACAGATGGGCCGACTGGCGCTGGGCCTGGCGCTCATCTACTTCAGCTCCCTCATCCCATACGCGGGGGTGCTCATCGAGGCCATCATCCTGATTTGGGGACTAGGAGCGATCGTCCGGACGGTGTACGACGGCGTCCGGCGTGGGAGCTTGCAGACCGCGTAGCGTCTCTTGACATGCTGGCCGTGATCGCGGACTCTGAAAGCGATGTTCAAGTCCGTTCAAGAGTACTTCAGCGTTCGAATTTCGGTTGACGAGACACCACCGACGCTCGAGCAGATCCAGCTCGCCACCGCGGCACTTCTCATCGAGGTCTCGAGCAGCGACAACGAAGTCGCACCGGAAGAACGGGAAGCCATCCTCGACGCCTTGCAGTCGAGCTTCGGACTCGACGAATCGTCGACGCGTGAGCTGGTGGGGCTCGCCGAGAAGGCAGTACGGGAAACGATCTCCCTCTACGAGTTCACGCGCCTAGTCGACCGGAGCTTCTCACCGGAGCAGAAGAAGCACATCATCGGCCTGGCGTGGCAGGTGGCTTTTGCGGACGAACGGCTGGACGAGAACGAGGAGTACTTGATCCGAAAGCTCGCCACGTTGCTTCATGTGACCCACCCCGACTTCATCGACGAGAAGCTGAAGGCGAAAGCCCAAACAAAAGAAAAAAGATAACGCCTCCGGGCAGGGGCTCGGGCTTGGCGTGAAGCAGAATCGCGATCTCGAGACAGAAGCTAGTCACGCTCCTGACGCGATCTGCTCCGCCACGAACTCCCCCACCTCTCGCGTCGAGCGAGCGGCGCCCTCTCCGGCGAGATCGGCGGTCACGACACCCTGAGACAGCGCGGAGTGAACGGCCCTGTCGATGGCCTGCGCCTCGTCCTCGAGAGAGAACGCGTGACGCAGCATCATCGCCGCCGAGGCGATGGCCCCCATCGGGTTCGCAACACCCTTGCCCGCGATGTCCGGCGCCGAGCCGTGCACCGGCTCGAAGAGTCCGATCGAGCCGCCGATGCTGGCCGACGGCAACAGGCCGAGTGAGCCTGCCAGCACCGAGGCTTCGTCGCTGAGAATGTCGCCAAACAGGTTCCCGGTGACGATGACGTCGAACTGCGACGGATTCGAGACGATCTCCATCGCCGCGCGATCGACGTACATGTGGTCGAGCTCGATGTCGCTGTAGTCTCGCGCGACGTCGCGGACGACCTCGCGCCAGAGCTTCGAGCTTTCCAGAACGTTTGCCTTGTCGATCGACGTCACCCGGCGACGACGCCCGGACGCCGCATCAAAGGCGACGCGGGCGATCCGTTCGATCTCGTCGGCGCGATAACTCAGCGTATCGAAGGCGCGGCGCTGGCTTCCCTCCCCCTCGACGCCCCGGGGCTCACCGAAATAGAGACCTCCGGTGAGCTCTCGAACGATGAGAAGGTCGACGCCCTCGAGAACTTCCTTCCGAAAAGGCGACGACACCGCTACGCTTCCGGAAGCCACCACGGGACGAAGGTTGGCGAAGCACGACAGAAAGCGCCGCAGCTCGAGGAGCGCAGCTTCCGGTCGATCGCGAGGAGGCAAATGGTCGTGCGCCGGGTTGCCGACAGCGCCCAGCAGAATGGCGCCGGTGTCACGACAGGCCTCCCGGGTCTCGTCAGGAAAACCGGTGCCTGTCTCATCCAGGGCACAGCTGCCGAACAGATGCTCGCAGAGCCGGAGCTCGTGGCCGCCGGCCTCGGCCACGGCTTTCAGAACGGCGACGGCTTCCTCAGTGACTTCGGGCCCGATACCGTCACCGGGCAGAACGGTGACGTCTAGTATCATTGGGACGTGATTGGAAACATAAAGGTGGGGGGTGCCTCTGGGCACCCCCCTTGTGCTCCAATAAGAGAAGCCAAGAGTTTATGTGGAGTTAAGGACGGGGAAAGTAAAACAGCAGGATAAATTAGCGGGTTCGGTCGATGGATGGTTAAGACCCGGCGTATTTACAATTACGGGTCTAATGTGGACCCCTGGCGGGACACCCCTACTGGAAGCACAAACATGAAACATAGGATATAAGTTATTGTATTGGGTAGCCGTATAGTAATCGCCCTCCTATTTGATGTCAAGGTCGAAATCACGGCGAGGTCGCACAAAACTCGACGACCGTTCGTAACTTATTTACAAAAGGAGTGTTAATTAACGTGTTCGCTTTCGAACACGTTACTACTGCGTGTCGGTGAGCAAAGTTCGGTTTTCACAACGATGGGGCTTCGTAAACACCGGTTTCCCGAAACTACTTGATTTCAATGGGTGTTTTCCCTTACTATTGTCCCAGAGTCGAGATAGACAACTAGCTCAAACATCACCAGCGAGATTCTGACAACACGCACACCGCGTTCTTGACGCGCTTTTTCTAGCGCTCACGAAGGCTGGGCGCCCGGGGTCCAGGTGCGAGTCCACACTTCAGACCGACACAGCCGGCGTGTCACGCCCGCACCAGACCGACGTCCAGGAGCAGGATAAGGAGAAGAAGGTGCAGGAGTTTTTGGCGGCCATCATGGCCTTCCCGACAGCGGTTTTCACCGTGCTGTTGGGATTTGTCTTGCTGTACTGGTTTTCCGTGATCCTCGGTGTGCTCGATCTCGATTTCCTGGACAGCCTGTTGGGCCTCGACGCGGCGGAGGGCGCCCTGGATGGCGCCGTCGAAACTCTGGAGGGTGCCGCGGAGGGCGCCCTCGAAGGTGTCGGCGAGGCCCTGGACGGCGTGGACGGGGCCCTGGAAGGCGGGGCGGAGGCTGGCGAAGCCGGCGCCGCCGATACGGTCGAAGGCGCCAGAGGCCTGCTGCACGCCCTGGGTGTTCAAGGTGTTCCCATCACCTTTCTAGGGAGTTTCATCATTTTCTGGGCCTGGGTGATCAGTTTCTTCGTGATGCAGCTTATCGGCGGTCCTGCCGCGTCGGGCGCGATGGGCGCGGTCATCGGCATCGGGGTCGCCTTCTTCGGGGTCGCCGCGGGCGTCGTCCTCGGTGCGTTGTGCGTGCGACCGTTGAGCGGGCTGTGCAAAGTGCACCAGGCTCCCGGGCGTGCTTCGCTCGTAGGAAAAATGTGCACCGTAACGTCTCTACGCGTGGACGCCAGTTCCGGCCAGGCGGAGATCGACAACGGGGGCGCCGGGGTCGTGGCAGAGGTGCGCTGTCTTCAGACCAACGATCTTGTGAAGGGCTCCCAGGCCCTCGTGTTCAAATACGACGCTTCCAAGGAGGTCTTTCATATCGGCCCGGTCGATCGGGCGATCACCGAAGTGGAGCGGCTTACGACCGACTGAGCAGTTGCAGGGGGAAAATATGAACGACATCATGGTTTGGTTCGCCATCGGCGCCGCGGCGATCATGGGCTTCGGCATGCTCATGATGGTCGCCAAGTTCTACCGTAAGGTGGAGCAAGGCAAGGCGCTCATCGTCAACAAAATGCGGAAAGAGCCCGCTGTCACTTTCACCGGCGATTACGTCCTGCCGGTGATTCACAAGGCCGAAGTCATGGACATCTCGGTGAAAACCATCGAGATCGACCGGCGAGGCAAGGAAGGCCTCATATGCGGCGACAACATCCGTGCCGACATCAAGGTTACGTTCTTCGTCCGAGTGAACAACCTCAAGGAAGATGTCATCAAGGTCGCGCAGGCGATCGGCTGCGCACGGGCCTCTTCCCCGGAGACTCTCGAAGCACTCTTCAGCGCCAAGTTCTCCGAAGCCCTCAAGACGGTCGGCAAGCAACTCGACTTTGTCGACCTCTATACCAAGCGTGACGAATTCCGCGACGCTATCATCCAAATCATTGGACGCGACCTGAACGGCTACAAGCTCGAGGACGCCGCCATTGATTACCTCGAACAAACGCCTATGGAGCATCTCGAGGCAACCAACATTCTCGACGCCCAGGGCATCCGGAAGATCACCCACCTCACCTCTCTCGAGCACGTTCGCACCAACGAGTTCGAGAACAACGAGAAGAAGTCTATCCGTAAGCAGGATGTCGAGGCGGCAGAAGCCATTCTCGAGCTCGACCGGCAGCACGCCGATGCCGAGTCGAAGCAGAAGCGCGAGATCGAGTCGGTGCGCGCCCGCGAAACGTCCGCCCTCAATCAGGTACAGGCGGAGGAGCGCCTCAAAGCGGAGACCGCTCGCATCAAAACGGATGAAGAGCTGGCCATCGCCGAAGAGAACAAGATGCGACAGGTCGAGGTCGCTCAGAAGAACCGCGAGCGGGTCATCGCGGTCGAAACCGAACGTGTCGAGAAAGATCGACAGCTCGAAGCCGTCTCCCGCGAGCGGGAGGTCGAGCTCCTGAGGATCGACAAAGAGAAGGCCCTGGAGGTCGAGCGCAAAGCCATTCAGGACGTCATCCGCGAGCGCGTGGCCGTCGAGAGGACGGTCGTGGAAGAACAAGAGCGCATCAAAGAGCTGGTGGTCGTCGAAGAGGCGAAGCGCTTGAAGCAGGCCACGATCATCGCCGCCGAGGCGGAGGCCGAAGAAAGGCTGGTCAAGGACATCAAAGCGGCCGACGCCGAAGAGCAGGCGGCGAAGTTCCGCGCCCGCGAGCGCGTTACCCTCGCCGAGGCCGAGCTCGAAGCCTCCGACCGCGAAGCGAAGGCCAAGATGCGCATCTCCGAAGGTGTGCAGGCCGAGTCCGCGGCAGAGGGCCTGGCCCAGGCCCGGGTCAAGGAGGCCGATGCCGTGGCCACCGAGAAGTACGGCCTCGCCGAGGTTCGCCTCAAGGAAGCCGATGCGGCTGCCATCGAGCGCGTCGGCGCGGCGGAAGCCTCGGTCATCAGCGACAAGTTCAAGGCCGAGGCCGCCGGAATCGCGGAGAAGGCAGAGGCCATGAAGCAGCTGGACGCATCGAGCCGCGAGCACGAGGAGTTCCGGCTCAGGATCGAGAACGAGCGTGTCATCAGCATGGGCGCCATCAAAGCCCGCGAGGCCATCGCCGAATCGAAGGCGGAGATTCTCGCCGAAGCTCTCAAGAACGCCGACATCGACATCGTGGGGGGCGACGGAGCGTTCCTCGACCGCATGGTAAATTCCATCGGCATGGGCAAGGCGGTGGACGAGTTCGTCGGGAAGAGCGACACGGTCTCACGACTCCTGAGCAGCTACCTCAACGGTGACAAGGACTTCATGAGCGACGTCAAGAAGGCGGTCTCGGCCGCTGGCATCACCGGCGACGGGCTGAAGGACATCACCATCGGTGCTCTCCTCGGGAACCTGATGTCGAAGACGAGCGGTGACGACCTGGCGAAGCTGAAGAAGCTCGAGCGCCAGGCGCGCGCCCTCGGAATGGAAGACGTGGAGTTGTCGTGAAGGTGCTCTCATGACTACCGAGAGCGAGGCAGGCACTGTCAGCATCGAGCGCGGCACCTACGAGATCATCCGCGACCGGCTCCTCGGTCAAGGGAAAGAGCTCTCCACCAGGGCCGAGGCGCTCAACAAGAAGCGCCTCGAGCTCTTCGGTGGAACCGAGCTCGCGGTCATCGGCAACGAGCGGATCCGTACCGCCAACAACTGCGTTCCCAGGGACATCAAGGAAGTCGGTCCCTTTCTCCTCTTCGGCTACAACGTCTTCATCGGCCTCAAGACCGAGACGGCGGTCGAGGACGTTTTCAGCCTTCATCGCTTCGAGGAGACCGACGGGGGCTTCACGTTCAATGCGGTGGCTCCGGACTCCCCCGATTACTTCCTGTCCGATCCCAGGTTACTGAAGGATTTCCGGGAGCTCTACGAGTATTACAAGAATTCTCGTCTGATCCAGCTCCGCCGCCTCGAAGGCAAGATCCTGGCCGTCTTCCAGATCGGCGAGAAGATATCGGACATCAGAGCGTTCCGCTGGGCGGTGGATGTCGATGGCAAAATCACCTACATCGACAACCGCGGCGAGCGGGATCACACCTTTCCTCCGCAGCATGACTTCGAGTGGACCCCTACCTCTCGAGAAGACCACGTCGCCGGTCGCCACCCACACGTCTCGATCCTGGACGAGGTCTTCGTCGAGACAGTGGGTGGCGACCTTACGGTGAAGGTGGAGGACAACACGGAATCCGGAACGGGGGTTTACGCCGAGCCGGTGGACGAGCCCGATCAGTCGCTCGACGACGCCGAGATCCATTACGCAAAAGTGGGGACGCTCATTCTGCTCAAGGTCCGCCCCTACAACGAGACCACCTGGCGTTATCTCGTCTTCAACACGCGGACGCATAAAGTGAACCGCATCGACGCGATCGGACAGGCCTGTCTCGAGCTTCCCGAGGATCACGGCCTCATCTTCCCCGGCGGATACTACCTTCAGAGCGGCACCACCAAGACGTTCGATCGCAACATCACAGGGATGGAGTTCCTTCGAACGATCCGCTCACCGAACGGCGAGGACGTCTTGTACGTCTTTCATCAGCGCAAGGAAGGCCGCACCATCCTGCTGCCTTACAACATGATCCGGAAGGAAGTACCGAATCCCCTCTACTGCCACGGCTTCAGTCTCTTTCCCGATGGCAAGGCAGTCATCTTCCGCGCCGACTCGGATGAGCCGACCCGCGTCCACCGGATGCAGATCTGGCGCACACCGTTCATGAGCGACGAGCACATGACGGTCGCTCCCGTCAGCGACTCCTACCTCCAGAAAGTGGGGAACGCCGATCTCGTCCGGGGGGTGTCCGACTGCCTGAGCCTGGTCCGCATGGTGAACGAGCAGACGCCGACCCGACAGAAGTACGAGGACCTGGTCGCCGCTGCCGAGCGGGTCATCGACGGCTACTACTGGCTCGACCATCAGGAAGTCGGAGAGCCCGCCGGCGTGGTGCGAGAGATTCACGAGACCGCAGAAGCGATCATCGACGAGTTCGAAAAAGTGGAAGCGCTTCGCCAGCTGGCGCGCGAAGCGATCGCGGAGACCGAGGCGAACATCCAGGAGATCTTCCGTGGCATCTACCCGGACTCGTGGACCACCATCGACCGCTACGTCGAGTATCTGAGCAAGCTTCGCTCCGCACGAGGTCACGCCATCACGCTCCGCGAGAAGCGCTACGTGGACCTGACGCGCCTCGACGAGCTCGAGCAGGAAGTCATCGAGCGCTTCGACGCGTTGAGCGCCCGCGCGGTCGAGTTTTTGACCGGGGAAGCTGCCCTCGCTCCCTACCACGAGCAGATCGCCACGCTCGAATCAGGCGTCGACGCACTCTCGAAAGTCACCGAAGCGAACGAGCATCAGGAGAAGCTCCAGGCGGTCAGTGATGGCCTCGACTTGCTGACCGAGGTGGTGACCTCGCTCGACATCGAGGATGCGACGGTGCGAACCCAGATCCTGGAGAACATTTCCGAGATCATGGGAGGCCTGAACCGCGTGCGCGCCCTGATCGCCATCCGGCGCAAGGAGCTTCTTGGAAAAGAGAGCATCGCCGAGTTCGGCGTTCAGTTCCAGCTTTTGAGTCAGAGCGTGACCAGCGCCTTGAGTCTGTCCGACACACCGGAGGCCTGCGACGAGCAGCTCCCCAAGATGATGCTCCAGCTCGAGGAGCTCGAGACCCGCTTCTCGGAGTTCGACGAGTTCGTCACCGAGCTCACCACCAAGCGCGAGGAGATCTACGAAGCTTTCACGTCGAAGAAACAGTCCCTCGTCGATCGGCGGCAGCGACGCGCGCAGCGGCTTCTCCAAGCGGCCGAACGCATTCTCCAGGGCGTGATCCGGCGCGCCGAGACGTTCGAGACCGACGACGATCTCAACGCCTTCTTTGCCGCCGACGCGATGGTGGCAAAGCTTCGCGCCACCGCCGACAAGCTCCGGAAGCTCGGGGATTCGGTAAACGCCGACGAGGTCGAAACTCGCCTGAAAACCGCCCGGGAAGAAGCAGCACGAGGACTTCGGGATCGCCGCGACATCTACGAGGAGGGCGCGAGCGTCATCAAGCTCGGCAAGCATCGCTTCAGCGTCAACACGCAGCCTCTCGAGCTCACGATGGTGCCGCGGGACGGCGGCATGGCCTTCCACCTCACCGGAACTGGCTTCTACGAGACTGTGTACGACGAAACCTTTTCCGCAACGAAGGACTTCTGGAACCAGGAGCTCGTTTCCGAGACGAAAGAAGTCTACCGGGGCGAGTATCTCGCCGCCTCGATTCTCGAGGATGCCGAGCTCGGCCGCGCCGCTCTGTCGATCGCGAAGCTTCAGGAGGCGGCCCTCGCCGACGGCCAGCTCCTGTCGCTCGTACGCGACTATGCCTCGGAGCGCTACGACGAGGGCTACGAGCGAGGCCTCCACGATGCCGATGCGACCCTCATCCTCTCGAAGCTCCTGCCGATGCACCAGACGGCCGATCTGCTTCGCTTCACGCCGGAGACCCGGGCTGCCGCCACGCTGTTCTGGGCTCTGTACGAGGACCGAACGCAGCGAAGCTACTGGGAGAACCAGGCGAAGAGTCTGGTGAGGCTGCGATCCCAGTTCGCGGGGAGCGGCGCGGCGCGCGGCCTGGGAGAAGAGCTCACCGGGGCCATGAAGGTCTTTTTCGAGAACATGGGCGTCGAGATACCGGATGACGCGCTGCGTCTGGCCGGCGCCTATCTCCTCGAGGAGATCGCCAAGGAGCCCCAGCGCTTCGTTCTGAGCGCCGAAGCCAAAGCGCTCCAGAACGAGTTCGAGCAGCATTTGCGCGCCTCCGGCACCGATCGCGATTTCGAGCAGGACATGCGCTCGTTACGGGACGACCCGGTGCGACGGTACCGGCTGGCGATCTCCTGGCTCGAGGGCTACTTGAAGCATATCGGCGCTCTCGAGCCGCTTCGGCACGTGCTCGCCGAGACGGTCGCGGCCACCCTGACCGAGGGTGTCATCAGCCGCGAAACCTCGAGTGCTCTTCACGCGGTCGAGCTCGACGGGTTGCTGGGCCAGCACCCGCGCATCGCGAGCGGCAAGATGACGCTCCAGCTCGACGAGTTCCTCTCGCGTCTGGGAACGTTCCGGCACGAGCGCGTGCCGGGCTTCCGTCGCTTCCAGGCGGCGAGGCACGCTGTGCTCGAGAGCGAGCGGAAGAAGCTCCGTCTCGATGAGTACAAAGCCAAAGTGATGTCCGCCTTCGTGAGAAACCACCTCATCAACGAGGTCTATCTTCCGGTCATCGGGGACAACCTGGCGAAGCAGATGGGCGCCCTCGGCGCCGGCAAGCGCACCGACCTCATGGGCATGCTGCTTCTCATCTCTCCGCCCGGCTATGGCAAGACGACGCTCATGGAGTACATCGCCAACCGCCTCGGCCTGGTGTTCATGAAGATCAACGGGCCTTCCCTGGGGCATTCCGTGACGTCGCTCGATCCCGGCGAAGCCCCCAACGCCACCGCGCGACAGGAAGTGAACAAGCTCAACCTCGCCTTCGAGATGGGCAACAACGTGCTCCTGTATATTGATGATATCCAGCATACCCATCCGGAGTTCCTGCAGAAGTTCATCTCCTTGTGCGACGCCCAGCGGAAAGTGGAGGGTGTCTGGAAGGGTGAGACGCGCACCTACGACTTGCGCGGCAAGAAGTTCGTGGTGTGTATGGCGGGCAATCCCTACACCGAGTCCGGCGAAAAGTTCCAGATCCCCGACATGCTGGCCAATCGTGCCGACACCTACAACCTCGGTGACATCCTCGAAGGCAAGGACGAGCTCTTCGCACTCAGTTACATCGAGAACAGTCTCACCTCGAACTCTTATCTGGCAACTTTGACCAGCCGGGAGCCAGGTGACATCGATAAGCTGGTGCGCATGGCACGCGGCGAGCCCGTACAGGCCGATCAGCTCTCCCACTCCTACTCGGCGGTGGAGCTGAACGATCTGCTCGAAGTCCTGAAGAAGCTTCTGCACGTGCAGGGGCTCTTGCTGCGCGTGAACCAGCAGTACATCCTTTCGGCGTCGCAGCAGGACGTCTACCGTACCGAGCCACCCTTCAGGCTCCAGGGAAGCTACCGCAACATGAACAAGCTGGCGGAAAAAGTCGTTCCCGCGATGAACGCAAAGGAGCTGGAGGCTCTCATCGACGACCACTACACGGGCGAGGCCCAGACGCTTACGACCGGGGCGGAGGAGAACCTCCTCAACCTGGCGGAGATGCGCGATCGCCTCTCACCCGAACAAGCGGCCCGCTGGGACGAGATCAAGAAGGCCTTCGTCCGCGTCCAGCGCATGGGAGGTGGCGATGACGACCCTGTCACCCGACTGACCGGACAGTTGAGCCTCGTCTCGGAGCGACTCGAGGACATTGGTGAGAGCATCGACAAAGCAGCGAACGATCGACCGGCCGTGGCAGTGGCTTCCGGTGGAGCACTCGCGGCTGCGCCAGCCGCACCCGCGAACGTCGATGTAAAGATCGACTTCGAGCCGTATCTGAACAAGCTGAACGAGTTGCTCGAGGCGCTCAAGAACGGCCAGGAGAAGGCGCCGGTCGTGGCAGGGTCCATCACCGACGAGCCGCCGCCGGACTACGAGCTCATCTCGCGTGAGGCCTACCTCATCCAGAACACGCTGATTCCCCTCCTTCAGTTCATGGCGCACCGCTTCAGGGGCTACCGGGACGTCGAGGATCCCAAGGTGAAGGCCCTCATCTCGTCCCTGGAGAAGGTGGACGACCTGAACGAGCTGGTGAGCGCGCTCGAGAAGATCAACGTCTCCGCACTCGCTGACATGACCGAGGACGAACTCGAAGAGGCGGAGCAGCAGGATCCACCGTAGACGCATCGGTTAGAGTTACAATCAACACAGCGGTACCCCTTGCAGCGAGCGCATTCGAGCTAAGGAGGCAAGCATGGGCCTTTGGGCACGCATCAAATCCGTCTGGTACGCCCTGCTCAACCAATCGGTCACCGACATGGAAGACAAGCACGTCATCGCCCTGGCCGAGAGCAAGCTCCGGCAAGCTACCGAGCGGCTCAAAGATGCCCGGCAAGGGCTCATCAACTACCAGACGCTGGTCTTGAAAGTGCAGCAGCAGGTCGTGCGCGAGAAGGCTCGTATCCAGAGCCTTACCGCACAAATAAAAACGCACCTCAAAGCAGGCCAGGAGGACCTGGCGGCTCAGCTCGCCATGGAGCTCGCCCAGGTTAACAACGAGCTCGCAAGCAACGAGGAGCAGCTCACACAACACCAGAGTGCCTACGAGAATAACCTCCTGAAGATGAAGGCCGCCCTCAAGGAGATCCAGTCTACGAAGAAGGAGCTGGAGAAGATGAAGGCGGCGCTGCAGATGGAGAGCGCTCTGGCCGAGGTGTCGGAGACGGCGGGCACCCTCAACACGAGCTTCGACGTGTCCTCCGACCTCGGAGATATCATGGGTCGCGTGGACGACCAGATCAACAAAGCCCGGGCGCGGTCCAAAGTCGCAGACGATTTGGGAGATCAGGACCTCGAGCGGCTGAAAGCCCAGCAGGAGGCCGAAAAAGCGCAGGCGCAGGACCTTCTCGAGCAGTTCAAGATCGAGCAGGGGCTGGTCGAGCCCTCCTCGACTCCTACCGAAAAGACCGTTGGCCGAGAGCGGGAAGCCGCGACCGAAGGAGACGGTAACTAGACGACTTCCGGAAAATAAACGCAAAGGCGCCAAGGCGCAAAGAACGGAATGGCTACATCGCCCTCAGTCCTCACCCGCGACTCACCCACCTGGGCGCAAGAGCTGGCCCACCGCTACGTCAGCGGCGCCGCCAGCGTGTTCCTCGCCCACGGCAACGTCCACGATCTCGTACCGGCGGGCGACGACCGGGCGTTCCTTTCGCTCGAGGACTACTTCGCGACCGAGCTCTTTGGAAGTCGCGACATCGTCATTCTCTACGACCGCGGCAGCGGTATTCGCTTCCTCGCTCCCGGAAACAACGACCGCCGGCAGGCAATGCGCCAGGACTTCCAGCGAACGCTCGAAACCATCGACATGGTCAACGAGACCAGCTTCGCCAAATCCCGCCCCAAGGATCCGACGCTCGTCTTCGAGCTCCTGGACCGGTACATCCTCCACAAGCTCCTGGAGACGCCGCGTGACGGAAACCGGAAGAGCCTGGCGATTCTCATCCGCTACCTCGAGACCATCACTCCGGCGGTGGACGGCTCATGGCTCACCGGTGCGCTGGGAGAGAACCTTCTCAAGGTCTTGAACTGGGCGAACGAGCCCACGATTCGAAGTGGCGACGTCACGTTTTGCCTCGTCACGGAAAATTTAGCCGACATCAGCCGGCGGCTCGTGGAGAATCCGTTCATCTCGAAAGTCGAGATCCCGCTCCCCGACCAGCCGACGCGCCGACGCTACGCCGAGCTCCTCTTGTCGTCGCGCCAGGAGACATCGAAGCTCAGCGCCGCGTCACTAGCGACAGAAGCCAACGGGCTCACCCTGGTCGGTCTCTCTCAGGCGATCGGCCAGGCTCGAAGCGAGTCGGACAGCTTCGGGCTCGAGTCTCTCAGGCGCGCAAAGAAAGAGCTCATCGAGAAGCAGTGTTTCGGCCTGGTCAAGTTCATGGCTCCTCGCCACGATCTCTCCGCAGTGGTTGCGCCGAAGGGCGTCAAGAAGCGACTCGAGCAGGACGTCATGCTCTTCAAGAAGGGCCGCTTCGACGCCCTTCCCATGGGCTATCTCCTGTGTGGTGTGATCGGCACCGGCAAGACCTTCACCACCACTTGTCTAGCAGGCAGTCTCGGCATCCCAGCCGTTGTCTTCAAGAACCTCCGGAGCAAGTGGGTGGGAAGCTCCGAAGGCAACATGCAGAAGGTTCTCTCGGTCATCAAAGCGCTCGGCCCGGTGGTCGTGATCATCGACGAGGCCGACGCGGCGCTGGGCACACGCGCGGCCTCGGGAGATAGTGGTACGTCGAGTCGGATGTTCGCGATGATCTCGTCCCTGATGAGTGACACCCAATACCGCGGCCGCATTCTGTGGATGCTTCTGACATGCCGGCCCGATCTCCTGCCCGTCGACTTGAAGCGGCAAGGTCGCTGCGAGGTGCACATTCCCCTGTTCTCGCCCGAGACCGAAGCGGAGCGCAAGGAGATGTTTCTCGCCATGGCGAGCAAGAACGGCGTCGACGTCGGCTCGGGCGACGTGCCTTCCCTGCCCGAAGGACTCTCCGGAGCGGACATCGAGAGTCTTCTCGTGCAGTGTGTTCGTCGAGCCGCCATCGAGGGCGCACCGAATCCGACCGCCGAGCACATGCGCCGAGCGGTAGAAGGTTTCATCAGCCCGGACTACGGTCTCGAGAAAGAGCTCCAGCGGCTGGTCGCCGTGCAGGAGTGTACGGACCGGGACTTCCTGCCCAGGAAGTGGCGCAAGGAGCTCTCGTCGGCCGAAGGGGCCTCCGCCATCACCAAGCGCATCAGCGAGCTTCAGGCCCTTCTCGGCTCGTGACGCTCGCAGTCGATTCCCATGCGGGCTACCGCGGGGAAGAGACACCACGCCGCTTCTGCATCGAGGGTCGCTGGGTGGCAGTCGACGAGATTCTCGGGCGTTGGCGTACTCCGGAGCATTGCTACTTCAAAGTTCGCTCGGAAGATGGCGCCACGTGCACCCTTCGGCAAGACGTCGCGTCGGGCACCTGGGAGCTTCATGCGATTTCCTCGTGACACGCCCAGTAACCT
This sequence comes from Candidatus Marinacidobacterales bacterium, assembly GCA_965237685.1. Taxonomy (GTDB): domain Bacteria; phylum Acidobacteriota; class Vicinamibacteria; order Marinacidobacterales; family SMYC01; genus CBDEGF01. The sequence continues at coordinate 1,317,343 of CBDEGF010000003.1, forward strand.
TCCCTACACTGAGTTGGAGGATACGCTCACAGAGTATTGCCGGGCGCTTCCATGATCTCCAGCAACCTCGCCGCATCGATGCGCCTGCGGAACTGCAGGACGGGCGTGTTGGGTGGCAGGTCTGATTCGGAACACTGTCGCTCCTCGTCGATGCAGAGAATGAGATTAGGGATACGCGCAGCGCGCAGGAACGCGAGCTTTTTGAAGATGTAGTCGGGAGTCCAGAATCCTACTATCTCGACGAACCAGGCGCGGGCAGGATCGATACGATGGCGCAAAAAAAAGTCGGGGAAGATGAGCTTGCCCCCCGCCGCAATTGCGTCGTGTCCTTGCGACAGCAGTGCGTGACTTAGGTGCTGTTGGGTTCGTAAGTTGAGCGGAGAGATTGCTCAAGGAGGCCATCGATGCGCTCAAAGAAGGCAGAACTCGAAGACGTTGTGAAACAGTTCGAAGCATGGCGGGCGAAGCCACACGGACGGCTGATCCCGGAGGAGTTGTGGAAAGCGGCGCTGGGGTTGCTCGATCGGTATGCGCCGAGCACGATCTGCAGTCATCTCCGAGTCAATGCGGCGCGATTCAAACAGGTCCGAGAGAGTGGAGGGGCTGTTGTGGGCGAGAAGCGTTTCAAGGGGCACGGGCGAACGGGTGCTACGGGTCGGTCCCCGCGCACAGTACAGGATCGGAGCGCGGCGGAGCGGGTCACGGCGTTAGCTCCAAGTGGCAACGCGTTCGTCGAGCTGCCGCAGTTCGGCATGGGCTTAGGGGGCGGCATGATGACACCGCCGCTCGGCGAGGTTCAGCATGGAGCGAGCAGATGCCGTCTGACGGTGGAGAGCGCAGCGGGGAGCCTCACGGTCGTGACGGCGAGCGGCGAGGGTGAGAATGAGTTGGTCGAAGCCGTGTGTCGTTTCGTGCTCGGCGCGCTGGAAGGCAGCTCCCGAGCATGATCCAGCTCGTTCCCCAGCTGAAGGTGCTGGTTGCCTGCGAGCCCGTCGATTTCCGCAAGGGCATCGATTCTTTGGCTTGTGTGTGCCGGCAACAGTTCCAGCTCGACTCATTCCTCAGAACGCTATTCGTTTTCCGCAACCGTTCAGGCACGGCCCTCAAACTATTGGTCTACGACGGCCAGGGCTTTTGGTTGTGCCAGAAGCGTTTCTCGAAGGGGCGCCTGCAGTGGTGGCCGCGTCAGACGACGGATGGCGTTGCGGCGCTACCCGCCGAGCAGTTGGCGGTGCTTATCTACAACGGACTTCCGCTGCGAGCGGGGATGGCCGAGCCGTGGCGGCGGGTCGGTTGAGCCTTTCCAACGTCTTCTGGTAGCTCCAAGGCAGCCACGACTCGGGTGCTGCTCTAGCGTCTCGAGCGTGCATGGAGATGTTCGTCAGATAGTGCACCGGGTCGACACCGTTTTTTACCGCGGTGCGGATCATGCTCAGGAGCACGTCGCCCACGTCGGCGCCTGCCTGGGTCTTGAAGAAGAGCGAGTTCTTGCGATGCCGTTGTGAGGGCTTCAGCTCCTGCTCGACCTCGTTGTTGTCGAGGGGCACGCCCGGCACTTCGCGGAAGCGGGTTAGCCCTTGCCAGTGATTTTTGACGTAGGAAAAGGCTTTTCCAAGGCGGCTGTTGGGCTCCACCACGCGCTCGCGGAACTGCTTTTCGATCCACTCGTAGAGCGCATCCATCACCGGCCGGCTGTGTTGCTGGTGATATGCAAGCCGCGCATCGGGGGTCATGTCGCGCGTTTCGTCGTCGTTGCGGTAGATGGTCGCGATGTCCTCGAGCACCCGCTCGCAGTGTTCGGGGAAGGCTGGCTCGGCCTCGAAGAAGTAGCGGCGTGCGTGCACCATGCACTTGGCGGTAATCCGTCGCGGCGAGCGCGGTGCCATCGAGGAGGCGTCGGCCATATGGATGACATCGCTCTCCTGAACGGTGCGCTGATTCAGGAGCCGGTCCATGTTTTCGCCCGCATGCCGTCGTCCGCTCGCGTACAGGATGATCGGAGCAAGCGTGGCGTCCAAGCCGCGGGCAACAATGCCCGTGGTGAAGATGCCCGTGCGCTCGCCTTTGCCTTGAGTCAAGGTCTCGTTCTCCGCCATCAACGTGAGGATCCGTGCGCCGGTGTCGTCACTGTGAACCAGCGGCCGGTTCGCGGCTATCGTCTCCATGTGGCGGAAGACCGGGAACACGGCATTCGCCATCGCTTCGACCCGCTCGAACTGCGTGGAGGCGGCAAACGGAACCCCCGCCCACTTTTGCCACTGCGCCAGGCGGTGGTGGGGCATGCCCATGGCGTAGCGCAACACCGAAACGACCGCGTCCACACTCGGATGGTACTTGCTCGCCCAGGCCTGAGACGAAAGTGGCGCTGTGAACGTCTTCTGGCAACTTGCGCATCGCAGCATCTGGCGCTCGTACACCGTCGCCTGGATCGGCGGCTGAGCCTTCAGCTCCACATCCTTGTTCGCCGCATGGGTGTCGTAGAGCTTGCCCCGGCACAGTGGCTCGGGGCAGGGGCCGCTCGCCTTCAGCTCGGGATGCGAACCCCCGCCCACTTTTGCCACTGCGCCAGGCGGTGGTGGGGCATGCCCATGGCGTAGCGCAACACCGAAACGACCGCGTCCACACTCGGATGGTTGCCAACGACAGCACGTGACTCGCAAGGCCTTTGATGGAAAGCCACGGCAGGATCAGGAACCGACTGTTGTTGACCACCCGGGGAAGGTTCTTCTGCCGCGTTGCGTCATCCCAACCGATGAAGCCGTCACGCGCCTGAAGCCACCGCGCCGCCGAGGAGAACTGCACGCACCCACAGAGCTCCCGCCGAGGATTCGACATCCAGACCAAGTACCGCAGGTGCGCGCCAAAGGCCACCTTGTGGCCCAGGTAGTGGTAACGCGCGACCAGTTCCCTCCATAGCGCTCGCTCCTCAGCGTTCGCCACCAAGCCCAGCATCACCGGAGCGACGTCCGATAGCTTGCCCTCACGCCGTGGCCGCTCGCGACCAGCCTTCGTGTAGTGGATGCTCGTCGGTCCGCGGCGCCGCTGCTCGTGACGCGGGGGCAACGTCACCAGCCCCTTCGCTTCGACAACCTCCAGGTACTCGTAGCATTCCCGGGTCTTGAGATTGCCGTTCCGACGAACCCACCCCAGGCCCTCACAGATCGTGCGCGCCAGCTCGTGCCGGGACAGACCACACGTGGCGATGATCTCCGTCAGCACGCTCCATTCCTCGGCGGTCACGGTCGTGCCGCAAAAGGTGGGTCGCTTGGCTGCGGTGTCGAGTGCAGCGTTTCCTGCCTGGGTCACTGTTTTCCTCCCAGCCTGAGGTTACACAGTCAGCCAGCGTTTGTCCAGTCCTTTTTTCCCTCTCTCTCTGCCCGCGAGAAAAACAACACACCCGGCGTTCAGCTTACCGAATCGCCCCCACGTTCTCACGCACTACTACCGCAAGGACACATTGCGTCCGGCTCACGAATGACGTCCCAATCAGGCGCCACACGAGCCATGTCGCGGGCGAATCGTTCCTCGAGGCGGCTATCGTACCGCCGGGCCTCCGATGAAGCAAACAGCGGATCGCCGGACTGAAGTTGAAAGGTCACGTTCTCGCCGCGCAGCACCGCCAGGGCGGAAAGGTCGAACCGAGGACAGCGAGCCAGAAGTGGCACCAATTCGGCAAGAGCTCTACCGTAGACGAGCGTACGGCGGAAGAGCGAGAAAGGACCAGAGATCGAAAGTCGCGCCGCGCCGGACTCGCCTTGAACCGTACAGATGAGCCCCCGAAGCCGCGCCTGGCGCACGACGACCCGTGCGTTTTCGTAAACCGAGAGGTCAACCTCCGCGGCTCGCCGCAGCACGGATTGCGCGAGCGCAAGATTGACGCGAAGCGCGAGCTCTTGGGGCCCTGGCGGCTCATCCGGCGCACGAACCAGACGCTCGTCCGGGAGGTCGGAAAACAACGCTAGCTCCAGATCAGCCGGACTCACGACGAGGCGGCGAGCTGCAAGAGCCAGGACATCATCGCGGCGCCCCCGCGGAGCCTCCGCAGCCAGTCCGAACACCTCGGCACGGGCTCGCACCGCAGCAAGCCGACTCGGTGCCTCAGATTTCCAGAGCCGCTTCAACACCACCGTCGCCGCGCGGAGCTTCCTCCAAGGCGCCGCGCAAGCAAAGGGCTCTCGCAATCGCCTATCCAGCTCCCGCTGACGTCTTCCTTCGAAGCGCCGGAACTCGTCGATCAAGACACGCAACCACGCGTGATCGTGCGCTCCAAGGTAGTCCAGGCGCGCAATACGGTCGCGAACCCTAATCGGCAAGAAAGCTTCGGCTAACAAGACTTTCAGCCCGCCGCACCGCCTGGCGCACTTCAGACGTTCCTCGCACGACCATCTCGTAGATGAGCGCGCGTTTCCCTTCGCCCGGCCGCAAGACGCGTCCCACGCGTTGGACGTGCTCACGCTCGCCCATTGTTCCGGCGACAACGATCCCGATCTCCGTGTCTGGAACGTCGACTCCTTCGTTCAACACCCGGGCGGAGACAAGCACCCGGAGCTTGCCTTCACGGAAGCGTTCGAGTACCGCTTCCCGTTCCCTTCGCCGGATGTCACAAGTGAAAGGCATGATGAGGTGTTTGCGGGCAACCTCGTAGGAAGTCTCGTTGTCCGCCACGAACACGATGACCTTCTGCGCCCGGTGACGTGCAAGCAGCACGCCAAGCGCCTTACGCTTGGTGTGCGGATAAGCGAGCAGTTGCCTGGCGCGGCGCCACGCTGCGATCGCACGACGTCCGTCGTCCGAGCGCGCTGCCATCCGGACAAAGGTCTCCCATGACGCGCCAGGATGAAGTTGGCGAAAACGTCGGAACGGTTCCCGATACAACCGGCTCCACTCCTCGTAGTCGCGGCGCTCCTCGGTTGTGAGATCGAGTCGCAGGGTCACCACGTCGAAGGGACGATTTGTCTCGTTCCCACCCGTGCCCTGCTTGAGCAGTGGGTGCGGGTCGTCCGTGAGAGCTATCAGGGACCGGTTGGTTGTTTCGGCGATGGGGAGCGCGTGCTCCGACCAGTGACGGTGGCCACGTTCGAGAGCGCCTACCGCTACATGGACCGGATCGGCAATCAGTTCGATCTGCTAATCGTCGACGAGGCCCATCACTTTGGTGGCGGTGCGCGCGACGAAGCCTTGGAGTCCATCACCTCCTCCTGAAAGGCTCGGCTTGCACCAGTCCGCGTGCGGCCTCACGGATCTCCGCCAGAACCGCAAGATGCTCGTTGGTCCAGGTAGTGTCCGGCGCGGAAGCGTCGTGTTCATCGCCGAGGCCGGCCGTCTTCGAGGTGCGAAGACGAGACAGAATCTGATCCCGTATCCGTCGTGCGTTCGTCGATGCCCTCGATCAGGCCGCAATGGGGGCTCATCGATCGCCCGTGCTGCCCTTCGGGTTGTGGAAGCACGCGACCCTTCATGCCCGGCAGATCGAGCCCCAGGACATGCGCGATGGTGGGCGCGAGATCGTAGATGCTCACTGCCCGGATACGGCGGCCGACCTTCACTCTGGGACCGATCGCCAGAAACGGAACCTTCATCTCCGCGTAGGCCGGGAGGTGGCCGTGCCCGTGATACGCCGTTTCCGATAGCACGCGGGACGTGGAATCGCTCTCCTCATCGACAATGGGGCGCGTGTTCCGGTCACCGCGTACAAGGCTTAGTAACATGCAACGTATACTGGATCTCCCATGCATTCTCGTCGGGGCTTCGCCCTCTTCCTTCTCGGCACCCTCGTGTCGAGGGGCGTGAGCGCTCAGCCCGCGACACCACACGCCGGGCTCTATACGACGGACCCCGGCGATTTTCTGTTCACGAAGTTCGGACATGCTGCCTTGTGCGTCGTCTCCGAGGAGTGGCCCCAAGGCCTGTGCTTCAACTATGGCACGACGGATTTCTCGAGACCGGTAGGGCTGACCGTCGACGTGCTGCGCGGCCGCGCAGAGTTCTTCGTGTCGCTCAGCACACTCGAAGAGCTGGTGGCGCACGCCCGCTACGGTGACCGCACGCTCTACCGTCAGACGCTGCCTCTAACGGAGGAACAGCTCGCGGCCCTCGGCCGCCGGCTCCACCACGACTCCCTTCCCGAGAACCGCAACTACCGGTACGACCATTTCTTCGACAACTGTGCGACGAAGCCGCGGGATCTCATCGACGAGGCGACGGGCGGCGCGTTGCGGGGCTGGAGGCCGTCGGAAAACCCGACGTTCCGACAGCTCGCAAACCAGGGCCTGAGTTTTCACTGGGGAGTTCTGATGGCAAGCGATCTCTTCCTCGGACGCGTCCTCGACCGGCAGACGACGCCCTACGAATCCATGTTCCTTCCGGCCGTGCTCAGGCAAGGCGTCGCCGAACAGCTTGGCGCCGATCCGGTCGTCCTCTATACGAGGCAGGCCCCTCTTCGAGCGGTCGATGTCGCCGCTGCTCGACGAGTCACATGGTTCCTCTGGGGCGGGGCGGCGCTGCTTCTCGTTGCGGGAATGCTGCGTGCCGCTACAGTCCACAATCTGTTCCGTACGATCGCCGCGAATCTCCTGGGTGTCATGGGGGTCTTGATGTTCGTCCTGATGATCGTGTCGCCGGAAGACGAGATCCGCTACAACGAGCTGCTCCTCGTCTTTCTGCCGACGGATTTCCTCCTTGCTTCGAAAAACGTCCGCCTCGCTCGAGGCTACACCAGTGTGCGACTCGCGATGCTGCTCGCGGTGGCGCTCGCTGCGCTGACAAGGGTTTTCGTCCAGCCGCTATGGCCCTTCTGGACGGCGGCCTTGCTCATGATCCTTGCGACGAGGCTGAGGGCTCCGGAGCTCCGTCCCTCAGCCTGACGCGACGACGCCGACTTGAGAGGCCCGTCTCGCGGCGTTAGATTGGAAGAGACTCGAAAATCCATATGCCCAAAATGAAGCTGAGGCGCTACCTCGTCGCGGGTCTTCTCGTGTGGATCCCACTCGGCGTAACGCTTCTCGTTCTCAAGATCCTGGTCGACCTGATGGACAACACGCTCCTGCTGATTCCCACGGCTTACCGGCCGGAGACCTGGCTGGGTTTCCGGGTCCCGGGCCTGGGCGTGCTCCTCACCATTGTTCTTCTCCTCGCGACGGGCTCCCTTGCCGCCAATTTCCTCGGCCGGCGCCTGCTGGGCCTCGGGGAATCCCTCGTCGACCGCATTCCTCTCGTTCGCTGGGTCTATTCCGGGGTAAAGAAGGTCGCTGAAACCCTGCTTTCACCTCGAAGCGAGTCTTTCCGGAAGGTGCTTTTGGTCGAGTACCCGCGCAAGGGGATCTGGAGCCTCTGCTTTCAGACGGCGAGCTCTCTCGGCGAAGTTCAAGCGCGTACGGGCCAGGAAGTCGTGTGCGTCTTCGTGCCCACGACACCCAACCCGACCTCCGGCTTCATCATCATGGTTCCGAAGGACGAGGTCACCGAGCTCGACATGACGGTAGACGAGGCGCTCCGCATGGTCATCTCTCTCGGGGTCGTGGTGCCGGAGTGGCGAAAGCGCAAGCTGGTGGAGGAACGGACGCCGGTCGTCGCCGAAGAGACCGTCTAGACTGTCGCTGGAAGGCGAAAAGGACGAACCGCCGAGACAGCTAGCCCCTCACAGCAGACCGACACGGCACGGCTGCTCGACTTGTCGACCGAACTGCTCCAGAATACAAAGAGTGACGACTCTCATGACATCGAGCCTCTCTCCTTGACCACCGACGCCATTCGCTCTCTCCGAGCCAGCCTGACCGCAGTCGCGATCAGCGCTCCGCTCCTCGCGGCCTCCTGCGGCCCCCCCGGCCAAGCTCCCGGCGCGGAAAGACTTGCCATTCTGAACGCCAAGGTCTGGACGGGGGACCCGGCCCCGCCCCGGGCGCAGGCAATGCTGATCGAAGGCGATCACATCGTCGCCGTCGGCCCCAACGAGGTCATTCGCCCCCAGGTCGAAGGAGCGACCGTCATCGACCTCGGCGGCAAGCTCGTGGTACCTGGCTTCATCGACAGCCACGTGCATTTCCTCGACGGAGGCTTCCGGCTGGCGTCGGTCAAGCTTCGCGACGCATCGAGTCGGGAGATGTTCACGGCCCGGGTTCGTGAGTTCGCCGAGAGCGTGCCCGATGGCACCTGGATCACCGGAGGCGATTGGGACCACCATCAGTGGGACGGGACGCTTCCCAGCCGCGACTGGATCGATGACGTAACGCCTTCCAACCCGGTCTGGATCCATCGGCTCGACGGCCACATGGCCCTCGCCAACTCTCTCGCCCTGGAGGTCGCTGGCATCACCGGCGAAACACCGGCGGTCGAGGATGGCACCATCGTGAAGAATGCGCTCGGTGAGCCGACGGGCATCCTGAAGGACAACGCGATGCGTCTCGTAGACGCGGTGGTCCCGCCTCCGGACGACGAAGCGAAAGCAACGGCGCTCGGGGCGGCCATGAACTACGTCGCGCGACAAGGCGTAAGCTCGGTCCACCACATGGGAACGTTCGAGGAGCTCGAGGCCTTTCAGAGCGCCCACGATTCCGGCGGGCTCACGACCCGAGTCTATGCGGCCGTTCCCCTGTCGGAGTGGAAGCGCCTCGGCGATCTCGTCGCCAGCCGCGGCCGCGGAGACGAGTGGCTTCGTATCGGGATGCTGAAAGGTTTCGTCGACGGCTCGCTCGGATCTCACACCGCAGCATTCCACGCCCCCTATGACGACACTCCCGGGGACAGGGGTCTTCTGGTGAATACCGAGGACGACCTCTACGAATGGAGCTCGGGCGCCGACCGGGCGAGCCTGCACGTCGCCGTTCACGCGATCGGAGATCGGACCAACGCTCTGCTCCTCGACATCTATCAATGTGTCGTGCGGGAGAACGGCCCACGCGATCGGCGTTTTCGCATCGAGCACGCCCAGCACTTCGATGCTGACGATATCGACAGCTTTCCAGAGCTCGGCATCATCGCCAGCATGCAGCCCTATCACGCTATCGACGATGGTCGGTGGGCCGAGGACCTTATCGGGCCGGTACGTATTCGCACCACCTACGCGTTTCGCTCGCTTCTCGACACCGGAGCTCACCTCGCCTTCGGAAGCGACTGGTACGTGGCCCCGCCGACGCCCATCGAGGGTATCTACGCCGCGGTCACGAGGCGAACGCTGGACGAGAAGAACCCGGACGGCTGGGTTCCGGAGCAGAGGATTACGGTGGAGGAGGCGCTCGGCGCCTACACCTCCGCTGCCGCCTACGCGTCGTTCGAAGAGGACCGCAAGGGTATGTTGAAGGCGGGATTCCTCGCCGATTTCGCCGTGATCGAGGGGGATCTGTTCACGATGCCCACGGAAGAGATCCGCCACGCGAAAGTCGTCATGACCGTCGTGGGCGGAGCGATCGTCTACAGGGAATAGCCATCCGTATGCAACCTACGCGAGCGGAGCGAGCCCGGCCCGAATGGGCCGACAGAAGGTGGCGCCGAGCGAGGAGCGAGGCGCCGCGAGCGAGCCGAGGAGGCGAGCGAGCACTACATTTGAAGGAGGCCAGAACCGAATGAGTGACTACGTGTCCACGCTCATGGCCGAGGTCAAGGCCAAAAACCCGGCCGAGCCGGAATTTCACCAGGCTGTCGAGGAAGTGGCGGAATCCCTGGATCTCGTTTTGGAGAGGCATCCAGAGTACCGAACCGCGAAGATTCTCGAGCGCATCATCGAGCCCGAGCGCGTCATCCTCTTCCGCGTCCCGTGGCAGGATGATCGTGGCGAGGTGCAGATCAACAAGGGATTCCGCATCGAGATGAACAGTGCGATTGGCCCCTACAAGGGCGGGCTGCGGTTCCACCCGTCGGTCAACCTTGGAATCTTGAAGTTCCTCGCCTTTGAGCAGGTCTTCAAGAACTCGCTCACCACGCTCCCGCTTGGCGGCGGCAAGGGCGGCTCCGACTTCGACCCCAAAGGCAAGAGCGACGACGAAGTGATGCGTTTCTGCCAGAGCTTCATGACCGAGCTCTACCGCCACGTCGGGCCGAATACGGACGTGCCGGCCGGTGATATCGGAGTCGGCGGCCGGGAGATCGGTTTCCTGTTCGGCCACTACAAACGTATCGCCAACGAGTTCACCGGCGTCCTCACCGGGAAAGGCAGGAACTGGGGTGGCTCGCTCATACGTCCCGAGGCGACCGGGTATGGTTCCGTCTACTTCGCTGCCAACATGCTCGAGACGCGAAACGAGAGCCTGGACGGCAAGACCTGTCTCGTTTCCGGTTCGGGAAACGTCGCCCAGTTCACCACCGAGAAGCTCATCGAGCTCGGCGCGAAGGTCGTCACGCTGTCCGATTCGAGCGGCTACATCCACGATCCCGACGGAATCGATCGCGAAAAGCTCGACTTCATCATGGATTTGAAAAACGTCCGGCGCGGGCGCATCCGGGAGTATGCAGACAAGTTCTCGAGTGCCACCCACACCGATACCGACCCGGGTGCCGGCTATCACCCGCTATGGGCGCACGCCGCCGACTGCGCCTTTCCGAGCGCCACTCAGAACGAGATCAGCGAGCAGGACGCACGCAAGCTCGTCGACAACGGCACCTACGTCGTCTCGGAGGGAGCGAACATGCCCTGTATCCCGGCGGCGGTCGAGCTGTTCGTCGAGAAGAGGATTCTCTACGGTCCCGGCAAGGCAGCGAACGCCGGCGGCGTCGCCGTCTCCGGCCTGGAAATGGCGCAGAACAGCATGCGCTACTCCTGGACTCGTGAGGAAGTCGACCAGCGCCTCCAAATGATCATGAAGGACATCCACCAGGCCACCGTCGAAGCGGCGGAACGATTCGAAACGCCAGGTAACTACGTGAACGGAGCCAACATCGCGGGATTCCTGAAGGTCGCGGACGCGATGCTCGACCAGGGGATCGTGTAGGTTTAGTGAGTCAGATAGGCAAACACGTCGGCCGAGGCGCTGCGATCCGTCGTGTTGTAGAGATACAACCGATAGCTCGGAAACCCAATCGGGAGGCTCGGGCTCGACCCGCTGAAGTAGAAAGCTCCGCCGGCGAGACCCGCCTCGGTCTGAAGCGGCAGATGCACCTCGCCTTCCGCGAAGGCTCGCAGGATGGCTTCCTCCTCTGGAATGAGGACGACCCCGAGAGCTCCGGGGACGCTGGGATTCCCCTTCAGCGTTCCGTGGACGCTCAGCACGACATCGGTGAAGCCGTCGGTCTCGAGTCGCCCCGCATCCACCCACAGGTTGGTCTCGTCCCGAGACGCCGGGCCGACCACGAGGTTCTCCACCCGTGCCATGGCGCTGTGCGGGATCGGCATGTTGACGGTGACTACTCCCCGAATCGGGTGGGGTGATTCCAGGTTCACGACCAGCGAGCGGGACACGTCCCCGCCGGTCTGAGCTTCCGCACCCACCGTCGAGATCCTTGCGAGGAGAAGGGCACCGAGGACCAGCAAGACCGCACCAGACATCGCTCTTCTTGTCATCTCAAGCCTCCCAGGTCAGTACCTGATGAGCTGCTATAATCCGGCCCATCCGACACGACGGAGATACAGTATGAAACCAAATGACTTCGCGTCCAAGTTGCTGATCGCGCTCGTACTCGCCGCCACTCCACTCGCCTCTTTGGCGGGCGAAGCGGACGATTCGAGATTTCGCCCCATCGACGTGTTCTCTCTCGAGTGGGCCTCGGACCCCCGGATCTCGCCAGACGGCTCACACGTCGTCTACGTCCGGAACTACATGGACATCATGAAGGATCGCCGGCGCTCGAATTTTTGGATCGTCGACGAGAACGGCGACAACCACCGGCCTCTGACAACCGGTAACGAGAACGACCTTTCTCCCCGCTGGTCGCCGGACGGCAAGCGCCTGGCTTACGTTTCGGCGGCCGACGGGTCGACGCAGCTCTACGTGCGGTGGATGGACACCGGACAAACGGCCAAGCTGACGAATCTCACGAGCTCGCCGAACGGCTTGTCGTGGTCCCCCGACGGTCGCTGGCTGGCCTTCTCGATGTCCGTGCCGGAGTCTCCACCGCCCTTCGCCGAGATGCCGCCGAAACCGGAGGGCGCGGAATGGGCCAAGCCGGCAAAGGTCATTCGCAAATTCACTTATCGCGCCGACGGGGCCGGCTATCTGAGAGACGGCTACACCCAGTTGTTCGTGGCGCCGGCCGAAGGCGGCTCTCCGCGCCAGCTCACCTCCGGTGCGTTCAACCATGGCGGCCGTCCGTCGTGGACGCCGGACGGCAAAGCCCTGGTGTTCTCCGCGAACCGGCACGAAGACTGGGAGCACGAGCCGCTGAACAGCGAAGTTCACGAGATCAGCCTCGCCGATCGCTCGATACGGCAGCTGACCGATCGAAACGGTCCGGACGCCGCACCGGTGGTGTCGCCTGACGGCTCGCGCATCGCCTACCTCGGCTTCGACGACCGATACCAGGGTTATCAGGTTACGAAGCTCTACGTCATGAATCGTGACGGGAGCGACAAATCAGTTCTCACCGGAGCACTCGACCGAGATGTCCAGTCTCCGGTCTGGAAGGCAGATGGCAGCGGTCTCTTCTTCTCGTACGACGACGAAGGTGATACGAAGATCGCCTTCGTGCCGATGGACGGTGACGTCCAGGTGCTCGCCGGCCAGCTCGGAGGTACCTCGATCGGAAGGCCCTACGCAGGCGGGTCCTTCTCCGTTTCCACCGACGGCGCATTCGCCTTCACGTACTCCGAGCCCGAGCGACCTGCGGATGCGGGAGTCGGCCGCCGCGGGAGCCAGGTAAAACGACTGACCGACCTCAACGAGGATCTGTTTGGCCACAAGGAGCTCGGCTCCATCGAAACGATCCGGTTCGACTCCTCGCACGACGGCCGGAAGGTGCAGGGTTGGATCGTCAAGCCGCCTGGCTTCGAGCCCGGAAAGAAGTATCCGCTCATCCTCGAGATCCACGGAGGCCCGTTCACCAATTACGGAGGTCGTTTTTCCGCGGAGGTGCAGCTGTTCGCCGCCGCCGGCTACGTCGTCCTCTATACGAACCCACGAGGCAGCACGAGCTACGGCGAGGAGTTCGGCAATCTCATCCACCACGCCTACCCGAGCGAGGACTACGACGATCTCATGTCCGGCGTCGATGCCGTCATTGCCAGAGGCTATGTCGACGAGAGCAATCTCTTCGTCACCGGAGGAAGCGGGGGCGGTGTCCTGACCAGCTGGATCGTCGGGCATACCGACCGCTTCCGCGCGGCGGTGGCGGCCAAGCCGGTCGTCAACTGGTACAGCTGGGCTCTCACCGCCGACATGTATGGCTACGGCTGGAAATACTGGTTTCCGGGCTTCCCCTGGGATCACACCGAGCACTACATGAAGCGCTCTCCCCTCGCCTACGTGGGCAACGTCACCACACCCACGATGCTGCTCACCGGGGAGGAGGACTACCGAACTCCGATGTCCGAGTCCGAGCAGTTCTATCAAGCCTTGAAGCTCAGGAAGATCGACGCCGCACTCGTCCGAATCCCGGGGGCCTCCCACGGGATCGCCGCCCGACCCAGCAACCTCATTTCCAAGGTGGCACATATCCTCGAGTGGTTCGAGATCTACCGGGTCGAGGACGTCCCGGCGACCAACTAAGGTGAGTAGCGGGCTCGGGCACGGGCAAGTGTGAGGCAAGGAAACGATCAGACACATGAGCGAAGGCAAACAGATCTCCCCATGGGTGTACGTTGGCTGCGGTTGCGCGTCGGGGATCGGACTCCTCGTCCTCGGCGTCGTGGGGCTGGGGTTCTGGGGCTTTCACAAGGCCAACGAGTTTGCCGAGTCGCTCGAGGATCCCGATCAGCGGCGAGAGAAAGTGCTGGATGTTCTCGGCGCGGAGACGTTGCCCGACGGCTACTACCCCGTCATTGGCATGTCGATTCCGTTCGTCATGGACGTGGCGGTGTTGTCGGACCGGGAGCCTGACGAAGATGGGCACCCTTCGCCCGCCTCCGAGTACGAGTTCGTCTACTTCGAGATGATGAGTTTCGGCCAGGAGCAGGACGGCGTCGTCGATTTCTTCGAGGGGAGGACGGACGACCTGTCGGCCCTCGAGCAGCACGGAATCCAGGTGGACGTGCGCGAGCACGTGACCCGCGGAGAGCTCGATCGGATCGATGCCCGCATGTTGTGGGTCGCCCTTCGGGGAGACGTCTACAGCCAGCAAACGGCCGGCGGGCGCGACGGTCTGACAACGCTCATCATGATCGATTGTGACTCCGACGAGCGCCGACGGATCGGCATCTGGTCCGGTCCGGATCCGGCTCCCGACGCGCTCGCCGGGGAGATACCCCTCGAAGGCACAGTCGCCGACGCGGTGGCCATCGAGGCCTTCATGGCCCCGATGAACCCCTGCAGGTAGGTCTAGTGCACGAACCCTCCGCGGCCCCCTCACCCGCCCGGCCTTCGCGTGAAGCTTCGGCCGGTCCGCCGGAGTCGGCCTTGCCGACGAAGGCGGCTCCCCCAGCGGGGGAGAGGCAAAACTGAGATGAGCGGTATCGACTTTCCCGCAAACCCCTCCAGCAGCCAGGTCACTTCCACGGCTTCGAGAACCTCATGCGCGACCGCGTCCGGGACGTCCTCATGGTCTCGAGTCTCTACGACTACTTCATCCTGTCCCAGGACGGCCGGCTGAACGAGCAGTTCCTCGGCGAGTTCCTCGAGCTCAACCTCCGCTACACGCCCAACCTCACCCACGTCTTCCACGGCGAGGATGCGCTCGAGCTGGCGAGAGACACCGGGCGCTACAACCTCATCATCACATCCACCGAGCTGGGCGATATGAACGTCGTCGAGCTGGCTCATCGGCTGCGCGAGAACGGCATCGACACACCCCTGGTGCTCCTCGCCTACGATCCGCAGGCTCTCAACGAGTTCAGCGCCAAACATAACCTGTCAGAGATCGAGCGTACTTTCTTGTGGCAAGGAGATGTGCGGATTCTGCTCGCGATCACAAAGTACATCGAAGACAAGATGAACGTCGCCTACGACACCGGGGTCGCCGGGGTCCAGGCGATCATCGTCATCGAAGACAACATTCGCTACTACTCGTCCTTCATGCCCATGATCTATACGGAGCTCGTCAAACACTCGCAGAGCCTGGTGCCGGAAGGCATCAACCTGACCCACAAGCTCATGCGCATTCGGGCCCGCCCGAAGCTCCTCCTCTGCGACCACTACGAGGAAGCCTGGAGCTACTTCGAGACCTATTCCAGCGAGATCCTGGGCATCATTTCTGATATCAAGTTCCCGAAAGACGGAGAGTCCTGTCCCGATGCCGGTGTGCGCTTCGCCCGTGAGGCCCGGAAAATCCGCCCCGACGTCCCGATCATGCTCCAGTCGAGCCGGCCGGAGAACGAGGAGGAAGCCCGTTCGGTGAACGCGTCCTTCGGACTCAAGGGATCGCGACGGCTTCTCGACCAGGTCCGCAACTTCATGGTGGAGAGCTTTCGCTTCGGCCCGTTCGTTTTTCGGCTCCAGGACGGTACGGAGATCGCACGCGCCCCGGACCTGAAGACGCTCGAGCAGCTGATGTACACCGTTCCGGCGGAAAGCCTGGCCTATCACGGTGAGCGGAACGATTTCTCCAACTGGCTCAAGGCGCGCACGGAGTTCGCCCTGGCCGACAAGCTGCGGCCACGCAAAGTCAGCGATTTCGCAACGATGGAAGACCTGCGGCAAGAGGTCATCCGCTCCATCGCGGAGTATCGGAAAGAACGTAATCGTGGTCTCGTCGCCGATTTCGATCGTCATTCGTTCGACGGAAGCGGCTTCTATCGCATCGGAACCGGTTCACTCGGAGGCAAAGCACGCGGGCTGGCCTTCATCAACACGCTGCTGAACGAATACCACGTCGACCGCGACATTCCGAACGTGAGTATCTCCGTTCCTTTGTCCGTCGTCCTGGCCACGGATATCTTCGACCGTTTCCTCGAGGACAACGCTCTGGCCAGCTTCGCCATGAGCTCGGAGGACTACGAGCAGATTCAGATACGCTTCGTCGAAGGCGATTTTTCGCAGGACATTCGCGATGATCTGGCCGCCTTCCTCCGAATCGCGAACTATCCGCTGGCAGTCCGCTCGTCCAGCCTTCTCGAGGACTCTCAGTATCAGCCGTTCGCGGGTGTCTACGAGACACACATGCTCCCGAACGAACACTCGGAGCCGGGGGTGCGCCTCGAGCAGCTCCTGACGACCATCAAGCGCGTCTATGCTTCCACCTTCTCCAACCGCGCGAAGAATTTCATCGACGCCACGAACTACCGTCTCGAAGAAGAGAAGATGGCGGTCATCATCCAGAGAGTCGTCGGGGCGCCGGCCGGGGATCGCTTCTACCCTGACTTCGCCGGGGTCGCGCGCTCCTACAACTTCTACCCCACCGCTCCTGCGACCTCCGAAGACGGCATCGCTGCGGTCGGTCTCGGGCTGGGCAAGACGGTCGTCGACGGTGGCTGCTGCGTCCGCTTTTCACCCAGATACCCGCGCCATTCGCTTCAGTTCTCTTCCGTCGACGAGATTCTGAAGAATTGCCAGCGCGAGTTCTACGCCATTCGCCTGGGAGGCGATGCCGGCGATGCCGGCGACTGGCACGAATGCTGCGTCGATCTGGGCTCCTGGGGACTCGATGTCGCGGAAGCGGACGGAACGCTCGCGGCGGTCGGCTCCACCTACTCGAGCGAGAACGATGCCGTCTATGACGGCGTTTCCCGGCCTGGAGTCCGACTGGTAACCCTCGCGCCGGTACTCAAGCACGGGCGCTTTCCGCTGGCAGGAATCCTCGAGACGCTGCTCGAGCTGGGCGAGCTCGGGACCGGGGCCCCGGTGGAGCTCGAATTCGCGGTGACGCTGAGGACCCCCCCGGGCGTGGACGAGGAGTTCGGTTTCCTGCAGCTGCGACCTCTTGCCCTGTCGAAAGAGATGGAGGACGTCGAGCTGGACGAGGTCGACGAGCGCGAGCTCGTCTGCGGCAGCGAGAGCGTTCTCGGCAACGGCAAGATCACCGATCTGATGGACGTTGTCGTAGTCGACTATCTCCGCTTCGAGCGCACCCAGAGTCAAGATGCCGCGAGGATCGTGGGGCAGCTCAACCGCGACCTCCGGGCGGCGGCTCGTCCCTATCTGCTCATCGGCGTCGGCCGCTGGGGCTCGAGCGAACCGTTCCTCGGGATCCCGGTCACGTGGGCTCAGATCGCCGGTGCCAGGGTCATCGTCGAGGCAGGCTTTCGCGATCTGCAGGTCACGCCGTCTCAAGGCACTCATTTCTTTCAGAACCTGACGTCGAGCAACGTCGGCTACTTCACCGTCAATCCCGAGGCGGGGCAGGGCTTCCTGGACTGGGAGTGGCTCTCGGCGCAGAAGGCCATTTTCGAAGAGAGCCACGTACGGCACCTTCGCTTCGACACACCTCTCGTCGTGAAGATGAATGGAAAGCAGCACGCCGGAAGGATCTACAAACCCGCGAAGTAAGCTATAGTTACGGCGTTTCATGAAAATCGCCTGCATAGGAGGTGGGCCGGCGGGGCTCTACTTCGCCATCTCCGCCAAGCTTCGCGACACCTCCCACGAGATCCACGTCTACGAGCGCAACCGGCCCGACGATACCTTCGGCTGGGGCGTCGTCTTCTCCGACCAGACCTTCCAGAACCTGAAGGATAACGACTCTGTTTCCGCCGAGAGAATTCTTTCTTCCTTCTACCGCTGGGAGGACATCGACGTTCACTTCCGGGGGACGTGCCTCACCACGACCGGTCACGGGTTCGCCGGAATTTCCCGGAAGAAGATGCTCCTCCTGCTTCAGGAGCGGGCCCGAGAGCTCGGCATCGAGCTCCACTTCGAGACCGAGGTCGAGAGCCTGGACGACTACCGGGATTGCGACCTCGTTATCGCCTCCGATGGCAGCAACAGCAGGATCCGGGAGCATTTTTCCGAGCACTTCCAGCCCGATATCGATGTTCGTCCGAACAAGTTCATCTGGCTGGGGACGCATCGCCTTTTCGACGCCTTTACCTTCATCTTCCAGGAGACCGAGCACAGCTGGATCCAGGTGCACGCCTACCGTTTCGACGCCGACACGAGTACCTTCATCGTCGAATGTACGGACGAGACCTGGCGCAAGCACGGCGTCGACCAGATGAGCAAGGAGGAGGAGATCGTCTTCTGCGAGGAGATCTTCGGCGCATATCTCGAGGGGCACCGGCTGATGAGCAACGCGAAACACCTCCGCGGCTCGTCCTGGCTGAACTTTGCGCGGGTCAGCAACGCGCGATGGTCTCACAAGAACGTCGTTCTGATCGGCGACGCCGCGCATACCGCTCACTTTTCCATCGGTTCCGGCACCAAGCTCGCCATGGAGGATGCCATCGATCTGGCCGACCGCCTGCAGAGCGCGGACAGCCTGAGAAAGGCCCTCGAGACCTACGAGGCGGAACGCAAGATCGAAGTGCTGCGTTTGCAAAGCGCCGCCCGCAACAGCACGGAGTGGTTCGAGAACGTCGAGCGCTATGCGAAATTCGAGCCCCCGCAGTTCTCCTATTCCTTGCTGACCCGGAGCCAGCGCGTCAGCCACGAAGGCCTGCGCAAGCGCGACCTGCGCTGGATGGACGACTACGAGCACTGGTTTGCAAGCAGAGCCAGTGCACCGGCGACCGACGCGCGACTTCCACCGATGTTCACGCCCGTCCGCCTGCGCGAGCTCGAGCTCGCCCACCGCGTGGTGGTCTCGCCGATGTGCATGTACAGTGCGGAAGACGGCACGCCAGGAGACTTCCATCTCGTACATCTCGGCTCGCGCGCCATCGGGGGCGCCGCGCTCATCTTCACCGAAATGACCAACGTTGCCCGCGACGCCCGCATCAGTCCCGGCTGCACCGGAATGTACCGGACCGAGCACCTGACCGCCTGGAAGCGCATCGTCGACCTCGTGCACGACGAGAGCGCCTCGAAGATCGGTCTCCAGCTCGGCCACGCCGGCCCGAAGGGATCGACCCGGCTCGCCTGGGAAGGGATGGACGAGCCTCTGGAGCACGGGAACTGGCCCGTCATCGGCCCGTCCGAGATCCCCTACGGACCCGCGAACCAGATACCGCATCCCATGAGTCGCGAGGACATGGATCGGGTCGTCGAAGAGTTCGAGCGTGCGGCGCGGATGGGCGCGGAAGCCGGCTTCGATCTTCTGGAGCTTCATTGCGCGCACGGTTACCTGCTGTCCGCGTTCATCACCCCGCTCCTGAACCAGCGTACCGACGAGTACGGCGGCCCTCTCACCCATCGGTTGAGATTCCCTCTCGAGGTCTTCGGCGCCTGCCGGGCGGTATGGCCGGAGGCCAAACCCATGTCGGTGCGCATCTCCGCAACGGACTGGCTGGAAGGCGGGATCGACGGGGACGACGCCGTCGAGATCGCACGCGCGTTCAAGGCGGCGGGCGCGGATATCATCAACGTGTCCGCCGGACTGACGAGTCCCCGGGCCCGCCCCGTCTACGGACGCATGTACCAGACCCCTTTCAGCGATCGCATTCGAAACGAAGCAGGCATCCCCACGATGGCGGTGGGCAATATCTTCGAGATCGATCACGTGAACAGCATCATCGCGGCGGGCCGTGCCGACCTGTGCTGTCTCGCCCGGCCTCACCTCGCCGACCCTTACTGGACGCTCCACGCCGCAGCGAGACAGGATGTCGACCTGAAGTGGCCGATGCAGTACCTGGCCGGGCAGAAGCAGTTCGAGCGCAACTTGAAGCGCCCGGCCGGAATGGCAATAGATATCTAAGAAAACAAAACGCAGAGGCACGGAGAAAGAGAGAAACGACAAGGAACCCAGGAAACCAGGAAAAAAATCGGGACCGCGGCGGGACGAATCCGCGAAGGTGCTTTCGGAACAGTTCAACGCAGAGGCGCAGAGGCGCAGAGGCGCAGAGGCGCAGAAAAAACCCGAACAAGAATGAGCGGTTTACAGTTTCTTTCCAAACATCTCTTCGGCGGATTCGAGCCTTCCGCACTTTCTTCTCCGCGTCTCCGCGTTGATATTTTCCGATGAGTCTGTGGAGGGGTGCCGATGAAAATGGCCGACTTCCAGCCCGAGCACTTCCAATGGAGAGTCGATGGCACGGTTGCGACCGTGACCCTCGATCGCCCGGAGCGGAAGAATCCGCTGACGTTCGAATCCTACGCCGAGCTCCGTGACACGTTCCGCCGGCTGACCGAGGCCGAGGACGTCGATGCCGTCGTCATCACCGGGGCGGGCGAGAATTTCTGCTCCGGCGGCGACGTGCACGAGATTATCGGCCCTCTCACCCGAATGGACATGAAGGGCTTGTTGAGGTTCACCCGTATGACCGGCGACCTCGTGAAGGCCATACGCGGCTGTCCCCAGCCCGTGCTTGCCGCCGTCGACGGAGTCTCGATGCCTCTGTTGCGACAGCGGGAGCTCGCCGTCATCGTGGACAAGGCAAATGTCTCGCTTGCCATCTGCGATCGGGCGGCTCGAAGACGAGCTGAGCGGAGCCCTCTCGGCTTGCCCGGCCCTGGAGCGGGTCGTCCATTTCGACGGCCAGGGTGACGACGACGAGCTGGAGCAGATGATGGCTTCACGAGACGCGGGCTTCGAGAACGCTTCGACCGCAGTCGACGATCCGGTGCTCATCGCTTTCACCTCGGGGACCACCGGGAAGCCAAAGGGAACGGTGCACTTCCACCGCGATCTTCTCGCATCGGCCGACACCTTCTTTCGCTCGACGCTTCCCGCGAGTGCCGAGGACGTCTTCAGCGGAACACCTCCCATCGCGTTCACGTTCGGCCTCGGGATGCACGTGATCTTTCCGATGCGCGTGGGTGCCAGGGTGGCTCTCATCGAGAGGCCGTCTCCCGAAGCTGTCATCGAGACTTGCGAGCGCTTCGGCGTGAGCATCCTCGCAACCGCACCGACCGCCTATCGCGCCACCCTGCCACTGGTGCGGGAAGCGGACGTTTCGAGGTTGAGACATTGTGTGTCGGCGGGAGAGACCCTGCCGCTGCCCACGTTCGAGTCGTGGCACGAGGCAACCGGGCTGCGCATCATCGACGGTATCGGCGCCACCGAGATGTTTCACATCTTCATCAGCGCCGCAGGAGACGATATCCGCCCCGGGGCGACGGGAAAGGCGGTTCGCGGCTACCAGGCGAGGGTCCTGAACGACGATTTCGAGCCGGTGCCCGCAGGCGAGGTGGGCCGGCTGGCGATTCGCGGTCCGACCGGCTGCCGTTACCTCGCCGACGAGCGCCAGCGGGACTACGTGAAAAGGGGGTGGAATCTGACCGGAGATGCCTACGTCCTGAACGAGGACGGCTTTTTCTGGTTCCAGGCCCGCGCCGACGACATGATCATCGCATCCGGCTACAACATCTCGGGACCGGAAGTCGAAGAAGCGCTTCTGGCCCACACCGCAGTGAAAGACTGCGCCGTCGTCGCCTCCCCGGACCCGGAGCGCGGCAACGTCGTCAAAGCGTTCGTCGTCCTGGCCGAAGGTCATCGGGGCACGGAGGAGATGGTCTCCGAGCTCCAGGAGTTCGCCAAGAAGGAGATCGCGCCCTACAAGTACCCGCGCGTCGTCGAGTTCATCGAAACCCTGCCCAGAACCGAGACCGGGAAGATCCAGCGCTATCGGCTGCGGCAACGCGAGCGCGAAGGAGGCGACGCTTGAGTGGTCATCAGATTCTTCTGCCCCCTGGATGGCCGCGCCCGAAGGGCTACGCGAACGGCGTCGCCGCGGAGGGTCGAATGGTCTTCGTCGCAGGCATGATCGGCTGGGACGAGGAGGAAAAGCTCACCAGCAACGATTTCGTCGAGCAGCTTCGCCGGGCGCTCGCGAACACGATAGCCGTGCTGCGAGAAGGCGGCGCGAGCCCTGAGCACGTGGTCCGAATGACGTGGTACGGTGAGTTTCCGGCAAGCGTGCGTTAGGGTCTGATTTCTTTGGGACGTGCGTGCGTCTGCTCGTTTTTGGAGCCGCGAGCGAGTGTGTCTCGGTAGTTCCAGGGCAGCCAGTCCGCGGGGTTCGCGTGGATTTCGCCGCGATGTCGAATGAGCTCGGTGAGGTAGTGGAAGGGATCGACGCCGTTGAGCTCGGCGGTGTGGATGAAGCTGAGGAAGATGTCTCCGACCCGGGCGCCGTTTTTCGTCTTGTAGAACAGGGAGTTCTTCCGATGCAGAATGGCTTTCTTCAATGCGCGTTCGCACAGATTATTGTCGAGGGGTGCGCCTGGCACCCTCAGGAATCGGGTGAGCTTGTCCCAGTGTTTGAGCATGTAACGGATGGCCTCGCCAAGACCTGAGTTCGGTTCCACCTTCTTGTCGGCAAGCTGCGCCTTGAACCAAGCCTTGAGCTCTTTGAGAATCGGTTCGCTCTCGGCCTGATGCAAGCGCAATCGTTTCTCGGGCGAGAGCCCTCGCTCGCGAGCGAGAGCATCGATTCGGTACACTTCGGCAAGCACCTCAATCACGTAGAGGCACTCTTGCGGGAAGTTCTCCACAACCTTCACGAAGTACCTGCGGCCATGCGTAAGGCAGTTTGAGAGGATGGTTTCGAACTCCTTGGGAAGATTGCGTGAAAGCGCATCGCACATCTGGATCGGCGGAGGGAGCTCCGAAGCCCGTTGAGCGAGTAACGTGGCTGAGGTTCTCGCCTGCGTGCTTGCGCCCGGTGAAGAAAAGCGCGATCCTCCGCCCCTGCTTCGTGGAAACGATCCCTGAGGTAAAGAGCCCGGTGCGCTCGGCGGCGACGCCATCCTCTGGCTCGGGCGGCACGTTCATGAGGGAAAGAACCTTCACACCCGTGTCATCGTTGTAGAACACATCGCCAGCGGCCGCTTGCCGGATCAGCTCCTCGAAGACGGGCTCGAGCTCAATGGCAGCGTCGTGGACGATATCCCACTGGGTCGAGGCCGGCAGGGGAATGCCCATGGACCCCTGCAGGCCTTCCAGGCGATTGAAGGGAAGCCCGCTCCCGTACCTCAGCAGTCCAATCATGGCCGCGGAGGTGGCATCGTACTTCTCCTCACCCACGCCATCAGGGGCGCTCGCTGTGAAGGTCTCGCCGCAGAGGTTGCATCGGAATCGCTCGAGCTCATACAGCGTCGCTCTCAGAGGAGGCTCGCCGGTGATGCGCACGAGCACCTTCGGCTTCTTCGCATAGACCTTGCCCGTCTCGCACTCCGGGCACCGCTGCCCGTGCTTCAGCTCATCGCGAGCGATACGGATCCGATCCGCGCCCTGGTAGGCGTCCGCGCCGTTGCGACCATGACCCTTGGCCTTGCGCCGCTTGGTGCTCTTGTCTGGCTCGTCACCCTCGCTCGGCCCGCCACTCTCCCCGCCGCGAAGCTGTGGAGTTTCGCCCTCCACTTCGGCAACAACCTTGCTCGTCTTTTCCGTGCTTCGACCGAACAACATCTCTCGCAGTTTCCGAATCGTCATCCGGTCGTCTTCGATGAAATCCGTCAGCGTCAAATAGGCGTTGCGCAAAAGCTCCAGCTTCTCGTAGTCCTCTTCCGCTAAGGAAGCCTTCGCACGCTTGAGCAGGGTTTCCAGATCTTCCATCGTTAGCTCGATCGTTGGTGGAGTCCGCATTCTAATAGCTCGAGAGCTTTTCTCGAAAGCGCTTCGTCAGCGGATAGCCCAGCACTTGCTTCAGCGAGCGGTTCGGACGCTTCGACCGGCTGTCCTTGCCCAGACCCTTCGTCATGCCCAAAACAACCCAGTTCGCCGCCCGGTAGCACGTCCCTCGATACCGAGACACGTCCACGAAGGTCTCTACAAAAAACACCGGATTGCCGTAGCTCTGTTCCCACTCCATCGGAAGCTTTCGCACCATGCGGCCCAGAATGTGCGACGCCAAATGTGGAACGAAGATCCACGGAAGGATCAAAAACCGCGGGTTATAGGCGATGAAGCGGATGTTGCGCCGCCGGGCCTCAGCAGACCACCCGATGAAACGGTCCCGAGCCTCCAAGTGGCGTGGTGCTGACGAGAACGACACGCAGGCCACCGGACGCCCTTGGCTCAAAACCAGGTACTTCAGGTGCGCCCCCACCGGCTGCGTGTAGCCCAGGTAGTGGTGGGTCTCGATGAGCCCGTTGAACACAGCCTCCTGTTCCGTGCGCCGCACCTGACGAAACTCCAGAGGCTGAAGCGCGCACAGACGTGCCCGGAGCGGTGTCGAGTCGAGCTCCACCACACTCGGTTTGTTGCGGTGATACGGCCTCGAGAACCGGTACCGCGGCTCCGGAAGCTCGATTCGAGACGAGCGGTGAAGGCTGAGCAGAAGCCCTCGAGCGATCGCGTCGCACGGTGCGCCGTTCGCTTGCACCCATTGCCACGCCGCGCACAGCTTCAACGACAGCGCACGACGGCTTTCCTTGGGATGGGCGGCGATGAGCTCGCGGATGAACTCGATATCCGCTTCGCTCACTTCCCGGCCGCGATACCGAACCCCACTCATCAGACGGCAGCTTAGCGGATCGTTCCCTAGAACGCAACCCTTTTAACCCCCGATTCGTTTCTCCCTCACCCTCACGCCGGCACCGCCACCCGCCGCCACTGAGGCGCTCCTTTCGCTGCCGCGGGATCACCCCCCGACAACAGTACCCCGAGCTCATGCGCTTCCAGGCTCTGATGCTTTCCTCCCTCAGGCCAGTGACGGAAACGTCCCTTCGACAGACGCTTTTGGCATAACCAAAATCCTTGGCCGTCGTAGACGAGCAGTTTCACCGATGTCCGTCGTCGATTGCAGAACACGAACACCGTCCCGCTAAACGGATCCCGTGATAGCTCCTCCCGACACATCCGCGCCAACCCGTCGATCCCCCGGCGGAAGTCCGCAGCACCCACCGCCAACAAGATCCGCATCTGCGGCGTTACCTGGATCACGACCCACCCCCGAAGAAAAAGCTCTCGCTCAACGCCGCCAGATCCGGACTCGCTCCCTTCCACTCCACACGCATCCACTTGCCGTCCACACCCTTGTACTCCGCCGCTCCTTCTCCGCCCACCAGCCCAGGCCCCATCAGCGGAACAAACGAACTAGCTTCCGCCTCGGCGCTCGGTTTTCCTTCTCCTTCCGCCGATGCCGACCAGCGCCTCTTCAGCTCTTCGTAGTTCAACCTCAAGGCACGCGACGTCCGATGGACTCCAAACTCTCTCGCCAGTCCCTCCGCAACCTTCCACATTGCTTCCGGGATTCTCCGCTTCTGCCGAGTCGCTCGCCATCTCTCGAAACGCTCAACTCCTCGATTCAGACGCATAGGAAGCGCGTTTCCCTGCTTCTTTCCTTTCATCTCTGACCTCCTTTGCCTTTCCGGGTTCGGAGGACAAATCTAGCTCGCAACACCTTCCCTTTTCATGCACGCTTGCCGGAAACTCACGTGGACGTGACCGACCGGGCCGAATACCTGTCGCGCCTGAAGGACGTCGGGACCGCTTATCGCAAGGTCATGGGGCGCCATTACCCCGCCATGGCGGTCGTCCAGGTGGCAGGGCTCGTCGACCATGGGGCGAAGATAGAGATCGAAACGACGGCAGTGATCCCGAAAGGCGCCCCCTCATCCTGACCTTCGCCCGAGCCCCGAGCCCCAGCCCGTGCCCGTTTTCCTTTGCCAGGAATCGGCCCAGACGATACCGCTGGATTCGGGCTCAGGCTCGGGCTCGTTTACAGGCAACGTAGCCCGTCGCTTTCACGCTGACCTGGCTAGGCTAGGATGAGGGCGGTCTACAGCGCCGGATGCCTCTCGTGGAAATCCGTTGCGTCCTGGAACGCTTTGGCCGCGGCCAGCAGCTTTCCCTCTCCGTAGATCTGTCCCATGAACGCCATCCCTGTCGGTGTCCCTGCGCGCGTGAACCCGTTCGGCACCGCCACCACCGGGTGCCCGGTCATGCTGGTGAGCGGATTGATGGCTCGCCACGGCGTCACGATCACGTCGAAATCTGCCATCGTCGCCGCGACTTCGTCCATCAACAATCGGCGAATGCGATTCGCCTGAAGGTACTCGACCGCCGGCACGAGGTGTGACGCACGGAGCTCGCCCCGGTGGCGCTCCCGAACCAGGCCGGCATCCCGGCGGCTTCGATGGAACTCGTCGAAACCGGCCGAGCGCTCGACGTACTCGATGAAGTAGATCAAATCGTTCCGCGGCAACTCGACGGGCTTGAGCTCCGCACCCTGTGCGCGTAGCGTGTCGAGAGCGGCGAGCGCGTTGGCCTTGCTCTCCTCGCTCTCCCTCGGCAGGTCCTCGTGAAAGGCCTCCTCGAAATAGCCGACGCGCAGATCGTCCAGAGAGACACGCGCGTCCCAGTTGAACGGAACTCCGGCTGCGACCGCCAGATCCCGGCCGTCGGGTCCGACGATCGCGCTCAGGACCAGTGCGCAGTCTTCCGCCGTCCGACACATCGGACCGATCTTGTCGAGGCTGTACCCGGCGGCCATGACGCCATAGCGGCTCACCCGTCCAAACGTGGGCCGCAAGCCGACCACGCCGCAACGCACCGACGGCGACAGGATCGAGCCGCCGGTGTCCGTCCCTATCGAGAAGCCGACCAGCCCGGCCGCGGTCGCGGAGCCTGACCCGGCCGAGGAGCCGCTGGATCCCTCTTCGGGGTTCCACGGATTGTTGGTCCGTCCCCCGAACCAGTTGTGGCCGAACGCCAGCTCGCCGGTCGTGAGCTTCGCGACCAGGACGGCCCCTGCCGCGTCCAGTCGCTCGACCACGGCGGCATCGACGTCGATCATCCGGTTCTCGAACGGTGCGGCGCCCCAGGTCGTGCGGTATCCGTTGACCGCGATGATGTCCTTTGCGCCCCACGGGATACCGTGCAGCGGGCCGTGGTAGCGGCCTGCAGCTAGATCCGCATCCGCTTGTTCCGCCCGACGCCGTGCACGCTCGGGCGTCAGCGTCACGACACAATTGAGCACCGGATTGAGTCGCTCGAGCCTGGCCAGGTACATCTCCGTAAGCTCGAGCGCGCTCACCCGCCGGGTCGCGATGAGCTGCGACAAATGTGTCACCGGCCAGAACGCCACGTCCTCCAGATCGCCGGGACGCTCGACCGCCGGGGGCGGGCTCACACGGGGCGACCGCGCGGTGCACTCCACCGGGATGCCAGGAACAAACGGGTCGAAGTACAGGGGTGGCGCCACAGAGTTGTCCAGCGAGGTTTCGCGGATTTCTTCGTAGCGTGCGAAGTTCTTGTTGACCTCGTCCACCATCAGTGCCCGCTCTTCTTCGGTGAAATCGAGACCGGCGAGCGAGGCTGTCTCTTTGATCATGTTGTCGGTAACCCGTCCGTCACCCGACTCCTGGAGCCTGGCCCAGAGCACCCCGGGAAAGAGTGTTGTGGACAGTCCGGCGCTACCGAACTACGAAAGAAAGCGCCTGCGCGAATGGTGGTCTCGTGACATCATGGTAGCTTCCCCTTCTGGAATGAGATGATAACCGCCCGACAAATCCGGGTCGACCTTGCCGCGGCCTATCGGCTCGCGGATCGTCAGGGGCTCAACGAGAGCATCAACAACCATTTCACCGCCCGGGTTCCCGACGAGGAAGACCGCTTCGTCGTCATCCCGCACGGTCAGGTCCTCGCACAATCGACGGGGCAGCCGCTCCGTTTCATACCGGACGAGGTGGCGGCCGGCTACGTGAGCGAGTCCCGTCCCAACAATCTCGCGAAACAGGCCAGAGAGCACTTTGCAGCGTTGAAGCGGATCCTCGACTGGGAAGAGCCCGACTACACCGAGTAAAGCGGCGGCCGCTCCCCCGAGGGGGAGAGTAAACCTCACGAGAACCCGCTCCCTACCGCAGGCGGGTGGCAGGATCACCCAACAGATTGCATGGGCCCATCCCTCACGCCTTTACCAGGAAGGGTTTACCGCACTCACGAGCTGTCGCGATGGGGTCGGAACCCCTCTCGACTCGCTCGTCGGCTCGAACGCGAAGGAAAACTCTACCTTCTGGCGCATGGGCTTTTCGTCTGCCCTCGCCGTGGCAAGTTCGGGGTCGTGCCACCCGACGACAACGAGCTCCTGCGAGCGTTCCTGGAGGGCACGCCGTTCGTGATGACCGGTCCCGAAAGGTGGAATGAGCTGGGACTGGGGACGACCGCCTCGTTCGCGACTCGTCTCGTCTACAACACGAAGCGCTCGGGCCTGTTCCAACTCGGCGGGCGACAGTTTCTGTTGCGCCGCGTTGCGTTTCCGGATCCTCCAACGCCCGAATGGTTCGCCGTGGACCTCATCCAGCATCATGAGATGGCGGGTATCTCCCTGGACACAGTGGAAGAGCCACTGCGTCGGGCCATTGGAGAACAACGGCTGGGCACTGAGACGCTTCGCAAAGC
Organism: Candidatus Marinacidobacterales bacterium; assembly: GCA_965237685.1. Classification (GTDB taxonomy): domain Bacteria; phylum Acidobacteriota; class Vicinamibacteria; order Marinacidobacterales; family SMYC01; genus CBDEGF01. The sequence goes on from CBDEGF010000003.1 coordinate 1,345,732, forward strand.
AGCCCGACACTATGGAACGCAGGCGACGCAGGCGCTTGTTGAACGAGCCATCGAAAAGGCATGATGCTGCCGCACGAGGACTCGGAGTTTGGTGACTTGCTGCGTATTGTTGCCCAGAGCAACGCCCTGAGCCCAGCTCTCGTAGAGAAGGACTACTGGGTCACGCTTTCATTGTGGGCTCTCGACCGCTCTGGTCTCGAAATCTGGTTCAAGGGAGAAACATCTCTGTCCAAAGGCTTCGGGCTCATCAAGCGGTTCTCCGAAGACCTCGACTTGAAAGTGGAGAGTGGCTCCAGCGGTGCGCCCGCCGTCAAAAGCTGGTCGAGTTTGAACAAGGGGCCGGTGGCGTCACGTCAAGACTTCTACCACGCTCTCGAGGGTCTCATCGTTGTCCCGGGAGCCTCGGTGAAGCTCGACCGTACCAAGACGGACAAGTACGCACGCTCGGCCGACTACCAGGTTTTCTATCCAGGCGCGTTCGCGAGCGGGCTTCCGGCGGTGATGAGCCCCTTCGTAAGACTGGAGATAGGTAGCGCCCGCGTCACTCCGTTTCTCGAGCGGACGATCAGCTCCTTCGTTCATGATTGGCTGCACGCAAGAGGGCAGTTGACCCATTTCACCGACAATCGACCGATGGCTCTACGCTGCGTGCATCCGCTTGTCTCTTTGCTAGAGAAGATCGATGCCATCGTACGTCGGTTTGCACGAGGGTCCAGCCTGGAGACCTTCATTCGTCGCTACGAGGATGCCGCCAGCATCATTTCTGCGGCACAGGAGCTGCCAGCGCTCGAAGGTGGTCTTGCCGAGCTGATCGAAGACATGCTTGTCCAGCGCCAAATTGCGGGCATGAAGGGCAGCTGCCCTTCTTCCGCAAACGTCTCGAGAGCGCGGTGCACGACCTCCCGAGGTGGGATGTGTTTTCGTCGTAGAGACCTTCCAAGAAAGCGCGGTTCAGGATAAGAGCCTCGGCGTTGCCCAGGATCCACACAGATCGGAAAGTGACCCATTTTTCGGCATCCTCACTGACAGTTTGTGATCCGCCGCTCCTCGCCGCGGATGCGCCGCCACCCGTAACCCCAAGCAAAACCTGGAGCAACCCTCCTGGTACGTCCCTTGCAGAACGGCCGGGACATCGATATCCGGAGATGTCATGCGAGAAACGACTCTGAAATTCTTTCAGTTGCATAACCCGTTCTATCTTCTGAGCGCCCTGTGCATGCTGGCCGGCTGCTTCGGCCTCGTTCATGTCCTGGGCGTGGCGGCGGGCCAGCCGTTGACGCTTCTGGTCCTCATCGGCGTGCTTCAAGTTTCGAGTGCCTCGTCGTCGGTCTCGGCGCCTACCTCATACGCAGCGCACGGGCGCCGCGAGATGGCCGGATTCTCTTCATCCTGGAGCTCGTTTTTCTGGTCGACGCGACCTACCTGATCACCGAGTTGAGCGCTGCCACCCCCGTCACGGGTGCCCTGGCGGCGCTCGTCGTCCTTCTTCTGGGAATCGGCAAGGTCGCGGTGATGGTGCGGGCTCTGGGTTTGCCGTTCCGCCTCGACGTCGTCGCCTTCGTCGTCACGCAATTCGGCCTTCTCCTGGGTATCCCTCCCCTGGCCTCGGCGCTGGCTCAATGGAGCCTGCTCGGAGAGATCTTCTTCTTTGCGCTGTGGTGGCTGGTCGGCGTCGTGGCTTTCGCTTCGAAGTGGATGGCGGAGAGCTACCCGGAGCGAGCCCTGCCGCGAGACTGGCTTCGTCCCGTCGAGACGAACTTCCGCCGGGCACTCGTCGGGTTGCCCTATGCCTCGCTCTTGATTCACATCGGCTCGTTGCATTGGGCCTACGATGCCCCGTTTCATCTCGCCTACCTGGCACCGGTTGCCCTCGGGCTGGGAGTCACCTTGTCGTCGATGGCCGAAGCCGGCTTGTCCCCGATGCAGCGTCTGACACTCAGGTGGATCGCGCCCCTCGTGGCGGTGGCAGCGTCGCTGAGCGTCCCGGCCGAGCTCGTGTTCCCGCTCGAAGCAGGAGGGCTGTTCTCTGTGATGGTCTCCCCGCTCCGCTCTGCTCTGGTGGCGGCGGCTTTCGTCTACGCTGCCAGTTTCGTCGAGTACCGCCTCCGCGGCTTCGTTGCGGCCGCGACGGCTACAAGCATCGCCGCGTTGTCCGGCTACTCGGTGGCGACGATCGCGCAAACGACGGCGACGGCCTGGAGAGTGCTCTTGCCGCAAACGGCGGTCGGCTGGTGCGTGGCGAGCATCGGAGCGGCGTTCGTCTTTCTAGTCCTCGGCGCTGCGGTGAGCCTGTCCGCCACGCCACCGCGGCGGCGTCAGCCGGCGCTTCCCCGACGGGTCTAGACGAACGCCCGGCTCGTCCCGATCGAGTCGATCCCAGAGCTTGCACGTCACCTGCTTGTGCTTCTGGTCGAGGGCCTCACAGTAGTTGGTGAACTCGCACCTGCGGACTTCTTCTCCCGTCCCGAGGAGAATCTTCTGGAACCAGTCCGGGTCCGCGAGGCTCTGCCGGGCGGCGCCGATAATGTCGGCCTCACCGCGCTGAAGAATGCCCTCGGCAAGCTCGAACGTTCCGATGCCTCCCGACGTCACGACGGGTGGCGTGAGACCGGCCTTGCGAACCGCCTGTCGGATTTCCGCGGCCAGGGGTACGTTGCGCCCGAATGGCCCGCGGCGGTCCGAGTAGACGGTGGGCATGCACTCATAGCCACTTCGGCCGGTGTAGGGGTAGACCACCCAGCCGACGGCGGGTTGTCTGGCATCGTCGAACTTCCCTCCCTTGGAGAGCGAGAGGTAGTCGAGCCCCGCGCGGGCGAGCTCGACAGCGTAGAAAACCGCGTCGTCGATCCGGCTTCCTCCTTCGATGACCTCGTCGCCGAGCAGCCGGCAGCCGACAACGTAGTCGGAGCCCACCCGCTCACGCACCATCCGGTAGACCTCGCGGGCCAGCCGAACACGGTTCTCGCGGGAGCCGCCATAGCCGTCGTCCCGAACGTTCAGGCGCGACAGGAACGACGCCATGGTGTAGGCATGGGCGTAGTGAAGCTCCACCCCGTGGAAGCCAGCGCGCCGCGCCCTTTCGCAGCCGCCGCAAACAGCTCCGGCAAGACCTGCGGCAGCTCTCGTATGTGCGCAAGGCCGAGATCGGTAACGCGCTCGCGCGCGCCGAAGCGCAAATCCTCGAGCTCTCGGTCCGAGAGCACGGCCTCGTGAACAGGATCGGCGGAATCGAGCAGCTTTTGCCGGACCTCGGACTCCGGGGCCGTCTCCCATCGCACACTCCCTTCCAGCCGCGACAGTCCGGCGCGATGCGCGTCCGTGATCTGGAGAAATCGACCGAAGTACTTCTCCGGAGAGGGCCTGCGGCGAATGCGGAGGAAATCGATGAGCTGGATGAAGAGCTTTGTCTCACCCTGGCTCGCCCGGCGGACCGTTGCGACCAGTCGCTCGAGCCCCGGAAGAAACCGCTTCATTGCCCCGGTGACCAGCGCTCTCGACTACGCGCACGGCCGGGGCGTCATTCACCGCGACGTCAAGCCGTCGAACATCATGGTGCAGCCGGACGGCACGCCCAAGATCATGGACTTCGGGCTCGCCCACATCGACGCGACCGTCATGACCCGTGCCGGGCAGGCGCTCGGCTCTCCCGCCTACATGTCTCCGGAGCAGGTGCTGGGCGTCGACTTGAGCCCGAAGGCGGACCTCTACTCGCTCGCCGTCGTGACCTACGAGCTGATCACGGGCCGACGCCCCTTCGAGGGAAAGAACATAACGACACTTCTGCACAAAGTCGTGCACGAGACGCCCATCCCGCCGCGGCATTGGGCGAAGTACCTGCCTGACAACTTCGATGCGATTTTCGAGCAGGCTCTCGCCAAGGAGCCCTCCGATCGATTTGCGGACGGGGCGGAGTTCGTCACCGCACTCAATTTGAGAGAGCTGGAAGATTTGATCCTTCCCTCCCCCATCCGGCCGGCGCCGGCAAAAGTCACGGTCGACGACGACAAGGAAACGCTCGAGCTCGGCACACCGAACGCACCACCCGGCGAGACTGCGGCCAGCGCGACCGGAAGAGCCTCCAGTCGCAAAAAGCGACTCCCGGTATCCAGCCGCGTGCTGGTCGCGGGAGCGGCGGCAGCAACGTTACTGCTGGCTCTCATCCTGTGGGCCCTCGTCCCGCGCACGACCAGCTTCCGGATCGAGACGGAGCCGGTCGGTGCGCTCATCGTCTTCGATGGTCGAGAGGTCGGGACGTCACCGGTCGAGTTGCAGGATCTGAGCTTTGGCCCGCACGAGGTGCGGGTCGTTCACGAAGGGTTCGTTCCCGTCGACGAGCTGGTCGAGATCGCCGAGGATTCTGCGCTATCGCTCAAAGTCTACCTGCAGCGGGCGACGGCAAGCCTGCTCCTTCGCTCCGAGCCCGCCAACGCCGACGTCCTGCTGAACGGAGAGCCGCTGGGTACGACACCTCTCGAGGGAGTGACGCTCGATCCCGGTCCCTACCAAATCACGGTCCAGAAACGAGGCTACCGGGACTGGAGTCGCGAGGGCACGGCCAAGTCCGGAGAGAGCCTGCAAATGGTGGCGCGACTCGAACGGGCGACGCGACGGCGTTCGGCCCCGGCCCAATCGGCAGAGACTCCGCCGAAGCCGGCCCCCGGCGAGGTAGCCGAGGCCCGCGCCGTGCGTGAAGGTGACCTCGTAGAGCTGGGCGCCGAGGTCCAGCCGCCGAAGCGAGTCTCCGGCAGTTTCCCCCGCTATCCCGACGCCGCACGCCGGCGTCGGGAGGAAGGCGCGGTGACGGTCGAGATGATCGTCACCGAAACCGGTGAGACGGAGGGTCTTCGCGTCATCGAGTCGGCCAGCCCCACTCTCGACCAGGCGGTTCTGAACGCGGTAAAGGACTGGCGCTTCGAGCCTGCGGTGAAGGATGGCGTCCGCGTGAAGGTGCGATGGCGCGTACGCCAGAAATTCAGAATGAGTCGCTGAACGCTTCGTGCTGGATCCCGCTACACCCGAAGAGCTCTTCGCCCGCCTCGACGAGCTGGGGATCGTCACGCGAACCGTCGAGCACCCACCGGTCTTCACCGTCGAGGAGAGCCGTCGTCTTTGCGGTGACCTTCCGGGTGGCCATTGCAAGTGCCTGTTCCTCAGGGACAAGAACCGCTCACTTTGGCTGGTGGTAGCTCTCGAGCATCGGCTCATCGACCTGAAAGAGCTCCGACGTGAGCTCGGTGCCCGAAAGAACCTCTCTTTCGGCAGCGCCGAGCTTCTGGGCGACGTTCTCGGTGTGACTCCAGGAGCGGTGACGCCCTTTGCCCTGTTCAACGACCGTGAACGCCGGGTCACCGTGGTCCTCGACAAAGGCATGCTCGAGGTCGACCCGCTCAACTATCATCCGTTGACCAACGACCGCACCACCGCGATCTCGCCCGCCGACCTCGTGAAATTCATTCAGAGTTGCGGGCAGGAGACGGTTCTTCTCGATTTCGACGAGCGTGTCTGAGCCGGTTTATCGCTCAGTGATCGTGGCCGTGCGGGCGCGCGGCGAACTCTCTCTGTCTCTGGTCCAGCTCGGCTCCGGCACACAGGCCCTTTGCGTCGAGCAGCTTCTCGAGCGCCGCCAGCCAGCGAGTGTAGTAGCTCCACCCGTCCTGGTCCGGATGCTCGCGATCCCATGTCGTGATCTCGGTGACGAGCGCCTGTTGAAACTCGCGCCACTCGAAATACCCCTGCTGGTGGAGCGTAACCGCCATCCCGAAAGCGCGACTCTCCCAGGGCTTCTCGAAGACGAGCTCGCCGTTCTCCCTCGGAGGCGCCCCCGGGCCGTCGAGCGGCAATTCGGCCTTTCGCTCGGTCTCGCTCATGGAGCGATCTCCACCTTGCCGACCCCGATCATCGCATCCCGCGAAACCAGGGTGGCCAGCTCTTCTTCCGAGAGGCTCTCGGTTCCGGGTGGACGCTCGGGCAGCACCATGTAGCGTAGCTCGGCGCTCGAGTCCCAGACCCGGACCTCCACCGAGTCCTCGAGCTCGAGCCCGAACTCACCAAGTACCGCCCGCGGCTCGCGAACCACGCGCGAGCGGTAAGCAAACGACTTGTACCAGGTGGGAGGGAGCCCCAGGACGGACCACGGATAGCAGGAGCACAAGGTACAGACGACGGCGTTGTGAACGGACGGCGTGTTCTCGACCACTTGAAACGTGCCGGTATCCATTCCGGTCAACCCGAGCTCCTCGATGGCGCTTTTGCCATCCTCGAGGAGGCGCTTCTTGAACTCCGGGTCCGTCCAAGCGCGGGCAACGACGCAAGCACCGTTCATGGGACCGATGTCAGTCTCGTAGTGCCGCACCAGCTCGTCGACACGCTCGGGATCCACCAGCCCTTTCTCGATGAGCAGAGACTCCAGCGCCTCCGCACGAAGGGCCTCCTCGGAGTGCTCGTGGTCGTGGCCCTGCGCGCTCATTTGGCTCCTCCAGGAAGTTTGGCGGCGGTGGCCGGCTCGAGGTAGCTCTCGAACAGATCGATGCGCAACGAGGTAGAAGGCTCGGCATGCGGGCCCCACAGGGTGCGGCCTTCGAAACGAACACTGTAGAGGTACTGAGGGTTCTCACCTCGCTCATGAGCCGTGGTGTCGGGCAAGATATAGGCGGGATGAACGCGTTCGACCGTCCCTTCTCTGCCGCGCACGTATCGCGGCAGCCGCGTGTGACCGGGAGGATGAAAGTCGATGGCCCTTACGTCATCGCCCACCGCGAAGCGCGGCGTCGCGTCGATCTCGCGGTGGAATCCTTGCCCGTGACTACCCTTGGGATAACGGCTGGGATCTCCGACCGCTCCCGGCTCGAGGCTCTCTCCGGCGCTCAACAGGCGGTAGCGTTCGTCCAGTTCCTCTCGAGTGATTATCTCGTGCTCGATCAGAAGCCGTTCCATGCCCAGCCGCCAACGCTTGAAGTACGAAGAGCCGAGGTATTGCGCGGGCGGCATCCGCTCCACTGCGTGGCGAAACGCGTCGAGCGAGAAGAGATGGTGCGCACGAACGGACAACATCAGGCCGACGATCAGCCGCTCCCAGTCCTCATGAAACTGAGCCTCGTCGCGCTCCACCGGCCCGAAGCCGTGCATGCCGCCCATATCGTGTACGCCGTTCATGGTTGGGGAAGATAACACGCTCCCTCTCCCCTCCGCCTCCGCCAAGGCTACGGCGGACCCGCCGAAGCATATTGCGAAGGCGGGTTGGGAGAGGGCTGGGGTGAGTGCAGGTTTCAGTGTCCCCTCATCCTAACCTTCTCCCCGGCCGGCCTTCGCTGAAGCTTCGGCCGGTCCGCCGTAGCCTTGGCGGAGGCGGAAGGGGAGAAGGCACACGTCGTTTCCGCTTCGATCTCTTTGATCCCTCGCCGGTTCTGGGGTTCCGCATTTCCGGGGTTCCGTGTGATCTTTTCTGCGGCCTTCTTCGGAAGAAGCCGTGTGCGTTGTTGCTCTGCGTCTCTGCGACTCTGCGTTGAATCCCCGAAACAGTCCTTCTACGGATCCGTTACGGATCCACCGATCTCGGCTTCCCCTCACCGTCGAGCGCGACGAACGTGAACTTCCCTTCCGTCACCCGCAACGATTCGCCACCACGCCGCCGAATGACCCAGGCCTCCACGTGCATCCGCATGGAAGTGCGACCGACGCGCTCGACCTCTGCATAGACGCAGACGATATCGCCCACGTACACGGGCAGATGAAAAGACATCGCGTCGATCGCCACCGTCGTCACCCGACCGCCGCCCGCACGCTGACCCGCCGTCATGCCGGCGCCGAGATCCATTTGAGAAACGAGCCAGCCTCCGAAGATGTCACCGCTCGGGTTGGCATCGGCCGGCATCGCCAGCGTGCGCAGCACCAGCTCGCCACGGGGTTCGTTTCCGTCCTTGTCCTTCACAACTTCACCTTCCGGTTACTACACGGCGGGCCCCCAGCCCGAGCCCGAGCCCGATCCTGTTCCGTTCTCGCCAACCCTATCACCTGCCGACATTCGTCTCGGTCAGGAGCAGCTCCGCGTGCTCTCCCAGGATCCGCCTCGACTGGGCTTCCCGCCCCATCGCCGCTGTGCGGGCCCTTGTCCGGAAGTAGAACAACGCTCCGAGCACCGCCCACAGTGCAACGATACCCCACTCGTGTGGCCATGCGAGTGCCGACGGGCTTCCAGGCAGGTACAGCACCACAAAAAAAGCGGTCGTGACGACGGCGAGGACCCCGAGCGCGCGGGGGGCCGGAGCACGATAGGGTCGGGGCAAGGCCGGGTAGCGCCGGGTGATTCGGACGAAGGCCACGGTAACGAGGAGATAGGCCACCACTGCCGCGAAAGCCCCTGCATCGACCAGCCACACGAGGGCCCGGCGACCGAAGAAGGGCGCCGCGGCACTCGCCACCGTGATCAAGACGAGCGCTGCGACCGGTGATTCGTATCTTCGATGCAGGCGGGCGAATACAGGAGGAAGCATGCCCCCGCGCCCCATCGCGAAGATCAACCGGGACGAGCCGACCGCAAAGGCGTTCCAGCTCGTGAGAATTCCCAGAAGCCCCCCGAAAACCAGGAAACGACCGCCCCACGGCGGTCCGTAGACGATCGTCATCGCATCCGCGGTGGGAAGCTCCCGCTCGCCGATGCCCTCTCGGGGAAGAGTGAGACTGACCGTCCACTGGACGAGCGCATACCAGGCGAGGGCGATGAGGATCGAGAACAGGATGAGCTTCCCCACCACGCGGAACGGAACTTTGATCTCCTCGGCGATTTGAGGAATGACATCGAACCCCAGAAACAGAAACGGCGTCATGATCACCACGCGGAGAAATCCTTCAACGCTGGTGAAGTGCGGGAGCAAGTTCTCCGGTGCGCCTGCGAGGTTTCCGGGAATGAAAAAGGACGCCCCCACCGCCAGCAGAACGAGGGCGGCGGACCATTGAAAGACCGACGCGACCCGGATACCGAAGTAGTTGATCACACCGATGCAAAGGGCACCGACAACACCGATGAGCACGTAACCCAGATGGACGTCCCAACCGGCAACTGTGTACAAGCGGGCACCCTCGAGCGAAGGAAACAGGTAGCCGAACACCGTTGGAAGCGCTACCGCCTCGAAGGCGCAAACCGCAACGTAGGCGAGGACGAGGATCCAGCCACAGACGAAGGATGTCGCAGGGCCCAGGCCCAGATAGGTGAAGCTCAGCTCCCCACCGGCCCGTGACAGCGCCGACGTCAGCTCGGCGTAGGTGAGCCCCACGAGGAGCACCATCACGGCGCCCACCACGAACGCGAGGGAGGAGCCGAGGCTTCCGGCACGCTCGATCATCTCGCCCGCGAGGACGACCCAGCTCCATCCCACCATGGCGCCGAAAGACAGCGCCAGAACGTCACGGCGGCCGAGAACCTTGCGAAGTTCCGTCGGCACGACGCTCACCGGCTCAGCCAGGCGGAGTGAGAACCCCGAACAGGTTTCGGAAAATTTCGAGGCCGCCCAGCACCGAGCCGAGCATGCTCCCGAGCCCTGGCAGGAGAAACGCCAGGAAGACTTTGAGGAGCTTGTTCTGCCACCACTTCTTCGGCACGGTGATGTCGTCGGCCACCTGCTGGAACTCTTTGACAACCGGCGGGCGGACGTACGCCTGAACGAAGGCAGTGACGTAGGCGGCACCAATGACCGGCGTCAGGCTGGTAAAGGGCGCCGACACGAACCCGGCCAGAACGGTCAGCGGGTGAGCCCACGCCAGGATCGCTCCGATTCCGGTGGGGATGGCATTTGCCACGAACCAGTACATCGCGTTGTCGCCCGCTGCCTCGGGGCCTCTGACCCAGCCGATGTAGGCGACGGCGGCCAGGATGGTGGCGGGAATCCCCCACCCGATCCACTTCCCGACCGGCGATGGAGGCGGGATCTCATTGATGGGCCCAAGATCCACTGGCTGACCCTCCGTGAGAGCCTGCCGAATCCCCTGGAGATGACCGGCGCCAACGACGGCGACAATCTTCTTCCCCTCGGCCTCACGCATCTTCTGGCTGAGATACAGATCGCGCTCGTCGATGAGGACTTTCTTGAGCGAGGGCATCGCCCGCCCCAGTTCCTTCATGAGCTCGGAGAGCACATCGCCTTTCAGAAGCTCCTGGATCTGCTCCTCGGAAATCTCCCGCTCGTCCAGAAGGCTGCCCAGTACCGCGGACAGCAAAAGCGCCTTCTTGAAAAAGGGCGTCGAGGCCCAGGCCCTCCGCAACGTGACCCGGACGTCGCGATCACACAGCGAGACCGGAATCTCGTTTTCCTCTGCCACTTTGGTCGCCTCGAGAAGCTCGCTTCCCGGTACGACCCCGAGCTGAAGACCGAGCTTGCGTTGATAGGCCGACAGCAGCAGGTTGACGAGCAGCGTGCTCAGCTGCTTTTTGCGGATAACCTGTTTGATGTCCAGATTCTCCCATCGACGTTTCTCGGTGAGGGCCTCGTAGCGCTGCTTGTCGAGCTCGACGCACACCCGCTCCGGCTTCTCCTCTTCGATGACGCGCCGTACGAGCGCGGCGGATTCCTTGGAAACGTGCGCGGTGCCGACCAGCACGAATTCCCGCCCGTTGACCGTCAGGCGGTGAACGGGGTCGGCCTGGTGAGCGGCGGTGTCGGCTCTAGAGATGGCAGTCGTCCTCGATGAAGTCGGTGGAAGTTATCACATCTTCATCTCGCGTCGAATCGCGCCCAAAGCGCTTGACAGGCTTCCGCGGCACCCATCGGCAGCTTGAAGTCCACCTGTCCGGACAACGTCGTCTCGCCCGGATTGATCTCGAGCGTGATCTTTCCAGCCACCTTGGCTTCGAGCAGCGGGCGAACGATGTAGGGGAACAAACTGGTCGTTCCGATGGAGAACACGACGTCGAAGCCGGTCGTGAGCTCCTCCTCGATTTGCGCGACCTTTTCGAAGGGCAAGAGCTCCCCGAAGAGAACGACGTCCGGGCGCACGACCGCCCCGCAGTCGCCGCAGGTCGGGCAAGCCTCCAGCCCACTGAAATCGCTGACCTCGTCCCGAAACTCGCACGCGGTGCAGATGATGTCGTGAATGTTGCCGTGGATCTCGATGACGTTCCGCGAGCCTGCATCGCGGTGAAAGCCGTCCACGTTCTGTGTCAGGATCCAGACGCGATCCAGTCGGTCCTCCACCGCGGCCAGTACTTCGTGGGCCCGGTTGTATTTCGCCCCGCGGCAGGCAGCCTCGATCTGGTGAAGGTACTTCCAGGTGACGGCGGGTCGGGCGCTCATCATGTGACCGGAGAGCGCCTCCTCGATGGGGAGCCCCTCCTCGGTGCTGGCATCCTGGTACAGCCCGCCAATCCCGCGGTAGGTGGGAATCCCGGAATCCGCGGAAATGCCGGCTCCGGTCACGAAGAGAACGCTAGAGGCGTCCCGCAGCCGCTCGACGACCTGGTCCAGAACCGCTCCTACGTCCGTTGTCATTCGCGTTCCGTTCGCTCGGCCGGCCTCCAGCCGCTATCCTAGCCTCAGAGCTCCGTGACTAGGTCTTCGCTCTAGCTTTGGGATTTCGACAATCACTTACGGACCGAGCTTGTGTAAAATAATTGCGGTTAACTCTTCAAGTCGCTCCCGAGCCCGAGCCCATGCCCGAGCCCGGAGCACCACAGAACTATGTTATGTGGATCCGGCGAAGTATCAAACCGGCCGCGATCTGTTGCTTCGCATAGTGGCGATGTTGACACGAATGGTTCTTAATCGAAGTCAATCGGGCTCAGGCTCGGGCTCGGTAACGGGCAAGGGACAAGCGTTCTCGCCCTCTTTATTAGCAGAACCGATATGTTGTTTCTGCCTCTATCAGAGGAGTTCCAAGCCTTGAGAGAGTATCTGCAGGTTTGGAGGAGATATATGCGTGCGATTGGCATCCTGGCAGTCCTCGTCCTGTGGTCCTGCGGGACCGACCGAACGGAGGAGCCGCCCGAGCTGAGCCAGTCCGACGCGGCGGGGCGCGTCTCCGACGTCGCTCTCAGCGCGAGAATGGTTCGGATTCGAACCGCGGCCGCGCGCTATCGTGCCGTGCACGGCACGTTGCCCACCGAGGCCGGTCAGCTCGTCGAGTCGGGCTTCCTCCACTCGGGTCAGGAGCTCGACCCGTGGGGCAACCCGTTCGCACTGAACGTCTCCGGTGCCAGGTTGACCATCGTCTCCTATGGCGCAGATGGCAAGCCTGGAGGTACCGAAGAGAATCGGGATCGTCTTTCCGAGCCCTAGTGCACGAACCCGCTAATCCTGCCGCAAGTTAGGTCGCCGACTACATGACGAGAACCGTCAAGACGGTGTCGCCCGGACAAGCATCTACGAGATGGTTCACCTCTTCGTGAGCACTCCATTCCGTTACCTCCCGGTCGTCGACGAGGAATCGCATCTCCTCGGCTTCGTCAGCCGGCGGAACGTCCTCAAAGCCATCAACTCCATGAAGGACAATCCAGCCCTCTACGGCACGCCCGATGCCCGGCCCCCGGAGGAGGAGGCCTCTGGTGTCCACTCCGCGATGCGCAGGGCACGAGGCCAGTAAGGGCCCTTGTTGCGGCCAACTATGGTACTGTACGCACCCGTGTTGCCTGTTGGCGCGTGCCGCGCATGCGGGAAGGGGGAAAGCCGGGTTTCAGGAGAAAAATACAATGAACAACAAGAAAGGTTTCACCCTGATCGAGCTGTTGATCGTCGTTGCGATCATCGGCATTATCGCGGCCATCGCCATCCCGAGCCTGCTGCGCGCCCGCGTCTCGGCCAACGAGGCGCAGGCTATCGGCGACACCCGCTCGGTCATCTCGGCTGAGCAGACCTTCGCCGCCGCCAACTGCGGGTACTACGACAATGTCACCAGCCTCTGCCGCGCCGGTGGTAACTGCGGCGGCATCACTATCCCGGGCTATCCGACGGCCGCTCCCGAGTTCCTCGGTGGTGACCTCGGTCGGACTTCGCCTTACACGAAGTCCGGCTACGACCGAAGCTTTCTCCCTGGTTTGCAGGCCCCGGCTCCGGATCCGCTACGCTGCGCGACGACCAGTCTCCTCAACTATTGCTACCAGTCCGTACCGGCGAGCCTCGGTCTCACCGGTGCGCGCTCGTTCTCGGGTAGCGCCACTGGCGCCCTCTACGTGGATAATTCAGGTGCCCCGATCACGTGTCCGGTTCCCGCCGCCACGTCGTTCCTCGAATAGGATCCGGCTTATTCTGCAGGGGCGGCGCCATCGCCGCCCCTTTGTCTCACGTCTTACCCGACTTCAGCACTTCGCAGACCGGCCACATCAGGAACGCGTTTGCCAGAACGCGCCCGAAAAAGAGCGAGGTGACGGCCGCCACTACACCAACCAGGTCGAAGACCCGGATCGTCAGAAAGAGCATGCCGACCGTCGCCGTCACTTCGATCAGTGTCGCGACCGTGATGGGTCGGGTCGCGCGTTCGAAGACCAGAAGTGCCCTCTGAAACGCGAGCAGCACCGCGAAGAAGGGCATCAGACTCAGAATCTGGAGCGGCAACACCGAAAACTGGCTAAGCTCGACACTGAGACCGGAAACGTCGCGAAACCAGATGAAGGACAGTGGGGTGGCCGCCACCAGCACCAGACCCGCTGCCGACGACACGGCGAGGGCCCCGGCGAAGCGCGCGATCTTCAGGAACCGTTCTCGATTGCCGTCCAGGAGCGTGATTGCGACTTCCTGATACGACAGAGAGATGCTGCGGAACACAAAGGCCAGCGAGCTGACCACGGGATACACGGCCAGGGATGCGAGCGCCTCACGACTCTGGCCGAGGAAGAAGGTCAACGTCGGGTAGATCGACAGAGAGATGATCGAGGTGAGCGCGAGCGGGATGTAGAAGTCGACGATGCGCGGGTACGTGAGCGGCACATACTTCTCCGCACCACTCGAAGTACGTACCTCTTTGACGGGCGCGACCGCCATGAACCGCGTCACGATCGACTCGACCGTCACGCCCACCGACAGCCCCCCGGCACCGACGTAGGCGCCAGCGACTCCGAAGTAGCGGTACAGCGCGAATGCCGTCGTTGCCATCGTCACCAGACGAATGACCGTCCCGTAGGCAACGCGGCGCGTTCTCTTCTGGCGGATCATGATGCCCTGGTAGAACCGCCGGTAGCCAATCGCAGCCGGCCAGGGCAGCAGGATGACCAGACTGCCCCATGTCAGCTCCACGACCTTCGCGGGCAGTGCCATCACGTCGCGGGTGAACCAGTCGAAGAACGGCGTGAACAAAACGGCGAACATCACCAGCGTGATGACTGCGTTGAGCAAGTGAGTGAAGTTCCGCAGCTTCCGGTAGGAGGCGTCATCCACGACCAGTGCGGTCGAGGCACTGAGGATCATGATGACCGGCGCCTCGATGAGAACGGCAAACGAGAAGGCGACTCCGTAGGCGGCCAGGTTGTACATAGGCTCGGGCAGCCGAGCGATGATCGCGGCGAGGAATGGCCCTTCGACCGAGATCATCAGCCAGGTGAGAGCCAACGGAACCCACAGGGTGAAGATCTTCGCGTAGGTGAGGACGGAGCTTCCGGTTTCGATCGTGTGGTCGACGGTGGCCGAGGTCGAGGTGGACAAACTGGACAAGGCTCAGCGCACCTCGATCTCGAAGCCGGCCGCGAGGCTGTCCGCCACCGCAAGTCCACTCAGGGTCGGACGCAGCTGCTGCCCATCGAGGAGCACGAGGCCTTCCGCATCGAGTCGCTCGACGAGCACGCCGTTGTTGCGAAGAAGATCAACACCGAAGCGCCGTTTCATGGCGGCGAAATCCACGCCCTCGCTCGTGCGCAACCCGAGCATCAGCATTTCCAGCATCAGTGCCTCATCATCCAGCCGTTCGGTCGACGCGATCGGCACTCGCCCGCCGTCGATGGTCTCCTGCCAGGTGGAAAGATGCCGTTCGTTCCACGAGCGCGTCCGACCATCGAAGGAGTGCGCGGAGGGGCCGAGGCCGAGATACCGGGTGTGGTCCCAGTACTTCGGGTTGTGTTTCGAGCGGTGTTCGGGTTCCCGGGCGAAGCTGGACACCTCATAGGCCTGGTAGCCCAGTTCGGCCAGTACCTCGTGGCTGGCGCGAAACAGAGCCGCCTGAATCTTCTCGGGCGCCTCCAGCAAATCACCGCGTGACTTTCTACGGCCGAACGGGGTTTCCTCATGAATCGTGAGCTGATAACAGGAGATGTGGTCGGCACCGAGCTCCGCTGCCGCCACGAGCTCCTCCCGCCACTCGTCAGCATTTTGTCCGGGCAGGCCGTACATCAGATCGAGCGATACGGTTTCGAACCCGGCCTCTCGCGCGGTGCGGACACTCCGGCGCCCTTCCGCCGCCGAGTGCCGGCGCCCCAGAAAGGCCAGCGAGTCGTCCTTCAAGGACTGGACACCGAGGCTCAAGGTGCGAATCCCGAGTGAGCGCCAGCCCGAAAGGCTCTCCGCGGTGACGTCTTCCGGATTCGCCTCCAGCAGCATCCATCGATCGTCAGCGAGCCAGCGATGAGCCTCGAGCGCATCCACGATACGGGACAGCTCGGCGAGCGGAAGCGCAGAGGGCGTCCCGCCGCCGAAGTACAGCGTGTCGAAGGGTCCGGAGGAGTTGTGAAGCTCGATCTCGCGAACGACGTGCTCCGTGAACGCAGGCGCCGCCGCAGCACTTCCCACCGTGACCGCAAAGTCACAATAAGGACAGATGCGGCGACAGAAAGGGATGTGTACGTACAGTCCGGGTCCCGTGAAGGAAGCTTCCGCACTAGGATTTGTCATCCGTCTTGAGTACCGCGACGAACGCCGCTTGCGGGATCTCGACGGAGCCGACCATCTTCATCCGCTTTTTGCCTTCTTTCTGTTTTTCGAGAAGCTTGCGCTTCCGGGTGATGTCCCCGCCGTAGCATTTCGCAGTCACATCCTTTCGGAAGGCGTTGATCGTCGTGCGGGCGATGATCTTGCTTCCGATGGCGCCTTGAATCGCAATCTTGAACTGCTGTTTCGGAATGGTCTCCGCCAGACGCTCGCAGTAGTGGAGTGCCCGCGGTCGCGCTTTCTCCTCGTGGACGAGCTGGGAAAGCGCGTCCACACGCTCGCCGTTCACTAGAATGTCCACTCTGACGAGCTTCGACTCGCGATAGTCGAAGAGCTCGTAGTCGAAGGAGCCGTAGCCCTGGGTCACCGTCTTGAGCCGGTCGAAGAAGTCGAACAGTACTTCCGCAAGAGGCATCTCCGAGCTGAGCTCGACGCGGCCTACCGCAAGGTAGTGGAACGTCGTGTTCTCGCCCCGCCTCTCCCGGCAAAGTTCCATGACGGCTCCCAGGTACCTTTCCGGCATCATGATGGACGTTTTGATGTAGGGCTCGAAGCTCTGCGCGATACTGCTGGGATCGGGGAACTCGCTGGGATTGTCGACCTCGATCTTCTCTCCGTCTTCCAGAGTGATGCGATACCGGACGGAGGGAGCTGACAGCAGGAGCGACAGTCCGTACTCCCGCTTCAGCCGCTCCTGGATCACGTCGAGATGAAGGAGTCCCAGAAAGCCACACCGAAATCCGAAGCCGAGGGCCGCAGACGAATCCTTCTCATAGGTCAGAGCAGGATCGTTCAGCGCGAGTTTGTCGAGCGCCTTCGTGAGGTCGTCGTAGTCGTCCGTCGACATGGGATACATCGAAGAGAAGACGACCGGCTTGGCTTCTTTGTAGCCGGGTAGTGGCTCCGTCGCGGGACGGGCCGCTTCGGTGATGGTGTCACCGATGCTGATATCACGAATCGTCTTGATGTTGGCGATGACGTAGCCGACGGCGCCCGCAGCGAGCTCCTCGCTCTTGACCCGCTTGAGCTTGAGAAGCCCGACTTCTTCGACTTCGTACTCCTTGCCGGTGTGCATGAGCCGTACGGTCTGACCGGCCTGGATCGTACCCTCCGCGACCCGGCAGAGCACCACCACGCCCCGGTAGACGTCGTACTGTGCATCGAAAATGAGCGCCGCAAGCGGTGCCGCAGCATCACCCGTGGGAGCAGGCAGTTTCTCGACGACCGCCTCGAGGACGTCGTCGATGCCGTCCCCCAGCTTCGCGGAAATGGGAATGGCTTCGAAGGGGTCGAGCCCCAGATCGGCATCGATCTCCTCGCGGACCCGTTCGACGTCCGCGGCCGGCAGGTCGATCTTGTTGATGAGCGGAATGAGCCCGAGCTCGTACTCCATCGCGAGATAGAGGTTCGCCACCGTCTGGGCTTCCACCCCCTGAGAAGCGTCCACGAGAATGAGGGCCCCCTCGCACGACATCAGGGAGCGCCGCACCTCATGGGAGAAATCGACGTGGCCGGGCGTGTCGATGAGGTTGAGCTGGTAGTCCTGCCCGTCCTTTGCGCGGTAGGAGAGCGTGACCGTGTTGCTCTTGATCGTGATGCCCCGCTCGCGCTCAAGCTCCATCGAGTCGAGGATCTGGTCCCGGAACTCGCGGTCCTTCACCCCACCACAGCGCTGGATGAGGCGGTCCGCGAGGGTAGACTTCCCGTGATCGATGTGTGCAATGATGCAGAAGTTCCGTATGTGACTGAGCGACATCGGGTTTTAGTGGATTGACCGGTCCAGAGCGGAGCCCGGAAACGAACAACCTCTTACTGTAGCACGAACCCGCATCGCGACCGTCGCTGCGAAAGTGCGCATTCCTCTCCCCCGTTGGGGGAGAGGAATAAGCTGAAGTTCCTTGGTCGAATAAACCTACCGATAGTGTGAATCCCCAATGATTACGCGTCTTTAGGGACGCCGAGGGCCTGATTTCGGGGGTGCAATATGTAAGCATGTATTAGGCCTTAATATCCAATAAAGAAGGATAGTATGCTATTATTGTGGGCATGCATATCCACATCATCCCCAATCGCAACTCTTCCCCCGCGGTCCTGCTGCGTAGCGGTGGAAGCGACACATGGAGACCATCGCTAAGCGGTTGGAACGGATTCGCCAACGGACCATGGCCACGACCAAATCCCGTTGTGGTGAGTGTCGAGAACCAACGAGGTTTTCGAAACCGAGCTGTCTCATGGCGCTGAGCACCGCCTCGACATGGCCATGGTGCCGGGAGCCGTTCTCGACGATTTCGAAGGCGTCTTCAACCGAGACGAGCTTGTCGCCCTTGAGAATGTGTCGGATGGCGTCGACTTGCTCCATGGGCAATTTGGACAAGTTAGCGAGCGTGCGCTTGCGGACGTTTCCGCCCACCCGATACGACTCAGCGCCGGTGACGAATCGGCCGCACCTTCAGGTCCATGCTCTTGAAGGAACGAAACGCGTCCACGTCTGGGGGCGTACGCCGCGCAAGCTCGAGCCGGCCCTCCAGGCGGGAGCAAAGCGCTCTCCGTCACCCGCCGACCTCACCGATCGGTCGGACGTCGTCTTTCTGTGCGTGACCGACACCGAGGCCGTCGAAGACGTCGTCTTCAAAAGCGACGTATGCGTCCGGTGTCCCCATGACGCGTTCGCCCCGGAATAGGGGGTTTATGGCACGGGAACTGCTAAGGGGTGGAGGCAGGAGTAGGCTGCCAGCGGTCGGGTAGAAGCTCGTGGATGCGTTTTTGTGGCCATCCGTCGGCGAGCTTGCGGAGCACGTCAGTGAGGTACGGGAGAGGCGGGACGTTGTGCTGTGCGCAGGTGCGCATGAGGCTGTAGAGAACGGCGGTGCGTCGCGCGGCGTCGTGAGAACCGCAGAAGAGATAGTTGCGTCGACCGAGTGCGATGGCCCTCATTTGTTGCTCACAGATATTATTGTCAAGGCTTAAGCGTCCATCGTGCGTATTCCAGCCATCGTGAACGCCGAATCCAGAGCAAGCTGAACAGCGAATCCGGTGAAGCCGAACGCTCATCGAAGCGGTGAAGTGTTGGGTGACCTTCCTTTCCACTGATTGAAAACGTGAACCTATCTTACCTGCGTGTTGTGTAGCAAGGGGCGGCAGGTCGGTGCCGGAGGGAGCGGGCGTAAGGAAAGACGCGAAGCGACCTTCCCGCTCCCGTAGGCAGCGACCTGCCGCGGCCGAACCCCGGGCGATGTGGGGCTGGTTTCGGGGGGTTGCTGGGGTATGGCCTGGCTCGAGAAGACGCTTCCTGAGGCATTCTCGCGCGTCGTTTTGGCGCCGCATCGTCTGGTACCCCGGGTTTGGCGGTTTCACCCGTTTTTATCGCATCGACGCTGTGGTCCCTCGCTCGCTCATGCATCGGCGTTGTCAGATGCCTTTGGCGCAGCCTTGGTCTTTCTCAGAGAAGCTCCTTTGAGAGTGATGCGGTGCGCGCTGTGGAGAATGCGATCGCAGATAGCGTCTGCCTGGTTTGGGTCGCCAATCGCTTCGTGCCACTGCTTGAGCGGAATCTGGGTCGCGATGAGTGTGGAGCCACGCTCGGCGCGGTCTTCGATGACCTCCATTAGATCCCGTCTCTCCGATTCTTTCAGCGGGTGAAGCAGCCAATCATCGATAGCCAGTAAGTCCAGCTTGGCGAGTTTCGTCAAAAGCCGGGCGTAGGAACCATCACCACGAGCGACCGCGAGCTCGTGGAGCAAGCGCGGTGCTCGCACGTAGCATCCGGTGAAGCGGCGACGACAGGCCCGCTCCACGAAGGCGCAAGCCAAGAACGATTTGCCAATCCCCGTCGGGCCGGTGATGAGCAGGTTATGGCGCTCACCGACAAAGCGGCAGTTGCCCAGGCTCAAGATCTGTTCGCGGTTTAAGCCTCGAGGCGCTTGGAAGTTCACGTTCTCCAAACATGCCGGATAGCGGAGCTTTGCCGCTCGCAGTCGTCGAGAAAGCTTACGCTGTTCGCGGGCGGTCCACTCGGCATCGACCAGGAGTCCCACACGTTCCTCGAAGCTCAGCTCCTTGTATTCGCTCGAGCTCAACTGGGTTTCGAACGCGGACACCAAGCCGAACAACTTCATGGCGTTCATCTTTTCTATCGTTTCGGGTGTCAGCATCGGGACTCTCCTCCTTCGTAGTGATCCGCGCCTCGGATGTTCTCGTGCTCCTCTCGCGGTTTCGCTTCGGCGTCCGATTCGAGCACCACACGATCCAGACCAGCCGAGAGAATGTTTTTCACCGTGCGATAGCTGTAAGAGCTCAAAGCTTCCGCTCGTGCGCAAGCGGCCTCGAGACGCTCACTGCCCCAGCGGCTGCCTAGTCGCATGACTCCCAGGCAAGAGCGAAATCCCTGCTCCGGGTGAGGCCGACTCTCTAGAATCCCCGCAACCAGCCTTCCCGTGGCGCGACCTGACTGCTCCGCCCAGTGGAGCAGCCGCGACGGCGTCCACTCCAGGTGCTCCCGATGCGAACGTGGCATATGCTCCGGGTTCGTGGAGTAGTGCCCCTTTCCTTTCTTGCGGGGATGCGACGCGACGCGCTTTCCCTTGAACAGGACCTCCACCACCGAGGCCGTCACCCGTGCCTCGACTTTCTCGTGAATGAGCTGATAGGGAACGCTGTACAAGTTGTTCTCCACCTCCACGTGGTAGTCGATGTTCACTCTGCACCGCTTCCACGTCGATAACTCGTAGCTCTCCTGCGGTAGCGGTTTCAGTACGGGCCGGTCTAGCCTTTCGTACAACTCCCGCCGACTCACACCGAGCTTCTGCATCGGACGCGCATTCAGGACCTCTAACTTCTCCCAGATGGCTTCGTTCAGTTCCGCCAGGCTGAAGAACGTGCGATGACGAAGCACCGCCAGGATCCAGCGCTGCGCCACCTGCACTGCCGACTCCACCTTCGCTTTGTCTTTCGGCTTGAACACCCGAGCCGGGACCACAACCGCACCGTAATGCGTCGCCAGCTCTTCGTACGTCCGGTTGATCCCTGGCTCGTAACGGTCCACCAAATCCACGCCGCTCTTCAAGTTGTCCGGAACCCAGATCTCCGTACTGCCACCGAAGTAATCCGACATCCCTTCCGTCGTCTCTCTCGTCGAAGTGACTGAGGACAACGGAGTTGCAAGCGCAAGTGATCGAAGCAGACGAGCATCCCACGGCCAGCGGAGCGGAGCCGTTCGAGAGCGAGCCCAGCGACGGTGGGCTCATCGCTCGTGTGCGCAACGGCGATCTGGAAGCCTTCGAGACCCTCTACCGCCGGCACGCCTCCGGCGTCTACGGCCTGGCGCTCAGGATGCTGAGGAACGAGGCGGATGCGGAAGATCTGGTCCAGGAGATTTTCCTGCTCGCCTACGACCGCCTGTCCAGCTTCGAGGGCCGCTCGGCGTTCGGCACGTGGCTCTATCGGCTCGGCGTCAACCGGTGTCTCGACTTCGTGAGGAGTCGCGGTGCTCGTGAGCGATCGCGCACCGGTCCGCTAGAGGAGCGCCGCCGACTCCAGCAAAAAGCTCGGGGCCGCTGAGAGGCATCGACCTCGAGCAGGCGATCCGCGAGCTGTCCCCTTCGTGTCAGGCGGCGTTTCTCCTGCACGACGTGGAGGGCTACGACCATCGAGAAGTCGGAGACATCATGGGAGTCGCCGTCGGAACGTCCAAGTCGCTGGTGCATCGGGCCCGCATGAAGCTTCGTTCCCGCCTCGCGCCATTTTCGCCAGGAGAACGATCGTGACCGAAGACCGATATTCGACCTGGGTCGGTGATTACCTGGACGGCGAGCTCAACACCGACGCTCGGCGTGAGCTCGAAGAGCATCTCGAATCCTGCGAGTCGTGCCGCCAGCTCGTGGCGGAACTGCAACAGATCCGTGAGGCTGCCAGAGCGCTCCCCCGCTCGAATCCGCCCGAGAGAATCTGGACCCGGCTCTCCGAGGAGCTCCGCTCGCGGCATGAGGCCGCGAACGGATCACCGCCAGTGCCGCAAATGGAAGACGCGGACTCGCCCGCTTCCCGCGACTATCGTCCGTGGGGGGCGGCCGCAGCCGTTCTTCTCCTTCTGGCGGGAAGCCTGCTGCTCCTCCCCGGTGGCCCGCTCGGCACAGACAGTACTCCGGAGAGTACGGACGAGCTGGCCCAGCGGGTCACGGAAGAAATCCGTCTGGCGGCGGCTCACTACGAGAACGCCATCGAGGGCCTCGAGCGGATCGTCGACAAGAGCGACGTGCCGCTCTCGCCCAAGCTGAGCGCCGTGCTCACCGAGAATCTCGATCTCATCGAGTCCGCCATCCACGAGAGCCGCACTGCGCTTTCCGAGGAGCCCGAGAGCACGGTGGCTCAGGAGAGCCTTCTCGAAGCGTTGCGCCGGAAGATGGGTCTTCTCCAGAACACGATTCTCCTGATCAACGAAGTCCGAAAGGGCGAGGGGCAGGCCGCCATGGATCTCATCGACGAGATGCGGGAAACGGATGACGCCTCGAACCCTATCTAGAAAGCCAATGAAAGAGATTATGAAAAAACATACGAGTCGAAACAGACGACCCATCCTCATCGCCGCAGCGGTGGCCACGTGGGTACTAGCCACGACAGGAGCAACCGCTCAGGACCGCACGGAGGATTTCTCACAGACGATCGACATCGGTTCGAACGGCGAGCTCACCGTGTCGAACATCTCCGGTGACATCGTCGCCCGCGGGACCTCCGACGGCGAAGTGCGCGTCCAGGCCGTCAAGCGCGTCCACGGTGCGCGGAACGACGAGCAGGCTCGAGCCCTCCTCGAGTCGGTTCGTATCGAAGTGTCCCACACGGGCAACCGCGCCCGCATCACCACCGTCTATCCGCGGCACGACGACGATCACCACAGAGGCCACAGAGGCAAGCGCTCCGGTGTTTCGGTGGACTACGAGATCACCGTTCCGGTCGGTACTTCTGTCAGCCTCAAGTCGGTGTCCGGTGACGTGGAGCTCCAGAACATCGAGGGAGAAGCGAGCGCCAATACCGTGAGTGGTGACGTCACCGTCGAGGACGTCGCCAATCTGACGCTGGCGAAAACGGTCTCCGGTGACGCGAGGTGGACCGTGCGCGGTCGAGCGGTGACGTGGAGATCGGAAGCGTCAGTGGCGACGTGGAAGTCGAGGGACTCGAAGCCCGTGAGGTCGACGTCAGCAGCGTGAGCGGCGACGTGCGACTCGAGCAGGTTCAATCCCATCGCGCTTCGATGGAAAGCGTGAGCGGCGATCTCGTCTACGATGGCACCCTCGCCTCGGGCGGCCGCTACGAGTTCAAGAGCCATTCCGGCGACATTCGCCTGATCATTCCCGGGGACGTGGGCTTCGAGCTCGAAGCTCAGACCTTCAGTGGCGAAGTCTCCTCCGATTTCGAGATGACGGTCACCTCATCGGACCGACGACGACGGAACCTTCGCGGCGTCGTAGGTGATGGAAGCGCCGTCATCGAGGTCACGACTTTCAGCGGCAACGTCAGCATCAAGCGGAGATAGCGCCTCCTTCATCACCTCGTACAGCGCCGTATTCCGATAGACTCCGCGAAGCTTTTCGGAGCCCGGTCCCGTGCCGAACGTGAGGACGGGCTCCATCGTATGTCCTCCCGTCGACCAGACGACGAAAGTGTGACGCGCGAGGGCCCTCGCGAGCAGGCCGGACTCGTTGTCCTCACTGTCCCCGTAGAAATGCGAAAAATCGGTGATATGCGCCCGCCCCTTCTCATCCCGTGCGAGAGCCGTCTCCGCCTCACCGCGGCTCATGACGAGCCCGGTGTGCCTTTCGACTTCCTCGACCAGCCGGTCCGGATCCAGCCCCGCCCGTTCGAGTATCAATTCATAGGACGCCTTCTGGCGCCCGATGATCTCGAGCTGCTCCCGGCCGGGGTAGTTGTGGTCGGGGTCGTATACCTCCCCACTGGGCAGTTCGATCTCCTCTTTTGGAAACCCGTCCCCGTACGTGAACGAGAACCCACCGGTACCGTGGTCCGCGGTAACGATGAGCAGCGTTTCGGGATGACTCTCCTGGAACTCCATGCCCACTCCGACCGCCTCGTCGAAGTCCAGGATCTCGTGCAGCATCGTCCCCGCGTCGTTGGCGTGGCCGGCATAATCGATCCGTCCGCCCTCCACCATGAGGAAAAAACCCTGTTCACTGCGAGCGAGAACGGCGAGAGCGGCTCTCGTCATCTCCGCGAGGGTGGGTACCTGCTCGTCGAGTCCGAGCGCTCTCCGGTCCAGGACGTAGGGAAAGTGACTCGCCGCGAACAGGCCGAGCAACCGATCGGATTCCGTGGCCGCTTCGGCCAGGGAAGAACGGTCGGAGACGATGCGATAGCCCCGCTCTTCCGCCGCACCGAGAGGATCGCTATCGTCCTCTCGCCTCGAGTCTCCGTCGAGCTCTTCGGGCAGCCCGTCGAGAAGCTCCGAGACTCGACGTCCACGGGGCACGATGGCTCTGGCCCCACCGCCGAGCAGCACTTCGATGTCGCTGACAAGGATGTCGTCGAGGATATCGGGCTCCGGGTTGTAGCGGGAAACCTGGTGCGCGGCGGCGAAGCCGGCTGGCGTCGCGTGCGTCAATCGCATGTTCGTGACGATCCCGGTGCCAATCCCCCGATCCTCTGCCCACTCGACGATCGTTTCGATCGATCCCCCGTTTGGATCGAGACCGAGCGTCTCCGGACGAACTTCCTGACCGGCAGCCATCTGCACTGCGGCCGACGCCGAGTCCGTGACCACGCTCTCGAACGACAGCGGAAGGCTGTAGCCGGTCTGTCCCTCTTCCATGAGATTCTGGAGATGGAGCTTTCGGTTCTCGATCTCCCTGGCGTAGTGAAGACCGAGCGCCATCTGGGAGGCTCCCAGCCCATCGCCAATGAATAGAATCACGTTCCTGGATTCGTGCCGAGACGCACGCGGAGGGCTCTGGCAGGCGAGCACGAGGCCCAGCACAACGGCCGTCAACAATTTTCTGTTTCCCACAAGTCGTCCTCTGGTTCCCGCGGCCCCTCGCGGCGATCGGCGGCGATTCTAACAGGGCTCGCGTGAAAGGAGCGGGGAGATGTTCATTCCCCTCCCTGAGGCTGACATCGCGCAACGAGCGGGCACTACTCGGCGCGCAAAGAGGTCAGCGGATCGACTTTGCTCGCTCTGCGCGCCGGCATGTAGCTGGCAGCCACGGATACGGCCACGAGCAAAAAAGCGGCCCCTCCGAAACTCACCGGATCCGTCGCGCTCACTCCATGAAGTCGGCTGGCAACGAGTCGGGTGAGCGCAAAGGCAGCGCCCGTGCCTATCGTCACACCGACCAATGTCGACAACATCGACTGCTTGATGATGAGGCCCAGCACCTGCCGGGAGCCAGCTCCCAGTGCCATCCGGATGCCAATCTCGTGAGTGCGTTGGGAGGCGGAATGCGATATCACTCCGTACACACCGGTCGCCGCCAGCAAAAGCGCCAGCGCTCCAAGGATCCCGGTGAAGACCACGTACATTCTCTGGTCGCCGAGCATCCGCCTAATCGACTCCGCCGCGACCCCGACCTTCTCTCGCTTTCCTCCTTCGGCAGAGATTCGCCAGAGCTCGAACCCTTGGGCCTCGGCGGTGGAGCGGCTTCTCGCGAAGATCAGGTCGCCTCCGTCCGGTGTCCATGCCAAGCCATCAATCGATTCCGGCCCGGCCACTTTGAGCAGCTCTTCGGGTTCTCTACCTCCCACTTGAATGACGTTCACTGCCGATGACGTCAGTTCTTTGTCCGAGTCAGACCACACAAAAGCCAGCCGCAGCCCGTCTGGCGAGACAGCCAAGCTGGAAGCTCCTCCGTAGGCTCCCGCATAGGATGGAACCCCGCGGTAGATTTCTTGCTCCGCTCCGGTCTCGATGTTCCGTAGAAGAGTGCTCTGTCGCCAGCGGGTAGTGGTGTAGTCCGAGCGTCGGTAGAACGATCAGCTCAGGGGATCCCTGACGTTTCCCATCGGATACCCGAAGGAGGAAAGCGTCCAACGTGCCTCGGCGATCGCTGGCAAAGAGGACGCGCTTCCCGTCCGGAGACCAGTCCTGAGGCGCGATGTACGCGACCCCTTCATCGCGGTAAACAATGCGAGGCACGGAACTGCGAAGTCCGATGACGCGCAGGTCGGAGAAGCCATCGGGGTTGGACCATCCATAAGCGACCTGTTCGCCGTTTGGCGACACGATGGAGGGGCGAGAAAACGCACCGGACTCGGACCAGGAACCCTTGTCGGTGAGACGGCGGCTAGTCCCAATTCTCAGGTCCCGGACGGCGAGATCACCGGTGGTCCAATCCACGTAGAACAGTAGGCCGCCGTCAGGGGATACCGAACCCGTGAGGTCGACCTCGTCGGCCACTTTGTGGAGCTTTGGGGTAGCCTCGACGGAGCTTTGGCCAGCAACACCTGAGACCGCTAAGCCGATCGTCAGCAGAAGATTCGTTGCCACCATCGGCTCAAACCTCAAGGAGCTGCCAAGGCTCACTGTATGTAACCGGGAGCGCGAAGTGTCCTTAGTTGCTCGGGCGTCAGCGGGAGTCGTCCGGCCGGGTGAAGTGTTGCGCCAGGGCTTGGTGCGCCTCCCACTGCCCCTCGAGGAAGCTGGTGTACTTCTCCACCAGATCTGGGTGTTCCTCGTGCACGCTGTAGCACGAGGATCGTTCCACAGGTCGTACAGGAGCAGGCGCGGGACGCTCTGAGGGCGCTGATTCCATGCCGCTTCCTTGTCGCCAACCCCGTCGTGGTGACCTCTGAGCGGAATACTTGATGCGTCCGGCCGTGGGTCGATGAACAGGGACGCCGCCCAACGCTCGTCGATCACCTCGATCGTTCCGCAGAGCTCGCCCGTTTCCCGATCCAGCTCGAACTCGTCGAGGATCACCGGGCGCGGCTCCCATCCTTCCCGCTCCAGCAGGAGAGGCGCCAGTGACTGCCCTTGCATGACATCCGGCATCGGCAAACCGACGAGATCCAGGACGGTCGGCAGGATATCGATCATCGAGACCGCCTGGTCGAACCGCTGCCCCCCCGCGGATACGAGCGGGCCAGACGATCACCAAGGGAATTCGGGTGTGGTAGGAGCTCGCCATTCGCCGGGTGCCGTCCTGGTAGATGCAGGGGCCGACGCGAGCGGGAGTGACGTGATGATGGGATTGCAGGAAGCTCGCGTCGGGCTCTCGGCGGTTCGAGCCATCCCGCTGACCCACGGGCACGGTGACGTCGCCTCCGGGGCGGCCGCTCTCAGGACGCGCAGCGGAGCGCGCGTTTACGCCGGTGAGACGTGGAGCGATGATGCCTTTGGCGAGCTCCGGTGGCTCGCTGCTCTGTCGCGCCGCCGCCCTCGGCAGAACCACTCGCCGGACGAGACGCAGGCAGACGGCGCTGTCATCGAAGGCTGCCTCGGGGTCCTCACGACGCCCGGTCACACCGGGGGCCACCTCGCTTACTACGACCGCGCCGCCAGGGCGCTCTTCTGCGGCGACACCCTCACCTTCGACGGCGAGCAGCTCCGCCCCATGCCGCGGCGCGCAACGTCCGATGCCGACAAGGCACGCGAGACGATTCTGAGGTGCCTGGACATGGACGTGCGGCGGCTGATCCTTCCCGGCCACGGCACGCCGCTCCGGGAGAACGTCCCGAGCGTCGTCGAGGAGCTGAGGCGGTGGCTTGAGATTGGCTGACGAGGCTATCCGAACTCGTTGATCGCATCGATGAGCTGGCGCAGTCGCCCGAAGCCGTGACGATCGAAATCGAGCTCGATCCGGGCCAGATGATGGAGATGGGTGTCCCGCTCCTCGGGCAGAGGCTGGGATCGCTCGATGGCTCCCGAGCGCACGATGTCCTTGAAATTCTCGTTCAGCTTCGAGAGCTCCTCGTCGGTCAGCTCGCGCTCCAACCGCAGCACGAGCTTCGAGCCGACGTATCGAGAGGAGTTGTAGTTGCGATAGAAGCGAAAGACCTCCTCGCACGCGTGCTGTGGATCTTTCACGATACGGAACAGGGAAAGGTCTTGCTTCGAGATCAGCCCGTGGGTGACCAGGCGTTCCTTGACGAAATCCATGAGGTCGAGAAAGTAACCGGTCTCCGGGCTCTCGACCATGACCACCGGAAGAGGTGTCTGTTTGCCCGTTTGCAGAAGCGTCAGAACCTCGAAGCACTCGTCGAGCGTTCCAAACCCACCCGGAAACAGCACCACCGCATGCGATTCCTTCAGCAGAAACAGCTTCCGCGTGAAGAAGTATCGGAAGTTCATGAGCTTGGAGTCACCGCGGATGACTTTGTTGGCCTGCTGCTCGAAGGGGAGCCGGATGTTGCCCCCGACGCTCAAGTTCCGGCCGGCACCCTCGTGTGCGGCTCCCATGATGCCGCTTCCGGCGCCCGTCACCACCATCCAGCCCTCATCCGCCATCAGTCGACCGAGCTCCTTGGCGCGCTCGTAGTCACCCGCACCGGGCTCCGTCCGAGCCGATCCGAAGACCGTGACCTTGCGTGCCCTTCGATACGGGGTGAACACCTTGAACGCGTGGCGCATCTCCTTGAGAGCCGCGTTCGATATCTTCAGGTCGATGCGCTTCGCGCAGTCGAGCCCGAGCTTGATCGCGGTGGTGGTGAGCTCCCGAACGTATCTGCGCTCTTCGGTCGTACAGGACTGTTTCACTAACTCGACGATTTTGGCATCGAGGTCAGGATCTCCTGTGGAGTACGTTCGTCGTTTAGGGCTCATATCCAAACGTACCGTATAAGGAAAAGAGCGGCAATCACGTGCGCACCCCAGTGGAGCGCGCGGCCGCGACCACTTGCCACGAACAGAATCGAAGTCGCGATGAACCCGAAAGCGATACCGTGGGTGATACTGGTCGTGAGAGGCATCATGATCATCGTGAGAAAAGCCGGGATCGCTTTGTGAAGCTCCGTCCACTCGACCTTCCGTGCACCCACCATCATGAAGGCGCCGACCATGATGAGCGCGGGCGCGAGGATAGGATAAAGGACGATGCCGCCTTCCAACTCCCAGCCGCCCCCGATCATCTGCAACACCGGATAGAAGAAGACCGAGCCCAGAAACAGCGCAGCAGTGACGACCGACGCCAGTCCACTCCGACCTCCCGCTGAGACACCGGCGGCACTCTCCACGTAGCTCGTGACGGTGGAGGTCCCCAGAAAACCGCTCGCCACCGAACCGGCGGCGTCGGCGAGGAACGCTTCCTTCGCCCTCGGCAGCCGTCCGCTTTCCAGAAGCCCCGCCCTCTCCCCGACGCCGATGAGCGTTCCCACCGTATCGAAGAGATCGACGAAGAGAATGACGAAAACGACCGCCCAGACATCTTTCTGCTAGAAGAGCCCACCGAAATCGAGCGCCAGAAACGTCGGGCCGAGCGACGGTGGCATTCCCACAACGCCTCCGAAATCAACGAGCCCGAAGACGATGGCAACGAGGATCGACGCCAAAATCCCCAGCACGAGCGCTCCCGAGATGCCGAGCACGCTGAGCACCGCCGTGAGCGTAAGACCGAATAAGGTGAGGAGCACGGCGGGCTGGGAGAGGTCACCGAGACCAATGTAGGTGCCTGGTCGAGCCACGACGAGCCCACCCCACCTGAGACCGACGACCGCGATCAGAAGCCCGATGCCGACGCCGAGGCTGCTCTTCAGATGATCCGGCACGATGGCGATGAGACGAGCCCGGAAGCCCCACAACGAGGCCAGGACGAAGAGGCTGCCGGCGAGCACCACCGCGGCGAGAGCCTCCTGCCAGCGATAACCGTAGCCCCCCACGGCGACCGGGCCGCATATCGTGAATGCAAAGAAGAAGTTCTGGCCCATGCCGGGGGCGAGTGCGATGGGATAGTCGGCGTGGAGCGCCATCCAGAGGGTAGCGAAGGCCGAAGCGAGGCAGGTGGCCACCAGGACCGCCCCAGCATCCATACCGGCTCCCGACAGCACGGCGGGGTTGACGAGAATGATGTAGCACATCGCCATGTAGGTGGTGGCCCCGGCGAGGCATTCCCGGGACAGGGTGCTTCCGCGGCGACGAAACCCGAATCGGCGATCGAGAGCGTCGACGATCGGAGCGCGCCCCGCCATCAGCCCTGCTGCGGGCGAGGTGCAAGGCTCGCCCAACTTGTGGTAATATTGTGGTTTTGGCAGGTGGCCCATGGCCACGCCGAGGAGGTAGTTACTTGGCCCACAGTGTTTCCGCCATCAAGCGGGTCCGACAGAACGAGAAGCACCGTTTGCGCAATCGCGGCAATCGAACCCGCCTGCGCAGCCAGATCAAGAAACTGCGCGGCGCCATCGATGCGAACAACGCCGAGGAAGCCACGAAACTCCTGTCGCCCACGGTCGCGCTCATCGACACGATGGTGAAAAAGGGAGTGATCCACGAGAACGCCGGCGCGCGCTACAAATCCCGGCTCGCCCGCCAACTCTCCGCCATCGCATCTTAGGGCCGGGGCAAGAATAATTCCCCATTCTGGGGCGCCGATCCATCCCCCCTGGCTGCGTCGCTCGTCGGTCAAATATCTGGATATTCTTCACTCCTCGCTCCTTGCCAGGCGGGCGCCTCGACGCCCGAGAATGGGAACTTATTTTTGCCACGACCCTTAGGGCCCATATACCGGGACAAAAACACCAAGAACGCAAAGAGCGCAAAGTGTGAGCGGGATTTCGCTCCTGGCGTTCTGATGCTCCCGCTGGCTGGATAACTCATTTAGCCAAAGAACCTACACAGCCTTGAATCGGTTTCAAGGCTCGCAAAGGGAACCAATCCCCTTTGCGAGCTTTGCGATCTTCGCGTTCATTCTGAGTCGTTGTTTACGCTGAGGCGTTGTTTACGGACCGCGGTACCGGTGCTCTAGCGTCCCTGCAGGCGCCGCCGCTCAGCCGTCGGCGGTACCCTCCGGCACAAAAAAACCACCAGATTCTCGATCGCCAGCCTGGCCGGCAGAGCACTGCGCTTCAGAAGCCGATCGGTCGTGGAGAGCAAGCGCAGTGCATCCTCCAGCTCGCTACCGCTGAACCGGTGCACCTGGCTACCGAGCGAGCGGGCCACGAAAGGTGGCACGCCGAGAGCCCGGGCGAGACGCCGCTCCGAGCCGGCCTCGACGAGCTCCTTCGCCACGCGGAGCTGACCGACCAAGCGATCCAGGAGTGCGAGAATTCTGAGGGGCGGCTCCCCTTCCTCGATGAGACGACCGAGCTGGCTCAGCGCCGAAGGTGTGTCCCCCGCCGCCACCGCATCGGTGAACTTGAAGATGCTCTTTGCCTTGCCCCGACCCAGAACCTCGGCCACCGCGTCGACGTCCAGATTCTGGCCACCCGCGTAGAGAGAGAGCTTTTCGAGCTCGTTCAGAAGACGGCGCAAGTCAGCGCCGAACTCTGCCAAAAGATACCGAATCATTTCGCGATTCAAACGAAGCTCTCTCTCGCTGGCCTCGTGAACGATCCAGGACTCGAGCTCCGAGTCTCGCGGCGCATCGCATTGAACGACCGTCGTTTTCTTCTCGATCTCCTTCCAGAGCTTGCGGCGACCGTCCGGTTTCTTCTGCAGCTCCAGAACCAGAATCGTCTGGGGCGCCGGGTCGCTCGCGTATTGCTGAAAAGCCTCGGCCCGCGAGCCAGGCTTCAGGTTGTCGCTGCGCGCTCGCGGCTCTTCGACGAAGCCGATGGCCCGCCGCACGACGACGACGCGGCGGCCGCCCAGCATCGGCATCACGTTGGCGGAGAGCATCACCCGATCCCCTGTTGCTTCCTCGCCGTCGAAGCGCTCCAGATTGAAGGCGCCTTTTTCGCTCCCGAGCGCCGCCTCTTCGATCTGATGGATCGCGAGCTCGCGCAGCAGGTCCTGCTCACCGGTGAGGATGTAGATGGGGGCGAGCTTGTCGAAAGAGTCACGCAGCTTGTAGTAGGAGAGCTTCATGACGGAGGACCAGGAGTTGATGCGGTTAGAACGCCTCCAGGATCGAGCTCACCAGCGACTTCGCAAATTCCTCCGCGATTCGCTGGAGCGCCATCCCCTCCTGATTGAAGAACTCCTCCGGGTCCTCGCCGATCTCGTACTCATCGCGGAACTGAAACGCATTGCTCTCCCAGATGACGTCGTCCCGAACCAGATCTTTGAACTCCACCTGCGCCCGTACGATGACCGCGTAGGTCGAAGCCTGCTCGCTGCTCGTTATCTCCTCGGAGCCCTGCAAGACCGCCGGCGCGAGATCGAAGGAGAGTACCGTGCCGGTGAGGACGGCATCCGCCCCCGCCTCCTCGGCCTGAATGACGTACCGCCCGCGGGTGTTGAACTCGTCGACCACCATGCGTGTCACGAGCTCGTCCAGCGTGAGGCGGTCGCTCAGGTTCTGGAACTCGGGAATGGCGATGACTTTGATGTAGTCGGGAAGGAAGTTGCCTTTACCCGCAAGACTGTACCCGCAGCCGGACGACAGGACCAAGGCAGTCAGAACGGCCGCCGCAACGCGATTCATCGAACACATCCTTTCATGGCAGGCTAGTGCCCTGTATCAGTAGTACGTCACCTAAATCTCGGGCCCTAGGATACTACAACGTTGACCAGACGCCCGGGTACGACTACGACTCGTCGGATTTCTTTCCCGTCGATATAGCTCTTCACCGTCTCGTCCGCGAGCGCGCGCTGCTCCAGTTCCTCCCGCTCCAGATCGGCAGGAACGGACAGACGGCTTCGCAGTTTGCCGTTGACCTGCACGACGAGCGTGATCCGCTCTTCGGCCGCGATCTCAGGGTCGTACACGGGCCACTCGACGGCCTTGAGGCCCTTTTTCTGGCCGAGCCGCTCCCACATCTCCTCTGCGATGTGTGGTGCAAACGGGCTCAGCAGCACCACGACCGCCTTCGTGGCCTCGCGGATCGCCTTCCACGTATCGCTGCGCTGCGGACGCGGATCGATGTGCTTGTAGAGCTCGTTGGTCAGCTCCATGATGGCGGCGATCGCGGTATTGAGGTGCAGGCGCTCCTCCACATCTCGGGTCACGCGCAGCATCGTCTGGTGCGTTTTTCGCCGGAGCGACATCTCCGACTCGCCCCAGTTCTCCGTTCCGTCGATGTCGGGGGTCTCCTTGAGGACTTCGACCTCGTTGTCCACGAAGCGCCAGACGCGCTGCAGGAAACGTGCCGGCCCCTCCAGGCGCTCATCGGTCCAGTTCATCTCCTTTTCGGGAGGCGCTTCGAAGAGCGCGTAGAGCCGGAGCGTATCCGCGCCGTACTTCTCGACGACCGCGTCCGGATCCACCACATTGCCCTTGCTCTTGGACATCTTGGCGCCATCCTTGATCACCATGCCCTGAGAAAGCTGCCGAACGACCGGCTCGTCGACCTCGACCAGCCCGAGATCGCGCATCACCTTCGTCCAGAATCTGGAATAGATGAGGTGGAGGATGGCGTGCTCGACACCGCCGATGTACAGGTCGATCGGAAACCAGTACTTGGCGCGCTCCGGATCGAAAGGCGCACTGTCGTTGTGCGGATCGGTGTAGCGATAGAAGTACCAGGCGGAATCCACGAAGGTGTCCATCGTATCGGTTTCACGTCGGGCTGGACGGCCGCACTTGGGGCACTCCGTTCGAACGAAGTCCTCGTACTCCCTCAGAACGGAGTCTCCTTTCCCGGTGATGGTGACCTCTCTGGGGAGAACGACCGGGAGTTTGTCCTCCGGCACCGGCCGAACACCACAGTCACCCTCGCAAAAGACCATCGGAATAGGCGTGCCCCAGTAGCGCTGGCGGGAGACTCCCCAGTCACGAAGGCGATAAGTGACTGCCTTGGTACCGAACCCCTTGTCTTCGGCATGATCCGCCATTGCGATCAGGGCATCCTTGGATGGGAGGCCGGAGAACGAGCCGGAATCGACCACCGTGCCGTAGTCGCACCAGGCCGCCTCCATCGTCCCGACTTCCAGGTTGGCTTCCGGCGGCTGAACGGCCACCCGGATCGGCAGATCGTATTTCTTTGCAAACGCGAAGTCCCGCTCGTCGTGTGCCGGAACGGCCATCACCGCCCCGGTGCCGTAGTCCATGAGAACGTAGTCGGCCACCCAGATGGGGACGCGCTCCTCGGTGTAGGGATTGATGGCGTAGTGGCCGGTGGCAACTCCTGTCTTTTCCCGCTCCTCGTCAAGCCGCGTCTCTTTGTCTTCGACCTTTGTCCTCTCGGCGTAGCTTCGAAGCTCGTCGTTTGCTCGCGCGAACTGCTCCGACAGCGGATGCTCCGGAGCCAGTACGACAAAAGTGGCGCCGAAGATGGTGTCGACCCGCGTCGTGAACACACGGATAGGGCCTCCCTTTTCGGGCTCCTCGAGAGCGAAGTCGATCTCGGCCCCGTCCGAGCGTCCGATCCAGTTCCGTTGCAGGGTCAGAACGGTCTCGGGCCAGCCGTCCATCGAGTCCATGGCGGTGAGCAGCTCGTCGGCGTAGTTCGTGATCTTCAGGAACCACTGTTCCAGCTCCTTCTGGATCACGTCGTTGCCGCAGCGCCAGCACTTCCCCGCTTCGACCTGCTCGTTGGCGAGCACCGTGCGACAGTCGGGACACCAGTTCACGGCCGATTCTTTGCGGTAGGCGAGTCCCTTCTTCCACATCTGGATGAAGAACCACTGGTTCCAACGGTAGTACTCCGGGTCACAGGTCGCGATCTCGCGCTCCCAGGAGTAGGAGAAGCCCATTCGCCGAAGCTGCTGCTTCATGTGGTTGATATTCGCGCGCGTCCAGTCCTCCGGATGCTCCCCGTGCTGAAGGGCAGCGTTCTCTGCCGGCAGGCCCAGGGCGTCCCATCCGATGGGGTGAAGCACGTTGAAGCCCCGCATGCGCTTGAATCGTGCGATGGCGTCGCCGATCGAGTAGTTGCGCACGTGTCCCATGTGAATCTTGCCCGAGGGATAGGGCAGCATTTCCAGGCAGTAGTACTCCGGCCGCTTCTTCGGGTCCTCCGTCACCTCGAAAACCCCGGAGTCCAGCCATCGTTTCTGCCACTTGGTCTCGATGGCCTCGAAATCGTAAGGCTTCGACATCCTTGCTCCTAACGAGTGCCAACAAAACCTGAGATGCTAGCACACCAGCTCACTGAATCCCTTGCCCGTTACCGAGCCTGAGCCCGAGCCCGATTGACTTCGATGGGCAACCCTTCGTGTCGACATCGCCACTATACGTAGCGACACC
Organism: Candidatus Marinacidobacterales bacterium; assembly: GCA_965237685.1. GTDB lineage: Bacteria > Acidobacteriota > Vicinamibacteria > Marinacidobacterales > SMYC01 > CBDEGF01. The sequence continues at coordinate 1,380,782 of CBDEGF010000003.1, forward strand.
ACAGCCTTTTTCGATACTTCGCCCGCGGCCACCCACGGTAGTTCTCGGTGCTCCGGGCTCGGGCGCGGGCATGGGCTCGGACCCAACTCTGCGTACCTGTCGGACTCTCTCTTGTGTCCCCAAGGGAGGGCAGGTTGTCCCGTCGGGAAGACAGGACCGCCAGGTCGCGCGGCCAATAATTCCCCGCCAATCAGTGAGTTACTTCATGGAGACGCCTGGTACCACTATTGCACAATGGGGAATCAGCTGAGGCGCCGAGCGACATCTGGGCTCCGACATCCTGGCCGTTCGCGCCTCGGCTGATGCTCTTTGTAAACGAAATCAAGACCGGAGCGACTGGAAGGCTGTGACATCGATGGAGCCGGGATTGGCGTGAGTGGGCTCGGCCAAGGCGGCGGATTGCGGCTGGGCTCCTCACGGCTTTCCTGGAATCATCGACGTACACGCTCTTTCATGCCTGACTCAGAGGCACCGCTCCGCCGAGACGGCGGTCTCGCACTCGCGGGACCGCCGTTTCACTTGCGCTCAACCACTCGGGAGAATCAACGCAGAGACGGTAGAGGCGCAGAGCGCGCCAAAAAAAACAACCACACAGCAAAAAACAAGAATGGCATCCGCATCGGCGGAGCAGGAACCCGGTGCTCGTTCGGAGGGCTCGCTCGTCCCAAGCCTGAGCTAGGCAAGTCACTCGAGCGTTCTCTGCAAGCTCTCGAGCGCCTCCCGGATGGAGTCGGCCTCTTCGTCGGGGAGCTCGAGCGTCAAGCACCGTTCGAGGACCTCGATCGCCTCACCAGTGCGCTCGGTATCCGCGAGAAGCACCGCCAGGTTCAAATAGGCCGCCGAGAAATCCTGCTGCTGCTCGATGGAGCTGCGGTAGGCGGCTTCCGCCGCTTCTTTGTCATCCAGCGCTTCGCTCAGTAATCCGAGAAGGAAGCTCGCGCCGGAAAAGCTCGGGTTCCGCTCGACGAGAGCCGTCACGTAACTCCGCGCCTCTTCGTAGGACTGCGTCTGCCGGAGCGCCTGGGCGAGGTGGAACGTCGCCCCGTCGTGGGGCGGGTCCGCATTCGCGATAGGGCGCAGAATGTCGATCGCTTCGCGAAAGCGCCCCTCTGTCAATCGAACCGTGCCCATGTTGAAGTTCGCAAGCGCGGACTCGGGATTCAATCGAAGGGCCAACTGAAAGGCCGCCTCTGCTTCCTCGAGATCGCCCGCTTGATAGGCGAGTGCACCCACCGCGATATAGATCTCAAAGTTGTCGGGGGCTCCATGCGTCGCGTGCCGCAAGGCTTCGCGGGCTTCCTCCATTCGACCACGCCGCCGGTACCATTCCGCCAGGGTGACGTTCGCCTGGGGATGATCGCGGTCCAGCTCGAGAGCTTTGTGGAAGCTCGAGAGAGCCAATTCCTCGTTGCCCGCGTCCAGCTCCAGCAACCCCAGGGCGTAGTGCGCATCCGGTAGCTCGGGATCGCGCTCCAGGGCGAGCTCGAGCCTCTTTCTGGCCGTCTTCTGGTCACCGAGACGAAGATAGGCGATCCCTGCCTGGGCGAGCACCAAGGGCTCTTTCACCCGCGTCTCGCGGCGAAGCCCCATCATCCCGAGAGTAGCTTCGAACTCTCGAGTCGCCTTGCGAGCCTCACCGACTTTCAGGTACGCCAACCCCAGAAAGAAACGGTAGTCGGGAACATCCGAGCGAAGCGAGGCGGCTCGAGAGAAAAGCTCGACCGCGCGCTCGTAATTGCCCGCTTCGTATGCCTCACGACCCTGTTCGTGCAAGCTCTGAGCATCGTCCTCCTGCGCCCTCGCAATCACACCGACGCCCAGAAGGCAAACAACCGCGACAACAGGGCGCAATCGACTTCCGTTCATGCGACCTGTTTTCGATAGTTCCAGAACGAATCCCAGGCGCCCGTGCTTCGGAAGACACAGCGCAGTGCGAGCATTGCATCGGCCCCAGCGGCGTGCCATCTCATCCCGACTCGCTTCATCCTTTGTTGCATAACGTGGCTCACGGCACTTTCCACGGCACCGCTGCCGATGTAGTAGCCGCTTTGTCGAAACGTTCTGTATTTCATTCGATGCCCGTTTCTCTCGAGGTAGCCGGTGAGCTTGTCGATCTCTTCGTCTTTGGAACGATGACGCTTTTTCAGAAACCGCAAACCCTCGATCACCTCATCCACGGCGTCTTCGTATAGACGGTCGAGTTGCGATTTGCGCCACTGTGCGGCTTCGTCGGTGCCTTCGCCGAAAACCACCCGTGCCACAGGGCTGATATTCTCGTCGGCGTGATACCAATCAAGGATCTCGACTCGATCGGTGAACAGCTCCTCCGCAAGATTCCAAATCCACGGCGCACCGTCACCCAGGATGACGACCTTGCGAGACTCCGCCCCCATTGAGCAAGAGCGAGGCCACAAAACCTCGCCGAGTGCTTCGGGGCTACCTCGAACCCCTACGACCTGTCGTTCGGTCAACTCTCCGCGTCCGAGCTTGCTCTGCACACGCCCTTGCTCGGTATAAAGGCAGCCTAGCTTGACTTCCTGCCAGCGGCCGTCCACGAATACCATCCCGCCGTCTATCCCTATGTACAGCGGTCCCTTATGGCGTCTGCCCGTTCCAGCTTCCACCTCGTTCGCAGGCTCTTTCGAAAAACCCTCCGCCTTTTTCCCATCGGCGCCTACCAAGCTTTGAATCTTCTCGGAGCTCACGACCACCCCGGTGAACTTTCGCAGCAATTGCTCGCTCGCCGAGCGGTAGGGTTCGATCACTCCTGCCAACAGCGACAACTCTTGTAAGGCTTGCGTGAATCCCTCCTGGTCCACCCGCATCTCTTCCAGCAGCGGATACTTGCCTTGACGACACTCACAGCACTGAGCGTAAACCACACTCAGCTCCACATCCCGACCCGCCAGTACCGTGTGCACCCGGAACGCTCGATGTTGTCGAAACTCCATCGACGCGCCGCATTCGCATGCGCCTGACACACCGAGTCGTTCCGAGCGTTGGCTGAGCGCCTTGCCCAGTACCTCACGCAGGTATTCGCTGCCCTTGACCCGCATCCACTCGTCACACCGTTCGACATCAGCTTCCGCTTCCACGACCGCCTGCCACACTTGCTCCGCGAACTCCTCGGATAGACGACTTACTTCTTTACTAAACTCCTCCCGCGTGATACTGCTTTTCATTGAGGTGTCCCTCCATCGGCCGCTTAGCTGCGACCGTTTTCTTTATTTAGGATTGTGAAGGACACCCCATTTTTCCTTTTATATCAAGAGAACATTTCTAGTAGAAAAATGATCAAGATCACGAAAAGGTTGCGCCCCGACAACACGCAACATAAGCCAATATAGCAACTTTAGTGCTCGGACCCACTAGTGCTCGTCCGCATCCAGACGCCGGAGCACCTTGGTTACCATCGAAGAGACCGGTACCGATTGAATCTCCCCGAGCTCGACCCAGCGGTGCGGCGTGTCTCCCTCGGGAAGATCCCCGGTCAGTGTCGCCTCGAACGCGTGGAGAGTGATGCGACGGTTCATGATCGAGTGCTTCACTCGTGCGAGCTCTCGTATCGGTCGCACCTTCAGACCGTAGCGCGCCCTCGCCTCGCGCACCACGGCAGCTCGCGGCTCCTCTCCCGGCTGGCATTCGCCTCCTGGCAGCTCCCAAAGATCTTCCATCAAGCTCGCATCGCGCCGGTAGAGTAGCAGGCGACTGCGATCCCGCACCACGGCCGCGGCGAGGCGGACCGGAACAGTGGCCGGTCGCTTTGCGACCTCCGGGAATGCCTCCGGCCGCCCTGCTTCTCTGGCCCGGCACTCGGCGGACACGGGACACAAGTGGCAGGCGGGAGCTTTGGGTGTGCAGACGACGGCACCAAGCTCCATGAGCGCTTGATTGAAGTCGCCGACCGGCCCGTCCGGCAGAATCGATTCTGCCGTCTTCCACAGCCGACGGGCCGTCTCTCCCTTCCGGGGATCGCCACCGATCAGAAACAACCGCGTGAGCACCCGGGCCACGTTGCCGTCGACGACCGGGACCTTTTCCCCGAATGCGATCGAGAGCACCGCTCCGGCCGTGTATCGGCCAACGCCCGGTAGCGTGAGCCAGCCCTCGACGTCGCGAGGCCATTCGCCGCCGCGCTCGTGGACGATGGTGCGCGCCGCGCGGTGTAGAGACTTCGCGCGACGGTAGTAGCCCAGTCCCGACCAGGCCGCGAGAACGTCCTGTTCATCGGCGCTCGCCAGCGATTGCACGTCGGGAAACCGTGTCATGAACCGGTCGAAGTACGGGAGGACCGTCTTGACCTGGGTCTGCTGGAGCATGAGCTCCGAGACCCAGACACGGTAGGGCTCCGGTCGATCTCGCCAAGGCAAAGACCGGCGATGTTCGCGGTACCAGCCCGCCAGTTGATCCTGTAGCGCTGTCACGCACCCGATCATACCGTGTAGCAGTTTTCCAGGGGTGTGATCTCGTTGTTTTCCTGGTCTCCTCGACTCCTGGCCTCTCGCTTTCCCTTGTGACGCCTGGTTTCGTGTTGCATTGCCACTTCCACCGAGGCTATTCTGAACCTGGAATTCGATGGGGCACATCACGCTCGACGAGCGATACGTCGATCTGGGCGTCAAAGCGATCGACGAGAGCAATCCAGACAAAGCGCTCCGCTACCTCAATCGCGCGATCCAGCTCAACCCCAAGTCTTATCTCGCCTACTACAATCGCGGCATCGTTTGCGACCTGATGGACCGGCTGGAGGAAGCTTTGGCCGATTACGAGCGCGCGCTCGCGGAAAAGCCGAATCACATCGCCTCTCAGCACAACCGGGCGGTGGTGCTACGGGAACTGGGCCGCGCCCGGGAAGCGATCGACGGTTTCGACGAAGTTCTCCGCTACGAGCTCGACAACGACGACGTACTCTACAATCGTGGCGCTGCTCTCGCAGATCTGGGCGACTGGAAAGCGGCGCTCGACAACTACGACCGCGCCATTGCAATCGCCCCCGACAAGCTCGATGCGCGCATTGCAAAGGGCAACGCGCTTCTCGAGATGGCGGACTACAAGGGCGCGCTCCAGGTCGCCGACGGCATTGTCGAGGTGGATCCGGGCTCGGTGGACGGCTACGTGATGAGAGGGCTGGTGCACCTCGAGCGAGAAGACGCCAGCGGGGCCGTCGAGGAGTTCACCCGGGGTCTGGAGCGAAGTGTCGACGATCACTCGGCGCTCCTCAATCGCGGTATCGCGCTGCTGCGACTGCGACGCAACGAGGAGGCCGCGCGTGATCTGAAGAACGCTTTGAAGAACCATCCCGACTGCGACGAGGCCTTCTACCAGCTCGCCATCGCCTATGTAAAGCTCGGGCGGCGAGACGCGGCGCTCGACGCACTTCAGACGGCGATCGAGATCTACCCGCAACGGCGGGCGGAAGCCCGCAAGGCTGCGGAGTTCGAGCCCTTGAGGTCAGAGCCCCGGTTCAAAGCGGCTCTCTCGGGCAAGCGAGGCAAAGGCGCCGGATGACGATACCTGGCCGGGAGGCCTGGGAGCGGGCGACAGGCAACGAGGCCGCCCCATACGAACCGACCTCGGAGCCGGAGCGTCTGGTGCGCACGTGCCCGAACTGTTCGGCTCAGCTCATCGAACAACGCTGCAAGCTCCTCTGCCCGCGCTGCCATTACTACATGAGCTGCTCCGATTATTACTAACTTCCCGTCGCGGAACTGCGCACCCGAGCCCCAGCCCGTGCCCTAGCCCGAGCCCGAAGAGAAATCTAGTGTCCTGTATCAGTGGTTCGTTGCGTAAAGCTCGACGCCATTTTGTGTGCTGGCGAGGCGTGGCGACGAAGTCATATCTGGATATTTCGAGGAGCCGCAACGAAGCCAGCGCGCAAAAGGGCCCGAGATTTATGTGACGTACTACTGATACAGGGCACTAGCTCTCGCTTGAATACTCGTTCCTCACGCTTGCTCTGTGCTTTCAGGCACTACCATCGGTCAGGGGCTCGGGCTCAGGCACGACGTGGAACCATGATGCACATCACCGGAGCGCTTCCTCCAGCGCCACCGCAGCATCCGTGCCCGGATCCCGGTACTTCACGATGATCGCGGTCGCGATCGAAAGCGAGTGCTGCTCCGCAAAGGAACCTTTCGCCGGTCGGCTTCCCGGCACGACGACCGCCCCCCTCGGGATGGTCAAAGGCTCCTCCTCGGTCGCCCGAAGCACCATCTGTCGAACGAGGTCGTACACCGCCACGGACCGCGTGAGGATGGTGCCCGCCGCGAGCACCGCGTCGCGCTTGACGAGCGTCCCTTCATAGACACCGCAGTTCCCTCCGACCAGAGCCCCGTCCTCGATGATCACCGGACGGGCCCCGATCGGCTCCAGCACACCCCCGATCTGAGCACCCGCCGACAGGTGCACGCGCTTGCCGACTTGAGCGCAGGAGCCCACCAGTGCGTGGGAGTCGATCATCGTTGCTTCGTCCACGTAGGCGCCGACGTTGACGAACATCGGGGGCATGCAGACGACACCAGGCGCGACATAGGCACCCTCCCGAAGCGAGGATCCTCCGGGCACCACACGCACGGCATCCTTCTCTCGCAGCCGCCGGGGCGGAAAGCTCTTCTTGTCGAAGAACGCAAACGTGGGATGGATGGAGTAGTCGCTGATACCGCCGAGACGAAAGCCCAGCAGAATGCCCTTCTTGACCCAGTGATTGACCACCCAGCCGTGGGGCCCGAGCTCCGCGGCGCGAATCCGACCCTCTGTCAGCAGGCGGCGAAACGACTCGAAGGTCTCCCGCGCATCATCACCAAGCTCTGCCGGCGGCAGCTCGAAAAAACGTTCGACGAGGTCGCGGGTCTCCTCGATGGCTTGCCGATCGGCTCCGGGGCTCGACATCCTCATCCGACCTCGGCGCCCGCTCCGGTGACGAGCTCGAGTTGCTCCAGGCATGCCCTGAGTCGTCGTCGCCGATCCTCGCTCTCCATTGGAACCATCGGCAGACGAAAGCTCTCTTCCATGAGACCCATCATCGCGACCGCCGTCTTCACCGGGATCGGGTTGGTGACCATGAAGTTCGCGTTCATCAGGTCGAGCAATCGATAGTGGAGCTCGCGCGCTTCTTCGAAGCTGCCATCCAGCGCTTCACGCACCATCCGGCTCATCAGTGTCGGTGCCTCGTTCGACACGACCGAGATCACTCCGTCGCCGCCGAGTGCGACAAGCGGAAAGGCGAGGTTGTCCTCTCCCGACAGTACCCGGAACTCCTCGGGAGTGCTCTGCAGAATCTCCATCACTTGCACGAGGTCCCCCGACGCCTCCTTGATCCCGGCAATATTTCCATGCTCCGAAAGTCGTGCCACCGTTTCGGGGCGCATGTTGGCCGACGTGCGGCCCGGCACGTTGTAGATGAACACCGGTATGGAAACCGCATCCGCAATCCGAGCGAAGTGCCGGAACATCCCCTCCTGCGTGGGCTTGTTGTAATACGGCACAACGGACAGGATCGCTTCGGCGCCCCGCTCCCCCATCTCACGCGACAGGCTCACCGCCTTCTCCGTGGCGTTGGCACCGGCTCCCGCCATGATCTGCGCCCGTCCATCGACCCGAGCCTTCACGATCTCCAGAACCTGGAGTTGTTCCTCGCGGTTGAGTGACGGCGTCTCCCCGGTCGTTCCGCACACGACGAGACCTTCCACACCGCCGTCCACCTGAAAGTCCGCAAATCGCTCGAGCGCCCCGACGTCGAGACTTCCGTCCGTGCTGAAAGGTGTCACGATCGCCGTAAACGTCCCTCTCCAGTCATCGGTCATCGTCTCATCTCCTCTTCGAGCACCTTCGAGAACTCGATGAAGCCAGTCTTGCCCTGTACCCATTCGGCCGCGAGGACGGCACCCCGGGCGAATCCCTGCCGGCCCCGCGCGGTGTGCACGATTTCGAGGCAGTCCGCCTCGCTGTCGAAACCGACTCGATGCTGTCCGAAGGCCGCACCGGCTCGCAGGCTCACGACGTGAAGTTGTTCCGGTCGAATGGACCCTTCCGGCCGTTCGACCTGCGATTCCGTTTTCCGACGCGTCGCTTCGATTATCGCGCGCGCCAGCCGGCGCGCCGTCCCTCCCGGAGCATCAATCTTCCCCCGATGGTGATGCTCGAGGATGTACGGGTCGTACTCCTCGAAGCGGTCGAGGCTCCGTGCGGCGAGGGCGACGAGGGCGAGAAGAAGGTTTGCCCCGACCGAGAAGTTCCAGCCGTAGACGAGGGCACCTCCGGCACGTCCCACGAGCGACTCGACGCGCTCGCGCTGGTCATCCCACCCCGTCGTCCCCAGGATCATGGCAACACCGGCATTCATCACCGCTTCCACGTTCGCCAGCACCGCGTCCGGTACCGTGAAATCGATGACCGCATCGACCCTTTCCAGACGCTTCGGTGTGAGTCCCCGGCCGCCGGCATTGGAGTCGGACGAGAGCTTCCAGACGATCTCGTGCCCGACGCGCCGCGCCTCCTTCTCCACCTCGGAGCCCATGCGTCCCGTTCCGGTGAGCGCCAGCTTCACCGGCTCGCCTCGGCGTCGACGGGCTCGAAAAGCTCGTCCGCCCCGACGTCGCGGAAAAACTCGTCGTGCAGCCGCCGGACCGTATCATCGGCGGCTTCCTCTCGCACGACGAAAGACAGATTTATCTCCGAAGCGCCTTGGGAGATCATGTGCACATTGACGTCGCCGAGGACTTTGAAGGTCCGCGCCGCGATCCCGGGAGTGGACCGCAGCTCTTCTCCGACCAGACATACGATGGCGTAGCCGTGCTCCACGCGGACATCCGAGAAGGCCGACAGCTCGCTCACCGCATCCGCGAGACCGCGGTCGGCATCGACGGTGAGAGAAACGCTGACCTCGGACGTCGAGACCAGGTCCACGACGGTCTCGTGGCGGTCGAAGACCTCGAAGATGGCTTTCAGGAATCCATGCGCCATCAGCATCCGGGGAGACTGGACGTTCACCACCGTGATGCCCTTCTTGGCGGCGATGGACTTGACCGCTATGCCCGATCGGGAAGCCCGGGCTTTGATGATGGTCCCCGTAGAATCGGGCCGAAGAGAGTTGAGCACTCGAACGGGAATGCTTTTTTCCAGAGCGGGCTCGATGCTCGACGGGTGAAGAACCTTGGCCCCGAAGTAGGCGAGCTCCGACGCTTCTTCGTAGGAGAGCTCCCGGATCTTCATGCTGTTCTCGACGAGGCGATGGTCCGCGGTCAGCATCCCGTCGACGTCGGTCCAGATTTGGATTTCGTCCGCACCAAGCGCCGCCCCGATGAGCGATGCCGTATAGTCCGAGCCGCCGCGACCCAAGGTTGTCGTCTCACCGCTCTCGGTCGCACCCACGAAGCCCTGAGTCACCGGTACGCGCCCGGCGCCCAGAACCTCGTTGAACCGCTCTGCCCTCGCGCCGAGCTCGTCGCGATCGACCCGCGCCTCCCCGAAGCGCCCATCGGTCACGAAGATATCACGCGCGTCCACCCACTCCGATTCAACGCCATGAGCGCTGAGCGCCGATTCCAGAAGAGCACAGCAGAGCCGCTCGCCAAAGCTCTGCAGGCGATCGCGCACCCGCGGGCTCAGCTCCCGGAGCAGCACGATGCCTCTGACGTAATCGTTGAGCTCCTCCTGGACCCGAGCCACCAGGTCGGCCAGCGATCGCTCTCGTTCCTTGTCGAGCCCGAGATCGAAGAGGAGCCATTTGTGCCGTTTTGCGAGCTCACCGACCTTTTCCTGCGCTCGACGGGTCTCACCGGCTAGGGCTTTCTGCCCGATGTCGAGAAGGGCGTCCGTGGCGCCCGCAATCGCGGAGACCACGACGACGGGGTTCTGGTCGCGACGGGCTCGTACGATGTCTGCGACCTGGCGCATGGCAGCCCCGTCCTGGACGCTGGTGCCGCCGAACTTCATGACGATCACGCGTCGTTACCCGATGACACCGCGCGCGACGGCCAGCTCCGCGTTGAGTATCGAGCCGCCCGCCGCACCGCGAACCGTGTTGTGGCCGAGTACGGTCATCTTGTAGTGGAGAACCGGGCAGGGCCGGAGCCTGCCGACGAGAGTCGCCATCGCCCGTTCGCGATAGAGGTCCAGGCGTGGCTGAGGCCGGTCTTCGCCGTCGAGGAGAACGACGGGGCGTTCCGGGGCGGTCGGGAGATTCCGTTGCTGAGGTTCCCCCCGAAACTCGACGAACGCTTTGCGAAGCTCGGCCTCGTCAGGCTTGTCGCGCAGCTCGACCGAGATCGCCTCCGTGTGGCCGTCGAGCACTGGTACCCGATTCACCTGTGCCGATACGATGAAGTCGGCCGGCGTGACGCCCTCTTCCGCAAAGCTACCCAGGACTTTCCGGGTCTCGCTCTCGATCTTGGCCTCTTCGCCCTTGATGTGGGGAACCACGTTCCCGGCGATGTCCATCGCCGACATTCCGGGATAGCCGGCCCCGGAGATCGCCTGCAAGGTCACCACCGAGACGCGCACCAGCCCGAATCGCCTCTCGAGCGGCGCCAGCGCCATTGCCAGAAAGGTGGTCGAGCAGTTCGGATTGGTGACGATCACGCCCGAGCCAGGAAAGCCCCGTCGCTCCCGTTGGTGCGGAACCAGCCGAAAATGGTCCGGGTTCACCTCCGGCACGATGAGCGCTACGTCCGCCTGCATTCGATAGGCACTGGCATTGCTGAAAACGGCCACACCTTTTTCCGCCCATCGCGGCTCCACGTCCCGTGCGACATCCGCCCCGAGAGCCGAGAAGGCGATGTTGACATCCGCCGTCGGAGTCGTGTCGAAGACTTCGAGCTCGCCAATCGCGTCCGGCATGGCGGAGGTGAGTCGCCAGCGACAGGCATCGCGGTACCGTTTCCCGGCCGAGGCCGCCGAAGCGCAGACACGGGTCAAACGAAACTGGGGGTGGTCCGAGAGAAGCTCGACGAAACGCTGTCCGACGGCTCCGGTGGCGCCCAGGACGGCAACAGACAGCGGCTTGCTCAATTCAAACTCTCAGACAGTTGCTCGACGAGCTTCTGATAGTAATCTACCGCAGCGCGCGCCTCCGTCTTGCCAATCTTCTCCCCGGACATGTGGGCGTCGTGAATCGATCCCGGCCCGATGAGCATCGGTTTGCCGAAGCTCCGCAAGGCAGGGATGTCGGTGCCGAAGGCCACCGGTGCCACTTCGAATCCCGGCACCGTCTCGCAGAACACGGCGTCACACCGAGAAATGACCTCGCAACGGACCCGATCCTCCCCTTGCAGGAGCGCCTCCATCTTTGCCTGAACGTCCGATACTGCACCAACGACGCGGACAAAAACCTCGGCTTCGGCATGGGGTGGAATCACGTTTGCCGCCACTCCACCCGAGATCGTCCCGACATTGACGGTGGCCGGACCGAGGACATCACTATGCCCCCAGTCGGTCTCGCGCACGGCGGCTAGCAGATTCAGAAGGCGCTCGATGGCCGAATCTCCCAGATGGGGATACGCGGAGTGAGCGGCTTTGCCTTCGACCGAGAGCTTGAATTTGAATCCGCCTTTGTGCCCCGATGCCATGCGGCTCTCTGTCGGCTCGCCAACGATGACGTACCGGGCGTCGGAGTCGAGGGTGTTGGCCTTCTCGGCACCCACGCTGTCGATCTCCTCTCCCACGACGAAGAGGAGCCCCAGGTCCCGGAGCCCCTTTCCCCTCAGCTCCTCGGCGGCGAACACCATCGCCGCCAGGATACCCTTGGCATCGCAGCTGCCGCGGCCGTAAATGAACTCCTCGTCCTCGGAGCTTTCGATGAAGGGCGGAACGGTGTCGATGTGCGTGCAGAAAACGATACGTGGCCGGCCATCCATACGCGCATAGACGTTCATACGGTCCCCCACCACCTCCTGAAGCTCGACGTTGAAACGCCGTTTCTCCAGGTCGTCGTGAAGGAATCGGGCCACGTCGCCTTCCGCACCCGATACGGATGGGATGTCGATGAGCGTACGGATGTACTCGTTCAGGGTGTCCATTGCATTTCTCCCAGGAGGGTGAGGGTGGTGAGCCTACTTCTTCTTGCCGATGTTCGAAGCGAGCACCACCGTCCGTCCCTCTGGATCGGTGGTCGTCACGACGCGGTGACCCCACGGCATTTCCTCGGGAGGCCCCATGAACGCCACGCCTTTCGCCATGAGCTGCGAGTAGGCCTTGTCGACGTCTTTCACCACGAAGTAGAGAGTGGGCTCCCTGGGAAGCGGCGCCTCGCCGGTCATGTCGGGATGAGGCGGCATGAAACCCAGACTCGAGGAGCTCGAGGTGCGGACCGTGAGGTAGTTGAGCCCGTCGTGATCCACGGTGCCCGTCTTCAGCCCGAGCAGGTCGTCGTAGAACTTCCTTATCTGTTCGACCTTGTAGGTGAGGAAATCGACGTGCTGCGACTGGATGCCGATCTCCACCGGCCGGCCCTTCGGCGCAGCCTTGGGTTTCGCCGCGTCTAGGGTACCCGACTTCGCCCGTCGCGGGGAGGGCTCGGCGGCGCCGGTCCTCGCTACCGACGTCTTCTTCGAGGCTCCTTTCCTAGCTGCCTGCGTTGCCTTCTTTTTGGCCGCGACCTTCTTTGTCGTTGCTTTGCGCGAAGCCTTCTTGGCCATCAGCGCCCCCCTGGCGCCCTTTTCCCTGTTTCCTTCAGGAGCGGCGCCTCATTATACGTCATGGGGCATTCAGTGACTTCCAGTAACGGCGGTGGACCTTCCGCGCCTCGGAGACGAGCTCCGAGCGCCCACTCTCGGTCGCATCTGCCGAGGACTTGATCCCGGTCATGACTTCCAGCACCGCGACGATGGACTGCTCGAGCGCCGCCAGCGCGTAGCCTCCCTCGAGCGCGAACACCGCCTTGCCATTACAGGTCTGTTCCGCCAGGTCGAGAATCTGCTGCCATAGCGGCGAACCCGTTTCGCGTCACCGCCATGCTTCCGAGCGGATCGTCGCGGTGCGCGTCGAAACCAGCCGACACCAGGATCAGCTCCGGGTCGAACTCCAACCCCACCGGAACGACGATCTGCTGAAAGAGGCGCTTGTACTCGCTGTCGCCGAGCCCTGCCGGGGCGGGGATGTTCATCGTGAAGCCCTCGCCATCGTCCTTCCCGACCTCCGTAAAGGACCCTGTTCCCGGATAGTGCGGCGACTGGTGCACCGACACGTACAGCACTTCCGGTGAGGTGTAGAAGGCTTTTTGGGTGCCATTGCCGTGATGTGCGTCGAAATCGATGATGAGCGTGCGTTGCTTCTGATGCTGACGTGCGGCGTGGCGGGCCGCGATGGCAACGTTGTTGAAAAGGCAGAAACCCATCGCCTTGTCCGGCTTGGCATGGTGGCCGGGCGGACGCGCGAATGCGAAGGCGTTCCGCACCCGACCCTCCAGAACCGCATCCACCGCAGTGAGCACGCAGCCCACCGAAAGATGTGCGGTGTCAGCGGACTCCCTGCTCGCCACCGTGTCGGAGTCGAGGAAAGTCCTTTCCTTTCCACCGGTGGCCGCTATCTCGTCGTAGAGTCGCTCCGAGTGAGTCAGGAGAATGTCCTCGGGCTCGGCCGAGCGAGGCGTCAGGCTTTCCAGGTGCTCGACCAGAGCGGGGTTCCGGATGGCACGTTCGACCGCCTCACAACGGGCAGACGATTCCGGGTGGCCCGATCCGGTGATGTGCCTCTTGAGCTTGTCGCTGTAGGCAATTCCTGTCTTGTCGTCCTTCGAGCTCATGTCTTTTTCAGATAACCCGGTTCAGACAACCCGGTCGGGGCGGCCGAAGGCTGCCGGCCGGCCGGGAAGTCTCAAAATCTCAACCTGTAAAGCGCTTGAAAAGCAACGATGCGTTCGTGCCACCGAATCCGAAAGAATTCGACATGGCGTACTCCGCCTCGACCGAGCGCGCCTCGTTTGGAACGTAGTCGAGGCCACAGTCCGGGTCGGGTGTCTCGTAGTTGACGGTCGGGGGGAGTTTCTGTTCCCGCAGGGCCAGTGCGGTGATGCCAGCCTCGAGTCCACCCGCGCCTCCGAGAAGGTGGCCCGTCATCGACTTCGTGGAGCTGACGGCCACCTTCGCCGCGTGCTCTCCGAAGACATGCTTGATCGCGGCGCTCTCGGTTCGATCGTTGTACGACGTGGAGGTGCCGTGAGCATTGATGTAGTCCACGACTTCTGGACCCACGCCGGCATCGTCGAGCGCGTTCTTCATGACCCGGCGAGCACCATCGCCGTCCGGCGACGGGGTCGTGATGTGATGAGCGTCCGAGGACATGCCGTAACCCACGAGCTCCGCGTAGATAGACGCACCTCTCGCACTGGCACTCGATAGTGACTCGAGCACCACGACCCCCGCCCCTTCTCCAACCACAAATCCATCGCGGTCGGCGTCGAAAGGACGCGAAGCGCGCTCCGGTTCGTCGTTGCGAGTAGAGAGTGCCCGCATCGCGGCGAATCCACCGATACCCATGGGAGTGATGGCCGCCTCAGCCCCGCCGGCGATCATCGCATCTGCGTCGCCGCGCTTAATGAGTCGCATGGCGTCTCCGATCGCGTGGGCACCGGCCGAGCAGGCCGTCGCGGTCGCCGAGTTGGGTCCCTTCGCTCCGAAGCGAATCGAGACTTGACCGGCGGCCAAGTTGATGATCATGGCCGGAATGAAGAACGGCGAGATCTTCCGGGGTCCGCCTTTGAGAAGCGCCTGGTGCTCGCGCTCGATCGTGGAGAATCCTCCGATCCCCGAAGCGATGAAAACCCCGACCCGCTCCGCGTTGTCCTGGCTCACCTGGAGGCCGGAATCCTCCATGGCAAAGGTGGAGGCTGCCAGCGCATAGAGGATGAAGTCGTCGACCTTCTTGAGCTCCTTCTTCTCCACGAAGTCGAGTGGCTGGAAGCCCTTGAGCTCCGCCGCGATACGCACCGAGAACTTCGAAGCGTCGAACCGTGTGACCGGGCCGACCCCCTGCTTGCCTTCGACGAGCCCGTTCCAGGTCTCGCGCGTTCCGACTCCGAGCGCCGATACGAGCCCCACACCGGTGACGACCACCCTGCGAGCCTCCCCCTCTTCCATCTACAACGCCAACGGTCGAACCGCTACTTCTTGGCGTGCTCTTGAATGTAGACGACGGCTTCCTTGACCCGGGTGATCTTCTCTGCGTCCTCGTCCGGGATCTCGAGACCGAACTCCTCTTCGAGAGCCATCACCAGCTCGACCTGATCGAGCGAGTCCGCGCCGAGGTCGTCCACGAAAGAGGCTTCCTCGGTCACTTGATCTTCGTCCACACCCAGTTGCTCGACGACGATGCCCTTTACTTTTTCCGGAATCGCGCTCATGAATCCTCCTGTGAATTGCTGCAGACTCGCTGCAACGACGTTGGTGTGGGATTGTCCGCCCTCACATATAGAGACCACCGTTGACTTGAATGACCTGTCCGGTGACGTAGCTCGCCTCCTCCGAGGCCAGGAACAAGACCGTGCCCGCCACATCTTCGGGCAATCCAATTCTTCCCATGGGAATGTTCTCCACGAGTTTCTCCCTCGCGGTCTCGGGAAGCGCTTCGGTCATTTCCGTTTTGACATAGCCTGGTGCAACGGCGTTGACGGTTATCTGTCGCGACGCGACTTCGCGCGCCAGCGCCTTCGTGAATCCCAGGATCGCCGCCTTGGATGCCGCGTAGTTCGACTGCCCGGGGTTACCCATGAGTCCGACGACCGAGCTCATGTTGACGATCCGGCCGTAGCGCTGGCGAATCATAGGACGCAGCACTGCCCGGCTGCAATGGTAGAGTCCGGTCACATTGGTGGCGAGCACCTCGTCCCACTCTTCCGGCTTCATTCGCATCAGAAGATTGTCCCGGGCGATACCCGCGTTGTTTACGAGAATATCGATGTGCCCGTGCTCGTCCAACAGAGCCTTCATCTGCTCGTCCACCGATGACCGTCTGGAGACATCCATGGCGAGACCGAGGACGTTCGCACCCGACGCCTCCGCGATCTCGCTCGCGGTACGGGACGCTCGCTCGCCATCCCTGCCGGTCAGTGCGACGGTGACACCGACACGGGCCAGCGCCTCGGCGACCGAGCGGCCGATTCCGCGGGACCCACCGGTGACGAGGGCCACTCGCCCCTCCCAGTCAGACACCTTTGACCTCCGCAACGAGCTCCTCGATTCCCTGGGGCGAGCTCACCGGGATCGCCTCCACGTCCTTGCAGATCTTTCGAACGAGCCCGGAAAGCACCCGCCCCGGCCCGACCTCTACGAACCGCTCGACTCCGGCCTCGACCAGCGCCTCGATGGTCTCTTCCCATCGCACCGGAGAGGTGACCTGTCGCTCGAGGGCGTCGCGCGCCTCGGAGCCGCTTCGAATCCGGGCGGCATCGACGTTGGTGTAGACAGGCACCCGCAAGTCGGAAAACGGCACGTGCTCGAGCTCTCGAGCCAGACGATCCGCGGCGGGCTTCATGAGTTGGCAGTGGAAAGGAGCGCTCACCGGAAGTGGCATGGCCCGTCGTGCCCCTCGCTCTTTCGCGAGGGCGGAGGCGGCCTCGACCGCCTGCCTCTCGCCGGCGATCACGACCTGGCCGCCGCCGTTCAGATTGGCTGGTGAGACGACTCCCGCGGTCTCCTCACAGATCCGTCCGACGTCATCCGCAGGGAGGCCAAGAATGGCCGCCATCGCTCCCGCTCCCACCGGCACCGCTTCTTGCATGTACTGTCCGCGCTTGCGAACCAGCACGACCGCGTCCGACAGGCTGAGCGCTCCTGCAGCCACCAGGGCAGAATACTCCCCCAGACTGTGGCCGGCGAAGAAATCCGGTGCCACGCCGTTCGATTCGAGCACCCGGTAGAGGGCAACGCTCGTGCTGAGGATGGACGGCTGCGTATTCTCGGTCAGCTTGAGCTGATCTTCAGGCCCCTCGAAGCAGAGCTGGCTGATGGAAAAGCCAAGCGCACGATCCGCCTCGTCGAAAGCCGCACGCGATTCCGGATAGCGCTCGGCTGCCTCCTTGCCCATTCCCGCATGCTGAGAGCCCTGACCGGGAAAGAGAAAGGCGGTCCTGGAGTCTTCTGTCATAGGCAAATCCACCTGCCGCTCGGAAGCCGATGGCTTTGCCGGCTATCGGGGATTCTCATGGGCAACGGGCACGGACAGGGAAAGTTTGCCTCGCGCCGTGGCTGGCAGGCTCAGATCTCCTTCACTTCCATGACCTGGGCACCTTTGTAGAACCCGCAGCTCGGACAAACGTGATGTGGATGTTTGGGCTGGTGACAGTTCGGGCACTCCGAGAGCGTCTTTTGGGGAAGCGCGTCGTTTGCTCGCCGCTTTCCCCGACGGCTCTTGGAGTGACGCCGCTTGGGGTTCGCCATTTCGAATCGTCTCCTTTTACTAGAGTGCTAGTCCAGCAGACCCTTCAAGTCCGCGAGCCGAGGGTCCAGCGACTCCGGCTCGCAGTCGCAGGGCGTCTCGTTTCGGTTGCTCCCGCACTCGGGGCAAAGCCCCTGGCAGTCATCTCTGCACAACGGTTTCATCGGCAAGGCCAGCAGCAGCTGCTCGCGGATCATGTGACGGAGGTCGATCTGATCCTCGGAGTAGAAGCTCACCGACAGCTCGTCGGCCTGAAGCCCTTTCTCATCCGCGCCTTCCCTGTCGACGTTCTGAGCCTGAGGCACATAGACGAGATCGAGCTGCTCTCGAACGTCCACCGGAGTCGGCTCGAGACAGCGCACACAGTCCACCTCTACGGTCGCCACGAGCGCTCCGTGCAGATGGAAGGCGTCGTTCTTTGCGGGCTCTACCGGTTGAATCCGCCCTCTCAGCTCCACCGGCGCGATGAGTCGAAACTCCTCGTCCGCGAACAACAGCTCGGCGGACTCGAGTGCCGAATCCAGCTCCTGCCCTTCGGGCGGTATTTTCGTTACATCGATAAACATCGTCGCTCTCAGGTCGCCAGGAATAACCAAGTTTTGGTCGGCGCTGCCCAAAAACGCCAGATTTTATCACAGGCGCCTCCGGCGTCCAAAGTGGACGACTGTAGCGGCCGGTTGTTTTCGCGGAGTCGCGACCGCGGTCCCTCCCGAGCCCCAGCCCTTGCCCATGCCCGTGCCCGTGCCCGTGCCCGAAAACAACTCTGACAGACCGAGCTGCTCCCGCTAACAGGTTCGCTTCGCAACACCTTATGCATTCAATGATTCTAATCGCTAACTCCGGGCTCGGGCTCGGCGTGGAACACAGTCCTGGCTTTCGCGACAGAAACTAGCCAGTGGATTGGGGATGCGGGCGAGACCGACCTGTGCACCGCTCCGGCTATGAGTCCTTCTTGTCGTTCTTTTCGTGTTTTTCGAGCTTTTCGTGTCTCTCGGCCGAGCCCACCACGGAATCCAGCTTCATGTAATTGCCGAACCCACGGGGACTGCCGATGGTGGAGATGGCGTGCTTGAACAGCATCTGATCGATTCCGTTGTTCTCCAGAATGATCGCGAAGCGATCGAAATTCTTGATTCGCCCGGTGAGCTTGGCACCGTTCATGAGATAGACGGTAACGTTCAAACGCTCCTTGCGCGCGTGATTGAGAAAACTGTCCTGCACATTGGGAGGTTGCTTCTGCATCAAATTGTCTCCTTGCCGGCTTCCGCACTCGGCGCCTTCTCGAGCGCTTCCATCTCGCTCGTCAGGTGCTGGCGAACCGCCTGCGCGGTCCGGCGCTCGTCACCGCAACCTTCGAACCAAGCGACGTCGCTTTCACGACGGAACCAGGTCATCTGGCGCTTCGCATACTGGACGGTGGCGCTGAGGGTAAGAGCCTGGGCCTGCTCGACCGTGCAGTCCCCTCTTATGGCTGCCGCTACTTCCCGATAACCGATTGCCTTGAAGGCCGGGCACTCATTACCGTACATGCCCATCAGCTGGCGCACTTCCTGGACCAGACTCCCCGCGAACATGGCTTCCACGCGACACACGATCCGTCGTTTCAGCTCATCGCGACCCGGCGCTAGCCCCAATAGTATAGAACGAAACTCAGGCAAAGGTGACGACCGCTCACGCTTCAGGTCGCTGAACCGCCTGCCAGTCACGAGGCAAACTTCCAGAGCCCTGATCAGCCGCAACTCGTCGTTGCGATGAATTCCCCCCGCGGCGGTCGGATCCAGCCTGGAAAGGAAATGATGGAGATAGCCCGGACCGCGGGTTTCGGCAATCCGTCTCAGCTCTCTGCGAACCCGCGGCATCCTACCCGGCCCCGCGAAAAGGCCGTGCCGAAGGCTGCGCAGGTAGAGACCGGTGCCCCCCACGAGGAAGGCGAGCCGGTCCCGCAAGGTGATGGAGCGAATCACGTCGGCAGAGCGGGCGGCGAACTCTGCCGCGGAAAATTCCGCGTTCGGGGCAATGACGTCGAAGAGGTGATGCGGAATACCCCTCGTCTCGCTGTCGCGAATCTTCGCCGTGCCGATGTCGAGGCCGCGGTAGACTTGAAGGGCGTCACAGTTGACGACCTCGCCGGAGAACGATCCTGCCAGCTCGACAGCCAGCTGGCTCTTGCCAGAGCCGGTAGGGCCGATGAGACCGACCCACACCGCCTGCCGGCGACCCACCGCTTCGACTGCTCGACGCGAGGACGACCTCTGGCTCACGTCAGCCAGCGGTACAGAAGCAATCCACATATCCAAACGCCGAGCGTCACCGCACCATAAATCTCCGGTCGAGTGAATTCAGGAGCATCGGCGGTAGCGTCTCTGATCCGTGCCTTCAAGCGCGAAAGCCGGCCGGGAGCGATACGGGCCAACTCAGGTCTCGCCGCGCATCTGGCGAAAGAGCTGGATCAACTGGCTCTCGTGCGAAGTGCCCAGCGTTCGCTTGACCGCGAGAAGCTCCGAGTACAGAAGCTCATTGAGTGCGTTGATGAGGTGGTCCCGTTTCCCTTCGGGCAGCCGCTTGATGTTCTCCTCGATCTGTTCCGGATCGAGAGACCCGTCCTGCCGCAGCCGGACGCGCTCGAAGAGCGACCCCGGTCGCTCCTTCAGTTCCTTCAGGTACTTCTCGAGGATGATCTCGGCGATGGGCCCGACTTCCTCGGACATGTGTCGGAAAAGCCTTCGGTACATGTCGTTGTAGAGATCCACCACCGCCCGGTAGTCTTCGCTGTCATCGAGCTTCTGGTCGAGCGGGGCCTGCTTGCGACCTCGCACCTCGACGACGCCGACCGCAAGATAGGCGTGAAGCACTTTCCGAGTCTCAGCCTCGCCTATCTCGCTCTCCTGGCAGATTTCCATGACGGTAAACTTCCCGTCGACGATGTCCAGTACGTGCTTTTCGTGAGGCTCGAGCATTACCGGTGGTTCCTTGTCCGTCAGCTTGAGAATACAGTCCAGGGGCACGAAGTGTCGGCGGATGGCCCCCGTCCCGTCGCTCCGGCGGATACCCTCGACGACCAGTTCCTCCGCGTGGAGATCGAGCTTGATCTTCTCCCGGCGGGGCAGATCGTCCTCTTCGAAGCTGAAATAGCCATCTTCCCAGGTGAACAGGCTCCAGACGATCTCCCGCACCTGCTGCCCGATCGCCCACCAGAGATCCTTTGGAGACAGGATACCGCCTTCGACAAGGGCCTTCCCCAGGCGCTGGCCGCCCCGAATGCGCTGCGAGAGCCTCAAGTATTCGTCAGCGGAAATCTTGGCGCCACGGAGGAGAACTTCCCCGAGCCGATCCTGCGTGAGACTCGAAGCGGCAAAAACCAGCTTTCCGTCCAGGAAGTAGATGGACTTTCGCACGCCGGCATTCACCAGAGACAGGACACCGGTGCTGCCCGAGCTTTGTAGTGTGATCAGGACCTGTGGAAGACCGATGTCGGATAGGCGCCCCCGACCGAGAGCCTCCACGAGACCGGAGAAACGTGCAGTGTTGGACGAAGTCATAGCTTTCGATCGGCCGGGGTTAAGAAATGCTATGTAAGGTGAGGCCCGTTGTCAACCGCAAGCCTGTGGAAATCCAAAACTTATGAAGCAAAGAGATTACACGGAACCCCGGAATTCCAGAACCCCGGAACCAGGAGGAATCGAAAAAGGAGACCGCGGCTAATCGAATCCACAAAAGGATGACACCGGAGCACTTAACGCAAAGGCGCAAAGAAAACAGGGAGCCCGCACCGGACACTCAAGGCCGACAACACATCGCACCTCACTACGTGGGGAGTTTCCGGGTCTACGGATGTTTTCGAACGCTTCGCGTCTTTGCGCCTTTGCGTTTATTTTCCGGTGTCTAGTTGTTCTGGAACGCGGCCAACGTTCTCTGGGACTGCACCTCGGTGCCCACATAGTAGTGCGCGAGAATCTGGCGATAGTCGTAGCCGGAAGCCGCCATACCGTACGCGCCGACCTGACAGAGCCCGACGCCATGCCCCCATCCCCTTCCCGTGAACACCCAGTGCTCGACACTTCCGTTGGCCCCTCGTTGCGCGTCGATGAAGAACAGGGTCTCCCGGGTTCCGAGTGCCCGGCGAATCGCGAGTCCCTTGAGCTCGACAGAGCGCTCGGTGCCTACGATCTCGATCTCGGCAACCCGGCCGGACCTTCCGAAGCGCAGGGGCCGGAGGTCGACGATCGTGCCCACCGAATGGGCCGCGTCGATTCGACGTGACAGATCTTCGTTGGACGTCCGGACGGTCCAGTGAGAGAAACGCGACTCTCGGTCGAACGTCGCGCCCGGCGTCACCAGAACCAGGATATCGATTCCCTCGTCGTCCTGATGGAATCGAACCTCGTCGTTGGCCAGCAGCACCAGCTTTGGCTGATAGTACGTCGCACCCGGGGCCGAGCTGTAGATCGCGAGTGACGGGGACAGAAAGCTCGAGATCTCCGAATCGTCCTCGTCGCGAAGCACGATCCGCTCCCCCTCGACGCGTACGACCGTCGCCGTTCGCAGGGGTGGCGAGCCCTGCCGCTCCACCAGACGGTAGAGCGTTTCGAGCACCTGTCCGCGAGCCATCGTTCCGTTCGCTCCCAGGCCATCGCTTTCCGGCAGGAAAAGGCCGGTGTGTATCGCATAAGCCAGAGCGCGTCGCTCGCCCTCATCGAGGCCCAGGGTGTCGGGCACCAGCCTCTCGGAGTCCAACCCCGGAAGCAGGAACGGCAGCCGACCCGTCCAGCACAAAGCATCCGCAAGTACTACAGAGAAGTCTGCCCCGTTGAGACCGTTCGTTCCCTCGGAAGCTTTCGCCCGGCACGATCGTTGTCCCAGAATTCGAAGCGTGGTCGCTATCCACGTCTCGGTCTCACGCTCCAGAGCCGGCTCGCGCAGCCAGGAGCGCGAAGCCTCTGCACCCACGACTCCCAGCGCCCGAAGGACCGCCGCTTCCAGCGGAAGCGGGTTGGTGTCCCGCGTGGTGATCGGGGCGAACCTGGGCTCGGCGAAACAGGCACGACTCACCAGGTACGGAGTCGGCTCGGAGAACACGTTCTCGGAGCTCTCGGTCCGGCCACCGCAGGTCGAGGTGTAGAGCGCATCCACCGGCTCGCCACCGAAAGTGAGAATCTCTCCTGCGGTGGTGCTTACCGCCGCGTTGCTGAGCTCGTGCTCTATCGCCTGGCCACGGTAGACCTGACAGGCCGCCGTCGCACAGATGTCGTACCCTTCGGAAGCAAATTGCCCGGCTCGCTTGACGGCGTAAGTCCGCGCCGCGATGGCCTGCGCCTTCAGCGCCTCCTCCTGCGGATAGATCTCAGGGGAAAGCTCGGCGGGAACCACTCCTTTCAGGTAATCCTCCACGTTCACGACGTTGACGATCGTGAACAGATTGGTGTCGTTGACGGAGATCTCGATGAATCCACGGTAAGGCCGGCCGTCGACCTCGATCCAGGCGCCGGGCCCGGACGGAACCGCCTTCAGAACGAGCGAGCGCGCTCTCAGGCTCGACCTCCCCATGAGCTCGAGCGCGATCCACTCCGGCCGTTTCCGTACCGCCGGCTCGGACACGATGCTCAGCCCCTGGTAGCCAGCGCGAAGCAAATCCTGACCCGCCGCACGGGCTCCCGCGCTGGTGCCGAAGCTTCCCAGGCGCACCGCATAGCGCCCGGTGCCCGCCTCGCGAGCGATCCGCACCGGCTCATCGAGGCTTTCGCGGAGCTCACCGGCGAGCGCCGTCGCATCGCGGCGGAACGGGAACGACGCCACCTGAACACGGAACACGCTGGCTTCGTTGGTCGCGCTCCCCGCCGGTTCGAGAAGAACATCCTGGGTCCCCACCCACTCGATTCCATCGCCCACTCGAAACGGCCTCGACGACGTCAGCCGTACGGCCTCTGCGCTCGTCGAGAGTCCCACACGGATGCGTGGAGGCGGAGCGAGCCGAGAAAGGAAATCGGCATTCGGGCCACCCGGAGCCAGGGTGAGGGCGTCCTCGACGGGCTCGATTCCGGCCGGGGCGGGAGCGGCAGGCGGGGGGGAAGGAGAGGCAGGCACGCCTCTCCGAGGCGGAGCGCTCTTCGCTCCGCAGTTCAGGCTCGCAACGAGCGAGAGACTGATGCCAAGAAGGGAGACGAAGCGAATAGTACTAGGACTAGCCAAAGATGTCGTAAGGGCGCTCATTGTACCAGAAGACCAGAATGATATCGAAGCGCTCGTCCGGATAGTCCGAGGGAAGCGGTGGAAGGCGCGATCCTCTCAGGGCGCCCACGGCCGCGTTGTCGAAGCCGGAAGTGCCCGACGGAAAGATGATCTGCAAGTCCGCAAGCGAACCGTCGCGATTCACCGTGATCCCGATCGCCACGTGCCCGTATTCGTAGGCGGCCGAGTAGGGCACCAGCCAGTTTCGCTTCACTTCGCTGATCAAGCGCATGATCCACGGGACGAAGTTAGCGCCCTTGTCGTTGTAGTAGAGCGTGTTGCCCTTGTTCGATACCAGGCCACCATCCGGGTTGTGAAACTGGGTGTTCTCGAGAAAGCGGCGTATCTCGTACGGATCGCTGAACGTGCCCCCTTGACCACGCTCTCCATCGGCGCCCAGCGTCCGGCTAGAGCGAGGCGGCTCGATCCGCCGAGCAGCACGGCGCGGTTGTTCCGGTGGTTTCGCCGCGTTGGGAAGTGGAAACGAATAGTCGAGGAGCTCCCTGAGTCGCTCCTGGTCGATGTCGTCGCCGTTATCGCTTCCGTCCGTGTCCTCGCTCTCCGGGGCTTCGTCTTCCGCCAGTGATTCTTCCGCGTCAGCCTCACCGTCCTCTTCGCTCGGATCGCCTTCTTCGCCCGGGTCCTTGACTTCCTCATCGGTATAGAACTCGTCGGTGTTTCCCTCGGCGAACGGAAGATCGTTCATGAACTCGCGTTCGCCCGGCGGCGGCGGTCTGAGCGCCCTGGGCAGCTGGATCCCGCTGTCGGCCATCGACGGTGGCGGTTCCGGCGCGGCCTGCACGGGAGGAATCGGAACCGCCTGAGGAGGCAGCTGCATCGGCGGAAGCTGCTCCGGCGGAGGAAAAAACGTCAGAAGCGCTTCGGGTGGTTCTTCGGCCAGCTGAGGCTGCTCGGGTCGCGACGGCCCGAACAGGTCCAACGGCTGGAGAAACAGGTAGAGAAAAATGAGAACATGCGCGACCGACGACACCAGCGTCGCCTGGCGCGAATCGCCATCGAGGCGGCTCTCGGCCCGTCGCTCCTCATTGAGAGCTTCGAGAGCCTTCTCTTCGTTGACCAGCCATCCCGAGAGGTAGACGTCGCGGTCGTCGCGGGAGATGAGCCCCTCGAATCCAACGCTTTCCGAACCGGAGGAGTGACGGGCCGGTTTCCGCCTCCGCTCGGGTGCGTTGGGAGCGCCGCGTCGCTTACCATTGCTCTGAAGATATGGGTTGTACGCCATTCGAGCCTGTTTCTGGGGCGGCGGATCGAGCCTCACCTCCAAACAATTGAAGGCAAAAGACCTAGTGGATTATAGCCTTCCCCCTGAGACCGGGCAAGAAGTGGGGCAACTCGATGCTACTCAGACGTTTCCATCGCCTCGATCACTCGAAGCGCGAGGTCCAGAGCGCGCAAGCCGTCCTCACCACTTACGCGTGGTGGCGAGCCGCCTCTGACGGCATCGAGAAAGTCATCGAGCTCCCGCCGGAGCGGCTCTTCGCGACTCACGCTCAGAAACTCCCTCCGTATGTCGGGCCGGGGCGCGTTCTCGTTTCGGACGAGACGATAGGCCACCGCCTCCTGCTCGATGAAGTCGAGCGAAACATACCGATCGCGTTCGAAGACTCGAAGCTTGCGAATCTTGTCTTGTGACACGCGGCTTGCCGTCAGGTTCGCCACGGCCCCTCCCTCGAACTTCACGCGGGCGTTGGCGATGTCCATTCTCGGTGTCAGAACGGGGACGCCGACGGCATCGATGACCGCCACCGGTCGACGTACCAGCGCCGAGACAACGTCGAGGTCGTGAATCATCAGATCGAGCACGACGTCGATGTCGAGGCTGCGCGGGCTGAACGAGCCCAGACGGTGCACTTCGATGAAACGCGGGTCGCTCGCTTGACCGAGGAGCGCTTCCACGACCGGGTTGTGGCGCTCCGTATGCCCCACGGCGAGGCAGCGGCCGGTCTCCCGCGCGACCGAGATCATTGCCCTCGCCTGAGCCCGGTCGGGCGCAATGGGCTTCTCCACGAGAACATCGATGCCGCAACGCATCAGCTCGACCGCAACTTCGTGATGGTTCACGGTTGGAACGGCCACACTCGCCGCCCGAACGTCATCAATCACGTCGCGAAAGTCCGTCACCGCCCTGGCCCGGTAGGCACCGCCGATCGATTCCGCGCGATCGCCATCGATGTCGACCACCGCCGCGAGATGTGCGCCGGGAAGCTCGGAGTAAACCCTTGCGTGACGTTCACCGAGGTGACCGACGCCAATAACCGCCACACTGACGGGTTCCGAACCCTCTCCCCTCTGGCGAGAGGGATCCGAGCCGCGCTTCATCGACGTCTCGTGGCTCGGGGGTGAGGGTCTGCCTGTTTCACAACGCCTCCTCATCGACATCCGCTCCCACGATCGCGATGTCGTTCTGATCGGCCTCCCGGATCAGCGCATCGCGTTCCAGCAGCAGAACGCGCCCGCGCTCCAGCCCAAGGACGGTGGCACCGGCCTCGACCATGCTGGTTATCGTCCCCAGCCCGACCACCGGTACATCGAAGCGCATATCCTGAGACGGTCGTGCCACTTTCGCGACGACGAGACGCCCGCTCACCAGCTTCCCCGCCCGTTGGATGGTTCGGTCTGTGCCTTCCATGGCTTCCACCGCGATCACCGTTTGGTCCTTCACGACGACCGTCTGGCCGATGTCCAGTCGCGCCAGCTCGCGCGCCTTGTGCAGACCGAATGCAACGTCCGGGCGCTCAGTGCGGCCAGGCCCACGCTTCGACAGGACGCCGTCCTCGGCCAGGTACTTTCCGAGAAGCAGCGTCGAATCGAGGAGCTCGATTCCCTCCTCGCCCAGAACATCCGCGACGGTCTTCAAGAGCGCATCGGTTTGTTTCGACCGAAGCCGGCTCAGGACCTTCAACAAGAGATGGTCAGGACGGAGGATGCGAAAAGCGCTCTTGTGCCGGACCCGCCCGGCCATGATGGCTCGTGAGACCCCCGCCTGTCGGAAGAACCTCACAGCTTTCGACAGCTGCCCGAGCCCGACCCAGTGGAACGAACCGCCAGCGCTTTCGAGAGAAGGGTCGGCCTCGTCCTCGATTCCGAGCGTCAGGACTTCGATTCCGTGCTCGCGCGCCTGCTCCTGCACGAGAAACGGGAATCGCCCCGACCCCGCAATGAGACCCATCTTGGAGGGCAGTTCCTGCTCACTCACAGCGTCACTTAAACAAAAGACCGCACCAATCGCAAAGGAAAACTAACGCAGAGACGCGGAGTGGCCGCGGAAGATGCTGAAGCCGGACTCCCGCACACGGTCGTTTCAGGAAACCCGGTACGGCAGGATGCCGGAAGCGAGGGAGTAGGGACCGATCTGTTTTTCTCTGCGCCTCTGCGCCTCCGCGTTGAGTTTTTCCTGGATCAGTCGCCGTTTTCGCCCTTCTTCACGATGACTCCGCGCTTCGAGGAACGCACGAAGTCCACCAGCACGCGTACGTCGTCGCTCTCGAGATCCGACTCCAGCTCTTCGACCGCCTGCGAGACGTTCAGACGCGTGCTTTGAAGGATGCGAAAGGCGGAGCGGATCGTCTCGATGCGCTCCCGCTCGAATCCCTGACGCTCGAGGCCAATACTGTTGACACCGTAGAGCCGGGCACGGTTCCCCACGGTCTTGGAGTAAGGCAGGACGTCCTTGGTCACGACCGTATAGCCGCCGACGAAGGCGTAGGTACCGATCCGGCAGAACTGGTGCACGCCGCTGTAACCACCGATGGTGGCGTGATCCGCCACCACGACGTGACCACCCAGCGTCGCGGCATTGGAAAACACGCAGTGACTCCCCACGAGACAATCGTGCGCGATATGCGTGTAGGCCATGAACAGATTCTGGTTTCCGATGGCGGTGCGAGAGCCGCCAAGTGCGGTCCCGCGGTGGATGGTGACGAACTCCCTGAAGACGTTGTCGTCGCCAATCTCCAGTGTCGAGATCTCCCCTTTGAACTTGAGGTCCTGGGGCTCGAGCCCGATGGAGGCAAAGGGGAAGATGCGGCAGCGCTCGCCGATGGTGGTGAAACCCTCGACCACCGCGCTTGCCTCCACGATGGTGTCGCGGCCAAGGCTCACATGCTCACCGATGACACAGTGCGGCCCGATGCGAACACTGTCGGCGATGCGGGCTTGCGGATGCACCACCGCGGTGGGATGGCAATCGACGGCGGCGGTCCTCATGTTGACCGTACTCCGGTGAGCGTCAGCTGGGTCTCGGCGACCAGTTGGCCCTCGACCTCGGCTCGGCCGGCGAGCTTGCGGAAGTTCGCTTTGGCCCGCGCCACGCTCACGTGAATCTCGAGCTGGTCACCCGGCACGACCGTCCGACGGAATTTGGCGTTGTCGATGCTTACGAGGTAGAAGTTGAGTCCCTCGGCGCTCCCGTCCTCCGGGAGAACCAGCAGACCGCCCGCCTGGGCGATCGCCTCGAGGATGAGCACTCCCGGCATCACCGGCATGCCCGGAAAATGCCCTTCGAAGAAATGCTCGTTAATGGTGACGTTCTTCAGCGCGACGATCCGCTCGTTGGGCTCGAGCTTCACCACCCGGTCGATCATCAGCAGTGGGTAGCGGTGAGGAAGCCGTTTCATGATCCACTGGATGTCCATCTCGGGTGGGGGCACCGAATTCAACGACCGCAACAGTTCAGAGGTGCCGGGGGCACTAGTTCTCGTTGCTGCCCGGAGGCGCGGCAGCCATCGAGTTGAGCTTCTGGACCACGAGCGGGCTGATGTCCAGCGATTCGTCGAGCACGAATGTCAGGCCCGGTGTTGTCCGGAAGATCAAGCCAATGCCGTTTTCCCGAGCGACCTCCTCGACCACTGGCGCCAGCTGCTCCTGGAACTTCTGCTCCCCCGCCTGCTGCTTCTCCTGAAAAGCGCGCTGCTGGTCCTCGATCCAGCGCTGCGCATCCCTTTGCTTGCTCTCGATCTCCCGTTGCAGATTCGCGCGCGCGTCGACCGAGAGTATGTCCGAGCCCATCTTGGTCTGCATGTCCCGGATCTCCTGGTCGCGGCGCGCCCTCTCGGCAGCAATTCGGTCGTTCTCTTTCTTGAGATCGTCGAAGAGCGCCTTGCCTGCCGCGGACTCCGTGGCGATGAAGTCGATGTCGATGACCGCGATCTTGGTGTTGCTCAGCGTCGCTCCGACCCCCGAAGGTGTGGCCGTTTGCGGGGCGGCCGGGGCAGCGGTCTCCTGCGCAGCCGCGGCAAGAGGAAACGCCAGGGCCAGACTCGCCGTACGTACCAAGAGTGAGAAGTTCATGATTGCCATTACTCCTTTGTTCTGTGTTCGAGCACTAGAACGTGGTCCCGATTCCGAAGCGAAACGCGGTGGCCGGCTGGAAGAAATCGCGGTGCGGATTGTACGCGAAGATGAGCCGGAACGGAACGTTGAGCACCGGCACGAAGAAACGCATCTCGGCTCCCGTCGACGTGCGAAGGCCCTTGAACATATTCAGACTCCACGACACATCCTCGTCCCAGGTCTGACCAGCGTCAAAGAATAACACCGCTCGCAAGGGCCCAGCGAGCGGGATGTAGTACTCGAAGTTGTACAACATCATCTTGTCGCCACCGAAGATGCGGTTTTGGGGGTCACGAGGACCGATCGTCCGGATATCGTAGCCACGAATCTGGTTCTCGCCGCCGAGGAAGAAGCGCTCGTAGAACGGGATTCCCGTCTGTTGGACGTCGATCACACCCTCCTCGAAATCGAACTGCTGCTGGCCTCCATGGCTCTGGATCCAGGACACCATGGCCCGGAAGCCGAAGTTCGTGGTCTTGGTGACCGGCACGTACCAGACCGTCTCGATCGTGGGCTTGTAGAAATTGACGGACCCGCCGAGAGGCCCACCCGCATACTCGAAGCTGAACGTGTACCGCTTGCCTCTGAACGGAAAGATGGGGTTGTCCGTCGTGTTGTGCACGAACGACGGCGTGACCTTGCTCTGGATGAAATTGCCGCTGATCCCGAAGAAGCGCGGGTCGAGGAAGCGGTTGAACCCGCTCAACTGGTTCACGATGTCGAATTGCGTCAACACCAGGTCGGGATCGGGATCGGACGTCACGATGACCGAGTAGTTGTAGTTCACGAACATCCGCGAGAAGCGCTTGACGGGGAAACCAAAGATGAGAGTCGCTCCGGTGTCATCCCGGGTGAACTCGGGCAGGCGCAGCGTCCGCTTGAACACGTTGAACCCGAGCGTGATACGACGATCCAGGAAGTAGGGGTCCGTAATGGCGATCTGGAAGTTTTGCGTCCGGCTTCCGGTCTGAACGTTGAACGATGCGGTCTCGCCCCGCCCGAGGAAGTTCGTCGTCGAAAAGCCGAGATTGAGGAAAGTTCCCTCGAGTCCGGATACTCCACCGCCGAACGTGAACTGGTTGCGGTTCTGCTCGGCCAGCCGGAGAACGATGTCGAGCTGATTGTCCGTTCCCTCCACCGGCGTGATTTCGGGCTGCTCAATGGGGCGGAAGTAGCCCAACTGGTTGATCCGCTGGATGGACATCTTGAGCAGTTCCATGTTCATCACGTCCTGCTCGTTGAGCCACATTTCGCGCCGGATCACCTTGTCCCGGGTGGTCGTGTTGCCCTTGAACTCGATCTTGTTGACGAAATACTGCTTGTCTTCCTGAAGGTTGATGGTGACGTCCACCACATCCTCATCCGGGCGAGGCCGCTTTATCGGGAATCCGGTGAACTGGACGTAGCCGCGCGAGCCGTAGAGCTCCCGCAGGCTGTCCAGGCCCTTGATGATCTTGCCCTCGTTGTAGACCTCGCCGGGCAGGACCTTGAAATACGCCTTGATGAACTCGTCCGGGAAGACGGTACCGCCTTCGACTCCGACGTCTCCGACGGTGTAGCGATTGCCCTCGCTGACCGGGATCTTCAGGTGGACCCAGCGCTTCGGCTTCTTCCACAAGAACCAGGAGCGCGAAAAGCCATCCTCATAGGTGATCTCCGGTGGTCCGAACGACACGTTCACGAAACCCTTGTTGAGATAGATCTCGCGGACCAGCTCGATGTCTTCCGCGTAGGTTTCCTCGGTATAGCTGCTGCCCCCCATGAGCGCGGAGAAGGCGTTGCTCTCCTTCGTTTTCTTCATCCCCCACCGAAGCTCCCAGTTGTCGAGGTTCTCGATCCCCTCGAACGTGACCGATTTGATGCTCGTTTTCTGCTCGTCTCGAATATCGAATACGACCTTGACACCATTACCCTCCGGCAATGGCACGGCCCGACTGGAAACGTTGCCCTCGGCGAGCCCCTTCTCCACGAGCATGGTGCGGATGACCCGCTCCGCGGCCACGATCTTCGCCGGATCGTAGATGGTATCGACGGGGATCTCCGCATCCTCTTCGGTCAGCTTTTCGAGAATATCGTCGGTATTCAGCTCCTTTGAACCGACGAAGTCGACGAAGCGCACTCGGGGCCGCTCGACCACGGTAAAGGTGATGATTTTGCCGCGCTCTCCATCCGAGACATCTAGCTCCAGATCGTCCAGAAAGCCGGTGTCCCACAGACGGTGGAAGTCCGCCAGCGCCAGGTTCCGATCGAAGGGATCACCCTCTTTCATGTTGAGGTAGTAGAGGTAGGTCGCCTCGTCCACGACCTCGTTTCCCTTGATCAGGATTTTCTCGATGCTGTTCTGCTGGGCGAGGGCGCTCGTCGCAGCCAGGCCGAAGAGAATGCAGATAAGACGATACTTGAGCATGACAGATTCTCTCTACTCAGGTTTTCGGGCGGCGGCGCAAGGTCAATGAAGTTACGTTTACTCTAACTCTAGACTGAAAGAGGTTCCTCGACGGCGTCCTTTTGCCGGTGGCCGAGTTTGTCTCCGTCCGCATAGATTTCCACCAGCTGCCCCGACTTGATCGACCCGCGGATGAACGCCTCCGACAGCGGGTCTTCGACGTGCTTCTGGAGCGCGCGTCTTAGCGGCCGGGCTCCGTAGGACCGATCGGCACAGGTGCTCTCGATGATCCAGCCGACGGCGTCGTCCGTCAGAGCAATCTGCAGCTTCTTGTCCCGCAGGTTATCGTTCATCTGCTCGATGAGCAGGCCTACGATCTGCCTCAAGTCGTCGTCGTTGAGCGCGTCGAATACGATGATCTCGTCGATGCGATTGATGAACTCGGGGTTGAAGGTCTTCTTGACCTCACCCATCACCATGTCCTGGATGCGGGCGTAGGTCACCTCGACGTCGTTGGACTGAAAGCCAACACGGCCTTTCTTCTCGATGAAGCGGGCACCGATATTGGAGGTCATAATGAGGATGGCGTTCTTGAAATCGATAGTATTTCCCAGGCCGTCCGTGAGCTGCCCGTCCTCGAAGACCTGAAGCAGGATGTTGAAAACGTCCGGGTGAGCCTTCTCAACCTCGTCGAGCAGGATGACGCAATAAGGGTTTCGCTTGACTTTCTCGGTGAGCTGTCCACCCTCCTCGTGTCCGACGTAGCCGGGCGGAGAGCCGATGAGCTTGGACACCGAGTGCTTCTCCATGTACTCGCTCATGTCGAACCGCACCAGGTGCTTTTCCGACCCGAACAGAAATTCGGCCAGCGCGCGGGCGACCTCGGTCTTGCCCACGCCGGTCGGTCCCAGAAAGATGAACGAGCCCACCGGCCGGGCTGGATTCTTCAGCCCCGCGCGAGAGCGCCGGATGGCGCGGGACAGGCAGGAGACGGCATCCTCCTGGCTGATGATGCGCCTGTGCAGTTCCTGCTCCATTCTCAAGAGCTTCTCGCTCTCCTCTTCCTTGACGGAGGACAGCGGGATGCCCGTCCACCTCGAGACGACCTCGTCGATGTCGCGGCGCTGAACCACCGGGCGCTCGAAATTCTTGAGCTCCCAGCGCTCCTGTATGAAACGCAGGTTCTCGCGCTGGGCGATCTCCTCGTCACGATACATCGCCGCCCGTTCGAAGTCCTTGTTCGCGATGGCGTTGTCCATGCGATCCGCGATGACGCGGATGCGTTTCTTGAGGTCGGCGAAATCCGTCGAGAACGTCGACTCCCGGAGCTTTACCCGCGAGCCGGCCTCGTCCAGCAAATCGATGGACTTGTCGGGAAGAAAGCGATCGGTGATGTAGCGGTGCGCCTGATACACCGCCGCGTCGATGGCCTCTTCCGAGTACGAGACGTGATGGAAGTCTTCGTAGCGCTCCTTGATACCGGTGAGAATCTCGATCGTCTCTCCTTCGGTGGGGCTCGAGACCTTGACGCCCTGAAACCGGCGCTCCAGGCTCCGGTCTCGTTCGATGTACTTGCGGTACTCGGCAGGAGTCGTGGCGCCAATGCACTGAATCTCACCCCTGGACAGGGCAGGTTTCAGGATGTTTGCGGCGTCGAGCGAACCCTCCGCCGAGCCGGCACCCACCAGCGTGTGCAGCTCGTCTATAAAGATGATGACGTTCGGGTTCTCGGAGAGCTCCTTCATGATCGTCTTGAGGCGCTCTTCGAATTGGCCCCTGTATTTGGTGCCGGCGACGATCAGAGAGATGTCCAGCGCCAGGATGCGCTTGTCGGCGAGAAACAGCGGGACGTCGCCGTGGACGATCTTGTTGGCCAGCCCCTCGACGATGGCCGTCTTTCCGACCCCCGGCTCGCCGATCAGGACGGGGTTGTTCTTCGTCCGCCGGCAAAGGACCTGGATCGTGCGATCGAGCTCGGACTCGCGCCCGATGAGCGGGTCGAGCTGTCCTCTTCGCGCCGCCTCGGTCAAATCCCGGCTGAACTCCGTGAGTAGAGGCGTTTCTTTCGCCTTGGACATCGTGGCTTTCTGATTGAGCTCCTGTACGATGTCCTCTCGAACGGCGTTGATGCGGAGACTCCGCTCGTTCAGGATGGTTGCCGCGACCGATTTCTCTTCCCTCAGGATTCCCAGAAGGATGTGCTCGGTCCCGATGTAGTTGTGAACGAGCCGCTCGGCTTCCTCCGCGGCGTAATGGAGCACGCGCTTCGATTCGGCCGAAAGCGGAATCTCGACGGAAGTGGAGACCTGGTCCCGAATGACGATGCGTCCTTCGATCTCCTTCCGGATGCTCTCCATGGAAAGGTGGGATTTTGCAAAGATCCGACTGGTGAGCCCCTTGCCTTCACGGATGAGACCCAGCAGAAGGTGCTCGGTTTCGATGGTATTGCTGCCCAGCTGTGCGGCTTCATAGCGAGCAAAAAAGATGACCCGCTTGGCCCGCTCTGTGTATCGCTCGAACATGTCTCTCACCCGACTTCTTGTCTCGCATTATATCACACGGTGCTAACCCCTTTTATCAACAATGGGTTAGCCATCAACCTCTAGCGGTGACCTTGCTGGGGAACAGGAGAATACCACGTTCGTCGGCCGGTCTGCGAACGTCAAGCAGAGGTCGAAGTTCGCTCGCAGCCGCCAGGAAGTCCGCACAGGGATGTTTTGGGGACCCACCACTCTGCTCCACGCCGTGCCGAGCCCGAGCCCGAGCCCGAGCCCCTGCCCGAAGGGTTAGCGGCAGATACAGTGAGTAGCACAACGCGTTGCGGAGCGAATCTCTTCTACGGGGCAGCTCGTTCCGTTGGAGTTGTTTTCGGGCACGGGCTTGGGCTTGGGCTCGGGAGAAGCCAAGGCTCGCCGTTCCGCGAAAGAAAACGGCTAGCTTAGCTAGAGCCTGTTGCAAAAGCCCGTTAGCGCCAAAGAGGGGAAATATACGGTAGCGGGGGGTAGGACTACTTATTAACGCGAGCGCTGTTTCGGGCTTGTTCCAGAATGTTTTCCTTGTTCATGTCGCTCAGTTTGCGGAGAGACTTCTGAAGGCGCTGCCAGGCCTGAACGCCGTCGCGGATGCTCTTTTGAGCCGCTTTCGGCACGTAATAGCCGGTGGTTTTGGCCGCTTCGCCGCGGTAACTGATGTATAGGTGAGGGCCATGTTTGGGCCCGGGCCCGTGGCATCGACAACTGGGCGTACCGAAGATAGCTCTACGAGCGTCGGATTGAATCTGGCGTAGGAGTTGATTTCGGCGCTTACTTCACGAGTCGGTTTTTGCGGGCATCCTGCTTGTCCTTGTCTTTTTTTCGCTTTGTCCGCGCGACGGATATGAGGTTTTGGCTGATCACACACCAGCCGACGTATCGCTTGAATCCGCTGTCACCTTTGTAAGTGGCGCGGAACATAGCAAAGCGATGCTTGAGAGTGGCGATCCGGGACTCGATACCGCCGCGCCATTTGAGCGCTCTGCGAAACCAGCGCTGTTGTTGCAGCTCGACCCGCTTTTTCGATCGACCTGGAGCTGGCAACGCGACTCTTTTGACACCGAGTTTTTTCGCCTGCTGCTCATTGTTCGCCGAGAAAAATCCCCGGTCGGCTGTCGCCATCTGGGGCGGCTGACCGAACTGCTCCGTGTGTTTGTCGAGCGCAGGCATCCACTGCGGTTGGTCAGCGGGATTGCCATCTGCGACGTCGTAGTGGCTGACGATGCCGTTTTCCACCTC
The DNA here is from genome assembly GCA_965237685.1 of Candidatus Marinacidobacterales bacterium. Lineage (GTDB taxonomy): Bacteria > Acidobacteriota > Vicinamibacteria > Marinacidobacterales > SMYC01 > CBDEGF01. The sequence continues at coordinate 1,415,882 of CBDEGF010000003.1, forward strand.
GTCGATGCGGACCAGTCGTCCAAACTCCGTCGGCTTGGATGCCTTCCCTTTGCGGATCACCGCCGTATGTTCCTCAAAGATGCTCACGATCTTGTCGGGATAGTGACGCTCGCCCTCGAAAACGCGTGCCCGCGTCTGCGCTAACACTTTGCTGACGAGCGGCAAAAAGTGCTGTAGTTCGTACTCGCTCCGGGTGACGCTCAGCAACGAGCCCACGATGGGCAGCGATCCATCTTGAAGTGCCTGCATGACGGTTTCAGCTTGGCGAACCACGCCGCGAGCAATGCCCATCAACGTGCCATAACCGTCCTTGAACTTCTTTCGACTCGACTCGGTAAATGACTTACTGGCTCGCTCGATCTCGATAAGCCGATGTTTCACCGTCCGGCGGTGGTCGACCACCTTGAGCGCACCCTCAGTACAAGCCTTGGCGATACGCTTGAGGTTGCGGGTTATCACCCGAATACCATCACCAATCAGCGAGCTGTCCGTCGGGTAGTGAATATTGCTCTCGACCACAGTCGTATCGGTCCGAAGCTTGCGCCCCCTCGCAACACCCTCCTCATGCGCGATACCTACCACGCGAGCATGAATCTTCTCAGTTAGCTCTGGACTCAGCAGCGCGAGGTTGCGGCTGAAAGTGGAGAAATTGGGTACGGGGGCGTCGTCGAATCGGGTAAAGCGGCGATACAGGAGGTTCGAGCGCACTTCACGTTCCAAGTCTCGGAACGACCATCCCTTGATGTGCTTGAGCACACAAGAGCGCAACAACCAGTCGGGCGCGATGCCGGTTCGATTCGAAAGCGGGTAACGTTACGCGAGTGATTGGTGGACCAGCTCAATTATCCCGGTGTCATCAAGAAGAGTGTCAACAGATTCGAGGAGGTCATCTTTGATAAGCGAGGCCTGCTTGCCGAAGTTTGACATAGAAGAGCGAGGACTGCCTTGTGAGCGTCCCGATCATGCCTAAGAGATCTCCTCTCTTAGGTATCATGTCAAGAAAAAAATCCAAACAATCACTAATAACGGCTTTAGGGAGTCAATCGCGGAACTGCAGGAATAATCAGCAGATCGGCCACGGGCCAGACCGTCCGGGCGTTGAACCCAAAGGAGGAATGAGCTACGTTTTGCAACAGCCTCTAGCTAAACTTGGCTTCATCAAGCATCCGAGTACGGGATTCCGGGTTTCGCCCCCTAGCCCGCGCTCAGGCGGCCGTCTTCCATCCGCAACGTCCGGTCACACAGTGTGGTGACCGCCTCGTTGTGGGTCACGATCACCGACGTCAGGCCGCGCTCCTCGTGCAGCTTTCGTATCAGCTCGACGAGCTCTCGACTGCGTCGCGAGTCCAGGTTGCCGGTTGGCTCGTCGGCAAGCACCAGGCGGGGTTTGTTGGTCAGGGCTCGCGCAAAGGCGACGCGCTGCTGCTCTCCGCCAGAGAGCTGCGCGGGCCGATGCTCCGCACGATCCGCGAGTCCCAGGGCCGCCAGGAGCTCTCGCGCACGGGTGAGGGCTTCCGCGGCCGATGCGCGCGCGATCATGAGCGGCATGGCCACATTTTCCAGGGCTGTGAACTCGGGCAACAGGTGATGGAATTGAAAGACGAACCCGATGGTCTCGTTCCTCAATCGCGTTCTCTCGTTCTCGGGCAGCTCGAATACGTTCTGCCCTTCCAGCAGCAACGTCCCTTCGTCCGGGACATCGAGTGTCCCGAGGATGTGCATGAGGGTCGACTTCCCCACTCCGGACGCACCCACGATCGCCAGCATCTCCCCCTCATTCACCGTCAGGTCGACGCCCCGCAGGACAGGTACCTCCTGTTCATCGGCGTGGTAGCTCTTTACGAGCGATCGGGCTTCGACAAGCATCTCTTACTGGTAGCGAAGCGCATTGGTGATGACGAGCCGAGCCGCTCGCCATGCCGGGTAGATCGTAGCCATGAAGCAGACGAGCGGTGCCAGGAGAACCACCAGCAGGAAGTCGCTGAGCAGCAGCTTGAAGGGAACGAAGGCGACCTGGTAGACGTCCTCCGGAATGCTCACGAGACGGTAGGTATCGAAAGTCCAGCTGACGCTCACCCCGAGAATCGCTCCAATGGTCGTGCCGACAACGCCAATAATGGCACCCTGAAGTATAAAGATCATCATCACGCTTCCCGCGGTAGCTCCCATCGAGCGCAGGATCGCGATGTCTCGTGTCTTCTCCATGACGATCATGATCTGACTTGCGAAGATGTTGAGCGCAGCAACACCTACGATGAAGCTGACGAAGATCGTCGTCGCCATCTTCTCGAGCCAGAACGCGGAGAACAGGCTCCGGTTCATCTCGATCCAGTTCATCGAGTTATAGTCCCTGCCGAGCTGGCGGCGGACCCTGTCCCCAATCTCGGCGACGTCCCAGAAATCGGTGACGCGCGTCTCGACGAACATCGCTTCGTCACCGACACCGAGCATGCGCTGGGCATCCGACAGGCTCAGCAAAGCCCAACCGCTGTCGAAGTCGTACAGACCCAGGCGGAAGATCCCGACCACCTCGAAGTCGCGCACGCGAGGTAGCATCTCAAACGGTGAGAGGTGTCCCTCCGGAGAGATCAGACGCACGGTGTCGCCCACGAAGACTCCCGTCGTCATCGCCAGTTCCTCGCCGATGACGATACCGGGTAGCGAGGACTCCTTCCCGTTGCCGGAGGCATCGGGCATCAGGTCTTCTATGCTCCCGGCCATCATCCGCTGGCCGAACTCCGTCACGTCCTTCTCGTACTCGGGAAGAATTCCCTTTAGGGTCGCCAACCCCGAGCCGGAGCCACTCGAGATGAGAGCTTTGCCGTAGAGGACGGGCGAGGCGCCCTCGATCTCCTCCATCGCGCGCAGCGAGTCAGCGACTTCGCGGTACTCGCCGAACGTGGCGGCGTTGATGTTGTAGATGCTCAAATGCGAGGCAGCCCCGAGAATGCGCGAGCGAAGCTCACCCTGCATACCCGTCAGGATGGCCAGGGCGATCAAGAGAATCATCACCCCGACGACCACGCCGAGCGTCGAGATGGCCGAGATCACGGAGATGAGGAGCTCCCGCCGCCGGGCCAGCAGGTAGCGCACGGCGATACGCAGCTCGAACGGCATCAACTTCCAGGGAAAATCAACGCAGCCGCCTTCGCCAAGGCTTCGGCGCGCCTCGCCGAGGTCGTTGCCAGACGTCGAGCGGCGCAGCGACGGAGGCGGGAGTCGCGGAGACGCAGAGAGAACAGGGAACGCTCTGGTTCAGAACTCGAAACGGCGGCGGCATCGATGCGCAGTCCGTTCTCCCTCTGCGCCTCTGCGTCTCTGCGTTTATTCCGGAGCATTGTCCGACGGTTTTCTTCCCGCTTTCGGACGGAGGTGAGGGAAAAGAATCACGTCGCGGATCGACTGCGAGTCGGTAAAGAGCATCGCCACCCGGTCGATGCCGACACCCTCACCGCCCGTGGGGGGCAACCCGTAGCTGAGCGCCTCAACGTAGTCCTCGTCCATCACGTGAGCTTCCGCATCTCCCCGCTGGCGCTCTTTCAACTGATCCTCGAAGCGCGCGCGCTGTTCGTCCGGATCGTTGAGCTCGCTGAAGCCGTTTCCACACTCGAGCCCACCGATGAAAAGCTCGAATCTCTCCACCAGCTCCGGATCACCCGGCTTCTGCTTCGAGAGGGGCGATACTTCCCGTGGGAATTCGATGACGAAGGTCGGCTGGACGATGGCCGGCTCGGCAACTTCTTCGAAAGCCTCCGTCACCAGCTTGCCCCAGGAAGCTCCGGCATCCGCCTCGACGCCGAGCCGCTTCAACAGGTCCCGGAGCTCATCGCGATCTCGAAGCCTCTCCTCGGTCGTCTCGATGCGGCGCTCCGCGAGACCCTCCCGAATCGCGGTCAGCATGGGCACTCGTCGAAACGGGGGGCTGAGATCGATCTCGGTGCCATCGTACGTGAGCTTCGAGCCGCCCTTGAGTCGCTCCGCCAGTCGGAAAAAGAGCTCCTCGGTCATCGCGATCATGGACTCGAAGTCCGCAAAGGCCTCGTACCACTCCAGCATCGTGAACTCGGGATTGTGTCGCGTCGAGATGCCCTCGTTACGGAAGTTCCGGTTGATCTCGTAGACCTTGCCCAGACCGCCCACCACCAGCCGCTTCAAATAGAGCTCGGGCGCAATGCGCATGTAGAGATCCATTCCGAGAGTATTGTGAAACGTCTTGAACGGTCGAGCCACGGCGCCCCCCGCAATGGGCTGCAACATCGGAGTCTCCACCTCGATATAGCCACGCTCGTCGAAGAACGCGCGGATCTCTCGAATCATCCGGCTTCGGGTGACGAAGATCTCCCGTGCCTCCGGGTTTGCGATCAGGTCAAGGTAGCGCTGGCGGTAGCGGATCTCGACATCCGACAGCCCATGCCACTTCTCCGGGAGCGCTCTCAACGCTTTTGCGAGAAACGTCAGTGTTTCCACACTGACTGTGAGCTCGCCGGTCCTCGTCCGCATCAGCGTCCCTTCGACGCCGATGAAGTCGCCAATGTCCAGCTTCTTGTAGATCTGGAACCCGGGCTCCTTCACCTTATCCTTGCGGACATAGACTTGCAGTCGTCCCTCCCCGTCCGAGAGATGTGCGAAGCCCGCCTTCCCGAACGTGCGCAGAGCCATGATACGACCAGCGACGCGCAGGCTCGTCGGGCTCGCTTCCAGCTCCTCTCCGGACTTCGACTCGTAGCCGGAGACGACCTCGGCCAGTGTATGGCTGCGATCGTAGCGCGTCGGGTAGACTTCGACTCCCAGCTCCCGGAGTGCCTCGAGCTTCTTGCGCCGCTCGGATTCCATCTTGTCAATCATCTTTGGCTCGGCCGACATGGGCTGACCGCTCAGGCCCCGTCGCGGTTCCGGAGCCGGACTCGATGTGCCGACAAACCGCGTCGAGGACGCCGTTGATGAACTGAACCGCTTCGTCACTCGAGAAGCGCTTCGCGACCTCCAGGGCCTCGTTGATGACGACTTTCTTGGGCACATCCGTCGCCAGATACTCGAAAACGGCCAGGCGCAGGATGCTCCGGTCCACGGCCGACATTCGCTCGATTCGCCAGTCCGTCGAATGCTCGCCAATTAGGGCGTCGACCTCCTCACGGCGCGCGAGCGCTCCGCGCGCCAGCCGTTCACCGAAAACACGCGCCTCCTCCGATGCGCTGGCGATCGACGGCACCGAACCGATCACCTCGTTCATGGGTTGCCCCGTCAAATCCGATTGATAGAGCATCTGAACAGCCAGCTCTCGACCTTTTCTCCTCGCTCCCATGGCTCAACTGCCGTTGTCGTCGGACTGGATGTCGCGGAACAGGTTCGCCATCTCGACGGCGGCGAGGGCGGCATCATAGCCCTTGTTGTCCCCCTTCTTGCCCGCACGTTCCACCGCATCCTCGTACGTTTCGGTGGTAAGCACCGCGTTGGCCATCGGAACGCCGGTTTCGAGAGCAGCCTGAGAAATGCCGGTGGTCACCGCCTGGCTCAAGTAGTCCCAGTGCGGCGTCCCCCCCTTGATGATGGCGCCGAGACAAACCACCGCGTCGAAGCGCCCGGTGCGTGCGAGTCGCAAAGCCACCACTGGAATCTCGAAGGAACCGGGTACTCGCGCCACCTCGACATGCAAGGAATCCACGCGTGCGCGCTCGAGGGCCTCGATCGCGCCCTCCAGGAGCTTGTCGGTGATGGCAGAGTTGAACCGGCCCACCACGACCGCGATGCGTAGTCCCACACCGCTCGCCTTACCTTCGAGAACCCGTGGTTTCATGCGACATCCAGCATCTGCACTGCCGGTTCCCTTCCTCGGCCCCGGCCGTTGCCCCTGTCCGTTCCTGTTTCCGTTCCCGTACCCGTGCTACTTGCCTTTGAAATCGGCAGCTCTCTTTTCCAGGAAGGCTTTCATCCCTTCCTGCAGATCATCGGTGCCGCAAAGGACGCCGAACAGGCTTGCTTCGAGCGCGAGACCCGCTTCCAGATCCACGTCGAGACCATGGTTCACCGCAGCCAGGGCGTGACGGAGTGCGACGGGGCCGTTCCCGAGCACCTTGCGCAGGAGCGCGACGGATGCCTCCAGCAGCTCGTCGGGGGAAACCACGCGGTTCACGAGGCCGATGCGGAGCGCTTCTTCGGCATCGACGGGCTCGCCGGTCAGAATGAGCTCGAGCGCGCGGCCCCGACCGACGAGGCGTGCGAGGCGCTGCGTGCCCCCGTAGCCCGGAATCGCACCGAGCTTCACTTCGGGAAGTCCGAGCTTTGCTCCGGACGAAGCGAGGCGAATGTGACACGCCAGAGCGAGCTCGAGTCCCCCGCCAAGGGCAAAGCCGTTGACGGCCGCCACCACTGGCTTCCCCAGCGTCTCGATGCGGCGGAACACCGCCTGACCACGCCTCGCCGTCTGGTGCCCGCTCGCCGCAGTTTGCTGCGCCAGCTCGTTGATGTCTGCTCCGGCGACGAAGGCTTTTTCACCGGCTCCGGTCACGACGACCGCCTTCACGGCGTCATCGGACGCGAACTCACGGAAGGCGTCGTCGATGTCGTCGACCGTCTCGGCGTTGAGGGCATTCAACACTTTGGGACGGTTGACCGTCAGGACGACGACGCCGTCGTTGTTCTCGACCAGAAGATTTCTTAGCTCCATCTGACCACCCGCTGGAAGCGAAATGCTACTTCTTGTAGTCGTAAAAACCCTTTCCCGACTTTCTGCCAAGCTGACCGGCCATCACCATGCGACGCAGCAGGGGCGGTGCCGAGAAGCGCTTCTCCTTGAACTCGTCGTACATGATGTTCGCGATGTAGAACGTCGTATCGAGTCCGACGAAGTCGAGGAGCTCGAAAGGCCCCATGGGATGCCCGCACCCGAGCTTCATCCCGGCATCTATATCTTCCCTCGTTCCTACGCCCTCCTCGAGAGCCCGTATCGCGTCGAGCAGATAGGGTACCAGGAGGCGGTTGACGATAAAGCCGGGACGATCGGGCGCTCTCACCGGCGTTTTTCCCAGCGTACGGCTGAACTCGGTGACCCGCTCCACGACCGCGGGCTCGGTCGTCAACGCGGGAATGATCTCCACGACCTTCATGATGGGCACCGGGTTGAAGAAGTGGAGGCCGACGAAGCGGTTGGGGCGCCTGGTCTTCGAGGCAAGCTCCGTAATGCAGAGGGAGGACGTGTTGCTGGCCAGAATCGACGATTCGGGAAGCAGGTTCTCCAGAGACTGGTAGAGCTCGCTCTTCGCCTGGACGTTCTCGACGATCGCTTCGACGAGCAGGTCCACGGTACCCAGTTCGGCCAGGTCCGTCGTGCCCTGAATGTGCGAGAGGATCTCGTCTCGCCGGTCCGCCGTCAACTTGCCGCGCTCGACGCCTTTGAAGAGAAACCTCTCGATCGACGCGAGGCCCTTCTCGAGGCGATCCTCGTCGACTTCGCGGACGATGACGCTGTAGCCAGCCTCGGCGACAACCTGAGCGATGCCGGAGCCCATGAGGCCACAGCCCGCGACTCCTACTGTCTTGATTTCCATGTCAGCATCGGGCATCCGGCATTCAGCAATTCAGCATCCAGTACCGGCAGAGCGGGTTCCCTGCCTCGGCCCCCGCCCCGTACCCGTGCCCGGCGGTGACATCCAGCCCGCATCACAGCGCTTCGACCACCATCGCGATGCCCTGGCCGCCACCGATGCAAGCGGTAGCGACGCCGTACCGTCCGTTGCGTCGCCGAAGCTCGAGAAGCAGGGTGAGCAGCAACCTCGTGCCGGTCGCGCCTAGAGGATGGCCCAGAGCAATCGCTCCACCGTTCACGTTGGTCTTCTCTCTGTCCAGTCCCAGCTCCTTTTCGACGGCCAGATATTGAGGTGCAAACGCTTCGTTCACTTCCATCAGATCGATATCGGCGAGGCTCAGACCGGCCTTCTCCAACGCTTCGGTCGTCGCTGGCACCGGGCCAATCCCCATGATCTCGGGAGGCACTCCCGCATAGGCCCACGAAACGACACGGCCGAGCGGCTCGAGATTCCTGGCCTCCACGAAATCCTTGCGGGCCACGACCAGCGCCGCAGCACCGTCGACGATGCCGCTGGCGTTCCCGGCCGTCACCATGCCGTCCTTGCCGAAGGCCGGCCGGAGCCTGGCGAGAGTCTCGACGGTCGTCTCGGGACGGCGGTGGTCGTCTTCGTCGAAGGAGACGGGGCCCTTCCTGCTCTCGAGCTCCACCGGAACAATCTCATCCTTGAACTTGCCCGCCTTGTAGGCCGCATCGGCCGCCTGCTGGCTCCGCACGGCGTAGGCATCCGACTCCTCGCGCGTGATGCCGTACTTCTCGGCGAGCCGCTCCGCAGTATTCGCCATATAGAGGTTGCAATGGGAATCGAGAAGTGCCGCCATGAGCGAATCTTCGAGTTTGCCGTTCCCCAGACGAAGTCCCTCGCGAGCGCCCCGCACCACGAACGGAGCCTGACTCATGGACTCCATGCCTCCGGCGATCGCCACCTTCGCCTCGTCTGCCATCATCATGTGAGCGGCGGAGACGACCGACTGGATCCCGGACCCGCAGAGCCGGTTCACGGTGAGCGCCGGCACCTCCTGCGGAACGCCAGCCTTGAGCCCGACGTGACGAGCGCCATAGATGGAGTCACTGCTGGTCTGCTGGGCGTTCCCCATCACGACATGCTCGATTTCCTCCGGCGAAACCCTCGTCCGGTCGAGGGCCTCTTTCGCAGCGATCGCACCGAGCTCGACCGCGGTCAGGTCCTTGAGCGCCCCAACGTACTCTCCCAGGGCGGTTCGAGCACCGCCCACGATAAAAATCTCCTGACTCACGTCATCGTCTCCTTGATGAACCAGATGCCGTGGAGCAATGCGACGGCGGCGAGTGCTCCTGCAACATCCGCAATCCAATCCGCCAGACTTGCCACGCGACCGGGCACGAAACTCTGATGCCACTCGTCGCTCGCGCCGTAGACGACCGCGAGGGCGAGCCCCGCCAGCCATGCCTTCGTCACGGCCCTTTCCATCAGACCGCCCGCGAAGGCCCCTGCGGCCAGAATAGCAAGAACGAAATAGGCCCCGCCGTGCAGCAGATGGTCCGGCCGTGACGCCAGAAAATCGAGCCTCGGCTGAGCCGACAGCCAGAAGATGAGCGACATGTAAGAGATGAGAAGAACCCAGCGAGCGAGCACGCTCCCGAAAAGCCTGCTGCTCCTCACCTCACGACGGGAACGGCAGCATGAGCCACCCGATCACGAAAGCCGACGCGATGAAACAGACAAACGCGAAGATACCGAAGCGAAGTTGTGCCTTTGGCTCCTCCGGCCGGAGCAGGGCAAAACCGGCCGAGACGAAGAGCGCGAAGATGCTCAGTATCAGGAAGTGGCTCATACGTCAGGCCGTCAGGACTTTCTCCCGAGCGCTATGTCGTATGCGTCCAGCACGAACAGCATGTTGAGCAGGCCGGCGACGATGATAAACGTGTAGCCGTACTCGTATGTGATCGCCCGTACGTCTCCTCGTCCCCACTTCATCATCGTTGACACGAAATACGGAAGGCCCACACCGATCTCCGCCAGCCCTGCGAGAAACGTCAACGGACGGGTCTCGTCGAGCTCGAAGAGCTCTCCCTGCATGTACAAGCCCATCGAGAACATGAGCGTAACGATCAGGAGAATCGCGATACCGCGTCCTTTGCGGCCGAGCAAAAAGTGGCCGAGACCGGGAATGAGCCATCCCGAAACAACGGCCGGCACGGCTGCCACCGGGCTCGGTTCCGGCTCCTCTGACCGGGGCTTCTTGGGCATAAGCTCTTCATTCTAGAGGTGTAGAAGCACCCCCGTCAAGGAAACGGGGAAAGAAACCACAAAGACTCAGAGCGGGGAACCCGCAACAAGAAAAAGATCAACGCAAAGACGCGACGTCGCCAAGATCGCAAAGGTTCGTCACTCTTGGCCTTCGGCGGCCTCCGCGCCAGCGTTGGCTCCTGGCGAGAGCGGTGCCTTGGCTGGGGTTGTGGCTGTGCTAGCAGGGCCTTTCGCGCGCTTTGCGCCTTTGCGTTATGTTTTCGCCCGAATCAGCCCTTCCACGGATTCGGTGAGCTGCGGTCTCCTTTCTTGATTCCTGGTGGGTTCCGGGGTTCCTCAATTCCGGGGTTCCGTGTGATCTCTTTGGCGACTTTCTTCAGAGGCTGCTGTGTGCGCTTTTGCTCTGTGCCCCTCTGTGGTCTCTGTGGTGCCAGAAGCGGGTCAGGTGCCGTAGAGGCGGTCGCCGAAGTCGCCGAGTCCAGGAAGTATGAACTTCCTCTCGTTCAGCTCGCGGTCCATCGCGGCAACGTAGACCGCCACGTCCGGGCAGTTCTTCTCCAGAAACTCCACGCCTTCCGGCGCCGCCACGATCGAGAGGAGTCGGATGTGGGTGGCACCCGCCTCCTGCAGCATCTCGATGGCGGCGAGCGCCGAGCCACCGGTGGCCAGCATCGGGTCGAGAAGGAGGACCCGGCGATCCACGAGGTCCGGGAGCTTCCGGTAGTAGTGGCGGGCTTCTGCCGTCATCTCGTCGCGCTCGAGCCCGACGTAGCCGACCACCGCATCAGGAAACAGTTCCAGCATGGACTCGAGCATTCCGATTCCCGCCCGAAGAACCGGGACCAGCACGATGCCAGCCCCCAGCTGCTTTCCGGTCGTCTTCTCCAGCGGTGTCTGGACTTCGATCTCGCGGGTCGGGAGATCGCGGGAGGCGTCATAGGCCAGAAGTGTCGCCACTTTCCTGGCCCACAGCCGGAAATCCTGGGGCGGCGTGGAGCTGTCCCGCAACTTCGTAACGAAGTCATCAATGAGCGGGTGTTCGACTCGGACTAGCATTTATTGTCCCTGGTATGCACGTGCCCATCAGGCACAGGTGGCGATGATATCATCAGCGACCTCTCGCAGGTTGCCAGGCGAGCCCATTACGAATGCGTGTTGTCGACATCATCCGCAAGAAGCGGGACGGACAGTCCCTGGACCCCGAGGAGATTGCGTACCTCGTCGACGGCTTCGCGCGGGACGAGATACCCCCGTATCAAATGTCCGCGTTCCTGATGGCGGTGTTCTTCACCGGCATGTCGGAGGAAGAGACCTTCGCGCTGACCACCGAGATGCTGCACAGCGGAACCGTGCTCGATTTCGACGACCTCCCCGCGGCCGCGGTGGACAAGCACAGTACCGGTGGCGTCGGGGACAAGACGTCCTTGATTGTTGCGCCAGCCGCGGCGGCCGGTGGCGCCCTGGTTCCCATGATCAGTGGAAGGGGCCTCGGCCACACGGGAGGTACTCTCGACAAGCTCGAGTCTATCCCTGGTTTTCAAGTCGTGCTGCCACCGACTCGATTTCGAAAGCAGGTGGAAGCCATCGGCTGCGCGATGGCCGGTCAGTCCGAAGAGATGGCGCCCGCCGATCGAAGAATCTATGCCCTTCGTGACGTCACCGCGACGGTCGAGAGCCTGCCGCTCATCACCGCCAGCATCCTTTCGAAGAAGCTCGCGGAGGGCATTTCCGGTCTCGTCCTGGACGTGAAAGTGGGAAGCGGCGCGTTCATGAAGACAGAAGCCAGAGCGCGCGAGCTGGCCACGATGATGCTCTCGACGGTACGACGGATGGGCAAGCGCGGAGTCGTTCTCATCACCGACATGGACCAGCCTATGGGGTCGCACATCGGCAACGCCCTCGAGGTCAAAGAATGTCTGGCAGTGCTCCGAGGCGAGGGGGCTCCCGATCTTGCGGAGCTTGCCACCCGGCTCACCGGCGAGCTCCTCCTCCTCGCCGGTCTCTCGTCCGATGCGCCGGACGGAGCGACACGCGCCGAAGCTGTCATCCGGTCCGGAGAAGCTCTCGAGCGATTCCAGCGACTCGTCGAGGAGCAAGGCGGCGACCCGAGGATCGTCGATGATGAGAGCCTGTTGCCCTCCGCGGCCCACCGCGTGAATGTCGGCGCTCCGAGAGACGGATTCGTCACAGAGATCGACACCGAAAAGGTGGGGACAGCCGGAATGCTCCTGGGGGCGGGGCGGCAGCAGGTAGACGATGCCATCGATCCCGCAGCCGGCATCGTGGTGTCAGCGAAGCTCGGAACCGAACTGCGCGGCGGTGATCCACTCGTCACGCTTCACTACAACGATGGCGCGCAGTGGGAAGAAGCGACGCGCCTGATACAGAACGCCTACGTCATCGACGATACCCCGCCGCAGCGGAAGAGCTTGATCCGCTCCGTGCTCCGGGAAGAAAGGACCGCGTGATGGGACGTTTCATTGGAATCTTCGGGATCCTCATCATCCTGCTGATGGCCTACGCGCTGTCGGTGAATCGCCGGGCGATCCGGCCGCGTACGATCATCTGGGGTCTGTCCCTTCAGTTCATCTTCGCTCTGATCGTGATGAAGACCGAGCCAGGAATCCGCGTGTTCGCCTTCATCAGCAACATCGTCACGCAGATCATGGGCCAGGCGACCGCCGGCGCCGAGTTCGTCTTCAACGACCTCGCAAATATCAGCGGTTTCGTTTTCGTGATTCACGCGTTGTCGATCGTCATCTTCCTCTCGTCGCTCTTTGCCGTTCTCTACTACGTCGGCGTTCTTCAGAAGGTCGTACTCGCCATGGCAAAGATCATGGTCCGCACGATGGGGACGAGCGGAGCCGAGTCTCTGTCCGCGGCAGCGAACGTCTTCATGGGTCAGACGGAAGCGCCGTTGGTGGTCGCCCCGTACCTCAAACGCATGACGCAGTCGGAGCTGGCAACGCTCATGATCGGTGGGATGGCGACGATTTCCGGCGCCGTCCTTGGGGCCTACATCGCACTCGGAATCGAAGCGGAGTTCCTGCTCGCGGCGAGCATCATGAACGCGCCCGCGGCAATCCTCATGGCAAAGATGCTCGTTCCCGAGACCGAAGAGCCCCTCACGAAAGGAGAAGTGAAGATCAAGGTCGAGCGGACCGACGCCAATATCATCGACGCAGCAGCCAGAGGGGCGGGTGCCGGAATGACGCTGGCGCTCAACATCGCCGCCATGCTGATCGCCTTTCTGTCGCTCATTGCTCTCGTGGACTGGATGCTCGGGGGCCTCGACAGTTTCCTCGAGACCTACATCACGCCGCTGCAGGCGGTCGAGCTTTCGCTGTCGCAGATTTTCGCCTGGCTCCTCGCGCCTCTCGCTTTCATCATGGGAGTTCCGTGGTCGGAGGCGGGGCAGGTGGGTCAGCTAATGGGGACAAAGATCATCCTGAACGAGTTCGTCGCCTACACGGATTTGAGCGAGATCAAGAAAGCGGGAGGACTCTCCGCACGCTCCGAGATCATCGCTACCTACGCGCTGTGCGGTTTCGCTAACCTGGGCTCGATCGGCATTCAGATCGGCGGCATCGGCGCACTCGCGCCCGAGCGGAAGTCGGACCTTGCAAAACTCGGCGTGCGAGCCCTCATCGGCGGCTCGCTGGCCACTTTCATGACGGCGACGATCGCCGGACTCTTGAATTGAGGAATTCACGTTGAACGAGCAGACCATGGCCCGTGTCGAGGAGGCCGCCACCCATATCGGCTCCCGTCTGAAGATCCGTCCCTCGCTCGGAATCGTCCTCGGCTCCGGGCTGGGCGCTTTCGCCGATTCCATCGGCAACGCGGTCTCGTTCCCCTACGCCGAGATTCCTCACTTTCCCCGCTCGACCGTTTCAGGACACTCGGGGCGCCTTCTGGTGGGTACTTTCCAGAGCACACCGCTGTTCGTCATGGCCGGACGCGTACATGCGTACGAGGGCTATTCCGCTGACGATGTCGTCTTTCCGGTGCGAGTCATGGCTACGCTCGGGCTGCGAACCCTCGTCGTCACCAACGCTGCCGGGGCCGTCAACACGGCTTTCCGTCCGGCAGATCTCATGCTCATCAGTGACCACCTCAATCTCACCGGGCGCAATCCGCTGGCAGGCAAGGAGGTGCCCGAGATCGGCTCCTGGTTCATCGACATGACCGAGGGCTACGATTCCAAGCTCGTGACCGTCGCCGAGCAAGCAGCCCGGAGGATCGGTCTCAACCTGCGAAAAGGCGTCTACGCCGGCCTCCTCGGGCCGAGCTACGAGACCCCCGCCGAGATCCGGATGCTGCGCACCCTCGGCGCCGACGCGGTCGGGATGTCGACGGTCCTCGAGACCATCGCGGCAAACCACATGAAGGTCAAGGTGGTGGGGATATCCTGCATCACCAACATGGCGGCCGGGGTTCTTCCGCAGAAGCTGGACCACCGTGAGGTCCTGCAGACGGGTGAGCGAGTGAGAAGCATCCTGACCGAGCTGCTGGAACGACTCGTCCCCGCCCTGGCCAAGCTCTCGTGATCGGAGGATGAAGATGCCGAGCGCCCCGAGTCGCTCGCTCGTCGAAGCGGCACGACGCGCCCGTCGCATGGCCATCGCGCCCTACTCGCGTTTCAAGGTGGGGGCGGCTCTATTGACCCACGGGGGCAGGATCTATTCCGGCTGCAACATCGAGAACGCATCGTACGGTTTGACGATGTGTGCGGAGCGTGTGGCGCTGCTCAAGGCGCTCTCCGAAGGTGACAAGCGTTTTCGTGCTATGGTCGTCACCACTTCTGCCACATCTCCGACACCCCCGTGCGGCGCCTGCCGGCAGCTCCTCTGGGAGTATTGTGGAGATATCACCGTCCATCTGGTGAACACTCGCGGAAAAACCGAGACCCACACGCTGGCCGAGCTGCTCCCGAACGCCTTCGACGGCAACAATCTGTGAGAAGAACGTTCTCAGAAAAAACATAGCGCAAAGGCGCAAAGGGGACTGCGAGGGTTCGAATCCGTAGAAGGGCATCCTGGGAAACTCAACGCAGAGACGCGGAGACGCAGAAAGAGAATGAAATCTCTAATAACCAGCGAATTTGGTGTTGGAGACCCGGTAGGGATGTTCCGCCGGAGGCGATTTCCTGCGCGCTCCGCGCCTCTGCGACTCTGCGTTAAAGTTCCGGAGTCAGCCCTTCGACGGATTCTACTATCCACGGGTTTGGATCCTGCCTTTGCGAGCTTCGCGACTTTGCGTTGTGTTTTCTGGATTCAGTCCATCGCGGCGATGTGGGGCAGCTGCCGATAGTTCTGATCGTGATCGAGACCGTAGCCCACGACGAAACGATCGGGCACCTCGAAGCCGACGTAGTCGACCTCGACCGCGACTTGTCTTCGGGAAGGCTTCGACAGAAACGCGGCCACCTTGAGCGATGCGGGACGCCGCGAACGGAGCAGCGTCAGAAGGTAGTTCAACGTCACGCCCGTATCGGCGATATCTTCTACCAGTACCACGTCCTTGCCTTCCAGCGACAGGTCGAGATCTTTCGTGAGCTGAACCTCTCCGCTCGTCGTGGTGCCTTTCCCGTACGAGGAGACGGCGAGGAAGTCGATAGTGACAGGAGTTTCGATGGACCGGGCAAGGTCTGCCAGAAAAGTGTAGGCCCCCTTGAGCACGCAGACGAGGTGAACGGTCTTGCCGTCGTAGTCCGAGCTGATCTGCTTTCCCAGCTCCCGAACCCGAACCGCAATTTCTTCTGGCGAGATGAGGACTTCGAGTGACATGGCCCGCCTATTCTGGACCAGAAAGTCGCCGTTCAGGAAGAGGGAAATTCTGTGAGCGGGCCCTTAGGAGCCCTGAGCGAAGAGCTCGAAGCTGACCTCGATGATGCCGAGCGCCTCGACGGGCTTGCCTTCTCTCATCGCCGGCTTCCAGCGCCACAAGCGAGCGCTTTCCCTCGCGGCGGTGACGCAGAAAGGAAGCGATTTGATGACTCCCAGTACCTCGGTCGAACCATCGAGCTTGACGCGAATCTGCAGGATCACCTCACCGGTGATCATTTTCTCTCGCGCCCGTTGAGGGTACGGGGGGTCTGGCGGCTGGTAAACGACCTGCGGCTCGATGTCGAAGGCGCCGGCTCGGTAGTCGCCTCCACCGTAGCCGCCACCGCGCCCCTCGCCAACGCCCCATCCCTCCCCGGTGCCAACACCGGTTCCTCGACCCCCGCCAATGCCGCCACCAGTGCTGGAACTGACCTCCCGGTCGAGCCCGCCGTGGTCCACCGAATTCACCAGCGAGAGGCCTGGAAAATCCGTCGCATCGGGCGAGAAGACACCGCTCAGCAGAATCTCGGTGTCATCCGGAAGATCGGGAACATCGAGGTCTTCACCAAAGACGAGCCTTGGTTTGCGAGGAGCAATAGGAGCCTCGCGTGGCCTGGGAGGCTCGACCGCCGGAGGGGGCTCGACGCGGGCGCGAACGTATGCGGTTTTAGTCTCTCCGCCGGAACCGCCACCGCCGCCACCGCCACCAGCGCCGTCACCGCCGGGCAACCAGAAGCGCACCCTCACGGCAGGTGGTCGTGCTTCCTCTTCGACCTCGAGCAAACCCGTCAGAAAGGGAATGAGGACCGCGAGCCCCACCAGAACCGCGTGCCCCAATCCGGATGCCAGAAACGTCTTGGCGCGCTGATTCCACCCGTGGCCCTCTCTGGTCCGGGCCCAGTGCTCCATCTCAGCAAAGAAGTCAGGCTCCAGTGGCGGGCTGCGCATCTCGCCTAGATGTTAGCACGCATGGAAGACAGGGACCGGATGAGGTATCCTCCACATGGAAACGCATCGTCCACCAATCGCGTGCGGCCCCCCGCCCGGCGGGGAGTTCCCCGCCAGCCAGGCTGCAGGCCGCTCCTGCACCGGGCCCGAGACCCGGACGCCGGCACAGAGGCAACGTAAATGACAGACGGTTCAGACGTTACACCGGAAAGTGTAGTGGCCAGACCAGCTGCCACCGGCGAAGCCGACAAAGCAACAACGTCCAGAACCGAGAAAGCCCGCAAGGCCGCGAAGGCTCCTGCCGCCCCGAAGTTCGACCTCGAGGCGCCGGAGCTCTACCTCAATCGCGAGCTCACGTGGTTGGCCTTCAATCGCCGCGTGCTGCACGGGGCGGAAGACGAGCGGAATCCGCTCCTGGAGCGAGTGAAGTTCCTCTCGATTGCGAGCTCGACGCTCGACGAATTCGTGATGAAACGCATCGGAGGTCTGAAGCAGCAGGTCGTTGCTGGTATCCACACCAAGACGGTCGACGGCCGCACCCCACGCCACCAGCTCGTCGACTGCTACGAGGTGCTGCGCAAGCATCGACAGAGAGAGCAATCTCTGCTCCTGGAGCTGAGCGCTCTGCTCGCGGAGAAAGAAGACATATGCCTGAAGTCCTTCCGGAGTCTGTCGAAGAAGGATCAGGCCACGCTGCGCGAGTACTACATCGAAAACATCTTCCCGCTCGCGACTCCCCAGGCCATGGATCCGGCCCACCCTTTTCCATTCGTCTCCAACCTATCGCTCAACCTCCTGGTGACGCTTCGACATTCGCCGGAGGAGCCGACCCCCTCCCAGGCCCGGGTCAAGGTCCCGGTGGGTGCGGGTATCCCCCGCTGGCTGCGCGTGGGCAAGTCACGTATCTTCGTTACCCTCGAAGACGTGATGGCCGAGAACCTGGACCTCCTCTTTCCCGGAATGCACATCGACGGCCACGAGCTGTTCCGCGTCATCCGCAACGCCAACACGGAACGTGACGAAGAAAAGGCCGACGATCTCCTGGCCCTGATCGAGACGGAGCTCCGGGACCGGAAATTTGCCCCTATCGTGCAACTCGAAGTGGCGACGGGAATGTCCCCGGCGCATCGCGGGATGCTGGCGGCTGAGCTCGGCCTGGACGAAGTCGAAGAGGTCGTCCAGGTGGACGGAATGCTGGGGGTTCGAGACGTCATGGAGATCGCGACCCTCGACATCCCCGAGCTGCACTATCCGCCGCACCATCCGGTGGATGCCGCGGATCCCATCTCCGATCGGAGCCTCTTTCATGTCATTCGCGAGAAAGGCTCCGTACTGGTCCATCATCCCTATGAGTCGTTTGCGACCTCCGTGGAGCGCTTCCTTCGCGAAGCCAGCCTCGACCCGAAAGTCCGAGCCATCAAGATCACTCTCTATCGGACGTCGGAGGACTCGAAAGTCATCCAGCACCTCATAACCGCCGCGCAGAATGGCAAACAGGTCGCGGTGGCGGTCGAGCTCAAGGCACGCTTCGCCGAGGAAGCCAACATTCGCTGGGCCAACCACCTGGAATCCTTCGGTATCCACGTCAGCTACGGTGTGGTCGGCCTGAAGACGCATTGCAAGATCATCCTGGTCGTTCGTCAGGATTTCGATGGACTCAAACGCTACGCCCATCTGGGCACCGGGAACTACCACTCCGGTACCGCACGCCTGTACAGCGATCTCGGTCTGCTGACTTGCGACCCGGCAATCGGCCACGATTTGACCGAGCTCTTCAACTACTTGACGACCGGGTACAAACCAAAGCGGAAGTACAAGCAGATCCTGCCCGCACCGAAGATTCTGAAGCAGGCCTTGCTGAGCAAGATCGAGCGCGAGATCGACAAGAGCTCCGAGAAGGCTCCCGGCCTCATCCAGATGAAGATGAACGCTCTGGAGGACGTGGATATCACCCGCGCCCTCTACCGGGCCGCCAAGGCGGGCGTGAAGGTGGACCTCATCATTCGCGACACCTGTCGCCTGCGACCGGGAATCGAAGGGTTGTCAGGAAATGTGACCGCGATCAGCATCGTGGGTCGGTTTCTCGAGCACGCGAGGATCTTCTACTTTCGCAACGGGGGGGACGAGGAATACTACATCGGCTCTGCCGATCTCATGCAGCGGAGCCTCGAAAGCCGCGTCGAATCGGTGGTGCCTGTCGAAGCGGACGGGCCTCGTCACAAACTCCGCTTCATTCTCGATACGCAGATCGCCGACCAGCGCGACGCCTGGGACATGCGATCCGACGGCAGCTACCGCCAGCGAAAAGGTGGCCCTGACGCCAAAGGAAGTCAGCAGCTCTTCATCGAAAAGGCGGAGGCCGAGCACCGAGAAAGGACCCGGCTTCGGCGGCGCAAGCCGAAAGGGGTCGCGCGCCGCACGTGGCAGCAGCCGTAGCAGTCGAACGAACGACGAGGGAGACTTCGAGCTTCTGCCTACGTTCCGGACACACCCCCCGAGTCGAACAAGTCGTTCCGGCACAGAATCTTGCAGGAAGATCTGTTGACACTCAACGGACGGAGGCAATACGCTTCCAACGGACATCCTGCCGAATGAAGGACTCGCGACGGCCCGCAGGAAACTCTCGGCGCATCGTTACCGAAGAGGACGTCCGTTCCCTTCCCGAGGGTTCGCTGCTCGATCTTCCGCCGCGTGCCATTCTCACCGATGTGGCGCGGGAGTGGATCGAGAAGAAGAAGATCAGGGTCGTCGTCACCGACGCGAACGCCAAAGGTCCCGGGAGGACGGACGTTGCTATTGGATCCGATCATGCCGGGCTCAACATCAAAGAGCACGTGAAGTCGCTGCTGGCGAAGTGGGACGTGACGTTCACCGATTACGGAACCCACTCGAGCCAGTCGGTCGACTATCCGGATTTCGCTCACGCGGTCGCGCAGGCTGTGGCCCTAGGACACTCCAGGCTCGGAATCGTCGTCGACGGAGCCGGTCTCGGCTCGTCCATCACCGCCAACAAGGTCCCCGGGATTCGGGCGGCACCCTGCTGGAACGCCACGCTCGCCCGCAACGCTCGCGAGCACAACGATGTCAACGTGCTGACGCTCGGCGCACGCGTAACACCACGCGACGAATTCCAGAAAATCGTCGAAGCCTTCCTGCACACGGAGTTGTCGGAGCCTCGACATCGAGCCAGGGTCCGAAAGATCGAGGGGATCGAAAAGAAATACTATCGTCCCGTCTAAGCACCATGAACCGACAGGATCTCGACCGGCTGACAGAAGAGATCACGGTGTCGGTCCTCGGCCAGTTGTCCGGAGCGACGCTCGCCGAAGGGCCCTGCGCCTGTCATCACCTGGCCGCCGGTCGATGCCCGGACACCATTCGTCCCCTGGTGGAACGGGGCGCGGAGCGACTGGGCCTTCGGGCGGAAGCCTCGCATGCCGGCCTCTCGTCGCTGATCGACCATACCCTTCTCAAGCCGGACGCGACCGAGGAGCAAATTCGCAAGCTCGCGGCGGAAGCCGCCGAGTTTCGGTTCGCCACCGTGTGCGTGCAGCCAACCTGGGTCCGGCTCTCACGTCAACTCCTGGACGGAACGGGGGTCGGCGTGAGCACGGTGGCCGGGTTCCCGCTGGGGGCGAACACGCCCGACGTCAAAGCCTATGAAACGCGTCGCGCGGTTTTCGATGGTGCGAGCGAGGTCGATATGGTCATCAACATCGGAGCCCTGAAGTCCAAGGACTATCGCACCGTCGAGGACGACATACGCGGCGTCGTTCGATGCGCGTCAGAAGCCGGGTCGGTCACGAAAGTCATCATCGAGACAGCGCTTCTGAGCGACGACGAGAAAGTCAAGGCCTGCACGCTGGCTGCCGCGGCGGGAGCCGAGTTCGTCAAGACCTCGACCGGTTTCGGTCCGGGAGGCGCCACCGTCGAGGACGTTCAGCTCATGCGTGAGGTGGTCGGCTCGAAGCTCGGTGTCAAGGCCGCCGGCGGAGTCCGGGACGCTGCCACCGTCGCCAGCATGGTGAAGGCAGGAGCGACGCGTATCGGAGCCAGCGCCGGCGTGAGAATCGTTCAAGAAGCCCGGGAACAAAAAGAAACTTAACGCAAAGGCGCCAAGGCGCAAAGAAACCCGCGACACACCCATCCGGACCGCGCTCACCGAATCCGTGGAAGGGCTGTCCCGGAAATCTAACGCAGAGGCGGTAGAGACGCAGAGCAGAGACCGCACCGAACAGCGTGCGAAGAAAGTCGCGAAAGAGATCACACGGAACCCCGGAATTGCAGAACCCCGGAATCGACGGGGAATCAAGAAGGGAGACCTGCGGCCTTCGAACCCGTGGAAGGATTACTTCGGGAAAATCAACGGTAGAGGCGCGGAGTCGCAGAGAGAGCAAGACCTCAGAATTCCGACAGGCTCGCCACAGTCGACTGTCCCGTCCGCTGAAAATCTTGCCTGGGCAAGATTTCTGAAGCGAACTCATCGGCATTGAAGTCGTACGAGCCCATCTCGCACTCGCGCTTCTCAATGGCCCTCTGGGCGCGTTGCAGAATCTCCTCTTCGACACAGCCACCGCCGACCGTACCGCGCAGACGGGCGTCCCGTCCCACTACCATCTTGGCCTCCGTCTTTTGTGGTGTGGAGCCTTCCGTCTTCAGAATGGTAACGAGTGCTACCGCCTCGCCGCGCTGACGAGCCTCCTCGAGCTCCACGAAGATGGACTTCCGGTCCCGCACCGGCTTTGCATCCGCTTTCTGCCCTTCGCCGGCGGACGGACCGCGTGGAAACGGAGTGGCTTTCGAGCTCGACATCTATTCCTTGAAGTCGGGGGTGTCTTCGAAGAGCAACCGCATCCTAGCATAGTCCTCTTCCGAGTCGAGATCGAGACGAACGCCCGGGTCGTCGACCGCGACAGGCACGGCTTCCGATGCGTGCGCCTCGAGGAGCGCTTTCCCACCTCGATCGCCGGACAGGCCTCCGAGCTCCGCGAAGAACTTCTTCGACCAGAGTACGGGATTCCCCTGCTCCCCTCGGTAAGTCGGGTAGACTGCGCCCGCATCGCCGGCCGAGAACCGATGCAGCAGAGCGTCGATGGTCCCGTGTCGGACGGCGGGCATGTCCGCCAGCCCGATGACCAGGGCGGTCGTCTGCATGGGTCTGGCCCTCACACCAGCTCGAATCGAGCTCGCGATTCCCTCCTCGCGGGACTCGTTCAACGAAGTTTTCAGCCGGACGTCGTCCCGGTGGATCGTATCGGCTCTTCCGACGACAACCAGCACCACGTCCAGCGCGGAAGCCAGATAAGTGTCCAGGCACCACTCCAGCACGGTCTTGCCTCCCAGAAGAAGCGAGAGCTTGTCCCGTCCCATTCGCCGGGACAACCCGGCCGCGAGGAGCAGCCCCACGTTCATTCGGAGGAGTCGGTGCTCATGCAGTAGAAGAGCTCGTGCGGTCGCCTGGCCTGTCCGAAGACGACCTTGGGGAACCCCCGGTCGACGAGGAGCTCCCCGACGCGCTCGGCCTGTTTAAGCCGGTCGTCGTCGACCTTGTTGATGAAACACAGGCACCGGCTCGTCCCGGGCACTTTCGGTAGGTAGCCGCCCGCGAGAGCGTCGGCCATGACTTCCTCGGTGATGACCATGCCCCGAGTCGTCCAGCTGAGCTCAGTTACGACCTCGAGCCGATGTACATTCTTCTCATCGAGGCGCAAGCCAATGGCGTCGATTCCCGCCACGACGACCGTGAGCGTCGTCTCTTCGGCGACGACAGGCTCGTGCTCCGCCGGCGCCTTGAGCGATCGCCCCCGAGCGCCGTCCGCCTCGATGAGCACACAGTCGGCCAGGCTCCGCAGAGGGTCAACGGTGACCGGCTCGATGCCGCTGAGCTTGTCGTCGCGAATGCGTTTTTCCAGCACGGTTACCGAGCCGTAGCGTGCCAGGTTAGCTTTTACGGTGAGGAGCCAGTTGTCCTGCTCCGAGGTGAGGACGAGCGGCGGTGTCGTCATGTCCGAAACGATCGGCACTTGCATGTGCGTCGTCGACGTGACGACGACCGACAATCCCCTCCGACGGAGCTCGAGCGACAGCGAGAAGAGGGCCGTCGTCTTGCCACCGGCCCCGACGAAACTGACGACGTCACCCTTCCGTGCGGAAAAGGCTTCCACGAGTCCGAAGCCGGTATCGATATAGACTTCTCTCTCGCTCATGAGATATCAGATGCATTCGAACGTCTGGCATCATAACAAAGCTCCCCAGGAGGCTCGCGGAGACCCGGAACGGGTCCTTCGGAAAAACACAGCCGGAACCCCGGAAGAGCCGGAAACCCGGAAACGGAACGAAGTCGGCTCGATCCGACAGCTCCTCCCGCAGGAACTGCCTCCGGGGTTCCTGTCTTCCGGGGTTCCGAGGAGATCTTTGTTTGCCGTCCTTGCCGGAGGCGATGATTGGTTCTGGCTTCGCTGCGTTGTGTGCCCTGTGGTGAGAAAACGGACAACAACGGTCCGAACGGTTAGTCCGAGACGGTGATGTCTCTCCAGAACGCAACGTAGCCCTCGATTTGCTTGGCCGCGTCCTTCGTCTCCGGGTAGTACCAGGCGGCGTCGGCGCTCTGCTCCCCGTCGACAACGACATGGTAGTAGCTGGCGGTGCCCTTCCAGGGACAGGCCGAGGTCGTGCTGCTCGCCTGGAAGTACTCTTTGTGCAAGCTGTCAGGCGGGAAATAGTAATTGCCCTCGACGACTTCCGTCTGATCCGATTCCGCGATCACTTTCCCCTTGAACATTGCCTTGGCCATTCCATTGTCTCCCCTTCGTTGTCAACGACCACTTCCCATCATGGTTCACCAGGACCGCCCGCGCAAGCTATCTGCAAGCAGCCGAATCCGCGCACGACTGTGACCCACAGAGAGCACAGAGGTCCACAGAGATTTGACACCTCGATTTCCGTTTGCGGTCGTCTTCCTACGCACTTTGCGCCTCTGCGTCTCTGCGTTGAATCTCCGGAAGCAGTTCTTCCCGGGATTCGCTTGGGCACGGTCCCTGCTCTGTGTATCTCCGTGTTCTCTGTGGTGAGAAATGGACCAGTACGGTTGCGGGCCTCAGAGCTCGTTCACGATGACGATGATCTGTGCGGTCCAGCCGTCGGGATCGTTCCCGTCCGAGTCGAACGGCCAGTCACGGCCGACCCCGAAGCGGCCATCGATGGACCAGCCATCGTTGTCGCTGTCGTTGAAGAAGCGCTCGAGATTCTCTTTCGTTTCTCCGAACGCACTGACGTAGTCTCCGTCTTCGAACTCTTCGACGATGCGATCGATGGCGTTCTGAAGCAGGACGCGACGCTCTTCGTTGTTGTAGACCGTCGTGCCGGGCACGAAGGCCTCCGCGTCAACGAGAAGGAGCCCGATGCGCTCGTCGGTCGTCGTCGCCTGCGTCCACTGCGCGAACTCGTCGTTCCTCGTGTAGACCGTTACCAGGGTCTGAATCTCGAACCGAGCCACCTGCGGCGCGGTGGTGGTAGCGGTCGTCTGGGTAATCGGCGTCGGGTTGGAGGGGCTGGCATCACCACAGCCTGCAAGAAGCAGGCACAGGCTGCCTAGCGAAGCCGGGACCAAGATGTACTTCATGGATGTACTAGTGAGTGAGTGCTCTCTACGTCGCGTCGGGCGGCGGGAACCCCAGATTCGTCAGGATGATCTCGATCTGTTCGAACCAGGTTTCCGCCATGATCTCGTAGCCGATGTTGTTGGGGTGCAGACCGTCCGGACCCTGGCCACGGTTGTCTCTGCCGAAAGCTTCCTCGTGATCCGCGACGGGGACGTTCTTCGCCTTCGCCTCCTGACGGATGATGTTGTTGAGACGAGGCACGTTTCCGCCCCAACTCGCTCGAAAGCCATCGCCATTGAGCAGTGGCATCGTGCCGATGATGACGAAGCGTCCACGGAGCTTCACGATCCGCATCATCTCGGCCAGGTTCTCGCGAAGCGGGGGAAAGCGCGCGAACTCGTTGTTCACGTCGACGACGCCTTCCAATATGAGCACCAGATCCGGATCGGTGCGCCGGATCTCGGTGTCGATACGATCGAGGCCTTCTTTGGTGAGCTCGCCACCAACGCCCCGGTTGATGAGCTCGAAACCTGTCCCGTAGGTCGCCTCCAGCAGGCGGCCCAGCTTCGGAGGGTAGCCTTCGACACCGGTCAGGACCGTCATTCCCTGACCGTAGGGATTTCGAAGCGTCACGCCCAGCGTCACGCTGTCCCCGAAACAAAGGATCCGCTTGATCGGAAAGTCCTCCGGGAGCTGTTGGCTCGCCGTTGCGCTTGCCAGCACACCACTCTGTTGTTCGGTAGAAATCCGGCTCGGTGCGGTCGGCGAGCTGTTACTGCCGCAAGCGGCAAGGATGAGCGTCAGATAGATGCAGATTCCGGTTGTCTTTGCTCTCATTTACAAACGTTCCCAAAGCGATTTGGCAACCTCTCGACCGCGGGAACGCACTCCCGCTTCATCGATGGCGACAAACTTTCCATCTTGTAGCAAAACCTTTCCGTTCACAACCACCGAGTGGACGCGAGAGGGCAGCGAGAAGATTTGCGCGGGCAGGTTTGCCTCTTCCACGGGCGTCGCGGGGAGGGCATCGAGAACGACGAGATCGGCACGCGCGCCCGGCCGGATGCGGCCGATGGGGCGACCGAACAGGCGGGTCGCGAGGTCCGCCCCGCCGGCAAATACAGTTCGATAAGCGACCTGGAGAGAGTCGTTCATTGTATGGCCGCTTCGCCGCAACCGCAGCGCCAGCTCGCGGTACTCGTCCAGCAGGCCGGCGCCGTTATCGGAGCCGTCGCGGCCCACCGCCAGGTTGACTCCGGCCGAGGCCAGGCGCAGGACATCGGCAGAGCCCGCCGCGTGCACGACGTCCGACCGGGGGCAGAGTGCCACCGTCACCCGCAGTTTCGAGAGCGCCTCCCACTCCTGAACTCTGAGATGCGTTCCGTGGGCTACGACGCTCCCCTCCGGCAATGCGCCGGCCTGCTCGAGTCGCTCGATCGGGGCACGACCGTGAAGTCGCCAGGCCTGATCGGCCTCCTCGGGATCTTGGAGCAGCGGCAGGTGAAACCGGGCGTCGATGGATCGGGCGGCCTCCACTGCCTTTTGCAGTGTCGCGTCGGTGACGTGAACGAGGCTGTCGAGCCCGAACAGGCCCTGCTTCCGGTCCGGCGAATCTCCTTTCCGGGAGCTCTCGATGAAACGGAGGTTCTCCTCGACCGACGCGGCCACCTCCCCTTCACCGAACCGATCCGAGACACCGAAGCAGAGTGCCCCGCGCGACCCCACCTCGTCGAAAGCTCGCCAGATCACGTCCAGGCTCTCCGAGGCTGCCGGCCCCGTATAGTGGTCGACGATCGCTGTCACGCCGGAGCGAATAGCATCCAGCAGCCCGACGCTCGCGCTCGTGTACAGCTCTTTGGGCCCGAGGGCGCGTTCCAGAGGCCACCAGACGCGCTCCCTGAGATCGCGAAAGCTGGACGGGCTCGATGCCTGCTCGGGCCGTGCCCGGAGGAGGGTTCGAGAGAGGTGCGAGTGGGCGTCCACCAGCCCGGGAATCACGATGGGACCGCCGGCGTCGAGCACCTGAGGGTGATCGTAGCGGTCGACGAGTTTGCCGACCTTGCCGAAATCAACGATGGTGCCACCCTCGATGGCGACGAGAGCGCCCTCGACGAGGGGCTGCTTGTCCCAGAACGTGATGAGAGTGGCGTTGTTGACGATCATGGTCCCAGCACGCGCCGCTCGCGGAGCGCTCGAACCTCCTCTGTCGAATAGTCCAGCTTCTCCTTCAGCACCATCTCGTTGTGCTCGCCCAGCCGCGGCGGGGGAAGTGGATTCGCTTCGGTGAGCGCGGACATCTTGATGGGGTTGCCCGTGAGCCGCAGGCTGCCGACCGATGGATGTTCGACGGTGATGCACATGTTGCGTGCCTCGGTCTGAGGGTTGTCGAAGACCTCCTCCACCGTGCGAACCCGCCCAACGGGAATGCCCGACTCTTCCAGAAGCTCGACCCATTGCGCGGTGGACCTCGACTGAAAAAGTGGCACCAGCGCCATCTTCAAATCCTCGTAGCGCTCGACCCGATCGGCGTTGGCCTCGAAGCGCTCGTCTCCGAGGTCTTCTCGCCCCACCGCGCGGCAGAACTTTTTCCACAAGCCGTCGTTCCCGACGCCGACGATGACATAGCCATCAACAGTCTCGAAAGTCTCGTACGGAGTCAGAGCCGGATGACGGTTGCCCAGCCGTCTCGGTATTTCACCAGTCACCAGATAGCTCTGCGCCTGGTAGCAAAGCGTGGACATCACGCTGTCGTACAGCGCGACGTCGATCTGGCAGCCTTCACCGGTGGCCGCCCGCTGGTACAAAGCCGCGAGGATTCCCTGCCCCGCCATCACTCCGGTGAAGATATCCGCCAACGAGGCCCCGACCTTCATGGGCGGTCCGTCAATCGCGCCGGTCAACTCCATCCACCCGCCCTCGCCCTGCATGACGGCGTCGTATCCGGGGTGGTCTCGAAGGGGGCCGGTCTGCCCGTATCCGGAAATGGAGCAGAAGACCAGCCCCGGGTTCGTGGTCCGAAGCGTCTGGTAGCCGAGGCCAAGCCGCTCCAGGGTGCCTGGTCGGAAGTTCTCGATGAGAACGTCCGCCTTCACCGCGAGCTTCCTCGCGATTTCTCGTCCTTCCGGTGCCTTCAAGTCGATGCACAAGCTCTTCTTGTTCCGGTTCACGGCCAGGAAATAGCTGCTTTCACCAGCGACGAACGGCGGCCCCCAGTGACGACAGTCATCCCCGGACGGTGACTCCAGCTTCAGAATCTCGGCACCAAGATCTCCCAGGACCATCGTGCAATAGGGCCCCGCCAGGATGCGTGACAGGTCCAGAACGGTGACTCCAGCAAGAGGGGGCTGGCTCATCAACTTATCGACTTATCGACTGGAGTTTTCCTCGCGGGTTACGACATGGCGTCGGAGAGGGCTCGATCCATCATTCCAAGGGCCTCGTCGACGTCACTCTTGCCGATGTTCAGAGGCGGCGAGATCCGAATTACATTTCCGTAGAGACCGCCCTTGCCAAGGATGAGCCCGTGGTCGCGGGCTTTCTCCATGAAACGGGCAGTCGCTTTCGCAGCCGGTTGCTTCGACTCGCGATCCTCGACGAGCTCCAGCGCCTGCATGAGACCCATGCCCCGCACGTCACCGACCACCTGGTGCCGGCTGGCAAGATCTTCGAGACCATCGCGCAGATAGCCGCCAACCACCCTGGCGTTCTCCTTGAGGTTGTCGCGCTCGATGACCTTCATGACCGCGCGTGCCGCCGCCATCGAGACTGGATTTCCACCAAAGGTCGAGAGTGTGTTGCCCTTGATGCTGTCCGCGATCTCGGGCGTTGCGATCGTAGCGCCGATCGGAGTTCCGTTGGCCATGCCTTTGGCAAACGTCATGATCTCGGGTTCGACTCCCCAGTGCTCGATGCCGCACCAGAAGTCGCCGGTACGGCCCCAGCCCGACTGCACTTCGTCGCAGATGAACACGCCGCCGTACTTTCGAACGATGGCGAGGACCTCCTTGAAGTACTCCGGTGGCGGAGTGATGAATCCCCCGACGCCCTGAATCGGCTCGGCTATGAAAGCAGCGATCCGTCCCGAAGTCGTCGTCTGAATGACGTCCTCGATGTCCTTCGCACACCGAAGCTCACAGCTCGGATAGGTGAGTCCGAACGGACAACGGTAGCAATAGGCGTTGGCGACGTGCTTGAGTCCCGCTACATGCGTGCCCCCGAGGCGCCAGCTCGCCTGTCCGGTCGCCGACATGGCAAGAAAGCTCCGACCGGTGTAGCCGTGCCTGAGCGCCAGCACCTCGTTGGAGCCGGCGTGGAGCTGAGCGATGAGAAGTGCCGTCTCGTTTGCCTCGGTACCCGAGTTGCTGAAGAAGCTCTTCTGCAGCGGTCCCGGTGTGATCTCCGCCAGCTTCTCCGCGACGGCCATCATCGGCTCGTTGGGAAACAGCGTGGAGACGTGCTGGAGCGTGTCGACCTGCTCTTTCATTTCCCGGTTCACATCGGGATGACAGTGTCCCACGCTCACGGTCACGATGCCGCCGAAGAAATCCAGGTACTCTCGCCCCTCCACGTCGTAGACGTGGTGGCCTTGACCTCGCAGAAGCGGCATGGGGTGGGCGTAGTAGTTGGCAACCGACGGAAAAACGTAGCGGCACTTCTTCTCGAGGATCTCCTCCGCAGTCATTGTTTATCCCTCGGCGAAGCTTATCACTGCAGCAGAGAAGGGAAAAGGACACCGAAGCGTTGCCAACTTTCGAGGAGGCCGGAAAGCAGGCCTATTCGTGCTTGTCGTAGCTGATGGCGAGGGCGGTGACGTTGTCCTTTCCGCCATTCTCGTTGGCGGCGTCGATGAGCGTCTTGACCGAGATTTCCAGGGACCCGCTCGCATCCTTGACGATCCTCTCGATGTCTCCCTCGGACATCATCCCGTGGAGTCCGTCGCTGCACATGAGGTAGAGGTCGCCTTCCTCGAGAAGACACTCCTGTACTTTCAGCTCGATGTCCTCTTTCGCCCCGATAGCCTTCGTAATGATGTTCTTCATCGGGTGGATCTCGGCCTCCTCCGGACGGAGGACGCCTTCGTCGACCGCGGCTTGAACCCAGGAGTCGTCCATGGTGAGTTGCTCGAACTTTCCTCGACGAAGCCGATAGGCGCGGCTGTCACCCGCGCTTACGAAACTGATGGCCTCGTCGTCGGTCAGCGCAGCCACGATCGTCGTGCCCATGCCGGTGTAGTCCTGGCGATTGTCCGCCTCTTTCCACACGCGTTTGTTCGCGAGCAGCACGGCGGTGAGAAGGCGATTCGCATTGATCGACAGCTTGGGATCCACGCCGTAGGGCCAGGTGATTTCCTCTTCCTCGCGCGAGCGATGTACGAAATTCGCGACGGTTTCCACGGCCAGCTGCGAAGCGACCTCGCCAGCATTGTGCCCTCCCATTCCGTCGGCTACGACGAAGAGGCTGGACTCTCGATCCACCAAATAGCTGTCTTCGTTGAGCTTGCGACGTCGACCCACATCGCTGGCACCGAAGCTTTCGATCATGATGTCTTTTCCGTTGTTCTGGGCCGTACAGCGCTCAGCGGCCTCTTTCGAGAGAGCACATCAGGACTTGAGTCTATCCTCTTCATAATTTTAACATTCCCACGAAGGACTTCAAGCTAGTGCTTGAACCCGCTGATCTTGCTCTCTTCGCCGTGTTTGACACTGTTACGGGAGGCCTCGTACAATTGGGTTTCAGGTTCTCCCAATCCAACGATACGCGTTATGTCGCGCTACCGGGTGCTGCTCGTCGAACCAAACGCTGAGCTGAGCCGAGTCCTGAGCGAATATCTGAAACGCTCCTCGCTCGAGGTGTTCTCTGCCACCGATGCTTCCGAGGCACTCGCGGCCGCCCGCCGGGAGCGGCCGGACCTGATCACTTGCGAGACGGAGCTTTCCGGCCCCGCCGACGGACTGGAGCTCATACGGGCAATCCGCTCGGAGGCGGACCTCCGTGACCTGCCGATCCTCATGTTGTCGAGCACGGTCACCCCGGAGGAAAGGCTGGACTCCATCGAGTCGGGCGCCGACGACTACGTGCTCAAACCCTTCAGCATGCGGGAGTTGACGTACCGCATGGAGCGGCTCATCAATCTGTATCGAAAGAATCAGCCCGGCGAGCTGTCCGGGGACCTCGCCCGTTTCAAGAGCACGGACATCCTGCAGATGCTCGAAGCCAACCAGGCCACCGGCGTCCTCCACATCGACGGAGAGCTGTCCGGCGAGATCCACCTGCTGGACGGCTATATCTGCGGTGGCTTTACGGAGGAGCTCAAGGGAGAGGACGCGGCCTTCCGGCTCATCCCGGTGCGCAAGGGACGCTTCCATTTCATCCGCTCGAACATACGGAGCAACATCAAGGCCCTCCGCTCTACGACCGAGTTCATGATGGAGGCGCTGCGCCGCCACGACGAGAACGCCCAGCAGCCCACGGGCACGAAATAGCCTCAGCGGCGGTCCTCCTTGCGCCTTCCCGTTGAGCTCTCCGGTGTGATCCTTCCGTGAATTCGACTGCCGACGGTTTCTTTCTCTGCGCCTCTGCGACTCTGCGTTAATCTCCCGAAATAGCCCTTCCACGGATTCGGTGAGCTGCGATCCGGATCGGGTTCGTGCCTCTGTTTCTCTTTGCGCCTTTGCGCCTTTGCGTTATGTTTTCTCCCGAATCAAAAGAGGCTTACTTTCACCCTCAAGTACTTTCTCGGATCCTCCCGAATGTCCGAGATCAAGCCCTGAAGCTCGGTAAACGTGCGGTTCAAATTGTCGTAGAGCTCGCGGTCGTGAAGAAGCTGACCGGCCGTGCCGTCACCCCGGCTGAGCCGGGCAGAGATGGAATCGATGTTGCCGGACAGGGAGTTGATGCGGTCATAGAGCTCGCGCTCGCGCATGAATGCGCCAATGGTTCCCTCCCCCTGGTCCATTCGTCCGGTGACCGACGCCAGGTTACCTGTCATCTTTTCAATCGAGTCACCGATCTGCTCGTCTCGCACCAGCCGGCCTAGAGCACCGTCCCCAGAGTTGATATCGGACACCAGCCCTTTCATGCTGAGAGTGAGCTCGTTCATGTTGTTGTAGAACTCCGGGTCCCGGAGAAGCTTGCCCATCGTGCCCTCGCTGGCGTTCAGCCTGTCGATCACCACCTGGGATTTCTCGAGGAAGCTCATGACCTGCGTGTGGAGGTCCTCGCGCTTGAGAATCGCGCCCAGAGTACCTTTGCCTTCTTGTATCTCGCGGGCAAGATCTCGAATGTCCCGCATGGTCCGGGAGGCGTCGGAGATGATGCCCTTGATCGGATCGCCTTCCGCCTCCCCGGGAACCGTACCGCCATCCTCGATGGGAGTTCCACCGGGAGGCCCGGGATCGATGTCCAGCAGCTTCTCACCCAGGACGCCCAGGCTCCCTATTGTGATGAGCGAGTTCGTCGTCACCCGGTCCCGAATCTCGGTGCGGAGGTTCATGGTGACCCTTACCGGAGTGGGAGCTGTCCCGTCGGCAAACTCGACCCTGCCCACGGAGCCGACATCGACTCCCGAGAGGTGTACCGGTGCACCGGCCTTGAGTCCGTTGACGTCCCGCAGATAGCTGTAGACCGTGTACTGTCCGCCGAACAGCGACACTCCGCCCTCTCGTGTGATGTACACGGTCGTCGCCATGAAAACAACGGCCGCGATGGCAATCACGACACCCACGCGAAGGTCGGCGAAGGTGATGGTCTGCTTTCTCGGCATGATGCGTTACCTCCCCACCGCGGCTCCCACACCGTGAAGGAACTTCCGGACGTAAGGCTCGTCCGTCTCCATGAGATCCTTCTGGCGTCCGCGAAAGACGATTTTGCCACTGTTCAGTACCAGGAACTCCGTTCCCCTCAGCACGTCGAGCTCCTCGATCCGGTTGTAGAACGTGTCCCCGTTCCTCAGAAAAACGAATCCCTGTGCCACCTGAAACGCGTCCTGAAGCTGGTGTGTCACGAGGACCGGCGTCACTCCTTCGAGGTCCCTCAGTTTCAGGATCAAGTCGCAAATGGTCGAGGCGGTGAGAGGATCCAGCCCGGTCGTCGGCTCATCGTAGAGAATGAGCTCCGGTTGATGGGCCATCGCGCGCGCCACCGCAACGCGCCTTCGCTGCCCGCCGGAGAGCTCCGAGGGCATGCGATCGTAGAAATCGCCAAGACCCACGAATCCCAGCATGCGGCGGACGCGCTCCTCGATCTCGTCGTCCTCCAGGTTCCCCTGGTCCTGCAGTCGGAATCCGATATTCTCGGCCACCGACAGCGAGTCGAAAAGAGCTCCCTCTTGAAACACCATCCCTATGTCGGCCCGCACCTTCATGAGGTCGGACTCGGTTATCCCGCTCACTTCCGTGCCATCGACGAAGATTCGGCCCGACTCCGGCTTGATCAGTCCTTGTACGAGCTTCAGGATGGTCGACTTCCCCGACCCGCTGCCGCCCAGAATGATTTCGGTCCCACCCTCCTGAATCTCGAACGAGATGTCGTCGAGCGCATACTCGTCCGCTCCAGGATAGGCGTAGTAGACGTTCTCGAAAGAGATGAGAGGCTTTGACATGCGCTAGCTAAGCTAAGGGTAGACGAAATGCAGGATCAGCACGTTGAGGAAGTAGTCGGAGGCCAGGACCAGGATCGACGCCACCACGACGGATTGGGTGGTTGCGGCGCCGACGCCTCTCGTGCCGCCGGTGGTCGTCAAGCCCTGGTAACACCCGACTGCCACGATGATATAGCCGAAGACGAAAGGCTTGAACAGCCCCATGAACAGATCGTGCACACCTATGGCGTCCATCGCCGAATGCCAGTAGAGGTTGGTGGCCAGACGAAGAGTGAACGAGGCAACGAGATAGCCGCCGATCATTCCCACCGCATTGCTCAGTACGGTAAGGGCGGGAAGCATGACGAGCCCCGCGATCAGTCGCGGCACGACGAGCTTCCGGATCGGATCGGTACCGAGGGAGCGGAGCGCGTCGATTTGCTGTGTCACGGCCATCGAGCCGAGCTCCGCTGCCATGCCGGAGCCCACCCGACCGGCGACCATCAGCGCGGTCAGAACGGGACCCAGCTCCCGGATCATTGAGAGCGAGACCATGCGGCCGACGTAGGTCCGGGCACCAAAGGCGTCGAGTGTGGCCGAGCTCTGTACGGTGAGCACCATGCCGGTAAACAGGCCGGTAAGACAGACGATCGTCAGTGAGCCGACACCGATCGCATCCATCTGCTCCAGCGTGTCGCGCCAGTAGCGTGGCCGCGAGAAGAGACTCGCGAAGCTCCGATACGAGAGGAGCGAGAACTCCTGGATGCTCGCGAGCGTGTGTATCAGACGCGCCGACAGGCCATTGATCACGGAAATCCTACGACCGGTCTGCAAGATCCTCGAACAGATCCAGCTGCTTCAGCTCGCGAATGCGATCCCGGAGGGCGGCCGCCTCTTCGAACTCGAGGGCCTTCGCGGCGTTCTTCATCGCCTTGCCGATGCGCTTGATCTCACGCTGGATCTCGGCGCTCGTGGTAAAGCGCGGCGAGTCCTCGGCGACCCTACCGGCCACTGCAGGGATACTCTCCGCGGCACCGCTCATGCTTCCCCGAATGGACTTCACAATCGTCTCAGGAGTGATGTCGTGCTCACGATTGTACTCCTCCTGCCTGCGACGGCGCCGCTCGGTTTCGTCGAGAGCGTACCGCATCGAGTCGGTCACTCGGTCCCCGTAAAGAATCGACATCCCATGGACGTTGCGCGCAGCCCTGCCTATCGTCTGGATCAGAGAGCCTGCCGAGCGAAGGAAGCCCTCTTTGTCGGCGTCGAGGATGGCGACCAGCGAGACCTCCGGCAGGTCGAGTCCCTCTCGAAGCAGATTGATGCCGATGAGCACGTCGAAGGTGCCGAGGCGCAGGTCTCGAAGGATGTTCACCCGCTCCAGAGTGTCGATATCCGAGTGCAGGTAGCGGCAGCGAACCCCGAGCTCGGTGTAGTACTCGGTGAGGTCCTCTGCCATGCGCTTGGTAAGCGTCGTCACCAGCACGCGCTCGCTACTCTGGACTCGCGTCCGGATCTCCTCGAGCAGGTCATCGACCTGACCGGCCACCGGCCGCACGTCCACGGCCGGGTCCATCAGACCGGTGGGGCGGATGATCTGCTCGACCACAACGCCCCCGGACTTGTCGAGCTCGTAAGGCCCAGGCGTGGCAGAGACGTAGATGCATTGCCCGACACGCTGTTCGAACTCCTCGAAGTTCAGCGGGCGGTTGTCGAGGGCCGACGGCATGCGAAAGCCGTAGTCGACGAGCGTCTCCTTTCGGGAGCGATCGCCGTGATACATGCCGCGGATCTGGGGCATCGTCTGGTGGCTCTCGTCGATGACAACCAACGTGTCGTCCGGCAAGTAGTCCATTAGGGTCGGCGGCGGCTGCCCGGGTGCGAGCCCGGTGAAATGGCGCGAGTAGTTCTCGATGCCGTGACAGTAGCCGACTTCCCGGAGCATCTCGAGATCGAACAGTGTCCTCTGCTGGAGTCGCTGCGCCTCGAGCAGCTTGCCCTCCTCGTGGAGTTTTCGATGGTACCAGTCGAGCTCCTCACGAATCGAATCGATCGCGCGCAGCGTGCGCTCCCGCGAGGCGACGTAGTGGGTCTTCGGAAAAATCGTCACCCGCTTCAACGGCCAGAGCTTCTTTCCAGTCAGCGGATCGAACTGGGAGATGCTCTCCACTTCGTCTCCGAACAGCTCGATCCGGACCGCGAGGTCGTCGTAGCCCGGAATGATCTCGACGACGTCACCGCGGACGCGAAAGTTGCCGCGCTCCAGCTCGTAATCGTTTCGCTGGTACTGGATCTCGACCAGCTTGCGGAGAATCTTCGAGCGGTCGACCTCCTGTCCGACGTCCAGATTGAGGAGCATCCCGTAGTAGGCCTCCGGCGAGCCGAGGCCGTAGATGCAGGAAACGCTCGCCACGATGAGGACGTCTTCCCGCTCGAACAGCGATCTCGTCGCCGACAGGCGCATCCGGTCGATCTCGTCGTTGATGGTTGCTTCTTTTTCGATGTACGTGTCCGAGGCAGGAACGTAGGCCTCGGGCTGGTAGTAGTCGTAGTAGCTGACGAAATATTCGACGGCGTTGTCGGGAAAGAAATCCCGAAACTCCTGGTAGAGCTGCGCCGCGAGCGTCTTGTTGTGCACGATGACCAGAGTGGGCCGAT
The DNA here is from genome assembly GCA_965237685.1 of Candidatus Marinacidobacterales bacterium. Lineage (GTDB taxonomy): Bacteria > Acidobacteriota > Vicinamibacteria > Marinacidobacterales > SMYC01 > CBDEGF01. Next base: position 1,451,307 of record CBDEGF010000003.1, read on the forward strand.
TTACCGCCTCGACGACTTTTGCGATCGAGAAGGTCTTGCCGGAACCGGTCACGCCCAGGAGGACCTGGTGCTTCTCGTCCCGGCGGAGCCCCTCGACCAGCTCATCGATGGCGGCTGGCTGATCGCCCCGGGGAGCGTAGTCGGAGGCTGCGCGAAAGGCACTTGGCGCTCGTCGGGGGAGCGGATTCGAGGACATTTCGGATCTTTCCGCTACTCGTCGATCAAATGGCGAACCTGGAAGTTAGCACAAGAAAGACCGACGGCGCAGCCCGTCGATCCGATTTCCCTCTCCCCGGAAGGGAGCCGGCCTTCGCGTGAAGCTTCGGCCGGTCCGCCGTAGCCTTGTGTGCAGCGGAAACCTCGGCGGAGGCGGAAGGGTGGCAGCACGAGCCCATCCGCGTCTGCGAGTGCGTCCGGGTGAGGGCTAAACTCCCCCGGCGGCGCAGCCGTCGAGGGTTGCTGGTCAGAGCCGTCAGGCGCTGTGGCTATCCCGGAAACAGGGCTCAGCTGGCGAGGGCTCCGCCCTTCTTCTTGTTGTACTGGCGGAAGTCCCAGGAACGGTGCTCTTCCTTGGCGAGCTGGAGTCCCTCGTCGTGCGGGAACATGTGGACCGAGTCGTAGTCGGGTGGACAGAATTTTGCACAGAGCTGGCAGCCGATGCAGGTCTCGACGTTCACCACGCACACCTCGCCCACGGTGTGCGGCTCGGGATCGGGGACGAGCGTGATGCAATCTTTGACCGGACAGACGTGAATGCACATCTCGCAGCCACGGCCGAAGCACTTGCCCTGGTCCACGAAGGCGAGCAGCTTCGGCTGCTTCTTCCGAGGCCCGGTGATCAGAACGTCTTGCATCTAAACCCCTCCCACTTCTCGAATTATACACAAAGCCAGGCGGTGGGTGCCATACCGGGAATCCACGAACCTCGCAATTGGATGGCGGCGGAAGCCGGGGAAGAGCAGGAAGCCAGGAGATGCGGGTATACTTGACGTGAAATGACAGATGCACCTGCTGGGACGCTCTACCGCAAGGGTCTCGGCCTCAAAGAGCAGGTCCAAGAGCCGCTCAGGAAGGACTACAAGGGGCTCATCGTCGATTTCGCCCGGGAGCACGATTTCCACCTGGTCGCGGGAGAGCTCGCCTTTCGTATCGCCAAGGAGTTCGGCTTCTGTTACGGCGTCGATCGTGCCGTAGAATATGCCTACGAGGCGCGTACGCGCTTTCCGGACAAGATCATCTACATCACGGGCGAAATCATCCACAATCCTTTCGTCAATCGGCGGCTCCAGGAGATGGGCATTCGCTTCCTCGACGGCCCCTACGGAACGTCGGAGAAATTCGCTTCTGTCACGTCGGACGACGTCGTTCTACTCCCGGCCTTCGGCGTCAGTACCGGAGAGCTCGGAATCCTCCAGGACAAGGGTTCCATTCTGGTCGACACCACGTGCGGCTCGGTCATGAACGTCTGGAAGAACGTCGAGCGATACGCTCGAACCGGTTTCACGTCGATCGTGCACGGGAAATACCGGCACGAGGAGACCAAGGCGACCGTATCGCGAGCGACGCTGCTCGAGGGCGGCCACTATCTCGTGGTCCAGAACATGAAAGAGACGTATATCGTGTGCGACTACATCGAGAACGACGGAATTGCCCGCGAGTTCGTCGCGCGTTTCCGGGAAGCCGTCTCTCCCGGCTTCGACCCGGACCGCGACCTCCAGCGGATCGGGCTCGCCAATCAGACGACGATGCTGAGCAGCGAGTCGCTGACCATCGGCGAGGAGCTTCGCAAGTCCATGCGTCGCCGCTACGGCGAGAAGGGATTGGAATCGCGCTTTCTCTCTTTCGACACTATCTGCAGCGCCACGCAGGAGAGGCAGGACGCGGTCCTGGAGCTCTGCGACGAGGGCGTCGACGTCATGCTCGTCATCGGCGGCTACAACAGCAGTAATACCGTGCATTTGGCAGAGATCTGCGAGCACCACTTCCCAACGTTTCACATCACGGACTCCGACCGTCTGTTGTCCGCTCGGGAGCTCCGACACAAGCCGGTCGGAAGCAAGGACGAGGTAGTCGCGAGGGATTGGCTCCCTCCTGGGCCGCTCAAAGTGGGGATCACCGCGGGGGCCTCGACACCAGACGTCAAGGTCGACGAGTCCATCGAGCGCGTTTTGTCCTTCCGAGGGCTCCGACGCCACGACCTCCACCCTGCCCGACCGGGCGCGTTTCACGCTGCGCGGACCCTTACCTCCCGGTAAGTGGGCCTGCCGTTGGCACTAAGAGCTTTCATATATAATGACAAGCGTGCACTAGCCCGGCTCCTCGAGCATCCCATCCAACTCGTTAGACGCGACGAACGTTCGAAACAGGAGGGTCGAATGGAAACTGGCGGCCCGAAGCCACAGGTGGAAGGTGTTCCATCAAGAGAAGACGTGGCCGACCGCTACCACGGTCTCTCGCAGGAAGCACTGGTCGAGGCCTACCGCTTCATGCAGCTGTCCCGTCAGGTCGACGATCGAGAGATCCAGCTCAAGCGCCAGAACAAAGTTCTCTTCCAGATTAATGGGGTTGGCCACGAGGCGGTCGGAGTCGCCGCCGGAATGCTGCTCAGATCCGGCCAGGACTACTTCTTCCCCTACTATCGCGACCGCGCCCTCTGTCTCGCCGCCGGAATGAGTGCCTTCGAGCAGCTCTTGGCTGGCGTCGGAGCCGCCGCCGACCCCGCCTCGGGCGGCCGGCAGATGCCATCCCACTGGGGCCATGCCAAACTCAATATCGTCACGCAGTCGAGCTGCGTGGGTACGCAGTTCTTGCAGGCCGTGGGGGCAGCCATCGCCGGCAGGTACCTGAACGAGATACCAGTGGCGGAGCTGGCGGGCAGGTTCGCGCGCGACGAGATTGTCCTGGTTTCCGGTGGCGACGGCTCGACGAGCGAGGGTGAGTTCTGGGAGTCCATCAACAACGCCTGCATCCAGAAGCTGCCGCTTCTTTACTTGATCGAGGACAACGCCTACGCCATCTCCGTGCCCATTGAAGCGCAAACCGCCGGGGGCAGTATCTCCCGCCTCGTGCGCAGCTACCCTGACCTGTTCGTCACCGAGTTCGACGGCTGTAATTTCCTGGAGAGCTACGGACGACTGAAAGACGCGGTCGACTACCTTCGTGCCGGCCGGGGTCCAGCCATCGCTCACGCCCACGTGATCCGCCCCTACTCGCACTCCTTGTCCGACGACGAGCGGCTCTACAAGACGGCCCGAGAGCGCGAGGAAGAGGCGAAGCGGGACCCGGTGCCTCGCATGAGAGAGTTCCTCCTGACCGAGAAGCTGGCCACGGAGATGCAGCTCGATAAACTGGAGGCCGACGCAGTACAAGAGGTCAGAGAGGCGGCCGATCAGGCGCTCGCCATGCCATGGCCGAGCAAAGACAGCTGGAGCACGCATCTGTACAGCCCCACCGTGGACCCGACGTCATCTTTGTTTTCGTCCGAGCCCGAGCTGTCCGGCAAGGAAGGAACGATGGTGGACCTTCTCAACGCCTGCCTGAGAGACGAAATGCGTCGCGACCCGAGCACCGTCGTCTTCGGCCAGGACGTCGCGGACGCCACCCGCGAGGAGTACCTCGAGGAGATCAAGGGCAAGGGCGGCGTCTTCAAAGTCACTTACGGGCTGCAGCGCGACTACGGTAGTACGCGCGTCTGGAACACCCCTCTCGCCGAAGCGAGTATCGTCGGCCTGAGCATCGGCGCGGCGATCCGCGGGCTGAAGCCCGTTGTCGAAGTCCAGTTCTTCGACTACATCTGGCCCGCCTTCATGCAGATCCGCAACGAGCTCTCGACCACTCGCTGGCGCTCGAACGGAGCGTTCAAGTGCCCGCTGGTGGTTCGAGTCCCGATCGGCGGTTACTTGACCGGGGGAGCCATCTACCACAGCCAGTGCGGCGAGGTTCTCTTCACCCATCTCCCCGGCGTGCGCGTAGTCATGCCCTCGACGGCGCTCGATGCCAACGGCTTGCTTCGAACGGCGATTCGATGCGACGACCCGGTGATGTTCCTCGAGCACAAGCATCTCTATCGCCAGACGTACAACAAGAGCGCCTACCCCGGCCCGGACCACATGATCCCGTTTGGCAAGGCTCGAAAAGTCCGGGACGGCTCGCACCTCACCGTCGTGACGTACGGGGCGCTCGTGCACCGCACGGAACTGGCCGCGAGAAAAGCTGAGGCCGACGGCATCTCGGTCGAGATTCTGGATCTGCGCTCGCTGTCTCCCTACGACTGGGAGGCCATTGCGGAGTCCGTACAAAAGACCTCACGTGTTCTCGTCGCGTACGAAGACACGCGGACGTTCGGCTATGGCGCCGAGATCGCGGCACGCATCGCGGACGAGCTTTTCGACTCACTGGACGCTCCGGTTCGTCGTGTCGCCGCCAAGGATGCCTGGGTCGCCTATAACCCTGATCTCGAGGACACCATCCTGCCCCAGACCGAGGACGTACTCGAGGCCATTCTCGAGCTCGCACGGTACTAGATTCATGAGTACCGACGTTCGCCCGGCCGTGGATGCCATTCCTGAGGCCCTGACTACCCTCACCGAAGACGAAGAGCTCTTCCGCAGCATGGTGCGCGAGTTCGCCGAGAAAGAGATCGGGCCTCACGTGGCGACGATGGACCGCGAGATGAAGATCGAGCCCTCGCTCATCCCGAAGTTCTTCGAGCTCGGCCTGATGGGCATCGAGATTCCGGAAGAGTACGGCGGCGCCGGGTCGAGCTTTTTCATGGCCTCGCTGGCGGTCGAGGAGATCTCCCGGGTGGACGCGTCGATGGGCGTTTTCATGGACGTCCAGAACACGCTCGTCAATAACGCCATCCTGCGGTGGGCAAACGACGACCAGAAGAAGCGCTACCTGCCGCGACTCGCTACGGACACCGTCGGCGCCTACGCGCTGTCGGAGCCCGATTCGGGAAGCGATGCCTTCGCTCTCACCTGCCAGGCTGTCGAGGACGGGGACGACTTCAAGCTGACGGGAACGAAGCTCTGGATCACCAACGGCGGCGAGGCGGGCCTCTTCATCGTCTTCGCGACCATCGATCCCGACGCGCGCTACAAAGGCATCACCGCGTTTCTGGTGGAGCGGGACTTCCCCGGATTCACGGTCGGCAAGAAAGAGGACAAGCTCGGTATCCGAGCCTCCAGCACCAACGAGCTCATCCTCGAGGACTGCGTCGTACCCAGAGCGAACCTCCTTGGTGAGCCCGGCAAAGGCTACAAGATCGCCATCGAGACGCTGAACGAAGGAAGGATAGGCATCGGCGCCCAGATGCTCGGCGTTGCGCAAGGAGCGCTCGATCACGGCATGGCCTACACCAAGGAGCGAAAAGCCTTCGGCCAGCCGATCGCCGACTTTCAGGGCATTCAGTTTCAGATCGCGCAGTGCGCCACCGAGCTCCAGGCGGCCCGGCTCCTCGTCTACAACGCGGCGCGGCTGCGCGACGCGGGCAAACCGTTCCTCATCGAGGCCGCCATGGCCAAGCTTTTCTCATCGCAGATGGCGGAGCGGGTGACGTCCCAGGCGATCGAGTTCTACGGCGGCTACGGCTACACCAAGGACTTCCCCGTCGAGAAGTACTGGCGGGACTCGAAAATCGGGGCGATCTACGAGGGCACGTCCAACCTGCAGCTCCAGACCATCGCGAAGTACTTGCTGAAGGATTAAGCCCGAGCCCGAGCCCGAGCCTGCGCCCGAGCCCCAGCCCGAAGGTAGCGCCGAGAAAGATTGGGTGGGACGAGAGCGTTGCGGAACGGATCTGTCATGGGTGCACCTCGGCCTGTTCAAGTTGTTTCGGGCACGGGCTAGGGCACGGGCCGGGGCTCGGGAGGGACCAGGGTCACAGTTACGCGACAGGAAACTAGTGCTTGAACCCGCTGATACTGTCGGTGAAGTCCGACGCCATTTGTGAGGCTGACAGGGCGCTCCGACGAAGTCATATCTAGATATTTCGAGGAGGAGCAACGCAGTCGTATGCGTCCGGTGTCCCCATGACGCATTCGCCCCGGAATAGGGGGTTTATGGCACGGGAACTGCTAAGGGGTGGAGGCGGGAGTAGGCTGCCAGCGGTCGGGTAGAAGCTCGTGGATGCGTTTTTGTGGCCATCCGTCGGCGAGCTTGCGGAGCACGTCAGTGAGGTACGGGAGAGGCGGGACGTTGTGCTGTGCGCAGGTGCGCATGAGGCTGTAGAGAACGGCGGTGCGTCGCGCGGCGTCGTGAGAACCGCAGAAGAGATAGTTGCGTCGACCGAGTGCGATGGCCCTCATTTGTTGCTCACAGATATTATTGTCAAGGCTTAAGCGTCCATCGTCGACGAAGCGAGTGAGAGCGGTCCAGTGGTTGAGTGGGTAACCCGTGGCCATGGCAAGGTCCGAGCTGGGCGGTTCGCTTCGATGCGTCAGCACAAACCACCGTTTCAGCTTCTCGAGTACCGACGCCGAGCGCTCCTTGCGAAGTAGCGTCCGCTCGTCGACCGACAGCTGCTCGAGTACGTGCCGGGGCACTTCATCGAGCATGAGTACCATCTGGAGAAGTACGCCTGCGGGAAGTGCCGGGAAGGCGTCACGAGAGCCGAGGGCCCGGCCCCGGTGATCGAGCGGAGCAGCGCTGACGCCTCGCTTTTAGCTCATGTGGTGGTGAGCAAGTACGTAGACCACGTTCCCCTTCACCGTTTGCATCGTATCTACGCCCGTAGCGGCGCGGGGATTGCGGTCTCCACGATGTCGGATTGGGTGGGCGAGGTGGCAAACCTTGTGGAGCCGCTTGTGGACCAGTTGGAGAAGCGGGTCCTGAAGGCCGATGTCATCCGAACCGATGCCACCGGAGTGAAAGTGCTCGATCCGCAAAGCCCGGAGAACATCGAGCGAGGCACGATGTGGTGCTACATGGGCGACGACCGAGACGTGGTGTTTCGCTACGCGCCGACGGGCGAAGGAGCGACGGGTCCGTGGGAGTTTTTCGGAACATGGTGGGAGCGGACGCTTACACGCAGTCAGCGCCGAAAAGGGCCAGGAATTCACGGCAGGATTAGCGGGTTCGAGCACTAGCTGACTAAACCACCGGCTCAACGCCGAGAGCCCTGTCAAGCTCTCGCAGCAGCACTTCCAGGTCCGCTTCAGTCGTCCGATAGCTCGTAATGGTGGCGCGAAGCGCCGGCCCGATGACCGGGAGAATGACCTCCGAGATCCACGCCTGACCGCTTTCGTTGACGCGCTCCACGACCTCCGACGCGGAAGGCCTCTCCGCCTGGATTCGCTCGTTCGTGAAGCACACCGTCGGAAGAGGCGTGTCGTTCACGACGCGCCATCCGGCCACGACGAGCCCCTCGCGCAACGTGTCCGCTATCGCCGCCTGGCGCTCGATGTGCGCCGCATAACCGCCAGCGCCCCGCTCCGCTAGTGCCATGAAGAGCTTCAGCCCGATGAAGCGACGCGACCATTGAACCGAAGTGACGTAGCTGTCCCAGCGTCCCTCCTCGGCCGGCGGAACGTAGCTGGCGGAGGCGGCAAAAGACTTCTCGACCGTGTCCGGCCACCGGCAGAAGAACATTCCGGCCCCGATCGGAACAGACAGCCACTTGTGTGCGTCCCAGGTCACCGAGTCGGCGCGCTCGATGCCGTCCAGCGACCAGCGCAGCTTGTCTGAGAGGAGCGCCGTCGCTCCCCACGCGGCGTCGACGTGAAACCACAGCTCGTTGTCGCGCGCAATGGATGCCAGCTCTTGCAGGGGATCGATGATGCCCGCCGCCGTCGTTCCCCCCATCCCGACGACCATCGCCGGAGCGAAGCCATCCGCTCGATCGGTGGTAACGCGGTCTCTCAGAGCCACCGGATCGATCCGCATATTCGAATCGGTGGGTATGATACGAAGCGCCGATCGGCCCAGACCGGTTCCATGGGCGATCTTGTGAAAAGAGTGATGTCCCTCTTCGGACAAGTAGAAGACCGGCTGTCTCTCGAGCCCGCGGAGGCCTCGGTCCCCGAATTCCGGAAAGAGATGCGTCAAAGCGACGGTCACGGCCGTCAGGTTCGCCTCCTGGCCGCCGGAGGTGAAGTGGGCCGCCGTCGCATCGGGGTCGTACCCGAGCTTTCGCTGCAGGAAGCGCAGGACGTGTCGCTCCATCTCGTTCGCCGCCGGGGCGTGCCTCCATACCGCCAGCTGCGGGTTGAACAGCGCCACTAGCGCATCGGCCACCACCGAGATCGGATGCACGGTGGGGAACAGGCCGAAGTATCTCGGATGGGTCACGTGCACCGTCCAGCTGCGGAGCATCTCGACGACATCAGAGATCAAAGCGTCCGCGTCCACCGGGGCCTGGAAGTCGTACCGCTCGCGCAGGTGCGACTCGATCACCTCGGGCCGGACGTCCGGCATCACTGACAGGCCTCGGAGACTATCCTGCGTCGCATCCGCTTCCGCCTCGAGTGCTTTCAGCAATTCGTTCATATTCACTCCCACATGGATTGAACCCCGCGCTCGGCCCCTTCGTGAAAGAAAAGTATTAGAATTCGCTGCGCATGATGCGAAATCTCACGAGAACCAGCCTCCTCGCCACTCTCGTCGCCCTCGCCAACTGTAGCGCACCACCGAGAGATGTCCTCCGAGTTGGCACCGACGTCGACGCCGGGACCCTGGACCCGCGACTCGCCCGCGATACGACGGCCTATCGGGTCGTGAATCTCCTCTACGACGGTCTGGTGGCCCTCGATGATTCGCTGACGCCGGTGCCCGCTCTCGCCGAGCGCTGGGAGAACCCCTCCCCCACCGAATGGATCTTCTACCTGCGAGACGACGCCCGTTTTCATGACGGAGAGACCATCACGGCGGAGGACGTCGTCTACACGTTCGAGACCCTTCTCGGCCCGGATGGCAGGACACGGACGGAGACGGCATCCTCGACATGGAAGGCCTGAAGTTCTCGCTGGAGCTCGGAACGCACAGCGAGGAAATCAACCGCATCCAGACGGTCGAGTTCCTGCAGAACGTTCTCGCACTCCACGGCATCGAGACACGCCTCGAGGGGTTCGAGCCCGAACCGCGGGGTATGCTGCGCAATCTCGTCGGCGCCACCTTCGTCCCGGGGTCGTGATCGGCTTCCTCGTCCGGCGGCTACTCGCGACGCTGCCACTCGCGGCAGGTATCGTCGTCGTCGTCGTGTTCGGCCTCATGCACGTCATCCCGGGAGATCCGGCCGCGGTGCTGGCCGGCGAACAGGCGACACCGGAGGCGGTCGCCGAGCTGCGGCGGGCACTCGGACTCGACCGGTCGCTTCCCGAGCAGCTTTGGCGCTACATCGCCAACTTGTTTCGGGGCGATCTCGGACGCTCCCTGTTTCAGAACGAGCCGGTCGTCGACATCGTCGCCGAGCGTCTGCCGGCAACCGTGGAGTTCGCGCTGGCAGCTCTTCATGCTGGGAGGCGCGGTTCTGACGGAGAGTATTTTTGGCTGGCCCGGACTCGGCCAGCTGGCGGTAACCGCGATCTCGCAGCGGGATATTCCTCTGGTCCAGGGCGTGGTGCTGTCGTTCGCGCTGATCTTCACGCTCCTCAATCTCGCCGTCGACGTTCTGAACGGAGCTCTCGACCCGCGCATCCGAGAGGCGGGAAATGCGTAGTCGCGCCGCGCGTCGGCTCCGGCGGCGGTCATCCACATCGGCCGGCGCCGTCCTCGTTCTCGCCATCATGCTCCTCGCGCTCTGCGCGCCGTGGGTCGCACCCCACGACCCCGAGCAGATGGACATGGAACGGCGGCTCGCCTCCCCAACCTCGGAGCATTGGCTGGGAACCGACAATTTCGGCCGGGACTTGTTCTCACGGGCCGTCTTCTGGACGGAGTCGGCACGACTGGTGCGCGCCATTTCATCATCGGAAAAGAGCCGCGACTACGTCCTGGCGGCACGCGCGCTCGGCGCCTCCCACAGCCGGATTCTGTTCCGGGAAATCCTGCCTCGGGTCGCAGGCCCCCTGCTGGTCGTGATCACGCTCGCCATTGGCACCGCCATCGTGGCCGAGTCCGGGCTGAGCTTTCTCGGTTTCGGCGTCCAGCCACCGACGCCCACGTGGGGGTGGACGCTGGCCTACGGAATGCGCTATTTGAGGGAGAGCGTCTGGCAAGGTGGGGACCATGTTCCAGGGTACGTCCATCGGAGTCACCGAGGGGCGCGGTGTCTCCTCGGTCACCGTCGAGCTGGGCGGCAGCCTGGTGGATCAGACCGAGTACGTCGAACGCGGCGTGAGGGGCATCACCAACGTCCTCGCCACTCTGGATATGCTGGACGAACCGCCAACGCCTCCTCCCGAGCAGATCATCGTCGATACCATCGTGACGACTCGCCCTCGGATGGGCGGCTTCATCGAGACGGAGGCGCCGCCGCTCGGGAGACGATCGATGGGGGCAAGGTTCTGGGCCGCATCGTCAGCCCCTACACGTTCGAAGAGCTGGAGGTCATCGAGAACACGGTCCCGAACGGGGTTATGATTCTCGCTCACCTGACGCGAAACGTCGTGCAACCCGGCGACTATCTGTATATGGTGGGTGGAGTGGCGCAATGACCTTTCGACTCGAGACCGATCGCCTCTTCTTCCGCGAGCTCCACATGAACGACCTGGACCCGCTCGCGGCGATGATGACCAACCCGCTCGTCATGCAGTACTACCCGAAGCCACTCTCGAAGGACGAGGCGCGCGAGTGGATCCTCCGGCAGCGCAAACGGTATGACGACGACGGCCATGGGCTCTGGGCGCTGATTCACCGGGAGACCGGTACGTTCCTGGGACAGATCGGTCTCGTCGAGCAGGAAGTGGACGGCGCCCCGGAGACCGAAATCGGCTACATGCTCGACGAGCCGTACTGGCGGCAGGGATTCGCCAGAGAGGCCGGCACCGCCGTGCGGGACCACGGCTTCGAGACGCTCGGGCGGTCCAGGCTCATCTCACTATGCCGGCCCGAGAACAAGCCCTCCTGCCGCACTGCGGAGAGCCTCGGGATGAGCCTCGACAAGGAGACCAACTTCAAGGGATTCCCACACCTCGTGTACGCGGTGGAGCGGCCGGACTAGATGACTGACAATACGGGCTATCACATGACGCCGGACGAGTTCCGCCGGCACGGCCGGACGGTGGTCGACTGGATCGCAGATTACTACGAGCAGATCGAGGACTACCCCGTTCTGTCACAATCTCGCCCCGGCGAGGTTCGCGACAAGCTCCCGGCTTCCCCACCCGTGGCGCCGGAGCCTCTCGAGAACGTCTTGCGAGACCTCGAAGATGTGATTCTTCCCGGTGTGACGCACTGGCAATCTCCGAACTTCTTCGCCTTCTTCCCGGCCAACGCCTCCGGTCCCGCAATACTCGGCGAGCTCCTGTCGGCCGGTCTCGGCGTGCAGGGCATGCTCTGGGCAACCGCTCCGGCATGTACCGAGCTGGAAACGCATGTCCTCGACTGGCTGGTCGACATGCTGGCACTTCCCGGTCGCTTCAAATCGTCGACCGATGGCGGCGGCGTCATTCAGGACACCGCCTCGAGCTCCTCCCTGTGCGCACTACTGGCGGCGCGGGAGTGGAAGACCGGCCTTCGCTCGAACGAGACCGGATGCGACGGCAAGCTCGTGGCCTACACCTCGAAGCACGCCCACTCTTCAATCGAGAAGGCGGTGAAGATCGCGGGGATCGGCAGCCGCAACTTGCGGCTCGTCGAGGTCGACGACTCCTTTGCCATGTCACCTGTCGCCCTGCGAGCCGCGATCGAGGCCGACCGCAAGGCGGGGCTCCTTCCGTTCTTCGTGTGCGCCACGATTGGCACGACCTCGTCGCAGGCACTCGACCCGCTTCCCGCGATCGGAGACCTCTGCCGCCGAGAGAACCTGTGGCTGCACGTGGACGCCGCCATGTCCGGAACAGCCGCCCTGTGCCCCGAATTCCGTTTCATTCACGAGGGACTCGAGCTGGCGGAAAGCTACTGCTTCAATCCGCACAAGTGGATGTTCACGAACTTCGACTGTGACTGTTTCTATGTCGCCCATCGGAAACGGTTGATCGACGCCTTGAGCATTCTCCCCGAGTACCTGCGCAATCAGGCGACCGCTTCGGGCGCGGTCATCGACTACCGGGACTGGCATATCCCGCTCGGGCGCCGGTTTCGCGCACTCAAACTCTGGATGGTCATCCGCCACTACGGAGTCGAGGGACTTCAATATCACGTCCGGCGGCACGTCAATCTCGCCATGGAGTTCGCCTCGTGGGTCCGCGATGACGATCGATTCGAGATGGCCGCGCCGGCACCGCTCAACCTCGTCACGTTCCGGCACCGCGGTGGTGATGACATCAATGCGAAGCTCATGGATCGTCTCAACCGGAGCGGCAAGCTCTACCTCACGCAAACGCGCCTCAACGACAAACTGACCCTCCGCTTCAGCATCGGCCAGACCAACACCGAGCCGCGCCACGTCGAGGCCGCGTGGAAGCTGATTCAGCAAGTGGCGGGCGAGCTGAACCGAGGCGGCCCAGTTTCGCGTGAAAGCTGACGGGAGCGCGGTGCGAGTCAAGGACCTGCCCATCGCCCCCCACGGCCGGACGGTATGTGGAGAGGCGATGGACGGTGGATTTAGTATACGGCGCCGAAACTCCGGCAATGCGTTTCTGACCCGTGTTCTGGAAGGCAAACACATGGTTCTGCTTGGCGACGCACATGGCACATTCGCAACACGATAGGCCGATGAGTACGACCTCGAGGTCGCCGATCGGCGCGTCAAGGACGACCTCGTCGACGCCATCGCCCACTCGAAGAAGGCCAAGCTCCAGGAGATTCTGGAAACTCTTTGTCGGTCCCGAAGGTGCGCCCATCCGAGCCGCGAGTCCTCGTGAAGGATCAGTTGAAACGATGGGGCAGTTGCGACTCGAGAGGCAGGATTCGACTCAACTGGCGCATCATCCAGGCCCCGATGCGGCTCGTGGATTATGTCGTGGTCCACGAGCTGGTCCACCTGCTCCACAAGAACCACACGAAGGAGTATTGGGCGCTGCTCGGACGAGTCATGCCGGACTACGAGAAGCGGCGCGAGGAGCTGCGGCGGATCGGGCCGAGACTGGAGTGGTAAGAGGGTTTCTCTCGCGACTCCGCAAGGCCTCGCCTGAGTTGGCGAGGAAATGCCAAAACGGGCAGGGGGCTCAGGGCACCAGGTCTCTTCGCGCGGTGGCGCCCCGCGGCTCACCCGGGACCTACACGGCAACGCGATGTCGCTGTGAATCGACAACCGGAACTCTTTCCGGACACAGTTGAAGTGACTGCATCGGCTCACGAACCCGGTCGGCGCCTCTCCGGTAGGAGTCCATCTTTTGCTTTCCGTAATCCTGCTCTGCCATGTAGAGATTGTGGGCCTTGCACATGAGTCTGGTATTGGACGCGCTGCGGTCGCCTCCGAGCGCAAAGGGCTCGTCGTGATGGAACTCCAGCTGATGGCGCTCGGGACATCGTCTGCCGTTGACACCTACATAGGTACATTGCCCGCCATCGCGCTCCCACACGATACGCTTCACCGGGGCAGGGACACCACGCACACCCGGTGAGGTATCGGCATCTTCGACACTCTTCCTCGGCTTGTTTGTCTTGCCGAAGCGCCTGGCTTCGAGACGCTCCAGCTTTTCACTCACCGCCGCATCGATGATCGCCGCGAGGTCGCTGCCGGGCATGAGTGCCTCGAGCCGCTCCAGCTTGTCGCGAAGCTCGGCGCTCGCGGTGACCTCGACTTTGTAACGCGCAGGCGACAAGGGCTTGACCTTGGCCCGTTTGTCAGGAGCCCTCGGAGGTGGCTCCGGAGGCGGTGGTGGCCCACTCGAGTCGCCTTTATCGGGACTGGCTTGTTTCGATGAGTCGGGCGGCTTCGGCCGGGCTTATCGTTGCGGCCGCTTGCGAATCTTCGGCGGAACATCCGGTTTCGGGGCCAATTCGGCAACGAGTTCCTCGAGCTCTTTCTTGGTCTTGTGAGTGGCTCTGGCCAGGACGTCTTCGTGATTTGCCTCGGTTAAATGAGGCGCGAGTATCGTGATCCCGCACAAGTGAATGCGTCCATCCTCGAGCATCTTCAAGATCACGGGATACTTGCGTGAGAGCCGAGCGGCACCGATCCGCCGATAAGTTTCCGCCTCGGATAAATGCAACACGTCGGTGCAATAGCAAAACATCGACGGCAAGCCCTCAGCGGCATACAGACGCCGTGCATCGACCTCGGCGATGTGTGCGACGAGCACCGCTTCGACCCGCCGCGAGCTTCGCACAACATCCGACAGTTGGACGAGAAGCTCGTCATCCGAAAGTGACTTCAATTCCTTTTGTATGTCCATGAGTTTTTATAACATGGACTTTTTCCACGCTCTGTGCTTGCCTGTTTCGCACGCAATCGCATCAAGACGTTTCCGAAGTATCCCCAAGCAAGGAAGCGCGACTATCGACTCGTTGTCGCGTGCTCAGACGTACTCACGATCGCACTCTCCAATTTTTTCAAGTTGCTCTGAAAAAGCTGTCAAGAAAAAAAGTCGAGCTTTTTTTGCGCAAGGTTCCGTTCCAAAAACGCACGCATTCCCTTCCGATACAGAGTTGCAGCACGGAAATGCTCTCGCTACGACGGCACGTGTCAGGGCCGGTGCGGCCGCCGAGCTTTGCGGCCGCGATCACCACGAACTCACCCGGCACATCGTAGCCGTCACCCGTTCGGAACGCCTCGATGGAGTCGAGGTACTCCTTGTGCACTTCGTCCAGGACCTTGTCGTCGAACTTCGAGTAGGCCAGCGCGACTGGTCCGCCGGCGAAGGCCGCACCGCAGGCGTCTTCTCCCGACGCATAGCGCAGGCGCGTATCGATGCGTTTCGTCTGGACCTCGATGAACCCTGCCCTGGTAAAGCTTTTCGCAAGGAGGTCTTTGGAGCCGAGCTGGAAGAACATCGGGCAGACTTCCGAGGCCACGCGGGCATCGACAATGGGAAAGATGTCCGCCCATCCACAGCGGCTCCGTTCGCCCCAGACGGCAGCGACCGCGCGCCCACCTGGCTTCAATGAACCGAACGATGCGCTCAACACGGCGACCGGATCGGGGACGTACATCAGGCCCAGCGAGCAAAGGGCGACGTCGAATCGTCTTTCATCGGCCGATGGTTCTTCCGCATCCCCGCGCTCGAACGTTACATTCGAGACGCCGCGCCTCGACGCTTCCTCACGGGCCACGTCGACCATCCGCTCGGAGATATCGGTCGCCAGGACCCTGCCTTCGGGTCCTACCGCCTCGGCCACGCGAAGCGTTACCAGCCCGGTTCCGCAGGCCAGCTCGAGAACGCTTTCCCCGGGCTCGAGGGCCGCCAGTTCCAGCAGAAGGTCCTGGGCCGGTTCCAGTTGCCGTTGCCAGTAGCCGTCGTAGTGCTCAGCCGCTTTGTCCCAACCGTATCGCTGGACCCGTCGCTGGAGCCTCGCCTCCATGCGATCACTCCTTTTCCGGCGAAAGCACCTTGACCGTGCGCTTCAAGTTCTGAGGAGTGGCGAAGATCGTGCGCCAGGGGCTGTACCTTTCGGCGGTTTCGAGCACCCGGTTGATGTCCTCTTCCGAAGCGGGGCTCTCGAGGACTACGTTGTAGCGCACTTCCGTGTATCCGGGCGGCTCGTCGATGAGGGCGTACATCGCCCGAGCGTCGATGTCGGATTCGACCTCCACCTCGACAACCTCGAGCGGAACCTCGAGCTTCGCCGCCCAGATCTGATAGCCGATCGCCAGGCAAATACCCAGTGCGGCGCGGCCGTAAACGCCAGGTAGCGGTCCCTCTTCGTTTCCGCCGCCGATCCGGGAGCACCTGTCCGAGGAGTCGATCGAAGCTTTGTTTGACTACCGCCAGAATACAGGGTTGTGTGGAGAGCTCGTCGATCGAGTGTTGGCGTTGTTCGCAGGCAGAACGAGAGGCGGAAGATCGATGAACTGGAAACGATACGCTGCATTCGCAGTGAGCCTGATTGCTCTGGCCGCGGCGGGCCTGCGGCGGTGGAAGTGCCGCTAAGATGGAGATCGTGCCGGTACCCCCCGGAGACGCAGAACGAGGCCGCCAGGTCTTTCTGGGAACCTGTCGCGAATGCCACGGACCCAATGCCAAGGGTGTTCGCGGCGCCGGGGACGACCTGACGGTGAGCATGTTCATTCCGTCGAAGTCCGACGCAGAGCTCGTGGCGTTCGTAAAGATCGGACGAGCGATGAACGATCCGCGCGAGCCCGTCGTGAGGGCTCCAAGTGGATCTTCCTGAGCTGGGATGCCGAGATGACGCTCGGGCTCTACCCGGAGCACTACGAGGCAGACACCTTCCAGAGGGCGCTGGAGCGCGGAGGCTCGGTCCTGGCCGATCTGTTTCCCGCGCTCATGCAGAGCCCACGCTATCGACGCTTCTTCCTCGATGAGCTCGACCGCCACCTCGAGGGCACGCTCGCCCCGTCGAACGTGGCGGCGCGGCTCGCAAACATCGAGCGACAGGTGGGCGAAGACCTGCGGCGCGATCTCGCCACACGCTTTTCGCCGGAGCGGGTCGAAACGTGGCGGCAGAACTACCAGGACGTCGTGAGCTTCATTCGCCACCGGGGAGACGTCGTCCGAAAGTTCGTACAGGCCTCGCCCGTCATGCGCGGTGAGCCATGAGTCGCCGCTCCTCGACAGGGGTCGTTATCGGCCTCCTGAGCCTCGCGGTCGCCGCGGCGTTCTCGGTCTGGTTCTCCTACGCTGACGTCGTTCGGCTGGCCGAGCGCATCGAGGAGGCCGAGGCCGAAACCACCGTACCGGGCGCGCGGTTCGCCGCCTTCGACGACGAGCAGCGTCTCTCCCGGACCGTGAGTATTGACGGGACGACGCGGCTGGCACTCACGCCGCCGTTTCCGTCGAAGCTTTCGTTCGAGCTCAGCGTTCCGGACGATCTCTTCCTCGAGGTGGCGCCGGCTCTCGTCATGCAGCGGGACGTCGGTCGGGCGAGAGTGGAATTCGTGGTCGCAGTCGAGGCGGAAGGCACGACCACCAGGGTGTTCAGCAAGCTCCTCGACCTTCGCGAAGCCAACCTCTGGCACGACGAGCGGATCGACCTGGAGCGGTGGTCCGGAAAGCCGATTCGACTGACGTTCGAGACCCGCGGCGACCCCCATCGTGGCAATATCCTCTGGGCCGACCGGGTTCAAACCGCATGGGGAGATCCGCGCCTGATCCGCCGCCCGCTGGCCAGTCAACGCGCGGCGATGGCCGAGGATCTGTCTCGGGCAACGGACTGGCTTCGTACCCAGTCGACACAGATCGGCGTCGACATCGAGGAGAGGGCTACCCTCGCTGGGTTCGGCATCAACCTCCTTATCGCAGGGTTCCTGTCCATCATCGTTGCCGAATTGTTCCGGCGAGCACCATTGACACATGGTACACGTGGTGATCTGGGAAACGTTCTTCCGCTGCTAACGCTCGTCATGACGGTCGTCATCGCGGTGGTTCACCTGTCGGTACCTTTGTCTCTCGGACTCCTCGGCGCGCTCTCCCTTATCCGGTTTCGAACGCCCATTCGAAGCGGAGAGGAACTGCTCTACATCCTGATCGCGATCGCTCTCGGCCTCATACTCGGGGCTGGAGAGCGGCTCATCGCGGCGACCACAATGGTGGTCGTCGCCGCTCTCTTCTGGGTGCTGAGGGTCCATGACGAGCCTCAGGACGAGCGCCAACTGTTGCTCAGCGCTTCCGGCTCGGGCGACGACAGCCTCGAGCAGCTCGAAGAGGTTCTCGATGAGCTCGGAGAGAAGACCATCATCCAGGAGATAGCCACGGAAGGTCAGGACGTGATGGTGCGGGCGCTGGTCACCGTTCGCGGTTCGGATGAGTCGAAGAAGTTGATGCAGGCGATCTGGACTCGCTTGCCCACGTTCCGGGTCTCTTATCGAGACGCCAGCGGAGAGCAGCTTTGAGTATCCCCCGCGATCGACCGGCCGTTTTTCGCCTGCTCCGCGAGGAGTCGGCCAGCGGCTCATCGCGCGCGCGGCGCGAGCTCAAATTCGCCGTCCCTTTCGCCGATCCGGGAAAAGTAAGGTCGATCCTCACGGCAAACTGTCGACGTGTCACGCATGATCAACCTGCGTCGCTCGTCACCAGTATCTACTTCGACGACGACGCGATGCGCAGCTATAGGGAAAGCGTCGAGGGTTCCGGTCTGCGGAGCAAAGTGCGCCTTCGCTGGTACGACTCCGCCAGCCCGGTCTTTCTGGAAGTGAAGCGTCGGCAGTTCGAGTTTGTCGCGAAGAAAAGGGTCGCACTGGAGCCCACCGTACATCCCGAAGAGCTGACGTTCCGGGAGATCCTGGACGGCCTTTGCCGTGAGATTCCTGCCGAGCTGCGCGAGATCCTCTTTGCCCACCCTCACCCAACGGTGATGACCCAATATCGACGCGAGTACTACCAGCTACTCGGTGGTGCTTGCCGGATCACGGTCGACTCCGAGCTGACGTGGTTCGACCAGTCGGGCCGGCTCCGGCCCAGCCGAAAGTTCGGGGTCGGGCTAGCGCACACCGCCATCATCGAAGGAAAGACCCCGCCCGGCGAGGAGGCGCGCCTTCGGGCAATGCTGTACCCGCTCCCACTGAGGGTGACGCGGTTCTCGAAATACGTCGTGGGGTGCCAGCAGCTCGGCCTCGCCGCCGACACGAGGGGCGCTCTGTCCTAGAGTCCTCTATTTGACGTGGAAAGAGTGATGACCGGACGAGGAAACCTAGCGCGGGAAGATATGGCGAGCCGTGATGGCACGCACTCCTCGGGTTGGAGTCACCTTCTCGCG
Source organism: Candidatus Marinacidobacterales bacterium (assembly GCA_965237685.1). Lineage (GTDB taxonomy): Bacteria > Acidobacteriota > Vicinamibacteria > Marinacidobacterales > SMYC01 > CBDEGF01. Next base: position 1,470,162 of record CBDEGF010000003.1, read on the forward strand.
AGCGCAGACCGCGTACAACGGCTCGCCGGCCACCGTTGGAAGACGCGACACCTTTTTTTCGAGGTCCCGGCGAACTCTCTCGCCGTTCACGATTTTTGCCCATTTCGCTTCACCCACCAGAACAGCCGCACGGCTGCGTCCTGCCAACACGACCGCGTCGATTTCGACCGAATCTTTTCCTGACGTCCAAAACGGGCCGACAGCGACGACGTCCTTCGCGATTTCGCCACGTGCCACGAGCCGACGGAGATGCTGGCGGAACGCCTCTTCCCATCGAGGCCCCATGAAATCGTCCAACTCGGATAGAACCGTCGTCAAGATGGTCCTTCCGATTCCTCGGTCGATCTCTGCACGATACTTCGAAACAATACCAAGCCAGCATGCCAGAAAATTGTCTGCAATCCGGTAACTGCTGCGGCGCGTGCGTCTCGGCGAATCTGTGACCGGAGCAACACGTTCGAGGATTCGAAGCTCGATCAGATTGTCGATGACACGCGACGGGCTAGTTCCCACGGCCTGCTCGATCTCGTTGTATTTCGTGCGACCGGCGGCGACCGCGTAAAGCACCTGTCGCGTCAGGTCGCTACTCCCCCCCTCCGTCGCGAGAACGTAGTCTCCCTCGGTAAGAAGTCGTCCGCCCGGAGTGCAAACGAGATGCTCGATGTTCTTTCGACCGTCGTGGTTTGGTCCCACCACTCGAGGTACAAAGGGATGCCGCCGACAACGCCCCAAACGAGAGCTCGCTCCGCCGGCTTGAGCTGCGGCAACATCTTGGCCGCATCGCGCGGATCGAAGGGGTTCAGGCGTAAGCTCAGTGAGAAGCGGCCGTAGAGGGGGGCACGGCGTTGTTGAATTGCCGCCATGGTGCGCACCGCAGAGCCCGAGAGAAGTATCCGGAGCATGGTTTTGGACCGAACCCGATCCCAGAAAGCACGCAGGACGCTTTCGAGCTCGGATGCACTGCTCTTTAGCTCGGGGAACTCGTCCAGTACGAGGAGGAGCGGACGCTTCTTGGCTAACTCAGCGAGAGTTTCGAGGCAGTCGCTCCAATCAACGAAGGGTCGTGCCGCGAGGTCTCGAAAGGTCGGCTCGGCGGTGGTTCTAACGACGCGACTGAGGGCTCTTAGCTCGTCGGCCAGGGGGCGGCTGGTGCCCGTGTGGTAAATGACGGGTTTGTTTGTCGCGAAACGCTGGATGAGGGCGGTCTTGCCCACACGACGGCGCCCCCACAAAAGAGCAAGCTGTGCGTTTCGGTCCCTCCACCAATCTTCGAGTTGTTGGAGCTCGCGATCGCGGTTGACGAATCTCGTGGCAGCCATCGGACTAGACGACGTTGTAACTTACATTAAATGTAAGTTACATTCAAGGCAAGTTATTGTTCCGGCGGGCACCATTGACACATGGTACACGCGGTGATCTGGCTAGTACCCTAGTCCCGCAATGCATGGACAGGAACACCAAGATCGCAAAGAGCGCAAAGTGTGAGCGGCATTTGGCCCTTCGCGTTCTGATGGTCCCCTCTGGCTGGATAACTCCTTTAGCCAAAGAGCCACCCCAGCCTTGAATCGGTGTCAAGCTTCGCGAAGAGAACCAATCCCCTTTGCGAGCTTTGCCATCTTGGTGTTCAGTCTGAGGCCTTGTCTACGGACCGCAGTATTAGGCTAGCGGCGCAGGCGGGCCGCCAGGCGCTCCATGTCGCTCCACACTCTGTGCTCGAGACCGCTCTGCTCGCGGAGCTTGCGAACCTCGCCAGCCGGCAGATAGGACTTCCTGGCGATCTCCCGAGACTCGTCCAGCAGCGCCCCGATGATGAGCGCCTGCGCCACGAGTCGCTGCAGTTGCGCTCCGCAATAACTTTCCGTGTCCCCTCCGCACGACTTGTAGTAGGACTCGGCATCGGTTACGAAGCGCGCGCCCCGGCTGCGGAGCGATCGGAAGACTGTCTGGAGCTTCTGACGCCCTTCTCTCCTCTTGATATCCGCGGCAGACTCACGCTTTTCTTCTCGCGGCGTCTCCAGCTCCTCGCGCCCGGTTATGCGCGGCTCCACCCGAAGCGACCCCGTTCCCCAGCTCGGGTCCGGTGGGCGCTGGGCTTCCTGCCATTGACGTGCTTCTGCCTCGCGCCGGGCCGTCTCCTGGCGGTGACGCTCGGCCTCTCTCTCGACGTAACCCCGCAGTTGTTGCTCCTGGTCCTGCTGAGGGTTCAACGCCGGGACTTGCTGTTGTCGTGCGGTGCCGGCAGCTGGCAAGGCTGGCGCGGGGACAGTCTCCGCAGCGCTTGGCACATCGCCGGCGGGAGCCGTTTCGTCGCTGGTCATGAAAGCGCGAACCGTGAAAAAGGCGATCAGCAGCATGCCCGCGACGACGAGCACGTCGAGTAGACGTGGCATGGAAGCCTCCTAGAGAATCCGAATCTTCAGATCAAATTCCCCGCGGGGGGGAGCCATGCCTCTATTCTACCAGCTCGCGTCTCAAGTGCTCAGTGCGCGCTTACTACTACTCCCTGCTCTGGAAATACCAGGAAAGACAGTTGAGTACGAGAGAGTGCGTGATCTTCCCTTCCCGGACGAGGGACGGGAGCTCGGCCACCGGCACGCGAACAACCTCGATGTCCTCGGTCTCGTCCGGATCGGGATCTCCCACGAGGCGCGCGTTGGGCGCCAGAAAACTGAAGCATCGATTCGATTGAATGGCGGGGTTCGGATGCACCACGCCGAGCTCGATGAGCTCGTCCGAGCCGTAGCCAGTTTCTTCCTTCATCTCGCGTGCGCCGGCTGCAGCCGGAGATGCATCCTCCGGGTCGACCATGCCTCCCGGCACCTCGAGGCTGATTTCGTCCGTGCCATGGCGGTGGAGCTCGATGAGAATGGCCTCGTCGTTCGATGTCACCGGAAGTACGTTGACCCAGTCCACGGAGTCGAGCACATAGAATTTCCGCGCGGACTCGTCCACGTCCGGTCGACGTTTCCGGTCTCGGCGGATGGTGAAGATCGGCGTGCGAAAGACGATATCGCGACCTTCGAGTTGCCAGAGCTTCACGTCAAGAAGAGAGGCGCTCTCTCGCGTCCTCGACGGAAGGAATCTTCCACGTCGTATCTCCCCAGTGCTCGAGGAACCGCTCCAGGAGACGACGGCCGTTCGCGTCGTTGCCCGCGTCGAGCTCCAGGACACCGAGACGGTACAACGACTGTACGTAGTGCACGGGATGATCGAGGCGCTCCATGCCGCTCGTGAGGAGACCCTCGAGGGCCGTCCGGGCGGCAGCCTCGTCGCCGGTGGCCAGATAGGCCCGCACCAGCCCATCGCGAATCGCGGCACCCGCGCTGGAGCAGGTCGAGGCCCAATCCTCCATGAGCGAATGCTCCCTCATGATGCTCTCAAAGATCGCGGCCGCCTCGGCTGCGTCCCCTTTCGCCAGAGCGATCTCTCCCCGGATGGCCTCGAGGTACATCCTGGCGCCGCGACTCGTTCGCGCCGGCCTCAGCTGCGAAAGCGTCCGGCGGTGACGCGCGGCTGCCTCGATGTCGTCGTCCGCCACGGCAAGCCTGGCCGCGAAGTAGAGACCGCGCCAGCTTTCCGGTTGAATGGACAGAGCCCGCTGGGCCTCGGCGCGGGCCGCCCCCAGCTCGCCGGCCGCATAGTGCAGCTCGGAGAGCATCTGGAAGGCACTCGCCGAAACACCTCCCGTCACACCTTCATGCGTTCGCAAGCCGCTCGCCATCCCGGCTTGATGATAGAGCTCGCTCGCCTCGTCGAGCTCTCCGAGATAGGTATGAAGAACGGCACGATTCCGAAGCGCCCAGGCTCTGAGGTGATCCGAGCGCCATTCGTCGACGTCCTCGTCCACGAGACGCGTTGCGACGTCCCAGCGCCCAGCGAGAATGGCGGCCGAGGCCTGGAACAGCGGGCCCTCGATCCAGGAGAAGGCTTGCGCGAAACCGAGTGCCTCCTCGGGCTGACCTTCCATCGTCGCCAGCACCGAGCGAAGTCCCACCACCTTCTCCGGTCGGATCGTCTCCCACTCGGAAAGTCTCTCCCGGCCGAGCTCCATGTCTCCGCGCAGGGCGTAGCTGAGCACAAGGCGGTCATACACCTGATAGAAGTCCGGATCCGTTGCGAGCAAACGCTCCATGAGCTCGATGGCTCGATCGATGTCACCGTCCCGCAGGGAGTGAAAGTAGATTTGGCTTGCGATGTAGAGCGCCTCGCGCTGGTCCGGCTCTCGCGAAAGGGCGTCCTCGAGAAGCGGAAGCGCTTGCGCATAAGCACCGTCCTGATAGAAGGCGTTCGCCTGGATGATGTCTCGATAGCGGGCCGGCGCACCCTCGACGAGAAGTGCTGCTCGCCGGGCGGCCTGATGTGACAGAGGGCCGTCGGAGAGCCAGCGGGCCGCCATGCTGAGACGGAAGTGGGCCAGCGCGAAGTCAGGGTCGAGGGCGATGGCCTCCTCGAGCTCCTGCACCGCAGACTCGAGCTCGCCGCGCCTCGCGTACTCCTGTCCCTGAACGTAGTGGCGATAGGAGGCCACGGAGCCCGCGCGTCGTCCCTTGTCCCGCTCGGAAACGTCATCGTCATGGTCCGCGTAGCTCGCCAGATCGGCTCGCAGCTGGCGCCCGAGCTCCTCCGCCACGAGAAAGACCTCACCGCTGGTCGCCGCCTCCGCCCTTTGCGAGGCGAGTGTCCGTCCCGTACTGACGTCGATGAGCTCGGTGGTGACGAGCAAGCGCGGTCCCGCAGGAGCGAGCCTCCCGACCACCATCGTTCCAACACCGCCGCGGCGTGCCACGCGGGTCGCCACAGAACTGTCGAGCTCACCGTCCTTGGCTCCGAGCTCGGCGGCGACGTCGCGAAGGCGCTGACGACTCAAGACGTGGAGGTCCTCGGAGAGCGACAACTCCTGGGTCAGAAGATGTTCGAGCATCTGGCTCGTTTGCTCGGCGTCCGGTGTGTCTCCGAGGTTCTCGAAGTACATCACGGCCACGGAGCTTGCCGGTGCCGAAGAACGCGGACCGAGCTGCTCTGCCACCGCAAGCATGAGAAGAAGAACGCCCAGGCCAGAAGCCGCCACCCAGCGCCAGGCCACTCCGCTTTTCGTCCGAGGAGCGTCCAACCGAACGCTCCCGCTCGAGGCGATGCCCGCTTTCGGCTGACTGCCGCTGCGCCGAATCAGATGGCGCAGATCGGCTTCGAGATCGTCCATGTGCTGGTATCGCTCGTCGCGATCCTTCCGCATCGCCTTTTCGACGATATGATGAAGCTCGGACGGAAGATCGGGCCGCACGCTGGCGAGGGGTGTGGGCTCGTCGTGGAGCAAACGGTCTACGATCTGTGTGGCGGTCCCTCCGGTGAACGCTGCGTGGCCGCTGGCCATCTCGTACAGAAGACTGCCAAAGGCGAAGACGTCGCCGCGTTCGTCGACCGGCTCGCCGAGCGCCTGCTCGGGCGCCATGTACTCGATCGTGCCCATCACCATGCCCGCCTGGGTGAGCCGGAAGACGGTCTGGGCCTCGGTATCCACGAACGACGGCATCACTTTGGCGAGGCCGAAGTCCAGAACCTTGGGGACACCGTCCTTGGAGATGATGATGTTGGCGGGCTTCAAATCCCGGTGAACGATCTTCTGGCGGTGCGCGTGGGAAACCGCGCTGGCCACAGGAATCGCGATAGCCAGGATGCGCTCGAGCGGGAGCGCGCCCCGTCGAGCCAGTAGCTCTTCGAGCGTCTCGCCTTCGACGTACTCGAAGGCGATGAATTGAACCCCGTCGACCTCCCCGACGTCGTGAATCGTCGTGATGTTGGGATGACTGAGGGCGGAGCTGGATTTCGCCTCGGTCTGGAACCTTTCGCGAAAGCCTGGTTTCTCGGCCAGCTCCGGGGAGAGGATTTTCAGTGCCACGTCCCGGTCGAGACGCGAATCACGCGCCAGGTGAACCGAGCCCATACCTCCGCGACCAAGGAGCCGTTTCAGCTCGTAGGTGCCGAGGGTTTTCATCTTTGGACCGCTTCCGCTCCCGAGACGAGTACTTAAACCTCATCTTAACATTAATGGTCTCAGCGTTTGCAAGGAGAACCGCCTGTAAGGCGGCTCACAAGCAGGGGCTTTCGACACGTCGCTCGCCTTTTCATCGGTGTAACGGATCAGGTATACCGCCGGTAACAACGGACAAGCCGTGGCCTACGTGGCTCGGCATCAGTCGATCCCCGGCTACGTGGTGATGCCCGAGAAAGCCAATCCGACGAAAGTTGCCGCGGTTCGCGGCTACGGAGCGCAAGCCATTTTGTACGGCGAGCTCTGGGACGATGCCTACGCGCGATCGGTCGAGCTCGCGTAAGAGAAAAGCCTGACCTACGTGCATCCTTTCAAGGATCGATTCATCATGGCCGGCCAGTGGACCTTGGTCTCGAGCTCCTCGAGGATCTCCCCGACATGGCAGCGGTGCTCGTCCCGATCGGAGGTGGAGGGCTCATTTCCGGAATTACCTCGGCAATCAAGCAGAGAAGACCAGACGTCACGGTCATCGGCGTGGAGGCGACGGGCTCGGCCAACATGAGCACCAGCCGTCGCGCGGGCCAGGCCACCGACCTGGAAGCGGTCGATACGATCGCCGACGGGCTCGCCACGAAAAAGACCGACCCGGAAGTGTTCGCCATCATCGACGAGCTGGTCGACGACTTCGCGACAGTGACGGACGAAGAGATCGTCGAAGCCATCGCATTCCTGCTGGAGCGTGCCAAGCTGATGGCGGAGACCGCTGGCGCCTCGGCAGCGGCGGCGCTCCTGTCGGGCAAAGTACAACTGCCGAAGGACACCGTCACCGTCGCGATGGTTTGTGGGGGGAACTTCGACGTGGCCGGAAAACTGAAGTTTACCAGCCTTTGACCGGTTTCCACTCGTCCACGATCTCGTCGTTCCGGACGACGTAGTACGTCTCGTAGAGCGCCGCGGCCAGACAGGAGTGGTTCGGAATCACCCTCAGCTTCGATCCGATGGGACAAGCCTCGAAATCGATTGGCTCGTCACTCGACACTTTCCCGTGCTCCTGCGAGAGCGACTCGAGCCTGAGTTTCGGAAACTGGCGAGCTCCATCGTCAGAGAAGACGGCGCCGAATCCACAGTTCGGATCCAGGTGCGTGGGTCCCGCGTCCGTCGAGAACGCAAGAGCCCCCGCGTCGATGAGCATCTTGTTCGTGTCCGGATAGTGGCTGGAAACGCTGACGAGAATCGAGAACGCAACGTCCTCGAGGGTACAGCTGCCGATGCTCGCCTGAAATCGATCGTAGAAGGCGTAGTTCCCGGGCCGCGCTTCGGTTACACCAGCCAGTGACTCCGTCAGGGACATGGTGGGTGTCGAGCCAACGCTCACTTCCTGCACCACGACATTCACCTGCTCCAGTCGTGACGCGAACTTGACCATCTCCGAGCGCTCCTGCTCGGCGACGACACGAATCGCGTCCGGGCCGTCGCACTCGTAGGAGTGACCGGCGTGGGTCAGGATCCCCAGAAAGATGACGAACGGCGACGAGTCGAGCCGAAGGGCCAGCTTGATACTCTCCTCTTTGTTCGGATCCACGCCCGCCCGGTGGTATCCGCAATCGATTTTCAGGAAGATCGAGAAAGTCGTGTCTCTGGCTTTGGCACAGGCCTCCAGCTCGTTCAGCACCTGCTCGTGGTCGAGCAGCACACCCAGACGATCGATGTTGCGGGCGAGCGTCTCCGCCTCCTCGATTTTTGACGTCGCAATGGGAACGGCGTAGGTAATGTCTCGGAAGCCCGATTCGGCGAAGACTCTGGCCTCCGCGAGCGTTGAGACGGTGATGCCCCCGAAGTGTCCCCGCACCTGAAAACGGGCGGCATCGGGACTCTTGTGTGTCTTGACATGCGGCCGCAGCCGACCGCCCAGGCGGTGGATGCGATCCGACATGCGCGAGGTATTCTTTTCCAGCCGGTCGAGATCGATGAGGGCCGCCGGCGTTTTGAGGTCGCGCCAGTCCATCCGCAGAGAATATCATTCAGGTTGCTCACTGCGCGCTCACTCCTCGTGCGCCTGGCGCCTCGCTCCTCGCTCGGCGCTCGGTGTGCTATCGGCCCATTCGGGCCGGTCTCGCAGCAGACGCGTTGGCTCCCGCTCGGCAGGGTGCAAATGAGTTTTTCAGCACCCTGCTACTCGCCACCACTTGATTCGAAGCTCGCCGGTCGGGTCTAATCACAAGCGCGTTATGTCTCTCGAGTCACGTGACGATGTGGAACGCGTTCAGCTCGAGAGGCTCAATGGAGAGCGGTCTGGTCTCGCGCTGCTGCGGTCCAACAATACGTTCTATCGGCAGAAGCTCGAGGGGCTGAGGCTGCCGCTCGCCTCTATCGACGATTTTCGCTCGCTTCCCTTCACGACCAAGGATGATCTCGTCCAGGACCAGGAGCATCACCCGCCCTTCGGGACGAACCTGACCTATCCCTCCTCGACGTACGTTCGGATCCACTCGACGTCAGGAACCACCGGGCGGCGTCTCAAATGGCTCGACACCAGAAGTTCCTGGGGTTGGGTTGTCGATTGCTGGCAGGAAATCTATCGCAAGATCGGTGTGGGGCCCGAGGATCGGATCTTCGCTGCGTTCGGCTTTGGACCGTTCCTGGGGTTCTGGGCCGGCTTCGAGGCGGCCGAGCAAGTTGGAGCGCTCGCAATCTCCGGCGGTGCGCAGAGCACGCTTCAGCGACTCGACTGGCTCCTCGACAGCCAGGCGACCGTTCTCCTGTCGACACCAACCTACGCTTTGCGTCTCGCCGAGGTGGCAAGAGACAACGACATCGACCTGGCCTCCAGTCCGATACGGACCACCATTCATGCCGGCGAGCCGGGGGCCAGCTTGCCCACGACGAGAGCGCGGATCGAGAGCGCGTGGGGCGCACGATGCTGGGATCACGCCGGGTTGACCGAGGTGGGTGCGTGGGGTTACGAGTGCCCGCAAGGCGGCGGGATGCACCTCATCGAGACCGAGTTCATCGGAGAAGTCCTGGATCTCGATACCGGCGCGCCGGTGGCGGACCTAGAGATGGGCGAGCTGGTTCTGAGCAACCTCGGGCGCTGGGCCATGCCCAATCTCAGATATCGCACCGGTGACCTGGTCCGTTTCGAGTCGAGCCCTTGTTCGTGTGGAAGCCCGTTCGTTCGCTTCCCGGGCGGTGTTCTCGGACGGGTCGACGACATGGTCCAGGTACGAGGCGTGAACCTGTACCCGAGCGCGGTGGAGACTCTCGTTCGCGAGCACACCGAGGTAGTGGAGTTCGAGGTGGAGGTCTTTCAGGAACGAGAGATGTGGGAGATGACGCTCCGGGTCGAGCTTGTTCCCGGAGCGGACGACAGCGTGGGCGAAGCCATCGTCCAGTCGCTTCAGACCGGTCTCGGCATCCGGACCTCCGTCGACATCGTGCCCGCCGGCAGCCTCCCCCGCTACGAGCTGAAAGCCAAACGTTTTCAATTGCGGAAACCATCCGACTGAAGCCCAAAGGACCAAGGGACTCGTGCTGCCACCCCCGAAGCCCGGCAGGCGAAGGGCGGAACGTTCCAAAATTAAACCTCCTCGCGGGAGAAACCCCACACGGCGCCGTCCTGCATCTGCGGCGGAGCCGCCCCTCGCCGGACCTTCCCACACCTTTCAAGCGTACATAAACATATTGAAACCAAGCCATTAGCGACTCGCCTACTACCAAACCCAGCGATCCGGCCAAGGTGGAACGCAATTTGTAACTCAGAGACGGTGCGCAAAAGGAGTGCACCCGATGCCAACGACAAAAGCCCCGATCGTGGACGTGTTTCGCCAGTTCGCCCGCCTGTATGCCTTGCGCAACGAGCAAGGCGGGCGGCTGGATCCAGAGTTCCAGAAGGAATGGAGAGAGGTCACGTTCACGCTGGACAGCATCTTCTCCGGGCTCTACCGTTCGGACAGTGTCGAAACGGACAGCTCCAGAGTACCGAAGAAGGGCCTGAGGCGAACTCTCCCGGTGAATTTCCTGCGCGTGCCAACAGATGCGGATGTTCTGTGTGAGACCACGGACAACTTCTTCTCCGGCAAGCTTGGCGACATCAGTACCGGCGGTGCCTACGTCCAGTCACCGGTCCCCTTTCGCATCGACAGCCAAGTGCGTCTGACGTTCTGCACCTTCCGGGACCGCATGCCTCTCGAGCTGGAAGCACGCATCGCGTGGAGCAACCCCAGCAGCATTCGCAAACACACCATGCCCGAAGGCGCCGGCATGCAGTTCGTGGGCTTCGACGACCGCAAGAAGGAGCAGCTCCAGGACTACATCTACGAGCTGGTCGAAGAGACGCTTACGAGAGCGAACCTGATCTGACCGCGCTCCGCCCGCAACACCCCCGCGTCCCGTATTGGTCTTGAGCCACCGAGCCCATCGGGCCGATAATAGCAGGCCGTGATTCCCGGAGTTGTCTTTCTCGTTGTTCTCCTGATGATCGCCGGTGTCGTCGGCTCGGTGATTCCCTTTCTTCCCGGCACGCCGCTGATTCTCGCGGGAGCGCTGCTCTACGCCTTCTCCACCGATTTCGAGCCGGTCGGGCCGTGGCACCTCGCGCTCCTGGGCGCACTCGCCGGGCTGGCCTGGCTGGCGGACTACGTTGCGGGGGCCACCGGAGCCAAGCTGGGCGGAAGCCGATGGACGATGGTGGGAGCGCTGGTGGGCGGCATCGTCGGGCTGTTCTTCGGGCCGATCGGGATTCTCGCGGGTCCGATCATCGGAGCGGTGGGATTCGAGCTCATCAACAGCCGGGAGCTGAACACCGGCCTCAAGAGCGGCGCAGGCACGATCGTGGGCATGCTGGTCGGGACGATCGCCAAGTTCTCGATATCGATCATCATGGTCGGCCTTCTTCGCCTACTGGACGCTTTCGGGAGGATCGCCTTGAGCGAACGCTACCAAGAGTGGATGACCGCCGCCATCGAGCAGGCCGAGAAGTCGTGGAGCGAAGGCGGAATTCCCATCGGCTCGGTACTCGTCGACGCCGAAGGCGGTATCGTAGCGCGGGGTCACAACGAGCACGTTCAAACGGGCGATCCGACCGCACATGCGGAGATGGTTGCCATTCGACACGCCGGCAGACGACGCGACTGGTCGAAGCTGACGCTGGTCTCCACTCTGAGCCCCTGATCGATGTGCTCCGGCACCACCATCTTGTTCCGCATTCCGACGGTGGTCATCGGAGAGAACCGGACGTTTCTCGGGACTGAGGAGTGGATGCGCGAAAACGGTGTGCAAATCGAAGTGCTCGACGACGCGCGCACGGTGGCTTTAATGGAACGCCTGCAGCGCGAGAAACCGGACCTGTGGGCCGAGGACATCGGGGAATAAGAGTCCGTATGCCCAATGCCTACGTCACACCGGAGCTCTTTCGGTTCTTCCGCCGGCTGAAGAAGAACAACAACCGTGAGTGGTTCCAGAAGAACAAGGCGAGGTACGAGGCCGAGGTGCGCGATCCGCTTCTCGAGCTCATCTCCGATTTCGAGCCCCGGTTGCACAAGCTGAGCCCCCACCTCATCGCGGATCCGAGACCGAACGGCGGGTCACTGTTCCGCATCTACCGGGATATCCGGTTCTCCAAGGACAAGACGCCCTACAAAACGGCGGCGGGCGTTCACTTTCGTCATGAAGACCGCAAGGACGCCCACGCGCCCGGGTTCTACCTTCACCTCGAGCCCGGAGGCGTCTTCGCTGCCAGCGGAATCTGGCGCCCCGACGGCCCCACCCTCAAGAAGATCCGCGATGCGATCGTCGGGGGCCCGAAATCGTGGAAACGCGCCGTGACCGGCAAAGCGTTTCGCGCCAGGTGCAAGCTCGAGGGCGATCAGTTGTCGCGCCCGCCGAGGGGCTACGATCCGGAGCATCCGTTCATCGAGGATCTCAAACGGAAAGACTTCATCACGTCGATTTCATTCACCGAAAAACAGGCCTGTGCCGGAGACTTCGTATCGAAACTCACCCAGGCCTACCGCACGATGAAACCGCTGCCCGCCTTCCTTTGCGAGGCGGTGGGCGTACCGTGGTAGCCAGGAAATCACCATGAAAAACGCCATCAGATTCGTTACCGTTTCCAGTCTCGCAGTGTTCTTATTCGGAACCTTCGGCGTCGGCGAAGAGCTTCCTTCGGCGGCGACGCTGCTCGAGCGCTCGATCCACTACCACGATCCCGACGGGCGCTGGATGTCCGAGCCGCATCGGCTGGTGCTCCGCGAGACGCGCCCCAACGGGCCGTCTCGCAAGACGACTGTGGTCATCGACAACCATCGGAACGCACTCGAGCTCGCGCGCCACACCGACGACGGTCAGAAAGTGGAGCTCTCGGTCGAAGGGAATCGCGTTCGTGCCCTCCTAAACGGTTCGACCGAGTTCTCAGAAGAGGAGGGAGAGCTCCACCGGATCTCGCCGACGCGAGCCATCTTCTGGCGGAACTACTACGCCTATCTCTACGGCCTGCCCATGAAGCTACGCGATCCGGGGACCCGGCTCGACCCCAAGGCCAGGGTGTCGACGTTCCAGGGGCGCGAGGCCTACGAGCTGCGCGTGACGTACGACGAAGGCGTCGGTAGCGATACTTGGTACTTCTACCTCGACCCGAAAACGTTCGCGCTTATCGGCTACCGCTTCTACCACGACGAATCCAAGAATGATGGTGAGTACATCACGCTGGAAGAGGTGGCAGCCGGCGGAGGCGTGCGGTTGCCGCGGGTCCGCAAGTGGTACATGCACGCGGACGACCGGTTCCTCGGCACGGATACGATCGAGTCCATCGAAACGGCTCGCCGCTGACGTTGGCGCGCCAACCAGCCTGGAATCAGCGTCGGATCTGCGGCGGAAGAGGACACGCTCCCGCTCGTCCGGGAGAATGTAGCGAGACGTCGCGAGTGCACCGTTGCTCCGCTGGCCTTCTTGTTGGGAAATCTTGCCCGGGCGAGATTTTTTTGCAGGTCCGGGTCGCTGACGGTCAATCGTTCGAAGCCAATGGATTCAACGTTATCAGATACGCCTCGACAACCTCACCGCCGATGAGATGTCGCTGGATGATCTGCTCCAGAACCGGCGGGTCACACCCCCGGTACCAGGCGCCCTCGGGGTACACGACGGCGATCGGCCCGCCCTCACAGATTCTCAGGCAGTTCGCCTTGGTCCGGGCGATGCCACCCTGCTCGGAGAGACCGAGCTCTTTCAGGCGTTGTTTGAGATAGCTCCATGCCTCGAGCGAGCGGTCCTTCTCGCTGCACTTGGGTTTCGTTTGATCGCAGCAGAGAAAAATATGACGCCGCGTCTGCGGGATACCGAGCGCTTCGGAAGTTTCGCGCTGTCCTTGACGCACGTCTTTTGGTTTGCCCGAGTTGCTCACAACCCACCTTAGACGGAAGAGCCTCTCACAGGCAGTCGTGGAGCATCAACATCGATTCGCCCTCAGATGCCGCGGCGGCCGGGCCCCTCGCGAGCCGCTTCAGCATCCTGGACAATGCGAGCGCATTGTCCACTGCTCGCCCGCCGCGCCGATTGTTGAAGACGGCGAAAACGTTCTTCGTCTGCCGGCCCAGCTCCCGGAGACGCGGCACCCAGCCGAGAAGCTCGTTCCGCCGACAGTCGTACTCGTAGCGCGCACATCGCTATCCTTCCGCCACCACGCCTCCGCATTCCGTCCGTGAAACCTCACGTAAGCGACGTCGCTCGTCGCAACGGCCATCGGGGAAGGCAGTCCGCCCACCGGCGGTGCATCCACGCAAACGATCCCGACGCCCCAGCCACGCAGGAAGTCCAGCGCGTGGGAGCTCATCCAGCTCTCGTTGCGAAACTCGACGACCAGCGGCAGCTCGAGGGCGGCTTTCAGGCGATAGACGTAGGCACGGTTGTGTGGGTTGTGTACGAACGAGAACGGAAACTGCGCGATCACCGCACCGAGTCGGCCCGTCTCGTGCAAGGGCGCGAGCGCCCTGCGGAAGTGCCGCGCAGAGTCCAGCTCCGCTCCGCGTTGATGAGTCAGGTGGCGATGAGCCTTGACGGTGAACACGAGAGATTGGGGAGCCTGCTCCAGGATTCGCTTCATGTCCACACGCCGTGGCATCTCGAAGAACGTCTCGTTGAGCTCGCAGCAGTCGAAGCGTCGCGCGTAGTAGCGGAGATACTTCGGGTAGGGGAGCTCGGGCGCAACCTTTTCGTGATCTTGATCATTTTTCTACTAGAAATGTTCTCTTGATATAAAAGGGAAAATGAGGTGTCCTTCACAATCCTAAATAAAGAAAACGGTCGCAGCTAAGCGGCCGATGGAGGGACACCTCAATGAAAAGCAGTATCACGCGGGAGGAGTTTAGTAAAGAAGTAAGTCGTCTATCCGAGGAGTTCGCGGAGCAAGTGTGGCAGGCGGTCGTGGAAGCGGAAGCTGATGTCGAACGGTGTGACGAGTGGATGCGGGTCAAGGGCAGCGAATACCTGCGTGAGGTACTGGGCAAGGCGCTCAGCCAACGCTCGGAACGACTCGGTGTGTCAGGCGCATGCGAATGCGGCGCGTCGATGGAGTTTCGACAACATCGAGCGTTCCGGGTGCACACGGTACTGGCGGGTCGGGATGTGGAGCTGAGTGTGGTTTACGCTCAGTGCTGTGAGTGTCGTCAAGGCAAGTATCCGCTGCTGGAAGAGGATTGCGCCCGGGAGCTCCGGGGGATAGAACCCGGGGCTCCACTCGTGATAGCCGAAACCGCTCGTACCCACGAACACCATGGTGCACCTCTCCCGGGGCACACGAATCCTGTGCTGTTGGACGCTGAAGACCAGCGTGGATTGTCGCTCGCGGAGCGGAAGGCTTCCCGCTATCCACGTTTTCCGAAGAAACTAGTGCCCGGCCCGTTTACCATCGCGCTTCCAGGTGCGGAAAAACGGGGCCAGGGCCAGGTGCTAGCGATTCCTATTTCGGAGCTCTCTACTCTCCCGGAACCATCGCAAAGACATCGACTACAGGGGCTGCCGGAATCGGCGGAAAAGACCGATTACGACACCGCGAACCTGGACGGACGACGCGTCCGCCACAATGGGTGACAGTCGCTCGTTCGCAGGCCTGAGCTCCACCTGTCCACCCTTCGGAAAGAACTTCTTGACCGTCGCTTCGCCGTCGACAAGGGCCACGACCGTCTGACCGGCGTCCGCCTTCTCGACGCTTTGCACGACGAGGACGTCGCCGTCGTGGATGCCATCCTCGACCATACTGTCCCCGCGAACGCGAAGGCCGAAATGCTCGCCGCGGCGGAGCATGGCTTCCGGAATCGCCACGGAATCGGGCCCCTCTGGAGCCTCCAACGGCTGGCCGGCCGCCACCGTCCCGAGAACGGAGAGGAAGATCGCTTTCGGCGCCGGGTCTTTCTCGACGATTTCCAGAGCCCTTTTCTGGTTGGACCAGGGTGTCTTGATGTAGCCTTTTCTTTCCAGCTGCTGAAGGTGTTTGCGTGCGGAGTTGAGAGACGAAAACCCGAATTCGTAGCAGATTTCTGCGTACGAGGGCGGCATCCCGTGGGTGCGGCGGTAGTCCTTCAGGTACTGATAGACAGCTCTTTGTTTTCGCGTCAGATCCATAACGACTTGCAGCTTAGGTGAAGATAGGGTAGAAATCAATCACAGAATATGGGATACATGATCGTACACACCACAATGACTGGTAGCTCCACCTAAGGTTTACCAAAAAGGCGGTGCCCAAGACGGAATGAAATCGAATTGCGCCGGTATCTGTCTCGGCCCCCGAGAAAGAAGGTTTCTGAGATGAGCACCGCACAACGACTACTGAAGGACCCACGGTACTACCCAGATCGCCACGCTTGCCGGTCTTATCCTCTACGGACTGGCGGCACTCGACCTCGAGATCGAGGGCAGGATGATCGCCGCGGTGGTCCCGGTCGCACTCGCGGCACAGTACGTCTGCACAAGGCTGTTCGGACTGCCCCGCTTCGATGCGAAGAGTGCTCTAATCTCGAGCCTGTCACTTTGCCTGCTTCTCCGGACCAACTTCCTTGTACTGGCATCTATTGCGGCGATCATCACGATCGCCAGCAAGTTCGTCCTTCGGATCGACGATCGCCACGTGTTCAATCCCACGAACTTCGGGATCGTGGTCATGATCCTGACCACCGGTCAAGTGTGGGTCTCTCCCGGTCAATGGGGGAGCGGCGCGATTCTGGCCTTCCTCTTCGCGTGCCTCGGCGGTCTGGTCATCAACCGGGCGGCTCGAAGCGATGTGACCTACGCGTTTCTCGCTTTCTACGCAGCCATCGTTTTCGGGCGCGCCTGGTGGCTGGGCGACCCGATGAGTATCCCGCTCCACCAGCTCGAGAACGGTGCGTTCCTCCTCTTCGCTTTTTTCATGCTCTCGGATCCGAAGACCACACCGGACTCTCGCGCCGGTCGCATCGTCTTCGCGCTCATGGTCGCCCTCGGAGGAGGGTTCGTGCACTTCGTGCTGTTTCAGCCCAACGGCCTCCTGTGGTCGCTGCCCATCTGCGCAATGACCACTCCCCTTCTGAACCGACTGCTGCCGGGCAAGCGCTATGATTGGGTCAAGCCCGTCGCTCAACCGGTCATCGCAGAAAGGAGCTTTGCATGAAACGCTGGTTCGTCATCATCGCGGGCGCGTCGACACTCGCGCTCGTTCTGTCCACCAACGAGACGGTCCGCGCCTTCTGCGGATTCTACGTCGCGAAAGCGGACTACACGCTGTTCAACCAGGCCTCGCAGGTCGTCCTCGTCAGAAACGGCGAGAGAACCGTCCTGACGATGGCCAACGACTTTCGCGGTGATCCGAAGGAGTTCGCGATCGTCATACCGGTGCCGACGTTCATCCAGCGCGAGCAGATCCACGTCGCGGACAAGAAGCTGATCGAACACCTGGACGCCTATACGGCACCGCGCCTCGTCGAGTACTTCGACCCCGACCCGTGCAGTCCTCCCGTCGTCTACGCGCTGGCCCAGGCCTCACCGGGGCCAGGCGTGGGCGGCGCCGCTGGCCGTACGCGAAGCCTCGGCGTAACCATCGAAGCCACTTACACGGTTGGCGAGTACGACATTCTCATTCTCTCCGCCGAGGAGAGCAGCGGTCTCGAGACCTGGCTCGAAGAGAGCGGGCACAACATTCCGCCGGGTGCCTCGCGCGTCCTGGGAAGCTACATCAAACAGAACATGCGCTTCTTCGTGGCCAAGGTGAACCTCCAGGAGCAATCGAAGCTGGGCTTCACCTACCTCCGACCTCTTCAAGTGGCCTACGAGTCGTCCAAGTTCATGCTTCCCATCCGTCTCGGAACGGTGAATGCCGACGGCCCCCAGGATCTGCTTCTGTACACGCTGAGCCGCACCGGCCGCGTCGAGACGACCAACTACCGCACCGTTCGTCTCCCCACCGGCACGGAGCTTCCCGTTTTCGTCAAGGGGGAGTTCGCCGAGTTCTACAAAGCCATGTTCGCCGAGCAGGTGCGCCAGGAGAACATGCGGAGCGTCTTTCTGGAGTATGCCTGGGACATGGCGTGGTGCGACCCGTGCGCCGCAGATCCGCTCAGCCGCGACGAGCTTCGCGAGCTGGGTGTGTTCTGGCTCGACGAAACTCCGCAGGTGAGGGGAATGCCCTCCGCCCAGAACGTCTTCGTCACCCGTCTCCACGTCCGCTATGACGGTGAGCACTTTCCCGAAGATCTGACGTTCCAGGAAACTTCCGATCGGTCGAACTTCCAGGGCCGCTATGTGCTGCGCCACCCCTTCAAGGGCGAGTCGAGTTGCGACGCCGTCGCAGCCTACCAGACGGAGCTGGCCCAAAGGCGCGAGCGTGAAGCGCAGAACCTCGCCCAGCTCACCGGATGGGACATCAACGAGATCCGCCGCAAGATGAACCTCGGAGAAGAGCCAGAACGGCCGCGGAACTGGTGGGACCGCCTCTGGAAGAGATAGTCCCGAGGGAAGGCTGTCCCCCTCACCGCCGTCGCTTCGCAACGGCTGCCTCTCCCCCAGAGGGGGAGAGGCTCGACCGCCACTCCGCTCCTGTTCCCGTTTCACGCTAGGATACCGGGAGCAGGAGCATTCATTGACAGCAACCGAGAGTCCGTGGGTCATCGAAGTCGGCGACGACGACTTCGAACGTGAGGTCATCGAACGTTCTCGTGAGGTTCCAGTTGTCGTCGATTTCTGGGCGGAGTGGTGTGGCCCCTGTCGTTTTCTCGGGCCGATCCTCGAGAAACTGGCCGAAGAGTGGAACGGTGGGTTCGTTCTCGCAAAAGTCGACGTGGACGCCGCCCCGGTCCTCGCCCAGACGTACCGCGTTCAGAGCATCCCAGCCGTCAAATCGTTTCGAGACGGCGCCCTTGGCCCGGAATTCATCGGCGCCCTGCCGGAACCGGCGGTCCGGCAGTTCTTGAGCGGGCTGGTGCCGTCCGAGGCGGACGTGCTGGTAGAGCAGGCGGAAGCTCTCGGAGCCGACGACGGCGATGACGCCGAGGCGCTGCTCCGCAAGGTGATCGCGCTCGCCCCGAACAATGCGAATGCGGCGGTGGGACTTGCGGAACGGCTCGTCGCTCGCAACGAGCTGGAGGAAGCGAAACGGCTCGTCGCCGGCCTGGTCCCGGCCGGGGACGTCGGAAGCCGCGTCGAGCGTCTACAGGCGAGCATCTTTTTCCGTGAACAGCATCCGACCGCCACGGAAGAGGAGCTTCGCGATCGGGTGCACAAAGACCCGAAGGACGCCGCGGCTCTACTCGATCTCGGCAGGCTCCACGCGATTCACGGTCGGTACGAAGAGGCGCTCGAGACGCTTCTGCAGGCGGGACAGGCCGACCGGGAGCTCGCTCGCGAGCACGTCAAGGAACTGATGGTCAAGATCTTCTGCCTCGCTGGTGAACGTAGCGAGCTTTCCGACGGCTATCGGTCGAAGCTGAGCCAGCTTCTGTACTGACTCGGACCCGTACCCTGGCAGGAAACGACCGTCGCCCGCGAGTGCCGAGCCCGCCAGACCGAAGAGCCAAATCGCAAGGGCAGCCGTGAAAGCGCGGAGCGAGTTGACGACTCCTCGCCCGTCAGCCGTTGCGAGGGCGGCGAAGCATCCGTGGCGGTTGTCTGGGTCTGACACTTCACTCTTTCACCTTTTCGGCATAGAACATTCCGTATCCCCATAGACCCGCCTGAATGGTCTCGTACTGAAAATAGGCGGCCCGCATGTTGCGCGTCTGAACACTGGTTCGCAGTCCCAGTCGATCGAGCAGCCTGCCAACCGCGTAGGTCCAGCGGCTTGCCTCGTGGATTCTCCGTGACGACGGCATTACGTTCTGCGTGATGTCCCGATAGTCCACGTTCTCGTAGCCCAGTTCCTGCAGAACGCGTCGGAACCCGTTGATCTCGGCAAGGTGTGGAATGGCCCAGCCGTCCAGCCACAGCTGCATCGACTGCTCCTCATCCTCCGTCAGGCTCGCTTTGTGAAGAAAGAAATCGGCCACGATGAGACGACCTCCCAGCTTCAGCACCCTCTGAGCCTCCTGAAGGAACGCCCGTTTGTCCCTACAGTGGCAGATGCTCTCCAGGCCCCAGACCACATCGAAGCTGTCGTCCGGAAAGCCGGTATCCGCGTAGTCGCGCTGGAAGAAGGAAATATTCTCCGCCGCCCGCGTCGACGCGGCGGATCGCCTTGCGATCTCGAGATGCATCGGCTAAATGTTGACGCCGCAGACGGTGGCGCCACGCGCGTTGGCCAGCCAGATGGGGGCGCCGCCAACGCCGCAGCCAGCGTCCAGCACCCTGTCTCCGGGCGAGATTCGGGCGCGGTCGGCGACGACCTCGTTCATCCTTTGTACCGCGCGCTCGTGTCGCGAACGGCCCCGCGTGCAGCAAAACGCGCGCATCGCACGGACAGCTCCCGGGTCCAGGATGTTCCAAGTAGCCAGAGAAAGATGGTCGGAAGAAAGAGGACGGCACTCATTGCCGCGCGCCCAGCCCACTCGAACACTCCGGGCCCCGCGTTGTCTCCGTCCTCAAAATAGCCGAAGTGGATCTCGCTCGTCTCGTCGATCCGCCACAAGACGCGGTAGTCGTCGTGGCACTCGTCGTAGTACTCGACGACTCTCTCGATCGCGTTCGCGGTCATGACTCGATCGCGGTCAGAACGCGACAGGAATGACTCGCGAGATTCGGCTCAGAACAGCAATCGCAGCGCGTTGGCCCGCTCGAGCGCCAAGTCCAGCGCATGTGAGATCTTGTTCCGTTCGCGAATGAGATGCGCTCTGAGAAAGCCATACTCGTCCGACCGCGGATCCATCGACGCGAGTTTCCTCGCCGGATCCAGCACCGGAAGCACCGGCAACGGCCCCGCGACGTCCTGCTCGTAGGGTCCCAGCTCCGTATAGAGCGCGGAGTGCAGGATCCGGGAGAGCATCAGTATGTTGTAATCGATGCGCAGGCGCTCGGCGGGAGTCACCTCGCCCCTCTGGATCCGCCGAGTCACATCGTCGATACCCCGGACGATGCCGTGAAGGCGGCCCAGCCGCTGGAGGCACGGCTCCAGATCCAGGTGAGCCCAGGCATCTTCCTGAATGCTTTCGACCGCGCGTCGAAAATCTCCGACAAGCCCCGCGAACCGGTAAGGAATGACCGGCGCATTCGAAAGGCGCATCAGGAGGGCCATCTTGATCTGCGTGTCACGAACGAGGATCTCCATGTCGACTTTGTCGAGGGTGTCTTCCGGGCCATGCCACCACCATCCACCACCCGAGCCGCCGACGTACGGGAGTCGGTCCGGATGGTCCGGAGGCAGACCGGAAATGCCGCCAGAAATGTTGGGTATTCCGATACCCTGAAACGCAGAGTCGCCGGCCCGGAACGGGCGATAGATGGGCCCATCCGGCAGAATGCCGCCACCCGCGCCGGCGTCCTTGCCCGTGATTCCCGAGACCATTCTCTGACTGAACGGACGTAGGATCGGCCAGCCGCCGCCGAAGATGCGTTCCGGATCGGCGCCGCGGACGCCGTTGCCGTCGATGTTCATGTTCGCGATGCCGTTGTAGTACACGTCTTCCCAGTGCTCGTCGGCATACCACTGCGAGCCGGAGTAGCGGCCGGTGGAGTGACCGGGCCACCAGGCAAAGCGAACCGAGCGATCCAGATGCTGGCGATATTTCTGGAAGATCCGCGCCGCCTCGAGCATGGTCGCATTCGCCGTCCCGTTGTCGGTGACGCCCTTGTGCCAGCCGTCGATATGACCGCTCACCAGCGTAAACTTCTCCGGATCCTTCGAGCCGCGTACGTCGGCGACGACCAGTTTGATAGGACGCCACTTCGTCTCGACTTCGGTGGTGATGCGTGCCCGCAGCGGACCGTCCATCGCCTTCAGACGATCCCCGTCGGATTTCTTGATGGAGAGCATGTGGATGCCGGGGATTCGATCCTGGCTCCGGATCGTCGGCGTACCCCAGATCGTGGTGGCGATCATCTCGTGAAGGAGCTCGCCATCGTTGATGTGGACGAGCCCGATGGCACCCTGGCGCTCCGCCAGATACGCGTGCTGCGGTGTCACCATTCCGTCGGCGACCACGACCTTCCCGCGAACGTCCTTTCCTTCGTAAATGCTCGCATCCAGATTGTCGAAGACACGCCCCGGGCGTCCCACGAAGACCATCTCGCCTTCCACTTCGCCATCGGCGCTGAAGGCAACGGTCAAGGCCTCGATTTCCTCACCTTTGACCTCGAGACGGCCTCCGATCGGCCAGCTCAGGTAGGAGTCGAAGGTGTAGCTCGTCGAGGGAACGCCGTAGGCCTCGAGCTGGCGCTCGAGGTACTCGATGGCTTCGTACTCGCCCGGGCTGCCAGAGTTACGGTCCAGCGTGTTCAGCAGCTCCAGCAGCTCGAGCATCTCATCGGCCGAGACTTCCGAGATGACCTGTTGCTCGATATCCGACAGGTCCTGAGTCGCGAGCACCGAGCTCGAAGACAAGACAGCGAAGGGAAGCGCAAAGAGGCACAGCGCACGGTTTCTCATTCCGTCCACTCCTGTCGTCGGGCCAGAAGTTCGGCCGCGAACACGTGTTCGCCGATTATGTCAGATTGGCGGGGAGTTTTCCGGAAGTGGCGTGGCTCAGAGGCGCTCGTCTTCGCGCGGCGGGATGAGCTCCACGACGTCGATTTTCAGATCGGGCCACGCGGTCGGAGACACACTCTCTCCCGAACGGTGAGTCGTCAGCGATAAGTAGGTGCCGTCCTTCGGGTCGCGGCGAATCTCGAGCACATCATCGACCAGATTGACAATCCAGTATTCCGGCACCTCGGCTTCGGCGTAGAGCGAGACCTTCGTCGTTCGATCGTATTCCAGCGAAGAGTCCGCAACTTCCACCACGAGGACGACGGAAGCTTCCGGGCCGTAGGCATCGATGTCGGGATTCGAAGTAACGATCAAGTCGGGCTCCGGTTCGGAGTGCCAGGCTTCCTTCAAGAGCGGGCTCTCTATGTAGACGCTGGCCCTGCCTTGGAGACTTCTCTGAAGAAGCCGATCCGCTCGCGCTACCGCAAGCACGTGTCTTCGTCCCTTGGGGCTCATCCCCAGAATCCCTCCCCGGATCAGCTCCACGCGCTCGTCGGGTGCGAAGATGTCCGCCTCCGCCATACGGTGGTATTCCTCCACCGTGAACGGCCTGAGCGGAATGTCCTCCAGAACCTTCACGATGGGCTCATTCTAGCTTTTTCGCACAAGTCGCGCTGAACGAGCGGGAGCTCTGTGGGTGCGTGCAGTTCTCCTCGGCGGCGCGGTGGCTTCAGGCGCGTGACGGCTTCATCGGTTGGGATGACGCAACGCGGCAGAAGAACCTTCCCCGGGTGGTCAACAACAGTCGGTTCCTGATCCTGCCGTGGCTTTCCATCAAAGGCCTCGCGAGTCACGTGCTGTCGTTGGCAGCGCGAGTGGTGGTCGATGACTGGGAGGAAGCCTACGGGGTGAGGCCGGTGTTGCTCGAGACGTTTGTGGAGAGGGAGCGTTACGAGGGGACGTGCTATCTGGCAGCGAACTGGGTGGAGGTGGGAGTGACTTCGGGCCGGGGCCGGATGGACCGGCACAAGAGAAAAGCCGAAGCGGTGAAAACATGCTTGGTGTATCCGCTGGTGCGTGAGTTTCGCCGAGAGCTCGGCGTTTCGCGATGAAGGTTCGAGCGGGCCGAGCTCCTGCGTCTGGAAGAGCGGCTGTCGAAAGGGGAGATTCCCGAGGATGCGTGTCCGGTGCTGCTCGAGGCGGTGCGTCATCTGCTGCGATGTCGCCATCGTCGAGGCGCTGGCATGGCGACAACGGAACGTCGCGCGAAACGCACGAAGGCAAAGGGGAAAGGGAAGAACAAGGGCCACGGGCGCAACGGGGCCAAGGACTACCCTGGTGCCGAGCACGTAGCGGTTTCGCATCCCGAGCTGAAGGCGAGCGGCCCCTGCCCCGAGCCACTGTGCCGGGGCAAGCTCTACGACACCCATGCGGCGAACAAGGATGTGGAGCTGAAGGCTCAGCCGCCGATCCAGGCGACGGTGTACGAGCGCCAGATGCTGCGATGCGCAAGTTGCCAGAAGACGTTCACAGCGCCACTTTCGTCTCAGGCCTGGGCGAGCAAGTACCATCCGAGTGTGGACGCGGTCGTTTCGGTGTTGCGCTACGCCATGGGCATGCCCCACCACCGCCTGGCGCAGTGGCAAAAGTGGGCGGGGGTTCCGTTTGCCGCCTCCACGCAGTTCGAGCGGGTCGAAGCGATGGCGAATGCCGTGTTCCCGGTCTTCCGCCACATGGAGACGATAGCCGCGAACCGGCCGCTGGTTCACAGTGACGACACCGGCGCACGGATCCTCACGTTGATGGCGGAGAACGAGACCTTGACTCAAGGCAAAGGCGAGCGCACGGGCATCTTCACCACGGGCATTGTTGCCCGCGGCTTGGACGCCACGCTTGCTCCGATCATCCTGTACGCGAGCGGACGACGGCATGCGGGCGAAAACATGGACCGGCTCCTGAATCAGCGCACCGTTCAGGAGAGCGATGTCATCCATATGGCCGACGCCTCCTCGATGGCACCGCGCTCGCCGCGACGGATTACCGCCAAGTGCATGGTGCACGCACGCCGCTACTTCTTCGAGGCCGAGCCAGCCTTCCCCGAACACTGCGAGCGGGTGCTCGAGGACATCGCGACCATCTACCGCAACGACGACGAAACGCGCGACATGACCCCCGATGCGCGGCTTGCATATCACCAGCAACACAGCCGGCCGGTGATGGATGCGCTCTACGAGTGGATCGAAAAGCAGTTCCGCGAGCGCGTGGTGGAGCCCAACAGCCGCCTTGGAAAAGCCTTTTCCTACGTCAAAAATCACTGGCAAGGGCTAACCCGCTTCCGCGAAGTGCCGGGCGTGCCCCTCGACAACAACGAGGTCGAGCAGGAGCTGAAGCCCTCACAACGGCATCGCAAGAACTCGCTCTTCTTCAAGACCCAGGCAGGCGCCGACGTGGGCGACGTGCTCCTGAGCATGATCCGCACCGCGGTAAAAAACGGTGTCGCCCCGGTGCACTATCTGACGAACATCTCCATGCACGCTCGAGACGCTAGAGCAGCACCCGAGTCGTGGCTGCCTTGGAGCTACCAGAAGACGTTGGAAAGGCTCAACCGACCCGCCGCCACGGCTCGGCCATCCCCGCTCGCAGCGGAAGTCCGTTGTAGATAAGCACCGCCAACTGCTCGGCGGGTAGCGCCGCAACGCCATCCGTCGTCTGACGCGGCCACCACTGCAGGCGCCCCTTCGAGAAACGCTTCTGGCACAACCAAAAGCCCTGGCCGTCGTAGACCAATAGTTTGAGGGCCGTGCCTGAACAGTTGCGGAAAACGAATAGCGTTCCGAGGAATGGGTCGAGCTGGAACTGTTGCCAGCACACACAAGCCAAAGAATCGATGCCCTTGCGGAAATCGACGGGCTCGCAGGCAACCAGCACCTTCAGCTGGGGAACGAGCTGGATCATGCTCGGGAGCTGCCTTCCAGCGCGCCGAGCACGAAACGACACACGGCTTCGACCAACTCATTCTCACCCTCGCCGCTCGCCGTCACGACCGTGAGGCTCCCCGCTGCGCTCTCCACCGTCAGACGGCATCTGCTCGCTCCATGCTGAACCTCGCCGAGCGGCGGTGTCATCATGCCGCCCCCTAAGCCCATGCCGAACTGCGGCAGCTCGACGAACGCGTTGCCACTTGGAGCTAACGCCGTGACCCGCTCCGCCGCGCTCCGATCCTGTACTGTGCGCGGGGACCGACCGTAGCACCCGTTCGCCCGTGCCCCTTGAAACGCTTCTCGCCCACAACGGCCCCTCCACTCTCTCGGACCTGTTTGAATCGCGCCGCATTGACTCGGAGATGACTGCAGATCGTGCTCGGCGCATACCGATCGAGCAACCCCAGCGCCGCTTTCCACAACTCCTCCGGGATCAGCCGTCCGTGTGGCTTCGCCCGCCATGCTTCGAACTGTTTCACAACGTCTTCGAGTTCTGCCTTCTTTGAGCGCATCGATGGCCTCCTTGAGCAATCTCTCCGCTCAGCTTACGAACCCAACAGCACCTAAGTCACGCACTGCTGCCGCAAGGACACGTACAAGTCAAGTATGGGCCCGGCTTTCGCGGCGAAGTTCGGATCCCTAGGGAAGACCCAAGAGCGATGTTGCCAGGGTCGGATGGCGTCCTCACTGAGCCAGCGCCAGATGGTGGTATTGCTGACGGACGCCACAAGCCCCGATTGACGCACATGGTCGGCGAGTTCGGAAGTGCTCCACCGCGACAGAGGTACTCCCAGTGTTGAGGGTAATTCGCAAGCGATGGCCTTGACCTCAACGACTACCTCTGGGGGGAAAAACCCGGGGACGCCCCAAGCGTTCCCGATCTTCCAGACCGGAAAGACGTTGGTCGAAGAACCTTTTGCGCCACATGCTTACCACCTCACGTCGCGTGTTGAGGCGTTGCGCAATCTCGTCGTTGGCGAGACCCTGGGCGGCCAACAGAATCATTCGTGCACGGAGTACATGAAAATACGGCAACGTTATATTTCCGTGCCCTCCGCTGGAGCTCCAACTTCTCTTTTGGGCTCAATCGTATTTTATATAGGCTGTGTCGAGGCATACTGATGCTCCGTTTCGCTGAGTATGTAGTCATCGCCCCGATATTGCAAATTAAATATACGTTAGTGTATTTAAGAAACCGCCTACTTAGGGTCGTGGCCAGCCAACTCAGGCTTGGGAACTCCGCGCAGAGTCCCACGTACTCGTCGTCATCGTCCGACCACGTTACTCGATAGGTGTACCGATCGTTCTTCAGAGCCACGTCGCACCTCTATCCGCTCTATCGCCTGAACTATAGCTCAAGCTCCGTGAAACGCGCGGATGGCTCCCGCGCGTGGGAGGGAAACGCCGCCAGATCTCGTCTCTATTGGGCAAAAGGAGGCAGACTATGCCGAAACCCAGGACGTGAGAAAAAATTAGTTATTGACTCGCGGTCCCGCTATGTCATCGAATTGCGAGTATGGGATACGTAACGAAGCTGCAGGTGATCAAACGTGTCCTTGCGGCAGCAGTGCGTGACTTAGGTGCTGTTGGGTTCGTAAGCTGAGCGGAGAGATTGCTCAAGGAGGCCATCGATGCGCTCAAAGAAGGCAGAACTCGAAGACGTTGTGAAACAGTTCGAAGCATGGCGGGCGAAGCCACACGGACGGCTGATCCCGGAGGAGTTGTGGAAAGCGGCGCTGGGGTTGCTCGATCGGTATGCGCCGAGCACGATCTGCAGTCATCTCCGAGTCAATGCGGCGCGATTCAAACAGGTCCGAGAGAGTGGAGGGGCCGTTGTGGGCGAGAAGCGTTTCAAGGGGCACGGGCGAACGGGTGCTACGGTCGGTCCCCGCGCACAGTACAGGATCGGAGCGCGGCGGAGCGGGTCACGGCGTTAGCTCCAAGTGGCAACGCGTTCGTCGAGCTGCCGCAGTTCGGCATGGGCTTAGGGGGCGGCATGATGACACCGCCGCTCGGCGAGGTTCAGCATGGAGCGAGCAGATGCCGTCTGACGGTGGAGAGCGCAGCGGGGAGCCTCACGGTCGTGACGGCGAGCGGCGAGGGTGAGAATGAGTTGGTCGAAGCCGTGTGTCGTTTCGTGCTCGGCGCGCTGGAAGGCAGCTCCCGAGCATGATCCAGCTCGTTCCCCAGCTGAAGGTGCTGGTTGCCTGCGAGCCCGTCGATTTCCGCAAGGGCATCGATTCTTTGGCTTGTGTGTGCCGGCAACAGTTCCAGCTCGACCCATTCCTCGGAACGCTATTCGTTTTCCGCAACTGTTCAGGCACGGCCCTCAAACTATTGGTCTACGACGGCCAGGGCTTTTGGTTGTGCCAGAAGCGTTTCTCGAAGGGGCGCCTGCAGTGGTGGCCGCGTCAGACGACGGATGGCGTTGCGGCGCTACCCGCCGAGCAGTTGGCGGTGCTTATCTACAACGGACTTCCGCTGCGAGCGGGGATGGCCGAGCCGTGGCGGCGGGTCGGTTGAGCCTTTCCAACGTCTTCTGGTAGCTCCAAGGCAGCCACGACTCGGGTGCTGCTCTAGCGTCTCGAGCGTGCATGGAGATGTTCGTCAGATAGTGTACCGGGTCGACACCGTTTTTTACCGCGGTGCGGATCATGCTCAGGAGCACGTCGCCCACGTCGGCGCCTGCCTGGGTCTTGAAGAAGAGCGAGTTCTTGCGATGCCGTTGTGAGGGCTTCAGCTCCTGCTCGACCTCGTTGTTGTCGAGGGGCACGCCCGGCACTTCGCGGAAGCGGGTTAGCCCTTGCCAGTGATTTTTGACGTAGGAAAAGGCTTTTCCAAGGCGGCTGTTGGGCTCCACCACGCGCTCGCGGAACTGCTTTTCGATCCACTCGTAGAGCGCATCCATCACCGGCCGGCTGTGTTGCTGGTGATATGCAAGCCGCGCATCGGGGGTCATGTCGCGCGTTTCGTCGTCGTTGCGGTAGATGGTCGCGATGTCCTCGAGCACCCGCTCGCAGTGTTCGGGGAAGGCTGGCTCGGCCTCGAAGAAGTAGCGGCGTGCGTGCACCATGCACTTGGCGGTAATCCGTCGCGGCGAGCGCGGTGCCATCGAGGAGGCGTCGGCCATATGGATGACATCGCTCTCCTGAACGGTGCGCTGATTCAGGAGCCGGTCCATGTTTTCGCCCGCATGCCGTCGTCCGCTCGCGTACAGGATGATCGGAGCAAGCGTGGCGTCCAAGCCGCGGGCAACAATGCCCGTGGTGAAGATGCCCGTGCGCTCGCCTTTGCCTTGAGTCAAGGTCTCGTTCTCCGCCATCAACGTGAGGATCCGTGCGCCGGTGTCGTCACTGTGAACCAGCGGCCGGTTCGCGGCTATCGTCTCCATGTGGCGGAAGACCGGGAACACGGCATTCGCCATCGCTTCGACCCGCTCGAACTGCGTGGAGGCGGCAAACGGAACCCCCGCCCACTTTTGCCACTGCGCCAGGCGGTGGTGGGGCATGCCCATGGCGTAGCGCAACACCGAAACGACCGCGTCCACACTCGGATGGTACTTGCTCGCCCAGGCCTGAGACGAAAGTGGCGCTGTGAACGTCTTCTGGCAACTTGCGCATCGCAGCATCTGGCGCTCGTACACCGTCGCCTGGATCGGCGGCTGAGCCTTCAGCTCCACATCCTTGTTCGCCGCATGGGTGTCGTAGAGCTTGCCCCGGCACAGTGGCTCGGGGCAGGGGCCGCTCGCCTTCAGCTCGGGATGCGAAACCGCTACGTGCTCGGCACCAGGGTAGTCCTTGGCCCCGTTGCGCCCGTGGCCCTTGTTCTTCCCTTTCCCCTTTGCCTTCGTGCGTTTCGCGCGACGTTCCGTTGTCGCCATGCCAGCGCCTCGACGATAGCGACATCGCAGCAGATGACGCACCGCCTCGAGCAGCACCGGACACGCATCCTCGGGAATCTCCCCTTTCGACAGCCGCTCTTCCAGGCGCAGGAGCTCGGCCCGCTCGACCTTCATCGCGAAACGCCGAGCTCTCGGCGAAACTCACGCACCAGCGGATACACCAAGCATGTTTTCACCGCTTCGGCTTTTCTCTTGTGCCGGTCCATCCGGCCCCGGCCCGAAGTCACCCCCACCTCCACCCAGTTCGCTGCCAGATAGCACGTCCCCTCGTAACGCTCCCTCTCCACAAACGTCTCGAGCAACACCGGCCTCACCCCGTAGGCTTCCTCCCAGTCATCGACCACCACTCGCGCTGCCAACGACAGCACGTGACTCGCGAGGCCTTTGATGGAAAGCCACGGCAGGATCAGGAACCGACTGTTGTTGACCACCCGGGGAAGGTTCTTCTGCCGCGTTGCGTCATCCCAACCGATGAAGCCGTCACGCGCCTGAAGCCACCGCGCCGCCGAGGAGAACTGCACGCACCCACAGAGCTCCCGCCGAGGATTCGACATCCAGACCAAGTACCGCAGGTGCGCGCCAAAGGCCACCTTGTGGCCCAGGTAGTGGTAACGCGCGACCAGTTCCCTCCATAGCGCTCGCTCCTCAGCGTCCGCCACCAAGCCCAGCATCACCGGAGCGACGTCCGATAGCTTGCCCTCACGCCGTGGCCGCTCGCGACCAGCCTTCGTGTAGTGGATGCTCGTCGGTCCGCGGCGCCGCTGCTCGTGACGCGGGGGCAACGTCACCAGCCCCTTCGCTTCGACAACCTCCAGGTACTCGTAGCATTCCCGGGTCTTGAGATTGCCGTTCCGACGAACCCACCCCAGGCCCTCACAGATCGTGCGCGCCAGCTCGTGCCGGGACAGACCACACGTGGCGATGATCTCCGTCAGCACGCTCCATTCCTCGGCGGTCACGGTCGTGCCGCAAAAGGTGGGTCGCTTGGCTGCGGTGTCGAGTGCAGCGTTTCCTGCCTGGGTCACTGTTTTCCTCCCAGCCTGAGGTTACACAGTCAGCCAGCGTTTGTCCAGTCCTTTTTTCCCTCTCTCTCTGCCCGCGAGAAAAACAACACACCCGCGTTCAGCTTACCGAATCGCCCCCACGTTCTCACGCACTACTACCGCAAGGACACGATCAAACGAGCCAACGACACCCGTCAGTTCTATGTGATTTGCCCGTCGCCTTTAGCGCAGGCGCTAGAGATGGAGCAGGGCGAGGAGCTGGAGTGGGTGGTGGAGGATTGAAACACCCTGATTGTGCGTCGGACGCCAAAGGCGAAGCGAGGGAGAAAGCGGGGTAGACGTGGGTGATAACCAAACGTCGCTTCCCGGCTTTCCGAGTCCGCGAAAACGGAACGATGGTGATGACGGCGATGAGGGAGAACGTGCGACACAGGCTCGGTTGAAGGTGGTCGATCGCGCGCAGCTGCTGCTGCGGACGGTGGAAAAGAAAGTACAAGAAGTGCTGCTTGAACTGACTTGACGGGTGTCATTGCGAGGGCACGAGCCGCTTCAGCTCCTCGGACCAGTTGCGGACGACATGGATCTTCGTTGTCCGGGCCCAGTTGATTCCCCCCACTCCTACTTCGTGGGGACGAGGCGCTTCAGCTCCTCGAACCAGTTAACAACGATGTGGAGCTTCGCCCGCTCCGGCTCACGCGTTCGCTTCACCACCAGGAGACGCTGGCCGTCCGGGGAGACGTCATAGGAGAGCCCAGGCGTGTCGATGAAATCGGTCTGGAACACGACACGCGGTGGCTCCCACGAAAGCTCGGGAGACAAAGACACCGTGCTTGCCATCCATTGATTCCCTTTGCGGTAGAAGAGCTCGTCACATTCCTGACACCAAACCACCTCGATGCCGTAGTCGACCGAGATTTGCCGCACCGTGTCGCCGTCGGGGAAAGAACGCACCCAGATCTCGAACTGCCCGGTCTCGTCCGAGCCATAAGCGAGCCAGCGATCGTCGGGTGAAAATTGGCCTCCCCATCCGGGAAGGGACCATTCGGGAACCCCCTTGTTGTCACGCGAAACGAACTCTATCTTCCCCTCCGTCCATCGGCGCGGCGCCAGAACCTGCCCGTCGGAAGTCCAGGAGCCCGGACCGTGCGCATCCGGTGTCGTCAGCAGCTCCTCCGGTGAGCTTCGACCATCGACCCCCTGCACGAAGATCTTCCCTGGACGGCCGTTGCGAACGCGACAGCACTCCCGTCCGGGGTCCACCGGGGCCGGCCGGCGCTCGATCCCGTCGTCAGCTTCCGCCCTTCTCGTCGGGCCATATCGTAGATCCAGACGTAGTCGTTGATATCTGCCACGGGGACGGCGAGTCGTCGCCCGTCTGGCGCGAGGTCGACGGCACCATAAAGGCGCTCCGGCACAGGGAGGAATTCCGTGTTGCCCAAACGATCGACCCAGGCGAGCTTCCCGACCGAGGCATCTGCTCCAGCCACATAAACAAAGGACCCGTTATCGGAGAAGGTATGCAGGCACCGGGCGAGAAGGCGGCGCAGGTACGCGGAGTTCTTCGACAAGGGTTTCCAATCGGGCGCGGCGCGCACGACGGCCGCCAAGACGTCGGTGACGTTATCGCCCGAGAACGCTTTCTTGCCAGTGAGCGCTTCATACAAACAACATCCGAACGCCCAGATGTCGGTTCGTTTGTCGACGGCTTGCCGCGCGCTTGTTCGGGCGACATGTACGAGGCAGTGCCCATGATGACGCCGAGGGCGGTGCCTTTCGTCAATGTCGGGGATTGTGATGAATCGCCGATCTCGGACTCTTGCGGCGCGAACGCCTTGGCAAGACCGAAATCGAGGATCTTGACCTTGTTGTCCGGCGTGATCTTGATGTTCGCCGGCTTCAGGTCTCTGTGGATGACGCCTTTCTCGTGGGCCACCTCGAGCCCCTCGGCGATCTGAACGAAGAGGGGTATGGCCTCGCCGACGGGTACTGGACCCGCTTCAATTCTCTCCGCCAGGGTCTCACCCTCGACCAGTTCCATGACGAGGAACTGCTGGCCGTTGTGCTCTTCGAGGCCGTGGATCGTCGCAATGTTCGGGTGATTCAGCGAGCCCAGCAGCTTCGCTTCTCGTTCGAAGCGGGCGAGGCGTTGTTCGTCCTGGGCGAACTCCTCGGGCAACGTCTTGATGGCCACCTCGCGACCCAGCTTCGAGTCCCGTGCACGCCATACCTCCCCCATGCCGCCCTTGCCGATAGCTCCGGCGATCTCGTAGTGGCCAAGCCTAGCTCCGAGACTGAGGGACATGTCAACCGCTCCGAACGAGCGAGGATCTTACTGGTTCGGGTCGGTTGAACGCCACCGACCGAACTCTGCCCGGACAAAAGACGCCCCGATATAAGGCCGAGCAGGACTACGGGAAAGACGTGATGGAGCGCTACCGGCGGCCGCCCGAGCGTGTCTCCGAGCGCGCACGCGCGTACGGTCTACACTTTGCACCGGCACGTCCGCAGCGTATCCTTCCGAAACCTCGAAAGGAGCGACACCCGTGGAATTCGCCATCTGCTTCAAGGGAGACATGGGCCCCGAGCGGACGAAGGCCATCTGCTGCCAGGCCGAGCTGGCCGGGTTCAGCCACACGTGGTTCTACGACTCGCACATTCTGTGGCGCGATCCCTATCCGATGATGGCGGCCTGCATGGAGCAGACCGGGAACTTGCGCTTCGGGCCGTGTGTGACCAACCCCGACGTGCGCGACTGGTCGGTCGCCGCGAGCCTGTTCGCGAGTCTCGCCGTACAGAGCAGTGGCCGAATGGATATCGCCGTCGGGCGTGGCGACAGCTCGCGCCGCATGATGGGATTCAAGCCTGCAAACATCTCCCGAATGACCGACTACGTCGCCACCGTCAAAGCGCTGTGCCGCGGAGAGTCGGTCCGCTACGATGCGTGCCCCGCCGAAGCTCGGCTCGCCTGGAGCAACTACGAGCTTCCGGTCTGGATTGCCGCCTACGGCCCGAAGGCGCTCGCCGCCGCCGGTGAGCATGGGGACGGTCTCGTACTCCAGATTGCCGATCCGGGACTGGTGAAATGGTTCACGGAGCAGGCGGTCGAGGCAGGGAAAAAAGCCGGACGAGACATGTCGAATTACAAGGTCATGTCGGCGGCGCCCGCCTGGACCGGTTCGATGGAAGCGTCCATCGAACAGACCCGCTGGTTCCCCGCCATGGTCGGAAACCACGTTGCCGACATCGTCGACAAGTACGGCAAGGACTCGGACCTCGTTCCGGCGAGCCTCACCGGATACATCGAGAGGCGCAAAGGCTACGACTACAAGAAGCACGCCAAAAAGGACGCCGAACATCTGGGCTTCGTGACCGACGATGTCGTCCAGAGCTTCGGTGTTCTGGGCTCGCCCGAGCAGCACGTGGAGAAGCTGAAGGCGCTCGAGGCAGTCGGCGTCACCCAGTTCAACATCTATTTAATGAACACCGAGGAAGAGCGAATCGTCGACGACTACGGCGAAAAGATCATCCCGCATTTTCGATAACGGCGGGTAGAGAGTAGTCAGTTTTTTGGCCGGCCGGAAGGGAATAGTTTCGGCGCGCCCTTGTATCCTTCCCGAACCACGAAAGAGCAGCCCCACCCCCAGGAAGGCGCTGCTGGGAGGAGATTCAGATGAAACGTCTTGTGCTGCCGCTGGTTACGCTCGCGGCCTGCTTCACCATCACGAGCTCGGCCGGTGCCTTCTGCGGCTTCTACGTCGCCAAGGCGGACGTCACGCTCTTCAATCAGGCATCTCAAGTTGTCCTCGCGAGAAACGGCGATCGAACCGTCATCACGATGGTGAACGACTTTCGGGGCGATCCCAAGGAGTTCGCGGTGGTCATACCGGTGCCGACGCGAATCGAACGCGGCCAGATCCACGTCACCGAGAAGCGGCACGTGCAGCACCTGGACGCCTACACCTCGCCTCGTCTGGTGGAGTACTTCGACGGGAACCCGTGCATGCGCTACCGCGCCTACGACGAAGCGATGCCGATGTCGCGCAAGTCCGCCGCGGCCGGACGCCCCGGCGAGGCGGAGCTGCGGGCGAACAGCCTGGGCGTCACCATCGAGGCTTCCTACACGGTCGGCGAGTACGACATCCTCATCCTCTCGGCCGGGAGTCGAACGGCCTCGAGACCTGGCTCAAAGGGAACAGCTATCGGATCCCGCCCGGCGCGACGCGCGTGCTCGGAAGCTACATCAAACAGAACGTGCGCTTTTTCGTCGCCAAGGTGAACCTTCAGGAACAGTCGAAGCTCGGATACAACTACCTTCGACCGCTGCAGGTCGCTTTCGAATCACCGAAGTTCATGCTCCCGATTCGACTCGGCACGGTGAACGCCGACGGACCTCAGGACCTGCTGCTCTACACACTGACGAAGAACGGACGCGTCGAGACCACGAACTACCGCACCGTGCGTCTTCCGACTGGGATGGAGCTTCCGGTGTTCGTCAAGAACGAGTTCGCCGATTTCTACAAATCGATGTTCTCCCGGCAGGTACGTCAGGAGAACATGAGAAGCCTGTTTCTCGAGTACGCCTGGGACATGGGCTGGTGCGACCCTTGCGCCGCCGATCCCCTCAGCCGCGACGAGCTTCGCGAGCTCGGCGTCTTCTGGCTCGACGCGCTGCCGCAGCTCCGTGGCCCGAAGCGCGCCGCCCAGAACGTTTTCGTCACCCGGCTCCACGTCCGCTACGACGGCGAGCACTTCCCCGAGGACCTGTTGCTTCAGGAAACCTCGGACCGCACCAACTTCCAGGGACGCTACGTGCTGCGTCACGCCTATGAGGGCGACCTGAGCTGCCAGGCGGGCGAGGCGTACCGGCGCGAGCTGACGCAGCGTCACGAGCGCGAGGCGCAGACACTCGCGTCCCTCACCGGGTGGGACATCGCCGAGATCCGGGGAAAGATGAATCTCGGCGGCCAGGCCCCTCCGGGAGGAAGCTGGTGGGATCGCCTCTGGAAGAAGTAGACCCCGATCGCAAAGTTTAGTAGTGGCTCCATAGTGCGTTCGGGGTAAACTCCCCCGAGCCCGGTGGCGTGCCCTTAACCAGGCGGCAATGGCGCCACCGGGCCTCCCCCTCTCAGCCGCTGACCGCCTCACGACGAGCGTTGCCACCTCGCCCCGGGATGCACTACTCTGCCGTGCATGCACGCGCTACTGGCAGCCGCACTCGCCGTTCAGATCCCGTTGTCGCAGATGGACTCACCGTCGTCGCCTACGCGCCGCTGGGGCGCATGCTGGTACGCATCGAAACGAAGGAGGCCGCGCGCCTCGGAGATCTACCCGGCCTCCCCTACGAAGACATCCTCTTCACCCGCAACTACGACGGTCTCTACAGCGTCCAGCACGACTGGCCGACGGGGGGGTCGCCTGGCGACTGGACGAGGCCGAGGCGCGCCGCGAGGCGCACGAATCCAAGAAACCGTTGCTGATCTTTCCCACCGCCGGCACGTGAGAGGGCGGCCTCTTCGCGAGAACGGGTCCGCTCTCAGATCTCGTTTGCTGCACGCCCGCGCCCATCCCGGCCATGGAGCTCGTCGAGGGAAAGACCTTGAGGCAGCTGCTCTCCGATGGCCCCCTTCCCTGGAAGAAACTGCTCGGGATCGCTCGACAGATGGCCGAGGGACTGGCCAAGGCGCACACGGCCGGCATCATTCATCGCAACCTGAAGCCGGAGAACCTCATGTTGTCGGAGGACGGCTACGTGAAGATCCTGGACTTCGGGCTTCTACGCCTGGTTTACGGAGGGCTTCGACACGAGGGATTTGAGAGAGGCGAAAGAGCTACTCGACGCGCTCGGGGCGTCCTGACCTTTCTCAGCGCGCGCTTGCCTCTCGCGCTGCAGCAACGAACGCGCGGAAGATCTCGAGGGCCTTCTCATCCTTCACCAGCTACGAGAACATGGCGCTGACACACGACAAGGGGGAACATCCCGGCACTCGCCCGCGAGCTACAGATCCCGATCCCGCCGACCCACCAGTTTCGCGCGGTCGACGACTATCGCGCGATCCCGGACATCGCCTTCCCCGTATTCCTCAAGGTGCGCGAGGGTGCCTCGGGAGTCGGGATCAAGCGCTGCACGACGCCGGAGGAGCTGACCGCGTCGTTCAAGGAGTTCGTCGAAGGCTACCGTCTCGAGCCCGACACCTATCCGCTCGTTCAGGAATCGATCGACGGAGACGACTACTGCGTCACGGCGTTGTTCGACAAGGGACGGCCCGTCGCACACATGACGTACCACAACGTCCGCCAGTTCCCGCGCGAGACGGGCGCCAGCGCGTTGCGCGAGACCGTTTCCCTGCCCGAGGCCGAGACGGCCGCGAATCGGCTGCTCGCCCACCTCGGCTGGCACGGTATTGCCGAACTCGATTTTCGTGTTGGCCGCGACGGGACGGCTTATCTGATCGAGATCAACCCGCGCTTCTTCGGAGGCCTCTCCCAGGCGGTCGCCTCGAACGTCGACTACCCTTATCTCCTTTATCGCATCGCTTCCGGCGAGACCGTGGAAGCGCCGGAGGTCGACTTCACCGCACGCACCGAGGTCCCCATCCTCGGACTCCTCGCGACCCTGGACGAGATCGCCCGCGACGAAAGGACGTTCGGCCGCCTCGAACGCCTGCGCGACGAGGCCAGGGCTGCGGCGGGCACCGACATTCGCGAGCTCCGTCTCCAGCCGCTCTGGAAGGCGCTCGGCGAAGCAGGCGATCCGAAGGACCTGAAGAGCGTCATTCGCGAAAAGCTCGAAGAGCACGAAGGAGCGATCGATGAGGTGCTTCAATCGGACGACCCATGGCCGGCTCTCGGCGCCTTCTATCCCCTCGCCCTGATGGTCAAGCACGGCAAGCTGTCGCTCGGACTGCTGACGTCCGAAGCGGAGCTCGGCGAAGACAAGCCGCGGCGAAGCTTCCGCTCGCTGCTGCGGAACCCGCGCTGGCGGACGCTCGGTCTTACCGCACTCCTGTATGCGGCCGCGCCTGTTTCTGGGCAGCTGGGAGCTCACGCGAGACAATATCCCCGGTACCGAAAACGCTCTCCGCGACTCGCATCGGCCAGCTCGTGACGAGACCGTCTTGTGAGCGTTCCGATCATGCCTAAGAGATCTCCTCTCTTAGGTATCATGTCAAGAAAAAAATCCAAACAATCACTAATAACGGCTTTAGGGAGTCAATCGCGGAACTGCAGGAATAATCAGCAGATCGGCCACGGGCCAGACCGTCCGGGCGTTGAACCCAAAGGAGGAATGAGCTACGTTTTGCAACAGCCTCTAGCTAGTGTCCCGTCCCGGAAGTGAGGTTAGCATCGAGAGCGTCGAGGCGCCCGGATCGCAAGGCGCGGCGAGGGCGAAATACCGGGGTATTCAACCGAGGTGCAACGCAGCGAGGCGGGATGCATCGGCGCTCGAATGCAACCTGACTTCCGGGACGGGGCACTACGTAGCGGAGTCCGGCTCGGGTCTGCCCTCGCGCAACAGCAGCGCCGCGCACACGTAGAAGAACAGCAGCGTCAGTACGTAGGTTGCCGTGTGCAGAAGAGCCCCAGCCAGAGTTCCGGTCTCCGCCGGTCGAGCGAAGGTCGAAGAGGTCCTGCTCGTCGCTCGCCGTCCCGCCGCCTCGCGTGCGGAGGTTACCGGCAGCAGACGACTCCTTCGGCACACGCAACAGCGCGGGGTTCGAGATAACGGTCGCGAACCAACTTTCCGAGCCCGCCCCGCGTCATCGTTCCCGCGTGGGCAGACGTCGAAGGTGATCCATACGAGCGCACCTTTCTCGCGAATCGCCGCCAGCCACTCGCCGATCTCGTCATCGACGATCGCGTTCTCTACCGTGGCCTGCTCGGAGAGCCATCCCTTCACGTCGGCCGGCAGGAAGATTTCGTCTCTTCCGTCGAGCTCGCGCCGGCCTGCGTCGGCACTGCCCGCCCCAGCGGGCTGGTGGCTCCCGTGACCCGCCATCAGGATCACGACGTAGTCGTCCTGGCCAACGGTCCGGGCAAGATTCTGAAAGGCCTTCTCGATATTCGCGCAGGTCGGTCGGCTCGAGGGATCGCCTTCGTCCCAACCCACGAGCGTGGTGATCGTGTCTGGCGGAAACTCGAACTTGTCGACCAGCAGCTCGTGGAACAGATGGACGTCGTTCGCGGGCCCGAGGAGGCGGACGGACTGCTCGTAGAACGTCTCTCCGTGCTCTTCCAGAAGATGAGGGTACTCGGTGCAGCCAACGAGAAGAGCATGCCTCTCACCGGCGTCCACGAGCCCAACCGTTCGAGGCGAGCGTGGTCAGGAGCGCACCAGCAAGGATCGCCCGATGCACGATTCTCAATCGCTCCGTGAGAAGTCTCCCGCTACGCGGGAGCAATCTCGAGGGACAGGAACGAGGTAGTTGAGATCACATTCCTTTCGAGCACCGCTCCCGGAACCGTCGTCCTCGGTCAGCGTTGGCCGGCCACCGATGTCTTCGAGGATCAAACCCCGAAGGTCCGCCCGTCGGAACTCATCCAGAACGATCCAGAAACCAGGCTTCAGGGCGAGGCGCCCTCCGCCGGCGGCGATTCCGTACGTGGCAACGCTGCCCCTCCATATGGGCTCTTTCTGCTCCGCGTTGGTCCCGTACACCGCCTGGGCGAAAGCGACTCCTTCTTGAGCCATTTCGGGGAGGCGGATCGCAGCAGGAATTGCGGCGGCGAGCCCGGTGGCGGCACCGCCGGTGAGGAGTCCCAGAAGGATTTGCCGCGATGGCGGCGACCTTCATCACTTTTTTGAGAAAGCTGTTGCCCTCGCGCACTCGCATGAGCTGGAAGCGCACACCAAGGTTTGGTTGAGATGTGACAAGCGGAACGGGCACTTCCACGTCTTTGTCCTGCACGATGTACTCGAATCCCAGCGAGGACCGACCGCCAGGAAGAACGTCGAAGGTCTCGGCCAGCTGCCATGTTTTCGGCCTGCCTCTCTGCGGTTTGGCAAGGAGGTCAACGGACAAGAGGCCTTGTCTTCCCTCCTTCCAGTCCTCCGAGGAGAGGTGGGAATTCAGGATCTGGGCATTCACCCGATAGCCCTTCCTGGACGCCTCGAGCTCCGGGGTCACGCTCAGCGGTCCCGCCAGCTTGCCGTTCACGTCACCCAGCGCGCCCTCCCAGTAGACGAGCCGGTACGTCGGCGCTCGCTTGGGGCGGCCGCGCAGCCGCACCGGACTCCCCTGGCTCACCTCCTCCCGGAGCTTCAGGTAGTCCTCGACTTCCTGCTCCTCGTTCGGTGTCAGGAGACCCGGTTCCAGGAAGTAGCTGTTGATGTCGCCGAGTTCTTCCGCGTAGCCCGATGAGGTCTGGGCCGACGCCGACGGGGAACCTTTTGTGACAAGGCCCAGCGCTCCAGCCATAGTCAGAAACTCTCTGCGTTTCATGAGAAGTGCCCTCCTTTGGCAGGCATCGGCCCTTCGCCGATCGAGGCGAATCGATTCAGCGTCTCGATCGTGGACGGAGGCGATAGAGCACGACACTCCACAGATCCGTTCGGAATGTATCCTCCGCGCCTTTCGCCTGTCAAAGGGTTTTCACTCGGTCGAGCTTTCTTGACGGTCGCGAGTGAACAGGCGCTCAGATCTGTCGGCTTCTTTGACAGTTCTGGGTCTTCCGTCGAAACGAGCCCCTTTTGCAACGACTTGAGGCGATTCGCGGCCAGCGGCTTGTCGGATTCTTTGACGGAAGGACCCGCGGCACCTGCCGGTCACAGCATCGCAAACCCCAGACAAGCTTTTTAGAATCAAGCCCTTGTGGAGATTGCCCCCAAGTGAATCCGG
This sequence comes from Candidatus Marinacidobacterales bacterium, assembly GCA_965237685.1. Classification (GTDB taxonomy): domain Bacteria; phylum Acidobacteriota; class Vicinamibacteria; order Marinacidobacterales; family SMYC01; genus CBDEGF01. The sequence goes on from CBDEGF010000003.1 coordinate 1,509,942, forward strand.
CTGGAATGCGAATTGCATCAGTGCAGCATGAAGTAATCATTTGTTCGAATCTCTGGAGGAACCTTCATGAAGAGAAAAACTCAACCTTCGCGGGTGCCGCGCCGCGTCGTCGCTGTCGCCATCGTACTGATCGCGTTGACCGGCTCCGCGAACGCCGCTTTGATCGACTTCGAAGGCCTGCCCTTCACCCTAATCACATCCGGCGGCAACAAAGTGCCGAATCCGGCCTCGGTACTCACCAACGATTTCATGAACCTCGGGGTCCTGTTCGGAAGAGCCGGGGTCAGCACGGGTGTCGCCGTGGTGCGGGATAGTCTGGCTCCCAGCTCGGGGCTGAACAGCGTCAGTGGCCTGGACGCGAACGGAATCCTTCCCGGAGCCGGAGGCGGCGCAATAATCGGCGACATCTTTTTCAGTTTCGTGGGCCCGGGCACCATGACTCCATCGACGTCGAACTCGGTCTCCTTCACCATCGGCGACGCCGGCGGTGACAACGATGTCTTCCAGATCAGGGCCTTCAACCTTGGGAACACGCTGATCAACACGCAGAACGTGTCAGGCACTTCCCGATTTTCCGTTTCGATCGTGGCGGCTGGAATCCACCGCGTCGAAGTCGACTTCATGGGCACCTTCGGGTACAGCCTGGACGACCTCCGATTCGAAGACCCGCAGCCGGCACCCGAGCCGGGCACGATGCTTCTGATCGGGCTCGGGCTCGTTGGAACGCTCGGCTACGTGCGTCGTCGATCGAGATAGCAAAACCCGACTGCTTTCGTTTCTCGAGGGGAGGCCGCTAGCGGCCTCCCCCTTTCTTTTTTTGGGGGGGCGTTACAAAGCTGACGGGGATTCCCAAGAAGACGTTCCCGCTTGAGTGCAAGCTCGAGATCCATTTAACTCCTCACTTAGTGAGGGTACCCAACGCCCTCTCGATGCTCCTTTCCAGGGCGTTGCCGGGCCCCCGACCGATCGGGAACGAGGAGGTGACGCAAGGTCACTCGCCGCGTAGGACGGAGAAGGACCCGACCGTTGTTCGACCATCTTGGCTCTTCACCTGTGGCTGCGACAGGCGTCGACGACGACGCGAGTGCGCGTGCTGGCTGCGGCCCTGCTCCTTCCGGTGGCGGTCGCCTCGGCTCAATCCGAGTCAAGACCCGAGGCGTCCAGGTCCTCACGCCCCAGGGCGAGACCATCGACCTCTATTCGGCATCCTACGCTCTTCTCATCGGCAACAGTGAGTACGAGCACTGGGACACGCTCGAGTGGCCGACCAGTGACGTCGACGACGTTGCTGAAACGCTTGGACAGCTCGGCTTCGAGACCGAGGTACACAAGAATCTTCAGAACCAGCAGTTTCACGAGGGATGGGGCAGTTTCTCGCTACACGCGGACGAGAGGCGGATGCTCAGCTCCTCGTCTACTACGCCGGTCACGGCCACACCGAGAAGGGTGGGGCGCTCGACCAGTCCTTCGGCTACATCGCCCTGACCGACACGCCCCATCCGCGCACGGACTACGCAGGCTTCGAAGCTCGCTCGGTCGGTATGGACTGGTTTCTATCTTACGCTCGCAAGATCCGCTCGCGCCACGTTCTCTTCGTTTTCGACAGCTGCTTTTCGGGATCGGTGCTGAATGTGCGGGCCGAGAGCCTTCCAGAAGCGATCCAGGAGTCGGTCGCCCAACCAGCACCCGCAATACGGGAAGATCCGGGATCCCGATCTCGACGAGGGTGACTTTGTTTTCAAGCTCAAGCGCGAGGAGCCTGGCGGGGCGCTCGGTGAGGAGGCCTACATCGCAGGAGAAAGCCTCTACGAAAGCGAGGAGTACGCCGCAGCCTACGAGTCGTTCGAGATTGCTGCCGCGAAAGGACACGCCGAAGCGATGACGTACCTCGGATTCATGTATCCGGAGGGTGTCGGCGTGGAGCAGAATGACCTGAAAGCCTTCGAATGGTTCCTCCAGGCCGCCGAAGCGGGCAGCACCAGTGCCATGAACAACCTTGCCTTTCTCTATTCGCAGGGGACTGGCACCGAGCTGGACTACGTTCAGGCAGCGCTGTGGTACGGGCAAGCGGTGCAAGCAGGGGAGACGAGTGCTCTGTACAACCTCGGGGCCATGTACCCGCTGGGACAGGGCGTGAAGCAGGACTATGGAAAGGCCTTCGCCAATTTCCGCGCGGCCGCCGAAGCGGGCGACGCGCGCGCGATGAACAACCTCGCTTTCCTGTACCACCAGGGCCAGGGCGTTCAAAAAAGTGACGAACAAGCGGTGTCCTGGTACCGGAAGGCCGCTGAGGCGGGGGACACCACCGCGCTGCACAACCTGGGGCGCTTGTATTTCGAGGGCGAAGCCGTCGAGCAGGATTACCAGGAGGCGCTCGAGTATTTCCGGCGCGCCGCCGCCAAGCACAACGCTAGCGCGATGAACAGCATCGGCCATTTGTACCGTGAGGGGCTCGGCGTCGAAGCCGATGCGAGCGAGGCGGTCGCCTGGTTCGAGCGCGCCGCCGAGGCTGGAAACCCCGCGGGTATGTTCAACCTCGCGCGAATGTACGAAGAGGGCCTCGGTGTGACTCAGGACATGGAAATCGCCCTCCGCTGGTATCGTGAGGCGGCCGATCGAGGGGACGCGCTCGCCGTCCGTCGGTTGAAGTCGCTCGATGAGACGAAATAGTCGGCCAATGGCCCGCCACTGCCTGGCTGGCGTCGCCTGCATCCTGGCCCTCTCGGTCAGCGAGGTCCTGAGCTCGGCGCCCGTGACCGGCAAAGGCGGGCTGGTGGCGCCACCCGTCATCCGCCACGAGGCAGTCGAGTACGTCCCAACCCAGGAGTTCCCGCAAGTCGAGGCCGAGGTCGAGTCGGATGAAGAAGACGTCGAATCGGTTCGCCTCTACTTTCGGGCGGCGGAGTATCCCGATTTCTACTATGTGGAGATGGTGCCGACCGAAGAGGAAGACACCGACCTCCTCGTGGTGCGAGCCATACTTCCCATGCCCGCATCGACGACGCGCGAGCTCGTCTACTATATCGAGGCCACGACGGTGTCCAGGCAAACAGCGCGCACCGCCCAGATTGCCACGCAAGTGACCAGCGCTTCCGTTCCCGGTTCGTACACCGGAACGAACCCGAACATCGTTGTGGGAGCGACGCGGGCCGGAGCACCGTCCATGCCGCCTGGATTTCAGAGTGTCGGCATCTCGGGGGTGGTATCCGCGTCGGGAGCCGTATCGTCCGCGGGAGGTGGCGCGGGCACAGGGACCCTCGTTGGGGCTGGTGCGGGCGTTGCCGCAGCCGTCGCGGGCGTGGCGGTCCTCACAACCTCCGACTCCGATACCGGGAGCGGCTCCGGAAGTGGTGATGGAAGCACCGCCACGATCACCACGACATCGACGAGCTCAACCACCAGCACGACCACCACATCGACCATCCCGGCGTCGCTGAGCGCCTGCTTCGACACGCGCCCCGACCCACCCACCGTTGCACCGAACGAGTGCCGGGCTCCGAGGAGCGCGCGCAAGGACAGCTAGTACTGAACGACCGACGGCTCGTCGAGATGAACAGCTCGGCCCCCTTGCACCGCTCGTTCCAGGGCAAGTCTGGCAGGAACACCATCGAAGCGCGCCTGGTATCCTCACCGCGGCGCGAATTGCGATGGCGTTTTCATTTCACCGCCTCCCGGTACTTCGTTCCGGGAAGTTTTCACGTGGAGGCAGGGCAAGTGCTTGCAGTCGATGCCTCCACCATTGTCTTTCGCCTGGACGGGACCGCGGGAGAGCGCGTCAAGTTTTCGTACCTGCTGGCTCGCTAACCTAACAGCTCCGTTCTAGAAACCGAAGACGAACCACGAAGCACACGAAGAGCACGAAGAGCACGAAGCGACTCATTATGGGAGGGAAAAGCCATCGATCACCGCAGCGACATCTTCTCGCTGGGCATCATTCTCTACGAGATGGCGACGGGCGAACGTCCGTTCCGGGGAGACACCGCTGCCTCGACCATCTCCTCGATCCTCAGGGATACCCCTCGCCCGATCGCCGAGCTCAGGCCGAGCGTCCCCCGCGAGCTGGCCAAGATCATCAGGCGATGCCTCGCCAAGGAACCGACACGTCGCTACCAGGATAGTCTCGACGTTCGCAACGAGCTCGAAGAGCTGAAGCAGGAGATGGATTCCGGCGCGCTCGAGGAGGCTGCCATCGCCACGTCGGCCGGTGTCAGCAAGCGATTCCTGCTGGGAGCGGTGGGAGCGGCCCTCGTCGCTTCCGCAATGACCACCTATCTCGCTTTGGGTCCCCCCCGGGACTCGGAGCGAACCGGGCTCCGCGGATCCTTTACTCAAATCACCTCCCTGCCCGGCGACGAGCTCTTCTCGAGCCTTTCGCCGGACGGGTGTGACGTCGCCTTCGCCAGCCAGGCGGCGGGAAACTGAGACATCTACGTGCAGCGGGTGGGCGGTCACAATCCGTCAAACTTGACCCTGGATTCGCCGGCGGACGACACGCAACCCGCCTTCTCTCCCGACGGTGAGAGGATCGCGTTCCGTTCGGAGCGGGACGGGGGCGGCATCTTCGTCATGGGTGCCACCGGCGAGAACGTGCGCCGAGTGACCGATTTCGGCTACCACCCGTCGTGGTCTCCCGACGGAGAACTAGTCGAGCTCGACTCCCTCGTAGACTTCCGGCATCGTCATGGAGACACCGACCGATGTGAAAGCCACTTCGTCGGATGCTGTGTGGACCGACTTCGTCCATGCCTCGTCCGGCGACGAGCGCTGGAATACTTCCACCTCCCGCCGGGACTGCTGAACGAGAACGTACTCTCGAAGGCTGGGCAACAGCTCGTATGCGAGGAACTTCTCTCGTCGATCGGTTCCCTCGGTCGTTGCGGAGAGAACCTCGACGACGAGCGTGGGACGCTCTTTGAAGTAGGGCTCACGATCGTCGGGATCGCAAGTGACGAACACATCCGGGTAGTAGAAAACGTCGGCCACAACGCGCAGCTTCATGTCCGCCATGAAGACACGACAGGGCCGGTCGCGGAGGCGCTCGCGAAGAGCGGAGGCGATATTCAGGCAGATCAGATTGTGGGAATCTGTTCCACCCACCATGTCGAACAACTGACCGCGGACAAATTCACGGCGGACCTGCCCGCGTGCTTCCGCATGGAGATACTCATCCGCCGTCAAGCGGACCACACGCGCTTGCGTCGACATCAACTACATCTTAACTCATACCGTCAACGTTTCCGGAACACCAGGAAGTACTGACCCTTTAAGAGCGGAATCTCTTTCACCAGGTCGAAGCCGGCGTCCTTGATCTCGTCGGTGAAGGTGCCTTTGCCGGCCCGTATGTGCTCGACGCAGAAATCATCCGTGACACCGCGGATCCGTTCGTACTCGATGATCGCCAACTGGCCGCCGGGTCGGAGAGCCTGACGAATCGACGCCAGCATGTCTTCCGGGTACTCGAAGTGGTGGTAGGCGTCGCAGGCCAGGACGAGGTCCACCGAGCCCGTGTCGAGCGTCGCGCTTCGGAACTCTCCCAGAACCGGGGCGAGGTTGTCGATCCCTTCCTTCGACGCCGCGTCACGCAGGTAGTCGACCGCCTGAGGTGAGATCTCGACGGCGTAGACTCTTCCGTTCGGTCCCACTTCCCGCGCCATCAAACGGGCGATGAAGCCCGTGCCGGCACCGACGTCGGCCACGCTCATACCTGGCTCGAGCGCCAGGGCGGCAACGATGGCGTGCCGATACTTGTAGATGGCACGGTCTTCCCGCTCGAGGACGGCCTCGATGCTGTCCATATCAGGATCGGCGTAACGCTCGTTGATACCTGGTTTGACGCTCGCTTCCTGAGGGGACCCGATACTGGCGGCGCACATCCATGCGAGGCTGGTCACAATCGATGGAGCTCTCCAATCGAGCACGCGGACCTCCTTTCGGCCGACTGACTTTACAGCAGCGTGACCGTCCGGTCGAGTCCGCACCACGCTCCTGTGATCTCGAGGGCGCAAAGGCCTCCTGGCCAGGATCGATTTCTGACAGCGCGGATCCAGGTGAACGGCGAGCGACTTGCACTGCATCGAGCGGGGCCGTAGGATCCCGTTGGCGGTCGCCCGCACTCAGGTTCGCCGTTCCGGTAGCGCGATGTCCCGACGTCCCGTTCGGTAGCCAGGCTCTCGTTCTCCTGCCGAATCCGAGACCGGCCCGCGAACTACCGCGTCTTGTCGAGACCCCTGAGGGCAACCTGCCGCAGCATGGAGGAGAATGATGTCCAACCTCAGAAGCGTTTCAATCGTCGCGGCTACCCTCCTGGTCTTGTCCTGCTCCGGAGCGGAACAGCAAGTTGTCAGCTCGTTCCTTACCGCGGTGCAAAGCGGGGATGAGAAAGTCGCCCAAGCCGTCTCCATCGCCGAGTTCTCCGGAGGCGTCGAGTCCTGGGAGATCCTGGAGGTCGGCCCCGCCGCAACCGAGCCTTTCGCCCTCTCGGAGCTTCAGGCCGAGCTGACCAAGCTCATACGTGAGCGCAGGTTGGTCCAGGAAAAGAACGCTTACTTTCGGCAAGACAACCGAAGTGCGTTCGACGAGTACACGGCCCAGCGTGAGAAGGATCCGGAATATGAGTTCACCGGAGAGCTCACAGATTTCCAGAAGGAATGGGAAGAGAGAGTCGGCAATGAGGAAGAACTGGACATGGTCGCGATGGAACTGAACAAGAAGATCGAGCGTCTACGGTTGGCGGCCAACCTGTCGGTGAATGTTCGCGTGAACGAGGACTTCGAAGGGCACTTTTACGGAAGGGAGTTGATGCTCAAAGTCAACGATGGGTCCACCGAGAAGACGTTTACTTTTACGCTGCAGAAATTCAGTCTGGAGGACAACAAACGAAACCTCAGCCCGATCGGACGCTGGGTCATCACCGATATCAAGGAGGGGTAAGCTCAAGTTGCATCGCCGCAGCTGCTCCGGTGGGGTGCGCTCGCAGGCGCGGCCTGGTCGACCCGCGGTATCGCCAGATCCTCACAATCAGCTGACGACGTCTTGATCCGCGGCGGGACGCTCGTGACCGACGAGCGCCACTGGGCGGGTGACGTCCGGATCCGCGGCACGGAGATCGTCGAGATTGGCACCAGCCTGGAGCGCGATGGCGAGCGCGTTCTCGACGCGGCGGGCCTGGAGATTACACCGGGAGGCATCGACCCCCATGCTCACCTCTCACCTCCCTGGGTCGACGACTACGAGAGCGGCTCGAAGGCGGCCCTGGCCGGCGGGATCACCACCATCGGCTGCATGACTGGGGCCCAGGAGGGTGAGCGGCTCATCGACGCGGTCGAGCGAGAGTCGCGTCGGATCGCCGAGGAGTCGATCGCAGACATACTGCTGCACCCGATTCTGCGGGAGGTAACCGGGAGCACGATAGCGGAGCTGCGAGAGCTTCGTCAGGCCGGCCACACCAGCGTCAAGATTTTCATGGTGGGACGGGGCTTCGCCGAGCACGTCCGGAAATTCGTTCCGATCCTGAAAGTCGCGAGTGAAGCCGGCATCCTGACGCTGCTGCACTGCGAAGATAGAACACTTCTCGACCAGGCCGCAGAACGACTCGAAGCGGACGGGCGTACGTCGCTCCGCTATTTTGCCGAAAGTCGCCCCGTCGAAGCCGAGGTCGAGGCGGTGGAGCAAGCAGTATCTCTATGCGGTGAGACCGGCGCACCCATCTACATTGTTCACCTGTCCTCTCAACGGGCGCTCGCCCGCTGTCAGGAGGCGCAGGCTCGATCGCTGCCCGGTCCACGTCGAAACGAGGCCCCTGTACCTTCACTTCACCAAAGAACGCTTCCTCGAACCCGACGGTCCCCTCTACATCGGACAACCACCTCTCAGGGACTCCGAGGACGTCGAGGCCATGTGGAGGGGTCTCGGGAATGGAGGGATCCACTGCGTGGGCAGCGACCACGCACCCTGGAGCCGGGAGCAGAAGCTCGACCCGGAGCTCGACATCGGTCAGCTGCGACCGGGCGTGGCGAACCTCCAGACGATGCTCCCTCTTCTGTACTCCGAGGGCGTGCGGAAGAACCGGATCACACCGCAGCAGTTCGTCGCGGTGAGCTCGACCCACGCGGCGAAGCTGTTCGGACTCTACCCGACCAAAGGGACCATCGCGCTCGGATCACAGGCCGACCTGGTTTTGTGGGATCCGGAAGCAGCTCGCGTCGTGCGGCGCGAGGACCTCTACTCACGAGCGGGCTTCTCGTTGTTCGAAGGCTGGGAGATTTCCGGCTGGCCGCGCACGACGTTGCGGGCCGGACGCATCGTCTATGACGACGGAAAGGTGCTGGAGCCGCCCGGAACGGGGCGGTTGCTGTCGCGCGGGCCCACCGAGTCGATTGTGACCTAGCCCCTGCCTTCTCGAGGAGCCCGTGTGGTCAAAGAACTGGAACGCCCGGCCGTAGGCTGGTTTACGAAGACGGCTTCTGCTCTCTTGCCCAGCTTTGCCTCACGGGCTGCAAGCTGGCTGTCTGCGCACTGAGGCATTCGACAAGCACGGAAAAGCCGAGGCGTTGCCATCAAAACGAGGCGCCTCATGCCGTTTGCTCCATGAGCAAGTCGAGGTACCGTTTCAAACCCATGACCGCTGCGTCGAACGGCTCGATGCTCCGACCGATTCGCGCCTGCATCACACCGCCTTCCATTACGGCGAGCACGAGCTCCGCGGTCTCGTGGGCGACGGTGTCCGCCGCTCCATGCTCTTTTAGCCACTCCACCACCCACCGGCGCCAGCCGGCGAAGTTCGCTGCCAGCCTGTCCCGCACCTCAACGCCCTGCTCCCCCACCTCGAGAGCCAGATTGCCTATCGGGCAACCGCTCTCGAAGCCTGATTCGAGAAGCAACGTGCGGTAGCCTTCGAGGAGCGCCCATACACGATCCAGGGGCGGTAAGTCCCGGGCGAGGATCGGCTGGATGACGATCGGTTCGAGCAGCTCCAAGTACTCGTCGAGGACCGCCCGGAGAAGATGCTCCTTGCCCTTGAAGAAGTGGTAGAGGCTCCCGCTATGGACCTTCGCTTTCGTCAGGATCTGATGGATGCTGGTAGCATGGTAGCCTTGGGAGCGGAAGAGCTCGCGGGCCGAGGAGACCAGCGTCTCTCGGGTACCGAGCTCCTCGGCCGGGACACGAGCCGCATGGGCTTTCATGGGTTTCTCCCGCGGGGCCTCGCTGAAAAATTGCTTCACCGCACGCGGCGATAAAGTCGGGTGAACCGATCCACCCAGGTGCCATCCTTATTTCTTGTACTCGAGCGTCTGTCGAGTCTGATCCTCATCGAGGAGCTCTATCGTCGCCCGCCAGGCCAGGATCTCCGCATCCAGTATCTCCGCCTCCCAGACGAAGACGCCCTCGTCCACTGATACGACGCCACGACTGATTTTCCCCGAGTTTGCAAAATGCCAAAACTGCAGCGATCCGCGCTCCGAATCCCAGCCCAGGATCGCCTCCGTGATGTGCGCGCTGTCCCGGCTGCGATTGGCCTGGTTCACCTTTACGAACCGCTGGTCCCACATCCATTCGTAAACCTGCCGATCCACGACGGGGTTGCCTTGGCGGTTGACACCTTCGTAGACCCAGGTGCCACCCACTAGTGCGGCGAATACTCCTAGCGGATCCGAGTCGTTCTCGGCCCCGGCTGTCGCCGCGCACATGAGGGCGGACGCCATCAGTCCGATGGCGATGCTGCGAGCAACGTCATACATTGGGAGTCCCCCTTGATTGAACAGTCAACAAAATTATGATTAACGGGGACGGCTTTGTCAAGCAGCTCGGTACGATTTCAGTGGCGCAAGGTCAAGCGACTCGTAACTCTTTCAAATCTTTGGGTTTCGATGCCCCGCAGGGGTCAAAAAACTCATGCGGCGGCCCGATGGTAATATTTCAGCAATCCGCCCAGCCGTTCCCGACAGCGAAGGGTCCCTTCAACTCCCAGACATCCTTCTCGAGGAGATGTGCAGGCCTGCCTGATCGCGAAGCAGCTACCTGCAGCGCATCCCGGATCGTTTGCCTGAAGAGAGCGCGTAATCCTGTTTTATGTGAACGCTCGATCACGGTCGGAACGATCGCTTCAGACGCTCCAGGCCCTCGGCAATGGTGACGGACGGTACGTATCCCAAGTCACGGCGGGCAGCGGAGATGTCGAACCAGTGTGACGTGGCGAGCTGATGAGCCAAGAAACGGGTCATGGGCGGCTCTTCCGTGATGGACAGTACGCGGTAAACCGTCTCCAACATCCAGCCTGCCGCCACGGCCAGGGGCACCGGGATCGATCGCGTGACCGGTGGCACCCCGGCCGCGGCGAGTATCTTGTTGATGAGCTCGAAGATCGGCATGGGCTCGTCATTGGAGATGAAGTAGGGCTTGCCCGCACAAGCGGCTCCGAAGGAGACCTTTTCTGCAGCGAGAATGTGCGCCTCGGCGGCATTGGCGATGTAGACCGAGTCCACGAGGCAGGGCCGCTGCCCGATCTTTCTCAGCTTGCCTGCCCGGCCCCAGGCCACGATTCTCGGAACCAGATGGTTGTCCCCGGGTCCCCAGATGAGATGGGGCCTCAAGGCGACGGTGGCCAGCTCCGGGCCGTTCGACTGAAGCACCTCGCGTTCGGCCCTGGCCTTCGTTTCGGGATAGGCGGTTTCGTAGCGAGAGGCGTAGGGAACGGACTCGTCCACCCCTTCCAGATCTTCCGCACCAAAAACCACGCTGGGCGTGCTGGTGTAGACCAACTTGCCGACGCCCTCCCGGCGGCAGGCGGTGATGACGTTTTCGGTGCCGGTCACATTTGTCGCGAAGTAGTCGGCGTAGGGCCCCCAGACTCCCGCCTTGGCTCCGACGTGGAAGACCACGTCCACTCCGCGCACGGCTTGGGACACGGCCTTGCTGTCGGCGAGGTCGCCCTGAATATGCTCGACACCGAGGGATTCGAGATCGGCGTACTTTCCCCGAGAAAAGCTCCTGACCTCATCACCCCGCGCGCGGAGCCTCGTGGCGATAGCCCCTCCGAGAAAGCCTCCCCCGCCGGTGACCAGGGCCTTCACCGGAGACGCTCGGTGGCCCACCGGGCGAGCTTCTCGCGGAAGATCTTCGAGTTGTGGCGGATGTCCACGGGCAGGCTCTTGTGGAAGAGCAGCGTTTGGATTTTTTTCGTATGGGGCTGGGCGGCACCGAGCTCCAGTAACTCCTGGCAAAGGCCATTCGACTCCCGGGCGTCGGCCTCGAGCTCCACCACGAGAACAGGCTCGACTTCAGAGAGGCGCTTGGCACCCACCAGCGCCGAGCGGTAAACCTTGGGGTGCGCGTTGAACACACCCTCGCAGGGAATTGTGTAGTAGGTCTCGACGTCAGCTCCGGTGCCGGTGACGACGCGATGGGACTTGCGGCCGCAGAACCACAGCCGGCCCTCGTCGTCGAAGTAACCGAGGTCACCCATGCGGTGATAGAAGTCGGCGGAGCCGGGTACGGCAATCTTCGCGAGCTCGGTTGCGGCCTCACGGTTGAAATACGAGCGCGTGACCACGGGGCCTTTCACAGCGATCTCCCCTACCTCACCCCGGGGCACACGAAGCCCTTCATTCCACTCCTTGATGGGCTCGTCTTCCTCACTCTCACGGATCCGGATCACCTCCACCGTCATACCGTTCACCGGTCGGCCCACGCAAATCCCTGCGCCTTGATCCGTCTTCTCCCGGGTCTCCGAAAGGACCTCCGCGCTGCCAATGGAGCAAACGGGCAGGGATTCGGTGGCACCATAGGGGGTGAAGACCTGAGCTCCTGGGGAGAGCATCTTGGAGAAGCGCTCGAGGACCCGGGCCGGCATAGGTGCGCCGGCGGAAACGGCGCGCCTGAGTGACGGAAGCTTCACGCCGAGGGCTTCGCCATAGCGCCCGACCTTGTCGATGAGGGCGGGCGAGCCGAACATGTTGGTGACGCCGTGGCGCAGGATGGGCTCGATGATGTTCTCCGGTTTCACTTGGGCCGGTCGGGTGGCATCCATGTCGGGAATGACGGCAGACATTCCCAATGCAGGATCGAAAAGCGCGAAGAGAGGAAAAGTGGGCATGTCAATTTCACCAGGCTCGATGGCGTAGGTCTCGCGGATCATCTCGACCTGGGCAGAGAAATTGCCATGGGTGTAGACGACGCCCTTGGGGACACCCGTGCTTCCCGAGGTGAATAGAATGGCCGCCGTCTCGTCTGAAGCGGTGGATGCCGGAACGTAGTCGCCGTCGGCCCGTCCCCGAAGGGAGACGTCCTCGAGTGTATGCCCGCCCCAGAACCACCGGCGTCCCACGGTGACCCTCTTGCGGATCATCCCCTTGGCCCACTTGAAGAGGATGCGTGCGGCATGGGCCTGGGGAATGCCGATGAAGGCCTCGGGCCGGGCTTCGGCCAGGCAGACGCCGAGGTTCTCGAGGCCCATCCCCGGATCCACCACCACGGGGACCGCCCCGCACTTGAACAGGGCGAAGGTGAGGGCAAAGAAATCCAGACTGGGCTTGACCATCAGCACGGTGCGGACACCGCGGCCAATCCCCACGGACTGAAGCCCACGGGCAAGCGTTCCGCTGGCTTCGTCCAGCTCCTTGAACGTCAGAGATTCACCGGACCAAAGCGCCACGGCCAGGCTGTCCGGCCGGCGCCGGGCCATGGCGGGCAAGTGGGAGGCGATGTTGACGCCGGCCCCCTCAATTTCGAGACTCACGCCTGTTCCGCCTGTCGGCCTACTCCACCTTCAGAAAGTCCCCGATAAGGGCAAGGGATTCGTCCCGGGCGTCCTCCAGAGTCAAGTGTCCAGCCTCGGGGAAGACTTCGACCTGGGCGGCAGTGAACCGGCGGGTCCATTCCGAGAGCACGTGATCGTCGAACACAAAGTCCTTCTCTCCCCACAAGATGAGCATGGGCTTTTCACGAAGGGAGCTCAACGCATCGGAGACCCCGGCCAGACACTCGAAGCTGGGATCATCCCGATGAAGGGGAATGTCCTGAACGAACCGCAGAACGGCAATTCTGTTTTTGTAAGAATCGTAGGGGGCAAGATACCCGGCTCTCTCCGAAACGCTGAGATGGCGCTTCTTGCAACCGGTGAACAACCAGCCCCTGACAAACCCGTTGAGACCTCGGACGAACAAGGCGCCAAGTTTGGTGCTCCGGCAAAACCAGAGGGACCAGGGCAAAGCTTTTGCCTCGGGTATGGGAAAAGCCGCGGTGTTCATGACCACCAAGCGTGAGACTCGCTCCGGATGACGCGTAGCATAGCCCATCGCGATGGCACCACCCCAGTCATGCATCACCAGTGTGATGTTCTTCGTGATGTCCAGACCGTCGAGCCAAGCCTCCATGTCGTCGATGCGGCGCTCGAGCCGGTATTCATAGCGTGAGTCATCGGGCTTGTCCGAGAGGCCGCAGCCAATGTGATCCGGTGCCAGGACGCGGTGGGACCCGCTCAGGTCCTTGATGAGCTCCCGGTAGTAGAAGGACCAGCTGGGATTGCCGTGAAGACAAACCACGGGATCACCGGCGCCCTCGTCCACGTAGTGGAGCTTCAGGCCGCCGAGCTCGTAATATCGGCTCCCGAAAGGGTAAAGGCTTTCTACCACTCGAGCCCGAGCATCAGGCAATTCAGACCGCTCCCTATTCCCAAGAAGGCAACCTCGTTGCCGGACGCGAGGACGTCGCGCTCAGCGGCCAGCGCCGCGGTGATGGGCAACGACACCGTTCCCATATTTCCCAGGTAGGCAAAGGTCGTGAAGTCTTTGTCTTCCGGTATATTGAACGTTGGCAGGATGAGCTCCTGGTGGGTCGATCCCACCTGGTGGCAGATGGTCTTTTCGACATCCGCTTCGCTCCAGCCCATCTCTCCCAAGAAGGCCTTCCAAGTTTCGAGGCCCAGAGCCACGCCGTGTTCCAGAACTGCCACCGAGTCCGTAGACATGAGCTGGACGTAGGTCGCCGGTGCCGTCTCCTCCATCCCCCACCGGCAGAGCCCGTAATGCTCAGGCGCGGTGCGGGTCACGCCTCCCAGGAGCCGGTGGCTCGACTGAGAGCCGAAGGAGCCGTCGGTCAGCAGCACCGCCGCGGCCCCGGAGCCACCGGTGAGCGTGGCCAGTGACATCTTGAAGAGCTCCATGTCCGGGCTGGCGATCAACCGGTCGATCATGATGTTCACGATCTCCCGGGCGCTCTCGCAGGAGACCACGAGGCCGGCGCGGATCTGGCCCAGCTCGATGCGGTTGGCGACGTCGAGCATGCCGTTCAGAACACCGAGGCAGGCATTGGAGATGTCGTAGACAGCAGCGTCGGGGCTGACGCCAACACCTTGAGCGACCCGGCAGGCGGTGGCCGGCTCGAAACTTTCCCGGCAAACGCCGGCATAAATGAGGACGTCGATATCTCCCGGCGTTGCCGCCGACGAGTCCAGCGCCGCATGGGCAGCGGTGATGGCAGACTGGGACAGGGGTGTGTCAGGGGCCCACCAGCGGCGCTCGGAGATGCCGGTCAGAGCTTCCAGCTGCCCGGGCTGGAAATGGAGCGCCTGGTAGACCGACTCCAGACGGGCCTCCAGCTCGGCGGAGGTGACCACGATGGGCGGTAGCTCGTATCCGATGGTCTCCACAAATACCTTCGTGTACTTCATGGTTTCCCACCGCCCCAGGTGAGGTTGAAACCGGTCACCTTGTAGATGAGGCGGCCGTCCACCGACAGCGTGCCGGAGGCCTCGACTGCGTGGCTCTGGTCATCGATGGCGGTTACCACAATATCGGCGACCACGCGGCTGTCGGTGGGAACAACCTGCCCCCGGTAGAGCCAGGTATGCTCGCAGCCGGGTGTCATCGCCTCGAGACGGCCGTCGGCCGGGGCTCCCCATCGCTCCACTGCAAAAACTTTCATGAGCTGGATCAGAGATTCCAGTCCCAAGGATCCCGGCCAGACGGGGTCTTGATAGAAGTGGGCCTTGAAGAACCAAGCCTCAGGGTTCACTGCCGTCGTCCCTCGCACGAAACCGAGGCCGTGAGGACCACCGTCGGGGAGGAAGAGCTCCACGTCGGTCACCATCTGAAACCGTTCATCGGCAAAGGGCGCCGCGAGGGGTATCGAAAAAGAACGGGCCCGGCGACGCTCATCGTCGGTGGGGGCGTAGGGGTCGCCGTCGCGGATGCCGATCTGGTCGGCCAGGGCTTCCTTGGCAAAGAAGCCGAAATAGGTGTCGCCGGTGTAGATCGGCCCCCGGGCCGAGCGGATCTCGAAGTCGTAGTTCTGCACGATCATCCCCGCCGAGCGGGACACACGGGTGATCTTCACCGTAGTGCTCAGCACACCGGTGTCGCGGGTGACCGGAACATGCTGCACACCCTGGCCTCCAAGATTACGGAACGAGAGATCGATGTCGCTGGTCAAGGCGGAGCCCAGATAAGCCGCCAGCCAACCGCAGGGCTGAAGGCCCACTTCCAGCAGCACGGCGAAAGGCATGGCGTCCTGATTGTCGGCGTTGAAGTACCAGCCGCCCCGGGGGACGTCGTACTGCGCCTCGATGACACCACCGGCCACGAGCTCCCAGGGCTCGGCGTCGATCTCGGTGATGCGGTCGAGGAACTGATAGGGCGGGCCGGGCAGACGCGCGATGACCCGTTCCCGGTCAAACACTTCGTAGGGCTCACCGAAAGCCTCTGAAGGCTTGCCGATGGCAAAGGCGGTGATGCGATCCGTATCGAAGATGGCGGGTTTCTGGCCCGACGAAGCCCATGTTCTCTCGAGCGCGTCTCGGTCGACGCCGTCGAGCTGGAGAGACATGTTCGTGATCTCCACGATGGCCTTGCCATCGGCGTACATGAGGGCGTCCACGATGACGTAGGGCTTCGGCTCGTATCCGATTTCCTTCAAAGAGATTTCGTATTGCACTTTCTCGGTGGACGGAATCACCTGGCCGCGGCACTTCAGCCCGCCGGCAACGCCGGGAACGGGGTGGTAGGCCACGTGATCCTGGGAAACCACCCATCCCATGCGGAGCAGGAAGACGCGCAGCGTGTGGAGACAGCACTCGTACATGAGTGTTCCGGGCATGACCATGTCGTCGCTGAAATGGCAGGTCAGGAACCAGTCGTCAGGGTGGATGTCCGCCTCGGCCTTGATGACCCCCAGCCCGAACCTTCCGCCCTGGGGGTCGAGGTGAAGCACCCGATCCAGGAGCTTCATGGTGCCGCCAGGAATGGTGGCGGGATTCTTCACGGGCAGGTTCGCGAAGGCCTGACCGAAGCAGGCCGCGAGATCGCCGTCGCGCAGGGCCTGGATGGCGTCGTCGTCGTAGGACTCCACCGACATCTCCACCAGAGAACGCCAGTCGTCGGGCCGCACTCCGGGCACCGGCCTCAGATCCATCTGCGTGTGAACGATGCCCTTGCCGGCGTCGAGCTCTTCCGCGGTGAAAAAGCCGGCGCATCCGTCCGTCATGCTCAGCAGAGGCTCCCCATTCACCGTGGCCTCGAAGTTGAAGCGGAACAGATGGGTGTCGCCCTGTCGGAAGAACTCGTCTATCGCGATGTCGTAGTGAATGGTCTCGCCAGCCTCGGGAAGACATCGATGGAAGGTCACCTCGGCGTCCAGGAGACGGTAGACGGCGAGGCCCTGAGTGACGAAGTCGATGCCCAGGTAGGCCGACAGAAAAAGATCCGCCTGGCCGGCTTCAACGGCAATGCAGGTGGGGATCCGGCCGCCATCGAGATACCAGGCTCCAGGATGGATGTCATGCTCGGTCACCACCCGGCCATGGCTCATGGATCTCGGCTCGCCGTGGATTTCCATGATGCGATCGACGAGCATGAGGGGCTCGTCGGGAAGACGCACCCGGGAAGGATAGCTGTCCACCGACGCGAACTCAGGACCGAGGACCTTGGCGATGGAGCCGATGGCGAAGCTCAGGCAGGCGTCCCGATCCAGAGCCGGTACCGGCGCGGTAGCCACCGGGACATCACCCATCAATTCCAGCAGGCGGTTCTGAAAGAAGAGGTTCTTCGCCATGCCGCCCTGAAGGGCTTCGCTCACGCGCAAAAAGGTGCCATGGGCCTCGCCGGTACGAATCACCGATTGGCGGAGCCCCTGGATGACACCCGACAGCGGTACGCCATGTGTCGCCGGCGGCGAGACACTTCCAAGCCCGCGTGGACGCGCTACGCTCGGCCGGGGTACGGGGGCAGGCGGCTCGAAAGGCCGGCCACCTACGGTGACCCGCAGCGAGGGACCGCGGCTCGTCGTCTCGTGTGAGGCGGGACCGGCAGAGGCCGCGAGCGCTTTGTGAAGGGGCCCGAGATCGATGGGGACCCTTTCGGCGATGAGAGTGGCCAGGCCTCGAAGCAAGGAATTGATTTCGCCCTGCCCCGGAACGTTCACCGAGACCGCCTGGCGGGGCACGTCCTGGAGAATCCTATCGATCATCCGGCTGGTGGAAGCACCGGGCCCCATGTCGACGAATATCCTCACGCCGTCGGCGTAGGCCTTTTGCACCACGGCGGGAAAATCGAATCCGTGAAGGGCCTGGCGGGTGATGGACTCTGCCGCCGTCTCCCGGGTGAGCTCGTAAGGCCCTCCGCCGGCCACCGAGTAGAAGCGCACGCCATCGGGAGGTGTCGTCTCGAACAGATGCAAGTCGTGATACGCCTTTTCGACCTCGCCGGCCACTTCGCAGTGAACGGCGGTGACGCCGTTGACGGGAACGAGCATCGCCCCCAGGAACGAGACAAAGCGGGTCACCGCGGATCGCTCGCCGCCGATCACGCATTCATCGGAAGTGTTGATGATCAACAGGTAAACATGCTCGTGGTTTCCGAGGGCGGCCTTCACGGTCAGGGCCGGCCGGTCCACCACGCCGACCAGCCAGTCCACCTCCGTTCCGGGCGCCAGCCCCCATGAGCGCCGGGCGGCCTCGCACGAACCGGCCAGGTCGCTGACGAAAAGGGATGACGCTTCCATCCGCGCCAGCATGTCGTCTCGCTGTTTCCAGGTTCGCGTAGAGAACAAGGCCGCCGACTCGCCGAGGCTGTATCCGATGACGGCATCGGGGCGCACGCCAAGAGTTTCCATGACGTCGGTGGTCACTGTTGCGAGGGTGACCTGGCCGAAGATGAGAGCTTGGTGGTACGCGTCAATATCAACAGGACCTTCAGGACCTTCACGAGGCGCAGCCCGCCAAAAGTAGTCGGGCACCATCTGCCGCTTCAAGTAGCGGTTTTCGCGGTCGTGACGATGGAGGATTTGGGGAAAACCGAGGGCGAGCTCACGCCCCATGCCGTGGTAGTGATTTCCCGACCCCGGGTAAACGAAGGCGAGGCTTCCCTCGTTCGCCAGAGGGTTCTTGCTCTGGAAGACGCGCGTCTCGTCGACACCCTGCAGCAGGGGGCGGACGTCGGAACCTCGTGCGGCAACGACGGCGAGGCCGAGCTTCTTGGAGGGCTCGAGCGGGTTTTCGTGATGCCAGCGCGCCGCCAGTCTTTGGACATCGGCATCGGGCTGTGGCTCCAGCCAGTCCGTGAGTCTGCGGCTCTCGGCGGCGAGTCCCGCTTCATCATCCGCCTCGATGGCAAAGAGGGCGTCGGTCGCCGGCCCTATTGCGCCTGTCGCGCATGTCGCGCCGCCCACAGGCTGTTGATACTCCTCCGACTCGTACTCTTCCAGCACCACATGACAGCAGTTGCCGTCGACACTCATGCCGCTGACACCAGCGCGGCGGGGCCCGTCGGCCCGGTTTCTCAACCAGTGCCGGGCGGGGCCGGGGAGCACGCGGTTGTAGAGGGCGAGAGCGGTCTTCGCCAGCGATGCCATCCCAGACGCGGCGCCGGTGTGGCCTACGGCCTCCTTGACGCTTCCCGTGGCCGGCCGCTCGGCAAGAGTTGCAAAATGTCTATCCAGGGCGGATTTTTCGGCGCTGTCTTCACAGGGAATGCCGCTTCCATGGGTCTCGATGTAGCTCACCGTCGAGGGGTCAATTCCCGACTCTTCGTACGCTCGGCCGAGCGCCAACTCATAAGCACGAACGGTCGGCACCGTCGCCTCGACGCCACCGCCCGTGGCGCTTCCCAACCCCTTGATCACGGCATACACCCGATCGCCGTCGGCCTCGGCGTCTTCGAGACGCTTGAGCACGAAAGCCGCGGCACCTTCACCGAGTAAGGGTGTCCCACGCTGCCCGTCGGGCCGGGCTTCGTGGGCCGCCAGCACGGCCCTCACGTCACCGGCCAGATCCACGGCGCCCACCAGGGCTTGATCCACACTTCCGGTCTGGAGCGCGCGCACGGCCGCTTCGAGGGCCTTGAAGCCCGAGGTCTCCTCGCTGGACAGAGTGAAGCTCGAGCCACCGATCCGGAACTCCCGAGCAAGGCGGCTCGCCACGATGCCGCCCAGCGCACCCATGGTCCTGTTGGCGATAAGAGGTGGACCGGCGGCGTCGGCAAGAGCGTCTCGCGCCGGCTCCTCGGAAGCCAGCACCGACCAGCGGAAATTGAAGTTCGTCGTGTTGAGATCCAGCCCGATGCCGACGAAAACCCCGGTGGTGAGCTTCTCTTCGGCGCCCAGCCCCGCGTCGTCCATGGCGCCCTTGGCAACGGCGAGCATCAACGACTGCTGGGGCAGCATGTGCTCGAGCTCCACCGGTGGGATCCTGAACCGATCCAGGGGCAGATGGAGCTCACCGATGAAATGGCCCTTGTAGTCAGCCGCCGAGTGTCCGCTGTCCTTGAACCAAGAGGACTTCTGAACGCCCCACCACAAACCGTTTTCCGCCGGATCCCGACGCTCGTCGCCGAGCACCCGGCGTGCGAAGGCCTCCAGGGATCCGAGCGATCCGAAGTGAGCGTCCATCCCGACAATGGCCACCGGCGAGTCCCCTCGCACCACCGGCGCTTGCACATGGCTCCCATCCCCGGTCCATTCCTCCACCAGCACATGGGCGTTGATGCCGCCAAAGCCGAAAGCGCTCACCGCGGCGCGGCGGGGGATGGAGCCGTCCCGGGTGTCCCAGGGCTCGGCCTCGGCGAGCACCTTGAACGGGCTCGCCTCGAGATCCATATTCGATCCGGCTCGGGAGAAGTTGGCCGTGGGCGGAAGGGTCCGCGCTTTCATGGCCAGGAGAACTTTGATGAATCCCGCGGCTCCGGCGCCGGTGAGCAGATGCCCAACGTTGGACTTCACACCCCCGATGACGCACTGGCCTGCCTGCCCGTCGTTGCCGGCCCAAAGCTGCTTCAAGCTCTCGAGCTCAACGGCGTCGCCCACCGGTGTGCCCGTGGCGTGGCACTCGATGAGATCCACGTCCTGCGGTGACCAGCCCGACTGCCCATAGGCCGGCCGCATGGCCCTGAGCTGCCCCTCGGTGCTCGGCGCCAGTAGCCTGCCTTCCAGGTCGTTGGACAGACCAATGCCCGTGATGACACCGTGAATGTGGTCCCCGTCCCTCAGCGCATCCTCCAGGAGCTTGAGAACCAGCATGCCGGCGCCCTCTCCCACCACCAGGCCGTCGGCCTTGCGATCAAACGGTGAGCAGCGACCAGTAGCGGAAAGCGCACGCAGCTGGGAGAACCCCATCTGGGTGTAGAGACAGTCGGTGCGGGAGAGCCCCCCGGCGACCATGGCATCCGAGCGCCCCGAGATCAACTCATCGGAGGCGAGCTTCAGAGCGTAAAGGGATGAAGCGCAGGCCGCGTCCAGGGTATAGCTTCCGCCACCGAGCCGGAGGGCCTTGGCCATCACGCCCGCTGGGAGACCGGCGACATACCGATTGAGAGGATGGGTGTGGCCCGGCTCCCCAGATGCGATCCGGCTGTCGGCGATCTCGTCGAAGGTCTGGCCGAGAATCTCCCGCGCAATCTTCGAAGAACTGTCGGTGGGCAGCGCAATGTTCCCGATAATCACGCCCACGCGCTCGCGGGAATCCTCGCTCAGCCCTGCATCCGTAACAGCCTGCCTCCCAGCGTGGAGTGCCAGGTGAAAAAGGGGATCGAGGGCGGCGACGACATCTGGATCGAGATCCAGATTGCGCAGGTCCAGATGGAAGTCCTCTATGAAACATCCTCTGGTGGAGTACACCTTGTCCGCTCGGCCGATTTCCGGGTCATGAGCCCGGGCGGAATCCAGGACCCAGCGATGGGGAGGCACTTCCTGTGAAGCATCCACGCCAGCGGCGATGTTGGCCCAGAAGCGATCGAGGTCCGGCGCCCCGGGAAAAATCCCGCCCATACCCACGACGGCAATGGGTGCGAGGGACTTCATCGAAGGAAAATTAGACCGACAGACGATTGCGGCTGAACGCCTCGCTGAGAGAGGTGTCCACGACGCAATCGTAGTTCTCGAGACGGGCCACGAGACCGCCGTCGCTGTCGAGGAACTCCATGTCGGCTCGGGCCCAGGAGTCTCCACTCTCCGTGATCTTTACGACGACAGAGACACCGTCCTGGGGAAATGAGTCTCTGAACTGACGATAGCGCCCCGCAAAGGTCGGCAACGAGGCGGCTCCGTGAATCTCCTGGCTCCAGACAACCATCAGTTGGAAGGCGACGTCTAGCGCCAGGGGATCGGCGAGCCACGCGCTCCTGAGTGGCTCGGCTAGCCAACGGGAGGGAGGAACCGTCGGGCCGGTGCGAGCGGTGATGGCGTCGGCGGAGATACCTTCCACCTCTTGGATACCCTGCAGAGCGGGCCCGTGGAAGAGAAGGTCACGATAGATCTCGTCGCGGGGCCGGTCGTAGGGATGGGTGTCGGTGATCAGCAGGGTGCCGGAAGCCTCGGGCAGCCTGGACGCCAGGTGAATCGTGGCCTGGGCATGGTGGAGCTCCTTGCCCTCGGCGCCGGTGCTGCGAATCTCCACGGGTACACCAAAGAAGCCGTTATTCTTTGTGGCCTTGCCGGTGAGGACCTGGGTGGCGCGGGTTTCGGTGGCATCCAGGGTAAGTCCCTTGAGCACTCTGAGGTCGTCGAATCCATGGAAGCGGAGCCCCGGATTCTTGTGCACGGCGCCATGGGCCATCCACTCCACTAGGAGAGCCATGGGAACGACAGCCCGGCCATTCAATACGTGATCCTTCAGCATCGGCACCTGCTTCACACCGATCTCTCTCTCGAAGGCCACACTCAAGGTCGCATCCTTTTCCGGCGGCGCCAGCATCACGACCTCCACGGCGTCCCGGCTGCCGTGGCGAATCTCGTCCACCAGCGCCCGGCTTCCCTCTTGAAGATCGATGAGCCCCACGCCCTCGTCATGGAACACCTTGGCCAGAGCCGGAGTGACCATGCCACCGTCCCAAGGGCCCCAACCCACCGAAACCACCCGGGCGGAAGGAATCCTCGCGGCCAGCCGCCAGGCGGTCTTGTTGAGCACCTCGTTGGCCACCGCATAGCCCACCTGGCCTTTGCGACCGAAGCGTGCCGTGGACGACGAGAAGAAAACCACGACCTTGAGCGCTTCGACCTCCAAGGCGGCCAGGAGAGCAGTCATGCCCGCGACCTTCGTCCCGAAGACACGGGAGAACTGCTCCAGCGTCTTGTCCTCGATGAGCTGATCCGCGAGCACGCCGGCCCCGTGTACCAGACCGGTGATGGGGCCGAGCTTCGCGCGAACGTCATTAATGATGTTGCGTACTGCCTCGGCGTCGCGAACATCCACCGAGCGGTACTCCACATGCCCGCCCGGGCCGACTGTCCTTGCCAAGTCGTCAAGAGTCTGCCGAATCTCGCGATTCGCCATGAGGCGTGCGTACTCGGCAGCCACATGCCGGGGCACATGCCGGGGAGCGACGCCGGCACGGACCCGAGTTGCGATCTCCTTCTTGATGTCCGCCTCGGCGGTAAGTCCCTTGAGCCATTCGGGCTCGGCGGTCGGCTCTGGACTCCTCCCAAGAAGCACGAGCTTCGATCCAAAAGCCCGGGCCAGCTCCCGGGCGGCAGCCGCAGTGACACCTCTGGCTCCACCTGACATGACAATGACATCGTCCTTGCCGAGCTCGAAGGACGCATCACCGGGACTGATGGCGTGGGGCTGCAGCTCCAGAGTGACTCGGCCCGTGTCGGTGACACCCACCTCGGGCGGCCCTTCGACGAAGATCTCATCCACGATGCTGGCGGCCAGAGAGGCCGCGTCATCCGCGTCATGGACTCCCGGAGTGACATCCATGGCCTTGCAGTACACCTCGGGCCACTCGTGGCGGGCCGTCTTGGCGAGACCGGCCAGTCCGCCGCTCCCAGGCCGCGTCGCGGAGCCCATTCCCTTCAATCCGAAGGAGCCGCCCAGACGGGACACCGTGACGAAGACCGAACCTCCGCGGCGGCCGCTCCGACGCAGCGCTGGGGCCACCCGGCTCAGAAGCGCCAGGGACTGGGCCAGGAACTGGTCGCCGTCGGGACTGACCGGGCCGACCAGGACGAGGCCGGCCAGCTCCGGCGGTAGCTCCAGGGATGCTGCGTCTTCCAGCGCGACGAGACGCGGCTGATAGCCCAGTGCCTCCATACGAACGACGACCTGGGCCGAGACGCCCGAGTCGTCACGGGAGATCCACACGACGGCGTCAGAGGCCAGAGAGAACTTCTTGCGCTCCACCGCCTCGTCCAGGACTGTGACAGCGAGCACGCTTCTTTCCGGCGCCTTCGCCGGCGCCTTGGCCCGAGACAGGCCAGCCCGCCGCATGAGCTCGTCCACATCCACACCCTCAGCCGCCGGCTCGGCCGGAATCGATGAAGGCGTGATGCAGGCCTCTACGGCGTCCGACAGCGTGTCCACCACGTTGCGCACCGTCCGCCAGGAGTTGATGATACCGTGGGCGATCTCGGGCATGGATGGTGTCTTGTCCCTGAGGAAGGAAAAGATCTCCACGCGCTCAACGTGATCGATGCCCAGGTCCGCAGTGAGATCCATGTTCATGTTGAGGGAGTCCACCGGAAATCCCGTCTTGGCCGAAACCGCCGCCAAAACGCTCGAGCTGATTTTGAGGTCAACGGTCGAACCCGACGCCTGCGCCTGCGTGCCAGCGTTCGTCTCCACGTCAGTGTCAGCAGCGCTCTCCGCTGCTTCAGTGGGGGCCGGCGATGGAGCCGCCGCACGGTCTTCGGTGAGGAAGGCCACGACCTGTCCAAGAGTGCGCAGGGTGCCGAGGTGCTCGGGGCCCACCGGCGGCGCGTCGGGAATGCGTTCCTGCAACGCAGAGAAAATTTCCACGCGCTTGATCGAGTCGATGCCCAGGTCCGAGTCCATCTCCATGTCCAGGTTCAAGATGTCGACTGGGTATCCCGTCTTCTCGGCGACAACCTCGAGGAGAGCCGCCTCCAAGTTGCCGGCGTCAATACCGGAAGGGCGGGAAGGCTGGCTGGCTTTCGCAGGAGAAGCCGCTCTCGGCGCCTCGGCCGGCGGAGGCGTCTCGGCGGGCGTGGGTGCCACCGTCGGGGCCCGAGCTTGAACGGGCGGCAGCGGAGCCGCAACCTGTACCGCAGGCGGCACGGTGGCTGGAACGAATTCGGGTCGAGGCAGGGGTGACGGTGTCAGGCCCAGCCGCTGCTCGACGAGGCGTTGCTGCTGATCGACCAGGGCTTGAAGCGTACGCTGAGCCGACTCCTGGCCCTGAAGGAATTGCCGATGGAGGTCGGCGGTTTGCTCCTGCATCTTCTGAAGCGCCGCCATGTTCTCCTGTGTCATCCGTAGCGCATCATTGAGCTCGTTGAGCGCGGCGCTGCTCGAAGGGGATGCCTGTCCCTGGACCGCAGCGGCCGGAAAAGGCTTTCCTTCTTCAAGAGGCGCAAGAGGGTCGGTGCGCTCCAGGGTTTTGACGGATTCGGGTGGTTGACTACTCGTGTTCGTTGGCGTTGGAGCCGGCGCTTTCGCAGAGGATGAGGGCGCCGGCGCCTCCTGCTTCTTTTTGGGTTTGACATAGTTGGCACCGCTGATGGTCACCGTAAGAGCCGGCTTGGCACGTTCGTTCGCGGTCGCCAATGATGACGCCTCTGGGTCCCACTGACTCAAATCGACGTGGAAGCCGTAGGCGGAAGCGCGGGCAAGAGCCCGAGCGAGGTCCACGGCTCCGGGACGCTTGCCCGACGAAGAATCCAGGGCATGGGCCACATGTTCTTCGTTCTCAAGAATCGACTGCACCAAACCGGTGAGCCGGCTCCCGGGGCCGACCTCGAGAAAGAACCGGGTGCCGTCTCGGTGCATGGCGCGGATCTCGCTTACGAACTCGACCGGCCGGACGAGCTGATCGGCCAGCAGTGCGGCGATGCCGGAGGCCTCATCAGGATAGGCTTCGCCGGTCGCGTTGGCGTAAACTTTGCGCCGGGGCGCGGCGATGTCCAGTTGGCCGAGCTCGGTGGCCAGGGGCTCCGAGGCATCGGCCACAAGAGTGCTGTGAAACGCCGCGGAGACCGGAAGACGCTTGCATCTAACGCCGCGCCTCTCGAAGGCCTTCACCGCTTTTTTGATCTCGTCGGTAGGACCGGACAGAACGAACTGGGCCGGAGCATTCTTGTTGGCCACCACCAGGGCGAGACCATCCTCGGCGACGATGGATTCGATGGTGCTCTCATCGGATTGCACCGCCAGCATGGCGCCACGGTCGCCATTGCCCTCGCCCATGAGCCGCCCGCGGAGCGTGGAAAGGACGATCAGCGTCTGGGCGTCGAACACGTCCGCCGCCTGCAGGGCCACCAGCTCGCCGTAACTGTGACCTGCCACGGCGGCGGGCTCGAGGCCAAACCTCTGGAGCACACCAAGGGCACCGACCGAGACGGCGCCGATGGCCGGCTGGGCCACCTCTGTAGCACGCAGGGCTCGTTCTTGCTTCTCTTTCGTTTCATCGTCGAAGGCGGGATGGGGATAGATAACATCGCTGAGCGGTTTGCCGGCCCTGTTCACCCTGTCCAGACTGTCCAGCAGCTCGGGGAACTGACAGGCCAGATCCCTGAGCATTCCCACGTACTGAGAGCCCTGGCCCGGGAACAGGAAGGCCAGAGATCCTTCCGGCGCTCCGGAGCCGTAGAAGGCCCCGTCCGGTGTGGTCCACGAGCTCTTCTCGGCATGACTCTTCAAGAGTGTGACCGCACCCGCGAGACACTTCCCGAGATCGGTTGACTCCGTGGCCAGGATCAGCCGGTGTGCGGCCTCATGGCGGAACGAGCTTCGGGCCCGGGCGGCCAGGTCTCGTAGATCATGGCCCTGCCGATCGGACGGGAAGGCGTTGGCGGCGCCGATCAGCTCCTCTCGAGTGTCGGCCGAAAATGCTACGAGAACCGTTTCGCCGTCGAAGTCCGGGGCGGCCTTTGCCGCTTCCGCTTCTTCGAGAACGCAGTGGAAGTTGCTGCCGCCAAAACCGAAGGCGCTCACCGCGGCCCGCCTCGGATGATCTGCCGAGGAAAGCCAGGGCCGCTTCGTGGTGTTGACGTAAAAGGGTGAGTTCCCGTTCCCGAGCTCATCCAGCGGCTCGGTGACTTTCAATGTCGGGGGGAGAACCTTGTATTTCAGCGCCAGGGCGGCCTTCATCACACCGGCGACTCCGGCGGCAGCTTTGGTGTGTCCAAGCTGCGACTTGACGCTGCCCAGCGCACACCATGCTCCGTCGCCATCGGCTTCTCGGAACACCGCGGAAAGGGATTCGACCTCGGTGGCGTCTCCCACCTTCGTGCCTGTGGCATGGGCCTCGACGAGCTCGATGCTCCGGGCCGAGATCCCGGCAATGGTGTAGGCGTCTCTGAGCGCCTTGGCCTGGCCGCTGGCCACCGGCGCGTAAACCGCCGTGCCCTTGCCGTCGCTGGACGAGCCCACCGATCGGATCACCGCGTGAATGGTGTCTTTGTCTTTCCGAGCATCGGCCAGCCGCTTCAGTACCAGGACGCCGAGGCCCTCACCGATAAGCGTGCCGTCGGCAAGCTTGTCGAAGGGACGGCAGTCGCCGGTGGGCGAGAGCGCGGGCGTTTTGCTGAAGCACATGTACATAAAGATGTCGTTGAAGGTGTCCATGCCTCCGGCCAGCACCATGTCCGAGCGTCCGGAGGAGAGCTCCAGGGCGGCAAGGTGAAGGGCGCCCAACGAGCTGGCACAGGCCGCATCCACCACGCAGTTTGTGCCACCAAGATCGAGGCGGTTGGCGATGCGGCCGGCCACGACATTGCCCAAGAGTCCCGGGAAGGAGTTTTCTTGCCACTCCACATAGTTGTCGGAAATCTTCCGGACCACCGTGTTGGCAAGCTCGTCGGCGACGCCGGCTTCTTTCAGGGCCCGCCGCCATAAGGGGTGCCCCAAGCGGGCCCCCAGGGGAATCACCAGCTCCAGCGCACCCGTGACACCGAGAATCACGCTGGCCCGATCCCGATCGAAGCTTCCCTTCTCGCCGTAGCCCGCATCTTCCAGGGCCTGTTGCGCCACCATGAGGCCCAGCAATTGGGTGGTGTCCGTGGCCTCAATGTCGTTGGGCGCGATGCCGAAGGCAAGGGGGTCGAAGGCCACCGGTGACAGAAATCCGCCGCGACGGGCATAGGTCTGATCCGGAGCCTTGGGATCATCGTTGAAGAAGTCCTTCACGTTCCAGTGGGTGGAAGGAATGTCGGTGATGGTGTCCACACCGTTCTTGAGATTGGCCCAGTAAGCCCCCGCGTCATCGGCCTTGGGGAAAAGACAGCCCATGCCGACGATGGCCAGGGGCTCTTGTTTCATCCGACGGTTACTGGACAACTAGTTCCTCCATAGGTCGCGGCCGGAACTCGCTCCACGAGCGCAGTGGTTTAACGCCTTGGCTGCGAAGCGCATTGACGCGGGTTAGCAAGGCGGCACCCTCCAAGATGTTCACCGCCACGGTGACGACACTGCGGTTCTCCGGCTCCTCCAGGAACGATCCCCTCACCCATCCATTGAATGCTCCCATGGAGGGCCCGCACCAGATCTGGTAGTCGAGGGTCCGGGAGGGATCGCCGGCATTGGCCCAGTACGACGACTGGCCTAGATACCAACGGAAGACCAGAGCCATCTTATGCTTGGGATCTTTCGCCGCTCGCTCCAACTGGACCGGGTCCCGAGCAGCGAAGAAGTCGCAGCACTGACTCCACACAGCGTCCACGCGGGCCCGAAAGCAATTTTTTTCCAGCACCGCCATGTCGGCCTTGGGAATGGACTCCAGACTTTCACAGGCCCGGTAGAGGTCGTAGAGCTTTTGGGCTCGCATGGCGAACATGGTGCCGCGCTTGAGCACCTGTACCTTCACACCCATCTCGAACATGTCGGCCGCCGGCGCCATGGTGACGTCGGCCTGCTCGGCGGCGGCGAGCATCTCGCGCACGGTGTCCGACGTGCCCGCCTCGACGCAGGACTGGTTGACCGAGCCGGTAAGGACGTAGGCGGCTCCCATGGAAAGAGCCGCGGCGGCTGAAATCGGAGTGGAGATGCCTCCGGCGGCTCCCACCCGCAGGGGCTGAGCGTAACCATGACGTTCCTGCATCTGATCCCGGAGTGCCATCAGCGTGGGTATGAGAGCCAGCGCCGGCCGCTTGTCGGTGTGACCGCCGGAGTCCGCCTCGGCGGTGATGTCCTGGGCCACGGGAATGCGAGCGGCCAGACTGGCCTGCTCCTCGGTGATGTCTCCGATGTCGACGAGAGATTTCAAGAGGCGTTCCGGGGGTGGGGAGAAAAATTTCGCGCTGACCTCTATCCGAGACGCCTTGGCGATGAGCCGGTTCGGCGTCACGATGCGTCCCTGGAAATCTTCATGAATCCCGTGGACGCGGTAGCGAACCACGGGGAGAGTGAGATCCAGATAGGCCGAGGCCGAGACCAGGTGCACGCCGCGCCGAATGTAGAGGTCCGCCACGGCCGCCTCGAGATCGGGCTCGTTGGGACTGTGGATGAGGTTGAAGCCGTAGGGCCGTCCCTCCAGGGAACGGGACAGGCGGTCGATGGCGGTCTCCACCTCGTCGAGAGACAGGCCGGCGGCGCCGAAGAAGCCAAGCATACCGGCGCGGCTCATGGCCTCCACGATCTCGGCCGAGCCGATCCCATTGGCCATGGCGCCGGCGATGTAGGGATAGCGCAGGCCATGGTCTGAAAGGAATCCCGGGTCACCGAGGTGCTCAGGAGAGTTGGCAGGCGAGTAGCCCACGATGGGAAAACCGCCACGCTCGGGAACACGAGCTCCCAGAGTCGCCGTGCCGCCGGTCACTCGGGCGTATGCGCCCCGATCCGAGATGAGGATCACGGGGCGTGCGGTGTCCTGCACGGCCTCCCGGACCGCGTCCGTGCGGCGGTCCACGCGGGAGGCGGGGCCCGTCCACCAGCCCAAAGGCGTCCTGGCCCCTGGCGAGGTATCGCCCAATTGATTCGATCCCGACTCGAGCCCATGAGCACGATGCTCATCGATCGACGCGTATGACTGGTTCTTTGACGGCACTCTGGTTCTCGCGTGTTCGCTGGTCAGATTATTCCGCCTCGTTCGCAGCTTGACGGCCCATTAGGGTCTTGGCAAAAATAAGGGATCGACACGATCCCTTGGACGTCGAACGCTCCAGGTTTCAGAAACGAAACTGAGGATGACCTTACGTTCCCATTCTCGGAACCGCTGGTCAAGTCCCGGATTGCGAGGGCCCGAAGCTGGTCATCAGCTGCGGCGCGGAGCGTCGTCAGCTGCATGCCGTGGTTCGGCGGCTGTGTGGTCGGCCCACATTCGCCCTCCAGGACAATCTCACTCGTCTCGCTCTGGGGAAGGCTGGCATTCAGCATGAGCTCGCCAAACAGGCAGGCGGCCTGGACACGGGTGGGTGAGCTCGATTTGTACGCCGTCTGGTATTTTCGTGGTGGCCGACAAGGCGTAGTCCTCGCTCATCGCTGAGCCAATGATACCACTCGTCAAGTGGTTTGTAGACTTCCCGAAAAAGCGGCAAACTGCTGTCAAACCGGCGCCTTACATCGAATCAATAATAATGATGACTGACAGGTATCAGTAGAGCTACCAGATGGCCTTCACACTTGGATAGTCGAGTATTTTTTCGTCTTTGGTTATGAGAGGAGCTCCTTTGTTCAAGGCGGTCGCGATAATGATGCGGTCGGCGGGGTCTTGGTGTAGCGGTTCCGGCAAGAAAACAGAGGCTAGCGCAATATCGTTGTCAATAGGCGCGAAGTGAAAAAACGGTATCGCCTCCGATTTCGCGATCCAGTCCCGCACATTCATGGTTAGGAAGAGCCGTTCTTTGGAGACTAAGAGCGCAACTTCCCAGGTGCTTATCACTGAAATGAAAATCAGTTTCTCGCCAGATGCTTCCCGCTCGATTGCCCGTCTTGCGTTTTGAGATAGCTCCTCGGGATTACTCACGTACCAGACCCACGCGTGGGTGTCGAGAACGATCACTTCAAGGATTCCCAGTCTTCGATGGCCACCGGCTCGGTGGGATCGTCGTATACCAATACAGAGTTCCGCAGCTCCTTGAGGTAATCACCCGGTTTTTCTGAATAGGGGACGATCTTCAAAACCGGCTGGCCTCGATCGGTGACAACGATGCTCTTGCCGGTCTTTTCGACTTCGCGGAAGTAGTGCAAAGCCCGGGCTTTGAATTGCGACTTGGAGACGATAAGGTCCATGGATTCCTCATTCGTGACCATGGTCATGTTACCATAGTCACATACGAGAGGCAACATCGCCCCGTCAGCAGACCACGGTGCTCGCTCACCTCAAGATGGCAAGGAAAAGATGGACGCCTACCGGGGCTCCGCCGAGCGGGTGCGTGAGCCGGCGCCGTCCTTTCAACTCTTCCCGGGAAGAGTTCCTGTGGACGACTCACCGCCACTTCGCGTCTCCGTGTAGCTCGGGAGCCAGCCACGGCGCTCCAACCGCGAGGAGATACCTGGTGCCCTGAGCCCCCGTCTCGGATGGCCCCGTACGCCCATCGCCCTATTTTTCGACACCGCGGCACGCAGGCCGAGTCTTATTCTCACCTCACGATTATGCCGAAACTGGAACTGGTTCTCGACATCCTTCTTGTCGTCGCAGCCTGTCCTGGGCAAGGCCGGACGTCCACGTGCCGGCGAACCATTGCATCAACGCACCGCCTTGGTACGTCCAACCCTCGTAGTATTCGGACACGGTGATATAGGGGAAGATCGCCACCAGGTGCGGAGGCTCGCTTGTAAATCAGACGAGCGCAGAGTTCTCCCGTTTAGCACTCCCGTTGTAACACTGTCCCGGTAGCCGGCGCGGCCATTCACCTCCTCGAGAGCGAGTGGAATTCAAGTCGCCCTGGCATAGAAGCCTGCCGTGTTCGCAGCTCATTCCATGAACGGGCGGCTCGTGCCCTCAGGGCCGCACCCTGTTCCATGAAACCGCAACTCATTCTAGAACATCCACCATGGACCGCATCGATCGGGTCCTTCTGAAAAGATAGGAAAATCCAAAGCCCGTTCGAGGGCGAAGACGTTGAATTTCCAAACTTTGTTGAGGCTGTGACTGGAGGCGTCAGCTCACTGAAGCGAACGCCGTTTCGTTTCGTTCGGTCGTCCTTTGCCGAGGGCTTCGAACTTCTCGTCGGCCAGTTGGCGAATCTCGAACTCGAGGTAACCCTCGATGTATTTCGCTCCCTCGATTTCCACGACTCGAGGTGTTTCGCTGCGATGAATCTTCGCCCCGCACGCTTCGAGGAGCTCGTGGGACGGCCACCCTTCCTGCGCCTCGAGCTCGCTCGGGATACGAAGCACGAGCGTGGCCACGGCGTCACCGGGGGCATAGCCCTCCGCCTTTTCGTGCCAGCGCGCGGCTCCCCTCTTGCTCCGCGCGACGACGAACCAGTCTTCCGCTCGATCAGCGGTCTCGACCCAATAGATTTTCATGTAACGCATCGTCTCAATAACCCAAACCGATTCGTGCAACAACAGCTTGAAACGCCATTCTATTATAGAAAAGCGGCGTTCTGCTTTAATAAGAATCGGCCTGGCGGCTCCTGTTCAAGGCTGGCTTTGAAACCCTAGGGCCGGCCGCTTAACGCACGCTCTTCAAGGCCGCCAACTGCGAGGACCGTTGGCTTACCCCTACATGCTGTCACCTTCCCAGTCCTTCACTCGCTGCAGTCCTCGATCGAATGCCTCCAGTATGAAGCCCGGGGGCTCCACGCCTACCGACACCCGAATGACGCCTTCGCCAATGCCCAGTTCCTCGCGCGCCTCGGCGGTGAGGCCCCGATGGGATGTGGAGGCGGGGTGACTGACGATGGTGGCGACATCGCCGAGCGTGGGCGCGAAGGGGATGTCCCGAAGCCCTCGCAGGAAGCGATTGGCGGCATCGCGGCCCCCGTCGAGCTCGAACGTCACCATCGCTCCACCGGCGTCTCCAAGCAGTTTCTTGGCGACGTCGTGGTCCGGGTGATCGGCTCGGCTCGGGTAGAGCACACGGTTTACTCCTTCCCAGCCTGCCAGGTGATCGGCGAGAGCGACGGCGTTGCGATTCGATCGGGTGACCCGGAGCTCGAGAGTATTCATCCCCCGCTCCGCGAGCCAGCACTCGAACGGACTGGGACTGAGACCCCAGGTCACGACCGTATCGCGAAGGATGGCGACGGTCTCGGCGGCACCGCAAATGGCACCGAGTGTGACATCGCTGTGGCCGGCAAGCATCTTGGTCACGCTGTGCAGGACGAGGCCGGCGCCGAGCTCCAAGGGGCGAAGCGCGAGAGGCGTGGGAAACGTATTGTCCACTACGAGCAGGACGTCTCGCTCGAGGGCGAGGCGACCCAGTGCCTCCACATCCACCACTCGCAATAGAGGATTGGAGACGACTTCGACGAGGATCATCCGGGTGCGCGGTTTCAAGGCGCCTTCCACTGCCTCCAGACGGGTCGCATCAACGAGATCGCTCTCGACCCCGAGGCGGGGAAGCTCGGTCTGCACGATACGCTGGGTGCGACCATAGAGTTGATTTCCGGCGACGACGTGGTCCCCACCAGAGAGCAGGCTCAACACAACGGCGGAGACGGCGGACATGCCCGAGCTGGTGATGACCGCGGCCTCCGCTCTTTCAAGGCCCGCTATCTTCGCTGCCAGCAAATCCGCGTTAGGATTCCCCTCCCGAGCGTAGGTATAGCCCGATTCTTCGCCTTCGTAGACCCGATCCATCTGATCGGCATCCGCCGCCTGATACACCACCGACGGATGGATGGGCGGCACCAGCGGTGACGTGGAAGAGGACGGAAACGGCACCCGCCTTACGACGTTCCGGTGACGGCTCTCCCCGTAATTGTCCGCGTTTTCTTCTCTGCCACTCATGGCGTTGTTTCCTTTCCGGTCCGAGCGGTCGGCAAAGGCTGAGGCATCGAAGCACCTCTTGACCAGTCGTCGGCTGATGGGCGACTTTTACGCCCGATTCTATACTTTGGCTCCACCGGTTATGCGCCGATGAAGCGTGGCCTCGCGACAAATATGACAAAATGTTGCTCTTCTTGGCCATCCGTACCTGTTTAAACCCCGCCGCCGATCGGTGCAACCCTGACTCTGGAGTGAGCACGGTGAAACGGAGTGAACGTTCCACCGGCGAGAGCGTCGCGCAGTCGCACTTCGACAGCTGCTTTTGATTCACCGATAATGGCGTAAGTGACAGGAGCATTTCGCCTTCACTTGGTGGGCTTTGCTCTCTGCGAGCTCGTCTCTGTTCCGATGGGCTCTTGCGACTGGCGACGTCTTCTTACACTCTCGTGCATTTCAGAAGTAGGCCGCTAGTTGCCGCGCGGCTGAGTGTATGTTCCTATTCTTCATTTCGGCCTGAGAAAGGGCGGGTAATGGATGGGTGGCAACGAGATAAGGGCGAAGTGCTCGCGCTGTCAAACGAAGTTCATGGCATCTGTAAGGGCCGATGGCTTTGTTTTGTGTCCAGGATGTGGGGCCCGCCTCAAATACAGCAAGCCGCCGCCGACAGGGGGTGCAGCGAAGCCACCCGAGATGACCCAGGAACTGACCGCGGCCGTAAGGATACGAGCAACCGCTTGGATTTTTCCATCAACAACGGCGGTGTGTTGACGACGGTCCTGGTCGACCCGGCGGACTACTTCTGGTTTCAGAACCAATGGGTGCACATTCGCATCACCTGGGACACGGCGGCGCCACTTGGCGATCAGGTTCGTCTTTATTTCAACGGGATCGAGCCTCCCCACACGGACCCCGTTAATCCCTACGATTCCAGCACCATGATCGTCGGTTTCCAAGCCATTGGACTCTATTTTGGATCCCCCGCAAACGGCGCTATCGACGAATTCCATGTTTATGGGGGCAGTGCCACCACCCCGACGCAACTGGCCAATGGGGGGCTCACCTCGAGCAGCAGCGAGTATCTGGCGGACACGAGCAGTAACTTCCCGTTGAGCTTTGCTCTAGTGGACGGGACCCGCCGCGGGGAGTACCTCTATTTCGGCTCGGACTCGAAGTTCCGGGGACTTAACGTCGCGCTGTCAACGGCGGGCTCCGGGGCGTCGCCGGATCTGCAGTGGCAGTACTGGAACGGGAGCGCCTGGGCCGATCTGGAGATCGGTTTTGGCTTTACGGATGAGACAGTGAGCCTGACGCAGGACGGGACTGTGTACTGGACGGGGGATCCGGCAGGCTGGTCGCACTACTCGGTCAGTGGCGGGCCGGACCTCTTCTACGTTCGAGCGTACCTGGCCTCGGGCGACTATGCGGCTCAAGCTCCGGTGGAAGGCCTGATCAAGACAGACATAGCTTTGCTGTTGGATGTGACGGCTAGCCATGATAACCGACCGAGCTGGTTGAGCGGCACTGAAGTCGGAGGCGATGGCACGTTGAGGTTTCGAGCGGAGGCGGGACGAAGTTATCTCGCGGTAACTCCGGAGGCCGTCTATCGCCCCGTCGTGAGGAAGCCCACGGCAGGCCGCCTGAAGAGCAAGCGGAGCGAGGCGGATTACCTGCTGATTGCTCCCAGAGAATTTCTCCCGGTGACTCAGCCGCTCCTCGAGCTGAGACGCAACCAGGGCCTCACGGTGAAGGCGGTGACCATCGAGGATATCTACTCGGAGTTCGGCTTCGGGGAGCCGACCCCGCAGGCGGTCAAGGACTTCCTGAGCTACGCGTACCATCACTGGGAGCATCCCTCGCTACGTTATGTGGTGCTTTTTGGCGATGCGACGTACGACTACAAGGACTATCTGGGCACGGGCGTGTCGAACCAGGTGCCACCTTTGATGGTGAAGACCCGATACCTCTGGACCACCTCGGACCCAACGTACGCTGCCGTGAACGGCGACGATCTCCTTCCCGACCTGGCCATCGGCCGTCTGCCGGCGGCGACGGTGGTCGAAGCACGCCAGATGGTAGAGAAGATCCTGGCCTACGAAGGGGGCGAAGCGAGCCTTCGCGAGGGCGTCGTGCTCGTGGCCGACGACGCCGACCGGGCGGGCAACTTCGAGGCGGATGCGAACGAGCTGGCATCGACCGTCTTGGCCTCACGAAATCCAAAGAGGATTTACCTGAGCCAGTTGGGCGCCGGCGCAACTCAGGATGCAATCCTGGAAGCCTTCGATGAGGGAGCTTCCCTGATGAGCTACCTTGGGCACGGAGGCATCCATCTGTGGGCCAGCGAAAACGTTTTCAATATCTGGGATGTCCCCTCCCTGACTCCTCAGCCCCAAACCTCTCGTGTTTTTCTCATCGATAACCTCTTAGCTGCCATTTCCTAGATCGTCCTCCTTCCGGGTACGACCTAGAGTGCCTTGAAACGTGCTATCGATGAGCGTTCGCGATGCCGGAACCGGCGTTCACGTTGCCTGGAATCCGTGTTCACCTTCCCCGGAATCGATGTTCACGATCCCCGGAATCCGTGTTCACGATGCTTTGGAATGGATGTTCACCTTCGGCTGGAATCTGCGTTCACGATGCCCCGGAATACGCATGTGCGACAACCGCTTCTACTGACCATGAACTGCCTCAACGGCTATTTCCACTTTCCTTCTAAGGTTAAAGTACGAGCTGGGTTTTACTCACCGCACGATCGCAAAGGCACTTCGCGTGGCGGTTGGAACGGTGAGTGAGTACCTGGCCAAGGCGAAGAAGGGTGGTCTGAGCTGGCCGCTCCCGGAGGAGCTGAGCGACGGGGAGCTGGAGGCAGGGCTGTTTCCGCCGCCGGGCTCGTCTGGCGCACGGCCGGGTCTGGACTATGCCCACATCCACGAGGAGCTGAGGCGTCACCGAGAGCTGACGTTGCTGCAGCTGTGGGTGGAGTACGCGGAGAATAAGCCGGGAGCGTACGGCTACAGCCGTTATTGCGAGCTGTACGGTCAGTGGAAGAAGAAGCTGAACCCGACGATGCGTCAACGGCATCGAGCAGGCGAGAAGACATTCGTCGATTTTTCGGGGAAGAAGCCTCACATCGTCGATCCGAAAACGGGAGAGCTCGTCGAAATGGAGCTGTTCGTCGGGACGTTGGGCGCGAGCAGTTACACCTACGTCGAAGCGACACTGAACCAGTCGCTGGAATCGTGGGCGAAGGCCCATAAGGGGATGTCGGATTACTTCGGTGGCAGTACGGAGATCTGGGTTCCGGACAACTTGAAGAGCGGCGTGGATTTGGTGGACCGTTACGAGCCAGGGATCAACCGGACGTACGAAGAGCTGGCGACGCATTACGGTGCGGTTGTGGTCCCGGCTCGGGTGTTCAAGCCGAAAGACAAAGCGAAGGTGGAGTCGGCAGTGCAGGTGGCGCAGCGCTGGATCCTGGCGGTGCTTCGTCATCGCACGTTCTTCAGCCTGGCGGAACTGAACGAAGCCATCTGGGAGAAGTTAGAGGTCCTGAATGCGCGTCCGATGCAGAAGCTCGGTGTGAGTCGGCGGGAGTTGTACGAAAGGCTAGACCGGCCCGTACTGAAACCGCTACCGCAGGAGAGCTACGAGTTATCGACGTGGAAGCGGTGCAGAGTGAACATCGACTACCACGTGGAGGTGGAGAACAACTTGTACAGCGTTCCCTATCAGCTCATTCACGAGAAAGTCGAGGCACGGGTGACGGCCTCGGTGGTGGAGGTCCTGTTCAAGGGAAAGCGCGTCGCGTCGCATCCCCGCAAGAAAGGAAAGGGGCACTACTCCACGAACCCGGAGCATATGCCACGTTCGCATCGGGAGCACCTGGAGTGGACGCCGTCGCGGCTGCTCCACTGGGCGGAGCAGTCAGGTCGCGCCACGGGAAGGCTGGTTGCGGGGATTCTAGAGAGTCGGCCTCACCCGGAGCAGGGATTTCGCTCTTGCCTGGGAGTCATGCGACTAGGCAGCCGCTGGGGCAGTGAGCGTCTCGAGGCCGCTTGCGCACGAGCGGAAGCTTTGAGCTCTTACAGCTATCGCACGGTGAAAAACATTCTCTCGGCTGGTCTGGATCGTGTGGTGCTCGAATCGGACGCCGAAGCGAAACCGCGAGAGGAGCACGAGAACATCCGAGGCGCGGATCACTACGAAGGAGGAGAGTCCCGATGCTGACACCCGAAACGATAGAAAAGATGAACGCCATGAAGTTGTTCGGCTTGGTGTCCGCGTTCGAAACCCAGTTGAGCTCGAGCGAATACAAGGAGCTGAGCTTCGAGGAACGTGTGGGACTCCTGGTCGATGCCGAGTGGACCGCCCGCGAACAGCGTAAGCTTTCTCGACGACTGCGAGCGGCAAAGCTCCGCTATCCGGCATGTTTGGAGAACGTGAACTTCCAAGCGCCTCGAGGCTTAAACCGCGAACAGATCTTGAGCCTGGGCAACTGCCGCTTTGTCGGTGAGCGCCATAACCTGCTCATCACCGGCCCGACGGGGATTGGCAAATCGTTCTTGGCTTGCGCCTTCGTGGAGCGGGCCTGTCGTCGCCGCTTCACCGGATGCTACGTGCGAGCACCGCGCTTGCTCCACGAGCTCGCGGTCGCTCGTGGTGATGGTTCCTACGCCCGGCTTTTGACGAAACTCGCCAAGCTGGACTTACTGGCTATCGATGATTGGCTGCTTCACCCGCTGAAAGAATCGGAGAGACGGGATCTAATGGAGGTCATCGAAGACCGCGCCGAGCGTGGCTCCACACTCATCGCGACCCAGATTCCGCTCAAGCAGTGGCACGAAGCGATTGGCGACCCAAACCAGGCAGACGCTATCTGCGATCGCATTCTCCACAGCGCGCACCGCATCACTCTCAAAGGAGCTTCTCTGAGAAAGACCAAGGCTGCGCCAAAGGCATCTGACAACGCCGATGCATGAGCGAGCGAGGGACCACAGCGTCGATGCGATAAAAACGGGTGAAACCGCCAAACCCGGGGTACCAGACGATGCGGCGCCAAAACGACGCGCGAGAATGCCTCAGGAAGCGTCTTCTCGAGCCAGGCCATACCCCAGCAACCCCCCGAAACCAGCCCCACATCGCCCGGGGTTCGGCCGCGGCAGGTCGCTGCCTACGGGAGCGGGAAGGTCGCTTCGCGTCTTTCCTTACGCCCGCTCCCTCCGGCACCGACCTGCCGCCCCTTGCTACACAACACGCAGGTAAGATAGGTTCACGTTTTCAATCAGTGGAAAGGAAGGTCACCCAACACTTCATCGCTTCGATGAGCGTTCGGCTTCACCGGATTCGCTGTTCAGCTTGCTCTGGATTCGGCGTTCACGATGGCTGGAATACGCACGATGGACGCTTAAGCCTTGACAATAATATCTGTGAGCAACAAATGAGGGCCATCGCACTCGGTCGACGCAACTATCTCTTCTGCGGTTCTCACGACGCCGCGCGACGCACCGCCGTTCTCTACAGCCTCATGCGCACCTGCGCACAGCACAACGTCCCGCCTCTCCCGTACCTCACTGACGTGCTCCGCAAGCTCGCCGACGGATGGCCACAAAAACGCATCCACGAGCTTCTACCCGACCGCTGGCAGCCTACTCCTGCCTCCACCCCTTAGCAGTTCCCGTGCCATAAACCCCCTATTCCGGGGCGAACGCGTCATGGGGACACCGGACGCATACGGTTATAGCGCTCACCGACAAAGCGGCAGTTGCTCAGGCTCAAGATCTGTTCGCGGTTTAAGCCTCGAGGCGCTTGGAAGTTCACGTTCTCCAAACATGCCGGATAGCGGAGCTTTGCCGCTCGCAGTCGTCGAGAAAGCTTACGCTGTTCGCGGGCGGTCCACTCGGCATCGACCAGGAGTCCCACACGTTCCTCGAAGCTCAGCTAAGCCGAACAACTTCATGGCGTTCATCTTTTCTATCGTTTCGGGTGTCAGCATCGGGACTCTCCTCCTTCGTAGTGATCCGCGCCTCGGATGTTCTCGTGCTCCTCTCGCGGTTTCGCTTCGGCGTCCGATTCGAGCACCACACGATCCAGACCAGCCGAGAGAATGTTTTTCACCGCGTCCTGTGCCAAAACTCAGCCCTTTTGAAATAGACCATAAATCAGCAGCTTAGCGACTGGGCCAAGGGCCCTTAGGCTCTACAGTTACCCAAAACCCGCGGTCGACGTTCGAGAGCCGCGGCCGTTTCACCGAACGGCGGAGGACGGCGAGCTGCTGCCGAAGAGCGACATTGTCGAGAGCCAGCTCGCGACGAGCCTTGAAGGCGGAGATGAGAGCGCGAACAAACGACGAAATCAAGCAGGCATGGTGCCGGCAGACCGGAGACTAATCAAGTTTGGGGCGCCCGGATGAATAAATAGAAGGTACAGCCGAGTTTTGGCACAGGACGGGAGGGAGAAACGAGTGTTGCTGCGAGAGCATTTGCAGGAGGGATTGACGAAGGCAGCCCTGGCAGACAAGCTGAGAATAAGCCGCTTGCATACCCGGTCTTCGAGGCAATCGACGTCAGCGACGCCCATTGCGATTCGTACTCGTCCCGATGCTCCAACACCATCCCGACGGCACGCTCACGAACTTCTGAAGAATATCGCGTTGATCTTCCCATAATGACTCCCATCCTCTCAAGAAATAGAGCCTCCGGAAAACCCGGAGCGGATCACCGGGCGCGGTACAATGTACGCATGAGTATTTCGACAAAAGTGAGAGGGACTTTCATGAACAAGTTTTTCCAGTCTGTAATTTTGATAGTTATCTTCATTACATTCTGGATAGGCGCCCCGGCGCACGCCCAATCGGGGTTCTATTTCGGCAGCGAGTGGGGAGCGAATTTCGGCTCGTCGTTGGATATGGTCGGATTCAGCAACGACCGGGCGAGTGTGTGTGACGAATACATCAACCCTGCGTTCGATACAGTCATGGGCACTCTGGGGTACGAGAACTACAACTGCACCGGCGCAAATCGCGGTCAGGGTGACGATTGGCAAAACGCATTCGATTCCGCCAAGGGCCCTCTGTTCGGTATGGCGCTCGGCTATCGCTTCGCGGATAACTCCTTCCGTTTTGAACTGGAATACTTCTACCGTGACACCGGCCATGACCAAACTTCCGATATTCCCGGGGCCACTGGAGCCTCCGGTGACAAGCTCGCCCAGGAACTCCAGGTAGCGACAGACCGCATCGGCAGCCTTACCTCGCACAACTTGTTTGCCAACCTGTATTTCGATTTTAAGAACGCTAGCCGGCTTACGCCGTATGTTGGGGTTGGTGTGGGCACCGGGTTTACCAATATGGATTATGGTTCCCTGTGGCAGAGGAACCTTGATGTGAATGCGATCACGACCGGGGAGGGGCTAGACAATGTGGAGCAGATCCGTCAGACCCTTGCCGGATCGACTAGCAGCGCACAGACCGTGCTCAGCGATACGCTGTTCGGCTACCAGGTATTATTTGGTGTGGACTACGCGCTCACGGAGGCATTACTGCTCGGGGTTAAGGGACGCTGGGTTAACTTTCATTCTTTTCGAAACGACGACAGTATTGTCTGGGATCCACTGCGCAGCCACCCGCCCAATCTTCGCAGGGATGGCAGCGAGCCTGTGTCGGGCGGCCTTGAGGTCGGCGACATCCAAATGTTCGGCGTCGGCCTGAACTTAAAGTACCTTTTCTAGAGGGTCTGATTGAGATTAAGATTGAGCGGAAAACTACTGGTCGGCGTCCCGTTCGTGTCCGTGTAATCCGGGTGCTTCCGCCATCAAATGTTGGTGAGATGATGCTAAGACTTTACGGTGCATTAAGT
The DNA here is from genome assembly GCA_965237685.1 of Candidatus Marinacidobacterales bacterium. Taxonomy (GTDB): domain Bacteria; phylum Acidobacteriota; class Vicinamibacteria; order Marinacidobacterales; family SMYC01; genus CBDEGF01. Next base: position 1,551,045 of record CBDEGF010000003.1, read on the forward strand.
TACAGCCAAAATAGCGCTCGTGACCTTCGCTGCGCGCTAAATAGAGCGTAAGCGCCTTTTTTGCAAAGGGATGCGTACACATCACCAACAGTAAACAGCGCAAGCACCATTCACGCAGAGCGTAGACGCCCTGCCTATTCGCCCAGGCGGGTAGCTACTCCCGACGTATGAGCTGGCTCTTGTATTCAGCAGGAGGCCCGACAAGCGGGTTCTGCATGAATGTGACTGGAGGGAAGGATGCCAGATTGGAAGGGCAGGTGTCAACCGTTAGCTATAATTCCCATTTCAAAAGGGCCGAGTTTTGGCACAGGACGGGGTGAACAGATGCGGCTCATCGCAAAAGGCGCGACGACAGGCGCCACGGTATTGGCTTTGATTGGCATTTCGTTTTCGAGCGCGCTCGCGGGGCAGCCGTCGCCAACGGCAGAAGAAGCGTGGGACGTGACCCTGGCTCGTGGCAAGACGCGGATCATCGATTTCACCACCGACGAAGGTACCTGGATGACGGTGGACGTCTTTCCCGACGGTGAGCGACTGGTCTTCGACCTCCTCGGCCACATTTACACTCTGCCAGTAAGCGGCGGCGAGGCAGCCCTTTTGACCGGGGACTCCGGCGTCGCCATCAACTTTCAGCCCGCCCTTTCCCCCGAGGGTGGGCGTATTGCTTTCATCTCCGATCGCGGCGGCCAGAACAACCTCTGGGTCATGAATGCCGACGGCTCCAACCCTCTGGTGGTGGAGCAAAACCTCAAAGTACGGCACTCCCTTCCCGCCTGGATGCCCGATGGAAACTTCATCGTCGCCCGGCGTGTTCCCCTGGAGCAGCGACAGCGACGGATACAGGAGCTCTGGCTCTATCACGTCGATGGGGGGAAAGGCGTAAGGCTCACCGATGCCAAGAAGCATCCGAGCGCGAGCGGTCCTTCCGTGAGCGACGATGGTCGTTTCCTGTACTTCAGCGTCGAGATGCCCAACGTCGATGATCCGGCGAAGGGCAAAGTTCAGCTCCGCCGGCTCGATCTGAAAACGGGTGAGGTGCTCAGAATTACGGAGGGAACCGAGCGCGGGGCCGGCGGCTCGGCGCGCACTTCGAGCGGTGGAGGCTTCACCCCGCGTATCTCCCCAGACGGTCGCTACCTGGCATTTGGGCGGAGGCTCGCTTCCGGAACGTTTTCTTTCAAGGGGCACCAGCTCGGGCCGCGTACGGCGCTGTGGATCCGGGATCTCGAGACCGGTTCCGAAACGCTCGCAGTGGATCCGGTGGAGCGCGACCTGCAGCGGCGCAGCCGGGACTGGGCCGGCTATCTGCCCGGTTACTCCTGGGATCCGACGGGTCGATTCGTCTACGTGGCGCAAGGAGGGAAGATCCGCAAAGTGGATGTGGAGAGCCGCGAGGTCGAGACGATTCCGTTTCGCGCGCGGGTGGCGCGAACGATTTCGGAAATGGCCTACCGGCCCTTCCGTATCGACGATGCCGCTCCGCTGAAGATCCGGTTCACCCGTTGGCCCACCCTCGCTCCGGACGGAAGCGCGTTGGCTTTTCAGGCGGTTGGCAGGATCTGGCTCCAGGAGCTTCCCGATGGCTCTCCCCGCCGCCTTACTTCGAATTCCTTCTCGCCACACGAGTACGCCCCCGCATGGTCTCCCGGCGGCGAGTGGCTCGCCTTCACGAGCTGGTCCGACGAGGAGCGTGGTCATCTCTTCAAGGTGGGCGCACGCGGGGGAGAGCCGGTGCGACTGACCGCCGTCGCCGGGGAGTACCTTCATCCCGTCTGGACACCGGATGGCACCGGCATCGTCGTGGTGCGGAGCTCGGGTGCGACCCTCAGGGGGCGCATGCTGAACGAGAACGCCTGGTACGACTTGGTGCTCGTGCCCGCCGATGGCGGGGAGCCGCGGCACGTGGTGACGGTGAACCCTCCGATGGGTCGCGTCAGCCACCGCCGCCATGTGGTGCAGCCTTCCTTCGGTCCCGAAGGCCGGTTGTATTATCCGGAAATGATCCTTGCGGAAGGCGAGGATGGCGATGCGCGAACCGATCTTCGGTCGGTTCGGCTCGATGGCCTCGACAAAAGAACTCACTCGACGCTGCCGTACGCGGACGAAGCCGTCCTCTCCCCGGACGGAAACTGGTTGGCTTTCGAAGAGGGTGACAACGTCTACTTGACCGCCGTTCCCCCGAACGGCATCGGTGGCAAACCCCTCGAGCTCGAGCGCGAGGAGAAGCCCGTCTGGACCATCACCCCCCTTTCGCACGAAGGTGGGAATTTCCCGCGGTGGGTGACCGCCACCAAGCTCGCCTTCGGAAGCGCGGACAAGGTCTTTGCCTATGACGTAGAGACCAAGCAAACGGAGACCTACGACATCGACCTCGAGCTGCCCCGCGATCGAGCGATGGGCACGCTTGCTCTCACCGGGGCGCGCGTCATCACCATGGAGGGGGACGAGGTTCTCGACAACGCCGACCTCGTAGTGAGAGATGGCCGTATTGCATCCTTGGGGCCCTCCGGCTCCGTCGCCATTCCATCTGATGCCCGAAGAGTGAGCGTGCGGGGCAAGAGCATCATTCCCGGGCTGGTGGACCTCCACACCCACAACCATCGGAGGCCGAACGGCATTCTCCCCCAGCGCGATTTCGAGATGGCTGCCGTGCTGGCCTACGGCGTCACAACGTCGCTGGACAATTCCATGTGGTCGCAAAACGTTTTCCCTCAGGCGGAGATGGTGGAAGCGGGCGAGCTCGTCGGGTCTCGCACATTTAGTACGGGAGATCCCCTTTATGCCGGAGATCACGCGCGCCAGAACGAGCTCAAAGGCTCCGAACAAACTCACGAGGATGTGGCACGGCTCAAGTCCTATGGAGCGGTGTCGTTGAAACAGTACCAGCAGCCCGAGAGGAGGCAGCGACAGTGGGTCAGCCAGGCGGCTCGCCGGGAAGGCCTGATGGTGACCGCCGAGGGCGGTGATTTCCTGTACGTCCTCACGATGATCATGGACGGTCAAACCGGTTGGGAGCATCCCATTCCGCAAGTGCCGGTTTACCAAGACCTGGCCGAGTTCCTCGGCAGGGCCAACGCCTACTATTCGCCGACTCTCGTGGTCGCGGGACCGGGACCCTGGAACGATCAATACTTCACCCAGGAGGTGGCTCTCTGGAAAGACGCGAAGCTTCGCCGGTTCGCGCCCTGGAGGAAGCTCGAAGCCCACACGCGCCGCCGGGAGCTCCGGCCGAAGACGGACTACACTTTTCCGCTGCTCGCGCAAGGGCTGGCCGATATCATTGCCGCCGGGGGATTCGGCGCCATCGGCGCCCACGGCCAGCAGCACGGGATTGCTTCCCACTGGGAGGTATGGATGCTGGCGGAAGCGATGACGCCCCTCGAGGCGCTGCGGGTAGCCACCCTCCATGGTGCGATGATGATTGGCGTCCAGGAGGACATCGGCTCCTTGAAGCCAGGGAAGCTCGCGGATCTCGTGGTGCTCCATGGAAATCCCCTCGAGGACATCCGCGAGACCGCCGCTATCCAATATGTCATGAAGGGGGGTCGCCTCTATGACGGCGATACCCTGGATGAGATTTGGCCCCGCCAGCGAGAGTTCGGGCGCTTCTTCTGGGAGATGGAGGAAGCCCGTCCGGACGACGTCAAGGTTATCAAGTAGTCACGAAAGGGAGGTCGTCATGAGACGTCTTTTGTCGATTCTGGCAATGATCTTTTTCCCGGTCATGGCAGAGGTGACGGTATGAAACGCATTCCACTGGTCCTGGCGCTCGTTTGGGTCGTGGCCGCGCCGAGCCTTTTGGCGCAGGTGCCGCGACGCCCGTTCTTGTTCAAGGACGGTCGTAGTGAGATCGCCGCCGCACGAGCCCGGGGCGATCACGCCGTGACGTTGGTGATCGCGTCGATGCCCGGTGCCAATGCGCGCTTGGCCCGCACCATCACCGAGCTCGGCGGGACCATTCGGTTCCGGGACGACGACGTCGACTACCTTCGGGCGCGCGTCCCGGTCGGTAGCGTCGAGCGCCTCGAGCAACATCCTGCGCTGCACAGTGTCGACGTCACCAAACCGCAGAGAGTTCGGAAGAAGGACGAAAACGAAAGTGATGATGGCGCAGCGTTATCGACCGATACCACCAAACGTGTGTGGCCGCCCGAGCTCTCCGACTATCCGCTAGCCAATCGCTACAGTCCGCTCGCCGACATCGGCGCCGCCGAATTCCGAAAAGCTAACCCGACCTTCGACGGCCGCGGGGTGACGATCTCGATGATCGACCTCAACGCGGATCCATTGTTGCCCGAGCTGCAGGTTGCCACCACGCTCGACGGACGGCCCACACCCAAGATCGTGGTCTATGAAACCGTCATCGATCTCGATGAACAGGACGATGGCCGCTGGATGCAAATGACGGACACGGTCGTGGCAACCGATGCGCGGTTCACCTACCAGGACGAGGCCTATACCGCGCCAAACGCCGGCACCTTCCGCATCGCGATGCTCGACGAGGCGAAGTTCGATTTGCTTTCGCGCGCCCGCATCGATAAGGACCTCAACCGCGACGGGAATCCGGAGGGTTCGAGTCGGCTCTTTGCCGTACTCTGGGACGAAGGCACCAACGATGTGTGGGTCGATACCGATCAAGACCAGACCTTTGCCGATGAAAAGGCGCTCACCGACTTTAGTGTTCGGCCGGAGTTCGGCCTGTTCGGAGAGGACAAGCCAGAGACGCCTGTACGTGAGTCGGTGGCGTTCGGCGTGCAGATAGACCCGGGCAAGCAACGCGTCGCGTTGAACATTGGTATCGACCGGCACGGATCGCGGGTCGTTGGAGCGGCTATGGCGAATCGGGGAACGAGCGGCCGCTTCGATGGCGTCGCCCCCGGAGCGCGGCTGGCGAACATCGCCGAGGGGTATGCCTCGTACGGCCAAACCGAAGCGGTCATCCGGGCCATGAAACACCCGCTGGTGGATGTGGTCTTCCTCGAACAGGGTTCGGGGATTACGCGCCCGTACCTCCTGCGCGACGGTCGCCTGGTACCAACTGTGATCTACTCTCGTTTGCTCGAGAAATACCGGAAACCGCTGGTGGTGCCGACCCACAACTATCCCATCCTCGGCGGTATCGACGATCTGGTGTTGGCCCTCGGTGCCATCGGGATCGGCGGACACGAGAGCAAAGACAACTTCTTCGCTAACCACGGGGTCCGCGTCGCACATCACGACAACCTGCTCATCACGGGCGGGTACGGCCCCATGGGGAACGGAGCGCTCAAGCCCGACGTCATATCCCCGTCGAACTACGTGAGCACGTCCCGTGGTTTCGAAGAGGGGCTACGATTCGCGGAGCTGTTCCAACTGCCGCCAGGCTACGCGATCGCCGGCGGGACCTCCACGGCCACGCCCACGGCGGCAGGCGGAGTGGCCTTGCTGATCAGCGCAGCCAAACAGACGGGATTGAAGTACGATGCGTTCCGGATCAAGCACGCGATTACGAGATCGGCGCGTTACGTGCCAGATCTTCCCGCGTACAAACAGGGAAACGGCGTGCTGAATGTGGCCGGTGCCTGGGAGATCCTCAACGCACTGGACGGCGATGGAGACGAGGTGACTATCACCAGCCGCGCACCGGTTCGTCACGTACTCAGCCACTTGCTCCCCGCGCCGCACGAAGGTGTTGGACTCTACGAGCGCGACGGCTGGACGGCCGGGGACCGGGGTGAGCGCACCGTCACGTTCACCCGGACGTCGGGCCCCCCGGATCCGATGACCTTCGCCGTGAGCTGGACTGGTAACGATCGCGCGACGTACTCGGCGCCCACTTCGGTCACCCTCCCGCTCGACACGCCCGTTCCGATCACCATCGCCATTGCGCCCACCACGCCGGGCGCGCATACCGCCATCGTCACACTCGACCATGCGAGCGTTCCGGGATACGCCTATCGGATGCTTACGACCGTGGTGGCCGCCGAAGCTCTGAACGCCTCGAATGACTTTACGATCGAAAAAGAGACGGAAGTCCCTCGCCCCGGGATGCGCGGCTTTTTCTATCGGGTTCCCGAAGGGGTGAGCACACTCCGGATCGATCTTGCCGCCAAGGAACGAGCAGTAGGGCTGGCGGTGATCCGGCCCGACACTCGCCAACAACCCGGCCCAACCAGCCTGCGCACCGGAAGCACCAGCGCGACGGTGGCCGTTGACGATCCGATGCCAGGGATGTGGGAGGTGAGGCTCTCGGACATCGCGGATACTCGGACCTTCGATTGGGAACAGGCGAAAGAATCCGAGCCCGTCCCACCGACACCGGCAACGCTCACGGTTTCCGCGCTGGCTGCCGATATAATCGCTGAGGGTGTGGGACCGAACGTTGAACCAGATCGTGTGACTGGCACCTATGATCTCTCGATTACGAATCGCATGGCAGCATTTACTGGGAGCGTGGCGAACATCCCGATGGGGAGCGCGCGTCGCGAGCGTTTGGTCATGGGTGAGGGGGAACAGCGGCTGTTCGAAGTGGATGTGCTCCCAGGGTCGACCGCGCTGGTCGCGCGCGCGAGAAATGCGTCCGATCCCGCGGCTGACATCGACGTGTATGTCTTCGACTGTTCCGACGAGGATGGGTCGTGCTGGCCCGATGGGGTGGATGCCGACTTCGACGGCGACGAGTCCGTCATCGTGCACGACCCGGCCGCGGGCAAGTGGAAGATCGTCGTCGATGCCCCCACCGTGCCATCCGGCAGCGCGACGTTCGAATATCTCGATATCGTCCTCAACCCCCTGTACGGCACCGTTGCGGTCGCGGACAGCCCGGAGGAACGTGGCGTGGGGGACCAATGGACCGCGAAGGCGCACACGTGGGTGGCGGAGGCGACGCATGCGCTGGGACGGGAGCCGTTCGCCGTGCTGATGCTGCAAGCGCAGCCGAAGGGTGCCGCGCCGTTCGTCGTGAGTCTGCGCCCGCTCATCGCGAGTCGCAGTGCGGAAACTGGATCGAGGGAGAGGTAGTCATGGTCATGAAGGAAGGCGAAATCATCGACGTGCGATCACATCACACGAGTCCGGTCGCACCCCGCGCCCGTAGCCCGCGCATGATGAGGGCTTCCCTGGTTGCCTTTCTCGGAGTCCTCCTGGGTGGGCTGGCGCCGAGGGCCAACTTTCTCGCCCCCGACGTATTCGCGAAGGAGCTTCCACGGGTGCAGATCCGAACCGAGCTAGGGGAAATCGAGATCGAAGTCGACACCGTGAGAGCACCGATCACGGCGTCCAACTTCTTGCGGTACGTTGACGGGGGCTTCTACGACGGGGGACGCTTCTTCCGTACGGTCCATCTCGATAATCAGCCGAACGACAGCATCCGCATCGAGGTGATCCAGGCCGGAACGGATCCGGCGAAGTCTGAGGACGGGGTTCCAGCCATTCCCCTGGAGCGCACGAGCGTGACCGGGATCCTGCATCGGGATGGAATCGTCTCGATGGCGCGGAGTGAGCCGGACACGGCCACGTCGAGCTTCTTCATTTGTGTGGGAGACCAGCCATCCCTGGACTTCGGGGGCCGGCGAAACCCGGACGGTCAGGGCTTTGCAGCGTTCGCACGGGTGGTCGCCGGGATGGAGGTGGTGGCGAAGATCCACCGAGCACCGGTGGAGGATCAGAGCTTGAGCCCGCCGATCAGGATCCTCGACGTCAGGCGTGTCGAGGCTCCTGTGCCTTCTCCCAAACGGAGCACTGGAAAATGAAGATCCGTCCTCCAACTCCACCAAAACACTCGGTGGCTCCATCTTTGAAGCGGTAGTGAACGCATAGACACCTATTCGGCCAGTTTCGGAAGCCTTGCGTTATAATTCTGGGGCGAATACAATCGCAATGGTGTCTCATGCCCGTTGGGCCGCATCGACTTCTACCAGTCCATGGCGAACGTTCAGTATCGGGCGCCGTAGGTGAAGCTGGAAAAAGATTCAGCAGCCGCAACCAGTTTCTGGTCTCTTACACCTTGGCCAAGAAGGGGACGACTCGCAATGCCGGTGGCCGAGATCTGGATTTGAACGCTGTCAATGCCTGACTGTCGGCGAATTTTAGAAGTATCTTCGCCGCCCGACCCAACAGGCAAGCGGAGCTTGCAGTCAAGTTCACTTATTGATGTGCGAGGAGGTTCTGAATGGGAAAATCAGCCCTGTTTTACCGGGGCATGGCAATTGCCGCTTTTGCGGCAATCGCCATGCAGAGCCCTTTGGCTGCGGAGACCCGTGGCCTGCAGCCCGATGATCTCCACCGGCTTCAGTCGGCAGGCGGAGTACAGATCTCTCCGGATGGGAAGCAAATACTCTATGACGTTCAAAGCCGGGAGGGTTCTCGGGGCACCACATCGAGAATCTGGATCTGGGATGTGGCTTCCGGCAAATCGTCGCCTCTCGCAAAAGAGGGCGTGCGGGGTTCCAACGCGCGCTGGTCTCCCGACGGAAAGTGGATCGCCTATGTGGGAAGAGACGGAGATTCGGCCAGCCTCACCGTGGTTCGTCCCGACGGGAGCGGTTCGAAGACTCTGGCGCCCATCCAAGGGACGAACCATCCCCTTCCATCGAGCGGAGAGCGGCTGACCTGGTCACCGGACGGCAAGTCCATCGGTTTCACATCGGCCGTTCCGGGTCCTGAGATGGAGGAAGCCGGCGGCGATCCCATGGTCATCACCCGCTACCTTTACAAGCCCACGGCGAGAGAGGGCCTGACACGGTTCAATGACAATCGTCGTGTACACATCTTCGTTGTCGACCTGGAGGATGGAAAGGTCCGTCAGCTCACCGATGGCGTCTACTACGAGCACTCCATCGACTGGTCGCCTTCAGGCCAGGAGATCCTCTTTGTCTCCAACCGGGGGCCGGATCCCGATCGGATCTTCAACTATGACGTCTTTGCAGTCCGGATCTCGGACGGCCGCATTCGACGGATCACTCAGACGGAGAACATCGAGTACAGACCCCGCTGGTCTCCTGATGGCAAGGCGATTGCCTACCAGGGGACCCGCCGCGGCCTCACCTCGTCGGAAACCACCATGGAGGATACCCACATCTGGGTGATGGACGCCGACGGGAGCCACCGCCGGGACATCGGCGCCTCCATCGACAACCGGCAGCGGTCTCATGGCTGGTCGCCGGACGGAAGGGCGGTTCTGTGCACGGTGCAGGAACGAGGGCACTTGCGCCTGTATCGGATGCCCATCTCCGGAGGTGAACCGGAAGTGGTGATTCGCGAGATGGGAGGTCGCGGTGCGGGTTGGTCCATCGGCAAAGGGAATGTGATCGCATACTCGTCCAGCTCACGAGGGGACATGGCCCAGCTCTATCTCAAGAGAGATGGTGAGCCCGAACAGTTGACCCACCTCAACCGGGATTTTCTGAAGGAGCGGGAGATTGCGAAGGTCGAGCCCTTTACCTTCATCAGTTTCGACGGAACGGAGGTAGAGGCTTTTCTCACGCATCCGCTGGGAAAGACGTCTGCCTCGAAACATCCTCTCATTGCTATCATCAAGGGAGGCCCCCACGGCCAGCAGGGTCCGTACTTCGACCATAGGGCGCAGGTCTACGCCGACCGTGGCTGGGCTTCCGTCATGGTCAACTATCGGGGCTCTACGGGCTACGGGCAGGCCTTTGCCGATGCCATCTTCGGGGACCAGGACGGTGGCGAGGCCAAGGACGTCCTGTACGGGGTAAACGCGGCGGTACGCCGGAATCCCTGGATCGATCCGGAACGTCTCGGCGTTCAGGGTGGAAGCTACGGGGGGCAGCTCTCCATGTGGATCATCACCCAGACCTCTCGATTCAAAGCGGCCATTCCCATGTACGGCATTTCCAACCTGGTGAGCTTCAACTACATGGCTTACTATCATGATTACCTGGCCGTGGAATTTGGAGGCTTCCCCCATGAAGGCAACCTCATGGACGTTCTGTGGGAGCGCTCGGCTTTGAGACACGTGGCCAACGTCAAGACTCCCACCATGCTCGTCCACGGGGAAAACGACAACGACGTTCCCATTGCCGAATCAGAGCAGTACTACATTGCGCTCAAGGACGTAGGTGTGGAGACCATCATGGTTCGCTACCCGCGCGAGGGTCACGGAATTCGTGAAATCGGACACCAGATCGACCTCATCAAGAGATCCATCGCCTGGTACGAGAAGCACTTCCCACCGGGGGAGGCCGCGCAAACACCGGCTACCGCATCGAGGTGAGTCACAACATCCACATGCCCACTGCCTCGCTTCTCGTGGGGTTGGGGATGCACAAGGACAATGGACTCCTGTCCCTTACATCGAGACCGACTGCATAGACATTTCCAGTCCCATGTTAGTGGGGACCACGAAAAAACTCTTTGAAAAGTGGCAAACTTAGGGCATACTTGGTTTGGATTTGAAAATGAAACGGAACCCAGGACATCTCGCGCATCTGACCCGGGTCAATATACGCCCGGGAACCGCGGAGCTGTCTATGTTATCGACAAACGAATCAGCCGCCATGTGGCAGATACGGCTTCAAGGCAGGTATTTCGGTATCGTCGATAGAAGGGGCTTCATGAACTAGGACCAAGGCGACCTAGCCAATGAAGCCCGACGCCGAAAGGCGGTCGGGCTTTTTCAGTTTGGGGGGAAGGTTTTTCGTTGAGCGGTAGCCAAGCGGTAAGGCACCTCCCTGTTAAGGAGACTAGTGCTTGAACCCGCTGATACTGTCGGTGAAGTCCGACGCCATTTTTGGTGCTGACAAGGCGCTCCGACGAAGTCATATCTAGATATTTCGAGGAGGAGCAACGCAGTCAGCGCCGAAAAGGGCCAGGAATTCACGGCAGGATTAGCGGGTTCGAGCACTAGCGCTGGTTCGATCCCAGCCCGCTCAGCCAATTTGAAATCGTTACCCGGGGTAGCGGGTCTCGAAAAAGTTTTCCGGGCGTTTCGGAGCAGTGGCGCAGCCAGGTAGCGCAGCTCGTTGTCAGCGAGAAGGCCGAGGGTTCAAATCCCTCCTGTTCCGCCATTCGTAGGCGATTAGCTCAGTTGCGAAGAGCGCCTGTCTTACAAGCAGGAGGCCGAAGGTTCGACTCCTTCATCGCCTACCAATTTTGCTCCGGCATGGGGTGGCTGGTTGTGACCGCACACCTGATAAGCGTGTCAGCATCGTTCGATTCGATGGTGCCGGACCAGCTTGACGGGCGTTGGTGTATGGGTGAGCACAGCGTTCTTATAAAGCGCTAGGCAGGGTTCAAGTCCCTGACGCCCAACCAACTTGTAGCGGAGTGGCGCAGTGGTAGCGCGTCGGGCTCATAACCCGAAGGCCGAGAGTTCGAATCTCTCCTCCGCCACCAATTTGACAGGAGAAGGAGAAGGCAGATGGAATCGGAATCTAGCTCATCGTCCTCTATGAGGAGGGTGCCGCTGGATGGTCGGCAACCGGTTTCGAAAACCGGGGTGGCTCACGAGGCCAAGGGTTCGATTCCTTCACCCTCCTCCAAGTTCGTGTAGCGGCTGCGGAGACGGTGGACTGCGCCGGGCCGTAACCCCGGATTCGCCAAAGCGAGCGTTGGGGGTTCGAATCCTCCCCGCTACACCAGATCGTGCCGGCGTGATTGCAACTGCAGACATACTCGGCTCAAACCCGAGTTGATGGTGGTTCGAGTCCACCCGGCGGTACCAGTGCCCGCGTGGCGCAATTGGCAGACGCGGTCGGTTTAAACCCGACTTGTTGGAGGTTCGAAACCTCTCGCGGGTACCAAGTTTCAAGTGCTTCGGTAGCTCAGCAGGTAGAGCATCCCGTTGAAGCCGGGAAGGCCGTTCGTTCGATTCGGACCCGGAGCACCAATTAGAGCGACCGTGGTGTTCAACGGCAGCATCCAAATTGGAAGGAACGAAACGTCATGACACACAAGCTCAAACGAAGACGGAGGAGAGGGTGCGTATTCCGGGGCATCGTGAACGCAGATTCCAGCCGAAGGTGAACATCCATTCCAAAGCATCGTGAACACGGATTCCGGGGATCGTGAACATCGATTCCGGGGAAGGTGAACACGGATTCCAGGCAACGTGAACGCCGGTTCCGGCATCGCGAACGCTCATCGATAGCACGTTTCAAGGCACTCTAGGTCGTACCCGGAAGGAGGACGATCTAGGAAATGGCAGCTAAGAGGTTATCGATGAGAAAAATACGGGAGGTTCTAAGGTTAAAGTACGAGCTGGGTTTTACTCACCGCACGATCGCAAAGGCACTTCGCGTGGCGGTTGGAACGGTGAGTGAGTACCTGGCCAAGGCGAAGAAGGGTGGTTTGAGCTGGCCGCTCCCGGAGGAGCTGAGCGACGGGGAGCTGGAGGCAGGGCTGTTTCCGCCGCCGGGCTCGTCTGGCGCACGGCCGGGTCTGGACTATGCCCACATCCACGAGGAGCTGAGGCGTCACCGAGAGCTGACGTTGCTGCAGCTGTGGGTGGAGTACGCGGAGAATAAGCCGGGAGCGTACGGCTACAGCCGTTATTGCGAGCTGTACGGTCAGTGGAAGAAGAAGCTGAACCCGACGATGCGTCAACGGCATCGAGCAGGCGAGAAGACATTCGTCGATTTTTCGGGGAAGAAGCCTCACATCGTCGATCCGAAAACGGGAGAGCTCGTCGAAATGGAGCTGTTCGTCGGGACGTTGGGCGCGAGCAGTTACACCTACGTCGAAGCGACACTGAACCAGTCGCTGGAATCGTGGGCGAAGGCCCATAAGGGGATGTCGGATTACTTCGGTGGCAGTACGGAGATCTGGGTTCCGGACAACTTGAAGAGCGGCGTGGATTTGGTGGACCGTTACGAGCCAGGGATCAACCGGACGTACGAAGAGCTGGCGACGCATTACGGTGCGGTTGTGGTCCCGGCTCGGGTGTTCAAGCCGAAAGACAAAGCGAAGGTGGAGTCAGCAGTGCAGGTGGCGCAGCGCTGGATCCTGGCGGTGCTTCGTCATCGCACGTTCTTCAGCCTGGCGGAACTGAACGAAGCCATCTGGGAGAAGTTAGAGGTCCTGAATGCGCGTCCGATGCAGAAGCTCGGTGTGAGTCGGCGGGAGTTGTACGAAAGGCTAGACCGGCCCGTACTGAAACCGCTACCGCAGGAGAGCTACGAGTTATCGACGTGGAAGCGGTGCAGAGTGAACATCGACTACCACGTGGAGGTGGAGAACAACTTGTACAGCGTTCCCTATCAGCTCATTCACGAGAAAGTCGAGGCACGGGTGACGGCCTCGGTGGTGGAGGTCCTGTTCAAGGGAAAGCGCGTCGCGTCGCATCCCCGCAAGAAAGGAAAGGGGCACTACTCCACGAACCCGGAGCATATGCCACGTTCGCATCGGGAGCACCTGGAGTGGACGCCGTCGCGGCTGCTCCACTGGGCGGAGCAGTCAGGTCGCGCCACGGGAAGGCTGGTTGCGGGGATTCTAGAGAGTCGGCCTCACCCGGAGCAGGGATTTCGCTCTTGCCTGGGAGTCATGCGACTAGGCAGCCGCTGGGGCAGTGAGCGTCTCGAGGCCGCTTGCGCACGAGCGGAAGCTTTGAGCTCTTACAGCTATCGCACGGTGAAAAACATTCTCTCGGCTGGTCTGGATCGTGTGGTGCTCGAATCGGACGCCGAAGCGAAACCGCGAGAGGAGCACGAGAACATCCGAGGCGCGGATCACTACGAAGGAGGAGAGTCCCGATGCTGACACCCGAAACGATAGAAAAGATGAACGCCATGAAGTTGTTCGGCTTGGTGTCCGCGTTCGAAACCCAGTTGAGCTCGAGCGAATACAAGGAGCTGAGCTTCGAGGAACGTGTGGGACTCCTGGTCGATGCCGAGTGGACCGCCCGCGAACAGCGTAAGCTTTCTCGACGACTGCGAGCGGCAAAGCTCCGCTATCCGGCATGTTTGGAGAACGTGAACTTCCAAGCGCCTCGAGGCTTAAACCGCGAACAGATCTTGAGCCTGGGCAACTGCCGCTTTGTCGGTGAGCGCCATAACCTGCTCATCACCGGCCCGACGGGGATTGGCAAATCGTTCTTGGCTTGCGCCTTCGTGGAGCGGGCCTGTCGTCGCCGCTTCACCGGATGCTACGTGCGAGCACCGCGCTTGCTCCACGAGCTCGCGGTCGCTCGTGGTGATGGTTCCTACGCCCGGCTTTTGACGAAACTCGCCAAGCTGGACTTACTGGCTATCGATGATTGGCTGCTTCACCCGCTGAAAGAATCGGAGAGACGGGATCTAATGGAGGTCATCGAAGACCGCGCCGAGCGTGGCTCCACACTCATCGCGACCCAGATTCCGCTCAAGCAGTGGCACGAAGCGATTGGCGACCCAAACCAGGCAGACGCTATCTGCGATCGCATTCTCCACAGCGCGCACCGCATCACTCTCAAAGGAGCTTCTCTGAGAAAGACCAAGGCTGCGCCAAAGGCATCTGACAACGCCGATGCATGAGCGAGCGAGGGACCACAGCGTCGATGCGATAAAAACGGGTGAAACCGCCAAACCCGGGGTACCAGACGATGCGGCGCCAAAACGACGCGCGAGAATGCCTCAGGAAGCGTCTTCTCGAGCCAGGCCATACCCCAGCAACCCCCCGAAACCAGCCCCACATCGCCCGGGGTTCGGCCGCGGCAGGTCGCTGCCTACGGGAGCGGGAAGGTCGCTTCGCGTCTTTCCTTACGCCCGCTCCCTCCGGCACCGACCTGCCGCCCCTTGCTACACAACACGCAGGTAAGATAGGTTCACGTTTTCAATCAGTGGAAAGGAAGGTCACCCAACACTTCACCGCTTCGATGAGCGTTCGGCTTCACCGGATTCGCTGTTCAGCTTGCTCTGGATTCGGCGTTCACGATGGCTGGAATACGCAAGAGGGTAGTGAACTGCTTCTGGGGTGTGATGGCGGCATGGCGGACTTTTGATCTTAATCCGCGCGTATCACATGCGCTTGTACTTGGTCCCCGAGCCTCCCTCTCGCGGTTTCCAGCGAGGTCCGAGGACGTCCGTCGTCTTGCAGTCGACGCAGTTCGAGAAGTTGACGACGAGCTCTCCATCCTGAACCTCGTAGACGGCGGCGGGACACATGTGCTCGTAGAACTTCATGACGTCCCCAGTCAGGGAATTGCCGGCGATGAGGTGGGAGGGCATGTCGTCACGGGTGTTGTTGCCGGAGCGGAAGACACCGTCGAGCTTGCTGAAGGTAAGCTTCCCGTCGGGTTTGCTCTTCGCGGCAGCGACGACCTCGCGAGGCTCGGCCGCATCCTCCTCGACGGCGATCCGTCCGCCCGGAAAGGCCCCACCGGTGAGCGTCATGAGGCCGGCCTTGAAACCGCCCGAGTAGAAGCCGGATTTGAAGCCGAGGCGCATGTTGCGGGTGCGATAGAGGTCCTCGCGGATGACGCTGTCCCGGATGGAGTCGTCGTAGGCGGAGAGCGCGGAGGCTGACGCATCATCGGCCTTCAAGGCGCGAAAGATGGTCCTCGCGGCCAGGATGCCGGACATCATCGCGTAGTGAATGCCTTTGAGCGAAGGCACGTCGACGAAGCCGGCCGTATCGCCCACCATGATCAAGCCGTCACCGTGCAGTCGTTCGGGAAGCGAGTGGTAGCCGCCTTCGGGAATCGTCTTGGCTCCCCACTCCAGAAGCTCACCGTCCTCCAGATAGGGACGAAAGAGTGGGTGGAGCTTCGCCTTCTGGAGAAGCTCGTGGATGTCGAGGGAGTGCGCGTGATAGTCGAGACCCACCACGAGGCCGAGCGCCACCAGGTTCCCGGCCATCGGATAGAAAAAACTGCCTCCGAAAGCGTCGTTCGGGAGCGGCCAGCCCAGGGTGTGAATGACGGCATCGAGCGGCCGTTTCACTTCCCAGAGCTCTTTGACCCCGAGAGCGAAGATCTGCGGGTTCGGCGAGCCGATGCTCTGCCAGCTTCGATACGCCTGAGCGAGGGGGCCGCGGGTACCCTCGGAGAGGACAGTCACTTTGGCGGTGACGTCGGTCGGGGGCATGTAGCTCGGTCCGGGCTGGCCGTCCTTCGTCAGCCCGCCCGGCGTGGTGCGAACCCCGATCACGCGAGTTCCCTCGACGAGCAGGGCGTCGGCGGGAAAACCGGTGAAGAGATTGATGCCTAGCCCCTCGGCTTTGTCGCCGAGCCAGCGAACCATCTCACAGATCGAAGCCACGTAGTTTCCGTGGTTCAGCATCGTCGGGGGCGTCGGGAGGCGAAGCGAGCTCGACTCCCGCATCAAGTAGACGCGTTCCGATTCGATCTTGGTTCGAAAAGGAAAGTCTTCGTCCTTCAGCTCGGGGAAGAGCTCGCGGAAAGCCATCGGATTGACCACCGCACCCGAGAGGCAGTGTTCGCCCAGCTGCTCCGATTTTTCGAGCACGCCAATCTCGAGCTCTTCGAGGCTCGACTCCGTCCTGGCCAGTCGCGCGAGCTCGATGGCTCCTGCGAGGCCCGCCGGCCCGCCACCGACGAAGACGACGTCCATGGGGACCGCCTCGTCATCGGGCTTGTCTTCCCGAATCAGTTCGTCGATCGGCAGCTCGGGTTGATACTTGGCAGGGACGAAGTACTTGTCGTCAGCCATTTCGTTCGTGGACTCTCCCTGGATCCTTGATGCTCAGCATCCAGCATCCGGCATCCAGCCGGGACCGTATCGGTTGGTGCGCTCCTAGTGTCCTTTCCTGTTTCCGGTTTTGTCTCTTGATTTTCTCTGTGTCTCCGTGTCTCAGTGTCTCTGTGGCGAACGGTCGACCTCACGTGCCGTGCTCCTCCGGCTTCCACTCCAACCCCAGCTCGCTCGGCGGGGCCATGTATCCAACCAGCGCCGAGGCGGCGACGACCGCGGGACTCGCCAGATAGCCTTCGCCGCCCACGCCCATGCGATTCTGCCAGTTGCGGTTGAAGGAGGTGATCGCTCTCTCTCCCTGTTTGAGTGCGTCTTCCCCCTGACCGAAGCAGGGACCGCACCAGGAGTCCCGTATCTGACCGCCGGCCGAGCGCAGCACGTCCGCAACGGACTCGCCGTCGAGGCGGGGCTCGGACTGCTCGATCTGTTGCTTGACGCCTCCGGAGCCGGGGAAGATCACCAAGTCCCGCTCCGACTTCGCCTTCCCGGCCTTTCGAGCCGCGAGGACTACGAGTGCCGCCTGTAACAGATCCTGGTAGCTTCCGTTCGTGCAGGAGCCGATGTAGGCCTTGTCGAACTCGATGCGCTCCTTCGCGACGTCTTCGGCGGGGAAGGCGTTTCGGGGCGAGAGCGGCTTCGCGATCATCGGCCGTACTTCGGAAAGGTCGAAGGTCTCGTCGATCTCGTAGCGGGCGTCTGCCCCCGGGGCGAGGCGCGGATAAGGGAGCTCTTCCATCGCCTTTGGCCGATACCACGCGTAGGTGATGTCATCCGGCGCGAAAATACCGTTCTGCGCCTCGCCCTCCGCCATCATGTTGGCGATCGTGTTGCGGTAGGCCATGGGAAGTTGCCCGTTCTCATCGACGAACTCCACGGACATCCCCTCTGACTGCTTCGCACCCCATCGCTCGAGCAGCTTGAGAACGATATCCTTGCCGTTGACCCAGGGCTGGAGCTCGCCGACGAAGCGAACGCGCCGCGCGGGGGCGAGCGTGAAATAGACGTAGCCCGTCGACCATCCGAAGCCGAGCGTCGTCGACCCGACGCCGATCCCGACCGCCCCGTAGGCGCCGTAGGCGCGGCTGTGAGAGTCCGCCCCGGGCACGAACTGACCGGGCATGATGAGACCCTGTTCGGGGAAGTAGAAGTGAAAGATGCCGTCTCCGGGTGTGGCGTAGTAGGGCTTCTCCATGCCGTGCTGGGCTGCGAACTGCCGGCCGATGCGCGTCTGCCTGTCGTCGGCATCGACACCGGTGAAGACGAAGTGGTCGTTGGCGATCGCTGCTTGCCGGGGAAAGATGGCGGTGCCGCCGGTGATTTGGTTGAACGTGTGAATGGAAAACGGGGCGGTGCCGTCGGAGGCGGGAAGGAGATCCGCGTAGACGCGCAGCGTCGCCCCGGGAACGACCTCGGCGTCCTTGTCGACGCGGTGCGCCCATACGATCTGCTCGGTCGTCGTGAGCTTTCGCGCGGAGGCTTCATCGGGCCATTCGATCACCGGCTTCGTCTCGACGGAGCGGCGGAGCTCGCGCCGTCCCACCGCGAAAATCCCGCCCGAGCGACGGATCTCGTCTTCCTTTGCGGTCAGGGGACGCGGCTCGTAGCTCTTGTCACGCGTCAGGTTCTCCAGCCGGCGCGAGCCCGGCTCCAATCGAAACCGATCTCCATCCTGGGCATCCTCGACAGCCTCCGGAGACTGTACGATTTGAAGCCCGAGGTTGAACGCGTTTCTCCGGAAGATGTCGCCCATGTTCTCGCCGCAAACGATGACCATCTCCCGACCGACTTCTTCTGCAATTGCTTTGAGACCGGCGGGGCTCATCTCTCGTGACGAGCCGATAGCGAACCGCTCACCAGCGACGAGGAACGTCTGACCGGAGTGGACGCGCTCGCGGAAATCCGGCATGAGGAATCGGAAGGCACCCTCCTTCCATTTCTGGTCGAGAGAATCGAGGCTCTCCGAGACACAGTCCTTGGCCGGGGTGATCTGATCGGTGTCGATGGCGTCCAGCTTCTTCCCGGGGTGCTTCGGGTCCCAGAAGATGAGGGCCTCGCCCTCGATCTGCGATACGTCGGATGACCCGGCGGCCGTTTCTTCAGCGGCCGGCAGGTCGTCCAGGCTCAGTCCCTCCTTCAGGCGAGCCGGCTCGATTCGGTGCACGTCGTCATGGCTCATGCGAGCGTTCCGTCCTCTCGTCAAACGGGGAGTGACAAATAAAGGCTGTGGTGGGCCGAGCCCGAGGATCCGCTCGGCACGGGCTCACTTTACTTTTTTTGGACGATCCGTGGCAAGGAGAGAGGGAAAACGGCCGCCTTCGCCAAGGCTTCGGCGAGCCTCGCCGTAGCCAGCCGAGTAAATGAGATTGAGCTGGCGGAGGCGGGAGCGACGACTTCGCCGTCGGTCCGAAATTGGGCCCGGCTCCCCGGGGAGCCGGGCCGGAAGTTAGGGACGTGCTTAGGTTCAGATCCAAAGGAGTCCGTGGCACGACATCGGAGCTGGCACCTCCCTCACCAAGGGGGAACAATGGTTCACATACTGCCAGCGCCGATTACGCCGCGCCAACAACTTTTTGTGGTCTTTTTTCGGATGTACGCAAGATATTGTGGTTTTGCCCCTATGCACAACGATCCCACAATTTTTGCACAAAGCATCCAGATCTTTTCAACAGCGGAAAGTCCGAACCTATGGAAAAAGGAAACGAAGGAAAACATATTTTCTAGATGTCCTGGTCTCCTGCTAAAAAACTGGTTTCTTCCTGTCGTATCCGGGGCGAGTGTCGCTGTTCGCAAGCTCCCAGCTCAGTCGGTGCACGAGCCTCGCGATGCGCGCCATCTTCGCGTAGTTGATCTTCTCGGGCACGTCGAACTCGGTGTGGTAGTCGGGATGAAGCCCGGTGTGGAAGAAGAGAGAGGGGACGCCGAGCTGAAGGAAGGGCCACTGGTCACTTCGCCGCAGCAGGTTCGAAGCATTGTTGTCGTAGGTCATTTTCAACTCGAGCTCGACTTCTCGGTTCGCCCGCTCGAGCGCGGCTTTGAGGTCCCCGCTGTAGGTATAGCCCATGATATTCACCGAGTTGTCGTTCGACTCCGCCGTCTGAACGTCCAGTCCGCGAAAACGCCTGCCTCCTCCGACCGGTACCTCTTCGTTGCGCCCGATCATGTCCATGTTGAGCGTCGCGACCGTCTGCTCCAGCGGGCGCAGGGGATTCTCCGCGTAGGCCCATGCGCCGAGCAGACCGCGCTCTTCCGAGTTCCAGGCGGCGAACAATACGCTCCGTCGCGGCCTCTGGCCGTTGCGAGCGGCGAGCGCGTAGGCCTCCGCGATCTCCAGGAGCGCCACTGTTCCGGAGCCGTCATCGTCGGCGCCGTTGAAGACGCGCCGGCCGTCGGCGCCGTCGTGATCGTAGTGCGCGCCGATCACGATCCATTCATTCTTCAGCTGCGGGTCACTCCCTTCCAGCGCCGCGACGACGTTTCGATCGGAGACCGCGTGACGTCCGACGTCGGTCGAGATTTCGAGTTGCACGTTCGAGAGCTCGACCGGCGAGAAGCTCCCCGTGGCTTCGGCCGACTCCGAAAGCTCGACCAGATTTCGCCCGCTTCCTCGAAGTAGCACTTCCGCGGTGCTCCTGGAGATCTGTGCCGCCGGAATGCGAACGCGCTCGACCCAGCCGGCCAGCGAGTATCTGGGAATCCGCCTCGGTGCCTCCGGCCAGTAGTTGCGGAAGTTTGTCGAGAAGTTCTCGACCTCCGGATGATTGTGGGTGTCGCTGACGAAAAGGATGGCAGAAGCACCGGCCCGCTGCGCGTAGAGGGCTTTCCTCATTGCGCGAGACGACTCGGACGTGACGAGACCATCGAAGACGCTGTCGGGATCCTTTTCCCCGGGCTCGTGGTCGAGAACGAGAGCGATCTTTCCGTCGAGGGTCGCGTTTCGATAGTCGTCGTGGTCGAAGTGTGGCGCCTGGATGCCAAAACCGAGGAAAACGACGGAGCCGCGGGCGGTGCCCGTCGCGCTGAACCGTTGCGGGTAGAAGTCCTGCCCCAGTCGCGGCTCGAGTAGGTTGCCCTCCTCCGAAGAGACGGCCAGGCGGTTCTCTGCTTCGAGACTGAATCGGACAACGTTGTATGGGTGGTAGTACGAATCGTTCGGGCCCATCGCTTTCAAGCCAAGTCGCTCGAACCGTGCCTTGATGAACTCGGCTGCGATGGCGTTTTCCGGCGTATCGGTGAGCCGGCCCTGCATGGCGTCCGAAGCCAGGAAGAACAGGTCTGCTCTCAAATCGGCCTCGGCGATAGAGTCGTTCCCCGGAACGTGGACCTGTGCCAGGCTCGTCATTGCGCTCGCGAGAGCGAGGATGCAAACGATGGAAGCTCGGATGACCATTGACGGCATGTCTTCTCCTTCAGATACTCAGTGCTCGCCCGGAAGCGCGTCGAGGCACACCTCGGCGTCATGGGCTGCGTCGCGCGCAATGTCCTCGGCTCCGAGCCCGATCAGCGCGTCGAGCCTTTCCGGCACGTGCGGCTTTCCCATCGGATTGACGACCGCTAAGGGTCTTGGCAAAAATAAGTTCCCATTCTCGGGCGTCGAGGCGCCGGCCTGGCAAGGCGCGAGGAGTGAATAATATCTGGATATATGAGCATACTTCCAGTTCGGCCGCTGACGCGGCCTAGCCCTCCGCTCGACAGGCTCGCTGCGGAAGGCGGCGAGCAACGCAGCCAGGGGGGATGGATCGGCGCCCCAGAATGGGAAGTTATTCTTGCCAGGGCCCTAAGGGCAGCACGGCCTCCTGCTTTCCTTCCGTCATGAGCTGTACGTAGGCGGAGAATCGCGGCTGCGGCGCCGGAAGGTCGTACAGATCGCGCAGCTTCTGCAGGAGAGGCTCGACCGTGAGCTGCATGCGCACATGGTATCAGCGAATGGTGAGGGGGGCTCCTCGAGAATGCCGGGGCTATGTAGATCTAATTTCCTGAGTTTTACTTGCCGAATCTTGCGGTGTATTCGTCCAGGCAGCCCTGGAACAACTGCACATTCTGCCGGGTAACTTGCGACACTTTGCCGCCGCCACACCCGGCGCACACGACCAGCAACCCGATCAAAATCGGCATTACTGCGGTCAGTCTTGGCACAGCACAGCTCCCTATCTCCGGACCATCGTAGGGTCAGGAACGCGAATTGAGCAGGTCTCCGATCAGGGCGGTGGTCCGACACGTGGAGCGCGTGGAGCAAGCAGAGCGCACTCTACCAGGTCCTTCCGACCAAAAACGCCCAATTGAAACTGGCGCCATCGAGAAAAATGCGCTGGCCTTGAAGCTCGAAAACCCACGTTTCATCGAGCTCGATACCTCCCATGAGCTGCACGCCGCCATCTTTCACGAACCTGCTATCGGTCCTTCCGGCAAACTCGGTGCGCACGTAACTCGACATCATCCCGAAACCCAACCCCACGAAGGGCCGAACGTCGTCACGCGAGCCTTTCCACTTGCCGTTGAGAAAGATGTTCCCGGGAACGGAATCGACCAGGGCACCAGCAACCGCGGTGTTGCTACGGTACGCGCCCTGGATCTCCAGGCCTAGATATCCCGTGTCGTTGAAGCCCCAGTCACTTCCAAGCGAGACGAACCATCGATTGGTGAGCCCACCGACGTCGGAGAGCGTAAGACCAAGTTTCAGATAGGCGTCGCCCGCAAGCGCGTGAGTGGGCCCCCACAGCAGCGTGACGACCGCAAGCGCGGCGACAAGCTTCCACCGTACAGTCATGTTCCGATACCTCCTGCGCGGGATAGTGGGACTTCGGAATGCAAAAGGGGTGCCACGGCAATACAACGCCGGCCGGCGACGCCGGTAACCGGTGTAAGCTACAGGAGGAGAGCTACTTCAGCGCCCGCCCTCGAGAATCCTACCGCGTCCCCCGATCCGCTCCGCGATCATGGGTGTGGGCTCAGACCTACGGGCACACGAACGTTTTTGAATCCGCAGCGCGGTCATCGGGTTCGTACAAAGAAAGCCAGCTCGACGTTGAAGCTTCCATACTATGTTACCTTTGGTTACTCGGTCCGGACCAAGTTGGGAAAATCTTGCCCGGGCAAGATTTTTCTCCGAAGGCCTGTCGCCTGCGCTTCATCGCGAGACGTCGAGCGAGGTTCCCTTTCGAGTCTTTCTTCTCGAGCGCGATGTCGACCGCCTGTTCCAGGCTCCCGGTCATGTCTTTCATGGGGCTCATGCAGGTGTTTCAGCATGGGCTGCGGTTCTGGGGAACAAGCTGCGGTTGTGGGAGGTTGAGTTGCGGTTCTGGGGAACAGGCTGCGGCGCTGGTGTTGGTCGAACCGTTAATGAGCTACCTCAGTGTCAACGCCGGATCGCCCAAGAGGTGATAAATGCTGAGGAGCTCCGCGTACGCCCCTGAGTTGGCATATACCACTTGGGCGGCGAGGACCGCGTCGCCCAGACGCTGGTGGCCCCCGTTCAAAAGCTCGTTGAGAACCGCCTGGTGATAGCGGTGGGCCGGCGCGTTGAGGCTCAGCCCACTCGGTGAAAACGCGGCGATCGCGCCCTTGCCCTCCGCTTTCAGAAGCTCCTCGGAAAGCGCGTTGAAGTACGGTGGTATTCCAGCCATCGTGAACGCCGAATCCAGAGCAAGCTGAACAGCGAATCCGGTGAAGCCGAACGCTCATCGAAACGGTGAAGTGTTGGGTGACCTCGTCCTGTGCCAAAACTTTTGAAATAGGCCATAAATCAGCCACTTAGAGTCTGTGTTTTGCGACTAGGTCAAGGGCCGTGGGCTTTACAATCGTCTGGCCCGAGGGTGTTATCTTCGGATCCATCATGACGTACCATGTGCAATTCTTACTGCTCGTTCTGGCTGGGTCAACCGCCAGCAGCAGGACGTGGTTGACTACCTGCGAGAGGAGAACCGTGTGCTCCGAGCCGGGTTCGGGGCAAACGTCTCAGGCTCTCTGACGACGACCGGCGCAGGCTCGCCGTCAAGGCCCAGGCCTTGGGCCGCTGGGTGCTGGCCGAGATTGCGTCCGTTGCCACACCCGCTACGCTGTTGCGCTGGTACCGCTACCTCATCGCAGCCAAGTACGATGGCACCAAGAACCGGAGTCCAGGCCGACCTCCCACGGCGAAGGACGTCCGTGAGCTCATGGTACGTGTGGCGCGGGAGAACCCGACATGGGGATATACGCGCCTGCAGGGCGCACTCAAGAACCTCGGATATGAACTCGGACGCAACACCATCAAGGGGGCCCTCGCCGAGCACGGTATCGCGCCTGCCCCGGAGCGGAGCAAGAGTATGCCGTGGAGCACCTTCATCAAGGCTCATGGGGGCGCTATCGCTGCGACAGATTCAGAAACACGCTTGGATATTCGCCCTCGCCTAGGTGGTCTTCTGCATGGTGACGACCCGTCCGCCCAAGACGATTGCAGAGCCTGCGGCCCTTGGCACGGTCGCAAACACAGACACTAAGCTGCTGATTTATGGCCTATTTCAAAAGGGCCGAGTTTTGGCACAGGACGGGGACGCGTCCGCAACGCCTTGATCCGGGAATGGATTGCTCTACAAGTATTGTGCATTGGAGTATCGGGTGTCCCTTCCATAAACTCGAGCTGTATGAGATTGGCGAACTTCCGGTGCTTCCGCCATTAAGTGTTGGTGAGATGACGCTAAGACTACGCTGCATTAAATCACAGCCAAAATAGCGCTCACGACCTTTGCCGCACTGTAAATGGAGCATAAGTTCTTTTTTTGCAAATGGATACGTACACATCACCAACAGCAAACAGCGCAAGCACCCTGAAACTTGACAATACCCCGGGAAAGTGTGCCAATCTTAGTTGGGAATTGAAACGGCTCCAAACTCCGTGGTTTGATGACGTTTGAACGAACAACATCAAGCGGCAAGAGAAAGGAGCCGAGATGGGAAGTCTGCTACGTTCAGTCAAGAAACGCAAGAAGTCACGTCGTTTGGGTGAGGTCGCGCTCGTGAGTCGCGAGGAGTACGCGGAGCTCGAGCTGGATGCCAAGATAGAGATGATCCGTTCGTTGGTCCCCCTGGGGCTAATGCGCGTTCACGAGTTGCTCGACGACGAAGTGAAGGCGTTGGCCGGGGGGCGATACGCTCGCAAGGAAGAGTCGGTGCGTGGTCGCCGTCACGGAACCAACCCGGGCACGGTAGGGCTTGCCGGCCAGCGGGTACCGATCCGTGTGCCCCGGGTTCGGAGCATCGAGGGAGGAGAGATTCCGCTGCGGTCGTACGAGGCGCTGAGCCACGGCGGTGAGGTGAATGATCTACTGCTGAAACGAGTTCTCTACGGAATCTCCTGTCGCAACTACGAGGCGGCAGCGGAAGCGATTCCGGGCGCCATCGGGCTGTCGAGCTCGACGGTGTCCCGAGAGTTCGTTGAAGCAAGCGCGACGAAGCTCCGAGAGATGCAGGAACGGGATCTATCCGGCGAGGATGTGGTGGCGCTGTTTCTAGACGGGAAGACGTTCGCCGACGCCACGATGGTTGTGGCGCTGGGCATTACGCTTTCTGGGGAAAAACGCTTCTTGGGCTTCGTGGAGACGGACACGGAGAACGCGCAGGTGTTGACGCCGTTTCTGCGTTCACTGCTCGAGCGGGGACTCGATATCTCCCAGGGTCTACTGGTGATCATCGACGGCGGCAAGGGTCTCCAAGCGGCAGTAAAGAAGGCATTCCGTAAGCGGGCCCTGATACAACGCTGCCAGTGGCACAAACGTGAAAACGTAGTGAGCTACCTGTCCAAGGGCGAGCAGGGGTCGTGGCGCAAGCGGCTTCAGAGGGCCTACAACAGGCCGGAGTACAAAGACGCCCTCGCTGCGCTCGAGCAACTTCACGGTGAGTTAGAAGAGCGGAACCAATCCGCAGCTGGCAGCTTGGAGGAAGGACTCGAGGAGACGCTGAGCGTGCATCGACTCGGCGTATACGGGGTGCTGGGCCGTTCGTTCAAGACGACGAACTGCCTTGAATCCGTCAATGCCCTGGTGGAGGAACGCTGCGCGAAGGTCGACCACTGGAAGAACTCGAGCCAACGCCAGCGCTGGCTGGCGACGGCGCTCGTGGACATCGAACCGCGCTTGAGGAAGGTGGTGGGCTACCGCCATCTCCCGAAGCTTCGCGAAGCTCTCAAGCGGGAACTGAAGATCGAGGCGAAGACATCAACCGTATCGAAGAAGAAGGTCGCGTAATCGTGAGCCGTGGAGAGTTTCAACTAAGAATGGGCTTGACTCATACCCCGGTTCCAAACGAAACAGGCCGTCGGCTTTTCTAGCGACAAATGGAGCGACAAATGTTGACACTTTGCAATCACAGACCGGCTTTCCTTTCGCTGGTGCTGGTTTTCGCTGCCGTCGTGTACGCGCCCGGCGTTGCCAACGCCCAGGACGCGACGATCTCCGGGACGGTTACCGACGCCACGGGCGGCATTCTCCCCGGCGTCACCGTGGAAGCGCGGGACGCGGCGGGCAGCGGGCGGGTGACCGTCACCGACGGGACTGGCCAGTTCACGTTCAGCGGTCTCGCCCCGGGGACATACGGCGTGACGTTCACTCTCTCCGGCTTCACCGCGCCCGCGCAGGTGGTGGAGGTGAGCGCCGGCGCCACGGCCTCCATCAACGTGGTGATGGCGGTCGGAGGATTCGAAGAACTGGTGGTCGTTGTCGGGACCCGTGCCCAGCCGCGGTCGGTGACCGACTCGGCCGTGCCGATCGACGTCATCCGAAGCGAGGATTTCGCCAGCCAGGGCAGTACGGACCTGGGCGAGCAGTTGCGGACCGTCATCCCCTCGTTCAACATCAGCATTCAACCGATCAGCGACGCGGCGACCATCGTCCGGCCAGTGAGCCTGCGCAATTTGGCGCCGGATCACACGCTGATCCTAGTCAACGGCAAGCGCCGCCACCGCGCGGCGGTCATCACCTGGCTTGGCAACGGCATCGCGGATGGTTCGCAGGGACCGGATCTCTCCGTCATCCCCTCGATTGCGATTCGGCAGGCCGAGGTGCTGCGCGACGGCGCAGCGGCGCAATACGGCTCGGATG
This sequence comes from Candidatus Marinacidobacterales bacterium, assembly GCA_965237685.1. Lineage (GTDB taxonomy): Bacteria > Acidobacteriota > Vicinamibacteria > Marinacidobacterales > SMYC01 > CBDEGF01. The sequence continues at coordinate 1,577,743 of CBDEGF010000003.1, forward strand.
CCATTGCCGGCGTCATGAACTTCCAGCTCAAGGATGCCCGTTCGGGCGGCAGCCTGGAGTTCCGCACAGGCGCCTACCTCGATGCGAACCCGGGTAGCCTGTCCACCTGCGGGGAGGGCATCATCGGCGACATCAAGCATTCCTGCAACGGGATCGGCGGCCGGGGGCAGGCGTTCACGGTCGCCGGGAATGCCGGACTGCCGCTCGGCAGGAACGGGTTCGTGAACCTCAGCCTGGAGTACGGCAACGCCGGGCCGACCAACCGCAGCATTCAGCGCACGGATGCGCAGAACATCATCGAGGCCGGCAATACGAACCTGCGCAACCCGGCCCAGGTCTGGGGATCACCGAAACTCGAGGACGACCTGAAGCTGTTCGTCAACTTCGGTCATCTGTTCGCGAACCAATGGCAATTTTACGGCCACACCAACTACGCGAGCCGCACGGTGACTGGCGGCTTCTACTTTCGGAACCCGCATACCCGCGGCGGGGTCTTCCGCGGCCCCGTGGTCGACGGCCTCCCGACCCTGCTCGTCGGCGACCGGGTCTGGGCCGAGACCGGCGTCAAGGGCGCCGGCGGCTGCCCCGCGGTCCCGATCATCGGCAACGTCCCCGATGCGGCCGCCCTCCAGCAGGTCGAGGCCGACCCGAACTGCTTCACGCTCCACAGCCGGTTCCCCGGCGGGTTCACGCCGCAGTTCGGCGGCGACCTCATCGACCATTCGGTAGTCGCCGGCCTGCGCCGGCTCTCAAGCACCGGCCTCAACTGGGACGCGAGCATCAACATCGGCACCAGCCAAGTCGATCAGTTCATCTTTGATACGGTCAACGCGTCGCTCGGCTACGACACGCCGACGTCGTTCAAGCCCGGCAGCTACCGGCAGCACGACGTCAACGTCAACTTCGACGTCTCGTACCCGGTCAGCGACATGGTGAACGTCGCGGGCGGCACGGAGTGGCGTGACGAGCAGTTCACGATCGGCGCGGGCGGGCAGCCGTCGTGGGAGATCGGCCCGTATGCCGCCCAGGGCTTTAGCTCCGGGTCGAACGGCTTCAACGGTTACCGAGCTGACACGACGGCGGGCAGCTGGAACCGCAGCAACGTGGCGGTCTACGGGGACGTCGAGTTTAACGACCCGGGCGGCCAGTGGACGGTCGGCACGGCCGTCCGGGTCGAGAACTTCGAGGACTTCGGCACAACGACGAACGGCAAGCTCGCGGCGCGCGTCGGACTGACCGACGCGTTCTCGCTGCGTGGCGCCGTGAGCAGCGGGTTCCGGGCACCGACCCCAGGGCAGCAGCACGCGTTCAACGTGACGACTGCGTTCATCGGCGGGCAGTTGACCAACAACGGCGTCGTCCCGGCTACCTCCGCGGTGGCCGTCGCGCGGGGCGGCGGGCAGCTCCAGCCTGAAAAATCACTCAACGTCAGCGCGGGCGTGGTCTTCGAGCAAGGCCCATTCACTTTCACCGCCGACTACTTCCGGATCAATATTGACGATCGTGTCGCCCTGTCGCAGGAAATCGCACTGTCGGAGCCCGAGATCCTGACGCTGCTCGAGGAAGGGATTCCCGAGGCGCGGAATTTCCCCGTGTTCCGGTTCTTCCTGAACGATTTCTCGACGACAACCCAGGGTCTCGACTTGATTGCGAGCCTGGCGGTCGGGCGCACGACGGTCAGCGCGGTCTTCAACTACACGGACACAGCAGTCAAGAATATCGAGAGCGCCGTGATCGATGAATTCCGCATCAACACGCTGGAACGGGGATTGCCGAATACCCGATGGAACGTCAGCACCATCCACCGCACCGACCGGTGGAGCCTGATGGGCCGGCTGAACTACTTCGGCCAGTTCTGGGACAGCGAAGATGGACGGAATGCCGTCGATGTCGCTGGCGGACCGGCGGAGCCCTGGCTGTACCCGGCCTATTCAGGCAAGGCGTTGCTCGACCTCGAACTCGGCATTCCGTTCGGCGATGCCGTCACCCTGGTGATCGGCGGTGAAAACGTGCTGGGCACGTACCCCGACGTGAACAGGTTCGGCACTGACACGGTCGGCAATCAATACGGCCAGTTCTCACCGTTTGGCTTCAATGGCGCCTACTACTACACGCGCCTCAACTACCGGTGGGGAGGCATGTAGGGGGGAGGGCTCCCGGTAGGGTCGAGGGCTGGCGCGGTGCTCCGTAGGCGCGGCCTATCTGTTTCTCCCCGTCCTGTGCGGTGCCTTCCGCTATTAAGTGTTGGTGAGATGACGCTAAGACGTTACGGTGTATTAAGTTACAGCCAAAATAGCGCTCACGACCTCGTCGTGTCCAAGAACACAAACGATAGCGAAACCCGCGCAATCAACGCCGGATCGACTTTTTGCGAGCACAACTCTTTTGAACGGAGAGGCAGAAAACCATTCGTGTGCTCGAATGGAACTCCTCACGTGCTGCTCTGAACATTCCCCTATTCGTCCATCTCAATTCCCTGTTCTTCCCGAGCAATTCCCTGTTCGCCGATTTCCACTTCCCTGTTTTAGATGGCAATTCCCTGTTCCGAAATAACAGGGGATTTCTGATGAAAGAACCATTTGAAATATAGAGGGTTGCCACGTCAAAAAACGGCCGGATCTGCACAAAAATGGCCCGAATTCCCTGTTATTCCCTGTTATTCATGGTTACCAGCCGAGACCGGATAGCTCCAAACTGCCTCATCCGCCACCCAGTCCGGCCAATTGTGGCACTGCAGAGACGGATGAGATTTTCCGCGCGGTTGGCGGGGTTTTGCAGGGGTAGGTGTCACCAGAGACGCGCTAGAAGGGCTGAACTGGCCTCATTTTCGGTTTTGGTCTCTAATCTCGATTTTCGAGTGCCACGTTTGCGCCAAAGAGGGGAGCGGGTCGCTGACAGGGCCGTGCAGCGTCGGAAAAGAGGTCGCCCGAGGGGTCCAGAATCAAGGCCAGGGCTGCCGCGGCGTAGCCGGCTAGCACGTTCTGGTCCAGGTGCGGCCCGGGCCTGGATCCAGGTCTCCGCCCGGGTGCGTGGCATCCCGTTGCTGGACGGTGTTTTCCCTGCGCGTACGGGGAACTCGAATCGCCGACATCGCCTCCGACACGCCCCAGATCTGGGGCTCGCCACGGGGCGATGACGATCGAAACGGCCCGGCGCGCCAGTCTCGAGTTCGTTTGTGTTTTTGGACAGGACGCGAAGGCCGTCGTACGCGATCCACTCCGCGAACTCGTGCGCTCGTTTCTGGACACGCTCCGGAGTCTGTGCGGCGCTCTTCGATGTCCGGCTACTCGCTGCTGCCGACGGTGAGTAGCGTTGAAGCGGGGCAACGCCCGTGGAGCGAGGGGACCCTGCTGCACATATCGACTTCGTCGACAAGGAAGGCAGGGGTGAGATGACAAACTCACCCATGACTCTGCAAGACCTGAGACGAAGGATATACGTCAAGGCGAAGGCCGAAACGTCTTGGCGCTTTTGCAGCGCCAAGGCTTCGGCTGGAAGCGATGGAGTCGACGGTGGATCTACGAAACTCTCGGACTCTTTAGCGATTATCGGGTCCGTTATCTCGCGTCCTCGTCGACAGTGGCCCCAGCAGGATAGGTCACATAACCCTTGACCAGAAGTGTGCAGGAGCGCGTAGTGCGGGAAATCCGCATGCTGCGTGCGATGCGGCGGGGGCTGGAAACGGGGACATGGTAAGGACTGAGGCACCGGCACTTGGCGAAAGCCGCCGGCAACAGCTACTCCCCTTACCTCTATCTACCGCGCCAGCCCCCGACCCTACCAGGCTGTGTCAGGCTTGGGGACCATGGCCTCTCGCCCGCACCAGCCCCCCCGTCACCCCCGCTGGCCCCACACCCGCGTGCGTCTCACAGCGCGGCGGGCACGCCGCGCGAGCCTGGTCTGTGCCGAGCGACCTTGTAACACGCTCGCGTGCTAGAGTTTGAGCCTGATTTCGAGAGACGCAGTTCTCTCGGCGATGCCGGCTGGGCTGACTACGCGGTGCCTGACGTTCAGGGACATCTTCGTGGGCACCCCGCGACATTCTCATTAGACGCGATGGCGTTCGCCGACACACCCGGGCCTGACCCGTGTCAGCGTCGTCGTTTGTATCTTGAATCATAAGGCCACTATGGTGCATGATATAGACGTTGCGGGCGCGGGCCTGTCGCTGAATTTGCAGCCGCGCACGAGGTGTCGATTCCAACAATCTGGCGCTGGGGTAACAAGGGGGTGCTGTCCGGCCACAGGTGCCAAGGCCGACCCGTCGTCTATGACTTGGCCGCCTGGGTCGCCGGGGGCCGAGGAGGGTGGCCGTGGCCAAGGCTAGCAAGGGCACAACAGCGATCGGCTATACAAACAGGAACGGGCAGACGGTCGTTCGGAAAACCTTCAAGCTTAGCAACGACCTGTTTCAAGTCGTATACGTGCTGAAATGCGGACAATGTAAGCGCGAATACGGGGCCAACGGATCTGACATCTTCCAGCGGCGCTGCCCTTACTGCGACCCAAGAGCCAGAGGTTTAGACCTACTCAAATCAAACTGAGACACTACCCCTTGTCAGCACCGAATTACTGAGATACAACGTGGTACTAACCGTGGGGTCAGGTCAACTGGTCGGCCGTGCTTCGGCTAACCACCCAACTTCTACCGGTCGGCAAGGGGTTCCGACAGCAACCGCCGCGCCGCTGCCAGGAGTCGATCCTTCCAGGCAACGCGTTCCCGTCCTGTGCCACCAAAACTCGGCCCTTTTGAAATAGACCATAAAGAGGTCGGCCTGGGCTCCGGTTCTTGCTGCCATCGTACTTGGCTGCGATGAGGTAGCGGTACCAGCGCAGAAGCGTAGCGGGTATGGCAACGGACGCAATCGGGGCCAGCGCCTCGCGGCCCAAAGCCTGGGCCTTGACGGCGAGCCTGCGCCGACCGTCGTCGGAAAGCCTGAGACGCTTGCCCCGAAGCCCGGCTCGGAGCACACGGTTCTCCTCTCGGTAGTCTACACATCCTGCTGCTGGCGGTTGACCAAGGCAGCCAGAACGAGCAGTAGGAATTGCACGGGGTACGTCATCATGGATCTGAAGATAACACCCTCGGGCCAGACGATTGTCAAGCCTACGGCCCTTGGCCCCGGCGCAAACACAGACACGAAACTGCTGGGGGATGTCCCGCCGGATGTTGAATTTGGGGTAGCGGCGGCTCCTTGGCCGGCCTAAGAATAGGTCTGCCAATAAACCGTCTCCAGAGGGGGACAAGGAGCCACCAATGCCTAGGAAATCAAAGAAGCCAGTAAGAAAGCAAACGCACTCGCCTACGGGCAAGGTAGTTGGCCAAGTCGGTCAGATACTGCTACCGATGATAGCTGGGATCGCGGCCACGAAGGCGGACCTGACGGAATGGGTGTACGAGCAAGGACTGACAGCTCTGCACCTACTGCTCAGAGAGGACGCCGAGGAGATCGCGGGGCTCAAGGGCAAGCACGAGAAGGAGCGAACTCATAACCACTGGGGGAGCACGAACGGAGAGCTGAGCTTCGGTGGTCGTCGCATCCAAGTGTCGCGACCTCGAGTTCGCTCGAAGTCGGGCGAGGAGGCGTCGCTTCCACACTTCGAAGCCTTCCGCGAAGAAGACCCGCTTCCAGAGCGAGTGTTGAATCAGATCTTGGTGGGGGTATCGACCCGAAATTACGGATCGAGCCTGGACAAACCCGCGGCCAAGTTGAAGTCTCGTGGCACGAGTAAGAGTGCCGCCAGCCGTCACCTCGTGAGCCAGACGACTAAGAAGCTTGGGGAATACCTGTCTCGGCGGCTAGAGAAGTTCGAGCTTGCGGCACTGATGATGGATGGCCTTGAGGTGGCCGGACAGACCGTCGTCGTAAGTCTCGGTATCACAATAGATGGAACGAAGGTGCCCATGGGTATATGGCTGGGCTCGACGGAGAACTCTCGGGTGTGCACCGCGATGTTGCAGGACCTTCTCGAGCGAGGCTTGCGCGTCGATGAGTCGATTCTCTGCGTAGTGGACGGAGGCAAAGGCATCCGCAAGGCACTCGTCGACGTTTTGGGGGATCTCGCGGTCATCCAAAGGTGCCAGATCCATAAACTCCGAAATCTCCGCTCGTACCTTCCCAAGTCTCGTCACGCCTACGTGCTCCAGACGATGAAGGAAGCCTACAAGTGCAAGAGTGCCGACAAGGCGCGCAAGCGACTTCAGGCATTGGTGTCTTGGCTCGAGCGAAACGGCTACGACGAAGCTGCCGGAAGCCTTCGTGAAGGGATGGAAGAGACACTCACGGTCGTGAAACTCGCGCTGCCCGCCTTACTTCGCCAGTCTCTTGCCACGACGAACGCCATTGAGAATCTCAACGGAACCATTCGCAGAGTATCGAGAAACGTCAAGCGTTGGAAGAGTCTTTCCATGGTTCGCCGATGGACCGCTCTCGGCGTCGTCACCGCGCAGAAAAAGTTCCGGCGTATCAAAGGCTATCGCCATATGGGCGCTCTCGTTCACGCGCTTAGAAGCAAACAGAAATCTCTTGACAGCGATGAGTTTGCTGCCTAAGAGTATTCACAGGTGCCGCCGCTACCCAACCAAATTCAACAGCGGCCGGGACATCCCCAACTGTTGATTTATGGTCTATTTCAAAAGGGCCGAGTTTTGGCACAGGACGCGCTCGCGGCGTCGGCCTGCACGTATCCCGTCCTGTGCCAAAACTCGGCCCTTTTGAAATAGAGCATAAATCAGCAGCTTAGTGTCTGTGTTTGAGGTTCTTGAGTGCGAGCCGCTCGGAGCGCTCAAGTTCGGACGCGAGATTCGCACGCCGGCCATGGAGGCGGGACTGGCCACGAGACGGCTCACGTTTCGAGACATTTTCTCGGCGACGACGGTTCCATTGTGGTCGCGGGTCGAGGTATTCCTGTTCACGGAGGCGCGCAACCCGCTCTCTCCCGACATCCTGCCACTGGCCGCAGCCGCCTAGCAACACTTGATGACGGAAGCACCTCAGTCACCAGCTCAATTTGACAGTACCCTCCAGAGACTTGACAGCTCCCCTGGGCTCTTCGCCTTCGTGCGTTGCGCCCATGCCGTCATTCCCGGCTTGCTGCGCCTTCCAGATCATCGTCGTCACCGGGATGCCGCTGCAGCTCGACTTCAAGACACAGACATTCGACGGCGAGATTTCGGCCACTCGGTGTTCCTCGGAAGCCGGCACCGGCTGAACTACGGCGGCAACGTGCGGCAGAACAACTTCGACATCACCCTCGCACCGCTTGGCGAGAACCGCCTCGAGGTGGGCGGGTACCTGCAGGACGAGATCTTCTGGGAACGGTTCCGCCTCGTTCTGGGCGGGCGCGTGGACAAGTTCGGCAACCTCTCCGACCCGAAGTTCTCGCCACGGATCGCGTTCATCGTCAAGCCGACAAAGGATCACTCCGTCACGCTGTCGTACAATCGGGCCTTCCGCGCGCCCTCAGCCATCAACAATGCCCTGCAGACGAACATCGTCAGCCCGGTGGACCTGAGCGCCCTCGCACCGCTTCTGCCGCCGGTGCTGCAGCCAGCGGTCGCCCAGCCGTTTCCGCTCGTGGTCGGCGCGTCCGGCAGCGACATCCCGATCGGCGGGATGCCCCAGGACGAGTTGACGGAGGAATCGTTGACGTAGCCGCGTAATTGAGAGCGCGCATTCGTTTCTTCGACACGCTGGTTATGAGACTTCGGGTAGTCTTCGGCTGGAGGGAGCACGAATTGGCTAAGGTGTGCAAAACGCTCCCGTGTTTGCGTGTAGAGCTCTTCGATTGTGATGGCACCTGGAGGCACAGGAGGCAACCGGATCGCGCCGTCGCTTTTCATCAAAGGGTACAATTCACGCATGGTCTGTTCCGTCCACGTTCTTGGACTTTGCTCGACCTTGAGTTCGACGAAAGGAGAGCGACAGAAAAGGAACGACCCACGTATGCTCCTCCAAACCATGAACTTCTCCAGGCCTCGTGGTCCTACATCGGGTAACGGTTCAATCCCGTTCGGCTCGGGAGGCGGGACCGTCCCGCCCGGTGCGATCCAAACCTGCAGCGTTACTAACACGCTTGAGTAGATAATGATGTCGGACACTGCCTCGTAGAACGACTCTGGCTGAGCAGCTATCTCCTGCCTCATTCTCGCGCGAAACATCTCCGAATCTAGGGTTCTAGTGACTATGTCCCGAAGGTAGTCATCAACCGCAGACGGAAATCTCTTTCCTGTGTGTCTCCGGAACTCGCGAACTATTCAGTTTTCATACTTGATCCGCTCGAGTCCTTCGTACTCAATTCTTCGCGACAATTGATCACTAAGTGCGTAGTGCCGAGAACGCATTTCCGACGCAGCCAACGTGAGCACCCGTGAAATTTGTGACGGAGAGTGCTCGTTTCCTTGGTTCAATAGCACTCGCCACACTGCATTTTTCAGCTCGTACTTAGACGAAGTACTCGCAAGGCGGGTAATCGCGTCGAATCCGGGCTCCCCATACTCAATCAGCTGAACGAGCGCGACCTCGTTTTTCACGTCGTCCTCAAAAGTCAACGTCGAGAGGAGAAAATTTACCGACTGTCCCTGACTGGCTCTAGTTTGCTGCTCAATGTATTCGTTCTGCTGCGAGACAAGTTGATTCTGCCACCACAGCAGGTACCCTTGCCAGTCGCGAGAGCGAGCCTCTCTACGTTCATAAGACGCCTGTTGCATCGTCGGGTCGACCAATACGGACCAGCCGATCGTGGCAGGTCTAAACCGCGCAATCAACGCTGGATCGACTTTTTGCGGAGCACAAGCCCTCGAGGCGGGCCGATGGTTGAACGCGCACACGACCCACCAACAAGAGATCGGGTTCTGGTTCCGTCGCGGCGCTAGGCGGACTTCGCGGGGCTCTTTTTGCCGCGGGCCATCTGTCCGCGCAGCTGCTGGATGTTCTTCTCGATGCGTTCCGCAAGCTCGCGCTCGTGCTGCAGAGTCTGCAACGTCCCCTGCGCTTCTCGCATCACGAACTCGAGACGAGCGATCCGTTCGCCCACGTCGTCGATGACCGCCTTCTGTTCGCCGACCATCTCGAGATTCACCCGCACGTCCTCGAGGAGGTGGGCGATCTGGTTCGTCTTGGCCTGCACATCGGTGACGACGGCGTGCCGTCCCTCGATCGACGCGATCTTCTGCTCGGTGTCGCGGGCCATCGACAGGAGGCTCTGCACCCCCGCGCGCACAGCCGCCACCTCGTCGCGATGCGCGGCGACGTACTCCAGGTCGGCCTTGCTTCGGGCGCTCACCTCGTGCACCCCCTCCACCTGGGTCCGCACCGCGGCGACGATCGCGTCGCGGTCGGCCAGGGCCTTGATTTTCTCCTCGACGGCCTGCTGCTGGCCGGCGAGACTGCCCAGCCGCGCCTCGACCGCCCCGACGCGCTTCTCGGCAAACGCCAGCTGCGACCGGCGCTGCTCCAACGACGCGTACATCGTCTCAACGCGTTTGAGCTGATCCTCCGCGGCTTTGGTCTGCGACACCGCGTCGCGCTGGCTGGCCTGCACGCGCGCCAGCTCGCCCACCAGCTCGTCTCTCGCCGTCCCCGCCCGTGCCAGCTGCTCGTTGAGCGACTGGATCTGCGTGAGGCGCTCCTCGGTCTCGGCGGTCAGGCTCCGGCTCGACTCGACCAGCGCGCCGAGCCGCGCCTCCTGCGAGTCGAGCGCGGCAGCGTCCTGCTGGACGGCCGTCACCTGCGCCTGCGTCTTCCCCAGGTGATCCTGCAGGATGGCGACGCGGTTCTCCATCGGCAGCACCTTCGCCTGCAGCGCCGCCACGGCCTCGACTTTCTGGTGCGCCTCCAACATCTGAGCCACGACGGCGTCGCACTGGGCCTGCAGGGTGTCGAGCTCGGTGCGGCGCGCGAGCTGCTCCGCGAGCTTGCCGTCAATGTCGACGGTGAGCGTGTGCAGCGCATCGACCCGCCCGTCGAGCTTGTCGAGGAACTGCACGCGCGCGCCCACGCGGGTGGCCTGGGCGTCGAGCTCGCCCACCACCTCGCCGAGCTTGACCGCCTGCCGGGTGCCCTCCTCGGCCTGCGCCAACTTGCCCAGCACGGTGTCGAGGCGCGCCTCGATCTCGGGCGTCCGCGCCTTGAACTCACTGATCCGGCCGATGAAGCCTTCGAGCGCCGACCGGTCCGCCCCCATCTGGTCACGCAGCCGTACGGCCTCGGCGTGCGACTTGTGGAAGTCCTGGATGTCGACCCGCAGGCGGTCGAGATCGTTCCGCGTCTGCTTCAAGCCCTCGAACTGCGTTGTCGTCTGCTTCGACAGCGCATCGACCTCCGTCAGCCGCTCGCCGAGCGACTCCAGATCGGCCTGCTTGGTGGAGAGCTCCCCCGCCCGGGCCAGCAAGCCCTCGAACGCCTTGCTCAGACCATCGACGCGCTGGCCGAGCGGTGCCAGGTGCCGCTCGCGGGCGCTCAGCGCCTTGATCCGGCTCTCGGCCTCGCCCACCGACGACTGCAGCACACCCACCCGCTGCTGATAGACCTCGAGGCTCTTGTTCTCCTGCCCGACCCGATCGAGCGCGGCGCGCATCTGATCCACCAGCGCCCGCCAGTCCTTCTTGAATCGCGCGGCCTCGCGGGCCATCTCGTCCCGCACCTTGGCGGCGCCCTCCGCCCGGGCGGTCACGTCCTCGACGAGCTTTTCGACGCGCGTCACCACCTTCTCGCCGCAGACGGCTTTCTTGAGCCCTTCGTTCAGCTTGCCGATCTGCACGTCCATCGCCCAGACCATCTCGTTGAGCCGGTTCGCCTCCACCGTGGCCCGGTCGATCGTGTGTTTCTGGCTCTCCAGCGCTTTGGCCTTCTGCGTGACATGCTCGGCCAGCGCGTTGAGCGCGGTGAGCTTGTCCTCGGTCGTCTCACTCCGATTCTGGAGTTGCATCAGCGGGCCGAGCCGGCTCTCGATGTCCTTCACCGCGGCCGTCGCCACGGAGGCATCCTCGCGCGCCGCGCGGGTCGTGTCCCGCAGCTTCGCGTAGTCCTGGCCGAGCTGTCCCGCGGTGCCACGCACCTGCTCGATCTCGCCACGAAGCCCCCCGGCCGCCTCGATCGCCTGGCACGTCTCGGCCTTCGACTGGGCGATCTGTTTGCGCAGATCTTCGAGCACGGCCCGTTCGTGCGCCAGCGCCTCGACGCTCGCCCGCGTCTCCAGCGTCTGCGAGGAAAGGTGCTGCACCTGCTGGCGGTGCTTCTGGAGGTCGCCGTCGGGCGCCATCAGCTTCTCGGCAACCTCCTGCGCCGCCCCGACCGTCTGCAGCATCGCCTCGACGCGTTGTTCCACCTTGTCGAACGCCTTGGTCCGGGCCTCGAGGCCGTCGATACGCGACAGCACCTCACCGAGCCGCTCGCCGATCGAATTCGCCTTCTGGTCGACCGCCTTAAGCGACTTGCCGACCTGGCCCAGCTTCGAGCTACGCGTCGAGACCTGGGTGAGCATGGCACTGAGCGCTCCCCGCTCCTCCCGCGCTGTCTCGATCAGCTTGTGGAGATCCTCCACCTGGCGCTGCGCCTTTCCGCCCCCGCCGATCCATTTGAATGCGTCCATCATGTGGTCCTTGCCTTAGTGTCCGAGCCCTGTGAGTTGCGAAGAATAGCGTACCTGTCGCCTCCCCTATCGGGCGCAGGGCCGGGTCGCAACACCGACCCAGCCACACGCGGCCTCCCTGATCGGGGCGGTTTATTACCAATATATTATATCTCTCCTGTCAATCCGGCGCGTGGGTCTTGAGTTCGTTTGTGTTTTTGGACACGACGAGATCGCCGCAGTGGCGGACTCGACCTTCTTGAATCTCTTGGCCGCATCCGTTCTCAATCTCAGTGCAGCGAACGGTGACTCCACGACGTTGCTCGTACGGAGGTGTTGCCAGTGAGGCTTGGGAAAGGAATAGAAACTCACCTTCCCGCTCCCGTCCTGTGCTAAAACTCGGCCCTTTTGAAATAGGCCATAAATCAGCAGCTTAGTGTCTGTGTTTGCGCCGGGGCCAAGGGCCGTAGGCTTTACAATCGTCTGCCCGAGGGTGTTATCTTCAGATCCATGATGACGTACCACGTGCAATTCCTACTGCTCGTTCTAGCTGGCTGGGTCAACCGCCAGCAGCAGGATGTGATCGACTACCAGCAAGAGGAGAACCGTGTGCTCCGAGCCGGGCTTCGGGGCAAGCGTCTCAGTCTCTCGGACGACGACCGGCGCAGGCTCGCCGTCAAGGCCCAGGCTTTGGGCCGCGAGGCGCTGGCCCAGATTGCGTCCGTTGCCACACCCGCTACGCTTCTGCGCTGGTACCGCCACCTCATCGCAGCCAAGTACGATGGCAGCAAGAACCGGAGTCCAGGCCGACCTCCGACGGCGAAGGACATCCGTGACCGCTGTGAGCTCATTGTGCGCGTGGCGCGGGAGAACCCGACGTGGGGATATACGCGCCTGCGAGGCGCACTCAAGAACCTAGGACATGAACTCGGACGCAACACTATCAAGAGGATCCTCGCCGACCACGGTATCGCTCCTGCGCCGGAGCGGGGCAGGAGCATGTCGTGGAGCACCTTCATCAAGGCTCATTGGGGCGCCATCGCTGCGACAGACCTGTTCACCGTCGAGGTTGTGAACCCGTTCGGGCTCGTCCGCTACCATGTCCTGTTTGTCATCGATATCGCCACTCGCTGCGTGTGCATCGGTGGGATAACGTCGGACCCCAACGGGGAGTGGATGAAGCAGGTGGCAAGAAACCTCACTGACATGTGGGATGGTTTCCTCCTTGGCAAGCGATACCTCATCCACGACCGGGACCCACTATTCACCGAGGCGGTACGTGGGCTCTTGAGAGATTCAGGCGTGAAGCCCCTGCGCCTTCCCGCCAATAGTCCGAATCTGAACGCATATGCGGAAAGATTCGTTCTCTCCATACGTCGAGAGTGTCTCGACCGCTTCGTACCTCTCAGTGAGCGACACCTGCGCACAGCGGTAACCGAATACGTAGTGCACTATCACACAGAACGGAACCACCAAGGTCTCGGCAACGAGCTCCTCACACCTCTGCCGGCAAGCGCGAATGACACTGGCCCCATCGTGTCGCGAGAGCGACTTGGGGGCATTCTCAACTACTACTGCCGTGCCGCGTAGATGTTTGCTGGCGACGGTAGCCCCTCGGCGGGCTCGACCGGCGTAGCGTGGAAACAGCTTCAGGAACATGCTTCGATATTCGCTCTCGACTAGGTGGTCATCTGCATGGTGACGACCCGCCCGCCTAAGACGATTGTAAAGCCCACGGCCCTTGGCCCGGTCGCAAACACAGACACTAAGTTGCTGATTTATGGCCTATTTCAAAAAAGGCTGAGTTTTGGCACAGGACGGGGTCAGGTCATCAGAACAGCTGTCGCCATACTCACAGAGCGCCACCACACGGTAGAATCTCCTTCAAGGAAGATCCTACATGAAAGTGACATCCGTTTTCAATATAATTCCGAAACAGAAAGTCATCTTCACAATTGGCGTAGAGGCGCAAAAAAGGCGGCTATTGCCTGGACCGGGATTTCTTTTTGGCCCGGCGCTGGTTGCACTTCTGGCAGAGGCCGAAGATCTGATGCCGATGGGACTCGATGACGAAGCCGTAGGCATCGGCGGTCTCGTCCTGGAGTCTCTCGATCTCGGGGCTCAGGAACTCCAGAATCGCGCCGCACTCGGTGCAGATCATATGGTCGTGGTGGGCGTGACGGTACCGGTGCTCGAAGCGCGTGAGCCCGTCTCTCAGCTCGATCGCGTCGGCGAGCTTGGCATCACAGAACAGCTTTAGAGCACGGTAGATGGTGGTGCGGCCGATGCCGGAGTGTTTTCGATGGATCACACGATAGAGGTCGTCGACCGTCATGTGACCACCGGTCTCGAGGAAGTAGTGCAGGATGGTCTCGCGCTGTCGCGAGCGCTTCAGACCGTGTGTCGTCAGATACTCGTCGAGAACACGGAACTCCTCGCGCTTGTCATTTGGCTTTTCCGTCTTCCCTTTCGAGCTCGAACGTTCCCGCGCTGGCCTCATGCGGGGCACGATAACCCAACCACTTCGGCCGCGCCAGCGAGCACTAGTCATTCGTTTGTCAGACCGTACAGCTCGGGCGTCCCGACGGGCACCCCCAGCAACCTCAGGTAGAAGAAGAGCTGATACTTGTGGTTCGAAAGATGCTCGAGGTTGTCCAGCAGCAGCAGCGAGACGCTCCTCGGCTCGACCTGCAGGACGGTCGGCAGCTCCCGCCTCAGATCGTCGTCCGTCAACAGCCCGAAGCCTTCGTCGATGTAGCGCTGGTAGACGGAGATTTCCTGCCGCGCCTCTTCGAGGCTGCACCGGTGATTCCGCGGTCGCTTTTCGAGCAAAGAGAAGTGACTCAGTCGCTCGGGTCTGGCCCTCTGCAGGACGGCGCAGAAACCGGCCAGGCATTCGAGGTGATGTCCGAGAAGCTCATCGAGTCGTACGAAAGGCCGGCCGTCGCCGCGAGGCTCGGGTTGCCATGCCAGATGCTCCCCCGGAACGTGGTCGAGAAGCTGTCGAAGACCGCGAATGTGGGCCCGGATCTTCTCATGAAACGACTGGATCACCGAACTCGCAGAGCTCATCCTGTTCCCGCGTTGTATCACGGCTAGCGGTGTAGAAAAACGTCTCGCGGGGAAGTAGGATGGCTCGACAGACGCTGCTGACTCTTAGGGTCCGGGCAAGAATAACTACCGATTCTTGGACGCCGATCCATCCCGTCTGGCTGCGTTGCTCGTCGGTCATATATCTGGATATTATTCACTTCTCGCGCCTTGCCAGACGGGCGCCTCGACGCCCAAGAATGGGCATTTATTCTTGCCCGGGCCCTTAGTGAAATGGTTTGCGTCACACGTTCGACGGACGGAGCACGGCGACGTCGACGTCCGTCCCTGGCACGTTGGGCGGCATTCGCCTTCCTCATCCCGATGATGGTGCCGGGAGCGCGGCAGCTCCGATACGACACCGAGTATCCGACCATCCAATACTCGACCAGCGTCCCGACAGACCCGGTCGCCCGGCTGCAGCAGAAGATCGACGCCGGCGCAGTGGAGCTGTCGTTCGACGGCGAGCGAGGCTATCTGGCCTCGATGCTCCGAGAGCTGGACGTCCATGTCGACTCTCAGACACTGGTGTTTTCCAGGACCAGCTTCCAGAAAGGCCTCATCTCGCCGCGGACGCCCCGCGCGATCTACTTCAAGGACGACGTCTATGTCGCCTGGGTACAGGGTGGAGGAGCCCTCGAGATCTCAGCGGTCGATCCGAAGCTGGGCGCCGTCTTCTATACGCTCGAGCAGAAACAAAGCGCCCGTCCGACGCTCGAGCGCCAGACGTTCCTTTGCCTGAGGTGCCACGACTCCTACTCACTCACCGGCGGCGGGGTGCCGCGCCATATCATGGGATCAGGGCTTCCAGACCGGAATGGTAGACCGGTCTACCACGAAGGCTGGTTCATCACCACGGACCAGAGTCCGATCGAATCGCGCTGGGGTGGGTGGTATGTGACGGGAACGCACGGCAACCAGGTGCATATGGGAAATCTGACCGCCCAGGACGGGGAAGATGCCGCGCAGTTGGACCTGTCGGCCGGGGCCAACGTGACGGAGCTCGGCGAGCTCATCGACACCGGACCCTACCTCGGCAAGAACAGCGACATCGTTGCTTTGATGGTCATGGAACACCAGGTCCACGTGCAAAACGTGATCACGCGGATGAACTACGACACTCGGACCGCGCTCCACAACGCAGAAGTGAATGACGCGGAGCCAGGCCGCGCCGCCGCCGCGAAGGAGATCGAGGGACTTGTCGAGCCGCTCGTTCGGGCGATGCTCCTCGTCGGCGAGGCGCCACTGAGCGGACCGATCGCGGGCACAACCGACTTTGCAGCCGAGTTCGTCCGTCGGGGGCCGTCGGACGGTCGCGGGCGCTCCCTTCGACAGCTGGATCTGACCAGAAGGTTGTTCCGGTACCCTTGCAGCTACCTCATCTACTCCAGGGCCTTCGACGCGCTGCCCGAGCCGGCCAGAAAACACGTTTACCGTCGCCTGCGGGAGGTACTCGGCGGCGAGGACCAGAGCGAAGATTTCGCTCACCTGTCGGGGGCGGACCGTAGAGCGATCCTGGAGATTCTGGACGAGACCAAGCCTGATTTCGCACCATCCAGGAAGTAGTGCCTGGCTCAGCACGATTCGTTTCAAACGAAATTGTTCAGCTGAACGGGCAGGCGCCGCGCTCCCCAGTCCCCCGGTTTCTCTTCGAAGAGCCCGGGGCAGGTCGTGCCGCACGATTCGCAGCTCCCGTCGCCGGCAAGACGCCATTCGCCCAGCTCGTACCAGTCCCGCTCGATGAGCCTCTGGTCACACGCATGACAGTACGTGCTTCCGCCTCTCGCGTCGTGCACGTTACCGGTGTAAGCGTAGCGCACCCCGTTTTCCATCGCCAGATGACGCGCTCGCGCGAGGGTTGCCGGCGGTGTCGGTGGCGGGTCGAGCATCTTCCAGTCCGGATGGAATGCGGTGAAGTGCATGGGGACGTCCGGTCCGAGCTCTTCGACCACCCAGCGGGACATCTGGTCCAGCTCCTCGTCGGCATCGTTCTCACCCGGTATGAGCAGGGTAGTCAGCTCGAACCAGACCTCTGTTTCGTGCTTGAGATACTTCAGGGTTTCGAGGACCGGTTCGAGATGACCGGCGCAGACTTGCTTGTAGAAGCGCTCGGTGAAAGCCTTCAAGTCGATGTTCGCCGCGTCCATGTAGCGGTAGAACTCAACCCGCGGCTCGTCGCACATGTAGCCGGCGCTCACCGCAACCGAGCGGATGCCCCTTTCGCGGCAAGCCTGTGCGACGTCGATCGCATACTCGAGGAAAATCACCGGGTCGTTGTAGGTGAAGGCGACGCTCTTGCAACCGAGCTCCTGCGCGGCGCGCGCGATCTTCTCCGGCGAGGCCTCGTCGGCAAGGCGCCGAACCTCGCGCGATTTGCTGATGTTCCAGTTCTGGCAGAACTGGCAGGAAAGATTGCACCCTGCGGTTCCGAACGAGAGCACCGACGTGCCCGGGAAGAAGTGGTTCAGTGGCTTCTTCTCGATCGGGTCGACGCAAAAGCCGCTGGATCGACCGTAGCTTCGTCAGGACAACGGCGTCGTCCTCACGGGCGCGGACGAAGCAAAGCCCCCGCTGCCCCTCGTGCAGCTTGCAGGCGCGAGGGCACACGTCGCACTGGACCCGTCCATCGTCGAGCTGGTGCCAGTATTTCGTAGCGACGGTGGTTGTCATGCTCTATCCTTCGCGGTCCCCCTGCGCCCTCGGGTGGTTGCTCCCGGGGAACCCTTCTTGCTTCCGGGTTTCCTGAATTCCGGGGTTCCGTGTGATCTCTTTGCTGTTTCGCAGGCTTTTCCGCGCTGTCTCTCTACTCTGCGCCTCTGCGCCTCCGCGTTGAGTTCCCCAAATAGTCCTTCTACAGATTCGGTGAACTGCGGTCCGGATTCCGGTCCTACTCCTATGGTACACCGTTTGTGCCCAGACACTCTCCGAAGAATGCTTCCACGCGTCGCCAGGCGTCCCGGAGTACGTGCTCGCGATGAAAGTAGTGAAACTCCCCGGGATACATCGCGAAATCGACCTCCTTGCCCAGCTTCAGAGCGACGTCGATCAGCTTGATGGATTCGAGAAACGGGACGTTCACATCCGCCGTCCCGTGAAGGACGAGAAGTGGCCGCTCGAGCCGGTCGAGGCGCTCGATCGGCGCCGAGCGGCGGTAGGCGTCGGGGTTGTCTGCCGGGGTGCCCATCCGACCGTTGATCCACTGGCCGCCCGGGTCGCGCCACCAGAATCTGAAGTCCTGCACGCCAGCAACATTGACACCGCACGCGTAGGCGCGCGGGTGTTTGGTCAAAGCGTGCAGGGTCATGAATCCCCCGTAGCTCAAGCCCCAAACCCCGATCCGATCGCGGTCCACGAATCCAAGGCTCTTCAGGTACGGCACGGAAGCGCCAACGTCCTCGTAGTCCATTCCACCCAGATCCAGGTACGGCTCGAGCCGCCAGCTCTTGCCGTAGCCGACACTCCCCCGGTAGTCGGGGGCGATGACGACGTAACCCTGCTGCGCGAGATACTGGTGAAAGCTGTAGTAGACCGCGTAGTCTCTTCTCACGTGCCAGCCGTGGTAGTTCTGCGCGATACCGTCCCCGTGAACCCAGATGATGGCGGGATGCGCCGTCGAGCGGTCCAGATCGTCCCGGACGAAAAGGTAGGCCGGCACCTTTTTTCCGTCCGTCGCGTCGTACCAGACGAGCTCAGGCTCGACGAGCCCGGCCGGGTCCACCGTGTCGGGAAGTGATGTCGTGAGCCGTCTCGGTTCCGGGGAGGCGACCTCCATCCAGTAGAGGTCGGCCGGTTGGCGGGGACTCGTGTGCTGGAACACCAGACGAGAGCTGTCGGGCGACCAGCCACCCGTGTCGTAGACGAGATTGAAACCGGACGCATCGCCCGGCTGCGTGTTCGTGCCTCGACCACTGGTGAGCGGAGCCGCGTCACCGACATTGTCTCCTACGCGCACCACCTCGAGATGGCGCTGGCCCGGGTGACCGCGATTGGTGTCGAACGCAATGCGAGAGCCATCCGGCAACCACGTCGGGCGCCGGATCTCCTGCTCCCCGTGCGTCACCTGGTGGACGGTTCCATCCTCCGTCGAGGCGACGAACAAATGATCCCAGCCGGTGCTGTCGCTCACGAAAGCGACCCAGCGCCCGTTCGGTGACGGCCGTGGCTGCGCGCCCAGAAACGCCTGGCTCCACCATCGGTCGTTCGCATCGCGGTGGAGTGTTCGCACACTCCCTTGCTCGACATCGGCCAGGAGGACCTCGCGCGTCTTGTAGTCGGTCGACACCCGTTGCAAGCTGAGCCGGCGCGCATCCACCCACTTCGGGAAGCTCTCGGCGGCAGGGCTCGCAGCAATGGGAGTCACAGCGCCACCATCGATGGACACCACGCCGACACTCGGCTGGCGGCCTTCGAAGCGGCGGAAGGCCATCTTGGCCCCCACGTAGTCGAAGCTGTCCTCTCGGGGCGTGCCCGTCGCATACGAGAAGGCGATCCGGGAGCCGTTTGGAGACCACTCCGGTCCTGACTCACTCATGAGCGTGACCGTCAAACGTTTTTCGACACCTCCCTCGAGCTCTCGGATCCAGATGTCGCCGAGCCGCACGAACGCGATACGCGATCCGTCGGGCGAGAGGCGGACGCTACTCTCCTCCGCCTCCGTCCCGAACACGGGGACCGGATCACGACCGCCGGCCGGCGAGACGCGGAAGAGCTCGCCCGCGCGCTCGAAGAAAACGTCGCGACCGTCCGGACTCCAGAACGGCGGTGAGACCGCTCCTTCCGTATATCGTGTCAGCGCCACGGGCTGCCCCCCGCTGAGCCCGACCACGTAGAGATTCTGAACGCCCCCTCGATCCCAGATGAAAGCGATGCGTTGGCCGGTTCGGGACCACGCAGGTGACCACGGATGGCGAATATCCATGAGCGCGTCGAGAGTGAAGAGCCCCGGCTCCTGGGCCATGGCAAGGGTGCTCAGAGAAACGAGAGTTGCCAACAGCAGACTTCGATGCATTCACGCCTCTGCAGCGGATTTCGATACCCGTGAAGTAATAGTGTCGACGGTAAGGGCAAAGTGCGCGTCGTGCCAGACCACCACACCGTCTTTCAAAAGGATGAGCTGAGGCGACTGATGACGGACGCCCGTCATCTCCTCGAGCTCGTTCGACAACGCGCGGTCCTCGATCACATGGATCTTGTACACCGTGCGGGACGGCTCCGCGTCGGCGAACGTTTCCACTTCCTGATGAGCCCGGGCGCTCACCGGGCATTGCGTACTGTGCTTGAAGATGATGGCGAGCGGCTCGGCGAGGATCGTCCGGAGCTCTTCGCGTCTGGAGATACGTTTGATCATCCAAGGTCGATCCCGATCCGCTGGCAGAGCCAGCGCTCGAGCGCAATCGCAGCTATTGTCAACGGCGGCGCGTGTAGAAACGCAGGGTCGCGACGACGTCATTCGCGCTGACGCCACCGGCACTGCGCCTCGACGTCATCTCTTTGGCGGAGTCGTCGTCCAGGCGTGACAAAGTTTTCCCGTCGACGCCAGTGATCCCCCGGAGCAGCTGAATCTGAACCTCGCGACCGGGAGCCAGCTCTCCCTCCGGTCGCACGACGAGCGTGCGCGACGCCTCCTCGTACTCCAGCTCGAACCCGTGACTCGCCTCGATACCTTCCGGCGGTCGCGGGTACCGCAGGAGCACACGCCCGTTGAAGCTCTCGGGGTCCATGTCCTCCGTAAAACTCAGTCGGAACTCTACGCCCAGGCGAATACTCTGGGCTCCGATCTCGGGGTACGTGGAATCGAGCCGGGGAGGTCTCGACCTCGTGGACCGCGGAATGTCGGCGAGCTCCCCGCCCCCCTCATCCCCATCTCCGGCGCGGCGAATCGAATCTACGACGAGCCCGTAGACTCGCCGCCCCGCAGCGCGCTCTGCGAAACGTGCGATGACCTCGACCTGCTCGTCCTCGAGTTGTGAGATCTCCCTGCTGAGGTCGACGCGCGACGTCTCGGGCAAGAAGAGCAGGTCCATCCGATGGTTTCGGAGGCGCAGACGAGCGGAGCCCCTCTGGGTTCCACCGACGTCTTCGAAACTCGCTTCGTCGAGCGTGCCACTCACGATGACGAGCCGGCCCCGGTACTCCTCTCCGTAGGTCGCCAGCACCCCAATGTCGATCGTCTCCGGAAGTTCACCCGGCCGCGCCACAGGCGAAACGGAAATCCAATCGTCTCGAGCATTGAGGCGCGGAATCAGGAGTGACAGGGCGAGAGGCAGAAGGATTGAGAGCTTCATCTTCGACCCCGAAACATGGGTGCAGAAAGAGTGTAGCACAGCACCATGACCCAGCGACAAGACCGTTCCCCTTGATAATCTAAGGAAGCCACAATAGAGTTCACTAGATTCCCTAAGGGTAGGCGGTAGGCAATGGACAGATCGAAATCAGAGCTTCTTCACGGCACACTGGAGCTTCTCGTTCTGCGCATCGTGGAGAGCGAGCCGACGAACGGCTACGCCATCGGCCGGCGAATCGAGGAGCTCACCGCCGACGCCTTGAGTGTCGACGAGGGCTCGCTCTACCCCGCCCTTTACCGAATGGAGCGACGCGGATGGCTGGCATCCGCCTGGAGCCGCTCGGAGAACAACCGGCGGGCGAAGTTCTACCGGCTGACGCGGAGCGGACGCCGTCGCCTGCAGAACGAGCGCGCCAACTGGGCCGATTTCTCGACGGCAGTGGCGAAGATCCTGGAGCGGGCGTAGCGCCGTGTCTCTTCTATCCAGACTCAGACTGCTGATTCGGGCACGCCTCAGCCCATCGGACGTGACCTCCGAGATCGATGAGGAGATCGGCTATCACCTGGAGATGCGCGCCCGCGACTACGCCCACAAGGGACTGACGCGCGAGCAGGCGGACTCCGCCGCCAGAAGACGCTTTGGCAACGTCGAGCAAGTGCGCCGCGACTGCCGGAAGCTCTCCATGCTCGAACCGAGCCGCAGAGGAGACCCTTTCATAATGCAAATCCTCAGAGATTGCCGTTACGCCCTGCGGAGCCTGGCCGGGAGCCCGGGATTCGCCGCCATCGTCCTGCTCACGCTTGCCCTCGGAATCGGCGCCAACTCGGCCATTTTCAGCCTCGTCGAAGGTGTGCTGCTGCGCCCCCTCCCCTACCCCGATCCGGATCGGCTCGTTTCGATCTGGGAGAACGATCGATTGCGGGGTACTACCCAGGAGTGGTTTTCGGGATGGACTTCTTCGATGTTCAGGAGCGCAACGAGGTCTTCGAGGCGATGGCGGCCTACCAAACGCCTTCCTTTGCACTCACCGACGACGACAACGAGGCAACCCGCGTTCGCGGCACCCGGGCCAGTCGCGACTTCTTCGCCCTGCTCGGCGTCGCTCCCTTGCTCGGACGCTCGTTCGAGTCGGACGAGGACCAGCCAGGTGGACGGCGCGTTGCCATCCTGAGCCACCGCTTGTGGACGACGCGCTTCGCCGAGGACCAGGACGTCCTTGGCCGGCTGATTACGCTCGACGGCGATCCCTACGAAGTCATCGGCGTCATGCCTCCCGAGTTTCAGTTTCCAATGCCGGTCACCGATTTCTGGACGCCGCTGCAGATCAATGCGACGTCGACGCCCCGCGGCAACCACGGCTTCCTCGTCGTTGCCCGTCTCGCGCCGGAAGCAGATCTCGAAGCGGCGACCGCCAACCTGGACACAATCGCGGGCGCTCTCGAGGCGGAGTTTACCGACGACAACCAGGGGTGCGGTATGTGGGCCGAACCGTTCTACGACTCGCTGGTCGGGGAGGTGCGCGCCCTGCTCCTCGTTCTTCTGGGCGCGGTCGGCTTCGTGCTTCTGACCGCCTGTGTCAATGTCGCAAACCTGCTCTTCGCCCGGTCGATGGCTCGCGAGCAGGAGGTTGCGGTGCGCACCGCCATGGGCGCCACCCGTGGCGTGCTCTTTCGACAATACCTGATGGAGAGCCTGATCCTGTCCGTCATAGGCTGCGGCCTCGGGCTGTGGCTCGCACACTTCGGTCTCAAGGCGCTCCTCGAGCTGTTGCCGAGCGGCTTGCCTCGGCTGGAGAACGTTGGGTTGAACGCTACCGTCCTGGCGTTCACCATCGGACTCTCGCTGGCCACGGCGCTCGTTTTTGGCCTCTTGCCCGCCATCCACGCCGGGCGGCGGGACCTCATCGCGCCGCTGAAAGAGGGCGCGCGCAGTGGCACGGGGACGCGTCGCAATCGACTGCGGCAAGCACTGGTAGTCGCCGAAATCGGCCTCGCGGTGGTGCTCGTGACCGGCGCCGGGCTCCTGATCCACAGCTTCTGGAATCTCACCCGCGTCGACCCTGGATTCTCCGCGACCAACGTCGTCTCGGCCGCCCCCGCTTCCCGCTACCCGCAAATCATGGGGCAGTTCCCGGAGTGGACGGAGGTGCGCACCTTCCAGAATGAGTTGCTGTCCGGCCTGGAGACGATGCCCGGCGTCCGCTCGGCGGCCTTTGCGATCAACACACCGCTCGACGCTGGCTGGACGACCCGCTTCACCATCGATGGACGGGTGGCGGCAGCGCCGGGCGAGCAAGACGAGGTTCGGATTCGAGTGGTGACGCCGTCGTACTTCGAGACCGTCGGCCTGCCAGTCGTGAAAGGCCGCTCTCTCGACCCGCGGGACAATCTCCCGAACGCCCCTCCAGTGGTTCTGGTGAACGAAGCCTTCGTGGATCGCTACTTCCCGGAGGAGGAACCACTTGCGCGCAGGGTGAGCAACTGGGGCGTATCACGAGAGATTGTGGGCGTGGTCAAAGACGTCAGGTTCCGAGGCCTCCAACGGGAGGCGCAACCCGCTCTCTACCCGACGTTTTCCCAGATGCCTTTCGCGGGCTTTACGATGCTGGTGAGGACGGCGGAAGAGCCCGAGAGCCTGTACGCCAGAATTCGAGAGCGTGTCTGGTCACTCGACCGCGATCTGGCCCTCTCCAATTTCACGACGCTCGAAAGACGGCTGTCGCGGTCCGTCGCACAGCCGAGATTCACCACGCTGCTCGTCACGCTCTTCGCTACTGTCGCACTTCTGCTCGCCGCGGTCGGAATCTACGGCGTCATGTCCTCCTCGGTGAGCCAGCGCGCGCGGGAGATCGGCGTGCGTATCTCCTTCGGTGCTTCCACACGCGATATCCTTGGCCTGGTCCTGGGAGAAGGCTTCCGGCTCGCCCTCATCGGCCTTGCCGCGGGCATCGCGACGGCTCTTGCGGTGACGCGTACCATGGAAGCTCTGCTCTTCGGCGTCGGTCGCTTCGACCTGTCGACTTACGGGGTCGTTGCTGCGGTGGCCGTGCTGGTCGCCCTGGCAGCCTCCTATGTTCCGGCCATTCGCGCGACCCGCGTCGACCCCATCATCACGCTGCGCCACGACTGACGGTGGCGCGTCGACCTTGACGAACCACCTCCCAGCCGTATAGAAGCGTACCGGGGGTGATGCGTGAAGAAATGGCTGGTGCGTCTTGGCGGGATCCTGATGGTGGCGGTGCTGATCGCCGCCGGCTACGTGCTTGGTTACGACCGTGGCGCTCGTACCCGAACGACAGCGGAGCAGCAAGCGCTCGAGCGTGAGTTCGAGCGCTCGATGACGGGCGTGATCCTCGAAGGCTCCTTCACCGTCGATGGTCGAGAGGATAGCGAGCTCACCGTGGAGCGCTACACGGTGGAGAGAATCGAGCGGATGGCTGGCGACATCTGGGTGTTCCACGCCCGCATCCAGTACGGTGAGCGTGACGTGACACTCCCCGTCCCGGTGCGTATCTTGTGGGCCGGCGACACGCCGGTGATCACACTCACGGACGCGAACATCCCGGGCCTCGGGACATTCTCCGCACGCGTGCTCTTCTACAGGGACCACTACGCGGGTATGTGGAGCAGCCCGCGCGTGGGCGGCCACCAGTTCGGCATCGTCGTGCGCGAACCCGCCAGGGAGTAGGCACCTACCCGATCCGGACCGCACCTCACCGAATCCATGGAAGGACTATCTCGGGAAACTCAACGCAGCCGCCTTCGCCAAGGCTTCGGCGGCCCACCGAAGTCGGCGGCGAGAAACAGCCGAGCCGACGACGAAGGCGGGAGGCGCGGAGACGCAGAGGCATTTGGCGTCGTCTCCCAACTGGGCCCGGGCCCAGGACGTGAGAAAAATTAGTTATTGACTAGCGGTACCACTATGTTATAGAATGGCGGTTCATTGGGATACGTGACGAAGCTGCAGGTGATCAAGCGAGCCAACGACACCCGTCAGTTCTATGTGATTTGCCCGTCGCCTTTAGCGCAGGCGCTAGAGATGGAGCAGGGCGAGGAGCTGGAGTGGGTGGTGGAGGATCGAAACACCCTGATTGTGCGTCGGACGCCAAAGGCGAAGCGAGGGAGAAAGCGGGGTAGACGTGGGTGATAACCAAACGTCGCTTCCCGGCTTTCCGAGTCCGCGAAAACGGAACGATGGTGATGACGGCGATGAGGGAGAACGCGCGACACAGGCTCGGTTGAAGGTGGTCGATCGCGCGCAGCTGCTGCTGCGGACGGTGGACGTGGAGCGATTGATCCCAGAGGATGACCCAGCGCGTGCGATCTGGGAGTTCGTGGGTTGGCTGGATCTCAGCGGGTACACGGAGCAGATCCGCTCCGTCGCGGGTGGCGCAGGCCGGCCCGCGTTCGATCCGCAGCTACTGGTGAGCCTGTGGGTCTACAGCTACAGCCAGTCCGTGAGTTCGGCCCGCGCCATTGAGCGGCTGTGCGAGCATCATCCGGCTTATCAATGGCTCACCGGAATGCAGAGCATCAGTGCGCACACGCTATCGGACTTTCGGGTGACCCATTCGGAGGCCCTACACGAGTTGTTTGTGCAAACTTTGGGGCTTCTGAGTGCAGACGGATTGATCACGCTCGAGCGAGTCATGCTGGATGGGACGAAGGTGCGCGCGAATGCTTCGTCGAGTGGATTTCGCAGCAAGCCTCGTGTGGAGGCGTATCTGAAGGATGCGCGTGAGGCGGTCGAGGCTCTCGAAGCACAGACGGAGGAGGAATCGAGCCGGCAGATGCAGGCAGCACAGCAACGCGCCAGGCGAGAGAGACAGGAGCGTCTAGAATCAGCGTTGAAGGAGTACGACAAGCTGGAAGCCGCCAAAAGCCGCGTAAAACGCGTGAGCACGACCGATCCCGACGCGCGGGTGATGAAACAAGCCGAGGGCGGCTCCGCACCTAGCTACAACGTCCAGGTCTCAACGGATGCCGCGCACGGCCTGATTGTCGACATCGATGCCACGCAGGCCGGCAGCGATTATCAGCAGCTGACGCCCGCCATACAACGGCTTGAGCAGAGCATGCACCGCGCGCCCGAGCAGATGGTCGTAGATGGGGGCTACATCAGTAGCAACAACATCACGGAGATGGCGAAGCGCGACATCGATTTCGTCGGTCCCCAATCCGAGAACAAGGCAGCAGAGGCTAATCGGCGCAAGTCGTATAAGCACCACGGCGTGAGTCCGGAATACGAGGCGTCGAAGTTTGTCTTCGATACGGAGACCAACACGTATGTGTGCCCGCAGGGCAAGCACTTACGCTACGACGCCAAGCAGGAAAGCCATGGCACGATGTGCTATCGATACAAGGCGTCGGAGCAAGACTGCCAGACGTGTCCGGCCAAAGATCAGTGCTGTCCTCGTACGCGGCACGGCCGCTCGATCGAGCGGCGCGAACTTTTGCCCGACAACATGGGTGCCGTTCTGGGACAAATGGATCCTGTGGTTTTACGTCGAGAGCGCGCCCTTGCCTGGGTGGCGGATGGCGTTGCGGTTCTCTATTTCGGCTGGATGTTCGTCTTCCTTTGGCGAAGTAATGGCATGTTCGGGCAAGTGTACGACGGTCTTGACCGGATGAGCCCATGGCCCTGCCAACGGCGGATCGTCTCCTTGCAAACACTGAGTTGTTTGGCGATCTCCTCGAGCGTCAGCATACCGGACTCACGCAATCGTTGGAATCGGCTTTTCAGACCGTAGGTTAGGCAAACTCGACTGAGTAATTTTGAATCGAAGGGCGAGCCTAGACCGGAACGCATTCCTTTTTCATTCAGGATGGCAGCGATCTGGCGATAGGTATGCTCGTTCAAAAGTCGGTCGATCTCCGCGATAACTTCCTGAGAGGTTCGCTGCTCTTGGAACTTGTTCTTAGGGAGGGGTAGCGTGAGCGTTTTCGTCACCCCTGCTTTGAAGCATATGTGCGCAGTAAGATTCGCTCCCTTGTTGATAGTTACGTCTTCGATGAGGAGTCGAACGATACGCTTTCGTTCCTGGTTCGGCGTTTTCGGATCTCGCCACAGCTTTGGGAAGTCT
Organism: Candidatus Marinacidobacterales bacterium; assembly: GCA_965237685.1. Taxonomy (GTDB): domain Bacteria; phylum Acidobacteriota; class Vicinamibacteria; order Marinacidobacterales; family SMYC01; genus CBDEGF01. The sequence continues at coordinate 1,604,770 of CBDEGF010000003.1, forward strand.
GTGGCCAGGTCAAGGATCTTCGAGCGCTGCTCCTCGCTCAGCTTTTCTTTGTCGGCCTCGCATTGGCGCTCGTAGTTGCGCTGCACCTCCGCTTGCGCCGCAGCTTGTGATTCCATTCTGCCTCGAGAGAATCCGCCACTAAACGATTGTCGGGATCGACCCTCATGTAGCGCCGACGTGCCAGCTCGCACTCGTAGCGAGCCCGCTCCACCTCCGCGCAACGCAAACGCTCCACCTCCGCAAAACGAGACTCGAGTTCTTGCTGCACCGAAAGCGCTACCTCCAAGGCCAAAGGGCTCATCGTTTCCACCAAAAGCTCCCCGATAGCTCGATCCAGCTCAGCGCCGCAAAAGCTCTGACAGCGGTTGTTCTCCTCCCGCACCTTTCGTCGCTCCTGACACACGTACTCCGGAACCAGTTGCTGGGAATGGCGATGATAGTGAACCGTCATCCGAGAGCCGCACACCCCGCAGATCACTAGTCCTTGCAGTAGCGCGGGACCTTCCCGCGGGGGGCCCTGGCGACGATCCGCCCCATAAGCTTGAGCGTTGGCTTTCAGTTGCGTATTCCAGCCATCGTGAACGCCGAATCCAGAGCAAGCTGAACAGCGAATCCGGTGAAGCCGAACGCTCATCGAAGCGGTGAAGTGTTGGGTGACCTCCTTTCCACTGATTGAAAACGTGAACCTATCTTACCTGCGTGTTGTGTAGCAAGGGGCGGCAGGTCGGTGCCGGAGGGAGCGGGCGTAAGGAAAGACGCGAAGCGACCTTCCCGCTCCCGTAGGCAGCGACCTGCCGCGGCCGAACCCCGGGCGATGTGGGGCTGGTTTCGGGGGGTTGCTGGGGTATGGCCTGGCTCGAGAAGACGCTTCCTGAGGCATTCTCGCGCGTCGTTTTGGCGCCGCATCGTCTGGTACCCCGGGTTTGGCGGTTTCACCCGTTTTTATCGCATCGACGCTGTGGTCCCTCGCTCGCTCATGCATCGGCGTTGTCAGATGCCTTTGGCGCAGCCTTGGTCTTTCTCAGAGAAGCTCCTTTGAGAGTGATGCGGTGCGCGCTGTGGAGAATGCGATCGCAGATAGCGTCTGCCTGGTTTGGGTCGCCAATCGCTTCGTGCCACTGCTTGAGCGGAATCTGGGTCGCGATGAGTGTGGAGCCACGCTCGGCGCGGTCTTCGATGACCTCCATTAGATCCGTCTCTCCGATTCTTTCAGCGGGTGAAGCAGCCAATCATCGATAGCCAGTAAGTCCAGCTTGGCGAGTTTCGTCAAAAGCCGGGCGTAGGAACCATCACCACGAGCGACCGCGAGCTCGTGGAGCAAGCGCGGTGCTCGCACGTAGCATCCGGTGAAGCGGCGACGACAGGCCCGCTCCACGAAGGCGCAAGCCAAGAACGATTTGCCAATCCCCGTCGGGCCGGTGATGAGCAGGTTATGGCGCTCACCGACAAAGCGGCAGTTGCCCAGGCTCAAGATCTGTTCGCGGTTTAAGCCTCGAGGTGAGCTCGAGCGAATACAAGGAGCTGAGCTTCGAGGAACGTGTGGGACTCCTGGTCGATGCCGAGTGGACCGCCCGCGAACAGCGTAAGCTTTCTCTACGACTGCGAGCGGCAAAGCTCCGCTATCCGGCATGTTTGGAGAACGTGAACTTCCAAGCCCCGCCCGAGCGCGACCTCGAAACATCGGATGTATCGCGGCAAAAAGCGCCGTCTTCAGAAACTGTCTCCGGTGGGTCATGAGACTTCCCTCCTTGCGGCGCGTGGTGCGAGTGACAGCGCCGCGGCCCCGTCCTCGCGAGGTCAAGCAGATGTGTTGTGATGGATTAGCTCGATTGTCGCAAAGAAATGCGTGGCGCGAAAGTACGACCGGAGCGGGCGCCTCGCGATATGCTATAGCACACGATGAAGCCTCTCGAGATGGCGGACCAGCGGGTGTCCGATGCATCGGAACGAGCGTTTCGAATCGGGCGGTCTGGGATGCTCCCTGCGCCGTCTGGGCGGGGCGCCGGCGGGATTCCGAGTAGGCACCCATGACGGATTCTCCCAACGACAAGCCGGAAGTCGGCCCTGAACCCGGCCTCGACTTCATCCGAGCCATCGTCTCCGGGGACGTCAAGGCGGGAAAGCATGGTGGCCGGGTCGTAACGAGGTTTCCACCCGAGCCCAACGGCTATCTGCACATTGGCCACGCCAAGTCCATCTGTCTCAACTTCGCCGTCGCCTCGGAATACGGAGGGCTGTGCAATCTCCGGTTCGATGACACGAACCCGACCAAGGAGGACGTGGAGTACGTCGATTCGATCCAGGAGGACGTGCGCTGGCTCGGCTTCGACTGGGGGGATCGTCTCTACTATGCATCGGACTACTTCGAGCAGCTCTACCAGCGCGCCGTCCAGCTCATCAAGGACGGCAAGGCCTACGTGGACAGCCTCAGTGCGGAGGAGATCCGGAAGCACCGCGGCACACTGACGGAGCCCGGCAAAGACAGTCCCTATCGGGATCGGTCGGTCGAGGAGAACCTGGAGCTTTTCGAGAAGATGCGCCGGGGCGAGTTCTCGGACGGCGAGCACGTCTTGCGCGCGAAGATCGACATGGCGTCCGGCAACATCAATATGCGCGACCCGACGCTGTTCCGAATCCGCAACGTGCCGCCGCACCATCGCACCGGCGATACGTGGCCGATCTACCCCATGTACGACTACGCCCACGCGCTCTCGGATGCCATCGAAGGCGTGACACACTCGCTCTGCACACTCGAGTTCGAGGACCACCGGCCGCTCTACAACTGGTCGGTCGAGCAGACGAAGATGGACTGCCACCCCCGCCAGATCGAGTTCGCGCGGCTGAATCTCAGCTATACGGTGCTCAGCAAACGGAAACTCCTGCGACTCGTGGAAGACGGACACATTTCGGGCTGGGACGACCCGCGCATGCCCACGATCAGCGCCCTGAGACGCCGCGGCTATACGCCCGAATCGATCCGGACGTTCTGCGAACGGATCGGCCTCGCGAAGCGGGACAGCCTGGTGGACGTGGCGCAGCTCGAGGACGCCATTCGAGAGGATCTGAACCTTCGGGCGCCCCGCGTGATGGCCGTGCTGAGGCCGCTCAAGGTCGTCCTCATCAACTACCCGGAGGAGCAGGTCGACGAGCTCGACGCGGTGAACAACCCCGAGGACGAGAGCGCCGGCACACGAAAGGTCCCCTTCTCCCGGGTGCTCTACATCGAGCGAGAGGATTTTCGGGAGGACCCGCCGAAGAAGTTCTTTCGCCTGGCTCCCGGCCGTGAGGTGCGCCTGCGCTACGCCTACCTCATCACCTGTCAGGAGGTCGTGAAGGACGACGCCGGCAACATCGTCGAGCTCCGCTGCACCTACGATCCCGCGACCCGCGGCGGTACGCCCCCGGACGGACGAAAGGTCCGAGGCACCCTCCACTGGGTCTCCGCGGCGCACGCGCTCGATGCGGAAGTACGACTGTACGACCGGCTTTTCACCGTCGAAGATCCGAACGTGGTCGAGGACGGCAAAGACTTCACAGCCAATCTCAACCCTGACTCCAGTACCGTCCTCGAGGGCTGCAAGGTCGAGCCGTCGCTCGAGGGCGCCGCCGAAGGCACTCGCTACCAGTTCGAGCGGCAGGGCTATTTCTGTGTGGATCGGGACTCCCGGAAGGACAAGCTCGTCTTCAATCGCACGGTCTCGCTTCGTGACTCGTGGGCCAAGCTCGAGAAGAAAATGAAGGCCGGGTCTTGATCGCCGCCATCCTCACGCCACATTCACAAGGAACAATTCAGTAGATGAAACGAGTGGTCGTCCTCACTGGTGGCTCGACCCCGGAGCGATCGGTGGCCCTCGCGGGGGCCGGCCAGGTGACGAAAGCCCTCCGCAGCCGCGGCTACGACGTCATCGTGGTGGACACCTCCCTCGGTATCCTCGCCAGCGACGACGAGGAGCGGCTTCTAATTTCAGACGTCGGAAGCGCGCCGCCCACGACCGAGGAGCTGGACGAGCTCGCCGCGAAGGAGCTGGGCCCCCGGCTCGTCGGTCTCGAAGAGCTGCGCGTCGCCGACGTGCTCTTTCTCGTGCTCCACGGCCGCCAGGGCGAAGGCGGCCAGATGCAGGCGCTCTTCGATCTCGCAGGATTCGTCTACACCGGAAGCGACGCCCTCGGCAGCGTCCTCGCGATGGACAAAACGACTTCGAAGCGCCTCTTCCGGGCGGACGACATCCCAACGGCCGATTGGTGCACCTGGCCGGCGGACGATGACGCCCTCGACCGAATCGGCTTTCCGCTCATCGTCAAACCCTCGAACGTCGGCTCGACGGTGGGCCTCACGAAAGTGGACGAGCGAAGTGGGCTGGACGCCGCCGTGCGGGAAGCCCTGGCCTACGACAGCGAAGTCCTCCTGGAGGCGTTTCTGAGCGGCCGCGAGTTCACCGTCGGCATTCTGGGCGATGAAGCCCTCGGCGTTGGCGAAATCATCACCAGAAACGGCATCTTCGACTACGAGTCAAAGTACACGCCAGGCCTCGCACAGGAAGTCTTCCCCGCTCCCATCGAGGATTCGCTGGCCGAAGAGCTACGAGCCCTCGCCCTTCGCGTTCACCGTATCCTGAAGCTCCGCGACTTTTCGCGGGTCGACTTCCGCCTCGACGCTCAGGGCAACATTGCGGTGCTCGAGGCCAACACGTTACCCGGGATGACAGCGATGAGCCTGCTGCCTCAGTCTGCAGCGGTGATGGGCGTCGAGTTTGCCGATCTCTGCGACCGAATCTGCCGGTTAGCGCTCACCAACCGCGGTGCGCCGGAGGAGCCAGGCGGTCAGGGGAAGGTCCGATAACGCGCCTTATCGGACAGCGTTGCAAGAGACGTGACCATCGTTGCCTTTCTTTCGCTCAATCGATGCTACGATGGGCGCAGCTCTTGTCTCGCTGCGAAGCCACCCCGGTTCGGCTCACCCAACGAGCAATGCCGAGACCGCCTTGCTCCGGAGCTTGGCTCGGGCGGGCACCAAGCAGACAACAGCGTGGCGGTCAGCGTGGGCGGGTCGGGGCGATTGATCCCAATCCCTTAACTTAACGGGCAGTGCCGAGCTTTCGAATCACCAACAAGACCCCAAATCCAAGCCTGAGCCGAAACTGTCCCCCAAAAAGCGCGCCGCGCTCAGGAAAAGATGGGCACAGCTCATCAAGCGCGTTCATCAGACCGATCCTCTCCACTGCGACTGCGGAGGCACCTATCGCGTCGTCGCCTTCATCACCGAGCACAAGGTGATTCGGAAAATCTTGGCTCATCTCGAAAAAAGAAAAAGCGACTCGCGCTCGCCACCCGAGTCCTAGTGCACGAACCCGCTGATACTGTCGGCAAATTCCAACGTCATTTTTCGTGCTGGCAAGGCGCTCCGACGAACTCATATCTAGATATTTGGAGGAGGAGCAACGCTGCCAGCGCGGAAAAGGACGAGGAATTTTGCGGCAAGATTAGCGGGTTCGTGCACTAGCCACTGACTTCCGACCACGCCACTTGTCCGAATACCCCGACACGAGAACGGCCGGAGTGCCTTTTCACACCCATCCCCCCGGCAGGAGACACTCCTCAACCGCCTCGCCCTGTTTGCTCGAGTTCTGCTACCCTCGCCAGGACTCAATCGGACTGCACAGTCCCATCCCAGTGGGGAAATTTCGTGCGGACCGGGGCCGGACACGTATGAATTTTCCTATCCTTCGACTCCGATGGCACTTCCTGTAATTGGCGCTTCCCGCTCATAGCTACATTCTACCGCGACACTGTAATCAGGTGCACTGATGGCGCCCGGGCCGCCCTTACTCTGTCGGTGTTCCAGGGCCCAAATCTTGGTGTACTTCTGGAAGTGGGAAAAGATTGGTGGCGGGGGCGGGATTTGAAACTGCGACCTTCGGGTCAGAACCCAATGGGCTCTTCCAGCCTTAACTCAGACGGGGTGTTAGGACGGCCTGTGCGGGAAATGCGCTGGACTGCGTATTCCAGCCATCGTGAACGCCGAATCCAGAGCAAGCTGAACAGCGAATCCGGTGAAGCCGAACGCTCATCGAAGCGATGAAGTGTTGGGTGACCTTCCTTTCCACTGATTGAAAACGTGAACCTATCTTACCTGCGTGTTGTGTAGCAAGGGGCGGCAGGTCGGTGCCGGAGGGAGCGGGCGTAAGGAAAGACGCGAAGCGACCTTCCCGCTCCCGTAGGCAGCGACCTGCCGCGGCCGAACCCCGGGCGATGTGGGGCTGGTTTCGGGGGGTTGCTGGGGTATGGCCTGGCTCGAGAAGACGCTTCCTGAGGCATTCTCGCGCGTCGTTTTGGCGCCGCATCGTCTGGTACCCCGGGTTTGGCGGTTTCACCCGTTTTTATCGCATCGACGCTGTGGTCCCTCGCTCGCTCATGCATCGGCGTTGTCAGATGCCTTTGGCGCAGCCTTGGTCTTTCTCAGAGAAGCTCCTTTGAGAGTGATGCGGTGCGCGCTGTGGAGAATGCGATCGCAGATAGCGTCTGCCTGGTTTGGGTCGCCAATCGCTTCGTGCCACTGCTTGAGCGGAATCTGGGTCGCGATGAGTGTGGAGCCACGCTCGGCGCGGTCTTCGATGACCTCCATTAGATCCCGTCTCTCCGATTCTTTCAGCGGGTGAAGCAGCCAATCATCGATAGCCAGTAAGTCCAGCTTGGCGAGTTTCGTCAAAAGCCGGGCGTAGGAACCATCACCACGAGCGACCGCGAGCTCGTGGAGCAAGCGCGGTGCTCGCACGTAGCATCCGGTGAAGCGGCGACGACAGGCCCGCTCCACGAAGGCGCAAGCCAAGAACGATTTGCCAATCCCCGTCGGGCCGGTGATGAGCAGGTTATGGCGCTCACCGACAAAGCGGCAGTTGCCCAGGCTCAAGATCTGTTCGCGGTTTAAGCCTCGAGGCGCTTGGAAGTTCACGTTCTCCAAACATGCCGGATAGCGGAGCTTTGCCGCTCGCAGTCGTCGAGAAAGCTTACGCTGTTCGCGGGCGGTCCACTCGGCATCGACCAGGAGTCCCACACGTTCCTCGAAGCTCAGCTCCTTGTATTCGCTCGAGCTCAACTGGGTTTCGAACGCGGACACCAAGCCGAACAACTTCATGGCGTTCATCTTTTCTATCGTTTCGGGTGTCAGCATCGGGACTCTCCTCCTTCGTAGTGATCCGCGCCTCGGATGTTCTCGTGCTCCTCTCGCGGTTTCGCTTCGGCGTCCGATTCGAGCACCACACGATCCAGACCAGCCGAGAGAATGTTTTTCACCGTGCGATAGCTGTAAGAGCTCAAAGCTTCCGCTCGTGCGCAAGCGGCCTCGAGACGCTCACTGCCCCAGCGGCTGCCTAGTCGCATGACTCCCAGGCAAGAGCGAAATCCCTGCTCCGGGTGAGGCCGACTCTCTAGAATCCCCGCAACCAGCCTTCCCGTGGCGCGACCTGACTGCTCCGCCCAGTGGAGCAGCCGCGACGGCGTCCACTCCAGGTGCTCCCGATGCGAACGTGGCATATGCTCCGGGTTCGTGGAGTAGTGCCCCTTTCCTTTCTTGCGGGGATGCGACGCGACGCGCTTTCCCTTGAACAGGACCTCCACCACCGAGGCCGTCACCCGTGCCTCGACTTTCTCGTGAATGAGCTGATAGGGAACGCTGTACAAGTTGTTCTCCACCTCCACGTGGTAGTCGATGTTCACTCTGCACCGCTTCCACGTCGATAACTCGTAGCTCTCCTGCGGTAGCGACCACAACGGGATTTGGTCGTGGCCATGGTAGTCGCCCGGATCCTCGAACCGCAGTCGAAGCTGGCGACTAGCCAGTGGTGGCACACAACTACACTGCCCGAAATCGTGGGGGTGAGCGATGCCCAAGAAGACGATCTCTATGCCCATGGACTGGGTTCTCAAACGCCAGGAGGTCATCGAAAAGAAACTCGCAGCGCGCCATCTCCAAAAAGACGGCCTGACGCTCTATGACCTAACCTCAAGCTACTTCGAGGGTGTGAGTTGTCCGCTGGCCAGGCTCGGATACAACCGTGACGGCAAGAAAGCCAAGCTGCAGGTCAACTACGGTCTGCTGACCAACGAACGCGGAATCCCCGTGTCGGTGTCGGTTTTTGAGGGCAACACGGGCGATCCCAAAACGCTGTTGCCTCAGGTAGAAAAGGTGCAAGAGCGCTTCGGCATCGAGCAGTTTGTGATGGTGGGCGACCGGGGGATGCTCACCCAAACCCAGATCGACGAGTTGCGGGAGATGGACGGTATCGACTGGATTACCGCTCTGCGTCCCGAGCCGATTCGCAAGCTCATCAACGATGGGGTGCTGCAGATGGGGCTATTCGACGAGCGGAATCTGTTTGAGGTGACGCACCCGGATTTCCCCAGCGAGAGGCTGGTCGCTTGCCGCAATCCGGAGCTGGCCGAGAGGCGGCGTCAAAAGCGTCGCGCTCTGCTCGAAGCGACCTGCAAGGAGCTGGAGAAGGTTGGTGGGATGGTCGGACGGGGCCGTTTGCAGGGCACGGAGAACATCCGTGCTGCAGTGGAGAAGCTCCTTAAACAACTACAAGGTCGGCAGCTACTACAGGCTCGACATCCGTGACGACGGTTTCGACTTCGCGCTCGACGAGACAACCATGGCCGCCGACGCCTCGCGCATCGCCAACGGCAACTCTGAGCTCGCCAACAAACGGCTCCAGCGGTGGAAGCGACACATGGAGACCATCGCTAAGCGGTTGGAACGGATTCGCCAACGGATCGGGCGGGGTCAGCTGTATGGTAAAGGTGAAATCGGTGTGCGGGTAGGCAGAGTTCTCAACAAGTACAAAGTCGGCAAGCACTTCAAGCTGAACATTCGCGACGACAGCTTTAGCTTCGAAATCGACGACACAAAGGTCGCTGCGGAAGCTGCCGTTGACGGCATCTACGTGATCCGCACCAGTCTTGCTAAGCAGCGGATGAACACCGACGACACCGTGCGCAGCTACAAGTTGCTGACCCAGGTCGAGAGGGCGTTTCGTTCCTTCAAGAGCATGGACCTGAAGGTGCGGCCGATTCGTCACCGGCGCGAAAACCGAGTCCGGGCACACATCTTCTTGTGCATGCTCGCCTACTACGTCCAGTGGCACATGATGGAGGCTTGGCGGCCGCTGCTATTCTCTGACGAGGACCAGCAGGCGAAGGCCAGGCGTGACCCGGTTGCTCCGGCGAAGCGCTCCGAGGCAGCCCTGCGCAAGATACAAACCAAGAAGCTTGACGATGGGAGTCGAGCTTGCAGCTTCCGTACGCTACTGTGTCTCCTCAGCAGTATCGTCCGAAACAAGTGTCGGAGACCGGGGGCGGCACCGAGCGAGATGACCTTTGACGTGACCACAACACCAGACTCCAAGCAACGTAGGGCCTACGAACTGCTGAAGGGTATCGCCGTGTAGACAGAAGCGCGTACCACCCGCCTGGCCTATGCCTCGGGATTAACACGGGCTGTTGGTTTTTTCAGTCAGGAACTTCAGCCTAGCGCGATCGCTGCAATCTTTAGGTCCATCGTCCCGAGGCGCAGTCTCTCTTCTTGTAGTTTCTGGAACTCGTCAGCGGCTCGGTCGTCGAACGGTAGAATCCTCCAACGAGCGAAGAATCCGAACAAGGCAACCAATCGCTCATATGCGGGTATCTGTCGATGGGGGTCATTCAATCGGTGTATTAGCGCAAGCCAGCCGCGCATCTGCTCCTCGAGCGTGATTGCAGTTGTGGCGAAACCTTCATCAGCCGACCGCCCCATGTTCGCGACCAATGTCGAAGCGACGGATTCACCGGATTGGAGCGCGTTGACATGATCCGTGTCCAGAATGATCACGACTGAGCATCCCGCCGCTCCGTCTCACGAATCTTCCGACCTTCTTCCTGGATCTCTTTCATCACGGGGTCGTTGGCAAACATGCCGACCGTGCTGCACCAGTCTTTGTTTTCAAGGGCAGGCTTCGACCGCTCCGTCAATTGAGCGACCGCTTTCTCAAGCGCCTCTAGGCGTTCCTCAAACGTAAGTTGAGCCATACTGGAGACTCCAAGTCACATTATCTACACCATAGATTGTAGCAAAGACGGCCGCATCATCCTCGCATACGATCACACCGTACAGCCCTCGAGCCGAAGCGAGATGCTTTCGTTCTCGCCTGCAGGAGGGGCGTCGGGCCTCGGGCTTGCGACAACTATCCTGATACACGCGGCTATCCTGCTCCACCCACTCTTTGTCGGAGAAGCCCGCCGCTACCGATCCCTTAATGCGAGTGTGGCCTCACGGACTCGCGTTCATGGGTTTTGCGGGGCTTGTGAGCTCGTGATGGCAATGATTCGAGGGGCGAGCGGGAGTGAGGGTCTTGCGCCTGGCGCCGAGCCAGTGTCCGGGTTGACACTGAGGCGCGCCTACTCCTCGAGAGCGCGCGCCTTTCGAAAAAAGAAAAACCTCCCCAGGCAATCGCTCCCCAGCCAACAAGACCCCAAAGCCAAGCCTGAGCCGAAACTCTCCCCCAAAAACCGCGCCGCGCTCAGGAAAAGATGGGTACAGCTCATCAAGCGCGTTCATCAGACCGATCCTCTCCACTGCGACTGCGGAGGCACCTATCGCCTCGTCGCCTTCATCACCGAGCAGAAGGTGATTCGGAAAATCTTGACTCATCTCGAAAAAAGAAAAAGCGACTCGCGCTCGCCACCCGAGCCCTAGTCACTGACTTCCGACCACGCCACTTGTCCGAATACCCTGACACGAGAACGGCCGGAGTGCCTTTTCACACCCATCCCCCCGGCGGGAGACACTCCTCAACCGCCTTCCCCTGTTTGCTCGAGTTCTGCTACCCTCACCAGGACTCAATCAGACTTCACAGTCCCATCCCAGTGGGGAAATTTCGTGCGGACCGGGGCCGGACACGTATGAATTTTCCTATCCTTGCAAGGGATCGTTCATCGGGATCTAAAACCCGCGAACATCAAGCAGACCGAGATTGTGTCCGACGGGAATCTGGAGTCGCGCGGCGTCTATCGATATCTCCTGACTGCTGAGGTATACTTTTGCCGCTTACTTACTAGTTATTCAGGCGATTGCCGAAGCTGGGGATTGGAAATCCCCCCTGCATCCCCTTGACAGTGCGCCTACTTGTCCGTTGCCAGGTCGATTTCGGGCGGGTGTCAGTGCTACTTACTGTGGACCGCTGGTAGCGTATACTGTTTTCGCCCGAGTCGATCCGTCACTCCATCATTCAACCCGAGGAGGTAAGTGCATGCGAATCCGGGCGAACGCGAGCGGCATCCTCGTTGGCATCGGGCTCGCGATTCTTGGGTTTCCGACGGTAGGCGCCGCCGCCGCCGAGTTCCAGCTCGAAGAGGCGACGATCGAGGATATCCATGCTGCCATGCAATCCGGCGAGCTGACCTCTCGCCACCTCGTGGAGAGCTACCTCGATCGTATCGCCGCTTACGACCAGAAAGGTCCCGCCATCAACGCCGTGATCCTCGTGAATCCCGAGGCTCTCCGGCGAGCCGATGAGCTCGACCGCCGGTTCGATCGCGAAGGGCTGACCGGTCGTCTCCACGGCATTCCCGTGCTCTTGAAAGACAACGTCGAGACGGCGGACATGCCCACGACCGCCGGCTCGCTCGGCCTCGAGGGCTTTACGCCACCGGAGGATGCCTTCCTCGTCAGAAAGCTGAGGGGGGCTGGTGCGATTATCCTCGCCAAAGTGAATCTCACGGAGTTTGCCGCGTCCGGCATTACCCGGAGCTCGATTCTGGGGCAGACGCTCAACCCTTACGATCTCACGCGGACCCCCGGAGGCTCGAGCGGGGGGACGGGCGCGGCCGTTGCCGCGAACTTTGGCGTCGTCGGCATCGGTACCGATACCGTCAACTCCATTCGGTCTCCGTCGTCCGCGAATAGCCTCGTCGGGATACGGCCCACCAGGGGCCTCGTCAGCCGATCCGGTGTCATCCCGTACTCTTTGACGCAGGACACGGCGGGTCCGCTTGCGCGAACCGTCGCGGATGCTGCTGCCGTTCTCGAAGTCATTGCCGGATATGACCGCGACGATCCGACGACCGCGTGGAGTGTGGGACAGGTAACGTCTTATTCCGACGGCCTGGAACCCAACGGATTGGAGGGCGCCCGGCTCGGCATTCTGCGATCGTTCTTCGGCCGCGAGACGGAACACCACGAAGTAACCCGGGTCGTCGAGAACTCGATCGCGGCCATGAGGCGTCATGGCGCCGTGCCTGTCGAGCTGGGTGAGCCCGACAACCTTGTCGAGCTCGACGCTGACGAGCTGATCACGAAGGTCTCCGTCTCTAGGTTCGAGCTCGACGCGCACTTGAGCAGCTACTTGGGGAGACGAGGTGCGCCCTTTCCTTCACTTGGCGACATCGTTGCCTCCGGCAAGTACGAGCCCGCGTTGAAGGGTCTTTACGAAGGCGCGCTCGCGCGGAGCATGGACGAGCCGGACTACGAGCGGAGGCTCCGCGAACGGCTGGCACTTCGCGAGCGCGTCATGCAGATCATGGCGGCTTATCGGCTGGACGCCATCGTTTATCCCCATCAAAAGCGACTCGTCGTTCCCATCGGAGAGGACCAGAAGGACCGCAACGGGGTTCTCGGCGCCGTCACCGGATTTCCTGCGATTACGGTGCCCGCGGGATTCTCGAGCGCGACCCCGAGCGCACCCCTGGGAGTGCCCGTCGGCATCGAGTTTCTCGGACGACCCTTTACCGAGGCCGCTTTGATCCGGCTGGTCTATGCGTTCGAGCAGGCGACGCGGTACCGTCGAGCGCCGGCGAGCACGCCGCGGCTCACCGGCAGCAGATAGCCCGTGTCTACGAGGATCCACGTTCACGCCACATGCACTACGGCGGGCGAGATCGCATTGGGACTTTGGATGGGGTCGGTCGCCATCTTGGCGAGCGCGTGCGCGGACGCGGACGCCCCGGAGACTTATCCCTCGTGGCCGTCTGGTCAAAAAACTCATGCGGCTTCCCGGTGGTAGTATCGGAGCAGTCCACCGAGCCGTTCCCGACAGCGAACCGGGGCTTCGGCCCGATGTGTCTGTTCGACGGCGGGGAACAACAGTAGGTTTTCCTTACCCTGGTGATTCCTTTCGTGATGATGATGGGTGACGTAGTGCTTCAGTGCGAGGCGAAGTGACCTCTCCCCGAAGAGGAGGAGCTTCGACAAACACTCATCCTTCACTGACTTCACCCAGCGCTCCGCGAATGAATTCAGAGCCGGGCTTCTCGCAGGCAGTTTGACTGTCTTGATACCCACCGCTTCGATGGTCAGCTTAAACGACGCGCCGTATTTCGAGTCACGGTCGTGGATCAAGTAGCGGGTCGAGCAAAGAAAGCCGACATCCGCCATGGTCACATTCCGGACCACTTGGGTCATCCACGGGCTGTCCGGATAGGGTGTGATGCCGGCAATATGAACGCGTCGCGTAGCCAGGTGCATGAAGAACAAAACGTAGTAGGTGACCAACCCAGATTTCGTCCACACCTCCGCGGTGAAGAAATCCGTCGCCGTTTCATGCGCCAGCGAGAGCTTCTGGGTGCTCTGGCTTCGCTGCCCCCTCAGCCTGTCTCGCATTCACTGGACACCGGGCGCAAAGACCCTCTTCTATGAAGCGAAAGGCTCACAGGACGACCCCCTCGCTTCTCATCCGCAAGGCGAGAGCCTCGATGTCTTCGAGTTCCTGGCCCGAGTCCTCACGCAAATCCCCAAGCCTCGCCAACACAGCGTCCACTACATGGGCGCCTACTCCTCGAGAGCGCGCGCCTTTCGAAAAAGGAAAAACCTCCCCCTGCAATCGCTCCCCAGCCAACAAGAGCCCAAATCCAAGCCTGAGCCGAAACTGTCCCCCAAAAAGCGCACCGCGCTCAGGAAAAGATGGGCACAGCTCATCAAGCGCGTTCATCAGACCGATCCTCTCCACTGCGACTGCGGAGGCACCTATCGCCTCGTCGCCTTCTTCACCGAGCATAAGGGCCCTGGCAAGAATAACTTCCCATTCTGGGGCGCCGATCCATCCCCCCTAGCTGCGTTGCTCGTCGGTCATATATCCAGATATTATTCACTCCTCGCGCCTTGCCAGGCGGGCGCCTCGACGCCCGAGAATGGGAAATTATTTTTGCCAAGACCCTAAGGTGATTCGGAAAAACTTGACTCATCTCGAAAAAAGACAAAGCGACTCGCGCTCGCCACCCGAGCCTTAGGGCCACTGACTTCCGACCACCCCACTTTGTCCGAATACCCCAACACGAGAACGGCCGGACTGTCTCTTCACACCCATCCCCCCGGCGGGAGACACTCCTCAACCGCCTTGCCCGGTTTGCTCGAGTTCTGCTACTCTCACCAGGACTCAATCGGATTGCACATTCCCATCCTGGTGGGGGAAATTTCGTGCGGGTTCAGGAGAACGGGTTCAAGACGGCGATACCGCAGCCTTCGAAATCACGCTCGTTTCGAGTCACGAGCGTGAGTTGGTGGTGCTGTGCGGTGGCCGCGATGAGCATATCGGCTTGAGTTCTCGGCACGCCGCGGCTCTGCAACCGTCCGCGGAGTCGTCCCGATGCTTTCGCGATCTCGCGCGTCACGGGCAGAACGTGGCAATAGCCGTCGAGGAACTCGTCGAACCAAGCCGCCACTCGGAGGTTCGGTTTCCAAGAGAGCCCGAACGCGATCTCTTCGACGGAGACGGCGCTCAAGGAGATTGCGCTCACGGAACGCGCCCATTCCACGGCGCCCGCGTTGGGCTCCGGTCGAGCCAGCTCGCTGAGGACGTTCGTGTCAGCGAGCATCATCTAGGATGTCCGCGAGAACGTTCTCGCGGTCGCGGCGCGCGCCAACTTCGAGCGAATAGTCTTCCTCGCGACAAATCTGTCGAAGCTCCGAAAATGCCTCGGCAAGGGAACGCCGGTTCTCCTTGGAAGCCTGGAATTCCTGATAAGCCTCGGCACTTACGACGGCAGCGACGAGACGCTCCCGGCTGTAGATGAGCTGGGGGGCCTCCCGCGCCGCCCGAATCACTTCCGAAAGTTTTTGTTTCGCTTGGGCAACTTTCCAGCGCATGGCCCGCGACCTCATCGCAAATCTATATTAACGATCCATTATGGACTGAAATGATAGGCATGTCAAATGGGAGCGTGTTCGACCTGCCCGAGCCCATCAAGGAGCGCGTGGAGTCGGGACTGTTGCTCGTGGAGAGCTCACACGAAGCGGCGAACTAGATCAGGCGGGTGAAGGTCCCTATTCAATCAACCGTGACCGAATCGCTTCCCTTGACGAACGTACCATCGAAGGTCCGTCCTTCGAGGGTGCCGATACCTTCTCCCGGGTCCAGGAAATCTCCCCGGTCCACCTGTACGACCCGATCCAGAAGCCCATCCCGATTGACGTCCTCGAGGGAAGCCGCAAGACCGTGGATGACGCCTTCCTCCAGTCAAAAACAGTACATGGCTGCGAGCATCGGAAGAAGGATTGCGTATTCCGTGGCCTTGCTCTAGCGCCTGCCCATTATCTCGCCAATCGGTTGAACCAATCGATACCACGGCGTAGAATCCTCGGGTCTTCCCTACGAGACCATCCCATGGTCGGGCGCACTCTATCCCACTACAGGATCCTCGAAAAGATTGGTTCAGGCGGTATGGGCGATGTCTACCTGGCCGAGGACACCAAGCTAGCCCGCAAGGTGGCTCTGAAGGTTCTTCCTCCCGAGCTAGCCGAGAGCGAAGAGCGACGCGCCCGCTTCACACGAGAGGCGAAAGCCATCGGAGCGCTCAATCATCCGAACATCGTCACGGTGCACTCGGTCGAAGAAGTTGGCGGCGTTCACTTCATCACGATGGAACTGGTGAAGGGAAAGACTCTCGCTGAGCTCCTCCCCAAGAAGGGGTTCGCCATCGATAAGTTCCTGGAGGTCGCCATCCCGATGGCAGAGGCGGTCGCAGCAGCACACCAAGAAGGCATCACGCACCGCGATCTGAAACCGGACAACGTGATGGTGGGCGACGACGGACGGGTAAAGGTGCTCGACTTCGGACTGGCCAAATCCACCGGGGGATTGGTGGCCAAGGATGGGGCAAGCGAACTTCCCACCGCGGTGAAGACCGAAGAAGGGGTCATCGTCGGCACTGTGGCGTATATGTCGCCCGAGCAGGCGGAGGGAAAGACGGTCGACCACCGCACCGATCTCTTTTCCATCGGGATCATCCTCTACGAGATGGCCACCGGGCAGCGTCCTTTCCGAGGCGATACAACGGCTTCGCTACTGTCATCGATCATCAAGGACACCCCGAGTTCTGTCACCGAAGTCAACCCCGACATCCCTCGTGAGCTGGGGAAGATCATCCGGCGCTGCCTGGCCAAGGATCCCGAGCGTCGTTATCAATCTGCCAAGGACATCCGGAACGAGTTGGAAGAGCTGAAACAGGAGGTAGAGTCGGGCGAAGCGGTGGTGGGTGCTGTTCCCCCTCCGACAAAGCATGTCGTAGGGAGCAAGAGTTTGTGGTTGGCGGGAGCGGTGGTCGCAGTCGGCGGAATCATCGGTTTCGTGGCATTGAATCGGGACCCGGCTTTGGATCCTGACAAGATCGTTGTGGCACCGTTCGAGAACCGGACCGGTGACCCGGCGCTCGATGAGATCGGCGCCTTCGTTGCGGACGGGATCACGAGGGGCGTCTCTCGCTCCGGGATGCTCGAGGCGGCTCCCGCGACGACCGTACGCGAGGTGTGGCTGTCGGGCGACGGTGACGAGGAAGGGTTGTCGGTCCGGGCCCTGGCCGAGCAGCTGGGGGCGGCTACCGTCGTGTCCGGTAACTACGCGCTGTCGGGCGGATCGCTACAATTCCAAGCCGAGATCATCGACGTCACGACCGGTGATCTGATCAGGGCGCTCGAGCCGGTGTCAGCGCCCGCCGATTCGGCCGAGACGGTCGTTGGGATGCTTGGCGAGCGCGTGGGCGTAGCGTTGGCCGTGCGTCGCGGCCCTGGTGCGGACTGGAATGAGCTGTTCTCCAGCTCGGTATCGCTAGAGTCATGGCGCGAAGATGCGAGGGGACTCGACCTCTTCAACCAGGGTGACTGGCAAGAAGCGCTCGTGCCTTTTGAGCGGGCGTTCGAGCTCGATTCTACGAATGCCCACGCGGCACTGTATGCCGCGAATTCCCTTGCCAATATGGGTCGGCTGGCAGAAGCCGATTCGGCCCTCATGAGGTTGGAGCCGATCCGGGACCGGCTCACTGCGGGCGACCGTGCGTACGAGGATTGGCTCCGCAACTACTTCCTACCTCGGAAATCTTCAAGCCGAATACCGGGCGGCCGAGGAGCTGTTGCGACTCAATGCCAACGGGGTCGCCGGTTTCGTGGCTGGGCTTTCTGCCTTAAGAAACAATCGTCCCGCTGAGGCAGTTGAGCACCTGTCTCGGTTTGCCGAAACCGAGATCACCAGCCGGTGGGAGTGGTATTGGTGAGTATTCAGTGTGGCATATCACGACTTCGGTGACTACGGGAAAGAGTTGGACGTTATCCGCCAGGGACGCCAACGGATGGGAGATCCGGGAAGGTATCGCCGGAATGAAGTCTCCGCGCTTGCAGCGCTGGGGCGCATCGACGACCTGGGCGAACTTCTAGGCGAGGCACCCGCAGAGCTCTTGCGTCATGCCGCACGAGAGCTCCGAGCTCACGGGTACCCGGACGCGGCGGGCGACTACTTGAACCGCGCCCTGGGCTGGTACCGGACGCGACCGCCCGAGGAGGACGTTCGTTTCGGATCGGCCCAAGCGTTGTACGTGGCAGAGCAGTGGGACGAGGCGGGACCACTTTTCGACGAACTTGCAGCGGAGGCGCCGGACAGTCTCGATTTCTTGGGGTGGCGCGGCGTCTCGTTGGCACGGCGAGGAGTGAGTTCCTGGCCCGAGTCCTCACGCAAATCCCCAAGCCTCGGCAACACGGCGTCCACTACATGGGCGCCTACTCCTCGAGAGCGCGCGCCTTTCGAAAAAAGAAAAACCTCCCCCTGCAATCGCTCCCAGCCAACAAGACCCCAAAGCCAAGCCTGAGCCGAAACTGTCCCCCAAAAAGCGCGCCGCGCTCAGGAAAAGATGGGCACAGCTCATCAGGCACGTTCATCAGACCGATCCTCTCCACTGCGACTGCGGAGGCACCTATCGCCTCGTCGCCTTCTTCACCGAGCATAAGGGCCCTGGCAAGAATAACTTCCCATTCTGGGGCGCCGATCCATCCCCCCTGGCTGCGTTGCTCGTCGGTCATATATCCAGATATTATTCACTCCTCGCGCCTTGCCAGGCGGGCGCCTCGACGCCCGAGAATGGGAAATTATTTTTGCCAAGACCCTAAGGTGATTCGGAAAAACTTGGCTCATCTCGAAAAAAGAAAAAGCGACTCGCGCTCGCCACCCGAGCCCTAGTCACTGACTTCCGACCACCCCACTTGTCCGAATACCCCGATACGAGAACGGCCGGAGTGTCTCTTCACACCCATCCCCCCGGCGGGAGACACTCCTCAACCGCCTTGCCCGGTTTGCTCGAGTTCTGCTACCCTCGCCAGGACTCAATCGGAGTGCACAGTCCCATCCCAGTCGGGGAATTTCGTGCGGACCGGGGCCGGGCAAGTATGAATTTTCCTATCCTCTCCTTATAGTTTTTGTTTTTCTCTGCGTCTCCCGCGCCTCTGCGTTAAGGTTCCCGAAATAACCCTTCCACGGATTCGGTGAGCGGCGGTCCGGATCGGGTGGGTGCCCTCTTTCTCTTTGCGCCTTTGCGCCTTTGCGTCATGTTTTCTCCCGAAACAGCCCTTCCACGGACTCCCTTGGTTGCGGTTTCGCCGCTCTGTGCCTCTTTCGTTCGATATTTGTTAGTTAGTTGTGTAACAGAGGCGTGACCACCCCGAAGAGCCAGGCGAGCGAGGGATGAGTGATGCTACTATCGAGCCAACAGGCAGCACGCTGCCCGGCAGGCTGGCACTCCAGAGCCTGAACGCCGGGCAGCTTCTTGTTTCCGGGTGCTAAGGACCCGGGCAAAAAATAACTCGATTCTTGGACGCCGATCCATCCCGTCTGGCTGCGTTGCTCGTCGGTCATATATCCAGATATTATTCACTTCTCGCGCCTTTCCAGACGGGCGCCTCGACGCCCAAGAATGGGCATTTATTCTTCCCGGACCCTAACGAGGAGGTTCCCGATGCGCATGGTGATCCCCATCACAATTTCCGGACTCGTTGGGCTCATGACAGCCATGGCCTGGGCGGAGGAGCCGAGCAACAACGAGCGGTACTGGGCGCAATGGCGGGGCCCTCAGATGGCAGGGATCGCCCCCCACAGCAATCCGCCGCTCGAGTGGTCCGAGGACAAGAATGTCCATTGGAAGATTGACCTGCCAGGCCTCGGCTCATCGACGCCTGTCATCTGGAAGGACCTCCTGTACGTCTTGACCGCTGTGCCGAGCGAGGGAGAGGCGACCCCGCCGCCGCCACCCGGTCAGCGGCGAGGGGGCCGGCGGGGCCAGCGTGGAAACAGGGGCCAGAGACCGGCGCCGCCGCCCGCTGTCCAACAGTCGTTCACCGTTTTCGCCATCAGCCGCGAAGACGGCAGCATCGTCTGGCAGCGCGAGGCGAACAAGGCGACGCCACACCAGGGCAAGCAGGTCAACAACAGCTTCGCATCCGGCTCGGCGGTGACGGACGGAGAGCACCTCCTCGCCTACTTCGGCTCGTGGGGGCTCTATTGCTACGACATGGATGGCAACCTCCAGTGGAGTAAAGACTTCGGTGACCTGAACACCCGGAACGGTTTTGGCGAGGGAACGACTCCTGCCTTGTGGGGCGACAAAGTCGTGATCAACTGGGACCACGAGGGCCAGTCCTTCATCGTCGCGCTCAACAAGAAGACCGGCGAAGAGCTCTGGCGAACGAATCGGGACGAGATCACATCCTGGGCAACACCTCTGGTCGTGCGGCACGGCGGCCGCGATCAGGTCATCACCACCGGTACGAACCGGGTTCGGAGCTACGATCTGGAGACCGGTGAGATGATCTGGGAGGGCGCCGGTCTGACCGTCAACGCCATCCCATCCCCCGTCGAAGCGGACGGCATCGTGTACGTCACGAGTGGCTTTCGCGGCAACGCGGCCCGTGCGATTCGTCTTGCCGACGCCAAAGGAGACGTCACCGGCTCGCCGGCCGTCTTGTGGGAGATCGATCGCGACACACCCTACGTGCCATCGCCGCTCCTCTACGACGGCTATCTTTACCTCGTGAAGAGCAACAACAACATTCTCACCACCATCGATGCCGCGAGTGGCAAGACACACTACGGTCCGACACGACTGGAAGGACTCGCCGAGATCTACGCGTCACCGGTCGGGGCTGCCGGGCGCGTCTACATCCTCGGTCGTGACGGCAACGCCCTCGTGCTCGAGAACGGCCCGGCGCTCACGATCATCGCACAGAACTCCCTCGAGGACGGATTCGATGCCTCGCCTGCGATCGTGGATGACGAGATGTACCTTCGGGGATACCGGCACCTGTACCGCATCTCAGAGGAATAGGACTTTGTCGACGCGGCTCCTCTGTGCCGTCTTTGCCCTGCTGGCGCCGGCGACGGCGCTCGCACAGCAAAGTCCGGCCGCGACAGACATCTACCTCGTCGCGCTCGATTCCGGCGCGCCGAAGAACCTGAACTACACGTGCAACCGTCTCGACAAAGGGCTCACCAGCCTGCTCGTGGATCTCTCGTCGACCCCGGGAAGCGAGCCGGGTAAAACACTTCTCGACGAGACTCTTATCGTTGCCACCTCAGACCGATCCTCTCCACTGCGACTGCGGAGACACCTATCGCGTCGTCGCCTTCATCACCGAGCATAAGGTGATTCGGAAAATCTTGACTCATCTCGAAAAAAGAAAAAGCGACTCGCGCTCGCCACCCGAGCACTAGCCACTGACTTCCGACCACCCCACTTGTCCGAATACCCCGACACGAGAACGGCCGGAGTGCCTTTTCACACCCATCCCCCCGGCAGGAGACACTCCTCAACCGCCTTGCCCGGTTTGCTCGAGTTCTGCTACCCTCGCCAGGACTCAATCGGAGTGCACAGTCCCATCCCAGTGGAATCGCGTTCTAACGAAATACTCGGACAGAGCACCGAGCTTCCTCCGGTTCCTTTTCGCGGACGGACGGAGCTTGGGGACCACCGCGTCCCATCCTCTCCGCACTTCCGACGGCTGGCGTGTGGCGGGGGAAGTCCGTTCCGGTGACGCCGTCGAGATTCGCCGGGGTGCAACGACGGTGAGCGAACGGGCCGAAGTTCACTCTCCGGTAAGCGTCTATGACCTGACGGTCTCGCCCCACCACACGTTCTTCGCCAACGGCGTGCTCCTTCACAACAAGAGCGTTTCGCGTATTGGAGACGAGCTGAACGGCGATGTGCGGCACGCCCTGGACATCATATCAAGGGACGCCTCTATGGCTTGGGCTTCGCTGCCCCCCGAATTTCCCGCGATCGCGACTCGCGAGATCGACGCCTCGGTCGGCGACCACGATCCCGATGTCCTGGAAATCGTCCGACCCCGCTCAGAAATGGATAGGGACCCCGGTCCTCACAGGGTCGCCTCGTTCGACGGCGAAAAGGTCGTCCTTCAGTCCTCGATTCCCGACCTGGATTCCGATGAGCTTCTTCTTGTCTATAACAATGGCCTGGACGGCAGTCGCGGTTGGGTTCTTGGCCGCGTCACCGGCGTGACAGATCAAGTCGTCCGACTTGCGACCGACTCCGTCCCGGCGGAGCCGCCATTCCCACGAAATCTGCTCGCCGCGGCTCACACCAGATCTACCGAGGAAGCGCGATGATTTTTCCTCGAGACCCAAGAATCACCCGGTCGGGCGATCGAGGCTCGCTTACCGGCTGCGAAAGCGCTGGGCCCGGTACACCGGGTAGTGGGCATCCGGGTCATCGATGACCATCTCCCATATCTTCTCCGTCGCCTCGCCGCAGGTCACCTCCAGGCTGCGGGCCCACGCGCGCCTGGCTTGGCGGTCTTTGAGCGGGTGAGCTCGAGCTACGGCTCTTCAGCCAGGGCGTAGATGTGGAAGTTCTGGATCGGAAGAAAGTCGAAGCTCCCGACGGTTCGATAGTGGGCCGCGGTCATTTCCTCGTCCATTATCCCGCGCTCGCGCGCCAGGGCCCGAATCCTCCGGTAGGCGGGGCGGTCCCACGCCGGGCGGCCTTCCCACATCTCTCCGACCGACAGGTTTTCGAAGACGCTCGACAGCCCTCCGACGTCGTCGTAGTCGCCGTGGGTGAGGACCACCGCGTCCAGCCGCCGTTGTTGAACGTCAACGCTTCGTAAATGATGCGGCGAGTTTGGCCTCACGGACTGGCGTTCATGGGTTTTGCGGGGCTTGTGAGCTCGTGATGCAATGATTTGAGGGGCGAGCGGGAGTGAGGGTCTTGCGCCTGGCGCCGAGCCAGTGTCCGGGTTGACACTGAGGCGTCAACCCCCGTTGACACCCGCCGTGACGAGCACAAGTGTCTCGGAGCTTAGGGATTAGGGATTTCGGCGAGATTTCCCCTCACGGGCTCGACCTCGGTGTCAACGCTCGTTGACGCTTTCGGCGAAAGCTCCCGCTTGCAGAGAGCAGGCGGCTCGAGAGGGGGCGAGGCCCATAGGGACTGGCGAAGACCATGCCATCGAGAGCGCGCTCCTAGGAGGAGGCGTCAAGCGAAGTGTCATCAGGCAGTTGAGCCAACGACTCCGCCACCGCCCCCGCAACGCTCGGATCACTGCCTTGTATCAAGCTCCTCGAGGCCTACTAGCGATTCGAACGGGGACGATGATGAGGCTGGCGATGAAGCGACCATAAGTGCGCCAAGCGCAAAGTTAAATGGCGAAGCGGAGGCGATTCGCGTCGCCTCGGTTCTTTCGCCTGGCTCCCGGCCGTGAGGTGCGCCTGCGCTACGCCTACCTCATCACCTGTCAGGAGGTCGTGAAGGACGACGCCGGCAACATCGTCGAGCTCCGCTGCACCTACGATCCCGCGACCCGCGGCGGTACGCCCCCGGACGGACGAAAGGTCCGAGGCACTTCCTCAAGCTCCGCGACTTTTCGCGGGTCGACTTCCGCCTCGACGCTCAGGGCAACATTGCGGTGCTCGAAGCCAACACGTTACCCGGGATGACAGCGATGAGCCTGCTGCCTCAGTCCGCAGCGGTGATGGGCATCGAGTTTGCCGATCTGTGCGACCGAATCTGCCGGCTAGCGCTCTCGCGCACCGCCTGAGGACCACGTCCCTAGCAAAACCGACAAGAAAGTGCCGCACACGATCCACTTCCGCGTCTTGTATTGAGCCGTCGAACGCCCAGCGGTGTCGCTGTCACGGGCGGCGCCAGGTGGTAACCTGTTAATGAATGAAGAAAACGCTTTTCTACCGGCTTTTCGGGTGGGGACAGCTCCCCAAAGCGATGCGCCCGATACTGGAGAGCGAAGGGATCGCGCTCTTCGACGAGGGCATCGGCGGAACCATCACGCTTCGGAACTATCGCTCGCCGACACGGCGCTCGAGCTATCGCTGCAGCTGGTTCACGGGCTCCCTCGTCGTGACCGGAATCCGCTTCGCCGCGTTCTCGTCCAACCGGCCGCTCATCAACGTCCCGCTCGACGACGAACGGCTGCGTCTGCTCGACTGCTCCATCGAAAAAGGGACAAAGCTCAAAGTCGCGTTCGATGCCGCCGACTTCGACGACGATACGACGGGAAAGGTCGAATGCCGCTTCCGAACGGCGAAAGCGCGGCTTTTTCTCGAGCGGATCCAGTGCAAGAAGTAACGCTATCGCTGACGGACCAGCGAAGCGCCACAGCCGTATGAAGCTCGCTTGGGCCACCGACATCCACCTTAGCCATGCGACCGAGGCGGTCGACGAGACCTTCTGTGCCGACATCGCCGGTTCGGGAGCGGAAGCATTGTTGCTCGGGGGCGATATCGCTGAAGCCAACAACCTCGAGACGTGGCTGCATTTCGTCTCCGAGCGCGTGCGCCGGCCGGTCTATTTCGTCCTGGGAAACCACGACTACTACGGTAGTGACGTCGCGTCCGTGCGGGCGCGGATGCGGACTCTCGACGCGTCCTGCGCCATGTGGCTTCCCCATGTCGGCGTCGTCGAGCTGAGCGAGCACACCGCGCTGGTTGGCCATGGAGGGTGGGGTGACGCGCGCTTTGGGAACTTCGACGAGCCTGTTCTCTTGAGCGACTACTTCACGATCCAGGATCTTCGTGAGTCCTCGGGAAGCGATAACCCTCTCGCCATCATGAGCAATCTGCCGGCGCTGAAGCGCAAGCTCGGCGAGCTCGGAGACGATGCGGCGCGCACGCTCTTGCCCTTCTATCGAGACGCTCTCGAGCGATTCGACGAGGTCCTCGTGCTGACACATGTCCCGCCGTTTCGGGAAGCTTGCTGGCATCAGGCCCGTATCTCGGAAGACGCGTGGCTTCCGGGTTTCACCTGCAAGGCGATGGCAGGGAAGTGTGCCAATCCTAGTTGGAAATTGAAACGGCTCCAAACCCTGTGGTTTGATGACGTTGAACAAACAACATCAAGCCGCAAGAGAAAGGAGCCGAGATGGGAAGTCTGCTACGTACGGTCAAGAAACGCAAGAAGTCACGTCGTTTGGGTGAGGTCGAGATCGTGAGGCACGAGGAGTACGGGGAGCTCGAGCTGGACGCCAAGGTAGAGATGATTCGTTCGTTGGTCCCCCTTGGTCTAATGCACGTTCACGAGTTGCTCGACGACGAAGTGAAGGCGTTGGCGGGAGATCGATACGCTCGCAAGGACGAGGTGGAGCGCGGTCGCCGTCACGGAACCAACCCGGGCACGGTAGGGCTTGCGGGCCAGCGGGTACCGATCCGTGTGCCACGGGTTCGGAGCATCGAGGGAGGAGAGATTCCCCTTCGCTCCTACGAGGCGGTGAGCCACAGCGGTGAGGTGAATGATCTTCTACTGAAACGAGTTCTCTACGGAATCTCCTGTCGCAACTACGAGGCGGCAGCGGAAGCGATTCCGGGCGCCATCGGGCTGTCGAGCTCGACGGTCTCCGAGGGTTCGTGCAAGCGAGCGCTGCGAAGCTCCGAGAGATGCAGGAACGGGATCTGTCCGGTGAGGATGTGGTGGCGCTGTTTCTGGACGGGAAGACGTTCGCGGACGCAACGATGGTCGTGGCGCTGGGCATCACGCTTTGCGGCGAAAAACGCTTCTTGGGCTTCGTGGAGACAGACACGGAGAACGCGCAGGTGTTGACGCCGTTCCTGCGTTCACTGCTCGAGCGGGGACTCGATATCTCCCAGGGTCTGCTGGTGATCATCGACGGCGGCAAGGGTCTCCAAGCGGCAGTAAAGAAGGCATTCCGTAAGCGGGTCCTGATACAACGCTGCCAGTGGCACAAACGTGAAAATGTGGTGAGCTACCTGTCCAAGGGCGAGCAGGCGTCATGGCGCAAGCGGCTTCAGTGGGCCTACAACAGGCCGGAGTACGAAGAGGCCCTCGCAGCGCTCGAGCAACTCCACGGTGAATTAGAAGAGCGGAACCAATCCGCAGCTGGCAGTCTTGAGGAAGGCCTCGAGGAGACGCTGACGTTGTATCGACTCGGCGTGTACGGGGTGCTGGGCCGTTCGTTCAAGACGACGAACTGCCTTGAATCCGTCAATGCTCTCGTCGAGGAACGCTGCGCGAAGGTAGACCACTGGAAGAACTCGAGCCAGCGCCAACGCTGGCTGGCGACGGCGCTCGTGGACATCGAACCGCGCTTGAGGAAGGTGGTGGGTTACCGCCATCTTCCGAAGCTTCGCGAAGCTCTCCAGCGGGAACTGAAGATCGAGGCGAAGACATCAACCGTATCGAAGAAGAAGGTCGCGTAAACGTGAGCCGTGGAGAGTTTCAACTAAGAAAGGGCTTGACTCGATGGGAGAGATGTTGATCGAGGGCACGCGGGACTATCCGGATACGGAGGTCACCGTCCTGTGTGGACACACGCATAGAACCGGGCGAATCTCGAAGAACCTCGTCGCCATCACGGGCGAGGCTCGATACGGCGCGCCCGGCTTTCGCATCGTGAACGTGAGGTGACCGCGAGCGTACTTGTATCCTGCATGTTGACCCCGTCTGGTTAATAAAGTCGAACGCGCTCCGGCGCCCTGATGCGTGGGATTCGGTGGACGGGGCCGAAGAATCCCATGGCGGACACGGCACTCAGGGAGCCGGCAGGATCACTCGCTGTCGAGCTCGAGAGAGCGCTCGGCTACCCTTATCTCGTTGTGTTACGCCCCTTGGAGTTCACGCGGCCGGTGGTCATTGATGAGAAAACCTTTCAGCCCGGAATATCCGTGGTAGCTCTGCTTATCGCTTCTAATCTGCCAAGTCTGCCACTCTCCCGCTGAACTTGACAGTACCTATTCACACGCTTAGGGTTCGCGCAAGAATAAGTTCGCATTTTCGGGCGTCGAGGCGCCCGTCTGGCAAGGCGCGAGAAGTGAATAATATCTAGATATATGACCGACGAGCAACGCAGCCAGACGGGATGCATCGGCGTCCCAAAATGTGAAGTTATTCTTGCGCGGGCCCTTTAGTTCCACGTCATATTTTGCAAGGCAGATAGATTCAGGTTGCCACCACTCAGGACGCAAGCGACCTTGCTACCCGCCGCGGGCCGGATGGCTTCCGTCAGCAAGGCAGCTACTGTCGCAGCAGCAGCGCCCTCGGCCACCAGTTTGCATCTTTCCATAATCCACGGGATAGCGGCGAAAATCTCCTTTTCGTCGACGGTGACAATATCGTCAACAAAAGCCTTGAAATGTCGAAGTTGTACGCGCCCACAGTTTTGACCGCAAGACCATCGATAATAATCGGAATCTCGTCCAGCGTTACGATTCGTCCCGCCTCGATGCTGCGTTTCATCGCGGGTGCCAAAGCCATTTCAACACCGATGACTTTGATGTTTGGCTTGATCAATTTGACGATCTGAGCGCACCCTGAAATCAGGCCTCCGCCACCGATGGGCACGATGAGCATATCGAGGCCGGGCACATCTTCAATGGTCTCGTATCCCACGCCTCCCTGGCCTGCGACCAGCAGGGGGTCGTCGAATGGTGGAGATAGGTGAGATTGCGCCCTTTCTGTAGCTCGAGGGAATGATGGTAGGCATCATCCCAAACGTTTCCGTGCAGCACGACTTCGGCGCCGTAGGAGCGGGTGGCTTGGATTTTAGCTTCGGGCGCTCCATGCGCCATCACCACTGTCGCTTTGACGTTATATTCTCGCGCCGCCCGGGCGACTCCCTGAGCGTGATTGCCGGCTGACGAGCAGATCAGCCCACGGTCCCGTGCTTCCCTGGGCATGTGCGCCAATACGTTCAAAGGGCCCCGGACTTTATACGAACCGGCCTTCTGAAACATTTCGGCCTTCAAATAGACGTCTGCGCCAGTCATCTCGCTCAAGGTGGACGAGCGGAGGACGGGCGTGCGGTGAATGTGCGGTTCTGCATTCTTGCGAGCCACATCGAAATCAGATTTCGTCAGGTATTTCATTGGAAAGATCCTTTTGCACTGGAATTTACCACCGAGGTGTTCATGTCGCCACGCTCCTAAAGAATGGCCTTGGACGAACTGTTAGGGCTCGGGCAAGAATAAATGCCCATTCTTGGGCGTCGAGGCGCCCGTCTGGCAAGGCGCGAGAAGTGAATAATATCTGGATATATGACCGACGAGCAACGCAGCCAGACGGGATGCATCGGCGTCCAAGAATGGGTAGTTATTTTTGCCCGAGCCCTTAGGTGCGTATTCCAGCCATCGTGAACGCCGAATCCAGAGCAAGCTGAACAGCGAATCCGGTGAAGCCGAACGCTCATCGAAGCGATGAAGTGTTGGGTGACCTTCCTTTCCACTGATTGAAAACGTGAACCTATCTTACCTGCGTGTTGTGTAGCAAGGGGCGGCAGGTCGGTGCCGGAGGGAGCGGGCGTAAGGAAAGACGCGAAGCGACCTTCCCGCTCCTGTAGGCAGCGACCTGCCGCGGCCGAACCCCGGGCGATGTGGGGCTGGTTTCGGGGGGTTGCTGGGGTATGGCCTGGCTCGAGAAGACGCTTCCTGAGGCATTCTCGCGCGTCGTTTTGGCGCCGCATCGTCTGGTACCCCGGGTTTGGCGGTTTCACCCGTTTTTATCGCATCGACGCTGTGGTCCCTCGCTCGCTCATGCATCGGCGTTGTCAGATGCCTTTGGCGCAGCCTTGGTCTTTCTCAGAGAAGCTCCTTTGAGAGTGATGCGGTGCGCGCTGTGGAGAATGCGATCGCAGATAGCGTCTGCCTGGTTTGGGTCGCCAATCGCTTCGTGCCACTGCTTGAGCGGAATCTGGGTCGCGATGAGTGTGGAGCCACGCTCGGCGCGGTCTTCGATGACCTCCATTAGATCCCGTCTCTCCGATTCTTTCAGCGGGTGAAGCAGCCAATCATCGATAGCCAGTAAGTCCAGCTTGGCGAGTTTCGTCAAAAGCCGGGCGTAGGAACCATCACCACGAGCGACCGCGAGCTCGTGGAGCAAGCGCGGTGCTCGCACGTAGCATCCGGTGAAGCGGCGACGACAGGCCCGCTCCACGAAGGCGCAAGCCAAGAACGATTTGCCAATCCCCGTCGGGCCGGTGATGAGCAGGTTATGGCGCTCACCGACAAAGCGGCAGTTGCCCAGGCTCAAGATCTGTTCGCGGTTTAAGCCTCGAGGCGCTTGGAAGTTCACGTTCTCCAAACATGCCGGATAGCGGAGCTTTGCCGCTCGCAGTTGTCGAGAAAGCTTACGCTGTTCGCGGGCGGTCCACTCGGCATCGACCAGGAGTCCCACACGTTCCTCGAAGCTCAGCTCCTTGTATTCGCTCGAGCTCAACTGGGTTTCGAACGCGGACACCAAGCCGAACAACTTCATGGCGTTCATCTTTTCTATCGTTTCGGGTGTCAGCATCGGGACTCTCCTCCTTCGTAGTGATCCGCGCCTCGGATGTTCTCGTGCTCCTCTCGCGGTTTCGCTTCGGCGTCCGATTCGAGCACCACACGATCCAGACCAGCCGAGAGAATGTTTTTCACCGTGCGATAGCTGTAAGAGCTCAAAGCTTCCGCTCGTGCGCAAGCGGCCTCGAGACGCTCACTGCCCCAGCGGCTGCCTAGTCGCATGACTCCCAGGCAAGAGCGAAATCCCTGCTCCGGGTGAGGCCGACTCTCTAGAATCCCCGCAACCAGCCTTCCCGTGGCGCGACCTGACTGCTCCGCCCAGTGGAGCAGCCGCGACGGCGTCCACTCCAGGTGCTCCCGATGCGAACGTGGCATATGCTCCGGGTTCGTGGAGTAGTGCCCCTTTCCTTTCTTGCGGGGATGCGACGCGACGCGCTTTCCCTTGAACAGGACCTCCACCACCGAGGCCGTCACCCGTGCCTCGACTTTCTCGTGAATGAGCTGATAGGGTACGCTGTACAAGTTGTTCTCCACCTCCACGTGGTAGTCGATGTTCACTCTGCACCGCTTCCACGTCGATAACTCGTAGCTCTCCTGCGGTAGCGGTTTCAGTACGGGCCGGTCTAGCCTTTCGTACAACTCCCGCCGACTCACACCGAGCTTCTGCATCGGACGCGCATTCAGGACCTCTAACTTCTCCCAGATGGCTTCGTTCAGTTCCGCCAGGCTGAAGAACGTGCGATGACGAAGCACCGCCAGGATCCAGCGCTGCGCCACCTGCACTGCCGACTCCACCTTCGCTTTGTCTTTCGGCTTGAACACCCGAGCCGGGACCACAACCGCACCGTAATGCGTCGCCAGCTCTTCGTACGTCCGGTTGATCCCTGGCTCGTAACGGTCCACCAAATCCACGCCGCTCTTCAAGTTGTCCGGAACCCAGATCTCCGTACTGCCACCGAAGTAATCCGACATCCCCTTATGGGCCTTCGCCCACGATTCCAGCGACTGGTTCAGTGTCGCTTCGACGTAGGTGTAACTGCTCGCGCCCAACGTCCCGACGAACAGCTCCATTTCGACGAGCTCTCCCGTTTTCGGATCGACGATGTGAGGCTTCTTCCCCGAAAAATCGACGAATGTCTTCTCGCCTGCTCGATGCCGTTGACGCATCGTCGGGTTCAGCTTCTTCTTCCACTGACCGTACAGCTCGCAATAACGGCTGTAGCCGTACGCTCCCGGCTTATTCTCCGCGTACTCCACCCACAGCTGCAGCAACGTCAGCTCTCGGTGACGCCTCAGCTCCTCGTGGATGTGGGCATAGTCCAGACCCGGCCGTGCGCCAGACGAGCCCGGCGGCGGAAACAGCCCTGCCTCCAGCTCCCCGTCGCTCAGCTCCTCCGGGAGCGGCCAGCTCAAACCACCCTTCTTCGCCTTGGCCAGGTACTCACTCACCGTTCCAACCGCCACGCGAAGTGCCTTTGCGATCGTGCGGTGAGTCAAACCCAGCTCGTACTTTAACCTTAGAACCTCTCGTATTTTTCTCATCGATAACCTCTTAGCTGCCATTTCCTAGATCGTCCTCCTTCCGGGTACGACCTAGAGTGCCTTGAAACGTGCTATCGATGAGCGTTCGCGATGCCGGAACCGGCGTTCACGTTGCCTGGAATCCGTGTTCACCTTCCCCGGAATCCATGTTCACGATCCCCGGAATCCGTGTTCACGATGCTTTGGAATGGATGTTCACCTTCGGCTGGAATCTGCGTTCACGATGCCCCGGAATACGCACCCTTAGGTGTGCCTCCTGCGCCAGAAGTTGATTGTCGAATAAAACACACTCAATAGTGCAAGAAAAATCAACATTGCACTGAGTTCGTCACGTGGCAAGTTTGACAGGAACCACACAATTGCAAGCGCGGACGCGACAGGTATGAAATACCCTCCAGGCATTTTGTACGCTCCCACTTTATTCTCTTTCGTTATCCTGTATTTGATGACCGCTAGAATGACCCCCAGGTAAATCAACAAGAAGGAAGCGCTTGCCAACATCGCAAGCTGCTTGAACTCCCCGGTGCAGGCAAAAAAGCATGCAAGCGTCGCGTAGCTAATGATCGCGACATGTGGTGTTGAATATCGGGCATGGATATTGGCGAGACTCTTTGGCGAGATGACCCCATCTCTTGCTGCTGCGAAAATGATTCTGGGCATGTTGAGGGCGAACCCACTTAGATTGCCAAACATTGAAAAGCATGCGCCGACAATGACAAGGGTCGCGCCCAACGGACCGATCATCGTTTTGCCGACTTCAGCAAGCGGGGCGTCCTTGAAATGGGGCAAGGTTTCACCAAGCACCCCCTGCGCCGTAACCTGGATAAGTGTGTACAACAGTACAACAGTAAGCGCGCTTAACATGATGCCTTTGGGAATGGTTTTTTGCGGGTTCTTGATTTCCCCGCTGACGTTCAACCCAGTCTCTGCTCCCACGAATGCAAAAAGTAAGATCAGAGACACTTCACCGAGGTCTGTCAGCGAGGGCGTGGATGTCCAGGAGAAATTTGAGGGCGAGAACGACAGCCACCCAAAAAAGACGATGAAAAGTAGCGGAGTCAATTTGGCGACGGTATTGAACTTGACCAGAGACATGCCCTTCTTGACACCTTTGATGTTCAAATACGCAAAACTGGCAAACATGCTAACAAAGAGCAGTACCCGTATACCTTGAGTTTTGAAGACCGGAAAGAAGTACGCCAAGGTGTCGGCCAAAGCATTGGCACCCGCAGCGTTTGCCATGATTGCGGCGCCGAAAATGAAGATGTTCGTGGTGAGGAAGCCAGCGTATCTGCCGAAAGCGACTTCGATATAAGCATAGGCACCGCCGGTGGTCGTGATCCTGCTGCCGATTTCAGCGAAGCAGAGCATGATGAGCACGATAAGAACACCGCATAAGGCATATGCGAGGACACTGGCTGTTCCCAATCGTTCGGCAACAATTGCTGGTAGAACGAAAATGCCGGCACCGACAACGATGTTGATGGAATTCGAGACCAGGCCCCAGACCCCAATTTCTCTTTTTAGCCCGTCGTTTTCAGTCATCCTGAAGTTCTCCGGTTGCCATCGCTCAGCCGCAAGCGTCCTCTGATCTGATTTCGAAGAATGCGGTTCTCCGCAGTGAGATACTCGTTGCGCAGCAGGAGCTCTTGATCCACTGAGCCGGTGATATAGGCCAGCAGGCGTTTCCCATCCATCGTCTCTCCACGCAGCTCTTTCTCGTGTTCCACGAAGCGGAAGTATCTACGGGTGAGCTGAGAATTCAAGCGTCGCAGAGTAGAGGCACGCTGCGTAAACTGGTCCACGGCAGAGGGTTCCAGTTTTTTTGACCGGACGGGAATTATTCTTGCCACGGCCCTAAGGGCCCGCGGGGACCCTTACCAACCTGCTCCGCAGCTACGGCTGCGGTATCAGGTCTTCGCCGAGTTTCGTGACTTCGGCCACGACCGCCTCGAGAGGAATCTCGCGTTTCGTGCCGGTACGGCGCTCGATGAGCTCTACGTTGCCTTTTTCGAGCGCCTTGGGTCCGGGAATGAGCCGGACGGGGATTCCGATAAGGTCCGCATCCTTGAACTTGACACCGGGACGCTCGTCGCGGTCGTCGAGGAGCACGTCGATACCGGCCTCACGGAGACTCTCGTAGATCGCCTCGGCTTTCGCGCGCTGATCCGCGTCCTTAATGGAAATGATCGTTACCACGACCTGAAAGGGCGCGATCGACCAGGGCCAGACGATGCCGTTGTCGTCGTGGTGCTCCTCGATCGCGGCCGCCATGATGCGTTCGATACCGATGCCGTAGGAGCCCATGACGACCGGAACCTGTTTTCCGTCCTCGTTGAGGACGGTGAAATTCATCGACTCCGAGTAGCGAAGTCCCAGTTTGAAAATGTGCCCGAGCTCGATCGTCTTGTGGACTTCGAGTCGCTTCTTGCACAGAATGCAACCGTCGCCGGCGACGACGTTTCGTAGTGAGGTCCACTTCACGCCGGACAGATCCCGATCGACACTGACGTGTCGAATGTGGAACTCGTCCTCGTTGGCGCCCGTCGTCATCGACCGGCGGCCCTTCAAAGCATCATCGGCGTAGATCGGAATATCTTTCACACCCACCGCGCCGAGGCTGCCGGGAAAGGCACCGAGATGCTCGCGGCACTCCTCGGGCGTGGCCGCCCGAAACGTCGCCGTTCCGGTCGCTTCCGCCACCTTGACTTCGTTCAGCTCGTGATCGCCCCTCAGAAGGAAGAGCGTGAACTGGTCTTCCACGACGTAAGCGAGCGTCTTGAGCTGGCTCTCGGCGCTAGCGCCGCCTTCGAACCTGGTGAGGTCCTCGATGGTACGGACGCCGGGCGTTGCAAACTTCTCCACTTCAGCGTCGTCGCCGGGGTCCTCGATTGGAGCTACCATCGACGCGGCCTTTTCGAGGTTCGCCGAATAGCCGCATTCGGGACACAAGACGATCCAGTCCTCGCCCGCGTCGGAGACGCTCATGAACTCCACCGACTCGCTGCCACCCATCGCGCCGGACGAGGCCTGGACCGGAATGGAGGTCAGCCCGCAACGGTTGAAGATGCGCGTGTAGGCCTCCGCGTGCTTGTCGAAGGCCGTGTCCAGACCGGCGAAGGCCACGTCGAACGTGTAGGAGTCCTTCATCGTGAACTCGCGGCCTCGCAGCACGCCGGATTTCGGCCGCGCCTCGTCGCGAAACTTCGTCTGGATCTGGTACCAGATCTGCGGAAGCTGGCGGTAGCTTCGGATCTCGTCGCGCGCGATGACCGTAAAGGCCTCCTCGTGCGTCATGCCCAGGCAGTAGTCGCCCTGGCGACGGTCTTTGAGCCGGAACATCTCGTCACCGATCTCGCTCCACCGGCCACTCTCCTTCCAGAGCTCGGCGGGGTGGAGCACCGGCAAGTGGAACTCCTGGGCTCCGATGCGCTCCATTTCCTCGCGGACGATGGCCTCCGCCTTGCGGGCCACCCGGTAGCCGAGAAACAGCTTCGAGTAAACGCCAGCGGTGAGCTGCCGGACGAGCCCCGCGCGGAGCATGAGCTTGTGACTGATCGCCTCGGCATCGGCCGGGTCATCACGCAGAGTGGGGATGAAGATTCGTGACCATCTCATGGATTTCGTCGCACCTCGAAGGGCACATGATACATCGAAGGGTACGAGCACTAAATCCAGCTACGGTAGTGCGCGGCCTGGCCCTTGCCTTTCCCCCGTTCCCGTACGCGTTAGCGCCAGTCATCGAGCTCGGCCATGGCCGCTCCCACGCCTTGTCCGAGGGTCACGCCGAAGCCGAGGTCCAGGAGCGCCCGTTCCAGCATGGCGAGCTCGGCGGCGAGATACGCAGGATGTGCGGCCAGACCCATGTGACCCAGACGGAAGAGCTGGCCGGCCAGCTCGCCGTAGCCTCCCGAGATCATGATGCCGTAACGCTCGCGCAAGAGCCCGCGGAGCGACTCGTCTTCGACGCCCTGGGGTAGCTTGACCCCGGTCACGGCGGCCCCCGCGATCTCCTCGCGAGCCGCCCATAGCTCGAGCCCGAGCGCTTTGACGCCGGCCCGGCAAGCCCGCGCGATCGCCTGATGCCTCGCCGCGAATGCCTCGATGCCCTCGTCAAGCGCCTGCCGGAGTGTTGCTTCGAGTGCGTACATCGTGCTCACCGAGGGCGTATAGGGAAAACGCCTCTTCTCGAGCCACGTGTCCCTCCAATCCAGAATCGAGAGGAAGCTGCCTCGAAGCGGGTCCTTTCGCGATTCCAGAGCCTTCCAGGCTGCCGGGCTGACGGTCATGAGCGAGAGGCCCGGCGGGCCACCGAGACATTTCTGTGGTCCCGCGACGGCGATGTCCATTCCCCACTCCTCCGGGCTCAGGACCTCACTACCGAGGCCCGACACGGTATCCACGATGGTCAAGACGCCTCGCTCCCGGGCGATCCGCCCGATCTCGGCAACCGGATTCACGGTGGCCGACGGCGTTTCGGAGTGCACGACGGCGAGGAACTTGACGTCTGGATGTCGGTCCAGCGCCGCTTCCACGGCTTTCGGGTCGACGGCCTCGTTGTAGGGAACGGCGACCTCGACCGCCTGGCCACCGTACTTCTCGATGAAGCTCTCGTACCATTTCCCGAAGACACCGGAAACGACGTTCAGAACTTTGTCGCCCGGTGAGAGAAGACCGGCGGCCGCCGCTTCGAGTCCCAGTGCCGCCTCTCCCTGCATGATGACCACGTCGTACTCGGTGCGGTAGACGTTCTGAAGCAGCCTGCAGGTTTGATCGAACAACTCGATGAAGGCCGGATCGTAGTGATAGAGCACCGGTCGGGATTGCTCCCGCAGCGTCTCCTGGCTGACCTCGACCGGGCCACCCGCCAGCGTCATGATGGGCCAAGCTTTCATGTCACATCTCCTCACGAGAAAGCATCGTGCCCGAACGATAGGGGGATGAGCCGCGTGCAGTCAATTCCCCCCTCACCCGCCCGTCAGCCAAAACTTCGAGACGGGCGACCTCTCCCCCAGCGGGGGAGAGGTTATTCCCGCGCAACCGACTTGCTCGTCCGCTTCCAATGCCGTACCTTAGTACTCTGGTTCATAAGTTCACTAACGTATTTTCTCTATCACGCGGCGGGCCGATATTGTGACTCCTTCTCGTCGAGTTTTCGAAGCAAAGCTTTGAGATTTCTGCGCGTAAAAGTCCACTTAAAGGGTTGCGCGATCCGCTGATAATGTCTAGAGAATTCGTTGAGACGATCAGCAAGCTCTTCCAGGGAAGCGAAATCATTGGGAGTTAGAACCTTTCTCTGGATAATGGAAAAATAGATCTCGATTTGATTCAGCCAACTTGCGTGGATGGGACCGTGGACGGGCACCAAGTGAGGATAGCTTTTGGTGAGTCTTTGCACACAGGATTCACCACGATGAGCAGATCCGTTGTCCATAATCCAGAATACTCGTCTGGCGTGTCGATAAGGGGTTCGCTTCATAACCATCTCGACGAGCCGATCGAAGGGTGCAATTCCATTGTTGGGTTCGCATCGGCCAAAGATCTTCATTCGGTGAACATCCACTGCGGCCAGGTACGCCCAGGCTCCGAGCCTTTCATACTCATGTTCTACTTTCATCGCCGACCCAGGGCGAGTCGGTATGGTCTCATGACGTCGATGGCGTGCTTGAATGCTCGTTTTTTCGTCCGCACAGATCACGAATTCGTCTTCTCTGAGGGGCCGTCGCCTCCAACGCCGTTCGTACAAGTCAAGTATGGGCCCGGCTTTCGCGGCGAAGTTCGGATCCCTAGGGAAGACCCAAGAGCGATGTTGCCAGGGTCGGATGGCGTCCTCACTGAGCCAGCGCCAGATGGTGGTATTGCTGACGGACGCCACAAGCCCCGATTGACGCACATGGTCGGCGAGTTCGGAAGTGCTCCACCGCGACAGAGGTACTCCCAGTGTTGAGGGTAATTCGCAAGCGATGGCCTTGACCTCAACGACTACCTCTGGGGGGAAAAACCCGGGGACGCCCCAAGCGTTCCCGATCTTCCAGACCGGAAAGACGTTGGTCGAAGAACCTTTTGCACCACATGCTTACCACCTCACGTCGCGTGTTGAGGCGTTGCGCAATCTCGTCGTTGGCGAGACCCTGGGCGGCCAACAGAATCATTCGTGCACGGAGTACATGAAAATACGGCAACGTTATATTTCCGTGCCCTCCGCTGGAGCTCCAACTTCTCTTTTGGGCTCAATCGTATTTTATATAGGCTGTGTCGAGGCATACTGATGCTCCGTTTCGCTGAGTATGTAGTCATCGCCCCGATATTGCAAATTAAATATACGTTAGTGTATTTAAGAAACCGCCTACTTAGGGCCCGGGCAAAAATAACTACCGATTCTTGGACGCCGATGCATCCCGTCTGGCTGCGTTGCTCGTCGGTCATATATCTGGATATTATTCACTCCTCGCGCCTTGCCAGGCGGGCGCCTCGACGCCCAAGAATGGGCACTTATTCTTGCCCGGACCCTTAACGTCCCGTCCAGGAACGACAAGCAAGGAGAACTGACGTGCGTTTCCATCTCACTGTGCGGCTGGCTATGGCGTTCGGGCTGGCGTTCGCCGCGACGACGCGGGCCGAATCCCCTCCCGATCCCGTAGCACCTCTCTACGACAACCTTGGCAACATCCATTTCCCCATCACCACGAGCTCCGAAGTCGCGCAGAAATACTTCGACCAGGGGCTCCGCCTTGGATACGGCTTCTGGTGGTCCGAGGCACGGCGCTCGTTCGAGGAGGCCGTGCGCCAGGACCTCGAATCCCCCATGGTGTACTGGGGCAAGGCCTGGGCTTTCGGCCCCTACATTAATAATGGAAATCCGGCAGAACGGGAGCTGGAGACGGCCTACGAGGCCATACAGAAGGCTCGCGAGCTGAGCTCTCGAGGAACGGAGATGGAGCGAGCGCTCATCGACGCCCTCGCAAGGCGGTACGACAAGGATCCGTCGGCCGACCGGGGGCCGCTCGACCGGGCCTACTTCGAGGCGATGAAGAAGGTCTCCGAGCAATTCCCCGAGGACGTTGATGTCCTCACGCTCGCAGCCGCCGCCTACATGAATACGACGCGGTGGGACTACTGGACGAAGGAAGGGAAAGCGAAGCCGGGAACGCCATGGCTGGTCGAGACGCTCGAGAAAGCTCTCGACAAGACCATAGAGCATGCAGGAGCGCACCATTATTACATTCACGGTGTCGAGGCTTCCGACCGCCCCGAGCGCACCGTGCCCAGTGCCAGGGCGCTCGCAGCGATGATGCCAGGTGTGGCGCACCTCGTGCACATGAGCTCGCACATTCTCATCCAGACCGGCCACTACGATGAGGCATCGGATCTCAACATCGATGCTGCCCTAGCCGACGAGCTCTACATTGGACGCCCCGATCAGGAAGGTCGCTACCCGGTCGGCTCCTATCATCACAACGTGCATTTCACCTGGTCGGCGGCGACGTTCGAAGGGCGAAGCGCGGTGGCCATCGCCGAAGGCCGAAAGCTCCGGGAGAAGGTCTATCAGCAGCGAACGCACAAGGACCTCAAGGAGTCCTCACGAGTCCAGCTCTACGCTTCTATCCCCTACTTCGCGATGGTTCGCTTCGGGAAGTGGGAAGACATGCTGAGCACACCGGCACCGAACGAGGAGTACCTCTTCGAGACGGCGATGTGGCACTACGGCCGCGGCGTCGCCTTTCTCGGGAAGGACAAGCCGGACGAGGCAAAGGACGAACATGCGAAGCTCGAGGCGATCTTGCTCCGCGACGACGTCCCCGGAATGGGACGTATCTCCACGGCGGATATGCTCCGTCTCGCGACCGCGACCCTGGGTGGAGAGATTGCAGCAAAGGAGGCCCGGTACAACGAAGCGATTGGCCTGCTCGAAGAGGCGGTCAGCTATCAGGACAATCTCGCCTACACCGAGCCCCCGCCATGGCACTATCCGCTACGCCAGTCCCTCGGTGCCGTTCTGCTCGAAGCAGGTCGCCCGCAGGAGGCGGAGGCCGTCTACCGGCAGGACCTGAAAACGCTGGCGTGAGAACGGCTGGTCGCTGTACGGACTCCTCGAGAGTCTGAGAGACCAGGGCCGGGGAAAGGAAGCGGCGATGGTCGAAAAGCGTTTCATCAAAGCCTGGGCGCGGGCGGACGTCGTCCTCACCGCGTCGAGATTCTAGTGCACGAACCCGCTAATCCTGCCGCAAATTCCTCGTCCTTTTCCGCGCTAGCTGCGTTGCTGCTCCTCGAAATATCTAGATATGACTTCGTCGCAGCGCCTTGCCAGCACGAAAAATGACCTTGGAATTTGCCGACAGTATCAGCGGGTTCGTGCACTAGTGCCGCGGAAACACAGTCGCCGACGTTCTCTGGTGGCGAGGGATTAGCGGCTAGTGCCGTTCCAACTTGTGGACCCTAACGATGGAGTCGCTCATTGGTAACGCCGTAGCCACGGCAGGTACGGGGTTTTGGGTCCAAACAGTTGGAACGGCACTACTCGTGGATCTGCTCGGCAAGGTAGCGCTCCTTGCCGATTTCCTGTACGAGATAGAGCTGCGCTTCGAGCCAGTCGACGGCGTCTTCTTCGTTCTTGAGGATCGCTTCCATGAGCTCGCGGGTGCCGTTGTCGCCGTGGTCCCGAGCTAGCGCGATCGTCTTGTTGAGCCTCTCGACGGCTTCTTTTTCGAGCGCCAGATCGACCTCGTGCTGCTCGATCGGGTTTTCACCAACGCGAACCGGGCTGAGGCGCTGCATGTTGGGGACCCCCTCGAGATAGAGGATCCGCGCAATGACCTTGTCCGCGTGGTCATCTCCTCCATCGACTCCTCGCGCTTCTGGGCCTCCAGCTTTTTGTAGCCCCAGTTCTCGCACATCTTGTAGTGAACGAAATACTGGTTGATGGCGGTCAGCTCGGCGGTGAGCACTTCGTTGAGCGCTCCGATGATCTTCGCATCCCCCTGCATGAACGACTCCTATTCCGGTGAGGCTGAGCTCGTAGATGGCCTATCGTATCGACGAACCTCGGTGCGGGCAAACCGTCTCTGGAAAGACGAGAGTCGTCAGGGGGCGGGAGCCAGTTCGAGCGCGCGGGACTCGGGCTCTTTCGACTCGGAGCGGGTGATCTGGTCGATGAGCGGGCAGCAGTTGCCGCAGCCGCTTCCGGCAACACAGGCGGCGCGAATCTCCCGGGCGGAGGCGCCATCCTGCACCAGCGCGCGAATCGCCCGATCGGTGAGTGCGTGGCAGTGGCAAACGATCATGACCTTCGATCCCGACTTCAGGATAGCATCCATGAAAGTGAAATTCAATGTCAAAATTATGGCTCCATGCGTGAAGGCATTCATTGCATTCATTCAGTATGTCTTTTAGTGACATGCATTTACACAGACAGCCAACTGGGTGAAAGCGGTGTTCGATTCTGCTTGGCGCCTCCAGCCCGTTCATCATGAGACGTAGAAGATATGGGCGGGTCGGCGACGACTTCGTTCTGGCCGGCGATTGCGACTTCGCGCCATCGTGGCTTTGTCGGGAGAGTGGCGAGTGGGCCAGGGAGGAATCAAGCGCCCCAAAAGCGTGCGGTTGGTTCTTCAAAGCAAGGGGGGAGAATTATGTCGTCTGGGTCTCGGGGCGCCTCGACGACAAGAAGCATGCCTGTGGAAATCCTGTGGAAAATATTGGTGGTGTCGATCCGGCGCAAAGCCATGTTTCTTTCTTCCGGAAAGGCCTGGTGGCACCCCTCGACAAATGACTTGCTGTCAATGGGTTCCGGTGTACGGGCGACGGCTTGTGTATCGAAAAATCGGTGGTTATCCGGCCCCGAAGCCCATAACCGTGAAGACCCCGCAGCTCCGACTTCAACAGTTTTTCCACACTCCCTTCGTATTCGTATTTGCTTGAGCAGAGGGTTCGGCTTCGTCCGAAAGGGCAGGGGCACTGGCACGGTAGTCGACCCGTAGATGATGGGTTTTCCCCACATTTTTTGTTTCGGAAACCCCCCACATTCGTGTCGCGGCGAATGCCAAGTAGCTTGTTGTCAACTGCTTGAAGGCGGCGCTTCAAGGAACGAAGGTTGCATTGCAACGGGGCATGCCCGGCATTCGCTCGCCCGTCGTGTGCCGCCTGCTCATGGCTCTCTGCACCTGTGTCGCCGCGCCTCGCAGTGTCTCCGGACAGACACCGGGCAAGGACGGTCCCCTGACCGTCTCGGCGGCGAACACGGTTCTCAACAAGTACGGCCTTCTCTCGTTCGACGCCCCGGCAGGCGCGACCGCCATCGACGTGATCAATCCGGGCGGAGGTGACGGTCTCGACCCGGCCACGCTCACCGCGGGCGACCTCCTCCTGATCATGCAGATGCAGGGGGCGACCATGGACTCGTCCTACCGCGTGGTGGACTTCGGAACCGCAAATGACGAGTCCTTCGCGATCGCCTTGACCCCCGATGACAAGCTGGTGCTGGCGGGCTACAGCGATGTCGGCGGCGGCAACCAGGACTTCGCGGTCATGCGCTTCCATGGCGATGGACGACCGGACACGAGCTTCGACACCGACGGCGCGGTGACGACGTCGATCGGGGGCGCGAACGAGCAGGCGATCGCGGTCGCCGTGCAGCCCGACGGCAAGATCGTCGCCGCAGGTTTTGCAGACATGGGCGCCGGTGATCTCGACTTCGTGCTCGTTCGTTACGACACCGACGGCAGCCTGGACCTCACTTTCGGCACCGGAGGCAAGGTCACCACCAACATCCTGGGCACCAACGATCAGGCCCGGGCGGTGACCATCCAACCCGATGGCATGATCGTAGTTACCGGCTGGACCAACAATGGGGCAAACAACGATGTAGCAGTCGTTCACTACGATGCGAACGGGACGCCCGACCCGGGCTTCGGCACCTTCGGCATCGTCACCACACCCGTCGGCCTCGGCGATGACGAGGGCTTCGCGGTCGCCATTCAGACCGACGGAATGATCGTCGTCGTCGGAGACTCTCACAAGGCACCGGCGGTATCGTAACAACGCCCATCGGTGTGGGCGATCAGAGCGCCCGTGATCTCGAACTGCAAACGGACGGAAAGATCGTCGTCGCAGGAAGCG
Source organism: Candidatus Marinacidobacterales bacterium (assembly GCA_965237685.1). Lineage (GTDB taxonomy): Bacteria > Acidobacteriota > Vicinamibacteria > Marinacidobacterales > SMYC01 > CBDEGF01. The sequence continues at coordinate 1,646,457 of CBDEGF010000003.1, forward strand.
ACTTTAACGCCGATTTCGACTTCGCGGTCCTGCGCTACGACACACTTGGCGGCCTCGACGGGAGTTTTGCAACGGGAGGCATCGCGTCGATTCCGATCGGCCCGGGTCACGACCTCGGTATGGACGTTGCGCTTCAGCCGGACGGAAAAATCGTTGCCGTGGGTTGGACGCACAACGGAAGCGACTTCGACTTCGGTCTCGTCCGTTTGACGACCAGTGGAAGCTTGGACACATCCTTCGACGTCGATGGCAAGCTCGCCGCTCCGGTCGGAAACGATGACGCCTACGGTGAAGGTGTCGTCGTTCATCCGGACGGCCGCATCTTCATGGCCGGGCCGAGCGACAACAGCTCCGACCTGGACTTCACGCTGGTGGGTTTCAACCCTGATGGAACGTACAGCTACGGCACGGTTCTGGAGCTCGGCAGCGCCGGACGCTACGAGCTCGTTACGGTCGCGAGCGTCGCGGGGCCGACCATCAATCTCAACTGCCCCGGTGGGCTCCTCAACGACTACACCGTCTCGGGAAACACCCAGGTCCTGCGCGTTCCGCAGTACACGACCCTGACGATCAACGGGAGCGGGTCCGTCATCAGCCCGGCGTGGAACGGGCAGTACGGAGGCGTGGTTGCGCTCCACGTACAAGGGACAGCGACCATCGATGGACAAATCCGTGTGGCCCGGCGCGGCTTCCGCGGCGGGAGTGTCGATCCGGGTTCCGTCGGGTGGGACAAAGACTGGCCCGATTTGACCAGCATCTAGCCCTGTCCGGTCCAGCGTCCGCCGATCGTTCCGTTGGCACCGCCCCCACCCGCGGCGTTGTGAGCCCCGCCCCCGCCACCGCCGTTGGCAGGAGCGCCTCGGCTATAGCGACCGCCGAGAGCGTCATAGTCGGCCTGGCTTCCGGCGATGCTTTCTCCCTTTTCCCCGCCAACGTCCTGGTAAGGTCGAATGGAAGACTGCGTCCGAGCTCGACAACCTCGGGTTTCATCTCTATCGCTCGACGTCCGAGGGCGGACCGTACGAGCGCATCACGCCGGAGTTGATCCCCGGTCTCGGCTCGTCGCCAGTCGGCGCCTACTACCGCTACCGCGATGCGGATGTCGTCGAGGGGACCACCTACTTCTACGAGCTCGAGGACATCGAAACGACCGGACGGCGCAATCGCCACGGTCCGGTCTCTGCAAGCCCGGGCACCACTTCCCCAGGTGCCGAGCCGCCAGAACCCGGCTCCGAAGAGGGCGGTGTGCCGGTGACGACGATCACCTACGGCGATCCGGAGGCAAACAGTTTCCGAGTGGTCGAGCGAGGAACGAGCCATGTCGTCCTCGAGCTTTCTACCCTTGGCTTCTATGCCGAGCCGCAGGAGGACGGAACGGTCCGTCTCCGGATCCCGGGGTTCGTGGAGGAGACGGAAGCGGGCGAGCCGGCGATTCCCGTCAAGCGAACCTGGATCGAGGCCGTATCGCGGCGCGGGGTCCAGGTGAGCTCGGTCCGCTCCTTCGATGTCGAACCCGTCGAGGGGTTCCGGCCGTCTCTCGCACCGGGCTCCGAGGTCGTGGTGGGAAGCGACGGGACCATCCATGCGAGACGGAAACCACGACGCCGACGACGGGAGGTTTCGCGCGCAGGCCTTTTCCCATCGGAGCAAGCGCGCGCTCTCGGAATCGGCTTTCAGGAAGGCACCCGAAAGGTACAGATCGGGCTCGCACCGTTGCGCTGGGACGGAAAGCGACAGGAGCTGGTGCTCGATCGCCGCCTGGTCGTTCGACTGGAGTTTCGCGGCCGCGACGCCGGACCCACCGTCCGGCGGAGGAGGAAGCGTTCGGGGAGTATGCCGGTCGTCGAGCTGGCGGTCGAGAGCAGAGGCATCTACGCAGTGCGATTCGAAGAAGTCTTCGGCTCAGGATGGCGCGCTCTGGCGGTAACGGCACTCGGCCTGAGCCGCCTCGGAGAGCCGGTCCCTTATCACGTGGAGCCCGACCCTCGTCGCTTCGGCCCAGGCTCCACACTGTACTTCTTCAGCGAAGGCGCTGCGCTGAATCCCTACGGAACGGAAGCGATCTACCGGCTCGAGCTCGGCACGGGTGGCACCGTCATGGAAGTACGGGACGCCACGCCGACGGCCGCGCCAGCCACCGAGTCCTTCTACTGGGAGCAAAGAACCGCCGAGGAGAATCGATACTACCAGGCTGCACTGGTGGATGCGCCCGATCTCTGGCAGTGGGAAGTGATCCCCGCCCGCGAGACGAAGAGCTTCGGCTTCGACGTGGACTCCCTGGTGGAAGGGGTGGGGGCGTCACAACTCGAAGTTCGATTTCAAGGCGCCAGCGACTTCGTGGCGGCCCCCGATCACCATGTGCGGCTGTACGTCAACGGAAGCTACGTCGCCGAAGCGAGCTGGAACGGAAAACAACCGCGAACCGTCGAGGCGGAATTGAGTCCCGGCGTCCTGACGAACGGAGAGAACCGACTCGAGATCGAGAATGTGGGGGACACCGAAGCTCCCTACTCGATGGTGATGCTGAATCGTTTCTCCATTCGCTACCCTCGCCGGCCGGTGGCCGTGTCGGGACACCTCGAAGGCGAGTGGAGCGTCGCGGGAGTCGCCGAGGTGACGGGAGCGGGCTCGGACACCGTGGTGGTCGACCTGAGCGAGAATTCGCCACGCTGGCTCACGGGGATCCAGCGCGGAGCGGCGTTGCGATTCACGACGGAATCCGCTCATTCGTACGTCGTAGCCGACGGCGCCGGGCTGCGGCGGGCCGAGGTACGAAAGGTGCGGACACCGAAGCTGCTCGGAAAGCGGCGCGCGGTGGACTACCTGGTCATAGGCCCACGCGCTTTTCTCGACGAAGCGACCGATCTCCTGGAGCATCGTCGCGCCCAGGGCCTCCGGGTAGCGGCCGTCGCCACAGAGGATATCTATTCGGAGCTCGGCTTTGGCGAGGCCCGGCCTGAGGCGCTCCGCGAGCTCATCGCCCACGCCTACCACGTGTGGGCGCGGCCAGAGGCTCCGCTGAGATACGTCCTCCTGCTCGGTGACGGCACCTACGACTTCAAGAATTACTACCAGCTCGGAGCGGCGAACCACGTGCCACCGCTCATGATCAAGACGCGGTACCTGTGGACGGCATCCGATCCGATGCTGGCTGCGGTCAACGGCGACGACCCGCTGCCCGATGTGGCCATCGGCCGGCTACCGGCGTCTTCGGCTGCGGAAGTGCGAACCGTTGTCGCGAAGATCCTGGCCTACGAGACCGCGGCCGGAGCTCCTGACAACCCGATCGTCCTTGTAACCGACAATCCCGATCGCGCCGGCGACTTCGTGCGCGACGCGCGGGAGATCGCGGCCGAGTTTCTCCTCGGCCGGGACGTGCGCTTCCTGCATCTCTCGGAGCGAGGCACGCCCGCGACGCGGGCTTCGATTCTCAGTGCCTTCGACGAGGGCGCATCCTTGATGAGCTACCTAGGGCACGGTGGCATCCATCTCTGGGCGAGCGAGAACCTCCTCGACACCGGCGCCGTCAACAGCTTGAGCCCGCAGAGCCACCAGCCCATCGTCATCACCATGAACTGCCTGAACGGCTATCTTCACTTTCCATTCTTCGATTCACTCTCCGAGGCACTGGTCGAGGCCGACGGAAAAGGAGCGATTGCCGCCTTTTCCCCGACCGGCCTCAGCTTGAACGGGCCAGCACATCTCTATCATCGCGCGTTGATGGGAGCTCTCCTCGACCCCCGGCACGAGCGGCTGGGCGATGCGGTCAACGCCGCTCAGGAAGCCTACGCGGAGACGGGTGCCTTCCCCGAGCTCCTTCAGATCTACCACCTCATTGGTGACCCAGCGCTGAAGCTGCACTAGTACTGACTAGCTTCTGTCCCGAGAACCAGCATTCTGCTCCTCGCCGGGCCCGAGCCCCTGCCCGAAGCCAGCGCCTGGTGCCATCGAGTAGCGTTGGAGCGAATCCGTTAACGAGAGCACTTCTCTCTGCTAGAGTCATTTCGGGCATGGGCATGGGCTCGGGCTGGGGCTCGGGAGGGACCAGGGTCGCCGTTCCGCGACAGAAGGTGGCTGGCTAACTCGTTCCGCGCGCCCATCGGTACGGGCCGGGACCAGAACGAACGTCAGCGAGTGCTTGCCAAAACCTGGCCCGACCCGCACCTGAAGAAAAAGAGTCTCGACAAGGGGCGTTTGATATAGGCGGAATCATTTTGGGTGCATCATCGCTCGCTCACTTCGTGCGGCCACCCTCTCCCGGAGGGAGAGTGCAATCCGTGATCGGACGGTGGCAGCTTGCTTTGCTCGAGGCCTCCAAATAACATCCCGGCCGGAGGTTTCGCCATGAACCGAACGGTCGCTTGTCTCGTCCTCTTCCTCGGTTTCGCGCTCGCGGGCACGGCCGCGGCGCGGGCCGATGTTAGCTCGGAGATGCTTTCGGGTCTCGAGCTTCGCAACATCGGTCCCGCCAACATGAGTGGCCGGTTCATCGACATCGCTGTCGTGGAGAGCGACCCCTACATCTTCTACGCGGCGTCCGCAACCGGCGGCGTGTACAAGACCACCAACAACGGCGTCACGTGGGAGCCCGTCTTCGAGCGCGAGGCAACACACTCTGTGGGAGACATCGCGGTTCACCAGGGCGAGCCGGGTATCGTCTGGGTCGGTACGGGAGAGCGCGCCAATCGACAGAGCTCGTCCTGGGGCGATGGGGTCTACAAATCCACGGATGGCGGCAAGACCTGGCGCAACATGGGCCTCCGCGACAGCCACCACATCGGCCGGGTATTGCTGCATCCCTCGAGCACCGACATCGTGTACGTCGCCGCCATGGGACACCTCTGGGGTCCGAACGAAGAGCGGGGTCTGTACAAGTCCACCGACGGCGGGGAGAGCTGGCGGAAGATTCTCGACATCGACGAGCAGACCGGCGTCTCGGACGTCGCAATGGACTCCGGCGATCCAAATACGCTCTACGCGGCCTCGTACCAGAGAATGCGCAAGCCCTACGGCTTCCACGGCGGGGGGCCGGGGAGCGGCCTCTTCAAATCGACGGATGGGGGCGAGAGCTGGAAGAGGCTCACCAACGGTCTTCCCGAGGGGGACTACGGCCGCATCGGTATCTCCATCTATCGCAAGGACCCTCGAATCGTCTACGTGTGCATCGAGCAGGGCCTTCGCTATACCGCCTCGACATCGTACGAGGAGCGGGAGGCGGGCATCTACCGCTCCGAGGACGAAGGTGAGAGCTGGACGCACATGAGTGACTGGAATCCTCGCCCGATGTACGCGAGCCAGATCCTCGTCGACCCCAGCAACGACCAGCGGATCTACATGGAGAATGCGTTCAGCTGGTCGGACGATGGCGGCAAGACTTTCACCGTGCCGCGGCAATCCATTCATTCGGACGACCGTCACTTGTGGGTCAATCCGAACGATTCGCGCCACCTGATCAAAGCGAGTGACGGCGCGATGGCGATCTCGTACGACAAAGGCCACACATGGCTTCTGGTCACTTCCCTGCCGGTGAGCCAGTACTACCGGGTCCGCGTCGACTTGGCCAAACCCTTCAATATCTACGGCGGGCTCCAGGACAACGGGAGCTGGATCGGCCCGAGCGCGACATATCGCTCGGAGGGCATCCTCAACGAAGACTGGTCGCGTCTGGGCGGTGGGGACGGCTTTCTCAACATCGTCGACCCTGACGAGCCCAACCAAGTCTACGTCGAGTCGCAGTACCTCGGCCTGACGCGCGTCAACATGGAGACCAACGAGAAGCGCTACATCCGACCCGGCAATACCACCGGCTGGATCGAGTCACGCCGAAACTGGGATGTCTGGAGTACCGGGGAGGACTTTCCCTTCCTCGGAGAGGAATTGACCCCCGGCAACTGGGACGGACCCTTCGTGATCTCGCCCCATGACGCGCGCGTCATCTACGCCGGCACCAACGAGCTGTGGCGGACGACCGATCGGGGACAGTCCTGGACCTCCCTGGGGAACCTCACGACCGGTGTCGTGCGCAGCGAGCTGACGATCATGGGCCAGACCCCGACCGCGACCACCACGTCGCTCGACGACGGCATCCCCTTCTACCCGACGCTGACCGCCATCGAGGAGTCCCCGCGTCGCAAGGGCCTCTTGTACGCGGGAACCGATGACGGGAACGTGGCAGTCTCCCGGGACGGCGGGCAGAGCTGGACGCAGGTCGCGGACCGATTTCCGGGCCTTCCCGCCTCGACCTGGATCAACGGGATCGAAGCCTCGCGATTCGATGCCGATACGGTGTACGTCGCCATCACCAACTACCGAAACGACGACTACGCCAACTACCTCTACAAATCGGCAGATGGCGGGAACAGCTGGACCTCCATCGTGGGAGACATGCCGGCGCGGCGCGTCGTTCGCACACTTCGCGAGGATCCCCGCAACCCCGACGTGCTCTACACCGGAACGGAATTTGGCCTCTTCGTGACCTTCGATGGCGGCGCGCACTGGAGCGAGCTCCAGAACAACATGCCGACGCTCGCGTTCAACGACCTCGTCATTCACCCCCGTGACAACGACCTGGTGCTCGGCACGCACGGACGCGGCATCTGGATTCTCGACAACGTGAACGCGCTCCAGGAGCTCACTGCGGACGTTCTGGCCAACGATGCGCACGTGTTCACCATGGAGCCCGCGGAGATGATTCGCTACGCCAACGTCAAGGCGCAGCCCGGCGACATGGTGTTCAAGGGTAAGAATCCCCCCGACGGCGCGATCATCGACTACTACTTGAGAGAAGAAGCGGCCGAAGGATCCGTTGAGCTCACCATTCACGACGCATCGGGTACCGAGGTGCGGAGCCTCGAGCCCACACGCGACAAGGGCATCAACCGCGTCGTCTGGGACATGCGTCATCCTCCCCTTCCCGCGCCGGCAGGTGAAGAGCCCAACCGCTTCGGAGAGGAACCGAAAGGGCCAAAAGGCCCGCGCGTGGTGCCGGGAACGTACACCGGTCGCCTGGCGGTCAACGGCTCGGCATACGAGCAGCTTGTCGAGGTCCGCGAGGATCCCCGCCTCGACGTCGCGACTGCCGACCGGACCGCCTGGACCGAGACACTTCTGGCGACTGCGGAGCTTTACCGCCAGACCAACGGTTGGATAGAGAGCATTCTCGCGGCACAGGAAGAAGAGGAAAGCGAAGAGCGTGAGACGGTACGCAAACTGGTGCGCGAGCTTCGACGGCGGATTCAGATCTTCTACGGCCAGGTCGAGGGGTGGACCGGGAGACCCAGCCAGGATCAGCGAGCTCTTCTCTCCTACCTCGAGGATGCGCGTGACCAGCTCGCGCCTCGCGTAGAGAGCGCAACGGCATCGGAGTGACGGAGCCATGACCAGGATCGCTTCGCTCATCCTCATTCCGCTGTTGCTCGCTTGTGCCGGGCCGGGTCCGCCGGATGAGAGTGTTGCCAGCGCCGGACTCGATTTGAACGGTGTGCGCATGATCGATCTCTCGCATGCTTACGGCGACGACACGTTGTTCTGGCCGACATCGCCACTGGAATTCGAGCACACCGAGCTCGCCTATGGCTGACGGAGGGGGGCTACTTCTATTCCGCGTACACATTCTGCACCCCGGAGCACGGGGGCACCCACATCGATGCCCCCATTCACTTCTCGGAAAGCGGATGGCCGCTCGGTGACGTGCCGGTGGAGCGACTCATCGGACCGGGTGTGGTCATCGACGTGAGCAACCAGGCCGGGGAGAGCCGCGACTACCGTCTCAGCCGCGAGGACGTGGAGAGCTGGGAAGCCGAGAACGGGCCCGTCCCGTCGGGCGCCATCGTGCTACTGCGTACCGGCTGGAGTCGGTACTGGCCGGATGCCATGGGGTATCTGGGAGACGATACCCCGGGCGACGCCTCGAACCTGCATTTCCCTGCCTACGGCGAAGAGGCAGCGAGGCTCCTGGTCGACGAGCGGAACGTGGCGGCGCTGGGCCTCGACACCGCCAGCATCGACTACGGGCCATCTTCGGATTTCATCGTCCACCAGATCGCCGCGGCGAACAACGTGGTATCGCTCGAGAACGTGACGAACCTAGAGTCACTCCCCGCGACGGGCGCCTGGATCCTGGCGCTCCCGATGAAGATCGCGAAAGGCTCGGGAGGCCCGGTCCGGATCGTCGCCCTTCTACCGCAGCAGGAAGCCGACGGGTCGTAATTCCGTCCAGACGGAGGACGTGAGAAAAAACCTCCCCTTGGCGGAGGCTGGCGGGAGCTAGATCTAGAAAACGGCTCGTGGTGCGGCGCCGTCCTTCGTTGCGAGTGGCACGGCACCACGAAGGGGCGGCGATTCTTGAACTCTGTCCGGAAAGAGTTGAAACGACGGCTTCGGTTCACGGACACGGTCGGCGGATCGGCGGTACTGCTCCATCTTGTCTTTGCCGTAGTCCATCTCCGCCATGTAGAGGTTGTGAGCACGACATAAAAGTCTGACGTTTTCGGCACTTCGACCGCCGCCGAGCCCGTAGGGATCGTCGTGATGGAACTCCAGGCCGTGGCGCTCGGGACAACGTCTACCGTCGGTACTCACATACGCGCATTGAGCCTGGTCGCGCTCCCACACGAAACGCCTCACCGGAGCGGGGATTCCGCGCACTCCGGGCGATGTATCGGCGTCCTCGAGCTTCTTTCTCGGATTCTTGACTTTGCCGAGGCGCTTGGCCTCGAGCCGTTCGAGTTTCTCCGTCACGGAAGCCTCGAGCATGGAAGCAAGGTCGGTACCCGGCATGAGCGCCGCGAGTCGCTCGAGCTTGTCGTGGAACTCGGCGCTTGCCGTGAACTGGACTTTATAGCGCGCAGGTGCCAGCGGTTCGACGACCGGCGGCTTATCCGTGGCTTCGGGAGCGAGGTGGGACTCAGGAGCCGGACAACTCTTTCCGGACGGAGTGTTTTCCGCGCCTGACGCGCGGTTCTGGCTTGCCGGTTTCTGTCGCCGCTGCGGAAGCTTCCGGATGGAGGGCGAACATCCGGCTTCGGCTCCATCTCGGCAACCAGCACCAGAATCTCGCGCTTGGTCTTATGGGTTGCTCGAGCCAGGAGCTCCTCACAATTGGCGAAGGTAAGATGCGGCGCCAGCACCGCGATGCCGCTCAAGTGAAGACGCCCATCTTCGAGCATCGTCAAAAGCACCGGATGTTCCCCTTCCTTCAAGATGTAACTCTTTCCGTTGACGACGTGTTCGAGCTCACCCGAAAGCACATAGAAGATCTCGGTGGCACCGTGCACGTGACCAAGGGTCGCCTCGTCGAGCAGCATGCGAATGCGGGTGCCGCTGCCAGGACTGATGTAAGAGTCCCCTTTCTCCATCGATTGGGCCCGGAGCTCACTTCCGATGAGACCGCCGGCCAACGCGGACACGACAACCGCTGCCATCCAACCGATATTTCTGCAGCACGTCATTTTCTTCTCCTTCAGGAGCTCCCTGCGGCGTCAAGTATCCACGATCGTTCGAAGCACGGATAGCGTCTCCTCGACCTCCGGGCGGCGCGTATAGTCGGGATTCGCCTCGGCGTAGCGGACGGCACCGCTCGTGTCGATGACGAACCGGGCCGGCATGGGAAGCGTCCAGTTGGTGTCGCCGTTGAGCTTCGGAAGGTCGATACTCAGCGAAAGATAGACCTCGCGCAAATCCTCGGGCAACGTGAAAACCAGGCCGAACTTCGCGGCGAGCTCGTTTCTTCGATCGGTCAGGAGTGGAAAAGGGAGCTTCCATTTCTCCGCTAGCTCCCGACGGTACTCCTCGAGTTGCGGGGACAGCGCGAGCAGGCTTGCGCCCAGGGCCCGGAGCTCCGGATAGGCGTCTCGTAGAGCTACCAGCTCGAGATTACAGTACGGTCACCACTTGCCCCGGTAGAACGTGACGACTAGCGGTCCTTCGTCCAGAAGTGCCCGAGACGACACCTCGTTCCCGTCACCGTCCGGGAGGGCGATCTCCGGCGCCATCTGCCCGACGTCGAGCACCTGCTCGTGGAGGGCGGATTCCCCGAGCTCTTTCGTGACCCGGTGCATCACCGCGAGCCGCTCGGGTCCAATTTTCGCTGCAGATCTCTCCCGCTGCGCCGCCAGCTTCTGCTCGAGAGCGCTCAATGCTGATGACCGGAGCCGGCACGCGGGTGGCGATGATGCGGGCTCTTCGCATAGTGCTCCGTCAGCGGGTCCGTCGACAGACCGAAGTCGCCCGTCAGGTCGCGCCAGACCGAGTGAACGTGATTCGCGCCGTTCTGCGTATTGTCGTACTCGATGAGAAACGTCGGTCCCTGGATCCGGTAGTAGTGGGGCTCGCCGGCCGAGTCACCACCTGCCCAGGCGAAGTGAATCGAATCCGTTCCTGCCTCTTCGATGCGTGCCATCTCGGCTCCGGCGATCTCGGGCCGGAGTCGATTGGCATACATCGCGATGAGACGCATCAAGAGATCCTTTTGCCCGCCTCGAGAGCGGAGAGAGCGACCCCCTGCGGGGCGCCGATCTCTGCCGTTCGTGAGGCTCCGGTGACGATATCCCGCGGCGCCTCGGCCTCGATGAGCACTTTAGAGCGGTCCGCAAAGGTATGCAGCAGTTCCCGCCCCATGAGCTGCTCCTCGGCGAGAGTGTCCATGCCTTTGTGCGGTCCGTCCTGCACGACCGCCGGATTCGACCCCATGAAGAGCGGCGAGGCCGAAGCAAGACGGCCGTTCCGAATCGAGAAATTCAACGAAAGGTGATGGCCCTCGACGCGCCAGCCCCAATCGCCCGACGTCGACGGCTCTCCGAACACCGTCACGTAGTAGAGATCGGCGTCCCGGATCGCGCGGCGCTGGAGCTCGAACAGGATGTGCTCGAGGTACATGATGTCGAACGCCTTCTGCGTCCCCCGGGAGCTCAAGCCGGTGACCAGGAGACGGTGGGCGAGCTTTCGTTGATCGGGACTCATCGCCTTGAGCGGAAGGCCTTTTCGTTCGCGCGGGATGAAATGCCAGTTGAACCGCTCCTCGTCGGCGAACGTGAAGGCAGCCACCCCTCGTTGATATTCCTGCAACGCACCGAGGAAATGGCTGGCCCCATCCGTCATTTCCTGAACGACCGCATCGTCGCTCGCCGAAAAGGCGAGGGGGACGGCGGCCACGAGAAGAACGAAAAAGAGCTTCTTCATGACGTCTCTCCTATGCCTGGTTTCAAGAAACAAGCAGGATCAAGGACTTGATATCCACTGCACCCCTCCCGCGGCCCGAAACAGCCGACCACAAGGTCCCTCTTATCGCAAAATCACGCCTCGCGCCAGTGTGTCAACAATGTTAAATTGGCGCCACGGATACACCGACTGACGACTAAAGCTTCGAAGGAAAGACGACATGACGGATTTCAGCTACACGCCGATGTTCCAGCTGGGCGAGGATCCCACGTCCTATCGCCTGCTGACCACGGACCACGTGTCGACATCCAACTTCGAGGGCAAGAGTGTACTCAAGGTGGAGCGAGAGGCGCTCACCGCGATGGCCCGCGAAGCGCTGAGCGATGTGAACTATTTCTATCGCACCAGACATCTCGCGTCCCTCAGTCACATCCTCGACGACCCGGAGGCCTCCGACAACGACCGTTTCGTCGCCTTGAGCCTTCTCAAGAACGCTGTCATTTCGTCCGCCCGGATCCTGCCGAGCTGTCAGGACACCGGGACGGCGAAGGTCTACGCCCTCAAGGGACAGCGCGTATGGACCGACTTCAGCGATGAAGAAGCGCTCAGCGAGGGCATCTACCGGACCTACGCGACGGAAAACCTTCGCTACTCCCAGAATGCGCCGCTCACGATGTTCGAAGAGGTGAACACGAAGAGCAATCTGCCGGCGCAGATCGACATTCACGCGACCGAGGGCGACACCTACAAGCTGCTCTTCCTGGCGAAGGGCGGTGGCTCCGCCAACAAAATGATGCTCTTTCAGGAGACCAAGGCCATTCTCAATCCCGAGACACTTCCGACCTGGATCCGCCGGAAGCTGACGACGCTCGGAACCGCTGCCTGCCCGCCCTATCACATCGCGCTCGTCATCGGAGGCACCTCGGCCGAAGCCACCATGAAGACACTCACGCTGGCCACCGCCGGCTATCTGGACGGCTTGCCAACGTCGGGGACGGAGGCAGGCACGGCCTTTCGTGACCCGGAGCTCGAAGCGCAGGTACTGGAGCTCTCGCAGGAAATCGGTATCGGAGCCCAGTTTGGTGGCAAATACTTCGCGCACGACGTCAAGGTCGTCCGCTTGCCCCGTCACGGAGCCAGTCTCCCGGTGGGTCTGGGCGTGAGCTGCAGTGCGGACCGGAACATCCTCGGCAAAATCACACGAGATGGCGTCTTCCTGGAGCAGCTGGACACCGATCCGGCCCGGTTCCTGCCGGAGCCGGCGGTCTCCGGGTCGGCAGAAGCGATCTCCATCGATCTGGATCGCCCCATGGAAGAGATCCTGGCGGAGCTCACCAAACACCCGATTCGCACGCGGGTCATGTTGAACGGGAAGATGATCGTGGCGAGAGACATTGCCCACGCCCGGTTTCGGGAAATGATGGATAGTGGGGAGAAGCTTCCGGACTACTTGAAGAAGCACCCGGTCTACTACGCCGGTCCTGCGAAGACACCTGAAGGATATCCCTCCGGCAGCTTTGGTCCGACCACCGCCGCGCGGATGGATCCCTACATCGACGCACTTCAGGAGCGGGGCGCCTCGATGATCATGCTGGCCAAAGGCAACCGCTCACAGGCGGTCGTGGAGGCTTGCAAGAAGCACGGTGGCTTCTATCTGGGCTCCATTGGCGGACCGGCCGCCGCCCTCGCGCACGACAACATCAAGGAGGTGAAACAGCTCGACTTCACCGACCTTGGGATGGAAGCGGTCTGTCAGATCGAAGTAAAGAACTTCCCTGCCTTCATCGTGATCGACGACAAGGGGAACGACTTCTTCGCCGCCTTGATTGGAGGCCCTTCCCAGTCGGTCTAGTGAATTCCTCCGCCGATAAGTGAGGATCCCCATCTGCTGCTCCACCGCGACGGTGACAAAATCTCCCTCGTTGTTGAGCATCAGCTCCACCGGGTAGGAGGCGTTCGGCTTGGAGACATCGATCGAGTAGACGTGCCCCACGGTCTCTCCGGGCTGTTTCTTGACTGACCAGGTAGCGTTCACGAGACGTGGCTCCGGGAAGAGCTCCAGCTCCAGGACGTGCAGCTCGGTCCTGTCCTCGAGCGGCGCCAACCGAAAGGCGGTCGCCATCAGGGGACCATGGATGTAGGTCTCGGGCCCCACGGTCTCCTGGATATCCACGCGAGCTCGACCGGCCGTTCCTGACAAGAGAACGAGCTCACCGTCACGGCGGAGCTCCAGATCAACGTCGCCTCCCGGAACCTCTCCATGGATGTTCATCGAACTGAGAGTCCCTTCTTCATCGAGCTCCATCCGCATCGTCAGAGAAGTGCGCGGGGGGAAGAACGTGGCCTGCTGAGCTAGCACTACGGTACGGCCCCCATGGCTCGTCAGGCTGTACCGCTCCACGCCCATCGCTGGGCCGAAGCCGATGTCGTAGCTTGCCGTCCACGCCGCGCCCGGCAGCTCGTCCATTCCTGCGAACGGCTCCTCGGGCACACGATAGGAATCCCTGACCGCCTCGAGCATCCTCTGGAGCTCGTCTTCCGGGAGCCACTGTCCACGGACCATGACTCCCACCCGGCGGACGACGTTCGCCACGTCGTCGAGCGGATTGGCCTCCAGTAGTATCAGGTCCGCGCGGGCCCCGACCGCCACTGTTCCAAAGCGTTCGTCGAGCGCGAGCTGCTCGTCCAGATACTCGAACGCGCTACTCGTCCCGGCGCGAAGGGCCTCGTACGGTGTAAGACCCGAGTCGACGAGCCGCTGGAGCTCCTCATGGATCGAGAATCCAGGTACGACGAACGGATTCGGTGTGTCGGTCCCCAGCAGGATACGGGCGCCCGATCGGTGCAGGATGCCGGTGAGGCGCCGTCGCGCCTCGTGGGATCGCCGGAGCCCGTCGAAATCTTCCGCCGTCATGGTCTTGAGGCGGAAATCGGTGGCCGGATTCCATGACGCGAGGGTCACCGGGCTGATGTAGCGCATCTCCGGAAGTTTCATGAGGCGTTCCGCCTCATCGACGGGTACGAATTTCTCCACGACGACGTTCGTAACGGTGTTCCAGACACCGGCTTCTCGGGTTTTCTCGGCGATCGCCTCGGCCTTGGCATCATCCATGTGGTCCCAACGGCCGAGAGCGGCGCGTCGATCACTGGAGTCCTCGAGAGGCGAATCATCGGCCTCCACCGACTCCCTGTAACCACGCAGGTGCTCGATCGTGCTCTGCCCGGCAGCAAGAACCCGATCGAGCCCGACCGCGCTCGGAACGTGACCGACGAGCGGCATATCGTGCTTCCGGCCCGCCTCCACGAGCGCGTCGTAAACTTCGGGCGTGAGACGGTTGTAGACCTTGATGAAGTCGTAGCCCGCCTCTTTCTGGGATGCAACGAGGGCGTCGGCCTTCGCAGGATCGTCCAGTACTTCACTGCCGTCCCAGATGGGCGGAGAGCCGTCGATCAGCGGTCCGGTCGTGAAGATCGCCGGCCCCAGTAGATCCCCGCTCTCGATAATCGGGCGCCACCGCAGCTGAAGAGGACTTCCCCACATGTTGCGGACGGTTGTCACACCGTTCGCGAGGAACAACGCCAGGTTCGACTCCTCCCACACGTGAACGTGCATGTCGGCGAGACCGGGCATCAGGTATTTGCCGTCGCCGTCGACGACCGTTGCATTACCGGGCACGTCGACTTCGGATGCCGGTCCCACGGCGGCAATGTCTTGCCCCTCGATCAGGACCGTCTGCCCCTCGAGAGCGCGCTCGGTATCCATGGGGACGACGGTCACGTTCACGAACGCGACCGGAACCGGAACATCCGGTCGTTGCTCGGCCTCGGGAGCGCAGGCTTGAAGGAAGGCAAACAGGGCAACGGTGACGATACGGCGCATCGGAGCCTCCTTCGCGAGAGAGTCTGCCCCGGGACAGTATCACCGCCCCGGGCACCTTTCGAGGGTGGCGCCGACGCTCCCGATGAGTACAATAGGCGCCGCGGTGCCAACTTCCATCAAATCGCTGCCATTCTTCGACGATCTCACCGAGGCGGAGGCGCTCGTCTTCGAGCGTGAGGCTGAATCCCGGGGGTTTGACGCCGGCCAGGAAATCTCGCTCCAGGACGCCGTCCTTCTCATAGACGAAGGCAGCGTGAAGCTCGAATCCAGCTCCGGCCACCTCGGGTCGATGGGCCCGGGGAGCTTCCTGGGAGAAACGAGCCTCTTCGATCTGAATCCCGTATCGCTGCTCGCCGCAGCCGAGACCGAGACATCGTGCCTCGTCTGGTCGCACGAGAGCCTCAAGAACGCTTTTCGTTACGGGAGGACCGGGGCGGTCAAGATCATGGTCGCCTTCACTCGGAGCCTCGCGACGAAGCTCCGCGCGGCAAACCAGCTCGTGCAGACGGCGCCCGCCACCTCCGGTTCCGGCGCCCGCTCCTCCGCGCAGCTCGATGCGGTCGACCGCCAGCGGCTGGCATCTCTCCTCGTCCCGCGCGAGTTCGCCGCCGACAGCGTGATCTTCGAACAAGGAAGCGCTGGCAACGAGCTCTTCATCATCGGCGAAGGTGAGGTCGAGATCCTGAAGAAGACGGAAGAGGGCGACTCGCTGACGCTGGCCGAACTCGGACCGGGTGACTTCTTCGGGGAGATGGCGTTCGTCGATCAGAGCCCCCGTTCCGCGGCCGCGGTGGCACGCACGCCTCTGAAGGTCCACGTGCTTCCGTCGGGAAGCCTCGAGCGCATCGTCGAGTACAACGTCGGAACAGCGCTCTACCTGACGAGTCTCCTGTGCAAGATCCTGGCCCGACGTCTCAACGCGACACTGTCAAGAATCGCACCGCCCTAAGGAGGAAGGCGCTATTCTTTTTTCCTATTCTCCGAGCCTTCGTCGAAGGGTGCTTGATTGCGGGGTGCCACTTCGCTGCGTTCCTCCGCGGTGAGTAGAAGATCCGACGGAATGGCATCCTCCAGGCTCTTGCGATCGTCGAGAAAGGCGTTCTTGATGGCGCCTGCTTGAACTCCGATATCCGCGTACGTCAAATCGTCGCCATCCGCGAGCGCCGAAAGCTTGTCGCGCAGCTCGAGAATTGCGCGATTGAGAGCGTCGTCCTGGCCTTTTTTCTTGTCGAGATGCTTGGCGATGGCATTGACATCGGAGATCGCGAGGACATGGACTTCGAGACCGTCTCGGGGAGAGCTATAGACGGACTGGAGAACGCCCAGGATAACGGCCAGGTTTTTGGCGAAGATACCACCTCGTCTCCACTGCTTCACCATCGAGAGAATGCGGCCGACGGTGTATTGGTTCGGTTGCACCGCAGAGAGTAGTGCAGCGGGGTCATTGTTTCCGATGAGGGCATCGATGACCCAGTGATTCTCTATGTCGAGCATGCGGAGAAAAACCGGGTAGTTCTCCGGACTCAGTCCGACACGATTGAGATAGCTCGCGTAGGTCACCGCGGTCTCGACTTGCCGGATCGTGTCACATGCAAAGACTTCCTGAAGATACTGATTCTCGATAGCGGGGATGCGCGCGTCGATAGCCACTATCTCACGGTCGGGATCCGACATCGTTCCGTCCTTTCTTGCCCTGCTAGCTCACAAAAACGCGGCTCGGAGGTTGCTGCGCCAGACGATAGTCTCCCGTCGCAAGAAGGGCTCGCGGGAGGCAGCCTTCGAGACTTCGAGTCATGTCGAGAAAGAAACCTTGGATTTTCATCGCCTGCCGAGCCACTTTATCGACCGAGTCGTCGAGGTGTAAGCCCTGAAGCGCGCCGATGGAATCCAACACATCGAGCAAGAAGCGGTTTTGTGGGTGGCTCTGGCCCTTAGTCTCGTCGAGGTGCTTGCCGAGGTTGTTCACATCGGCGACGCGGACGGGATAAATCGCGAAGCCCGCCCTCGGTTCGGAGTAGGCCCTCCGTAGCACACCGAGAGCCACTGCCAGTGTGGCCGGCTGGATGCCCGCACTGGGCCAGCGGGCGATCAACTCGAAGCACTTGTGGACGATGTAACGATTCGGTGGGATGCTCGAGAGCAGCTCGAAGGGGTCTTCGGAGCCCATCAGAGCGTCCAGCACCCAGCGGTTCTCCGTGGTCAGCATTTTCAGGAAAACGGGATAGTTCTCCGAGTTCAGCCCGCGCTCGCGGAGAAACTCGGCGTAGCTAACGGCCGCCTCGGCCGCCTCCGGGGTTTTCGCGGCGATAACTTCTTGCAGGATCTGGTTCTCCACGCGGAGAATCGATTCCTCGGTCCAGAGCTCTCTTTGTTTCGTATGGTCGGTCATGGTGAAAGGCCCACCTCAGTAAAAGCGCGCACCGGCGAAAGGCGTCTAGAGCACGACCAATCCGGGCAAACGATCTTCGCATCCAGATTGTCGTGGAGTTGGCTAACCTAGCTCTAGGGTACGACCTGGGGGCGAACTCTGTCAAGGAAGAAGCTCTCTCGGGATGGATGCGCCAGGAGGCAGCCCGCAACGATATGCCTCCCCACGATGGATCAAGGCGCGACAAGCTTGTGTCGCCTGGCCCTACTCCCGGCGATCGTTCACGGAATCTCGATCGACTTGCGCGCGCGAACCGTAAAGGGAAACTTCAGAGTCAGGACTTCGTCGCCTCCGGCTTTCTTGAAATCGAGCGTCACCTCACCCTCGCCCGGCTTCGTGAAAATGTGCTGGGTCTGGTACGTGCCCGGATTGCGACGAGAGCCACGGGCGTCGAAGGGCCCGAACGCCTTGCCGTCGAACTGGATCCTGGCGCTCACCGCTTCGAGATTCGCCACCGGCTCTTCGGTTTTGAGATCGCTGAAACACCATCTGAGGAAGCAGATCTCACCATCGAGGACCGGCTCGGGCTCCCCCCCGAAAAACGACCTGCATGCCGGCGATCTCCTTACGATCATGGGACGAGGCGACGGTCGCCAACAATAGCACCATGGAGAACGATGCAATCGCAACGTTGGATCTCATGGGTTTCCTCCAGAGGTTTTGAACCATTTTTCGATACGTCGCCCGCGCGAGCTGGACGATGGAGAGTACATCGCGGGGGTCGCTTTTTACCAGCACGATGTGCAGGGTCGAGACTTGAAGGCTACATCGGGCCAGGCTACAGTAGCCACATGGCAGGCTTGGCCTCGAAGACGGCCGGCGGGTGTCTTGTGCTTGTGCTCGTCCTCGTTCTGTCTTCGTTGGCCGGTCTCGTGTGTGCCGATGGACCGGACGACAAGCAGGCGATGGAGTGCTGCCGCGGCGATGCTCACCATTGCAACATGCCAGAGAAGACTGAGGACTGTTGCAAGCCGGATCGATCTTCGCAGAACCCAGCGTCGGTGGAATCGTCCTTCCGGTCCTCTATGGACGTCAAGGGCGCCCCAGACGCGGCCGTCCTACCAGCTGTCGTCACCGCGCCCGACGCCGGCTACAGAGTTATTCCGTTTTCGTCTTCGCGCGGTTCTCCCCCCCTACTGGCGAACCGACCGCTCGACGTTCCACTCCTGAATTGATGCCCTAGCGCCCGTCTGCACGGGCGAGGGCGTGCGGTATTCCTTCCGCCGCCTCCTTTTTCCATCCAATCACTTGGACAGCGTCTGCCGCTCGTGCAGGCGCGGGAGGCCAATTTGCGAAACGTTTTCCTCTTCTTACTAGAGTTTGCGGTATTGGAACTGAGCTCGGGGCTTCTACTCGCCCAGGAGCCGCAGCCGGATCTTCTTTCCGAGCTCGACCGGCTCGATCGTGAGACGGTGATCCGTGCCGTAGTCGAGCGTAACCCTACGATCGAAGCGGCGCGCCAAGCTTGGGAGGCGGCGCGGGAGCGAGAGCCTCAGTTGACGAGCCTCGAGGATCCCAGGGTCTCTTACAACGTCGCTCCTCTCAGCATCGGTGCGGGCAACGTGCGTTACGGGCAGAGCATCGGTTTTGCCCAGCGCCTTCCCTACCCGGGGAAGCTTCGCCTCAGAGGAGAGGTCGCTCGCGCCGAGGCCGAAGCGGCTCGTCACGATTACGAGGCAGTGCGCCTGCAGCTGGCGACGATGGCGTCTTTACTCTTCGACGATTACTACTTCGTCGCCCGCGCGCTCGAAATCAACGTGGCGCACATCCGCCTGCTGGAGGACTTCCAGCGCATTGCGACGGCCCGTTACGCGTCGGGGCTCGCCGCACAGCAGGATCCCCTTCAGGCCGAGGTCGAGGTCGCGCACGTTCTCCATCGCGATGTCGTACTACGAACGAGTCAGAGGACAATCGTCGCGCAGTTGAACGCGCTTCTTCATCGGGCGCCGGACGCGAGCCTCCCTCCTCCCCCATCCGAGCTCGGTGCGCCCGCGCCTCGAGAGCTCGACACCACGGCGCCGGCGGACGAGGCGCTCGCCGAACGCCCGGAGCTCAAGGCCCGTCTCGCGGAGATCGAAGCCCGTGAGGCCGCGGTCCGTCTCCGCGAGAAGGATTTCTACCCCGACTTCGAGGCGACGACCTCGTTCAATTCCATGTGGGGTGATTCGGAGCATCGGTGGATGGTCGGGATTGGCATCAACATCCCCGTTCACCGGGATCGCCTCCGCGCCGCATCCGCCGAGGCGGCGGCGGCCCTCAAGCAGGCAGAAAGTGCGCGCACGGCGCTCGAGGACACGATCCGGGCGGAAGTCTATGTGGCTCAGGAGAGACTGCTCGAAGCCGAGCACGTCGTGGAGCTTTATCGGAGCCGGCTCCTCCCCGCGTCGGGGGATCAGATTCACGCGGCCCGGACCGGGTTCGAGACCGGCCAGAACAGTTTTCTCGCGCTCATCGAAGCAGAACGCAATCAGCGGAGCGTGCAGCTTGGCTACGAAGAGGCTCTGACCAACTTTTATCGGCGCCGGGCCGAGCTGGACCGCGCCCTGGGCAGCATTCCAGCCCTGTCCATCCAAGATGAGACCGCCAGCAAACGAGACGCATCGAGGAGCAAAGCCCTCGAAGGAGGTATGAAGTGAACGCCCATGATGCCCATCAGGGAAGACCGCGACGGAGGTGGCTCATCGCCGCGACGTTGCTGATCGTTGGAGGAGCTCTCGTCGTGACGAGCTGTACGAAAGACGAGGGTGCTTCCGTCCCAGAGGTCGAAGCGCATGTGGAGCACGCTCACGAAGGAGAGATCTCCCACTACACCTGCTCCATGCATCCTTCGGTCAAGAGCCAGGAGCCGGGCACTTGCCCTATCTGCTCCATGGACCTCGTGCCCGTCACCCGGGAGGAAGTGGAGACGGGGGTCATCTTCATGGACGCCCAGCGCAGGCAGGCGATTGGGGTCCGGACGGAAGCGGTCGCCCGGCGAGAGGTCTCGGTTCGCCTCCGCGCCGCAGGAAAGATCACTTATGACGAGACGCGCCTCGCCGAGGTGACGGTCAAGTACCGTGGTTGGGTGGGAAAGCTCCATGCCGATGCGACCGGTGTGCGCGTGCGCAAAGGGAAGCCTCTCTTCACCCTCTACAGCCCCGAGCTCTACGCCGCTCAGGAAGAGCTTTTCACCGCGCTCGAAAGTCAGCGTGTCGCGCGCGAAACCTCGGCGCCAAACAGGGCAGACTATCTGGTCGACGCGGCTCGGAAGCGGCTTCGCCTCTGGGATCTTCAAGAGTGGCAGATCGACGAGATCCTCATCCGAGGCGAGCCCGAGCAATACCTCCCGATCGTGTCCCGGGTCGACGGTTACGTGATCGAGAAGAACGTCTTCGAAGGGACGACCGTGGAGCCCGGCGAAGTCCTTTACCGGATCGCAGGGCTCGAGCGCATCTGGATCGAGGCCGAGGTCTACGAATCGGAGCTGCCCTTGATCTCCGAAGGCCAGGAAGCAGAGGTGACGTTGCCGTACCTCCCTGGGAGGAAGTTCCAAGGACGGGTGTCCTTCATCTATCCGTATCTCGAAGATCGCACGCGAACGGGGCGGATCCGTGTCGAGGTCCCGAACCCTGGCCTGGAGCTGAAGCCCAACATGTACGCGAACGTCGAGCTCGTCAGCGAACGCGGCGAGAGACTCGTGGTTCCCGAAGAAGCTGTGCTCTACGCTGGTCCCAGGCGTCTCGTCTTCCTCGATCTCGGTGAGGGCCGCTTGCGACCACAGGAGATCGAGATCGGCGTGAAATCCGGAGACGACTACGAAGTGCTCTCCGGCCTCGAGGCGGGAGACGTCGTCGTGACTTCCGGCAATTTTCTCGTCGCGGCAGAAAGCCGACTCAAGTCGGCGACGAAGCAGTGGTAGGCGCCATGGAACAGCCAAGCCACGGTGGTTTCATCGCACGGGTGATCGAAGCGAGCGCCAAAAACCGATTCCTGACAGTCCTCTTCGTTGCGGGGCTCACGCTATGGGGCTACTACGGCATGACTCATGGTCCGCTCGACGCGATCCCCGACCTTTCTGACATCCAGGTCATCGTGTTCACGGAGTGGCCGGGGCAGAGTCCCGATATCATGGAGGATCAGGTCACGTTCCCGCTCTCGTCGAGCCTTCTGGCAGCACCTCAGGTGAAATTCGTACGCGGCCAATCTTTCTTTGGCCTGTCTTTCGTCTACGTCATCTTCGAGGACGGCACCGACATGTACTGGGCGCGCTCGAGGGTGCTCGAGTACTTGAACGAGGTGCAGGGAGCCTTGCCCGCGGGTGTCACACCGACGCTGGGTCCGGACGCCACCGGGGTGGGGTGGGTGTTCGAGTATGCCCTCGTCGACCGGACTGGAAACCTGGACCTGCAGCAGCTCCGGAGCCTCCAGGATTGGAATCTGCGCTACGCCCTCGAGAGCGTCCCCGGAGTCGCCGAGGTGGCCTCGGTGGGCGGCTTCGTCAAGCAGTATCAGGTCATCATCGATCCCAACAAGCTCCTCGGCTACGACATTCCGCTGCGCCGGGTGATTCAGGCGGTCCGCGAGTCCAATCATGAGGCTGGCGGCCGGATCATCGAGATCGCCGCCCACGAGCAGATGGTGCGTGGGCGGGGTTACGTCACGTCGACAGAAGACCTGGAGCAGGCTCCCCTCGCGGTGAACGACGCCGGGGTTCCGATCACCATCAAGGATGTGGCCGAGGTGAAGCTCGGTCCGGACATGCGCCGCGGCCTCGCCGAGCTCGATGGTGAGGGCGAAGTGGTGGGCGGAATCGTGGTGATGCGCTACGGCGAGAACGCGCTCGACGTCATCCACGCCGTGAAGGAGCGTCTCGGGAACATCGAGCGCAGTCTCCCGGACGGGGTGGAGATCGTCGTGACCTACGATCGCTCCGGACTCATCGAGGCATCTATCGAAACGCTCCAGCACACACTCATCGAGGAGATGATCGTCGTGAGCGTCGTCATCTTCCTCTTCCTGATGCACGTTCGGAGCGCTCTCATCCCCATCATCACGTTGCCGCTCGGGATCTTATTCGCGTTCATTCCCATGTACTACCAGGGCCTCACGATCAACATCATGTCCCTCGGAGGGATCGCCGTCGCCATTGGCGCCATGGTCGATGCCGCGATCATCATCATCGAGAACGTCCACAAGAAGCTTGAGAACAACTCCTCAGGAGACCGCCAGAGCCTCATCATCGAGGCCATGCAGGAGGTCGGGCCGAGCATCTTCTTTTCGTTGCTCGTCATCACCGTCTCCTTCATGCCGGTCTTCACGCTCGAGGGCGTAGAGGGACGCCTCTTCAAACCCCTCGCCTTCACCAAGACCTACTCGATGGGGTTCGCGGCGATTCTTGCGGTGACGCTCACGCCGGCACTCGCCGCCACCTTCATCCGCGGGAAGATCCGTGGCGAGGAAAAGAATCTGCTCAACCGGTGGCTCGTTCTGGCCTATACGCCCATCGTGCGCCTGGTCGTTCGATTTCGGAAGACCGCCGTAGCAATTGCGCTCCTCATCATGCTCGCCACCATCCCCGCGTTCCTCGACCTCGGAAGCGAGTTCATGCCGCCTCTCAACGAAGGCGCCATCCTCTACATGCCCACGGCGCCGCCCGGCATGTCGATCACCGAGGCTGCTGTGATCCTCCAATCCATGGACCGGAAGCTCCGACAGTTTCCCGAGGTCGAGCGGGTATTCGGAAAGATGGGCCGAGCCCGAACGGCGACCGATCCTGCTCCCGTGGGCATGGTCGAGAGCGTCGTGCTGCTGAAACCGAAAGACCAGTGGCGCCCGGGATTGACCTGGGACGACCTTATTGCCGAGATGGACCGAGAGCTCAACTACCCCGGTATGCCCAACATCTGGTGGATGCCCATCCAGACACGCGTCGAAATGCTGACCACCGGCATCCGAAGCCAGCTCGGCATCAAGGTCTTCGGCGACGACTTGAGCGCGCTCGAGGAGGCCTCGGTTGCGATCGAGCAAGTGCTTCCGGAGGTTCGGGGAACCCGGAGTGCCTTCGCCGAGCGAGCGACCGGTGGCTTCTTCTTGGATGTCAAGGTGAACCGGCAGGAGGCGGCTCGATATGGGCTCAGTGTCCAGGACGTGAACGAAGTCGTGATGACCGCCATCGGCGGCATGAACGTCTCGGAAACCGTCGAAGGCCGGGAACGCTATCCGATTCAGGTTCGCTACGCGCGTGAGTTTCGGGATCATCCCGACGCCCTCAAAAGAATACTCGTCGCGACTCCTACCGGCGCGCAAGTGCCCCTGCCCCAGGTGGCCGAGATCGAGTTCGTGACGGGCCCGCCGATGATCCGGAGCGAGGACGGACAGCTTGTGAACTTCGTCTTTGTCGACATCGCCGGCCGTCCCCTCGGCGACTATGTGAACGAAGCGCGGCGCCTCGTCAACGAGCGTGTAGAGCTTCCTCCCGGCGTCCGGCTCGAATGGGCGGGTCAGTTCGTTTACCTGGAGCGGGCGAAGGAGCGACTCAAGATCGTCGTCCCGGTCACACTCCTCATCGTCTTCATGCTCCTCTACATGAACACCGGCTCCATCGCTGAGACCGGTATCGTCTTGCTGGCGGTTCCCTTCTCTCTCGTGGGTGCCATCTGGCTCCTGTGGCTTCTCGACTACAACATGAGCATCGCCGTCTGGGTGGGACTCATCGCCCTCGCCGGGCTCGACGCGGAGACGGGTGTGGTCATGCTGCTCTATCTCAAGCTCGCCTATGTTCGACGTCAAAACGAAGGCCGCCTCCGGTCCTTCGAGGACCTTCGTGAAACGATCGTGGAGGGAGCCGCTCGGCGGATCCGTCCGAAGCTGATGACGGTGCTGACCACCATGATCGGGCTCTTGCCGGTCATGTGGAGCACGGGCAGTGGAGCCGACGTGATGAAGCGGATTGCCGCGCCAATGGTCGGAGGATTGGTGACGTCCTTCGCACTCGAATTGACTATCTATCCGGCCATCTTCGCCATCTGGAAGAAACGAGAGCTGGCCAGAGGAGGCGATGTGTCATGACAACCTAGACTAAGCGTTGCGCTCTCGCAGGCGCTCATCCCGCTCCCTCATCAATGCCGTGACCTTGTCGTACATCTCCTCTGGGAGGACCCGAACCACCGTCATCATTCCCATGACGCCACCGCTCCAGCCCGAACGCATTCCGAAGGTCTCCGGTTTCGCCACCGTCTCGTCCATGACCATCCACATGTCCTGGGGGAACCCCGGTACACTCCAAGGGTCTTGGGCGCCGGAGCCGCCATGGTGCTGTTGTTGCGCAGTTTCTTGGCCAACCAGATGGGACGTCTCCCTCTCGCGGTTGGGCAATCCGATGGCGCGTCCCAGGCTGGGCCCCAGCTCTTCGGACAAAGCCTGGTCCTCCCGAATCATCCCCATGCCTTCCTCCATCCCCATGCCGGAGTGCATCCCCGATCCCACATGCGCCATGGGACCCACCATCGAGACCATTTGATTCATCATGTGGTGCGGAAGGTGGCAGTGGAAGATCCAGTCACCCGGATAGATCGCGTCGAACTCGATGTCCTTGGCCTGAGCGACCCCCACCAGCACGGTATTCGTGGGATACCAAGCCGATTCGGGCACCCTTCCTCCCTCCGTGCCGGTGATATCGAACTGGACCCCGTGGAGGTGAATCGGGTGATGATCCATTCCCAGGTTGACGAGCCGAATCCGTACCCGTTCTCCCTGCTTCACAATCAAGGGCGTCGTGGCCGGCCCCGCTTTTCCATTCAAGGTCAGCCAGTTGAACTCCATCGACAGGGTGTTGGGAATCGTGTTGTTGGGCAAGATGGCCCACTCCTGAAGGATTAGCCCAAAGTCCTTGTCCACCCGGGGCCGATAGGACCTCTTCGGATGCATGATGAATAGGCCGATCATTCCCAGCATTTCCTGCATGGGCATGTGGGAGTGGTAAAAGAAAGTTCCCTTCTGGTGCAGAGTGAACTCATAGACGAAACGGCCACCCGGGGGAATCGGGTCCTGGGTGAGGCCCGGAACGCCGTCCATCTCGATGGGAATCTCGAAGCCGTGCCAGTGCACGCTGGTCATCTCCGGCAAGTGATTGTCCACGATGACCCGCACCCGATCCCCTTCGACGATCTCGATCGTCGGGCCGGGAACGCTTCCGTTGTAACCCCAGGCATCCACCGTTCTCCCCGGAACGAATTCCGTCTTCACCGGCTCCGCGATCAGATGAAAGACTTTGACGCCGTTATCGATCTCGTAGGGTAGCTTTGGGACGTCAGGAGTATGAACGGGCAAGAAAGGCTCCTCACGCGCCTCAGCGGACTCCACGTCAGCGGGGTGAGTCGCGGTCGGCTCATGGTGCTGGTGTTGGGCCGCGGCCTTTCGGCCGGCGAGGAAACCGCTTCCGGCGACGGCCAAACCGCGCAGAAAATTTCTTCGGTTGTTGTTCATCTCCATCCCCTCCGTTCCTTTTGTCTCCTGACAGGATTTCTTCGTATCACGCAGGCGCCTCACCGCGCCCTACCCGGCCCTGGCTGGCTTGGCTCCGGAGGTTCCAGGCCGCCGGCAAGAAGCATTCCTCGGATAAGAACGATGTTTTGCCGGAGCTCGACCAGAGCTTTGATGTACTGAACGCGCACCTGGAACAACGTACGCTGAGCGATGATCACTTGAGGGTACGCGGCACCCATCTCACGAAATCTGGCGAGGTACAAATCATAGGCTTCCTGAGCTCGTGGCAGGACGTCCTTCTGGTACCGCTCAGCAAGGCTCAGCAAGTCGAGGTATCGGTTGAACGCCGACGCTAGGCGCGCGCGAAGAGCGAGCTCGAGCCTCTGCACTTCTCGCTCGGCACGGTCAATTTCCGCTCGTGCCGCGGCGATGTTTCCCTGGTTGCGATCGAACAACGGAATACGGAATCCTACCTCGATGAATCCTTCCCATCCGGCCACCCCTTCGAACCCAACCAATTCTTCGAAGTTGTAGCCGAACCCGCCGCGCAAGAGGACATCGGGGAACGGCTCCGCTTTGGCGCGGCGATGGGCAGAGCGAGCGCGCTCGACACCGGCGTGCGCTCTCTTCACTTCCGGGCTCTCTTTCACGAGAGTGGCCAGGATGAGATCACGGCCGAGCCTCGGTAGCTCCCCCTCCAACTCGTCGGCCAGGGGGGCCGGATCGAGGGACGGAACTCCAACCACGGCCGCAAGCACCTCCCAGACGCGCTCGAGGTCGTTCTCGGCTTCGATGAGATCGATTTCCGCTAGGTGAAACTCGACCTGAGCTTCCAGAAGATCCGGGCGATCGGCCGCCCCGACGTTGAAGAGCTGTTCGGAGATCTGCCCCGCCTCCCGGGCGATCTCCGCCAGCCGAGTCCGCAGCTCCACCATCTCCTGCGCGCCGAGGGCCTTGTAATAGAGCACTCGCACCGTATTTAGAACGCGCAGCCTCTGGGCTTCTGCTTCGGCTTCTGCCCGAGTTCTTTCGTCGGCAAAAATATTCCGACTGTGCTCGAGCTTTCCGGCGGTGACGATCGCCTGCTCGATGAACAGTAGGTGCTCGCTCGTCCTACCGGGAGCCCGTACACTGATCTCCTCTCCGATATAGCCGATGATGGGATTCGGATAGAGACCTGCCTGAAGCGTTCGTCCCTCGGCCGCCCTCACGATGGCGACTGCCTGGGCGATCGTCGGATTGTTGTCGAGTGCCATGCGCTCCAGATCTTCCAAGCGGAGCTCCGTGCCCGCGCCGGGACGGGCGTCGTCTTGCGCCCCGCCTACACCCTGCGAATACAGGAGCGCCACCGCTGAAGCCAGAACGATGCCTCTCCAATGCTTCCATTCAGTGTTCATGGGGGTCTCCCTGCTGCACAAAGGAGCTGTCGAAGAAGACAACTTGTCCTGCGTGGCGGGACAGAGTGTCGCCACCGAGCGTTCCGCAGACTGAGCCGTGATCACGGCTGCTAGCCCTTCGATGGGCTGTTTTCAGAAGGTAGTCCAGTATCTCCACGTTTCTTTCCCTCTCGGCTTGGAAGCCCGAGACCCAGTACGGTCGAGCCGTCGGGGTGTTAAGAAGTGCGGTTGGGGAAAAGGAGTGGAGATATCAAATCAAGAGCACGATCGAATCGATGCCCAAGCGTGCGGGAGATCGCGAAAGAACCACCACGGGATTCGTTCGCCGACTCTGCTGTGCTGCTTGTACCAGCGCCAGGGACGGGACCGTTACCGGAGTATCAGATGGCGGCTTGACGCTTTCCTTGGACTCGGCTCGGATGCGCGTGACGAAGTCCGGTGGTGCGCAAGGGTCTTTCTCTTCCTCGCCACCGGGTTCCTCGCGATGGCAGGGCGTCGGATCTGGATGCGCTCCATGGTCCATCGCCTCGGTAGGCCCGGCGGGGCAGTTGAACGCCGCACAGAGCACCACGCACTGCACCTGCCAGGCCAAGGCAACAGCGACGAAGGTGGCGATGAGAGGAGTCGAGTACGGCCTAGACATGCAATCCACACGCATTATACGATGGTCGCTCCGTGCGATGGTCCTTGCGTTGGCAGCTCACCCAAGCCGACTCTCCGGAAATCCGGAGTTCCGTGATCTCCAGATCCACGCGCCACTCGCGAACGAACTGGAAACTCTGACCGATCCGCTGCTCCTGCTCGGACCCTAGAGCGGGCCAGAGCCTCTTGACCGCGTCCAGATCCTTGTTTTCGTAGGCCGCTTCATACTGTTGCAGGAGGCTTTCAACCGCGGCGTGATCGGCCCTCCACTTTTGAATGACGGCTTGATACAAGGAGGCCGCGTTCTGATAACTGGCATCCGACTCGGCCAGCTTTCCCTGGCTCTGAAGCTTTCGGGCTCGCGTCTCTTCCGCAGCGGCCTTGGCACTTTCCGCAGAATCTTCTACCTTCATACGGAGATCCTCCAGGCTCACTGCCATCAAGCGCTTGGTCTTTTCCATGGCCTGACGCGCAGTCAGGACGCGCTGGTTGGCCTCCTTGATCTCGTCGAAGATTCGCAACGTGGAGGGGGAGTAAAAGTCCCGATCGATCTCGAGCTCCGGCTGGAGCCCAACGGCTTTGCGAAAGGCCTGGAGGCAGCGGGAAAGGTCGCCCAGCGTCTGGTAGATGAGCGCCGCGCTCACGAGTGCCTCGACGACGGTGTCCCGCGCGCGCTTCGAGTCCGACTGTTGGAGGAGAGCCGCTGCCAGCTCGAACTCCTCGAGAGCCTGCTCGAGCCTTCCCGCTGCGAAGTTCTTTTTCGCCGACTGAAACCGCTCCACGCCTCCGTCACGAGCCTGTCGCAAGAGCGCCAGAGTCTTGGGTGAGTACTGTTCGGGATCCAGTTGTAGATCGGGTGCCTCGACGAGTGCCCACTCGAACTCGATCAAGGCCCGCTCATCGTTCGCTTGCGCCTGATGGATCAGGGCCAGGGTCAGGCGTGCCTCCACCCGGCCATTCCGGTCCAGAAGAGGGAGCGCCTCACTGAGTCTTTGCACGGCTGCGCCGTATTCGCCGCGCAGAAAGAGCTCTTTCCCACTCTGGAGCAGCTGCGCAGCCACCGCGGCGGGCTCCTGAAGCGGACCCCCATAGGCGAGCGCGAAAAGCACCAGCCACGTTACGAGGCATACCGGCACCATTGCGACCATTTATTTCCTAGTCAGCTCGGCCACGATGTTGGTGGTCTGGTCCGCTTTGATAACGAGCGCGTGCTCGAAAATCGTGATAGGCCTCACAGACTACCCGGACGGTGTGCGGTCTCACCGGGAATCGAGCCACGACCTGGCTGCTCCAACGGCTCGTATCGGGCGATTCAAGGGGATTCCGCCTCTTGGGACTTCCCTGTCGTGGAGGCTTTGCTCATTGGCGAAGGCTCCTTCTCGAAAAAGACTACCGGCCCGGACAAAGCCGTCTATTCCTCGAGGAGTCTGAGGTTTTCCATCGCTAGGTTGCGTATTATAGCACCCGTTTGCCGAGGAGTGGCCGCGGTTCTGGACTCGTCAGTTGGAGGCGGCGGGCGCTTCGATCGCCACTACTTCTCCATCAAGCAGCTAGGGCGATAGTCTCGCTACCCGAACTCGTTTCGCCGCAGCATCGGTCCAGGCGATGAGCACGCTCCCGCCCTGGCGAACGAGTCGGGGAAAGCCGCTTGCGCGCGAGGAACTGGTCGTCGCCACGACGAGCGCGGCGCCGAGCGTCCCATCCGAGCGGACTTCGCGCACGCGAACTTCCGCCCGCCCACCATCGATGCGCTCGAGCCAGCTCACGAGCGCGGTGCCTTCGTCGAGCCATTCGATGTCGACACGACCGAGCACCTGCCTACCGTCGAGGCGAACGGGCTCACCAAACGTTCTCCCGCCATCGGATGCCCGGATGGCGCTAACGCGCCCTTCCTCATCGATCAAACCGAACCAGGCGACGGCCAACTCGTTTTCTCGCACCGTCACCGCCGGGCCGTTGACGGGACAGGCGGGGATCTCCCAACCGTCGGCATGAAGCGTCTGGGGCTCCGTCCACCGCCCGTCGGCGTACAGCATGTAGGAAATGTCGCGGATTTCCTCCGCAGAGCGGTCCCGATAGGCGACGAACATCCCGTCCGGAGTGGCCGCCGCTGTCGTCTGGCAGCAGTCGCACACGCGTCCGTCCAGCAGTGTCTCGGGAAGAAACGCGTCGCCGTCGAAGGTCGTGAACATCAGCGACATTTCCCGTTTGGAAGTCTCTTCAGCGAACTTGCGTGCGTCGAGCCAGAACGAGGCGAAACGACCCTCGCCCTGGTCGACGACCGAGACGAACCCGTGCTCGCCCAGCGTCCGGTCCCGGTAGGGTGTCCTTGCGGTAGTAGTGCGTGAGAACGTGGGGGCGATTCGGTAAGCTGAACGCCGGGTGTGTTGTTTTTCTCGCGGGCAGAGAGAGAGGGAAAAAAGGACTGGACAAACGCTGGCTGACTGTGTAACCTCAGGCTGGGAGGAAAACAGTGACCCAGGCAGGAAACGCTGCACTCGACACCGCAGCCAAGCGACCCACCTTTTGCGGCACGACCGTGACCGACGAGGAATGGAGCGTGCTGACGGAGATCATCGCCACGTGTGGTCTGTCCCGGCACGAGCTGGCGCGCACGATCTGTGAGGGCCTGGGGTGGGTTCGTCGGAACGGCAATCTCAAGACCCGGGAATGCTACGAGTACCTGGAGGTTGTCGAAGCGAAGGGGCTGGTGACGTTGCCCCCGCGTCACGAGCAGCGGCGCCGCGGACCGACGAGCATCCACTACACGAAGGCTGGTCGCGAGCGGCCACGGCGTGAGGGCAAGCTATCGGACGTCGCTCCGGTGATGCTGGGCTTGGTGGCGAACGCTGAGGAGCGAGCGCTATGGAGGGAACTGGTCGCGCGTTACCACTACCTGGGCCACAAGGTGGCCTTTGGCGCGCACCTGCGGTACTTGGTCTGGATGTCGAATCCTCGGCGGGAGCTCTGTGGGTGCGTGCAGTTCTCCTCGGCGGCGCGGTGGCTTCAGGCGCGTGACGGCTTCATCGGTTGGGATGACGCAACGCGGCAGAAGAACCTTCCCCGGGTGGTCAACAACAGTCGGTTCCTGATCCTGCCGTGGCTTTCCATCAAAGGCCTCGCGAGTCACGTGCTGTCGTTGGCAGCGCGAGTGGTGGTCGATGACTGGGAGGAAGCCTACGGGGTGAGGCCGGTGTTGCTCGAGACGTTTGTGGAGAGGGAGCGTTACGAGGGGACGTGCTATCTGGCAGCGAACTGGGTGGAGGTGGGAGTGACTTCGGGCCGGGGCCGGATGGACCGGCACAAGAGAAAAGCCGAAGCGGTGAAAACATGCTTGGTGTATCCGCTGGTGCGTGAGTTTCGCCGAGAGCTCGGCGTTTCGCGATGAAGGTTCGAGCGGGCCGAGCTCCTGCGCCTGGAAGAGCGGCTGTCGAAAGGGGAGATTCCCGAGGATGCGTGTCCGGTGCTGCTCGAGGCGGTGCGTCATCTGCTGCGATGTCGCTATCGTCGAGGCGCTTGGCATGGCGACAACGGAACGTCGCGCGAAACGCACGAAGGCAAAGGGGAAATGGAAGAACAAGGGCCACGGGCGCAACGGGGCCAAGGACTACCCTGGTGCCGAGCACGTAGCGGTTTCGCATCCCGAGCTGAAGGCGAGCGGCCCCTGCCCCGAGCCACTGTGCCGGGGCAAGCTCTACGACACCCATGCGGCGAACAAGGATGTGGAGCTGAAGGCTCAGCCGCCGATCCAGGCGACGGTGTACGAGCGCCAGATGCTGCGATGCGCAAGTTGCCAGAAGACGTTCACAGCGCCACTTTCGTCTCAGGCCTGGGCGAGCAAGTACCATCCGAGTGTGGACGCGGTCGTTTCGGTGTTGCGCTACGCCATGGGCATGCCCCACCACCGCCTGGCGCAGTGGCAAAAGTGGGCGGGGGTTCCGTTTGCCGCCTCCACGCAGTTCGAGCGGGTCGAAGCGATGGCGAATGCCGTGTTCCCGGTCTTCCGCCACATGGAGACGATAGCCGCGAACCGGCCGCTGGTTCACAGTGACGACACCGGCGCACGGATCCTCACGTTGATGGCGGAGAACGAGACCTTGACTCAAGGCAAAGGCGAGCGCACGGGCATCTTCACCACGGGCATTGTTGCCCGCGGCTTGGACGCCACGCTTGCTCCGATCATCCTGTACGCGAGCGGACGACGGCATGCGGGCGAAAACATGGACCGGCTCCTGAATCAGCGCACCGTTCAGGAGAGCGATGTCATCCATATGGCCGACGCCTCCTCGATGGCACCGCGCTCGCCGCGACGGATTACCGCCAAGTGCATGGTGCACGCACGCCGCTACTTCTTCGAGGCCGAGCCAGCCTTCCCCGAACACTGCGAGCGGGTGCTCGAGGACATCGCGACCATCTACCGCAACGACGACGAAACGCGCGACATGACCCCCGATGCGCGGCTTGCATATCACCAGCAACACAGCCGGCCGGTGATGGATGCGCTCTACGAGTGGATCGAAAAGCAGTTCCGCGAGCGCGTGGTGGAGCCCAACAGCCGCCTTGGAAAAGCCTTTTCCTACGTCAAAAATCACTGGCAAGGGCTAACCCGCTTCCTCGAAGTGCCGGGCGTGCCCCTCGACAACAACGAGGTCGAGCAGGAGCTGAAGCCCTCACAACGGCATCGCAAGAACTCGCTCTTCTTCAAGACCCAGCAGGCGCCGACGTGGGCGACGTGCTCCTGAGCATGATCCGCACCGCGGTAAAAAACGGTGTCGACCCGGTGCACTATCTGACGAACATCTCCATGCACGCTCGAGACGCTAGAGCAGCACCCGAGTCGTGGCTGCCTTGGAGCTACCAGAAGACGTTGGAAAGGCTCAACCGACCCGCCGCCACGGCTCGGCCATCCCCGCTCGCAGCGGAAGTCCGTTGTAGATAAGCACCGCCAACTGCTCGGCGGGTAGCGCCGCAACGCCATCCGTCGTCTGACGCGGCCACCACTGCAGGCGCCCCTTCGAGAAACGCTTCTGGCACAACCAAAAGCCCTGGCCGTCGTAGACCAATAGTTTGAGGGCCGTGCCTGAACAGTTGCGGAAAACGAATAGCGTTCCGAGGAATGAGTCGAGCTGGAACTGTTGCCGGCACACACAAGCCAAAGAATCGATGCCCTTGCGGAAATCGACGGGCTCGCAGGCAACCAGCACCTTCAGCTGGGGAACGAGCTGGATCATGCTCGGGAGCTGCCTTCCAGCGCGCCGAGCACGAAACGACACACGGCTTCGACCAACTCATTCTCACCCTCGCCGCTCGCCGTCACGACCGTGAGGCTCCCCGCTGCGCTCTCCACCGTCAGACGGCATCTGCTCGCTCCATGCTGAACCTCGCCGAGCGGCGGTGTCATCATGCCGCCCCCTAAGCCCATGCCGAACTGCGGCAGCTCGACGAACGCGTTGCCACTTGGAGCTAACGCCGTGACCCGCTCCGCCGCGCTCCGATCCTGTACTGTGCGCGGGGACCGACCCGTAGCACCCGTTCGCCCGTGCCCCTTGAAACGCTTCTCGCCCACAACGGCCCCTCCACTCTCTCGGACCTGTTTGAATCGCGCCGCATTGACTCGGAGATGACTGCAGATCGTGCTCGGCGCATACCGATCGAGCAACCCCAGCGCCGCTTTCCACAACTCCTCCGGGATCAGCCGTCCGTGTGGCTTCGCCCGCCATGCTTCGAACTGTTTCACAACGTCTTCGAGTTCTGCCTTCTTTGAGCGCATCGATGGCCTCCTTGAGCAATCTCTCCGCTCAGCTTACGAACCCAACAGCACCTAAGTCACGCACTGCTGCCGCAAGGACACCGGTAGGGGCGTTCGGGATCCGACCAGGAGTTCCCGCGATCCTTCGACTGGGTAATCCACACATCGTAGTCGTACGTACCGTCTCCCGATTTTTCGAGCCAGTGGGCCACGAACGACCCGTCACTCGGCACGAGAAACGACGGGAAATCGGCCCAGTTCGCGAACATCCTCGGCGACGAGTGGATGACGCGCGGCTCGCTCCAGGAGGATCCGTCCCAGCGCGACCATTTCAGGGCGTGAGCACCGCCGGCAAGCTCTTCGAGCCAGCTCATGTACACGATGTCTTCATGCACGGCGAAGTTCGGTACCTGGCTACCGCCTCCTGCCGGCGAGTCGATCCCGACCACCCTCAGATCGTTTGCGGAGAGGGTACCCGCCACCAGAACGACGATGAGTACAACCCAGACTCGGTGAAAACTCACGAAAGCACCTCAACGACCGCCTCACAAACGCGGTCGATGTTCGACGTGGTCAAGCCGGCGACATTGATGCGCCCGCTTCCAACGATATAGATCGAGTGATTTTCCCGAAGCGCATTCACCTGGTCACGCGTCAGCCCGGTGAAAGAGAACATGCCCTTCTGTTCCGTGATGAACGAAAAATCTCGCGGGGCGCCTTTGTCCCGGAGTTTTTCGGCGAACAGCCGGCGCATGTCGCGGATGCGCTCGCGCATCGCCGTGAGCTCGGAATCCCAGCTCTTCTCGAGCTCGGCATCCCCGAGGATCGTCGCGACGACGGCGGCGCCGTGAGCGGGCGGGCTCGAGTAATTGGCCCGAATCGCCGCCTTCACCTGGCTCATTACCTTTTCCGCCGTCCCCGAATCACGCGAAAGGACGGTCAGAGCGCCGACGCGCTCCCGATAGATCCCGAAATTCTTGGAAAAAGAGCTGGCGATGACCACCTCCGCCCCCGGCCGGCAGAACATCGCGATGCCGGCGGCATCCTCACGGAGTCCGTCTCCGAGTCCCTGGTAGGCGAAGTCGAACACGGGTACCAGCTTCCGCTCCTCGACGATACCGACCAGCGCATCCCATTGATCCAGCGTGGGGTCGATACCCGACGGATTGTGACAGCAGCCGTGCAGGAGAACCGCGTCACCTTCCGGAGCATCCTTCAGAGTCCTCACCATGGCTTCGAAGTCCAGCGCGTTCGAGGCGGCATCGAAGTAGGGATAAGTCTTCGTCTCGAATCCGGCCGCATGGAACAGGTTGTGGTGATTGACCCACGTCGGGTCGCTGATCCATACCCGTGCATTCGGCACCGCCCGCTTCAGAAAATCCGCGGCGACACGAACGCCTCCGGTTCCCCCGGGAGTCTGTACCGTGAGCGCGCGTCCGCTGGCAATGGCCTCGTGTCCTGCTCCAAGGACCAGCTCGCGGGCCCTGTCCCTGAACTCGTCGTTGCCCGGAATCCCGAGGTAAAGCTTGGTCGATTCAGCAGAAAGGATCCGCTGCTCTGCTTCCTTCACCGCCTCGAAAATGGGTGTCACGCCGTTGTTGTTCTTGTATACACCGGCGCTCAGGCCGATCTTCTCGAGCCTCGTATCCCGCTCGAAGGCCTCCGTGAGCCCCAGGATGGGGTCTGGAGGCGCTGTCTCCAGGGTCTCGAACATGAGCTGTCTCTCACTCCTCTTTCAGAATCGCAATGGCTTCGATCTCGACCAGAAACGCCGGACGCGCCAGTCGCTTCACCTCTACCAGGGTGCTCGCGGGAGGATGACCTTCGAAGTATTCCTGTCGTACCTCGCGCGCCTCGAGAAACGCATCGACGTCGGTGGTGAAGATGTTGATCTTGACGACGTTCGAAAAATCGCCGCCTTGCGATGACAGAGTGCTCTTCAGATTCTCGAGCACCTGGCGAAGCTGTGCCTCCATGCCTTCGGCGATCTCCCCCGAGGCGTTCGCGCCAACCTGCCCCGCGATAAAGAGTACATTGTCGACGCGGACCACATGGTGATAGGCGCTCGGCTGGCTCATTCCCTCCGGATTGATACGCTGAATGTCCTGAGCATTCGTCACCCCCGTGACGAGAAGTGTTCCGAGCAGAAAGAATGACGCTTTCATGTTCGTCTCCTACCGGTCCTGGTTTTCGGTAGCCTTATCGAGCGGACGCTGGTGTTTTCCGAACCAGTCCAGCATGTAGAGCTGCGTACGGATGAAGTTCGATGGCATCGAGCTCGTGCCATGGTACTCCTTGCGAAAACGGACCATCACCGTCTCCACGCCGAGGGCCTTGAGCGCCTGGTAGTACTCCTCGGTCTGCGTCATGGGCGTTCTCAGATCGAGCTCACCCGTCATCAGAAGTGTGGGCGTCGTGACGTTTCCGACGTACATCAGCGGCGAGTGCTCCAGGTACTTCTCGGCGTTGTCCCAGGGATAGCCGTGGTAGCGGTAGTAGCCCCACATCGTGATGTCGGCCGTGCCGGCAAAGCTCATCCAGTTGATGACCGGACACCGGACCGCCGCCGCGGCGAAGCGATCGGTTTGTCCGATCGCCCAGCTCGAGAGCACACCGCCACCACTGCACCCCGTCACGTACAGACGGGTGGCGTCGGCGTAGCCACGCTCGAGAGCAGCATCCACGCCCGCCATCAAATCTTCGTGGTCGACGCTCGGATAGCCATTGTCAATCGCGTTTCCGAAGTCGGTGCCGTAGCCGGTGCTTCCCCGCGGATTCGTGTAGAGCACCACGTAGTCGTTGGCGGCAAGATTCTGGAAGGAATTGTTGAAGCCAACGTTGTACATCCCGTGAGGCCCACCGTGGATGTACAGGACGAGCGGATAGTCCTTCGTGGCATCGAAATCGGGCGGTTTGACGACCCAGCCCTGCACGCGCGTGTCGCCGGTGGAGTCGTACCAGATCTCTTCGACTTCACCGAGCTCGATATCCGCGAGGACATCGTCGTTGACATGCGTGAGCCGGTCGATGCCGCCGGGCTGGCGAAGCGAGAAGCGCACGACGTCCGGCGGCTCCTGAGACGCGGAGCGGATGCCGGCGGCAGTGCCATCATCCGAGACCGAGGATAGGCTCAGCATGTGCTTCCCCTCGGTGAGCTGTCGCAAGCCACCGTTGAGCGACGCGGCGTGGACGTTGCGCGAGCCCTCATCGTTGGCGAAGAAGTAGACGGTGTCGCTGTCGGAGCTCCAGACCATGCCTGCGGCATCCCGGTCCAGCTCCGCGGACAGGTTGCGCATGCCGCCGCCGTCGAGACCGATGACGTAGAGATCACTCACCCGGTAGGTCTGGGCGGTCCAGTCGTAGCCGGTGAAAGCCACGTGTCTTCCGTCGGGCGAGACCACTGGAGAGCTCCAGGGCCCGCGCTTCGTCGTGACCGTGCGAATCTCCCGCGAGCTCACGTCTACGTGATAGATGTGCGACTCACGATAGGTCGTATCCGCATCCTCGAACATCGCGCCGTCGAAGACGATGCCCTTGCCGTCGCGAGTCCAGTCGATGCCGGCACCATAGTCCAGCCCCACCGCGCCGCGGGAGCCGACATGCCATTCGCCTTCGGTCAGCCGGCGAGGCAAGCCGCCGTCGGCGGGAACCAGAAACAGATGACGATATCCCTCCGGGAGAAAACCCACGCGATCCTGGCGGTAGTGCATCTTGCGCACGATGCGGGGCGTCTCGGTCCACTCGGCACGCTCCGGCGGGCTCGGCATGGACGAGAGCTCCCAGGTCTCCTTCGCGGGAACGA
The DNA here is from genome assembly GCA_965237685.1 of Candidatus Marinacidobacterales bacterium. Classification (GTDB taxonomy): domain Bacteria; phylum Acidobacteriota; class Vicinamibacteria; order Marinacidobacterales; family SMYC01; genus CBDEGF01. The sequence continues at coordinate 1,683,975 of CBDEGF010000003.1, forward strand.
TCATCGTGAAGGCGATCGTGCGTCCATCGGGGGACCAGTGGATGTCGCGAGGCGCCTCGGTGACGCGAGTTACCTGGGAGACGGCCCCTTCCGCGTCCATCCAGCGCACGAAGATTTGCGTGCGTTCGTTCTCCCCGTCGACGGCGGCAAGATAGGCGATCCGCGTGCCGTCCGGCGACCAGCGAGGGCTCGAACCCTTGACCAGGAACCGGTTGCGAGTCCCGTTGGAGCCCACCATCCACAGCTCGGAGACCCACTCGTCCTTCATCTGGTCCACATGAGATCGCGTGTAGACCACTCTCGCGGCATCGGGAGAGATCTGCGGGTCACCGACCCGCTCCCAGTCCAGAATGTGCTCCGCCCGCAGGCGATTTTCTCCCGCGGTCTCCTGGGCCATGACGAGCCCCGGCATTAAAAGGCAGGCGAGGACGATGAAGGCTTTCGTTGTGCGCATGGTTCCCTCCGGATTAAGAGCGAGTCTAATGGTGGGGCAAACTCGAAACAACTATCCCCCTACGCACCCGCGCCACGGGCTCGGGCTCGGGACATGGATCAGGTGGATATACCAGCGATCTCGACCCGATCCCGGCCGTTTCGTTTCGCGGCATCGAGCGCGGCGCCCGCGCCCTTGACCAGCTCCCCGGGCGGGGCGGAGCCATCGTCCGCTGGACGCGCCGTCGCGACGCCAAAGCTGATCGTGACCCGGCCAGCGGTATCGTCCGAGGACAACGGTATGAGGAGCTTCGACAACATACGTTCTCACCGATCCTGGCCAGCCCTTGAGCGAGGCCGATGGAGGTGGTGGTTCGATCTGTTCCGGCGCCATGTATTGGAACGTTCCAACAATGGCGCCTTTACCGGTGAGGGCGCGCTGCTAGAAGCTGCGCCGCAAGACCGAAGTCCAGCAGCTTCGTGCCCCCACGGCCGCGCGCCGTTCCGAGGCGTCCCGAATGGAGCCCACCACGAAACGAGCCTCGCCTCGATGGATCGGGCTGAGGCTGATATCCACCGGAATCTCCGTTCCGTCCTTTGTAACGACCGTACAGCTCCAGCTCCGTTCCCATCGGGCGGCCAGCCGGGCTTTCTCCGTAGAGCCGGCGGTGGCCCTGATGAAGCTCGCGGTACTGCTCGCGGTACTGCTCCGGAACGAGCATCTCGACAGGCTGCCCGAGGACCTCGTCGCGCGTATATCCGAAGAAATTCTCGAGTTGCTCGTTGACGAAAACCATCACGCCACTCTCGTTCACGACGACCATGGCATCGGGCGCCGCCTCGAGAAGATCGACCTGCTGGCCCGGCAAGACAGCCTCACCGGTGTGGCCAATCGCCGGTACTTCGATGAGATCCTGGAGAAAGAGCATCGGCGCGCGAGGCGGGAGCGGTCGGTGGTGAGCCTTCTCATGGGTGACATCGACCACTTCGCCAAATACAACGACGCCTACGGCGCGGTGGCGGGCGACGCCTGTCTGCGCAAGGTTGCACCTCCCGGCGGAGCACTTCCGCACGTTTGTAGGCGGCCTCCCCATCCGTCGTCGGCAGAAGGATCGCGAACCGCCCTCCACTATAGCGGGCCACCAGGTCCCCCGGCCGCCGGCAGTTCTGGTGAAGCGCGGCGGTCCCCCGTTGGCACGCGAAGGTCGAGCCCTAGGGAAAGGTTCGACGAGGCCTGCCCCTTGAGCCGGAAGGTGATGTCTCCGATGCCACTGGCGTTGCCGAAAGCGGTGAACGTCCGCTGCACACCCTTTTCGTCGCCGACCTGGCGATAGAAGTGGACGTCTTCATTGCTGGCGGTCCCGATGCGCTGCACCGTGGCCCGTGAGATGACGGTGATGTCGTTACTGACGAACGGGGCCGCGAGCGAGAGATCGATGCGGTCCGTGACACCGTATGTGATGAAGGTAGTGAACTGATTCACCCGCGCATCGATGGAGTTGACCGTTGTGACGACGTCCGCTCGACCACCGCCGCGCTCGAAGCCGTCGTGCGTGAAGACCGCGGGAACGGAATCGACGTCCATTCCCTCGATGGTGTCGAAGCGGAAGTTCTGAAAGGTGAATCCGAACGAGAAGCGACCGCCACCAATGGTCTCGACGCGCTCGGCCAGGATGGGACCGAAGCTCTGCGAGCTTCGCTCGAACACGCCCAGATCCGCATTGAACTCGTAGGTGAAGCCCGACGCCGGAGACGGCAGAGGCACGGAGGCGATCTCAGTCGCGAGAGCGGTCCCGAACTGCGTGAACTGCTGCTGAAAGGCGCTGTTGTAATGGGCCGAATGCGTGGCGCCGCTCGGGAGCACGGCCAGACTGTCGACGATCAAACCGTCGGGACCGTAGAGCTACGTAAAGATCGTAGCAAGTTTATCGACGCGAACGGCAACGTCGAACGGATTCTGAGCTGCTGCCATCCCGGTGAACGAGAGATACACTACAACAAAGGCGAACCACCGCTTCGACATCTGGTCTTTCCTCCTCGGCCTCCTCGGCCTCCTGGGGCTCCTTTTTGGCTGGCGAGTGCGACTAATTGCTGATTTGGGCGATAACCCAGGTACCGGAGGCTTTGGAAAGCTCGAACGTTTGCGTGCCGTTCGAGCGCTGGGTCCGTCCCCCGATCACGACGACGTCCTGGCGGGAAACCCGCACGATGGCCCGATCGCCTTCCATCTGAATGCTCTGCACCTGTATCAAGACGTCGTTCGAGCTGACCGCCTCGAAAGAGGCTTTCAGACGAGTCTCCTCTTCGGCGCTCAAATTCGGTTTGACCGACCGGAACAGATCGAGATCCTCGCTTTCGATAGCTCGCTCGTATGTGGCAAGAACCTCGAGGATCGCAGCTTCTTCCCGCTCGCGCGTCGGCAGGGACGTCGTGGGAGGAGCGGTCGTCGGAGGACGGGCGGCCGCCGCTCGACGCGCGGCCTCTTCTTCCTGATTGCGCTGGCGCTGGGCTTCTTCCGAGGCCGTTCGCTGTCGCTCTGCAGCATCGTGCTCACGACTGGCCGATTCGAGATGCTGGAGCGCCTGCTCGTACGCCGCCGCGGCACCGGCCAGATCTCCGGACCCGGTGAGACGTCCGGCACTGGCTTCCGATTCCGTCGCCCGCGCGTACGACGGCTGCTGGGAGACTCCCGCCGCGAGCGCGCCACGGCGACTCTCGAAGCGCCTCTTCGCGGCGTCCAGAGCCTGCCGCTGCTGCTGAACGGCCTGCGCCCGACTCGCTCCGGCGGCAGCTTCGCGTCGCGCCGCCTGCGCCGCCCGGTCGAAACCGTCGCGCGCGCTCAGAAAGCTCCGCGCCGCGTTGGTGTACTCCTGGCGATTGAACTCCGCCTCCGCTTCCTGGCTGCGAGTGTTCGCCTGGCGAAAGGCGCCCTTCGATGAAGCACCGGCAGACCGTGCTCTCTCCCGGGAGCGCTCCATCTCGCTTCTCACCGCTTCGGCCTGGCCGATCCACTCGGGACATCCGCCACCGCTTCGTGCTGAGCGGCGTCAGCGAGCTTCCCGGTGCCTTCATCCTGAGCGGGATCGCCACCCTGCAGAGCGGAAACAGCTTCAGCGCCCTCGATCCCGATGAGGACGTCCACAACCATCCGACCGCCGATCTCTCCCGGAGGGCGGTGATCGATGGCAGTGTGGTCGAGAAGGGCACCTTCCGCAACGAGCCTTTCTACAAGGTGGATCTTCGGATCTCGAAGTTCTTCGACTTTGGTCAGGCTCGGCTGGAGGTTCTGGCAGAGATCTTCAATCTGTTCAACACCAAGAACTTTGCGGTTACCGACGGTTCCCCCACGCGCACGAGCTCCCAGATGGAGTACTACCAGGGGGATGGGGTCACCCCGAACCCCGAGTTCGGACTGGGCGGCCGCGCTTTGAGCATTCAGCGGCAGCTGCAGATCGGGATCAAGTTCACCTATTAGGAAGCAGCTACGGTGCGGAGCCGCGCTTGCGGCTCCGCACCTACTTCTTCACCTTCTCCCGATAGGCCCGCATCTCCGCTTCCGCCTCCGCTTTCCGGCCCAGCTTCGAGAGCGCCTCCGCCAGGTTCAAGTGGAGGCTCGCGTTGTCCAGCCCGAGCGTCAGAGCCCGGCGGAAATGCGCGACCGATTCTTGGCTTTGGCCGGCGTCGGCAGCGAGAACCCCGAGGAGCTCGTAGGCCGGCGCCAGATCGGGTTTCAGATCTGTGGCTCGACGGAGCGCGGCCTCGGCCTCTTCCGCTCGTCCCAGCTGGGCCAGAAAACGGCCCTCTAAGTAATGATGCTCGACCAGCTCGGACATGAGCTCGCGGGCGGTCACGATGCTGGCGAGGGCCTCACTGGCCTGCCCCAGGGAGGAGAGCAGCTTGGCCCGCAGGGCATGCGCTTGGCCCAGCTCGGGCTGGTCGGCGAGGAGCTCATCGACGCGTGCGAGGGCCTCTTGGAGCCGGTTGGCCAGGGCGAGCTCCTGGACCTCGTTCATCCGGGTCCGCGTCTGTTTCGCCGCGGCCTCGCGCCGATCGCGGGCCGACCGCAGCTCCTGAAAACGAGCTAGCTCCCGCTCCGCTTCCGAGAGCTGCCCCGCGGAGCGGAGGGCGAGCCCCAACCGGTAATGAGCTTCCGGGCTCTCGGGGAGGAGCGCCATCGCCTGGCGAAAGTGGGAGATGGCTTCCTCGGCTCGTTCCAACTGCAGCAACGCATTGCCGAGATCGAGGCGGATCCTTGCCGGATCGGGAACCCCCATCGCCAGGGCCTCTTCCAGAAAGCGGACGGCTTCTTCCCGACTCTCGGGGCTCGTCACCAGAGAAAGACCGAGGGCGGTCTTCAAGCCACTACGGCTCGGATGTCTCGACAGAGCTTGCCTGGCAACTTCGGCGGCGCGCGCCCGTGCTTCCGTGGAGAGCAGCAGGAGGCTCAGCTCTTCGGCGAGATCGGGGTCGCGGATGCCGCGGTCCCATCCCTCCTGCAGAAGCGTGATGGCGTCGGTCCTCCTCTCGTTCTCCCGCAGCAAGAGCGCGGCGAGAACGTAGCCGGTCGGCTCGTTCGGTTTGAGCTCCCGCGCGGCCCGGAGCGTTTCCAGGGCCTCTGCCGTGGCTCCCCGGCGGGCGAGCAGGGTGCCGAGCTGAAGAGCCCCTCGAGCGTCTTCGGGCGCGAGGTCTCGTCCGCGCCGGCAATGGGCAATGGCCTCGTTTAGATCGCCCGATCGCTCGAGCAGGCCACAGAGCCCCCAGTAGGCGCGCGAGTCACCGGGCGCCGAGGAGGTCGCGGTTTCCAGTTTCGTTCGGGCGAGGGGGACGTCGCCTGCCGCCAAAGCTTCGGCGGCCTGGCGGAGCAAGAGCTCGACATCCCCGCCGGGCCGATTGCCCTGGTTGGTCCGATTTGGTTGATTGGCCGACTCGGGCTCCTGGCCCTGGGCGAGCACGGCCTCGAGCGTCAGCATCGTCCAAAACATGGCTCTTGCTATCCCGGACATCTTGACGCTCGTGCTCGATAGAGCCGCTACCCGATGCCGGCCAGGATATGCTGTGGACCGATGCCAGGCAAGAGGAACGGCACTAGATAGACTAGACTAGCCCTCCGCTGCAAAGAGCTTCATGTTCTCGACCGCGAGCTCTGTCAGGATGGACACCTCGCTGAGAGGACCGCGCAGCCGGGCCCAGTGCGCCTCGAAGAACTCGTTCCGCCCCTCACCAGGTGCGTCCAGAACGATCGATGAAAGCCACGCCTCGCGCTGCCGCGCGTTCAGCTCGTCGAGAGGCTCGTACTCCTCACGGCAGCAGGGAGTGAGGGATTGCCACACCGATTCCCGGATGGTGTGAAAGTAGAGGAGCGGTCTACTGCACTCGAGCGCACACTCGTTCATTCGGACCCGCGTGTAGAAGCGAAGCCCACCGTTGACCTCGGCGTCCGACACCAGCGGCCACAACGTCTCGGTCAGCCCGGAACCGCCGAGGTGGTTATGCAGGTCGCCGCCCTTCGGCAGATCATAGAGGATGCGATAGAGCTCTTCCGGAGTGGCCTCGCGCTTGATCTCTTCGAAGCGCTCGGAAAAGGACTGTCCGTACAGGACGGAGGATGTCGCGAACAACAGGAGCGCGACGACCAACCCTGAAGCGAAAACATGCTTCAGGGGAAATGGGGACAGGTAATTCATTTTCGCCCGCCTGTGCTCGTGAAAATGAATTACCAGTCCCCCATTTCCCCCGCTCTCAGACAGTCCGCTGTACACAATGACGTTTTCGCTTCAGGGTCGCTCCTTCGGGGCTATCGTCCGGACCACTTGGGATCTCGTTTCTCCCGGAACGCCCTTACACCTTCCTCGGCATCCTCGGACTCGAGCGCTTCGACGACGGCGGGAAGCCGCATGGCCTGAGCCTCATCGGCGGAGAGCTGAGCGGTCCGTTTGACGGACTGCTTGATCGCGCGCAGTGACAGCGGAGCGCAGGACAAGACCTCTTCGACCCAGCGATCTACGGCCTGGTCGAGACCGGAGTGCGAGACGACCTCGTTCACGAGCCCGATCCGGTACGCCTCCGCCGCCGTGATGCGTCGTCCGGTGAGCAGAAGTCCCATCGCCCACTTCTCGGGAACCAGTCGAGGCAGTAGAGTCATGCCCCCGTCGAGCGGCATACGGCCCACGCGCGGCTCCGGGAATCCGAACTGAGCGCGGGCCGCGGCCACCACGATGTCGCATCCGAGCACCATCTCGAAGCCACCGCCGAGCGCGAAGCCGTCGACGCGCGCGATCACGGGAACATCGAGCGTCGTACGGAGTGCAATGCCTCCGAAGCCTCCGGGCCTCGGCCTGGCCCAGTAGGCCGGACCGCTCGCCGCGTCGTCCGGCGAGGCACTCTTCATGTCGGCCCCGACAGAAAAGGCTTTCTCCCCCGCACCGGTGAGAACGACCACGCGCGCCTCGCGCTCGTTCTCGAGCTCATCCCAGATCTCCTGGAGCCGTTTCTCCGCTGCAGCATCGATCGCGTTCAGAACGTCGGGCCGATCGATGGTGACCCGGGCGACGTGATCGCGGAGCTCGTAGCGAACGCTCAATCGATGACTCCCCCCTCGCGGAGCGAGGCGATGGCGGAGGCCTCATAGCCCAGCTCGTTCGGGATCCAGGTCTTCCATCTCGAGCACGACACAGATGTCACGCAGGGGATTCTCCCCGAACGCCCCCACCAGAGCAACCGCCCCGTCCTTTACCCCCGCACCTGGTAGAATCTGAGCCGGAATTTCAGGCAAGCACTTCTACCGTCCAAGGCCTAATCGAAGTGAAGAGCCGTAATTGTCCCAACTCCGAATGTCCGCTGATGGGCTTGGGAGCTAGGGATTTGGGCCCATTTATTGCTGACGTGCACCATTACGGGCTCGATGCCAAGCCCCGTCCGGAGCTGTACTTGTCCTTCAGTCAGAACGTCTTCGCCGGCATGGCGATTGTGGTGCGCACCCAAGCTGAGCCCCGGGAGTTTGCATCCGCGCTTCGAGAGACGATCTGGGCGTTGGACGACGGCCAAGCAATCTACGACATCTCCACGATGGAAGAAGCTCTATCGCGATGGGTCTTTTTGCCTCGATTGAGCATGATCCTCCTGGCTGCCTTATGAGCCCGCTCGATCCGACCGTCTACCTGGGAGTCTCGCTGCTCCTCGGCACCGCAGCGCTTCTCGCGAGCTTACTCCCGGCTCGCCGGGCGACGAGAGTGGACCCCATCGAGGCATTACGGATGGAGTGAGTGTGTTAAACCCTGGAGCTGATTTCCAGCTCCGGTGAGTCACTTGCGCTGATTGGAGTTCACCACGGAAGATACCCGACACGGTCAGGCAGCGCCTTCTGGAGCACAGCCAGAAGTCCGAGCACGAAAAAACCGGCGCGTGGCTTCAACCGTCTTCCGCTAGCACGCGGACCAGACCGAGCTCCCCAAAGCTTCCGTTCGCATTCGCGAGGGCGAAGTCCCGAGTTTGTTTTCTGTGGGCTCTGCGCCTCTGCGTTGAAATTCCGGTAGCAGCCCTTCGACGGATTCGACCCATCGCGGTTCTGTTTGCGCCTTCGAGCCTTTGCGTTGTGTTTTTCGCTTACTTGAGCTTTTCGATTTCCTCGCGGAGCTCGAGATTCCGCACCAGCCGGTGTAGGTAGTTGGGGTGAAGCTCGAGCAGTTTCGCCGCCTCGGTGAAGCTTCCGCGGGCACGCTGCATGGCGTCGAGGATGAGCTTCCTTTTTTTCCGGGTCACGCCATCGTGATAGGGCTCTGGCCCGTCGCCGCCGTCGGGCGCTGCGGTGCTCACCGGCGCCTCGAAGAGCGCTTCCGGAAGATCGTCCGGCAGAATGAGCTCCGTCGAGCCGAGCACCACCGCGCGCTCGATCGCGTTCTCCAGCTCGCGCACGTTTCCGGGCCAGCGATGACGCTTCAGCAGCTCGGCCGCCTTGTCGGAGAGCCCGGTCACCCGGCGCTTCGCCTTGCGGGCAAACCGCGACAGGAAGTGCCTCGCCAGAACGACGATGTCGTCCTCTCGATCGCGCAGTGACGGCATGGTGAGCGCCACAACGTTCAGACGATAGTAGAGGTCCTCGCGAAAGTTTCTCTCTTTGACCTCGTCCTTCAAGCTGCGGTTGGTCGCCGCGATCACTCGAACGTCCACCCGTATGGGGCGCGTGCCCCCTACCCGCTCGAACTCCCGGTCCTGAAGCACCCTGAGCAGCTGGGCCTGGAGCGCGAGCGGGAGCTCCCCGAGCTCGTCCAGGAAGACGGTCCCCGACCATATTGAACTCGAGCTGCACGTCCTCCCGCAGGCGCTCGTTCTCCGTTTCGAGGTGGCTCACGTGGCGAGCGTTCTCGAACGCCGCCCCCGCGATGCTCGCAACCGCCATCAGCACCTCGAGCTGATCCTCGTCGAACCGGGCTCCGGGGTCCGTGGAGTCGAGATAGATCACCCCGATCGCACGCTCGCGGAACAGAATCGGCACGCAGGCGAGCGCCCGCGCCCGGGAGCCGGCCAGGCTCTTCGACTTGGCCAGCTTGCGGTCCTCGGGCACCTGGTTGCTCAGAAGAGCGGTCTTGTCTTTCATCACGTCGTGTACGACCGTGCCACTGACCCGAAGGGGCTCGGTGGTCGAGCGCGCTTCCTCCCGGACGGAGGCAAAGGTCTCGAATCCCTGCTCGCCACCCAGGAGGATCGCCGCTCGCTCGGCGGGTAGGATCTCGAAGAGCTGTCTCAACAGCCGCTTTTCGAGAGCCTTGACGTCCCCGTGACCGAGCAGTGTCTTCGTGACCGCCAGTACCGCCTCCAGATCCCTCGCCGCCCTTGCCTCGCCGAGCTCCTTCTGCCGCAATCGTTCGGGAAACAGGTAAAGGGCGTCCTCCGGCCGCAGTTGCGCCGTGGCCCGGACCGGCAGGCTTTCGTCGGTCAGCTCGACGATGCGCTCCGTTTCCTCGTCCGGTTCGCCTGTCAGGAAATGCAGCGTCGTGCCGCCGAGGCCAATGCGGTCCCGGTGCTCGAGCTCCGCCTCTTCGACCAGCGTACCGTTCACATACGTGCCGTTGTGACTGCCCAGATCGCGAACGTGGAAACAGTCACCTTCGCATCGAATCTCGCAATGCGTCCGCGAAATCCACTGCTCGTTGATCTGGATCTGGTTCGCCGGATCCCGCCCGATGGTCACGTTACCCTCGTCCAGTTGGTCGAGGGGGAAGACCGTACCCTGGAGTCGGCCGCTCAGCGCGATGAGCCTCGGCGCCTTCTCGCCCCTACGGATCGCGGTCGTGCTCATCGGCTTCAGTTCCCCGCCGGAACGCGCCGCTTCAACTCTTCGAACCAGTCCAGGACAATTCGAAGCTCGGTGGCAGATGATTCACGGTCGCTCCTCACCATGATGAAGCGCTGCCGTCGTGTGAGACGGAGTAGTTGGCGAAGGGTGTTCCCGCCTCGTCGAACGGCGCCTCGAAAAGAAGACGGCGGTGGCCTCGTTGAAACGAGTCGCGAGAAGTGGTTTGGTCTTTCCCGTCTTCAACTCGAGCGATCCAACATCGAACCCGGTGGCGGGCCGAAGCTCCGAGTACAGTAACACGGCACCATCGGGGGACCAAGAGCTGGGGAATTGTGGCACGTCGCTCTCTCCGTCCGCGGGCTTGCGGTAGATGTTGAACACTCCGGAGCGGTCGGAGCTGAAGGCCGCGGACGCGCTTTTCAGCGGCCCCCTCACCACTCGGTTAGGCACTATCTCTTCGGATAGATGCTCCGCGGAAGCCACCCTCGCTAACCCATTGAAAACACAACACGCCCGTCAGCCCCTGGCCTGGTACAGGGCTTGCTCTAGAAACCCACCGATCAGCAAACCCCACAGAAGTGGAAGGAGAAGCCAAATGACAGAAAACGACCAGCACGTTCGCGTCAACCTCGGGGTCCTCGCAGCTGTCGAGAAGCGGGCTCTCGTCTGGATGGCCCGTCGGATGCCCTCGTGGGTGAACTCGGATCATCTGACGTCTCTCGGGGTTGTCGGAATGTTCCTCGCAGGGCTGAGCTTCGCCGCCGCTCGTTACGACGAGCGTTTCCTGCTGGCGGCGGTGCCCTTTCTCGCCATCAACTGGTTCGGCGACAGCCTCGACGGAACGCTGGCACGGGTCCGAAACAAGCTGCGGCCGCGCTACGGCTACTACGTCGACCATGTGGTGGATGTCTTCGGGACGCTGTTCCTGATAGGCGGCCTCGGGCTGTCCGGGATCATGAGCCCGAACGTCGCGGGCGGTGTCCTGGTGGCGTTCCTGATGACCTTCGCGGAGATCATGATCGCGACGCACGCTCTCGGAGAGTTTCGTCTCTCATTCATGAAGTTCGGTCCCACCGAGCTTCGCATCCTGGTGGCGATCGGAGCTGTCTGCGCCATGTACAACCCGTACGTTCACGTCTTCGGTGAGCGCTTGCTCCTGTTCGATGTGGGTGGCGTCATCGGCATGGCGGGTCTCGTCACCGCAACGCTCGCCTCGTTCGTTCGGAACGCCCGAACGCTCTACGCGGCGGAGCCTCTTCGATAAAGGTCCTCGTCAGGTGCGGCGCATTCGAACACTGAGACTTCTGAGGCGATGGCTCAAGTACAACTCGGTCGGGCTGATGGGTTTCATCCTTCATCTGGTCACGCTGGGGATCCTGACCGAGCTCGCGGACGTGCACTACTTGTGGGCAACGGTGTTCGCCGTGGAAGTCGCCATTCTGCATAACTTTCTCTGGCACGAGCGCTGGACATGGAAGGACAGGCCGACGACGGAGGCGCGCACGCTCGCGGCCCGACTCATCAAGTTCAACTCCACGAGCGGGCTCATCTCGATCTTCGGAAACACGGCTCTCATGAGTGTGTACGTGGGCCAGCTCGGCTTCGCCCCGATGCCGGCGAACGTGCTCACCGTGGCCTCGTGCTCGCTCGTCAACTTCATCGTCAACGATCGCCTCGTCTTCAGCGCTCACCGCAGAGAGTCGCTGACGGACGACATGGAGGTACCCGGTGAAAGACACGTTCGATCCGCTGGTTGTTGCTAACGTCACGGAGCGTGTCGGTCGCGCCCTGACGGCGGTGATAGGCATCGCACTCGGTGTCATTCTCATTCTGGTGACGGTGGGCCTGGCTCGCGGCATGCTCAACAGCTCCGGCGAGCGCCAGGGACGCGTGGGAGCGGAGATCCTCTTTCAGCCGCCCGGCGCGTTCAACGCCGGCGTCACGACGTCCCCGCTGTCACTCCCCGTTCCGTACGCGGAGGCCATCCGCCGGATCGAGGGGGTCCGCGACACGACACCGGTGGGACGCTACGTACAGAGCGGCGCGGGTGGACTCGGCTTCGAGCTGATCGAGGGTGTGAGCTTCACGCCGTCTTCCCAATACGCGACTTACGCCGAGATCACCGGCATCGAGATTCTCGCGGGGCGGGCCCCGGTCGGTGACCGCGAGGTCATCATCGACGGCGTGCGGGCAAAGAACTCCCATGTGGGAGTGGCAGACAGTATCGAGCTGCTCGGACGCGCGTTCGAGGTGGTCGGGATCTACGGGCCCGAGGTCGGTGCACGGGTCAAGATTCCCCTGGGCGCGATGCAGCGTCTGCTGGGTAACGACGGCAAGTGCTCCTGGATTCTCGTGAAGACGGACAGCCCCGAGCTCCAGGAGGAGGTCGCGAAGCGGATCGAAGCCGCCCTTCCCGGAAACCAGATCATCTTCACTCGCGACATCCCTTCGTTCTTCGAGAAGGGCATCCCGAGCCTGAACGTATTCCTCAAGGTCGTCGTCGGCCTGGCCATGGTGATCAGCTCGCTCATCACACTTCTCGCCATGTATACGGCGGTTCTCGAGCGAACCAGGGAGATCGGCCTCCTCAAATCCCTCGGCGCCTCGAAGCGATTCATCGTCGCGTCATCGAGAAAGAGGCGATCTGTCTGAGTATTCTCGGTGTCGCGGTCGGAGTCTTCGGCGCCTGGATCGCACAAATCGGCATCACGAGCGCGACGTCTCTCATCGTCGAGCTCGAGCCAGGTTGGATGGCCATCGCTTCCGCGGTGGCCCTTTCGGACGGTGTCCTGGGAGCACTCTATCCGGCGGTACGGGCCGCCAACCAGGATCCCGTGGAGGCTTTGGCATATGAGTAATCTCGCCCTAACTCTGGACCCACACAGGGTCGCACCCATGAGCGCCACTCGTCCAGAAGTCGTTCGCACCCACTCGCTCGCCAAGACCTACCAGATGGGGGCCAACGGGGTTCAGGCTTTGAGAGGCGTCGACCTGACGATCGAGCGCGGAGAGTTCGTTTCCATCATGGGCCCTTCGGGCTGCGGGAAATCCACTTTGCTTCATCTGCTCGGTGGGCTTCTTCAGCCAACGTCGGGCCGACTGTTCATCGACGAGCAGGAGATGACGGACATGAGCGACGCCGAGCGGACCGAGCTGAGACGGACCACCATCGGATTCATCTTCCAGAGGTTCAACCTCTTCACCACCCTGACGGTCGACGGAAACCTCGGGATCGCAGAGAAGATCCGCTACGGCTCCTGGTGCGCGCGACCGGCTCGGCGTCAGGAGCTCATGGACCTCCTCGGGATCGCCGACAAGGCGGCACACAAACCCATGGAACTATCCGGTGGAGAGCAGCAGCGCGTGGCCATCGCCCGTGCTCTGATCCATCAGCCGAAGCTGCTGCTCGCCGACGAGCCGACCGGCAATCTGGACTCCGAGAACGCGGAGACGGTGCTGAATGTTCTCAAGGATCTCAACGAGCGGCTCGGCCAGACGATCGTCATGATCACGCACAACCCCGAGGCCGCCGAGTACGGCTCGCGAGTCGTGCACATGAAAGACGGGAGGATCCATGACTAGATTGGCGCTGGCGCTCGTCGCTCTGCTCCCGATGAGCGCTCTGGCGGCGGGGGATTCCTACTCCATGGAGGAGGTCCTCTCGCGCATGTCGAGCGCATCGAAGCGATTCGAGACGCTCACGGCCCGGCTGGTGCAGGAGAAGAGCTATCCGCAGCTCGGCATCGCCGATCCGCCGGAAGTCGGCTCCCTTGCCATGACAAGAAAATCGCAGGAGCTCCGCCTGCGGCTGGACATCATCACTCCTGAGCCGCGAACGGTGGTCGTCGAGGGTAACAGCTACATCTATTACCAGCCCAAACTGAAGCAGGCCATCGTGGGGAGTCTCGAGGGGGTCGGCTCGGGCCAGGGCGCCGGATTTCTGCGCTACCTGCTCGGCGATCTCGAGGGCGCGCGAGACGAGTACGACATCGAGCTCGGTGGCACCACCGAAGACGGGACGCTTCATCTGACGCTCGTGCCACGCTCGCCTGAGAAGGCGTACTACAAACGGGTCGAGCTCTGGGTCGACACGGACTTGTGGCTTCCGGTGCGCCAGGAGCTCACGGAGCTCAACCAGAGCGTGACGAAGATCCGGCTCGACGATCTGAGCATCGACGTCGAGCTGAGTGACGAGCTTTTCGAGCTCGCGTTGCCCGACGACGTGAAGCGTTTGAAGGGATGAGAGCCATGAGATCTCGAAAAATAGCGGCGGTTGCTCTGTCGCTAGGCATCACCGTCTCGACGGCAAGCGCGGCGACACTCCGCACGGAGACGCTCGGCGCCTGGAACCGCTACGTCGAGCTGACCGAAAATCGCATTCACAGGGAGCTCGACTCCGATACCCGGTTTCTCGCCCACGAGTTTCTCGATCGCGAGACGGCGCGCGAGTGCAGCGAGCTGGTCCGCCAGGGCCAGTATTGCATCCTTCCACTGGAGACCCTCGAGCGGAATGGAGCCGCGATCCGCGTGCCGAAGGAACTCATCCACCACTGGATGGGGAGCGCTTTCATTCCCGGCGCCACGCTCGAGGAGGTGTTGATGTGGGTGCAGGACTATCCGACGCACGCGAAGACCTTCGAGGAGGTCGAGGCGTCGGACACGTTGTCGCGCGACGGCGATCGCTTCGACATCTACCTGAGACTCAAGCGAAAGAAAATCCTCACCGTGCACTACAATACCGAGCATGCGGTCACGTACCGGCGCCACGGACCGCACCGGGTCTCCAGTACCAGCATCGCGACGAAGATCGCCCAGCTCGAGAGTCCGGGCGAGCCCGGCGAACGGGAACTGACGCTCGGCGAGGACAGCGGCTTCCTCTGGCGCCTGAACTCCTACTGGCGCTACCAGGAGGTGGACGGAGGAGTCATCGTCGAGTGCGAGTCCGTCAGCCTGAGTCGCGGCATCCCGAGAGCGGTCCGCTGGCTCGTGGGTCCGTTCGTGCGCTCGGTGCCCCGGGAGAGTCTGGAGGCGACGCTCGGCGGCATCCGCCGGGGCTCGCTCACGCGCATCGCGGAGGCGCGCCGGAAGAAACCTGCGGTGGCCTCGCCACGAACGAATTGATTCCGCGCGAGGTCAGACAAGCCCCATGAAGGACTGTCCCCTTTTTGTTCAGTTCGCCAGGATATGGATCAGCTTCAGCAGAAAGGGGTCCAGCTCCTTGCGTTGCGAGATGCAGTCTTCGAGCGGCGTCGTCGTGAGCTTTCCTGCCACCTGGCCAACCATAATCCCGGTATCACCGTTGGTGATGGCTTCGACCGCGTAAGAGCCCAGCTTCGTGGCGAGAACGCGATCCCTCGCGGTCGGCCGCCCGCCCCGCTGGATGTGACCGAGGATCGTCACCCGGGATTCGAGACCGGTCTTCTCGCGAATCTGCTCCGCCAGACTGAAGGCACCACCGGCATCATCACCCTCGGCCACCACCAGGATGCTCATGGCCTTGCCCTTTTCCCTCGCGGAGACCAGCCGCTCGCAGCAAGCGTCGATATTGGTCGTCGACTCGGGAACGAAGATTTCTTCCGCTCCACCAGCAGTTCCCACCTCGAGAGCGATGAAGCCGGTCCGGCGCCCCATGACCTCGACCAGAAAGAGCCTTTCGTGGGAGCTCGCGGTGTCACGGATCTTGTCGATGGCCTCGAGCGCCGTGTTCACCGCGGTGTCGTAGCCGATGGTCTCGTCTGTGCCGTACAAGTCGTTGTCAATGGTCCCCGGCGCGCCTACCAGCTGACCCGACCACACCTTGCCGAGCTCGATTGCCCCCCGAAGCGTCCCGTCACCACCTATGGTGACCAGCGCCTCCACGCCCTCGCGCTCGAGCACCTCCTTCGCACGAAGGCGACCCTCCTCTTCGAGAAACTCCTGGCAGCGTGCGGTCTTCAGGATCGTCCCGCCCCGCTGGATGACGTTCGACACCGCCCGCGGCCCGAGCGGCATCGATTCACCGGTCAACAGGCCACTGTAGCCTCGAATGAAACCGACGACCTGCCAGCCGTGGTGGGTGGCCATGCGGACCACGCTCCGAACGGCGGCGTTCATCCCGGGCGCGTCGCCTCCGCTCGTCAGAACCCCGAGCTTTCGACTCACGGCACGAGAACCCGGCTCATGCCGCCTCGTCGCCTCCGCGGGGGAACATCGACTGCAACAGCTCTCCAAAGTGACGACAGGCGTCCGTCACCGTGAAGATCCCGACCAGCTTGTCCCGCTTCGTCACCAGAGCGGAACCGATGCGACGCTCGGCCATCTCCAGCAGGACCCGATCGAGGGGCTCGGTGAGCTCCACTACGTAGACCCCGAGGACACAGCCATCCCGCACCGTCCTATGGCCTTTCCGCTTCGCGAGGTGACTCAAATCCCGCTCGGTAAGTACCCCGACGAGGGTACCTTCTTCCGTCACCGACAGATGCCGGATGTTCTGCTCCTCCATGAGTTTCCGCGCCCGGCCCAGGCTGTCTTCGATGTCGATGGACCATGGGAAGGTGGTCATCACCAATTTGACCTCGGGGATCCGCCGAACTGTCTTGATGTTCATGTGAGGCAGCGAAGCAGTGAGAAGTACAAGTGCCAGCAAGATATCACCGATGAAAAGACCAACGCAAAGACGCGAGGAATCCCGCACCGGGATGCTTCCGAAAAACATGGCCGGAAACCCGGAAAAGAACCGGAAACCCGGAGCGCAGGACGAAGTTGGTGTCGGGTCCGATTGGAGAACGGCATCCGTCCCGAAGAGACCTTCTCCGGGTTTCCGTGCTTCCGGGGTTCCGTGTGAACTTTTTTTCCGGCTCTCGGCGAAGGCCTACCGGTTCCCCGCTCTGCGTCTCTTGTGGCGAGCCGGTTGCCTGCGGGCTCGAAACGTTTGGCACGCGGTCCGGTTGTGGCTATCCTTCACAGGAAGCATGCCCGACCATCGCCTCGAAGAGCTCGAAACGGAGCTGGCCGCCCTGGATGAGGAGGACATCGTCTCCGAGAAGCACGTCGACCTCCTGAACGCCATCGGCTGGGAAATTGGAATGCGGGACGTGGCACGCGCCAACGATCTCGCCCGGCGAGCGTTCGAGATCGCGGAACAACTCTCCTACAAGAGAGGCACCGCCCAAAGCCGCCTCAACCTCGCATTCGCCGATTACGCCGCCGCCGACTACCAGAGCGCCCTCTCGAAAGGCCGGGAGGCCCTGTCGATCTTCGAGGAGATCGGTGATCGCGAAGGTGTGGGGAACGCTCTCCTGGGCTCCGGTCTCGTTCACTGGAGTCTCGGCGACTACGAAGTCGCCGTCGACGACCTGCATCGCAGCATCGAGCTGTTCGAGGCCGCCGACAACCCGCAGCGCAAATCGTGGGCGATGACCTCTCTGGGTGGCTTGTACGAGAGCATCGGAGATCTCGACAAGGCCGTCGAGTACCACGAAAAAAGCCTCCTCGTCTTCCGCGACGCTGGCGATGAGCTCGGTCAGGGACGCGCGCTCACCGGCCTCGGCACGGCCCTGCACCGACGGGGAGGGCTCGATCGGGCGCTCGTCTACCATGCCCAGAGTCTCGAGCTCTATCAGAAACTCCGGAACGAGCTCGGCGAGTCACGCGCGCTCAACGATATCGGCCTCATCCACCAGGAGCAGGGAGATCTCGATGCGGCTCGGAAGTTCCTGACCCGTTCCCTGGAGCTCCGTCGGCAGCTTGGCAACCGACCGGCCGAGATCACCAGTCTCATCAATCTGGGCAAGCTGTACCTGGACCTCGGTGAGACGAACGAGGCCCTGGACTTTCTGGAGAAAGGACGCGCGCTCGCGGAAGAAGCCGGGGCGAAGCCGAAGCTGTACCAGGCCCACCAGGCGCTGTCGCGCGCCTGCGAGATCTCGGGTCGCCTCTCCGAAGCCCTCCACCACCACCGGGAGTCCAGCGGATCAAAGCCGGGGTCTTCAGCGATGAGACCAACATGAAGCTGAGGAACCTGCAGTCGAAGTTCGAGGTGGAGGCGGCCGAAAAGGAAGCGGAGATACAGCGACTCCGGAACGTCGAGCTGGCTGGCGCTCTCGAAAACCTGAAGCTGGCGCAAGTGGAGCTCGTCCAGTCGGAGAAGATGGCGGCTCTCGGAAAGCTCGTGGCGGGGGTGGCACACGAGGTCAACACCCCGGTCGGAGTCATCAACGCCAGCCTCGATGTTCTGGGCCGGGCGGTGAGCCGGCTGTCGGACGCGATCGAGAGCTCCGACTCTTTGCAGGAGCTGCGCGAAAGTCGCGAGTTTCGGACCGCTCTCGAGCTCCTGTCAGCGAACAGCGACACCGCGACGACCGCCGGCCGACGTCTGGCCAAAATCGTCCGCAACCTCTCGAGCTTCGTACGTCTCGACGGTGCGGAGTTCGAGCTGTGGATGTCAACGAAGGCTTGAGAACGACTCTCGAGCTTCTGTCACCCCAGTGGGGTGAGCGTGTCCGCGTGGTCGAGAATCTGGGTGAGCTCCCCAGGATCGAGAGCTACCCGGGTGAGCTGAACCAGGCCTTCATGACGCTTCTGATGAACGCCGGGGAGGCGATCGAGAACGACGGCACCATCACCGTCGCGACGAGAGCGACCAACGGCGAGGTTCGCATCACCACCTCGGATACCGGCCGCGGTATTCCGGCCGAGCGACTCGAGAGTATTTTCGAGATTGACTTCGCTCAAAAAGGCTCGCAGATGCGCATGCGGGCCGGCCTGGCCAATGTGCGGAACGTCGTGTCAAAGCACCAGGGCGAGATTCACGTGAAGAGCGAGCCCGGCAAAGGAACGACATTCGAGATCGTCCTTCCCGTCCGACATGACTCCCGCCCGGCTTGATCGCCACGCCTTGAATGTCGTATTGAAGACTACGGAATTGCCGAGGACGCCCACGAAAAAAGATTGACACCGCTCGTCCATGGGTCTATACAGAGCGAAGACCTGCTCATCAAGAGCGGATCAGAGGAAGGAGGCACACTGTGACGTCTCCGCCGGACAATTCAGCGCCCTTGGTGGTTCTGAGGATTCGACCGAAAAGAACCGTCAGTTTCCAAGGGTTCACGTTGCTAACAAAGAAGCTAACTGGGCTTCGGCGGGTTCCGCTAATGGTATCGTCCTTCTTTTGAGCGTCGTTTCCGAACGTCGGCCAGAGGGCACTGAGCCGTAGAGGCTCCTGGGAACCTGCCGGAGTCCGCCAAACTCCATTACTCTTCCGGTCCGTGCTGGTAGAGCGCGCGATATACTCGCGCTGCAGATTCTTCAGCTTCTCCAGCCCGTCGGAGATCTCCCTTCCCGCCAGCACCTCCGGGTGCTGGATGAGATCGACTCCCGCCTCGATGGGATAAAAGCAGTCGTCGGGCTGACCAAACACAATCTTGCCCGGGCAAGGTGCACCGAGCACAAAAAGCGGGACGAGTAGCCCGACACTCTGTTGGCAGGCCCTGTTAGCCCGATCTCAATCGGTGGCTGTCTCTGGAACAGTGGCTCGTGAAGGACCCGACTCTGGTGCCTTCTCCAACAAGGCCGACCGCAGCATGGCCAGCGCCGCGTAGAGGACGACGATGACCACCAGCCATCGCATCGCGTCGAGCGGGAGCGACTTCACGATGAACGCGGCGAGCAACACTGCGGGCAAACCTCCCAGCGCCAGGCCCACGGCAGGACCAAGGCTATATCGGTTGGCGCGGAGGAATCGGACGCTCGCCACCGGCATCAAGAATGCGGAGGCTCCCATCATGATCGGAAACGTACCCGCCGGATTCATCCCTAGCAAGCTGAGCATGATCATGCATGGCGCGTAAAACCCGATGCCGAGCGTCATCAACGCACCGAGAATGAAGCTCCCGAACACCGCAGCGCCCAGCGACAGTCCCTGCAAGCCGAGCGACGAGCCACCGACCGGAAAGAATCCAAAGATTGCCATCACGAAGGACGCCGCCGCCAGGAGCAGCGCGCTCCCCATCCCGATTTGAATGAAGCGGCGCGGCCACCGCGTAACCACACCTGCTCCCAACCAGGCACCCATCACGGCGGCACCAATCAGGCTCACCAACGTGGCCATGTCGACCTGAACGAGTGCTATGAAAATGAACGCTTGCGCGATGACCGGCAGACAGTGTCCCACGAGCAATGTGCCGGGTATGCGCTCGTCAGGCACGAGTCGTTTCAGCTTGTAGAGAGACGTGGTCGGTGCGAAAGAGCCGATGCCGAGCGTGTCGAAGAAATTGGTGCCGAATCCGATCACGGTTTCGAGCAGCGTCGGCTTGGGCTCGACCGGGTCGCCCGCTCGTCCGTTGCGACGAGCACTCCACGCCTGGAAAACCCAGCACAGCAAGTACACCAGAGCGAATACACTCAGCGTGATAAAGAGCAGCGTTCGGACCATCATGTCGAGTACCGACGTCTCTAGAGGTGCGTTAGCTCACGGCTCCGTCGGAAGGATAAAGGATAGGAAAATTCATGCGTGTCCGGCCCCGGTCCCCACGAAATTTCCGCACTGGGATGGGACTGTGCAGTCCGATTGAGTCCTGGTGAGGGTAGCAGAACTCGAGCAAACAGGGCAACGCGGTTGAGGAGTGTCTCCCGCCGGGGGGATGGGTGGAAGAGACAGTCCGGCCGTTCTCGTGTCAGGGTATTCGGACAAGTGGCGTGGTCGGAAGTCAGTGGCTAGTGCACGAACCCCGTCCGGTCAAAAAACTGGAACCCTTTCCCGTGAACCAGCTTACGCAGCGTTGCCTCCACTTCGCGCCGCTTGAACTCTCTGCTCACCCGTAAATACTTCCCCTTCGTGGAACACAAGAAAGAGCTGCGTGGAGGGACGATGGATTGGAAACGCCTGCTGGCCTATATCACCGGCTCAGTGGATCAAGAGCTCCTGCTGCGCAACGAGTACCTCGCTGCCGAGAACCGCATTCTTCGGAATCAAATCAGAGGGCGCTTGCGGCTGACGGATGGCGAGCGGCGAACGTTGGTTGAGATCTGAAAGCAGCTCGGCAAGAAGGCGCTCGAGGAGGTGGCCAATATCGTGCGGCCCGAGACAATCCTCGGGTGGCACCGAAGGCTCGTCGCGAAGAAATTCGACGGCTCCAAGAATCGTCAGTATCTGGGCCGACCCCGAATCGACGCCGACATCGAAGAGCTGGTGGTGCGCTTCGCCAAGGAGAACAAGTCCTGGGGTTACGATCGGATTGTCGGGGCTTTGGCGAATCTCGGGCATAAAGTGAGCGATCAAACCGTGGGAAACATCCTGAAACGTCACGGCATCGTGCCGGCGCCGCAACGAGAGAAGACAACCACTTGGAAGGAGTTCATTCGTTCTCACATGGATGTCCTTGCCGCAACGGACTTCTTCACCGCGGAGATGTGGACGCAAGGTGGGCTGGTGACGTACTACGTGTTGTTTTTCATCCACCTGGCTACGCGCAGGGTTCACCTTGCCGGCGTCACGCCGCATCCCAACGAGCAGTGGATGACCCAAGTGGCTCGCAATGTGACCATGGCGGACGTCGGCTTCCTTTCGGCGAGTCAGTACCTGATTCACGATCGCGATACCAAGTTCTGCCCGGCGTTCCGGCGGACAATTGAAGCGGCGGACGTGAAGACCGCATGAGTTTTTTGACCACACGGGATTCTCGACACACGCAAACGCTAGGTAACCAAATAGCGCTGCGGATAAGCTGCGAAGGTTGCGCTGCGGTCGTGACCGGGCGTGGACTTCGTCAGCTTCATCGCTTGTTATGCGACGCCCCTCGGTGCTTTTGACTGAGTATACTGGATCTTGTATAATGATGGTTGGTGGAAAAGCCGCTCTTCTGGCTGGGGTCGTCACGTGCTGACATCCGGGCGTTCCCGACCCGCGCTCGCAGGGTGGCAGGGTTCCAACTGCTCCGCCTCCAGCAAGGGCTTGAGCCGAGTGATTGGAAACCCATGACCGCTGTTGGTCCGGGTGTCCGAGAGATTAGAATTCAGGCCGGGACAGCCCATCGGGTGTTCTACGTAGCCCGATTCTCTGAAGCGGTGTACGTCCTGCACGCTTTTGAGAAGCGGACCCGCAAGACCGCTAAGCGGGACTTGGAGGTAGCACGGGAGCGATACCGCGACCTTGTGAAACGACGGAAGGGACGCAGCCATGCCCAAGGATAGAAGCAAGCTCACTCGCTCCAGCGGGAATGTGTTCCGGGATCTTGGCTTCTCACGCTCGGAAGCGGAACACCTCCGGGTCCGTGCCGATCTCATGCTCCGGATTGAGAAGGTATTGAAAGCTCGAAAGCTCAAACAGGCGGAAGCCGCCAAGATCATGGGTGTCTCTCAACCTCGTGTGAGCGATTTGCTGCGGGGCAGGATCGACCTGTTCAGCAGCGACGCGCTCATCGACATGCTCGCATGCCTAGGGTTGCGGGTCCGGCTCGTGACATCGTCCTCTGGGTCGCGCGAAGTCGCATAACGCGCCGGTGAGCTGCGGCTGGCCTCGCTGAGAAAATCGCAGGAGCGGAAGCGCTGGTGAAATCGTCGGTGTTGCGTATTCCAGCCATCGTGAACGCCGGTTCCAGAGCAAGCTGAACAACGGTTCCAGTGAAGCTGAACGCTCATCGAAGCGATGATGTGTTTGAGTGACCTCCTTTCAACTGATTGAGTGACGAACCTAACCTACGTGCGTGTTGTGAAGCAAGGGCGGCTGGTCGGTGCCGGAGGGAGCGGGCATAAAGAAAGAAGCGAAGCCACCTTCCCGCTCCCGTAGGCAGCGACCAGCCGCGGCCGAGTCCCGGGCGATGTGAGGCCGATCCCCGGAGCGAAGCCGCACTACCGTGAGCCCTCCTAAGTGACGCAAGAGAGGGGTACCTGGGGTATGGGCCAGGCCGAGAAAACGTCTCCTGCGGCGATTCTCGAGGTCGTTTGGTCGACGTGTCGCCTGGAAGCCTGGTTTTCGCGGTCTCACCCTTTCTTGTCGCATCGACGCTATGGTCGCCCGCCCGCTCATACATCGGTGCCGGTGGATGCCTTGGGGGCGGCCTTGGTCTTTCTCAGAGAAGCTCCCTTGAGAGTGATGCGGTGCGCGCGGTGGAGAATGCGGTCGCAAATGGCGTCAGCGTGGTTTGGATCGCCAATCGCGGCGTGCCATTGCTTGATCGGAATCTGAGTTGCGACGAGTGTGGAGCCTCGCTCGGCACGGTCTTCGATGACTTTCATCAGATCCCGTCTTTCCGATTCCTTCAAGGGGTGAAGCAGCCAATCGTCGATAGCCAGCAAGTCCAGCTTGGCCAGTTTCATGAGAAGCCGGGCGTAGGAGCCATCACCGCGAGCCACGGCGAGCTCGTGGATCAGACGCGGCGCTCGCAGGTAGTAACCGGTGAAGCCCCGACGACAGGCTCTCTCCACGAAAGCGCAGGCCAAAAAAGACTTGCCGATTCCGGTCGGGCCGGTGATCAGCAGGTTATGGTGCTCAGCGACAAAACGGCAGTTACCCAGACTCAAGATCTGTTGGCGGTTCAAACCTCGAGGCGCTTGGAAGTTCACGTTCTCCAAACATGCCGGATAGCGGAGTTTCGCAGCCCGCAGTCGTCGAGAAAGCTTACGCTGTTCGCGCTCGGTCCACTCGGCATCGACCATGAGCCCCACGCGTTCCTCAAAGCTCAGCTCTTTGTACTCGCTCGAGCTCAGCTGGGCTTCGAACGAGGACACCATGCCGAACAACTTCATGGTGTTCATTTTTTCCGTCGTTTCGTGTCTCAGCATCGGAACTCTCCTCCTTCGTAGTAATCGGCTCCTCGGATGTTCTCGTGCTCCTCTCGCGGTTTCGCTTCGCCGTCCGCTTCGAGCACCACACGATCGAGGCCAGCCGAGAGAATGTTTTTCACCGTGCGATAGGTGTAAGAGCTCAAAGCCTCCGCTCGCACGCAAGCGGCCTCGAGACGTTCGTTGCCCCAGCGTCGGCCCAGTCGCATCACTCCCAGGCAGGAGCGAAATCCCTGCTCCGGATGAGGCCGGCGTCTCAGAATCTCGGAAACCAGCCTACCCGTTGCAGGACCTGTCCTCTCGGCCCAGTGGATCAACCGTGACGGCGTCCACTCCAGGTGCTCCCGGTGTGAACGCGGCATGTGCTCCGGATTCGTTGCGAACTGACCTTTTCCTTTCTTTCGGTGATGCGAAGCGACGCGTTCTCCCTTGAACAGGACCTAGTTCGCTCACGGAATCGTACGAATAAATGAGCCAGGACTTCGTGGTATCGACCGTGGGCTGAGTGTCGCCGGCAGCGAGGCGTCACTGGAGCTGAAAGCCAGATCGCCCGTCTGGACGTTCGCGTCGTCGAACTGCACGACCTGCCACTCGACGATGGCCGTGACTCCGGCGTCCTGCGCGAACAGGCGGAGATTCGTGGCGGTCGTGAGCTTGGCCCTGACGAGGTCGCCGTTGTCGAAGCCGCTGCCGTCGGTGCGGAGACTGATCAGGGGAAAGCTCTTCGTCAGGTCGACCGAGCTTATGGGAACGTCGGTGTCCGCCGGGTTGAGCAACTCCGGCAACTGCACGTTCCCCCGCTGGACAATCACCCCTCCGAGGAACTCGGCGACGTACCAGTGCACGGTCACGTTACCGGTACTGCCGATGCGCGCGAACGTGACGGTGGTGGAATTCGTGATCTGACCGCTCACTTGAATCCTATTCGGCAGATTGCTGCTCCCGTTGATTCCGAAAACGAGAAAGGCCTTCGTCGTGTCGACCGAGGGAGAGAGCGTGTCGGTGGCGCTGGAGCTTCCACCGTTGATGGTCACGGTCCCGGAGTGGACCGATTTGAGCTGGGCGGCGGCAGACGGCCGGGCCAGCGCGCAGGCCAGGGCACCGAGACACAGGGACACCAGCCGACATCGGACCATCGTTGGGACTTCCTGCAAGTTGCGTGCCCGAAAGGGCTTTCATACAGACTGCATCCTCTTGTTTCAGAAGCACTTAAGTCAATCGATCCAGCGTCTCGCGTGGACGTGTTGGGAGCCCCCCACAGCAACCGCGAACCAGCGTCAGCACCACACGCGACCGCCCAGCTGTCGGGCGTGAACACCAACTCCGCCGAAAACTTTTGAGCTTTTTCGTCAAAGGCGAGACTGGGGGAGCGGTGGGACGGGCTGCTTGAATCCTCACGAAAGAAACAAAATAATATTGGCTTTTCGACCTGACCGAGTGTAGAGGAGACTTTCGTGTCAACACATCTGATCGATCCCCACGGCGGCTCACTGACGAATCTCATCGTTGACCAGGAACAGCGGGAAGCGCTGAAGGAGCAGTCGCGCGACTGGCCCTCCTGGGACCTGACCGCGCGCCAGCTCTGCGATCTGGAACTCATTCTGAACGGAGGGTTTTCCCCTCTGAACGGTTTCATGGGCAGCAAGGACTACGACTCCGTGTGCTCGTCCATGCGGCTGGCCGACGGCACGCTGTGGCCGATGCCGATCACGCTCGACGTACCCGAAGAGCTGGCCAAAAAGCTCGATGGGGGCTCACGGCTGGCGCTTCGGGAGCCCGAGGGGGTGATGCTGGCCGTCCTCGAGGTGGACGACGTCTGGCAACCCGACCGGGCGGCCGAGGCGGAAGCGGTCTTCGGTTCGACGAACCCGGAACATCCTGGCGTGTCGTATGCGACCGAGCGGGCCCATCCTTTTTATATAGGCGGGCGAGTGTCCGGGTTCCAGCTCCCGGTGCACTACGACTTTCGCTCGCTGCGCCTTCCCCCGGTGGATCTTCGCCGTGAGTTCACACGCCTGGGCTGGCGCCGGGTCGTGGCGTTCCAGACGCGGAATCCCATGCACCGCGCCCATCACGAGCTGACACTGCGCGCGGCCAAGGAAGTCGAGGCCAATCTCCTCATTCATCCCGTCGTCGGAATGACCAAGCCAGGCGATCTGGACCACTACACCCGGGTGCGGTGTTACCAGGCCATCACCGCCAACTACCCGCGGAACACTGCCAGGCTGTCCCTCCTGCCCCTCGCCATGCGCATGGGCGGGCCGCGCGAGGCCGTTTGGCACGCGATCATCCGCAAGAACTATGGCTGCACCCACCTCATCGTCGGCCGGGATCATGCCGGGCCGGGTAGCGACGCCAGCGGGAAGCCGTTCTACGGTCCGTATGACGCCCAGGAGGTCCTGAAAGAGCACGAAGAAGAGCTCGGCGTCACGATGGTGCCCTTCAAGATGATGGTCTACGTCGAAGACAACGACGCTTATATGCCCCAGGACGAGGTGCCGGAGGGAAAGCGTGTCCTCAGTATTTCGGGCACCGAGCTTCGCGAGCGCCTCGCCGACGGGCGCGAGATCCCAGAGTGGTTCACCTTCCGCGACGTGGCGACGGAGCTGCGGCGCACCAAGCCGCCGCGCGATCGCCAGGGCTTCACCGTGTTCTTCACCGGGTTGTCCGGCTCGGGCAAGTCGACCATCGCCAACGTCGTTCTCGTCAAGCTCCTCGAGATGGGAGGACGCCCGGTGACGATCCTGGACGGGGACATCGTGCGAAAAAACCTGTCGTCGGAGCTCGGCTTCTCGAAGGAACATCGCGACATCAATATTCGGCGCATCGGATTCGTGGCGTCGGAAATCACGAAGAACGGAGGCATCGCCGTCTGCGCGCCCATCGCTCCCTACGACTCGGTGCGCAAGGAAGTCCGAAACATGATCGAGCCGGTGGGCGGTTTCGTTCTGGTGCACGTAGCAACGCCGCTCGAGGTCTGCGAGGCGAGGGATCGCAAGGGGATGTACGCCAAGGCACGCCAGGGCATCATCAAGGAGTTCACCGGTATCTCCGATCCTTACGAAGAGCCGGAGGACGCGGACCTTCGCATCGATACGACCGACATCAGCGCCGGGGAGGCCGCACAGGAGATCATTCTTCATCTGGAGAGCCTGGGCTACATCGGTGCCGTGAAGTGACGGCCCGCGACGGCGTCCTCCAGCGCATCGAAGCTGCCCTCACCGCCACCGCACGGGTCTTCGAAAAGTTCACCCCGGGGGAGGTGGAGACGTGGGCGAAGGCCGGGGGGGATCCCGTCACCGCAGCCGACAACGAAGTCAACGAGGCACTGCTTGCGCTTCTCCCTCGAGACGGCGAGGGCTGGCTTTCCGAGGAGACGATCGACAACGCGAGCCGGCTCGACAAGCGCGCCGTCTGGATCGTGGATCCTCTCGACGGAACGAAGGAGTTCGTGAGCAGGATCCCGGAGTGGTGTGTCTCGATCGGCTTCGTCGAGGACGGCCGCCCGGTCGCGGGAGGAATCTTCAATCCCGCCACCGGTGAGACCTTCCTCGGCGCCGAGGGCGAGGGTGTCGTTTACAACGGCCGGCCGGCCACGCTCAGCAACAAGCGCTCGCTGTCCGGAAGCGTAGTTCTGGCAAGTCGCAGCGAGGTCCATCGCGGCGAGTGGGAGCTCTTCGCCGCCGCGGACTTCACCATCCGCCCGATGGGCTCCGTCGCGTACAAGTTGGCTCTGGTCGCAGCCGGCGAGGCGGATATGACCTGGACGGTCGTACCCAAGAACGAATGGGACGTAGCGGCGGGAGCAGCGCTCGTTCTCGCCGCCGGTGGCGTGGTGTACGAGCCGAAGACCGGTGAGCTGCCGATCTTCAACCGCAAGGACCCCCTGCTGAGCGGGCTCGCCGCCCATCCGAGGGCGCTCTTGGACGAAGCAAGAGGACAGATGGCACGGGCGATGGGGGCCGCCGAAAAGAGTTGACGTGACTACGTCGCCGAGTCGCTCCGATTGCGGTACAGCTTGCCGTCGACGGCAGCCGCCATTTTCTCGGTGTCCAGCCCGCCGCCCAGGAAGTCGCTGATGCGCCGAGCCTGCTCGAGGGGCTTGTCGATCGCATCCCGGTAGGCCACTTCGATGACCGTGAACTGCGGGGCGTGCTTCAAGAGATAGTTCGCTCTCCAGAGCTGGTCCTTCCAGAGCTCGAGCATCTTTTCATCGCTCGTTTCGCTGGGCTCGCCCCGCCGCTCGAGCATCTTCGTCTGAGACGCTAGCACCTCGTTCAGGTCTCTCTTCATGAAGATGACCTTGTAGTTGTTCGTGTCCGGGAGATGTTTCAGAAGAAACGAGATGATCTTGACGGCGCCTCCGCGCGTGTCCCGAAGCCAGCCGCGATCGACTCCATCTTTGTGCAGGTCCAGGACCCGCTCATCTTCGAAATAGCCCTTCGGGTTGTCCTCGCCCGCCTTTCGCACCCCGTCGGTCACGACGGGAAGCCCTGCGGCAGCCAGCATCTGCATGGTCATGGAGGTCCCGGATCGGGGTAGCCCGGAGACGACGATGACGGGCTCTCCGTAGCGGAATCGGCGGTAGAGCGTTTCCACAAAACTCATTGGCGGGGCGAATCATAGCGCTTCGGGCCGCCTCGGCCAAAGCCGCGGTGGTTTTGCGGTACACTATGCGCCGCCTTCGGGGGTATAAGGAGGGACATGTGACACTTGCTGAGCCAGTTAGGACGTTATTGCGGCTGGTCGGGGTGACCGTCGTGCTGAGCGCAAGCCTTCTCGCATCACCCGGCACGGCCGAGGCCTACATGGGCCCCGGAGCCGGCTTCGCTCTTCTCTCCTCCTTTCTGGTTCTCTTCATCACGATTCTGCTTGCCGGGATATCGCTTCTCATCTGGCCGTTCCGCGCCCTCTGGCGTTTTCTGAAGAGGAGCACGGTTCCCAAACCGTGGATCAAGCGTCTGATCGTCGTCGGATTCGACGGTCAGGACCCGAAGCTCACCGAGCAGTTCATGAAACAGGGGCTCCTCCCCAACTTCGAGAAGCTCCAGAAGATGGGCTGCTACCGCAAGCTCCGCACGACCTATCCATCCATCTCGCCGGTCGCCTGGTCTTCGTTCGCCACCGGCGTCAACCCCGCGCGGCACAACATCTTCGACTTCCTGGATCGCGACCGAAAGACCTACCTTCCGCTCCTCTCCTCGACCCACATCGGACGCCTCGAGAAGTCGCTCAAGATCGGTCCCTACCGCATCCCGCTGCACAAGCCGGAGATAAGGCTTCTCCGAAAGTCGAAGCCGTTCTGGTCGATCCTCGGCGAGCACAACATCTGGAGCACGGTTCTGCGGGTGCCCATCACGTTCCCTCCCGACAAGTTCTACGGGGCGCAGCTGAGCGCGATGTGTGTTCCCGACCTGCTGGGAACGCAGGGCACGTTTCTCTTCTACACGACACGGCCGGCCGATACGAAGTTCAAGGAGGGAGGCATTCGCGTTCCGCTCACGAAGAACGGGACGCACATGGAGGCCAGCATCGACGGGCCGGAGAATCCGTTCCGGGACGGGAACCCTCTCCTCTCGCTTCCGATGACGATCGATATCGACCGGGAGGCCAATCGCGCGAAGGTCAACATCGACGGTGAGACGGTGGAGCTCGAGCCGAAACGCCTGAGCGACTGGATTCCGCTCACTTTCAAGGCGGTTCCGGGGATCAAGGTCTCCGGCATTTGCCGGATGCAGGTCACGGAGATGGACGATCACTTCTCCCTCTACGTCACCCCCATCAATCTGGATCCGGAAAAGCCGGCGATGCCCATCTCGCATCCTTCTTACTACTCGACCTACTTGTCCAAGAAAATCGGGCACTACTGCACGCTCGGTCTCGCCGAAGATACGTGGGCTCTCAACGAGGGCGTGACGGACGATGCGACGTTTCTTCGGCAAGCGTACGACATCGACAAAGAGCGTCAGGAAATGTTCTTCGCCGCCCTCGACCGCACGCGGAACGGACCTCTCGTCTGTGTCTTCGACGCGACGGATCGCATCCAGCACATGTTCTGGCACTACCTCGAGGACAACCACCCTGCCAACAACGGCAACCGCGTTGCGACCGCGGAGCACCGCAAAGCCATCCAGGACATCTACGCGCACAACGACAAGCTCGTCGGCAAGGTATTGGAAAAACTTCGTGACGGGGATCTGCTTCTCGCCATCTCGGACCACGGGTTCAACTCCTTCCGGCGAGGGGTCAATCTCAACGGCTGGCTCGAGAAAGAGGGTCTTCTTGCGCTCAAGGACGGAGCCACCGGCGAGTCCGAGTGGCTCGAGGACGTGGACTGGTCGCGCACCAAAGCCTACTCGCTCGGCCTGACCGGCATGTTCCTCAATATCAAAGGCCGGGAAGCGCAAGGCATCGTCGAAGAAGGCGACGAGGCTCAGAAGGTCAAGGACGCCATCGTCGAGAAGCTGAGCGGGTTTAAGGACGAGGAGCGTGATCAGGTTGGAATCAACGAAGTCTTCGACACGATGAGGATTTATCGTGGCCCTTACTCGGAGAATGCGCCCGACCTCATCATCGGCTATAACGCCGGCTACCGCATCTCCTGGGACTGCGCCTCGGGCATGGTCGCCGGCCCCGTCTTCGAGGACAACGTGAAGGCCTGGAGTGGCGATCACTGTATCGACCCGCGCCTCGTCCCCGGTGTGCTGTTCTGTAACTACGAGATGGAGGAGGAGCTGCCGGCGCTCATCGACATCGCACCGAGCGTCCTGAAGTTGTTCGGTCTGAACCCGCCGAAGCACATGGACGGCAAGCCGTTGTTCAAGAAAGAAGACCTGAGGAAAGCGGGATAGCCATGCGCTGGCTCCTGACACTCCTCGCGCTCGTCGTGACGGCCTGCGGCGGCGGCAGCTCGGGCGGCCGACGGGTCATCGTCCTCGGTTTCGACGGGATGGACTACGAGCTCACGAAGGAGCTCATGGCAGAAGGCCGCCTGCCAAACCTCTCGCGCGTGGCTGAGCAAGGGAGCTTCTCGTCGCTGGAGACCTCCGTGCCACCGCAGAGTCCCGTGGCCTGGTCCAACTTCATCACCGGGATGGACTCGGGCGGCCATGGGATCTTCGATTTCATCCACCGCGATCCGGAGAACATGATTCCGTTCCTTTCGACCAGCGAGACCGACGAGGGAGGATTCTCGCTCGAGATTGGTCCGTACCAGTTTCCGCTCTCTGGAGGCGACGTGGAGCTGCTCCGCCGCGGCCGCGCGTTCTGGGAGGTGCTGGAGAACCATGACATCGAGACCACGGTCATCCGGATGCCCGCCAATTTCCCCCCTTCCGGCACTGCCACGCGCGAGCTCTCCGGGATGGGCACGCCGGATCTCATGGGCGGATACGGAACGTTCTTCTTCTACACGTCGAAGCTCTTCGCCTTTGCGGGGGAGGACATCGGCGGCGGCGAGATCCACGAGGTGGACGTCATCGACGGGGTCGTGGAGGCGAGCCTTTACGGTCCGCCCAATCCTTTTCTGATCGAAGAGGAGGATATCGAATCCTCCTTTGTGGTCTACATCGACCCGGTGGACCCCGTCGCCAAGCTCGTCGCGGGAACGGAGGAGCGTATCCTGCGCGAGGGCGAGTGGACGGACTGGGTGCCGGTTGAGTTCGACCTGATCCCGACACAGTCCATCGGAGCGATGGCCCGCTTCTACCTTCGCTCGGTGCGGCCTGACTTCGAGCTCTACGCATCACCGGTGAACTTCGACCCGATAGCACCTGCGCTACCCATCTCGACGCCCGATTCCTACGCTGCCGAGCTGGCCGAGGCGACGGGACGCTTCTACACCCAGGGGATGCCGGAGGATACGTCGGCGATGAACGGGGGTGTTCTCACGACGGACGAGTTTCTGGCACAGGCGGAGATTGCCGGCAAGGAAGTCGTGGACCAGTACCGATACGTGCTCGAGCAGTTCGGGGGTGGGCTTCTGTTTTATTACTTCGGCAACGTCGACCAGATCAGTCACATGATGTGGCACGTTCGGGACCCGGAACATCCGCAGCACGAGGCAGAACGGGACGCGAAATACGCCGGCCTCATCGAGCAGCTCTACGAAGGCCTCGACGAGATCGTCGGCTACACCCTCGAGAACATGGGCGAGGACACGTCCTTGGTCGTGATGTCCGACCACGGATTCACGTCGTTCCGGCGCTCGTTTCACATGAACAAATGGCTGGCGGACAATGGCTATCTGAAGGTTAAGAACGAGAACCTCGAAGACGATCCTGGTGGTTTCGTCAATATCGACTGGTCCGGCACCCGCGCCTACGCCGTCGGCATCAACGCGCTCTACATCAATCTCGAGGGGCGGGAAAGAGATGGGATCGTGTCACCCGGCGAGCGGGACGCTCTGATGGATAAGATCTCTCAGAAACTGCTGGCGTTCATCGATCCGGAGACCGGAGAGGCTGCGGTGACGAGGGTCTACCAGCGCGAGGAGTTCTACAAGGATCGAGGAGAGCTCGAGATCGGACCGGACCTCGTCATCGGCTATGCCAAGGGCACGCGAGGCTCGGGGCACTCCGCGCTGGGGGCCGTGGGCACCGAGGTGATCACGCACAACATGGACGAGTTTAGCGGCGATCATGAAATGGATCACGAGACCGTGCCGGGGGTACTCTTCACCAATCTCTTGTTGAAGAAACCTGCCACCCGGCTTCAGGACCTGGCCGCCGCGATCCTGGCCGAATTTGGCATCGACGAGCCGGTTGCGCTGCCGGGCGAAACAGATTGAATGGAGGGACTATCCGGATGTTTGGGAGCACCAAAATCAAGCTGGACAAAGAGCTGGTTGCAAGAGTGAAGAAGTATTCCGATATCGCCGGCTACTCCTCACCCGAAGAGTTCATCACCCACGCCCTCGAGAAGGAGCTCGCCAAGCTCGAAGACGCCGGCTCCGAAGACGAGATCAAGAAGCGACTCAAGGGACTGGGATACATCTCGTAGCCGCACATGCGTTTCGTGAACGAGCTCCTGCGTCCTCTCTTCGACGTTGTTCTCTACCCGTTCCGCAACCTTTCACCGATGGTGGGAATCGTGGCGGTCTCCCTGGTGACGGCCATCGGCATGCTCCTCATCTTCAAGAAGACCTCGAACCAGACAGCCCTGGAGGCGGTCAAGAAGAAGATCCACGCCAGCCTGTTCGAGATTCGCCTCTTCAACGACGATCTGCGCGCCATCATGCGCGCTCAATTCGACATTCTCCGGAACAACCTCACGTATCTGAAACTCTCCATGGTGCCCATGGTCTGGACGCTCCCCCCGCTGGTTCTCGTCATCGCCCAGCTCCAGTTCCACTACGGCTACGAGGGACTTGCCGTCGGACAGGAGACGATCCTCAAAGTTGCGCTCGAAGAGGGGGCCGTTTCGGATTCGAAGCCTCAGATTCGAGTCGAGGCACCGAGTGGCCTCAGCGTCGTGACCCCACCGGTATGGGTACCATCACTTCGGGAGATGTCGTGGCGGCTGGTTGCCGAGGCCCCCGGCGAGTACGAGCTCACCATCTCCGGGGCCGGCGGGGAGGCCACCAAGAGCGTTCAGGTCGCCGATGCCGTTGTCCGTCGCTCACCGTTTCGGATTCGAGGCTTTCTGAACGAGCTGCTGTATCCTGCCGAGCCGCCGCTACCGGGCGACTGTCCCTACGAATCGATCACCGTGACCTATCCAGCGGCCGAGGTCAGCCTCCTGGGTTGGGGTACCCACTGGTTGATCGCCTTCTTCATCCTGTCGATCGTGTTTGCGTTTGTGTTGAAGAAGCCCTTCGGGGTGACGATCTGATCAAGGCGTGCCGAGCGCACGGACTGCCAGCTAGGATGGGATCGAAGGGATCCCTAGTACAATTCGCAAATGGCTCTGACGCTTCAGATCGAACCTCGCCGTTTCACCGCCGCGGAGTTCGACCGTATGACCGAGGCCGGCGTATTCTCGGTCGAAGAGAGAGTCGAGCTCCTGGAGGGGGTGATCGTCAACGCGAGTCCGGAGGGCAAACGGCACGTGGTTGCCATCGAGCTCGCGCGCAAAGTTCTTGCCTCGCGCCTTGGAGAGCGTGCAGGGTTACGAATTCAGCATCCGCTGCAGGTCGCTGACGATTCGGAGCCGGAGCCTGATATAGCGGTCGTGCGAGACTCCGATCCTCGCGCTTACCTGCAACATCATCCGAGCAACGCTCTTCTCGTTATCGAAGTGTCTCTCCATTCGCTGCAGAAAGACACTGAGGTCAAGGCCCGGATGTACGCCAGGGCTGGCATACAGGACTATTGGGTCGAGAACCTCGTAGACGACACCCTCGAAGTCTTCCGCGATCCAAGGGAAGGCGAATTTCGGTCCCACCAAACGTACCGTAGGGGGCAAAGTGTGTCCCCGATAGCCTTCCCCGACGTTGAGATCGAGGTGGACGAGCTCCTGCCCTGACGAAGGGTTTCGTCCTCACCCTGTAGACCTCGACGCGTAGGCGCCCCCCAATCGAACCGCGGTCAATCGCATCCGTGGAAGGTCCGCTTTCCGGAGATTTAACGCAGAGGCGCAGAGACGCGGAGCGTGCGGAAACCGTCGCTCCAGGAAAAAGAAGAACTCAGCATCTGGCGGTCTTGTGTTTTCTTTGCGACTTCGCGTCTTTGCGTTAGTTTTTGCCTCTCCTGCCGTTTCAATGGATCCTCTCAAGGGTGAAAACCGCCGCTTAGGTAGGTAGACGAGATTCAGGAGGCGAAACCCGTAGCCACCGCTGACCATGCGAAGGCTGAAGAGGGTATCCGACCGTTCTTATCCAGGGGTAGGCGGGCGTGCCAGCGCCGCTCGGTCGCTCATGTAGTAGACGGGTGAGGGCTCACGGGCCATGCTTCCTGAACGCCGGTAGCGCCCCATCACCTCTTTGCCGTAGTCGCGCTCGGCTAGATACACGTTGTGAGTGCGACAAGTCAGACGGATATTCTCCGGGCGGTGGTCGCCGCCACGGGCAAAAGGATCGTTGTGGTGGAACTCGAGGTTGTCGCACTCGGTGCAGCGCCTACCATGTCCATCCACAAACGTGCACCGGCCGGAGTCGCGCTCCCACACGGCGCGTCTCACCGGGGCCGGGATGTAGCGTGACGACGGCGCCGTATCGGCGTCCTCCAGGCGTTTTCTGGGGGCCTTCGTCTTGGCAAAGCGCTTCGCTTCGATCCGCTCGAGCTTTTCCGTCACCGCCTCTTCGATGATTGTTGCCAGATCGCCGTCTGGAACCGAGGAGCGCATAAGCGCTTGGAGTCGCTCCAGCTTGTCGTGGAGCTCGGCGCTGGCGGTGAACTGAATCTTGTACCTAGCCGGCGCGAGCGGCTGCACGACAACGCGCCGTACGGGCTCGGCCGGCTGCGGAGGCTCTGGGACAGGAGCCGGTGGCGAACCTACTCGGTCTGGACCGAGTTCGAGCGGCCGCGCCTCCTTCGTTTCCATCCGCGGCACGGGCAGCTTCCGGATGCTCGTGGCGACATCCGGCTTCGCTGTGCAACGAGATCCACCTGCGATGGCTTCGAAGCTCTCCAAAACAAAACGCGGACGCTGTGGTTCATCTCTCGGCCCTACACGCGCGTTCACGAACCTATCTCCTTTTTTTAAGAAGACCTTCAAAAAACGTGTCAAGAAAAAAATCAAACTTTTTTGCCTCTCCTGCCCTTTCAATGGATCCTCTCAAGGGTGAAAACCGCCGCAGGTTAGGTAGGTAGACGAGATTCAGGGAGGCGAGGCTGTGGGAAGCGCCCCTACCGCCCTGATGGTTCAAGGCCTTGCTCAACTACTGAGCGCTCTTCGAAGCCAGGGGAGGGCGTTTTCCAAGTGATTGTGGAAAACGCCGCTGCTGCGTTTGTAACCAGCTCACAACCCACCCCTAGCCAACCTAAACGCCACTCGCGCACGTGCTTCCAGCGTTTTCCACAATCGCGGCAGCGTCCATAGGCCATACCCTCTTGCCCAAATCAGATCCCCCGAAACGACAGGAGAACCACGGTCAATCGAATCCGCCCACACTGCTATCTCAACGCAAAGGCGCAAAGTCGCAAAGTGTGCGGAAACCGCCGTTCGGGGAAAAAACAGGAACTGGGCTCTTCTCTGCGGCTCTGCGTTAGTTTTCTGTCTCTTTCGGTGGTGCGGGGGGCACAATCTCGGGTTGCGGATCCATCGGCTTCAGGTCCTTGCCGGCGATGGCCGGGTGGTCCGACGCGATCTTCGTCGCCCGGAAGACAGCGTAGGGATCTTCGTCGAGGCGGCCGGATACATCGGCGTCTCCAGTGTACGGGTTCCAGTACTCCCAGGCGATCTCGCCTTCGCGGGTCACCTCCAGCAACCGCCCCTGAGCTCCCGAGCAGATGAAGGTGTTGCCGTTCTCCAGTCGATGAGCGCCCGAGATGAAACGGCTGTGGAACGAAACCTTGTCGGTGTAGGTCCAGACCGGTTCGGCCGGACCGAACGGGCCGGTCTCGGGAACCACGTACTGTCCCGAAGCGTCGACCGGCGGCACGATCTCGAAGATCGCGGAATAGTCCCTGTCCCCGTCCTTGAGATCGTTGTTGAACACCATCAGGTGCCCGGCCCCCGGGAAACCCTCCGGTATCCAGCGTGTGTCGTGCTGGCCGGAAAGCTGCTTGGGCATGTTCTGCGCTCGACCATAGATCAGGGGATTCCCCCACCGGTAGAGGAGATCACCCCGCGCCCCCACCGGCCGCCTGAGCTCCCGGCCGCTTCTTCCGTGGTCGTGCTGTGGTCGATGACCCAGATCTCGTCGAAGCGCGGGGAGCTCATGACGATCTGGTCGAGCTGAGGGTTGTAGTTCACCGCATTCGTGTGAAACAGATCTGACCGAAGGTCCTCCGGTTGCGTCTCCTCCGGCACATAGCCGAGCGCCTTGAGCTGCTCCAGCTCCTCGAGACTGATCTGCGCTGCGGCAACGTCGCCGTTGATGTCGATCCGCTCCGGATGCTCCGACGGATCTCCGAAGTTGGACAGGCTTTCGTCGGTGCTCTGGATCAAGTGGTCCCAGGCATGCCACTCCCAGACGATCCGCGCGCTGTCTGGAGGCTGTGGCTCGAACTCGAAAATCACATCCGGCCAGAGTCCGGCCTCCGGAATCTGGCTCTCGCGGCGGCCCGCCTGCCGGGATTGTTCTGCCGACTTGCTCTCCCAGGCGATGGCGAGAAGGTTCCCGTTGGGCAACCGCTCGACGTCGTGGTGTAGAAGATTCTTTGCGGTCGCGAAGACGAAGTCCCAGACCACCTCGCCATCCCACGCTATCTCGCGGATGCGACCACTCTGTCCACCACCGCTGAACACCGGTGGCTCTGGCAATTTCGCCGTCCGAAGCAGGTTCCCGTTGTCCAGCAAGTAGACGGTCCCGGGCGCCAGATCGCTCTTCCAGGTGTGGACGACCTGGCCGTCTCGATCGATGAGATACGTACTGGTCGTCGTCAGTGGAGTGAAGAGCACATAGCCAGAGGACGCACCCGGCTCGTTGACCCGGATTCCGCGCGGCTCGTCATCAGTCGTGCTCGAAGGTGCTTCCGACGAGCTCTCGGTCTCCGGTTCGGGCAGAGACCCGCCGCAACTCGCCAAAAGAAGCAGGAAACAGATCCCGGCCAGCTTCCGATGCAACTGGGTCATCCAGTCCTCCCTTCGATTAGGTTCCGTCGTTTCCGTCAGCTCGCGTGAGAAGTCAGCTGCGACAAGGGTGATCCGCACATCCCGGCCGGAGTCCTCTTCGCGCGACTCATCCTAACCCGAAACTCCAACAGCGTCTCTTCGGCATCACGTTCGTCGTCCTGGACTCGGAGGAACGCGGCGAAGGCAGTGAGGGCCCGATCGAACGTCATCGACGAGACCATCTCGGCGTGGCGGTTCATCAAATCTCTGGTCCGCTCGAGCTGCTCCCCGGTCACATCGGGAAAATCCCGCTGGACCGCTGCCATCCACTCTTCATGAACCATGTAGGACGGTGCGGTGTACCTGTGCGAGTATGCCGTCGCCCTCCATGACGAATCGAACTGTGAAGAGGCTCTCGACATCGCCACCAAGATGGCCGAAGCACTTGAGGAGGCGCACGAACAGCACATCGTTCACAGAGACCTGAAACCGGCGAACGTCAAGCAGACCGAGGACGGCAAGATCAAGGTTCTGGACTACGGTTTGGCGAAAGTCTTCCAGGAAGAAACGCCCGACGCCGATAGCTCGATGTCTCCCACGCTAACGAGAGATGCGACTCGCATGGGCGTGATTCTCGGGACGGCGGCTTACATGAGTCCGGAGCAGGCCAAAGGCAAGCGGGTGGACAAGCGGACGGACATCTTCGCCTTCGGCGCGGTGCTGTTCGAGATGCTGACCGGCAAGAAAGTCTACTCCGGGGAAACGGTTTCCGAGACGTTGGCTTCGGTCATCAAGGACGAGCCCGACTGGTCAAGCTTGCCGAGCAGTTGCCCAGGACATATCCGCGCACTGTTGAGTCGTTGTTTGACGAAGGATCCCAAACTGCGGCTGCGAGATATTGGCGAGGCGCGCATTGCTCTCAGCGGAACAACTACGGATAGTCCACCTCTCGAAACCAGGCCGCCCACACCTCTCTGGCAAAGGGCTTTGCCTTGGGCAGTGGCCGCGTTGGCCGTCGCACTTGCTGTATGGAATCTGCGGCCAGTATCGTCCCTGCCGGTGACGCGCACGGTGGTCGCGTTGCAAGCTGACGAAGTCATTCTGCGGACCACCATCGTGCCCCTGGCTCTTTCACCGGATGGTTCCCATATGGTCTACTCCGCGCAAAAGGGAAACGAACCATCACGACTCTACCTGCGTCCCATGAATAGACTCGAAGACGAGGGCCTCTTGGGGACTGAAGGTGGTGACAACCCATTTTTTTCCCCCGACGGGCGGTGGGTGGGCTTTTTTGCGGGAGGAGAAATGAAGAAGGTTGCACTCACCGGCGGAGCAGCCGTGACCCTCGTCAGGGTGGGCGAGCGTCCCCGGGGGCAAGTTGGGGAGCCGATGACAGAATCATCTTTGGCACGGGCCAGGGCCTCCTTCGGGTCTCGGCAGATGGCGGGACGCCCGAGGTCCTCACGTCCTCGGATGCGAGTGCACAAGACTCCTCCGCTATTTGGCCGGAGATTCTGCCCGAAGGCCAGGCGGTGCTCTTCGGTTCCGGCGGGGCGATCATGGCTCAGCGTCTCGATACGGGTGAGCGCAAGCTGCTCATGCAGGGGGGCACCTTCTTCCCCCATTACCTTTCCACGGGGCATCTGGTCTATGACCAGGCGGGAACCTTGATGGCCGTTCCATTTGATCCCGACCGGCTGGAAATCTCTGGTTCTCCGGTGCCTGTCATAGAAAGTATTCGTTCCCGCGGGACTGTGCGTGGGGGTGCACAGTTTGCCGTCTCCCGAACGGGGACACTCGCTTACGTTCCCGGCACTGTGGAGGAATCGGCGAGGACACTGGTCTGGGTGGATCGCCAGGGTGTGGCCGAGCCCTTGCCCGCCCCCCCTCGGCAATACGAGTACCCCGAGGTGTCTCCCGACGGCCAGCGGGTAGCCGTCGGAATCGCAGAGAAGGGTGAGATTCATGTTTGGGTTTATGACGTTTCCCGGAACGGCCTTACCCGACTGACGTTTGAGGGAACTCGTGCTACCACTCCTACCTGGTCGCCCGACGCACAGTGGGTCGCGTTTATCTCAGGCCGAGACGGCCCGTTGAACATGTTCTGGCAAATGGCCAATGGCAGCGTGGCATGGAACGGCTGAGTTCGAACGATTATCAAACTGCCCCGGCGTCGTTTTCCCCGGACGGGCAACTGCTGGCGTTTACCGAAGCCAACCCGAAGACGGGGCGCGACATCTGGGTACTGAATCTGGCGGATCGGGAGGCGCACCTGTTCCTTTCGACCCGCTACGAAGAAACCGCACCGGAGTTTTCCCCGGACGGGGAATGGATGGCCTATTCCTCGGACGAGTCGGGCCGGAGAGAGGTTTACGTGCAACCCTATCCCGGCCCCGGCGGGAAGTCGCAGATTTCAACCAATGGAGGCCAGGAGCCGGTCTGGAACCCCGAAGGAGGCAGTTGTTCTACCGCAGTGGGAGCAGCATGATGGCGGTGGCAATCGACATGGGGTCCGGCTTTACGGCGGGAACGCCTCAGACGCTTTTTGAAGGACCGTATGTGCCAACAGGCTTCAGCTTCGCAAATTACGACGTCAGCCCCGACGGCCAGCGGTTCCTGATGCTTGCGCCTGTCGCTCCCCAAACGGGCGGTGCCACACAGATCAACGTCGTCCTCAACTGGACCGAAGAGCTGAAGCGGCTCGTTCCCACCGAAAACTGAAAAAATGTTGGCTGTACGTTGGCTTTGCATCACGTCGAACCGATAGGTGGTGCGGGCCACGAGAACCTCGCCTTCTCTCGAAACATCCATGATGCGCAAGAGCACAGGGATGTCGCCCTCGAGCGAAACTGCTTGAACGTTGGCGCCCACCAGCTCCACAGATCGTGACGCACTGCTCCCGGGTCTCGTCGAGAACATTTCCGGGGTCTGCCCTTGCCATGACGCGCTGTAAACGACGTTCTGACCCGCAGGATCGAACCGGGCCGTATTCACTGTTCCCCGCCGGAAGGTTAGTCGTTCGTACGAGACCGCCGGCGCGTCGAATGAAGGGCGGCTGGTGCTTCTCCCCCAGATAGAAGGCAGAAGCAAGGCCGACGAAAGGCGGTGAGCGTGAACAGCTCACCCCGGTCAAAGGCCCGGGAGAGTTCCCAGCATCATGGTCGCCGGACGGCCGCTTTCTTCTCTACTCGAGCAGAACTACAGAAACGCTGGGCGATATCATGGTGTTGTCTCTCCTCCACGCTCTCTCAAGCCCTCGAGGGCGACGGATCGACAGTGACCGACGCAAGCACCTTGGTGCCGATCGAGAACTGATCTTGGTGCGGCTATACTGGTGGCATGAGTTCCGTAGCCGAAAGTCTCAGCGAGCAAAGCCGTGCGCGTTTGCGCGCGATGACGCCGGCGGAGCGCGTCTCGGAGGCCCTCATGCTCGGTGCGCGTGCCGTCGAGGTCTATGGCGCCGCTCACGAGCTAGGCCCGGATGACGCGCGGCGTCGCCTTGAACGCGTTGCCCAAGCTGGTCGAAGAGCCTCGCGCGTTATGCGCGAAATCATCGAATGAGTCTCGCGCGGGACGTCGCCGCCCGATTGGAAGCCGAAGGTGTCGGCTTCGCACTCATCGGAGCCGTGGCAATGGCGGTACATGGTGTCAGCCGTTCGACCGCCGACATCGATTTTCTCAGCGTCGAAGAGGGACTTCTGAAACGAGAGCTCTGGACCGACTTCGAGGAGCGTGGCGCGGTACTGTCAAGTTGAGGGCGCCGAGGCCGATTTTACCCCAAGATATGGTTGACGGCGCCTCCTCGAGGCCCACGATATTGGGGCGCGATTAGCCAACTTGACCGTACCTTCGGTCACGATTACGGCTGTGCCTCCAGGGACGCTGGGCGCAACCTTTTCGTGATCTTGATCATTTTTCTACTAGAAATGTTCTCTTGACATAAAAGGAAAAATGAGGTGTCCTTCACAATCCTAAATAAAGAAAACGGTCGCAGCTAAGCGGCCGATGGAGGGACACCTCAATGAAAAGCAGTATCACGCGGGAGGAGTTTAGTAAAGAAGTAAGTCGTCTATCCGAGGAGTTCGCGGAGCAAGTGTGGCAGGCGGTCGTGGAAGCGGAAGCTGATGTCGAACGGTGTGACGAGTGGATGCGGGTCAAGGGCAGCGAATACCTGCGTGAGGTACTGGGCAAGGCGCTCAGCCAACGCTCGGAACGACTCGGTGTGTCAGGCGCATGCGAATGCGGCGCGTCGATGGAGTTTCGACAACATCGAGCGTTCCGGGTGCACACGGTACTGGCGGGTCGGGATGTGGAGCTGAGTGTGGTTTACGCTCAGTGCTGTGAGTGTCGTCAAGGCAAGTATCCGCTGCTGGAAGAGATGCGGGTGGACCAGGAGGGATTCACGCAAGCCTTACAAGAGTTGTCGCTGTTGGCAGGAGTGATCGAACCCTACCGCTCGGCGAGCGAGCAATTGCTGCGAAAGTTCACCGGGGTGGTCGTGAGCTCCGAGAAGATTCAAAGCTTGGTAGGCGCCGATGGGAAAAAGGCGGAGGGTTTTTCGAAAGAGCCTGCGAACGAGGTGGAAGCTGGAACGGGCAGACGCCATAAGGGACCGCTGTACATAGGGATAGACGGCGGGATGGTATTCGTGGACGGCCGCTGGCAGGAAGTCAAGCTAGGCTGCCTTTATACCGAGCAAGGGCGTGTGCAGAGCAAGCTCGGACGCGGAGAGTTGACCGAACGACAGGTCGTAGGGGTTCGAGGTAGCCCCGAAGCACTCGGCGAGGTTTTGTGGCCTCGCTCTTGCTCAATGGGGGCGGAGTCTCGCAAGGTCGTCATCCTGGGTGACGGTGCGCCGTGGATTTGGAATCT
Organism: Candidatus Marinacidobacterales bacterium; assembly: GCA_965237685.1. GTDB lineage: Bacteria > Acidobacteriota > Vicinamibacteria > Marinacidobacterales > SMYC01 > CBDEGF01. Next base: position 1,725,985 of record CBDEGF010000003.1, read on the forward strand.
TGCGGAGGAGCTGTTCACCGATCGAGTCGAGATCCTTGATTGGTATCACGCCGACGAGAATATCAGCCCTGTGGCACGGGTGGTTTTCGGCGAAGGCACCGACGAAGCCGCACAGTGGCGCAAATCGCAACTCGACCGTCTATACGAAGACGCCGTGGATGAGGTGATCGAGGGTTTGCGGTTTCTGAAAAAGCGTCACCGTTCCAAAGACGAAGAGATCGACAAGCTCACCGGCTACCTCGAGAGAAACGGGCATCGAATGAAATACAGAACGTTTCGACAAAGCGGCTACTACATCGGCAGCGGTGCCGTGGAAAGTGCCGTGAGCCACGTTATGCAACAAAGGATGAAGCGAGTCGGGATGAGATGGCACGCCGCTGGGGCCGATGCAATGCTCGCACTGCGCTGTGTCTTCCGAAGCACGGGCGCCTGGGATTCGTTCTGGAACTATCGAAAACAGGTCGCATGAACGGAAGTCGATTGCGCCCGGGACGCTGCATTGCTCGCAACTCCCCGTCCGGATAGTATCTCTGGGGATCCCTCGATGATCGGCCAAAGCCTCGCGCACTACAAAATCCTGGAGAAGATTGGCTCAGGCGGGATGGGCGATGTCTATCTGGCCGAGGATACGAAGCTTGGCCGCAAGGTCGCTCTCAAGGTCCTTCCGCCTGAGCTCGCCGAGAGCGAAGAACGCCGGGCGCGTTTCTGCGCGAAGCGAAAGCCGCCTCGGCCATCGACCACCCGAACGTCGCCCACATCCACGAGATTGGCGAGGCGGACGGCATCCATTTCATCGTCATGCAGTTCGTGGATGGCAAAAACCTTACCGCGAGAGTCAAAGGTGACACTCTCGCCACAGCCGACATTATTAATATAGGACTCCAAGTTGCGGACGCTCTCGACGCGGCTCATGCGAAGGGCATCGTTCATCGGGATATCAAACCGGCCAACCTGGTTCTCACCGACCGCGATCAGATCAAAGTTCTCGACTTCGGTCTCGCGAAATCGATGGCCACGGCCGAAGCGTCGCCAGATTCCGACGCTGCCACCGAAGTGAAGACGGTGGCCGGGGTGGTGATGGGGACAGTCCACTACATGAGCCCCGAGCAGGCTCTGGGGCGCGACGTCGATGGACGTTCGGACATTTTTTCCCTCGGTGTCGTCCTCTACGAGCTCACCACCGGCCGCTTGCCTTTTTCAGGTGGAAGCCCGACCGAGACCATCGAGCGCATCGCCAACGCGCAGCCCGACGCGATCGCTCGCTTCAACTACGACGTGCCGGCGGAGCTCGAGCGCATCATCCGCCGGTGCCTGGAGAAGGATCCCGAGGAGCGCTACCAAACGGCGAAGGATCTTCTGATCGAACTGAAGCATCTGAAACGGGATTCCGAGTCGGGAGCGGTCGCCCTCCCCGCGCCCCGTAGCAGCAGGCGCATTCCGTGGCCCGCGCTCGCGCTAGGAGCGATCGTTGGTTCAGCGCTAACGCACTCGGTCATCAACTGAGTCCTCTCGAGTCCTCCCGAGTCCGCTGGGATCCTCCCAGTTTTAGAGACGTTTTGGAGACGACGTTTCTCGGGCGAGGCTGTCATCGACGGCGGCGCTCCTTCTTTTTCGTCGACGCCCCTTCGGGTAGGCGAGAAATGAACGCGTCTCTTATCCGCTCGAGGGCTGCGACCGGATCGTACGAAACTCCGTGCGCAAGAAGCATCAGCTTGTCCTCGATCTTCTCGCGAGGAACACGACGACCGTCGGCCGTCGTTGTCGAGGTACGCGATCAAGCAGGCGACGACCTTCTCCGGATCGAGGCCGGTGAGGCCGTGTGAGTGCCTCCGAGAGATCGAAAAGGTCTCGCCCCTTTTTCCTCTGGTAAAGCGCTCGCAGTTTCGTGCCCAGCAGCTCCTCGAGCTCGTAGGTAAGCACGTGTGCCGCACCGCTGTACCAGGGGTTTTGACCTCGAAGTGGACTCGCCGGGGACCGAGCACGAAGAAGTGCTCCCGAGTGTTCGTTTCCACCTTGAGCTTGAGCGGAGTGACGGGTTTGGTCTCGGATTCGAAGCGGTAGTAGAAAGTCGCACGTCCCTTCCCTTGCTTCCATTGCGGCTTCCCGAGCCAGGGGTCCAGCCTCGCGCGGACGGCATCCATGATCGGTCCGATCGGCCCGGCGTTGACCTGCACCAGATCGATGTCTTCCGAGTAGCGGCTCGGCGGGTCGAAGTGAAGCTTATGGAGGGCCGTACCGCCACGAAACGCGACCTCGTCGGTCAGGAACTCGTCGGAGAAGAGCTCGACGATAGCACGACAAATGACGAGGTCCTGCTCGACCTGCGCGTCCGTCGACCACGGCGCTTTCGAGCGCCACGCCGTGATATGCGCCCGCGGGATCACGTCTCGGCCTCGACCTTCTCGTTCGCGAGCACGCGCCAGCGAGCGTCCTTCCCAGCGCGCTTCACCGAACGATCGGGTCTCAGAGGCACGAATCTGGGACGGCGCTCTTCGATCCAAGCCGCCAGGGAACTCGCGGTCTCGTGGGCGCCGACACGCTCGAGGATGTGACCGAGCCTCTGTGCGATGGGCAGCTCGCTTTCCGCTCTTGCGACCTGGGCCAGGCGCTCGGCCTCCATGCTCTCGGCGAGCTCCCCGAGCACCGTGGCCACGTGGCCGAGATGGCCCACCTGGTCGATGTAGCGCAGCAAATCGAGCGCCGTCGCTTCGGGCGTCGACACCCGCATCACACCAGTCTCCGTCTTCATATCCATCGCCGGCGTACGCTCGAGGTGGAGTTTTCGAAAAAAACGGATACGGGCGCGCCCCGCAGCCATGGCTCGGACCTGCTTGCTCGTGACAACCTGGAACCCTTGCGGCTGCTGGTGCGCCGCTCCATGAAGCGCGGCCGCACTCAGCAGCGCCACGTAATACGGCTGACCGAGAAACTTCATGAGGTCATCGATGAACCAGCTCGCCGGCGGCGCTCCGGCCTCTCGATACTCCACGGGCACGATGACGAAGAACCCACGGCGCGGGACCGCGAGGCGGCGCTTGGCCACGAGGCGTTGGACCGCTTTCTTCAGCGCTTCCTCCGACACCTTGAGGGCTCCAAGCGCCTGTCCCCGCGTCAGGACGTAGCGACCGCTCGCCTGGTAGGAGTCGACCAGCTCGGAGAGCCTGTCGACACCGACGTGGAGTTTCGTATGCATAAGAGGATATATTGCGACCCTTTTTGATTATTTGACGTATACAATTATGCCATTTGCTGACCTTTCTGTCAATTCGTATGTAAAAAGAGATGATTATCGTCCCTTTTCGTGTGCGGAACTGACGTGCGTTTCACGTACCGCTCTAGCGAGCTCCTGTCTAGCGAGCGCGCGGCTGATCCTCTCCGAGGTCATTGTTTCCTTCGCCTCGCGCATGCTGACTGCGCGATGGGTGCGCACCTTGCCCTCGATGACTACAGAGAGGACAAAACCATTAGCGAAAGCGGCGAGAAACTCGCGGCCCTACACGAGAACGAGCTTCAGAACGAGACAAAAATCGTCCCTCTCCAGAAAAGGGCAAAGTAGGGGCAAAGTCAGCGGAACTTTAGAGTCCAAAACGAAAACGCCAACGCTTGGAAAGATTGAGTTGATTTGATCTCGCGTGGTGCCGGGGGCGGAATCGAACCGCCAACGCAGGTATTTTCAGTCCTCCCTTCGTTAATATCCCGCCGTTTCCGTCAGCTCGATGAGTCGTCGGTCTCCGTTTCTTCGGGGATAGGCGCCGTCTCGATCGGGGGCTGCGGATCCAGGGGCTTCAACTCTTTGCCGGCAAGCGCAGGGTGATCGGTCAGAATCCGGGTCGCACGGAATACTCCGTGCGCGTTCTCCGGTCCTACCGGGTGGGGCGTCGAGCCGTCGGCGTTTCGTACGTCACCCGAGTACGGCGTCCAGTACTCCCAGACAATCTTCTTGTCCGGAGTAACCTCGAAGAATCGCCCTTGCGCCCCCGATGTGATCATCGTGTTGCCGTTGGGCAGCCGCTGGGCGCCGGAGATGAAACCGCTGTGGAAGGACACCTTGTCCGGTGCCTCGTAACTCCAGACCGGCTCCATCGGCCCGAACGGTCCCGCGTCGGGCGTCACGTATTTTCCGCTGGCGTCCACCGGCGGCGCGATCTCGACCACCGCCGAGTAGCTCGTGTCGTTGTCACCGGGGATATCGTTATTGAAGATCGTAAGGTGTCCCGCGCCGGGCGGACCCTCCGGAATCCACATGACGTCGTGCTGCCCACCCAGTTGTTTGGGAACGCCCTCCGCTCGATCGTATGCAAGTGCGTTGCCCCAGCGGTACAGCAGGTCACCACCTCTCCCCCACCGTCCCCCCGGAGCCGCCGGCGGCCTCTTCCGTGGTCGTGCTGTGATCGATGATCCAGATCTCATTGAACCTCGGCGCACTCAAGACGATCTGATCCAGCTCGGCGTTGTAGTCAATGGCGTTCGTATGAAAGAAATCGGACTGCAAGTCTTCTTCGTCCGTATCGTCGGACACGTAACCCAGCGCCTTCAGCTGCTCGAGCTCCTCCGGATCGATCTCCTCCGGCTCGCCGTCCCCGTTGATATCGATGCGATGGGGATGCGCCGATGGCTCACCGTAGTTGGCGAGAGTGGCATCGGTGTCTTGAACCAGGTGGTCCCAGGACCGCCACTCCCACACGATCCGGGCACCGTCGGGCGGCTGTGGCTCGAACTCGATCACCATGTCGGGCCAAATGCCCGCTTCGGGAATACGTTCCGGCCGGCGTCCTGCCTGGCGAGTTTCCTCGAGCGTTTTGCTCTCCCAGGAGATCGCAAGAATGTTCCCGTTGGGCATGGGCTCGATGTCGTGGTGGAGGAGATGCTCCTCGCTCGTGAAGAGGTAGTCCCAGACCACCTCCCCATCCCACGTGAATTCCCGGATGCGACCGCCCTGCCCACCGCCGGTGAACACTGGCACGTCCGGCTCGCGCTCCGTTCGCAGCAGGTGCCCGTTGTCGAGCAGATAGACCGCCGCGCCGGGAGCCCGCTCGCTCTCCCACATGTGAACCACCATGCCGTCGGAGTCGATCGAATAGGTCTTGTCGGATAGAAGCGGCGAGTACAGGACGTAGCCAGGTGTCGCCCCCGCTTCGTTGAGACGCAGGCCTCGTGGTTCGTCGGAGTCGCTCGATTCCGCCGCCCCAGGGGTCGTCTCGGTTCCGGATTCAGGCGATGGAGTACAGGCTGCGCAGGCAGCGAACATAGCGGCGGCCAGGATCCGATAGTAGTCGGTCATTCGAGTTCCTCCGGGGGCTGTTCAGGATGCGTCCGGCAACAGCTCGACCGGCACGGGCATGACGTTCCAGGTGAAGCGGCCGAGATCGTCCGTGTAGGTCAAGAGCGTCTCCCACTCCCAGCCGTTCTCGGTCCACGAATAGCGACGGACTTCTTTCTGCTGATCACTGGCAACGTACAGCTCCTCGCGGCCGTCTTCGTCCAGGTCGAGCAGAATCGAGGCATGTTCGAAACCGGACGAGTCGGAGGCGATGAGCTCTTTGGTCCAGCCCTCCGCGGCGGGCCGAAGCAGCCACAGCCCTTTCTTGTGCGTGGCGGCGACCATCTCCTTGCTTCCGTCGCCGTCGACGTCACCGGCGGTCAAGAACCGACAGAGCCGATCGTCCAGCGTGGCCACGATGTTCTTGGCCGTCGGGTCCGAATCCGCGTCGTAGCGGCGAATCTCGACCTGGCCCCCGGAGACCGCTTCCACCGAAACGTAGAGCTCGTCCCGCCCGTCCCCGTCGAGGTCCACCACGAGGATCTCTTTCGCGTGGCGGTCGCCGAGGTCGACCACCTCGACTCGCCCCTCGCCGGCGGCCGGGACATAGCGAACAACCTTGCCGGGCTGAGGCGTCCCGTCCACCTTGTTGGGCGCAGTGGGCGTCGCGTAGATCTCGAGCGTCCCGTCGCCATCGAGGTCACCGAGCTCGATTTCGTGGACGACGGTCTCTTCCTCACGATCCAGCTCCTCGACCACGAAGCCGCCAGAGGGGTCGGGTCTGATGACGGCAACGACTCCCTGGTCGTGGGTGGCGACCGCGATGGCCGCGGTGCCGTCACCATAGACGTCACCCACCTCCGCGTCCCGCATTCGGCTGAACTTTCCACCGAAGTCCTCTTCCCAGAGGACCTCCTGAGTCCCGTCGGGTTTCCAGAGCTTGACGATAGCCTTCGTTCCGCCAAAGGTCAGGATTCCTCCTCCGCCGCCGGCGGGTTGGTAGGCCATGGCCTTGTGGAAAACGTTGCTGTCGGGGTCCTCGATGAAGTGAGAGCTCCACTCCCCTTGCCGCTCGACCAGGATACCCATCCTCGCGGGAAGCGGCTTCGGCGAACCGTCCTCGTTTTTTCCGAGGACCGCCATCGACAGGAGAAGCGCGTGATCTGCGTCCGCCAGCGAGCCCCCACCGGACTCACCGCCGCCGCAAGACGAGAGAAGCACGGCCGCCAGGCTGACGGCGGCGCCGACGATGATTTGGTTTCGCATGGGCGCCAACGTTACCACGACTGTAGGGAAAGGGGCTTCGACCGTCGAAGCGGCGCGCAGTATAGAGGGGACCTGGCTGGTTGTCTAACTCGTCCAAAGAGGGCGGCTTCCGGACCACTAGATCGCGCATTCCGGGAATGTCATGGATGACAGGACTAATCATCAAAAAATCCGGGATACCTGTATCCATCGGAGCCGCTCCGCACCCTTTTCTCTACAAGGAGGCGGACCTGGCGCGCACGCGGACTCGATTCCACAGATGGAGGACGGCGTGAGCCACATCCGGCACCGTACTACGTCCGACTGGGGATAAAGATGATGACGATGGGTTACACGACAACTGATTCACTGGAACGAGAGCTCGATCACGCCGGGGCACTGCTCCGCATCAAGGAGCTGGAGGAACAGCTCCGGTCCAACCGTGTCTCGACCCTCTGCTCTCTGGCGCAATTGCTCGACCTCAAAGACTTGAAGACCGGCTGCCACGGTACCCGCCTGGCGGAATGGGCCGTCCGCATCGCCCGCGAGCTCCGAATGAACGAGCAGCAGGCCTACGCGGTCGAAGTGGCGGCGCTTCTCCACGACATCGGCAAGATAGGTGTCCCGGACGGTGTTCTTCGGAAGCCCGGCTGCCTCAGCGCTGAGGAGCGGCAAGTCATGAGGCTCCATCCGGAGTACGGATGGGCGATCCTGCGCCTGTTCCCGGAGCTGGAGCAGGCGTCGCTCTTCGTCCTTCACCATCACGAGCGGATCGACGGGAACGGCTACCCGGGCAGGCTGGCCGGTGATGAGATTCCCCTCGGCGCAAAGATCGTCTGTGTGATCGACGCATTCGATGCAATGGTGTCGACACGGCCCTACCGTGGCGGCCTTCCCCTCGAGGAAGCCATGCGCCGGCTGATCCTGAACAGCGGCACACAGTTCGACCGCGACGTCATGCACTCCTTCCTCCGAATCGCCCGCGCGGAAGCGAACGAGGTATCCTTGGCCGTCATGGCCTCCACGGTCGACGATCGCGACAGGTTTCCGCTCTGCCAGCTCTCGGTAGCTGACAAAAAGTGTTGACAGTAGTGAATACTACCGCTACTATGAACACCGGCTGGTAACTTCAATGTACGAATACACGAGACTATGGTTGGGCCACTCCTAACCTTCAACTATCTCGAAGCTGGGAGCAACGTTTGCCCTTGCTAGAGACCCAGAATTGTCTCGCGGGGGGTGCCGCCTACCGGTAACGTAACGAACCGTAGCGCTGGCGCCCACCTCGGAAGAAACCGGGGTGGGCTTTTTGATTTTTGGGGCGTGGCCGATTCGGAAAGGCGTCCGGTTGTTACCCGGGATCATGCAGGTTCGAGCCCTGCCGCCTCAGCCAATTGTGTCAAGGAGAGCCGCGTAGCTCAGCAGGAGAGCAGATGCCTTTGAAGCATAAGGTCGTGGGTGCGAATCCTACCGCGGCTTCCACACTTTGCCGGGAGCCCTGGCGGGCAGGCGGGTCTCCAAAACCTGCCGGGTTGGGTTCGATCCCTGATCCCGGTGCCAGTTTGTGAATTTCATTGGCCCTGCACGCTGAGGGTGGGCGACCAGACTTTCAATCTGGCGGAGAGGGTTCGAGTCCCTCCAGGGCTACCAACCTTCGCCTACCGCATTCGGCCGCTGGCTTCGGTGGCAAGCCAGCTTTCGAGCATCTGGCGAAGGTTGCGCGCCGAAGCTCGCTCAGCCAAATCGACCAGCGAGCGTAGACGGGCTGCCGACGAAGGCGGGCTTTGGCTCCAGATTTCGTCTCTCTAGTATATGAGACCAAAACACGTTGTGTACTTGCTTCGAAGCGAACGGCATCCCCGCCAGCGTTACATCGGAGTGACCGCGAACCTAAAGCAGCGCGTGGCTGACCACAATTCAGGAAAGTCTCCGCACACGAGTAGGTTCCGACCGTGGTGTCTCGTCGCGGCATTTTGGTTCAAGGATCACGAGCGTGCTCTAACTTTCGCGAGGTATCTCAAAACTGGTTCCGGGCAGGCATTCGCGAACCGGCACTTCTGGAGTTGACCACAGATCGAGCTCCTCGTTGCCCCAGGTTCGACTCCTCACACCTACACCAGTTCCGTGCTCGCGTGGCGCAATCGGTAGACGCACCCGGCTCAGACCCGGGGGATGGAGGTTCGAGTCCTCCCGCGAGTACCAGCCTTCGCCTACCGCATCAGCCGCTGGCTTCGGTTGGCAAGCCAGCCTTCGCTCGACGACGTACATCGAAGAGTCGAGCTACGGCTGGCAAGCCAACCCGCTTGTCCGACGTAACCCGCAAGGGCGGAGCCGCTGGCTTCGGTTGGCGAGCCAGCAGTTGCGAGCGAAGGCTGCGCGCCGAGGCTCGCTCAACTGCCTGCAAGTTTCAACTCCGGACGGAGCTACCTCCAGTCGCCTGTAGCAGCCGAGTGCTTGCTCAGGCCCGCTACGTACCATACGATGTAAAAACTTTCCGACCCTGCGAGCTATGCCACTTACTGCCGGCCAGAGACTCGGACCCTACGAGATCGTCTACCCTATCGGCGCCGGCGGTATGGGCGAGGTGTACCAGGCGACCGACACAAAGCTGGACCGACAGGTGGCCATCAAAACGCTACCCGACGAGTTCGCACAGGACGAACAACGCCTGGCGCGGTTCGAGCGCGAAGCGAAGCTCCTCGCCTCTCTGAACCACCCGAGGATCGGGGCGATCTACGGGCTCGAGGAATCCGAAGGCAAGCGCTTCCTCGTCCTCGAGCTCATCGAAGGCGATACGCTCGCCGATCGGCTGAAACGAGGTCCCATACCGGTCGAGGAATCCCTCGAGCTCGCCCTGCAAATGGCCGAAGCGCTCGAAGCGGCGCATGACGCCGGGGTCATCCACCGAGATCTGAAACCGGCGAACGTCAAGGTCAAAGAAGACGGCATGGTAAAGGTTCTGGACTTCGGGCTGGCGAAGGCGCTCGAGGGAGGGGAGGATGGGAGCCAATCCGAATCCCCGACGTTGACCGCGGCAGCCACCCGCGCCGGCGTCATCATGGGGACAGCCGCCTACATGTCGCCAGAGCAGGCGAAAGGAAAGATCGTCGACAAGCGGGCGGACATCTGGGGTTTCGGGGTCGTTCTCTTCGAGATGCTGACCGCAAAGCGCCTCTTCGAGGAGGAGGATGTCTCGGAGACGCTTGCTGCGGTGCTGCGCGCGGAGCCCGACTGGAACGCGCTCCCTGCCGACACGCCGCCTGCGATCCGGCGGTTGCTGCGCCGTGCTCTCCACAGAGACCGCCGCGATCGTCTCGGGGACATGACCGACACCCGCCTGGAGATCGAAGAGGCGCGCGAGAGCCCGGCTTCGGACGCCGAAGCGCCGCCCGGCGCCCGCACGCTGCGCGTATGGCAACGGCCGCTGCCTCTGGTTCTGGCTAGCCTGATGCTCGGTGCTGTCGTTGCCCGGCTCCTCCCAACCTTCGGGGCACCGGCTCCGCCACGGGTCACACGATATGCCCTCGCGCTGCCGGAAACCGATGAGATCAACGTCAGCGGCGGTCTCGCTGGGTCGCCGGACGGCAGGTACCTCGCCTATCCGGCGGACCGGACCGGCGTCCGGCAGCTCTTTCTGCGCGCACGCGACCAACTCGAGCCGATCCCGATTTCGGGCACCGAGGGCGCCCTTCATCCGTTCTTCTCGCCCGACGGCCAGTGGATCGGCTTTTTCGCCGACGACAATCTCAAGAAGGTGTCCGTCGCGGGTGGACCACCGGTGACGCTGTGCCCTGCGGGATTGCGCTTGGGTGCAAGCTGGGGGCCCGACGACACCATCGTGTTCGCATCGATCAGCGCGCCCGGACTCTGGCAGGTTCCTGCCGCGGGTGGCGAGCCGAAGCCTCTGACGACGCCTGACCCCAGCGAAGGCCGCCACAACTGGCCCGAGTTTCTGCCCGACGGCCGTGCCGTCCTCTTCACGATCTCGAAGGGAGGGCCCGTCTCGGACAAGCGTGTCGCGGTTCTGTCTCTCGACTCCGGTGAAACACAGATCCTGCTCCAGGGAACCGACGCGGGCTACGCTCCCTCGGGGCATCTCGTTTTCGGACGAGAGGCATCGCTCTGGGCGGTGCCGTTCGATCCCGACCGCCTGGAAGTCACCGGAACGCCCGCTCCGATGGTCAAAGGGGTGCAGGTCAACGCCCTCGGAGGCTGGGCGCTGTATGCGCTGGGACCGGACGGCTCCCTCGCCTACCGAACCGGGCAGCTCTCGTCGGCAAGCCCTACTGCGGTCGATCGGGAAGGAGCCGCCACTCCGCTCAGCGGCGAGCCGCACCGGTGGGGTGAACCGCGTTTCTCACCGGATGGCCGGCGAATCGCCCTCGAGGCCGACGAAGACATCTGGATCCTGGACGTCGCGCGCGGCACCCTCAGCCGTCTCACGGTAGGTGGAGGCCAAGACCCCGTCTGGACGCCGGATGGCTCACGGGTCGCCTACGTCGCCGAGGGAAACGCAATCTTCTGGAAACCGGCAGACGGAAGCGGTGACGCCGAGCTTCTCACGCGAACCGAGCATCTGGTCAGGTTAGGGTCGTGGTCGCCCGACGGCCAGGAGTTGATTTTCACGGTGAACCATCCGTCCACACGGTGGGACATCTGGGTGTTGCCGCGGGGTGGCCAACCGTCGGTGTTTCTGGCAACACCGTTTGGGGAGCGACGACCGGAGCTCTCACCGGATGGCCGGTGGCTCCTCTACCAGTCGGACGAGTCGGGCCGCCACGAGGTGTATCTCCAGCCCTATCCGGGGCCGGGTCAGCGAGTCCCAGTCTCGACGGCGGGCGGACGCGAGCCCAGCTGGTCACGCGATGGCCACGAGCTCTTCTACCGAGATCTGCCAGGCGATCTGACGGTGGTCTCCTTCGACTCTCGGGCGGAGCCTCCGGTCGGCCGGCCCCGCCGTCTCCTCGAGAGAGGCATCTACAGAACCTCTGGCACCGGTCAGAACCGGTTCTATGATGTCTCCCGGGATGGCGAGCGCTTCGTCATGCTAGCCGCTGCGAGCTCAGAGAGCAGAGACATTCACGTCGTCCTGAACTGGCTCGAAGAGCTGAAGGAACGGGTGCCCGTTCCATGATCGGCAAAACGCTTGCGCACTACGCGATCGTCGAGCCGATCGGCAAAGGCGGCATGGGCGAGGTCTACCGGGCGCGCGATACCAAGCTCGGACGGGACGTCGCCATCAAAGTATTGCCCGAGGATTTCTCGGCCGATGAGCAACGTCTGGCGCGGTTTCAACGGGAAGCGCAACTGCTCGCGTCACTCAACCACCCGAACATCGGTGCGATCTACGGCATCGAAGAAAACGCTCTCGTTCTCGAGCTCGTCGAAGGACCGACGCTTGCTGATCGCATCGCCGCGGGAGCGATCCGTCTTGACGAAGCCATCGCCATCGCAAAGCAGATCGCCGAGGCACTCGAAGCGGCACACGACGCCGGGATCATTCATCGCGACCTGAAACCAGCCAACGTCAAGGTCAGAGAAGACGGCACGGTGAAGGTGCTGGACTTCGGGCTGGCAAAAGCGCTCGAAGGGGAGGATGAAGGAAGCACTTCCGAATCCCCCACGATGTCCGCGGCAGCGACGCGAGCAGGCGTCATCCTGGGGACAGCCGCCTACATGAGCCCGGAGCAGGCCAAAGGCAAGCAGGTGGACAAGCGCGCAGACGTCTGGGCGTTCGGTGCGGTGCTCTATGAGACGTTGACCGGCAAGCGCGCCTTCGCGGCCGAGGATGTGTCGGAAACCCTTGCCTACGTCTTGACCAAGGAGCCGAGCTGGTAAGACGCTGCCTGCGGACACATCGCCGGCGCTTCGCCAAGTGTTGAAGCTCTGCTTACAGAAAGATGCGAAGCGCCGGGTGCGCGACATCGGCGACGTGCTTCTGGCGATGGAGGGAGCATTCGAGACGGACGGCGATGCACCGGTCGTCCCCCGCGTCACGAGAATGTGGCAGCGGCCGCTGCCTCTGGTTCTGGCTAGCCTGTTGCTCGGTGCCGTCGCGGCCCGGCTCCTTCCATCCTTCGGGGCACCTGCCCCGCCACGGGTCACACGCTATGCGCTCGGGCTGCCGGAAACCGATGCGATCAACCGCAGCGGCGGTCTCGCCTGGTCGCCCGAGGGCAGATACCTCGCCTATCCGGCGGACCGCGCCGGCGTCCGGCAGCTCTTTCTGCGCGCGCGCGACCAACTCGAGCCGATCCCGATTTCGGGCACCGAGGGCGCCCTTCATCCGTTCTTCTCGCCCGACGGCCAGTGGATCGGCTTTTTCGCCGACGACAGTCTCAAGAAGGTGTCCGTCGCCGGTGGACCACCGGTGACGCTGTGCCCTGCGGGAACCCGCTACGGCGCAAGCTGGGGACCCGACGACACCATCGTGTTCGCATCGGACAGCGCACCCGGACTCTGGCAGGTTCCTGCCGCGGGCGGCGAGCCGAAGCCTCTGACAACGCCTGTCCCCAGCGAAGGCCGCCACAACTGGCCCGAGTTTCTGCCCGGCGGCCGGGCCGTCCTTTTCACGATCTCGATGCAGGGGCCTATCTCGGACAAGCGTATCGCAGTACTGTCCCTCGACTCCGGTGAAACACAGATCCTGCTCGAGGGAACCGACGCTAGCTACGCTCCCTCGGGTCATCTCGTTTTCGGACGAGAGGCAACGCTCTGGGCAGCGCCGTTCGATCCCGACCGCCTGGAAGTCACCGGGACGCCCGCTCCGATGGTCGAAGGGGTGCAGGTCAACGCCCTCGGAGGCTGGGCGCTGTATGCGCTGGGACCGGACGGCTCCCTCGCCTACCGAACCGGGCAGCTCTCGTCGGCAAGCCCTACTGCGGTCGATCGAGAAGGAGTCGCCACGCCGCTCACCGGCGAGCCGCACCGGTGGGGTGAACCGCGTTTCCTCACCGGATGGCCGCCGAATCGCCGTCGAGGCCGACGAAGACATCTGGATCCTGGACGTTGCGCGCAGCACCCTGAGCCGTCTCACGGTAGGCGGAGGCGAAGACCCCGCCTGGACGCCGGATGGCTCACGGGTCGCGTACGTCGCCGAGGGAAACGCTATCTTCTGGAAACCGGCGGACGGAAGCGGTGACGCCGAGCTTCTCACGCGAACCGAGCATCTGGTCAATCTGGGTTCGTGGTCGCCCGACGGCCAGGAGTTGATCTTCACGGTGAGCCACCCCTCCACAGGACGTGACATCTGGGTATGGCCGCGGGGCGGCCAACCGTCGGTGTTTCTGGCAACACCGTTTGGGGAGCGACGACCGGAGCTCTCCCCGGATGGTCAGTGGCTCCTCTACCTGTCGGACGAGTCGGGCCGCGACGAGGTGTATCTCCAGCCGTATCCGGGCCCGGGTCAGCGAGTCCCAGTCTCGACGGCGGGCGGACGCGAGCCCAGCTGGTCGCCCGACGGCCGCGAGCTCTTCTACCGGGATCTGCGAGGTGACCTGATAGCGGTCTCCTTTGATTCTCGGGCGGAGCCTCCGGTCGGCCCGCCCCGCCGTCTCCTCGAGAAAGGCATCTACAGAACCACTGGCGGCGGTACGCCCCGGTTCTATGATGTCTCCCCGGATGGCGAGCGCTTCGTCATGCTCGCCGCTGCGAGCTCAGAGAGCAGAGAGATTCACGTCGTCCTGAACTGGCTCGAAGAGCTGAAGCGGATCGTTCCGACGAATTGAACAGCCCCAAGAACAGCGGACCTTCGCGCATGTTTTCCAGAATATTGAAACGGATTCACGGTCAACCGTTGGACGGGAGCCAGAACGTCGAGGTCGTCGCCAGGTTGGGGCCAACCGGCAAGTTGGATATTATTACAGTAAATGCCGGGTAGGAAGCAAAGTCAGTCTCTCGTCTGCGACATCTGCCGCAAGCGAGGCGCCAAGATTCGCTATGTCACGCGAAGCTATGGGGCGGGTGCCAACCTTTTGATCATCGAGAACGTGCCCATCGTGAGCTGCCCCAGCTGCCGAGAGAGTTACGTGACCGCAGAAAAGTTGCATGAGCTGGAACGGATCAAAACGCATCGACGTTCGTTGACCAAGAAGCGAAGCGTGCCTATCGCGAGTTATACAGTGCATTAGTTGGCCTTCGTCCTGGGAACGAGCATGTTGGCCATTTGCCGATAGGGAATGGACAGTTTCAAACGGATGAGCTCGGAGAGGGACACACCCTCGGCGGCTGCTTCGCTCTTCAGGGCGGCGTGCAGGCTTCTCGGGACCGCGACGGTCAGCCGTCCGGAAGCAAGCTTCGTCTCCTGTTCGAACTGCGCCACGTCTCTCAAGCGCAGCTCTTCGTAGCGTTCCTTGAGCCATCGATAGAGCCCGGACCGTAGTATCACCGCTCGGTCCTGTCGCGTCTCGCCGAGCCGGCTCAGCTCGCCTTTCGGCCCAAAGAAGCGCGACGAGAACGTCGGCGCATCCGTGCCCGTCTCGAGCATACTCGTCGCTATGTCCCGAAGGCGCTTTTCGGCATCCTGTAGACTCGATTCGTCGATCGTCATCGTTGATGCTCCCGATCCTCAGAGGAGGCGCAGGTCGATGTCGTGCTCGACCTCGAGAAAGATCGCCTCCTGAGTCGTTTTGCTTTTGAACATCCTGAGGATCTCCTCGAGTTCCTCGACATCGCTCTCCTCGACCATCACCATATACGCAGCGCTCGTATCGATTCGGCGTTCGCCGCTCTCCATTCGCCACACACCCTTGAAGTAGCCGGACAGTGTCCACGCACCGAACGCAAGGAAGCAATCGTCTTCCACCGCGCTTATCTCTTCTGCGAGATCCCTCCCGTCGTTGTCTCTGAGCGGCAAAAAGAACGTAGCTTTCACCAAGGCCATTACACTGTATATAACATCATATACCATGCTTTGCAAGGCGCGCAGCTCTGCCTTATTAGTGTTCCTGGCACACACGGAACCTGTCGCTGGGAGTTCTCTTTGGGCGGGCGACATGACCGAGCTCGAACGGGTGCACTTCGTCATGAAGGGTGGCGTCGCCTACAAGCGGTGGGAGCGTCCCCCCTCTGATTTCAAACGTCATCTGCACGGGACCCGTGCCGGCGCGATCACGTGATCGCGAGTTCGAGCTTGCCCCGCGCGGTGACGCGCCATACGATGTGAAGACTTCCTGAAACAAGGGGCTCCCGGCCAGATCGCGGCCGGTGCCTGGTCGAATGGCTGATGGCGCAGCTCACGGAAGGGCCGCCTTGCATTTTCCTCCTTTCCCGACGAAGATCCATCATCGGTCGATCCGGCAACTCGATCACCTATCCGGAGGCGAAGATGTGACCCAACCACTGGAGGGCATCGCCCCTTCTTCTGTGTCTCGTTGTGGTGATAGCTCCGGACGCCGATTCGCAGGTCCTCACCGGGCAGCTCACGGGCGTCGTCAAGGATGACTCCCAGGCGGTCCTGCCGGACGCCGCCGTTACCGGTAACCTCTCCGGCGCTTCTGGCTGGCGCCTCGACGACCACCACCAATCGGAACGGCGCTTATCGTTTCCCGGTGCTCCCGCCCGGTATCTATTCGATTCGAATCGCGGCCGCCGGCTTCGAATCGTATCGGGAGGAAGGCGTTCGCATTGTGTTGGGCGGTACCGTGAACCGACACGTGACGCTCCCCGTTTCCGGTGTCGCCGAGCAGATCACGGTCTCCGCGGAGGGCTCGATGCTGGATACGAGCAAGGTGGGCGTTTCCTTCAACTACGGCACCGAGTCCATCGAGAACACGCCGCGGCTTCGCACCGATGTCTCGGACTTCGTCAAGATCGCCCCGGGCATGTCCGCCACCAATCCCTCTGGGTCCGTATCCGCCTCCACCGTCCCCTTTGTTTCCTCTTTCGGTTCCAGCGTCAACGAGAACGCCTATGTGGTCGACGGTGCGGTGCGAACCGGTCTGGAAATCGGGGGGGCACCCTTCCTCGATACCGACACCATCGAGGAAATCGAGATCGTCCCGTTTGGAGTTTCGGCCGAGTACGGGAACTTGCAGGGAGCCGTTATCAACATCGTAACTCGAAATGGCGGGAACAACTGGCGCTCCGACGCGTCCTACTACCATCAGAGCCCGAGCCTGACCGCTCAGTCCGAAGAGCTCGACTGCCGCTGTTCCCTGGGGCAGACTGCCATCACCAGACGCCACAACGAGTTGACGGCGCACACGGGAGGGCCCCTGCTCGAAGATCGGTTGTGGGTCTTTGGTGGCTATCAGTTCCGAGAGATCGAGACCAGTCGGCCCGGCCGCGATCCAAGATTCCCCCTGAACAACTTCCAGCACCGCCTGTCCACCAAGCTCAACTGGCAGATGACCCCCCGCCTCACCCTCACCCAGACCTTTCAGCGAGCTGTTACAGAAATCCCAGAGCCGGGGCACGAGAACAGTCCAGACGTGATCCTTCCAATTTTCCGGGAGCGACCTTTCTTTACGGTGACGCGACTGAGCCACGTTCTCGACGAGGACACACTCTTGGACGTCCAGTTCTCGGCGGATGTCGGTGACGGGGATGCCGAGCCCGAAAATGGCGATCGCAGCTTGGCGCACCGGGTCGATTTGGCAACCGACGTCGAGAGCGGTGGGGCCTACCTCTTTGGCCGTTCCCATTCCAAGAGGCTGGAGCTCCGCGGCAAGCTGAGCCACTACGCCGAGGATTTCCTTGGGGGCGACCACGATTTCAAGTTCGGGGTCCAGTTCACCCACGGCTCCTTCGTCGGGACTTTCGGCTATCCGGGTGGAGCGTACTATCTCGACTACGCCGGGGCACCCTATGCGGCCTATTTCGCAAACCCCTTTACCGAGGGCGGAAGCATGCAATCCCTCGGGGTTTTCGTCGACGACGTCTTTCACGTCGGCGAGAGACTGACGGTAAACCTCGGCCTCCGCTTCGACCGTAACGAGGCGTTCAGCCCGGATGTGCCCGCGCTGGACAACGAGCTCAACGAGACGGGAGGAACGATCGAGGGGTTGGGACCTCTTTTCACCTGGAATGTCGTCTCGCCGCGGCTGGGCTTCAACTTCCGTCTCACCTCCGACGGAAGGACCGCTCTACGGGGAAACTGGGGGAAGTTCTATCAGGGAGTGTTACTCATAGAGGCCAATGTCTTTCATCCTGCCAATCCCCCCAGGACCACGGCCTTGTTCGATCCTGCGACCGGTCAATACTCGGACATCATCGACGTCTTCGACCCGTTACGAGGCTTCCGCTTCGACAGACACCTGAGACCCCCCAACACCGACCAGTTCTCGGTGGGAATCGACCGAGAATTTTGGAGGGACACCGCCGTCGGTGTCAGCTACGTGAGGAAGGTCGGGCGCGGCTTCACCGGCTTCGAGGATGTCGGTGGGATTTACGGAACCGAGGACATGACGCTCGAAGACGGCCGCACGCTGAGCGTATTTCCCCTTCTGAACTCGCCTTCGGAGCGACTTTTCTTGCTCACCAATCCGGAAGAGTACTTCCTCGACTACAACGGGCTGCTATTGACCCTCGACAAACGTTGGTCTCGGGGATGGAGGCTCTGATTTCCTATACGCTCTCCGAAGCGACTGGGATGCTGGCATCGAGTGGCCCGAGGCCGGAGCAGGCCCAATTCAGCCAAGGAACGTTCCGCGGCCGATCCCTTCGCGACCCCAACGATTTCACGAACGCCGAGGGCAAGCTGGCCAACGACAGGACGCACATGTTCCGCGCGCACGGAGTCGTCGAGATACCCAACGTGGGCGTAATAGTGGCGGCCAATTTTCAGTACCTATCGGGAAAGCCCTGGGCAGCGAGCACGAACGTACGACTACCCCAGGGACGCCGGAGTATTCTGGTGGAGCCTCCCGGTAGCCGGAGGCTTCCCGCGCAGACTCTGCTCGACCTCCGCGTCTCGAAGATCTTTCGCTTTCAGGGAGACCGGAAGCTCGAGCTCCTCGCCCTCTGTGCCTATGATGATGAGACACCTTGCCTGGCAGAAATTAGACTCTAAAGAGGGCGAGGAGGTTTCCTGAAGGATGAAGGATCCAGAGAGGGAGAGAGACAGGATGATCTCAGGGGAGGCGAATTTTGGGGAGGAAACGGAGGGGAGTTCAGTCTCAGGTAGTGAGACTGAACGTAGCGGAGGAGCCTCTCCAAAATTCGCGGCGGCGTCGGCTGGGGACCTGGCCTCGGCCGGAGCGGTACCCGACCCGGAGGTGACAGACAAGCCGAAGCGGCGCCGGTTCACGGTGGAGTACAAACTGTCGCTGCTCAAGAAGGCGGATGCGTGTACCCAGCCAGGAGAGGTCGGGGCCTTGTTGAGGCGCGAGGGGGTGTATTCGTCCACGCTGTCACAATGGCGGCGTCAGAAGGATGAGGGCACGCTGGCGGCGCTGAAGCCGAAAAGGCGAGGGCGAAAAGTCCAGGAGGTAAATCCTCTGGCGGTGCGGGTCACGGAGCTCGAGCGTGAGGTGCAGTACTTGCAAGGTAAGCTCCGACAGGCCGAGACGATCATCGATGTGCAAAAAAAACTTTGCGGGATTGTGGTGGAGTCGGAGACTCGCCAGTAGAGTCGAAGCGGCGAATGATGACGGCGGCCCAGGAACTATCTCGCGAGGTAGGGGTCCGTGCAGCCTGTGAGGCGCTGGAGGTTTCGCCGGCGACGTTCTATCGTTGCCGGCAGTCCTCCAGCGCTTCGAAGCCCTCATCTGGCCGAGCGTCATCACCGCGAGCCCTCGCGCCCAAGGAGCGCCAGACGGTGCACGATACCTTGAACTCGGAGCGATTCGTGGACCAGGCCCCCACAGAGGTCTACGCGACGTTACTGGACGAGGGTAAGTACCTGTGCTCAGTGCGCACCATGTATCGCATCCTCGAGGAGCATGCCGAGCTGCGAGAGCGGCGCGATCAGCTCCGCCACCCAAACTACGAAAAGCCGGTCCTTGTGGCGACGGGAGCCAACGAGGTTTGGTCCTGGGACATCACGAAGCTTCTCGGTCCCATGAAATGGGCGTACTTCCACCTGTACGTGATCATGGACATTTTCAGCCGCTACGTCGTGGGGTGGATGGTGGCCGAGCGAGAGAGTGCGGAGCTTGCGAAGCGTCTCATCAACGAGACCTGTTCGAAGTAGGGAATCGTTTCAGGGCAGCTGACGCTTCACGCCGACCGCGGCACGTGATGAAATCCAAGCCGCTAGCGATGCTCCTCTCAGACCTCGGGGTGACGAAGACCCACAGCCGTCCCCACGTTTCCAACGACAATCCTTACTCGGAGAGTCAGTTCAAAACACTCAAATACCGTCCCGAGTTCCCCAAGCGGTTCGGGTCGGCCCAACACGCTCGCGACGTTTGTAGAGATCTGTTCGGCTGGTACAACACCGAGCACTATCACTCCGGCATCGGCCTGCTTACACCCGAGTCGGTGCACTACGGCCGGGCGGCGACGATCGTCGAAGGTCGCCAACAGATGCTCTTGGACTTCTTCGAAGCCCATCCAGAGCGTTTTGTGAAGGGAACGCCGAAACCGCCCGAAATACCCTCAGCGGCGTGGATCAATCCGCCGGCGACGAAAACGACGCCTCAGATTGGCGCACAAGCCACGTCCGAGGCCTTCGACGACCTGCAGGTACCCCTGATTTGCAACGTTTACGGGGATCCCGTCGTCTCCGACTCGGCCGCCTCAGTGACCCGCACGCAACAGAACCACGCGGGTACTCAGGGAAACCCGGCGTGACGGTTCGTCCGCCGCCCACCGCACGTGGGCCCCTTCACCGACGGCGACACATAAGCGGTTGCTCACTAAATACACGATCTCGGTGTCTCAAAGCCATTGACAATTACCGCCGTGGATGTCTTCAACATCCTGAACAAAACGACTCCCCAGGGCGTGATCAGTACCAATCTATCTAGCCCCAACTTCGGAGTAGAGCGCCGTCCGATCGAACCTCGCCGTCTGATGGTGGGAGTGAAAGTAGTGTTTTAGCCCGGCGGGCGACGACCGGGGTCGATGGCCCGCCCACCATCGCGCCGCCTAAGGGTCCAAGGTCTTAGCGCACCCGAGAAAGACTCTAGTTACGGTTGAAGTTCTATGAGCAATCTAAAAGGCACGTTGAAGTCACCGACCCGAGTAAAGTGGTCTCCTTTCCCTTTTAGGCGATGTTTGAATAGCCTGCATCTGAGCATCCCGGGCTGGTTGTTCCAGGGATCTGAGGGACTGAGCGGGTCGTCTACCATCAAATCTGGCGGGTTGCTCAAAACTGGTGGGTCCCAATCCGCCCAGACTACCCAGGCCGCGCATGTGTTATGAAAGTGTGCCAATCTTAGTTGGGAATTGAAACGGCTCCAAACTCCGTGGTTTGATGACGTTTGAACGAACAACATCAAGCGGCAAGAGAAAGGAGCCGAGATGGGAAGTCTGCTACGTTCAGTCAAGAAACGCAAGAAGTCACGTCGTTTGGGCGCAATCGACTTCCGTTCATGCGACCTGTTTTCGATAGTTCCAGAACGAATCCCAGGCGCCCGTGCTTCGGGAGACACAGCGCAGCGCGAGCATTGCATCGGCCCCAGCGGCGTGCCATCTCATCCCGACTCGCTTCATCCTTTGTTGCATTCGGTATAAAGGCAGCCTAGCTTGACTTCCTGCCAGCGGCCGTCCACGAATACCATCCCGCCGTCTATCCCTATGTACAGCGGTCCCTTATGGCGTCTGCCCGTTCCAGCTTCCACCTCGTTCGCAGGCTCTTTCGAAAAACCCTCCGCCTTTTTCCCATCGGCGCCTACCAAGCTTTGAATCTTCTCGGAGCTCACGACCACCCCGGTGAACTTTCGCAGCAATTGCTCGCTCGCCGAGCGGTAGGGTTCGATCACTCCTGCCAACAGCGACAACTCTTGTAAGGCTTGCGTGAATCCCTCCTGGTCCACCCGCATCTCTTCCAGCAGCGGATACTTGCCTTGACGACACTCACAGCACTGAGCGTAAACCACACTCAGCTCCACATCCCGACCCGCCAGTACCGTGTGCACCCGGAACGCTCGATGTTGTCGAAACTCCATCGACGCGCCGCATTCGCATGCGCCTGACACACCGAGTCGTTCCGAGCGTTGGCTGAGCGCCTTGCCCAGTACCTCACGCAGGTATTCGCTGCCCTTGACCCGCATCCACTCGTCACACCGTTCGACATCAGCTTCCGCTTCCACGACCGCCTGCCACACTTGCTCCGCGAACTCCTCGGATAGACGACTTACTTCTTTACTAAACTCCTCCCGCGTGATACTGCTTTTCATTGAGGTGTCCCTCCATCGGCCGCTTAGCTGCGACCGTTTTCTTTATTTAGGATTGTGAAGGACACCCCATTTTTCCTTTTATGTCAAGAGAACATTTCTAGTAGAAAAATGATCAAGATCACGAAAAGGTTGCGCCCCGTCGTTTGGGTGAGGTCGCGCTCGTGAGTCGCGAGGAGTACGCGGAGCTCGAGCTGGATGCCAAGATAGAGATGATCCGTTCGTTGGTCCCCCTGGGGCTAATGCGCGTTCACGAGTTGCTCGACGACGAAGTGAAGGCGTTGGCCGGGGGGCGATACGCTCGCAAGGAAGAGTCGGTGCGTGGTCGCCGTCACGGAACCAACCCGGGCACGGTAGGGCTTGCCGGCCAGCGGGTACCGATCCGTGTGCCCCGGGTTCGGAGCATCGAGGGAGGAGAGATTCCGCTGCGGTCGTACGAGGCGCTGAGCCACGGCGGTGAGGTGAATGATCTACTGCTGAAACGAGTTCTCTACGGAATCTCCTGTCGCAACTACGAGGCGGCAGCGGAAGCGATTCCGGGCGCCATCGGGCTGTCGAGCTCGACGGTGTCCCGAGAGTTCGTTGAAGCAAGCGCGACGAAGCTCCGAGAGATGCAGGAACGGGATCTATCCGGCGAGGATGTGGTGGCGCTGTTTCTAGACGGGAAGACGTTCGCCGACGCCACGATGGTTGTGGCGCTGGGCATTACGCTTTCTGGGGAAAAACGCTTCTTGGGCTTCGTGGAGACGGACACGGAGAACGCGCAGGTGTTGACGCCGTTTCACTGCTCGAGCGGGGACTCGATATCTCCCAGGGTCTACTGGTGATCATCGACGGCGGCAAGGGTCTCCAAGCGGCAGTAAAGAAGGCATTCCGTAAGCGGGCCCTGATACAACGCTGCCAGTGGCACAAACGTGAAAACGTAGTGAGCTACCTGTCCAAGGGCGAGCAGGGGTCGTGGCGCAAGCGGCTTCAGAGGGCCTACAACAGGCCGGAGTACAAAGACGCCCTCGCTGCGCTCGAGCAACTTCACGGTGAGTTAGAAGAGCGGAACCAATCCGCAGCTGGCAGCTTGGAGGAAGGACTCGAGGAGACGCTGAGCGTGCATCGACTCGGCGTATACGGGGTGCTGGGCCGTTCGTTCAAGACGACGAACTGCCTTGAATCCGTCAATGCCCTGGTGGAGGAACGCTGCGCGAAGGTCGACCACTGGAAGAACTCGAGCCAACGCCAGCGCTGGCTGGCGACGGCGCTCGTGGACATCGAACCGCGCTTGAGGAAGGTGGTGGGATACCGCCATCTCCCGAAGCTTCGCGAAGCTCTCAAGCGGGAACTGAAGATCGAGGCGAAGACATCAACCGTATCGAAGAAGAAGGTCGCGTAATCGTGAGCCGTGGAGAGTTTCAACTAAGAATGGGCTTGACTCTGTGTTATCGGTCTCACTGACAGGCGCAACGCAGGTCACATTCGCGTAATCGGTGTCTGTCCGATCCGGCTCGGCGGTCGCGCTTGCCAGTTCGCCGCAGACCAACCGGAATTCGTTGGAAGAATCGTCAGGGTTGCCGAAGGTCGCCCCGATCCTTGCATCGATCGTCTTGTCTGGATAACTCATGTCTCGGAGTCCTCCCGGTATGTGGGTGCCAAATCCGGTGTCGGCATTAACGGACGTGTGGGCAGGCATTTCGTATTCGCAGCGGATTATGTCTGGTGGCCCAAGACCACCTGTGCAGACTACTCCGTCGGGGGGTAGGGGTTTAGAGAAATCAAAAACGAGCTTGCGAGGGTTCTCGACATTCTTGGAGCTTTTGCCCGCACCGATCGTCCTCATCGTAAAGTTTCCGCTTCCGGGGAACTCTACCCAGCCCCCGTCTTGCTGCAACATCACGTCTAAGTACACCGTACCCAGCCCACTGTCACCCCGGATGTAGTCGAATGTAGGGTCGAACTGACTGCGGTAAGTCGCTTGCAAGGGAACGGTCTCAGGATTATCCCCTCCTGGCTTTCCGTGACCCGGCTTGTGATCGGGATGGCCAAGGCGGGTTCCCAACGTCAGGGTGACGGCGAGGGCAATCGCCACACGTAAAATCGTTCCTTTCATCATGGGACCTCCTTCGTCCATTACGCTCTAGGCGATGCAAAAGATAGAGATTGTGTCGCCACCGCATCGTGGGTTCGAGCGCTCGCGTTGACAAGCGCAAACAAACGCAACGAGCTCTTTTTGTAATTTGGCCCCAAGGGGGGTTGGAAACCGGGAGTCGAATGAACTGACTGGATTTTCAAAGAGACACCGAACCCGCTTTCGGGACTAGAACGGGGGCACGTGGGTCCTGAACGTGAAGGGGGCATATATGCTCTTGACTCGGCGAGCGGTCATTACGGACACCCGGGCCCTGACAGGACGTCCAAAGTCGTTTCGAAGGGCATGAAGAACAGACCTTCCAGTCGCTGATCCGCCCGCCCCTTGGTGTTCATGCTGAGGTGGCATGCAATTGCGTCCCCATTCGAACGAATCACCCACCTGTCCGCATGCGTTCGCTCAACGTTGACAGTGTCTACTAACCCGTTCCAATCACACAGAGAATCGCCCGGCTTGAACTTTACGAACCATTGGACAGCGTGTTTCCATTGCACAGTGGGCGCAAGCGCTCGCTTTGACAAGCGCAAACAAA
Organism: Candidatus Marinacidobacterales bacterium; assembly: GCA_965237685.1. Taxonomy (GTDB): domain Bacteria; phylum Acidobacteriota; class Vicinamibacteria; order Marinacidobacterales; family SMYC01; genus CBDEGF01. The sequence continues at coordinate 1,750,440 of CBDEGF010000003.1, forward strand.
CGCAAAACGTTCTTTTGCAGCCATTTTTCATATCTCCCGTTGAAGCCGGGAGATCGAATGAACTAGGATGCTCGAACAGATATCGACCCCGTTTTTCGGAGTGACTTCGCCATGGACCAACAGCCGCGAGAACCGCGAGCCGCGAGCGGTTGGACTCGCGGAAGGAGATCGCGGCCTACCTCGACCGGGCCGTCCGGACGGTCCAGCTCTGGGAAAAAGAGGAAGGCCTTCCCATCCACCGGCGTCCTCAAAAGAAGCGGGGCGCGGTCTACGCCTACCGCTCGGAGCTCGACGCCTGGTGGGCCAACGGCAGAGAGCGCCTCGAAAGCCGGGAACCCGAGACCCGCCGCACCAATGGCAAGCGGATCGTCGTCGGGGTGCCCGCCGCGCTGTTGCTGGCGGCAGCGCTCGGTACTTGGTACGAAGGCCTGCGGACTCCCGCGTCGTCCATTTTGCACCGCCGTGCTCCCCAACCGCAGGAGGTCGATCTGATGGGAAGGGCTTCGCCGGACGGCCGCTACCTCTCCTACGCGGACGTCGATGGGGAGCTTGCTCTCTACGATCTCGCGACCTAGCAAACGCTGACCCTCACCCACCAGGAGGGTGGGTGGGAGTCCAGGGGCTGGACGTACTGGTCCGCCGTCTCACCGGATGGGTCGAGCGTCGCCTACGGCTGGTATCCCCCTGATGAGAGCTACTGGGACATCCGTGTCATCGACGTCGGCGCGGCGGAGCCCCGGATATTGTTGCGGAGTGAGGACATCGAAGACATCGGTTTTCTCGATTGGTCACTCGACCGAGGTTATGTTCTCACCCAATTCATCTCCACGGATTACGTCCATATCATGGCCCTGATCTCCATCGCCGATGGCGAAATGAGAATCGTCAAGCGCTCGGAGACCGACTTCTGCCTCGGCATGAGCCTCTCCCCGGACGGCCGTTACCTCGCCTACGACTGGCCTTCTCAGGAAGATTCCGACCGCCGCGATATCCACGTCGTCGCTATGGATCCCAACGATCCCAGTGAGACGGTTGTCACCACGCATCCCGCCAACGACGTCTATCCCATTTGGACACCGGATGGCGAGAGAATACTCTTCGGAAGTGACCGCACAGCAACGTTCGGAGTCTGGATGGTCGAGGTATTGGGCGGCGAGGCACAAGGCGCTCCCGTCATGTTGCAAAAGGACATCGGGCGGGCCACGCCCATCGGTCTCACGCGCGACGGAGCTTACTACTATTACCGAGAAACCGGCATCGCCGACGCATATACGGCCGGCCTCGATCCTGGAGGCCGCGAGATCACAACCGCGCCCGCTCTCGTTGCCACGCGCTACACGGGCAGCACCCTGTGGGCGGACTGGTCTCCCGATGGACGCTCCCTCGCGTACACGTCGGTTACCTGGCCGAGCGGTACGCACAAGGTCGTCGTTCGATCGATGGCGAGCGGGGAGGAGAGCGAGTTCTCGCCCGGTCTTCTCCTGGTGGGAAAACTGCGATGGGCTCGAGACGGGCGTTCCATCTTCATCAAGGGCTTCGATGAGCGACGGAGACCCGGGCTGTACCGCTTCCACTTGGCGACCGGGGAATTGGAGACCGTCCTTCTCGGGCAACACGTCGTAGGGATAGAGCCCTCGCTGGACGGGAGAGCGATCTCTTACGTAAAGGACGGAACCGTTTTCCGGCACGATCTCGCAAGTGGACGGGCTCGCCCCATCGAAGGACCTTCGGAGTTTATTACTAGTTGTGCCCTTTCACCCGATGGCTGGCTGATGGCTCTCTCGGGCCATTCCGATAAGGCCTGGCGCTTGCTCGTGATTCCAACGGCAGGAGGAGACCCACGCACCCTCTTTGAGTCGGAAATGGTGTTGGCCGTGCAAGCCTGGACCCGAGACGGAGACGCCTTGCTCTTCACGCAGCACGACGAGGAGCAATCGGCGCTGTGGTGGATCTCGGCCAAAGGGGGAGCCCCGCAGCAAACGGGACTGGTTCAGGAAGGGTTAGGGGAAGTTCGCGTCCACCCCGACGGCAACCGCATTTCCTTCATTGCCGGAAACCCCACCCTCGAGGTCTGGGTGATGGAGAACTTCTTACCCACGCTCCGAGCCGGACGATAACCGAGCACTCGGCACCACTCATTACGTTCAACTCGCCACGGGCGCGGGCCAACTTCAGTGCCCCTGCACCGCCTTACCCTGGCAAGTGAGTCTCATCGTGCGCGGCGACGGGGTTCCAGCAGCACCTCTGCAAGGATGAGAGCTTCGGCGATCTCCCGAGCAGACGAGGGCTGCCGGGCTCTTCCGGTTCGACGCACGACGACGGGAGCCCTCACCCTGGCACCGGGAACCGCCGGGGGCAGACTGACCGATTCGTAAAGGGCGGTCGCGATCGGGACCGCCGACTCGGGGGCGCCGATCGCCGCCTCCATCGCCGCGGCCACGAGGGAGCGCGCCGAGCCGGTGGCTCTCTCTCCTGCCTCGAGTCGGTCGATGGCCTCCGACTCGTCTCGTGCGTGGACTTGCCAGTCCGCGAGGCCGGGGAGGTTGAAGAGCTTTCGGTTTCCGAGCGCGTCGAGCTCCAGGTGGAATAGCTCGCCGACGAGAGCTGCCATCGACGCCAGCAAGGGGGCTGCGGGGAGACTCCCCGCAGCACCGACGAAGCTCAGCGTCTCTGGAGAACCGTGCCACTCGTCCCAGTCCCTCCGCAGGCTCCCCGCCTCCGACGCATAGCCCATGTCTTCGAGCCATTGCGACGTGAGATGAACTCTCACGTGCATCGGAGCCTCGGCGTCCACGGTGCCATCCCCGCGAAGACGCACGGTGGTGACCCGCGAAGGCGCTCGAGGCTGCGCGCTGAGGTGCGCGAGCGCGCGAAGATAGGCGGGACCAAAGAAGGACGCGCCGACCGAATCTCCGAGGAAGCGTACGATCCACGAGGCGAAAAAGACACGGCTGAGCGCCTCGGGGTCATCGGCGCGCTCCGGGACGCCGAGCTCGAGGCGTTCGTAGATCTCCTGGTAGAGCGTCGGCGCGGTTCCGCTCAAATAGTACGAGAGCTCTGGAGCAAACAGACACCAGTGCCGCGGATCGGTCGTGACGGTTCGCGGAACGTAGAGGGTCGACGCCACCAGTGGTGAGCGGGTATCGGAGGGCCGCTCTCGCGCGACGGCGACCGGAGGCGGCTCTGCGAGCTCGAGCGGCTTGCTCTCTGCAAACGATCGGAAGGGCGTATAGAACTCCTCGACCAGTCGATCGGCGATGGCGCCCGAGCGGCGGGACTCCGCCCGCCGCCTCCAGTCGGACTGGGTTCTGGCAGCGCGCAACGTCTCTTGAACGTGCGACAGGAGCTGGTTGGCGCGCTCGAACTCACCAGGAAACTCCTCCTTGGCAAGGGCATCCTCGATCGCCTTCCGGAGCCTCGCTGCTTCGGTGAGCAGATCGCCCCCGACAAGGAAGGAGGTCTGGGCTCGTACCGGCTCGTCGAGCTCCGCGAGTGTGCCATCGACGTTGGTCTCGAGCTCTTCGAGACGCTTCAAGATGCTCTGCGCCTGGTACGCAGGAACGAAAGGAAGAGAGGGAGCCGGCGGTGGCTCGTTCGGCTCCGTCTCGCGACCTGCCTTCTTGATCACCTTGAAGAGCTGCGAAAGGAGCCAGATGATAAAAAGGACGATATAGAGGATCGTCTGGAATTCCATTCCTGACTACCGGGAAGCTCGCGAACGCGGACGCGTCTTCTTCGATTTCGGAGGGCTCAGGGCGATGGCGAGCACGAGGCGCTCACGGAATCGCTCCGGATCTCGAATCGCCTGAGCGAGAAACCGCTTTTCCTCGTCCCTCACCTTCTCCGTTCTACTCTCCCTCACCTTCTTCCTCCGTGGGTGCGGTCGAGCGCGAGATGGAGTCACGCATCTTGGTGTCGGCGACGACGTTCTGCATGTTGTAGTAGTCCATCACACCGAGCTTTCCTTCGCGAAACGCATGCGCCATCGCCTTCGGGACTTCGGCTTCCGCTTCGACGACCTTGGCCCGCATCTCGTGCACCCGCGCCTTCATCTCCTGCTCCTGCGCCACCGCCATGGCGCGACGACCCTCCGCCTTCGCCTGTGCAATCTGCTTGTCCGCCTCAGCCTGCTCGGTCTGGAGCTTGGCACCGATGTTGGCGCCGACGTCGACGTCGGCGATGTCGATCGACAGGATCTCGAACGCCGTCCCCGCATCCAATCCCTTGCTCAGGACGGTTTTCGAGATGGCGTCGGGGTTTTCCAGAACGGTTTTGTGCGTCTCCGAAGAGCCGATGGTCGAGACGATGCCCTCGCCGACCCGGGCCACGATGGTCTCCTCGCCCGCGCCGCCAACCAGGCGCTCGATATCGGCCCGCACCGTGACGCGGCTCTGGGCCACCAGCTGAATGCCATCCTTGGCAACGGCGGCGACCTTCGGCGTGGTGATGACCTTGGGGTTGACGCTCATCTGTACCGCTTCGAGCACGTTACGGCCGGCGAGATCGATTGCAGCGGCACGTTCGAAAGTAAGCGCGATGTTTGCCTTGTCCGCCGAGATGAGGGCATTGACGACTCTGTCGACGTTGCCGCCCGCGAGGTAGTGGGCTTCGAGCTGATCGACGCTGACATTCAGCCCCGCCTTCACCGCACTGATGCGGGGCTTGATGATGAGGGATGGAGCAACGCGCCGAAGCCGCATCGCGATCAACGTGGTGATGCCAACATAGGCTCCCGAGGACATTGCGGCGATCCACAATCCCAAGGGCACGAAGTACAGGATGAACCCGAGCACGACGAGAACGAGTAGGGTGACGGCAAAGAATCCCTCCATGAGCGAACCTCCTTGTTAGGCGGTGTCCGCGTTCACGGACTCCGCTAGCTCCACGACGACGCGGGAGCCGTGAACCTCGGTGACCACGATGCTCTTGCCCGCATCGATGAACTCGCCTTCGGTGACCACGCTCTGCCGGAGCTCCCCGAAGCGCGCGATGCCGGCCGGGCGTAGATCCGACTCTGTCACACCGATCTGACCGGTGTCGAGTTTCGCATCGCCGGCGTACGCCTTCTCGAGAGAGGTCGAGTGCACGACGTGCCGGCCGAAGCGGCTCCTTGGAATCCAGACAAGAACGGCGGTCGTGGAGCTCAACACCAGGATGATGACCAGCGCTCCCCAAGTGCCTCCATAGTAGTGATAAGCGAAGTAGCAACCGGCGCCGAGGCAGATGAGCGCTCCGATGCCAGGGACTCCGAAGCCGGGCACGAGAAAGACCTCTGACCGCCATCAGGAGATAGCCTGCGACGAGAAGAGCCACCACGGTGACGGCGGGATCGCTCATTCTTCCTCTTGCGGCGTCGCGCGCACGACGGCGGTCCCCGAGCGCCAAGAGACGATCGTGACCGGGGTGCCCGCCGCGATGAATTCGCCTTCGGACACCGCGTCGAGACGCTTCGCCTCGACTTTGATCTTGCCGGCGGGGCGCAGGTCCGTCATCGCTTCGCCAGTGGTACCGGGACGAAAGCTCTCCTCCTCGGACTTGTCGTGGGAGCGGAACCCCGCCTCGCTCTCCAGCGACGCGGCCAGCACGAAGCGTCGGGTCACCCCCGTGGCAGGCAGCAGGCGGACGACGAGAAAGCCAGCGACCGCGGTCACGATGATGGACGTCGAGACCACCATCAGGGCGCGGTCCACGAAGCCGAGGTCCCACGACACGCGCAAGTCGAGGGCAAGAAGGGACAGCACGACCGAGACCATCACGAGGGCGATGCCGCTTACACCGACGACTCCGAACCCCGGCACGACGAGAATTTCGAGAAGAATGAGCGTGACGCCAAGGACAAAGATCAGCAGCTCCTCCCAGCCGGCGAGCTGAGCGACGTGATGGCCGAAGAAGAACGTGAGAAGCGAGAGAACTCCGATCGTCCCCGGAATCCCCCATCCGGGGTGGTACAGCTCGATCATGATGCCGAGAAAGCCGAGGCTCAGAAGGAGCGAGGTGAAGGTGGGCTCCGAGACCGCGCGGGCAAGGAGCTCCGCCCAGTTGGTCTCGGTCTCCTCGACGCGCGCTCCCGACAAGCCGAGGACTTCCAGGACGTCTTCCACACTCGCCGCCTCGAAATCGGCGATGGAGAGCCCGAGCGCCTCCTCGGTCGACAGCGTCAGGACCTTGCCTTTTTCGACGACTCCTTCAATCTCGATGTCGCGGTCCACCATCGCCTCAGCGACGTCTCCGCGCCGCCCCCGTTTCTCCGCGGTGGCGCGCATTTCGGTGCGCATGTACGACAGGAACTTCTCGTCGGCCGCCTCCGGCTCTTCTCCAGCCCCCCCGGTGATGGGTGTCGCGGCGCCTATCGAGCCACCGGGCGCCATCACGATGGTCTCGCAGGCGAGTGAGATCAGAGCGCCCGCGGAGATGGCGCGGGGGTGGATGAAAGCAACGGTGCGAACGGGAGCGTCGATCAGTGCGTCTCGGATGAGAACGGCAGCGTCGACCCGGCCCCCGAACGTATCGATGTCGAGGAGAACCACGGCGCCCTCGATCTCGGACGCTTCTTCGACGATGCGCGAGACGAACGGCGCCAGGCCGAGGTCGATCGTGCCTTCGATCGGAACGCGGAACACGCTGATGGGGATGTCGCGGCTGGGCGCGGAGTCCTCCTGGAACGTTCCGCCCTGGGTCGGGAGCAACACCAGAGCCGCCAACACCAGGTTTCTTTTCATCGACGCGCTCGATGGGATCGGGGTCACTCCGGACGACGCTCGGTCTGAGGACGCGGCATTCTACAACATCCATCCTCGACCTGGGCGCTACTCGAGAGTGCGACGAGCCAGGGCCGCTTCTCGTGGACACAAGCTAACCGCCCTCAACCCCGCAGCGGGATATAATCCTGCCAACACGGTTGCGAACGCTATGCCTCTCTCATCAGGTGTGCGCCTGGGTCCCTACGAAGTAGGCGCTCTGATTGGCAGCGGAGGAATGGGAGAGGTGTATCGGGCGCGGGACTCCAAGCTCAACCGGGATGTCGCCCTCAAAGTCCTGCCCGACCTCTTCGAGGACGACGTGCAACGTCTCGCTCGCCTTCAACGCGAAGCCCAGGTCCTCGCCTCGATCAACCATCCGAACATCGCCGCCATCTACGGCCTCGAAGAAGCGGACGGCGTTCGCGCCCTCGTGCTCGAGCTCGTCGAAGGTCCCACTCTGGCGCAGCAGATTGCCGAGGGGCCCGTTCCGGTGGACGAAGCTCTCCACATAGCTCGCCAAATCGCCGACGCTCTCGAGGCCGCGCACGAGCAAGGCATCGTCCACCGCGACCTGAAGCCCGCCAATATCAAGGTTCGAGTGGACGACACGGTGAAGGTGCTGGACTTCGGTCTGGCGAAGGCTCTCGAAAGCGAAACGCTTTCGGCGGACGCGTCTCAGTCTCCTACTTTGAGCGCGGCCGCCACTCGGGCCGGTGTCATCCTGGGCACGGCGGCCTACATGAGTCCAGAGCAAGCACGCGGGAAGCCGATCGACAAGAGGACCGACATCTGGGCGTTCGGGTGTGTGCTCTTCGAGATCCTGGCCGGGAAGCGGGTCTTCGAAGCCAAAGAAGTTTCCGACATCATGGCGCTCGTTCTCACGAAAGAGCCCGTTTGGGAAGTGCTTCCTCCCGAGACGCCGGAGGCCGTCCGCAGACTGCTGCGGCGATGTCTGGACAAAGACGCAAAGAGGCGCCTGCGGGACATCGGCGAGGCACGGATTCTTCTGGGCGACGTCGAAGCCGGTGCTGCCGTGAGCGATCCGCCTCGCGCGGCCCCAGCCCGGTTGGGCTGGATCGTGGCAGCCGCATCCACGGTCGTTGCCCTCGCCCTCGGCGTCGCCAATCTAGGTCAAGAACCCACGAAAGAAGCGATCCGCTTTCGCGTCCTGACACCCGAGGGCACGACGATTGCGCCGGGGCCCGCCGCCCGGCAACTCGCGCTCTCTCCCGACGGCCAGCACCTCGCTTTCGCGGCGAGAGACGCTTCCGGCACACCCCATCTCTGGCTGCGCGATCTCGATTCCCTCGAAGCGCGCCTCCTTCCAGGTACCGAGGGAGCCTGGTTCCCCTTCTGGTCACCGGATGGCGGCTTCATCGGTTTCCAGACACCCGGCCACATCAAAAGGATCGCAGTATCGGGTGGACCGCCCGAAACTCTCTGCGACCTGCGAGGCCGCGACGGGGCCGCCTGGAGTCCCACCGGCGTCATCGTCTTTTCCGAGGCGGGTGAGGGTCTGTATCAGGTGCCCGCTTCCGGTGGGATACCGGCGCCGCTCACCACGCTCGAGCCTTCCCGGAAGGAAACGGTGCACGAGTGGCCGGGGTTTCTACCGGACGCTCGGCACTTCCTCTATTTTGCCGACAGCCTCGAGGACGAGCACCGGGGTATCTACGTAGGTTCGCTCGATGGCGGTGAGCCGCGGCTCGTTCTCAACACCGATGTGCAGGCCACGTACGCTGAGCCCGGCTATCTCCTCTTCCTGCGTGGGGCGACCCTGATGGCCCAACCGTTCGATGCCAGCAGCCTGAAGCTCACTGGTGAGCCGTCCCGGATCGCCGAAGATGTCACCCACAATCCACGAACGAACCGGACGAGCTTCTCGGTTTCCGAAACGGGCGTTCTGGCGTTTCGAACCGGCGGCCTTGGAGGTACTCCCATGAGCCAGCTCGTCTGGTTCGATCGCGAAGGCCAACAACTGGAAACAGTCGGTCAACCGGGCTCTTACTATTCTCTTCGTTTGTCGCCTGACGAAAGGCGGATCGTCGTGTCCCGTCCCGATGAACAGACGGGAACGCATGATCTCTGGTTGCACAACCTGGCGCGCGGAACCGAAGCTCGGCTGACGTTCGATCCATCGGACGATGACCACCCCGTGTGGTCACCGGATGGTACCCGGATCGCTTTTTCCTCGAATCGCGGTGGGATCTTCGACCTGTACCAGAAAGCGGCCAGCGGCGCCGGGGAAGCCCGGGTGCTGCTGCAGTCGGGTCTCAACAAGGAGCCATCGGACTGGTCCCCGGACGGTCAGTCGTTGTTGTTCACCGACAATGGCGGATACACCTTAGCGAACACCGACCTGTCGGTACTCTCGTTCACAGGTGACGACGGAGCCACTTCGCTGCTCGCAACGGAAGCCAACGAACTGCATGGCCGTCTTTCCCCGGACGGCCGGTGGGTGGCGTACGTCTCGGACGAGGGCGGGCGAGCGCAAGTGTACGTCCAGCCGTTTCCCGGTCTGGAAGGTCGCTGGCTCATTTCCACCGACGGCGGCTGGGCGCCCCGGTGGCGCGGGGACGGGAGGGAGCTCTTCTACCTCGACCCTGGCAACAATCTCGTGGCGGTCTCGGTAGCGGGTGGGGAATCTTTCGAGGTCGGAAGCGCTCGCGTCCTGATCCAGGCTCCCGTGCGCAGTTTCGGCATCTATTGGCTCACCCAGTACGCCGTCACCGGTGACGGTCAACGTTCCTGTTCAAAGTGCTCATGGAGGCGCCCAGCACAGACCACATCACCGTGGTGGTGAACTGGACGGCCGAGCTCGGCTCCTGAGCCTCGGAACGCAGCGTTTCGCGGTGGAACGCGGCGATCATGTCGTCCTCGCACTTGGTAGGATCCACGAATGGGTATCACGTACACCACGATCTGGTTCGACTGCGGGGTGGGAGCGCCAGACATTGGAGACGGCGGCCGCATCGGTTCGCCAGGCCTCGCCACGCGGAGGTCCTCAGGCAAGGTCCAGAGCTTCGGCTATATCTATCGAGGGTTCGAGGCGGTGCACTTGTTGTCGCACGAGCTCGAGGCATTCAGGGCCTACCTCGTCGAGCATCAGGGGCACCGAGTTCGCATCTTCGACGAGTACGAGCTCGCCGAAAGTGAGATTCCCGACTATCCTAGAAAGACGCGCTGGTTTCGTTTCAAGGACCGCGACTTCGTCAAGGCGAACTACGAGATGCACTGCGAAAAATGCAACCTGACGGTGCGTCTCGATCACAAAGATGAATTGCGGCCGTTCGAAGCGGTGAATCTCCGGAAGGACGACGCGAGACTGTTCCGACAACGCGTGCTCGACCTCGACACCGAGGAAAACTTCCACCGTGCCGGATTTCTGACCGACCCCTATGAGCTCGCACCTCTCGGAGAGTTTCTTCAGGAGCACGCGCGACACGCTGTGGTCGCACGGCTTGCGAAGGATCGTCCTCGCTCTCGCGTGCCCAAAGCTCTCCGATAGTGAATCCTCTCGAACGCATTCTCCAGCCGGAGCCGCAAGAGCGTCGAATGGCCGCCGAAGCGCTCGCCGGTCGGCGAGACGCGAAGAGCGTGGATGCTCTGCTGCGGGCGTTGCGAGACATGGACCCGGGGGTTCGCGCGCGGGCCGCCGAGTCACTCGGTGATTCCCGGCGGGCCGTGCGTTACCTGGGCTCGATGCTCCGTGACCCGGAGCCACACGTCCGTGCTTCCGCCGCCAGAGGCCTCGGTCGGATCGGCGGGGATCCCGCGCTGCGCTATCTCGGATTCGCTCTCCTGGACGAAGCCGCTCCGGTTCGCAAAGCTGCCAGGCAAGCTCTCGCCGCCTCCGGTCGACCCGAGGCGGACGCTATTGCTCGATCCCGGCGCCGCGGGGCGGATCGAGCTGCTGCCCGAGAGTCGGTTCTCACCCGCATCCATGATCCCGTTTGCTGGGAGCGCCGGGAGGCCGTGGAGAAACTGACGCGACGCAAGGACCCGAAATCACGCGACGCGCTCATCGCGGCTTCGTACGACTACGACCGCTCGGTGCGCCAGGAGGCTGTCAAAGCTCTCGGCGCGTACCAGACTCAGAGCGCGCTGACCGCCCTGTTGCGGGCGGTCGACGACGAGGATAATTGGGTCGGCCGCAAGGCTCTCGACAGCGGCCGCTGGTTTCGAGACAGAGAGCGCAGCGATGCGCTCTTTACCCTTCTCGGCTCGGCGTCCGTCGAGACCCGCCGACGGATCGCGTCGTTCCTGGCGGAGCAAAATCTCCGTCGCGCCTCGGACGCGCTTCTCACGCTACTCGGCGATTCCAGTCCCGAGGTGCGGGAGGTGGCCATCGAGGGACTCTCCTTTGTGACTTTCGTGGAGGCCGAGGAGCGGCTCACCGAGCTGCTCAAAAAAACTGAAGGGAGCGGGGCGGAGCGTATCGCACGGGCGCTGATCTCCCAGAAGAACAGAGAAGCCGTACCGGGCCTGATCCTCGCTCTGGACAAAACGACGGGAACGACGCTGGAAGAGACAGCCGCCGCGCTCGAAAGTCTCGACGTTTCCGAGGGAAACGAAGCGCTCATCGAAGCGGCACGAAACGGAAGCGCGGCCGTCGCGGCAGGTGCCTACAAACTCCTCGTGCGTCTCGGCGATCTTCGAACGGAGAGCGCTCTTTCCAAAGCCGTCAAAACGGACGAGTGGGAGAGGCGTGAAGAGATGGGCGTTTGCCTGCTGCGATGCGGCAATCGCCAGCTTGCGACGGCAGCCCGCACGCGATTCGCCCCGGGGGCGACCTCTCGCAAGCGCAAGGTGATCCGGTGGGGGCAGAGCGGTGAGCGCCTCCCGGCGCGGAGGAAGAAGTGAGTGTGCCCGCACTAGAGCCGCCGCTCGCCGAGGAACGGCACGGTCGGGTGACGATGTCCTACCCCCCCTCGGCGCAATCGTTGTGGATCAGCAAAAAGCTCGTCATTCTCAGCGATCGCCGACGGCGACTTCTCGCCCTCGACGAGGAAAGTCAGGAGCTGCGCTGGGCGTATGATCTGCCCGCAGTGCCGCGCCTCGCTCACGAGGGTCGTGTTTTCGCCTGGCCCGTCGATCACGAGCTCCACGTTCTGAACGGCCGGTCGGGGGAGCTGGAGCACGTCGTCTTCTGTCCCGAGCCCGAGCGCGCCGAGATCACCGGGCGGTATCTCGTGGGCACCGCCTTCGAGCCCGAGTACGGCGACAACATCTTGTATGTCGTCGATTGGAGATCCGGCCGGCGGCGATGGAGCCGGCGACCGGGCGACCGCTCGATGAGCTCCCACTTCGCGATTGCGGGTCCTCGGGTCATTGTCGGCTACGATGGCGCGAGGCTCCTCGGCATCGACATAAGAAGCGGAAAAACGGACTGGGAGAAGCAGTTCGTCGGGCTCGAGGAGGAGACCCTGGACGACGTTCCGGCGGTTCTCGACGATCGGGTGATCGTTCGGCTCGGGGCGACGATGCTGGCGTTGTCGCTCGAGGACGACCGCGAGATCTGGAGATGCGAGAAGACCGTCTCCCTTGCGAGCGACGGCGCGAAGCTCTTCGTCGAAGGCCCCGGAGGCTTCGGCTCGCTCGAACCGAAGAGCGGCAAGATCGTTCCCGCTTTTCGGCGACTCGGCGCGCTTCCCTACAAGCTCCCCTACTCCACCTATCTCTATGAACGTGGCCCCTATCTGCTGACGCGAACGCATTTGTTCGTCTGTGGACATCAGGAGCACCTGATCGCGTTCGACCGCAAATCAGGCAAGTTTGCGTGGGGATATCGGATCAACGAGCGATACGGCAACGAGCCCGGCGAGATCATCTACGCGAACGATCGCCTGTACTTCGCCACCGGATGTATGGTCGCCTGCTTCGTACCGGAAGCTACGGCGGCCGACACGTCCCACGTACGTACGCGTCGAAAATAGGGTTTGTCTGAACGCGCGGCGCTAGAATGGTTGCATCGGAAATCTCGCCCGGGCAAGATTTTCGCAACTCCGGACGTGAGAAAAATTAGTTATTGACTAGCGGTACCGCTATGTCATAGAATGGCGGTTCATTGGGATACGTGACGAAGCTGCAGGTGATCAAGCGAGCCAACGACACCCGTCAGTGCTATGTGATTTGCCCGTCGCCTTTAGCGCAGGCGCTAGAGATGGAGCAGGGCGAGGAGCTGGAGTGGGTGGTGGAGGATCGAAACACCCTGATTGTGCGTCGGACGCCAAAGGCGAAGCGAGGGAGAAAGCGGGGTAGACGTGGGTGATAACCAAACGTCGCTTCCCGGCTTTCCGAGTCCGCGAAAACGGAACGATGGTGATGACGGCGATGAGGGAGAACGCGCGACACAGGCTCGGTTGAAGGTGGTCGATCGCGCGCAGCTGCTGCTGCGGACGGTGGACGTGGAGCGATTGATCCCAGAGGATGACCCAGCGCGTGCGATCTGGGAGTTCGTGGGTTGGCTGGATCTCAGCGGGTACACGGAGCAGATCCGCTCCGTCGCGGGTGGCGCAGGCCGGCCCGCGTTCGATCCGCAGCTACTGGTGAGCCTGTGGGTCTACAGCTACAGCCAGTCCGTGAGTTCGGCCCGCGCCATTGAGCGGCTGTGCGAGCATCATCCGGCTTATCAATGGCTCACCGGAATGCAGAGCATCAGTGCGCACACGCTATCGGACTTTCGGGTGACCCATTCGGAGGCCCTACACGAGTTGTTTGTGCAAACTTTGGGGCTTCTGAGTGCAGACGGATTGATCACGCTCGAGCGAGTCATGCTGGATGGGACGAAGGTGCGCGCGAATGCTTCGTCGAGTGGATTTCGCAGCAAGCCTCGTGTGGAGGCGTATCTGAAGGATGCGCGTGAGGCGGTCGAGGCTCTCGAAGCACAGACGGAGGAGGAATCGAGCCGGCAGATGCAGGCAGCACAGCAACGCGCCAGGCGAGAGAGACAGGAGCGTCTAGAATCAGCGTTGAAGGAGTACGACAAGCTGGAAGCCGCCAAAAGCCGCGTAAAACGCGTGAGCACGACCGATCCCGACGCGCGGGTGATGAAACAAGCCGAGGGCGGCTCCGCACCTAGCTACAACGTCCAGGTCTCAACGGATGCCGCGCACGGCCTGATTGTCGACATCGATGCCACGCAGGCCGGCAGCGATTATCAGCAGCTGACGCCCGCCATACAACGGCTTGAGCAGAGCATGCACCGCGCGCCCGAGCAGATGGTCGTAGATGGGGGCTACATCAGTAGCAACAACATCACGGAGATGGCGAAGCGCGACATCGATTTCGTCGGTCCCCAATCCGAGAACAAGGCAGCAGAGGCTAATCGGCGCAAGTCGTATAAGCACCACGGCGTGAGTCCGGAATACGAGGCGTCGAAGTTTGTCTTCGATACGGAGACCAACACGTATGTGTGCCCGCAGGGCAAGCACTTACGCTACGACGCCAAGCAGGAAAGCCATGGCACGATGTGCTATCGATACAAGGCGTCGGAGCAAGACTGCCAGACGTGTCCGGCTAAAGATCAGTGCTGTCCTCGTACGCGGCACGGCCGCTCGATCGAGCGGCGCGAACTCTTGCCCGACATAGCCGCGTTCCGCCAGAAGATGCAGACCGACGAAACCAAGGCCATCTATAAGACACGCTCGCAAGTGGCCGAGTTCCCGAATCTCTGGATCAAAGCCAAGTTTGGCCTGCGGCAGTTTAGCGTGCGCAGAATTGCCAAAGTACGCACTGAATCTCAGTGGGTCGCCCTCACCTACGATATCCTGCAGTGGATTCGCCTCCGCTGGAGGCCAAAGATGGTATCGGCGCTCGCGCCGACGTGAGCGCATTGAGCACACGCAGCCCGATTCGTTTAAGCACTAGTTAGAAAGCTAGTCAAAAAGCAACAACGAAACGCCGATACGATACCGGGTGAATCCGCACCACGCGGACCCGCCCCCCCTAGTTGACACAAGTGCGGACCAACCATCCCCATCTCCCTGGGGAAACGCGATTTTTTCTCAGGTTCTCCGTCCGGACGGAGTTGGCTGGGGGTCACGACCATTTCCTGCGGACGCCTTTGCGAGAAGTCGATCTCGTTCTGGTGACTTCCGGTCGCAAGAGAGTCGTCGCGGTAGAAATGAAGCTTACCAGCGCCCCAAAGCCGAGTCGCGGTTTTTGGTCGGCAGCAGAAAACCTCGAGCCTCGAGAGAGCTTCGTTCGTCTACCCCGGTACGGAGCGCTATCCGCTACGCCCCGGTGTGTTCGCGCTACCGGTCACTCAGCTGTGGAGACGGGCGAGCCGCTCATGCAATTGAAAGCCGGCCCAGAGGGCGCCAGCCCCACCCCATGGCCGTAGGAACCACGCAGGAGGGCTACCATGTCAAAAAAAGGAGAAGCGGTCAGGCTCATCTCCGTAATGCACGAGTGCATCGGCATCATGATGAGGAACGCCGATTTCGTGGTGAAGGAGACGTCCTCGCTAGCGGCGGACGAACCGCTACGGAGCGAGATTACCGGGACGTGCCGTCAGTTGAGCGACACGTTGATGTTCGATGTAAGAGGGGAGATGAGAGCCATCGAGGACAAGCTCGGATTGGCCTCGGAGCCGGACTCCTATTCGAATCGCGATCCCGGCGTCAACGCTCAGCTCATAACGAGCTGGGTTGGAACGGCGATCGACGATCTCAACCGCCTGATTCAAAGTCTTCCGGAAAGTACCGAGCAACCCGCCCAGATTTCCTTATCGATACTGCTCAGAGAATCTGGGACCAACATTCTGGTTGCGTATAAGAGACTCTGCGACGCAGCGGAAGCAGTCAAGAAGCTACACCCTGTAAATGTTGACGAGTCGGAATAGGAGAGGTGTTTCGCCGACGCCGGTGACACCTCGCAATGTCGACAGTGTGCCAGCACGCCGAGGAGGAGTCCGCGCGCCTTTCCGGTCGAGTCGCCCAACTTTAGCGCGATCTTCCCCGGGCCTCAGCGAGAAGAGGCGCTCAACGCCTCGATCTCGGACACGACACGGTCCAGCTCCTCAGCGAGGAATCCCACCCCGGCTTCCTTGAACGCCGACACGACGGATCGGTAGTACCAAAGCAAACCTTCCTTGTCGGTGTTGAAGCGCTCCCACAGGGTAAGCGTCCGCTCCCACCATGTTCCCGATACGTCGCTCCCGAGGCATCCTTTGTGTGCTCGCCACTGGAGGCGGGGGACGAAGGAGGCAAGAGATGTCGAAGCGAAGGACAGCGGGGATATCGAAAGTGATAGGGAAGCGGCGCTGGGCAGAGGCGGATGCGCGGAATGTTGTGTCGTCATGGCAGCGTAGTGGGAAGCGTGTCTCGGAGTTCGCCAGGGAGTACGGGTTGACCTCCCAGCGGCTGGTTCGGTGGTCGGAGCGACTGCAAGGCGGGTCGAGGGGGAGTGTACGGTTTCATCCGGTTCGCCTGGTGGGAGGCGAGCGAGAAGGCGAGCGAGGAGGCGAGAGGGACGCGATCGAGGTGGTGTTGTTGGACGGCAGGCGCGTACGAGTGCGTGAGGGGTTCTCATCTGAGGAGCTGGGTCGGGTGCTCGAAGTTCTAGAAGGTCGAGCGTGATGTGGATGCTCCCATCGTCTGTGAGGATCTACGTTGCGGCGGAGCCGATGGACCTGCGTCGCGGCTTTGACGGGCTGGCTGCAGCGACGCGGAGTGTGATCGGTCAATCGCCCCTGAGCGGTCATCTGTTCGTGTTTCTGAATCGGCGTCAGAATCGTGTGAAGATCCTCGCTTGGGATCGGACGGGGTACGTTTTGCTGTACAAGAGGCTGGAGCGAGGGACCTTTGAACTGCCGACGTCACCGCGTCCGGGTGATAGGCACGTTGAGTTGGACTCTGGCGAGCTGGGACTGATGCTGGAGGGGTTGGACCTTCGTGGCGCTCGACGCCGGAAGCGATGGTATCAGCGAGCTGAGGAGAAGAGAGTCGCCCTATATGACTAAGACACGACTACTGCAACGGCTTCAAACCCTCGGCGAGAACGCTGTACCGGGCACGCTTACGGAGGTCATGTTTCGCTGTGGTAAAACCGCCTGCGGGTGCCGAACCGACCCGAATCGTCTCCATGGTCCCCACCTGTACCTGAAGTTTCGCAACGAGGAGAGTCGGTCGACATCGCTGTACATCCCGCGAAGCCACGAACGGGAAGTTCGTCGTGGAGTCGAGGCCTGGTCGAAGATGCGAGAGGCGGTGGCTCAGTTGGGCAATCAGAATCGCAAGGGGCTAGCGAAACAGCTGCGTCAAAGGCGTAAGTAGTGAACACGAGCTCCGAATCGACCCAGTCGCGCCGAGAGGGCGCTGGCAGTACGAGGGCGCCCAACGCTCTGGGGCAGATTCGGGATTCGGCCCGAAGTCTAGCAAGCGAGGGCAAGACGGAGGAAGCGTTCGACCTGCTGGTCTCGGCGCTGGATGCGGTGTTGCGCAAATCGAGAGAGCTGGAGCTGATGGTGTTGAAGCTTCAGAGGGAACGAGTAGGCAAGCGCTCCGAGAAGGTGGACCCCGGACAGCTCCAGCTGATGTTCGAGCAGCTGATGAGCCAAAGCGGTGGTGAAGAGCTGGAGCCGGAGCTCGACCCACAAACCGAGGCTCGGGAAGACGCGGAGCTGGAACAGCAGATCGAAGAAGCGAAAAAGACTCGGCCACGAGGCAAGGGCAACAAACCGCGCCGCGAAACAATCCGAACGGACGGGATCGAACGCCAGGTTCACTTGCGCGAGATACCTGAAGAGGAGCGGGGCTGCTCTCGATGCGGCAAACTCAAGAAGCCTCTCGGTAAAGACGTCCGACGGAGGCTCGAGTACGTGCCGGGGCACTTCATCGAGCATGAGTACCATCTGGAGAAGTACGCCTGCGGGAAGTGCCGGGAAGGCGTCACGAGAGCCGAGGGCCCGGCCCCGGTGATCGAGCGGAGCAGCGCTGACGCCTCGCTTTTAGCTCATGTGGTGGTGAGCAAGTACGTAGACCACGTTCCCCTTCACCGTTTGCATCGTATCTACGCCCGTAGCGGCGCGGGGATTGCGGTCTCCACGATGTCGGATTGGGTGGGCGAGGTGGCAAACCTTGTGGAGCCGCTTGTGGACCAGTTGGAGAAGCGGGTCCTGAAGGCCGATGTCATCCGAACCGATGCCACCGGAGTGAAAGTGCTCGATCCGCAAAGCCCGGAGAACATCGAGCGAGGCACGATGTGGTGCTACATGGGCGACGACCGAGACGTGGTGTTTCGCTACGCGCCGACGGGCGAAGGAGCGACGGGTCCGTGGGAGTTTTTGGCGGGCCGCACGGGATACGTGCAGGCCGACGCCGCGAGCGTGTTCGATCGCGTGTTTAACGGCACGGTGGCCTCCGCGGAAGAAGTCGGGTGCTGGGCGCATGCACGACGAAGGCTGGTTGCCCTCAAAGACATGGACTGCCGCGTCGCCTACCCGCTCAAGCTGATCGCAAGGATGTATCGCATCGAACGCCTGGCCGATGCGAGGGAGCTGTCGGTCGACGAGCGGACGCTACTTCGCAAGGAGCGCTCGGCGTCGGTACTCGAGAAGCTGAAACGGTGGTTTGTGCTGACGCATCGAAGCGAACCGCCCAGCTCGGACCCTGCCATGGCCACGGGTTACCCACTCAACCACTGGACCGCTCTCACTCGCTTCGTCGACGATGGACGCTTAAGCCTTGACAATAATATCTGTGAGCAACAAATGAGGGCCATCGCACTCGGTCGACGCAACTATCTCTTCTGTGGTTCTCACGACGCCGCGCGACGCACCGCCGTTCTCTACAGCCTCATGCGCACCTGCGCACAGCACAACGTCCCGCCTCTCCCGTACCTCACTGACGTGCTCCGCAAGCTCGCCGACGGATGGCCACAAAAACGCATCCACGAGCTTCTACCCGACCGCTGGCAGCCTACTCCCGCCTCCACCCCTTAGCAGTTCCCGTGCCATAAACCCCCTATTCCGGGGCGAATGCGTCATGGGGACACCGGACGCATACCCCACAGGCGCTCGCCGTGCTTGCGCAGATCCCGCAGGATCGCACGCGCGTTGTGGAGCTTGTCCGCGACGGAGACACGAAGGACCTCGTGGGGAGCGTGGCGAAGGTGAGCGATGTACTTCTCCTTGCGTTCCCTCCACGGTGGTTTAGGCGTCTCATCGGAGTCGGTGTATCCTGCCACGATGCCGGCAACTCGATCGCCGAAGCGTTTCCTTATCACCTGCAGGGTGGCCTTGCCCCCCTGGTCCTCCACGGCGTCGTGGAGCAGGGCTGCCACCGCTTCGTCCTCGTCACCGCCATCCTCTAGAACGATGGCCGCCACGGCGAGCAGGTGGGAGACATAAGGTATGTCGGTTCCCTTCCTTTTCTGCTGCTCATGGAGACGCGCAGCGAACGACAGGGCTTCCTCAAAACGCCTCGTGAGTAGGCTCATATGGAGCGTCCTCCAACCAGGAACAATGAGAAGTCTATACGGGAGTTAGTGGCGTTTCCACTGAGAATTAGGGTGAGTTTGTGGGGAAGGTTCACCAGTAGCTGCAGCGCCGAGCGAAAATGTTGCGCTCGGAGAGAGCTCCCCAGACCGTCACAACGGTATTCTTCTACGACACGACGCACTT
Source organism: Candidatus Marinacidobacterales bacterium (assembly GCA_965237685.1). GTDB lineage: Bacteria > Acidobacteriota > Vicinamibacteria > Marinacidobacterales > SMYC01 > CBDEGF01. Next base: position 1,769,805 of record CBDEGF010000003.1, read on the forward strand.
CGTGCACGAGCACCGACCCGAGCTACTGGACCGAGTCGTCGCGGACTTCGTCGCGGGGAAGGAGGTCGGCGACGTTCGGCCCGGTGCGTCTGGTGCACGATCTCGTTTAACGACCCGACATCTGTCCCAGACAAGATACGATGACATCGAGAGAAGTTCAGCGGTACACGCGGGAATTTTACAACCCGGCTTCACCCTCCCCGAATGCGTTTTCCCGGTGATGATCGTATCCTCAAGGTATGGATCGTGGAGACGTCGACAAACTTCTAAGCGCCACCCTCGAGGACCATCGTCTGTAGCGGGGGGAGCGACAGGCGCTCAAAGCGACCCTCTCCGAGCTGAATCTGGACGATGAGGGGCGGCGTTTCTGGCGCAACCGGGCTTTCGCACTGGCCGAGGCCTCCATCCGCGGCGCACGCCCCGAGGAGGTTCTCGCCTGGCTCCACAACGTCGTGAAAGCCATCGGAACCGTGGAAGAGCCCCGGTTCAAGCCGGTACAGGAAGCCTATTTCAGCCCGGGCGAAGCTTGTCGGCATCGCATCCTCGGCTTCGTCGACGGTGCGACCTCCCGGCTCGACATCTGCGTTTTCACCATCACCGACAACGAGATCGCGACCACAATCGAGCGAGCCCACCGGCGACGCGTCGATATTCGCCTCATCACCGACAACGACAAGTCGAACGACCGCGGATCCGACGTCGACAAGCTCTCCGAACGGGGCGTTCCGGTCCGATTCGACGAGACGGAAGCGCACATGCACCACAAGTTCGCCATTGCCGACGGAAGCGGGTACTGACCGGAAGCTACAACTGGACGCGCCGCGATGCACAATGAAGAGAACATCGTGGTGTCGAACGCTCCGGAGCTCGTCTCGGCCTTTACGCGGCAGTTCGACGACCTGTGGAATGCCTTCTCTTCTTCTCGACGTCGAACGTGAGCCGTACCGGAGCCTGAGGGCAGCGTCCGCGTCGCGGCCTCCCCCGGCTCCGCGACGGGGGGACGGTAGGCGGAATCACCTCGCGGCAAAATCGTCGGCGAAGGAATCGACCGCGCTGAGAACGGGAGCGGCGGCCATCTCGATCAGCGAGCACTTGCCCTTGCCGCGCGTGAACTTCGCAATCTTGTTCAGCTGTGCGGCAAAGTCGCCCTTGGTGCCGGCGAGAACGGCGTCCAGGATGTGCACGAACTGGTTGGTCTCCATCCGGCAGGGCGGACACTGACCGCACTGCTCGTCCATGAAGAACTGCGCGATGTCGCGAACCCGCTGGACCGGGTCTTCGCCCTCAAGCACCAGTCGAACGCCTCCGCAACCAGGGGAGCTTCCGAGCTTTGCGAGTGACTCGTAGGAGATCGGCACGTCGAGGTGCTCGGCGCTCAAGAACGCGCAGGACATGGCGGGCAAGATGGCTCGGATGGCGCGGTCGTTTCTCGGCCCCGCCCGCACCCGTAGACGAGATCGCGATAGCTCGAGCCAAAAGGAAGCTCGTAGACTCCGGGCTTCTCGACCTCCTCTCCGAGCGTGAAGAGCATCGTTCCTTTGCTCTCCTCGGTGCCGATGCCCGCGTACCAGGCGGCGCCCCGGCGAACGATGGCGGGCACGTGGGCCAGAGTCTCGACGTTGTTGACGGTGGTCGGCTTGCCGAAGAGGCCCGCTTCGCCGGGGTAGGGCGGCTTCGAGCGGGGCTTTCCCGGCCCGCCTTCGATCGAATCGATGGCCGCGGTCTCCTCGCCGGCAACGTAAGTCGTGGGCGCCCGGTGTATCTCGACGTCGAAAGAGAAATCGCTGCCGAGAATGTTCTGCCTCAGGAGGCCTTCCGCACGAAGCTCCTCGATGGCGCGTTCCGCCGAGGCAATCGGGGCAGTCATATCTTCTATTAAGTAGAGGTAGCCGTACGAGGCCCCGGTGGCGTAACCGCAGAGCGCCATCCCCTCGAGCACCTTTTGCGGGTAGCGCTCGGTCAGAAACTTGTCCTTGTCGCTTCCGGGCTCGTGCTCGCCTCCATTGGCGATCACGTACTTCTGCTCGGCGTTCTGCTCGAAGGCGATGCGCCACTTGCGCGCAGTGGGGAATCTGGCTCCGCCGCGGCCCCGGAGCAAGGAGCTTGCGACCACCTCGAGGATCTGCTCTGGCGAAAGATCGGAAACGGCCCTTTCGAGGGCTTCGTATCCCCCCTCGTCTTTGTAAGCGCTCAGATCCTGTGGAAGCGCGTCTTTCTCGCGCGTCAGCAGGATGGGCTCGAACATCTCAATAAGGAGAGTCGAGCAACTCCCAGATGAGCTCTTCCACGTCGGGCTTGACGACGCCCGTGAGGCGCTCGACGGGCTCGGTATCGTTCTCGATGTGCCCGGCCACCTCGTCGAGGTCCTCTTCCGTCACCTTGCTATAGAAGACCTTGTCCGGCCAGACGGTGACGTTGATGCCATGCTCGCAACCGCCGAAGCACGGGTACTTGCGAATCTTGACCTTTTCCTCTTTGGGATCCTTCTCATGAAGCCTTTCTTTGAGCTTCTCGAACAGCTCGACCGAGCCCTTCTCGCTGCAGTCGCCGCCTTCGCAAACGTAGACGAGTTTGGACATGATTCTCCTGGCGAATCTAATGAAACTTCACGTATTCGAACTCGATCGGGTTCTCATTGACCCCGGTATGGGGCGGTGCGATCCAGTTGGCGAACTTGCCGGGCTCGCGAACCGCAACCATGCAGGATGCGACGTAGTCCCGGTCGTCTCGAGTCGGCAGCCACTCATCGCTGCGTTTTTCCCATTCTTCTCGGGTGATGAGCTCGCCCTCCGGCGTGAACGAGTGATCGGAGAAAAGCCCCTGGTTACGGTTGAAACGCCGGTCGGGCAGCTTGATCTCGAAGTCAATCTCGAGTCGCTTCAAGTCCCGGTTCCACCGGTCGGCGATGCGCCGGCAATCGGCCATATAAGCGTCCAGAAGCAAGGCGTTCATCGCCCGGCGAAGGGGGATCTCGCGCTCCACGAAGTGATCTCCCTCGACGACCTCCAGCTTGTAGCTCTGGCCGAGGGCTTTCGGATCCTTGTAGATGCCGTCGCCCTCGCGATAGCGGCCCTTGAGACCGGCGGCAAAAGACTCGGCGGCATTGGTCGAGTCTTCGCCTCCGAACAGATCGTAGCTGACCGCGGACCATGCGTTGACATAGCGCTGCACCATATCGAGCGGGAAGGCGCCGACGGTGCGAGGATCCGTGCCTTCGCGCAGAATTTCTCCCGTCCGGTGCACGATGCGGCCAATACCGTTCTCGCCCGTCTGCATGTGGTAGGCCTCTTCGGTCAGCATGAACTGCGTCGTCAAGGCCAGTGGGTCGAAGCTACTTTCCGCCAGCGAGGCAAGCTGATATTTACCGTCGCGATCGGTGAAGGTCGTGAAGCAGAAGAAGTCGAGCCAGGTGTCGATGGGCTCGTTGAAGGCCCCGAGGATTCGCGGTTTGTCAGGGTTGCCGCTGCGCCGTTCGAGAAGGCCCTCCGCCTCGTCGCGCCCGTCGGCGCCAAAGTAGGAATGCAGCAAGTAGACCATCGCCCATAGATGGCGTCCCTCTTCGACGTTGACCTGGAAGAGGCTGCGAAGGTCGACGAGAGAAGGCGCGGTATGACCGAGCATCCGCTGCTGCTCGACCGAGGCCGGCTCGGTGTCGCCCTGGGTCACAATCAACCGGCGTAAGCGGTTTCGCATTTCGCCGGGCACCTCGTTCCAGACCGGTTGTCCGATGTTGTCTCCGAAGTGAATCGAGCGGTCCTGGCTTCCCTCGGCAAGAAAGATACCCCATCGGTAGTCCGGCATCTTCACGTAATCGAAATGGGCCCAGCCTCCCTTCCCGACGCCGACGGCGGTGCGCAAGTAAATCCCGTCCGAGTTGAAGTCGCTCGGCCCCATCTCGCGCCACCAGTCGACGAACTTCGGCTGCCACGTCTCGAGCGCACGCATCAGACGCTTGTCGTCTCGGAGAGAAACGTTGTTGGGAATCTTGGCTGCGAGGTCGACTTGAATCATGTTCTCCTCCAATCGAAACGCGCGTCTTCCGGTTGACCGTACCGAACGAGAGCACCCTCTTCACCCGTCGCGTTGGGGCGGGTGAAAATCCAGTTTTGCCAGGCGCTCAGGCGCCCGAATATCTTCGAATCGCATGTCTCGGCTCCCCCGAATCGAAGAGAGGCTTCCATTCCGGTGAGCGCGTCCGGCGATAGCGACGCGCGCTCCTCGATGGCGATCCGGACGTCGTCTTCCCAGTCGAGATCTTCGACCAACACGGTGACGAGACCGAGCTCGTCGGCCTCGGGTCCTTCGAGCTTTGGCATTTCGGCAGCGAGCTTCCGGGCATGCTCGGGCGACGCCAGAAACCGGCTTTCGAGACGCGTCAGATCGTTCGACATGGGGAGAAAACCGGCCGAGAGCGGCCCGATGGCGATGGTGACCGGCTTGTCGGGATCGTCGATCATGTAGATCCGATCTCCCGCGAGTGCAAGCTCGTACAAGATGCCGCCGAAGGCGCTGTCCCGATCGACGAGAGCAAAGAGACTCTTGGCGGTCAGCTCGTAACGGCGGAGAACCCGCGCGATAAAGAACCGTATCTCGTCTACCAACCACTGCTCTCCGGGATCCGTCGTGCGGTTGGGAACGAGAGTCTTCTCGACCTCGAGAATGACATCGATGCTGCCTCGCGTCGAAAGCAGCACGAGGCCTATCTCCTCGAAGCAAAAGCGCAGTTGCAGGATCGCATCGTCGAGCTCGCGAAAACACTTCAGTGCCCACGAGGAGTCTCCCGCTTCGAGATATTCTTTGCCGCTTTTCGGTTGGGGTGTATCAGGGGCCGAGATCGTCAATCTTGCCACCCGTTTCTCGGGCTCGGCCCTGAGGCTCACGAACTCGTACTCGAGCCCCTCGTTTGTCTCCCGGCGCTCGACGGGATTGAGGGTAATGCCCTTGGTGGCGTTTTTGTCGGGAAGGGATTTTGCGAGAGCTCGAGCTCTATCGTTGACACGCTCGGCGAAGCGACTGGTGGGAAAGGTATCGTCGATGAGGTTCCACTCTTTGGCTCGCTTGCCCTTGACGCCTTCCGCCAGGGTCGAGAACACGTCGGCGCGATCCGGTCGCACTTTGCGCTTGTCGACCAATCGGGTCAATCCTCCGGTGCCCGGAAGCACGCCCAATAGAGGTACCTCGGGGAGCGAGACGGCGCTGTTGCGGTCGTCCACCAGGTAGATCTCGTCGCTCGCAATCGCCAGCTCGTAACCGCCGCCCGCCGCGAGGCCTTTCAAAGCAGCGATCCACTTGATGTTCGAGTGACGACTCGCATCCTCGATCGCGAGGCGCGTCTCGTTGGTGAACTTGCAGAAGTTCACCTTGAAGGGATGGGAGGAGGAGGCGAGCATGCGGATGTTGGCGCCGGCGCAAAAGACCCGGTCCGTCGCGCTCGAGATCACCACGACCTTCACTTCGGGGTGCTCGAAACGAATACGCTCGACGGCGTCCGCGAGCTCGATGTCCACACCGAGATCGTAGGAATTGAGCTTGAGCTCGTAGCCCGCTTTGAACGGCAAGTCCTGCTGAACCGCCATTTCCAGTCGGGCGATGGGGCCCTCGATCGCGAGCTTCCAGTGTTTGTAGCGATCGGGATGCGTGTTGAACTCGATCATTCCAAAACCCCGACCCCCCTGATAGGCATTATATTACATTTACGCAGCAGAAGTGTCATAATACTGCATCATAGTAGCTGGCATGGATGATTTCAAATCTGTTCTGACGAAGCTGGGCGTGGCGATACGGAGTCGCCGGGAGACGCTCGGATGGTCTCGTCGAGAGCTCGTGGGACGAACGGGAATCTCGGAACGTTTCATTGCCGACATCGAAGCGGGTCGGGCAAACCCTTCCTTGTTGAAGCTTTGCGAGCTTGCCAAGGCTTTCGGCGTGAGCCCCGACCGGCTCTTGAGCCCGGTCTCCTCCAAAACTCAACGCCACATCATAGCCCTCCTGGGATTGAGGGGGGCCGGGAAGAGCACGGTGGGACCGCTTCTCGCCCGGCGTCTCGGTCATCGGTTCATCGAGCTCGACGACAAGATCGAAGATGCCGTGGGCTCGACCTTGAGCGAGATCTTCGAGCTGCACGGCGAGGCTTACCATCGAAGCCGGGAGCGGGAGGTGTTGCAGTCGCTTCTGTCGGAGAGAGCGCGTACCGTCTTGGCCACCGGCGGGGGCCTCGTGACCCAAAAAGAAACGTTCGAGCTCCTGAGGAGCCATGCCCATACGGTGTGGCTCAGGGCAAGACCCGAGGATCACTGGCAGCGGGTGATCGCCCAGGGGGACACGCGTCCCATGGCGAATGACGACCAGGCGTTTCAACACCTCTGCACGATTCTCTCGGAGCGAAAAGGGCTCTACCAACTCGCCGAAGTGACCGTGGATACCTCCAAGCACGCGCCGAAAGAGATCGCTCGCCAGCTCGCGCTTCGATTCGAGCGCCGCACGCAATGAGATAGGATAGCGCCCGGGTCGACGCCAAGGAAGTCATTACCGCCTGCGTGGAGAAGAGAAAGCCGGCGTTCGAGGGAAACTGCGGACGGAGTTACCCTCTAGATGCGGGCCCAGATGATTTCTTCGCCGCCGGGTCACCCTGCCCCGGCTACCCGAAGAGTTCCTCGATCGATGGGCTCTGGGCCGTGAAGAACTTTGCGCCTTCCTCGGTCATGTACATGCAGTCCTCGAGCCGAACGCCGAACTCGCCGTAGATGGCGACCATCGGCTCGTTGCTGAAACACATTCCCGGCGCGAGCGGTGTCTTGTTACCGCGAACCAGATTCACCCACTCGTGTCCGTCGAGTCCGATGCCGTGGCCGGTACGGTGGGGGAGGCCGGGAACTTTGTAGTCGGGACCGAAGCCGGCATCCGTTATCACCTTGCGCGCCGCCGCGTCGACATCCTCGCAGGGCACACCGACTTTGGCGGCGGCGAACGCCGCGTCTTGAGCTTTACGCTCGAGGTTCCAGATCTCCCGCTGGCGCGCGCTCGGCGTGCCGAATACCGTGGTACGGCTGATGTCCGAACGGTAACCCTCCACACCGCATCCGCCATCCATCAGTACCATGTCTTCTTTACGTTGGAACCCCATATCCATAGCCCGGATCGGCATCTCATGAGCGAAATCGATCCGCCATAGGAGCTAACGAGGATTCCAAGAGCTTCATCGCTCCAACCGATTTCTCGTCACCGGAACTCGATCTCGAATACTTCCTCGGCCCCTCGCAAGGACCTTTCGGCCGGAGCGTATCGAAAACCCTGATGGTCGTGCTCGTCCACCGGAAGGGCTTCGAAGTAGTCGGGTACGAGCTCGTCCAGCGTCGCCGGAAGGCCGTCATGTGAGGTGTGGTAGCTCTTCAGAGCGATGAGGAGGCGTACGACCGCATTCAAGTTGTTCACTCCGCATTTGGACTCGAAAATGCGCGGGAAGGATGGCATCCCTATCTCGTGGAGAATGCGCCCAACCGAGTTCGGGGCCAGAACAACCCTAAGCTTTCCCATCGTTGTGGAAATTTCGGGGCCCTCGAGCCTCAACTTCTCCTCACACGGCTTGGGGACGTGCGCGATCAGAGCTCGATGGCTACGGGCATAGAGGGCTCGGGTTTCGTTGGGCTTGAACAGGTAACGGGAGACGAGTGGGACCTTCCAGGCCAGTTCACGGGCGGAACCGTACTCGTGGCCAGCCTGTTCCAAAAGCCCTACATTCATCGAGTAAGAGACTTTGAAGGCTCTCACCAGAGACTCGTTCGCCAGACGGTGCTCTACTATCTCGTCGATGAGATCCCGCGCCTTTCCGGCATCGAGCTTCGTCTCTGGCACGAACGTCTGGAGTTGCTTCAGACTACGTTGCTCGAGGCCAATGGCCAGCAGGTAATGAGTTAAATCGGCTCCTGCCTTCTCCAACATTTGTCCGAGGTGGAGAATTCTCAAATCGTCTTGCCATGCCTCGTCCTGTCTATCCGCCTCCAACAAAAGATGGGCCCGCACGTTCAGGAGGGTTCCAAAATAGTGAAGCGACACGAGATTCAAATCGGCCGCCGGGTCTTGTAAGCTGAGCCCCGGACGCTCCAAGGCCGCTTCCAGGTGAGCAAGGGCTTCTTCGTTCTGCGAGAGGATCTTTTTGGCCAGCTCCGGATCCCAGTCGTTACCGGCGGCCAGGGTGAACAAAGTGGATTCATCTGCCCCGGACAAAGAGAGCGCTTGCTCGGCAAGACGCAGGTTCTCGAGAGCGTTGATGCCGTCTGGAAGAGGCCGAATCGCAACTAGTAGATCGTCATCCACGGGAGGAGGAGCGTCTTGACCAAACAGCAGAAAAACGGCGATGGCAACGGCACTCGATACCAGCAGAAAACCCCAATAAGAGTCAGTGTCTTCTTGAAACGCTGCATCGTCTTCTCCCGCGATTCTCGAAAGTGTCAAACGAAACAAATATGTAACTCATCCGGATAGAAATTCGACCGGAAATTGGCGTCAAGAGCGGGCACTAGCTTCGCGATTACCAGGAAGTTTTCGATAACTTCAACTCGAATCTTCGCGAGTACCGTCCCGAAGAGCTGGTCGTCAATCGTACGATTCTGCTCTGTCAGTTTCGGTTCTCCGGATTTCCGCTAGGACGGCTCGGTCACATCGGCCATCACCGGTCCGTCGGTACCGGGCGTGAGCTGAACCACCACCGAGCCCTTACTCTCCGTAAGAGCTTGCAGCAACCGGATCTGGAACATCTGCGGACTCTTTTCCATCATCCGGGCCGCGTTGGCGAGATTCCTCAGTGCGGCGGTCTCGCCGCGAGCGCGCTCCAGAAGCGCCTGGCCATCTTGCTTCGCCCGCGCCGTTTGTGCGAAAGCTTCCTTGAGCGGTCCCGGAAACATGATGTCCTTGATCGAGAGCGAGAGGAGCGACAGGCCGAGCTCTTCCGTCTGGGGAGCGACTTTCGCCCGGAGCGTTTCATCCATCTCGGACCGGGTAGCGAGGAGATCATCGATGTTCGTCGTTCCCACGATCTCGCGCAACGCGATCTGCGAGAGGGCATAGAGCGTCTGTTCCACGCTCGCGTCCGCAAGCATGGCGGCTTTCGCGTCGGTGATCTCGTAGCGAACGAGAAGGCTGATCTTGATCGACATGTTGTCCTTGGTCAGCACTTCCTGACCCGAGACGGTCACGAGACGAGGGCGGATATCCAACACCTCCGAGGCGCTTGCCCGTGCCCAGGATGACCCAGTAGCGCCCTGGCCCGAGCACGTCAATGAACCGACCTCGACGGAAATGAACCGCCCGCTGGTACTCCTAGACGGTGATCCGGCCGAACACGTGGGTCATCGCGGCTACGATGACGATGAGTGCCAGAGCCGCCAGCAAGATCTCTAGAAGGCCCATGCTTACCTCACAAAGTGAGACCGAGCCCGAGAGGACCCAGGTCGGAGGCGGAGGCCCGAAACCTGCAGGGCTTCCGACGAGGTTGCGTTGCCGCCGTCCCCTCGAGTCGGTCGTGGGACAACCCGAAGGCTTTCGCCGAGTTGGGAGCGGGACACACAGGACGGCCCCTCCGATGGGTGGGCCGCTGCTCCAATCTCCCTGTCTTCGAGGGTAGCAAGCGATGCGTGTGCTGGCTAGTGCACGAACCCGCTAATCCTGCCGCAAAATTCCTCGTCCTTTTCCGCGCTGGCTATGTTGCTGCTCCTCGAAATATCTAGATATGACTTCGTCGTAGCGCCTTGCCAGCACGAAAAATGACCTTGGAATTTGCCGACAGTATCAGCGGGTTCGTGCACTAGTGCCGGCGGCAACGCGGCCGCCCCGGTGTCTCGAATGGGGCTTTCGGAGAAACTACTCCGTCGCCTTCTCTTGCTGGACCCCTTCCACCTCGAGCCGTCTCGAAGCTTCCAGGGCTTGACGAGCGCTTCCCTGAGCGCGACCTCGTTGCGGAGCTCGGCGCCCCAGTCCTCGAGGGCCGGCCCACGCGGACCTCGAGAAGTTTGCGTTTCTACCGGCCGGAGTGTTCGGGGTCTACGTTCAGTCAAGAAACGCAAGAAGTCACGTCGTTTGGGTGAGGTCGCGCTCGTGAGTCGCGAGGAGTACGCGGAGCTCGAGCTGGATGCCAAGATAGAGATGATCCGTTCGTTGGTCCCCCTGGGGCTAATGCGCGTTCACGAGTTGCTCGACGACGAAGTGAAGGCGTTGGCCGGGGGGCGATACGCTCGCAAGGAAGAGTCGGTGCGTGGTAGCCGTCACGGAACCAACCCGGGCACGGTAGGGCTTGCCGGCCAGCGGGTACCGATCCGTGTGCCCCGGGTTCGGAGCATCGAGGGAGGAGAGATTCCGCTGCGGTCGTACGAGGCGCTGAGCCACGGCGGTGAGGTGAATGATCTACTGCTGAAACGAGTTCTCTACGGAATCTCCTGTCGCAACTACGAGGCGGCAGCGGAAGCGATTCCGGGCGCCATCGGGCTGTCGAGCTCGACGGTGTCCCGAGAGTTCGTTGAAGCAAGCGCGACGAAGCTCCGAGAGATACAGGAACGGGATCTATCCGGCGAGGATGTGGTGGCGCTGTTTCTAGACGGGAAGACGTTCGCCGACGCCACGATGGTTGTGGCGCTGGGCATTACGCTTTCTGGGGAAAAACGCTTCTTGGGCTTCGTGGAGACGGACACGGAGAACGCGCAGGTGTTGACGCCGTTTCTGCGTTCACTGCTCGAGCGGGGACTCGATATCTCCCAGGGTCTACTGGTGATCATCGACGGCGGCAAGGGTCTCCAAGCGGCAGTAAAGAAGGCATTCCGTAAGCGGGCCCTGATACAACGCTGCCAGTGGCACAAACGTGAAAACGTAGTGAGCTACCTGTCCAAGGGCGAGCAGGGGTCGTGGCGCAAGCGGCTTCAGAGGGCCTACAACAGGCCGGAGTACAAAGACGCCCTCGCTGCGCTCGAGCAACTTCACGGTGAGTTAGAAGAGCGGAACCAATCCGCAGCTGGCAGCTTGGAGGAAGGACTCGAGGAGACGCTGAGCGTGCATCGACTCGGCGTATACGGGGTGCTGGGCCGTTCGTTCAAGACGACGAACTGCCTGGGCGCAATCGACTTCCGTTCATGCGACCTGTTTTCGATAGTTCCAGAACGAATCCCAGGCGCCCGTGCTTCGGAAGACACAGCGCAGTGCGAGCATTGCATCGGCCCCAGCGGCGTGCCATCTCATCCCGACTCGCTTCATCCTTTGTTGCATAACGTGGCTCACGGCACTTTCCACGGCACCGCTGCCGATGTAGTAGCCGCTTTGTCGAAACGTTCTGTATTTCATTCGATGCCCGTTTCTCTCGAGGTAGCCGGTGAGCTTGTCGATCTCTTCGTCTTTGGAACGATGACGCTTTTTCAGAAACCGCAAACCCTCGATCACCTCATCCACGGCGTCTTCGTATAGACGGTCGAGTTGCGATTTGCGCCACTGTGCGGCTTCGTCGGTGCCTTCGCCGAAAACCACCCGTGCCACAGGGCTGATATTCTCGTCGGCGTGATACCAATCAAGGATCTCGACTCGATCGGTGAACAGCTCCTCCGCAAGATTCCAAATCCACGGCGCACCGTCACCCAGGATGACGACCTTGCGAGACTCCGCCCCCATTGAGCAAGAGCGAGGCCACAAAACCTCGCCGAGTGCTTCGGGGCTACCTCGAACCCCTACGACCTGTCGTTCGGTCAACTCTCCGCGTCCGAGCTTGCTCTGCACACGCCCTTGCTCGGTATAAAGGCAGCCTAGCTTGACTTCCTGCCAGCGGCCGTCCACGAATACCATCCCGCCGTCTATCCCTATGTACAGCGGTCCCTTATGGCGTCTGCCCGTTCCAGCTTCCACCTCGTTCGCAGGCTCTTTCGAAAAACCCTCCGCCTTTTTCCCATCGGCGCCTACCAAGCTTTGAATCTTCTCGGAGCTCACGACCACCCCGGTGAACTTTCGCAGCAATTGCTCGCTCGCCGAGCGGTAGGGTTCGATCACTCCTGCCAACAGCGACAACTCTTGTAAGGCTTGCGTGAATCCCTCCTGGTCCACCCGCATCTCTTCCAGCAGCGGATACTTGCCTTGACGACACTCACAGCACTGAGCGTAAACCACACTCAGCTCCACATCCCGACCCGCCAGTACCGTGTGCACCCGGAACGCTCGATGTTGTCGAAACTCCATCGACGCGCCGCATTCGCATGCGCCTGACACACCGAGTCGTTCCGAGCGTTGGCTGAGCGCCTTGCCCAGTACCTCACGCAGGTATTCGCTGCCCTTGACCCGCATCCACTCGTCACACCGTTCGACATCAGCTTCCGCTTCCACGACCGCCTGCCACACTTGCTCCGCGAACTCCTCGGATAGACGACTTACTTCTTTACTAAACTCCTCCCGCGTGATACTGCTTTTCATTGAGGTGTCCCTCCATCGGCCGCTTAGCTGCGACCGTTTTCTTTATTTAGGATTGTGAAGGACACCTCATTTTTCCTTTTATGTCAAGAGAACATTTCTAGTAGAAAAATGATCAAGATCACGAAAAGGTTGCGCCCAACTGCCTTGAATCCGTCAATGCCCTGGTGGAGGAACGCTGCGCGAAGGTCGACCACTGGAAGAACTCGAGCCAACGCCAGCGCTGGCTGGCGACGGCGCTCGTGGACATCGAACCGCGCTTGAGGAAGGTGGTGGGCTACCGCCATCTCCCGAAGCTTCGCGAAGCTCTCAAGCGGGAACTGAAGATCGAGGCGAAGACATCAACCGTATCGAAGAAGAAGGTCGCGTAATCGTGAGCCGTGGAGAGTTTCAACTAAGAATGGGCTTGACTCGATGTCCTTCCCAGCCGGCCACAAGCTAGCGCACTACGAGATCATCGAGCCGATCGGCAAAGGCGGTATGGGGGAGGTGTATCGGGCGCGCGATACCAAGCTCGGGCGCGACGTCGCCATCAAAGTGCTGCCGGAGGATTTCTCGGCCGACGAGCGACGTCTCGCGCGATTTCAGCGCGAGGCACAACTGCTCGCCTCGTTGAACCACCCGAACATCGGCACGATCTACGGCGTCGAAGAAAACGCTTTAGTCCTCGAGCTCATCGAAGGGCCAACGCTCGGGGATCGAATCGCCGACGGACCGATCCCACTCAACGAAGCGCTCCCCATCGCACGGCAGATTACCGAGGCACTCGAAGCCGCGCACGAGGCGGGGATCATCCACCGCGATCTGAAACCGGCCAACGTCAAAGTCAAAGAAGACGGCTCGGTGAAGGTGCTGGACTTCGGGCTGGCAAAAGCACTCGAAGGGGACGGCGAAGGAAGTCCATCCGAATCACCAACGATGAGCGCGGCGGCGACCCGGGCGGGCGTCATCATGGGCACTGCGGCCTATATGAGCCCGGAACAGGCGAAGGGCAAGCGCGTGGACAAGCGCGCGGACGTATGGGCGTTCGGCGCGGTGCTCTACGAAATGTTGACCGGCACGCGCGCCTTTGCCGCCGAAGATGTGTCGGAGACGCTTGCCTACGTTTTGGCCAAGGAACCGAATTGGGAGGCGCTGCCGGCGCACACACCGGCCGCGCTCCGCCAGGTATTGAAGCTGTGCCTGGAAAAAGACACGGAACGACGGGTGCGCGACACCGGCGACGTTCGCCTGGCGATGGAGGGAGCGTTCGAGACCGGCGCGGACAATGTCTCGGCGGCGGATACACCTCGTCCGGCGGGCTTGCGGCCGACGGCCCTCGTTGGCTTCGCCAGCCTTCTGGTCGGCGCGGTCCTCGCCGGCCTTGCCGTACGCAGCCTGACCCGCCCAGCACCGCCATCCGTGACCCGGTTCGCACTCATGCTCTCCTCGCCTTTACTACCCGTAGCCGGTCCGCCCCTGGTAGCGATTTCGCCGGATGGAGCGACGGTGGTCTACACCGGTGTCGATCGGCTCTACCGGCGCGAGCTGGAGCAACTCGATTCTCGGCCCATTCCAAACACCGAGGGTGGGAACAGCCCCTTCTTCTCTCCCGATGGCCAGTGGGTCGGATTTCAGACCCGGGACCGCCGCGCACTCAAGAAGGTGTCGCTGGGTGGGGGACCGGCAGTGACCCTCGCCGAGACGACCGTGGCCGGCGCGAGCTGGGGGCCGGACGACACTATCCTGTTCGGCTTAGCCAACGGTAGCCTCGTGAGGATCTCGGCGGCCGGTGGCAATCCGCAAGCCGTCACGACGCTCGCGGACGGCGAGGTCGGACACTATCGACCTGATTTTCTACCGAGTGGAAAAGCGGCGCTCTTCACCGTCTGGTCCGGCACACTCGAAACGTCGCAGATTGCAGTCGTCTCACTGGACACCGGCGAGCGACGGACACTGACGGGCGGCACCTACCCACGCTACGTGCCCAGCGGGCACATCGTTTTTGCGCGGGAGGCCTCCCTCTGGGCCGTGCCGTTCGATGTCGAGCGACTCGAGCTGACCGGAACCTCGGTACCGGTCGTGGAGGGGGTGTGGGTTTCGGCCAACAGCGGGTCGGCGCAATTCGCGATTGCGAACAACGGCACGCTGTTGTACGCGACTGGAGGAGCATCCGGCGTCTATCGCACCCTGGTCTGGGGCGACCGGGCAGGACGCGAGGAGCCTTTGACCGCGGAGCCACGGCGATACACCTAACCGCGCATCTCGCCCGATGGGACGCGAATCGCCCTCGACGTGCGGGATCAGGACAACGACATCTGGATCTGGGATCTCGCCCGTGAGACGCTGACCCGGCTCACGTTCGATCCTGTTCTCGATCAGTATCCGACCTGGACGCCGGACGGAACGCGGGTGGCGTTCGGGTCTCTGCGCTCGGGTTCATCTGATCTGTTCTGGAAAGCCGCCGATGGCTGAAGCGGCTCGTGCCGAGGGAGAACTAGCCGTCGACACCTCCCCTGGTCCCACTCTTGAGCTAGAATTGGGAAGGAGTTCTGGACAGTGGCAACCAGGTTGACGATCCCCGATGAGATCCTCGAAGCGGCTGGACTGACAGAAAGTGACTGTCTGATCGAATTGGCCGTGCATCTCTACGCTCAGCGTCGGATAACGATTGCACAAGCGCTTCGGCTTTCGAAACTCAGCCGACCGGATTTCGATAAGGAGCTGGCGCATCGAGACATCAGTCTCTATACGGTCAAGGACCTGCATGAGGATGTCGAGGCACTTAAAAAGCTCGGCCGGCTGTGATCGTCGTTAGCGATACGTCTCCTCTCACCTATCTTCATCAAATCGAGCGCCTCCCGCTCCTGCGATCGCTGTATGGGCAGGTCGTCATCCCTCCCCGCGGTCGAGCAAGAGCTCCGCGAAGCGGCAACCCTCCATGAAAATCTGGACTGGTCGGTGTTTCGCGTCGAGACACCGACAAGCTCGGACGATGTGGCGCAGCTCCGCGCTACCTTGGATCTTGGTGAAAGCGAGGCCATCATCCTCGCGTCGGAATTGGAAGCAGATCTCCTGCTGATCGACGAAGCAGACGGGCGAGAGGTTGCAGCCAAAATGGGTCTCAACCGTGCGGGGCTTTTGGGAGTACTCCTGGAAGGCAAGAAGCGCGGCCTTGTCACATCCCTGGCGCATGAGCTGGACCGGCTGACGCGGGATACAAGCTTCCGGATCCACGCCAAAGTGCGGCTCGAGGTTCTTAAACTGGCGGGCGAAGCGTAAATCCCGAACGCGATGTCACGCGCGCACCGAGCTTCGAAGTCGACCATTTTGCTATGACGTCGAGACAAGCAATCCGGGTTGCCGGCGATCCTGCGGGCGTCCTATGATTAGCCGGCTCTTCGCCCAGACGAACCGATGCCCTTCCCACCCGGCCACAAGCTAGCGCACTACGAGATCATCGAGCCGATCGGCAAAGGCGGTATGGGGGAGGTGTATCGGGCGCGCGATACCAAGCTCGGACGGGACGTCGCCATCAAAGTGCTGCCGGAGGATTTCTCGGCCGACGAGCGACGTCTCGCGCGATTTCAGCGCGAGGCACAACTGCTCGCCTCGTTGAACCACCCGAACATCGGCACGATCTACGGCGTCGAAGAAAACGCTTTAGTCCTCGAGCTCATCGAAGGGCCAACGCTCGGGGATCGAATCGCCGACGGACCGATCCCACTCAACGAAGCGCTCCATCGCACGGCAGATTGCCGAGGCACTCGAAGCCGCGCACGAGGCGGGGATCATCCATCGCGATCTGAAGCCCGCCAACATCAAAGTCAAAGAAGACGGCACGGTGAAGGTGCTCGACTTCGGTCTCGCGAAGGCGATCGAAGGCGAGGACGAGGGAAGCAAGTCCGAGTCACCAACGATGACGGCGGCAGCCACCCGCGCCGGCATCATCCTGGGCACGGCCGCCTACATGAGCCCGGAGCAGGCGCGCGGCAAGGTCGTCGACAAGCGAGCCGACGTCTGGGCGTTCGGCGTCGTGGCCTACGAGATGCTCACCGGCAAGAAGGCATTCGAGGCAGAGGACGTCTCCCTGACACTGGCCGAGGTCATGAAGTCGGAGCCCGACTGGAACGCCCTGCCGGCCGACTTGTCGCCGGTGTTGCGAACCTACTTGCAGCGGTGTCTGGACAAAGACCCGAGGCGGCGGGTGCGCGACATCGGCGACGTTCGCCTGGCGATGGAGGGAGCGTTCGAGACCGGCGTGTACGATGTCTCGGCGGCGGATACACCTCGTCCGGCGGGCTTGCGGCCGATGGCCCTCGTCGGCCTTGCTGGCCTTCTGGTCGGGGCAGTCCTCGCGGGCATCGCCGTGCAGAACCTGACACGCCCGCCAGATCCATCGGTGAGCCGGTTTTCCATCAAGCTCGCCTCGCCTCTTCGCAATGTGACCGGCCCACCCCTGGTCGCGATCTCCCCGGATGGCGGGACGGCGGTCTACGCCGCCGTGGACCGACTCTACCGGCGCGATCTGGAGCACCTCGAGGCCCGGCCGATTCCAAACACCGACGGCGGGAAGTAAGCGTCCGCTCCCACCATGTTCCCGATACGTCGCTCCCGAGGCATCCTTTGTGTGCTCGCCACTGGAGGCGGGGGACGAAGGAGGCAAGAGATGTCGAAGCGAAGGACAGCGGGGATATCGAAAGTGATAGGGAAGCGGCGCTGGGCAGAGGCGGATGCGCGGAATGTTGTGTCGTCATGGCAGCGTAGTGGGAAGCGTGTCTCGGAGTTCGCCAGGGAGTACGGGTTGACCTCCCAGCGGCTGGTTCGGTGGTCGGAGCGACTGCAAGGCGGGTCGAGGGGGAGTGTACGGTTTCATCCGGTTCGCCTGGTGGGAGGCGAGCGAGAAGGCGAGCGAGGAGGCGAGAGGGACGCGATCGAGGTGGTGTTGTTGGACGGCAGGCGCGTACGAGTGCGTGAGGGGTTCTCATCTGAGGAGCTGGGTCGGGTGCTCGAAGTTCTAGAAGGTCGAGCGTGATGTGGATGCTCCCATCGTCTGTGAGGATCTACGTTGCGGCGGAGCCGATGGACCTGCGTCGCGGCTTTGACGGGCTGGCTGCAGCGACGCGGAGTGTGATCGGTCAATCGCCCCTGAGCGGTCATCTGTTCGTGTTTCTGAATCGGCGTCAGAATCGTGTGAAGATCCTCGCTTGGGATCGGACGGGGTACGTTTTGCTGTACAAGAGGCTGGAGCGAGGGACCTTTGAACTGCCGACGTCACCGCGTCCGGGTGATAGGCACGTTGAGTTGGACTCTGGCGAGCTGGGACTGATGCTGGAGGGGTTGGACCTTCGTGGCGCTCGACGCCGGAAGCGATGGTATCAGCGAGCTGAGGAGAAGAGAGTCGCCCTTCACGGTTGAAGGGCTGATTTTCTTCCCAAGAACGCAGCAGGGACTTGACTTTCTTGCTTTTTGCGATTAGTCTTAATCTTCTATATATGACTAAGACACGACTACTGCAACGGCTTCAAACCCTCGGCGAGAACGCTGTACCGGGCACGCTTACGGAGGTCATGTTTCGCTGTGGTAAAACCGCCTGCGGGTGCCGAACCGACCCGAATCGTCTCCATGGTCCCCACCTGTACCTGAAGTTTCGCAACGAGGAGAGTCGGTCGACATCGCTGTACATCCCGCGAAGCCACGAACGGGAAGTTCGTCGTGGAGTCGAGGCCTGGTCGAAGATGCGAGAGGCGGTGGCTCAGTTGGGCAATCAGAATCGCAAGGGGCTAGCGAAACAGCTGCGTCAAAGGCGTAAGTAGTGAACACGAGCTCCGAATCGACCCAGTCGCGCCGAGAGGGCGCTGGCAGTACGAGGGCGCCCAACGCTCTGGGGCAGATTCGGGATTCGGCCCGAAGTCTAGCAAGCGAGGGCAAGACGGAGGAAGCGTTCGACCTGCTGGTCTCGGCGCTGGATGCGGTGTTGCGCAAATCGAGAGAGCTGGAGCTGATGGTGTTGAAGCTTCAGAGGGAACGAGTAGGCAAGCGCTCCGAGAAGGTGGACCCCGGACAGCTCCAGCTGATGTTCGAGCAGCTGATGAGCCAAAGCGGTGGTGAAGAGCTGGAGCCGGAGCTCGACCCACAAACCGAGGCTCGGGAAGACGCGGAGCTGGAACAGCAGATCGAAGAAGCGAAAAAGACTCGGCCACGAGGCAAGGGCAACAAACCGCGCCGCGAAACAATCCGAACGGACGGGATCGAACGCCAGGTTCACTTGCGCGAGATACCTGAAGAGGAGCGGGGCTGCTCTCGATGCGGCAAACTCAAGAAGCCTCTCGGTAAAGACGTCCGACGGAGGCTCGAGTACGTGCCGGGGCACTTCATCGAGCATGAGTACCATCTGGAGAAGTACGCCTGCGGGAAGTGCCGGGAAGGCGTCACGAGAGCCGAGGGCCCGGCCCCGGTGATCGAGCGGAGCAGCGCTGACGCCTCGCTTTTAGCTCATGTGGTGGTGAGCAAGTACGTAGACCACGTTCCCCTTCACCGTTTGCATCGTATCTACGCCCGTAGCGGCGCGGGGATTGCGGTCTCCACGATGTCGGATTGGGTGGGCGAGGTGGCAAACCTTGTGGAGCCGCTTGTGGACCAGTTGGAGAAGCGGGTCCTGAAGGCCGATGTCATCCGAACCGATGCCACCGGAGTGAAAGTGCTCGATCCGCAAAGCGCGGAGAACATCGAGCGAGGCACGATGTGGTGCTACATGGGCGACGACCGAGACGTGGTGTTTCGCTACGCGCCGACGGGCGAAGGAGCGACGGGTCCGTGGGAGTTTTTGGCGGGCCGCACGGGATACGTGCAGGCCGACGCCGCGAGCGTGTTCGATCGCGTGTTTAACGGCACGGTGGCCTCCGCGGAAGAAGTCGGGTGCTGGGCGCATGCACGACGAAGGCTGGTTGCCCTCAAAGACATGGACTGCCGCGTCGCCTACCCGCTCAAGCTGATCGCAAGGATGTATCGCATCGAACGCCTGGCCGATGCGAGGGAGCTGTCGGTCGACGAGCGGACGCTACTTCGCAAGGAGCGCTCGGCGTCGGTACTCGAGAAGCTGAAACGGTGGTTTGTGCTGACGCATCGAAGCGAACCGCCCAGCTCGGACCTTGCCATGGCCACGGGTTACCCACTCAACCACTGGACCGCTCTCACTCGCTTCGTCGACGATGGACGCTTAAGCCTTGACAATAATATCTGTGCGCAACAAATGAGGGCCATCGCACTCAGTCGACGCAACTATCTCTTCTGTGGTTCTCACGACGCCGCGCGGCGCACCGCCGTTCTCTACAGCCTCATGCGCACCTGCGCACAGCACAACGTCCCGCCTCTCCCGTACCTCACTGACGTGCTCCGCAAGCTCGCCGACGGATGGCCACAAAAACGCATCCACGAGCTTCTACCCGACCGCTGGCAGCCTACTCCCGCCTCCACCCCTTAGCAGTTCCCGTGCCATAAACCCCCTATTCCGGGGCGAATGCGTCATGGGGACACCGGACGCATACGGCGGGAACACTCCGTTCTTCTCCCCCGACGGGCAGTGGGTCGGATTTGTCGACCCATCGAACCAGGTCAAGAAGGTGTCGCTGGCGGGAGGACCGGCGGTGACGCTCGCGGAGAACAGCGTGCGCGGCGCGAGCTGGGGACCGAAGGCACGATCGTATTCGGGGTGCGCAACGCGGGCCTGTCGCGGGTCTCGGCGGCCGGAGGCGAGCCGCAAGCTCTCACGACGCTGGCGGACGGCGAAAATGGTCACTATCGACCTCACTTCCTGCCGGGCGGAAAAGCGCTTCTCTTCACGGTTTGGTCCGGCTCGCTCGAAACGGCGCAGATTGCGGTGCTCTCACTGGACAGCGGCGAGTACCGGACACTCGTCGGCGGCACCTACCCGCGCTACGCCCCCAGCAGACACATCGTATTCGCAAGGGAAGCATCCCTCTGGGCCGTCCCCTTTGATGTCGAGGCGCTCGAGGTGACGGGGACACCGGTGCCGGTTACAGAGGGCGTGCAGGTCGACATCGGGTTCGGTTCCGCGCAATTCGACATTGCGAGCGACGGCACGCTGTTGTACGCGACCGGAGGAGCATCCGGCCAGGTTCGCACGCTGGTCTGGGTCGACCGGTCCGGACGCGAGGAGCGTTTGACAGTGGAGCCACGGCGATATACCTACCCGCGCATCTCGCCCGATGGGACCCGAATCGCCCTCGACGTGCGGGATCAGGACAACGACATCTGGATCTGGGACATCAACCGGCAGACGCTGACCCGGCTCACGTTCGATCCCGCTACCGATGAGTATCCGATGTGGACGCCGGACGGAACGCACGTGGCATTCGGGTCCCGGCGCGCGGGCGCATCCAATCTGTTCTGGAAAGCGGCCGACGGCACGGGGGCGGCACAACGGCTCAACGAAAGCGCGAACCCCCAATTCCCATATGCTTTCTCGCCGGACGGGAGCCGCCTCGTGTTTCGAGACGGAGGCGGCGGGGGAGGACTGGCAGACCTCGGAATACTGACCCTCGAAGGTGGCTCGGAGGCGCTTCTCGCGACCGCGTTCAACGAGCGTAACGCGGAGATATCGCCCGACGGGCGCTGGCTCGCCTACCAGTCGAACGCATCGGGACAGGACGAGATCTACGTGCGGCCCTTTCCCAACGTGGACGAGGGTCGGTGGCAAATATCGAGAACCGGAGGCACACGACCACTGTGGGCTCCCGATGGAAGCGAGCTCTTCTACCTGGACACCACAATACGACCAGGATTCAGTCGAGGAATCATGGCGGTCCCGATCGAGACGGAGCCCGGCTTCGCGGCCGGTAACCCGACGGTTGCCTACGATGCCGACATCTCCGCCCGGAACTCGGAGCAAGGACGGACGTACGACATCTCTCCAGACGGCGAGCGATTCTTGATCATCAGGCGGGTTGGGAGTGACGAGGGCTCCCCAGCAGAGTTGATCCTCGTCCAGAACTGGCTCGAAGAGCTGAAGCGGCTCGCTCCACCGGAGAACTAGGGCCAGGGTTGGTGTCAGGCCCGAGTACCGAAGAAGCTTGGCCGGCTGTGATCGTCGTTAGCGATACGTCTCCTCTCACCTATCTTCATCAAATCGAGCGCCTCCCGCTCCTGCGATCGCTATGAACAAAGGTGAACCGCAGTTTCATGGGGCAGTGACCGAGGGTTTTTCCCCACGGGCGTGCCGAGGCGGGCGCCGATAAATCCTTCAAAAACAATAACGTACAACGCAGACTCGCACAGGCTGGAGCGGTACGGAAATTGCAATACCGTACGAAACGTCCATCTCTTTTCTTTGGTCTCTTATGAGAACGTGCGCAAAACGGACGGGATCTCGGGGTCAGGAGCTCCACCATGAAAGAGCGTCGAAAACGCCGGCGGTTCGTCGTCGAATCCAGCATGGAGGCCCGCCTTCATGTGACCGGTTCCGAGACGAAAGGCTACGTCGTCGATCTGAACAATATCGGGGCCTTCATCGCTACCGAGCTCGTTCTCGACAAAGGCACTTCGCTTCGAGTCGAGCTTTGCGTTCCCGACGTCGACGAACCGCTTCTCATCAATGCCGTGGTCGCTCGACGTACGGAGCGGATCGAGGGGCAGAGCGGTGCCATTCCCGCCGGGCTGGGCGTCATGTTCATTGCTGACAATGAAAAGGAGGAGACGTTTATTCAGAACGCGGTGATCGTGGCACTCGAGCGCGCTCTCGAAAAAGCGAAAGCCGGCTCGGCCGTCGCCGCGAGCACCTAGACGTCACCGAGCTTTTCAAGCCCACGGTGGGGTGCCATCCCGCCGCTTCGGCGTGATATCATGCAAGCATACATTCAGTTCCAATGCGGTTTACCCCGTTGAGGGGAGGGACAGCTCTGTGAGCGAAGTCGGCAGCGCAGAGGTCCGGGAAGCGCTCCACGAGTTTCATCAATACCTTTCCGACCAACTCGCGCCACTTCTAGTCGAGAACGCCATGTCCGTCTTGTTGACATGCTCGCCCGCCGTGATGGGCTCGGCTATCCAGTCTTGGCTAAGGGCCCAGCAAGGCGCGAAAAGAAACGCGGTCCCAGTATCCGACTACTTGTTTCACGCCATATCGAAAGTTCACGCCTTCGGAGAGCTGGATCTGGTCGACCAGCAGACTCTGATGCCATTCATGCAGAATCTCGGCCAAGAGGTGCTGAGCCTCTGCCCGGACGAGGACCGGGAGCTCCTTCGTTCCAACATCGTTGGGCTCGGAGAGTACACTCAAAGTAGGACCGAGCCCGCCGTCGAGCTTCTGCATCGGCAGGCGCGGCAAAACGCCCAGCCGGACTCGGCGACCACCAGTTCCCCGGAAGCTGCTCGCGAGCTGCGACGGCTCGAGCTGCTGGTGAGTCGTTTGAGCCAACCTGTCCACTCCCCCGGGCAGGCCGCTCCGGAGAGCACCGACAAACGCCGTGAGCTCGTCACCGAGGTCGTGGCTACCGCGGCGGCGAGCTCGGCCAACAGTTAAAGAGCTCGAGCAGCATATGGCGAGACTTCGGGAGATGGGAGTTCCCGCTGAGATGAATGAGCTGTTCAACGCCTTGAGCGACAGCTTGCCCGGATGGACCCTGCCCACGCCCGACGGCTCGCCCGAGCCTTCGGGCTCGCTGCCTTCCAGCTCCGCTCTCGAAGCGATGCGCAAGATCATCTCGCTGGCATCGGATTCCGCCGAGTCCTCGAAACGCTTCCAGGATCTGGCCTACGCGGGCATCAAGCAATTCAACGATGGTGTTCTTGCCCGAGCCGCGGTCATCTTCGATCTGGCCAAGCGCCTCGTCCAGGAAAAGACCCTGAGCCCATCCTCGATCGAGGAGGTGCACGGAAAAGCTTACGAGCTCCTCGACCAGGAACGGCTTCGAAGGCTTGCCGAAAGTCCCGAGAAGCACATCGAGCTTCGCAGAATTCTGACCTTCTTCCAACGGTTGAGCCCCGAAGGGTTGCTCGACGACCTCTACCAGGAACAGCAGCGTGACCGCCGGCGGCTCCTGGTGGCCCTGATGGAGGTGCACGGAGAGAACGCTCGGGCGGCCTGCCTGGAACGACTATCGGCCGCGGTTGTCGGCAGTGAGGAGACCGACGCCGTCTTCTTGAGGGATCTGATCCATCTCCTCCGGACCATCCCTCCGGTCGACGACGATTCCTTGGAACACGAGATCGAGCTCGTTGCCAGCGTCTCGCCGCAGGACGAGGAGGAGCTGCTGAAAGAAGCGATCGGATACCTCGGGGAGAAGAAGCACGAGAAGTCGGTGTCGGCGCTGATCTCCTACCTCCGAATGTTCGAAGAAATGCTGGTGGGTGGCGTCGCAGAACAGCGCCAATCGGAGGCGGCAGGTTATCGCTCTATTGAACCGAACCGTGTCCACACTCGCTCGCATGGGCATTGGCGACGGCACGGTAGCCGCGCTCGAGCACGGGCTCAAGAACGTTCCGGAGCTCGGGGAACATGTTCCGCGACGAGGAAGCGGCGAAAGCGTGGATCTCGGCGCAGCGTTGGCCGGACGGCCCTTTCTGCCCGTACTGCGGAAGCGACAGCGTGCAGTCAAACATCAAGCACAAGTCCATGACGCATCGCTGCCACGATTGCCTGGCCAAGCGAATGTTCTCACTCAGGACCGGGACAGTCATGGAAGGCTCGAACCTCAAATACCGAGTTTGGGCCGTCGGAATCTACTTGTTCACGACGAACCTAAAGGGCGTTCGAGCATGAAGCTTCACCGCGATCTAGGCATCAGCCAGAAGGCCGCGTGGTTCATGCTGCACCGTCTGCGCCTGGCCTTCCAGACCGAGGCCGGTCCGTTCTCCGGCCCAGTAGAAGTGGACGAGACCTTCATCGGCGGCAAAGAGAAGAATAAGCACGCCTGCAAGAAGCTGAACGCTGGCCGCGGCACCGTAGGCAAGACGGCTGTTATCGGAGCGAAGGACCGCCGGACCAACCGCGTCACCGCCGCCGTCATCGAAAGCACCGACCAACCGACACTCCAGGGCTTCATAGCCGAGACCGTCGAGCCTGGGGCGCAGGTGTATACCGACGACCACGGCGGCTATGATGGGCTACCGAATCACGAGACCGTCCGCCACTCCGTTGCTCAGTATGTCAACGGACAGGCCCACACGAATGGGATCGAGTCATTCTGGGCAATGCTCAAGCGCGGCTACCACGGCACCTACCACAAGATGAGCCCGAAGCACCTTCACCGCTACGTGGACGAGTTCTCAGGACGCCACAACCAGCGCGAGGACGACACCATCGACCAGATGGCCTCGGTGGTACACGGCATGGACGGCAAGCGGTTGCGCTACAAGGATCTTATCGCGTAGGAGATTGTCACTCACGCCAGACCAACAACACCAAGTGGAAAGAAACCAACTTTTGGATATGGTAGTGTGTCGGATCTAGTTTCTACGTTTTCAGTAAAATACGACGGCAGAGATGCTGACGCGGGAACGCTCCGAGCAGAGTTTTTTGGTGAATCTATTATCGGAGCTTCAAAGCTTTACACGGCAGTTTCTCACTACTCCACGTTTGGCTTTGTTCCTCGTGGCCGGTATCGCAAGAGTTTCGCTTGTTACGTGCGCCCAGCTGCTCCTGGGTCAGTGGAGCAACTGTTGTTTATTGCTGCGTTAGCAGGCGAATATGGAATTCACTCAAAAATATATAATGAAGCCACCAGCTACATCTTCAAAAGCATCATTGACTCTTTGAAATCGTTGTGGACTAGACCGAGGGAAACCGATCAAGTGGTTGAACAATTAACAGACAGATTCACTGAGAAAGCTCGAACAGATAACGATGTGTCACAGCTGTTGGCTAATGGAATGGTGAAGAGCAACACCGAACTCATTTCAGTATTGCGCTCGTTTTTTATTGATACCCTACCGCAACTCGCTGATACAACAAGACCACACGCCAAAAAATTTGTTCAACCTGTCGGCGAAACTTGTTCACGGATTGTTCAGTTTCCTGAAACATCCTTTGAGTCATTGATTACGGAGTCTGATGCTGAGGTTATACGCGGTGACGCCGCTATGGAGGTAGACCCTATGGCAGAATTCAAAGTTAATAGAATTAGTGAGATAGATATTCGCACTGGTCATTGTGTCGTCGATGTAGAGGGAATCGGAGTTCAACTAAAGGGAAAGATTACCGATCCGGTTCTCGAAACTCCAAACAATGTGTATACGAGTGCGTTGAATAGCCATGCTGGATTTAAGATCCGGGCTAAGGCCGTTAGGAAGGACGGCGAGATCAAGCGTCTATACATCAGTGATTCAGTTGGTCAGAAATAAAGAAGTAGTAAATCCTTGCGAATGAAGAAAAAGCCGAGCAAAAGGGGTCTGCACAGTAGGAGTCAAATAACAATGAACTGCGGGATCGCATCGGCAGTAGTAACTCTAACCATGCTTACGCTGGGATGCTCAGCACCGCCAAAACCGACATCTACCGGCGTCTTGGATCGCAGCCTTGATCCGGACAACTGGCCGTGGCCGTCGGTTGAGACTGCTACAGTCGAATGTTGGGGGGACGGTACGCCAGGGAAATCTCACCATTTTTCGGTGCTGGTAAATAGCAGGCGGATGGCCCCGGCTAGGATGGTGATTAACATGCTTTCCACGAAGATGAGGGTGGAGGAGAATGTGTTCGATTTTCCATCGACCCTATATCAAGAGGCGCGCCGGATCTGTGGGGAGACGAGGGAGCGTCATCTCGGAAGCGAGGACGAACCGTGAAGCGCAAGACTATCCAGCAGTCCATCAAGCGCCGGCGCGAGCTACCGGTCGTTGAGTTGAAGCCTCCGGACTACCAGCCTACGAAGGCTGAGAAGGAAGAGGAATTAGACATGCCCGGCGCGAGCCTAGAAACCGTGCGCCGCGCGTTCTTCCGGCCGCTGGCGAGACGCATGACTAAGGGCGACTGACGGCGCTCTGGATGTGACTATTCGATATAATTCCCCAATCTATGGCGTCGAAGAAAACGCTCTCGTTCTCGAGCTCATCGAAGGGGACACGCTCGCCGATCGGTTGAACCGCGGTCCGATCCCCGTCGAGGAATCGCTCAAACTAGCGCTGCAGATTACTGAAGCGCTCGAGGCGCACACGAGAAAGGCGTCATCCACCGCGATCTCAAACCGGCCAATATCAAGGTCACGAACGACGGAAACGTGAAGGTCCTGGACTTCGGTCTGGCGAAGGCCTTTGCCGGGGACGAGGCCGACGTGAACCTGTCCCACTCCCCCACCCTGAGCGCGCAGGCAACGCGGCAAGGTGTCATCCTTGGGACCGCCGCCTACATGTCGCCCGAGCAGGCCAAGGGACTTCCGGTAGACAGGAGAAGCGACCTCTTCTCGTTCGGCTGTGTTCTGTTCGAGATGCTGACCGGACGACAGGCGTTTCCCGGGAAGCTGGCGACAGAGATCCTCGCATCCATCATCGCGCGGGAGCCGGACTACTCCACGCTGCAAACGAACCTCCATCCGAGACTCAACGAGCTGCTACGACGTTGCTTCGAGAAAGAGCCCAAGGACCGCTGGCAAGCCGTCGGTGACCTCCGGGTCGAGCTCGAGCGCGTTCTGGAAGACCCGGAGGGAAGACGCGTCCAGTCACTAGCAGCCGCTTCGCCACGAGTCACCGTTCGTGCACTAGCTCCCTGGTTCGCGGCAACCGCCATCGTCGCCGCCGTCGGCGGTTGGCTCCTGAAGCCATCGCCACCGACGCAACCGCGTCGCGTGAGCCGATTCGAGCACCACCTACCCGCGGATCAGCGCTTTGTATATCTCGGGCGCCGGCTGGTCACCGTCTCCCCGGATGGTACGCAATTCGTTTACGTCGCGAACGGCCAGCTCTATCTGCGTTCCATGGACGGTGTCGAGGCTCGGCCCATTCAGGGGACGAACAGCCCCGTTACGAGCCCGGTGTTCTCTCCGGACGGCCAATGGTTGGCGTACTGGTCTCGGCCCGATGCTCAGCTAAAAAAAATCGCCACCGGCGGTGGTGCCGCAGTAACTCTATGCGATGCTCCCCATCCTTTCGGTATGAGCTGGGCGCCGGATGACACTATCCTCTACGGACTGCCCGGAGGTGTCATGCGGGTGTCCGCCAACGGCGGGATCCCCGAAGTGCTCGTGGAGATAGAAGACGGCGAGGTGCACGGGCCGCAGCTGTTGCCCGGAGGCCGATCGCTGTTGTTCACGACGAGCCGTGGCGCCGGACCGAGCCGATGGGACGAAGCCGAGATCGTTGTCCAGCGGTTGGGCTCGGGCGCGCGGAAGGTTCTCTGGACTGGCGGCAGTGACGCCCGTTATGTGCCCACTGGACACCTCGTCTACGCGCTGGGGGACGTACTGTTCGCCGTTCCCTTCGACCTCCAGAACCTGGAGTTGACGGGAGGACCGATACCGGTCGTGGAAGGGATGCAGCTTGCGAACAGGACGGCAAGCGCAAATTACGACTTCTCCGCCAACGGATCGCTCGTCCACGTTCCGCATTTCGCCGGGACGACTCCCGATCGCATCCTGGCGCTGGTCGATCGCACCGGTGTGGCCACGCCCCTCAACGCAACACCCGCGGAGTATTTGAGTCCTCGCCTCTCACCGAACGGCCAGCTGCTGGCGGTGCAAACCGTTGCGGACGGAGGCGATGTCATCTGGGTTTACGACCTCTCGGACGACAAAGCGATTCGGCAACTGACGTTCGAGGGCGACAACCGCCGTCCGGTGTGGACGCCCGACAGTGAGCGCATCACGTTTGCCTCGGATCGAGATGGGACGATGAGTCTCTACTGGCAACCGGCGGATGGAAGCGGCGTCGCCGAACGCCTGACGACCGCCGAGGAGGAAACGAGACATTGGCCCAGTTCCTGGTCACCCGACGGTAAGGTCTTCGCTTTCATGGTAGAGAGCGGTGCCGATTGGGACATCTGGACGCTGTCCCGCGATGCCGAAGCAGAGCCTCAACGTCTCTATGACACTCCGGAGATGGTCTATCTGGGACCCGAGTTCTCCCCGGATGGCAAGTGGCTGGTTTTCGGGTTCGGTCCACACCCCGGCGGACAGGACATCTACGTGGAGCCTTTTCCTCCGACGGGCGCCCGCCGGAGAATCTCTCAGGATGGAGGCACCTGGCCCATGTGGTCACCCGACGGCAGCGAGCTGTTCTACCGACGTGTCGTGGGAGGGATGGAGACCACGTTGAAGTCCGTCGACGTCATCACGGAGCCGGACTTCTCGTTCCGGAACGAGCAGACGCTGCCGCCACGAGACTTCGTGGTCGTCAGCTTCTACCGGGACTACGACATCGCGCCGGACGGCGAGCGCTTCGTGATGATCTTCCCCGCGCCCGGCGAGGAGTCCACGGAAAGCCCACAGCGGATCCGGATCGTGCTCAACTGGTTCGAAGAGCTCAAGGCGCGCGTCCCGGTCTCGAACTGAATCCGCAGAAACCCGCCATCTCCTCCACCGTTCCCGCGCCGTCTACGACCCTGACCAGGGCGCATCACTCGTTCGGATGAAGCAGCACACTGCGGTATAATAGTAGTATGAAATTGAAGACATCTATCACACTTTCGGAAGACGTCGTGAAGCAGCTCGACGTGATTGCAGCGTCAGGAGAAAGCCGTTCAGAGGTCATCGAGAGGATGCTACGCGAAGGGCTCGCTGAGCGGGCAAGACTGGAACGCGACGCACGCGACCTCGAGTTGATCAACGAAAACGCTGAAGAGCTCAACAAGGAAGCCGAAGACGTCTTGTCCTTCCAGGTGGACCTTTGACGAGAGGTGACTTCTATCGGGTGCGTCGGCCTTCATCTCGCGATCCCAAAAAGTCGCGAGCGTTCGTCGTCGTCAGCCGCCAAATCCTGATCGAGTCCAAGTTCTCGACCGTTGTGTGCGCTCCCGTCTACTCGAAACGCCACGGTCTATCCACGCAAGTGCCGGTGGGTATCGAAGAAGGATTGAAGCACGACAGCGCCATCCATTGTGATGAGCTCGTGAGTTTGCCGAAATCCATGCTCACTCAGTTCATCGGCACGTTGAGCCCCACCAGGTTCCCGGTACTGGACCGAGCCCTGATCTCCGCACTAGCCCTAGCGATAAGAGCTTAGGGCCCTCAGAAGCTCGCTATCTCGTTCACGGTCGCGCGGTCCAGCCGCTTCAAGACAGCGATCAGGAGGCTCACCGCCCCGTCGAAATCGCTCCGCTGAATGATCCCGGTATGGGAGTGGAGGTAGCGGGTCGGAACGGTCATGTTCACCGACGGGCGGCCGGTATCGAACTTCTGGATCTCGGCGCCGTCTTCGCCGTAGCCGGTCAGGACGTCGGGCTGGAGTGGAATCCCCTCCTCCCGGGCGACCTCGAAGAAGAAGTCTCGCAGCTTGTGGTTCGGAATCATGGAGCTGTCCAGGAGGAAAATGCCCGGGCCACCGCCGAGTCGCTCTTGCGCCTGTTCCGGCCGCGCGCCCGGGTAATCAGCCGAAACACCGGCCTCGATCGAGATCCCGAGATCCGGGTTCACCATCGGCGTCGAGGTCTTCGCCCCGCGCAGTCCGATCTCCTCCTGCACCGTCGCGACGAAGAAGATCTTGCCGGGGAGACTCACGGATCCCTCGTTGATCTGCCGGAGGGCCTCGAGCGCCACCGCCAAACCCACACGGTCGTCCCAGCCCTTTGCGGCGTAGCGCTCATTGGGCAGAACCGTGAATGGGCTCCAGGGAGCGATCGGGTCCCCCGGGCGAATGCCCATCGCCGCGGCCTCCTCGCGCGATCGCGCACCGACATCGATGAAGAGCTCCTCGTAGGGCCAGACCCGGGTGCGGTCCGCCTGCCGCGACACGTGGATCGTCTGCAGACCCGAGATCCCCAGCACCGAGCCCCGATTCGTCACGATCGTCCATCGCTGATCGACGAGCGCATGGTCGAACCACCCGCCGAGCTTCTTGAAACGAAGGTATCCGTCCGGCCGGATGAACTGGACCATCAAGCCCACTTCGTCGAGGTGCGCGGTGACCATGATCCGGGGACCGTCGTTCGGTCCGGCCAGCTCGCCGATGACGGAGCCCAGCCCGTCGTGCGAGATCGCCAACCCGAGAGAGCGCAGCTCTCGCTCGACGATCTCCCGCACCGGTCCCTCGAACCCGCTGGGACCCGGTGCGTTGGTGAGCTCTTCCATCAACCGCACGACCCGGTCTTGCCCGAAGGCTGCGCCAGACCAGACCGTCCACAACACTCCGACAAGCGCTAATCGTCCGAACACCATGTGAGCTCCTTTCGCGTTGCCCTCTCTATCACAATCATCTTAGTTCTGTGAACGAATCTGAAGTAGGATGCGGCACCGAAGAGTTGGCTTTGGCGAGAGGTGACGATGGCATCCGACGAACCCAAAGTTCTGATCAGCGAAGGAAGAATTCAAAAACGTGTCGCCGAGCTGCGCAGCAGATCTCCACGGACTACGCGGACGCGGAGGACGTCTATCTCATTGGTGTCCTGCGCGGGTCGTTCATCTTCCTGGCGGACGTCTCGCGGGCGCTGACGATTCCCAGGCGCGTGGACTTCATCGCGCTTTCGAGCTACGAGGATGCGTCGACCTCGGGAGGTGCGGTGCGCCTGGTCATGGACGTGCGCGCTCCCCTCGAAGGTCAGCACATCCTGGTCGTGGAGGACATCGTCGACACCGGCTACACCCTCGAATACCTTCTGCGAACGCTGAAGGCGCGCCAGCCGGCATCCCTCAAGACCTGCGTGCTGCTTCAGAAGCCAGATCGCCTGAAGGTCTCGGTACCCGTCGATTATCTCGGCTTTTCGATCCCCGACGAGTGGGTGGTCGGCTATGGTCTGGACTACGCGGATCGCTTCCGGACGTTGCCGTACATCGGCGTGGTCGAGCCCGAAGGCTGAGGCTGAGGTTGCGGGACCGCGGCCAATCGAATCCGTGGAACGGTTGACTCGGGAGACGTCATCTCCTCTCGAGAATGGGATACCCCTCCGACTCGGTCTCCCGGGCATAGAGATCGGAAAGCCGCTTCGTCATCTCTCCCACCTCGCCACTCCCGATCACGCGCCCGTCGAGCTTCACGACTCCCGCTAGCTCCCCCATCGTGCCGGTGCAGAACATCTCGTCGGCCCGATAGGCATCGGCCTGCGAGACTCGTCCTGCGTGGCTTGGAATTTTCTCCCGCGCGCAGAGATCGAGCACCGTCTGCCGCGTAATTCCCTCCGGACAGGCATCTGCCGGGCTCGTCGTCACGACACTCTTCGCCACCAGAAACACGTGGGTCCCGTTGGCTTCGGCGATGAAGCCTTCGCGGTCCAGCATCAGGGCCGTGTCCACGCCCGCCACGTTGGCCTCGACCTTCGCCAGGATCGATTGAATCAAGTTGTTGTGGTGGATCTTGGGGTCCAGACAGTCGGGAGGAAATCGACGGATGGAGCTCGTGATCATCGTCAGACCGCTCTTGTCGTAGACGGGTACCTTCCACTCCGGGAGTACGATTAGGGTCGGTCCCGACTGGTTCAGCCGCGGATCCATTCCCGAGGTGACCTTGACGCCCCGCGTCAGCGTCAGCCGAATATGAACACCGTCGGTCATTCCGTTCGCATCGAGCGTTCGGCGGATTTCCTCGATGATGGTGTCTCGTGACGGAATTTCGGTGAACGCCATCGCCTTCGCCGACCCTCTGAGCCGGTCCAGATGCTCCAGCAGGCGGAAGATCCGCCCGTTATAAAGCCTGAGTCCTTCCCAGACACCGTCACCCCCTTGCACGATGCTGTCGAACGGGCTGATGCCAGCCTCGTCACGGTGAACGAGCTTGCGGTTGATATTGACGATGAGATCCTTGTTCCGCGGGTCGGCAGTCTGAAGCATCGCTACTCCCCGGACTTTGAAACACGGCGCCCGCCGCCGAGCCACAACAACGAGATCGGTATCCCGGTAGCAACGAAGGCAATGTCCACCAGAGATTTCTCCCACTCGAAGATCGCCCGGAAGACGAGCAGCCCGACGACTCCTGCGAGGTAAATCGCGGGCAACACGGGATAGCCAGGCATGCGGAACGCCCGTTCCTCGCCGACTTTTTCGCGACGAAGCTTGAAAAGCGACAGGGTCGTGAACGTGTAGAAGATCAGGATGGCAAAGACCATTCCCGCAGCGATCGTCTCAAACGACCCGCGAACGATCAGGATAACCGCGGCCCAGCCGACGTGCGCCACGATGGCGCGCGAAGGAGTGCGGAATCGCGGGTGCACGAAATCAAGCGACTTGAAGAACAGCCGATCGTTTGCCATCGCGTAGTACACGCGGCTTGCGGACATGGTCGTGCCGTTGATGCTGCTGACGGCGGAGACGATCGCCAGGAGCGCCACGATCCTGGCACCAAGGGGCCCGATCATCATCGTTGCCACGTCGGCAGCCGGCGTCGCCGTTGCGCGAAGCGCGTCCATACCGAGGGCATAGTGGTAGATCGTGACGACGGTCCAGTAGATCAGTAGCACGAGCCCGAGCCCCAGAACCATGCTCCGCGGAATCACCTCGCGTGGTTTCTGCATTTCACCGGCCACGTAGCCGACACGATCCCATCCGGTGTGGGTGAACACGATGAGCATGAGTGCGGGAATCAGGTTAGCGAGAAGACCGGCGTTCGGGAGCGACGTCGCCCGAGCGCCGAGCTGGCTCTCTGTGCCGCCCAGCAGCACCGCAAAAAGAACGGCGAAGAGGATCAAACCGCCGACCTTCACGACGGTGGTCACCTTCTGGAATCGGCTCGCCCATTGAACGCCCACGTAGTTGAACAGGCCCACCAGCCCGAGCAGGGACACCGCGACCACCGTGTGGCTGGTTCTCGTCAAGGGCGCGAAGAAGCCGATGTAGTCCGTCGCGATAATGGCGAGACCCGCCCCCGGGCTCGTTCTAATAATGAAGAGCTGGGCCCAGCCGAACATGAAGCCGGCGAACGGACCAAAGCATCTCGTGATGTAGGCATACTCCCCGCCTGTGGCAGGCATGCGCGTGCCGAGCTCGGCGTAGATCAGGCCGCCGACCATCACGAAAAGGCCGACGACGACCCACGTCAGGATGACCCCGGAGTAAGCCTCGAAGTAGCCAGCGACGATAGACGGAGTCGAGTAGATGCCCGAGCCGATGGTGATGCCCAGGAGGAGCGCGACGCCATCGAAGGTACGAAGGGACTTGCGAAGCTCAGGCGCAGACATTTAAGTTGGGACCGCGGCCGTTATACCACGGTCGATAGCTCCGTATCAGCATGCTACCTTGGGATCAATCCCACATGGGCGAGATCTACGAGGAGTTCGAGCGCACCCTGCTCCACTGGCAGGAGAAGTATCGCGACCGCCCGGACCGCGAGGCCGAGTGCCTGCTCCTCCTGGCGGTGGAGCGCGAGCAGCTGGTCACCACGGCGTATAGCAACGAGTTCGTTCAGCGACGTGTGGAGGAGTTGCCCCGCCACCTCTCGCGCCGTTCGCTCAGTGCCTCGCCTGGGCATGGAAAGACGAGCAGATGCACGCCGTCTACACGCGGGGCCTTCTGCTGCGGTGGGGAAGCCCACTGCTTCGGGTGCGTGCCCTGATGCAGCAGACCTCGGGGGCGCTGGCGGGGTGGTCGAGCTCGGTACAGCAGCACGCGCGATGGTCCCAGGCGCCCCTCTCGCGGTTGCTTGCCGGCATCGTTGTCTTTATGGGGAACCTCGCGGGCAAAGTGCCTCGCGGGGTCCAGGAGCAGCTGCGCTTTCTGTCGTTGCGCGATTTCTGCCACATGCAGGTCGACGCCGAGAAGACCGCCGCCGCCTGCTGGCAGCGTCTTGCCGAGCTCGCGGAGAAAACCTCGACAATCGATGCGCGCGCGCGCGCCGAGATCGAGCGTATGTGGCAGGACGAGGAGCGCCACCGGCGGATGTTCGACGTCCTGACTTCGTCACTCGAGGATGGCGGCGGTGACCCTGTCGAGAAGCTTCGTGAGGTGAGCGAGTTCTTCCTGCCACGCGAGCACCGGAGCGGGGAGCTCGGCCGCAATCCGCTGGGCAGCGGTGGCCGCGTGCACGTGCTCGAGGGCGAGGCCTCCCTCGACAAAATCCGCGCGCTCCGAGAGGTCCTGGAACGGTCAGGCTTGGGAAGCGCCCTTCGCGCCAAGAGCCACGATCTCGGGAAGCCGCTCGAGGAGTTCCGCGTCCTGGTGAAGCCCACGTTCATGCTGGGCTACGACCGCCGCCACCGGGCGATCCTCACCGACCCGGAGCTCGTCGAGGAGCTCGCTCGCTTCCTGGTGCAGCTCGGGGTGTGCGAAGTTCTCGTGGGCGAAGGGCGGAACATCTACGACGCTTTCTGTGAGCACCGGAGCGTCCACGAAGTGGCCTCGTACTTCGGTTTCCAATCCAGTCTGCATCGCATCGTCGACCTCACCGACGATCAAGTCCCCCACACCCATCCGCGAGGGATGGCGCAGGACACCGTCGCCCGGAGCTGGCGCGATGCCGATTTTCGGATCTCGTTTTCCAAGCTGCGCAGCCATCCGGTGGACTTCACTCACTTGTGCCTTGGAGGGCTTCAGGGGATCGGCGCGCGTCTGGAGGATTTTCTCTTCCTCGAGCGCCAGGCGCACCGGGACACCGCCCTTCTCATGCCGCTCACCGAGTTCCCTCCGGACTTTGCCCTGATCGACGGCTACGACTCGGCGGCGGATGGTTTGATCGGGATCATCGCTTGCCCCAACCCTCCTCGACCTCGCCGCTTCTACGCCGGCGCGGACGCTCTGGCGGTGGATTTGGTGGCGACACGCCACCTCGGACTCGAAAACCCACGCGATTCAATGGTGCTCGATGCCGCCTGTCACTGGTTCGGCGATCCTACGCCGGAGCTTTCGGTCATCGGGCCGGACGAGCCGGTGTCTCCCTGGCGTAGTCCCTATCACAACGAGGTCACGACGGTTCTCAGCCTGCTCGCCAGTCCCGTCTACCAGCTCGCGAGCCACCGCGGGGCCGCCTTCCTGCCGCCGATGGACGAGGACGCGTTCCCGCTGAAGAGCCGGGGCGGCTGGCCGCTTCGGCTCGAGCGTCTCCTTCTGCGAAAACTCCTGGGCATGAGCTCGCCCCGATGAATGAGCCGACGAAGCGGATCGCGGTCGTCGGTGCGGGCGTCGGCGGGCTGACGGCATCGATCCGTCTCGCCCAGCTCGGCTATCGGGTCACCGTTTTCGAGGCCCGAGCCGGTGCCGGCGGCCTGGCGTCCAGCTTCGACCTCGCGGGCCTTCGCTTCGATTTCGGTCCGTACATCCTCCTCGACCGGCCGGGACTCGAGTGGGTTTTTCGCGAAGTGGGATTGGAGCTGAGCGACGAAGTGACCCTCCTCCCCATCGACCCGGTGTACGAGGTGTGCTTCGCCAGCGGCCGCGCGCTTCGCGTCTACCGCGATCGCGAGCGGAGCGCCGAGGAAATGAATCGTCAATGGCCCGAAAGCGGCCGACGCTACCTCGAGCTGGTCGCCAGCCTCGAGCGCGTCTACGCGCGTACGCGAGCACTGCAGTTCACCGCGCAGCCGGGCTTGCGGAAACTGTTCGAGCTCGGGGCCTGGCGCGACACGTTCTTTCTTCTCCGAGGACTCGAGTCCGTCCTCGGCCGATGGCACCTTCCTCGGGAGATAGCGGACGCCGTCACCATCTGGACGCACGTCGCCGGACAGCCGACGCGTGAGGCTCCGAGCCCTCTCGCCCTGGTCGCTCCGATCATCCACACGGTGGGAGCCTACTACCCGAAAGGAGGGATGGGTGTCATCCCCGAGTGCCTCGCGAGACGGGCCAGCGAGCTCGGCGTCTCGTTTCACTACAACACGAAGGTGAAACGGCTTCGCTTCGGCGAGCGGTTGCCCCGGGTCGAGCTCGAAGGCGACGCGCTCGAGTTCGACGCCGTCGTTTCGAATGCCAGTGGCATCGGCACCTATCTCCAGCTCGCTGACGGCGTGCCGCGCAACGTGTCGAGGGAGCTCGAGCGGCTCCCCCTCCAGACCCCGGGCACGTGCGCCTATCTGCGCGTCAAAGGTGATACCCCATCGACCTACCTGCGATTTCACATCGACTCCGAGCGGCGTTGTCGTTTGCTGGCGGAGCCTCGCGTCCTCGACGCAGGAATCGAACATGACGGCTGGTACCCGGCGCGGCTCATCGCACCCGAGGAGGTCGATCTTCTCTCGGAAGATTGGTGGCAGGCAGGTCTCACGCAGTACGAGTGCCTCGAAACGCGAACGCCCGCCGAGTGGGGCCGCGACTTTCACCTCTATCGCAACAGCATGAACCCGGTGATGACCTCAAGACTAATGCGACGGGGGAGACTGGCGCACCGCAGTCCTTGTTTAAAGGGACTCTACCTGGCGGGAAGCGCGACCCACCCGGGTCAGTGGGTCAGCTTCTGCGCCGTCTCCGGCATTCTCGCCGCCGGGCGTGTGCACGAGGACCACGGCCAGCGTGCTTGAGACCACGATCGAGCGTGTCGGCGACGGCCGGCGCCTCAGAAGCGCACGGCTCGGACAAGGTCCCCCGGTGCTCCTGCTTCATGGCTATCCAGAGAACCTTCAGATCTATTCGCGGCTCGCGCCTCTTCTCGCTGCCGAGCACGAGGTCATCGCCTTCGATTGGCCTGGCATGGGGGCAAGCGAGACCTGGAGCGGCGGGGCCTCGCCCCACCAAATGGCCGAGCGCCTGGTTCGCTTGATGGATCACTTCGAGCTCCACGACGCCACCGTGGTGGGAATGGACATGGGTGGCCAGCCCGCACTCGTCGCGGCGGCCGAATGGCCCGACCGAATCAAGAAGCTCGTGGTCATGAACTCCCTCGTTCTCTGGGACGAGGAAACGTCGTGGGAGATTCGCGTGCTGCGCGAGCGCGGCTGGAATGGTTTCTTCATCGAGAAGCTTCCTTGGCTGGTCTTTCGACGCGCGCTCTCGACATTCCTTCCCCGCGGTCACGGTCTTGGCTCGGAGCTGCGCTCCGATCTATGGGAGCACTTTCGCCGTCGCGAGGTGCGGACCTACGTGTCACGAATGTGCGCCGGATACCAGGGGCTTCTCCCCCGCCTGCCGGAATTCTACGATCGTGTGCGCTGCCCCACGCTCGCCTTGTGGGGCGGGCGTGACAAACACTTCCCGCCAAGACACGCCGAGCGTTTGAGCGAGATCGTGCCCGGAGCGAAGCTCGAGGTCCTGCCGCACGGATGGCACTGGATGGTGTGGCAGCTCGCCGAGGACGTCGCGGCGCGAATCGTGACATTCGCTAGCCATGGGGAGTGAAATACGCTTGAACCTCAAGTATCACTTGGAGTCCTGGAACACGTGTTCACATACCTCAAGTGTTACTTTAGGGAGGAGTTCACTGCGGACAAGACATTCCTCGTCTGGCGACCACGTTTCTTGTCGGTCGAGGCACCGGTATGCTAGCTTCCCTGTCGTTGTAGAGTTCTCCACACGAAGCAGATGAGCAAACCGTGACGCTCCAGCCCGGCAGCCGCATCGGTGGCTACGAGATCCTCACGAGCATTGGCGAGGGTAGTATGGGAGAG
Organism: Candidatus Marinacidobacterales bacterium; assembly: GCA_965237685.1. Taxonomy (GTDB): domain Bacteria; phylum Acidobacteriota; class Vicinamibacteria; order Marinacidobacterales; family SMYC01; genus CBDEGF01. Next base: position 1,807,822 of record CBDEGF010000003.1, read on the forward strand.
GTCTACCGCGCCCGGGACGCGAAGCTCGAGCGTGAGGGCACGTCCGAAGCGGACGTGTGGCTTTTGAGCTTCGAGTAGACGGCATGTGGCGGATCCTTGGCGCCGTCCTGGTGGCCTCGACCATTCCATCGCTCGCGTGCGCGTCCAACCCTTCGAGACAGGATCAGGAACGTGTCGACACCGGTGTCATGGGGCAGGTGCTGAGAGGTCCGGTCGCTCCCGGCCCGGAGAGGGTTGGAAGCGCGGACGAAGAGCCGTTCAGCGCGTTGTTTCACGTGTTGAACGGCAACGAGGTGGAAGTGACGAGCTTCGAATCGGACGAGGAAGGTCGTTTCGAGGTCGCTCTCGCCCCGGGCAACTACATCGTCGTCCCGGACGAATCGGCTCCGATACTCTTTCCGACGCGCCAGCGCCGTGAGGTCACCGCACCCGAAGAAGGCTACGTCGAGGTCGTGTTGCGGTTCGACACCGGACTCCGTTGAGCCGGTTCATGAAACGCTCATCGACGTCTTTCCTCGAGAGTCAGTGCGACGCGGAAACCGACGAAGTTAGCGAGTTCCTGCACGCCCCACCATCCTCGACGACTGAACCAGTCCTCTCGCGACGGGAAGGGACAGCCGCTAGATGCGTTCGCTCACTCGCTCGCGGGCTGGAGCTCCATTACCCAGACGTCGCTCTCGTACTCGGTGAGCGTGAAGTAGAAGTCGTTCCCGTTACCAGACCACTCATTTCGGACCGACAGGCGCGTGGGGTCGTCGAACTTGACCAACATGCTGGGCTCGCCACCGGAGACCGGCACCCACCAGATGCCGGCTCGCTCGTCCGGCGGGAGAACTTTGAAGAAGATCGTTCGACCGTCTCGAGCCCAAATCGGCCGGGCGCCGAAGCTGGTCAGGTTCTGGGGCTCGCCGCCCTCGGCAGGAATCACGGATATGCCGCCGCCTCTGTTTCTTTTGGAGAAGGCAACGAGACTTCCATCGGGGGACCACCTCGAGTTGGAGCCATCGTTGAACGTCAATTGTCGCGGCACCTCGCCCGCCGGCTCACCCCGAGTCGTCGAGACGACATAGATGTCCGTTGAGCCGGCGCGATCCGATTGGAAAGCGATCTGCGCGCCATCGGGGGACCAATGCGGATACCGGTCCTGGGCGGGATCGCTCGTCGATTGCCGAGCGGGCCCGCCGTCGGACGAGACGACAAAGATGTCGCGATTGCCCGTCCTAAAGGAGTGAAACGCAACTTCCCGCCCGTTGGGGGACCAGGAGGGACAGCAGTCAACCATGGGGTCAGTGGTGAGCTGTACCGGCTCGCCGCCGTCTACCGGCATCTTGAAGAGATCCTGGTTGCCGCTCCGGTCGGTATCGAACACGAGCCAACGTCCGTCAGGCGAGATGTCGATCCCTTCGCTGGCCTGATTCCCGGTCGTCACCGGACGCGCTTCAGTCACTGAGACGGGACCCTGGTCCGGGACGGGCATCGTCCAAATGTTTTGTCGCAAGGTGATGACCGAGTAAGAGAGTGTACGGCCGTCGGCGGACAAGGCGATGGTGAAGACGTTGAGCCCGGTCGTGAGCCGCTCGGGTTCCCCAACCGGCTCGCCCGACGGGCTGACCGCTACTCGATAGATGTCCCGCCCACCGCCGCGGTCGGACACGAAGAGGAGGCTCTTCCCGTCCGCCGCCCACACCGGGCTGAAGTCGAGATGGGCATTTTCCGTAACGCGTATCGGCTCGCCTCCGGCAGCGCCAACCACCCAAATCGAGGAGGGCGCGATATTGAGAAGGCCACCTAAGCTACCGACGTACGTGACGTTACCCGAGGTGAAGGCGATGTGCGTACCGTCCGCAGACCAGCTCGGCATCGAGGGGACAAACGCATCCGTAAGCTTCTGTGGCTCCCCTCCCTCGGCCGGACCCACGTAGATTGCGCCTTCGGTCGCGTAGACAACACGCTCGCCATCCGGAGACCAGGCGAGATCTCTTCCGTTGGCCGGGAACCGGCGGGGGATGCCGCCAAGGGCGGGGACGATGTAGATCTCGTCGGGGGTGCCACCGGCGGTGAATGCGATGCGTGTACCGTCAGGGGACCACCGGGGCAATCGGTGCACCCCCGGGAAGTCTTCCGTGAGAGCCACCGGTCGACCGCCTGCTACCTGTTGGACGTAGAGCTTCGTCTCGCCCAATGGCCCGGCGACATAGGCGCCCATCTTTCCATCCGGCGAGATGGCCGCATGCATTTCGAGGCCACGCGCCCGCGTGATCTGGATCGTGCGTCCGACGCGAGGAATGAAGCGGGCGGGCTCGCCTCGCCAGAACAGAACCGCCGCAAGAACCAGAATCACCGCCGCGACAGCTCCGAGGAGAACCCGCCGATGGCTCGCGCGCGGCGCCGCTACGGCGACCTCACGGGCGCCGCTCTGTGTATCTCGTTTCAGACTGCGAAGCTCTGCCAGAAGATCCTTCGCCGTCTGGTAGCGCTCGTCCGTCTCCTTCGCGAGACAACGATTTACGACGTGCTGCAGCTCCCGAGCGCTTTCGACCGCCGGTAGCTGTGGCGTGAGATCGCGGAGAATGGCGTTCAGCGTATCGGTACCGGTCTTGCCTCGGAACGAGAGCGTTCCGGTGAGCATCTCGTAGAGGAGAATCCCGAAGCTGAAGATATCCGAGCGGTGATCCACGACCTGTGCCCGAGCCTGCTCCGGCGACATGTAGGAGACGGTTCCGAGGATCTGACCTGGATCCGTCTCGGTGCGAACCCCGGTCTCGGCCTCGCTCCCGTCGCCGGCGACCCGACGAAGCGGCTCGATGAGCTTGGCCAGGCCGAAATCGATGATCTTGACGTGGCCATCCACCGTGATCATGATGTTGGCCGGCTTCAAGTCGCGGTGAACGACACCTTTCTCATGCGCGCGCGAGAGCCCCTCGGCAATCTCCACCGTCAACTCCAGCGTTCGAGCCACGGACAAGCGATCTCGCGCGAGAAGCTCGCTCATCTTCTCGCCCTCGATGAGCTCCATCACGATGAAGTGGACACCGCCCGCTTCGTCGATCTCGTGAATGGTGGCGATGTGGGGATGGTGGATGGCGGCGGCGGCTTTCGCCTCCTGAACGAAACGATGCCTCCGCGTCTCGTCGGCCATCAGCTCAGGTGGCAGGACCTTGATGGCCACTTCCCGATCGAGCTTGGTGTCCACCGCCCGGTAGACGACGCCCATGCCGCCCCGGCTCAGCTCTTCCTTGATCTCGTAGTGGGAGAGCGTACGACCAATCATGTCCGCCTACCCCATCGGATGGAACGCCCGGAGTATACGGTCAGCGGCTAGCGGTGTCGAGACCAGGTACAACCACGGCATCTCGGCAGACGGTCGGTCCGTCAGCGAGTGCTCTTACGGAATCTGCCCCTCCTCCAGCACTCGCTTCTGGAGCTTCACGAGCTCGCCGAAGATCCGGTCGTAGCGTTCCTGCTTCTCACCGAGGCTCGTAGGCGTCAATCGCCCGAACGCTCTTGCTTGAATCTGTTTCTCGTGGTTCAAGACGTGGACCCCCAGATCGGTGTAGTGCTCAGCGTAGAGGTTCGTCGGGAGGTCGTCGAACCGAAGATCGTGCAGAAGTCCGGCTAGCTCTCCTAGCTCGTTGTCGTCGAGCTGCAGCACGACCGGTTCGCCGAAGCCTTCGGCCTGACGAAAGAGACGTGTCGTTGCTCTGCGGCCTTCGATGCTCAGGAGCCACCCCTCTCCAGAGCTCCTTCGCTGAACCGTAATCTGCAGGGTCTCCGGAGCCAGCGCGCCGCTCGCGACTTTGGCCAGACCATCGGTCAGATCCTCGGCCTCGATCCCCGTTTCCGCAGCGGACCGGGAAAGCTCGAACAGACGGTCCGCCAGCCGGCGGAGTGCCTCGGACTGCCGGCCACCATGGAACTGGATGACCTCTTTCTTCGCGCCATCGATGTCGAGCATCACACGGCACACGATTCTCGGCGGCTGACGAGCGACGCCGGGATCGTTCTTGCCTCCGTAGCGCCCGTCCATCCCGGCGAAGTCGTGACGGCGGAACGCCTCGAGCTGAGCTTTGATGGCGTCGCCGGTCACGCGGAACTGCTTCGCCTTGTCCCAAATGCCAACGCCACTGCCGAGAACGGAGAGAGTGTGGAAACCGGCCTCCGTGACGCACTCGGCCTCGACACGCAGTTCCTCCCAGCCCTGGTCTAGCGCTCGGTGCAGAGCTCGCTCCAGCTCACTACTCGCGGGGGCGCGCTGAGCACTCCAGCCGAGCACAGAGAAGACAAACAGCCATAGCGGAGCCGCCGCCCTTGTCGTTCGCAACTTCAATCGTCGTATCTCCTGAAACCAACAGCAAGATTGTCGAAAACAGAATATTGACACACCGGGGCAGAGTGTGCGATACAGGACACTCCTCAACCAAAATATTCCGCGCGCGTCGTGGGAAACCACCGCGGAGTCGCGGAAGTCCGCGCGCTGACCGTGAAATGGCGGGAACGGGCCCGCCGAGGCTGAGAATACGGAGACAGGGATGCACAGCAAACCTCAACGGATAGTGGTTCTTACCGGCCTTCTTCTCGGGACCGGCCTTCTCATCCAGGGCTCGAGCCTCAGAGCGCAGGCCCCACCGCCCATAGTCAAACGCTCGGCCAACCGCCCCCTGCCGTCGTTGCGGGCTGCTGCTGAAGCGGCGCGAGGCCGAATACCGCCGTTCCGGCCCGGCATCCGGGAGATTCCCAACTTCCGCGGCGCCCCGAGCGCCCCCGGGGGAGGCTCCGGAGGACCGGACCCGGTGCGCCAGGAATCCTATGGCGCCGAGTCCAGCAGTGTGCTGTCGAGTTTCGAGGGTGCCGACAACGAGGACAACCTCTCAACAAAGGGGGTGGGCTTTCGCGTCGCACCACCCGACACCGATGGTGACGTGGGACCGAGCCACTACGTGCAGATGATCAACCTGGTAACCACCATCTTCAACAAGAACGGGAATATCGCTGCAAATGGGGGTCCCTTCCCGAGTAGCGCCTTCTGGTACGGCAGCGGCGGTAACTGTGAACCCTTCAACCAGGGCGACCCGGTCGTCGTATATGACGAAACCAACGACCGCTGGCTGGTGAGCCAGTTCGCTTTCGACAAGAACTTCACCACCTTCTCCCAGTGCATCGCGGTATCCCAGACGGGCGATCCGACGGGCGCTTATAACCGATACGAGTTCAACTTCGATGGCATCGGTTTGCCAGACTATCCGAAATACGGGATCGTGACCGACTCGTTCACCATGACGGCCAACATCTTCTCGCCGCCCTTCTTCTTCTTCTCGGGCACGTTGATCGCGGCGATCGACAAGAACGCGATGTACGCCGGACAAACGGCGACGCTGGTGGGCTTCAACCTGGGCGGCGGTCAGTTCGGCTTCCTGCCTGCCGACCTGGACGACCCGGCCGACCTGGAGAACCCGTCGGGGACGGCCAGCTTCACGCCCGCACTTTTCGCTACCGCCATGTCCCGGCGGAATCGTTTCGACATCTGGGAGATCGACGTCGACTGGGCCAACCCGCTCGGCGCGACCCGAAGCCGCGTCGACGATGTCCGGATCTCGAACTTCGATTCCGACCTCTGCTCCGCGAGTCGCGAGGCCTGCATCCCCCAACCGAACGGGGGTCCAGCGCTGGAAGCGATCTCCGACCGTCTAATGCACAGATTGCAGATCCGCGATTTCGGCAGCCACAAGAGCACATGTTGGCAACCCATACCGTGGATGCCGACGGGAACGGCACGGCCGGTATCCGCTGGTACGAGATGCGCCAGAACCCCAACAACGGCCGTTGGACCAAGCATCAGGAAGCCACCTACGCCCCCGGCGATGGCCTCCACCGATGGATGCCTTTCCATCGCCATGAATGCGGCCGTCGAGATCGGGATGGGTTTTCTGGTCTCCAGCACGTCGGAGCCCTTGGGAGCTCGAGTCACCGGCCAGACGGCCGCCGCCAGCGGATCGGGAAACATGGACGCGATCGAACCGATTTGCCGCGCTGGCGTAACGGAGCAAACCGGCACCGTACGCTCCGGCGATTACAGCGTCCTGAGCGTCGACCCGGTGTCGGATACCTTCTGGCACACCAACGAATATGGCCAGCGAAACGACAAGGCCGCCGGCTGGGGCACCTACGTCTGTGAGTTCGAGGTCGTCAGCGTTGTCCCGCCGCCCTGCACCGACGGTGACGGGGATGGGTATGGCAACCCCGGCAGCGCGAGCTTGCCCGAACGGTTCGGCTACCGATTGCGACGACGGCAACCCGGCCGTCAATCCCGGGGCGACGGAGAATTGCACCAACAAGTTCGACGACAACTGCGACGGCAAAATCGACGGCGACGACCCGGATTGCCAGGGCGGGAGTTGTACCCTTGGGCAGAAGGGGGATTCCTGCGACAGCAACGCCAAATGCTGCTCGAACAACTGCAAGGGCAAGCCCGGCAACAAAACCTGTAAGTAGTCGCGACATTAACCGGAAGGTCGATGCCACCCCGATGTGGGTGAGCGTGACGCTCGCTGACGATCCTCCGATTTTCCATGCGAACATAGCTCGCCGTACAGGATCAGCCCAGAACCACCCTCGAGAAGAGAGGGTCTGTGTCCCCGGTTCGCCCGCTGCCCGAGGACTTCGAGGGTACGAAGCGATTCTCGAGCGAGCCGACATGGCTCTGCACGCCGCCGTCGCCAGACGCCGACACGGCGAGCTGGTTGGAGGCGAGACCGGCCGTTCGCTCGTCCGGAGCGCGGACGCGTGGATGCGCGAGCGCACGATCCAGGCCGCCTCACGCATGGCGGACATGCTCGCACCGGGTCCCTGGGCTCGACCCTGACGCGGCGTACTCCGACTCACGCAGGGTCACTCACGACTTCTTGCGCATCCAGATTTCCGTTCCCCCGCGTTTGAAGGAGACATCGTCCATCAACGGGGACTTCGAGGGACACGAGCCTGGAGATTGGTCGACTGCGCTTCGGGAGTGCATCGTCAGGAATGTCCGAATCGGGGACGCCAACGACTCACGGAACCGGTTTGGTGGTGTCGTCCTGCGGTGGTGCATCGGGTGCGGAGCCGAGAATATCGTAAAGCAAGGAGAAACCGGTACCGGCTTCACAATGAGCGTGTGCCGCAGGTGCTTCTTCAGGAACATCACCAATATTGGAGTCTGGCCTGGAGTCCGCCCGCAAGACAGGAGGTTTGGGTTCTTGTTGCATATGACCTGGAACTCCATAGTCGAGAAGTGCCATGTGAAGGACGAGCCCTTCTTTCTCGGCTTTCAGGTGAAAGGCGGACGCCGGGCCACCATTATCAACTCGTCGGTAACGAACGTTTTTCGGAGCGATGCCGTGAGACCGCAGTATGGGTTTTTCAACCGTGGTGACGCTCCTTGGCAGCCGTCGAAAACGCCAACGAGTCTCACGTATCCCTTTCGCCATGGGTCGTGGGACGAACCCGACATCCGGCGTGCGTCTCATGACACGCACGGCTTCGGTCTATCCGTGGTCGATGCGCCCACCATGCTGGCGTACGGGTATCGGGAGTCCATCGGCGGCTACTTCCATGATGTCAGGGCAGAGAATGTCAGAGCGGGTCTTGGCCTCGTGCGGCGGGCCAACGGACAGGAATCACGCTTTCGCTTCGAGAACTTTTCCTTCAGGGAGCTTTCAGCGGGGGCCATGACGATTCAATCGCACGACACCACGCCATTCAAAGAAGTGCGTCTGGGTTTCGGGGAGATCGTCTCCGAGAACGCGGGTATCTTGCTCAGGAACACTAGGAACGTCAGCTTCGAATGCATCGTCAAGAATGGACACGAATTGCAGCCCAGCGACTTGACAGAAATCAACACGACGAGGACCGTCATTCGCAGATGCAGGCCGGGCCCGAGAAGGCGCACGCCGTAGCGCTGGTCCGCAAACGATCGTCGGAACTAGATAGACGCTCGGTGACAGCGGCGACGACTTTGGCGATGATCTGGCCAGGTTTTGCAGCATCGTCGCACCTCGACCGCCGGCTGTCGGTGTCCTTGCGGTAGTAGTGCGTGAGAACGTGGGGGCGATTCGGTAAGCTGAACGCCGGGTGTGTCGTTTTTCTCGCGGGCAGAGAGAGAGGGAAAAAAGGACTGGACAAACGCTGGCTGACTGTGTAACCTCAGGCTGGGAGGAAAACAGTGACCCAGGCAGGAAACGCTGCACTCGACACCGCAGCCAAGCGACCCACCTTTTGCGGCACGACCGTGACCGACGAGGAATGGAGCGTGCTTGACGGAGATCATCGCCACGTGTGGTCTGTCCCGGCACGAGCTGGCGCGCACGATCTGTGAGGGCCTGGGGTGGGTTCGTCGGAACGGCAATCTCAAGACCCGGGAATGCTACGAGTACCTGGAGGTTGTCGAAGCGAAGGGGCTGGTGACGTTGCCCCCGCGTCACGAGCAGCGGCGCCGCGGACCGACGAGCATCCACTACACGAAGGCTGGTCGCGAGCGGCCACGGCGTGAGGGCAAGCTATCGGACGTCGCTCCGGTGATGCTGGGCTTGGTGGCGAACGCTGAGGAGCGAGCGCTATGGAGGGAACTGGTCGCGCGTTACCACTACCTGGGCCACAAGGTGGCCTTTGGCGCGCACCTGCGGTACTTGGTCTGGATGTCGAATCCTCGGCGGGAGCTCTGTGGGTGCGTGCAGTTCTCCTCGGCGGCGCGGTGGCTTCAGGCGCGTGACGGCTTCATCGGTTGGGATGACGCAACGCGGCAGAAGAACCTTCCCCGGGTGGTCAACAACAGTCGGTTCCTGATCCTGCCGTGGCTTTCCATCAAAGGCCTCGCGAGTCACGTGCTGTCGTTGGCAGCGCGAGTGGTGGTCGATGACTGGGAGGAAGCCTACGGGGTGAGGCCGGTGTTGCTCGAGACGTTTGTGGAGAGGGAGCGTTACGAGGGGACGTGCTATCTGGCAGCGAACTGGGTGGAGGTGGGAGTGACTTCGGGCCGGGGCCGGATGGACCGGCACAAGAGAAAAGCCGAAGCGGTGAAAACATGCTTGGTGTATCCGCTGGTGCGTGAGTTTCGCCGAGAGCTCGGCGTTTCGCGATGAAGGTCGAGCGGGCCGAGCTCCTGCGCCTGGAAGAGCGGCTGTCGAAAGGGGAGATTCCCGAGGATGCGTGTCCGGTGCTGCTCGAGGCGGTGCGTCATCTGCTGCGATGTCGCCATCGTCGAGGCGCTTGGCATGGCGACAACGGAACGTCGCGCGAAACGCACGAAGGCAAAGGGGAAAGGGAAGAACAAGGGCCACGGGCGCAACGGGGCCAAGGACTACCCTGGTGCCGAGCACGTAGCGGTTTCGCATCCCGAGCTGAAGGCGAGCGGCCCCTGCCCCGAGCCACTGTGCCGGGGCAAGCTCTACGACACCCATGCGGCGAACAAGGATGTGGAGCTGAAGGCTCAGCCGCCGATCCAGGCGACGGTGTACGAGCGCCAGATGCTGCGATGCGCAAGTTGCCAGAAGACGTTCACAGCGCCACTTTCGTCTCAGGCCTGGGCGAGCAAGTACCATCCGAGTGTGGACGCGGTCGTTTCGGTGTTGCGCTACGCCATGGGCATGCCCCACCACCGCCTGGCGCAGTGGCAAAAGTGGGCGGGGGTTCCGTTTGCCGCCTCCACGCAGTTCGAGCGGGTCGAAGCGATGGCGAATGCCGTGTTCCCGGTCTTCCGCCACATGGAGACGATAGCCGCGAACCGGCCGCTGGTTCACAGTGACGACACCGGCGCACGGATCCTCACGTTGATGGCGGAGAACGAGACCTTGACTCAAGGCAAAGGCGAGCGCACGGGCATCTTCACCACGGGCATTGTTGCCCGCGGCTTGGACGCCACGCTTGCTCCGATCATCCTGTACGCGAGCGGACGACGGCATGCGGGCGAAAACATGGACCGGCTCCTGAATCAGCGCACCGTTCAGGAGAGCGATGTCATCCATATGGCCGACGCCTCCTCGATGGCACCGCGCTCGCCGCGACGGATTACCGCCAAGTGCATGGTGCACGCACGCCGCTACTTCTTCGAGGCCGAGCCAGCCTTCCCCGAACACTGCGAGCGGGTGCTCGAGGACATCGCGACCATCTACCGCAACGACGACGAAACGCGCGACATGACCCCCGATGCGCGGCTTGCATATCACCAGCAACACAGCCGGCCGGTGATGGATGCGCTCTACGAGTGGATCGAAAAGCAGTTCCGCGAGCGCGTGGTGGAGCCCAACAGCCGCCTTGGAAAAGCCTTTTCCTACGTCAAAAATCACTGGCAAGGGCTAACCCGCTTCCGCGAAGTGCCGGGCGTGCCCCTCGACAACAACGAGGTCGAGCAGGAGCTGAAGCCCTCACAACGGCATCGCAAGAACTCGCTCTTCTTCAAGACCCAGGCAGGCGCCGACGTGGGCGACGTGCTCCTGAGCATGATCCGCACCGCGGTAAAAAACGGTGTCGACCCGGTGCACTATCTGACGAACATCTCCATGCACGCTCGAGACGCTAGAGCAGCACCCGAGTCGTGGCTGCCTTGGAGCTACCAGAAGACGTTGGAAAGGCTCAACCGACCCGCCGCCACGGCTCGGCCATCCCCGCTCGCAGCGGAAGTCCGTTGTAGATAAGCACCGCCAACTGCTCGGCGGGTAGCGCCGCAACGCCATCCGTCGTCTGACGCGGCCACCACTGCAGGCGCCCCTTCGAGAAACGCTTCTGGCACAACCAAAAGCCCTGGCCGTCGTAGACCAATAGTTTGAGGGCCGTGCCTGAACGGTTGCGGAAAACGAATAGCGTTCCGAGGAATGGGTCGAGCTGGAACTGTTGCCGGCACACACAAGCCAAAGAATCGATGCCCTTGCGGAAATCGACGGGCTCGCAGGCAACCAGCACCTTCAGCTGGGGAACGAGCTGGATCATGCTCGGGAGCTGCCTTCCAGCGCGCCGAGCACGAAACGACACACGGCTTCGACCAACTCATTCTCACCCTCGCCGCTCGCCGTCACGACCGTGAGGCTCCCCGCTGCGCTCTCCACCGTCAGACGGCATCTGCTCGCTCCATGCTGAACCTCGCCGAGCGGCGGTGTCATCATGCCGCCCCCTAAGCCCATGCCGAACTGCGGCAGCTCGACGAACGCGTTGCCACTTGGAGCTAACGCCGTGACCCGCTCCGCCGCGCTCCGATCCTGTACTGTGCGCGGGGACCGACCCGTAGCACCCGTTCGCCCGTGCCCCTTGAAACGCTTCTCGCCCACAACGGCCCCTCCACTCTCTCGGACCTGTTTGAATCGCGCCGCATTGACTCGGAGATGACTGCAGATCGTGCTCGGCGCATACCGATCGAGCAACCCCAGCGCCGCTTTCCACAACTCCTCCGGGATCAGCCGTCCGTGTGGCTTCGCCCGCCATGCTTCGAACTGTTTCACAACGTCTTCGAGTTCTGCCTTCTTTGAGCGCATCGATGGCCTCCTTGAGCAATCTCTCCGCTCAGCTTACGAACCCAACAGCACCTAAGTCACGCACTGCTGCCGCAAGGACACGGCTGTCGGGAGAGCTGGGGCAAGGCCAGGCCCGATCTCGAGGTGGCAGACAACGCGGCCGGCGCGTGAACTCAAGGGGGGAATCGTGAAACGAGTGTGTCTAACGGCGATCTTCTGTGTCTGTGTCTGTGGTGTGGGTTTCTCTTCTACGCCTGCGTTTACCTGCGTCGAGGTAATCTCGCAGGAGGTGTTCATTGACGAAGACACCACCTTCAACTGTCGGCTTCACTTCGTCGGTGATGGCGCTCTTTTCATTACCAGTGGGGCAACCGCCCAGATCTCGATGCCCATCACCGCGGAGCGCAAGGAAATCTTCCGTGGTCCAGGAGCCGTACAGCTCACCCGGACATCCCGGATCGCTGTCGGCCACATCGCCTTTCCAGAATGGTTCGGAGCGGACCCCAGTGGGGAAACGGATAGCAGCCTCCCTTTCCAAAAAACGGTCGACGCCCTGGTGCACGGCGGCACTCTGTTGGGTGACCCCGCCGCAATCTACCGGTTGGAAGACAATGTATTCATCCGGCACAGCTATACCACCTTCGACATGAGTCACGCCCTCATCAAAGGGAGCCGGCGCGGCAGAAAGATACGCTGCAACGGGGACTTCGAAGGACACGAGCCTGGAGACTGGTCGGTTGCGCTTCGGGAGTGCATCGTGAGGAACATCCGAATCGGGGACGCCAACGACTCACAGAACCGGTTCGGGGGTGTCGTCCTGCGGTGGTGCATCGGTTGCGGCGCCGAGAACATCGTAAAGAAAGGAGAAACCGGTACCGGCTTCACCATGAGCGTGTGCCGCAGGTGCTTCTTCAGGAACATCACCAACTTTGGAAGCGCGCCGGAAAGGTTCGGGTTCCTGCTGCATATGACCTGGAACTCCATGGCAGTGAATTGCCACGTGAAGGACGAGCCCTTCTTTCTCGGCTTTCAGGTGAAAGGCGGACGCCATGCCACCCTTATCAAATCATCGGTAACGAACCTGTTCCCGACCGGCACCGGGAGACCACCGATGTACGGTTTTCTTGACCGTGGTGATGCTCCCTGGACGGATGGAACACGCTCGGAGCCGTCGCCGGCGCCCTGGCGGGAGAGCTCTTTTTCATCGAATTGCTCGGTTTGAGGGGCACTTCGTTCGTCGCGGGCGGATTGAACCTCATGGCAGCTCTTTTCTGCGCGCTCCTCGTGACGCGCGGTGCTCGCGGGGTGCGGGTTCCGCCTCCGGAGACGAGCGAGCCGGTCTGGAACGTCGAGGAGGCAGGTCGTCTTCTCTGGGCCGCTTTTCTGGCGGGCGGTGCCCTCCTCGCACTCGAGGTCGTCTGGTTCCGATTCCTGTTGCTCTTCGTCTATGGAAACAGTCTCGGCTTCGCCGTCATGTTGTCCGTGGTGCTCCTCGGAATCGGCCTCGGAGCCGTCTTGGCCGGCGTCTGGCTCGGGCGGGTGCCCGGAGCGCATCGGCACACGTCGCTGGTGGCCATCGCCGCCGGGATCGCTGTGGCCTACAGCTACGTGTTTTTCGACGCCTTCAGTCTCTACGCCGCATCACCGATCCGGCCGGTTCAGAATCCCTGGCTCGTCTTCGGGATGGCGGCGGGGCTTGCGGGACCGGTGAGCCTGCTCTCCGGCGTGCTCTACACTTTTCTCGGCCGCTCCCTGCGGGATCTCGTGAGCGACGAAACGAAAGTCACAGCGGCAGTGACCTTCGCGAACACGATCGGCGCCATGCTCGGCTCCGCTCTCGCCGGCTTCATCCTGATTCCGACGCTCGGGGTCGAGAAGGCCCTGTTCCTTCTCGCACTCGCCTATGGCGCTATCGCTTTTCTTGCTCTGCGAGCGGGCGTTTTCGACGGCCAGCGCTCCCCCGCAGAAGTGACCGGGTTGCGCGTTGCCGGCGTCCTCGCGGTGCTTCTCTTCGCCTTTTTTCCCTTCGGGCGCTTTCGCGAGCATTACCTCCCTCTCGTCGTCTGGCCCCACACGCTCGACGGCTCGAAGCAAGTGGCCCTTCGCGAAGGACCAACGGAGACGGCCGTCTATTTACGAAACGACTTCTTCGAGGAGCCGCGCTACTTCCGCCTCATCACCGATGGCTACGCGATGTCGGCGAGCACGCTTCGCTCCAAACGCTACATGAGCCTTTTCGCTTACTGGCCGGCCGCCTTCCACACCGCGCCCAGGAAAGCGCTTCTCATCAGCTACGGGGTGGGCATTACCGCGAAGGCGCTGACGGAGATCGAGGAGCTCGAGTCGATCGACGTCGTCGACATCTCGAAGAACGTTGTCGAGCTCAGCCGCGAGGTCGGCATATTTCCGGAGGAACATCCGCTCGATGACCCGCGCGTTGCCGTGCACATCGAAGAGCTTGTGGGAGCAACGCCGAACGGCAGCCGGCCTCGCGGCCATCGGAGTGGAGTCACCGGAGCAACTCCTTGCCACTTTCATTGGCGATGCGAGCTTTCTCGAATCCTGGGTCGCTGATACGCCCGTCCTCGAAGACAATTTTCCGCTCCGCATCGGTCCGAAGAACGAGTTCCGGAGGAGCGAGTACCTCCCAATTGTCCAAGAGTACTCACAAGTCATGCACCCGGCCCTCTCTGAGAACAGGTTTCGCGAGAGCGAGTGGGTAGCGGGCATTGTGCCCGAGGCACTGCGCCAGCAAAGATCCAGGGACTTTCAGATCCAGAGCCTCCTCAACCGCCATTTTGACGGCGCCGTCACTACGGTGGGCGAGCTCTACACTGTGCTGACGAAAACGTCGCTCAGAGCACTCCCCCTCCTGCTCCTGAACACCAACGACGACGAGATTGCGATCGTAACTCGGGCTTCCGCCCGCGGAATCCGTGACCCGGGGCTCGAGTATCTTCTGGCTGCCAGCGCTCTGTCCGAGCGCGACTATACACGTGCAGTCAAGCACCTCGACACGGCCACCCAGCTCGATCCTGGAAGCGCAGAGCTCGCTCAGTACCGCGTGGTGGCGCTGCACCTGGCAGGCGAGGTCGACCGCGCGCGGGCCGAAGCGGAGTCGCTCCGCTCGCGCTCCCCGGAAGGCGCGCTCCCCGGATTCTGGGAGTGGATCGCCACCGTAGACTCGCCGGAACCAGCGAACAGCCAGGCTTTGTCCCCCTAGCGGATCTTCGAGCCAGCGCATCCGCCAAAGTCCTGATCTGGGTGGCCATTGCGCTGCGGCGCGGGTGTCGGCGTTGAGCCTGTCTCCGTCACCTGTTATACAGACCACAGCGTAGGCCCGCGCCGTGACGCATTAATAGGGTTTGGAGGTAATCGGTAAAGGTCGCCCTTTCTCTCACACTGTTCCTTGCCATGCCGGTTTCCGCGCAGGAGGTTTTCGATCGAGACGACCCTCTCGACGAGGACATGAAGACCGGATTGGCCGTCGGCGAGCGAATCCCCTCGTTCGAAGCCGTCGACCAGACTGGCAAGAGCTGGGATTTCGACGCCATCAAAGGGCCGAAAGGCGCTCTCCTGCTCTTCTACCGTTCGGCCGACTGGTGACCGTTCTGCAAGACCCAGCTCGTGGAGCTGGAACAGTCACTGGAGAAGTTTCGCCAGGAAGGCCTCGGCGTCGCCGCCATCAGCTACGACCGCGTGGAAGCCCTCGAGCACTTCGCCACTCGAATGGGAGGCATCAGCTATCCCCTGCTGTCCAATCCGGATTCGTCGATCATTCGTGCGTTCGGCATTTTCAACCACAATATCCCCGAAGATCATCCGTGGTACGGCATCTGCTTTCCGGGGACGTTCATCGTCGACGAGAACGGTGTCGTTCAGAAGAAATTCTTCGAGCAGATGCACCGCCAGCGGTTCACGGCCGATACGATTCTGGTCAAAGAGTTCGGTCAGGGCGGCGGCAAGCGTCTCGAGGCCAAAACCGACCATCTCACCGTGACGGCATCGGCCTCTCAGGACACCGTTCGACCCGGCAACCGGTTCACGCTGGTCTTCGAGCTCGAGCTTCCGCCGAAGATGCACGTCTACGCGCCGGAGGTGAAAGGCTACCGCCCGATCTCACTCACGGTCGACGAGGCCCCTCACCTGCAGATCCATACGACGGAGTTTCCGGAGGCCAAGATGCTCCACCTGGAGGCCATCAAGGAAACGGTTCCGGTCTACGAAGAGCACGCCCGCATCTATCAGGATGTTACGATTTCGCCTCGCTACCGTGAGGAGACGCTCGAGATCAATGCCACGCTCTCGTATCAGGCCTGCGACGACAGGATCTGTTACGCCCCCGCTACGGTGCCGCTCACGTTCACGGTGAATATGACCCCGCACGACCGGGAGCGTGTCCCCGAGGATATGAGGCCTAAGGGCAAGACCCAGTAAGGTTACAGACAGGCAGTCTGCGCGCGGTCGACGCGGCAATCAAGCTGCGTCGAATTGCCTCACCTTCAGTTTCCTTTTTCGCCTGCGCGTCTGCCTCAGATCATAGTGCATCTGCATGTTGAGCCAACTTTCAGGAGTGCTCTTCGTTGCAGCCCCAATTCGGAGCGCCATCTCCGGACTGACTCCAGAGCGACCGTTAACAAGCTCCGAGAGCGTCTTGCGCGTGACGCCGAGCCGTTCGGCCGCTTCGGTCACGGTGACTCCAAGCGGCTCCAGATAGAGCTCGCGCAAGACCTCGCCGGGATGAGGAGGGTTGTGCATTACAAACTTGTCGTCAGTGGTAGTCGGGATTATCGCGTGGGCACCAGCCGTTTCAACTCTTCGAACCAGTTCAGGACGACGTAGAGCGACGTCTCCGCAACCGAGCTGTCACCCTGAATCATAACGAAGCGGCCATCGGGAGCGACGTCGTAATTGGTTCCGGGATTGCCGCCGATCTCGCCCGTCTGGAAGCGCCCTTCGAACAGGACCATCGGCCTGGCGATTTCGAGCTCGGGTGACGAGGACAGGATGGGGACCGACATCATGCGGTCGCCGGCTCGGTAAAACAGCTCCTTCCCGTCCGGGGACCAGAGCGGCTCCTTTCCACCGCCGGTCGAAACTTGCTGGCGCCCCCCGGAACCGGGAAACGGTCGTACATAGATCTCATCGCTACCGGACTCGTCGGACACATACGCGAGCCATCGGTCACCGGGCGAAAGCACACCGCCGTACTCGTTAAAGGGTGTCTCGAGAAGCATCTCGGGCTCGCTCTCACCGTCGAGGCGCAGGAAGCCGATGTCCCGATTGAAGCCGCCAACGTCGGACTGCTGCCGGAAGACAGCCGTCTTTCCATCCGATGAGAGCGAGGTGAAAATGCGATAGGCACCCGTCTCGAGCGGCGTCGCTTCACCGCTTCCGTCGGCAGGCTGGGAGAAGATATCGAATGCGGCACCACGCCGATTCGAAGAGTAGAGGATACGGCGACCGTCGGGCGACCAAAACGGCCTGAGATCGAAAGTCCGAGGCTCGAAGGTCAACCGGCTCAGCGTCCCACGTGCGATGTCGAGCACCCAGACGTCCGAGGCCGCTCCCGACGGGTCCGCGATGGCGATGGCGAGACGCTCTCCATCGGGCGAAAGGCGGGGATGAGGCACGAAGGCACGGGACAGATCGCTCAACGGCTCGACCGCCCCGCGCCGATCGACCCAGACGATTCTGGCATTCCCGAGAAACAGCGAAGTCGCGGGTACGCAGAGAAGCACGCCGTCGTCCGACACGCTGAAGTTTCCTCTGCCCGTGCCGCTTCCGAGCCGAACCCCCTCGACCACCGGCGTCGCCGGGCCATCCAACTCGAGCTTTCCGAGGTCGAACGACGACGCCGCGAGCGAGACCCCCAGTTGAAAAACGATGTGCCCCGAGGGCAGATAGTGTGGGTCTTCGCCCTCTTCGATGAGGATCCGACGCTCTCCGGTATCGAGCCTTGCCACCGCAATGGCGGGGTTGGGCTGCGACTCCGAGACCAGAGTGAACAGAACGGCCTCGCCCCCGGGAAGCAGGTGCGGCCCGTAATAGCCCTCTCCCTCCTCAGGTTGCAGCAGCGGTTCGGCGGTGCTGCCATTCTCCGAGATCTCGAAAAGTGTACCTTCCAAGTTTGCGAACACGATCTTCCCGTCGGGACCCCAGCTCGCGCCCCGGAGACCGGACGCCTCGCCAAGGGTCGCGGGAATCCCCCCGTCGACCGCGACTTTCTTGAGCTGTCCCTCTCCGTAGTAGCCGAGCCACTGGCTGTCGGGTGAGAAGAACGCGCTTCCTGCCGTCCCTTCCGTCCCCTCGACGGGTGCCGCCTGGAAGCGATCGAGCGGACGCAGGAAGAGCTGCACGCGATCGCCTCCGCGGCTGGCCGCGTAGACAATGAGTTTTCCATCGCCAGAGATCACGGTGCTCGCGAGCCGTACCTCAACGAGTGCTCGCTCGGGACCTGAACGGTGAGTCGCATGGCGTCGGCGGCTCGGGGGCTTCGAGCCATCCAGAAAACGAGGCCAGTCAAGAGAGCCGCCAGTGCCGCACCCGCCGCGAAGACAAGGGCGGCCGAGCGCTTCGGAGCTTCCGCAACCGGACGTTCCACGCCGGGCGGAGCGGGACTCTCCATCGCCTCTTCGATCTCGAGCCGCGCGTCGGCGATGGAGTGAACGCGTTTGGCGGGATCCTTCCGGAGGCAGCGCGCGAGCAGCTCGCGCACTCGCCACGGTGTTTCCGCGGGAAGCGCCTCCCAGTCCGGATCGCTCTTGACCAGGCTCGCGATTGTGTCCGTGATCGTCTCGCCATCGAACGCTTTCTTTCCGATGAGCGCCTCGTACAGGAGGCAGCCGAACGCCCAGATATCCGCTCGCTCGTCGACCGCCTTGCCCCGCGCCTGCTCCGGGCTCATATAGGAGGCGGTGCCCAGGATCATCCCGGCACGCGTTCCGGTGTAGCCGGCGGTCGGAGATTCCGAGAGCTCGTTTTCCTTCGAAACCTCACCAACGACCTTTCCGAGTCCGAAATCCAGAACCTTGGCCTTGCCCTCGGGCGTGATCTTGACGTTCGCCGGCTTCAAGTCGCGATGGACGATCCCCTGACGATGCGCCGCTTCGAGTCCCTCCGCGATCTGGCACGACAGTGCCAGAGTCTCGTCGATCGGAAGCGGGCCGCGGCTGATGCGATCGGACAAGGTCTCGCCCGCTACCAGCTCCATCACCAGGAAGCGTGTCCCGTCGTGCTCCTCGAGCCCGTGGAGAGTGGCAACGTTCGGATGGTTCAAAGAGGCGAGAAGGCGGGCCTCCCGCTCGAAGCGAGCCAGGTGCGCTTCATCTTCCGATAAGGCTTCGGGGAGGACCTTGATCGCAACTTCGCGCCCGAGTTTGGTGTCCCGGGCACGCCACACCTCGCCCATGCCACCCGCTCCGACATGAGCGACAATCTCGTAGTGACCCAGACGGGCTCCAGGTTCGATAGACATGATCTCCCAACGACCAAACGGTCGTGGGATTCTAGCGGTTTATGCCGCGGCGCGCATCCACCGGAGAGCTTTGTCCATCTCACCCGCCATCTCGTCGGCAGGAAAGTGACAGCGGCGACCGTGACCGGGCAGGATCCACTCGAAGCGGAACTTGCGGAGACGTTCGGTGGAGTCGACGAGCTCGTTCCAGTCGTACCAGCAGGCACTGCGGAACGCGTAAATCTGTTGCAGGCGGGCGCTCCAGGCGAGGTGGTCACCGGTAAAGAGGAACTGGTCCCGGTACAGGAGGCAACTCGAGCCAGGCGTGTGACCCGGTACGGGAATGACCAGCGCCTCGTCGTCGACGGCGACAGGGTCGTCTCCATCGATCTGTCGCTCCATGCCGCGCGTACCATGGCCAATGTCCCGCCGGTGAAGGATGCGCTCGCAACCGAAGTGGGCGCGGAACTTCTCGTGGTCGGCCACATCGTCGCGATGAGTGAGGAAGAGGTAGCGAACGCCTCCCAGCTGCTCGATATTCCGCACCAAAGGTTTCGCGAACCGCGGCGAGTCCACCAGAATGTTTCCCTTCTCGCGAACGACGAGATAGCTCGCGGCTCCAAAGCTCGCTTCGCTGTGATACCCGCAGTGATAGACGTCACTTCCGATGGGATCGGGCAACCCCTGGAGCGCCTCCGTCATGTCGTGCGTTTCGACGGTGCCGATCGACGCGGTCGGGCAGGACAGGAGAGCCAGGAGAGCTCGGTGCTTCTCCTCTTCGGTTAGCGGTTGCCGGCCTACGCTCGCCTGCCCTTCCCGCTGGACGAACGTGTCCGGCACCATCCACCTGCAAGTATCGCAGTCGATGCAGCTCGAATCGACGAAGAAGTCGCCGTCTGCGTTGTGAGAGAGCCGGTCCACCAACTGGGCCACGGATTCAGTATAGCCCGCCGGCACGCTCATCCTTCGAGCATCGACTTCGCCGGTACCAAATCCCGGTACCAAATCCTGGTACGGGCTACTTCGCCACCTCGTTTTCTTTGGCTCCGACCTCCAGCAGCGTTTTCACGACCTCGAACTGAGCGTTCCGTGCCGCCAGACTCAATGCAGTTTCATCGCGGTCGCTCTTCGTATTTACCTGGGCGCCCGCCTGGAGCAGGAGGCGAAGGCTCTCCAGATGACCCATCTCCGCGGCGGCCATCAACGCCGTCTTGCTCTCCTTCTCGACGGTAGCGTTCACGTCGACGCCGTCTGCAATCAACCCGCGGACCCACTCTCCACTCTGCATCTCCAAAATCCAAAGCGGTACCAGAGACGACAACGTGTTCGTGCAGTACTATCCCGTTCTTCGCCGTATCAAAGAGACGCGAGCAACACCGTAACCACGGCGCGAGATACTGCCACCAAATCCGCAGAAACGACGTAGAATCATGATGCCCACTGCGTGTTTTCTGCGAACTTTGACCGCAGTGAGTTAGCTACCGATCACCAACCCTAACAACCAGGCCCATCCGTTCCACGTGCACGGCGACTCGTTCCAGATCCTGTCGCGGGACGGCGCACCCCCCGCCGGCACGCGAGCTCAGCTGGAAGGACGTGGTACTGGTCCGCCCCTTCGAGACCGTGCGCATCATCAAGCGTTTTCACGATTACGCGGACCCCGTGAACCCGTACATGTTCCACTGCCACATCCTCGAGCACGAAGACGTGGGGATGATGGGCCAGTTCGTAGTTGAGGAGGGATAGCCCTAGAACTTACCATCCGTCCTGTCGTGCACAACCCTCCGTCACCTGTGGAGGGCAGCCGTCTCCGAAAAACGTGCTTTCCGGCACATTTCTGATGGCATGAAATCTGCTACGGTTGCGAGCGAGGCGTCTCAATCGGAACAACAAGTTAACGAATCAAGTCGAGGGGTCCGAAAAGGAGGACGAGGATGTTGTGGCGAAAAGTAGCCGTGTTGGTGCTAGGTGCGGCTCTTCTGAGCGCCGGATTCGCACTTGGTGATACGCGTCACGCAACGGAGAGCATGGTCGAGCGCCTCGACGAAGAGCTCGAGCAGCTGGAGAGCGAGATGACGGAAGCCGGCGAGCTTCCCGAGACGTTCACCACACGGCTCGACGACATTCGAATGGAGGCCATCTACCTGAAGGTGAAATCCAGAAAACACCGCGAGGCCGGCGGTGAGGGCACCGGGCTCACGATGACGGAAGTCGCTGAGCTTCGATTGTCGATGACCCGGCTCCGAGACGACCTCCAGAGTTACCTCGCGCCGGTATCCGAACCGATCGCCGAGCGCGTGGTGGCAGAGCTTCCGGTGGGCACGCAATTCTCGGCCCGGCTTCACAATACGCTGAGCACGAAATCGGCCCAGGTCGGCGATGCCTTCAATGCGATCACCGAAGTGCCGGTGACACACGAAGGACAGGTGCTGATTCCCTCCGGCTCGTACCTCTACGGCGTCGTCGAGAGCGTCGATCGACCGGACGGCCGCCTGGACCGAGGTGCGCGACTCGTTCTGGCATTCGACAAGATCGAGGTCGAGGGCCAGGAGTACGCGCTGACGGCGACTGTCGTGGGCGCGTCCGAGAAAATGGAGAGCGGCCTCGGCGACGAGAAGAAGAAAATGGGGATTGGCGCGGGCGTCGGAGCGGTTCTGGGAGCCGTCCTCGGCGGAAAGAAAGGCGCGATCGCTGGCGTCGTCCTGGGAGGCTCCGGTGCCATCCTCGCAACCGAAGGCAAGCACGTCGAGCTGCCGCGGGGCACGATGTTGAGCCTGCGTCTGGACCGCAGTCTCGTGCTGCCAGCTCGGTAACCATCCACCAGCTTCGTGGGGGAAGACTACGCTAGAAAGCTCTGGACGTGGGCGCACCACGCGGAGAAAAGCCGTCAGTTCTTCTTGGAGCGGCCGCCGGGCGGGTAGATCGGCGATGGAAACGGCCGGACGTTGTCGCCTTCCTTCCCCGCCGACGTGATGCGGCCAGGTCCCTCCTTCTCCACTTCGTCGATTCTGACGACGGAGTGCATGGGCAGATAGGTCCGTTTGACGCCCGCGAACTCCTGCTCGAGGCGTTCCTGCGACGGGTCGATGACGACCTTCGTCTTCTGCCCGAGCACGAGCTCCTCGATCTCGACGAATCCGAGCAATCCGCCCTGACTGACCTTGCGGGCGTAGATCTCGTAGATCTCACCCTGATTGTAAAAAGTGATCTTGTAGACGTGCTTTTGTGCCATGGACCTGCTCGCCCACATCATATGCGAGCGGATGGAGGCCCGTCGAGGCTAGTGCACGAACCCGCTAATCCTGCCGCAAATTCCTCGTCCTTTTCCGCGCTGGCGGCGTTGCTCCTCCTCGAAATATCCAGATATGACTTCGTCGGAGCGCCTTGCCAGCACGAAAAATGACCTTGGGATTTGCCGACAGTATCAGCGGGTTCATGCACTGGTTGCATTTCGCCGGAGGCGAGGACATGCTTTCGGGCCCATGGAAGCGACGACCATCCACGCACCGGACTTTCCGAAGGGGCTCGACTGGATAGGCACCAGAGCTCCGCTCGACCTCGCTGCCGTCCGGGGCAACGTGGTCATTCTTCACTTCTGGACCTTCTGCTGAATCAATTGCATGCACATGCTCCCCGTGCTGGGAGCGCTCGAAGCGGAGCTCGGTGAGCGGCCGGTGGTCGTCCTGGGCGTCCATTCCGCAAAGTTCAAAGCCGAAGCGGAGCCCGGACGCATCCGAAAAGCGATGGCGCGCTACGGCGTCGACCACCCAGTCGTCGTGGACGAGGAGCACCGGATCTGGCAGAGCTACACCGTACGGGCCTGGCCGACACTCGTCTTCCTGCGCCCGGACGGGACTGTCGCAGCCACCCTTCCCGGGGAGGTCCCTCTCGAGATCCTGCGCGACATCGTCGGCCAGCTCCTCAAGGAATCACGGGAGAAGGGCACTCTCGGAACGAGAGCTCACATCGAGCCCGAGAGCGCGCCGCAGGATACGGGTCCACTGGCGTTCCCCGGGAAAGTCGAGGCGACACCGGCCGGGTTAGCCATCGCCGATTCCGGCCACCACCGCGTCGTCATCACCGCAGGTCGAGGCCAAGTTCCGATCTTCGTCGGCTCGGGAGAGCCAGGGCTCGCCGACGGTCCCGCCCACGAGGCCAGGTTCAAACGACCGCAGGGAATGACGCTCTATCAGTCGAAGCTCCTGGTCGCCGATACCGGAAACCATGCGCTGCGCGCCATCGACCTCGATACCCACGACGTCGTCACGCTCGTGGGCGATGGGACCATCGGCGTGACCGTACCGCAGGACCTGGCACCGGCGTCCCGCACCCGACTGCGCTCTCCCTGGGACCTCGCGGTGGTCAACGGCGTCGTCCTGATCGCGATGTCCGGTGCACACCAGCTCTGGGCGTACCTTCCAGAGGAACAGGCGGTGGTGGTCTTTGCCGGCTCCGGTCGTGAAGGCATCGAGGATGGCAGCTTTCACGAGGCGAGCTTCGCGCAACCGACCGGTCTCACCGCGCCCGACGGGAACACGGTGTACGTGGCGGATAGTGAAACGTCGGCGGTGCGGGCGCTCGATTTCGCAGACGAACAGGTCCGAACGATCGTCGGAAAAGGCCTCCTCGAGTTCGGGGACCGGGACGGCGATCGGAAGACCGCTCTGCTCCAGCACGCGCAGGACGTTGCCTTCGGCCCAAACGGCCTGCTCGTTGCCGACACGTACAATGACAAGCTCAAGAAGCTGGACCCGGTCACCGGGACCGTCGAGACCTGGTACGCGGTCGCCGGTGAGCCCGGTCTCGGTGAGCCGGGAGGCTTGCTTCAGCTCGAGGGCGGTCAGGTCGTCGTGGCGGACACGAATCGTCATCGCATCCTCGTGATCGATCCAGCCAGCCGGGATGCCAATTTACTCGTACTCGGGGGGTAGAAAATGAACCTGGATCAAGTAAAGGCCTTGTTCGCCTACGACACTATTACCGCAAGCACGCTTGAAAACCTGCGACTTTTTGCTCGCTCTGCGTCTCTGCGCCTCTGCGTTAAGTTTCCCGAAATAGCCCTTCCACGGATTCGGTGAGCCTCGGTCCGGCTGGACGAGTTCCCGGTTCCTTTGCGCCTTCGCGCCTTTGCGTTGAGAAGCAGTCGATTACGGGTCTACGTTCTCATTCACCCAGCCCAGGTACGCTTCGGAACCAGCCTCGATGGGTAGCGCGATGAGCTCCGGCACCTCGTAGGGGTGGTGTTCGGAGATGGCCGCCTTCACGCGCTCGAAGGCCTCCCGCCGGGTCTTCATGAGGAGCACGAGCTCCTGTTCGTCCTCGATCGCCCCCTTCCACCGGTAGAAGCTGCGGACTCCCGGAACAATGTTCACGCAGGCCACGACCCGCTCCTCGACGAGTGTACGCGCGAGCTTGACCGCGTCCTCCTCTTTGGAAAGCGTCGTAACGAGGAGTTGATGCTCCGACATGATTCGATCCTTTCCCGTCCGTCTTGACATTCGCCGATACGGCTCTGTAGGTTATAGTTTCCCAAGCAGTTGTAACAATGCCCAGGTCCGGCCCGCCCGACCCGCCGAAGCGTCCCCGGAGAAGCTCTACCCGCGAACGAGCGGCCGAATCCAGCTTCAAGAGAAAAGCACTCAGCCTCGCGATCTTCCTCATTCTCGCAGCTTCGGTACTCAACGCCCTTCTCGGTGAACGTGGATTTCTCGGCCTTGCCAGAGCCCGCAGCGCCGAGCTGGATCTCGAGGCCGAAGTTCTCGCCCTTCGTGAGGACAACGGGCGCCTCGGGGCGGAGATCGAAGCGCTCAGGACGGAGCCAGAAGCCATCGAGCGACGGGCTCGTGAAGTCCTCGGGATGATTCGGCCCGGCGAGCTGGTACTCATAGTGCAAGAGCCGGATTAGTCACTACGTTTCCGCAAGAGCTACGCGCTCGTCTCCCTCCGCCGCTTCGCCCCGGTTTTCCCGCTCGCGACGCAGGAGCACCGCTCGCAGCTCTGCGCCCCAAAGGAGCACCGACGCGGACAGGTTGACCCACACGAGAAAGATGACGATCGCTGCCAGCGCTCCGTAGGTCCTCGTATACGTCGCCATGTGGGTCACGTAGTACGTGAATGCCAGCTTCATTCCCTCCCAGAGCGTTCCGGCTACCCCCCCGGCCAGCAGTGCAATCCTCCACGGGACCCTGCTTGCGGGAATGACCCAATAGATGAAGAAGAACGCTCCGACGGCAACCGCCCAGGCGGTGGCAGGGACTCGTCCTTCGAGCTCAGAGCCAGCTGTTCGCAGGGCGGGCGGCCGACGCGGTGACACTCCTGGGCGACGCGAGGCGCGAGGCGAACGACCCGAATCTTTCGACGGTGGTGCTCCTTTATCAAGCGCATGCACTTCTGGAGGCCGGCTCTTCCAAGACCGCGCTGGGTAACCTGGAGACCGCTCGGGCCGAGCAACGCTCGGCGCCACTCGAATCGCAGTACCGCTACTGGAGTGCCCTCGCCCTCTGCCGGGCGGGCAAGGCGTCTTCTGTAAACGACAAGATGCAAGGGTTCGAGCCGGGGCCGATGAGTTGGCTGCGGGCCCTTCCGGAACATGTGCGAGGCGAGGTTGCTTTATCCGAAGGCGAGCCCGCCCGGGCGAGAGCGCACCTGGAGAAGGCAGTCCAGATCCTGTGTGATGAACGCGCCCCGGCCTCGGCACCGGTCGTCCCAATTCGGTTCGCGTTGGCCAGGATCTACCAGCAGGTGGACGACCGGGACCAGGCGGCGCGAGCACTCGGAGCGATAGCCAGCGACGAGGAAGCGCAGCTCGAGTGGCCCGTTCCCGGTACACGGAGCTACTTCGAGCTCGCTCGACTCCTGGCTTCGGATGGCGACGAGCAACAGGCGACGGCTGCCTATCGCACGTTCGTCGATCGCTGGCGCGACGGGGACCTGGACCGGGAGAAGATTGAAGAAGCCCGTCACTGGCTGGAAGCTCGTGAATGATGACGAGTTAATTCAGCTCGTACAGGATCTTGGCGATCTCGCCTCGCCGGTCGACGACCAGCCGAATCTCGTCTTCTTCCGTCAGAGCGGGAAGAATACGCATGAGCCCGTCGACGCTCTCGAGACGCTCTTCGTTGACGCTGATGAGAACGTCCCCGGGAAGAAGGCCGGAATCCGCCAGAACCGTGCCGTCCGGAAGCCGGCTGAGCCGCAGCCCGAGCAGAACGCCGTTACGCATCAGCGGAGCCAGCCCCGTTTCTGCCAGAAGCACCGGCATCTCTTTTTGGAGTCGCTCACTGGCAAGCTCGCGCGACAACGGTCGTCGCTCCCAGTCGTCGTCGGGCGGGCGGTTCTGATTCGTCAGCGTCGCCACGGCAGGCTCGCGGGCTCCCGAAAGACGGAGCCTTACAACACCCTCTGCGCCCTGGAAGAGCGCCCCGTCCCAGGACACCTCGAGCAGCGTCCAACCGTAGACTTCGTCACCGATGCGCACTGTCCGCGCGCGGCGAGCCTCGGATCGACGCACCAGTGCCAAAGAATGCGCCGGGTTGCCGGCCACGATGACGCCCTCGAGCCGCAGGGTCTCGCCGTCCGGGCTCTCCTGGACCGATTCGGCGGCACCTTCGGGTATCAGGCGCGAGACGAGCAGCACCAGAAGTATCGATACCGTAACTCGTGCTCCCATCGAGAGATATCCCCTTGAGAGCATAGCCCGGCTCGAATCACGCGGTCAAGAAGCAATCTCGGCTTTGTGCTATAGTGCGTTTTTCGGGCATTCATTAGTCGCTCTCCGCACATTCGATGGTTTCCGATCGCGAATCGCGCCGGTCCCGGATTGTTGACGGCAAGAAGAGCTGGCGAGATCGCCTCCTGCGAACACGCCTGGGACAGCTCTTTCTCCTCTTCGTCGGCCTCCGCATTCTCGCTGCGCTGGGCGTCGCCGGGGATGCGCTCGGCACGATCTCGACGCTGGGCCTGTGGACCTACGCCATCGCCTTCGTCTTCTGGGGGCTGGCGCGGTTGCGTATCAAGCTCCTGTGGAAGATCCGCCGCAAGCTCATCATCTCCTACCTCCTCATCGGGATGGTTCCCACCGTCCTCATCCTCTCGTTCTTCCTGCTGAGCGCCTATTTCATCTTCGGCCAGGTGAGCGCCTACATGCTCAACGTAGCGATACAGGCCCAAACGGCCACGAGCGCCACGGCGGCAGATCTCATGCTGTCCGACGTAGAGAACAGAGCAGTCCGCGGCAGGCCGCCCGCCAGTGACACCATCCGCAAGGTGCTCGAGTCACGTCTTGGCGCGCTGGCAAAGCTGCAGCCCATCTCGGGAGCCATCTACATGGAGCATCGCAGAGGGCGGGTGCAGCGCGTGGTGTCCGTCGGGAGCATGGCCGAGAGTCCCGGGGTCGGTACCGCGCTTCCCGAGTGGATGGCGGATCGCTATCAGGGACACATTCGAATCAGCGGAGAGAACTACGTCGGCGGGCTCTCGAGCAGTCTTCCAGAGAACAAGGGAACGAGCGTGCTCGTCGTCACCCAGCTCAACGACGTGCTCGACGTAACCTCCAAGGGCATCGGCTTTCATATCGATCAGGTCCTCACCAGCGACGCCGACGAGACTGGTGAGGGCAACGTGTTCGTCCCGTCGACCAGCTCTGACGAAGAGGCAGCCGAAGCGCCGGCGGAGGACGCTCGATTCACATTCCCGTGGTGGGCGCTCTTCTCGACGCACGCGTGGGACGCATCGGGCGCCGACGTTCAAGGGTTCATTTTCGTCCAGTTCGGCTTTTCGCCTCTCGGGCTATACGAGAGTATCGCCAGCAACGCACTCCAGCTCGGCCCGGAGGGGCCGGACCTCGGCCGACTCATCCTCGCTGCGCTCGGAGTCCTGGCAGTGCTCTTCCTGTAATCCAGGTGCTCGCGATTTTCGTCGGGCTCATCCTTGCCCGTTCCATCACCGGCTCTGTGCACGCGCTTAGCCAGGGAACGGAGCACGTCCGGCAGGGCGATTTCAGCTACAAAGTCCGGTGCGCTCCCGCGATCAGCTCGGCGAGCTTGCGGACTCGTTCAACCTCATGACCACCAGTATCCAGGATCTTCTTCGCCAGTCGGCCGAGAAGGAGCGGCTCGAGGAAGAGCTCAGAATCGCCCGAAGCATCCAGATGAGCCTGTTGCCGAAGGACCGGATCACGATTCCCGGCCTGTCCATCGCCGCCCTCTGCCTCCCCGCCACGGAGGTTGGCGGGGATTACTACGACTTCCTCCCGATGGACGAGGATCGCGTCGCGATGCTCATTGCCGACGTCTCGGGCAAGGGTACGTCCGCCGCGCTCTACATGGCGGAGCTGAAAGGGCTCATGCTGTCGCTGGCCATAATCTACGATTCGTCCCGAAAACTCCTGGTCGAAGCGAACAAGATCCTGTCCGAGAACCTGGATAGCCGGAGCTTCATTACCATGGCCTACGCCGTCATCGACATGAAGAACCGGACCATGACCTACGCCCGGGCAGGTCACAGCCCCATCTTCCAGGTTTCGCCCAACGGAAAGGGCGACCGCGCCCGGGTACTCGCCCCCGATGGGCTCGGACTGGGGACCTGAGAAAAAATCGCGTTTCCCCAGGGAGATGGGGATGGTTGGTCCGCACTTGTGTCAACTAGGGGGGGCGGGTCCGCGTGGTGCGGATTCACCCGGTATCGTATCGGCGTTTCGTTGTTGCTCTTTGACTAGCTTTCTAACTAGTGCTTAAACGAATCGGGCTGCGTGTGCTCAATGCGCTCACGTCGGCGCGAGCGCCGATACCATCTTTGGCCTCCAGCGGAGGCGAATCCACTGCAGGATATCGTAGGTGAGGGCGACCCACTGAGATTCAGTGCGTACTTTGGCAATTCTGCGCACGCTAAACTGCCGCAGGCCAAACTTGGCTTTGATCCAGAGATTCGGGAACTCGGCCACTTGCGAGCGTGTCTTATAGATGGCCTTGGTTTCGTCGGTCTGCATCTTCTGGCGGAACGCGGCTATGTCGGGCAAGAGTTCGCGCCGCTCGATCGAGCGGCCGTGCCGCGTACGAGGACAGCACTGATCTTTGGCCGGACACGTCTGGCAGTCTTGCTCCGACGCACCATCAGCTCCAGCTCTCTCGATTTGCGCAACACCGCATCCAGCGCCGAGACCAGCAGGTCGAACGCTTCCTACCCCGGACAGCTCCAGCTGATGTTCGAGCAGCTGATGAGCCAAAGCGGTGGTGAAGAGCTGGAGCCGGAGCTCGACCCACAAACCGAGGCTCGGGAAGACGCGGAGCTGGAACAGCAGATCGAAGAAGCGAAAAAGACTCGGCCACGAGGCAAGGGCAACAAACCGCGCCGCGAAACAATCCGAACGGACGGGATCGAACGCCAGGTTCACTTGCGCGAGATACCTGAAGAGGAGCGGGGCTGCTCTCGATGCGGCAAACTCAAGAAGCCTCTCGGTAAAGACGTCCGACGGAGGCTCGAGTACGTGCCGGGGCACTTCATCGAGCATGAGTACCATCTGGAGAAGTACGCCTGCGGGAAGTGCCGGGAAGGCGTCACGAGAGCCGAGGGCACCTGCGTATTCCGGGGCATCGTGAACGCAGATTCCAGCCGAAGGTGAACATCCATTCCAAAGCATCGTGAACACGGATTCCAGGCAACGTGAACGCCGGTTCCGGCATCGCGAACGCTCATCGATAGCACGTTTCAAGGCACTCTAGGTCGTACCCGGAAGGAGGACGATCTAGGAAATGGCAGCTAAGAGGTTATCGATGAGAAAAATACGAGAGGTTCTAAGGTTAAAGTACGAGCTGGGTTTGACTCACCGCACGATCGCAAAGGCACTTCGCGTGGCGGTTGGAACGGTGAGTGAGTACCTGGCCAAGGCGAAGAAGGGTGGTCTGAGCTGGCCGCTCCCGGAGGAGCTGAGCGACGGGGAGCTGGAGGCAGGGCTGTTTCCGCCGCCGGGCTCGTCTGGCGCACGGCCGGGTCTGGACTATGCCCACATCCACGAGGAGCTGAGGCGTCACCGAGAGCTGACGTTGCTGCAGCTGTGGGTGGAGTACGCGGAGAATAAGCCGGGAGCGTACGGCTACAGCCGTTATTGCGAGCTGTACGGTCAGTGGAAGAAGAAGCTGAACCCGACGATGCGTCAACGGCATCGAGCAGGCGAGAAGACATTCGTCGATTTTTCGGGGGAAGAAGCCTCACATCGTCGATCCGAAAACGGGAGAGCTCGTCGAAATGGAGCTGTTCGTCGGGACGTTGGGCGCGAGCAGTTACACCTACGTCGAAGCGACACTGAACCAGTCGCTGGAATCGTGGGCGAAGGCCCATAAGGGGATGTCGGATTACTTCGGTGGCAGTACGGAGATCTGGGTTCCGGACAACTTGAAGAGCGGCGTGGATTTGGTGGACCGTTACGAGCCAGGGATCAACCGGACGTACGAAGAGCTGGCGACGCATTACGGTGCGGTTGTGGTCCCGGCTCGGGTGTTCAAGCCGAAAGACAAAGCGAAGGTGGAGTCGGCAGTGCAGGTGGCGCAGCGCTGGATCCTGGCGGTGCTTCGTCATCGCACGTTCTTCAGCCTGGCGGAACTGAACGAGCCATCTGGGAGAAGTTAGAGGTCCTGAATGCGCGTCCGATGTAGAAGCTCGGTGTGAGTCGGCGGGAGTTGTACGAAAGGCTAGACCGGCCCGTACTGAAACCGCTACCGCAGGAGAGCTACGAGTTATCGACGTGGAAGCGGTGCAGAGTGAACATCGACTACCACGTGGAGGTGGAGAACAACTTGTACAGCGTTCCCTATCAGCTCATTCACGAGAAAGTCGAGGCACGGGTGACGGCCTCGGTGGTGGAGGTCCTGTTCAAGGGAAAGCGCGTCGCGTCGCATCCCCGCAAGAAAGGAAAGGGGCACTACTCCACGAACCCGGAGCATATGCCACGTTCGCATCGGGAGCACCTGGAGTGGACGCCGTCGCGGCTGCTCCACTGGGCGGAGCAGTCAGGTCGCGCCACGGGAAGGCTGGTTGCGGGGATTCTAGAGAGTCGGCCTCACCCGGAGCAGGGATTTCGCTCTTGCCTGGGAGTCATGCGACTAGGCAGCCGCTGGGGCAGTGAGCGTCTCGAGGCCGCTTGCGCACGAGCGGAAGCTTTGAGCTCTTACAGCTATCGCACGGTGAAAAACATTCTCTCGGCTGGTCTGGATCGTGTGGTGCTCGAATCGGACGCCGAAGCGAAACCGCGAGAGGAGCACGAGAACATCCGAGGCGCGGATCACTACGAAGGAGGAGAGTCCCGATGCTGACACCCGAAACGATAGAAAAGATGAACGCCATGAAGTTGTTCGGCTTGGTGTCCGCGTTCGAAACCCAGTTGAGCTCGAGCGAATACAAGGAGCTGAGCTTCGAGGAACGTGTGGGACTCCTGGTCGATGCCGAGTGGACCGCCCGCGAACAGCGTAAGCTTTCTCGACGACTGCGAGCGGCAAAGCTCCGCTATCCGGCATGTTTGGAGAACGTGAACTTCCAAGCGCCTCGAGGCTTAAACCGCGAACAGATCTTGAGCCTGGGCAACTGCCGCTTTGTCGGTGAGCGCCATAACCTGCTCATCACCGGCCCGACGGGGATTGGCAAATCGTTCTTGGCTTGCGCCTTCGTGGAGCGGGCCTGTCGTCGCCGCTTCACCGGATGCTACGTGCGAGCACCGCGCTTGCTCCACGAGCTCGCGGTCGCTCGTGGTGATGGTTCCTACCCCCGGCTTTTGACGAAACTCGCCAAGCTGGACTTACTGGCTATCGATGATTGGCTGCTTCACCCGCTGAAAGAATCGGAGAGACGGGATCTAATGGAGGTCATCGAAGACCGCGCCGAGCGTGGCTCCACACTCATCGCGACCCAGATTCCGCTCAAGCAGTGGCACGAAGCGATTGGCGACCCAAACCAGGCAGACGCTATCTGCGATCGCATTCTCCACAGCGCGCACCGCATCACTCTCAAAGGAGCTTCTCTGAGAAAGACCAAGGCTGCGCCAAAGGCATCTGACAACGCCGATGCATGAGCGAGCGAGGGACCACAGCGTCGATGCGATAAAAACGGGTGAAACCGCCAAACCCGGGGTACCAGACGATGCGGCGCCAAAACGACGCGCGAGAAGTATGCGTCCGGTGTCCCCATGACGCGTTCGCCCCGGAATAGGGGGTTTATGGCACGGGAACTGCTAAGGGGTGGAGGGGGGAGTAGGCTGCCAGCGGTCGGGTAGAAGCTCGTGGATGCGTTTTTGTGGCCATCCGTCGGCGAGCTTGCGGAGCACGTCAGTGAGGTACGGGAGAGGCGGGACGTTGTGCTGTGCGCAGGTGCGCATGAGGCTGTAGAGAACGGCGGTGCGTCGCGCGGCGTCGTGAGAACCGCAGAAGAGATAGTTGCGTCGACCGAGTGCGATGGCCCTCATTTGTTGCTCACAGATATTATTGTCAAGGCTTAAGCGTCCATCGTCGACGAAGCGAGTGAGAGCGGTCCAGTGGTTGAGTGGGTAACCCGTGGCCATGGCAAGGTCCGAGCTGGGCGGTTCGCTTCGATGCGTCAGCACAAACCACCGTTTCAGCTTCTCGAGTACCGACGCCGAGCGCTCCTTGCGAAGTAGCGTCCGCTCGTCGACCGACAGCTCCCTCGCATCGGCCAGGCGTTCGATGCGATACATCCTTGCGATCAGCTTGAGCGGGTAGGCGACGCGGCAGTCCATGTCTTTGAGGGCAACCAGCCTTCGTCGTGCATGCGCCCAGCACCCGACTTCTTCCGCGGAGGCCACCGTGCCGTTAAACACGCGATCGAACACGCTCGCGGCGTCGGCCTGCACGTATCCCGTGCGGCCCGCCAAAAACTCCCACGGACCCGTCGCTCCTTCGCCCGTCGGCGCGTAGCGAAACACCACGTCTCGGTCGTCGCCCATGTAGCACCACATCGTGCCTCGCTCGATGTTCTCCGCGCTTTGCGGATCGAGCACTTTCACTCCGGTGGCATCGGTTCGGATGACATCGGCCTTCAGGACCCGCTTCTCCAACTGGTCCACAAGCGGCTCCACAAGGTTTGCCACCTCGCCCACCCAATCCGACATCGTGGAGACCGCAATCCCCGCGCCGCTACGGGCGTAGATACGATGCAAACGGTGAAGGGGAACGTGGTCTACGTACTTGCTCACCACCACATGAGCTAAAAGCGAGGCGTCAGCGCTGCTCCGCTCGATCACCGGGGCCGGGCCCTCGGCTCTCGTGACGCCTTCCCGGCACTTCCCGCAGGCGTACTTCTCCAGATGGTACTCATGCTCGATGAAGTGCCCCGGCACGTACTCGAGCCTCCGTCGGACGTCTTTACCGAGAGGCTTCTTGAGTTTGCCGCATCGAGAGCAGCCCCGCTCCTCTTCAGGTATCTCGCGCAAGTGAACCTGGCGTTCGATCCCGTCCGTTCGGATTGTTTCGCGGCGCGGTTTGTTGCCCTTGCCTCGTGGCCGAGTCTTTTTCGCTTCTTCGATCTGCTGTTCCAGCTCCGCGTCTTCCCGAGCCTCGGTTTGTGGGTCGAGCTCCGGCTCCAGCTCTTCACCACCGCTTTGGCTCATCAGCTGCTCGAACATCAGCTGGAGCTGTCCGGGGTCCACCTTCTCGGAGCGCTTGCCTACTCGTTCCCTCTGAAGCTTCAACACCATCAGCTCCAGCTCTCTCGATTTGCGCAACACCGCATCCAGCGCCGAGACCAGCAGGTCGAACGCTTCCTCCGTCTTGCCCTCGCTTGCTAGACTTCGGGCCGAATCCCGAATCTGCCCCAGAGCGTTGGGCGCCCTCGTACTGCCAGCGCCCTCTCGGCGCGACTGGGTCGATTCGGAGCTCGTGTTCACTACTTACGCCTTTGACGCAGCTGTTTCGCTAGCCCCTTGCGATTCTGATTGCCCAACTGAGCCACCGCCTCTCGCATCTTCGACCAGGCCTCGACTCCACGACGAACTTCCCGTTCGTGGCTTCGCGGGATGTACAGCGATGTCGACCGACTCTCCTCGTTGCGAAACTTCAGGTACAGGTGGGGACCATGGAGACGATTCGGGTCGGTTCGGCACCCGCAGGCGGTTTTACCACAGCGAAACATGACCTCCGTAAGCGTGCCCGGTACAGCGTTCTCGCCGAGGGTTTGAAGCCGTTGCAGTAGTCGTGTCTTAGTCATATATAGAAGATTAAGACTAATCGCAAAAAGCAAGAAAGTCAAGTCCCTGCTGCGTTCTTGGGAAGAAAATCAGCCCTTCAACCGTGAAGGGCGACTCTCTTCTCCTCAGCTCGCTGATACCATCGCTTCCGGCGTCGAGCGCCACGAAGGTCCAACCCCTCCAGCATCAGTCCCAGCTCGCCAGAGTCCAACTCAACGTGCCTATCACCCGGACGCGGTGACGTCGGCAGTTCAAAGGTCCCTCGCTCCAGCCTCTTGTACAGCAAAACGTACCCCGTCCGATCCCAAGCGAGGATCTTCACACGATTCTGACGCCGATTCAGAAACACGAACAGATGACCGCTCAGGGGCGATTGACCGATCACACTCCGCGTCGCTGCAGCCAGCCCGTCAAAGCCGCGACGCAGGTCCATCGGCTCCGCCGCAACGTAGATCCTCACAGACGATGGGAGCATCCACATCACGCTCGACCTTCTAGAACTTCGAGCACCCGACCCAGCTCCTCAGATGAGAACCCCTCACGCACTCGTACGCGCCTGCCGTCCAACAACACCACCTCGATCGCGTCCCTCTCGCCTCCTCGCTCGCCTTCTCGCTCGCCTCCCACCAGGCGAACCGGATGAAACCGTACACTCCCCCTCGACCCGCCTTGCAGTCGCTCCGACCACCGAACCAGCCGCTGGGAGGTCAACCCGTACTCCCTGGCGAACTCCGAGACACGCTTCCCACTACGCTGCCATGACGACACAACATTCCGCGCATCCGCCTCTGCCCAGCGCCGCTTCCCTATCACTTTCGATATCCCCGCTGTCCTTCGCTTCGACATCTCTTGCCTCCTTCGTCCCCCGCCTCCAGTGGCGAGCACACAAAGGATGCCTCGGGAGCGACGTATCGGGAACATGGTGGGAGCGGACGCTTACCGCGAGAATGCCTCAGGAAGCGTCTTCTCGAGCCAGGCCATACCCCAGCAACCCCCCGAAACCAGCCCCACATCGCCCGGGGTTCGGCCGCGGCAGGTCGCTGCCTACGGGAGCGGGAAGGTCGCTTCGCGTCTTTCCTTACGCCCGCTCCCTCCGGCACCGACCTGCCGCCCCTTGCTACACAACACGCAGGTAAGATAGGTTCACGTTTTCAATCAGTGGAAAGGAAGGTCACCCAACACTTCATCGCTTCGATGAGCGTTCGGCTTCACCGGATTCGCTGTTCAGCTTGCTCTGGATTCGGCGTTCACGATGGCTGGAATACGCACCCGGCCCCGGTGATCGAGCGGAGCAGCGCTGACGCCTCGCTTTTAGCTCATGTGGTGGTGAGCAAGTACGTAGACCACGTTCCCCTTCACCGTTTGCATCGTATCTACGCCCGTAGCGGCGCGGGGATTGCGGTCTCCACGATGTCGGATTGGGTGGGCGAGGTGGCAAACCTTGTGGAGCCGCTTGTGGACCAGTTGGAGAAGCGGGTCCTGAAGGCCGATGTCATCCGAACCGATGCCACCGGAGTGAAAGTGCTCGATCCGCAAAGCCCGGAGAACATCGAGCGAGGCACGATGTGGTGCTACATGGGCGACGACCGAGACGTGGTGTTTCGCTACGCGCCGACGGGCGAAGGAGCGACGGGTCCGTGGGAGTTTTTGGCGGGCCGCACGGGATACGTGCAGGCCGACGCCGCGAGCGTGTTCGATCGCGTGTTTAACGGCACGGTGGCCTCCGCGGAAGAAGTCGGTGCTGGGCGCATGCACGACGAAGGCTGGTTGCCCTCAAAGACATGGACTGCCGCGTCGCCTACCCGCTCAAGCTGATCGCAAGGATGTATCGCATCGAACGCCTGGCCGATGCGAGGGAGCTGTCGGTCGACGAGCGGACGCTACTTCGCAAGGAGCGCTCGGCGTCGGTACTCGAGAAGCTGAAACGGTGGTTTGTGCTGACGCATCGAAGCGAACCGCCCAGCTCGGACCTTGCCATGGCCACGGGTTACCCACTCAACCACTGGACCGCTCTCACTCGCTTCGTCGACGATGGACGCTTAAGCCTTGACAATAATATCTGTGAGCAACAAATGAGGGCCATCGCACTCAGTCGACGCAACTATCTCTTCTGCGGTTCTCACGACGCCGCGCGACGCACCGCCGTTCTCTACAGCCTCATGCGCACCTGCGCACAGCACAACGTCCCGCCTCTCCCGTACCTCACTGACGTGCTCCGCAAGCTCGCCGACGGATGGCCACAAAAACGCATCCACGAGCTTCTACCCGACCGCTGGCAACCTACTCCCGCCTCCACCCCTTAGCAGTTCCCGTGCCATAAACCCCCTATTCCGGGGCGAATGCGTCATGGGGACACCGGACGCATACGGATGGGACGAAGGTGCGCGCGAATGCTTCGTCGAGTGGATTTCGCAGCAAGCCTCGTGTGGAGGCGTATCTGAAGGATGCGCGTGAGGCGGTCGAGGCTCTCGAAGCACAGACGGAGGAGGAATCGAGCCGGCAGATGCAGGCAGCACAGCAACGCGCCAGGCGAGAGAGACAGGAGCGTCTAGAATCAGCGTTGAAGGAGTACGACAAGCTGGAAGCCGCCAAAAGCCGCGTAAAACGCGTGAGCACGACCGATCCCGACGCGCGGGTGATGAAACAAGCCGAGGGCGGCTCCGCACCTAGCTACAACGTCCAGGTCTCAACGGATGCCGCGCACGGCCTGATTGTCGACATCGATGCCACGCAGGCCGGCAGCGATTATCAGCAGCTGACGCCCGCCATACAACGGCTTGAGCAGAGCATGCACCGCGCGCCCGAGCAGATGGTCGTAGATGGGGGCTACATCAGTAGCAACAACATCACGGAGATGGCGAAGCGCGACATCGATTTCGTCGGTCCCCAATCCGAGAACAAGGCAGCAGAGGCTAATCGGCGCAAGTCGTATAAGCACCACGGCGTGAGTCCGGAATACGAGGCGTCGAAGTTTGTCTTCGATACGGAGACCAACACGTATGTGTGCCCGCAGGGCAAGCACTTACGCTACGACTGGATCGAACGCGGGCCGGCCTGCGCCACCCGCGACGGAGCGGATCTGCTCCGTGTACCCGCTGAGATCCAGCCAACCCACGAACTCCCAGATCGCACGCGCTGGGTCATCCTCTGGGATCAATCGCTCCACGTCCACCGTCCGCAGCAGCAGCTGCGCGCGATCGACCACCTTCAACCGAGCCTGTGTCGCGCGTTCTCCCTCATCGCCGTCATCACCATCGTTCCGTTTTCGCGGACTCGGAAAGCCGGGAAGCGACGTTTGGTTATCACCCACGTCTACCCCGCTTTCTCCCTCGCTTCGCCTTTGGCGTCCGACGCACAATCAGGGTGTTTCGATCCTCCACCACCCACTCCAGCTCCTCGCCCTGCTCCATCTCTAGCGCCTGCGCTAAAGGCGACGGGCAAATCACATAGCACTGACGGGTGTCGTTGGCTCGCTTGATCACCTGCAGCTTCGTTACGTATCCCATACTCGCAATTCTATAACATAGCGGTACCGCTAGTCAATAACTAATTTTTCTCACGTCCTGGCGCTGGACCGGGGTGGACAGTTCGAGAAAATCCTTGCTGAAGAGTCAGTTCCGCTTGACGAGCGGAGATCTGTTCCTGTTCTTCACCGACGGCATCTCCGAAGCCATGAACAAGAGCTCGGAGCTCTTCGGCGAGGAGCGTCTCCGGAACCTCATGGAGCGATACTCGGACCTGAGCACCGAGGAGCTCCGGGAGAAGATGGTCGACGAAGTCTTCACCTTCGCGGAGGGCGCCGAGCAGCACGACGACATGACTATGGTTCTCGTCAAAGTGCTGTAGTATAATCATTTAGGCGTTTGGATCGTCGCTCGCTCGCAAATCCTTTTGCGTCCGATGCCCTTGTCGAATACAACGCTTCAGAGCTAGTGCACGAACCCGCTAATACTGTCGGCAAATTCCAATGTCATTTTTCGTGCTGGCAAGGCGCTCCGACGAACTCATATCTAGATATTTGGAGGAGGAGCAACGCCGCCAGCGCGGAAAAGGACGAGGAATTTTGCGGCAGGATTAGCGGGCTCGTGCACTAGCCTCGCCAAAAACAACAGCGAAACAGATTCTGTGTCCTCGAAATCCAAACGGGAATTCGCCGAGTTGGAGGAACAGCTCGGCCACCGGTTCAAGAAAAAGAGACTCCTCGAGCAGGCACTCACCCACAAGTCGTTCGCGCACGAGTCGGGCAACGGGGATCACAACGAATCCATGGAGTTTCTGGGTGACGCCGTGCTCGGATTCCTCGTTACGGATTTCATCTACGGGAGCTTTCCCAGTCTGAGCGAGGGCCGAAAGTCCAAGATCAAAGCCTTCCTGGTGAGCGCCACCACCCTGTCGGCGCTGGCGCTCGAGCTCGACATTCCCCGGTATCTCAAGCTGGGCAAGGGCGAGGAAAAAACCGGGGGTCGTAGTAAGAAGGCGCTCAGCGCCAACGCCCTCGAGGCGGTGGTCGCGGCACTCTACCTTGACTCCGAAATCGATCAGGTACGTTCGTTTCTGGAGCCGCTCTACCGCCCGCTGATGAAGGAGGTCCGGGAAGGCCGGGCTGCGGTGGAGGACCCGAAGACCGCGCTGCAGGAGTACCTCCAAGCCAGGAACATGGAGGCGGCCATCTACAACGTCACCGCGGAGACCGGGCCCGAGCACCGCAAGACCTTCCACGTCGAGCTCAAGGTTGGCTCACGCAAGCTGGGCAAGGCACGGGGCACGACGAAGAAGAAAGCCGAGCTCCTCGCCGCAAGAACCGCCCTCGAGAAACTGCAAGCCGAAGCGACAACGAAGAAGAGCGGCTGAAACACCTCGGATTCACCACAGGGAACAGGAACCCGGACCTGGGAAACCCGGACCGTTGTTGTCCGTTCTTTGCGCCTTTGCGTTGAAATTCCGGAGTATTCCTTTGGCGGATTCGGTCGACTCTGTGGGAAGAGAGGATTTATTCGCGATCGGTGACGATCAGCATCAAGACGTGATCACCGATCCGGAACTCGTTGTGGTTCTCGAGCTCGGACTGCTCGATCCGGCTACCATCCACGAACGTCCCGTTCGTGCTGCCGAGGTCGCGCACGATCACACGCGCCCCGAGTATCTCGATGACCGCATGCTCTCGTGAGCACTCGGCATCGTCGAGCGTAATATCACAGGTTCCCCGTCCGATGGTGGTCCGGGTCCTGAGGATGTTGAAGATCTGCCCGCTGGCTTTGCCCTGAAGTACGGCGAGCGAGTATTTCTTGTCCGGGGGCAGATCGAGCACGGAGTGGACGTCGCCCGCCGTTACCGTCTGACCGCCCACATCCTCGTCCGAGCGCATTCTCCGCATCCGTGCCGTCGTGTCCTGACTGGACTCGTTATCGACCTGCGCGCCGTCGGAAACCTGGGTCCCCGCCACAGTAGCGTCCGCTTCGGCAGCGCCGATTTCAATCGTCGCACCACACTTCTGGCACTTGGCCTTCCCCCGTGCCTTTCCGCCGAGCTGGCTCTCGTCGAAGCGGTACTTGGTCTGACAGCTCGGGCAAGCGACTCGAATCATCGTTGCGGTTCCGTTCC
Source organism: Candidatus Marinacidobacterales bacterium (assembly GCA_965237685.1). GTDB lineage: Bacteria > Acidobacteriota > Vicinamibacteria > Marinacidobacterales > SMYC01 > CBDEGF01. Next base: position 1,847,534 of record CBDEGF010000003.1, read on the forward strand.
GCCGGTTCTCGCCGTGGCGATGAACTCTGTCTGCATGGCTTACGGAAGGCTTTCGCCTGCGGACACTTTATCACACCTTAACGACTGTCGTGAAACGGTTTATGGGTGCACACCGGTCGCGGGGCAACACTGGCTAGCTTCCGTCTCGAACGAGGATTCTGCTCACGCCGAGCCCGAGCCCCTGCCCGCAGATTGCGCCTGGAAGCGTTGAGTAGGACAAGGGGCTTGCCGAACGCATCTGTTGGCGGGAGCACCTCTCATGGTCAGGGTTGTTATCGGGCGCGGGCTCGGGCTGGGGCTCGGGAGGGTCGCGGTTCCGCGACAGAAGCTATCGGCCTAGCTGTACCGCCGCCGGATGAAGTGTTGCCAGTCCTCGACCAGTCCGATCTCGTCGCGGCCGACCACGTCCCGAAGCGCCCCATCGATGTTCTGGCCTTCGCCCAGCTTCTCGAGCACGTCCCGGATTCCACCCATGCCGCGCATGTCAATGACGTATTCCACGATAGAGGCCGAAGCCGGATAGAAGAACCGCAGATCGCAGTTGGCAGTGCTGATGCAGTGGGCAGCGCTCCCGTTCTGGTCGAGAATCTTCGCCAGATCCTTGCCGTGGCGCTCGGTGCGGGTCCCCTCGACGTACTCGGCAATGCCCTCGTGCAGCCATCGGGGAGTGTTCTTCCCCGCACGGGCGTGGATGAACGCGTGGGCGAGCTCATGATGAAGCGTTGCCTTGACCCGTTGATCGAGCCGCTCCAGACCGCGGACCGGCATCCGGATCTTCCCGTCGAAGTAGCCGGCGGACCAGTGCGGCCCCCCCATCTCCGTGTAGGAGCGCCGCGAGTACAGGATGACGACCACCGGCTCAGCGGGCCCGAATCCCAGCTGGGACTTGAGAGAGCTGTACGACCGATCGAGCGAGTCCAGCACCATGCGCCCAGTTTGCTCCATCGTCCCGCCGTCGTAACGAACGATGAAGTGTGCCAGCCGTTGTCGGTCGAAACCCGCCGTGGACTCCAGGTCGCGTTTCGCCCTGTTGAGAGAAGCAAGGATTTGCGGGTCGTTCCAGATCTCCAGAGCCTTCTCGAAGGCTTCGATGGCTTTCGGGAGCTCCTCCTGGAAGTAATAGGCTTTGCCCAGCGCATGATAGACGTTCGCCTGGTCCACCTCCGAAGGGTAGCCAAGCGCGGTTAATGCCCACCTCTCGGTGAGCTTGTGCTCCCCCAGCTCGATATACAGAGCAGCCTTGAACGAGGCCACCTTGCTGATCGGCGAGCCCCAGGTCTCCGCCTCTTCGACGAGCTTCAATCCCTCCCGAAAACGCCGCCGCGCGATCTCCTGATTCACGAGCAAGAAGTGTGCAGTGATAACGTATTGCCGCAAACCCTCGTCCGCTGGGTTGTCCCGGGCAAAATCCTTGGCCCGCTCGAGCAAACTCCTCGAGGCGGTCGAAGGAGACAGTCTGGGAAGCCCGTAGCTCTCCCGCGTGCGGATGACCTCCATGACGATCTCGCCTTCGGAATCCACCTGAAAGTCCGGCAAGAGAATCGCGGGGGAATCGGCCGGAGGGTGCGACATCGATGTCGGCCGGAGCATCGGCGACAGCGGCGGGCCGTTCCACCTGGGGCACAGGCGCCGCGTCGCGGGCCGAGCCCCGAGTGCTCGCTTCTGCCTCGGGGGCTGGCTGGGGAGCGCGAGTGCTCCACCAATGCCACCCTCCTAGGCCAGCGATCGTGAACGCCACCACCAGGCCGACAATGTTCAGGACGGAGGGTCCGCTCGGGGTCGAAGGGGCTGGAGCGCGAGACGTCGGTCGCGGACGATGGGCCACGCGGCCCGGCTGCAGCTTGCTGAAAATCACACCGCACCCCGCACACGAGTCACTGCCTGCGGGGCTCTCGAGACCACATTTGGGACACTTCACAACAGGCCTCCTCGCCTGCAATTCCCGGCGGTCCGCCCGGAACCGCGACGCATTGATTGCGGCTCTTCAGCTTTCGTTTGAATTGATTATAGGAAAAACTGTATCAGACCGCGGCGAGCGAGATCACGCCCGCATCCTTCGAACGTCACCCCGTGGCGCCGCGCGCTCGACCCGCACGATCTCGCTCAAGCAGCTGGCAAACGCGTCCACGTCCTCGGCGGTCATGTATCTCCCGAGGCTGACCCGAACCGAGCCCTGCACCTCCTCGGGCGTTCGACCCATCGCCGCCAGCACGTGAGAGGGCTCGACCGCTCCCGCAGAGCAGGCGGCACCGGTGGACACGGCGAAACCCTCCCGGTCGAGCAGAACGACCACGCGCTCGCCGTCCGCGCCGTCGAAGCGGAAGTTCACCGTGTTCGGCGTCCGCTCCGCCCGCTCGCCGTTGACGTGGGCTCCGGGAACGTCCTCGAGAACACGCGCTGAGAGCCCTAAACCACTGTAATTACTACTATAAACAGCCCGGATTGGAGGCGCCAACGCGGGTGCGCCGGGCACTGGGCTCTGTGCTGCCGCTGGGCAACGCCAAGCTGCTGTGCTAGCATGAATTCGTTTCATTTCCGCGAAAGAAACGCGCGCCCTAGGACATAAACCGACGCAATCGGTCGAGCCGGTTCGTCTCGTGGAGAACGTGGCAAATGGACGACGCACTGGACGGCCCGGTCGCAACGAGACCGACGCCCGACGACTACAAGAACATCACGTACGCGGTCGACGGAGACATCTGTCGCATCACCCTCAAGCGGCCGGAGGCCAACAACGCTTTGAATCTGGCGATGCTGGAGGAGCTCGGATACGCCTTCGAGCAGACGGAGCTGAACGACGACATCCAGGTGGTCCTTCTCCAGGGGAACGACAAGGCTTTCTCGAGCGGTCTCGACGTGGCGGAGCATACCGAGGAGATGGTCTTCCAGCTCATCGAGGCGTTCCACCGTCTCTTTCACCGAATGACAGCGCTTCAAGCCGTGACCGTATCCGTTGTCAAGGGTATGGCGCTGGGCGCGGGCTGCGAGCTCGCCGCCTGCTGCGATTTCTGTTTCGCCGCCGAGGAGGCGAAACTCGGCCAGCCGGAGATCAAGGCGGGGCTCTTCCCTTCCGTGGGTGTCGTCGCCTATCCGCGCCTCATCGGGCTTCACAAGACCTATGAGCTCATCCTGACCGGCCGGATTTACAGCGCGAAGGAGGCGGAGCAAATCGGGCTCATCACGCGAGCGCTGCCCACGCAGACGCTCGAGGGAGAGTCCACGAAATGGATCGAGTTCCTCCGGTCGTTCTCGACGCCGGTGGTGCAGCTCGCCCGCCAAGCCATCTCCGAAGCGGCCAGCATGCCCTTCGAGGAGGCTCTACGTCACGTCGAGGGTATCTACCTCAACCAGCTCATGTATACCGAAGACGCGAAAGAGGGCGTGAAGGCTCTCCTGGAGCGCCGCCAGCCTCAGTGGAAGAACAAGTAGACTAGACGACTAGTGCACGAACCCGCTGATACTGTCGGCAAATTCCAATGTCATTTTTCGTGCTGGCAAGGCGCTCCGACGAAGTCATATCTAGATATTTGGAGCCGCCTTCCGCAGCGAGCTTGTCGAGCGGAGGGCCAGGCCGGGAGGCCGAACTGCAACAAATGCTGCAACGCAGCCAGCGCGGAAAAGGACGAGGAATTTGCGGCAGGATTAGCGGGTTCGTGTACTAGCGCCCGCCATCCCGTTCAGCTGGCAAGATCGCACTACCCACTCCCGTAGACTGGCATCCGCCATCCGGTCGCGTGGCACGCTCCCCTGCCCCTGCCGCAGCCCTTGCCCCCGACCCGTTCCTGTTTCCGCTCCCGTCCCGTGGAGAAAACCCACCATCCGGTCCGTCTAACTCAGAGACAACGGCAGATTTTCGGTCTGACAACTGTCCAATTCGGCAGGAAGTCGACCGCATGGGGCAAAGAGAACGCGGGAGGCTTCAAATGGTGGGTGCGCTTCCTTGGATCAGGAGCCGGAGGCTACTTGGCGTTCTCGTATTCCTGTTCGCCCGCACCCTGGTAGTCTTCGGCACAACGACGTTCGCACCACGGTCTGCCAGCGCTTCTGAGTCTTCGTTTGCACAAACGCGTGGCGGAGAGTCGAAATCAAACCAGCCGGATGTGCTCCTTGGTTTCATCAGGGTGACGACCGTGACCAGAGGCGAAGGAGGCGAGGGCATGCGTCTTACGGTCACGGTGGGGGGCAGTCCGAGAGAGCGGATCTCCGGTAATGGCACGGTGACGATCAAAGACCCTTCCCGTACGCGTTCACGAGGTCGCGCTGGCTGATCTTCCACCGGATTGCGTCGTGGCGCAGAGTCCGCTGAAAGCGCGAGTGACGGCGGGAGGCACCGCAGGCGTGAAATTCGCCATAACGTGCGGGCCACCCGCGGCCGATCTCGACGAAGCGCGGCAAGTGGCGGACGAGGGGGCCAAGCCATCGATCGCCACGGCGACACCAGTTGTTGCTGAGGCGACGGACGCAGCTGAGACAGATGCCACCGACCCACCCCCGCCCGCTGAAGTCCCTGGAAGCGACCTCGAGGCGGGAGCCGCGAAATTCCACGACAGCGCCACCTTCAACACCATGACGGTGACGGGTAATGCAGAGTTCGATGGTGCAACCTTCAGCGACTCGGCAGATTTCACGCAGGCTCACATTCAGCAGAACCTCGTAGCGGACGATGCCAGGTTCGAGAATCTGGACGAACAGGCTGACTTCACGGGCGTCACAGTCGAGCGCGACGCGAGCTTCAAGAAAACGATCTTTCGAGGTCCGGCGGTCTTCTCGTACGCCGATTTGAACAAAGCTATCTTGGACGAAACCGAGTTCCACAGCCTGGCAGACTTCGGTCATGCCAAGTTCGGGACGCTCGAGTTGAAAGAGGTCGATTGGCCAGCGGATCGCGAGCACCTCCTTCTCGAGCAAATCAGCTACGAGCGCCTAGTTCCAGGCGACGGAGCGAACCTCACAGAAAAGAACTCACGAGATCGGTGGAGCCCCGCTTTCGAGTGGCTCCAACGGGCCGCCTTCAGTGCGAAGGCCTACGGCGAGCTCGAAAAATCGCTCGAAGCCGGTGGGCGACCCGAGCTGGCGGACGAGGCCTACATGGAACGAAAGCGCCGGGAACGTGACGGGCTACCCGGCCTGAGCATCAAGCGGGCCGCGAACCATCTGCTGGAAAGGGCGGTGGCCTACGGGCGCAAGCCGCACCTGGCCTTCTTGTGGAGTGCCGTAGTGGTTTTCATCGGATACCTCGTATTCTGCAACCCCCGGGACGTCCAGCTTCGAGACTCTCCGGGTGCCGAAGCGAGCCGACTCCAGCAGTTTGACGCGCTTTTTGCACCGGATCGAGTCGCTCATCGCCACCCGTTCAAGCCCTACCACCCTTTGTGGTTCAGCCTCGACCTGTTCCTGCCCTTCGTCAATTTGCACGCGGCCGAGGTCTGGATGCCGCGGCAGGACCAGCGACTGCGAAAGCACTACGCGCGGTTCCACACCATTCTCGGATGGATACTCATCCCGATTGCACTCGCATCTATCACCGGGATCGTGAAATAGCCAGGAATAGCCAGGGGCAAGGGAGGACCGGCGGTGACCGTACCGGATGCTGGATGCTGATTCTGATATACTCGCCCTCGTCCGCCGCTCCCGCCAGGAAGCGGCTAATCACGCACCAATGTTGCAGTTATCCGTTTCGCAACCGTAGAGACACCAGGGGTTTACGAGATGGATTTCGAACTGAACGAAGAGCACCAGGCCGTCGAGAAGATGGTGCGGGAGTTCGCAGGCACCGAGGTGGCGCCTCACATCCAGGAGAACGACGCCAAGAAGCATTTCGACCGCGCCATCCTCACCAAGATGGCGGAGCTGAATATCCTCGGCATCTGTGTGCCGGAGAGCTATGGCGGCGCCGGCATGGACTACATCTCCCTGGGCCTGGCTTGCGAGGAGCTGGAGTACGTCGATACGTCGCTCCGGGTCATCATGTCCGTTCACGTCGGGCTGAGCAGCCTCTCGCTGTTGTCGTGGGGAACGGAGGAACAGAAGCAGAAATACCTGGTCCCTCAGGCCCGCGGCGAGAAGATCGCGAGCTACGGGCTCACCGAGCCGAACGCGGGGAGTGACGCGGTCGGAATCCAGACGACTGCCGTCGGCAAGGGTGACACGTTCGTCCTCAACGGCGAGAAGATCTGGATTTCCCTGGCCGAGGTTGCCGACAACTTCCTCGTCATCGCCTGGACCGACCAGGAGAAGAAAAAGAACCGGGACCATAATGGCCTCTCAGCCTTCATCGTCGAGCGGTCGTTCGGCGGCTTCGAGAGCGGCAACATGACGCACAAGTGGGGCATCAAGGCCGGGAGCACGGGATGGTTCAAGCTGAACGACGTGGAAGTCCCGGCGGAGAACATGCTCGGGAAAGAGGGCGAGGGGTTCAAGATCGCGATGTTCGCGCTCGATCAGGGCCGTTACACCGTGGCCGCGGGAGCCACCGGGCTCATCAAAGCCTGCCTCAACGAAAGCGTGAAGTACGCGCGGGAGCGAAAGACCTTCGGTCAGGCCATCGGCCGCCATCAGCTGGTCAAGCAGATGATCGCGAACATGGCTCGCGACTACGAGTGCTCGCGCCTGCTCTGGCTGAAGGCGGGCTACCTCAAGAACCTCGGCAAGCGGAACACGAAGGAATCTTCTCTCGCGAAATGGGTGTCCACCGTTGCCTCGGAGCGGGCGGGCTCGGACGCGATCCAGATCTTCGGCTCCTACGGCTACTCCGACGAGTACCCGGTGGGGCGTTTCTGGCGCAACTCCAAGGGGGCGGTCATGTACGAGGGCACGCGAGAGATTCACACGCTGATGCAGGCCGACTACGCGCTCGGCTACCGGGTCGACAAACCGACGCGGGTCACCCTTCCCAAACACGAGAAAACAGAGTAGGCACTAGACAGAGGCTCGAAATGTCCGAGACGAAGAACGACCTTTCTGGCGAGTTCCTGCGCATCACCGAAGTGGCCGCCATCGCCTGCGCGCGAACGATGGGCCAGGGCGATCGTCATCACTCCGATCTTGTGGCAACCGAAGCCATGCGAAAGACCATGGACGAGGTCGACATGGCCGGGCGCATCGTCATCGGCGAAGGCGAGCGGGACGAAGCCCCGATGCTCTACATCGGTGAAGAGGTCGGCCGACGAGAAGAAGGTTCCGCTGCCATCGACATCGCGGTCGACCCGCTGGAAGGGACCAACCTCTGCGCCACCGGCTCTCCCAACGCCATCGCGGTGCTGGCCGCTGCGGAGCGTGGAGGTCTGCTGCACGCACCCGACATCTACATGGACAAGATCGTCGTCGGGCCGAGCTCCAAAGGGGCGATCGACCTCGACGCTCCGGTCAAGGACAACCTCGCGGCCATCGCCAAGTCTCTCGACCGTGCGGTCAACGATCTGGTCATTGTCGTCCTCGATCGCCCCCGGCACGAGAAGCTGATCGCCGACATCCGCGAGGCCGGTGCCCGGATCAAGCTGATCAGCGACGGCGACCTTTCGGCAGGGATCAACGCCGCGGTGCGTGGCAGTGGCGTCCACGCTCTGATGGGTATCGGAGGAGCTCCCGAGGGCGTAATTACCGCCGCAGCGATGCGATGCACCAATGGCGAGATCCTCGCGCGGCTCAAGATCATCAAGGACTCGGACAAGGACAGGATGGCCAAGATGGGCATCGAGGACCCCGACCGGATTTATCGAACGGAGGATCTGGCGCCAGGCAAGAACATCGTGTTCTCCGCCACCGGCGTGACTTCGGGCGATCTCATCAAAGGGGTCCAGTTCTTCGGGGAAGGTACCCGAACCCAGTCACTGCTGATGAGCACCGAGCCCCGGCAAGTACGTTTCGTGGACACCATCCACGTGGCATCAGGGGAGAACGTTGCGATCCGGCTGTCTTGAGAATCTGAGACAGTTGATCCCTCGGGCCAGCGTCCACTAGAATAAAACTACTCACCAGCCGAATCGAACCACGTCATGTATTGGTCTCTAACCGGGTAGGGTTCCTCGAGAAGCAAACTGCCCGGCCCCGAGCCATGAGATTCCCAGTCACTCTCGAGACATTTTTCCAGCGTGAGCCTAGCCTAGTGCCGTTCCAACTATTTCCGGCTAAGATGGAAACTCACTGGAACGGTAGTACCTTGCCGGGATGCGAGACTTTCACTAGGCGGATCAAGTTGGAACGGCACTAGGAGGAAGGGGTCGTGAAAGTCGATTTGGAAGCGCTCGTCGTCGCTTTCAGTGATGATTCCGTAAGAAGGAGCTACTACGTCGACCGGGATTCCGGAAGCGTCTTCAACGTTCTGGAAGACCACGATGATCCAGAAACGCGAGAGTTAGTCTGGCAGCTCGAAGCCGACACTCGCGAGCGTTACATCCAGATCCCGAAACCGACGATGGAGGAGACTCTCAAGGAGCAGGACACGTTCGTGGAGAGCCTCGATGAAGAGGAGCTGAAGACGAAGCTGACCGAACTCCTCGAGGATGACCACGACGGGTCCAAGTTCGCCGACTTCATCGAGCGCGACAAAAAGGCGCGTGACGCCTGGAGGCAGTTCCGGAAAGGACGCTCCCGCACGCAGGCGAGCGACTGGTTGAAGACGCTCAACCTCCCCGCTACAAGATAGCACTAGCGAGAGCTCGAACCGGCCGTCAGAATAGTCGGCGGCATGAGCGCGACGACTCGCGTCGGTGTAGCCGGATGGTCCTATCCGGACTGGGAGGGTATCGTCTACCCGCGCCCTGCGCCTTCTCGATTCGATCCACTAGCGTTTCTCGCCGGCTACTTCGACACCGTCGAGATCAACAGCCCCTTCTACCGCACGCCGTCGCCGAAGACCGTGTCTTCCTGGGTTCGCCGTGCCTCGACTAACCCGGAATTCCGATTCACTTCGAAGCTCTATCGCGGATTCACCCACGATCGTTCGGCCGGTCCCGAGGATGAGCACGCTTTCAAGAAAGCTCTCGCGCCGATGATGGATGCGGGGCTCCTCGGAGCTCTTCTCGTGCAGTTCCCCTGGTCTTTCAAGAACATCCCCGACGATCGCGCATACCTTCATTCCCTGCTGGAACGCTTTCGCGGGTACCCGCTCGTCGTGGAGGTCCGACACGCGAGCTGGAACGAGCCCGAGCTGTACACTTACCTCGCCGAGCACGGCGTCGGGTTCTGTAACATCGATCAGCCACGTATCGGGCGCTCGCTCGGGCCGTCCGACAAAGCGACCAGCCCAGTGGGCTACATTCGGCTGCACGGTCGCAACTACCGCGACTGGTTCCGGCAGGACGCCGGACGGGACGCCCGTTACGACTATCTGTACAGCGAGGACGAGCTCGACCCCTGGGTGGAGAAGATTGAGGAAGTCGCCGAGCAGGCTTCCGAGACGTTCGTCGTGACCAACAATCACTTCCGCGGGCAGGCGGTGGTCAACGCGCTCCAGATTCGATCGAAACTCTCCGGCAAGAAAGTGAAGTCCCCTCGCTTCCTCGCCGAGCAGTATCCGGTGCTTCAGAACTTTGTGGAGGCCGACGAGCCAGCCCAGGGCGAATTGTTCTAGTGCTTATGAACAAGGAACGTTCTGAAAGCAACTGAGAGCGTTTCGCCACTCTCCTGTCCGGATCTCGACGTTGCGGTGAGCGACCTCATCCCTTAGTTTTGTGGTCGGCGGAAAATCTTGCCCGGGCAAGATTTCTGACTTATGTCGGGCAGGGACGGAACGCGATTTCGCGCGGGGTCGGGATCACGCGCGGATTCTGCCGAAGACCTTCTTCTTACACTGTTCGACCAGCTTCGCAAAGGAGCGGCCCACGTTTCCGAAGCCGAGGAGGATCAGTGGTGTCTCAGTCATCTTCTTCCGCGATCTCGAAGCTCAGCGTCGCCCAGTAGCTCTCCCAGTCTGTTTCGGAATTGTCCTCGGCGGGGATCATGTGGATCGTACGCACGTACCACCGGCCGGGCTCGGGAATCGTTAGGGAGAGCTCACCGGCGCTGTTCGTGACGCCCTCGATCCGCTCCGGCCCGCCGGCGATGCCGCCCACCACACGAAGCCCGGGAGCCGGTTCACTTTCGAACAACACCCGCACGACGAGGTCGTCCCGGGGCCCGATCGCGAAGGGATCCGTGACGGGAACGATCTCGATGCGGTGTCCCACCGCATCCGCCCATTCTCCGGCACCTTCGTCCGGTGCCTCGACGCGCAGTATGGCTTTCGCCCACTTCTGGTACCGCTCAACGGTGGCCAACTCGACTTGACCGAGCTCTTCCCGGAGCGTCGCGATTCGCGTGAGACCCTCCTCCTCCAGGTAGTCCGTGAAGTCGTCCGGGGTGAGCCGCACCCGGCGAGCCTCTGTGGCGAGTGCGAGCACGGCATATCCCCCTTGGGGAATGGACAGCTCGAACGTTTGGGCCCGGCCGTCCACCCTCAAATCGGCGATCGGCTGCCTCTCTTCTCCGACGTGAAGGTACAACGACTCGATGCGATGACGCCCGAGCAGCGTCGAGCTGACGGGAAAGGCATCGCCGTTGACGATGAAAACGCGCGTGGTCTCGCGCGGCCGGAGCCGGAACTGACCGGGCACGATCCACAAATCGTGCGCCAGGGCATCGGGCACGATGAGGAGAAAAGGCAGGAACAGTGCCGCCACCAAACGGGACAGAGAAAAGGCCTGCCCCTGGCGGCCAGGAGCAGGTCGGAAACTCATTTGGGCCTAAGGGCCCGCGCAAAAATAACTTCACATTTTGGGACGCCGATCCATCCCGTCTGGCTGCGTTGCTCGTCGGTCATATATCTAGATATTATTCACTTCTCGCGCCTTGCCAGACGGGCGCCTCGACGCCCAAAAATGCGAACTTATTCTTGCGCGGACCCTAAGCTCAGGCGGCTGCGAACTCAGCAGTGAGTCGAGCGTTTCCCCAATCGAGGATGAGCTTGCCCTTCGACCCGTCCGCCTCGAGCTTGATGACCATGTTCTCGACGATCGCGTCCGTCTTCGCGATCGTACCGGTGGCTTGGCCCACCACTTTCGTCGGCTTGAAGCCGGACCCAAGGTCCTCGGCGACGATCAGGGACCATTTGCCGTCGTCGGACAGATGGGCCACGAGCTTGTAGGAGCCGCTCGGTACGACCATGTCTCCGAACTTCAAGTCCACGCTCGTTTCGAGCGTGGTGGCCTTGTCGGCGCCCATGCGCCAGTAGGCTCCGGGCTGCAGGAGCTTGAGCACATCGCGGCCGTTGGTCGACGGACCGACGAAGTCCACTTTGACCTCTCCGCCGCCTATGGTGGCGGTGGAGGAGCCAGGCTTGTTGCCATGAGCGAGCCCGATGACCGGAACGAGGATCAGAGCCGCGATGCCGATCACTGCCAACGTCTTCATCGTTTTCATGTTCATTTGTCTCCGTTTTCTCCTGTCGTCGTCGGACAGGCAGCAAAAGGTTAGTGATTCTTCGTTTTCGAATACTCTGCGAGTACGTCTGGTTCAGCGACCGTCGCCGGACGCGCTCGAGCCGAACGTCTTCTCGATCTCGGGTCCGAGCTCGTCACGCGAGCGGAAGTTCACAAAATGCTTGACGATCGTTCCGTTCCCGTCGATGAGAAAAAGAGTCGGGAAGATGTTGACGTTACCTAGCGCCGCCCGGGCATCCTCCGTCAGATGCAAGTTCGGATAGTTGACTCCGATTTTCGTGGCGTATTCCGCCCTGAAAGCGTCGTCGTACTTGAGCTTGAGGACCTTGTCCGCGTTCAGTCCCAGGACGGTGAAGCCGCGGCTCTCGTAGGCTTCCTGGAGAGCAACAAGCTCCGGTCCGATCTTGACGCACGGGGGGCAATTCGTGAACCACACGTAGACCAGCACCGTCTTGCCGCTGAGGTCCGATAGGCTGGTCTCGACGCCATTGAAGCTCATCGCCGTTATCGCGGGAGCTGGCCGGCCCTCCCAGCCCGTGAGCTGGCGTTCGACGGCGGTGTTGAATCGCTTGTCTGCCTGGACCTTCTCGACGTCGATGGCCGTCAACTCTCCCGTCGAGTCGCGCTGCAGGAACTTGGGAACCCGAGGATCGGCCTCCATGATGGAGAGCACCACGTCTGCCTCTTCGGGTCCGTAGAAATCGAACTGTCCCGAGATCTCCTCGAGGGTTGCCAACCGGCCCTCTCTCTTCTCGTACTCGACGACGAACAACGGCACTCTGAAGAACGCCCCGTTGAGCTTGGCCAGGACCGCGCGCTCCTCGAGTGACGTGAAGACCTCGTTGTAGAGCTTTGAGAGGATCACCGGCTCGCCCGGTTTCATGTTCTCCTTGACGTAGTTAATGATGCGCTTTTCTATCTCGACCGGGTCTTCCGCAGCAAAGGCGCCAGCCGCGATCAGCAGAGCCAGCGCGAACATAGCAGCTCGCATAGGACCACTCCTCCCTGTTTGAACGAACCAGGTCGCCATCTTAGACACAGGAACGATCGCGCGCAAGCCGGCCCGCGGGTCTGGCGGGTTGGCTGCGCCTACCTCCACAAAATCAAGGTCTTACGGACAAAGAAACCCACGGAAACACGCAGATTATTGCTAGAATCCGCCAGGCTAGTGTCCAGGTAAGTAAACCAGGCCTGTCCGTGCGAGCCGTAGTCAAGGAGGGAATGAATGTCATGGCGCCGGTTGGCGGTCCTCGCTACCGCCTGGTGGCTGGTGAGCAGCTCGAAGCCCGCCGAAGCACAGCGACAACGCTTCGTGCTCTGGGGAGGCGCTGGCTTGTCGACTTTTTACCACCCCGAGCTCAGCCTGAGCCGCGCAGGAACGGTCGGCGGCTTCATTGGCCTGCGTTTCAACGACAACCTCAGCGTCGAGGGAGGAGTGAGCTGGGCCCGTTCGGATCGGCGGTTCGCCGAGGACAACATTCCGATAGAGGACGCGAACCTGCTGCCGGCATTCGAGTTCAAGACCACACGCTACCATCTCGACGGCGCGTTCGTGTATCACATCGGTCGCCGGCAACCGTTCAATCCCTACGTGCTCGGGGGTGCCGGCATGGTGCGACGTGAAGAGAGGCGGACCGACTTCGAGTTCGACCCGGAAACCCTCGAGCTGGTGGGCCAGACGCTGGTTCTGGACACGGTCGAGACCGAGCCGGCGTTCTTCGCCGGAGCGGGTTTCGACCTCTACTTCAAGTACAACCTCGCTGCTCGCGTGGAGTTCCGCTGGTGGTTCCCGATGGACACGGACCGCGGCTCGCGGATGTTCTTATTCGGGGGGAGCTATTTTTTCTGAACCGGAAAAACACAACGGTAGAGGCGCAGAGACGCAGAGAAAAACAAAAACTATAAGGAACCCAGTAACCCAGGAAGAATCGAAAACGGTAGCCCGAAGGGCCGAATCCGCAGAAGGTCTGCTACGGGAATTTCAACGCAAAGGCGCGAAGGCGCAAAGAAAACACTCCACAGTCCAGGAGGGCGGAGGCCCGGTTGAACGACTTTTCAGGACCTTTGCGTCTTCGCCACTTTGCGACTTTGCGTTATCTTGTGAAGGACCTCTAGCTTCGCAATTCCCGGGACAAGAAACGGCAGATCGCGAGGCCGTCCATCCAGTTGAATGGAAAAACCGCAGTCGTGTAGTGACCACAGGGCAGTTCGAAGCTCTCGTGCTCGATCTCGAGGCGACGAAAATCGTCCAGCAGCTCCCGCGACTGATCGACCGGGAACGAGAGGTCGTACCTCCCGTAGATCAGAAGGCAGCGGCGATCGCCCACCTTCCGGTAGTAGCTGAACGGACTCAATGGAAGCCAGAGCTTCCGAAGCTCTTCGAGATCAACCCCCGACTCGAGCGCCTCACGAACTTGCCGTGTCGAGATGCCGTGCCAGACCACGTCCGCAAAGTAGGGTGAGATGTGATTGAACACGGCGCTCCGCAGCGCTGGCTCATGGGCAAAAGCGATGAACGCAATGCAGGAGCCCAGGCTCGTACCCACGATACCGATGCGGTCGTGACCGATACGGGCCAGCCACCGTGCCGCCGCCCGCGTTTCCAGCACCGCCTGCCGAATCGACTGGATCGTTCGTCCGATGCTTGGACTCAACGTGCGGTCAGCACGGGCCGCACCTTCCGGCCTGCGACGCTCGTGGTAGGGCAGAACGAGCCTGAGCGCAGTCAGTCCGTAGTGGTTCGCGAGACGACAAAGTCCCTCCTGTGCACCCTCCCGTGCGTTCCAGTGAGGCAGAACGATGATCGCCGGAGACCGCGCCTTCTCGGCGCGGAACAGCCGCCCGCGAGCAAGGTTGTTCTCGGGCGTATCGGTTCGAACCGGCGACGGGAAGCGGAGCCCATCGCCGAAAAGATCGAAACCCTCAGTGCCCTTGTAGTCAAAGTAGGATTCGGTGTTCGCCAGAGCGCCTTCGACGTGGTCGTGAACGAACGCTCGTTCGTCCTCGATGTCTTCACCCGGCGCCCCACCGGGCAAATATCGTGCCCCCCACTCGAAAGGGAGAACCTGGCGCTCGAAGTCGTCCCGGTACGCGAGCCGGCGCTCCCAGGCGTGAAAGAAACTGCTGACGAGGCTCATCTGTCCTCGTCGTTCTAGTGCCTCAGGCGAATTCCTTCGTCAGCGAATCCTGAATGATGACGTCCTTGCCGGAGATCTCGATGTAGCCCTGCCGGTTCAGGTCGCTGATCATGCGAGAAACGGTCTCTCGGGTGGCGCCGATCATGTTGGCGATCTCCTGGTGGGTCGGCCGCCGGAAGGCGACCCGGCCGTCCTCCTGCCGATTGCCGGTCTCGCTCGCCATCTCGAGAAGAATCCTGGCTACCCGTCCATAGACGTCGTGGAGGGCGAGATTCCCGATCTGTTGATTGGCCTTTCTCAAACGGGAGGACAACGTCGCGAGGAGATTGATCAGAACTCGCGGCCTCTTCTCCACGATGGAGAGGAAGTCCTTCTGATGGAGCACGACCATCTCCGTTTCCCGCATGGCGATCGCCGTCGCGGAGCGAGGCTGGTTGTCCAGCAGACTCATCTCCCCGAAAAAGTCGTTGTCCGAGAGCACGGCAAGAATGATTTCGCGTCCGTCGTCGGACAGAATCGTGACCTTGACGCGTCCGGACACGATCATGAAAAGGGCATCACCCGCATCGTGCTCGAAGAAGATGACGGCTTCCTTGAGGTAGGTCCGGCGTGTGGTGACCGAAATCAGGCTTTCCAGATCTTCCCGCTCGAGCCCTGAGAACAGAGGTACGCGTCGAAAAAGTTCTCCAGTCACGTTGGCAACCTCCGACTTGGACGTCTTCGCGGAACGAGAGGAGTCAGTCATGTCGATCCTCCTCGCCAGGGCTGACATGGGCAGCCAGCGCCGCCACCGCACTCGCTCCCTCTTCCCCGCTGACGAAGCGTTGCGGTTCGAACTCACCGTTGTCTCCCGGGCTCAGCAGTCCGAGGTTCACCGCAATGGCCGCAGCGTCGTAGTTGATGTTCTCGCGGGAAAGATCCGGAAAGACCGCTTCCACCGTTGACCCCCGTCTCGCGGAGTCGAAGCCCACGGGATCGATCGAGGCCAGCGCTGCCGACAAGGCTTTCGCGAGGTCGACGCGTTTCACAAAAGCCTTCGGCTGAAACGTGTGATTCGGGAACACCTCGATGATTTCGGTCGACAACACGCGTCGGATGAAACCCATGGCCCAGCTGTCGCTGATGTCCGTGGCGATGACGCTTCCGCGATCGGGCAGGCGGTCGAAGGAACCGCTCAGCTCAACCGCCAGAAGCGCTGCCAGCTGCTCACGGGTAAGCCGATCGGCTTCGCGGATTCGAGTGTATTCGGCGGGCAGGTAGACGCGCTCGTACTCCAGCTGCAGCTCCTGCAGACGCGCCCTCACCGACTCGTCTCCGGGTCGCAGCCGGGCCGCCTCCCGGTAGGATGCGATAGCCGCTTCGAGCTCGTCCTCTGCGGCGCGGGCCTCTCCGAGAACCTCATGGCCCGAGGCATTCGTGGGCTCGAGCTCGGTCGCGCGGCGCGCGTGTTCGGCGGCAAGCTCGACGTCGCCGGCCTTCAGAGCAGCCTCCGCCGCTTCCAGATACAGCCCACCGGTCTCCGGTGCTGCCTCCAGAGCCTCACCGTATTTCTCCACCGCCTCCGCATAGCGTTGCTTGGCCACGAGCTGACGAGCCTCGCGCAGCCGTGACTCGACGAACTCCAGGCGCATCGTCATCCAGTACCGCCCGACGAGCTCGGCGTCCGGGGCCTCCTCGCGCAGCACGTCCAGCCGCTCGAGAGCCGCCTCGTCGTCACCGCCCGCGAGAGCGGTGAGGAAGTAGCCACTTTGCGCAGCAACGAGCCCGGGCTCCCGGCGAAGTGCATCCTGGAAGTAATAGTCGGCCCGCGGCCGGTTGCCGAGCCGCAGCTCGAGAAACCCCAGAGCGGCGTTGATCTCTGCGTGGCCCGGATAGCGCCGATTCAGGCGATCCAGTGTCCGAGACGACTTCTCGAGATCACCGGCAACGAGGGACTGCCACCCTTGCTGGAAAGCGCGTTGCTCGTTTTCAGGAAGGTCGGAGGGCGGGCTCAAGGTTTCTGCATCGATGGCATCCCATGCGGGTACCGGCTGCGGCACGAAGCTTCTCTTCGGGGCGCAAGCATGCGCCAGGAGACCAACGAGGCCAACCCACACAGCAAGGCGTGGTTTGTGCCGTTTGCTCGCACCTAAGCTCGTACGAACTCCGATCCGCTGAACAACTCTTTTGACGACAGAAAGATCCCGCAGAATCCACGACATTCTAACCCTGACCAAAGGGAAAAGCTAGCAACAGGACGGCTTAGTGCCCTGCTTCATAATTACGGTGACGCACCGAGAACGCCGAGGCGCCCGTCTGGCAAGGCGCGAGGAGCGAATAATATCTGGATATATGAGCATCTTTACAGTTCGGCCGCTGACACGGCCTAGCCCTCCGCTCGACAGGCTCGCTGCGGAAGGCGGCGAGCAACGCAGCCAGACGGGATGCATCGGGGTTCGAATGCCACCGTAATTGTGAAACAGGGTACTTAGTACTCTGGTTCATAAGTTCACTAACGTATTTTCTCTATCACGCGGCGGGCCGATATTGTGACTCCTTCTCGTCGAGTTTTCGAAGCAAGGCTTTGAGATTTCTGCGCGTAAAAGTCCACTTAAAGGGTTGCGCGATCCGCTGATAATGTCTAGAGAATTCGTTGAGACGATCAGCAAGCTCTTCCAGGGAAGCGAAATCATTGGGAGTTAGAACCTTTCTCTGGATAATGGAAAAATAGATCTCGATTTGATTCAGCCAACTTGCTGGATGACCGTGGACGGGCACCAAGTGAGGATAGCTTTTGGTGAGTCTTTGCACACAGGATTCACCACGATGAGCAGATCCGTTGTCCATAATCCAGAATACTCGTCTGGCGTGTCGATAAGGGGTTCGCTTCATAACCATCTCGACGAGCCGATCGAAGGGTGCAATTCCATTGTTGGGTTCGCATCGGCCAAAGATCTTCATTCGGTGAACATCCACTGCGGCCAGGTACGCCCAGGCTCCGAGCCTTTCATACTCATGTTCTACTTTCATCGCCGACCCAGGGCGAGTCGGTATGGTCTCATGACGTCGATGGCGTGCTTGAATGCTCGTTTTTTCGTCCGCACAGATCACGAATTCGTCTTCTCTGAGGGGCCGTCGCCTCCAACGCCGTTCGTACAAGTCAAGTATGGGCCCGGCTTTCGCGGCGAAGTTCGGATCCCTAGGGAAGACCCAAGAGCGATGTTGCCAGGGTCGGATGGCGTCCTCACTGAGCCAGCGCCAGATGGTGGTATTGCTGACGGACGCCACAAGCCCCGATTGACGCACATGGTCGGCGAGTTCGGAAGTGCTCCACCGCGACAGAGGTACTCCCAGTGTTGAGGGTAATTCGCAAGCGATGGCCTTGACCTCAACGACTACCTCTGGGGGGAAAAACCCGGGGACGCCCCAAGCGTTCCCGATCTTCCAGACCGGAAAGACGTTGGTCGAAGAACCTTTTGCACCACATGCTTACCACCTCACGTCGCGTGTTGAGGCGTTGCGCAATCTCGTCGTTGGCGAGACCCTGGGCGGCCAACAGAATCATTCGTGCACGGAGTACATGAAAATACGGCAACGTTATATTTCCGTGCCCTCCGCTGGAGCTCCAACTTCTCTTTTGGGCTCAATCGTATTTTATATAGGCTGTGTCGAGGCATACTGATGCTCCGTTTCGCTGAGTATTGCTGACGGACGCCACAAGCCCCGATTGACGCACATGGTCGGCGAGTTCGGGGCTCAATCGTATTTTATATAGGCTGTGTGCATACTGATGCTCCGTTTCGCTAGTCATCCCCTCGACATTGCAAATTAAATATACGTTAGTGTATTTAAGAAACCGCCTACTTAGCCGGGGTTCCGGATGTCGTGTCGGCGGAGCATCAAGTCAGGGCCGCCCGAACAGTCTCGAATGGGACGGCTCCCTGACGAAGAAGTCTGAGCTGGCGACCGGTCGCGTCGACGATGGTCGATGGGGCCCCTCCGGCAGTGGCTCCGCCATCCAGGATGAGGTCGACCCGGCCCGCGAGCCCGGATTCGACCTCGTCAGCGGTCGAGGCAGGGAGGGCACCGGTCCGATTGGCGCTCGTGGACGTAATCGGGCTTCCGGTCGCTCGGGCCAGCTCTCGAGCAACGGGAAGACTGCTCACGCGGACTGCGACAGTGGTCCCGAGTGTTGCTTCGAGCTCGGTCCGGACACGCAGTACGAGGGTGATTGGCCCGGGCCAAAGACGCTCCGCCGCCCGTCGGACCATCTCGGGGATCTCTCCCACGAGCTGCTCGAGCTGCGTGAGGTCAGCCACGATACACGGCAGCTGCTGGTCTCTCTCGCGTCCCTTGATCGCGAACACCCGTGCGCGCGCTCCGGGGTCGAGGGCATCGACCGCCAGACCGTAGAACGTCTCGGTTGGATATGCCACGACGCCACCGTCGCACAGGATAGAGACCGCCTCCGCAAGCAAGTTCGGGTCAGGCGCGGTTGGGTCGATGGTGATGCGTTGTCGAGGCCCTTTCATGTCCGAAATCGCTGCTAGACTACATGCTATACTGAGCCCAATCCCATACGCGTGCTCGAATCCCTTATGAACATTCGCCCGGGGCGTTTTCTGTCGATCGGCATCGTCGTTTCGTGGATTGCTCTGCTCTCCCTGCACGTCGCGAGGACCTACTCCCGGCCCGAGGCGGTCGAGCTGGTCGATCTGGACGCCCCAGCCGAGGCAGAGCTCACCCAGCGCGGCGTGTTCTATCGTGGGGCGCGCATCGGTCGCATTCGCGAGCGTCTGATCCCGCTCCCGGACGGTTTTCGCGCAGAGCAGGAGGGCCGTTTCACCCTCAACGTTCTGGGCCGCGAGCGCACGATGGAAGTTGAAGGCTCGGCCGATCTGGCGAGTGACGGGAAGCTGCGCTCTTTTCGGTTCCGTCTGGCGACCTCTACAGGTCGCTCCATCTTCGAGACGACCGTTCTCGGCCGGCTCGACGGGCTGAATCTTCAGATGACGATTCGCACCGGCGACAGCGAACGGGTCGAGCAACGCCAGCTCACCGAGCCGATCGTGCTCCCACTGACGCTCTACTACTCGCTCGCACGCCAGGGGCTCGAGCCCGGGCAGCACTACCGACTGCGGCTCTTCGATCCCATGACGCTGTCGGATGGGGAGGTAGAGATCTCGGTGATCGAGCGGGAAGTCGTTCGGTGGGGTGGTCGTGAAGAGGAGGCGTACCGACTTCGGACCAGCTTCGCCGGTCTTTCCACGGTCGCCTGGATCAACGAGCGCGGTGAAGTCCTGCAGGAAGAGACCCCTCTCGGCTGGACGTTGCGAAAGGAAGCTCCGGGAAGCAGCCTGCAGGCCCGGGCCAACCGTACCGAGGCGCCCGACGTGCTTCTGCAGTCCGCGGTGGCCGCGATCGGTTTTGCCGGCCCGTCCGAAGAGTTGAGGGAAGCCACCCTCAAGCTCAACAACTTCCCGTCCAGGTTCGGAGCGTTGTCGGGCGGCCGTCAGCAGTTGCTCGGCGACGATGTCGTGAAGGTCCGGCGGGAGCGGGAGCCGTTTCTTGGAACAGGCGCTTTGAGCCGGGAGGAGCGCAGTCCCGCAGTGGAGCTCGTGAGGGTGATAGTACTCCTCCGCCGGCAGGTAGACGGGCCCGTAGTGATGTGAACAACCCGCCAGGAAACTGGCGGAAAGAAAGATCAGCGCTGTCCGAAGCATTGCACCACCTCCTCTTAGGTCGGCGGCGACGCTTTCGGCTCACCAGTGTGCAATCTTCATGCCGCTGGCAGCGCTGAAAAGACCGGGAAAAAGGTCGGATCGATGTCCTCGATCGGGGACTACCTGTCTTTCCACCGCTTGCCAGGTGTACCTGAGACCAACAGGGCCCCTGCCCGTAAACGAGCCCGAGCCTGAGCCCCGAATGCTGCGGCATCGTCCGTACCATTCCCCGGCAAAGGAAAACGGGCACGGGCTGAGGCACGGGCTCGGGCTCGGAAGGCATCCTTCGACGCTCTGGTGAGCGCCCTCCTAAGACGTGAACGAAGTCTCCGTTTTCGGGGCGCTACTGCTTGATGCTCGTTCGCGATGTCTTCGCGCGGACCTTCTTCTTCGCCCGGGGGTGGTGCGCGTCGTAGACCCGACGGAGGCGCTCCCGGCTGACGTGCGTGTAGATCTGCGTGGTGCCGATGTTGGAGTGACCGAGCATCATTTGAAGACTGCGAAGGTCCGCCCCCCGCTCCAGAAGGTGCGTCGCAAAAGAGTGGCGGACAACGTGTGGCGAGAGGTTGCGGTTGATGCCGGCGGTGACGCCGCAGCGCTTCAGGATTTGCCAGAATCGTTGCCGCGTCATGCTCTCTCCGCGGCGACTGAGGAAGAGCCACGGCACCGAGGTCTTCACTAGCGCGGGCCGGGACTCTGCCAGGTAGCGCCCGAGCCAGCGTCCGGCACTGCGCCCGTAGGGCACGATCCTCTCCTTGCGGCCCTTCCCCTGGCAGAGCAGGTAGCCGGGGTCGAAATGAACATCGCGAAGACGGAGGGAGACCAGCTCCGAGACGCGCAGCCCGGTCGCGTAGAGAAACTCGAGCATCGTCTTGTCGCGCAGTCCCTCGGGAGTCGTGATGTCGGGTGCTGCGAGAAGACGGTTGACTTCGTCGAGTGTCAGGTAGTTCGGCAAAGACTTCCCGATGCGCGCCGAGTCGAGCTCGGCCGCCGGGTCGACTGGGAGATACCCTTCCGAAGCGCCGAAGCGAAACAGCCCGCGCACCGCCGCGGTCAGCCGGGCAATCGATCGCATCGACAAACCCTCCCGGTGGAGACCCCGAAGGAAGGACCGCAGCTCGGAAGATCCGAGCTCGCGGAGCTTTTTCTTGCGCCGGGCAGCGAATGCCTCCAGCTTCGCGATGTCGCGGCGATAGGCCGCCAGCGTATTGGGAGACAGACCACGCTCGACCTCGAGGTAGTGGAGAAACTCCTCTCTCAAAAGCGAACTCCCACTCCGAAGTACTGCCCCCGGAGGCGAAACACTGCCCGACCTCCGTCCTCTTCCACGGTGTAATCGCGCACGTAGAGGTTACGGTAGCCGTACTCGAAGAAGAACATCGGGCCCGCGCTGAAGGCAACGTTGACGTCGAAATCCGAGATCACACCGCGCGAGTCCCGTTTCATCCCCGCCCACTCGGTCGTCACGTAGAAGGACGGCGTGAGATTCAACCGGGCCCGAGCGCCGAACGTCGGTAGCTCCACCCGCAACTGATCGGTCACCAGCGTTGGCGTGTTTTCGCCTTCGAACTGGAGCTCCGCATCGAAACGAGAAAACTGCCCGATGATCGCAAAAAACCCGTCCTTGCTGGCCCAGAGGTCCAACTCGATGCCGACGTTGAGGTCCGTCATCTTGATCTCGGTGGCGAGATTGGTGCCTTGAGGAATGGTGACGTCACCGGCGGTGATGTCGTGCCCGAGCGCCTTCACTCCCGTGAACGTGGGTTCGACCCAGTTGATTCGAAGCTTGACCGTTCTCACCATCCGCACCATGAGGCGAAACTCGAAGCTCTCTTTCTGTTCGGAGCCGAAATCATCCACCGGATCGATGTCGGTTGCTCCGGCGCCGAATCGGAGCTCCGACACCAAGTCCGGCCTCCAGCGCCGCACCTCGAACTCGACTGTCTTGTCTTCGCCCAGCGGCTGTCCTCGACCCTGAGCCCAACTCCGTCCGGCGATGAGAACCATGTTCAAAACAAAGAGTGCGACGAACCAGCGTGTCATATCACCTCCAGCCCAACCGCCCCGGCAGGATTGCCGCGAGCGCCTGATCGAGCTCGCGAATGCGAAGAACCTTGCAGCCAAGAACAAAGACACCCAGACCGACCGCAATCGATCCGAATACCTGAAGCAAACGAGCCCATAACATGTCGTGTCCCACGAACCTCTCCAGTTCCGTTGCGGCGATCCGCGCTACTCCGCCCATGACCGCCGAAGCCACGAGTATCTTCGTCGTCAGAAAGAGCGCCCGGCGGCCATCGAGCCCCCCCAGTCGGCTTCTACGGCGAAACAGCAGCCACAGTGCCACGAAAGAGACCGTCATCGTGCAGGAGGTCGCGAGCGCCAGCCCCCGGTGATCCATGCCGAGCTCGAGGACGAAGAGCCAGTTCAGGAGCGCGTTCGTGACCATACTGAGCAGACTGACCGCCACCGGCGCGCGAATGTCCTGTATGGCGTAGAAGCCGTCAGTCACGATCTTCACCGCTGCGAAGCTGACCAGGCCGAGCGCGTAGTACCGGAGCGCACCAGCCACTTGAAGCGTGTCGTCGGGCCCGAAGGCGCCCTGCTCGAAGATCAGGCGCACGATGGGCTCGGCCAGCACGAGAAGGCCAAAGGTGGCCGGAACGGTAAACAGCAGCACCAACCGGGTCGCAAAGGAGAACGTCGAACGAAACCCTTCGGTGTCGTCGTGGGCCACCGCCCGGCTGAGCGCGGGCAGAGTCGCGACCGAGACGGCCACACCCACGACTCCGATGGGGAGGTGAAGAATGCGGAAGGCCTGCATGATCCAGCTCAACCACCCTTCACCCAGCGATGCGAACACCGAGTTGATGAGCAGGTTCACCTGCACGGTGGAAGCGATGAGCGCTCCCGGACCGAACAGCTTCAGCACCTTGTGAAGCCGCGGATCGCGAAAAGACAGGATGAGTCGGTAACGATAGCCGAGCCGTACGAGCGAGGGAATCTGCCATAGTAGTTGCAGGGCTCCACCCGCCAGTACTCCGAACGCGATCCCCAGCGTCGGGTGAAGGCCGAAGCGTGGCACCACGAAGTAGCCGCCCACTCCGAAGACGATCGAGCCCAGGTTGAAGAACGAGGAGGCAAGGGCGGGAACGAGAAAGCGACGTCTCGCATTGAGGACTCCCATCACGAGAGCGGCCACGCTGACGAGGAGGATGAACGGAAACATGACTCTGGTCAGCGCGACCGTCAGCTCCCGCTTCGTGGCGAATCCGAAGCTATCTTCGGGTGCGAGAGGAAGATCGAATCCCGCCCCGGGCAAGATGAGAGCCACGATGACGTCGGCGTAGATCATGCCAAGCAGCGTGAGTATCCCCACCACGAGGACGAGCGCATTGAGCACGAGACTCGCCAGCTTCAACGCAGCTTTCTCTCCCTCCTTCTCCTGGATTTCGGAGAAGGAGGACACGAAAGCCTTGCTCAAAGCGCCCTCTCCGAACATGTCGCGGAGCAGATTCGGGATCCGGAACGCAGCATAGAAAGCGTCGAGGCCGATCTTTGCAGGCAAAAGGTACGCAAGGACCTGCTCCCGGACGAGACCGAGCACTCGTGACACCATGACGCCGAAGCTGACGGTGCCGGCGGAGCGAGCAAGCCCACTCGCGTCGGCGGTCGGTTCGCCGTCGGGAGCGTCCGTCGAGGGAGAGAGGCTTTCGCCAGAGCGGAGCGCCATGTCCTTGTCGGAGGCGGAAGCCATCGATGCAGGTATTATATGCGCGGAGCGTCCAGGGATATCGGCAATTGGATATTGGTGATTCGATATTCCCCTGATATGGTTAACTCGCCCAGGTGAATCGGCGATACCCCTTGCTCCAGTACGTGCCCCAGGCTGGGGCACTTTTCGCGTTCTGGGTGATCCTGTCGGGAAAACTCGACGTTTTTCATCTGTCCGCCGGGGCGATCGTCACGCTGGCGGTGGTCTGGGGAACGGCCTGGCTCTACAAGCTGGAGCCGGCCATCGGCCCAGCGAACACGCACCCGCTGGCAGCTCTGCCCGGCCGGTTCCTCTACTATCTTCCCTGGCTGTTATGGCAGATCGTGATTGCCAGCGTACAAGTTGCCAGAGTCGTGCTCGACCCCAGACTTCCCATCGACCCCAAACTGGTCCGGTTCGAGCACAAGCTGCCGCACAACATGGCCCGGCTGACACTGGCCAACTCGATCACACTGACTCCGGGAACGGTCACCATCGACGTCGAGGCGGACGAGTACCTGGTGCATGCACTCACCCCGGATGCGGCCGAGCCTTACGAACCGGGAGGAGAGGCCATGATGCAGAGGAAGGTGTCCCAAGTGTACGACAAGGATGAGCCGCGATGACCGGCTTCCTGATCGGACTCATCGTGGCGCTGACGCTCACGATGCTTCTATCCCTCTACCGCGTCCTCGGAGGACCGACGGTCTGGGATCGCTTGAGCGGTCTCGGCCTGATTGGCACCAAGACGATCGTCCTGCTCGTTCTTTTGGGCTTTGTCATGGAACGTGAGACCATCTACGTCGATATCGCGTTGTCCTACGCGCTGATCAGCTTTATCGGCTCCCTGGCGCTGGCAAAATACTTCGAAGCAAAGGAGACCGACGAGCTTTGAGCCTCCTCGCGTACTTCCTGCTTTCGGCGGGTTTCTTTTTCATTCTCACAGGAGCCATCGGCATCATCCGCCTTCCGGACTTCTACAGCCGGCTCCACGCGATGGGAAAGTGCGACACGCTCGGTGTCGGACTGATGGTCTTCGGCCTCATCTTTCTCGAGGGCGTGAGCTTCGACAGCGCCAAGCTCACGCTCATCGTTCTGTTCGTGTTCCTGGCAAACCCGACGGCGACCCACGCGCTCGGTCGCGCGGCCCACCGCGCCGGCCTCCAGCCCTGGATGCGCAGCGGAAGCTCGTCACGACACGCGTCATCGTGACCGCCACTCTCAGCTCGGCGTTCCTGCTTTTCATGGTGGCCTGCGCGATCATGGCTTTGAGTGTCCGCGATCTTCTGGCCGCGGTGGTCATCTTCGGGGTCTTCAGCTTTTTCTCGGCCACCTTCTTCGCGATCCTGGGAGCGCTCGACGTGGCTTTTACCGAAGCCGCGGTGGGTGCGGCCATCACGACCGTCTTCTTCGTCTCCGCCATCTTTCGGACAGGAAGAAAGGTGTAACGTTCGTGAGCCCTATCTTGCGCCGGTTCGGTTGGCTTGCCTTCGTGGCGGCTGCCGCCATTCTCTTCTTCGTGGCAAGAGACACCCCGCGCTTCGGTGATCCGAACGCTCCGGCCTCGACCCGCGTCTCACCGCGTTACATCGAAAAAGCGGAGGAGGAGGCGGGAGCGCCCAATATGGTCACCGCGGTTCTGGCCGACTACCGGAGTTACGACACGCTCGGCGAGACGGTGGTGATCTTCACCGCAGGTATGGCCTGTCTCATCGTGCTGGGTGCCTTCGGCAACGGCCGGCAGGCGGACGGCGCCACGCGAATGTCGGAATCGTTCGGCAGCGATGTGCTCGATGCTGCCGCCCGCATGCTGCTTCCGTTCATCATCACTTTCGCCGCTTACGTGGTCGTTCACGGCCACCACAGCCCGGGCGGAGGGTTCCAGGGGGGAGCCATCTGCGCGGCTGCGATCATCCTCTTCAAGCTCGTTCACCCGGAGAGCGATCTGGGCCTGCCGATCCGGCGTGCCATCGTGCTCGCCTGCCTGGGTGCACTGCTCTACGCGGGAATCGGCCTCTACAGCCTCTTCGCCGGCATGAACTACCTCGACTACGCGGCGCTTCCGTTCGACAAGGAAGGAGGCGAGCTGCGGGCTCTTGGCTCACTGGGGATCGAGCTCGGGGTCTTCTTCGGCGTAACGGGAGTTCTCAGTTTGATCTTCGACGCCCTTTCGACCGGAGCCGAGGAATAGCCATGTGGGAAGAGCTCACCGGCCGAATGAACTACTGGTTGTCCGCCGCGCTCTTCCTCATCGGGCTGTACGGAATGCTGGCGCGTCCCAACCTGGTGAGGAAGCTGATGGCGATGAACATCATGCAGGTCGCGGTGATCGTTTTCTACATCACTGTGGCCTTCAAGAAAGACGCGACGCCGCCGATTGCCCGGCACGGTGAGCACTCCCCCGCTGCTCAGGAATACATCAACCCGCTACCGCATACCCTCATGCTCACCGCCATCGTGGTGAGCGTCAGCACCACCGGCGTAGCCCTCGCTCTCATCATCCGTATCCATCGTCGGTACGGCACCTTGAACGAGATCGAGCTCATCGAGAAGCTTCGCCGATGAGTGCGCACTTCCCCGTTCTGATCGTCATCATCCCGATGATAGCCGCGCTGGCGGTACCTCTCTCCTGTCTCCTGTCCACCAGGCTGCCGCGTGTCCTGGTTCTCGTCTCACTGGTGCTCGACGTCTTCGTCGCGATCCGCTCGCTACAACTGGCGCTCTCTGTCGGTGAGGCGCGCTACCACCTCGCGGGATGGCCGCCGCCATGGGGCATCGAGATCGTGCTCGACCCC
This sequence comes from Candidatus Marinacidobacterales bacterium, assembly GCA_965237685.1. GTDB lineage: Bacteria > Acidobacteriota > Vicinamibacteria > Marinacidobacterales > SMYC01 > CBDEGF01. Next base: position 1,874,339 of record CBDEGF010000003.1, read on the forward strand.
CTCTCCGGAACGATGGCAGCGCTCGTCGCCGTGGTCGCTCTGCTGGTGGCCTTCTACAGCGGCCCGTACCTGCGAAACGCGTCGGTGCTACGTCAGGGGACCTTCTACAGCCTCTATCTGCTCCTGGTCAGCGGCCTGCTGGGCATCGTGGTGACCGGGGATCTGTTCAACCTGTACGTGTTCCTGGAGATTTCCTCGATCGCGGCCTACGCGCTGCTTTCCTCGGGGGGCAGTCGCGCGGTGGTCGCCACGTTCCGCTACCTCATCGTCGGAACCATCGCAGGAAGCTTCTATCTGCTCGGCATTGGATACTTGTACGCCGTAACCGGAACACTCAACATGACCGACGTTTCGACGCGCATCGGTCCGGTTGCCGACTCGCCAGTTCTCGCGGTGGCGATCGCATTCATCGTCGTGGCACTTGCGATCAAGTCCGCGCTGTTTCCGCTGCACGGCTGGCTACCCGATACTTATACCTACGCAACCGGCCCGGTGGTTGGTTTCGTCTCCGCCGTGATGGCGAAAGTCAGCGCCTACGCGCTCTTTCGAATCCTTTACTTCATCTTCGGCGCATCCGGTATCGCAGGGGAAGCGCTCCGACTTCTCGGCTGGGCCTCGGTCCTCGCCATCGTTGCCGGCTCGCTACTGGCGCTCGTGCAGAAGGACGTCCGGCGGATGCTCGCCTACTCGAGCATCTCTCAGATGGGCTACATCATCATGGGGTTCGCGATCGGAACCCCTCTGGCGCTCACTGGCGCCATCCTCCATATCCTCAACCATGCGGTGATGAAAGGCTGCCTCTTCCTGTCGGTGAACGGCGTCCACTGGCAGACCGGGGTCTTCCGGATCCGCGACTACACGGGAATGGCCCGTCGTCTGCCGATCACGATGGCTGCCTTCACGGTGGCCGCGCTCTCCATGATTGGGCTCCCACCCACCGCCGGCTTCTTCAGCAAGTACTACCTCGTCCTCGGAGCGCTTCAGGCACACGACTGGGTATCCATTGCGGCGCTCGCGCTCAGCAGCCTCCTGAGCTCCGTCTACTTCTTCCGGGTGCTCGAGAACGCCTACCTCCGGCGGGGCGACGAAAAGCGCTACCAGGAGGTACCGGTTCCCATGGTGGTTCCCGTTGTCGTTCTCGCTGCCGCTGTCCTGGTGATGGGAGTCTTCAGCCAGACGATCGTGACGCGCATCGTCACCGCGAGCCTCCCGGGCTGACAACGATCCACTGAGACAGGAGAGCACAGAGTGACGCGACCTTCGTCGACATTTCCTGACTTCCCGCCCGCTCTGCGCCTCTGCGTCTCCCGCCTTCGTCGTCGGCTGCTTACTTCGTACCGCCGACTTCGGCGGGCCGCCGAAGCCTTGGCGAAGGCGGCTGCGTTGAAATTCCCCGAGTCATTCCTTCCGCGGATTCGATTCGCCGCGGTCCCGGTCGTGCCGTTGTCGGTTTCCGTCTTTGCGCCTTTGCGCCTTTGCGTTGAATTTCCCCGCTCAACCTTTCGCGGATTCGTTTGGTTGCGGTTTACCCAGTGAACGTGATTCTCTCCGACAAACCCCTTTTCGCGGTCGCGGTGTCGCTCATCGCAGCCGTGCTCATCCTCTTGTCGGGCCGAAAACCCAACCTTCGAGAAAGCTGGACCCTTCTGGCAGCTCTCATCAAGTTCGGAGTGGTGCTCTCCATGCTGCCGGCGGTGCTCGATGGCGCTGTCTTCGAGAGTCGTCCCCTGGAGATTCTCCCCGGCTGGTCACTTCATTTTCGCACCGACACGTTTGGAATGGTTTTCGCGCTCCTCGCCTCCGGCCTCTGGATCCTGACATCGCTCTACTCGGTCGGATACATGAGGGAAGGCGGCTACCAGAACCAGACGACCTACTTCGCAAGCTTCGCCGTTTGCCTCTCCGCCGCCATTGGCATCGCCTTCGCTGCCAATCTCGGCACGTTCTTCGTCTTCTACGAGATTCTGACGATTGCCACGTATCCTCTCGTCGTCCATCGCAGAAACGCCGAGGCCATCGCCTCCGGTCGCCAATACCTCGCCTATACGTTGATCGCCGGGCAGTTGCTGCTCGTGGCCATCATATGGACGGCCTCGCTGGCCCCCGGTGCCACGTTCCAGCCGGGAGGCTTTCTCACCGGCGCAGCCTCGGAGTGGACACTCAGAGTAATCTTCGTCCTCTTCATCGCCGGCGTCGGGGTGAAAGCCGGGCTCATGCCCTTTCATGCCTGGCTTCCCTCCGCGATGGTCGCCCCGACGCCGGTGAGCGCGCTGCTTCACGCCGTCGCCGTCGTGAAGGCAGGAGCTTTCGGATGCGTTCGCATCGCGGGCTATGTGTTTGGCGTCGACCTGATGAGAACCCTGGGTGTCGACACCTGGCTCGCGATCGCCGCGGCGACCACCATTGTTCTCGGCTCGATCCGGGCCCTCGGTGAGGATCATCTCAAGCGCAGGCTCGCCTACTCGACGATCAGCCAGCTCTCCTACATCGTTCTCGGCGCGGCCCTCGGCTCCGTCTACGCTCTGACGGGTGCCATCTTCCACATCGTGGCGCACGGCTTCATGAAGATCACTCTCTTCTTCTGCGCCGGCTCCATCTACACGAAGACGCACAAGGAGTACATCAAAGACCTCGCGGGGCTGGGGCGCACCATGCCCGTGACCTTCGGCGCTTTCACTCTCGGTGCTCTGGGACTGGCAGGGATGCCGCTGCTCGCCGGCTTTCTCAGCAAATGGAACCTCGGCCTGGGGGCTATTGCCGCTCGACATCCGATCTACGTCGGCGTGCTCGTCCTGAGTGGACTTCTGAACTTCGCCTACTTCTTCCCAATCGTACAGAAAGGCTTCTTCTCCGGAGAAGGCGGGCGGCTTCGCTTTGGCGAGCCCGGTGTCGCGCTCTGGCTTCCGCTCGCGGTTACCGCCATCGTGTCGATTCTCCTCGGAATCTTTCCGGATGTCTGGCTGTCCTTTTACCGGCTCGCTGAGATGGCGGCCACCAGCATCGTGTCACCGGGTGCAGTGATGATGGCAGGAGAGGCACCGTGAGGCGATTCTGGATCGCAAACGGCGCGGTGGTGCTTGCGAGCATCGTGGCCGAGCTCGCTTTCCATCACCTGGGCCACCCTGTCTACTGGTGGCATCGATTGCCCGGCTTCGACTTCGTCTACGGTCTGGCGGGCTGTATCGCGATCGTGCTCGTGTCCAAGTGGCTCGGCAAGTTGTTCATCCAGCGTCCCGAGAAGTATCACGAGGACAAGCCGAGATGAGCCTTGCTCATCCGGCCCTCGTGTTGTTCCTCACCGCGGCGGGCGCGCTCCTGACACGGGGAGCCGTACGGCAGTCAGTCCTCGTCGTCGGGACGAGCCTGGCGGTCATCGCCTGGAGCTGGCTCACACCGCTCGCAGGATTTACGCTGAGCTTCGGAGAGCTCGAGCTCTCACCGCTTCGTGTCGACGGGCTGAGCCTTGTCTTCGGACTCATTCTCACCCTGGTCACACTGATCGGCATGGTCTACGCGCTCCACAACGAGCGACGAGGTGAGCACGTCGCGACCCTGCTGTATGCCGGTGGCGCGCTCGGGGTCGTCTTCGCCGGCGACTGGGTCACGCTCTTCGTCTTCTGGGAGCTCATGGCCGTCACCTCCCTTTTCGTGATCTGGTACGGCGGAACCCCGAAGTCGGGCGCTGCCGGCTATCGGTACCTGCTCATCCACATCCTCGGCGGCTCGCTGCTCTTCGCGGGGATCCTTCTGCACATCGCCGAGACGGGCCGAGCGGAAGTCGGAGCGCTGACATCGGGCGCCGCCAGCCCAACCGTCTTCTGGCTCATTCTGGCGGGCGTCGCCATCAATGCCGCGATTCCCCCGCTCAACGCCTGGCTCACCGACGCCTATCCCGAGGCGTCGGTCACCGGCAGCGTGTTCCTCAGCGCCTTCACGACCAAGACGGCGGTCTATGTCCTGATTCGTGTCTTCCCGGGTGCGGACGTGCTCGTCTGGACCGGCGTGCTCATGGCTCTGTACGGGGTCGTCTTCGCGGTGCTGGAGAACGATATTCGACGGCTTCTCGCCTTTCACATCGTGAGCCAGGTCGGTTACATGGTTGCGGGCGCGGGCATGGGCACCCAGCTCGCCTTGAACGGCGCTACTGCGCACGCCTTCAGCCACATCCTCTATAAGTCGCTCCTGTTCATGGGCGCCGGGGCGGTTCTCTACGCCACCGGGAGGCGAAAACTCACAGAGCTCGGCGGCATCGCTCCGCAAATGAAGCTGGTGGTGCTCCTCTACATGGTCGGCGCTTTCTCGATCTCCGGTGTGCCACTCTGGAACGGCTTCATCAGCAAGTCGATGATCGTCTCGGCGGCCGCCGAGTCCCAACGACCGCTCAGCGAGCTACTCCTGCATCTGGCGAGCGTAGGTACCTTCCTGCACACCGGCCTGAAGCTTCCCTATTTCACTTTCTTCGGGCAGGCGCGGGACATACAGGTAAGAAAGGTTCCGGCGAACATGCTCGCCGCGATGGGCATCGGAGCCACGCTCTGCACGCTCTACGGTCTTTATCCTGACCTGCTCTACCGCCTGCTCCCGTTCGATGCCGAGTACCGCCCGTACACCGTCGACCACGTCGCCTCGGCGCTTCAGCTGCTCATAGGAACCGCCATCGGTTTCTGGCTCCTGGCGAGCAAGCTGGGCGGAGAGGCGACCATCAGCGTCGACACCGACTGGTTCTACCGGCGCCCGTTCCGGGAGTTGGCGAGAGCCACCACCGAGGGGACCCGTCGTTTCGGCCAGACGGTCCACGCATTTTCGCTCCACCTCATCGAGCGCTGCCTGCCCAACCTGAATCGCGCATTGGCTCCGTTCGATGCGGTGCCCGACGGGGAAGCGCCGGAAGACTACGACGAGAACCGCTTCCGGCATCCGATTGGCGTCACCGTTTTCTGGGTAGTCGTGTACTTCAGCTTGATCGCGTTGTTCACGATGTATCAGTGGCCATAGCTCGCTTCTTCACGCGGTTGACCTTTGCTCCCCGTTCCCGTTAGATCGTCTCCACAAAGAGGTGTGAATGGCCCTCAGCCCCGGAGCCAGGCTCGGTCCCTACGAAATCCTGTCCCCCATCGGTAAGGGCGGGATGGGCGAAGTCTACAAGGCCCGGGATACGCGCCTGGAGCGCACGGTCGCTATCAAAGTCCTCCCTTCTCACCTCTCGGAGAACCCGGACGCGAAAGCTCGGTTCGAGCGTGAAGCGAATGCGATCTCGAACCTGAACCACCCGCACATCTGGAACTACGCTTCATACTGCACCTCCGTGGGGTGAGCATCGACATCCTTTGCAATCGAGCGACGGGCTGCCATAGGAATACCTTTCGACTTGATTGGCGGGTCTAGGGGAAGCTCGTACAAACATTGATTCGAGTCGTTGAACTAAACTGCCCGGATGAGCCCATGGCCCTGCCAACGGCGGATCGTCTCCTTGCAAACACTGAGTTGTTTGGCGATCTCCTCGAGCGTCAGCATACCGGACTCACGCAATCGTTGGAATCGGCTTTTCAGACCGTAGGTTAGGCAAACTCGACTGAGTAATTTTGAATCGAAGGGTGAGCCTAGACCGGAACGCATTCCTTTTTCATTCAGGATGGCAGCGATCTGGCGATAGGTATGCTCGTTCAAAAGTCGGTCGATCTCCGCGATAACTTCCTGAGAGGTTCGCTGCTCTTGGAACTTGTTCTTAGGGAGGGGTAGCGTGAGCGTTTTCGTCACCCCTGCTTTGAAGCATATGTGCGCAGTAAGATTCGCTCCCTTGTTGATAGTTACGTCTTCGATGAGGAGTCGAACGATACGCTTTCGTTCCTGGTTCGGCGTTTTCGGATCTCGCCACAGCTTTGGGCAGTCTGTGGCCAGGTCAAGGATCTTCGAGCGCTGCTCCTCGCTCAGCTTTTCTTTGTCGGCCTCGCATTGGCGCTCGTAGTTGCGCTGCACCTCCGCTTGCGCTCGCAGCTTGTGATTCCATTCTGCCTCGAGAGAATCCGCCACTAAACGATTGTCGGGATCGACCCTCATGTAGCGCCGACGTGCCAGCTCGCACTCGTAGCGAGCCCGCTCCACCTCCGCGCAACGCAAACGCTCCACCTCCGCAAAACGAGACTCGAGTTCTTGCTGCACCGAAAGCGCTACCTCCAAGGCCAAAGGGCTCATCGTTTCCACCAAAAGCTCCCCGATAGCTCGATCCAGCTCAGCGCCGCAAAAGCTCTGACAGCGGTTGTTCTCCTCCCGCACCTTTCGTCGCTCCTGACACACGTACTCCGGAACCAGTTGCTGGGAATGGCGATGATAGTGAACCGTCATCCGAGAGCCGCACACCCCGCAGATCACTAGTCCTTGCAGTAGCGCGGGACCTTCCCGCGGGGGGCCCTGGCGACGATCCGCCCCATAAGCTTGAGCGTTGGCTTTCAGTCGCTTTTCATTCTCTTCGTACTCCTCCCAACTGATGTAACCGGGATGTGCCCCTTCTTTCAGCGTGTGCCACTCCTCGCGCGGCAACGCTATAGTCTTCATTCCTTTTCCATCGGCCCTGGGGCGGACGCACGTGCGGCCATAGGGGTAGGCGCCCGCATAGCGCGGGTTGCGCAACATCCGCAGCGCCTGGCTCAGCTCTAGCTTGCCCCACAAAGATCTCTCCCTGAACCGGAGCTCCCATCGGACGACGAGGAAAGCTGATCTCCTTGTCCGCAAAGTACCGAACGACACCATTGGCAGAGCCTACCCGTCGAAACGTTTCAAAAAACAGTCGAACCGTTGCCTGTACTTTTTGGTCCGGCTCCAAAATCACTTGTTCTCGCTCGTCATAGACCAAACCGATTGGAAGGGGAAGGACCAACTCTCCGCGACTCGCTTTGTTCAGTAGTGCTCCCCGCATCCGTGCTCGCATCACATGAACTTCCGCTTCGCTAATCGTCCCCTTCAAGCCCAGTAGTAATCGGTCGTTGAAATTGGAGGTGATCGATAGCGATCAGGCAAAATCGGCAACCCGGGCGGGCGAGCGGGATGGTTTCGAAAACCTGGTGACCGAGGTGAGCATGGGACGAGCGGGAATCGTGTTGGGCCTCGAGGTGGCGCGTCTGGCGCGAAACTCATCGGACTGGCATCGGCTGCTGGAGATCAGTGCGTTGACGGACACACTTATCCTGGACAGCGATGGCCTTTATGACCTGAGGCACTTGCTCCTCCGACCAACCCATCGCTATCGCACGTTGCCGAAGCTCATATTGACGCCGCCCACTTTCCTGGTGTTCTACCACCTGGTGCGGGCTCGACTGGCGGACGTAGATGTAGGCTTTTCGATTCAAGTGAGTCGCCGTCACCTTAGTGGATTGCTCAACAGCCATTGCTCGGTTCCCTTCAATGAAGCTGGCCGTGGAACTCCGTCCGGACGGAGTCGCCCCGCACCTGAGTAAGCGTCCGCTCTGCACCGGACGCCGCTTCGCTTTCAGCGCAGCGCCGTCCTTTTAGTTTAGCCCTCACTTTCGCATTGCCCGACACTTAGCCACATTTCAGCTGAGCCACTAGCATGAGCCTGTTCCTCCTGAGGTAAAGCAGTAGTCAGCGAAACCAACCCCTTACCAAGGAGGACGGGCTCATGGGACGTTTCTTACAACTTTTCGGCGGATTTGTCGATTTCACCTATAGCGTCTGGGACCGCATCGTGCTCCGAGGCTACTATGAACGCCTCCAGCGTCCGGCCAACACCGTCCACTTTTTCCGGGATGTCTGCGGCATTTATCCCATCACACCCGAGGTTCCTTGCCGGCCGAACCAAGCCGCGCCCAGAACAACGGCCGCCGACAGGAGAGAGCCAGCTGCTCGGTGAACGAGCGCGTCAACAAAGCCGCTCCCGCTGCCAGAACGAAAGCGAGTGCCTCACCTCAACACTCTCGTAGAGAGAAGGGCGCGTACTCAAAACCTCCACTCACTTCCGGGCTCTCGGGGTCAGCGTCGTCTCTTTGCGCTCGTCACCCCGGAGGAAGATCACCTGGATGGGCTCGTCGAGCTTCACCACATCGAGAGCAAATGTGTAGTCATAGATGTTCGCGATCTTCTGATCTCCGATCTGGACGATGACGTCACCACCCTCGAGCCCGGCCTCTTCCGCGGGTCCTCCCGCAACGACGCCGCCCAGAAGAAGCCCTTCGACCTCGGTCGCGTAGTCCGGGATCGTGCCGGTGTAGGCGCGGACGGAGTCCCTGCCTCCACCTTCCTGCGTGGTGCGCGCGACTTTGATGAAGTCGGGCCGCTCTTCCAGATTGGCCAGCTTCTCGGTCAGGAGCGCACCGAACTCCGCCACGCGCTCCAGATCTTCGTAGTTGAGACTGTCCGGATCATCGCTCGGACGGTGGTAGTCCTCGTGTGCCCCCGTGAAGAAATTGATGGTCGGAATCTCCGCTTGGTTGAACGACATTGCGTCCGTCGGCAGATAGGGGTCCTCACTGAGCTGAACGTCGAAGCCGATCAGCACATTGGTTCGCTCGATGAGGCTCGGCCAGACCGAGCTCGAGCCGACCGCCTGAAGCACAAGCCGGTTGTCGCGCATGCGGCCGACCATATCGAAGTTCACATAGGCAACGATGTCGCCGGCCGGAAGAATGTCTGTCTTCACGAACTCCGCCGAGCCGAGAAGCCCCATCTCCTCGCCCGACCAGAAGGCAAAAGCCACCGGTCGGTTCCGCTCCTTCTCCGCAACGAGCCCCGCGACGGCCAGGACTGCCGCCACTCCGGACGCGTTGTCGTCCGCTCCGTTGTGGATCTTACCCGCTTCGCTCTTTTTCGCGAGCGAGTTCCCTTGCGTACCATGACCGAGGTGATCGTAGTGGGCACCAACCAGGACGACGTCCTCTTCGACGCTTTCACCGGAAGCGGGAAAGTAGCCAGCGACGTTGTGCCCGGTGCTGAGCTCCCGCTCGAGCGCGACACGCAAGCTGATCTCCACGTCGGGAATCTCAAATCCGCTCACGTGCGGGTTTCCAGAGTTCAGGGACTTCTGCACGTCCGAAAGCGTCTGGTCGGGCAGGGACTCGAAGAGACGCTCCGCGACGACACCGTCGATGCTCGCGGCAACGATACCCGAGCCGGCGGTCGCCGTGTCGAACGACATGCCTATCAGCTCGCCGGCGTTCGGTGAGCGGGGACCCGCCACGACGAGGAGGCCTTTCGCTCCGCGCTCCCGGGCGTTCATGGCTTTGTATCGAAGGCCGGAGTAGCGGGACAGAGCTCTCTTCACTTCCTGGCTGGCATCCTCTGGAAAGTAACGCAACACGAGGACGATCTTGTCCTGGACGTCCAGACCAAAGTAGCTGTCATACCCGAAGTCCTGGCTCTCCGGAACGGTGATGCCGTAGCCAGCAAAAACGACCGTCCCGTTCACCTCGCCGGCACGGGAAAAAGCGAGGGGGCGGATGCCGTCGGACGTAAGCTCTACCCGGTCTTCCCTTCCGATTCGAATCCCGGAGCCGACATCTTTCACACCGGAAGTGAACTCGAACGGCAGGTGAAACGACACCTGCCCGGGAAGAGGCACAGCACCGAGATCTTCGAGTGCGCTCGCGATGTAGTCCGCGGCCTGCCGCTCTCCCTCCGTCCCGGTCAGCCGGCCCCCCATCGTGTCCGATGCGAGCTTCTCCACGTGGTGCTTCACGTTCGTTCCATCGTCGAGCGCGCTCGCCGGTCCCGTCACCGCGAGCGCCAGCGCGATTCAGAGCACGTAACTCATCGTCTCCTCGATTGGTTCGGCCCGTCGCCCCCGTTACTCGAAGACACCGCGGCGCGAAGCGGAGCCTGTCTGAGAACCTCGAGCGCTTTCTCGTGATTCCAGTCCGCAAGATAGATCTGCCCGCCGCCGCCTCCGGCCCGGTTCAAGGTCCAGGTGAGCTTCGCTCCGTCTGGCGACGGAACCGGCAGGCCGTCGAATCCGTCCGTGTAGGTCACACGCACCGGCTCCCTCTTCCCTTCCATGTCCACGATGTACACCTCGAAGTTGGTGAAGCCGAGCTTGTTGGACGCGAAAAAGATGTACTCGCCGGATGGATGAGCATAGGGCGCCCAGCTCATCGAGCCGAAGTCCGTGATCTGGCGCTGGTCCGAGCCATCGGGTTTCATGGTCCAGATGTCCGCGAGGAGCCCGTCGCAATCGAAACGCCGCCAGACGATGCGGGAGCCATCGGCCAGAAAAAACGGGCCGCCATCGTAGCCCGCGACGTCGGTCAAGCAACGCCGGCCGGAACCGTCGGCCCGCATGATGTAGATCTCTGCGAAGAACGAGGGGTTGATCTCGAGGAGCCGGCGCTCCCCATCGTCGAGCTCCCGCCCATAGGCGTCTCGCATCGAAGAGAACACGACCCACTCCCCGTCCGGGGAATAGCTGCCCTCGGCATCGTATCCGTGGGTGTTCGTGAGGCGCGAAAGCGTTCCGGACTCCGCGTCATGAAAGTAGATCTCCATCTCGGGATCGTAGTCCCACGAGTAACGGCGCTCCTGACCGGAAGCGCGGAGCTCGAGCTCCTCCTTCTGGAGCTGTTCGGACGCCGGGTCGTGGTGCGTGGAGGCGAAGAGAACGTCTCCGCTGCCCGCCTGGATGAAGGCGCAGGTCGTCTTGCCCGTACCCGGAGAGATTCGCTCGGTCTCGCCCGTGGTCAGATCCATCAGGTAGATCTGATAGAAGGGGTTTCCGGGCTCACGCTCACTCTGAAAAACGAGCTTTGTTCCGTCTGGAGAGAAATAGCCCTCCCCGGCACGGCGACCTTCGAAAGTCAGTCGTCGAGCCCGGCTCAGGAAGTCTTTCTCTGTGAGGGTTGTTTGAGCTGACAGGCCGGCGCTCGACGCGAGTAGCACGGCAACAAATCGAAACCATTGCATGCCGGCGTATTTTAGCTCGATTTCGAGAGTGCAACGGGCCGAGGCGAGCGGCAATAATACGGAGATGGGCTACCGCAGTCTCCGGCACTGCCTCGACGATCTCGAGCGACACGGGCAGCTCGTTCGCGTCTCTGAAGAGGTGGATCCCTACCTCCAGATGGCCGAGATCCAGCGCCGCGCTTATGCGGCGGGCGCGCCCGCCATCTACTTCGAGAACGTGGAAGGCTCCTCGTTTCCCGCGGTCTGCAATCTCTTCGGAACTCTCGAAAGGGCACGGTTCATCTTCCGTGACACCATCGAGCGCGTGAAGCACATCGTGCAGCTGAAGGCCGATCCCGGGGATTTCTGGCGCGCACCTCTCACGTACGCCACTACGCCCTTGGCAGCGCTCAAATCCTTGCCCCGGGCCGTCTCGGGCGGACCGGCCCTCGCGCACGAGACCACCCTCGATCAGCTGCCGCGCATCCAGAGCTGGCCGCGCGATGGAGGACCCTTCATCACGCTGCCACAAGTCTATACCGAGCACCCCGACCGTCCGGGTGTGATGCAGTCGAATGTCGGGATGTACCGCGTGCAGCTCGGCGGCAACGCCTACGCGGCAGGAGAGGTGGGACTCCACTACCAGATTCATCGCGGAATCGGTGTGCACCACGCCGCGGCCGTCGCTCGCGGCGAGCCGTTGAAGGCGAGCGTTTTCGTCGGCGGGCCTCCCGCACACACGCTCGCCGCCGTGATGCCGCTGCCGGAAGGCCTGACCGAGCTTCTCTTTGCCGGCATGCTCGGCGGGCGCCGTTTCCGGCTGGCGAGAAAGGACGGGCAGGCGATCTCGGCGGATGCCGACTTCTGCATCACGGGCACGATCGACCCCGAGCGAACCCTTCCGGAAGGGCCCTTTGGGGATCACCTCGGCTACTACAGCCTGACGCACGACTTCCCGGTGCTGAGCGTCGCGCGGGTGTTTCATCGGCCGGATGCGGTATGGCCCTTCACCGTCGTGGGCCGCCCTCCCCAGGAGGACACGACCTTCGGAAAGCTCATTCACGAGCTGACCGAGCCCATGGTTCCCGTCGAGCTGCCAGGGGTCAAAGCCATCCACGCGGTCGACGAGTCCGGGGTCCATCCGCTGTTGCTCGCTCTCGGAAGCGAGCGATACGTGCCCTACGGGCAGCGTGTTCCGCAAGAGCTTCTCACCAGCGCCAATGCCATTCTCGGCTTCGGGCAGGCTTCACTCGCCAAGTATCTCATCATCGCGGCCCATGAGGATGATCCGGGCCTCGACGTCGGCGACACTGAAAGCTTCCTGCAGCACGTCCTCGAGCGCGTCGACCTGGGCAGGGATCTGCATTTCCAGACCCGAACGACCATGGACACCCTCGACTACTCGGGTACCGGTCTCAACGCGGGCTCCAAGCTGGTGATCGCGGCCGCCGGTGCGCGCAAGCGCCAGCTGGGAACGGTAGCACCGGAGCTGCATCTCCCCGACGGCTACAACGCGGCGAAAGTCGCGCTTCCGGGGGTGCTGGTCCTGGAGGGACCCTCATTCCTGAACTACCAGCTCGTGCCCGATGAAGTGCGCGACCTGGAGCGGGCGCTCGAACAATCGAGCCTCTCCCGGTTTCCTCTCGTGGTGCTTGCCGACGATGCCACCTTCACCGCCAGCAACCTTCGCAACTTCCTGTGGGTCACCTTCACCCGTTCCAACCCATCCCATGACGTCCATGGCGTGGGCGTTGTCGTGGAGCACAAACACTGGGGGTGCAAGGGACCTCTCATCATCGATGCCCGTCTCAAGCCCCACCACGCACCACCGCTCGAGGAAGATCCGGCCGTCACGAAGCAGGTCGATGCGCTGGCGAAGAAAGGTGCCAGTCTGTATGGGGTGATCTAGGCTCAGAACTCCCTTATTGAGCGAGGACGTTCGTCCCGAGCCCGAGCCTGAGCCCGACGAACTTGGCCAAGCCTACGAATTCATCGCAGTTTGGGAGACCTCCAGCTTCTCGAACGAACTGCGTGGTGTTTGCCCGGCTCCGGGCTCGGGCTCGGGCAGGGGCTCGGGCTCGAACATGTGCCAGCTCGATCCGGAATTCCTGGCTTCGACAAGCTATTGCTGGAAGCAGTACAGCCGCAGCCCCGCGTTGCACGATGCCAGGCCGAACTCGGACCACAGAGTCAAACTGCCGAGACGCTGTCCCGTGACGCCAAAAATCAAAGAAGAATTCGTGCTCCAGCGTGCACAGTCCGGGCCGCCGTTCAACGTGGCCGCTTTTCCGTCGGACGCGGTCCGGGTCCAGACAATGCCGAAACCACTCACCGCCACACCGAACTCGTTCAGGTCGATGTGTCGCGCGAGGGCGCCGTCGGTCAGGTCCAGCCAGTCGGAGGCGATCTCCGGCCCACCCACCAGGACATAGGGCGTCGGCGCATGCGTGAACCTCGTGTCGGGCGAGTCAGCATCATCACTGAGCCACGCCTTGAAGTGACCAGACAGGCCGGCAACCCGGGCCTGTTCCTGGCAGATCGCGTCGGCCCCGTCGAGACCGTTCAGAGCGCCGGCATGCTGCGTACTGGTTATGAAGACGGTGCAAGAGCTTCCGTCGCAGGGCAGGCTGGTCGGCAACTCCTCGTCGAACGGATTGACGACGAGCTCTCGATTGCGGGAACAGTTCCCCGTCTTGCCGGAGAGAATCTGTCCGCACCAGCAGTGATATGATTACGCTCTTCTAATTTTCGAGCCTGCTCCGATGAGCAAACGCGTTGGCCGTTTCCTTGATCCGCGTTACTTGATACGGGTTGGCGCCGTCGCCCTCGCCTACTACGCGCTGGCAAAGCTGGCACTCGAGCCTCCTTTCGTCGGTGAGGTGGGACGGATCGTATGGCCCTCGAGCGGCCTGGCCCTCGCTGCCCTCCTGGCGGGGGGAGTGCGCCTGTGGCCGGGCATCATGCTCGCTGAATTCGCCGCAACCCAGACGACCACCGGGCCTTTCTTGTTTTCGCTTGCCGCCGCCGGCGGCAACACGCTGGAAATCATCACCGCCTGTCTCTTGCTGGACCGGCTCGGTTTCCAGGCGCGGATGGAGAGGGTGCGCGACATCGGAGCGCTGGTGGGTTGCGCCAGCGCCGGCACCATCGTCAGCGCAACCATCGGTGTGACTGGCATGTACCTTGGCGACGTGGCACCGGCCTCGGCCGTCCCGCGCATCTGGTGGATGTGGATGCTGGGGCACGGCATGGGAATGGTCGTGCTGACCCCCTTCCTGCTCGCTCTGACGCGCCTGCCACGTCTGCGGAGCGCCAGGGCTCTCGAGGGTGGCGCGCTCATGGGTCTGCTCGTGGCGGTCAGCGTTCTCTCTTTCGGGCCGGTTTCCGGAATCGCGGGCAACTATCCTCTGGAATACCTTCCCTTCCCACTGCTCATCTGGGCCGCCTTTCGCTTCGGCCCGCCCGGAGCCACCGTGGCAAATCTCATCGTTTCCGGGGTCGCTTTCTGGGGAATCGCACAAGGAACGGGCCCTTTTGCCCTCGGATCGATTGAGAAGAATCTTCTTCTGACATGGGTGTTCGTGAACGTGGCGGCGGTCACCACACTCCTGCTGGCAGCGGTGGTGTCCGAGAGGCACAACGCGGACCGAGCCCGGCGTCGAAGCGAGCGACAGTACCGGATTCTCATCGAGCAGGCATCGGATGGCATCTTCACGTTCGACGCGGCGGGGCGCTGCCTGGACGTCAACACCAGCGGCTCGGAGCTCGTCGGGTATGCCCGGGAAGAGCTTATCGGCATGTCGCTGGAAGAGCTGGTCGACATCCGCGACGACGCCTCCTCACAAGACGACCTCGCGAGGCTCGAGCTCGGCCACCGTGTCGTCGCGAGCTGGACGGTGCGTCACCGGGACGGACGACGGTTTCCGACCGAAGTGAGCGCCAAGCGTCTCGACGACGGCCGCCTGCAGGCCTTCGTGCGCGACGTCACGGAACGTCGGCTCCTCGAGGAACAACTCCATCAATCGCAGAAAATGGAAGCGGTGGGCCGTCTCGCAGGTGGCATCGCTCATGACTTCAACAACCTCCTCACCGTCATCCTCAGCCACAGTGACGCGGCAGCCCCGCAAACTCGCGAGCGTCTGCGAACCGACATGCGGGAGGTCAACAAAGCGGCGGAGCGCGCCGCCGATCTGACCAAGCAGCTCCTCGCCTTCGCACGAAAGCAGATCGTGGAGCCCGAGGTGCTCGTGCTCGACGAGCTCGTCGAGCGACTCGAGAACATGCTGCGGCGCCTCCTCGGAGAGGATATCGAGTTCGTGTTCCTTTCCTCCGCCGAGCCGTGGCCGGTAGAAGTGGACCCTGTCCAGCTGGAGCGGGTCATTCTCAATCTCGCCATCAACGCGAGGGACGCCATGCCGAAGGGAGGGCGTTTCGTCGTCGAGACCGACAACCGCTACTGGCTCGACCCGAGCAAACCGGACGGTCTCGGGCTCGAGATTCCGCCGGGCTCCTACGCGTCACTCACGTTCCGGGATACCGGAGTTGGAATGGATGCCGACACCCTGTCCCGGGTCTTCGAGCCCTTTTATTCCACGAAGGAGCAAGCCAACGGCACAGGACTCGGCCTGGCTGTATCGTACGGCCTCATCAAACAGGCGGGCGGGCATATCTGGGCAACGAGCAACCTCGGACAGGGGACCCGTTTTCACATCCTCTTGCCGAAAACCGAAAGGGAGCCTCGACCGCGGTCCGACTCGGACGAGGTCGCCACTCGTGTGGCGCCGGGCGGCGAGACGGTTCTCCTCATCGAGGACGAGCCCCTCGTTCGGGATCTTGTGGAGGAAATACTCCGCGAGCGAAGCCACCACGTGCTCGTGGCAAGTAACGGCGAAGAAGCCCTCGCGCTGGCCGATCAGTATCCGGGCAAGATCCACCTCACCCTGACGGACGTGGTGTTGCCTTCCATGAGCGGAACCGAAGTTGCCCGCGAATTGAAGAAGAAGCGTCCCTCGATCAAGGTGCTCTTCATGTCCGGCTACGCGGAAGAGCAGATCGTGCACCACGGTGTCGTCGACGAGGGCGTCGCCTTTCTCGCCAAGCCTTTCACCTCTGCCAAGCTGACGAGCATGGTGCGCTTCGTTCTCGACGAGGACAAGAGGGCGGCACCCAACCATCCGGTGAGTAGCGGCCAGGAGACGGCGGGCGGGCGATGACGAAGCGGGCCCTTCCGTTCGCCTTCTTCCTCGCCTGCAGCTCCGAACCGAGCTGGCCTGGCGTGAAGGGCGAGATCCGCGAGCGGTTTCCAGAAGTTCGACAGCTCTCGACCGAAGAGCTCAGCGAGCGAATCGACGCCCGGAAGGAAGTGCTACTTCTCGACGTCCGACAGGAGCGGGAGTTTCTGGTCAGCCACCTACCGGGCGCCATTCACGTGGCGCCCGACGCCACGGCAGTCCCTGCGCTGGAAGGACTGGACCCGGACACGATGGTTGTTGCCTATTGTTCCGTGGGCTATCGATCTTCTGCGCTGGTCGCCCGGCTGATGGAGAACGGCGTCGGCGAGATTTACAACCTCGAAGGCTCCATCTTCGAGTGGGCCAACAAAGGCTATCCGCTCGAGCGGGACGGCCAGCGGGTCCGCGAGGTGCATCCCTTCGACGAGAGCTGGGGGCGGCTGCTCATGAAGGATCTGCACGCCTACGAACCCGAGAGTCCGCCACGCTAGATCAACGCGCCCTTCAGAATCTGAAGGATGACCAGCAGAATCAACGGCGAGAAGTCGATCCCCCTCGCCGACGGCACGAATCTTCGAATCGGCGCCAGGGCCGGCTCGGTCAACATCGTGGCGATGCGAACCACCTGGTTGCTAGGCGGGAGCCGAAGCCAGCTGAGGATCACCGCGACGAAGACGACAAACGAGTAGTAGTCGATGAGCTTGGCAATCAGTAGCATGAACGGACCGGCAGTTTACCACGCTTGTCCTCAAAGGACCGGGAGCTCGAACAAGACGGCTTCCTGATCGTTTCGCATCAGAAGGTAGGGTCCCGCGAGGGCAGGAGGGTTCCAGACCTTGCCGTCCATCACCCGGAAGCGCGTCACTTCTCGATGCTCGTCCGGTACCGGATCGACGAGAACGATCTCTCCATGTTCGGTCTGGACGAGTAGCAGGTCGCCGACGAGCAGAACCTGACCGTGGCCGTAGCGGCCTCGCTTCCAGCGTCTTCGACCACTCCCCGGATCGAGGCAGACCAGAATGCCGTCGTCCAGACCATAGACGAATCCCTCGTAGTACACGAGGTTCGTGAACTTGGCCTTCAGGCGCGCCGTCTCCCAGAGGAGCTCGGAGCGATAGCCCTCCGAATCGGTGGTGATCTGGAACAGCTTGCTACCGATGCCGTAGCCCGCCGAGACGAGGAGCCGATCGCCGGGAATGGGCAGGGGTTGAGCGACGCTGGGCTGCTGCGACGGCCACTCCTGGCGCCACAGCACCCGACCGTTTTCCGGATCGTGCCCGGTGATGCTGTTGTGGTTGAAGGAAACGATCTGGCGGAGCCCGGCCAGATCTGCCAGAAACGGAGACCCATAGGCTGAGGGGTCGTTGCGCCATGCCAGAGGGTGTCCCCCGTGCGGGCATCGTAGGCCACGAGAGATCGCCCCGAGGGACCGCCGGCACTCACGACGACCTTACCGTCGAACACCAGAGGTGAGGCGCTCTTGCCCCACGTCGGCACCCTGGCCTCGTTGTCGAGCAGAACGTCTTTTTTCCAGAGAAGCTCTCCGGTTTCCAGCGCGAGCGCGGTCAGGATTCCCGTTCCGCCCAAGGCAAAAACTCTCCCACCCTCGACCGTTGGCGTCCCTCTCGGCCCTTCGCCGGCCAGTGGATTGACGTAATGGGCCACTTCCCTGCTGGCCCAGTTCACTTTTCCCGTGCCCAGGTCGTAGCTGACCACGCGCTCTTCCTCGCTGTGCTGCTCGTGCGTCACCGCGGTGTTGCCGGCGACCGCGAAGCCCGACCACCCACCCCCGACGGGGCGTCTCCAAACGAGCCGTGGAGGCGATGCCGTCCAGTCGCGACCCAGCGTCAGCCCCTCGACTGTGCCGTTCCGATACGGCCCGAGAAACTGGGGGTAGTCCCTCGCACCGGGCAGAACCATCGTGTCCTCCGCCGGCAGGTCAGTCGCGCTCACACGAAAGCGGGCCTCGAACTGCGGCACCAGGTCACCGCTGACACCGCGATACCGGAACAGCAGGGCAAACGCCCCAATCATCAAGACGAGCGAGCCCAGCGCCGCGAGGCGCCTTCTCCAGACCAGCCGGGAGAAAAAGAGCAACCAAATCGCGAGCAGGAGCCCGCTGAGCATCACTGCCACGGCCGTGCCCATCACCTTGTTCTGTCGGATCTGCTCGGCGCTGTCCTCCGAGCCCAGCCACACGACACTCGAGAAAACCAGTGCCGCGACAACAATCAGTACCGCCGGCCACCACCGGATCGTTGCTCTTCGTTCGGTCATTTGAATGCCTCTAGTACTTTGCGCGGCCCCAAGCATAGCGCGCCCGCTCGAGTTGTTAGAATAGGAAGCGATGGAAACGGGACAGCAGCAACCCCGCCGGTCTCAGTGGCCGGTGGCGTTCGTGATCCTGGGCCTCGCAACCCTCGTCGCCGGCGTGAGCATCTACTTCTACCAGTCGACGCGAAACCTGATCTCCGATCTCGGCGAAGACGGTCGTTCACTCGTGCGTGACGCCGCCTCCCTGGTCGGGGCCTTCCGATCGGGAACGGTGACGACCTCCTTCATCAGCTACGCCACGGAAATGACGGGCAGCAACTACCTCCAATTCGCCACCCTCGAGCAGGTGGAAATCTTCGAGCGAACGGATTCGGTCAGCGTTCTGTGGGGACAGCTCGAGCTTCCTACCGTCGTCGTTCGCGCCGAGGCCCCGGTCGAGTTCACCTTCTACCTGGACCTCGATGGTCACTGGGAGTTCACGCTGGAAGAGGAGCACCTGGTCGTGGTGCAGGCCCCTCGCATCGAGCACAACACCCCAGCGATGGACGTATCGGCTATTCGGTACGAGGTGCGGGACGGAAGTCTATTCCGGGACGAGGAGGAAGCCATGCGCCGGCTGCGCGACGGGCTCTCAGCCCTGGCGGACCATCGCGCCACCGAGAACGTCGAGCTGGTGCGCGAGCTGGGACGAAGACAGACGGCCGATTTCATCCGCAACTGGCTCCTTCAGCACTACGATGAGGCGTCGAAGTTACGCATCGAGGTGCGCTTCGCCGACGAGACGCCGGAAACGGCTCGTCCCGGCGCCCGATTCGACCCGGAGCGCGGATAGGCCCGTTTCCGGGACGCTCCGGGACCTTCACTTCCGCTTGACTCGACGCGCAACGACGTCACCAACGTTGTCGCTCGTCGCTCTCGCCACGAGACTCTTCGGGGCCTGCCCGCGCCAGGCCTGCTCGAGGAGCTCCTCGAGCAGATCCAGCCGAACTTGCTTCAGACGGACGAGCATTGCAGGGTACGGCCGATAGTGCTCCGTCAGATAGAACGCCACTGGATCGAGCTCGAGGAGAGCGTCGCGTTCGAACAGGTCGACTCTCAGAGCGACGGTCTCGCCATCCTCCTTCAGGCGAGCGAGAAACTTCTTGCGGACGTGCAGAGCCGGGGTCCCGTACGACGTGCCTTCCTCCACACCGGGCAGCTTCATGGCGAGCTTGCACACGGTCGACCAGGTAGTGCCGCGCCGGGTCGGACTCCGTAGATCCCCCATTCGAACTTCACTCACCTCGTGTCCGCTCAACAGGGCAGTTTATTCGACAGCTTGGGAATTGCTGCCATCGACACGGACGGCACATTCCTTTACTTACCTGGCAGGAGGACTTGAGCGATATCTGGGTGATGGATGTCGTGGATGAGCGCTGAGTTTACTCATCCTCACGAAGAGGCTCCACCTTCACGCTCTTGTATTTCTTCAGGAGCACCTTGCCCGGCGCCTCGCCGCGAGGCCTTCGAACGTCGCCGGCACGGGCCACGTGAACGGTGACCTTCCCGCCGCGGCTGGATTTCGAGTAGCGCGCGGCGAGGGCGGCTGCATAGCGGAGCGTCTCACGCGGTAGCGAGGACAGGTCATCGGGATTTCGCACGACCACGTGCGACCCCGACTCACCGGACACGTGCATCCAGAAATCGCGCAGCGAAGCGAGCTTGAACGTGAGGACGTTGTTGTCCTCGGCACTCTTGCCGACGAGAACACTCATGCCGTCCGGAGATTCGAAAACGCGGGCGACGACTCGCCCGCGCCATCGACCGTCTTCGGAATGCAAAAGGAGCTCTCGTCTCGGGCCCGGAGTGTACGGGATCGCCTGGGTATTTTCCTATGGGACGGACGAAGAAAAGCCCGCGACGCTGTCCAGGCGCCGCGGGCGTCGAAAAAGGGTCCAGAGCAGCTACTGCTCCTGGTCCTCCGTGGCGGTCGCTTTGGTCACGATGGGCGGGAGGTTCATCGCGGCCACCTGGCGGTTGAACTCCGCCAGATCGGTGGCGACCACGACCTCCATCTGCGACAGAACCTCGTCGACCTGGGGCTTCAAGTCCTCGAAGCGCTGGTAGGCGCCGGCGGTCGGCTTGAAGTTGCCGCCCACGATGTAGCCGTACAGAACCGTGAGCTGGTTGTCGACCATCGGTGGGAAGTTGATGGGATCCTGATTGGACTTGCTGTTGACCTGCGTCATCTTCTGCTCGATCTCGCTGAGCTTCTCGTTCATCGCTTTCGCAGACTTGGCGATCTCGCCGCTCTCCATACCGGCCTTCTCGAGCCGTGCGACGATCTCGTTCGACTGCGATTTGATGTCGCGCAAATCACCGAGGCGTCCGAAGAGCCGTTCGATCTCGGTGGCGACTTTCTTACCGAGCTCGTACTGCTCCCGGTAGTCGGCTACGGTCGAGCTGGTGTTTGGCCGCACCGCAACCTCCAATGGCTGCGTCTGCGTCCAATCGCCGGTGGACATGCGGACTTTGAACTGTCCTGGAACCACTCGCATTCCCGGCGTGCCACCCCAGTGCACGACGCCTTTCGGCATCTCGATTCTCTCTTCCCGGAGGTTCCAGTCGAAGCGATTCAGGCCCTTCTCGAGGGGAAGTCGGGCACGCTCCCCGTCGCCGAAGGCGGCGACAGGGCTGGCGGGGCCGCTCGCGCGCTCCGCTCCTGGCTCGGTTTTGATAGTACGCATGACGTTGTCGCTCGCGTCGAGAATCTCGAGAGTGACTTCCTTGTCCGGAGCCTCCTCGAAGTAGTAGCTGATCGTGGCTCCGGAACCGCCGCCGCCACCGCGATAGGTAACCCGAGGCGCAAACAGCCAGGCATCGGCCGCCTCGACCTCGTCGTTTATCTGGTGGAGCGCGCTCAGGTCATCCAGGACCCAGAACGCTCGACCCTGCGTCGAGACGACGAGATCCTTACGATGGACCCGGAGGTCCGTCACCGGTGACACCGGGAGGTTCATCTGGAAGCGCTGCCAGTGAGCACCGTCGTCGAAGGAGACGAACAGACCGAACTCCGTGCCGGCGTAGAGAAGTCCTTTCCGATCCGGATCTTCGCGGATGGCTCTCGTGGGATGCGTGGAAGGAATTCCGTTCCGCCCGTCGGTCAGGAGGTCCCAGCTGGCGCCGAAATCGTTCGTCCGGAAAATGTACGGTCGAAAATCGTTCTCGCGATACCGGTAGACCGCGATGAAGGCCCGGCCCGGCTGATGCGCGGAAAGCTCGATGACGTTGACAGTGCCCCCCTCCGGCACTCCCTCGGGTGTGATCTCGGTCCAGGTCCTGCCGCGGTCCTTCGAGAGGTGGACGCGACCATCGTCACTTCCCGCCCAAAGCTCCCCCTGTGTGTGAGGGGATTCTTCGAAAGCGAAGACAGTGTTGTAGACCTCGACACCCGTACTGTCGTGGGTGATGGGCCCACCGGCATAGTCCTGGTGTTCGGGGTTGTTGGTAGTGAGGTCCGGGCTGATGACCGTCCAGCTCTGGCCACGGTCCCGCGACATATGGACCACTTGTGAGGAGTGATAGAGGATGTCGGGATCATGCGGCGAGAGCCGAATCGGCGCGTTCCACTGAAAGCGATACTTCACGTCGCGCGCCGCCGCCCCGAGCTGAAGCTGCGGGTAGTGCAGGATCTGGCGTGACTCGCCGGTCTTCCGGTTCACGTACGAGATCGCGCCGCCGTAGCAACCCGCATAAATAATGTCCGGGTCGCTCGGGTCGACGGCAATGTGCCCGCTCTCACAGCCGCCGACCTGATACCACTCGGGCGGCATCCGGTTCCAGGCAGCGAAGCCCCGGCTCGGAACGGAGATCGTGCTGTTGTCCTGCTGCGAGCCGTAGATGCGATAGGGCCACTGGTCGTCGACGAAGACTCGATAGATCTCGGCGGTTCGCTGGTTCATCTGCCAGGTCCAGGACTCACCTCCGTCGAAGGTGAGGTTCGCCCCACCGTCGTTGGTGTTGATCATGTTGTCCGGGTTGTCGGGATTGATCCAGAGGTGGTGGTTGTCTCCGTGGGGCACCTGGATGCGCTCGCTGAATGTCTTGCCACCGTCGATGGATCGGTAAGCTCCGGTGTTCAGCGCGTAGACGGTGTTCTCGTCCTTCGGATCGGCAAAGATGTGAATGTAGTACCAGGGCCGCT
Organism: Candidatus Marinacidobacterales bacterium; assembly: GCA_965237685.1. GTDB lineage: Bacteria > Acidobacteriota > Vicinamibacteria > Marinacidobacterales > SMYC01 > CBDEGF01. The sequence goes on from CBDEGF010000003.1 coordinate 1,896,908, forward strand.
GGCGCAGGTTGGCCTCGTCGTTGATGCGGGTCCATGTCTCGCCGGCGTCATCGGTACGATAGACGCCACCCTTGTCACCTTCGGCCTCGAGAAGAACCCAGACGCGATTGGAGTTGGCCGGAGAGACGGAGACGCTGGTCTTGCCGACGAGACCGTCGGGGAGTCCACCCTCGAGTCGGTTCCACGTGTCACCGCCGTCCGTGGTCTTGTAGATGCCGCCGTCCTCGCTGCCCGAGATCATCGACCAGGGCTTGCGCTCCGCGGCCCAGGCTCCCGCGTAGAGAATGCGTGGGTTGTTGACGTCCATGGAGATGTCGACGACACCCGTACGGTCGCTGATGAAGAGGACCTTTTCCCAGGTCTCACCGCCGTCGCTCGAGCGGAAGACGCCGCGCTCCTCGTTGGGTCCAAAGATCTGGCCGAGGGCGGCGACGTACAGGAGATCGGGGTCTTTCGGGTGTACCTGGATCTCGCCGATTTGACCGGCCTGTCGGAGGCCGATGCGCTTCCAGGTCTTGCCGGCATCGGTCGACTTGTAGATACCGTCGCCCACCGAGATGTTGCCGCGCGGACAGGCGGAGCCCGTACCGACGTAGACGACGTTCGGGTCAGACTCGGCCACCGCGATGGCGCCGACCGAGCCGACACCGACAAAACCGTCCGTGACGTTTTCCCAGTTGTGGCCAGCGTCGACCGTCTTGAAGACACCGCCACCGGTGCCACCGAAATAGTAGACCAGCGGTTGTCCCCGGACACCGGTTGCTGCCGTCGAGCGGCCGCCCCGGGAGAATCCGACGTCCCGAAACTCCATGCCGTCGAAAAGTGACGAGTCTACGATGACGTTCGCCTCATTCTCTTCGTAATCGTGATAGCTACCTTGAGCAAAAAGGAGCGTCGGAACGAGAAGCAGCACCGTCCCGACGCTCGCCTGTTTCAAAAATCTCATGAGCTCACCAAACCTCCTCTGATGGGTTCGTGGGAAAAGGCTAGCGGACCTCGCCGGATCGAGGCAATGGAGCCTGCGGTTCGCAGGGCGAGGTCGGTCCGTTCTCAAGCCGTCGAATGTTAGTCCGTCCGCTCCGGTCGCGCAAACGGAGGGTAGTGCAGAAGTATCGACCCAGCGTTGCCGCCGCCGTGCAACTGCAGGGGCTGGTGGGCGCTCCCCCGCTCGAGATAGACGAGATACAAGCGATCGTAGTCGTCTTCGTCGAGGGCTTCTGGCGCCTCCCCCCCGAGCAGACGCACCAACTGGGGCGTGGTGTTGCTGTGGCCAATCACGAGCGTGTTCTTGCGCGAAGCGACCAGCTCCTGGACCAACTGGTCCAGTTTTCGCGGATCGTAGATCTCTCCTTGAATCCCGAGCCGCTCTCGAAGAGGGGCACCCGTCTGCAGCGTCCGGAGGTAATCCGTGCTCAAGATACGCTCGATACCGGCGTCGGCCAGGATCCCGGCCAGGACCTCCGCGCGCCTCTCGCCCGCTTCGGATAGCTCGGGATCACTCGACGCATCCTCCTTCTCGGCGTGCCGAACGAGAACAATGAGCGTGGGGCCCTCGTTCGGCGGAGGTTCCGGCGCCGAGCAGGCTGCGGCACAGAGCACGACGACAGCTCGAATCAAGTACTTCACGGCATCCTCCCTTGATGTTCGATGAAGAAACCATCATCGACCGCGCAACCTTCACGGATCCCTACCCGTACTCCGTCGGCGTCCGGCACGTCATCGTCAACGGAACACCGGTGATGCGCAACGGCGCGCTCACCGGTGACCGCCCGGGGCAGGTATTGAAGGGACCCGCCCGTGCCATCGCGGTGCAGAGGCATTAAAACCGTAGTCAAACGCGTTGGCACCACAGAGGACACAGAGACACGCAGAGAAAAGACCTCCTCGGATTCAGCTACGCGTTTTGAGAGAGTGCTTCGAGCAGGCTCTTTGCGTCCTTCAGGTCGGCGGTGTCGAATCCTTCCGTGAACCAGTCGTAGACCTCGGCCAGGCGGCTTGCCGCCTCCTCCCGCTTGCCCTGCTTTTGCCACAACCGGGCCAGGCTCATCGTCGCCCGTAGCTCGAACGATTTGGCGCTCTGCCCGCGCGCGACTTCGATTGCCTCCTGGAAATTCTGCTCTATCTCTTCTTCATCCCCGCCCGCCTGCGAGAGCAACTCGCCCTCGACGCGACGCAGTTCTGCTCCGTAGTAGCGCTCGCCTGTCTTCTCCACATGAGCGAGTCCCTCTTGCAGCGCAGCAAGCCCATCCTCGGCCTGTTCTGCTCTTGCACAGGCTTCCGCCAGAATCGTCTGAAGCACCGGCTGAAAAACACCCATGCCGATCGCTCGAGTGGCGGCGAGCCCCTGGCGTAACAGGACGATCGCTTTCTCCGGCCGTCCCTGCTCAGATTCGATCCATCCCTGATACCTCAGCATGATTCCAAGCCATTGCTGGAATCCATGTTCCGCTGAAAGTCGCAACTCTTCTTCCACTGCGTCCTGGGCGGCCTCCACATCACGGCAGAGCTGATGAAACATCACTGCGTAGCCGAGGACGAAGGCGAGAGTATTCGGATGCTCCAGTTTACGGGCGAAGGCGAGCGCATCCGCCAATCTCTGTTTCCCCTGATCGGGATAGCCCAGCAACCAGAGGTCGCCGGCCGCCCAGGACATGCTCGTCGGCTTCAGATCCTGGCCCAGAACAAAGGCCGATTGACGATGCTTCTCGGGGTCGTAGACGGCGCTTACTTGCTCCGCATGCTCTAGAGCTCGGTCGAACTTCCCCAGCATGGACCAGTTCGCTGCCTGGGCATTGTGACCTGCTTGAAGCAAGAGCTCTGGGTCTTCTGCCGTCGGCGCCAATCGCAGCACTTGCTCGGCCAGCTCGACTGCCGGCGCGTACTCTGCTTTGGTGAAGTGGAAGGCCCACAGCCCGAACAACGCCGGAGCAATCTGGGGTGTCTCCCCTATCTGCTTGCACAGATCGTACGCTCGGGAATAAACCTCCCCCACTTCGGGGTCGGCGTAGCCCCTGAGATTCATCAGCGCCATTGCCAGAGGAGCCTGGAGCGCCAGCTCTTGCTCAGTCTGCTCCGCCGTCTCCGGCAGAGCCTCGAGAAGGCGCAGAGCCTCGCGTAGAAACGAAGCTGCCTCTTCGTGGGCGGACTGTCTCATGGTCATAGCGGCAGCCTGCTGAAGATACGCCAGGGCCTTCGCGGTGATCCCCGCCTCGCCGAAATGGTGGGCGAGCTCGACCGCCATGTCTGCAGTCCGGTCTCCGTAGAGTGCTTCCATCGCACGGGCCATTTCCTCGTGCAGGTAGGAGCGCTCCACGTCGTCGAGGCTGTTGTACAAGTAACGCTGAAAAAGGATGTGCTTGAACCGATAAAAGGACACACGTTTGTCGTTCACTCGCCGGATGTCCTGGGCGCGCACCAGTTGGTGGCGCTGGTCCAGCTCCCGACTCAGCAGACGGACGGTGTCGCGCTCGTCCGACTTTTGAACGAGCGCCACGACCTCCGCAGCAAAGACCTCGCCGGCAACGCTGGCCAGGCGAAGCACCTCCCGCAGCTCCTCTGGAAGACGCTCGATGCGCTCCCCGACCGTCGCCTCGACCCGGGCCGGTAGAGTCTCCCAGTCCAGCACATCACTCTCCACCCAGCGGCTCTCATCGTCTTTGACCAGCGCTCCCTGCTCTTGCATGCCGCGTACCAGCTCGACCGTGAACAGAGAATGCCCCCGCGTCTGCTCGTACAGGGCTTTACGGAAGGCGGCACCGAGAAGGTTCGGTTCCCTGTCCAACACGGCATCCACGAACTCTCGGCCACCGACCACTCCGACCGCGACCTCGATGTCTCCGAACTTCGCCTTGCCGTCGTTGATGACCGGTTTCAGCGGATGGCGCTCTCCATCCCGTCCCAGAGCCACTTCCTCGGGACGATAGGCCCCCACGATCAACACCCGACTTCCCTGCATCCGACCGATCAGATGGAGCAGCAACCCTAGCGAGCCCGTATCCGCCCACTGGAGATCGTCCAGGAACAATAACAGGGGCCTCCGCGCTGCCAGCGTTTCCAGAACGCGCGCGTACTGCTCGAAGAGAGCGCTTTGCTGCACGCCGGCAGCGCCAGGAAGAGCCTCTTTCTCGGCTACGACTCTCGCGAGCTCCGCAGTCCAGCCCGAGCCGCCACGAACGTACGTTCGCGTGCGGGAGAGCAGCTCTCGACCCACGACGAAGACATCAATCAGATCCGAGCCCTTTTCGACGAGCGCCTGGACCGACAAGGGAAGCGCGTGCCAGAGCCGAATCGCACGCTCCCGTGTGATCGCGCCCGCCCTCCATCGGGCTTCGACGTCACCGGTCAGCTGAGCCAGAACCTCACGAAACGGAAGGTAGGGATCCCCGGCACCCGTGTGCGCGTTGCAGTTGCCGCTGGCAACGACTAGATCGGTGTGCGCTTCCTGGGCGTGTCTTCCCAACTCGCCGAGAAGCGACGTCTTGCCTGCCCCGGCTTCTCCGGTGACGAACACCACCCTTCCCTCACCGGAAAGCGCCGTTTCGAGAAATCCCTTCAGGGTCGCGAGCTCTTCCTCCCGGGCCACGAAGACCGGACGCTTCGACACCAGGACTTCGTCGCGTTCCAGAAACGGAAATGCGGTTTCTTCGACGTGAGTCTGTACCTCTCCCGACGTCAAACGGTCGAGCGCCTCCAGAAGCTCGCGCGCCGACTGGTAACGGTGCTCTCTCTGTTTCCCCAGCGCCTTGAGAATGACATTGTCGAGAGCCGGCGAAAGCATCGGGTTGACCTCGCCGGGAGGATCGGGCGTGCGCTGCAATATCGCGGTAATCAGCTCCGGTCCTTGCGCTTGCGGAAAAGGACGCCTGCCGGTCGCCATCTCGTACAGGACGACGCCCGCCGCATACATATCGGTGCGCGCGTCGCAGGACTCGCCCAGCAGCTGCTCGGGCACCATGTAAGGCAGCGTTCCCACCGCGGTCTGCGCGCCCGTCAGTGCGGTCTCGGTGGTCGTGGTATCGCTCACCGGTCGCAACCAGCGCGCCAACCCGAAGTCCAGGATCTTCAAACGGTCGCTCGGTGTGATTCGGAGATTTCCCGGCTTGAGATCCCGGTGGATGACACCTTGTTCGTGCGCTGCCACCAGCGCGTCCGCGAGTTGCATCGCGAAACGCAACACCTTCTCCTCTTCCAGAGCTCCCGCTTTCAGCCGCTCCTCGAGCGTCTCTCCGGCGATGTACTCCATGACCAGGAAATCGACACCTTCCAGCGTGTCGAAGTCGTGAACGGTGGCGATGTTGGGATGGTTCAGCCTGGAGAGGTGTTTGGCCTCTGCGCGGAACCGTTTTCGGGCGGTGTCGTCCGAGAGGCGCCCCTCCGGCAGCACTTTGACGGCGACGTCACGGTCCAACCGCTCATCATGGGCCCGATAGACCACTCCCATGCCGCCGGCCCCAACCTCTTCGAGGAGGCGGTAGCGGCCCAGAGAATCACCAATCATGAACGGTCGAGCCTCCGTCAACGGAATGTGATGACCATCCTAACCTGGAGGCGTCGGTCCCGCTACTGCTCGAGCTCAGGCGGTCGTTTTCGACCGCTCACGCACACGCTCAGCCATTCTATCCCCGGCGCGGCGGGCACAAGTGTTCACCGCCCGGAAGAGCGACTTCAGCGACTCGTCTCATCATGATTCCGGCCCCTCGAATGGAAAGCTCAGCACGTCGCCAATCGATTCGGCCGATGTCATCACCATGAGCAACCGGTCCAAACCCAGCGCGACGCCAGCACCCTCCGGCAGGCCGGAGGCCAGCGCCGCGAGGAAGCGCTCGTCCATGGGTACACTCTCGAGGCCCAAATGATTGCGCCGGGCTCGGTCCGCTTCGAAGCGCCGACGTTGTTCGGCGCCGTCCGTGAGCTCGTGGTAGCCGTTCGCAAGTTCCATTCCACGCCAAAACAGCTCGAATCGCTCCGCCAGCGTAGAATTTCTCCCACGGAGTCGAGCCAGTGCCGCCATCTCGAACGGGAAGTCGTAGACGAACACAGGACCCCTGGCCCCCAGCCCAGGCTGTATGAGGTGCCCCATCAGGAGGTCGAGCCAATCTGCCCGGTCCTCCACCTCGCCTACCACATCGGGAACGCCACGCTCTCGTCCCGCCTGCTGCAACTGAGAGACCGTAGCCGAGTGTGGGTCGAGGCCTACGTACTGCTCGAAAACCTCTTTATAAGTGAAACGCTCGGCAGGCTTTGCGCCCGCGACTTCCCGAAGCAGGAGCCCCACCTCGTCCATCAGGTCCTGGTGGTCGAAACCCGGCCGGTACCATTCGAGAAGGGTGAATTCGGGGTTGTGGTGCCGGCCCGTCTCGCCGGCGCGAAAGGCCTTGCAGACCTGATAGATAGGCCCGGAGCCTGCCGCTAGCAGCCGCTTCATGTAGCTTTCCGGGGAAGTCTGAAGGTAGGAGCCCTCCCCTGCCCGCATACTTCGAACGTGGGGGTCAGTGGCCGTCGTCGGCGCCAGGAGCGGTGTCTCGACCTCGAGGACGCCTCGCTCACTGAAGAACGAGCGAATCCGGGCTAGCAGGCAGGCACGTCGCTCGAGCGCATCCGCCTTCGCGGTCGGTCGCCACGAGTCTCGGTCGGAAGGAAGCGGCACATCCGTAAGCAGGTCTTGGCGGCCGCGCGACACCTACTTCTCCTCCTTGACCCGACCCACGTACTCACCGGTACGGGTGTCCAGCTTCAAGCGCTCCCCGACCTGGACGAAGAGCGGCACGCGAACCACCGCGCCGGTCTCGAGCGTGGCCGATTTGCCGCCCGTTCCCGCGGTATCCCCTCTGATACCAGGCTCGGTCTCCACGACCTCCAGCTCGACGAACATGGGGGGAGTGATCTGAATGATGCCGTTGTTGAAGAGCGTTATGTTGCAGACCGATTCTTCCTTGAGCCACTTGGCATGGTCGCCGACCGCGGCCGCGTCCGCCTGATACTGCTCGTAGCTGTTGGGGTCCATGAAGTGCCAGGACTCGCCGTCTGCGTAGAGATACTGCATCTCCGTTTCGACGACGTCGGCCCCTTCCACTGTCTCGCTCGACTTGAACGTTTTTTCCAGAACTCGGCCCGTCTTGAGGTTCCGGTATTTGACCCGCGTGAACGCCTGTCCCTTTCCGGGCTTGACGAACTCCGATTCGATCATCGCGCAAGGGTCGCCATCGAGCATGACCTTCAGGCCGGCGCGAAACTGGTTGATGCCGTACGTCGTTGCCATGGCTTACTCGGAGATCCTCCCCTGTCACCGTTTCGCGAAGGGCGTCATCATACCCGAACCTCGCGTATACTCGCCAGGCTCCGAGCTGCGGAGGAACCTTGAAACGTCGTTTACTGGCTCCAGTTCGGGCCTGGCTCGCAACCACGCCGCATCTGATCGCGGAGACGCATCGGTTCGAACCCAAAGTAGGCGTACAGACCTATAGATGCTATCCGGATCGCACACGTCGAGATGATCCACTGGCTCGAAGAGGACTATGGCTTCGAGCGCTGGGAGGCGCTGCAGATCCTTTCGCAGGTCGGCGTGGCCCGCATCGCCAACGTGGTCGACCCGAATTTCACGGTGATGGCGAAGTTTCTGAAGAAGTATTTGCCACGGTAGGGGAGCGCATCCAAATCCACTCGCTCCACACCGATCCCCTGCCCCTGCCCGAAGGTAGTACCCAGAAGCATTGAGTAGCGCATGGGGTTGCGGAACGAATCTGCAAGCAGATGGAACTATCTCCGATGGAGCTGTTTCGGGCACGGGCTGGGGCTCGGGAGACACGCAGGGTCGGTAGTTCCGCGACAGAAACTATTCGTCCCGCTGCAACTTCGCCAGCGCAATGCGCACGTGATTGATGGGAAGGGCGCGGTTGGACTCCGTGATCCGGTCCGAGATCGTCATCCCGATCACCTCGCCCATCACGTTGAACACCGGACCGCCGTCGTCCCCCGGCGTTGCGGGCACGGTGGTTTGCAGGAGGGGGGTACCGTGCGGCTCCGGACCGCGGCTGATTCGTCCGGTGGCGACCGTTTGCTCGAAGCCGACCGCACAGCCGACGGCGACGATCTCGTCCCCAACCTGGGCCTCGTCGGAATCGCCGAGCGAGACGGCCGGCAGCCACTGGCCCGGGACGTGCAGGATCGCGTACCCCTTGCCCTCGTCGAACGCAACGACTCGCGGAATGAAGAACCCACAAGGATGGAATCAAGTTCAACGCAGAGGCGCGGAGACGCAGAGCAAAACAAAAACTATCAGGAACCCAGGAAGGCGGCGCTCTACGGACCCAGCCCGAGCCCGAAAACCGGGTTCGACCGAGTCCGTGGAAGGCTGCTTCCGCAAAAAAATCTAACGCAGAAACGCAGAGAAAAACAGGAACTATAAAGAACCCAGGAAACCAGGAAGAATCGAAATCGGTCGCACGCGCGGCCGAATCCGCAGAAGGCTGTTTCGGAAGATAACACAACGCAAAAGCGCAATGCGCGCTCCCTCTCCCTCTGGGAGAGGATGGGGTGAGGGCATGGCTCGGGCTCAGGCACGGGCTCGGGCTAGTGCACGAACCCACTGATACTGTCGGCAAATTCCAAGGTCATTTTTCGTGCTGGCAAGGCGCTGCGACGAAGTCATATCTAGATATTTCGAGGAGCAGCAACGCAGCCAGCGCGGAAAAGGACGTGGAATTTGCGGCAGGATTAGCGGGTTCGTGCACTAGGGACTGGCTAATACACAAACCCCTTGTGGCTCACCCGGAACAGAATCGAGTACATCAGCGGGACGAAACCGAGCGTCAGCAACGTGGAGAACACCAGTCCGAACATGATAGCGATGGCCATCGGTTCCCACATCGGTCCTCCGCCGAGATACAGAGGAATCAGACCGCCCACCGTCGTTGCCGTCGTCAACAGAATCGGCCGCAGGCGGCGCTGCGCCGCCTCTACCACCGCCCGTCGCGGCTCGAGCCCGTTCTCCTCGATCTCGAGCTTGATGCGATCGATCAAGACGATGGCATTGTTGATGACGATTCCGGCCAGCGCGATGATGCCGAGAAGGGTCATGAACCCGAAGTACGAGCTCAACGTCAGCAACCCCACGGTGACCCCGATGAGACCAAGTGGAATCGTCATCAGGATGATGGCCGGTCGCCGCACGGAGTTGAACTGGGCCACGAGCAGAAGCAGGATGATGAATCCGGCGATCGGGAGCTTGGCCGCGATGGACTCGTTGGCTTTCTGTGAGTTCTCGTAATCACCTCCCAGCTCGTACCGATAGCCGAGCGGCCAGCTCGCGCTATCCTGGCGGAGCTACGCATCGATGGCGAAGCTCACCTCGACCGGGCTCGCGCCCGGATCGACGTCTGCCTTCACCGTCACCGTCTTCAGCCGGTCGCGACGGTACACGACGGCCGGCTGCCAGACGATCTCGAGATCCGCGACCTGCGTCAGAGGCACCGAGGTTCCGGTCGATTGGGAGAAAATATTGTGGCTTTCGAGCTTTCCGAGGTCGGTGCGCTCCGCGGCCACCGACCGGAGAGTTACCGGAATGATCTTGTCGTCCTCGCGGTACTGCGTCGTTTCGTAGCCACTCAAAGCCGCCTGCAGCGACAGGGCGACGTCCTCGCTCGACAGGCCCGCCCGCTGGGCACGCGGCTGGTTCACGTTCACGATTAGCTTCTTGGTTCGGAGTCCCCAGTTGTCGCGGATGTTCCTCACGCCGGGGATCGCTGCGAGCTCGGCCTTCACCTCGTCCACCAGACTGAAAACCGCGTCCTCCTCCCGGCCAATGACCCGCACCTCGACCGGAGCGTCGGCAGATGGTCCGAGCGGAAGCAGGCTGATGCTGGCGGTCAGGTCCGGAAATCGCTCGAAGCAGAACTGCTCCATCCGGGGGATGAGCTCTTCGTTGATGACGTCTCGAGAGGTGGCGTTGACCAGGAGCATGGCGTACTCGGGTTTGGCGGGCTCCGGGTTGTAAGTGAGCACGAACCGCGGCGCCCCCTGCCCGACGAAGCTCGCCCAGTTCGTGATCCCCTCCACACGATCGGGCCCCGCCCGAAGCTCTTCCGCCATGAAAGCCTCGAGCTCATTGACCACTGCCTCCGTCCGGTTTACCGGGCTTCCGACCGGAAGTGAGAGCTCGGCGGTCAGGATGGCCTTGTCGTTGGGCGGAAAAAAGATATTGGGTACGAAGCCCAGCCCGTACATCGCAAGCGCGAATGCAGCCGCAATCAGGGCCAGGGAAAGAAGACGATGACGGAGCCCGAGCAGTAGCAAGCTCCGGTATGTTCGGTAGAACCGTGTATCGAAACTTGCCTTAGCCGGGCTGGCCTTCACCTTCAAGAAATAGACGCAGAACAACGGCGTCATCGTCAGCGCCAGAATCCACGAGCACATCAGCGTGATGGAGACCACCTTGAACAAAGGTGCGGTGTACTCCCCGGTCGAGGATTCGGCGAGATAGATGGGAAGAAAGGCGGCCGCGGTCGTCACCGACGAGATCAGGAGCGGAATCTGCAGTTCGCGCGCCGAATCGACCGCCGCGTCCACGGCCTTCTTGCTAGCTGCCATCTGGACCATGATCGATTCGGACATCACTATCGCGTTGTCCACCAGCATGCCGAGCGCGATGATCAAGGCAGCCAGCGACATCTGATCGAGCCCGATGCCGAAGAACGACATCACCAGGATCGCCGAGATCATCGCCATCGGGACGAGAGAGGCCACGACGAGCCCGGTTCGCAATCCGAGACTCACCAGCATGACGAGAAGTACCAGAACGATGGCCTGGAGAAGGTTGCTGACGAAGTCGTCGACCTTGCGATTCACGTGGTAGGACTGGAGGGCGACGAAATCGAACGTGACACCATACGGATACAGACCCTGGAGATCGGCAAAGAGCGCCTGCAGCTTGTCACCCAGCACGGTGATATTGCCGCCTTCCCGCAGGCTGACCGCAACGGCGAGTCCCCTGACCCCGCTGGCGTGCATCTTCGTGCGCGGGGGATCGATGTAGCCACGATAGACGTTGGCCACATCTCCCAGGTACATGAGATCGTCGCGCCGGGAAGCCGAATCACTGTGCCCCGGAGCTCCTCCACGGACTCGAAGTTGCCCGACGGCTCGAGCACGATCTCCTCGTACGGGGTTCGGACGTCGCCCCCCGAAAAAATAATGTTCTGACTCTCGAGCAGCTGCTGGAGCTGAAACGGCGAGACGCCGAGCTCGGACAGCTGGGCGTTGTTGTACTCGACGAAGACGCGCTCCTCCTGAGCCCCGTAGATCTCCACCTTGGCGACCTCCGGGATCAGGAGAATCTCGTCGCGCACGTCGTCGGCGATCTCCTTGAGCTCCGCGTAGCTGTATCCTTCGCCGGTCAGCGTCACGATCGTCCCGAAGACGTCGCCGAACTCGTCGTTGACGAAGGGTCCGAGAATGCCATCGGGAAGATCGGGCTGGGCATCACCCAGCTTGCGACGGAGCTTGTCCCAGATCGGGCGCATCTCCCGATAACTCTCCAGGATGTTGACGATGAGAATGGAAACACCAGTTTTCGACTCGCTCTGAATGAAGTCGATCTCGGGCATTTCTTGAATCGCTTTTTCCAGCTTGTCGGTGACGAGCTGCTCCATCCGCACCGGGCTGGCGCCCGGGAAATAAGTGATGACCTGCGCCGCACGGATAATGAAACCAGGATCTTCGGCGCGGGGCAGATTCAGGAAGGCCTGAATGCCGAGAAAGAACACGACGATCAATGCCACAGTCGTCACGCGATTCTTCTCGATCGCGATGCTCGTCAGGCTAAGAGAGCGAGACCATGAGACGGTTACTGGCACGAAGCAAACGCAGCCAGCGATCCGCAACATGGAACAACTTGTCGAAGGCTGTTTTGATCTTATTTATCTATTCTAGCTGATGAGACGGACGCAAGGAAATGGTTCGGGGGTGGGGACAGGTATTTCATTTTCTCGAGCCAGCGGCGGGCGAAAATGAATTACCTGTCCCCAACTTCCCACCATCTTGACAACGCCCCCACTTCAACGTAGCCTCCACTTGTAGCTTATCTAGGAAAGAGCCGAAATGGCGAAAGACAAGAGCGACCTGCTTCAGGGCACGCTCGACATGCTCATCCTCAAGACGCTCTCGCTTGAGCCGATACACGGATGGGGCATCTCGCAGCGTATCCAGCAGGTGTCCCGCAACGTACTCCAGGTCAACCAGGGCTCCCTGTATCCCGCGCTGCACCGACTCGAGCTTTCCGGCTGGATCCGGTCGGAATGGGGTGCATCGGAGAACAATCGTCGCGCCAAATTCTACCGGTTGACGGCGGCCGGAAAGCGCCAGCTGACACAGGAAACGGAGAACTGGGAGCGGCTGTCCGACGCCATCGCCCGAATCCTCCAGACGGCCTGAGGCTTCCATGCTCTACGGCCTGCTCGAGAGCGCGCGCTCCTGGGTGAAGCGACGCCGCTTCGAGGAAGATCTCGACGAGGAGCTCCTCTTTCATCTCGAGATGGAGAGTCAGCGAAACGTACAGCTCGGCATGACTCCGCGACAGGCTCGATTCGAAGCCCGCAAGAGCTTCGGCTTCCTTTCGCAGGTCAAAGAAGACGTTCGGGAGACACGTGGCCTCGACATCGCCGACTCCCTGTGGCAGGACCTCCGCTACGGCTTTCGCAATATCGCAAAACGACCCGGATTCGCCGCGCTCATCATCACGACGCTCGCTCTCGGAATCGGAGCGAACACCGCCATCTTTTCCGTCATCCATGGCGTGCTGATCCGCCCTCTGCCCTACGAGGATGGTGAGCGCCTCGTAGCCCTCCGACAGCAGGCCCCGCGGGCCAACTTCGACAACCTGGCGTTCTCCGTCCAGGAGGTGAACGACTACCGTCAACGGAACAAGACGCTCGACCGGGTCGTGGAATATCACAGCATGCCGTTCATCCTGCTCGGCCACGGCGAGCCGGAGAGGGTCCAGACCGGTGTCGTCTCTTGGGATTTCTTCGACGTATTCAAGATCGAGCCCGTCATGGGACGCACGTTTCGCGTCGAAGAGCAAAGTCTCGATGCAGAGCCAGTCCTGATTCTGAGCTACGAGTACTGGCGGGACCGCCGCGGCGGCGATCCCGACATCGTCGGCAAGCGCTTCGAGATGAATGACCGGGCTCACGAAGTGAGCGGCGTTTTGCCTTCCCTCCCCCGCTTTCCGAACCGCGACGACATCTACATGACGACCTCCGCCTGTCCTTTTCGCACCGCGGAGTCGATGCTGACAAACCGGCGCGCGAGAATGATGAGCGTGTTTGGCAGGAGACGCCAGGGGGTCTCCCTGGAGGAAGTCCAGGAAGATATCGACTCCATCGCGGGCGCACTTCGGGAGCAGTACCCCGAGGCCTACCCCGACAAGGAGGGCTATGGCGCTCGTGTGACCGCGCTCGGCGATGAACTGACGTCATGGGGATTCCGTTGATCCGAGGGCGCCTGTTCGACGAGACAGACGGAGCAGATCGGCCGGTGGTGGCGGTGAGCGAATCGGCAGCCGAAGCCTACTGGCCCGGGGAAGATCCGGTTGGCCAGCGGGTCGCCTCCGACGGCGACTCCTGGGCGACCATCGTGGGCGTCGTGGGAGACGTGCGACAGTACGGACTCGACCGTGCCGCACCCGAAGCGGCTTACGTGCCGGTCGCCCAGTCCCCGTTCCGGGTGATGAACCGTGTCCTTGCGGTAGTAGTGCGTGAGAACGTGGGGGCGATTCGGTAAGCTGAACGCCGGGTGTGTCGTTTTTCTCGCGGGCAGAGAGAGAGGGAAAAAAGGACTGGACAAACGCTGGCTGACTGTGTAACCTCAGGCTGGGAGGAAAACAGTGACCCAGGCAGGAAACGCTGCACTCGACACCGCAGCCAAGCGACCCACCTTTTGCGGCACGACCGTGACCGCCGAGGAATGGAGCGTGCTGACGGAGATCATCGCCACGTGTGGTCTGTCCCGGCACGAGCTGGCGCGCACGATCTGTGAGGGCCTGGGGTGGGTTCGTCGGAACGGCAATCTCAAGACCCGGGAATGCTACGAGTACCTGGAGGTTGTCGAAGCGAAGGGGCTGGTGACGTTGCCCCCGCGTCACGAGCAGCGGCGCCGCGGACCGACGAGCATCCACTACACGAAGGCTGGTCGCGAGCGGCCACGGCGTGAGGGCAAGCTATCGGACGTCGCTCCGGTGATGCTGGGCTTGGTGGCGAACGCTGAGGAGCGAGCGCTATGGAGGGAACTGGTCGCGCGTTACCACTACCTGGGCCACAAGGTGGCCTTTGGCGCGCACCTGCGGTACTTGGTCTGGATGTCGAATCCTCGGCGGGAGCTCTGTGGGTGCGTGCAGTTCTCCTCGGCGGCGCGGTGGCTTCAGGCGCGTGACGGCTTCATCGGTTGGGATGACGCAACGCGGCAGAAGAACCTTCCCCGGGTGGTCAACAACAGTCGGTTCCTGATCCTGCCGTGGCTTTCCATCAAAGGCCTCGCGAGTCACGTGCTGTCGTTGGCAGCGCGAGTGGTGGTCGATGACTGGGAGGAAGCCTACGGGGTGAGGCCGGTGTTGCTCGAGACGTTTGTGGAGAGGGAGCGTTACGAGGGGACGTGCTATCTGGCAGCGAACTGGGTGGAGGTGGGAGTGACTTCGGGCCGGGGCCGGATGGACCGGCACAAGAGAAAAGCCGAAGCGGTGAAAACATGCTTGGTGTATCCGCTGGTGCGTGAGTTTCGCCGAGAGCTCGGCGTTTCGCGATGAAGGTCGAGCGGGCCGAGCTCCTGCGCCTGGAAGAGCGGCTGTCGAAAGGGGAGATTCCCGAGGATGCGTGTCCGGTGCTGCTCGAGGCGGTGCGTCATCTGCTGCGATGTCGCCATCGTCGAGGCGCTTGGCATGGCGACAACGGAACGTCGCGCGAAACGCACGAAGGCAAAGGGGAAAGGGAAGAACAAGGGCCACGGGCGCAACGGGGCCAAGGACTACCCTGGTGCCGAGCACGTAGCGGTTTCGCATCCCGAGCTGAAGGCGAGCGGCCCCTGCCCCGAGCCACTGTGCCGGGGCAAGCTCTACGACACCCATGCGGCGAACAAGGATGTGGAGCTGAAGGCTCAGCCGCCGATCCAGGCGACGGTGTACGAGCGCCAGATGCTGCGATGCGCAAGTTGCCAGAAGACGTTCACAGCGCCACTTCCGTCTCAGGCCTGGGCGAGCAAGTACCATCCGAGTGTGGACGCGGTCGTTTCGGTGTTGCGCTACGCCATGGGCATGCCCCACCACCGCCTGGCGCAGTGGCAAAAGTGGGCGGGGGTTCCGTTTGCCGCCTCCACGCAGTTCGAGCGGGTCGAAGCGATGGCGAATGCCGTGTTCCCGGTCTTCCGCCACATGGAGACGATAGCCGCGAACCGGCCGCTGGTTCACAGTGACGACACCGGCGCACGGATCCTCACGTTGATGGCGGAGAACGAGACCTTGACTCAAGGCAAAGGCGAGCGCACGGGCATCTTCACCACGGGCATTGTTGCCCGCGGCTTGGACGCCACGCTTGCTCCGATCATCCTGTACGCGAGCGGACGACGGCATGCGGGCGAAAACATGGACCGGCTCCTGAATCAGCGCACCGTTCAGGAGAGCGATGTCATCCATATGGCCGACGCCTCCTCGATGGCACCGCGCTCGCCGCGACGGATTACCGCCAAGTGCATGGTGCACGCACGCCGCTACTTCTTCGAGGCCGAGCCAGCCTTCCCCGAACACTGCGAGCGGGTGCTCGAGGACATCGCGACCATCTACCGCAACGACGACGAAACGCGCGACATGACCCCCGATGCGCGGCTTGCATATCACCAGCAACACAGCCGGCCGGTGATGGATGCGCTCTACGAGTGGATCGAAAAGCAGTTCCGCGAGCGCGTGGTGGAGCCCAACAGCCGCCTTGGAAAAGCCTTTTCCTACGTCAAAAATCACTGGCAAGGGCTAACCCGCTTCCGCGAAGTGCCGGGCGTGCCCCTCGACAACAACGAGGTCGAGCAGGAGCTGAAGCCCTCACAACGGCATCGCAAGAACTCGCTCTTCTTCAAGACCCAGCAGGCGCCGACGTGGGCGACGTGCTCCTGAGCATGATCCGCACCGCGGTAAAAAACGGTGTCGACCCGGTGCACTATCTGACGAACATCTCCATGCACGCTCGAGACGCTAGAGCAGCACCCGAGTCGTGGCTGCCTTGGAGCTACCAGAAGACGTTGGAAAGGCTCAACCGACCCGCCGCCACGGCTCGGCCATCCCCGCTCGCAGCGGAAGTCCGTTGTAGATAAGCACCGCCAACTGCTCGGCGGGTAGCGCCGCAACGCCATCCGTCGTCTGACGCGGCCACCACTGCAGGCGCCCCTTCGAGAAACGCTTCTGGCACAACCAAAAGCCCTGGCCGTCGTAGACCAATAGTTTGAGGGCCGTGCCTGAACGGTTGCGGAAAACGAATAGCGTTCCGAGGAATGGGTCGAGCTGGAACTGTTGCCGGCACACACAAGCCAAAGAATCGATGCCCTTGCGGAAATCGACGGGCTCGCAGGCAACCAGCACCTTCAGCTGGGGAACGAGCTGGATCATGCTCGGGAGCTGCCTTCCAGCGCGCCGAGCACGAAACGACACACGGCTTCGACCAACTCATTCTCACCCTCGCCGCTCGCCGTCACGACCGTGAGGCTCCCCGCTGCGCTCTCCACCGTCAGACGGCATCTGCTCGCTCCATGCTGAACCTCGCCGAGCGGCGGTGTCATCATGCCGCCCCCTAAGCCCATGCCGAACTGCGGCAGCTCGACGAACGCGTTGCCACTTGGAGCTAACGCCGTGACCCGCTCCGCCGCGCTCCGATCCTGTACTGTGCGCGGGGACCGACCCGTAGCACCCGTTCGCCCGTGCCCCTTGAAACGCTTCTCGCCCACAACGGCCCCTCCACTCTCTCGGACCTGTTTGAATCGCGCCGCATTGACTCGGAGATGACTGCAGATCGTGCTCGGCGCATACCGATCGAGCAACCCCAGCGCCGCTTTCCACAACTCCTCCGGGATCAGCCGTCCGTGTGGCTTCGCCCGCCATGCTTCGAACTGTTTCACAACGTCTTCGAGTTCTGCCTTCTTTGAGCGCATCGATGGCCTCCTTGAGCAATCTCTCCGCTCAGCTTACGAACCCAACAGCACCTAAGTCACGCACTGCTGCCGCAAGGACACGATGAACCTGCTGGTCCGGACCACTCGGGAGCCCACGATGATGCGCGAGGCCATGGCGGAGGCGGTGTACAGAATCGACCCGGACCAGCCAGTGGCCCGGGGGACCACGCTCGAGGCGGTACGGCGTGAATCGATCTCCGCTCCACGCATCACGACGATGCTTCTCGCCATGTTCGCCGCGCTGGCGCTCACGGTGACTGCCTCTGGCTTGACCGGTGTCCTGGCGCTATCGGTGAGTCAGCGCCGTCACGAGCTCGGAATTCGTTTGGCTTTCGGAGCGACTCGGGCCCGCCTCCTGACAATGGTGCTCGGGCGCGGTATGGGGCTCGTTCTTGTCGGATTCGCCGTCGGCACGATCGGAGCACTCGGCCTGACCGGCCTCATGACGAGCCTCTTGTTCGAAGTGGAGCCCACCGATCCCCTCACCTACATTGGCGTGACGGCGCTGCTGCTCGTCGTCGCGGCGCTTGCGTGCCTCGTACCGGCGCGAAGCGCGAGCACCATCGACCCAGCGATCGCGCTCAGAACAGACTAGCTGCTAAGGAACAAGCGAAACGCAAAGACGCAGCAAAATTCACGAAAGATCGACCCGATGTCGTGGTCGAACGAACCCGTAGAAGGATCTCTGCGGGAACTTTAGCGCAGAGTCGCAGAGTGGGGACTTCCAAGGGTCCGCTGTCGAATGTGTTCTCTCTGCGCCTCCGCGTCTCTGCGTTGAAATTCAGCGTTCCCATGCGGATTCGAACCCAGCGCGGATTCGGTCCAGTCACGGTCCGGCCAATGGCCAACAAGTGTTTCCCTCTTTCCGGCTGGGCGGCTTTGCGTAGTGCTCTTACTTCAGGCGGAGGGCCGGGTCCCGACCATCCTCGGCGACGCGAGTCCTACTTCAGTCGGAGCGCTGGGTCGCCGAGGATGTGGTAGATGGCGAGAAGCTCGGGAAAAGCTCCCGAGGCCGCGTACTCCCGCTGTCCCGCCAGCACCGCATCGCCCAGACGCTCGTAGTTCCCATCGAACAGGGCGGTTACCAGTGCCTGATGATAGCGGTGGGCGGGGGCGTCGAGACTCAAGCCGCTCGGCGAGAAAGCGGCGATGGCGCCCTTGCCGTCGGCCTTTACCAGGGCCTCGGAAAGCGAATCGAAGTAGGGGAAGTGAAAGTAGCCGTTCAGGTAGTTCATGGTCAGAAAAAGCGGCTGTTGTTCCTGACTTCCCAGCAGGTCGATGTCGTCCAGGCTGAAGATTCTCTCGTCCGCCCAGAGGTGAATGCCGCCGTGACCGATGTAGCTCATAACGGATGCGCCCTCGTCGAACGATCGGAGGATCCCGTCTCGGGTGCTCGCCCGGCCGAGCTCGCTCAAGTATAGTTTGTCCACGCGCTGGGGAGGTGGAACCAGCCTGCCGATCTCCTCGGCATTGGCGACGAAGTCCCCCGCCTTGTCGGAGTCGTAGGCGACGAGGACGAACGGATCGGAATACAAGCTGGCGGCTCCGTTCTCGAAAGCAAGGATCTTGTCGATCAGGGCGCGAAGCTGCTCGACGCTCCCGGCGGGCAATCGTCCGATCGCGATATCAGGCAGGCGATCGTCGCCGTTGACCATCGCGAGCGTGGGATCGGAGGCCGTCCAGAGGTACGACGTCTGAATCATGAGCGGTGGGACATGGTTGCGGACTCCCGTCCCGAGGAAATCCTTGTAGTCGTACGTGCCGTCGCCGAGCAAAACGACGTAGCGCAGCGCCGGCGCGGGCCACTCGTGATAGGCATGGATGAGGAAATCGCGAATCGCCTCGGGGCGCGGCTCACCGAATCCGAACTCATCCCGGATCTGCTCGATGGAGACGAAGCTCGACCGGAGGTTCTGGCTGCGACGAAGCTCGATCAATGGTTCTGCGGCACTCGAGAACGCGTCGGGGCCGATGAGAACATAGTCGGCTCCGCGCGCTGAGGTCTCGAGCTCCCTGCGCGGTGGCCGTCTCACTTCGGCGTGAGGACGGAATGAGGTGTCGTCACCAGGTAGTGTCGGTTCTCCTCCGCCCGGAACGTGAGCTCTCGCGCCCCATTTTCCGAGAGGCCCTGGAGCCACACCGGCCTACTCGCGTCGGTTACATCGATCACGTGGGCCCGGGAATCTGCTTCGGATACCACCGCCGAGCCAGCACGGCTGAATCTGCCCTCGAGGGTTCCCGTGTCGGCAATCGTGCGCCGGGGATAGTGGACTTCCAGCCGGTCGAGGAGGACCATGGAATAGGACGCCTCCGTATCGCCGACATTCTCGAGCTCCATCGTGTTGGTGCCCTCGACGAGCAATCCGGGCGGAAGCTCGGCCTGGATCGCTCGGGGCCTCTTGCCGTCCCACGAATCCTCCCCGACGAGCTGTCCGTTGACGTAGACGCGGAGGTGATGGTCGGGGCGGACCGGGAAGTCGCTGGCACCATGAAGCCAGACGGTGAGGCGGCCGCTCTCGATGGAAGGCGCGATCGCGTCGGCGTCGAAGCGATAGCTATTCGTGGTGGAGGACAGGAGACCGTCCCAGAACCAGAGGTCCGACGCCCCGAGCATGCCCGCCTGATAGTACCGGTTGGTCTCGAGCCGCAGTGTTTTCCAGTAAGCCTCGACGCGCGCTCCCGAGGGGCTCGCCTGCGTGCGTGCCATTCTTGCTCCGCGGCGGCTCCGTTCGAGCTCGAAGACCAGCTCGTGCCCGTAAGGATTGGTCTCCGGGCCGGGACTCAGGAAGTAGAGGGACGAGCCGGGTCCGAAACGAGTGGGTTCGGGCTCGACGTGGAACGGAACCGTTTCGTCGAGCCGGCTCAAGCGCAACGCTTCCGTCTCGTACTCCCGTCGGCTGGAACCGAAGAGCCGCTCGTAGCGAAGCGCATGAAGGCCGGCGGTGGTGGTCGCTAACCGGGCGAGCGCCGACGCACGTTCCGCCCTTCGACGGCGCGGACGCTTCCGACCACGGCCCCGCGTGTTTGCAGTCTCGTTCTCGGCTTTGCCGGTGAAGGCGAGTCGAACGACGAGCCGTCGGGACAACTGAAGCTCGGCCCGCTCGCCGTCCCATCGCAGCGGAGCGAGCTCGAGCTGGACCTTCTTCACGTCCTCTTGGAAGCCGGTCGCGAGGACACGCGCCGCCGTGGCGGGGAAAAGACCCTGGCGATCGAGGGCTGGCCGTCGCACGCGCCGAGCGGGTCGCACGACGCCTCTTCTGGACGAGATGGCCTCGTAGGTTTCTGCTCCCGAGGGGCTGAGCGATGTGAAACGGTGGCGGTCCAGCTCTTCGACGCTCACCAGCGTGACATCGACGCCGGCCACTGCGTCGATCCAGGGACGGCGAACTGGAATCGCCGGTTCCGCGGCGTTGCTGATGCGCTCGAAGTCGGGAATCTCCAGCAGGACCGAACCATCCTCGAGGGGCTCGGCGTAGAAGCCTTCGGTCCGCAACTCGACCACCGCACCCCGTCGGCTCCAGCTCAGTACCTCGAAGCGATTGGCGGAAGGATTCCCGAACGTGATGCGGTTCCTCCCGCTTTCTTCACCGCCAGGCCCTTCCTCCTCGGAGGAGCCGGAGCCCGCGCGAGGCGTGGCAGAGACCGGTCCGTGGAGCTCGGTCCGCCCGGTAGTCTCGATGTCCTCGAGCTTGTAGAAATAGACCGTGCCGTTCGAGAGTCCGCTGTCCCGATAGACGTAGGTCGCACCTTCCGGCGAGGAGCCCAGTCCGGGAATCAGGGTGGTCGTGATGCGTTCGTACTCTCGGTTCTCCGCCGCGGAGCGGTAGAGGTGGAAGCCGAGATTATCGATTTCAGAGCCCGTCTCCCAGCGGAGCTCGACGACACCATCGAGAGCCTGTGCTTCGAAGGCGACGAGCGAAACCGCGGTCGCTGCCGCGAGGTCGTCTGCTCCGATATCCCATGGAGCGACGCGATTGCCACCGTCGATGTCACAGCAGAAGGAGCCGGACAGATCGAAGGCGGTATCGAGAGCATCGGCTCCCGCCTTCAAGTGAAGGTCCTCCGAGCCGAGGGTGGTGGAGACGAACTGATTGGCGGAGGGCCGGGTGGTGAGCGAGCCGGTCGCGGTCGCGTCGGACGACAGGTTGTAGGACTGTGTCAACGTGCCAGAGCCGGCTTCGAACGAAGCGGTGCCGCTGTCCGTCGAGATGGTGTTGGTCACGGTAGCCGTCCCGCCACCTCCGCCGATGCTCAGGCCGAAAGTGTCCATGTCATGGATGGTGACGTTCTCGACGGTGACGTTCGACGTGGCCTCGTCGCTGCGAACCCCGGAACGGTCGCCATGGTAGAGGATGGAGTTGCGCAGCGTGAAGCTCCAGCCGCCGGCGGTGGCGCTGACCCGGATGCCGTCGCCGTTCGCGGTGGGCTCGAGAAAGTCGTGAACCAGAAGGTGGCTGTAGATGGCGTTGACACCCGTCGTGACGATACTTGCGAAGCCACTGTCGCTCGCCTTCTTGAAACGGGCGAGCTCCAGTGAGTCGATGCGTGTGAAGTCGTCCTGGTCGTTCATGCCGAATTTGGTGATGCCCCGACCGTCGACCACCACGCCGGTACCCGCCGTCCCGTTGTGCCGTTGTGCCGTTGTCCGGAGGCCACCGTCAGCCACATGAAATGATCCACGTCGGTGGTGGAACCGTTGATCAGGAGCGCCGAGTTGGAGCTGGCGTATGGCGGATCGAACGGCCCGTCGGTGTAGGTGACGCCGACTTCCCGCCGCTGCTCCGCCACCAGATCGCCGTCGCGGTCGTCCTCCCATCCCTAGAGGGTTTGATAGGCGCGCTTTAGGGTATAGCCCGCAGCCGTATGAGCGGAGACGGCTCCGTTATCGACCGTGACCTGGGTTACTGAGTCACGGGTCAGGACGTGAAACGTCTCTCCGCCGATCACCAGCCGGTCCCCAAGTCCCGTTTTGGCGGGAAGGCTCGCTCCTCCACCGAAGGTGACGGTGCTCGAACCCAATGCCACCGTCGCGTCGCCGATGGTGTACTGCCAGAAGAGAAGGTAGGGCTCATTGGTGTGCGTCGAAGCGGCCGGTCCCGAGACCGTAACCTGAGTCGCGCTGTCGCGGGATGCGATGGTGAGCGTTTCCTCGTTGCCACCACCCGGGTTGATGGTCAACTGATCTCCCGGCTGGACATCGGTCGGGAGGCTGGCGCTTCCGGCAAAGAGGACCGTCGTCGTGGCAGCTGTGATGGAGGCGTCACCGGTTGAGTAGCTCCCGATGGAACGATAGTTGACGCTCACCGACACCTCGTCGGCGCCGATGTCGGGGGTCGAAGTATGCCGCGGCTCGCGGTCGATATCCTCGGTGACCGGAAGATTCGGGTCGCTGTCGAGGTCCGCGCCGGACGTTCCCCAGAGGGCGTTGGAGTCATCGAGGAGGTGCAGATCCTCACTCCCGGGAGTCACGTTGACGAAGTACGAGGCATAGGCGCTCTGGTTGATCTGACTGCCTGCTCCCACCGCCGTGGCGTCCGAGGCGACGTTGTTGTTTTCTGCCGCAAAAGACCCGCTGAAACAGGCCTCACCACCGAGCGCGCTGTCGACCAGCCCAACGTAGTTGTTTCTGGCGAACACCGTGTTACCGCCGGTGTCGAGAATGCCGGTGGCGGAACCGGCCGTGGCGGTGGCCCGGATGTTGTAAAGGGTATTGTTGTAGACGTGGTGGGTCTTGCCGGGATCATCCCCCTCGATACCTCGCGCCTGACCCTGTGAATAGGTGGAGACGCTCGTGAGGTTGTAGATGATGTTGTTGGCGACCTTCGAGTTGTCCGTGCTGTCGAGAAAGATTCCGAAAACGCGGCTGTTGTCGGTGTCGTCAATCGTCGTGTTCGTGATGTCGTGAATGAGGTTGTGTGCGAACCGGACATCCTGCGAAGTCGCGCTGTCGTTCGCCATGAGGCCGCGCACGTTCTCACCGGCGGTGAGGCCCGAGCCGTCGATCTCGACGCCCTCCACACGCACGTAGCCGGTGTCGGTGCTGACGAGGATGAAATTGAAGAAATCGGTTCCAGCCGGACCGGTGGGGGCGATACGGTAGCCCGTTCCCGCAACTCCGGTATGTCTCTGGAAGATACCGACCTCGCTCGACAGTGTTGGCGTAAAGACGCGGATGTAGTTGGTGGGACCCGTGATCCACGGCTCTTCGATGCGGACATAGCTCGAGGGGTCCGGGCCATCGTTGTAACAGGCCAAATTGAGCTGGATGTTTCCGGCGACGAGGTCGAAGGTGTTCAGGTGGGTCGCATCGAGAGAGTCTGTGGCGGCGACTTTCAACGTATTGAAGGCGCGGGTAATGCTGTTCACGGTCGCACCCCCGACGTCGGGGGGGACGAGACCCGTTGCGGTCGTGACCGTGTACACGGAGGCGCTCGTCCTCCCGGAGATGTAGGCCTTGGTCCCGCCGCTATAGGTGATTTCGTCCCCGACGCCGACGTTCGCGGGTTGCGATGTCGTGAAAGTAGCCGTACCCGTCGAGATGGTCACCGTGGGGGCGCCGTTCTTGAAATCGGCAACCGAGGTTCCAACGGAGTAGTAGACGGTGCCTACGGCAGCGCTGCTCACCGGCACGTTTCCGCTGAACTCCGAGGTGTTGCCCGCCGGGTCGATGGCGATGGCCGAAACGTTGTCACCGGGCGCGAGGCTGGTGATGCCGGCGACGGTCCAGGCGCCAGCGCCGTTCGCGGTGGTCGTACCGGCGAACTCGACACCCTCACCATAGTCGATGCCGCTCAGGGTATCCCCCGCTCCGGCGACTGCCTTGTAGACTTCGACGTCGCAGCTCGCGCAGGTGGTGCCGGTGACGGTCGTGGTCCCGGCACTGAAGACCGCCGAGCTGATCAAAGGATAGTCGAGACCAATGTTTCCGGCCTGAGGATCGGTGGCGGCATCGTTCAGCGTGATGCCGTCGCCGAGACTGGCATTACCGCCCAATGCGAGAAGATCGATCGCATTCGACCCGTTGCCTGAAAAGCGGTTCTGGGTGATGCGGTTCTGGATCGAAGGCGAGCCTTGCTGGCCGATGTCGCTCACGAGCAGGATGCCAGGGCCGATGCTTCCGTCGATATCGTTGAGTCGAATCGTGTTGCCGTTGCCGAAGATACGAAGGGCCGCCGGTTCGGAGCCGAACTGACCGTTCTGAGAGAACGTATTGTTCTCGATGAGGTTACCGCCCAGCCCTCTGTAACTGTCGACGCCGCCGCCATCGCTCAGCACGAACAGGTTCTCCCTCACGGTGGTGCCACTCGAACCGTTGCCGATGTCCAGGCTGTCCTGAGAGGCATTCACCACTGCGTTCGCTCGCAACTCGTTTCCCTGAACCGTCCAACCCACTGCGGTGTCGCTCAGGAAAATCCCGAACCGTCCGGCGTAGCCGATGAGATTGTTCCGGATGGTGCCGGTGTCGGCTCCCAGAATGGCAATGTCGTTGACCAGGGTCCGGGCGGCGGCTCCCGGGTCTGTGTAGCTGGCCGCGCTCGAGCCGATGACGTTGTTTTCGATCAGAGTCCCGGTGAAGTTGGTCCCACCCGAGTTGACACCCACGCGGATATTGGCGTCCCGAAAGAGATTGCCGTTTCCGAAACCGTAGCTCGCGATGCGCCGAACGGTGAGATCGTTCGCCTGGAGATCGAGACCGATAATCACGACATTCGTGGCGCGATCGTTGACGATCTCGAGCTCGGGACCCGGCACACCGGAGAGCGTCGGCTCGTCCGCGGTACCCGCCACCGCATCGGCCCCCAATCCGACCGTGCCCACGAATCCGAGAAGCGTCGGATTGGTATCGAGGACACTCACGCCATTGACACGGTTGTAGGCAATCCCGTCCACCGTCGTGTTCGGGTCGGTGATGGCCGGCAACACGGCCGTTACCGTGAGGCGCCACCAGTTGTTCCCGCCGCCATCGGTGGCGTTGGTGGGCCCGGCGGGAGTAAAGCGCAGGACGTTCGCGCCGGCCACCGCGTTGGCATTCTGGATGAATTGACGGAGAGAACCCTGGACGGTCCGGTTGGCGCCGCCATCATCGTCCTGCGCGTCTCCCGCGAGGGTATTGGCCATGGCTGCGAAGCTGAAGCCGAAATCCACATTGGCGACGTTGCTCGCCACGATCACCACCCGGCTCACATGCTCCGCGGTGGAGAGAACAGAAGCGTCGTCCGAGCTCGTGCTCACTTGTCCGCCGAAACAGGTCCCTGCCGTGCCCAGCTCGGCGGGGCTTCCCGCCCCATTGTCACACCAGGCGCCGGCGGTGCCGTACGTTTGCTCGGGCCAGACATCGCCCTGGACGAAGCCGCCGTTCAGTCCCGCACTCGGGGTGACGGTCTTCGAGTCCGCCAGGACCCAGTACGTCCCGGCACTCAGGCTCGTGAAGCTGTAGTTGCCACTGGGATCGGTGCTGGTGGGGCTGAGGAAGACGTCGTCGACGCCATCGGGCTGGCCGTCACCCCCGTCCCGGTAAAGACGAACCTGAGTGTTGTTGCGCGCAACAGCGTCGCCCAGATTACCATCCCCGTTGACGTCCTCGAGCACTGAGCCGGAGATGTCGTTTTGAGCGATGACGGGGGCGGCTACGAGACTCAGGAGTACCCCGGCCAGAACGGACACGACCCCACGAGGAGCTCGCACCTTCTTCTCGGGATACACCTGCATGGACGGAATTCCCCCCAGGCTCGTGTACAAGCAAGACGAATGCCGACCCGGGCCTGACGACACACCCTTTTTTTTGAAAGGCTTACGGGCAGAGCTGGGGTGAGGTGCGTCGGGCGCCGTGGGGAACCGCCTACGATGCCGGGGGCATTTCCGTGCCGGGTCTTTCAGGATGGTAGATGGGGGGGGAACCCTACGAACGCAGGCGATCGAGGCGCAGCCGATGCCGTTCGTCGAAGAGGCGCCGCCCGGTCAATGCGAGAGCGGTCAGAACACCGAAACCCGTTCCGCCAGCAATGAGGAACATGATCAGGATCTGATACTTCACCGCCTCGAGCGGCGGGCTCCCCGCCAAAATCTGACCGGTCATCATCCCGGGCAGACTGACCACACCCGCGGCGGCCATCGCGTTCAGGATCGGGATCATCCCGGTGCGCGCGCTGTCCCGTCGGAGCTCGCGCGTGGCTTCCTCGCAGGTTTGCCCGAGCATCAGTCGCTGCTCGATCACGCGACGATCGCGATGCGCGTTCTCGGTGAGTCGACCCATCGCCAAAGCCACGCCGTTCATCGTATTGCCCAGGAGCATGCCCAAAAGCGGGATCGCATACTGGGGCCGATACCAGGGCGTTTCACCGATGACGACCACGAGCGCCAACAGCGCGATCGAGAACGACGAGACGAACATGGACAGGGTCCCGACCGAGAACCCCCATGCGCCTGCCAGCGGACGCTCCTGGCGCCGCAACACCTCGCGGCCCGCGACGAGGAGCATCACCGTAACGATCAACAAGAGCCAGGCCGGCTCCTCATTGGCAAAGACGGCCCGCAGAACGACCCCGACCAGCAACAGTTGAACCGTCGTGCGTGCGGCGGCGACTAGAACCTCGCCGCCCAGGCCCAGTCGGAAACGGAAGCTGAGAACCGCGAGCGCCACGACCAGCGAGCCGGCCAGGACGAGGTCGGTGGGAGTCAGCGAAACGAGGCTCATCGTTGGCGGAGACTCCCGCTCTCGAGAACGAAGTGGCGGGTAGCGATGCGATCGGCCTGGCGGCGGTCGTGGCTTACCCAGAGCACCGGCGTCGTATGCTGGCGCCGATAAGCCTCGATGAGGCGCTCGAGCCTCCCGACGTTCTCCTCGTCGAGGTTCGCGGTTGGCTCGTCGAGGAGAAGAGCCTCCGGCTCTCGTGCGAGGAGTCGTACCACGGCCAGCCTCTGACGCTCGCCGGTCGAGAGCCGACTCACCGACCATTCGAGCGTTTCAGCGGAGAGACCCACCTCGGACAACGGTGCGGTCAGGGCTGCTCTGTCGCCCGGAAAGTGAGCGCCCACGTCGTCGGCCCACCACTGGCTTTCCGCCGGAAGCATACCGAGCCGGCGCCGCCAGAGAGGTGCTTCCACCTCTCCACATTCCTCGCCGTCGAGAAACACGTGGCCTTTGTGCGGGTCGAGATCGACGAGTGCTCTCAGGAGCAGCGTCTTTCCCGCTCCCGATGGTCCCGACAGGCTGACACATTCACCCGCGTCGATGGTGAGATCGATGGGGCCTTTGTCGAGAAAGCGAACTCCATCGATGCGAAGTAGCGACGCCATGTGAGCACGATGTTACCCCTAAAGCGAAAATGAGCGTCTCGGGAAATGGGGGACAGGTATTTCATTTTCGCGAGCACAGGCGTGAGAAAATGAATTACCTGTCCCCCATTTCCCCCGTCTCCCAAAAGGTCCGTTTTGCGCGTTAGCGGGACGAGCCATTTTCGCTTTAGGGTTACCCCAAAGCGCTGTCTCCAAGAATCTCCAGCCGAGTTCTATTTCGCTTTGGGGTTACCTGTCGCCAGACCAATTTGAAACGCACACTGTAGTTGGATCGTTTCAAGCTGCCAGGCCGGTGAGTCGAAGAAGCGCCTCGGTGGTGGGCTCACGCCCCCGAAAGCGTTTGAAAACCTCCATGGGAGGCTCACCGCCCCCCAGCGAGAGAACCGTTTCACGGAAGCGCCGCCCCGTTTCCGCCAGCGCCTCGCCATCGTCCAGCCCAGCCTCCTCGAACGCCGCGTAAGCATCCGCCGAGAGCACTTCGGCCCACTTGTAGGAGTAGTAGCCGGCCGCGTAGCCCCCCTGAAAGATGTGAGCGAATCCGCACAGGAAACGGTCCTCCGGAATCGGGGGCAGGAGTGCCGTCTTTTCGGAGATACGCTGTTGGACGTCGAAGGGCGTATCGCCACTGTCGGGATCGAACCGATGATGCAGCTCCAGATCCGTGAAGCCGTAGAAGAGCTGTCGCAGCATCATGAGGCCGGCCTGAAACGTTCGCGCCTTCGCGATTTTTTCGAACAGCTCATCCGGAAGCGGCTCGCCCGTATCGTGGTGAGCCGACAGGCCCACGAGCGTGTCACGGTGGTAGCACCAGTTCTCCATGAACTGGCTCGGAAGCTCCACCGCATCCCATTCGACGTTTCGGATTCCGGAGGCGAGACCGTAGTCCACCGTGGTCAGCATGTGCTGAAGCGCATGGCCGAACTCGTGGAAGAGCGTCTCGATCTCTCGAAACGTCATCAATGAGGGCTTGCCATCGACCGGCGGGCTGCCATTGCAAATCAAATGGGCAACCGGAAGACGGATCCCTCGCCCATCCGGTGACATGAGGGCGCTTCGTCCCAGGACTTCGTTCATCCAGGCGCCACCCCTCTTTTCTGCCGGGCGAGTGTAGGGATCGAGATAGAAGGCGGCAAGCTCCTCGCCGGTCAGAGAGCGGACACTGAAGAAACGGACGTCCTCGTGCCAGACCGGGGTCTCCCCATCGGCCGACACCACCTCGATGTCGAAGAGTCGTTTCGCGAGCCCGAAGAGCCCGTCAAGTACTCTGGGCAGCGGGAAATACGGCCGGAGCTCCTCCTCGCTGAAGTCGAACCTCTCTTCCCGCAGGCGCTCGCTCCAGTAAGAGATATCCCAGTGCCGGAGATCGTCTGCCTCCAGTGTGCCACGCTCGCGCATGAACGTCCGGAGCTCTTCGAGCTCGCCGGTGGCCGCATCATAGGAGGCGGCCCGCAGCTCCTCGAGAAGCGCCTCGGCCCTTTCGACGGTCGCCGCCATTTTGGTCGACAGGCTGAGCTCGGCGTAGCTGTCGAATCCCAGGACGACAGCCTCTTCTCGCCTAGTCCGCAGGATCGAGTCGATCAGAGGTCCGTTGTCCACCGGGCCCGAGCTGGCGCGCGTCACAAAGGCCCGATACAGCTCTTCTCGCAGCTCGCGTCGCGTGCTGTATTTCATGAATCCGAGGTAGCTCGGCCCGTCGAGCGTCACGCGCCATGGCCCTTCGTCGGCTGTCGCCGTCTCCTGGCCGGCCGCCCGCGCGGACTGTGCCGCCATTTCGAGAAAGCTCCTGGGAAGTCCGTCCACCTCCGCCGGCTCGGTGAGGTCCAATGCAAAGGCCTTCGTCGCGTCCAAAAGGTGGTTTCCGAACTGCGTCGAAAGCCCGGCCACCTCGAGCTTGAGGGCTTTGAACCGCTCGCGCTGGGCGTCGGGGAGCCCCACCCCCGCGAGCTCCGCCTCCTGGATCAACTTGATGATGATGCGTTTTTGTGCGACATCGAGCGTTCGAAACGACTCCCCGTCCCGGAGCTCCACCAGACGCCGGTAGAGGATCTGACTCTGCCCGATGCGCATCGTGAGCTCGACGATCTCGGGCTCGACCTTCTCGTAGGCCTTCCGGAGCTCCTCGCTGTTCCGGACGCTCATCAGATGCTCCACGACACCCCAGGTGACGCCCAATCGATCATGAATGCGCTCCAGCGGCTCGACGAGCCCCTCCCACGTCGGATGTGATGAGCTCTCGAGCTCATCGAACATCGCCGACAGATTCGCGATGAGCTGGCGGATTCCTGGCTCGACGTGCTCGACCTCGATGGCGTCGAACCGGGGAAGCTCCGTGCCGTCGAGCAGCAGTGGATTCAGATCGTCTTTCGTCATCTAAAGGTCCTGGCAAGAATTAAACTCCCCAGACTGCGGCCATGAATAAGCTGTGGCTCCATGGGTACGATTCGAACGCCAGAGGTGTGAATGCGGTATTGCCGGGCGCCACGGATACCGTTTCGACACCCGCAAGAACGAGCAATGGCCAAAGCAGATCCAGACCAAAGGATGCGGCCACAAGCGCAGGCAACGGCGCTTTTGGCTCCACCGCCTTTGCCCCGAGCGATACTGCCAGGTGTCCAACGAACATGATCTATCTAACCTATTAGCTTCCATCACGACGGTATAACGACCCACGTCAGCTGCGGACGCCCGCAATCGAGGGAGTCATGTTGGCGTCCGACGGCTGCACGTGATGTTGTACAGCCCTACGTCCAATTATCACCTACGCAGAGAAGAATCGAGAGCTACGGCCTACGGATACGTAATCCGTAGGTTAAAAACACGGCCAGACGCGTGTACATCTCCCGTGTCCTCTACTAGCAGGATTCGGTCTGGCAACACTCGAGTACGCTCCACCATGTCACTCCTTGTCACGCGTTACAAAAAAGGTCACGTCGGGGCCGGAGGCGGTGCCGTAACTCCTTTCTTTCTTCGTCTGATATTGGTACCGCGTTTGCAAAGCCACCGGTGTGTCCAATTCGAAGGGCGTCACCCGCGTCGAGATCCTCCATCCTCGTCGTCGGTCTCTGCGTCGGCGCGGCCTTTGTGCTTCCGAAGGTGCAAGAGTGTGTAGCATGAAACGCGTACTTGTTGGTGTCCTTGCGGTAGTAGTGCGTGAGAACGTGGGGGCGATTCGGTAAGCTGAACGCCGGGTGTGTCGTTTTTCTCGCGGGCAGAGAGAGAGGGAAAAAAGGACTGGACAAACGCTGGCTGACTGTGTAACCTCAGGCTGGGAGGAAAACAGTGACCCAGGCAGGAAACGCTGCACTCGACACCGCAGCCAAGCGACCCACCTTTTGCGGCACGACCGTGACCGCCGAGGAATGGAGCGTGCTGACGGAGATCATCGCCACGTGTGGTCTGTCCCGGCACGAGCTGGCGCGCACGATCTGTGAGGGCCTGGGGTGGGTTCGTCGGAACGGCAATCTCAAGACCCGGGAATGCTACGAGTACCTGGAGGTTGTCGAAGCGAAGGGGCTGGTGACGTTGCCCCCGCGTCACGAGCAGCGGCGCCGCGGACCGACGAGCATCCACTACACGAAGGCTGGTCGCGAGCGGCCACGGCGTGAGGGCAAGCTATCGGACGTCGCTCCGGTGATGCTGGGCTTGGTGGCGAACACTGAGGAGCGAGCGCTATGGAGGGAACTGGTCGCGCGTTACCACTACCTGGGCCACAAGGTGGCCTTTGGCGCGCACCTGCGGTACTTGGTCTGGATGTCGAATCCTCGGCGGGAGCTCTGTGGGTGCGTGCAGTTCTCCTCGGCGGCGCGGTGGCTTCAGGCGCGTGACGGCTTCATCGGTTGGGATGACGCAACGCGGCAGAAGAACCTTCCCCGGGTGGTCAACAACAGTCGGTTCCTGATCCTGCCGTGGCTTTCCATCAAAGGCCTCGCGAGTCACGTGCTGTCGTTGGCAGCGCGAGTGGTGGTCGATGACTGGGAGGAAGCCTACGGGGTGAGGCCGGTGTTGCTCGAGACGTTTGTGGAGAGGGAGCGTTACGAGGGGACGTGCTATCTGGCAGCGAACTGGGTGGAGGTGGGAGTGACTTCGGGCCGGGGCCGGATGGACCGGCACAAGAGAAAAGCCGAAGCGGTGAAAACATGCTTGGTGTATCCGCTGGTGCGTGAGTTTCGCCGAGAGCTCGGCGTTTCGCGATGAAGGTCGAGCGGGCCGAGCTCCTGCGCCTGGAAGAGCGGCTGTCGAAAGGGGAGATTCCCGAGGATGCGTGTCCGGTGCTGCTCGAGGCGGTGCGTCATCTGCTGCGATGTCGCTATCGTCGAGGCGCTGGCATGGCGACAACGGAACGTCGCGCGAAACGCACGAAGGCAAAGGGGAAAGGGAAGAACAAGGGCCACGGGCGCAACGGGGCCAAGGACTACCCTGGTGCCGAGCACGTAGCGGTTTCGCATCCCGAGCTGAAGGCGAGCGGCCCCTGCCCCGAGCCACTGTGCCGGGGCAAGCTCTACGACACCCATGCGGCGAACAAGGATGTGGAGCTGAAGGCTCAGCCGCCGATCCAGGCGACGGTGTACGAGCGCCAGATGCTGCGATGCGCAAGTTGCCAGAAGACGTTCACAGCGCCACTTTCGTCTCAGGCCTGGGCGAGCAAGTACCATCCGAGTGTGGACGCGGTCGTTTCGGTGTTGCGCTACGCCATGGGCATGCCCCACCACCGCCTGGCGCAGTGGCAAAAGTGGGCGGGGGTTCCGTTTGCCGCCTCCACGCAGTTCGAGCGGGTCGAAGCGATGGCGAATGCCGTGTTCCCGGTCTTCCGCCACATGGAGACGATAGCCGCGAACCGGCCGCTGGTTCACAGTGACGACACCGGCGCACGGATCCTCACGTTGATGGCGGAGAACGAGACCTTGACTCAAGGCAAAGGCGAGCGCACGGGCATCTTCACCACGGGCATTGTTGCCCGCGGCTTGGACGCCACGCTTGCTCCGATCATCCTGTACGCGAGCGGACGACGGCATGCGGGCGAAAACATGGACCGGCTCCTGAATCAGCGCACCGTTCAGGAGAGCGATGTCATCCATATGGCCGACGCCTCCTCGATGGCACCGCGCTCGCCGCGACGGATTACCGCCAAGTGCATGGTGCACGCACGCCGCTACTTCTTCGAGGCCGAGCCAGCCTTCCCCGAACACTGCGAGCGGGTGCTCGAGGACATCGCGACCATCTACCGCAACGACGACGAAACGCGCGACATGACCCCCGATGCGCGGCTTGCATATCACCAGCAACACAGCCGGCCGGTGATGGATGCGCTCTACGAGTGGATCGAAAAGCAGTTCCGCGAGCGCGTGGTGGAGCCCAACAGCCGCCTTGGAAAAGCCTTTTCCTACGTCAAAAATCACTGGCAAGGGCTAACCCGCTTCCGCGAAGTGCCGGGCGTGCCCCTCGACAACAACGAGGTCGAGCAGGAGCTGAAGCCCTCACAACGGCATCGCAAGAACTCGCTCTTCTTCAAGACCCAGGCAGGCGCCGACGTGGGCGACGTTGCTCCTGAGCATGATCCGCACCGCGGTAAAAAACGGTGTCGACCCGGTGCACTATCTGACGAACATCTCCATGCACGCTCGAGACGCTAGAGCAGCACCCGAGTCGTGGCTGCCTTGGAGCTACCAGAAGACGTTGGAAAGGCTCAACCGACCCGCCGCCACGGCTCGGCCATCCCCGCTCGCAGCGGAAGTCCGTTGTAGATAAGCACCGCCAACTGCTCGGCGGGTAGCGCCGCAACGCCATCCGTCGTCTGACGCGGCCACCACTGCAGGCGCCCCTTCGAGAAACGCTTCTGGCACAACCAAAAGCCCTGGCCGTCGTAGACCAATAGTTTGAGGGCCGTGCCTGAACGGTTGCGGAAAACGAATAGCGTTCCGAGGAATGGGTCGAGCTGGAAACATAGAATGCTTGGCCCATCCCCCAAATTGCCTGCAGTTGGACGCAAGTGACTCAGAGCCGTTACTCGACGCTTCGATCGCGTTGGCTGAACTGAGGGGTGGCTACCGTTTCCTCTTCATACCTGGTGAACCGACTAGCGAAGGATGGCCAGGGGAATGGAAACGCTCCGCGGAGCGTCGCCGGGATGGCTACTTTGACTACGCCTACATGGCGATTCCGCGGTACCCGGGCATCACCGGCGAGCTCGGCTTATGCGCGGCTGCGGTTGGAGTAATCTACAGTTACTTGCCTGACGAGCTGCACCTTCTGCAACCCATGCCACCAACTATGGGTAATCTCTGTCCCGAGGCCCCCTCCCAATGTCGGTTTGGTTTTCCATATATGTGCCCGGACGACCCCCGACCTGACGGCGTCCTTATAAGCGATTGGCCTCATCGGAAGGCTTCTTGGCTATTTCCAAATGCTGCTTGGCCCGATTGGCGCGAATTTCCAAAAGAGTATGTCCACGTCTTGCTGGGCCTTGCCGTGCCCCTGTGCGCACTCGTGCTCTGGATCAAACGAAAAATCTTCAGGCCCTAGCTTGATCGCAAGAATTACCGATCCGGATTGACTTTGCAGTAGCCCCCTGAGCAGGATTGTCGGGAGTGGGGCTCTAGCTCTAGAACGTCGAGCATCGAAAGTGTGCCAATCTTAGTTGGGAATTGAAACGGCTCCAAACCCCGTGGTTTGATGACGTTTGAACGAACAACATCAAGCGGCAAGAGAAAGGAGCCGAGATGGGAAGTCTGCTACGTTCAGTCAAGAAACGCAAGAAGTCACGTCGTTTAGCAGGCTGGGCGCAATCGACTTCCGTTCATGCGACCTGTTTTCGATAGTTCCAGAACGAATCCCAGGCGCCCGTGCTTCGGAAGACACAGCGCAGTGCGAGCATTGCATCGGCCCCAGCGGCGTGCCATCTCATCCCGACTCGCTTCATCCTTTGTTGCATAACGTGGCTCACGGCACTTTCCACGGCACCGCTGCCGATGTAGTAGCCGCTTTGTCGAAACGTTCTGTATTTCATTCGATGCCCGTTTCTCTCGAGGTAGCCGGTGAGCTTGTCGATCTCTTCGTCTTTGGAACGATGACGCTTTTTCAGAAACCGCAAACCCTCGATCACCTCATCCACGGCGTCTTCGTATAGACGGTCGAGTTGCGATTTGCGCCACTGTGCGGCTTCGTCGGTGCCTTCGCCGAAAACCACCCGTGCCACACGGCTGATATTCTCGTCGGCGTGATACCAATCAAGGATCTCGACTCGATCGGTGAACAGCTCCTCCGCAAGATTCCAAATCCACGGCGCACCGTCACCCAGGATGACGACCTTGCGAGACTCCGCCCCCATTGAGCAAGAGCGAGGCCACAAAACCTCGCCGAGTGCTTCGGGGCTACCTCGAACCCCTACGACCTGTCGTTCGGTCAACTCTCCGCGTCCGAGCTTGCTCTGCACACGCCCTTGCTCGGTATAAAGGCAGCCTAGCTTGACTTCCTGCCAGCGGCCGTCCACGAATACCATCCCGCCGTCTATCCCTATGTACAGCGGTCCCTTATGGCGTCTGCCCGTTCCAGCTTCCACCTCGTTCGCAGGCTCTTTCGAAAAACCCTCCGCCTTTTTCCCATCGGCGCCTACCAAGCTTTGAATCTTCTCGGAGCTCACGACCACCCCGGTGAACTTTCGCAGCAATTGCTCGCTCGCCGAGCGGTAGGGTTCGATCACTCCTGCCAACAGCGACAACTCTTGTAAGGCTTGCGTGAATCCCTCCTGGTCCACCCGCATCTCTTCCAGCAGCGGATACTTGCCTTGACGACACTCACAGCACTGAGCGTAAACCACACTCAGCTCCACATCCCGACCCGCCAGTACCGTGTGCACCCGGAACGCTCGATGTTGTCGAAACTCCATCGACGCGCCGCATTCGCATGCGCCTGACACACCGAGTCGTTCCGAGCGTTGGCTGAGCGCCTTGCCCAGTACCTCACGCAGGTATTCGCTGCCCTTGACCCGCATCCACTCGTCACACCGTTCGACATCAGCTTCCGCTTCCACGACCGCCTGCCACACTTGCTCCGCGAACTCCTCGGATAGACGACTTACTTCTTTACTAAACTCCTCCCGCGTGATACTGCTTTTCATTGAGGTGTCCCTCCATCGGCCGCTTAGCTGCGACCGTTTTCTTTATTTAGGATTGTGAAGGACACCCCATTTTTCCTTTTATGTCAAGAGAACATTTCTAGTAGGAAAATGATCAAGATCACGAAAAGGTTGCGCCCAGCAGGCTAACAGCTGCGATGAGCGGCGGCACGGCGCCGTCGTTGCCGAAGCGACCACATTCCGACCAAGTGTCTCATAACGTCGACGAAGGCTTGGTGCCGTCCGCTCGATCGCCTAGTTAGGTGCCTTGACCACGCTGCAAATCAGACACAGCTACTTGCTACCGATTCCGAGATGTGCCTCCCCTTCGAAAATGGCAGGGCCGTCGCCAAACTGGGCCGCGAGGGCTTCGCCAAACGCCTCAGACTCCTCCGTGCTGAGCGTATCGAAGAGAAAAGAAAGACCAGGCGACATCCCCGGCAGACGATGTCTGAGCCAATCTGCGGACGGAGCGGTCCAGGCTCGCGTGAGTGTATGTACGCTCACCTGCTTGAAGCCGGCGTTCTCCATCTCTGCCGCCAGAACCTGAGGATCGTGGAGGCGCAGCCATACCGGAGGATCAGTTGGTGGAGCGAAAGTGGGAACGCCGGTGCGTAGAGCACCCATGATGGCCTGGAGAAGACCAAACCGCTCCGGCGCGCTCCAGGCCACGACCGCTGCCCGCCCGCCCGACTTGAGCACGCGCCTCATCTCCTGCAGGCCTCGGATATAGTCTGGAAAGAAGATGAGACCGAACACGGAGAACGCGGCGTCGAACTCGTCATCGGAGAAGTCCATCGACTGACCATCCATGGTCCGAGCAGTCACATTGGCCAACTTGGCCTGGGCGAGGCGCGTGCGCAATCGTCTGATCATAACCTCGGAAAAGTCGATGCTGACGACCTCCGCTCCAAGTCCAGCGGCGGCAATGCTCAGCCCACCGGGTCCTGCGGCGACATCAAGGACTCGGTCTCCGGGCTTGATGCCCAGCAGGCGTAGAGCCTCCTCGCCGAACAGGGAGGTGAAGGGTTCGGCGACTTCCTCGTAGTTACCCGCAGCGACATCCCACCCTTCTTGCGTTTGATCGGGACTGCGTCTTGGCGATGCATCCATGACTCACCTCCCGAACCTCCACGGCACCTAACAGTAACTCGAAGGTTCCTTATATCACCGGCCTCATAGTTCAGATGGATGGCTTGACTCGCTGTGTATCCAGATGGCTCGTGAGGCGATAGGGCTTCCTAGTCGCATTCCCCGTGGGGTTTTGCTCGGGTACCCGTGGCCAGGCGATTTGCTATCGAGCGCGTCTCTGCTAGATAAAACGATAACGCGTTGAAACCCGGCGCGTATTCTATGGCGTTCGGGCTTTTGCTTCAAATCGTGTCTCTTCGTCGCCAAGTACGAAACGTACGCGGAGACCTCGGGCTCGCCCATCTCGTCGGGATGACACTTGTCGTAGAAGAATCTCCGGGTTGTCTGTTCCCGAGCAACCCCATGCAGATTCGATCCTTCCGCGGATTCGACCACCGCGGTCCGATAGTATGCCGTCGCGAGCCCCTTTGCGCCTTCGCGGCTTTGCGTTATGTTTTCTCCCGAGTCAGCCTTCCTCAGGTCCGAGATCAATCATCACCGGGGCGTGGTCCGATGGCAGTTTCCAGCCACGCGCGCGCTGGACGACGGAGGCCGAGCGGAGCCTCTCGACGAGCGGCGGAGTGACCCAGATGTGATCCAGCCTCCGCCCTTTGTTCACGCGTCGCCAGTCGGGTGCGCGGTAGCTCCACCAGGTGAAGATCTTCTTCTCCAAAGGCACGAAGTGTCGCACCGCATCGACCCAGTCCCGCGAGGCAGCGAGCGCAGCAAGGGCTTCGACCTCCACCGGCGTGTGGGTGACCACTCGGCGGAGCTTCTCGTGCGACCACACGTCGGTCGGGAGCGGAGCGACATTCAGATCGCCGGCGAGGACCAACCGGTTCGACCCGACCCGGCGCCGGCGAAACCAGCGCGCCATCTCGCGCAGAAAGCGGAGCTTGTGCGCGAACTTCTCGTTTCTCTCGGGATCCGGAAGGTCGCCTCCCGCCGGCACGTACACGTTGTGGACTTCCGTGCCGTCTGGAAGCGTGACGGTCAGGTGACGGCAGTCGCTCTGGCCGGCCCAGCGCTTCGTCCGCTTCTTCGTCAGCGGAAGCCGTGAGAGAACCGCGACGCCGTTGTAGCTCTTCTCGCCGTCAACCGCCTGATGCGCGTAGCCGAGATTCCGAACAATCCCGGAGGGAAACAGCTCGTTGCGGACTTTCGTCTCCTGGAGGCAAACGACGTCGGGCTCGTACGTCCGGACCAGGCGCGCCAGCTGGCGCTCGCGCAGCCGAACGGAGTTGATGTTCCACGAGATGAGGCGCATTCCAGTCGAATTGTCCATCATTCGTAGCTAGATTCCATCACACATAAACAGAAGCGAGCTTGCTGATATACTCGCCGGGTTTTTCCGGGCCGTCGAAGCCGAAAGAGCGGGGAGCTAGACTGAACACAGCTGTGGAGACACCTGCGGCAATCCCTCCGCCATCGTCATTGCCCGTACGAGGCGCTTTCGGTGGCGTCCTGATGGGACTGGCGAATCTGGTCCCGGGGATCAGCGGCGGCACGATGCTCCTCGCGGTCGGCGTCTACCCGGAGTTCATCGGGGCGATCGCGGAGCTCACGACCTTTCGGTTCCGGACCCGCTCGATCATCCTGTTGGGAAGCGTGGTCGTGGCCGCGGCGACGGCGATTCTCCTTTTCGCCGGTCCGACGAAAGACTTCGTGGTTGTACACCGATGGGTGGCCTACAGCCTGTTCATCGGACTCACACTGGGCGGGGTGCCGATCGTCTGGCGGCTGGCGCGTCCGGCAAGCCCCGGCGTGGTTGGCGGCGCTCTGGTCGGATTCGCACTCATGGTTGCCATGGGCTTGAGCGCTCCGGCCGCCAGCTCACAAACCGGCCCCAACCACCTGCTGCTCTTCCTCGCGGGAATTGCGGGCGCCAGCGCCATGATCCTTCCCGGCATCAGCGGCAGCTACCTGCTCGTGCTGCTCGGACAATACGTTCCCATCCTCAGCGCCGTCGACGACTTCAAGCGGGGTCTTCTCGGCCCCTCTCTGGACTTCGACCTCATCCTGTCCAGCCTCAAAGTGGGCATACCGGTTGGCCTCGGCGTCGCCTCCGGGGTTGTCGGTGTCAGCAACCTGCTCAAGTGGCTTCTCAACCGTCATCGAAAGGCGACGCTGGGAGCACTGCTCGGGCTACTGCTCGGTGCTGTCGTCGGCCTGTGGCCGTTTCAGGAGGGCGTCCCACCAGAGCCCGGCCAGACGATACGGGGCGTCCTGGTGACGGCGGAGAATCGGGAGAGCATCGACGAAGAAGACTGGCCCACCGAACGGTTCCGACCAACGAGTGGCCAGGTGCTCGCCTCGCTCGGCCTGATGGCGGGTGGTTTTGGCGCCACCGTGCTGATTGGCCGCCTCGGCCGCAAGGAGACTCGTGCCGTTTGAGTTGGAATGGAACGGCACTGGCTTGTAGGTTCGAGACGCGCTTATCATAATTAATCGAAAGGCAATTTGATCTGCCCCCGACCGGGCAGTACCATGCCGATTCGCCAGAAAGATCAAGGAGACAAGGATTTGACCAAAACGGCAACTGCTGCTGAAACATTCATGGACACCGGGCTCCCCCTGTTCTCGGATCTGCCCTTCAATGTGAAGGACCTCTCCCCGGAGACAGTGGCCTTCGGCAGGAAGGAAATCCAGCTCGCCGAGCACGAGATGCCCGGATTGATGGCCCTTCGTGAAAAGTATCGCGACAGCCAGCCTCTCGAGGGAGCCCGCATCGTGGGCTCGCTCCACATGACCATCCAGACCGCGGTTCTCATCGAGACCCTCATCGAGCTGGGTGCGGAGCTCCGCTGGGTGAGCTGCAACATCTTCTCGACACAGGACCACGCCGCGGCGGCCGTGGTGGTCGGACCGAACGCAACGCCGGACGACCCGAAGGGTCCCCCCGTCTTCGCCTGGAAGGGCGAGACGCTGCCCGAGTACTGGTGGTGCACGTTCCAGGCGTTGAACTGGCCGGACGGCAAGGGTCCCAACATGCTGCTCGACGACGGCGGAGATGCGACGCTTCTCGTCCACAAGGGCACCGAGTTCCAGCGGACGGGCGACATCCCGACGCCGGAGAGCGCAGAGAGCTTCGAAGAGAGTGTCATTTTCCAGCTGCTCGCAGATGTCAAAGAGGCAAACCCCGGATTCTGGAAGCCGGTGGCCGAGCGCATCCTGGGTGTCACCGAAGAGACGACAACCGGTGTCCACCGTCTCTATCACATGCAGAAATCCGGAGAGCTGCTCTTCCCCGCCATCAACGTGAACGATGCGGTGACGAAGAGCAAGTTCGACAACATCTACGGATGCCGTCACTCGCTGGTCGACGGCATCGTGCGCGGCACCGACGTGATGCTCTCCGGAAAGCTCGCCGTGGTCTGCGGCTACGGTGATGTCGGCAAAGGTTGCGCCCAGTCCCTCGCAGCTCAGAAGTGCCGTGTGGTCGTGACCGAGATCGATCCCATTTGTGCACTGCAGGCCTGCATGGACGGCTACCAGGTGGTGGTTCTCGAAGATGTGGTCGACAAGGCCGACGTCTTCATCACCGCCACCGGCAACAAGGACATCATTCGCGTCGACCACATGAAGCGAATGAAGCACAACGCAATCGTGGGCAACATCGGACACTTCGACAACGAGATCGAGATGGCGGGGCTGGCCGAAGTACCCGGCATCGAGAGAATCAACATCAAGCCGCAGGTGGACGAGTGGCACTTTCCGGACGGGCACTCGATCATCGTTCTGTCCGAGGGCCGTCTTCTGAACCTCGGCAACGCGACCGGCCATCCGAGCTTCGTGATGAGCAACAGCTTCAGCAATCAGGTCATCGCCCAGATCGAGCTCTTCCGGAACAACGAAGACTACGAGAAGAAGGTCTACACGCTTCCGAAAAAACTCGACGAGGAGGTGGCGCGGCTGCATCTCGACAAGCTCGGAGCGAAGCTCACGAAGCTCCGGCCCGAGCAGGCCGACTATATCGGCGTCGACGTCAAGGGCCCGTACAAGCCCGACCACTATCGCTATTAGCGTCGTGAATCGCAAAGACGCGCTGTCCTCTCCGCTTTGGGGAGAGGACTGAGGCACTTAGCTTCGCGGCATGGCCTTTTCCTTCAGCGAACGGCAGGCGAGAACGGTCGCGGCGGCGATCACCGTCCTCGCTGCGGTGATCATCATCCTCGCGATCGGCGCGATCGTCTATCTCGGCGCCTGGTTCCTCCGCTCGTTCTCGAGCGTCTTCCTGCCGATCGCGGTGGGCGCGGTGGCATCGATGGTGTTTCGTCCCTACTACGACTGGCTGGGTGACAAGCTGCGGCTCCCCGCCCCCATCGCCCTCGTGGCGATCTTGCTTTCCATTCTCTTGCCGGTGGCGGGGTTCCTCTGGTTCTTCGGGTCAATCATCGCCGACCAGCTCACCGATCTCGTCTCACGCGTTCCGGAGTGGTGGGAGCAGCTCGTAGCGTCGGCCCGGGAGCGCTGGCCGCAAGTCATCGAGTTCTTCCAGACCAACCCCTACGGGCAGAAGATCCGGGACGTCGTCGAGGGGCAACAAGAGCACCTACTGGAGAGGCTTCAGATCTTCGGCGAGCGCGCCCTGTCGGCGGGCGCCGGTCTGGTGCGGGGTCTCGGCGCCCTGCTCAGCTGGGCGGTGTTACCGGTCTACTTCGCCTTCTTCCTGATGGTCCGCCCCAAGTCCTTCGATCTCGAGCAGCTCATGCCATTCCTGAAGGCGAAGACACGCAAAGATGTCGTTTTCCTCATTCACGAGTTCGTGGACATCGTCGTAGCCTTCTTTCGCGGTCAGCTGATCGTCGCCTTTCTTCAAGGCATCCTGTATGCGATCGGTTTCAGTCTCGTGGGATTGAAGTATGGCTTCATCATCGGCCTGCTGCT
The DNA here is from genome assembly GCA_965237685.1 of Candidatus Marinacidobacterales bacterium. Lineage (GTDB taxonomy): Bacteria > Acidobacteriota > Vicinamibacteria > Marinacidobacterales > SMYC01 > CBDEGF01. The sequence continues at coordinate 1,938,528 of CBDEGF010000003.1, forward strand.
CGGCTTCCTGAACATCATCCCCTATCTCGGCAGCATCATTGGCCTCGGCACCGCGCTTCCACTGGCCTTCTTCCAGAACGGCGGTGGATGGACGATCCTGATCGCGGTCCTCGTCGTCTTCACGGTAGTGCAGACGATCGAAGGCTACCTGCTGACGCCGAAGATCGTCGGCGATCGAACTGGCTTGCACTTCATGGCCATCATCGTCGCCGTCTTCTTCTGGGGCGCGGCGCTGGACGGCATTCTGGGCATGATCCTCGCCATCCCGCTCACCGCTTTCCTGGTGTCGTTCTGGAGGCTCGCCAGGGACAAGTACATCGGAGAGCTTCTGTAGGAGGACTCTGGACCCATGTGAACGTTCCATTCTGCGTCGTGCCGTGGGGGATCCACTACAGCGGCCCGGATGGCTTCGGCCTGCAGAAGTGGCCAAGCCTCTATCGCCCTGCGACTTAGTGGAGCCCCCCTAGGCCTCATTCGTCTGGCATGTTTCTTGCCCCTTTCTTAGGTGGAGGTGCAGGCGTGCGAGACGTGAAGGCAAACGACTCGAACCCTAAGGGCTCCGGCCGCAGTGTCATCGGCTCTGGGACTCGCATCCGGGGGGATGTGAGCGGAGAAACCGACATGGAAGTGCACGGGCGCATCCAAGGGAACTGTCACGTAAATGGCCGCCTCGTCGTGGGCGCGAGCGCCCGGATCGACGGTCAGGTGGAGTCGACGCACGCCGTGCTCGGTGGGGAGATTCACGGAAACGTCACCGCTAGGCGCATCGAGCTCCTGGCAACGGCTCGTCTCGTCGGGGATGTCCGGGCCAAGGATCTCGTGATCGAGGATGGCGCGCAGTTCGAAGGACGCGTCGATATGACGCGCGGCGGTGTGTCCATGGACGAACGGCACGCTGTCGGTACTATCGCGGGCTAGCCAGGAGGTCTCGTGGAGCTCAGTCGCATCGATCAGCATCGCACCGAGCTGCTGCAATTCCTCCTGTGGCTCCTGCTGTGCCTTCTGGCACTCATCAGCTTCGTCGCCTATCAGCAGCGCCTGGGCAACACTGTTCTGGCGCTCACGGTCGTTTCCCTGCTCGCGTGCCTCTACGCGGTCGGGCGGGAACGCCAGCTCAAGAAGCGTCAGACCGAGTTGAGACAGGAGCTCTCCGCAGAGCAGACCAAGTCCGCCGATCTCAAAGAGCGACTCTCGGAGCTGGCCGGACTCTACCGTGCCATCAGCGCCGTCAACTCGGCGACGAGACCGGAGCTCACGTTCGACGTGGTTGTCCGTGCTGCCCTCGATCTCGTGGACGGCAACCGGGGCTCGCTCATGCTGCTCGACGAGGGCGACGAGTATCTGAAGATCGTCTCAGCGCGCGGACTGAGCGAGGACGTGATCCGCGTAACACACCAGGCGATTGGGGAGGGCGTCGCGGGGTGGGTCGCTGCGCAGCTCGAGCCGCTTCTACTGAGCGGCAGGGCAAAGGACGACGAGCGCTTCGTCAACGTGATCGAGCACGCCGAGCAGGTGCGCCAATCGATCTGTGTGCCGCTCCACCTCGGCGAGACCGTCCTGGGTGTCATCAACGTGGGCATCGTGGGCGACGAACCCGGAGAAGGTTTCGGAGACTATCACCTCCGCCTGGCCACTATCTTCGCCCAGCACGCCAGTGTCGCCATCGAGAACGCCCGCCTGCGGTTGATGCATAGCATGGTGCTGTCCGTGGAAGAGTAAGCGGAACTCTGCGGACCCTTACCCCTGCCCCAGCCCGAGTCCGAAGCCGCACTCGACCGCATCCGTGGAAGGCTGCTTCCGGAAAAATCTAACGCAAAGGCGCAGAGACGCAGAGCAAAGACCGTGCACGGCCGCCCCCTGCAAGAAGTCGCCAAAAAGATCACACGGAACCCCGGAAGTGCGGAACCCCGGAACCCGCGAGAAAACAAGCGAGGAATCCGCGGTCAATCGAATCCGCGGAAGGATGACACCGGAGAACTCAACGCAAAGGCGCAAAGGCGCAAAGGCGCAAAGAAAACCCTGGCATACGTCTCTTCAGTTTTCCGGGTTTCCCAACTTCCGGGTTTCCTGCTCTACCGGGTTTCCGCGGGCGTCCGATCGCGGAACTCCGGGTTCCTGATTCAGCTGCGGTGGGCCCGTTGCCTCAGCGCATGGTCCACCAGCGTAATCGCCATCATCGCCTCCGCCATCGGGACGAAGCGGGGCAGCAGGCACGGGTCGTGACGCCCCTTCGTGGCGATCGTGGTGGGCTCTCCGTCCCGGCTCACCGTGTCGAGCTCCCTCGGCAGACTGGCGGTCGGCTTGACCGCACATCGGACGACCAGTGGCATGCCCGATGAGATCCCTCCCAGCATGCCGCCGTGACGGTTGGTCCGGGTGACGATGCGATCGCCTTCGCGGAGAAACACGTCGTTGTTCTCGCTGCCACGTGCGGTGGCAACGGCGAAGCCCGCCCCGTACTCGACGCCCATGACGGCGGGAAGACTGAACATTGCCTTTCCGAGGTCTGCCTTCAACTTGTCGAAAACAGGCTCGCCCCAGCCTGCGGGCACACCGGTCGCCACGATCTCGGCGACGCCGCCGATCGAGTCCCGCTCCGAGCGCATCCTCTCGATGAGCTCAATCATCCGGGCCGCCGTATCCGCGTGAGGGCAACGAACCTCGTTGGCTTCGACATCCTCGAGGGCAAGACGCTCAGGCTCGGGAATATCCGCGACGAGATCACCAATCTGTTTCACGTAGCCCACGATACGGATCCCGTTCCAGGAACCGAGCAGCTTCTTGGCGACGGCGCCAGCGGCGACCCGAACCGCCGTCTCGCGCGCGCTCGAGCGGCCGCCGCCCCGGTAGTCGCGAAAACCGTACTTGGCATCGTAGGTGTAGTCGGCGTGTCCCGGGCGGTACTTGTTCTTGATGTCGTTGTAGTCCCGGGGGCGCTGGTCGCGGTTCCGGATCGAGATCGCGATGGGTGTGCCGGTGGTCCGCCCTTCGAAAACGCCCGAGAGGATCTCAGGAACGTCCGACTCCATGCGCTGGCTAGTGATTTTCGACTGTCCCGGACGACGCCGGTCCAGATCGGGCTGTAGATCGGATTCGGACAGCTCGAGTCCCGACGGCACACCGTCGATGATCACGATGTAGCCGGGACCGTGACTCTCCCCCGCCGTCGTGATCCTGAACAAATGACCGAATGTGTTCCCGGGCACGGTTTTCTCTGCGCCTTTGCGTTAGTTTCTCTTCGGCTCGAAGCGAATGACCTTTCCGCGCAGCCGTCCGCCGATCACGGCCGAGCCCCACGAGACGCGAACCGGCCCTCTGAGTGCTGCTCGGTGACTAACGAAACGGCCACGCAGGTAGGCAGGTGTCTCGCGCGGAGGATCGTAGATCGCTTCTTCGACCGCCGCATCCTCGACCAGGCGACTCGTGTGCCCAGCCTGCTCGAGACGATCGGCGTAGCCCGCTCCCAGCTCATGGTATCGAAGGTCGATCGTCTTCAGCAGGCAACCGCCACCCTCGGCGCCCGAGGTTTCGAGTAGGAAACGTTTCGTCACCCAGTCCAGTCTTCCGACGAGCTGGTCCATGGAGCCTCTCTCCAACTTCGTCAGGAGCTCCTCCCACAAACGAACGACGTTGGAAGCCTCCATCGTCGTACTCTTCGCGTCCCGAAGATACGCCTTGGCCTGCTCCAGATAGAAGCGCTGAATCTCGAGAGCGCGCATCGGCCCCAGACTGGTCTCGTAGACGGCCTCGAGTGTCGGATCGTCCGAGATCTCGTGAAGGGCTCGAATGGGCCGCCGCAAGCGAGGCGCTTTCTTCAGGAACCCGCTCTCTATCATATCGATCACGAGAGATGTCGCGCCGAACTTCACGTATTCGGGCTCCTGCAATCGATTCGAATCCGCCAGCCCGAGCTGCAGTCTCTGCTTCCCGGAGAAGAGACGAAGCAGCGGCTCGAAGTGCAGGTGGGCCAGAAGAATGCCTGCTTTCATCAGGTTGCCGATGTCGAACACCGGTCGATCGTTGGGACTGACCGTCCAGCGAACCGTACCGTTGATCGCACCGGCCTTTTCGGAAAGCTCGAAACTCCCGTCCATGCGGACCGTTCCAGCGCCCGAGAACACCTGGCGTGTCATCAGGAATGCGAGGGCGTTCCGTCGCAGGCCACGGAAACCGCACGTTCGCAGGATGAACGAGAAAGGAATCGTAAACGGCCAGCTCAAGACCAGAAACGGCCAGTAGAGGACGCGGCCGAGCGCGTTCTCGACCGCATGTTCTTCCAGATTGTTCCATTGCTCGCCCCACCGAGTGCGGCCCAGGGGCGTAAGGGTGAAGGCCACCGCGCTGAGCAGTGCGGTCACGAAACCAGCAGCGAGAGCAACGGCGAGAAGGACCCAGGACGAGAGAGTCGTCGCCAGGAGCACCGGGAGCAGAAAGGCCAACCCGAGCCGGTAGAGAAGAAGCCAGGCTCCTCTGGCCAGCGTTGCCTGGAAGCTCTCTTGAGCTCCGTAAATATGACCTTCCGCATCCCGGCAGTTCTTCAGGAGGCCGAGCTTCCCCGGATAACCGAGAAGGCTCAGCGTGGCCTCGGCTTTCGGAATGACTTTCCGGAGCAGCGCCTCCTGCGCGCGCTGATAGAGAAGCAGCTGCGAGGGCCCCCGGCACTCCGGAGTAGCGCCCTCGATTAGCCCCCCGTCGACACGATAGGGAAGATACTCGTAGTAGAAGGCTCCGCCGTTCTGCGTGAAAATCTGGGAGCGCTCGACCACCGCGCCCGGCCGGGTGCGAACGGTCGACTCGATGGCCTGAGTCAGGGCCTCGAAAATGATGTGGTTTCCGGGACGATCACGCTGGGGGGAGAAGCGGATGGCGTATTCGGTCTCCTGACCAATAAGGCGACCGAGCACGAGAGTAGAACAAGACCCTTCCCGCCGTCAGAGAGACGGCGAGCGGTGCCTCGAGGAGCTTACTCGCCGCCTTCGGGGACGATAGTCTCGCTGAGATAGCGGTCTTTGAGGTTCGACGCGTCCTCTGCCACCTCGTCGATGATCTCTTCGAGCGACTTGACGTCGGCTTCCCGCCGGAACTCTTCCTTTCGCAAGGGCTTCATGAACCTTACTCCTTCTCCTGACCAGAGTAACACAGGGAGCGGCCCGGTGCATATCCCCCCGCCGACATCTAGCACATCATCGCGCGCTCACTCCTCGTTCCCGCCTACGCCCTCCGGGCTTCGGCGAGGTCCCGACGAAGCCTTGGCGAAGGCGGACAGGCGGCAGGCGCGGTCTCAGCAGCCTGCTAGCTCCCGAGAACCGCCTCCACCGACTCCTTCAGGATCTCCACGATCCGGTCCAGCTGCTCCGTCGATGTGACAAAAGGCGGGGCCAGATTGTAAACATCTCCGCGCACCCGCGAAAAAAGACCTCGTTTTTCGGTCTCGTCGTGCACGCGCGGCCCGATCCTGTCCGAGGCGGGAAACTCCTCCTTGGTCCCCTTGTCCTTGACCAGCTCGACCGCCGCCATGAGTCCGAGTCCCCGGACGTCGCCAACGTGCGGATGCTCGGAGAGCGCCTGAGCGAGCGAGTCGAGGAGATAGCGCCCTTTCTCCCCGGCCTGTTCGACCAGCCCGTCGCTCTCCAGAATGTCGAGGTTCGCCAGCGCCACGGCGCAGCCCACCGGATGGGCGCTGTACGTGTAGGCATGCATCCAGACAGGCTCACTGCCGTCGAGCACCTCCGCAACCCGGTCGCTGAGACCAATGCCCCCGAAGGGAAAGTAGCCTGACGTGACGGCTTTGGCGAACTGGATCATGTCCGGCTCGACCCCCCAGTGCTCGAGACCAAACCATTTTCCGGTGCGGCCGAAACCGGTGATCACTTCGTCCGAGACAAAGAGAACGTCGTAATCGTCGCAGATCTCCCGGATGCGGGGAAAGTAATCGTCCTGCGGAGGGATCACGCCGCCAGCTCCCTGCACCGGCTCGGCAAGGAACATAGCCACCGTATCGGGCCCTTCGCTGACGATGGCGTTCTCCAGCTCGTTGGCTGCGGCAACACCCTGGCTCACCCCTTCGGGCGCTTCGTAACGGTACGGATAGGGTGAAGGAATGTGCACGAAGCCCGGCACGCGAGGCTCGAACATGGGCCAGTAGGAGGAGATTCCGGTGGCACTCATGGCCGCAAGCGTCACGCCGTGGTAACCCCACTGACGAGAGATGACCTTCGTCTTCTCCGGCTTGCCCCTGAGCTTCCAGTAGTAGCGAGCGGTCTTGAAGTTGCTGTCGCTCGACTCGCCGCCCCCGGAGGTGAAGAAGAACCGGTTGATGGACGGGTAAGTCCGCCCGGCGAACCTGCTCGCGAGCTCGATGGCGATCGGATTCGTGCTGCCGGCGTAACCCGAGCAGTAGCCGAGCGTCTTCATTTGTGATGCCGCCGCCTCCGCCAGCTCGCTCCGCCCGTGGCCGAGCGCGACGTTCCAGAGGCCGGACAACCCGTCGATGTATTCCTTGCCATCGGCGTCGTACAGAAGTGCGCCCTCTCCTCGCACCCACACGTGCCCCTGCCGATGCAACTCGGGATTGTGGAGTGGGTGTATGACGTGCGCCCGGTCCGTGGCGAGAAGCGCTTCCTTAGTACCCTGTTTCATAATTACGGTGGCATTCGAACGCCGATGCATCCCGCCTGGCTGCGTTGCTCGCCGCCTTCCGCAGCGAGCCTGTCGAGCGGAGGGCTAGGCCGGAGGCCGAACTGGAAGAATGGTTCATATATCCAGATATTATTCGCTCCTCCCGCCTTGCCAGACGGGCGCCTCGGCGTTCTCGGTGCGTCACCGTAATTATGAAGCAGGGCACTTCGATTCCACAATCACCGTCCGGCGGCACGTCGTCCGACCGCGATCGCATCCTCGGGCGCAATGAAGACCCGAAACCCTTCCTTCAACCGCTGCTCGATGTTGTCGGGGCCGGCGGTAATGCCGCAGGGCACATCGAACTCCTTGCACGCCGCCAGAACCGTCTGGATCGCGTTCTCGATCGCGGCCGCATCATTGTTATAGGCCCGACGCAGGTCTCCCGGTCCCGGAATGACGATGCTGACGCCTTCCGTGGACACGATCTCGCGAGCATTCTTCACTCCGACCCGATCCTCGATCAGGAGGATGTTGACCAGCTCGCCCTCGGGGTTGAGAGGCCAGAGGTCCGCCTTCGAGCGATAGTCGTCCGCCGAGAGCCCCCAGTAGCGAGGTGAGTCGCCGACGTCGGACGGCCGCAACCCTTCGGGTCCCCTGGCTTTCGCATCGCGGAAACGCATCGAACGAACCGCGTGGAGCGCCTCCTCGGCGGATTCCACATGGGGATAGACGATGCTATAGACGCCGGCATCGAGGCCACGCTTCGTGCGGTCCTGAGCCTCCACCCAGCCGTCGCGGATGGGTGGAATCCGGAGTGCGACGGGGTGCCCATTGAACGTACTCCGTGCCAGCTCGGCCCGGCTCAGCATGAACTGCATGTAGACCTGCATCCCTTCGACGTCGAACGGGCCGCTCTCCATCGAGTAAAAGACAAAATCAGCGACTTCCTTCTCGGCGATCGCCATGCCTCCACGAGCCGTCTTGTCGCCCGAGAACATGCCGAAGACAGGCTTCCCCTCCGCAAGGAGCTTCACGATTTTGTTGAGTCTTCCCATACTCCGCCCCTCGCTCTGGGCCGAAAGCGGAGCGTGCGGGAGGAGAGACACCAGCAGAACGGCCACCACGGCAATCAAGAGCGATCGCATCATCGTTATCCTCGTTTCCCAGTCAAGCCGGCTGAGGGTAGCAGTGATGGGTTGCAAAGGGCAAGACCGCGAGCAAACGCGAGCACTTTGGTCAAGAATGGCAACACAACCTCTTGAACTTTGCATGTCCACCCGCGTAACTTGTTGTACACCATGCCAGCGCGGACTACTTTGCGGCGATGGGCATCCCGGTGCTGCGCGGGGAGGCGTTCTCACGCCGGCGGGACGACGGCCGCGATGTCGTCATCAGCAAAGCCCTGGCAAATCGCATCTGGCCCGACGACAACCTCGTCGGCAAGCGCCTGCGGTTCAGCGGGGAGGAGCCCGATGCGTGGCGAACGATTCGCGGCGTCGTTGGCGACGTACGACACCAGACCACAACACCCATCGAATCAACAGCTTGAAAGCCTTCGCGGCTCGCGCTACGCCTCGTAAATATTGGGGATTCGTTTGCGCGATGCCGGCTTTTGCAACACCTGCAGCCCAATTCCTCCCGAGGCGATTCGTCAGTGATTTGCGATCGGGGTAGACTTACCGGCCGTGAATGCAGCACACCGGAATGGCTGAGTGCCCTGCTTCGTAGTTACGGTGACGCACCGAGAACGCCGAGGCGCCCGGCTGGCAAGGCGCGAGGAGCGAGTAATATCTGGATATATGAACCATTCTTCCAGTTCGGCCTCCGGCCTAGCCCTCCGCTCGACAGGCTCGCTGCGGAAGGCGGCGAGCAACGCAGCCAGACGGGATGCATCGGCGTTCAAACGCCACCGTAATTGTGAAACAGGGTACTAACGCGAAGACCCCCATGTTGGCTGGCTGGGGACGCATCGCCAGGCCCGGGAGGGAAGTTCTCTCCGAAGATCTTCCTACACTCACCGAGAACGCCGTTCTGTCTCGTGGCCTCGGCCGGTCGTACGGAGACTCGGCACTCCCCCCACCCGGTCACCTCGACGTGGCCACGACGGTCCTCGCGGATCGCATTCTGAGCTTCGACCAGGACACAGGACTGATCCGCGTCGAGGCGGGCCTCAGTCTCGCCGAGCTCAATCGCCTGTTCCTGCCGCGTCGCTGGTTCACGCCAGTCACACCCGGAACGCAGTACGTCACCATCGCGGGCATGGTCGCCTCGGACGTGCACGGGAAGAACCATCACGTCGAAGGCACGTTCGGCCGCCACGTCACGAAGCTCGTGCTGAGAGTCGCCGATGGACGCATCGTCTCCTGCTCCCCTGCCGACGAGGACCGGCTCTTCTGGGCCACCATTGGTGGCATGGGGTTGACGGGACACATTCTCGAAGTCGAGTTTCGCCTGAAGCGCATCCCGTCGCCGTGGATCTACGAAGAACGCCTTCGGTACCCCGACATCGACGCCCTCATGGGCGGGCTCACGGAGTCTTCGGCGAGCTGGCCTTACACCGTCGCCTGGGCCGATTGCATGACCCGCGGCTCGAAGCTGGGTCGGGGCATCCTGTATCGAGGCCGGTGGGCGACGGCCGAAGAGGCCCCGCAAGATCCACCGAGACGTGTCGGGCACATCTCGGTACCGTTCGAGCTCCCCAACTGGGTTCTCAATCGTCTCAGCGCGCGGCTCCTCAACGAAGCGGTCTACCGGCGCCAGTTCCGCACTCGGTCTAGCATCCAGCATCCCGAGGCGTTCTTCTACCCGCTCGACAAAATCCAGCACTGGAACCGCGTCTACGGGTCCCGAGGATTCACCCAGTACCAGTGCGTGATTCCGAGCTCGTCCGGAAACAGCTCGGCGCGCCGTTTTCTGGAGCTGCTCACCAGGGAAGGCGACCCCGACCCGTTTCTCTGCGTGATTAAGGATTGCGCCGCCGAAGGGAAAGGCCTTCTGTCGTTTCCGTGTCATGGGGTTTCCGTTGCGGTCGACCTTGCGGTCAACGATCGTATCCAATCTCTGGTCGACCGCCTGAACGAAGCGGTGATCGCCGAGGGCGGGCGGGTCTATCTGACGAAGGACACGTTCACCCGCGCGGAGCACTTCCGGGCGATGGAGCCGCGACTTCCCGAGTGGCTGGAGGTCCGCAAACACTGGGACCCCGAGCTTCGTATTCGAAGCGCGCAGTCCGTTCGTGTGCTCGGAGATCCCGCGTGAAGGTCGCCTTTCTCGGAGCCACTCGAGGCATCGGACGCGCCCTGGCGCGCCTGCTGGCGGAGCGCGGCGAGGAGCTCTGCCTCCTTGGACGTGACGGCAACGAGCTGGAGCGCTCCGCGCGCGACCTCGAGGCGCGCTACCGTAATGGCACGCAGGTGCCGGTCGCGGTTTGTGACCTCAGCCGTCCGGATACGTTCGCTCCAGCCCTCGACGCGGCCACGAAGGCGCTCGGCGACATCGATACCGTGATCGTGACCGCCGGAGTGTTCGCAACTCAGGAGGCACTCGAAGACGACGCACACATGGCTTTGTCCCTGGTGACTGTGAACTACGCCAACACGATGGCCTTCTGTGAGGAGGCTCGCAAGCGGCTTCTTACACGTGGCAATGGCACGCTGTGCGTCTTCTCCTCCATCGCCGGCGAGCGAGGTCGAAGACCCGTTATCATCTATGGAAGCAGCAAAGCGGGGCTGTCTGCCTATCTCGAAGGGCTGGACCACAAGTTCCGGACCCGCGGACTCCGTACGATCTGCGTGAAGCCGGGGTTCGTGAAGACCGGCATGACGTCCGGGCTGAAGCAACCTCCATTCGCTGGCGAGCCGGAGCCGGTCGCCCGGGACGTCCTCCGCGCGATCGACCGTGGGACACCGGTCGTCTACACTCCGTGGATCTGGCGCTACATCATGGCGGTGATTCGCCTGCTCCCCCGCTTCGTCATGCGACGCATTTCTTTCTAAAGGATACCGAGATGAAACGGCACATCTTTCTTCTGACCCTTCTCGCTACCGTCGGCTGCGCGCCACCGCCCGCCGAGGAGCCCGCGGACCTCGTCCTGACGAACGGAAAGATCGTCACCGTCGACGAGAACGTTCCGGAAGCAGAGGCGGTGGCCATCCGCGGCGATCGGATCGTGGCCGTGGGCTCGGCGCGCGAAGTCGAAGCCTACGTGGGCTCCGAGACCGAGCTCATCGACCTCGAGGGACGACTGGCCATTCCCGGGTTCATCGAAGGGCATGGCCACTTCATGAGCCTAGGCAACTCCAGGCTCATCCTCGATCTCACGCAAGTGAACAACTGGAACGAGATCGAGACCATGGTCGGTGATGTCGCCGAGAGTGCGGAGCCCGGCGCCTGGATCGAGGGTCGGGGCTGGCATCAGGAGAAGTGGGATTCCATCCCGCCGGGAGCCGTCGACGGGTTGCCACTTCATATCGGACTGAGCGAGGTGTCCCCGGAGAACCCCGTGTTCCTGGAGCACGTCAGCGGACACGCCGCCTTCGTCAATGCGAAAGCAATGGAGCTCGCGGCAATCGACGAGTCCACCGCCGACCCACCAGGCGGAACCATCGTCCGCGACGCGTCCGGAAGCGCAACCGGCGCGCTCCGGGAAAAGGCCGCCGACCTGGTCGAGGCCGAGCTAAACGCTTACAAGGAGAGTCGGACCCCGGAGCAACAGCGGGCGGACGAAGTCCGGAAAGTGGAGCTCGCCAGCGAGGAGCTCCTGCGAAAGGGCGTGACGAGCTTTCAGGATGCAGGATCCGATTTCGCGACCATCGATTTTCTCGAGGGTCTCGCCGAAGAGGGCAAGCTCCCGGTTCGCCTCTACGTCATGGTGCGCCACGAATCCAACGAAGCGATGGCGGAGAAGCTCCCGGACTACCGCATGGTGAACGCCATCGATGGTCACCTCACGGTTCGCTCCATCAAGAGACAAATCGACGGAGCGCTGGGGGCGCACGGTGCCTGGCTGCTCGAGCCGTACGAGGACCTCGCCGAGAGCACCGGTCTCGTTCTGGAGCCGGTCGAAGACATCACCCGAACCGCCGAGATCGCGCTCGAGCACGGCTTCCAGGTGAACACGCACGCGATCGGAGATCGCGCGAACCGTGAGGTTCTCGACATCTACGAGAAGGTCTTCGAGAACGATCCGAACGGCGGAAAAGAGCTTCGCTGGCGCATCGAGCATGCGCAGCACATTCATCCCGACGATATTCCGCGCTTCGCCGAGCTGGGCGTCATCGCCGCCATGCAGGGCATCCACTGCACATCGGACGCCCCCTGGGTTTTCAGGCGTCTCGGTGAGGAGCGAGCGAAGTCGGGCGCCTACGTCTGGCGCGACTTGATGGAATCGGGTGCCATCGTCACCAACGGCACCGATGCTCCGGTCGAGGACGTGGGTCCGGTCGCGAGCTTCTACGCCTCGGTAACTCGCATCAGCAGCGACGGGAGCGTGTTCTTCCCCGAGCAGGTCATGACGCGCGAAGAGGCGCTTCGGTCCTACACTTTGAGCAACGCCTATGCCGCGTTCGAGGAGGATGTGAAAGGGTCCATCACATCCGGGAAATACGCAGACATCGTGGTGCTCTCGAAACACATTTTGACGATCCCGAACAACGAAATTCTCTCGACGAAAGTCGTCTATACGATCGTCGGCGGCAAGGTCCTGTACACCGACGAGACGGCCATCGACTGAGCCGGATCCGCCGCCGACAAGGAGGGGTCTCCATGATTCTCGCCGCCTACGTACTACAGGCTGGCGCGGTCGTTGCGACGCTCGGGATCTTCCTGCTCGTGCGCAGGAACGGCCGTCCTGGCATCCTGGCCATCGCCCTGCCGCTGGTGGTCATGTCGCTCGGGACGATCTGGTTCCTGGTGACTTACAAGGTGATCCAGGGATTTCGACAGATGGCCCTCGCCGGTTCGGGCGGCATGTCCTATGTCACCAGCGTCTTGTCGAAGGCGGATCAAGGGGCCTACCATGGACACCTCGCGAGCCTTGCTGCGCTCGCGGTCCTCGCGGTGCTGGGAGTGGTGCTCCTCCCAACAAAGCACCGCGCCCGATGAAAAGCCGCCCGCGGCGTGGCGTTCCTGGCTCATCCTCGCGGGAGTTGTTCCTGTCCGTACTGACCGTCGTGGCGGCTGGTCACGCCGGCACGCGCTCTTTGATCCTCTCGCTGCCGGCTCTCGGCGATGGCAAATCGTGGACGACGCTATCGCCCCGATGGCCGCACAGGCTTCCGAAGAGATGGACCTCGAGCACGCGGAGATCGCTGCCGTCTCTACGTACATCGCCAGGCATCTGACCGCTGCCTCAGCTCTCTCCTTCGGCGCGATTACCCTGTCCACCATGTCTTTCATCGTGAGTCTCGTCTTCTCCCTGATCGGGGCTGTCTCTCGCCGTGTTCTGGTAGCGGGCCTCGGGTTGACTGCTCTCTTCGCGCTCGCCAGTCTCCTTCAGCTCCGAATCCTGAGCGCGTACGGTGACGAGCTGCGTTATGTCTCCAGGCCGAGCACCGAAGAGGACGAAGCGGAGGAGCCGCCACCGGAGCCACGCGAGATCACTCGAGAAGGACCCGGTGAGCCGATTCGGGTGAGCGGCGACATCGCACCTCCACGGAAAATCCGTAACGTCTCGCCGGTTTATCCACCAAACGCGATCGAGGCCCGTGTCGCCGGAAGAGTGGTGCTGGAGGCGATCATCGATCCCGAAGGCAACGTGACGAACGTGCGCGTTCTCGAATCGATTCCTCTTCTCGATCAAGCGGCCATGGACGCCGTCGCTCAGTGGAAGTACGAGCCCACGGAGCTCAACGGCGTCGCAGTGCCGATCGTCATGACGGTGACCGTGAACTTCGCCCTGAACTGATTCGCCCGATGGAACGACGAACGCAGCGAATTCTGATCGCAAGCTACCTGGAGCCCGAGCTCGTCGAGCGCGTCAAGGCAGTGGACGAGCGTCTCCAGGTCCTCTACGAGCCAGAACTTCTGCGGCCACCGCGCTACGCGGCGGATCACAAAGGCCGGGACGTGGAGCGCTCACCCGAGCAGGAAGAGCGGTGGCGGGAGCTCCTGGGACAAGCCGACATACTCTTCGATTTCGACCTCACCCACCGGGAGGACCTCCCGGATCTCGCGCCCAACGTGCGATGGATTCAGGCCACCAGCTCGGGGATCGGTCAGTTCGTCAAACGCATGGGATACGACCGGCGGATGCCGAAGACCGTCATCACCACCGCGAGCGGTGTCCACGCTCAGCCCCTCGCCGAGTTCTGTCTGATGGGGATGCTGCTCTTCAACAAGGGTGTCCTGCGGATGGTGCGCGACCAGAGGCGGAAGCACTGGGAGCGCTACGCAGGAACGGATCTCAAAGACCGCACGCTCGGAGTCGTCGGCGTGGGCAGGGTTGGCCGCGAAGTGGCCCGCGTCGCGCGCGAGATGGGCATGAACGTCCTGGGCATCAAGCGCGACGTGAAGGGACTGGACCCGACGAGCCTCCACCTGGATGAGCTCCATCGACTCGACACGCTCGAAAGCGTCTTGAAAAGATCCGAGTATCTCGTTCTCAGCACTCCCCATACGCCTGAGACAGAGCAGCTCATCGGCGCCGGCGAGCTCGCCCTGCTCCCGAAGGGTGCCGTCCTCATTAACATCGGGCGCGGAGCGCTCGTGGATGAGCCGGCGCTCGTCGAAGCTCTACGCTCCGGTCATCTCGGCGGCGCCTGTCTCGACGTCTTCGAGGAAGAGCCGCTTCCCGCCTCGAGCCCGTTGTGGGAGATGCCCAACGTCCTCGTCAGCCCCCATTCGGGAAGCACCAGCGACCGGGAGAACCGACGATGGACGGACCTGTTCTGCGAGAACCTGAAGCGCTTTCTGAGGGGTGATTCTCTCCTCAACATACTGGACACCGACAGACTGTACTGATTGCGTGGACCGCCGATGCGGCCCCGGGAGTGGGAGCACGGCGTTTGAGAAGGCGTCCCGTTGTCCGGGTTACAATAGCGTCATGGCAGAGGTTGCTTACGAAGTTGCTCAGAGACGGTTCACCGTCGAGGAGTATCACCGGATGGGGCGATCCGGGGTCTTCGCTCCTGACGAGCGCGTCGAGCTCATCCGGGGAGTGGTGCGGCAAAAGAGCCCAAAGGGAAAGCGGCACGTGCTGGGTGTTGCCCTGGCGGTCCAATCGCTTGCGGCGAAGCTGGCTTGGCGGGCATGGACATTCGTACAGGATCCCCTCTTCCACGAGAGCTGGGATTCGGAACCGGAGCCGGACCTGATCGTCACATCGAGTCCGGATCCGAAGGACTACGTATCTGGAGTTGCGAGAGCGCTTCTCGTCATCGAAGTTGCGGATTCGTCCCTGGACTACGATCGAACGATCAAGGCGCAGCTCTACGCCGAAGCCGGAATTCCGGAGTACTGGATCGTGAACCTCGTAGATGACGCACTCGAGGCATACCGGCAGCCGGCCGGCACAAAGTACGGAAATGTAACGACCTACGGAAAAGGCGAACGGCTTTCGCCAGAAGCATGGCCCGATGTCGAAGCGGAAGTCGCCGACCTCATCCCTCCGGCTTCCGTCGAAGAAGACTAGCGGGTGCTGCTCTTTGTAATGCGCCCCTGGTGAAGGACGTCCCCGCTATCGTCGATTGCCACATATTTGACTTCGTCCACGCTGACCTCGAAACGAAGGAAGTGGTAGCTTTCGGCCGCAAACTCTACTTCCGGATGCTTCTCCTTGACCCCATTTCGTACTTTGCCGGCGCCGCCCGAAACGAAGTAGTGAACACCCACCTGAGGCCTGATCTTCTGGTAGAAGTGATCGTGGCCCGCGAGAACGATGTCTACGCCTTGGTCTCCGAACCGCTCTCCCCACAACTCTCGCAGCTTCTTGTCAGAACCGTGTCCCCAGCGGCGCACCGTCGCCGAGCTGAGCGACGACGAGAGCGTCATCGTCGCCGCGAGCCCGGCGACCACACTTCGCCTGGCTCAGGGACAGTTCGGTGAGTTCGACCATCGGGACGTGCGCTGGGTTGCAGCGATTGCGACGGACTACGATGTCCTCGCGGTCCGGGCCGACGCTCGATGGAACACGCTCGGCGAGCTCGTGGAGGCGTGGCGCAAGAAGCCCACCTCGATCGTGGTCGCAGGCGGCAGTGCGGTCGGGGGACAGGATCACATGAAGGTGCTCCTGCTCGCCGCCAGCGCGGGAATCGAGCCCCGCTCCGTTCGGTACGTTCCGTTCGACGGCGGTGGCGAAGCCCTGACCGCCCTTCTCGGCGGGTTCGTACAGCTGGTTCCCGCGGATGCCTCCGAAGCGCTGGCTCTCTTCCGCGCGGAACGGATACGTGTGCTCGCCGTGCTCGCACCGCAAAAACTTCCTCCACCATTCGAGGCGGTGCCGACCGCCAGCGAGGCGGGCTATCCGGTCGAATGGATCGTCTGGCGTGGCTTCTTCGCACCTCCCGACATCGGGGAGGAGGCCTACGAGCGCTGGGTGCGATCGCTCTCGGCAATCGAAAGCTCATCCGAATGGGAGCAGGTGCGCGAACGGTACGGAATGACACCGTTTTTCGTCGGCGGCGAGAGCTTCGAGGCGTTCATCGATGAACAGGTTCGCGAATTCCGGACGCTGAACCGGGAGATCGGGCTGTTGCCATGAAGAGGAGTGACCGCCTGGGCGGGCTGGCCCTCATCGTGCTCGCCGTCGCGTACGGGCTCGAGGCCCGGAGCTTTCAAGTGAGATTCATCGCCGACCCCATCGGGCCCCGCGCGTTCCCCTACATTCTGGCGCTTCTCCTCGGCGCGCTTGGCCTGTCGCTGATCTTCGCACGCGCGCCATCCGATGCGGAACCAGCCCCCCGCGTCGACCGGCGCCCGGTTCTCGGCGCCGTGTCGCTCGTCGCCTACACCTTTCTGTTCCCGTTCGCGGGCTTCTTTGTCTCTACGAGTCTCCTGATGATGTTTCTAAGCCGTCTGTTCGGGAGTCGCGGGCTCGTGAGCTTCGTCGCCCCAGTCCTGTTCGTCGCCGGGCTCGGTTTCCTCTTTACCTACGGCCTCGCGATCCCCTTGCCGATCGGGAGTCTATTCGGGGACTAACAGGCTGCTGAAAAATGCGACTGCAGCCTGCCGAGCGGCAGCCATCGCGTCTGCCGCGAGACCGGCCCGAATGGGCCGATAGCACACCGCGCGCCGAGCGAGGAGCGAGGCGCCGCGCGCGAACGTAGAGTGAGCGCGCGATGACGCACTAGATGTAACCCAAAGGAGGATGTCGTGAAAAGTGCTCTACCGCTACTACCGTCGCTTGCTGTTTTGCTCACGAGCGCGTGCGCGCCTTCGTCCGAGGCTCCCGCACCGGAAGAGATTTCCAGCCCCGCCGCCGGCTCGGACGTGTCATCTCTCGAGCAGGCTTTGACGTTTCATGCCTCGTTCGATGACCTACCGGACGCCGATTTCGCGCGAGGAGACGCCACACTGTTCACCGCGCCGTCGTACGGCGAGGTGGACCAGGCCGAGCCGGGAATCGGCAATCCCGACGTGCGGCTCGATACCGGCGCGGGACGCTTTGGAGGTGCACTGGACTTCACGTCACGCAATCGCCATGCGATCTTTTTTCGAGCGGACAAGAACGTGGCCTACGCCCCGTCGGGCTGGTCCGGAACTGTCTCCTTCTGGTTGCGCCTCGACCCCGCGGTCGACCTGGAACCGGGCTTCTGCGACCCGATTCAGATTACCGATACCCGCTACAATGACGCGGCGGTCTGGGTGGATTTCACCCGGGAGAATCCGCGCCACTTCCGCCTGGGCATCTTCGGCGACCTGGACGTCTGGAACCCGAAAGAGATCGACGAACATCCCATGTTCGAGGAGCGACTCGCGGTGGAAGAGCGACCGCCGTTCTCACGAGAGTCCTGGACCCACGTCGTGATCACGTTTACCGGTCTCGGAAGCGATGCGGGGGGCACCGCCAATCTCTACCTGAACGGTGTGGCGAACGACAAGACCGTCACCGGCATCGGAGAACCCTTCACCTGGGATCTCGCGCGGGGAACGATCCGCCTGGGGATCAACTATGTCGGCTTGTTCGACGAGCTGTCACTGTTCGACCGTGCGCTGAGCACCGCCGAGGTCCAGACACTGCACGGGCTCGAGACCGGCGTGGGGATGCTCCATCAATAAGGAGGAAACGTGAAACTCGACCGGAGAGGCTTCATGACCACTGCCGCCGCCGGTTTCGCGGCGGCCCGAACATCGGCGGTCACGGCCGGCGCCACGGTCGCCGACCCCCTCGGCGTTCGTGGCGACTTCCCTGCCGCTGCAGAAGGCACCTATCTCAACACACCCTACATCGGACCCCCGCCGCGCCAGGTGGAAGAGGCCGGCATCGCCTTCATCCATGCGAAATCGAAAGCGCCGATCTCTCTGGGTGACATGCTCGCAAAGGGAAACGAGGCCCGGCGAAAGTTCGCCACCCTTTTCGGCACGAAGCCGGAAGAGATTGCCTTCCTCTTCGCCACCAGCGAGGGGGAGAACATCGTGACCGCCGCGCTCGATCTGAAGGAGGGAGACAACGTCGTCGTCGACGACCTCCATTACGAGACCACCTACCTCCTCTACAAGACCCTCGAGAAACGACGTGGAATCGAGCTGCGAGTCGTGCCTTCGTTGGATGGTCGCGCCGATCCGGAGCACTTCGAACCGTTCGTCGACAACCGCACTCGACTCGTCTCTGTCTCATGGGTATCCCATCAGAACGGCTTTCGGCATGACTTGAAGGGATTGTCAGAGCTCGCACACGCGCATGGGGCCTATCTCTATGTCGACGGCATCCAGGCACTCGGCATGTTCGACACGGACCTCCACGACGAGGGCGTGGACTTCATGACCAGCGGCACCTACAAATGGCTCTTCGCCAGCTACGGCATCGCGCCCTTCTTCATCCGGGAGCAACACCTGGATCGCATTCCCGTCGACCGGCTGGGCTCGCTGTCGATCGCCGACGAGTTACCGGGCTACGAGTTTCGTCTCTACGAGACCGCACGAAAGTACGAGTACGCCACCCTGGCCTTCGGTCCGCTGTACCAGCTCGACGCGGCGCTCGACTATCTGGGCGCGGTTCGACTCGAACGAATCGAGAGCCATACGGTGGGCCTGGCGCAGCGGATGCGGAAGGGTCTCGTGGAACGCGGCTTCGATGTGTGGACTCCGGAGGGCAACGGTTCCGCCATCGTTACGTTCGCCCACGGGAAGGACCCGGAGCGGGCGCAGGAGCTTTTCAAGGAAGAGAAAGTCGCACTCAGCTTCCGCGACGAAGGCGAAAGGATCCGCGTGGGAGTCGCGATGTTCAATACAGGGGAGGACGTCGAGCGGTTTCTGGAAGTAACCGACCGCCTGAAAGCGATGTGAGAATCGCTAAAGAGATCACACGGAACCCCGGAAGAGAGGAACCCCGGAGTCCACGAGAAAATAGAACAATCGGAACCGCGGTCAATCAAATTCGCGGAAGGGTGATTCGGGAGAAAACATAACGCAAAGGCGCCAAGGCGCAAAGCGCGCTCCCTCTCCCTTCGGGAGAGGGTTGGGGTGAGGGCAGGGATGTCGATTCGAACGTCCCTCACCCGCCCGCCGACGGTTTGGCGAAGGCGGGCGACCTCTCCCCCCGGCGGGGGAGAGGTAATCTTGCTCAATAGCCCAGGGCGTACATCTCACGGCGGGGATCGGCGGCCGCCATGATGAAACCACTCAGCGGATCCCGATAGGTGATGGTCCCATCCCCCGAGGCGTAGCTCCAGAGTCCCCAGCTCTCCACTTTGTGACCCAGCTTGCCCAGCGCCTGGAAGGTCTCTGCCGCAATCCGTCCCTCCAGGTTCAAGCGACCGGGGCCGCTGTTCACTTCGTTGCCGGTTCCCGGGAAGTTATAGCTCCCGAAGCGGGGATGATCCATGGCTTGCTGTGGGGTCATCCCCCATTCCACGACGTTGAGGAAGATCTGCATCAGAGCCTGCGCTTGCATGTCTCCACCGGCCAGCGACAGTCCGAGCAGCGGCTTGCCGTCCTTCATGATGACGAACGGAGTATTGGTATTTCGCGGCCGCTTGCCGGGCGCCACGACATTCGCGAGCTCGGGATCGAGGTTGAACTGCCCGCCGCGGTTGCCGACACCAAACCCCCAGCCGGGGATGAGAGGCGTCGTGAGGTGACCGTCACTTTCGGTCATCGAAAAGACGTTCCCCTCGCCGTCCATCACGTTCAGGCAGGTCGTATCCAGACTGTTCGCAAGAAACATCGGATCGTTCCCTGCGAGCGCGTTCTCCGTCTCGGCGGCGAAGCGCGTCGGAGACTCCGGGTGCACGTTCTTCATGTTCGCCGGATCGCCCCATGGGGGCATGTCCTGAAACGCTTTCTCTCTGTCGATGAGCTTGATTCTCTCGCGTGCGTACTCTTTCGAGTAGAGCTCCTCCGGGATGTCGACGAAGTCCGGGTCGCCCAGGTACTTGTGACTGTCTGACATGGCGAGATTGATCGCCTGGGAGATGACGTGAATATACTCCGTCGTGTTGTAGCCGAAAGCCTTCAAGTCGTAGTTCTCGAACATGTTCAGCATCAGGATCAGGCGTGGCCCCTGTGACCAGGCATCACAGGTATAGACGTCGTAGCCCCGGTACGTCGTGTGAAGAGGCTCGTCCCACTCCCCTTTGTAGCTGGCCATGTCGTCGTAAGTCATCTGACCGTCGACGTGCTCTGCGAAGAATTCGTGCACCGCTCTGGCCGGCTCGCCTTTGTAGAACGCATCCCGCGCCGCCTGGATGCCCTCGGAGCGAGAGCCACCGCCGGCGACCGCTTCCCGCTCGGCGTCAACCATGTAGCGGATGAGCTTGCCGAGGTCTTTGTTGATCATGAGACTGCCGAGGCGCTGTCTTCCGGTGCCGTTCTGGAGCCAGTACTCCGCGTTGTACGGCCAACGCTGGATGGCTTCCTGGCGCCGGTCGATGGAGAACTTGACCCGATGGTTGAGGTGGAACCCGTTCTCGGCGATGTCGATCGTGTACTGGGCCACCTCCTCGAAGCTCATCGTTCCGTAGCGCTCGAGGGCGGCAAGCCACACGTCCACATCCGCGGGCACGATGCTGGAGTGCGCCGGATCCTTTCCGTGAGCCCGGTAGTTTTCGAGAGTCGCTGCCGCCGGAGCGGTGCCGGCACCGATGCGCGTCAGGACCCGGTCTTCTTTGGCGCTATAGAGAATCAGCGGAGCCACACCCGTCCAGCCGGCAATGTCGAACGTGGTTGCCTTGACCGCCATGGCGGCCGCCACACCCGCGTCGAAGGCGTTGCCTCCCTTTTTGAAGACCTCGATCCCCACGAGCGTCGCCGCGTAGTGCCCGGTGGAGACGACACCATGCCTCCCATAGATGTCGGGACGCATCGGCTCGACGTTGTGGTTGTCGTAGACCGTGACGTAGCTGTTGAACGGGCCGATGAGCTCGTGGGGAGCGCCATGATCCTGGCCATAACCTCTGGGCGTTACGATCGCGAGGACCGCAAAGACCGTTGCGACGAGCGAGAAACTGTTTCTTCTCATCTGACGACCTCCTGTTCCACCTTGCGGGAGCGGTGGATGGACCTTTCGGCGCCATGAGGATACTCTGATGGCTCGGTGACCGCCATCGCAGCGTTTGACAACGCCGGACACACGCTGGCGTTCCAGATGGGCGTCGAGTTCGACCGCATCCTCGAAGGCTTCGAAGGTCCGTTCGAGGAGATCGACGCCGTGGCGAAGCCACTCACCGGGCGCGTCACCGGCGCGCGCGGCGCCGCGGGCTTTCTCCTGAGCCACGCGGCGAACGACGCCTTTACCGCAACGAACCGCCTGCTGGAGAAGGGTCAAGAGGTCTACTGGCTGAGCGAGTCCACCTCGGCAAACGGAACAACCTGGCCGCCCGGTACGATCTACATCCCGGCGGCGTCGGCGACCGCCGGGGCGCTCGCGGCGATGGCAACCGAGCTGGGGCTGAGCTTCGACGGGGTTTCGACGACGCCAAGCTCGAGCGCCCTGAAGATCGGGCCGGTTCGCATCGGACTATGGGATCGGTACGGCGGGTCGACGGCTTCGGGCGGGTCGACGGCTTCGGGCTGGACGCGGTGGCTGTTCGAGCAGTTCGAGTTTCCATACCAGCTCGTCTTTCCGAAGGACCTGGACGCGGGGAACTTGAATGACAAGTTCGACGTGCTCGTTTTCGTCTCGAACGCGATTCCACCCGGTGGGGTGAACATGGCCCCCCGCGCGAGCACCCGTGAGGGTACGCAGCCGAATGCGGAAGATATCCCCGCCGAATATCGGGGCGGCTCGGACACATCACCGCCGAGACGACGATCCCGAAGCTTGCGAAGTTTCTCGAGGCGGGCGGCACGATCCTCAATCGGCAGCTCCACCAACCTCGGGCCGCACCTCGGCCTTCCCATGGGGAACCACCTCGTCGATCGGAATGGAAATTTTAAAAACCGACCCGTTGATTTGCAAAAACTGCGGCCGCAAGATGCCCGTCGTCTCGTTCATCACCGAGCCCAGCGTCATCCGCCAGATCTTGAACCATCTCCAAAACCGCAATAGCAGGGACCCTCCTCTATCGTCGGCCTTTCTGCTGCGGGCATAGCGGTTGGCACTATTCGGGGGTCATTCGAATGAGACCCATGTTCCCAAAATCACCATCTCGCCACTCTGTCATAGGCTCACTCCCCAGCTGTTGCTTCTTCCGCATACCCGCGCCAACTTGCAACCTCCTTCCCCTCCCCGTCGGCCGCAATTCCGCCCGTTTCCAAGCGGCGAAACCGAGACGCGGTCCACGAGTCAGGAGGTTGTCAGCTCTGCAAGCCGTCTTGGGATACCGCTCTATGTTGACGGCCTTGCGATGTGGGAATTGCGAACTGACCAGTGTGGCGTGCTTCAACCTTCTGGTTTAGGCGACCTCGCGAGGGTGTACGTCACGCTCGATCTCTCGCTTCGATTCTCGCTCGGCGACTTCGAGGTCATACGCGGTCTGGAGATTCATCCAAAACTCCGGTGTGCTGACAAAATAGCGGCCGAGTCTCAACGCCGTGTCGGCGCTGATGCCCCGACGGCAGTTCACAATCTCGCTGATGCGCGTCACGGGCACCCGTGTGGTCAAAATACTCGAACGCTCGCCCGGGCCGGCAACTTCGGAGGTCTGGCTCTCCACGGGCGCGACCGTTTGAAACCGAGGTCCCGACCGGTACTTACTCCAGTCCTTGAGAGGAGACACGATGGACTGGAAGACAATGCTGGCCTCAGAGCTCCGTTACTACGACGGTGGCGCACTACAACACGAATGCCGACGGGTAGTTACCGACTCACGTCAGGTAACATAATTGCGGTTAACTCACAAAGTCGCTCCGAGCCCGAGCCCGGAGCCGGACAACCAATGAGGCGGTTCGATCACGAGAAGCTGGACGTCTACCAGTCGAAGCACAAACTAGCCGCGTAGCTGCTGCTTCGCATCGTAGCGATGTTGACGCGAATGGTCCTCAATCAAAGTCCATCGGGCTCAGGCTCGGGCTCGGTAACGGGCACGGGATGAACGTCCTCGTACTTTCGTTAACGTTAGACTGGTCATGTGAAAACCCTATCGTCTACTGAGCTCAATGCCAAATGTCTGACCGTTCTAGACGCTTCGAAACTTCGTTTTACTTTGAGATGCCTGCGACTCATCGCACTTCGTCGACGAGCTCGGCGAAGCGGTTGAGCAAATCAGGCGCGTGCTCGGCGAGATAGGAGGCAATGCGCCGTTCGTCGACGCCGGCGTCGAGAAGGTGCGCGACGTCGGCGCGATCCTGTGGGCGATTGGCAGATAGCTTCATCAAGATGAGAGCCTCCGGAGCGACGACGTGTACCTCGCCAACCTCCACGACGGCCAGTTGATCGGCAAGGCACGGGAATGCGTCGGGTACAGCCAGCAGGTCGACGACGGCCATCTCGATGCGGTCCTTGAGCTCCGAACGATAGACGAGCAACGGTGTGGTCTTCTCGAAGGCCTCCGATCCGACGAGGTAGTCCACGTCTTTCGTGGCGCGTGGGAAACCATGGAGCCCGACCGCCAGTCCGCCGATCAGCGCGTGGGGAACCCGTAGACGGGCCAGCAGTTCGCCAATCTCGATGGCGTCCTCGATCACTTTGGCCGCAACGACGTTGCCAAGTTCATGAAGACGGTTCATCGATCTCGCGGCCGACGACAGCCTTCATTCCGTTGTCGTACTCGACGGCAACGACTTGGCGAGGCCGTCGCGGCGGCGAGAGCGCGGCCTGAGCACGAACTCGCTCTCGGAACCCGGGGTCGATACGATGGGTAGTCGGTTCGGCAAGGGGAGCAGGATCCAGCCACTGGGCGCCGCTCGGGCGGACCCAGTATCGACCCGGGAACTGCTCGATTCCCTCCGCGCTGGACGCGGCCTGGGCCAGGTCGTGGCGCACTTGCAGGTCCATGAACCATCGGGGCGGCACGCCGAAGAACGCGCCGAGCCGCACGGCCGTGTCTGGGGTAATGCCACGCTTGCCGTGCAAGATCTGGGAGATCCGCGTCTGGTGGACGCCGATGCTCTTGGCCAGCAGGTAGGGCGTGATGCCGAGGGGGTCGAGGAAGCTCTCCTTGAGGTACTCGCCTGGGTGTTTCACTTTCCAATTCACTTTCCAATAGTAGCGACAAACGATAGTATCGTCAAGCGATACTATCGGTCGTCGAAGGCGTCGAGTGTACATGCGAAATTGAGGCCTGGCAGACTTGGCAAATGGAAAGCGACCGAGGACCTCGTGTGGTCAAAATACTCGAACGCTCGCCCGGGCCGGCAACTTCGGAGGTCTGGCTCTCCACGGGCGCGACCGTTTGAAACTGAGGTCCCGACCGGTACTCACTCCAGTCCTTGAGAGGAGGCACGATGGAAGACAATGCTGGCCTACATCACGGGTTCGGTTGATCACCCGATCCAAGGCCCGGTTCGGTGTCGGGAACGGCTCGGTGAACTCCACCGTTTCTGCTACCGGGATACCGCATGAGTTTTTTGACCACACGCGTACGAGAAGCAGTCGTCTTGATGTACACGGGTGCTTCCTCACTCCGTTGCCCCCCCGACCTCCGCGCCACGTCGATAAGCGGCTTCGGCCGAATGTAGAATCTCGTTCGCCTCATGGGCGCCGGTCCAACCGCCAAACTCGATCACGCCGGAAGCCTTGTAGCCCAGGAACCAGAGCTTCAGGATCGCGAGTACGGATGCGTAGCGACCTTGGAATTCGGAGACATCGTTCAAAGACGTCAACGCGGTGTTACCCTGCGCGCTCAGCGGCACGGCGATGAGCTTGTCGTCGACGTCACCCCCGTCGAGGAGCTTGAGAGCGCCCACGATGCGAACGCGCACCACTTTCGCGCGCGCCAAGGCTGGACCTATCACCAGGACATCCAGAGGATCACCATCGCCCCCTTGTTTTCGGCGAGGAGCGTCGAGGGGACCAGTCCGTAGTTTGCGGGATAGCCCAGGAAATCGATCACTCGAGGCCGCCCATCGCGATACTCCCACTTCAGGGCGCCGGATGCTTTGTCGACTTCGAACTTTGCCGTCGTGCCGGCCGGAATCTCGATCACCGCGTTCACCGAACCATCGTCGTTCCGGGCTGGGATCTCATGAACGAGGTGGACCGGCGCAACCACCGTTTCCTCATCGGGAGATTGCGCCCAGGAAGCCACGATGCCTCCACCGGCGACAATCCGCACGCGCTCGGTCGCGGAATCACAGGAGAGCGTCATGGCCAGTACGAGCTGTGACACAACCACGACGACAAGGCAACGACATGCGCAAGAACGCTCTGCCATAACGCTTCCCTCCACCGGCATGATGCTGCCTCGAGCGGATTGTACAGGATGAATCGGCCTGTTTTCGCCGGACGTTGGGCCGAGGTGTTTTGCTATTTTGTGGCGTCGAGTGGTCGCAGCTGCCTCCAGCGCTCGATGAATTGCACGGCGGCGCTCACGAAGGCCTTCGTGCTCTGCCGGCCGCTCTGAGTAGTTGCGTCCTCGAGAGGGCGAGCGCTCCATACACCCTGACGTCATCTCCCTGGTGGTGGTGCGCTTGCGTCATGTGACCGCCACCACTCAAATAGCGGTTTTTCCGTAGACAACTCTCCCACCGTTTGGCCACAAGACACACAGGGGCTCGAAAGGCTTTGCCGGTACTTACTTCGCTGCCCCGTGAGCCTCTCTCGCATTCACTGGACGCCCGGTTCCAGAACACTGTTCTACGAGAGCAAAGGCTCCCATGACGACCCTTTGCTTTCCCATCCCAAAGGCGAGAGCCTCCACATTTTCGAGTTCATCGCTCGAGTCCTCACCCAGATTCCAGAGCCTCGCAAACAGTCACCGCCAACTAGCTCGGAAGGCAGATGGGGCCACACCAGCCTGCTTGCGGAAGAACCGTGTCAAGTAGGAGGCGTCGTTCAGGCCCAGGCGTCCGGCGATCTCCTTCACGCTCAAATCGGTATGAACGAGCAGCCGTTTCATTTCGAGGGTTAGCCGTTCCGAAATGACGTGCTTTGGTGAGCAGGAGGCCGCATCGTGAACGCTGCGCGACAAGGTCTTCGCGGATACGCCAAGCTGTGTCGCATACGCTTCAACCGACAATCCCTCGCTATAGTGGCACTCCACGAGTCCCAGGAACTTCAGGTACCGCTTGTACTCTGTCGACCTCGGCTCTGTGGTCTCTTGAAATTGACGGCATACCCGGACGAGCAGTAGCCGTAAAGCTGCCTCGATTGCCGTGGACTTCCCGAAGTTATCTTGCGCGCCCAACTCCGAAGCAAGCATCTCGATAGACGATTCCAGTTGCAGCGCCTGCGCTGATGTCAGCGTACGTGAGTGGCGAGAGCTCAGAGCCAGCAATCGCAATATCCCAGGGAGGCTCTGGCCATCGCTGCTACCCATCGCCATCACGTCATCGAAATGAAGGATCGCCCCGTCCAATGCATCGTCTTTCCTAAAGGCATGCACCGCTCCATGAGGAACGTAGACAAGGGTTTGCGGGCCGTAGGAATGCTCCACAAAATCGACAAGATGAACGCCGCCCCCGCGCGGAACCAAACGATCTGGTTGAAGCTATGTAGGTGCACCTCGAAAGGATCACTCCCAGCTGCCGCGAGGTAGGGTCGAAGCTCATCAAGAGTGACTAGTTCCGACGGGGGCAGATTGTCTGGGAGGCTGTACTTCTTCATGTTTCGATTCCTGGCCTCACCCAGTCGCCGACGAGAGGTGGCGCCGACAGACCTCACATGGAGCCGTGGCTGAGCAATCCAGCACTCTAGCAGCCGTGCTCGGCGGTTGGTTGTAGACGGCTCCCAGAATCCGCCTGATTCCGGTGTTCGTCATCACCGTACCATGGAGCAGCTTGGCGAAGCACATTCATGGCTCGTTCTTGAACCGCTGGAAGGGGACGCTCATAGCGCCCCGGCAACAACCGCAAACAACCGTTCAACCCTGTCTGGGCTTTCTCAGGAAATTCCAGTAAATGGGTAATTCCCGGCTGGTATGAATGTTAGGCGAGAATCATGTTGCTCACGATCACAACTACGTACAGGCCCGCGACTGATCTAGGTTACCTGCTCGCCAAGCATCCGGATAAGTGCCAAAAATTCCCGCTCTCCTACGGGAACGGGTCTATGGTGGCGTCGCCGTCGCGGCCGCCGAGGTTGGAAAGGGCCACCTCTACCTTTACGGGCCCGAAGTTCTCTTCCGGGGACAGTCGCACGGGACCTTCAGGCTCGTTTTCAACGGTATCCACCTCGGCGGCGCAGAGAAGGTGCAGCTAGTGCCGTTCCAACTTGTTTCGCCTGCTCACCAGCCATGATGTAGCCATGGAAGGTACGAGTTTCTAGGCCGAAATAGTTGGGACGGCACTAGGAGGCGGCAGGACCGACGCTCCAAACTGACGACCGTTTCTAGAAGCAAGTAGAGTCCGAAGGAGAACAAGGCCAAGACCGAGACGCTCACTCCTACGTGGTCCGATCCCGGCCCCTAAAATCTCGCCCGGGCAAGATTTATCATCAGAGCTTCCGATTCCTCGGATAGAGCCTCGACATCAATCAAGTCCTGAGGCCGCGCGACGCGACGTTTGTTCTCGATGAGGTCGGGCTTCGACAGGATACCGATTTCGCAGTCTCCGTATTGCGTTGTGGCGCGGCGCGGCCAGGCATCCGCGAAGTCGACGCCCTGAAGGCTCGTCAGGACGTCGATCCTGTTCGGAGCAACACCAATTTGCAGGATCATACCGGGGGTTGAGAGATCGGCTGGCGTCACGTCATCCAGCGGCGCCCCAAACTTGGCGAGCGCGTCCCAAGCCTTTTGCGCATTGTCTGGGTGAGCGTCGATCCAGATATGGAGGTCCTTCGTGAAGCGGGGTCGAGCATAGAAGGTGACGGCGTACGCGCCGACGACAAGATAGCGGACTTCAGCAGTGTTGAACTCGTAGAACAGATCTCTGAAGTCGGAGTTGATCGCCATCACGACCTTTCAGGGTCTCTGCCTCGAGGACCATTTCCCACAGGGAGGTCAGCCGCGCCTGTGGCCCGAGACGCTCCCAGAAGTCTCTGTCGAAAGCACGTTCCGCTTCCCCTTGCCGTACGAAGGAGACCGATATCTTCCTTGCAATACTGGGTTTGGTGGACATCTTCTCTATTATGACCCGGTAAACAAGGCCCCAAGTAGGCCACGAGCCACTAGACCGATGACCGCTCCGGCAGTGACGACGAGAGTACGTTTGCCCTGAGTGGCTCGGTTCGCTTTTCCCAGAACAGGGTTCCTGATACATTGTCGAGCATAGCAGGGAATTCGATGGGTGCATTGACCGATTCGATGCGCGCGACCCTGGAGCGCCGTCATTTCGCGACCCTGGCCACTCACGATCCTGACGGCTCCATTCACCTGACACCGGTGTGGTACTTGTTCGAAGATGAACAGTTGTACGTGGAGACCGCGTCTGCGAGCCGCAAGGCTCGCAATATCGCCGAGCGACCGAGCGCCTCCATCGTGATCGACGTGCGGCTTCCGGGCTCGGAAGCCTGGGTTTCGGCGTCGGGCACCGCCGAGCTCGTCACGGGAGGAGAATCCAAGGAGATCAACGCGAAGATCTTGAAGCTTTATCTCACGAAAGAGGCGCTCGAAGATCCGAAGATCGGTCCAGGGTTCGAGGCCGGCGACGACGTGACGATTCGTTTGAAGCCTACGGCCTGGCGCTCCTGGCGTGCCAAAGACCTCGACGATCAGTTCTTCGGTGGCCTATTGTGTGCGACGCCTGAGAAATGGTTCCAGCCCCTGGAAGGGTAACCACCCGAAAGTCTCCTCGAGGCGATTTCCAGACCGCATCCGAAGTTCTTCGCTTGACCGGTGGCTCATCCCGGCCGAGATTCCACCGGATCCAGATGCGTATAAGATAGCGGACGCCGAGACGGCGGCAGGCACGGGAGGTTGTACGTGATCTCGTTGGCTCTGATTCTTTCAACGATCGTTCCACAAGATGTCACACCAGATACGATAGCGGTTTTTTCTCAAATCGACGCGGCACACGAGCAGCATCTCGGTTTTCTGCAGGAGCTGATCCAGGCCGGCGAGCACGGAGAGGAGGCGGTGCAGGCCATCATCGAGCGCCGTTTCGAGGCGCTCGGGTGCGAGGTCGAGGTTCTTCGTGTGCTGCCGGGTTCGCTTCGTCTCGAGAAGGAGTTTGCTTCGGAGGTGATGATCGACGAGACCGAGCGGCTCAGCGTGGTCGGCGTTTGCCGAGGCACGGGCGGTGGACGGAGCCTTCTCTTCTTTGGCCATCCCGACAGTCCGCAGGTACACAGCGAGGGTTGGACGAAACCGCTCTTCGAGGGTGTGGTGGAGGAGGGCCGGCTGTACGGCTGGGGCATCGCCGATGATCTCGCGGGTGTGGCTCTCATGACGGAGGCGATGGTGGCAGTGCGTAAGGCAGGCATCCGCCTTCGCGGCGATGTCATCCTCGCGAGCACGGCAAGCAAGCGTAATGGGCGAGGCATCCTGGCCGTGCTTCGGAAAGGGTATCGGGCGGATGCCGCCATTTACCTTCACCCCGCAGAGTCGGGCGGGGGGCTCGGCGAGATCAAGTCGCTCACCTCCGGCTTGCTGCGTTTCCAGATCACGGTCATGGGCGAGCCGCCGGACACGACAGAGCCGGGGCATACGGCGTTCGCCCATCGGGCCGTTCCCGCCACGCGGCCAGCGCGGCGGATCATGGAAGCGCTGGAAGAGCTCGACACCGAGCGGGCCGAACGCGTCCATCATCCGCGGCTCAAGGAGCAGGTGGGCCGCTCCACGAACCTGCTCATCGCCGACGTTTCCTGCGGGAATGCCTCCGGTCTCAGCCGGGTTCCTGTCGAGTGCGTCATTGGCGGCACCCTCACTTTTCCTCCCGGTGAAGAGCTCGACTCGGTGCGTGGTGAGGTCGAAGCGGCGGTACGCGCAGCCGGTGACGCCGATCCCCATCTGCGCGATCACCCTGCCCGGGTCGAATGGCTCTTCGGCACTCCGGGCGTCGAGGTCCCCGAGAGCGATCCTCTTTATCGGACTGTCAGCCGCGCCATCGAGGCGGTTACCGGCAAAACGCCGATCCCCTACGCGCTTCACTCGGGCAGCGACATCCGCAATCCGATTCACATCAATGGAACCCCTGCGGTGGGTTTTGGGCCGCTGGCAGGAGACCTCACCCATTCCGGGCTCACCGACGAGTGGATCGACCTCGACGACTACACGCGGGCGATGAAAGCGGTGGTGAAGATTCTCCTCGACTGGACGAATGGATTACAGGGCTCCCCTTGATGGAGCACTCCGGACCGAATTGTCCCGGCGAATCTTGGCTCCAGCTCCCGTTTGCGGCAAACTGGGCCGCATGATGTTTCCGACGCTGATTCTTTCTGTAATCCTCCTCACTGCCAATGAAGAGACGCTGGCGAAAGCCCGCGCGCTCATTCAGTCCCAGGACTACAACGGGGCCGTCGCGCTCCTGGAGCCGCTCGTGAAGGCCGAGCCCGACAACGCCCAGGCCTGGCTTTCCTATGGCCGCGCGCTTCAGAAGCAAGGCGATCTCGACAAGGCGCTCGAGGCTCACCAGAAAGCGGTGCGCTTCGAAGAGACGAAGTACCAGGGGATGTATAACACCGCTGTCACCTTCGCGTTGAAGGATGACGTGGTCAAGGCGTTCGAATGTAAGCGTCCGCTCCCACCATGTTCCCGATACGTCGCTCCCGAGGCATCCTTTGTGTGCTCGCCACTGGAGGCGGGGGACGAAGGAGGCAAGAGATGTCGAAGCGAAGGACAGCGGGGATATCGAAAGTGATAGGGAAGCGGCGCTGGGCAGAGGCGGATGCGCGGAATGTTGTGTCGTCATGGCAGCGTAGTGGGAAGCGTGTCTCGGAGTTCGCCAGGGAGTACGGGTTGACCTCCCAGCGGCTGGTTCGGTGGTCGGAGCGACTGCAAGGCGGGTCGAGGGGGAGTGTACGGTTTCATCCGGTTCGCCTGGTGGGAGGCGAGCGAGGAGGCGAGAGGGACGCGATCGAGGTGGTGTTGTTGGACGGCAGGCGCGTACGAGTGCGTGAGGGGTTCTCATCTGAGGAGCTGGGTCGGGTGCTCGAAGTTCTAGAAGGTCGAGCGTGATGTGGATGCTCCCATCGTCTGTGAGGATCTACGTTGCGGCGGAGCCGATGGACCTGCGTCGCGGCTTTGACGGGCTGGCTGCAGCGACGCGGAGTGTGATCGGTCAATCGCCCCTGAGCGGTCATCTGTTCGTGTTTCTGAATCGGCGTCAGAATCGTGTGAAGATCCTCGCTTGGGATCGGACGGGGTACGTTTTGCTGTACAAGAGGCTGGAGCGAGGGACCTTTGAACTGCCGACGTCACCGCGTCCGGGTGATAGGCACGTTGAGTTGGACTCTGGCGAGCTGGGACTGATGCTGGAGGGGTTGGACCTTCGTGGCGCTCGACGCCGGAAGCGATGGTATCAGCGAGCTGAGGAGAAGAGAGTCGCCCTTCACGGTTGAAGGGCTGATTTTCTTCCCAAGAACGCAGCAGGGACTTGACTTTCTTGCTTTTTGCGATTAGTCTTAATCTTCTATATATGACTAAGACACGACTACTGCAACGGCTTCAAACCCTCGGCGAGAACGCTGTACCGGGCACGCTTACGGAGGTCATGCTTCGCTGTGGTAAAACCGCCTGCGGGTGCCGAACCGACCCGAATCGTCTCCATGGTCCCCACCTGTACCTGAAGTTTCGCAACGAGGAGGGTCGGTCGACATCGCTGTACATCCCGCGAAGCCACGAACGGGAAGTTCGTCGTGGAGTCGAGGCCTGGTCGAAGATGCGAGAGGCGGTGGCTCAGTTGGGCAATCAGAATCGCAAGGGGCTAGCGAAACAGCTGCGTCAAAGGCGTAAGTAGTGAACACGAGCTCCGAATCGACCCAGTCGCGCCGAGAGGGCGCTGGCAGTACGAGGGCGCCCAACGCTCTGGGGCAGATTCGGGATTCGGCCCGAAGTCTAGCAAGCGAGGGCAAGACGGAGGAAGCGTTCGACCTGCTGGTCTCGGCGCTGGATGCGGTGTTGCGCAAATCGAGAGAGCTGGAGCTGATGGTGTTGAAGCTTCAGAGGGAACGAGTAGGCAAGCGCTCCGAGAAGGTGGACCCCGGACAGCTCCAGCTGATGTTCGAGCAGCTGATGAGCCAAAGCGGTGGTGAAGAGCTGGAGCCGGAGCTCGACCCACAAACCGAGGCTCGGGAAGACGCGGAGCTGGAACAGCAGATCGAAGAAGCGAAAAAGACTCGGCCACGAGGCAAGGGCAACAAACCGCGCCGCGAAACAATCCGAACGGACGGGATCGAACGCCAGGTTCACTTGCGCGAGATACCTGAAGAGGAGCGGGGCTGCTCTCGATGCGGCAAACTCAAGAAGCCTCTCGGTAAAGACGTCCGACGGAGGCTCGAGTACGTGCCGGGGCACTTCATCGAGCATGAGTACCATCTGGAGAAGTACGCCTGCGGGAAGTGCCGGGAAGGCGTCACGAGAGCCGAGGGCCCGGCCCCGGTGATCGAGCGGAGCAGCGCTGACGCCTCGCTTTTAGCTCATGTGGTGGTGAGCAAGTACGTAGACCACGTTCCCCTTCACCGTTTGCATCGTATCTACGCCCGTAGCGGCGCGGGGATTGCGGTCTCCACGATGTCGGATTGGGTGGGCGAGGTGGCAAACCTTGTGGAGCCGCTTGTGGACCAGTTGGAGAAGCGGGTCCTGAAGGCCGATGTCATCCGAACCGATGCCACCGGAGTGAAAGTGCTCGATCCGCAAAGCCCGGAGAACATCGAGCGAGGCACGATGTGGTGCTACATGGGCGACGACCGAGACGTGGTGTTTCGCTACGCGCCGACGGGCGAAGGAGCGACGGGTCCGTGGGAGTTTTTGGCGGGCCGCACGGGATACGTGCAGGCCGACGCCGCGAGCGTGTTCGATCGCGTGTTTAACGGCACGGTGGCCTCCGCGGAAGAAGTCGGGTGCTGGGCGCATGCACGACGAAGGCTGGTTGCCCTCAAAGACATGGACTGCCGCGTCGCCTACCCGCTCAAGCTGATCGCAAGGATGTATCGCATCGAACGCCTGGCCGATGCGAGGGAGCTGTCGGTCGACGAGCGGACGCTACTTCGCAAGGAGCGCTCGGCGTCGGTACTCGAGAAGCTGAAACGGTGGTTTGTGCTGACGCATCGAAGCGAACCGCCCAGCTCGGACCTTGCCATGGCCACGGGTTACCCACTCAACCACTGGACCGCTCTCACTCGCTTCGTCGACGATGGACGCTTAAGCCTTGACAATAATATCTGTGAGCAACAAATGAGGGCCATCGCACTCGGTCGACGCAACTATCTCTTCTGCGGTTCTCACGACGCCGCGCGACGCACCGCCGTTCTCTACAGCCTCATGCGCACCTGCGCACAGCACAACGTCCCGCCTCTCCCGTACCTCACTGACGTGCTCCGCAAGCTCGCCGACGGATGGCCACAAAAACGCATCCACGAGCTTCTACCCGACCGCTGGCAGCCTACTCCCGCCTCCACCCCTTAGCAGTTCCCGTGCCATAAACCCCCTATTCCGGGGCGAATGCGTCATGGGGACACCGGACGCATACTTCGAATGGCTCGAACGCCTCGAGGCAACGGGCAAGTACAACTTGAGTGACATCGGCATCGACGCGGACTTGAAGACCATTAAAGAAGACCCCCGTTTTCAGAAGCTCTACCCGACTCCCGAGGAGTTTGCGGATCCTTTCGTCGAGCGAACGGCGATTCTCCAGGAATGGGAAGGAGGCTCATGAGAAGGAAGGGTTCGGACGCAAAGTTTCGGACGTGGGCGACATCGATGGGGATGGACACGATGACGTTCTAGTGGGTGCTCCCGGCAACGACAAGAACGGCGAGAACGCGGGAGCGCCTCGGTGTACTCGGGGAAAGACGGCTCGATCTTGCTGACGTGGCACGGTGAGGAAGCCGGAGACCAGTTCGGAAGCTCGGGTGGTGGCGGCCACATGTTCTTCGTGATCGGAGCGCCTGGTGCAGGAGCCGGGGATCGCGGCCGTGCCTACGTCTACAAAGGCGAGAAAGGTGAGCTCGCCTTCATCGTCGAGCCCGACGAAAAGGATGCGGCGCTCGGCGCGATGTTCGTCTCGGTCGTGGGCGACGTCGACGCCGATGGTGTTGCCGATGTGTACGCGTCGGACTGGTCGAGTAACGCCAACGGGAAAGGTAGCGGCCGAATCTACGTGCACTCCGGGGCCAGTGGAAAGAGGCTACACACGATCGACGGCGAAGCGCCTGGTGATGGCTTTGGTGTCGGACCCGCGGATGCGGGCGACGTGAATGGTGATGGCCACGACGACCTGATCGTCGGCGCCTGGCAGCACGCGAGCGCCGCGCCCTCGGGCGGAAAGGTCTATCTGTTCTCTGGAAAAGACGGCTCCCTGATCCGCGTGTGGACGGGCAAAGTGCCCGGCGAGACTTTCGGCTTCGATGCGACCGGCATGGGCGACGTGGACGGCGACGGCACGGTCGATTTTCTCCTCACGTCAGCCTGGAGCGCCGTGAACGGATCGCGGTCAGGGCGCGTGTACATTCTGTCGGGGAAGTAAGTCAGAGCATGTACGCGTATGACGACACCGCATTGAACGCTTCGGGCCCGTGGAGCTGGTGCGCCTTCGAGACGAGCCCTAGCACCTGTAGCTGATCTTCAACGGCATCTACCTCGGCGGTGCCGGGGAGTTACGTGATCCGATCCCGCTCCCGAAAATCTCGCCCGGGCAAGATTTCCGCAACTGGGAACGTGAGGACAGAAGCGCTGGTCCTCGAGAGTCGACGCCAGGTCACCGCCGCAGCTTGTTCCCCAGAACCGCAACCCATGCTCAAGAAAGCCCTACGTTCAAACCGTCAACCAGGTGCGATGAAGGCGTCGGCATACGAGTCGGAGAACGTGACCTGACAGGGAACATATCGGGGGTTGAGAGATCGGCTGGCGTCAGTCATCCAGCGGCGCCCCAAACTTGGCGAGCGCGTCCCAAGCCTTTTGCGCATTGTCTGGGTGAGCGTCGATCCAGATATCGAGGTCCTTCGTGAAGCGGGGTCGAGCATGGAAGGTGACGGCGTACGCGCCGACGACAAGATAGCAGACTTCAGCGGCGTTGAACTCGTAGAACAGATCTCGGAAGTCGGGATCGATCGCCATCACGACCTTTCCCTTCCCGCCGGCAAACCGATCCGCATCGCGCCGACGGGAAGCAATCGCTTGCCCTCCACAAACGCGTTGGTGAAATGGGTCGTGCCGATCATCACGGCGGCGATCGTCTCCGGCGAAACGCCACCGTCATCGAGGACATGGCGGATCGCCGCGATGATCCCACCGCTCACATCACCGGTCGTGGGGGACTTGGAAAGAGAGACGACCTCCCGCCCCTCCATCAGCACCGCGTCGGTATTCGTTCCGCCGACGTCGACTCCGATGCGCATGCGGGTGGTCTACGTCAGAACAGCGAAGATCCGCACCTGGCCGCCGGAGCCGCCCTGGATCTTGATCGGTGCGACGATCAGGTTCGCACCCGCGGCCGGTAACCGGTGAACGTCGGCGACGTTCTCCAGGTGGAACTTGCCCGAGCCGTTGACGATGCCGTGGACGGGCAAGCCGTCCGCGGCAGCCGCGTCGACGCTGAGCGTGTCGACGCCGATACCCCGAATCTGACGCTCGTCGACAAGGAATTGCGCCGCCTCCTCGGAGAAGCCGGGAAAATGCATGTTCCCTTCGTCGTCCTCGTTCTTGTAGGCGTCGTAGTCGGCCCACTTGCGACTCCACCCGCTGTACATGACGACGATGGCGCCGTCCGGCATTCGTCCGTGCTCTTCCTCCCAAAACCGTAGGCGAGGGCGGGATCACATTTGACAACTCGGGAAAGGGCTTTCTCTCCCAGAGCAGTGGATCCAACGGCACGCTTTGGGACTTCGATATCAACAGCTTGACCAACAACAACATCAGTGGCGACGGCGGCTTGCGTCCGAGCATGGACGGGTTGGATTTCAACTCCCTCGGCACGTTGTACGGGTTCGCTCAGACAACTGGGGATCTCTACACAATCAACACGTCCAATGGAGCGACCACGCTGGTCGGCATCTCGGGAACCGAGCCCGACGGTCTGGCTGGTCTGACGTTCGATAGTATGGATAACCTCTTCGCCATCACGAGGGACGGGCTCTTGCACAGCATGGACGCGAACAACGCCGATGCGACTTTGATCGGCGACACCGGCCTGAGCGAAGTGTCAGGTCTGAGCGCACTGAACGGAGTGCCCGAGCCAGGCACCTTGGTGCTGCTCGGCATGAGCCTCGCCGCGGTGGGCGCCGCTAGCCGGCGACGTAGAGCGAGGGCATGAGAGTCGAACGCCAAACACGTACAAACCCGACCGACTCCTGCTTGTAAGAAAAACGCACCGTCTCGCACTCGGGAGCCCCACCCCGGCGGTGGGGCTCTTTCCTTGTAGCGCGGCCTCGGCGGGCGTCACCAGAGACAAGCGCCTCCACGCGTACTGACAGACCGGTCAGAGGTCGTCGGTGACGTACCTTACGCTTCGTCTTCTGGGCTTACGACCAGCTCGGCAACTACGATGGCTCCTGGCAGGAGTGGGGCAACGATCCGGAGGTCCCGATCGAGAAGTAGGACTACAATCCGGACGTGGAAGCGCTCTCGCACCTCTTCGACGGCTTCGCCGTTGCCTTCCGGCCCCTAAACCTCGCCATGGCTTTTGCCGGGGTGCTCACCGGCACTTCCGTGGGCATGCTTCCGGGCATCGGGCCGATCAACGCGATCGCCATTCTCCTGCCGTTGACGCTCTCGCTCGGACTGCCCCCCGAGTCGGTGCTCATTCTCATGGCGGGCATCTACTACGGCTCACAGTACGGAAACTCCATCGCCGCCATCCTGCTCAACGTTCCAGGGACGGCGTCTGCGACCGTGACCGCCATCGACGGCTTCGCGATGACACGAAAGGGCGAGGCGCGCCTGGCTCTGGCTTCGTCGGCCATCGCCTCGTTCATCGGCGGCACGCTTTCCATTGTGGGTCTGATGTTGTTGACGCCGGCACTCTCACGCCTGGCGTTGAGCTTCGGCCCCGCGGAATATTTCGCGCTCATGGTGTTCGCTTTCACGACGCTGTCGAGCCTCTCGACCGGCAACGTTACGAAAGGACTCGTGAGCACCGTCTTCGGGCTCATGCTCGCGACGGTGGGCTTCGACCCGAACAGCGCGGTGCCGCGCTTCAACTTCGGGCAGCTTCGACTGCTCGACGGGATCGACTTTGTTGTCGTGACCATCGGGGTCTTCGCCATCAGCGAAGTGCTGCTCGCTCTCGAGTCCTCGCCGGTTGCCCGAGCAAGCTCCGCGTCCGTCTCGGGTGTCCTGGGGGCCGTCCGTGACGCGCTATCCCCCATCGGCACGATGCTGCGCGGGAGCGTGATCGGTTTTCTGGTCGGTGTGCTGCCCGGCGCCGGCGGAACGGTGGCGAGCTTCGTGGCTTACACCACGGAGAAGCGTTTCGCGAAAGACAGTGAGCGAATGGGTCGGGGGGATGTACGAGGCGTGGCGGCCCCCGAAGCCGCCAACAACGCGGCGGCCACCGGCGCCATGATTCCCCTGCTCACGCTCGGCGTGCCAGGGAGCGCGACGACGGCGGTACTGCTCGGCGCACTGCTCGCACTCGACATCGCGCCCGGCCCCTTGTTCATCGGGGACCATCCCGACGTCTTCTGGGGCCTCGTGGCTTCGATGTGCATCGGCAACCTCTTCCTTCTGATCCTGAATCTCCCGCTGGTCGGGCTCTTCGCCCGCATTCTCAGCGTGCCGCGCTGGTTCCTCATGCCCGCCGTCGTCGTGCTCAGCGCGGGGGCGGTATTCGCGGTGAACCGCAGCGCTTTCGACCTCGCCCTCATGGTGCTCTTCGGTGTGATGGGCTACGCGATGCGAAAGACCGGTTTCCCCCTCGCGCCACTCATCCTCGGTCTCGTTCTCGGCGGCCTGATGGAGAAGAGCCTGCGCCGCGCGATGGCGCTCTCCGGCGGAGGGTGGGAGATCCTTTTCTCGAGCCCCATCGCGGTGGGCATCTGGCTCCTGGCGGTCGCGAGTCTCGTGGTCCCGCCCCTCATGAGAGCCCGACGCCGCCCGCGTTGACTTCCTTAACCCCCGAAAGAGAACACCAGCTTGCTCATATCGTGGCTGTTCCCGTTCGGATCGGCGCCGTAGCCCGCGATCCGATATTCGGTGAAGCCGAGAGGGGTCAGGACGTCGATGGCGTCGCGCTCGAGATCCGAGATCAACATGCAAGTGAGGTGGCGAAGTCCGCGTGCCTGAGCGGCATCCATCAAGAGGTTGACGAGCGTCATCCCCAGCCCCACGCCTCGAAACTCGGGGTCGATGAGCCACTTGATGCGACCCACCAGCCGTAGAGGGCCGAACTCGCGACGATGAAGAGAGGCGTCGGCGACGATACGAGATCCGTCGAAGGCGAGGAGCGGCCAGGTCTTGTCGTAGTCGATGTTGTCCGCCCAGCTTTCGACGAGCGCGCGGTTCTCGATGGGATCCCAGGCAAATCGGCGCCAATCTGCGGGCAGACGAAGAAAAAACTTGTGCAACCCCTCGGCGTCCTCCGCCCGGAAGGGCCGGACCAGAACCCTGCGCCCGTCCCGAAGGACCGTCTGTTTCGGATAACCGCCTGTCTCCATTGCTGACCTCTGTCAAGTGCTTGCTTACGGTATCACGGCAGCGGTGGTTGCGCGGCTTCTGCTAAGCTCCTCGAAAATGGCATCCAGAATCACAACCGCCGTCTACTGCGCCCTCGCGAGCCTGCTGCTCACGGCCTGTAGCGAGAAAGCTGAGGCGCCGGTCGTGGTCGGGACTCTGGAGCGCGATCGCATCGAGCTCATCGCAGAAGCGCAGGAGCCGATCGTGGAGATCGCGGTGCGCGAGGGAGAATCCGTCGAGGAGGGGCAGCTCCTCGTCCGGCTCGACGATGCTCGCCGATCCGCTCAGGTGATGCGCGCTCAAAGGGCGCTCGAGCGCACCGAGGCAAGGCTTCGAGAGCTCGTCCGGGGACCGCGGCGCGAGCGGGTCACCGAAGCGCAGGCACGCCTTGCGGCCGCCGAGACCACGGTCGTCGTGTCTCGCCAGAATCTGGACCGGGCCAAACAACTGCTGAAGGATGAGGTGGGGACCGAGGAGCGTGTCGATCGCGAGCAATCCCGATACGACGAATCTCTCGCGAGGCGGGACGAGGCCCGGGCATCGCTCGAAGCCCTGCTCAAAGGAACCACAGTAGAGGAGCTCGACCAGGCTCGCGCCACACTGGCGGAAGCGGAGGCGGCGCTGGCGGACCTGCAAGTGGGGGCGGCGCGGCTCGAGGTGGTGGCCCCGCGCGACGGCCAGATCGACGCGCTTCCCTACGAGGTGGGCGAGCAGCCACCCGCTGGTGCGGTCGTCGTGGTCATGCTCGCGGACCAGGCGCCCTATGCGCGGGTCTTCGTTCCGGAACCGTTGCGTGCCGGAATATGGCCCGGATCCCGCGCCACGGTTCACGTCGATGGTGTCGAGCGAAGCTTCAGTGGTCGGGTCCGCGTCATCTCGCACGAGGCCACCTTCACGCCGTACTACGCGCTGACCGAGCACGACCGGAGTCGTCTCAGCTTCCTGGCCGAAGTCGATCTCGTCGAGCCGGAGGCACGCGAGCTGCCAACCGGCATTCCCGTCCAGCTCACTTTTGATTCCGGTGGGGGCGTCGCCGAGCTGCCCGAAGACAGCAATGAGTGAGGAAGAGCCG
This sequence comes from Candidatus Marinacidobacterales bacterium, assembly GCA_965237685.1. Lineage (GTDB taxonomy): Bacteria > Acidobacteriota > Vicinamibacteria > Marinacidobacterales > SMYC01 > CBDEGF01. The sequence goes on from CBDEGF010000003.1 coordinate 1,978,620, forward strand.
GCCATCCTGGCTCGCAGCATCACGCGCCGATTCGGCAAGCTCGTCGCCGTCAACGCCGTCGACCTCCACATTCCGCGCGCCCGTATCTACGGTTTTCTGGGGCCGAACGGCTCCGGGAAGACCACGACGATCCGCATGCTTTGTGGTCTCCTCAAGCCGAGTGGCGGCGAAGCTCGGGTGCTTGGCCTCCGTGTCCCTCGTGACGCCGAGCGCTTGCGCACGAAGATCGGATACATGACGCAGCGCTTTTCGCTCTACGACGATCTCACCGTGCGCGAAAACCTCGAGTTCATGGGCCAGATCTATTCCCTCCGTCGGACGCGACGGCACCGGCGCATCGAAGAAAGTCTGGGCGCGTACCGCCTCGATGACCGCGCGGGGCAGATGGTCCGGACCCTGTCCGGTGGCGAGAAGCAGCGGCTGGCGCTCGCCGCCGCGACGTTGCACGGGCCGGAGCTTCTCTTCCTCGACGAGCCCACCAGTGCGGTCGACCCCCAGAGTCGGCGCGACTTCTGGGATCTGCTCTTCCACCTGGTCGACGACGGAACGACGATCCTGGTCTCCACCCACTACATGGACGAGGCCGAGCGCTGTCACAGTCTGGCGATCCTGGACCGCGGTGTTCTGGTGGCGGACGGGCCGCCGCAACGACTGATGGCAGAGCTCGCTGCCACCGTTCTGCTCGTCGAGGCCGCCGACGCCCGGAGCGCTCGCGCGGCGTTGAACGGGCTCAGCGACGTGTTCAGCGTGACCCAGCTCGGCACGCGACTTCACGCGCTCGCCGACCCGGATGCAGAGGACCCCGTGAGGCGTGTGCGCACCGCCCTTTCCGACGCCGGCGTCGAGGCCTCGGTCCGCCGGGCGCAGCCCAGCCTCGAGGACGTCTTCGTCGTCGCGACCCGCTCGAGAGCCGAGACGGTGGCGTGAGCTTCTTCTTCCGTATCGTCGCCGTGGCCCGAAAAGAAGTGCGTCAGCTTCGGCGCGACCGCCTTACCTTTGGAATGATCGTCGGCATCCCGGTCATGCAGCTCTTGCTGTTCGGTTATGCCATCAACCTCGACGTCCGGAACATTCCCGCCGGTGTGGCGAATCTCTCCGGCACCCAGCGCTCCCGCGAGCTCATCGCCGACGCCGAAGCCACACAGGTGATCGACATCGTCGAGAGAGTGCGGAGTGCCGAGGAGATCGAATCTCTCTTGAGGCAGGGGCGAATCTCGGTGGGAATCGTGATTCCCCTGGACTTCGAGCGCCGGCTCCTTCACGCCGAGCGGCCGCCGGCACACTTGCTGGTCGACGGCGGCGATCCGGTCGTGCTCGCCGCCGCCAGTCAGTTGACCTCGCTGCCGATCGCCAACGCCTTTCTGCCGGTCCGGAAGAACCGCCGGCCCTTGCCGATGGAGCTACGACCCTATTACAACCCGGAGCGCCGTTCCGCCGTCCATATCGTTCCCGGGCTGATCGGCGTCATCCTCACCATGACCATGGTGTTGTTCACTTCGGTGGCCATTGTGCGCGAGCGGGAGCGGGGTAACCTCGAGATGCTCATCACCACACCGGTGCGGACCACCGAGCTGATGGTGGGAAAGATCGTTCCCTACGTCATCATCGGTCTCATCCAGGTCTCTCTCGTTTTGCTGCTGGGGATCGCGCTCTTCCGAGTACCCATTCGGGGAACCATCCAGGACGTTTATTCGGTGGCTATCGTCTTCATCGCCGCATCGCTGACGCTCGGCCTCTTCATCTCGACGCTCGCACAGACCCAGTTCCAGGCGTTCCAGATGACGTTCTTCACGTTTCTCCCTCAGATTCTCCTGTCCGGCTTCATGTTTCCCTTCGACGGCATGCCCCGTCCCGTTCAGCTCGTTGCGGAGATACTACCGCTCACGCACTTCGTGCGTCTGATTCGGGGAATCCTGCTGCGAGGAGCGACCCTCGACGAGGTCCGCCAGGAGCTCTGGCCGCTGGTGGTCTTCTTCGCGGTGACTTTCATGCTCGCGATCGTCCGCTTCCGGAAACGTCTCGACTGATCTTTACCTCTCCCCCGCTGGGGGTAGGCCCCCTCACCCGCCCGCCTTCGCCAATTCTATGGCGGGCGACCTCTCCCCAGGGGGGAGAGGTAACTCTGCCTGGGTTAGACTTGCCGTCATGACACAGGGCATCCGGCACGCGGTACGGAACCTTCTCCGCTCGCCGTCCTATTCGGCGCTCATCGTCCTGACGCTCGCCCTCGGGATCGGCACTTCGACGACGATTTACAGCGTCGTCAACGGAGTTCTTCTGCGACCGCTCGCCTTCCCGGACCAGGAACGGCTGTTGATGTTGTGGCAGCGGGCCCCCGGAGTCGGCGTCAACAAGGACTGGTTCTCGATTGCGCAGTACTTCGATCTGCGCGAGAGCGTCGACAGCTTCGAGGAGCTGACGCTCGTGTTCGGCAACAACGTGACGCTCACGGGCGACGACCAGGAGCCGGAGCGCATCGGTGCCCTCTGCTCGGAGAGAACGTCTTCTTGCGCCGCTTCGGCAGTGACCCGAACCTGATCGGAAGAACCATCGACATCGACGGACGACGTGTCGAAGTCGTCGGAGTGCTGCTCGCGCTTCCGCTCGACGCCGACATTCTTCCCACGCTGGTCACGGTGCCGGTCTTCGAGCTCGTAATGTCGCTCCCGACCGAGGACCTCCAGCGAACGACGCACGGCTCGGAGAACTACAACATTCTGGCAAAGATGCGGCCGGACGCGACGCTCGAACAGGTCGAGACAGAGCTTCTCACCGTCGCAGCGGAGTTCGTGAAAGACCCGAGAAGCCTCGCGGCGGGGCTGAGCCCGGGAACGGAGTACCGCATCGGCGTCGTGCCGCTACTCGATCAAGTCGTCGGAGGCGTTCGCACGCCGCTCCTGATTCTGCTGGGAGCGACCGGCCTCCTTCTCCTGATCGCCTGTGCCAATGTTGCGAACCTCTTGCTGACGCGGGTGACCGTACGCCGCCGCGAGCTGTCCATCCGGGCGGCGCTTGGCGCGGGCCGCCCCCGCGTAGTGGCCCAATCGATGGCCGAAGGCCTGATACTGGCCATTGCCGGCGGTATCGCCGGGGTCGGTATGGCGCTAGCGGGTATTCGAGCGCTGCACCGGGCTGCCCCGGAGGATCTGCCGAGGCTGGGCGACGTCGCGGTGGACCCGGCGGTGCTTGCCTTCGCTGCCGGACTCTGCCTCGCCACGAGCCTTTTGTTCGGCCTCGGCCCGGCGCTTCGCATCTCCAGCGTTCCACCCCAGGAAGCTCTGAGAGAAATGGCGTCGGCGGTCCGGGCGCGCTCGCTGTGGCGGGGTACGTCACGCTACCTCGTGATTGCCAGGTCGCGCTGTCGCTCGTGCTCACGGTGGGGGCCGGGCTGCTCCTCATCTACGGTGTGACTTCCTACGACCTTCTTTCGTTTGCCGGCGCGGTCGCGGTGGTCGCTGGCATTTCACTGACGGCGAGCGCGCTGCCGGCGGGCCGTGCGGCGCGCATCGATCCGATGGTCGTACTCAAGGAAGAGTGACGCCACGGGCAAGCAAAAAAAAGAGTCGCTACCTCTATCCAAATCCGCTCTGGCGACTCTTTTGTTTTATGAGAGCGACGAGGCAGCGCTCGGCTGGGACGATTGACCGCACCGGCATCAGCTCTCCATCGTCTGGCGCGAGGCAACCAGGACGCCGAGCCCCAGCAGGATTACTCCTGTCATCCATCTGATGTGAGGCGGAATCCAATCGCGCGCCGGGTACGAGCAGCCTGTCTCGTCGCTCTCACGTGCTGCGGGACAGCGTGCGAGGGTTTCATGGAAGCCGGCCTTCACAACAAGGGAACCTCGTGCCGCACCGGTTCCCTTCCGGTGCGGAGCGCCTGCACGTAGAGACCGAGCAGGCTTGCGAGGCCGGCCGACAAGCCGACCACGACTCCAGCGTCGATGATCCCGCGCCACGGCTGTGCAAGCAGTCGCATCGTGTTGACGAGAACCACGATCCCGACAACCAGAGCCCAGCTCGCGATCATCGTCCGTCGGCGCGCCGCGAACAGTCCCATGCAGAACGGTGCGGCGAGGACGACGCGAAGCCAGCTCGGGTGGCTTCCGAGAAAGAGCGCACGGTCCACCGTCCGTGGCGAGAACTTCCGATGGAAACCGGCGTAGCCCTCGGCGTAGGCGTTGGCGAGCGCCCACCCGACAAGCAGCACCCAGTGCCAGGGTCCAAGCTGACCTGCGCGAATGGGCTCGAGCGCCATCGGTGTCAGCGCCGCCAGCGCTCTGACAATAATGAGCGTAACTCCGGCGATCCCCCAGGTCGCGATGAGAATCCCGGTGGCGGACAGACGTCCACCCGATGGCCGCGTTGCCAAATTCTACGAATAGCCCTTCCCAAGCTCGTCGAGTCCCGCTTTCGCAAGGTCCTCGGGCGTCATGCACGGAAGGAACTTCACCGTGGCGCCGAAGGCAAGAAACAACGGTTCCGCGATGGCAGGGATCTTCGACGCATCGTCGCGGTCGACGACCATGGTGCCGCCGCGGCAGCCCTCGCGCGCCGCGAAATAGACCGCCTCCGGCTTGATGTCGCCCAGCGCCTTCTCGATGGCCTGGCCGGCGGTACCGTTTTTGACCAGTGTGTTGAAGGGCTCGATGGGGAACTGAAACTCGATCAGCATTTTCATGTCATGGACTCCTTCTCTGGTTGAGCGGACGGGACTGTACCACGGCGACCGTACTTCGGCCACTGAATGATTCGGTTGGAAGGGATTTAGGCCTAGGGTGACCAATCTACGTCGAGATCCCCGACCAGCTCGGCGAGCTCCAGCTGCGCCGCCTGAATTTGAACCTCGAGCTGAGCCAGCTCGCCGCGGATGGCCTCGAGCCGGTCCTCCTGCCGCTCGAGATTCGCGACGTGACGCTTGCGCAGGTTGGATTCCTCGCGCGATTTCCCCAGTTTCGACAGGTTCTCGCGCACGCGCTCCTGGTCGCGGAAGATCTCGTTCTGTTCGCTCGACCGGGATTGCCTGCGCTGGCGGAGCCGGTTCAGCTCACCCTGCTTTTCCAGGACAGGAGCCAGTGCACGTCGGAGCTCATCGTCGATGACACCCTGACGGAGCCAGAGCGAGACCTGGTCCGCGGTCGTGTTCCCGAGCTGGTAGACCTCCCGCACCGGCCGCTGCTCCTTGACGAGAAGCTCCGCGCTCGTTTTGGGCGCCACGGAAAGCTTGAATCGGTGGTAGCTCTTCGTCGACTCGGCAGGCTTCGCGACGTCGGAAGTGAGCTCCCAGTCCGGGCGGATGGGATGTTCGATCACGACCTCTCGTGCTCGGTCGTCATTGTTTCGCACCTCGTAGCGCTTCGATTCTTCCGACCGTTTCTGGAAGTGAACGACGCCGTTGAACACGCGAACGCGCTCCACGGACAACTGACCTCCTTTGGTCGTGGCACTCAACACTACCGCCGAATCGAGGGCATAGCTCACAAGCCGCTTCTCCCCGGGTCGAACGGAGTCGAGGATCCCCTCGCCGGCGAACGTATCTCCGTCGAGAAGCGAAATCGCCCCGCCATCCAGCGTCAGCCCACTGGCGTTCTCGAGCCACACCGCGCGCCGGGGCACCCCCATGGATTCGTTCCAGAGCGTGACTTTGTCGGCCTTCACCTCGGTTCCAACGATGGGAAGAAGCGCCGACGAACCGCGCGGAATGGAAACGGCCTCCTGCAAACGGTATTCGAACTGCTCGCCCACGTCGCGCGCCTCGACTCCCAACGCGTTTTGCTGCCTGAGGAGCGAGCCCGGACCGGGAAAGGGAGGTGGGGGCGGGGGCGCCGCCGCGGGCGCGTCCGCAGCGAATGCGCCTCCACCAAACCCACCACGACCCCGGCGCGCCGCCCGAGCGCGAGCTGAGATCTCCGGGGGGGTGCCTGTTGCGGCGACGGTCTCCTCAACGCCAGCAACCCGGAGCGTGAAGTCCACGGTGGTTGCGCCGCCGCCCTGGATCGAAACGCCTTCGTAGATCTCGATGCCGAAACCCGCGAGCGATACCTGCACCGCATACTCTCCCGAGGGTACTGACATGTTGAAGCGCCCGCCGCTGTCCGTCACCACGCCGCCTCCGTCAAATCATGCGGCATTTGGCAGAACAAACCGGGCGTCGTAAGCGGCGCTCCCGTGCCGCAGCTCAAGCCTGCTGTTATTCAGGCGATTCCCAGGGGACGTTCGATCCATCGCGCAACGCTCGCACCGAGACGATTGCACCCTTTACACAACGTTACATTCCGCTGTCAATGCATCTCGACTTCTGGCATTCTTGGTCAGCTCAGCTCGCAATGAGTCGGAGGAACGGTCATGGGCCAAACCCGTAGAGATTTCTTGAAGACCGCGGGTGTGGTGGGTGGCGCGGCAGTGGCTGGGAGCCCGACAGGTGTCCGTGGCATGCGGGCCCAGACACCGGCCGATCAGGACGTGCGCATGGTCCAGACCGCCGTGCTCGACATTGGCTATGAAGAACATGGTGACAGCGGAGGGTTCCCGATCATTCTTCTACACGGATTTCCCTACGATGTTCGGTCGTGGGACGGAGTGGTACCGCCCCTGGTCGACGGTGGATACCGGGTGCTCGCGCCGTATCTGCGCGGCTACGGTCCGACGCGTTTTCGGGATCCCGCTGCGCCGCGCATGGCGGAGCAGGCCTCGATCACCCAGGACGTCGTGGACTTTGCCGATGCGCTCGGGCTGGAGCAGGTAGCGCTGGCCGGGTTCGATTGGGGAAACCGGGCGGCATGCATCACGGCCATCCTGCACCCCGAACGGGTGCGGGCGCAGGTGGCCATCGGCGGCTACTCGGTTCAGAACACCCTCACACCGGGGCGTCCAGCATCCGCCGTCGCCGAGGCGCGGCTCTGGTACCAGTGGTACTTCAACACCGAACGCGGACGGGCCGGGCTCGAGGCGAATCGACGCGACATCATCCGGTACTTGTGGGATACCTGGTCGCCCGACTGGCAGTACACCGACGAGGCGTTCGACCGCTCGGCGGCCTCGTTCGACAATCCAGACTTCGTCGATGTCGTCATCCATTCCTACCGGCACCGCCACGTGAACGCACCCGGAGAGGAGCGTTTTCTGGAGGTTGAGCGACAGTTGGCGGAGCGGCCACCGATCGGAGTTCCCGCGATCGTGCTCCGCGGCGCTGAAAGCGGCTTCGGCCGACCCTCGCCGGACCCCTCGGGGGACCAGAGGAGGTTTCCTGCTCTCGTCGCGCGCCGCATCGTCGAGGGGGCGGGACACAACCTGCCGGCGCACCGGCCGGACGCGGTGTCGGCGGCGCTGCTGGAGCTCCTGGGCTAGAGAGGAGCAGCTGTCCGCATTCCGATCGAGGAGCTCGGGACACTGGATTTGAGCTAGTGCCGGGCCGTTTAGTTTAGTTGTCTGTCCGAACGAGGCGCTTCAATTCCTCGAACCAGTTGAGAACGACGTTCAGCTGCTGTGGTGCCGAGGTGTCAGCTTCCTCTCCCCTCCGAATCATCACGAACCGCTGGCCGTCGGGAGCAACGTCGTAACTGGAAGAGTAGTAATCTGATTCGTACTCTCCCTGGAACAGCAAGACGGTTCCACGACCGCGACGACGAACCTGCGTAGAGCACGCCTTGGCGGAAACGAGGCAGGCACGGGCGATCGGGATAACAACAACTCCCATTGCACCCATAGAGTCACGTATAATTCTGCCTCATCGCCGGGCTACGGTCAGCCCGCAGGCATAGGAGGAGCTCGATGTCGGACGAATTGATTGGCACAGCACGTGGGATCGTCGATGCGTTCAACGCAAGCGATTGGGAGGGGTTCCAGAACCTGATGACGGAAGACGCGGTCTACGACGAGGTGGGAACGTCTCGGACGATCGAGGGGATTGAACCCATCATCGAAGCCATGAAAGGGTGGAAGGAAGCGATGCCCGACGTCAAGGGTACCGTGGACAACGCCGCTGCCACGGACAGCGGAGTCGTCCTCGAGGTGACCTGGAGGGGTGGGGTACCCACACGGGTCCCTTGGCCGGTCCCGAGGGATCGATTCCGGCTACCGGAAAGACCCAGACTACGCGGGCGAGTTGGGTGATGGAATTCGATGGGCCGAAGCACAAACGGAGCCGCCACTACTTCGACATGCTCTCGTTCATGAAGCAGCTCGGCGTGATCGAGTAGTTCGTTAGGGTTCGAAGGCGCAAAGCAGCTCGCGGAAAAATCTTGCCCGGGCAAGATTTCTGACAACAAGGAGCGATCAGTTGATCGAGCAGGCGCCGGGGCCTCTCGGGTCGCCGCAGCTACCGCAGGGCGCTGGGCTTTCCGGTCGCGCCAGCTCGCCCCCGTTCCCGACCGCGAACACCGAAAGCTGCTTCTCGAGCCGGGTGCCGTCGCAGGAAGGGCACTGCGGGGTCTCCTCTGACCTCATCACGAGCGTCTCGAAATCCTTGTCGCAGTTCAGGCAACGATACTCGAAAATCGGCATGACTCATAATGATAGCACGCGGGCGGCGCTCAGATTGAAGAGCTAGAATGTTTGAGGAATCACGATGTCCGAGGTGCGATGGCAGGAGCTCAAGGCCGCTTTCCAGGCAGCCCTGGAGCAACGCCCCGAAAAGCGCCAGGCCTGGGCCAGGAGAGTCTGCGGACACGATTCGAAGCTCGTTCGCGAAGTCCGCTCCCTTCTGGACGCCTATGATGAGGGCTTCCTCGAGTCACCCGTTCTGGAGGGACCCGCGCTGGACGCCCCGACCGTCCGCTTGATCGAGCGGAACGAGCCGCGGAGTCCCCGTCGGCCCCAACGCGATCTGAGAGGATCCCGTGTCGGCCGGTACGAGCTCATGGAACCCATCGCGGCCGGCGGCATGGGGGACGTCTACCGCGCCCAGGACCACGAGGTTCCCCGCCAGGTCGCGCTCAAGCTACTCCCGCGGGAGTTCGCTTCCCAGCACGAGGCTCGCGAGCGCTTCGCCCAGGAGGCAAGAGCGGCCTCCATGCTGGATCACCCCAACATCGTACACATCTATGAAATCGGTGAAGCCGACGGAAAGCACTACATCGCGATGGAGTACCTGCGTGGTGAAACCCTGCACGACCTTGTGGTTCGAGAGGCGCCGCTCTCTATCCGGCGTGTGGTGCACATCGGCACCGGTATCATCGGCGGCCTGGTGCGAGCCCACGAGAAAGGCATCGTCCATCGGGATCTCAAGCCCGCCAACATTCTGATTACGGAGGACGGAGGCCTGAAGATCCTCGATTTCGGGCTCGCGAAGCTTCTCGAGCGCCCCGACTCCGACAGCGATCTCCTCGAAACGCTCGAGTCGCTCACGCAGTCAGGGCAAATCCTCGGCACCGCGGCGTATATGTCGCCGGAGCAGGCCCGCGGAGATCCAGTAGACGAGAGAAGCGACATCTTTTCCCTGGGAAGTGTGCTCTACGAGATAGCAACCGGGCGTCAGGCATTTCCGGGCCAGACGCTCGTTGCGCAGATGGCAGCCGTTCTTCATGAAGCCCCGGTGCCCATTCAAGAGCGCGTTCCGGGAGCGCCGCTGGCGCTGGAACGTGTGATCAGCAAGGCCCTCGCGAAACAGCCCGACGAGCGCTGGCAGTCGGCGGCCCGCCTGGGGCTGCGGTTGACGCGGCTCGCCAGCAAATCGAACTAATACCCTCAGTCCTGCTTCGTAGCGACGACGAGCTGGAGTCGCTCGAAGGGCGTCGGGAAGATTCGGTCCATCACCGCGACTCGAAAGCCGCACCTCTCGAGAAGCACCTTCGAGTCGGGCAGCAGGAACGTGAGGTAGTACATGATGAACGGCGGTGACCAGACGAGGTTTCTCAAGCGCATGGCGACGTTGAAGCCGTGCGTGATCCAGTAGGACGCCGAGAAGAACGGGGGCATCGAGCCGCTGGCAAAGACGAAGTGGCCACCCGGTACCAGCGTCTGCCGGACCGCCATCACGAACCGTTCTTCGTCCTCGATCGGGATGTGCCCGAGGCCACCGAAACACGTCGCGAGGTCGAACGCCTCGACGAAGGGCGGCTCGAGGACGTCTCCGCGAACGAGCTCGACGTTGGCGTGTCGGGGCGCCGCGGCTGGCGCGCCCGAGAGCTTCTCCTGCGCCTGGCCGAGCATGCCTTGGCTCCTGTCCATGCCGACGAGGAATCTGCACACCGGCCTCAAGTGCTCGATCACGGCCCCCGTGCCGCAGCACAGGTCCAGCCCTCTTTGGACGTTCAGCTCGCCTTCGACGAAAGTGGCCAGCTCCCTCAGAATCTCATCGGGAGTGCGGAAGGGTGTGTGGTCGAACTTCGGTGCCAGGAGGTCGTACCCCAGATCGGTGGAGGACAGCGCCTGCTCGGCCAGCTCCCAGAAGGTGGGCCCCTCGGGATGGAACATCGCCTTCACCTCACAAGATAGATCACGACCTGTCCGGCCACCGCCGCGAGGACGCTCCCGGTCGCATAAGCAGCGGCATAGGAGACCGCCGCCTCGTTGCTGTCCGACGCGCGGCGGACCGCGTCCAGTGCCGCCGACGACGTCAGCCCCCCGGCCACACTCCCCCACGCGTCGATCGGCCGCATCCTCAGGACGACTCTCGCGACGAGGAGGGACCCGACGACTGCGATGGTCAGGACGCCGAGAGCCACCGCCAGCATGGTCCCCGGAGCACTCATGGCGAGACCTTCGTGGTCCACACCGAGCCCCGTTTCTGCGACGAAGAGCAAAATTCCGAGATCGCGAACGAGCTGACGGGCCTCGGGCGGAACGTGAGAGCGTAACGGCCCCCATCGCTGCCGGTAACCGAGCAGAAGGCCGGCGACGAGCAGTCCGCCTCCCATTCCAAGACCGAGTCTCACCTCGCCACCGACAGGTATCGAAAGGCTGCCGAGAAGGACGCCGAGAAGGATCCCGCCAGCGTAGACGGCGATATCGGTCTGCTGCATCACGGCTCGAATCGACCGAGAAGCCTGGCCACTCCGCGAACGTCACCCCTTCGGCCCACGACCTCGATGATGTCTCCGCGACACAGCGCGGCGTCGGCACTCGGCTCGATCAAGACGTTGTCTCTCTCGATGCGCGTGATCACGGTGTGAAAACGACGAATGAGCTCGAGCTCTGCGAGCGTTCGACCCGATGCCTTGTTCGAGAGAACTTCGATCCGGCGCGGCGGTGGAAGCCCCTCGCTGGTGCTCGTTTCGAGGACTTCCGGTCCCACCAGCGGCTGGAAATGGCTCAGATCGTCGAGACGCCCCGTCGCGAACACCCGGTCGCCTTGCTTCAAGACCGTATCGGCGTCGGGAAACAACGACTCTTCGTCGCGCTGGATGCGGGAGATCACCACACCCGTGCGTCGTGTGAGATTGAGCTCACGAAGCGTCGGCCCGATGGCGCCCTCCTCGACGACCTCGAACACACGGCTCACCTCCGGAGCGCCGCTCCGATGCAAAATCTGACGGGCGCGTCGAAACCTGGCCAGGAGCGCCTTCTCGGCCGTGACATCCTGGGAGAGATCCTCTCCCCTCAGACGCGGCAGCGTCTGAATGAGGAATACGATCGCGACCAGACCAAGGGGATAGGTGAGCGCGAAGGCTACGGAGAGCTCCGAGCGGAAGGGTGTGAGCTCCGCGGCCACCACGAACGTGGGAGCGCTGGTCAGTGCGCCCGCGAGAGCGCCAGCAACCGTGGCTTCTCCCAGCTCGAAGATCGAGCCCAACACAACCGCCGCGACCACAGCAAGAATGTTGACCAGGCTTCCGATGGCGACAAACCGCCACCCCGCGCGATCCCGAAAGCTGGCGAAGAACCTGGGTCCCGCTTCGAAGCCAACGGAATAAACGAACAGCGCAAAGCCGAAGGCTCCCAGGCTGAACGCGCCGTCTGAAGCGCCCGGCACCGACAGCCCCATTCGCCCGAGGAGCAATGCGACGAGCAGTGTGCCGCCGGCCGGCCCGAGGCTCAGCCCTTTGTAGCTGGCGCGCCCGAGGAGGTAGCCGAGCGTCACGACGACCATCAAGGACGCGAGCGGGACAGCGTTGAGCGCTTCGACGAGGAATCCCATGACAGCGGTGGGGAGTATATGTCAGTGGTGTCCTTGCCCGAGCCCGTGCCCGGCGGAGAGTCAGGCAGTCGCACTCCCGTGGCGGTGATCGATGCGGGGCAAGCGGCGGTGGCGATGACGGTGCGGATGCGGGAAGCCGACCCGCTACGCCAAATCGTGGCGCCGACGTTGAACGACGAGTATACCGCCCCGGCGCTCGCGCCGCCGGAAGCCTAGCAGGTGCATCAACTGGAGGGCGAACCACTTTGCGACGCGAAGGTCCACCAGGAGCAGCTCCGGGTCGTCGGGATCCTTGCGAACCCCGGGGAGCCAGTGCACGATTCGCCCCGCCCGCAGATACCGGAGCGTCGCGGAGATCGAAAGCCACGCCTCTCGAACGCGGGAGACGACGAAAAAGCCGTCGTCTCCCTGTTTCTGATAGAGGGGCATCAGCAGGTAGCCGCTCCGAGGGACGCGAATCTCGCCGTTCGCATCGCTTGCAACGACCAGCCCCTTCTCGACCGGCTGAAAACCGCGGAAGCCGGGATGCATCCCGAATCCGTCGCCCGCCGCCACAGCGTGACGATGGCGAACTTCAAGGACGTCCGGGAGCCCTCTCGCGACTTCTCTCAGCGCCCCTCGGGCACGGACGACTTCCGGCTGTCGTCGAGGCACCATCCCGAGCTCCGCGAGCGCGATCCACACGACACTCTCGAGCCGCTCGATGGATTCTGGATCGAGGTGCTGTTCGCCTTCGAAGCCCACCGCCATGTGACCGAGACCACCCACGAAGTCGACCAGCGTTCCCACCAGCGTTTCCTCCAGCCCCAGAACGACCGGGATCGGAAATCGCCGGGCGAATCCACGGCTTCGCAATGTGTCGGCGAAGACAGCGAAGGGAACGCCAGGGCCGGACGTCGTGTGGAGATCCACGAGCGCAACGCTCCCCCGCGAACGCGCGAACGCGCGCTCGAGCTCACCGAGAATCGCTTTCTGCTCCTGCCGTTCCTTATCGAGCCCGGCAGGCGCGTCGTCGAGCAGCGCCAGGCCATCGCCGTGCCACTGTCGATTGAGGTCGCGCTCGATGTACCGCTGGTTCTCGCTGAGAGCGATCAGATTTCCCGACAGTGCGAGAAAGTCACCTCGTACGAGCCTCGCCGGATCGTTCTGAAGGCTCGCAACGACGCGCTCCAGTGCCAGCGACCCCGCCGGCTCGTTTCCGTGCATGGAGCCAATCGCGACGAGGGTGGGTCCATCCTCCCGGGCTGAGATGCTTCCAATAACTCGATCGGAAGCCCGGTCCTGCCGGTGCTCGAAGGTCGTCGTCAATCTTCGCGGGTCCTCTTTCAATGTTCGCGCAATTCCGAATCAAGTACGAGCGGGAGACGTCGCGCTTAGCCGGCGATCCTCAAGGCGCAGCCACAGCCAAGGCGCCCGTCTCAACGCGATGTCCACGAGATAGAGGACGAGGGCCAACGCGGCGAGAAAAGGCCACAGGGCCGTCGGGACCCTTGCCCTGTCCTCATCGTCCGCGAAGACCTCTTCGACCTCCGGCTGAAACTTGCCACCGGTCTCCTTGCTGAGGAACCGGAGCCGTTCGGTGTCGGCGGGGTAGAAACGATACTCGTCGGGAAAGGGATAGAAGACGGACCGGACTCTTTCCTGGCTCTCGCCCGGAAGCCCTTCGGCGTTCAGTCGGAACCGGTAGGGCTCGCCCTTCGAGACGCCCAGCGGGATCGAGGCACGATAGCGGCCCGGTCCAGTCTGTCGAATGGCAACCGTCCGCGTGCCACTCGAAGGCTCGGTCACGTCGACGAACGGCTCGAGGTCGCTCGGATAGTGCCCGGTCTCGTCGATGACGTGGAGGGTTACCTCCGCCTCGTCTCCCCGTCGCTCGACCCGAAAATCGATCTCGGCACCATGCGTGCGCCGAACAGTCTCCCGGACGATCTGGGACCAGAACTGGCCATAGCCCTCCCAGCCCAGCCATTCGGTCGCCCAGCGGTTCTTCGCATCCGACGCGAAGAAGACCGAGGTTCCCAGTCCGTAGTGCCATCGCGCGAGCAGCGGATCCTCGTCCTCCGCCTCCAGCAACACCTCGGCCGTCTCCTTCGGCTTCGTGCTCACGTAGCCGCGAAGCTCCGGCGCGTCCTCGAACTCGATACCCCGCAACGCTTCCACCCGAAGCTTGACCAGAGGCTTGAACGGCTCCTCGATCAGCGTCGCCTCCAGGGCGATTTGTGTCTCCTCGATGAAAATCTGCTGAACGCGCTCGGCGTCCTCGATGAAATAGCTGCGGCCGCCGCCCCAGTCCGCAATACTAGCCAGAAGCTCGCGGTCGGCTTCCTCGCCCACCGCCACCGTGGAGACGGTGATCTCTTCCTCGCCCATCCGTATCAAGAGCTCTTCGTAGTCATCGGGGTACGTCTTGCCGTCGGAGAGGAGAATCACGTGCTTGACCTTGGAAGGACTCTCCACCAGCTGCTCCAAGGCCTTCTCCAGCGCAGGGTAGATGTTCGTCTGCGCGCTCGCCTGAATGCGGCTGATACCTTCCTTGATCCAGTCCTTGTTCGTCGCCAGCTGGAGCAGAATGGTCGTATACGGGTTCCAGTCGAAAGTGATCACGCCGAACCGATGCTTGTCTTCTAGAAGATCCAGAGCGGCCTTGGTCGCTTCCTTGGCCAGGGCGATCTTACGCCCGTACATGCTGTACGACTTGTCGAGCACGATGATGAGCGAAAGGTCCTTCCACTTCTCTTCGACCCGGAAGTCGATCGGCAGGACGCCCTCCACCACACTATCGGCGTACCCTTCCTCGCCGAAGCTGGTCTCACCGGCCACGAAGATCAGACCACCGGATTCGTCACGCACGTAGGTCGCAAGCGATCGCTGGGCCGGAAGGCTGAAGCTCCGGGCCGGAACGTCACTGAGAATCACCGCATCGTAGGAGCCCCATTCGATTTGACGTGACCGCAGCACGGACGGGTCGCCGAGTGTGACGTCGATGCCCTCGGACTCGAGCGCTTGCCGCAGGTAAACTGCGCTCTCCCGGTGCCCTTCGACGTAGAGCACGTGCGGTGCGGGGCCAACCGAAACGGACTCCGAGATTCGATCGTTGTCCGCGAAGGCCGCGTCAGCGGACTGGAGCTCCGCCTCGAGCACAACGAGCCCGGGCTCTTCGAGTTGGACGTCGAAAGCCATCCGATTGAAGCCCGGCTCGAGCGACAGTTCTTTTCGACCGAGACTCGCGCTCGCCGTGTGAAGCTCGACCGTCACATCTTTCGGGGCGCGGCTGAAGACAACGACTCCTACCTCCGTCATCTCTTTGGCCCGTACGTCCTCACGGATCTCGAGCCGCTCGATCCAGCTGTCTCCCGACGAACGGACCGCGGCAGGGACCGTGAAAACCCGGATGCCGTGCTCCTTGAGGTCGCCGACGACCGCCTCGATTTCACCCTGGGTCTCGTGTCCGTCCGAGACGATGACGAGTCGCTTGAGCGCGTGAGGCGCGAAGCTGGTAATGGCGTGCCGCAACGCAACCTCTATGTTGGTTTCGCTCTGATCGATCGCCCCCTTGGGAACGTTCGGATTGGCACCGAGGGCAGTGCTGTCGAATACCGCGACCGAGCCGAGAGCTTCCGGCGTATCGACCGCCGTCGCATGGTCGGCAAAGGCGAGAAAACGAGCGTGCTCGGGTTTCCCCGTCTCGGTCGCCTCGCGAGTCCACCGGATCGCCGCCTGGAGGAAATCCGGGGCAATGCTCTTGGAAACATCTATCAGAAACACGGCGGAGATACTCTGGGAGGCTCGGCTCCAGACCGGCCGCATCAGCGCCAGGATGAGCAGCACGACCGCACCGGTTCGCACCCAGGTCAGGACTGCGAGGTGTCGGCCGGACAAGCTCGTGTCGGAGTGGTTCCGCGTCCACCAGATAAAGGCCACCACCGGCAAGAGCAGAACGGGCCACCAACTCGTAAAGCTAATCGGCATACTAAGTTGCACTCGTGACCGCCGAAGCGAAGGCGGTCTGGCCATACGGGCACGTGCGCCCGACGGCAGGGCCTCTTCGGGCCCACAAACCTACAAATTTTATCGCAAGTGAAGAGGCAGCGGGTAGGCTTTCGCTGGCCGGCAAGAGGGTGTACATTGCCCTCCCTGGCAACGGACAAGGAGGACGTTGACATGAGCAAAGAACGAATCCTCGGGGTAGTTCTGGCCGCCCTCTTGTGCTCGACGGCGGTGTTCGCCCAGGACGTCACGCTCGAAGTAACACCACGTTCGCTGGAGCTCAAAGTCGGTGAGCGCGCACAGCTGGAGACGGTGGTGAAAGACGGTTCGGGTCTGAGCGTCGAGGCAACGGTCGTGTTCTTCTCGCAATCTCCGGCCGCCGTGAGCGTCACCGACTCCGGGCTCGTTCGAGCGCATCGCTCGGGACGGCACACGCTCGTGGCTCTCGTCCCGGCCCAGCCGCGGGGTGGGCTCGAGCGAGCGGGAGACCCGGGGGTGCGGGTCGAGATTCCGGTAACGATCTCCCCTTCCGAGCTTGCGCGGCTCGAGATCGAGGTTCCGGAGAGGATCTACGTCGGGGCGCGTGTCGCCGTGCGGACGCGAGCAACGAATGTGAACAACGAGGAAAAGGATGTTCGTCCCGCGTTGAGCGTGAGCGACGCGGAGGTAGCCTCGGTGATCGCCTACGGCCCGCTGTTCGATGGCACGTTTCACGCCCATCCTTTCTACGATCGACCGCGTCCCGACCTGTATCCCGGGGATGCGGCCGGGCTGCTCACCGCTCTGGCTCCCGGAACCGTCACGCTCCGCGCTTCGACCGGCGAGCTGACGGCGGAGCGCACCGTCGAGGTCGACCGAAACCCCGTTCAGTCGCTTTCGATCCGCACGTCGGCGGAAACGGCACGAACGGGGGACGTGGTTCATTTCGACGCCTACGGCGCAGACAGCCGCGGCGGCAGAGTGGACGATCCTCCGGTGACCTTTGCTCTGGAATCTCATCCCGACCCGAGTCGCTTCGATACGGTCGGCGCCGGCGCACCCGCCCAGATCCTTCCCGACGGTCGCTTTGTCTCAGAACAGGCGGGTGTCTATACGGTCCTTGCTCGCTCGGGGAAAGCCGTCGCCACGAAGAGCATTCTCGTCACACCCCGCGACGTGCACCAGGACATCGAGCTCGTCGGTCAGGCACCGGTACGCGATCGCATCACGTCGGACCTGTGGGTCTGGGAGGGACTCGACGGTCGCGACTACGCCGCGCTCGGCACCTGGAATGCCGACGGGCACGTGCTGTTCTTCGACGTGACCGACCCCGCTAACATGCGCCGCATCAGTGAAGTACAGGTCGATGCCAGAACGGTCAACGACGTCAAGGTCTCGGAGGACAAGCGCATCGCCGTCATCACGCGTGAGGGCGCATCCAACCGCCGAAACGGGCTGGTTATCATCGACGTGAGTGACCCCCGTGATCCGAAGATCCTCTCGCGTTTCGACGATCAGCTGACCGGAGGGGTCCACAACGTCTTCATCTATCAGAACCACGTCTACGCCATCAACAACGGCAGGCGCTGGGATGTCATCAACATTGAAGACCCGTCCAAACCGTTCCGCGTCTCGCGCTTCGAAGACGAGGCGCCCGGCAGGTCGGTACACGACGTCTGGCTGCGGGACGGGATAGCCTTCCAGGCCGGGAACACCGAAGGGCTGATCGTCGTCGACGTGGGAGGAGGCGGGCTGGGTGGCTCGCCGGCAAGCCCGGTAGAAATGGGGCGTCTCTATCAGCTCACCGGCTGGAACCACGCCGTCTGGCCGTTCCGCAGCAAGTCGACCGGCAAGTTCTACATCGTGACCGGCGACGAGTCGCACCCCGTCAACCCGCGAGCGCCAGGTCCCATCATTTCCTGGGAAGAACGCCTGCCGTCCCGCGCCATGGGCTGGAACCACGCCGTGGCGTTCGACGACCCGGAACATCCGAGAGAGGTGGCTCGTTACCGGGTCCCGGAAGCCGGACCCCACAACCTCTGGATCGACTGGGAGAAGGAGATCATGTACGTGGCCTACTTCAACGGCGGGCTTCGGGTGGTGGACGTGTCGGGCGAGCTTCTCGGTGATCTTTACCGCCAGGGACGGGAGATCGCCAAGTTCTACTCCGACGACAGTCAAGGCTTCGTACCGAACTCGCCATTCGTCTGGGGTCCACAGCCCCACAAAGGAACGATCTTCTTTTCCGACTTCCACAGCGGACTGTGGGCGGTCCGGCTGGTGCGTCGGGAGGAATCGAAGGAGAGCATGCCATGAGAAAACTGTTCATAATCGCCGCCGCGCTACTGGCGAGCCCCGCCGTCGTCCGGGCGGAGAGTCCCGTCGACAAGACCTACTACGTCTACGTTGCCGCCGAGTCGGACGACACCGTCGATCTGGTTCGGTTCGGACCGGGAGGCGGCGAGCTCGTCAAGCGCATCCCGGTCGGCATCTTCCCCAATGAGATCGAGGGCCCGCACGGCGTGAAGGTCGCACCGGGTGGCCGGCACTGGTTCGTCTCGATCGCACACGGAATGCCCTACGGCCACGTCTTCAAGTACACGACGGGAGACGACGTCGCCGTTGCCGACTGCCAGGCGGGCCTCTTTCCGGCCACGATCGATATCAGCCCCGCCACCGGGTTCCTGTTCGTGGTGAACTTCAACCTTCACGGCGACATGGAGCCGAGCAACGTTTCCGTCATCGATACGGTCTCGATGACGGAGATCGCCCAGATCGGCCACGGCATCATGCCGCACGGCCAGCGGATCAGCCCCGACGGAAACTTCGCCTACTCGGTCGCGATGATGGGCGACGAGCTCTACGAGATCGACACCCTGAAGCTCAAGGTCAACCGGAAGCTGAAGCTGACGAAGGACGATGCAGACGGAGGCGGCATGGACCACTCGGCCCAAGGAAACATGGCAGTGGCCAAGCCGACCTGGGCCCAGCCGCACCCGAGCGAGCCGCTGGTGTATGTCGCCCTTCAGGGCGTCGATCAGGTCGTCGAGGTAGACCTGGCCGACTGGAAGATTGCCCGCCGCTTCCATACGAAGAAGGGCCCGTACAACATCGCGGTGAGCCCCGATGGGAAGACGCTGGCGGTCACCGAAAAATCGAACAGCTCGATCGGCTTCTGGGATCTGGAGACCGGGAAGGAACGGGCCAGCGTGGCCTGCTCCAACAAGATCACACACGGGGTCACCATCACTCCCGACAGCCGGTTCGCCTTCGTCACCGTCGAGGGTGTGGGCGGCGAGCCGGGCCTCGTCGAGGTGTACGACCTCGAGTCTCTGGAGCGGAAGGCGGTCGTGGAAGTCGGCAAGCAGGCGTCCGGGATTGATTTCTGGAAGATGGAGCCCTGAGGCCAGGATTGAGATTACCTCTACCCCCCTCGGTTTGCTGCGCGCTTTGCGCCTTTGCGCCTTTGCGTTGAATTTCTTGAGTCATTCTTCCACGGATTCGATTGACTGCGGTTCTCCTTCAGGAGGCGTTATGTTGCGCATCATTTCTGTCCTACTGACCCTCGCGAGCTTTGCGTTGCCGCTTGTCGCCCAGGACGACGACAGCGACAAATGGAACGTTTCGGCGGCGTTCGGGCCGACGGACACCCTCGAGTTCGAAACGAGCGAGGGCACCTGGATGAACGTGGACGTGAGCCCGGACGGCGAGCAGGTCGTGTTCGATCTTCTGGGCGATCTCTACGTCATGCCGATCGCCGGAACGGGCGACGGGCTGGCCACCCGCCTGACGAACGGCCCCGCATTCGATATGCAGCCACGGTTCAGCCCGGACGGACAGTGGATCGCCTTCGCCAGCGACCGGGACGGCTCGACGAACGTCTGGATCATGAATCCCGACGGCAGCTCGCCGCGTCAGGTCTCGAAAGCGAAGCGGTGGTTCGTCAACTCCCCGGCCTGGTCCCGGGACGGGCAGTATCTGTTTGCGCGCAAGCACTTCGTAAAAGAGCGCTCCCTGGGCGCCGGCGAGATCTGGATGTTCCACGTCGGCGGCGCAACCGGGCTCCAGGTCACCGAGAAGGCGAACTGGCAGAAGGACGCGGGCGAGCCCGCGATCTCCCCCGACGGCCGCTATCTTTATTACAGCAAGGACGTCACGCCGGGCCAGCGCTTCGTCGAACCGAACATTGTCGAGGCCCCCGACCATGCCGTTCTTCACCCGATGGCTCCAGGATCTGGATTCGGCTAATGCCTCCCAGGTCCTCCCAGCCCGCAAAAAAGAAAGCCCTGTTGTTGTTCGGCAGAGACTGAGACACGGTCCCGAGGAGTGTCAAACTCGAGCTGAAGAACCGAACGTCATAAGTCGCGGGGCCAACGCCGACGTCCAAACCAACTCGCTGCACCGGGTTCATGAAGTCGATAACGATATTGGAGATTCCTGCGTTGTCGGTGAGAGCCCGGCTTCCGGGAACAAAAAAACCACTGAGCAGTCGCCACCCCGGTCCCCTGCTGCCGGTGCTCGATTCGCTGAAGGTCACCGGGCCAATCGAGAAGGGACCTGGCGGCGGTACTGACACGGGTACGCTGTCGAAATCGATGACTGTTTCGTTGCCGGAGAAAGCACCGGGCCCGATAGGAATCGCCTCTCCCTGGGCCGCCCAGATCAGAACCGAGGCCAGCGATAAGCCTAGCACCAATTTCTTCATCGGAGTCTCCTTCTGCGAAGTACGACTTTTCACAGGTTGTCCGGTTTGTTCGAGTCGGATTACAATATGCAAATCCCTGGCCATCAATCGAAGTCGAGTCGTTGTAACGACATAGCGATTCGCGGCCGAACATTGAACGTGTACCGCGCGTAAGGTTTTTCGACAGTCTGATGGTTTGGTTGAGCCACATCGGTCCTTATCCCTCATGGCCAACGGGACTTATCCGGATATTTGCCGTGATGTTCTAGCTGTTAGGATTTCCGACATCCAAATCGAGGATCGAAGCGGCTCGGAACGGCTTCGAGAATGGTCGCGTCGGGTCATCACCGCAATGGCTGGACCTCGCCGGCCGAGCTCTCGGACCACACGCCCGAACCGTCGCGCTGCCGCGCCAGTCCCGGTACAATCCCGTTCGCTATGGATTTCAGGCGACTGGGTCGCACTGGCCTGAAGGTGTCCCGCATCGGCCTCGGCGGCGGAAACTTCGGTGGCATCGGCTCCGACCCCCGCTTCTTCGGCCAGGGCGAGGACGAGGCTGCCGCCTTCGCTCTGATGGACCGCGCGTGGGAGTGCGGGATCAACTTCTACGACACGGCCGACGCCTACGGAGGCGGCCGCAGCGAGTCGATGATCGGCCGATGGCTGGCAACCAAGGATAATACCGTCCGCGAACAGTTGCTCGTCAGCTCCAAGGTGTTCAATCCGGTGGGAGACGGCCCGAACGACCGCGGACTGTCCCGTCGCCACATCAAGCGTCAGGTCGAGGCGAGCCTGAGGCGTCTGGGGACCTGAGAAAAAATCGCGTTTCCCCAGGGAGATGGGGATGGTTGGTCCGCACTTGTGTCAACTAGGGGGGGCGGGTCCGCGTGGTGCGGATTCACCCGGTATCGTATCGGCGTTTCGTTGTTGCTTTTTGACTAGCTTTCTAACTAGTGCTTAAACGAATCGGGCTGCGTGTGCTCAATGCGCTCACGTCGGCGCGAGCGCCGATACCATCTTTGGCCTCCAGCGGAGGCGAATCCACTGCAGGATATCGTAGGTGAGGGCGACCCACTGAGATTCAGTGCGTACTTTGGCAATTCTGCGCACGCTAAACTGCCGCAGGCCAAACTTGGCTTTGATCCAGAGATTCGGGAACTCGGCCACTTGCGAGCGTGTCTTATAGATGGCCTTGGTTTCGTCGGTCTGCATCTTCTGGCGGAACGCGGCTATGTCGGGCAAGAGTTCGCGCCGCTCGATCGAGCGGCCGTGCCGCGTACGAGGACAGCACTGATCTTTGGCCGGACACGTCTGGCAGTCTTGCTCCGACGCCTTGTATCGATAGCACATCGTGCCATGGCTTTCCTGCTTGGCGTCGTAGCGTAAGTGCTTGCCCTGCGGGCACACATACGTGTTGGTCTCCGTATCGAAGACAAACTTCGACGCCTCGTATTCCGGACTCACGCCGTGGTGCTTATACGACTTGCGCCGATTAGCCTCTGCTGCCTTGTTCTCGGATTGGGGACCGACGAAATCGATGTCGCGCTTCGCCATCTCCGTGATGTTGTTGCTACTGATGTAGCCCCCATCTACGACCATCTGCTCGGGCGCGCGGTGCATGCTCTGCTCAAGCCGTTGTATGGCGGGCGTCAGCTGCTGATAATCGCTGCCGGCCTGCGTGGCATCGATGTCGACAATCAGGCCGTGCGCGGCATCCGTTGAGACCTGGACGTTGTAGCTAGGTGCGGAGCCGCCCTCGGCTTGTTTCATCACCCGCGCGTCGGGATCGGTCGTGCTCACGCGTTTTACGCGGCTTTTGGCGGCTTCCAGCTTGTCGTACTCCTTCAACGCTGATTCTAGACGCTCCTGTCTCTCTCGCCTGGCGCGTTGCTGTGCTGCCTGCATCTGCCGGCTCGATTCCTCCTCCGTCTGTGCTTCGAGAGCCTCGACCGCCTCACGCGCATCCTTCAGATACGCCTCCACACGAGGCTTGCTGCGAAATCCACTCGACGAAGCATTCGCGCGCACCTTCGTCCCATCCAGCATGACTCGCTCGAGCGTGATCAATCCGTCTGCACTCAGAAGCCCCAAAGTTTGCACAAACAACTCGTGTAGGGCCTCCGAATGGGTCACCCGAAAGTCCGATAGCGTGTGCGCACTGATGCTCTGCATTCCGGTGAGCCATTGATAAGCCGGATGATGCTCGCACAGCCGCTCAATGGCGCGGGCCGAACTCACGGACTGGCTGTAGCTGTAGACCCACAGGCTCACCAGTAGCTGCGGATCGAACGCGGGCCGGCCTGCGCCACCCGCGACGGAGCGGATCTGCTCCGTGTACCCGCTGAGATCCAGCCAACCCACGAACTCCCAGATCGCACGCGCTGGGTCATCCTCTGGGATCAATCGCTCCACGTCCACCGTCCGCAGCAGCAGCTGCGCGCGATCGACCACCTTCAACCGAGCCTGTGTCGCGCGTTCTCCCTCATCGCCGTCATCACCATCGTTCCGTTTTCGCGGACTCGGAAAGCCGGGAAGCGACGTTTGGTTATCACCCACGTCTACCCCGCTTTCTCCCTCGCTTCGCCTTTGGCGTCCGACGCACAATCAGGGTGTTTCGATCCTCCACCACCCACTCCAGCTCCTCGCCCTGCTCCATCTCTAGCGCCTGCGCTAAAGGCGACGGGCAAATCACATAGAACTGACGGGTGTCGTTGGCTCGTTTGATCACCTGCAGCTTCGTCACGTATCCCAATGAACCGCCATTCTATAACATAGCGGTACCGCTAGTCAATAACTAATTTTTCTCACGTCCTGGGTGTGGACCGGCTGGACATGTATCTCATTCACGAGCCCGATCCGGAGACACCGATCGAGGAAACGCTCGGCGCTCTCGACGACCTCGTTCACGAAGGCAAGGTGCACTACATCGGCGCCAGCAATATCGAGGCCTGGCGACTGATGCGCGCGCTTTGGGCGAGCGATCGCGAAGGGCTCGTCCGCTTGGAGTGGGTACAGAACAACTACAGCCTGCTCGAGAGAGAGCAGGAAGTCGAGATGCTCCCCGCCTGCCGGGATCAAGAGCTCGGATTCACACCGTTCAGTCCTTTGGCCGGCGGCTGGCTCACCGGGAAGTACCGATCCGGGGAGGATTTCCCCGCCCGCTCGCGCATGACGCTCCGGCCCGAGCCCTACGGGCACCTCGTGAACGACAGGACGTTCTCGGCCATCGAGGCGTTTCGGCAGAAGGCAGAGGAGCGAGGCGTCGCGATGGCCACTCTCGCGATGGCCTGGGTTCTCAGCCATCCCCAGACAACGGCGATCATCGTGGGACCTCGACGACCCGCCCACCTGGAGCTCGCCTGCAACGCCCTGGAAGTGCAACTCACGGAAGCAGAGCGCAACGAACTCACCACCCTCTTCTCTCCAAACAAGACGTCATGATGCGAGCAGTCAGGGTTCCAATGTTGCACCCAGGGTTAACCTCTCCCCCCACCGGGGGAGAGGTCGCAGCCTTCGCCGGAGCGAGGCTGCGGGTGAGGGGGACACGGCGTTCGACTTCGATCAGCGGCTGGCTTCCGCGACCAACCTTATCAATCGATACAACCCGACGAGATCTCTCAAGTCCAAGACTTCGGCCGGCGAATGACTGTATCGCCCCGGCCACGACAGCCCGGCGTTGGGAGCGCCCCAGAACGTGAACGTCGTCCCATCGGTACCGCCCTGAGTAAGTCCGATCTGGACTCGTAGCTGGGCCGATCGCGCCAACGCCAGTATTCGTTCGCGCTCGGCGGGCGGCGCGAGGCTCGAGTTCTCGATCGATCGGAGCACAGGCCCGTCGCCGAGCGGAGCGTACGCGAAATGAGACGACTCGAGCGGCGTGTCCGAGGAAACGAACGTATGCAACCTCAGGTAACCGTCGTCCCGGATCTGGCTCACGACGAAAGCGTGCCAGTCGAGCCCGCACGCCACGACACGGCGAGGGCGGCGGGCCGATCCGGACCCGACACGGCGGAACAAATTACCGTTCGTGTCGCGCTCCCAACCGGGCAGGCTCTCGAGAAGGCGGTCGGTCGCCATGTGCTCGTGGCCGATCGGCGCATCGAGCGCGACCCAGCGCGCGAGAAGATCTCCGGTCGTATCGGCGACAGCGCCAGCGGACCAAATGAGAAGAAAGACCGTAGCGGGCATGATGGCGTGTTTCATGATCGACCTCGCCACGAAGCGTTTCACAGCGATCGACTCGAGGCAAGGTCGTCCAAGTCGACGACATCCCTCCCGCCATTGGACCGCTCGAAGTCAGGTTCGCCACTGTTGACAGTCGCGGTGTGTCAAGACAGACTCCGTGGCACCACTCACACCATCGAGTCTCAGGCCCAGGACGCAGCAACCGAGCCCTTGTCTGTGAGCGCACGCCATCTTTCCATCGCCGACACCAACCTCGTCCCCATCCTCCGTAGCCGCGAAGGCGAGGACGTTTGCGCGTCATTCTTGCACACCGACGGAAATCATCTTGAGAAACTGTTCTTCTGGCGCTGACAAGGGCCTCGAACCGAAGCGGCCTCCTGAAGCTTGAAGCCAAGCTGCAAGACAGCAGCTCAATCAGGTGGCCCCGTTTGGGGACTCGTTAGCATCCATTGGACGGCGCCTGCTGTCATCGTTAGCTGCTCGTCGCGAACTCCGACGCCCCTTTTGTGGAACCCAACGTCCCTATGGGATGTGGAATCGCAACTCTTCGTCGCCCCCAATCGCCGGAATACGCACGAGTCGCCTCGAGAGGGCGAGTTCCGAGCGGCGGGTCTTGAAAACGAGATTCTTCCAGCTATCCGCGGAGTGGAGCGTGCGGATCCTCGGCTCGCCATCGTCTCCGTCGAGCCACCGACGATTCCGTGAACGCCAGTAGCTTCGGGTGTCAACAGACAGCTAAGCAAGGTCGCACCCGCTCGTGAACTGTGCGGTGCTAATGCGGAACTATCGAACCACTACCGGGATCGTCGGGTCTCATCCGTGAGTTCGTTTCCCGTAACCGCTTAATTTCAGCGATGGTGAGCCTATTGGAACCCCATAGTCCCACCTTTTCCGAGGGCTTAAAATCCCCTACCGCAAGGTGTGTGGGTTCGAATCCCACCCCCAGTACCATGAGTTGCGAGGCGGGATCGGAAATTCACCGCGTGCTCAGTTGTCGGTGGGAGCGAATCGTTTCAGCTCTTCGGTCCAGTTGAGGATCGTGGCCTGCCTGAAGAGGCGGTACTCGACAAGGCCACAGCGAACGAAGACGGGCGACCTTCTCCGCTAGATGCGAAGGAACGGTTGCTATCTGAAGCGAGTCTCCCAAAGGACCTGGTGTCCTCGAAAGCGGGGCAAGTTCACAAGCGCGGTCCTCCTATCTTTCGGAGCGTTTCGTGCGGATCCAAGCGTGCGAAGCTTCTATAGTGGCAGGCTACAATGGGGCGCATGACAAAGTCGCCCGGTCAGGCCAAAGGGACCGGTCAGCTGCTGCGCTCGCTCTTCGAGGCTACCGCTCGCGAGATGGGCGATGATTTCTTTCGTGCGCTCGTCAGGCAGCTCGCCGAGCTGCTCGAGAGCCGGCACGCGTTCATCTCGGAGTTACTGCCGAGCCGCATGCGTGCGCGTTCGCTGGCATATTGGGCGGACGGCCGGTATCTCGACCCTTTTGAGTATGACCTGGCCGGCAGCCCTTGCGAGACGGTGCTCGAGGGCAACATCGTGCACGTGCCGGAGAACCTCCTCGCCCTGTACCCCAAAGACAAGCTCCTGGCGAAGCTGGAGTTCGAGAGCTACCTCGGGATCCCGCTCCTGTCGCGAGAGGGGGTCGTGCTCGGTCACGTCGCAGCCACAGACAACAAGCCGATGTTCGAGAAGAGCAGGGACTACTCGACGTTCGAGGTATTTGCTTCGCGGGCGACTGCGGAGCTCGAGCGACGTCGGGCGGATGCCGCGCTCGCGAGAGTCCAGTCCAAGCTTATCCAAACCGAGAAGTTGGCGAGCCTGGGTCAGCTCACCGCCGGTGTGGCGCACGAGATCAACACCCCCACCGGCATCATCCAGAGCAACGCCGATCTGGCGAAGCGTCTGGTAGAGAAGTTACGCGGTTCCCTGGCAGGCCATGCGTTGAACGCTGAAGCCGAGAGGTATTTTGCTGCGCTTGTCGAGGCGACCGAGGCGAGCTTCGCCGCGAGCGCCCGCATCGCGGGCATCGTCTCGAACCTGAAGAAGTTCACCCGCGTAGACACCGCCCAATACCAGGAGACCGACATTCGCGACGGTATCGAGAGCACTCTGGCGCTTCTCGAGCCTCAGTTGCCGGATGGTGTCGTGATCGACAGGAAGTACGGGGAGTCCCCAAGATTCACTCGCATCCCGCGGAGCTGAACCAGGTGTTCATGACGCTGTTGCAGAATGCCATCGATGCCATCGACGGCGAGGGAACGATCACCATCACGACCTCATCGGACGAAGAGCACGTCTACGCCACCGTCGCCGATGATGGACCCGGCATTCCTCGGGAGATGTTGGACAATTTGTTCGAGATCGGCTTCTCCGCGAAGGGTGGACGCATAGGCATGCGCGTTGGTCTCTCCACCGCTCACCACATCATCAAGAACCACGACGGCGACATTTCCGTGGACTGCGGGGAGGCCAGGGGCACTAAGTTCAAGATCACCCTGCCGATACACCAGGACTAGAAAATCGCTGACGCCATGGACGCAGCTCACGAGACCGGCGTGATTCATCGCGACTTGAAGCCCGCGAACATCATCATCACGCCGGATGGCCAGGTGAAGGTGCTCGATTTCGGTCTCGCAAAACCTTCGTCGACGATCCGTCCGGACAGAACCTCTCAGATTCCCCGACCCTGAGCGCGGCCGGCACTCGTGAGGGAGTGATTCTTTCGGGAGCACGTGGATCGCGATGCCTGTGGGCAACACAACGCGGCGTCACTCCGGTCGTTGTAGGACATCTTCGAGCGCTTCGAGCCAACGATCCGACAGGTGGATCTCTCCGTCCGCGTTGGGGTGGACGCCGTCGTACGTTTGCGTCTCGGGGTCGAAGCCCGTGAACTGGTCGACGACGATGACGTTCGACGAGGCGAGCTGCGCGATGCGTGCGTTGAGCTCCCGTATGCGCGCGTTGGTTCCACCGTTTCGAGTCGGGATGATCTGCGCCAATAGCAACGTCACCTCTGGTCTCGACTCGCGTATCCCGACGATCAGTTGAGACAGCTCATCGATCGTGCTGTCGATGCTCTCGTTTTGAAAGACGTCGTTCGAGCCGACGTGGATGAGAACGACGTCGGGCTCGGCTGCCTCCGTCCAACCTGGAATCCACTCGAGTATCTCGTCGACGCGCCAGCCCCAATGGCCCTCGTGGTCTCGGTCGAAATCACTGTGGGGCGGCGCACCGCGGTGGTTGGCATTCAGGCTCCCAACGAAATCGACGTCGTAGCCGTCGGCGACGAGGCTCTTCCAGAGCGGTCGCCGGTACGTGTCATGGTCCGAGTCGCCCTGCGTGATGGAGTCACCCAACGGCATGATCCGCACCGGCGGGGTCTCGGCCGTGGCCGCGACCGTCGTCGTCATGGGGAGAGCGGTTGCCGGGGTACGCGCGGACTCGCATCCGGGAAGGAGCGGCAAGAGTATTAGCCACGGAGGGATGCGCATCCGTCAGAGGTTAGCAGAATGGCGGAGAAACGGGATCCGAATTTCGGCGTGATGAGCGTAAACTACGACTTCGAGGAGCTGCTCGCGCAAGCGGGCCCCGCGATGAGGTCGGAGCACCGAGACACCTTCCTCGAAGGGAACGCGGGCCTCGCAGCCTCCACAAAGTTGAAAACTCAACACCATCGCGCTCGGACGGGAGCTCACCGGGCGAGCGAAAGCCTCATACTACGTCGCGCAACTCATATACTCGCAAAAGCTCGAACGCGGACTCCCGGTGCCATAGGCGTCACCGAGATCATGCGGGTCCAAACTGATTGGAAGAGCTCGAGCGAGTCGCCCCAACGGAGAACGGACGAGGTGGCACACGTGTGCCAACTTGACGGCGGGGTGGTTCGATGAACGCCGGATTGGAGTTCGACACTTTCGAGGCCCGAATCTGGTAGCGTTTCCACTCGGAAACGCAAAGAAAAGCTCGGGAAGGCAGAGCGGTATCGTCGATCGAACGCATCGAACAAGACTCGCGCGGAGGAGCTACGTCGCGACCGGCGCCGGGTCGAGCGACCACTCCCGGACGTCGAGCTCGTCAGCCCAAAGGCTGGGGTTGTTACGACGGCGGTCCAGAACCGCGCGCATCAATTTGGGTGGGGTCCATTCGAGCGCAATCGGTGCGCGTCCTGTGACGGCGATTCCGTTGGCGTGGATCAGATTATGGTGAAAGTAACAAACGACGGTGAGGTTCCAGGGCGAGTCGCAACCGCCACGGCTGCGGAAGCGAATGTGATGGACCTCGAGGTTCTTCCGGGCGCCACAACCGGGATAGGTGCACACCCAACCGTCCCTTTCCAGAACGAGCTGGCGCACGTGGTTGTACTCCGAGCTAGTGGCGAATGCCTTCTCGGCTGCCTGCTCGCTTTCCCACTCGCTCTCTTGCGCGAACGGCGTGGTGTCGATGGGCTCGGCCCAGGGAAACACGGGACCCGTGTTGGTCTCGTTGTCGGCCGGCGGTTCGGCTTTTGTTTCGGGCGTCTCCGCTTCCTTGGGGGGCTCGGGCGTGTCGGTGGTTTCCGTCTCGGTGCCGTAATGTCCCCATTCAGCGATGACCTCGGCAACCATGTACTCGAACGCCTCCACGGGAGATATCTCCGCGCCCGCCCGGCGGCGGTAAATCTCGAGCGCGTTCTCCCACAGGATGCGCTGTTCCTCGGTCAACGGTAGGCGAAGCTCCGAGGCGAGCGTATCGGTGCCGTCTTTGATGCGCCGCTCGAGGTCCTTCACCGAGAGCAGCCAGCGCGGATTCGAGCCACATCGCCTCGTTGTCGGGTGCGGCGACGGCGGCCACCCGAGCCGCCTTGCACCAGCCGAGCTTGCCGTTGGCGAGCGCTTCCCGGATTTTGGGAAGACTCTCGATCTTGCGCCCGAGCGCGACGAGATAACGCGTCTTGCGTGCACCGAAGCCGAAGCGCGCGTTCGCGTAGTCGTAGATGTTCGAGTAGCCGAAGTCGCGGAATCCGCCTTTCTCGCGCATCGCGGACAAATAGCAGCACAAGAGCATCTCGCAGGTCTCGCTGGTGGCAGCGGTTTGTTCCAGCTCCTGGTCGAGCTCGGCGGTGGTGAACCGGAAGATCTTGTTCTGGGCATTGTGGTAAGCAGACTCGGTCATAGGACACACCTCTCCTGAAGGATGAAATCGAGAAAACGTGACACCACCGAGCCGCTCGGGGTGAGCGCTAGAGTAGGTGAAAAATCAGTATATGTCAAATGGATGCGGCTCTAAATCGTTACAGAACAACAACATACAGTCGAAAATCCTGTGGGGAGCCCATTTGGGCTGGTCGTAACTTGCTGCGAAATCAGTGCTTATACGAGCTCAACGGGCCCCCGCGACCGTTTTTCTTGCTTTTTTTGGCCTCAGTCGACTAACTTGCGACGAGTCTGTTAGGACTACACACATGAGTAGCTGCCTCCAGGTCCTATTCGATGAGGACGGACTGGCCGAGCTTCAAGAGATCGTCCGCGACAACCGCATGACCCTCGCGGAATGGGTTCGCCAAGCCCTGCGCGAGGCGCGGTCGCGTCGGCCGGCTCGCCCAGCCACGTTGAAGCGCGAGGCCGTGCGCACGATGGAGTACGAATTTCCCGTGGCCGATATCGACGAGATGCTCGAGCAGATCGAGCGCGGTTACGAGACGGGCTCGGATTGATTTTCATCGACTCCAACATTCCCATGTACCTCGTGGGAGCTCGCCATCCCACTGCCGGCTCGTCATCGAGTCCCACTGAAGCTCAGAGCGTCTCGCGCGCTGTCGCGACCGCCTCACGGAGGGTCGTCTGTCGACCCGTGCCCACGCTGTAAATCGCTCCAATCAGGACCGCGAAGGCAATTCCAACAATCACGAACGGCAGAAACTCGAGCATGGAACCTCTACCCTCACGCCAACCCTCTCCCAAAGGGAGAGGGAGCCTCGCAGCTAGAACGGCCCTTCGTGAACGAGCTTGCCGTCGACGAACACCATCAGAGGAAGAACGCGATAGTCGAAGGGATGACCTTCCAGGATTACGAAATCAGCGTCCTTTCCGACGTCGATGCTTCCGATGCGATCTCCCATGTCGAACATCTCAGCGGCGTTGAGCGTGAACATCTTCAGAGCCTCGGCCTCGGGAACGCCGTTGCGAAAGGCCCAGGCGGCGTTCAAGGCGGGCTCTCCGCCCAGACGTCCGGTCGGCTTCCGCGGCGGGAGGCGCTGGGACCAAAGAAGCTCACCCTGACGCCGTGTCGGTGGAGGATGGCGGGAGCCTGCGCGCTGTACCCCTCCCCACCGCCACGAATGTCCTCCAGTCGCGATGCGGAGTCGCCCAGAATCACTGAGACGTCCGCGGCTGCCAGTTCTTCGGCGATTCGATAGGCCTCCACGGCACCGCTGACGATGAGTCGCAGATCGTAGTCCGCGGCGATGCTCATGGCTTCCCGGATCTCCGCGGTAGTCCTGGCGTGAACGATGACGGGTACGTCGCGACGGAGCGCGGGTACCAACGCTTCGAGTCGGGAGTCGTACCCGCGGCCGGAGCGATCTTCCAGATAGCTCTCGGCCCGGTCGAGCGTTTCCCGCACCATATGCGAGGCCGACTCGAGTGTAACCGGGATTCGAGAGCCTCGGCTCCAGAAGCGCATCGAGGCTCCGGTGAGCGAGAACACGAGGCAGGTCGGTTCTCTTCGCACCATCGTCTCGACGTCCATCCCGGCCGTCTTGATGAACGCACCGCTTCCACCGATGAGATTGACGTGGCCGGGAGTGATGTTCTGAGCAGTAAGACCGATGCCGCGCAGGACGGCGAAGGAAGGGAACCAGGGGTCGATAGCAAAGCGCGCCCGCATCTCCGGCACGACGGGCTCGGTGAGCTCGTCGTTTTGCACCTGCCACTTGATGTCGCCGATCCAGTCGTTGGGAAACGCCCGGGCGGTGACCCAACCTGGCAGGACGGCGCGCCCGCCGATGTCCAGCGTCGGGATGTTTCCGACATCGACCGCGCCCTCCTCGACGCGGGCAAACCTGCCGTTCTCCACCACGATCGTTCCGTTGGGGATGATTCCGCGACTGACCGTGAAGATGTGGGCGCCGGTGACGGCGAACGTGGTCTCGTCGCCGCTCGGCCTTCCCCGAAGCGAATCGAACGGGCCGACTGCGGTCGGACGTTCGGTTTGCGCCGGGGTCCTTCGCTCGTACTCCACCTCACCGTCCACCAGGACTCGCGCGACGGGATCCACCGTCAGATCGAACGGATGTCCGTCGAGCAGAACGAGATCCGCGTCCTTGCCAGCCTCGATGCTTCCGACGCGGTCGTCCAGGCGCATCGCTTTGGCGCCGTGGATGGTCAAAGCTGCCAGCGCCTGCTCTTCGCTCAGGCCGTGGCGGACCAGGAACGCACCGTACTCACGGAAGTCCTTGACGTGCTGGCCGCTCTGATCTGTCTGGAGACTCACCGAGATGCCGGCGTCCATGAGCGTTTTGACCACGTTGTGGGAGCGGTCGTCTCCGTAGAAACGCACGATGGATACCGGTCCGATGACGGGGACGACGTCCGTTCCGGCGAGAACCTCCGGGATCGCATGCGCCTCACCAGCGTGCCCGAGTGCCAGCCGATCGATGAAACCGAACTCCCGGGCGAGGTGAAGCACCATCATGATCTCGCCGGGGTAGTTACAGTGAGCGTGTACGGCTACGTCGCCGCGCAAAACGGCCGCAAACGCTTCCAGCCGAGGATCCGGACTCCCCCCTGCTCGAGGTACTCCTGCGCCTTCCGAAAATACTCGCTGGCGGTCGCGTACCAGCCCATCACCGTCGCCGGTGTCTCGCCCGGCCGCAGCTTGACGAGGGGCCGTACTGCCATTTTCAGGTCGACGAACTCCTTCAGGATCTTCGGCTGCGTGCTGGGCTTCAGTGCCACCGCCTGGCCGCTCGAGATCACACCGCTTCCCGATCGCGTCACAATCGTGGTCAACCCACCGGCAAGCGCCGCTCCCAGCCCGGGGTCGTCCAGGCGGAGATGATCGATGGCTCGCCACTCGGCGGTCACCGGGCCTTCGGGACGGCTGGAGCGGTCGAGCGCAAGATGCGTGTGCACGTCGATCATGCCGGGCATGACCGCTTCCACGTCGAGGACCTGTGCATCGTGGGGAACATCGAGGCTCTTCCCGACCGTACGAATCTTCCCATCCGCGATCAGGATCTCGGCGTCCTCGAGCGTGCCTTGCGTGACGGTGTAGACCGTCCGCGCCCTGATCAGGAGCTCGGCGGCGACGGTCGTCGACGAGGCGAGAGCCAGTATCGGAACCGCAAGGGTCAACCTGCTCACGCGCCCTCGCAACCCAGCGAGTAAGCGATGGCGTCGCACACGAGGTTCATTTTCTTCGCATCGAGCTTGGCGACGCGTCGTCCGATACCACTCTTCGCGACGGTGATGATGTTATGGAGGTTGACGACGCAAGGGCCCTTCATTCCGTCAGGCACGTCGAGAAATACCTCGGAGGCAACTCCTCGAATCGATGACGTGACCGGGGCCACTGTGACCTTCGAAAGGGATTGAACAACCCCTCCTCGCGTGAGGATCAAGACCGGCCTTGACTTGTCGGGAGACCGGAATTGGTACAAGCGGATTTCACCGCGCTCTAGTCGTCCGGCCAATCCGCCACCCTCTCCCAACGACGGACCTCGTCGAGATCATCCGGTTTTCGCCGATACGCTTCGCGTTCCTGGCGCTCCAGCTCCTCGTAGCGAAGCCGCTTCAGATGCAAGCGGAGAGCCTCGCGGATCAGGGCCGACCGGTTTACGCGTTGCTTCTTCGCGGTTTCGTCCGCCAGCCGGAGCAACGTGTCGTCGAGCACCACTTGAATCGTCGCCATCACTGTTGAATATACTCCACAGTATACTCAACAGTCAAATCACTATTGTGAGCTTTCGGTGTCGGAGCCCATACCGGCCTGCTCTCGCACGTACTCGACCGCCTGGCGATGGGTGGCGAACCAGACGTCCGGCTCGGCTCGAATATAACTGATGAGCTCCTCGAGGACGACGATACGCGAGCGGTGGCCAATGTAGTGAGGATGCATGGTGAGGAGAAACATCGTTCCTTCCTCATAAGCGACATCGAACTCGTCCTTGTAGACCTGCAGGACCTCGCGCGGCGCGCTATAGCGCCCCCCGAGCGGATTCATCAACGGCGCGTCGTCCAGGATCCACTCCACCGGGAGCTCGACCATTCCGGTGGGCTCGCCGTCGGCGTTGAGCTCGTACGGCCGGTCATCAGACATGAGAGAACTGTCATAGAGAAAGCACAGCTCGCGAATGATGGCGAGGGTGTTGGGACTGAAGTTCCACGATGGGGCGCGATAGCCAACCGGACGTTCGCCGGTGGCCTCGGTCAGATAGTCAATGGCGCGCTGAACGAGCTCTCGCTCGACGTCGGCAGGAAGGTCCGAATTGCGCTCGTGGATCCATCCGTGCACCGCGAACTCATGGCGCCCTGATTGCTTGATGATGTCCGCCATCTGCGGATGGAAGCGGAGGCTCTCTGAAGGAATGAAGAACGACGCCGGGATCTCGTGGCGGTCCACCAGGTCGACGACTCGCTTCAACGCCACCCGAGCGCCGTACTCACCTTGAGACAGAGCGCCAATCGTTGGCTCGCCGTAGCGTAGCGCGATGGTCTCGTTGTCGACGTCGAAGGAGAGAAGAACCGCCACCCGTGCGCCATTCGGCCAGATGTCGGGCTGGAGACTCCGGCCCGCCCGAACCTGATTCACCGTCCGGTCGATCTGCTCGGTGGTCCATTGCCAGCCCGGCACGATCTCCACCGGCTCGTCCGGCCCCGACTCCACCGGGGCTGGGGTGCACGAAAACAGTACACCACCAGCGACGATGGAGCTGATAATAAGGATGAGTGCTCTCATGATCGTTCCTCCTTCAATGCATCATCGTGTCTCAGGGCCGCACCTTCCGAAGCCCGAGGCGAAGCCGTTGCTCCGATTTCCCTCTCCCTGGAAGGGAGAGGGTGGCTGCACGCCCAGCCTTCGCTGAAGCTTCGGCTGGTCCGCCGTAGCCTCGTGCGGAGGCGGAAGTGCATCCGGGTGAGGGTGCTTCCCCAACGGAAAAAAGGTGCTGCTCGCCGCGAAGGAAGATTTGCCCGTGCGACAGCGCCGGGGAGGCTCGAACAGGCTCGCCGATGGAGTTCGTCGTCACGAATCGCGGCTCCGCACCTGCCTGAAGCACGAACGTATCCCCGTCCTCGCTCGTGAAGAGGATCTTTCCGTCGAAAGCGACGGGAGACGCCATGAAGGTCGCGGGGACGGGAACGCGCGAGCGGTACACGACCCGACCGCTTGCCGCGTCGAGACAGGTGATGACGCCTTTGTCGGTCAGCAGATAGAGGTAGTCGCCATAGAGAATGGGAGACGGCACGTAGGCGGTACCTTTATCGTACTCCCAGAGGATCCGAGCTGTCTCCGTGGTGCCCAGTCGAATCGCCATCGCGTGCTTCGACTGGCTCCCGGCGCTGACGAAAATTGTATCGCCGCTCGCGACCGCGGATGGGATCGGGTGGCTCACGACGCCTTTGGAGCGCCAGAGCTCCGCTCCCGTCGCGGGGTCGTAGGAGATGATCGCCTCCACCCCGGTGGCGATGAGCTCCATACCGTCCGCCGTGGACACAAGGAGCGGCGTCGACCAGCTCCGGCGGTTGTTACGGCCGGTGCGCCAGACCTCTTCACCCGTCCTCTTGTCGAGTGCGGTGATGAAGGAATCTTCTCCGTAGAGACGATCCGCCCCCGCCGGCGGCGGAGGGGGCTCGGGTGTCGTGGTCAACCCCAGCCCTTCTTTGTCGACCTGCAGAATGAGCAGATTCCCGTGAAGGACGGGAGACATGCCGTAGCCCATACCTCCTTTGGCCATCTTCCCGAGCGAGCGCTTCCAGACGAGATGACCCTCGAAGTCGTAGCAGTAGAGACCTTCGGAATCGAAGAACACGTAGACGAAGCGCCCGGCGGTGACCGGCGTGCCCGAAGCGTAGGTGTTGCGCCGCTGGCGGTTGTCATAGGGCGTGCCCTCGTGCGCCGCTCGCTGCCAGAGCAGCTCGCCGGTCGCGCGGTCGACGACAGCACTTTCAGCGTATAGCGGTGATCGGCACCCACACTGTCGGGGTGAACATAGGGCTTACCCCTCCGGTAGTGCGTGACCGCCTTCGCACCGGAAACGCGCTCGCCCTCGATGGCCGTCGTGATGAAGATCTGGTCGCCCCACACGATGGGCGATGAGTGACCTCGACCCGGAATACGGGTCTTCCACAGGAGGTTCTTCGAAGAACTCCATTCAGTGGGAAGGCCTTTCTCCGAAGAGACGCCCAGCCCCGCCGGACCCCGCCACTGTGGCCAGTTCTCGGCAAGGGACGGCTGAAGAGCAAGAAACGACAGGGCGATTGCGATTAGGACGCGGCGCATCGGTCGAGTATCGTTTTCGGAGTCTGCCTGATCCGACGGCAGACAGATCATGCTCCCTGCGGGCGCCGCAGGCGTCGTACCGCTCGCCAAGCGCCCCAACCGAGCAGACTTGCGAGCGTCAGGGCAAGGAGAACGGTATAGACCACGAGTGCGGCGGGCGCTTGCCAGGCCGAGATCCGGCGGGCGTTCACGAAGCCCATGTACATCGAGTCGCCGTCGAACAGCACCGTGGAATCGTCGAACATCGAGCCCACGATTCGAAAGCGGTTCGGCCCGATCGGCAGCAGCGTACGCTCACCAGTGATCTGCGAGCTCTGCACCAGCGTGTCGCCACGCCGCTCGACCTCGAGCGCCACAAAGTACCCCAAGTACCAGAGCTCCGGATCGAGCAAGTCGAGCGGCCGGTACAGGCCGGCCACCCTGTCGAGCTCTTCCGCCGAGGGCTGGTAGCCGGAGGCGGCCGGCGGGGGCACCAGAGCTTCGAGAACGCGTCTCCCCTTACCGATGTCGGGTTGTTGTCCGCCAGGTTCGACAGCACCACCACGCCCACGGCCGCGTCGGGCAGCAAAGCCAGCCGTGCCGCGGCGCCATGAAGGCTGCCGTCCCACCAGACCATGCGTCGACCCGGCCGCTCACGCACCGCGAAGCCGAGGCCGAAGCCCTCGTCCAACTCCGGATGCGCCCGGGCCTGGAGACGCATCATCTCGGCGACCGACTCCGGGCGCAGGATGCGGACACCGTCGAGCTCGCCTTCGCCCAGCAGCATCAGCGCGATGCCGGCAAGGTCAGGGGCGGTGGTGACGAGAGCGCCGGCCGGAGCGATCGCCGTCGTGTCGGCGTGGTGGGTGCGATCCGAGCCGCCCCGGAACGTGTCACCATAGGCCGCGGCGAGGGAGCCTTCGAGCTGCCATGGCGATTCAAACGTCGAGCGGCTCATACCGAGCGGCTCGAAAAGCGCGCGGCGGGCGTACTCGGAAAAGGGCTGACCCGCGGCTTGGGCCGCCACGTAGCCCGCGAGGGCGAAGCCGTTGTTGGCATAGATGATGCGCTCACCCGGTGGGTGGAGGGTGCGTTGGCCTCGCGCCAGGTGCTCCTCCATCGTCGGAACCGGATTCCCCCAATCGATGATGCCGTTCCACGCCACGGGCAGTCCGGAGCTGTGCGACAGCAGTTGACGGAGAGTCGCGGGGGCGGGCTCACCGGCGCCGTTGCGCACCCAGAAGGCGGGCTCCAGGTAAGTGTTCACGGGTTTGTCGAGGTCCAGCCGTCCTTCCTCGACCTGCCGCATGACGAGCACGGCGGTCAGGATCTTCGAGACGGAAGCCGCGGGGAACTGCGTATCGAGGGTCGCGGCCCGGCCGGCCTCTTGATCGGCGATGCCCGGAGGCGAGCGCGACCAGGATCTGACCGTCGCGAACCACCACAACGCACATCGCCGGCGTGCCGCCGCGCTCTCGCTCCTCGTCGACGATGCGCCGAACGTCATCTTCCGGCGTCGCGCCGGCCGCGGCTTCCACGGCCAGCATCACTGCCAAGACCACCCAAATCTTCGACCGCGCCACTCTCCGTCCTCACACAGTGGACAAGAAGCGGTACAGGATCCGGATCATCGGATAGACCTCGTCGAATCGATCTCCCCTGAAACGGACCGACATGGGACCGGTGCGCTCGATACCGGGGATGTGCTCGGCGATATCCACATGCGTGGAACTGTGGAAGGCCATCTCGACGACGTACGGCGCATCCAGTTGCCAGGGGCTGGCCTTGTCGAGCCCGGCGATCGCCTTCGAAGCCCGCTCCTCGAGCTCCGCTCGAACTTCCGACACCGGGCGCAGTCGCGCGGCGTGGGCGGTGACGGCGTACTTGGTGACGACGGACTCGGCATCGACCGCGTAGTTGGCTTTCGCCTGCTCGACGTAGGCCGCGTCTCCGGCCACCAGGACGACCGGCACACCATAGAAGCCGGCAAGCGCAGCGTTCATCTCGCCTTCGCCGGCAGGGATTCCGTTGATGCGAAGATCCCGCACCGTCCGGCCCGAACCGGTGTGCGCCAGCATCCCGAGTGTCCCCTGCCGGGAGTGATAGCCGATGAAGACGACGGCGTCGAACGAATCATCGAGCCCCTGTGCCATCCCGTAGGGTTTCACACTTCCCTGCAGGTACTCGACGCCATCTGCGAGGCGTTCGATCAGGATGTTGCGGTGGTCGCCGTGAGAGTCGTTGACGAGAACATAAACCTCATCGATCCCGACAGATCGAGCGCCCTCACGGATGCCCTCGATCGTAGCGTTCACCTCCTCGGTCATCATCCGGCGGCCGACCTCGTAGTCCTTGCCGCCCTGTCGCGTCATCTCCGGCACGCCGACGCCACTCAGCCCTTCCATGTCGACCGAGATGTAGACGCGCAGCGTCTGCTGGATCGTCGCGCCGCCCGCACCTCCGAGGACGACCAGGGTGCCGAAAACGAGCGTTGCGACGGCCATTAAGCTACGCACGAGCGCACTCCCTCTTTTCAATGGCATGTCTCCTTATTATCTATGCTGCTCAGGGCTTGACGGCGATCCCGTTCATCTCGAAGTGCCCCCCGAGCAGAAGCGGCCCGGAGCCAATGAAGGCCCTCGCTGGAAAATGATCGGTGAAATAGGTTCGATAGACGGCGTTGAAGTCCTCGTAGAGCGACAGGTCCGGGCAGAACACCTGCACGGAGACCACGTCGTCCATGGACATCCCCACTCTCTCCAGACAAGCTTTCATGCCATCCATCAGGATCGTGACCTCTTCTTTGATGGTGTCGGGAGGCGCACCCGTCACCGGATCAATCCCTATGCTTCCGGCGAGATAGAGCGTGTCACCAACGAGAACAGAGTTGCTGAACGGCAGCTCGTCGGAGCGTCCCGGATTGTTCATAAAACGAGGCGCCGAGCCCGAATCCTGCGAGGCCCCCATCGTGGCCATGCCGACGACGAAAGCCAATCCCAACGCAACGAGCAGCAAGACAATGCGTTTCATGAGTCCTCCTCCATGCCTCCTCATATCACCGAGCGGGGCTCCGTGCCAAGGGGGGAGCGGCTCGCCGTAGAACCAGTGCTCGAACCCGCTAGTCCTGTCGGTGAAGTCCGAGGTCATTTTTGGTGCTGACAAGGCGCTCCGACCCGCCTTCCGCAGCGAGCTTGTCGAGCGGAGGGCTAGGCCGAAGGCCGAACTGTCTCGATGCCATATCTAGATATTTCGACCGCCTTCCGCAGCGAGCCTGTCGAGCGGAGGGCTATGCCGAAGGCCGAACTGCAACAAATGCCAGCAACGCCGTCAGCGCCGAAAAGGGCCCGGAATGTGCCGGCAGGATTGGCGGGCTCGGGCACTAGAATCAGACGCCTTCGATCTCGGGCTGCATCGCGTCGTCGGGAAGCTCCTCGGGCTCCGCCATGGGAGGCAAACCCCGTATTGTGCCAAAACTCAGCCGAAGCGAATAAATGGAAGGGACAGGCGAACGCTAATAACCCGTAGGCGAGAAGTGCATGAAATCTTTTTGGTTGCCCGCGATCTCACCGCCCCAAAGTAACCCGGCTTCTTTGAGCGTACGCACCACCGCGCCTTCGGCCGTGTGTGAGCCGGGCCGAGGGGGCCGCCACGGCCCACCCCGGAGGAGACGGCACCCCGGCCCGAAGACGGGGCATTGGTCGTAGAGTCCGTTTTGCTCAGGGTTGACGTCGAGCGCGATCCCGTAGGAGTGGTTGCTGAACACCGTACGGTTCCCATCAGCATCCGGCTCTCCGCGCGTACGCCCGACCCGGTATCCATGAACCTCGTAGAGAGGCTCCCCCGCTCGAGCAAGGACCCCAAGGGCGGAACGGACGTCCTCGGCTATCTGCCAGCAAACTTGGAACGGTTTCAGCGGGGGGACGTCCACGATGACTTGGTCTTCCTCACAAACCGTACACCCGCTCGAGGGATCGACCTCGTCGTCGGACAACAGGTCGTAGGAGTGCTGAACCATGTCGAATTCAACGCCACGGCGAAGCTCAACATTCCATCGATATGTCTGGTAGGTGCACAGGGCCTGCGCCCGCGCGGCGGGCGGGCGCCCAGTCATGCCGATCGTGATGTGGACGAGAAGGAGCGTCGCGACGCCGATACGCACGGGTCGAACTCACGGGTTTTGAGGAGACCAGTTCTATTCTAGCAGAGCGTGCGCCCGGACTGAGGAACGGCCTAGCCTTTTGGAATTGCGACGAACGCGGTGAAGGATCACGAACCCAACAGCCGCGCGAACGGGATCGCGGTGACGCCGCGCGTGAGTGGGAGCTCGATGTCCCCGGGATGAATCACGAAACCGTTTGCGACCCGGCCTCCCAAATCTCGGCGCAGCGATTCGATTCCTGACGCCATCGCCGGTCGGAGTGTAGTGGTCGACTTGACTTCTATGGGAATCAACCGTTGCCGTCGCTCCACGAGAAAATCGACTTGGCGCCCGCTCGACGTGCGCCAGAAATGAATACGCGCGTCCTCTCCTCGATGGACCATGGTTCGGAGAAGCTCGCTGAGAACAGCCGTCTCGAAAATCGCTCCCCCCATCGGCCCGTTGGCGGCGTGCCGCGCGTCCAACAGACCCACCAAGTGGCACAGGGTCCCGGTGTCGGTGAAATACACTTTCGGCGTCTTCACCAGCCTTTTCCCGATATTGGCGTAGTAAGGACGTACCACAACGACCTGAAAGCTGGCCTGGAGTACCGAAAGCCACGCCTTGACGGTATTGAGGGCGATCCCAAGGTCCCGCGCGATGTCGCTGAGACTCAGGAGTTGAGCACTCCGCGCCGCCAGCACGTGCAAGAAACTCTGGAACTGCGTCAGATCACCGATTTGCCGAAGTGTACGGACGTCGCGCTCGAGGTAGGTCTGCACGTAAGCTCTGTGCCACTGATGAACGTCTCGACGGGGATGGCACACGACATCGGGATACCCACCGGCGACCAGGGCTTTCCACAGATCGTCGTACGCTGGTCCGTGAGCAGGGGGTCTCTTTCGTCGGACCTCCCACGGGAGCTTTGCCTCCGCGCGACCGACTCGCTCGCGCCAAGACAACGGCAGCAGGCGAAGCATGGCCGCTCTTCCGGCAAGGGACTCCGTCACGCGCTCCATGAGGAGTAGGTTCTGAGAGCCGGTGAGCAAGTACTGACCTGAAATGGCGCGGCGTCGATCGACAATCTCCTTGATATAGGGCAGAAGCTCCGGCGCGTATTGGACTTCGTCCAGAATGACCGGCGGCGGAAACCCGGCGAGAAAGCTGCGCGGATCCCGAGTGGCCGCTCGGCGCACGTCCGGAGGCTCCAGCGAAACGTATCGGTATTTCTTCGGAAACAGCCTTTGCAGCAAAGTAGTCTTTCCGGACTGCCGTGGGCCGCTGACGACCACGACCGGAAACTCCCCGGCGGCGCGCTTGACCACGCGCTCGAGGGAGCGGGTAATGTAGACGTTCTTACTCGTCACGTGTACAATTATGCATTCTAAATGCATAATTACAAGCGTCGGAGAGATTGCGCCGGTCGGGCCTCCATGGGAACGTCGGCGACTACGCGCTCTTCATGCTCGGTTTCTACCCGGAGCGCCTGCGGGTTCGGGACTGCGCTGGGGACAAAAGGGTGGAACCTCTTGAACGAACTGGGACAAGGCGTTGGTTTCGACAGGCTGTTACTTGTAGTCGCTGATTCGTCGAACCGCGCGGGCCTGGTTGATCTCGCTACGGAGTGGTGATATTTGAACGATCTCTCGGAGCGCTACTTTCTGAGCTCAGGGCGGCACGACGTGTTCCGATCCGAGCCCGGCCGCCGGATCCTCGCTCCGACTCCGGACGGCGACGGCTCGGATGTTTTGGCCTGGCTGGTGAAAATCCGACATAACTAGCCCATAGACAGGACGAGTCCATTGAAGCCTGGTCAGCAAGAACGAGCCTCCATCGTTCGAGTCGGGAGCTTCACCGCTACTTATCTAGTCTCGGCAACGATTGCGACGTTCGTTCTCGGGAACAAGGAGTTCCTCTTCTACATCGTGGTGATGATCATCCTGATCGGAGCCGTATGGTTGGTGCATTCCCGGGTCAGTCTGACGTCAGGCGCGTTGTGGGCTCTCAGCGTTTGGGGTTTGGCCCATATGATGGGAGGCCTTCTGCCACTTCCCGACGGATGGTCCTACGACGGGGAGCACCAGGTGCTCTACAGCCTTTGGCTGATCCCCGGCAAGTTCAAATACGACCAGCTCGTCCACGCCTACGGTTTTGGAGTCACCACCTGGGTTTGCTGGCAAGCACTCGAGGCCATGCTGATGTCGGCGGGCGCGAAGAACGTACGCCCGACCTTCGGCATGCTCGTGTTGGCAGTCGCCGGAGGGATGGGCTTTGGCGCCCTGAATGAGGTCATCGAATTTATCGCGACGCTCATGGTCCCCAACACCAACGTCGGTGGTTATGTCAACACGGGTTGGGATCTGGTGGCGAATTTAGTCGGAGCGACCGTTGCAGCGACGCTGATATATCTGGGCGCGTCACGACGGTAACGCCGACTCGACACCGGGTTCGAGCGCTAGTATCAGACGCCTTCGATCTCGGGCTGCATCGTCTCGTCGGGAAGCTCCTCGGGCTCCGCCATGGGAGGCAGACCCACCGCTTCCTCTACGCGTTCGGCAATGAGGGCGAGCTGGCCGAGCACTCGGACGTGCAAGGTGTAGTAGCGCTGGCAGAGCTCCTGCGCACCTTCGAGAATGGCGTTGAGCAGATCCAGATCGATCGTACCGCCGACGGCGAACCGAAACGAAAGGTCCTCTGGCAGCTCCGCGAGCAGATAGCCCGCACAGGACACCTGGGCCCCTTCTTTGGAGAACGGATAGGGCGTGTCGCTGAGCCGCTCGTGTACCGCAAACAGGTCGCGCTGGATCGAATCCCCTACGGTCACGATCTGCTGAAGCAGCTGCTCGTTGTCCGTGTTGTCTTCGAACTGGTTCGCAAAAAGACTCATGACTTGCAAGCGCTCGCCCAGATCCACGATCTCCTGCAGCGCAAGCTGCAAGACGTACTGACACGGAAGGAGCTCGCGAGCTCGCGCGAGCATCGCCTTCCCGTCGTCGAGCCCGCCCGCGACGTCGGGAGACTGTAGCGTCTCGAGCGCCGCGATGAGGCGTGCTGTCAGGTTCTTTTCCCAGTCGTCCAGGCGACCCAACTGTGCCTCGATGATGGCATGCGCCCGCCTCTCGAGGCGGTCCACCCCGTTATGGCTCGCGGTGGGCAGCGTAAAGGACTCGCGATCCGGTGTCAGGCCCGCTCGCAGAAGGTGGGCCGCCGCGAAGGCGTTCGACTGCATCTGTATCGCGCGGTCGTACTCCGGGTAGGCCTCCATCGCCTGGGGAAGTCCCTCCTCGAAGCGCATCCGGGCGACGAGCAGCGCCTGGAGGGACTTCTTCGCAGAGGTCGGCTCGGGCAGACGCCGTCGACCGATCTCGAGAAACCTCGAAGCGCTCAGCAATCCCTGGAAGAAACGCGGGACGGCGTCTTCGCCGCTCCGGTGCTGATCCTGGTGCGCCTGAAAGGCCTCGTTGGAAATGATGCGATCGGTGGGGACTTCACCGAGCACCTGACGGTAATGATCGAGCGTGATCTGGCGCGACAGTCCCTCGAAGTCACGGAACAGCGCACCGGCGGGTCCGCGGACCCGAAAGATGCCGGGCTCGTTCATTTGATGCGTCTGCTCGACCCGCTGGCTGTCCGACGGATGCGTATCGAAGAGGCCGGTACCTTCGGCGAGCGCCGATTGCCGGATCGCGTCGATAATCTCTTTGGTGAAGGTGTCGGCCTTGCCCGCAATGTGCAGTGGCAGGTTGTCGCTCAGCCGACCTTCGTTCCAGGCATCGGCGAGCTCCGAGTAGGCCATCTGACTGGCGTAGTTGAGAAGACGGAGCCGGAGCGCCGTCTTCGGAAAGGTATCGCTCCCCGAGATTATGACCTCGTACTGGTCGGCGTCGTACTCCATCTCACGCATCAGAAACGAGCTGATGCCGTGGCCCAGCATCATCAGAACCCAGAGCACTCCTCGCGAGACCCAGACGCAGAAGCGCACGAGCATTGCGATGAAGGAGGTCGAGGATTCGTCTTCCGACCACTCCACCAGCTTCTCGTCCCACTCGTCCCGCTCGTAAACGACGCGGGCGAACCAGTAGTTCACGCGGCGGATGAGCTGGGACACACGCATTCCGGAGCCCTGTCGGAAGTGACCGAACTCGTGGGCCAGAACTCCGGTGAACTCCATCAAGCTCATGCCCGCAACAACCGGAAGACCGATCGTGAGAATCGTTTCGTTCCGCGTCATCGTCACCATGTTCAAATCGAGCCCGGCGGACGCGTTGATCTGAACGTCGGCGTTGATGCGCGTCGGCACCGGCGCGTCGAGGATCCGGCAAAGGCGTTCGATGAACGTGAACAGGA
This sequence comes from Candidatus Marinacidobacterales bacterium, assembly GCA_965237685.1. Taxonomy (GTDB): domain Bacteria; phylum Acidobacteriota; class Vicinamibacteria; order Marinacidobacterales; family SMYC01; genus CBDEGF01. Next base: position 2,023,475 of record CBDEGF010000003.1, read on the forward strand.
GCGGCTGGTCCCGCCGGTGAAGCCGGTAGCCATCCGGCTGGGTCGCGGGCGGCGCAAGCAGCGGCTTGACGAGAAAGAAGAAAAGGATGCATCCCGCTGCGAGCGGCACGACGTACAGAAGTGCCCGTAGGTGAAGCCCACCGCCGCCCATGATGCCCACGTTCTCGACGGCGTGGTAGTAGATCCCGTAGGCCACGATGCCGATGAACCCGAGGTACGCCACCGGGAGCGCGACCATCGCCACGCCCACCACGAGAAGCCAGAACCGATAGGACCAGGAGACGGACGGCAAGCGGACCTCCGTCCTCAGCCCATCCAGAGCCGCGCGGTCTGGCGATGCACGCGAGGATCGGTCGTTCCGCTCCGTCATGTGTTTGTTCCGAAGCTGGCCCCGGACCTTGTCCGAGACGTGTCGAAAGTCGTTTCCTGGCCGACGCGTGAAGAGACCGGGGGGTCGATCTCATTCTAAGCCGTCCCGCGCAGGCTGTCGATTCGAGAACAGCAGATCGAAGAAGGCACCTCCGTTTGGAATAAGATGGTGCGCGGTCAACATGCCTGCCGAACCAGTCGCTGTCATTCTCGGAAGCTCCTTCAGCCGGAAGCCTCCCGAATCCCTCGAGCTCGTGCCGGAGACGGTCGAGACACCGTTCGGCCCGTTCACGGTGCACCAGGTCAACGGGCTGGAACGTCCGGCTTGCGTTTCCTTCCGGCATGGACTCCCCTACCGGCTCCTCCCGCATCAGATCCCGTATCGAGCGCAGGCCTTCGCGCTGCATCGAATGGGGTGCCGCGCTCTGTTGAGCACGAGTGCGGTCGGCGTTCTCGACGGCTCGTTGCCGCTGTTCGAACCGCTTCTCGTGAACGACATCGTGATGCTGGAGAACCGACTGCCCGACGGACAAGCCTGCACCATCTTCACCGAGCCCTCTCCCGACCAGGGTCACCTCGTGCTCGACGAGGGCTTGATCTCTCATGCTCTCACCGAAGAGCTCCGCACGATGGCGACGGCAAACGGATTCGCTCCCGCCGCCGACGTCGTCTTCGGCTACGCCGGAGGCCCGCGCACCAAAACGCACGCCGAGAACGCCGCGTGGGCGGGGCTCGGTGTCCAGGTCAACTCGATGACGCTGGCGCCGGAGCTCGTTCTGGCCAACGAGCTCGGAATTCCCTGCGCCGGGCTGGTGGTCGGCCACAAGTATTCTCTCCCCGAGAGGTCGGACCCTGTCGACGAAAGCGCCATCGATGTTTCGCTCGCCCGCGCCCGCTCGGCCATCGAGACGGTGACCGAGCGGTTTCTCCGGGAGAGCACCCCCGCCCGATTCGGAAATCGCCTCCACCGGCTTGCTCAGGACGAATGAGTCCGGAGGAAGCCTCCGAGCGGACAGCTCGCCTGTGCCCCGGGCTTCAGGTGACCGGGCGCCCACAGCCGCTCACCGGAGGTCACCTCAATCAGGTGTGGCGCGTACCTGCAAACCCGCGCAGCGTCGTGGCCAAGCACGCACCACCCTACGTTGCGTCGAGCCCGGAGCTCCCGCTGGATCCCAGCCGCGCGCGCTTCGAGGCACGGGCGCTCTCGGAGCTCGGACCCGGCGGGGCGCTGAGCTCGCTCACGACAGCGTTGATCGGTGTACCCGCACTCCTCGCCTTTGACGAGGCCGGGAGCTTTCTCGTTCTCGAGGATCTCGGCTCCTTACCTTCGCTCGGCGAGGCACTCGGGAAGGCCGACTACCCGGAGCACGCCCCTGAGGCACTCGGCCGCTTCATCGGCACGCTGCACGCACGAACCCACGGCGACGACCGCCTCGGGGCCCGGTTCGACAACCAGCCGGTACAGAAGACCCGCTACGAAGTGCAGTACCGCCAGGTCGAGAACTTCCTCGCGCGAGCGGAAGTCCGGCACGCACAAGCACTTGGACAGCGCGCCGACCTCCTGGGCCGCCGCCTGCAACAAGTGGCTGGCACCTGTCTGGTGATGGGGGATCTTTGGCCTCCTTCTGTGCTCGTCGTCGGGCCGGGGCTCCGGCTCATCGACTGGGAGCTCAGTCATTTCGGAAATCCGGCCCAGGATGTGGCCCATCTCGCCGCGCACCTGTGGATGCTGGCGCACCGTGCGTCCTCGCCAACTGCCCGCGCGCGGGCCGAACGCGCGCTCCCGCAATTCCTCGAGGCCTATGTCCAGGGCCTGGGCGACAGGTGCCAGGCACTTGTATCGGAGGCGCTCGATGACGACTGCCGGGTGCACTTCGCGAGCGAGATCCTGATGAGGACGATCGGGCCGTTCCAGCGCGGCTACCTCTACGAGGGCCTGGCGCCGACCGATGCGCCAATCCGCGAGGCCGTCGAGGTGGCCGTGGACCACCTCGGCTCCCCCACTGGCGCGATTTTCGGGCCTCTCCGTATCAGGTGACGACACTCCCCCTGGTTGCTATACTGATCGACAGTTCCTGAAAACCCGAACAACCAAACAACCTGACGCAAGTAGCCGCGATATTCCGTCGCGGCTGCTTGCCTAACGCAGGAGGATTCCAATGGGTGTAGCCCTACTCGCAGTGGGTGGTATCGTGATGCTCGTGGGGAGCGTCTGGCTCCTCGTGAAAGCCTTCCAGACCAGTGTCCTCTGGGGACTCGGCTCCATGTTCGTCCCGTTCGTCAGCCTGATCTTCGTGGTGATGTACTGGGACGATGCGAAAAAGCCGTTTCTGATCTCCATGGCCGGATTCGCCGTGTACTTCGTCGGTATCATGGCCGGCGGATTCGGCGAAGAGATGATGATGTCCAACTGACTGAGCGAGTCAGCCAGCTCTCGAGCCGTCACCCCGCGGTGCGCTGGCCCACCATCCTGTATCTCTTCTCCCTGGTCTGGGTCCTGCCGCGACGTCCTGCCAGCCGGAGCCCTCGTCCGGCGGCCGGCGCACGTGCGCCATCACGGGGTACGCTCGAGAAACACTCATCGCTTCTTTCGGAACGACGCGAGCAGCGCGGCACCTCGAGGCGAGAGCTCGTAGCCCGTCTCGAAGCTGACCGTTAGGCCGAGCTCCTTCAGCTTCCGTACGTCGGCCTTGAACGCCCGTGTTTCGCGGCCGACCCGCACCGCCAGCTGGGAGGCAGCCGTCCGTGGATGTCGCTCGATGAGCTCGAGCACCTTTCTGGTCCACGGTTCTCGACGGCTCGAAAGATCCATCCGGTCCAGGCGCTTGCCGATCTCGGCCAGCGCTTTGGACGAGGTGTCCTCACGCGCCGCTGCCAGCGGGTCCGAGACCTCTTTCACGTAGCGGAACAGGACACGATAGATCCGGGAGCGCGACGTGAGCTGCCGACGGGACGAATGCTTGCGCAGGTACTCCGTCAGCTCTGAAACAGAGCCGAATCCACTCTTCCGTGCTTCCGCCTCGCCAATCGAGGCGACCGGCACCAGCTCGACCGACTCGACCTCGACCGCCTCTCCGGGGGCGAAACGATAGGTGCGCCCGGCGCCAACGCGCGGTGACGCCCAGTCCCGGTAGGTCCGCGTGATCTTGCCCTCTCGAATGCTCTGGTGAAAACGTGAGCCGAAGAGCATTTCACTGGTCGAAAAGGTCGTCCAACAGCTCCGCCAAGCGGTAGCCGGCGAGCGGGACGGCCCGCTCGGCGGCCTCGAAAACCGCTTGCCGGTACTCGCCCGAAGGCGTCGAATTGCGAGCCAGGGATTCCGGATAGGCGACCGTCATCGCGACCCCGAGCCCCTCGAGCGCCCACTTCGCGTGGTCTTGTTCCCGCAGCTCGGTCGAGAGCGAGCCTCGCGGCGTCTCTGCAGCGAACTCGGCGGCGAGACGCTTCACCCACCTCACATGGCTCTCGGTGTGGTACTGCCGGCGAGACAGCCTGAGGATCCCGTCCCAGTAGGCGTGCAGGTTACCCATTTCGAAGTGGTCGAGGAGGAAATCGTTCCCGCCGCGGTCACCCTCGGGCTCAAGCTCGGTCACCCGACTACTATCGTGAAGCGGCTGGTGAACGTCCCCGACGAGATGGAGGATCCAGGCGAGATCGATCGCCCTCTCCTCCACCGGTCGCGAGGCATCGATCACCGAGACTCGAAGCTCCGCCAGTCGTTTCACGAGCTCGCCACTCGTCCCCATCTCTTCGAGGCGCTCGGGCCCTTCGGGTGTCTGTTCCCAGAAGTGATTCACGTAATGCCAGGTGGGCTCGTTGTACTTCTCTTCTCGCGCCGGCCACCCTTCGTCGCGCACGATGTCCGCCCACATACTCGTGTTGATGAAGAGCTCGCGGGCCCGGGCCTCCCACGAGCGAGGCCCGGGCGGCATGAGCCAGGCGATATCCGAATCCGCCGGCGCCTCGAGCAGGAGCTCGACCACCGTCCGGCGTGGGGAATCGCTCAGGTTGTCCCAGGCAATCGCCGCCACGGTGTGATGCCCCTCGGCATGCCAGGCCTCGGCTGCGGGAGCCGCCACCGACAGCACTGTCAACAGGCTGGCCAAACGCCAGCTCGAGTTTTTCAAGTGATTCATCATTAGTTACAAGTCGCGGCCCGAGCCCACCGGTTTCGGTGGCTCCGGTGCCTCCGGTGCGGGAGTGAAATCCTCACCTGGGTTGATGAAACGGTTCATCTCGACCTGATACTGCCGGTCGTAGAGCTCGCGGTAGCAGCCTCCCCGAGCGAGGAGCTCCTGATGGTTTCCACGCTCGACGATCTCCCCGTCCTCGAGTACGAGGATCTGGTCGGCACTCACGATGGTGGACAGACGATGCGCGATGACGAAGGTCGTCCGTCCTTCCCGCAGCGAGCGAAGCCCGTCCCGAATCATTGCCTCGCTCTCGCTGTCCAGGCTCGACGTCGCCTCGTCCAGGATCAGAATGCTCGGGTCCGCCAGGATCGCTCGCGCAATGGAGATTCTCTGGCGCTGGCCCCCGGACAGTTTCACGCCGCGCTCACCCACCACCGTGTCATAGCCGTCCTCGAAGCGGTCGACGAACTCGTCGCTGTGAGCGATGCGACTCACCTCCCGGATTTCCTCGAGAGTGGCACCGGGCCGTGAGTAGACGATGTTCTCGCGCACGGTACCGTCGAAGAGGAAGTTGTCCTGGAGCACGACACCCACCCGGGAGCGGTAGTCACGCAGCCGGACCGATGCGAGGTCCCGCCCATCGCAGAAGATGCGCCCCGACTTCGGACGGTTGAAGGTCAGCACGAGGCTGATGAGCGTGCTCTTTCCGGAACCGCTCGAGCCCACGAGAGCCGTCGTGGTACCGGCAGGAGCTTCGAACGAAACGCTCTTCAGAACCGGCACGCCCTCGTCGTACTCGAACGAGACATCCTCGAAGCGAATTTCTCCGCGCACCTTCGTCATCGGCTCACGCTCATGGTCCTGCTGATCTTCGGTCGCCAGGGTCCGGATCTCGCGGATGCGGTCGAGACCGGCAAAAGCCTCGCTGAGCTGCGTGGCAATGGACGATATCTGTACGAGCGGTGCTGCGACGAGACCGGTGAAAAAGATGTACATGACGAAGTCGCCGAGCGTCATGGCTCCGGTGAGAATCGAGCTCCCGCCTACCAGTATCATCAGAACGCCCACCACGCCGAAGATGATCGTCGAGAAGGCGGAGACGCCGGACACCGCGGTGACCGCCTGCGCCACATTGCGGAACAGGACGTGAACGTTGTGCGCGAAGATGCGCTCCTCACGCTTCTCGGCGGTGTAGGCCTTGACGATGCGAATCCCTCCCAACGCCTCACCGAGACGGCCGGTCGCGGCCGCGTTGAGCTCCGCGCGTTTGCGAAAGAGCGGCCGGAGCCGGGAGAACGCAAAAGCCATGACGCCACCGAAAACGGACAGCGCCGCGAGCGTCAAGGCGGTGAGACGCCAGTTCAGGTAGAAGAGCACACCGAGCGCGACCGAGGCGGTGAGCAGACTGCCCGCCAGCTGAACGAGGCCCGTTCCCACCAGATTCCGAATTCCCTCGGCGTCGGTCATAACCCGGGAGATGAGCTCGCCACTCTTGACCGAGTCGAAGTAGGAGATGGGAAGCCGCATGATGTGCTGGTGCACCTTTTTGCGGATCTCGGTGATGGCCCGCTGCGCCGCCACACCAAGCACCTGCGACACGGCAAAGGCTGTGGAGGCCTGAACGAGTGTGGCCAGACCGGCCACCACCGCCATCGGCACGAGGAGGTCGCCTCTCTGGTTGGCGATGACCTCGTCGATCAGGAAACTCGACGAGGCGGGTAGCACGAGACCCGCCAGCCGGCCAACCACCATGAGCCCGAAGCCCAGGGCCAGCCGGTATCGCCGCTCCCAGATGACGTCTCGAGCTTCCCGCCAGACGACGGAGAGCCCCGGCTTCTTCCTGGGCTCGTCTCTCGAGACACCTCCCCCTCGCTCGGAGCGACGTGCCAGTCCCGATCGTATCATATGGAACAGTTTCACTATATCGTGCTCGACGCGCAAAATCTGTCGAAACCCGGAGCTCCGCACTCGGACGCTCGCGGAAACCCGGCACAGCGGTGGTGTCCCTTCAGCTTCCGGGTTTCCAAAGTTCCGGGTTTCCTGCTCTGCCGGGTTTCTTGTTCGCGTCCGCTTGCGGAATTCCTGGCTTCACCTTGAAGCTTCGACCCTTCACCACTAGAGTTACGCCGTGATCACAGAGCCGGTGGCCATCTTTGTCGTCCTCGCCGCCATCGTCTTCGTTGCTCTCCGCCTCGAAGCGCGGTTTCGCCTCTGTCGCTCTCTCGGCGCCGGACTGGTGAGCCTTCTTCTGGGCATGCTGCTTTCCAATACGGGTATCCTCGCCGGCGAATCGACGACTTATCAGCTCCTGAGTAGTACCGGCGTGACCTGGGGGTGGTCTTCATTCTGCTGAGTGTCGATATCAAATCCGTGATTCAGGCCGGTCCGCGCATGCTCGCTGCGTTCGGTATCGGTGCTCTGGGTACGGTGATCGGGACGATGACGGCCAGCCTTCTCCTGACGGACTCGATCGGAGCGGAGACCTGGAAGCTCGCGGGTCAGTACACCGGCACGTACATTGGCGGGGGGGTGAACTTCACCGCCCTCGGACAAACGTTCGAGACGAGCAACAGCCTGTTCAGTGCTGCCGTCGCCGCGGACGTCGCTCTGACCGCCGTGTGGATGGCAGCCTGCCTTTCCGTTCCGGTGCTGCTCGGCCGTCCACGGCAGAACAACGAAACGTCGGCCACCCCGAGCCGTCCTCCCAAGGACGGGCCGATGACGCTCGAGCATCGGCTCTACGAGAGCGGTCGTTCGGTCCACATCGCGGATCTGGCCGCGCTGGTCGGCATCGGGGTCGGTGCGCTGTGGCTTTCGGGATGGCTCGAGTCGGCAACCGGGCTCCCCCGCATGCTGTGGTTGACGACGCTCGCTCTTGCAGCGGCACAGGTGCGGGTCATCCGGGAGCTTCCCGCCACTGCCCTCGTGGGCAACTACCTGGTGATGCTCTTCCTTGCCGGAAACGGCGCGCAGTCGGTCCTGGCCAACATTCTGAAAGTCGGGCCGGCCGTCTTCTATTTCGCGCTGATCACGGTGGGCCTGCACGGCCTCGTCATCTTCGGCGCGGGACGCCTGGCGGGCCTCGACTTCGGCACCCTGGCGATCGCATCGCAGGCGAACGTCGGTGGAGCCGCCTCGGCCATGGCCATGGCCGGCGCCCGAGGCTATATTGAACAAGCTTCTACCGGGCATCGCCGTCGGACTGCTCGGCTACGCCGTCGGGAACTACGTCGGCTTCGCAGTCGGCACGCTCACGCGCTCCTGGCTCGGCTGACGTAGAGCAGGAATGAACCCATTGTCGTCGGTGGTAGTCCTGTCGGACCTGTATAAAGGATGGCTCCGCCCGAGCCTCGAAGAGCGCGAGGCGATGGCCGTCCTGTACGGCGGAACAGTGCTCGTAGGTGCCCTCGGCACCGGCGCGGCCCTCGCCATGACGGGTGTCAGAAGCGTTCTCGACGCCTGGTGGACGCTCTCCGGCATCTTCGCAGGCGGGATGCTCGGCCTGTTCCTGCTCGGTCTGATCTCGCGCCGCGCCGACCGGGCCGCGGGGCTCGCCGGCGTCTCGGTGGGTGTTCTGGTCATCCTGTGGATGACGCTTTCCACGCAGTTCCCCGCTGATTCCCCACTGCGGAGTCCCTTGCACAGCAACATGATCATCGTCGTCGGGACCCTCACCATCTTCCTGGTCGGGCTCGCGGCGTCTCGTCTTCGCAAGGCGGGATAGGTCCATGTAACCAGAATCCAGCTCGGGGCAAATAGGAAACTGATCGCAGAAACGAGGAACCTTCAATGAAGAACCGCTCGGCGTTGAAAATCATCTCCCTGGTGGCGCTGGTAGCTGCCATCGCGGCGGTGGTCGTGCTGTTTCCCGTCAAAGAGTACCTGGCACGCTTTCTGGATTGGCTCCAGGGCGTGGGTCCGTGGGGGCCGGTATTGCTCGCCGTCGCCTACGTCCCGGCGGCCGTCTTCTTCGTCCCCGGATCTCTCCTGACACTCGGAGCCGGGTTTGCCTTCGGTGTCCTGGCGGGAACCGTTGCCGTGTGGCTCGGAGCCACCGCGGGCGCAGCCGCAGCCTTTCTCGCCGGTCGAACCCTGGCGCGAGACTTCATCGCAGCCAAAGTCGCTTCGAACCCCAAGTTCACGGCGATCGATCGCGCCGTCGGGCGGGACGGCTTCAAGATCGTTTTGTTGACGCGGCTGTCGCCGGTGTTCCCGTTCAACCTCCTGAACTACGCCTTCGGTCTCACCAAAGTTTCCTTCAAGGACTACATTCTCGCGTCCTGGATCGGGATGCTTCCCGGAACGTTGATGTACGTGTACCTCGGCTCCGCGGCGAAGAGTCTGGCCGATCTGGTTGCCGGAAATGTTCAGCGGGGGCTGGGGCAGCAGGTTTTCTTCGGAGTTGGCCTGGTAGTCACGGTCGTAGTCACGTTGATCGTCACTCGTACGGCAAGGAAAGCGCTCGCCGAGGCTCTTCCGGATGAGGAACGACCGCGCGCGGAAGGGAACGCTCATGCCTGATCACCCGGTGGTTCTCCCGAGGGACGAGCACACCCAGAAGCTCGTCGACAATGTGCACCCTGCCGGCTGGGTCAACCCGGAGCCCGCTCCGAAATACAACCTCGTGGTCATCGGCGCCGGAACGGCCGGCCTCGTCTCGGCGTTCGGAGCGGCGGGGCTGGGCGCCAGAGTCGCGCTGGTGGAGAAGCACCTCCTGGGCGGCGACTGTCTCAACACGGGCTGCGTTCCCTCCAAAGCGCTCATCCGCTCGGCGCACGCCGCGGCGGACATCCGCTCCGCCGCACGGTTCGGCGTCACCGTCCCCGAAGGGACGCGCGTGGATTTCGCGAAGGTCATGGAGCGCATGCGACGACTCCGGGCCGCCATCAGCCCCCACGATTCCGCCGAACGTGCTCGCGAGCTCGGAGTGGACGTCTTTCTGGGAGCCGGCACGTTTGTCGGTCCCGACCGGCTGGAAGTGGGCGGGAAGACGCTGCGATTTCATCGCGCGGTCATCGCCACCGGAGCCAGGGCGGCCGCCCCTCCCATTCCCGGCCTCGAGGAAACCGGCTTCCTCACCAACGAATCGCTCTTCTCCCTGACCGAGCTTCCGAAGAGGCTCGCGGTGATCGGAGCCGGCCCCATTGGCAGCGAGATGGCGCAGAGCTTTCGCCGTTTCGGCTCGGCGGTCTACCTGGTCGAGATGCAAGCGCACATTCTCCCTCGTGAAGATCGGGACGCCGCCGAGAGGGTGCAGCAGAGCTTCGTCGAGGACGGGATCGAGCTGCTGTTGAACAGCAAAGTCACCCGCATCGGCGCGGACGGAAGCGACAAGCTCGTTTACGTGGAGAGCGCAGATGGCGAGACCGAGCTGCGAGTCGACGAGATCCTCGTCGGCCTGGGCCGTGCGCCGAACGTGAACGGGATGGGTCTCGAGGCGGCAGGCGTCGACCACGACCGGACCGGCATTCTGGTCGACGATCGGCTTCGTACGAGCAACCGACGCATCTATGCGGCGGGTGATGTGGCCTCGCGTTTCAAGTTCACCCACACCGCCGATGCGCAGGCGCGCATCGTCATCCAGAACGCGCTCTTCTTCGGGCGCGCGAAGACGAGCGCACTGACCGTGCCCTGGTCCACCTACACCGCTCCCGAGCTGGCCCACGTTGGATTGAGCGAGAAGACCGCCGCGGCCGAAGGCGTCGAGATCGAGACGTTCACCCAGGAGCTCGACGGTGTCGACCGGGCCATACTGGACGGCGAGACACGAGGCTTCGTCAAAGTGCACGTGCGCAAAGGAACGGACACCATCGTGGGTGCAACGGTGGTTGCCGCCCACGCAGGCGACATGGTGTCGGAGATCACTACGGCCATGGTCGGCGGCCTTGGTCTTTCAACCCTCGCCAAGGTCATTCATCCGTATCCGACGCAGGCGGAAGCCATCAAGAAGGTGGCGGACAACTACAACCGCACGAAGCTCACCCCTCGCGTACGGGCCTTGTTCGCCCGATGGTTCGCCTGGTGGCGCGGCGGCCAGACCACCACCCCCGCACTCGGCGGCACGTCGGAGAACCCGGAAACGGCCTGAGTCAGACAACCGTACCCGGGTGCGCGCTCCAGGACACGGTCTGGCCGCCGCCGGTATCGCTCCATCACGTCTTTCCCATAGTCCTGCTCGGCCTTATATCGCGGGGCTTTCGACTTGCCAAAGCGCCTCGCCTCGAGCCTCTCGAGCTTTTCGGTCACAGCACATGCCGTTGATCACCCGCGTTCAACTCGATGTCAGTGGCGATGGATTGTGGGGCGTCGACAATCTCGAATACGGCGTGCCCGAGCCGGCGACCCTGCTTCTGCTTGGACTGGGTCTTGCGGGCCTGGCTGCCCGCAAGCGGCGCCATGTCGAGCGCTAGTCGTCTTTCTGCCCGCCCACCAGCTTTCGTCACGGTGGTATGCAGCTCGTCGACCTCGTCCTCCCTGCCCGGACGTCGCAGACGTTCGACGAATTGGGCCTGGATATCCCGTCCAGTTACTTCGCCGTCACGGTGTCGAGGAGCTTTGAAGGCTTGATCGTGTACCGGACGGGCGTCGGCGCCCGTCCGAGCGGGACGTCCCGAAAAAGGAGGCGGAGCGCGAAGTAATAGCCCTCTTCCACTCGCGCCCGGATGAACCTCAGCGGCCGTGCGCCGTGAGGTTGCGGAAGCCAGGCGTCCGCGAGAAAATCTTGCCCGGGCAAGATTGCCCCGGAACCAAGGCCGCCCAAGATTCCTCCCAATTGGCAAACGTCTGCAGGCCAGACTACACTCCCGCCCGATGTCGCGATTCCCTTTTCCCGGAGATTCAACATGCGCAACCGATCGTCGTTCCTGACGCTACTGTTTGTGTCGACCCTCACGGCTGCGGCCGTCGCACAGGAGATTGACCCCGAGCACTACAAGACGCTCCTTGGCCGGCATATTGGCCCGGTTGGCAACCGGATCATCGCGGTGATCGGTGTTCCCTGTAACGACCTCATCTACTACGCCGGGGCGGCCTCGGGCGGGATCTGGAAGACGGTCGACGGCGGCAACAACTGGGATCCGATCTTCGATGACAAGCCGGTCCACTCGATCGGCTCGCTCGCGATGGCCCCGTCGGATCACAACGTTATCTGGGCGGGGACCGGAGAGACCTTCATTCGATCGAACGTTTCCATCGGCGACGGGATCTGGAAGTCCACCGACGCTGGCGCAACCTGGAAGCACATGGGGCTCGACGCCACCGGTCGCATCGGACGGGTCATCCCTCACCCCACGAACCCGGACGTCGTCTACGCCGCGGCGCTCGGCCACAGCTATGGACCTCAGCAGGAGCGCGGCATCTACCGAACCGAGGACGGTGGCGAGAGCTGGGAACAGGTTCTGTTCGTGGATGAGAACACCGGCGCGGCCGATCTGGTCATGGATCCGAACAACCCGCGCATCCTCTTCGCCAGCATGTGGCAGATTGAGATCAAGACCTGGAAGCGGCGAAGCGGCGGCCCGGGCAGCGGCATCCACGTCTCACGCGATGGGGGCGACACCTGGACACGCATCGACGAGGGCCAGGGTCTCCCCAAAGGCCCGGTCGGCAAGATCGGTATCTGCATGTCGCCGGCCGACTCGAATCTGGTCTATGCGCTCATAGAAACCAGCGACAGCGTCCCGTGGGAAGGCGAGGGGACCGAAAAGGAAGAGCTATGGCGCTCGGATGATAACGGCCGAAACTGGAAGGTGGTCTCCCATGATCGGAACCTGGCGGGCCGGAGCGCCTACTACACGCGCTGTGCGGTGGCGCCGGACAACGCGCTGGAGGCGTTTTTCCTGGCCGCACCGTTCAGTCGCACCCTGGACGGCGGTCCGACCACCGAAACGGCGAGCTCTCGCGGCCAGGGAATGTTGCGTGCACCCGGCGGCGACCACCATGACATGTGGATCGACCCGACCGACGGGGACCGCATGATCGTGAGTCACGATGGCGGGCTATCCATCTCCGAGAACCGAGCGCGGTCATGGTTTCGCGTGCAGCTCCCGCTCGGTCAGATGTACCACGTCACGGTAGACAACCGGATTCCCTACTACGTCTACGGCAACCGGCAGGACGGTCCCTCCACACGCGGCCCGAGCAACAGCCGGACCTTCAGCTCCTTCGGCGGCGGCAGCATCCCCCGGGGAATGTGGCACTCGGTGGGCGGTGGTGAGAGCGGCTTCGCGGTTCCGGACCCGGTCGACCCCGATATCATCTGGTCGAGCGCCTCGGGCGTCGGCGCGGTGGGCGGCATCGTGGTGCGCTATCAGGAGAGCACGCGTCAGTTTCGCCAGGTCGAAGTCTGGCCCGAGAGCACCGTCGGGTGGGAAGCCGAGGAAGTCAAATACCGGTTCCAGTGGACGTTTCCGGTCCATGTGTCGGTGCACGACAACAACACCGTCTTCGTTACCAGCCAGCTCGTTCATCGCACGACCAACGGAGGGCAGAGCTGGGAGGTCATCAGCCCCGACCTCACGACCAACGATACCGCAAAGCAGGGCATCTCCGGCGGCATTACTCCGGAGAACGTCGGCGTCGAGTACTGCTGCGTCATCTATGCCTTCGAGGAATCGCCGGTGCAGGCGGGCGTGTTCTGGACCGGGTCGAACGATGGACTGGTGCACGTGAGTCAGGACGGTGGGGCCAACTGGACCAACGTCACCGGGAACATCCCGGACCTCCCGCCGCTCGGGACCGTACGGAACATCGATGCCTCGCGGTGGGACGCCGGCAAAGCCTATTTGACCATCGAGTTCCACGAGGTCGGCCGCTTCGAGCCCTACGTCTACAAGACGGAGGACTTCGGCGAAAGCTGGACGAAGATTACCAACGGGATCAGCGATTCGGTCTTGAGCTACACGCGAAACGTCCACGAGGACCCGGTACGCCCGGGCCTGCTGTACCTTGGCACCGAGAACGCGCTCTACGTGTCCTTCAACGATGGGGCCAACTGGCAATCGCTCCAGAACAATCTGCCTCCTACACCCATGTACTGGCTCGTCGTGCAGGAGCACTTCAACGATCTCGTCATCGGTACCTACGGCCGCGGATTCTGGATCATCGACGACGTCACGCCGCTGCAGCAGCTCACTGCTGAAGTGGCGGACTCCGACGCGCATCTTTTCGAGCCCCGGCCGGCCTATCGCTTCCGGCCGATTACGTCCCCGATGACGACGTTCAACGACACGTCGGCCGGTGACAACCCACCGTACGGTGCGTCCATCAACTATTGGCTGAAGGAGGCGCCCGAAGAAGGAACCGACGTGAAGGTCGTGATCAAAGATGCGGCGGGTGAGACGGTTCGAACTCTCGACGGGACGAAGCAACCGGGGGTGAATCGCGTCTGGTGGGATTTGAGGGGGGAGCGCTCCACCGAGATCGTTCTGCGAACCAAGCCCCTCTTCGCGGACTGGCTGGAGCTGGACGAAGACCGAAAGCGAAACCACCCGGTGGGCCGAATTTCGGTTCTCCATCCGCCAGGAACCTACACGGTCGTGCTTCAGGTCGGCGAGACCGAGTACAACCAGGAGCTGGAAGTGCAGAAAGATCCGAATTCGGTCGGAACCCTGGAGGACATCCGCCTTCAGACAGAGATGATCCTCGACATCCGGGAAGACATGAAGGCCGCCGCGGAGGCCATCAACAAGATCGAGTGGGTGCGTCGCCAGCTCGAGGATCTGCAGTCCGTGGCGACCGGAGTGGGTGTCGAAGCCGAGGCGATCGTCTCGAACGCGGACGAGCTCGAAGGCACGTTCGTCACGCTTCAAGGCAAGATGCTTCAGCTCCGGGCCACCGGAACGGGACAGGACTTCGCGCGATGGCCGGTGATGCTGGCCGGCAAGCTGTCCTACCTGTCGGGGGCGGTCGGGACGGGGGATTTCCCGCCGACCGACCAGCATCGTGAAGTGCACCAGAAGCTCAAGGAGAGTCTCCGCGAGTACCGCCAGGAGCTGGAACGCTTGCTTCGGAACGAGTTGCCGGCGTTCAACCAGACGCTCGACGAGAACAACCTGCCTCGCATCGTCATCGGAGGGGAGCCGACGTCGACATCACAGTAGGCTGCTGAAAAACGCGTCCGCAGCCTGCCGAGCGGCAGCCAAGCGCGCGATGAGGCGCTACGATACGACCCGTAGAGTACGACAAATCCGTTTCCTGCTGGCATACTGGTAGGTAGATTCTTTACGCGATCGCCGACCATCCCACCGTCTCGGGTCAGGCGACAACTCACCCAGGCACACCGCACAGAGACGGATTCGAGAGGGATTTCAAATGAAGAAGCTACTCGTCGTGGCACTCGTGGCGATTGTCGCCGGTGCCGCGTGGAAACTCGGAGCCTTCGAGCCGGCATCGGCAAAAGCCTACCAGACGCACCGGCAGCACATCCTGGAGTCCAGGGGCTACAGCCAGGACCTGGTGGCCCAAGCCAAGTGGTCGCTCGACATCGACCGATGCGAGCAATCGGGCTCTGAGGCTGAGGTGTTTGCCACCGAGAGAACAGCCAGCATCCCCAACAACGCGGCGTCGTTTGCCTTCGCCACCATCGTCACCAGGCAGCTCGAGGCCAGGCTCCGGCTCGACAATGGTCGCTGGGTCGTCGTCGACGAACCAGTGCTGAACGAAGACGTCAGCACCTACGAAGACAGGAAAAACGCCCGCCCTTGAGCCGTTCCTGCGTACGAAGCTCAACGAGCGTCGTGGGCAGTTCTCGCCGGACGGCCGCTGGGTTGCCTACCAGTCGGACGAGTCCGGCCAGGACGAAATCTACATCCAACGCCTCATCGCACGGGGCCTAGATACCTGTCGAGCCATGCCAGCGATTCTTTTGCCAGCTGCGTTCTCGGAACGAAATGGCTCCCGTCATAGGCGAACAGATCGGAGCGATGATCGGCCGGCTGGCCCCGAACCTGCTCCGGCGACATATATCCCATCGTGCCGAGCACCGTGCCCGGCTCGGTCGGGCGAGCTTGTGTAGCCGACTCCGGCTCGTCGTCGCCACCCGTTTCCTCGGGCCGGTCCCAGCGGGCAAGACCGAAATCCAGGATCTTGAGCGTGCCGTCGCCGGTGATGAACAGATTCTCGGGTTTCAGATCCCGGTGGACGATGCCCCGCTCATGCGCGGCCGAAAGCCCGGCAGCGATTTGTCTCGCATATTCGACGGACTTGCTGACGGGATCTAACGGTCGGGCCGCGTCAAAAGCGAATGTACTGCTGGGTGCGGTGTGAAATCGGTACCCCGCGCGCGGTCGAAGCCATCGCCCGCGGCGTGGCCTGGCTCGAGCAGAATCAGAAAGCCGAGCCTCGTCGACGCAACTCTGCCTGGACAGAGTTCATCGCTCCAAAGGATTTCACAGCTCATTCCATGAACGGGCAGCTCACGCTTTCAGGGCCGCACCCTGTTCCTTGAAACCGCAACTCCTGCTAGGTACCGCGGTCCGTCTCGGAAGTTCGGGAATCAGCGGGGCGGCACCTTGCGTCCAGGAGTCCAGGGTGCCCCCGCGGCCTCGAGCTCCACCTCCACTCTGGGTAGCTCGGTATCGAGGAGCATCGACAGCTCAGAGCTCGAGGCACCGAAGGCGTTTTCCGCCACCTCGAGGCTTCGCCGCTGCGTGGTCGTGGGAGCCTGGCGGGTCTCCCAGTGCCCGCCCGCGATGCGCTGCACCCGTCCCAGAATCGACGGTGCCGAGGCTTCGTTCAGGCGGCCACGGATCGGATCCCCGACGAGTCTCAGCCGCAAGCCAGCGAGGCTACGCTCGAGCTGGTCGACACTCGCGTAGAGGGTCGGCTCGGCGCGTGGCGTTTCGGCAAGGGCGTGTCTCATGTGGCGCAGTCTCTCCCCTGCCCGCCGGATTTCCGCCGCCGCTCCCTGGGCCCTGCGCAGAAGCTCACCGGTCCTCTCCTGAAAAGCCGTGACCTCGTCGTAGTCAGTCACGGGCAAAACCGAGCTCGGTACCGACTTCACCTCGAACTCCTGTGGCTCTCCCACCGACGTGATCCCATCGGCGCTCAGCAGCGCCATGTCCACCCGGTACCGCCCCGGTGCGGCGAGAGGGCCTTGCGGCGGCGTCACCCAGGGCGGAGTGAAACCCGGGGTCTCGAGGTTCACCGGATCGGGCGGCGGCAATCGGAGATCCCAGTTCACGCGGTGGATTCCCGCATCGGCGGGGCCTTCGATGCGTCGGACCGCTTTGCCATCGCCGTCGCGGACCGTCAACAGCACCACCGGACCGTGCTCGAGCGCCTCGTCGGCGAGGCGTTCGTAGCCGGGAAACGGCACGTCGTCGCCCTGCGCGCGCTGCTCTTTTTCGCGCTCGCGCCGGAGCTCTTCCGCGGTCTGTTTCTCGTCTTTCAGGTAGTAAGTAATGATGGCTCCGAACGGCGGGTTCGTTGCGGTGAAGTCATCGCTTCCGAGAGACGGCTTTCCGCGAGCCTGCATCGGAACGGAAGGCACGTACCACCAGGCATCGCGGACCGGAAACAACCGGGCATCGCTCGTGAGCGCCCCGCGGGCGATCTCGCGCAGGGGCGTGTAGTCGTCCAGCACGTAAAAGCCACGACCGAATGTCGCGCCGACGACGTCGTTGTCCCGACGCTGCAGCTCGACGTCGCGGAAGGCAATCGTGGGAACGCCTCCGCTGAGCCCGACCCAATGCGTTCCGCGATCCGGGGAAAAGTAGAGTCCGCGCTCGGCACCCGCGAACAGGAGATCTGCTTCGACATGATCCTGTTCGAGCGCCCAGACGATCTCGTCGCCGGGCAGATCGCCGGCGATCGAGCGCCAGCTGCGGCCCCGGTCCGTACTCTCGAACACGAACGGCGTGAACACGCCGGTCTTGTGAGCATCGATGACCACGAAGACGGTGTCGGGATCGTGCTGCGATGCCTGGATGTCGTTGACGAAGGACAGCTCCGGCACACCGGCAACCTCAGAGGCACGCCAGTTGTCGCCTCCATCTTCACTCACTTGAATCAGCCCATCGTCCGTCCCGAGATACAACAGCCCTTCTACCAGAGGCGATTCGGAAATCGTCGTGATCGTGCCGTACAACGACATCGCGGCGGTGTCGTGGAGCGCGTCGATGCTCCAGACACGACCCATCAGCTCGAACTCGTAGCGGTTCCGGTCCCGCGTGAGATCCTCGCTCACCGCCGTCCAGGAGTTTCCTCGATCGTCACTGCGCCACAGACGCTGCGAGCCGAAATAGAGTCGGGTGTTGGAGTGGGGGCTCACCAGGATCGGGGCATCCCAGTTGAAACGCTCGGGCGGATCCCCGGGCGCCGGCATGGGCTGGATGTCGATGAACTCGTGGCTGCGCCGGTCGTAGCGCTGCAGTCGTCCGCCCTGAGTCTGCATATAGACGAGGTTCGGATCGAGAGGATCGAACGCGCAGTTGTAGCCGTCGGCTCCGAGCGGAACGTACCAATCCTGGTTCCGAATTCCTTCGATGTTGTCGGTGCGTGAGGGACCGAGGAGTGTCCCCATGTCCTGTGCGCCCCCAACAATGTTGTAGAAGGGCTCCGCCGTATCGAGCGCCAGCTTGTAGAACTGCGCTACCGGCAGGTTCGGGAACTGGCGCCAGGTCTTCCCGTCATCGAAGCTCTCGTAGAGGCTGGCGTCCGTGCCCGCCAGAAGATGCTGTGGATCTTCCGGGTCGATCACCAGCGCGTGGTTGTCGCTGTGCTTCTCACGTCCGTTGCCCAGGAACTTGAACGTCGCACCCCCGTCGCCCGTGACGTGCACAAACACGTCCATTTGATACACGCGAGCGACATCATGCGGCGAGGCAACGATCTCCTGGTAGTAGTGCGGACCGGTGCCGCTCGAGATGTAGGGATTGCGACGCTCCCACGTCTCGCCGCGATCGAGCGAACGATAGAATCCCCGCTCGCTCTCGTCTGCCTCGATGGTGGCGTAGACGACATCGGGGTCGGCGGGAGAAACGGCAAGGCCGATCTTTCCCATCTCTCCTTCGGGAAGGCCTCGTTCCAGACGTCGCCAGCTCTCGCCGCCGTCGGTGGACTTGTGGATTCCGGAGCCCGGGCCACCAGCCATCAGGGACCAGATGTGACGACGTCGCTGGTAGGAGGCCGCGTAGAGCACGTCCGGATCGCGCGGATCGATCTCGATGTCGGTCACCCCTGTATCCTCGTCGATGATGAGAGCGCCGGACCACGTCCGGCCGCCGTCGGTGGTCTTGTAGAGACCGCGCTCGCCGCCGGACGCCCACAGGGGTCCCTCGGCAGCAACGTAGACGACGTCGCTGTCGCGGGGATCCACCACGAGCTTCCCGATGTGCTCCGAGCG
This sequence comes from Candidatus Marinacidobacterales bacterium, assembly GCA_965237685.1. Taxonomy (GTDB): domain Bacteria; phylum Acidobacteriota; class Vicinamibacteria; order Marinacidobacterales; family SMYC01; genus CBDEGF01. The sequence continues at coordinate 2,042,321 of CBDEGF010000003.1, forward strand.
CTCGAGTCCCATCCGATTCCAGGTGTCGCCACCATCGAGGCTCTTGTAAACGCCATCTCCCCACCCGACGTGCCGCCCGCTCACGTTCTCGCCCGTGCCCACCCATACGATATCCGGGTTGGACGGATCCAGCGTCACGCAGCCGACGGAGTAGGAAGGCTGGTCATCGAAGACCGGTCTCCACGACACACCGGCGTTCTCGGTCTTCCACACGCCGCCCGAGCCCACGGCGATGTACCAGGTGCTCGAATCTCGCGGACTGACGGCGATATCGGCGATCCGGCCACCCATGAGCGCGGGGCCGATCGATCGCAGCTCGAGACCCCGGAGGGTCTCAGCGGTGACGACATCGCCACCGTTCTGCGTCGCGGACTGGACGCTTGCTCCGATAGCGAGAATACAAAGAAACGACGGGATCGTGCGGGCGATGGAAGGCAAGAGCAGTCTCCTTTCGACGGAAGTGGCGGATCATGGACTGAGTCCGAAGGAAAAACAAGCCCGACGGCGTCCCGCTCGCCGCCTTTGGGAGCCGAAGCCCCGCGCCGCCGTTCGCGCGAAAGAAGTAAGGGTTGGCCCACGAATCGATTCAACTCATTACACGGAACCCCGGAATTCAGGAACCCCGGAAATCAACCTAGTTTTTCCGCTAGAGCAGGGGGGATCGGAACCGATTTTCTCGTCTTCTCTAGCGGAGGCAGAAATATGCTGTTCGGTCACGAAGGACTCACCGGCAGGATCATCGGAGCCGGGATCACCGTGCACAAAGCCCTGGGACCAGGGTTCGTCGAATCGGTGTACGAGAATGCCCTCAGCATCGAACTAGGTCGCCTGGACATTCCATTCCAACGCCAACTGCAGGTGCCCGTCTACTACCGCGACACCCGGGTGGGTACCCACCGCCTTGACCTGTTAGTCGATGGAGTAGTTGTGGTCGAGTTGAAGGCAGTCAAAGAGATCCTGAATCCGCACTTTGTCGTCTTGCGCTCCTATCTGCGTGCGGCGGATTCCGGGCACGGACTCATTCTGAACTTCGCGCAACCGACACTGGAAGTCAAACGGGTCGCTTTGCGTGACAATTCCGTCTAGAGAACCGGCCGTGCTCGAAATCCATTGTTTCCCCTTCCGGGGTTCCTTGTTTCCGGGGTTCCGGTTGTGAAACAGCGCCTGGACGGAGTCAGCGCCCGGTTACGCAGTTGAAACTCTGCCCGAACAGAGCGATCCTCCGCGTCTGGAGGATGCTGCCATGAAGCGCTGGAAGCTCGTTGTCATTGCCCTCTCCGCCGCACTCCCTGCGCAAGCCGCAAACGACCCTGTGAGTGAGGACCCTCGTGTCCAGAACGCACTCAACCTCATCTCGGTGTGGCTGGACGCCGAGCGAGCCTACGACGACATCCCGGCGCTGTCGGCAGCGGTGGTCTACGACCAGGAGCTTCTGTGGGCCGACGGTTTCGGCGAGGCCAATCGAGAGGCGGGCGTCCAGGCAACGAGCGAGACCATCTACAGCATCTGCTCGATCTCCAAGCTCTTTACCAGCGTGGCGGTCATGCAGCTGAGGGACGCGGGCAAACTGCGGCTCGATGATCGAGTCGCCGATCACCTGCCCTGGTTCGATATCCAGGAGACCTTCCCGGACGCCCCCCCGGTCACGGTCGAGGGCATCCTGACGCACTCGGCGGGCCTTCCGCGCGAGTCCGACTTCCCGTACTGGACGGAGCCATTCGAGTTTCCGAAGAGCGACGACATCAGGAACCGGCTCGCAGAGCAGTCGATGCTCTACCGCTCGCAGCGCGTTTTTCAGTACTCAAACCTGGGATTGACACTGGCGGGAGAGATCGTGTCCCGGACCTCGGGGATGCCCTACGGCGACTACGTGCATCAGCGGATCCTGGATCCGCTGGGGATGACGGACACTACCCACGAGATCCCAACCGCTCTTCACGGCGATCGACTCGCCGTCGGTTACAGTGCCACTCGAAGAACCGGTGGACGAAAGGCCGTCGCACCGTTCGAGGCACGAGGCATCGCCGCGGCAGCGGGTTTCGCGTCCAACGTCCTCGACCTGGCGAAGTTCGCGTCGTGGCAGTTTCGGCTACTGGACGACGAGAACAGCGGTGGCGAAGACGTTCTCGTGGCGAACACGCTCCGTCAGATGCATCGCGTCCACTGGGTCGATCCGGACTGGAAGCGGACCCGGGGCCTCGGGTTCGCGGTAAGTCGAAGCAAAGACAAAGACACGACGTTCGCCGGTCATGGAGGGAGCTGCCCGGGCTATCGGTCCCACCTTCGCATTCAGACGAAGGACAAGATCGCCACCATTGCCATGGCCAATGCGAGCGGTGTCAATCCCGGCCAGTTCACCGAACGCGCCTACGAGATCCTCGCCCCCGCCATCGAAGATGCCCGCAAAAACCCCGGCAAGGGCAAGCAGACGCCGGAAGCGCTGATGAAGTACGTCGGCGCCTACGACGACTTCCCCTGGAGCGGCGAGACACACGTGATCCCGTGGAACGGCAGTCTCGCCATGGTGTCGTTCCCGACCGACGACCCGGTCGAGGCGGTGAGCGAGTTGAAGCATGTGGAAGGCGATGTCTTCCGTATACGGGACGACGAGGCCCTAGGAGAGGAGATCGTCTTCGAGACCGCAGCGGACGGCGCGGTCCTGCGCCTGAAACGGCACAGCAACCCGTCGGAGCGGATCCGGGACTGACTGCTTAGGGTCCGCGCAAGAATAGGCTCGCATTTTCGGACGTCGAGGCGCCCGGCTGGCAAGACGCGAGGAGCGAATAATATCTAGATATATGAGGCATCTTCGCAGTTCGGCCGCTGACGCGGCCTAGCCCTCCGCTCGACAGGCTCGCTGCGGAAAGCGGCAACGCAGCCAGACGGGATGGATCGGCGTCCCAAAATGTGAAGTTATTTTTGCGCGGGCCCTTAGTACTTTTAGTACCAGAGCCCGCTCATATGCCAACGGGGCGGCCGCTCGACCAAGGGAAAGGCGCGCGGCATGGCGAACGTCACGCCATCCGCCGGTATCGGCTCGCGCGGTCGCTCCCGCGCCGGCAACTCCGCGAGCTCCAGGAGCCTCTGGATCCGCTCTTCTGTGTTCGGATGTGTCCGAAGAATCGACGGGTCGGGAAGTCGCCTCCCCGGAATCACGATGAGATCCAGCAAGCCGCGCTGGTAGCGCTCCATCTTCTCCAGAGCCGAGGCGAGCCCAACGGCATCGCCCGTCATCTCGAAGGCGCCCAAATCTGCATCGAACTCACGCGTGCGCGACAAAGCAAGCTGCAGCATCGTCGCCAACGTGGGAGCTGTCAGGAGAACGAGGATGGCCAGCCATGAGATGTGCACCCGTCCCATGAGAAGCAACGGCAGGTTGATGAGCACGAGGAACTGTCCGAACAACGATAGGGTCGCCGTCATCCGGCTGATCATGTCGGCGAGCGTCATCACGCGAAGATCGTTGTTTCGCAGATGACTCATTTCGTGGGCCACGACGCCCACAAGCTCACGCAAGTCGAGGGTTCGCAGAAGGCCGTCGGTGATGCCAATCGCCGAGTTCTGTCGTTCTCCTACCGTGAACGCGTTCATGACCCGCGTCGGGAGGTAGTAGAGGCGAGGCACCGTCGGAAGTCCTGTCCGGCGGGTCAACCACTCGAGGACTTCGTGAAGGCGCCCCAGCTCACCGGGATAGACGGGCCGCGCCCCGTAGAGTCGCATGATGACACTGGGGGCGATGCGTGGACTGAACCACAACAGAAACAACCCCGTCCCCGCGGTGAAGAGTGCTCCGGTAAGACCTCCGAGAAAGTAGCCTAGAAAAACCAACAGCAGGCCCATCCCTGCGATGAGCACGAGAGTGTGCAGGGCGTTCGTTAGCTTGTGGCTGCGCCGAAGCTCTTCGTTCATTCTGACTGCTCGACGGATAGGCCCGTTGGGCGGGAGACACCCGTCGCGCCGTGTCCGAAGTAGTCGCCTCGATTATTTACCAGGCGCTGGCGGAGGTAGTTTTCCATCCCGTAGGGTGTATCCGCAACCGAAACGCCTCCTGTTGTGAAGTCCACGATGCCCACCTGTGCGGTCGTAGCGTTTCCAGTTGCGGTACAGAAGACTGGATGTCAAACGTCGAGGGCGTCTATCGTAATAGGCTAGTTTGAATCACGTTTCCATCGAGCATCACAAAGGACACCCTTGCGAGCACCGATAGATCGCGAAGCGGATCGCCCGGCACCGCGATGATGTCCGCGAGCTTTCCGACTTCGAGGGCGCCCACCCTCTCGTTCCAGCCGAGCAGCTCGGCGTTGATACAGGTTCCTGCCTGGATGGCCTGCATGGGTGTCATGCCCGCCTCGACCAGGAGCTGGAATTCGCGTACACCTTGACTCACCGGAAATCCCACATAGTCGGTTCCCACGACGACGCGTACCCCCGCCCGAAGAGCCTTTCCTACCGCTTCCAGATGCTGGCCCCGGTATTGGCGAGTGAGCTCATTCATTTCAGCCTGCGCCTCGCTCTCCGGCCGTTCCTCGAGGTAGTAGTCGCCGATATAAAGTGTCGGAACGAGAAAGACGTCGCGCTCCGCCATGAGGCGGATTCCCTCGTCGTCCACGAAGGTGCCATGCTCGATGGAGCGCACTCCGGCGAGCACCGCCTGCTTGATGCCTTCCGTCGAATGTGCGTGTGCGGTCACGGGGACGCCGAGACGGGAGGCTTCCTCCACCATGGCCCGGAGCTCTTCGGGGGTGAAGTGCGCTATCCGCGGATCGTTGCCCATCGACATCATCGCGCCGCTCGCGAGCACTTTGATCCAGTCGCTCCCGTACTTCACTTCCTCGCGTACCACTCGCCGTACCGCATCGACGCCATCGACCACGAGCCCGTCCGCCACGACCCTGTGCTCCGGTCCGAGAAAGTTGAGGTCACCGCCTCCTCCAGTGATCGACAAATAGTGCCCGGCTCCGGTGATCCTGGGGCCGACGAACAGCCCTTCTTCGATCGCGGTTCGAACGTCCAGGTGGGCGTAGTAGACGTCCGCATCACCGAGCACGCGCACGCTCGTCCACCCCGAGCGAAGCATTTGTTGGGCCACGGAAAGTCCGCGCAGTGCCTTGTAGGCAGATGAGCGGCGAAGGTGGTCGACCTGATAGTCCTCGGTTTCGATCAGCAGATGCGCATGGGCATCGATGAGTCCCGGCAAACAAGTACTATCCGACAGATCGACGACAGTGGCACCGTCTCTTTTGACGTCGTCGAATGCTCCTACGGCGGCGATGCGGTTTCCCTCGATCCGGATCGCGACATGCTCTCGACTCGCATCCGAAACACCCTCGATCAGCGTGCCGCAACGGATGAGCGCCGTTTCGGCCGCGACCGGGTGCGTAGCCGCCAACGAGGCAAAGGTGATGAGGTACACCCACAGAAGCGTGCGGGTTGAGCCTGTCTTCTTCTTCATGGATACCCAGCTTTTATGAAGATTCAGCATCAAGCGGAAGCAACGCTCTAATTAATGATGGCGGAGCCCGCCCGCCTGCGTGGTTCGAGCTCACGCGACGAGAAGTGATTCTAGTTGAATTCGGTCACGCTCAGGGACCTGGTCGCCTTCACCTGTGTCAACCCACCGGACGCCAACTCCGTCCAAACGGATCGCCGTCGTACACGCGAAAACGAGGGTTGATTCCCGAACCAGAAGTAGTGCCGTCACGGGTCCAGAGCGAATCGAATGGCGTCTCGAACCTGACGCATGCGCTCGTCGGAGAGCGTGGTGATCAAAGCTCCGATCTTGCCTTTCGAGACGGTCTGGACGTGATCCAGGTTGACCGCACAGTCCCGACTCAGCCCGTCGTTTGGCAAGAGAGCCACTTCGGTCGGAATCCCCCGGATCGTCGATGTGATGGGAGCCACCGTCACCTCCCCGAGGAATGCGAGAGCGGAGGATCGGGTGAGAATCACGACCGGCCGCTTCTTGTCCGGACGCCGGAATTTGTACCACCGGACCTCACCGCGTCTCAGTCCGGCCATATCTGCTCGGCCTCCCAGTCATCGAATTCGCCAGGCTTTACGGGATGGCGCTCGTACCCGCGTCGATGCTGCTCCTCGAGGCCTTCCGTTCGAACTCGATCGACAGCCTGCCGCAGTGCCTCTCTTGCAAAGGCGGACCGCGTCGTACCCAGGAGCTCGACGGCTTCGTCGACTTGTCGCACCAGATCCTCGTCGAGTGTCATCTGAACCGTTTTCATAGGTCCTTTCCTATACTACTAGCTACACATATGGGTGTCCTTATAACAGGTTAATATAGCTATTCTCGTCACTAGAATAACCCATATCGAACGAGGACGAAAAATCCGTCATCGGGTCCGGCGATTGCCCTACCGAACCGTCATAGACATGGCGCCGCAGATGTCCAAGGGCGTCGTCGCCGAAATGTGCTTCGTGGACATGATCACGACGATGCTCGATCCCGACAGCGAGCGTCGTATGTGAAATGGGCCATACGATCGCCCGTTAGGGTCGTCACTGGCATAGCGGACTGGCTGCGGCCGATTCCGCCGGTTTGCCGATGGTATAATTCACAATCATGGTGTCGACTCGAGCACAGCGAATCACGGCGGAGGAGCTACTTCGCCTTCCGAACGACGGTTCTCGCTGTGAGCTCGTCGAGGGAGAGTTGAAGCAAATGACACCTGCAGGTTTCAAGCACGGTGCAATCGTTGCCAACCTCACGACTCCCTTGATGGAGCACGTTCGGACGAAGCGATTGGGCGTAGTGGTCGGCGCGGAGACCGGTTTCAAGCTGAAGTCGAATCCCGACACCGTTCGAGCGCCGGACATCGCCTTCGTTTCGCGCGAGCGAGTGGAGGCGGAAGGCATTCCTGACACGTACTGGCAGGGGCCCCCGGACCTCGCTGTCGAAGTGATATCCCCAAGCGACACGCTGTACGGTGTCGAGGACAAGGTCGCGACGTGGCTCGCGGCAGGAACCCGCCTCGTCTGGGTCGTCCATCCCAAGCGTCGCGTCGTGCTGATCCACAGACCCCAAGCCGAGGTCACAACGCTCGGCGAATCCGACACGCTGGACGGTGCGGATGTCGTGCCTGGTTTCCAGTGTGCCGTCAGCGACGTTTTCCGCGAGCTCTAGCCGTTAGGGACGCCAGACAACCAAGCCGATCGACGGTAACCTTTTTCTCTCGCTAACAGTACCCGCGCTAATCTTCATCTGGTGAGCCCTTCACCATACCCGCACCGAAGCAGGCTCCCCGGACCCGTCACTCATCCGCCGAATTCGCAACTGAGCGCCCCGTGCCATTCCCGCCCGCGAGAAAATCTCGCCCGAGCGAGTTTACCCTGGAAGACGCCTAGCCTAGTTCAGTCGCGCCAGATAGCGCGCGACGGCACTGGCGATGGGCTGCCCGGTGTGCGACTCGTAGTAGCTGAAGGCGGGGCAGGGGTTGACCTCGAAGCAATAGGCGGTGCCGTCGGCGGTCAGCATCAAATCGATGCCGGCAAAGTCGAGCTTCAAAGACTCTACCAGAGAGACCGCGCGCTCTCGAAGCGAGGCGGGCAGCTCCATCTCGCGGAGCGTCGTCTCACCGTCAGGGTCCTGATGGGCGTAGCGGTAGTCCGTTCCGGTCGTCTCGATGGCAGTGGAAAAGACCTCGCGGCCGATCGTGTGTACGCGCACGTTGGTGCCTTCGATCTTTCTCTGGAACTGCGTGGGACACCACCGGATGTGATCGAGGCGCGCGTCATCCTCGTCTGTCAGCTCTTTCACGATGGAGCGAATGCCGCTAATTGATTTGTAGATGATCCTGCCGTGCCGTTTTCGAAACGCGCGAACCGCCTCCGGATCGTTCGTGATCAAGGTCTCGGGTGTCTCGAAACCGGCTTGCTTGATGAGCTGCGCCTGGTAGGGCTTCGAGAAATTGGACCCCATGGCCGCAAGCCGGTTGACCACGCGCGCCGGCGTGATTTCGGCCCAGCGAACGAGCGTTTCGTGAAGCGCCCGGCACCTGAGGCGGGTTTCCGATCCTTCGGGCAAGTCGGCAAGCTCTGGAAGCTCCCGGTCGTCCATGAGCCTCAGGTAAACTCCAGTGAAGTCTTCGAGACGATGGCTCTTGCCTTCGATGACCAGCTCCCCGGCGAGGTGACCACGCTCGATGGCGAACCCCAGCCTGGCGGTCGCAAACTGCCTCTGGTTGAAGAACACGGTCGGCGCGCCGAGCGCTTCGAGACGTTTCGTCACGAGCCGAATCGGAGACTCGGACGGGATGCCGGCGAGAAGAATCATGACGGTCCTCCGTTGCTCGAAAGCTCGGTCTCGAGCGCGGCAATGAGCGCGTCGCCACCTTTGGTCAAGTCCGGCACTGGGCTCGCTCCGGCGAATACCGGGGCCCCATGGGGGCCGCGAGCGAACTCGACACCTAGAAGCTCGGCATCGACCGAGCGGGCGAGGGCCTTGCATCCGCTGTGTAGTGACTCGTCTCCCGGCCCCACGACCTGGTCTCCCACCACGAAGACGACCTCGGTGCTCGTTCCGGCCGGAACGAGAGGGTCCCATCCACCGGTGGCAGCTCCGTTCGACGCGTTCAACTCATACGACATGGTGGACAGCCCGCCTGCACGGCACGCCACACCCACTCGGAGGGATGTCGCCAGGCGCCGCACAGCCCCTGTGCCGAGGGTCGGTTCAGGACCCGGCCGGGGATCGCGTGCAGGACGCTCATCAATAGTGCGGTGAGCTCCTGCACGGCGTAATCGCGATCCCCGGGCGCGGCGAGGCTGAGGTGGGCCGACGATGCGGCAGACACGCGGTTGAGTGCCCCGCGAATGTGCCGGCTGTCGAGCTCTCGGCCGTCAGCGAGCTGAAGCGTGAAGCCCGTCTGGTCGTTGGCGACCCAGTGGTTCCAGCGTAACGCCAGGGAAAGCATCTCCTGGGTGACGAGCTCCAGCGGAGCGAGCCGAGATTCCTCGAGGGCCTGGTAGGCCCAGAGGGCCGGCAAATCCGTCGTTGCACACAAGACCAACCACATCGTCTTCCTCCCCGTTCGTAGGCTATCTCCTAGCTCCGCTGGATCTCAGGTCTACCGAAACTACGTCTCCGTCAGGTTGTCCTTGTTGTCCTTCATTGCCTTCGCTTGCTGGGCCTGCTGCTGAAGCTCCTGGCTCTTCCCCTGAGCTCCAGCCAGGTCGGGCTCCTGCTTGAGGGCGCCCGTCGCCAGATCGGGACGAAGGCTCGGACCAATGAAGTGCTGTTGCTGGCCGAGCGCCGCTTCGATCTGACTCAAGCGCTCTTCGAGCGTGGAGGCACCGGCGGAGGGGGAAGCTCCCCCCGACGAGTCGTGGAGCTTGTCCTCGAAGATCTCCTTCGGCTCCTTGATTTCCTTTTGGCGCTCCTTGAACTCCTTCGGACCGCGTTCCTTGAACTCCTTGTGCTCTTTGTGCTCTTTGAGCTCCTTGGGCTCCTTGAAGTCCTTGTCTTTCTCTTTTTCCTTTTCCTTCGGATTCTTGAGCTCTCCGGACTCCCGCTTCTCCGGCTTCTCGACCTTCTCGGATTTCGCCTTCTCGTTCTCCAGCTTCTCGGGCTTCTCGCACTTTTCCGATTTCACTTTCCCGACCGGGGGCTTGTCACCCCGTAAGCCGACAGCTGCCTGGATCTGTGCGAGTCGTGCCTCGATATCGCCGGTGCCCGCGGCGCCAGCAGCCGGAAATCCGCCTCCGCCCTCGAGCTGCTTGTCGAACGGCTTGTCTTCGAAGATCTCCTTGGGCTCCTTCCAGTCCTTGATGACATCCTTTTCCTTGAAGTCCTTGAAGCGCTCTTTCTCCTTGAAGTCCTTGATGAGGTCTTTGAAGATGATCTTGTCCGGCTCGAGCTTTTTCTCGATGCGCTTGGCAGCGCAGATGGTGACGTTGAGCGCTGCTTCCACGGCGGCGATAGGGTTCGCAACTCCGATGACGCCCTCGGCCACGACCACGTTGCCGTCGTCGTCGCGCTCCTCTTCGTTTCCGGCGAAATAGAGTCCCACTATACGGTTGTCCTCGTTCACGACAGCCGATCCGGAATCTCCACTGATCCCGAACGTGGCACTCTGAGCCTCGTTCACCTCGATCAGGATCTGGTCCTCGAGCGTGACGCCACCGATGCCGTCTCCATACGGCACCGTGACGGTGAGGGTGGTCGACTCCACGGAGCCGAAGGTCAGCTCGGTCGTACGACCGCGCTTTCGGACTGCCATCCCGTCCGTGGCCACCGCCGTACCTTCGACATCGCCGATCTCGAGAATGGAGCAGTCGGTGGGCCGGCTGGCCAGCCGAATCACCGCACCATCCACGCCCGGTCCGCCCGCTCCGGTGGTGCCCGCGATCACCGCGCGACGCAGATCACCTATTCCGTCAGCCGGACAGGCTCCACCATCGGGGAGTCCCGGCTGCGCCATGCTATCGCCGACACTCCAGCCGTCGGTAACGGCGGCCACGTGAAAGTTGGTCAACGCCCAGCGATCGCCGGACTCGTTGTCAATCACGAGGGCTCCCAGAGTTCCGACGACATTGTAGTTTCCTGCCACCGGCACATCGGGCGGCTCCAGGAAGACCGACCGGCACGGGCCAACACTCATTCCGCCTTTGATCGTCCCGTAGCGAGTCGCATCGACGCGGGGCGCGATATCGACCACCGGCACGAAGGCGTTGAGCTTGAACTTGAGCTGGATGACATCCGTACTGACGCCATCGATCTCCTCGGGAATGCGCTGCTTCGGCGGCACATCCTTCTTCTCCGCAACGTAGACTCGAATGGCGAGCTCACCCGTTTTCTTCCCGCCTACGATCTTCGGGCCGATATCGACGGCCTGGACGCCGGGCCGTTTCAGAAGGTCGGCCTCCGCTTTTTTCTTGATGGGACGTATATGATCCACTGTCGGCATGATTTCCTCCTCGACTCACCGCTAGTGCGGTGGCACGTTCGCTCCCCTCGTTGTCACTTCGGGATGACCGTCCGCCACGAACATTGACCCGCGGAGAACGGCTAGGCTGGCTCTACCCCCCGGTGAGCGACCCGAATACCTTCGTTCCTCTCTATTCGAATGACGGACCGAAACATGGGATTCCGTAGAAGAAAATCCAATGGTTGCCCGCGTTCGCTCGCCGACCGGCCTTCGCGTGAAGCTTTCCGCCTTCGCCGACACCGTTAGACCCTACCGGCTTCGGCAGATCCGACGAAGCCTTGGCGAAGTCGGACGGCCGGTCCGCCGTAGCCTTGTGCGTAAGCGGAAGCCAGGAATTCCGCGAGCGGACGTTACGGGAAACCCGGTCTATCGTCGATAGATCTCGTACTCTATCCGGTCTACCACCCGGGAATCCTCCGGCGAGAGCTCGTCCTCGGTCAGGGCGCCATCTCGCATCTCCCAGGAAAGAAGCGTCTCTCGGTATCCTTTGCGCTCCATCTCTCGGTACACTCTTTGCAAGAGCCTTCTGCCAAGCTGAAGCTCCTCGTACTCGGGGTCGACCGCCAGCCACGCGAGGAAACCTCGCTCCGCACAATCTACGAGGTCCTTCAGGAAATCGAGATCGGCAACGCCGGCGGAGCCGCCCGCCCGAAGAAACCCTTGACTCACGTCGGCGAACGCGCCGGCAAAGCCGAGGATACGTTCGTCGACCTCCGCGATTTGCCACAGCTCGGGGAGAATGAGCTCTCGAAGATCGCGGGCGATGCCGTAAAAGAGCTCGAAGCTGACGGGCGAGCAGAGCTGTACTTTGCCGATCGAGGCGTTGAACGGACCAAGAATCGCCGCGACATCATCCTGGAGTCGAGCTCGGTCGAGTGGCCTGAACAGAATCGATGGGCCAGCGGTCTCGGGTACTTCGCCTAACGCCGACAGAGCGTCGACGACCGACACCCGCCGGTAGACGTGAGCAGAATGGCGTCGAAAGCCGAGCCGGTCCAGGACGTGGTAGCAGTCGGGGCTCGTAGCCGGCTCGAGGAATGGCCCACGGCTCGGATCCCCCTGCCTTACGATCCCACCCCCGAGTATCTGCAGCGGCGCCTGGAGCGGCGCGAACACCGGGAGCCTGCAGTCTTTTCCCAGCCAGATCATCGCATCCTTCAGGACCGTTTCGAGCGACCCCTCAGCGTCGGGCAGCCAGTGGACGTGTCCGATGAACCCCACGTCGGCAAGCTCGTTCCCGAGGTGGACGTTCGTCACGGAGGCCATGCAGGCCGCAACCAGCTCTCCGTTCTCCTCTCTCACGAACCACTGGGACGGCTGCGCGCTCGCCCAGTGACCGCGCCGGGCCACGACGCGCTCGTAGAAGTCGGGAGTAAGCCAGGGCAGCGCCAAGCCGCGAGCGCGAGCAGAATCTCTGGCGAGATGGACGATGCGCCTCGGCTGTGCTCCCGCAGGAGCGGAGCTCGTTCTGAGCAGCCCGTGTTTCCGAAAGACTCTGGCCACCGCCTCTACCGTTTGCTCTATGTCCTCTTTGGCATGAAGGGTCGACACCCGGAAGCGAACGCGCTCCTGTCCGCGAGTTACGGCAGGAAACGGCAACCCCTCTACCCAGATGCCTTCTTCGAAAAGCTCCCGCACAACGTCTCGCAGCGTTCTCTCGTCCCCGATGATGACGGACAGGATCGAAGAGGACGACTTCGCGACGTTTTCGAGCCCGAGCTCCATGAGGCCATCTTTCAGCAGCTTCACCTTCTGCCTCAAGTCCACCAACCGGGCGGGTTCCTGCTCGATCAACTCGAGCGCAGCCAGCGCTGCGGCGGTGTTGATGGAAGGTAGGCCGACGGAGAACACGATCGTCTTCGAGAAGTATCGCAAATAGTCTGCCGTTTCCCTGCTGGTGGCAATCCAACCCCCCATGCTCCCGAGCGACTTGCTGAGCGAGCCCATGATGAGGTCCGGGGGCGTCGCAAGGCCATGATGCTCGTGCGTGCCCCTCCCTCGCTCCCCGAGGACTCCGGTGGCGTGCGCGTCGTCCACCATGATGCGCGCACCGTAGGCACGCGCGATCCGCATGAGCTCCGGCAGCGGCGCAACGTCGCCGTCGATGCCATAGACACCCTCCAGAATCAAGAGAATCCCGGAGTCGCGGTGACGCTCCCGGGAGGAGGCCAGGACTCTCTCGAGGTCCTCGGAATCCGAGTGCCGAAAGCTGACCCACTGTGCTCCAGAGAGGCGCACGCCCTCGAGGATGCTGTAGTGGACCTGTTTGTCGAGGACGACGAGATCCCGCGGGCCCGCGAGCGCAGAGATCGTCCCGACGTTGGCGGCGTGGCCGGTGGGAAAGAGAACGACGTCCTCGACGCCAAGAAACGAAGCGAGCCGCTCTCGAAGCTCGGAGTGAAGCGAAGTCGAACCGGCGATCAAGGGTACGGAGGCAACGCTTGCGCCAAACTCGTGCACCGCCTCCTGGACGGCCTGCCCCACTCGCGGGTGAAAGGACAATCCGAGATAGTTCGCGGAACAATAAGCGATGACTTCTTTTTCTCCGACGCCTGGTCCAAGGTCGACCAGCGCCCGGCTGCCCCGGTAGCGGCGCACCGGCAGAAGGTACTTCTCGTCTCCTCTCTCGCGCAGATCGTCCAGGAACTCGGCGAACTCGTTCGCTTTTGCGAGCAGATCCGGGGAACGGACCCGGGCGTAGTCCGACAGAGAGCCTTCACGGGAGTCGATGCCGCGCAGGGACCTCGCCGAGTCGTTGTCGTTCGCCTTGCCCGCGTTCAACAGGGTGCACAAATCTTCGATGGTCTCGATCTCCTCCGTCCGCTCGCTGAACAACGTACCTTCGCACCGCTCCTCGAGCTCGAGAAGAAACTCCGTTTTCCCCAGAGAGTCGATACCGAGGGAGTCGATGGACGCATGGCGCTCCACGTGGTGGGGTGAGATATCGGCGGGCAGCCTGCCTTCGCAGGCCAGGCTACCGAGACATTCACGGATCAGCTGAAGCGCGGCATCACTCATCAGAACGGATCCTTTTTTCCGTTTTCTCCTTCGAGGGACTCAACTTGTCGTCGCGAAGAAGTGACGCCGTCAACCGTCTCTGTAACTTGCCGCTACTCGTTTTAGGCAGGGTTCCGGGCGGGACGCATTCGACCCGGTCGAGCTGAACCCCGGTCTCGGTCGCTACGCGGCTCACCAGACGACTCTTCAACGCGGCTTCGTCCGCTCTGGGGTAGCCAGTCGGCTCCACCACGAGCACGATCTCCTCCCTCTGCTCATCGTGTCGAAAGACAGAAACGGCAGCGCTTCTCCCGGGACGAACCTCAGGGTCGGCCTCGGCGGCCTTCTCGACCCAGTGCGGGTGCGTATTGACGCCTCCGCGGATCAAGACATCCTTGGACCTGCCCGTGATGTAGAGCTCCTCGCCGATGCGGAAGCCGAGGTCACCTGTATCGAGCCACCGGCCCGTCTCCACGACGCCCTCATCGGTCAGCTTCGTCCGGCAGACGCACTCTCCCTCGACGAGAATGCTGCCTTCCCGACCCTCACCAACAGGGGTATTCGCGTCATCGACCAGCTGGGTCTTCGCCCAGGACAGGGGCCGTCCGACGCCGACGACGGAAATGCTCCCCACGGCCCCCTCTCGTCCGGGCTCGACGACTCCCGCCGATTGAAGAGAATCACGCTTCACCCAGGCCACAGACCGCTCGCGCCCCGGCTCGGTGGCGCTTACGGCCAAGGTTGCTTCTGCGAGACCATAGCAAGGCGCCAGGACATGGTCGCGAAGTCCATAAGGACGGAACCGTGAGTGAAAACCCCGAAGTGTCTTGGGAAAGATAGGCTCGGCTCCAACCCACGCATACCGCCAGCAGGAAAGATCGACCTCTCGAAGGCGGGCATCCGGAACGCGTGTCACGAGGAGCTCATAAGCGAACGTCGGCGCCGCCGAAAGTGAGGCGCGATGGCGCGAGATGAGCTCCAGCCACAGGTGCGGGGCCCTTGCGAAGCTCTCGGTCGGCAGAAGCACCAGCGGGATCCGCTGATAGAGGGGAAAAAGGAGCCCCCCGATGAAACCCATGTCGTGATGGAGGGGCAGCCAGCTCACGAACCGGTCGTCCTCCCGCACGCCGACGCGCTCCGCAGCCGCGGCGAGGTTCGCTACGATCTGCTCGTGGCGCACCAGGATACCTTTGGGATTGCCCGTGCTTCCGGAGGTGAACTGGCAATGAGCCCACGCCCCGGCATCCGGAAGATCTGGAAGTGCCGGCTCGCCGTGGCGGTCGGCCACTTTCGAGACCTCGTGATCCGATATCAAGACCGGATGGCGGTCGCCCCCGACAACGGTTTTGACGGTGGCGAGGGCGTCCTCGGTGCCGATCACGAACCGCGGCTTCGAAGTTTTCAGGATGCGCCGCACCTTCTCGGACCACATCGCGTGGGTCCTCGGACTGGCGCGGTGCACGACCGGTACCGAGACGGCGCCGTTGAACCACAGCGCCATCAAACTCGTCAGAAACGGCAGGTCGGTGGGAAGCAGTAGCAACACCCTGTCTCCCGGCTCCATTCCGAGGTCTCGGAGGCGCCGGGCCAACCGAGCGCTGCGCGTTATGAGCTCGTCTCGGCTCAGAACATACGGTGAAGTCTCCTTGGCTCGGAGTAGTGTGACTGGCGGTCCCGATGCCCCTGCCAGGAGGGCGCTCGGTATCGAGCCTTGCCGGCCATGCGGGCCACTGCCTGCGCTCGGACCGTTGAGCTCCTCTCGCGTTTGTGTTTCCAATTCTCCCACTCCGTTCTTCACCGGCGTCACACCGAAGCGGCGATCTCCTGGACCGGGACCTCTCCCTCGACGGGCAGTTCCACCTCGATTTCTCTGAGTCGCGGGACGACGGTCCGACGGCTGTACTCCGTGAAATGATGACCGTAGATCGACTCCAGAAAGGCGAGTCTCAGCTTGCGCGGGTGGTGGAGAAGCGCCCCGAGGATGAATCGCCAGTAGGCGCCCCGGTAGCTCGACTTTACTCCCTGGACCCATATCGACCGCAGCATGCGAGCGTAGTCCCTGGCACGCAGCCTGCGCTCCGGACCCCGCGGCTCGAGCAACTCGAGGTTCTTCTCGCAGCGCTGAAAGTAAGCGCGGTGCTCGTAGAGTCTCTCGAGGACATGGCGGTATCCCCGGGTCATTTCCCGTGCCGGGAGCCTGGTCACGACGTTCGTCGGACCGAACGCTTCTCCGGGCTGGATATCGCGGAGCCGTCCCTCGCGCTTCAACCGGTCGTAGAGCGGCGTGCGGGGTACAGCGACGAGCTGTCCGACCATCGCCATGCCCACTCCCGAGCGCTCAACGAAACCGACCATTCGGTCGAAGATGTCTCTCCCATCGTTGTCGAAGCCGAGGATGAAGCCGGCCATGACCATCAGTCCGCGCCGCTGGAGGTGATGGAGCGACTCGACGAGATCGGATTTCAGGTTCTGTAACTTGCGTGTCTCCCGAAGGCTCTCCACGGATGGCGTTTCCACCCCAACGAAAACCGACTTGAAACCGGCAGCGATCATCAAATCGATCAGCGCATCATCCTCCGCGAGGTTCACGGAGGCCTCGGTATAAAAGCTGAACGGAACGCCCTCGCTCCTGCTGCCATTTTGCGATTCCGGGAAGGATTTGCTTGACCACTTTCTTGTTGCCGATGAAGTTGTCGTCGACGAAATGCACCTCTCCCCGGAAGCCAGTGGCAAGCAGGTTGTCGAGCTCAGCCGTGATTTGATCCAGGCTTTTCGTGCGAGGCGCGCGGCCATAGAGGGAAATGATGTCGCAAAACTCGCAGAGGAAAGGGCACCCGCGAGAGAACTGCAGCGCCAAGTCTCCATAAGCGTCGACATCCAACAGGTCGTATCGTGGAGGCGGAAGCGAAGAGATCGAAGGGTTGCTCGTCTCCACATAACGAGCCTCCGCCTTGCCGGCTTCCAGATCCCAGGCCAGTTGTGGAATGATGTCCTCGCCCTCCCCGAGAACGAGGTGATCGGCTGGCACCGTTTCCGGCGTGGACGTAACGTACGGCCCTCCCGCAACGCTCGGACGACCCAGGGCGCGGCAGCGCTCCAGGAGCTTCCAAAGCGCCCCGCGTTGGACGATCATGCCGGTCAGCATCACCACGTCCACCCCCAGCAGATCGTCGTCCGTCACTTCCTCCACGTTTTCGTCGATCAAACGCAGTGACCAGTGACCCGGGAGGAGCGCGGCCACGGTGAGAAGAGGTAGCGGCGGTTGCCAGTACCGGACTCCGAGAATGGGCAGGGCATGGCGGAGATCCCAGTGCGATTCCGGGAACTTCGGATTGATGAGCAGTGCCCGCATAGATCCACCTCCTACGCCGATGGGGAGATCCCCGGCGGTTCTCCCCCCTCCTTTACTAGACGGAAGTGCTCGCGAAGTTCCTCAGATAAGGGATGCTACCCTTCGGTACTCGATTCTCCAGAAAAAGAGGGCGACGATAGCTCCGCCCCCGCGAAGACCTGGATGCTAATCGAGAAACGCCGTGCCGGCAGGAAGGGGGCACGCGATCGGCGCATCAGCGTTGTCCACGTACAGCGCGCCAGCAGTCTGCTCAGTGGAAACTACCGACTACGGTGCGCCCCCGCTCTGAACCGTGAACTTCTGTACGCGCCGACCGGTGGACGCTTCTCCCACATAGAGGTTGCCCTGTGAGTCGGCGCTCATGCCGTGGGGGCGCAGCATCTGGCCCACCTGGCGCCCGCCTCGGCCGAACTCTCCTACGACCTCCAGATCCTCCCGCCGGAGCGTCCAGACCTTGTGGTTCGTGCCATCCGCCATGTGCAGCCACTTCTGTTCCGGATCCGCTGAGAGCGCGAAGACGAAGGCAGACCCCGATGCCAGGGTGAGGGGGGCGATGATCTTCTCCGCCACGAACTCGCCACTGTGATCGAAGACCTGGATCCGGTTCCCCCGGCGATCTGCCACGTAGATATGCCCGTCCTTGGAGCCGATGATGCCGTGAACGGTGGAAAACTGCTTTGGGGGAGGACCCTCCGGATCGCGGTCGCCATAATCGTAGTCATCGTCCGGCGTCTCGCCGTAGGCGCCCCAATGCCGGAGGTACTTGCCCGTCTCGCCTTCGAATACCACGACGCGGCGATTCCGGTAGCCGTCGGCGACGTAGACCTCGTTGGTATCGGGATCGACCCAGATCCCTGCCGGTCCCCCCAGGAGTTTCGGATCGTTGCTCCCAGCGTTGTTGTCGAATTCGCCGATAGTCATAACGTGCGTACCGTCCCGGTTGAACTTCATGACTCGGTGATGCCGGTGGGTACCAACCCAGACGTAGTCATTGTGATCCACGAAGAGCCCGTGGGGGTTCCTGGGCCATTCGGATTCGTCCTGGGAGGGATCCCCCCAGCCCTGCACGACCTCGCCCTGGGGGTCGAACTCGATCACCACCGGTGCCGGCGCGCAGCACATGCCGATAGGCGGCTCTTGCACCGCCGACGTCTCCTCGGGGGTCAACGTTTCCGGGAGGTGCGTGATCCAGACATGGTCCCTGGAATCCACAAAGACAGACGTCACAGAGCCCAGAATCCACTTGTTGGGCATCTCGCGAGGCCAGCTGGGGTCCACCTGAAACGATGGTACCCCTCCAGAAGTGGAGACGGCCGGTGCCTCTTCGGCGTCACCGGCGTTCGGGCCGGAGCCGCACGCGCCGAGGCCGACGGGAAGCACCGAGAGTACCGCCAAAGCCAGGATTCTTCGAGATTTCGTCATTTTTCTCATTCTCTTCCGCTCCTTCTTTTCTCGTGCACTTCGTTCCGTCGTGTCGGCTGCCGGAACCGTACTATGTGTGAACGCTGAGAGAAAACTGCAGACGGGAAAGCGTACCTGAGAACCGCAATTCCCGTCCCCTACTAACACTTGTTTCCGCCTGCGTCGCGGTGAGCTCTACTGCGGGCAGTCACTCAGGCGGAACATTGTCAATGCCTGACGGAGAACGGGCGGGAGACGGGCCAGGAGCGAGTTCGTAGATGCTGTTGATTCGTCCCCCTTGGAAGCTATCGTTCGTCGATTCTCTTGCCGATCAGAAATCCAAGATAAACTGCCCCTGCGGTGACGAGCGACAGCTCGGCGAGCCGGCGCGTGTCAGACGCGCGCCGGTTCTCGCTGATGCTGTAGGGAAGGTAAGTCACAAAGCCCACTCCACCGCAGGCGAAAGCGCCCACCGTTCGCCAGGTTCGAGATTCCGATTGAGAAACTCCAGGCGGGCGGCGGCTCACCGGTGGCCAGCTTCCGGCTGTGACGATCTCGATCCGCCAGGAATCGAGTCGATACGGGAAGAACTTCCCGTTGATGTACGGGGGTGGATTGGAATTGGAGCTGGTACATCATGTCGCACTACTGGGAGGCGTTGGAGTCGGAGTCGAGCCTCCATGGGCCTATGGCGTACGCGTCTATATTCAAGGTCCCGACAGGAAGTTCCGCTTCCATGGAAGCGCGCTGCGCTGGACGGAGGGTCACGGCTTTTACTTTGGCGTCGATCACGATGTCGGAAAGCAAGGGAGCGTCGTTGTGACCTACGCCCTGGGCTACGGAGACGTGAACTACTGCACCATCACCCAAGGCGGCAGGACAGTCTGTAGGAAGTGATAAGCCGGCTTCGGAGAAAAGTCCTCGTTGACGATACCGAATCCCCCGTCACCCTGGCCCGGCCCGTCCCAATAGTGAAAGAAAAAGACCTTCTTCACCCAGGGCTTCTCCGGGAGAGCCGCGATAACGTCCTGATAGTACTCAAGCTGGTTTCCTTCCTCGGAGCGCCGGCCGGTCTCGGTGAGCCAAAACGGCTTGTCCTCCACTCCCGCCCGCCGCATCAGAGTCCGAAGCGATGGTTGAAAGAGACGATCGCGCTCCAATTCGAAAATCGCGTCTCGGCCCGAGTCGCGGTAGATGTGATGATTAATTACGTCGATGACGTCTTTAGACTGCATCAACTCGGAGAACCAGGAGCGCCAGTCTCCCAGGTAGGCCAAGCCGGGGCCAACGGTTTGCATACTCGGGTCGACCTCCTTGGCGACGCGGGCCCCTGCCTCGAGGATATCCAGTCGGTATTGCGCTCTAGAGCCTCCCCAGAATTGCCCTACATTGGGCTCGTTCCAGAACTGCCAGTAACGAACCCGACCACGGTATCGGGTTACGGCTTCACGGACCAGCTCCGTCCAATAGTCCATCGAAGCAGGGGGATCGCTGATTCGCGGGTCGGCGGTCATAGACGAAGCCCAAGGCGGCGTATAGGCAAGCACTCCCAAAACCTCCAGGCCCAGCTCCTCGGCGCGCTGGACGATGCGATCCGTCGCCTCCCAACGGAACTGGCCTTGTTCCGGCTCGATCCGAAACCAATCGAAGTCGACCCGAATCCACCGTACTCCCAGATTGAGCGCGACGTCGTCGAGAATGTCGTTGGAGGGAATGTGGGCGTTCAGGCCAACCTGCGAGGCGAGTTCCAGGTCCACCGGGTCAAGAAACGCATCGCCCCAGCGGTTGGGAATCTTGCTTGGGAATGCGCCCGACTGCTCCGTGTCGTTCCAGGCATAGACCGTGGTCTTGTTTGGATCGTTGTTGCTGTCGTTGTCGCGGAAGTTAAAGTCCAGGCCGAAACTTCCTTCGTTGAGCAGATCCGGATCCAGCATGCTTTTCTCGATTCGCACTTCGAGCCACCACCCGGTCGCCACCGTCGAAACGGCGGAGCGGACGCCGCTCAAGATCCGTGCCTTGTACGCACTGGTGGTCATGTAGACGTTGCGCTGATTGGCAGCGTCGATCACCAACTGGATGTCGGAGGTCGAGTTGTTGAGCGACGTCGAACCGCCGTCACCGCTTGGGTCGATATAGAATTCGACACTGTCGTTGGCCCAGTTCAATCCGGTTCCGTGCGATACCTGAATATCGTCGTCGTCCACCTGGACCAGGAAGTACAAGTAGGTCGCGTCGTGACGGCTGTACACCCTGGCGGTGTGATCCGCGGCGCCTGTTGGCAAGGCCAGGTGAGTCGCTCGACCGCCGTAGTAGAGCGTCCCCCCGTCGAAGCCCACAAGGGCGATATCGCCGACGATCACGTCGCCGCCTCGGACCACGCTGGTGAACTCGGACAGGTTCCAATCGCTCGCACGTCCGTCAATCGCGATCGCGCCTGCCTCCCTGATGTTGAGCCCCGCTACCGGAACGTCCCGGGCCGTGGTGAAGGTCCAGATCGGACCCGGTGTGGTTCCGGAGCTGTGGAGGTCTGGTTACCCTGGAACGACGGTGGATTGCTCGAGTCGAAATAGACATCATGGGACAGCGCATGGCTACCTGCCGTCCAGCTCAGGTCCACGCCCAGGGAAACGTCGACCGCCCCGTCGGCGGGACTTGGCTGGCTGGCCGGACCCGGGAGCGGGGGTGGCGTCAAAGCCGGAAGCTTGGCATCGCCCCATCGATCCGGAATCTTGCTGGGGAAGTTGCCGGACAGGTCGAGATCGACAAGAGTATTTTGGCGCCCAGCCTCCCGGCCGAAGGAAGCATCGGCGTGGACTTCAATTTCCGTGACAACGACAACAACAACGATCCGAATTTGACGACCGTCTATACCTGGAGTGACTTCGAACGATTGCCGAAGTAGGCATCGGAGACCAGCCACGTCTTCTGCTTCCACGCGTTCGTGTTTGTCAGAAAGGCGACGTCGGGGTGGGTCGTGTAAGGTGCTGAGAAGGAGTCGTACTGCAATCGAAGGATGGCGTCTCCGGCATCGAAATACTCGACGGTGATCTCGACCTCCGGACGGTTGCCCTGGTAGGCGTAGGAGCCGACCACGTTGAAGTACATGTAGAGATCGGTGGAAGGATCCACGTTGCGCCGACTCTCTCTTCCGCCAATCGCCGAAACTTCCGTATCTCCATCCGAGATGGTCACCCGGAACAGCCCGGCGTCGCTGTCGATGGGGCCCAGGTCGTTCTCCACGAAACTGCGGGGAGCCGGTCCGCCGACGGCCACCGCCCAGTCGGACGTGTAAGGAGCTTCGAAACGTATGAAGCCGGGCGTCAGCTCCCCGAGCGGGAGCTCCTCGTAGCGCTTCTTCGTGTCCACCGCCACGGCCGAGAGCGCACCCGCCATATCGGACAAGTCCATGTCGATAACAGCCGTGTTCTCCTTGTAAAAGACGAAAAAGACGTTCGAGTCCTGGAGCGCCTGGCCGTTCGTCAATCGATTGGCGCGAGTGAAAGGTGCTCGAAACCGCTTCTTCCAGAAGCGCGCGTTTGTGAGGAGCTGCGACGCATTCGGGTAGGAGTTCGAAATGGCCTCGGAGATGATGGGGATCTGATAACCCCAGATGTTGCCGACGCCGCCGGCCATCGTGGAATGCCACAGCCCCCGACGGGTGTCATCCGGCGTGTAGTCCTTGGCGCGGCGGTTGGGCCGAACGCGAAAGCGATCTTCGGACAGGACCGGCTGGCCGGGAACGTTTCGAATAGAGGCGACGTAGACCTGGTAGCTGGGCCGATGGTGCTCGTAGCTCGGCTGACCCGGTCTGTCTGGGCGTCTTGACCTTCCCGGTGTAATGTCATACTATTGTATGACACTTTCGAGGAGAGGACCCGGTGAGAATCAACGCCAGGCTCAACGACGCCAGCAATCGGAAGCTCTCTTATCTCGAGCGGGAGACGGGTTGGAGCATCAGCGAGATCGTGCGCCGAGCCATCGATGCCTACTACACCCAATTCAAAACCGCGAAGGGCGACCCCGCATCCGCTCTCGAGAAATCAGGCTTCATCGGTTGCGGTGAGGGGCCTTCGGAGCTCTCCACGGCCTATAAGGAGGATCTAGAAAGGCTCGCGACCAAACATGGTGATCGCTGACACCGGGTTCTGGCTTGCGCTTGCCAACCGCCACGATCGTTTCCATGAGCTGGCGAAGGCCCGCCTACAGGAGCTCGAAGAACCGCTCATCACGACCTGGCCGGTCATGACAGAAACGTGCTATCTCCTCGCAAGTCGACTCGGCACGGAAGCTCAGGAACGTTTCATCAAGAGCTTTGCCGGAGGAGCGTTCGACGTGTTCGAGCTCACGAGAGACCACGCGCCGAGGATCGCCAGGTACGTGAAGAAGTACGCGGAGCTCCCGATGGACCTGGCCGATGCTTCGCTCGTTCTGCTCGCAGAGCATCTCGGACACGGTCGCATCCTATCCACGGATCGGCGCGACTTCAGGACCTATCGTTTCAAGGAGCACAAACCTTTCGAGAACCTTCTCGCAAGGGAGTAGGCCCGTGGGGGGAAACCGTCGAGCGTGGCCTTTTCCCCCCGACGAGCGCCGCGAGCTCCCGAAACCTCCCCCTAAGCCGTTGCCACAGAACCGGTTAACCTCCAACAAAGCTCATCGCCGCGGCACGATCCTTGCTTTGACACATCGCAAACTATTCAGGTCCGCGAATCGGTATGTTAGTAATGCGTCGGCTCCCTGCCTGTGCGTGGGTATCCGCTCGCTTGCTGCTCCCACTGATTGCGCTCGTGAGCTTCGCTTGCACCGACGTGGCGGAGGCGTTCGTCTGCCAGACAGCACTACCCTTTGGCGGCGGTGACGATGAAGCCTTCGCTACAGCTGTTCAGTCCGACGGCAAGATCGTCGTCGCCGGTTTCGCCGACAATGGTGCGAACGACGACATTGCCCTCGGCAGATTCAACCCCGATTGCACGCCCGACACGACCTTCGACACCGACGCCATTGTGATCACGCCGGTAGGTACCGGCAACGATCAAGCCCAATCGGTGGCCATTCAAACCGACGGCAGGATCGTGGTCGCCGGTTTCACGCATAACGGAGCCAATCTGGATTTCGTCGTGGTGCGCTACAACACGGACGGAAGCCTCGATACCGGCTTCAACGGTACGGGCATCGTCACCACACCCATTGGCGCCGGCGATGACCAGGGCCGGGCACTCGCCATACAGACGGACGGCAGGATCGTCGTTGCCGGCTACTACAACGCTGGCGCGAATCTCGACTTCGCGGTCGTGCGCTACAACACGAACGGTAGTCTCGATGCCGGCTTCAATGGGACCGGCATCGTTACCACTCCGATCGGCCCGGGCGATGACCGCGCCGAGGCCATCGCCATCCAGACCGACGGAAGGATCGTGGTCACCGGTGACGCAAGCAACGGTACCGACTTCGACATTGCCGCGGTTCGCTATAACACGAACGGGACGCTCCACGCGGGGTTTTCCGGTGGGATCGTCACAACCCCAATCGGCGCCGCAGACGATTTCGCGCGGGGGGTCGCCATTCAGTCAACCGGTGAAATCGTCGTGGTGGGCAGCAGCCACAACGGAGCCGATCTCGACTTCGCCGCCGTGCGGTACAACCCGAACGGCACTCTGGATACTTCCTTCAACGGTAGCGGCACGCGCACGCTCGCCATCGGCCCCAACCAGGACTTGAGCTACGCGGTGGGAATTCAGACGGACGGCAAGATCGTGGCCGGGGGCTTCAGCCACGACGGCTCGAACTTCAACTTCACCGTCGTTCGGTACAACGGCGACGGGAGTCTGGATCCCGCTTTCGATGGCGACGGCATCGTCGCCTTCGACTTCGCCATGAACCAAGACTTCGGCTATGGCCTCGCGCTACAGCCCGACGGCAAGATCGTCGTGGTCGGAAGCGCCAACAACGGTAGCAACTACGACGCGGGCCTCGTCCGCTACAACACGGACGGGAGCCGGGACGGCACCGCCCGGTGGTATCGCACCCTCGCCAAACGGGACGCGCCGGGGCCGTTCACCGCCGCGCCGATCCTGCAGGGGGACTGGAATACCTCCGGAGGCGACAGCGACACGCTGACGTTCGGCCGCGGCGGCCAGGTGGGCGGCGTCTTCTACGAGCGTATCGATACCGCCCAGGGTTACGTCGGTTTCTGGCTGACGCCGGAGTGGGACTGGGACGACGGTCTGTACCACAACCTGGTCATCATGGGAAGTCGCACGCGAATCCTCAAGGCCTTCTCCAGCGGTGCCAACACGCTTCGTTTCGAGTTCGAGATTGCCGGAGTCTGGTTCGAGCGGAACCTCACCTTCAATCCCATGTTCGCTGGCAACACGTACCGGATCGAAGTCCGATGGGACAGCCGAAATCCGATCAGTGGTGCGAACCACGTCTGTATCAGTATCGACGACGACACCGCCTGCGGCTATACGACCACCTGGACTCCCGAAACACCGGCGGCCACGATCTACATCGGCTCGGACGAGAGTTCGCTCGACCCGGCCAACGCCATCATCGAGGGACTCACCATCAGCCGGCTCCCGTACTACGACGGAAGTGGCGGCATCGACCTCGGCGTCGGCGACGTGATTGCGAGCAACGCCGACAAGACCCAGCTGACCGGCCCCTGGGATATCGTCTTCGGCCTCCCGACCAACTCGTCGACCGGCGTCCTGAGCTCCGGAACGGGCAACGCCTGGAGCCACCCGCACCGTGCCAATCTGTTCCCCGGCAACGCGGGCAGAGGCGGCTACATGATGGCGGGCGTCGCAGCGACGGACGGCTGGTTCCCGGAGGGCGCACCTACGTCGCTTTCCGCGCTGGCGAACGGCGAGAAAATCTTCGCCGGCGGTTACAAGGTTCTGTCGAACGCGGCCAATCAAGGCATGTACCAAGACATTTCCATCCCTGCCGGCAGATCGCCGGTGGTCGCCAGGGCTCTCGCTCACTCCGATACGACCTGTCAGCCCAAGCTCATCCTCTACGACCAGACGAACACGGTGGAGATAGGGAGCATCACCGGCACCACGACCTCGACGCGCACCGCGCCGGATGTGCTGATGCTCACCGGCCAGGTTCCCGGCCCGGTCACGCTCCGGGTGAAGCTGGTGAACACCGCCGCCTCGGGTACGTGTCTCTGGCATCAAGCGGAAGTTCACAGGAACCTCCTCCAGACTCCTTCGTTTGAGACGGGCTCGGGTGACCCCTGGCTCCCCACGGGTTGGGGGCAAGATGGCCTCACAGCCGGAGAAAGCATGCAAGAGGGCGTCATCGTCCATAGTGGCTCGTCGAGCATTCACCTGGTCGGCCCCGCCAGCACCGGTTTTCATAATCTACGAAGGGCACCGTCGCCGGTGGTAGAGGACGACTTCTACGGATTCGGGAGTTTTCTCTACTGGCAAGCTCAAGACGCCCCGTAAATCTTCGTCACGAACGGAAGGATGGCGGCCCAGGCCGATCGCGACGGCAAAATCTGGAACATCGCGACGGTCATGGGGGCCTGGCAGCACGTCCCGAGCGTAGGCCGGCGGGACGACGATTCGATGAACTCCCTCAACGATCTGGTCAAAGTGGGCTGTAACTGGAACGACGGCTGCGACTCTTACTTCGACGACACCTACGTCGTCCATCTCGACAACGTGACCCTCACCGCCACGCCCGCCGACGGCCCGGCGAGCACGGAGAATGGAACCGAGTCCCGCGTCGACGGAAGAGACCGGCTCATCGCCACCCACGAGACCGGACTCGGTACCACGTCGGGCACCGTCGCCTTCGACTGGAGGCCACGCCACGACGCCGCGGACGGGGTCGCCTTCGCCGAGACCACCAGCGACGATGCCTACATCATCGCCCTCTACGGCGACGCGGACGACTTCGTGAATGTCTACTGGGATGCGCCCAACATCATCCGGATGGAATACAGCATGGGGGGCGCCACCGCATCCGGTACCTGGAACGCCGCCGGTGTGATCACCCGGGGGACACAGTACGCCGTGCAGTTGGACTACACCGGCCTCGGCAACATGACGTTGATGATCGGGGGCATCACGCGTATCACCCTGGCATCGATTCCGGCGGCCTTCGGCACCGCCCCCGATGATGTGTTCCACGGCTCTGACAGCACAGGTGCGAATCAGGGCGATGCGACCTTCGCCAACTACCCGACCGCGGTGACCCTGACGTCCTTCGAGGCCCGGGGAGCCGACCATGCCGTGGAGCTTCGCTGGGAGACCGCTTCGGAGCTGGACAACCTGGGCTTTCACCTGTATCGCGCCACGTCCGAGCACGGGAGCTACCTCCGGGTGACGACGAGCGTCATCCCCGGGCTGGGCTCCTCGCCGGTCGGTGCCCGCTACCTGTACCGGGATACGGGGCTCAGTCCCGGGACGACCTATTACTACGAGCTCGAAGACATCGAGACGTCTGGCAAAACGAAGCGACACGGACCGGTCTCGGCGGCCGCGCTCAGCGGGGCGCCCGCTGGCGATAGCGAGCCTCCGCTCGAGGAAGACGAACGTGCTCGAATCACGTACGGAGATCCCGCGGCCAACCATTTTCGCGTCCTGCGCCACCGACGCGACGGGGTGGTTCTGGAGCTGGTGACGGAGGGATTCTATGCGACACCGCAGGAAGACGGGACGGTACGGATACAGGTGCCTGGATTCACAGAGACCGAATCCGCGTCCGTACCCACGAAAAGGGTCTGGATCGAAGCCCTCGCGGGCCGCAAGGTAAGACTGGCCTCCGTCCAGACTCGGATGGTCGAGGTCGTGAGCGGTCTGCGGCCCTCGCCGGCCGGATCGCTGGAGCTGGTGGCGACACGCCAGGGCACGGTTCGCGCCGAGCGGCGTCGGCACTCCGGAACGCGCCGGGCTCCCGGAAACGTCTCCCTCCCCGAAGCGGCGCACCTCGTGAGCGTAGCCTTTCAGGGTGACGTGAAGAAGGCGCTCGTCGAGCTGGCTCCCATTCGCTGGGACGCGAACGAGGGCGCGTTGGTGCTTGCGCGGCGTCTGGTGGTACGCATCTCGTTCCGTGAGCCGGAGCCCACCGAGGTTGTCATCGAAGGCTCCCGCGGCCGACGGCCAGGGAAACCCAAGAGTCTCCACAATCGGGCGCTGGTAGCCCGTCTCGCCACCACACAAAGAGGGCTCTACGCGCTCCGGTACGAAGACGTCTTCGGGCGCTCTCGCCGTGGGGCTCGCGCGTACGAGGTTCGGTTGAGCCGCCTGGGTGAGAACGTTGCCTATCACCTCGAGCCCGATCGGCAACGATTCGCTCCCGGCTCGACGCTGTACTTCATCAGCAAGGGAGCCGAGGCGAACCCGTACGGCCACGAAGCCGTCTACGAGCTCGAGGCAGGCGCGGCAGGAGGCAGGATGTCCGTGCGCGACGCCGCCCCCAAGGGACAGCCCATCGACCATTACTGGGAAATCGTTCGGCGAGAGGAAAACCACCTCTACCAGGCGGGACTTTTGGAGGCGCCGGACCGGTGGCTCTGGGATCTGTTGCTCGCGCCCGGGACGAAGCGATACGGCTTCGACGTCGACTCGCTCGCGTCTGTGAGCGTCCCGGCAAGACTCACCTTGTGGCTTCAAGGTGCGAGCGATCTCGGCGCCTCGCCCGATCACCACGTGCGGGCCTACGTGAACGGAAGCCTCATCGGAGAAGGGAGCTGGGACGGAAAGCGGGAACGCCGGCTCGAAGCGGAAATTGGGCCAGGCGTACTGCGCGACGGAGGCAACCAGCTCGAGATCGAGAACGTGGGCGACACCGGCGCCGCTTACTCGATGGTGCTTCTCAATCGCTTCGAGGTGCAATACCCCAGGCACGTCGTCGCGAGACCGGGCAGGGCGCTCGAAGGCTGGTGGGACCGGCCTGGAACGACAACGGTGCACACGTCGCGTCCGGAGGCGTTCGTTCTCGATACGACCGGGAAGAGCCCTCAGTGGCTGACCGGAATCGAGCGATCCAGCGATGGATGGCTGCGCTTCCGAAGCGAGCCAGGCCGGAACTACTTCGTGGCCGGCTCTTCGGATGTGCTTCGCCCCGTGGTGCGGCCGGCACGGCCGAGCCGATGGAAGAGCGTTCGGCATGGAGCGAACTACCTCGCCGTCGGACCTCGGAAGCTCCTGGAAATGGCACATCCGTTGCTCGAGCATCGACGCCGCCAGGGTCTCAACGTGGCCGCTGCTGCCACCGTTCTATCCGGCAGAGATCTGCAGAAGATCTATCTGAGTCGACTGGGCGCCGCCGCTACTCGCGAGGCCATCCTGCAGTCGTTCGATGACGGGGCCTCTCTCGTGAGCTATGTCGGCCATGGCGGCATTCATGTATGGGCCAGCGAGAAGATTCTGTCCACCGGCGATGCGGCGCTGCTGTCCGCGCAGCCGCGCCAACCGCTCCTGCTCACCATGAACTGCCTCAATGGCTATTTCCACTTCCCCTACTTCGACTCCCTCGCCGAGGATTTACTCGAGGCCGAGGACAAGGGCATCATCGCCGCGTTCTCGCCGAGCGGACTGAGCCTCGACCGACCTGCCCAGGAGTTGCATCGCGCGCTACTGAGCGAGCTCGTCAGCGGTCGCCATCAGCGATTGGGCGACGCGATCCTGGTCGCGCAGACGAAGTTTCTGGAAACCGGACTTTCGCCGGAGCTTCTCATCATCTATCACCTGCTGGGCGACCCGGCCCTCGTTCTTCGCTGATCGGGCACTAGAGCGTGAGCGATCCTGGCCCGTCGAAAACGACGTAACCGACGACCTCGGTGGTGTGGGCAACCTCGTTATCACCGGAGGTCTCCTCCTCGATCATCACTTCGACGCTCGTGGCACCGAGGCTCCGATAGCGTATGCCCGCCGGATCCCCCCCATCCTGCGTCTGCATTCCAGCAAGGAACACTGGATTCGCGTAGCTTCCTCCGAAGCCGAGCCCGTACCACGCGTGCGTGACGGCATCCGGCGTCCGAGCGGCCGAGAACGCGAGGCCACCCGAGCGCTCGCCCGCCTCGATCGCCACGTAGCCAATGGACTCCACCACATGCGTTCCGTCGTTTCCGTCTTCCTCCTGCAGGCGCACCTCGAAGCCCGCGGTGGTCGCGCTCCGTTGTCGAGTAACCACCGGCTGTCCTCCGTCGCGCGTCTGGGATTGCGACAAGATGACCGGTGCCTGAGCAAAGGCCTGTCCAAAGGTCACCGGCGCAAATGTGTGGTCCGTTTGAACGGTGCCCACCTCCACCCGGGCCCCTCCCGACAAGGTATAGGTACCCGCCTCCAGAACCACGTAGCCCATCGTCTCCGTGGTGTGGGCTCCGTCCAGGTAGTCCCACTCATCCATCTGCAACTCGAAGCCCGTGCCCGTCACGTTCCGCAGACGAAGCGTGGTCGGCTGGCCTCCGTTGAACGAGGCCGGCTGCAGTATCACCACCGGGTTTGCGTACTGGTTCTGGAGCGTCACCGAGTACCACGTATCGGCGTCGGCCTGGTTGGTGGTCACTTTCCCAACTTCCCCCACCACGGTGGGAGCCGGCGGCGGAGGTGGGGGTGGCGTGTTACCGGTCGGCTCCAGAACGAAATAATGGCTCGTCGCGTAGTCCGCCAGGGGTGCAATGAGCTGTTGCACCTCGTTGTCGATACCGCCCCAGCCTCCACCGAGATACCAGATCGCAGCGCCCTGGATCTCGTGGTGCGGTGCGTAGAGCTCGGCTGCCCAGGGCAAGTCGAGGTTCATCGACTGGCTCACGCTCGGGATGTCGTTCAGAGTCCATCCGAACTCGGTGATGACGATGCTCGGACGTCCGATCCCGTAGTGGTCGACGACGTCGAAGATCTCCTGGAATCGACCGATCTGGTACGGGAACGCCAGCTCCAGCCCGTCCGTTGTGTAGGAGTATTCGTGGATCGCAACGGCCACCCGCGCCGGATTGGCGGCGGCGAGCTCGAGGAACTCCCGCATCTTCGGTCCGGCCCAGGAGCCGATCTCGGGCTCTCCCGAGGACCATCCGAAGGCCGACCAGTTGAAGCCTTCGGCCATCGCGAGATTCGAGGTGTGGATGGCGAACTCGGCGATCCACTCGGATTCCTTGGTGTACTGGCCGAACACCGGGTCGAGCAGCCCGACGTTGTGCGGGAACTGCTCGCCCTGACCGCAGGTGCCACCCCGATTGATCTCGTTGATGGTCTCGATCCAGATCAAATGCTTGTAGGGCTCGAGCTCCGGCGGGAACTCGTCACGGTGCCGCTGCCAATGGGCGACGGCCGCCTCAAAAGGCGTCTCGTTGTAGATCTGCTGGTAGGGCGTGTCCGCGGGTGGTGGGTTCTGGCAGTCCGGTGAGCCCGTGTAGGGCACGTCGGGGGTGTAGTTGTTTCCTGTCACGCTCCTCCGGTAGACGAGCTGATGCGGGACGCAACCCGGAGCTCCCCCATCCCTGGAGTTGTCCACACAGCCGCTCGCCGCCTTCAGCTGAACTGCCTCGAAGATTTGTCCGGCGGAGTCGACGCTCTTCAGATAGAACGGAACGCCAGCATCGTGAAGCGTCTGTTCCCAAGCACCCAGGCCCCGCTGGTTTCCGGTAGGCGCGACATGAAACCCGATCTTGACGAACCCGATGTCCTGACCCTGGGCGTTCAGGTTCGCCTTGATCTGATCGAAATCACAGGTTCCGTTGCAGCTCCTCTCCTCCAGGACGACCCACTGCGCGCCGCCTCCGGGCGGATTACCGGGAGCGCTCGCGACAATCGTGAGGGTATCCGTATCGCTCCCGCCGTTGCCATCGTCCACCGTGAGCGTGGCCGCGTGCGTCCCGGCGGTCGCATAGGTATGGGACGTTGTTGCCCCAGAGCCCGTGTTTCCATCTCCGAAGCTCCATGACCAGGTCAACGCATCCCCATCGGGGTCGCTCGAGCCGAGCCCATCGAAGCTCACCGCGAGAGGTGCCTCGCCGGTCGTGGGAGTGGCTGTGGCCACGGCGGTCGGAGCGCCATTCTGCGGTGGGCCTCCGCCTTCCGCCTCGACGACGATATCGTCGAAGCGAGTGCCGGTCGTGGTGCCTCCGACGTTGCCGCTCTTGAGGACTATCGTCGCCACGCTGCCCGATGCGACGAAGCTACCGATGCTCGTGACCGGCGCGGTTTGCTCCATCGAGCCGGACCAGCCGCCCGGTGTCGCCCACGTGTCGTTCTTGTAGAGCAGCACGACATCCGCGTCGTTCTCGTGCACGTCCTGACCGTTCACCGGAAGCCGCGAGCCGTTGATCACGAGAACCTCAGCCCACTGCGTGTTCGATGCGGTTGGATTACTCTCCCAGAAATCCTGAACAGAGATAGTCGTGCCGGCGCCGCCCGTTGCGAACTGTTGATAGACCCCGCCGTTGTGATCGCTGCTCGAGAGCCGCAGCTCTCCGCCTGCGACGGTTGCGTCGAGGCTTCCCCGCTCCGTCCAGACCGACGTCTCGGTCGCCGCGAAGAGGCTCGCGCCGTACGGTCCCCGAACGGCGAGCACCCCAGCAGGGGCGCCCGCCATCAGGCAGAGCTACTTCATTTGGACTTCGGCTCCCAGAGCCCGAAGACGGCTCCGTCCGGATCGGAGATGATGCTGAAAGAGCCCATGTCCGGAACTTCCGTGATGGGCCTGAACGACCTTGCCGCCGAGCTTCTCGGCCTGCTTCGTGGAGCCTTCCAGGTCGTCGACCTGGATATAGGACAGCCAGTGAGAGGGAGCCCCCGGCGCCGGATTCTTCATGATGCCACCGCCGGTGCCCTCACCGACTTGCACCATCGTGTAATTGAAGTCACCCATCGGCATGTCTTCCAGCTTCCAGGAGAATAAACCACTGTAGAACTTCTTGGCCGCATCGGGATCGCTGGTATGCAGTTCGACGTGAACAAATGGATTTGCCATTCTGAACCTCCTTTATTGAGAAGCCGCTGCTCGGCTTCCTTCACCCGGAACGACGAACGAGGCGGGCCCTTTTCGACACCCGCAAGCGAGCCCTAAAGCAAAAATGTGGGGCGGGGATATCACGTGGGCGCCCTTGCCCGTTGATGCCATCCGGCCAAGCACCACCCGAACTTCTCAGGGGCCACGGCTTCGGCGAGTCTCGCCGAAGTCGTTGGTGATCCCTGCGCGGACCAACGACGGAGGCGGAAGGCGCAAAGGCGCAAAGCACGCTCCGGATATCCCCCTCACCCGCCCGCCAGAAGACCTGGCGAAGGCGGGCGACCTCTCCCCCGGTAGGACCCGGTAGGGGAGAGGTTAAACCTCCATCGAACGAGCCGGACCGCGGCCAATCGAATCCGCGGAAGGTATGTCTGGAAATTGAACGCAGAGTCGCGGAGACGCAGGAACCCTGGAACCAGCATGGTTCGTCTTTACTTTCCAGAGCGCTCTAGACCAGCCAGGCGCTGGCGACCTGGTAGGTCACGAAGCTGGCCACCCAGGCTAGCGCGAGCATGTAGCTGAAAGCGAAGGCCGGCCACTTCCAGCTTCCCGTTTCACGGGCCATGACGACGATGGTCGAAGTGCACTGGAGGGCAAAAACGAAGAAGACCAGAAGCGACAGAGCCACCGCGATGTTGAAGGATGGCTGTCCGGTGACGGGATCGACGTCGTTCTTGATAGCGCCGCGCAAGCCGTCGAAGTCGTCTGGATCGCCCACCGCGTAGATCTGAGCCAGCGTCGCGACGACGACCTCGCGGGCGACGAGACTTGCCACGAGTCCCACTCCAATCTTCCAGTCGAAGCCAAGCGGAGCGATCGCCGGTTCGATGGTGCGGCCGATGCTGCCCGCCACGCTGACCTCCAGTTGCTGGCGCGCCTGAACCTCGGGCGCTGCCCCGGCCTGAACGGGAGCGCGAGGGAAGCTGAGGAGGACCCATACCACCAGGGAGGTTGCAAAGATGATGGTTCCCGCCCGCTTGAGGAACGCTCTCGCGCTGTGCCACACCTGCGTTGCCAGGAGCTTGAGTGTCGGCATCCGGTACGGCGGCAGCTCCATGTAGAAGGTCGCCAGGTTACCCCGAATGACGGTTGATTTCAGAAGCGCCGCCGAGCCAAGGGCGGTCAAGGCGCCGAGCGCGTAGAGCCCGAGCATGACGAGCCCCTGAATTCCGAAGAAACCGAAAAGGGTCTGGGCGGGAATGAAGGCGGCGATGAGCAGCGTGTACACCGGGAGCCGGGCGGAGCAGGTCATGAAGGGCGAGACAAGAATAGTTGTCAGCCGGTCCCGGGGCGAGCGAATCGTCCGCGCCGCCATGATCCCCGGAACGGCGCAGGCCGAGCAGGACAACAGCACCACGAACGAACGTCCCTGCAGACCGACCCAGCCCATGATTCGATCGACGACGAAGGCGGCCCGCGCCATGTAGCCGACGTCCTCGAGAAAGTGGATTAGCGCGAACAGAATGACGATCTGTGGCAGAAAGACGAGCACCGAGCCGACACCGGCAAGGATCCCGTCCGCCCAGAGATCCGCCAGCAGGCCGGCCGGAAGCGCCGCTCGGGAGAGCCGTCCCAACGCTCCAAAGACCGCCTCGATGCCATCCATGGCCGGCACCGCCCAGGTGAAGATGCTCTGGAACAGGAACAACATGACGGCCAGAAAGACAAAGCTTCCCACGAGCGGGTGAAGCAGCCACCGGTCGATATGATCGCTCCGGGTTTCGGGCTCGATCTCGCACGCGCCGATCTCTTCGCAGGTTCGATCCACCCACTCGAAGCGACTTTCCGGCTCCGTCGTCTTGGGAAAAGACCTGGCCTGCGACCAGTCCTCGGGCCGCTCGATCGCTTTCGTTAACTGCTCGAAGCCGACCCCCCGATGTCCCACGACGGGAAACACCGGGATGCCGAGGGCGCGGCTCAGCTTCCCGAAGTCGAGCTTGCCGCCACGGGCCCGAAGCTCGTCCACCATCGTCACCACGAGGGCCGAGGGACGGTCGGCGTGAGCCTCGAGCGCCTCCAGAACCATGGCCAGGCTGCGCGCGAGCGTAGTGGCGTCGACCACGATAAGAAGGGCGTCGGGCTTGGCCTCGATGGCACCGTCGAGCACCTGCTCGACGATGCGCTCGTCGATGGTCTCCCCTCGCAGGCTGTAGCTCCCCGGGAGGTCCAACACACGGACGGAACGACTCGTTGCGCGGATCGCCCCCTCGCGCCGCGCGACGGTGACCCCTGCGTAGTTGCCTACCTTCGCCCGTGCCCCGGTCAAGGCGTTGAAAACGGTGGTCTTGCCGGAGTTGGGTGCGCCGAGGAGCGCCACTCGCAGCGGAGGTGCAGAGACAGCGGCGGTGGTCATGAGCGGTCGGCGGCGATGGCCTCGACGTGGAGTGAAACAAGGTCCTGCCGCCGCAGACAGATACGATAGCCGCGCAGCTCCAGCTCGACCGGGTCACCGAGGGGGCCCCGGCGGACGACCTCAACGGGAGTGCCAGGTACGAAACCCAGCTCGCGCAGGCGCCATGTCACGGATCCGTTCGATTGCACGGTGACGATCCGCCCGCGAAAACCGGGCGCCTGATCTGCCAGGGACCGCGGCTTCTCGTTGCCGTTCGAGCTGGTCATGGCTGGCCGCATGAAAATGAAATCCGTTTTCATCCCTACAAAAATACTGTCCCGAGCCGCCCGGTGTCAAGCCGAAAAATGGCCCGGCGTGTAACCTCGTCCAACCTGCGTTACCATAGGGATATACGAAGAAAAAACGAAGCGGCATGGGGTCGGTCATCGCCTACTAGTAAGTATGCGTCCGGTGTCCCCATGACGCATTCACCCCGGAATAGGGGGTTTATGGCACGGGAACTGCTAAGGGGTGGAGGCGGGAGTAGGCTGCCAGCGGTCGGGTAGAAGCTCGTGGATGCGTTTTTGTGGCCATCCGTCGGCGAGCTTGCGGAGCACGTCAGTGAGGTACGGGAGAGGCGGGACGTTGTGCTGTGCGCAGGTGCGCATGAGGCTGTAGAGAACGGCGGTGCGTCGCGCGGCGTCGTGAGAACCGCAGAAGAGATAGTTGCGTCGACCGAGTGCGATGGCCCTCATTTGTTGCTCACAGATATTATTGTCAAGGCTTAAGCGTCCATCGTCGACGAAGCGAGTGAGAGCGGTCCAGTGGTTGAGTGGGTAACCCGTGGCCATGGCAAGGTCCGAGCTGGGCGGTTCGCTTCGATGCGTCAGCACAAACCACCGTTTCAGCTTCTCGAGTACCGACGCCGAGCGCTCCTTGCGAAGTAGCGTCCGCTCGTCGACCGACAGCTCCCTCGCATCGGCCAGGCGTTCGATGCGATACATCCTTGCGATCAGCTTGAGCGGGTAGGCGACGCGGCAGTCCATGTCTTTGAGGGCAACCAGCCTTCGTCGTGCATGCGCCCAGCACCCGACTTCTTCCGCGGAGGCCACCGTGCCGTTAAACACGCGATCGAACACGCTCGCGGCGTCGGCCTGCACGTATCCCGTGCGGCCCGCCAAAAACTCCCACGGACCCGTCGCTCCTTCGCCCGTCGGCGCGTAGCGAAACACCACGTCTCGGTCGTCGCCCATGTAGCACCACATCGTGCCTCGCTCGATGTTCTCCGCGCTTTGCGGATCGAGCACTTTCACTCCGGTGGCATCGGTTCGGATGACATCGGCCTTCAGGACCCGCTTCTCCAACTGGTCCACAAGCGGCTCCACAAGGTTTGCCACCTCGCCCACCCAATCCGACATCGTGGAGACCGCAATCCCCGCGCCGCTACGGGCGTAGATACGATGCAAACGGTGAAGGGGAACGTGGTCTACGTACTTGCTCACCACCACATGAGCTAAAAGCGAGGCGTCAGCGCTGCTCCGCTCGATCACCGGGGCCGGGCCCTCGGCTCTCGTGACGCCTTCCCGGCACTTCCCGCAGGCGTACTTCTCCAGATGGTACTCATGCTCGATGAAGTGCCCCGGCACGTACTCGAGCCTCCGTCGGACGTCTTTACCGAGAGGCTTCTTGAGTTTGCCGCATCGAGAGCAGCCCCGCTCCTCTTCAGGTATCTCGCGCAAGTGAACCTGGCGTTCGATCCCGTCCGTTCGGATTGTTTCGCGGCGCGGTTTGTTGCCCTTGCCTCGTGGCCGAGTCTTTTTCGCTTCTTCGATCTGCTGTTCCAGCTCCGCGTCTTCCCGAGCCTCGGTTTGTGGGTCGAGCTCCGGCTCCAGCTCTTCACCACCGCTTTGGCTCATCAGCTGCTCGAACATCAGCTGGAGCTGTCCGGGGTCCACCTTCTCGGAGCGCTTGCCTACTCGTTCCCTCTGAAGCTTCAACACCATCAGCTCCAGCTCTCTCGATTTGCGCAACACCGCATCCAGCGCCGAGACCAGCAGGTCGAACGCTTCCTCCGTCTTGCCCTCGCTTGCTAGACTTCGGGCCGAATCCCGAATCTGCCCCAGAGCGTTGGGCGCCCTCGTACTGCCAGCGCCCTCTCGGCGCGACTGGGTCGATTCGGAGCTCGTGTTCACTACTTACGCCTTTGACGCAGCTGTTTCGCTAGCCCCTTGCGATTCTGATTGCCCAACTGAGCCACCGCCTCTCGCATCTTCGACCAGGCCTCGACTCCACGACGAACTTCCCGTTCGTGGCTTCGCGGGATGTACAGCGATGTCGACCGACTCTCCTCGTTGCGAAACTTCAGGTACAGGTGGGGACCATGGAGACGATTCGGGTCGGTTCGGCACCCGCAGGCGGTTTTACCACAGCGAAACATGACCTCCGTAAGCGTGCCCGGTACAGCGTTCTCGCCGAGGGTTTGAAGCCGTTGCAGTAGTCGTGTCTTAGTCATATATAGAAGATTAAGACTAATCGCAAAAAGCAAGAAAGTCAAGTCCCTGCTGCGTTCTTGGGAAGAAAATCAGCCCTTCAACCGTGAAGGGCGACTCTCTTCTCCTCAGCTCGCTGATACCATCGCTTCCGGCGTCGAGCGCCACGAAGGTCCAACCCCTCCAGCATCAGTCCCAGCTCGCCAGAGTCCAACTCAACGTGCCTATCACCCGGACGCGGTGACGTCGGCAGTTCAAAGGTCCCTCGCTCCAGCCTCTTGTACAGCAAAACGTACCCCGTCCGATCCCAAGCGAGGATCTTCACACGATTCTGACGCCGATTCAGAAACACGAACAGATGACCGCTCAGGGGCGATTGACCGATCACACTCCGCGTCGCTGCAGCCAGCCCGTCAAAGCCGCGACGCAGGTCCATCGGCTCCGCCGCAACGTAGATCCTCACAGACGATGGGAGCATCCACATCACGCTCGACCTTCTAGAACTTCGAGCACCCGACCCAGCTCCTCAGATGAGAACCCCTCACGCACTCGTACGCGCCTGCCGTCCAACAACACCACCTCGATCGCGTCCCTCTCGCCTCCTCGCTCGCCTTCTCGCTCGCCTCCCACCAGGCGAACCGGATGAAACCGTACACTCCCCCTCGACCCGCCTTGCAGTCGCTCCGACCACCGAACCAGCCGCTGGGAGGTCAACCCGTACTCCCTGGCGAACTCCGAGACACGCTTCCCACTACGCTGCCATGACGACACAACATTCCGCGCATCCGCCTCTGCCCAGCGCCGCTTCCCTATCACTTTCGATATCCCCGCTGTCCTTCGCTTCGACATCTCTTGCCTCCTTCGTCCCCCGCCTCCAGTGGCGAGCACACAAAGGATGCCTCGGGAGCGACGTATCGGGAACATGGTGGGAGCGGACGCTTACACGCACAGCATTCATTCGCTCCACGACGTTACTCGTATGGACGCGCGTCGAGAACTTCCTCTCCATGTCGAGCGATCTGCACGTTACCATCACCGAGGAATTGAGAAAGGAGGCCATCGAGATTCCGCTTCCGCAGAGAGACGTCAAGGCGCGCGCGGAAGCTCCTGCTTTTCGACGTCGTTGGCGGTGAGATCGGGACTAATTGTCTCCCAGCTCATCCCGCCATCCGTCGTCCGATGGACGTAGTCGGACGTGTTATAGACGGTGGCCGGGTCGTGCGGCGAGATCAGGATCGGCGCATTCCACTGGAACCGATACGCAAGATCTCCCGGGGCCACGCCGTCAGCCATCTGCGGATAGATGATGACGTTCTGCCGCTCGCCGGTGCGGCGATCGAAGCGATCGATGCGACCGATGTAGTTCCCCGCGTACGTCAGATCGGGGTTATCCGCGTGACGGCGATGTGGCCGCTCTCGCCACCGGCTACCGATCGCCAGTGCTCGAACGGCGTGAGACCGCCGTCCCTCCAGGAAGGCACACTGATGGTGGAGTTGTCCTGCTGGGCTCCGTAGAGCCGGTAGGGAAACTGGGCATCCACGATGAGCCGGTAGAACTCGGCGGTCGGCTGGTTGTTGAGCGAGGACCAGTTTTTCCCGCCGTCGAGCGTCACCGTCCCGCCGCCATCGTTCGCCTCGACCATGATCTTCGGATCGTTAGGGTTGATCCAGAGGTCATGGTTGTCGCCATGCGGTGTCCGGATCCTTCTGAGCCCGGGCTACGCTGAGCCCGCCGAAAACGACGAGCACAGCAAGACTCAGTGCAGGAAGTTCCCTTACGTTCATTGCTCTCTCACTCCTTCGAGGCCTGACGTGCCGCCCGGAATTCACTGGACTCGCTCCATTCGGGCCAGTCCGCTCCGGTGGCCAGTCGGCGGCCCATCTCGAAATACATCTCGAGGTCTTCGACCATGCCGCTCAACTCGTACCAGTCTTTCACTTCGTCCGAGGGCTTGTGGTAATCCTCGGCCACGTACTTGGCGCGGGCTTCCTTGCCCCAACCGGAAGGCTTGCCCACGAAATCGATGCCCGAGTCAGGATAGAACGACGGGATGCCGACCTTCGCCAGCTCGAAATGGTCCGAGCGGTAGTAGTAGCCCTTCTCGGGCTCCGGGTCCGCGACGAGGAGCCTTCCCTGGCTGTCCGCCACCTCGCGCGCCAGATCATCGAGCTCGGACTGTCCCATGCCGACCACAGTGACGTCTTTGGTGCGGCCCCAGACGTTCATGCCGTCCATGTTGATGGCCGCCACGGTTTTCGCGGCGGGATACAGCGGATTCTCCGCGTAGTAGCGCGAACCGAGCAAGCCCTGCTCTTCGGCCGTCACCGCGAGGAACAAAATGCTGCGGCGTGGTGGTGGCGCGAGCGCCGCTAGGGCTTCGGCGAGTCCGAGGAGACCCGCGGTCCCGGTGGCGTTGTCGAACGCCCCGTTGAAGATGTTGTCGCCCTCTATGTCGGGCTGCGTTCCAAGATGGTCCCAGTGGGCCACGTACAGGATCGTTTCTTCGGGCGCCTCGGAGCCTTCGAGCCTGGCGACGACGTTGGCCGAGTCGACGTTCCGGAACGTGTTCTTGATGGTGGCGGTCGCTCGGATGCCCATGGGCACCGGCCGGAACTCCGGCGTCCGGGCGGCCTGCTTCAGCTCATAGAAATCGAGCCCCGCAGTCTCGAAAAGCGCTTTCGAGCGGTCGAGCGAGAACCAGCCTTCCGCTGCGATCCGTCCCATGTTCTTGTCGGGCTTCTGGAGGTCGAACTGCTCACCGGTCCAGCTCCCGGTGACCACCTCCCACGGATAGCCCGCCGGCACCGTTTCGTGGACGATGAAGGCTCCGGCGGCCCCCTTCGCGGCAGCGATCTCGTACTTGTACGTCCAGCGGCCGTAGTAGGTCATCGCATCACCGCCGAAGTGATGCTCGCCCGGCGGATCGTTCACGAGCATGACCAGAATCTTGTCGGTGACGTCCACGTCCTTGTAGTCGTCCCAGTCGTACTCGGGAGCCACGACCCCGTAGCCCACGAACACGAGCTCGCCCGACGCCTCGACGCTGTCGACCACCCGCTTCGTCCAGGCCACGTGGTCTTCGCCGGTGATCAGTCGTACGGTCTCGCGGCCGTGCGTTACCGTGACGCTGGTCTCGGACGGATCGGCTGTGATGCCTACAAGCGGTACCTGCTGCACGTAGGTTCCATCCGGGTTCCCGGGGCTCAGACCGAGCGATTCGAAACCCTCGGTCAGGTACGCGACCGTCTTCTCCTCACCCTCGGAGCCAGGGCCTCGTCCACCGAAGTCATCGGCGGAAAGGGCCCGGATATGCCCCATGAGCCCATCGGCGCTGAAG
This sequence comes from Candidatus Marinacidobacterales bacterium, assembly GCA_965237685.1. Lineage (GTDB taxonomy): Bacteria > Acidobacteriota > Vicinamibacteria > Marinacidobacterales > SMYC01 > CBDEGF01. The sequence continues at coordinate 2,083,138 of CBDEGF010000003.1, forward strand.
CGCTCGGACGTGCCGTCGCCAGGCTGGCAGGAGACCAGGACGAGCACGGCCAAACAGGTCACCACGTTAGGGATACTTGTCATGAACGCCTCCAATGCGGCGCCTATCCTAGTGCCCTGTGTCAGTAGTTCGCCACCTTAATCTCGGCCCCTTTTGCGCGCTGGCTTCGTTGCGGCTCCTCGAAATATCCAGATATGACTTCGTCGCCACGCCTCGCCAGCACACAAAATGGCCTCGAGCTTCAGGCAACGAACCACTGATACAGGACCCTAGCAGAGGGAGAGCGTGGTTGAACCTCTCCCCCCCTGGGGAGCTGCCCTCGTCAGCGCAGCTGACTTCGGCGAGCCTCGCCGAAGCCGTCAGGCGAAGGCGGGAGATCGGCGCTCGGAGATCAACATCCGCGCCGGGTGAGGGGCCTACCTCAACGCGCGCTCGAAGAAATCCTCGAGCCGGCGGTACATGTCGATGCGGTTCTCGGGATCGCGAAAGCCGTGCGGCTCTCCAGGATAGCTCTTGTGCTGGAAGCGCTTGCCCTGTGCCTCCAGCGTCTTCACCGCCAGCTCGACTGTCGATAGGGTGCCCGCACGTCCTTCTCGCCGTGCATGACGAGGAGTGGAGTCTCGATGTCGCCGAGGCGTGCCAGCGTGTTGCTGACATCGTAGGTCTCGGGACGCTCTTCCGGCGCGCCGCCGTGACCCGTCTTGATGAAGATGCGGCCCAGGCGATCGGCATTCTGATAGGCATCGCCGAAATCATAGATGCCGGCCATCGGCACCGCCGCGTCGAACGCCTCCGGCACCCGGGCGATAGCGGCCATCGTCGTGATGCCGCCGTAGCTGTACCCGTAGATACCGACCTTGCCGTTGGAAAACGGGAGGCTCCGCAGAAATCTCGCTGCGGCAGCCGCATCACGCGCCTGACCGTTTGCCCAGTCGTTCACCGAAAGGTCCTGGAACTCACGACCGAATCCCGAGCCTCCCCGGTAGTTGATCGCGAGCACGAGGTATCCCTCCGAAGCGAGGTACTGCTCGATGGCGCCTTGCGCCGATACGAGCCAGATATCCTGAGAGCCCGGTCGCGCCGAGTAGAAAGCGACCGTGCGACCGTCCGGCGAGAACACCGGAGCACGTCCGTCCTCGGTGTCGTTCGTCACCCGGGAGCCCGCTCGAGAGCCCGCCCGCACAGTCCAGAGGTCTCTCCCATTCCTGTAAACGATTCGCCCGCCATCGGGAGACCAGGAGGGTGAGCTGCCTTCGACCCAAGCCTCGGGCTCGCCGCCTGCGGTCACTTCCACGCGATAGATGCCGACGCCCGCTGCCGTGCCCGCGGTGACCGCTACCCACTTCCCATCGGGCGACAGGACCGCACTACGCACGCCGTAACCGGTGGTGTAGATGTTCTCCCAGCTGAGAGGCAAGGCATCTTCGGCGTCCGCCACTGAGAGGCGCAAGCACGAGAGCAAACGACACCACGACACGCATGATTCGATTCTCCTTTGAGCGCCGGCGGGTGGGCGCGGCCTACTGCCGCACCATTTTGTACTGAAATCGATTGATTTCGTAGGGCTTGACCGTGATGGTCCGCTCGAGCGTCTGGAAGCCTTCACGTTGCAGGACGATCGTGTGCTCGCCCTCGCTCACCTTCTCGACGGTGACCGGCGTGAAGCCCATGTCCTTGCCGTCGAGGAGAACCTGCGCGTAGGGCTGGGCCATGATGCGGAGGGCCCCGGGGACGGGGAATTGATGAGAGAACTCTCGTGCCTCGCCGGAGCTGAGCTGAATGGTCTCCTCGTGCTCGGCGTAGCCCGGCATGACGTAGCGAATCGCGTGGCTGCCGGCGGCGAGCTCCCGCTCGATGACGGGTGGGATGGCGCCGATGCGCTCGCCATCGATGTAGAGCTCGGTTCCAGGATTCGCGGAGAAGCGCGCGGTCGCGGGGGTGGCCATCCGAGCCAGACGCAAACGGCGATTGACCGTTTCTCCCTCTTCGATGGTGACGGTCTCCTGGGCAGCTACGAAATTCGGAGCGCTGACCGAGATGCGCCTTCGGCCCGGCTCCACCTCTCCCTCCCAGGGTGTCGTGCCTACCGAACGACCATCGATCTCGAGTGCGGCACCCGAAGGTTCGGACGAGATGACGAGCCGTGCCTCGGAGACCCCGCCTCCGCTGAGCACATTCGGAGACGGCGGTGGTGGAGGCGAGGGCTCGGGTGGCGGATTCGATGCCGTCTCCGTTGTCGGTGGCGTGGCGCTCTCGGAGCCGGGCGGATCTGGAGACGCCTCCGTTCCCGAAGCAGTCGCGGTGGGCGTCTCTCACGGAGGCGGCTCCGTCGGATCGGCCGGCTCCGTCGACGAGGGCGTTGTCGAGCCGGACTCCGAGATCGACGACTCGCCAGATCTCTGTTGCCACTGGTAGAGCCCGACGATCGCGACGAGACCGATGACCACCGCGGCCGCTGCGGAGATCAGCGCTTTCGAGCCGGATCGGTGCCGACGCTCGGTCACGCCCGACTGAGAGCTTCGAACACGCCCGGGTCGGGCACGCGTCGTAACGCGTGAGGAGTCAGCCTCGATGGCGGTTGGCGGAACGGAGCGCGTGTTCGCCGTCTCCTGCATGCGAACGATTTCGGTCGCTGGAATCGAAGTCGTGTCGTCCGAGTCCTGATAGGCCGGCACGGCTTGAAGGTCCGCTCTCAGCTCCTTGGTCGACTGGTAGCGCGCGTCCGGCTCTTTTCCAGGCACTTGAGAATGATGTCGTCGAGCTTGGCCGGAACCGTCGTGTTCAGCTCACGCGGGCTCTGCGGCTGCTGCTGCACTTGCTTGAGCGCCACTTCGACCGTCGATTCGCCCTGAAACGGCGTCCGGTGGGTGCACATTTCGTAGAGAACGATACCGAAGGCGTAGATGTCCGTCCGGTTGTCCGGGTCGGTTTTTCGGTGGACCTGCTCCGGCGACATGTACTTCGGTGTTCCGATAAGCTGCCCACCGGTGGTCATCGTGTCGAGCGCCGCCGAGCGCGAGATGCCGAAATCCATCAGCTTCACCTGACCCTGCTCGTCGATGAAGATGTTTTGAGGCTTGATGTCGCGATGAACGACGCCTGACCGGTGGGCCTGGGTGAGGGCATCACAGACCTGCAGGCCGATCCGGAGCGTGTCGACGAGAGGCAAGGTGTTGTTCTCCCGCAAATGCTCGGCGAGATCGCGCCCCTCGAGAAGCTCCATCGTCAGGTAGTAGAACTTCCGGTCACTGACCATTGCAAAGCCGAGATCGAACACTTGAACGATGTTCGGATGGCGAATGTTGCGCGCGATGTTCACTTCCCGCTTGAAGCGGTCGACGAAGTCCGCATCCGTGAGAAAGTCCGGCTTCATGATCTTGAGAGCCAGCTTCACGCTGAGCTCTTCGTCCGTGGCGGCGTAAACCGTGCTCATGCCGCCCGTGCCGATCTCACGGAGGATGCGGTATCGATCCGCAAACAAATCGCCTTCTCCAAGGATCCACATGACGGGCTTAAAATAATTCTACCACCGTAGAGAAAAAGGCGAAACAGTCGCCATGTCAAGCACAAACCTCTGTGTTGCAACGGGTTGTGACGAACCGAGCGCCACCTCTCGCTACGCGAGACGGTTGACGACGCGCCCGAAAAAACGCGATGATGGTGGGAACGTCGAGTCCCAATACTGATGGAGGTTACCCCCATGGCGTCCTTCCGCCGAACGTTGTGCGCTCTTTCCGTTGTCTTCGTCTTTGCCGCCGTTGCTTCGAGCCAGCCCGCCGCCCTGGAACAGGGCAAGCGGGCGTACTTCGAGGGTCGGTTCGAGGAGTGTACGCAGCTGCTGCAGCCGCTTCTCAGCAGCCTCTCGGACGGCGGGCAACTGCGTGAGACGACGTTTTTCCTGGGGCTCAGCAACCTGGCGCTGGGTAGCACGGCTCAAGCGACTTCCTTTTTCGAATCGGCGGTGCGTCACGAGCCAGCCTTCGAGCCCTCGTCCGATCTCTTCGCCCCGAACGTCGTCGAAGCCTACCGCGACGTGCGCTCCGGAATGACCGGGACCCTTCGTGTGGGCTCCGAGCCCGCAGGAGCCGCGCCCATCATGAGTGGCAACCGCATCGGGACGACGCCGTTCGAAGGCGTCGCTCTGAGTGGCGATCAGCTGATCCGCCTCGAGCTCGCGGGTCACACCACCGCGGAACGGCGCGTCACGATCCGAGCCGGCGAAGTCGCTACACTCGACGTCACTCTCCAATCGACGGCCGACGTTCCCGCCGGAGCGACGTCCACAGGCACCCAGACTTCCGATGGAGGCGGCGGACCAGCCGTTCGACCCCGACTACGCACGGGTCCACTTCCATCCGGACTAGCGCCCCTCCCCAATCGTGCCCGTATGGCCTTTGAGGTCGCATTCTGCGACCTCAAAGATAGGGGTTTCTTCGTGGGCTCGAGGCCCTTCTAGTTACCTTCTACGGCTGACCTGGGAGGGGGTCGATGCTATCCGGTCGCGGATTGCGACCGGATCCAGACGACACCGACGTCGGTGAAGGGCGAGCCTTCCCCGGGGGGGCGCATAACTTGCCCCGCGACGAAGCCTTGCCCGGTCGGCTCTTCGATCACTTCCGCAGAGACCGGCTCCCTCCGGAGCTTGGGCAAGCGGACGACATCCGCGATCACCGGCACCTCGGTGGGCGGGGGCGGGTAACCCCTAGAGCGGGCTTCACGTCTCTAAGCGAGAAAGACCAGCCCCTCTCGTCGCCGCCTTGCCTCTCGCGAGCAACTCCTTAACCCCTTGCTTTAAACCGTTTCTGTCCTCTGACATCCCATACGTGCGCCTTGTTCGTCGAGCATTCGCCGGACCGGCTACGGGGTGGGCGGGGAATGACTAGTCGCAGTGGCCTGCACGATCCGCGCAGCGCGCTCGCCGACAGAGGGATCGCCAACCCTCCCCCGCGCGCCCGGGCATAGCCCATTTACTGATCCGAGGAGACCTCTCGTTCCGTGCCATCGTCGAAGAGAACTCTCGTCCGGCCGTCGCCGCCGATGATCTCGAAAGTCAGGTGCGGTCGGTCGCCTCGAAGTGCGTCGCAGATTCGTTCGTGAAGCTCGTGGAAGGCCATCCGTGAGTATTGCTCTCCGTCCAGAACGAGGAGCGGAGCCTCGTACTCCTGCGGATGTCGGGGCGTTCCTTTCTTCATCTCACGGGTAACAAACACGACGGTGCGCATGTGCTCGGCATCGCCGTCCGCGTCGGTCGGCACGGCCGGCGGAAGGAACTCTGCGAACGGATCACCATTCTCGTACCCGCGGCCGGGGGTCGAGGAGCCAATGTGGGGCGGCACCCCCTCGGCCAAGACGTCGATCCACTCGCACCCGGTGTGGTAGTCCCCGTGCTTGGGGAACTTGAGCCACCACTCTGTGGCATAGATGCCCATGTTCGGCCTCCCGTCTTCAGTTCAATATCGTCGTAGACTTGGTCTTCTGGGTTGTCCCAGACCCTGGCGAATGCCTCTTCAGAAAGCTCCGTCGCCGCGTCGGTGACCCGAGCTTCGTGCCGACGCTGCAGCAGGGAGTCCACAAACTCCTCGACTTGCTCCGCCAGTCCTGGCGGCAAGTTGCGAATCTTCTCAATCAAACATTCCAAGGCCACGGCCTCCAACCGCGATCGAATCTTTCCTCTTAAGCAGCGCCTTCTCACGGCCAGCGGCTGGCTATTTGTTTCGACAGTCGGTCGTTCGTCACGTACCATCGGCCGAGCTCCGCAGCTTTCAAAATGCACTTCATACGGCGTTCCATCGAGGAACAGATCGATTGCTCGGACGACGTCCCACCCACACCTGTTCCGGCCATTTTCCGGGCGTCCCAAGATGTCGGCGTCCGTTTGAAGGGAAGCGACCCACACTAGCGCGAAGTCGAGGAACGACGCTTGCTCAGAAACTCAGCCTTGTGGCGCTCGTACGTCTCGTACGAGGCTTCGTCTTCGGCGATATAGGCGTTAATCTCGTCCTGGTGCTCGTAGTAGTAAGCGAGCGCCGCGTGAACCTGAGCCAGATTCAAGTCAGGGTACTTCTCGAGCATCTGCTCTGGCGCGTAGCCTTCCTTGTGAAGAAAGACGATATTGAGAACGCGCACCCGGGTGCCACCGATAGCTGGCCTTCCTCCACATACACCTTCGATCTTCGTGATGTGTGGGTAGACGTAGCCCGTAGGCATCGCCCCGTCTTCGCTTGTTTTCGTCATCATCTCCTCCCCGCGGGATTGGGTTCAGAAAGCTCAACCGTAGCTCCTGCTTCCTAAAGCCGACGCCGTTCGGGCCTCCCAGAAACCGCTCTGTACGACGCCGGCTCCGGACTCCATCCCATTGACCGACGGAGTATCCAAGGATCTGGTGGATGGGAACGGGAGCGATCGTCTAGAGTGAGCACTCAGAGGTGAATCGTCTCTTCCCCGATCCTGGCACGGCGGCAGTGTTTCGACACGCCCCCCGCATGTTGAAACAGACACTAGGCGATATTGCCTAATTGGTAAAGTATTTTATAGATGATTTATCTATCTGCGTACAGAAGAGAAACCTCACGGCGGGGCATCGTTTGCCGAAATCACCAAAGAACATCGCGCTTTCGAATAAGATGATCGGCGAGCGCTTGCGAGCGATTCGTCGCGAACGGGGAATGACACAGGCGGAGCTTGCCGACCTCCTCGGAACCCACTTCACTAGCGTTTCTCAGATGGAGCGGGGACTGCGAGGGATCACAGTCCAGCAGCTCATCAAGCTGTCGACGGCGCTCGGAGTCACACCCAACGATGTCCTCCTTAGCGGCCCGCCACCGAATCCCGTTAGTCGTCGCAAGAGCCGCGTTTTGAAGCGACTTCAGAGACTTGAAGAACTCTCAGATGCAGAGCAGAAAGCGATACTCGAAATCCTGGATGGCCTTCTCCGGCGCTCTCCTGGAAAAGGCAAGTCCTAGCCGGAGACCCCGTATCCGGCAAGCTTGTAGCGACTTCGCCGTCCCCGGAGCCGACGCATCGATCCGCGATCGGATGGCTTGCCGCCGGGCCTTCGACGATGGCTGGAAGAAGGTCGACCGCACTAACCCGCCCCAAGCTCTGGAGAAAGCCGCAAGGATGCGACGCCCACCCCCCCCGGCCAGCCGTTTTTGACATTCCAATTTGGAATCTCAAAGGTCCGGGCTTCCGCCCCGGGGAGCTGATACGTGAAGTCCTCGGTGTCCTTGCGGTAGTAGTGCGTGAGAACGTGGGGGCGATTCGGTAAGCTGAACGCCGGGTGTGTCGTTTTTCTCGCGGGCAGAGAGAGAGGGAAACAAGGACTGGACAAACGCTGGCTGACTGTGTAACCTCAGGCTGGGAGGAAAACAGTGACCCAGGCAGGAAACGCTGCACTCGACACCGCAGCCAAGCGACCCACCTTTTGCGGCACGACCGTGACCGCCGAGGAATGGAGCGTGCTGACGGAGATCATCGCCACGTGTGGTCTGTCCCGGCACGAGCTGGCGCGCACGATCTGTGAGGGCCTGGGGTGGGTTCGTCGGAACGGCAATCTCAAGACCCGGGAATGCTACGAGTACCTGGATCTCTGTCGCGAGCCCGCCGCCGTGGATCACACGAAACGTCACCGGCGTATCGTCAGCAACTGGATTTCCCTGGAAGTCTGTCACCCGAACCTGGAGCGGATCGGCGATCTCCCGACCCACGATGGCTTCCTGAAAATCGGTAAAATCGACTTTCTCGATCGCGGCGACGATATTGCTGCGCTCGGACGGTTTCTCGGTTGGCTTCTTCAGCTTCTCCCGCAGGTCGGGCGGCAGGATATCGGGATCCTCGGTGTTCTCACCTCCGGCGATGGCGCCCGAGAGCATGTAGGCACTTTCACCGCTCGCGAGGTCCCAGGCGACGAAGCCGGCTCCGAGCCAGGCGTTCTGCCGCACGTCGGCGGCGGGAGCCTGGACGACACGCCCGAGCTGTACGTGGGCGGCGATCCGATCCTTGAGGTCCTGCTCGGTCGCAAGGAGCGGGAGCTCGATGTCGACGTTGCCGGAGTCGATCTCCCTCACCTCGACTGCCTGCGTGGGCGCGAGCCGGAGAAGCTCCACGGTCGAAATGGCGGCCAGGTTCAAGTCGTCTTCCAGGATGCGGCCCTCGAGCTCGGATCCGACCAGGCCTGACAGGAAGAAGAATTCACGTACCGCGCCGGCGTTGGCATCCGCTGCGACCGGTGCGGTGGGCCGTAGATCCGCATCGACGCTGATACCCGTCCAGGTGAAGGTGAGCGGTACCAGCGTCTCCCCGACCCCGTACCCGACATCGATGCGGTTTCTGACCATCACGTGGCTCGCCACCGGTCGGAAGGTGACGACGCGGGTCAGGCCGGCCAGCTCGGCATCGACGTCGTTCCAGCGCTCCAGATAGTTCAGGGCCCGCTGGTTGAGAAGCTCTCCCGCCTCCGCCTCGTTTTGCTCCTCCCATCCCGGCGTACGGCCCGAAAGGGCGAGGGCCGCATAGGCACCGGCGATCATACGGTTCGAGACGTCGACCACTCCGGCCGGCGAGACGAGCTCTACCTTGAGGTCGAACGGCAGGCCCATTCCGATCGCCTGACCCGTCGCGACGATGAGACCCGCCGAGCGGATCACCGGTCGGACATCGATGAGGAAGGGCGGTGTCACGTAGATGCTGCCGAAGCCCTCCGACACCTCGACGTCTTCCGGCCCGGCCGGTGCATAGGAGAGCGTGAGCCGTCGCCCGATGAGGCGAGACAACGGAAAGCTGGTATCGAGAATCACCTCGGCGTTCGTCTTTCGCGCCAGGAACCGCACCTGATGTTCGAGCTCCGCGGGGAACTCGAAGGAGACACCGTTTACCGAGACGACCTCGTAGGGGAGGCTCGCGGGAAGGAGCCCGTACACTTCCGGTGTCTGGACGAGCTTGCGAAGAGCGGCCTCGAACGTCATTCCCGGAACGTTGTTCTCGAGGAACTCGCTCACCCGGCGGCGGAGCTCAGCCATCGGGTCGAGCGAGGGCTCGGCCACCAGCGATTCGCGGACGTAGGTTTCCGCATCGAACGCCATCTCTTCGAGAACGCGGTGGCCTTCGTCGACCGTATGGAACTTGAAGCTGGCGTCGAGCGGAACCCATCGCTTCTCCTGGTCGTCGAGGCCGACGCCACGGTAGTTGGCCCAGGGGAGATAGGCCTCGACCCAGACGTGCTCCTTTTCAACGGCACCCACCGCGGGCCCGATGAAGATGGGCTCGTAGGGCACGGCCGCCGAGGCCATCGCCTGCTCGACGCGTCCCGGAAACTCGACGCCGACCAGGTTCATCGCCTGGTCCATGGAGAGACGGACCACACCGCGCACGAAGCGCGCCGGTACGCCTTCGGCACGCAGGAGCTGCACCAGGAGGCGGTTGATATCGGCGTCGTTTCCGCTCCCCTCGCGCCAGGTTTGCTCCGAGCCCTTCATCGAGCCGAAGTAGAGCTCGAATCGCGTGTTGTTCTTTACGTACTCGTAGGCCGCGACCGGGCCGTCGAGCGTGTCGGCGAGCTCCCGGATGGCCTGCGGCACCGGACCGATCGGTTGGGCGAGATCGGCCGCTTCTGCGGCGAACGCGGCGGTGGTCGGCGCACCACTCTTCACGAGCGGCGGCGGTGCGAGCTTCAGGTCGCGCAGCGGGAGCTCCTGCACGCTGAGCACGTTCTCCCGCTCGGCATCTGCCATCGGCTCGAGCGCACGAAGACAGGCCTCGACCTCGGCCAGGTTCGGCTCGGCGCTCAGCCGGTCGAGACCTTCGAGAAGGGCGCGATGACTCGCCTCGAACGCAGCGCGGGCGCGGGCCATGCGCTCTTCCGCGACGGCAGAGAGACCCAGCTCCTCGAGTCGCCTCTCGGTTGCGGCGAGCTCCGATGCGAGTCGCTCGCTCCGACGGGCGTAGATCGCTCTCAGGCGAAGGATTTCATCGCGGAGCTCGTCGGGCGGAGCGCCCCTCGCGAGCCGCGCATGGACGGCTTCGAGTCGCTCGGTCAGGCGATGGAGGTCAACGCGCTCCTGAGGCAGACCCCACGCGGGCAGAAGCACCAGCGTCAGGGTCCCCGCTAGCGCTCTCAACGTCGCTCTCCTTTCGCGCAGAATCGATCCAGCCGGATGCCCTCGACCGCGACCGGTGGTATTTGCGTCGACTCGATGCGCAATTCCCCCGCTCCAGCCGGAAGCTCCACTTCGATCGGGGCCGACCATCCGAAGACTCCCTCGTGTGCGCTTCCGGTGGCGGAGAGCGGAACACTCTCGCCGCTCGGGAAGCGAACGCGAAGCACCGGTCTGAAGTGAAAGAGCTTTCGTTGAAGCAGCAGGCGGAAGCGATAGCGCCCGCCCTCGAGATCGGGCGTTCGCACGACGAGAACCCCGGTTCGCTTCGCGAGCCAATAGGAATGTCTGTGCCCACAGACGCTGAGCCCACGGTGATCCCAGGCGCCAGTGGCGGCGACGACCGCCGTGCTGAGTCTGGTGTTCCGATCGTAGCCCTGGTCCAGACATATCCGAACCGGATCACCACACGTCCCCGCTTCGACGTCGCAGATACCATCGCCGTCCGCATCGCCGGAGATGCCGCTCTCCATGCCCGCGAGCTCCGCCACGTGGAAGTCGTCCCAGGCGGCTTTCACGAAGTTGCCCCAGGCACCCACCGTGCCGCGGCGCAGCGGCTGGTCGCGGTCCTCGGCTTCGAGGAACCACTCCCGAACTTCGCCATCGACCACCGCCCGCAGGCGGGCGCGGATCATCGTCTCGGCGGTCCCGTTCGCGACCTCCACATGGAAATGAACCAGCCCGCGATCCCATTTCCGTGTGTCGATCGCGGTTTCCGCGAGAACCGCACGCGCTCCCCCGAGGACTTTGACGACTCGCGCCCGCGGTGCGAAACAGAGCGGACCCGTGACTTCGAGGCGGTACTCGGCACCGGCCTCGGGATCGGCATAGAAGACGACGCCCGTTCGGTAGAAGCATCGAGGCGTCCTAGGCGTCGCATCCCGACCGGGTTCGGGTGCCGTCGGATCCTTGTCGCCGATTCCGACTCCAGACGGGAGCCACGGCCGCAGAAGACTCTTCTGTGCAAACGTCCCGGTGAGCTCGTAGTTCCTCCAGTCGAAAGCCTCGCCCGTACCCACGAAGAGCTTCGCCCCGCGGCCGGCGATCGAGCTCACCAGCCGCTGCGAGCCCAGGACGTCACGACCCGGAAGCTCGGTCGCCCGAGCTCCTTGCGCAACATCCAGCCTTCCGGGGCTCCCCCGATGGGATAACGCTCGAAGTCCTCACGCCACTCGGGCGGACACGTGCCGGTCGGCGGCTCGACGATGAAGTGGAACGGGTCGGTCCAGCCCGAGTCGAGTGCGCGCTCGTCGATGGCCCGGACACGCCAGTAGTAGGTGTTCCCCGGCGTCAAGGTCACGGGCACTTCCCAGCTCGTCTGGCCGTCCACCGAAGAAGCGTTGCCTTCGGGAACGTTCTCGTCCTCCGAGACGACGTCATTGAGCGCCGGTCCGGCGTAGAGCGCGAAGTGGTAGTGGACCACCTCGCCGTCGGGGCTCACGGCGTCGAGAACGGTCAGCGTGGGTGAGGTCAGCTCGACGCTTGCTCCATCGGCCGGCGTCAGGAGTGTCGGGAGCGTCGGCGGCTCGTCGACGGCATTGACGAAGAAGCCGAACACCTCGCTCGGCTCACTCGAAAGCGCTCCGTCCGTCGCGCTCGCTCGCCAGTAGTAGGTGACGTTCTCCTCGAGCTCGAGGCTGACGCGCCAGCTCGTCCGGGGATCCCCCTCGTCGATCTCCGGGCTCTCGACGACGAGCTGTTGCAGATCCGCGTCCCAGAACACCTGGAACACGTAGCGGAGGGCGTCGTTTTCGGGGTCGGTGGCGTTGTCGACGACCAGAAGCGGCTGCCGCTCACGAACGGTCGCGCCGTTCTCCGGCTCGAGGGGTACCGGAGGCGACGGCCGCTCGTTGGTCAGGGAGAAACGGAAGCGCGCGGTATCCATCCACGGACCGACCAGGCGGCCGTCCGTGGCGCGCACGCGCCAGTAGTAGGCGGCATTCTCCTGGAGAGCCTTGCTCATCTGCCAGGACGTCTTCTCGACGCCCTCTGCAATCTCCGGCGAGGCCTCGACGAGCGTCAAGAGCAGCAGGTCACTGTAGACCTCGAAGCGATAGGTAAGCGGGTCGCCGTCGGGGTCGACGGCGTTGGTCACGACGAGCGTCGGCTGCGCCTCGGCGACAACCGCGTTCTGGGCAGGGGAATCGAGCGTGGGCGCCGTCGGCTCTTCGTTCATCACGTTGACGCGGAACGAATGCCGCGGCGACCAGGGACCGTCGAGCTCCTCGTCTCTTGCCCGGGATTGCCAGTAGTACGTCTTTCCGTCCTCGAGACGCGGGGAAACGGCCCATGCCGTCTCGTTCTCGCCCTCGCGCATCGCCTCGACCCGAGCGATCCCGAAGAGCGTGACGGCGCTCTCGGCAAGAGCTTCGAGCGCCTGCGAGCCGGCCGAGAGGATCACGGAATAGCGACCGACGTCGAGCCCCGCGGTGTCGATCGCGAGCTCACCACTCGTGCTCGCGCCGGGAGCCACATCGAGTGCAGTCTCGGCGCCTCGCACGATCTGCTGCGTCTCGGGATCGTAGAGCTCCACCCGGACCGTGCCGCCAACGAGCGGAACGACGCTCTGGTTGTCGATCGTGTACCGGGATACGACGTCACCACCCACGGCGACGGCCGCTTCGACAACGCTCACGGTCCCCGAGAGGACGACTTCCGAGGCTCCGCGGAGCTCGAACGTAGCGCCGGCGCTGGCGAGAAGCACGTTCCCCTCCAGCACGTCGAGCACGACGTCGTAATCGCCAGGCACCGTAGCGCCACTCGCCCAGCTGGTGCCCGCGGAGAAGCTTCCGCCGACAGCCAGATACGAGATCACCTGGCTCGTCTCGAAGACGGTGAGCGCGTTCGGGTCGAGGATGCGATAGCGCAGCGTCACATCCCGAACCGGCGCATTACTGAGCTCGTTGGTGACGCGCGCCAGGAGCTCCACCGTATCGCCCTCGGTATAGGAGGCTCGTGCGGTCACAACCGTGACACCGAGCTGAACCGAGCGCGTCAGCTCGAACTCGTCGAACGCCCTGCCGATCTCCTCGACGCCCGCGAGCGCTCGGACCCGCACCCGGTAGTCGCCGGCGAAGGTCGTGCCCGTGTTCCAGAACAGGCGATAGCTCGTCGTCTCGCCGTACGACAGGGCGAGCTCCCGGCTGTCTACGGTTGCTACCGGGTTTCCGACAAGGTCCTCGATCCGCGTTTCGACCGTCAGGTTCCGCGCGGCACCTCCATTGACGAGTTGCAGGTCGATCTGGACATCCTCCGCTGGACCGTAGCTCGGCCGCCCGGTCGCAACGCCGATCTCCAGGTTCTCCGAGCCCACGACCGTCACTTCGCGGGACAAGGTGTTGTTGGCCTCGTTCTTCTCGTCGACGAGGCCCAGCGGGTCGACCTCGGCCACGAGCGTCTGCGGGCCGAGGCGTCCGCCGGTATCCCAGGAGACGTGCACCGTCGTCGTCGCGCCCGGTGTCAGGGATGGCACCGCCGCCGTCCCGATGGCGTAGAGCTCCTGGCCAATGCTCGACCCGGCCACCTGGAGCTGGTTGTCCGCGGACTCGGAGAGCCCCTCGTTTCGAACGTCGAGAGACACGATCGCCATCTGGCCCGATGCAGGCATTGCCGGAAGAACGAAGAGGCTGTCCACCGTGAGGTCGGCGAGTGTTTCGGTGTCGAAAGTGATCTCGATGGGCTGTGAAGGTGCGCTTTCGTTTCCGGCCGTGTCCGTGGCGGCGGCCGTGATCGTGTTGAGACCAGGCTCGAGCGCGGCACCCCGAAGCGCGAATCGACCCGGTGGCTCGAGGACGTGGAGACGGTTCTCGCTGCTGTCGGAAGCAACCGCGTGGTAGTCCGCCGTCCACTCGAAAAAGCCCACTGCCCAGGACGGGAATGAAAGCTCGCCAAAGACGCGAACGCTTCCGCCCGCCTCGACGAAGAGCAGCGTCACGACGTTCTGATCCACCTTCAGCAACGAGACGTCGCCGCTTCCGACGGCGCGCGGCGAGAGCGTGCCCGTCGTCCCCGGAACGGTCTGGCTCGTCCGGGCGTTGACGTCGTAACGCTCGAGCCCGTTCTCCGAGACGAACACGAGCTCATCCGCCGCGGCCCAGGCGAAGCCATCGAGACGGCCCTGGTGAGCCTCGACCGCCTCACCGCCCGCTGTGGGCAGGAACCAACTCCGCCCTCGACGTGCTCGGGGGCGAGAGCGAGCGATCGACCGTCGAGCTCGCCGTCGGTGATGTGACACCACCGGAGCCCCCGGCCGGCCTCGTTGCCGACGTCGTTCTCGCCGACGTCACCTTGAGCTGGACCGCGAGCGTGTCTCTCGACGTCCTTCTTTATCGTGTCCTGCGGGACGCTCAGCCGGTAGCCGAGACGACCTTCGTCGACGTGCTCGTGCCCGATGGAAGCTACGACTACGACTACGAGGTCGTTGCCGTCGATGCCGCCGAAAACGTAAGCGCCCCGTCCAACACGGCGCAGGCCACCGTCGCGGTGGATGCACCCGATCCTCCGGTCTTGTCGCTCGCCGTCGTTCCTGCCGGCGAGGCTTCATCGCCGTCGAAGGAGCTCACCGTGTACTCGTAGAGCCCATCGGCTACGCCGCTGTCTACGACCGAGAGGACGAGACCGACCTCGACCACGAGACCGCCGTCCCGGTAGAGGCGATAGCCAGCGGTGTCGGGCTCGACGACGGCGTCCCAGCGCACTGTCACCGCATCGCCATCCACCTCGGTGACGACGTTCTGAGGGACGGCCGGCGGCGTGGCATCGCCGAGGGTGACCGGGACGGTCTCGGGATCCGGGTCGGAGCGCGCCCCGGCATCGGTGGCGACGGCTCGCAGCAGGTAGTCTCCGAAGTCGAGACCGGCGATATCCCAGAGGGTCTCGAACGGCGCCTCCACGTCCGTCGCGATGTCGGTCCAGGTGTTCTCGTTGACCACCTGATACTGAAAGACAACCGAGACCACGTCTTCGTCCTCGACCACCGCGCGAACCGGACGCGGGGCATCGAAACGTGCTCCGTTCTCCGGATCGAAGATGATGGCCTGGGGCGCCCGGTTGTCGAGCACCACACAGAGCTCTCCGGATTCCGTGCCCAGGTTCCCGGCCCGATCCATCGCCACGACCCGATAACAGTGACGACCGTCGGGCAGGTCTTCATCAACGTAGGACGGTCCGGGGACGAGATAGGGCGTGAGGTCGCCTCCCACGTTCGGCGGCGCATTGGCAATCTGTCTGTTCCGGAAGACCAGGAATCCCTGGAGATCAGGATCGTCCGGTCCGTCCCAGACGACCTCGACGTCATCCGGCTTCGGGAGCGCGGTCACGCTCAGAAGGTTCGGCGCATCCGGCGCCTGGTTGTCGACTTTGACGCGCACGACGTCCGTCACGACGTTGCCGCTGGTGTCCTCCCCCTCGAGCGTGAGCAGGAACTCTCCGTCGAGTGCGGCCACCTCCCACTGGAAGAGAGTCTGGAAGTTGGTGGGTACCGAGGAGCGACGCAGCAAGGTCGGACTTTCAGGACGCTCGAGCGGTGCCGAGCTCAACCGGTACTCCTTGAAATCGTTTTCCGCGAAGGCGGTACCGATGACATCCACGATGCCCCGGACATGAGCCCCCTCGTCGGGTGAGCGCAAAACGACGCTCGGTGGTGTGAGATCGATCGCCACCTCGGACGGCGCGGAAGGCTCGCTCTGAAGATCCGCGCGGTCCACCGCCACCACCGTGTACACGTAGCGGCCTTCGGTGAGGCGTGTGCTGTCAATCGAGAAGAGAACGCTCGTCTCGGAGGCATTGCCCGCCAGATCACTCGCCTCGACCTCGAGGCGGTAGTCCCCGTCCTCGAGACCGCTCAGCGGGGCCGATCGACACCTGATAGCGCTCGAGGTTTGGATCGCTGATGGAGCCCGACGCTTCACCCGGGAGCGAGACGAAGCCCGCTTCCACCGGGGAGGTGAGGTCGATCGCCGGTGGCACGGTATCGACCACGAGCGGGCGGGATACGTCCTCCTTCAAAAGCTCGTTGGCAGGATTCGCCGCCACCAGGACCGCGACATAGTCTCCGTCCGCAACCGGACCCGCCTGCCCTTCGCCATCCCACACGAAGCTGTGCTCGCCCTCTGTGAGCAGCTCAGCGTCGAGGAGCGTTCGGACCAGCACTTCGGCGGGCGTTCGAATCTCGAGCGTCACGCGCGCCTCCGCCTTCAGCGAGAGGGTCACGAGCGACTCGTCCTGAACGTTGTCGCCATTGGGGGAGAAGACGTCCGGGGCGGCATCGAAGCCGGCAATGAAGTCCGTCCGCTGGACGTCGACCGTCACCCGAGCTTCGGCCTCGTTCCCGACGATGTCCGTGGCCCGCAATCGAAGCGTGAAGACTCCTGGGGGGAGCTCCCCTACCGACCAGAAGCCGAGCAAGGTTTCGACGCGAGGGACGCTTTGTGGAGGCTGGATCTCCTCGAACGAGATGGGCGCCGGGCCTTCCCCGAACTCCAGAACGTAGCTCTCGAAGTGGAGGTCCCGCGCCGTTCCCTCGATACCCACCGCCCCGGAGAGTGGCTGCCCCTCGGTCGGTGTGGTCAGGACGGCCTCCGGCGGCGTGACGTCGACCTCGACACCGACGTCGCCGCTGGAGGTGGCCCCGCACCCGTTGACCGCCTCGACTTCGATGCGATACTCGCCGTCCGATACGAAATCGCCGTTGTCGTCCCGGCCGTCCCAGATGATCTGGAACGGGCCCACAGGGCTCGCCCGACCACTGACAATGGTGCGCACGAGCTCGTTCTGTCGATGGGCGGTGACGGTGAGCGACGCGGCTTCGAGAAGCTCTCCGTCCAGACGCATCGTGTCGAACCGTGTATCGGCGTTCGGGGAGAAGAGGGCGGGATTGCCCGGCTCCGTGGTGAGCGCACCGAGCGCCTCGGAGCGAATGAGCACGAGGTTCCGCGTGGCGGCGGAGAGGAGCGAGCCGTTGTTGTCAGAGTTCGGCCACGGAGGCGGGTTACCCGGCGCGGGTCGCTCCGCGGATTCGCCCACCAAGCGGGCGCCACGAGCCACCAGACGAAACGTCTGGGCGCCCTCGAGTCCTACTGGCAGCTGCGCCCGGATCGTTCGCTGGAGCAGAGGTGCGGGGAGCCCCAGATCGGCGGGGAGGCCGAGCGCACGCCACTCACCGCCCTCCCGGACCTCCAGCCGGATGGCTTCGATCAGCTGATCGCTCGCGCGCACCTCGAGCTCGATTAGCTCCTTCTCGTTCTCTCCGATGACGCAGACGGACTCGTTCTCGGGCGGTCCGAGAATGGCGGCTTCCGGCGGCGTCTGGTCGAGAACGAACGACACCCCGTAGTCGGCATCGACGCTGTTGCCCTGATAGTTTGCGCGCGCGGTGAGACGATATCTCCCCTCCGCCAGCCCGCCCGCGTCGAACGACACCCGGATCGGCCCGAGGACACCGGGAACGTTTGCGACCTCCGTGACCTCGTTCCCGCGGTGGAGCAGCAAAGAGATCGAATCGGGCAGCTCGGTGAGCCCATTGACGAGAAGCGCCGTCGCGACCATCGGGACGGGCGCTTCGAGCTCCGGCGCACTCTGGACACCGGCGTCGTCCACGCTCAGACACCCACCGCGGGCGATCACAGCCGGCGCCGGATTCGGGTACGCGAGCCTCGTGGTCGACTGATAACGCCTGCTGCTCACGCCGATCGCTTCGACGCGAAACGATGCCGCGACACCGCAGGGCGGCGGTGCGAACAACAAGTTGTCGTTCGGCGGCAGCGGGCGGTAGACCTTCAGCACCGTCGTCTCGCCGCCGACGGTCATGAGGAGCGAGCCTTCCACGAGCTCCTCGTCGATCGTGCTCGTGAACCGGACGACGCCCGGCTCCACCGCTACGAAGATGGCATCGGGACCGATGATGAACGAGAACTCCTGCGACCGAATCCCGTCCGCGCTGAAGTGCCCCTCGTAGCTGGTCCCGAGCTCCAGCTCCTCTCCAGAGAAACCGGCGCTGCCGGTGGTCGCGAGCTCGGTGAAGCTCTGCGCACCCTCGGCCCGATAGCGAAACAGGAACTCCACCGGCTCGAACGAGGCTTCTGCACTCCAGAAGACACTCAGCCGTGGCGGTGTGAATTGCGGTGCGACCGGAGCGGTCGGACCGGGCTCGGTCGGTCCGACCACAAGTGGCATCCCCCGGAGCCCCTGGAGCGTGACGCGTACCTCACGGGCGGGTCCGTCGAGCGGCACCTCCACGCTGTTGCCGGCGAAGTCGCTCGCACGGAGGGAGAGCCCCTGGGTCGGGCGGCGGCGCTCCAGAATGAGAGCGGTCTCGGCTTCACTTCCCACCTGACGGACATCGTCCTTCAACACTTTGCCGCCCGCGGTGACAAGCTCCCAGCGATCCAGATGGGCATCCAGAATGCGGCCTTCCAGATCGACGGCCAGTGTCAACGAGGGCTTGTTCGTGTAGAGCGCGGAATAGCTGGCCTCGAGGCGGGGCGTTTCGGTATCGACCACCACCGGGAACTCCGCGCCTTCGACTTCCAGGACGTAGCAGCCGTCCGGTACACGGTTCTGGCCGCCATCGGTTCCGTCCCACGTGAAGGAGGCGGGCCCGACCATCGATTCGTTGCGCTCGATCGTGCGCACGATGCGTCCCTGGGCGTCGGGACGTGAAACTCGAGATTCACTGGCTCGAGGACCTCGTACTCCACGAGAAGCTCGTCCTGTTTCTGATCACCGTTCGGTGACAGGAAGGTGGGCGATCGTCGAAGCGAAGCGATGGGGAGCGTCGCTTCCCAGAAGATACGATCCAGGCGCTTCGTGACGTTTCCCGCCTTGTCGCGAAGCGTGAGCCGGACCAGATAGTCGCCCGGACCGGGTGGCACCCAGGTCGTGAGCGTGTCGTTGACGACCGGTTCGCTCGACGGAGGCTGGATGGCGACAAGAGCTTCGGGGTCGGAGACCGGTGCGAACTCGAGAGAGTAGCTGTCGAGGTTCTGGTCCGCGACGGTGCCCGAGATCTTGATACCGAAGCCGGACGGGAGCCGGGTCAACCGGAAATCCGCCTCACCGTTGAGGAGCGTGCGAACCGCCCAGTAGCTGTCGCCCACGCATCCTTCCGCCGCGCCCTCGTAGACGATCACCGAGTCGCGGTGCGACCAGTCGAGATTCCTTCCCACGTCCCTGGGAATGACGATCCGGGTATCGCGGCCTCCGAATCGCCGGACGAGATGGAACCGAGAGTCCCCCTCGATGCTCCATCGCTGATCGGAGGACAGGTCTCCGAAGAACGAGAGCTCCTGAAGCAAACCCGTCGTTGGCTCCAGTCGAAGGAGCCCCGTGTCTCCCTCCGGCTCGAAGCGTTGCCACCCGAACGTGAACGCGTCGCCGCCGTTCCACCAGAAGAGATCCAGGAGGCCGACGTTGCCCGGCTGGAGCTCGCCGGGGTGCTCGAGGAGCACGGCGTCGTTCGTTCGCTCCAGGGGTCGATCGTCGCTGCCGTCCGCGTTCATCAGGCGGAGAACGATCTCGTCCTCGCGCCGGTAGACGATTTGAAGCCCGTCAGGGGACCAGGCCGCGATCTCGACCCCGGTCGTCACGAGCTCGCGGACGAGATTGCCCTCGGCGTCGTAAACGAACAGGCCGGAGATGCTATCGGCCACCAGGAGCCGCTCGCCGCTCCAGGAGGCAGGGACGGGAAAGCGATGTCCGAACAGCCGAACGAGGGCGCCCGTTTCGAGGTTCAGAATCTGGAGATCCGAATTGAACTTTCCGACCAGCGCATGCCGGCCGTCCGGGGCGACCGGGCCGACGTTCGCCTTCGAGAAGAGCTCGAGGAACGAAAGCCTGCTGAACGCTCCACCGGAGGCGATTTGCTCGATCGACGTGGCGTCCCTCGATACACGGTAGAGCCCCACCGGGAACTCCGGAGCGTTGGGGTCGGCGCTCTCCACGATGAAAAACGCCGCGCTGTCGTCGGGCAGCCAGGCCGGTCCTCTCAGGTTGCCGCGGCGGGGCATCGGGCAGGTCAAATTCGTGAAGCCGACGAAGTCCGAGCCCAGCGCATCGACGACTTTCGAACGGTTCGTATCGAGCACCACGCGCCGGCGGAGAAGCTCTTTCCCGCCGGATGTCAGTACGAAGAAATAGACGCCGTCATCCGCCAGAGCTCCGGAGTCTGTCCGTCCGTCCCAGACGACGCTTCCGTTCGCCGGCCCACTCGTCAAAAGCTCCCGCGCAACGACGCCCTCCCCGTCTTCCACGCGCACATCGACCGGCTCTTCGGAGGCGCGGAAAAAAACGCCGCTTCGTCCTGGACGTCGTCCCCGTTCGGCGAGACATAGACGGGAGAGACGAACGTGTCCGCATCCTGTAGTACGACCGGCACCCGGACCACGTTGTTGTCCTCTCGCTGCTCGGTCACGTCGTCCCGCACGTCGAGAACGAGAAAGAGGACGTGTTCTCCTTCGACACCCGCGGTGTCCCAGCTCGTCGTCAACGACGTCGTCTCACCGGCGGCCAGGGTTTCCGATCTCCGTCGAGTCGACGAGCGGGCCCGCATTGATGTCGTCGAGCCGCAGCTCGACGCCCATCGGGGCCGCGTCCTGGCCTCCCACGTTCGTGAAGCTGGCTTCGATCGTGACGATCTCTCCCGAGCGGGCGAAGGCGGGCGTCAGGCGAATCTGCGCGGTGGTGGCGAAGAGGTCGGGCAGGCCGACGATGTCGAAGACGCGGAAGACGACGTTGTCGAGCTCGTCGACTTCCTCGATCGCTTCGGCCGGATCGAGCACCACGTAGACCGGAGTCGCGCCGCGCACGTTGACCGACGGCCAATCGAAGCTCAGAACGACTTCCCCGCCCGCCGCGAGCGATGCGACCGGAACGCTTCCAACGAGCGGCCCCTCCTGGGGGGGACCGCCGAAGAGCTCGACGTCGAATCCCTGGGCATCGACGTCGCCGACATTCCGTACGCGAACCTGAAACGTCGCAGATTGGCCCTCGAGGAGCGTCTCGGGCGAAGCCGCGATATCGGCACTCGCCAAAGTCAGGTTGGGAAGATTCGACGAGACGACGTTCACGGACGCCCCCAGGACGTTGTTCGACTCGTTGGCCTCGGTGAGCACGTTCTCGGGATCGACCCGCACCTCGAGCGCCACCGTTCCCGGCCGGTTGGCCTTCCATGGCAAGGTGACAGACGCGCTCTCGCCGGCCTCGAGCGCGAGGCTAGTGGTCGACGCGAGAACAAAACGCTCGAGCGGTGGCTCGTCGTCAACGAAGAGCGCGACCGGTACCGAGGCAAGCGGTCGGGTGCCACCGTTCAGTACGCCTACCGTGACTTGCAAAGTCTCCCCCGCGGTCAAAGACAGGGACGAGAGAACGAGCGAGCCGGAGACCGCAGACACTTCGACGATGTCCATTCGGTCCATGAACAGGATGGAGGCGAGGTTGTTCTCCTCGTCGCGCTCGACGACCGCCCCCGGACCATCCACCCTCACGAAGAACGTGCGCGTTCCACCGCTGGTCACGGCGAAATCGAACGTGACGTCGACGTGCCGGTCGCCTGGAAACGCGACGCTCTTGGCGTCGAGCAGCAGTCCTCCGTTCTCGGGAGAGCCCTGGAAGAGCTCGACGAGCGCCGCCGGGACATCGTCGAGGCCGGTGTTGCGAATGCGGGCGGTCAATCGAAGATCCTGGGGAAGCTCCTCGAGCTCGGCGGGAACGAGGGCGAGATCGCCGCCAGTCACGACCAGGTCCGGCTCGGCAGGCGGCGGTATCCGAACATCGACAGGGACGGAGCGCCGATTGTCGGTCTCGAGCCGCTCGCGCTCATCGTTGTCGGGATCGACGACGGCGAACAGTGTGTGGCTCCCGACTTTTCCCGTTGTCTCCCAGACCGCGGAGGCTTCGAACGTCTCGTCCACTTGAAGCGCCGGAACGCTCTCCTCGCCGATCTTGATACCGAGCTCTGGAACCTCCTCGTGAAACCGCAGGCGGACCGGCGCCGAGGGCACCGACCCACGGTTCGCGATCCGGACCGTTACCGTGACCGGTGTTCCTTCGGCGGGACTGGCGGGGTCGATGGTCAGGGACTCGACGACGAGGTTCGGGAGCGGTGGCAGCACGTCGACCGGGCGGACCGCGACGTTGTCCTCGATGCTGCTCTCGGAGACCGCGCCGGCCATGTCGGCGAAGGCGAGGAGCTGATGCTCGCCTTCGAGCCCCGCTGTGTCCCACTCGAAGCCGACGCTCGCCTCGCCCGCCGCAGCGATGCCAGCCACCGGCTGGGGCGCTCCGATCGGAATGCCTCCCAGCTCCGGATCCCCGTCGAACAGCTGGACATCGAACGGACCGGCCGGAATGCGCGATCGGTTGTGGACGGTGACCGTGATCTGGACCAGGTCGTCCACCTCCGGAGGATCCGGTGCCAGAGCGATGTCGGATGGGGCCACGGACAGATTGGCCAGGCTTGCCGGTGCGAGCGCCTGGAGCACGACCGCCGTCTGATAGATGCTGGTGTTCCAGCTCCCGTCCCCTGGGATGGCTGGTATCGCAGCAACACCCGGACGGGGGCTTCGGAGACGCGCCATCCGTGCCCTACGGTGCCGTAACCCCCGTCCGCGTTCTGAAACGAGAGAAGCCGCTCGACCGGCTGTGCCCCGCCCGCGGCATGGCGCGGGCGAGCGGTCTGGGTTCTGCAAAGACAGCCAGGACAGAGCCACCTCCAGAACCTCACCACGAATGCCCAGCGTCCGAAGCGCACCCACCGCGGTGCTCGTATCGCGGAGCGCGGTGAGCGAGTGCGCCTCCCAGTGCCCATCGTCCGGGTCCTGGCGGTCGAGAAGCCACCGGAGCGCCCCGTCGATGTCGGGCTCCGTGGGTGGCCCCACCGAGGGATCGGCGCCGATGGTGGTGGTCGATCGGGCCTCAGGACGCAATGTTGAAGTCCTTCTGGGAGGTACCTTCGCGGGCGCGACACAACTCGAGGCGTCGCTATCGAGGAGAAAGCTCCAGTGGGCCGTCGCGGCCGAGGAGTCTCGAGGAGACTTCGTTGCCGTCGAAGTAACGAACCTGCGCCAGCCATCGATGGCCGATCTCATGGGCCAGAACCCCGATGCTGGCTCGAAACTCCGGGTCGACGGGCTCGGTGCTCAGGCCGCGCTCACGATCGCGGTACTGGCTCACTGGCCCCATGTCGATGACGCCCTGCAGTCGCTCCGGGCTACCGAACTCCGCGCCGTTGTCGAAGAGCTCCTCTCCGATGCCCTGCGTGTCGTTCCGTACCGTAAGGTAGAAGCCAATGGCCTCGCCCCGGTCGAAGTCGAAGTTGGTGTAGACAACGATGAAGTCGTAGAGATCGCCGTGGGTGGCGATGAACTCCCGCGCCAGTCTCTGTCGGGGACCGACGTTCAGCTCGTTGCCGAGTCTTCGATCGTAGGATGATCCGTCGTGCTCGATGATGGCGATATGGTTCCGGTCCTCGACGAAACGGGGTTGCGCGAGGCCGGGCACACAGATACCGAGAAGGCCCAGCGTCGAGAACACGATGGATCGCGTGCTCACGGACTGGCTCCCGCGGGTAGAGACCGACGACCGCAGCTCAGAGCTGCGGCCGCTTGCCCTTCGGCAACGCCGGCGCGGGCACGGCCGGCACCGTCCAGTACTCGCGAACGGTGGTCTTGCCGGATGAGTCGAACCGGACGACGATGAGTGCCTCCCCGCGTTGTCCGTCACCCCCGGTGACCGGACGGGTCAGAACGAGCGTCGAGCGGCGGACTTTCTTCAAGGTCGCCCCCCTCGCCTCGTCGAGCATGTCCCCGACCTGGAGCCGGTAGCTCTTTCCATCCGGGTCCACGAACCTGACCTCGCCTTCTTCCGGACGAGTCTCGACGATCCGGGCCTCATCCAGAAAGCGGTCCGGATCACGGCCCTCACCGGGAACAACGGCGGATTGCAGAAGGAGAAACACGGGAGAGTAGAAAACGATGATGGCCTGCAGCATAAGCGCCCCCCATCAAGGCTGCCGTGCAGTAGTAGTGACTACTCGATTGTATGAAGCAACGGCTGAGGCAGAGGGTTGGGAGGCCCGGCCTTATGCCTGAATGGCACCGATGCTATGCGAATTGACGGCCGGAAGTCAAAGCCAGGTAGTGGGGTCTTTTGAAATAAGACCCCACTACCCAAAGCCAAGGTGTTCAGCGCGCGACGTTGTAGCGCAGAATGCACCAGACGGCGCGAAAACCATCGCGCCAGCCGATCTTCTTTCCCTCGGCGTAGGTGCGACCGGAGTAGGAGATGCCGACCTCGTAGATCCGGCAGCCCATTCTGGACACTTTCGCGGTGACCTCGGGCTCGAAGCCGAATCGGTTCTCCTTGAGGTCGATGGCCTGGATGACCTCCCGGCGGAAGGCCTTGTAGCAGGTCTCCATGTCGGTAAGGTTCAGGTTCGTGAACATGTTGGAGAAGATGGTCAGGAATTTGTTGGCAACCGAGTGCCAGAAATAGAGGACGCGGTGGGACTGGCCGCCGGCGAAGCGTGAGCCGAAGACCACGTCCGCCTTTCCTTCCAGGATCGGCGCGATGAGTCGTGGGTAGTCGCGGGGGTCGTACTCCAGGTCGGCATCCTGGACGACGACGATATCGCGGGTGGCGGCGTGAAAGCCGGTGCGAAGGGCAGCACCCTTTCCCCGGTTTCGCTCGTGATAGAGAATCTTGAGGCGCTGGCCCTGAGACATGTCGCGCAGCTTGTCCCGGGTGCCGTCGGTCGAGAAGTCGTCGACGACAACGATCTCGAGATCCTTCACGTCGCTCGCGCGCACTGCGGCGAGAATCTTCTCGATGGTGTTCACTTCGTTGTAGCAGGGAATGACCACAGAAACCGAGGGCAAAGACAAACCTCCGGGTCGGCCAGCCGACCAAAGCCGTTTAACCGCGTCCGAAACTATATCTCGGTTTGGCTCTTCCGGCGGCCGTAGGTGGCAGGCCAAAAAGTTTCGGATCGGGGTTAACTATATCGGTTCAGGGGGTTTTCGGGAAGCAGGAAACCGCGGAAGGGCCACTTCAGGAATTCAACGCAGAGTCGCAGAGACGCGGAGCTCGCAGGAAGGCAGCTCGGTTTAACTAGCAGCTAGAAGACTAGAACTCGGAAACACCTTGGAGGGATTTGCCTCAGTTGTCCCGAATTTATGACGCGCGGAGGTTCTTGTCCCTCTCTGCGCCTCCCGCCTTCGTCGTCGGCTCGGTTATTGTGCGTCGCCGACTACGGCGGGCCGCCGAAGCCTTGGCGAAGGCGGCTACGCCTCTGCGTTAGATTGTTTTGTGGAGAAGTCAGTAGTCAGTGGCCGGAGGCTCGTGCCTCCAGGCGGCGAATACGGGCCAGGTAGGTGCGGGACACTTTCTCCTCGTCTAGGGCCAGGCATCGTGCGATCTGGGAGGTGAAGTTCCGGAGATAGATCGCGGCGGGAAGGCGATCGAGGCGCTCCTCTTCGATATAGCGCAGCATAGCCACCCCGATCTTGGTCTCTTCGGAGATGATCTGGAGGTCGAGCCCCATGGCTTCGCGGGCACGCTGAAGGAACTCACCAGTGGCCTCTTCCTTGAAACCCAGCTCGAGGGGGCACCTCCGCACCTCCTTGACCGCTCGGAGCGGCTTGACCGGTGGTGCGGGCTCAGACGATGGCTCGTCCAGAATACCCGGGGAGGTCGTGGTGGCTTCGGATGGCGTCGTCTCCTGTACGGAATCGTCGGAGGCTATCTCGAGGGCCACGGAGACCTCTTTTCGATCGAGTGAAGGCGTCGTAGAGTCTGCGGCTCTCTTCGGCAACGAGCGTCTGATAGGCGTCTGAAATGCACTCGAAGGCCCGGCGGCGCTCATCTTCCTCAAGGATGGAGCCAGAGACGAGCGAGTCGTGCGAGTAGAGCTTCTTCGCTTCCTCGTAGGCGGCCCGAATCTCGTCCGAAGTGGCGTCGTAGCCGACTTCGAGGACTTGATAGTAGTCTCGTTCGGACAGCCGCTGGAACATCACGCTTTCGGTTCCCTCGAAGGCTCCCGCCTCGCCTTTCGTTCGGAAGACCATGAGGTCCCTGGTG
Organism: Candidatus Marinacidobacterales bacterium; assembly: GCA_965237685.1. Lineage (GTDB taxonomy): Bacteria > Acidobacteriota > Vicinamibacteria > Marinacidobacterales > SMYC01 > CBDEGF01. The sequence goes on from CBDEGF010000003.1 coordinate 2,109,360, forward strand.
ATCTGCGCCAGGGCTCTGCCGGCGCGAGAGCGAGGAAAGTCGAGCATGAAGGGACGCTTCTTGCGATTGGCCTGCCAGACGCCGTCGTCGTAGCGTACGGAGCCGATGCAGTCGATCTCGATTCCCAGGTGCCGGCGGCACACACTCGCCATCGAGTCGCCCAGTCGCTCGTCGTCGTCGTAGCGCACCTGGTTCACCAGCAGGCGCGGACGAAACGCGCTCTCTCTCCTTCAGGAATCGGCCGGTGTCCTCGTCCAGACGCTCCACCGCCTCGAGAAGGTCGAAGGGCGTACGGATGCTCGTCGCCGTTTTTCTGGTCCATCGCCTGCTCGACGACGGAGCGCACGGGGCTTCCCTTGAGCAGAGCCCAGAGGTGGCGATAGAAGCTCATTTTGAGGAAGCGATAGGCGTTCTCGATGGAGCTCGGCTCGGGAATGACCACCAGAAGCCCGAGCTCGGCAAGCAGAAAGAAGTCGACGATGTTGAAAGAGATGCCCCGCGCCGATATCGAGCAGAATGTAGTCTGCGTCGATCTTGCGGATACGGTTCAGCAGGCGTCTTTTTTGAAAGTGCTTCAGGTTCGCGGCCGTGAGGTAGTCGTGGGCCCCACTGATGAGCCCGAGATTGTCGACACCAGTATCGATGATGACGTCGTCGATGCCATCTACCCGTTTGTGGATGAAGTCGGACAGCGTTCGTTTGGGAGTCGACAGTCCGAGACAGGTATGGAGATTCGCTCCGCCGAGATCGGCGTCGATCACAACGACTCGCTTGCCGCACTTGGCAAGGCAAATGCCAAGACTCGTCGTGACCAGGCTCTTTCCAATGCCGCCTTTGCCACCGCCGACCGCGACGATATACCTATCGGACGTGGTCTTGACGTCCGCTCGCACCGCGCGGGGCCTGGGTACGCTGCTCAGAGCGGGTGTGGGCGTCGCGGCGGCCTGACCGTACACCGTCGCTGCCGCTAACGGAACGTGAGACATGGACGTGCCATAGTCGCTCGAAAACGAGCGCGCGCCGACGTCATCGATTGGGGAAGACACTCGGTTCTTGGGTTCGGAGCCCACCTTCGTTCCTTTCTCGAAGAGAGAAGAAAAAACGGACCGAACGCCACCCGTCGACCCACGAAAGATACAGCTATCGATGAGTTACTGGTACGTAGAAGTATTATAAAAATGTTAGCGAACGGGGTAGTGTGATGTCAAGCACCACACCAGCTTATCCGCAGAAAGGCCCGGACAGACGGGAGAAAATCAGCCATATTCTCGCTGTGGTGAAAAACCCACAAGATTCAGGGAGAAATCCGGTGCGGGAGGTAGCCTCCTACTGAGTTGGCTGCGGGCGCGAGATGCCGACGGTCAGGAGCGAGGGTATCGGTACGCCGTTCAGGCTCGCGGGCTGGAAGGACGCCCTCACCAGCGCCATCATCATCAATGGCATGTTGGAGCCGTGGTGAGGGCCCATCTGAGCAGCCATGACTTTGCCGGTGTGGTCGATGAGAATCGCCATGCCGCTCTGAGAGGCCTGTCGTCGGGTCTCCATCGTTCGCGGTGGAGGTGTCGTGAACTTGGTCACTGTCGGCGGCACGTAATCCAGGGTCTCGGATTCCGCGGCCGCCTTGATTGCCACGAGAAACGGGTTCAGATCGTGAAGCAGGTAGTCGAAGTCATAGACGAAGGCGGAATTGAACGCCTGTTCGGCCCGCAGTGACTCGTTGCGAACGGCGAAGATGTAGCCGAGCTGCAGATGCGCTTCGGCATCGCCGGGGAAGGCCTCGGCAAGGCCTTCGTAGAGATTGATGGCATCGTCCAGATCGCCGTTGTAGGCGTGCGCTCGAGCAAGAAGCCGAAGCGCGCGAGGGTTCTCGGGCACCGTGAGCAACACCTCTCCGAGCTCCTCGATGGCCTCCGGATACTGCTCGTCGCCGAGTAGCGCCTCACCGACGAGCAGCTTCGTCTCGATCCGTTCGGCGTCGCTGGTCGGCAGGAAGATCGCAAGCCAGTTCACGGCTTGCTTGTACTTGCCCTCAGCGATGTAGTCCTGCGCGGTTCCAATCGGGTCATCCATCGCCACCACCGCCTCGAGCGGACGGGGCGGACGGCTCGGCTTGAGCATAAAGTGGCGAGCGGGCACGATGCCGTCATTGTCGAAGGTCGAGGCCATTCTCGGGTAGGCGGACGTCAGGCGTTCGAAGGCGTCGTCGAACTCATCGATGACACGAAGGTGGTGTCCGCGATAGACGATGCCATCCTTCTCATCGCTGGCCCGGATGGTCCCGATGTAGACGGGTCGATCGGGGGGAACGTAGATGAGGGCCTTCTGAACTTCGCCCTTCTTGGGCTTCAGGCCGTAGCGCTGACGGAGAGGACGGTACCTGTCCGGGCGATAGGGCCTGATCGGTGGATAGTACACCGCCTCGAGCGCCACCAGGCTGTACATTCCCGGAGGGATGAGCTCTTCGATATAGCCAAGGCCTTCATCGACGGAAAGAAACGTCTCATCGCCGGTGTCCTCGTTGACGAGTCGAATGCGACGAGAGCGAAACTCGGGGCTCTCGAATTTTCCGATGAAACGTCCGAACACCAACGATTTGCCATCAGCGATGACCTTCTGCCAGACCTCATCCCGGTCGGGCGTATCCGCCCCGACGGGCGAGCTCGAGACGAGAAGTGAAAGAGCACCGACCGCTATCGCTAACCCCGTTCGCGACACCACCAACCTCCTCGCCCGACACGCGGCGAAAGGAGCCCATACGTCGTCGGGCAGCACACGTAAGCTAGTAACCTTATATTAGTAACATCCCGCCTAATTGTGGTGCAACTCACAGTTGTCTGCGTTTCGTTCGATGCGCCTGCCCTGGCCTCTGCCCATCGCGGCGAAGGCGGCTTTGCCCGGCACTAACTAGAGGCTGTTGCAAAACGTAGCTCATTCCTCCTTTGGGTTCAACGCCCGGACGGTCTGGCCCGTGGCCGATCTGCTGATTATTCCTGCAGTTCCGCGATTGACTCCCTAAAGCCGTTATTAGTGATTGTTTGGATTACGCTCGCCCTCGAAAACGCGTGCCCGCGTCTGCGCTAACACTTTGCTGACGAGCGGCAAAAAGTGCTGTAGTTCGTACTCGCTCCGGGTGACGCTCAGCAACGAGGAAGGCATCCAAGCCGACGGAGTTTGGACGACTGGTCCGCATCGACGAGGTGGAAAACGGCATCGTCAGCCACTACGACGTCGCAGATGGCAATCCCGCTGACCAACCGCAGTGGATGCAGGCGAAAAAACTCGGTGTCAAAAGAGTCGCGTTGCCAGCTCCAGGTCGATCGAAAAAGCGGGTCGAGCTGCAACAACAGCGCTGGTTTCGCAGAGCGCTCAAATGGCGCGGCGGTATCGAGTCCCGGATCGCCACTCTCAAGCATCGCTTTGCTATGTTCCGCGCCACTTACAAAGGTGACAGCGGATTCAAGCGATACGTCGGCTGGTGTGTGATCAGCCAAAACCTCATATCCGTCGCGCGGACAAAGCGAAAAAAAGACAAGGACAAGCAGGATGCCCGCAAAAACCGACTCGTGGAGTAAGCGCCGAAATCAACTCCTACGCCAGATTCAATCCGACGCTCGTAGAGCTATCTTCGGCACGCCCGCCGAAAGCTATCGAACGTGCGGCACGCCCAGTTGTCGATGCCACGGGCCCGGGCCCAAACATGGCCCTCACCTATACATCAGTTACCGCGGCGAAGCGGCCAAAACCACCGGCTATTACGTGCCGAAAGCGGCTCAAAAGAGCATCCGCGACGGCGTTCAGGCCTGGCAGCGCCTTCAGAAGTCTCTCCGCAAACTGAGCGACATGAACAAGGAAAACATTCTGGAACAAGCCCGAAACAGCGCTCGCGTTAATAAGTAGTCCTACCCCCCGCTACCGTATATTTCCCCTCTTTGGCGCTAACGGGCTTTTGCAACAGGCTCTAACTAACTAACTAGCGCCTCCGAATCGAGCGAAGCTGGTTCAGGACCTCGGCCGTCTTCAGGGCCTCGGGCACGTTCTTGTCGGGGAACAGGTCGTACGCTTTCGACAAAGCGCCCTCCGCCAGGAGGTACTCCTGCTTTTCGAAGTGCCCCTGCCCGATGCGCGATTGGATGATCGCGAGCTCCGTCCGGATGACCTCATCGTCCTGCCGGAACATCCGGGCCAGCTCGAACTGATCGATGGCCTCCGCGAGTCGGTTCGCAGGGCCAGCGAGGAATTGGCCATACGCCATGTAGTAGTCGGGCGCCTCCTCGGGAATGGTGGCAACGGCCTCGATAGCAGCCCGGTAGGCCTTCTCGGCCTCTTCGAGCTGGCCGGTCTTCTCGAGGAACATCGCGTAGTGACTCTGGCCGAGGGCCAGTGTCGGGTCGATGGACACCGCCCTGGCATAGGCATCACTCGCCATGTTGTAGGGGTCTTCGGGATCTTCCGGCGCTCGGCGCGGCTTCCGGGCGGGCACTCGTCTCGAGAAGAGATCACCGATTCCGACGGCCGAGGGTGCGTAGCGAGGGTTGATGGAGAGGGCCCTTTGGAACGCATCGAAAGCGGCCTGCTCTTCCGGCCCCAATGGCTGGTTGGGATCGGGCGCATCACCCGCCTTGGCGAGGTGGCAAAGGCCACCCAGGTAGTGAGCATCCGCCAGGTTGGGATTCGATGCGGTCAGTGCAGCAACGCGCTCGAGCGCGGTATCGAGCTCGCCGGCATCATAGAGATTCCGTACGGCGGCCAACTCCGGGTTCTCACCATCGTCGCTCTTGCCCGAACCGAGCAGATCGTTTTTGAGCGCTTCGATACGATCGCATCCCGCAAAGATCGAAGCACAACAGACAAGTATCGCGAAGGCTCTCCCAAACCGCATGTCGCTGACCTCCTGCGCCGCCTTCTCTCTCTCGTACTGCCGTCTCTTCGATACCCTAGCCGCTAGTGCCCTGTATCAGTAGTTCGTCGAGTTCGACGTTGTCATACTGCCCTGGCGCAGACGCGCGATGGCCCGATTCGCTCGATCGGCCACTTCTCGATCGGAATCGGCGAGCAGGGGCTCGAGGTAAGGGATGGCGGCGGGGTCGCCAATCTCCATGAGGACGGTGGCCATCTCACGCCGCACAGCGGCTTCCGGATCGCTCAGGTATAGCACGAGCTCATCCAGAACGGTCTTTCCCAGCTCGACACCATAGCCGTGCGCCTGAAGGCGGAGCTGCGGGTTCGCCAGAGAAAGCGCGACACGGTCCACGAACTCGGGTCGGCCGAGTCGAGCGATCGAGAAACAATAGGAGAGCTGCACCGACGGGTGCGGCTCCCGCAGGAAGTCCTTTACGAGCGCCGGGATGAGACTTTCATCGTCGAGCCGACCCAGTCCCTCGACCGCCCATCGACGCCGATTCGTGTCCTTGCTCGTCATCTGGTAGTAGAAAACGCCTCGCGCTTCGCTCGCTCCCATGAGGGCCAGAGCCTTCAGGGCCCGATCGCCGAGCGACTTGTTGAGGTTGGCGTCGTAAATCCCGATCAGATCGGTGGCCGCCGGGTTGTAGCGCATCGCTCCGAGGGCCTCGACCCCGCGCGCCGTGATCTCGTTGCTGCCGCCCCCGAGCGCGCCCCGAAGCGCTTCTCCGGCCGCATCCGTACCGATGCGCCCGAGAGCGTCAACCGACTCGAGCCGTACTGCATTGTCAGGGTCATACAAGGACGACGCCAGCGAATCGACCGCGTCCGCCGCCTCCAGCACGCCGAGTCCGTAGGCGGCCTGGCGCCTGAGGGCGGTCTCCGGATCCTGCAGGACGACCTCCAAAGCCTGCGTCACGCGTGGCTCGACCGAGCTGAAGGCGAGAAAGCTGCCCTCCGTCGGGTTGAACCTCTTGACAAGACCAAGACCGAGGATCCCTCCCTTCGACGGCTGGGCATTCCCGGGACCGACGTAGACCTCGATGATCGCACCCAGGCAATCTTGCCGCACGCGCCTGTCCTCGTCGCGAATGCAGACGAGCAACCCATCGAGAGCCTCCCGCGATTGAAAGCTCCTGAGCGCCGATGCCGTCGCGCGGCGAACGCCAACTTCCGGATCGCGCGTCGCTTCTGTCAGCGGCGGAATGGCTTCCGTACGTCCGGAGCGACCCAGAGCTTTCGCCGCGCTGACCCGAGTGCCTACGTTCGGGCTCTTCAGATTCGCAATTTCGTCCTCGAGGATACTTCGATCCTGAGCCGTGGCGGTGCCGAACGACGCCAGCCCCACGACGGTTGCGAGGACGACCCGATGACATCGTCCCATCATGAAACCTCCCAGAGGGAAGACGGATGAATTGGATGGAATCGCAACAGGTTGTATGTTAGCAGAAAGAATACTCAGGATCTAGTAGTCGGACAGGTGCCAGGCACTTGTCCGAATCGCACTTGTCCGAATCTCTGCGCTCCCCGGTCACTGTCGGGGGGGTAGCCTGGACCCTTAGTTGACGGCGTCGGCCCCTAGACTTCGGGCGACTTCCCTGGGGTTCTCGAGCAGCGCCGCTGCCTTGGGAAGCGTCTCCAGCGCCTTCAGAATGACCGGATCGCGTACCGCTTTGACGCGCTGAGCCGCCTCTGCGCCCCACAGCGAGTTGAAGATCTCGACCTCGATTCGGAGGGCGAGGCGGTCCTTGTGCTCGAGGAGTTCCTCGCGGTCGTAGGTCATCTCCTGTTCATCCAGAAAGCTCAGGAAATCCTCGATCACGGCATCGTCGGCGCGGAAGTTCTGGTCGATGAGCTGAATGCTGTCCGGTCGCGCGGTGCGAACCTCCTCCGGCTGAATCCCGGCGCCGTCCAGGGCCGCCCGGCCTCCCTTTGCCGCGTAGCGGTTCGAGAAACGGAAGAAGGTGTTCTGGCTGTTCAAGGCGAGGATGGGCTTCGGAAGACGCGGGTGGCTCACCGGGATGTCCGGGGCGATGCCGCCGCCGCCGTAGACCTTCCGGCCGGCGTCGGTGTACTTGAGCTCGCCATTGGGCGTGCGATCTTCGTCGTCCTGGCGCGCCGAATAATAGTAGTCGTCGAAAGAGCCGAACTGGTACTCGCGCTGAATGCTGCGGCCACTCGGGGTGAAGTACTGAGCCGTGGTCAAAGCGAGGCCATTCCCTTCGCTGATGCGATAGATCGATTGGACGAGGCCTTTTCCGAACGAGGTCTCACCGACGATCAGCCCTCGGTCGTGATCCTGAATCGCGCCGGCAACGATCTCCGACGCCGATGCGCTGCCCCTCGACACGAGCACCACCACCGGCAATTTGCTGTGCGAGCTGGCGCGGGTCGCGTAGTAGTCCTGGTCGGAGCCCGGCGTCCTGCCTCGCGTGTAGACGATCATAGTTCCCTTCTCGAGGAACTTGTTGGAGACCGCCACTGCCTGGTCGAGAAGTCCGCCCGGGTTGTCCCGCAGATCGAGAACGAGACCGTCGATGCCCTCCATCTGCAGCTTCACGAGATTTTCGTGGAGCTCAATCTCCGTCGTTTCGGTGAAGTCGCTGATCCTCAGGTAGCCCGTCTTGTCGTCGAGCTTGAAGGCATACGGAACGCTCTTGAGCTCGATCTTGTCCCGGACGATCGTGAAGTCGAGCGTCGAATCGTAACCGGCCCGGGTGATGGTCACCGTGACCTCGCTCCCCTTGGGGCCGCGAAGCCGCTTGACCGCATCGTCGAGAACCCAGCCGCGCGTTTCTTCCCCCTCGATCTTCGAGATGATGTCTCCGGAGCGAATGCCCAGCCGGTAGGCCGGCGTGCCCTCGAACGGGGAGACGACGGTCAGGTTGCCATCGCGCATTTGAACCGAGATGCCGAGTCCGTAGTAGCTTCCCTGCTGGCGTTCCTGAAGCTGTGTGTACTCCTGCTTCGGCAGGAAGTTCGAGTGGGGGTCCAGCGTCCGCAGCATGCCACGGATGGAAGCATGGACGAGCCGCTTGGGCTCCACCTCCGTCGCGTACTCCTCTTCCACCAGCCGGAGGACGTACGTGTAGCGCTTGAGAAACTCCGAGTAGGTGTCGAGGCTCGCCTGTGCTCTCTGACCGAACAGTCCGCCAATGATGGCGCCAGCGACGACTAGGGATAGAACAACGGCAAGTACCGGTTTCTTCATGGATTAACCGCCTGATCCTCTACGACTTCGAAACGTGCGCACTTAACCACATCGTAGCAAAGCTCCCTCGCCAAGTAAAGAAAAGTGGGGACGCCGGAGTCCCGAGCGTTTCGGTAACCGATTCCTAAAAAAGGAGATAGCCTCGCGGGCGGCCGGAGCCGCTTCCGCTCCGTCCCGTCTTCGTCCTATAATGAACCGACCCGCCGGGGCGGGAGGAGGCTCTGTCATGTTTGGCCCGATTGGAATGCAAGAGCTCATCATTATTTTCGTTATTGCACTGATCGTGTTCGGCCCCCGCAAGCTCCCGCAGCTCGGAAAATCGCTCGGCAGGAGCCTGGCGGAGTTCAAGCGAGCGAGCAATGAGCTGAAGAGTACGCTCGAGCAGGAGATCCGCATCGAGGAAACGCGGCGAGAGATCATGGAGCCCATCGAAACGATCAAAGAGGACGCAAAATCCACCGTGTCCGCCGCCACGACAGTGCCCCAGGACCCCGACTCCGATACCGACTCCGCGAAGAACGAGCCCATCGACCCCAGTTAGTTGAGCCAATTGAGTTCGTTGAGATTGTCAGATGGGCCTAAGGGTCTTGGCAAAAATAAGTTCCCATTCTCGGGCGTCGAGGCGCCCGCCTGGCAAGGCGCGAGGAGTGAATAATATCTGGATATATGACCGACGAGCAACGCAGCCAGGGGGGATGGATCGGCGCCCCAGAATGGGGAAGTTATTCTTGCCAGGGCCCTAAGGGCCCGCAGCCGGGATTCTCGGCCTGACCCTCTTCCGTTTCCATGGCCACCATCGAATCGACTGCCAGTCCGGAGAAGATGAGCTTCCTGGAGCATCTGGACGAGCTCCGGAAGCGCATTCTTCGCGTCATCGTCAGTCTCGCCGTCGCCTTCGTGGTCTGCTTCGTTTTCTCCACGCAGATCTGGGATTTCCTGATGCGTCCCATGCAGATGGCCATGCCCGAGGGAGGTTCACTGATCGCAACGAAGGTGCCCGAGATCTTCGTCCTGCATTTGAAGATGTCTTTCTTCGTGGCGATCTTCGTCGCGTCACCGGCGTGGATGGCGCAAATCTGGCTCTTCATCGCTCCGGGTCTCTACAGTCACGAAAAGAAGTTCGCCGTTCCCTTCGTTGTTTTTGGAACGGTCTTCTTCGTCGCAGGAGCGGCATTCAGTCATTACATCGTGTTTCCGTACGCGGTCCGCTTCCTGACCACGTTCGGGAGTGAATCGATTCAGATTCTTCCCACCGTTTCCGAAGCGTTCTCTTTCTACAGCCGGGTCGTTCTGGGAAGCGGTCTCGTTTTCCAGATTCCGACGGTTGTGTTCCTGCTCTCGCGCATGGGGCTCGTCACACCCGGCTTCCTGTGGCGGCAGTTCAAATACGCCATTCTCATCATCTTCATCACCGCCGCCGTCCTCACGCCCCCCGATGCCGTCACCCAGTCGCTGCTGGCGTTTCCGATGATATTCCTGTACCTGCTGTCGATCGCGATCTCGTGGTTCGTCGGCAAAGAGCGGACGCGCCCGGAAGACGACGACGAGAAATAGGAAGACCGCGCATCGATCGCGTATTGTTCTCTAGTATCAAACGAGCGGGACGAAGCGCACCGCGCCCAGGCACTTGACCCGGTAGCTCGCTTCTCCGGCTGTTGCCGCCGGCTCCCGGACGTGAAGCTCCAGAACCTGCTCGTGCGCCGGGCCGACCGGGATGACCAGTCGCCCCCCTTCCGCCAGCTGTGCCCGGAGCGGCGGGGGTATCGACCGTGGCGCCGCAGCGGCCAGGATCGCATCGTACGGTGCGTGCTCGGGCCACCCCTCCTGGCCATCGCCCACCCGAAAGTGGACGTTCCGGTAGCCGAGCTCGTCGAGGAGTCGCCGCGCGCGATCGGAGAGCTCCTCCAGAACCTCCACGCTGAAAACCTCGGCAGCCAACTCGGCCAGGATGGCGGTTTGGTAGCCGGAGCCGGTGCCGATCTCGAGCACCCGCTCGTCCCCCGCCAGGTCGAGCGCTTTCGTCATGACGGCCACGATGAAGGGCTGGGACATCGTCTGCTCCAGCCCAATGGGGATCGGCGAGTCCGCGTAGGCGTTACGGACGTGCGGCTCGGGAGCGAAGCGATGGCGCTCGATGCGCCTCATACACGAAAGGACACGCTCGTCCTTGATCCCGCGACGGACGAGCTGCTCGTCGACCATGCGCTGACGCTTCTGCTCGAGCCTCTCTGGGGCTTGGGCGCCCCCATTCCAGCGGGTCATTTCCCGGCGTCAGCGTAACACAGCGTCCCCAGAAGCTTCTCCTCGCGAGTGGGAGGCTTTCATCACCAGATCTCGTCTTTAACTGGAAAGAGACGCTCCCTCCAATCGCTGCAATTTGCTCGAGGCGGCCCTCGAGCGTTAACCGATGATGGAGGTCTGTCTTTGAAGCTGTTCATTATCACGGCCCTGCTTTGTTTGATCCCTTTCCTCTTGCTGGCCCGAGATCTGTCGGAAGCCGCCCGGCGCGAACGCGCCCGGCGAGCATCTCTCGAGAAACTCCGTCCCCCGGCTAGCGTAACCTTTAAGGACGCCGATCTCGAAGCGTACCGTCGATTCCGTGCGGAGTCCCCGTCGACCCGAGCGCGCCATCGGCCACGAACGGCCACGCCCGCCCGGGACTTCGAGAAAGAGCGTCAGTACTGGCACAGGAAGAAGCTCGAGCACGAGCGCGAGCTCGACCGGCTCGACCAGCGGATACGACGACTGCGCTCGCGCCTGGCGCTGCGCCGGGCCAGCATGCGGCCGGGTGAGCGTCTCCGCGAAGATCCGACGATGTTCATCCTCGAGGACCAGATTCGATCACTCGAGGATCAGCGCCGCCACCTGCTCGAGAAGTTTCGGGAACGGGGTCGAAAGGCGGGGGCGCACCCGGGCTGGCTTCGATAGGCCGTCGCCCTCATTGGCACTTTTTTCGGTTCGGGGCTAGCATGCCGGGCGAATGGCACCGAAGTCCTTTCGTCCCAGGCGACTGCATCGATCTTCGGACCCGTACCCGGTGCTCATGGCACCGGGACTTCTCGACCATGCCGGTGCGCTCGCGCGTCGCCAGCTGCCTCTCAAGAAAATCGCCATCATCACGCAGCGGCGGATTGACCGGTTTCACGGGCGGCGGCTGAGGAACAGCCTGGAGAAAGAAGGAGTAGACCATAGAGTGCTGCTCATCCCGGAAGGAGAGGAAAAGAAAAGCCTCTCGACCGTCGAGAGACTGTACGAAAAGCTTTTGAAAATCGGCTTCTCTCGCGAGGACGCGATCCTGGCGTTTGGTGGAGGCGTGGTCGGCGACGTGGCGGGCTTCGTCGCAGCGACGTTCCTGCGCGGTATCCCGTATGTCCAGCTGCCGACGACTCTCCTGGCCCAGATCGATTCCTCGATCGGCGGCAAGGTCGGCGTGAACCACGAGCGAGGCAAGAACCTGATCGGCGCCATCCACCGGCCAATGGCGGTGTGGATCGATCCCGGGCTATTGAAGACGCTTCCGCCCCGCGAGCTGAGAGGAGGTCTCTTCGAGCTCCTGAAGTACGGTTTTATCGGAGCACCCGGCCTTCTCCGGCAAATGGAGGAGGCGAGACCGACCACGGCGGGGGGTCTCGAAGTCGCCATCGCCCGCGCGGTGCGCCAGAAGCTTGCCGTCGTTCGGGAGGACGAGCACGAGAGCGGCCTGCGCCGTATCCTGAACTTCGGCCATACGGTGGGCCACGGGCTCGAGGCCGCGGGAGACTATCGCCTGCTTCTCCACGGCGAAGCGGTGGGCTGGGGCATGATTGCCGCCGCACGAGCGGCCAAACGCCGGGGGAGCATCGGCCGAGCCACGTGCGAGCGCATGGAGGCGGTGGTTCGTCGCGTGGGGCCGCTTCCGAACCTCTCCCGGCTGAGCCGCCGGCGGGTAATGCGCGCCGTGGCGAAAGACAAGAAAATGGGAGCGACGGGGCTTCGCTTCATCCTGCCCGTCGGCATCGGCCGCGTGGAGGTCGTGGAGAGGTTCCCTCTGGAAGAAGTGGAGTGGGCCGTGCGAAGTCTGGGAGTTGGAAAGTGACGTTCTCTCCTCTACGCCTCCCACTTCGTCGATCATTCGGGAGAACGTCGACTTCGGCGAGGCTCGCCGAAGCCTTGGCGGAGGCGGCTGCGCCTTTGCGTTGATCTTTTCCGTCAATGCCTGAAGCCGCGTCGATCCGACGTATGTTCTCCGCAGTGGCACCGAGGTACGACCGCCTCAACCGCGTGCTCAGCCTCGGCATCGATCGGTCCTGGCGACGGAAGCTCGTCGAGGACCTCCAGCCGAGATCCACGGATCGAGTGCTGGATCTTTGCTGCGGCACCGGCGAGCTCGCGATCGAGATTGCGCCGCACGCGCACTGCACCGGCTGCGACTTCACCTGGGAGATGCTGACCCGCGCTCGGAGCAAATCCACGGCCGTCCCCTGGGCGGCCGCGGATACCTTGAACCTCCCGTTCGTGTCCGGAACGTTCGACGCCGCGACCGTCGCTTTCGGTGTGCGTAACCTGGAAGACATGGCCGCCGGGCTGCGGGAGATCCGGCGAGTGCTCCGCGGCGGAGGGGTGCTGGCCATTCTGGAGTTCAGTCACCCCACGCACCCGATGTTTCGGCTTCCCTACCGGCTATACCTGAGGCTGCTTCTTCCGGCGCTGGGTTACCTGTTGAGCCGGCGCGGAGGAGCGTACCGATACCTGGCAGACTCGATCATGGGCTTCCCGCAGCCGGAGCGGCTGGTCGAGATGTTGCGCGAGGCGGGTTTCTCCGAAGCCTCCTTTCATCATCTCTCGGGCGGCATCGTCGCAATCCACACCGCCCGCGCGTAAGTCCCGAGCCCCAGCCCGTGCCCGAAAACGACTTTTCCGGGCAGCACCTTCGGGCTCAGGCTCGGGCTCGTTTACGGGCACGGAACCTGTCGCTCCCAGGCTCCCGGTTAGGCCTCAGCCTACTTTGCCACCCAGCAACACGAACAACAACGCTTTCTGCACGAACAAACGATTCTTCGCCTGTTCCAGGACGACGCTCTGGGGGCCATCGAGCACGTCGCTGGAGACCTCTCGCCCACGGAACGCGGGGAGGCTATGCATGAAGAGCGCATCGTGCTTCGCTTTGGCCATCAGCTCCGCGGTGACCTGATAGGGGGCGAGCGAGGCCGCACGCTGCTCGAGCTCCGCTTCCTGTCCAATCGAGATCCAGGGATTGGTGTAGACCGCTTCCGAGCCCATGACCGACGCCGAGGGGTCCTGGGTCAGAACCACCGTCACGCCCGCACTCGAAGCCTCACGGTTCGCGCTCTTGACGATGATGGGTTTGGGCTCGAACCCGGGCGGTGTCGCCACCGCCACATCCATTCCGACTTTGACGGCGCCATAGAGCAACGAGTGACACACGTGGTTCGCGTTTCCGACGTAGGCGATTTTCTTGCCTTTGAGATCACCCTTCTTTTCGGTCAGCGTGTAGAAATCACTGAGCGCTGACAGGGATGAAGGAGATCCGTCAACCCGTTGATGACTGGAATCGGAGCGTGGCGCGCTAACTCTACCAGTGTGGCGTGGTTCATCGTTCTGCCTACGATGCCGTCCACGTACTGGGACAATGAGCGCATTGTATCCGCAAGTGTGTCGCGGCTTTGCCCGAGCGGAAGGTCGTGCTGGCTCAACGAGAGGGCCGTCCCCCCCATCTGATGAATCGCGGCATGGAACGAGACGCGCGTGCGAGTGGAGGGCTTCTCGAACACCATGGCCAGGGTCTTGCCCCAGAGCGACTGCGCGTATTTCTGTGGCGAGGACTTGATGTCACGGGCCAGCTTGAAGATCTCGGCCACGTCCGTCGGTGTGACGTCGCGGATGGAGATGAAGTGCTTGGGACTCATGCGCGTTGGGCTAAGGGTCGAAACGGTCTAGTGAATCAAGGACACTACGTTTCGGGACGGGACGACCATCCCGACGGCCAGTATTCGTATCTTTGCTCAAAGTAAAGGCTTTTGAGGAAAAGTGTAGGAATAGTGAACGGCTCTTGTCAAGAGACCATAGAATCACTCCGGTGAGCACCGGCAGCCCTCGACGGACAGAGAACTTGCCCGCCGAGCTCCGCCTCCTTCGCGTAGCGGCCGGGATCGACACCGAGCTCATCGAGGCGGATGATCTCGAGCTGGCCTTCCTGGAGCAGCTCGCGCCGCCCCTGAAAGCCCTGCTGGCGCCAGCGCTCGCCGGTCACCCTGAAGAGCGTGTGGAACACTTTCGTACCGAGGCGAGACGGACGGCGCTGGCAACCCTGCGATTGAACGAGATTCGCTCGGAGCTGCTCTCGGCAACGACAGAGGAGGAGGCGGTTCTGGTGGGAGGCGCTGCCCTCGACCAGAGGGGCTACTACGAACCGGGCGGCTCCCGGCCTTGCACGCGCATCGATTTGTTCGTCGGAGGAGGGAGCGCACCGTCCGTAGAGCGTCTGCTGCTGGATCGTGGCTACGGAATCGACCGGGACTTCCTGCCCGTCCGCGAGGCCCTCGAGCACGGTCTTCACCGCTCCGATCAGTACAGGCACCCCTCCACCGGGATTCCTGTCCGCCTGTTCTGGCGGGCGGATTTCGATCAAGAGCCGAATCGCGGGCTCGAGATGCACCAGAATCTGAGACGCGCGCCCGAGGGCCGCTCGTCCGGCTTCGCGGAAGAGTGGGCAGCCTCGCTTCTGATGGACCTCACACGGGCACGCATTCGCGGCGACCACACCGGCATCTCCACTCTTCAGCGATTCTCGTTCGACTGGATGTCTCTCGTCGACTTCGCCCGCATGTTGTCCCACCACCCGACGCTCGACGTGGGGGCCCTGATCGCCGGAAGCGGCACACCGGACGCCGTCGCCCGGGTACGGATGCCACTTGCGGTGAGCTGGGCCGTGTTCGGCTCGAGAGGCGCTCGAGAGGCGCTCGAAGGAGAGCCGGACTTGCCGCGGTTCCGGACGGAGGTTCTGAGCGAGCTCCGCCAGCGTGTCGACTACCTCGTGCGATTCGCCCCTTCTCGCATTTCACCTTACGGGGCGGGAGGCCGTGACGCCTGGCAACGGGCTACGGCGAACATGCATCGTATCCTCTCGGAGGATGGCGACAAACTATCCTACGTCGCCCGCGCCCTCAATATTCTGGGCCACCGATACCGGGACCTGGGTGACGTGGAGCTCGCCCGGGCGAGCTTCGCGCGTGTGCTTCGCGAGTGCGGTGAGTGTCATCGATGGGTGGAATCGGCGGCGTCTTACCTGGCCGACCTTCTGTTCTCGGAGGGTCACCGGCAGGATGCAGTCGCGCTCCTCGAGCAGCAACTGTCGACAGATGCCTGGGAGGACGACGGCATGGGTGCCGGACTCAAACGAATCGAGATGCTCAAGGCCTTGTGGCGCGACGCGCACGGGAGTGGAAACCGCCGAGCGATCCGCGCGGTGGAGGACCGAATCGAAGAACAGGCCGAGCGCATCCGCCACGTGTGGTGGCGCAACGGGGGTCACTTCGAGAGCGTGAAGTATGCGAAGACGACCGAGCGCCTGCTGGAGGAGCTCCGCAAAAACTAGTACCGCGGTCCGCAAATAACGCCTCAGATTGAACACGAAGATCGCAAAGCTCGCAAAGGGGATTGGTTCTCTTTGCGATCCTTGATACCGATTCAAGGCTGTGGTGGCTCTTTGGCTGAAGGAGTTATCCAGCCAGCGGGAGCGTCAGAACGCGAAGAGAGAAATCCCGCTCACACTTTGCGCTCTTTGCGATCTTGGTGTTTTGGTCCCGTTTTTTTCGGACCAGGGTACTAATCTAGTCTAGTCCCGTGCGAAGTCGGTGAGCAGCTGCACCAGTCCATCGCCCTTCGAGAACGAAAGCTCCCTCAGGGGAACCCGGGAGCCCACTCGCTCGATGACGGCGACGATCCGTTCGGTTTCTTCCGGAAGGTAGTAGGGGACAATCGACCGGGCCATGAGCTCCGTCGCCAGCAGGCTCGTTCGGCCCTCCCGGATCCGGTGCTCCGAAGCCTTGCGCAGAAGAAAGACTCCACCGAGGGGGTAGCTGGCCGGCGAGAACACTTTCCCCTCGCCTGGCCACGGGGTGCCGTAGGCACGAAGGCCCTCGGCCCCGTCGCGAATGGCAATGCGCTCATCGCTGAGAAGCTCGACCCCTGAGCTCGCCACCATTTTCGCGAGGGTGGTCTTCCCGTCCCCGGAGTGGCCGGCAAACACGAAAGCCTTGCCCTCGAACACGGCGCCACAGGCGTGAACGAGGAATCCGTCTCGCCGGGAGAGCGCCGGCACCATGAGCAATTGCGCGAGAGGGTACGGGAGCCAAAGAGGCCGTCCGGGGGCGCGGCCGTCACGCTTGTCGAGCACTTCCAGAACATCTTCGACGAACTCCACGTCCACGTTCTCGAAGGACTCGTCCGCCACCGCGCGACAGAACGTGCGCGACATCGGCGGATAATAGACGTCGAAGCACAGTCGTCCTCGAGGGTAGGACGTGAGCCTCCAGTTGAGCCTGGACTCGTAGACGGTGGTGCTCTTCTCTCCTCGATTTTCAGAACCGAGGGAGACGCTGACCACCTGGTCGGCTCGGCTCTGCTCCGACTCGAAAGGCGGGTAGGTATCGGGCAGTCGGAGCTGGTAGTCGCCGGACATCTCGGAGCAGATATCGACGACGACATCCGCGAAGGAGAAACGGCGCCGGTGACCGCTGTCCAGCACGAGGCGGCCCGTTGTCACCAAGCTTCGTTCCGGCTCGGGCGCTCAGTGCCCTGTCTCATAGTTACGGTGAAGCACCGAGAGCGCCGAGGCGCTTGGCTGGCAAGGCGCGAAGAGGGAATCATATCTGGATATATGACCGATGAGCAACGCAGCCAGACGAGATGCATCGGCGTTCGAATGCCACCGTAACTATGAAACAGGGTACTTAGCTGCCGTTGTTCAGGCAGCTGGACAGATCACAAGGCATGGCCATCGGCGCAGAGTCACCAAACGTCTTGCAGCCGGCGACGAGGCTTTCTTCTGGCTCCAGGTGAACACGCTTGAGCTCCGGCTTCGCGTAGCTCTTTTTTTCGTTTTCACGACGCTCGTTCATTGCGACCTCCGCAATCTCAGCTCACGACCGGGAGGAGGATCTCCTCCTCCTTCTCCAGCGTTCGGGTGTATTGATCCACCGGACCGTCCCAGTGGCCGAGGACGCTGGCACGACGATGTCCGATCTCGCAGGTGTACTCGACCCGCGCTTCCATGTCCCCTTTTTCCATCTGCGACCAGGCCGGGCATTTGCCACAAAGAGAGAAGAGGTTACAGTCGTTGCACTTGTGGTCGGGCTGGCGCATCTTGTTGTAGATCGGAGGGAACATTTCGTTCCAGATCTGCTCAAAGCTCATTTCCCTCAGGCTGAACTCGGGATCGCGCAGCAACAGGCACATCTTCATGTTCCCGTAAGGGTCGATATGGAACGTCCGGCTCCCCGCCCCGCAGGAAAAGACCCGGCTGGAGGTCGCGTCCTTGCGCATCTCGAAGTATTTCGTGTACTGAACCACCTGGGCCGGAACGGAGAACTCGAGGTCGACCGCCTCTTTCGGCGTCAGGCGGACGTTGCAAGGAATCATGGATCCGTTGAAATTCGGGTTGATCATCGTGTCGAACTTGAAGCGAACGCCGCGGCCCTCGGCGTATTGGAACATGTCCATGAACTCGTGCTTGTTGGTCCGCATGATGATGGTCTTCAGCGTCAACGGCAATCCCCGCTCCATCAGCAGTTCCGCACCCCGGTAGCACTTTTCCCGCGAGCCGGGAATGCCGGTCACCTTCTCGTAGGTTTCCGTCGAGTATCCGTAGAGGGTGATCTCGATGGCGTAGGGCGGTGCCTTGGCGAACCGCTCGGCGATCTCCTCGGTGACGGTCGTTCCGTTCGTGAAGACGATGACCTTCAGCCCGAGGTTTCGCGCGTGATCGTAGATCTCGAAGAAATCCCGTCGCATCAGGACTTCGCCACCGGTGAGCAGGAGCCAGATGCACCCTGCCTGGGCTATCTGGTCGAGAATCCCTTTGACTTCCTCGGTAGAGAGGACGTCGGAGGACCACTCGCCGTCCCGGTAGCAATGAAGACACCGGAGATTGCAGCGCAGATCGAGCTCGATCGAGCCATTCAGCGGAACTCTCGTCTGGTTCCACTTGGCGATTTTGTCGAGGCTGAACTCGTGGAGTGGCAGGTCTGGAATCTGGGCGCAAGCCATACGGGTATCCCCTTTGTTTGGAGTGGAGGTTCTAATGCAAGGCCCGCGCCAGATCGCGCGCGGAAGGGGGCGCGGCTAAACAGCTGAAGAGGCGGCGGCCCGTTCCAGGTTCCGGCCGCCGGCTGGGTGAAGTACCGCACCACCTGGACCCGGCTCAAACTCTGAATTCACGTTCCTGCTCGATCCGGAAGAGCGCGTCTTCCCTCCCGCGGACCCCGTTCTCGCGAACCTGGAGATTCCCGAAGCGGGCGCGAAGCTGACATCGGGCTGGTAGACCCGGGTGACAAAGTCCTTGTTGTCGTTCGCATCCGTCTCGTGTGGACTGTAGAGCGACGGCATCGCCACCAGCGCGTTCCACGGGAGGGCAGCAAGGGGGCTCGTTCACCGCCTCCACCCTCTTGTAGATCTGGCCGTTCTCCACCTGGAAGGCGAAGAGATAGTGCCCCTCGTTGTCGTTGTTCACACAGCCGTAGCCGCCGCCCGCCCAGACCAGCCACTGGTCGGCCTGTCCGGGTCACCTCCCGAATCCGTCTGAACGTTGCCCAGAACCGCCGTGGACCAGGTCTCACCGAGTCCATCCAGGAGACCCTGGCTGATCCCTTCCCGGTTGCCCTCGTTGAACCGCAGGACCGGCATCCCCGCATCGGTCACGTCCAGGGCGGTAATGAAACGACCGCCCGCGTTGCGTCCGAACGTCAGCACGGTGTGCCAGTCGTCGTCACCACCGCGGTCGCCGCGGAAGAAGGCTTCTTTCGAGGTCGCGGGCGCAGAGAGGAGGAACTTGTGGTTGACGATACCGTTGTTCTCGGCCACCACGAGCTCCACGAAGTCTTTGAGGAGGTCCCGGCTCCCTGTGACTTCGCCCGATTGCAAACCCATGACGTCGTCCGGGATGTAGCCGTACACCTCGTTGCCGGTCTCGGCATCGAAGGCGTGCATGACGCCGCCGTTGGTGCCCAGGTAGACCATCGTCCGCCGGTTGAAGTGCTTCCAGTAGAAACCGTCGTCGGACGTCGTGCCTCCGACGCCGTAGTCGGAGGCGTGGTAGAGCGGTGGATCGAAGTCCGGCGAGCGCGGTGGGGCCAGCACGACCGCCGGGGCCGACCCGGTGGCGTCCCACAGCTTCCAGGTATTGTTTCCGTTGACGTCCACCTTGGAGAAATTGATGTCTCCGTTCGGTTTGTAGAGCGTGTTCGTCACCGTGTGAATGGAGAGCCGGTTTCCGCGCACGACTTGGACGACCATATCCTTGGCGTCCCCTGGGCTCAACGCCCCCTGCCCGTCGATCGAGCTCAGATAGCCCGTCGTCACGTTCAGGTCCGACGGCAGCAAGCTGGGATTGCTGATTCTGAATTCCGGGCCGCTGTCCCCGGCGCGTCGCCCCGCTTGTTGAAGAGCAAATTGCGGTTGACCGGATCCATCGCCTGCAAATTGTCGCCGGCATCCCAGATCTCGGTGAAATCGGACGCGCGGTCGATCGTCGGAAAGTTCGGATCGGTGACCGTGTAGAGGTTGACCGCCTTCAGGTGCCCCCTGAAGCTCGGAACCTCTACAGAGGTCTCGAACAACACGTTGAAGCGATGGTCGCCCCGAGCCCGCCGTGCCTTCTGAACGTCGTCGAAATCCGCGCCGGGAAGGTCGACGTCGCCGAACACGTCGGCGTCCGTCACCGCCGGGTTCGTGTGCGACGAGATGACTTCTTTCACCGAAGCGACGATGGGCGAGCCAAGAGTGACCTCCGTCGACGGAATACCGATCTTGGCCAGAATATTCCGCATCGCGTTGACCAGGCCCTGCGGATCGTCGGCGAAGAGCGCGGAGTTCGTCAGCGCGGGGTCCCGACCCCGGAGGACGCCGCTCGCCATCCAGGCCACGGTGTTCGTCCGCGCCTTGTCAGCGCTGCCCAGGTCGACGCCGAGCACGAAGGTATTCCCCTTCGAGCCATCGAGTGCCGGGTCGATCCTCACCAGCGCCGCGTCCCCACGGATTCCTGCGTTGTAGGACGCCCGGTCGCTGCCGTTGGTCGAGTTGTTCGTGAGCATCGAGTTGAAGTCATCCGGCCGCATCGGCACCGTGGTGAAGTCGGGACCGACACCCTGGAAGGCATAACCAAAGTTGTTGCATTCGCAGGTGTCCTGACCGTCCGTGATCTGGATGATGAAGTTCTTCTGATTCGGAAGAAGGGTCGCCACGAAATCGGTGCTGGTCGGATTCTGTCCGGTGAGGTAATCCGCCACCTGGTCGAACGACGTTCCGATGGGCGTCAAACCGCCGATGTTGCCATTGTTGAGCGGGTTGAGCTGTGCGCGCACGAGGGCACGCGAATCGCCACCGCAGGCGGCCGGGTCCACGAACGAGCCGTTGTCCAGACCGACACAGCCGCGAGGCAAGTCCGGATAGAAATCGCCGTCGTTGTCCGGTGTGCCGCAGCGGTTCGCCGTAGTGGAGTTCGCCGCATAGTGTACGAATCCCCAGTTGACGAGCGGCTTGCCCGAGCCGTCCACCAGCTCGCCCATGAGCTGGTTGAGAACGTCCTGGGCCACCTCGAGCTTCGACCGCGGATCGGCGCCGAACCCACTCCTCATCGACCCCGAAGTATCCAGAACGAGCCAGACGTTGTGCCGCACGCCCGAGTTCAAGACGTCGAGCGGATCGATGCCGCGCTCGACCAGACAGGGTGCCTGGGCTCGACCGGTCTGCGTCCACGTGAATGCGAGGGCGCAGACGACGACGGTGAGCCCCGTTCGCTTCGCTAACGTTGTCCAATTCATGGTTCCTCTTCCTTGCTTCGTTTGATGACGTTCGCTCGTCTCTCTACGTCGGGGTTGATCCGTTGGCGGGCTAGTTCCGTTCCAACTTGTTCCAGCCTGGCAATATTCGCTGTTGAACCTGTCCGAAGGCTCCGAGCCTTCGGTGGAGACAGTTGGAACGGCACTAGTTGCCCTCTTTCGTCCCGAAGTCGGTTCCGGCCTCGCCGTCGTCGCTCGAGGTCGACACGTTTCCCTCTCTGTCACCGACGATGCCGGCGCCGGGCAAACGGATGGCCCATCTCCAGTCGCCGGAGTGAGACGGGTCGGCCGGTGTTGAAACCCTGAGCGTTCGGAGCCGTCCCCTCCGCAGTGAGGATGGCGCGGTCGTGCTTGTTGTCGCTGAAACCGTAGTCTGCGTCGCCGAGAATGGGCCGACGCACCCAGACGGTCGCCGTTCCCTGGATATCCTGGTTCCCGTCGTTGTCGAGGTCACCCGGGGTGCCCGCCGGCGCCCGGAAGTCGTACATGACAAGAGTGTTGTCGAGCCGCCGCAGAACCCGTCCCACGAAGACGCGGGTGCAGTTACCGACCGTCGGGCATTGATCCACGTAGTACTGGTAGTCCCTGCATCCCGCTGTTCATACGCCCCGACAGCGCGTTCGATTTGGTCGCCAGCACCATCATCTGGGCCAGGGACAGGAGGCCTACCGTGAGAATCACCATGGCAATCATGACTTCGATGAGCGAAAAACCCCGCTCGTCGTGACGTCTCGTTGCGTCTACCCTCATGTCTTTTTTCCTTCCACTCATGGGACGACGTCCACGGCGACGCGCCCGTTACGAGTGATGTCAATAAAGCGCTGTAGCTGTGTTTCCTGGTCGGTGATGACCACTCGCCACTCCAGGCCGTTGGCCACCACGGCGGGAGCTCCGATGGCGCCGCCCGCAGCCAGAACCGCCTCCACCGATCCGTCGGAGCGGAACAAGAGCGCGTTCCACGTACCCGCGTCGAGCTGCACCGTGTCCGGAAGCAGCACAGGCATTCCGTGCGGCGACATGATGCCCGCCGCTGGGTTCGGGTCCTGAATGTTGAACGGGTAGTTGGGTGCTGTTCCGTAGATCCGGGTCGCCGGGTTGAAATTGAGCGGGTTGGCGGGATAGACGCCGCCATCCCAGTTGCCGGTCATCGGATCCGGGTCGAGCGTCGTCCACTGGTACTCGCCGGGATTGGGATAGTTGAAGACGAGGATGATTCCCCGTCGAGAGTTGCGCTTGACCGCCTGGGAGCGTGCGTTGTGCATCTGAGTGGCGATGTTCTGCCCGGCGCCCTCAATGCGGTAGCTTCGAACGTAGTTGAGTCCCTGGGGAATGGCCAGTGCGGACATGATGATGATGATCGCCACCACCACGAGAAGCTCTACGAGCGAAAACCCTGCGCTTCGTTCTGTAAGGGCTGCACGGGCTCGATGGGCTCTCACTCCGGCCGCCCCTGTCGTCGTTTCCAAGACCATGTTCACGCTCCTGTTGAATCGATTCGGTGGATACGGTAGCAAGAAAGAGGCCAAGAGCTCCTCATGGAAGGAACTACCGTATGTTACTGATAGTCATATAGTTACGTTGAAATCTAGGATCGATGACCTCCATGCGAGGTCCAAGAATGTTACCGTCGGTAACGACCAAGGGAAGCGCGACGCCCGTCGGAAGGGAGGGGCGAGGGGGAAAGCGATACTGGTCACATGTAGTGCTTGAACCCGCTGATCCTGTCGGTGAAGTCCGACGCCATTTTTGGGGCCGACAAGGCGCTCCGACGAAGTCATATCTAGATATTTCGAGGAGGAGCAACGCAGTCAGCGCCGAAAAGGGCCAGGAATTCACGGCAGGATTGGCGGGTTCGAGCACCTAGTGCATCCAGTAGGTGCGCTGCCAGTTCCCCTGCCCCAGCCCGAGCCCGTGCCGCTGCCCGTCCCTGGTCCGTTCCGCACCCTTTCCCGGCGGCCATATCGGGCTCGGGCTCGATAACGATGCTTACACCCACTCCTCCATCCGTTGCGGCTGATGCGAGACCGGAATCTTGAGGACGAAACAGGCGCCTCCCCCGCCGGACCGCTGGAGCTCCACCGTCCCGTTGTGTGAGACCGCGATCTTCTGCACGACGGAGAGGCCGAGACCGGTTCCGCCAGCCTTGCTCGTGAAGAATGGTGTGAAGATCTGGTGGGAGTCTTTCTCGGGTATTCCGGGACCATCATCGCTCACCCGGACCCACACGAGATCGTCGTCGCTGCCGGTCTCGACGGTGACGGTCCCGGGCTCGCCGGTGTCGGCGATGGCCTCGATGGCGTTGGTGAGAAGATTCGCGATCGCCTTCCGGAGGAGCACATCGTCCGCTTCCACCCGGGCCGACCGCGTGGCGAGCTCGACCCGTACCCCTGCCTCGGAGGCTCTCGGCTCGAACTCGGCCTTCAGCTCCGCGACGAGCTCGGCCAGCTCGACCGCGTCGAGCCGAAGCGATTGCGGACGCGCGAACTCGAGGAATTCAGTGACGACACGACTGAGCGAACGGCTCTCCTCGATGAACGCATCCGCCAGCGTCTCGGCGTCTTCTCGCGGAGACGAGGCCTTCAGCAGCTTGGCGTTTCCGAGAATCGTCGCCAGCCCGTTCCGGAACTCGTGAGCGATGCCCACGGCCATCTCGCCCAGGCGCGCCAGGTTCTCCTTGAGAAACAGGCGCTCTCTCAGCTGAATCACTTCCGTCAGATCCGCGAGCAGGCAGAGAGCACCGCGACGCTCCCCACCCGAGCCCAACAGCGGGATGACGCTGACTCCGAGGTGGATGGTCTCCACACCCGTGCGCTCGTAGGCCATCTGTCCGCGCAGAGTGAACGAGCCTTCGCTGACCGCACGATTCACGAGCTCGGTGAGCTCCGTCGAGCCCGGGAAAGTCTCTGAAAAGGGTTTGCCCAGAGCCTCGGTGCCACCGATGCCGAAGACCTTCTCCGCTGCGGGGTTGACCAGCGCCACCGCGCCAGAAGGGTCCAGGCTGACGAGCCCCGTCGTCATGCTTCGAATGATGTCGGTGGCCAGCGCTTCACTCTGGTCCGCCCGGGCTTTCTCGAGCTGGTGCATGGCGGCGAGCTGCCGTTCCTTGTCCTTGAGCCGGGCGACCACGTCCTGGAACGTCGCCAGCAGGAACTGCCCCTCGTCCTCCATCCCTTCCGAATCCTCCGAGGCCACCGAGCGGGCCTCCGCCACCAGCCGACGTTGAGGCGCGAGAAGGCTGTTGAGGAAGAGCACGACGGCGAGGAGAACGAGGCTGAACGCCGACACTTGATAGATGATAGTCGTCCGAAAGCGGCGGTTCGCCTTCGCAAGCGACGGGGCGGGAACGCTCAAGCGCAGAACGCCGGACGAGCCCGCGAGCTCGTCCTCGGGGTCGACGAGGGCGAGATAGCCTACCGCCTCCGCCTCTGCCACGTCGTAGCCCCGTTCCACCGGCGCCATGACCCACCCCTGCTCCAGAAGCTCGAGCCGACCCCGACGATCGAGCCGATCGAAGGCGAGCGCCTCGGGTGAGCGACACTCGCCGACCAGCGGGCGGGCGTTCCAGTCCAGGATGCAGGCGGAGCGAAGCCCGTTCTCGTTCACGAGCCTGCCCAGAAGCTCGGCAAGCTCGCGAACCGCTTCCGGGTCCATCTCGGGACGCACCTTCGGTCCCACCTCGCGCCCGATGACGACTGCTCGAGCACGGGCCGAAACTGAAAAAACCCCTTCGAGGAGAGCGCGGGACTGTTGGGAGAGCTGGAGACTCTGGCTGTTGACCAGGACCAGGACCAGAATGAGAAACCCCAGGAAGAGCCGGATCCTGGTTTCGCGGGATAGAAAAGCGGCCATGGGCCGAATCTCACTCTGGATACCAGGACGAGTACCAGTCGATGAGAGGTTGCCCGGCGTAGACGGTTGCGATGGCGCCCATACCCAGAAACGTACCAAACGGGAGCTTCGTTTTCATGTCGCCGCCCCGGAGCCCGACCACGAGAACCCCGACCAGAGAGCCCGAGAGCGAGCCGAGGAGCAGCGTCAGCAGAACGCCCTTCCAGCCAACGAACGCCCCGACCATCCCCATCATCTTCACGTCGCCAAAGCCCAGTCCCTCGATCTTCCGCAGCCAGAAGTAGGCTTCCATGAAAACGAAGAGGATTCCCGCGCCGAGCACCGCGCCCTTGACCGCGTCCAGGACATCGATCGTCGTCAGCGACCAGGCAAGGAGCAGTCCCGCCACCAGACCCGCGAGCGTAATCGCGTCCGGAAGAATCTGGTGGTCGTAGTCGATGAAGACCAGAGCGATCATCGCGGCGACGAAGACGAACTCGACGGCAAACTCGAGTCTCGCTCCGTGGCGGAGAAACGACGCGACCGCGGCGCCACCGGTAACGAGCTCGACGAAAGGATATCGGATCGAAATGCCGCCCCGGCAATGGCGGCAGCGCCCACCGAGCACGACCCAGCTCAACACTGGAATGTTGTCGTAGGCGGCGATCCGTTTTCCACACCCCGGACAACGAGATCGGGGCGAGACGAGTGATTCCCGAAGAGGGAGCCGGTGAATGACGACGTTCAGGAAGCTTCCGAGAACGAGTCCGAAGAGGCCCGCGAAGGCCGGCAGGAACCACGGCGGCAGCTCGTTGGGGTTGGGCACGCTGCTAAGCACCTCAGCGCCGGGGCGGAAAAACACCGAGTCCGGAGGCGGCGGACACCTCGACTCTCCCGGTCGCCGGCTCCAGCAGGTAAGGGTTTCCGGAGGGATCCAGCGGAACTCTGTTGAGGTAGCTGCGCTGAATCATCTCTTGCCAGCCCTTCGGCAAACGCCCTTCTTCCTCCTGAAAGCTCGCGATGACGCCCTCGAGGACCTCCATCTGATCGAGCGCGTCGAGCTGCGCGAGGTGGACGACGGCATTCTCCCGTATCTGATCGTTCTCCGCCGTCTCGTAGACGATACGCCATAACTCTCTTGCCATTTCGCGCTCTCCACCTTCCGTCAGAATCCGGCTGGCGATGTTCTTCATCCAATAAGGAGCTCCCGGTATCTTGTCCCCCTCGAGGAATGCCTCGGCCGCCTTATCGTAATCGTGCAGAAACGCGGCATAGATGAATCCCTTGTCCAGATAGAATCGCCAGTAGTCCGGATGATTCGCGATCCCGCGGTCCACGTGCTCGATTCCCTTCAGCGGGACCCCTGCTCCCATGGGATGGGGCTCGGAGAGAAACGTCGCGCCATAGCTGTAGGCGATCTTGAAGTTTGGGTCGAGCGTGGTCGTCATCTCGAGAAGAGGTGCCAGTAGATCGTAGCGCTTGTCCGTCACCTGCCGGCGCTTCCCGCCGAAATACTGGACCGTACGGAGCCAGTAGAGATCCGCCGCGAGGTTCTCGAACCCGAGGAGCGCCTTCTTGAGGAGCTCCCCATCCTCGATGTAGAGAATTTCCTCGGTGGCCCGATATTCTCCGTAGCGATCGTCGATAACGCTCTGCAACTGATAGATGCAGACGAACAGGAGCACGAGGGTCCCGCCCCGGAGCCACTCCGATGCTCGCGAGCCTGCGCGTGACTCTCCCGGCGTCCCCACGGGGGTCTCGTCAGCAGAGACGGATACGTCTGTCATCGTTTCTATTTCAAGTTGCGCTTCTGGAAGATCCAGGTCGTGGCGGTGAGGAGCAGGATGACGTAGACCGTCGCATACAGTGTCGACCAGCCGATCTGTGTGAGCGGCACCGGCTCGCCGGCCACGACGGCCGCCTTGACGTCGAAGTTCTTGAAGTTCGGAAGCATGTAGTAGAGGACTTCCATCAGACGAGGCAGGATGGCGCTTTCCACGACGCTCTCGAAGTTCTTGAGATCGTTCGAGAAATATCCCGCCACGTACGTGAACAGCGTGAACAGCGCCGCCAGCAGCGATGACGTGAACGAGCTGAACAGAAGGGCCACCGCGGTCAGGACCGCCAGCTTGACGTAGATGAGGAAGATCGCTTTCAGAAGACCCGGGTCGAAGCTCTCCCGCATCACGAAGAGGAGAAGGTAGACGCCTGCGGTCATCACGCTCACGTTGACCGCGAGCGTCAGGCAAAGGCCGAAGTACTTGCCCAGGAGAAATTGAGCTCTCGAGATCGGTTTGGGGAGCAGGCTGTAGAGCGTGCGTTTGTCGATCTCCTTGGATACGAGGCCGATGCCAATGAAGATCGCGATCACCATCCCGAAGATGGAAATGGAGGCCAGCCCGAGATCCTTGATGACCTTGATCTCCTGGTAGACCGAGATCTTTCCCAGGACATAGGAGCTCGATATCATCAGAAGCGCGAAGAGAACGAGGTTGTAGAGGACCTTGTCCCGCACTGTCTCCCGATAGGTGTTGAGCGCGATGGCGCCAATCTGATTGACGCTTCTCACGTCGGGACACTCTCCGAAGCGGCGACTTCCTGAAGGAAGTGATCTTCGAGCGTCCGTTTGACCGGCGTTACCGAGATCAGGCGGGCGCCGTTCGACTGGATGATGCCGAGAGCCTCGTCGAATTGCTTCGAGTCCGCGAACTCCAAACGGCATCGCGCGCCGGTACGACGAACCGACTTCGCGAGGGGCGTGAGCTTCCCTTCTACGATCTCGTCGATGTCCTCGACAACCACCTCGATGGCATGGACGGACACGTCGAGGATGTCCCTCAAACGGCCACTTTCGACGAGCTTGCCTTTGTTGAGGATGGCCACCCGATCGCAGAGTAGCTCGACGTCGGGAAGGATATGGGAGCTGAAGAAGACGGTGACCCCCTGATCCCGGAGACCCTGGATGAGAAGCGCCATCTCCCGCCGGCCGATCGGATCCAGTCCGGACATCGGCTCGTCGAAGAACACGAGGCTCGGGCGGTTGATGAGGGCCTGGGCAATCCCGATGCGCTGCGTCATCCCCTTCGAGTACTTGCCGAGCGGCATGTCTCCCGCCGCCGTCATTCCCACCTGTGCGAGAAGCTCCTCGGCGCGCGCCTTTCTCTCGTGGCCGTCGAGCCCGAACAGTTGCCCGTAATACGCGAGCAACTCGCGGCCCGTCAAGTAGTCGTAGAAGTACGGGTACTCCGGCAGATAGCCAATCCGGGCTTTCATCGAGCGATCCCCGATCGGCTTTCCAAGGATGGTAGCCCACCCCGCGGTGGGGAAAATAAGGCCCATAAGCAGCTTGAGGGTCGTGGACTTCCCGGCGCCGTTGGGTCCGATAAGACCGAAGATCTCACCTTGTTCGACCTTCAGGCTCAGATGGTCGAGCGCCGTTTGACGCTTCGTACCGAAGGTCCCGGTGACGTAGTCCTTTGTGAGTTTCTCTGTTTCCAGAGCAATCATGACGGTTCGCGATTCGAGAAGTCGGACCTTCTGGGGTGAAAGAGTTGGAACGACACGCGTCGATGCTCGTGTTCTGAACTTGAGATTATTGTACTACACCGGTGGCACAAAGGCGCCCTCGAGAGACAATGGGCACTATCAGGCTGCTGAAAAACGCGTCCGCAGCCTGTCCGCCGTAGCCTTGTGCGGAGGCGGAAGCGCGCGATGATGCACTAGAGAGGAGGCTACTCGAGCGAAGGCGTACCCGGCGGTATGGGGCACGTAATCGGAGTGCCGTCGTTGCGCGCGTAGATAGTGCCCGCCTGCGTTCCGGAGAAGCTGCGCGTTCCCGTCAAGGCGCTTGCCACCAGGAAAGGCTCGATGCCCATGTTCATGAGTCGGTTGATTGTCGAAGGAGCATCGTTGGTATGGAGCGTGGAGAGCACCAGATGCCCGGTCAAGGCAGCCTTGACCGCGATCTCCGCCGTCTCGAAATCCCGAATCTCGCCCACCAGCACGATGTTCGGGTCCTGCCGGAGAAACGACCTCAGTGCCGCCGCGAAATTCAGTCCGATGGACTCCTTCATCTGAACCTGATTGATGCCGGCGAGATTGAACTCGACCGGGTCCTCGGCGGTCATGATGTTCGTTTCGGGGCTGTTGAGGCGGCTGATGCTGGAGTACAGCGTGTTGGTCTTCCCGCTTCCGGTAGGACCGGTGACCAGCACCATTCCCCACGGCCTCAGGATGGCTTCCTCGAAGCGCTTGAGGGAGTGGACCTCGAACCCGAGCTTCGTCATGTCGAGCATCAGGTTCTCTTTGTCGAGGAGCCGGAGAACGACTTTCTCTCCGAACAGCGTAGGGAGTGTGGACACGCGGAAGTCGAGCTCACGCATCTTCCCCTGGTTGTTCATTCGAATCTTGATGCGACCGTCCTGCGGCAACCGCTTTTCCGAGATGTCGAGCTTCGCCATGATCTTGAGACGCGAGATCATCGCGTCACGAAGCTTCATCGGCGGGTTCATGACGACATAAAGGATGCCGTCGATCCGGAACCGCACGCGGAACTCGCGCTCGTAGGGCTCGATGTGAATATCGCTGGCGCCTCTCCTCAGCGCATCCGTCAGGATCAGGTTGCACAACTTGACGACGGGTGCCTCTTCGCTCGAGCGCTCCAGCTCGTTGAGGTCGATTTCCTCGGCATCTTCGAGCACCTCGACGTCATCGCCGAACTCGTCCGTCTCGACGAGCTTGTCCATCTCGTCTTTGAGCTGGAGGGAGTGCACGGAGCCATAGTATTTCTCGATGGACTCCATGATCGCCGTTTCGGACGCCACCACCGGCTCCACGTTGTAGCCGGTCATGAACTTGATGTCGTCCATGGCGAAGACGTTGGTGGGATCGACCATCGCGATCGTAAGGTTCGCGCCAGCCCGCGAGATCGGCAGAATCTGATACTTCTGCGCCGTTTCCGCCGGTACGAGCTTAATGACCGCCGGATCGATCTCGAATCGGGACAGGTTGATGGAAGGCACGCCGTACTGACGGGACAAGAGCTGGGTGATGTCCTCGTCCTTGACCAGGCCCAGCTTTACCAGGTTGTATCCGAGCTTTCCGCCGTGCTGCTTCTGGTAGTTCAACGCTTCCTGGAGCTTGTCAAGGACTCGGCCAGGATCAGGGAGAATCCACGCAAAAGCGCAAAGTCGAAGAGAAACCCCGAGCGGGACTCGTGTGGAGTCAACCACTTGCGCGGGTTTGCTTCGTCTCCTATTGGACGGTGACGCCGAACCAGAAGGCCTTGTGGCGGTTCCCGCTCGACGTCAGGAAGGCGGCATCCACGACGACCCGCTTGATTCTCGCGCCACCGCCGACAGAGAAGCCGGGACGAGTGGCGTGGCCGGAGCCGAGCTCGGCCCGGAACCCCGCTCGCGCGACGATGGTCCCCTCAAGCCAGCGCTTCTCGCCACCCAGGGCGAGCTCGTGCCACCCGTCGAGCTCGTTTCCCTGACGCGAGAGGTCCAGATCGACCGCCAGGAGCGCCTCCCCCGGCAGGTCGAATGACGAACCGAGGCGGACATGCCGCGAGTAGACGACCTCTTCGTCCGACGACGACTGGAACTTCGGCTCGTTCACGTTGCGAAACATCAGTCCGACGCGTGTCCTGCCCCGGAACTCGTACAGAAAGCTCAAATCGAGCCCGAACTGGTGACTCACGCCACTCTCGCCCTCTCGCGACCGTTGGAAGATCCCGCTCGTGGTGCGTTCGCCAGGAGCTATCTCCGAGACGACCTCGTCCCGACGGTAGGTGCGGCCCCGGAGGTAGTGAAGGTTACCGGCGACGACCAGATTGTCGACAGGTAGCGACTGCAGCACGGAAACCGCCAGATCGAACGTCGAGAGCCCCAGCGAGGAGAGTCGATCCCCCTCGAGCCACGTCCGCGACTGATCGAACCGGGTCGCCGCGACCCCGCCAAACGGAAAACCAACGGCGAATCCGGTGCCCCGATCCACGCGAAGCTGCTCGCCGGCGCCGGGCGTCTCGCTCACGACCCGATCGACGAGCCCCCCACGGTCCACCTCCGCGCGTCCGGTGTAGAAGCCGCCCCGAAGAAAAGGCCCGAAGGCGAGCCCGGCCGGATTCCAGTAGAAGGCGGTAGCGTCATCGGCAACTGCGGTGTAGGCACCTGCCATTCCGATAGCGCGAGAGCCGAGGGTGAAGAATTGGGAGGCGGCGTCAGCGGCGTCGGACGCGACGATGAGCGCGAAGGCAGCGAGGAGAGCGCGAGGCACGAGCCTCAATATAGCAGCATCCCGCATCTAGGAAGATCGTTGGTAATTGTTTAGCGGGGTGCTGAGCGCCTCCCGGGCTGGCGCGCTTTTTCGCTGAACTTCTTCCTTCAGCTTCGGTATGGGTACCCGTACCGATGGCAGAAGGGACCGAGACCGAGGCGCCCAGTCGTTATTGCGGCCGGCAGTTCACTACGAAGAAGCTGGCGCTCATCGAATGAGCGCGAGTTGAACCAGGTGTTGGTTCGCAACTCTGTGATAACATTGGGCTATGGGCAACTGGTTGTGGCTGCTGTTCTTCAGTCTCTTCTGGGTGTTGCCGATCGCCTCGCGCGCAGTGCTGGATCAGCCCGCACCCCTGGCACCGCGGATTATCGATTATTGGGCGAGCTTTTGTCTGTTCGGCGAGTCGCAGGACCATGTTCCGGTCCAGTACATACAACTGCTGCTGCCGGGCGCCACCGAATGGACGACCGCCGAGGAAGGTGAGTATTTCTCGATGTCTCCGTTCGGGTATGCGTCCGGTGTCCCCATGACGCATTCGCCCCGGAATAGGGGGTTTATGGCACGGGAACTGCTAAGGGGTGGAGGCGGGAGTAGGCTGCCAGCGGTCGGGTAGAAGCTCGTGGATGCGTTTTTGTGGCCATCCGTCGGCGAGCTTGCGGAGCACGTCAGTGAGGTACGGGAGAGGCGGGACGTTGTGCTGTGCGCAGGTGCGCATGAGGCTGTAGAGAACGGCGGTGCGTCGCGCGGCGTCGTGAGAACCGCAGAAGAGATAGTTGCGTCGACCGAGTGCGATGGCCCTCATTTGTTGCTCACAGATATTATTGTCAAGGCTTAAGCGTCCATCGTCGACGAAGCGAGTGAGAGCGGTCCAGTGGTTGAGTGGGTAACCCGTGGCCATGGCAAGGTCCGAGCTGGGCGGTTCGCTTCGATGCGTCAGCACAAACCACCGTTTCAGCTTCTCGAGTACCGACGCCGAGCGCTCCTTGCGAAGTAGCGTCCGCTCGTCGACCGACAGCTCCCTCGCATCGGCCAGGCGTTCGATGCGATACATCCTTGCGATCAGCTTGAGCGGGTAGGCGACGCGGCAGTCCATGTCTTTGAGGGCAACCAGCCTTCGTCGTGCATGCGCCCAGCACCCGACTTCTTCCGCGGAGGCCACCGTGCCGTTAAACACGCGATCGAACACGCTCGCGGCGTCGGCCTGCACGTATCCCGTGCGGCCCGCCAAAAACTCCCACGGACCCGTCGCTCCTTCGCCCGTCGGCGCGTAGCGAAACACCACGTCTCGGTCGTCGCCCATGTAGCACCACATCGTGCCTCGCTCGATGTTCTCCGCGCTTTGCGGATCGAGCACTTTCACTCCGGTGGCATCGGTTCGGATGACATCGGCCTTCAGGACCCGCTTCTCCAACTGGTCCACAAGCGGCTCCACAAGGTTTGCCACCTCGCCCACCCAATCCGACATCGTGGAGACCGCAATCCCCGCGCCGCTACGGGCGTAGATACGATGCAAACGGTGAAGGGGAACGTGGTCTACGTACTTGCTCACCACCACATGAGCTAAAAGCGAGGCGTCAGCGCTGCTCCGCTCGATCACCGGGGCCGGGCCCTCGGCTCTCGTGACGCCTTCCCGGCACTTCCCGCAGGCGTACTTCTCCAGATGGTACTCATGCTCGATGAAGTGCCCCGGCACGTACTCGAGCCTCCGTCGGACGTCTTTACCGAGAGGCTTCTTGAGTTTGCCGCATCGAGAGCAGCCCCGCTCCTCTTCAGGTATCTCGCGCAAGTGAACCTGGCGTTCGATCCCGTCCGTTCGGATTGTTTCGCGGCGCGGTTTGTTGCCCTTGCCTCGTGGCCGAGTCTTTTTCGCTTCTTCGATCTGCTGTTCCAGCTCCGCGTCTTCCCGAGCCTCGGTTTGTGGGTCGAGCTCCGACTCCAGCTCTTCACCACCGCTTTGGCTCATCAGCTGCTCGAACATCAGCTGGAGCTGTCCGGGGTCCACCTTCTCGGAGCGCTTGCCTACTCGTTCCCTCTGAAGCTTCAACACCATCAGCTCCAGCTCTCTCGATTTGCGCAACACCGCATCCAGCGCCGAGACCAGCAGGTCGAACGCTTCCTCCGTCTTGCCCTCGCTTGCTAGACTTCGGGCCGAATCCCGAATCTGCCCCAGAGCGTTGGGCGCCCTCGTACTGCCAGCGCCCTCTCGGCGCGACTGGGTCGATTCGGAGCTCGTGTTCACTACTTACGCTTTTGACGCAGCTGTTTCGCTAGCCCCTTGCGATTCTGATTGCCCAACTGAGCCACCGCCTCTCGCATCTTCGACCAGGCCTCGACTCCACGACGAACTTCCCGTTCGTGGCTTCGCGGGATGTACAGCGATGTCGACCGACTCTCCTCGTTGCGAAACTTCAGGTACAGGTGGGGACCATGGAGACGATTCGGGTCGGTTCGGCACCCGCAGGCGGTTTTACCACAGCGAAACATGACCTCCGTAAGCGTGCCCGGTACAGCGTTCTCGCCGAGGGTTTGAAGCCGTTGCAGTAGTCGTGTCTTAGTCATATATAGAAGATTAAGACTAATCGCAAAAAGCAAGAAAGTCAAGTCCCTGCTGCGTTCTTGGGAAGAAAATCAGCCCTTCAACCGTGAAGGGCGACTCTCTTCTCCTCAGCTCGCTGATACCATCGCTTCCGGCGTCGAGCGCCACGAAGGTCCAACCCCTCCAGCATCAGTCCCAGCTCGCCAGAGTCCAACTCAACGTGCCTATCACCCGGACGCGGTGACGTCGGCAGTTCAAAGGTCCCTCGCTCCAGCCTCTTGTACAGCAAAACGTACCCCGTCCGATCCCAAGCGAGGATCTTCACACGATTCTGACGCCGATTCAGAAACACGAACAGATGACCGCTCAGGGGCGATTGACCGATCACACTCCGCGTCGCTGCAGCCAGCCCGTCAAAGCCGCGACGCAGGTCCATCGGCTCCGCCGCAACGTAGATCCTCACAGACGATGGGAGCATCCACATCACGCTCGACCTTCTAGAACTTCGAGCACCCGACCCAGCTCCTCAGATGAGAACCCCTCACGCACTCGTACGCGCCTGCCGTCCAACAACACCACCTCGATCGCGTCCCTCTCGCCTCCTCGCTCGCCTTCTCGCTCGCCTCCCACCAGGCGAACCGGATGAAACCGTACACTCCCCCTCGACCCGCCTTGCAGTCGCTCCGACCACCGAACCAGCCGCTGGGAGGTCAACCCGTACTCCCTGGCGAACTCCGAGACACGCTTCCCACTACGCTGCCATGACGACACAACATTCCGCGCATCCGCCTCTGCCCAGCGCCGCTTCCCTATCACTTTCGATATCCCCGCTGTCCTTCGCTTCGACATCTCTTGCCTCCTTCGTCCCCCGCCTCCAGTGGCGAGCACACAAAGGATGCCTCGGGAGCGACGTATCGGGAACATGGTGGGAGCGGACGCTTACCCGTTCGGAGCCAGAACCCGGCTCGAGGAAATGCTGCGCAAGCAGCTCGACAGCCAACAGTCCATGCTTGAGGTCGCCGCTTTCGTGCGCCAGCGCTACGGACGGCGGGAAGGCGTGCTGCCAGTCGGCGTGCGTTTCGTTACTGGCGTCGTGCTGCCGGGCGCATTTCCCGACGGCCGCTTCCGCAGGCCGCGCTTGTCGGAGATCCATCATACTCGGCGAGAGGTCTGGTTTGTCGCGCTCTATGGGCGCGTCTCCCCTGAAATCGTAAGCAGACGTCCGTGATCTCGACGTTGCTTGTGGGCCGTCGAGACTCCATTCAGCTCGATACCTTTCGAATGGCCACTGGCATCTGCATGATCGGTTTCATGGCCCAATGGTGGTTCGACGATGCTGCGGAGTGGTTGACCACCGAGGGTTTCCACCTTTCTGCTCAAGCGGCAGGACCGTTGTGGTTGAGCCCCCCACCTCTGCCTCTGTGGGCTCTGGCACCTTTCGGAACTGCCTTTTTCGGCACGATGCTGGCCTTCACGGTCGGCTTGCGCCTTCGCCTGACTACGCCGGCGGTGCTGGTCTTCATGCTGTACGTGAGCCAAGTAGATCCGGCAGCCAGCTACACGCCCAACCACCTGTTCATCGTGACGCTGGTGGTTCTCTGCGCCGCCCCGCGGGGCTGCTACTGGACCGTGGATCGCGTACCGATCCGGTCCGTGTCGGTCTGGCCGGTTCGCATTCTTCAGGCGACGCTGGTCATTGCCTACGTCGGCTCCGGACTGTGCAAGCTCCGCGGCGATTGGATGTCCAACTCTCACACGCTCCGTACATTTGCTCTGGGCTTCTATCGCACGGATGCAGCGGCATGGCTCCTTCGTCATTTGCCAACCGAGGCTTGGACGCTCATGCAGAGCCTCAGTCTGGCTTTCGAGCTTCTGGCTCCCCTGCTTTTCGCAGTCCGACGCTTTCGAGGACTCGGCTTCGTCTGGGGCGTGGGGATGCACATGGGCATCGCGCTGGTGATGGACGAGTTCGGCTGGTTTGCCCTGCAGATGATTTCATTCTACATCCTGTTCATGGAGAACTCGACGCTCCACGCTGTGCACGATAGGATGGAAGCGCTTCTGGGCCGACGTACGGTGTGGAGGACGCCATAGTTACATTGCTTGTAATTGTTAACGTTTGACAGCACCGCTTCACTGATACTATTCTTCCTCGTACCGCACCGCTTTATGAGACGTCTCGACTGAATGCGAACGATCGCGGTCATTCCGGCCCGCTTTCGCTCGAATCGTCTCCCTGGAAAACCACTCGCTGAGATCGCCGGCAGAACCATGGTCGAGCTCGTGTGCCGGCAAGCCGAGCGGGCAAGAGAGATCGACAGTGTCCTCGTGGCGACCGACGACCCCCGCATTTTCGAAGCGGTCGAGTCCTTCGGCGGCGAGGCCGTCATGACGTCGCCCGATCATCCGAGTGGAAGCGATCGCGTCGCCGAGGCGGTCATGGACCGCGACGTGGATATCGTCGTGAACGTCCAGGGAGACGAGCCAATGATTGCCCCCGCGGCGCTCGACCGAGCGATCCTCGCTGCCCGAGCGGACAGGGGCGCGATCACTACACTGGCAAAGGTCATTCGCTCGCGTGAAGAGCTCTTCGACCCGAACGTCGTCAAAGTCGTCGCCGATTCGCGCGGACGCGCCCTTTACTTTTCTCGCTCTCCGGTCCCGGCGCCTCCTGCAGAGACATCCGCTGACGGGATGCCGGAGGGCCGCTACCTCAAGCATATCGGGCTCTACGTCTATCCTAAGGACGTGCTGGCGCGTTTGATGAAGCTCGCGCCGAGCCCGCTAGAGCTGCAGGAAAGACTCGAACAGCTTCGCGCCCTCGAGAACGGGATTCCCGTCCGGGTGGTCGAGACCGACTACGAGAGCATCTCGGTCGACACCGCCTCCGACCTCGAGCGCGTGCGCCAGCTGCTGAAGATCCTGGCGGCCGAAGGCGTCACCTCGGGCACGCCCAAACCGTGAACTCATCATGATGCAGCGCACAAGGAGGTAGCGTTTCATGGCGGCCTCGAAGTCCAAATACATCTTCGTTACCGGAGGCGTCGTATCTTCCCTCGGCAAGGGACTCGCGTCCGCTTCCGTTGGCCGGCTCCTGGAAGCCCACGGCTATCGGGTCGGATTTCTCAAGTTCGACCCCTATATCAATGTCGATCCCGGCACCATGAGTCCTCACCAGCACGGCGAAGTGTTCGTCACCGACGACGGCGCCGAGACGGATATGGACCTGGGGCACTACGAGCGGTTCACCAGCGTCGAGCTCGACCGCTCGTCCAACGTCACCACCGGCCAGATCTACGAGACGGTGATCACGAAAGAGCGCAGAGGCGAGTACCTCGGCGGCACGGTTCAGGTCATTCCCCACATCACCAACGAGATCAAGTCCAGGCTCGAGCCCGTCACCAAGGAGGCGGACATCGTCATCGTGGAAATCGGTGGAACGGTGGGCGACATCGAGAGCCTGCCGTTTCTGGAGGCCGTTCGCCAGTTCCGTATGGAGGTTGGCCGCGCCGGGGCGGTCTTCATCCACCTCACTCTCGTTCCCTACATCGCGGCGGCCGGCGAGCTGAAGACGAAACCGACGCAGCACAGTGTTCGCGAGCTGCGTG
The DNA here is from genome assembly GCA_965237685.1 of Candidatus Marinacidobacterales bacterium. Lineage (GTDB taxonomy): Bacteria > Acidobacteriota > Vicinamibacteria > Marinacidobacterales > SMYC01 > CBDEGF01. The sequence continues at coordinate 2,146,776 of CBDEGF010000003.1, forward strand.
CCATCGGCATCCAGCCCGACATTCTCATCTGCCGGACGGAGCACCCCCTGTCGAGGGACATGAAGTCGAAGATTTCGCTCTTCTGCAACGTCGAGGAGCAGGCGGTCATCACCGCACGGGATGTCGAGAGCATCTACGAGGTACCCCTGATGCTCGACCGAGAGGGGCTCGACGATCGCATCCTCGACCTGCTGGAGTTGCCCGCCCGTCGTACCAAGCAGATGGACGAGTGGAACGAGCTGGTCGACCGGATCAAGAACCCGGTCGGCCACGTCACCATCGGCGTGGTGGGTAAATATGTCAGCCTGACGGATGCCTACAAGAGCCTGGGCGAAGCGCTGGCCCACGGCGGTATCGCGAACAACGTGAACGTGCATCTCCGGTGGATCGAGACAGAAGATCTGGAGCGCGGCGACCTCTCACTGCTGAAGAGCGTCGATGGCATCCTCGTGCCGGGCGGATTCGGCCCGAGAGGGACGGAAGGCATGGCAGCGGCGGCGGGCTACGCGCGCCGTGAGGCTGTGCCCTACTTCGGCATCTGCTACGGCTTTCAGTGGGCGGTCGTCGAGTTCGCGAGGTCCGTGTGCGGCCTGGAAGGGGCCGCCTCGGCCGAGTGTGAGCCGGAAGCCTCGGAGCAGATCATCCTCATGCTCAAGGACCTGGTGGATGTCGAAGAGATGGGAGGCACGATGCGGCTGGGAGCCTACGAGTGCAAACTGACGCCAGGCTCCCTCGCTCACCAGTGCTACGGCAGCTTGACCGTCCACGAACGGCATCGGCATCGCTACGAGTTCAACCAGAACTACGAGGAGCGGCTCACGAAGGCCGGTCTGCGTTTTTCGGGAAGGACTCCCGATTCGAAGTTCGTGGAAATCGTCGAGCTCCCTGGACACCCGTGGTTTCTCGCCGTACAGTTCCACCCTGAGTTCAAGTCGCGTCCCCTGTCGCCTCACCCGCTGTTCCGTGAGTTCATCGGCGCTTCCTGGAGGCGCAAGACCGGGGGCTCGGCGAAGGAGGAAGCGGCGACGGAATCTGCCTCCGCCCGCGCCTGAGCGTGCGCCCGATCGAGACCAGAGTCGTCCATGTAGGCGACGTCGCCTTTGGCGGGACCCATCCGTTCGTATTCATCGGTGGGCCCTGTGTCATCGAGAACGAGCGGCATCCTTTCCACATGGCGGAGCGCATCTCCGCGATCACGACGGAGCTCGGGATCCCCTACATCTTCAAAGCCTCCTTCGACAAGGCCAATCGAACCTCGACCGACTCGTTCCGCGGTCCCGGCCTCGAGAAGGGCCTCGAGATCCTGAGAGGAGTGCGCGATCAGTGCGCAGTCCCGGTGACGACGGATCTGCACGAACCGTCCCAGGCAGAGCAGGTGGCAGCGGCCGTCGACCTGCTCCAAATACCGGCCTTTCTCTGCCGCCAGACCGACCTCATCCTCGCCGCAGCTCGAACCGGAAAGCCGGTCAATATCAAGAAGGGACAATTCCTCGCCCCCTGGGATATCCGGCACGCCGTAGACAAGGCGATGAGCACAGGAAACGAGAACATCTCGGTCACCGAGAGAGGCACCAGCTTTGGCTACAACAACCTCGTCGTCGACCTTCGGGGCTTTCCGGTCATCCGCGAGACGGGCTGCCCGCTGGTTTTCGACATCACCCACAGCCTGCAGCTCCCCGGCGGAGCGGGTAACTCTTCTTCGGGCGACTCCCGCTACATTCGAGAGCTGGCTTCGGGAGGCGTCGCCGCCGGCGTGGACGGGATCTTCATGGAAGTGCACGACCAGCCCGCGAATGCGCTTTCGGACGGGCCGAATGCTTGCCCGCTCGACCGACTCTCGTCGGTGCTCGCCCGACTCCTCGCCATCCAGAGCGCGATCCGAGAGAACCCGTGAGCCTTTCCCTCGCGCGCCGCGTTCTGGAGATCGAGGCAGCGGCCATCGAACGCCTCGCCCGCCGACTGGACGAGCGATTCGAGCGCGCGGTGGAGCTCGTCACCGGGTGTGAGGGACGCATCGTCGTGACCGGCATGGGAAAATCGGGTATCGTCGGCCGCAAGATCGCCGCGACCCTCTCCAGTACCGGAACACCCGCCATGTACTTGAATCCCGCAGAAGCGCTCCACGGGGATCTCGGAATGCTGGTCGCGGGCGACGTGGTCCTGGCCCTCTCCAACAGCGGTCAGACCGAGGAGCTGCTCTCGCTCCTCGAGCCCGTCAAGAGACTCAGCCTTCCGCTAATCGCACTTCTCGGTACCACCGACTCAGCCCTGGCCCAGGCGGCCGACGTGGTGCTCGATGTCTCCGTAGAGGAAGAGGCCTGCCCGATGGGACTCGCTCCGACCGCGAGCACCACCGCCTCGCTCGCTCTCGGCGACGCGCTCGCGATGGCGGTTCTCGAGCAAAAAGGGTTCACCGAGGAGGACTTCCGCGTTCTGCATCCCCGCGGACAGCTCGGTTTCAAGCTCCTGAGGGTCGAGGACGTGATGCACAAGGGCGACGAGATCCCGCTCATCGAGACCGGCGCCCCGATGCAGGACGTCATCTACGAAATGTCCCGGAAGGGTCTCGGCGTCACCAGCGTCGTCGACGGTGATGGAAAGCTCTGCGGCGTCATCTCCGACGGCGATCTGCGCCGGTACCTAGAGAAAGACAACAAGCTCCTGGAGAGACGTGCAGAGGAGTGCATGACGCGCACGCCGGTCACCGTGGGCCGGTTCGAGGCGGCTACGAAAGCGCTGGCGCTGATGGAGAGCGCCAAGATCACCTCCATCATGGTGCCTGACGATGAGGGGCGCATCGTAGGCGTGCTTCACCTGCATGATTTGTGGCGGTTAGGAAAATATTTCTGAGATGGGTGCGGGAACGGAACCAAGGACGGGCAGGGGCACGGGCTCGGGCTGGGGCAGGGGAACTGGCGGTGCCGTTACTGGATGCTGATTGATGGACAACACCTTCAGAGAAAAGGCGCAGCACATTCGCATGCTGCTGCTCGACGTCGATGGCGTCCTGACCGACGGCACCTTTCAACGAATCGGCGATCTCGAGGTCAAGCGGTTTCACTCGCGCGACGGAATCGGCCTCGCGCTCGCGCGACGGGCGGGATGGAAAGTCGGGCTCATTTCCGGACGCGGCTCTCCTCAGGTCGAGGAGCGGGCCCGCGAGCTGAAACTGGACTTCGTCAGGCTTGGAGTCGGAGAGAAGCTCTCGTGCTTTCACGAGGCACTCGAAGAGTTCCAGCTCGAGCCGCACCAGGTCGCCTATATGGGTGACGACCTTCCGGACCTGCCCGTCCTGTCGCGGGCCGGCTTGTCCGCCACTGTCGCCGACGCGCACGATGAGATACGATCTCGCGTACTCTATGTGACGAGAGCCCGGGGCGGCTACGGCGCTGTCCGCGAGCTCGTCGATCAACTCCTCCTCGCCCAGGGAAAACTGGAGGAGCTCATCAGGCATTATTCGAGGTGAGCCTTGCGTTACGTCAACTCCTTCTTCGTCCTGCTTCTGGGAGCCGCGCTGGCCACCTTCATCTGGTCCAACTACGAGCAGAAGGTGACCGTCTATTTCACGAGCTACCGGAGCACCGGGGAAATTTCCCTCTCCCTCGCGATGTTCGCATCCATGCTGGTCGGTTTTCTGCTCGCATCGATCCTTGCAATCGGCAGTCAGCTCTCACTGCGCCGGCGAGGGCGGCAACTTCGCCGCAAGAACGAGCGGCTCGATTCGGAGCTCGCCGAGCTGCGCAAGCTGCCGCTCACCGAGTCTCTTCCCGAGGCGGCAACAGCCTCCGACGAGACGAGCTCGAGCACCTGAGCCGTCCGTTCTTCTGACCATGAATCTCGAGGAGCAAACCCTCCTCATCGTTCTCCTCGCCTTCGCCGCCGGTATCGCGCTCGGCCGGCTTTGGGTCCGCCTGGCGGAACGTGGCGACGACTCGCGTCGCCGCGGCACCGGCTCGTTTCATTTCATTCGCGGACTGGATTCTCTGGCGGCGGGGCGGACGGACGCCGCCGTCGTCGAGCTCACGAGTGCCGCCCGAGAGAACACCGAAGCCACGGAGATCTACCTGATCCTCGGAAACCTCCTCCGGAAAAAAGGGCAGCTCGAGAGAGCGATTCAGATTCATCAGAGCATTCTTCATCGCCCCGGTCTGAGCGAGAAAGAGCGGGCGCACACCCTCTTGTGCCTCGCCATGGACTTCAAACGAGCCGGCTTCCGGGAACGGGCCAGGGATACACTGAGTGAAGTCCTCGAGCTCGAGCCCGACAATGCCCACGCAATGAACACCCTGGTCAAGGTCTACGAGGAGGAGAAGGACTGGGAAGGGGCTCTGTCCATGGTTCGGCGCGCACAGCAGGCGGGCGGCGACCCGGATCCGACGCTGCTCGCCTTTCTCCACGACCAGATCGGACAGTCCGCCTGCTCAGCGGGCGAAGCCACGACGGCGGAGCGAACTTTCGGTACCGCCATCACCACTGCGCGGAACCTGGCGCCACCCTACATTCATCTGGGTGAGCTCCTTCGCCAGCAGGATCGCCAGGAAGAAGCCAGAAAGACCTGGGAGAAGCTGGTCGAGGTCAGTCCCCATGACGCCTACCTGGTGTTCGATCGACTCGAGGAGACCTACGCGCCGCCCGAGAAGAACCAGGCAATGGAAGAGCTGTTCCAGACGATCATTGCCCGTGATGAGAACGACTGGAGAGCACACGTCGCGCTGGCGTCCCTGAAGTCACAGGAGGGCGACGACGACCAGGCCTTTCGCCTGCTCTTCACCGCATCGAAGCAAAACCCTCATTCGCTCGCGGTGCATCACGCAATCTGGGAGATGATGCTCGAGCACGGCACCCCCGATCGCATCGCGAAGTATCTCGAGGTCGTTTCCCATTCCGTCTTCTTCTGGGACCCTCACCTCTGCGTCAAGTGTGGTTATCGCGCGAACGGAATCCTGTGGAGATGTCCGCACTGCCAGGAGTGGAACAGCTTCGTGGAGGAGCGCATCGAAACGAACAGACCGGGCCCGCGGGAATAACCCCCGCTTCCTGACCACGGAAGACCACAAGCAAAACACCGGAATATCAACGCGGAGGCGCAGAGACGCAGAGGGGACAAAAAGCAACATCTCGGGACCTGAACACGGTTGTGCCCTGAGATACCGGGGAGGTACGCGTTCGACCCGTCGCGCTTCGTTCCGTCGGGTTCCTGGGTTCCTTATCGTTTCCCGGTTCTTCTTTCTCTGCGCCTCTGCGCCTCTGCGTTATGTTTTCTCCCGAGCGCGGCCTTCTGCCAGGAGTTTTTTCCACAGATCGTCGGTCTGGGCCAGGGTCGACTCGATAGAAGTCGAGGTGTCGATCACGTAGTCCGCGTAAGTTCTCTTCTCCTCGACCGGCATCTGCGCATCGATGCGCTTCTGCGCATCTTCCATCGAGATGCCGTCCCGCTCCCGCAGTCGCTTTACCTGAAGTTCACGCGGGCAAAAGACGACGACGAGGCGCTGGTAGCGGTCGTAGGAGCCCGTCTCGATCATGAGAGCCGCGTCCACGACACCCACTTGCCTGCCTTCGCTCGCTGCCGTCTCGAAGAATCGATCGATGCCGCGCCACACTTCTGGATGCACGATGGCATTGAGGGCCTGACGGCGGGCCTCATCGGAGAACACAATTGCACCCAGAGCTTTGCGGTTCACCGAACCGTCGGAGCTCAGAACCTCCTTCCCGAACTCCTCGGCGACCGCTCGGGTGGTCGCCGTCCCCGGTGTCATGAGGCCGTGCACGACCCGGTCCGCATCCAGCGTGGCTGCACCGTGCTCATGGAGCCGCCGGAGCACGATCGACTTACCGCAGGCGATACCGCCGGTGAGGCCGACTTCCAGCACCAGCGCCTTAGGGTGCTCAACGCGCGCGCCGGGCGCGCGCCAGCTCCACGGTATTGAAGAGCAGCATGGCGATGGTGAGGGGGCCGACACCGCCGGGTACGGGCGTGAAAGCAGAAGCCACTTCCATCGCTTCCCTCGGATGAACGTCCCCGACGAGGGCAGTTCCCTTTTTCCGGAACGTCTGCATCCGCTTCGACTCCTCGCCGAATAAGTCCTTGACTTGTTCCTCCTCTTCGATCACGTTCTGCCCGACATCGACCACCACTGCCCCCGGCTTGATGAAATCGTGGCGCACGAATCCCGCTCTTCCGATGGCTGCCACCAGGATGTCCGCCTCCCGGGTCACCGCCGGAAGGTCCCGGGTCCGCGAATGACAGAGTGTCACGGTGGCGTTGGCGTGGAGCAGCAGCATGGCCATCGGCTTTCCGACGATGTCACTGCGGCCGAGAACCACAGCCCGCTGTCCCTCGATGGGCACATTCTCCCGTCTCAGCAGTTCCATCACACCTGCCGGGGTACAGGGGCGCGGCCCAGGCTGCTTCTGAACGAGACGTCCCACGCTGAGCGCGTGAAGCCCGTCCACGTCCTTGTCCGGCCGAACCCTCGGAATGAAGTCGGCGGCATCGAGGTGGTCCGGAAGCGGCAGCTGCAGGAGGATAGCATCGATATCGTCGCGCTCGTTGAGCTGGTCGAGCTTCTCCGAAAGTGTGTCGGCCGACGTGTCCCCCGGCAGAAAGATGCCATCGGAGTGGATGCTCGCCTCCCCGGAGGCTTCGGTCTTGCTATTGATATAGTGCTTCGAAGCCGGATCATCCCCGACGAGGACGGCAGCGAGACCGGGCACCACGCCCTTTCGAGCCAGTGCCTCCGCCTCCCGCTTGACCTCTTCGCGAATCTCGAGGCCCACTCTTTTTCCGTCCAAGATTCTAGCCGGCATCTTCTAATTATCCCTCGTCATGTCGAAGAGAAAACATAACGCAAAGGCGCAAAGGCGCAAAGACAGACAACTTGGCTCCCGGTGCTCGAACCCGATCTATACCGTCTCAATCCCGGACGGTCCAGCCAAGGCACCTCTCCTGCCAGGAGCCAGTTCCGGCGCAAAGGCCGCCGAAGGCGAGGAGTCGTGGACCTTTGCGTTCTTGGAGACTTCGCGTCTTTGCGTTGATCTTTTCTGATTGCGGTTAAACAAGCCGCTCCAGGAACCGGGTGTCGTATCGCCCGGCGACGAACTCAGGGTCTTCGAGAATCCTCAGATGGAGTGGGATAGTCGTCTTGACGCCTTCGACAACGGTCAGGCTCAGGCAACGCCTCATCCGCGCGATCGCCTCTGCTCGATTCTGTCCGTGGGCAATGATCTTTCCGATGAGAGAGTCGTAGTAAGGATGAATCGTGCACTCCGCATGGGCAGCCGTATCGATCCGGACACCGGGCCCCCCGGGCACGTGGAAGGCGTGGATGGTGCCCGGAGAGGGAATGAAGGTCTTCGGGTCCTCGGCGTTGATACGGCATTCGATGGCCGCGCCCCGACTGACGATGTCCTTCTGCTTGTAGCCAAGGGGCTCGCCGGCGGCGATCCGAATCTGGCCCTTCACCAGGTCCATCCCGGTCACCGCCTCGGTGACCGGATGCTCCACCTGGATACGCGTGTTCATCTCCATGAAATAGAAACTGTCCTTCTCGTCGAGCAGGAACTCCACCGTACCCGCGCTCTGGTAGTCCACCGCCTTCGCCGCCGTTACGGCCACCCGGCCCATCTTCTCGCGCAATCGCTCGGAGACCGCTGGCGAAGGTGCTTCCTCGAGAAGCTTCTGGTGTCTTCGCTGAACGGAGCACTCCCGCTCGCCGAGATGAACGACGTTCCCGTGGGAGTCCCCCATCACTTGGATCTCGACATGACGCGTGTTTTCGAGGAACTTCTCGAGATAGACCTCCTCGAAGCCGAAGGCGGCTTCCGCCTCTCGCCCGGCTGTCGTGAAAGCAGAAGACATCGCCTCCTCGTCCGGGACGATGCGCATCCCCCGCCCACCGCCCCCGGCCGCCGCTTTGAGAATGACCGGATAGCCGATCTTCCTGGCGGTCGCCAGCGCTTCCTCGACGGATTCGACCGGCCCCGTCGAGCCAGGCAGCACCGGAACGTTGGCCTTCGTCATCGTCTGTCGCGCCAGGGACTTGTCTCCCATGGCGCGAATGGCGCGAGGGCTGGGACCGATGAACTTGATCTGGCAGGCTTCAGCAATCTCGGCAAAGTACGGGCTCTCGGCGAGGAAACCGTAACCGGGATGAAGGGCGTCCGCGCCGGTGATCTCCGCGGCGGATATGATACTCGGGATATTGAGGTAGCTCGCGGAGATGCGCGGCGGACCGATACACACCTCCTCGTCCGCGAATCGAACGTGAAGAGAGTCGGCATCGGCTTCCGAATAGACGGCTACCGTCTGGATGCCCAGCTCCCGGCAAGCCGAGATGATCCGGAGGGCGATCTCGCCCCGGTTCGCGATGAGAATCTTCTTGAACATCTAAGGAGGGTCCGGAAATAGAGAGCTGTCTCTCAGCCGCTCTCTCGAATGGCGAACAACCTGTCGCCGAACTGAACCGGCTGGTTGTTCTGGACGAAGACCTCCACGAGCTCCCCGGCGTGCTCCGACTCGATCTCGTTCATGAGCTTCATGGCTTCGATGATGCAGAGCACCTGCCCTTTGGAAACTCTGTCACCGACCTTGACGAAAGCGTCCGCGCCGGGTTCGGGCTGGTGGTAGAAAGTGCCCACCATCGGCGACGTCACGACGGCGATGCCGTCTAGCCCCGGTTGGTCGTCCGCCTTTGTGACCGGCTTCTCGGGGGCAGTGGAGGACGCCTCGCCGGGTTGCTCGATGCGGGACGGCGCTCGGGCGACGGGCGGGGAGATCGGGACAGGTGCTGCGGGCGGTACTTCCACACCCTTCCTGATCCTGACTTTGACACCGTCTTGCTCGAGCTCGAACTCGATGATCTCGTTATCCGAGACGAGCGCGAGAAGCTCTTTTAATTCCTTTAGATCCAAGCGAGCTCCCTTGATTCCGCACAATCAGAACCCAGAAGAATATCACACGCGAGCATCCAGCATTCAGCATCCAGGGAAAATCAGTTCCCCCTCACCTAACCTCCCGCCTCCGCCAAGGCTTCGGCGAGGCTCGCCGAAGTCGGCTTCGCCGACGAAGGCGGCTCCCCCGACGGGGAGAGAGAACCTGTTTGTTGGAAGCACTCCGCCATGCTTCCGGACCTGGATGCTGGATGCTGTTAAGCGAACTCTTTTTCCAGCTGCAGGGCGGCGCGCTTCATGTGAAATCGCGCCTTGCCGTAGTTGGCGCCGTTCGCCAGCACACCCAGCAGGACGTAGTCGTCGGTGATGGCGATGGCAAGCACGGTGAGGGTCTCCGTCCTGAAGATAAGCTCCTTGAGGCCGCCCGCACCGACGTCTTCTGCCGCCTGGCGCGTGCTACGAAGCAGGCTGGTGGCCTCGGCCGCCAGCATTTCGAAATTCTGATGCGCCTCCGACACCAGGCGCTCGATGGGGATACCGTCCATGCCCATCACTACGAGTCCGATGCAACCATCCATCTTGGAGGCTGCTTCCCGGACCACCTCGGCAAAGACCATGTTCAGCTTTCGTTCAATGGACGAGCGCGGCCGATCGCGAGTGCACGTTCACGTTCAACCGCGCCGGTTTCTCTTGATCACGTCGAGCCAGCTCTCGAGGCGTTGTATCACGGCTCGCCGACTCGCGTCATCCGCAAAGGCTGTCGCCGGCGGTGGTGCTTCGCTCGCCGCTCGGGCGAGAATCTGAAGCTCCTCGAGCCGTTCACGGTAACGCGCCTCATCCGGTTGCCGCGACACGAGTCTCCGGTAGACATCGATGGCCTGGCGGAAATGCCCCTGAGAGGCGTAGAGCTCTGCCATCGTGGGAGTCTCGAGGTCTTCCCCGGGCGCAGACGGAGGCTCGGAAATCCTGGAAGGAAAGGGCTCTGGTTGATCCTCTACGGGAGCGGCAGCCAAAGGAGGTGGCGGTGCGGGCTCGTTCGCAGCCTCGAACACCATCTCACCGGCCGCCTCGGACGGCGGTGCGGGCTCGAAAGGCGGGGGGGGCACCTCCGGAGCCATGAGCTCGGGCGTCACCACGGCCGGGGGCTCCTCCGGGGCGACCATAGGGGGCTCCGAGGGCATCATCGGCGGCGGCGGCGGCGGCGGCGGCTCAGGAACGGGTGTCTCGGCAAACGCCGGGGGTGGCGGTTCCGCCGGCGGGGGCACCGGAGGCAACGCATCCGGTACGGAAGGAGTCGGCGGAGCAGGTGGCTCCGGAACCTCCGAAACGGAAGAGGGCGACGGCGGCGACACGAAGTCACTTGTCATGAGCTCCATCGGCTCGTCCGGCATCTCGGCCAGTGGAATGGGCGCCGGCCCCGCGTCCGGCTCGGGTGCGGCCTCGGCGGTGGTCGACTCGAGCACCGGCTCGGGTGCGGCCTCGGCGATGGTCGACTCGAGCACCGGCGCGGGGCCCGGCGGCTGTATGACGGTTGGCGCTTGCGCCGGAGCCGGGGCTGGAGCGCCCGCCGCTGGCGCACCTCCGCCAGCGATATCCGCTTCCAGGGCCTTCATCCGCTCGCCGAGATCCGTATCCTCGGGCGCGAGGGTGCGGGCGATGTCGTACTTCTTCCGCGCCTCGTCGAGGCGCCCCATCCGATGGTACGTCTCACCCAGGAACTTGTTGGCGAGTATATTGTCCGGAATCTGCCTCAGGACGGCTTCGAACTCCGCACTCGCACGCTCGTAGGACTCAGCCTCCAGCAGCGCGCGTCCCAGGGCGACACGGGCGGAGGGGTACTGCGGGTGGATCTTGATGCCGTTCTCGCAGACGTCGATGGCCTGCTCGAGCAGACCCGCTTTCCGGTACTCCTCTGCGAGCTGGACGAACGTCCGAGAGTTGGGATCCGCCGCAAGTCTTTTCTCCAACTCTTCGATTCTACTCATGTCCAACTTAAAGGCGAAACCGCCGGAGCGTGGGCCCGCAAAAGCGAGCCCGGCTCCGCGGTAGCTTACCGCGACGCCCTGGGTTACGGACAAACAGCCACGATAGAGAACGTTTGTGTGGTGACAGCCGTCGCTGCGCAGCTGTTGGTCGGGTCGTGGCGGACTGGGTGACGATACTCGGAATACCGTTGACCGCCTGGCCGAAGTCGAGCACATCGTTGTTGATCTCGATGTCCAGAATGATGGTATCGGCGTTGGTAATCTGCGGTGTTACCCGAAGGTCCAGAACGGCATCCTTGAACTGGACCGTAATGGTGTTGTTGGCCACCACCTGCACCGGGAAGGTCACACCCTGTTTGATCTCGGCTGGCCGGTTGTTCTGGGTGATGATCTTCGGGGCGGAGATGATGCGCACCTGACCTCGCCGCTCTGCGGCCGAGAGTGCCGCGTCGATGCTGAAAGCGCCGGTGATGCTTCCCAGAGAGAGGCCGATGGCACCGGTGGGCGCGCCGGCAAAGGGCAGGTTCACCGCGTAGCCACGGTCGATTTGAGCCGCTCCCTCTCGCGTTGTCGGAGGTGCGATGCCACCCGTAGTGACACCGGGGGCGCGGAACTCGATGTCCGATTCGTTACCGAGGGGCTGTGCACCGATCTGGATGCGGTTCGGGAAGATCAGCTCCGTGGTGTTCCCCAGAGCCGGAGTCTGACTGCTGGTGAAGCCCCACTGCACACCGAGCTGACGCGAGAATGTGCGCGTCGTGACGACGATGCGCGATTCGATCTCGACTCCCGGGATCGCGGTGTCCAGAGTGTCGATGAGATTGGTGATGGCCTGAAGCTGCCCCGCCAGGTCGGTATAAATGACCGTATTCGTGCGCTCGTCGATGACGATATCGCCGCGAGCGGACAGGTTCCGTTTGAGCAGGTCTTCGATGTCGGCCGCCTTGGCGTAGGACAAGACACGAGTCTGAGTAAAGAGCTCGCCCGCCAGAGCCTTCTCCTCGGCAAGACGCCGCCGCTCCGCCTCTTCATCGGCCAGCTCGGAGAGTGGCGCGATTCGGATGACGTTCCCCTCGACGATGTAGCCGAGCCTGTTGGTCTTCAAGATGAGCTCGAGTGCCTGGTCCCAGGGAACCTCCGTCAGCTTCAGCGTGATCCGCCCCTGGACCCCGGGCTGGACGACGATGTTCAGACCGCTGATGTCCGCAAACAGTCGGAAGATGTCCTGAATGTCTCCGTCTTTGAAGTCCAGGCTGATGAGCTCACCGGTGTAGACCCTCTGGCCAAACTGCTCAACGCCCGTCAACACCTGACCGGACTCTACCTGCATCATGGGGTCCGGCTCCGGCGGAGGCGAGGGAAGCCCGGGCTCGCCCGGGTTGGTCGCGAAAAGACTGAACCCCGGCGAGTCGAGCCCCCACCGACTCGATGGGTGCGTCCGGCGAGTACGAAAAAGGCTGGGTCGTCGCCTCGACCAAGCCGTCGCTGCCGATCGTCACGGTGCTCAGCTCGCTCGCGCCGTCGGACCCGGCCTGCTCCGGTTCGCTCGGCGTGTCGAAGCCACCGTTGTCGCCGGAGTACTCGCCCGTATCCAGCGCGGCGTAGGCGGGCGCGAGTGTCTCCTCCGAGCGTGCGAAGCTGATTCGAAGTCCGGCATCGGCTTCTAGGGCGCGATGCGATACTTCGTTGTTCAGGTCGAACACGAGGCGAGTGATGCGGGGCTCGGCGTTCCGGAACTGTGCGATCCGGATACGGGAAACCCCCATCTCTTCGACGCTCACCGCGGCCCGCGGAACGCCGTTCAGGACGCCGTTGAAGTCGAAGACGAGTCGAGAGGGGCCGTCCAGTCGGAAGCTGGTGTAGTTCAGACGGCCGTCCGCGTGGACGGTGACCTCGAGGATGTCACCGATCAGGCTGTGCGTGACGGCGCTGATGGCGGTTGCCGGGGGGCCACTGTAGGCCGGGACCTGAGCGGGTGCCGGCGCCCTTGCCGGTGGCGGCGGCTCCTGGCGCGGGATCGTTGCTCGCTCGGACGATTCCGATGAAGCCCCGGCGGAGCTCGTCTGGACTGCAGGTGGTGCCGGTCGGTCCGCCACGGGAGTCCTCGACGCCGAATCCATCATCGTCTCGGGTGACGTCGATTCACTGCCTGGGCCACTCGAACCATCGAAGAGGATATTGAGCGCGTGCTCGGTCCCCGAAAGCTGGTACGGAACGATCGTTGCGAGCTTGACCTCGATGCGAGACAGCCGCCTGCCTTTGATGCCTTCCAGACTCGTAGCCAGGATGGACTCGACCTCCCGACTTCCGACCACCGTTCGCTCAGCGAGGCTCGAGATGTCGACGCCGGGCAAGTCGATGACTAGGGTGAGCGGATCGGGACTGTAGTGGGTGTACAGAACGGCTCCGCCCGTCTCGAACCAAACTCTCGTCTGTCCCGGCTCGACGTGGTACCGCACCGCGTCGATCCTGGCGACGGGTCCGAGCGTCGGGTCGTTGCCATCGACTTGTTCCGTGGCCCCGAGCGCCGGGAGCAAGCTCAGTAGCACCAGAAAGGTGACGCGGACCGCCGCCCGGACCTCGAGGGTTGACCGCGAAGGTTTCATCGTTTGCCCTCCTCGAGCGGATGAAGCGACTTCTCTACTTGCTGGAACTTCTCTATTCGCAAGGGGTCGTTGATTTCCTGACGAAAGACGACTCGGTTTTCGTCCATGGATTGAATGCTGCCGTCGTAGAGTTTTTCACCGATGCGCACGAAGTAACTTTTGTTATCTGTTCCCTGAATCATCGCGATGTAGCCGTCCTGGGTTTTGACGATGCCCCTGAGAGTGACTTCCTGAATGAGCATTCCCTGCAGCCCCTGTGGGCGGGCGTCGAGAGCCGCCACGTCGATACCGAGCGCGAGGCTGATGAAAGGATCCCGCCGGCCGGCCGACTCGTAGCTGAAGCCGAAGCCTTCGGTGAGCTCGATGGCGTCGGGAACCGGCTGGACTTCCTGGACATCGCCCGGCTGGACATCGCCCGGCTCGACCGGAGCAGTCTTTCCGGAAGGCGGCTGCCCTTCACTCGACCCGGCCGAAGGCTGAGTGGGCGCCTCCTGGCGCAGGGCGGCTGCCTGGGTCACCCGAAAAGAGGTCGCACCCATTGCCGCGAGCGCCATGATGGCGGTGCCAGCTCGGAGCGCGGCGAGCTTCGGCGACCACATAGCTCTCACGTCTCGCGGGTTAGACATGCTGATCCACTATGGTTGAATCGGAATTCAGTTTTAGTTGGCTCTTGGAGCTCCCCCAGCACCTGGTTGACCCGGTGCCGCGGACGAAGACGCGCCCAGTTGCTCGATGAACACGAACGTCGTCGCGGTACAGGAGGCGGTGATGGTAGAGGATATCGTGGGCTGTTTTTTGGCCTGGATGGAAAGATTGCTCACGTTGACGATGCGGGAAAGTCGACTCAAGCGGTCAAAGAAATAGGCGAGATTGTGATAGCTGCCGTCGATCTCGAGACTGATCGGCCACTCGGCATAGAAGTCCTGGGGGCGTGTCGCCTCCGGCTTGAACCGAAGGACGTTCAGGCTGGATTCCGCGGCAAGCTGCTGTACTTTGCGAAGAAGATCGGCTACCTCCTTTTCACTGGGAAGAATCCGGGACAAGGCCTGAAGTGTGGCCTCTTTGCGTTCCACCTCGCGGCGGAACTCCGGCAGACGCGCTGCGGTAGTCTTCGCGTTCTCCACCTCGGCCTGGAGCTGGCTTCGTTCCTGACTCTTGGTCTGGATCAGTTCCTCCTTCGGGCTGTAGACGACATAGTGGAAGACGCCGTAGAGAAGGACAGCAAGAATGCCGAAAACCAGGACCTGTATTCCGAACGACATTTTTCCCATGGCCGCCTCCCTACTGCCCGCCGACTACCGCCGCGTCACCTTCGCCCGTATAGGGCGCAACGATCTGCGCCCGGAGCTGGAACTCGGTGAACTCCTGCTCGGAGCTTTTGGCCACCCTCGCATCAATGAGCTCCACGTCCTGAAACCAGTCGTTGTCGTCGAGCTTGCCGATATAGTCGGCGATGCTGACGTAGGACGCCGCCATGCCGTCGATGGTGACGCTCCCCGGCGTCTGTCTGAGCTCGGTCAGCCACACGAAATCGGGGAGCTCCGCGGAAAGCGCCTCCAGAACGCGGACCGGCCCCTGCCGCTCCGTCTTCAAGCGCTCGATGAGTCGTTCCTTCTCCTCGAGCTCTGCGAGCTTCGCCTTATACTCCTCCACCTGGACGATAATTGGCTGAAGGCGAGCTTTCTCCTGATTCAGCTCGTTGATGGTCCGGTCGAGCTCCCGGAGGGTGCGCTCGGCGGTAAACCACATGTAGCCGATGCCGGCCAGCGAAAGACCGAGTAGTCCGATGGCGACCACGATGCCTTTCTTGTCTGATCCTTCGCCCGCGACAGCGCCCGGATCGATATAGGCGGGCCCGCCTGCAACGGGCTCTCTGGTACCGAGAAGGTTGACTTTGATCATCAATCACCAGCCTTTCTCATCGCCAATCCCACTGCGATGGCACAGGCGGGTCCAACTTCTTCGAGGAATTCGGCATCGAAATCTTTGGGGCTGTACTGAACACTCTGGAAAGGGTTGAAGACGTCCACCTGCGTGTCGAACCGGTCCGCCATGGCGTTGAGGAGCCCGGGAATCCGCGCGCTTCCTCCGCCGAGGACGATCCGGTCGATGCGGTCCTCCGAGGTCGTGGCCTTGAAGAAATCAAAGGTCTTCTCGACTTCCTTGAGGACCTGTTCCGTCACCGTCATCAGAATCTGGCTGACCTGCTCGGCGTTCTCACCGTGCCCCTGCTTCATGTTCTCCGCCTGATCAAAGCTGACGTTGAGGTCTTTCAGGATGGCGTCGGTGTACTGGTTGCCGCCGATGGTCGTAATGTCACGGGTAAAAATGGAGGTGTCGCCTTTCACCACGTTGATGTTGGCCTGGCTCGCTCCGGCGTTCACCATGGCGATGACACGACTGGGCTCGACGCCGTAGTTCATCTCGTAGGAGTTCTGAAGTGCGAAAGCATCGATGTCCATGACGACCGGGTTGCGGCCAGCCTGGGTGATGACACTCTGGTAGTCGTTGATCTTGTCCTTTTTCGCCGCCACTAGAAGGATGTCCATGTTGCCACCAGCCGCCCCGGGATCGAGGACCTGGTAGTCGAGATTGACTTCCTGAATGTCGAACGGGATGTACTGTTCAGCCTCCCAGTGGATGGACTCGGCGAGCTCCTGCTCGCTCATGGCGGGAAGCTGAATCTTCTTGACGATCACCGAGCTCCCGCTGATAGCGGTTGCGACGTCCTGCGTCTTTATCTTGTATTCGGCGAACAGCTTCTGGATGGCGTCGATGACCGATGTGGAGTCCATGATCTGGCCGTCCACGATGGCTTCCTGCGGCAAATACTCGAGGCCGATCGTGGCCAGCTGCCAGGTCTCACCCTTGCCTGCCTTCATCTCGACGGCCTTCACCGAGCTCGAGCCGATGTCCAACCCGACGAGATTTTTCTTCTTACCGAAGAGACCCATCGATCCCGCCTTCTACCGTTTCCTTTGAATCAACGACACTTACCAAGGAGAAGTTAAAGTGCTTTGTGAGCGTACAGTACCGAGACTCCGAGTGTCAAGCACAAAATTCGTTAGTTGTCCCTGGAAACTTACCAGCTATTATGGGATACAAACCGCGGTTGGTCAAGCCCGAAGGGGGTTTTCCCCTCATTGGCGGGTAAAAGTCATGAGTTTTTCTCTTGACAATCTCCGTAAGAACAATTAGCTTACGGGTTTGGGTCGTTTTCGCCTGCCCACTCTTTTTGTGTGCCTCCGCGTCGGCGGCCGCGGCAGAACGACGCGCCAGCGAAAGGCAAATGGGAACAACATTCGCACGTAAAGGCGAGGTCGATCGGAAGTGGCACGTCGTCGACGCCGAAGGCCAGGTGCTGGGCCGACTGGCGAGTCGGCTCGCTACGATCCTGACCGGCAAGGAAAAGCCCATCTACACACCATTTCTGGACACCGGCGACCACGTCATCGTGGTCAACGCTGAGAAAGTCATCCTCACCGGGAACAAGGAAGAGAGCAAAGTCTACTTCCGGCACACCGGATACCCGGGAGGCATCCGCACGAGACGCGCGGAAGAGCTTCGAGCCACACACCCGGAGCGTCTCATAGAGAGTGCAATCCGAGGCATGCTCCCCAAAACGAAGCTGGGAAGGGCGCAGTTCCGGAAGCTCAAGGTATACCGGGGTCCGAATCATCCGCATCAAGCCCAGAAGCCCGAAGCGCTCAAACTGGCGGCGAGGTAAGCGACCACTGGTTCGTCCAACCCGACACCGCCGCTCGCACGAACTCTAGCAAGGAGCACCCACCACTTGGCCATGGGAAACATCCAGTACTACGGCACCGGAAAACGCAAGAGATCCATCGCGCGCGTGTACCTCCGTCCCGGCAACGGCGACATCAAAGTCAACCATCGCTCCCTCGACGATTACTTCGTCAGCGACGCTCTGAAGATGATCATCCAGCAGCCGCTGGCTCGCACGGAATCGTCGGGCAATTTCGACATTTACGCGAATATCCGAGGCGGCGGTCTTACCGGCCAGGCCTGGGCGATGCGACTCGGCATCAGCCGGGCTCTCTGCGATTTCAATCAGGAGCTACGCGCCAGGCTCAAGAAGGGCGGGTTCCTGACGAGAGACGCGCGCATAAAGGAACGCAAGAAGTACGGTCAGCCCGGCGCTCGCAAGCGCTTTCAGTACTCGAAGCGGTAGGTCAGAACGGCCCGCTATCGAGAGGAGGACTTTTTTGGCTTCGATATCGATGAAAGAGCTCCTCGAAGCAGGGGTGCATTTCGGCCATCAAACCAAACGATGGAATCCGAAGATGAAGGACTACATCTTCGGGGAACGAAACGGCATCTACATCGTCGACCTGCAGAAGACGCTGAAGCTCTTCAGGGAGGCTCTCAAGTTCGCCACCCAGCTCGGTGCCGATGGCAAGACCGTCCTGTTCGTCGGGACCAAGCGCCAGGCTCAGGAGGTCGTAGCGGAAGAAGCGAAGCGGGCGGGAATGTTCTTCGTCAACCAGCGCTGGCTGGGAGGCATCCTGACCAATTCCGTCACCATACAAAAGAGTATCGGGCGTTACAAGGAGCTCACCGCGATGATCGAAGAGGGGGGCGCCAGCGACCTCTCCAAGAAAGCCTTGTCCCGGCTCAACAAGGAGCGGCTGCGGTTGGACAAGAACCTCTCCGGCATACAAGAGATGGGCCAGCTGCCCGACGCCATTTACGTGGTCGATGCCAATCGGGAAGAGATCGCGGTCCACGAGGCCAGGAAGCTCGGAATCCCGGTCATCGCCATCGTCGACACCAACTCGGACCCCGACGTGGTGGACTACGTCATCCCGGGCAACGACGACGCTCTTCGGGCGATCAAGCTTTTCACTTCCCGTATCGCCGACGCCCTCATGGCGGGGCGGCAGATGCGCAAGGGAGCACCGGAAGTGCCGACGAACGGTGAGCCTTCCGAAGAAAAGAGCGAGGCGGGCGAAGACGCCGCGGCCGCGAGCGCGCCAGTTGAGCCTGCTGAGCCAGTTAAGAACGCTGAGCCAGGTCAGCCTGCTGAAAATGCTGAGCCTGTGGAAGAAGCCACGGAAGCTCGAGCGCCCGAAGCGACGGTGACCGACACGGCGGAGAGCACGGAGCCCAAGCCGTCCGTGGAAGCGGAGGCGGCCGAGGCTTCCGCCAAGAATCCCCCACCCGCCTGAGAGACCCCTTTGTTCTCCCTCCCCCGCCTCCGAGGCGGGGCTTGGCCGGTACTGAGGGATCCGTCCAGGCGAGAAACTTGAAGCGAATTTCGATGGAGAAAGCGGTATGAGCAACATATCGGCACAACAAGTCAAACAGCTCCGCGAGCGCACCGGCTCGGGGATGATGGAGTGCAAGAAGGCACTCGAGGAAGCCGAGGGCGATCTCGACAAAGCGGTCACGATTCTCAGGAAAAAGGGTCAGGCGGTGGCGGAGAAGAAATCGGGACGCGCCACCACCGAGGGCTTGGTGGACAGCTACGTCCATCCGGGAGGTCGCGTCGGCGTTCTCATAGAGGTTAATTGCGAGACCGACTTCGTGGCCAGTACGGACGACTTCAAGAAACTCGTAAAGGACCTGGCCATGCAGGTGGCCGCCGCCAGTCCAGCCGCGCCACGCTGGGTACGCCGCGAGGAGGTGCCGGACGACGCGGCGGACAAGGAGCGCGAAATCCTGACGAGCCAGGCTCGCTCGAGCGGCAAACCGGCCAGCGTGATCGAGAAGATCGTCGAGGGTCGCCTGAGCAAATTCTACTCGGAGAACGTGCTCCTGGAGCAACCGTTCATCAAGAACCCCGAGCAGACGGTAGAGGACTACGTCAAGTCCGCGATCGCGGTGCTGAAAGAGAACATCCGGGTTAGACGCTTCGTGCGCTTCGAGCGCGGCGCCGACTAGTCGCCCTTCACCACAGAGAGCACAGAGTTCCAGGAGAGCAACGAATCCGCACCCAATCGAACCTGGCGAGGGCCGACTCGGGCGTGGAGACCGCCGAAGGCGAAGAGTAGTGAACCTTTGCGACCTTGGTGACTTCGCGTCTTTGCGTTGATCTTTTTTGGTCGCGGTCCCTGCTCTGTTTTCTCTGTGCCTATTCTGATCTCCGAGTCTCTCCAGCCGTTTTGGAGAAGCTCGCAAGTGGCGTAGAATTCGGTCGGCAGTGGGCTTATGACAGACAAACCCGTCTATGGACGCGTGCTCATCAAGCTTTCCGGTGAGGCTTTGATGGGGACTCAGAGCTTCGGCATCGACCCGGTAGTCGCCCAGAGGGTCGCCGAGGAGCTCCAGGGGGTGCACTCTCTCGGTGTGGAGCTGGCGGTGGTCATCGGGGGCGGGAACATTTTCAGGGGTATCGCCCCGTCGGCGCGCGGGATGGACCGTGTCTCCGCCGACCAGATGGGAATGCTGGCCACCGTGATCAACTCGCTGGCTCTTCAGGACGCTCTGGAGAAGCTCGGCGTCAACACCCGCGTCGTCTCCGCGATCGAAATGAACCAGGTGGCCGAGCCCTATATTCGGCGACGCGCCATCCGACACCTGGAGAAAGCCCGCGTGGTGGTTTTCGCGGCAGGAACAGGAAATCCCTACTTCTCGACCGATACGGCGGCGGCGCTGCGGGCGATGGAAATCAAGGCCGACATCATTCTCAAAGGAACGCGGGTCGCGGGCATCTACTCAACCGACCCCGAGGAGGACGACCAGGCCGAGTTCTTCGAGAGCATTCGCTATATGGAAGTGCTGGAAAAAGGCCTGCGGGTGATGGACACGACGGCGATCTCGCTATGCATGGACAACAAGCTGCCCATTATCGTTTTCGACCTGCGGGAGCCCGGCAACCTGAAGCGCGTCGTCTGCGGCGAGAAGGTGGGCACCACCGTCAGAGCATGAGGTGTGAAATCGTGATTGACGATTTGCTGGAAGACGCCAAGACGCGCATGGACAAGTCGATCGGCGTGCTGCGCACCGAGCTCGCCGCCGTCCGAACCGGCCGCGCCTCGCTTGCGCTCCTCGATGGGATTCGCGTCGACTACTACGGGTCGCCAACTCCCCTCAATCAAGTGGCCAATCTGGCCGTTCCCGAGGCGAACCTGATCACGATTCAACCATGGGAGCCGCCCATGGTCGAGAAGATCGAAAAAGCCATCCTGACGTCGGATCTCGATCTGAACCCGGCGAACGACGGCAAGATTCTCCGAATCCCGATCCCGCCGCTCACCGAGGAGCGCCGCAAGATGCTCGTCAAACAAGTCGGCAAGATGGCGGAGGAGGGCCGCACCGCGATCCGTCAGGTGCGGCGCGACGTCAACGACCGACTCAAGAAACTGCTGAAGGACAAGGAAGTCTCCGAAGACGATGAGAAACATGCTCTGAAGGACGTGCAGGACGTCACCGACGAGCATGTCAAGAAGGTCGACGAGTTCGCGAAGAACAAGGAAAAGGAGCTCATGACCGTCTGAGACTTTTCGAGCTCTCGCCACCCTGTCGGGCTGCGCCGTAACCCGTGCGATGACATATTCCTACTTGACCCATCTCGAGTGCTCGCGAACCGGCGAGCACTACGACCCCGCGGAGAGACAGTTCCTGTCGAAAGCCGGAGCGCCGCTCGTCGCGCGATACGATCTGGAGCGAGCCCGAAAGACTGTCCGGCCGGAGAGCCTGAGCGAGCGTCCTTTCGACTTGTGGCGCTATCACGAAGTGCTCCCGCTCGCAGATGAGGATCGTTGCCTGAGGCTGGGAGAGGGCGGGACGCCCCTCATCGAAGCGAAGCGCCTGAAGTCGAAGTACGGACTGTCGTCCTGTTCAACACGGGCACGGGCGCCAAGTACCTCGAAGCGATGGAAGCAACCTTCGACGCCGACTGACTCGCTAGAAACGATGCTTCAGGATCGAACAGAAGATCGCAAAGATCGCGAAGGACTTTCGTTTTCTTTGCGAACGTTCGGGCCAATTCATGGCCGCCGGCGCTCTCTGGCGAAGAGAAGGTATCGAGCCAATAGGAAGCATGAGAGCGCAAAGAAAAAAAACCGCTCATCCCTTGGCGCTCTTTGCGTTCTTGGTGTTCGTGTCCCGGTTTTCCAACCAACGGCTCACTGATGCCGACCGCGCGGCTCTATCTCGAGGACCCCTACGTCACGACCTTCGAGGCGGACGTCGCCGAGCGCCTCCAAACAAAAGACGGCAAGGCGCTCGTCCTCACCTCCACCTATTTCTATCCGGAATCCGGCGGACAGCCATACGACCTGGGAACGATCGACGACATCCCGGTCACGAAGGTCCTGGAACGCGAGGACGAAACGATCCTTCACTGCGTCGATCGGTTCCCGGAGGCGGAACGTGTCTCGTGCCGTATCGACGAAGCACGTCGGCGCGACCATATGCAGCAGCATTCTGGTCAGCACATTCTGTCCGCCGCTTTCGTCCGGGAGCTCGGAGCTCAGACCACGTCGTTTCATCTGGGCGGCCAGGAGAGCACCATCGACGTGGACAAGGTACCGCTGACGGAGGAAGATGTCGTGCGGGCGGAGCGTGCGGCGAACGCCGTCGTGCAGCGTGGCGCTCCCATCGCCAGTCACTTCGTAGACGCGAGCGAGGCGGCCAGGCTGTCGCTTCGCAAGGCGCCCCCTTCCGAAGGGCGAGTTCGCATCGTGGACGTGGAAGGCTTCGACACTCAGGCCTGCTGCGGCACACATCCGGGTAACGCCTCCGAAGTCGGGCCGATCGTCGTTCGTGACTTCGAGAGATTCAAAGGGGGAACGCGCGTCGAGTTCCTGTGTGGCGAGCGTGTCCTGCGCGATTACCGGACTGCGATCGGAAGAATCCGCGCGCTGGCGCGCACGGTCAGCAGCTCTGGGGACGAGCTCGTAGCGACTGCGCAAAAGCTCGTCGATGACCGCAAGGCGACCGGCAAGGCGATGAACGCACTTCGACAAAAGCTTCTGGAGTATCAGGGCGAGGAGTGGATGGCCGACTCCCCCCGGCTCACGAAACGAGTTCCAGATGTCGGACCTGGCGAGCTTCGGTTTCTGGCCGCGTTTCTAACCCGGAAGCCCGGCCGAGTCGTACTGCTCGGCACCGAAGCAGAGGGGCGCGCCCACCTGGTCTTCGCCCGTTCGAAGGACGTCGACGTGGACGCAGGCAAGCTTCTACAGGGCGCGGTCGTGCGCGTCGGAGGAAAAGGAGGGGGTTCACCGCAGATCGCGCAGGGCGGCGGCCCGAATGTGGAGGGCCTCGAAGAGGCCCTCACACTCGCGGAGAAGATGCTCGCCTAGCAGGACACTAGAGCAACGCGACCGCACCCTGCTGCTCGCTTCGCTCCCCCGGCCCGAATGGGCCGACAGCACGCCGAGCGAGGCGCCGCACGCGTCCGACTTCGCCAAGGCTTCGTCGGGACCTCGCCGAAGCCCGGAGGGCGTAGGCGGGAACGAAGAGTGAGGGCGCGTTGATCCACTAAGACAGGGCGCCCGCCAGAAACATGGTTCCGAAGTGCAGTGTCAGGACAGCCTTGCCTTCCATCTTCCCGCTACCGGCCGAAACGTCGATCAGCATGTGATCGGCCGTTCCTGCGCCCGACGAGTACTCGGAGTCGAGCTTGATGACTTTCGACATATCCGGGCTTTCGCCGCGAGGGATTCTCCCGGGATACAGGGCAAGTGTCCAGTCGTCGTCGCCGTTCTTGATGACGCCAATCGTATACTCCCCGGCGGCAACCGAAGTGGAGCCGGACGTCACGGCGGCCGACAAGTTGAGACGAGGACCGCGCGGGCTCACGAAGGCACCGACCTCGGCGCTCTTGGCGCGTTCCATGTTGGCCGGTGTGGTGTTGTAGGTGACGGTGACCTCCGCGCCGCTCGGGAGCTTTGTGGTCACGGTCTTGTTGAAGTGAGGATGGGCCATCGCGAGGCCGGCAAACGCCAGCACCGCCACCAAACCTAGGATTCCGTAAGTTCGCATGAGTTAACCTCCGTTTAGGGTCCGACCAAGAATAAATGCCTTTTTTTGGGCGTCGAGGCGAGCACTAGCCTCCGCTCGACAGGCTTGCTGCGGAAGGCGGCAGGCAACGCATTGAGACGGGATGCATCGGCGTCAAAAAATTGGTGGTTATTCTTGGTCGGGCCCTTTGAAGGCGGGATAGTACTACCCCTCCGCCCTACGGTAAAGAGCGATTCGGCGCTTGTGGCAACCGAACGAACGGGTCAGAATTCCGTCGTGATCGTACGGACCCACCTGCTGGCGTTGCTGATATTGAGCGGCTGCCAGCCCGCCTCCGATCGTGACGAGAGCCCGCCAGCCCCGCGGGAGGACAAGCCGGCCGTCGGGGAAGAGCCGCTCGAAACCGCAATCGTCGACTCGCTCGAAGTGCAATCCCTGACCGAGCCCGCGACCGTGATGCCCTCCACCGCAGGTGCGGTCGATGAGGTCCGGCACTGCGGCTGGGCGAGCCTCTGGAGCGAGCCAGCCCGACCGAAGCCAGTGCTGGCCGGAGCGGCGGTACCGGAGCCCGAGCCCCTGCGAGCCCTGCCCCCCCGGCTACCCGTACGCGGGCAGCCGCCCATGGCTCGGGAATCCGTCGTACAGCTCGTCGTGGGACCCGACGGGGGCGTGAGCGAGGTCCAGATCGTGCAGACCATGGGGCCGACCTGGCCCGAGGAAGACCAGGCGATCCTGGCAGCGATTCGGGACTGGCGTTTTGCGCCATCGCACGTGGACGGGGCGCCGGTGAGCGTTTGCATCACGACGATCATCAACTGGAAGCCTGAAGACTAGTGGACTGTAACGCGCGCGACAAAGGCGAAACCTGAAGCCAGGAGTTCCGCAAAACGGCTGTTTCGGGAAACCCGGTAAAGCAGGAAACCAGGTAAAAGACAAGGCCTGGGCCACGTTCTATCGCACAATACTGCCGGGACGCGGGAAAAAGATCACACGGAACCCCGGAAGGGCGGAAACTCGGAGACCGTCCCTTCGGGAATGGCCGTTCCAATAGAAGCGACGCCTTGCACCCAACACCACTCCGACGAGCGCTCCGGGGTTCCGGGGTTCCCGCGTTTCCCCGGAAGCGGAAGATCCCAGAGCTTCCGTCCGAGCTCGGACCACCGGGGGCGAGCTCGTCCGTGTGGGCGTGGAAACTGTAGACGACGGGAACGCCTTCGAGCGGGCTCCCGCTCGCGTCGGTGAGCTTCGCAGTGAGATGGATGACGTCTCCGGTCCTCGCCTCGATGGCACTCGGTTCGAGCCGCAGGCTCGCCGTGGGATTCTCGACGACGTTCACGCTCAACGTCGCCTGTTTTCCATCGGCCCGCGCCGTCACCGTCGCCCGGCCGGCCCCACTGAAGTGAGCGTAGCCGTCCGCATCGACCCGGACCACATCCGGTGCGTCGCTCTCGAAGACCAGTGACACGTCGTCCCGGAGCTCACCGAGCTCGTCCGTCACCCTGGTCTCCAGCTCGGCCGCAGTACCCTGATAAAAGCGCGGCGGCGGCTCCGCGAACACGATACTCGCCACCGGCGGCTCGAGGACCGTGAGCGGCACTTCCTGCTGAAGAAACGCCTCCGATTCCGTGTCTCGGGGGCCGGCGTTGGGGTCCTTGGGAACACGAATCATGATCTTGAACTCGCCGGGCCGCGAAGCCGACACCGTACCGTCCGGTCTTACTTTGAAGATGTTGAACCCCCAGGTGCGCTCCTCGAGATTCCAGAACTGGCCATAGAGGGGAAGGTACAGGACACGGACGTCCAGAACGTTCCCATCGGCGTCTTTGACCGTTGCTTCCAGCTTGGCGCTCTCCCCGATGTTCAGCGTGAGCGCCTCGGGCTCGACCATGAGCTCGGACGGAACCGCACCGCTTTCCTCCTGAGCGGCGGCGAACGACGCGGTCAAAAGCGCCGAAAGTCCGAACTGGCGTATTCTCTTGTGCATGAGCGAATGACCTCCAAAACTTTCGGAAACGCATCTTCTCACCGGGGAGCTCGCCGGGGCAACTTCAGAGCTGTCGCGGAGTCGGTCTGGACCCCTAAAACCCAACCAAGAGTAACTACTGAGCCTCTTGTTCGCGGGCATCCTGGTCTTCAGAAGAACGGCCGGTGTCGCGGACTTCATCTATTTCCAATTCTAGTGTCCTGTATCAGTGATTCGATCAATTCCGATCTCGAGAAACGCTCTTCCGTCCATATGTCCTGCACGAAGAGCTCGTCATCCCGCAGCTCGGCCAGAGCTTCTTTCCTGACGAAGAAGGTCAGCTCACCGCCGAAGCTCGCCATGTAGTAGCCGTCGCGAAACTGTCGCACGCCGCCGAGGCCGCGGGAGTGACCAACGATGATGTCCGGTCGTCTTTCGTTGATGACGTAGTCCCAATCCCATTTCGAATGCCCCGGGATGAAGCGCGGAACCTGAAGTCGTGCGATGTGACGATCACATTTGCCCAGCACGTCGATGGCAGGACGGCGACTGAAATACGGTACGGTCCCCGCCCAGTGCACCCCGACACTCATCGAGGGAGGAGTCTTCTCTTCTATGTAGCGTGCGAAACGATAGAAGAGCTCGTTGTAGTTCCGGTGCATGGTCGCCGGAGCGGGCGTCAGCCACTCGACGCGGCTGGAGGCGGGGCTCATCGCGATGCAAACGATGGCCGTCAGGCCGGTGAAAGCGACGGGTCCGAACCCGGACTTTCCGCGGAGCGTTCCCAATCGGGCCACGCGTCGGCCAACGACCTGAATGCCTACGACGACGAGGAGCACCAGGAACGGAAGACTCGGGGCGACGAATCGGCTGCCCCACTCGTAGCCCCAGTCACCTCCAATCCACAGGTTGTAGGCCGCCGCCGCGCCCACAAGCAAAGCGGAGAGTCGTATCACGGGCTGACTCCAACGATCCCACAGGGCGAGCGCGGAGAGAAGGAGCGCGGGAAGCAGCCACGGCAGCCACTCGAGTGTTTGACGAGCGCCGGAGGCGAGAACGTACCACCGGGGCGAGCCGGTGGCTTTGAGGTAATAGGTGTTCGGAAGCGGATCGCCGTAGTACAGCTGCGAGAAGAGCATCATGGCGCCCACCGCTGCGCCGAGCATCGCGCTGCCCGTCAAAAGCCGGCGCAGTCTGTCTCCGGGATAAGTCCAGCCTAAGACGAGAAACACCGCCGAGAAAACCGCAGCGTCGGGCGAAGCCAGGGACCAACGGCGAGGAGCGGAAACACGAGACGAGGCCAGCGATCATCGGCGGCCGCCTGCCGCGCAACGAGGCTCACGCAGGCAATGAGCCACAGAGTCACGAAACCCACATCGGAGCCCTGCAGGCCCCAGATGGCCACCGGTCCACAAAGGGCAAATCCAACCGCCGCAGCGAGAGCGGCCCCGCGCTCGGCGTAGATCCATCCCGCGATTCGCCACACGAGATAAAGCACGACTCCCAGCAGAACGAGATTGAGGACCTGGACGACCAGCGACACCCTGGTCTCGCCGACCGGGAGCAGGTGGATAACCGCCATGACCAGGGTGACGCCGAGATTGGTGAAACCCTGGACGGGCTCCTCGCCCGGAATCCAGACGAGACCGTGTCCCTCCCGGAGATTGCGTGCGTACTGCATCGACACCATCGCGTCGTCCCACAGACAGAAGATCCGCTCGCCGTCCGCAACGAAGCTGGTGCGGACAATGTAGAGCGAGCCCCACACGAGATAGAAGGTGATAAGGCCCCACAGGAGCGGGTGGGTCGCGAGGTTGCGAGACCTCGAGCCGCCGAGTATCGTGTCGGTGCTCGAATCGGAGCTCAAGGCTCTTGTGATCGGGGCTGGCGCCTGGCCACACGGTTCATGGCTTCGTGCAGCCGACGGTCTTCGGGGGCTTCCCGCAGGGCATCGCTGAGAATGTCCTGGGCGCGATCGAGCTCGCCGAGCTCGATCCAGGCTTCGCCGAGCAGTCGCCGCAGATTGACACTGTCTGGCCTGAGCTGAAGCGCGGTCTCGTAAGCTTCGACCGCGCCGCTCCACTCGCCGTTTCGCGATCGGATCTCGCCGAGCGCGCCGATCGTCGCCCATCGCCACGCAACGGAGGCCGGCTCGTCGTCATCCGATGCGGCGGTCCTGGTGGACTTGCGCAACAGGGCCCGCGCGATGCGCCCATCGCGAAGCTTCCAGATGGCGCCGTCCAGAATGAAGTGGTGCAGGTTCACCACCGCCGCGATCATCATGGCCAGTCCGCCATCGTACGGCAGCGGCCCCATCAAGCCACGACGAAAGAGAAGGGCGGGCACCGTCCACAGCAGGGCTCCCGCCAGAAGCGCCTTCAGGTAGAAGCCGGCGTGAGTCTCGGACCGGCGGGAAGTCTTCGCGAAATAGCTGGTGATCCAGAGGTATTGCACCGCATGGCCGAAAGCGATCCAGATGAAAAAGTAGGTGGCCTCCCGCGCCGAGAGGCTCTCGAGGCGGCCGTAGGGGAACCAGTTCCGGTAGAGCGCCGGCACGACGAACCAGAGCGCCTGGACACCGACCAGCACGCCCGCCGGGGCGATGGCCCGGGGCGACGACTTCCGCAGCAAAGCGACGAGGAAAAAAAGCGTCACGACCGCGTAGGCAACGAGAGCGACGAAGATGAAGAAGTCGACCCCGAGGGCCGGAATGCCAAGGGCGACGAAACCGATCTCTCCAGGCGCCAGATCGTTCTTCGCATAACTCCCGTGAATGAACGCGAAGGTAATGAGGAACGACAGCACGAAGGAGGCATATATCAGCCGTTTGATCGCCGGTGATACGCTCACCCCGTTTCGATAGAGAAACATGAGAGCGATGCCGTAGTTCTGTCCGGTGTAGTGCCACGGGCTCCAGGTCAGATAGATCGTGAAGACCAGCGAGCCGATCGCCGCGCTGTAGAGCCCGCCGAAGAACAAAGCAGCCAGCACGAGCGTCGCGTGGACCGCGAAAAAGAAATAGGCGCGCCGCTCGGAGCGCCTCTCGTACACCCGCAACAGCGTCGCTCCGTAGTGCGGAATGGAGATGAAAATAGTCACGATTGCCAGGACCCACAGCGGCACGGCCTGCCGCGCGCCCTCGATGTCCGAGGCCAGCCAGATGAAGACGAAAACGTAGGCAAGCCCCGTCCCGAGGAAGAGATCGGGAATCGGCCCCAAGAGCCATCCACCCCGCGGAGTGGCGTCAGAGCCAACTGCTTCGGACATTCCAGCTACTTTGGCACAAATCCCCGCGAACCGCGTGTTCGCAATCGTCTGCTGTCGTGTGATGAGGGTTTCCTCCATTATCTCACATGGTCTCGGATCGCGCCCAACTTTGCCGTGGGGCGTAGATCTGGTTGATCGCAAAGGGTCGGCCTGCTAGTGTCCTGTATCAGTGGTTCGTTGCGTAAAGCTCGACGCCATTTTGTGTGCTGGCGAGGCGTGGCGACCCGCCTTCCGCAGCGAGCTTGTCGAGCGGAGGGCTAGGCCGAAGGCCGAACTGTCTCGATGTCATATCTGGATATTTCGACCGCCTTCCGCAGCGAGCCTGTCGAGCGGAGGGCTAAGCCGAAGGCCGAATCGGGCGGCTAGCTCAGATGGGAGAGCGCGGCGTTCGCAATGCCGAGGTCACGGGTTCGATCCCCGTGCCGTCCACCAATTTGTTGTAAACTTCCAGTAACATCCGCACTCCGTCAAAACTCTATAATGAGGACATGAAACCCGGCCGGACGCTTCTCTCGATCGTCACCCTCGCGGCGCTCTCTGCCAGCGTGCAGGCGGAGGAGTTGCGTGAGCTCGTGGACCGAATCCAGACACACTACGATGGGGTAGAGGCCTTCCAGGCCAGGTTCACCCAGCGCCACGAGCGCCGATTGCTCCGAAAGGTGGTCGAGGAGAGCGGTACCGTCTTCGTGAAGAAACCAGGACGGATGCGCTGGGAGTACGAGACACCCGAGGAAAAGCTCTTCCTCACGAACGGGGAGAAGAGCTACTTCTACCTCCCGATGGAGAATCAGGTCATCATCAGCAACGCTCCGAGCGGCGCCATGGGAATGGAGGAGGGCTCACCTTTCGAGCTTCTGGTCGGCCGAAGCCGACTGACCGATACGTTCGAAGCGTTCCCATCGGACTCTCCGCCTACCGAAGGGGGCGTCATGCTGAGCCTTGTCCCCTTGCGGCCACAGGCGGGCTTCGACGAGGTCGAGATCGAAGTGGAGCCGTCGAACGGCCAGATCCGACGGGTCGTGCTGCTGGACGCCCAGCGCAACAAGACAGAGTTTGTCTTCGATGACATCCGCGAGAACGTGGAGCTTCCGGAGTCCCGTTTTCGTTTCACCGTTCCTTCCGGCGTCGACGTGGTGCTGGCGTCTCAGCCACCCGTCGACGGCCTCTAGAAATCATCACAAAACCTGATACAGGACACTAGCCATGCATCGCCAACTGCTCCCTTCCATCTTCTTCGCATTTGCTCTAGCAGGTTGCGCTTCGACCGGCTCGAAGCTCTACCTGGCGGGCCACACGTCCGAGCGCAGCGGTCGCTACGACGAGGCCGTAACTTTCTACACGAGGGCTCTCGACGGGGACCGGGACAATCTGCACTACCGCCAGGCGCTTGCTCGTGCCCGGTTGCGGTCTTCGGAATCGCATGCGCTCGAAGCCACGCGACGGATCCACGCCGGGGACCTCCATGGGGCCAAAGAGGAGCTCGAAGTCGCCATCACGATGAACCCCCATGACGGGGCGCTGGTGGATCGTCTGGCGGAGTTGCGCTCGACTCTCGAGCAGCAAGGCGAAAAGGCAAGGCTGAGAACAATCGATGCATTGAAACAACAACTTCGGGAGCGTCCGTTCGGCGGTCTCGCCATCTCCCCCGAGGCGGTTCAGCCGGCGGGATTCGTTTTCCGGGATGCCAGCCTGCGCGACGTCTTCCTTTCTCTGGGAAAGATGGCCGGCGTCAACGTCATCTTCGATAGTGATTTTCGCGACCAGACCCTCTCCATCGAGCTCGAGGACGCGACCTTCGAAGAGGTGTTCCAGTCGCTGAGCCGCATCACGCAGAACTTCTACCGCGCAGAAGGGCAGAAAGTGGTCATCGTCATTCCCGACACACAGGCCAAACGCAACGAGTACGCACAGCAGGTGGCGCGGACGTTCTACCTGTCCAGCGCGGACGTCAAGGAGACGATCGACCTGCTGCGCATCGTGCTGGGAGCGCGCCGTATCGCTCCCCACACCTCCACGAACGCGCTGACGATCGTGGACACTCCGGAGCGCGTGCAGGCGGCGGAGACGATCATCACCACGCTCGACAAGAACAAGGGTGAGGTCGTGGTCGACGTGGAGCTGCTGGAGGTGAACCGGGCTCGCATGGAGGAGTACGGGATCCAGCTCACTTCTGCGAACCCGGGCGGTGGCGACGGGATCGACACCGCCGTCTTCCCCGGCAACACGACGCTCGACAACGCCCCCTACACGGCCTCGAACCTCTTTGCCGCGAACCTTCCGGGCGCCGTTTTGAAGCTGCTGCGCGTCGACGGCGACACGCGCGTTCTCGCCAACCCCCAGCTGCGCGCCCTCGATGGTCAGCCGGCGGAGGCCGAGTTCGGTGAGCGGGTCCCGGTCCCCGTCACGACGTTCCAGCCGATTGCTACCGGTGGCGTGCCGCAGCAGCCCATCACGTCGTTCCAGTACCAGAACATCGGCGTCACCATCATCGTCACACCTCGGGTGCACCACAACGACGAGATCAGCCTCGCCCTCGAGGTCCGCCTGGACAACATCTCCGGCACCGGTTTCGGCGGCCTGCCCACGTTCGGTAACCGAAGGGTCAACACGGTACTGAGGCTCAAGGACGGCGAGACGAGCCTCCTGGCCGGACTCATCCGTGACGACGAACGGACCCAGCTCACCGGAACACCGGGACTCGCCAGGGTGCCGGTACTCGGCCGCATTTTTGGAGCTAACCAGACCGAGGTGCGCGAGTCCGACATCATCCTCACGCTCACGCCGAGAATCGTGCGTCGCGCGGATCTCTCCATCGAGGATCTTCGCCCGCATCTCATCGAGGGCGTTCGCGGCGGGAGCCTGGTCTACGAGCCGCCCACGCCGCTCCCGCGACGCGATCCGGAAAGCGAACGAAACCCGGAAGACACCACGCGGAGGCCCCGCCGCCGTCCGCAACAGGAACCGCAGAAAAACTGAGATTCACCACAGAGCGGGAGACCCGGAGTTCCGCACACGGACGCTCGCGGAAACCCGGCACGGCAGGAAGCCAGGAAAAGGGGAAGCCAGGAACAGTCCCAGGCGATAGCAGGTCCCTTTACTTTCCGGGTTTCCTGTCAGCGCCCGCTTGCGGACTTCCTGGCTTCGTTGTCAGCCGGCGAGTTTGAAGATCACCGGCACGCGGCACAGGGTGAGCTCGTCGCCGTCCTTGATCGGTGTCAAGACACCGGTGGGCAGGCGGGTGCCGTTGATGTAGGTCCCGTTCATCGTGCCGATCTCCTCGGCCACGTAGTAGGTGGCGTCCTTGAAAAGGAGCCGCGCGTGGCGACGGCTGACGTTGCGGTTGTCATTCCTCTTCCGTCAGATCAATCTCCGGCCGGTGACCGGTGACCGAATCGTAGCGGCCGAGCAGCACCTCGTCCTTGTACACCGGATAGATCTTGCCGCTGGCCTTCGCCACGAAGTAGGCCTTGGCCGTGCCGCTCGAGGGTACCGTCCCCTGGGGTACCTCGGGAGCCCGGTCCGGATCGGGAACCTCGATCGCGGAGACGGCCGAAGACGTCGCCTGGTTCGCCTGGAGGTTCTCGAGCTGCTCCGAGTATTCGCGCATGCGCATCGAGTACTTTCTCAGCATGCGGACCGCGATCTCCGGATTCGACCGGATCATCTCGCCGAAGGTTTGGCTGTTGATACTGATGATGTCCGCGTTCTCGAGGACCTCGGCGTCCGCGGTGCGGGGGAGTCTCTCCAGAACGGACATCTCGCCGAAGAAGTCTCCCTTCTCCAGCATCGCGACCGTTGCCCTTTTGCCGCGAACCACCTTCGTAATTGCGACCCGGCCCGACTGGATGATGAACATCTCGTCGCCTTCCTCTTTTTCGCGGAAGACGAAATCCCCCTTCTTGAATCGAGTCAGGAACTGCGCGAAAGGGCTTGCTTTACCGGCCATCGGTTCTGGGCGTCCTAAAGAATCAACGTACTTCCGCCTTTGCGGCGCTTTCGGGCAGCGGGCGTGGCGGGATTTAGCGAGCAGCAAACAAGCTGAAAATCGCCACTCATGGGCACGACTACCTCGAAACCAACTAGGTGCTTTGATCACAACAAGATAGCACGCGCGCCAAAAGGCTGTCAACACGCCTTGACCTTCCCGCGCGACGCGTGCTAGCCTCGTGTCCACTACCTTGGACAGCGAGTGTCCCGTCTCGGAAGTGAGGGTAGCATCGAGAGCGCCGAGGCGCCCGGATCGCAAGGCGCGGCGAGGGCGAAATACCTGGGTATTCAACCGAGTCGCAACGCAGCGAGGCGGGATGCATCGGCGCTCGAATGCAACCTGACTTCCGGGACAGGGCACTAAGTACCCTGTTTCACAATTACGGTGGCATTCGAACGCCGATGCATCCCGTCTGGCGGCGTTGCTCGTCGGTCATATATCCAGATATTATTCGCTCCTCGCGCCTTGCCAGACGGGCGCCTCGGCGTTCTCGGTGCGTCACCGTAATTATGAAGCAGGGCACTAAGTTCACCCGATCGAAAACAGCCGTTTCAGCCGTGAATCTCAGACAACGCCGCGAGCACCGGCCCGAATCCGCGGCGACACTCGGCATTCGACGGCAGCCCCGCGTCAGCGGCCCGGGGAACCTCATTTCGATCGGGGCTCATTGGTACAACCATTGACGAATCTCCCATCAGAGAGCCGATGACGACGACCGATCCAGCAACTCATGCGAAGAAGCTCGCAGCCGTTCTAGAGGTTACGAAGTCCTTCCGCAGCATCATCCACCTCGATGTCCTCCTGTCCACCCTCGTCGACACCGCAGCCGAGACGCTCGGGGCGGAGGCGGGCTCGATCCTCCTCCACGATGACGACGGGAAGCTTCGATTCCACACGACTTCGGGCCAGAAAGCGCTCGAGGTCAAGCCCATGTACGTGGAGGCGGGCCAGGGAATCGCCGGCTGGACCACGGAGACGGGCAATCCCGCAATCGTCAACGACGTGCAATCGGACCCGCGATTCGACCCGCAGTTCGACCGCGAAACTGGATTCGACACGCGCTCCATCATTTGCGTTCCTCTGCAGGCCGAGGGGGAGGTCATCGGGGTCCTGGAGTTGTTGAACAAGAGGGCCGGTGGACAACCCGCCGGATTCGATGACGAGGATTTGAATATCCTGTTCACGCTCGCCGATCAAGCTGCGATCTCCATCAAGCACGTGAGGCTGCAGGACGCACAAAACAATCTCTTCACCCACGTCATCGAGATTCTCATCGGGGCCATGGATACCCACGTGCCGATCAAGGAAGGTCACGCCCGCCGCGTCGCCCGCTATGCCCGGCTGGTCGGTACCTGCCTCGGGCTCGACGACAAGGAACAAAAAACCCTCTACTTCGCGGGACTTCTGCACGACATCGGGCTGCTCAAGCTCGATGCGACCGGAGAGTGGACGCGGGAGCGCATCGAGCTCCACCCCGTGCTCGGCTACGAGATGGTGAAGGACATCATTTTCTGGAAGGATCTGGCGCCCATGATCCTTCACCACCACGAGCGCTGGGACGGCCGCGGCTATCCAGACAAGATGGAGGGTGAAGCGATTCCGCTCGGAGCCCGAATCATCGGTGCTTGCGAAGCCTTCGACGTCATCACCGCCAAGAACTCGTACAAGGCACCTCTCCCCTACGAAATGGCCATGCGCGAGATGGAAGCGCATTCGGGAACGCAGTTCGACCCGAAAATCGTGGAAGCGATGCGCGAGTGCATCAGCGAGAACGACACGGTCGAGAAGAAACCCTCGCGCCCTCCCCGACACACCGAACAGGAAGACACCGACTAGGCTCAGAACTCCTCTTCTAGAAGCAGAAGCGACATACCGGTTCTGTTAATAACGAAGGCGAGAACGCTCATCCCTTGCCCGTTACCGAGCCCGAGCCTGAGCCCGATTGACTTCGATAACAACCATTCGTGTCAACATCGTCACTGTACGAAGCAACAGATCGCGGCCGGTTTGGTACTTCGCCGGATCCACCTCGGCCGCTCTTTGGTTCTCCGGGCTCGGGCATGGGCTCGGGCTCGGAACCGACTTGAAGAGTTAACCGCAACTATTTTACACAAGCACGGTCCGTAACTGATTGTCGAAACCCTACTTGAGCTGGAGCGAAAACCTACTAACGGAGCTCTGAGGCTACTCCGTCGTTTCGGTCATCGACGGGATCGGTTCCTCACCTCCGCTTCGTCCTGCAAACACGCTCCGCTTTCCAATCTCACGCAGGAGGGTCTGTACGTAGGTATCGAAACGGTGGCCGACCTGTAGGAGCCCGGAGTGGCTGTCGCATCGCCGGATCTCTACGGTGAAGGACTCGAACGTGCTCCAGTCGCGGTACATGAGGAAACGTAGCGACTTGTCGCAGAAGCGAGAGACGAGCTTCTTCATGAGCTCGGCAGACTCGTCGTCCCGCTCGCGGGCGAAGCTTCGCACCGCCGCCAGGAGATTCAGCAGGTCCTCCCGAAGTTGGAGCGAGTGCTCGAAGCCGTGTCGCGAAGTGGTCGAAAATCTGCTGCCCCTCGATAGTGGGATCGAATCCTTTCGCCAGCTGGATCACGCTCTGCTGGAAGCAGTCCCGAAGGATCCCGTGCGAGTTCTCGATTCGCATGTAGACGGCATCCGGCTGCTTGAAGGCGGTGACGTCAATCAGCTCGGTGTTGATGACTTTTCGAAGCTCGAGAGGAATGCAGTAGTCGAAGCTGTCGAGTACGTCCGCGAAGGGCGAGCCCTGGGCCAGGCTGGACCGCTGTCGCTGAAGAAAGTCGAGCGCGCTACGGGTTTCCGAGGCCACGAGCGAGAAGACCAGTACCGTGGTCCGCAGATCCTCCATATGGCGGCGGCGCGGATCCGCGTACTCGAGATAGTGCAGAAGTCGAAAGAAGTGGAGGAAGACTCTCGCCACCAGCCGCTTCTCGTCGGGGTTCTCCATCCGGCGGATGAGCTCGGAGATGGGCTCCGCGGTGATCCGATCGTAGGCCGGTTTGAAGCGCTGGTCGAGGAGCAGGGCGAGATAGTCGTTTCGATAGATCTCCCGGTAGAGGATGCGGCCGACGCTCTGAAAGGTGGCGAACGGGATGCGGGACAGCTTGGTGAGCTCGGTCAGCACGAGCTTCACGTCCTCGAGGCTTTCCCTCAGAAGCGTCAACCCGGCGGTCGGGCTCTTCTGCCGGAGGAGTCTCGCCACGTAGGGGTCGGCGATCTCGTCTTTCTTCAGGTAGTTCTCGACGTACTTGTCGAAACGCTCCTGGCTGACTTGATCCTCGGAGGAGAGCAGCGTGCACAGCTCCGTGACGCGCTGAATCCCGTTGGCAACCAGGCCGATCTCCTCGTAGAAGCTCCGAATCGCCAGCATGCGGGCCGAGTCTTCCGAAATGGGCTGGTTGCGGATGCGGAAGTAGCGCTCGAAGCTCCTCAGCCACATCTCGAGCTCGAACAGGTACTCCGTTCGGCCGGTCGCGCCTAGGTGCTCTACCCAATGGGCCATTTGCCCATGGAGAAATTCCGTCTGGGACAAGAGAGGTTCTCCGGACGGAACGAAAGCTATCGTTCCAGGTGTAGTGTGTTCAAGGACTTACAGATTTCATCTTAGCATGTGGGACCTGCCTTGAGAAGAACGCCGGCGAGGGCCGGAACCTGCCGAGCGGCGGCCATCGCGTCTGCCGCGAGACCGGCCCGAATGGGCCGATAGCACACCGAGGCGCCGCGCGCGAACGTGGAGTGTCCGCGGGCGCAATCGACTTCCGTTCATGCGACCTGTTTTCGATAGTTCCAGAACGAATCCCAGGCGCCCGTGCTTCGGAAGACACAGCGCAGTGCGAGCATTGCATCGGCCCCAGCGGCGTGCCATCTCATCCCGACTCGCTTCATCCTTTGTTGCATAACGTGGCTCACGGCACTTTCCACGGCACCGCTGCCGATGTAGTAGCCGCTTTGTCGAAACGTTCTGTATTTCATTCGATGCCCGTTTCTCTCGAGGTAGCCGGTGAGCTTGTCGATCTCTTCGTCTTTGGAACGATGACGCTTTTTCAGAAACCGCAAACCCTCGATCACCTCATCCACGGCGTCTTCGTATAGACGGTCGAGTTGCGATTTGCGCCACTGTGCGGCTTCGTCGGTGCCTTCGCCGAAAACCACCCGTGCCACACGGCTGATATTCTCGTCGGCGTGATACCAATCAAGGATCTCGACTCGATCGGTGAACAGCTCCTCCGCAAGATTCCAAATCCACGGCGCACCGTCACCCAGGATGACGACCTTGCGAGACTCCGCCCCCATTGAGCAAGAGCGAGGCCACAAAACCTCGCCGAGTGCTTCGGGGCTACCTCGAACCCCTACGACCTGTCGTTCGGTCAACTCTCCGCGTCCGAGCTTGCTCTGCACACGCCCTTGCTCGGTATAAAGGCAGCCTAGCTTGACTTCCTGCCAGCGGCCGTCCACGAATACCATCCCGCCGTCTATCCCTATGTACAGCGGTCCCTTATGGCGTCTGCCCGTTCCAGCTTCCACCTCGTTCGCAGGCTCTTTCGAAAAACCCTCCGCCTTTTTCCCATCGGCGCCTACCAAGCTTTGAATCTTCTCGGAGCTCACGACCACCCCGGTGAACTTTCGCAGCAATTGCTCGCTCGCCGAGCGGTAGGGTTCGATCACTCCTGCCAACAGCGACAACTCTTGTAAGGCTTGCGTGAATCCCTCCTGGTCCACCCGCATCTCTTCCAGCAGCGGATACTTGCCTTGACGACACTCACAGCACTGAGCGTAAACCACACTCAGCTCCACATCCCGACCCGCCAGTACCGTGTGCACCCGGAACGCTCGATGTTGTCGAAACTCCATCGACGCGCCGCATTCGCATGCGCCTGACACACCGAGTCGTTCCGAGCGTTGGCTGAGCGCCTTGCCCAGTACCTCACGCAGGTATTCGCTGCCCTTGACCCGCATCCACTCGTCACACCGTTCGACATCAGCTTCCGCTTCCACGACCGCCTGCCACACTTGCTCCGCGAACTCCTCGGATAGACGACTTACTTCTTTACTAAACTCCTCCCGCGTGATACTGCTTTTCATTGAGGTGTCCCTCCATCGGCCGCTTAGCTGCGACCGTTTTCTTTATTTAGGATTGTGAAGGACACCTCATTTTTCCTTTTATGTCAAGAGAACATTTCTAGTAGAAAAATGATCAAGATCACGAAAAGGTTGCGCCCGTGTCCGCCTTCGCTGAAGCTTCGGCGGACCCGCCGTAGCCTTGGCGTTAGCGGGAGCGCGCGATGATGCACTAGACGGAGCGTCAATGGCGCTCGTTCACCACATCCTCTAAAATAGAAGACATCCGGTACAATCTGACGATTTGAATACGGGCGCGACAGCCCGAACTCGAAACGACTGTTATGAGCAATGCCGAGACGATGGTGCCCCGCTCGTTGCTGCACCGCCAGACGCGAGAGCAACGGGACGACCTCGAGCGAAAGAACCGGCAGCTGGAGCTGCTGGCCGATGTCGGCGTTGCGATGGCGGGGAGCTTCGACATTGGAGCCATCCTGGCGCACGTACGTCGTGCCGCCCGGGAGCTGGTGCGAAACGGCCCGGTCGAGGTCTTCTACGCCGGCTGCACGACGATCAATTCGAAGAGCCGATGGCTTCCCCAGGAGCCGGGCAGCGCTCTTCTGCTCGCCGAAGAGCGTCGACGACTCGAGGAACGGGTCGCCACCGAGCCGTCGGACCCGGTCGAATCTATCGCTTCCGAGCTCCTCGCCCGGGATGGGTCAATCGCCATTCCTCTGGCCTACAAG
Source organism: Candidatus Marinacidobacterales bacterium (assembly GCA_965237685.1). Taxonomy (GTDB): domain Bacteria; phylum Acidobacteriota; class Vicinamibacteria; order Marinacidobacterales; family SMYC01; genus CBDEGF01. The sequence goes on from CBDEGF010000003.1 coordinate 2,185,238, forward strand.
GACGAGTTGCTGGGACTCGTCTTTCTGCATACGGACGAAGAGGTGAGCGGCGAGCTCGCTCACCTGCTCTCCATTCTGTCACTTTCCGCAGCCACCGCGCTTCGGAACATCCATCTCACCCAGGAGCGCATCCACTTCGAGCGTTTGTCCGCCTTCGGCCGCATGATCGGTTCCGTTGTCCACGATTTCCGCAGCCCCTTGACGGCTCTGCGCGGCTACGCGGGCATGCTGAGCGGGCTGGATCTCGATCCGAAGGAGCGCGAGCTCTACGGCAGTTATGTCCAGGAAGAATGCAACCGCCTCAACGCGATGATCGATGAGATGCTGGAGTTCGCGCGAGGTGGACACCCGGACCTGGAGCTGCGCGCGGTACCGGTTTCCGAGCTGCTGGGCTCCCTTGCGAGCCGCGTGGCGGCCCAATTCAAGGACCCGTCGATCCACCTTCGGCTCGAGCTCGACTACGAAGGAAGTGTTCAGGCCGACAAGGGCCGCATGGATCGCGCCATCTGGAACGTCGTCACCAACGCCTGCCAGGGGCTGAACGGCGGCGGCACCATCCGCGTACGTACCGCTATCTCGGATGCACGGATTGTTCTGGAGTTCGCGGACGACGGCCGTGGCATACCGGCGGAGATCCGTCACCGCATCTTCGAGCCCTTCTTCTCCTACGGCAAGTCGGAGGGCATCGGCCTGGGCATGGCGATTACCCGAAAGATCATCGAAGAACACGGCGGGCAGATTTCACTCGAAAGCGAGCCCGGCGTGGGCACCACCGTTCGCTTCCTGCTTCCGCTGGGAGAACAAGAGTAAACGAATCCAATGCCAGGGAGAAAACACAACGCCGAAAACATCCGTCCGCGGAATTCCTGGCTTCAGCGCCTTTCTCCTTGTTGCGATTCCCGTTCTTTCAGCGCGTTGAGGAGCTTCTCGTGAATCCCCCCAAAAGCCCCGTTCGACATCACGAGCACGACATCCCCGTCCCGGGCCTGCGCAGAGAGGTGCTCCACGATCGATAGCGGCTCGGGGATGAACGCCGCGGATACGTTGCGCCGGCTCAGAGACGCGACGAGCTTCTCTTCCGACAACTCTCGCTCAGTGGGCAGTCGCTTCGACGAGAACACGCTCGCGATCACGACCTCGTCGGCGAGGGCGAGGGCTTCCGCGAACTCTTCCTGAAACACGTTACTGCGGGCGGTGAACGAGCGTGGCTCGAAAACCGCCCAGAGCCGGCATCCGCCCCACCTTTGCCCCGCACTCCGGATCGTCTCGCGAACGGCGGTCGGATGGTGCGCGAAGTCATCGACGACGGTGACCCCCGAGCGAAGGCCGCGAACTTCCAGCCGGCGCCGTACCCCGCGGAACCCCTCCAGTCCCTTGCGGATCGCCTCGGCGGATATCCCGACCCGGTGTCCCACCGCGCAGGAGGCGAGCGCGTTCAAGAGACCGGCGCGGCCCCAGTACGGTCCCTCGACCGACGCGAAGAGCTTGCCCCTGAGGAGGATGTCGAACCGCGTTCCTTCCGCGCCACTCGAGTCGATCCGCGCTTGCCAGTCCGCCGTGGCGGTCTCCGATTCAGCAAAAGTCTCGACTGGACAGAAGGCCTCCCGCGCCAGTTCGCAGGCCAGCTCGCTCTCCTTTCCGACGATCAGCAGCCCCACTCGCGGGACGATGTTCACGAGCAGACGGAACGCCCTTTTCACCGCCTCCAGATCGTCATAGATGTCCGCGTGGTCGTACTCGACGTTGCCGAGCACCACGATCTCCGGCAGGTAGTGGAGGAACTTCGGGCCTTTGTCGAAATAAGCGGTGTCGTACTCGTCACCTTCTACGACGAAGGGCTCTCCCTGCCCGAGATGGAAGCTCGTCTCGAAGTTCCCTGGAATGCCTCCCACGAGGAAGCCAGGATCCCGCCCGCCGAAGCGAAGAAGCCAGGAGACCAGCGCGGTGGTCGTGGTCTTGCCGTGTGTCCCGGCGATGACCACCGGCAGGCGTTCACGAAGGAAAAGCTCCTTCAGCACCTCGGGCATGGAGGCGTACGGAAGCCTGCGATCGAGGACGGCTTCCAGCTCCGGGTTTCCGCGTGAAACAGCGTTTCCGACCACCACGAGATCGGTGTCATCGGGAACGTTCTCCGGCCGGTACGGGGACCGCGGCTCGATACCCAGCTCGACGAGCATCTCGGACATGGGCGGATAGACGTTCTCATCCGAGCCGGTCACCCGATACCCCTTTGCCCGCAGGAGCCCCGCCATCGACGCCATGGCAGTGCCACAAATACCGAGCAAATGGATCCGGTTGCCCTTTAGGGCCCGCGCAGAAATAACTTCCCGTTTTGAGACGCCGACCCATCCCGTCTGGCTGCGTTGCTCGTCGGTCATATATCTAGATATTATTCACTTCTCGCGCCTTGCCAGACGGGCGCCTCGACGCCCGAAAATGGGAACCTATTTCTGCGCGGGCCCTTAGATCCGGAATCAGGAGACGGCCCCTTCCAGCAAGGTAATGCCGGCATCATCGAGCCGCACGCGGACACCGAAAGGCAGGGTCATGGCGGGCGATAAGGTGTGTCCGGACGGAAAGCCGTAGGCGACGGGAAGCCCCAGTGGCGCCGTCAGGTCGCGCAGCAGTTCGGCCAGCGTATAGCCCTGGTCCGGATGTTGCTCGCAGTCGGCCATCTGGCCGAAGATGATGCCGCGCACACCCTGCATCACGTGAGAGAGCCTCAGCTGCGTGAGCATCCGGTCGATTTGATACGGCTTGACCTGGACGTCTTCCAGAAACAAGACGGCGTCCTCGAAGCTGGGAAGGTAGTCCGTTCCAACGAGCGACGTGAGCACCGAGAGGCAGCCTCCCCACAGCGTCCCTTCGGAGACTCCCTGGTGGAGAAAAGAGGCGCCCGACAGTGGGATGCAAAGACCAGGCTCGGTCGCACCCAGCAGCTGAAGAAGGTTGTCCGCATCGTAGTCGGCGCGCGCGATTTTCTGGGCGACCATCGGGCCGTGGAAGGATACGAGCCCGACCTTCGCTCCCAGATAGCTGAGCAGAGCCGTTACATCGCTGGCCCCCAGCAGGAGCTTGGGGTGGCGGCGAAGGCGCTCTGGATCGAGGCCCTCGAGAATCTCCACGCTCCCGTATCCGCCGCGCGCGCAGAAAATTGCGGACACTTCGGGATCCTCCCACAGATCGACAAAGTCCGCGCGGCGTTGATCGGGCGTGCCCGCCGTGTAGCGGCCCCGCTCGTAGAGGGATCGAGCCAGACGCGCCTCGAATCCAATCCGCGAAAGCTCCGCGATCCCCCTTTCGACGAACCCTTGCTGGACAGGGCTCGCCGGTGCGACGATTCCAACGACGGCAGGAGGCCGGACCGCCCGCGGTTTCAACATTAGCTCTCAGCCGGAGAGCTTGTCGCGGACGACGGCGTTGACGGCTTTTCCATCCAAGGTCTTGCCGGTGCCACGCAGGCGACCGAGCGCTTCCTTCATGACCGCGCCCATTTGCTTGGGCGAGTCCGCCGCAAGGTCTTCGATCACGGCCGCGACCACCTGCACGATTTCATCCTCAGAGGCAGACTCGGGAAGGTAGGCTTCGATGATTTCTCTCTCGCGTACTTCCTTCTGGGCTAGCTCAGACCGTCCGCCCTTCTCGAAGGCCTCGGCCGCCTCGCGGCATTGTTTGGCGAGGGTCAGGAGAACCTGGCTGGACTCCTCCTCCGAGGGCGCTTTCTTTAACTCGATTTCCTTGTTCTTGAGCGCAGCCTTGACCATCCGAAGGGCACTGAGTCGAAGTGTGTCCTTCGCCCTCATCGCCTCCAGGAGGTCTTGTTGAATCTGATCGATCAAAGCCATTTCCCGGCCTCGCGCGTCTCGTCGGGCACAGGGACTTCGTCGGGCACGGTGGAGCCGCGGCCCTCGAGGCGGCAGCTCACGTCTGCGAACTGAATGTGATCACCGACGTCGACCTGCGATTCGCTTATCTCGCAACCGTTCACCCGGGTCCGGTTGGCGCTTCCGAGGTCCACCAGCGTGAAGACGCGGTCGTGGACGATGAGCTTCGCGTGGAACTTGCTGACGAAGTGATCGGGGATACAGATGCGGTTCCCTCGACCGCGCCCGATGGTGATCTCCCGCCCGAGGATGCTGTGGCGCGTCTCCTTTCCGTCGGGTAGCTGGACGACCAACACCGGAAGTTCCCGGCTCGACCTGCTGCCGGAGCTGCTCAATCCCGATTCCCCTTGGCAGCTTCCCTCGAAGGCCGCTCGTCGCCTCCCGCATCGCCGTAGAGCACCGTTCGCGACGGGGCGTCCGTGGTAGCGGCACGTCGGGCCAGCCGGTTGATTCCGGTCGCCAACTCCTCGACCTCGGCGTAGGCAGCCGGAAGAGCCACCCCCGCCTCGGTGCCGGCCTCGACGGCCTCTACACCGCTGGTCAGAATATGAAGCGGCGAAAGCACCAGCCGCACCACCAGGAGGTAGAGCACCCACAAACCGGCCGCCACGAACAACAGCGCGAACAGGGGCGCCATGCCGAGGTCGGCCGTGGAGGCGTCGAAGATCATGACCGCAACACCCTCTCGTCGTCCCTGACGAAAAAGGGGATGGCCCAGCACATAGCGTCCGTCATCCCGGCGGCCGAGATAGAAGGTGCGAATGTCCGCCGGCCGGCGGTCGACTCCCAGACTCACGGAGGGCTCGGCAGAGGCGGAGGCAGCCACGACCGCACCATCGTTGTCGACGATCCACACCCGGTCGACTCCCCTCTCGTTCTCGAAATCGGCAACGGATAGCTCGTCTTCAGAGGCGAGCCTCGCTTCGTTCTTCGCCACCATGGCATCGAGGATGACCCTTCCACGAAGCAGCGACTCCTCACTGAGCGCCCGAGAGAACCCGTGCGTGAGAAGCCAGGTCGGCAGCAGGAAGATCGGGCCCCCCAGGCCGAAAAGCAAGAGGGCCAGCTTCGGGGACAGGGACCAGGCTGCCGAGGGCGGGGCTTCGGGCACCACCTTGGGTACCGGCTCGGTCTCGAGATCCACCGTGGCCGGCATCTGGGTACTTCTCTCCGCACGCTCGGGCGAATGGCTCACACGTTGAATCGTCGCGGTCTCTGGCTGCACCGGACTCTTCGACACGATTTGTGTTCGCGAATCGTCCTCGGGGGCCGCGTCACTCGAGAACATGACAGTCCCCTCGGATGAGGCGGCTGCACCGACGGAAGGCGCCGGACCGAGAACGACCGTGCCGGCCCCGACCGGTGGAGCATCATCCGCGGGTGAAACGCGTGTCGCGTGCGGGGATTGAGGCTCGAGCACGACCGTGCCCGCCTCCGGGGGGCTATCGCCTTTCGTCGCCAGAACGACGGTGCTCTCGTCAGCCTCCTCCGGAACATCGGCCTCGAGAGTTCGATCGGGTACCGGCTCTGCCTCGAGGAGAATCTCGAGGCTACCGAGACGAACTCTGTCCCCGGCCTGAAGCAGTCGCTCGACGATCTTCTCTTCGTTCACCCAGGTGCCGTTGCGGCTCCCGAGATCAACGAGCTTCACACCGGTGCCCTCGGACTCGACTCGGGCATGACGACGAGACAGCTTCTTGTCGGCAAAGAACAGGCTGCAACCCGGATCGCGACCTATGACGAGTGGCTCTCCGCCCAGCTCGTGGCGCGTGGTTCGATCCCCGTGCCGGATGATGAGATGTCTCGACAAGCTTCGCTCCGTAGCGCCAAGCGACACACTAGTGCTCAGTGCGCGCTGACTCCTCGTTCGCGCGCCTGGCGCCTCGCTCTTCGCTCGGCGCTCGGTGTGCTATCGGCCCATTCGGGCCGATCTCGCGGCAGACGCGTTGGCTGCCGCTCGGCAGGCTGCAGACGCGTTTTCCGCCAGCCTGGCGACACGGATTATGGATCGAATGGAACGAGCCTGGCAAAGAGGGAAAATCCGCGGAAGGGTTACTTCGGGAGAAAACATGACGCAACCGCCTTCGCCAAGGCTTCGGCGAGTCTCGCCGAAGTCGTTGCCAGATGTCGAGCGGGCAACGACAAAGGCGGAAGACGCAAAGCGCGCCGAGCAGGACAAACATCACACGGAACCCCGGAAGTGTGGAACCCTGGAATTCATGAGGAATCAAGAAAGGCACGGTCAACCGAATCCGTGGAACGATGACACCGGAGAATTCAACGCAAAGGCGCAAGGCGCGCCGAGCAAAGACTTCCTACAGCTGAACAGGCCGAACACACGGGCCACGGCCCGCTCGCTCCGGGATTCCGGCCCTTCCGGGGTTCCGTGTAGTTCTTTGGCAGTCTCCCGGAGTTTTCCGGGACTCCTGTTAGCGGCCGAGCTCCCTCAAACGTCTCTGCGCCAGAGGCACCACGCGCGGACCGTCATTCGACTGGAGCGTGGCCGCCTCGAAAGCAAGGGCCTCCTGGAACATCAGCGCCGCTTCCGCCCGCTCCCCGAGCCTGAGATAGGCGACTGCGGTTCGGTAGAAGACGGTTCCCTGTGAGATGCCACGCGTTGCCTCCATCGTCACGTGGGGAAGGTGCTCCTTGAGGGCGGTTTCGTAGTCGCCCAGCTGCATGTGACAGAGGCCGAGGTTCAGTCGGGCCAGCGGTTCCATCGTGGGATCGACGACGATGAGATGCCGCAGGTCGAGGATGGCCTTGTTGTAGAGGAACGTCGGATCGTTGAGCGGAATCTCGAGGGGCGTTCGTCCGACGGTCACGGAGAGGCTGGAGACGGCACCCTCTCGCATGACCTTGAGCTCGAGTGTGTCTTCCGGCTCGTGCTCTTTCACCGCGTTCAACAGATCCTTCGTCCACCTGGAGGGTGACCCGTCCACCTCGACCAGAACGTCACCGACCGCGAGCCCTGCCGCGGCCGCCGGGGCTTCCGGATCGAGAGACAGCACGATCGGACCATCCTTCAAGCGCGTATCCACGGTGGAGACGCCGAGCCAGCTCCCGAACAGCGGGGTGGGCGTCGAGAGCTCGCGCACGAACTCGGGGAGAGCGTCTCGGCTCAGGTAGTTCATCGCGTAGCGGTCGGGTGTGGTGGAGCCGACGGCGAGAAAGTTGAAGACCACATCCTTGGTCAGCCGCTGGGCCGGAACGTAAGCGATGAGAAGCGCCTCGACCTCGAGTGAGCTGCCGAGCCTTTCGGAGAGGTCCCGCACCGTTTCCGGGGCGGGGGCTTCCCCACCGGAGCCCAACAGTGCATCGGGGCCACGGCTGCCGAAGACCGAGTCCAGGTCGGATCGATTCGGCACCACGAAGTTCATGACCTCGAGCTTCGACAACTCTTCGATGACCCGCTCGTCGATGTCCGATCGATCCCGATCCGACACTCCTTCCTCCGCCACCAGACCGAGATAGGCCAGCGTTGGTCGGATGGGGCACTCGAAAGAAAGGGCCTCGTCCCTCCCGACGACGATGTCTTCGACGTATTTTCCGGTCGTGTGCTTGACCTCGAGTCGATGACCACCGGAGCAGACCCGCTCCAGATTGAGAGGTGTGTTCCCGCGAAGCTCGCCATCAAGATAGACGCGAGCGTTCGAGGCGTTGCTGGTAATGTTGAGAGTCCCCACCGATTCCTGGAGCTTGACGAAACGGGCCGTAAAGTCCTGAGGAGCGTCGGCGTCGAACGTGATGCGTGCCGGTTCATAGCACGGCAACCGCAGCTCGATCTCGTGTCGTCCAATCGTAAGGGCGGCCAGGGCAAACTCCGCGGACACGCGGTCGGGGTCGAAGCCCTGCGGCGCGAAGCTCCGGAACTCCCGTGACAGCCTCCCCGACGTCCGGCCCACGACCTCACCATCCACGACGACTTCGACGTCCGCCGGCTGCGTGAAGATAGGCAGTCGAGCGCTGTTGCGAACCAGCGCGACATCCAGGGTCTGGATCTCGCCCGGGTCGATGACGTAGTCCTCGTCGATGTAGCTCTCGTAACCCTCGAGCGTGATCGCGACGCGCGCCACGCCGGTGTGGACTTCGATCGGGAAGAAGTTGGTGATACCTACGAAGAGGCCGTTGATCGTCACCCGTGCTCCCGCGGGCTCGGTCGTGACCGCCACGTAGCCCACCAGCTCCTTCTTCTGCTGCTCGAAGTAGTCGACGATCCTAGGCGAGAGCCCGTCGGCATCCAGGGTGTAGCGCGGGTTGTCCAGGATCAGCCGGCGAAAGTCATCACGGGCGCCCTCGAGCTGACCGGCGTTGAACAAGGCACGGGCGCGATGCTCGAGCGCTCGCTGCTGCATGTTGACGAGCTCCTCGCGGGAACGCCGTTCTCCTTCAACCGCTTCGATGATGTCAGTCAGGAAGTCGATCGACTGCGACTGGCGCTGCGGATCGTTGAAGGTTTCGAGGGCTTCGTCGAACTGCTGGGTGAGACGAAGAAGGAGCTCCTGCTCCTCCATACTCATCTCTCGCGCAGGAGCGGACTCCGGCGCCCGCTGCTGGGCGACGCCCAGGCCCGCCGCAACCGCAAGAAAAACGAAGCTAATGCAACCTGATGATAGCCTTCTCTTTGTCGTCGTAGACATAGAGATCTCCCGAAGCATCGACGTCCAATGTCACTGGTTTCTGAAGCACACCGCCGCCGAGACTCTGAGTGTTCAGAAGTGTTACGAAGTTGTAGGAGCCGTCGAAGACCGCGACCTGAGCCTGGTCCTGGTCGAGCAGGTAAAGATAGCCCGCGGGGTCGAGAGCGATGTCCACTGGTTTCTTGAAGCTCCAGGAGCTTCCGTTCTTCTTGAGACGGGCAATGGTCCTTCCGGAGGGACTGAACACCACTACGTCCCGATCCTTCTTGTCGAGAACGAGGATGTTGCCGTTGCGGTCGATTTCCATGCGGAGCACTTCCCGCCGATTCGAGTCTGGGAATGGACCGAGGAGCTTGCCGGCCGCGTCGAAGCGAAGTATCTGCTTCTGCTTTTCGTCGTAGAGGTAGACCTCAGCGAGCCGGTCGCGAACGGCCACCCGGATCTTTTCGAGCTGCTTGGGGCCTTTCTCGTCGCCGGGCACGGCAAAAACCGCCGGTTGCCCGCCGATGGTCAGTCCTTTGGAGTTGGTGACAATCACGCCTCCGCGGGGATCGATGAACATGTCGTAGGGATCCGCCGAACCAATAGTACCGGCGAGCTTGCCATCACGATCGAAGGTCAAGACGCGTTTCCGGCCTCGCTCGAGAACATGAATCCCGCTGATGGAGATACGCAGGGTCTTCACATCCTTGAACTTGTCGCGCAGCTGGGCCATGAAGGCGACGTCACGACGATAACGCACCGGCTGGCCGAGCGACGGCCCACCGTAGAAGCGATAGAGCAACGTGAGCCAGTCGAGCGCCTCCTCGGCTTCGGCGCTGTCGGGATAAAGGTTGCGCACCTGCTGCAGCTCCGTCATCGCTTCCATCGGGTTGCCGAGCCGCACCGAGCTGCGGCCCACCGCCAGTTGGGCCCCGGCCGTCCACTCCGAGCCCGGATGCTCGACCACGACCTGGAAGTAAGAGTCCACGGCCTCCTGGAACTTTCCCTGACGTTCGAGGGCGACACCCGTCGTGTAGAGGGCCGCCGGAATCCACGGATTGTTCTCGTAGAGAAACACTCTCTGGAAATTGGCGAGCGCGTCGTCGACGCCCGCACCGCCGCGATGGGACCGCAGGATGACCTCACCGAGATAGTAGTAGGCCCCCGGCGCGGCATCCCCGGTCGGGTAGTTGCGCATCGCCGTCTCGAAGCTCTCCTTTGCTTTCTCGAAGTCCTCCTCGACCTCGAGGTAGTAGCGACCGATGCGCAGCAGAGCATCGTCGGCGAACTCGGTGTCCGCCATCGAGCTGACGATGATCTGGAAGTCGTTGAGCGCCTGTTTGTAGCGTTGCTGTTCGTAGAACTGGATGCCACTTTCCAGGTGCTGTCGGGCCAGATCGGTCGGCGGTGTCTGAGCAGAAAGGGCGGTCGCGAACAAGATGCCTGCGAGGCCGCATGCGAAAGCCCTCGTCGTCACAACCAAGTGCTCCATGATCTCTCTTCCTTCCTGTCGGCCTGACTCGACCTCACGGCAGTCTCTGGCCGATGACATAGGCCGGTTTCCCTGGCTCGACCCGGACGTCCTGAGTATCCGTCTGGCCGTCCGGCCAGGTAAAAACGAACTGATGACTCCCGGATACGATGTCCCTGTTCATGACAGGCGGGGAGCCGGCCTCGACGCCATCGATGGAAATCGAACAGTTGCCAGGGTTCGCCCTCACGAACATGCTCCCGAGCAGAGGCGCCTCGATGATGGACGTCTCATCCTCGCGGATCTCGACCTCCATGTCCCGGCTCAAGAACACCCCCGGTGCACTCAAGGTGATCCGGTAGCGACCCGGACGAAGGCGGGCACTGGGCGCAATGTTCGGCTCCGCAAGCGTCGAGCTTCCCCGCAGGATCGCCACCGGGTAGGTGGAGCGCACCGAAAGCGTACCCGGTCTTCCCAGAGCGGTCAGCGGGATCGTATCGGATGGCGGGGCCTCGCCGTCACCGACCCGGATCGTCCGCCGCTGATGCTCTGCCAGGGAGAGAACGACCTCGTGCTCCCCGTCTGGCGGCAGCTCGATACGCATCGGAGTCACGCCCTCGAGCTCGGTGCCGTTGAGCGCCACCGTGGCCCCCGGTGGCTCGGTCTGGAGCTGCCAGATGCGCGCAAGGGGCTTCAGTGTGAAGCTCAATTCCGCGGGCGGCTCCTCGCCGATGGTGACGGAGGCCTCCTCGGTCGCGAATCCGTCCCGTCTTATCTCGAGGTGCCGCACCTCGCCAGGCAATCCGGACAGGGCAACCGCGACGGGAGCGGCTGCCGAGCTCGTCCCCGCAGGCACTCCGTCGACCAGAATCTCCGCGCCCTCTGGCTCCACGACGACCGAAAGGACGTGCGAAAGCGGTTGTGGCTCCGGCGGGCCCGAGAGGAAGAACCAGGCGGCGACTCCCGCGAGAAGACTCGCACCGGCGAGCCCCGCCCAGAGGGCGGCGCCGCCTCCGCCAGTCTTCTCGGGCTCGGCCCGGGCGGTTGAATCGCCCTCGGCGGCCACCGTCGCCTCGGGGCTCGGTGCCAGCCGCGTCTCGCCGTAGAGCAACGCGAGCTCCTGCAAGATCTCTTTGAGATGACGCGTTCTTTCTTCGACGCCGACCTTGTGCTCCTCTTCTTCGTGCTGCAACTCGCGGCGAGCCTGACGCAGCAGCCGACGAGGCTCCTCGAGCTGCGGATAGGCCGAGGTCAGGTCCTTCGCCTTCGGCGCGAGTGCGCTCCATTTCCCCTCTCGCCGCATCGCCTCGAGCTCCTCCAGCTGCTTCTGGACTTGGGGAGTCGTTCGCGAGTAGGTTCTTCGGAGGACGTCGAGCACTTTCTGGAGCTCGCTCGCCATGTCACCGGCGGTGGCAAACCGCTCCCCGAGAGCTTTTGCCAGGGCGCGGTCCAGCACGTCCTGCACCTCTTGAGGCAGGTCCGGATTCTTCTCGATCACCGGTGGCGGCTGCTCGTTCACGATCTGGTACATGATTCCGGTGATGGAATCTCCCGGAAAAGGAAGCCCGCCAGTGGTCAGCTCGTACAGAATGCATCCGGTCGAGAAGATGTCGGAGCGCCCATCGACTTTCTGGCCTTTGATCTGCTCCGGCGACATGTAGTGGGGGGTTCCCACCATGACACCGCTCCGCGTGATCTGATCCGTCCCGCCGATGGACCTCGCGATACCGAAATCCATGATTTTGACCCGGCCGGTGTCGAGATAACGAAGATTGGAGGGTTTGACGTCGCGATGCACGACCCCGTGCTGGTGCGCGAAATCCAGCGCGTGGAGGAGCTGGATGGTCACATCCAGCGCCTCGGCCAGCGGCATTCCCTTCTTGCCGATGACATTCGCCACGTCGGCACCTTCCAGGTACTCCATGACGATGTAGGGCTTCTCTTTCCCACCGAAGTTGCCCAGCTCGTAGATCGTAACGATGTTGGGGTGAGAGAGCTTCGCCGCTGCCCTGGCCTCACGCTCGAATCGACTCCGCGATTCCGCATCCCAATGGCATCACCGGTGAGCGTCTTGATGGCGACCCGCCGATCGAGGGCCGGGTCGTAGCCTTCGTAGACTGCTCCCATGCCGCGCCGCCCGATGCGCCGGACGACCATGAACTTCCCTAGATTGACCTCCGTCGACTCCAAACCTTTACCTCACTCGTCTGTGCGCGCCCGGCCGGCGGTTCACAACCGGTGAATGGAACTTCGACCCGACCCCCAGTTCCCGGCTCGACGCCAGGACGCGCGGATGCCATGACCTGCGCCCGCTACTCCGTATCGCCCGACTTCTCAATGAATCCAAAGCAGGATGGCCGTCGTGTTATCCTCGCCCCCCTTGAGATTGGCGGCGGCGACGAGCTTCTCTGTCTGTTTCGGACTCCCCCCATCGGCTAGAACGATACGCAGGATCTCATCATCCGCGAGCATCGACGTCAACCCGTCCGAGCAGAGCAGCAGGCGATCGCCGGGCTCGAGCTCGAGGCTCTGTACGTCAACTTCCAGGTCGGGCTTCCCTCCCAAGGCGCGAGTAACGACGTTTCGCAGAGGATGATGACGTGCCTGCTCGCTGTCGATCATACCCGACTGAACCTGCTCGTTGACCCAGGAGTGGTCGCTCGTCAGACGGCGAATCTCCTCGTCGCGAATCAAGTACACCCGCGAGTCACCGACGTGAGCGATGTCGGCAACGCCCTCCTCGACCAGGGCCGCCACGACGGTGGTGGCCATTCCCTCGCAATCCGCGCGCGTTCGCGTGTGCTCCAGCAGCTTTTGATTGGCAAAACGGATCGACGTCTTGAGCCGGTTCCCGTTGATCGTATGACCCTCGTCGATGCCGTAGGGCCAGGTGATGTCCTCGTTGGCCGACGTGAGCTTGATGAAGTCCTCGATCGTCTCGACCGCGAGGCCCGAGGCAACTTCTCCCGCAGCGTGACCGCCCATCCCGTCCGCCACGACGTACAGACCCTCGTCGTCGTTGACGCAGTAACTATCCTCGTTGGACTTTCGTTTGAGCCCGACATCGGAGACCGATCCGGAATCCACCTGCCAACTCGAGTTTTCCGACATTGCGGCCTACATCCTCGTCCTGTTCGCCATCGGCCGGCTATTTAGCTCCGGGACGTTTCGATCCTTCATGAGCCGCTTGAGGTCCCGATCCTTGAGCCGCTGGATCAGTCGCATGGAAACCTCGGGCGGCGTCTTTGGATTCCTGACCAGCTCGCGGGCGACGGAGTATCGCTTCGTCCATTGAGGGTTCTTGCCCACATGTCGAAGCACCTCGGGCGATATGTTCCTCATGGATGAAATCTGCTCGATGTCGGAGTCGGTCAGCTTGGGGCTGGCCAGGACCGAACTGTACACCAAGCGGTTCCGATCCCGAATGAGCATCATGCGGGCCTCTTGGTCGCCCTTGAGCGCCTCCACCATTTTGTCGGCGGCGTTCATCATGTAGATCCTCGAGGCAAGGTTCTTCTTCTTGTTCTTCTCCTCCTCCGTGTCACCTTCGTCCGCACCGTAGCGGGCGATGGCAGGTCTGTTCGAGAGCACCGAGAAGATCATCCTCGCCCATCGCTTCCAGACTGTCCTCGGCTTTTTTCTGAATCTCCTTGTCTTTGTCAGTGGTGAGCAGGTAGAGAAGCTCGATCTGGTCTTCCGGAGTCAAAGGGAGGGCCCCGGTCGCGGCGGTCAGTCGCACGTCACGCGAAACACCCCCCTTCTTGAATTGATCGACCAGTGGAGAGCCCATCGCGTTAGTCGTTCTCCTCGATCAGAAGTCCGGGGTCAATCTTCGTTTCGCATGCCGTTACTGGCGACGAACTCCCGGAAATTCTCACGGGTGATCTGAACGTCCTTTCGGACCTGGCCGGGTTGTCCGAGTGCCCTTCCCGGCTGATCGTTGATCGAGTAGGTGATCCCGCCAGCATTTCCGAGCCACAAACGGATCTCGTCCCTGGCGACAATCTCCTGCTCGAATCCTTGCGGTTTCAAACCCTCGGTAACCACCTCGCCATCGGCCTTGATCTCCAGCCAGCAGGCGTCGTCGATCCAGAGCACCAGCTTGAGCGGGGCTTCCTCGGCGCTCGTTTCGCTCATCTGGGCCGGAAAGGGTGTGAGCGGCTCGCTGCGGCTGGCGGCCGGAAGTGGAGCGGGCGCCGCCTGCACCGGGGCGGCCGTGGCCGACGAGTCGTCCGAGCTCGACTTCCCGACGGTCCAGATGAGCGCGGCACCGGTGAGAATGGCCGCGCCGACCGCAACCCAGCGAAGGGCGTCGAGATGCGAGCCGTTACTTTCGGTCTCCTCTTTAGACGACTTCGCAGGATCGTTGGTCTGTCGATACGAGTAGGTGTTCACCGCGCGATTCTCGTCGAGCCCGAGATAGCGCGCGTAGGCGCGCAGGTACGAGCGACGGTAGAACTCGCCCGGAATCGCTTCGAGCCGATCGTTTTCCACGGCCTCGAGAAAGCGAACGGATATTTTCGTCTCGTCGGCAATCTGCTTCAGAGTGATCCCGCGGAGCTCGCGCTCCCGCTTCAACTCTTCGCTCAGGGAAGCCATCGACCCGACGCCCACACGAGTGCCTCTATCCCATTCACCACACGCATGTTGCTCGATTTCAACTCGCCCTGCCCCATTGTGTCACGGCCTCGTTTTCCGTGTCAATTTCTGGGTGTCGTGGGGAATACCTCATTCGGACAGTATCCTTCCTGCACCAACCTCCACGACCCGCGGCAGCGTCCCTTTTGCTCGCAGCTCAGCCACTTTGTCACGCGGGAGTTTCTGAAGGAGCGTCAGAGCGACCTGGACGGGTGTACGTGGATGGCGCACCAGCGCCACCTGGACGGACTGCCGGCCGACCCAGAGGGGGTGCTGCCCAAGGACCCGCAGCACCTCTCCGGGGACATCCGGGCTGCGCGTCAGCGCCAACACCTCCTTTTCCCTGACGCGCGGATTGTGCAGCAGAGATCGAATGACGCGAGCATCGGATTCGCCGAACAGCAGCGGGATCAGTCCCTGCGGTGCCGCACGCGCCAGCGCTATCTTCTCCCCGATCTCGAGCTCCGGAAGGCGATCCCGGAGCCTTCGCTCCGCATCGATTCTGAGGGGCATGGGCAGGCGGTAATTGCCCGTGACGTTGAGGAGCTCTCTCCAGAACAGCAGATGAAGGAGCCGCAGCGCCATCGTGCGGGGCGTCTTCGTGTGATTGACGACCGCGGCTCTCACGGAATGCTGCCCGCTCCATCGTTCGTGCCCCGCGATGGCTTCGATGACGGCGCTCGACAGGTCGCGCTTTCGCAGTACCGCAACGATGTGAGACTGCTCGGCCTCGGGATGGTCGAGCAGCGGCTGGGCGTCCCCGCGCGCACTACCGGCCCCGAGCGACTCGATGAGCTCCTGAATTGTGGGTGTCCTTGCGGTAGTAGTGCGTGAGAACGTGGGGGCGATTCGGTAAGCTGAACGCCGGGTGTGTTGTTTTTCTCGCGGGCAGAGAGAGAGGGAAAAAAGGACTGGACAAACGCTGGCTGACTGTGTAACCTCAGGCTGGGAGGAAAACAGTGACCCAGGCAGGAAACGCTGCACTCGACACCGCAGCCAAGCGACCCACCTTTTGCGGCACGACCGTGACCGCCGAGGAATGGAGCGTGCTGACGGAGATCATCGCCACGTGTGGTCTGTCCCGGCACGAGCTGGCGCGCACGATCTGTGAGGGCCTGGGGTGGGTTCGTCGGAACGGCAATCTCAAGACCCGGGAATGCTACGAGTACCTGGAGGTTGTCGAAGCGAAGGGGCTGGTGACGTTGCCCCCGCGTCACGAGCAGCGGCGCCGCGGACCGACGAGCATCCACTACACGAAGGCTGGTCGCGAGCGGCCACGGCGTGAGGGCAAGCTATCGGACGTCGCTCCGGTGATGCTGGGCTTGGTGGCGAACGCTGAGGAGCGAGCGCTATGGAGGGAACTGGTCGCGCGTTACCACTACCTGGGCCACAAGGTGGCCTTTGGCGCGCACCTGCGGTACTTGGTCTGGATGTCGAATCCTCGGCGGGAGCTCTGTGGGTGCGTGCAGTTCTCCTCGGCGGCGCGGTGGCTTCAGGCGCGTGACGGCTTCATCGGTTGGGATGACGCAACGCGGCAGAAGAACCTTCCCCGGGTGGTCAACAACAGTCGGTTCCTGATCCTGCCGTGGCTTTCCATCAAAGGCCTCGCGAGTCACGTGCTGTCGTTGGCAGCGCGAGTGGTGGTCGATGACTGGGAGGAAGCCTACGGGGTGAGGCCGGTGTTGCTCGAGACGTTTGTGGAGAGGGAGCGTTACGAGGGGACGTGCTATCTGGCAGCGAACTGGGTGGAGGTGGGAGTGACTTCGGGCCGGGGCCGGATGGACCGGCACAAGAGAAAAGCCGAAGCGGTGAAAACATGCTTGGTGTATCCGCTGGTGCGTGAGTTTCGCCGAGAGCTCGGCGTTTCGCGATGAAGATTCGAGCGGGCCGAGCTCCTGCGCCTGGAAGAGCGGCTGTCGAAAGGGGAGATTCCCGAGGATGCGTGTCCGGTGCTGCTCGAGGCGGTGCGTCATCTGCTGCGATGTCGCCATCGTCGAGGCGCTGGCATGGCGACAACGGAACGTCGCGCGAAACGCACGAAGGCAAAGGGGAAAGGGAAGAACAAGGGCCACGGGCGCAACGGGGCCAAGGACTACCCTGGTGCCGAGCACGTAGCGGTTTCGCATCCCGAGCTGAAGGCGAGCGGCCCCTGCCCCGAGCCACTGTGCCGGGGCAAGCTCTACGACACCCATGCGGCGAACAAGGATGTGGAGCTGAAGGCTCAGCCGCCGATCCAGGCGACGGTGTACGAGCGCCAGATGCTGCGATGCGCAAGTTGCCAGAAGACGTTCACAGCGCCACTTTCGTCTCAGGCCTGGGCGAGCAAGTACCATCCGAGTGTGGACGCGGTCGTTTCGGTGTTGCGCTACGCCATGGGCATGCCCCACCACCGCCTGGCGCAGTGGCAAAAGTGGGCGGGGGTTCCGTTTGCCGCCTCCACGCAGTTCGAGCGGGTCGAAGCGATGGCGAATGCCGTGTTCCCGGTCTTCCGCCACATGGAGACGATAGCCGCGAACCGGCCGCTGGTTCACAGTGACGACACCGGCGCACGGATCCTCACGTTGATGGCGGAGAACGAGACCTTGACTCAAGGCAAAGGCGAGCGCACGGGCATCTTCACCACGGGCATTGTTGCCCGCGGCTTGGACGCCACGCTTGCTCCGATCATCCTGTACGCGAGCGGACGACGGCATGCGGGCGAAAACATGGACCGGCTCCTGAATCAGCGCACCGTTCAGGAGAGCGATGTCATCCATATGGCCGACGCCTCCTCGATGGCACCGCGCTCGCCGCGACGGATTACCGCCAAGTGCATGGTGCACGCACGCCGCTACTTCTTCGAGGCCGAGCCAGCCTTCCCCGAACACTGCGAGCGGGTGCTCGAGGACATCGCGACCATCTACCGCAACGACGACGAAACGCGCGACATGACCCCCGATGCGCGGCTTGCATATCACCAGCAACACAGCCGGCCGGTGATGGATGCGCTCTACGAGTGGATCGAAAAGCAGTTCCGCGAGCGCGTGGTGGAGCCCAACAGCCGCCTTGGAAAAGCCTTTTCCTACGTCAAAAATCACTGGCAAGGGCTAACCCGCTTCCGCGAAGTGCCGGGCGTGCCCCTCGACAACAACGAGGTCGAGCAGGAGCTGAAGCCCTCACAACGGCATCGCAAGAACTCGCTCTTCTTCAAGACCCAGGCAGGCGCCGACGTGGGCGACGTGCTCCTGAGCATGATCCGCACCGCGGTAAAAAACGGTGTCGACCCGGTGCACTATCTGACGAACATCTCCATGCACGCTCGAGACGCTAGAGCAGCACCCGAGTCGTGGCTGCCTTGGAGCTACCAGAAGACGTTGGAAAGGCTCAACCGACCCGCCGCCACGGCTCGGCCATCCCCGCTCGCAGCGGAAGTCCGTTGTAGATAAGCACCGCCAACTGCTCGGCGGGTAGCGCCGCAACGCCATCCGTCGTCTGACGCGGCCACCACTGCAGGCGCCCCTTCGAGAAACGCTTCTGGCACAACCAAAAGCCCTGGCCGTCGTAGACCAATAGTTTGAGGGCCGTGCCTGAACGGTTGCGGAAAACGAATAGCGTTCCGAGGAATGGGTCGAGCTGGAACTGTTGCCGGCACACACAAGCCAAAGAATCGATGCCCTTGCGGAAATCGACGGGCTCGCAGGCAACCAGCACCTTCAGCTGGGGAACGAGCTGGATCATGCTCGGGAGCTGCCTTCCAGCGCGCCGAGCACGAAACGACACACGGCTTCGACCAACTCATTCTCACCCTCGCCGCTCGCCGTCACGACCGTGAGGCTCCCCGCTGCGCTCTCCACCGTCAGACGGCATCTGCTCGCTCCATGCTGAACCTCGCCGAGCGGCGGTGTCATCATGCCGCCCCCTAAGCCCATGCCGAACTGCGGCAGCTCGACGAACGCGTTGCCACTTGGAGCTAACGCCGTGACCCGCTCCGCCGCGCTCCGATCCTGTACTGTGCGCGGGGACCGACCCGTAGCACCCGTTCGCCCGTGCCCCTTGAAACGCTTCTCGCCCACAACGGCCCCTCCACTCTCTCGGACCTTTGAATCGCGCCGCATTGACTCGGAGATGACTGCAGATCGTGCTCGGCGCATACCGATCGAGCAACCCCAGCGCCGCTTTCCACAACTCCTCCGGGATCAGCCGTCCGTGTGGCTTCGCCCGCCATGCTTCGAACTGTTTCACAACGTCTTCGAGTTCTGCCTTCTTTGAGCGCATCGATGGCCTCCTTGAGCAATCTCTCCGCTCAGCTTACGAACCCAACAGCACCTAAGTCACGCACTGCTGCCGCAAGGACACGGGCGTCCCCGCGCGCACTACCGGCCCCGAGCGACTCGATGAGCTCCTGAATTGTGGGCTTCAATTATCCCTCGCTCGCCTCTTCGGCTCGCTCGGTCGGCCTCGCTCTTCGCTCGGCCTGCGCTCTCCCGCCTTCGCCGGCCCATCCGACCGATTTGCCCGGCTTCGGTGAGGCTCGACGAAGCCTTGGCGAAGTCGGACGGGCGAGCTGAAGATCCCGCCTCTTTACACAGTCGAACGGCAAAGGTACCGCCGTGCCGACTGTCAACATCCCGCGTTCTGTGTCTTGCGCGCTTTGCGACTTTGCGCCTTTGCGTTGATCTCTCTTCTGTCTGTGGTGAATCTCATTTGAAAGCGAGTACCGAGGGCGAGGCGGGAAACGAAAAGGGTCGAGCTCTCTACGTCCGATCTTGCCGCGCGGCAAGCGGTTGCGCTTCCGGGGGGTCGGTCTCGCCGCCGCGGTGAACCGAGCCCTGCGGGTCGGCTCGTAACGAGAGCTCACCGTCATGAAATCCACCACGCAAAGAAGCCTGGCGTCGATGAAAGACCTCACTGATGCCCAGGTAAACGTTCCCAAGCCCCAGGCCAGCAACCGCACCGCGAAATACCGGGTCCAGGACGATCGGACGGAGCGAGGGGTAGGCCTCGAGAAAGTAATTCCGCTCCCAGATGGCCGACCAGGGCACGAGCATCAAGAAAATGCCTACTTCGAGACAGACGAGAACATAGAGCACGACCCACTGGCGATCGCCCATCGACTACCTAAGTACCCTGTCTCATAATTACGGTGACGCACCGAGAACGCCGAGGCGCTCGGCTGGCAAGGCGCGAGGAGCGAATAATATCTGGATATATGAGCATTCTTCCAGTTCGGCCTGCGGCCTAGCCCTCCGCTCGACAAGCTCGCTGCGGAAGGCGGGAGCAACGCAGCCAGACGAGATGCATCGGCGTTCGAATGCCACCGTAATTGTGAAACAGGGTACTAAGCCTCGCTGGCGAGGCCGTCGGTCTATTTGCGTGCCGCCTGCAGCTCACGGACCCTGTCTTTGACGTCGCGGAAACGCGCGTTGACGCGATAAATCTCCATGTAGAGCTCGAGAGCGCGTTCGAGCTGGTTCGCCGCCTCGTAGGCCTGAGCGAGATCGTAACGAAGCCCGCTGTACTCCTCATCACGTCTGCCCGGGATATCGAGCCCCTTTTCGAACCATTTGATCGCGATGTCCGGCATTCCTTTTTCCATGAAACACAGGCCGAGCATACTGCAGCACTCGAGCCCTCGAACCTCGTCTTTCGCTGCGAGCTGAAACTCGGCGATTGCCTCATCGAGTAATCCCATCTCCTTGTAGGCGATACCGAGGTTGTAGCGCGTGTCGTAGTCCTCGGTACCGAGCTGCTTCTCGACGCCCTTCCGGAATTCTCTGAAGAGGCTCTCGAGGCCTGGGTCGGTCAGTGGACCTTCGGCTTCCTTCTTCTCGGCGGACTCGGACGCTTTTGGTGCCGAAGATCTCTTCGGAGAGCTCGGAGGCCAGATCGACGAAGGACTCGTCCCCCCCCGCGCTGCGAATTGCAGACGGCGACACAACGTCGGCGGTGGAGCCGACGAGCTCTTCGAGCTCGGTGGGCTGATCGCGGACGGCTGGCTCGTGGACGCCCGCAGAATCCCCCGTGACGAGCTCCGTGAGAGCATCCGACGCAACCAGATCTTCAGGAGACACCGCCAACGCGGGCTCGGAGGCCTCGGTTGCGGCGCTGACCGAGTCCTGGTCGACGAGGGAGGCAGCGGGAGCGGCCACCTCCCGCTGAAGCTGCTCGGATGAGAACCCGAGCTCGTCGATCTTCGCAACAACGGCGGCATCGCCCGGATTCTTCTTCAGGAGCTCTCGAAGTGTGTCGCGGGCATCTTCGTAGAGGCCGAGCGCGATGTACTCGTCGACCTCCTCGAGCTCGGCGCCAAGCGGGCCCGCCGGAGCCGGTGGCGGCTCGGGCGCCGGCGGAGACGGGGTGCTCGCTGCAGGCTGGACAGGCTGGACAGGCTCCGCTGGTGCGCTCGGTGGCAGAACGGTCGGAATCTCCTCGAAGATGGGAACGTCCACTTCGGAAGTCGGGCCAACGAGAGTTTCGGTCTCCAACGGGTCCTCGGCGATATCGGCAACTTCGACGGGCTGCGACGTCTCTTCGAAGACCGGCTCCGGCACCTCCGGCTCGTCGGACGGGATGTCAATCAGGATGTCGTCTCCGTCCACGCTCGAAACCGGCAGTTCCTCCTCGACGATCTGCTCGGGCTGTTCACTCTGTACCGGCTCTACCGGCTGGCCCGCAACTGCCTCCTCGGAGGGTATGTCAATCGAGAACTCCTCCTCCTCTCCGATGTCGACCGCGAACTCTTCCTCGAGCTCGCTCGTGCCCACGGGCGCTGCTGTCATCGGCCCCGCGGGCACCGCTTCTTCGACGGCCGAATCCAGATCGATCTCGGTCCCGTCCGAGTCACCCATGTCGAACTCTTCCCCACCCAGCGCCGCATCCTCGAGCGTGAACTCTTCAGCCCGCTCTTCGATAGGGGCCCCCAGGTCATCGATGCCTGAGTCGATGGCGATCTCCACCTCCGGTTCAGGAGTCTCGACTGCGATCTCCTCCACCCCGAAATCGACCTCGGCCGGGATCTCCTCCTCGACGATGGGAACTTCCGGAGGGAGCTCCGGCTCGACAACCGCAGCCGGTTCGACCGGCGCAGCAGGGACCACCTCGACGGGTGGCTCCTCGATGGAAAGCTCGATGTCGCCAGGCACCGGCGCGTCGAGATCGATCGCGATGTCTTCCACCATGTCCGCCCCGATATCCATCGCATCGACCGACAGAACGTCCTCCTCGAGGGGCGCGCCGACTTCGATACCCACATCGCCCAGATCCGATTCCGTCTCGGGGGCCAGGGTCAGCTCGATCTCCTCTTCCGCGGTGAGCTCGGCACTCGCTGCCTGAGCCGCAAGCGCCGGATTGAGCGTCGTGGCCTCTTCGCGTGCGCCGGCCGCCGCATCCGCCTGGCCGAGCTTGTGGTAGACGTGGGAAAGTTGCAGCATCTGCTCCGCCGCCTCGCGGTTCATGCCCTGGTCTTTGTATATCTCGACCAGCTTCTCGCGAGCTTCGGTGTGGAAGCGGAAGCTCTCGAGAACGTCTAGCAGTTGCCCGATCGCCTTGTCCACAAGCCCGTAGCGGACGAACACATCGGCCTCGGTGAGCTTCTCCTTTATGTGCTCCTCGTCCTCCTGGGTCAGCTCGACGACCTCACCGAGCTCCGCCATCGGAGAAGCGTCCACGGGCGCCGCCCGTTCATCGGTGACCAGGTCGGAAGCGAAGCTCGCCGAGACCGCCTCTTCGATGCCGGGCATCCCCGGCATATCGGTGAGCGCGGGAAGGTCTTGATCCATCACGTTGGCGGCAGTGGGCGTTGCCACCGGTGCCGGCTGGCGCGATGCCGGTGCCGCAGGTGCGGCGCCAGGCCCTGGGAGCCTCGACTTCAGGAACTTCAGTCGGTCCTGGTGCGCCACCTGGCGTACGGTGTTCCAGTCCTTGGGATTCTCCTTGAGCCACTTCTCGTACTCGCCGATCGCCTTGTTGATGTGGTTCTTGCGGATATACTTCTCCGCATCCTTGGCGATCTTTGCTTTGTTCAGTGCCATGGTGCTCAAGCCCGCCGCTCGAATGAGCGGCGACCGCCCACTCAGGACGA
Organism: Candidatus Marinacidobacterales bacterium; assembly: GCA_965237685.1. Taxonomy (GTDB): domain Bacteria; phylum Acidobacteriota; class Vicinamibacteria; order Marinacidobacterales; family SMYC01; genus CBDEGF01. The sequence goes on from CBDEGF010000003.1 coordinate 2,207,912, forward strand.
TCTCTGGATGCGTTTCTCCTTGAGACGCGCCGCCTTGCCCTTTCGTTTCCTCATGAAGTAGAGCTTGGCCCGGCGAACGTGGTGCGAGCGGACGACCTCGATCTTGTCGATGATCTTCGCGTGCATCGGGAAGATGCGCTCGACCCCCTGCCCGAAAGACGTCTTGCGGACGGTCATCGTGGCACGGGCTCCGCCGTGCTTCAACGCGATGACCATGCCTTCGAACACCTGAATGCGCTCTTTGTCACCCTCTTTGACCTTGACGTGTACCCGTATCGTGTCACCGGTACGGACCTCGGGAAGATCCGCTCGGGTCTCCCTTGCTTCCAGTTTGTCGATTACGTTCATCACTATTCCCTTATGAGTTGGGACAGCAGCTCCGGTCGGCGATCGCGGGTGGCAAGCACCGCCTGGCGCTGTCTCCACTTCCGGATTTCTCCGTGATCACCGGACAACAGAACGTCTGGTACCCGCAGGCCACGAAACTCCGGAGGACGCGTGTAGTGCGGGAAGTCGAGCAACCCTCGACTAAAGGAATCCTCACTGGCGGAGTCCGGGTCCGACATCGCTCCGGGCTGAAGTCGCACAACCGCATCGACCAGCACCATGGCGGGGATCTCCCCTCCGGAGACGACGTAGTCGCCGATGGAGACCTCCTCAGCCGGCTCCGCCCCGAGCGACTCGATGAATCGCTCGTCGACACCTTCGTAGCGACCCGCCACCATCACGAGCTGGTCGAGCCCCCCGAGCTCCCGGACCTTGCTCTGATCGATTGGCCTGCCTCTCGGTGAAAGCAGAACGACCCGCCGTCGGTCCGGCGTGACTCCTCCCGCCTCGGCGATCGACTCCACCGCCGATACCAGAGGCTCTACCTTCATGACCATGCCAGGGCCTCCGCCGTAGGGAGCGTCGTCGGTCGATCGGTGTCGGTCCGTCGTCCAGTCGCGCAGATCGTGCACATGGAGACGCACCAGGCCGGCTTCGACCGCCCGGCCAAGAATACCGAAGCGAAATACCTCCCCGAACATGCCGGGGAAGATGGTCACGATGTCAATCCGCATTCAATTCCAGTAGACCTTCTGGCGCGCGCACCTGGATGCGTCGCCGCCCGGTATCGATACCGAGACAGATTTCACGACACAACGGGACGAGCCGCTCCCAGCCCGCCTTCTCGTCGAGCACTTCCAGCAGATCGGTGCCGCCAGTCTGCACGACTCGCCGGACGACACCCAGCCGACCACCACGCTCGTCCCAGACTTCACAGCCAAGGAGCTCGAAGTGGTAGATCCCGTCCTCTGGAAGCCGTTCGAGCTCCTCGGCGAGAACTCTCAACTCCTGGCCCGCCAGCTGTTCGGCTTCGCCAATGCTCTCGACACCGGCGAGTTTGAGTACCGGACGACCTTTGTGCTGGCGAACACGCTCGACCTCGAAAGGCGCCGGCGTACCACCCTCACCCCGAAGAAAGACGCGGCCGTGCCGCCCGAATCCGTCCGGCACGTCCGTCATCGGAGTGACCGCCACTTCACCGAGCCGGCCCTGCGCCTTCGTGATGCGCCCGATCGTAACCATTTCGCTCCAGTTGCCGGCGGCCGAGCTCACACTAGTGCCGTTCCAACTACTTGGACCCAGAATCCCTGTACCCACCATGGCTACGGCACTGCCGACTAGCGACTCTATCGTTAGGCCGAACAAGTTGGAACGGCACTAGCTCATTCGATAATCTCGAGATGAAAACGTTTCCCCAGCTTGGTTCCGGCGGCCGACAGCAGCGTCCGAATGGCCCGGGCTGTCCGTCCTTGCTTGCCGATGACTTTGCCTAGATCGTCCTGAGCGACACGCAATTCCAGAATCATCGTCTGCTCTCCACCCACTTCGGAGACCGAAACCTCATCGGGACTGTCCACTAGCGCCTTCGCAATCAGCTCCAACAGTTCTTTCATGACCGGTTCCTCCTGCTAGCGCGCCCGCCGAGCGGTGGATGGTGCTACGAAGGCTGATGCTTCAACAGGCTCCTCACGGTGTTCGTGGCGGTGGCACCCTTCGAGAGCCAGTAGTCGATGCGCTCCCGGTTGAGCTCGACCTTCGCCGTTTCCGGCTTGGGCTCGTAGGTTCCTACGTTCTCCACGATGTTGCCGCCACGGCCCATGGCAGAGTCCGACACCACGATACGGTAGTGCGGGCGTTTCTTGCTTCCTTTACGTGCCAAACGAATTCTGAGCATTGAACTTGTGCTCACCTCCCCTTTCTTGTCTTCGAGAATCTTCGGTTCTGACTCATCGGGCCTGTCATCCTGCCGGGCCGTCCGGGCTGTCCGGGCTATCCCGGCGCGATTCCGCCGAGCATCCTCGCCAGCTTCCCCTTGCCGGAACGCTGAGCCTTCGCAATCTTCCTCATCATTTTCCGGGCTTCGACGAAACGGCGGAGGAGGCGGTTGACGTCGGATACGGCACATCCGCTGCCCCTGGCGATCCGACGGCGACGACTTCCGTTCACGACTTGCGGATTCTGTCGCTCGTGCCGCGTCATGGAGTCCAGAATGGCTTCGAAACGTCTCAGCTCGCCCTCGTCGACCTCTGCTGGAAGCTGATTCCCGCCGGGTAGGAAACTCAGGAGTTCCGAGAGCGAGCCCATGCGGCGCATTTGCCGGAGTTGCCCTCGAAAGTCCTCGAGGGTCAGTTGATCCCGGGTCAGCTTCCGAGCGAGGTCCTCGGCCTGCTCCCGTTCGACCGCCTCCTCGGCACGTTCGATAAAAGTGAGCAGATCTCCCATTCCGAGAATGCGCGACGCCATGCGCTCCGGCCGGAAGAGCTCCAGCTCGGAGAGTTTCTCGCCGACGCCAGCGAACTTGATGGGCTTGCCCGTAACCGCTGCGATCGAGATCGCTGCGCCTCCCCGGGCATCGCCGTCGAGCTTCGTGAGCACGTGGCCGGAAAGATCGACTGCCTTTCCGAAAGCCTCGGCGCTCTTGACGGCATCTTGGCCCGTCATGGAATCGGCGACGAAGAGCACTTCCGACGGCTCGGTGACGTCGACGATTCTCCGCAGCTCTTCCATGAGCTCATCGTCAATGTGCATGCGGCCGGCCGTATCCACGATGAGGACGTCGAAGCCCGAATCGCGCGCCGATCGAAGGGCCTGACCGGCACGATCCACCGCCTCCATCGTCCCCGGTTCCAGTACCGGTATTCCCAGCTGGCCGCCGAGCACAGAGAGCTGCTCGAGGGCGGCCGGACGTTTCACGTCCGCCGACACGAGTGCCGGATGACATCCTTCTTCCTTCGAGAGGTAGCGCGCCAGCTTGGCGGAGGTGGTGGTTTTCCCCGAACCAGAGAGCCCTGCCATGAGGATCACCGCAGGCCAGCGGTCCTTCAAATCGAGCCGGTGCTCGGTACCACCGAGCAGCTCCACCATCTCATCCCGCAGGACCTTGATCACCTGCTGTGGCGCGGTAAGGGAACCGAGAATCTCCTGCCCCACCGCCTTTTCGCGAACCCGAGCGCAGAACTTCTTCGCCACGCTGAAGTTGACATCGGCCTCCAGCAACGCCAGACGCAGATCCTTCAAGGCAGCATCGACGTGCTCCTCCTTCAGGCGTGGCTGGCCCCGAAGTTTCTTTACGACCCCCTGGAGCTTCGCTGAGATTTGCTCGAACATGACGTAGACGTGGCCCTAGAGACAGAATTCCCCTTAAATGGTGTAACAGCTAATGTTAGAAGAGGGGGAAGCCAAAGTCAAGGAGCATCCGAGACGGTTAAAAGCTGCCAACACACTACCATTCAGCCACGTCCGGCCTGCCAGTGGGTAGCTCGGGACGTCGCCGACCCCCTGGAGCCATCCGGGTGGGGCGGTGCGGAGGCTCACGTTCTGTGGAAAATCAATAACTCTTCGATATGGAACATTGGCGGGTTGGGAGAAGGCGGAGGCGGGCAACCACCGGGCTCGGGCTCGGGCAGGGGAGATCTCAAAACACCCGGGAGATTGCGAAGAGAGCCGAGAACTTGGCGTTCGTCTCGCGAACGCGCTGGGACAGCGTGCGGCAGAACGCCCACAGAAAACGCAGCGCGACCTCGGGCCGGGCGTCGAGGTGCTCCTTCAAGGATTGGTTTCGAATCTCCAGTAACGTGGCGTCGTCGTGCGCGACGGCCCGGGCCGATCGTGGGGCGTCGTCGAAGAAAGACATCTCTCCCAGAAACTCACCGCTGCCGAGAATCGTCAGCGCCTCTTCGCCGACGGTTTCGTAGACCTTGCTGATCCGGACCGAGCCCTTGTAGATCATGTAGAACCGGTCACCCGGGGCCCCTTCGTCGAAAATGACCTCGTCCTTGGCGAACTCCTTGACCAGTCCCAGCATGAGAATCTCCGCAAGCTCGTGATCGTCCAGGTCACGAAACAGCGGGACGTTTCGAAGGAACTCGGTATTCATCGTCGACACTCGTCAGACTTTGGAGAGAAGGTGGCCCAGGCGTTCCTTCTTGGTTTTCAGATAGGGCGCAGAGTCCTCGTTCGCCGCGATCTCGATCGGCACGCGCTCGGTAATCGTGAGACCGTAGGCTTCGAGAGCGATGAACTTGCGGGGATTGTTCGTCAGGAGCCGAATCCGCCGGACTCCGAGCTCGCTCAGAATCTGGGCGCCGATGCCGTACTCGCGCTGGTCAGCCTTGAAGCCAAGGTGCTCGTTGGCCTCCACCGTGTCCATCCCATCGTCCTGCAGGCTGTAGGCGCGAATCTTGTTCACGAGACCGATGCCGCGTCCCTCCTGATGGAGGTACAGGAGGACACCTTTTCCCTCTTGCCCGATCCGCTGCAGAGCCGAGTCGAGCTGGGGGCCGCAATCACATCGCTTCGAGTGAAAGACTTCTCCGGTAATGCACTGGGAGTGAACACGGACCAGCACGGACTCATCCTGCCTGGGTTCTCCCATCACCATCGCGAGGTGCGTCGTGCCGTCGTTCAGGTTCTCGAACGCGGCCAGTCGAAACGTACCGAACGGAGTGGGCAGATCCGCTTCCGCAATCTTCTTCACGAGGCGCTCCGTGCGGAGTCGATACCGAATGAGCTCCGCCACCGTGATCATCTTGATTCCATGCTCGACCGAGAACTTCTCGAGGTCCGGGACCCGGGCCATCGTGCCATCGTCGTTCATGACCTCGCAGATGACGCCCGCCGGATAGAGGCCGGCGATACGAGCCAGATCGACCGCCGCCTCCGTCTGCCCGGCTCGCTGGAGCGCCCCGCCAGGCCTGGCACGCAGCGGAAACATGTGCCCGGGGCGCACGAGGTCCGAGGGCGTGGTCTGGGGATCGATCGCCGCCAACACCGTCCGGGCTCGATCGGAAGCGGAGATGCCGGTGCTTACGCCGAGCTTGGCCTCGATAGACACGCAGAACGCGGTGTTGTGCCGCGATGTGTTGTCGGTGACCATCATGGGAATGCGAAGCTGGTCGAGACGCTCACCCGTCATTGGCATGCAGATGAGACCTCGACCGTAGCGAGCCATGAAGTTGATGACCTCCGGGGTGACCTTCTCCGCGGCGATCGTGAGATCCCCTTCGTTCTCGCGGTCCTCGTCGTCGATGACAAGGACCATCCTGCCCTGCCTGATATCCTCGACCGCCTGGTCGACCGTCGCGAATCGTTTCGATCGAGTGTCGCTGTCAAGTTCTGCCATTGAGGACTCCCGCCGCCAACCTGGTATCGAGCAAGAACGAATCGGTCGGCGTGCCGGCGCGCCTTGTTCGACTATCTCTCAGCTCGATAGCCATGGACGAGGTGCACCATGTACTTGGCCAGTATATCGTACTCGAGATTGACGTTATCCCCCTCCTGAACCGCTCCGAACGTCGTGACCGCGAGCGTGTGGGGGATCAGCATGACTTCGAACCAGTCCTGCCCACAGGCCGCGACCGTCAAGCTGACGCCGTCGATCGCGATAGAGCCTTTCTCCACCACGTAGACACTGCTCGCGCTAGGGTGTTCGCAGCGAACAATGCAGTCGTCGCCGCGAGCCTCGACACGCGTCACCGTGGCGACTTCGTCGACGTGTCCCTGAACGAAGTGGCCCCCGATTCGTCCGTCCGCCCGTAGAGGCAGCTCCAGATTCACACCGTCACCGTCCGAAACGCCACCAATCGTAGCGCGACCAAGCGTTTCCTCGGCCACATCGACGACGAACAGATCACGGTCGATGCCGGTCGCCGTGAGGCAGATGCCCGAGACCGCAATGCTGTCGCCGATGGCCAGCTCTCGTGCGAGCTCGGCTCGGATGGTCAGCTCCAGATGTCCGCCCTTCTGGCGCCGCTTCGCGACGCGGCCAAGCTCTTCGACGAGACCCGTAAACATCTTCTCAGCTGGGCACTAGATCCGCATCGATGAGCCAATCGGGTCCGACCCGGCATGAGCGTACTTCCCTCAGCCCGTACGTTTCAGCCAGGAGTCGCGGTCCGGATCCCGCGATCAGTGGCCTTGAGTCCCGACCGCCCATCAGCCGCGGTGCGAGGTACAAAACGAGACGATCCGCCAGACCGTCCTCGAGAAAGCTGGCGTGAACCTCCCCACCTCCCTCGACGAGCAGGCGGGTCACGCCCCGGCGTCCGAGGGCTTCCAGCGCCCGCCTCAGGTCGACTCGACCTTCCCGGTGCGGAAGCACCTCCACCTCGGCACCGGCGGAGCTCAGCCGACGAAGCGCGGCAGCAGGGGCCGATGCGCTGCAGAACACGAGGAGTGGGTGCCGGCGTGCTCCCCGAGCGAGTGCCGATGTCGCGGGCAGCCGCGCCCGGCTATCCAGCACGACCCGGAGTAGCGGCGGCCTGCCCTCCGCGCGAGGCCGCGTGAGTCTCGGATCGTCCGCGAGCGCGGTCCCTACACCAATCATGAGCGCTTCGTGCTCTCCGCGGAGGAGACGGGCGTGTTTTCTCGTCTCGGCGGACGTGATCCACTTCGAGTCGCCGGTCGCGGTCGCAATGCGGCCGTCGAGTGTTGCCGCACCTTTGATCGTCACGAAAGGAAGCCCCGTCTCATTGTATTTCACGAAGGCGCGGTTCAGCCGCGCGGCTTCAGCTCTCAGTAGCCCGATATGAACGCGGACGCCGCGTCGTTTCAGGTAACGGAAGCCGCCGCCGTTGACTTTCGGGTTGGGATCCCGCATCGGCACGACGACACGGGCAATGCCCGAGCGCACGATATCGTCGACGCATGGAGGGGTTCGACCCCTATGGCAGCAAGGCTCGAGATTCGTGTACAGCGTCGCCCTCCGCGCCTGGGTGCCGACCTGTCCGAGGACGAGCGCCTCGGCATGGGGCTCGCCGGCGCGACGATGATAGGCCTGCCCCAACACTGCGCCACCGCGGGCAACGACGGCGCCGACCAGCGGGTTGGGCGCAGCAGAGCCCACCCCGAGCGAAGCCAGCGCGATGGCGCGGCGCATCATCCGCTCATCGGTATCGCTGAAAGAGATACGGCTCACGGTTGCCCCAGCAGGGCGTCGACGAACTGTTCCGGTGTGAAACTGACCAGATCCTCCTTCTTCTCTCCGAGACCGGCGAAGACGACCGGAAGGCCGAGCTCACGTGCGATTGCGAACACAACGCCTCCCTTGGCGGTACCGTCCAGCTTGGTGAGGATGATACCGGTGAGCGAAAGCGCTTCGTGGAACTGGCGTGCCTGGCTCAAGCCGTTCGTCCCGACGGTGGCGTCCATCACGAGTAGTTTCTCGTGCGGGGCGTCCGCCACCACCCGTCCCGCCACCCGCGCGATCTTGCCGAGCTCCTCCATGAGCGGACGCTTGGTGTGAAGTCGGCCCGCGGTATCGATGAAAACCTCTTCGACGCCCGCCGTCGCAGCCGACTGGAGCGCATCGTGAACAACCGAGGCCGGATCGGCGCCATCCGCCCCTTGAATGAGCTCCGCCCCCGCCCGTTCCGCCCAGGTCGCCAGTTGCTCCCGTGCCGCGGCGCGAAACGTATCGGCCGCCACGACGAGCGCTCGCCGCCCGGAGGCCGTGCTGTAGTGAGCGAGCTTGGCGACGGTTGTCGTCTTTCCGACACCGTTCACGCCCACCACGATGACCACCTTCGGGATGCGAGCGGGTCCGGGCTCTGCCGTCGAGCCGGCCGACCGGAGCAGGGCCACCATCTCCTGGCGCAGAGCCTGGCGAATCTGGCCTCCACACTTTCTCGCCGAATCCAAAATGGCCGATGTCGCTTCGACGCCGACGTCGGCAACGATGAGGGACTCTTCCAGCGCTTCCCAGTCCGGGGCTTCGGCAGTCGAAGAAAGAAGACGGTCCCTGGTCCGCCGAAGGCCCTCCCGCAACCGCTCCTTCAGAGGGCCGTACAAAGGCAAGTCGTTCCTTGAGGTCAACTCTAGTGCATCAACGCGCGCTTCCGCCTCCGCACAAGGCTTCGGCGGACCGGCCGAAGCTTCACGCGAAGGCCGGCACTCCTCGTTCCCGCCTCATTCGAACTTCAGGGGCTCCGTCCCCTCTTTCATCGATTCGAGGGTCTGGAGGCTCAATCGTCCGTACGCGGAGAGCCGGTCGACTTCGACGACACGCCGGTAGAACTCCATGGCTCGCTCCTTGTCGCCCCGCTGTTGCGACAACTGTGCGATGTAGAACAGGCTCTGCACGTCGTCCTGAAAGAGAACGAGCACCTTCTCGAAGTTCTCCTCGGCCCGTTCGAGGTCGCCCATCATCCGATAGGTGTTACCGATGCCGCGGAAGGCGAGCGCGAACTTCCGGTTTCTCTCTGCCGCCCTGTTGAAGTGCATCAGAGCCAGCTCGAAGTTCCTCTCCTCGAGATACAGGTTACCCAGGTTGAAGAGAGCCTTCTCCGGAGTGGGGTAGCTCATGTTCCGGACGGCCCGGGTGAAAGCATCGAACGCGTTGTCGCGCTCGCCCATCTCGTTGTAGACCATGCCGAGATTGTTGAAGACATCCGTGCGATCGGGATTGATCTCGATTGCCTTCTCCAACGACTTCAAAGCTCCCTTTAGATCTCCGATCGCGGCGAGGGCCAGCCCCAGCGAGTTGTAGATGAAAGCATTCAGATTGTCGAGCTTGAGGGCTGCTCGATACTCTTTGATCGCCTCCCGGTACCGTTTTTCCTGGTGAAAGCGCTTGCCGCGATTGAAGACTCTGAGTGCTTCCTCGATCTCGGCGTCCGACTGGGTGAGCGCAGGTGCGGGCGCGCCGAAGGAACAAGCCACGACCACCGCGACGACGACGGCGCCAACTCGCCAGTTAGCCATTGAGGACCTCCTGTAAGCGAACGCCCAGATTATACAGGCAAATACGGTAGATCGGGGACAGGTAATTCTTTTTCTCAGGCCTGTGCGCTTGAAAAAGAATTACCTGTCCCCGGCAGCCTAGAACTTGAGCTCTTCGTGCACGGCATCGACCCCCCCTGGCGCGGTGGGCTCTCTCCGGTCGATCAGGGTCGGAGCGGGTGGCGTCTCGGTATCGGGTGGCGGCGTGGGCGGGGTGGGACGCGCCTCTTCGCCCGCGATGACGCTCTTGACCTTCATGTTGGGTCGAATCGAGCCTTCTTCGTAGGCGGTGATGAGCGCCTCCACGATCTCCTTGTCGAACTTCTTCCCGATGAAGCTCCGCATGCGAGCAAACACGTACGTGATCTCCATCGCCTTCTGGTACGGTCGATTCGTCGTCATGGCGTCGAAAGTATCGGCCACACTGACAATCTTGGCGATGTGGGGAATCTCGTCACCCTTGAGTCCCTCCGGGTAACCCGTGCCATCGACGTTCTCGTGATGGTACTTCATTCCAGGGATCATGTCCTTGAAATGCGGAACCTGTTGCATGATAACCGCGCCCTTGGTCGGGTGCGTCTTCATGATCTCGAACTCCACGTCGGTAAGAGGACCCGCCTTGCCCAGAATCCGGTCCTCGATCCCGATCTTTCCAACGTCGTGCATCAGCGCTGCGATCCGGATCGTCTCTACCTCCTTTTCGGGCAGGCCGAGAACTTTCGCAATGGTGTGGGAGTAATGGGCGACTCGCTCCGAATGGCCGGCGGTGTAGGGATCCTTCGCGTCGATGGCCGCCGCGAGCGAGCTCACCGCACCCAAGAACATCTCCTTGTTCTCTTCGGCTGCCTTGCGAAGCTGCTCGATGTATTTCCGGATCTCCGCCACCATGAAATTGAAGGTATCGGCGAGGACACCGATCTCGTTCCCGCTCTTTACCGTGATGTTCTGCGAGAAATCGCCCGTCGCAAGCCGGTGCGCTCCCTCGGCGAGCTGGGAGATGGGCTGCGAGAGTCGCCCGGCAAAGAAAACGCCCAGAGTAATGGCCACCACGCCGGCGATGCTCGCGATCCAGTAACTGTCACGCTCCATTTTCCGGGCGGAGTAGTAGACTGCGTCCTCCTCCGCCTGCACGATGGCCCCCCAGCCAAGGTTGCGAAGGAACACCTGGGGTGAGTTTCGATCGCCGATCGCGGTATAGGTTCCCAGCATCGCGTTCGAGCCACCGTCCTTCATCAGTGTGAAGTTCACCGAACCGCTCGCTTGTCCTCGCGCTTCCTGGAACTCCTGAACGATGGCCGTATTCGACAAGTCGATCTGCGTGAAGAGTATCTCGTTGTCCGAGTGCGTGACGAGATGGCCCTGTTCGTCGACGACGTAAGCATCACGGCCAGCACTTCGCTTCGCCTTCACCAGTTCGTGGATGGGCTTGAGGCTGATCATCGCGGAAGCGACTCCCTCGATGCGCCGGGGATGCCCTTCGGCGTCATAGGCGCTCACGATGGGAGCCGAGATTATCAGCACCGTGTCGAGGAGCTGTTCGCTGACGTGTGGCTCGGAGACCCAGCTCTTCCCGGACAACGATTCGGCGAATGACTGGCGCAGCGAAGAAACGATGCGATCATCGTCCAGGCTGTATCCAGTGTACGCCCCCAGCCCGTCTCGATTGGAGACGGTGAGCGAGAGGATTCTCCCCTCCTCGATGAAGTTGAGGAGCGACTTGCCATCGGAAGCTGCGGAAATGCGCCGCTGTATCGCTGCCGAGTCGCCACCAAACTCGAACGTTCGCGAGATCGACTCGACCTGGCTGAGCATCGACTCGAGGTACAGACGAGCCTGGTGGGCAATCGACCGCGTCTGATCGAGCTGGTGGAGCTTCTCCGCTGTCTCGAGAGCTTCGCGATTGCGCTTGACCAGCTGCGAGCTCATGACAAGAAGAGGCACCAGTCCCGTAAGCAGCGTGAGAAGGATGAGCGAATAGAGGATCTTTCCCCTGCGCGTGACTTGCCCCGGCGCCGGGGTTCCTTTCGAAGCCTTCATTCCTGCACCTCGGTCCTTCCCTAATGCGGGGGTGATTGCGATGCCTCCGAAAGAACCTCGTACACCCTCACACTCTTCCGCTTTCCTTTGAGCTCCACGGTGCCGAGGTTCTTCATCTCGAACTTGCCCTGGACGAGCTCCTGTGTTCGCTCTCCGATGACGATCTGCCCTGCCTGTGCCACGGTCGATTCGATGCGCGAGGCGATGTTCACAGTGTCTCCGAGCACCGTCATCTCCTTGCGGTTCGTCGAGCCCATGGGACCCGCGACCACCCTTCCGCTGTTGATTCCCATGCGCATGTTGATGACCGCCTCGGGATCTCGTTCGTTGTTGAGCTCATTGAGCCGCCGGCGCATCTCGATCGCGACCTGGACTCCTCGCTCGGCGTGATCCTCCTGCGGGTAGGGTGCGCCAAAGACCGCCATGACGCAGTCTCCGATGAACTTGTCCAGGACCCCATCGAACTCGCGAATCACATCCGCCATGCTCGGAGAAGTACTCGTTCAGAAGCGAAGCTACCTCGGCAGGATCCATCTTTTCCGCCATGGGTGTAAACCCGACGATGTCGGCGAAGATGACGGTCACCTCCAGTTCCTGGTGATTCTCTTTTTCCCCTTCGGACAGGATGCGCGTCACGATCTTTGGTGAGAAGTATTTCTCCAGACGTTCCCGGCTGACCTTTTCCTCTTGAACTTTCTTGTTGAGGTTCGCCTGCTGGATCGCGATGGCAGCGTAGTTGGCAAGTGCGGACAGCAGATCCAGCTCCTCCATGGTGAACGTGTTGGTCGACATCGGCGAGTCGACGTGGATGATGCCGATGACCTCCTCATCACCGGTCGAGAAACGCGGATCGACTTGAGCGTCGGACGTCAGAATCACCACACGATCTTTCACCACGCGGTCGGCGATGGTCTTGCTGATCGTGATCCGTCCGTCGTCGCCGCCGTTCCGGTGCTGGACGACGCGGGGACGGAGGTTACCCTCCTCGTCGTAGAGCATGAGGAATCCCCGATCGGCTGGGATGTGCTCGAAGACGGCGTCCATGACGCGGGCCGGGACTTCCTCGGGCTGAGCCGAAATGAGGGCCTGCGCCAGGCCGGACAGGCTTCGCAGGATACGGTTGGTTTTCCCGAGCTCGTCGCGCTCTTGCCCGCCCTCCTCCTTGGGGGCAAACGGGGACGCGGGTTTTGCGGAAGCCTCTTTTGCGTCCTTCTCGACCGTGAAGTACTTCTGAAGATCTCCGACGCTGCGGATGACCGTACCGGCCTCGTCCAACATCGGCTTTTCCTCGTCGAGAACGACGCGCTCTTCGAGGGTGCGCCGGAAGTGGACGAGGAACTTCCCCAGCAGAATCTGGTCCCCGTCGTTGAGCAAGGCTTCCAGGACCGGGACGCCATTGACGGTCGTTCCGTTCTTGCTCTTCAGGTCGACCAGGCGGCACCGATCGCCATCGAGGACGACTTTCGCGTGCGCACGCGAGACGCCGAAGTCCTTGATGACGATGTCGCAGTCCGGCGAGCGGCCGAGCGTAACGCTCTCACCACGAACGGGAACTACGTGCTCCTGTCCATCTTCCTGAAAAGCGAGCTCGAACATACGGACAGACCCCTACTCATACGGGTAGTAACAAACTAACCCCAATTATATCAGCTTCTTGAGCCAAAAGCTCGGCTGAGAGCAAATCGCTCCAGAGCATCGTACCTGGCTCCACCGGTGCCAGGACGACTTTGATAGAGAACCACCTCTCCCGTCGACGTCTCGCCGAACGGACGATCCCGGTGCTCCGCGACGACCGGGCCCGCGTTCGAGCGTTCGCGAAAGCGAGCCACCGTAAGGTGGGGCCGAAACGGGCGAGTTTCCGTCTCGAACCCTTCGTCCCGCACCGCTTCTTCCACCGCTTTGTAGAGCTCCAACAATCCCGGCACCCGGCCAAGGCCGACCCACAACACTCGTGGACGACGGGCAGACGGAAAACACCCCAGTCCACGGTGCTCGAGGTGGAGTGCTTCGTGACCGGCACAGACGCCTCGAAGGGTGTTCCCGAGCCCCGGAAGCTTCTCTTCGGAAGCCTCCCCGAGGAATCGCAGCGTCAGGTGTATGTTGTCGAGCGCCACCCAACGGGCTCCTGGCAGGGCGTCCTTCAGCTCGCGTTGGAGCTCCCGGAGCTTGGTTCGCACATCACTCGAGATATCGATAGCTACAAACAACCGCATCACACGATCAGCATCCAGCATTCAGCATCCAGGAAGATCAGGCCCCCTCTCCTATCCTCTCCCCGACCCGCCTTCGCGAAACGCTTCGGCGGGTCCGCCGTAGCCTCTGGCGGAGGCGGATGGGGAGAGGGACATGCTTTTCCGCAGCCACTCCGCCATTATTCTGGACCTGGATGCCGGATGCTGGATGCTAACGTCCTTTGAGTAGTACAAGACGCACCCTATTCAACGCCGCCTGAGAAGCCCACCGCTTAACCGCGACGCGTTGGCCGGGAAACTGGTAGCGCTCGACCTCCTCGACGCCCGGACCGCTGACGGCAATATAGACGAGCCCGACCCGCTTCGTGGGGGTGGCCCCTCCCGGTCCGGCGATGCCCGTCGTTGCGATTCCGAGGTCGCTTCCCGACCGGCGTCGGATTCCGGCCGCCATCGAGCGGGCGACATCCTCACTGACCGCACCGACGTCCTCGAAGAGCCCGGGATCGACGCCCAGCAGCTCGGTTTTTGCCTCGTTGCTGTACGTGACCACCCCGAGATCGAAGTAACGGCTCGACCCCGCAACGCGCGTGATGCGGTGCGCGATGAGACCACCCGTGACCGACTCGGCCACCCCGAGCGAGAGCCCTTTCTCGACGAGAAGGCGCCCGACGACCTCCTCCAGCTCCTCCTCCGATTCCGAAAAGACATGGGCACCGAGAATGCCGCGCAGTCTGGCCGCCAGCTCCTCGTTTCGCTCATCCGCCTCATCGACGGATGCCCCCTGCGCGGTGAGCCGGAGCTCCACCTGCCCGGGCGCAGCCAGAATCGTCGTGACCGGATTCTCGCAGGCGCGATAGGCGTCGGATACGAGCTGTTCCACGGCAGACTCCGGCAATCCCACGATCCACAGCTTCCGGGTGCGGTAAACCGTCGCTCCGCTTCGCGCGACGAGCCGGGGGAGCACCGATCGCTCGAACATCGGGTGAAGCTCCACCGGAGGACCCGGGAGCAGCGCGACCTCCTTGCCCGGCTTCCCCGCGTTGGCGATCCAGAGGCCCGGCGCCGTTCCCACCTCGTTCTCCAGAATCTCGGCGCCGGCCGGAACCATCGCCTGCTTGCGGTTGACAGCCGGCATCGCGATCCCGCGCTCGTCGAAACGTCGACGAATCTCCTCGAGAGTGGGCTCTTTCAGCACCAGCTCCAGGCCGAGCAGCCTGGCCGCGGCTTCTCGGGTCAAATCGTCGGACGTCGGCCCGAGACCTCCCGTCGAGAGGACGAGATCCGCGCCGCGAAGCGCGAGGCGGAGCGACTCGGCGATACGTTCCTCGTCGTCCCCGACCGTGGCCCGGAACGTGACTTCCACTCCGGCCGCTGCCAGCTTGTCGGTCAACCAGGGCGTGTTCGTATCCGTCCTGCCCGGCACGAGAAGCTCGCTGCCGACGGTGACGATGGCCACTTTCATGAGGTCAGGAGGGCCGGCCAGATCAGGCTCGCACCGCGCAGAACGAGGTTGGCATAAACACCGGCGATGACGTCGTCCATCATGATGCCCCAGCCCCCCGGAAGCGCCTCCGCCTTGCGGCACGGATAGGGTTTGACGATGTCGAACAGTCGAAAGAGCAGGAAGCCGACCGCGACGCCCATCCAGCTCACCGGCAAGGCAAAGAGAGTGATGAGCATTCCCGCCAGCTCGTCGACCACGACCATCGAAGGGTCCTTTTGCCGAAGCTCCTTCTCCACGACGCTCCCCGCCTTCACACCGAGCAGGGTGACGGCCACGATTCCGAGACCATGAATCCAGAGCGGGCTGAACTCCCGCAGGGCCCAGTCGATCGGAAGCGCTACGGCCGACCCGAATGTTCCTGGCGCGATCGGAGCGTAGCCCGCGATACCGCAGACGGCAATGAACCGATAGAACCTGCTTTTCATGACGAGCCACCACGCGCAGCGAAGCCGCAATCTATGGAATCCGCGGAAGGGCTGATTCGGGAGAAAACATAACGCAAAGGCGCAAAGACGCAAAGAGAAACCGGGCATCGGATCCGGACCGCGGCTCAACGAATCTGTAGAAAGGCTATTTCGGGAAATTCAACGCAGAGACGTAGAGTAAAAAGACATCGTGGAGAAGCCTCCCAAACAAACAGCAACGAGAAACAGCGCGCCCACCCCATCCGGACCGCAGCTCACCGAATCCCTGGGACGAGTCGGTACCCCAGTGGTCTTCCGGGGTTCCGGAATTTTCGGGGTTCCGTGTGATCTTTTTCCGTTGAAGGCCTTATCCAGCGTTCTTCGCGGAGTCTGAGAGCTTCGGCTCGACACGAACCGAACGACCTTCCGCGATGCGAACGGTACCGGGTGGAGCTCCTTTGATCTTCTTCACGTTGCGACGCTCGGTCACCCACACCTCGACCCGGCTGGAGCTCCGGGCTTTGCTGAAGTAGGCCGCGATTGCCGCAGCTTCCTCGATTTCCGGGGCATCCGGCGGGCGCTCCGCAGCGGCCAATCGTAACACCACGTGCGCGCCAGGCAGGTCGACGGCATGAAACCACAGGTCGTCGGGCCCCGCCATTCGAAACGTGAGCTCCTCGTTCGAACGGCCCGAGCGCCCCACCAGAATCTCGTAGCCCCGTGAGCTTTCGAATCGACGGGGGCCGAGCCGCTGCTGCTTCTTCTTGCCGGTCCGCTCAGCCTCTCCCCGCCCCGGGAGCTCGGATAGAACGAGCTCCACGTCATCGCGATCCCGGGCGTCCTCGAGCGCGAGCGCGAGCGTGGCCAGATGGTCCAGACGACGACCGACGTCACCCCGGCGTTCGGCGAGTCGCCTCGCCGAGCGTTCCGCCTTCCTCGACAGGCGGAAGTATCTTTCGGCGTTTGCAACGAGGCTCAACCTCGGATCGATCGGCACCTCCGTCTCGCGGCCCTCGTGCTCGAACGGATCGGGAACGAGCACGAGACCTTCGCCCGCGGGTCGTGCCTGCCGATGGGAAGCGAGAAGGAGCTCGGCTCTCCGACGCAGCACGGAAGGCTCCGGAAGCTCGGACCTGTCCTTCCCGAGTCTTGCCTCGAGCTTCTCCCATTTCCGGCTCTCGCGCTTCAGACAGGTGGCAGCTCGTCGATGAATCGCCCCCGTGCCGCGTGCTCGCAGCCCGAGCTCGATCCCTCGGGCGGCCGCCTCACTGAAGCTCGTCGTCGGAATACTCTCGAAACCATCAGGACATGACACCGGGATCGGTGAGAGCAGGAAGTATCGGCCGTCGCTTCGGAAGGCCGGCTCGCATCGCACCCACAGCCGAGGCGATGGGGCTTCGGCCAGCGTCGCCGTAATTCGCGAGAAAGCCCCCGCTGCGGTCTCTCGCCCTTCCTCCACGAGTCGCAGAAGCTCGGCCGCAACCACCGGAGGAAAGCCCGATGCACGGCGAAGCGCGATCTGCTCCGATGGGGCTGTCCGGCGCTCGCGTTCGAGGTTACGCTCGAACTCCGCCGCTGACGTCGGCACACTCAGTGGTCGGTGCGGTAGCGGCCGGTAGCGCTCTCCGACGGTCACGCGGAGCCGCCCCAGACCGATCGCCTCGAGCACGGTTCCTGCCTCGAGGAAGGCTCCGTCGACGAAGTAGATGGCGGATCGAGTGGCAGGCCACTCGGCAACCATGGAAACCACTTCCCGCCGCCCGGTGGCTCGCGTCCTCTCAAACCGCGCCACCAGGACTCGATCGTCAGGCTCGCTCTCGATGGATACCAGGCGGGTTCCCACGAGGAGCTTTTTCACCCGTGGCGCCACCAGCCTGGACGAAACCCACGGCGCCGCGCCGCGATACAAGCCAGCAGCCTCCGGGGGAAGGCTGAGGACAAGATGACGTGGCGGAGGCACCGAGAAGGCGACCGCCAACCCCTCCCGGTCGGTGACAACCCCGCGGACCTTTCGACCTTCGAGCGCAGGAGCGAGCTCGCCAACCAGGTTGGCCAGGAAGATGTGGTCCAAATGGATGATCGGGGCTAACCCCGAACGACTTTCGAGCCGGCGATCCGATCGTGCCAGCCCCGCCGCTCGGCATCGCTCCAGATGCCGATGAAGCCGGCTCCGAGCGGAAGCAAGGCTGCCACCGCGCCGAGGATGCGAGCCAATGCCCGAGAGAACCCGAGCGGACGGTCACGAAGATCGACGACGCGAGTTCCGGTCAGAAGCTTGCCGAGGGTCTGCCCGGAAAGGCTCCAGAAGAACAGGAAATAGCCAGCGCCCAGAACAGCGCCGACCAGCGACATCGCCGCGATCGCGGTGGCGGGCAGAGCGCCAATGCGCTGGGCTACCAGATGTGTCGTGAGGTAGAACAGCGTGAGCTGGATGAGAGAAACGAATCCGACGTCGATGAACCCGCCGAGCACTCTCTCCGCCGCCGTGGCCAAGCCCATGAGCGGCGTGCCCCCGAGATCGCCGGACTGCTCGGGACGCGACAGAAGCGGCTCGTCAGCGAGAGGGGACTCGTTCAGCTCGAGAGCCGCGTTGTGGTCCCGGAACCGGGCGTCGGACCGTGATTCGACAAACTCCGCGGTCGTCGTATCCAACCGCGTTTCTCCGAGACCACGCTCGAGCTCGAGACCAGGGTTGGCCGCCCCGAAGCTGTCCTCCTCAGAGGGAATCGACACCTCTCCGGCGTCCGAGACCGGGCTTTCGGGCGCCGGCGTCTGCCGCCGGGCAAGCTTCTCTTCGACGCGAGCTCGAATCTCGGCACGCCTTTTCCGCGCCAGCTGCTCGCCTTCGTCCTCGTCGGAATCCTCGGGAAAGATGGAGAGCTGACGAGCTTCGTCATCGATCCGGGCCCGCTCTCGTCGGCGCTTGGCCTTGTGACGTTCTACGGTCTCGTGGACCTGCTGACGCCAGTCCAAGTGTTCGCTAGCCTTGTTCATATCCTTCACCGGGACCCCGCAGCCCGGGCAGACGACCATGACAGGGTCCAATTCGGTCTGGCAGCTCGAGCAGAGCAATCACCTTCCCCGCTCGACAATCGATTCACTCCTCTCGTTCTCCGCATCATCGATTTCACTGGCGGGAGGTCCCCCTCTGAGCAAGCGCTCCTCGATTCGCAGGACGAGCCCACGCGCTCGTTCTACGCAAGCACAACGCCGATCCACGCGGCTCAGCTCGGCCAGCGCTTCCCGGTAGCGCCCCTTGGCGAAGAGTCGCGCCCCATTGTAGTATCGCAGCTCGGAAGGCCCCGGCATCGGGAGCTGCGGCTCCTTTCCGGTGGACCAGCTCGAGGGCCCGGCCGGCCCGAACTCCGCATCGCTCAACAGGAACTCCCAGTTGAGATGGAGATACAGCCCGCCGGCCAGGAAGAGCGCGAGCGCCGCAAACCAGAACGTGGCGATCTTGAATGGGGAAGCCGCTGGCGCCGCCATCCGTCGATCGGCCCTAGGCTTTCTGCGCGCGGGGGCTCGCGCACGTGATTTCGGGGGTCGAACCGGCGGGCGAGCTTCACTGGGGCGCGAACCGTCGGGCCGTCGCTCCAGAGCCTCGAGCCTCTCCGCCAGGGCTCGGCCCTCCGCGTGGCGAGGATCAGTGGCGAGAACCTCGGACAGGATTCGCCGCGCGGCCACCCGCTTGCCGGCATCGAGGGCTCCGCTAGCTTCCATGACCACCGAGTCGAGACAACGCTGGCGCTCCGCCAGAACTCGTTTGCCTTTTTCGATCGCACGACGCGCGAGCGGGTTGCCCCGATCGAGAAACAGGATTCTCGTCCAGACGTGAATCGCCTGCTCGTACAGCCCCCGGGCAAACAACTCCTCGCCCTGAGTGAACAGAGACTCAGACCTCGCTTGCTGAGGTGGCTTCAGTGGGCTGGCGGATTCGAGAGCGGACTCTTGCTCATCCGCCGACATGACGTCCACCCCGGACAGCTCGCCTCCGTCGACACCTCGGCCCGGGCGTCTGTTTCCGGACTCTGGTTTCTTTCCGTCCAACGGTTTCGTCGTTTCGGGCCTGGCTCGGCGCGCTCGAAGAAGTCCGAGACTGAGCCTTCAACGAAATATACTGGAATCCGGGAGGCAGTGGTAGTGCAAAGTCCCCTCCAGCGGCTGCCGAGCGGCAACCGGCCGCGTCTGCCGTGAGACCGGGCCGAAAGCACCGAGCGCCGAGCGAGGAGCGAGGCGCCGCGCGCGTCCGACTTCGCCAAGGCTTCGTCGGGACCTCGCCGAAGCCCGGAGGGCGTAGGCGGGAACGAAGAGTGCCGGCCTTCGCGTGAAGCTTCGGCCGGTCCGCCGTAGCCTTGTGCGGAGGCGGAAGCGCGCGATAATGCGTGGAAATGCTAGAAGCCGTTGCAAACGTGAGCGAGGGCGCTCGGCCCGACGTGGTGCGCGAGATCGCGGAAGCTTTCGCGGGCATGGCGAACGTCGAGCTGCTCGACATTCACTCGGACCCCTCCCATCATCGAAGCGTTCTGACGGCCGTTGGACCCGGCGAAGCGCTCGTCGAGGCAAGCTGCCGTCTTGCCGGTGCCGCGCTCGAGCGCATCGACCTTCGAGAGCATCGCGGGGTACACCCCCGCATCGGCGCACTGGACGTCCTGCCGTTCGTACCGCTTGCCGGGACGGCGCCCGTGGAGGCCGACCGGCTGGCACGGCAGGTCGGAGCGCAGCTGGCTGGTCGACACGGTGTGCCCGTGTTCCTGTACGGTCGAGTGGCATCGCTCGAGGCGCAATCGGAGCTCCCCTATCTTCGCCGCGGCGGCTTCGAGTCACTCGCCGAAAGAATGACGTCGGGAGAGCTCGTCCCCGACTTCGGCCCCGCCCGTCCTCACCCGAGCGGTGGAGCGACGGCGGTCGGAGCCCGCGAGTTTCTGATCGCTTACAACGTCAACCTCGCAGGCACGGATGCGGCCAGGGCCGGCGCCATCGCACGACGCCTGAGAAGCGCGGGCGGGCGGCTCCCCTGCGTCCAGGCGCTCGGAGTGGCGCTCGCCAATCGCGCCTGCGTACAGGTTCCGATGAACCTCGTCGATTTTCGGATCACCTCGCTGCTCACCGCCTACCAAGCTGTTTGTGACGAAGCGCTGAACGTTGGTCTGGAGGTCCAGAGCTCGGAGATCGTCGGGTTGATCCCGCGCGCCGCGGCGTTCGAAGGGATGGAAGAGGCGCTGCGGCTGGAGAAGCCCCCTCGTATTCTCGAGGATTTGATGGAAGCGCGAGGGATTAGTTGAGACTCGGGACCGCACTTCCCGAGCCCGAGCCCGAGCCCGAGTCCAAGCCCGAGCCCGCCCTTGGATTCGTTCCCGCGATATGGCTGCCGGGAACAGGCACGGGAGCAGAACAGGGACGGGCAGGGGCACGGGCTGGGGCAGGGGACCGCTACTTGATCCCGTAGGCCTTCATCTTCCGGTACAAGTGAGAGCGCTCGATACGAAGAGCCACCGCAGTCTTCGAAACGTTCCCGCCGCTCTCGTGAAGCTTCCTCAGGATGAACTGCCGCTCGTAGGCTTCACGAGCGCTGGCCAGCGAAGGAAAATCATCGAGCAGTTCCACCTGTCCTGCCCGTGACTGCTGGACCGGCACAGGGAGATCCTTTGTCTCGATCCTCTCCGCGGGCACCATGATCACCAGTCGCTCGATCACGTTCTTGAGCTCGCGGACATTGCCGGGCCAATGGTAAGCGACCAGATACTCGAGGGTCTCCGGAGCAATCTCCTTGACGCGTTTTCCATACTCTCCGCAGAAAACCTGGATGAAGTGCTGGACGAGAAGAGAGATGTCTCCGCGCCGTTCGCGGAGCGCTGGTATCTTGAAAGGAATGACGTTCAGACGGAAAAAGAGGTCCTCGCGAAAGCTGCCCACCTTGATCTCGTCTTCGAGTCTCTTGTTGGTAGCCGCTATGACGCGGCAGTCGACCCCGATGGACTCGGTCCCTCCCACCGGCTCGAACTTCTGCTCCTGGAGCACCCGAAGCACCTTGGCCTGGGTCTTGAGACTCATGTCGCCGACCTCGTCCAGGAACAGAGTGCCGCCGTCCGCCAGCTCGAACTTCCCTTTCTTATCGGAAACGGCTCCGGTGAATGCACCCTTGATGTGTCCGAAGAGCTCGCTTTCGATCAGCTCTTCCGGAAGAGCCGCGCAATTGACTTCGACGAAGCGCCCGCCGCGCCTGAGTGATTGAGCGTGAATGGAGCGGGCGACGAGCTCCTTTCCAGTCCCGTTCTCGCCATAGATGAGCACCCGACCATTTGTCGGCGCCGCAATGGCGATCTGCTCGCGAAGCTCCTCCATCACCGGGCTCTCTCCAATGAGAACCTCGCGGCCTTCGACCTGCTCGCGCAGGTAGCGGTTCTCCTGCTCGAGCTGCCTCTGGCGAATGGCGTTGTTGACCGCAATGAGCGTCTTTTCGAGCGAAAGCGGCTTCTCGACGTAGTTGTAGGCTCCGAGCTGAATCGCCTTGACCGCGCTCTCGATCGTGCCGTGGCCGGAGATCATGACCACCGCGGTATCGATCTCCTTGGCGCGAATGGTCTCGAGCGCCTCCATTCCGTCCATTCCGGGGAGCCAGATATCGAGCAGAACGAGGTCGTAAGGATGCGCCGTCAGGAGGGTGAGAGCGATCTCCGCCGAGGAGACCGCCTCCACCTTGTAGCCCTCGTCTTCGAGGACCCCTTTGACGGAGCTTCGCACCCCGGCTTCGTCATCGACGACGAGAATGCTTTTCTTTGTCACCGACCGACCCCGGGCTAAGTACCCTGTTTCACAATTACGGTGGCATTCGAACGCCGATACATCCCGTCTGCCTGCGTTGCTCCCGCCTTCCGCAGCGTCCGACTTCGCCAAGGCTTCGTCGGGACCTCGCCGAAGCCCGAAGGGCGGAGGCGGGAGCCTGTCGAGCGGAGGGCTAGGCCGGAGGCCGAACTGCAAGAATGCTCATATATCCAGATATTATTCGCTCCTCGCGCCTTGCCAGACGGGACGCCTCGACGTTCTCGGTGCGTCACCATAATTATGAAACAGGGTACTACGCTTCGCCGACGGTGGGGGCTGCGGCGGGTATGCTCGATTCGGCAGCGCCCGCTTCGACGGGCAGCTCGATCACGAACCTCGCACCGCGAGGAGTGTTCTCCTCCACATGCACCCGGCCGCGATGCTCGGCGATGATCCGATGCACAATGGCCAGGCCGAGCCCGCTCCCCCGGCGTTTGGTCGAGTAATAGGGCAGGAACAGCTTGTTACGTTCTTCGGGTGGTACTCCCGGCCCGTCATCTGAAATCTCGATGCGGGCGATCTCTCTGTCGGGTTCGTAGGCGGTGGCGACGACCACCGTGCCCTTGCCCTCAGTTACCTCGATCGCGTTGTCGATGATGTTGATGAGAACCCGGCGTATGAGCTCTGGATCCACGCGAACTCTGGGAACGTCGTCCGGGAAATCGGTGGTGATCGTCAGCTCCTTGAAAAGGCCATTGTAGAGCTCGAGGGTCGTCTGCAGAATCGGAGGAAGGAGCTGCGCCTCCGCCGAAACCTGCGGCATCCTGGCGAATTGGGAAAACTCGTCCACGAGGGTCTTCAGCGAATCGACTTCCTCGATAATGGTCCCGGTCCCTTCCTCTACGACTCGTGCAAGATCGTCCGAGCGCGATCGAAAGTGTTTGCGGATGCGCTGGGCGGAAAGCTGGATCGGCGTCAACGGGTTCTTGATCTCGTGAGCGAGCCGCCGGGCGACTTCCCGCCAGGCAGCAACCTTCTGCGCGCGCAGGAGCTGCGTCAAATCGTCCAGAACCATCAGAAGCCCGGGTGGCTCATCCATCGCCCCGTGAAGCATCGTGAGGTAGACGGCCAGATGGAGCTCTCTGTCTTCCAGCTGAACGTCGATCTCCTTCTCGAGCGGCGCGGCCGTCCCCTCGAGAGCGCGGTCGAGCAGCTGTCGCAACGGAGCGAGCCCCTCGGCGCCGAACACGTCCCGGTAGTGCCGCCCCGCAGTACCGTCGCCCAGCTTCAACATTTTGAGCGCCGCGTGGTTCGCCCGCGTGAGGCTTCCTTCTCGGTCGAACGACACGATGCCGGTGGTGATGTTCTCGAGAACCGTCTCGATATAGCGCCGGCGCCGGTCGAGCTCCACGTTCTTCAGCTCGAGGTCTTCGCGCGAAGTTTCGAGTCTCTCCTGGCTCGCCTTCAGCTGCGCGGTCATTCGATTGAACGAGGCCATCAAGAGATCGAGGTCATCTACCGCGGCGCCGGAGAGCGGATGGTCGAGATCGCCCGCCATGATGCGCTCCGTGGCCTCGGCGAGCTGTCCGATCGGAACCGTGATCCGCTTTGCGAGGTACAGGCCGATCCAGGTCGAGGAAAAGAGCACCAGAAGCGAGACCATCACGAAGAAGGACAGGTACAGGTCCTGAATCGGCTTTTTCTGAGCTTCCGCCTGCTGGTAGACGTTGGCAGAGTGGTTCACGAGCTCGAGCGTGGAGGTGAGGGACTTCGGAATGAAGTAGGAGACGACGACCGCACCTTCCACCTCGCGGGTGCCCGCGGTATAGACCGGCGACACGTACTGGACGAGAGTCCCTTCGCCGAGCGACTCCTGCTGCAGGCTCTCGTCCCCCTTCAGGCCGACCTCGGCAAGACGAATCGTGGAGTCCGGATAGTACTGGGGGAGCCCGGGGCGGGCGAGCGTCAGGAGGGTCCGCTCGGCCCCCAGAACGTTGATGAGGTCGAGTCGGTACTGCGTGAGCCTGGCTTCCATCGTCCTTCTGAGTCGGCTCAATCGGGAGGGGGCCAGAAGTCGCTGGTCACTCACTTCTCTCGAGAGACGACGGGCGTAGAACGTGGCACTTTCCTGTTTCTCGCGATAGTAGGACTCGACGACCTCCCGTGCGCCCAGGAGTACGCTTTGCACCGGATAAGAGAACCACCGCTCGACCGCCGTCGAGATGATTCCGCTGCCCACGAATACGATCAGGGCGGACGGCAGCAGCGCAAAGCCGACGAAAATCACGACCAGCTTCGTCTTGAACTTCGCTCCCCGGACGGCACGGCGTCGCTCGAGGAACAGCTTGATGAGATTGCGGGCAAGGACGAAAACGAGAACCAGTAGAATCGTCAGGTTGACGAGGGTGAAGCCATATAGAAAGACGCGGGCGAGAAAGTCAGGCTGGAAGGATTCCGACTTGCCGATGAGATAGGTACTCACCAGCGGCACCACGGCCGCCAGCAGGGCGGTGAGAGCCACCAGCCGGACGTTGTCCTTGAACTCTCGCTTGGCCGGTCTCGAATCGGGTTCCATGTGCCAGGGCCCTTAGGGCAGGTACGTAAAGTGCGCTTCCGCCCAGCCCGTGCCAGCATCCCACGGGATGAACAGGAAGAGGTTCTTGTCCTTCATGACTCCTTTGACCCTCAAATAATACTGGCCATTGGGCTCCATGAGCGACAGCTCGAAGAGCGGCAGCGAGTCGAAGCTGGTCATGAAACGCCTCATCGCCTGGACATCGGCGACCACCTCGGTGCGATCCATCTCCCCGTCGATCTCACGGGTCAAACCGTAGCGTTTCGTCAGGTTGTCATACGTCACCGTGGTCGTTATCCGCCGCACCGCGACCGCCGCATTCATCCAGAACCGCCGCTCCCTCTTGAGCTCCACCTGGTAACGGAACGTCACCGGGAGCCCGCTCTGGATGGCCATCTCGATGTCCTCGTCGAACGCCTCGGCGACGCGGAAGCTCACCGAGATGCCTTCCTCCCTCAGAACCGGAACCAGCTCGACGATCTCCGCCGCACCAGACGTCGAGGCAAAGCACGCCAGGAGCCCGATGCCGCATTCGAGATTCCTCATCCCGGGATGGGTGCTACTCTCCCTTGCCCAGAAGCGCACGGATGGTCTCGATGAACTCGTTCGCATCCTTGAAATCCCGGTAGACCGACGCGAAACGCACGTAGGCAACCTGATCCAATCCTTTGAGCTCCGACATCACGAACTCACCGACATGTGTCGTCGCCACCTCTTTGTCGGAGCTCTCCTGGAGTGTCTGCTCCACCTGGTCGACGATGGCCTCGAGCCGGGTGACGGGAACCGCCCGCCGCTCGCACGCCTTGAGGAGTCCGCTCATCACTTTCTCGCGATCGAATCGTTCCCTACGCCCGTCTTTCTTGACGACCATGTAGGGGATCTGATCGATCCGCTCGTAACTGGTAAAACGCTTCTCGCACTTCAGACACTGCCGTCGGCGCCGTATGGCCTCGCCTTCCTTGCTCTCGCGGGAATCGACGACCTTATCGGCCAGGTGGCCGCAAAAGGGGCATTTCACGAGATATCCTCCTCACGAAGAACTGCTGATGGTCTTGACCTGGCGGAAGCTCAACCCCTCGCGCGCGAAGAGCACGAGCCCCAGAACCGTCACCGGACCGAACGCGATGGCGTGGTTCACGAGGGCCACCGCCCGGGCAGGGCTGTCATCGACTTGGAAGAGCATCGTAAGCGCCAGCGCGCACATCACATGATAGCCACCGACCCCGCCCGGCGTCGGAAGCGCCACTCCAGCCGTCAGAAATCCGATGACCAGAAACGTGGCGCCGAACGGGAACGCCACCTCGAGGGCCATCGCGCCCAGCCAGAAAGCCAGCGAGATATTGACCCAGAGAACGATCGACCATGCGGCGGCCTTCATCACGCTCGCGGTATCCACGAGGACTCGCAGCCCCTCGCTGAACGTCTCGAGGAATCGAATCACAAACCCCACCGGTCTCGCGGGAGAGGCACGAAACACTCGCTTCACAAACCCGATGGCGCGCTCGGGAAAACGTGCAAAAACGAACATCGCGCCGAGGGCAAGGACCGCTCCGGCAAGACCAATCAGGCCCCCCGTCTGGAGCCCCACCACCGCTTCGCGCCCGGCGCTTCCACCCGGCTGAGCACCGAAAAGCAGCCAGAACCCGATGAGCAGAATCACCGTCACCAGATCCAGGACCCGCTCGATAATAATCGTCGCGAACGCGCTCGATGCCGAGAAACCCTCGCGGCGGGCCAGAAGGTAGGGGCGCACGATCTCTCCCAGGCGTGCCGCCAGAACGTTGAACATGAAACCGATAACCGTCGTGATGAAGCAGTTGACGAGCCCGGCTTGTCCGAGGGGACGAAGCAACAATTGCCAGCGGATGGCGCGGATCCAGTAGGTGACGACCATCGTGGCGATCGCGAGGCCAACCAGCAACGGATCGGCTCCCGACAGGCTCGTCGCTATCGCATTCAGGTCGGCTCCGCGAAAAAAAAAGTAGAGCAGGCCGAGCGCCAGCGCAACGACCCCGACCGTCTGGAGCGCCGGTGATCGCAGGCGACTCCCGATTCCACTCATGATGTTCGACCGAGCCCTCACCGCATGAAGTTCGCGCAGGCAACGGGCTGAGGCGATAGCATTGGGGGAGGTTCAACGCCCTGGCTGCCGGCTGGCGACAGGCAAGCCGGTCAACGGAATGAAACCTCGACACCGGGCCATTACTTCGGGCCTAAGGATTTACTAGAATAGGAGCCGGAAGTCAAGCGCCAGGAAATATTTAGCGGCATTGACCGTCTCGCTCCCGGCCGTCGGGCCCTGCCAATTAGTTTGAACTTTGTCGGGCAAAACGCCGTTAACTGGCATGGAATTGAAGAGGCGGAGACAAGCTTTTTGCTAGCGGACGCAGAGCTGGCCGAGCGTTGTCTCAGTGGCGACGAGAACGCCTGGGGGATGCTGGTTGAACGCTATCATCGACGGGTTTGGAGTGTTGCATACCAATTCACGGCAAGAGCCGACGAGGCCGACGAGGTTACGCAGGACATTTTTCTGCACCTGCTGTCAGCCCTCAAGAGCTTCGACCCGAACGGCAGCCTCAACGCCTGGATTCAACGGGTGGCTCGCAACTACGCGATCGACCAGTACCGGCGGCGTCGCCGGGAGCGCTCGATGGTGCAAGGCGGTGACGACGCCGAGGATGCGATCCGTATCGCGCGCGACCCGAAGAAGGGCGGCGATCCCCACGACCGGCTGGAGAAGAAGGACTTGAGCAAGTGGTTGCGCGAGGCGATCGAGCGACTCCCCGACGAACTGGGGCAGGCGGTATCGATGCGGGATCTTCAGGAAATGAGCTACGACGACATGGCGACGACACTCGGCATTCCGCTGGGGACCGTCAAGTCGAGAATCAACCGGGGGCGTCTCGAGCTGGCCAAACAGCTGAAACGGAGGCGCAAGGAATGGAGCTCGAGCGTTGCGAGTGGCTAGGAAGAAGAAGGCCGGAGCAGGGTTCCCGCTCCAGACTGTTGAGGTGAAACGTGCGATGCCGTCGCTCTGAGGAGCTGTGGTCGGACTACCTGGAAGGTACGCTCCCGCCGCCTCTCCGCCAGGAGCTCACGACGCATCTGGCGGAGTGCGATGATTGCCGGGAGCTGGCGGGAGATTTCCGCGAAGTCGTCGCGGCACTCGGGAACCTGCGCGCCCCCGAACCGCCGGGGAACCTCGTGGCGAAGATCCTGGAACGAACACGACCGCGACTCGCCTCTCTCGGAGAGCCGCGTGGCCACCTGGTGCCTTTTCCGATTCCGGCGTGGAGGAACGCGGCGGTCTGGGCCGCGGCGGCGGTCTTCGCCGGCTTCATGATCTTCCGCCCGCCCAGTTTCGTGGGCGAATCCGGGCGGCGAGTGTCGCAGGTTTCGCACCAGGTGTACAGCTACGGACTCCGCGCGTACCGGGCATCGGAGCGACTGGTCGACGAGATCAACGTACTGAGAATAACGGTCGGTGTCGCTTTCGAAGACAGGCTGGACCGGCTGAACGAACGGCTGAAGGATCTGGAGGAGGCTCGTCGCCGGAGCGGTGAAGAGCCTGACCGATCCAGCCGCCGGTTCGACACGATCGTCCGGAGCCTCGACCAGTATCCCCATACTCAGGATGATGCAAGGAGAATTTCATGAAACGTTCCCCCGCCGCCGCCTTCTGGCTGTCGTTGCTGCCG
Source organism: Candidatus Marinacidobacterales bacterium (assembly GCA_965237685.1). Taxonomy (GTDB): domain Bacteria; phylum Acidobacteriota; class Vicinamibacteria; order Marinacidobacterales; family SMYC01; genus CBDEGF01. The sequence goes on from CBDEGF010000003.1 coordinate 2,236,348, forward strand.
GGACTGGGCCACCTGTACCTCGGGCAACTTCAAAAAGGCATCCTTTTTGCGATCGCGGCCTTCGGGCTGATCCGTCTCGCCGGTGAAGCCGACGGCGCGATTCTTCTGGTTTTCATCGTCTGGCTCTACTCCATGCTGGACGCCCATCGCAGCGCACAGGAAATAAACCGGGCGATCGATGCCGGCATCGAGCCGGCCCCCACCGGCATGGCGCTCAACAAGTACTGGGGTTGGGGACTCATCGCTGCGGGGATCCTGTTGACACTGGTCAGCAGGGGCACAATCGATGTCGACGCGATCCTGGAGTTCTGGCCGGTGGTATTGATCCTCCTTGGAATTCGCATCCTGTGGCGCCCGGCCGCACCTGCCGTGGCACCATCATCGACCGCCGCGGCGCCGCCACCGCCGCTGGCGGGCGACGATCTCGTAGCGTCGCCCGACTCCTCCGAGCTGGCGGTAGATTCACCGGTGCCGGAAGAGACTCCGCTCTCCGAGCCGGGCCACGAAGCCCCGGCTGCGGAAGAAACCGAAGAAGAGAGCGAGAAGAATGACTGAGCCCTCGGCGCGACCTCGACGCGGGTGCTCGGGCGTACTGGGCGTCTCGCTGGTTGTTCTCGGCGTCCTGCTGCTCCTCTCCAACTACACCGATTTCTCGCTGGTTGCCGCCTGCGTGCAGGTGATCGACGGGTTCAGCCTCTATTGGCCAGGGCTGCTCATCCTCTGGGGAGTGATCAAGCTCTACCAGCGGTTTGCGAACCCCGAAGGTGCCCGGGTCGGGGCCGGCGAGATCATCCTCCTCGTGTTCCTGGTGCTGGCGGGGACGGTTGCCAGTGTGGCGCGGCGGGCGATGGACGGTTTCCACCTGGACGTCGGCTTCGAAGAGCTGGCGGAGCTCATGGGGGCGGAAGTCCTGGGCCCCGCCCGGATCTTCACCGAGGAGAACAGCTTCGACATCGCCGAGGGGACCACGAGCCTGGTGATCGACAATCGGAGAGGCTCGGTCAACGTCACCGGGTGGGACGAGCCGGGAGTCGCCGTCACCCTCACGAAACGAATCTTCGGGCGCTCGGAGGACGAGGCGAGTCGTCTCGCCGAGGGTCTGAGGCTCGACTTTCAGTCCGGGATCGAAGCGCGGCTCGTGGTCCAGGCCGAGGAGCGAAACTCGTGGATGCAGACCGACCTCGAGATTCGACTTCCACGAGCGCTGCCTCTGACGATTCGGAACCGCCGCGGCCCGGTACGTGTTTCCGAGCTGCGCGCTGCGGTCGACATCTCCAGCTCGGAGGATCCCATCGAGGTGAGGGATGTTCACGGCAACGTTCGCGTCGAGACACGGCACGGCTCGCTCCGCGTCGAAGGAATCACTGGAGACGTCGACCTCAACAATCGGCACGCCTCGACGACGGTGAAGCGTGTCGAGGGCGGTCTGAGGGTGGAGAGTGCCAACGGCCCGTTGGTTATCGAAGACGTCACCGGCACCACGATCCTGCGGAACCGACATTCCCGGCTGCGCGCCTCGCGGATCGGGGGCGACCTCGACATCGAGGCCGTTCACACGGAGGTCTGGGTCGAGGATGCCGGAGCCGACGCGAGACTCAAGACCACGTACCGGCCGATTTTCGTGCGCCGTGTCCAGGGGCGGTTGACGATCGAGGGACGGAGCTCCGAAATCGAAGCACGCGATATCACGGGAGATTCCGAAATCACGAACCTCTACCGCACGGTGGCGGTCTCCGGCGTCGCGGGCTCTCTCAGAATCGATGGCCGACAATGCCCCGTCCGCGTGGCCGATGTCGCGGGAGCTGTCGAGATCGACAGCTCGGACCATCGCGTGACGGTGCGCGGCATCTCCGGCCCATTGAGAATCGTTTCGCGGCATGCTCCTTTGAACGTGAGCAGTACGAGCCTGTCCGGCGAGCTCCACCTCCAGACGACCTACGGGGACATTCGTCTCGAGCTTCCACCGGACGCCTCGTTCGGGCTGACCGCCCGCATCTCCGATGGCACGCTCCGGTCGGATTTCGAGACAAGCTCGTGGTCACGCCACCGAGAGGGAGACGTCGAGACCTGGGAAGGGACCCAGGGCAGCGGCGGCTCACGCGTATCCATCGAAACGAGCCACGGCAACGTGGCCATATCGAGGGGAGGCCGCCCTTGAGAGCCGTGACTCCGCTCATCGTGGCGTTCATCGGTATCGCGACCCTTCGCTGCGACGTCCACGGTGTCGAAGAGACCGTCACCGACGAGTTCCGCTTCGACGTGTCCGATCGCACGCCACCGCTCGATGTGCGTCTCGACAACGGCTCGGTCACGATCGAGGCCGCGCCCGGCGATCTCGAAGTGAGCTTCACCACCAGAGCCCGGGCGGCGAGCCGTGAAGCCGCGCTGGCCATGCTGGAGCAACGGGACATCACGGCGCGCGATGACGATGACGCCATTCTGCTCCGGGGCCGTACCGCGGCTTCTTCGGTGGGATTTCACGCGCGCCTGAATACGAATGTCCACGTTCGACTGCCGTACGAGGCGCAGCTTGACATTCTCACGAAGGACGGTCGTATCGAGCTGGATGGAGTGTCAGGCCGCATCGTTGCTGAGACCGAAGACGGCCGCATTCGCCTCCGGGGCGTACGCGGGACGGTGAAGCTCTATACCGGTGACGGCTCCATCGCCGGTGAAGAGCTCGAAGGGGATTTCGATGTCGTGAGTGACGACGGTTCGATCCGCCTGTCCGGCGAGTTCAACCGTCTGCGAGCGATCACGACGGACGGCCGATTGAGAATTCGTTCCGATCGAGCCGCTTCCCTGACGGATGACTGGCACCTTCGCACGTCCGACGGCTCCATCGTTTTGAGCCTGCCTCGCGGGCTGTCCGCCGACCTCGAAGCATCGGCCACCGACGGACGGGTAGAAAACGAGCTCGAAGGATTCGAAGGTCGAGTCGAGCAGCACTTCCTGGAAGGACGACTCGGTGACGGTGGCAAGCTGATTCTCATCGAGACGCTGGATGGGCGCATAACATTGCGTTCATCGTAGTTCTTGACGCACGCCAGACGCTTCCCTAAAATACGCAAACCTTTTTCAGCTGCTCGGCGGTACGAGCAGCGTCTCAGTCTGTAACGTGTCTCGCCATCTCCGCTGCCTAGCGGAGATGGTTGGGGTGTCGGGGAGGTTGGTCACGTCGGACATACTCCTGAGCACGGATCTGGATACGATCCCGCTTCGTTCGCGCGGCAAGGTCCGGGACATCTACGAGGTGGATGACGACAAGCTCCTGATCGTCACCAGCGATCGCATCTCCGCCTTCGATGTCGTCCTGCCGAGCGGTATCCCCGACAAAGGAAAGGTCCTCAACCAGTTGTCCCTCTACTGGTTCTCGAGAACCACGCATATCGTTCCGAACCACGTCATCACCGGTGACGTCTCGAAATACCCTTCCCAACTGGCGGCTTATCGCGACCAGCTGCACCTGCGCTCGATGCTGGTCAGGAAACTGAAGCCCATTCCGTTCGAATGCGTCGTGCGTGGCTACCTCTACGGCTCGGGATGGAAGGAATACCAGGCTCAGGGCAGCGTGTCCGGCATCGCGCTCCCGGACGGGATGGAGCTCGCGGAGAAGTTTCCGGAGCCGCTGTTTACGCCCGCCACCAAGGCGGAGACCGGACACGACGTCAACGTGAGCGAATCTGAAATGGCGCAGGCGCTCGGCGCCGAGACGACCCAGCGGTTGAAGAACTTCTCCGCGGAACTTTACCGCTTCGGACGTGCCGAAGCGGAGTCCAAAGGAATCATCATCGCCGATACGAAGTTCGAGTTCGGCATCGACGCCGGAGGTGAGCTGACGTTGATGGACGAAGTGCTTACCCCGGATTCGTCCCGCTTCTGGCCCGCCGACGCATATCAATCCGGTCGGGACCAGCCCAGCTACGACAAGCAGTTCGTACGCGACTACCTCGAGACCCTGGACTGGGACAAGTCAGAGCCTGGCCCGGCGCTCGGCCCGAAGGTCATCGCCGGAACCGCCCAGCGCTATCGCCAGGCGTACTTGACGCTCAGCGGGAGCCTGGAACTGGCGTGACGGCGGCGAGCGGGTGACGGGGTGGCGGCTCTAAAGCAGAAGCTCGACGCACTCATCGAAGAGATGATCGACAGGGGAATACGCTTCCCCGAGGCGCGGCGCGAGTTCGAGAAGCGATTCATCGCACACGTGATGGCACGCGAGAACGGCAACCTGTCCCGGGCCGCCCGGATCCTGCGCATTCACCGAAATACCCTGAGCAAGAAGCTCATCGAGCACAAGATCCGGTTGTAACTAAAACCCGGATAGATTTCAGTCGTTGACAGCGGCCAGGGCCGGGCATTATATTTTGTAGTTCGGAACCGGATCAACTAAGGAGCATCGAAAGCATGACCATTCGTCCACTTCACGATCGGTTGCTCGTCACCAGAATCGAAGAACAGCAGCAGAAGGCGGGAAACATCATCATCCCGGACACGGCGAAAGAGAAGCCGCAACGGGGCAAGGTCAAGGCGGTCGGCAACGGGAAAGTTCTCGATGACGGAAGCCGCGTCGAGCTCGAGATCAAGAAAGGCGACCAGATTCTCTTCGGAAAATACGCGGGGACCGAAGTTCGAATCGACGAGACCGACTACCTGATCCTGCGGGAAGACGACGTCCTCGCTGTCCTCGCGAAGTAGAGAGCAAACGCGCAGAGGCGCAAAGACCGCGATGCCTCTGCGTCTTGTCGTCCCCGCGGCAAGAGCTGCAGGCGCGGGCTAGCTAGCTAGCGGCGACCACCACCCCCGCGGCGGCGGGGGTGTCGCCCTCCCTCGTTGTCGTCCCGGTCGCGACGCCCGGGCGGAGGGGGGGAGCTCGGCGCTTCCGGCGGCAAACCGGCCTGTTCTCTGATTACCGCCTTGCGGGAGAGCTTCACCTTTCCCTGGGGGTCGATGTTTATGACTTTGACGAGTATCTGATCCCCTTCCGACAACTCGCTTCGAACGTCGTTTACGCGATAGTCGGCCACTTCCGAAATGTGAACCAGTCCGTCCGTCCCGGGAATAATCTCCACGAAAGCGCCGAAATCGACGATGCGCTGTACTTTGCCCAGGTAGGTCTTGCCCACCTCCGGCACGGCAGTCAGCTCCTCGATGATCTGAATGGCCTTCCTGGCCGATTCTTCATCCGATGAGGCGATCGCCACGCTGCCGTCGTCTTCGACGTCGATCTTGACCCCGGTTCGCTCGATGATGCTGCGGATCATCTTGCCGCCGGGCCCGATGACGTCTCGAATCTTGTCGGTGGAAATCTGCATCGTGAAGATGCGCGGCGCAAAGGACGAGATCTCCTCGCGAGGCGCGGCGATGACGGCAGCCATCTTCTCCAGAATGAACAGCCGTGCCTGACGAGCCTGCTCGAGAGCCTCTGCCATCAGCTCCTTCGTCAATCCCGTGATCTTGATGTCCATTTGCAGAGCGGTGATGCCGTTGGCAGTGCCAGCGACCTTGAAATCCATATCGCCGTAGTGATCCTCCGCGCCGGCGATGTCGGTGAGAATCGCGTAGCTGTCTCCTTCTTTCACGAGTCCCATCGCGATTCCGGCGATCGGAGCCTTGAGAGGTACTCCCGCATCCATGAGCGCCAGGCAGCCGCCGGTAACGGATGCCATCGAGGACGATCCGTTCGACTCGAGGATGTCAGAGACGATCCTCACCGTGTAAGGGAACCTGTCCTCCGCCGGCATGACCGGCAAAAGGGCACGCTCGGCGAGTGCGCCGTGACCGATCTCACGTCGTCCCGGCCCTCGGAGGAACCGCGCTTCGCCCACGGAGAACGGAGGGAAATTGTAGTGCAGCATGAAGCGCTTTTCCGACCACCCTTCGAGCCAGTCGAGTCTCTGGACGTCGTCGGAGGTACCCAGTGTAGCGGTGACGAGCGCCTGCGTCTCGCCGCGCGTGAAGAGGGAGGAACCGTGAGTCCGGGGAAGCACACCCACTTCGCAGGTGACCTCGCGGACTTCATCGAACTGTCGACCGTCCAATCGCTCTCGCCGCTCCAACACCTCGGTGCGCAGAACCTTTTCCTGAAATCCCTTGAAGATGGACCTGGTCTCGTCGAGCTCCTCGGGCTCACGCTCACCAAGCTCCTCGACGACGGCGGCCTTCAACTCGTCGACCGCGCGATCCGCCGACTGCTTGCCCTTCGTTCTCATAGCATCGCGCAACCGGTCGAAATACTTCCCTTCCAGCTCGCTCCGGAGGGCTTCGTTGACCTGTCTCGCCGTCACCTCACGCTTGGTCGGCCGAATCTCCTGGTACAGCTCTTCCTGAAGCGCGGTCAGCTTCTGGATCGCCTCATGGGCGAAGTTGAGGGCATCCACCATGCGCGCTTCGCTCACGTCGTTGGCGCTCGCCTCGACCATTACGATCGCTTCCCTGGAACCGGCCACCGTCAGATTGAGCGAGCTCGCCTTGAGCTGCTCGAAGGTGGGGTTGAGAACGAATTCGTCATCGACGATCCCCACGCGAACCGCCCCGATCGGAGTATGAAATGGAATGTCGGAGCAGTAAAGCGCGGCCGAGGCTCCGGTAAGAGCCATCACGTCCGAATCGTTTTCCAGATCGGTGGACAGCACGAGACCGATGACCTGTGTCTCCGAGCGCCACCCCTCCGAGAACAGCGGACGAATGGGGCGATCGATGAGACGGCTGGTCAGAACCTCCTTCTCGTTGGGTCGACCTTCCCGCTTGAAGAAACCGCCGGGGATGCGCCCAGAGGCATAGAAGTTCTCGCGGTAGTCCACGGTCAGCGGCAGGAAGTCGATGCCTTCCCTTTCGTCCTTGGCCGCGCAGGCGGTGACGAGCACGACCGTATCCGCGGTTCGAACGAGCGCGGCTCCATTGGCCTGCTTGGCCAGCTTTCCCATTTCGATCGAGAAACTCCTGCCGCCGAGCTCGATCTCTTTTCGATGTATCATTCTCTGATTCCTCCACTCGACTTCGGTGAGACGCGGCCGTTGAGACGAACCGACGCCGACGGGCGGTAACCGCCGCCGGCGAACGAAAGCACCGAAATGTCGAGTATCAATGAAGTGTTTCTTCGTACAAGAGGAGAGCGATGGTGTTCTTCTTGAGCTTTTGAGACCAACGACCGAGGTTGCAAAAGGACCGCTTGTGGCTCCAACCGGCCGGCCCGGCGCCATACCCGCCGGGGCACCGCGACGGCGGCGCCCTCGCGGAGGCTACTTGCGAATACCGAGACGTTGAATGACGCCCCGGTAGCGCTGGATGTCCTTTTTCTTGAGGTAATCCAGCAAGCGCCGGCGTCGCCCTACCATCTGCAGTAGCCCGCGACGGGAGTGATGGTCCTTGCTGTGCGTCTTGAAGTGCTCGGTCAGGTAACCGATGCGTTCACTCAAAATCGCGATCTGAACCTCTGGTGAGCCAGTGTCGGACTGATGGAGCCGGTACTCGCCGATTAAGTCGGTCTTTCGGTTCTTGGTGAGCGTCAAAAAGGGGCCTCCGTTCTACTCCTTCTCTTTTTCTTTCTATCGCGGCCATCCTAGCACAGCCCAAGGTAGCTGTAAAGGTCTACGTTCTATGGGCTTGCAGCACCACGATGGGGCGCACCTCGCGCATGTCCGCGTCGAGTCGCCCGACTGCCAACAGCTGCCCCGGGGGTTGCCGGAGCCGGCACGTCGCGCCCGGCACTAGTCGTTCGGGTTCCTCCGCCTGGAGCTCCGAAAGAGGAAGCGGCCGCCCGTGCCTCAGCTTTTCGAGCCCCTCCGCGCCGACATCCAGTGCCGGCAGGCCAACCAACGCCTCGTCCGGCGAGATCAGCTTCGAGCCGATCTCGCTTCCGACGGCGTGCACCCTATCCATCTGCCAGGCCCGATCGACGGAGAAAGCACCAACGCGCGTGCGTCGCAGCTCCTCCACGTGAGCTCCGCAGCCGAGAGCCCGTCCAAGATCGTGAGCCAGCGAGCGGATGTAGGTGCCACGCGAAACCGACACGTCCACGACGCCCAGGGCTCCGCTCACCTCCACGAGCCGCAGATCAAATATCTCGACGCGGACCGGCTCCGGTTGCACCGGAACGCCGGCGCGGGCCAGGTCGTAGGAACGCCGTCCCGCTATTCTCTTCGCCGAAAAAGGCGGCGGCAGCTGCTCCCGCTCACCTGTGAAACCGGACAAGGCAGCGACCAGCTCATCCGGATCCAAGGTGATATCGCGGACGTGCCCCACGGCACGCCCGGTGCGGTCGTACGTATCGGTGGCGTAACCGAAGCGGATCGTCGCCCGGTACGCCTTGTCGTTCTCCGTCAGAAACCGGGCCAGCCTGGTGGCACCGCCCAGACACAGGACGAGCAAGCCGGTCGCCAGGGGATCGAGTGTTCCGGTGTGCCCGCAACGCCTTTCACCGCTCGCGCGCCGAACCTCCCGGACGACGTCGTGGGAGCTGGGCCCCGAAGGCTTGTCGACGAGGAGAACTCCCGTGAGTCCGCTGAGCCTGCTCGACGCCCTCAATCGCCCGGTTCCTCGTCCTCGGAGTCCATCGTCCTGGCCTCCCGTAGCAGCGACTCCAGCCGAATGCCGTACTCGACCGCCGGATCGAAGACGAAGACGATCTCCGGACTGTTTCTCAGATCGAGCCGGCGGGAGAGCTGACGACGCACGAAACCGGCAGCCCGCTGAAGGGCGTCCACCGTGTCCTCCTGCTCCTCCTTGTCCCCCAGCACGCTGACGTAGACTCTGGCATGACGGAGATCCGGAGACAACTGGACGCGGGTGCAGGTGGCGCGAGCGGCGCGCGGGTCCTTGACCTCGCGCTGCAGAATGTCGGCAACGTCGGCACGGATCTGCTCGGACACCCGCTGCACGCGTATGCCCTTCTCACCCTTTCTGCTCATGACTCCAGTCCGTTTCGCCGCCGAAACCCGACTCGATCAGCTCGAAGCTCGTGCCGAGGAGCTCGGATGAATACCGCTCCTCGAGATCCCGGTCCATCGCTTCGAGCATGGATTCCAGGATGTGCCGTGCCGAGCCCACCGAGACGACGGAGAGTACCGCACGCTGCCAGAGATCCTGGTAACCAGTCTCGGCGACCGCCACATTGAACTTGCGGCGAAGCCGGTCCTTGATTGACTTGACGACCATACGCTTTTCCTTGAGCGAGCGGGCGCCAGGAAAGTGGAGCTCGATGGTCAGAAGGCCGACGACAGGCGCCTTGACCTTCGAGGTTGCTCTCTTGCGGTTTCCCATCAGGCGCGTCGGGCATTAGATGTATCATCACGCGCTCACTCTTCGTTCGCGCGCGGCGCCTCGCTCCTCGCTCGGCGCTCGGTGTGCTATCGGCCCATTCGGGCCGGTCTCGCGGCAGACGCGTTAGTTGCCGCTCGGCCCGCCTCCGCGTGAAGCTTCGGCGGGTCCGTCATTTCCCCTTGCGAGCTTTGCACTGCCAATGATCATTTCTTTGGATTCTTGCGAAAAGAAATGCAGCGGTGTTCTGAGCCCATTATGGTTCCGGGATTCCGGCCATTCCGGGGTTCCGTGTGATCCCTCCGGCGGCCTTCCTCAGAGGCTTCCGGTTCTTACTCTGCGTCTCTGCGTCGAGTTTTCCGATACAGCCTCCCGCAGATTCGATTGGCCGCGGTCCGTATGTGGGTGCCCGGTGTTTCTTTGCGCCTTTGCGCCTTTGCGTTATGTTTTCTCCCGAGTCAGCCCTCCGCGGTTTCCGTTGGTTGCGGCTTCGCTGCGCCGTGATCTTCGTGTTCATTCTAAGGCGTTGTTTGCGGACCTCGGTGTCAGATCGTTTCGCTCGGTTCGACCTTCTCCATCGTAAACGCCTCGATGACATCCCTGTTCTTGATGTCGTTGTAGTTGGCCAGGCCGATTCCGCACTCGAAGCCTTCCTTGACCTCGGAGGCATCCTCTTTGAAACGCTTCAGACTGATGATCTTGCCTTCATAAGTGACGACGTCGTCCCGCAGGAGCCGCACTTCGGCGCCGCGATTGACCTTGCCTTCGAGAACGTAGCAACCGGCGATCACGCCCACTTTCGGAACTTTGAAAGTCTCGCGTACTTCGGCTCGTCCGAGCATGACCTCCTTGAACGTCGGCTCGAGGAGCCCCGCCATGGCCTTCTTGAGCTCGTCGGTCACGTTGTAGATCACCGTGTGCAGTCGAATGTCGATGTTCTCCTTTTCGGCCAGCTCCGCCGCGGATCGCTGTGGACGCACGTTGAAACCCACGATGACCGCGTTCGACGCCGACGCAAGAAGCACGTCCATTTCCGAGATAGCCCCGGCACCGGCACCGATGATCTTGACTTTGACTTTTTCGGTCGAGAGTTTCGTCAGCGTGTCCCGGAGCACTTCCACCGAGCCCTGAACGTCGGCCTTGAGGACGATGGGGAGCTCTTTGACGCTTCCCTCTTCCACCTGCTGGTGTAGCTGGTCGAGGCTCAACCGGGCGCTCGAGGCCAGCTGGCGCTCCCTGAGCCGCTGCTGGCGGAACTCGCCGATCTGGCGAGCCTTGAAAGCATCCGTAAAGACCTGAAACTGATCCCCGGCCTCGGGCAGCGATGTGAGCCCGAGGATCTCCACCGGCGTCGCCGGTCCGACTTTCTTCACCTTGTGCCCGCGATCGTCGAACATCGCGCGGACCTTGCCGTAGACGGCACCGGCAACAAAAGACTCGCCCACCGAAACGCTCCCGTTTTGAACAAGCACATGAGCCACCGGTCCCTTGCCCTTGTCGAGCTTGGCTTCCAGCACGGTACCCGCTCCCGCGCGGTCGGGGTTGGCCTTCAGCTCCTGGAGATCGGATACGAGCAGTACCATCTCCAGCAGCAAATTCAGGCCTTCGCGCTTCTTCGCAGAAACTGGAACGAAGACAACGGAGCCTCCCCAGTCCTCTGGAACCAGCTCGAGCTCGGAGAGCTGTTGTTTGACGCGGTCCGGATTGGCGGCGGGCTTGTCGATCTTGTTGACGGCGACCATCAAAGGAACACCCGCCGCCCGGGCGTGGTCGATCGCTTCGCGTGTCTGGGGCATGACACCGTCGTCAGCCGCCACCACCAGGATGACGAGGTCCGTCACCTTGGCGCCTCGCGCGCGCATCATGGTGAAGGCCTCGTGACCCGGTGTATCGAGGAACACGACGCTTCGCTCGCCCAGGTCCACCTTGTAAGCACCGACATGCTGGGTGATTCCGCCGGCTTCTTTCTCGACGACTTTGGTCTCGCGGATGGCGTCCAGAAGGCTCGTCTTGCCGTGGTCCACGTGGCCCATCACCGTAACCACTGGGGCACGCGAAACAAGGTCCTCGGGCGTTTCCGCCGTTTGTTCTTCGCGCAACGCATCTTCTTCGAAGGAGAGAATCTCGGCCTCTGCGCCGAACTGTTTGGCGACCTCCTGTGCCGCCTCCGCATCCAGCGTCTGATTGATGGTGGCGAGAACGCCGCGGGCCATCAGAATCTTGATGACATCCTTGTGCTTGGCGTCGAGCTTCTCGGCCAGTTCCTTGACCGTGACCCCTTCGGAGAGCGAGACCTTTCGCGTGATCTTGGGCGGCTCACGCTTCGGCTCTTCGACACGCGGCCGGGGTTCGGGCAGGACACCTTCCGCCGCATCCACGGCGGGAACCTCGCGCGTTCGCCGGCCGGCCTTGGCCTTGGCTTTCGGTTTTGCGTCGGGGCGCCGCCTGGTGACCGTTTTGATCGGCGCGGCGGGACGAGGCGGCGAAGGTACCGGCTTGATCTGTCCGGGCCGGGGGCTGGCCGGCGGCCGGGTTCGGATGTACGTCGACGTGGGCCCAGGAACGAAAGAGCGTACGGACCCTCTCTGTCCCGCGCTTCCAGCCGCCGACGCCGCCCGGGTCTGGGTGCTCGCCGCCGCAGCGGGTTTCTGGACCGGAGGGCTCGCCGGCGTGGCCGGCTCTTCAGCAGGGGCAGCCTGAGCGGCCAACGGCTGGGGCCGTGGCACTTCTGTGAGCAGAGGGCCCGGGCGCTCGTGGCTCGGCTCCTGTTCAATCGGACCGATGTCCGGAAGCCCCTCCGATCCGGCACTGGCGGCGACCGGTTCGGTACCACCCAACGCCTCGGACGCGGCAACGGGCTTCTGATCCGGAGCTTCCATCTCGGCGAGCAGGGCTGCTGCCGCCCGCGCGGCCTCCTCTTCGACGGCGGCGGCCTCTTCGGCTTCCTTGCGTTCGCGCTCTTCCTTTGCTTTACGCGCCTTGTCCTCCCGGGCGCGATCCTCATCGTCCAGCTCTTTGAGAACGGCGAGACGGGCCTTCTCGGCACGCTCCTTGCGCACGGCACGGGCGCGCGAGGCCCCATCGCCGGCCGCGTCGACCGCTTGACTTCTCTTGCTCGCCAGGGTACCTGTACCCTCGAGCCGGATCAGCCGCTTCAGTTTGACGGCGGTATCTTCCTCAATCGTGCTCGAAGCCGACTTGACGCGCAGCTTCAGCTTGTCCTTCAGGAGCTTGATCGTCTCCGGACTGGTGATGCCTAGGTCGCGGGCCAGCTCGTAGACTCTCACCTTATGCATTACTGTTCACCTCCGGTGACCTCCCGGTCTGATGACTCGGCGCCTCGAGCCGACTCTTCGGTCAGCCCTTCGACCTTCTGCCCGAGACCCTCCTCGGGTGAGCGGCGACTTTCCTTCTCGGAGCCGATTCGCTCGTCACTGGACGCGCCCACCGCGGCCGGCGCCAGCTCCGAGACCGCCTCCTGTTTTTCTGCTTCCCGACTTTCCCCAGTCGAAGCGCTCTGCTGTCCTTCGACCTGCTCCAGATATGCGCGGGCAATCGAGACCAGCTTTCCCGCCGTTTTTTCTCCGACACCTTGTACGGCGGCCACCGCCTCGGGAGACGCCGCAACGGCCTCCACGGACGAAAACCCCTGGTTCATGAGCTTCTGCATCGTCCGCTCCCCGATGCCCGAAAGCACCTGCAGGTCGGTACCCACGCTCGCCATGGCCGCGTCCATCTGGCTCTGTACTTCGCGCTTCTTCTCCTCCTCGCTCTTGATATCGATGCGCCAGCCAACCAGCTTCGCCGCCAGTCGCACGTTCTGTCCGCGCTTTCCGATGGCGAGTGAGAGCTGCTTGTCCTCGACGATGACCTCCATGACGCGCTCTTTTTCGTCCGCGATGGGGACCCGGCCCACCTTCGCGGGGTTCAGCGCGTTCACCGCGAAGCTCCTGGCGTCCTCGTTCCACTCGACGATGTCGATCTTCTCCCCTCGCAGCTCACGTATGATGTTCTGCACGCGCGCACCCTTAATACCCACGCAGGCGCCGACCGGATCCACGTCCTTGTCGTTCGAGTGCACCGCCACTTTGGCGCGGTCACCCGGTTCTCGAACGGCGCTCTTCACGACCACCGTGCCCTCGTAGATCTCGGGCACTTCCATCTCGAAGAGGCGGGCGAGCAGAGCCGGGTCGGTGCGCGATACCACGACCTGCGGCCCGCGCGAGGTACGCGAGACGCGTACGATGACGACTCGGATCCGCTCACCTGGATTGAAGACCTCGGCGCGCGACTGCTCGCGCCGGGGGAGGATCGCCTCCGTTTTTCCCAGATCGATGACCAGATCCCCGCTCTCCGCCCGCTTCACGATCGCGGTGACGAGCTCGCCGACCCGATCTCCGTACTCGCTGAAGATGTGATCCCGCTCCGCCTCGCGAACTTTCTGGAAAATGACCTGCTTGGCCGTTTGAGCGGCAATCCGACCGAGCACGTCTGTCGGCTTGTGGAGCTCGACTTCCGCACCGAGCTTCGCCTTGGAGTTCACGCGCTTGGCTTCCTTGAGCAGGATTTCCGTTTCCGGATCAGCGACCTCCGAAACGACCTTCTTCACGAGAAACACTTCCACCTGACCGGTATCTCGATTGAGTCGAGCCTGGTAGGGTGCCTCCGTCCGGTAATACTTCTTGACCGCGGTGAGGATAGCGTCCTCGACGGCACAGATAATGACGTCCGGGTCGATGCCCTTGTCGCGGCTGATCTGCTCGATGTGCTCATAGAGCAGACTCATGAACGACCCTTTCCCGGGCGGTGCGAGGCGCTCGGTCCCCGCGAACTTCTGGCGGCGCGAGAGGCGCCTCTCCGTGAGGATCGACCTCGCTCTCGGCCTCGAGGTTTCTCGTCGGGCGTCAGCTCGACCTCGAGTCGCGCTCTCTCGATGCTCGTCAAAGGGATGCTGAGCTTTCGACCGCTGTCATCCTCGAGAACGACACAATCACCCTCCACGCCGCGCAGCCTGCCGCCGAATCGGCTCTGGCCGTCGACCGCCGACTTCGTCCGAACCCGAGCGAGCTTTCCGGCAAAGCGCTCGAAATCGCGGGCATTGTGAAGCGGCCGATCGAGGCCCGGAGAGCTCACTTCGAGGGTGTAGGATGACTCGATCGGATCCTCCACGTCGAGCAGAACGCTGAGCCGCTCGCCGACCCGCCCGCAGTCCGCAATGCCGACATCCCCGTCCTCCCGCTCGATGAAGACACGAAACACGGAGCCGCGCCCCTGGGGCTTGAGCTCGATCCAGGCGACCTGAACACCCTCGGCCTCTGCCGCTCGGCGCGCGAGCTCCTCGAGCGTCGGGAGGAGACTCTCGGTCAACATCATCGGTTTGGCCTCTGGAGCGCCTTCTTCGTTTCGCACCTCAATCGATCGGCCGTCGAGAGACGCCATCATCGTCCCGTTGACCTGCCTTGACTCTGCTCTCTATTGTCTAATGTGGAGTTGCCCGAAGTGATCCACCGGACGATCGCTTGCGCGACCCACCCCGGCTAGGGCCCGGGAGGCGACAAGCCTCACTCCCAGGCCCCCAGTCCCCCCTTCAGGGCCCGGCTGGCGAAACCCCTGGGCAGGAAGGCCTTCGACGAATCACCTCGCCCGAGGCGGCAATAAAAAAAGTGGGCACCCATGCCCACTCTTGAGCATCCCCTCGATTGAGAGCCAAATATAAACTAGCCCCGATCCGAAATCAACTCTCGGTCGGTACCGTGGAGCCGTTTGACAGCACGCTGGCAGATCAAGGATTTCGGATCGGGGCTAGTGCTCCCCATATTCAAGTCGTCAATCGCGTACAGGACACTCGCGGGGAGGCGGCCTCAGGATTGTATCTGCAAGAGGGGTGGAAGAGCCGGGCGGGCCGGAGCTTTCTCGATAGCCACAACCCGCCCCACCAGGTCATAGGGGTGTGCCTCGGTGATCTCCACCGTGGCGAAGCGGCCCGGCTCCAGCGAGCCGGCCCCGGGCGCGACATCGTTGACCAGAACGACACTGTCGATCTCAGGCGCCTGACCCTCGTGGCGCCCCTGCACGAGGAGCTCCGTTTCTTCAGAGGGGCCTTCGAGCAGAATCCGCTCACGCTCTCCGATCCTTGCCCGGTTCTTCCGAAGCGAGATGTCGGCTTGCTGCGCCATCAGGCGATCCCGTCGTTCGGCCTTCTCCTCGGCAGCAATGAGCTCGTCGTCGACGAAAGCCTCCGTACCTTCCTCGTTCGAGTAGGTGAACACTCCCAGGTGGTCGAGCTCGACGTCGCGACAGAACTCGAGAAGCTTCCGGAAGTCCTCCTCCGTCTCCCCCGGAAAGCCCGCGATGAAAGAGCTCCGGAGACTCACCCCCGGTACGGCCTGGCGTACGCGCTCGATGAGTCTCCTGTTGCTGGCCGCCGTTCCCGGGCGCTTCATGGATTTCAGGATGCGGTCACTCGCATGCTGGAGAGGCATGTCCACGTATCGACAAATCTCGGGCTGTTCCGCCATGGCATCGAGAGTGGCTTCGTCGATCGTGGTGGGATAGGCATACAGAAAACGGACCCATTCGATACCGTCGACCCGCGCGAGCCTGCGGAGCAGTACCGCAAGTCCCCTGTCGAGGCCGAGCTCCACGCCGTAGCGCGTGGTGTCCTGGGCGATCAGCACGAGCTCACGCACACCCTGAGCGGCGAGGCGCCCCGCCTCCTGCAGGAGGGAGTCGGGAGTGCGACTCCGGTAGTGCCCGCGGATGTTCGGAATGATGCAGAACGTGCAGGGGTAATCGCACCCCTCCGAGATCTTCAGGTAGGCGGTATGGGCCGGAGTGGTCAATACACGAGGCGAGAGATGATCGTACAGGTAGGCGGCCGAATGGTCCGCTCGCAGCGTCTCGACGCGCCGCTCGTCCTCTTCGCAGGTGAGCGCAATGGTCTCGACCTGATCGAGACCGACCACCGCATCGACCTCCGGGATCTCCTCGGCGATCTCGCGAGCGTAGCGCTGTGCCAGACAACCAGAGACGACAAGCCTCCGGAGGCGCCCGGTCTCCTTGTAGCGAGCCATCTCCAGAATCGTGTCGATGCTCTCCTGCTTCGCAGCGTCGATGAATCCACAGGTGTTGACGACGAGGACGTCCGCATCCTCCGGATCGTTCGTCAGCTCGAACCCCTTCTGTCCCAGACGCCCCAGCATGACCTCCGCATCGACGAGGTTCTTGGGGCAACCGAGACTGACGAGCCCTACCTTCTTGCTCATAGCCTTCGAGAGTAGCACTGGCCAGGTGAACCTGAAAGCGACAGGTTCCGTGCCCGTAAACGAGCGCGAGCCTGAGCCCGATTGCTGCGGTATCGTTCGTGCCGATCCTGGGCATAGGAGAACGGGCACGGGCTGGGGCACGGGCTCGGGCTCGGCAAGCATCCTTCGACGCTCCGGTGAGCGCCCTCTCGAAGCGGGAACAGAGTCTCCATTTTCCGGACCGCTAGAGGCTACGGGTACAAGCGGGACAGCATCCTCGGGAACGGAATCGCTTCCCTCAGATGCTCCAGCTTGCAGATCCAGGCAACGAGGCGCTCGATGCCCATGCCAAAACCAGAGTGCGGCACACTTCCGTAGCGGCGCAAGTCCAGGTACCACGCGAACTCGTTCTCCGGTAGATCGTGCTCCCGAATTCTCTGCTGCAGGAGCTCGAGGTCGTGGATGCGCTGGCCACCCCCGACGATCTCACCGTAGCCCTCCGGAGCGATGAAGTCGACGCACAGCGCCCGCTCCGGGTGCTCCGGGTCGGGCTGCATGTAGAACGCCTTGACGGTCGTCGGATAGTGCGTGACCGCGACGGGTCGATCGAGATCCTCGCTGAGGGCGGTCTCGTCCTGCGCACCGAAATCTCCCCCTGGCTCGAAGTCGAGACCCTTTGCCTTCAGCTTTTCGACTGCCTCGTCATAGGTCATGCGGTGGAAAGGTTTCTTGACGGACTCGAGCTTCGAAGTATCGCGCTCGAGTGCCGCGAGCTCTTCCTGTCGGTTCTCGAGGACGGCGGTCACGATGTGGCAGATCAGATCCTCGGCCAGCTCGACGGTGTCGTCGAGCTCCGCGTAGGCCATCTCCGGCTCAACCATCCAGAACTCGATGAGATGACGCCGCGTCTTCGATTTCTCGGCACGAAAGGCGGGTCCGAAGCAGTAAGTCTTGCCGACCGCCATGGCGATGGCCTCGTTGTAGAGCTGGCCACTCTGGGTCAAATAGGCGGTGTCGTCGAAGTACCGGGTCTCGAAGAGCGTCGTCGTTCCCTCGCAGGCGTTCGGCGTAAAGACGGGCGTGTCGGCACATAGGAATCCCCGGTCATCGAGGAAACGTCGGCACGAGGACACGACCTCGTGCCGAATCCGCAGAATGGCGTGCTGTCGCCGCGACCGAAGCCACAAATGGCGATGGTCGAGGAGAAAAGCAACACCGTGCTCCTTGGGCGTGATGGGATATTCGCCCGCCACCTGTACCGGCTTCACATTCGTCACGGCAAGCTCGAAGCCGCCCGGCGCCCGCTCGTCTTTCCGGACGGTACCCGTGAGCTCGAGGGAGCTCTCCTGTGTCAGCTCCCTGGTGCCGTCCCACACCTCTTCGTCGACGTCGGCCCGGGATACCACCGCCTGCATGAATCCGGTGCCGTCCCGAAAGATGAGGAACTGAAGCTTGCCGCTGGATCGGCGATTGTGGAGCCAGCCGCGAAGCGTCACTTCCTTACCTTCGTGGCCGGCCAGATCGGAAATGGAGACGTGATCCAGTACACTCAAGTTCCTCGACTCCTGATCACCCTAGTGCACGAGCCCGCTAATCCTGCCGCAAATTCCTCGTCCTTTTCCGCGCTGGCGGCGTTGCGGCATCGGTTGCAGTTCGGCCTTCGGCCTAGCCCTCCGCTCGACCGGCTCGCTGCGGAAGGCGGCTCGAAATACCGAGGATATGACTTCGTCGGAGCGCCTTGCCAGCACGAAAAATGACATTGGAATTTGCCGACAGTATCAGCGGGTTCGTGCACTCTACTCTAGCTCGGGAAGGTATCTCGCCAGCACACGGCGCAGCTCACCCCACTCTCCGTGGCGCTCCAGGTGGCCTCGCACCATCGAGAGTGTGTGGTCGACATAGCGTCGATAGACATCGTTCCGGCGCGCGCCGATCTGGAACCCGAAGGTCCCCAGAGCTTTCAAATTACGCTGTAGCGCCATCCGGTCCAGCTCGCCGCTCAGATCGTGTCCGACTTCGGAGCAGAAGAACTCCGTCATTTCCGCTATGAACTCCTCAGGCAACGGCACGTAAGAGTCGCGCAGCAGTGAAACGACGTCGTAGCTGCTCGGTCCGAGGCGCGCATCCTGGAAATCGATCACCGCAAGCTCTTCCCCGCCCTGCTCGTCCGGCACCAGCATCAGGTTCCGGGAGTGAAAGTCGCGATGGCAGAGGACCCGTGGTCGTTCGGCCAGCGCACATACGAGGTGGTGGAACATCTGGTCGAGCCGGCCGGCATCGTCCGAGGCCAGCCGACGACCACGGAGACCCTCGATGAAATGCTCGCGGAAGAACCGCAGCTCCTCGAAGAGCTTGGGCTCGTCGAACGCCATGCGAAAGGCTTGATAGTGTTGCCGGTCGATCGTCTCGGTGCCGCGCTGAACGCGCGCAAGGAGCGAGAGGGCCTCCCGATAGAGCTCGTTTCTCCTAATCTCGCTGCAACCATCTTCGACGACATTCTGAAGAAGCCGGTCGCCGAGGTCCTCCAGAACGAGGATCGCGGCATCACCGGCGACGAAATACACACGTGGAACGCGGACTCCAAGGGCGGCAAAGAGCTCGGCCGCATTGAGAAACGCCAGCTCGGTCGGATCGAAGGGCTCGGGAAGCAACGCCAGCACCAGTGCCGGCCGCGGAGCCTCCAGATGGAGGCGGTAGTAGGATCGGCTCGACGCGTCACCGACCATTCGCTCGAAGCTGCGAGCTCGGAGGTCAAGGGAATCGTTCGCTGCCAGAAAGCGCGACACGCGCTCCTCCTGCATCGACGTCCCGTCGTCCATCCCATTCTTACGACACATGTCTTAGGGTCCGGGCAAGAATAAATGCCCATTCTTGGGCGTCGAGGCGCCCGTCTGGCAAGGCGCGAGAAGTGAATAATATCTGGATATATGAGCAATCTTCCAGTTCGGCCTACGGCCTAGCCCTCCGCTCGACAGGCTCGCTGCGGAAGGCGGCGAGCAACGAAGGCAGGCGGGATGGATCGGCGTCCAAGAATGGGTAGTTATTTTTGCCCGGGCCCTTAGCTCGCTCAGCGACGGATCTCCGAGACCACGCAACCGTCCCGGAGCTCCCGCGAGCGAAACGGCGACGTGTCTTCCGGTGCCTCGATAACGACCTTGTTCTCGACCTCTTGCCCGGGTCGAATCTCGACTCCCGAGGCGATCACCGATCCCCGAACGACCGCGCCTTCGCCGATCCGAACCCGGTCCCACAACACGCTGTCCTCGAGCACTGCTCCGGACTCGACCCGGCAGGAGGCGCCGACCACGACGCGCCCCTTCAGCTGACTTCGCGGTTGAACGACGGTGCGTGGACCCACGAAGGCGCCGCCTGCCTCCCCGTCTCCGTTCCACGGCGCGACCGACCAGCTCTCCCGGAACAGCTCCTGGCGCGACATGGCAAGACAACTCTCCAGATAGCGCGCCGGCGTATCGATCGTGATCCAGTCGACGTTCTGAACGACCCCCCTCGCATCACCGTTTTCAATCAGGCGGGGCAGAAGCTCCGATTCCAGGCCCAGCGGGCGCCCGGACAACAGAGTGAACACTTTCGGCTCGAGAATCCACACACCGGCAAACATGAGATCCGAGCCATCGTCACGACCGACACCCAGAGAGCAGATTCGCCCCCCGTCGTCGACCTGGACGCTCGTGTAGCTCGTGCCAATCCGCTTCGGACGCAGCAGTAGCGTTGCAATCGCGCCCGATTTGCGATGCTCACTCGACAGGGCGGGCAGGTCCACGCTCGTCAGTGTGTCCCCGTTCATAAGAGCGAACGTCTCGTTTCCGAGGAGGGATTCCGCGTTCTTGAGGCCGCCGGCGGTGCCGAGGATCGTGGGCTCGAGCGACAGCCGAAGCTTCATCCCCGCGGCACTGTCCTCGAGGACCGATCGGAGCGTGTCTCGCTTGTGGTGGAGGTTAACCACCACTTCGAAGACGCCGGCTGCCCTCAACAGCTCGAGCGCGTAGCCGATGATCGGCCGGCCCATCAACGGGAGGGCCGGCTTGGCGACGCAGGCGGTGAGCGGACGCAGCCGGTTTCCCAGACCGGCAGCCAGGATCATCGCCCGTTGGGGAACGGTCCGCTTCATCCTTCCGGAGCACCAGCCGTTCGCTCACCATCGTCCGGAAACACCATGAACGGTGGAGCTTCGGGCGTCTCCTGCCGGTGGAGGTCGTAGAGTCGCGGATAGGAAAGACTCATACCCTGGTCCAGGTCGAGACCCATCGCCCTGGAAGTGGCAAGGATCTGCTCGGGCTCTCCTTCGAGCTCCACGAAGATCCCGATGGGCGTTTCGTCCAGGGTAATTGTCAGAGCGTCCAGGGAGTACACCGCCCGGTACTTCTCGTAGCGAAACGTCTCGGTCAGGCCGAGTGCTTCGAGGATCCCCTCGACCGCCTCGCCGTCTCCGAGAACCGTCTCGAGCTCGCGCCGTTTCTTGATGCGACCACTCCCGTGGAACGGCCCCTTGTAGGTCAGCCACGCCTCGTCACCCACCCGTCTCAATCTCAGCACCTCGCCGCGCTTCGAAAACCGACCGTCCGGCAGATCGAACAAATGGTTGGACTCGAAGTGGCGCGGTTTCTCGAGGCTCGCTCCGATGCTTTCGAGCATCGCCTCGCCGCTCGCTCGCGACTGAACGCGGAACTTGATTTCCTGCTCGAGCTGTACTGTCAATGGGCTACCAGAAGCTCGACGGCACGCCCGGCCGTCCACAACTACGAGTGTAGAACGGGGCTTCCCGAAGGCGCAATTCGACGGGGCCCCGTTGCTTCGGTTCAGGCCCGCTCGACCGCTGCCGCAGGCTCGGCCAGCTCGGCCCCCTGAACCATGTTGACCGAGACGAGCTTGGAGATTCCCGGCTCCTCCATCGTAACGCCGTAGAGGTGGTCCGCCATCTCCATCGTCTTCCGGTTGTGGGTGATGATGATGAACTGGGTCGTGTCACGCAGCTCGAGCAGCATGTCGAGGAACCTTCCCACGTTGGCATCATCGAGCGGAGCATCGACCTCGTCCAGCAGGCAGAAAGGCGACGGCCGATAGCGGAAGATGGCGAAAAGAAGCGCGATCGCCGTCATGGCTTTCTCGCCACCCGAGAGGAGCAGAACGTTCTGTAGTCGCTTTCCTGGCGGCTGGGCAATGATGTCGAGGCCACTCTCCAGGAAGTCTTCATCGTCCAGCAGGCGAAGGCCTGCCCGCCCGCCGCCGAAGAGCTGTTTGAAAGTCACTTCGAACTCGCGGTTGATCGCGTCGAAAGCCTCCCGGAATCTCTGCCGGGAGGTTCGATCGATGCGGCCG
This sequence comes from Candidatus Marinacidobacterales bacterium, assembly GCA_965237685.1. GTDB lineage: Bacteria > Acidobacteriota > Vicinamibacteria > Marinacidobacterales > SMYC01 > CBDEGF01. The sequence continues at coordinate 2,258,184 of CBDEGF010000003.1, forward strand.
ATCGCGGTCTCCGTGCTGGCGATCGAGTCAAGGAGATCCTGACGCTGCCGCGTCACGAACTGATGGCGCGTCTCCAGCTCCTGAAACTCCTCGTCCGCCATCGGATTCACGGGACCGATCGCGTCGATCTTCTGCTTCAGCTCGACCAGCTCTGTCTCGATGACCTCGTCCTCCCGGGCCAGGTCGGCGGGTACGAGAAGGGCTTTGGCCTCGTCGATGCCGAGGCCGTGCGTCGCCTCGAAGCTGCTCCTCAGATGCGAAACCTCCGATTCCTGTCTGGCGACGGTGACCTCTTCGGACGAGCGCGCTTCGCGGATCGTTTCCAGTTCCCGGCGACGCTCCTTGAGCGCCTGATCGGTTCGTTCGATTCGTTCCCGCAAGCCGGAAGCTTCGGCCTCGAGCCCCCTGAACCGCGTCGTCTCGTCTTCCCGCTTCCGCATCGATTCCTGGAGATCCTCACTCGCCCTGGCGATCTCCGCCGCCAACCCCTGCTTGCGTGCGCCGATTTCCTCCGTCTCTCGCCTGTTGGCGGCAAGCCGGGACTCGAGCTCCTGGATGCCCTCCCGGAGTCGCGCTACGTCGACCCGTACCGCTTCGACGCGCTCGGTGAGTGCCGCAACCCGCGAGCTCTCCTCTGCCGACCTGGCCTGCAGTCGCGAAAGCCCGTTACGGCGCTCGGTGAGCTTCGACCTCATCGATTCCAGCGATGATTCCGCGTCGTTTCTCGCCTCTTCCTCGTTCGCGAGGCTCTCCTCCATCTCGGCACGCTTGGTTCCAAGGGCGCTGCGCTCCGATGCGGAGCGCGTGCGCTCGGAGTCCAGCACTTCTCGTTTTCTTTCGATGCGCCTGGCTTCTTCGGACAGCTGCTCCTCGCGATGCTCCAGACCAACGACCGCTTTCTCCCGCTCGTGTAGATCTTCCCGGAGGGATTCGAGCCGCTCGGCCCGCTCCCGGATCTCCGCCTCCAGCCCGTCGTACTCCTTCTGACTCTCCCGCCCTCGCCCCTTCAGCCGATCGATCGACGCCTCCATTTCTCGGAGCAGGCGTTTCGTCTCGAGGAGCCCTTCGCTCGAGCCGGCGGGGCCAACCCGAATGACGCCGGGCGGCTCCACCACTTCTCCGTCACGAGTGACGAACGGAACTCGCTGCAGCCGAAAGGCTTCGAGAGCATGCTCCAGGCTGTCCACCACGATGGCATCGGGCAGTCCATGCCGGCCCGGACCACTCCAGCAAATCCCGTCGCTCAGCAGGCCGCGGACACCCGGCACTCCCGCCCTCGCCAGCTCCGCCAGGGCCGGTCGGAGGGGACTGGGCTCCTCGACCAGCAGGGATTCGACCAGGAGCTCGGAACGCCCCGCCTCGTCCGAAGCGCTCAACATCTCGCCCGCCCGCCGGGCGTCGTCCTCGTTTCTTACCCACACGCGCTGAAGCGCCTCGTCGAAGAAGAGCTCCGCGACCCGCTCCAGCTCCGGGTCCACTTCGAGAAAATCGGCCACCGAGCCCAGAACCTGGACGCCGTGAGACTCCCCGCGCGTCAGCAGCTCGCGAGCGCCTTTTCGAAACTGAGCTCTCTTCTGAACGAGCTCGTCTAGCGATTGTCGCCGGGCGCTCAGCTGCGAGAGCTCCTCGCGATATTTCTCGCGCTCCGCCTCGAGCCCGCCAAGCGCTCTGCGCAGCTCCTCCAGCTCGTGTTCTGTTTCGCTCCGCTGCGACTGGAGCCCGCTGACCTCCTCGCGGCGCTCGGTGAGCTCGGTCCGGATACGGCTTCGCTCCTCCTCGAGGTGACGCCACTCCGCGTCCGCCTCCCGGGCTTCTGCCTCGAGCTTCAAGAGCTCCGTCGAGACCTTGTCCGAGTTTGCCACCACACCTTGCAGGAAATTGTGAAGCGCCGCGATCTTGCTCATTCGGTGGACGAGCTCCGAGCGTTTTCCCTCGATCTCCGTCTCGATCCCGGCCACGGCCAGGTTGGCCTCCTTCAGCGCGCTCTCTCGGCGCTCGGCGACTTCTTCCACCTCGGAGAGCTCCACCTGAACCGACTGCGCATCCTCCTCGCGACTGCGCAGCTGCTGGCTCACCGGTCCCCGACGCGCTTCGAGCGTGCTGATCTCCGAGCGGAGCTGGTCGCGACGCTCGTCGAGCTCCGTGAGCTGCTGCTTGTCGCGGGCGACGGTGTTGTCCAGCCTCTCGATAGAAAGCTCCAGCTCATGAAGACGATCCCGGCTGTCGGACGACGCGACTTCCCGGTCCGTCAAAGCGAGCCGCATGCGCTCGAGGTAGCTCTCGACGGTGTCGAGGCTCACCGCACGCCTGAGCTCCTCGTCGCTCACCGCCTGCAACCGTTCCCGTGCCTCACTCAGCCGCGCGAACAGTCGCCCGTCCCTCTTGACGCCGGCCACCCGCTCCAGCCGGTTCATCGCGTCGCGAAGGCGGTGATAGCGGCGTGCCTTGCCGGCCTGCCGCTTCAGCGAGTTCATCTGACGCTCGAGCTCGTAGACGATGTCGTTGACGCGGAGCAGATTCTGGCGGGCAGCGGCGAGCTTGAGCTCGGCCGAGTGACGGCGAGATTTGTATTTCGTAATGCCCGCCGCCTCTTCGATGAGGACGCGTCGATCGGTCGGTTTGCTGGAGAGAATCAGGCCGATCTTTCCCTGCTCGATGATGGCGTAGGCCTTCGAGCCGACGCCGGTGCCCATGAAGAGCTCGTGGATATCCCGGAGCCGGCAGTGCCGGCCGTCCATCAAATACTCGCTGTCGCCGGAACGATAGAGACGGCGGGTGACCAGGACGTCACCGAGCCGGACGGCCCCGCCGCCGTTGTCCTCCGATTTGTCGAGGCGCACTCGGGAAACCCGAAGGTTGACCTCTGCGCGCGACATCGGCGTGCGGGCTTCGCTTCCGTTGAAGATGAGGTCCTCCATCTTCGTGCCCCGCAGGGTCTTGGCGCTCTGCTCGCCCAGAACCCAGCCGATGGCGTCCGCGATGTTGCTCTTGCCACAACCGTTGGGACCGACGATCGCCGTAACACCTTGGTGGAAGCTGACTTCGACCTTCTCGCCGAAGCTCTTGAAACCCGAAATTTCGACGCGTTCCAGTTTCATTCGATTTCTAGAAGGACGGAGTCTAGCACAGGCGTCGGAGCCCCGCAAAGCCTAGGGCTACTACATATGGGGGTCTGAGCGGATTTACACCCCAACATGGTCTATCACCGACAGAGCAAGGCCACAGTCGCAAAACCGCTCTCCGTTTCACCGCGTCGTTGTGCTAGCGTGTTTGCAAGCAAGCTCGCAGCCCACTCGGGCGCCGAGGGTGTGAGCGAGGAACGGCCTTAGCCTGTAGCAGCCCTGAAAATGGAGACTCTGTTCACGTTTCTTGGTTGGGTACTCACCAGAACGGCGATGGGTGCTTTCCGAGCCCCAGCCCGTGCCCCAGCCCGTGCCCGTTCTCCTTTGCCAGGGATCGGCACGGACGATACCGCAGTATTCGGGCCCAGGCTCGGGCTCGTTTACGGGCACGGAACCTGTCGCTTTCAGGTTCACCTGGCAGGCAACAGAAGACACTAGATGTTTCGCATACTCGACCGCTACGTCCTGCGAGAAATCGGCCCGAGCCTCCTGCTCGGCGTCGGCGTTTTCACGTTCGTCATCCTCCTCAACGAGATCCTGCGGCTCGCCCAGCTGCTGTTCTCGGGAGGAGCTGCGGACGCGGCCGAAGTCCTGCTCAATCTGCTCCCGAGCGTTCTCTGCATCACGATCCCGATGGGGTTTCTGCTCGGAATCCTGATTGCCCTGGGTCGTCTCGCCGCCGATAGCGAGATCACGGCGATGCGTGCGAGCGGAGTCAGCCTCTATCGCCTGCTGAACCCGGTCGGGGTCGCGGCAGTACTCGCCTGGCTCGTCTCTTCCTACATGATCATCGAGGTGATGCCCGACTCGAATCAGCGGGTGCGAAAGGCCCTGTTTCGCGTGATGACCTCCCGCGCCGGCACCGAGGTCCGCCCGCGGGTCTTCTACGACAAGCTCGTCCCCAACATCATCTTCTTCGTGCAGGACATCCCCTCGGATTCGGGCATCTGGCAGAACGTGTTCCTCGTGGATCTCTCGGTACCCGAATCACCGCGCGTCACGATGGCCCGCGAGGGCCAACTCGTCATCGACCAGGCAAACGAGACCGCATCTTTCTATTTGCGGAATGCCGAGATTCACCAGGTGTCGTACGGCGACCCCGACGACTATCAGCGGCAGACCTCGGCGGAGGTTCTTCTGCCTCTTCCCCCCGAGACCTTTTTTCCTCCCGACGACCTCGACATCCCTCGTGGAGCTCGGGAGCTTACGATCGATCGGCTCTACGAGGAGTACGTCGGCACGAAACAGCCCGTCTATCTGACCGAAATCCACAAGAAGTTCTCCATCCCGTTCGCCTGTTTCGTGTTCGGCGTACTCGGGCTGGCACTGGGCATCAAGAACAGGAAGGACGGGCGCTCCTGGGGCTTCGTCGTCAGCATCGCCATCATCTTCATCTACTGGGTTTTCATCGACGTCGGCGAGAACATGGCGCGAAACGGACGGCTGTCACCCATGCTCGGCATGTGGAGTCCCAACATCGTTCTGGGGATGGTGGGCCTTCATCTGCTGGTACGAAATGCTCGTGAGCGAGGCAGCCTTCCCGATTTCCCGAGAGTGTGGCACTCGCTGGTGGGCCGATTCGGCCGACGACGCAGCAAGGGGAGCCGACGGAAGGGCCAGGGCGATCGCACCGTGGTCGTGCTTCGGGTTCCACGCATCAGCATCCGTTTTCCGAACACGCTCGACCGCTACGTCGCCCGGGAGTTCACCCGGTTCTTTCTTCTCATTCTGTCCGCGCTCACTATGGTCTTTCTGCTGGGCATCGTGATCGAGATCCTGCCGAGCGTCTTCACGAACCGCATCCAGGGCAAGCTGGTTTTCGAGTACCTCGTGATGTACCTGCCGGAGATTCTCTTCCTCATGCTCCCGCTGGCAACGCTCATGGCCACGCTGGTGAACTTCGCGATCCTGACGAAGACCAGCGAGGTAACAGCAATGAAAGCGGGCGGGATCAGCCTCTACCGGCTGTCGATTCCAGTCATCGTGGCTGGACTCCTGGCGAGTGGTGTTTGTTTCGGGCTGCAGGAGTATCTACGGCCGTACGCCAACCGCCGGGTGGCCGAGCTCCGGGACCAGATTCTCAAGCGACCCCCTCAAACCCATAACGTTCTGGACCGCCGCTGGATGATGGGTCAGAACCGTGAGATTTACCATTACGCTTACTTCGATCCGCGGCGTTACAAGTTCAGCGGGCTCGCCCTGTATCGTTTCGAACCGGGCAATTTCGGACTGATCGAGCGTTTGTACGCTCGGGAGGCGCAGTGGCAACCGGAAAAAGGGTGCTGGAAGCTCACGCAGGGTTGGAGGCGCAACTTCGTCGGAGAGCGGAAGTACGAAAGGTTCGATGAGCTCGCAGTCCAGGACATGGAGCCCCCCTCCTATTTCGTGAAAGAGGAGAAGGACGAGGACAAGATGACCTACCTCGAGCTCAGCAACTACATCGCGGAGCTGAAGCTCTCCGGCTACGACGTGGTCGGGCTCGAGGTCGCCCGATGGGCAAAACTATCCTTCCCGCTGGCCGCCGTCGTCACTGTCCTCATCGGCGTGCCCTTCTCGTTCACGCCGGGAAAGAAGGGCGCCCTTTACGGAATCGGCATCGCGATCGCCATCGGCCTGACCTACTACGTGGCCACGCGGAGCTTCGTCTTCCTGGGCGAGGCGGCGATGCTCCCGCCCTTCATGGCTGCCTGGTCGCCGAACATACTGTTCGGTGTCGCCGCGTTGTACGGACTGTTCAACGCACGAACTTAGGCGTCCTTCTTCAAGGCTTCCGCTTTGTCGGTTTTTTCCCAGGTGAACTCGGGCTCGCTCCGTCCGAAGTGACCGTAGGCGGCCGTCTGCTTGAAGATGGGCCGGCGCAGTTGAAGATAGTCGATGATGTCCTGGGGAGACAGCGGGAAGTGGGTACGCACCAGCTCGCTCAACCTGCTCTCGCTCACTTTGCCTGTGCCGAACGTATCCACCATGACGGAAACCGGTTCAGGAACTCCGATGGCGTAGGCGAGCTGAACTTCCACCTTGTCCGCCAGCCCTGACGCAACGATGTTCTTGGCAACATACCGGGACAGGTAAGAGGCCGAGCGGTCCACTTTCGTCGGATCTTTTCCCGAGAACGCACCGCCGCCGTGGCTCCCGACGCCGCCATAGGTGTCCACGATGATCTTGCGGCCGGTGAGACCACAATCGCCCTGCGGCCCGCCCACGACGAACCGTCCGGTGGGATTGATGAAGTACTTTGTGTCGTCGTCGAGCAGCTCGGACGGGATCACCTTCTCGATGACCTCCGACCGGATCTCGTCGCGGAGGGTCTCGATCTTAACCAGGTTGCTGTGCTGGCTCGAGATGACCACCGCCTCCACTCGCACCGGTTTGTTCCCCTCATATTCGACGGTCACCTGGCTTTTTCCGTCGGGCCTCAGGTAGTCCAGGACTTCGCTCTTGCGCGCCTCCGTCAGCCGGCGCACCAGCTGGTGCGCGAGCGTGATCGGCATCGGCATGAGCTCGTCGGTCTCGCTGCACGCGTAGCCGAACATGAGGCCCTGATCTCCAGCACCTCCCGGGTCGACGCCCATCGCGATGTCCGGTGACTGCTCGTTGATGGTCGAGATCACGGCGCAGGTCTCGTGGTCGAAACCGAATTTGGCGCGCGTATAGCCGACATCCCGGATCGTGTCCCGGACGATCTGCGGCAGGTCGGCGTAGGCCTTGCTGGTAATTTCGCCAGCGATGACGGCAAGCCCGGTGGTCACCAGGGTTTCGCAGGCTACCCGCGAGTTGGAGTCTTCGGCGATCAAAGCATCGAGAATCGCGTCCGAAATCTGATCCGCTATCTTGTCAGGGTGGCCTTCCGTGACCGATTCCGAAGTGAACAAATGCCTGCCGTTCTGGCTCATCCAATCCCCCCTGTTGCGGAACGTCTCATTGCCAAACAGAAACTACTATCACAGTGGCATCAGCGAAGCAATAACTGCGTAGAAACGGGCGCAATCGACTTCCGTTCATGCGACCTGTTTTCGATAGTTCCAGAACGAATCCCAGGCGCCCGTGCTTCGGAAGACACAGCGCAGTGCGAGCATTGCATCGGCCCCAGCGGCGTGCCATCTCATCCCGACTCGCTTCATCCTTTGTTGCATAACGTGGCTCACGGCACTTTCCACGGCACCGCTGCCGATGTAGTAGCCGCTTTGTCGAAACGTTCTGTATTTCATTCGATGCCCGTTTCTCTCGAGGTAGCCGGTGAGCTTGTCGATCTCTTCGTCTTTGGAACGGTGACGCTTTTTCAGAAACCGCAAACCCTCGATCACCTCATCCACGGCGTCTTCGTATAGACGGTCGAGTTGCGATTTGCGCCACTGTGCGGCTTCGTCGGTGCCTTCGCCGAAAACCACCCGTGCCACAGGGCTGATATTCTCGTCGGCGTGATACCAATCAAGGATCTCGACTCGATCGGTGAACAGCTCCTCCGCAAGATTCCAAATCCACGGCGCACCGTCACCCAGGATGACGACCTTGCGAGACTCCGCCCCCATTGAGCAAGAGCGAGGCCACAAAACCTCGCCGAGTGCTTCGGGGCTACCTCGAACCCCTACGACCTGTCGTTCGGTCAACTCTCCGCGTCCGAGCTTGCTCTGCACACGCCCTTGCTCGGTATAAAGGCAGCCTAGCTTGACTTCCTGCCAGCGGCCGTCCACGAATACCATCCCGCCGTCTATCCCTATGTACAGCGGTCCCTTATGGCGTCTGCCCGTTCCAGCTTCCACCTCGTTCGCAGGCTCTTTCGAAAAACCCTCCGCCTTTTTCCCATCGGCGCCTACCAAGCTTTGAATCTTCTCGGAGCTCACGACCACCCCGGTGAACTTTCGCAGCAATTGCTCGCTCGCCGAGCGGTAGGGTTCGATCACTCCTGCCAACAGCGACAACTCTTGTAAGGCTTGCGTGAATCCCTCCTGGTCCACCCGCATCTCTTCCAGCAGCGGATACTTGCCTTGACGACACTCACAGCACTGAGCGTAAACCACACTCAGCTCCACATCCCGACCCGCCAGTACCGTGTGCACCCGGAACGCTCGATGTTGTCGAAACTCCATCGACGCGCCGCATTCGCATGCGCCTGACACACCGAGTCGTTCCGAGCGTTGGCTGAGCGCCTTGCCCAGTACCTCACGCAGGTATTCGCTGCCCTTGACCCGCATCCACTCGTCACACCGTTCGACATCAGCTTCCGCTTCCACGACCGCCTGCCACACTTGCTCCGCGAACTCCTCGGATAGACGACTTACTTCTTTACTAAACTCCTCCCGCGTGATACTGCTTTTCATTGAGGTGTCCCTCCATCGGCCGCTTAGCTGCGACCGTTTTCTTTATTTAGGATTGTGAAGGACACCTCATTTTTCCTTTTATGTCAAGAGAACATTGCTAGTAGAAAAATGATCAAGATCACGAAAAGGTTGCGCCCGTAGAAACCAAGGAATAGCACTCTTCATTCACGCCGCGCCCGAGCCTGAGCCCGAGCCCGAGCCCGAAGTAAGGCGCCCAGTATTGAGTACACGCGATACGGAACAGATCTGTGAGCAGCAACTCTCACTGTCGGTGTCGCTTTCGGGCACGGGCTGGGGCAAGGGCTGGGGCTGGGGAAGAAGGAGGGCCGCGGTTCCGCGACAGGAGCTTGGATACCTTCCGCGGATTCGGTGACTTGCGCGGTGCTGGAATTTTCGGATTCAATGCCCTCGTGCCCCAAAACCCAGGAGGGGGTGGGCCGGCCCCACCGCCGCGAGCCTCGCGCGGGATGGGCGCCCGCATGCGAAAGAAGAGAACAGGCTCGCCGGCGCGCGCGGAGCCCAATCGACCGGCAGCGAACGGGCTGTCGCCGCGCGACTTGGCGGTGGCGGCACTCGTTTTCGCCGTTGCCACACTGGTGCTCACCTACCCGCTGGGACTTCGGCCTGCCCAGCTGTCTCGCTTCGACAACGGTGACGCGCGGTTGAACGCCTGGGCCATTTCCTGGGTCTCACATCAGGTCGTACGTCGGCCGCTGTCCCTTTTCGATGCGAATACTTTCTACCCTCTCCGGTATCCGCTCGCCTACTCCGAGCACCTCTTCGTCCAGGGCGTCATGGCACTGCCGCTGCTCGCGATCACCGACGATCTCGTGCTCACCAACAACTTGATTCTGCTTTTCTCGACCTTCCTGTCCGCTTTCGGCATGTACGTGCTCACCGCCTCTCTCACCGGAAGCCGCTGGGCCGGGCTCCTGGCAGGGCTCTTCTTCTCCTTCTCGCCCTACCGTTTCAATCGCCTGCCCCACTTGCAGGTGCAGCTCTACGCTTTTTTGCCGCTGTTCCTTGCTGCCTTTCATCGATTTGTCGAGACTCGGCGGCGGATCTGGCTTCTGCCTTTCGCCGCCGGCTTCGTGCTGCAGGTACTCTCCGGAACCTACCTGGCCGCCATGGCCGCCGTCGCCCTCGGCATCGCCGTCCTCACGCTGACGCCCGTCGCCACCCTCGATCGTAGAGAGTGGACCGGCCTCGCTCTCGCGCTCACCGCCGCCGCCGCGGTGATCCTCCCCTTTGTTCTTCCCTACCTGTGGGTCAATCGCACGCTTGGTGTGGAGTGGGATCTTCCGGGAGTGGGCTCGATGTCGGCCACCGCCAAAACGTACCTGGCTTCCTCGTCGCATGCCTACCGGGGGCTCAGCGAAACCCTGACCGAGCCCTCGGACCGCACGGACTACCTGTTCCCCGGCGTGACCCTGCTTCTTCTGGGTTGTGTCGGTCTCGTCGTCGGATTCGCGCGGCACCGGTGGCGGCGGATGACGATCTGCTACGCGGCTATCCTGGTCGCCGGCGCCGTTCTATCCGCGGGGCCCAACACACCGCTCTACTCGTTCCTATACGAGCACATCGTCTTCTTCCGTGGCCTGCGGGCGTTGACCCGCTTCGGGTTATTACCCCTGTTCTCCCTCTCCCTGTTTTCCGGGATGGCGATCGCCTGGCTCCTCGAAGGAGCCCAGCGACTCGAAACGCGGCGTCGCGTCACGGTCGGCATCGCGCTGTTCTTCATTGCGGAGTCCACCGCGATGCCCTACCGGCTGTCGCCTTTCGAGGACGAAGCGCCCGAGGTTTATCGATGGCTCTCGCAGGCCAAGCCCGGCCCCATGGTCGAGCTCCCCTTCAAAGTCATCGATACCCGCTACATGTTCTTCGCTCGGCACCACGGGTTCCGGCCCATGCTGAACGGGGACAGCGGCTTCATTCCGATGTCACATCAGTGGATTAAGATCGCTCTCCTTCGCTTTCCATCGGATGACTCGGTAGCTCTGCTGCGACGCCTCGAAGTGCGCTACGTCGTGCTGCACCTGGGAGCTTTTCGGAAGCCGGCACTCTTGAGGGTGCTCAACGACCTGGAGTCGTACCGGCAGTCATTGCTGCCGGTGCGCGACTTCGGGCGCGACCTCGTTTTCGAAGTGCTTCCCGCCCGCAAGGAGCCTCCGCGCGAGAATCTCCCGCCGCCCCTCTCCGTCTCCGCGACCGAGTCTCAGCTGTTCGACCGCGATCTGGCGACGACCTGGAGCAGCCCCGATCGCGAGGCGGAGTTCCTGGCGGCCTTCGCCGGACCGGTGCGGCTGGAAGCCATGAAGTTGAGCTACGGTCCCGTACCACGAGTGCCGGTAGATCGCGTCGAGATCTGGGAGGAAACTTCCAACGGCGAGCTGCTGTGGTCCACCCGCGATAGCTGGCCCGCCGTCACGGAGCTGGTAAGCGGCCTCCTGGATCAGCCGAGAAACGGCTATCAGTTGATTCGTCTGCCCTCCGTCGCCGCCGAGCGCGTAAGGATACGAATCCGAGGGCTGGACGAACCGCCGGAGCTCACCGAGATCGAGATTCTCGGCCACCCCGCCACCGGGAGCGCAGAAAGTCGCGGCGGCACCACAGAGAACACAGAGTCACACAGAGAATGAGCAAACTGACTCAAGCTGTCCAACTGAACACCGGGAAGGACACGACAGGGCGAAATTCCGATTGCAGATACAGATGTCGCGCCCTTTCGTTTCCCCGACTCACCATCAGTGAGAGTGTCTGGTAGCCCAGCTCAGCGAGACCCGCCATGACACGCGACAGCAGCGCCTGGCCGATGCCCTGCCCTTGGACCTCGGGGACTACCGCAATCTGCGCCAGATGCGCGTGGCGCGGCGCGATTTCGGTGGCGACCGCGAAACCCACAGGACGGTCGGTCGCCCTCTCACGCGCTGTCGAGGAAGCCTCCGAGATGGGAACGCCGCACCCGCGCTGCCGAAGAATGTTTTCCAGCAGCACGTGACAGCCGCTCGCATCGCGATAGAGCTCGTTCATGCGGGAGTCGACTTGGCCGCGGTGCGCCTTCACCATGATCGTCGCCGCAGGAGAAACGTCCGCTGAGCCGAAAGGTGAGATTGTGACCCAGCGCGAGCGCACGATCTTCATCCACTTCGGGTGCAGCTCCCGGCGCAGGAAATCCCGCCAGTAGCATTCGAAACCCTCCTGCTCGAAGCATCGCGCGAGCCCGGGAGTCTCGAAAGACACGAACTGGGTTTCCACGCGTGTGACCCCGGAAACCCGCATGTCTTGCGTCACCGCGCGAAGAAGAGCAGTCGCGAGCTCAGCCCTGTCCCCTCGGGGAGCCAGCGCCAACCCCGACAAGACGCCGCGGCTTCCTTCGATGACGTAGTAGGCGTAGCCGACAGTACGTCCACCCTCGCGCAATGCCTTGCCCCGAAGCCCACCGCGCTCCGAAGTCCGCCGCAACACTGAAATGGCTCCCGAAACGTTCCAGTGCAGCCGCTCGCTCCACTGCTGAATCTCCTCGCGCCAGAAAACCTCCAGCTCCGCGGCACGAACCCTCGACAAGTCGACGAGCTCGAACCTCGGAACGACGTCTCTAGCAACGACGCTACTCAAAACTCACTTCCATGAGATGTGTGTGTCGGAGGTTAGTTTATCAGCTAGTCAATCGGACAGCGACTCGCCGGGTTCCAGGACCGTGCCCGCCGGAACCCGGATGCCATCGGCCACTGTAGCGCCCCCGCCGGCTAGAAGACCGAGGGCAGAAACGTCCGGTGTCACGTAGCGGTCCTTGACCCGAAGCGAGAATCCCTTCGGAAGCTCGCTGGCAACCCAGACGCCCGACCCCACTCGGGAGGCCTCGCCGAGAACGCTGTCCGCTACCCGGGCCCCGTCGCCAACCACTACACCTTCGAAGAGTACAGATCGCTCGATGCGGGCTCCGTCACCTACCACACACCCCTCGCCGAGCACCACCGGTCCGACGAGCCGACATCCCTTTCCCAGCCTGACATCGGATGCCACGTGTACTGGTCTCTGCCAGTCGATGCCGGGACAGCGCCGGAGATTCTCTTCTCCTTCGCTCTCCCACCGCATCAAGGACGTTTTCTCCTCGTCGGCAAAAACCTCGTGAACGATGCTCAAGGCGTCCCAGGCGTACGTCAGCGGAAACCACACACGGGTCACTTCGTGGTAGCCCATGCCCGAGCTCTCGATCACGCGAAGGATGAAATCCGGCAGCTCCAGCTCGCCCCGGAGGCTCAGAGGGAGATCCTGCAGCAGCCTCAAAGAGTTCTTTTCCAGAGCGTAGGCTCCCACGCTACACAGAGCATCGCGCGGTGGAGAGACTGGCTTCTCGACGATACCGGTGACGCGATCTCCCTCGAGGGTCACCACCGCACGGTTCTGCGGGTCGGGAGCCTGTGTCACCAGAAGCGCGCTTTTCTTGCCTGCAAGGGCGGCGAGGTCGTCCCGATGGTAGAAATCGTCTCCATTCATCACGACGGACGGGCCCTCGATGAGGGGAGCCGCAGCGAGAACAGCGTCCGCGGTCCCACGCTGGGCCGTCTGGGTGACGTAGCGGAGGCTCAGATCGCCGAATCGCTCACCGAACCGGTCGAGGATCTGCTCCTTGCGATAGCCGACGACGAGTACGACCTCGTCGACCAGCGCGTGAAGCTGCTCGAGCTGCCGCTCCAAAAGCGGAATGCCCCAGACCGGGAGAAGGGGCTTGGGGCGCGTCGACGTCAGTGGGAGCGTGCGTGTGGACTTGCCTGCGGCAAGAAGAACGGCCTGCATCCGGCCATTTTAGCCCCGATCCGAAATTCTCCCTCGGGTTAAAACCAGATTAGCAAAAGGTCGAGACCCCGCCAACCGCCGCACCCGCGAACGGACTCGTTCTTCACCACGGAGCACACAGAGATACACAGAGCGGGGACGCATCACCCGGACCGCAATCCACTTAATCCGTAGAAGGACTGTTTCGGGAAATTCAACGCAGAGGCGCAGAGACGCAGAGAAAACAAAATTCAGTCAATGGAATCCCGTGGAAGGACGAGTCGGCACCAGGTAGGAACAGACCGACAAACCAGGTGAAGTTCACGATTCGGATTCATGAATGGTTTACTTCGTGCTCTTCGTGTACTTCGTGGTTCGTCTTCGCATCTTGAAGGCACTCTCTCGTTCCGTCTCTGTGAGTCTCTGTGCTCTCTGTGGTGAAGTGCGATCAAATGCGGTCCTAATCTTTTTTCGGGGGGCCTGTCGGCTTGCCGCCGCTGCGGCGACGACGAGGGCGGGAGCGGCGACGCGATCCTTTCTTCTGGGGCGGCGACCGGCGTTGGTCCAGGCTGTCTTCCGGCTCCTCGCTCCCTTCGTCGATGGACTCCGGCCCGGTGAAATCGTGACGGATGAGATAGGAGAGTATGCGGCGCCTGTCGGGATGCACCGCAATCGCTTCGGCCACGGTGCCGAGCTCCTCGATATCCGCTTCCGACATCTTTTCCGACTCCTCCGCGACGCGCTGAAGGAGCCTCTCCCTGCGTCGCTCACGAATTTCTTCGTCGGTCGGCACCGAATGTTCGCGAAGCTCCAGATGGTACCGATTTGCGAGACGGTTGAAGCTCACCAGATCCGATGCAGCCACCAGCGAGATAACGTCACCACTCTTCCCCTGTCGTCCAGTTCGTCCGGCACGGTGAATGTAGAGCTCTGGCGATCCAGGAGTCGAGAAAATGAACACGTGAGAGAGATCCTCCACGTCGATGCCGCGAGCCGCGACGTCCGTGGCGACGAGGTGCCGGATGGTTCCGTTGCGGAAGCGCGCCATCACCTGCTCCCGCCTCTTCTGCGTCAAATCGCTGGAGATCATCGCAACCGGAAGACCCTTTCCGGCAAGGAAGCTTGCGACACCTCGTACCTCACCCCGCGTGTTGCAGAAGATCATCGAGGAAGTCGGCTGGTCGTGCTCGATCAGTTTGTAGAGAGCCTGTTCCTTCTGCATCTGGGGCGTAATGATGTACGCGTGACGAACTTCCTTGATGTAGGCGAAATCCTCGGACAGCAGAACCCATTCCGGATCGACCAGATAGTGGTAGATGAGGCCGCGGATGGCCGCGGGAATCGTCGCCGAGAAGAGAAGCGTCTGGCGCTTCTCCGGCATGAACTCCATGATGTCGGCCATCTCCTGGGCGAATCCCATGTCGAGCATCTTGTCAGCCTCGTCGAGAACCAGGAGCGAGACCGCGTCCAGCCGAAGCGTGCCGCGCCTCAGATGGTCGAGGACCCGGCCGGGGGTTCCCGCAATGATCTGGACGCCCGAGCGGATGCCCTCGATCTGCCCGGCCATGGAATCCCCTCCGTAGATGGACTGGGTGCCAAGCTCCCGGCCCGCTCCGATCTTCGAAAGCTCCTCCTGCACTTGAACGGCAAGCTCGCGCGTCGGTGCCAGAACCAGGGCTTGAACCTCTCGGCGGTCCGGATCGACGCTTTCGGCAATCGGGATGCCGAAGGCGGCCGTCTTGCCCGTCCCGGTACGGGACATCACGACGAGGTCCTGGCCAGCGAGGGATTTCGGAATCGTATCGCGTTGAACGTCCGTCGGCTCCTGGTAACCCATCCGGTCCAGCGCCTCGAGCGTGGCATCGGAGATTCCAAGGGCATTGAATCCGGACGCGGTGGCAGGTTTGCCCACACGCCCCATCAACTTGCGCAGCATCACGAACACTCCTCGACAATTGGAAAAGGGCCGAATGTGGGACAGGGACAGGAATCGGTCTTCAGCCGACTCTCCTCATCTGCCCGGTAGTCCCGGGGCGGCCGGCACCGGCTCAGCGGTAGTGGTCTTCAAGGCTGGTTCTGGTTCCTCGAAAGCGAGCGAAAGTACTCTTCGACGAGCTTGCGATACTCCGTGGGGACCTGCTCGGAGCCCGAGAGGAACAGCTTGTCCTCCCCCAGCCCCTGGAGCTCCCTCCGGAGCCAGAACTCGAACTGCTTCAGTCCTTCGAGAACGGAAGCTTCCAGCTCGTCGACGCCTCTCGGGTCGAGAAGAATCTGCTTCCGCTCGAACTCCTCCATCCGGTTGATGATCTCCTGGAGGTCCGGAACCTGCAGGTTCTGTCGATCCAGCTGGCCGCGCAGGCGTTCGGCGTCAGCGATGCGCTCCCGGAACTCGCGCCGGAGCTGGCGGATTTCCTCCGACGAGTATTGACCGGGCTGAACGCCGCCGTTCGAGGAGCCAACGAAGGTGGGGCCCGCCTGGCCATTCCGACCCGCTGGCTGGCCCTGCTGACCCTCTTCGCCCTGCTGACCCTGTTGGCCCTGCTGACCCTGTTGGCCCTGCTCGCCTTGCTGGCCTTGCTCGCCCTGGCTCTGGCCGCTCTCGTTCCGTTCACCGCGCTGGCCGTCCTGAGACTCTGAATCTCGTTCACCTTGCTGGCCCGGACGTGTCCGTGACAGCCGGCGCGCCTCCTCTTGCCTTTCCCGGATGCGCTCGCCGAGCGACTCGAGGTTCCGAACCAGATCGCGGGTCTGGTCGATGGCCTCGGAAACCTGGCTCTCTTTGGATTGCCCCAAAGTGCCTGCCGCCTCGTTCAGTTTCTGCTGCAGCGTCTCGATGTCGTCACTGATGATACTCTCGAAATCGCGCGCATATTGCGGACTGCGTCCCTGAACAACTCCCTTGGAGTAGCGAATCTTCTCTTTCAGCTTCGTCTTCCGGATCGAGTTTGCGGCGTCCTGGAGACCGCGGGCGGTCTCCTTGTTCTCCCGTCGCGAGTCTCGCGCGATTCGATCCAGCTGGGACTCGAGCGATTCCACCTCCCCGGCAAGCTCATCCTTCCGCTCGAAAATACGACGCATCCGTTCGCCGTCACCCTGACCCTGGCCGAGCTTCTCGACGTCCGACTCGACGCTTTCCTGCTGACTCCGGATGCGCTCTGCCTGCTCGAGAGCGTCTTGCACGTCGCGCTCGAGCCGGACGGAACGGTTCTTGTCGAGAAGTCGTCTCGCGTCCTTGAGACTGTCCAGGGCAGAAAGCCCCTGCTCGATTCCCGCCTCGTTCCCGCGCGCCGCCGCGCGCCTCATGTCATTGGCAGCCTGCTGCAGCCGGCGCGCAGTCTCCTCCAGATCCGGCAGTGATTGTTCGCGAGCCAGCCGTTCCAGCCGGCGGGCGAGCTCTTCCGTCTCCTCGGCAAGATCGCGCTGGTTTCCACCGCCACCGCCGCCACCCATCTGGTTGCGCAGCCGCGACGCCTGCCGCTTCATGCGCTCGTTCTCCTGCTGCTGACGTCGAGCTAGCTCCTGCAGTCGTTGCAGCGCCTCGTCCACCTGGTTGTCGACGCTCTGCCGCTGGCCGCGCTGTACCGTCTCGTACTGGTTGCGCAGCTTGTCGAGCTCGAGCTCGAACAGATCGGCCAGATCTTCCGCAGTTGCGGGAGAGCCGGCGCCGCCGCCACCGCTTTGCTGGAACGAGACCTGGACGTCACGAAAAATCGCTTCGGCTCGCTGCAGATGCTGCAGCGCCTGTTGTTCGGGACCGAGCGCTCCTTCTGCGTCCTTCGCGATGAGCTTCTCTTCGGCGGGAAGCATCGCTTCCACCGCGAGACGCAAATGCTCACCGATCTTCGAGAAATCACCGGCCGCTCCGGTAATGCCGCGGTTGCTCATTCGTCGCAGGAGATTTTGTACCTGGTCCTTGAGCCTTCCCTGCATGAGCGCGAGTGTGGTGAGGTTCTCCCCGTAGTCTTTCGCAGAGTACTGGTCCTTGTCCCGAATGAGCTTGAACGTCGCAGCCACGATCTGACGCTGGCGGATGGCGAGCGTTCCCTCCATCCCACCGCCACCGCCGCCCGGCATGCCGCCCTGTTGCGCTTGTCGATACCGCTGGTCGAAAGGCCGCGCCTCTACGAAATAGATGTCAGTGGTCGCGACCTGCCGGCCTCCCACACCCCGGGAGTCGTAGGCGCGGGCGTAGTACGAAATGAGATCTCCTGGCTCGAGCTCGAAATCTTCCAGAAAGAAGGTGTGACCCGCCGACAGATCCTTCTTGCCTCCTCCCTTGTACAGGGAAGCAGTCTTCTCTTCCGCGCCGTTGACCGAGTACACGAGCTCGAGGCGTCCGACACCATAGTCGTCCTCGGCCTGAACCTCCGTGAACACCTCCTCGATCGGCGTGACCTTCATGTCTCTTCCCGGCTTCGAGATCTTCACAGAGGGGGGCTGATCACTCAGCACTTCGATCGCGTAGTCCGGCGACGCCACCTTCATCGTCCCGTCGAAGGCCGCCAGCTCGATGTGGTAGAAACTGTTCTCGTCGACGTCCACCGACGTCGTCAACACCCCCTGCGCGCTGAGCGTCAGCTCGATCGGTTCCTTGTTCTCGACCGAGAGCAAGCCTCCCGCCACCTGCACGGTGGGGGTAATGGTGAGCGCGACTCTGGTGCCCCGGAGGGCGGCGATGTCACCGCCGTCCTCGACGAGCCGCGGCGCCAGGCCCGTGTACTCAGGAAAGTTGTACTCGAGATCGAGTTGCTTCACGTACGGCAAGTCACTCACGTCGATGCGAAAGGCATCCGAGCGCACGCCACTTGCCTCGACGAAGTAATCGGTTGGAGCGTCCAGGTCGAAAAGCCGGAACGTGTAGCCGGAGCTTTCCTCGTCGACGGTCATCGGCCAACGCTGCCAGCGTTCCTCGCCCTCCGTTTTGACGGCGATCTCGACTTCACTGGCGTCGAAACCAGAGAGCTCTGCGCTGACGAGCTGATCCGCCCCGCGGGCGACGCCGATGTTTCCGGGCTGAACGTGAATGAAGTAGGGACTTGCGGCCTGTGCGCTCTGAAACGGATTCAACAGCAGGGATGCACCGTGCCGGAGGAATGCCGGGCTCGCCAGCACGCCGAGCATACCCGCCACAGCCGCACCGGTCAGGAACAACGAGCTCCGCTTCAGCGCGTGCTGCTCGATATCGTGTCCGTAGTCGATGCTCTCGCACTGCTCGACCGTGTCCTCCACCAGTTTCTCGATGAGAGCTTCGGAGACGTCATCTTGCCTGCCCGCCAGCTCCTCCGCCCCCATCTCGATCGCGCTCGACACCGCCTGCTTGAGCGTTTCGTCGTGCTCTTCCATGTACAGGGCGACTTGATCGTTGCCGACCCGACGAATGAGCGGGCTGACGATGTAGCGAAGCGCCAGTCCGGTGAGCGCGATGTAGCTGAAGATGCGGAACAAACGGACCGACCACGGGCTGAATCGGAAGAAGTCCATGCCGTAGGCCGAGATAGCCAGCGTAGCGATGCCCACGAGGAGGACGATCGCCGCCCCGCGGAGCGCCATTCGGAGGCGCCAGCGATTGCGCACATAGCGGACGACGCGAACGAGCTGTGTATACCCGGTGGTCTGGCTCAGACTCTCCATCAGCTTACTCCCGCTGTGTCAGGTACATTTTCTTCCAGTATAGCCTTTAATTTACCTGGCCGCCGCGCGCGAAAGGCGATTCGACAGAACCGTTTCCACCACCAGCAAGAGCCCGGCGCCCACCAGCAGGTACCACCAGAAGCTCTGGCGCCTCTCGTAGTCGACCCCCGTCCATTCCCGTGCCTCCTCTTCCCCCTCGGCTCCCGCTCGAAACGTGACGGCAACGACCAGCTCTTCCGGATCGATGGTGGAGAGATCCGATTCGCGAAAATCGAGATTGGCCGCCAGGCTCCAGGTACCCTCTTGTCCGCCTTCGATCTCGCGGAGCTCGTAGAAGCCCTGCTCGCCAATCGTGTAAAGAAGCCGGCCGCTCGATGGCGAAACGACCGAGCGTTCCCCGGAAGGAGTCCCCAGCAGCAGTTCGGTGTCACCAGGCTCGGTTGTCTCCTCGGTCGAGCCGCTCAGGAGAGAAACGTAGCGTGTGAGGTCTGCGACATCTCCGACCGTCTGCCACGCGTTGGCCTCGGCGTAGCCGCCCGCGTGCCGCACGAGTTGATGGAGGAACGGCAGATAGACCGCCCGCCGCGGGAGTTCGTTCCAGAACGTATCCAGTGTCGAGGTCCAGACCAGAACGCGCCCGTCACCCAGCCTCTTTTCCACGAGCGCCGGCTGACCGTCGTCGAAGCGCGCGAGGACGCCGCCCGAGGGCGGCTGGCGAAAGGCACGGTAGCGGAAGAACTTCACCGAGCTGAAATCCCCACTGTGGGGCGCCCGAAAGACCTCGAAGATGGGGCTCGAATAGTCGAGATAGGAGAGCGTTCCGCCCAAGTCGCCGGCCCGGTCCACCACCGCGCCGAGAGTCGAGGGAAGCAGACCGCCGCTTCCCTGGAAAGTCGAGCCGGTCGTCTTCTCGCCCGCCACCACGACCAGACCCCCGCCTTCCCGGACGAACTCGGTGAGCAGTTCGGCTGAGTCACCGGACAGAGTTGCAAGGTCGTTCAGCACCACGACGTCGCGCCCGCTCAGGTCCTCGGCACGAACCCGGGACGACTGTCGTCGCTCGACGCGGAACGAGGGGCGGTCGCCGAGCGCGAGCGCACGACGGATGAACAGACTGCGCGACGCCGGGCGTCCGGGCGCGTCGACCAGAAGAACCGAAATCGACTGGCCAGGCCACACCACGAAGTGAAAAGAATTGTCCTTGTTCAAGGCATCGTCAGCCAGGCGGATCGTTCCCCGAGCCGGGCCCTGCGGGAGAGTCAGCGGGTCGAAGCTGACCGTCGTCGAATCGTTGGCCACGACGGAGACTTCCTTTTCCTGCAACGAGCGTCCGTTGATCTCGACGGAGACATCGCTCTCGGCCGGCTCGCTGACGCCGGGTGCTTTGTTCGTGACGCGCGCCGACAACGTCAGTCGCTCGCGCCCCGAAACGAACTCGCGCTCCAGGATGACCGAGGTGACTGAAAGGTTCGCGGGTTCCTCGCGGACCACACTGACCGGGACCAGCCTGGTGCCCGCGGGAAGCCACGCGTCTTCGTCACCTTCCCAGCCGAGGCGCTGGAAATCCGAAAAGAGGTACACCTCTTTCCGCAGATGCGGCGACTCGTCGACAATTCTCTTCGCGAGCTTCAGTCCCGGTTCGTAGCGAGTCGTGCGCGAGCTGAGCTGAATCCCGTCGAGGACGGCACCCAGATCTTCGTGGACCTCGGTCGGCTGGACCAAGGTCTCCGCCTCGTCCGAGAACGCGATCAGCGACCCCCGGTCATCGGGTCCCAGGCCTGCCAGCACCGACCTCGCCTCTTCGATGGCCCGTTCGAACCGGTCCCCGTAATCCATGCTGTAGGAGTTGTCCACGAGCAGGACGACCTCCCGCGGCCCGAGCGGCGAGGCCGACGCGCTCTGAGGGCGCTCGAGAAAAGGCCTCGCGAAAGCAGTCGCGAGCAGGATCAGCGCCAGGCACCTCAAAGCAAACAGCAACCAGTGGCGAATTTTCCGACGACGCACTTCCCGGTAAGGAATTTTCCTGAGGAACATGAGGGAGGGAAACTCGACGATCTTTCGCTTCTCGCGATTCGTTAGATGGATGATGACCGGAATCGCGACGGCCGCCGCCCCGATGAGAAAGAGAGGTACCAGAAAGCTCATTTCGTTCGGGTCAGTCTCTGGCGCGAGGCCAGGTAATGAAAGAGCGCGTAGTCGAGAGGCGTCGACGTGTCGAGGAGCGTGTAGTCGATCCGGTTGTCGCCGAGGATGCGCGTCAGCGCATCCACGTGGGCCTTCACCATCTTCCGGTACTCTTCACGCAGGTAGTCGGGAACCAGTGGTACCGCCTCCCCCGTCTCCAGGTCCTGGTAGTTCGCCGACTCCTCGTACGGGAACTCGATCTCTGCCGGATCGAGCACGTGAAACACGATCAGGTCGTTCCCTTTGTAGCGAAGCCCCTTGACCGCGTTCAGCACCGCTTCCGGCTCGTCATAGAAATCGGAGATCAGCACCATGATGCCCCGGCGAGGTATCGCCTGCGCCACTTTGAGCAGTGGCGGGCCGTATTGGCTGGCTCTCCCCGGCGTCAGATTGTCGATGGTATGGAGCACCACTTCCAGATGCTTCGCGGAGGGCGGCACGAAGTCTACGATATCGTCGTCGAAAGTAACGAGCCCGATTCGGTCGCGTTGCTTCCGCGAAAACACAGCCAAACTCGCCGCCAGGTAGCGAGCATAGTCGAGCTTCGTGATTCCCTGGGTTCCAAAGCTCATCGACCGGGAGATGTCCAGGAGTAGCACGAAGCTGGTGTTGGTATCGGCTTCGAACTGCTTGACGTAGAAACGATCGGTTCGAGCGAAGAGTCGCCAGTCGATCCGCCGAATATCGTCGCCGGGCATGTAGGCGCGATGCTCCGCAAAATCGACCGATCGGCCGAGATAGGTGGAGCGATGCAGGCCGCTGATGAAGCCCTGAACGACCGTTCGCGCGAGGAGCTTCAGGTTTCCGATACGCCCGAGCACCTTCGGGTCGACGAACTGCCCGATCGGGCCGCCCTTGCGCTCCTCGAGAGACATGGCGCTACATCCGGGACTTGGGAACGCCGACCTTGTCCAGCAGCTGCTCGATCACATCCTCCGAAGAGATACGCTCCGACTGCGCGTGGAAGTTGGTCAGAATGCGATGCCGGAAGACCGGGCGTGCCAGCGCCAGCACGTCTTCGTGGCTCACGAAGTAGCGGCCTCTTATCAGTGCGCGGGCTTTGCCGCCAAGGATGATGTGCTGGGCAGCACGAAGGCTCGCACCGTACTCCACCCACTTCTTCACGAACTCCGGCGCGCCTTCCTCTCCTGGCCGGGAAGTACGGGCGAGATCCACGGCATAGCGCATGATCGAGGCCGACACGGGAACCTTCCGCACGAGCTTCTGAAAAGCGATGATCTCCTCGCCGGTGACGACGTTGTCGAGCTTCGGCTCCCGAAGTGAGGTTGTCGCCTGAACAACCTCCACCTCGTCGTCGAGCGGCAGGTAGTGAATGATGATGTTGAACATGAACCGGTCGAGCTGGGCTTCCGGCAGCGGGTAGGTCCCCTCGAGCTCGATCGGATTCTGCGTGGCAAAAACGAAGAAGGGCTCTTCGAGATCGTAGGTGCGTCCCTGGATAGTGACCTGATGCTCCTGCATCGCCTCCAGCAGCGCAGACTGCGTCTTGGGCGGCGTCCGGTTGATCTCGTCCGCCAGGACGATGTTGTTGAAGATCGGTCCAGGCATGAAGACCAGCTCCCTCTTCCCCGACTGCGGGTCCTCCTGAATGAGATCCGTTCCGGTGATGTCGGAAGGCATGAGGTCCGGTGTGAACTGGATGCGTGCGAACTTCAGGTCGAGCACCTGCGCGACGGTGTGTACGATGAGGGTCTTCGCGAGGCCCGGGACGCCGGTGATGATGCTGTTGCCGCCGACGAAGAGCGACAGCAGGACCTGCTCGATCGCATCCTCCTGGCCGATGATGATCTTTCGAAGCTCCGAATTGATGTCGTCGCTGGCCTGCTTCAGCCGGTCGGCGAGGGCGATGTCGTCCGCCGCCTCCAGGCCGACCTTCTGTTCCTCGGACATGGGGTCTCTCTTCCTTTCGCTGACTCAGTGCGTCATGCCGTAGATGACGTAGTTGACACCAAGCTTGAATGCCTCGTTCGAGATCTCGATAGGCACCCAGCCGGCTCCCGACCACTCCCAGTAGTCACCGACATCGTGGTTGTAGTTCACGATGACCATCAGGCGCTTCGATGGATCGTTGTCCTCGAATACTCCGTAGTAGCTCGGATAAACACCCGGCCACGTCGGATGTTCGAAGTCCAGGGTCTCGATATAGAAGAAGGAGTCGAAGATGGGGTGCGTGACATCCAGCGGGACCAGATCGTAACCGGGCAGCAGCTTCGTCATCTGCTCACGGAAGTTGTCCCACTGCCACTCGACGCCGGTCCGTGGATCCTGAACGAAATCGTCCACCACCAGAAACCCGCCCTTGAACAAATAGGTTCGGAGATTCTCGACCTCCTCCTCGGTCGGGTTCCAGAACCCGACTTCGCACAGGTAGGCCCACGGGTACTTGAAGAGCTCGTCCTCGTCGAGGCCATAGATGTTTCCGCCACCGAGATTCGGGTTCAGGGTCGTGAACTGATCCAGGATCATCATCAAGTTCCGTTCGGCGACCGGGTAGTCGTGGTTCCACTTGAGGTCGAGGCCCCACATGTAGGGACCCGGGCCGTACCAGGTCGGCTCGAACTTCACTCGAACGAAAGTGAACCTTCCGTTGTAGGGAAAGTTCTCGTAGGGGACATCGATGCGGTCCGCCGCAAGGGGAAGTGCCACTGCCAGAATCACACCGCTCACCACCAGCCGACGCATCAGAGCCCTCCCCCGGACTCCCGTTTGAGCTTCAGGAGCAGCGCCAGCCCCTCCCGGAACGTCGGCGCCAGCTCGAGCGCCCGCAAGAGCTCTTTGCGCGCGCTGTCCCGATCCCCCGCCTCGTCGTAGGCCACCGCGAGCTCGTACCGCGCCTGCACCTCGTCGACCGCGGTCAGGCCAACGAGCGCTCTCCGCTCCTGGATCATCGCCTGGCTCGAGCCGAGCTCCCGATAGAGCTCTGCCAGCTTCTGGTGGTCGGCAACTTCGAAGGGATAGATGAAGACGGCGCGCTCCAGGATCTCGACCGCCTCACGGCTCTTTCCGAGCTCCAGATAGATATCGGCGAGCCCGACATGTGCTTCGTAGTGATTCTCGTTGATGTCGACGAAGCGGGCGAGCGCTTCCGCCGCCTTCGCCGAGTCTCCGCGCTTCTGGTAGATCTGCCCGAGATACCAGTAAGGGCTGTCGTCTCCTCCGTACTCCGGAAAAAGATCGCGTGCCCGTTTCAAATAGATCTCTGCCTCGTCGAGCTTGTCCTGCTTGAACAACTGCTCGCCCATCTTCAGCTGGGCGAGGATGTCGTCCTCGTCCTGAGCACGCTCCACCAGGTCGGTCAGCGAAAGGACCATCCCCTCGTCCGGCAGGCGGAGGAGAGACGTGATTCGTCCGAAACGCTCGGTGAGAAACGCCGCGAAATCGGCGTCGAAGTCTTCCAGCTCCTGATTCAGCACGTTCCGGAACACCTGTTCCGTCTCGAGCCCTTGCCGGTAGCCGGCGAGCATGTCGCGAATCGCCTGAAAACCATGATCGCGCTCGATGAGCTCGGAAACGAGAGAGGCCTGATAGTAGGAGATGCCGATCTGCTGCGGGTAGCTCGGTCGGATGAAGCCGTTGTTCAGCTCGGCGATGGGGAGAAGCTTGTCCTGCTTGTAGGCGATGAGAAACGGCAGGTTGACGTCATCACCCCAGCCTGGCCGGGCACGTCGTTCTTCCAGAACGGAGAGCCCTTCCGAAAACCATCGCGGCACCTTGTGATCGGTCACGCCGAGCGTCACGGTGTGCGCGAGCTCGTGCCACAGCGTCGAGGCCCAGTTGAACTGGCCACGGGGGCGGGCGGACGGCGAATCGATGACGACGACCGGTCCGAAGCAGACTCCCAGCGCACCCAGCCCGGCCAGGCCGATGGTGCGAACCGAGAAATCGGCGTGCGAGGGAAACACCTCGATGCGAATTGGCGTTGGCGGACGATACTGATAGAGCTCCGCCAGACGCTCGTAGGCCTCGTCGGCGACGCGGCCGACATACAGCGACAGCAAGTCGGATTCCGTCCCCTCGACGAAGATCTCGAAACGCTCGGTGTTCGTCGTCCGGTACCCGGGAAACGTGTCGAGGAGGTCGAGTGTGTTCTTTATCCACACGTTGTAGGGGTCGCCCGTAAAAGCGCGCTCCAGATTCTTCCAGCCGGTCTCGATGTCTCCGAGTCGAAGCTGATTGAGACCCAGAAGGCCATAGCCCTTCCATGAGCTCTCATCCAGGCGTGTCGCCTCAGCGGCGAACTCCCGAGCTTCGCGATACAGGCGATTCTGGACCGCAATGTCGGACAGGGTGTTGTAGAAATCTGCATACCGGGGGTTGCGAGCAAAGACGCGCGCACTGAGCTCCTCGAACGCTTCGTGTCGCCCGGCCAGGAACTCGGCGGCGGCCAGGATCGTGAGCGCATCGAGCGAGACCGGGTTCGTCTCGAGAGCCTTTTCTGCATGCTCTCTCGCCTCTCGATAGTCCTCGAGGCTGAGATGCTGCCGGGCGAGCATCGTCCGGGCCGGCACATAGTTCGGATTCACTTCGAGCGCCTTCTCGATCAGCGCCGTTGCCTCGGCACCACCGTCGAAAATCCGCACACCCGCCATGCCCACCAGCGCTCGCGGGTGGCGCTCGTTCACCGCGAGCACTTGCTGGAAGCTCTCGCCAGCATCCGTGCTGTTGTACTTCTCCAGGAAGAGCTCCCCCGCCAGGATACGCGGCATCAGCCGACCCTGCCCCGCCTTCGCCGCCTCGTCGAAGGCGCGAAGCGCGTCTTTGTAGAGCTGAGGATCGGTGACACCGAGATACCGGCAGGCCACACCAATCGCCTCTAGCTCTTCGGCGCTCAGCGAGCTCGACTGGTTGTAGGCGTCGATGAAACGATCGAATCGCTTCAGAGCCGCGTCGGTCTGGCCCTCGTGGTACAAAAGGAGCGCCAGGTTGAGCTCCGCCACCAGAGCATCCGGCGCTTTCTCCGCCACGGATCGCTCGAAGGTACGTCGAGCCTCTTCGATGCGACCGGTCTCGTAGAGGATTTCCCCGAGCCGGTTCGACAGGTGAGCAGCGCCGGTCTGCTCCCCGAACTCTCTCGCCCGTTCCGCCGCCTCGTCGTAGCGACCGACGATTCTCAGAGAGTCGACCCAGCCCCGATAGATGCGGGCACTGACGCGCTCGTCTGCGAGCCGGGCGAAGGCCTTCGAGGCATCCTCGTAATCCCCGCGGCGGAGGGCCTCCTCGGCCTCGTCGAGGCTCTGAGCGGAGACAGGGACCGCTGACAGACTCAGCAGACTCACGAGGCCGACGGCCAGAAAGCTCTGCCTGGTTGTCACGGTTCTTTCCCTCTCCACCTCGCTCACGGCTTCGTCCTCGCCGCCTCGATCCGCTCGGTGACTTCAGCGAGCTCCAGCAGGAGGCGTTCGAGCTCCTGAAGATAGAGCTCTTCCTCCATGGCGTCCTTCTGGAGTCGAAGCTCCGCGATACGCTCTGCGAGAGCCGCTTTCTTGTCTACGAGCTTCTTGAGCTCGGGGTTTGCCGCGAGCGCCTCGGCCGACTCGCCGCCCGCATCCTCCGCTGCGGGGGCGAGAAACGCCCTCGCCGCCACGGCGCCGTCCTTGACCTCGCCGCCCACGGCCGAGCGGGGCGCGAGCTCGGTCACACCCTCTCCGTCTCCATCGTCTTCCAGAACGGCGTGCTCCGTCTTCAAACGCTGGTCCTGCTCGTAAAAACGCTCGACCTCGATTCGTGCGTAGTTGAAGGCTTCGGTCACGGAAACCTTACCGTTCTTGTCGATGTCCGCACCGTCGCCAGCATAGGCCTCGACAAAGTACTTTCCAAACTGAGCTTCATTCCGTTCGAACCCGCTCTTGGTCGCGGTCACAATCACGCGGTTCGGCCCGGACAACTCGGCTACGAAGCCCCCGCTCGCGCTGGTGGTATTGACGAATACGAGCTGTTGTTTGTCGAAACGTTTCAGAAGTACTCGGAAGTCGACCGAGCTCAGATCGGGTCCCGGGAGGTTGAAACGGGATTCTTCCGATCGGAAGCTGCCATGTCCGATCAGAAGGAGATACAACTGCTCGCCCGGCGAAACCCGTGCCGTGAGCTCGTCGAAGAGCTGGACTATGTTCTCCTTCGTGGACTTGGCGTGGACACCCTCGCGCTCAGGCTCTTCGCCGAGATAGAACACGT
Source organism: Candidatus Marinacidobacterales bacterium (assembly GCA_965237685.1). Lineage (GTDB taxonomy): Bacteria > Acidobacteriota > Vicinamibacteria > Marinacidobacterales > SMYC01 > CBDEGF01. Next base: position 2,285,407 of record CBDEGF010000003.1, read on the forward strand.
TCTCTTCGGGCAACCCGATCCGGGTGAGCGCCGCCTCCCGCATCGTGCTCGACCACTCATAGAAGCGCTCGCGGCGTTCTTCGTCACCGCCGATTCCACTGATGATGACCAGATAGCTGGTCTGAGCGAGTGCTGGCGTGGCGAGAGAGAGGGTGGTGATCGCCGAAACGAGGAGACGAGCGGCCTGCCCCCTTAGGGCCCTTACCCGGCCGCACTCGCGTCCGTGTGTGCCAGCGCCTTCGCCGCCTTGAAAACCCTCACCCTTCATACCAGGCCCCGCACTTTCCGGTAGCCCCACTCGCTGCCGATCAGCCCGATGAGCAGGAGGAAGAAGATCGGCATGTCCCACAGATCGCGACGCTCCCGGACCGTCGTGCCACCTTCCGTATAGCTCAGATCCTCGGCCAGGCGATGAACCGTCTCTGGAGTGTAGAAAACGCCTCCGGTTTCATCCGCAATCCGTCTCAGAAGCTCAACACCCATCTCCGCCTGAAAGAACTCGTCGTCCAGCTCCTCCGATTCAACATAGGCCGTCGAGCTGCCCAGAACCTCCTCGTTACGTCTGGCCTCGACCTGAATCTCATAGATCCCTTTTTTCCCTGGCAGGAAACTGGCGCGATACTCACCGTCCTGCTCCACCGTCCACTCCATCGGAAGCTCGAACGAATCGCCCCCGGGTGTGCGCACGGTGGCGATGACCTGCGCGTTGTTCACCTTCAGGAAGCGGTCATCGTCCACCTCGGCCTGGACCAAGACCGTTTCTCCGGGTGCGTAGCGGCTCTTTGCGGTAGAGACGGCCACCTGCTCCGGAACGTAGCTGACGAGCCACCTGAGGAGCTTCCTCCAGAACAGCTCATGGGTCAGATCCTCCAGCGGAATCTCGGCGTGCATCTGCCACTGCCAGGAATCGTGTGCCGTGAACGCCATCGACTTGCCGCGCCCGTAGCGCTGAAACACGAGAACCGGCTGGCCGGACACGCCGTCCCCGTCGCCTACCAGCAGCGTCGTGGCACCGGGCTTCACCTCGCTCACATCGTTGAGTGTCGAAAGGGGCGGTAGCGTTTCCCAGCGTTTGGCGCTCTCCTCCACACTCTCCGCGAACTGCGTAACCGGATGCGTGCTTCCGAAGGGCGTGGGCTCGATCGTGAGACTGGCGAAGAAGGTCGCCGCGCCGTCGTCTCCGTCCGCACGTTTGGCGCTCTCGTCGAGAACCACCGGCAGGACTTCGGCGATCGGTGTGCCCGCGTAGCCGCCTTCCGAAAGCGCCAACCGGCCGCCGAGCACCAGGAGTCCGCCACCGCGCTGGCTCACGAAGTCCGCGATCATGCGAAGCTGGTCGTACGTAAAAAAACTCGCTTCGACGCTTCCCAGAACGAGGCCGCGATACTTGAAGAGCTCCTCCCGCGTCTTCGGAAAACCTCCCGCAAGCTCTTCAGAATCGTCCACGTTGAGCCGCAGGAATTTGTTCTCAGCCGTCCGGTTGATACAGACCAGCTGGACGTTCTCGTCGTCCGTCACCGCCCGGCGTGTGAAGGCGAGCTCGAATCTGGGCTCGCCCTCGAAGTAGAGGATCTTCTCCTTGCGGTCCTCTACATAGATGAGCAACTCCCGCTGGTTGTTCTGAGTCACCATCTCCCCGGACTGAAGCGCCACCTTGAACCGGAAGGTACGCGCCCCGGGCTCCGACACTGTGAAGTGAACCCGGACGTTGGTCGTCTCCGCCTCGTTCGACAGCTCGACTTCGCGCGAGTCGACGATCCGGCCCTCGTCCTCCACGTCCAGTCGCACGCGCTCTCCCGCGAACCCCCGCTGGGACAGCGTGACGTCGACCACCAGCGACGAGCCCTTCAAGACGGCCGGCGGTGCATCGACGCGAGCAACTTCGATGTCCCTCGTGAATCGCTCGCGTCCGATCCCGACCGTATACACGGGAATGCGTCGCGCCTGCAGCTCGAGCAGGGTGTCGCTGAGCCCCTCGCTGGAGTTGTCGGCACCGTCGCTTATCACCACCAGACCGGACAGCGGCACCGTCGAAAGCTCGTCGGCAGCCCGGCTCAGGGCTCTCGCGATGTCGGTCCGCGGTCCCGAATAAGTCATGGACGACGCGTCGCTGACTCGATCGGCCGAGTCCGAGAAACGGAACAGGCGCAGCATGAACCTGTCCCCCAGAGCGGATACGAGCGCGCTGCCTTCCGGGCCGAACATGTGATCGACGAACTCCCCTCGTGCCACCCCGTCGCTGTCGGCGATTCGCATGCTCATGGAGTCGTCGAGAAGGATGCCGACGAAGCTTCTCTGCGGCACGACCATCGATATCACCAGCGCGGGACGAAACAGGCAGAGGAGGACCAGACCCAGTGCAGCCGTGCGCAGCGCGGTCAGGATCAGCCGGTCGCGGCGCGTGCTCTTGCCCCTTACGTCCCGATAGCGGAGAACGGTCGGAACGGCAAGGGCCACCGCGACGAGTGCCAGGAGGAGAAGTGGCCAGCTCACGCCGAGGGACAGCTCGCCTCGCTGGAAGAGCAAGGGGCGGTACTTGAACAGGAACTCGAAGAGGCTCTCGAACCAGGACATTAATGACTCATTGCGTAGATGATGTAATTCACTCCCATCTGATAGGCGTAAGTGGAGAACTTCAGCGGGTAGTAGGGATTCTCGGCCCACTCCCAGGCATCTCCGAGATCGGTGTTCCAGTTGACGACGACCATCAGTCTACCGCGCTCGTCGTAGATTCCTTTCACGGACGGATGATAGCCGTCGCTCTCCCACGTCGGGCCACCCTGGATTCCCTGACCGACGTTCGGGACCTGGACGATCTCGGTGATGTTGTAGAAACAGTTGAAGATCGGATGGTCGAGCGTTATGTCCACGACGGGGTACCCGGGAAGGACGCGTTGAATTTCCGCCGCGAAGTTCGCGTACTCGAAGCTTCCCCAGAAGTCGTCGACCACGAGGAAACCGCCGGCGAGCAGATACCTCCGCAGCCCTTGGACCTCGGCGTCGGTGAGCTGCATGTAACCCACTTCCACGCTATAGAGGAACGGATAGCGGCCAAGCGCCGGGTCGGTCAGCCGGACCGGATTTTCGGCCTCGTAGGCATCGAGGTTCGTCAAGCGTCGAAGGCCTATGAGGAACTGCCGGTCGGCCTTGGGAAAATCGACCTGCCAGCTGCGGTAATCGCGAAAGCGGTAGTAGCCGGTGTACGCGGCCCGTGAGAAGTAGAACTCTCGCGGAACCCGCCCCCGGCGAGACGGCCCGTCGACATGTGCCATCGCGGCGCGAATCGTCTGGGGGGTCACGCCCTGAAAGACCGGCCCAGATTCCCGGTCTTCCGACCCCTGCAGTTCACCGGACGCGTCGGGCGCGCGCCCCAGGATGGCAACCGACGCGGCGAGCACGGTGGTGAGCACGAGACACGCGAGTGCAACGAGTGTCACAGGCAACCTCGCCAGAGTCATCCGCATCTGAGCCCTCGCGCACCCGTCTCCTGACGCGCTCCCGGCGTCTCCCGAGACCGGAGGGGTTCGAAATCTCTGAATCTAACCTAACCTCAATTATAGCGCCACACTTGCGAAACTTCAGCAGTTGCCCGCTTCTCGAGCTCGTTTTCGGGCAAGAGCCTCCCAACGGGCGGGGATCTCTCTGAGCTGGCAGTCCTCTCGCTCCTGAAAAAAGAGACGGACGATTCGAGGGCTTTCTTTGCCACGGGAACCGACTTCACTTCCCCGTGGGTTTTCCCCTATCATGTCCCGCCCGTGCCAGGGAAGGAACGCAGGAGGAAACGTATGGCTGAAGCAAGGTCTCGAATGTTGCGACTCGCGTTCGGGTTGGTTCTCGTCGTCGGGAGCCTGGGCGCTTGCGCGCCCGAAACACCGCCGGAATCGGAGGAGCCAGCGGCTCCCGCATCCGATACCGGTCTACCGGCCACGCCCGAGGGCTGGGAGCCGGTGGCGGTGCCGGCAGACAATCCCACGACGCCGGAGAAAGTTGCGCTGGGCCACCAGCTCTTTTTCGACGAGAGGCTCTCCGCGGACGGAACGCGCTCGTGCTACTCGTGCCATCTGTGCGAGAACGGTCTGACGGACGGCAAGCCGGTCGCCGAAGGAGCGCTCGGGAGGGTGCTGACGCGGAGCAGCCCCTCGCTCTGGAACATCGGCTATCACACCGAGTTCTACTGGGACGGACGATCCGGCTCCATGGAGGCACAGGCCAAAGCGGCCTGGACCGGCGGCAACATGGGCGCCGACGCGGACGAGGTCGTTGCGGCGCTGAACGCGATCGACGGCTATCGCTCGCAGTTCCAGTCCGTATTCGGTGAAGACTCGACCCCCGACAATGTCGTCGCCGCGATCTCCGCCTACGAGCGTGCCTATCTGTTCTGCGCCGACACCGCCTACGATCGCTGGCTTCGCGGCGACGAGACAGCGGCGAGCGATTCTGCAAAGCGCGGAGCGGAGCTCTTCACCGGTGAGGCCGGGTGCGGCAGTTGCCACTCCGGCGTTCTCTTCACGGACATGAAGTACCACAACGTTGGCATCGGAATGGACGCCGACGAGCCGGATCTCGGCCGACATCGCGTGACCGAGGAGGATGTGGACCGCGGCGCCTTCAAGACGCCCAGTCTCCGTGACATCTCGAAGAGCGCACCCTATTTCCACAACGGAAGCGTCGCGACCCTAGAGGAGGCGGTCGAGCTGATGGTGAGCGGCGGCATCGACAACCCGCACATCGACCGGGAGAACATTCAACCGAAGGATCTGAGCGACGAGCAGAAGGCCGATCTGGTGGCTTTCCTGAAGTCCCTCGACTGCGAGTGCACCCTGGAGGCCCCTGAGCTTCCACAGTAAGGATCGAAGCCCCGAGCCCCGGAGACAACGGTGCTCGGGGTTAAAGCCACCGATAGTCGACGACGAAACCGAAACCGGGCCGGAGCTTTCGGATGACGAGCTCCGCCACGAGGGAGCGACCACAGGCCTCCGCCAGCAGGTCGTCGGCACTACTGCCGTTGGCGGAGGCTTTCTCTCCGGCCACCTTCAACGCTTCGTCGGTGACCTGAAGCCTGCCCTGAACGTCCCCGCCCGGTTGACCCGACACGACCGCCTGGTAGGGGTTGTGCTTGTCCTCTTCGCCCTTGTCTGCCTTGCTGATGGTGGCAGTGTACTCGGTGTCATCTACTTTGAATGTCGTTTTCATACTCTTGTTGCTAAGGGTCCGCCTCGGTGCCACGGAACTATAGCACGAGCGGACCGGGCTCTGAAGACGTCCTGGGCTAGCGGGGCCGTGCGGTCGGCTCGGGAGGAGGGAACGGGCCGTAGTAGCCCCGGCGCGCTCTGACCTTCGTGTCGTCCACCGACACCTCGATTTGGATCTTCCTGAACTTCCCGTCCTGTTTCTGGTTGGTGGAAACGTAGCCCAACGTGTACTGGCTGAACAGCTCCTCGATGATCCGGTCGTACAGTTCGTCCAGCTTCTCGAGTGACGTCCCGAGCGCGTAGGAACCGCCGGTGAGTTTGGCCAGGTCCCGCAGAAAGCGACCTTGATGGAACTGTCGCGTAAAGGACTTGTTGTGGACCCCGAAGTGAATCGTGTGAATCGTCACGTCCGATGCCTTGACCATATCCAGCACTTCGAGGGAGCTGAGAGTGCTGCGCGAGTCGACCCCGTCACTGAACACGACCAGCGTTTTCCGTCCGTCGTAGTCGTACAGGCGTTCCAGGAACGTGGCGACCGCGTCGTACAGGGCTGTCCATCCCTCTGCCTCGATCTCGTAGATGCGGTCGCTGATTCGTCGCTGGTCATCCGAGGAGTACTGGGACAGCCGGATGTTCTCGTCGAAGTTCATGACGAAGAGCTGCTCGGTCTTCGGGATGTTGGTGAGAAACTTGATAGCGGCCTCTCGCACCAGGCGCATGTCCTCCTCCATGCTGCCACTGGAGTCCAGTATGAGACCGATGACCTGCCGGCCGGAGAGCTCCTCCTTCATGTCGGGGGGCAATCCGGCCCAGGACTCTTCCAGGCCGGCCGCGAACAAGCGTATCTCCTGGCGTTTGCCGTCTTCGTAGATCTCGAACTCCTCGGCGGTGAGCGCCTTGACGAAGTTCCCTTCCTTGTCGGTCACGGCGACGGCCACCGACACCATGTTGACGCTCTGCTCGAAGCGGTACGGAGCGACCTGTTCGGCTTGCTCCCGAGCAGTCTCTTCCTGCGCGTGAGCGAACAGCACCGTAGTTCCGACGAATAGAAGCGAAAGCCCGGCCCTCTTCATTGGGAGCGCCACCTCTTGTTAGCGAAGGTAACACGAAGCCAAAACGATGGTCAAAGCATCTCGTGCCCTAGACGATGCCTTCAATGACCCGCGCCGCGAGCTCGAACCGGTTGAACGGCGGCATCAGATAGGCTCCCTCGGCGAGCTCGCGGGCGGCGGTCAAGGCTTCGCGCGCGATGTCCACGCCGACCAGCTGGACCTCCTTCTTCGACGGCGCCTTCCTCAGGCGCTCGCGAATCCCGTCCGGAATGCTCATGCCCGGTACCTCGTTGTTCAGAAACTCCGCGTTCCGGTAACTGACGAGCGGCAGAATCCCCACGAGTACCGGGACCCGAAAGCCGGAAATCGACTCGAGAAACTTTTCCAGGTACCGGGCCTCGTAGACCGGCTGGGTAAGACAGTACTCGGCTCCCGCCTCCACTTTCCGCTCCAGCTTTCGAATCTCGGTATCGAGGTCCCGCGCGCCGGGGTTGGCGCCCACACCGATATGAAAGGCAAGCGGCGGGCCCAGCGGGTTCGCAGCCAGATCCAGTCCGCGGTTGAGCCGGGAGAGGATCTTCACGAGCCCGACCGAGTCGACGTCGAAGACGGCGGTCGCGTGCGGGTAGTCCCCCAGCTTGGGCGGATCACCCGTGACCGCAAGGATGTTACGGAGGCCGAGCGATTGCGCACCCAGCAGGTCGGACTGGATGCCGATCAGATTCCGGTCCCTGCACTGGTAGTGCAAGATGGTCTCGATTCCGACCTTCTGCTCCAGCAGGATCGCAAAGCTGACCGCACTCATTCGCGCGCTCGCGCGTGGACCGTCGCCGATGTTGATGTAGTCCACCTCCTGTTCCTTCAGCCACTGCGCCTTCTCGAGGAAGACTCCCGGGTCGGCCCCCTTCGGAGGGTCCATCTCCACCGACACGACGAACTTTCGCCCAAGGCTTCGCGCCAGGCGCGATTTGGCCTCCCGGGGAACCGGCTCTTTCTCACCCAGCGGCTCGACTCGGGAGGACACCTCGATGACGGTGCGGGCGGAGCCGAGAGCACGAGCGACGCCCACCATCGCGCCAATGTGTGCGGGCGTCATCCCGCAGCAACCACCGACGATGAACGCGCCCGCCTCGAGAAAACGTTTGGCGAAATGGGCCACGTACTCCGGGGAGCAGAGATAGAGGACGCGGCCCTCGACGACTTCTGGCAGCCCGGCGTTCGGCTGTATCGACAACGGCGTACTCGTGGCGGCCGACATGCGCTCGAGCACCGCGAGCATCATCTGTGGTCCGAGACTGCAATTCGCGCCAACGACGTCCGCCCCGAGCTCGGTCAACTCCCGCACCACTTTCTCCGGGCTCGCGCCGAGCGGCGTGTTGCCATCGTCGCCAAAGGTCATTTGCGCCACAATGGCGACATCCCCGGCCAGAGATCGGACAGCCTGATACGCCAGCTTGATCTCCCGCAGGTCCGAGAAGGTCTCGAGAATGATGAGACCCACTCCGCCCTCGAGCAAACCCTCCGCCTGCTCGTGGAAGTAGCCGGTCGCGCGCTCCTCGGAGATCGTGCCCAGCGGCGCGACTGGTCTCCCGAGCGGCCCCATCGAGCCGGCCACCAGAGCGCCGTGACCATTCTGCTCCGCGACTTCACGGGCAATACGCGCGCCAGTCTCGTTGACTCGAACCACGCTGTCGCCGAAACCGTGCGGCTGGAGCTTCACCCGATTGGCGCCGAAGGTATTCGTCTCGAGCAGGTCCACGCCCACCGAGAGGTACTCCTGGTGAACGGACTGGACGAGCTTCGGATTGGACAAATTGAGCTCATCGAAACAGCGGCTGACCATGACGCCTCTGCCGTAGAGGCTCGTGCCCATGGCACCGTCGCATACGATGGGAGCTTTGGCGAGGCGACGCCCCAGCTCCTCCCCGTTCATACGCGCTCCTGAGCCGGTTGTTCTGCCTCCTGAAGTCCGAGGACTCCCTGCTGGACGCTGAGCGAGCGGTCCTCGATACGGTCGGCGAGGATGCGGCGGGCCTGCCCGTAGTACTCTCCCTCAACCTTCAGGAAAGCGTACCCTTGCCGCATCCGGGTCTCGGTGCGTAGAGCCAGCGTGAGGTCGGGCTTCTCTTTCCAGCCCAGCCAGACAATGTCCCGATAGCGGACGAAGCCTCGTTCGGTCCAGATTCCGCTCTCGTAGAACCCGCGCTGGATCCGGAAGCTCATCGGGAAAAGGACCGTGTAGTACAGCGCCATCAAAGCCTGGGCGACGACGGTCAGCATCGGGCGACTCAACACGAAGACGCTCACCGCGGTCATCGTGACCATGAAGAAGCCGATTCCGAGGCACATGTTGAAGAACCACGGTTTTCGGGGGTTCCAGGTGAGCTCGGCGGTCGAGGCGATCCGGCGATAGGCAAGGTATTGCGAGAGGGTGGCCACGTTCCAGATAGCAAAGAGAACGGTGAGGCCCATGAAGGAGACAAGCAGTGCGTTGTCCATGACGTTTCTATTCTAGTGCACCGATCGGTGCAGGGTTAGAGCTCTTGCGGGCCTTCGTGCCATAGCCTCTCGGAAGCTATCTCCTCGGGAGGTCGCGGCGCGAGCGGTGAGCCGGCAAGCAACGGATTGATGAAAAGCCGCTCCGCGTCTCGCTGACCGTGGGCAAGGAGGGCACCGAGGGTCAATCGCTCTCCTCCCTGAAGCCTTCGTCCGCCGAACTCCATCACACCCAGGCGCGGGCGATCCGGACGGACGAGAAAGACGGGCACCTGAGGGTGACGCTCCGCCCAGCGAAGATCGTGCTCCAACTCACGCCTGACCGATGCGTCCGAGAGCCGCTCCAGAAGACTCTCCGTGGCACGCTCGCCGGACGGAACGGCGGAGACATAGATGATCTGCTCGGCCCCGGCCGCGATCGCGTCCTCGACCGCGCCCTGCCCCATGGAGAGTCCAGAGCAGAAGCGATGTACCTCGCCCCCGAACTTGCCCCCCAGCGGGAGCTGCAAGGGCACTGCCGGAGTGAGCGCCGGTGGACTCACAGACGCCATCAAGCCGCCGAACAGCAGGCGAGCACCGTCTCCGGCGAGCTCGACCGGCTCCGCCACGATGGCGCCGCGCCCCGGACCACGACGGTCGAACGCACTCCGGAACCGCTCCTTCAGAAAGGCGAACGGGACCTCCTGCCCTGCGTCGAGGTCCAGGGCGTAGAAGAGCAGTTCACGAAAGCCACGCTGCCCGAGGTTCGCTTCCAGGAGATCACGGTACTTCTTCCCCAGGTCCGAACGCTTCGACGGCCGGCCACCCGCAGAGGCGCCCTTAACCGCAGCCCACAACCCCGACTCGATCAGTGCCGCCAGCGGCGACAGCTCGAACAATCCGTTCGCAAGGCCCACGACGCTGCCGCGAAACGAGCTTCGGGTGACCAGGCTTCGAACGACCAGTATCAGCGCGAGAGCGAACAAGACGATCAGCGGCACGGAAATAGCCCTGAAATAGAGAGGCTCGGCGCCCGCGAGCCTGTCCACGAGCCAGCGCTCGGCGCCGACCGACCAGCTAGCGGTCGTGTCGGGGAGCAGGACACGCCCCAGGGCCACCAGCGGCAATGACAGGAGCATCAGAATACCAACAACCGCCGGCGACAAGAACGCGCCAAAAGAGATCGCCAGGCATGCCAGAGCGGCGAGATAGGTACGCCGCAGTCGCCAGGGGTTCGATCGTCCGAGCGCTTCCAGAAGACCGTCTTCGCCGGTGAGCTTGTCACCAGCGTGAAGCGAATGGAAGCACGCTACCACCGCGCCAGCGCCTTTGCCGAGCAGCAAGTCCATACGCGCTCCCGCCGCTTCGAGAGCCGCGAGCGCCCCCGCCAGATAAGCGACCGCCGTGCCCTCACCAACAAGAATGATGGCAGTCCGTCGCGTCGGGCTGTAGGACGGCGTGATGGAGCCTGCCCCCGTCTGATGCATGGGCAGACATGATATATCCTGTTCACGTCCCCTGCCCCGGCCCCCACCCGTACCCGTCTCCGTTCCCATACCCGGCGAGTTTACCCGACGTCCCCCTCTGCTCCGACATCGATCTTCCAAGGCACGGGCAAGGGCAAGGGCAGGGGTCGTCCAAAAAAAAACACACTATAATCCTCCCATGAGCTCACCGATCGAGGACGCGATCAAAAACGCCGTCATTGATGCGGTCAAGGAAACCTACGACGTGGAACTCGACGACATCGTGGTCGAGCGTCCCCCGAAGCCCGCCGTCGGCGATCTCGCCTTCACGGTCGCTTTCGATCTGGCTCGCAAAGCGAGGATGGCGCCCCGCAAGATCGCAGAGGCACTGGCGCCCGCACTCTCCGCCACGCGCGGTGTGCAACGAGTCGATGTGGCCGGCGCGGGCTATCTGAACGTCTTCCTCGATCGCACCCTCTACACCAGAGAGTTCGCCACCGCTCCCGGCCCCTCTTTCCCGACCGACGGGAAGGTGATCGTAGAGCACACGAACATCAACCCGAACAAGGCGGCCCACATCGGACACCTTCGCAACGCGACACTCGGGGACACCTTCGTCCGGGTGCTGCGCTATCTCGGTGAGGAGGTCGAGGTTCAGAACTACATCGACGATACCGGCGTTCAGGTCGCCGATGTGGTGGCCGGCTTTCTCCATCTGGAGAACAAGAGTCTCGCGGAGGTCGAGGAGCTCGCCGCCAAGGACGGGTTCGACTACTACTGCTGGGACCTCTATGCGCGCGTCTCCCATTACTACGGCGCGGATCGATCGCGGCTCGGCCAGCGCGAGTACACGCTGAAGGCCATCGAAGACGGTACCGAGCCGGAAGCCCCCATGGCCACTTGCATCGCGGAGCACATCGCGCGTTGCCATTTGCGAACGATGCAGCGCATCGATGTTCACTACGACCTGTTGCCCTGGGAGGGAGACATCCTGCGGCTGCGCTTCTGGGACCGGGCCTACGAGCTTCTGAAGGACAAACAAGCGATACGACTCGCGGACACAGGGAAGAACAGTGGGTGCTGGGTCATGGACCTCTCGAGCGACGGACAATCCTCGGTGGGGCGCCAGGAGGAGCCGGATGAGCAGAACGAGAAGGTGATCGTTCGCTCGAACGGGACCGTCACTTACGTGGGCAAGGACATCGCCTACCAGATGTGGAAGCTGGGCCTGTTGGACCGGGAGTTCGCGTATCAACGCTTCTACGAGTACTCCGATAAGACCACCGCCTGGTCGACGACGTCCCACGAGGGCGAGGATGGCGCACCGGCTTTTGGGCACGGTCGGCGCGTCTACAACGTCATCGATGCACGCCAGGCCTACCTTCAACAAGTCGTCCGCCAGGGCGTCGCGCGCCTGGCTTCCGAGGAGGCCCGTGAGCGCTCGCGGCACTTCTCGTACGAGATGGTCGCCCTTACTCCGTCCACTTGCCGTGAGCTGGGCTTCCCGGTCAGCAGCGAGGACGCGAAGAAACCCTATCTCGAGGTCTCCGGCCGCAAGGGACTGGGCGTCAAGGCGGATGACCTGCTCCAGACGCTCGAGGACAAGGCACTCGTCGAAGTGAACGAACGCAACCCCAAGCTCGAGGACGAAGAGAAGAAAGAGATCGCCCGCCAGCTCGCCGTGGGAGCGCTGCGCTACTTCATGATCAAAGTGACGAAAGGTCAGGTGATCGCCTTCGGCTTCGACGAGGCGCTCAACTGGAAGGGGGATTCCGGCCCTTACCTGCAGTACGCAGCGGTGCGAGCCGGAAGGATACTGGAGAAGATGGAGGCGGACCCCAACCGATCCCTGGAGCTACCAGACACTCTCGGGGGATTCGAGGGTTTCTCGAGTGGTCTGGCCGGGCTCGACCCGACGGAAGCCGACGAGCTTTGGGAGCTTCTCTACACCGCGACGCGGTTGCCCGAGGTGGCTCAGCAGGTAAGACGGACGGAAGAGCCCGCCCACCTCGCGCGCTACACGTTTCAGCAGGCGCAACGGTTCAACGCCTTCTACCACAACTATCACATCACCCGGGAAGCGAATCCCGTCAAGCAAGCGCTTCGGCTCTACGCGGTACAGGTGTTTCAGCACCAGCAGCGGAGAGCCCTGGAGTCAATGGGGATTCCGGTGCCCACGAGGATGTAGATCCTCGGCTTAGACAGAAATACCGTTCGACCGCAGCCAGTCGCGGGCCCTCGAAGCCAACTTGTCGGAGCGGAAGCGCAGCCACTGCTGATACCGGTTGGGGTACTTTTTCAGCACCTCTTCGAACCTCAGGAAAGCGCCCTCCGCAACGAGCGCTTCGTTCAGCTCATCCTGAAGAGCCTCGTTGGGGAGAGACTCGACGAAATCCTCCATGATTTGAAAACGCTGGCTCGCGGTAAGGGGCGTGATGAGCAGGTAGCGCTCGGCCGGACCGTCGAGCTCCGTCTCCCCGAACTCGTCCGATACCGTCACCACCTCGCCCGACGTCTTGTCGTAGTACTGCTTGATGGAATCGAGCGAAGATGTGAGCGCTTCGATGACTACATCCAGATTCGGTGCCGGCATGACGTAATAACCCACGTGATCGTACAACGTGCACGCCGACCCGCGCAAAAGCCAACCCACCGATCGCCGAAACCAGGAAGTCCGCGGAAGGATGACACCGGAGAACTCAACGCAAAGGCGCAAAGAAAACCCGGCATCCACTCGTCCAGGCGGACCGCGGCTCACCGAATCCGCGGAAGGCCGGAAAAAAGATCAACGCAGAGGCGCAGAGCAAAACCGAAGACAGCAGCCTCTGAAGAAAGTCGCCAGAGATCACACGGAACCCCGGAATCGAGGAAACCCGGAACTCAGGAAATACGGACTGTTGTTGTCCGTTTTCTCACCACAGAGCACACAGAGTTACACGGAGAGGGGACCAGAAAGTGCCTGTAAAAAGCGAAGACGAACCACGAAGGGCACGAAGGAATTCATCCATGAACCCGAATCGGGAACTTTGCTGGTGAAGTAGGCCTTGGCGAGAGAATCGTCTGATACCCCCCTCAACACCTGCGCATTGAAGCGCAGCCTGTTTTCTTGTTGTTCTTCTTCGTGGCCTTCGTGATCTTCGTGGTGAGAATTGTCCGATCTCTCTGTTTCTCTGTGCTCTCCCGCCTTCGTCGTCGGCCCGGAATTATCCTCCGCCGACTTCGGTGGGCCGCCGAAGCCTTGGCGAAGGCGGCTGTGGTGCCGACTCGCCCTTCCACGGATTCGGTAATCCGCGGTCCGGATCGGGTGGGTTTCCGGTTTTCTTTGCGCCTTTGCGCCTTTGCGTTTCGCTCTTGTCTTGCCGCGGAATAGCGCGGTAGAAAGCCTAGTCGATCAAGCCGACGTCGGACGGGGGCCAGATGAGGACGAACGCCTTGCCATAAATGTAGCGCTTGGGAACGAAGCCCCAGCTGCGCGAGTCGTTGCTGCCCCGCCGGTTGTCGCCGAGAACGAAGTAGTGGCCTGGTTTGACCTCGCGTGCGGCATAGCTGCGGTTGTCGGCGCGTTCGGGGGACACATAGGCTTCTTCGATGAGCTCTCCGTCGACGTAAACTCTCCCGTTCCGGATTTCGACAATCTCCCCTGGCAGGCCGACGACCCGCTTGATGAACGACAGGTTGGGGTCCTCTGGATACCAGAACACCACCACGTCGCCTCGCTCGATGTCCCCGAGTTGATACACGAGCTTGTTCACCAGAATCCGCTCGCCATCGCTGAGCTCGGGAGACATGCTGCTTCCTTGGACCTTGAAAGCCTGCACGACGTACGTGATCAGAAGCACACAAACAACGACCGCCACCGCCAGGTCATGAAGAAGCTCGATGAGTGCCTGGAGCGGACCCTGGCGTCGTGTCTTCTTCGCGGCCTCACTCGTTTTCGGCGCGCCCTCTTCGGGACTCTCGCCTTCTTTGTCGAGGTTCGAGGGCGATTCGGGCGCCGCGGCCGACGATGGGTCCTCCAGACCCGGCTCGATGCTCGAACGAGCCGGCGAATCGCTCGGCGCGAGAGGGTGCTCACCGACCTGCACCTCCGGATCCGCGGTCTCTTGTGCAACCTCGGCAGCGATGACTTGCCTTTCTTTGGAACGGCTGGGACCGTTCGTCAAGACTTCCTCACGACACAGGTGCCCGCGATGCGATCGTGAAGTCCTCGCTTGTCGGCGGAGAAGGCGATCATCAGAAACCCGATGTTGAAGATCATGCTACTCAGCAAGTATCCCACGAGACGAATTGCCGCGCGAGAGTATCCGATGGGCGACTCACCCGACTCGGTCTGAACCTCCAAACCCAGAAGGCTCTTTCCTGGGGTGGCACCCCGAGCACCCCAGAAGTAGATGAAGTAGATCGCCAGAAACACGAACCCGAGCGAAAGCAGAGCGGGGAGCGCGGATACGGCCACATCCTGCTGCTCGCCGCCGCCGACCGCCAGAGTGCTCCACAGCAGAAACGCAAGCAGAAGGGGTGTCGCCAGAATGAGCTGATCCAGCAGGTAGGCGACGAGCCTGATCCAGAAACCGGCGGGCTCGCCGGAGCGCACCGGCCGCGGCGCCCTGCGGGCTGGGGTCGACCACACCAGGCTCACCCCTTTTCACGAGGCTTCCCTCGACGACCTGGTCGGCCGGATCGGGCTCCGGATCGGGCTCGGGCTCGACGGGCACTTCGGCAGCCTCCATGAGGCTCATCTCGGCGTCCACGGTGGCCGTCGATCCCGCGCGAACACGAACCGTGTCCTCCCACGGGACGTAGCCCTCGTGGGTCAGGCGTAACGTTCGGTTGCCGGCCTGGACACGAAAACGCTGTATCGGTGTATTCCCTACCGTCCGACCATCGACTTGAACTTGAGCGCCTTCGGGCACGCTTCGAACCCTCAGGTACGCTGGTGCCGGTGCCACTACCGCCGAGAGCGTAACTTCCAGGCTCGCCCTGGGTGCCTCGGCGGTCAACTCAGCGGTCAACTCCTCGGACACGAAGCCTCGATGCTCGAGCTTGACGTCATAGTTACCAAGGTCGAGCTCGGGAAACTCGAGGGGCGTGATGCCCGCTGCGATGCCGTTCAGGAAGACCCGGGCCCCGGACGGTTCCGAGGCGACCGAAAGAGCTCCGGTTTCGACGACGATCGGCTCGGTCGCGGTGTTTTCAGGCGACTCGTCGACAGGAAGGGGTTCCGGCTCGGATCCCCCTACGACGAGCGCCACAATGAGAATCAGCAGCAGGATCGCTCCGCCACCGAGAGCGTAGAGAACCTTCCGGTCGGGAAGTTTCCAAAGGGTAGGTCTTTTTTCGGTCACGATCGACGGGCCTTTGGCCGCCGCTTCCGTGGAGTCCGGGATGAAAGTGGCCTCGGCCGCCTCCTCCGGATCCGTCACTGTCCTGTCGCCGATGACCGTCTCGTCTACGGGCCCGTCGTAGAGCGTTTCCTCTCCCGCAAGCGATGGAGGTGGCTCGATGATCGTCTCGTCGTCCGGGCCGGTGCTCGTCTCCGTGGGTGGAGGTGTTCGCGGCGCAGGTTCAGGGCCACCGAGCGCCTCGAGCTGAACCGTCTCGTCCGATCCTGGACTGATGATGACCGTCTCGGCATCGTCGCCGGATGCGCTCTCAGCAAGTGCACTTTGATCCATGACGACCGTCTCGTCGTCCCCATCACCCGACGAGTGCTGACCACCGGCCTCCGCGCTGCTCGGTGTTGCGCTCGCCACCGCGCCGGTGGGACTCGACATGATGACCGTTTCTCCCTCGAGCGAGCCGAACCAGGAGCCGAGACAAAGCTCGAGATCCCGAACAAATTCGGCGGCGGTGGTGTAGCGCTCCGCAGGCTCCTTCGCGAGAACTCTGGAGAACACCTGGTGCCATTTGTCAGGGATGAGACCAAGAACCTCCAGATCATGAGGACGTACCGGGTCGGCATGAACCAGCTTGTACAGAATCGATGTGACGTTGTTGCCGGGGAAAGGCTGCTCCCCACTGAGCATCTCTAAAGCGACGACGCCGAGAGAGAAAATATCCGATCGGCCATCGAGATCTTCCCCATTGCCTGTTCCGGCGACATGTAGCTGGGGGTGCCGAGCAGCGTGCCGGTTTGCGTGATCTCGGAGTCCATGATCTTCGCGATACCAAAATCGGTGACCTTCACTTTTTCACCGTCGAAGACGATCAAGTTCGAGGGTTTGATATCGCGATGCAGGATGTTCTCGCCGTGTGCGTAGTCGAGAGCACTTGCCACCTGACTGACGATCCCGACGACGAGCTCGGGACGGAGCTGCTCGCCCTCGAGCAGCTGGGCGACCGTCTCTCCCTCCACGAACTCCATGGCGAGCCAAGGCATCGTGTCGCTCTTGTCGCTGACGTCGAACAAGGTGACGATGTTCGGATGAGAGAGCCGACCGGAAACACGAGCTTCCGTCGAGAATCGCTCGAGAAAAGCTTTGTAGTCCGGGCTCTGCGGCGGCACGTCGAGCCGCAGCGTCTTTACCGCAACCGTTCGGCGGATGAGTGGATCGAATCCTCGGTACACGGCGCCCATCGCGCCGAAGCCAATAGCTTCTTGTATCTGGTAGCGGCCAATCTTCTTGGGAAGATCACCCTGCGATTCGGTCAAGAATCCCTCCCGAGCGCCCCGTGGTGGCCCGAAGCGGAAGGCACACCGGAACAGCGGAACAGCCCGCTGGAGCAACAAATTCTCTAAGTTAAGCTAGCATAACCCTTTAGAGGGTGTCAACGATTCCCACCCCGCGGGCGCAATCGACTTCCGTTCATGCGACCTGTTTTCGATAGTTCCAGAACGAATCCCAGGCGCCCGTGCTTCGGAAGACACAGCGCAGTGCGAGCATTGCATCGGCCCCAGCGGCGTGCCATCTCATCCCGACTCGCTTCATCCTTTGTTGCATAACGTGGCTCACGGCACTTTCCACGGCACCGCTGCCGATGTAGTAGCCGCTTTGTCGAAACGTTCTGTATTTCATTCGATGCCCGTTTCTCTCGAGGTAGCCGGTGAGCTTGTCGATCTCTTCGTCTTTGGAACGGTGACGCTTTTTCAGAAACCGCAAACCCTCGATCACCTCATCCACGGCGTCTTCGTATAGACGGTCGAGTTGCGATTTGCGCCACTGTGCGGCTTCGTCGGTGCCTTCGCCGAAAACCACCCGTGCCACAGGGCTGATATTCTCGTCGGCGTGATACCAATCAAGGATCTCGACTCGATCGGTGAACAGCTCCTCCGCAAGATTCCAAATCCACGGCGCACCGTCACCCAGGATGACGACCTTGCGAGACTCCGCCCCCATTGAGCAAGAGCGAGGCCACAAAACCTCGCCGAGTGCTTCGGGGCTACCTCGAACCCCTACGACCTGTCGTTCGGTCAACTCTCCGCGTCCGAGCTTGCTCTGCACACGCCCTTGCTCGGTATAAAGGCAGCCTAGCTTGACTTCCTGCCAGCGGCCGTCCACGAATACCATCCCGCCGTCTATCCCTATGTACAGCGGTCCCTTATGGCGTCTGCCCGTTCCAGCTTCCACCTCGTTCGCAGGCTCTTTCGAAAAACCCTCCGCCTTTTTCCCATCGGCGCCTACCAAGCTTTGAATCTTCTCGGAGCTCACGACCACCCCGGTGAACTTTCGCAGCAATTGCTCGCTCGCCGAGCGGTAGGGTTCGATCACTCCTGCCAACAGCGACAACTCTTGTAAGGCTTGCGTGAATCCCTCCTGGTCCACCCGCATCTCTTCCAGCAGCGGATACTTGCCTTGACGACACTCACAGCACTGAGCGTAAACCACACTCAGCTCCACATCCCGACCCGCCAGTACCGTGTGCACCCGGAACGCTCGATGTTGTCGAAACTCCATCGACGCGCCGCATTCGCATGCGCCTGACACACCGAGTCGTTCCGAGCGTTGGCTGAGCGCCTTGCCCAGTACCTCACGCAGGTATTCGCTGCCCTTGACCCGCATCCACTCGTCACACCGTTCGACATCAGCTTCCGCTTCCACGACCGCCTGCCACACTTGCTCCGCGAACTCCTCGGATAGACGACTTACTTCTTTACTAAACTCCTCCCGCGTGATACTGCTTTTCATTGAGGTGTCCCTCCATCGGCCGCTTAGCTGCGACCGTTTTCTTTATTTAGGATTGTGAAGGACACCCCATTTTTCCTTTTATGTCAAGAGAACATTTCTAGTAGAAAAATGATCAAGATCACGAAAAGGTTGCGCCCCACCCCGCGCTCGAACGGTAGAGGTATTATAGTTACTCCTCGAGAGGGAGGAGGGCAAGGAATCTAACCAGAATCCTCGGTGCTCGTGAGCAGCCGCCCCGTGCTCGACAGACACGCATCGAATCCATATGGCAGACAACTTCCGAACGATCGACTATCGCAACCTCTCTTACAAGTCGCTCTTCCTGGACTATAGGAGCCATTTCGAGAAGCTGGCACCTTTCTTCGCGGGCGACCCGGACAAGCCCGAGTCCTGGACCGGGCTCGCCTCGGAGCTAGCGAAGAGGACCTATCCCCGACAGCGGGTGGCCAGCGAGCTTCGCCGCCTGAACCAGGGGCTTTCGGCCGACGCTCCCGCTCTCGCGTCGATCGACGCGCTCGAAAAAGGCGCGCTCGTCGTCGTGACCGGGCAGCAGGTGGGGCTTTTCGGAGGACCTCTCTACACGCTCTACAAGGCGCTCACGGCCGTCTCACTCGCTCGCCGGGCCTCGTCGCAGCTGGACGTGCCCGTCGTGCCGGTCTTCTGGATGGACGCCGACGACCACGATTTCGAGGAGGTTCGGTCGACGCATGTATTGGACCGGGAGAACGAGCTGCATCGTCTTGCGTTGGATGCCGCGAACGCGGAAACGAATGTTTCCGTCGGGGGGCGCCGCATCGAAAGCTCCATCGAGGACGTCATCGAAGAAGCCCGTCGGGCGCTGCCGGACTCGGAGTTCAAGGAAGACGTGCTCGGCAGTGTCTCGGAGTGCTACCGGCCGGGAGCGACGCTGGCCGAAGCTTTCGGTCGTTGGCTCCTGGCACTGACGCGCGATAGCGGACTCGTTGTCGTCGATCCCACGCGCGGCGAGCTCAAGGAGCTCGGCGCCGGGCTGTTCCAGCGCGAGATCGGCGAGGCCTCCGCCAGCGCCGGGCTCGTGGCGGACACCACCCGTGAGCTCCTGGCTCGCGGCTACCACGCCCAGATCACTCGCACCGATGGTCATCTGAATCTGTTCTATGCCGACCCGGCGAGGTATCACATCGCGGTCGCGGACGACGGCCTTCGATACTCAGAGGACGCGGTTCTCCCGCACGACGCTCTGCGACGACGCGTCGAGGACGAGCCGGATCGCTTCAGCCCGAACGTGGTTCTTCGCCCTCTCTATCAAGACACGCTCTTCCCGACCCTAGCCTACGTGGCGGGCCCGAGCGAGCTTGCGTACTTCGGACAGCTCCGCGCGGTCTACCGGCAGTTCGACGTGCCGATGCCTCTCGTTGCATCGAGGGCGAGCTTGACGGTCGTCGAGCGGGCCCAGGCACGGTTTCTCGAGCGCTACGGCGTGGATTTCGTCGACATGCGGGGGGGCGACGAGTCCGTCTTGAATCGGATCTTGAAGGAGCAGGCTCCACCGGAGCTCTCGGAGAGTCTGGATCGCGCGCGGCGCTGGCTGGAAGACGTCATGGTGTCCTTGGAGCGGGATTTCGCCCGCCTCGACCAGTCATTGGTGGGAACGGCTCGATCGGCAAAGGGAAGAATCCTTCATCAGTTGAAAGAGCTGGAGTCGAAAGGACTCAGGGCGATCAAGCGTAAGGACGATACGGTACGAAAACAATTCCTGTCGACCCGCTCGGCGCTCTTTCCCGACTTCGGGATGCAGGAGCGCAAACTCTCTCCGCTGACTTTCTACGTCCGGCACGGCTGGCATTTCACGCAGATGGTGGCCGACGCCGTCGACTACGACCGCAGCGCCCACGTTCTCCTTTATACATAATCCCAGACAACTCACGAATCTCCCGGGCAAGCTCCCGCAGCTCCGACGCCAGCTCGGCGCGGCGCGTTCGCTCATCGTCCGAAAGTGCGTCGAGCCGACAGCAGATATCGGCCATAGTGAGCAGCATAACCCACCATGACAAAAGACGACGAGCACTCGAGATTCGAGACGCTTCGATCCGCATTCGGGACTCGCTTTGGCGAGCCGACAGGAACGTATCTCGCAAGAACACCGGGTCGTGTGAACCTCATTGGAGACCACACCGACTACAACGTGAGTTTCCGGCAAGCGTGCATGAAAAGGGAAGGTGTTGCGAGCTAGATTTGTCCTCCGAACCCGGAAAGGCAAAGGAGGTCAGAGATGAAAGGAAAGAAGCAGGGAAACGCGCTTCCTATGCGTCTGAATCGAGGAGTTGAGCGTTTCGAGAGATGGCGAGCGACTCGGCAGAAGCGGAGAATCCCGGAAGCAATGTGGAAGGTTGCGGAGGGACTGGCGAGAGAGTTTGGAGTCCATCGGACGTCGCGTGCCTTGAGGTTGAACTACGAAGAGCTGAAGAGGCGCTGGTCGGCATCGGCGGAAGGAGAAGGAAAACCGAGCGCCGAGGCGGAAGCTAGTTCGTTTGTTCCGCTGATGGGGCCTGGGCTGGTGGGCGGAGAAGGAGCGGCGGAGTACAAGGGTGTGGACGGCAAGTGGATGCGTGTGGAGTGGAAGGGAGCGAGTCCGGATCTGGCGGCGTTGAGCGAGAGCTTTTTCTTCGGGGGTGGGTCGTGATCCAGGTAACGCCGCAGATGCGGATCTTGTTGGCGGTGGGTGCTGCGGACTTCCGCCGGGGGATCGACGGGTTGGCGCGGATGTGTCGGGAGGAGCTATCACGGGATCCGTTTAGCGGGACGGTGTTCGTGTTCTGCAATCGACGACGGACATCGGTGAAACTGCTCGTCTACGACGGCCAAGGATTTTGGTTATGCCAAAAGCGTCTGTCGAAGGGACGTTTCCGTCACTGGCCTGAGGGAGGAAAGCATCAGAGCCTGGAAGCGCATGAGCTCGGGGTACTGTTGTCGGGGGGTGATCCCGCGGCAGCGAAAGGAGCGCCTCAGTGGCGGCGGGTGGCGGTGCCGGCGTGAGGGTGAGGGAGAAACGAATCGGGGGTTAAAAGGGTTGCGTTCTAGGGAACGATCCGCTAAGCTGCCGTCTGATGAGTGGGGTTCGGTATCGCGGCCGGGAAGTGAGCGAAGCGGATATCGAGTTCATCCGCGAGCTCATCGCCGCCCATCCCAAGGAAAGCCGTCGTGCGCTGTCGTTGAAGCTGTGCGCGGCGTGGCAATGGGTGCAAGCGAACGGCGCACCGTGCGACGCGATCGCTCGAGGGCTTCTGCTCAGCCTTCACCGCTCGTCTCGAATCGAGCTTCCGGAGCCGCGGTACCGGTTCTCGAGGCCGTATCACCGCAACAAACCGAGTGTGGTGGAGCTCGACTCGACACCGCTCCGGGCACGTCTGTGCGCGCTTCAGCCTCTGGAGTTTCGTCAGGTGCGGCGCACGGAACAGGAGGCTGTGTTCAACGGGCTCATCGAGACCCACCACTACCTGGGCTACACGCAGCCGGTGGGGGCGCACCTGAAGTACCTGGTTTTGAGCCAAGGGCGTCCGGTGGCCTGCGTGTCGTTCTCGTCAGCACCACGCCACTTGGAGGCTCGGGACCGTTTCATCGGGTGGTCTGCTGAGGCCCGGCGGCGCAACATCCGCTTCATCGCCTATAACCCGCGGTTTTTGATCCTTCCGTGGATCTTCGTTCCACATTTGGCGTCGCACATTCTGGGCCGCATGGTGCGAAAGCTTCCGATGGAGTGGGAACAGAGCTACGGCAATCCGGTGTTTTTTGTAGAGACCTTCGTGGACGTGTCTCGGTATCGAGGGACGTGCTACCGGGCGGCGAACTGGGTTGTTTTGGGCATGACGAAGGGTCTGGGCAAGGACAGCCGGTCGAAGCGTCCGAACCGCTCGCTGAAGCAAGTGCTGGGCTATCCGCTGACGAAGCGCTTTCGAGAAAAGCTCTCGAGCTATTAGAATGCGGACTCCACGATGCTGTTGAACAAGGCTTCGGCTCAGATGTTGATTACGGCCGCATCGTAAAGCACTTCGAAGCGACGCCGGTCGGCCCTGGTAGGTACAGTCCACCCAAGGTTGCCAGCATCAGTACAGAGCAAATTGTCGGTAGCCCGAAGGGCATATGTACGTCGCACGTCGAGAGGCAGAATCTAACCATGCGAATGTCGATGAGGCGCTTCACTCGACTCACGAACGCCTTCAGCAAAAAGGTCGAGAACTTGAAGGCAGCGGTGAGCCTGCACTTCGCCCACTACAACTTCTGCCGCATCCACAAGAGCCTTCGCGTTACGCCAGCGATGGAAGCAGGTATCGCAAACGAGCCGTTGGAGCTTCGGGATCTCGTCGCGGCGGCAAATTAGGACACTACCGGCGAGAGCCCTCGCTCGCGAGCGAGAGCATCGATTCGGTACACTTCGGCAAGCACCTCAATCACGTAGAGGCACTCTTGCGGGAAGTTCTCCACAACCTTCACGAAGTACCTGCGGCCATGCGTAAGGCAGTTTGAGAGGATGGTTTCGAACTCCTTGGGAAGATTGCGTGAAAGCGCATCGCACATCTGGATCGGCGGAGGGAGCTCCGAAGCCCGTTGAGCGAGTAACGTGGCTGAGGTTCTCGCCTGCGTGCTTGCGCCCGGTGAAGAAAAGCGCGATCCTCCGCCCCTGCTTCGTGGAAACGATCCCTGAGGTAAAGAGCCCGGTGCGCTCGGCGGCGACGCCATCCTCTGGCTCGGGCGGCACGTTCATGAGGGAAAGAACCTTCACACCCGTGTCATCGTTGTAGAACACATCGCCAGCGGCCGCTTGCCGGATCAGCTCCTCGAAGACGGGCTCGAGCTCAATGGCAGCGTCGTGGACGATATCCCACTGGGTCGAGGCCGGCAGGGGAATGCCCATGGACCCCTGCAGGCCTTCCAGGCGATTGAAGGGAAGCCCGCTCCCGTACCTCAGCAGTCCAATCATGGCCGCGGAGGTGGCATCGTACTTCTCCTCACCCACGCCATCAGGGGCGCTCGCTGTGAAGGTCTCGCCGCAGAGGTTGCATCGGAATCGCTCGAGCTCATACAGCGTCGCTCTCAGAGGAGGCTCGCCGGTGATGCGCACGAGCACCTTCGGCTTCTTCGCATAGACCTTGCCCGTCTCGCACTCCGGGCACCGCTGCCCGTGCTTCAGCTCATCGCGAGCGATACGGATCCGATCCGCGCCCTGGTAGGCGTCCGCGCCGTTGCGACCATGACCCTTGGCCTTGCGCCGCTTGGTGCTCTTGTCTGGCTCGTCACCCTCGCTCGGCCCGCCACTCTCCCCGCCGCGAAGCTGTGGAGTTTCGCCCTCCACTTCGGCAACAACCTTGCTCGTCTTTTCCGTGCTTCGACCGAACAACATCTCTCGCAGTTTCCGAATCGTCATCCGGTCGTCTTCGATGAAATCCGTCAGCGTCAAATAGGCGTTGCGCAAAAGCTCCAGCTTCTCGTAGTCCTCTTCCGCTAAGGAAGCCTTCGCACGCTTGAGCAGGGTTTCCAGATCTTCCATCGTTAGCTCGATCGTTGCACGTAGGCTTCCATCGCATCTGTGGACAGTTGCACGCGGCCTGCCAAGCGCGAAGCCAGATCACCCACAAAGGCTCGGGTGTTCGCGCCGTCGCGTTTTCCCACTCGATACGAAGGGACAAGCTTGCTGTCGGTATCGAGTGCAACATAGGTCCAGAAGTCACCATTCTGAGCTGGATCATCGGTAGGTCTCATGTGGCGCTGCTTCTTTCCGACGTAGCACCAGATCTCGTCCATTTGGAGGTGACGGCATTCGAGCCCGCGCATCTCCGAGTCCATGAATAGCGCTGAGATATCGCCGACCCGGACCATGAGGCGCATGATCGTGTCGCGATGAATGCCGGTCATGCGCTCGACCGAGCGGATCGAGCATCCTTCGACGAGGACTGTGCTCATGGATCTGCTCGCCGAAGGTGAGCACTACACCGGAACGCGGGGTGGGAGCATGGATCAAGCGATCTGCCTTGGAGCCCGGCCGGACACCGCGATGAAGATCACGTTCAATCCGCTCCGACTCGAGCCGGTCCCGCTACCGGAGGAGTGGTGTTTCCTCGTCGCCAACAGTGGAGTGACCGCCCACAAATCCGCCGAGGCGCGCGGCGCCTACAACCAGCGTGTTCGCGAGTGCGGGCTCGCGCTGGCGATGGTCGCAGAAGCAGCGTCTCTTACCACCGCCGGACGAAGCTACGAGGCACTTCTCGACCAAATGCCTGCGGAGCCTCTGCTCGCCTCGGCCGCCTCCGTTCTCGAGCCCACCCTGCTGCACCGGTTTCGTCACGTCGTGACCGAGGGTGCGCGCGTGGAAGCCGCGGCCCGAGCTGCGAGAGCAAATGACCGGGAGACGTTCGGACATCTGATGAACGCGTCGCACGACAGCCTCCGCGACGATTTCGAGGTGAGCTGTCCGGAGCTCGACGAGCTGGTCGAGCTGGCCCGGTCACTCGGCGCGGACGGGGCACGCCTGTCCGGAGCAGGCTTCGGGGGCGCCGTGGTGGCTCTCTGCCAGCGAACGCGCGCATCGAAGCTCGCCGAGGATTTGCGCGGCTTCCTTCGCAAGAGAGGGAAGCCCCCTCACCCGGCGTCACTTCGTACCGCCACCCTCTCCCACGGGGAGAGGGAATATGGAACGACGGCTGCGCCGTCTGCTTCGTCAAGGGGCAACGAGGTGATGGTTGCCGAGGCTCGGGGAGGAGCGTCGGTCAGCCCGGCCGTACCATCTCCTCCGGCCGGACCCACGCGTCGAACTGCTCCTCGGTGACCAGACCGAGCGCCAGAGCGGCCTCCCGCAACGTGGAACCTTCCGCGTAAGCTTTCTTCGCGATCTTCGCGGCGTTGTCGTATCCGATGTGAGGGTTGAGAGCTGTCACGAGCATCAGCGAGCGCTCCAGATTCTCCTCAATGCGCGCGCGATTGGGCTCGATCCCCGTGGCCAGCTTCTCTCGAAAACTGTCACAGCCATCGGCCATGAGCCGCGTGCTCTGGAGAAAATTGTGAGCGATGACAGGCATGTACACGTTGAGCTCGAAGTTACCGGACGCCCCGGCAAAACCGATCGTCACGTCGTTTCCCATCACCTGGACACAGGCCATGGTCAGAGCCTCGCACTGCGTGGGGTTGACCTTCCCGGGCATGATGGAGCTCCCCGGCTCGTTGGCCGGTATGGTGATTTCTCCGATGCCACTGCGAGGCCCCGAAGCGAGCCAGCGAACGTCGTTGGCAATTTTTGCGAGCGAGCCCGCGATGGTCTTGAGAGCACCGTGCGCGTGAACGAGCCCATCCTTGCTGGCGAGGGATTCGAACTTGTTGGGTGACGAGACGAAGGGGTATCCCGTGATCTCCGCGAGTCTCCGCGCGGCGCGCTGCCCGAACTCGGGATGCGTGTTCAGACCGGTGCCGACGGCGGTTCCGCCAAGCGCGAGCTCGTGAAGATGTGGAAGCGCGTTTTCGAGGTGCTCGATGCCATGATCGAGCTGGGAGACCCAGCCCGAGATCTCCTGGCCGAGCGTCAAGGGCGTCGCGTCCTGTAGGTGCGTTCGGCCGATTTTGACCACGCTGTCGAAGGCTCCTGCTTTCTGGTCCGCCACGTCGCGGAGCTTCCCCAATGCCGGGAGCACCGCCTCCTCAATCGCCGCCACCGCGGCCACGTGCATGGCGGTCGGAATGACATCGTTCGACGACTGCCCGTTGTTGACGTGGTCGTTGGGATGGACGATCCGATCCCGACCCCGTTTTCCTCCCAGGAGCTCGCTGGCGCGGTTGGCCAGAACCTCGTTCATGTTCATGTTCGTCTGGGTTCCACTGCCCGTCTGCCAGACGACGAGAGGAAACTCGTCGGAATGAACGCCGTTCAGCACTTCGTCCGCCGCGGCAACGATGGCTTCGACCGTCCTGGTCGAAAGCCTGCCGAGCTCCCCGTTCACCAGGGCCGCCGACTTTTTCACGAGCGCCAACGCCCCGATGAGCGCTTCAGGCATTCGTTCCACCGAGATGTCGAAGTTCCGCCGAGCGCGTTCCGTTTGGGCGCCCCAGAGGTGAGTTGCCGGAACCTCGATGGGTCCGATCGAGTCCAGCTCGGTTCGGGTCTTCTGGTCTGTCATCGTCCTCTCCTCCGTTCTCGACCCATTCAAACACAAGTGCGAAGAAACCTGGATTATGATGATGCCTTTCTGACTGGACCTGATGAGAGTGACGATCGTCGCCCCGGCGCGACACGGGCCGCGGGCCGGCAATCGCGTGACGGCCTCCCGCTGGGCCTCCATTCTGAGGAGCCTGGGACACCGGGTAGCGGTGACGGATCGATTCCGGGAACAGCCGACCGACCTCATGATCGCTTTGCATGCCTACCGAAGTGCAGACTCGATTCGCGACTTTCGAGAGGCGCGACCCGAGTGCCCTCTGGTCGTTGTACTCGGCGGCACCGACGTCTACCACTTCCTCGAGCGGGAGCCCGAGCCGACGCTGCGCTCCATCGAGCTGGCGGATCGACTCGTGGCGATGAGCAGCCTGACCGGGCGCTCCCTGCCGGACAAGGCGCGAAAGAAACTTTCCGTCATCTACGAGTCGGCGAGCCCACTGGCCGGCGACCGGCACCCCTCGATCCGCCACTTCGACGTCTGCGTCATCGGGCACTTGCGGGCAGAGAAGGATCCGATGCGGACCGCCCTGGCGGTTCGTGATCTTTCAGAAGAAAGGCGCATCCGCGTGAGCCAGTATGGACGGGCTCTCGGGAAGGAGTGGCGAACGAAAGCGCGCTCGGAGATGGCCCGCAATCCACGCTATCGATGGCACGGCGAGGTGCCCCACTGGCAGGTGCGCCGTGCTCTCGCCAGGTGCCGGATTCTGGTCTCGAGCTCCGTCGTGGAAGGCGGCCCCAACGTCCTCTCCGAAGCGATTGTCGCCGGAGTTCCAGTGCTCTCGTCGCGGATCGATGGCTCGATCGGAGTGCTGGGAGCTCGCTACCCGGGCTACTTCCCGGCGGAAGACACCGCGAGGCTTCGGAGATTGCTGATGCGAGCCGAAGACGAACCGAAGTTCGTCGAATCTCTGACGCGCCACATCGGCCGGCTGGCCCCCCTCTTTTCGGTGGAAGAGGAGCGGCGCAGGTGGAAAGAGCTCATTGGCCAGCTGTTATGATTTGCGATCCGCAAGGAGGACACTGCCCCATGATCAGTCACGTCGTGCTCATCCGTTTGAAATCCGACGTCGATGCGCCCGCCGCCGATCGTTTTCTCGAAGAGGCGAGGAACGTTCTCGGCCCCATTCCGGGCGTTCGAAACCTTCGTGTTGGGCAAGGCATGGGCGTCAAGGCCGACGTGGACTATCCCTTCGGCATGGTCATGGAGTTCGAGGACGAGGCGGCGCTGGACGGCTACCAGGTACACCCGGAGCATCAGCGCTTCGTTAAGGAGATCCTGGGCCCGATCGGCGACGACAAGAAAGTTTTCGACTACGTCTCTTGACGGCGCTCAACCCGCGACGGTCAGGATAGCTGTCCCGCTGCGCCTCCAGTGTCGCAAAAGACTCTCAGCGACCACCTCAGCGGGGATGTCATACGTGCGGTCGCGGACTGCACGGCTGAGAGCAGAGATTCTGGCCCGGCGCCATTCCGCGTCGTTGTTTCCGCTCAGCGGCTCGTCTTCGAGGTTCACGTCGCCCTCCTGACCGATGGTATCGGTCGATCGCAGGGGCGGCTTTAGGAGATTTCTCAGGCCGCTTCGGGGCGGCGGGGACGCAAGGCGTTGGCCACACGCATTCTCAGACGTCGAACGGCCTTGCTGTGAATCTGCGACACGCGCGATTCCTTGACACCCAGCACGGCTCCGACCTCTTTGAGCGTGAGCTCCTCATGGTAGTTCCCCGAGCCACGGTGCCCGCATCGAGTCCGAGAAACTCGGCGATCCGACCGTCACCGCCGCGTCCCGTCTTCAGGGCCTCGAGCCCGGCGTACAAGCGTCGCTGCTTCTCATCCAGCAAGCTGAAGAACAAAACGATGGCCGCTCTCAGCTCGTCAGGCAGGATGGCAGCTTCGGGTATCGCTCCGACCACACCCGGCTCGGCGAGCAGGGAGCTGCGCGCCAACAACTGTTGCCGTCTGCGACGCGACTCCGCCGCGCAGTACAGGAACTGCCCCGCGACCTTCTCACGAGTCAAACGAGCGTCTCGAACGAGCTTGCGCAGCGCGTCCTTCGTGCCGACGTGTAGCCGGTTGTCAAGTTCCTCAACGAAGTAGCCGAGATCCGCGGCCTCGACCATTGCCGCCGCCGTCGACAACAGAGTGCCGTAGACAGAAAACCACACCTCCCGATACGACCACAGACCTTGCTGGTCGAACTCAGCGACCTCATCGAGGGTGTAGTAGCGGCCGCAATGGGAGTAGCTCGTACGGTAGGCCAACTCCTTCAGCTTGCGGAAGACGGTGCGCCTGGCGTCCGTGCCCAGCGCCGCCATCAACACACTCGTTCGAATGCGGAGGGCGCGTCCGTTGAAAGACGTGCGTCCCCTGGGCGAGCTCTTTCTCCCCTTTCAGCGCCACGGATTTCTGCGCGTCCACCGCAACCACGCCGTCAACCTCGGCCGTATCCGCCAGATCCGGCGTCGGAAGGGTTCGCTGGACTGGGAGCTCAAGCTGCAGCCACCAGTCAACCGTATCCTCCCCATTAGCCGCAACGCGCTCGCGAACCTGAAGAGCGCCTTTCGCTGAGGGCGGGCGGTACTCTCGCCCATCATCCCAGACTGCCGCCTCATTTCTCTCGGAGTCTCTGCCCGGGACTCAACCTGGCGACCCGAGTGGCGGGAATCAGGCTGGCCGACGCCGAGATCTCCCGATGGTTAAACGCACCGGGCCTCCGCGCGGTTCGTTTTCTCGCGCCTGTTGCAAGCCCTAACTTCTCTCTCAGACGCCGTCGGTGCGGGAGGAATCAGGACAGCTCGTCAAGGAGGGCCTTCGCTTCGAGCAGGTCCGGTGTATCGAATCCCTCGGTGAACCAGCCGTGGATCTCGGACAGCATGGCGTGGGCCTGCTCTTCTTTACCCTGCTTTTGCCACAACCGGCTCAAGCTGGTCGTGGCCCGCAGCTCCAGCGACTTGGCTTCCTGTTCACGGGCGACGTCGATGGCGCGACGGATCGAGGCCTCGGCCTCGACGTACTCCTGCTTCGCCACGAGCAAATCTCCCTCGAGTCGAAGAAGGTTAGCCTCCCAGAAACGACCCGTCCTCGGTACGGCCGCGAGCGATTCGTTCAGAACGTCCAGCGCCTCGTCGGTCTGCCCCGCCCGCAGATGGGCTTCGGCCATGAGGGAGAGACAGAGGTACAGGTGTAACTCAGCCCCGGTGGCTACCCAGCCTTCCATACCCTCACGTACCAACGCGATTCCTTCCTCGTAACGCCCGAGCTGAGCGAGCGCCCAGCCCCGGTGCATGGCGGCCCAGGCCACCCAGAGGGGAAACCCATGCTCGGTCGCGAGCGCGAGCGCCTCCTCGGCGGTCTCCCGCGTCGCTTGCGGATCCCTCCGCATCCGATGGAGACAACTCGCTGCGCTCAATAGTTGGGTGAGGCCATAGGGGTCTTTCTTCCCGCGGCGGACCTCCTCGATGGTCTCGTTGCTCCGCCGGACGGCCTGGTCCGGGTAGCCGAGGAGCCAAAGTGTCCACGATGAATACTGGCGGCACAGCATCCCCTCATCCTGGCCGTAGAGCCGGACGAGAGTATGGTGCTGATCCAGCTCGTAGAGTTCACTGCCGCGCTCGAAATGCTCGTGCGATTCGCGAATTCGACCGAGCAAGGTCAAACTGGTGCCGAGGGCACGGTGCGCGGGAATGAGCAGGTGTGTCTCCGGCTCTCGCTCGGCAAGTTGAAGCAGTTGCTCCGCCAGCTCGAGGCTCATCGGAAGATCGGGGCGTACCAGCGAAAACATATACAGTCCATGCATCACCGGGAAGAGCTGCGGCGTCTCTCCGACATCGCGGTACAGTTGCCGGGCTTGGTTGAAAGCCTCGCCCACTTCCGGAGCCGCGTACCCTTTGGTCGCGATCAGGGCGGAGGCCTGTGCCATTTGAAGCGCCAGCTCCAACCCGGCGCGATCCGGGGTCTCGGGCATCGCCGAAACCAGCTGAAGCCCGCGATGGGCCACAACGATGGCTTCCCGATAGGCGAACACCCGAGAGGCGTTCCGGGACGCGATGCCGAAGTACTGGGCCCCCCGCGCACGGTCTCTCGCCGCCTCGAACAGGACCCCCAGTTCGGATGCGATCGAATCTTCGTGTCCTTCGAGATGACTCAGGAGGGCCTCGGCCACCGCTCGGCTCAGCTTCGCCCTGCGTGTCGGCGTCAGTGAGTCGAAGAGCGTGTTCTGGTACAGGACGTGGACGAATCGATAGCGCACGGTGAACGTGCCGTCGGGGAACTCCTCCTCGCCGACCGGGCGCACCAGCGCGTGGACGCGCTCCAGGACTTCGAGTCGTTCCTCGGCCGGATCCTGCTCGAGCACCTCCGAAAGAACCGCCGAGTCGAACTCGTCGCCTCGTATGCTCGCCGCTACCATCAGTCGGCGGTCGGCTTCGTCGAGAGGCTCGAGCTTCCTTTCGATCATGCCTCGAACCGACTGGGGGAGCTCTCGCCCAATCTCGGAGACGGATTGTTCGAGGTGCCACACTCCGTTTCGTTCGGTGATGACGTCCCTGTCTTTCAGGTCGCGCAGGACGTCGGCCATGAACAGGGGGCTTCCCTCCGTCTTCTCGTGGATGAGCAAGGGAAGCTCGTCCGGGAAGTCATGCTCCGGAAACTCGAGAGAGAGATAGTGTTCGATGTCCTCCAGCGTCAAAAAGGGGAGGGTGACTTCTCGACAGGCGCCACGCGCCTGGAGGTCCGAGCGGACTTTCAGGAAATCATGTTTGCCGATCCGGAGCTCTTCGGGTCGATAGGTGGCGAGGACCAACACGTGCAGCGCGTCGAACCGATCGGCCAGGTGGGCAAGAAGATCCACCGTGGAGACGTCCGCCCAGTGCAGATCCTCGAGGAAAAGAACCATCGGCGCCTGGCGGGAGAGCTCTTCCAGGAACGAGCTGAGCTCGCGTTTCATGCGTTCGGGCGCTGATGCACGTTGGGTACCCTCGTCGAAGGAATCCGGCCTCAACTCGAAGAACCAGCTCGGTGCGAGCTTTTTCATGCGCCGAGCGGTCTCGTCCGCAGCATCACCCCTCAGCAGACTCTCCAGCGACTCGAGGAACGGAAGATAGGCTTCGGTCCCGGCGAGACGCTCCGAGCAACGGCCCCGCCCGATCCGAGCTCGCCCGGGATCCAACCCATCGAGGAACGTCTCGACCAGCGTCGTTTTGCCAATACCAGTCTCTCCGGCGATACACAAGAGAAGGCCTCGGCCGGCGCGTACCCACTCGAGCCCTTTTCTCAGTTCGGCGACGCTCTCGTCCCGCCCGACGGTGTGCCTCCGCTCCCTGCCGGCAAGGATGATGCCCGCGCTCGCCGGAGGCTCAGTAGCTCCGGAAAGCTCGCTCCGCAGGTCCTCGGTCGAGGCGTAGCGACGCTCCGGCTCTTTGGCCAGACAGCGCTCGACGATCCTGCAGAAAGCATCGGAAACGGCAACGCCGGCCTCGGACAACGGCTCCGCGGCTGCCTCGATGATGGCCGACAGGGTTTGCACGGGTGTCGGTCGACGGAAGGGGTTTTTCCCGGTCGCGGCTTCATAGAGCAGCGTCCCGAGCGAGAACTGATCCGAGCGTGCATCGGCCGGCTGACCCTTCGCCTGCTCGGGCGACATATATCCGACGGTGCCCAGGATAGTCCCCGGCGTAGTAGCTCGCCCATCCAGGGTGATCGCGACGGAGTCGACCGACCCGACGGGCGACGCCAGCTTTGCAAGACCGAAGTCGAGAAGCTTGACGAGACCGTCCACCGTGATCATGACGTTCTCCGGCTTCAGGTCCCGATGGACGATGCCCGCCCCGTGGGCCTTGGCGAGGCCCGCCGCGATCTGCCGAGCGATCGGGAGGAGTTGCTCCCAGTCCATCGGCCCACGTTCGATGATCCGCCGCAGGGTCTCTCCCTCCACCAGCTCCATCGCCAGAAAATGGATCGAATCCTGCTCGTCGATCTCGTAGATGTGAACGATGTTGGGGTGGTTGAGCGCCGAGGCGGCACGAGCCTCCTGCTCGAAGCGTCGCCTGCGCTCGCGATCCGCCGCAACGTCTTGCGGAAGAACCTTGATGGCCAGATCACGTCCGAGCTTGAGGTCGGTTGCTCGTGTCCTTGCGGTAGTAGTGCGTGAGAACGTGGGGGCGATTCGGTAAGCTGAACGCCGGGTGTGTCGTTTTTCTCGCGGGCAGAGAGAGAGGGAAAAAAGGACTGGACAAACGCTGGCTGACTGTGTAACCTCAGGCTGGGAGGAAAACAGTGACCCAGGCAGGAAACGCTGCACTCGACACCGCAGCCAAGCGACCCACCTTTTGCGGCACGACCGTGACCGACGAGGAATGGAGCGTGCTGACGGAGATCATCGCCACGTGTGGTCTGTCCCGGCACGAGCTGGCGCGCACGATCTGTGAGGGCCTGGGGTAGGTTCGTCGGAACGGCAATCTCAAGACCCGGGAATGCTACGAGTACCTGGAGGTTGTCGAAGCGAAGGGGCTGGTGACGTTGCCCCCGCGTCACGAGCAGCGGCGCCGCGGACCGACGAGCATCCACTACACGAAGGCTGGTCGCGAGCGGCCACGGCGTGAGGGCAAGCTATCGGACGTCGCTCCGGTGATGCTGGGCTTGGTGGCGAACGCTGAGGAGCGAGCGCTATGGAGGGAACTGGTCGCGCGTTACCACTACCTGGGCCACAAGGTGGCCTTTGGCGCGCACCTGCGGTACTTGGTCTGGATGTCGAATCCTCGGCGGGAGCTCTGTGGGTGCGTGCAGTTCTCCTCGGCGGCGCGGTGGCTTCAGGCGCGTGACGGCTTCATCGGTTGGGATGACGCAACGCGGCAGAAGAACCTTCCCCGGGTGGTCAACAACAGTCGGTTCCTGATCCTGCCGTGGCTTTCCATCAAAGGCCTCGCGAGTCACGTGCTGTCGTTGGCAGCGCGAGTGGTGGTCGATGACTGGGAGGAAGCCTACGGGGTGAGGCCGGTGTTGCTCGAGACGTTTGTGGAGAGGGAGCGTTACGAGGGGACGTGCTATCTGGCAGCGAACTGGGTGGAGGTGGGAGTGACTTCGGGCCGGGGCCGGATGGACCGGCACAAGAGAAAAGCCGAAGCGGTGAAAACATGCTTGGTGTATCCGCTGGTGCGTGAGTTTCGCCGAGAGCTCGGCGTTTCGCGATGAAGGTCGAGCGGGCCGAGCTCCTGCGCCTGGAAGAGCGGCTGTCGAAAGGGGAGATTCCCGAGGATGCGTGTCCGGTGCTGCTCGAGGCGGTGCGTCATCTGCTGCGATGTCGCTATCGTCGAGGCGCTTGGCATGGCGACAACGGAACGTCGCGCGAAACGCACGAAGGCAAAGGGGAAAGGGAAGAACAAGGGCCACGGGCGCAACGGGGCCAAGGACTACCCTGGTGCCGAGCACGTAGCGGTTTCGCATCCCGAGCTGAAGGCGAGCGGCCCCTGCCCCGAGCCACTGTGCCGGGGCAAGCTCTACGACACCCATGCGGCGAACAAGGATGTGGAGCTGAAGGCTCAGCCGCCGATCCAGGCGACGGTGTACGAGCGCCAGATGCTGCGATGCGCAAGTTGCCAGAAGACGTTCACAGCGCCACTTTCGTCTCAGGCCTGGGCGAGCAAGTACCATCCGAGTGTGGACGCGGTCGTTTCGGTGTTGCGCTACGCCATGGGCATGCCCCACCACCGCCTGGCGCAGTGGCAAAAGTGGGCGGGGGTTCCGTTTGCCGCCTCCACGCAGTTCGAGCGGGTCGAAGCGATGGCGAATGCCGTGTTCCCGGTCTTCCGCCACATGGAGACGATAGCCGCGAACCGGCCGCTGGTTCACAGTGACGACACCGGCGCACGGATCCTCACGTTGATGGCGGAGAACGAGACCTTGACTCAAGGCAAAGGCGAGCGCACGGGCATCTTCACCACGGGCATTGTTGCCCGCGGCTTGGACGCCACGCTTGCTCCGATCATCCTGTACGCGAGCGGACGACGGCATGCGGGCGAAAACATGGACCGGCTCCTGAATCAGCGCACCGTTCAGGAGAGCGATGTCATCCATATGGCCGACGCCTCCTCGATGGCACCGCGCTCGCCGCGACGGATTACCGCCAAGTGCATGGTGCACGCACGCCGCTACTTCTTCGAGGCCGAGCCAGCCTTCCCCGAACACTGCGAGCGGGTGCTCGAGGACATCGCGACCATCTACCGCAACGACGACGAAACGCGCGACATGACCCCCGATGCGCGGCTTGCATATCACCAGCAACACAGCCGGCCGGTGATGGATGCGCTCTACGAGTGGATCGAAAAGCAGTTCCGCGAGCGCGTGGTGGAGCCCAACAGCCGCCTTGGAAAAGCCTTTTCCTACGTCAAAAATCACTGGCAAGGGCTAACCCGCTTCCTCGAAGTGCCGGGCGTGCCCCTCGACAACAACGAGGTCGAGCAGGAGCTGAAGCCCTCACAACGGCATCGCAAGAACTCGCTCTTCTTCAAGACCCAGCAGGCGCCGACGTGGGCGACGTGCTCCTGAGCATGATCCGCACCGCGGTAAAAAACGGTGTCGACCCGGTGCACTATCTGACGAACATCTCCATGCACGCTCGAGACGCTAGAGCAGCACCCGAGTCGTGGCTGCCTTGGAGCTACCAGAAGACGTTGGAAAGGCTCAACCGACCCGCCGCCACGGCTCGGCCATCCCCGCTCGCAGCGGAAGTCCGTTGTAGATAAGCACCGCCAACTGCTCGGCGGGTAGCGCCGCAACGCCATCCGTCGTCTGACGCGGCCACCACTGCAGGCGCCCCTTCGAGAAACGCTTCTGGCACAACCAAAAGCCCTGGCCGTCGTAGACCAATAGTTTGAGGGCCGTGCCTGAACAGTTGCGGAAAACGAATAGCGTTCCGAGGAATGGGTCGAGCTGGAACTGTTGCCGGCACACACAAGCCAAAGAATCGATGCCCTTGCGGAAATCGACGGGCTCGCAGGCAACCAGCACCTTCAGCTGGGGAACGAGCTGGATCATGCTCGGGAGCTGCCTTCCAGCGCGCCGAGCACGAAACGACACACGGCTTCGACCAACTCATTCTCACCCTCGCCGCTCGCCGTCACGACCGTGAGGCTCCCCGCTGCGCTCTCCACCGTCAGACGGCATCTGCTCGCTCCATGCTGAACCTCGCCGAGCGGCGGTGTCATCATGCCGCCCCCTAAGCCCATGCCGAACTGCGGCAGCTCGACGAACGCGTTGCCACTTGGAGCTAACGCCGTGACCCGCTCCGCCGCGCTCCGATCCTGTACTGTGCGCGGGGACCGACCCGTAGCACCCGTTCGCCCGTGCCCCTTGAAACGCTTCTCGCCCACAACGGCCCCTCCACTCTCTCGGACCTGTTTGAATCGCGCCGCATTGACTCGGAGATGACTGCAGATCGTGCTCGGCGCATACCGATCGAGCAACCCCAGCGCCGCTTTCCACAACTCCTCCGGGATCAGCCGTCCGTGTGGCTTCGCCCGCCATGCTTCGAACTGTTTCACAACGTCTTCGAGTTCTGCCTTCTTTGAGCGCATCGATGGCCT
Source organism: Candidatus Marinacidobacterales bacterium (assembly GCA_965237685.1). Taxonomy (GTDB): domain Bacteria; phylum Acidobacteriota; class Vicinamibacteria; order Marinacidobacterales; family SMYC01; genus CBDEGF01. Next base: position 2,321,469 of record CBDEGF010000003.1, read on the forward strand.
CCTTGAGCAATCTCTCCGCTCAGCTTACGAACCCAACAGCACCTAAGTCACGCACTGCTGCCGCAAGGACACCACAAGCGCAGCTCGGCAAGGGTCATGAAGGACATCACCAACTGCCGATTCTCGAGAAGATCGACGTACGGCAGTGAGAACGAGTGTCTCTTGTAGATGAGCGAAACGACGTCGGTGTCGACGACGACCGGACTCATTCGCTAGTCAATCGGAGAACGTCGTCTTGAGCCCGAAGAATACGTGAACTCCAGGTTGGCCTATGCGCCTGAGGATGTTCACCACGTATACGTCCGCATACGGTCTGACTCGCCAGCGGGGGCCATCAAAGGCGAAGACCACCGTATCGGTCAGATCGAGGGTCGAGACGCTCAGCGAACGCCCGCCATTGTCGGCCTGCGCGTAGTACGCGGTAAGGCCGTACCCGACGGCCGGTAGCCAACCTGGCCCGAACGGGCGCCCCTGAAGAGTGAGGTAGCCGCGCCAGGCCCGCCCGCTCCACGCCCCGAGGGGATCGTCGGGAAACTCATGAAGGAGGTCCAGCGCGGGGACCACGTTGAAACGATCTCTCAGCGGAATCCACACCTGAAGACCGAAATGCTGCGGGCCCCAGCCTCCCCTATGGACTTCGACACCGCAGCGGACGCCTACCGCGATCGAGCCCGGCTCGGCCTGAGCAGCGACGGGCGCTGCTACCGCAGCAAGGCAGAGGACCACCCGGCGGATCACGGCCCGATCTCTCGGTCGTACCAGTCGAACAGCTCTGGCCAGTAGTTCGCCCTGATGCTGTGGCCGACGCCCGGAAAGATCACGATGGTGAAGGGCCTGCCGCCCGTCGCCACCAGATCTTCTAGGATCTCTGCGCTTGGGCCCGCAGGGATGATGCGGTCCTCTTCACCGTAGATCCACAGGCCGGGTACCTGGAGCTGCTCGAGGTATGGACGGGGATTGAGGTCAGCGCCGGAGGGCTCGAACTCGCGGAAGATCTCCTCGAGCTCTGAGATGGAGAGCGACTCGTCGCCTGCGATCTGGTCCCAGTAGTTCGCCTGCTGGATGGTGACGGTCGGTCCGGAGGTCAGAATGACAAACGATACGTCTGGCGACCGAACTGCGGCCTCAGGCACGACCCAGCCGGCCTGGCTCGGCCCCATGAGTCCGATCCGCGAGGCATCGATGCGCGAGTCGCCCTTGATGAAGTCGACCGCTGCGACAAGGTCCCCCGCTTGCAGCGTCATGTGGTTGGCCGCCTTGGAGTACTCACCGCCCGACTTCCCGACACCGCGCTTGTCGAACCGGAGGACGGCGAAGCCGCGTTGGACCAACGGCAGTGCGAACCTTGCGTTGTGGGCGGTGTTGTCGCGGCCAGAGCCGTGCGAGAGGACGATGAGCGGAGGGCGGATGACGCCTTCGGGTAGATCGAGCGCGTAGTACAGTTGGACATCGCTCTGAAAGTATCCGTACTCGGTCTCGGCGAAGGGCTCCAGAAGCGCGGGGGCGCAGGCGCTGCACAAGAGTGTCAGAACGAATCCCGCGAGCCGGACGAGCACGCTCATTATGCTTAGACCTCGCTTTCGCGTTGTCGGAAATCTACAGCTTCTAGGATCGCCAGCGAAGGAAACTTCATGAGAAGCACGGGATGCTTTTTCCTATCGGTCCTTCTGCTCGCAGCCTCCGATGCACCCGGTCAAGAAGGGTCCCGAGCGGAGCTCGGCGTGCTCGATGTATTCCCGGATGGCCTCGGCCGCCGCCGAGGTGAAGGCCAGCTGGCGATTTAGCGGGGGCGGACTGTCGCGGCTCCGCTCACGCTGACACTGATCACCGGGTTTCCGAGATACTCGAGAACCGCGGCTCCGCTCACTTCGCCCTCGAGCCGGTCGCTCACGTTGACGACGGCGCGTGAGACGCCGGATACATTGACGGTCGTGACGCGCGTTGCGAGTCTTTCCCCGGCGTAGGTGCTCGTTCCGGATATATTGATCGTCTGACGATCGGCTGTACCTGCGACGCTGATGTTCGAGACGCCGCTGGCACTCACCGAGAGCGCGTCGGTGTCGATTCCGGAAGCGTCGACCTCCGTGACGCCGGAGGCCTGAAGCGAGCTCAGGTCTCGAAACGTCACCCGGTAGACGATGTCTCGGGGGGGGAGGAGAGATTCGTGTTGGGGCGAGGTCCAAGCATCAAGACGCCGTTTCGAACTTCGGATTCTAGGAGCGGCAGAATATTGTCGTCGGCGGTAATGGTGAGGGACTCGGTGCCCGCGTTCTCCAAGACCAATTGACCGACACCGCTCACGGAGACACCATGGAAGTCACTGACGGAGCGAGATGCCGTCACTACGGTGCCCGAGCCGACGACTCGGTCGTTGTTCGACGCCGATGGCGATGTCAACGTCGAGTTATCGCCGCACGCGCTCCCAAGACACACAACGGAAGCGAGCAGCAACACTTTCAACCATCCGTGGGTCATCATCTTGCCGGTCTCCTATCGATTTTGACTACGGCGCTGGGCGCTCGGCGGTTCTGGCGGGAGTGTTTCAGCGCGGCGAGTCGGGTTAAGTCGCATTTTCATGCCTCCACTCCGTATGAGTGCCCGAGCCGCGCAAATCCTTCGCGTGTCCTTGGCCCTCAAGTAGCCCGGCGAGCTCGTCCCGCCCTCGTCCTCCTCCGGGGCTCCGGTACGGCCGGATTTCCAGGACGGCATCAGATCCAAAGGGGCTGTCGGGCCATGGCCGGGCCGCGTAAAGGCTAAGCGTGCTCCGCTCGTCGCCTCCGCTCGTCGCCTGCGGCGAGCCTTGACCCGTCCCTCTCTCCCTCCGTGCTCTCGAAAATCTGTCGATGGCGCCGGAAAAAGGTTTTATCTTTGACGGAGGGACCCGCGATGACGATTGAGACGTTGGCGGTGATTGCGGGAAAGCAACCAGAGTACCGGGCTGCCTGGGCGAATCCTCTACGACTTCCGTCGAACCGCCGTACGAAATCTGGAAAGAGCGGTAGTGCCGCGATCCGATGCGATGGCCATGGTTGGGCACGCGACCGAATCCATGTACCGCCGGTATGCGATTAGCGACGAGGCGTCGCTTAGAGAGAGCGCAGCCAAACTCGCGAAACTCCACAAAGCGGAGCGTCCCGAGGCAGCATCTGGAACAGCCAAGGTTCGACCCGAACGAAGGGCGGTAAATAGTGCGCGTGCACCAACTTCGGTGGTGCCGGGGGACGGAATTTGATGAGCTAGCCAGGGAGAAGCGCCAGATCTTAGCGTAAGCCCTCGAGAAGACGATCGTCGCGATGGGGCGTAAATCGACTTCCGTTCATGCGACCTGCGATAGCAGACCGAATCCCAGGCGCCCGTGCTTCGGAAGACACAGCGCAGTGCGGCATTGCATGCGTGCCATCTGCGACTCGCTTCATCCTTTGGCATAACGTGGCTCACGGCACTTTCCACGGCACCGCTGCCGATGAGTAGCCGCTTTGTCGAAACGTTCTGTATTTCATTCGACGAGGTAGCCGGTGCAGCTTGTCGATCTCTTCGTCTTTCACGCTTTTTCAGAAACCGCAAACCCTCGATCACCTCATCCACGGCTCTACCGACTCGAGCGATTTACTGTGCGGCTTCGTCGGTGCCTTCGCCGAAAACCACCCGTGCCACAGGGCTGATATTCTCGTCGGCGTGATCAATCAAGGCGACTCGATCGGTGAACAGCTCCTCTTCCAGCACCGTCACCCAGGATGAGCTTGCGAGACTCTGAGCAAGAGCGAGGAAAGTCAAGGGATCGTCTTGCTCTGACGCCCTTGCTGGGGCAGCCAATCGACTTCCGTATCATGCGGACCTGTTTTCGATAGTTCCAGAACGAATCCCAGGCGAACTTCGGTCCGTGCTTCGGAAGGGTTCGATCACTCCTGCCACAGCGACAACTCTGTGCGAGCATTGCGTGAATCGGCCTCCAGCGGCGTGCACTGAGCATCTCATCGCCGACTCGAGCGGATTTTCAGTCCTTTGCTACCTACCGACTGGCTACCACCGGCCAGGGAGACGCGCCACCTTAGCGTGCCCTCTGAAAGTCAAGGAGATCGTCTTCGCGATGGGGCGCAATCGACTTCCGTTCATGCGACCTGTTTTCGATAGTTCCAGAACGAATCCCAGGCGCCCGTGCTTCGGAAGACACAGCGCAGTGCGAGCATTGCATCGGCCCCAGCGGCGTGCCATCTCATCCCGACTCGCTTCATCCTTTGTTGCATAACGTGGCTCACGGCACTTTCCACGGCACCGCTGCCGATGTAGTAGCCGCTTTGTCGAAACGTTCTGTATTTCATTCGATGCCCGTTTCTCTCGAGGTAGCCGGTGAGCTTGTCGATCTCTTCGTCTTTGGAACGTGACGCTTTTTCAGAAACCGCAAACCCTCGATCACCTCATCCACGGCGTCTTCGTATAGACGGTCGAGTTGCGATTTGCGCCACTGTGCGGCTTCGTCGGTGCCTTCGCCGAAAACCACCCGTGCCACAGGGCTGATATTCTCGTCGGCGTGATACCAATCAAGGATCTCGACTCGATCGGTGAACAGCTCCTCCGCAAGATTCCAAATCCACGGCGCACCGTCACCCAGGATGACGACCTTGCGAGACTCCGCCCCCATTGAGCAAGAGCGAGGCCACAAAACCTCGCCGAGTGCTTCGGGGCTACCTCGAACCCCTACGACCTGTCGTTCGGTCAACTCTCCGCGTCCGAGCTTGCTCTGCACACGCCCTTGCTCGGTATAAAGGCAGCCTAGCTTGACTTCCTGCCAGCGGCCGTCCACGAATACCATCCCGCCGTCTATCCCTATGTACAGCGGTCCCTTATGGCGTCTGCCCGTTCCAGCTTCCACCTCGTTCGCAGGCTCTTTCGAAAAACCCTCCGCCTTTTTCCCATCGGCGCCTACCAAGCTTTGAATCTTCTCGGAGCTCACGACCACCCCGGTGAACTTTCGCAGCAATTGCTCGCTCGCCGAGCGGTAGGGTTCGATCACTCCTGCCAACAGCGACAACTCTTGTAAGGCTTGCGTGAATCCCTCCTGGTCCACCCGCATCTCTTCCAGCAGCGGATACTTGCCTTGACGACACTCACAGCACTGAGCGTAAACCACACTCAGCTCCACATCCCGACCCGCCAGTACCGTGTGCACCCGGAACGCTCGATGTTGTCGAAACTCCATCGACGCGCCGCATTCGCATGCGCCTGACACACCGAGTCGTTCCGAGCGTTGGCTGAGCGCCTTGCCCAGTACCTCACGCAGGTATTCGCTGCCCTTGACCCGCATCCACTCGTCACACCGTTCGACATCAGCTTCCGCTTCCACGACCGCCTGCCACACTTGCTCCGCGAACTCCTCGGATAGACGACTTACTTCTTTACTAAACTCCTCCCGCGTGATACTGCTTTTCATTGAGGTGTCCCTCCATCGGCCGCTTAGCTGCGACCGTTTTCTTTATTTAGGATTGTGAAGGACACCTCATTTTTCCTTTTATGTCAAGAGAACATTTCTAGTAGGAAAATGATCAAGATCACGAAAAGGTTGCGCCCTCGCGATGAGGCAGGTCACCCCCCCTCACCCGCCCGCCCGAAGCCTCCGCCTTCGTCAAGACTACGGCGGACAAGTTGGCGAAGGCGGGCGACCTCCCCCCCCCCCGGCGGGGGGAGAGGTTTCATCAGCGCAAGGAAAGGTCAAGCAATGGGCTCAACGTCGGCGGGCGCTGGCGACTTTCACTTCGCGAGGGCCGGCTTTGGTGCCCTTGGTCTCGTCGGGCGGGCCGTCGGGGGCTGCGTCGTCCGAGTCACCGGAGCTGCCGTCGAGGCCGAGCTCTTTCCGCAGCTTTGCCTCGATCTTGGCGGCCACGTCCTTTTTCTCGATCAAGAAACGACGCACGTTCTCGCGGCCCTGGCCGATGCGCTCGCCGTCGTAGGAGTACCAGGCGCCGCTCTTGTCGATGATGTTCTGGGCGACGGCGAGGTCGAGCAGATCGCCCTCCTTCGAGATGCCCTTTCCGTAGAGAATGTCGAACTCCGACTGCTTGAAGGGCGCGGCGACTTTGTTCTTCACGATCTTGACGCGCGTGCGGTTGCCCACGACCTCGTCGCCGTCCTTGATGGCCGAGATGCGGCGGATGTCGATGCGTATCGACGAGTAGAACTTCAGGGCGCGACCTCCGGTAGTCGTCTCGGGATTTCCGAACATGACGCCGATCTTCTCGCGGATTTGATTGATGAAGACGAGGCACGTCTTGGACTTCGAGATGATCGCGGTGAGCTTTCGCATCGCCTGTGACATGAGCCGGGCCTGGAGGCCCATCTGCGCATCACCCATCTCGCCGTCGAGCTCGGCCCGGGGGACGAGGGCAGCCACCGAGTCGATCACGATGATGTCCACCGCTCCGCTGCGAATCAGGACTTCGGTAATCTCGAGCGCCTGCTCACCGCTATCCGGCTGAGAGACGAGAAGGTCATCGATCTTGACGCCGAGAGCCCGGGCGTAGTTGGCATCCAGGGCGTGCTCCGCGTCGACGAAGGCCGCCATACCGCCAAGCTTTTGCGCTTCGGCAATGACGTGAAGCGCGAGGGTGGTCTTTCCCGAGGACTCGGGGCCGAAGACCTCCACCACTCGCCCACGGGGAAAGCCACCGACCCCGAGCGCCGCGTCGATCGAGATGGACCCAGTCGGGATCGTCGCGACGTCCAGGGTGTCCAACGAGCCGAGACGCATGATGGAGCCCTTGCCGAACTGCTTCTCGATCTGACCCAGCGCCATTTCGATCGCTTTCGATCGTTCGTTCTTCTCCTCTGACATTGTTCTCCTTTCGCGGGGACTACACGCGTAGCGCCCGGATCTTGATATCCACTACGTTGGCCGGAAAGCACCCCACAGGGGATCGGCCGTGTTCGGTTCTCGTCGCCAAGGTCTTCCCGTGAATCAGTGCTCGCTCGCCTCCTCGGCTCGCTTCCGCCTCCGCCGAGGCTTTCCGCCTTCGCCGACATCGTTAGCCGCCCTGCCGGCTTCGGCGGATCCGACGAAGCCTTGGCGCAGTCGGACGGCGCACCCGACGAAGCTTAACGCGAAGTCGGGCGCCTCGACGCCCAAGAATGGGCACTTATTCTTGCCACGACCCTAAGGTCTCTGATCAGCTTCTTTTAGGCCGCGTGCTCTATCTAGTCAAGACGCAAAATGAAGGGAAAAGCCTCCCACTCACCGACACGCTACCATATATCGAGGTCGGGCTTCAAACGCCTACCGTATGTAGCGTCGTCCGCGCGCGTGCTAGGCTTCGGCCGTGCCCACTCCCGTCGCTCATTCGCTTGCAGGGGTGGCGGTGTACCTCGGCGGCCGAAAAAAAGCCTCACGGGAGGACTGGACGCTCGCCGGAGCGGTGGTCGTGGCCGCCTGTTTCGCGGACCTGGACTTCGGGCTGAGCTTTCTGACGGGCACGAACTATCACCACCACTTCACCCACAGCATCGGGTTCACGTTGCTTTTCACCGGGGGCGTCTATCTGTGGGCGCGGCGAGTCCGCGCACGCCCTCTCCGCGACGCGCTCTGGATAGGCCTTGCCTATGCGAGCCACTTGTTCCTCGACCTTTTCTCGAAAGATACGGCGGCGCCTTACGGGTTGGAGCTGTTCTGGCCGCTGTCGGATCGGTTCGTCATCTCACCGGTGACGGTGTTCGACGAAATCTGGCGAGGAACCCTGGCCAAGCTCTTCGGACTACATAACTGGCTGGCGGTGGGAGGTGAACTTCTGATCGTGGGATCCGTCATCCTCGGCGCGTGGTGGTGGTCACGCCGGGGGCACTAGCTCACTGCAGCCAGCCGCGCCAGTCCATCTGGTAGCGCCTGCGGATCTCCTGGCGGTGGTCGTCGATGGCGCCCGCCTGCGCTCCCATACGCTCGGCGAGCTGCATTCCTGTGCGAATTTTCTCGGCCGCCTCGGTTACGGTGCTGAGAAGCGTCTGGCAGTGCGATGTCGTATTCCCCATCGGGATTCTCGGCGTCCCACAGAACGAACCACTCGCGGTCGCTGCCGAGGGCCGACGGCGCCGGCACGTCGCAGTCGCGTTTCAGCCGAGCCCAGTTCGCATCCACACTCTTCGCCCGGTCGGACAGTTCTTTCACCGAACGCTCGTAGACCACGGAGCGGCGCTGGCTTCGAAGATCGACAACGGCGGCGGCGGTGGGTGCCTCGCTTTGAAAGGAGGCGCCACTTTTCTGGAGAACTTCCTTCACGTGATCCACGCCGACGGCGAAGCCGATGTTCTCGGCATCGGCGAACTTGGCGGTCGTGACACCGATGACGCGACCGTCCCTCGCGATGAGAGGGCCACCGCTGTTTCCCGGATTGATGGCGGCATCCGTTTGAATGATGCTGATGGGACCGGCGTTTCGAATGCCGCTGACGATACCGCGCGTCACCGTGTTGTCGAGAACGCCAAGCGCGGAGCCGATCGCATAGACCTCCGAGCCCGGGCGCACCGCCCGGCCTTCACCGAGGGGCAAAAGGGCGGCATACGGCATCGCATCGTTGAGGTGCAGGAGCGCGAGGTCGTACATCTCGAAGCTCTCGATCGTGATCACGCGACGCGTGTGCCGATCGCTCGAGCGAACGGCGATGTTGGTCGGGTGGACGTTCGCGATAACGTGGTGGTTGGTCACGACGAGGTCGGGCTTGACGAGAAATCCGAACCCGTCGACGTTCCCAGTGCTAGAGGGTTGCGCCTGGAGGGCCTCCAGAGCTTTCCTGGCAGCCACCTCCTGAGCCCCGGCCTCTTCCGCTTCAGCGGCCTGCTTCGCGGCGGCCTCTTTCTGCTGTTCGAGCGTGATGTAGTAGTACGCGCCACCCGCCGTGGCCAGCGACGCCACGATGACGATCCCGGGACCCAGACAACCCAGGATTCCCGAGCTCTTTGCCGGCTGAGCTCCGCCGGATGGCGATTTGCGATAGCCGCACCGGCACCTTAGTGCGATGGCAGGGATACGGGTCTGGCACTTCGGACAGACCCAGCTAGCTTGACTCAGCATTCACTCCTGAATCACTACTTTACGGGACGTGTACCCATTGGGCAATCGCCTAACCTAACGAGGAGGTCCTGAAAATCTCCCGCTTCCAGACTTCCAGGCTAGCAAGTACTGACTCTCCTGATCTAAACTGTTCCGTCGAGGGTTTCCCTCCCTATCGGTCCCGCCTCGACAATTTGTGCACCCCAGCCCAACACCAGGGGCGCTTGATTCATCTCAACCGGGCGATGCGGTGCTCGGAGGTTGACGGCGCACGAGCGAGATAAGTCCGCCCTCAGGCGAATGATGATGGGCACGTGGGACTGGCGAGTCGTGAGCTGCTCCGACCTCGAGCTTCTGGAGGACATCGCCGTTGCCGTCCAGCGTCCGAGCGGCGACAAGAAGGGCTTCGGTACGAACCACGACTGGAGCTGGCTCGGCGATCTCTCGGTCTCTTCGGGCAAGACGCTTCAGGTGATGGTGCTGCAACAGGGAGACGACGTCGTTGGATACGCCCCTTTTCTCCACCATCCCGTCGGGCTCGATTTTCGCCTCGGCGAGACGACGATCTTTTCAGTCCCGGTGAGGCGAGCTGCACTGGAGGGCGGCCCCGTCATCAACTGGACGCGATTCAAGGGAGATCGGAATGAGTGCCTCCTCGGATTGTTGCAAAGTCTCCACGCCGAGATCGGCGACACGAACGTCGTCTTTCTCGGTGCCATCCCGATCGAAACCCAGCTTTACCATCTCCTCTCAAAGCCGGAACAACTGCGAGGCTACTTCCACGTCGTCCCTCACGGGGACATCTACCAGCGTCGACTGGCGTCCCTCAGGGACGACTACGACAGCTATCTTGCTTTTCTGGGACGCCGGACCAGGAACGACCTCAGGCGGACGCGTAAACGATTCTCGGACGAGCTGGGTGAGAGAGCTCGCGTACGGGTTTACCAATCTCCCGATGACATCGACCTGTTTCTGTCGAACGCAAAGTCGGTGTCACGGAAGACCTATCAGTGGCACCTGCTTGGGCAGAGAATCCAACCCGGGGGGAGTCTGGAGGCACGACTGCGGACCGCCGCACGCCGTGGCCGGCTACTCGCCTACCTGCTGTATATCGACGGCGAGCCCGTCGCATTCCAGGTCGGCTACAACGTCGGCGGCGTCTACAGCGCTCACGAGACGGGATACGATCCGGCGTGGCGAAAGCTTCAGCCAGGTATCTACCTGCTCACCGAGATCTTCATGGATCTGTCGTCACGACCGGGGATCGAGCTCTTCGATTTCCAGGTGGGCGACTCGCTGCACAAGAAACGACTGAGTAATCTCTCTCACGAGGAGAGACATTTCTATCTTTTTCCATGGTGCCCGCGCGGCGCGTTGCTCGCCCATGCGATGCGCATCGTCGATGCGACTTCGGCAACTGCGGGAAAGCTCTTGCGGCTCCTCGGCCTCGGCGAAGCCGTCAAGTCCAGGCTACGACGGCGCTCGACTGTCGGAGCCCGAACCAGGCACGACCAGAAAGGACCGAACCCTTGAACCGATTCCAATATCCGAAACGGGCTGCAACTACTTTGTGCAAACCGGCACCACCAGTGGAGGATCGTGTTTCGATGGCAGGGTGGTAACGCCTTCGAGGTCCAGATCGTTGATTACCACAGTTGAGGGGGACGCCATGAGACAGCCGAAGAATCCGTTTCACCCAGGCGAAATTCTGGCCGAGGAATTCCTCAAGCCGGCGGGCACCACACAGGCTGCCTTCGCCGAGAAAATCGGATGGACCCGCGCGCGAGTCAACGAGCTCATCAATGGCAAGAGGGGGGTCACGGCAGACGCGGCGCTGGATCTCGCGGAAGCCCTGGGCACCTCTGCAAAGCTATGGATGAACGTGCAAGCTACGTACGATCTCGACCGTGCAAAGAAGCGCAGGGAAAAGGTGGCGTGACCGTCACGGACTGTTTGGAAAAGGGGCGAGTCGCGCAGTAAGGACTGTTGGGCTGGCTGCACCCTTTTACGAGTACTCGTAAAACCCTCTGCCGGTCTTTCTCCCCAGATACCCGGCGTCGACCATCTTGATGAGAAGGGGGCAAGGCCGGTATTTCGGATCACCGAAGCCTTCGTGAAGCACATTCATGACGCTCAAACATACGTCGAGTCCGACGAAATCCGCGAGGGTGAGGGGGCCCATGGGATGGTTCATTCCGAGCTTCATCACGGTGTCGATGGCCTCGGGCGAGCCGACCCCTTCCATCAGAGCGAAGATGGCCTCGTTGATGAGCGGCATGAGCACACGATTCGACACGAAACCCGGCGAGTCGTTGACTTCGACGGGCGTCTTTCCAAGCGTCGTCGAGAGCTCTTCCGTCACCTTGTACGTCTCGTCCGAGGTGGCGAGCCCGCGAATGATCTCGACCAGCTTCATGACCGGGACGGGATTCATGAAGTGCATGCCGATGAAACGATCGGCGCGGGAGGTCGCGGCGGCGAGCTTGGTGATCGATATGGATGACGTATTGCTGGCGAGGATGACCTCCTTGCGAGTGAGCTCGTCCAGCTGCTGAAAGATCGATTTCTTGAGCTCGAGGTCCTCGATGATGGCTTCGACGACGAAATCGGCGTCGGATGCGCTGTCGAGCTCGGTTCCAGCCGAGATGCGCTCGCTGGCCTTTTTGGCCTCGTCGTCGGAGAGTTTTCCTTTGTCCACCATCCGTTTCATGTTCTTCTCGATGGCAACGACACCTCGCTCGACGAGCTCCGTCTCGATATCGCGCAGGTACACGTCGAACCCCGATTGGGCGAAGACCTGGGCAATGCCGTTGCCCATCGTGCCCGCGCCCATGACGGCGATCTTGTTGATTGGCATGAGTCCTCCGATCGCTTGTCCCCCCTCACCCGCTCGCCAAAGGGATTGGTGGAGGCGGGCGACCTCCCCCCCCCAGAGGGGGGAGAGGTTCATCCCGGCTAGGTTCATCCCGGCTAGACCATCTCAACGCCCAGAGCGAGGCCATTGCCGCCGCCCATGCAGAGCAACGCCACGCCGCGCTTGCCGCCTCGATCCTTCAACGCGTACAGGAGTGTGGTCAGAATGCGCGCCCCGCTCGCACCGATCGGATGCCCGAGAGCCACCGCGCCACCGTGCACGTTCGTCTTGTTCGGGTCGAGCTCGAGCTCTCGGGTGACGGCGCAGGCCTGGACCGAGAACGCTTCGTTGAGCTCGAACAGGTCCACGTCGGCGCCACTCCAGCCGGTCTTCTCGAAGAGCTTCTTCACAGCGGGCACGGGTGTCATCATGACCCACTCCGGGTCGAGGCCGGAGATCGCCTGGGCGACGATGCGGGCCATGGGTTTCAGGCCCGAACGCTCGACGGCGGCTTCCGAGGCCACGACGAGCGCCGATGCACCGTCGTTCATTCCCGGTGCGTTCCCCGCGGTCACCGTGCCGTCCTTTTTGAAGATGGGTTTGAGCTTCGCGAGGGCTTCGGTCGTCGTGTCGGCCCGGATGGGCTCGTCGCGGTCGACGACGATGGGATCGCCTTTTCGCTGCGGAATCTCGACCGGAAGCATCTCCTCCTTGAACTTCCCCGCCTCGGTGGCGGCGGCCGCCTTGCGATGCGACTCGCAAGCATACTCGTCCATTTCCTGGCGAGAGATGGAGTACTTCTCCGCCACCTTCTCTCCGGTCATGCCCATGTGGAAGTCGTTGTAGACATCCCACAGTCCGTCGTGAACGACGGCATCGACGAGCTCTCCGTGGCCGAGCCGCAAGCCCTCACGCAGGCGGGGGATGAAATAGGGACCGTGGGTCATCGACTCCATGCCACCGGCGACGACGATCTCGGCGTCTTCGGCGACGATCGCCTGTCGAGCCAGGAGGACCGCTTTCAGCCCGGAGCCGCACACCTTGTTGATGGTGAAGGCACCGACCGCGGAAGGGAGTCCCGCTCCGAGCGCCGCTTGCCGGGCAGGGTTCTGCCCCAGACCGGCCGAGACGACGTTGCCCATGATGACCTCGTCGACGCCGTCTGGGTCCACGCCCGCCCTCGAGGCGGCTTCCTCGACGACCCTCGAGCCCAGCTCGGTGGCGGAGAACTTCTTCAACGCGCCCAGAAACTTTCCGGTTGGCGTGCGAACCGCGCTAATGATGTAGGCGTCGCGCATGCTAGTGTCCCGTCCCGGAAGTCAGGTTGCATTCGAGCGCCGATGCATCCCGCCTCGCTGCGTTGCGCCTCGGTTGAATACCGCGGTATTTCGCCCTCGTCGCGCCTTGCGATCCGGGCGCCTCGACGCTCTCGATGCTAACCTCACTTCCGAGACGGGACACTAGCTTTGTCCTTTCTTTACCTTCGCGTTCAAGTATCGTGCGGCACTTCGCGCCACGATCGTCCGCAGCTCCTCGTCGGCAATACCGTGGGCGGCCCGATCGACCGACTCGGGGACGGGGGGCTCGTTTGGAGACGGCGGCTCGGGCGGCTCCGGACACCGCCCCGCAGCAGGCTTCCACCCGTGGCGCTTGACGAAGTTGACGCGCCGGACCACGCTCAGCCCCACTGCGCCGTTCAACGCCCCGATGATCTGTCGCTGCAGCTTGACGAGCATCCGCCCCCATCGCTCGTCGGCCACCCGAACGGTCAGAACCCCCTCATCGAGCGCTTCGGGCTCCGAGCGCCGGGCGAGCTCCTCTCCGACCGCATCGGACCAGCGCGAGCGCAACAGCTCCACGGAGAACACCCGTTCATGGGCTTTGCGGGGGAGCGCGTGGACCAGCACCTCCCCTACCGACGGACTGCGACGACGTCTCACGACCCTCATTATACGGGCATCCGGCCGGCCCCCCTCCGACCGCGGCGCCCGGTTCGCCTCTTTTGCCTAGCGGACTCCTCCTGATGTATATTGTGTCGCCTTCCAGGGAGTAGCTGGGTTCCGGCTTGGGGCGATTCGATGTGTAACCCATCCGCGAAGGGAAACTGCAGGGTTTTCTCGACCCGTCTCCCGACCGTCTTTCGAATTTCGACTCTGCTTCGCACTTGAATCCAAGGAGGACCCATGGCGAACGACAAGAAGGAAGCGAAGCCAGGCAAAGGCGTATCCCGCCGCGATTTTCTGCGGGGTAGCGCTGCGGCCGGTGCGCTGTCCAGTGGACTGCTCTCCGGCGGTGTTGCCGGGGCGATCGCAGGGCAAGCCGAAACGACGGAGGAGGGTCTCGTCGGTCCCGACGCGATGCCCATGTCGTTTCGAATCAACGGCAAATACTTTACGGCCAATCTGGAGCCGCGGGTCACGCTGCTGGATGCGCTTCGCAATCACCTCGATCTGACTGGCGCCAAGAAAGTCTGCGACCGCGCCACCTGCGGTGCCTGCACGGTGCTGCTCAACGGTGAGTCGGCCTACGCCTGCTCCATCCTGGCCATCGAGGCACAAGGCAGAGAGATCACGACGATCGAAGGCCTAGGGACGCCGGAGAACATGCATCCCATCCAGGCCGCCTTCGTCGACAACGACGCACAACAGTGTGGCTTCTGCACCCCAGGGTTCGTCGTCTCCTGCAAGGCACTGCTCGACCGCAATCCGAGTCCCGGAACGGATGAGATGCACAAGGAGCTAGGAGGCAACCTTTGCCGCTGCGGCACCTACATCGGCATCCGTGCCGCAGTGAGAGACGTCGCGAAGGGAGGGACGACCAATGGCTGATTACACCTGGCCCGATCCCAAAGACCGTGACCTCATCGGAACGCGGATGAGCCGGCTCGACGGCCCCGTGAAAGTAACGGGTGCCGCCAAGTACGCCTACGACGTCAATCGTCCCGACATGCTGCATGCGAAGATCCTTCGCTGCCCGCACGCCCACGCGACGGTGACGAAGATCGACGTCAGCAAGGCGGAGGCGATGGAGGGCGTGAAGGCGGTTCGCATCCTCAACGACGTGGGCACCGAGATCAAATGGTCGCTCGACGAAGTGGTCGCCGTTGCGGCCGTCACCGAGGAGATCGCCGGAGATGCGATTCGCGCCATCGAGGTCGAATACGACGTACTGCCTCACTACGTGAACGAGAAGTACGTCGGGAAAGCACCCGCGACCAACGAACCGCAGGAAGAGACGACGGGGGATCCCGCCACTGCGATGGGCTCCGCCAAGTCACGCTCGAAAGGCACCTACGGCCTGGCGCAGATCGCGCACTGCTGCCTCGAAGCTCACGGCCAGGTCGCCGAGTGGTCGGACGAGCAGAACGTCAGCATGTGGGCATCGACACAGAACGTCAGCGGAATCCCCGGCCAGGTGGGCGACAAGGTGGGCATCCCGGCCTCGAGCATCCACGTCGACACGCAATACATGGGCGGCGGGTTCGGCAGCAAGTTCAGCGCCGACCGCTGGGGTGTCGAGTGTGTCGAGCTGTCCCGGGACGCCGGACGGCCGGTCAAGCTCATGCTCGAGCGCGACGCCGAAATGGCCGTCGCCGGTGCTCGACCTTCGGCCTACGCGGACGTCGAGGTCGGCTGCGACGGCGACGGGAACGTTGTCGCCTGGTCCTCCAAATCCTGGGGCTCGGGCGGCCCAGCAGGTACCAACTCGCCGCCCCTGCCGTACGTTTTCGCGTTCGAGAACCAGCGACACGAGCACACGTCGGTCCCGACCAACACCGGTCCGGCGCGCGCCTGGCGAGCACCCCGCCATCCGCAGGGCTGCCTCATTACCATGTCGGCGCTCAACGACGCAGCGAGCAAGCTCGGCATGGACCCGCTCGACTTCTTCCTCAAGAACATTGCCATGACCGGCGAGCGCGCCAACGTCTACGAGGAAGAGCTGAAGAAAGCCGCCGAGATGATCGGCTGGAAGCAGAAGTGGCGCGGGCGCGGTGCCGGGAGTGGTCCCGTTCGGCAGGGACTCGGCCTGGCGCTCCACACCTGGGGTGGCCGAGGCCATCGCAGCAACGCCGAAGTCGTCGTCTACCCGGACGGGCTCGTCGAGGTGAAGCTCGGAAGCCAGGACCTGGGCACGGGCACGCGCACCATCATTGCCATGACGCTGGCGGAAACCTTCGGCGTCGGCATGGACGGCGTGAAGGTCAGCATGGGCAAGAGCGACTTCCCTGCTTCGGGTGCTTCGGGTGGCAGCACCACGGTGGGCGGCGTGACCGGCTCCACACGGCGGGCAGGCATCAACGCCCTCAACCTGGTGTTCGAGAAAGTCGCGCCGGCTCTGGGCGTCGCGGCCGACGATCTGGAGGCCGAGGACGGCGTGGTGCGCTCGAAGAGCAATCCCTCGAACTCCATGCCCTGGAAGCGGGCGGCGGCGATGCTCGGCGTGATGCCGATCTCGGCCACCGGAAGCAACCCGGGTCCTGGAAAGCTCAACGACAGCGGTGTCGGTGGCGTCCAGATGGCGGACGTCTCCGTCGACATCGAGACCGGCATCGTGAAGATCAACAAGATGGTGGCAGTCCAGGACTGCGGCCTCATCATCAACTTGACGACGGCCGAGAGTCAGGTCTACGGTGCGCTCATCATGGGTGTGACCTACGCACTCACCGAAGAGCGGATCTGGGACGACACCACCGGACGGATGCTGAATGCCAACATGGAGTTCTACAAGCTGGCCGGCATCGGTGACATCGGTGAGTTCGAGGTCCACATGATGACCGGACCGGGCTACGACGAGCGCGGCGTCATCGGGCTCGGAGAGCCCCCGGTCATCTCGCCGGGCGCTGCCATCGCGACGGCGGTGGCCAACGCCACTGGAGTCTCGGTGCCCGAGCTGCCGCTCACACCCGATCGGGTGCTGGCCGCTCTCGAGAAAGGAGGGGTTGCCTGATGCACGCTTTTGAGTATGCGAGCCCGACGACCAAAGAAGACGCCGTCAAGCTGCTCGGTGCCGAAGGCGCAGCAGCTCTCGCCGGCGGGACTGACCTGCTCAGCTTGATGAAAGACGATCTGGTCGAGGTCAAGCGAGTGGTGAACCTCAAGAACGTCGAGGACCTTGCGGGAGTCAGCTACGACGACGCCTCTGGATTGAGGATCGGCGCGATGACGACGTTGTCCGACCTGGAGGCCAACGCCACCATCCAGCAGCACTACCCTTCCATTGCCCAGGCGGTGGACGGTGTTCGAAGTCGTCAGATCAAGAACATGGGCACCGCCGGCGGCGACCTCTGCCAGCGGCCCCGTTGCTGGTTTTACCGGAACGGCTTCGGTCTTCTGGCGATGCACGAGGGCAAGTCGCTCGTCACCGCGGGGGACAATCGTTACCACGCGATCTTCGGTAACCGGGGACCCGCCTACTTCGTCAACCCCTCGAGCCTGGCGCCGCCGCTGATCGCGCTCGGCGCGAAGCTCAAGGTGGCGGGCCCGAACGGCGAGCGCGAGGTGGCGCTCGAATCGTTCTATCGGGCACCGACCGCCGAGGGCGAGAAGGAGTACGCTCTCGCGGACGACGAGATCGTCACCGACATCCATGTGCCCGCAGCGGCGAACGTGAAGAACGCCACGTACGAAGTGCGGCAGAAAGAGACGCTCGACTGGCCCTTCGCCACCGCTTCGGTCGCTCTCACGATGAACAGCGACAAGGTCGATTCGGCCCGCCTCGTGCTCGGCCACGTCGCGCCGACGCCGTGGGTGAGCGAGGATGCGGCGAAGCGGATGAACGGCAAGCGCCTCAACGACAACAAGGCCATCGACCGGGCGGCGGACGATGCGGTCAAAGGCGCGCGGGCGCTCAGCCGCAACGAGTACAAGATTCGGCTGACCCGGGTGGCGGTCAAGCGCGCCATCCTGCGGGCGTCCGGCAAGGAGGTTTGAGCATGGCCGACGTGTTAGCCAAGAACTACATTCCAGGACATCTCGTATGCTCGCGCCTGCGCTCGAAGGGGATGTACGTCGAGGCAGAGCCCGATCCGACGGTTCCGAGCACCAGCGATGGGTTTTTCTGGTGCATGGAGACGATGAACTGCCTCGGCCCGGACCGCGACGTCGCGAACCGGGAAAGCTGTCAGAAGGGCCGCGGCTGCTTCAAGGGATTTGCAACCTAGTCTTCTTCCCCAAAGGGAGAAGACTAGGATGCTCCGTGCTAGTATTGCGCAAGGGAGTCGAAACCATGAGGAAGATCCTACTTGTCAGCCTTTTAATCGCTGCGATCGCGGCGCCCACGGCGGCGGCCAGCCTTCGGGGCGACTATCTGGAAGCCCGGACCGCGGACGTCTACACCGGTGCGTGCGTGGCGATGGGCGAGGTCAATCTCGAGGGCCAGGAAGCCATCATGGCCTGGAAGATCAACGAGGGCGAGTACGAGGGTGTGGACCTGAGCGGTCTGACCGTGGTGGCGGTGGTGAAAGCCAACGCGACTCTCGGTGACCCGTTCGCGAATCCCCATCCGGCACGTTCGGTGATCGTCGTCGACGACAAGGCCGATGACGATCAGCGACTGGCGCTCGAGAACTTCGCTCGCGAGATGGGCGGGAAGCTCCTCGAAAACGTGCTCGACGTCAAGGCCGCATCGGTTGAGGCGGAGTTCGGCGGCGAAGCCGGCCATGCCAGTGTCAAGGTGGGCGATCTCGTAGAACTGAAGACGCGGGCTCTCACCCACGAAGACCATCTCTGCGGCAACGAGTTCATCTACTACCCTCCGCTCACGGAAGTGGCGAACGCCACCCCGGCCTATACGCTGGCCAACGCGTATCAGGGTGACGATTTCAACACCACGTGGAGCTGCCCGCTCAAGCGGAGCGCTTTCGTCGGGGAGTTCGTCCGTTAGTGCCCTAGGAGCTCGTCCCGCCGGCAAAGGATTTGGAGGCTCACTTGCCCAGGAGGCAGGTGAGCCATTTTTTCGTCAGGAGAACAGCTCGTGATTACCAGATGTGTCCTCGCCGCCGTCGTCGTTGCCGCCGCCACCGTCTGGGCGGCGGATCCGTCCGTCGAGACCGTTGAAGCGGAAGCGCCGCAGGAGCTGGCGGAGCCCATACGCTCGGTGCTCCAGGCCAGGGCAATCCAGGTCACCACCGACGACGGACTGCTCGGCGAGTTCTGGTTCCGGACCGACTTCCCCGTCGCGGAGGGCGTCACCAGCGAGCTCGAAGTCGAGTTCACGCAAATCAAGATCGGCACCCTCGTCGGTGTGGTCAAGCTTGGCCGAGCGTGGTCGGACTACAAGGACAACAACATCGAGCCCGGCCTGTATACGCTCCGCTTCGGCATCCGGCCCGCCGATGGAAATCACATGGGAGTCTCCATCTACCGCGACTTCGTGCTGCTCATCCCCGTTGCGCAGGACCAGGAGCTCGAAATGCCCTGGAGCAAGGACGACTTCGCCATGCAGAGCTTCGGCGCCACCGGGATCGGCCATCCCGCCGTCATGAGCATCTTCCCCATCTGGGAAGAGGTCAGCGAGCCGTCCATCGTCAAGAACGACATGGACCAGTGGACGCTGGCGATGCCGTTCGACAACCTCGCGTTCGGCCTGGTCGTGGAAGGGCACGGGGAACATTAGCATCCAGCTACCAGCTTCCGGCTACCAGGGACGGGCTGGGGCAGGGGAACTGGCGGTGTAGTTGCTGGATGCTGAATGCTGATGATTGCTGCTGTGATTCTTGCCGCTGGCGAGTCCAGACGCATGGGCTCGCCGAAGGCACTTCTCTCCGTTCGCGACGGAGACCAGAGCTTCCTCTCGCATCTCCTCTCCGTCTTCGAGCGCTCACAGGCACAGCCGACCGTCGTCGTGCTCGGATACCATGCCGATCGCATACGCGAAGCGACGGATTTCGGCGCCGCCCAGATCGCCGCGAACGAGTCGCCCGAGCGAGGCATGCTGTCCTCCATCCAGACGGGCATCGCGGCGCTGGCCGAGACCGACGTCGAGGGTGCGCTCATTTGTCCCGTCGATCACCCGGAGGTCACTCCCGGCATCGTGAATGCGCTCATCGAGAGGTTCGAAGCAACCGGAGCTCCGGTCGTCGTCCCCGTCCACCAGGACCGCCGCGGCCATCCGGTGCTGTTCTCGCGCGCTGTTTTCTCGGAGCTCGAGACGGCACCCGAGGAAGTGGGCGCACGCCGCGTCGTATGGGATCATGAAAACGAGGTGGTCACGGTGTGTCTCGACCGGTCCGGCGTGACGCAGGATATCGACACACCCGAGGAGTACCGGAGGTGGTCTGGTGGGAAGAACCCTGGTTGATCTGACGCTCGAGCTCTCGGAAGAGATCTCGGCGCTCGAGTCGGAGTGCGCGCGACAAATCGACGAGGCGGACGCCGAGCGCGATCGACTGCTATCGGAACACGGAGGCGCCGCCAAGATCCTCCGCCGCTACCACAAAGCTCTGGAGCAGGCGAAGCTCGCCCAGCTGAAGACGAGCCAGAAGGCCAACGATACCCGTGACCGCGACGTTCGAGGCACCGAAGACAATAGAAGGCAGGCGCTTCGCGCCGAGGAGCGCAAGTACCGCGACACGCGGGACAAGACCCACCGAAAGCGAGACCAAAGCGTTCGCAAGGCAAAGGCGAAGTGGCAGGCCGCGCGCAACAAGGCGAAAAAGCTCCTGCTCGCCGAGCAGCGAGCGGCCCGGAAGGCGGCCGATCGCGTTTACGAGGAGGCGGTGGACGAGGCCCGCGAAACCTACAACCAGGCGATCGAAGAAGCGCGCCTGAAGCACCAGGCCGGCCTTCAGGACGAGCTGGTGGCGGAACGGATCGCCGTCGAGAGGGCACACCGTCAGGCGGAGAGAAAGATCACCGGCGCGGCCATCGATTACGAACGGGCGGTCGCTCACGAAGAGAGCCGCCTGCGAAGTGATCTCGCCGCTCACCCCGATGCGCAGTCGATCCAGCGGGACCACGACCGCAACGTGACACGGATCCGGAAGTTCTGTGACGAGGCGAAGGAGAAGCTCTTCAAAGAGTTCAGCCAGAAACGCCGGCGCCTCAGAGCGTAGGGCCACGCACGGGAAAAAGATCAACGCCGAGCACCGCATTGATGCGCGTGGATGATACGATTCGCCCGTGGCTGACGTGCGCCTCGTCCTCGCGTCGTCTTCCCCCAGACGTGCCGCCTATCTCAAAGAGCTCGGTTACCCCTTTCGGAAAGTCGTGCCCCGGATAGACGAGAGTGTACTTCCCGGCGAATCGCCCCGCCGCTACGTGCGGAGACTGGCCGTCGCGAAAGCGGAGTCGGTGGCGCGGCGAAACGCCGACCGGTGGATCGTAGCCGCCGACACGGCGGTCGTCGTCGACGGCGAGATGCTGGGAAAGCCCGCTCATGCGGCCGAGGCGAAACGCATGCTGCGGCGGCTGGCCGGTCGCGCGCACCACGTTCTGAGCGCACTCGCCCTCGTTCGCCGGCGCGACGACTTCTCGGAAGCCCGGGTCGCTTCGACGAAGGTCGCGTTTCGGCCCATGACCGAGCAGGAGATTCGCTGGTACGTGGCGAGCGGCGAGTGCCTGGACAAGGCCGGTGCTTACGCCATCCAGGGCAAGGGCGGGCTCTTCGTGGAGCGTATCGACGGCTCGTTCTCGAACGTGGTCGGCTTTCCGGTCGAAACCTTTTACGAGCTGGCGCTGAGAGCCGGGCTGCCGCTTCCGAAGCCGGGGAGCGGACGGTAGTGCCACTAGTGCAACACGGCCTGAGTGCAATGCTGGTCGTCCTGACGGCCGATCTGGCGCTCGTGGTCGTGAGCGGTGGCTGGTCGGTGAGTGGCCGGGTCTCACCGACGGGGTTCGCTCTGCGTGCGATCCTCCTCTTCGCTCTCGTGGTGTGGCGTTTTCGATCCTCCGGGGAAGAAGACTGGCCCGTGCGCTCGGGCTACGTCGCGCTCCTGCTGGTGCTCGTCGCGCTCCTCCACTTCAACGGTTTTCGCCTTCGCGGTGACGGGCTCTGGCTGTACCCCTACGCGCGCTCTCTGGCATTCGACGGCGATCTGGATTTGACGAACGAGTACCAGCGGCTGGGTATCGACCAGTATCGTGGATCGCAAATCGTTCCCGAGACCGGACTGGCCCGGAACACGTTTCCAGTTGGCGTGGGCCTCCTCTGGGTGCCTTTCGTCCGATTCGGCACGCTGGGCGTGTGGATGAGAGAGATGAACGGCGTGGACACTCCCGCAGACGGCTACACGGATCCGTATCTGCATTCGGTGGCGCTGGGGAGCCTCCTGCTCGGGTGGGCGGGTCTGCTCGTGCTGCATGGGATACTCCGCCGCTGGTTCGACCCGGGCGTCGCCTTCGCTGCCGTGTCCGGCGTGGCACTCGGCAGCTTTTTTCTGTTCTACCTCTCCTACCATTCCATCTACACGCATACTCCGACGTTTCTCTTCATGTGCCTGCTCCTGGATCGATGGCTTCTCTCCCGGGGCGATCGCCTGCGCGACTTCGCTCTCATGGGACTTCTCGTCGGTCTCGCCTATCTGGTGCGCTGGCAGAGCGCGGTGTGGATGCTCCTGCCCGCCTGGCAATGGCTCACCGCCCTCGGGAAACAGCGGGCGCGCTTTCTCATTTTTGCGGCGCTCGCGACCGGGAGCGCGTTCCTGCTCGGCGTGATCCCGCAACTCGTTGCCTGGCACACCATCTTCGGGCAGTGGTGGATCGGCGTGCCGCTGGGGGCGGACTACATGCTGTGGGGCGAGCCGTTTTTCACCGAGACGCTCTTCGCCTCTCGACACGGTCTGTTCTCCTGGAGTCCCCTTCTGCTGTTTGCGACGCTGGGCTTCACGGCGTTCGTCTGGCGGCGGCCACGCGTCGGTCTTCCCCTGGCGGTGCTGGCGCTGGTGCTCTTTTACGTGAACAGTGCCGTCGCCGACTGGTGGGGCGGAGGGTCGTTCGGCGCTCGCCGGTTCGACTCGACGCTACCGATGTTCGCCCTCGGTCTCGCGAGCTTTCTCGCCGCCGCACGCGATTTCGTGGCGCGTCGTCCCATGGTGGCGGTAGGCGCCGCTCTGGCCGTCTTCTTCCTCTGGAACTTCCTGCTCGTCGAGCAATATCGCCGCGGACGCATCCCCGCCGACGACACGATGTCCTGGGAGCGCACCGCAACGCTCATGATGGAGGACGCGTTCGATGCGGTCGGCTACCCGTTCTCCTTCCCACAGAACTGGCTCTTCGCACGCCGCTACGACCGGCCGAAGACGCAGTACGACCTCCTCGTCGGAAAGTACCTCTTTCACCGACAGAACAACCTCGAGGGGGTCATCGACATTGGCCGCAACGACCCGCCTTTCATCGGCAACGGATGGACCGGCGTGCGCCCATGGAAAGACGGAGCCAACGACGTGCGTCTGGCGGTGGGTGAGAGGGCGGGGGTGCTGGTGCCGCTGGCTCGACCGCTGACGCTTCGTGTTCTCGTCGAGGCGGCACTGCCCGAAGGTGCCGCACCCGAGCCGGTCGACGTTTTCCTCAACGGTGAGCGGCTGGGGACTTTCGTTCCGGGCGAGGCGCTCGAGGAGCACGCCTTCGCCGCCGACGCGGCGCTCTTCGAGCGGATCAACCTGCTGGAGCTCGCACCGCGCCGGCCGACCAGCGCACCCTACCTCGCGGTCAATCGCGTTCGCTTCGAGCCGACAAAGTACTAGCATGAGTTGCGGTTTCAAGGAACAGGGTGCGGCCCTGAAAGGGTGAGCTGCCCGTTCATGGAATGAGCTGCGGGTCAACAATAAGCTTTTCGAGATCCGCGTTGCCACGCGGCTCGGAGACGGTTCTTCCCTGCCACTCCGAGATCGACCACACTTCGTCGAGCGAACGCTCCAGGCGGACGGAAACACGGTGTCGCTGGGCGATGGGCTCGGCCGTCTCACGCGCCCGGATCTGGGGGCTCGAGAGCACGGTGTCGACACCGAAGCTCTCGAGGGCGCGAGCGGCATCCTCGGCCTGTACCCGACCGTCCAGCGTTGAGCCCGATGTCAGACCGGCCAAGAAGCCGCCCGTCCACATTCCAGTCGGTCAGGCCGTGCCGCACGGAGGATGAGATTGATCCGTGCTGTGGAGCACGATCTGCTCGCGACCCTTCCTTCGGCTTGGCCGAAGCCTTGCCGGGCGTGCGTGGTCTCACGTTTTCGACCCGCATCTATCCGATCCGTTAGGCACCCGACCCGAATAAGGCAGACTGCTGCTTCACTTTCGGGTCGACGGAAAACTCTTCCTTGAAGCAAAGCGGTGATTTAGCGCTGTGAAAGTACACAGAAGCTGTTTTCGCTTCCGCCTGGAACGGACTTTGCTGAGTCCCTTGTCAGGAGCACGTTGAAAGAACACGGGTATCTACCCATACCAAGAAAGCTCCGACACGGGAGGCAACCATGTCACGTTTCTTCGGGAGCTTCATCTTTCTGTTGTTCATGCAAGGGCTTTGTGAAGCAGAGGGGGGCGAGCACCATCGCCGTCAGCAATACCTCTTCTTTGCGCCCGGCACGCTGGCCCCGGAGACCGAGTCGACGATCCAATTCGGCGGAGGTGCAGAATGGCTGGTTCACAAGGGCCTTGGTTTCGGTGTGGACGGGGGCTACATGACGCTTCCGGGATGCTTCAGCTGCGGCCTTGGAATGCTCTCGCTCGACGCTTCGTACCACTTCTTCCCGCGTGACGAGTCCGGGAAGGTCGTTCCGTTCGTCACCGGAGGCTACACGCTGGCCTTCCGGGAGGGCACGGCCAACCTTCTGAACTTCGGCGGAGGATTGAACTACTGGTTCAACGACGGATTGGGACTACGGGTGGAGTTTCGAGATCATTTGTACCCCGGATACTGGGATGGGCACTTGCTGAGCTTCCGGATCGGTCTCTCGATTCGATAACGACCTGGAGCTTGCGGCATACCCGATGCAAATGCCAGGGGAGGTAGCCTGTGAGGATCGACGCAAAAAGTCTGTAGGCGCACGGCACGGTGAGGCCAGGCAGGAAAGCGGAGGAGGTTTCGGCGATGGAGCGCTGAGTGGTGCGGCGAGGTTTGCTGTCATTTCGTAAAGGGAGTATGTTTTCGGCTAGCTGACGTTCTCGTCCTCGTTCATAAACTTCTCGCATCCAGACGCTCCCGTCGTCGTCACCAACTTCAAAGCCAGGGAGGCAACCATGAGAAAGGCAATCGTGTTTCTAGTGATGATGTCTGTTCCGGCCATCGCGGCCGCGCAGACTGCCGCTCACTCCTTTGCCGAGCTAAACCGACAGGAGGCGCTAAAGGAGGGAGATACGGTTTTGATCACGTGTGTCCTGGAGGACGGAGCCCAATACACGGAGACAGAAGCCAAGGTCGAAAGTGTGACGGACACGGCGATCACCGTCCGGGTCGACTCCCCGCCGTCGGGGAGGACCGACCTGGAGGCCAAGTCGACGGAGGATGGCACGCAGATCGTGATTCCGGAGGATCGCGTAAGGCGAATTGCGCGTGAGCACAAGGATACGATTTGGAATGGCGCTGCCATCGGCGCTGGTGTCGGCGTAGCTCCTATGGTGGCGCTCTGTCTTGTCGAGGAGTGCACCCCAGGACCAGCTTTCGTCGCCGCCGCCATGTTCGCTGGGATCGGCTTCGGCGTCGGCGCGGGCGTGGACGCGATGATTGGCGGTTCGCGATCGGACTTGGTCTACCTGGCTCCCGGGTCGAGCAGTCGTTCGTTCACCGCGCTTTCCCCGATTCTCTCCCGGGACCGGAAAGGGATTCTTCTTTCGATGAGCTGGTAGGCCGGGTTCTAAAGCTTGAAACGCTGCCATGTGAACAGGGTCGAGCCGATTAAACTCGTTCCGCAACGCTATCCCCTGGGCTCGGGCAGGTAGCCGCCGAGCGTGGGGCGCCAGTTGAGCGCCAGGAGTCGGCCGCCCCGAGGCGAGAACCGCATCAAGCTGACGGAGCCAGGGCGTTATCATCACTCTCTTTGGCCTGTCTGACCCCGCTGGGATACTCTTGAGCAAGGTAAGGGACTTTGGACGACAAGAAAGTCAAGGAGGAAGAGCTCACCTGGGCCACCGTCGATCTCGACGATGACAAGGAAGTCACCCGATTCGAGGAGCGAGAGCTCGAGAAGGCCGGTGAGCGAATCCGAAAGGCCGTGAAGGAGCTCGAGGAGCTCGGCATCGTCGACGACAAGGGGCGGCGCATCAACAAAGAACTCCCTCCCGACATGCAGCCACACTCCCAAACCGACGTCTAGCCCGTCTGGGCGACGCCTCGGATGCGGCCCCGTATGATCGTCGTCGCCGGACCCGCCGGCAGTGGCAAATCCACTGCGTTCCCGGTCGGCCAAAGCGGTGTCGACGCCTTCAATATCGACGACCGCGCTGCTGCGCTCAACGACGGCTCATACCGAAACATCCCCCCGGAAATCCGCGCGCGGGCCCACAAGGAGTGCGAGGACTTCATCGCGAACCACATTCGCGACGGGAAGAGCTTCGCGGTCGAGACCACCCTTCGCACCGACATCACCTTTCGGCAAGCCGCCGCCGCTCGCGACAATGGCTTCTCTCTCCAAATGAGGTACGTCGCGATCGAGGACGCGGAAACGAACGTCGAGCGCATCGCGAACCGAGCCGAGCGAGGGGGCCACGCGGCCAGCCCCACCCGCATCCGCGAGATCGGCGAAGCAAGCCTGAAAAACTTCCCAAGAGCCATTCGCGAGTTCGACCGCGTCCGCGCTTACGACAACAGCCGTCCGGACGGAGTGCGGGGCTCTGCAAGAATAAAGATCGCTGAGAAAAAGAATTCCCTTTTTGCTTGACAGCTTTTTCGAAGCAACATGAAAAACATGGCAGGCACGATACGGATTGAAATCGCTTTCCGATGACGAGCTTCTTGCTCGACTGTCGGACGTTCTGAAACAGTCGCGGCGCGTAGAGTCGGTTCTCGTTGCGCACATCGCCGAGGTGGATGCACGCCGACTGTACGCGCGCCAGACATCGTCGTCGATGCACAAATACTGTACAGACGTCTTGCGCTTATCCGAGGCAGAAGCCTATCTACGGATTGCCACCGCACGTGCGTCGCGGCGACATCCGGTGCTTTTGACGATGCTCGAAGATGGGCGTCTTCACTTGAGCGGCATCGCGGTGCTTGTTGTTGACCACCCGGGGAAGGTTCTTCTGCCGCGTTGCGTCATCCCAACCGATGAAGCCGTCACGCGCCTGAAGCCACCGCGCCGCCGAGGAGAACTGCACGCACCCACAGAGCTCCCGCCGAGGATTCGACATCCAGACCAAGTACCGCAGGTGCGCGCCAAAGGCCACCTTGTGGCCCAGGTAGTGGTAACGCGCGACCAGTTCCCTCCATAGCGCTCGCTCCTCAGCGTTCGCCACCAAGCCCAGCATCACCGGAGCGACGTCCGATAGCTTGCCCTCACGCCGTGGCCGCTCGCGACCAGCCTTCGTGTAGTGGATGCTCGTCGGTCCGCGGCGCCGCTGCTCGTGACGCGGGGGCAACGTCACCAGCCCCTTCGCTTCGACAACCTCCAGGTACTCGTAGCATTCCCGGGTCTTGAGATTGCCGTTCCGACGAACCCACCCCAGGCCCTCACAGATCGTGCGCGCCAGCTCGTGCCGGGACAGACCACACGTGGCGATGATCTCCGTCAGCACGCTCCGTTTCTCGGCGGTCACGGTCGTGCCGCAAAAGGTGGGTCGCTTGGCTGCGGTGTCGAGTGCAGCGTTTCCTGCCTGGGTCACTGTTTTCCTCCCAGCCTGAGGTTACACAGTCAGCCAGCGTTTGTCCAGTCCTTTTTTCCCTCTCTCTCTGCCCGCGAGAAAAACAACACACCCGGCGTTCAGCTTACCGAATCGCCCCCACGTTCTCACGCACTACTACCGCAAGGACACAAGAAGCCTGAGGGGTTAGCGAGCACGAAATTCACAGGCTAACCCCCGGTGAAGGGAAATGAGCGCTCCACAAGGGAGCTAGTGTCCTGTATCAGTGGTTCGTCACCTAAATCTCGGCCCCTTTTGCGCGCTGGCTTCGTTGCTCCTCCTCGAAATATCCCGCTATGACTTCGTCGTCACGCCTCGCCAGCACACAAAATGGCCACGAGCTTTAGGCAACGAACCACTGATACAGGACACTAGAGCGACTGGAGCAGTTCGCTCGGCGGCATCACCTTCGGGGTTCGGGCAGGTACCCGCCGAGCGACGGGGGCCAGTTGAGCGCCAGGAGCCGGCCGCCCCGAGGCGAGAACCGCATCAAGCTAACGGAGCCGTTGTCTACGGCAAGCCTGCGAAAGTCCGCGAGCGGAAGGCCCAGGTAGTGGGCGAGCAGTAGCCGCAGCGGATCCCCGTGCGATACGGCAACGATCGTCGAATCCTCGTCGCTGTCCCGAAGTCGCTCGACGAGTTTGACCGTCCGCGCCTGAACCTCGGAAACGGGCTCGATCGATTCGCAACGATGGGTCGGGTCAACAATGAGCTTTTCGAGATCCGCGTTGCCGCGCAGCTCGGAGACGGTTCTTCCCTGCCACTCCGAGGTCACCCACACTTCGTCGAGCGCGCGCTCCAGGCCGACGGAAACGCGGTGCCGCCGGGCGATGGGCTCGGCTGTCTCACGCGCCCGGATCTGGGGGCTCGAGAGCACGGTGCCGACACCGAAGCTCTCGAGGGCGCGAGCGGCATCCTCGGCCTGTACCCGACCGTCCGCGTTGAGCCCGATGTCACACCGGCCAAGAAGCCGCCCGTCCACATTCCAGTCGGTCAGGCCGTGCCGCACGAGAATGAGATTCAACCGTGCCGCGACCATGTGGTTCGGTGTCCGAAGTCACGACGCCGCGGATCAAGTCCGTTCCGTAACGAGTCGCGGCCCGAAACGATGAACCGCTCTATGGCCCACGCGAACGAACCAGATTCGTGCGTCCGGCACTTTCTCGAGAAGGCGATCGGAAGCCTCTACCGTATTGTCGGCAACGACGAAGGCTCCCGAGTCGATATCGAGTGCGACGACTTTGCCGTGATCGCGATCCTGAAGCTGGGGCAGGACTTCCTGTTCATACACTTCGGTACCGCGTCGTGCATGCTCGTCGGGATCAAGCTTCAGGCGCCGCCTGCTCATTCTCCCAGCTACCTCCAACCGGTCTTCACCTCATTGTAGTGCATCGGACGGGACGACAGGACCGATCACTCTACTGATCTCCCCTGCTCCTGGTCTCCTGCCGTACCTGGCCTCCTGTCGTCTACTGGTCTCCATCTCGGGAAGCGCTCGTCCCATTCCGAATCGGTGAGCTGCACGAGCTGTCTTCCGTTCAAATCCGTCAGAAACAGGTCCCACTGCTCCTTCCGTCCGCGGACGATCGTGGAGGCGATCGCGAGTGTCGCGCCGTCCGGCGAAAAGGACGGATCGTAGTTATGGGCGTTCGGCCGGGTGGGAACCCGCCAGGCTCTCTCGCGACCGACCTCGTAGAACCAGAGGTCCGCCTTGTCCGCCTCCCTGGTACTGACATAGGCAAGGAGGCGGCCGTCGGGTGACCACGTGGGCCGGCACGCGCCACCTCCTTCCGAGACCGTCTGCGTCACGTCCCGCTCCCAGTCCAGAACGACCACGCGCCACCAGATGACCCCTTTGTCCATGTAGGCCAGGTAAGCCGCGTCCGGCGAGAATGCGGGCCCCAGCTTGCGCGCGCGGGAACTGGTGATGCGCTGGACCTGTCCCGTTGCAACTTCCACCCGGTAGATCTCGGCGCGGCCGTGACGCTCCCCCTCGAACGCGATCCACTTGCCATCGGGACTCCAATCGGGTGCCCCCTCGTAGGCCGGATCGTCCGTGAGGCGGCGCAGTCCCTCGCCGCTCGCCTCCATGATGTAGATATCGCCGCCGCCGGTTCGTTCCGAGGAGAAGGCGATGTGCTCGCCATCGGGTGACCAGGCGGGGTTCCGATCCGCGGCCGGATCCGTCGTCAAGCGACGAAGCGAGGAGCCGTTCGATTCGATGAGATAGATGTCCCAGTTCCCTTCCCGATCGGATTGGAAGGCGAGGGTTCCGTGAGTGAGCGCGGGTGAGGCCACCGGTGTCGCGGCGCGTCCCGTGGAGTCCTCCTCGCCTCGACAGCCAGCGAGGAGCAGAGTGGACGCCAGGGCGCACACTAAGAGAGGCGAAATACGAAACGTCAGCCGCGGATCTCCGAGCTCAGAACGTACAGCTGGAATAGCTCGAGGTTTTTCATCGTCTTCTTGAAAAAGCCGGAGTAGTCGAGAGCGTCCGCGTCCTGCTCGACGACGATGTAGCTCTCCTTGCCGGGCTCGATCTGGGCGGGGAAAGAGCGGGAGACCACGTCGATCCAGCGCGGCGTGGTGCGATCCCCGCGGTTGATCTCGTAGAGCATGCGCGTGAGCAGACGCCCGGAGCTCGCCCCCTCCGGCAGAAGGACCTGCAACCGGATCTCACCGTCTCCGGTTTTCGAAACGGAGCACCTGTAGCCTTCCGCTTACTCGACAACCAGGGCGTCCGAAGCGGTGAAGGTGAAGGAGTTATAAAGCGTTTTGCCGTCCACCGTATCCGGTTTCCCGTCCACGAGCGCGCAAGCGCGGGTTTCACCGAGAAACACGCGAAGCCGAATTCGCGTATCCGCCTCGACGCCCTCACCCGATTCGAAGGCATACCAGAAGGAGTTGCCGCGGATGACGACCGTCATCGCCGTCTTGCCGGCGATGTCCGGCGGCGGGGGTGGCCCGGAGGGCTTGTCCGTCTCGGCTCCGCTCTCGGTACCTGGCGCGGGAGCGCCTACATGGTAGTCGATCCGCTGTACGTCCTTTTTGGGGATCGGCAGCGTGCCATAGGGCGTCTCCAGCTTGAGCTCGGTGTTGTTGGCGGAGACGAGCGAACCGTGGATGACATCTCCGTTATTGAGGTAGACGACTTCTCCGAATGCGGTCCCGCCTGAAATGACAAGAATGATGAGCCCGAAGATGGACCCCAGACCCTTCGAAAGCATGTTGCCGTGCGCCTCCCCGGATTCCTCTCAACTCGGTAGAATCCGGCTGTTCTTGTAGTGATGACTGCCGGATATTATAGCGCGCGGTGAACAGAGGGAGCACAGCTTGACCGGAAACCAGCTCGCGCTCGGGCTGAGCTACCTCTACCTGTTCGTCCTTATAGCTGTCGCCGAACTCGCGCGCAAGCGCCTCGGTGCGAGAACAGAACACACCCGGACCATCGTGCACGTCGGTATCGGAATGTGGTCTGTCCCGACCGTCTATCTCTTCTCGGACTGGCGGTGGGGCATCGTTCCGCTGGTGACGCTCGCCTTCGTTCTCTACCTGTCGTTCCGGTACGAGCTCTTCGCCTCGGTCGAGGAGGACGGAGGCTCACTCGGTACCGTGTTGCTCCCCCTGGCCTCGGCCCTGCTGCTCGGCCTGCTCTGGCGTCCCGGCTCGGACGAGGACTACGGCTTCATCGCGATCGGTGGGTTGATGACGGTGAGCTGGGGCGATGCGATGGCGACGATCATCGGCCGTCGCACCGGCACGCGCCGGTACCTCGTGTCGGGACATGCTCGCACCATGGAAGGAACGCTAGCGATGTTCTTCGCATCGAGCGTCACGATGACACTGGTGCTCGTCTTCATGGGACAGCTCGACTGGCACCAGTCGATCGGCTTCGCGATGATCGCGGCCACGGTAGCGGCCTCGGTGGAGTCCGTCTCGATCCACCGGACCGACAATCTCACCGTCGCGCTGACAACGGCGGCGACGCTCTATGCTCTCGTTCGGATCAGTGGCTGACCGGGGGCGGCTCCCTCACCCACCGCACCCTTCGGGTGCGGTCCCCCCTCTCCCAGTAGGGAGAGGGAAATTCGGAGCGACGGCTTCGCCGGCGGTCTTCAATAACGCTCGACTTCGATGGCTTCGATCTCGACGATGGGCTCGGCGGCGAGGAGAACCGTACCAGGGATGGGCAGAAAAGCCTCGTAAGAGCGCTCTTTCACCTCGATCGCTATCTCGTAGTAGCCCTCTTTGTGGATCTGCACGAGCTTGCCCTTGGCGCCTTTGACGCCAAGCTGCTCGTTATGCAGGCAGCACAGACCCGCACGTTACTCTGAAGCTCCATTGATGGTCCTTTCGGTAAAGCAATCTCTCAGTTGAAGTTATTGTAACAGCAACAACATCACATGCGGACATCGAGTCCCCATCCGAGAACAAGGCCAGAGCATCCGTATAAGCATGAGTCCGGAACGCACCTCAGACCAACACGCGCCGCAGGGCAAGCACTTACGCTACGACGCCAAGCAGGAAAGCCATGGCACGATGTGCTATTACAAGGCGTCGGAGCAAGACTGCCAGACGTGTCCGGCTAAAGATCAGTGCTGTCCTCGTACGCGGCACGGCCGCTCGATCGAGCGGCGCGAACTCTTGCCCGACATAGCCGCGTTCCGCCAGAAGATGCAGACCGACGAAACCAAGGCCATCTATAAGACACGCTCGCAAGTGGCCGAGTTCCCGAATCTCTGGATCAAAGCCAAGTTTGGCCTCAGTTTAGCGTGCGCAGAATTGCCAAAGTACGCACTGAATCTCAGTGGGTCGCCCTCACCTACGATATCCTGCAGTGGATTCGCCTCCGCTGGAGGCCAAAGATGGTATCGGCGCTCGCGCCGACGTGAGCGCATTGAGCACACGCAGCCCGATTCGTTTAAGCACTAGTTAGAAAGCTAGTCAAAAAGCAACAACGAAACGCCGATACGATACCGGGTGAATCCGCACCACGCGGACCCGCCCCCCCTAGTTGACACAAGTGCGGACCAACCATCCCCATCTCCCTGGGGAAACGCGATTTTTTCTCAGGTCCCCAGTAGGGAGAGGGAAATTCGGAGCGACGGCTTCGCCGGCGGTCTTCAATAACGCTCGACTTCGATGGCTTCGATCTCGACGATGGGCTCGGCGGCGAGGAGAACCGTACCAGGGATGGGCAGAAAAGCCTCGTAAGAGCGCTCTTTCACCTCGATCGCTATCTCGTAGTAGCCCTCTTTGTGGATCTGCACGAGCTTGCCCTTGGCGCCTTTGACGCCAAGCTGCTCGTTATAGACCCGCACGTTACTCTGAAGCTCCATTGATGGTCCTTTCGGTAAAGCAATCTCTCAGTTGAAGTTATTGTAACAGCATGCGGAATCAGCATCCAGCATCCGGCATGTGGAACGCACCTCAGCGCGGCAGGCCCTTCAGCGTTTTCTCGACCAGCTCGATGGCCTGATCCACCGTGTCCTTCGCCACGTTCAGCGATGGCCGGAACCGGACCGACCGTTGGCCGCAGCCGAGGACCAGGATTCCGTTCCCGTAGGCGGCCTTCAAGAAAGCGTCCCGCGTCTCCCGGTCGGGCAGGTCGAACGCGCACATGAGCCCGCGCCCCCGCGTGTTGGAGACGAGATCGTCAAAGCTCTCACGAACACCCTCGAGCCGCGACTGGAGATAGGCTCCGACGTCGCGTGCGTTGTCCACCAGGTTCTCCTCGTCGATGATCTCGAGGTAGCGCTGAAACCGCACCATATCGACCAGGTTTCCGCCCCAGGTGGAGTTGATGCGTGACGACTTCTGGAACACGTTGTCTTCGACTTCGTCGATCCGCGGGCCCGCCAGAAAGCCACAAACCTGCGCCTTCTTTCCGAAGCACAGCATGTCCGGCCGAACGCCGAAGTGCTGGCAGGCCCACATCTCGCCCGTCAAGCCGACGCCGGACTGAACCTCGTCCACGATGAACATGAACTCGTGCTCATCGGCAAGCTCGCGCAGCCTCTGGAAGAACTCCGGGCGAAAGTGGTTGTCGCCTCCTTCTCCCTGAATCGGTTCGATGATGAGGGCCGCGATGTCGTGCTCGTTGTCGCGCACGGCCGCCTCGATCTCGGATATCGCCTGGGACTCCGCGGCGATGATGGTGTCGAGATGGTCCTCGATCGGGAAGGCGATCTTCGGGTTGATGATGCGGGGCCACTGGAATTTGGGAAAGTACATCGTCTTGCGCGGATCCGCGGTGTTGGTGAGCGAGAGCGTGTAGCCGGAGCGACCGTGAAAGGCCTCACGAAAATGGATGACCTGGTGGCCTCTCTCGTCTTTCAGACCGCGTGCGAAGTTCTTTCGTACTTTCCAGTCGAAGGCCGCCTTGAGGGCATTCTCGACGCCCAGGGTGCCTCCAGCCACCATGAACAGATGCGGAAGCTCGTCCGGAATGGCCACCCGGCCGAAGGTATCCACGAACTCGGCCATTTCCACGGTGTAAATGTCGGAGTTGCTGGGATTCTGAATCGCCACCCGCGCCATCTTCTTCTCGAAGTCCGCCTCGTGCATCCGGGGGTGGTTGATCCCCACCGGGTAGGTGGCAAAGAAGGAGAAGAGATCGAGGAACCGCCGGCCGTTCCTGCTGTCGTAGACGTAGGCGCCCTGACTCCGCTCGAGGTCGAAGACGAGCGAAAGACCGTCGGCCAGCAGGTGCTTGCCAAGCGTCGCGTGCACATCGGCAGGTTTCAACGTCACCATGTTCTTCCTCGTACTCTGGAAACGGCCGGTGTCGAATCGACCGGGAAGATCGCTCTGGTCGCGAAAGATTGCGGGCGCGTCGTCGTGACTACGTGGCGCCGAACAGATAGACCGAATAGAGCCAACGATGACTTCGTGTCGTCATTCCGATTGAATCCATTGTAGCATTGCTAAACTCTTCTCCCCAAACCTCTTACCCTTGACGCTCGACGCTCGTCCCCATATAATCCCTGGTACACCCTCGGACGTTAGAATTTCTGAACCTGTCGTACAGGTATCTATGACCAGTGGCGATTTCGGGGAACTCGACGATATCGGCTTTCTGCGCGAGGCTGAGCTCTTTCGCGACATGCCGGAGTCCGTCATCCGCACCATCCTGTCGGAAGCCAAATCCGGCCCCCACTCGGCCGGCGAGACGATCGTACGCAAGGGCGAGCCGGGGGAGAGCCTTTTCCTGGTGAAGACGGGCGTTGTCGAAGTGATTCGCGATGGCTCCCCGGTAGCCTATCTCGGCCGGGGGGAGTGCTTCGGCGAGCTCGCCCTTCTCACTAGCTCGGAGCGCAACGCCGACGTCAGGGTGCCGCAGCAGGCGGAGCTCCTCGAGATCGACCGGACGCTGTTCGACGATCTAATGGCCAACCACGCCGGCTTCGGAGCCCAGCTCTGTACGATTCTCGCCAAGCGCCTTCAGGCGGTGATGGAGCATCAACCCAAAGAGCTGGACAACAAGAAGGAGCTGCAGGGCGATCTCCAGTACTTCGACCTCGCGACGGTGATTCAGACTTTGATCGGCTCCACGCAGACCGGTGTCATGACGCTGTCGAGTCTGGAAGACACCGTCGCGGAGATGTACTTCCAGAACGGCAACATCTATCGCGCGCACTACGGTCACCGTCGCGGCGATGAGGCCGTACACCATCTCTTCCAGGCCCAGCCCCAGGGACAGTTCCACTTCGAGAGCCAGGGCGAGGACGTCGTAGTGGATGGCCCCGACCCCGGGGTGACGGTACCGGCGATGGCGCTGATGATGGACTCGGTGCGCCTCCAGGACGAGCTCAAGACGCTCCTGGAGGAGCTGCCGGCCGAGACCACGGTGCTCGAGCGCAAGGCGCCCAGCCTCACGTGGGCGGACACCGAGGGGCAGGCCGACGCGCGTCAAGTCTGGGGATGCCTCCACAATCCCCTCTCCATTACCGAAGTAATGGACCGCGCGCACAGCTGCCACTACCACACCGCCCGAATCCTCACCCGGCTCCTGCAAACGGAGCAGGTTCGGCCGACGACATAGCTCCTAGCCCCTAACCCTAGCTCCTAGCCGGCCCGGTCGGGTTGCCACTATACTTCTCTCGCCATGTATTTTTTTCGTCTCACACTGTTTGCGAGTCTCTGCGGGCTCGTCGCCAGCCCTTCGTTCGGTCAGGTTCCCGACAACCTCGTTCTCGACGTCCGACTCTTCGAGGCGCGCTCCACCGAGCCGGATTTCCAAGCGATGGAATCATTGCGATTCTTCATCTCGACCGACGGCGAGGGCATCAGCCACGAGCAGTGGCTGGGCACGCTGGCCATTCAGATGCCGGACTCGTTCCTCGCCGCGCTTTCGAGCCGCACGGTTCCCGTCGAAGACGGCAAGGCGCGCTGGACCCTGCAGAATCGCTCTCGCCGGTTCGAGGCCGAGTTCGACTTCAGCAAGTACATCGACGACGGCGTCTTCGCCTCGGCGATGAAGGGAGAGCTGAAACGGGGCGATTCCGTCCTGGAGACCGTTTCCGACGATATCGAGCTGGCGCTGGGCCAGACCTTCGTGTTCTCCAACCGGGATCTGGAAGTCTCGATCTCGAACTACGTCTCGCACTTCCGGGACTACGAGGACCGCGACCACCGGGCGGAGCTCTTCGATTGGCTGCGCGCATACAACATTTTTCTCGTGATCGCGGTGACGCCGCGCCTCGTTGAGGAGGCGGGCCTCGCCGAGCCGATGGTGGTCGAGCTCCCCTCCGATGCCCAGCTTCCTGAGATCGAGAGTCCGCAGGGGGTGGTCCTACAGGGTGCGGTGACAATCGAATTCGAGGTCGACGGCGATGGCGCTCCGCTGAATCCGCAGATCGTGCGCTCCTCCGTGCCGGAGCTGAACCCGCGGCTCCTCCTCGCTGTCGCCGATTGGCGGTTTCCGGCCGCCACCGGCCGGAGGGCCCAATTGATGCTCGACGTGGCGACCAGGCGCTAAATATCCAGTCATGGAAAAAACGTTATCGCCCGACCAGCTGGTCATGGTCACCATCCTGGTCAAGCTGGGCGTCATGGCCTCCATCGCCAGCCTGCTCAGCCGCTTCGGGGCCTTCAAGAGACTTTTCAACAAAGAGGAGCTCTCACTCAAAGAGAAACTGATCTTCGCCCTTCTCTCGGGTCTCCTTCTGTCCATCGGTGTCATCGTCCGGCTGCTGCTCAGCTACCAGGCCGCGGATCTCTCACTCTCCGGCACGCTTCTGGTGGGGCTTCTCACCGGACCGCTCACCGGCGCCGCGGTGGGCCTCATGGTGGGAGTCCCGGCGGCGATTCAAGGCGAGGTGTTCGCCCTGCCCCTCGGGGTGCTGTACGGGGTGAGCGGAGGGATTGTCCGCAAGCTCTGTCGCAAGGAAGACATCTGGAGCTTTTCCCCGCTCATCTTCCTGAATCTCTATCGAATCGCGAAGACAGCGATTCACGATCGCATTTTCGATTGGCAAGTCGTCATCTTCGCGGTCGCGGTGGCGCTCGAATCGCTTCGCATCTTCATTGGTTCGGAGCTCGCGCCGGGCAAAGTCTTTTACCTCGAGTCCGACAACCCCTGGGTACTTCTCGCGATCTACATCAGCACGCTGGCCTCGCTCGGCATTCCCATCAAGATCTGGAACAACGTGCGGCTCGAGCAGAAGCTCGCCGAGCAGGAAGTGCTCGTGATGCGAGCGCGACTGCAGGCGCTCTCGAGTCAGATCAATCCCCATTTCCTCTTCAACACTCTGAACTCGATCACATCCGCCATTCGAACTGACCCGGAGGTGGCACGGCGGTTGATTCGCAAACTGTCGAGCATTCTCCGAAAGCTCCTGCGCGAGCAGGAGCACTTCATTCCGCTGCGAGAGGAGCTGGATTTCATCGACTCGTATCTCGATATCGAGTCGGTCCGATTCGGAAGCGGAAAACTGGTCGTCGAAAAAGAGGTGGAGCAGGCCGCTCTCGACTCCTTGGTGCCGTCGATGATCATCCAGCCTCTGGTGGAGAATGCCGTCAAGCACGGAATCTCCTCGCGCCTCGAGGGTGGCCGTATCGTTATCCGCGCCGGGCGCGGGATGGGAAGCGCCATCATCGAGATCGAAGACAACGGCCCCGGACTACCCGACGGGCAGAGACCGGAGGATGGCCATGGCATCGGGCTCAGCAACGTGAACGGGCGGCTGAAAGTGATCTACGGCGAACAGTGCCAGCTCGAGCTCTCTTCACAGCCCGGACAGGGAACGGTTGTTCGCGTGGAGATTCCGGACGTCGACGTTTCCTACCTGCAAGCAGGTTGATGGCCATGCCCGTGAAAGCGCTAGTGGTGGACGACGAGCAGCTCGCGCGTGCAGAGCTGTGCTTTCTGCTGGAGTCGTTCCCCGAGGTCGAGGTGATCGGCCAGGCGACGAACGGCCTCGAGGCGGTCGAGATGATGGGCGAGCTCGGCCCGGATCTGATCTTCCTCGACATCCAGATGCCAGGGCTCGACGGCTTTCAGGTGGTGGAGCAGGTCCTCGGCGAGGCGCACGTGCCACAGTTCATCTTCGTCACCGCCTACGACCAGTACGCGATCAAGGCCTTCGAGGTCAACGCCGTCGACTACCTGCTCAAGCCGGTGGACAAGGGGCGGCTGAAAGAGGCCCTGTCGAGAACGAGGCCTGCCTCTTCCGACGAGCCCGACGAGCTCATCAAGAGCCAGCTCCAGCGGCTCCTGGGGGCACTCGAGCGCGGCAAGGCTCAGAAGCGCATCGTCGTCAAAGTGGGCGAGAGGTTCATGCTCGTCGACTCCGACGACATCATCTACGCCACCGTACAGGACGGCGTGATCTCCATC
Organism: Candidatus Marinacidobacterales bacterium; assembly: GCA_965237685.1. Lineage (GTDB taxonomy): Bacteria > Acidobacteriota > Vicinamibacteria > Marinacidobacterales > SMYC01 > CBDEGF01. The sequence continues at coordinate 2,359,949 of CBDEGF010000003.1, forward strand.
GCCACGGACCCGTGGACGGGAACGTCGAACGTCAGGACCCTCGATGAGCTCATGACCAACCTGGACGGCGCGATGTTCTGGCGGGTCCACCGCTCCTACATCGTGAACTTGCAGCGGATCAAAGAGGTCATCCCCTGGTTCAACCGCACAATCCAGCTCAAAATGGCCGATCGCGCAGAAACGGAGATACCGGTCTCCCGCTCACAGACCAGGCGCCTGAAGGAACACTTGAACCTCTAAAGGGAAACGAAGGAAAGGGTTCGGCGAAAACTAGTGCCGTTCCAACTATTTCCGCCCAAGATGGAAAGTCAGAGGAACGGCAAGGCAGTGCCCGGATGCAAGACCGTCCCTAGGTGGATCAAGCTGGAACGGTACTAGCGGGAAGTTCGAGGCGAGGGCGGAGTCCCAACCAGCAACAGCAGCGTCGCTCCGATTCTTCCCCCTCGGATAATAACTAAATGGAGGACAACCGCTGCTCCATCTCCGCCCTCACCATCGGTGAGTGCGTCTTGGACCAGACGTGGCCATCCTCGATCGCCTTTTGACTGTGTGACGCAATATACGCGTTTCCCTCCCCTCTGTCAACCCCCTTTTGTAAAAATTTCCTGCCTGCAGGTACTTTTTTCCACCCCTTTCCTTCGTTACCTTTCGTAACTCGCCAAGTCGTCCCGGACCCGGCGGCAATACCTCTCGTCCGACGAAGTTTGCACCTGGCGGAACACCCCGGGTAGGTTCTATTCGAGTAGGGACACGAGCGCGGTTTCGACCATCATGCACCGCGTTCCCAGCTCTCTGGAGAGGCTGGCACAATTGCCGCCGACCGACGTGGTTTTGTCCGCGCCGGTGGCGGCCGAGATCGCCTTCGGTCTCAATCGTCTCGACTCCTGAGCTCGAAGTTCGGCCCCCTGTACGACGAGGTCGTAGCTATCCTGCAGGCGATGAGTTCCGAGCAGCTGGACGCTTGTCTCGACCGCGTGCTCACGGCCGCGTCGCTCGAGGACATGCGGCTTCGTGACTGACGCGTTCCGGTCTCGGAGGCGATTCTCCGAGCCCGGTGCCGCGGAAATGTAGCCTGGACTTCGCTGGCACCTCGCCGTCCCGCGCGACTCCCTCCCGCGAAAATCTTGCCCGGGCAAGATTTTGATTTTTCACGAGAGAGTTCCGAGGCTAGTTGGTGGGAGCGAGGCGTTCGAGCTCTTTGAGCCAAATTCAGGACGCCGTGGAGCTCGGGGGGCTCTCCGTCGGTTTGAATCATCACAAAGCGTCCGTCCGGTCCTACGTCGTAGGCGGCGGTAGGTGACCCGGGCTTGTAGGGCCCTCGAAACAAGAGTCAAGGCTCTCCGGCCCGGAATTCGCCGTCCGTGGACATCGGGACGGCCATCATCCGGTCACCGCTACGATAGAAGAGCTCTCGCCCGTCGCGCGACCACATCGGCTCCTGGCCTCCCCCCGTCGATATTGGAACCTTTCCACCACCTTCCGGGTAGCGCTGCACGTAGATTTCCGTACGGCCGGACTCGTCCGAAACGTAGGCGAGAAAGCGTCCGTTGGGGGAGAACACCGCGTTCCGCTCGTTGAACGGTGTTGCGAGAAGGGAAAGGAGGCGACATCACAGATCTCGACCCGTCTGCCTCGCCGTTGGTGCATGAATCAGTTCGGGGCACGCAAGGAACCTTTTGGCGGCCCAACTTACTCCCCGACGATCGCTTGGGATTCAGGCTTGCCCAACTCAGCCATCCGGTTCAATACATCGCACCCGATCCTTGCCTCCCGCTTCAGCGATTCGTAGCCGCGCGCGAGAAGGCTGTTTAGCGTGCGCTTGTACCTGAAGAAAAGATTCTCGACGGCGCCCTGTCGTCGATACCGTGACTCCCGCTGCCAGCCTTGGCGCCGACTTTGCGAATCGTCTCGAGGGTCGCGTTCCGCTACGCCCGTACATGATGTTTGACTCACGCCCCACAAGACCTTTCCTTCAAGCTAGCTCTGCGACAATAATAGGGGCCTGCCAACCAACAAGATCAAAGGAGATTTACTAGTGACACCACTGAACAACGCCCTTGTTGCTCTCCGAAAAGAGCAAACCCACCTAGAGCGTCTGCTCGCTCGAGTGAACAATGCTATCGATGCTCTGACTGACGAGCCTGGGAAGAAAAAAGTTGTTACGAGGAAGAAAGTTGCCAAGAAGAAGAAAGTTGCTACGAAAAAGAAACGCAAGCCGATGTCAGCAGCGGCCAAGAAGGCTGTCTCAGATCGCATGAAGCAGTATTGGGCCGCCAGAAAGAAATAGGGTCGACATTAACCGGAGCGGGTCAAAAGTTCGACGTAGACCATGAGCGCGATCGGGGCTCGCTCCGGCTTTGTTGCATGGCTCGACCCCGAACGCAGGACTGTCCTCAATTTGACGTTTCAGGCGGCTCGATAGCTGTCCGGCATCCCCAGCCCCGTCATCCGGTTGAGTATCGAGCAGGCCACTTTCGTCTCGGTGCGTTGACTCGGTAGACTCCGAGCACGTAGGCGCCCACCGATGATCGTCTTGTATCGATACATCGCCGTCTCCACCAAGTTACGTCGGTTGAAGCCAGACTCCTTCTGCCAGCGTCGCCGCCCGTGCTCCTCTATGAATTGGATTTGTCGGTCTCGACCTGCAGACGAGATCGCGCCAGAACCGCTACGCCGGGCGCGCCGCCTCGGTGGAATAAGGATCGCGGCAGATTCTCCCGTTTGACGATTCTCCAAAGTGTCGTAGACCAATTGGGTGTCATTAGGCGCCATCCCCAGACATCGAGCTAATGGCCTCGTCGATCTGTGCGAGCAGAATCGGTACCTGGGAAGCATCCCCCTCTTTGTTCGTGGTGAGCTCCGACGCCAAAATGTCACCCGTCTGCGCGTCGACCACCAAATGAAGTTTTCGCCACAGCCGGCGGCTACTGTGCTTTCTCCACTCGCTGTCAACGTACACTTTCAAACCGGTGCTATCCACCAAGATATGAAGAGGTTCACCGGAGCGCCGATGGACTACCTGCACACTGAGGCACTTCGCTCGACGCGACAACGTGGTGTGGTCGGGTATCCGTAGATTCAATTCGAGGCGCAACGATAAAGATCGGAGGAAACCCTCGGTCTGCCGGAGGCCCAAGCGGTAGACGGAGCGTACCGTCAAGGCGGTCTCGATGGCGAGGTCCGAATAGACCCGCTGGCCACCTGGCTTCGATTCAGCCAGCGCATGCCACGCCCGGATCGCTTCCGCGGAGAACCACAGAGTCAGGTCGCCTCGACGACGCAGAGCCCTCTCATACTCTGGCCAGTTCCGCAAGCGGTATGGCTTCTTCGTGTACTTGTGCTGGCTCCTCTTCGGATAGCGCATGATTGCTTTCGACTCCGGTTGGTTGAACTGTCAATCATACGCTAAGGTGACCTTGCCCCCGCGGCGTCGCCATGCACCAAAGCCGGTTCCTGTAAACGGGTGCGTAGTCAGGCTCGAGCTCGATGCCTTTGTGAAACGCTGCGATGGCGTCATCAGGCTGCCCCTTCTCTCGTAGCGCATAACCGAGGTTCCGGTGAGCCGCCGCGTAGTCGGCATTGATTTCAATGGCCCTCCGGAATGCAGTGATGGCCTCGTCGACCTGGCCCTTGTTGCGTAGGACGCGGCCGAGGTTGAGGTGCGCTTGCTTGTAGCTGGGATCAAGTTCGATGGTCTTTCGGAATGCAGCGATCGCCTCGTCAAGCTGGCCTTTATCTCGCAAAGCGAGGCCCAGGCGCCTGTGGAGGAGCGCATAGTCAGGATGGAGCTCGATGCCGCCTCGAAAGGCGGAGATGGCCTCGTCAAGCTGCCCCTTGTCCTGCAAAGCGAGACCGAGGTGCCTGTGGACAGGGGGATAGTCCGGGTGGAGCTCGACGGCTTTCCGGAGAGCGTCAATAGCTTCATCCAGCTCGCCCTTGTTGCGGAGGGCACGCCCCAGGTCGAGCTGAGCGTGCGCGTCTGTGGGGTCAAGCTCGATGGTTTTGCGGAAGGCAGCGATGGCCTCGTCGAGCTGGCCCTTATCTCGGAGAGCGCGGCCGAGGCTCCTTTGGAAAAGAGGATGGTCGGGTTGTAGCTCGATGCTCCTTTGGAAAGCAGCGATGGCCTCGTCAAGCTGCCCCTTGTCCTGCAGAGCGGCACCGAGGTTGCCGTGAGCCAATACGTCGTCCGGTTGCAGCTCCGTGGCCTTGCGGAAATAGGCGATAGCCTCGTCGAGCTGGCCCTGTTCTTGTGCGATGGCGCCGAGGTTGTTGTAGGCGATCGCGAAGTTGGGGTCGACCTCGATGGCCCTGTCGAAGGAGGCGATGGCCTCGTCGACACGGCCCTGCTCACGTAGAGCATTACCGAGGTTGTAGTGAGCGCCGGCGTAACTGGGCTGGACGTCGATAGCCTTCCGGTAGGAAGCGATGGCCTCATCGAGCTCGCCCGCTTCCAAACTCGCGTTACCGAGCTCAAGGTAAAAAGTAGCTTTCAGCTCACTACATCCCAAAAGCGCCACGATTAGAGCGAGCAGTAAGACGAGTCGCATGGGCTTCCTCCAGCGGGAGACGCTGATAGCGTACGTCAAGATGCCTCAGGCGAGTACTCTGGTAAGGAAATAGTGTCCCAACGAGGGATAACCCGATCAGCAGCCCTCGAAAGTTTGACGTAACTCGCCATTATCGGACCCCCCTCACCCATGGACTAGACGGTGCGCACGCCTACCCGGGATCGAGGTATCCTATTGGGGAAGGAACGCCGAACGTGAAGGACAAAGTTGAGGAGAAAGAGCTCACCTGGGCCAACGTCAATCTCGAGGACGAGGAGGAAGTCGATCGGTTCGAGGAGCAAGAGCTCGACAAGGCCGGTGAGCGCATCCAAAAGGCTGTGAAGGAGCTCGAGGAACTCGGCATCGTCGACGAGAAGGGCCGCCGCACCAAGAAAGAGCTCCCTCCCGACATGCAGCCCAACTCTCAAACCGACGTCTAGCCCGTCTGGGCGACGCCACGGATGCGGCCTCGTATGATCGTCATCGCCGGGGCCGCCGGCAGCGGCAAATCCACCGCCTTTCCCGTCGCCCAAAGTGGTGTCGATGGCTTCAACATCGATGACCGCGCGGCCGAGCTCAACGACTGCTCCTACCGGAACATCCCTCCTGAAATCCGGGCGCGAGCCAACAAGGAGTGGGAGGAATTCATCGAGGCCCATATTCGAGAGGGCAAAAGCTTCGCGGTCGAGACCACCCTTCGCACCGACATCACCTTTCGGCAAGCCGCCACTGCTCGCGACAAGGGTTTCTCTCTCCAGATGAGGTACGTCGGGGTCGCGGACCCCGAAACGAACATCGAGCGCATCGCGAACCGAGCCGAACGAGGCGGCCACGCGGCCACCCCTGGCCGCATCCGCGAGATCCGCGAGGCCAGCCTGAAGAACTTCCCCACACCCATTCGCGAGTTCGATCGCGTCCGCGCTTACGACTTCATCCGAGAACCCGGGATATGATGCCACCGATGTCAGCCCCTTCTTTCCACATCGACGCCGAGCGTCTGAAGACGCACATCACCGAGCTGTCTCGCTTCGGGAAAAACCCGGAGGGCGGCGTGTCGCGTCTCGGATTCTCTGCCGAAGATCGAAGCGCGCGCGAGTGGCTGTTGGAGAAGATGAGCAGCGTGGGGCTCGAGGTGTGGACGGACGAGGCGGCCAACCTCCATGGGCGTCGCCAGGGACGCGAGCCCGATTTGCCGATCGTGCTCTTCGGCTCTCACATCGATTCCGTGCCGCAGGGGGGCATCTTCGACGGCACTCTGGGAAGTCTGGGCGCGCTCGAAGTCCTGCAGACGCTCGAGGAGGAAGGCACGGAAACCCGTCATCCGATGGAAATGGTCGTCTGGGCGGACGAAGAGGGCGTCCATTTCGGGCAGGGTCTCTTCGGAAGCCGCGCGGCGACGTCGGGCCCGAAACGAGGGGAGCTGGAGCTCGTGGGCAAGGATGGGCTGAGCCTCTCGGAGTGGCTCGAACGCTACGGTCAGAATCCCAAGGAGACCGAGCGGGCCATACTGGAGCCAGAGCAAGTCGCCGCCTACCTCGAGCTCCACATCGAGCAGGGCGCGCGTCTGTTTCGCGAGGGACTCGATCTCGGTATCGTCGAGGGGATCGTCGGAATCTATCGCTTCGGGGCCGAGATCGAAGGTTTCGCCAACCACGCGGGAACGACCCCGATGGACGAACGGCAGGACGCTCTTCTTTCCGCGGCCAAGCTCACGCAAGCGGTGCGCGAAGAAGTCATGGCGAAACCCGGACGCCAGGTGGGAAATGTCGGGCTCATTCAGGCCTCGCCGGGTGCCCCCAATGTCGTTCCCGGCCGGGTATCGCTTCCGATCGAGCTGCGCGATCTCGACGAGACCATTGTCGCGGACATGATCGAGCGCATTCGGGGTCGAGCATCGGCCATCGCACGGGAAGACAGGACGACGATTCGTATCGAGCCTTTCGCGTCCGAGGGCCCGGCGCCGACCGATGTCGGGCTTCAGGAGCTCATCGCTCGTATTGGCGGCGAGATGAGATGTTCGACGAAACGGCTTCCCAGCGGGGCCGGACACGATGCCCAGAACGTCTCCCGCCACGGCATCCCCACCGGTATGATCTTCGTGCCCAGTCAGAAGGGGATCAGCCACAACCCCAACGAGTGGACCGACTGGGACGACTGTGCCCGAGGGGTCGAAGCTCTCTACCGGACCATCCTCGAAATCGATCGCGCATGAGCTTGTCGGAGCGCGTCGAGCGCTACCTTCGAAACGAGGTCGACCCCGGGGATCGTGAGGAGCTCTCCAGTCTTCTCGGTCGCAGCCAGACGGGAGACGAGGCGGCTACCGTCGATCTCGAAGAACGATTCTCCGGTCCCTTGACCTTTGGCACCGCCGGTATTCGAGGCATTCTCGGCGCCGGCGAGTCCCGAATGAATCGCAGCGTCGTCGTTCGCGTCACGCACGGCGTCATCGCCCACCTGCTAGAGGCCGTTCCTGGTGCGGCGGAGCGTGGCATCGTTCTCGGACGAGATGGCCGTCATCGCTCGCACGCTTTCCAGGAGGATGCCGCCGGCGTGGCCGCAGCGCTCAGCGTTAAGGTCTATTGGCTTTCCGGCCCGCGCCCAACGCCGCTCGTCGCTTTCGGGGTCCGCCACCTCGGAGCCGCAGCCGGGATCGTGATCACCGCAAGCCACAACCCACCCGACTACAACGGCTACAAGGTGTACTGGGACAACGGCGCCCAGATCATCCCGCCAGTCGACCGGGAAATCGCAGATGCAATCCGCGAATCCCCTGGCGCGGCCGACATCGACCGGCTGTCGCTGGCGGAGGCGAAGTCGAAAAGTCTCCTCGTCGAGGTGGATGACCTCGAGGACGCCTACCTCGGAGCACTCACCGCGCTTCGCTTCGCGCCGGAGATCGACGGAAGCTCGCTCTCGATCGCCTACTCGGCGCTTCACGGCGTCGCGGAGCCGACGCTGCGAAAGGCGCTCGCCGGCCGCGGCTTCACCACCGTCAGCAGTGTTCCCGAGCAGGCCGAGCCCGATCCCGACTTCCCCACCGTCTCCTTTCCCAATCCGGAGGAGCCAGGTGCCCTCGGTCACGTCCTTGCACTTGCGGAGCAGCAGGGATCAGACATCGTTCTGGTCAACGACCCGGACGCGGACCGTCTCGGCGTCGCGGTGTCCCGTCCGCAAGGCGGGTACCAGGTGCTGAACGGCAACGAAATCGGAGTCCTTCTCGCCGAGCACGTCCTCTCCCGCTCGCCGGCGCCCAATCCTCTCGTCATCTCGACGGTCGTCTCCTCGCGTATGGTGAGCCGAATGGCCGCCGAACGAGGTGCGCGCTACGAGGACACGCTCACCGGCTTCAAGTGGATTGCCAATGCGGCGATGACGCTGGAGGCGGAGGAGAACCTCGCCTTCCTTCTAGGCTACGAAGAAGCCCTCGGCTACACCATCGGTACCGTCGTCAGGGACAAAGACGGCGTCGGAGCCGCCGTCGTGTTCGCGGAGCTCGCCGCAGCCTTGAAGGCCGAGGGCCGTTCGGTCCTCGAAGAGCTCGAGCGACTCCGGCGCAAGCACGGGTACTTCCTGACGCGGCTGAAGAGCCTCACGCTGGCGGGCGCCGAGGGGGCTGATTCCATTCGTCGGGCCATGTCTCTTCTCCGAGAGCAACCTTTCTGGGAGCTCGCGGGCGAGTCCGTGGACGCGATCTGGGACCTCGAGGCCGGTACCCGAACGGAGCGCGGCGGCGGGACGGCGCCGGTCGAGCGCCTCCACAGCAACGTGCTTCTCTACGATCTCGCGGACGGCGGTCGTGTCGCGGTACGGCCAAGTGGTACCGAGCCGAAGATCAAATTCTATCTCGAGGTCGTCGAGACCGTTGGCAAGGACGAGCCGATCGAAGCCGCTGGAGCGCGCGGCGAGAAGCGCCTCGAGGCCCTGGAAAGAGCGCTCCTGGAGCGTGCTCGGCTTCTGACGGATTGAGCCAAGAGCGAATCCGAACCGGTACTTACTTTTTCTGCTTGCCGCCGCCTTGACGTCTTTCGCTGCAACGTAGACGAAGCGTCCGTCCCGGGACGGCTGGAAGTCGCCGAACTCGTCGGAGGGTACTGTCAAGTTGGCGAATCGCGTCCCAATATCGTGGGGCTCGAGGATGCGCTGTCAACCATATCTTGGGGTCGAATCGGCCTTGAAGCCCTCAACTTGACAATACCCTTCAGGGGGTCAGGCCCCGGATCGATATCACCGGTGAGTCTGGACTGTCAAGTAGAGAACTGGCGCCTGGCGCGGGCGCAATCGACTTCCGTTCATGCGACCTGTTTTCGATAGTTCCAGAACGAATCCCAGGCGCCCGTGCTTCGGAAGACACAGCGCAGTGCGAGCATTGCATCGGCCCCAGCGGCGTGCCATCTCATCCCGACTCGCTTCATCCTTTGTTGCATAACGTGGCTCACGGCACTTTCCACGGCACCGCTGCCGATGTAGTAGCCGCTTTGTCGAAACGTTCTGTATTTCATTCGATGCCCGTTTCTCTCGAGGTAGCCGGTGAGCTTGTCGATCTCTTCGTCTTTGGAACGATGACGCTTTTTCAGAAACCGCAAACCCTCGATCACCTCATCCACGGCGTCTTCGTATAGACGGTCGAGTTGCGATTTGCGCCACTGTGCGGCTTCGTCGGTGCCTTCGCCGAAAACCACCCGTGCCACAGGGCTGATATTCTCGTCGGCGTGATACCAATCAAGGATCTCGACTCGATCGGTGAACAGCTCCTCCGCAAGATTCCAAATCCACGGCGCACCGTCACCCAGGATGACGACCTTGCGAGACTCCGCCCCCATTGAGCAAGAGCGAGGCCACAAAACCTCGCCGAGTGCTTCGGGGCTACCTCGAACCCCTACGACCTGTCGTTCGGTCAACTCTCCGCGTCCGAGCTTGCTCTGCACACGCCCTTGCTCGGTATAAAGGCAGCCTAGCTTGACTTCCTGCCAGCGGCCGTCCACGAATACCATCCCGCCGTCTATCCCTATGTACAGCGGTCCCTTATGGCGTCTGCCCGTTCCAGCTTCCACCTCGTTCGCAGGCTCTTTCGAAAAACCCTCCGCCTTTTTCCCATCGGCGCCTACCAAGCTTTGAATCTTCTCGGAGCTCACGACCACCCCGGTGAACTTTCGCAGCAATTGCTCGCTCGCCGAGCGGTAGGGTTCGATCACTCCTGCCAACAGCGACAACTCTTGTAAGGCTTGCGTGAATCCCTCCTGGTCCACCCGCATCTCTTCCAGCAGCGGATACTTGCCTTGACGACACTCACAGCACTGAGCGTAAACCACACTCAGCTCCACATCCCGACCCGCCAGTACCGTGTGCACCCGGAACGCTCGATGTTGTCGAAACTCCATCGACGCGCCGCATTCGCATGCGCCTGACACACCGAGTCGTTCCGAGCGTTGGCTGAGCGCCTTGCCCAGTACCTCACGCAGGTATTCGCTGCCCTTGACCCGCATCCACTCGTCACACCGTTCGACATCAGCTTCCGCTTCCACGACCGCCTGCCACACTTGCTCCGCGAACTCCTCGGATAGACGACTTACTTCTTTACTAAACTCCTCCCGCGTGATACTGCTTTTCATTGAGGTGTCCCTCCATCGGCCGCTTAGCTGCGACCGTTTTCTTTATTTAGGATTGTGAAGGACACCTCATTTTTCCTTTTATATCAAGAGAACATTTCTAGTAGAAAAATGATCAAGATCACGAAAAGGTTGCGCCCACTGGCGCAGGAACGCTGTGAACGACATCGGCCGACGCATCGCGGAGTTGCCGCTCGAGAAGCGGAGGGTGCTCGAGGAGCGACTCATCACGCGGCGCAAAGCCGCTCGAAGCGGCGCGACGCCGAGCGTACCCCGGCGGACGAGCTCCGGACCGGCCCCGCTCTCGTCCGCACAACGACGGTTGTGGTTTCTCGCCAGGTTCGAGCCCGATAGCATCGCCTACAACCTCCCATTGGTTCTGCGATTGAAGGGCTCGCTGAACATCCCGGCTCTCGAGGCGGCTCTGGGTGATATCGTGTCGCGTCACGACGCCTTGCGCACCACGTTCCCCGACGACCTCGGTGAGCCACTGCTGCAGATTTCGGAGGCCAGGCCGGTCACGCTCGCGCCGATCGAAACCGTACCTGGGAAGGCAGAGCAACGAGCCGTCGACGAGGCTCGACGGCCCTTCGATCTGGCGTCAGGGCCCCTCGTGCGGTTCCAGTTGCTCCGTCTGTCGGCCGACGAGCACTGGCTCGTCGCAACGATGCACCACATCGTCTCGGACGGCTGGTCTCTCGGCGTGTTTCAAGGGGAGCTGGTTACTGCGTACTCCGCGCGAGCGGCCGCCTGGACGCCACCGTTGCCCGAGTTGCCCGTTCAGTACTCCGACTACGCCGAGTGGCAGCGGCATTGGCTCGGTGAAGAAGGGCTTTCGCGGGAGCTCGGCTACTGGAAGGAGCAGCTCTGGAATGCGCCGGCGCTCCTCGACCTGCCGACGGATCGACCGCGCCCGACGGTGCGGAACTACGAGGGTGCTTGGTACACCATCGCCTTACCGCACGCTCTCGAGCGAGCATTGCGAGAGTTGGGCAAGCATCACCAAGCAACTCTCTTCATGGTGCTCTTGACGGCGCTGAACGTTCTGCTGTCTCGTTACACGGGCCAGAGCGACATCTGCATCGGTTCGCCGATAGCCGGGCGGAGCCGGACAGAGCTCGAAGGGCTCATCGGCGTGTTCGTCAACATGCTGGTGCTGCGCACGGATCTTTCGGGTGATCCGAGTTTTCTCGAGCTTCTGGGCCGGGTGCGCGGAGTGACGCTCGGGGCGTTCTCACACCAGGACGTGCCTTTCGAAAAACTCGTCGAGGAGCTGCAGCCGGAGCGCCATACGAGTCGAACGCCGCTGTTTCAGGCAATGCTCGTGTTGCAAAACGCGCCGTCGCCTCCTTCCAGAACGAGCACCCTCGAGTTCGAGCGCAACTACATCGACATCGGAACGGCCAAGTTCGATCTGACCTTTTTCGTTTACGAGCTCGAAGAAGGGCTCCGCATCTCGATCGAGTACAGCACGGAGCTGTTCGTTGAGTCCACGATCGCCCGCATGGCGGAACAGCTACACACCTTGCTCGAGGGCATCGTTCAGGAACCCGAGCAGCGGGTCTCGGCGATCCCGTTGCTCCCCGAGGAGGAGCGACGCCGGCTGCTGGTGGAGTGGAACGAGACTCGGTCCGATTACCCGTGCGGATCTTGCGTGCACGAGCTCATCTCTGCCCAGGCCGAACGCTCGCCGGAGCAAGCGGCGGTGGAGTTCGCCGGCCAACGCTGGACCTATGCCGAGCTCGAGGAGCGCTCGAATCGTCTCGCCCACTACCTCCAGGCCCTCGGCGTCGGTACCGAGACGCTGGTCGGCTTGTACGTGGAGCGCTCGCTCGAGATGGTGGTGGGCTTGCTCGGCATCCTGAAGGCAGGAGGCGCCTACCTCGGCATCCTGAAGGCAGGAGGCGCCTACCTGCCGTTGGACTCATCGTTCCCGCCAGACCGGCTGTCGTTCATGGTGAGTGATGCCGGAGTGTCGGTGCTGTTGACCCAGTCGGCCCTCCGTGACTCCCTCCCCGAGAACGACGCGCGTGTGGTCGAGCTCGATGCCGACTGGCCGGCGATCGAGAGCGAAAGTGCTGCCGCGGTGACGAGGACCGCAGGGCCGGAGAATCTCGCCTACGTCATTTACACGTCGGGATCGACCGGTTTGCCCAAGGGTGTTGCGATCGAGCACCGGGCGCTCGTGAACTTTCTCTGCTCGATGAAACACGAGCCAGGACTTGGTCATGCGGAACTCCGGCAGCTTCCCCTTCAAGTGATGACGTAGCTCGCCGACGCTCCACGACGGGAACGGCCGCGGACTTCATCGTGAAGCGCACGCAATCTGGCGATGATGGGCCCCGCGATCGTGACGTCCTCGGTCAGAACGTCTGTCTGATAGCTGAGCACGTCGGGACGCGACCAGGCGAAGCGCTGGTCCTCGATCATCCAGAGATGACCCTGCGTGGTTCGCGTCTCGGCGGAGAACGGCACGGGCCTCGCTGGATCGCTCACGTAGCTGTCGAACGCCTCTGATTCCTCTGCCGGACGCTCGAACGAAAGCTCGCCGTCCGCCCGCAAGTAGAGGTTGCGCTCGACGGCTCCCTGCGGCGGCCAGTCATCGTACTTCTTCCAGACGTTGGCGCCCGTCTCGAACACATAGGCTTCGGGAAGCTCGGGATCAGGAGCTCCTTTCAGGTGGTGCCGGAAGAACGGCAAATGAATCCCTTCCTGGAAGTAGTCGGACGTCTTCGAGTCGAAGCGGACGTTGCCGAGCGCGTCGCCCGGCATGCGGTTCCAGCCCCCGTGCAGCCAGGGGCCAACCACGAGAAGGCTCTGGTTGTCCGGGTTTCGCTCTTCGATCTCGTAGTAGATGCTCATCGGACCGTAAAAGTCCTCGGCATCGAACCAGCCGGCAACGTTCAGGGTCGGATGCTCGATATTGTTGAGATGAGGCAGGAGCACCTGGCGCTGCCAGTAGTCGTCGTAGGTCCCGTGCTCCATGAATTCGTTCCAGGTTGGAACGGTGTAGTGAAAGAAGCGCTCGTTGACGTTGGCGACGGAGCCGAGCTCGAGGAAAAAGCGATAGCCGTCAGGCGTGCCGTAGTCGAAAGGCTTGACGCGCTCCTCCGTTTGCCCCCCGCGCACCCTGGCGTTTCGCGAGAGCCAGCTGAAGGCATACATGAGCCTGAAGGCTCCGTTGTGATGCCAGTCGTCGCCGATGAACATGTCCGAGGGTGATGCCTGCGGCGACGAGGCCACCAGCGCCGGATGTGCATCGATCATGCCCATCACCGTCTGGAACCCCGGGTAGGAAACGCCGTACTGACCGACGCGGCCGTTGTGATTCTCCACGTTCGCGAGGAGCCACTCGATGGTGTCGTAGTTGTCGGAGCTCTCATCGGTGTCTCGCGCGCCCTTTTTGTCCGGATCGTAGGCGCGCATGACCACGAAATCACCTTCGGATCGATATTTCCCGCGCACGTCCTGGAAAACGAAGATGAAGCCGTCCTCGTCGAACGCGCGCGACGGGCCGAGCTGTTCGCGATAGTTGTCGGGACCGTACGGCGGGATGGAGTACGGCGTGCGGAGGAGCAGAATCGGATAGTGGGTCGAGGCATCCCGGGGCTCGTAAATGATGGTGAAGAGCTCGACCCCATCGCGCATGGGAACCATGACTTCCGATTTCTTGTAGTGCTTCCTGACATCGAAGTCCTGGGAGCGGACCGGAAACGCGTAGAGGACGAGCAGGATACAGACGCTGCGCTTGATCATTGGTGAGCGCGAAATGTCGCGGCTTCAGGGCTGCCGTTGCCGAAGCCAGCTCCGGAACGACTTAATTAAAGTACCGTAGCCATGGCAGTCTCCGGCAAAGAGTAGCACGCGGTTTCTGTCCCTCGCCAACCAGGTCCATGCGCTCCGAGGGTCCACTGCCTGGAGGGGAAACGCGCCTCATGGGAACAAGGGCCACACCGTTGAGATAGGATCGTCACCGTGAAGGCGGCGGTCATCGAGCAACAAGGAGGGCTCGAGAACCTCGTCTATCGCGACTGGCCGGAGCCCGAGCCCGGCCCGGACGATGTGCTCGTTCGTGTCGAGGTCTGCGGGCTCAACCATCTCGATATCTTCGTTCGCCGGGGTATGCCTGGCCTTGCCGTCCCGCTCCCTTTCGTTTCGGGTGGCGATATCGCCGGAACCGTCGAGCAGCTCGGCGACAACGTATCGGGCGTTTCGATTGGCGAGCGCGTCGTTCTGAACCCGTCGTCGCCGGAAGGCATGCTGGGCGAAACACTTCCCGGCGGCATGGCGGAGCTCGTTCGCTCGCCGGCGTCTCACGCCATACCGATTCCCGAAGGCATCAGCTTCGAAGAAGCCGCCTGCCTTCCCGTCGCTTATGGAACCGCCCGGCGCATGCTGCTCGAGCGCGCAAAGCTGAAGTCGGGCGAGACGGTCCTCATCCTCGGAGCCAGCGGCGGCGTGGGCACGGGCGCCCTTCAGTTGGCGGTGAACCTCGGCGCGACGGTAATCGCCTGCGCCAGCTCACCGGAGAAGTGTGAGCGACTGAGGGAGCACGGCGCTCGCCACACGATCAATTCCCGGGAGCAGGACTTCAGCCGAGAGGCCTGGGCACTCACCGGCAAGCAGGGGGTCGACGTCGTCATCAACTTCACCGGCGGCGATACTTGGGTGCCGTCGATCAAGGCGCTGAAGAAACGCGGGCGGCTCGTGACGTGCGGCGCAACCGCGAGGTTCGACCCGCGCACCGACCTGCGCTACATCTGGGTGCGAGAGCTCGACATCCTCGGCTCGAACGGCTGGACCAGTGATGACATCCGGGCGCTCCTCGATGACGTCGAGGCCGGACGCATTCGGCCGATCATCAGCGAGGTCTTGCCGCTTTCGGAAGCGCGCCGGGCGGAGGAGCTCCTCGAAGAGCGCGCCTTCTTCGGTAAGATCCTGCTGAAGCCATGACCGGACCCTTCACGCTCGAAACCCTCCAACGCTCGCTCGACGAGCCCCCCTACCAGCAATTTCTCGGCATCAAGGCGGAATCGCTCGACGCGGACGCCGGCGAAGTCACGATTCGCCTTCCTTTCAAGCGCGAGCTGCAGCGCTCCGCCGACCGGCCGGAGATTCACGGCGGCGTCACCGCAGCACTCATCGACATCGCCGGCGACTATGCGCTCGCGGTTCAGCTCGGAAGGGGTATTCCCACCATCGATCTTCGCATCGACTTTCTGAGAATGGCCGTAGAAACGGATCTCATCGCCACGGCGCGCGCGGTGAAGACGGGTCGGACGCTGGGCGTCGTCAACGTGGAAGTGAAGGACGAGGCCGGGCGCCTGGTCGCCGTCGGCCGCGGGACGTATTACACAAGAGTCGACTAGGCTCAGAACTCCCCTATTGAGAGCAGTGCCGGTTCTGTTAACGAAAGTACGAGGACGTTCATCCCGTGCCCGTTACCGAGCCCGAGCCTGAGCCCGATGGACTTTGATTGAGGACCATTCGCGTCCACATCGCTACGATGAGAAGCTGCAGCTACGCGGCTAGTTTGTGCTTCGACTGGTAGACGTCCAGCTTCTCGTGATCGAACCGCCTCATTGGTTGTCCGGCTCCGGGCTCGGGCTCGGGCATGGGCTCGGGCTCGGGCTCGGAACCGACTTGAAGAGTTAACCGCAACTATTTTACACAAGCACGGTCCGTAACTGATTGTCGAAACCCTACTTGAGCTGGAGCGAAGACCTACTAACGGAGCTCTGAGGCTAGGGCTCCGTGAACTCGAGAATCACCCCACCGGCCCGTTCGGGGCGCACCCACAGACCGTGCTTCGATGGACGGACGGTGACTTTCTTGCTCTCGAGGAACTTCTTCGTCTCGTCCAGCCGTTCCACCTCGAAGGTCACCACCGCAACCGACGGAATCGCGGGAAGTGTTGCGCCCTCGAACCGATCGTCGATGTAGGCCCGGCCGGTGATCGCCACCCAGCCCTCCTCGAGCGGGAACACGGTGCGGCCTTCTTCGGCCGCCCCGTTGTGAAGAGTGGCTCGCTCGAAACGCTCGACGGTGTTCCGAGGCTCGAGCGAGCAGATTGTGGCGCCGGCGAGTCCGATGACGCCGTTCGGTTGTGAGAGCAACTCCTCCTGCCACAAGACGCCCGGGGTAGCGTGCTCGATGAAGAAGAGCTCGGCTTCCGGAAATGCGTCGTCGTCGAGGTGGACGAGTCGAAACAGCCCTTCCTCGGTCTTCTCGCCGTCCAGCCCCTGTGGCACGTCTCGGCCCACCTCCACGGGCTCCTGGAGCCCGGGGATGGTCTCGTTGGCCTCCGCATAGAGCGTCTCGGCATCCTGACAGCCGAGGGCGATGAGCTGAACGCCGTGATACCGGTCGAGTCGCACCTGGACGTGATCGTGAGAGCGCTCCGGATCGGTGACGCCCAGGATCTCGAGATAGCCCTGCTGAAACATGGCGCAGTGGTTGCCCGAGCCCCAGAGCTCGATCTCACCCTCGGGGGAGACTTTCCCTTTGTGAGAGCTTTCTGGTGTCAGGAGAAACCCGAGGGTTTCGTAGTCCTGCCGTGAACGCTCGAGGTTCGGCGTCACGAGCGCCACGTGATCGAGTGTGAGATTCGGTCGACTCGTCATGACGTGCTCCCCATTTGTGCAATCTCCTTTCCGAACGCCTCATCGAGCTGTTTCTGCACGAGGACACGGTCCACTTTTCCCGCGCCGTTCAGTGGCATTTGTGGCACGAACAAAACGCGGCGAGGGTGCGCGTAGGCCGGCCCGCTCCGAAGACAGTGCCGTTTGAGTATCTCTTCGTCGACGCTCGCTCGCGACGCCTCGTCGAGCATCACCATTGCCACCGGGACATTTCCCTTGACGGGATGCTCCACGGGAACCACCGCCGCATCGTAGACGGCCCGGTGAGCAAGCAACAGGTCCTCGACCTCTTTGGGATAGATGTTCTCGCCGCCGCAATTGAACATGTCATCGGTGCGGCCGCGGAAATAGAAAAAACCTTCTTCATCGCAGCTGAAGAGGTCGCCGGTGGCCAGCCAGCCGTCGGAAAGGCGCTCGGCATTGACCTCGGGCAGCAAGTGATAGCCCGGTGTCACTCCCGGATTCTTCACCCAGAGCTCTCCGTGCTGCGCGTTCTCGTGGCCGTCCTCGTCCACGAGTTTGACCTCGCCTTCCGGCCATGCGACGCCACAACTCCCGAACGGCACTTCCCTGCCATCAAGGGGCGCGCCGATCATGACCGGTCCTCCTTCGGTGAGCCCGTAGCTCTCGGAGACCTTGACTCCGAAGGCCTTCCTGACAGCAATCATGAGCTCTTTCTGAACCGGTGCCGAGCCGATGCTCAAGCTCTTCAGTTGGGAGAAGTCCAGGCTCTCGATGAGATCCCGCTCCTGGAGAAGCTTCGTGAACACAGCAGGTACGGCTCCGGCCATGGTGCACCGGTACTCGGACAGTGTTCTCAGAAATCGACGCGGCTCGAAGTCCGGGAGGATCACGACTGTACCGCCGACGTGCAGCAACGGCTTGATGGCACCCGCCATCGCGTTCTTGTGGTAGAGCGGTACCGCGGCGAGCGCCCGATCCTCAGGCTTGTCGGGCCAGTACTTGTCGAGGCAACGAATCCACCAGAGCTGCCCGGCGTGCGTCAGGACGACTCCTTTGGGCTTGCCGGTCGACCCCGACGTGTAAGGCTGAAACGACGGATGGTCGTCCACCAGCTCGGGAGGATCGAATGCTGGCTCCGCGCTCAGGAGCGCGGCCTCGTACTCTGTCCAGCCGTCCGGCACCGGTTCGAAGGCATATCGCGGCGCGCGGTCGAGCCCCTGCACCACACCCACGATGAACCGGTTGCACGAGGGCTCGACGAAGGCAGCGACGCAACCCGCGTCCTCGAGGATGTACTCGAGCACGTCGCCCCCGAGCTTGGTGTTCAAGGGTACCGGTACGATGCCGGCTCGCATGGCACCGTACATGATCTCGACGAACTCGAAGCGATTGCCGATCGCCATCGCCAACCGATCGCCCGGTCGAAGTCCTTCACGGACGAGCAGGCTCGCAACACGATCCATGCGCTGGTCGAGCTCCCGGTACGTGAGCTCGCGCGGCGGATCCCGGGAGAGGTCGATCACCGCGACCTTGTCAGGCAGCTCTTCGACCGCTCGCGAGCACCAGTAGCCGAGGTTGGGCATCAATTATCCCTCGCTCGCCTCCTCGGCTCGCTCCCGCCTACGAGGCCGGTACGGCCGGGTAGTCCTGTGTCTCCGGACGAAAGCTTGCTACTGGGTGGGGGTACCCCCGCAAACGACCCAATGAAGAAGAAGACGGCTGCGAACATCGCGCTCCGAGCGCTCGTGTGCCTGTTGCTACCGGGAATCGCGACAGCGGGGACGTACTATCGCTCCATCGGTAGCGCGGGACCCTACGGTGCAGGAACGGTGAGCGTCGTCAACGGGTCGACGACGGTGGTCGGCTCCGGGGTTTTCTGGCGCACCTTCAATCGCGGAAGGGGCGATCGCATCACCATCTCCGGCGTTCCCTACACCATTCTCTCGGTCGACGCGGAGAACGAGCTGACCCTCACGCAACCCTACGCCGGAACCACCGCACCCAGTGTGCCATACATCATCGAGCGCAAGTTCGTCCAGCTGGATGACTGGGTGGACTGCATCTCGGACAACAGCGGCTGCCCAGGCGTGTCATCGCCGGATCTAGTAGCGGACGGGCGCACCGAGGTGGGCATCGTCTACAAGGACTCGCCCTTCTTCATGAACACGGGTAGCGAAGAGATCATGCTGCAAAATCTCACGACCGACCCGACGTTCGACATCACGCTCACGGTGGAGCGAAGCAACCGCCACCATGGAGTCTTGAACACCGGTGTCATTCTCGACAACGCCAACGAGGGCAGCGCGGCCATCCTCATCGACAACGTCGACTACGTCACCATCAAGTGGATCGAGCTCCACCGCGGCGACGGCACCGAGCAGATCCAGATCTCGAACCCGGGCACGTCCAACCAGATCATCGTTCGGAACGTGATTTTTTACGACGACGACCAGAACGCCGACGGGATCGACACCAACAGCAACGAAACGCGCCTTCGAGCCTACAGCAACATCTTCTATGGACTGGACCGCGGCGTTTTCATCGACGGGCTCCTGGATTCCTCCACCGCCCTGATCGAGCTCTACCACAACACGTTGTTCAACAACAACTCTGGAATCAGGGCCCAAACCAGTACTGCCTCGAGGAACGACGTCATCTTCCTGAACAACAACCTGGCGATCTCCAATGGCAACGACTTCAACGCGGACAACCCGAACGGTGCCAGCAGTCACAACTACTCCGAGGACGGTTCGGGTATTCCTCACAGCCCGGGCGGGTTCGGTCAGAACGGCGTCACGCCTGTGGCGGCCCAGTTCGTCAACGACGCGCTCGGCTTCGAGGATCTCCACATCACGCCGGGAAGCTTCGCCGAGAACAAGGGCATCAACGTCGGCGTTTCGGACGACATCGACGGGCTGCCACGCGTTTCGCTGGAGGATATCGGCGCCGACGAGGCGGTGAGCAGCTCGGCGCGCCCCGTTCAGATCCTGACCTCGAAATCGACAGACAATCAGATCCAACTCGAATGGCAGAATCCCGACTTCGGCCCCATGGAACGGATCGAGATTCGCCGCGACACGGGGACGTTCCCCCTCCTGCCGACCGGTCTGGTGGCCTGCACGGTGTTCTCGCCGACTCCCGGAGCGAAGGAGTCCTGCGCGGATGGACAGTCCCCCTCGAACGGAACGACGTACTTCTACTCGGCCTTCGTGTTCGACGCGGGTGGAAACTACTCGCTCCGGAAGGAAGTTACTGGAATTCCATTCGATCCCACCTCGGTCGCTCCGGAGTGGAGGTACAACACCGAGTTCACCACACTGGTGCCAGCGGGCGTCGGGTTCCCGAACAGCTTTCTCGCTTCGCAGGACAGCTTTTTTCACGCGATAGAGGGCGGGACGAACCCGACGAGTGGCGAGTGGCCGACCAGCGGCCCACCGGATTGGGTCCCCTATCGCCTTTCGCAGCCGGTACAGCATCGCCCGGTACTGATTCAGATCTCCGGGGTGCCGGCGGCCCTTCTGGCGGCTCAGGACGGCCGGGTCTATGCGATCCGGGCGGACACCGGCCAGCTTCTCTGGAAGAGTGAGTTCCTGGGCTCGAACATCATCGGGTCCCCCACCGCACTGGTGCAGGCCTTCGGTGCGCTCGGGGCAGCGGCGGACAAAGTGTTCGTCGGCACCGCGGACGGGGCTTCGAACGCGCTCTACATTCTGGAGCTCACGACCGGCGAGATCGTCGGGCTCTTCAATGACCTCGGGAATCCGGACAACATCGGACCGGTGATGGGCACTGCGATCGACTACCCCAGTGGTCCGGTCTATTTCACCTCCGGCCCCGCGGCTGGCGGGTCCCAGCGCACGGTCTGGGCCGTCGACGTGACGATTCCGAGCGCGCCTTCCGAAATCTGGTCGGACGATCGCGGTCCGGCGAGCGCCGCGCCCATCCTGTACAAGGGGGAGCTCTTTGTAGGAACCCAGATCGGCGACCTCTGTGCCTTCAACGCGGGGGGAGGCTTTCTCTGGTGCAACCCGTACGGCAACGGCGCGGTGAAGGCTCCCATCTTTCCGGTCTGGCCCTACGACACGGTCGTGTTCACGACCAACGACGAGCTACACTCCCTTCAGTTCGAGCCCATCGGCCCCTGCGGGACGCCACCCTGCGGGAACTGGACGCGCCTGCTACCGGCCGGTGCGTCCCCGGTGCTTCAGATTCCCGGCACGGACCTGCTGTTCGTGGGCCTGGCGAACGGGGTTCTGTGGGAGCTCACCATCAATCGGTCCAACCCATGGGGCGACATCCCGACGTTTCGCCAATTCCCGCTCGGGACGTCGATTCTGGGCGGTCCGGCTTTCGACATCTTTCAACAGATGCTCTACGTGAGCGATACGAGTGGCAAGGTTCACGGAATCCCTTACCCCATTCCTTGAGTCGCGAGGAGAGCCATGATGCTGGGAATGAAACGGCGTAACGTGTTGCTCGGCTGCGTCGTGATCAGCCTGTGCCTCGCCGCACCGGGTGTCGAGGCCGAGAGCAAAGACACCTCAGGCAGGCTGCCGTGTGTGGCGCGCGCCCGCGCGGTCGCTGTGGATGATGCGGTCCACGAACTGCAGGGACGGACTCGGCGCCAGCGCCAGCATTCTCTCTTCTCGGCATACGAGACGCACACGCTCGAGCTCGACTTGCTGTGCCGACCGGAGGCTCCGAGCCCTGAGGAGCTTCGGCTGAAGCTCTTTCTCCCGAACGGCGATCTCTACCGCGAGCTGAGCGTCACCGAAGAGGCGGCCGAGACCGAGAGGACGGACGGAGCGGATGCAACGAGGCGACGAAGGCGACGGCGCCTCCGCCCGGTCGCGACGGCGCGACTCCCTGTCGCCGGAACCTTCATCACCCAGTATCAGCTCTTCGGCTCCTGGAGGGTCGAGGTCTGCTGGGCGGAAGGCTCGCGGCAAATCTGCAAGAAGGCACTCCAGTTCTCTCTGGAACGCTGACTCTCGACCGGCAGTCCACTGCTACCAGCGGATCAACGAGACGCCCGGAATCCTCGGAAAGCTCCTCTCGTCTCTGGTGACCACGTCCAAGCCTCGAGCAATCGCAGTGGCAGCGATGATCAAATCGTGCGCTCCGATGCTCACACCCTCGGCAGCCAGGCTCGCCGAGAGGCGTGCGTGGACTCGCGCGGAGACCAGATCGAAGGCGATCACCGGAAAAGTAATGAGAAGACCTTCGACGTATGCCTCCCGGCGCAAGCGACGCGCCTCGCTATCCGCGCGATGGACCCCGTGCAACAGCTCGGACGCTGTTATCGAAGCGAGCGCGAAGTCAACGTTCTCGTAGTCCTCTCGAATGGCATCGAGATCCAGTGTTCCGAGCTCCGCGGCTACGAGTACGCTCGAATCGACTACCGCTCCCATGGCGATGGCGATGGCGGCACTCGGGCCTGTGTCCGAGTCAGTTCCTCGACGGTGTCGAGATAGTCCTCGTCCACCGGAGGAAGGGAACGCAGCAGCGTGACCAGGTCGGCGCCAGTGAAACGAGACGGGCCGGCAGGCCGCAGCTCACCGACGGGCTCCCCACCGCGCTCGATGACGAAAGACTCGCCGCGATAGAGAACCCGGTTGAGAAGTTCCGAAAAATTGCGAGACGCTTCGGTCGCTGTGACGGTGTTGGTCGACCGATCTTCTCTGGGGCTCTCGCGCACCAGTCCACCGCCATCCCTTGGTTTGCCATACTTCCCGGACCCCATCTTCCGCAGAAAATCAGATTATCATAAAAACTGATTTATCGCAACCCGCTCGCGAAGCACGTGGCGCTCGAACCGTTCGACGAGCCCCTGCATCGTATGTCGAACTACCTGGAACTCTCGGCTCTCCCCCCTCACGTTCAGGTCGTGCGCTTGGTCTTCCAGTGTTTGGAAGGAACATTCCCACTGCACATCGGGGCCGTCGTCGTCGGGCAAGGCTTTGACGAAAGTACTGCCGGGAGCGAGTCCGAGAGCGACCCGAACCTCGGTGGCCCGCCGCCGCGTGGCCAGCACCTGGTCGAGCCGGCCCTTCTTTGCGAAGTAGTTGGTGCGTTCCACGAACATGTTTAATAGTCTCCCCTGCCCGACATCCCGCTTGCTATTGGCCCCGCTCCCGCTTTATGGTAAACGAAGCTTCGGAATGATGATCTGCCGTTCACCCGCAATTCTCCCCGACGCCGGAGCTGACGCACGCGCCCGCGACGACGCCCTGGTTTGCGAGCGCCACAGGAGGAACCCATGACATTGACCCGCCGTGCTTTGTTTCACTCCCTGGGCGCGGGTGGGACCGGCCCGCTCTCGACCGCCGTGATCGCCGCCCGGGGGCGCGAGGCCATGGTCGCGGAGCGCTCGTCCGGCCTGCCGGTGATTCCAACCGCAGACCCGGATGTCATCCGCATCAGCAGCAACGAAAACCCGCTGGGCCCCGGACCGGCCGCTCTGTCGTCTCTTCGAGGCGAGTACGACCAGACGAATCGCTACCCGATGAACGCGACGATCTCGGACGACATGCTAATGACGCGCCTCGCAGAAAAGCGCGGAGTCGAGCCGGAGAACATATGCCTGGGACCGGGCTCCACGGAGATTCTATGGAACTCGGTGCGGGCCTTCACCGGCCCGGACAAACCACTCGTCACCGCCGAGTGTTCTTACGAAGAACCAGTGAAGGTCGCCGACAAGCTCGGTTACCCGGTGCGAGCGGTTCCCAACACGAGCAACCTGGGACTGGATCTCGACAAGATGGCCGGCGCCGCGATGGGCGCGGGGCTGGTGTTCTTCTGCAATCCGAACAATCCGACCGGCACGGTTCACGGACGGCAGGACGTTTCGGCCTTCGTGCGCTGGGTGAGCAAGGAATCGCCCTACACGACCGTCCTCATCGACGAGGCTTATCACGAGTACGTGACCGACCCGTCCTATCAGACTTCGATCGATCTGGCCCTCAAGTATCCGAACGTTTACGTCAGCCGTACGTTCTCGAAAGCTTACGGCATGGCAGGCATACGGGTCGGCTACGCCATCGGCCAGAGGCAAACCATCGCGCGCCTCCGAGCCTTCCGGCTCACTATGGGGACCAACATTCTAGGTATCGCCGCCGCGACCGGGGCGCTCGACGATACCGCCCATATCGAGAGGGAAGCCGCTCGCAACACGGAAGCCAAGAAGTTCACCCTCGATTTCTTCCGCAGCGCCGGATACTGGGCGACCGACAGCCAGACGAACTTCATCTTCGTCAATATCGGCCGCCCGGCCAAGGAGTTCCGGGAGGCCTCGGCGAAACTCAACGTGGAGGTGGGACGTGATTTTCCACCCTACGAGCGGACGCACTGCCGCATCTCGATCGGCACGATGGACGAGATGCAACGTGCCACGAAGGTGTTCGCCGCAGTTCTGGGTATGACCGCCACCGACGACGGTGTCGCCAATTAGGAGGTTGCGATGTCGCTATCCCGACGAGATTTCGTAAAGACGCTGGGTGTCGGCGCGGCGGGCGCCTGGACGAGCTCGCTCATCAGCCTGCGCTCGCGAGAGGCACTGGCCTTCGCGCGCGAAAAGGGGCTCGACCCTGAGGCCGTCATCAACCTTGCCAACAACGAGAATCCGCTCGGCGCCGGTCAGGAAGTCATTGACGGCATCGACTCCCTGTTCGGGGCCGTTCAGGAGCCGGCAGGGCGGTATCCCAGTCGCTGGGACGATCCCTTGACCGAGGCCATTGCGGCGAAGTTCGACGTGAAGCCGGAGAACGTCCTGGTAGGAGCAGGCTCGACACAGATCCTCGTTGACGTCACCCACCGGTTCGCATCGAAAGACAAGGCACTCGTTGGATCGCTGCCGACGTACGAAGAGTGCTTCGGCTACGCCGATCTCATGGGGTACAAGACGAAGCCCGTTCCCCTCGACAGCAGCTTTCGTATGGATCTGGATCAAACGCTCCACGCCTGCAAGGGATCCGGGATGCTCTTCTACTGCAATCCCAACAATCCCGTTTCGACACTGGTCGCTCCGTCCGACACGAAGGAGTTCATTCCGAGGGTGCTCAAAGCCACGAAGGACCTGCGGATCCTCGCCGATGAGGCCTACTTCGAGTACGTGACGACGCCGGGGCACGAGACACTGGCTTCCCTCGCCGTGACGGAGCCTCGCCTCATCGTCGCCCGTACCTTCTCGAAGGCCTACGGTATGGCCGGCCTGCGTATCGGATATGCGATTGCCCACGAGAAGACGATCGAGGAGCTCAGCAAGTTCCATTTCAGAAACTCGGTGAGTGCTCTCAGCTACGTGGGCGCTCTCGCCGCCCTGGGGCGGGACCGGAAGAAACCATCGTTCATCCCCGACGAGCAGGCCCGCAACCGGAAGGCGCGGGACTACACGCTGGCTTTCTTCCGCGACCGGGGCCACCAGGCGACGGAGTCCCACACGAACTTCATCTTCGTCGACACCGAGATGCCGGTCGAAGCGTTCCAGGCCGCCTGCGCGACGCGCGGTGTGCGCGTGGGCCGTCCTTTCCCGCCGCTATGGACCCACTGCCGAATCTCCATCGGCACGATGGAAGAGATGGAGCGTGCCGTGCCTGTTTTCGACGAGGTGCTCAAGGAGGCCAAAGCCCAGGCAGCCTAAAGGGCCTCCGCCAAGCGACTGCCGGCCCTGCCCTTCCCGAGCGAAGGGCAGGGCCTTTTTCATTGGCAACGCCACGGGGCGCTATACTGGTTCGTTCTCGCCATAACGGCCGCGGCTCGCGCTTTCCCACACCGGCTCGGCGGAGCCACGCTCATCTGGATGCTCGTCGTCGGGCCGGGTGGAGCCCAGGAGCCCGAGCGTCGCTACGAGCAGGTTCCCCGCTTCCAGACCGGTGTCGTCACCGTTCTCGTCGACGTGCTCGTTCTGCACGAGAACGGCACGCCGGTGATGGCGCTCCAGCAGGATGACTTCGAAGTCTACGAGGACGGTGTCCGTCAGACCATCACCAGCTTCGACGTCACGGACTGGACATCCTACGTTGGCCTTCGCGACTCGGGAGAGCCACAGCCGGGGAGCCTCAACCACTATCCGCGTCGCTTCGTGTTCGTCCTGAATCGTCAGGGCGCGGACTTCGGCTATCTCGTACGCGCGAAAAAAGCGCTCCGAAGTTTCGTGGTCGAGTCGATGGCAGACGGAGACGAGGCGATGGTCGTGGACATGGGCAACTCGGTGAAGATCCTCCAGGAGTTCCGGAACACGAAAGAAGAGACCCTGCAGAGCCTCGAGAAGTTCAGCCCGATGCCCGTACCCTACATGGGGGGTCTCGACCGTGCGACCCGCTACGCGCTCCAGACGATGGAGGAGCTGGGCATCACTCTTCAGCAGACCTCTGGAAGAAAAGTGATCGTGTTCTTTTCGACGGAGCTGGCGACTTTTACGATGCCCGGCTCGCGGCGCACCAACGAGGGATTCCAGCTCGAACGAAGCGTGAACGCTCTGAACCAGGCCAACGCCTCCGTCTACACGATCGATCTCCGGGGCCCGTATGCCAGGGGAAGCGACTTTCTCGGCGGCCTGTCACCCCTCGCCTCCCAGACCGGAGGGCGCTTCTTCCGCCTGACGCCCTCGTTCGAGGCTCCGCTGGCACGCATCGGGACCGAGAACCAGCGCTACTACCTCCTGAGCTACACGCCCGCCAACGCGGATATGGACGGCACCTACCGACAGATCGAGGTTCGCGTGAAACGCCCCGACGTCAGGGCGATCGCTCGCCGCGGCTATTTCGCTCGCTCGTCCAAGGCAAAAGCGACGGAGACCGATGCGGCGGCGGCGGTGGAGGAGACGGCACCTGAGCCCGCGTCGACAGCGGACTTGGCACCTCGAGCGGTGGAGATGACGACCTATCTCCTGCCGACCGGAACGGTCCGTGTGAGAGTTCTCATGGCCGTCTCTCTGCCTCCGGAGCTGCTCTCGGGCTCGGACGACGCGCACCAACTCACACTGACGATTTCCCAGGACGGCCGGGAGCTGGATTCCCAGACGGTCGACGTCGACCGAGAGCACCCCTACGCCGTCCGAACCATCGAGCTGATACCTGGACCGTACCTGCTGCAAACCAGTCTCGAAGCCTCGTCATCGCAGCTGTACCAGGCCTCGACGGAGTTCAATGTGCCCTCCGGCTTCGGCCAGCGCTTCGGCCTGTCCAGTATCGTCCCGGTGGCCTCCCCACAGGCGGACGCCGCAGGTGAACTGCAGCCGCTCCCGTCGCCGGCAATCGCTCGTGGCACGGACGCTCACCTCCTCTTCTACGTGCTCGCGGGACGGCGCGATCCGGCGCGAAGGGCGAGACTGACCTACACGATCTTCGCGGGATCCGATCGCCTCAGAACCCTCGAGCACCCCGAGCCGATCGAGCTGGATTCGACCTCACCAGAGGGAACGCCGGTCATCATCGCGATTCCGACCAGCAAGCTCGGACCGGGCCGCTACCGCGTGGAGGTTGCCGTCGAGGACACGGCGCGCGGCCGGAAAGCGACCGGCGACATCGAGCTCCACCTGCGCTGACGGTACGACCGAGGGCCTTGCGCTTGACCGCGAGCCTGCGTCGCGCGTCGTCTGTCAAACGAAGGCTCCCAAAGACGGTGTCTCCGGTTCCGACAACAGCTCTCCCATTGCAATTCAACGGCGGGCCTGCCAAGCTAGCGCGAGAATTCCACGTTTCGTTTCGCTATCGGACCAAGAGTCACTATGAATGTTGATTTGATACTGGATATGGGTTTTCACCTCCTCGGCGGTCTGGGCATTTTCTTGCTCGGCATGAAGTACATGCAGCAGGGTCTTCAAGTCATTGCCGGCTCCCGAATTAGACGCATGATCAGCGCGGTCACGTCCAACCGATTCCTGGCGGTGGGCATCGGGCTTTTCATCACGACCCTCGTTCAATCGAGCTCCGTTACCTCGGTCATGGTGATCGGTCTCGTCAATAGTGAATTGATGGGGCTCACCGAAGCCATTGGCGTCATTATCGGCGCCAATATCGGCACGACGATCACGGGATGGATATTGGCGCTGAAGATCGGGCAATACGGTCTCCCGTTGCTTGGAATGGCTGCCTTCGGATGGCTTTTCCTCAAGAGCGAGAAGCTGCGCTACGCGGCGCTTTCGACACTCGGGATCGGGATGGTCTTTTTTGGTCTCGAGCTCATGAAGGACGGTTTCGAGCCCGTTCGAGATCTTCCAGATTTCGCGGCCTTGTTCCAAATGTTCGAGGCGACCGATTACCTCGGTGTCCTGAAATCCGCCCTGGTAGGCTGTGTCGCGACGCTCATCGTTCAATCTTCGTCCGCA
This sequence comes from Candidatus Marinacidobacterales bacterium, assembly GCA_965237685.1. GTDB lineage: Bacteria > Acidobacteriota > Vicinamibacteria > Marinacidobacterales > SMYC01 > CBDEGF01. The sequence continues at coordinate 2,388,033 of CBDEGF010000003.1, forward strand.
ACCTTCGGGATGACGATAGCCCTCGCCAATACTGGCGTGGTTGATTTTCAAACAGCCGCCGCTCTGGTGCTGGGCACGAATATCGGCACGACGATTACAGCCTATTTGGCGTCTTTAGGCGCGGACGACATCAACGCGAAACGTACCGCCTATTTCCACATAGTCTTCAACGTTTCAGGCGTCGCCGCGGTCACGGCTCTCCTTCTTCCTGTTTATCTGCCTTTCGTCCAGAACGTCGTCATGGGGGGCGTGGATCCGAATATGCAAGAGCTGGGAGGGAGCTTTCCTTATATGACGGCGGGGATCGCCACCGTACACACCATGTTCAATCTGATCACCGCGCTCTTGTTCGTTCCTTTCGTCAAGCCACTCGCAAGCGCGCTGCATTGGCTCGTCAAAGACGAGCCCAAGCCACCAAGAGCGCATTTGACCCGTTTGGATTTTCAGCTGGTCACCTCGCCGCTCACCGCCATCGAGCAATCGCGTCATGAAATTCATCGAACGGATCAACATGTGAAAGACATGCTGAACGATTTGCGTCTGGTGATCACAGATGAGACTGGCAGTCGAGGCGTGGCCGACAGGATATTCAAGGAAGAGAATACGATTGACGACGTTCAAATCGAGGTCACGAGATTCTTGACCGATCTGCTTTCTGAAGACCTGAGTCACGACCTCGCTGAGGAGGCGCGCGCTCAGCTGAGATTGGCAGACGAGTTCGAATCGGTGAGCGATTACGTTTCGAACGTCCTCAAGCTGTATCTGCGAATGCGTGAGGCCGACGTGCGTTTCACGGACGCCCAGCAAGAAGAGCTGCTGGGGCTACATGACCTGATAGCCAGCTATTACGACTGCGTCCGTGCGGACCTCGAGAATGCTGCCGAGGACTACTTGCCCGAGATTCGTCGAAAAAGTAGCGACATCACCGATGAGATAAGAGAGCTGAGAGACCGTCACTGGAATCGATTGTCCGAGGAAACGGTAGATCCACTGATCAGCACCTCTTACATGGATATCGCGAATGCTTATCGCAGAATGAAGGATCACCTCTTGAACATCGGTGAAGCCGCCGTCGGCGGCAAGACCGTTACGTACGAGAGTCCAGTCATCGGCTGAGTTGAAATCAGCGGCTCATCTGTTTTTCAACCGGCTTCGAGACCTCGGGCACGGATTCCGGCATCTCCGTCGCCTCATTCCGACGATGGCCACGATGGGCCGCCCAGCCCTCACCAACAATCCTGGCAAGGTTCGAACGGTTCTGCCACGCCAGTTTGAGCCAGTGGCGTTTCGTCATCTGCGGAAAGTAGATTCCTCGGAAAGCCAATCGAGTCACCAACATGCAGGCTCTTTCCACAAATGGACGGCCTTCAATTCTTTTGAGGGCCGATGCAATGGCCTCGGGACTGTAGCAGCGGGCCCAGGCCTCGCGCACTTCGGCCTCCGCTTGTTCGATCGTAATGCTCTCGGGCGCAAAGGCCATCTGAAACGGCTTGAAGTCCAGCCAATGTTTCGGTCGCGTGAGCCGACCCTGTTGCAACAGACGGTCATAGAGCGGTGTCGCGGGATAAGGCGTCAGCAAACCAAAAACAGGGAGTCCCGGAGGCCAAGACTCGATCGCCTCGATCGTCTTGTTCGCCACTCCCGGCTTGTCGCCATCCATTCCGAAAATGAACGACGTGATGGAGTAAATGCCCCGCTGAGCCAGGCGATCCAGCACGTCGCCGTACTGAGCCGGCTTGTTGAACCCTTTGTTGACGCCCTTGAGATTATCGGGATCGATAGACTCCAAGCCCATGAAGATCCATCGTCCACCACTTTCCTTGATCAGATCTACCAACTCCTCGTCCTTGAGAAGATTCATGCTGATCTGTGCTATCCAAGGAATTTGAGCGCCTTGGCGGATCATCTCTCGAAGTAATGATTTGGTGCGTTTGACATTGATGGCAAAGTTATCGTCGATGAAGAAGACCGTAACCTGTCCCCCCTCGGCGATGGCACGCGCTTTCAGCCGCAGGATTTCGTCGACGACGCTCTCGTCCGTTCGGAAACGGATGGAGTCTCCAAAAAACCCGGTCACCGTGCAAAAGTCACAGCCGTACGGACACCCGCGACCGGACTCAATCGGCACCATGTAGAAACAGGTCCAGGAATTCCCAGCTTTGTGGATCAGATAGCGCATCCATTTTGGAATCTTCGTGATCAGATTGAACTGGGTGAGATCCATCTGCTCCCACGGGATACGCGGATAGTCTTGCAAGGCCGGTTTGACCTCTTTCCCGGCCTCATTGACCGGCATGTAGACCTCTTTGAGCTCCCCGGCCTCACAATCGCGCACGATTTGCGGCCAGAGCGCGTCCGCCTCACCCAAAGCAACGGCATCCGCGTGCCGGGGCTCGGTGTCGCGGCCAATGGGCTCGTCGGGAACCTCTGTGACGTGCGGACCTCCCATGACCACTTTGGCGCCTGCCGCGCGGATGGCATCCGCCATTCGGTAGGCCCTCGCGGCCATGCGCGTCATCGCTCCAATGCCAGCGAGCTCGATTTCGTTTTCCCGAACAAAGTTCGCGATCTCTTCCTCGTTCATCGGCTGGGCGTTGCCATCGATTAGGAACACCTTGTGCCCCGGCGGGGTGAGCGCCTGGAGGAGGAACATCCATAGATGAGGCATGTAGTTATTCGTTACCTCGTTATCGGGATTGTAGAGAAGGATGTTCATTAGTTTCGTCTCCGCTTATCGGGCCATTTTGCCCGCATCCATCCGGCACTGAGCAAGTCCGCCCATCTTATCATTTATTGGCCAAAGGGACGGGAAGATTTGCTTTCGCCGGTCCGCTCGAACTATCCCGCATCTCTCTGAGTGCCCTGCTTCATAATTACGGTGACGCACCGAGAACGCCGAGGCGCCCGTCTGGCAAGGCGCGAGGAGCAAATAATATCTGGATACATGAGCGACGAGCAACGCAGCCAGTCGGGATGCATCGGCGTTCGAATGCCACCGTAATTGTGAAACAGGGTACCAAGTAGCGCCATGTGACATAATGCGTCCTCAGTTTGCCTTGAGCGGATGACGATGGCAAATAAGGGGGCAGGGAGTAAGAAACTGCCGAAGAACTTGGACGCGAACCTCTCGGGCTCCGAGCGCGAGAAGCTCAAGAGAAAGACCTATCACAAGGCCCTGGCAGATTTTCAGGTCGAGCTGGTCAAGCTCCAGAAGTGGATCCAAGACAAGGGGCTCAGGGTCGTCATTATTTTCGAGGGACGCGACGCCGCCGGCAAGGGCGGTGCCATCAAGCGCATCACCCAGAGCCTCAATCCACGTATCTGTCGCGTGGTAGCCCTCGGTACGCCCACCGAGCGGGAGAAGACCCAGTGGTACTTCCAGCGCTACGTTGCTCACCTCCCCGCCGCCGGCGAGATGGTGCTCTTCGATCGGAGCTGGTACAACCGCGCCGGCGTGGAGCGCGTGATGGGATTCTGTACCGAGGAGGAGTACCGGGAGTTTTTGCGCTCGTGTCCGGAGTTCGAGCGCATACTGGTTCGCTCCGGGATCAAGTTGATCAAGTACTGGTTCTCGGTGAGCGATGAAGAGCAGGAGTATCGCTTTAAACAACGCATCGACGATCCAATCCGCCGCTGGAAGATCAGCGAGATGGATCTCAAGTCGCGGGCAAAGTGGATCGAGTATTCCATGGCCAAAGACGAAATGTTCAACCACACCGATATCAAGCAGGCCCCTTGGTTCGTGGTCCGAGCAGATGACAAGAAGCGGGCTCGACTCAACGTCATCGCACATCTGCTGAATCAGCTCCCGTACGACGAGCTCAAGGACCCAGAGGTTAAACTGCCCCGGAGGCAAAAGAACGTCGGGTACCTACGGCCCCCGATTTCGGACCAAACGTTCGTGCCGGAAGTGTTCTAGTTCTGTAGAAACTCACGCGGCGGTCGAGGGAGCTCAGCAGTCCTCTCTGGAGTTCCGGCTTCTACACTTGACGCGATCACGGCACCCGAAGATGCGCAGGCGGATATGCTGACGCTCGAAGCGAGCATCCGGCTGGGAGCCTTCGCCGGAGTGTTCGGCCTGATGGCTCTGTGGGAGCTCGCCGCACCACGGCGCCGGCTTCGGGTCGGGAAGCGACGATGGGCCGGCAACGTCGCGCTCACGATCTTCAACACGGTGTTCCTGCGGGTCGCGGTGCCCCTTGGCGCCTACGGCGCGGCCGAAGTCGCTGCCGAACGGGGCTGGGGGTTATTCAACCTCGTGAACGCTCTGGTGCTGGTCGAGGTTGCCATTGCCGTCCTGCCGCTCGACCTCACCATCTACCTGCAGCACCGGGTATTCCACGCCGTCCCCTTCCTGTGGCGGTTTCACAAGGTTCATCACGCCGACAACGACTTCGATGTCACCACGGGTATGCGCTTTCACACGGTCAGCATGGTGCTGTCGATGGGGGTGAAGATGGGAGCCACGATTGCGATCGGCGCCAGCCCCCTTGCGGTGCTGATCGGCGAGACGGCGCTGAACCTCACCGCGATGTTCAACCACGCCAACGTCCGCCTGCCGTTGGGGGTGGACCGGGTGCTTCGGTGGTTCATCGTGACGCCCGACATGCACCGGGTGCACCATTCGGTGGAGCCGGACGAGCACGGCCACAATTTCGGATTCAATTTCCCGTGGTGGGACCGGCTGTTCGGCACGTACCGCAGCCAACCCGCTGCAGGTCACGAGGAGATGACGATCGGCCTGGACGAATACCAGACCCAACCCCGGCAGAGCTTGTTCTGGATGTTCGCCCTGCCGTTCCGCAAGGCCGACTCGGGCAAGACTACCGCGGCTTGAAGCCGGGCAACGTCATCGTCACGAAATCCGGTAGATTCGCATTATTAGTGTAGTGAGGTTACAGGAGTCCATCCCCTGTCCTTGAAAGCCTGGTCCCTGACCCAGCTCGCCTTTTGCGAAGTGGCGGCGATGACGCTCTGGTTCTCGGCCTCGGCCGTTCTGCCCTCGCTCCAGGCCGAGTACGAGATCGGCCCGACCCTGGCCTCGCTCTACACCTCCTCGCTTCAGACCGGCTTCGTCGCCGGCACCTTGCTCAGCGCTCTTCTCGGGCTCGCCGACCGGCTCGACATGCGGCGCTTCTTCATGGCTTCCACATTCCTGGCTGCGGGCGCCAACGCGGTCATCCTGGCGGTGGAGCCGACGTCGCTGGTGGTCATTCACTGTCGCTTCTTGACCGGCGCTGCCATGGCGGGGATTTACCCCGTCGGCATGAAGCTCGCCGCCACCTGGGCCGAGGGGGATATAGGCCTCTTGGTGGGGCTTCTGGTCGGCGCGTTGACTCTCGGCACGGCTGCGCCGCATCTCTTCAATGCCATGGGCGGGGTGGACTGGCGTTTCACCATCGCGGCGACATCGCTGGTGGCGCTCGCCGCCGCTCTTGTCATCAACCTAGTCCGCATCGGCCCGAACGTCGGCGGCTCGCCGCGTTTCGATCCCAGGCTCGCCCTCAAGGCCTACACCAGTCCCGCGCTCAGGCTTGCGAACTTCGGCTATCTCGGCCACATGTGGGAGCTCTACGGCATGTGGGCCTGGCTCGCGGTGTTCCTGCACGCGAGCTTCGAAGTGCACTTGGAGGGCGCAGCGCTGTGGTCGCGTCTGGCTACCTTTGCCGCGATCGGCGTGGGCGGCGCGGTGGGGGCCGTTCTGGGTGGCGTGATCGCGGACCGGATCGGGCGCACGGCGCTCACCATGGGAGCGATGGCGGCGAGCGGGACCTGCGCGATTGTCATTGGCTTTTTGTTCGGCGCCGCGCCCTGGCTCGTATTCTCACTCGCCTTCTTGTGGGGCGTGGTGGTGGTCGCCGATTCGGCCCAGTTCTCGGCGTCGATCGCCGAGCTCTCCGAGCCCGGGACCGTTGGCACCATGCTGACTATCCAGACCAGCGTCGGTTTCCTCCTGACGCTTGCCACAGTGCGTATTCCAGCCATCGTGAACGCCGAATCCAGAGCAAGCTGAACAGCGAATCCGGTGAAGCCGAACGCTCATCGAAGCGATGAAGTGTTGGGTGACCTTCCTTTCCACTGATTGAAAACGTGAACCTATCTTACCTGCGTGTTGTGTAGCAAGGGGCGGCAGGTCGGTGCCGGAGGGAGCGGGCGTAAGGAAAGACGCGAAGCGACCTTCCCGCTCCCGTAGGCAGCGACCTGCCGCGGCCGAACCCCGGGCGATGTGGGGCTGGTTTCGGGGGGTTGCTGGGGTATGGCCTGGCTCGAGAAGACGCTTCCTGAGGCATTCTCGCGCGTCGTTTTGGCGCCGCATCGTCTGGTACCCCGGGTTTGGCGGTTTCACCCGTTTTTATCGCATCGACGCTGTGGTCCCTCGCTCGCTCATGCATCGGCGTTGTCAGATGCCTTTGGCGCAGCCTTGGTCTTTCTCAGAGAAGCTCCTTTGAGAGTGATGCGGTGCGCGCTGTGGAGAATGCGATCGCAGATAGCGTCTGCCTGGTTTGGGTCGCCAATCGCTTCGTGCCACTGCTTGAGCGGAATCTGGGTCGCGATGAGTGTGGAGCCACGCTCGGCGCGGTCTTCGATGACCTCCATTAGATCCCGTCTCTCCGATTCTTTCAGCGGGTGAAGCAGCCAATCATCGATAGCCAGTAAGTCCAGCTTGGCGAGTTTCGTCAAAAGCCGGGCGTAGGAACCATCACCACGAGCGACCGCGAGCTCGTGGAGCAAGCGCGGTGCTCGCACGTAGCATCCGGTGAAGCGGCGACGACAGGCCCGCTCCACGAAGGCGCAAGCCAAGAACGATTTGCCAATCCCCGTCGGGCCGGTGATGAGCAGGTTATGGCGCTCACCGACAAAGCGGCAGTTGCCCAGGCTCAAGATCTGTTCGCGGTTTAAGCCTCGAGGCGCTTGGAAGTTCACGTTCTCCAAACATGCCGGATAGCGGAGCTTTGCCGCTCGCAGTCGTCGAGAAAGCTTACGCTGTTCGCGGGCGGTCCACTCGGCATCGACCAGGAGTCCCACACGTTCCTCGAAGCTCAGCTCCTTGTATTCGCTCGAGCTCAACTGGGTTTCGAACGCGGACACCAAGCCGAACAACTTCATGGCGTTCATCTTTTCTATCGTTTCGGGTGTCAGCATCGGGACTCTCCTCCTTCGTAGTGATCCGCGCCTCGGATGTTCTCGTGCTCCTCTCGCGGTTTCGCTTCGGCGTCCGATTCGAGCACCACACGATCCAGACCAGCCGAGAGAATGTTTTTCACCGTGCGATAGCTGTAAGAGCTCAAAGCTTCCGCTCGTGCGCAAGCGGCCTCGAGACGCTCACTGCCCCAGCGGCTGCCTAGTCGCATGACTCCCAGGCAAGAGCGAAATCCCTGCTCCGGGTGAGGCCGACTCTCTAGAATCCCCGCAACCAGCCTTCCCGTGGCGCGACCTGACTGCTCCGCCCAGTGGAGCAGCCGCGACGGCGTCCACTCCAGGTGCTCCCGATGCGAACGTGGCATATGCTCCGGGTTCGTGGAGTAGTGCCCCTTTCCTTTCTTGCGGGGATGCGACGCGACGCGCTTTCCCTTGAACAGGACCTCCACCACCGAGGCCGTCACCCGTGCCTCGACTTTCTCGTGAATGAGCTGATAGGGAACGCTGTACAAGTTGTTCTCCACCTCCACGTGGTAGTCGATGTTCACTCTGCACCGCTTCCACGTCGATAACTCGTAGCTCTCCTGCGGTAGCGGTTTCAGTACGGGCCGGTCTAGCCTTTCGTACAACTCCCGCCGACTCACACCGAGCTTCTGCATCGGACGCGCATTCAGGACCTCTAACTTCTCCCAGATGGCTTCGTTCAGTTCCGCCAGGCTGAAGAACGTGCGATGACGAAGCACCGCCAGGATCCAGCGCTGCGCCACCTGCACTGCCGACTCCACCTTCGCTTTGTCTTTCGGCTTGAACACCCGAGCCGGGACCACAACCGCACCGTAATGCGTCGCCAGCTCTTCGTACGTCCGGTTGATCCCTGGCTCGTAACGGTCCACCAAATCCACGCCGCTCTTCAAGTTGTCCGGAACCCAGATCTCCGTACTGCCACCGAAGTAATCCGACATCCCCTTATGGGCCTTCGCCCACGATTCCAGCGACTGGTTCAGTGTCGCTTCGACGTAGGTGTAACTGCTCGCGCCCAACGTCCCGACGAACAGCTCCATTTCGACGAGCTCTCCCGTTTTCGGATCGACGATGTGAGGCTTCTTCCCCCGAAAAATCGACGAATGTCTTCTCGCCTGCTCGATGCCGTTGACGCATCGTCGGGTTCAGCTTCTTCTTCCACTGACCGTACAGCTCGCAATAACGGCTGTAGCCGTACGCTCCCGGCTTATTCTCCGCGTACTCCACCCACAGCTGCAGCAACGTCAGCTCTCGGTGACGCCTCAGCTCCTCGTGGATGTGGGCATAGTCCAGACCCGGCCGTGCGCCAGACGAGCCCGGCGGCGGAAACAGCCCTGCCTCCAGCTCCCCGTCGCTCAGCTCCTCCGGGAGCGGCCAGCTCAAACCACCCTTCTTCGCCTTGGCCAGGTACTCACTCACCGTTCCAACCGCCACGCGAAGTGCCTTTGCGATCGTGCGGTGAGTAAAACCCAGCTCGTACTTTAACCTTAGAACCTCTCGTATTTTTCTCATCGATAACCTCTTAGCTGCCATTTCCTAGATCGTCCTCCTTCCGGGTACGACCTAGAGTGCCTTGAAACGTGCTATCGATGAGCGTTCGCGATGCCGGAACCGGCGTTCACGTTGCCTGGAATCCGTGTTCACCTTCCCCGGAATCCATGTTCACGATCCCCGGAATCCGTGTTCACGATGCTTTGGAATGGATGTTCACCTTCGGCTGGAATCTGCGTTCACGATGCCCCGGAATACGCACCACAGTGCATCTCGTACCGACCATGGTCGAGGTCGTCGGCTGGAGGTTCGCTTTCGCTACACTCGCCGTCGGCCCCTTCCTGGGCGTCTGGGCCATGGCCAGCCTCCGCGCCCACCCCGACTCCGTCTGGATCGCGGGCGGCAGGCGCTAGGGTCTTTTCGTGGAAAGGGAAGAAGGTCAGAGGGCGTGCGAGGCTGCGGCCCGAAGCGCCCGAAGCCGGGCTTGCAGGGCGGCTTCCGCCTCTTCGACACCCTCGAATCCGACCGGCGGCGGCTCCTCACCGGCGGGCACTTGACGCGCTTCCAGCGCCAGCCGCGGTGATGTGCGCAGCGTCTGGTAGACGACGCAGTACCTCTCCGTCAGCTCGATCAGTCGGTCGCGTTGCTGAGGCGTCGCGTCGGTGTCCAGGTCGAAGCGGAGTCGCACATCGGAGAAACCAACCGTCGCGTCAGGATCCACGCCGAGGGTGCCACGGAAATCGAGGTCGCCTTCGGCACGAACGGTACCCCCGCGCAGCGGGATATGCAGAGCGGTTGCCACCGCCTTCAGCGTGACGCCAGCGCAGGCCGCCAAGGCCTCCAGCAACATGTCACCCGAGCAGACGGACCGCCCGTCGCCACCCGAGGCCGGATGTAGACCGGCTTCCACGACCGCCCGGCCCGTGTCGACCTTGCAAGTGATGCTGTCGTCGTCAATTCGGCCGGTAGCTTTGAGCGTAATCCGCGCCGCCTCCGGCTCCTTCCGATACCGGGCCTTGAGCGGCGTCTGTAGCGACCTGAGTTTCTGTGCGTCCATCTGCTCCCACCTTGCTGAGGCCGGTTCCCGTGCCCTCGAGGAAAGGATAGGGGATCGTATCCCGTATGGTCAAAGAATTCATGCGGCTTCCCGGTGGAAATATTCGAGCAGATCAGGAGGGCGCGTCGCAGAGGATCAAAGATGGACCACCCGTGGCCTCGACCTTCTTCAGTTTCCGGTTGGCGAAGAAACAATCGCGTCGAAGCGAAGTACGGCGACGGTCTCGGTCGTGAGCGGCGGCTTGTGACCTTCGGCTACGTGGATCGCCCTTCCGGAGCGGAGAAGAGCGCGGGCTCTTTGGGTCCCGAGGTCCGCCACTCGAGAGCCGGGCGCAGGAGGCGTCTGTACTCGAATTCGGAAGAACACTTGCCCGGGGGATCGGATTTGGAACGATGGGCTCAGGATGGCCTAACAGAACCTCCATCATGGCCAATCACCCCTTCACTGGCTATCGTGCCTTCTAAACGGTTGATGTAGTAACTAGGATCCTTTTCAAACTCTTTTCGGCAATACGGACAACCGCAGTAGCGGATTTCCTGCCCGGCATGCTCGAACGTGAAGGCCGATTCTGGCTGTTTTTCCCCCAAGCACGTTGGGCATACGACCACGTCCTTCGTTCGTTGGAGGTGTCGCTCGGGGTCACCGGCAAACTCGTCAACGCAGTCCTGGCAACAGAAATGGTATTCGGTGCCGTCGTAACTGTATGTAGCCGCCTTCTCTCTGGTGACTCCTAGCCGCACGAGGGAACAGCCACAATAAGGGCAAATGAGCGTTTTCACTGCTACCTCCTGGTTGGTAAGCAAGACGTTCATTGTGGATTCGCGTCAGAATCAGACCATATACGGCATGTCGGAGGCGACCGTCGGATAGGCGAAGATCATCTTCTTGATGTCTCGAGGCTTCAGTCCCGTATGCATCGCCATGGCGAAGAGATTGATCACCTCTGCCGCGTCGGGGCCTAAGAGATGCGCTCCCAAGATGCGGTCGGTTTCTTCCTCTATCAAGACCTTATAGCCGGACGACTCCTCGCCGATCCGGCGCGAGGAGTACCACTTGGAGGTCTCGCCAGAGTTGATCCGGAACTTCAGGCCGTTCTCGGTGGCCTGCTGTTCGAGCATGCCCACACGCGCGAGCGGAGGCAGGGTAAACGCGACGCTCGGGATGGGAGGATATTCAGCCGTACGATGGTTGCCTTCGAGTAAGTTGGAGGCAACGATGTGGCCTTCGTAAGCGGCCACTGGGGTGAGGGGATCTCCGTCCGTCGCTGCGGCATCCCCCGCGGCGTACACAGAAGGGTTGGAGACGCTCTGCAGGTACTCGTTCACCACCACGCCCCCGGCGGAGCGATCGACCCCGGCTTTGTCGAGCTCCATGTCGTCGATATCCGGCACGCGTCCGGCGCCGTGGACGGCCCCATCGGTCTCGAACGAAATTTCCTGACCGCCCTGTGAAGCCCGGACCGTGAGGCCTCTGGAGCCCTTCTCGATGCCGCGGACCTCGGTCTCGAGATGGACTTCGATGCCGAGCCGACGCGTGCGCTCGACGAGTCGGTCCACGAGGTCGGGATCGAAGCCTTTGAGGGGCCGGGAACGGTGCACGAGGGTAACGTTCGAGCCGGCCCTCGCTGCGATATGTGCGAATTCGAAGGAGATGTAGCCTCCGCCAACGAACAGCAGGCGGCGCGGAAGCTCCTCGAGCTCGAGAAATGCGGTGCTCGTCGTCAGGTGCTCGCTTCCCGGGATCCCGAGCTCCATGGGTTTGGCGCCGGCGCCGATATGACGTAGCGAGCGTCCAACGTCTCGCCGTTCACCTCCATGGTGCTCGAGCCGACGAAGTGGGCGCGGCCGTGAAACACCTCGATCCCGGCTCGGGTGAAGCTCTTCTCTCGGCCGGCGGGAACGGGCTCCGTGAAGCTGCGCTTGAAGTGCATGAGCTCCCGCCAGTCGATCTTCGCCTCCGCTGCTCGGACCCCCTTTCCCTCGAGACGCGCGGTCCAGTCGAGCGCTTCTGTGGCCGCCACGAGCACTTTCTTCGGATCGCAGCCTCGCACGGCACAGATTCCACCTAGAGGTTGGGAATCGATAAGGGCCACACTCCATCCGGCCTTCCGGCATTTCATGGCCACGCCGGACGCCCCGGCGCCGCTTCCAATGGCTATCAGATCAAAGGATTTCGACATGTCGCCCCCTCGGCTCTCATGATGGAGGAGCCCGCGGCTGCTATTTTAACTCCCCCTACTTTCCAAAGCGTCTCGATTCGAGCCTCTCGAGCTTTTCGGTCACCGCGACTTCGATGATCGTCGCCAAATCACCGTCGGGTACCGATGAGCACATGAGCGCCTGGAGTCGCTCCAGCTTGTCGTGGAGCTCAGCCCCGGCCGTGAACTGAATCTTATAGCGCGCGGGCGCGAGCGGCTTTTGACGATGCTCGAAGATGGGCGTCTTCACTTGAGCGGCATCGCGGTGCTGGCGCCGCATCTTACCTTCGCCAATTGCGAGGAGCTCCTGGCTCGAGCAACCCATAAGACCAAGCGCGAGATTCTGGTGCTGGTTGCCGAGATGGCGCCGAAGCCGGATGTTCCGCCCTCCATCCGGAAGCTTCCGCAGCGGCGACAGAAACCGGCAAGCGAGAACCGCGCGTCAGGCGCGGAAAACACTCCGTCCGGAAAGAGTTGTCTGGCTCCTGAGCCCCGCCTCGCTCCCGAAGCCACGGATAAGCCGCCGGTCGTCGAACCGCTGGCGCCTGCGCGCTATAAAGTCCAGTTCACGGCAAGCGCCGAGTTCCACTACAAGCCGTCGTTTCAACTCTTTCCGGACAGAGTTCAAGAATCGCCGCCCCTTCGTGGTGCCGTGCCACTCGCAACGACGGACGGCGCCGCACCACGAGCCGTTTTCTAGCTCCCGCCAGCCTCCGCCAAGGGGAGGTTTTTTTCTCACGTCCTGGGTTCTCGATCCGCCTCGGTGAGATGCGACGCGAGGATATCGATCCCACTCAAGTGAAGACGCCCGTCGCGAAGCATCGTGAGCCGCATCGGGTGATTGCGCACGCCCGCGCCACCGCGATACGCAGGTAACTCTCCCCCTCCGACAGATGCAGCACGTCGGTGCAGTACGCGAGACGCCCCAGGACAGGAACTATCGCCTTCAGGACCACATCGACAACTTGGAGCGGTTCCCCCGGAATCTTTAGCAGGCACGTATAAAACTATACGGTCAAAAAGACTGTAACTGGTTTGGAATGTCCCGGAAGAAGAATCTCTTCTCGATATCTGTGATCGACTGACCGTCCACCTCGGCCACCGACCGACTATCTCCAAGTCCTACGTCTTGATTTTGTAGCCGCGTTTGAACAGCCAGACGTTCATACCAAAGAGACATGCACCGAGTATGAAGACCAGAATCATGCTGAAAGCGATGTCGACATCAGAGATGCCCAGAACCCCGTACCGCATTCCGTTGATCATGAAAAGCAGGGGATTGAACATCGAAAGGGACTTTAGGAAATCAGGCAGCGTCTCGATGGAGTAAAACACCCCACCCAAGAAGGTGAGAGGAGTAAGCACAAAGCTGGAAAAAGTTTCCGCGTGGTCGAACGTCTCTGCCCAGAGTCCCATCATCACCCCGATCGAGGAGAAAATGAGAGCAACGAAGAACAGGAAGTATCCAAACACGAAAATGTCAAACATCCTGATGGGAACAAACAGGAACGAAACCAGCAGGGTAAAGATCCCCACAACGAATCCTCTCATGACACCCCCCAAAGTGAGAGCGAGTACCATCTCGAAATAGGAGAGGGGAGCAGTCAATACCTCCGTCAGATTGTTGAAGAACTTGGATATGAGTATGGATAGGGAGGAATTGAAGAAGGAGTTGGTGATCACACTCATCATGATCACGCCCGGTATGAGGAACTCTATATACGAGAAGCCATTTACCTCTGGAATCTGCGAACCGATAAACCTACGAACACTACCATGTAGAGAAGTGAGGAAATCACCGGCGCAACAATCGTCTGCTTCGTCGATTTGCTGAACTTCCTCGTCTCTCTGCCTAGCAGAGTCGCAAATCCCCTAAAGTTCGCCACGACCAATCTCCGTCAAGTCGATGAAGATGTCCTCCAGGCTGGACCTGGCCGCTTCCTCCCTTTTTACTTCGAGTCCAGCCCTCTCGACATCTTTCAATATTTCGGTTTTGCTGGCATTCTCCTAACATACGATTCGGATCTTGTTGTCGTCCAGCAGGAAGGCCTTGTATTTCGTGAGCGGCTCGGGAATCGTGTCTATTGGTTTGGTGAGCGTGATATCGAGATTGTTCTTGTGCAATTGCTCAATGAGATTGTCCTTGTCATCAAGAGCAATAATTTTTCCGTGGTTGATGATACCGATTCGCTTGGCCAAGCGCTCCGCCTCTTCGATGTAATGAGTAGTCAGCAGGATGGTGGTGCCCTGCTTATTCAACTCCTGCAGGGAGCGCCAGTGGTTGCGCCGCAGCTCCACATCGACACCAGCGGTGGGCTCATCAAGAATGAGGATTTTGGGACTGTGTATCAAGGCTCGTGCGATGAGCAGGCGTCTTTTCATCCCACCCGACAACTTTCTTACGTGCGTTTTTCTTTTTTGTGCAAGATTGAACTGGTGCAGCAACTCATCCACCCGTTTCCTCGCTTGGTGGCGCCGAATACCGAAGTATCCAGCATAGAACTGCAGGATCTCTTCCACGGTGAAGTAGTCGTCGAAATTGAATTCTTGGGGCGCGAGACCAATCAATTTCCTGGCTTCCCGGTAGTCCCGGAGGACATCGTTGCCGAAGACTTTGACTTCCCCCTGTTTGTACGTGGTAAGGCCAGCGAGTATATTGATGGTCGTCGTTTTTCCTGCTCCGTTCGGTCCCAGGAAGCCAAAAAACTCCCCCGCCCTCACCTCCATGGAGAAGTTGTCCAGAGCGCGCAGGTCTCCGTAAAACTTGGTCAATCCCCTGATCGATATGGCAGGTTCCATAGCCCAGGATTATGCGATACACAGGTTCTCACGTGGTGGCCAGCAAGGGCTATCACCCCTCCTGTCGGAAAACCTGTATGCGATCGTTTCCGAAGTCCACGACGTAGATGGAGCCGTCTGCAGCGATCGCGACATCCGTCGGATGCTGGAGCTGGCCGGGCCCGGTGCCCGGCTCGCCGAACTGGCCGAGAAATTTACATACCGACGAAAAGACCTGGATCCGGTGGTTGTAAAAGTCGGCGGTGTAGATGCGACCCTCGGGGCCAACACCCACCCCGGTGGCGACGCGGATCGCTCGGGTGTTGCTCTTGCTGGCAACCACCCGCCGGCTCGACTCACTGGAGCACGCGTCGACTTGCGAAGAAGCCCATCCACCGGGAAGCCCGAGTCCGAAGAGCGTGTCTCTGCGGATTATTTTCACGAAAGTTCGGACTCCACGCCCTTGCACGCCTAGCATGATGGGGGTATCCGTGTTGATCGGTGGGCCCTGGGCCATGGCGATTTGGGCCGAAGAGAAGATAGCGGTAGCGACTAGTGCCCTCAACAACCCCCTAGTATCTATCCTTCGTTGCGCTGCGTCGTCAATCGGAATGTTTGGGCGCTTACGCCAACCATTGCTCCTTGGCAGGAGACAGGCTAACCTCAAACCCAGCACCGACTTCATCGTCTTTCTCCTTCCCGCGTCAGCGGGTAAGTTTGAAAATAATCTCCATGAGCTCATCAAAGACTTCTTCCTCGCGACCGCTCTTGATGGCCTGCGAAGCACAACGCTCCAGGTAGTTGCGCACGACCAGTTTTCCCACCCCGCGCAACGCCTGCTGGGCGGCGGACACTTGAGTCAAGATATCGACGCAGGGACGGTTGGCGTCGAGCATGCGCTCGATCCCGTCCATCTGGCCACGAAGCCGTTTGAGGCGCGCTCGGATGTCCCCTTTCCGTTCGTCAGGGACGAAAGCCTCGTTCAGAACTCTTAGCGGAACAGCTCTCTTGGACATCAGTTCACCTCCACCACGCGAGATACGGCGCGAATCGCCAGGCCCATAGCGCCACCGCGGCCGTCGAGAACAAGACGGTCCATCGGCGCGCGGCACGAGCCCCCTGGCCTCGCACCCACACGAGCCAATTGGCCCGCGCAATCAGCGCCACGCTCAGGACGAGAGAACCCCATCCGATCGGTCCCCTGACGCCCCCGGCGAGGCCGGCGCAGGAGCTCGGCCCGCTCGACCTTCATCGCGAAACGCCGAGCTCTCGGCGAAACTCACGCACCAGCGGATACACCAAAGCATGTTTTCACCGCTTCGGCTTTTCTCTTGTGCCGGTCCATCCGGCCCCGGCCCGAAGTCACTCCCACCTCCACCCAGTTCGCTGCCAGATAGCACGTCCCCTCGTAACGCTCCCTCTCCACAAACGTCTCGAGCAACACCGGCCTCACCCCGTAGGCTTCCTCCCAGTCATCGACCACCACTCGCGCTGCCAACGAACAGCACGTGACTCGCGAGGCCTTTGATGGAAAGCCACGGCAGGATCAGGAACCGACTGTTGTTGACCACCCGGGGAAGGTTCTTCTGCCGCGTTGCGTCATCCCAACCGATGAAGCCGTCACGCGCCTGAAGCCACCGCGCCGCCGAGGAGAACTGCACGCACCCACAGAGCTCCCGCCGAGGATTCGACATCCAGACCAAGTACCGCAGGTGCGCGCCAAAGGCCACCTTGTGGCCCAGGTAGTGGTAACGCGCGACCAGTTCCCTCCATAGCGCTCGCTCCTCAGCGTTCGCCACCAAGCCCAGCATCACCGGAGCGACGTCCGATAGCTTGCCCTCACGCCGTGGCCGCTCGCGACCAGCCTTCGTGTAGTGGATGCTCGTCGGTCCGCGGCGCCGCTGCTCGTGACGCGGGGGCAACGTCA
The DNA here is from genome assembly GCA_965237685.1 of Candidatus Marinacidobacterales bacterium. Classification (GTDB taxonomy): domain Bacteria; phylum Acidobacteriota; class Vicinamibacteria; order Marinacidobacterales; family SMYC01; genus CBDEGF01. The sequence goes on from CBDEGF010000003.1 coordinate 2,404,644, forward strand.
CCAGCCCCTTCGCTTCGACAACCTCCAGGTACTCGTAGCATTCCCGGGTCTTGAGATTGCCGTTCCGACGAACCCACCCCAGGCCCTCACAGATCGTGCGCGCCAGCTCGTGCCGGGACAGACCACACGTGGCGATGATCTCCGTCAGCACGCTCCATTCCTCGGCGGTCACGGTCGTGCCGCAAAAGGTGGGTCGCTTGGCTGCGGTGTCGAGTGCAGCGTTTCCTGCCTGGGTCACTGTTTTCCTCCCAGCCTGAGGTTACACAGTCAGCCAGCGTTTGTCCAGTCCTTTTTTCCCTCTCTCTCTGCCCGCGAGAAAAACGACACACCCGGCGTTCAGCTTACCGAATCGCCCCCACGTTCTCACGCACTACTACCGCAAGGACACGTTGTTGCATGAATCCGGACAACCCTAAAGGAATCAGCAAGTTACGTTTTAGGGCAAAACTTCGCGGAGTCATGGAATCAACGACTTACCAGTATTCATGCACCAACGCCCCAATGAACAGCAAGTCGCCGAGCTACCATGGATATCGATTTCCGCCCGAAATCATCAGCCACGCGGTCTGGCTCACCACCGATTCTGTATGAGCTTTCGAGATGTGGAAGATCTGCTCGCCCAGCGCGGCATCACGGTTTCATATGAAGCCATCCGACTTTGGTGAATCAAGTTCGGGCCGGAATACGCTCGTGGACTGAAGCGCCGCCAGGGTCACCTGGGAGACACATGGCACCTGGACGAGGTCTTCGTCACCATCCAGGAACAGCGGCAATATCTCTGGCGTGCCGTCGATCAAGTTGGCGACGTCATCGACATCCTCGTCCAGTCGCGTCGAGACCGCCGGGCCGCCAAACGCTTTTTTCGCAAGCTGTTAAAAGGTCAAGGCAACGTACCTGGACGGTTGGTTACCGACAAGCTGAGAAGCTATCCGGCGGCGCTTCGGAGCGTCATGCCATCGGTAATCCATAGCACCAAGCAGTACGAAAATAATCGCGCCGAAGTCTCGCACCAGCCGACGCGGCAACGTGAGCGGCAAATGCGAAGGTTCAAATCTCCAGGTCAAGCGCAGCGATTCTTATCCGTGCATGGACTCTCCAAAATCTCTTCCGCGTCGGGCGTCACCTGTTGCAAGCTCGCCATCACCGAGAGCTACGGGGTCGCGCGTTCCTCGCTTGGGACGCCGTCACGTGCACCGCGTGACTCGAACCGAGACGTCACTCCGGCGGCGACGGCTTGCTCGCGCAACGTCAACTTGACAGTACCCTCGGACCACTGCCTTGTATCAGCTGCTTTGGAAACTTGCGGTTCAAATTCGAGATCTTCTCCAGCACGTCGCGCGCCCGACGGAAATTCCCAATCCAACGTTCGACATCCTTCCGATGCTCCTTGGGAACATAGATTTGAACGGTTTGTCCCGGACCGACCGTGACCATCAGGTAATAAGTGGGACCATGTCCGGGGTCGTCCTCGCGGGCGCAATGACAATTGGGCTGGCCACAACGCCGGTAGCGAGTGACGAGCGAGCCGCGAAGAACCTTTCGCAAATCCGGCAACTGAGCGATCAGTCGCTGTCGGCTTCGCTCGGCTCGCGAGGGTGAAGACACCTTTGACTCTCTCTGTGCCTGCTACTGTATTCACAGTACCAGATCCATCGCGGTCAAGAACTTTCCCGCCATTTCTCAATCAACTCAACCAATTCCACGACCGCCCGTCCACACAAACGACTCCCTCGGGACGAGCTCAATTCCAGAGCATCCGGCACAGCTCCATTCTCCAGGACACGGGAAGGCAGCAAGTCGTCCCGTCCTCCAACTCCACCAAAACACTCGGTGGCTCCGCCTTGAAGCGGTAGTGAAGGACCCTTAATGGTTGGCCTTTAAGTGGGTGACACGGATGGGTGATTTCGATCGTTTCGTCTTTAACCCGCCTCAGGTATGCATTCCAATTATCACTATGGCGCCTACTCCTCGAGAGCGCGCGCCTTTCGAAAAAAGAAAACCCTCCCCCTGCAATCGCTCCCCAGCCAACAAGACCCAAAAGCCAAGCCTGAGCCGAAACTGTCCCTCAAAAAGCGTGCCGCGCTCAGGAAAAGATGGGCACAGCTCATCAAGCGCGTTCATCAGACCGATCCTCTCCACTGCGGCTGCGGAGGCACCTATCGCGTCGTCGCCTTCATCACCGAGCAGAAGGTGATTCGCAAAATCTTGACTCATCTCGAAAAAAGAAAAAGCGACTCGCGCTCGCCACCCGAGCCCTAGCCACTGACTTCCGACCACGCCACTTGTCCGAATACCTCGACACGAGAACGGCCGGACTGTCTTTTCACACCCATCCCCCCGGCGGGGACACTCCTCAACCGCCTTCCCCTGTTTGCTCGAGTTCTGCTACCCTCACCAGGACTCAATCGGGCTGCACAGTCCCATCCTAGTGGGGAAATTTCGTGCGGACTGGCGCCGGACGCGTATGAATTTTCCTATCCTGCTCGATCGCTTCTATCGCGCGGGCCGGCGGCGCGCGCTGCCGACGCAGCTCTTCTTCCTGCTGTACCGAGCGCAACAAATTGCCTCGCTCAGGAACGATCTCGTGGGCTCGGTTCTCGTCTCGGACTTCTTGATGGAGAAGCACCGCCTGTTCGCAAAGCTGACCCTCGACGAAAAGGAGCTGAAACTGTACGACCAGATCCTACAAAATCTCGACATCGAAGCGCCGGAGCCGGATCTCGTCATATATCTGCAGGTGCCGGTGCTGCTCGATAGAATCCGACGGCGTGGCATTGGTTTCGAGCAGCACATCGACACCGAGTATCTGATGAACCTCTGTAGCGCGTACACGCGGTTCTTCCACTACTACGACCGCGCGCGCTTGTTGATCAGTGAACGCGGCCGAAATCGACTTCGCCGCCAACGACAAGCACTACGACGCCCTAGTCGAGCAACTGATACGCATGGACGGCGTCCGCCAATACTTCAATCCCAACCCAACACTGTTGTGAGCATGGTCTTATGAGCAGTCAGGCAAGATCCTCACCCGTTTCGATCAACACCTTGAACGCCATGAAGCGTCGCGGCGAGAAGTTTGCAGCGCTCACGGCATATGACGCGCTGTTCGCCGATCTGATCAGCCGGGCCGGGGTAGACTTGCTGCTCGTCGGCGACTCGCTCGGCATGGTGTTGCAAGGCCATGACAGCACCCTGCCCGTCACGTTGGATGACGTGATCTACCACATGCACTGCGTCAAGGTTGGCAACCAGGGCAGCCTGATCATGGCCGACCTGCCATTCATGACCTATGCATCCGAGTGGCAGTCGTTGGAGAGCGCAGCGGCCTTGATGCGTGCCGGCGCCCATATGGTGAAGCTCGAAGGCGGCGCGTGGCTCAAGGAGTCGACACGCCTTCTCGCCGAACGTGGCATTCCCGTCTGTGCCCACATGGGCCTGACGCCGCAATCGATCAACCGGCTCGGCGGCTACCGAGTGCAAGGGCGCGATCCCGACAAAGCGCAAGCGATGGTCGAAGAAGCGGTCATCCTCGAGGATTCCGGCGCGTCGGTTCTATTGCTCGAGTGCGTGCCGATGGATCTCGCGAAAGGGATCACCGAACGCCTCGAAATCCCCGTCATCGGCATCGGCGCCGGTCCCGATACAGACGGCCAGATCATGGTGATGCACGACATGCTCGGGTTGACGCCAGCGTCGATCAAAGTCCCGAAATTCGTAAAGAACTTTCTACCCGAGAGCAACGCCGGCATCCCCGGCGCGTTCGAAGCGTACGCGGCGGCCGTCAAAGACGGCAGCTTTCCGGGTGCCGAGCACTCCTTTACCTAGGAGGGCGGAAATGAACGTCCTGCGCACGATCTATGACCTCCGCGGCGCGCTGCAGGAGGCTCGAGCATCGCGAAGTATTGGTCTGGTGCCGACGATGGGCAATCTGCACGCCGGGCACATGGCGCTGGTGGAGGCTTCGCGCAAGCAGTCACACATCACGGTCACCAGCATCTTCGTCAACCCGACGCAGTTTGGTCCGAACGAGGACGTCGACAAGTACCCCAGGACCTTTGCAGCGGATGCAGAGAAGCTCGAAGCCGCCGGTGTCGATTTCGTCTTTGCCCCGTCGGTCGACGAGGTGTATCCGGAAGGACGCGAAAGTCAGGCTTGCGTGAGCGTACCGGCGCTTGCAGGGATCTTGTGCGGCGCCGATCGTCCCGGTCACTTCGATGGGGTAGCAACCGTCGTCACCAAGCTCTTCAACATAGTGCAGCCCGACTACGCCTATTTCGGCGAAAAAGACTGGCAGCAGCTGACCCTCCTGACCACCATGGTCCGGCAGTTGAACATGCCGGTCGAGATCGTCGGCGTGGCGACGGTGCGCGCGCGCGACGGCTTGGCGCTATCGAGTCGCAACCAATACCTCAACGACGAAGAACGACAAACCGCCCCGATTCTGCATCGGACGTTGCTCGATATTCGTCACGGTATCGAGGCGGGTGCTCGAAATTTCGATTCGTTGGAGCAGACGGGGCGCGTTGCGCTCAAGGGTGCCGGCTTCCAAACGGACTATGTCGCCGTGCGTGATGCCGACATGCTTCGCCCGGCGGACCGGGAAACGAAACGCTTGCGGGTGTTGGCCGCGGCGCGACTCGGCAAAGCACGCCTCATCGACAATGTCCCAGTGGATTTGGCCGGCATAGTCGGGGGCAGCGGCGATCGATGAGTGTCGATGCGCTAGCGTCGTGGTGCCTTGGTGCACAACTCCGATAGAGGCCGAGAGCTCGCTTGGCCCCCACTCCCATCATCCGATCATCTCGCTATCAGGCATCCCGAGCGCCGTCATGGTGTTCAGAATCTTGCACCCGATCCTTGCCTCGACTCTCTGTGCCGCCAACCCTCTCGCTCGCATCGCTGAGCCCACGATGGCCTTGTAGCGATGGAACGTTGTCTCGACTTTGCTTCGTTTGCTGTAGCCCGATTCTGTGTGCCACTTTCGTTTGCCGAGCCGAGCTTGTGCTGCAATGTTGCGATTGCGCTGTCGGCTGCTCGCCCGCCCCGATGTGAGCTGGGCGCCCTTGCGCGGCGGTATCAGCACCCTCGGCGAGCGATGAGCGCTGTGATTCTCGATCGCCTCATAGACGCCGCTGGCGTCGTATGCGGTGTCAGCTCTGGCCGATGAGATGGGACTGTCGATCTGTCCGACAAGCGATGCAACCCGCGATGAATCGCGGGCTCTTTTGCTCGTCAGCTCGCCGGCGACGACTTCGCCACTCTGCTCGTCGACACACAGGTGGAGCTTGCGATAGTCCCTGCTCTTTGGTGCTCTGCGCAGCTGGCCGGCGTGGACAGCGAGACCGCTGCTGTCGAGCAAGATGTACAACGGCGTCTTCTGCTTGTCTTGGTAGAAGGGGACCTTACCCAGCTTCGCCTTGCGCCTCGAGATCGTGGTGTGATCGGGCACATCATTGTCTAGCTTGAACAGAGCGAACAACGATCGCAGCAATCCCTCGCTCTGCCTGGATGACAGATGAAACACCATGCCCAGGGTGACAGCCGTCTCGATGGCGTGGTTCGAGTACTTGCGTTGCCGGCCCGGTTTCCTCCTCCTCGGCCGGGGCGCGTCCCAGTTCACAAGCTTGCCGTCGGTGAGCGAGTCCAGACGGTCAGGCTCCCGCGGTCGCGTAGACCCGCCTCATATTCACGCCAATTCCTCACGCGATAGGCGTTCTTCACATACTTCCGCTGAGTGCGTTTGAAAATGCTCATGGGGAACCTCGAATCCGCGAGTACAGGACAATTGTGGACCGAGATCGCGAGTTGTGCACCAAGGTACCCCTGAGCCCCTTCCCACTTGTCCGACCAGGATGATTTCTCTTAACATGTGCGCATGCTTCGCCTACTCTGTCTTGCGATCGCGTTCCATCTGAGCTACGGCACCGAGATAATCGGCAGTCCCGCTGAGAGACCTCCCGCGGCAACCGCCTCTTGCGACATCGCCATTGTCGGCGCCACCTTGATTGATGGCAACGGTGGTCCTCCGGTCCGAGATGCGGTCATCCTGATCTCCGGACAGCGCATTGCTGCGGTTGGACCGAGGAGCTCCGTGGCCGTGCCCCAGTGCGGCCGTGTCATCGATGCCGCAAGCAAGTTCGTCACCCCGGGATTCATCGATACGAACGTGCACATGACCCTGGTCGGGGGGACGGAGACGCTTGCGCGTTATTACGACCGCCTGGAGGAGATCGCGCTGGAGGGCACGCAGCTGCAGCTCAAACACGGCGTGACCACTATCCGCGACAGCTATGGCTTCATGAAGCCGCTGCTCGCGGTGCGCGACCGGATCAACCGCGGTGAGGCGGTCGGCGCGCGGCTCTATGTCGCGGGGAACATCGTGGGGTGGGGCGGCAACGTGTCACAGACGTTCGCCCGACGCGACCCGACGACGCTGTTCGAGGAGCAGATGAACGACGCGATCACGCAGGGTTCCGGGGAGGAGCTCCAGAACATGACGCCCGAGGAGCTGCGTGTCGCGATGAACACCTATCTGAATAAGGGCGTGGATTTCGTGAAGATCGGATCAACGATGCACTGGGGGCCGGCGCCCCATACGCTAGTCTTCTCCGAGCGGCAGACCCGCGCGATCGTCGAGGAGACGCACCGACACGGCAAGGTGGCGGAGACCCACGCCACGGCACCGGAAGGCTTGTATATCGCCTTGACCGCCGGGGTCGACCTGGTCCAGCACCCGGAATACCTGTACGACGTTCCCCTTTCTGACGAATTGCTGCGTATGCTAGTCGACCGAAAGGTCATCTGCTCGATGAACATCAACTCCCACACGGGTCGATCCTGGCAGAACACGCTGAAGCAACTCGAGAAGGAGGAGAGCGAGCAGGCTGAGAAAGCCGCAGACGCGGCGCGCTCGACCGAGCGCCACGTGGGTGAGCGTGCCAAGACGTCACGGGAGCTCTATCTCGAAAAATACGGCGCATCGATCTGGCCCGGCACGAAAACCGCGCGGAACCGGCGGCAAAATGCCGAACGGATCGTGAAAGCCGGGGCCATCGTCTCGGTGGCGACCGACAACGACATGGGAGCCGCTCCCGAGTTCCTTCGCGACCCGAACGAGTGGCGATATCGCGAGCCAGGCGAAGGGACGTTGGTCTCGATCGAGGGGTTGGTGGAGCTCGGCATGACGCCGGGGGACGCCATTGTCGCCGCGACCAAGCATGGCGCGATGGCCTGCCGGGCGCTCGAGCAATTCGGCACCGTCGAGGCCGGTAAGCTGGCGGACTTGGTGCTGCTGGATGCGGACCCGCTGGCGGATATTCACAACATCCGAAAGCTGAATACGGTGATCAAGGAAGGCCAGGTCATCGACAGAGAAAAGCTGCCGACAAGACCGGTGTTCTATTTCAAGAAGTAAAGAAGGGTATGCGGGAATTCCATCGGCCGTGCTTCACGGTACTGTCAAGTTCAGCGGGTGAGTGGCAGACTTGGCCGATGAAAAGCGACACGCCGAGCTACCACGGGTACTGTCAAGTTGACGTTGCGCGAGCAAACCGGCGCCGCCGGAGTGACGTCTCCGTTCGAGTCACGCGGCGCACGTGATGGCGTCCCAAGCGAGGAACGCGGCGTTGGTGCATGAATCCGTTCGGGACACGCACGAAACCTTTTGGCGGCCCAACTTACTCCCCGACGATCGCTTGGGATTCAGGCTTGCCCAGCTCAGCCATCCGGTTCAATACATTGCACCCGATCCTTGCCTCCCGCTTCTGCGATTCGTAGCCGCGCGCACGAAGGCTGTTTCCGAGCGTGCGCTTGTACCTGAAGAAAAGATTCTCGACGGCGCCCTGTCGTCGATACCGTGACTCCCGCTGCCAGCCTTTGGCGCCCGACATTGCGAATCGTCTCGAGGGTCCGCTGCGCCCACGTGCCCTCGGCGCCGTCCGAAGGCACCGCCCCTCGTCGAGGTGGGATCACGATCTTGATGTCCGCGGTGCCGACCTCACCGAGCAGCTCGTACACCGACCGAATATCGTAGGCCCCGTCGGCTGGTGACGACCACCGCGAGCAACAGCGGCAGGCCCCAGGCAAGCCGCTCCCGGCTTCTGGGCCTTGCCCCCACCGCCATGGACACGCTCGCCTCTGAACCGCCCTCGGCGATCCAGTTCAATTGCCGTTCGACGTCCCCAGCGGTTTGCCAACGCTCTTGGGGATTCTTCGCGAGGCAACGCTGAACCACCCACTCCAGAACGGGCGGAGTCGAAGGCCGCAGCCTGGAAATCGGCTTGGGCTCGTGCTCCAGGATCGCTGCGACCATACTCGCCGGGCTTTCACCTTCGAACGCTCTCCGCCCCGTCAACATCTCGTAGAGGACGGCACCCAAAGAAAAGAGGGTCTACGCGGCCGTCGACTTCCTTGCCTTCCAACTGCTCGGGAGCCGTGTAGGGAAACGTCCCCATCACCGCGCCAGAGACGGTCAAGCGCGCTTCGTGCGTGGGCGACTCCGACCCCGGAAGTCCAGACGTCGGGTTAGACTGCAGTTTCGCGAGGCAGACCTTCTTGCGCGCGCGCTATCGAGATGGTGACGAGGCGCCGACGCTGATGGAGCCGGGTAGCGTGTACTCGTTGCCGTCAACGCAATTTGTCACGGTCGTTCACGGCCGTCACGTCTCGTCGTGCCCGTGATACCGAGGTGAGGCATGAACGTTCCTCAAGAGACCAAGAACGAGAGACTCGTCGAGCTCTTGGAGCGCGCGCCCGGCACCGAGTAAGCCGTGCGGACGAAAGGCGAGGCGTCACGCCTCCGGGGATTTCACGAGCGTCGGGTCGAAGATAATGCAATACGACGTTTCGTGATGTAGACTCGCCGAGACTGATGAGCGAGAACCCGTTTCAACCGCCGGACGCGTCGACGCTCGTCGGTTCCTCGTACGTTTTCTGCCCCCTCAGAGTTCTCACGGTCGTCGTGGGCGTCGCATGGCGTTGTTGCATGATTCCCGACAAACCTAAAGGAATCAGCAAGTTACGTTTTTGGTGCCAAAATAGCAGAGTCAATAGAATCAACGACTTACCAATATTTATGCAACAACGCCAAGCTCCGATGATTTGACAAAGTAGCTTCTGGAAGCTACTTTGCACCTATGCGTTCGGTCGGCCTGAAAATCCTGAAGAATAAGCTTAGTGAATATGTGCGATTAGCGGCCTCGGGAGAGACCGTGCTGGTGACCGACCGCGACCGCGTCGTGGCCGAGCTCGTACCGCCCCGAGAAGGCAGAAGTCCTCTGTTGGCCGACGCGCTCCTGGCTGAGGCTGTCCGCAAGGGTTGGATGACGGCGCCGACGATGGTCTCCGACGATCCTCCCCCACGGGCCCCGGTGGCCCCGCTGGCCGACCTTCTTGGAGAGCTTGCCGAAGATCGCGAAGATCGATGATTTACGTCGATACTTCCGTGGCTCTTGCTCACCTGCTGAGTGAGGATCGCTATCCTCCGGCGACGCTTTGGCAGGAGCGGCTCGCATCGAGCCGACTCCTTGAATATGAAGCCTGGACTCGGATCCACGCGAGGGGACTCACCGCCAGCCACGCCGAACCGCTGAGATCATTGCTATCTCGCTTCGCGCTGTTGGAGATGGCGCGACCGGTCCTCGCACGTGCCCTCGAGCCTTTCCCGGTGCCTGTGCGAACCCTCGACGCGTTGCACCTCGCCTCGATCGAGTTCCTGCGTGCGCGGCGCGAGGACGTCATTCTTGCCTCCTACGACAACCGCATGCTCGACGCGGCGGCACGGATGGAAATCCCCCTGCTCGATTTGCCCTGACAGGGTTGCGCAGCTTACTTCACCAGAGCCTGGAATCGCGGGTTGTCGCGGAGCGGCGCCCAGGTGGGATCGGCCTTCAGGCGCGGCCGGGAGACGTGGCTCGGGCCTACCAGCAACTCCTCGAGCACCTCGAGCGCCCGCTCCTCCTCCCCCACCATGACGTACATCTGGGCCAGCTGGGCAAGTCTGTAGGTCCAGGAATCCCCCTTTGACCCGTCGAGCAGCTCGACTCCCAGCTCTCCCGCCCGGATCGCCTGCCCGGCATAGGCGACTCCGAGCGAGCCTTGGATGCGCCCGTCCTGGGGCCGCTCGAGGGCGCTCGCCTCGAGGAGCTGGCGGGCGGTTTCATACTCGCTCCTCTCGAGCTCTGCACTTCCCGCGAGCCCATGGATCCGGGCGGCCATCAAAGGCTTCGGAATGTAGAGCCAGGGTGCCTCGAAGACGTCGCTCGATCCGGACTCGAGACGCGCGAGAGCCTCGTCGTACCTTTCGTCGTAGAGGTTGACCTCCACCCACCAGTAATTGATGGGAGGGTTCGCTTCGAGCTCGACGACCTCCGGAAGCTCCTCCAGAAACCGGCGAGCACTCTCCGTCGTCCCGTCCCGGTTCAAAAACGCCTCGAGCTGACAGTAGTAGGGACAGGCACCAGTCGATCGATGACTTGCTTCGCGATGTCGGACTGCACCTCGAAGATGTCCGCAAGTACGGCGTCATAGCGCTCTGCCCAGAGGTGGGTGTCGTCCGCTACCTCGATGAGCTGTGGCGTCACGCGCACCTGACTGGGGCCACTCGCGGAGTGTTGCCAGCGTACGGTCCCTTCGAGAATGTAGTCGACGCCGAGCTCCTCGCGGATTTGCTGCACCGAGGGGCGCGTCCCCTTGTACTGCATGGCACTGGTACGGGAAATGACACCGAGGCCCTCGAGTGCGGCGAGCCTGCTGGTGATCTCCTCGGTGATGCCGTCGGCAAAGTACTCGTCCTCCGCAACGCAACGCCGGCCTGCTCTCTCCTTGAAACGGCCGATTCCCCGTCACCAACTCGTACAGGACGACGCCGAACGAAAAGATGTCGGTTCGTCCATCGACCTCGCGACCCTGCAGCTGTTCGGGCGACAGGTACGGGGCCGTGCCCATCACCAGCCCGTCGCGGGTCAAGGGTGCGCTGCGCGTTGCCTCTTCCGACGGCTCGTCGTCGCCGCGGATGCGAGCCTCCGAAGCCAGCTTTGCGAGGCCGAAGTCCAGCAACTTCACGCGCCCGTCCGGGGTCACCATGACGTTGGCCGGTTTGAGATCTCGATGGACGATGCCTTTGTCGTGGGCCGCCGCGAGGGCATCGGCGATCGGAATGGTCAGGTCGAGGAGCTCGGTGAGCAGAAACCCCTCGGGAGGAATCTTCTTGTCGAGGCTCACACCGTCCACGCGCTCCATCACCAGAACGCGCCGGCCCTCGAGCTCCTCGACACCGTGGATGGTCACGATGTTGGGGTGGTCGAGCGCAGCCACCGCTTTGGCCTCGCGGCGGAACCGCTCCAGGCGCTCGGGGTCTTCGGCCACCTCCGAAGGCAGCACTTTGAGGGCCACTTTGCGGTCGAGCTCCGTGTCGAGGGCCTCGTAGACCTCGCCCATACCGCCACCACCCAGCCGGGCGGTGACCCGGAAGTGGGAGAACTCACGGCCGATCAACTTCCCCCCGGCTGCTCTGCGACGTGCGAAAAGCGAGATACGCCATCGTATTCGGCGGGGCAGGGAGACGCAACCAGCGTTCGAGTCAGCTCACGCGATCCTTGTTTGGATCAAACTCGGTCAACCCAAAAAAAACCGAAAACAGCCTTGCGCAGGTGACCTTGCGGGCGTTAATAACACTTACCAGTCGGTCGGTCAGTATTGCTATTAGCTTGTAGTTATGATGGTTAGCAGGATGCACACAGGTGCCAGCGTTTTGTGGGATGTGCCGGAGCAGGAGGAGGTCGAGGTCGTCTTCGGCTACCCCGGAGGAGCCATCCTCCCCGTCTACGACGCCATGCTGAACGCTCGTACTCGCCGAAGCCCACGGTCTTTCGGGTATCCGGGTGGAGAAACGAAGCGAGATCGAATCGGCCGTCGCGCAATCCCGACGATCGCTCGAGACGATGGTTCTGGAGTTTCGGGTCGAGAAGGAGGACACCGTCTATCCGATGGTGCCGCCGGGAAAGACCATCGACTCTACGATCCGACGGCCGGTGGCCGCCGATCAAGGTAAGGACACATGGAGCCGATGACACCACGCACCTTCGTCGTCCTCGTTGAGGACGTGCCCGGAGTCCTGGACCGAGTGGCCTCGCTCTTTCGCAGACGGGCCTTCAATATCCAATCGCTGGCGGTGGGTCCTACGGACAGGACTGGAATCTCTCACATCACGATTGTCATGCAGGCCGACGACAGAACCGCACGGCTTGTCGAAGCGAATCTGTACAAGTTGTTGAACGTGATCGAAGTAAGAGACGTTTCCACCCAGCCCGCAGTCGCGCGGGATCTGGCGCTCATCAAAGTGCGGGCGGAGCGGGTGGTGCGGCCCGAAGTGCTGCAGATCGCCGAGGTATTCGGCGCGCGCATCGTCGATGTGAGCCCGGAATCCGAAGCGGGAGCTGCGCGAAACGGTGGATCGAGGAGAACGACAAGGGCCGCCCCTGGTTCGATCGCAGACGAGCGGAGGAGCAGGATCACCTGATCGAGAAAGTCGGCGCGGAGCTTCGGAAGATGATGCCGTTCCTGGACCCGGTGACGGTCCGTCCCGGAGATGGCCGTGACGAGCGAGAGAAGGTGGCGCCCGAGCCATCGGTTGCCAGCGGTTGATCCGCCGCGGCGCGCGCGAGGTTCAACGGGATCCACGGGTTTTCCGCCGAGCTTCATCCCGTCGCATCGTGTCCTTGCGGTAGTAGTGCGTGAGAACGTGGGGGCGATTCGGTAAGCTGAACGCCGGGTGTGTCGTTTTTCTCGCGGGATACGCCCCGCCTTGGCTCGTCGCACGAAATCGGTGAGGGCCCGCCCGACGGCCTTCGAGTAGGTTCTTTCCCCGCTCAAACGGAGCAGAGGGACCACTTCACGTCGTGGGCGGTCAGCTCTCGTCCGCTGTGGAATCGGACGCCCGGGCGCAGGTGGAACCGGAAACCCTTGTTGTCCTCGTGTGGCTCCCACGAAGTGGCGAGGGCAGGGATGACGTTTCCACCTTCGTCGAGCCCGGTGAAGCTTTCATAGATGTTGCCAAGCACGTCGCCGGCCATGAGCTCGGAGTACGTGATCGGATCTATCATGGCGGGATCGGCCTCGAGGTCGATACGGAGGAGCTTGCGTCCGTCGGGCGACGGAGCTCGAACATCAGCGGCGGGGCCGCTGCAGGCGGTGCCTATCAGGGAGGAGACGGCGAGCAAGACTCCCCACTTCAATGCGAGGTCGTCTCCGGCGCCTCCTCCGCAAAACGGCGATAGATCTCCCGGGCTTCCTCGAACTGGGCAAAGACGTGGGCCTTCTCCTTTTCGGAGCGCCAGTCGGGCCAGGCCTCTGCCATTTGCTGGAGCTTGTCGATCCAGGCGATCGAGTATTCCGCTGCCTCACGGCTTCGAACGGGTTGCCCCCCGACCGTCACCCAGACGGGGTTGGTGAAGGCCTGGGCGTATCGCGCGTCCAGAGGAAAGCGCTCCTCGGGGCGCCCTTCGGCACGCAGGTGATACCAGCCGCTTTCACTTACTTGAAGGCTCTCGCGCCAGTCCGCCGACTTGCGATCGGAGGAAAGGGGAATCTCCGCGATTTCCTGCCCGTTGAAAACCAGAAACACACGATCGAGCGGCGTAATGGAGCGGACCCGGACCTCGGCGGTGACGGAACCGCCGCTCGGTGCCAGCTCCACCGTCTCACCGGGGATGCGACCTTCGATCGCGAGCTCGACGAGCGGGCCCGAGCTCACGAAAGCGTGGCCGTTGCGAAGCCCTTCGAACCAGGCTTCCATCTCCAGGCCACGCTCGCCAGTATAGACGTACGTCCGGACCGAGCCGACCAGCTTGCTGCGATGAAGGTTGCTGATGGAATCCTCACCGCCGGTTGCCGTGACACGAAGGCCGTTGTTCAGCGTCGCGTACCACGGATAAAAGCCCGCCCGGGAAGCATCGGACCATTCGACTGCGTCCGTCGTCTGAAGGGCCGCATCGACCATGTAGCCCTTCGCGCCACCGAGCTGAGCTTCGAGCGGATCGCTCTCGCCGCCGAACGAATGCACGTAGCCGACGGTGGCACCCTGCTCTCTTGCTTTGCGGAACATGTCGGTATTGCTCGGATAGAGGCTCTCGATACCCGTTCCCTCGTACCCGGTCGTGAAAGGTGAGATGAGGTGGTCTTTCAACCCGAACAGGAAGACGTGACCGTAGAACGGCGGCCGGTACTCCTGTCCGACGACGAGGATGCGCTCGGGCGTGGAAACAGGGTGCGGGCCACCACCGGGAACGAAGTACTGATAGTCCAAGATCCGGTTGTCCTTGTTGGCGATCTGCTCGTTGACGATGTCCTGGTCCTCGGCTTCGGACATCATCATCAGGTTCTCGAGCGTGTTGTGCAGGTTCCCCGCGTAGTTCATGTGCACGTGGGTCGACCCGCTGTACCAGCCCTTCGCCGCCATGTCGGTCAACCGGTCGAGCGGGACCGTCACCTGCGTCACTTCGCCCGCCCGGATCTCCGCCGTTGCCGATTTCGGGAGAAACTCGAACCCCTTGACGACCTCGAGCTCCACCGTTCCAACCGGAAGAACGACTCGAAAGCTCCCGGCATGATGGAACATCGGATCCTGGCGCAAGCTCACCCGCGCGTAGGCGTCCATCGGGGCGTAGAACTTGCCGTCCGCGGCTTTCAGATGAACGCGCGAGCCAGTCTCGCGCCCCGCCGCCACATCCATCGTGCGCACCGACAACACGCCCGTCGGACGCTTCTACCGGCGGTCGGTGATGTGCACGGTCTGCTGCTCCCCTCCGTACGTCTCGAGAAGCGCGAGCTGCGGTAGTCCTTCGGCGTTCGAGACATAGGCGATCCACTCCCCGTCCGGCGACCAGCGTGGATGGAACGCATCGTGCTCGAAAAACGTCATCTTGTACGGCTCGCCCCCAATGGTGGGCTGTACGTACAGGTTGCTGAACTGGTCTGCGGTCCCGCTCGTTGAAGAGTAGATGAAGCGCTTGCCATCGATCGAGACGTCCGGATAGGCCCGGTACAAGGTCTGCTCCTCCAGAACCGTCGTGGCCTCCTCGATGCCGTCCTTCATGGCAGGGACGCGCAGAACGTTGCCCGAACCTAGCGGTACGTCTCGATTGAACACCATGAGAAGCTCCCGCCCGTCGGGAAGCCAGCTCGGCGTGATGTGCATGTCCCACTCGCCGAAGTACAGCCGGGGCTTGCCGTAGCTGTTGTTCCGGGTGAGTGCCATCTCCTCACCCGCCCACTCGCCATTGCGGATCGAGCGCACGTAGACGTTGAAATACCCGTCGGGCTTCGTAGAGACGTAGGCGATCCGGTCGCCGCTCGGAGAGAACACCGGGTCGACGTAGATGAAAGTGTCGCCGGTGAGCTCGCGCGTCTCCCCCGTCCCTACATCGACGATCTCGAGCTGGATCGTCTGGCCTCCATCATCGGCGGTATAGACGATCCACCTCCCGTCGGGCGACCAATCCGGCAAGGAGTGGTACTTGTCGTTGTAGGTGAGCTCGAAAGCCTTACCTGAGGAAGGCTCGACTTTCCAGATCGATCCGCTCATCGCGACGGCGATCCACTTCCCATCCGGAGACCAGCTCGGAGCCCAGGGCGTCGAGCTGGGAGCTGGTGGAAAGTAGAAATTGTGCATGTAGTTGCCACCGTGCCGCGACGATGGATAGGCGGAGGTCGGCTGCGCCCAGACCGGGTTGGCAACAAGCACCGCGCTCACAACAAGACCGACGACTCTCATTTCACTCGCTCGCCGGCGCCTGCATCTCGGCGGCGACGCGCTCCACCTCACCCCAGACGCGCAGAAGGTTACCGCTCCAGAGCTTCGCGATCTGCTCCTCGGTGTAGCCTCGACTCACCAGCTCGAGAGTGACATTGAAGGTCTCGCTGGCGTCGTCCCAGCCCTCGATGCCACCTCCGCCGTCGAAGTCGGAGCTGATACCCACGTGGTCGATACCCATGACCTCGACCGCGTGGTCGATATGATCGACAAAGTCGGACAGGTTGGCGGGCGGCCACTTCTCATCGAACTGAGCCACCTTCTGACGATAGGCCGAAAGATCATCCTCGCCCAGCGTACGGAGCTCCGCGCGGGACGTCACGCCGAACTCCGCCAGAAGGGCGTCCATCGCATCCTGCTTTTCCGGTGGATTCTTCACGAAGGAGCCCAGGGCCACCGTCTGCATGACCCCACCGTTCTCTTTGAGAGCCCGAAGCTGCTCGTCGTCCATGTTTCGCGCAACGTCGGCGAGGGCCCGGGTGCTCGAGTGCGATCCGATGACCGGTGCTCGGGACAGGCTGGTCGCTTCCAGCATGGCCTTCTTGGAGATGTGGGAGACGTCGACCATGATGCCGAGCCGGTTCATCTCGGCGATGACCTGCTCTCCGAACTCGCTGATGCCTCCGTGCTCTTCTTCGGCATCGCCGAGCCGCGGTCGCGGCCCCGAGGAGTCCGCGATGTCGTTGTGTCCTCCATGCGCGAGAGTGATGTATCGCGCTCCGAGCTCGTGATACTTCGCGAGGAGAGCCAGGTCCTTTCCGATGACGTAGCCGTTCTCGATGCCGATGCAGGCTACGATCTTTCCGCTCTCGTGAATACGTCGCACGTCGTCCGTCGTATGGGCGAGCTCGATGCGATCCGGGTACATCTCCTCCGTCATCCGGTGGATCGCATTGAACTTGGTCATCGCATCCGCCTTGGCCTTTTCGTAGTTCTCGGGTGTCCTCTCGGTCTGTCCGACGTAGACGATGAAGAAGCCGACGTCGAGACCTCCCTCCTCCATCTTGGGCAGGTCGACCTTATTGTCCCCGCGGACGCCGGGGTCGACTTCCTCCGTGGCGTAGTTGAACGGGATGTCGATATGGGTATCGAGCGTCGTGACGCGCTCATGGATCTGCCGCGCCTGGTCGCGAATCTGCTCTTCGGTGAGCTCACCCGCCGGCTCGCCCGGAGTCGTTGCCGGCGACTCGGACGACGGCTGGCAGGCGAGCAGGACCAGAAGTGAAAGAAGAAACACGAAACGAAGAAATAGACTGGGCTTCATCATGTCCCCCTGGGGTGTGGTCAATCGAGTCGGCGTTCAGCCGATCGGAACGGGGTGGGAGTGTAACACGGAATGCCCGCAGCAGGCGGGCCGACTCGGGGCTAGAGAAATGTCGGCCAGCTAGAGAATGTCGGCCAGCTTGAGACCCCTGTCACGCAGGTAGGACAGGAGCCCTTTCTTGTCGATCGTCCGGAGTGCGCGCGTCGAGAGACGGATACGGACGGTGCGGTCGAGCTCGGGCACGTAGATGCGCTTCCACTGGAGGTTCGGAAGTTGCCGGCGGCGGGTCTTGTTGTGGGCGTGGGATACATTGTTGCCCGCCATAGGCCCTTTACCGGTGAGCTTGCACTTGCGCGACATTCTGAGACTCCTACGTTACAAACGCATTAGTATAGGAATTTCTGGAAGAAGAAGCAACTCGGGACGCAGTCGCAAAGCAGGGAATCCGCAACCCAGGAAACGCGCGGTTCACCCGGATCTTCAGCTGGACGGACCACGAGGCGATGATCGACCTGAAGCAACTGAACGAGTTCGAGCGCCTGGACCCCGGAGCATAAGACCAGTGGGTGCCCGGTTTTTCTTTGCGCCTTTGCGCCTTTGCGTTGAAATTCCGGAGTATTCCTTCGGCGGATTCGATCCCGCTCAGGCTTTTGCGCCTTTGCGTTATGTTTTTCCCATTCACCTTGATCAAAACTGGGACATCGAGTCCCCGCAGTCACGTGTCGGTTTTCCGACACATGACTGCAAAGTCTTCCGACGTTCGCATTCCGGTCGAAATAGTAGTTCCACCTATCGATCCGTTTGATACCATCGCAGGCATTCCCGGGTCGAAGTCGTAGAACCTCTGAGGTCCTCAGGCCCTTCAGGTAGGGTGGGTGGAGTAATGTATTTGCGCCATTACGGCTTCAGGGAAAACCCGTTCCGTCTCTCCGACGATGCGGCCTATTACTACGAGGCGCCGCATCGCGTCGCTCTCCGTACGCTCCTCTACTCGGTCGAGGAGCGGTACGGGCTCTCGATGCTCACCGGAGAGCCCGGCACGGGCAAGACGACGCTTCTCAGGCGACTGGTGGACTATCTCGGGCCCGCCTACCGGGGCTTCCTGATTACCGAGGGCCCCGTGAGTGCCCGGGGTTCGCTGGTCGCTCAGGTAGCAAGCGGTCTCGGCTTGCAGGCCTGCGACGACGCGATGACCGTGTCTCTTCAGAAGGCGGTCTCCCGCGAGTCGGAGCGTGGGACGACGATCGTGGTCCTCGTCGACGAAACGCAGGTTCTGAGCGTCAACCAGCTTCAGGAGATCCGCTACCTCAGCAATCTCGAACGGGACGGGCGCAAGCTCCTCGAGATCGTTCTGGCCGGCGAACCCTCCCTCGAGGCCAGCCTGAGTCGGCCGGCAGTGGAGTCGCTCAGCCAGCGGGTGGCAGTGCGGGCTTCGGTGGGACGAATGGACCTGGCTGACACCGAGGGCTATGTGCGCTTCCGGCTGAGCGTGGCTGGCGCGCAGAACCCCGACTTGTTCACGAAAAACGCTCTGACCGCGGTCTACCAGGTGGCCCGGGGCCTTCCTCGACTGACCAACATTGTTTGCGACCGATCGCTCGTCGAAGGCTATCTCCGGGAGGCAGATATCGTTCAGGCGCCTGCGGTCCGAGCGGCCATCGCGGATCTGGGCATCCCGATCCGGAAAACCGGCCGCGTGGCTCGCCGCGCTCGCCGCCGCTCGGACGGCGTGGTCGCCCGGGACAACGTCGATGACCGCCTGGCTCGCCTGGAGGACAAACTCGACTCACTCATGTCAGAAATGGACGGAACGGCAGAAGCCGCGCGCCGGGAAGGAACGGAGCGGATATTGGCTAGCGGGCGCCTCGTCCCAGAAGCATGACCTTGGCCGTATCCAGAAGAATCTGAAGATCCAGCCAGAGGTTCATGTTCTTGATGTAGTACAGGTCGTAACGCAGCTTCATCTCTGAATCCTCCACGGACGACCCGTATCCATAGCGAACCTGAGCCCACCCGGTGATGCCAGGCTTCACGGAATGACGGTCCCCGTAGTACGGGATGAGCTGCTTGAGCTCCTGGACGAAGCAGGGCCGCTCCGGGCGTGGTCCGACGAAGCTCATATCTCCCCGGATGACGTTCACGAGCTGCGGTAGCTCGTCGATGCGGCTTTTTCGCAGAAAGCGACCCACTGCGGTGACCCGCGGCTCGCCGCCGTCCTTCGCCCAGACGACTCCGGTACCGCGCTCGGCGTCCGCCCTCATGGTCCGCAATTTGTAGAGCGTGAAAGTATTCCCCTTCTCTCCGACTCGTTCCTGGCGAAAGATGACGGGGCGCCTGCTCTCGATCCAGATGGCGAGCGCGGCAAGCACGAGCAAAGGGAGCGAGAGGACGAAACCGACCGTCGCCACGACGAGCTCCACCACGCGCCGGGCGTCGCGAACGAGCCTGGCGTTGCGAAAACCGGGAGAGAAGATCAACGAGCTCGGCCGCACGCTTCGCACCGGGATCTGTCCAGTGAGAGATTCGATGAACGAAGAGGCCTCCTCCACGCGCACGCCCCGCAGCTTGCAGCTGAGGAGCTCGTAGAGCGGCATCTTTCCCCGCTGATCCTCGAGCGCCACAACCACCGTATCGACGCTGAACTGATCCGCAAGGTTCGACAGGTCGGGAAAAGTGCCCACGATGGTCGGATTCAGAAGCTGCCTTCCCACCTCGGCCGGATCGTGGCTCAGAAAACCGACGACCCGGTAGCCCTCCCGCCTCAAGTCGATGAGGTCGCGCGCCAGCGAGACGGCCGTCGTGCCAGTCCCGAGAATCATCACGTTCTCGACGAGCGCGTTTTTCTGGATGGCGAAATAGTAGAAAGCTCGCCAGGCAAGAAGCCCTACCAGCGCCGTCGGCACCTGGATGAGCAGGAGACCCCGGCCCAACTCGAGGGCGGGGAAGGTGTAGAAGAGCAGGGTCAAGAAGAGGCCCCCCGTCACGAAGGCCTTGAAGAGAGCGAGTGCCAGGTGGGTGAAGCTTCGCGGCGATCGCCCACCGTAGAGCTCGTTGTAGTACAGCGCGAGCAGGATGGTCACCGCTGCCGCCGAGAGCTGAGCCACGTGGCTGGTCGAGTACTCGAGGGTCCATCCAGAGATGGAGAAGCGCGTCCAGAGGGCGAAGAGAAGACTGGCGATCACAATGGTCGTGTCAACGACCAGGCACGCCAGCTTTCGCGCCGACGGAGTGGATAGAAATACCCCGCTCAATTAAAAGACCACCGTCCCGATTCCCAGAGCGGGCGGAGAATCAGGGCGTCCCACCCGATACTCACCAGAGCCAGTGGAAGAACGAAAGAGCTCACAATGACCCAGCGCCACTTCTTCAGAAAGTCGAGGTCGTTGGCGCGAGAGAACGTGAGACTGAAGGTGAGCCAGAGACCGGGAAGAAGCGCTGCGGCGACGAGCGACACGCGCTGCCAGGCCAGCGAACCGGCGACATCCCCAGCGTTCGTGCTGAGCGCGACGGACAGCTCCCGAGCAGCCAGAACCACCATGCCGGCCGCAAACGCACGCGACGACCACCGGTAGCGGTCCTGCCACAAGAGGAGCCCCCCGAGAGCGACACTCGTAGAAGCCGCAACGACCGCGAGAACGGTGGTCAGTTCCATTTGCTCAAGCCTTGCTCCGCGCGCCCTTCGGTCGAGGCCCCGGCGGCGCCTCGCACCAAGTTTTTCTGAGGGGGTTGTGCGGTGGGGTTGGGTCCACGCATCGACCCAAGACACGGCCCGAAGCGGGTTTCCGCTGTCCTAGATGGAGAATTCTTATAGAGTTAAAGGGCCCTGTCAAGTGCCAGGGGAATGTTCGATTTCCAAGTAGGATGGGGCAGCCCGCATCGATGAAATCACGAAGACGCTATCTGTGGCTGGTCCTTCTCGCCGTGTTGGTGGCCTACGTCGGGCGCGGATTCTCGATCCGGAGCTACCAGCCCGAGCGCTCCGACCGGTACCAGTGGGGCGCCTTTCACGTGCACTCGTCACTCTCGGACGGACTCGATCCCGTTCCCGCGATTGCAGAGCAAGCCCTCGCGGCACGCACGGATTTCATCCTCCTGACCGACCACGGAGCTCCACATCCGGAAGCCTCGCTTCTGCGCGAGACGGTCTCAGACGTCCGGTTCATCGGAGGCTTGGAAGTCGGGGTGGCCGACGGACACCTCATCGTCGTCGCCCCAGAGACGGTTCCGCCCTTCAAGCTCCCGCGCGGACCGACCGAGGCGGTTCGCGACATCGAAGCCTGGGGCGGGCTGTCAGTGGTCACCTACCCGGAGGATCCCGAGACCGGATGGGATTACTGGGGAGAGGATTTCGTCCCCAACGGGCTGGAGATCATCAACATCACCTCCTACTTCCGGGCGAGCACGTGGCCGCAACGGCTCCGCTGGGCGCTGTTTCTTCCCTTCAACCACCACTACTACCTGAAGGCCATACGGCCTCCGGACTACGCGCTCGAACGATGGGACGAGTTTCTCGAGAGAGCTCCGGTGTGGGGCTTTTACGCCTCCAACGCGCATGGCGGATTCGCGGTGACGGAGAGCTACCGGCCTCGAATCCCTTCCTACGCCTCGACGTTCGCCTATGTCGGACTCGGTGTGCCGCTGGACGCCGATCCGGAGCGCTCCATTCGCGCCGGCAATTTCTTCGCACTCGTTCGCGGGGCCGGCGAGCCGCAACGCTTCGAGTTCGGTGCTCGAACGAACGGTGAGATTCACCCCGCGGGGAGCCGAGTCGAGGGGCCGGCCAGCGTATTCGCGGAGGTGGAGGTGAAGGAGCTGGTGACCCGGCTCGTCGTGAAGCGTGACGGTCTCGTTGTCAGCGACGCGCGAGAGCGCTCGGTCAGCGTGGAAACGGCGGCGCCTGGCGTGTACCGCGCCGAAGTCTATCTGCCTGAGCACCCTCTCCTGCACCCCGGCGTCCCCTGGATCGTATCGAACCCGATTTTCATCGACGTGGAATTCCAGCCCCTCGTCCCGCCCCCGCGCGAGTGCGTCGACATCGAGACGATTCCTCTGGCGCAGCTCCAGGTGGAGGCCGACGACGAATCGGAGACCGAGTGGGACGTGACGGCGACCGGCGGCGAGCTTCGCTACCAGCTGTCGCAAACGACTCCGGACAAAGTGGACCGATGGGTGGCGTTGGCTCTGCGCAGACCGCTCACGCTCTCGAAGTGGAACGGTTTTTTCATCGAGGCCGAATCGGACGAGCCAATGAGGTACTGGCTGGAAGTGCGCGCTGGCTACCGGAGCTATCAGACCTCCGTCGCGGTTGGTCCCGATCGACCGAACCGGATCTCCCTTCCGTTCTCCGAATTCTACAAAGTGTTCGGAAAGCGCACGGGCCTGCCGGAGGAACGGATCGATTCCCTCTTCCTCACGGTGAGCACGTCCAACACCCGGACGGGTTTTTCGTCCCGGCTGGTGGTGAGAAAGCTGGGGCTGTGCCGCCTGTGAGCCGGAGAAAACATAACGCAAAGGCGCAAAGAGAAACAGGGCACCCACCCGGTCCGGAGGGCAATGCGCTCGAGTGGGTGCAGCGCAACATTGCCGGATTCGGCGGCGATCTGAACGGCGCGCGGCTTCTGACTCGCGATCAGGTCCCGAATTGAAGAATAGCCAGTCCCCACTTTCCCTAGACAACATTTTCGCTTCAGGGTCAACACACTGAGCAAATGCCGGTTTCTGCTTTGACGATCGCCGAAAGCGGCTGTATTCTCTCCGGCAGCAGGAGCACTTTCCCCGTGGAACACTCGACCATCGGACCTTACCGGGTCGTCAAGATGCTTGGTTTTGGAGGCATGGGGCAGGTGTACCTCGCGGAAGATCCGCGACTTCAGCGCAACGTCGCTCTCAAGCGAGTGATAGAGGCCCGTCTCGACACACCGGAGTTGAGAGAGCGTCTCCTCAACGAAGCTCGCGCGGCGGCGAACCTTCAACCACCCGAACATCGCCGCCGTTTTCGACGTGATCGAGCATGACGGTCAGCCGTTCATCGTCATGGAGTACGTCGAGGGGAAGACGCTAATCGAGTACGCACAGAAGGGCCCCCTGTCGCCCGGAGAAGTCATTGACATCGCGACACAGATGACGAGCGCGCTCGCCGAGGCGCACGAACACGGGATTGTGCATCGCGACCTGAAGCCCGCCAACATTCTGATCACGGCCAAAGGCCGCCTGAAGATCCTCGACTTTGGCCTGGCCAAAACGCTGGGATCGGGCGACGCATCGATCACTTCCACCGGCAAGGTCGTGGGCACGCCCGCCTACATGGCCCCGGAACAGATGCTCGGGTACCGGGCGGACCACCGGTCCGACATCTACAGCATGGGGGTGATCCTGTTCGAGCTTCTGACCGGCCGTCGTCCCATCGAGCGCCGCGAAGAGCGATCCTTGACGCTCGAGGCCATGAAGACCGCCGTGCCGAAGGCAGCGGAGATTCAGTCGAACGTACCGGCCCATTGAGCAATGCCATCGCGCGGGCGCTCGCGTGGGAGCCCGACGAGCGCCAGCAATCCGCAGCCGAGCTCGGAAGGGAGATCGAGCTGGATGGACGGTCAGGGGAGGACGAACAGACGCCGTTTCGGCCATCGCCGACGGACGCCGCGAGCAGCACGGCACGGCGCGGCTGGAGCTGGAAGACGCCAGCGCTTGTTGGCGGAGCAGTCCTTGTCGCGCTCGCCGTCGGATGGCTGGCCCGCCGGACACCTCCGCCCTCCCCCCCCCCCGACGGCCCCGCGGTGGTCGCGGTGCTACCGCTCGAGAACGTGAGCGGCGATCCGGAGATCGACCACGTGGGCGTCGGCATTGCCCACACCCTCATCACCAAGCTGTCGGCACTGCCCTCCATCACCATGGTCTCGCGAACCGCAGAACGCGAGTACGAAGCGGCAGGGCAGGATACGAGAGCTCTGGCGCGCGATCTAGGCGCGACGTTTGTCGTCAAAGGCTCGGTCCAACGAGTGGCGGAGAGGCTACACATCAACGCGAACCTCGTTCGTTCCGACGACTCGATTGCCTGGGGCGGAGAGTTCGAGGGCAACATGAGCGATCTCTTCGAGCTTCAACGCCGATTGGCGGCCGGATTGACGGAAGCGCTCCATTTGAACCTCACTCCCCAGCAGAAGCGCCGGCTCGACGCCCCGCCAACGGGCAACGTGAACGCCTACGCCGAGTACTCTCAGGGTCGCTACTTCCTGGAGCGGTCACAGGAAACGGAGAATCTGGAGCGCGGTATTCACCTTCTGGAGAGCGCGGTCGAGAGGGATGGCAACTTCGCGCTGGCCTGGGCGGCGCTGGGAGAAGCCTACTGGGAACAATTCGAGAAGACGACCGACCGGGTCTGGACGGACAAAGCCCGCGACTCAGCAGAGCGCGCTCGCCGCCTCGACCCGGATCATCCATCCGTTCACTACGTCCTGGCCGTCATCTACAACGGCACCGGGGAGCGTGACCGGGCAACGGATGAACTTCGCCGCGCGCTGGCGCTGCAGCCGAATTACGACGACGCCTACCGTCTCATGGGCGAGATAGTCGCCGCGCGGGGCGACGTCGACGTCGCGGCGCGAGAGTTTCGACAAGCGATCGCGATCCGGCCCAACTTCTGGGGTCATCACCACGCGCTAGGACTCGCCTACTTCCGCGCGGGAAGGCTCGCGGAGGCTGCCGAGGCGTTTCGGCGCGTCACCGAACTTCGGCCCGACCTGGCGACGGGATTTCAGGCCCTCGGAGCGGTCTATCACACGATGGGAGACCTGGATCGGGCCGTGCCGATCTACGTGAAATCCATTGCGCTGAACCCCAATGCAGGTTCTCTCAACAATCTAGGAACGATTTACTACCGGCAAGGGAAGTTCGCGGAAGCGGCCCACTCGTACGAACAGGCGCTGGAGATCCAGCCCAATCGAGCGGTTACTCATCGAAACCTGGGCGACGCCTACCAGCGACTCGGCGAGACCGCCAAGTCCCGGGCCGCTTTCCAGAAAAGCGCTGAGCTGAACCGGAACCTGCTCGAGGTCAACCCGAAAGACGGGACGGCGATGGCGTTGCTGGCCTTGCTGGAAGCGAAGATGGGGAAATTCGAGGAGGCGACAGGGCTCGCCGAGAAAGCCGCCGGGCTCGCTCCGGCCAACGCTCAGGTCCTGTATCACAAAGCCGTCGTCGAGGCTCTCGCCGGCCGCTCCTCCGAGGCGATCGCCTCGCTCCGGGTCGCCATCCAGAACGGCTACGCCGTCAGCGAAATTCGTGAGGACGACGACCTCGATTCCCTCCGAAACATACCTGAGTTTCAAGCCCTGCTGGCAACGTCACACGATTAAGACCGCGAACTCATACCAAGGAGGCAATCAAATGAAGAGACTCTTTCTCGCCGGCCTAATGTTCTCTATAACCGCAATCGCACTCGAGTCGCACCGGCCTTCGCTTGTCTCGGCACAGCCACCGGGAAACGGCGGCATCACCGTCGAGGCGAACGGAAGCTGTACGATAAGCACCGATCCGATCCGATGCGGTGGGCAGAGCTGCCAGCGCCAGGCGGTCGTGACGTGGACGGTCACCAACAACAACGCACAGAATGCGATCGTCCTCGTATACAACCTCAAACACGAAGCCACCGGGTTCTATATCGACCCGCTCGTGGGCCCGGCCAACCGGACCGATCACGCTGTGGCGGTTGCAAGCGGCGGGAACCAGCCATTACGGACCCGGGTGCGACAGATCGACATCGACCTCGTCAGAGGAACGTACAAGTACGACGTTGCGGTCAGCTTCGATGGAGGCAGCAGCTTCACTCGTTGTGCCGATCCTCAGATCGATATCGAAGGCTAGTTTCGGCGCTTCATTCACCTTCGGGCGCCCAATCGTCGTCGTCGTCATCGTCATCGTCCTCGTCGAGATCGGGGTCATCCTCGTCGTCCCCGTTCTCGACGTCGTCGTCGTCGTCCTCGTCGTCCAGGATCTCGTCTTCTTCCTCGTCGGCCAGGAGCTCGTCTTCGTCCTCCGAGTCTTCCTCCTTATCCGCCCGGGTTTCGTCGACCAGAAGAAGAGTGCAACAAACACGGCCGTCCGTTGGGGTAGTCGAAAGCCGCCGGGACCATGCCCGCATTATACGCGGCGTCTCGCCCGGGGGCAGCTCAGCGGTAGAGAAGGTAGGACCGCCGTTTCTCGAGGAAGCGCTCGACGTCGCCTTTCATATCCGAAAGGATGGCGCTCAACGGATCGCCAGAGGAGAGCCGCCGGCGCGGCTCGTCGGAACCGAGAAGCGAGTCGATGTAGTAGCCGTCGCTTCCTCTTCTCCATCGGAATTGCTCCGGGTAGAGACGACGGAGGGTGTCGATGACGGTCAACCCGGTCCGAACTGCTTCGAAACGGTGCGCATGCGAGACCTGCATCCGAGCGCCGTAACACAACTCATCCTGGAATAGAGGCTTCGGCGCCGCGGGGATAGAGCGCGGAACGAAGCGGGTGGGACGAAACGACACCGGAGGCCGAGCTCTTCGTTCAGAAGAGCGACCACCGGCGTCCCATCGATGGCGCGCCCGGTGTGATTGGTGATGACCCCGATGCGCTTGCCTCGAAGCGGCTCGCCCTCGAGCTCACGAACCCGATCGAGCCCCGGCGTCACGCGAGGTGGTTCTGCCGCGGGTTGGGCGAGAGTGATCGCTGACAGCGAAACAAGGCCCAGGACCAAAAGTCTCATTGGCGGAGTGCCGGACATACGCCTGCTTTTGACCGGTTTCCGGGTTTGTTTCCTGGTTTCCAGCGGCGTGGTCAGACCTTGACGACCCAGCCGTGCGGATCCTCCGCGCGGCCGTGACGAATGTCCGTGAGTCGTTTCAGAAGCTCCGGGCCAATCTTTCGGGCATCGGGGTCGGGAAGGATCATTTCTCCTTCGTCGCTGGCGATCTCGGACACCGGGCTGATGGTTGCGGCCGTTCCGGCACCGAAGCACTCCTCGAGCGTGCCCTTTTGATGGGCCTCCATCACCTCTTCGATGAAGATACGGCGCTCCTCGACCTTCACCCCCATGTCCCCGAGCAGGGTGATCGCGCTGTCCCGGGTGACACCCCTAAGGATCGTGCCCGAAAGCTCCGGTGTCACCGCGACACCATCGATGACGAAGAAAACGTTCATCGTTCCGCACTCCTCGATGTAGCGGTTCTCCTTGCCATCGAGCCAGAGCACGTTGTGGTATCCCTTGTCCTGCGCCTGCTTGGCAGCATAGTAACTTGCCGCATAGTTGCCGGCGGTCTTGGCCTCTCCGGTCCCTCCTTTGGAAGCTCGTACGTACTCTCTCGTCACCCAGAGCTTCACCGGCTCCGTGTAGTAGAGCCCCACCGGGCACGTGAAGATAATGAACTGGTAGTTTTCCGAGGGCTTCACGCCGATGTACTCGTCGGCGGCGAACATCAAGGGTCGGAGGTAGAGGGCGCTCCCCTCTTTCTCCGGAATCCAGCCCGCGTCCAGACGCACGAGAGCCTTGAGACCATCGATGAAGATCCCTTCCGGTACTTCGGGCATGACCATCCGGACAGCAGAGCGGTTGAACCTGGCGTAGTTGTCCTGCGGACGGAAGAGCACTGGCTCGCCATCAACGTTCTTGAACGCCTTCATGCCCTCGAAGATCGACTGGCCGTAGTGCAGGGCGGTCGTACAGGGTGAGAGCGACAGCCTGTCGTAGGCTCGGATCTCGACGTCCTGCCAGCTGCCATCCCTGTATTCCGCGACCAGCATGTGATCGCTGAACACGCGACCGAACGGGATGTTGTCGAAATCAACGTCCGCCAGCCGTGATTTGCCAGTCTTCGTTACCTTGATCTCACTCACGCCATGATTCCTAGCCTTTCGTTGGCTTGAAGCCGGGGAAACGACCCCATTCTAGCCCCGAACCGAAATACTTACCGTGGCGCCCTCTGGTGATCGGCGCCGTGGCGCCCGCTGCCGCCCGTTCAAAAAGGGGCGGCTCGCCCCGCGAGCAGCTTCTCGACCCGTTCGAGCTCTCGGAGCGCCTCGTCGCGCATGCGCTCGTCGCGCGCCAATGAGCGAACTCGTTTCATCGCTTCGCGCGCCTCTTCCAGCCTTCCCGCTCGCTGATAGACCTCGCCGAGGAGGTAGACGAGCTCGGGGCGGCGCGACGAGCGCCGGGCCAGTACCGCTTCCGCCTCGTCGAGGCTCCCCCCCTCGAGCAGATAGAGAAGGCCGAAAACGCGCGCGGCATCGGCGAAATCCGGCGCCAGCCGGAGGCTCGTCCGGAGCGCGCTGGAAGCCTTCTGGAAACGCGAGGCCGGCATCTGACCACGCCGCTCAGGAGCCCGATAGGCTTCCGTCAGAAGCAGAGCGTAGTGGTAGTAAACGAGGTGGTTACTCGTTTTCCGACGGATGGCCTCTTCTAGGCGTGCCGCAGCCCGCACCGGGTCACCCTGTTGCAGCCTGAGAAAACCCAGGCTCTCGTGGGCCGCCGTCAGGCCCGGTTCCTCCTCGAGCGCCGCCCTCAGGTAGAGCTCTGCCTCCTCGAGTCGGTTCGTATGGAGGAGGAGCTCGGCTTGATGAAAGGTCACCTCGGCCTCGGACAGCGGGCGACTCACCACCTCTTCGTCGAAATCCATTTCCGAAGTGTCGAACTGAAGATACGTGAACCGATCGCGACCAACGTATTGCTCGAGCTCGCGCTGAAGCTCGCCGAAGCTCAACCCCGTCGCAGCCGAGAGCGCGGCATCGTCCCGTGTCCCCTCCGTCAGAAGTTGCAGGAACTCTTGCAGCTCCCGGTCTCCCTCCGCCCGCTCGATGACGAAGTAGTGAATCAAGGCCCAGGCCTGGGCATAGAAGACTCTTTTCCTCGCCGGGTCGTTGTACTCCTCCGAGCCCTCGTCCGCTAGTAGCAGGCGCGCAACGGGGATCCACTGAGAGGTCGCAAGCACCTCGATGTGATGGCGCTGCGGCCGCCCCAGAGAAACACCACCCCCCAGTTGCAGGTTCCCGTAGAACTCCGCCATCCCTTCGTCGATCCAAAGCGGGTAATCGAAGTCGTGGTAGCTCAGAAGGAGGTGGATGAACTCGTGGAACGCGGTCTCGCCGGCATGAGACGGCGTGGCCCCGAGGTCCAGCGCGATCACGTTCTTGAACGTCCCGGGCTGAAAGAAGCCGGCGACCGAGTGCGACGCGAGAGGCTTAGTACTCTGGTTCATAAGTTCACTAACGTATTTTCTCTATCACGTGGCGGGCCGATATTGTGACTCCTTCTCGTCGAGTTTTCGAAGCAAGGCTTTGAGATTTCTGCGCGTAAAAGTCCACTTAAAGGGTTGCGCGATCCGCTGATAATGTCTAGAGAATTCGTTGAGACGATCAGCAAGCTCTTCCAGGGAAGCGAAATCATTGGGAGTTAGAACCTTTCTCTGGATAATGGAAAAATAGATCTCGATTTGATTCAGCCAACTTGCGTGGACGGGCACCAAGTGAGGATAGCTTTTGGTGAGTCTTTGCACACAGGATTCACCACGATGAGCAGATCCGTTGTCCATAATCCAGAATACTCGTCTGGCGTGTCGATAAGGGGTTCGCTTCATAACCATCTCGACGAGCCGATCGAAGGGTGCAATTCCATTGTTGGGTTCGCATCGGCCAAAGATCTTCATTCGGTGAACATCCACTGCGGCCAGGTACGCCCAGGCTCCGAGCCTTTCATACTCATGTTCTACTTTCATCGCCGACCCAGGGCGAGTCGGTATGGTCTCATGACGTCGATGGCGTGCTTGAATGCTCGTTTTTTCGTCCGCACAGATCACGAATTCGTCTTCTCTGAGGGGCCGTCGCCTCCAACGCCGTTCGTACAAGTCAAGTATGGGCCCGGCTTTCGCGGCGAAGTTCGGATCCCTAGGGAAGACCCAAGAGCGATGTTGCCAGGGTCGGATGGCGTCCTCACTGAGCCAGCGCCAGATGGTGGTATTGCTGACGGACGCCACAAGCCCCGATTGACGCACATGGTCGGCGAGTTCGGAAGTGCTCCACCGCGACAGAGGTACTCCCAGTGTTGAGGGTAATTCGCAAGCGATGGCCTTGACCTCAACGACTACCTCTGGGGGGAAAAACCCGGGGACGCCCCAAGCGTTCCCGATCTTCCAGACCGGAAAGACGTTGGTCGAAGAACCTTTTGCACCACATGCTTACCACCTCACGTCGCGTGTTGAGGCGTTGCGCAATCTCGTCGTTGGCGAGACCCTGGGCGGCCAACAGAATCATTCGTGCACGGAGTACATGAAAATACGGCAACGTTATATTTCCGTGCCCTCCGCTGGAGCTCCAACTTCTCTTTTGGGCTCAATCGTATTTTATATGGGCTGTGTCGAGGCATACTTGATGCTCCGTTTCGCTGAGTATGTAGTCATCGCCTCGATATTGCAAATTAAATATACGTTAGTGTATTTAAGAAACCGCCTACTTAGGCAGGAAATAGGCGAGCTCCTTCCGATCGCGAAACGCATAGAGCCCGGTCGGGATCGGGGAGCTGAGCGTCTGATGCGGCAGCAACTCGACGAGAACCCGGCGCAGCTTCTCGAGCGCGAGGACGATCTCCTCGGCCCGCTCCGACTCGGCATCCGAGACGAGATTCAGGTGGCTCGAGGAGACTTCGATCCAGCGTTCCGCTGCACCGGCGGTCGCGTGGACAAGAGTGAAAATGGCGAGCAGCGCGGCGCCACACAACCGGCCGCACCGGAACGAAGGCTGCGAGACCATACGTCAAGATACCATAGTGTCCTAGGCTTTCCGGGGAGATTGTCCATGTGACAATGTTACTTGTCCGCAGCGGAGCGAGTGTGCGAGCCGCCGAGCCGCCTCCCCGTTTGACTTTCCACCGGATGTTGAGATACCGTTTCTCTACCAACACAAAAGTTCGACTCGGACGAACGGTCGAGTAGCTCCCCAATCAAACAAGCGGCGCACATCTAGGGACTCGTCTATCGAGCCGAGCGCAGGTTGTCCCTGGCTCCGAGAAGCGAGGAGAGCATCAGTGGAGCGCGAATACACTACCCGCCGCTCCGGGCGGTTCGTACCCGGCAAGTCGGTCACCGCAGCGCTGTTACACCACAACGTCCCCGTCGCCTATGGCGTGGTCATCGATCTCTCCGAAGAAGGAGCCTGTATCATGACCGACGCCATTCTACACAAGGACCGTAACTACCTGTTTCGAATGAGCTTCTTCGAGGGCGAACTCCTCGAGACCGAGGCGCGCATCGTCTGGGCCAAGCGAAAGACGCCCGTAGACCCCAAGATGCCGGTCACGATCCCGCACGGCCTCGAGTTCACCGACATGGCCGAGGCAAGCCTGAGAAACTTGAAGAGCATTCTAGGTTCTAAGGACTTCGGTCCGAAGGGCTCTGTAGAGTAGAGGAGTTGGGTCGTCAGGAAGGCGCCCTCTGGCTCAGGCGGGATTCCGAGTCTTGTCTTACTCCTGCTCTCCCTGGTCTGCTTTTTGCCCTCGGCCTCCTTTTCGGGGGAGGATCTCCTCATCCACGATCGCCTGCATGACGGCGTCGTGGAACGCTTTCCGCAACTCGTAGATCTGCCGATTCTCACGCGTGGGGTGGACGCGATTGGTGAGCAGGATGGCGAAGAGCTCGCGCTTCGGATCGATCCAGAAGGATGTTCCGGTGAAACCGGTGTGCCCAAAGGACGAAGAGGAGAAGTACTTGCCCGAGGAGCTGGGCTCGGAGGGCGTGTCCCATCCCAGCGCCCGACTGCTATTGGTAGCGAGATTGGCCCTTTGGGTGAAGAGCGCGATAGTGCCCGGTCGCAGAATCCGGTTTCCGTCGTAGGCGCCGCCGTTCAACATCATCTGAGCGAAGGCGGCCAGGCTGCGCGCCGTCGAGAAAAGGCCAGCGTGAGGTGCGACCCCGCCCAGCCCGTAGGCGTTCTCGTCGTGCACCTCGCCACGAACGACACGTCCCCGCCAGGGGTCGTCTTCGGTGGGCGCGATGCGTGGAAGGAGCTCCTCGGACGGCCGGTACATCGTCTCGTCCATGCCTAGTGGCTCGAGAATCTCCTCGCGCGCGAGCTCGTCGAGGTCCCGGGCGGTGATCCGCTCCACAACCTCGCCGAGCAGCAACACGCCGAGATCCGAATAAGTCGTTCCCGTCCGCGGCTCGTATTCGAGCGGTCTCGATACGATGGAGGCCAGGTAGGTTCGCTTTGCCTGCTCGCGCTCCTGTCCCTCCGCCTCTTTGTAGAGCTCGGTCCAGGCAACGAAGCCGGCCGAGTGAGCCAGTAGATCGCGGATGGTGATGGACACCTTGTCCGTGCCACGAAGCTCAGGGACATAACTCGCAACGGTCGCGTCGAGCTCGAGCTTCCCCTGCTCGTAGAGAATCATCGCCAGGGTGGTCGTCACGACGACTTTGGTGAGCGAGGCGAGATCGTAGAGGGTATCGACCGCGGTCTCCGTGCCTTTTTCATGGTAGTCGAGCCGGCCGAACGCCTCCTCGAGCACGACTTTCCCGCGACGCGCGACGAAGACCACCGCTCCGGGCGTCGCTCCCGCCTCGATCGCACGACGCACCACGTCCTCGATGTTCACGACGCCCTTCGGGGAGAAGCCCGCGTACTCGGGCGATTCCGCGTGTTCCAGCTCCATTCGATGTGCTTTCGTGACGATTCCGGTTCCCAAAGGATACTCGTCCGACAGTCGAACCGGAAGACGGCCGTCGATGGCGGTTTCGCCGAAGAGCGCCCGCACCACCGCACGCTGCGCCGCCGGCGACCTGCCTTGGTGCACAACTCGCGATCTCGGCCCATAATTGTCCTGTACTCGCGGATTCGAGGTTCCCCATGAGCATTTTCAAACGCACTCAGCGGAAGTATGTGAAGAAGGCCTATCGCATCAGGAATTGGCGTCAATATGAGGCGGGTCTACGCGACCGCGGGAGCCTGACCGTCTGGATCTCGCTCACCGCCGGCAAGCTTGTGAACTGGGACGCGCCCCGGCCGAGGAGGAGGAAACCGGGCCGGCAACGCAAGTACTCGAACCACGCCATCGAGACGGCTGTCATTCTTGGCATGGTGTTTCATCTGTCATCCAGGCAGAGCGAGGGATTGCTGCGATCGTTGTTCGCTCTGTTCAAGCTAGACAATGATGTGCCCGATCACACCACGATCTCGAGGCGCAAGGCGAAGCTGGGTAAGGTCCCCTTCTACCAAGACAAGCACAAGACGCCGTTGCACATCTTGATCGACAGCAGCGGTCTCGCTGTCCACGCCGGCCAGCTGCGCAGAGCACCAAAGAGCAGGGACTATCGCAAGCTCCATCTGTGTGTCGACGAGCAGAGTGGCGAAGTCGTCGTCTGCGAGCTGACGAGCAAAAGAGCCCGCGATTCATCGCGGGTTGCATCGCTTGTCGGACAGATCGACAGTCCCATCTCATCGGCCAGAGCTGACACCGCATACGACGCCAGCGGCGTCTATGAGGCGATCGAGAATCACAGCGCTCATCGCTCGCCGAGGGTGCTGATACCGCCGCGCAAGGGCGCCCAGCTCGCATCGGGGCGGGCGAGCAGCCGACAGCGCAATCGCAACATTGCAGCACAAGCTCGGCTCGGCAAACGAAAGTGGCACACAGAATCGGGCTACAGCAAACGGAGCAAAGTCGAGACAACGTTCCATCGCTACAAGGCTATCGTGGGCTCAGCGATGCGAGCGAGAGGATTAGCGGCACAGAGAGTCGAGGCAAGGATCGGGTGCAAGATTCTGAACACCATGACGGCGCTCGGGATGCCTGATAGCGAGATGACCGGATGATGGGAGTCGAGGTCAAGCGAGCTCTCGGCCTCCATCGGAGTTGTGCACCAAGGCAGCAAATACAAGACGAAGTATCGCGTGACCAACTGGCGGGAGTACGAGCGTGGCCTCAGGTGTCGCATCGGACATGCGACAACTATCCTGACACAGGGGGCGCGCGAAGCTTGGACGCCACCGAAGAACGGCCGTCGCGGTGGCCAGCCGCGCTACTCGAATCTCGCAATCCTGACGGCGTTGACGTTGCGCATGATCTTCCGCCTGCCTCTGCGACAGACTGAGGGATTCCTGGACTCGTTGTTGCGGTTGATGGAGCTCGACCTGAAAGCACCGGACCACACCACGCTGTCGCGGCGGAACAAAGACGTCGACGTGCCTCCACCAGAGCGCATGACGGCGCGCTCCATCTGATCGTCGACTCTACAGGACTCAAAATCTCGGGTGCCGGTGAGTGGCACGCCCACAGGCACAAGAGCTCGAAGGCGCG
This sequence comes from Candidatus Marinacidobacterales bacterium, assembly GCA_965237685.1. Lineage (GTDB taxonomy): Bacteria > Acidobacteriota > Vicinamibacteria > Marinacidobacterales > SMYC01 > CBDEGF01. The sequence continues at coordinate 2,439,015 of CBDEGF010000003.1, forward strand.
TCGACAATGGCGGAAGCTGCATGTCGGCGTGGATGACGACGGCTTCATCGTGGCGGCGAAGCTCACGAAGAGCGGCGACGACGATCCGTCCACTGTCCCGTGTCTGCTCGAACAGATCGACTCTCCGATCCGACGTTTCACAGCCGATGGGGCCTACGATACTCGCTCGGTGTACGAGCTGCTCGGTGAGGTCGGCACCGCGAACATCAAGATCGTGATCCCACCTCGACGAGGGGCGGTACCTTCGGACGGCGCCGAGGGCACGTGGGCGCAGCGGAACGCGACCCTCGAGACGATTCGCAAAGTCGGGCGCCAAGGCTGGCAGCGGGAGTCACGGTATCGACGACAGGGCGCCGTCGAGAATCTTTTCTTCAGGTACAAGCGGACGCTCGGAAACAGCCTTCGCGCGCGCGGCTACGAATCGCAGAAGCTTGAGGCGATGATCGGGTGCAACGTATTGAACCGGATGGGTGAGCTGGGCAAGCCTGAATCCCAAGCGATCGTCGGGGAGTAAGTTGGGCCGCCAAAAGGTTCCGTGCGCCCACCGAATGGATTCATGCACCAACGCCGCTACAATGGGCCCGACATGGTGAGGCCTCACCTCTCCCGGTTGAGCGGCTGGCCAGATGTCCGAAAACGGGCGGTCGAAGCGGTCGAAGGATTCCACGAAGCCGATCCGCTCGGACCCACCTCGCTCCTGGTGCTGGTGCCGACCGCGGCGGCGCGCCACTGGCTCCGCGTCAGCCTCGAGGACCGTTTGCTTCAGACCGGCCCGCTCGCGGTTCTTCCCCGTCTCGCCACGATGAGGGAGCTCCTCGAGGAGCTCGCCTCCAGAAGCCTCGGACAGGTTCGGTTGGCGGATGAGCTTCTTCGAGAAGCCGTTCTCCGCGAAGTGCTGCCCAACGCCCCCTCGCCCCCGTTCACCGTACGAAGTGGATTGTCCCGCCGCATACTGGATCTCTACGACCGCCTCCACACAAACTCGGCCGGCGACGCCGATGCGTTCGATGTCTTCGCCAGCCGCGCCCTGGCCGAGTTCGAGGATCCTGTAGATGCCGGTGCGATCCAGATGACCGCACAGACCGAGTTTCTCCGGGGCGCGCTCAGGGCCTACGCCGGGAAGATGCGCGAGCTCGGGCTCGTCGATCTGGCCTCGGTTCGTGGGGCTCTCCTGCGGGCGCGGATCGATATGCCATATCGAAATGTCCTCGCGCTCGGTCCCGATACACTCTCGCCCGCCGACGTCGAGCTCCTGGTGCGCCTTCAAGGAGTCGAGCAGCTCGAGGTGCTCGTCCCGGAGAGTCTCAGTTTCGCGCCGGGACACGGCAAGGCGTTCGTCGCGACCGACTCGAAGAAAGAACCGCTAAACGAGCCCTTGCTGCTTCGGCCGGCCGGGACCGAGGAGCCCGTTTTCGTTTCGCGCGATCGAGAAGAAACACTGAACGACGTCGCGAAGCTTCTGAAAACCAGAGCTCGAGCCGGTCAGCTGCCGCCGCTCGAACGGATTGCCATCGTCGTTCCGAGACCACTCCCCTATCTGTATCTGGCCAAGAAACTCTTCGACGATGCAGGGATTCCCTTTCAAATGGAAGACAGCTTCCCCCTTGCCAGCGAGCCCTACGTGGCCGCGGCGGAGCTCGCGCTGCAGCTCGTCGAGACGGATGCAACGCGCGATGCGAGCCTGAGTCTTCTCAGGAGCCCTTTTTTCACGTTTGCCGGTGTTACGGCCGACGCCGTGGCAGCTCTGAATGAGCTCACGCGTCGCTATCGCGAGCCAGGTGGCTCCCGCCGCTGGAAGGCGCTCTACCAGCGCAAAAAGGCACCGCCAGAGCAGCCGAGCCTGCCCGGAATGGAATCGGGTGGGGGGGGGCGCCACGTGCTGCCCGCTCTCCGGGCCCTCATCGACGCGATGGAGGCGCTCGAGCCGCTCGCGGACGAGAGATCGAGACTCACCGCGAAGACCGAGTGCCTTGCGGGATTCCTGAACCGCTATGGACGCCCGTTCGATGCCCTGGACCGGGCGCGGCACGAACGAGCGAGCGCCGCTTTCCTGTCCATACTCGAACGGATGGCTCACGCCGCACGCCTCACCGGAGACGGGCCGATGGGCTTCGTCGAGTTTCGCGATCGATTGCACCGCGCGGTGGAATCGCACACGTTTCGTGCCCGGACGGGCGGAGGCGGCGTAGCCATCGTTGATGCTCGCTCGGCGGGATACGGGAGCTTCGAGCTGGTGCTCCTCGTGGGTCTCAACGAGGGCGAATGGCCATCCCGCTCGGAGCGGAATATTTTCTACCCGCAGTGGCTCCTGAAAGAGTTCGGATGGGAGTCCGACCACGATCGTCTGGCTCTCGAGCGTGCGGCCTTCATGGAGCTCGTCCGCTCCGCCGGGCGCGAGGTCGCCTTGTTCCGGCATCAGCTCGAAGACGAGGCTCCGACAGTTCCCTCTCCATTCCTCGAAGACGTCGAGATCTGGCAAAACGGCGCAGCCGCCCGCTCTGAGTCCGTTCCGACCTTGCGTGAGCTCGTGGTCTCACGCAGTGAGGCCCTTCGAAGGGGACTTCTTGCCGGTCCGAGCCCGAAACGAGCTCTCCCGCCTGGAGAGGTCCGTACGGCGCTGGCTCCTCCCGAGCCGGTCTCCGCGACCGCGTTCGAGCTGTACCTGCGCTGCCCTTTCAAATACTACTCCCGGTATGTCCTGAAGCTCGAGGAGGAAGAGGACTTCGACAAGGTCCTGACGCCTTTGGAGCGCGGGCGGCTGGTGCACGAGATCCTGCAGGAGGGCTTCAAGGCATGGGACGAGGGAAGAGAAACGCCACGGGCCATCGACAGCTCGAACTTCGAGGAGGCACTTCGACTGTTCCGCCGCACCGCTACGGACAAGCTTCCTCCCGGAGAGCGCCCAGTCGAGCTGGCACGGCTTTTCGGTGCACCCGGTCAGGCGGGCTCGATGGAGTGGCTCCTCCGTCGCGAGATGTCACTCGCCCCGTTGCGCCAGCGCCTGGTGGAGATCGGGTTTCAGACACTTCTCCAGCTCCGGGAAGGACCGCGAGGCGAGCGTCCATGGTTCGTTCGGATCAAGGGGCGCGTGGATCGCGCAGACGTCGACGAAGAGGGGCGACTCCACATTTATGACTACAAGAGCGGTGCGGCGCCGCCACCCCGTTTGACCCTCCAGGTGCCTTTGTACGCGATGTGCCTCGCTCAGGAGCAGGCCGCACCGGTCCGCGAGGCGGCCTATTTGAGCCTTCGTGAGCTGCGGGCAGCCGAGCGCGACGACTACGAGCGTGCAGGCACGCTGCTCGTCGAGACGTTCTCCCGCATTCTCGACGGTCGGTTCGAGCCTCGCCCATATCAGGATCCGCTCTGCTTCAGCTGCGGCTATGCGGGAGTGTGTCGAAAAGAGATCGATGACGTGCACTGGGCGGCCGGTACGGAGAGTCCGGAAAGCAACGAAGGCGACGAGGTCGCATGATGGGCGTCACCGACGAGGAGTCGCGCCGCCTCGCGGCCGACCCCCGCTTCAACGTAGCACTCGAAGCCTCGGCCGGCACGGGCAAGACCACCGTGCTCGTGGATCGATACCTCCGGCTCGTGGAAGAGGGTGCCAGCCCGCGGCACATTCTCGCGATCACGTTCACGCGCAAGGCGGTAGGCGAGATGAAGAGCCGCATCGTCTCCGAGCTGAAGGCGAGACGAGATCTGTGGCAGGACATCAAGCAGCGACTCTCTGAAATTCACATCACGACGATCGACGCTTTCTGTCTCGGCCTCCTCCGAGAGTTCCCCCTCGAAGCGGGACTCGATCCCGATCTCGAGCTTCTCGACGAAGTGGACACGGAGCGTTTCATCGCCGAGACGGTCGAGGACGCTCTCGCGCTCAGAGACCACTCGGGCGTCGACCTCACATTCCTTTTGACGCGATTCGGCGAGCGTACGCTGGGTCGCGGATTGCGCGACCTGCTGCGGGCGCGGCTCGTAAAGAAGGATGTACTGAGTCGATTCGTGGCCCGTCGAGTGCCGAAAGGACTCGATCTTCTCGCGAGCCTCAGGCGCGTGTCGGACGCCTACCGCGAAGCGTTTCGGGGAAGTCAGGGTCTCGAGCGCTTCATCGACACCGGACCCACCGAGACGAATCTGGACTGGCGCGCGCTGGTCTACGCGCTCGGCCGATCGATCGATCGAAAGCGTGCCTCGGCCTTCGACATCGAGGAAGTGGCGCGCTACTTCCTGACCCAGCACCTCGAGCCGAGAAAGCGCCTCTCGCCCATTTGTGGTCGGACAGACTTCCGGAGCTCCGATGACTATGTGAGACACCGGGAGCGTGTCCTGGCCCTGGCGCCGCTCATCGCGAACGCCTATCGCACCTGGGTGCGCGAAAAGGACCTGTACGCCATCGGGGAGCTCACAAAGCTCTATCGCCAGGTGGCCGCGTCCTTCGAGAGCCGAAAACAACGCCGGGCGGGTCTCGACTTCTCCGACATCCTGGAGAAAGCGGTCGCACTGCTCGAGAAGCGGGACGAGTTCTCGCTGAGCCGTTTCCGCCTCGAATCCCGCTACCACCACCTTCTCGTCGACGAGTTCCAGGATACGAACGACGTGCAGTGGCGGCTGGTGCGGGCGCTCATCGAGTCCTGGGGCGAGGGCGCGGGACTGGTCCAGGAGGCGATACTGGCGGAGCAGGCCGAGGGACGTGGCCAGGGATTCCTGCAGGAGCCCTCCATCTTCATCGTCGGCGACCGCAAGCAGTCGATCTACGGCTGGCGCGACGCGAGAGTCGAGGTCATGGAGAAAGCGGCGCGTCACCTCGTGCGCCTGCGTTCGGGAGGCGGCAAACGATTGACCATCCGGACAAGCTTCCGGGCCCGCGGCGAGCTTCTCGACTTTCTCAACGATCTCTTCGCGGAAGTGCCGAAAGCTCGTCAGAACCTGGACTGGTCGTTTCAGTACCGCGAGGAGGATCACTTTCCCGTCACGGACAAGGAAGACAAATCGGAGCGACCGGTGGCACTCGCGGTAGCCGCGGACCCGGCGGGCACTGCCACCCTGGTAGGGGACGAGGTCGTCCGATTGCTGGAGGAGGAACGCCTCCACCCCGGGGAGATCGCCATTCTCTTCCGCAGTCGAGCCGCCTACCGCGTCTACGAGACGGCTCTCGTCGAGCGAGGCGTTCCGACCTACGTCTATCGTGGCCTCGGCTTCTTCGACTCTCCGGAGGTGCGGGACGTGGAGGCGCTCGTTCGCTTCCTGTCGGAGCCGGCATCGGAGCTTCGGGCGGCGGAGCTAGCTCGTTCCCGTCTGGTGGGTGTGTCAGACACCGCTCTGGCTCTTCTGGCCTCGACGAACCGCCGCTCGAATCCGACTCCGATCTCTCGCTGGCTCCGTGGAGAGGCTGTCGACACGCATCTCCCGCTTCCAGCGGCGGACCGGGCGGCCGCGATGAAGTCGTCGGAGCTCGTGCCCGGCTGGCTCGCCCTTGTCGACCATCTCCCTCCCGCCGATCTGCTCCAGCAGGTCTTACAGGGTTGCGACTACGCCCACTGGTTCGCCGGGCAGGAGCAGGGCTGGGAGAACCTGAAGAAAATCCTCGAGCTGGTTCGGCGAGCGCAGAATCGCGGCTATCTCACGATGTCCCGCCTGGCGGAGTATCTGGACAACGCATCGGCCGGAGAGGAATCGCTGGCGGTGCTCGAAGCGGTGGACGCCGTGAACCTCATGACGATCCATGCCGCCAAGGGCCTCGAGTTCGACACCGTTTTCCTCGTCAACATGGAACAGGCCACCCGCCAGGACACGTCGCTCCCTCGCATCCGCGAGCGGGGGGACGGACAGATCGAAGTGAGCGCACTCCCCCAGCTCGACGAGATGGATTCGGGGCCCGATCGCATCGGGGAAGAGGAAAAGCGGCTGCTCTACGTCGCGCTCACGCGGGCGCGGCGCAGGCTCGTTCTGTCCGCGAACCGACTCGGACAGGCAGAAGGACGAAAGAGCTTCTACCATCTCTTGCCGGAAACGTTTCAGAACCTGCTGGTCGAGGCGCGAGACGGGGCGGCGGACACGCTGACGTGGAGCTCGAAGCGCGGCGAGCATCGGATTCGGGTCTTGCGGCTTTCCGCCACACCGAAGCGCTACCGCAGCGACGAGCCTCCGACCCCGTTCCGACCGGAGCTCGAACCTCTCCAGCCTGGAACGGTCCGCTCGTCCGAAAGGGAGCTGCGTCGGCCCGCCACTGACGCCTTCACCGTTTCCGTGGAAGAGATCGTGTATCGACTCCTGGAGCTCGATGCGCCAGTAGACGATCGGCTGCCCGAGAAAGCGGCGGCGCTCACCGCAGGCATTACCCTCCCATCCGACCAGCTCGGACTCGTCGAGGACGCGACCGACCTGTACCGGCGGCTGCGACAGAACGACGTTCTCGAAAGTCTTCTGACTTCGGGCGAGATCTATCGCAAGGTCGAGCTCGTCTCTCGCCGCGGGGAAGACACCGTACTCCGGGCCGTAATCGACTGCATCGTTGTCGGCACCGAGCGTGCCGTCGTCATCGATGTCAAAACGGGCACGGCGCAGGAGACCGATAGCAGGCAGATGGAGCTCTGCCTTGAGGCGGTGGCCGAGCTCTTCCCGCGTCTTCATGTAGAGGGTGCCATCGTGTACTCCAGAGGGGAGCTAATCTTCGTCCGACGAAAAGATCCGTGAGTTGCCACACCCGGCCTCGGGATCTACCATAAGTGATAGTCACTAACCGGTCCGAAATGAGAATTCTGTTCACGTTACCAGTCGCTGATCGAAGCCTCCCGAGCCCGGGATAGCTGTCGGCCACTTGCCCCGGGCTCGGGCGCGGGCTGGGGCACGGGCTCGGGTGTGGTGCTTTCAGGTTTACCTGGCTAGCCTTAGAACGAAATTTTCGAGCACGGCCGTCGCCGCCTACGGCACTGACGATGAAGATTCCCCTCTTCGGTAAACGCGATCCGATCACGGAAGCCGAAAGAGCCGCAGCAACAGGTGACTTTGTCACGGCGGCCGCGCTCTTCGAGCAGCACGGTGAGCTCTTGCGCGCTATCGACTGCTACGAACGCGCGGGACACTTTCATCGATGCGGGGAGCTGGCGCTCGCAACGGGCCGGCACGACGTTGCCGCCAGCTTCTTTCTCCGCGCGGGCGATCCGCACCGCGCGGCAAACTTGTATGTCGAGCTCCGCCAGCCGGTCCGCGCCGCTGAGGCCTATCTCCAGGCTGGGTTCAACCTCGACGCCGCCGCGGCCTACGCGGAGGCGGGTGAGCACGAGCGCGCCGCCGAGATCTACGCGCGAGAGAAGAAAGAAGAGGATGCCGCCTACGAGTACGAGCGCGCGGGTGAGCACGAGCGCGCCGCCGAAATGTACGAGAGAGGCGGCTACTTCCTCAAAGCGGCGGCAGCGTTCGAGAAGGCAAAGAACCACCTTCGCGCCGGCGAGACTTACGAGAAGAGCGGGAGGAACGGCAAGGCGGCCGGGGCCTATCACCTGGCCGGTGAGCCCCTGCGGGCGGCGACCATGTTCGAGCATCACGTGCTCGATCTCACCGCAAAGGATGTCTACCGCTCTCCAGCCAAAGAAGCCGAGCTGCTACAGGCGGCGAAAGGCGCAGCGCACTTCTTCGCGAAGGCCGGTGAGCTCGCCCGCGCGGTGAGCGTCCTCACCAAGGCGTCTCTTTACGTCGAAGCCGCCGAGCTCGCGGAGAAGCTCGGAGAGCTGGACCGCGCAGCTGAGCTCTACCAGGAGGGCCGCGACTATCGACGAGCGGCCGCGTTGCTCGAGCGCCTCGGGAACTCGGAAGAGGCGGCAAAGCTCGAGGCGGAAGTCTGCCTGGACGAGTCTAACGAGGTCGGCGCCGCCGAAGCCTACCTCCGGGCGGGTGACCTGCTGCGAGCGGCTGAGCTGTTCGAAAGTGCCGGCGAGCACCTCCGGGCTGCCGATGGCTTCGAGAAGCTCCAGGCGTACCAGCGGGCGGCAGACGCGGCGATGCGGGCGGGCGACGAGCGACGGGCGGCACCGCTCCTCGAGCGGGCGGGGCAGACGCTCCGCGCCGCGGAAATTTATCGCGGGACGGGTGAGGCGGAGAAGGCGGCCGAGCTCTTCGCGGCGGGAGGCAACTTTCTCGAAGCCGCCAAGTCCGCGGCGGAAGCGAACGCGGAAAAGCGAATGCTCCAGTACCTGCAGCAGGCACCGGCCGGACACCCGCAGCATCGCGAAGCGGTGGTCACACTGGCCCGCGCCTTCATCCGGCGCGGGTGGAGCTCACTCGCCGTCGAAAAGCTGAATACCCTTCTCGACGGCGGTGAAGTCACGGTCGAGGATCTCGACCTCTGGGAGGTCCTGGCCGAAGCGCTCGAGGAGATCGGCGAGCTCGAGCGCGCCGAGAAGCTCCTGCGAAAGATGATGGCCCTCCGCTACGACTTCCACGGCATCGACCGCCGCCACGCTCGCCTCCTCGAGCGGATCGAGGAAGAGAAGAAGCGGGAAATGACGTTCAGCGAGCCCCTCGCCAGCACCGATGCGACGACCGCCGACAAGCTGAACGGCGACCGCTACAAGCTGGACCAGTTACTGGGGAAAGGCGGCATGGGCGAGGTCTACAAGGCTCACGATCGCTTGCTGAAGCGCGAGGTCGCCTACAAGGTCATCGCCTCCCGCCTGGCAAAACACCCCGCTGCCCGGGATCAGCTCCTCCAGGAAGCGCGCGCCGCTGCCGCCTTGAACCATCCGAACATCATCACGGTGTTCGACATCGGCTTTCAGAACGGGCGCGCCTTCATCTGCATGGAGCTCGTGGAGGGAACGAGCTATTCGAAGCTCTTGAAAGACCACGGACCGTTCTCGATCAATGAGATCCTGCATCTTCTGGTGTCCGTCTGCCAGGGACTCGATCACGCACACCATCGCGGCATCGTGCACCGCGATCTGAAACCGTCGAACATTCTTCTGACGTCGGACCACCGCGTGAAGATTCTCGACTTCGGGCTCGCGGCCCCCATTCCGAGAGGCGACAGCGAGAGCTCGGGGAGCGGCTCCTAACGGCGGCACGCCCAAGTACATCGCTCCGGAGCAGGCTCGCGGCGACGCCAGCGATGGCCGGTCGGATATCTACTCGCTCGGGGCGTCGCTCTACGAGCTACTGACGGGGAAGGCCCCGTTCACGGAAGGGGATCTTCTGTATCAGCACCAGCCACGCGCCGGTGCCGCCCCTGCGACCTCTCGTGGCGGAGCTGCCGGACCCGCTCGAAGAGCTCGTTCTGCACTGCCTCGCCAAACGCCCGGAGGAGCGTTTCCAGTCGGCGGGGGAAGTGCTCTCGTTCGCCCAGGCGGCGAGGCTGTTGTAGCCGACCCCTCACCCACCGTCGTTCCGATAGTGTTGTCGGGGAACGACCCTCCCGCCTTCCCCAAGGCTTCCGCCTGCGCACAAGGCTACGGCGGACCGGCCGAAGCTTCACGCGAAGGCCGGTCGGCGGGCCGCCGAAGTCAGCTTCGCTGACGTAGGCGGCTCCCCGCATGCGGGGAGAGGGCTATTTGCTGCGCGCCGATTCGACAAGCCTTCTCGCTCTCCCCTCATCGATCGGATTCGTCGTCTTCCCGTCGACCTTCAGCGACGTTCCCACAATGACGCCGTCCGCCACCGCGAGATAGCTGCGCACGTTTTGCTCCAACACGCCGCTTCCCACGAGAACGGGAACGCCGAGACCGGCTCCGGCGACGGCCTCGACGTCTTCGAGGGCGGTCGTCTCGCCGGTCCCCGATCCACTGACGATCAACGCATCGGCGAGCCCGCGCTCCACCGCGTCTTTCGCCTCGTCCACGATGGAGACATGCGACAGGTTGTGGCCGTGCTTCACGTGTACGTCGGCCCAGACGGCCACCTCCGCACCAAGGGATCGTCGAGCGCGCAGGGTTTCGTGAGCCTGTCCCTCCACGATGCCCTGGTCGGTCGCGGTGGCTCCGACGTGTACGTTCACGCGCATGAACTGCGCGCCACTGGCAGCCGCCACCGCCAGTGCGGCTCGGGCGTCGTTGCGCAGCACGTTGACCCCCAAGCGAAGCTCAGGCACATCGCGGCGGAGTCGACAGGACACGCACGTCATCGCCGCGATCGTGATCGCATCCACCCTGTCCTTGCGGAACGGCACATCGCCGAAGTTCTCGAGAATGGCGATCTCGAAACCGGCCTCGCGGAGTCGCCGGGCGTCTTCCAGCACGTGCTCCTCGATGGCGTCGAGGCTCTGCTCCGAGCGCGGTGAGCCCGGAAGCGCTGGCAAGTGCAGCATGCCGACGAGGAGCCCGGATGACTCGGTCATTCGGAGCAGGTCACCCGGGCAGGCACGGTGGCGCCGCATCGGATGTTCTCGGTTCGCCCGTTGGAGAGAAGCGAGCAAGCGGTATCGCGCGCGGTACGGATGGCCTCCTCTCTCGAGGCGGCCCGGGCCCTCCGGCAGTCCTCGCGACCGTTGAACTCCATGCAAACTTCGCAGCTCACGCTGGCGAACCCGAAAGAGGAATACACCATGTAGGCGATCACGGCGACAAAACCCACCCCTATCAGTAGCTTGGTGGTCTTCGACATGCGGTCATTATAGATTCCCTGGGACTAGAGAAGCTTCTAGACAGCGAAGACGAACCACGAAGGACACGAAGAGCACGAAGCAGATCATTCATGAACCCGAATCGGGAACTAGGCGGACGAGTTTTGACGAGGGACAACCATAGCGGGAGCTCTTGACAGCCGACTCACGAAGATTTACTCTATGGCTAGACAGTCTAGCTTGGAGGCAAAATGAAACGCGTCTGGGCGTTACAGGATGCCAAGAACCGGTTCAGCGAGGTCGTCGACCGCGCCATAGCGGAAGGACCGCAGACCATCACGCGGCGGGGAAAGGAAACAGCGGTCGTCGTCTCGATGGGAGAGTTCAAGCGACTCAGCGCGCCGAAAGGGAGCCTCGTGAGTTTTCTGCGCAAGTCTCCTCTGGTAGGTGCGGATCTTGACGTCGGACGATCAACCGACTACGGAAGGGATCTCGAGCTGTGAGATACCTGCTCGATACTTGCGTCCTCTCCGAGTTGGTCAAAAAAAAGCCCAATGGAGGCGTCGTAGACTGGCTGCAGAAACAGGAAGAGCTCTCGCTGTACTTGAGCGTCATCACGTTCGGTGAGCTGCAAAAAGGGGTCAGCAAGCTCGTCGAGAGTCGCAGACGGAAGAAGCTGCAGGACTGGGTCGATCAGGACCTTGCGAGTCGGTTTGCGGGTCGCGTTCTGGATGTCGATATAGGTGTCGCGACTCGCTGGGGAGAGCTATCGGGAGTCGCGGAGAAAGTCGGCAGAAGGGTTCCGGTCCTGGACGGGCTCTTGGCTGCGACAGCCCTCGAAAGGGAACTGACGGTCGTGACGGAGAACGTTCAGCATTTTCAAGTGACAGAATGTTCCTACTTCAACCCTTGGCACGAAGGACACGAAGAGCACGAAGCAAAACCTTCATGAACCCGAATCGGGAACTTCACCTATGAAGGAGGCCCTGGAGAGAGAATCGTCTGATAACCCCTGTCAAAACCCAAGCATTGTAGCGTCAGATCGTCGCCGGAAGGCAGGAAATCCACCTCGACGTCGGCCTTCTCCAGGATTTCTACGAGGCGGCGGTGCTCGGAATCGGCGACATTCCACTGCGGCGGGCGCAGGTGGCCGAGCGCCTCCCAGCTTCCCGGCTCATCGCCCCAGCCCGATACGTCGGGCGAGCAGACCAGGACCCTCGTCAGCGGCGTCGCCATCGACTGACCTCCGTAGCCCTTCATCCGCCCAGTTCTACCCTGCGCGAGGGACGGACGTCCAGCTTGGATTCTGTCCCCCGTAACGGTAGAGTGCCGCACTCGACAGTTTTCGAGAGGAGGAAACTCATGCGACACGTTTCGTTGTCCGCTTTCTCGGTCGCCCTTTTCGTCGCGGTCTCGTTTGTCGGCTGCGTCACGGAGCCGCCTCCCGAGCCCGACGGCAGCGTGGCATTCGTGGGCGCCACGATCATCGACGGCACCGGTCGACCCGCGGTGGAAGACGCGGTGCTCGTCCTGCGCGACGGTCGGATCGTGGACGCGGGTCCCGCTTCGGATATCGAAGTCCCCGCTGGAGCCGAGCAGATAGACGTTTCGGGGAAGACGATTGTCCCGGGCTTCATCGTCGCGCATGCTCATGTCGGCGGAATTCAGGGACTCGAGTCCGGACACTATGATGAAGCGAACCTGCTGAGACAGCTGCGACTCTATGCCCGCTACGGCATGACCACCGTGAACTCCCTGGGTGGCGACGGCGAGATCGCGGTCGCGCTGCGCGACGCGCAGGATGAGAACCTGAATCGGGCCCGAATCACGTTAGCCGGTGACGTCGTGACCGGGGACACCGTCGAAGAAGCGATCGCGATGGTGGACAAGAACGCCGAGATGGGGGTCGACTTCATCAAGATTCGCGTGGACGACAACCTGGGCAGCACGCCGAAGATGACGCCGGAGATCTACCGCGCGGTGATCGAGCAGGCGAACGAGACGGGGCTGAAAGTTGCCTCTCATCTTTATTACCTCGAGGACGCCAAAGGGCTGCTCGAGGCGGGAACGGGATTCGTGGCCCACAGCATCCGGGACCAGGAGGTCGACGACGAGGTCATCGGGCTCCTGAAGGAGAAGAACGTCTGCTATTGCCCGACGCTGACCCGTGAGGTTTCGACCTTCGTCTACGAAGGTGTTCCGGAGTTCTTCGAGGATCCGTTCTTCTCGAAGGAAGCGGATCCGGCGGTTCTCGAGCAGCTCCAAGACACCGAGCGCATGAAGCGCATCGCGGAGAGCGATGCTGCTCAGGAGTACAAGAACGCGCTCGAACGGGCCAAGGCGAATCTGAAGCGCGTGGCTGACGGCGGGGTCATGATTGCCTTCGGTACGGATACCGGTCCGGCCGGACGCTTCCAGGGTTACTTCGAGCACATGGAAATGGACCTGATGGCCGAGGCCGGTCTCACGCCCATGCAGATCGTGCGGTCCGCAACGGGTGACGCCGCGCGCTGCCTCGGCTACGAGAACATCGGTACGCTCGAAGCGGGCAAGTGGGCCGATTTCGTCGTGCTGGGTGCGAATCCACTATCCGACATCAAGAACATGAGGAGCATCGAGTCGGTGTGGATCGCGGGAAACCGTGTTCCGGAGAAGGGCTCGAGTACTGACTGACGAAGAGGCACAGAGAAACCCGGACTACCTGCCGCTCCCTCTCCCCGCTGGGGAGAGGGTCTGGGGTGAGGGGTCGTCAGGCAGAGGGTCTAGTACAGTACGCCCTCGATCACCGGGACACCCAGCTCGTGAGGGTGCCCCGCGAACGCAACCTGTCCATCGCGATCGATGAGGACGGAGTACGGGATCGAGTGCAGCTGGTAGTCGCGCGCGACGTCAGAGCCGAAGTCTCCCTCGTCGAACACCATGAGAAAGCTGTAGCCGCGGCGGTCGAGGTAGCGAAGGACGTCTTCGTCGGAGCCCTCGATGTTGACCCCGATCACCGCAAGCCCGTCCTCTTTGTAACGCTGATGGATTCGCTCGACCTCCGGCATGGTGGAGCGGCAGGGCGCGCACCAGGAAGCCCAGAAGTCCAGCAGCACCGGCCGGCCCCGAAAATCCGCCAGCGAGACCAGCTGGCCCTCGCAGTCGGGGAGCGAAAAGGAAGGAGCGGGGCCCCTGGGCGAGCTCACGTTGGACGAGGAATTGAGGGCGATCGCCCCGAGCGAGCCGAAGAAGAAGGCCAGAGCGCCGACCAGCAGCAGTGGTCCTCCCGCTAACTCTCTCGTCTGTTTCGGTTTATCCAGTTCCTTCACGATGCCCGACCCAATTCCAACGTAAACCCTGTGGCTTGCGCCGTCTATGAAGTACTCGACAGGGTTTAAGCCAATCGGTAGCGCTGGCCCTCCCGGCGGACCCGGCCTTCCTCCTCCAGCTTGATCAGCCCGGATAGCAGGCTGCGCTCGGCCAGGGGCCACATCCGACGATCGACGTCCGCGTAGATCAAGGGTACCAGCTCGTCCGGGCCGCAGCTTTGGTGGGAGAGGGCAGCCAGCAGCTGGTCCTCGCGCTCCTGGCGGTGAGCCAGCGCTTTCGAGAGGGTGCCTCGACCGTCCCGGGCCGGCGGGCCGTGACCGGGATACACGGTGCCTCTGGCCACGGATTCGAGAAAGCGCACCGATTCCAGGTAGGTCGCGAGGTGCCCGTCTTTCGGGTCGATGAGAATGGAGGAAAGTGTGGACAGAATGTCGCCCACGATCAGGGCGTCATAGCGCGACTCATGAAAGGCCAGGTGCCCCGGTGCATGGCCGGGGACGTGATAGACGCGAAGCTTCCAACCCGGTCTGTCATCGGGCGCCCGGCCGAGCTCGATCTCCTCTCCGTGCTCGAGCGCGCGCTCGAACGTGACACCGTCGAGAAGATCGATGCTGTCGGCATGCGCGTACGCGGGCAGCTGGTAGCGCTCCTGGGTCTCGGCGAGCGCACCCACGTGATCGGGATGATAGTGCGTGAGGAGAATGCCCTCGAGCTTCCGCCCCTCATCGACGAGCTCGTCCAGAAGCTCCCAGAGCTTCGCCTGCTCGTCGGGGTCCGGTGGTGACGGATCCACGACGTAGAGTCGTTCTTCGCCGATGACGCAGGTGTTGGTGTGCGTGGCCGGCGGCACCGTCGGCGTTGCGAGCGGTGCCAGCAAGACGCCGGGGGTGAAATAAACCCGGTGGAGCTTCCCCCGCTCGTAGGAGGCGCTGAGCTCGCGGATGCGCTCGACGAGCCCCTCCGGACCCTTCGCCCACTCTCCCATCATGATGACGTTTGGAGGAGCGACGAGAATCTCGCCCGCGCGCCAACGCTCGAGCGCGGTCGCGGGATCGATCATCGCCCCGCCGACGAGCTCCCCGGGCCAGATGTCGAGCTTCGAGTCTTCGGGAAGCCAGCACCTCAAGAACCACGTGTCGTAGCGCACCGGGGCGAAGGGAGATGTGGTGATGCGGCAGAGCGGTTCGAAATCCCCGGCGTCGAGGTGATGCCGGTACTTCTCGAGAAGCGAGGCGAACGAGACGGCTCCATCGATGAGCTTCCTTCGATCTTCGCGCAACACCTCCGGCTCGGGTGTGCTCTCGCCACGCCCCTTCCAGATGCCCGTCTCTTCGAAGAGCTCCCGTGCTCCGGCCACGACGAACGTTGCGCGCTCGGGCTCCTCCGCGTGGAGCACCTCGACGTGCTCGTCCTCCCCGTCGAGGACACCGCCGGGAAAGGCGTGGTACCCGCCGAAGAACCTCAGCTTGGCATTGCGCTCGACCAGCAGCACCTCCCCCGGACGCTCCGCTGGCGAGACCACGAGACTGACGGCAACTCTCTTCACGTCAAAGGATTATAGCCTCGTGCTAGTGTCCTGTATCGGTGGTAAGTTGCCTGAAGCTCGAGGTCATTTTGTGCGCTGGCGAGGCGTGACGACGAAGTAATATCGGGATATTTTGAGCCGACTTCCGCAGCGAGCCTGTCGAGCGGAGGGCTAGGCTGGGAGGCCGAACTGCAAAAAAATGCAGCAACGAAGCCAGCGCGCAAAAGGGGCCGAGATTCAGGTGCGTGGTAGAACTCGTGAGAATCGACCACGTCGGTCTGGGATCCGGCTTCGAAGGCACAGGGGACTCGATGCCGAACGGATGACGAAAGGCAAGAAATGCAGAAGCTCAAGAGTTACGTAGCGGGTGAATGGAAAGAAGGCTCCGGAACGGGGCGGGTGCTCCGTCACGCCGTGACCGGAGAAGAGATCGCGACCTGCAGCAGCGAAGGGATCGATTTCCGCAGCATGCTCGACTACGCGCGCGAGACGGGTGGACCCGCGCTGCGCGCCCTGAACTTCAACGAACGTGGGAGCGTTCTCAAAAAGATGGCGGGCGTCCTGAACGAGCACCTCGACGAGTTCCACGAGATCGCCGCCACCTATGGCGCCACGAAAAAAGACGCCCGGCTGGACGTGGACGGAGGCATCGGAACCCTCGCCTTTTATGCCAGTCTGGGCGCGAAGAAGCTACCGCCATCGACCTTTCTCGTCGACGGCGATGCGATCCCGCTGTCCAAGGGCGGCAACTTCGCCGGCCGTCACATCTACGTCCCCCTCGAGGGTGTGGCGATACAGGTCAACGCCTACAACTTCCCGGCCTGGGGGATGCTCGAGAAGCTCGGCCCCGCCTTCCTCGCCAGCATGCCGACGATCGTCAAGCCGGCCACGCCATCCGCCTTGCTCGCATTCCGCATGGTGGAAGTGCTGGCGGAATCGGGTGTCGTACCCGAGGGAACCCTGCAGATGGTTTGCGGATCGGTCGGGGATCTCTTCGACCATCTGACCTGTCAGGACCTCATCGCCTTCACCGGCTCCGCCTCGACGGGCGAGAAGATTCGCTCTCACCCCAACGTGATGGCGAGCTCGGTGCGCGTGAACATCGAGGCAGACTCGCTCAATTGCATCGTGCTCGGTCCCGACGTCAAGCCGGGAAGCGATACCTTCTCGCACTTCGAGAGGGAAGTCGTCGGGGAGATGACCATCAAGGCAGGCCAGAAGTGCACCGCCATCCGCCGCGTCATCGTGCCCGCCGCGAGCGCCGACGAGGTCATCGGAGCGCTCAAGGAGAGCCTGGCCAAGATTCAGGTGGGCGATCCTGCCGAGGAAGGTGTCCGGATGGGGCCGCTCGTCGATGCCGACGCGGTTCGCTCCGCACGCGAGGGTATCGAGAAGCTGTCCGCGGAAGCCGAGATCGTCCATGGAGATCCGAATCGAGACGACTTCGCGCCCGAGGGCGGCGCCTTCATGGAGCCGGTGCTCCTGCACTGCCGCGAACCGGAAGGTGCCACCGCGATCCACGACGTCGAGGTGTTCGGACCGGCGGCGACGGTGGTGGACTACCGGACGGTGGAAGAGGCGATCGATCTCGCTCGACGCGGTGGAGGGAGCCTGGTCGGCTCGATTTTTACCGACGATGACGACTTCGCCGCGAAGACCACGTTCGGTCTCGCTCCCTTTCACGGCCGACTCATGGTCATGAACGCCAAATCCGCGCCCGAATCCACGGGGCACGGCGTGGTGATGCCGCACCTGGTGCACGGCGGGCCGGGCCGGGCCGGTGGGGGCGAGGAGCTCGGCGGCCTACGCAGCCTCAACCACTACATGCAGAGGCTCGCTATCCAGGGGGATCCCGAACAGCTCGACAAACTCATGGCGCCCGCCGTCGCTCAGTCCTGAGCTCGGCGCAACGGTTTGCCGGGCGCCATGCCCTCGACGAGAGCTCCGTCCCTGACGACAAAGACGCCGGCGTTATACTCCTTTCGTGAAAGTCCTTGCCGGCGACATCGGTGGCACCAAGACCCTCGTCGCCATCGCCGACGTTCGAGGAAGGGACGTCGCGCTCCTCCGCGAGCAGCGATTCGCGAGCCAGGACTATCCGGGGATCGCTCCGATCGTTCGCGAGTTTCTGCGTGACGATGCGGACATCCACCGGGCGGGGTTCGGAGTTGCCGGGCCGGTGGTCGGCGACCGCTCCCAGATCACGAAGCTTCCATGGGAGCTGAGTGTGCCCAATCTCGTGCGCGAGCTCGGGCTCGACCGGGTGGCGCTCATCAACGACTTTGCCGCCATCGCCCTCGGCATCGATGCGCTTCGCCCCGATGAGCTCGAAACACTCCACGCTGCGGAGCGCGATCCCGAGGGGCCGGTGGCGGTGCTCGGAGCGGGGACGGGGCTTGGCGAGGCCTTGCGGATTCACGTCG
This sequence comes from Candidatus Marinacidobacterales bacterium, assembly GCA_965237685.1. Lineage (GTDB taxonomy): Bacteria > Acidobacteriota > Vicinamibacteria > Marinacidobacterales > SMYC01 > CBDEGF01. The sequence goes on from CBDEGF010000003.1 coordinate 2,456,824, forward strand.
ATGGGAAGCCGGTCGCCATTGCCAGCGAGGGAGGACACAAGGATTTCGCGCCGCGGAACGAGATCGAGTTCGATCTCGTTCGTCACTTGACGAACAAATACGGCCGCGCCTCGTACGATCGCGTCCTCTCCGGACCGGGTCTCGCCGATATCTACAACTTTCTGCGAGACACCGGACGCGCTTTCGAGTCGCGGGAAGCTAGCGACGCCATCGCCGCGACCGACGATCCCGCGCCGGTCATCACCCGGCTGGCCGACGAAAAGCGAGACCCGCTGTGCGAGGCAACTCTCGATCTGTTCGTCTCCGTCTACGCGGCCGAAGCAGGTAACCTCGCGCTCGCAGTCGTAGCAACAGGAGGCGTCTTCGTCGCGGGCGGTATTGCGCCGCGCATCGTCGACCGCCTGCAAACGGGTGCGTTCGAAACACACTACCTCGCCAAGGGTCGTCTGTCCCCGGTCGTCGAGCGCCTGCCCGCTTACGTGATCACGAATCCCAAAGTGGGGCTCCTCGGCGCCTGTATCGCCGCCGCCACCGCCTGAGACTCGGGAGAGAACATAACGCAAAGGCGCAAAGAGAAACAGGGCCAGTTAGCTCCTCATCTCTAAGGCTCCGGCTGGAATCGATGCGACAGCTGCTCTGCGATGACACTCGCCGCCAACTCGGAGCCCGCGTCGTTGAAGTGCACCGAGTCGTAAAGGAAGCGCCGCTCTTTCGGCATCGCCCGTTCCAGGTCGATCACCTGGACGCCCCTTTGCTCTCCCACCTCGCGGATGATGTCGTTGAAACGATCGTAGAGCTTCTTGAAGGCGGGGTAGCCGAGACCTTCCTGCTCGACGTTTGCGAGGTTGACCCGAACCGCCGGATCGGGGTCGTCGATGATTCGGTTGGCCTGGGCCATTAGGACGGGCTCGACACCGGTAGCGCGAGCGATCTCCACGAACAGGATGAGGTTGGTGCGAAACGACGCTCGTAGTGCTTCTGCGTCATAATCGATTTTCTCGTCCCGCAAGTGGCCCCATTCATCGGTCACCGGACCGGCGCCCGCCAGCCGACCCTTCAAACGAACCGCCCGAACGTAGAGGCGAGGCAACAAAGCGTGAAGGACGTCCCTCGTCCGCCTCCACAAGGTCCGCTTCGGCTCGCCCTCCTGCTCGATCAGAGACACCAACGGGGAGCGTGTCGGATGCCGATTCCAGTAGGCCCCTTCGTGCAACAGGATGCCGAGGTCGTTGATGTTGTGCATCAGAACGACCACGTCGGGCTTCAGCGGGAGAACTTTGTTGAGAAAGATGTTGATGGAGTGGAGCGAGTTGTTTCCGCGAACGCCACCGTTGTAGGCGTTCACGGTCCATCCCAGCCGATCTTCGAGAAGGCGCCCCGCCAGGTACGGAAACCTCTTGTCCTCGGTGACGAAGCGGCATTCGGTGGAGGAACCGCCCAGAAAAACGATAGAGTAGTCGGCTCGTTCGTGGGAAGGCGACGGGAGCAGGAACCCATCGGCGTCGGTCCCCCAGGCGAATCCCCGGGGCTCGAGGCTGTCCCTGGCGGCGAGATACGCTTCGTCCGGCACGTCGACGAGCTCTTGCCCCGGCCGATTCTCCTTCAGGCGGATGTAGCGCCTCTCGAACGATCGACCGTAGAAGTCGTCGCCCTCGGCGACCCACAGCAGAGTCTCTGCCGCCACCGCAAGCAACATGCTCAGCGACAGGACGGCGACGCCCAGCACCGCGAAGCGATGTTTTCGAAACATCGACTGACTCCCGGACTCCGTGTCCATTCTATTGCGCTTCCAGACGCCAGGGGCCGCGCCGGGTCGGTTGCATCAACGCCGCCCGGAGCGCGGCAAGATAGCGTTCCCGCGACCAGTGCTCTGCACCAAAGCGGGCGAGGTGCTCCGTGTAGACCTGGCAGTCGACGAGCGTGATGTTCCATCGGGCGAGCTGCTCCACCAGGGCCACGAAGGCGATCTTGGAAGCGTCATCGACGTTCGCAAACATGGACTCGCCAAAGAACGTACCACCGAGCGACACACCGTACAGGCCGCCCGCCAGCTCTTCGCCCCGCCAGGTTTCAACGGAATGGGCGAACCCTTGACGATGCAGCTCGGCATAGGCATCCATCATATCCGGAGTGATCCAGGTACCCGACTGCCCGGAGCGTGGAACTTTCGCGCACTGCTCGACCACTTCGCGAAAGGCAGTGTCCAGCGTCAGCGAGAAGAGCCCGGAGCGCAAGGTCCGACTGAGGCTCTTGGGGACGTGAAGATCCTCGGCGGTGAGAACGAACCTCGGATCGGGAGTGTGCCAGAGGATGGGCTGACCTTCCGAGTACCAGGGGAAGATGCCCTCGGAGTAGGCCCGCAGCAATCGTTCCGGGCGAAGGTCACCCCCGATCGCGAGGAGGCCGTCCTCCGCCTCCTCGACAGCCGGAAAAATAACCTCCTCCCCGAGCCAGTAGACGGGCATCAGCTCTTATCAGCTCTTAGTGCCCCGTCCCGGAAGTCAGGTTGCATTCGAGCGCCGATGCATCCCGCCTCGACGCTCTCGATGCTAACCTCACTTCCGCGACGAGACACTAGCCTACGCGTCGGCGGGGGCCTCCTCTTTCGGAGCAGGCGCCGCGTCGATCTCGAACGTCAGCTTCTCGCCATCGAATCCGATCGTCACCGTGCCGCCATGCTCCAGCTTGCCGAAGAGGATCTCGTCGGTCAGCGGGTCCCGCACTTCGGACTGGATCAATCTCGACAGAGGGCGTGCTCCGTACGTCAGGTCGTAGCCTTTCTTGGCGAGGTGAGCACGGGCTTCCGGCTGCAGCGTGAAGGCCACGCGCCGCTCACGAAGCTGTCCCTCCAGCTCAAGAATGAACTTTTCGACGATGGTCTCCATGACATCTTCGCTGAGTGAGTTGAAGCTCACGATCGCATCGAGGCGATTTCGGAACTCCGGGCTGAACACGCGCTCGATGGCCTTCTTCAAGCCCGATCTCGCTTGTTTCGCAATTTCGCCCACGAATCCGATACCGCGGGCGCTCATCTCTCGCGAGCCGGCGTTCGATGTCATGATCAGGATCGCCTGCCGGAAATCCGCTTTCCGACCCGTGTTGTCGGTCAGCGTGGCGTGATCCATCACCTGGAGCAGGATGTTGAAGAAATCCTGATGGGCCTTCTCGATCTCGTCGAGGAGCACCACACAATAAGGATGGGCACGCACCGCGTCGACCAGGATTCCGCCCTGCTCGAACCCGATGTACCCCGGAGGGGCGCCGATGAGTCGTGACACCGCATGCTTCTCCATGTACTCGCTCATGTCGTAGCGGAAGAACTCGTTTCCGAGGTGTCGGGCGAGCTGGCGAGCGAGCTCCGTCTTGCCCACTCCGGTCGGTCCGGTGAAGAGAAAGCACCCGGCGGGATGGTCCGGATGACCGAGACCCGCCCGCGCCCGGCGAATGGCTTTGGCGACGATCTCGACCGCTTCGTCCTGGCCGAAGACGACGCGTTTGAGTGAATCGTCGAGTGTGCGCAGACGTTCTTTGTCGGAAGAGGAAGCTTGTTTCTCAGGGATACGGGCGATGCGAGCCACGACCTTTTCGACCTCCGGAACATCGACGTTCCCGCGATTCTCCTCGACCGTCTGGAGGCGCACCATGGCGCCCGCCTCGTCGATCACGTCGATGGCGCTGTCGGGAAGCCGGTATTCCCTCAGGTGCCTCTGCGCCAGGCGCACCGACGTATCGAGAGCGCCGGTCGTGTAGTCGACGTTGTGATGATCCTCGTATCGGGAGCGCAGTCCCTCGAGGATCTTCACCGACTCCTCGAAGGACGGCTCGTCCACCGTGATCTTCTGGAGTCGACGATGGAGCGCCCGGTCTTTTTCGAGGTGCTTGAATTCCTCGAACGTGGTCGAGCCAATGAGGCGGATCTTGCCCTCCGAGAGCACCGGCTTGACGAGGTTGGCAAGGTCCATCGTACCGCCGGTGGTGGCGCCCGCCCCCACCATCGTGTGCACCTCGTCGATAAAAAGGATGGGCCTCTCGCGCTGCTCCAGAGCCAGAATCACCGCTTTGAAGCGCTCCTCGAAGTCCCCACGGTACCGGGTGCCCGCCAGCAACGCGCCTGAATCGAGCGCAAAGATCTCCGCGCCCTTCAATATCTCGGGAACGTCCTCCGAAACGAGCTTCTGCGCGAGGCCTTCCACGAGAGCGGTCTTTCCGACGCCCGCGTCACCGACGAAGACCGGGTTGTTCTTGCGCCGCCGGCAGAGGACTTCGAGGGCACGATGGATCTCGTGCGAACGACCGATGAGCGGATCGAGCAACCCCTTGCGGGCACGTTCGGTGAGATTCGAGGCGAAGGCGCTCAGAGGATCGGGAATACCACGTGGCGCGTCTTCTTCGCCGATGCCGGCTGGCGCCGGGGCGCTGCCCGGGAGCTGCGGAACCTTTGTAATACCGTGGGAAAGGAAGTTGAGCACGTCGAGTCGACTCACACCCTGAGCCGCGAGCAGTTTGGCAGCGTGAGAGCGTTGCTCCTGCAGGAGCGCCGCCAGAGCATCGCCGACATCCGCCTCGTCTTTCCCGGAGCTCTGGACGTGAAGCGCGGTCTTCTGGAGGACGCGCTGGAAGGACAGCGTCTGAAACGGCTCGCGCTCATCGCCCTTCGGGAGTTGCTCGAGATCCTCCAGATGCGCTTTGAGCCATTTTCGCAGCTCCTCGAGATCGGCACCGCTCGCCGTCAGAACCTCCTCGCCCTTCGGGTCGTTCGCGATCGCGTAGAGCAGGTGCTCCAGAGTCAGATGTGCGTGTCGCCGCGATTCCGCCTCGCGATAGGCGACTGCGAGTACCATTTCCAGATTCGTACTGAACATTGTTTCCTTTCTTGCGAACCTGCCCCGCTCCCGCGTATCTCGTCAACCTCCGCGGGTCCCTTGCCTCTGCCCGGGAACCCCCCCTACTCCAGCTCCATACTCGCCCTCAGCGGGTTGCCAGACGCTTCAGCCCTCTCGTGCACCATTGCTACTTTCGTTTCCGCCACTTCGTGGCTGTAGACGCCTGCCATTCCCACTCCCCGGGTATGAACGTGCATCATCACCCGGTAGGCTTCGACCGGAGATTTGTTGAAAATCGACTCCAAAACCTGCACAACAAAGTCCATGGTGGTGTAGTCGTCGTTGTGCAGCAGAACTTTCCACAGGGGTGGCTTGCCCGTTTTCTCGCGGGTCTTCTCCAGGACCTCGCCACGCCGATCGAGCTCGCGATCACCCATACGTGTCTATTGTAGATAAGAATGGGAGGTTTTCGCTCGGGGGGCAGAATCAGCGCCGCCGCCAGGTAAGCTCGAACTGATAGATGTCCGAGCCCCCTTTGGGATCGTCGATTCGCACTACCGCCTTGTAGCCGTTGCCGGCGCTGGGAGTCTCGAGGAGCTCCACGCGACCCCGCCCGTCGATCTTGCGCAGCGAGACGGCAAGGTCGCGCTCCGGAAGCGGCTCGGTGAAGCGTGCCCGCCGCTCCTGGATTCCCCGACCACCCAGATCCTCGACACGATGCTGGTCACCGCTGATCTCTATGACCGCGCCGATATCCACTTTCCCTTCCCACCGGAACGCCGCGCCGCCATCAAAGTCGTCGTCGCGGCGGTTCCCGTGGCGGTCATCGTCCCAGGGGGCGTCGTCCCAATCGTCCCAATCGTCCGATTTCCACGTGAGCTCGAACTCGTAGTACTCGTCGCCCCCTTGCTTGCCGTCGTCGATGCGCACGACCGCAGTGTAGTCGTTCCAGGCAGTCGGCTCTTCGAGCAGCCGCACCTTGCCCCGGCCCTTGATCTTCCGGAGCTTCAATTTCACTTCCCGGCTGGGGAGCGGAGCACTGAAACGGTAGTCCTGCCTCTGAATCGGCTTGGCCTGGACGTGCTCGACGCGAACGGACTCGCCCCGAATCCGGATCTCGTCCACGCCGTCGACCTGACCGCGCCAGCGAAAACGCTCCTCACCGCGCTGAACGGCGCCCTCGACACCAGCCCAGCCCAGAGACGATAAAGCCACAATCGCCAGAGATAGATTCAAGACACAGGTATTCGGCACGATGTCCCTCCCCGAAGCGGGCAGATTTGCTTTTCGCAGGCTTCGATCAACTATGCCGCGGACATTCCTGGTCCGCAACCCCCTAGCCTCAGAACTCCCCTATTGAGAGCAGGCCAAAGGTGCCGGTTCTGTTAACGAAAGTACGAGGACGTTCATCCCGTGCCCGTTACCGAGCCCGAGCCTGAGCCCGATGGACTTTGATTGAGGACCATTCGCGTCAACATCGCTACGATGCGAAGCAGCAGCTACGCGGCTAGTTTGTGCTTCGACTGGTAGACGTCCAGCTTCTCGTGATCGAACCGCCTCATTGGTTGTCCGGCTCCGGGCTCGGGCTCGGGCATGGGCATGGGCTCGGGCTCAGAGCGACTTTGGGGCGCAACCTTTTCGTGATCTTGATCATTTTTCTACTAGAAATGTTCTCTTGATATAAAAGGAAAAATGAGGTGTCCTTCACAATCCTAAATAAAGAAAACGGTCGCAGCTAAGCGGCCGATGGAGGGACACCTCAATGAAAAGCAGTATCACGCGGGAGGAGTTTAGTAAAGAAGTAAGTCGTCTATCCGAGGAGTTCGCGGAGCAAGTGTGGCAGGCGGTCGTGGAAGCGGAAGCTGATGTCGAACGGTGTGACGAGTGGATGCGGGTCAAGGGCAGCGAATACCTGCGTGAGGTACTGGGCAAGGCGCTCAGCCAACGCTCGGAACGACTCGGTGTGTCAGGCGCATGCGAATGCGGCGCGTCGATGGAGTTTCGACAACATCGAGCGTTCCGGGTGCACACGGTACTGGCGGGTCGGGATGTGGAGCTGAGTGTGGTTTACGCTCAGTGCTGTGAGTGTCGTCAAGGCAAGTATCCGCTGCTGGAAGAGATGCGGGTGGACCAGGAGGGATTCACGCAAGCCTTACAAGAGTTGTCGCTGTTGGCAGGAGTGATCGAACCCTACCGCTCGGCGAGCGAGCAATTGCTGCGAAAGTTCACCGGGGTGGTCGTGAGCTCCGAGAAGATTCAAAGCTTGGTAGGCGCCGATGGGAAAAAGGCGGAGGGTTTTTCGAAAGAGCCTGCGAACGAGGTGGAAGCTGGAACGGGCAGACGCCATAAGGGACCGCTGTACATAGGGATAGACGGCGGGATGGTATTCGTGGACGGCCGCTGGCAGGAAGTCAAGCTAGGCTGCCTTTATACCGAGCAAGGGCGTGTGCAGAGCAAGCTCGGACGCGGAGAGTTGACCGAACGACAGGTCGTAGGGGTTCGAGGTAGCCCCGAAGCACTCGGCGAGGTTTTGTGGCCTCGCTCTTGCTCAATGGGGGCGGAGTCTCGCAAGGTCGTCATCCTGGGTGACGGTGCGCCGTGGATTTGGAATCTTGCGGAGGAGCTGTTCACCGATCGAGTCGAGATCCTTGATTGGTATCACGCCGACGAGAATATCAGCCCTGTGGCACGGGTGGTTTTCGGCGAAGGCACCGACGAAGCCGCACAGTGGCGCAAATCGCAACTCGACCGTCTATACGAAGACGCCGTGGATGAGGTGATCGAGGGTTTGCGGTTTCTGAAAAAGCGTCACCGTTCCAAAGACGAAGAGATCGACAAGCTCACCGGCTACCTCGAGAGAAACGGGCATCGAATGAAATACAGAACGTTTCGACAAAGCGGCTACTACATCGGCAGCGGTGCCGTGGAAAGTGCCGTGAGCCACGTTATGCAACAAAGGATGAAGCGAGTCGGGATGAGATGGCACGCCGCTGGGGCCGATGCAATGCTCGCACTGCGCTGTGTCTTCCGAAGCACGGGCGCCTGGGATTCGTTCTGGAACTATCGAAAACAGGTCGCATGAACGGAAGTCGATTGCGCCCCGACTTTGTGAGTTAACCGCAATTATGTTACACGACGTGAGTCGGTAACTACCCGTCGGCATTCGTGTTGTAGTGCACCACCGTCGTAGTAACGGAGCTCTGAGCCTAGTGCCCTGTATCAGTGGTAACTGATACAGGACACTTGCCTCTCACCGCGAATCCGGCCCGAGAGGGACGGGAACGTCTTCTCCGAGATCCGCCGCGAGCGCTTTGAGCTCGGTATCGTTCACGCCCCGCCATCGGAGGTCCGAGAGATCCTGGCGGAGAGGCACGTCCGTTCTGAGCGTGGCCAGAATGCGGTACAGGTCCGCATCTTCCCGGCGCTCCCGGAGATTTGCCGCGAGCCGTTCCGCCCCTCGCACACGAAGAGCGCCCCAGTCGGTGGGGCTCGGCGGAATCGCATCGATGTGCCGGTAGCGGCGGAGGAGCGTCGCGGCCAACTTCCTGCCCCACCCCGGAACGCCCGGAATACCGTCGGCCGAATCACCGACGAGGGCAAGGTAGTCAGGGATGGACTCCGGTAGCACGCCGAACTTCTCTTCGACGCCTTTCTCATCCAGCACAATCTCCCGTCTGCGGTCCCAGCAAACGACGCGCTCCCCAGCCACGCACTGGGTCAAGTCCTTGTCGGGAGAAGCAATGACCACCTGGTCCACTCCGGGTGCGTCCTTGAAGCGCGCCGCCGCGGTGGCAATGGCGTCGTCCGCTTCGAACTCGATCATCGGCCAGGTGACGAGACCCAGAGCCCGGGTGGCGCGCTCGGCCAGATCGAACTGCGCAAAGAGCTCGGGCTCGATACCCTCGCTGGTCTTGTAGCCCTCGAAGAGATCGTTGCGGAAGGACTCGATGACATGGTCGAAGGCACAGGCCACGTGGGTGACCTCGAGATCCCGCAGGAGATAGGAAAGTGTTCGAAGGATCCCGATGGTGGCGGCGACCTCCTGTCCTGCGGGGCTGGTCTGCTTCGGAACGCCATAGTAGGCACGAAACAGCTCGTAGGTTCCATCCACGAGGTGAACTTTCACGCTGTTCCATTATCACGGAGAGGCTCGGACAGCAATCATGGGTGCGTCCACCCGAAGGTGGCTCAACTACACCAGCGCTTCGGCGAGTCGCATCTCCACATCGAGAAACATCTGGTACAGCCTTCTTCGCTCTCCGACCGTGACGGACAGGATGCGGTCTGCACTGGCCATGTCCTTCGGGTTCAGGACCATGTCGGCGAGTGTCGCGAAAGCTTGAGTTCCTTCCCCGGTCTGGAACTCATCACCCACCAGGAGGACAAACACCCGCCGGCGGATGTCGGGAGGGAGCGACTGGAAGATCTTGTACAGGCTGTGCTTGTCGGCCGTCCCGTTACGGCTGGCGACGACGAAGTTGTACTGCCCCTGCTGAAGCTTCAGGATTTTTTCGTCTCCCTGGTCGAAAGGCTCGACGACGTAGCCGAGCCGTCCGAGAACGGCCGAGACCGCCTGCGCGTGGCGGGCGTCGGGAAGAGACACGAGCGCCCTGCCGGAGGCCGGCGCGGAGCCGACCGGCATCGCCGCGTCCGCCGGGGCAAGAGCGGCCGGCGGGACGGGTGACGGAGCCGCTACGGGAACGAGCTTCGGGGCCGCTGCGGACGGGCCAAGCTCGGGCGACTTGCCGGCAAGCTTCACCGTGTTCTGACAGCTTGGGCACTTCAGCATGAAGGGTCCGGCCGGAACTTTCGCATCGTCGATGGCCAACCGGTTCGAGCACTTGGGACAACTGGTCTGCACAGCTTACCTCTCGATGAGACTGTCCATTTCCGAGCCGGTGCTCGCCGCCACACCCGTGGTCTCACCGTTCGATCCCCTCGGACTTTCGCTGCCTCCGCTGTCCATGCCCAGCTTGAGCTTCAAGTTGGTCGCGTTGGTAGCGTAGGAGAGTCCGAGCTTCTGATCGATGGCCCCACTCTCGATGAGTTGCTGGAGCACGCCATCAAAGGTCTGCATCCCTTCGAGCGCACCGTCCTCCATGGCATCGAGCAGGCTCTTGCCCTCTTTCTCTCCCTCGCGGATGTAGTCCCGTGTTCGTGACGTGGCCCGGAGAATCTCGCACAGGGCCATGCGACCGCCAGTCTTCTTCGGGATGAGGCGCTGGCTGACGATCCAGTTGAAGGACTGGGAGAAGCGAGTACGGATCTGACGCTCCTCGTTCTTGGGGAAGACGCCGACGATACGGTCGATCGTCTTGGCGGCGTCGATAGTGTGGAGCGTCGACAGCACCAGGTGTCCGGTCTCCGCCGCTTTGAGAGCGGTCGCGATGGTCTCGACATCCCTCATCTCCCCGACCAGAATCACTTTCGGCGCCTGACGGAGCGCAGCACGAAGCGCCTGCGCGAAACTCACCGTATCGGCCCCGAGCTCCCGCTGATTGATGGTCGCTTTCAGGCTCGGGTAGAGGTACTCGATCGGATCCTCTATGGTGATGACATGCACCGCCTGCTCGTGATTAATCTTGTTGATGAGTGCGGCGAGGGTCGTCGACTTGCCGGAGCCGGTCGGTCCCGTGACCAGCACGATACCGTTTCGTTCTCGCGTAATATCGTTGAGCTGCTCGGGCAAGCCCAGATCTTCGATGGTGGGGATCTTGTTCGGGATCACGCGAAGCACGATGGAGTAAGAGCCTCTCTGGGCAAAGATGTTCACGCGAAACCGCGTGCGTTGTGCCAGGGAGTACGATAGATCGACCGATCCGGTCCGCAGCAGCCTGTCCGTTAGATCGCGCTTGCCACGGAGAAGGCGCATGGCAATGAGCTCGGTTTGATAGGGCATCAGCCGCTCGATGCGAGCGTAGGACACCGCCTGTAGCTGGCCGTTTATCTCGACCTGGGGGGAATGCCCCACGGACAGATTCAAATCGGAGATTTCAGGCGCCGTATCGAGCATCGTCGAGAGCAAAGGATTCACGTCGAAAAGGGACATGGAATCTGAACCTCCTGGGACTCGGGCCTAGGTTTTTGGGTTTTGGGCGCAACCTTTTCGTGATCTTGATCATTTTTCTACTAGAAATGTTCTCTTGACATAAAAGGAAAAATGGGGTGTCCTTCACAATCCTAAATAAAGAAAACGGTCGCAGCTAAGCGGCCGATGGAGGGACACCTCAATGAAAAGCAGTATCACGCGGGAGGAGTTTAGTAAAGAAGTAAGTCGTCTATCCGAGGAGTTCGCGGAGCAAGTGTGGCAGGCGGTCGTGGAAGCGGAAGCTGATGTCGAACGGTGTGACGAGTGGATGCGGGTCAAGGGCAGCGAATACCTGCGTGAGGTACTGGGCAAGGCGCTCAGCCAACGCTCGGAACGACTCGGTGTGTCAGGCGCATGCGAATGCGGCGCGTCGATGGAGTTTCGACAACATCGAGCGTTCCGGGTGCACACGGTACTGGCGGGTCGGGATGTGGAGCTGAGTGTGGTTTACGCTCAGTGCTGTGAGTGTCGTCAAGGCAAGTATCCGCTGCTGGAAGAGATGCGGGTGGACCAGGAGGGATTCACGCAAGCCTTACAAGAGTTGTCGCTGTTGGCAGGAGTGATCGAACCCTACCGCTCGGCGAGCGAGCAATTGCTGCGAAAGTTCACCGGGGTGGTCGTGAGCTCCGAGAAGATTCAAAGCTTGGTAGGCGCCGATGGGAAAAAGGCGGAGGGTTTTTCGAAAGAGCCTGCGAACGAGGTGGAAGCTGGAACGGGCAGACGCCATAAGGGACCGCTGTACATAGGGATAGACGGCGGGATGGTATTCGTGGACGGCCGCTGGCAGGAAGTCAAGCTAGGCTGCCTTTATACCGAGCAAGGGCGTGTGCAGAGCAAGCTCGGACGCGGAGAGTTGACCGAACGACAGGTCGTAGGGGTTCGAGGTAGCCCCGAAGCACTCGGCGAGGTTTTGTGGCCTCGCTCTTGCTCAATGGGGGCGGAGTCTCGCAAGGTCGTCATCCTGGGTGACGGTGCGCCGTGGATTTGGAATCTTGCGGAGGAGCTGTTCACCGATCGAGTCGAGATCCTTGATTGGTATCACGCCGACGAGAATATCAGCCCTGTGGCACGGGTGGTTTTCGGCGAAGGCACCGACGAAGCCGCACAGTGGCGCAAATCGCAACTCGACCGTCTATACGAAGACGCCGTGGATGAGGTGATCGAGGGTTTGCGGTTTCTGAAAAAGCGTCATCGTTCCAAAGACGAAGAGATCGACAAGCTCACCGGCTACCTCGAGAGAAACGGGCATCGAATGAAATACAGAACGTTTCGACAAAGCGGCTACTACATCGGCAGCGGTGCCGTGGAAAGTGCCGTGAGCCACGTTATGCAACAAAGGATGAAGCGAGTCGGGATGAGATGGCACGCCGCTGGGGCCGATGCAATGCTCGCACTGCGCTGTGTCTTCCGAAGCACGGGCGCCTGGGATTCGTTCTGGAACTATCGAAAACAGGTCGCATGAACGGAAGTCGATTGCGCCCTGGGTTTTTGAGTTGTTGCAGAAACGCCTTATTATAACATTACGTTATCCGATTTTTGCATGGCCCTTGGACTTCGTAACCTTGGCGACCTCGCGTCTTCCGCCTCCGTCGTTGTCGACAAGAGTATGCCAACGAGTTCGGCGAGAACTCGCCGAAGCCTTGGCGAAGGCGGTTGCGTTGATATTTTCTCTTGTTGCGGGTTCCCCGCTCTGTGACTCAAAGGGTACTTCATTTTTATCCCGGTTCGGGCTGGCGTTCGTCGGCTCAGGCCTTTAGTTAATTAAGATGGAAGCTCACTGGAACGGCAACGCACTGCCCGGGTGCACTATCGTCACCAGGCGGATCAAGTTGGAACGGCACTAGCCCATTGATTCCGATCGAATCGCCGGTTCTCCTGCTGGGCGTTCTCTTTCTGATCATCGCCCTCACGCGGTTCCTGGAGAATCAGGCAACGCTGCTGAAGAAGATCACGTCCGCGGTTCTCTGTACGCTGACCGGTATCGCGCTCTCCAACGCCGGGGTGATCCCGCATGAGTCTCCGCTGTACGACTCGGTTTTCGAGATCGCGATCCCCTACGCGATCGTTCTCGTCATTCTGGCATCTCGCCTGTCCGAGCTGGCGCGCGCCGGGTCCGGACTCGTGATCTGTTTCGGGATCGCCGGCGTCGGTAGCTTCGCAGGAGGCCTCATCGGAGGCTTCCTGTTCCGTAATGCGGTAGGTCCGGAATCCTGGAAGCTCGCCGGCCAGTTCGTGGGAGCCTTTTTCGGCGGTGGCATGAACTACGCCGCCATCGGCCAGGAGCTGGCGACCTCGGATACCGTCTTCGCTGCCGGCGCCGTCGCGATCAACCTGACGACCGTCCCCTGGCTTCTCGCGCAGATGGGCCTCGCCGGTGCGCTCGCTCCCTACTACGGCAAAGTGGCGGCGACATCGAGCTCCACCAGAAAAGGTGACGACGATCCCCGGCGGGAATGGATTGGCTCGAGCCTCAACATCGCGGAGCTCGCCATTCTCGCCGCCGTCCCGCTGGCGATTCTGTTCCTGGCTCGTCAGCTCCAGCCATTCCTTCCCTGGTTCCCGGAAGTCCTCTGGATCACGACCCTCGCTCTCATCGCGGCACAGCTGCCCTTCTTTCGCGAGCTGCGGGGCACGCAGTTTCTGGCCTACTTCGCGATGCACCTTTTCTTCATCGTGATTGGAGCTAGCTCCATCATAAGCGAGGTGCTCCGCGCAGGGCCGTCCATCCTGCTCTTCATGATGGTCGTCATTGCAGTCCACGCGGCGATTCTTTTCGGAGTGGGTTGGCTTCTGCGCTACGACATCGAGACCCTTGCGGTCGCCAGTCAGGCGGCGGTCGGTGGGCCCGGCTCGGCTCTCGCTCTGTCCATGTCGATGAACTGGTCGCGCCTCACCACCCCTGGCGTCATCGTCGGTATCTTCGGCTACGCGTTCGGCAACTATCTCGGCATCGGCTGCGCCTACCTGCTGCGGGGCATTCCATGACGCCACTTCGAATCGGCGTCCTCGGCTTCGGCAAAGCCGGGGTGAGACACGCCGCCGCTGCCGTCGAATCGCATGCGACGGAACTGGTCGGGGTTGCGGACTCGTCCACTGCGGCGAGCGAGCAGGCCCGCGGACAGGGCTACCCTGTTGTCGCCAGCCTGGAAGAGCTTCTCGCAGCGAAGCCGGACGCCGTCATCGTTGCAGTGCCTCACGCCACCCTCGTGGATCAGGCCATCGAAGTCACGAACGCCCGGTGTCACATCCTTGTCGAAAAACCCATGGCCCTGCGAGTCGAAGGTGCCCGGCGTCTCGTGCAGGAGGCCGAGTCCGCAGGCGTTCGCCTCATGGTCAACTTCAACCACCGCTTTCGCGAGGAGTACCGGACGGCCAAAACGCTCGTCGACAGCGGCGAAGTGGGAAGCCCGAGTCTTCTGGTCGAGCACATAATCACCCCGGAGGGAGCGCTTCCCGAATGGGTGCGGCGACCGGCGGCCTCCGGAGGCGGCATGATGCTCTACAACGGCTCGCACGCCCTCGACCACCTGATCTGGCTGGCCGACAGTCGTGTCGCGGCGATCGAGGCGCGGGTCACGAACCGCCAAGCGGAGCAAGAGCTCGAGGACACCGCGGTGGTGAGCCTCCAGTTCGAGAGCGGCGCGCTCGGCTCGATCGTGGTGCACCGCTCCCCTACACCCGATGTTGTCGGGGGATGGCAGACGTGGGTCTACGGGACGAAGGGGTCCGTCAACGTCCGAACGGGACACGGCGTCGAGTCCTGCACAACCAGCGGAAGAAAACACATCGAGGTGACGGAGCAGAACCGCTTCGTGGCGGCACTCGAAGAGTTCGCGGCCGCCGTCCGCGAGAAGCGCGCGCCGAGCCCAGACGGCACTTCCGCCATTCATACGGTGGCCTGCCTCGAAGCCATCTACCGGTCTGTGCGGGAAGGCTCCCGCGTCAAAGTGACCGACTGACCGCAGGAAAGAACGGGCGAGTGGCCAAACGGGGTGGTAGCGAGCAAGAGTTCCGTTAGCGGGCCGGACCGAAATTCATTTCTACCCTCTGACGAAACGTCTTCGCATCGATGGCGGGGAACCGATAGAGCTCGCTTTCGATGGCATCGAAGAGCTCCAGTGCACGATCCGGCTCGATGAGACCTCGTTGTCGCATCTGGTCCACGTCCTGCAGATCTTTCGCGTGACCTCTCTCGACCTTCGCAAGGGCCTGGGAGTAGAAATCGTAGTGGTAGTAGGAGACCTTTCCCTCGCGGGCGATGAAGCGGGACCGGTCTTGCCAGCCAGGAAGCTCGGGAATGAAATCGGAGGGACATGCCAGCTCGACATTGATGCGCAGGGTCTCCTTCAGCTTCGGGATCGCGCGAAACAGAACATCCTGCTCGGGGACGATGAGCAGATCCAGGTCGACCGTGCTGGAACGCCAGCCCAGGAGCACCGCGCTGACTCCGCCGGTAAAGTAAACGCGCGTGTTCTCCGTTGCTGCGGACCCGAAACGGCGCG
The DNA here is from genome assembly GCA_965237685.1 of Candidatus Marinacidobacterales bacterium. Taxonomy (GTDB): domain Bacteria; phylum Acidobacteriota; class Vicinamibacteria; order Marinacidobacterales; family SMYC01; genus CBDEGF01. Next base: position 2,472,237 of record CBDEGF010000003.1, read on the forward strand.
TGAAGGCCTCGATCAGCTCTCTGTCGGCAGGCTTGCGCATTCGACGGCTCTCTCGAAGCTCACCAGACGGCGAATGAGAGCGTTGTAGCGCGAATGCGCGGCGTCGGAATCGTCCCGAGCCAGTCGATCGTACAGTCGTCTTTCCGGATCGGGGAAGACGTTCCCCGGAACGGGAATTCCGGCGTGTCGCAGACGCGGCGCCCCAATACAAACGAGAAGCGCTTCGTCGGTCTCCCGCCCTTCGGCGAGATCGTCGAGACCTTTCTCGATGAGATCTCCGCCCGGAAACGCTTCATAGCTCACAACATCATTCTAACCCCGTTCCGACGAAAATCCGGGAGCGCGACGTTCGGATCGGGGCTGGCAAGCATTTGAAACATCGCTCAGCGGCGCTTGCGACGAATCCCCAAGCGCTCTTCGACCTCGTCGAGCCACCGAAGCTCGGTGTCGAATTGCCGCAGGGTGAGGCCGATCATCAGCTCGGCCACGACGGCCCCCTTTCCCGAGGCGCGACGGACGGCTTCGAGCGTCGCCGCTTCGCGCTCGATCTCGCTCTCGAGAAATCTGCGTCGTCGCCTCACTTGTTCTCTCAACGTTCTCGCCGGTGCGTGAATAGACAGCGCGAGCCAGGTCAGAAACGGTGGCGGCGGGCGCTTGTCGCACCAGCTCTCGCGGGCCAGCGCATTCACGAGGGCCGTTCGGCCCTTCGAGGTAACCTCGTATGTCAACCGATCCGGCCCGAGGGACGGCTCTTGCCGGCTGGCCGCCCGGATGAGTCCGGCGCTCCCGAGCTTGCGCAGCGAGTAGTAAACCTGTGGACGTGAGACCGCTGCCCAATCCTGAACATCGCGACGCTCGAGCTCCTGGTTTACCTGATAACCGTGCCGGGGCTGCTCGAGCAGGAGGGCGAGGACGACGAGATCGGGGCTCGTCAGCGAGGCGGCCATTGGCCGACTAGTGCCGTTCCAACTTGTTGCGGCTTTTTTCGTCCTGTCTACTCAACAGCGCGTACCTGTAATGCATGATGCCCCTATTTGGGTCCATCTAGTTGGAACGGCACTAGTATAAATCAGAAGTGGATCCGTCCGTGCGACTCACGTGAGGATTCCCGCGGATGAAGAATCGCAGCGGCTTGTCCGCCCACTCCTCCGCGTAGGCGACACCGATCCGCGTCGCCACCGCGACTCGTTCGCGCCGAACGGCTCGTCCACGCCTCAAATAGAGTGTGTCGCTAGTCGTGAGGTCCGTACCGTCGAGGTGCTTGTCGATGCCGAGGGCCTCCGTGAGTTTGGCCGGGCCCGAGCAGAGGTCGGTGTCTCGAAGCGGCCGTGAGATTCTGCCCGAGCGTCGTCGCCGCATCGCGGTAATGCCCTCGGCCGGCTCGAGGGCGCGGATGAGGCAGGCACTCGGCCGTCCCTCACGCTCCGCCACGATGTTGAAGCACCAGTGCATACCGTACGTGAAATACACGTAGGCATGTCCACCATCGAGCCACATCGAGGCATTGCGTTTGCTGCGGCGACCCCCGTAGGTGTGAGCTGCTTTGTCCGGAATACCGAGGTAAGCCTCGGTCTCGACAATCCGGCCGGAGAGCTCTCGTCCGTCAGCCAGACGCCTCACCAGAATGTGACCGAGGAGCCCCCGAGCCAGTTTTGGGGCGTCGCGACGGAAAAACCGGCGAAGCAATCGGGTCTGGTCCGTCATGCTTGATTCGTGAGAAAACATAACGCAACCGCCTTCGCCAAGGCTACGGCGAGTCTCGCCGAAGTCGTTGGTAGTCGCCTGCCGACCAACGACGGAGGCGGAAGGCGCAAAGAGTGACAGGAACCCACCCCATCCGAACCGCAGCTCACCGAATCCGTGAAAGGGCGATCTCGGGAAATTCAACGCAGCCGCCTTCGCCAAGGCTTCGGCGGCCCACCGAAGTCGGCGGTGGGAATACCGGCCGACGACGAAGGCGGGAGGCGCGGAGACGCAGAGAGAACACGAGAATGCGGAGAAGTCTCCGAGACAAACAGCGAAAAGATCACGGGGAACCCCGGAAGAGAGGAACCCCGGAGAAACACCGAGACCTTCATAGATGAAGTTCCCGATTCGGCTTCACGAAATTGATCTGCTTCGTGTCCTTCGTGGTTCGTCTTCGCTTTCTGGAGGCGCTACAGACGTCGGTCGGCGGCCTGCCAGAACTTCTCGAGGTTCTCGGTCAGTTGTTCGGAGACGTGACAGAACGCTTGCTCGAGGGCGTAGGTCGACATGTACTCGCGAAAGATGTCCAGGCTCTCGGCCCCGACCCGGAGCGCCTTGCGATTGCCGGAAGCGCTGACCAGACCGGAGCCGACCGCGTTGGAAACGAAGCGTTCGACGACGCCGTCGAGCTCACTGCGGGGGTGCACTTCGTTGACGAGACTCCGCGCCTCCGCACTCTCGACGTAGAAGGTTTTGTCGAACAGAATCGCCTGACGTGCCAGGCGCTCACCCAGAAATCGCGGCAGGCGCAGGTTGGCGGCTCCGGGAATGATGCCTTCCTTGCGCGCGGGAAGATTGAAGTAAGCACCAGACTCTGCGATCACGTAGTCCACTACCAGGAGCAGCTGACACCCGCCACCGATCGCGAAGGCGTCTACCGCGGCGAGCCACGGTTTTTCCAAGGTTGCCTCGGGGCCGCCCGGCAAGAGCTCGGGCTGCGCGAGACCGCGGAAGAGCTTGTGCACCATCCCGAGATCCCGGATGAGATAAAACAAGTAGGAGATCTTCCCGTGGTAGAGCTTGGTGAGATTGATGCCGGAGGAAAAGATCCGTCGATTCCTGTACTTCGGATGCTCGACGTAGTCCCCCCTGAGGATCCCCATGCGTATGCCTGGATGCAGCAGCACCAGATCGACCGCCGCCTCCTGAGCGCGAACCGTCTCGTCGTCCTCGGCGTTGAGATAGCGGGGGCTCGAAAGCGTGATGTGTCCTGCTTCGCCGTGCACTTCGACGCGCGCTCCGCCCAGATCGACGACGCCTTCCATGATGAGCTTGTCGAGCGTCCCGAGGGCCTCCTCCGTCGGCTGGAGCATGCTGTGACACAAGTGACGCCCGGCGTCCGGGGAGGCGAGCACCTGACTGAGAAAGACCCCCTGGAGAATCTCACGACCGTCCTTGTCGGCCTGCCGGAACGCGGCTTCGCGCGCGATCTCCTTGCGTTCCGGCACGAGCCCAGGCCACCGCTCGGCAGCCTGATACACCAGGTCGTCGACGCGGACGAGCCGTGAGCCATCGCCGGTGAGCGAGCTGTACAGCGCGTCTCGATGCCTTCGCGCAAAGCCGTGAGAAGCGTCCGCCATCAAACGGACGATGGCGTTCCCGGCACCTTTCTCCGCTTCCGTTCGCTGGGAGCGTCTCGGCATCTCGTCGAGGTTTTTCCAGCCCCTGGCGGTCAGCGACCCCAGCTTCCGGGCGTCCGCTTCGAGCCCAGCCGGGTCCTTCGAAAGCTGCTGGTAGTCGGCAACCCACTCAAAGGCTCCCTCCTCGGCGAAGCCGCCGGACACCAGCCGTCGTCTCGCTTCGTCGCCGGTCAGCGGTTCGAGCACGGCGGCAACTATAGTCGATCCGGATGCGGTCCCCTAGATCTCGCCGCGGCGATGCCAAGTTCACTGTTCTCTACAATCGGGCTCCGGAGCTCTGGCAGGGGAAACGGGCGAGCCTCTACATCAGTTACGGATCCTCGGAGACGAAACCGAAATGGTCCGGAAGTCCAGCGTGGCGGGCTCGATGCGGTGGCGATCTCCAGAGCGAGCAGACGCGAATCGATAGCGACGTGGAATGCCTGCACTACCCGCTCTTTTTCGCGTCGTACAAAGAGCTCGACTACGTGTACTCAGGCGAGAATAGTTGGAACGGCACTAGAAGCCGCGTTTTCTACCGCGAATGTTGCGGCGACTGCCTTTGGGCTTTCCGCCTCCGCCTTTCGGCCCGCGTGAGAAGCCCGTTGGTCCAGAGTCGCGGAAGCCCCCCGGTGCGCGTCGTCGTTCCTCCGCTTCGTTGACCCGGAGACTCCTGTCGTTGAGTTGATAACCGTCGAACCGCTCGATGGCGACCGCGACAGCGGTGCCGTCGGTGAACTCGACGAAAGCGAAACCTCTCGGACGACCGCTGGCGCGGTCGGTCGGCAAGAAGACATCGACTACCTCGCCGACTTCTGAAAAGAGGGTTTCAAGCTCGTTCTGGGTGGTTTCGTAGCTCAAGTTTCCAACAAAGACTTTGGTGTTAATGACAACCTCCTTTTTCCCCACCATTGTCGCTCATATTTCACCGCCTAACAAACCTGTCCGAGCAGCTGGCCCTGTCACGGCCGCATCGAAGACTCCTCGGGAGACCCTTGCTCCGTGCTACCGGCGCCCTCGCCGAGAGTGTAGCCAACGATCCAGTCGTACTGGCGTTGTAACCGGTCCAGACGGTGATAGTACTCCCGCAGACCGTGACCTTCGCGCGGATAGAAGACGAGCTCGGTCGTCACACCGCGATCCTTGAGCGCACGAAAGAACTCCATCGGCTGCCCGATGGGGACGCGCTCGTCCCGGGCGCCGTGAAGGATCAGCGTCGGGGTCTTGACCTGGTCCGCGTAGGTCAGGCCCGAGCGCTCCTCGTACAGGTCCTTCGTCTCCGGTGACACCATCCCGTGGAAGAAGCTCCCCAGGTAGTTCGGAACGTCATTCGTGCCGTACATGCTCACGAGGTTGGTCAGGCCCGCACCGATCATGGCGGCCTTGAATCGGGTCGTCTGTGAAACGACCCAGCAGGTCATGTAGCCACCGTAGCTCCAGCCCTGCACCGCCAGCTTGTCCGGATCGGCGATCCCGCGCTCGACGAGGGCGTCGACGCCGGACATGATGTCGCGATAGTCACCCCCACCCCAGTCGGGGATGTTGGCGCGCATGAAACGTTCTCCGTAGTTCGTGCTGCCGCGAGGATTCGGGTAGAGCACGGCCCATCCCTGCCCCGCCCAGTGCTGACCTCCGTCACCGTAGCGCACCCGGAAGTAGTTCACGTGCGCGCCGGTCGGACCTCCGTGAACCACAACCAGCAGTGGATAGCGCTCGCCTTCGACGTAGCCAACGGGCTTGAGGAGAATCCCTTCGATCTCGAATCCTTCGGTGCTCTTCCAGGTGATGACCTCCGTTCGACCAAGGGCAAGCTGATCGATTCCCGAATGCACGTCCGTAAGCCGCCTTGGGCTCACCGATCCCGGCTCTGCGACATAGACCTCCGTCGGCGCCTCCGCCGATTCCATCGTGAAGGCGATCCGGTTGCCGTCCTCGCTCACGGACCCCATCGAAACGATCTTTCGCTCGGTGAGCCTCTCGTAGGTTCCGCTCTGGAGCTCGTAGGCGTACAGCTCGCGATAGACGGTCTCGCCCACCGTGAACACAAGACGCTTGGCGTCCGGGGTCCAGTTGAGCGAGTCGGGGGACAGATCGAAGCTCGGAGAAGAAGCGTCTCTCGTCGTTCTCGCAGAAACGTCGTAGAGCATCAGGCGCGAGTTACCAATCGTGCGAATGGGCATGCCGTCCGCCGGCGGAACGTTTTCGTTCGGTGTCGCGAGGTAGGCAATCACCGCACCATCGGGCGACCAGGCAGGGCCACTGTCCGGTCCGAGATTGGTGGTGATGGCTTCTCTCGAATCGTCCTCCAGCTTCAGAAGGTAGATGTCCGAGCGGCTGTCGCGAAGAAGAGCTGTGGGTGCCGCCGCGAAAGCAATCGCGGTACCGTCCGGCGCCCAGCTCGGCCTTCCCCTGAGCGTGATCTCGGCACCAGAGGTGTGCTGAACGGCCTCTTTGGTCCCGATGTCCACCGTCCAGAGATGGACTCCCCGCAACGTCGGGTCCTCGTAGGTGTTTTCGTCGTCTCCCTGCTTGCGCCGCCCCTCGTCGTCCTCGGAAAGGGCGTCTCGCGACGTGAAGGCGATCTGTTGGCTGTCCTCGGACCAGTCATAGCTCATGACCCCTTCCTTCACGTTCGTGAGTCGCGTCGCCTCACCACCCCTGGAGCGCATGAGCCAGATCTGCGAACGAGGCTCCTCGTCGTCGTCGTCGCCGCGACCTCGAGCGGCGACAAAGCTGATCCAGCTACCGTCGGGCGACCAGGCAGGAGCACTCTCGCCACGCTCCCCGAAGGTGAGCTGTCTCGGCTCCGGCTCCATACCATCGGCGGACCGGGCCCACCAGATATGCGATCGGGACTCCATCTTCGGAGGTTTGTTCCCCTCCTCCTCCTCCTCGTCCGCGTCACGCTCCGACGCCTCCCAACCAGTGGCCGTGAAGAGGACCTTGCTTCCATCCGGCGAGATGACCGCCGAGCCGACCGCCCTGGTGTTCAGGATGTCCTCGAAAGTAACCGGTCTCTTTTGGCCCCAACCGATACCTGCGCCCACCACGACCGCGACGAGCATCAGCAACCCATTCCGCTTCATGAATCCCCCTCCTCCCTCAATGGGACAACGCATGATTACATGGAAGGAATCGGATTTACAGGCCCGAATACCACTTGGAGCGCTCCGAGTGGCAAGAAAAGATTCGACGCCGGCTGAAACTGCGTGCCCGTCCTCTTCCCGCCCTTCGAGATAGAGAACGAAGTCGAGCTGCCGGTCCGGTGAGCCGTACTGACGCTTGAAGGTTCTGGCGATCTCGTTTGCAGGAAGCGTCAGTCGTCCCGCTACCGAGATCGGCGACAGCTCGAGGCCCGGTCGCCCACCGCGTGGACGGTAGCTTCGCCATACGAGTTCTGTACAGACGAGGGCGTCGTCGGTGGCGAAATCGAAATCGTACGGCCGGTCGAGATACGAGAAGGCCCGTTCGATGGCGCGGGCCTTGGTCAGCGAATCCTGGCGCGGCCTCAAACCGGCGAGGTGGTCGTAGGCGTCGTGGAGCGAGTTCTGCACCACACCTTCGCTGATGGCCTCGATGACCGAGATCGGTCGGGGTCCTGACTGCGACAGGCTCCGCTCCCGCCACGCAATGGGATACGTCCGAGCCAGAAACTCCGTATAGGACAGATCAGCGCCGCTTCTCTCCTGCACCCACTGCCGTACGCGCGGCTCCTCATCGAAGGTTGCCTCCAGCTGGTCGTTCGAGCCCACATAGAGGATGGCGTGCGGCCAGAAACCCGGTAGCCCGACGTTGGACAGATACCAGTTCTTGCGGCTCAGCAGAATGTCACCGGGCATCAGGTTTTCTTCGGCCTTCTCCGTCTGGGTCCGAGCAATCAGCGGCCGGCCGGCACGCTTGAAGCGCACGTCTCCCATCCACTGAGCGACACCCTTCTGCACGGGAAACGAAAGGTGCTTCACGCTCCGGAGCATCGGAGCGGCATCGCTTGCGACGGAAAGCGTCACGACCTCGCGCCGCTGCCGGCGATCCAGAGCCGTCAGGTAGCGCTCGATGTCACCCCACAACCACTCGTAGCCCTCCCCCACCGCTTCTGCGCGTGCGAGGTGCACCTGGTCGAGGAAAACGAGGTACCGCCTGCCCCCCGCCACGACTACTACCGTTTCGATCTTTCGCGGCGCCATCATTGGCATCGTGTCCGATCGGGACATTCGCCGAGCCTCGCCTTCGTTCCTCTCCGGGGTCGACAGGTCCACCTACGAGCAGGTCCTCTCCGAGACACCGGTGTCACGCATCATGACCCGGGAGCCGTTCACCGTCGGTCACGACACAAAGCTCGTCGAGGCGGTTCGAACGCTCGTGGAGAAAAAGATCGGGAGCTTGCCCGTCGTCAATGGCACCCAGCTGGTGGGGATTTTCACCGAGATCGACGCACTCAAGGTGTTACTGCGAACGCTCACCGCTAACGGTGGCTGACTCGCCTCCGCCCTCCTTCTGCTCACGCCTGAGCCGAATTCGGTCCGCCTCCTGGCTGAGGTCCGGCGCCCGCAGCTGACCCTCTGTCGCAGCAACCACCGTCGCCACGGTCGCGTCGCCGGTGATGTTCGTTACGGTCCGCAACATGTCGAGGATACGGTCCACTCCGAGAATCAGCGCAATACCGGCGCTAGGCACTCCGATGGCCTGAAGAATGATGACCAGCATGATGATGCCCGCTCCGGGAACCGCAGCCGTTCCAATCGAGGCCAGCACTGCGGTCAGTACGATGGTCGCCTGCTCGTAAAGGCCCAGACCCATGCCTAGAGACTGGGCGATGAAGACCGCAGCGATCGCCTGGTACAAGGCCGTTCCGTCCATGTTCACCGTCGCCCCGAGCGGCAGAACGAAAGACGACACCTCCTCGGACACGCCGAGCTTCTCCTCGCAGCGCTCCATGGTCACGGGAAGCGTCGCGCCACTCGAGCTGGTCGAAAAGGCGACAAGCTGCGCGGGGGCGATGCCCGACATAAAGGTCTTGAGAGACATGGGAGTGAAGAGCTTCAACAGCCCGAAGTAGGTCAGCGACATGTGCGTCAGGAGACCGATGACGATGGCGAGACAGTAGAAGCCGAGTGCTCCGAGAAGACTGACCACCTGCGACAGGTTGTCGCCGGCGATGCTAGTGATGGTACGGGCGATCAGGGAGAACACCCCCAGCGGTGCCATCAGCATCACCACATCCACCAGCCGGATGATGATTTGGTTCAGCCCTTCGAAGACGGCGAGCACGGGCCTTCCCTTGTCGGCAGGGACCTGGATGAGCCCGATGCCGATCATGATCGACACGAACACGACCTGGAGCATGTTGCGGTTGTTCGATGCGGAGGCGAAGAAATTGCTAGGGACGATGTCGACCAGGATTTGCAGCGGGCTGCGCTCCTCCATGTCCTGCGCCTCTGCCTCGCGGGCGCTCACCGTGTCGGAGAACTGAGCCTGTAGCTCCGCGCGCACCTCATCGGGCACGCGGTCTCCAGGCCGCAGGGTGTTGACGATCAGCAGGCCGATCACCACCGCGACCGCGGTCGTGGCCACGTAGATGAAGATGGTCTTGCCCCCGATACGGGAAAGCTTTCTGAGGTCGCTCAGCGAGGCGACTCCTGTGATCAGAGAAGAGAGGACGAGCGGAACGGCGATGAGCTGCAGGGCGTTGATGAAAATCGTGCCAAAGGGCGAGATCCAGTCGTCGGTGAACCCCCCCCAGCCGTAGGCTGCTGCGATGATGCCGTAGACGACACCGAGGACGAGCCCAATGATGATCTGCCAGTGTAACTTTCGGTACCAAGACATGCTTCGACCTGCTCCGCTCGACTAGTGCCGTTCCAACTTGTTGCGCCTAACGATGGAGTCGCTTACCGGCACCGTCGTAGCCACGCCATGTATCGCCATTCTAGGTCCAAATAGTTGGAACGGCACAGGCGGCGATTGCGCCAGCGCCGCGAAGGGAGAATCCTATGCGCTCACGAAAGGCTTTAGCAAGCGCCCGGTTGGAAATTTGGCGCAGCGCGACCGGCAGGCGGGTGAACGTTAGGGTCCGCGCAAGAATAAGTTCGCATTTTCGGACGTCGAGGCGCCCGGCTGGCAAGGCGCGAGGAGCGAATAATATCTAGATATATGACGGACGAGCAACGCAGCCAGACGGGATGGATCGGCGTCCCAAAATGTGAAGTTATTCTTGCGCGGGCCCTTACTTCTGACGGGGCGGGCTTGCCTCGTTCTGACCGGTCGAAAGAATGCCGATGGTGGCCGCGGCGGCCCCCGCTCCAGCCAGGAGCAGCAGGAGCCCGTCCGGAAACCCGCCGTCGGAGCCGACGAGCATTGCCAGGCAGGCGCTCAACGACGACTGGCACCGGTCCGGAACGAAGGGAGGCGCCGTGCGGTCTCTCCTCAAACCCTCGGCGATCATCCAACCGACCTTCTGCTCCTTGTCGAGCACGAAGCAGAGCTCGGCGACATAGCTGAGCTCGACGTTCAAGTCGAGTCGCTGGCTCACCGAGTACTCCTCTTCTTCGTACAGGAGCGTGAACTCGAAGACGCCGGCAGGCGACTCGTCGATCAGATATTCCCCGTCTACGTTGGTGAAATCGCTCCGGAAGCTCTGATTGGAAGCGAGATGTCGCGCCATGACCACGACGTCCGGCTGGTCAACCAGATAGTCGTCCGGATCCAGCTCCTCCACATTCTCCGGATCCTCCTGTCGCTTCTGAAGCAACGCGCGGTACTCCGCGTACTTCGCCTGGTCGATCTCGTAGACCCGGCCCAGGATGAACCCGCTGATACCGGAAGGCTGAGGCTGAGACCACACCTGGACAGGAACGCTCAGGAGCAGGGACAGGACCAAGTGGCAGGCCAGCATCTGACGGAACCGACGGCTCTTCGGCATGTGTCTTCGTCCTCTTGCGGCGCTACGGGTCGGCGTTCCCCCCCCGGGAAGCCCCACCGAACGCGCGGATTGTCTGGATCGAGTTACCTCCAGTGTACCGTCCAACCGCGATATGGTTCAAGACTGGAGCAGGCTTATGTCGAGGGGGCCTCGAGCGGCTGGGCGCGTATTTTGCCCGTCGCTGGCTCCACAGAAAGGACCAGCTTGCCTTCGAGGAGTTCCAGAAGAGCCTCGCCGGCGATCTCGCGGCGCCAACCCGTCAGCAGCGGTAAGGAGACCTCCTTGCCCGCAAGATGGGACGCGGCAAGCGTTTTCAGCTGGTCCCGCGTGGCGATGATCGAGGGCGCGATCTCCTGCTCTTCCGCGATGCTGTATAGCCAGGCCTCGAGGAAGCGAGCCAGCTCCTCGGCCTGAGGCGGGATCTTGAAGACGCGTCGCTCGCGCGAGGGCGGCGGGACGGCGCTTTCGAGGCCAGCCCGGACGGCATCGAGGAGACCACGACCGTTCCTGTCGATCTGCTGGCGCTTCAGCGAGCGGATCTGACTCAGGGCCTTCAGACTCTTTGGACGGCGGCGAGCGATCTCGACGAGCGAATGATCCCGCAGCACCCAGCCTCGCGGTAGGTTCCGGTTGCGGGCTTCGCGCTCCCGCCAGGCGGCGACTTCCTTGAGAACCCCGACGGCGGTGTCGTTGAGCCCGCCCATCTTCAGGCGGAGGTAGTACTCCTCCGGCTCCGGAAGGCGGTAGGTCTCGGGGTCCTCCAGGCGGCGGCACTCCTCGATCTCCCAGCCGGAGCGGCCCAGCTCGCGCAACCGCTCACCGAGATGGCGGCGTACCTCCCGGAGGTAACGGACATCCTCCAGGGAGTACTCGATCTGCTGCGGCGTCAGCGGTCGGGCAGTCCAGTCGGTGAGGGTCTCGAGCTTCGACAGGTTGACCCCGGTGACTTTCGAGACCAGCTTGGCATACGAGATTTGATCGCCGTAGCCGACGAGGGCCGCGGCAATCTGCGTGTCGAAGACGTTTTGCGGCACCACCCCGCTCTTTTCGTGGAGGACCGCGAAATCCTGCTCCCCCGCGTGAACGATCTTCTCGACGCTCGGGTCCCTGACGAGGTCGAGTAGAGGAGTCAGATCCCGGATCGCGTGAGGATCGAGCACCGCCTCGACGTCCTCGGCGGCCACCTGGATGATGCCGAGCTGGATGTAGAACGTGCGCTCGCGAACGAACTCGGTGTCCAGGGCAAAGGACCTGGAGGCTCGAACCTCGGAGCAGATGCGCTCCAACCTGTCCTGGGTCTCGACGATCATCTAATGCCGGGCGAGTTCTGGGGTGCTCTTCGAGGCTACGACTCGTCCTAGCATCTCACGCGGAAGGCTCCAGGGGAAGTGAGCGGGAAGCGCGTCAGCCCCGTTCCAAAACTATCTCGCCCCGGGGATGGGAGGTCCGAGCACGAGTTGGAAACGGCGTCAAAGGCCCATCTCCAGCCTCACCGAGAATCGTGAGTCCACGCTGTTCAGGAACTCGCCGAAACGCGGGCTGGCGAGATTCGAGACTACGTCACGAGGGTTGAAGTGGCCCGTGAAGTTGAACATCTGCACGCCGACCCGAATGCGACGCCCCTTGATCGTAATTCCTTTGGTCACACGCAGATCGGCTGCAAGAAACGCCGGAAACCGACCGCCACGATTACGCTCACTGACGGGGATATAGTTCTCGCTGAAAATCGTGTAGGGCAAACCCGAGCGCCATTCGATTCCAGGCGAGACAACAATGTCTCCCGGAAACTTGTAGAGCCCCCACATCAGAAACCGGTGCGGGACGTCGAACTCCAGAAGCGAATCTTCGGATCTGAGAATGAGAGGCTCGCGGAAATTGTTGTAGAGCAGGCCGAAGTTGTTCAAGTCTCCGGAGGTTCGAGACCGCGCATACGAGAAAAAAAGCTCGCCGTCGCGCGCCGTTTCCACGCGCACGGTGACGTCGAGCTCCTTCTGAGAGCTCGCGCCGCGGGAGGACAGCAGAAGGGTGCCCTCGCCGCCTTCGACCGCTCGGTCGACCACCATCTCCTGACTGCCCAATCGTTCGCGATAGTTGACCCGCAGCTGAACTTTCTCGGTCAGCCTGCGGTCTAGCTCGACGTTCCAGGCCAGGCTCCTCGGGTTCTCCAGACCTTCGTCCGAGACGACGTTCGCAAAGACGATCGGCTGCCCGACGATCTCGCCGTCCGGGCCGAAAAAGGATTCGGTCCGGGTCTGAAAGCGCTCGAACGCACCGGCGTGGAGAAATACATGATCGTAGAAGATGCCGACACCCGCTTTCACGATGGTCCGCCCATTGGCATCCAGCACGTAGGCGCCCGACAGACGCGGCGCGAGCTGATGCTCATTGACGAGCCGGTCATAGTCGTAGCGAAGTCCCAGGTCGATGCCCAGACGATCGTTGAGCCGCCACTGATCCTGCACGAAGACCGCGATCTGCTGGTCGTTCGCGCCAACCTGCGGGTCTCCCGAAAAGTCGATTCTCCGCAGGAGGCTGCCGTCCGCGCCCACTACGTCCACCGGCAGGCTGGCATCGGTTCCG